>CAWFEN010000016.1:0-225322 GCA_963814865.1 uncultured Alphaproteobacteria bacterium | reverse complement strand
GAGCACGCTGCCGACCGGGCAGCCGAGCCCCTTCGACAGCGCCACCGAGACGAGATCGAAGGGCGCCGCCAGTTCGGCGAGGCTGCGTCCGCAGGCCGCCGCGGCGTTGAACAGCCGGGCGCCGTCGAGGTAGCTGCCGAGGCCGAGTTCGCGCGCCGCGGCGCAGACCGCAACGGCGTCGTCCTGCGGGAACACGACGCCGCCGCCGCGGTTGTGGGTGTTCTCGACCGCGACCAGCGCGGTCGGCGGAAACACGATATGGCCGGGCGGCTTATAGGCGGCGCGCAAATCGGCGGCGGTAAACAGGCCGCCTCGGCCGACCGGGGTGAACTGCACGCCGGAATTGGCGGCACCAGCGCCCGATTCGTGCCAGACCATGTGCGCCTCCTGTCCGAGGACGACCTCGTCTCCCGGCCGGGTCAGCACCTTGAGGCCGATCTGGTTCGCCATCGTCCCGCTCGGCACGAAGAGCGCGGATTGCTTGCCGAGCAGTTCGGCGATCCGCTCCTGCAGCCGGTTGACCGAGGGGTCCTCGCCATACTGATCGTCGCCGACCGGGGCGGCGGCCATCGCTTGGCGCATGCCGGACGAAGGCCGGGTCACCGTGTCGGAACGAAGATCGATGCGGTCCATCAGGCGGCTCCGAGAAGGAGAATTCTGTCGCTGGAGACTAGCGGACAAACGCCATGTCCGACAGCTCCGCCGGTTTCGTCGGTGCGGGCGAGGCGGAGCAGCGTCAGCGGTGACGGTGGCGGATGAAGCGAATTCGCGCTCGACCGTCCAAGGTCAGGGCGGCATTATACGGCAGGCCACATGATCGGTTCGGTCCTCGATACCGGCTCCAAGGGACCAAGCCCAATGCGGTCGCGGTTTTTGGCCGGGCCGTCGTGCCCATTCGGCCATCGACGAATTCGGGGGCGCGATGAACGAGAACCTCAAGTGCCGTATTTCAAGGAGCTGACTCGCTGGTCTGTCTGCCGCGGCGGGCAGTGCGATGTTTGATGTCGATTTCGACATTCATGCGTTCGCGCAGCATCTTCAGTCGAAGCCTCAGCCGAGGCTCACCGTATCTCCGATGCTGCCGCGACCTTTTGCTCGCATCATCGTCGCCATGCTTGGCCCAAACCCGACGTATGATTACTATTTGGCGCCGCGTCTACGACAATTTCCTGATCTTGAGATCATCTTCTCGAATTTTGCACCGAATCGAGCGAAACTGGATCCAGAAATATTCAAAGACGCCCTGATCTTCTTTTGTCGTTACGCATCCACCCAGTGGCTCAATCTTGTCGAGCGCCATCGTCGGGTGATTGCAGGCACCGCCCTGCTGCTGGATGACGATCTCGAGGCGCTGGCGACGGACAGCACGATACCCCTGCCATTTCGCTACTGGTGCTACCGGCTCGGCATCGGATTGTGGCCGCGGCTCGGCCCGTCGCTCGACTTGTTGTTCGTATCCACGCCGACGCTCGCGGCGCGCCATAGAGAGGCGGCGCCGCGCTTGTTGCCGCCGATTGCCGATGACTACGATCTGCCAGACCGGACGGTGCCGCGGTCTCGAGCCGTCGTGGCTTACCACGCCACGCGAACCCATGCGGCGGAGAAGCGGTGGCTTTTGCCGGTTGCCCGGAAGGTCCTTCGCGCCGATCCCGAAATACGCTTTGAGATCGCCGCCCAGGGCAGGATCGCCTTGCGATGGGGCCGTCTCGGGCGGGTCGACGTGGTTCCACCTCGTCCGTGGCCGCAATACCGGTTGGCGACCCGGCAGCAGCCGTCCGCCATCATGCTGTCGCCGTTGCTGCCGAGCAGGACGAATGCCAGCCGCTCGGCGACGCGGCGCATCGACGCCGCCCGCGGCGGCGCCGCGCTGCTGGTGTCGAGTGCCGAGATCTACCAGCCTTCGCGCGAAGAGCATGCGCTCGGCATGGTGGTCGATCTCGACCCGATGCGTTGGGCGAACGCAATCACGGATCTGGTCCGCGAACCCGAGCGGGCGCGCCAACTTGCAGATCTGAACCGCGGGCAGGTGATTGCGGCGCGCGACCGGCAGCCGCCGTTCCTCGTCCCCCATGTCGAAGCCGGCCGGCGCCTGTGGCGGTTTGTCGATCCTTGAGCAGCCGCGGAATCCCGGCTTTGGCCGGTTGCCGACGGCGCCGGGAGGCCGCAGTACGGGCCCCTGGATCGGCGCGGCGTTCGGCGGCACGAGACTGGACTCCTTCTGCCGGCGAGGCTCAAGCTGCGGCGCATTCTAGCGGCGGCAGGACGGTGACGGATGATCCGCTTTTCCGACGAAGCCTGGCAGCGCACGGCGCAATTGCGCGCGGCGATCCACGCGCTGCCGTTCAACGTCGAGCTGGCGGCCGGGACATTGGCGCGCGACCGCTTTCAGCATTACATCACCCAGGACGCGCTTTATCTGGGGCGATTTTCCCGCGCGCTGGCGATTGCCGCGGCCAAGGCGCCCGACGCGGCGACACTGCAATCCTTCGCCCAATCGGCACTGGGCGCCGTCGCGGTCGAGCGATCATTGCACGAGCAATATCTGCGGGCGTTCGGCATCGATCCCGCGATGATTGCGACGGCCGAGCCGGCGCCCGACTGTTTCGCCTATACCAGCTTTCTGATCGCCGCGGCCTATCACGAACCCTGGGAAGTGCTGGTCGCGGCATTGCTGCCGTGCTTCTGGATCTATTGGGATGTCGGCTGCGCCATCGCCGGCAAGGCGGCGTCCGACAACCCCTATCGCGCCTGGATCGATACCTACGCCGATCCGCGCTTCGGCGAAGCCGTGCAAACCGTCATCGCCACCAGCGATCGGGCGGCCGCTGCCGCGACCGCGGCGACGCGCGCCATAATGCTCTCCGCCTTTACCCGCGCCGCGCAATACGAGTGGCTGTTCTGGGACGGCGCCTACCAGCGCCGCTTCTGGCCGCCGGCGGGATGAGCCTTCGCGCCGGCACGCCGTCAGCCCAGGCCGTACAGCCGGGCGGCGTTGTCGTGGGTCAGCCTGCGGCGCATTTCCGGCGACAGCTCCTTCATCTGCCGCTCGATTGCGTCACGAGAATTGGGCCAGACGCTGTCGGGGTGCGGGTAATCCGACGCCCATAGGAGATGCCCGTCGCCGAAGAACGGGATCAGCGACATTGCCGCATAGTCTTCCTGGAAGGTCGCCCAGATCTGGCGCTTGAACAATTCGCTGGGCTTGGTTTCGAGCGCGATGCCGCCCTTGTCGGCCCAGAAATCCTTGGCCTCCCACAGCCGCCAATGGCGGTAGTCGAGCTCCTGCACCAGCCAGGGCAGCCAGCCGGTGCCGGCCTCGGCCATCACCATCTTGAGCTTCGGATGCCGTTCGAGGATGCCCCACGCGAACAGATCGACAAACGGCTCGAGGAAATTCGCCATGAAGAATTTGGTATTCTCGAACACGCTCGCCGTCTTGCCGACGACGCGGTCGCCGGGCTTGCCGACAAACACGGTAATGTGCCAGGACAGGATGATGCCGGTGTCTTCGAGCGCCGCCCACAGCTTCTCCCAGGCCGGATCGTCGAGCTTGGGCTTGATATTGGCGATCATCAGGGTGACCTGGCGCACCCCGCCTTTTGCAGCGAGACGCAGCAGTTCTTCGGTCGCCCCGTCGGGGGTTTCGGGCAGCATCGGCACGCCGATCAGCCGATCGGGCGCGGCCGCGCAGAACTCCATCAGCCAATCGTTGTAGACGCGGTAGCAGGCGATGCGCAGCGCCGGGTCGTCGGTCGAGATCTGAAAGATCGGGCCGAAAATGACCTGCGACTGCACGCCGTCGCGGTCCATATCGGCGAGGCGCAGCTCGGCGACCGCCGGCCGGCGCGCGCTCTGATCGTAGATGCCGCCGCGGTCGAACGCGTTGTAGAGCGGCTTCGGTCGCGCCAGCTGCTCGTTCGACAGGTGTTTGCCGACCCAGCTGCCCCAGGCCTTGCCGTCGCAGACCCAGATCGCCTGGCCGTCACGCTCCTCGATGTGGGGCGCGCGGCCGCGCAGGCTCGCCGGCAGCCGCGTCGTCCACAGATCCGCCGGCAACTGGCCCAGATCCATATGGTCGTCGCAGGAGATCAGCTCATTGGCCATCACATCCTCCTCTAGCAAGACGGTCCGTCACTCGCACAATATAAGCAAAGCCTGCGCACGATGATATCCGTCGTCCCCGCGAAAGCGGGGACCCAGACCCGGCTCAAGACCAGACCGGTATATCTATGATCGAGAGCCGCCCGTGCGTGTACATTCTCGCGAGCCGCCGTAACGGTACGCTTTACATCGGCGTTACGAGCGATCTTGCGCGACGGGTTTGGCAACACCGATCGGGTGCGGTTAGCGGCTTCGTTAGGAATTATTCTGTGCACAGATTGGTCTATGTCGAGTTTCACGAGACTATGGCCGATGCGATTCTGCGGGAGAAACGCATGAAGAAGTGGCGGCGCAAGTGGAAACTGGAACTGATCGAGCACCATAATCCTCAATGGTGCGATCTCTATCTCGCCTTGGTGTAGCAGCGTTGGCTCTGGGTCCCCGCTTGCGCGGGGACGACGACAATGTCTTGCATGCGTGATGCCCTGATCACGCCGCGGCGAGCGAAATGCCGAGCGCCTCGATCTCCGGTGCGATGCGGTCGCTCAGCACCCCCACCTTGCGCAGATTGCGGACGAGCCCGCCATGCAGATCGCGGCGGAAGAATTTGCGGAACGCGGTCTCGTCGCCGCCGGCCGCGCGCTCGCGCCGCAATTGCTTGATCTCCTCGATCTCGGAAACGCCGAAGCCGATCTCCTGATAGGCGGCGAGCGGGAAGATGCCGCGCAGGGTCCGGTTCAGCGCCCAGACCGCAAAATCTTCCATCTCGCGCCGCTCTGCCGCACTGGCCTCGGCCACGACCGCCGGCAATGACAGCATGCCGAACCCCATATGCCGTGCTTCGTCCTGCACGATCCGCTTGCACACCTGGCGCAGCACCGCGTCCTTCGACGAATTGGCCAGCATGCGGAACAACGACACGGCAAAGGTCTCGGCGACGAGCTGGAGGCCGATCGTCTTCAAATACCAGGTCCCGGTGCCGAGCAGGGTGTCGAAGATCTCCTTCACGTTGTTCGCCAGCGGATAGTTCCGCCCTTCCAGGCGCAGCGCCATGTAGCGGTGCAGGACCTCATTGTGCCGGCCCTCGTCGACGACCTGCGTCGCCTGAAACAGCTTGGCGTCCTGGCCCTCTACATTCTCGACCAGCTGGCTGCACACCAGCATGGCACCGTGCTCGCCGGCCATCAGGGTCGAGAGCCGCCAGCGGGCGACGGCGCGGTTGACCTCGACCCGCTCGTCCGGCGACAGGCGGTCCCAGAATTTGGTGCCATGGATGTCGACGAGGTCGTCGGCGATCAGCCCGCCATCGCCGTCCAGCGGCTGCGCCCAGTCGATGTCGGTCGCGGCGTTCCATTGGTCGAGCTTGGCCTGCTCGTAAAGGCGCCGCATGTCGGCGTGCTCGCCGTCATAGACATGCCGGAAATAGGCGACATTGCGGATGTCGATCGGGTGTCCGCGCTCCATCGGGTGTGCCTCCTGGTCGCCGCCGCACTCCTCAGAAAAAAGCCAGGGTGCGGATCTCGATGCTCTCGCGCGGCCTGGCATGGGGCGGCGCCGTCGGGTCTTCGAAGGCGGTGTGGGCGGTGAACCGGGCGCGGCCGTCCGTTGCCGATTCATAGGTCTTGAAGACCAGCGCCTCGTCGGGCCGCATCTGCGGGAACCAGTACCAGCGATGCGCCGGGTTCCAGGTGATCGCCGCAGTCTGGCCGATGCGGTCGGGGTAGCGGCGCTCGGTCACCACCATATCGGCGGGCGACAGGCTCCGCGCATCGGCGATGGCGAGCGGCCAGTTCTCGACCGGATGGCGGATCGGCCGCCATGTCTGAATGACGGCGAAGCGGCGGGCGAGCAATGCCTCGGCCTCGTCGCCCATCAGGTCGCGCACCCGCTTTGGGCCCGACCAGTCGGTGTAGTCGTTATGGACGCGGCGCACCGGGTCGCGAATCTTGGCCGCCTCGCGCAATTCCGCGTCGGCAGTGCGCAGGGTGTGGTCGAAGACGACGACGCGCCTGGCGCCGCTTTCGGCCTTCACCAGCGCTTCCATCTCCGGGTAATAGACCCGGCGGATTTCATCCTCGTCGTAGAAATCGGCGACGCGCGTGTCGTGATCGACAAAGCGAAAGCCGTTGCTTTCCAGCACGAAGTCATCGGCATGAGGGCGGCCGTTGCGCAAGGTGACGCGATGCGCCTCGGAATCGCCGCCGCCGGTGCGTTTGTCGGCTTCGCCGGGCGCGCCGACCAAGGTGACCGGCATCGTCTTGGTATCGACGAAATAATTGAGGGTTGCATCGAGCGTTTCGCGTTCGGTGTCGAGTTCGGCGAACTGAACCATCGGGGCTCCTCCACGCACTGGACCCGATGATAGATTGGGCCGCCGACCGACACAACAAGCGCCGGCTTTTCGTGGATCGGCCGAACCGGAGGAGACAAGCCTGATGCCCGATTTCGATGCCGGTGCCCGTAACGCGCTGCGGCTGATCGGACCCGATCCGCAGAACTGGGTCCCGGACCGGCCGGGGATCGACCACAACGTCATGATCGTCGGTGGCGGGCAGAGCGGCTGCGCCCTGGCTTTCGCGCTGCGCCGGACCGGCATCGGCCGGGTGTCGGCGATCGACGGCGCCGCCGACGAGGCGCGGGCGGGCGTGTGGCTGAACGCGGCGCGGATGAATGTGCTGCGCACGGCGAAGACATTGCCCGGCCCCGAATTCGGCATTGCCGCTTTGAGCTTCCAGGCCTGGTACGAGGCCCGGCACGGCACCGCGGCCTATGCCGCGATCGAGCGCATCCCGCGCGAAGACTGGGCCGAGTATCTCGGCTGGTATCGGCGTTTCCTCGGCATTCCGGTGCGCTATGGGACCCGGCTCACCCGCATCGAGCCGGCCGCCGGGCATTTCCGCCTGCATCTGGAGAGCGACGGCGCGGCACGGGTCGAGACTGCGCGCAAGGTGATCCTCGCCAACGGCGTCGCCGGCAATGGCGGGGCCTACATTCCGCCCGAATTGACCGAGGGGCTGCCGGCGCGGCTTTACGCCCACACCGCCGACGCCATCGATTTCGCCGCATTGCGGGGCAAGGCGGTCGCGGTCCTCGGTGGTGCCGCCTCGGCCTTCGACGCGGCGGCGGTAGCGCTCGAGGCGGGGGCGGCGGCGGTCGATCTGTTCGCGCGCCGGCCGGCGCTCGCCTCGGTGCCGGTGGCGCGGGTGCGCGGCTATCCCGGCGCCTACGACAACTATCCCGCGCTGCCGGACGCAGTGCGCTGGCACCAGGCGATCCGCTTCCGCCGGGCGGGCTCGACGGCACCCGCCGACGCGATCGAGCGGGTGCTGAAATTCCCGAATTTCCGCCTGCATCTGGCCGCGCCCTGGCGGTCGGCGCGCGAGGAGGGCGGCCGGATCGCGGCGCAGGCGGCCGATGGGGAATTCCGCTGCGACTTTGCGATCGCCGGAACCGGCTATTTCGTCGATCCCGGCGCCCGCCCCGAGCTCGCCGATTTCGCGCACGCGATCCTGTTGTGGCGCGACCGCTATACGCCGCCGCCAGACCAGGAAGACCCCTATCTCGGCGCCCACCCCTATCTCGGCACCGGGCACGAATACCTCGAAAAAATCCCGGCCGCGGCACCCTTCCTGAGCGACATCCATGTCCAGAACCCGGCCGGTTTCGTCAGCTTCGGGGTGCCGGTCGGCGACGTGCCGAGCATGAAGCGCGGCCTCCCCGCCATTTCAGCGCGCATCAGCCGAGACCTGTTCTTCGCCGATTTCCCGGCCCATGAGCGCCGGCTGACCGGCGAAATCGCCCCCGAATTCCCTGAAGCCCTCTACGCCGCGGCAATATGGAAGCCAGCCGACGCCTGAAGAGACGGCGTGCCTCGTCATCGTTTCGCGGCGCCGGCGCGCGGCCCGGCCCGCGCCGTCCTGCTACGGATTGTTCGGGAAGCAGGCGGTCGCGGTCAGCGATATCCCGCTCGCGGAAATGTGGACGAATGCCGACACGGGACTGGTGAACGTGCTGGCGATCGAAACCTGCGAAAAGCCGGTGACGCCGCCGCAGGTCGTGTTCGGCGTCAGGGTGATGCCCGAACTCGGGATCGTCACCCCCCATTGGTCGCCGAGCGTTTGAACATAGCTCTGCGTGTTCGACGCGCTGTAGTAGTTGCCGCTCGTCGCACAGGCGGTCTGCAGGATGGCCATGCAGCGCGCCGCGGCCATGGCGGTCTCCTGCAAGGCCTGTTCGGTCCAAAGCAGCCGGCCGTATTCGATGCAACCGAAGATCAGGGCCAGGAATAACGGCGCCACCAGGGCAAATTCGATCGGCGTGGTGCCGCCGCAGGCGCGCCACAGACGGCGCGGGGAGCGGAGCATCATTGCGTCTCGACCATTGCGCTGCGGCTGATCGCGCCATTCCGGACAAAGCCGAAGGTCGGAAACAGCGGCGCGACGTTGCAGCTCGCGGTGATCGTCACGAATTGGCCGGCTATGCCGCCTCCGGCACAGGAGCCGCCGCAGGCCACCGCACCTCCCCAGCTCCAGTTTCCCGGCGGCCCGGTCGGGCAATAGCAGCCGGCGGCGTCATTGTTGTTGACGCTGACCGTGCTGGTCGCCGAGCCATTGGCGCCGTCGACGACGCTCGAAATATCGCTGGCGAGCCCGGTCGGGTTGCTGGAGACCAGCGAGGCATTGTTTTCGGCGTATTGGGCGCCGGCGCTGACCGCCGCATCGAGCTCGGATGTGGTATAGAGCAACAGCCCGATATCGACGGTTCCGGCGAGGATGGTCAGGAACACCGTGGCGCAGAGGGCGAACTCGACCGCCGCAACGCCCTCGTTTTCCCGCGCCGCCAAGGGCCGCAGGACGCGTTTCAGCAGGCCGAAGAATCGCATTCGCCGCTCCGCCGGCCTATCGCACCAAGGCGACGCTGCCGCCGGTGCTGCCGCTGCCGCCCAAGCCGGCGCAGCTGGAGGCCGCAGCGGAGCCGCCGGCCAAGGCGACCTGCGAGCCGATCAGCTCGAGGCAGCCGCCGGCATCGCTGATCGTCGCGGCTCCGCTCAAACCCACCGGGCCATTGGGGAAGTAGAACGCGCCGGACAGGGTCGTATTCGTGCTGCCCTCGACAAAACTCGCTCCGGCCGTATTGCCGGACGAGGTCGGGCCGATCACGACGAGGTTTTCGGTGCTGCCGGACGAAGGTGCGGTCAAGGTGACGTGATTGAAGCCCGACCCTACGCAGAAGGCGGTCCCGGCCGTGCTGCCGCAAGAGACTGTTTTGGCACCGCCGAGGACCAAGGTGACGCCGCTGCCGCTGACTCCGACCGAACTGCCGGCGCAGGTGACGTCGCCGCCGCTGCTGGCGCCGAACGCCGCATAGTCGGTAACCGTATAGACTCCGGCGCCGAGCGTGGTGCCGCCGGTGAGCGAGATGTAGCCGTTGACGTCGTGCTCGGCGGCAGCCGGGATCCACAGGCAGCTGCCGCCCGAGCTGGCAATGTTTCCGGCGGTCTGGAAGAGGTCGCTCGTTCCGGTGGCGTCGTACAGCGTCGTCGTGGCGCCGCCTCCCACATAGAGCGAATTGCCGTCGCCCGCGGCGCCGATATTGTAGCTGTTGGTGGTGGTGCCGCTGCTCCCCAGGGTCAACGTCTCGCCGCCGCCGTTGTAGATGCCGCCGGCGAGCACGAAGGTGCTGGGGCCGCTGAAGATCAGGCTGGTTCCGGTGTTGCAGATGCTGTAGCCGGTGGCGCTGTTGCACGAGCCGGTCAGCTTCCCGATAACGAAGGTGCCGGCGCCGAAGGTCGTGGTCGTGCCGCCGCCGGTGGTGAGTCCTTGCGTGATGTTGTAGGTGCCGGGGCCGAAGGTCAGCGCCGTTCCGCTGTTGCTGACCGAGCCATTGAAATTGTAGGTCGCAGCGGAAGAGCCGCCGGTATTGAAATTGACCGTGATGCCGCCGCTCAATGAGATGCTGCCGAAGGTGAAGGTGCCGCCGCCGCTACAGGTCAGTGTATGGATCGGGGACGAAAAGCTGTCCGTGCAGCCTGAAGGCAGGCCCGTCGCCTTGCCGTAGCCGAACGCCACGGCGATCCCGCCGCTGCCCGAAGGCCCGGGCGGCGACTTGATGCTCGAAACCGTGCCGAGCCGGCCGGTGGCCGAGGCAACCTCGGTGTTGCCGCTCATCGGATCGGGGGTGGCGGTCTTGCTGTATCGCACGGACGGCGTGCCGGCGGGCGGATCGATGACGCTGCCGCCACCGACGCTCGGTGCCGTCGTGCCGTAATCGACGACCTTTGTCGTGATCGTGGTGCCTCCGGTCAGGGTCACGGTTTCGTTCGAGGCTACGGCGCAATTGTCGGCGGTTATCGTGGCGCCGCCGCTCACGGTTACGCCGGTGCCGCCGCCGTTCAGCGCGATGACGCAGCCGGGCGCACTGGTCTTGATTTCGGCAAAGGCAGTGGCGCTGATCGGCAGGGTCGTCTGTTGCGTCAGCACCCGCGCCAGCAGCAGCGGCACCTTCGTCGTTACCGTGACCCGCATCGCCTGATTGCCGTCGTTGGTCGGCGAATTGACGAGCAGGGAGGCCGCGGCGCCGGCGGGAAGTCCGTTCAGCCTGGCGACGTTGGCGGCGGCGGCGGTGGCGGCATTGGTCGAGCCGGATGAGCTGTTGTAGACGAGCGCCCCGCCATAGGCGGCGAGATCGGCGACCCGCTGGTCCTCTTCCCGCTGCAGCAGACCATGGCCGAATTCCACAGCCAAAGCCGAGAACCCGATCACGGCGACGATCGTCAGCGCGCTTAGGACGCCGATGGTTCCCCGCTGGTCCCCGAAGAATTTCGGCGGCATCCGACCCGATCTCCGCATTCATCGGGACTTTCCCGACCCTGCGAAACTATGCGGCGCGGGTAAAGACGCAGTTAACGCAACGCCGGCGCCGGCTGTCGGGGCGGCCCGGCCCGCGACCGCTGCCGGCGGGCGCGCCATCCCGTACATCGAAAGTGCCTGATCTGTGATATGTCTGCGGCGGGAAGGGACACGCAGGCGGGGTGGATCGTGACAGGAGCGACGGCGGCCGGGCGGCGGCGTCCGCTGTTCTATTCGGGTCTGATCGGCGCCGGGATGGGGATGCTGGCCGCGTGCGCCGACAAGCCGCCGCCCCCGCCGGCGCCGATGGTGGCCGCCCTGCCGGTGACGCTGCCGCCGCCGCTGCCGGTTCAGCATCGCCCGATCCGGCACCCGGCGCGCAAGCCCGCCCCGCCCCCCGACACCGACAGCCAAACCCCAGAGGACGAGGCGGTGGCGATGACCGGCCCGGGGTCGGAGTTGCGCCCACCCGCTCTGTCGTTCCCGGCGCAGGCGAGCGATCTGATCGGGCTCGACCAGCCGACGACGGCGCGGCTGTTCGGCGCCGCAGCCGAAACCTCCGAGGAACCGCCCGCGACGATCTGGCGCTGGCGCAGCGCCACCTGCGAGCTCGATCTGTTCTTTTACCTCGATCTGCGCAGCGGGCGGATGCGGACCTTGCACTACGCCTTCAAGGGCGAGGCCGACGATGCCGGGCGTCAGGATTGCCTGCGCTCGCTCGCCGTCGCCCGCGGCACCTAGGGCCGGGGCATCGATGCCACACCTGGTGCTCGTCGACGACGACGATCTGTTTCGCGAGTTGCTCGGGCTGAACCTGATCGACGAAGGATATTCGGTCACGAGCTTTGGCAATGGCCGCGACGCGCTCGCCTATCTCGAAGGGGGCGGCGGCGCCGATGCGGTGCTGCTCGACTGGCGTATGCCGAACCTGACGGGCATCGAGGTGCTGCGTCGCATGCGCCGGGCCGGGATCGCGGTCCCGGTGATCTTTCTGACGGCGCTGTCCGACGATATCTACGAAGAGGCGGCGCTCGAGGGCGGTGCGGTCGACTTCATCGACAAGTCGCGCCGGCTGCCGATCCTCGTCAGGCGGCTGCAGCTGATCGCCGACGGCGCCCGCCCGATCGTCGACCCCGTTCCGCCGCCGGCGGCGACATTGCGCGTCGGCCGGCTCGAGCTGCGCTTCGACACGAGCCGGGCGCTGTGGGCCGGACGGCCGGTCGACCTCACTTTGACCGAGTTCAGGATCCTGGTGCTGCTCGCCGAAAACGCCGAGCACGACGTCGGCTATCGCGATATTTATGATCTCGTCCACGGCAAGGATTTTATCGCCGGACAGGGTGCGGAGGGCTACCGGGCCAATGTACGGACCTTTATCAAACGTATCCGCAAGAAGTTCCGCGACAACGATCCCGGTTTCGACCAGATCGAAAATTATGCCGGGTTCGGATACCGCTGGAGCACGCGAGACTGAGCCGCGCCGGCGGTTGCGCTGGGCGTGGTCGCTGACGACCAAGACGGCGTTGCTCGCAATTATTTTTTTGCTGGTTCCGGCATTCCTCTATCTCCAGTTTCAGGCGGCCTATGAGGAGAGCCAACAGCTGCTGCTGCGCAGCGTCCGCGACGAGGGCCGGGTTATCAGCCAATCCCTGCTGCCGCTGCTCGAGACGGCCGACACCGGCTCGCTGCCCGAGCTCGGCCGTCACCTCGCCCGTTTCGCCGGCGAGGTGACGACGATCAAGCTGTTGCTGGCGCCCGCCGGGGCCGGCGGCGGCACCGACGGGTTCTATTACGTCGCCTCGTGGCCCTCGGTCGCGCCGCGCAATCTGCAGGCCGAACGCCAGACCTTGGCACAGCAAGGCGTGCTCGACCGGCTCGCGCATAACTGCCGGGGGGAAATGCCGTTCTCGGCGATCTATCAACGCCCGACCGGCGGCGCCGAGATCGTCACCGCGGTGACGCCGCTGGCAACGGCGGCAGGCTGCTGGGCGGTGGTCGCCTCGTTCTCCGCGGAGGCCTTTCCTTCGGCGCATCTCGGCGATCCCTATTGGGCGACCCCGACGGTGCGGATCGCGGCGCTGATCTACCTTGCCATGGCGGCCATCACCTTTTCGACGCTGCTCAGCGTCCGCGGCGGGCTGCGCCGGTTTGCCCGGCGGGCGCGCCGGATCCGCGACCAGGGACCCGATGCCGGGTCGTTCGCCGCCCGCGCCGACCTGCCCGAGCTTGGCGAGGTCGCGGCCGAGTTCGACCGCATGGTCGACGCGCTGCACCGCTCGGCGGCCGACATCCGCCGCACCGCCGAGGACAATGCCCATGCCTTCAAGACGCCGATCGCCGTCATCCGCCAGTCGATCGAGCCGCTGCGCCGCGTGCTCGCCGGCGACAATCCGCGCGCGCAGCGTGCGATCGGCGTCGTCGAACAGGCTCTGGACCGGCTGGAGGGGCTCGTCGCCTCGGGCCGCCGGCTCGACGAGGCCGCCGCCGACCTGATCGACGAGCCGCTGGTGCCGGTCGATCTCGGGCGCGTCATCGGCCGGCTGATCCAGAGCCAGTCGCCGATCCTCGACAGCCGCGGCCTGACCATCGTGCTCGCCAGCCGCGACCTGAAGATCGCCGCGGATCTGTTGCCCGGCCTCTCCGTGCTCGGCAGCGAAGCGATGATCGAGACGGTTCTCGAAAACCTGATCGACAATGCCGTGTCGTTCTCGCCGGCCGGGAACGAGATCCTGGTGCATTTGACGCATGACGGCCGCTTTGCCCATCTGACCGTTTCCGACCACGGACCGGGGGTCCCCGACGGCCAGATCGAACGCATCTTCGACCGTTATTATTCGGAACGTCGCGACGAGGCGGCCGCCGAGGCGGGGGCAAGCTATTTCGGGATCGGGCTGTGGATCGCGCGGCGTAACGTCGAGGCGATGGGCGGAACGATCGCAGCGGAAAACCGGACGCCGCACGGTCTGACCGTGCGTATTCGCCTGCCGCTGGCGCCGGGCCGCGGCTGAGCCGCCGGAAATTCGCCCGGCGATGGAAGCGCGGCTCAAGACCGGATTGTGGATCAAGGCGCTGATCCGGCGCTGCGATCTTGCCGCCGTCGCCATCGCGGTGGTGCAGAAAGGCGACGCGGATTCGGGCGCGGTGCTGCTCAAATTCAACGACCGCGACACCGGCTGCGCGGTGCTGGCCCAGGCGCGTGGGCCCGACGGCGAACTCCTGTGGCTGCGGGCAACGGGTCAGGCGCCCGTCGCCGAGACCGAGGCGGATGCCTACATCTCCCGCCAGACCCGGCGCGACCCCGATTTGTGGGTCGTCGAGATCGAGAGCGGCGCGCCGGGAACCATCATCGACGGGCCGATCGTGTGACCGGCGGGTTCGGCGAGGCGGCGTCGACAACCGGAGTGAATGCATGAGCTTCAGCATCCTCGTCGTCGACGACGAGCCCGACGTGGCCGATCTCTTTCGCCAGCGCTTTCGCCGCGAAGTACGCCGCGGCGATTATGTGCTGCATTTCGCGACGTCGGGCGAGGAAGGGCTGCGCCGGCTCGCCGAGATCCGGCCCGAGCTGATCGTGATCCTGTCCGACATCAACATGCCGGGGATGGACGGGCTCCAACTGCTGGGCGAGATCAGGCAGCGCCGGCCGGAATTGCCGGTATTGATGGTCACGGCCTATGCCGACGACGAGCGCAAGCGGCGTGCGGCCGAACTCGGCGCCGCCGCCTTTCTCGCCAAGCCGATCGATTTCGATCAGCTGAAGGCGCGGCTGATCGAGCTGATCCCGGACGCTCCGGGCGCAAGCGGCGATCCGGCGGTGCCGCGATGATGGCCCAGCTGACGATCCGGGGCCGGCTGATCCTGCTGTCGAGCATCCTTCTTCTCGTCCTGATCGGCACCAATTTCTACCTGAACCGCAAGCTCGCCGAGGATTCGGCGGGAATGGTCAAGGCGGCGGAGCTGCTCGGCGCCATCCGCGAGGCCAACGGTGCGCAGCTTGCCTTTGGCGAGATGCGCTATTGGTTGACCAACCTCGCCGTCAGCATGTTGTCGGCGCCCGAAAAAAATGTCGCGGCGGCCCGCGAGCAGCTGGATCAGTATCTCGATCGGCTGGCGCGCCAGCATCCGCGCGGCATCCCGGAAATCCGCAGCGAGCTGGCGCAGTTCGAGGACCTGGCCGGCCGCGCGGTCGAGGAATACACCGCCAACGACCGGGCGGCCGGGAATTCGCTGCTGGAGCAGGCGAGCGAGCACAGCGTTGCTGCCGATCGGCGGCTCGGCGACATCGCCGCCGGGCTGACCCGTCAGTCCATCGTCACTCGCGAACGGCTCATTGCCGAAGCGGCCGCGGCGACCCGGGTATCGCGCATCGTCGTGACGGCGGCGGTGCTGATCGGCGCGTTTCTGACCTTTCTGGTGCTGCGCTCGATCGCCGTTCCGCTGCGCCGGCTGACGGTGGCGATGAATGGTCTCAACGCCGGCAACCTCGACGTCGCGATCCCGGCTGCCGGGCCGGACGAGATCGGCGCGATGGCGCGAACCTTGGCGGCGTTCCGCGACACTCTGGAAGAGCTGCGCCTGACACTGGCGCAGTTCGAGGCGCTGCGCGCGGTCGGCCGCGCGGTCGGCTCGACCCTCGATCTCGAGGCAGTGCTGGGTCTCGTCGTCGCCCGCGCCGTCGAGTTCTCGAAGGCCCGTGCCGGCATCGTCTACGAATACGACCCGGCCGTACGCGAGTTCCATTTCCGGATGGGCCACGGCGCGGAGGACGCGCTGACCGATCTGCTCAAGCAGCAGCCGATCCGCTTCGGCGAGGGCGCCGTCGGAAAGGCCGCCGCCACCGGCTCTTCGGTGCAGGTGCCGGATCTTTCGAGCAAGAGCGAGTTTGCCATTCCCAGGCTGTCGGATGCTCTCGGCCGTGCGGGCTATCGCTCGATGCTCGCGGCGCCGTTGCTGCACGAGCAGGGCATCCTCGGCGGTCTCGTCGTGCTCCGCCGCGAAGCCGGCGGCTTTTCGCAAGAGATCGTCGGGTTGGTCGAGGCTTTTGCCACGCAATCGGCGCTCGCCGTGCGCAACGCCAAGCTGTTCGAGGAAGAGCGCCGGCGCGAGCGCGAGCTGCGCGCCGCCCACGACCAGCTCAAGGCCGCTCAGGCCAATCTGATCCAGGCGGAGAAGATGGCGTCGCTCGGCCAGCTGACCGCCGGCATCGCCCACGAGATCAAGAACCCGCTCAACTTCGTCAACAATTTCGCCGAATTGTCGCGCGAACTGCTCGACGAGCTGAAGGAGGCGCTCGGCGCCGCCCCGGACGCACCCGCCGCTCCGGCCGCCGGCGATATCGACGAGCTGATCGAGACCCTGACCGGCAATCTCGCCAAGATCGCCGAACACGGACGGCGCGCCGACGGCATCGTCAAGAGCATGCTGCTGCACTCGCGCGGCGGCAGCGGCGAGCACCGGACGGTCGATCTCAATGCGCTCGTCGAGGAGGCGCTGGGGCTCGCCTATCACGGCGCCCGCGCCCAGGACCCGGGCTTCAACATCACTTTGCAGCGCGATCTCGACCCGGCTCTCGCGCCGCTCGACCTCGTCCCGCAGGACATGACACGGGTCTTTCTGAACCTCTTCGGCAACGCCTTCTATGCCGCGAACAGGCGCCGGCGCGAGGGCGGCGACGCGGCCTTCGAGCCGGTGCTGAAGGTGACCACCCGCGACCTGGGCGACGAGGTCGAGGTGCGGGTGCGCGACAACGGCACCGGCATGCCGCCGGAGGTGCGGGCCGAGCTGTTCACGCCATTCTTTACGACGAAGCCGACCGGCGAGGGGACCGGGCTCGGGCTCTCGATCAGCTACGACATCGTGGTCCAGGAGCATGGCGGTACGATCGCCGTCGACAGCCGCGAGGGCGAGTTCACCGAGTTCACCATGCGCCTGCCCCGCCGCCGGCATGGCGCACCCGCGGCGGCGGCACGACGACGACGGCCTCGGCATGACCGAACCGATTGCGCCAACCCCTCCCCCGCCTAGCCATCTCCCGCCTGGCCATCCCCCGCCCGGCCACCCCGATGTCGAGATCATCGAGGCCGAGACGGTGTTCGAGCGCTTTTTGCGGATGGACGTGTTCCGGTTCCGTCACCGCCTGTTTGCCGGCGGGTGGAGCGCGCCGCACACCTATGACGTGCTGCGCCGCGGCGAGGCCGTCGCGATCGTGCTCTACGACCCCGACCGCGATACGGTTGTCCTCGTCGAGCAGTTCCGCCTGCCGGCATTGCTGGCCGGCGCCGCGCCCTGGCAGACCGAGACGGCCGCCGGGCTCGTCGACGCCCCGGCGAGACGCCGGAAATGGTCGCGATCCGCGAGACGCGCGAGGAAACCGGCCTCGCCCTGATCGGCGACCCGATCCTGATCCAGCGCTACCTGCCGTCGCCGGGCGATTCCGACGAGAGCGTCTTCCTGTTCTGCGCCCGGATCGATTCGACCGCGGCCGGCGGCGTGCATGGCCTGGCGCAGGAGGGCGAGGACATCCGCGTCGTCGTCAAGACTGTGGCGGAAATCGAAACCATGCTCGACGCGGGCGCCATCGCTACCGGTCATACGCTGATCGGTCTCTATTGGCTCGTGCGCCACCGCGACCGGCTGCGCCGGCAGTGGGCGGCAGCGCCAGCCCCCCGTCTAGAGAATGTTCCCGCGAACCGGGAGAGGCTTGGACCCGCAACGAAAGGGTAAGAGGCGGCGGGATACCGTCGCCGATAAACATGTCGCGGACCCGCGCCGCGCTGGTGTGGATCTCGAGGCGATGGTGCGAAATCCGGCGCAGACAGCCAAGCCCCGCCGCCGCGGGCACTCGGCCGACGCCCGGACAGCTCAGGCGCGGTCGTGCGGACGGTCGGCGACGCCGGCCGGTGCGGCCGAAGCCGTCGCGGCAACCGGCGGCGGCACCTGGGCCGGCGGCGACGTCGCTTCCATCTCCTCGGGTTCGCGCATGCCGGCCTTGAAGGCCTTGATGCCCTTGGCCGCATCGCCCATCAGGCTGGACAGCTTGCCCTTGCCACCGAACAATAGCATGCCCACGGCCAACACGATGAGCCAGTGCCAGATGCTGAGAGAACCCATTTTCCGACCTCGGAAAGCTGGCGGCGCCCTATTCCAGCGGCAGCGCTCGACCGATTGCGAGCACCCCGAAGACTCGCGCCGTTACCCCCACGAATTCGTGCGAATTCCCCGAAAGTCAAGCCCGAAGGTCGCGAAGGAGCTTCGACCATGACGTACTTTCCGCCGCCACATCCCGCTCCGTGGGCTGCCGACGCCGATTTCAGCCCCGAAATCCTCGCCGCCGCATCCGGGCACGCCGCCGAGCACGAGACGCCGTGGCAACGCGACCTCGCGGTGATGGTGACCAGCGATTTCGGCGAGCGGGCGCCGTGGAACGAGACGCTCGGTCCGGTGCGGCCGCGCGGCGGCCCGAACGGCCTGGTGCTGCGCGGCGGTCGCATCGCCGCCGAGTGGGGGGATACGAATCGGACCGACATGACCTTCAGCGTCGCCAAAAGCTACCTTTCGATCCTCGCCGGTCTCGCCTGGGATCGCGGGCTGATCCGCGACCCGCACGACAGGGTCGGCCTCACCGTCGATGATGGCGGCTTCGATCCGCCGCACAACCACGCGATCACCTGGCACCATCTGCTGCAGCAGACCTCGGAATGGGAGGGCGTGCAGTGGGGCAAGCCCGATCTCGTCGACCGCAACCGGACCGTCGGCGGCCGGCCGAGCGCCGCGCCCAAGGGAACCCACCGCGACCTCCGCGCGCCGGGCGAGTACTGGGAATACAACGACGTCCGGATCAACCGGCTGAGCCTCGCGCTGTTGCGATTGTGGCGCCGTCCATTGCCGGAAGTCTTCCGCGAGCTGATCATGGAGCCGCTCGGCGCCTCGACCGATTGGGAATGGCACGGCTATCGCAATTCCTGGGTCGAGATCGACGGGCGGCGGGTGCAGTCGGTTTCGGGCGGCGGCCATTGGGGCGGCGGCGTCTTTATCGGCGCCCGCGATCAGGCCCGCATCGCGCTGATGCTGCTGCGGCGCGGTTTGTGGGGCAGCCGCCGCATCCTCTCGGAAGCGTGGATCGACCGGATGCTCGAACCCTGCGTGCTCTACCCGCAATATGGCTATCTGTGGTGGCTCAACACCGCGTGCGGCCTCTACCCGAGCGCCTCGGCGCGCAGCTTTTATGCGCGCGGCGCCGGCGGCAATTTGACCTGGATCGATCCCGAGACCGACCTCGTCGCGGTGCTGCGCTGGACCGATCCCGCGGCCATGGACGGGTTCATGCGGCTGACCAGGGCGGCGCTCGAACCGCGGAAATCGCCGGCCCTGTGAGCTGGGTCACACCTTCTCGGCCATTCTCCGGCCTATCTCTGCCGTTGCCGGGATCAGCGAGGCAAGACCGGCCGGAACAGTATCCGGCGCGCGCGAAATCTCGGCTCGACCCGGCGACGGGGCGACTCATCCCGGAGGAGACACACATGCCGCAGATTGCCGTCATCAACGAGTCGACTGCCATCTCCGATGCCGACGTGCAGAACATGCTGCCCGCCTTCGACCAGCAGTGGAACAAGGATTTGCTGCCGGTCTGGGGGGTCGATGCCGCGACCTTCGCCTTTGTGCCGAAGGGCCAGACGCCGGCTTCCGGCACCTGGTGGGTCGTGTTCCTGGACGACAGCGACCAGGCCGGCGCGCTCGCCTATCACGACCTGACCAACGAAGGCCTGCCGATCTCCAAGGTCTTCGTGAAGACCATTCTCGCCGACAAGGCGAGCGTCAGCGTCGGCGCCACCCACGAGATCTGCGAGATGGCAGTCGATCCGTGGCTCAACAGCGCCTACCAGGACGACTCAGGGCGTCTTCTGGGCCGGCGAGGTGTGCGATCCGGTCGAGGACGACCAGTACGGCTACATGATCGGCAACGTCCTCGTTACCGACTTCATAACGCCGAACTGGTTCGGGCATCAGCACGCCCAGGGCGCCATCGACCTCAAGGGCCATGCCCGCGCGGCCTTTGAGATCCTGACCGGCGGCTACGCGCAAAAATTCGATCCGCAGCAGGGATGGCAGCAGGTGACCGGATCGATGGCAAAGCGCAGCAAGCGCGCCCACGCCGCGGACGGCTCCCGGCGTGAGCGCCGCTTCCGCCAATGGGATCGATGGGAGCGGAGCGTGGTGAACTGGAGCCAGCGCGAAAGAGAGGCGCGGAGAACCCACCTCTAAACTCAGGGACCGAGCCGCCCGCGGGGGTCACGGCGACGATTTTGCGATCCCCGCGGGCGAGCCGCCGCGCGAGGGTTCTGCGCGCCCGCCGGCTGTGCTATCCCCACCGGGCTGCCGCCTGAACCATCCGAGGGGGATTTTCGATGCTGACGCTTTACCTGTCGCCCGGCTCCAGCTCGATGGCGCCGCACATCATGCTCCATGAGATCGGCGTCGATTTCGAACCGCGCTGGGTTTCGTTCGCCAGGCGCGAGCAGCACGGGGCCGACTATCTGGCGATCAATCCCGAGGGCAAGGTGCCGTCCCTGCTGATCGACGGGCGAGTGCTGACCGAAGTGGCGGCGGTCCTCTATTACCTTGCCAAGCGCTATCCGGAGGCGGGGCTGTGGCCTGAAGGCGGCATCGAAGCCGAGGCGCAGGCGATCTCGTGGATGTCGTTCATCGCCTCGACGGTCCACCCGGCGCGCCGGATCGGCGAGGCGCGCTGGCGACAGGTGTTCGACGTCACCGAGCGCCGGCTGGGCAAGCCCGGCTGGATCGCCGGCCGCTATTCGATCGCCGACATCCATCTGTTCCGCCTGTTCTGGCGCTTCGCCACGACCCTCGAACCGGCGCGCGAAACCCACCCCAACCTTTTCGCCCATTACGACCTGATGATGGCGCGCCCCGCGGTGCAGAAGACCTTGGAGATTGAATCAGGGATCGGCTACCAGCTGCCGCAGTGACGAAGCCGGACCAAGGGCAGGCGCTTCGCCGCCCGCCGGTCGAAAAACCGGTGCCGGAGCAACTGTGCCGCTTCGAGAGCATCGTCCGCTCCGACCCGGATTTGATGCGCTTGCTGGCGAGCATCCGCGGGCTTGCGCTGCCGCAGTGGCGGCTGGTTGCCGGCTGCCTCTACCAGACGGTGTGGAACGTCCTGACCCGCCGGTCGCGCGGCACCGGGATCAAAGATTACGATTTGATCTACTTCGATGATCGCGATCTGTCCTGGACGGCCGAGGATCGGGTCATCGGCCGCGTTGCTGCGGCGACCCAGGGCTGCGCCGGCCCGGTCGAGGCACGCAATCAGGCGCGCGTGCATCTGTGGTTCGAGAGCCGCTTCGGCAGTCCGTACCCGCCTCTCGACTCGGCCGACGAAGCGCTCTGCCGCTACGCCTCGGTCGTGCATGCGGTCGGCGTCCGACTGGAAGACGATGATCGGCTCGACACGGTGGCGCCGTTCGGCCTCGACGATCTGTTCGCCATGGTGATCCGGCCGAACTACGCGCTCGACAATGCGGTCTCACATACAAAGAAAGCACAGCGCGCGCAGGTGATCTGGCCCGAGGTGACGGTCCTGCCCTGGAATGCGGAGGATGCGAACCCGCTGCGCGAAGGGGAGCGATAATGAAGGCTCGGTCCGGCATCGGGGCCGGCGGGTGATTGGAGGCGAGTTGTACTCACCCGGCGCGATGGCGAAAACCATTGAGAATCCGCTCGGCGAGTGCGTCGTAATCGCCGTTGAAATGGTGACCACCCGTGGTTTCAATCACTGTCGCCTCATGCTTCGCCGCCAGCGCCGGGCACACGCTGTCGTTCTCGTCTTTGCCGTAGAAGCACTGGATCATCGACGGATCGATCGGCGCGAGCGCCGGTTCCGTCGGCAGCGCGTTCTTGGTAGGCGGCGCGCCGAGCCAGCCCATCAGACTGATCTCGAAATCGGCGGTCGTCTCGAAACCGAGCAACGAGAGCTGCACGACATGCTGCTTTGCTTCGGGCGACAACCGGTCATAGGCGAAGGGAAGCACCCCGGCGCCGAACGAATATCCGATCAGGGCGACCTTCGAGGTGCCCCAACGCGCGTTGTAGGTGTCGATCACCGCGCCCAGATCTTGCGCGGTCTGCTCGGACGATTTGTGGCTCCAGAAATAGCGCAGGCTGTCCCAGCCGACGACCGAGACACCGTCAGACTGCAGCTTTTCGCCGATCGTCTTGTCAAGATCTCGCCAGCCGCCATCGCCCGAAAAAATGATCGCCAGCAGATGCCCGCGCGGCGACGCCGGCAGTTCGACGAGCGGCAGTCCGGATATGACCGGGTTTGCGGGACGGAGGCCGATGCCGAGGCGGGCGCGCAACAATGCGGCCATCGCTTCCGGCTGAGCGCTCTCCGCGGCGATGTTGGAGATTTCGACCGGCGTGCCTGATGCCTGCAGATTTCGAATCCGCCGGCGGCCTGCACTACCGGCGGTAGTGTCGAATCCGACGACCCAAAATCCGGGAAGCGACTTCCAGGGACCATAGGAAAACCCGCCAGCGGGGCTGACCGCTGCCGAAGCTTTCGGGCAGGGCGGCAAGCGCGTGTGCAATGACGCCGTCGGATCGATCGAGACGGCGCCCGCGAGGGTGTCTGCCGGAGCCTGCGCCAAGGTGGCCGCGGCGAATACCCCACCCTCGCCGACACCGGCTAGGATCGGCGTCCGGTAGTTGGCGTTGCCGCGCACGCGCTGGATCTGTCGGCTGAGCAATTCGATGTCGGCCACCGGATCGGCGCACTTTACGCCCGGATGCGCGGCGAGCCGGCGAAAATAGGCTGGCAGGTCGACCCCGACGACCAGAGCATCGGCATGCGCCAGAGCCGCCGCGATCTTGTCCGAGGCCCCGGTCCAGCCCGGATAATCGGAGAACAACACAACCAAGCCATGCATGGCCCCGTCCGGATTGATGAGGCGCACCGCACCGAGATCGCCGGTGTCGAGCGCGAAGGCCCGGAGGGGAGCCAAGAACGAAGCCGCTAATACCAGACAAAAAACGCTCGCCTTCGCGGCGTGTCGTCGCGCCGAGCCGGCAGATCGGCGCCGCGTCATCCGCTGCCTTACACCGCCGCCGACCAGCACGGCGATTTCGGCGAGGGCGAAATAGAGTCCGAACGGACCCGACGCGGCAAGGTAACGGGGTTCCCAGACCGGATCGAACTTGCCCTTGAAGGTACGCAGGCCCTGGAAATTGTAGAAGCGGTGGCCATGGGACCAAATAAACCGCCCCAGGCGGTACCAGCGCGACGCCAACGGATGCGCGCCAAAGCCGGATAACGGTGCCATCCCGAGGCTTAAACTGCGATACCCTTTCTCCCGAAAATGGCGCAAGAGCCGGACCAAGAGATACTCCATGGCATAGCCCGATGCCGTGTCAGGCCCTAAGCGCATCAAGCCGACCGTGGCTTCGTCCTCCAGATCGGTCGTCATCACCGTGGCGAAGGCGACCGGCCGCCCGTGCTCGCGCAGCAACGCCACCGACTGAGCCCTGATAAAGTCGGGCCGAAAGGCCGCTACCGAGAAACGTTTCTCCCCAGTAGCCGCGTGTTTTGCGAGCCATGCGTTGGAGATGTCATCGAGCTCGTCGATGATGCCGGGAACCCCAATGGGGGCGATCATCTCAAACGCAAGGCCATCCCGCTCGCCCCGCTTCAGCGCATAGCGCAGATTGCTGCGCGCGCCACCTTCGAGTGTGAAGTGCGGCAAAGCGATGCGGGCTTCTTCGCCAAGCTTCATCACCTTGAGGCCGGCATCGAGGTAGAGCGGCAGGCTCGTCGGCGGGATCTGGTAGAAAGCGACGCGGCCGCCATGCGCATCGGCAAGCTCGATAAAGCGCCACACCAGTTCCGCCCGCTCATCCGCAGGGCCGATCGGGTCGCCGAGCGCCGCCCAGGTGCGCCCGTGCTTGCCGAACATCAGGAACGCCTTCCCCGAATTCCGAAAAAAGCAGGCTTTTGTCGCCCATCAGCACCAGCAGCGCATCGGGCCGCGACTGCCGGGCAGCAATCCACCCCGCTTGTACGAGTTCTGCCTGGTTCGGTGGCCGCAGACGCCCGGCCGCCGGGCGTAACAACTGGCAGACGCCCAACACCAACCCGAGCACGGCGACCCCGAGAACCGTGCGAAGCGCGCGCGAGGCCGTGGCGTCGAATTCGAACTGCCACCAGAGCTGGCTGGAATAGCCGACATCGCGGAACGCGAAGAACAGGATCCAGATCATCGCGGCGACGACGCCGCCGATCGCGGTGAGCCAACTCGCGGTCAATGGTTGCGACAATAAGGACGCGCGCCGATCGAATTGCGTGCGCGCCGCCACCAGCCCGAACAGCAGCACCATCGCCACGGTCGGCGCGATGATGGTAAGCCCTCTGACAAGCGAAAACGGAATGCTGAGCAGGGCCATCGACGACGCCAGCCACCACGCGCCGTCGAGGCGGTGCAGGAGCCCGCGCGCGGCAAAAAGCAGAATGAGCCCGGCGACACTGGCAAAAAGGTGCGATGTCTCGACCGCCAAGAGCGGTACATGGACGCGCAGAACCTGCAATGGCCCGATAAAGGCCGGCATCGCGCCTGATACGACCAAGGTCGCACCGACGGCGAAGGTCACAACCGCGAGAAAAGACGGCGCCAGCCGGCTCGCTGCGCGAGTGATGCGCTCGCCGACTTCGCCGCTGAGCGAGCGACGGGCCTCGAACGCCGCCAGCACAATGGTAGAAAGAAACAATGGCAACAGATAATAGACGCCGCGATAGGCCACCAGAGCAGCCGCCACGTGGCTGACCGGGGCTTTGCCGCCGACGGCGTAGAGGATTGCAACCTCGAACACGCCGAGCCCGCCGGGGACATGGCTTAGCACGCCCAGGGCGAGCGCCGCCGCATAGACCGCGGCGAACGAGAGAAAACCGATGCCGGTCGGCGGCAGCAGCACCCACAACACCGTCGCAGCGGCGAGAATGTCGGTTGTGGTCAGCGCGATTTGGGTCAGCACCAGCGTCGGTCCGGGCGGCTCGATCGCGACTGAGCCGAGCACAAAGGAGTTCCGCCGCGTCGCACAAAAGACAATAAACACTGTTGCCAGGGCAAGGATGGTCGCGGCGGCAGCGACCAGCGGCTCGGGCGAAATACCGAGCATGTGGCTTACCTGGCTGGCACGCAGGATCAGGCCGAGCCCGGCGACGACGGCGAGGCCCATCCCCAAAGCAGCTGAAATGAAGCAGATGACGCGGGCAATCTGGCCTGGCGCGAGGCCGGCGGCGGTATAGATCCGGTACCGCACGGCGCCCCCTGAAAACGCGCCGAGGCCGACCGCGTTGCCGATCGCGTAACCGCAAAGCGAAGCCAGAAATACGGTTCGCAAGGGCAACCGCGCACCGGCGTAGCGCAGCCCCGAAAGATCGTAGCCGACGAGCGCACCATAACTGACGACAGTGGCTGCGAGTGCGACAAGCAGCGTCGATGTCTGGGTCGCCCGCAGCGCTGCCACCAGGGCGTCGAAGCTGATTTCCGCTGTTGCCTTCTGCAGGCCCCAGAGGATGATGCTGCCGAGGAGAAGGATCAGGCCGATGAAAAGTTGCCGGCGCACGTTGCTCTGGCGCGACATCGCCTAACTCCGCAATCGTTGAGTCTCGGCTTGCGTCGACTCGGCTTCGACTTCGCCTGCATCGGCTTCCGTTGGCCGGGGGCATGATATCGCCACACCGGCGATAATCAAATGTGAGAGCGGAGGCGGCCAACTCAGCCACCGTCCCATGGCGCTAACCTCCATCTGTTGGCGCAAGCGGCCTCATTCCGCTGGCGGCGATGCCCGTTGCTCGCGATTCTTCCGTGTTTCCCGTGCCTTCCTGAGAATAGCGAAGCATAATCGGTCTTTCGGGTTGGCTCGGCAATGTCAATCGTACCAACGCGAGGTGGCAATCGGAGGGCCTCCGGCCGCCGGCAAAAGCGTTGCGGAGCGGGCGATTTGGGGTTAACCGGTAAGCCTCGAAAGCGCCGCGGGCGGGGTCGGTTCTCGGATGGCGGGCAATCTCGTGCAAGGCGCGGTCTTCACCGTCATGGTAGTCCGCGCGGGGCTGTTGCGTGACGCCGCGTTCGAGCGCGACCTCGCCGAGCAGATCGGGCGCAGCCCGCGCTTTTTCCGTGATGCGCCGGTGGTGCTCGACCTCAAGGGTATGGCGGAATTCGCGCAGGAGGCGGAATTTGTCGAGGCGCGGGACATCCTGCGCCGCCATACCTTGATGCTGGTCGGCATCCAGAATGCGCTGCCGGAACAGGGCACCGCCGCCGCCGCCGCCGGGCTCGCCAGCTTTGCCCCGAACGCCGCCCAGCCGAGCCGGCGCGCGCCGCCCGAGCCCGCTTCGAGCGCTTCATCCCCGGCTCCGGCGCCTGCAACGAAGAGCCGCCTGGTGACCCAGCCGGTGCGCTCGGGCACCCAGATCTATGCCCGCGGCGCCGATCTCGTGGTCACCGCCGCGGTCAGCCCCGGCGCCGAGATCATGGCCGACGGCAACATCCACGTCTATGGCGCGCTGCGCGGCCGTGCGCTCGCCGGCGCCCGCGGCGATGTCGAGGCGCGCATCTTCTGCAGCCGGTTCGAGGCGGAGCTCGTCAGCATCGCCGGGCGCTATCTCGTCAGCGAGCAGCTGCCGGCCGCGGAGCGCGGACTGCCGGTGCAGATCGCCCTCGTCGATGACCGGTTGACGATCACGCGGAATTGACGCTCATGATTGGGCGAGCGTCGCCGGCGCCGCGCCGCGGAAGACGGTTCCGTGCCGGGTCCGCCGGGAAGGGGGAGGTCTTTAATTGGCAGCCAAGGTCATCGTGCTCACTTCCGGCAAGGGGGGCGTCGGCAAGACCACCAGCGCCGCGGCCTTTGCCGCCGGGCTGGCATTGCGCGGCCACCGCACCGTGGTCATCGATTTCGACGTAGGCCTGCGCAACCTCGATCTGATCATGGGCTGCGAACGCCGCGTCGTCTTCGATTTCATCAACGTCATCAACGGCGACGCCAGGCTCAACCAGGCGCTGATCAAGGACAAGCGCAACGAGAGCCTCTACATTTTTCCGACCTCGCAGACGCGCGACAAGGATGCGTTGAAGCGCGACGGGGTCGAGCGCGTGCTCGACGAGTTGAAGGAAAGCTTCGACTACATCGTCTGCGACAGCCCGGCCGGGATCGAGCACGGCGCGATCACCGCGCTTTATTTCGCCGACGCGGCGATCATCGTCACCAACCCGGAAGTCTCCTCGGTGCGCGACAGCGACCGCATCATCGGCATCCTCGCCTCGAAATCGCGCCGCGCCGAGCACAATCTGGAGCCGGTCGACATTCATCTGCTGCTGACCCGCTATTCTCCCGATCGGGTCAGCCGCGGCGAGATGCTGACCGTCGAGGACGTCAAGGAAATCCTGTCGATCCCGCTGCTCGGCGTCATTCCCGAAATCGGAGTCGGTGCTGCGCGCCTCGAACACCGGCACCCCGGTCGTGTTCGACGAGGACAGCCCGGCGGGCCGCGCCTATCTCGACGCGGTCGCGCGCTTTCTCGGCGAAGAGCGCGAGCTTCGCTTCCTCAAGCCCGAACGCAAGAGCTTTTTCCGCAGTCTGTTCGGCAGGGCGTGATGCGCCTCCTCAACCTCCTTTTTCCGGAGCGCCGCAATACCGCCGTGATTGCGAAGGACCGGCTGAAGATCGTGCTGGCGCATGAGCGGGCGAGCCGCGATGCCCCGGATTTTCTGCCGGTGCTGCAGAAGGAGCTGCTCGACGTCGTCGGCCGCTATGTCGAGATCCGCGGCGACGCGCTGCGCATCAATGTCGGCCGGTCGGGCGAGACCTCGCTGCTCGAAATAAATGTCGAGATCGACGGCGCCAGGCTCAAGCCGACCAGGAACGGCGCTGCCGGCCCGGCAAAGCCCACCGCCGCCGCGAGCTTCGATGCGGGATCATCGGCGCCCTGGGTAAAGCCCGGCTGAGCGCGCCGCCGGCATCGCGATCAGTCGCCGGTCCGGCAATCGTTCTCATCGCGCGAGGCTCGCCGCGAGGTCGGGGATGGCCCGTTCCCACTCCGCGACGACGACAGGGTCCTGTTCCCGGTCGCGCCGCCGCGCGCGCTCGGCCGCGTGCACGACCGGCACCAGCCGGGCCAAGGCCCAGATGGCGGTGGCGCGGACCAGCGGCGAGGGATCGTCGAGACAGCGCCGTGCCGCAGCGGACAGTTCGGCGTCGCCCGGCGTCGCGTTGCCGATCGCGATCAGCACGTTGCGCAGAAACCGGTCGCGGCCGATGCGTTTGACCGGCGAGCCCGCGAACAGCCGGCGGAAGGCCGCGTCGTCGAGGGCGGCGAGTGCTGCGAGGCGCGGCGCCGTCAGCGCCTCGCGCGGCAGAAAGTCGGGCTCGTGGGCGGCGCGGGCGAACTTGTTCCACGGGCACACCGCGAGACAATCGTCGCAGCCATAGATCCGGTTGCCGATCAGCGGGCGCAGCTCCAAGGGGATCATCCCCTTGTGCTCGATCGTCAGATACGAGATGCAGCGCCGGGCGTCGAGCTGGTGCGGGGCCGGAAACGCCGCGGTCGGGCAAGCATCGAGACAGTGCCGGCACGACCCGCAATGGTCGCGCTCGGCGGCATCGGGTTCGAGCTCGAGGCTCAGATAGATCTCGCCGAGAAACAGCCACGAGCCGAAATCCCGCGACACGAGGTTGGTGTGCTTGCCCTGCCAGCCGAGCCCGGCACGCTCGGCCAGCGGCTTTTCCATGACCGGGGCGGTGTCGACAAAGAGCTTCAGCGCGCCCGGCCAGCGCTCCTCGATCCAGCGGGCGAGCACGCGCAGCCGGCGCTTCAGGGTGTCGTGATAGTCGCGGCCGCGCGCATAGACCGAGACGATGCCGCAATCCGGCCTTGCAGGCGAGCGCCAGCGGATCGTCCGCCGGCGCATAATTGACGCCGAGCACGACGACGGTCCGCGCCTCGGGCCACAGCGCCGCCGGGTCGCCGCGCCGCGTCTCGGTGCCGGCGAGCCAGCCCATATCGCCGTGATAGCCGCGGCCGATGAATTCTTCGAGCCCGGCGCGCGCCGCCGCGTCGAGCCGCGCCGCAGCAAACCCGACCGCGTCGAAACCTGCCGCCAACGCCCGGTCGCGGATCGCCTCGCGGATCGGGTTCGCCATCCTCAGCCGCGGCCGCGACAGGGCGCCACACCCGGGTCGGGCAGCCACAGCCCGGCCGGCGGTTCACCACTCTGACAGAACACGTCGATCGGAATGCCGCCGCGGGGATGCCTCATCTGCACGCTCCCCACATACTCGCATTCACGCGATTCACCACGCGGCCGAACCGCTGCTTTGCTTGACAGACGATCATTCCGGCCGGTGCGGCGACACCGCGGAGGCACCCGGTGATGCGCTGGCGACAAGGGCTGCCAGCCTCTCGGCGGCGGGCACGATCAGTTGGCGAGGGAAGCCGCTGAAGCCCAGCATCAAGCCTGGGCGCGGCGAGGCCGATCGGTAAAATCGGCTGGTCGCCCGCACGATAATACCGGCTCGCAGCGCGGCACTTTCGATCTCGGTGTCCGATATTCCGTGGTTGAGATAAGCGACCAGATGCATACCCTGATCAGGGACGGTGACTTCGAGATGATCCGCCGCCCGGTGTGCAAGTGTCACTGCCAAGGCATCCCGCTGCTCCCGATACATCTGTCGAGTGCGCCGGATATGTGCCGCAAAATGGCCTTGCTCCATGAAAGCGGCAACGACCTTCTGATAGAGGGTCGGCGGCTGGCGATCCATCAGATAGCGGGCATTGGCAAACGCGGGCAGCAGCGCGTTAGGCACCACCGCGTAGCCAATCCGCAACCCTGGGAAAAGAGCCTTGTTGAGCGTCCCGACATAGATCACCCGCGCATCCTCATCGAGACCCTGGAGCGACGCGAGCGGTGGGCCCGAGTAGCGGAACTCGCTGGTGTAGTCGTCCTCGATGATGAACGCACCGCTCGCGCGGGCCCACGCCAGCAATTCCAGCCGCCGCGCCATCGAAAGTACGACACCCGTCGGAAACTGGTGGGACGGCGTCACAAAAACGGCGCGAGCCGTGGGCGCTGCTCGGCGCCCAAGGCCGACGTCGATGCCCTGGGCATCGACCGGGATCGGATGCGGTCGCGTTTTGGCCAGCAACAGCAGGGCGTGGGTCAGCGGGTAACCGGGGTCTTCGACCCAAACCTCATCACCGGGCGTAAGTATCACCCGGATCGCAATGTCGATCGCGTGTTGTGCGCCAGCGGTGACGACGATCTGCTCCGGATCGCACCGGACTGCCCGAGCCACGCGGAGGTAATCGCAAATGGTTCGGCGCAGCTCGATCAGCCCGCACGGGTCGGTGTAGCCGAGGTCGCAGCTTTCGAGCGACCGGGCGGCTCTGCGGGTCAGCATGCGCCAGATTTCCGCAGTGCGCGCGTCAATCAAGGTGCGACCCGTGTTGAACGGCCGGCCTTCTGTCCGGGCGGTCGGCCGCTCGAATTCCGCGAACGCTTGTGCGGGACCGGGAAGCGGTCGCGGCTTCACGACCCGGCGTGCCGCGCGCAGGCGTGGTGACCCGCCATGATCGATAAAATCGGTGGAAACAAAGGTTCCCGATCCGCGCCGGCCCTCGACGTAGCCCTCCGCGAGCAGCTGCTCGTAGGCCGCGACCACCGAGGCCCGCGCGACCCTCAGTTTGGATGCCATCGCGCGGGTGGCAGGGAGTTTCGTATCGGGACCGAGGACGCCCGACAGCACGGCTGACCGAACTTGCCTGTATATCTGCCGAAAGAGCGGCGTGCCGCTCGTCCGGTCCAACCGCACTTCATAGAGTTCGGCGCTACCTTGCGACCGCATCGAAATGTTTTCTCTTCGGATAAAGTGGTCTATCAAGATCGATTAAATTGGACCGTTTTGGCGGACCGGTAAAGCGTAACTTCGCGGTCGTGCGACCCCGATGGCGCAGCGAATTCCGAGGATTGCTCCGATGCCGGCACATCCCCCATCCGACCCGTTCTCCAAACTCTGGGAATACCCTCTCTTCGAGGCGCTGTATGCCAGGAGATCGCGCCGCTTCGGCTTGGGCTTCGAGATGACCGAGGGCCCATTCAGGTACAAATCGCAGCGAGAGCCGGTTCCCTTGAGCGATCTGGAAGAAGCAGTGCTCGTGGCCGCCGGGGTCGGTTTTTCCGGTACGGCACTGTGGGACCAAAGTCGGCCGCTTCCTTACCGTTCCGGCGACGGGCGGACCTTCCCCAGCACGTCGCGCGGTCGCCGCACCGCGCTGTTCTTCACGAATGACCAGGGGGTCCAGGTAATCGACCCCGCCGCCTCGGCCAGCGAATTTCGGGAGGTCGCCAACCCCGGCGAGCGGGAGACAGTCCTCGCACTCTACCGGCAGCACCGCAAGGAATTGAGGCAGGGACGGCTCGATATTCCTCGCCGCGTCCCGCCGCTCTCGGGGCACAATCTGTGGGATTCCAATATGCCGGGATCGACGCTGTTCATGCCGATCTGCGACGTGACCTTTTCCCTGATCGGACTGATCGCCCAATTCGTCGACAGACGGCTCGAACGGTTCGCGGCACGGGACGGCCGAGGCATGAATGTCGTCGACGACCGACAGGGTTTTCGTCCGGCCGGGACCGAGAAATGGCTCGCGAGCGGCTTCCTCGACGAAGGGGATATCCTGCCGCTATCGCATCTGGAGCGACAGGCTTGCTATTTCATGTTCAGCGAGCCGGCGACGATCTGCCAGAACATGTTTCTCGCGACCGAAGCCCTGGGGATCGGGGGCTGGATGCATTGTGGATTTCTGTCGCGTCAGGTGTTCGAGGTGCTCGGCTTTCGGACCATCGTTCCCCACGGCGCGTCGATCCTGGCGCATCCGGTGGGACTGGATGGTGTCTTCCAGGCTTATTGTCCGCCTTATTTTGCGAGCATGGATGCCGCAGTCGACGCGGTCCTCACCCCAATGCTGCGCAAACATGCCGCATCAGCCGGCCCTGTGCAGTCGCCGTACCTGATGTCCGACGCCGAACATCGGGAGGGGACGGTCGAGATCAGCGAAGAAGGCATCGCGTGCACCAAGGCGATCTGCAACTACATTTACGAGACGTACGGGCGGTTTCCCGGCGGCGTCGACGCCATGCATCTGATGTGGTTCATGCAGGCTCACCATTTGGATACCGACTATTACGATAAATTCTTCCGTCCGGGCGTCTACGGGGCAACGCACGCGGCCCACATGGCAATTTGGCATCGGTAGACCGATAAGTCATCTCCCTCAGCGGACGAGGCGATTGATGGGCGACGCCTTGGTAATAATCGACATGCAGGCGGGCTCGTTCGGGCCCGCGAACCCGCCTCGCCACGACGCCGCAGGCCTCGTCGAGCGGTTGAACGCGCTCGCGCAATGGGTTCGAGCGCGCGGCGGCGTGGTCATCTGGGTGCAGCACGACGGTCCGCCCGGCGATGTGCTCGAACCCGGAACCGCCGGCTGGCAAATCCTGCCTGCGCTGAGACGCTGCGCGGGCGACGCGACCGTCAGCAAGACGGCCTGCGACAGCTTCCTCGGCACCCGCCTGGAGGCGCTGTTGCGAGAGCGAGGCTGCGGTCGGGTGATCATCACCGGATGGGCGACCGATTTCTGCGTCGACACCACGGTGCGGTCCTCAACTGCCAGGGGTTTCAAAACCTGGGCGGCTGCGGATGGCCACACCACCTCCGATCGCCCGCACCTGTCGGCCACCAAAATCATAGAGCATCACAACTTCATCTGGTCGGACCTCATCGCCCCCGGCGGTCCCGTCACTGTCGCGTCCTGCCAACATTTGATGTCAGATCATCCGGAAATTGCTGCCGCCGCGGACCCGATGTGAAGGCCACGACAGCCCATATCGCCGTGATGGAGGCGGGCGATGAACTCGCCGAGCCCGGCGCGCGCCGCAGCATCGAGCCGCGCCCGGCAAACCCGACCGCGTCGAACCCCTCGACCAAAGCCCGATCGCGGATCGCGTTCGCCATCCTCAGCCGCGGCCGCGATACGGCGCCACCCCCGGATCGGGCACCCACAGCCCGGCCGGCGGCTCACAAGTCTGATAGAACACGTCGATCGGAATGCCGCCGCGCGGATACCAATAGCCGCCGATCCTGAGCCAGCGCGGCGCCAGGGCTTCGACGAGCCGGCGGGCAATGCCGAGCGTGCAGTCCTCGTGGAATGCCGCGTGATTGCGGAAGGCGCCGAGATAGAGCTTCAGCGATTTGCTTTCGAGGATCGCCGCCTCCGGCACGTAATCGATGACGAGATGGGCGAAATCGGGCTGGCCGGTGACCGGGCACAGCGAGGTGAATTCGGGACAGGTGAAGCGAACCAGGTAGAGCAACCCCGGATGCGGGTTCGGCACGGTTTCGAGCAGCGCCGCCGCCGGCGAGGACGGCAGCCGGATCGGCCGGCCGAGCTGGGTCAGGGCCGGCGGTTCGGTCATTCGCCTCGCTCCCGCGACGATTGCGCCTGCGCTTCGGCAAAACCGGCGGCGAAAGCGGCAAGCGTGCCGGTCTCGATCGCCGTCCGCATCGCCGTCATCAGATCGGCATAATAGCGCAGATTGTGCGCGGTCAGCAGCATCGCGCCGAGGATCTCGCCGCAGCGGCACAGATGGTGCAGATAGGCGCGGCTGTAGCCGGTGCAGGCCGGGCAGCGGCATTCCGGGTCGAGCGGCGCCGGGTCGTCGGCATGGCGGGCGTTGCGCAGGTTCAGCGCTCCGTGCCGGGTGAAGGCCTGCGCGGTGCGGCCCGATCGGGTCGGCAGCACGCAATCGAACAGGTCGATGCCGCGCCGTACCGCGCCGACCAGATCGGCCGGCTTGCCGACCCCCATCAGATAGCGCGGGCGGTCCTCGGGCAGGGCCGGCACCGCCGCGTCTAGCACCTCGAACATCATGCGCTGTCCCTCGCCGACCGCGAGGCCGCCGACCGCGTAGCCGTCAAAGCCGATCCCGGTCAGCCTTGCCGCCGAGCGCAGGCGCAGATCGTGATCGACCCCGCCCTGGACGATCCCGAAGACGCCGTGCCCCGGCCGCTCGGCAAAGGCGCGGCGCGACCGCTCGGCCCAGCGCATGGTCAATTCCATCGAGGTCTCGACCGCCTCGCGCGGCGCCGGGAAGGGCGTGCATTCATCGAGCGCCATCGTCACGTCGGCGCCGAGCAGCTGCTGGATCTCGACCGAGCGTTCCGGGGTCAACAGATGGGCGCTGCCGTCGAGATGCGAGCGAAAGGCGACGCCGTCCTCGCCGATCTTGCGCAGCTTCGCCAGCGACATAACCTGGAACCCGCCGGAATCGGTCAGGATCGCGTGCGGCCAGTTCATGAAGCGGTGCAGCCCGCCGAGGGCGGCGATGCGCTCGGCGCCGGGCCGCAGCATCAGGTGATAGGTGTTGCCGAGGAGCATCCGCGCGCCGCTGGCGGCGACGCCTTCGGGCGTCATCGCCTTGACCGTCGCGGCGGTGCCGACCGGCATGAAGACCGGAGTGTCGACGACGCCGTGCGCGGTCGCGAGCCGCCCCCGCCGCGCCGCCCCCTCCCGCGCCACTACCTCGAAACCGATGGTCACCGGGCACGGCCTCCGATGCTCGCCCCCTTCTTGTTGCTGTCGACACTATACCCTCTCCACAATGTGCAGCTCACTTTCGCTTGCGAGGCAGTCGGCGCGCCCCCTCCGACGCCGACGCCACGGTCTGGCTCGAAGAGCTCGAAGCCGGCGTCCCCGACAAGGAATAGCGACAACCCCGCCGTTGGCCGCCCCCGCGGCGCGCGCCGACCGAGTTTGCCGAAGCCGCTGTCGGCATCTTTTACACAACAGCGGCGATCCTCCTTATCAAGGCTTCAGCTCGTGGGAGCTAGAGAACTTTGTTTTCACCGCCAGTGGAGCGAGCGAATTACTTTCGTTCCTGGCTATCGGAACGCCGAGTGGTGCCCCGCCGATTTCGCTGATCGACGGCATCTCGCTGACGTCGGCGACGGTGGCTGCCCCGGAGCCCGCGACCTGGGCGCTGATGCCGGTTGGTATCGCCGGCATCGGCGGGGCGACGTGGCTGCGGCGTAAAGCTGCAAAAACCGCGACCCGCGGCGCGACGGCCTGAGCTCGAGCCGATTTCGCAAGCGAGGGCTGGGCCGCAGACACACCTGCGACCCAGCCCTTCTGATATTCGGCGCGCCGCAACCTGCACGATCGGCAAGACCAGCGACGGCAGGAATGCGATCAGATCGACGATGGCGGCCGGGGTCAGCCCATAGCCGCTGAGCGGTAGTCCGCCATCGGTGGCGAGGCCGGAACCGGTCATCAAGGCGGCATCATCCGAGGCGAGGAACAGGATGCCCCGGGCGATGCCGGTCACATTCCCGGGCGGCCGATCGGCAGCCGTTCCAGCGCCTGCCGGCGCGCACCTTCTGTCGGTCAAGAAGTGCAGACCCGCGCGATCACAGGATGCACGGCGAATGGGCGTGCTGACCGCCGAGACGGCCGAACGCATCGCCGCGGCGCGGCAGGAGGTCCGGCGGATAACGCCGAAGCTTCATTAACCATGAATGTCGGCAGCTTAACCATCAATTTTGAGGAGAATTTCGCGCTTTCCGCTTAGATTTGTCGACAGACGGAAATGGCCCGCCGAGCCGTGGAAAGCAAATCATGTCCCAGAGCGATTACGAGGCTGCAGTTGCCGCATTCATTCACACCAAAGGCGTCACTCGCTGCCCTACCGCCTGTGTCGTAAGAACCCAAGGCACCGTCAGTATTGCCGATCGCGAAGCACTGCAAAAACGCGCGGCAGAGATCGAAGATCTTCGCACTCACCGGCGCGGCCGCGACCCCCTCGCCGCGTTCAGGGGAAAAATCTTATAGGATAGTGCAGCCGATGCGGGAACCAGAGCCGCGACTCGGCCCCGCTTCGCACGTCCGGAATTGCACCGCCTGGAGCCCCGATCCAGTCAGCTCGAACCGCGCGAAGCGGCGACGGGGGATTCCGGGGCGGGCGCGACCGAATGGGTGGTGCTGTCGGCGCCGGCGTCCGCGTTCAGCGGCGGCAGAACCGGCATGCATTTTGCCACCAGAACGGTAAGGTCGAGCATGCCCAGCCCAATTGCGATGGCGAGCAGCCAGGCATTCATTTGCCGGGCGACCTGATCGAGACGCATCAAGCGCGGTTTCATCCGAGACCCCGAAAATCCCTTTTCGCTGCTGTTGATATATGCCGGGTATGTTGCAGCGCAATAAACATTCAAACGCGGTCTCATATGAGTTTTTGGCATGAATTGCTGCAATGCAGAATTGGCGGGGGTGATCCCGGTCCGCTCACTTGAGACACGCAGCCCCGGTCGCGACCGAGGCGGCAGCGACCCGGTTGACGGGGCCAGATCGTCGACCGGGACGAGGACGATCATTCCCGATTTCGGCGGCTTGGATCGGCCGGCGGCTCAAGACCCGCCGTAAACCGGGATGACCGCGCCGCGGGTCACGCGATTGGCGGCCGAGGCGAGAAAGACGATCAGTTCGGCGAGATCGGCAGGCGCCACCCAGCGGCGATGATCGGCGCCCGGCATCGCCGCCCGGTTCGCCGGCGTGTCGAGGATCGACGGCGCGACCGCATTGACCCAGATCTCGTCATCGACGGTCTCCTGCGCCAGCGCCTGGGTCAGCGCCGCCACCGCGGATTTGGACGCCGTATAGGCGACCATGCCGGCGCCGAGCCTGGGCTCGAGCGCGGGCCGGGCTGCGATATTGACGATCCGTCCCCCTTTGCCACCGCCGGGTCCCGGCTCCTGGCGGGCGCGGAAAGCGGCGATTGCCGCCGCCGAGCACAGGAAGCTCGAGAGCGCGTTCATGCGGAACTGCGCGGTGAAATCGGCCGCCGAAATCTCGCCGACCGGGGCCATCGCAAAGCCGCCGGCGAGATGGATCGACGCCCAGAGCGGCGGCAGTGCCCGGTAAAACCCGCCGACCGCGGCCTCGTCGGCGACGTCGACGTCGCGCGCTATGTGCACCCCCGGATCGCTCGCATAGGGAAAATCGGCGAGCTCGGCGGCGATCAGGTTCGGCACATGGCAGACCGCCCCGCCGGCGCGCAGCGCCGCGATGACGGCCCTGCCGAGGGCTCCGGTCCCGCCGGTGACGACAACGTGGCTCCCCGCGAACTCGACCATGCCGCTGATCTCCGTCGTGGCGCGACGCCAACCGCCGCAAATTCCAGGAGCTTCTGATAGCACCTCGGCGCCGGCTTCTCCACCGCGCTGCGCCTGGACAGCGGCGTCTCAGGGCTGCGATAACGCATGGCGCTGCCTCTTGCATGGTCGCCGCGGAGGGCCACAATCTGTCCATGCACACCACCAACGATATCCGCGCCGCCTTCCTCGACTATTTCGCCGAAAACGGCCATGAGGTCGTGCCGTCGAGCCCGCTGGTGCCGCGCAACGATCCGACATTGCTCTTCACCAATGCCGGGATGGTCCAGTTCAAGAATGTCTTTACCGGTCTGGAGAAGCGTCCCTATCTGCGCGCCGCCACGGCGCAGAAATGCGTCCGCGCCGGCGGCAAGCACAACGATCTGGAGAATGTCGGCTATACCACGCGCCATCATACGTTCTTCGAGATGCTGGGGAATTTCTCCTTTGGCGATTATTTCAAAGAGCGGGCGATCGAGCTGGCCTGGAAGCTGATCACGCGCGAGCTCGGCCTCGCCCGCGACCGTCTCCTGGTGACGGTCTATGCCGAGGATGACGAGGCCGCGGCACTGTGGGCAAAGATCGCCGGGTTGCCGCAGCGGCGCATCATCCCGATCGCCACCTCCGACAATTTCTGGGCGATGGGCGAGGTCGGGCCGTGCGGCCCGTGCTCGGAAATCTTCTGGGACCACGGCGCTTCCATTCCGGGCGGGCCGCCGGGCAGCGCCGATGCCGAAGGCGACCGCTTTGTCGAGATCTGGAACCTCGTCTTTATGCAGTACGAGCAGATGAGCCCCGGCGAGCGCGTCGCGCTGCCGCGGCCCTCGATCGATACCGGCATGGGGCTCGAGCGCATCGCCGCGGTAATGCAGGGCAAGCACGACAATTACGACATCGATCTGTTCCGGGCGCTGATCCTGGCTTCCGCCGAGGCGTCGGGGACGGCGCCGGACGGCGCGCATGCAGTCTCGCACCGCGTCATCGCCGACCATCTGCGCGCGGCGGCCTTTCTGATCGCCGACGGCGTATTGCCGAGCAAGGAAGGGCGCGGCTATGTGCTGCGCCGCATCATGCGCCGGGCGATGCGGCACGCCCATATGCTCGGCTGCAAGGAGCCGATGGTATGGCAGCTGGTGCCGGTTCTGGCGCGGCAGATGGGCGCCGCCTATCCCGAACTGATCCGCGCCCAGCCGCTGATCGCCGAAACCCTGCGGCTCGAAGAGGACGGATTTCGGCAGACGCTGGATCGTGGCCTGACGCTTCTCGAAGAGATGGCCGAAGGCAAAGGGATGATGGATAACAAGACGTTGGATGGAAGCGTCGCATTTGCACTTTACGACACCTACGGGTTTCCGCTTGACCTGACCCAGGACATCCTGCGGCCGCGCGGCATCGATGTGGATATCGGCAAATTCAACCAGGAAATGGAAGCGGCGCGCGCGCGTTCGCGGGCTTCCTGGGTCGGCTCGGGCGAGGCGGCTGCCGAGGCAGTCTGGTTTGGCCTGCGCGAAGAGCTGGGTGCCACCGAATTCCTCGGCTATGAGACCGAGAGCGCCGAGGGGATGGTGCTGGCGATGCTGCGCGACGGCCGGCGCGTCGGCGAGGCAGCCGCCGGGGACGAGATTGCGCTGATCGTCAACCAGAACTCCGTTCTATGCCGAATCGGGCGGGCAGGTCGGCGATACCGGGGCGATCTTTTCAGCCTCGGGCACCGAGCTCGCGGTGCGCGATATGGTCAAAAAAGCCGGCGATCTCCACGTCCATCTCGCCGCCGTGACTCGCGGCGTATTGCACGAAGGCGACGCGGTCGAGCTTCGGGTCGACGGCACCCGCCGGCGGCGGCTGCGCGCCAACCATTCGGTGACCCATCTCCTGCATCAGGCGCTGCGCGCGCGGCTCGGCGAGCATGTCACGCAAAAGGGCTCGCTGGTGGCTCCCGATCGGCTGCGCTTCGATTTCAGCCACCCAAGGGCGCTGACGCCGGACGACATTCGCGCGATCGAGGCCGAGGTCAACGACCGCATCCGCGAGAACGGCATGGTGCGCACGCGGCTCTTGACCCCCGACCGCGCCGTTGCCGAGGGCGCGCTCGCCCTTTTCGGCGAGAAATACCCCGACGAGGTGCGGGTGGTCGCGATGGGCGGAGCGAATGAAGGCGGCGGGCGGCCCTTCTCGGTGGAGCTGTGCGGCGGCACGCATGTGCGGCACACCGGCGACATCGGCCTGTTCAAGATCGTCGCCGAAACCGCGATCGCCTCGGGGGTGCGCCGGATCGAGGCGCTGACCGGCGCCGCCGCCGAGAAATATCTCGCCGATACAGAAGGGCTATTGCAGCGGGCGGCGGCGGTATTGCGGACGAGCCCGGCCGAACTGCCGGCCCGGCTCGCGAGCCTTGTCGACGAGCGCCGGCGGCTCGAACGCGAGCTCGCCGAGGCGCGGCGGGCGTTGGCGAGCGCCGGCCCGGCCGCCAAGCCGGCCGAGAAGCGGATCGGCGAGATCGCTTTTGACGGCCGCGTCGTCGACGGCGTGCCGGGACGCGAGCTCAAATCGCTGGCCGACGATCTGAAGCGGCGCATCGGCTCCGGCATCGTCGCCGTGGTGTCGCGCGCCGACGGCAAAGCCGCGATCGTCGTCGGCGTCACCCCGGATCTGACGCCTCGGTTCGACGCGGTCGAGCTCGTCCGTCTCGGAGCCGAGGCGCTGGGTGGGAAAGGCGGCGGCGGCCGCGCCGAGATGGCCCAGGCCGGCGGTCCCGAAGCGGCCCGTGCGGGAGCGGCGCTGACCGCGGTCGAGCACGCGATCGCCGCCAGAATGTGAGCCGCGTCCCGACGCTTGACGCTTGCGTGACCAATTCGGCGTTTCGCCAACGTCATCCTCCGATCGCCTTGTCCTAACTTATTGTTATTTCCTTGTTATTCAAAACCGAACGGCGCTACCTTGACGTTAGGGGAATGATGTTTGAATGGGGCGGTTTGTGACGGCGGAATCTCCATGAGCGTGACAACGGGTGCGTGCTGGCGCGGGATCATGCAGGTACGCGCACTGCGATCTCTGCCGCTTGCCCTGACCATTGCGGGACTGGCCATCGTGGGACTGGCCGGCTGCGAACCATTTCCCGTGCATCTCGATCCTTTGAACGTCAATGGCCGCGACGGTGGCGGATCGCCACCTTCTTATGCCGCATTGATGCGGATCGGGGCCGCAGCGCTGGCCAGCGGCGATTATACCAACGCCCTCAGCGTATTCCGCCGCGCCGCCGAAATCGAACCCGCGGCGGCGGCGCCCTTCGTCGCGAGCGGCGATGCGCTGCTCCAAATCGGCTCCGTCGACGAGGCGATCGTGGCCTACAACTCGGCGCTGGCCCGCGACGGCGACGACCTGCCGGCGCAGCTCGGGCTGGCGCGGGCCTATCTCGAGACCGGGCGCCCCGAATTGGCGTTCGTCCCGCTGGGGAAAGCACTTGCGGCCGACCCGAGGGACCCGAAGCCGCTGCTCCTCCTTGGCGTGGCCAAGGATCTGGCAGGCCAGCATCTGTCGGCGCAGGACACCTATCGGCGCGGTCTCGGCCTGGCGCCGGGCGACCCGGCCCTGACCGTCGATCTCGCCTTGTCGCTGGCCTTGGCCGGCAATTATCCGGCCGCCGTCGGCGTGCTCGAGCCGATTGCCATGGCGTCGGCCGGATCGGCGCAGGAACGCCAGAGCCTGGCGCTGATCTATGGCCTGCAAGGCAGCGACGCCGAGGCCGTACGGCTCGGCCGCATGGATCTCGACGAGGCCGCGGTCGAGCACAATCTGGCCTATTACCGGATCCTGCGCGAGCTGCCGCCCAACGTTCGCGCCCGCGCGCTGCTGTCCGCCGGCGGCGTCCCGAGGACCGCCAGATCCTCCTGACCGCAGGAGCATCAGCGCTTGGCGAAGGTATCGATGATGCCGATCGCTGCCGGGCCGAGCAGCACGATGAACAGGGTCGGCAGGATGAACACCATCATCGGCACGGTCAGCAATGCCGGCAGCCGCGCGGCCTTTTCCTCCGCCCGGGTCATCCGCAGCGCGCGCATTTCACTGGCGAGGACGCGCAGCGACTGGGCCAGCGGCGTGCCGAACTTGGCGGTTTGCAGCAGCGTATTGACGACGGCCCGAATCGCCTCGCAGCTGGTTCGATTGTTGAGATTGTCGAAAGCCTGCCGGCGATCTGGCAGAAACGTCAGCTCGGCTGCGGTGATGGCGAGCTCCTCCGCGAGCTCGGGCCAGGTCGTTCCCAGCTCGCGCGAGACGCGAAGGAGCGTCGCATCGAGACTGAGCCCGGCCTCGGCGCAGATGACCATCAGGTCGAGCCCGTCGGGGAGACCCAGCTGAAGCTTTTTGGCGCGTTTGCCCGCGGCATTCGAGAGAAAGATCCGCGGGGCGTAAAAGCCGAGCAGAACGGCAGCCATCGACGGCAGAAACCGGAACGCGGGCGGCATCGGCATCAGGTGCAGGACGTAGGTATCCACCAGCATGACGGCGCCGAACAGGAGGGGCAGGCTGATCTGGGCAAAGAGGTAGCCGACCATCGCCTCCTGCGACCTGAGGCCGGCGCGGGCGAGCTTCGTGCGCGCCTCGGCGGCATGTCGGGATCGCAACAGATCGAGGCGTGTCACCACTTCGCGCATCACGCCGGACGGGCTCGCCCGCTGCCGCCGGGAGGGCGCTGGCGAGCGCGCTTTGCCGCAGCGTTTCGCGACGCTCGACGATGCGCGCGAGGCGCCGTTCGAACGGGCTGTAGCCGCGCAATGTCTGCCAGATCGCGATCGAGATCGTCAGCACCGCCAGCGCCGCGAGGCCGGCGATGACATCGGCGAGACCGATGCCGGCGGGCAGCCACTGCGCCGCATCGAAATCCTGCGGCCGCATACCGGTCATATCTCGAAATGCGACAGCTTGTTCATGATGAAGACGCCGGTTCCGAGCATCGTCAGCGCGAGCCCGTCAAGAAAGAAACCGCGGACATCGGTGTAAAGCGGAGCCAGATAGGCGGGCGACGTCACCATCATCATCAGAATGACGACGATCGGCAGCCCGCCGAGGATCGCCGTGGTCGCGCGCGTCTCGCTCGCCATGGCGCGGACCTTGGCGCGCATCTGCCGGCGGCCGCGCAAGAGATCGGACAGGTTGGCGAGGGTCTCGGCGAGGTTGCCGCCGGTCTCGCGCTGCACGCTCAAGGCGATGATGAAAAATCGGAATTCGGGTGCGTCGATGCGTGTGGCGGTATCCCAAAGGAGGCTGTCGAGTTCGCGCCCAAGCCGCATTCCGCTCTCGACGAGGCGCAGTTCGCTGCCCACCGGCTCGGCAATCTCATGGCCTGCGGCGATGATCGCCTCGCTGATCGGCAAGCCCGAGCGCAATGCCCGGACCATCAGGTCGATCGCTTCGGGAAAGAGCCTGATGAAGGCAGCGACGCGGCGCCGCCCGATGCGGCCGATGATCAGGTGCGGCAGGCCGGTTCCGACACCGACACCGATCAGCAGGCTCGGCAGGACGCCGATCGGTGTCGCGGCGGCGAGGACCAGGGCCGAGAGCCCGGCCAAGCTTACGCTGGCGATCGCATAATGGCCGATGGTGATCTTTCGCCCGGTCCGCGCGAGGCGGGCCGCAAGGACGTCGCGGCGCGGCAGCCAGCGGCGGGCGACCCGATCGATGTTGGGTGTCGCGCTCGCCAGCCGCGCCAGCGATCGCGGGACCGCGGCGCCGGAGACGGGAATGCCTCTCGCCCGATCCCGGACGGCGTTGAGGCGCCGCCTGGCGCGCCGGCGGTCGGCGCCGGTGGTCAATGAAAATGCCAGGAGGCCAAAGCTTGCCGCGACGGCAACAGAGGATAGGGCGACGAGCCAGTCTGAAGCGTCCAACCGGAAACCCGCAGGTCAGATGATTTCGAGCAGCGGACGATCGAGCCCGTAATATTCGGCGCGCGGCAGAAAGTGCGGGCGGACGCCGCTCGATTTGAAGACGCCGCGCAACCTGCCGTCCGTCGACTCTCCCTGGAACTGGTAAGTGAACAGCTCCTGGGTCGTGACGACGTCCCCCTCCATTCCGACCACTTCGATCACCTCGGTGACGCGGCGCATGCCGTCGCGCATCCGGTTGATTTGCAGGATCATATTGACCGCGGCGGCAATCTGGGTGCGCACCGCGCGCGAGGGCAGGTTGATGCCGGTCATGCCGACCATGTTTTCGAGCCGGGTCAGAGCCTCGCGCGGCCGGTTTGCGTGGATCGTGCTCATCGACCCGTCATGGCCGGTGTTCATCGCCTGGAGCACGTCGAGCGCCTCGGCGCCGCGGATCTCGCCGAGGATGATCCGGTCGGGCCGCATCCGCAGGGCGTTGCGCAGCAGGTCGCGCATGGTGATCTCGCCGGTGCCTTCGAGGTTCGGCGGGCGGGTCTCGAGCCGCACGACGTGCGGCTGCTGCAGTTGCAGCTCGGCCGCATCTTCGATCGTCACGGTGCGCTCGGCCGGGTCGATCAATCGGGACAAGGCGTTCAGCAACGTCGTCTTGCCCGAGCCCGTGCCGCCGGAAATCAGGATGTTGAGCCGGCAGCGCGCGGCGATCTTCAGCAAGGTCGCCATCTCCGGCGAGATGTTGGCCTGCTGGGCCATGGTGTCGAGGGTAATGGTCTTTTTCGAAAATTTGCGGATCGAGATCGTCGGCCCGTCGATCGCCAGCGGCGGAATGATGATATTGACGCGGCTGCCGTCCAGGAGGCGGGCGTCGACCAGCGGGGTCGCTTCGTCGATCCGGCGGCCGATCCGCGTCACGATCTTCGTCGCCACGTTCATGACGTGCTGATCGTCGCGAAACGTCACGTCGGTCGGCTCGAGCTTGCCGCGCCGCTCGATATAGACTTGCTTCGGCCCGTTGACCATGATGTCGGTCACGGTATCGTCCTCGATCAGCGGCTCGAGCGGCCCCAAGCCCAGCATGTCGGCGATCAGCGCCTCGACGAGTTCTCTCTGCTCGATGAAATTGAGCTGTATCTTGTTTTCGACGAGCAGCTCTTTGACCCAGCCGGTGAGCTGCGCTTCGAACATCTCGCGCGGCATTTCGGCTGCCGCGGCAATATCCATGTGCTCGACGACGAGCGGCTGGATCTGTGCCTTCGCCGCACCGACCGCGGCACGATTGGCGTAGCGCCGCGGGCCGGCCGCCTCGGGCGCCGGCTGGGGCATCGGCGGGCCGAGCAGGGTCTGGATCAGTGCGGTGATCAGATCGCGGCGTTCGAGCGGGTTTGCCTCGATTCCGTGCCGCGGCAGATAGGACTGCACCGCCGCGTCGATGATTTTGGCGAGTTCGGCACGGCTGAGAATGCTGCGGCGCGCGGGTCGGATTTCCGCGCTCAACCGCGCGATGAGTTGCTCGCGCGCGGCCAGAAGCCGGTCCTCGCGCGAGGCGCCGTCGGACACCGGCGCCGCTTCCGGCCGCGCCACGGGCGCGTGGGCGTCTGGCACGATCGGGGCGCGGCGCGCAGACAGCCCGGCGATGCGCGCGTCGAGCGAACCATCGGTCTCCGAGCGTTTGAAAAAGCCTACCACAGCGATCGAAGGACTGAGATTCGGCGTCTCGGGAGGGCCGGGGCGGGGCCGGCGAGGAGGGTGGCGAGGCCGCGAAACTCGCGCACGATCGCGCTGCGCGGTGCCGCCACCGGTAGCGGCTGGCCGGAATTGGCCGAGGCGCCCGCCGATTTCGGATCGTAGGATAGTCGCGCGTCGAACGCTTTGCCGATCCCCTTTTCGAACTCGTTTCGCGCGATCAAGGAGCGGTCGCCGGCGGCGCCGGCCTCGACCAGCCAGAGGCGGACCTGCGGCGATTGCTCGCGCAATAGCGTTTGCAGCCGCATCGTATCGCGCAGACCGGCCAGGCTGCGCTCGCAGACGACGACGACATGGCTCGCTGCCGAGAGTACGACACGCTGCATCGGCGTGGCACCGCGCGGCAGATCGATGATGACCCGCCGGAATTTGCGGCGCAGTTCGTAGAGCAGCATATCGACAGCACCGGCGTCGATGACCAAATGCTGCGCGGCCGACGCCTCGGCCGCCAACACGCGCAGATGGTCGGTCAGCTTGACCATGGCGCGCTCGATGAACAGGCTGTCGATGCGCGAAGGCTGCTCCAGCGCCTCGCACAGCCCGCTGCCGGGGTCGGTGTCGAGCTTCAGCGCCACGGTCCCGAAATGCAGATCGAGATCGAGGAGCGCGGTCTGCTCCGGGCGTTCCTCGGCGAGGATCCAGGCGCAGGAGACGGCTGCGGTCGTCGCGCCGACGCCGCCGCGGCTGCCGAGAAAGACGATCACCTGGCCGAGCCCGCCATCGCCGCGGGCCGCCGCCGAGCGCTTTTCCAGGACCGTTGCCAGCGCCTCGCGGCTCGGCGGCTTGACCAGGTAATCGTCGGCTCCGGCCGCGCGCAGATCGCGGAACAGCGCGACATCGTTGACGGTGCCGAGCGCCACGAGCTCGAGTTCCGGTCCGCCCACCGCCCGCGCCGCGCCGATTTCGGCGATCGGCGCGGCGAGATCCGCGACGTCGAGGATCAGGATGCGGGGCACAGCACCCGAGCGGATACGCCGCAACGCGGCGTCGAGCGTGTCGGTGACGACGAGCTCGTCATCCAATTGCAGCTCGCGAACGACCCCTTGGAGGCGGTCGAGCGTCGCCTGCTCCTGCAAAACAGCCAAAACGCCCTCGCGGGCGCTGGCGGGCACGGCGGCGCGCGACGCCTTCAATACTGGGCTCCGCCCGCTGCCGCCGCCGGCGGCATTGCGGCGCCCGCCGTGCCTGCGATCGGCCCGACCGAGACGCTGATCAGCGGCGTCACCTGGTCGTTGAGATAACGTTCGACCGCCGCTGCCGCGGGCTTGCCATCCTCCTGCGCGAGCGGGCGTCCGCTGGCGAGATCGGCCGGGTTTGCCACCATCAGCCCGAGATTGCTGGTAACGGCGCAGCCGAAATTGCTCGACGGCTCGTTGGTGAAGTCGGCGGCCGGCGCTTTGCTCCAATTCGGACAGGGCGGCGACATCACGGCGTAGCGGCCGACGATGATGACCGCGCGGTTGGGCGGCACGCCGTCGAACGGGCCGGCATCGGCGACGATGCCATAGCGCAGCAGCTCGCCGGCAATGGCAGCGACCCGGCGCTGGGCGAGGCTCGGGCCGCCGGACGCGGCGACCGAGACCCGGTCGGCCGGACGGATGCTGCCGTTCAGCACCAGCCGGTCGAGCCGAGCGGCCTGGCCCGCGGCCAGCCGATCCGACCCGGCCGCGAAGGCGAGCGCTACCTGACTGGCCGAGCCCTCGATTCGCAGCTGGTTCGGCGCTTCGCTCCTGGTGTATTCGGCGGCGCCGGGCACGCAGGCGGCGAGCGCCAGCAGCAGCGCAAAGGCAATCGGGTAAAGGCGGAACTGCATGACCGTGCTCCTCCGTCAATTCAGGCGGAAACCGGCGGGTCCGATCAGACCCTGGCCGCTGGGCCCGACGGGGCCTTGCGGCGGCCCCGGCAGCTTTTGCCGATAGGTGTCGCTCCATAACACCTGCTGCGCATCGTTGGGAAACTGCAGCCCGGCGAGCGGGGTCGTCAGCGGTGTGTTGGCAGGCCTGACGAGGTACGGCGTCACCAGGATCACGAGCTCGCTCTCGTTGTGCTGGAATTTATTCGAGCGGAACAGGGCGCCGAGGATCGGAATATCGCCCAACCACGGGATCTTGGAGATGTCCTGCTCGGAGGTGGTGTCGAGCAACCCGGCCAGCGCAAAGGTTTGGCCGCTGCCGAGCTCCACCGTCGTTTCGGCACGGCGCACGGTCAGAGCGGGGATGACGAAGCCGCTGATCGTGACCTCGCCCTGTGTGCTCAGTTCGCTGACCTCGGGCCGGACCCTCATGCTGAGATGATTGCCGTCGATCACCGTCGGGGTGAAGGCCAGCTGGACGCCGTATTCCTTGTATTCGACGGTGATCGTCGGCGCTCCCGCCGAAACCGACTGCACCACCGGGATCGGGAACTCGCCGCCGGCGAGGAAGCTCGCGGTCTGGCCGGAGACCGCGGTCAGGTTCGGCTCGGCCAGGATGGTGATATAATTTTCGGTCGCGAGAGCCTCGATCTCCGCACTGATCTGCTGCCCGGTCAGAGAGGGAAACATTCCGACGAAGAGCGTGTTGACGCTCAACGGGGTCGTCAGCGGCGTCGGATTGTTGACCGTGCCGAACGACACCGCCGGCCCGGGGGCAACCATCGGGGAGCCGATCTTGCTCCAATCGACGCCGATCTCCTTCAACACGTCGCGGTCGACCTCGGCGATCTTGACCTGCAGATTGACCTGGTCCGGCGTTGCCACCGTCACCCGGTTGATCACCTGCGCGCCCTTGACCCCGGCAGCGATCGAGGCGGTCAGCGTGCGCGCCTTTTCAGCCTGCCCGGCGCTGGCGACGGCACCGCTCAGCACGAAATTGCCGCCAACCGATGCGACCGAGATCTGCGCTCCCGGCAGTTGCTGCGCGAGCGCCCGGCGCAGCGGGGACACATCGAGCTCGACCCGGATCGGCGCGTTCAGCAGCACGCTGTCGCTCGCATCGACGGCGTAAATCACGGTCTCGCCCGGCGATTTGGCGCTGACATAAACGACGGAGGGCGACTTGACCTGCACATCGGCGATGTCGGGATCGGCGACAAAAACCGTAGCGGCCGGCCGCGCCAGGCGGATCAGCGTGCCCTTGCCGACCTCGAGCACGATCCCGCCTTTATTCGCCGGTATTTCTACAGCGGTGCCGATGCGCACCGCGCGCGCCGAACCGGGTGGGGCGGCGGAATTCCCACCCGGATCGGCGGCGGTGGCGGCGAGCGAAAGGAAAAACATCGTTCCGGCGAAACCGACTGACGGCCAAGCGCGCATCACGAACCTCGAGCCGCAGGTTGCGACCCGGTAGAATTGCCAGAATTGCCATTTCCGCGCAATATGGTAACTGAATCATCGGTAAGGTTTGGCTTCTTGATGAACGGCTGCGGGATCAATCGGCTGACATCGCTGTCGAGGGTATAGGTGCCCCGGCCGCCATGGACCGGCGAATTGGCCGATGGCTTATCGCCCGGCGGCGGTGCGGCCGATGAATTGTCGCCGGGCTGCTTTTCAGCAGGCGGCTTTTCGCCGGACGGGAGCTCGCCGGTCGCGGCGAAGAGGCTGCGCAGGCTGAGCGACAATTTGCCGATATCGCTGGCGACGGCGATGATCTCGCTCTGCTTCGGCGTTACTTCGAGGGTCGCGGTGTGGGCGAGAACCGCTTGGCCACTCTGGCTGTCGAGTTTCTGATCGATTGCGATGACGCGCACGTCGCGCAGCACCGTCTCGGCCGCCATGTGCCGGACATCGTTGCCGCTGCCGCCGGCAGCTTCGTCCGGAATCGGGTGGGTGATCAGGATATCGACCCGGTCGCCGGGGAAGACGAACCCCGAAATCCCGGAGGTGGCGGTGATCGGGACCGAGACGGCGCGCATGCCGGGGCGGAGCACGGCGGCGAGAAAGCCGCGGTCGCCGGGTGACACGATCTTGACTCGGATGATCGGCTCGCCCGCCGCAAAAGGTTCGCGGGCGACCCACCCGGCAAAGGTCTTGGCCGGCTCGGTCCCCGCGAGGATATAGGCTCGGTTGATGCTTTTGTCGGGCCAGGGCTGCCAGCCGATATCCGTGGGTTTGAGGATCTGGCCGAGGGTGATCGGGACGCGGGCGACAAGGATGGATTCCTGCGCCGCCGCCGGCGGCGGCACTGCGGCTTGCACCGCCCGCTGCGCCAGCCACGAGCGCAGGAGTATCGCGGTGCCTCCCGCGAGCAGCAGGGCGATCAGGAACAGGATCACGGTCCGGCCGCGCATGGCTCGCCTCAGCCCGATTGCGGCGGAATGGTGACGATCAGCGCGGCGGCGGCGATCGCCGCGCCATAAGGCACCGGCACCCGGCTCACCATGCCCGCGGCAGGGCCGGCTCCGTTCGCGGCGACCTGCCGCGTCGTGATGAGCCGGGCGCCCCAGGGGGTCAGGAAGAACAGCGACAACAGCCCGCCGATCAGCCCGGTGAGCACGAGAAGCGGCGGGCTCGCCGCGGCGCCCGCCCACAGCGTGGCAGCCGACAGCAGCTTGACGTCGCCGCCGCCGATCAGGCCGCAGGAAAACAACAGCGCCCCCACGGAAAAAACTGCGGTCGCGCAACCGACGGCTTCGGCGGCCGTCGCCGGAGTGGTGCCGGGAACGGTCCCAAGGTGGATCGGCCAAAGGATGAACAGGCCGAGGATCAGCCGATTGGGAATGACGAGCCTGCGAAGATCTTCGATGGCGGCCGCTGTCATCAGCGCGGCAAAGCCGGCAAGGGGGACGAGCTGCGGTTCGAACGCCATCAGCGGAGCGCAGACGCGCCGGTCGCGGCATGCGGCGACGCATCGGGCGCCGCGGCGGTGACGGCGGTTTGGTGCGTGCATCCGTGCCGGCCGCGCATGATGGGCTCCAAGGCGATGATCAATGCCCTTGCATCGTGAGACCGACTGGTTAAGGAACACTTAGCCGCGCCGATGCCGAACCGGCGCGCGACCGCAGAACCGTCAGATCAGCCGGGGGCGAGCGCCGGGCGCGGAGCGAGAGCCGTCGTCGCCGGAACGGAGTTGGTTGGCAAGCATGCCGAGGGAATTGGAGACGACCGCTTCCGGCCGATGGCCGATGCGGCGGCGCGGCCCGGCGCGGCCGGGCTCGCGGCAGAACTGGCTGATGCTCGGCGGCGCCTTTGCCGCCTTCACGATCAGCGCCGGGATGATGCACTCCTATGCGGTTTTCCTGGTGGCGTTCATCCAGGATTTCGCCTGGAGCCGGGCCGAGACCTCGATCGCCTACTCGGTCTCCCAGCTGGTGGCCGGCGCCAGCTCGCCGCTGGTGGGCGCGCTGGTGGACCGGCTCGGACCGCTGCGCCTGCTGTTCCTCGGCGGCAGCCTGCTCGTGCTCGGGCTGGCGGGCTGCGCCTACATGTCGGCGTTGTGGCAGGTCATCGTGCTCTACGGGGTGGTGATGACGATCGGCGCCAATTGTCTGGGGCTCGTCGTTTTCGTGCCGCTGCTGTCGCGCCGCTTCGTGCGCCGGCGCGGCATGGCGATCTCGATCGTGCAATCGGCGAACGGCTTTGCCCGCGCGGTCTCCGCCCCGCTGGTCCAGCTCCTGATCTCCGGCCTCGGCTGGCGCACGACCTATCTGGTGCAGGCCGCGTTCATGGCGGCGGTGATGCTGCCGCTGGCGGCGTTGTTTCGCCGCGGCGGGCGCAGCCCGATGCCGGCCGGGCCCGGCCCGACGCCCGCGGCAGTCGCGCCGGTGTTGCCGACGGCGAGCTGGACCTTGGCCGAAGCCGTGCGCACGCCGCATTTCTGGCTGCTGTTCGCGGTCTACCTGTTCACCGGGCTCGGCAGTTTTCTGATCTCGCTGCACCAGCTCGCCTTTGCCGTCGACCGCGGCTTCGACAAGCTCTACGCCGCCGAAGTGCTGGGCATGGGCAGCTTTCTGGCGATTGCCGGCACGATCTTCACCGGCACCTTGTCCGACTATATCGGGCGCGAATGGGCGGCGATCCTCGCCTACGGGATCTCGATCCTCGGCGTCGTCTGCGGGCTCTTTATCACCAGCCCGCAGCAAGGCTGGCTGCTATGGCTGTTCGCCTGTTTTTTCGGCCTGACCTGGGGCGCGCGCGGCCCGGCCATTACCGCCAAGACGGCCGATCTGTTCCCCGGCCGCCAGCTCGGCACGATCCTCGGCGTGATCACGATCGGCAGCGGGATCGGCTCGGCCGCCGGTGCCTGGGCGGCGGGCTGGATCTTCGATCTGTCGGGCAGCTACGAGCTGGCCTTCACCCTGTCGATCGCCGCCTATGCCTGCGGCTGCCTCGCATTTTGGGCATTGCGCCGGCCGCCGGCGCGGCAGCAGGCGCCGACGCGGGTGAAGCAGCCGATCAGCTGATTGGCCCTGTCACCGTGCTCCGCTCGCTCACCTGTTCCCCTGTGCCCGCTGTTTGGTTGTCCTGGGCTACAGCGCCGATGTCATCGCCCGCGCACCGAGCCTCGGCTATCGCTTTTCGCGATCCCGCAGGTGCGCCGGCAAGGGCATCCGAGGCAGCAGCGTTTCGACGGCCGGCTTGGCCTGGTTCGCAGCCGGAGATTCCGATGAATGCGAGCACTTATCAAGCGCCGCCGCCACGATCGTCCGGATTTCAGGAAAACCGGGAGGGGCCTTCAGACCGAACTGGAAGATCTGTCGGAACGAGTTGGGGTGATTCCAGATAGCTGCCAGCGCGGCATAGCGCATGTTCGGGGCAGGATGCCTGATCGCGCATTCGACCAGCTTGGCAACGTCGTTGCCGTCGAGCGTTACCTCTATCGGTGATCCCGGCTGCACGGGACGATCGGGTGCATCGCCCGTCAGCCGGATTTGCGGCAGCTGGGTGTAATAATCGGCCGTCACCACATTCTCGGCGGGTTCGGCTTTTGCGGGCGCCTCCAGGTCGGTTCGGCCGCCCCGTCTCACCAGCATCGTTTATGCCTCCGACGCCGCAAGCCGCGCACTAGATCACACGACTTTCCGCCAGAACAGAGAGCTCGCCGCGCGACAGTCCCAATTCGGCGCAGTAGATTTCTGTGTTGTGCTCGCCGATCAGCGGCGCCCGTCTGGAGATCTGCCAGGGAGAGCCGTTATAGATGGCAGCCTCGCCCGGGTAGACGAAGCTGCGGCCGAGCTCCGGGTGCTCTACCGCTTTCCAGAAACCGCGGTCGTGCAGGTGAGCGTCGTCAAGGAGCGCCTCCGGGGCACGCACCGCCCCCCAGGTGAAGCCGCGTTCCTGCGCCGCATGGTAAACTTCCTCCGCCGGCCGGCTGGCAATGAAGTTGGCGACGAGATCGTCGATGATGTGTGATGCGTTCGCCGCGACGACCGCCGGGTCCTGGTATTTCGGGTCCCTGAGGTCGCCGGCCATGCCGTAGAGGTCCAGCAGGTCTGCCAGCTCCTTGACGTATCTGGGGTTGAGCCGACCCGCCACCAGCGCGCAGACATAGATGCCGTCCTTGGCGCGGAACTGGGTACGAGGCGTCGGCCCGGCTGCATGATGGCGACCCGTCTGACGTCGCAGCACTTCGCCCCGGTAGATGTAGTTCGCGATTGCCGCCTCGGTGGTCAGGGCACAGGCTTCATGGATCGAAGCGTCGATATATTGCCCCTGCCCGCTAGCCGTCCGATAGACCAGAGCGGCCATGATCGCCATGTAGGCGAAATGACCGCCCATGTGCCAGGCATTGCCGCCACCGGGAGCGATCGGCGGCGCATTCGGCACGTCCGCCTCGTCATAGCCGCATGAGGCCATTTCGCCACCCGCTGCCATGTGCAGCAGATCGCTGGAGAGGAAATCCCGCCAAGGTCCGGTTTGACCGAACGGGGTCAAGGCGCACATGATCAGCCGGGGATTTCGGCTGCCGAGATATTGGTAATCGAGCCCCCGCGATGCCAGGTAGCCGGGCCGAAAGGTCTCCAGAATGACGTCCGCGGTGGCCGCCAAGCGCTCGAACATGCGGCGGCCGTCGGCAGTTTCGAGATCGAGGGTGATGCCGCGCTTGGATGTATTGTAGTACCAGAAGGACAGACTGCGCTCCGGGTGGGGGATGTCGTCGAGGAATGGCCCGATTTGGCGGTTGCGCTCGCCGCCGGGGGGCTCGATCTTGACCACATCGGCCCCGAGGTCGCCGAGAAGCTTGCCGCAGAACTGGCCGGTTTCATCCGCGAGCTCGAGGATTCTCAGGCCTGCCAGCGGGCCCGGCAAGGTCTGGGCGGCGGTCCCCGGGGGATGATTCACTGGAGCATCTCCTCCATGTAGGACAAGCGCGCTCTCGTTGCCGGCCAAAACGTGCCGTCGGCAAAGCCGGCGCGCAGCTCCTCGTGGCTGTAGCCCAGCAAGCCTTCGACAATCTCGCGGGTGTGCTGACCGATCAGGGGGCTCGGCAGGTGATTTACCGCCGGGGTTTCCGACAGTTTGAATGGCGCATTCTGCACCTTGCGCGGTCCGAGCGCCGGATGCCCTATCGGCACATACATCTCGCGGTGGCGCAACTGCGGGTCATGCTCCACCCGGTCTTCGGCGCTTTGTACGGGAAGGGCGCGAACGCCAGCAGCCTGGCAGCGCTCGGTCAGCTGGTACTTCCCCAATGTCATGCTCCAGGCTTCGATGTGCTCGTCCAACTCCTCCTGGTGCTGCAGGCGTCCGGCGACCGTGGCAAATTTCGGCGCGGCGGCCCACGAGGGAGCGCCCATTACCTGCACCAGCCGCTGCCATTCCTCGTCGGAGTGGCAGACGATCACGCACCAGTCGTTGTAGTCGCCGGGATCGGTGCGATAAGCATTATGGGGTGCCACCGTCGGTCCGCGGTAGTTGTTGACCAGAGGCGTGCCGGGCCAGTGCGCACGGTTGCCGGGCGGGTAGCCGGCCCGGCGCGACCCACGTCGGTTCACTGTGAAGTCCAGCAGTGCCGGACCGTTGAGGGGAACACTCGATACCATCTGCGACAGGTCGATATGCTGGCCCTGCCCCGTCATGCCGCGATGGTAGAGGCCGGTCAGGGCACACATCGCCCCGTACATCCCGCCGGTATCGTCCATATACGACCAGCCCCAGCCAGCCGGCGGCTTGTCGGGCAAGCCGGAGAGATAGGTCAGCCCCGAGGCCGCCTGGGCGACCGGACCGAATGTCGTGTAATGGTGATGCCGGCCGGTGTGGCCGTAGCCCGACATCGACACATAGACGATATCCGGCTTGATCTTGCACAGCTCCTCATAGCCGAGGCCCCACTTCCGCAGCACCCGCGAGCTGAAATTCTCGATGACGAGGTCGGAGACCGCGATCAGCCGCTGCACGATCGCCAGGCCTTTGGCGCTTCGGACGTTCAGACTGAGGCTCTTCTTGTTGACGTTCGTGTCATTGAAATTTCCGGAGGTGTTCAGATTGACCTCGAGATTGGGCGGCGTAGTGGTGCTCGGCAGCCGGCCGCGCTCGCTCTCCGGCCATTCGATTTTTATGATCTCGGCTCCAAGAGCCCCGAGCCAGCGCGTGGCCCAGGGCCCGGCCCGCACCCAGCTGAAGTCCACCACGCGAATGTTTTGAAGGGCTCGCGGCCGAGACATCGGGTCGTTCTCCTGCCGGAGGCCCAGGGAAAGGGAGGCCTTTTCCGGGTTCATGTTTTCCGGGTTCATGTTTTCGGGGTTCGCTCGCGCCACCGATGCCGCTCGGGCCCAACCATAGCAGCCCTTCCCGGTTCTTCCTCTACATTGACCGCTTGTGGGCTGGCGCCGTCATCGCCGATGCGTGCGAGGAGCACTGCCCAGACGCCGGGGCGTGACGCTCCGTTGATGGCAGGCCGCCCCGCACCGCTGTTATTGTGCACGCCGCTCCAATCCCTCATGCGCCAACATTTCCGGCTTGCCGAGCGCGATGCGGACGAAGCGGAACATCAGCAGCGCGGCGAGCCCGAACGGTATGCAGGAGAACATATACACGGTGGTCACTGCATGGCCGACCGCGCCGGGTTCGGTCGCGTTGCCGAGCCCGGCGATGTTCGCCACTACCCCGGCAATCGCCGCGCCGAACGCTGTGCCGATCGAGCGTACCGAGGATAAGGCGGACGCCGTGCTGCGATGCTCGTCGGACGCCATACTGTCCATCGCCCGGGCGACGAGATGCACGTTGTATGCACCGATGCCGATCCCCATCACGAAGGCGCTCAGCGTCATCAGCGCGAGCCCCGGCAGCAGGGCCACCGCCGTCAGACAGGCGAGCCCGGTCGTGGCGATGACCGGCCCCGACGCAAGCGCGATGCGCTCGCGCCTTCCCGACCACCCCGAAACGGTGAAGGTGCCGGTGGTCCAGCCGATCGAAATGACGATGCTGAGGAAGTTGATCACAACCGGCGACACCCGATGCACGACCTGCAGCAGCAGCGGCAGGAACAAACTCACCGAGGTCTGTGTCATCCCGTGCAACGACAGAATCCACAGCGCCAGCCCGATCGGCGCGTTGACCGACAGAGCGCCGCGCGGAAAGAGGTTGTCGGCGGCCCGCCGGTCAACCCAAAAGGTCAGGCCGACCAGCGCCACCGATGCCGCAATCAAGAGGACGCGCGGCGCGATCCCCGGCACCGATCCGCTGGCCGCGACGCACAGCACGCCGGCGGCCAAGGTTCCGAGCCGGAGAAACGGCACTCCGGCGAAGCGGTTGCGCTCGGCCTCGCCGGCGAGCCGATCCGGGATCTTCCAATAGGCGAGCCCGGCAAAGACCAGCATCAGCGGCGCCATCATCCAGAACGAGCCGCGCCACCATTGCATCGCTGCGAACATGCCGCCGACGATCGGTCCGCTCAGATGACAGGCGGTGAAGGTGCCTTGCGAGATCGCGATGATGCGGGTACGCAGGCGGGCGGCGAACAGGCTGGTGATCAGCGCCATGCCGCATCCCGAGACGAGACCTCCGGCCCACCCCTGCACCCCCCGCGCAGCAATCAGCGAGCCGATGTTTGGTGCCAGCGCGCAGCCCACCGTGCCCAGCGCGAAAACGCCGGCGCCGAGCGTATAGGCGCGCCGCGCACCAAGGCGCGACCACACCATGCCGGTCGAGGCGCCGCCGACGATCGAGCCGATCGTGTAGAGCATCGCCGCCCAGGTGTAGAAGCTCGCCCCGCCGATATCGCGGACGATAGTCGGCATGATGATGGCGATGACCAGCATCTGCGTTGCGTTCATGGCGATGCCGCCGATCACCAGCGCCGAATAAAGCCCGAGGCCGTTGCGGAAAATCTCGCGCCACGAGCCTTTGGCGATGCCTGAATCGATCGTCGTCGCGCGCGCGCCATGCATCGGAGGGAGATACCCGAAGATGCCCGCCGCTCGATGGCGCAATTTTATGCATCAGCCGCGCGCCAATATCGCGCAGCTTGAATTGCGCCGCAAAAAACATCGAAGGAGACCGGCGAGGCGGCGCGCGGCGCGCCAGATCCACCCGACCGCAAATCGTCCTCGCGGGCCTATGGCTCCCGATCACCAATTCCGCGTTCATGGAACTCCCCAACTCGCCCGATGTTTCCAGCTACTGGAGAGCCGCCGGCGGAGTGTGGCCCCTCGGACCCGACCAGGCATGTCCCTGCCTGACGCTAGATGATCCTCGTCATCGAGAGGGCTGCTCCGCCCGCGCGGCGTTTGCTGGAGTGCTCTGCAAATGCGGTACATAGCTGTTTTATGCCTGGTGCTGGTGCTGTCGGCCTGCTCCCTGTTCGGACCGAGCGGCTCCCCTTACATCGTCTACTTCCAGGAGCGCTCGGCTCATCTCGACCCTCAGGCGAATAGTGTGATCGCGTTGGTGGCGCAGCGGGCGAACGACGAGCCCACGGCACCGGTCAATGTGGTCGGATATACGGATAGCGCCGGCAGTCCGCCGGCCGATGCGAAATTGTCCCAACAGCGCGCGCAGACCGTAGCCGACGCATTGGTGGCGAACGGGGTCGTTGCGAGCCGCCTGGTGCGGACGGGGCGCGGGCAAACCGGCGGTGATCCCGGAATTGCGAGCCGGCGCGTCGAGATCACGATCGGCGGCGGCTGAAATTCAGGCCCCGTCCCATATCGCCTGCAATCGGCCGACCGGTTGACTTCACTGGCCCCGGCGCCGATCGTGGCGCGGTGAGCCTCCAGCGGAATCTCGCGGAAACCAAGGCTGATCGAGTGTCGCCCGCCGTCGCGATCGACGTGTCGGGGCGCGCGGGCGGGAGCTGAGGGATGCCAAAAGTGAATGTCGAGCGGCGCGGGACCGTGTTGGAGATCGTCCTGAACCGGCCCGAGGTGCTCAACGCCGTTGACCGGGAGACGATTGCCGTGCTCGCCGCGGCCGCCGGCGAAGCCGCCGAGGATCGCACCGCACGTGCCGTGCTGCTGCGCGGCGCAGGCACGCATTTCTGCGCCGGCGGCGACATCGGGATGTTCGCCGCGCTGATCGGGCTGCCGCCCGTCGACCGCCGCAACATGCTTTATCGGATCGTCGGCGAGCTGCACCCGCTGCTGGTCCGGCTGCGGCATATGCCGAAGCCGGTCGTCGCCGCGGTGCAGGGTGCGGCGGCCGGGTTCGGGCTCAGCCTCGTCCTCGCCGCCGATCTCGCGCTCGCTGCCGAAGACGCGGTCTTCACCTGCGGCTACATCCATCTCGGCACCACTCCCGATGGCGGCATGACCGCGACCCTGCCCGGCATCGTCGGGCTCAAGCTCGCTACCGAACTGGCCTTGCTCGGCGAGCGCTTCGACGCGCGGCGCGCGCTGGCGCTCGGGCTTGTCAATCGCGTGACTGCGCCGGACCAGCTGATCGGCGAGGCGCAGACTTTGGCGGCGCGGCTCGCCGACGGGCCGACCGAAGCCTATGCGCGCACCAAGGCCCTGATCCAGGCGAGCCTCGGCGACGCTTTCGAGGCGCAGCTGCGGCGCGAGGCCGAAAACTTCGCCGCCTGCGCCGCAACCGACGATTTTGTCGAAGGGGTGCGCGCCTTTCTCGAAAAGCGCCGCCCAAGCTTTACCGGCGAAGGACGAGGTCTGTGATGCGACGGTGCCGATTGTGGCTGGCGATATTGATCGTGCTGGCGGGCGCGGGCGGGTTGTCCGGCTGTTATTACGATCCGTATACGGGCGGCTATTACCCCTATCCGCCCTTCCCTTACCCGTATCCCTACCGCCCGCCCTATCCCTACCCCGCGCCGCCGCCACCGGGGAACCCGAACGCGCCGGTCCAGCAGATGCCGCTGCCGCCGCCACCGCCGTAGCGTGGCAGCTCCCTTCACCCGTCTTGCACGGCGATCAGGCCGAGCGCGTCGCTTGCGCGCGCAGCGCGGCGACGACTTTGAGACCGTCGGCGAGCGCCTGGACATCGTGCGTGCGGATATAGTTCACACCCCTCTCCGCGGCGTAAAGCTCGGCCGCCAGGGTCGCGGCGCCGAGCTCCGCCGCGACCGCGCGGCCGGTGACGGCGCGCAGAAACGATTTGCGCGACACCGAGACCAGGATCGGCAGCCCGAACGCGGCTTTGAGCCGGTCGAGACCGGCGAGTACCCGCAGCGAGGCCTCGGGCCGGCTGCTCAGGAAAAAGCCCATGCCGGGATCGAGGATCAGCCGGTCGCGTGCGACCCCGGCGCGTTCGAGCGCCGTCACGCGGTCGGCGAAGAAGGCGTGGATGCGATCCCACACCTGATCCGCCGACAGCTCGATCCGCTGCGCCCGGCCGCGGCCGTGCACGGCGTGCATGACGACGAGCCGGCAGCTTGCCGCGGCCAGCTCCGGGTAGAGCGACGGGTCGGGAAAGCCCTGGATGTCGTTGAGGAAAGCCACGTTGCGCGCGATCGCGAAGCGCTGGACTTCGGGGACGAAGCTGTCCACCGAAACCGGCATGCCATCGGCCGTCAGAGCGGCGATCAGCGGATCGAGGCGGCGGATCTCCTCGGCGGCAGCGACCGGCCGCGCATCGACATTGCTGGCGGCGGCGCCGAGATCGATCACATGCGCGCCGGCGGCAACGAGCGCGCGGGCATGGGCAAGGGCCGCCGCGGTGTCGAGAAAGCGGCCGCCGTCCGAGAACGAATCCTCGGTGACGTTGACGATACCGAAGATGGCGGGGCCGAAGATGGCGGGTCCGAAGAAAGCGGGACCGGGCACGTCTCAGCCGGGATTGGCTGGCGCCGGCCGGGTGCGCTCCAGGATCGCGCCGACGCCTTCGACATCCGGGAAGACATCAAGCTTTTCGACCCCGACCCGGACCCGCTCGACCCGCGGATCGGCAAAACAGGCGGCCGCGATCCGCTGGGCGAAGCCCTCGCACAGATCGATATGGCCGGACCCGGCGATGTCGCGGATCGCGGCGACGACTTTTTCGTAATTGATGACGCGGCGGCGGTCTTCTCCCGGAAATGCGGCGGCGGCGGTCGCCACCAGGTCGACCGAGATGCGGACGCGCTGCTTGTGCTCGCGCTCGCGCCGCCGGATGCCGATGCTGCACATCAGCACCAGACCATGCACGGTGACGGTGTAGGAGGCGCCTTGCGCAGACGGCGTCGGGCAATTGTCGATCATCCCCCACCATGCCCGAGCCGAACCGATTGGTGCAATGCGTTCGCGTGCCGGGCATGCTATCGTGCGGCGTCGCCTGGGATCGGGACCGGTGGAATTCCTCTACTTCGTCATCGGCGTGCTGGTCGGCACGCTGCTGCTCGTCACGCTGCCGCTGTTCGTCGCGGTGGTCGGAGTGGCGCTGGCGATCGCCTTGCTGATCGCACTGCCGCTGATCGCGGCCATACTGATCCTGTTCGGGATCATCGCCCTCGCCCCCGCCATCGGCTACGGTCTGCTGCTCGCCGCGATCCTGATCGCGCTGTGGGCGAGCGACCGCAAGAGGCGGCGGCAATAGCCCCGGCTCAGCCTTAGCCGAGCGCGGGATCGTGCAGGGTCGTGTCCTGGCCGCGCACCGGCTCGGCGATCGCCGCTTCGAGGCTGGGCATGCCGTTCCATTCGGCGGCCGGGCGCGCCTGTCCGTCGCTGCCGATCTGGTCGATGCCCCAATAGATCTCCAGCCGGTGATTGTCCGGGTCGCGGAACTCGACCGCGAGCTGGCAGCCGGCCCGGCGGCGGCCCTCGAAATCGATCTTGACCCCGTGCCGGCGCAGATGGTCGCGGGCGCGCACGACCTCGTCGAGGGTCGCGACCTCGAAGGCGATGTGGTTGAGCTCGAGATTCGGCGCCTCGGCCGTCATCGAGCCGACCAGGGCGATGCCGTGATGGTCCGGGTTGCAGCGCAGAAAGACCATGCCGCCCGGCACCATCGCCTCGGGGTACGCGTCGGAGACCTGGAAGCCCAGAATTTCGGTGTAGAACCGGGCCGAGCGCTCCACGTCGCGCACATTGAGAACGACATGCCCGAGCTTGCCGATGCGGAACGGCAGGCCATGCGGCCGCTCGATTTTTTTGACGCGCTCGGGATCGTACATCGGCGTTCTCCTCAACCCCGCGGAAAAACCTTGATGGGGCCCGCCATTCTCCAATAAAGCCTGGGGCTGGACAATAACGCGCCGGAGACGAATGCCATGCCCCGCCTGCCCGACCCCGCCGATCTCGAGCCGTTGCGCGCGTTCGACACGCCGACGATCTGCAACGCGCTCGAACTCGTCGCCCCATCGCGCCGCGCCACCGGCTTCATCCGCCGGCCGCTGATCGCCGCTTTCCCGGAAATGAAGCCGGTCGTCGCCTTTGCCCGCACCGCGATCATCCGCTCGCGCGAACCGCATCCGCGCAGCCGCGAGGAAGCGAAAGAGGTGCGGCTCGGCTATTACGCGCACATCGCCGCCGCGCCGCTGCCGAGCATCGCGGTGATCCAGGACATCGATGTCCCCGATTACGGCTTTGGCGCGTTCTGGGGCGAGGTTCAGACCAATGTCCACAAGGGGCTCGGCTGCGTCGGCGTCGTCACCGACGGCTCGGTGCGCGATCTCGAAGCGATGGCGCCCGGCTTTTTCGTGCTCGCCGGCTCGATCATGCCGTCGCACGCCCATGTCCACCTCGTCGATTTCGGCGGCACGGTCAGCGTCGCCGGCATGACCGTCTCGCCCAACGATGTGATCCACGCGGACCGTCACGGCGCGGTGGTGGTCCCGGCCGAGGCGGTCAAGGAATTGCCGGCGGCGGTGGCGCTGCTGACGCGCCGCGAAAAGGTGATCATCGACGCCGCGAAAGCTCCCGGCTTCTCGATAGCCCGCCTGCGCCAGGCCTTCGACGAGGTCGAGGACATCCACTGAGGCGCCGCGCGGGCTTCCGCCGACGCGCTCCGGAGAGAACAGCCATGCAAGCGGATTATGTCATCGTCGGCGCCGGCTCGGCCGGCTGCGTTCTCGCCAACCGGCTGACCGAGGACCCGGCGGTGCGGGTCGTGCTGATCGAGGCCGGCGGGCGCGACTGGAACCCGCTGATCCACATCCCGGCCGGGTTCATGAAGCTGCTCGACCATCCGACCCTGACCTGGGGCTTCAAGGCAGAGGCCGATCCCGGCACCGCCGGCCGGGCGATCGTCTATCCGCGCGGCCGGGTATTGGGCGGCTCGTCCTCGATCAACGGGCTGATCTACATCCGCGGCCAGCCCGAGGATTTCGACCATTGGGCGCAGCTCGGCAACCGCGGCTGGGGCTGGGACGACGTATTGCCCTATTTCAAGGAGGCCGAGAACTGGCAGGGCGAGTCGAGCGAATTGCACGGCAAAGGCGGGTTCCTGACCACCTCGCCGATGAGCGAGCAGCCGGCGGCGTGCCGCGCGATCATCGCCGCGGCGCAGGAGATCGGGCTCGAATACCGCCCCGACGTCAACAATCTGCCGCCGGGGACCGGGGACAGCATCGGCTGGTGCCAGCAGACCCGCGGCGGGCGGCGGCGGGCGAGCGCGGCGCGCACCTATCTGCGGCCGGCGTCGAAGCGGCCGAATTTGCAGGTCATCACCAAGGCGCTGGTGCACCGCGTGATGTTCGATGGCAGGCGCGCGACCGGCGTCGAATTCTCGCATGGCGGCTCCGGGAACGCGGTCGAGCGGGCCGATGCGGCGCGCGAGGTGATCCTCGCCGCCGGCGCCGTCGGCTCGCCGCATCTGCTGCAATTGTCCGGCGTCGGCGAGCCGGAGACATTGGCCAAGGCCGGCATTCCGGTGCACCACGCGCTGCCCGGCGTCGGGCGCAATTTCCAGGACCATTACATCGCCCGCATGTCTTGCGAGGTCCAGGGCATCGAAACCTTGAACGAGCGCGGCCGCGGCCTGTCCTTCGCCAATGAGCTGCTGCGCTACGTGACCACCGGCACGGGGATGCTGACCTACAGCGCCTCGCTGTGCGCCGCCTCGGTCAAGGTGCTCGAGGAATCGGCGACCCCCGACGTGCAATGCGTCTTCGCGCCGGCGAGCTACAAGCCGGGGCTGATCCGCAAGCTCGACGACAAGCCCGGCATCACCGGCGGCCCGTGGCAGATGCGGCCCCTGTCGCGCGGCTACGTGCTGGTCCGTTCGCCCGATCCGCGCGAGCAGCCGGCGATCAACCCGCGCTACCTCGCCGAGGACACCGATCGCCGCGCGATGGTCGGCGGGCTCAAATTCCTGCGCCGCCTGTTCGCCGCGCCGTCGATCGCGAAATACATCGTCGCCGAGACGCTGCCGGGACCGGGCGTGCAGACCGACGACGAATTGCTGGACTATGCGCGGCAGAACGGCTCGACCGTCTATCACGCGAGCTGCAGCTGCATGATGGGCAGCCACGCAATGAGCGTCGTCGACAGCGAATTGCGCGTGCACGGGCTCGACGCGCTGCGCGTCATCGACGCCTCGATCATGCCGGCGGTCAGCTCGACCAACACCAACGCCCCGACGATCATGATCGCCGAAAAAGGCGCCGCCATGCTCAAGGCCGCGGCCCGGCAAAGACTGGCCGCCTGATTTCGCGCTGTCATTGCGAGGCGCCGCAACGCGCCGAAGCAATCTCGACGGGATGAACGCATACCGCCCGAGACCACCACGCCACCAAGCCGGTGTGGCCGGCCCGAGCCTGGCGCATCAGCGCCCATCGCGAGCAATCGCCGCGTACCCGAAGTTTCGGCCAATATCCGCGATGGTCCGAGAGGGACGGAACGGGAGCGGATAAGCTCTAGTGGCGGCAAGGCAACGCGCACCGCGCGTTGATGCCCGGCGGGTGCGAGCGCTCAGCTCGGAACGCCGGGCGAGATCAAATCGGATTGGCGGGCGACATCATTCCGGATTCGCGGGCGACTTTCCCCGGAAAACCGCACCTCTGCATAGTTAACCATCAGTATCGACCGCCTACCGGCGCGACGTACGCATAATTTATAGTTGCCTAATACGCTCAAATGGACGATACTCGTCGCACAATAAACCGTAATAGGGGCAATATGGTTAATATGATGCAACCGTGATTGAGCATCGCGCGCCGAGAACATAGAAAATAAGTCTGGATCACCCCAGACAGCGTCAAATCCGGACGAACGTTGCCGAGCAAGAGATCTCGCGCCGGGTACGGGGCAGTGGAGGAACGTTTTGCTATTCAATTCATACCAGTTTCTTTTTGTCTTTTTCCCGATTTCTGGTCTTTTATACTATTGCGTTAAGGGCTTCGGACCCCGGGCGCAGAATGCCGTCTTGGTGGCGGCATCGCTCGCTTTTTACGCGGCTTGGGACGTTCGCTTCGTGCCATTGCTGCTCGGTTCGATCATGGTCAATTTCGCGGCGGGATGGGCTATTTCGGCTTGCATCGCGCGGCATCGCGCAGGCGCAGCCACGGCGGTCCTCGCCGGCGCCGTCACCGTCAATCTGTTCAGCATCGCGATCTTCAAATATGCCCATTTTTTTGTCGACAACTTGAACGCCGTGGCGGGAACGGACGTCGCGCTCGGAGCCATCATTCTGCCGCTCGGCATTTCTTTTTTTACATTTGAACAGATCGGCTTTCTCGTTGATGTGCGCCGAGGCGACGCGCCCGCGGCGAGCTTGCTGCGCTATTCGGTCTTTGTGACGTTCTTTCCGCGTCTTGTCGCCGGCCCGATCCTGCGCTTTCACGAGATTGAACCGCAACTGGCGGCCTCCCGCGAGTTGTCGACGGCCGAAAACCTCGCGGTCGGGCTGACCATCTTCTTTATCGGCTTTGCCAAAAAGACCCTTCTCGCAGACGGGATAGCACCTTACGCCACGGCCGCCTTCGCCGGTGCCGGGCGCGGCGAGCCGATCGATCTGCTGCTGTCGTGGGGTGGCGCGCTGGCCTATACGTGCCAGCTCTATTTCGATTTTTCGGGCTATTCCGACATGGCGATCGGCGCGGCGCGTTGCTTTGGGATCCGCTTTCCGATGAACTTCTTCGCGCCGTACAAAGCCACCAGCATCATCGAGTTCTGGCGACGCTGGCATATGACGCTGTCGCGTTTTTTACGCGACTATCTGTATATCGGTCTGGGCGGCAACCGGCGCGGCAAGGCCCGACGCTATGCCAATCTCTTGATCACGATGCTGCTCGGCGGGCTTTGGCATGGGGCCAACTGGACATTCGTGCTGTGGGGCGCGCTGCATGGAGCCTATCTGATGGTTAACCATGCCTGGATCGCGATCTGCGCGCGCAGTCCGGTCCTGTCGGCCTTCCGCGGCTCGCGCGCCGGCGCCTCGTTCGGGTTCGCTGTGACCTTCCTCGCCGTCGTCGTCGGCTGGGTGCTGTTCCGCTCGCCGGACATGACCATCGCCGCGGACATGCTCGGCGGCATGATCGGCCGGCACGGAGCCGTCCTGCCGGCGGGGCTGGCCTTTGCGTTGGAACCGTTGCAAGGCCTCCTCACTGCTCTTGGCGTCAGCTACGCGCAAACCTCGGGAACCCAGCTCATCGACACTTACCTGTGGGTGGCCGCGCTGCTCGGCATCGCTTTTTTTGCGCCGACGACGCAGGAGCTGCTGGGCAGCTACCATCCGGTGCTCGAAGCCCCCGGCGCCGCCGCAGGGGTGCCGCGAACCGCCGGGCCGCAGCTGCTGCGCCTGCGCTGGGCGCCGACCGGCAGCTGGTCGATAGCCGTCGGCGCGCTGGCATTCTTCGGCATTATTGCGATAATGCGAATGAGCGAATTCCTCTACTGGCAGTTCTGAGCGGCGGCGGCGGTGCGCTCGGTCTGTTATCTGGCAGGGATCGGCGGCGCCGCCTTAGGGCTGGCGCTCGCAGCCATCGCCCTGACCGTCTGGGTCGATCCCTATCGCATGTACGGGACGCCGGCTACCCCAGGGTGGACGGCGTTGAAGCCGAGGATCTACCAGCAGACCGGGATTGCGAAGACCCATCTGCTCGAGCGCGTGATGCCTCGCACCTTGCTGCTCGGAAATTCCCGGGTCGAGATCGGGCTCGATCCCAAAAGTCGCGATTGGCCAACCGAAGCGCAGCCGGTGTTCAACGCCGCTCAGGACGGGAAGGGTCTGGCGACCGCGCTGGCGATGCTGCGCGAGGCGATCGCCGTTCGCGTCCCTGATCGAGTCGTGCTCGGCCTCGATATCCTCGATTTTCTGCAAAAGCCGACCCAACCGCCTGCTCAACCGCCGCCGCCCAGCGCCGATGAGCGGCGGCTGCTGGTGGATCGGGACGGCGCGCCTAACCCGCGAAGGCCGTTGCAGCTCTGGCGCGACCGCCTTGCTACGACCCTGACAATCGGCGCCGTCTATGACAGCGTGATTACCCTATTCGACCAGCACCCGGCGACAAGCGTCACCATGACGCCGCAGGGCTTTAATCCGCTTCATGAATATCGAGTTTATGTTGCGCGCAACGGTTATAACGAGCTGTTCGCGCAAAAGAGCGTAATCTACGAAACTCAATATCGCCATTATACCGGCTCGGACTTCGCCGATCCATTCCAATATTCGAGCTTTCGTGATTTGCGACGGATCATGGAGTTGTCGGCAAAACACGAGATCCGGCTGGTGATGTACATTCACCCCTATCATGTCGAATATCTCGAAATGCTGCATCAGGTCGGCCTATGGCCGAGTTTCGAAAGCTGGAAGCGGGCATTGGTGCGAATTGTCGCGGCCGAGAAGCCGATGTTGTCGGCAAATGTGTCACTCTACGATTTTGCTGAGTACGACCAGTTCACTACCGAGCCGGTGCCCCCCCCCGGTGACCGCCACAGCGAGATGCGCTGGTATTGGGAATCTGCGCATTACAAGAGTGCGCTCGGCAACGAGATACTCGCGGCGATCTTCGGCAAAAACGAGCGTTTCGGCGGCCTGCTGACCACGCTCGATATCAACGACAGGCTCGCGGCCATCCGTGCTGGGCGCCGGCGCTTTCTCGCCAGCGGCCGGCGCGGCGTCGACAAAGCAACGCCGACGCCGGCGCGGGACGCCTCGCAATGAGCGGCCGCGGTGCCTGCCGATTGCTGCTGCGGCCGAGCCTCGCCCTCGGATTGGCGCTGGCACTCTCGTGTCCCGCCCTCGGCGATACGATCGGGCCGCTTCACCGCGATCCAGTGACCGGGGAAATCGTGCTCGATGCTCCGTCGCCGGCGCGGCCAAAGGCGGCGCCAGCCCTGCCTGCCGCGCCCTCGGCTGTCGCGGCGCCGCCTATGGGAGAGTTGCGGGCGGATGTCGAGGTGACAGCCATTGCGGTCACCGAGCACGATGGCCAGAGCTTCATCACCTGGAATGACGCGGCTAAAGGCGCGGACGGGGCGCGCTACCGCTACTCGCTCTACCGTTCCAACGTGCCGATCACCGAGGCAAATCTCGGTTCGGCGCAGCTGATCGCCTGGGGTATCCTCAACAATTCGGGGAAGCTCGCGGGCTTCGATTACCAGCCGCAGGATCGCCTCGACCCGAGCAAGCCGATGTCGGTCACCGCCCAGGAAGGCGCCGCCCTGCCGATGTGGAGCGGGCTTGCCGTCCATACCGCAACCGCGACCGCGGCGGCCTATTACGCCGTCGCCGCCACAGATGGCAACCTTCACCGGCTGAGCCGAATCGTACCCGGTCAGAGCGCGACGATCCGTCCGGTCGAGGAACGTCCGGCGCCGATCGCCCCGATCCAGCTTCACAGTGCTGTTGATTTTAGCGATCGGCCGCGCCCAACCCCGCTCGCGGCGGAGAGCGGCCGGCCGCTGACCGTCAAGTTTCACGCCAGCAACAGCCGCGGAAGCCACGCCGAGCTGCACGGCGATTATTACCTCTATTTCGGCAACCAGCAGATGGGCTACCGGGACGGAATGCCCGGCCTCTTTTCGGTATGGATGGGAACCACCCTGCCGGGCCCCAATCTCGAGCTTTACCCGGTGGATTCGGTGGTCAAGCCCGATGGCAGCGGCGCGCTCGAAACAATTTGGTTCGGCTATTACTGCCGGCCGCAATGGGCGACCCAACCTTTGCCGCACGCCTATCCATTCACCGAGAATCGACTTCTTTGGATGATCGATTGGACGGTTCGCCATTACCAGACTGATAAGAAGCGCATCTATGCGATCGGCTATTCGATGGGTGGTTGGGGGATAGCGTCGTTTGCGTTGCGGCACCCCGAGCTGTTCGCCGCCCTCTATCCGATGATGCCACGATTTCGCGAAATCCTCTTGCCCAACCTGATGCCGCCCTTCCTGCCGCGCTCACCCGGTGCGCCGGCAACGATGCCCGACGGACGCGACTATTTTGCGCGGATGGACATGGTCGCGTTCGTCGCGGCATATCACGGTGAATTGCCGTTTATCGCCTGGTCGATCGGCCGACATGACGGCTTTGCCAGCTGGCGCGAACAGGTCGATATGGTGCGGGCGCTGACCGCGGCGCATCGCGGCTTTGCCTTCGGCTGGAACAATGGAAATCACGGCGCCGGCGGCGACCAGATGCGTGTGCTGCTGAAGACCTACCCTGCCGAAAAATTCAGCCTCGACCAAAGCTATCCCGCCTTCTCCCACAGCTCGCTCGACAACAACCTCGGCAACGGCGATCCCGAAAATGGCGATAAAGAGGGCGGGATCAATCTCGGTTTTGCCTGGAGTGATCCTATCGACACCACGGACGAATGGGAGGTTACGATCTCCAACGCGCTCGCCGCGACACCGATGACCGTTGACGTGACGCCTAGGCGCATACAGCATTTTCGCCTGCCGCCCGGCGGCTCGGCTCGCTGGCAAAGTTCGTCCGGAGCCTCGGGCACGGTCGTCGCCGACAAGGACGGGCTGGTGACGATACCCGGAGTGACGATTAAACCAGGACGGGGGACGACCCTGACCATCTCTTCCCCCGGGGGCGGCTAGCTTCACGTTCACTCTACTCTTTTCCATCGTCGGCAGGTCATTTTCACAGGTTCAGGTAACAAGAGCGGGTCGCGGCTGAGCTTGAAAATCCGCAGGCGATGCAGTGCGAGGCTATGGGCGCGCCAAGTCTTCTGCACCGTGCTGAGCGCCAGGCGCATGGCTTAGGCATCGCGACATCGCGATCTTCGAGCTGCGCGACGGCAATTTCGGTTTCCGGCCCATATGCTGCTCGCGCTTTCGCGCCCGGCTGCGCCCCTCGGCGGTGCGGGTGCCGATAAGATCGTGCTCCACGTCCGCCAAGCCGCTGAGTACCGCCAGCATCAACCGCCCGGCGCTGGTGCCGGTGTCGGCCACGGCTCGGCAAGCGAACGAAATTGCGCCTTGGCGTCTACGATCTGCTTGAGATGGCGAACAGGCCGAAGGTGCGGCGCGCGCCGCGGCCGATATGCATACCGTCAGAAAGCCTGCGCTGTCGACCTTTGCCGGGCTCTGCGTGATTGCTGGACAAATACGCTGTAGAGGCGATCCTGATCTGGAGGCAAGACAGCCACATATTAATCCCAATGTGGTCTCGAGATGGGGAGAAGAGGTGATCATATTGCGAATTATAGCCATCCTCAAATCGGCCGCTGAGCGAGCGGCAAATGGCGACACTCTCGCGAAAGCACGGTTCGGCCTGAGCGCCCTGCTTCTGGTGTTGGCACCGGCAGCTGCGGAAGCCGGCGATGCGGCGGGAGGTCATGATTATCGGTTATGCGGGGGCTATTACGCGCTGTGCTCCGCCTCGACCTGCAAGCCGACGGGAAAGCATATCAGGGTCAACGTGACTGGTGGCGGCACTGCCACCTTCCCGGAGGTCGCGTGTACTTGTCCGATTTTTTCCGGCGTGGCGCGCGCCGACGTGACCGGAGGCAATATGCAAGGCTCTTGCGAGTCGCCGGGCCCCGGTCAAATCTGGTCTCTCTATTTTCCCAAAGCCAACATTCCGCAGGAGATCAACAACTGGGTTCCAACCGGCCCCGGTGCCAAAGCGCCGCCGCAGGTTTGCCCGAAGAACCTCGATGCCGGAAACGGGATTTCCAATTGCTTCAGCTTCGCCTGCAACTCGGAGACTTACATCAACGGGGTCCCGGTAGCGACGTGTCACTGTCCGATGGGGGAATCGTTCGCAGGCACGCCGATACCGCCGCGGACGGCGTTTGCGACTCAGGTCGGACAAGGGGATCAGCAGTTCTGTTTCCGGCACCCCGTATCCGTGCCAATCGCCCTGCAGTAATCACTCGCGCAGCAGACCTTGAAGGATGGCCGAATTCTGCTATGAGCGGCCGCCGGAATAGGGAAGCCGGCGGCTATTCGGCGAAATAGTGGGTCTCGTAAAGAACACAGCCGCCATTCGATTTGAACGGGCCGTGCACCGCGCCGGGCGGGCGGCAGGCATAGGTGCCGGCGGCAAAGTTCTCGCCGCCATGGCCCGCGGCGTCGTTGCCGACGGTCAGGTCGCCCGAGACCAGGTAGACCTCCTCCCAATATTCGTGGACGAACGGTGCCGTCGTGAACACCCCCGGCGCAAACCGCAAGAGGCGGGTGCGGCTGCCGCGGCGGTGCTCCTCGTCGAGCGCGCCGGCGAGGATCTTCTGCTCGATGCCGGGCGGGTAACCCGGCGGGGTCGCCCAGCCGGCGCTCATATCGACGCGATGAAATTCGAGATGGGGCTTGTCGGGGGTCATCGGCGCGAGCCTCGTCAACCAGCGAGGTCTTGCCTCTAAACCCCGCGGCCCGGCGCGGCAACCTTCCTCTCTCGGTCACTATCGGCAACCTTCGGGGCTCGATGGTACCCGGCCAGGGGAAAGGGCGTAGGCTCGGCGCAGCAGACACGAATGGAGGAAGCAATGCGCGGGGTGGTGTTCCAGGGCGAGCGGGAAATCGCGATGATGGAATTTCCGGACCCGACGCCGGGGCCGGGCGAGGTCGTGGTCGAGATCAAGGCCTCCGGCATGTGCGGCAGCGATCTGCACCAGTACCGGCGGCCGAAAACCGGCGGCGCCTCGATCGGCGGGCTGCCGGTCAACCCCAACCCGGTGATCGGCGGGCACGAGCCCTGCGGCGTCGTCGCCGCGATCGGGCCGGGCGTCAGCGACAAGCAGGCACAGATCGGCCAGCGCGTCATGGTGCATCATTACAAGGGCTGCACCGTGTGCAACCATTGCCGCTCGGGCTGGTCGCAATTGTGCCAGGAGGAGCCGGTTCTGGTTTACGGCAACAATGCGCATGGCGGGCATGCGCGCTGGCTGAAGGTGCCGGCCTTCACCCTGGTGCCGCTGCATGACGAGCTGTCATTCACCGCCGGGGCGGCGATCTCGTGCGGCACCGGCACCGCCTATGGCGCATTGCGGCGACTGAAACTCTCGGGCAACGATACGATCGCGCTGTTCGGCCAGGGCCCGGTCGGGCTGTCGGCGACCCAGCTCGCCGCGGCGATGGGGGCGCGGGTTATCGCCCTCGACGTCAGCCCCGAGCGGCTCGAACGCGCGAAGGAATTCGGCGCCTGGGAGACCGTCAACCCGCGCTCGAACGACCCGATCGGCGCGATCAAGGATCTGACCCATGGCGGCGCCGATTTCACCCTCGACACTTCGAGCCAGCCCGAGGGCCGGATCGCCGCGGTGCGCAGCGCCAAGGTCTGGGGCACCGTGTGCTTTGTCGGCGAGCGCAACGACGTGACGATCGACGTCAGCCCCGACATGCTGCGCAAGCAGCTGACGATCGTCGCGTCGTGGACCTTCTCGTCGATCGGCCAGGCCGAATGCGCGCAGTTCATCGTCGACCGCAAGGTCGATGTCGACCGCCTGTTCACCCATCGCTGGCAGCTCGGCCAGGCCGAGGAGGCCTATCGCCTGTTCGACACGCAGACCACCGGCAAAGGCGTGTTCCTGATGTAACGGGGACGCAGCGTAAAGGATGGCGCGCCGAGCCTGGCCGATTGCGGCGGCGGTCTGCATGACGCAGCCGGACGATCCCTCTGCGCGGCGGCGGCGGTTTTTCTGGGAGGATGCCGATGAAGGTCGCGGGTCTCGAAATCCTGCGCTGCGACGCCGGCTGGCGGAATTATCATTTCCTCAAGCTGACGACCGACGCGGGCATCGTCGGCTGGAGCGAGTATGACGAGGGCTTCGGCTCGCCCGGGGTCGGCGCCGTCATCGAGCGGCTCGCCGGGCGGGTCGTCGGCCAGAACGTCTTCGACCACGAACGGATTTACGCCGAGCTCTATTGCCTGATCCGTCCGGCGGCGGGCGGGGTCGTCGCCGAGGGTCTCGGCGCCATCGAGAACGCCCTGCTCGATGCCAAGGCGAAGGCGCTCGAAGTGCCGTGCCATGCGCTGCTGGGCGGCAGGATCCGCGACCGGGTGCGGGTCTATTGGTCGCATTGCGCGACCTGGCGGATCAATCATCCGCATCTCTACCAGCCGGCGATCACCGGCCTCGACGGGGTCAGGGCGATCGGCGCCGAAGCCCGCGACCGCGGCTTCACCGCGCTCAAGACCAATATTTTCATCCATGACGACGACGAGGGCCGTGCGCCGCGCGGCTGGCGGCCGGGTTTCGGCGTGCCGTTCCTGCCCGAACTCAATGTCGACAAGCGCGTGCTGCGCAACCTGCGCGCCCATCTCGAAGCGATCCGCGACGGTGCTGGGCCGGAGATGGACCTGCTCCTCGATCTCAATTTCAACGCCAAGACCGAGGGGTATGTGAAGATCCTGAAGGCGATCGCCGATTTCGACATGTTCTGGGTCGAGATCGACAGCCGGAACCCGCGGGCATTGGCCTATATCCGGCGCCGCAGCCCGCACCCGATCAGCTCGTGCGAGACCTTGACCGGGCTGCGCGAGTTCCTGCCCTATTTTCACGAGCAGGCGATGGATGTCGCGATCATCGACGCGGTGTGGAACGGGGTGTGGCAGTCGGTCAAGATCGCCGCAGCGGCCGACGCCTTCGAGGTCAACATCGCGCCGCATAATTTCTACGGCCATCTGGCGACGATGATGAACGTGCATTTCGCCGCCGCCATGCCCAATCTGCGCATCATGGAGGTCGATATCGACCGGCTGCCCTGGGACCAGGAGCTGTTCACGGCCCTGCCGCAATACGAGAACGGCCACATCCTCGTCCCCGACACGCCCGGCTGGGGCACCGAGCCGAACGAGGACGCGCTCCGCGCCCACCCGCCGAAAGCCGGCGCCGGGCTGATGAGCTATCGCCAGCATGGGTCGTGAGCCGCGCGCCATGCCCGCTCGCCCCACGATTTAGGCCGCCATCGATAGAAAGTTTGGTGTAATGTTGCGCTTGCTCACGGCCAAGAAGCCGTCGCCGCCGATGGGGGAGGGGCGCAATGCGCAATCGTCGATTGATGTTTCGCTGCTGCTTTCTGGCGGCGATGATGATTCTGGCCGGCTGCGCGCCCGAAACCCTGTTCGAATCGAACTTTGATGCGACGCCGGTCAATCAGCCGCCGGCGCCGGTCCAGCAGGTTGGAACGGCCAATGTCTTCGGCCCGGCGGGCAGCGTCGTCGTCGTTGCCGCGCCGGTCGTGCCGTCCGGCAAATGGGTGCAGGTCAATCGACCGAACGGCCCCAACGTGGCCGGTCTGCAAGGCGGTTTTGCGCAATTTCGCGGCAGCGGCACCTACAATTTTTCGGCCTTCATGTACATGCCTGCCGGCCGCCAGATCGCCACGATCCAGTTCGAATCCTTCAACCAGTCGATCGGCGATCTGTCGAACTTCCTGCATCTCGATTTCATGCAGAACAACGGCGTCCGCATCGACGACAACGACGCCACCGAATTCGGCACGTTTCCGCGCGACCAGGTTTTCATCGTGCAGGTCACGCTGAACATCAACGCGACCTCGCCGACCGCCCATATCGTGCTCTCCGGCGCGGGCGCGTCGGGACAGGCGGACTACGCCGTCCTGCCGCAATTCCGGGCGGCGGCCCAGCAATTCGGCGCCGTCAGAATATGGGAGGGTTTCCCGTGGGTCGGGCCGTTCGACGCCACCCAGATCGTGGTCACGCGCAACACCCAGTGAGGCGCCCGCGTCGCCGACCGCCGGCGCTCTACTGCGCGGACCAGGGCGGGAGGCGGCATTCGTTGAGCGGCGGGACGAAGCCGTAGAGTTCGCGGGTCAACAGGCGGGCCGAACCGGTCGGGGCGCCGACATAGATCGTCGAGCCGGTATTCTTGTTGGCGACGGCGCTGTTGCAATTGCGGAAGAACGATCTCTCGCAGGGGTAGGGGCCGGCGATCTGATAGCCCACTTTCGCCGTCGCCGGGTTGGCCACGGTAATCGGGCAGGAGCAGATGATCTGGCCTTTCTTTAAAGGCTTGTCGAAGCCCGGGAACGATTGTCCCTGGCTGCTTTCGAAGCACACGCCGCCGTCGCACTGGGCATAGGCGCCGGTCGAGCTGGCGGCCGGGCAGTCGTAGAGCGCCCGGTCGCCAACCGGCGCGATGACCGAGGCAGGCACGCTGAAGGTGCTGACCATATAGCCGTTGTCCTTGCCCTCGGCATTGATCGTGCAGACATCCTTGTTGCGATCGTAGTTGAACGGCAGGCTGATGCTGTCGCCCTGCTTCACGTTGCACTTGCAGTAGGAGAGGCCGTTAAGCACGAAGCAGCTGGCGGTGGCGCAGAGCGCATAGGTCTGGCCCTCGCAGATCTTGAAGGGTTTCGATGAAGCCAAGGCCAGGCCGCTCGCCGCGTCATCGGCATAGCAGGCGGTGCCGGCGGCCAGCATCAGCACGCCGACAAGCATCAGCATGGCGACAAGCGCCGTGCCGATCAGCCGCGCCCGGCCCAGGCAGAACCCGGCCCGGCAGAACCGGCTTAGGCAGAACCCCATCGTCCGGCTCGATCTCGACGGCATCGCTGCGGCTCCCTATCAACCATGTCGAACAATACCCGATAGTAGCTTAATCTATGGTTAATGGCCGGGCTCCGCAATCGCGCGCGGCGATGCTGATTTTCGCCATGAAACGCGGCTGGCAGTTCGTCGGCCGATATTCCATTTTCCTGAAAAGCAGCAAGGAGCCGCACCATGCAGGATCTCCCTGTCGCCCGATCGGGGGCGAACCTCGCGGCGGGCGAGGCTTATCTGTACGACACGCCGGTATTGCGGGCGCATGCCGGGACGCAGCCGGATCTGTTCCTGCGCTGGAACGAAATCCCGCCCGCCGCGACGGCGGTCGATGTCGTCGTCCATCTGCACGGGTTTTCGCGGGAAGGCGGCGCGATGCCGCTGTCCGAGAAGGTCGGGCGCAGCGGCCTCGATCTGTCGGGCCGAACGCGACCGACTTTGGCGATGCTCCCGCGCGGCAACTGGCTGCGCTACAGCTGGTACGATTTCCCGGCATTGCTCGCGGGCGGGCTCGACCGGCTGGTCGATCACGGTTTGCAGCAGTTGGCGGCGGCATTGCCGGCGGGTCGGCCGGCGCTCGACCGGCTGATCCTGACGGCGCATTCGGGCGGCGGCATGCCGGCGGTCGACGCGATCGCCGGCGCGCGCCGGCCGCCCGACGAGTTCTTTGTGTTCGACGGGCTTTACGGACGCGATCCGGCCGGCGGCAACCCGATGCAGGGCCTCGAAACCGTCGATCGCTGGCTCGGCGAGCGGCTGGTGCGGGAGAGGGAGCGGGCGGGCGCGCTGCGGGTCGTTTACATCGAGCAGCAGACCGGCGCGTTCTCGCGCCAGGTGGCGGCGCTGATCGCGCATCGACTGGCGGACGCCGATCCGGCTATGGCGGCGCGCCTCGTGCGGCGCTATCGCGTCGAAGTATCGGGCGTGCCGCATGCGCGGATCGCGCAGCGCTGTCAGCCCGAACTTCTGACCGCGGCAGATGCGGAGTTCGATTGGTCGCGCTAGGATGCGTCCGGTGCAAGGGAGGGGTGAGCCCGACGCATGAACCGGAGCGCCGAAAATACGATCGCACCGGCCTCGCGCGCCTGGCCGCGCGCCGGCGGCCGCGGCGCGTCGCTGTCGATCCGTTTGAGCGCGGTCATCATCGCCGCCACGATCGACGAGCCGCGCCTGCTGACGGTGCGCATCGGCCGCGACCCGATCGAGGCATTGCCCTCCGGCCCGCTCGAAGTCGAGCACCGCACATTGGAAGTCGGGCTGCGCAGCTGGGTCGAACGGCAGACCAACGAAAAGCTCGGCTATGTCGAGCAGCTCTATACCTTCGGCGACCGGGACCGGATCGAGACCGACGACGCGCGGCCGGGGCGCGCCCTGACGGTGGCCTATCTGGCGCTGGTGCGCGAGGCGCGGCCGGGGGGAGCGGCCGGGGCGGCGTGGCAGAGCTGGTATCGCTACTTTCCGTGGGAGGATTGGCGCAGCGGCAAGCCCGCGGCGCTGACGCCGCTCGAAGACCGCCTCGGCCACTGGGCGCAGCAGGCCGCGAGCGAGGCAGAGCGGCGGCTGCGCGCGGAACGGCTGGGGCTTGCCTTTGCCCCGTCCTGGAACGAGGAATTGGCGCTCGAACGCTATGAATTGCTCTATGAGGCGGGGCTCATTCCCGAGCCGTGGCGCGATCTCGGACAGAGGGTGCCGGTCGCGGAGAGCCCCGCTTTCGGGGTGCCGATGGCCGCCGACCACCGCCGCGTCCTGGCCACCGCGATCGGCCGGCTGCGCGGCAAGATCAAATACCGCCCGGTCGTGTTCGAGCTGATGCCGCCAGCCTTTACCTTGCTGCAGCTGCAGCGCACGGTCGAGGCGTTGTCGGGCGTGCGGCTGCACAAGCAGAATTTCCGCCGTCTCGTCGAGCACCAGGGTCTCGTCGAAGAGACCGGCAGGATCAGCGCCGAAACCGGCGGCCGGCCGGCGCGGCTCGTGCGCTTCCGCCGCGAGGTGCTGCTCGAACGCCCGGCACCCGGCCTGCGGCTGCGTCCCGGGCGGCGGACGACGGCATCTGCCGCTGCCGCGCCAAGTTGACCGGGTGGCGTTGCGCCGATCGGCCGCTGTTGCGGCGGCCGGGCCGGCGGCGCTCGATCAATGACGCGCGACACCTGCGCCGGCGCTGCCCCACGCGTCATTTCTGCGGAACCCCGGCTTGGCGCAGACCGGCAAGATAGGTGGTTTCCAGCAGGGCTCGGGTTGCCGGCGCACTGAAATCTTCGTCGCTGCCGGCCCGCTCTGCGGCGATGGTCGCAGGCGATCCGTTGCCGCTGAGCCGGCGGGCTGCGGCGAGGTCGGCGGCGGCCCGCGGCACATCGCCTTTGAGGCCATAGGCGGCGGCGAGCCAGGCGGCAACGAACGGATATGCCGGATTGGCGTCGCGCGCTCTTTCGAGCCACGAAATCGCCATGTCGATACGCGATTGCAGCAATCGTGCCTGGCCGATCCGGAAATACCAAATGGCGAGAAAAGGGTCGCGCGGACTGAGGCGGATCGCCTGCTCTTCGAGCGCCACCCCGTCATCCAGCGCCCCGAGGTAGATCTTGCACCGGCCGATATTGCCGATCGACGAGAGCGCGTTGCGATTGGCGGCAAGCACGGTCTCGTATTCGGGGATCGCCGCGTCGCAACGGTGCTGCGCGCGCAGCAGCTGGGCCTTGGCAAAATGCGCAAGCGGGTTCTCGGGAGCCGCCGCCAAGGCCTGCTCGACCAGCCGGCTGCCGCGATCGATGTCTGATTTGGGCGTGTCGCTCATGTCGTCCAGCACCCGGCTCGCAAGCGCGATAGCCAGCCGGCTCTGCGCCTCGACAGAGCCGGGATCGAGCGCCAACGCCTGCTCGAACTCGGCAATCGCCTCGGCAAAATTCCGGCGCGACGCCGGTTGGTATATTCGGGCCCGCCCCCGGAAAATGTAGTCGAGCACGTCGGGATGCTCGGTCGGCCTGGTTGCCTCGGAGGCGACCAGATTCAGATTGAGCGCGACGGCGAGCCGGCCGGTAATCTCGTTCTGCAAGGCGAACAGATCGCCGATGCCGCGGTCGAACCGCTCGGCCCAGAGATGGGTGTCGGTCTCGGCGTCGATCAGCTGCGCGTTGATGCGGACCTGGACGCCCGAGCGCTGGACGCTGCCTTCGAGCACATAGCGCACGCCGAGCTCGCGGCCGATCTGCTTTGCGTTGACCGGCTTGGCCTTATAGGTGAAGGCCGTATCGCGCGAGATCACCAGCATATCGGCCAGCCGCGACAGGTCGGTCGTCAAATCCTCGGTGATGCCGTCGGCGAAATACTGCTGGACCGGGTCGCCGCCAAGATTGGCAAACGGCAGCACGACGATCGACAAATGCGGCACCGGGCGAGCGCCGGCGAACCAGCGTGACTGAACCTCCCAGGCCGCGGTCGCAGCGGCGAGGACCAGAACGCCGACGACCCCGGCCATGACGGCGCGGCGGGAGCGATAGCGCAGTCGCAATTTCGGGTCGGGCGGGCCGGCGGCATGATCCGGATCGCGAGCATGCGACGGCTGATCAGGCGCCGGTCGTGCCGCCGCCCCGGCCCGAGCCACGGGCGCGACGAAACGATAGCCGTGCCGGGGGATCGTCTGGATGCAGCCGGGCGACGCCCGTCCGCCGTCGAGAACCCGGCGCAGCGCGGCGATCTGCATGTTCAGATTGTTGTCCTCGACCAGCATCCCCGGCCAGGCCGCGGCGATGATCTCGTCCCTGGTGACGAGCTCTCCCGAACGCTCGAGCAGCACGCCGAGCACGTCGAGCGCCCGCGCGCCGATCGGCACCGGCACGGAGACGCCGTTTTCGTCGCGCTGGAACAGACCGCCGGCGCGCCGGTCGAAGCGAAAGCCGTCGAACAGGAAAATGTCGCCGGGGTCGGCCACCACCACGCCTTGCCTCCCGCCGGCATCCGCTGCTTGCCAGGAATTGCGCGCAATTTAGAACTTTTTACGGCCGTCCCATAGCGGGCGATGGGTCGCGCAAAGTTCTATCGAACCCGCCGGCGATGGCGAAATCCGCCTGCAATGGCGAGTCTGCCTGCAATGGGCGGGGTGAGGTGATGGCCGAGCGTCGGCGGAACAGAGCGCCACTGGCGATGTCGCGCAAGGGGCGTCGGCTTTTCCGCGGCCCCGGCCCATGGCCGGACGCGGCCGGGGCCTTGGCGGCGCTGGCGCGGGCCTGGACGGTGACGACGATCGCGACCGCGCTCCTCGTCGCGGCGCTCGCCGTCGCGCCGATCTGGGACGGCGCGATCTTTCTGCAAGGGCTGCACGAACTCGTTGACTGGCGATCCGCAGTTGACGATGCCGATCGACGAGGACCCTGCCGACGCCTCCGCGGGCCGCTCCATCCCGTGCGGGCCATAGCCCCGGGGCTGCCGCGACGCCGCCGCCGGGGATCATCCCTGGGGCACGGCCACACCGGCTTTCGGGCATGCGATCCGATCGGCGCGTTCACCACGGCCGGCCACCGCTTCGCCTACAATACCAGCACCGGCACGCTGTCCTGCGACCGTGACGGCAGCGGCACGGGCTTCGCCGCCAGCACTGTCGCCGCCCTTGCCGGCAACCCGCTGCTCAGCGCCGGCTCGACAGGGGACCTGTTCTTCATGCCCCTGATCCTGGCCTCTTTTATCGACGTGGCGCCGTCCGTCGCGCCGCCATCGAGCACCTCGGGAGACGCATTGCCGTAGCCCTTTGCGGGTCAGGCGCGCGGGGATGACGGTATCTTGACAGCCGGCTTCGACGGCTTATACTCATATCCAGTATAATGGGAGCCGGGCTAACGCCCGACCTTCCAGACCGGTTAAATACCCTTATTGAGGATAAGGAGAAGCTCGTGCTCGACACCGTCTCCCCGCCCCTGGCGCCCGGCTTCCCGCTCCCGGATCTCTACCGCCGCGTCGAGCGGCATATCCCGCCGGTCGAATGGCCTGTCCTGGCCGAGGACATCGCCGCCATCCTGCGGCTCAAGCGCGAGCGCAACGCCGTCGTGCTGGCGCATAATTACCAGACGCCCGACATCTATCACACGGTCGCCGACATCGTCGGCGACAGCCTCGCCCTGGCGCGCGAGGCGGTGCGCACCGACGCCGACGTGATCGTGCTGGCCGGGGTCCATTTCATGGCCGAGACGGCAAAGCTGCTGAACCCGGAAAAGACCGTGCTGATCCCGGATCTCGAAGCCGGCTGCTCGCTCGCCGCGTCGATCACCGCCGCCGATATCCGGCTGCTGCGCGAGCGCCACCCCGGCGTGCCGGTGGTGACCTACGTCAACACCTCGGCCGCGGTGAAGGCCGAATCGGATGTGTGCTGCACCTCGAGCAATGCGAAAAAGATCGTCGAGGGGCTGGGAGTGCCGCGGGTCATCATGCTGCCCGATGAATACCTGGCACAAAACACGGCGGCGCTGACCCGGGTCGAGATCATCGCCTGGAAGGGCCATTGCGAGGTGCATGAGCGCTTCACCGTCGACGACATCCGGAGCCTGCGCCAGAGCCACCCCGGCATCACCGTATTGGCGCATCCGGAATGTCCGCCCGAGGTCGTCGCCGAATGCGACTTCACCGGTTCGACCGCGGCGCTCGCCGGTTATGTCGGCAAGGAACGCCCGGCGCGCGTCGTGCTGCTGACCGAATGCTCGATGAGCGACAATATCGCGATCCAATATCCCGACCTCGACTTCATCCGGCCCTGCAACCTCTGCCCGCATATGAAGCGGATCACCCTGCCGAAGATCCGGCACGCCCTCGAAACCATGACCCACGAGGTCGCCGTCGACCCGGCGATTGCCGGGCGTGCGCGCCAGGCGGTCGAGCGCATGCTGGCGTTCGGCTGAGGGCGGAAGACCGCAATGACGATGCGGTTGCTCGCCGAGCCGATCGTCCGGGCGGCCTTGCTCGAAGATCTCGGCCGCGCCGGCGACATCACGACCGACGCGATCGTGCCGCCGGATGCGGCCGTCGCGGCGGTCATCGCCGCGCGCCAGCCGGGGATCGTCGCCGGGCTCGACGCGGCTCTCCTCGCCTTCGAACTGGTCGATCCGGGCTTGCGGATCGAGCGGTTATGCGCCGATGGCGCACGGGTCGCGCGCGGCGAGACGGTCGCCCGCATCAACGGCCGGGCGCGATCGGTGCTGGCGGTCGAGCGCACCGCGCTCAACATTCTGTGCCGCATGTCGGGGGTCGCCACGGCGACGCGGGCGCTCGTCGATGCGATCGCCGGCAGCACGGCCAGGATCGTCTGCACCCGCAAGACGACGCCGGGGCTGCGCATTTTGGAGAAAGAGGCGGTTCGCCTCGGCGGCGGCGCCAATCACCGCTTCGGGCTCGACGACGCGATGCTGATCAAGGACAACCATATCGCCTTGGCGGGCGGGGTGCGTCAGGCGCTCGAGCGCGCGCGGCGGCATGCCGGCCACCTCGTCAAGATCGAGCTCGAAGTCGATACGCTCGACCAGCTCGCCGAGGCGCTGGATGTCGGCATCGACGCGGTGCTGCTCGACAATATGGACCCGCCGACCCTGCGCCGGGCGGTGGCGATGGTCGCTGGCCGCGCCGTCACCGAAGCCTCCGGCCGGATCAGCCTCGACACCGTCGCCGCCGTCGCCGCCACCGGCGTCGATCTGATCTCGTCGGGCTGGATCACCCACAGCGCCCCGATCCTCGATCTCGGCCTCGACATCGCGGGCTGAGCGGGCCCTTACCCGGCGATGAAGCGGTCGATCTTGCGATAGCGCAGCAGCCAGCGGCCGTTTTCCTTGACCAATTCGTCGAGATAGGCGCCGCCCGAGCCGATTTTCGGCCCTTGCGGGCTGTTCTGCATGACCATCCAGTTGGAGCGCACCTGCGCGCGCTCGCCGTCGAGCGCGATCACGATGTTGGTCACCAGATGCACCGCGCGCGGCCGCGTCTCGCCGGCACGGACCCGCAGGCTCTGCGCCAGCTCGGCGATCGCGACGCGTCCCGTCGCCTTGCCGAACGCGGTGTCCCAGGTCCCGTCCTCGGTGAACAGGGCCGCCATCTCGGCAAAGCGGCCGTCATCCAGCCGGAAGCAGTACTCCGCCATCAGTTCGCGAATGGCATCCTTGTCTTCGACCGCCGTCGGCATGCGCTCTCTCCCAAATCGATTGCCGGCGCAGTCTAGCATCCGCGCCGCCATCGAATCTTTCCCTTGTCGGTTTGCCGGCCGGGATTAGGATGGGGAACGAGGAATTGGCTCGGGAGGGCCATCGATGGCGACGCCTGTCACGCTGGAAGTCTTTACCGACTACGTCTGCCCCTGGTGCTATCTCGCCACGGCGCGCATCGAAAAGCTGAAGCAGGCATTCGAGGTCGAAACCAGGCTCGTGCTCTTCCCATTGCATCCGGAGACGCCGGCCGAGGGCCGCTCGATGGCAGAGCTGTACGCCGGGCGGGACGTCGATCCCGAAGCCATGTACCTTCGCATGAAAGACCTGATGGATGCCGAAGGGCTGCCCTATGGCCGCCGCACCCATACCTACAACAGCCGGCTGGCCCAGGAGCTCGGCAAATGGGCGGATACGCAGCCGGGCGGGTCGGCGCTGCACGACGCCTTGTACAAGGCCTATTTCGTCGAGGCCCGCAATATCGGCGATCCCGAGATACTGGTCGAGATCGCGCAATCCGCCGGACTGCCGGCCGACGAGGCGCGAGCGGTCTTGGCCGAGCGCCGGTTCCGGGACGCGGTCGATGCCGATTGGGCGAAATCGCACGCCTATGGCGTGACCGGCGTGCCGACCTTTGTCGCGGCGCGCTATGGGGTGGTCGGCGCCCAGCCCTACGAGGTACTGGAGCAACTGCTCGACAAGGTCGGCGCGCCGCGGCGGGTCTGAAATCGCACTACGTTAGGCCGGCGCGACCCGCGGCCGGCGCGCCGCCAATGCCGCGAGGATGCTGAGAAGGGACAGCGCGGCAAAGCATTCGAGCGAACGCGTGTAGCCGTCGGTCCAGTCGTGCAATGCCCCCGACAGCAGCGGGCCGGCGGCCTGGGCCACAACTTGCGCCGACAAGGCCAGCCCACGGATCGCCCCGTAATTGGCGCGGCCGAAATAATCGGCCCAGGCGATCGGCAGCAGGGTCAGCATGCTGCCGATGCCGAGCCCGAACAATGCCGCGGCAACGGCTCCCTGCAAGGTCGAGGCGATCCCGATCATCGCCCAGCAACCGCTCGTCAGGAACACGCTGCCGAGCGCCATCGGATAGCGGATCGGCAGGGCGCGCGGCATCAGCCCGCAAAGGGCGCTGGCGACGCCCGACATCAGCGAGAACAGGCTGACGATCGAGGCCGCCATCGTCGGTGCGACGCCATGCTCGATCAGATTGGCGGCCTGATGCAGGCTGACGCCGGCCTGCACCGGATAGACGAGGACGGTGTAGCTCAGCAGCAGCCAGAATGCCGGCGTGCGCACCGCCTGCCGCCGCGAGAAGGTGGTTTCGATAGGCGCGGCCGGGGCGTTGCGGCGCGCGCGTCGGCAGGCGCCGCAGCATTGTCGGGCAGCAGCCCCAGATCCTCCGGCCGACGAACCATCAACAGCCAAACCGGCACAAAGCCGACCGTCAGCACGGTCACGCCGATCGCGATCCAGCCGGCGCGCCAGCCATGGCCGCGCATCGCCAGCTGGGCGATCAGCGGCATCGCCACCAGCCCGGCCATTTGCGCCACCGTCGCGATCGAAGTCGCCAGCGGGCGCCGCGCCACGAACCAGTTGTTCAAGGCGCTGTAGATGCCGAGCTCGAACGGCCCGGCCCAGTTCAGCCGCGCGATGCAGAACAGCAGATAGAAGACCGGCAAGGACTGGGTCAGCGACAATAGCAGCGTCGCAATGCCGGTACCGAGCACGGCCAGGCACAGCGCGGCGCGCGAGCCATGCCGGTCGAGCAGCGGGCCGATCAGCGGCGACAGCAGCGCCGCGAGCAGACCGCCCAGCGAGGCTGCCCCCGAGATTGCGGTGCGCGACCAGCCGAATTCGCGGGTCAGCGGCTCGACAAAGACCGAGAATGTGGCGGTGGCCCCGCCCTGGCGCGAGAACCCGGCGCAGCACAGGCAGGCGAGCACGACCCAGCCGTAAAAGAACGGCAGCCGCCGGGCGAGCAGCTGCGGCAATCCCTGGTTCGAAAAGATCGACGGGGCGGCCATCTCGTCTCACCGCTTCAGTTGGGCATGGGCGCGCCCGGTCGGCTTGCACCGCTTATCGACCTCCCGGCCGTCGATGCCGGCCCTCAACGCCCGCCATGCCCCGACCGGCACCAACGGACCGAACCCCGTGCCGCGTGCGATCCCCCCAAGAACATGGCCGCCAACAACAGCATGCTTCGCCCATCCCGCCAATTGGATTACAGCTTCGAAAGCCGGTGCCCCTCGCCTGGACGGGTCCGGGCTTGCGCCGGAACGGCAAGCGGAACAAGGGTGAGCGTCGCGGTCCTGCTGCGAACGGGCGGACAAGCCGCATTCGCGCCCGGGACTCCTCGCCTTCTTCTCCCTGGAGTACTCATATGCCGTCGATCGTCGGTACCTGGAAATTGATCCACGCAACGGCCCGCGATGCGGCCGGTGCGGCATTGCCCGCGCCCTACGGACCAAAGGCGATGGGCCGCGTCACATTTACCGCGGACGGGCGCATGATGTCCGTCGTCTGCGACGGGCGGCCGGACCTGCCGGCCGGCGCGAGCCGGGACTACAGCTCGTACTGCGGCAACTATGCCTTTGCCGGCTCGCGGCTCGTCACCCGGGTCGATGCGGCATCGGATCCGGGCCGGATCGGCAGTGACCAGGAGCGCGGGGTGCGTTTCGAGGGCGGCCATATGATCCTCTCGCCGCCGCCGCGCGGGACGGGCGAAGGCGTGGAACACCGCGAGCTGACCTGGGAGCGGATCGCTGCGGAATAGAGATCCGGTCGCGTCGGTCTACCCAAGCGCACCCGATAGCCGCAATGCGGCGATCTCGTCGGGGGCAAGCGCGAGCAGATCTCTGAGAATGGTCTCGGTGTCGGCGCCGAGTTCGGGCGCGGCGCCGGCGGTGCGGCCGAAGCTGGCACGCCAGGGCAAGCCGGGGACAACGCCCGCGCCGTAGGAATCCCAGAACCCGCGCTCCCGCAGATGAGCGCTGGCGACGAGATCGAGCGCGCCGGCGAGCGCCGCTGCGGGGATGCCGGCGCGCAGCAGGAGTTCGGCGGCGCCTGCGGCGGTCTGATCGCCCAGCCAGCCGCCGAGAGCGGCGTCGATCGCGGCCTGCTGCGCGACGCGATCGAGAAACCCGAGCGCCGACATCGGCGACAAGCCGGGGACGATGTCGCAAAGCTTGCGCCATTCCTGGTCGTTCCTGACGGCGAGGCTGATCCAGTCGTCGTCGCCGGCGCAGCGATAGACGCCGTGCGGCGCATAACGGCCGGATTGGTTGCCGCGCGGCTGCGGCGCGGCGCCGAACCGGGTCTCCAGCAAGGGTTCGGCCATCGTCCACAGCATTGCTTCGAGCATCGAGAAATCGATCCGGGCGGCGCCGCCCGTCCGCTGCCGGTGCCGGATCGCCGCGGCGACGATGAAGGCGAGCATCAGGCCGCACATCGGGTCGAGCCAGGCGAAGCCGACGCGCGGCGGAATGCCGGGGTGGCGATTGAGCCCGGCGAAACCGGCATAGCATTGCAGCAAGGTGCCGTAGGCGACGGCGCGCGCTTCCGGGCCGGTGCGCCCGAGCCCGGAGGCCGAGACGTAGAGCAGGCCGGGGTTGAGCCCTCGCAAGGCCTCCGCGCCGAGGCCGAGCCGGTCCATGACGCCGGTCGCGAAATTCTCGACCAGCACGTCGGACCTAACGGCCAGGGCTTGCGCGACGGCGACCGCCTCCGGCTTTTTGAGGTCGAGCACGATCCCGCGCTTGGCCTGGCCGAGCACCGCATGCAGCTCGGACCCGCGGCCGGGATCGCCGCGGCCGGGCGCCTCGACCTTGATGATCTCGGCGCCCATCGCCGCGAGATAGCGGGTCGCGGTCGGGCCGGCGATGACCCAGCTGAAATCGAGGACACGCACGCCCGAAAGCGGCATCTTGCCGTTGCCACCGCGCCCCCGGCCGGAGCCGGCCGGCCGGCCGCCGGGATCGGCGATCTGCAGCCCGAACGGCGGGCCGGGCGCCTCGATCCTCCGGCCGCCGATCTCGACCATCCGGTAGAAACGGCGATGCTTGAGTTGAGGCGACTCGAACTGCTCCGCCGGCTCGCGCAGCGGAAAGCTCGGCACATGGGCGGCCTGGGCGGCGTCGGCGATCCATTGCTTGTCGTGCCGGCGGCTCCACACGCACATCAGCGCATGCAGGTCATCCCAATTGGCAATGCGGTCGGGTTTGCCGGCAAAGCGCGGGTCGTGCCCCCAATCGGGCGAGCCCATCACCGCCAGCCACGATTGCCATTGGCTCTCCTCGCGCGGCGAGATCGCCACATAGCCGTCGCGGGCGGGCAGAATGGTGACCGTCGCCCCGTTGCCGTCGGCGACGCGCTTGCGCCTGCGGCTTGTTCCGGTGGTCCCGGCGCGCGCCAATTCGGCGATCGCCATGGTTGCCAGCGCTTCCTGGATCGAGACGTCGATCGCCGCGGGCTCACGCGCCAGCACCGCGTGCATGCCGGCGCAGGCGGCGGCGAGACCGCCGATAAAGGCGGATTGCTCGCCGACCGGCCGGATCGGCGGCTCGGCGAGATCGTCAACCTGTCCGGTCAGGAGCCGGGCGATGCCGCTGGCAAAGAACAGGGTCAGATCGACCGCCGGATCGTCCGCCTGGGGTCCGGTCTGGCCAAAGGGCGAGATGTGGACGAGCGCCGCCGTCGCATTGCCGCGGCGAAGCGCGGCGGCATCCCATTCCCGAGCGCGAAGGTCCGCCGGACCGCCTTCGCAGACGATCAGATCGGCGGTTGCGAGCGCGTCGCGCACCGCCGCCGGGTCGTCGGCGACGATCGTCTTGCCGTGGTTGAGGTATTCGGCCAGCGGCGTCGACCGGTCCGCGCCGATGCAGAGGATTCCGGCGCCGACATCGGCGAACAGGCGCCCGCACACCGCCGCGGCCGGACCATCGCCCAGCTGCACGAACCGCAATCCCGTCAGCAGCGACATTGCGGATTTTTCCATGCGCGCGGCGGCACCGGGTGCGGCATCACGACAGGGCGACGAGCGAGGTCGGGACCGCCCCCCGCAACAGGGCCTTGCGGACCTGCCATTGGCAGCCGGCGTCGAGCGTTTCGAGAAATTGCACCTCGCCGCCGCCGAACAGCGCGATCGGCACGCCGTCGCGGTAGAGGAGCCGGTTGCCGGTCAGCGCGGCGAGTTTCGGCCCCGGAGTCAGGATGCCGGCGAGGTTCAGCGGATCGGCGCCCGAAACGGAGACCAGGTCGCCGGAACCCGGCTTGCGCCTGGCCTCGCGCAGCATGCCGATCGCGTCCGGCAGCGCGAACTGTTCGCCGGAAAAGCCGGCGACGAAGCGGCCGCCGCGGATCTCGCCGCGCGCCTCGAGCCGGCGATAGACGCGCAGCAGGTCGCGCCACGGCGGCAGCCAGGCGGCCTCGCGCTCCAGCAGGCGCCAGAACACCACCCCGTAGCGGCCCAGCAAGGTGCGGGCCAGATGCTCGACCGCCTCGGCCGGCGTTCCGCCCTGCGCCATCCGGGCACGCGGCGCGAGCGCCCAGCGCCCGGCATCTTCCATACCGAAGGACAGCGAGCGCCGGCGCCGCCCGTTGCGCCTGTCCGACGGCATCAGCAGCGCGCGCAGCCCGCCAAAGCCGTCCGACGTCACCAGCCCGAGGGCGACCAGCTCGGCCAGCGCCTCCTCGACCTGCGGGCGCAGCAGGCCGGTGGCGTCGACCAGGCCGTCGAAGAACGACGCGCCTTCGACGCGAAGGCTATCGACAACCCGTCGCGCCTGGGCAGTCGGATGAATTTCGTCTTCCGTCGCCGAAAACGACGCCCACAGCCGCGCATGACGCCGTGCCAGCAGGACGATCGGCGTTGTCCGCACCGGCGTCGCGGCGCGTCCGGCGCCGTTCGATCGTTCGGCGGGAGGCCGCAACCGCGCCCAGGTGACCCGTCCGGCCAGGCACAGATCATCGAGCCAGCCCGGCTCGTAGCCGTCGAGACGAGCCGGCAGGATCTCGGTTTCCCAGGCTCCGGCCGGCGCCTCGAAGCCTTCGAGCTGCCCGACGATCGCCTCGACGGCGTCCGGCCCTTCCATGCGGAGATCGGGTGCGACCCGCTGCCAGCCGAACAGGAAACGCAGGAAGTCGCGGGCGGCGACCGGCTCGATCTCGGCGCGCAGGCGCTTGACCGTATAATGGTGGATGCGGGCGAGCAGCCGGCGCTCGCACCATTCCTCGGCCTCGGCACCCGGCGTGAAATGCCCGCGCAGGGCGAAGCCTTCCGCTTCGAGGGCCAGCAGCGCGGCCTCGATCTCCTGCGGCGCAAACCCGAGCGGTGCCGCCAGCGCCGCCCGGGTAACCGGTCCCTGGCCTTCCAACCGGCCGCGGAGGATTTCGAGCAGCGCGTCTTCGGCAGAGAAATGCGTCCCTGCATCCGCGGGCAGCGGCGCGATCACAGGCTGGATCGGCGACCGGGGAAAGAGCGACCGGAGCTGCGGCAGCCGCTCGACGGCGATCCACAATGTCGCCCGCGGCGCGTGCAGCCGGGCAACGCGCCCCTCGCGCGCCAGCTCCGCCAGCCACTCGCTCCAATCGGGCCGTTCCCGCGCTTCCGCCTCGCCGAGGAACCCGAGCCAAACCAGCGCATCGTGCAGCTCGTCGGCGTTTGCCGGGTCGGGCCAGGCTTCGGCGCGGACCCGCGCGATCGCCTCGGGGTCGAGCCGGCCGAGATCGGCGGCGGTCTCCGGCGCCAGCCAGCGCCGGGCGAGCACCGCCTGGGTCCGGCGTTCTTCGAGCGGCGCGTCGTCGAGATAGGCATAGGGCCGCGCCGACAGCACCTCGAGCGCCAGCGGCGACGGCTCGGTCAGGTCGCGGGCGACGATCTCGATGTCGCCGGCCTCGATCAGCTTGAGCAGCCGCTCCAGGCCATCGCAATCCATCGCCTCGCCGAGGCAATCGGCGATCGTCTGGCGGATCAGCAGATGGTCGGGAATTTCACGCGCGTCCGGTCAGGTTTTCGGCGCAGGCGAGCTGGTCGGGGAAAATCGTGCCGATCAGGTCTTCGGCCTCCATCCGCGCCAGCTGCGGCGGCACCTTCCGGCCGCCGCGGAAGCGCGGCAAGGCCAGCGCCACGCCGGCGACCCAGCGCCAGCGCGTCATGAACATCGGCGCATCGAGCAGTGCCTGGGTCAGCAGCGGCCGGACGCTGGCCGAATGCAGGTAGTGCCGGACCTCCGCCAGATCGAAGCTGTGCGCGGTGGTCAGCGACAGCACGATGTTGTCCTCGGTCGCCGCCGCCTGCAGCTCGAAATTGAACCGGGTGCAGAACCGCTTGCGCAGCGCCAGCCCCCAGGCGCGGTTGAGGCGGCTGCCGAACGGCGAATGGATCACCAGCTGCATGCCGCCGACCGCGTCGAAGAAGCGCTCGAAGACCAGCCTGTCCCGCGTCGGCAGCACGCCCAGCGCTGCGTATGCGGCGGCCAGGTATTCGACGAGCTGCCGGGCGGCGGGCTCGGCGATGCCGACCTCCTCGACCAGCCAGCGCAGCGCCGTTTCCCCGGCCGGGTCGCCCGCCAGGCGTGCCGCGATTTCGCCGCGCAAACGCGACACCGATTGCGACAGCTCGTCGGTGCGGCCCGGCGCCTCGCCCAGCCAGAACGGAATGGTCGGAGCCATGCCGTGCGCATCCTCGACCCGGACGGTGCCGCGCTCGACGCGCTGGATGCGATAGGCGTTGTTGCCGAGCTGAAAGACGTCGCCGGCCATGCTTTCGACCGCAAAATCTTCGTTGACCGTGCCGATGACCTGGTTTTCCGGCTCCAGCAGCACCTGATAGTCGGCGGTATCGGGGATCGTGCCGCCGGAGGTCAGCGCGGTCAGCCGCGCGCCGCGCCGGCCGCGCAATACATGATTGACGGCGTCGTGGTGGATCAGCGCGCCGCGCCGGCCGCGGCGGGTGCTGAAGCCCTCGGCCAGCATCGCCACGACGGCGGCGAAATCCTCGCGTGCCAGCTCCCGGTACGGCCAGGCCCGGCGCAGGCGCGCGTAGAGCTGGTCTTCGTCCCATTCCGATGCCGCCACTTCGGCGACGATCTGCTGCGCCAGCACGTCGAGCGGCCGTTCGGGGATCGCCAGCCGATCGAGCTCGCCGCGGCCGACGCTGTCGAGGAGCGCGGCGCATTCGACCAGCTCGTCGCGCGACAGCGGGAACAGCCGGCCCTTGGGCGTACCCGCGACCGCGTGACCCGAGCGGCCGACGCGCTGCAGGAAGGTCGCGATCGAGCGCGGCGAACCGAGCTGGCAGACCAGGTCGACATCGCCGATGTCGATGCCGAGCTCGAGCGACGCGGTCGCCACCAGCGCTTTCAGCCCGCCCTGCTTGAGGCGCTGTTCGGCGTCGAGCCGCTGCTCCTTCGCCAGGCTGCCGTGATGCGCGGTCACCTGATCCTCGCCGAGCCGGTCGGAGAGCTGGCGGGTCACCCGCTCGGCCATCCGGCGCGTATTGGTGAAGATCAAGGTGGTGCGGTGCGCCTCGATCAGCCGGGCCAGCCGATCGTAGACCTGCGTCCAGACTTCGCCAGACATGACGGCTTCGAGCGGCGAAGCGGGGACTTCGAGGGCGAGGTCGCGCGCCCGGCGGTGGCCCGTGTCGATGATCCGGCACTCGGCGGCGGGCTTGCCGTCAGCGCCGGCGCCGACCAGAAAGCGCGCGACCGCTTCGATCGGCTTCTGCGTCGCCGACAAGCCGACGCGTAGCAGGCGATCGCCGCACAGGGCGGACAAGCGCTCGAGCGACAGCGCCAGGTGGGAGCCGCGCTTGTTCGGCGCCAGAGCGTGGATCTCGTCGACGATCACGGTGCGAACCGTTGCCAGCATGGCGCGGCCGGATTCGGAGCCGAGCAGGATGTAGAGCAATTCCGGCGTGGTGACGACGATGTGCGGCGGATGGCGGCGCGTGTGCGCGCGCTCGCTTTGCGGCGTATCGCCGGTGCGCACCCAGGTGCGGATCTCGACATCGGGCAGGCCCTGCGCCTGCAAGGCCTCGCGGATGCCGGCCAAGGGCGCATCCAGATTGCGCCTGATGTCGTTCGACAGCGCTTTCAACGGCGAGACGTAGACGATCTGCGTCTCCTCCCCGAGTTCGCCGGCGAGCCCCTGCCGCACCAGCCCGTCGATCGCCGCGAGAAAGGCGGCCAAGGTCTTGCCGGATCCGGTCGGCGCGGCGATCAGGGTGTGCCGGCCCGACTGGATGGCGGGCCAAGCCTGCGCCTGCGCCGCCGTCGGCGCGGCAAAGCTGCGCTCGAACCAGCGGGCGATTGCGGGATGAAACAACGAGGCCAAGTTCACGCGCAGCCAGACGCAGATAGCGGATAATTATGGTGCATTCGGCGAGGAGCGGGCGCCCGGACCCAGCCCGCCACGTAGTACCGCGTTCCAGTCGAGATCCCGCTAACCGGGTGGCCAGACGTGGCCGGGATCGTCCGCTTACCGCGGGTCGCGGCTCAATACCTCGGCCAGGCGCTTTTCCTCGACGCGGATCTCGACCCCGGCACGCTCCTGCTGCAGCAGCATCGGCGAGCGCGAGTTGCGCTGGCCCCAGCCGCGGTTCATCGCCTCGGACAATTCGGCGAGCGCCAGGTTGGCGATCCGCATCGGCACGTTGAAGTCGCGGCCGAGCTGGGTGGCGAGCGTCATGTCCTTGTGCGCGAGGCGCAGCGCAAACGCGGCGGGCTCGTATTTGCCGGGCAGGAACTGATCGATCAACCCGTCGAAGGTCCGCCGTCGGCCGCTGGCGCCGTCGCGCACCGCTTCCCACAGCGCGAGCGGCTCGACCCCGGCCTTGACCCCGACCGTGAACATCTCGGCCAGCGCAGTCTGGATGCAGTAGCCGGCGCCGTTATGCACGAGCTTGGCGACCGAGCCGGCACCGATCGGGCCGACATAGCGCGCCTTGTCGCCCAACGCGTCGAGCACGCTCTTGTGCCGGTTGAAGATCTGCTCGTCGCCGCCAACCCACAGCGCGAGCCGGCCGGTGCGCGCGCCGTGCGGACCGCCGCTGACCGGCGAGTCGAGCATGTAGACGTCACGCTCGGCAAAGGCGGCGTTGATCTTGCGCACCATCGTCGGCGAGTTGGTCGACAGGTCGAAATAGGCCTTGCCGCGGCTCATCCCGCTCAGCAGCCCGTTTTCGCCGAGCGCCACCGCCTCGACCTCGGGCGGGCCGGGGAGCGAGGTGAACACCACCTCCGACGCCTCGGCGACGGCGCGCGGCGTATCGGCCCAGACCGCGCCGGCGGCGAGATAAGGCTCGGCCGCGGCCCGGCGCAGATCGTGAACGACCAGCTCGTGTCCGGCCTTTTGCAGGTTCGCCGCCATGCCCGAACCCATCATGCCCAGGCCGATAAACCCGATCTTCATCTCGCCCTCCCGCAATCAATTGCCGCTGACGGTCGCGCTATTTCTCGAACACGTCCTTGGCGACGAGCGCCGCGGTCATCGCCGCCGGCCAGCCCGCATAAAAGGCGAGATGGGTGATGACCTCGCCGAGCTCGTTCTTGCTGAGGCCGTTGTCGAGCGCCCGCTGGAGATGGCCGACCAGCTGCTTTTCGCGGCCGAGCGCGATCAAGGTGGCGCAGGTGATCAGGCTGCGGTCGCGCTTCGACAGGCCGGGCCGCTCCCAGACTTCGCCGAACAGCACCCGCTCGCTCAGCTCGATCAGCCCCGGCACGATGTTGCGGACTTGTTCGCGGGCCGCTGGGGTTTGCGATTGCGCCATGGTTTTCTCCTTTGGTGATCCGGATTGCGATCCGGCGGTCTGGTTTCCGTTCCGAGCGTAGCACGCGGCCGCGGCCGCGGGCCACAATTCCGCATGCCCCGGGCCGCGCCGGCCGATCCTCTCGCCTTGTCGGAAGACGGGGCCGCGCCGTCACCCCGCCGGACGGGTGCGCTTGGCGGGACGGGGCGGGCCGCGGCGAAAGGCCTCGTGGCGCAGCAGGTAGAGGCCGGTCAGGGTCACGATCGCAGCGCCGATCGCCACCGCCACGGTCGGCACTTCGCCCCACACGACGAAACCCAGGACCGAGCCCCAGATCAATGCCGTATAGTTGAACGGCGAGACCGCCGCCGCCGGCGCATAATAAAGCGCCTGGGTCGTCCAGTATTGCGAGATCCCGCCGATGATCCCGATCGAGCAGAACAATGCGAGGTCGAGGAGGCCGGGGGTGACCCAATAGAACGGCAAGACCGGCACTGCCCCCAAGGTCATGAACAAGGCCGTGTAGAACACGATCGAGGCAGTCGACTCGGTGCGCGTCAGCCCGCGCACGGTCAAGGTCCCGACGGCATTGCAAATAGCGCATAGGAGAGCATAGGCCATGCCGGCCCAGCTGCCGGCGCCGCTCGGGCGCGCCATGATCAGCACGCCGACGAAGCCGACCGAGACCGCGATCCAGCGCTCGCGGCCGACCCGCTCCTTGAGGATCGGCCAGGACAACGCCGTCAGAAACAAGGGCGCGGCAAAGGTCAGCGCGATCGCATCGGCCAGCGGCAGCAAATGATAAGCGAAGAACGAGGCGACATTCGACCCGCCCCAGATCGCCGCGCGGACGAACTGCGCCCCGAGCCGGTTGGTGCGCAAGGTCGAATTGCCGCCGGTCCGCAGCACCAGCAGATAGGACGGCAGCAAGGCGACGGCGCTGCGGAAGAACACCAGCATCGGGATCGGATAGGTCTGCGCCAGCCATTTCCCGATCGCGTTCTGGAACGAGAACAGAAATACCGAAGCGACCATGTAGAGGATGGCGAGCCGGACATTGTCGGCCCGCTGGAGCGGTCGTGCGGCGGCCGGCACGGCCGGATCAGAACCGGTCCGGAGCGAAACGGGGCACCGTGTCGCCGCTGAGGCCCCCTTGAAGGCAGCCCGGCGCCAGCGCCAGGAAATGCTCGGGATACAACCTCACGGTCCCAACCTTCGCAGCGAGAAACTCGGCATTGGCGCGCCCGCGGCCAGGCAGCGATCGACGGCGAGCGTCTGACGCGCCATCAGCGACCGGCACCGCTGGCTGTGGCAGCGTTATATTCCGAACCGGCGAATCGTCAATGAAGCGGGTACTATTACGCAACACGTCCGGTGCGGCAGGATCGAGGTAAACGATTTTATCTTTCTCGCCGCATACAACGATGAAAGGGCGAGCAACAGAGATAATCCATAATATATTACCATGGAAGTGCTGGATTGATATCAGGGTGTGTTTTGTGTATTTTTTGGAAGCGCCTCAGGGCATAGGGATTTTGAACGGCGCGGCAAAATCGCCGCTGCCGCCACGGCGCAGATGCGGTCGGTCACCTGCACCGAAGAGCGGGTGCCTGGCAACCGGCTCCCCGGAGGAGCCGCACGGCGGCGCCGGGCCACCATGAGCAGATCGGGCGCGACTTTTCCCGATCGCGCTCCTATCTTTAGCAAGGCGGGCATCGCCGCGAACGAGAACAGCATGATCGACCCGTTTGGACGGACCATCACCTATCTGCGCGTATCGGTCACCGACCGCTGCGACTTCCGCTGCGTCTATTGCATGGCGGAAGAGATGACCTTTTTGCCCAAGGCCGAGCTGTTGACCCTCGAGGAGCTCGACCGGGTATGCAGCGCTTTCGTCGGGCTCGGCGTCAGAAAGCTGCGGCTGACCGGCGGCGAGCCGCTGGTCCGGCGCAACATCATGACCCTGTTCCGCTCGCTCGGCCGCCACCTCGAGACGGGCACGCTCGACGAACTGACCCTGACGACAAACGGCAGCCAGCTCGCTCGCTATGCCGGCGAGCTGGTCGATTGCGGCGTGCGCCGGGTCAACGTCTCGGTCGACACGCTCGACCCGGCGAAATTCACCGAAATCACCCGCCGCGGCCGGCTCGATGTCGTGCTGGACGGGCTCAGGGCGGCGAAAGAAGCCGGGCTTGCGGTCAAGATCAATGCGGTCGCCTTGCGCGGCGTCAACGAGGACGAGCTCGACGACCTCGTCGCCTGGACCGGCAGAGAGGGCTTCGACCTGGTGTTTATCGAAGTCATGCCGATGGGCGATATCGGCGGCGAGAACCGGCTCGACCAATATCTGCCGTTGTCGCTGGTGCGCGCGCGGCTGCAACGGCGCTGGACGCTCGACGACAGCGACTACCGCACCGGCGGCCCGGCGCGCTATGTCACCGTGCGCGAGACCGGCCGGCGGCTCGGCTTCATCACGCCCTTGACCCATAATTTCTGCGAGAGCTGCAACCGCGTGCGGCTGACCTGCACCGGCACGCTCTATATGTGTCTCGGCCAGGAGGATGCGGCCGATTTGCGTACGCCCTTGCGCCAATCCGAGGGCGATGAGGCGCTGGTGGCGGCGATCGGCGAGGCGATCGGCCGCAAGCCAAAGGGCCACGACTTCATCATCGACCGCCGCCACAACCGGCCTGCCGTCGCCCGCCATATGAGCGTGACCGGCGGGTGAGCGCATCCCCGCCGCCGCGCGCCGACCCCAGGATCGCCGTCGTCGCGGCCGAGACCGAAGTAGCGCAACAGGCGATGGCGGAGCTGTGCGCCCGCTATCCCTGTGTGATGCCCGAGCACGCCGATATCATCGTCCCGCTCGGAGGCGACGGCTTCATGCTCGAAACCCTGCATCGCTTTCTGCGTCGGGGTGTGCCGATCTACGGCATGCATCGCGGCAGCGTCGGCTTTCTGATGAACCTCTATCGGCCCGACGGGCTTTTCGAACGCCTCGCCGAATCGCAGCCGGTGGTGCTGCATCCGCTCGAAATGACCGCGCGCGACGAGCAGGGTGCCCGTCACCGCGCGCTCGCCTTCAATGAGGTGTCGTTGCTGCGCGAAAGCCGCCAGGCGGCAAAGCTGCGGATCACGGTCGACCGCGTCGTCCGCATCGATGAGCTGGTCGCCGACGGCATCCTGGTTGCGACCCCGGTCGGCAGCACGGCCTACAACCTGTCGGCGCATGGCCCGATCATCCCGCTCGGCGCCGAGGTTCTGGCGCTGACCCCGATCAGCGCCTTCCGCCCGCGGCGCTGGCGCGGCGCATTGCTGCACCACGAGGCACAGGTCAGGATCGACGCGCTCGAAGCCGACAAGCGCCCGGTCAGCGCCGTTGCGGATTTCACCGAGGCGCGCGACGTGGTCAGCGTCGAAATCCGTGAGAACCGCGACATCGCGATGACCCTGCTGTTCGACCGCGAGGCCAATCTCGAAGAGCGCGTCTTCAAGGAGCAGTTCGCGACCTGAGCGAAGCAATCCCGCGCGGATTTTGTCCGAAGCCCCGCGAGATTGCGTCGTCGAGCCCTCACCGTGACGATATCGCCGATCGTAAAGCCTAGTCGCGCAATTCGGGAACGATCCAGAACGCCTTTTGGCCGCGGGCGACGCGCTCGAAATTGTCGAAGGCGTTGCGCCAGCGCTTCCAGTGATTGTCCCAGGTCGGCCCGGCGCCGTGCGGGCTGAAGGTGATGTTCTTTAAGGTGAACAGCTCATGGTCGGGCTTGGGCGGCTCCTCGACCATCACGTCGAGCCCGGCGCCCAGGATCTTTTCGTCGCGCAGCGCGTTGTAGAGCGCCTTCTCGTCGACCACCGGGCCGCGGCAGGTGTTGATCAGGATCGCCGTCGGCTTCATCCAGCCGAGTTCCCGCTCGCCGATCAGATTGTGCGTCGACAGGTCGAGCGGCACGTGCAGGGTCACGATGTCGGAGGTCCTCAGCAGCTCGGGGAACAGCGCGAACCGCACGCCCAGCGCATCCTCCTGGTCGGTGGTCAGCCGGTTGACGTCGTAATACTTGATGTGCATGTCGAAGGCCTTGGCCCGGCGCGCGACTTTCTTGCCGATATTGCCGAGGCCGATGATGCCGAGCGTCTTGTCCTCGATCTCATAGAGCTTGGTCGCGTTGAAGTCGTTGCCGCGCCAGCGCCCGGAGGAAACTCCCTCGTGCTGCCAGATCAATTTGCGGCTGACCGCCAGCATCAGCATCATCGCATGCTCGGCGACCGCGGTCGAATTGGCGCCGCCATTGTTGCAGATCGGCACCCCGGCGGCGCGCGCGGCATCGAGATCGTAGGTGTTGTAGCCGGCGCTCAGGGTCTGGACGATGCGCAGCTTCGGCGCGGCGCGATAGAAATCCGGGCCGTGCGGGAACTGCCCGGCGCCGATATAATATTCGGTGTCCTTCAGCAGGTCTAAGAACTCCGGCCGGCCATGCGGGGCCATGACCAGATCGAAGCCCGGCGGCAACAGGTCGCGGGCGATTTCGAGGGTTTCCTCGGAATGGGTGGCGGGGGTCAGAATGCGAGGCATCAAGCGTCTCCTCTTGCGCGGGGATTGTCGCGAATGGTTGAACCGAAGCCGCCATCGTAGCGACAGCGGGCGATCATCCCCAAGCGTAAAACGCCAGCCGCCTTAGCCGATTGCTCCGGCTGGGGGGCTCGGCTACGGTACCTGCCGGATCCCGTCGCCTTCTCCCGAGACATCGGCCAAACCCAGCGAGAAAGAACAACCATGCCCGAATCGCTCCAGGACCGCTTTCAGAATTTGCACGAGTTCGTCACCCAGGCGCGCATCAACCTCAATCGCAATCACTGGGACTATCTGATCGGCGGTTCCGAGACCGAGTCGACCCTGGCGCGCAACCGGCTGGCGCTCGATGCCATCGGTTTCCGGCCACGGGTGTTGCGCGATGTGTCAAAGATCGATTGCAGCCGCGCTCTGTTCGGCAAAAAGCTGCGCATCCCGGTGCTGTGCGCGCCGGTCGGCTCGCTCGAAGTGTTCGAGCCGGAGGGCGGCGCCACCGTCGCCGCGGCGACGCGCGAGTTCGGCAACGGCATGATCTTGAGCTCGGTGTCGCAGCCCGGCCTCGACAAGACCGCCGAGACCGCGGGTGACGGCTTCAAGATCTTCCAGCTTTACGTGCGCGGCGATGCCGCCTGGGTCGACGACCATGTCCGGCGAGCGATCGACAAGGGCTACGATGCGTTCTGCCTGACCATCGACACCGACAGCTACAGCCGGCGCGAGCGCGACATCGCCAAGCGCCACCAGCGTGGGCGTGTCCGCGTCGACGACGCCCGCGTCTATCAGGCGCGGTTCAACTGGCGCGATATCGAGCGGATCAAGAAGAGCTTCGACATCCCGCTGATCCTCAAGGGAATCGCCACCGCCGAGGACGCCAGGATCGCGCTCGAGCACGGGGTCGATTGCGTCTACGTGTCGAACCACGGAGGACGCCAGCTCGATCAGGGGGTCGGCTCGATCGACGTATTGCCGGAGGTCGTCGAAGCAGTCGGCGGGCGTGCCAAGATCCTCGTCGATGGCGGCATCAGCCGCGGCACCGATGTGGTCAAAGCGCTGATCCTCGGCGCCGACGCGGTCGCCTGCGGCCGGCTCTATGTCTACGCGCTCGCCGCCGCCGGCGCCGGGGGCGTGGTGCGCCTCTTTGAGATCCTCGAAGACGAGATCCGCATCTGCCTGTCGCTATTGGGCGTCACCGGCTACCACGAGCTCGACAAATCCTATATCCGACCCGCCCGCCAGGTCGTGCCGCCGCACGTCCACAGCGCCTTCCCGCACCTCAACCTGCCGCGCGAGACCTATTGAGGCCGCTCTTCTTTCGAGGGCCGATCGGCAGCGGGGACCTACGCCGGGCGTTGCCGCGATGCCGACGTCGGCGCCGCCGCCATTGCGGTTGCGACCTTGGCGGGGTTGGTGAAGGCGAGGTATTCGGCAGCGAATTCGGGCGGCAGGATTTCGACCATCAATTCGTTTTCGAGCCAAACCTCGATCACATGGAACGGCCCGCGGTTGCAGCGGAAGCATTGCCAGCCCTCGCGCCCCGCGATCGCCTCGACCTTATCGGCTTCGGTGGCGACGCTGAGCGCGAAATGCGTCGGGCCGTAGCCGCGTGCCTCCGGACGTTTGGCAAAGCCGGCGCCGGCGCCGCCGCCTGGCTGCAATTCGGTCCCTGCCGGGTAGACCTCGACGCCGGAGCCGTGCTCGTCGAGCTGGAGCGCGAAGAAGCTGCCGGGATTGGGCGGGAACGGCACCGCTTTGCCGCCCATGAGCTCGGCAAGAACCCCGGCGACGTGCTTCGGATCGCGCGCGGCGATGGAAAGATGATGGATCATGGTTCCCTCATGCACCTGCCAAGTGAAGCTCTGCGCCCTGCCCGGCTATTTGACCATGTACGGCAGCAGACCGAGGAACCGCGCCCGCTTGATCGCCTGAGCGAGCTCGCGCTGCCTTTTGGTCGAAACGGCAGTGATGCGGCTCGGCACGATCTTGCCACGCTCCGACACAAAGCGCTGCAGGAGCTTGACGTCCTTGTAGTCGATCTTGGGTGCGTTCGGCCCCGAGAACGGGCATGATTTCCGCCGCCGGAAGAACGGACGGCGAGTCGCCGCCCCGCGCCCCGATCCGCCGCCCGATTGGCTTTCCATTTACGCCTCCACCGCTTCCGGAGCGGCGCGTTCGGGCACGGCGCGTTCGGGCACGGCACGTTCGGGCACGGCACGTTCGGGCACCGGGCGCTCGGCCGCGCCCTCGCGCGTCTCGCCGAAGCGCTCCCGCTCGCCGCGCCGCGGGCGGTCGTCGCGGCTGCCGCGGCTCTGCATGATCGCCGATGGCCCCTCGTCGAGCGCGTCGACGCGGATCGTCAGATAGCGCAGCACGTCCTCGTTGATCCGCATCGTCCGCTCGAATTCGGCGATTGCAGCCGGCGGTGCCGCGAGATTGAGCAGCACGTAATGCCCCTTGCGGTTCTTTTTCATCCGGTAAGCGAGGTTGCGCAGACCCCAATATTCGCGCTTTTTTACCTCGCCGCCATTGTCGGCGATCAGCTGGGCAAAGCCGTCCGTCAGGGTATCGACCTGTGCGCCGGAAATATCCTGACGCGCGATGAACACATTCTCATAAAAAGGCATGCCGTTACGTGTCCCTCGTGGATGGTGAAGGCCCGCGGCGCGTGCGCACGGATCGGGCCGAGCCGGCGGCACCGGCAAGGGTACCGGCGCACTATACAGAGGCAGGCGCGCGGCGCAAGATCCTGCCGCCGTAGCGGCGGCCTTGACTCAACCGGCGGCCCGGCTATGAACGCCGGAACCGGCCGGCGGTGGGACCGGCAGGGTGGGGATGGGGGACGCGTTCGGGATGAAACGCGCATTCGTCTTTCCGGGCCAGGGCTCGCAGGCGGTCGGCATGGGGCGCGGTCTGGCCGATGCGTTCCCGGCGGCGCGGCGCCTCTTCGACGAAGTAGACGAAGCGCTCTCGCAGCACCTGTCTCGCCTGATGTTCGAAGGGCCGGAGAACGATCTCACCCTGACCGAAAACGCCCAGCCGGCGCTGATGGCGGCGAGCCTGGCGGTGCTCCGGATCCTCGAAGCGGAGGGCGGCCTCGCCCTCGCCGGCGACGTCGCCTATGTGGCGGGGCATTCGCTCGGAGAATATTCGGCGCTGGCGGCGGCGGGCGCGCTCGCGGTCGGCGATGCCGCCCGGCTTCTGAAGCTGCGCGGGCAGGCGATGCAGGAGGCCGTGCCGCTTGGCAAGGGGGCGATGGCGGCATTGCTCGGTCTCGACGTCGAGACGGCGCGGGTGGTTGCCGCCGAAGCGGCGGCGGCGGGCGCGGCGCACACCCGCGAGGTCTGTGCGGTGGCGAACGACAATGCCCCGGGCCAAGTCGTCGTCAGCGGACATCACGACGCGGTCGAGCGGGCCATCGCGATCGCCCGCCGGCGCGGGGCGCGACGGTCCATCGTCCTGCCGGTCAGCGCGCCCTTTCATTCTCAGCTGATGGCGCCGGCCGCCACGGTGATGGCGGCGGCACTCGAGCGAGCCGAACTGCGGTCGCCGCTGGTGCCGCTCGTCGCCAACGTATCGGCGATCGCGGTCCGCGACCCGGCCGAGATCAAGCGCCTGCTGGTCGAGCAGGTGACGGCGATGGTGCGATGGCGCGAAAGCGTGCTGTTTCTGAAGAACGCCGAAGTCGAGGAAATCGTGGAGATCGGAGCGGGCCGCGTGCTCACCGGCCTCGTCAAGCGGATCGCCCCGGATCTCGGGGCGCGCTCGGTCGGCATGCCGGCCGAGGTCGAAGCGCTTCTGAATGATCTCTGAGGCGCCCGCGAGGACCGGCGATGTTCGATCTTTCGGGGCAGGCGGCGCTGGTGACCGGGGCCTCGGGCGGGATCGGCGGGGCGATCGCGCGGGCGCTCCACGCCCAGGGCGCCATCGTGATGCTCGCCGGGACGCGGGCAGGCGCACTGCACGCGCTCGCCGGCGAACTCGGCGAGCGCGCTCATGTCGGGGTGGCCGACCTCGCCGACCCGGCAGCCGCCGATCGCCTGGTCGGGGCGGCCGAGGCGGCGATCGGGCGGATCGATATTCTCGTCAACAATGCGGGCGTGACCCGCGACGCGCTGGCGCTCCGGATGAAGGACGAGGATTGGCAGGCGGTCATCGAGGTCGATCTGACGGCCGCCTTCCGGCTGATCCGCGCGGCGTTGCGGGGGATGGTGCGGCGGCATCATGGCCGGGTGATCGGGGTGACCTCGGTCGTGGCTCTCACCGGCAATGCGGGGCAGGCGAATTACGCGGCGGCGAAGGCGGCCATGATCGGCATGTCGAAATCGATCGCGGCCGAGGTCGCCGGCCGCGGCATCACCGTGAACTGCGTGGCGCCGGGATTGATCGTGACGGCGATGACCGACCGGCTGACGCAGGAACAGCGCGCCCGGCTCGCCGCGGCGATTCCCGCCGGCCGGTTCGGCGCCGCCGCGGACGTCGCCGCCGCGATCATCTATCTGGCGAGCGCCGAGGCCGCCTACGTGACCGGTCAAACCTTGCACGTCAACGGCGGCATGGCCATGATATAGGGCTGCCGCAGCTGGCGGCACGCTCAGCCGAATTGGCACCGGCGGGGAAACCATGTTATCTGGCCCGCGCCTTGACCGTGGTTCCCGATGGCGACACCATGACGCCGAGTGGCGCCCGGAAACCCTGTGCCGACACGATTTTCAACGAAGCCACTGAGGGGAAGATCGGATGAGTGACGTCGCCGAGCGGGTCAAAAAGATCGTCGTCGAACATCTGGGCGTCGACGAATTGAAGGTGACCGAAAACGCCAGCTTTATCGACGATCTGGGCGCCGACAGTCTCGATACGGTCGAACTCGTCATGGCCTTCGAGGAGGAATTCGGGTGCGAGATCCCGGACGATGCGGCCGAGAAGATCGTGACGGTCAAGGATGCCGTCAGCTTCATCGAATCGCATAGTTGAGTGTTTCGCCTCGCCGCCCTTCCGGCATTGCCTTCTCTCGGATTTCTCAACCAGCCCGTTGGTCCGGGTCGCTTGACCCCGACGCTTCGCGTGTCCGTCAACCGGCGAGGATAGCATGCGACGCGTCGTCGTGACCGGCGTGGGGCTGGTGACGCCCCTCGGCATCGGCATCGAGCGGAACTGGAGCAGCCTGCTTGCGGGCGCGTCGGGAATCCGCGCAATCCAATCCTTCGAGGTATCGGATCTGCCGGCCAGGATCGCCGCGCAGGTGCCGCGCGGCGACACCGCGTCGGGGCTGTTCAATGCCGACGATTGGGTGCCGCCCAAGGACCAGCGCAAGATGGATGGCTTCATCGTCTACGCCCTGGCCGCCGCCGCCCAGGCGGTCGAAGATGCGGGCTGGACGCCCGAAAGCGAAGAGGAGCGCGAGCGCACCGGCGTGATGATCGGCTCCGGGATCGGCGGTCTTTCCGGCATCAACGAAGGGGCGCTGACCCTGCACGAGCGCGGCCCGCGCCGGCTGACGCCGTTTTTCATCCCCGCCAATTTGATCAACCTGGCTTCGGGCCATGTCTCGATTCGCTATGGCTTCACCGGCCCGAATCATGCGGTGGTGACCGCGTGCTCGAGCGGCGCCCATGCGATCGGCGACGCAACGCGGCTGATCATGCTCGACGATGCCGATGTGATGGTGTGCGGCGGCACCGAGGCGGCGATCTGCCGATTGGGCGTCGCCGGCTTTGCCGCGGCGCGCGCATTATCGACCGGGTTCAACGACGATCCGCCGCGGGCCTCGCGCCCGTGGGACCAGGAGCGCGACGGTTTCGTCATGGGCGAGGGCGCTGGCATCCTTGTGCTCGAGGAATACGAGCACGCCAAGAAGCGCGGCGCCAAGATCTATGCCGAGGTCATCGGCTACGGGATGTCCGGCGATGCCTTTCATCTGACCGCCCCCGCGGAGAACGGCAACGGCGCCTTCCGCTCGATGCGCAACGCCTTGAAGCGGGCCGGCATCGCGCCGGAAAAGATCGATTACATCAATGCCCACGGCACCTCGACCCCGCTCGGCGACGAGGTCGAGCTCGGCGCGGTCAAGCGGCTGTTCGGCGAGCATGCCTATCGGCTGTCGATGTCGTCGACGAAATCGGCGATCGGGCATCTGCTCGGCGCCGCGGGTAGCGTCGAGGCGATTTTTTCGATCCTCGCCATCCGCGACGGGGTGGTGCCGCCCACCTTGAACCTCGATAACCCATCGCCCTCCTGCGACATCGATCTGGTGCCGAAGCGGGCGAAGGAACGCAAGGTGAGCTACGTGTTGTCCAATTCCTTCGGCTTTGGCGGCACCAACGCTTCCCTCGTCTTCACCGGCCCACCCTAAGCAAGGGCGACCGTCCCGGCCGGTCGAAACCATCTGTCATGCGGGGTTTTCTTCGTCTATTCGCGTGGGCATTGCTTGCCGTCTCGTTGTTCCTCACGGCGGTTGGCGGGATCGGCTACGGGCTCTACCGCGATGCAACCGGGCCAGGCCCGCTGGCGCAGCCGCGCGCTCTGGTGATCCCGCCGCGCACCGGCCTTGCCGGCATCGCGGCGCTGCTGGCGGCGGACGGCGTCATTCGGCACCGCCTGTCCTTTGAGATCGGGGCGACTCTCTCGGGCCGCGGCCACACGCTGCTGGCGGGCGAATACGAGTTTCCAGCCGGAGTGAGCCCCGTCGGGGCAATCGACATCCTCGCCGGCGGCAAGACGGTCAGGCACCGGCTGACGATCCCCGAAGGGCTGACCAGCGCCGAAATCACGGCATTGGTGCGGACTGCGCCGGCGCTCGACGGCGATCCCGGCCGCCCGCCCGCCGAAGGTGCGCTGATGCCGGAAACCTATATTTACAGCTATGGCGAGAAGCGCACGGACATGCTCGACCGCATGCGGCGGGCGATGGCACGGGCGCTGGCCGAGGCCTGGGCCGAGCGCCGGCCGGATCTGCCGCTCGCCAGCCCGGAGCAGATCCTGATCCTCGCCTCGCTGGTCGAGAGCGAAGCCGCGCGCGCCGGCGAACGCGCCCGCATCGCCGCGGTCTTCATCAATCGGCTGCGGCTCGGCATGCGCCTGCAATCGGACCCGACCGTGATCTACGTTTTGAGCGACGGCGGCGCCAAGAAGCTCGATCGGCCGCTGACGCGCGCGGATCTCACGGTCGCCTCGCCCTACAACACCTATCTCGCCAAAGGTCTGCCGCCCGGCCCGATCGACAATCCGGGGACGGCGGCGCTGCGTGCCGCAGCCCGGCCGGCGCTCAGCGACGATCTTTATTTCGTCGCCGACGGGTCCGGCGGGCACGTCTTCGCCAAGACCCTCGCCGAGCACAACCGCAACGTCGCCGAATATCGCCGCGGCGGGCCGGCCGAATTGGACGACCCGGCCCCCCTCCCGCTGGTGCGGAACGGACACGAGGGCCGCCCTGCCCGATAGGCCTCGCTCGCGCCGTTGTTGTCGCACTCGACGGCCGCTATAAGGGCTCCCTGACAGACGGGAGTGCGGCGGCCGTGCCGGTGGCAAGCATGACGGGGTTTGCCCGGGCGCAGGGCGAAGCGCCCGGTATCGCCTGGGTATGGGAGGCGAAGAGCGTCAACGGCCGGTCGCTCGACCTGCGGCTGCGCCTCGCCCCCGGCTTGGATGCGCTGGAGCCCGAGCTTCGCGCCGGGCTCGGGCAGCGCTTCCGCCGCGGCAGTTTCTCCGCCAGCCTGGCCGTCACGCGTACCGTCGCGGCGGCGGTGCGGGTCAATCGCGAGACATTGGCGCAGTTCGTCGCGCTGATGAACGAGCTCGCGGGCGAGGTCGAAGCAGCACCACCCCGCCTCGACGGCTTGCTGGCGCTGCGCGGCGTCGTCGAAATGGTCGAGGACGAGCCCGACGCGGTGATCGAGGAACGCCGGGGAGCAATCCTCGCCAGCTGGGCAACCGTGCTCGATGGATTGGCCGCCACCCGGGCGCAGGAGGGCGCGCGCCTCGCCGCAATATTGCGCAGCCAGCTCGAAGAGATGGCGGGGCTCGTCGCAGCGGCGGCGGGATGCGCGGCGGCGCAGCCTGCCGCGATCCGCGAGCGGCTGCGCACGATGCTGTCGAACCTCGCCGATCTCGTTCCGGCAATGGCGGAAGAGCGGGTCGCCCAGGAAGTCGCCCTGCTCGCGGCGCGCGCCGATATCCGCGAGGAGATCGAAAGGCTGCGCGCCCATCTCGAGCAGGCCGGCGATCTCCTGGGCGAGGGCGAGGCGGTCGGCCGCCGCCTCGATTTCCTGTGCCAGGAACTGAACCGCGAAGCCAACACCGTGTGCTCGAAATCGGCCGATATCGAATTGACCCGCATCGGGCTCGCGCTCAAGGCTGCGGTCGAGCAGTTCCGCGAGCAGGTGCAGAACGTCGAATGAGTCGACGATCCCGCGGCGCGGATTGCTGCTGGTTTTCTCCTCGCCCTCCGGGGCGGGCAAGACGACGATCGCGCGCCGCCTCGTGGAAACGGAACCCGGCCTCGACCTCTCGGTGTCGGTGACGACGCGGCCGCCGCGGCCGGGCGAAATCGACGGCCGCGATTACCGGTTCATCGACCAGGCCCGCTTCGACGAGATGGCGGCGCGGGGCGAATTGCTGGAGCATGCGGTCGTGTTCGGCAATTGCTACGGCACGCCGCGCCGGCCGATCGACGCGGCGCTCGCCGCCGGACGCGACGTCGTCGGCGATCTCGACTGGCAGGGAACCCAGCAGCTCGCCGCCAAGGTGCGGGAGGATCTGGTCGCGGTCTTCGTCCTGCCGCCGAGCCTCGCCGTGCTCGAACAGCGGTTGCACGCCCGCGCCCAGGATGCCGACCCCGTCGTCGCCGGCAGGATGGCCAAATCGGCCGAGGAAATCAGCCATTGGGCCGAGTACGATTACGTGATCGTCAACGACACGGTCGCGGACAGCGTGGCCAAGGCGCGTGCCATCGTCACCGCCGAACGCCTGCGCCGCCCTCGCCAGACCGGCCTCCGCGATTTCGTCGCCACCCTGCGCGCCGGCTGACCGGCGCATCCCGAATAACTTACCTGCGGCGTCGGCCTGAAGTGCGAAACCAGCCGTCCGACTGCGTTTGCAGCTGCACCCGGCGCTGATGCTCGACGATCCACGCCTCGGCATCGATTTCGGTGGGAAAGCTGCTGACGATCGTTGGATGGCTGTCGGGGATGTTGACCTCGACGCCGAACGAGCCGTCTTCAAACGGGATCACGCGATACGTCGCTGCGGCATGCGGGTGCGTCTTCAGCATCGTCCCTATGCACTCGCTGCTATTGCGACCCGGCGCACACCCGGTCCTTTGCCGAAAGCTATCCCCGCAGGTTGAGCGGAAACTCGTTTTCCGCGCCACATACGGAGCATGTAGCGACATCGACGTTGACGCGCTGCGTCGGCCCCATGCCCGAAGCAATCACGGCCCCGCAATTGCCGCACAGGTAGTCCGCACCACCGCTGCCGCGAAATAGCGGTTTGATGACTTCCGGCGGACGGTGTTCCCCGGCGACGGGTGGCGGACGCGTAACCTTCAGGGAAACAATCGGCATCGCGCCGGGCTCCTTTCACGATCGGGCTAGCTGGTCTTCCCGTACGACACGCTCGTGACCGTCAAGCTCGACTCTTCACCCGATATTGCAGCATGCTGGCCGCTTCGGGCATCAGGCGAACGACCTTGAACCAGCCGTGGCCCGAACGGAGTTGCAGCCGATCGGGCGAGAAGCGGACCGTTTGTCCGACCGCGAATTTGTGTGCTCCCATCTACCGCCCTTTCCAACCGATGCCTGCGCCACGGCGCAGGGGGTGCCTGGCAAATCAAAATTCTCCAGGGACACCACCACCATTTGCGAGCCGGCCGGCGCGTTCGAGCGGCCCTGAGGGCTCCATCGAGGGTATCCTCCTTATCCACGCGCGCCGCCGGGCGCTCGTATCAGCGGGCGACGTCGTGCAAATTCCCCTTGTTCGCAGGCGCCGCAGCCTCGTCCGCCAGGCGCCGACCCCGAGCCGCGAACCGCCGATAGTAATCAGCCGGAATCACCGGTGTCGTTGTCGCGCACGAAGACCTGCATCGCCCGGCCGCCTGCGCGTATTGTTCGTGCTCGCCTGGCCAAGCAGGGGAGCCACGCCAAGCGGGCTCCCCCCTTGGAAGCTAGACCTCCCGCAGATCGACCGCGGAGGTCTTGCCCTGGCTGCCGCGTTCCAGCTCGAAACTCAGCCGCTGGCCTTCCTGCAGATTACCAATGCCGGCGCGCTCGACCGCCGAGATGTGTACAAACACGTCTTTCGAGCCGTCCTCCGGCTGGATAAAGCCGTAGCCCTTTTGGGAGTTGAACCACTTCACGGTTCCGATCGTCATTGTCGTCCTTCACATAAACAAGAGGTCGCCGCCGCTCGCAGCGAGCGGCGGGGTCAAACGACGACACTGAACGGGGAGCAGGTCCGGCGCTCGATTGCGCTTGGAGAGCAGGCCGAACGATGAAGAAGCCGACGCTGGTCATGTGGGCATCCGTCCCTGCTTTACAAGCGCCGCATGGGCGCTGCCGCAATCCGGCTCACCATCCGGCCCATCAACTGGCGATGACAAAGCGGCGATTCGAGGTAGGCGAAAACCGGGGAGAGGTGAGAGACTGGGCATAGCGCTGTTACAGCCGACGAACCGCGAGCGAGGTGATGCGATGACAGAGACGAAATCCGGCCGCGCGCATCTGATTGCCGGCGGTTTTCCGCCCGGTGCGATGGCCGGGCACGACCACGACTATGCGCGCCTGCGGCTGCTCGGGCTGCTGGCCGAACGAGATGTCCCGGCGTCGGTTGCCAATGACTTCTCGGAGATCGAGAAATGGCTGCCCGTCAGCCGGCTGTTGATCACCTATGTAGCCGGCCCCTACCCCGACGCCGCGCAATGCCGCGCCCTCCAGAGCTGGCTGGAGGCGGGCGGCCACTGGCTGGGCTTGCATGGGACCAGCGGCGGCCGCGCCGAGCGGGTGGCGGGCGTGCGCCAGCGCCGCACCGTCAAGACCGAGCACCACGCCCTGCTCGGGAGCCGCTTCTTGACCCATCCCGCGATCTGCAGGATTCGCGTCGAGGTGCGTGCCGCCGATTCCCCTCTCACGCAGGGGCTCGGCACGGCTTTCGAGGTCGAGGACGAGCCCTACTTTATCGAGCTGCAGGATCCGGCCTCGACCCGGATCCTGCTGACCGCGGATTACGGCCCGAGCGCCGTGTCGCCCGCGATCGGGACCCTCTACGCCTCGGACACCTCGCTGCAACCCGACGGCAGGACTCGCGTGCTCGGCTATAGCCGCGAGGTCGGCAACGGCGGCGTGACCTACGTCGCGCTCGGCCATTGCCACAACCCCGCGATCCGCGCAGCGCGGCCTGCCGACCCCGCGGACGCGACGCCGCCCACCTTTCGCGGCGCGTGGGAAACCGACGCATTCACGACGCTGCTGCGCAACGCCATCGCCTGGGGTGTCGCCGCCTGATCGAGCGGGCCGGCCGGCGTCGGGCGGGTTTATTCAGGCGGAGAACCCGATGCACCGGCCCCTAGCCCACCCCTAGCGCCTGTTTTCGCCGGGCGACGGGGCAGCAGAAGCCGGGCGCCCGGCGGGTTGTTGCCGATCCCTAATTTACGAAGCGGTAGAGCTTCGCGGCGTTGTCGCACACGATCTTGCGTTGCGTCGCCGCGGGCAGGTGGCCGAGCTCGCGCTGGATGTATTCCTGCGAATCGGGCCAGATGCCGTCGGGGTGTGGGAAGTCCGAGCCCCACATGATGTTGTCTTCGCCGAGCTCCTCGAGCAGCTTCACCCCGACCGGATCGCTCTGATAGGTGGCGTAGCACTGGCGCCGCCAGTATTCGCTCGGCGGCATCTTGAGGTCGAGCTCCTTGAACTGGTCCTCCCACTCGGCGTCCATGCGCTGCAGGATGTAGGGGATCCAGCCGGTGCCGGCCTCGCCGATGACGAGCCTGATGCCGGGATGGTGTTCGAGCACGCCGGCGAAGATCACCGACATCAGCACATCCGACATGTACATCTGGAAGCTGGTGATGCCCGAGGCCCGGGCGGCGAGCGCCACCTTTGCCGGCAGCTTGGTGAAATCGCGCCGCACCCCGCTGCCGATCGTATGGAAATGCACCGGCAGGCCGCTCGCCGCGACCGCGTCCCACATCGGGTTCCACCATGGGTCCCACAATGGCGTCATGTCGCCGCGGCGCGAGATTTCGAGACCGCGCACGCCGCCGCGCCGAGCCACCCGCTCGATCTCGCCGACCGCGGCGTCGATGTCGTGGTTCGGGATGCAGGCGAGCCCGGCAAAGCGCTCGGGGTGGCTGTTGCAGAATTGGGCGAGCCATTCGTTGTAGATGCGCAGCATCTCGCCGGCGGCTTCGTCGTCGTTGATCCGGCTGGTCGCGCCGAGGATGCCGTACAATACCTCGGCCTGGATGCCGTCGCGATCCTGGTCCTTGAGCCGCAGATCGGGGTCGGTCAGCCGGCGGATGCCTTTCTTGCCGTCGTCATAGAGCCCCTGCGCGGCCATCCGGTCCGAGCGATGGATCTTGCCCGGTTCGTACAGGCGGCCGGCCGAGCCCATGCCGTTCATCAGCCCGAACGAGGCCCCGTTTTTGGTCACCCATTCCTTGCCGCGCGCCCCGTCGGTCACATAGGGCATGCGGTCCCGCATCGCCGAGGGCGCATTCCCGGTGAACAGATCGGGCGGCAGCCAGATCAGATCGACATGGCAATCGGCCGAGATCACATCGTATTTCATTGGCATATCCTCCACGCGAACCCGAAGTTAGCATGCCTTGGGTGGAGAACATGTGCGACTGAAATCTCCAGCGCGGCGAGGGCGGAAAAGCCGATGGATCAAGCGCGGGCGAACAGCCCCCTTTCCGACGTGACCGTGATCGATTTCGGCCAGATCTTCCAGGGGCCTTATGCGACCCTGCTGATGGCCAAGGCCGGCGCCTTCGTGATCAAGATCGAGCCGCCGCGCGGCGAGCCCGGCCGCCGCCGCGCCGATCCCGGCAAGAGCGCCACCCTGCCCTTCGCCATGCTGAACCAGAACAAGCATGCGGTGACGCTCAACCTGAAGGAGCCGCGCGGCCGCGAATTGCTGTTCCGCATGGTCGAACGCGCCGACGTATTGCTCGAAAATTTTTCTCCCGGCACGATGGACGGCCTCGGCGTCGGCTGGAGCCGATTGCACGAGATCAACCCGCGGCTGATCTACGCCTCGGGCACCGGCTTCGGGCTCAGCGGCCCCGACCGCGACAACCTGGCGATGGACATGACGATCCAGGCGGCCTCGGGGATCATGAGCGTCACCGGCTTCCCCGACGGCCCGCCGGTCAAGGCCGGCCCGACCCTCGTTGATTTCATGGGCGGCATCCACCTCTACGCCGGCGTCGTGACCGCGCTCTACGACCGCGACCGCAGCGGTGTCGGCCGGCTCGTCGAGGTGTCGATGCAGGAGACGGTCTATCCGACCCTGGCCAGCAGCTTCGAATATTATCATCGGACGGGAAAAATCCCGCCGCGCACCGGCAACCGCCAATCAGGGCTCAACAGCGCGCCCTACAACGTGTTCCCGACCAGAGACGGACATGTTGCGATCCACATCGTCACCGAGGCGCATTTCCAGAATTTGCTGAAGGCGATGGGCCGCGAGGATCTCGCCGACGACCCGCGCTTTGCGACCAATGCCGGCCGCGTCGCCCATATGGAGGAGACCGACGCGCTGGTCGCCGAATGGACGCGAACCCTCGGCAAGATGGAGGTGTTCGCGCGCACCAAGGAATACCGCATCCCGTGCGCGCCGGTGCGCAATGCCCCCGAGGTCATGAATGACCCGCATATGCACGAGCGCGGCATGCTGGAGCGCATCGATCACCCCGAGCTGGGCGAGATCGTCGTGCCGACGACGCCGCTGCGCCTGCACGGCACCGACAAGGTCGAAACCCGCCCAAGCCCCACCATCGGCCAGCACAATGCCGAGATCTACGGCGGCTGGCTCGGCCTCTCGGCCGGCGACATCGCCGAGCTGAAAGCCGGCGGAGTGATCTGAAGCCTTTCGCGGGACGGCTGCCGACTTGCCGGGACCGGCGTCTCGGCGCGGTGGTGCCGAACCGCGATCAGGCTTCCGGCGGCGCGGCCTGCAGCTGCTTCCGCCGCAATTCTTCGTTCCAGCGCGGGAACGTCTCGACCTTGAAGCCGAACAGGTCGAGGGCGCGCCCGACCGAGTGGTCCACCAGCTCCTCGATCGTTGTCGGGCGGAAATAGAAGGCCGGGACCGGCGGGAAGATCACCCCGCCGGCTTCCGTCACCGTCGCCATGTTGCGGATGTGAATGAGGTTGAGCGGCGCCTCGCGGACCATCAGGACCAGCCGGCGGCGCTCCTTCAGAACCACGTCGGCGGCGCGCGTCAGCAGCGAGGAGGTGACGCCGCTGGCGATCTCCGCCAGGCTGCGCACCGAGCACGGCGCGATCAGCATCCCCATGGTTGCGAACGATCCCGACGAGATCGGGGCGCCGACATCGTTGATCGGGTGGACCACATCGGCCAGCCCCTCCAGGTCCTTCCGGCTCAGAGCGCTTTCATAGGCGCGCGACAATTCGCCGGATCTGGAGATGACGAGATGGGTTTCGATCCCGAGCGAGCGCAGGATTTCGAGCGCACGGGCGCCATAGACGATGCCGGTAGCACCGCTGATGCCGACAATGATGCGCCGTTTCGTATCGGACATGCCTGGGGGCTCCGGAAAGAGGCCGGGTGCGCACAGCCGGCGATCGACTTAGCAGAAATGCGCACGCTCGAGCCTGCCCTTCAAGTCGAAGGGCCGGATATCGGCAGCGGCGCCTCCCGCCGGGGATCGATTGCCGGGAGCGTTGGCGCCAGTCTTCTCCCCACGGATTCTTGGCCCACGTAGCTCCACAACAGACTGCGGCTGTCATGTGATCGATGGATCAGGTCGCCGAGGTCGGCCATGCAAGGCTGGCGCATGCCGTGGTGCGCGACGAGCCTGCCGAGCGGCTCGAAATCGAGCCCGAGCCGCACCAGAATGCGAATAAGGGAAGGGTCCATCAGGGCAGTCAGGTGGGTGATCCCGTACTCCAGGCAAATATCGAGCACGCCGCGCAGCAGCCCAAAGGTGATGTAAGGCATCAGCCGCCGTTCGCTCGCGACCGAACGGCCGGAGCCGAGTGGAAATCCCGCATCGGGATAGAGCGCCTCACCGCGCCGCCGGCGAAATTGCTTCGACACGGCAAAGCGGGAGATCTCGGCCGTCCGATGCAGCGGCAACCGCTGGAACAGATGGCGATCCGTCGAATTCAGCAACCTTTGCACCGGCAACGGCCTGCGCATATCGGCAGGCACCGGCAGGATGACCCGGGCAGTCCCTGCTGCCTCCCCATTGTGGCGATGCACCAGAAGGACGTGCACGGACCGGTCGTCGTCGCCGTCGGTCTCTCGTCCGTCGGCGTGTTGCCCGGGATCTTCAAATTGATTCTCGACACAATACACCTGGTAACGAACCCGATAGGCGTGATCGAGCAATTCTGCGGAGTTGGCGCGTATCACGGCAAAATACCGATCATAGGAACCGATGAAATCCGCCATATCCACAACCGTCATGCTCGTGCGCCCGACATCGAACGGTAGCCCCCGGCAACGAGCTTCGGCGGAACGAATGAAGAATTCACTAGCAATGACGACCGCAAGCGGCCTTATCTGCACTCCGGACTTGGCAGGATGAGATGTCGTAAGAAGCAATACTTCAGATCGGTCGGGTTGAAGCGGGGGAAATCGGATCCGCGGCGTCGAAGACTGCGCACGGCCCGGCTTCGAGTCAGCGCCCGTATCGTCCGGGAGCGACGAGACCGCCGGGGTCGATAGCGGATTTTATCGCGGCGACCAGGTCCCAATAAGGCGCGTCCGAGCGGGTTATCCAATCCATCGCCTGGATGCCCACGCGATATGGCAGAAGCCCTTCGCGCCGGCCCGCCTCGAACAAAGCGCGATAGCACGATCGGGCGCGCGCCGTCTGGTTGGCATCGCGCCGATCGAAAAGCAGTGGAACCGAGCTGTCGAAGCACCGGTCGGACAGGCTGGTCAGCGTGATCAGCGGCTCGATCCCGTGGCGCGGGCAGACATCGTGGATCATCTCGACATAGCGCCTGACGCTGTCGGATTTCATCGGAACGAGGGGCGAATACCAGATCAGGCCGCAGCCATCCCGGGCGGGATCCAATGCACCACTCGGATGGGGCGGTGTCGCAGATCGCCAGTAAGCGAGCGGCAGGGCGACCTGGCTGGGCTTGCCGGCGATCAGTTGCATTGCCGCGTCGAGCGTGCGCGCCCGGTTGGCCATGCGGCCATGGCTGAAATGGGGAACGCGGCTCAGCAGGCGGTTGAGAGCCGAGCTGAAGCGCGGGGTGTAAAAAGCAATCCTGCTTACCGCCGGCTTCAGTATTGCGCGGATGGCCCGGTGCGCCGCCTCGACGACCTCCGTCTTGCCGTACAGCGCGCCCAACCCGGTCCACGCCATTACCCGGTGCCTGCCGGCGAGCGCGGCGACGACGGCGGACGGCAGAATTTCGCCATCGCCGACCCGATCGCTCGGGTAGGGCACGGTCATCGCGAGCATGCGCCGGGAATTCATCAGGTTGATCGAGCCGGTCACCCCTCCCAGGCTCCGCAGAACCTGTCGGACGCCCAGCACCGCGGCTTCGAGACCGGCATCCTGCTCGATGCCGAAAAAGAAACCCTCGATCCGCTCGGGACGCGGAGCCAGCGCGATCGTCATCTGCGTGACGATGGCGAAATTGCCTTGGGCGAACAGACCGTCGAGATAGGGCCCGATCCCCCATTTGAAGGCCCGGTCGACCAAATCGCCGCCCAGCTCGCTCAACGCCGAGCGGTAGGTGCGGCCATCCGGCAAAACCGCCTCCAGCGCGGTGACGGCGGCGAAATGATCGGCGTGGGGGGTAATGCCGTAGCCACGCTCGAGGGCATTGCCCAGCAGGCTGCAATCGGGCCCGGCTCCGGTCACCGGAACCAGGAAAGGAAGCCCGTTGCGACCGAGATAATCGCGGAGACCTTGCTGGGTAACCCCAGGCTCGACGGTGACGAGGCCCAGTTCGGCATCCATGTCGATGATCCGGTCGAGCCCGGACAGGTCGAGAACGACGCAGCCATCGGTCGCCGGAACGGCGCTGCCGTATCCCCAGTTGTGACCGGTGCTGATCGGGTAAAGCGCCATGCCGTGGCGCCGGGCGATATCGACGATGGCGACAACATCGCCGACGCGGCTCGGAAGCAGAGCTGCCGGGATCGCGCGCTCGACGCCGGTCGTGCAGACGCCGTAGCGCTGCTGCGCCGACGCTGCTTCGAGCACAGCCGATCGCCCGATGCGGGCACGCCACTCCCGCATCGCCAACTGCAGTTTTTCAGAATCCATTCGGCGTCGGATCAGCCTGGCCGCAATCCTCGCAACGCTCGCTCCGGCGGGCAGCCGCGATTTTTGTAAATCACCGGGGCGCCAGCCGGCCGAGCACAAAAATCATGGCGCCGGCGCGCATACCTGCAAAATGCCGCCGACCCAGCGGCGGGGGCGCGCCCGCATCGATCGGCTTCGGATGCGCCCTGTACCGCTCGCGATCCCCGGTTTATCAGCCTTCCCGGAGCCTGCCGGATCCCGCAAGGCTCATACGGCGATTTACCGTTCTCCGCGGCGGCGGCGACGCCAGCCTGCGACACCCATTCCCATCAGCGCTGTTCCGAGCAGACCGAGAGAAACCGGTTCCGGGATCGCCTCGGCGCCGACCGGATCGAAATTGAGCTGCTGCCAGTTGCCGATCGGGATCGTCGTGCCGCCGCATGCCGGGGCACCTTTCCCGATAGGATTCGGACAAAAATCGTCGAACAGGCTCATATCCGCAGCCGTGCCGATCGCCGTCGTGAAACCGCCTTTCCCGAACTGGGACGCGTCACTTCCGCCGGTGATATCCATCCAGCCCAGCGCCGCGCCGCTGGTCGGGATCGTCGTGGTGCTCGCCAGTGCCGCCAGCGTCTCCGCGGGGTTCGTCGTATCGGCGCCGGGGACCAGATCCATGGTCAGGACCGGCGCGGTATGCCCGGCCACGTTCGTCAGCGTATTGTAGCAGAGCGTGTTGAAGTGTGTGCACCCTCCGGCCAGATAGCCGTTCGTACCCTGGGTGAGTGTCGGAAAGCTGGAGTACGGCAGATTATAAATCGCGAATTGTCCGCCTGTGTTTCCAGTCACAAAGGCTGGACCTAGCGGAGTAATCCTTGAAACCGTGATATCGTTGAACAGGCCGACAAGAAAACCGTTGCTTGGACTTGCCGTCCAGATCGTTTTACCGGTCGTTTCGGCAGTAATACTGGTAATGTTGAAAGCACCAAAGTTTTGATCGCCGACAGCCAAGGTCGTGGTGAGATTGCCGCTCGAATCTATAAACGACTCATAGCTGTTGAACTTGATGGCGACCGGGCCGACGTAACCGCCCAGATTGATCTGGGCGGCAATCGCCGGCGACGCGACGGCGATGCCCGTGATCAGGACGCCGATGGCTGCGGAAGCTGTTAGCGAGGCGTGACGCGTCATCGATGTCTCCAACAGGTTTCTCGCTCTGATATATCATTAATTTTTCCGTAAGATATACCTGCATGAAACGCGCCAACCGAGCTTTCTGTCCGAGAATCACCTGATTTCAAATGGTTGACAGATAGCTTGAGGAACTCTGGTTCGGAGCTTGTAAATTTTTCCGACGAGCGCGCAGCGAACTGGCGGTGCTATGATCGTCGCCGCGATCGATGCGATGGGCCCAACCTCTTGTTAGAAATCACGAAAACGCGAAGGCGGCGGCAACCCATGCTGCTGGCTGCCCGAAATAGCCGTTAAATTTTCCGACAGAGACGCGGTGGGTCAGGCCGCATGATCGGCAGCCCGACCTCACCGCGGCGACCCAGGCTTGGCGAGAGCGGGCCGGGGGAACACCATGGCCGTCAGCAAAGCCACCAGGAAGGCCGATGCGCTGCCTCGACGAACCTGTAAAATTCTCCGACGCGCCTTCGTCTCCGCGGTTCCGCCAGGTTGCCGCCCGCCGCAGCTTCTGTGTCGGCAGGGCCGCCGCAATTTCCGTTCGCGAGTTCGCGCCATGAGCGGACCGCCCGCCGCCTAGCCCGGGCCAGCGGCTCGGACAGCAGGGAATGGCGGGTTTTGGCGGCCCGGTTTCGGCACCCGGCTTATCCCGGGAGCGCCTCGTGCTGCTCTGTCAGCTATTGGCGACCGCCGCGACACTGGGCTGGGTTCCCGGTAATCCGGCAAAGCTGGTGACCATGCTGATCATCTGGTGCCTCGGCTTCGGCCGCATCCGGGCGGCCGAACTGCTGGCGATGGCCGCCGTCGACCTGCTCTTCGTCGTGATGAATTCGGCGGCGTTGAAACGGGGCGTCTTCCGCTTCGACCATCCCGATTATCTCGGGATGCCGGTGTACGAATATCTGATGTGGGGCTTTTACACGCTCCACACGATGCGCTTTATCGACGGCGAAGAGCCTCGCGGAAATCTGATCGTCGCGTCGGCCGCGGCCGCGGTCTTCGCCCTGCCGTTTGCCATGATTGCCGATCCGGCATTGCTGCTGGCGGCTTCGGCAGCCGTGCTCGCCGGCTGCCTCGTGTTGTTTCACGAACGAATGGACCTGGCTTATGCCGGCTACATGGCTGCGCTGGGGACGCTGATCGAGTATGTCGGGGTGGGTAGCGGGCAGTGGCATTATCCCGGCCGGCATTATGGCGGCGTCCCGTTGTGGTTTCTGACGATGTGGTCCGGGGTCGGATTGTTTACGCGGCGCCTGATCCTGCCGCGGCTGCGGCGACCGCCGAGGGCGCGAACCCGAATATGAATTCGCTCCCGGCGTTCGCAGCGGCGGTCTCTCGCCGGCGATGTCGTCGCGTTCGCCTGCCGTTGCCGGGGCTTTGCGATGACGCATTGCCGCTCAGGCCTGCACCAGGGCCGGCTGCTCCAGTGTCCGTCGCCCGATGTCGGCGATGATCTCCCCGAGCTCGGGATGACGGTTTTTGATGCTCGCGATCAAGTGGGTGATGACTGCCCAGCCGGGCTGACGCCGCCCGTGATGCTCGACCGGCTCGCCGAGCGGGTGAAACGCGACGCCCAGCCGCCCGAGCAACCGCAACAGAGTCGGCTCCATCATCGCGACGATATGCGTGATCCCGCCAACCGCACTCATCGTCACGATTGCTCGAATGAGTCCGGCGGTCAGGAGCTGATACGCCGGCTCGCGACCGCAGCCCGCGACCGCCGCACTGCCCGGTCCCGGGCGCCAGCCGTTCTCGATCTGCCTGCGAAACGTCTTGGCCACGGCAAACCGGGAGACTTCGGCCGTGGTCTCGAGCGGCAACCCGGCTCTATACCGCTCGCGCGACCCGATCAGTCTGAAGACCGGAAGGTCGCCGCCGCCATACGGCAGGATGAGACGTACGGTGCCCACCGCCGAACCGGTAGCGCGATCGAGCAGCAGCGAATGTAGCGACCGGGCATCATCGCCATCCCGTTCGCGGCCGTCGGGGTATTCGGTTGCATCTTCGAAACCCCGTTCCAGACAATACACTTGAAACCGCAGGCGGAACACGCTGTCGAGCTCCTCCTCCGTATGTGCCCGAACCACAGCCAAATAACGGCGGAACAGTTCGATCCATCCATGTTCGGATGTTTTTGGATCGCATACGACATTTTCAGATATCGGCACCCCGATCCTGGCAATGTCGAACTGGTCCTGGCGACCACATAGTGGATGAGGGATGTGTGCAGCATTCAAATTCCGGATACCGGTCAGATCACGAAGTCCTAGGATGAATTCACGAGGCTCGATTGTGCCGCCGTCTCCCTCACCGGATTTCTGCAAAGGCATCACCGCATTCTGGTGTCCGACAAGAGATTCTTCGACGATGGTCGGAATCGCCGCATCAGATACTGTAATTGTTCTAGACATGCTTCCCCCAAAGTTCGTTGACCCGTCTCGGCCACGTGCCTGTCTCTTTCGGGAGTACTGGTTTCATCAACACCCGATCAAAGATCCGCCGCAGGCCACGTCATAGAAAGTCAAATTCCGATGTTTGTTTTTGACATGACCTCCCCTGGTCATGACTCCCGTCAATCACTCACCAACTTTTGTCGGCTGTTTCCCAACCCTTCGTCGATGGTTCGTCTTGAGGAAATCGGCGGCGGCGATCGGCGCGTTCGTGGACGCCAGCGCCGGTCACGATCGGCAACCGCCGATCAGCTTGCGTCCACCTTTGTAGGGGTGTCAATTAACCACGATTGATGTGAAAGTTATGTCACTATCGTCAGATGGCCGATCAGCGGCATTCCGCAGCGGTCACCCCGGGTCCGGATAGTTCGGTTTTATTCGAGGTTGCCCGGGACCTCGGCCAGGTGCCGCCGCGACCGCACCGGGATGGCGCCCGACCGGCATCTTGATTTTGACGGTCGGCGCGGACATCGCCCATGTTAATGAGACGTCGCAGGCCGATCGGCCTGCATCCGGCTGAAATCAGGCCAGATCGAGACGAGAAGCATCGGTGACCGGCACCACCTCCACCACCGCGAGCGGGCCCACCGCCGGCCTCGGCCGGATCAGCCTGCGTACCTTGGTCTCGATCCGCTGGGTCGCGATCGCGGGCCAGGCGCTGGCGATCCTGACCGTTCATTACGGGCTCGGCTTTCACCTGCCTCTGCTCCCGGCCTTCGCGGTCGTCGCCGGCTCGGCCCTGCTCAATGTCGTGCTGATTTTCGCCCGCCGGGTCGCGACCCGGCTCGGCGAGCGCTACGCCGCGATGTATCTCGGCTATGACATCCTCCAGCTCGCCATCCTGCTCTATCTGACCGGCGGGCTGCAGAACCCGTTCTCGATACTGATCCTGGCGCCGGTGACGGTCGCCGCCACGGCCCTGGGGCGCCGCTCTGTGGTCGTCCTGTCGATCTTTGCCATTGCCGCGATCAGCGGGCTGACCGAGTGGCATCTGCCGTTGCCGTGGCACGGCGTGCCGCCGGTGTTCCCGATCGAGCTCGCCGTCGGCATCTGGATTGCGCTGGTGCTGGCGACGGTGTTCATCGCGGCCTTTACCCGGAGCGTGGCGCAGGAAGCGCGGCGGCTGGCCGATGCGGTGGCGGCCACCCAGCTGGCGCTGGCGCGGGAGCAGCGGGTCTCGGCGGTCGGCGCGCTCGCCGCGGCGGCGGCGCACGAGCTCGGCAGTCCGCTCGCCACAATCGCCGTCGTCGCCACCGAGCTGGCGCGGGATCTGCCCGGCGACAGCCCCTATGCCGAAGATGCCGCGCTGCTGCTGAGCCAGTCGGAGCGCTGTCGGCAAATCCTCGCCGGGCTCGCCCGACAGCCCGAGCAGGACGGCGGCTCGCCCTATACGCGGCTGCCGATGTCAGCGCTCGTCGAAACCGCGGGTACGCTTTCCCAGAGCCCGCGAACCCGGCTGATCTTTGCCACCGCGGGCGGACTCGCCGAAGAAGAGCCGCTCGTCGGGCGCAGCCCGGAGATCATGCACGGGCTCAACAATCTCATTCAGAACGCGGTGCAGTTCGCCCGCCGCGAGGTCAGCGTCACCACATTCTGGGATGCCGTGACGGTCGCCGTCGAGATCACCGATGATGGGCCGGGTTTTCCGCTGCACCTGCTCGGCCGTCTCGGCGAGCCCTACCTTTCGACGCGGGCCGGTGCGGGCGACCATATGGGGCTCGGCATCTTCATTGCGCAGAGCCTGCTCGAGCGCAGCGGTGCTCGGGTGACTTTCGAGAACCTGGCCGAAGGCGGCGCCCATATTGCGATCTCGTGGAATCGTGGCAATCTGGAAACGCCAGAGAGAACCCGCCCAGCCGCGGCGACGGCGCTCGCACACCGTTAGCCGGCGGCCGGGCTACCGGCGACCCCGGAGGCGAAATTCATGAACGCGACCGATCGAACCACCCACCCCGGCCCCGCTCAGGGGGTTTCCGCCGCGTTGCGCGGCCTGCCCGAAAGGGAGCGGACATTGCTGATCGTCGACGACGACGCCCCATTATGCCAGCGGCTCGCCCGGGCGATGGAGCGGCGCGGCTTTGTCGTCGCCACCGCGGACAGCGTCGCCAGCGGCACCGCCGCGGCCAGCGAAGAGCCGCCGGCTTTCGCCGTCGTCGACATGCGGCTCGGCGACGGCCGCGGGTTCGAGGTCGTCAGCGCCTTGCGCCAGGCCCGCCCCGGCGCCCGCATCGTGATGCTGACCGGCTACGGCAACATCGCCACCGCGGTGGCGGCGGTCAAGGCGGGAGCGATCGACTATCTGCCGAAGCCGGCCGACGCCGATGCGGTCGAGCGCGCGCTCCTCGCCCAGGAGGACGGCACGCCCGAACCGCCCGAGGACCCGATGTCGGCCGACCGGGTGCGCTGGGAGCACATCCAGCGCGTCTTCGAACTGTGCGAGCGCAACGTCTCGGAAACCGCGCGCCGGCTCAAGATGCACCGCCGCACCTTGCAGCGCATCCTCGGCAAGCACGCGCCGCGCAACTGAGCCGGCCGGATGACCGGCCGGCTTCAGGCCGACAATGGGCCACGCAGCAGCGCAAGGGTCGGAGCAATGAACGAGGGCGCGGCAGCCATCGAGCGTGCCTTGGCGCTGATCAATTTCGGCCGCGACGGGCTGGCGCCGGCGATCGCCCAGCAGCACGACACCGGCGAAATCCTGATGCTGGCATGGGTGAACCGCGACGCCGTCCGGGCGAGCCTGACCGAAGGCCGCGCCTGCTACTGGTCGCGGTCGCGCGGCAGGCTGTGGCGCAAGGGCGAAACCTCCGGACAGGTTCAGCTGCTGCGCGAGATGCGCCTCGATTGCGACGGCGATGCGGTGCTGCTGCTGGTCGACCAGCGGGGGGTGGCCTGCCATACCGGGCGGCGCAGCTGCTTTTTCCGCGCCTGGCGGGACGGCGCCTGGGCGGTCATCGCCGAGCCGCAGATCCCGCCGGAAACGCTCTATCCGGAGCGCGGCGTCTGATTTGCGCAGCGGCGGTGGCAGCGGCGGGCTCAACGCAGCGGCGGGCTCAGCGAGCAGCGGCGGGCTCAGCGCAGCGGCGGGCAGGACAATTGTGCCTGCATCTGGCTCATCATCGCTGCATCGAACGGGTGGTTGGCGCAGCGCGTGTTGTATTCATTGACCTGCGCGCTGTAGCGGGCGACCGCCTGATCGGCGTCCGCCACGATCGGTCCGATCGAATGCTGGTAGGCGGTATCGCGCTGAGCGAGCAGGGCCTTGTAACGCGCGACCGAATTAGGGTTGTTGACCTCGACCGCGGGACGCGCCCGCGCCAGCTCGGCATCGAGATCGGCGAGATGCCGGCGCACCGCCGCGAGCGCATTGGTCTTGGCCGTCATCGCCGCCGACAATGGCGCGAGCCCCTGCTGCAGACACAGGCAGGCATTGATCTCGGCTGCCTCGTCGGGCATCTGCGCCCGCGCTGCGCCGGATGCGGCCAGCGCCAGCGCCCCGGCGCCCAGCAGCGCTGCGCAACGCAGACCAATCGAATATGGCATCATCGCTTCCCTTTTTGTTGTCCAGAATGACATCGCAACCATCGCCGTCCTCAGCAATCGGGCGCGGTACGGGACGAACCTTCGGCCATGGCGCGTACGCAATCGGCCGCGCTGTGGCCGAGCGCTTCGGCCTTTTCCCACAGATCGTTGCGCGCCTGGGCGACGATCTCCTGCTCGCGCCGGCCCGCCGGCAGCAGCATCGCCAGCGCCGCGCCGGAAACGAGGCCTAAGACGCCGAGCAGCAGCGGATTATCCTCCGCGCCCGCCAGCAGCCGTCCCCCGGTGCGCCGGGCGTGCCCGCCCGAATGCGTGATATCCTCGAGATAACCGCCGGCGCGTTCGAGCACCGCGCCGCCGCTTTCGCAGATCGACCGCAGCGCGTCCTGCGCCGCGCCCGCTGCGTGGCGCATCCAGCCATCGCGGCGGCCATTCCGATGACCATCGTGCGCCGGCTCGCCGCCGGGGCCCATGATCCGCTCGGCCGGCACCGCATCCTCGCCGGCCTCGGCATCATCGCGATGCGGCGTGACGCCGGCGAAAATCCCGGTATTTCCGGCGACGAGCCAGGCGACGCCGAGGCCGATCAGCGCCAGCGCGACCGGATCGGCACGGAGCCCGGCGCCGAGACTGATCCCGCCGGGCCGGTCCGCGTTCAGAAAGTCGGTGATCATATCGACACCCTTTTCGATGACATGTCCGGGGGCGAGCTCGACCGCCAGCGCGTCGAGCGTAAGGCCGAGATCGGCGCGCGTGCGGGCGATCTCCCGTTCGATCTCGGCCATCGACCGTGCCGCCTTGGCGGTCACGGCGCGCGCTCCCTGGTCCAGGCTCCGTCCCTGCGCAGCGAGTTCAAGCTGCGCCGTGGGACCAGCGCCCGGGCATCGAGCCAGCGCTTGCCGAGATACATCAGCAAGACCGCCGCCAACAGCACGGCGATTCCGACGACCAGCGCGGCAAGCCAGGGCCGCAGCACCGTGGCGAGGGCCAGCACCGCGGAGGCGAGCAGCGCGATCCAACCGCTGAAGACGAGAAACACACCGAGCGCCACCGCCACGAGGCCGCGCCCGAGCCGCCGCAGCTTTTCCGCCAGCTCGGCCTTGAACAGCGCGACCTCGAGCCGGAAGAGGCTCCCCACCTCCTCGGCGAGATCGGCGAGCAGCGCGGCGACCGAGCGCTCTGGCTGCGGCCGATAGCCGGCATCCTCCGGCTCGGACGGGAAACCGTCGGGGCTCGTCACGAAACCTCTCGCGCCGCGGACTCGTCGCCGGCCCAGCCGGCGAGCCTGCCGTTGCCGCTGGCGCTCGAAACCGCTGCCGTGACCGCATCGCCGGGCGGGAGCGCATCACCCGCCCCCTGCGGCGGACGGTCGTCCCGATGCTTCGGGACCGACAGAAACCGCCCGGCCAGGAAGCCGGCCGCCGCCGCCCCGAGGGCAAACAGCGCCGGCCGACGCCGGGCGACTTCCTCGACGTCGCCGACGAGCTCGCCCCAACGGCGCTCGTGCAGCGACCGCGAGAGATCCTCGATCCGGCCGGCGGCCCGATCGGCATAGCGCGCGGCGACCGGGCTCTGCGAGCCATCGAGCGAGCGGGCCGCCGCGCGCACCGCCTCGGCAACGCCGCCGACCTGCCGGGCGGCACGCTGCTTCTGCTCGTCCGCCAACGAGAGCGCTGCCGATCGGGCTGCGCAAGCGAACTCGACGACGATCGCCTTGGCGCGTTCGAGATCCGGCCGCGTATCATCGGCCCGTGCCGTCGAATTGGTCTGCTCAACCATGCCTGTCGCTCCCGCGATGGTCGCCCGTGCCGCCATCGGGAGAAAGCCCCGTGCGACGCGCCGCACCCCTGATCGTCAGCACAACAACCCCGCGAGCGCCGGGGTTCCCCCGAGCGCCCCGTGCCGCATACGCCGCCGAACCGTTGCCACAGTGTTTTCGATGATAAACGTCGACGGGCATCGGGGGTAGTGTGCCCGCCGGCCGGGAGAGGCGGGGAGGGGCGGCTTTCCGGATGATCGACGAGATCGCCAAGCATGGCTGAGCGAGGGCTGCGCGCCGATCCGGCCGATCGCCTGGGCGCTTCCCGCGAGCACCGGCGCAAGCCGGCACGCAATCCGCCGCGGCGGATCGCGCGCCCCCGGCCGCGGCTGGCCGGCGCGCTCAGGCTCGGCGTTCTGCTGTTGTTGTGGGCGGCGATCCTCGGCGGCGGGGTGATCGGCTATTTCGCGCTCACCCTGCCCGATACCAACGGGCTCACGCGTTCCGAACGCCGCCCGAGCGTCACCATCCTTGCCGCGGACCGCAGCCTGCTGGCGGCTTACGGCGATCTGTTCGGTCAACCGCTGACCCTCAAGGAGATGTCGCCCTATCTGCCGGAGGCAGTGATCGCTACCGAGGACCGCCGCTTCTACAGCCATTTCGGCGTCGATCCGGTCGGGCTCGTTCGCGCCGCGCTCACCGATTTCTCGGCCGGCCGGGTCGTCGAGGGCGGCAGCACGATCACCCAGCAGCTGGCCAAGAACCTGTTTCTGACGCCGGAACGGAGCCTCGGCCGCAAGATCCGCGAAACCCTGCTGGCATTGTGGCTCGAGCACCGCTTCACCAAGGACCAGATCCTGGAAATCTATCTCAACCGGGTCTATCTCGGTGCCGGCACTTATGGCGTCGATGCGGCGGCGCACCGCTATTTCGGCAAATCGGCGCGTTCGGTCGATCTTTACGAGAGCGCCGTCATCGCCGGCCTGTTGAAGGCCCCGGCGCGGTTCAACCCGATCCGCGATCGCGACAGGGCGGCGGCGCGGGCCGTCCAGGTGCTCGCCAACATGGTCGAGGCCGGCGACATCACCGCCGCCGCGGCCGCCGCCGCGAACCGCGAGGCGGGGTCGCTCGCCGCGGTCGCAGCGCCGCGCTCGGGGGTGCGCTATTTCGCCGATTGGGTGGCCGACCAGCTCGCCGATTTGGCCGGCGCCGGCGATCGCGACCTCACCGTCGTCACGACGCTCGATCCGCGGATGCAGGCCGAGGCCGAGGCCGCGATCGCCGGCACTCTCGCGCATGACGGCAAGAAGGCGGCGGTCAGCGAGGGCGCGCTGGTGGCGATGTCGCCCGACGGGGCGGTGCGTGCCATGGTCGGCGGCCGCGATTACAACGAGAGCCAGTTCAATCGGGCGACGCAGGCGCAGCGCCAGCCCGGCTCCGCGTTCAAGCCCTTTGTCTATCTCGCCGGGCTAGAAGCCGGATTGCAGCCTTCCGACCATTTTGTCGACCGGCCGATCCGCATCGGCAGCTGGCAGCCGCGCGATTACGGCAACCGCTATCTGGGCGACATGACGATGGCCGAGGCGCTGGCGCAGTCGATCAACACGATCGCGGTCCAGGTCGCATTGCGCGCCGGCATCGACAACATCGTCGCCGTTGCCCACCGGCTCGGCATCGCCTCGCCATTGACCCGCGACGCCAGCATCGCCCTCGGCACCGACGAGGTGAACCTCGTCGAGCTGGTCTCGGCCTATGCGCCCTTCGCCAATGGCGGCGTCGGCGTGTGGCCGCACGGCATCGCGGAAATCCGCGACAGCGACGGCAATGTCGTGTTCCGCCGCGCCGGCTCAGGGCCGGGCCGGGTGGTCGGCCCCGAACTCGTCGGCGAAATGAACGACATGTTGAGCGGCGTCATCGGCCACGGCACTGGCCGGAGCGCGGCATTGCCGCGGCCGGCCGCCGGCAAGACCGGCACGACGCAGGATTATCGCGACGCCTGGTTCATCGGCTACACCGCCGACCTCGTCGCCGGGGTCTGGCTCGGCAATGACGACGACAGGCCGATGAACAAGGTGACCGGCGGTTCGCTGCCGGCCGAGGCGTGGCGCCGCTTCATGCTCGCAGCGACAAGGGCGATGCCGGTGCGGCCGCTGCCGAGCGCGCCGGCGCCGCAGCCTCAAACCGTCGCTGCGGCGCCGTCCCGCGGATTGTTCGATAATTTCTTCGGCCTGTTCGGCCCCGCCCCTCACCCCGGTGACGGGCGGTGACCGTGACGGCCCTTCTATGTCGGCTCGCTATTTCAGCGGCGAGAACGCGGCCGGGACGACGAGCATGTTCTCCTGCTTGACGAACATGCCGCGCGTCGCCGGCGGCCAGGTGCCGTCCTTGCGCGATTCCTCGCGGATGCGGGAGCGCTCGTTCGCATCCTTGTAGGCCCAGATATGGATCCACTGGTTCAACGGCCCGAGCTCGGTATGGCCGGCGGCCGCCAAAGGCGACAGCTTGACCCGCCCCTCGATCCGCTCGGCCCAGCGCGCGACGACCGTCGGCGCCGATCCTGGCAACATCGTATAGGTCCGGATCTCGTAGAGATTGCCGTGCTGCCGCGCAGTGAAGGCTGGGGAAAACGGCGCCGCGATGACGATCTTGCTTTCCATCTCGACGATGAATTCCTGGATCTTCGGCGGCCATCCAGGGATCGACTGGGAGCGCACCCGGGTCCGGTGCTGCAGATCGTCGTAGGGCCAGATGTGGATGATATGGTTGAGCGGGCCGACCTCGGTGTGAAAGAAAGCGCCGAGCGGCGATACCTTGACGCGTTCGGTCAGCGCCTCGCCGAACCGCTTCTCGGCCTCCGGGACGGATCCCGGCTGCAATCGATAGGTCCGCATTTCAAAGATCATCGACCTGCTCCCATTGTCTGAAATTCACCGCCGGCCATTCTAGAACCGCGGCCGGGCGAGTCAAACAGGGCGCCCGGCGCCCGCCGCCGCCTTGCGCCGGCGAACGACGAAGCCCGCGCCGAGCAACCCGGTGGCGAGAAGCAGCAGCGATGCCGGCTCGGGCGTCGGATTGGCGATCAGGCCGATCGTGTTGTCGTCGCCATTGACGTAGAAGCCGACGAGCTGATCGAGATCGTTGATGCCGTTGATCGTCGTCGCGCCGGCGCCAAACGGATCGTCGATGTTTTCAAAGGTGCCGTTGTTGAGGTCGTAGAGGAGCCCGTGCATGACACCGCTGGCGTCGATCCAGTCGCCGACCGCCAGCCCATTGTCGTTGATGCCGAGCAGCGACGTCGACATCGACCCGGTCGGATCGATCGTCGTGAACATGCCGCCGTTGTCGACAAAGCCATGAAACACCCCGGCGGCATCGACATAGAACCCGGCGATCTCGCCCTTGTTGTTGATCGCCGCGGCGGTGGTGCCTTGCCCGGCGCCGGTGCCGGCGTTCGGATCGTTGATGTCGGTCGAGAAAGTCGGGCCGGCGATGGCGTAGGTATAGCCGTGAGTGACGCCGGCGCTGTCGACGTAGAATCCGACCGCGGTGTTGCTGTTGTTGATGCCGAGCAATTGGTTGAACACCGGAGGCGTGGCCCCGGTATTCGGATTGTTCACGTTGGTGAAAGTGCCGCCCTGGTCGACAAAGCCGAAATTGCTGTCGAGACCGACACCGTTATTGCTGTCGGACCAGAAGCCGACCGTCGTTCCGGCATCGTTGATCCCGGTGACCTGGGTTTGCACCGAGCCGGGAAAGTTTTCGCTGGTGAAGGATGTGTAAGGCGCCGTCGTCGTGTAGCCCTGGTTGGGATGCCCCATGGCTCCGCTGCCGAAATAGCCGGCGATCTCGCCGGAGCTGTTTATACCCAATTCCTGGTTGAAGGTGACATCGCCGGGATTGATGATGTCTTGAAAAGCATACCCGGCCTGGGCAGGGTGTGCCCCCCACAGGATGGTCGTCGCGGTTAGCGCCGCCAGCGCCATCTTGCAACCGAGCGCCGCCCTGCCGCCGGTGCGCGCGGGAAGACCCAGAAAAGCCGTTGCCGTCATAATTGCGCCCCCGTTAACGATGATAGACCATCAAAATCTCACCCGTCGCCGAGAGCTGCAAGCGTATATCGCTGAGAATCCGAAAAAATTCTTCTGTTGGTAACGAAATTGTCGCGAAAATTTGCGAGTAACTCTCATTAACGATGAAATCGTAACCAATTGTAACTTTAAGCAACAAATTTTGACCGAACCGTTTACTAGGCCGGGATCAAGGCAGGCGTGACAGCCTCTCGGCCAGAAGCGCGTAAACCCCATCGGCATCGACCATCGTCATGAACCGGGCGTTGGCCTTGCGGCCGGTGACGCCCCACCAATCGACGACCGTCATGCCCAGGGTCAGCGCACTTTCGGTCTCGATCGCGACATTGACCTCGCGGCCTTGGAACAGATCCGGGCACAGCAGATAGGCGATCACGCAGGGGTCGTGCAGCGCCATGCCGCGCGGCCCGAATTTTCCGGTGCGCGTTTCCTCGAAAGCGGCGAGCAACGAAGCGACAGCCGGGCCGCAGCGATTGTCGAGAGCACCGAGCACGGCGATCCGCGGCGGCGTGGACAGCACCTGATGGGTGACGTCGAGCGGGATCATCGTGATCGGAATGCCGCTCTCGGCGACGAGCCGGGCCGCGTGCGGATCGACATGAATGTTGAATTCGGCTGCAGGGGTCACATTGCCGAGCTCGAAGCCGGCCCCGCCCATGACCACCAATTCCTGCACCCGGCCGGCGATTTCCGGCGCCTTGACCAGCGCCATGCCGATATCGGTCAAGGGTCCCAGGGCGCATAAGGTGACCGTTGCCGCCTCGGCGCGAAGCAGGGTCTCGATCAGGAAGTCGACGCCATGCTGCTGCTGCAGCGGCATGGCCGGCTCGGGCAATGCCAGACCGCCGAGCCCGCCCGCCGCATGGATATGGCCGGCCGCGGCCGGCGGCCGCAGCATCGGCCGGGCGCAGCCGGCATAGACCGGGACATCGGCGCGCCCCGCCAATTCGCAGATTTGGCGCGCATTGCGCGCGGTCTGCGCGAGCGGCAGGTTGCCGGCGACCGCGACAATGCCGAGGACCTCCAGTTCCTCGGGCGCCGAGATCGCCAGCAGGATCGCAACGGCATCGTCGATGCCGGGATCGGTATCGATGATGATCCGGCGCGGCATATGCGGCTCAGCGGCGCAGCACCATCAGCTTCTTGATCTCGGCGATCGCCTTGGCCGGGTTCAGGCCTTTCGGGCAGGTGCGGGTGCAGTTCATGATGGTGTGGCAGCGATAGAGGCGGAACGGGTCCTCGAGCGCGTCGAGCCGCTCGCCGGTCGCCTCGTCGCGGCTGTCGGCGATCCAGCGATAGGCTTGCAGCAGCACGGCGGGGCCGAGATAGCGCTCGCCGTTCCACCAATAGCTCGGGCAGGCGGTGGTGCAGCAAAAGCACAGGATGCATTCCCACAGCCCGTCGAGCTTGTCGCGCTCCGCCACCGATTGCAGCCGCTCGCGGTCGGGCGGCGGCGGGCTCGCGCTCTGCAGCCACGGCTCGATCGAGCGGTATTGCGCATAGATGTGCGTCTGGTCGCCGACCAGATCCTTGACCACCGGCAGATGCGGCAGCGGATAGATCCGCACCTCGCCCTTGATGTCGTCGATCGCCTTGATGCAGGCGAGCGTGTTGACGCCGTCGATGTTCATCGCGCAGGAGCCGCACACGCCTTCGCGGCACGAGCGGCGGAAGGTCAACGTCGTGTCGATCTCGTTCTTGATCTTGATCAGCGCGTCGAGGACCATCGGGCCGCAGGCGTCGAGATCGATGTCGTAGGTGTCGACGACCGGGTTTCTGCCGTCGTCCGGGTTCCAGCGATAGATCCGGAACTCGCGCACCCGCCTGGCATTCGCCGGCGCCGGAACGCTCTTGCCGGCGCCGACCTTCGAGTTCGCCGGCAGGGTGAATTCGGCCATCGGTCGTCCTCAGTAGACGCGCGCCTTGGGCGGGAAGCTCTGCACCTCGTTCGACAGGGTGAAGAGATGAACCGGCCGATAGCCGATCTTGACCGCGCCGTCGCCGTCGAGCCAGACGATCGTGTGCTTGAGCCAGTTCCGGTCGTCGCGCTCGGGATAGTCCTCGCGCGCATGGGCGCCGCGGCTTTCGGTGCGGTTCTTGGCCGAATGCAGCGCCACCACCGCCTGCGCCAGCAGGTTTTCGAGCTCGAGCGCCTCGGCGAGGTCGCTGTTCCAGATCATCGAGCGGTCGGAGATGCCGAGATCGGCAAAGCCGCTCGCCACCCGATCGATCTTGCCGACCCCTTCCTCGAGCACCTCGGCGGTGCGGAAGACGGCGCAGTTGCTCTGCATGACGCGCTGCATGTCGAGGCGGATCTCGCCGGTCTTGCGCGCGCCCTTGGCATGCCGCACGGCGTCGAGCCGCGCGACCGCCTCCTCGCCGGCGGCGCTCGACAGGGGTTTGTGCGGCATGCCGGGGCGCACCAGCTCGGCGGCGCGCAGGGCGGCGGCGCGGCCGAACACGACGATGTCGAGCAGCGAATTGCAGCCGAGCCGATTGGCGCCGTGCACCGAGACGCAGGCCGCCTCGCCGATCGCCATCAGCCCCGGAACGGTCGCATCCGGGTCGGTCGCGGTCGGCCGCAGCACCTCGCCGTGATAGTTCGTCGGAATGCCGCCCATATTGTAATGCACGGTCGGCAGCACCGGGATCGGCTCGCGCGTCACATCGACGCCCGAGAAGATCCTCGCGGTCTCGGAAATGCCGGGCAGCCGCTGGTGCAGCACCTCGGGCAGCAGATGTTCGAGGTGCAGCAGGATATGGTCCTTGTGCGGCCCGCAGCCGCGGCCCTCGCGGATCTCGATCGTCATCGCGCGGCTGACGACGTCGCGCGAGGCCAGATCCTTGGCGTGCGGGGCATAGCGTTCCATGAAGCGCTCGCCTTCGGCATTGGTCAGATAGCCGCCCTCGCCGCGCGCGCCCTCGGTGATCAGGCAGCCGGCGCCATAGATGCCGGTCGGATGGAACTGGATGAACTCCATGTCCTGCAGCGGCAAGCCGGCGCGCAGCACCATCGCATTGCCGTCGCCGGTGCAGGTATGGGCCGAGGTGCAGGAGAAATAGGCGCGGCCGTATCCGCCGGTCGCGAGGACCACGATATGGGCGCGAAAGCGGTGGAGGGTGCCGTCTTCCAGGCACCACGCCATGACGCCGCGGCAGGCGCCTTCCTCGTCGATGATCAGGTCGAGGGCAAAATATTCGACGAAGAATTCGGCGTGGTTGCGCAGGCATTGCTGATAGAGCGTGTGGATGATCGCATGCCCGGTGCGGTCGGCGGCGGCGCAGGCGCGCTTGGCCGGGTCGCCTTCGCCGTAATCCATCATGTGGCCGCCGAACGGGCGCTGATAGATCCGCCCGTCCTCGGTGCGCGAGAACGGCACGCCGAAATGCTCGAGCTCGATGACCGCTGGCATGGCCTTGCGGCACATGTACTCGATCGCGTCCTGGTCGCCGAGCCAGTCCGAGCCCTTGACCGTGTCGTACATGTGCCAGCGCCAATCGTCCTCGCCCATGTTGCCGAGCGCCGCGCTGATGCCGCCTTGCGCCGCGACGGTGTGGCTGCGGGTCGGAAACACCTTGCTGACGCAGGCGGTCTTCAGCCCCGCCATGGTCATGCCGAGGGTCGCGCGCAGCCCGGCGCCGCCGGCGCCGACGACGACGACGTCATAGACGTGATCGATGATCGTGTAGGCGGGCGGCATCGCGCGGCTCCCGATCAGCTCGCCGCGCCGAGCGCCATGCTGAGCACGGCGAAGATGCCGGCGACGGCGAGGGCGATACAGCCCAGGCGGACGACAATCACGAGGCCCAGCCTGGCGAGTTCGCCATGGACGTAATCCTCGATCACGACCTGCAGCCCGAGCGACATGTGGTAGAAGGTCGCAATCAGCAGCAGGACCAGCAGGGTTCCCGCCAGCGGGCGGCCGACCCAATCCTGCACCGTGTCGCGATCGGCGCCGGCGAGCCCGATGACGACGGCGACGAACCACAATGCCAGCGGCACGAGCGCCACCGCGGTGACGCGCTGAAGCCACCAATGCTCGACCCCCTCCTTGGCCGAACCGAGCCCGGCCGCTCGGCCGAGCGGCGAACGCATCCGCGATGCCGCCATGTCAGGAGACCCAGCGCGAGATCCCGGCGACCCAGGCGACGAGGGTCAGCGCCGCCGCCGCCGCGACGACGAGCCAGCCGCCGACATAAGTCGATCGGAGATCGAGCGCGTGGCCGGTATCCCAGACCAGATGCCGGATGCCGTTGCACAAGTGATAGAACAGCGCCGCCGTCCAGCCGAGCAGCAGAACGAGCCCGAGCCACGAGCCGAGAAAGCCCTCGACCCGGTCATAGGCGTCGGGCCCGCTCGCGGCGGCGACGAGCCACCACACCAGGAGGATCGCGCCCAGGCTCAGCGCCACGCCGGCAGCCCGGTGCAGGATCGACAGGACCGAGGTGAGTTGCCAGCGATAGATCTGAAGGTGCGGCGATAGCGGCCGGTCGGCGGAATCCATCCTGAAGCAATCCCAGCAGTGGCATCCTCGGCGAACCCGGCAACCGCACGGCAACCGGCAGGCGGCGCGGAAGTGCATTAGACCCCGTGCCGGGGAGTGTCAACGGAGCCCGGTGCGGGGCTGCTCTTCGTCGCCCGCCGCTGCTCGTTCGATCGCAGCGGCGACCGCGAGCAGCCGGCGCGCATCGGCGACGTGCAGGTTTTCGACGACCCTGCCGTCCACCACCACGACGCCTTTGCCGGCGGCGGCCGCCTCGGCATGCGCCGCGACGATGCGGCGCGACCGGGCGATCTCCTCCGGGCTCGGCGCAAAAGCAAGGTTGGCCGCCGCGATCTGCTTCGGATGGATCAGGGTCTTGCCGTCGAAGCCGAGTTCGCGGCCCTGCCGGCAGGACGCCGCGAAGCCCTCGTCGTCGGCGAGGTCGAGCTCGACGCCGTCGAGGATCGCCAGCCCATAGGCGCGGGCGGCGAGCAGCGCCAGGCCGAGTGCGGTGACGAGCGGCAACCGGTCGCGCGTGTGGCGCGCATGCAGATCCTTGGTCAGGTCGGAGGTGCCGAGGACGAGCGCTTCGAGCCGCGGGCTCGCCGCCGCGATCTCGCGCGCATTGAGAATGCCGAGCGGGGTTTCGAGCATGCACCAGACCGCCAGCCGTTCCGGCGCCGCCAGCCTATCGAGCAGCGCCACCGCCGCCCGCACCGTCTCGGCGCTCTCGACCTTGGGCAGCAATACCGCCTCGATCGGCATTGCCGCCGCCGCGGCGAGATCGGACTCGCCCCAAGGCGTGTCGAGCGCGTTGACGCGCAGCACTCGCTCGCGCATGCCGTATCCGGCAGGGGTTTGTCCGGTGGCGGCCAGCGCCGCCGCGACGATCGACCGCGCCCGCTCCTTCGCCGCCGGCGCCACCGCATCCTCGAGATCGAAAATCAACCCGTCCGCCGGCAGGCTGCGCGCCTTCTCCAATGCCCGCGGGTTCGAACCGGGGATATAAAGGACAGAGCGGCGCGGGCGAATCATGGCGGGCATCGGCGTTCCATCGACTATATCAGCGGCAGCGGACACCACGCCGGAAATCGGCTCCAGCGCCGCGGGTCGGAGGAGACGGGGCATGGACGAGACCAGCCGGATATCCGAGCACGCAGAACAGGGGTTCTGGTCGTGGCTCGGGTTCTGGGTCCAGCTCGTGGTTCTCGGCGTGCTCGCGGTGATCGGCGCGTTCTTCGCCAGCACAGGCATCGGGCCTGGCGATTACGCCTGCGGCCTGCTGTTGAGCCTCGCGGCGATCGCCTTCGCCTTTCTGCGGCTGAAGCACCGGCTCGACGGCGGCGCCTCGGACCGCAGCAGCTTCTTGTTCGTGGACGACATGAAGAGCCTCGCCGTGGCGATCCCGCTTTTCACAATCATCGGGTTTGCCGGACTGCTCCTTGCTCATGCCTGGGAATATGGCAGCAGCCTGCACACGGCCGGGATCGGGCTCTTCGTCATCAGCAGCGTGATCATCTTCCTCGACATCAAGCGCGTGTTCGACCGCATCGACCGGGGCCGGCCCTGAGATGCCGACAGTCCTTTCGGTGCAGTCCTGGGTCGCCTGCGGCAATGTCGGCAACAATGCGGCATTGTTCACGTTGCAGCGGCTGGGATGCGAGACCTGGTCGCTCAACACCGTCGCCTTCTCCAACCATACGGGCTACGGCAAATGGCGCGGCGGCGCGGTGCCGGCGAGCGAGATCGCGGGATTGTTTGAAGGCATCGCCGAATTGGGAGTCCTGCCGCGCTGCGACGCGGTGCTGTCGGGCTATCTCGGCGACAGGGAGATCGCCCCGGTGCTGCTCGACATCGTGACGAGGACCAAGCGGGCGAACCCGCGGGCGCTCTATTGCTGCGACCCGGTCATGGGCGATTTCGGACCCGGCTGCTATGTCCGCGCCGGCATCCCCGAATTCTACCGCGACCAGGCGCTCGCTGCTTCCGACATCGCGACCCCGAACCGCTTCGAATTGGAATGGCTGACCGGCAGCCGGATCGGGACGCTCGCGCAAGCCGGCGCCGCCGCCGAAATGCTGCGCCGCCGGGGGCCGCAGATCGTCCTCGTGACCAGCCTCGAACCCGATGCCGACCAAATCGCCGCGCTCGCCGCCGGGCCCGGCGGCATCTGGGCGGTCGCAACGCCGCGCCTGCCGATCGAGGCGACCGGCTGCGGCGATGCGGTCGCCGCCCTCTTTCTCGGCTGGCTGCTCAGAGGCAAGGCCGTACCCGAGGCGCTCGCCGCGACGATCGCCGCGATCTGGGGCGTGATCGAAGCGACGATGCACGCGGGCGGCGGCGAACTGGCGCTGGTCGCGGCGCAGGACGAACTGGTCGCCCCCAGCCGGACGATCATGCCATGGAAATTGTAGAACCGGAGAGGGATCGCAACATGGATACACCCGCCAAAATCGCCGTCGTCACCGGCGCCGGCAGCGGCATCGGCCGCGCCTCGGCACTGGCTCTGGTCGACGCCGGGTTCACCGCGGTGCTGGCCGGCCGCCGTCGCGAAATGCTCGAGGAAACCGCGGCGTTGGCCAAATCGCCGCGCACCCTGGTGGTGCCGACCGACGTCTCCGATCCGGCGCAGATCGCCGCATTGTTCGACCGGGTCAAAGAAACCTATGGCCGCGTCGATCTGCTGTTCAACAATGCCGGCATCAGCACCCGCGGCATCCCGTTCGAGGACCTGACCTACGAGCAGTGGGCGAACGTCGTCGCGGTCAACCTGACCGGCTCGTTCCTGTGCGCGCAGCACGCCTTCCGCATGATGAAGACGCAGGTTCCGCAGGGCGGGCGGATCATCAACAACGGCTCGGTCTCGGCGCATGTGCCGCGGCGCAACTCGACGCCCTATGTCGCGACCAAGCACGCGCTGACCGGCCTGACCCGTTCATTGTCGCTCGACGGCCGGCAATACGACATCGCCTGCGGCCAGATCGACATCGGCAACGCCGCGACCACGCGCAACGAGGACACCGCCCGCGGCCGGTTGCAGGCCACCGGCAGAACCGAAGCCGAGCCGCGCATGGATGTCGAGCACGTCGCCCGCGGGGTCGTCTACATGGCGACCCTGCCACTCGCCGCCAATGTCCAGTTCATGACCGTGATGGCGACCAAGATGCCCTATATCGGCCGCGGCTGACCCCTTCGGCTGCGCCGCGCATCGGCACCGGACCGGATAAAATCGTGAGCCGGCTCACACGCGATCCGATAGCGGCGTGGTGATGTCGAAATTTGTCCCCGCCGGCAAAGCGGGAGAAAGGCTCGACGTGCCCGACCTCGTCATCTTCGATTGCGACGGCGTTCTCGTCGACAGCGAGGTCATCTTCGCGCGCATCCTCGGCGAGTGCCTGGCCGAGGCGGACTTGCCGGCGACCGCCGAGGAGGCGCTGGCGCTAGGCTTCGGCAAGAACCGCGCGACCCTGACCGAGGCGGTCGAGGCCCGGTTCGGGCAGACACTGCCGGACGGGTTCTTCGAGGCGATGCGCGCACGCACCGCGCTCGCCCTCGAACGCGAGCTGAAACCGATGCCGGGGATCGCCGATCTGCTGGCCGCGCTGCCGGCGGCCCGCTGCGTCGCCTCGAACGGCCATCTCGACCGGGTGCGCGAGAGGCTGGCGCTGACCGGGCTGCTGCATTTCTTCGACCCGCATGTCTTCAGCGCCATCCAGGTCGCCGCCGGGAAGCCCGCTCCCGACCTCTTTCTGTTCGCGGCCGAGCGGCTCGCCGCGCCGCCCGATTGCTGCCTCGTCATCGAGGACAGCATCGCCGGCGTCGCGGCGGCACGCGCCGCGCATATGCCGGTCGTCGGCTTCTGCGGCGGCAGCCATTGCCCGGCCGACCACGCCGAGCGGCTGCTGGCCGCCGGCTGCGCGCGGGTGTTCGCACGGATGACCGATCTCGGCGCGTTTCTTTGCGAGGAACCATGCGGATAATCCAGATTTCCGACACGCATCTGAGCCCCGGCAAGGCGCATTTCGCCGATAATTGGGCGCCGCTCGCGCAATGGATCGCAGCGCAGCGGCCCGACCTCGTGATCCATACCGGCGACGTGACGGTGGACGGCGCCGATGTCGAGGCGGATCTGGCCTATGCCGCCCGGCTGCTGCATGGCCTGGGGGTGCGGTTTCGCGCCATCCCCGGCAATCACGATGTCGGCGACGCCGGTCACCATCGCCAGCCGGTCAATAGCGAGCGCCTGGCGCGCTGGCGCGCCCATTTCGGCGCGGATTGGTGGGTCGAGGATGTCGCGGGCTGGCGCCTCGTCGGGCTGGACGCGCTGCTTCTCGGCAGCAACGTCGGCGACGAGACGGCGCAGGCCGGCTGGCTCGACACGGTGATGGGCGAAGCGCAGGGCCGGCAGATCGCGTGGTTTCTGCACAAGCCGCTGTTTCTCGACAGCCCCGAGGAAGGCGATACCGGATACTGGTCGGTGAAGCCGGCGCCGCGCGCCCGGCTGATGGCGCTGCTGCGGCGCCATCCGGCGGCGCTCGTCGCCAGCGGCCATCTGCACAAGGCGCATGATTTCCGGCGCGGCGGCACCCGTTACCTGTGGGGGCCCGCATCGAGCTTTCTGGTCGGCGACGTGCAGCCGCCGATGCCGGGCGAAAAGCGGCTCGGCGCCGTCCTCTATGATTTCGCCGGGCCGGTCCTCACCGCGGGGATCTGCCTGGTGCCGGGGCTGTCCGACCATTGGCTCGACGATGTGATCCACGAGGTCTATCCCCGCCGGCCCGAGCCCGCAGCGCGCGGGTAAACCGCCAGGGCAATAGCCGGCGCTGCAAAATTACCCATATTGCCTACGAAATAATCAATCCAGCCGGCTGCGCGAACCGGCATCGATGACCTCGCGGAATTGCAGAAGAGCGAGAAATTGCGGAGCGCGGCGCAACCAGCCGGTTTGTGCGCCGTACATTGGGTGCAAAACCGGCGCGGGAGGGCTGGTATGCCGCTTGCATCCTGATCGCCGGCGGGAACCGGGGACATGTGAGCGGGGGATTGCCTGCCGAACGCCATGGGGAACGTCGATTCGAAAGGCTGTGCCTAAATGACAATCATCAAGAAAAGCATGATCTTCGTTGCCACTCTTGCCTCGGCGGTGCTGGGATCGGCTGCGGCGCCGGCCTGGGCCGACGAAACCGTCGCCCAAGCGCCCGCAGGCCCGACGCCGCCGGCGGCCGCGCCGCCGTCAGCCGGACAACCGCCGTCAGCCGCACAGCCGCCGGCACCCGCACAGCCGCCGACACCCGGACAACCGCCGGCAGCGGGCGCCCCGCCGACCGCAGCCGCAGCCGCGGCACCGGCCGCCCCGACATCGCCGCTGATCGCGCCATCGATCACCGGCCCGCTTTCGATCCAGCTGCCCCCGACCAAATTCACCGTCGGGTCGCTCGGCGACGTGTATCTCGACGGCATCGGCAGCGGTCTCGGGCAGTGGCAAACCAACCCGTCCGCGGGCAACCGCCCATGGGGGGCGGATCTGTCGAATGGTCAGCTCTTCTTGCAGAAGACCGACGGCCTCTTTCAGTTTTATGCACAGGCCGGCACCTATTCGATTTCGTCTCTGGGATCGTCCTACATCTCGGCGGCCCAGGCGACCTTTGGCTACCAGTCGGCTGCGGGAAATCTGTGGGGCTGGTTTCCCCAGGGTTTCGCCAAGATCGCGCCGACCGACAGCTTTTCGATCGAGGGCGGCAAGCTTCCCACCCTGATCGGGGCCGAATACACGTTCTCGTTTGAGAACATCAATATCGAGCGCGGGCTTCTGTGGAACCAGGAGCCGGCGGTCAGCAAAGGCGCCCAGGCCAACTACACGATCGGGCCGGTTGCCCTGTCGCTCTCGTTCACCGACGGCTTCGATTCGGGGGTCTACAATTGGGTCACCGGCTCCGCCACCTATACCTTGAACAGCACCAACAGTTTCGAATTCGCTGCCGGCGGTAATGCCGGGAAGACCAACGTCGCGACCTTGCGCACCCCGCTGTTGCAAAGTAACTCGCAGATCTTCAACCTGATCTACACCTACAATTCGGATCCGTGGATTATTCAGCCCTATTTCCAGGCGACCCATGTTCCGGTCAATAATGGTATTGGCATTACCTCGAGCGCGTCGACTTTTGGCGGTGCGTTGCTGGTCAACTACGATCTCGGTTCCGGCTTCAACCTGGGCGGACGGGTCGAGTATATCGGGACGACCGGCAACAACAACCTGCTCTACGGTCGGGACAGCGGCGCATTTTCGTTTACGGTGACGCCGACCTATCAATACAACTACTTCTTCGCGCGCGGCGAGGTTTCATTCGTCAAAGCGACCAATGTCGATGTCGCCGACGGGCTGGGCCTCGGCTCCGCCGGGACGAAAACCTCGCAGACCCGGGTCATGGTCGAAACCGGCATCCTGTTCTAGGGCGCGGGGTCTATCGGCTTACCGCGGAGCCCTCGGCGGCAATGCCCGGTACGGCGCGCGGATTGCGAAGGCGGTACAGGACGTGCCGCTTCAGCGGGCCGTCCGGAACATTCGGATGGTCGAAATCGTCCTCCGGCGCACGAGACATGCCGAGCCGCTCCATGACCCGGCGCGAGCGTCGGTTGGCCGGAACCGTGACCGCCACGATCTCGGCCAGGCCAAGCCTGTCGAAGCCGCAATCGAGCGCCGCGCGGGCGGCCTCGCTGGCATAGCCATGGCCCCAATAAGCGCGCCCCAACCGCCACGCGACCTCGACCGCCGGCGTAAAATGCGCCGCGTAAGCGGTGGTGAAAAGGCCGACGACGCCGATGAAGCCTGCCTCGCCGGGGATCTCGACGACCCATTGTCCGAACCGGTGCTGCCGCCAATGCGCGCGCACCCGCGCCACCCAGGCTTCGACTGCCCCCGGTTCGGTCAGCGGGTAGAGGAACTCCATCACGGCCGGGTCGGCGGAAAGCTCGGCAAAAGCGGCGACATCGGCGTCGCGCCACGGCCGCAGCAGCAGCCGCTCGGTGCGTAACGACGCCGGCACGGCTATTCCTTCTCGCCGGTGCGGCCGGCCATCCGCGCCATGAACATCTGCTGCAGCTGCGCGAACCCTTGCAGGGTCGCCGGCAGCCAGGTCTCGATCATCGCCTTGGCGTCCATCGCCTTGATGTTCGCGCTCAAGCGCTCCTGCACCTCCTTCAGCAATGCCTCCTGCAACGGCTGCACCTCCGGCAATCCGAAGAACTTCCGCGCCTCGTCCGGCGTGACGTCGATGTCCAGGCTGATCTTCATCGCAACGCTCCTCCGATTTGCCGGAAGATTTTGCCGCAATTCGACGCAAAGAAACACAGCGGCGGCGGCGCCTCTCGTGTAATCTGGCAGCGATGGCCGTCGACATCCCGTTCCGCCGCGATTTCGCGTTCGATTATGCCCGGCTCGAGCCGGTGGCGCCCGGCATCCGCCGCATCGTCGCGCGCAACCCGAGCCCGTTCACTTTCAAGGGCACCGGGACCTATGTCGTCGGCGCCGGCGAGGTCGCGGTGATCGATCCCGGCCCGGATCTCGCCGAGCATGTCGAGGCGCTGCTCGCCGGCCTTTCGGGCGAGCAGGTGACCCACATCCTGATCACCCATACCCATCGCGATCATTCGCCGGCGGCGGCTCCGCTGAAGGCGGCGACCGGTGCCCCGACCTACGGTTTCGGCCCGCATGCCGGAGGCAAACGCGGCGAACCGGGGATCGAGGAAGGCGGCGATTGGGATTTCCTGCCCGATGTAACCGTGCATGACGGCGACGAGATCGCCGGCGATGGCTGGCGGTTCGAGGCGGTCCATACGCCCGGTCACACCTCGAACCATCTCTGCTTTGCGCTGCCCGACAGCGGCGTGTTGTTCAGCGGCGACCATGTCATGGGCTGGTCGACCAGCGTGATCGCCCCGCCGGATGGCGACATGGCCGCCTACATGGCCTCGCTCGACAAATTGCTCGGCCGCCGCGATCGGGTCTATTGGCCGACCCACGGGCCGGCGATCACCGAGCCGCATGGGCATGTCCGCGCTTTCGTCGCCCATCGCCGCGAGCGCGAAGCCGGCATTCTCGACTGCCTCGCCGCCGGCGCCGAGCGCATCGACGCGATCGTCGAACGGCTCTATGTCGGCTTGCCGCCGGGATTGCGCCATGCCGCCGGCAGATCGGTGCATGCCCATCTGATCGACCTCGCCGGCCGCGGCGTCGTCACGAGCGACGGGCCGCCGACACTCGACGGCCGCTATCGCCTCGCCCGCCCCTGAGCGCGGCGGCGAAAGTATAGATTAGAGCAACTCTAATTCTTGCGGCGCGGCCCGGTCCCAGCCGAGCGACCGCAGGCAAGCGCCGGCGCGGGTGCTGCCGACCGCGGTCGCGGGATTCAGAACAGCAGCTTGCCGCCGACGATGAGCAGCACCGCGGCGAGGGTCAGGCGCAGCGCCCGATCCGGGACATAGGCCACGGCATAGCTGCCGAGGATGATGCCGGGCAGCGAGCCGACCAGCAGCGACGCCAAAATGGTCGTGTCCACCGAGCCGGTGAGCCAGTGGCCGATGCCGCCGACCAGGGTCAGCGGCACCGCATGCACGATATCGGAGCCGACAATGCGGGCCATCGGCAACCCTGGATAGAGCATGACCAGCGCGGTCACGCCGAGGGCGCCTGCGCCGACCGAGGTCAGCGATACGAGCGCCCCGAGCACCATTCCGGTGATGACGGTCAGCGGCGCGGCGTACCGCCCGCTCGACCGCGCGAACCGGGTGCCGGCATACGCTATCAGCTGGGCGCGGAACATCAGCGCCACCGAGGTCGTCAGCAGCGCCAGGCCGAGCATGAAGGCGATGGCGTGCTGGACCGGGCCTCGGTTCACATCGAAATGCGACAGGATCAGCACCGTCAGCACCGCTGTGGGCACGCTTCCCGCGGCGAGAAGCCCGACGATGCGCCATTCGATGGTGCCGATGAAGCCATGCACCAGAGTGCCGACGGTCTTGGTCGCCGCGGCATAGAGGAGATCGGTGCCGACAGCGCTGACCGGATGAATTCCGAACAGCAGGATCAGCACCGGCGTCATCAGCGCGCCGCCGCCGACCCCGGTCATCCCCACCAGCGCTCCGACGCAAAACCCCGACAGCGCATAGAGCGGGTCGATCGAGTGAACCAGATTCATCCAGCGGCCCTCGCCTCACTCGCCAAGAAGTGCGGAATTCGCCTGGTCAGGGCAGGCCTGACGCGCTCGCCGGCCTCCCGCCGGCGCGCCCCGACCGGCCCATCCGTCCGCACGCGGGCAGCCTATTCTAGACGACCCAAGATGTAAATCGAGTATATTATCCTCATTTTTAATGTTATATAGGAAATTTCCTCGTATCCTCGGCAATCAGGCCACGCTACCGCCCGGTCACAGCATTGCAAAACCCGCGGTCCCGCCGCCATACTGGCGTCATCGATGATGGGCGGGCGGAGGGAACAAGCCGATGGCATACACGATCACCCCACTGACCGAGCACACCAGCGCCGAAATCCGCGGCCTCGATCTGAACCAGGGTGTCGATGCCGAGACCCGCGGCGCGCTGAACCGCGCTTTTGCCGACCACCACGTCCTGGTGGTCCGCGACCAGAAATTCACCCCGCCGCAATTCATTGCCGCCGCGCAAATCTTCGGCGAATTGTTCCAGCACGACAAGCGCGAGATGCACGTCCCCGGCTATCCGCAAATCTACTACGTCTCGAACGAGCAAACGGTGCCGGGCAAGCGTTATATTTCCGGCGAGACCTTTCACACCGATCACTCCAATCACCCGGCTCCGCCCAAGGCGACGATGCTGTATCCGGTGTCGCTGCCGAAGAGTGGCGGCGACACGCAATACGTCAACATGCACGAGGCCTATGACGACCTGCCGGCGGCGACCAAGGAGCGGATCGACGACCTTAAGGCGGTGCATGTCTATCTGAGCAAATACAGCCCGCGCGAGTTGCGCCCGCTGAGCGAGCAATCGAGCCGCCAAGTGCCGCCGCCGGGAGTGCATCCGCTGGTCCGCACCCATCCCGAAAACCGCCGCAAGGCGCTGTATTTGAACCCGGTGCGGATCGAATTGATCCTCGGCATGGAGGATCAGGAGGCGCTCGATCTCGTCGCCCAGTTGATGGCGCATGCGACCCAGAAGAAATACGAATACCGCCACCAGTGGCATTACGGCGACTTCGTGATCTGGGACAACCGCAGCGTCATCCACAAGGCCAACCCCGATTACGACATGAACGAGCGCCGGTACCTTTACCGCCTGATGCTCAAGGGCGAGACGCCGGTTTGACCTCAAACGAAACTGGAGGAGACGGAAGATGCGCTGGATACGGTTCGAGACCAACGGTCATGCGGCTTACGGCATCGTCGACGGCGACACGGTCACCGAGGTCAGGGGCGACCCGTTTGCCGGCTGCGAGAAGACCGCGACCCGCCACAAATTCTCGTCGGTCAAGCTGCTGGTGCCGGTCGAGCCGCGCACTTTCTACTGCGCCGGCCTGAACTACGCCGAGCATGTGATCGAGGCCGCCAGGAAGCGCGGGCAGGAGCCGAATTTGCCCAAGGCTGCCGATATCGGCTACCGCGCCAACAATGCGCTCGTCGCGCATGGCGAGAACATCGTCATTCCGAAAGACGCGACCGAGCGCTGCCAATACGAGGGCGAGCTGGTCGCGGTCATCGGCAAAAAGGCCAGGCATCTCTCGGAACAGGACGCGCTCTCCTGCGTGCTCGGCTGGACGATCGGCAACGACTTCAGCGAGCGCACCTGGCAGGCAGGCGACCGCACCTTGTGGCGCGCCAAGAACGCCGACACGTTCAAGCCGATGGGGCCGTGGATCGAGACCGATTTCGATCTCGCCGCGGCGCACACGATCATCCGCGTCAACGGCGACGAAAAAATCCGCTTCAAGACCGACCACATGCTTTTCGGTCCCGCGACCTTCATCAGCCGGATGTCGCAATATTTGACGCTGTACCCCGGCGACATCGTGTGGATGGGAACCGAGGGCGCCCCCGAAAACGTCAAGCACGGCGACACGATCGACATCGAGATCACCGGCATCGGCACCCTCAGCAACCCGGTGGTACGCGAAGGGATGTAGTGTCCGCGCCGCCGGAATGAGCGGCGGCCGCCTTCTGAAGCTTTGCGGCTAGCGGAGCGTGTCGAAGAAAGCGACCATTTTTCGGCGCTGCGGGGCGTCGGGCACCCGCCCTCTTCCGCCGCCGAGATTATCCATCATGTGCTCGGGGTTGCTGGTGCCGGGGATGACCGCGGTCACCGCCGCGTTGCCGAGAAGGTATTTGAGGAAGAGCTGCGCCCAGCTTGCCGCGTCGAAATCGCCGGCCCATTCCGGCAGCGGCCGTCCCCGCACCGCCCGGAAGAGCCGATTGCGGGCGAACGGCAGATCGGTCAGCACGGCCGCGCCGATTTCGGCCGCGGCCGGGATCACCCGAGCCTCCGCGGCGCGATCGGCAAGCGAGTAGTTGACCTGGAGAAAGTCGGGTTTTTGCCGCCGGAGCACGGCTTCGACGGCATCGAAATCGCCCCCGAAGGAGGTCGTGACGCCGATGTACCGGCAGAGACCTTGCGCCTTCCATTCGCGCAGCATCGCCAGATCCTGGTTTGGATCGCTGACATTGTGGAGCTGCAGCAAATCGACCCGGTCGGTATGAAGCCGCTGCAAGGAAGCACGCAGCTGAGCCGTCCCGGTGTCGCGGTCGTAGTCTTCCAGCTTGGTGGCGAGAAAGACCCGGCCTTGCAACCCGGTTGCGGCCAGAAGATCGCCGACGACGCTCTCTGCGGTGCCGTAGGAAGGTGCGGTGTCGATCAGTTTGCCGCCGCCCGCGACCAGGGTCCTGATCACCCCGGCGCAAGCGTTTCGGCCGGCGGGGTCGTTGCCGACATCGAAGACCTCGGAGGTGCCGAGCCCGATCACCGGCAGGCTCTCGCCCGAATGCGGGATCGGGCGCGCGAGCAATCCCGGCGCGCCGGTCGCCGCTGCGCCTGGAACCGCGCGGACGGGCAGGCCAGTCGCGGCGGCGAGCCCCGTGCCGAGCGCCAGAAACCGGCGTCGGGAGGGCAGGAAACTGAAAGCGGCGTGCATCCGATATCCGGCGAACCGACCCCTATTCCGCGGCCGACTGCCTGTCCAGCCCGGCACCCGGCACCGCCATGCCGGTCGCGCCCGCTTCGAGGGTCGCGAGGCTGCGGCCGCGAGTTTCGGGCAGCAGCATCAGCATCACGATCATGATCCCCGAGGCGATGGCGCTGAAGATGGCGATCGACACGCCGAGCGGCAGGACCTGGCTCACAAACCCTACCGTGGTCGGAAAGAACGATCCGATCGCGCGCCCCGCATTGTAGCAGAAGCCCTGTGCCGTGCCGCGCACTGCGGTCGGGAACAGCTCGGTCATGAACGGGCCCATCGGCGGAAACTTCGTCAACAGAATGATATTCAGCGGGATTCCGAGGAACAGCAGGACCTCGTTGCCGACCGGAGCGAGCATGAAGATCAGGACCATGATCAGCGAGCCGATCGCCGACACCAGAAACGTCCATTTGCGGCCGATGGCATCGCTCAGATAGGAGCCGAGCAGGAAGCCGCACAGCGCCGCGAAGATCTGGACCAGCATGAAGCCGCCGGTGCTGGTCGCCGACAGGTGGCGCGCCGTGCGCAGATAGGTCGGCATCCAGATCCCCAGAGCGTAGCCGCCGCCCTGCGCGCCCGACACCATTGCCGACACCTTGATCGTGGTCCAGAGATATGGTCTGCGGAACGCGGAGAACAGATGCTCGATGCCGATCTGCGACCGTTCCCGCTGCCGCTCCCGGTAGATCTCGGACTCGTCGATATGCCGGCGGATCCAAAAGACGAAGACTGCCGGCAACAATCCGACCGCGAACAGAATGCGCCAGGCAATGGCCTCGGGCAGCATGGCATAGAGCCCGGTGTAGACGAGCACCGAGGCTCCCGAGCCGACCGCCCAGCCGGTCTGCACGAGGCCAACGCCGCGGCCGCGATACTTGTCGCGGATCACCTCGCCCATCAGCACCGCACCGGCTGCCCATTCGCCGCCGAAGCCAAAGCCGTGCAGGGCGCGCAGGATGAAGAGCTGCTCGAAGTTCTGGGCGAAGGCGCACAGGAAAGTAAATACCGAATACCACAGGATCGTGATCTGCAGCATCCGCACTCGACCGAACCGGTCGGCCAGAGCACCGGAGAACCAACCACCCAGGGACGAGATCAACAGTGTGACGGTGCCGATCAGCCCGGCCTCGCCGCGCGACAGCGACCACAGCGCGATCACTGTCGGAATCACAAAGCTGTACATCTGCACATCGAACGCATCGAGCGCCCAGCCGCCGAAACAGGCGCCCATCGTGCGGCGTTCCTTGGCGTTCAACTCGCCGAACCAGCCGAGCATGGCCTTCTCCCGCTCGATTTTTCCATGGCGGCCGGCCGGCCGCCGCGAAGGCTCGATATCCGATCGCGGATCTTAAACGGATTCACGCCCCGAGCCAGCACCCGAGCCGAGCCAGCCTCCGAGCCCTGCGGGGAAAGCCGGAGTTGCCGCGGCGATCTTTGGTAGGCGGCTGTCGCTCGCTGCACCGGTTTCAGTTTCAGGGTCGGCGGCGCCGCTGCCGGCCGGCGGTCGCCGATTACGTGTGGATCGGCGCGGCCTGCGTCAGCCGGCCCCGAAATCTTCGGGCCGGAGCTGGAGCGGAGTGCCGTGCGGGGTACGCCGGGCGGCGCGGTGCCAAGCGGCGCGATAGCGGGCGAGAGTGGCGGGATCGGCGGCGCCTTTCTCGGCAAGAAGGCGTTCGAGGGCGGCGAGCCAATGCCGATAATAGGTCTCGCCGGTGTCGGGATCGCCCGCTGCCTGGGCGCGCCTGATCTCGTCAGCCAGCATCGCGGTCCATTCGGCCCAGCTGAAGAGGCCGCGCTCGTGCAGGGCCACAGCGATTGCAAAGGCCTGCGCCTCCCACGGCGCGCGGAATACCGGGCCCTCGGCGCCGAGTGGGATGCCGGGGCTGTCACTGAGAGCGCGTTCGGCGGCGCTCATACCGGATCGAGATAAGGCTCGAAGGCCTCGATCGACACCTTGACCGCGGGATCAGAGTCCTCGCCCCATAACTCGCGGGCCGTAAATACGACCGTATAGAGCCATTGCGGGTTGTCGCCGGCGCCAAGCGCCGCGGTATCAGGGAAGACGTGGGCACCGCGGACCGCCTCGACGGTGCCGGTCTTGCCGCGGGCATAGCGCGGCAGGCGGGTGTGGGTCGGCGGGTTGAGGTTCCGTGTGCGCACCCGGTCGCCTTCCCGGAACCGCGCCGGAGTGTTGGTCGGGCGGGCGAAATCGCCGCGGGTCAGCGGCCCCTCGACATCGGCTGGGGTCAGGGTGCGCGGCAGAGGGGCGCCGGCGCGCAAGGAATGGCCGGCGGCGATCTCGTCCCCGGCGACCAGGCCGCGCCGCAACAGCCGGCTTTCGAGGCCGAGAAACCAGCGCCGGTAATAGGACGATCCGAGATAGTCGAGCGGCGGCAGGGCTTCGAGCGAGGCCCGGCCGGCGTCGATCGTCCACAGCCCGGCAAAGCCGATCGCGCGTTGCATGGCAAAGACGCGGCCCTCCCATTTCTCGTGAAACGGCGGCTCGTCGGGCTCCGGCTCGACCCGGCCGAAGCCGTGCATGCCGCCCATGTCGTGCACCGAGTTGGTCATGCCGCTGCAACCTCCTCCGCGCGCCTCGCCAGGCCGGTGCCGACCATGCTGTCGCGCGTGACCAATGTCGCGAGCCTCTCCTCGCTCCAGCCTTCGGTGCCGGCCGGCCGCATCGGCACGACGATGAACCGGGTCTCGGCGGTCGAATCCCAGATCCGGATTGCGGTCTCGGATGGCAGGGCCACCCCGAACTCAGCCAGCACGCCCTTCGGGTCGATGACCGCGCGCGAGCGGTAGGGGGCAGATTTGTACCAGACCGGCGGCAGCCCCAATACCTCCCATGGATAGCACGAGCACAAGGTGCAGACGACGAGGTTGTGGGTGGCGGGGGTGTTCTCGACCGCGATCAGGTGGCTGCCGACGCGGCTGAAATGGCCCATGGAATTGACTGCCTCGGTCGCATCGGCCAACAGGCGGCGCTTGAACTCGGGGTCGGCCCAGGCGCGAGCGACGATGCCGGCGCCGTTACGCGGCCCGATCCTGGTCTCGAACGCCTCGACGATCCGGTCGAGTGCGGCCGGATCGACATAACCCTTCTCGATCAGGATGGTCTCGAGCGCGCGTACCCGCACCTCCATCTCGGACAATTCCGAACCGTGCGAGCGATCGTGGGAATCGGCATGTTCGCTGGGCATCGCTCTCTCCTCGAACGGCACTCGGTGCCGTGGCGGGCAAGTCACCAGCCGAGACCGCGCACGGCCGAACCGCGTGTCGGCCTTTTGCGCCCGATGGCCGCGACTTGCAAGTCTTTGATTTCGCTCGCCTCAGCCTGGCCGCAAAACCCCAGATCAATACCGGCCGCCGAGCTTCTTGTGGTCCCAGCTGGCGATTTTATGCGGGGTGATCTTGAGGACGACGCGTTTCGGGGCGCTGGCGAGGGAGCTGCGCGGGCCAGCGGGGCTGTCCGGGTTGGCGCGGCGGCGATGGGACATGACCGCTCGCACCGTTTCGGGGTCGTCGATGATCTCGCAGGTGCCGCGCACCATGACGCCGCGCAGTTCGGCATAGCTCGCGCCGGTCTCGACCATCAGCCCGACCATCGGGTTGCGGCGGATGTTCAGCACCTTCTGCGCCTTGGCGTAGGAGGTCATGTAAAAGGCACCGTCCTCGACATAGAAGCCCATCGCCACGACGTGCGGGAACCCGTCCTGGTCGATCGTGGCGAGCGCGCATTTCGGGTTGTCGCGCAGAAACGCCGCCTGCTCCTCGGGCGTCAGGCGGATCTGGCGGCGGCGCGGGACCGGCGCCCCGGTTTCGCTGTCGCTCATCGTCACACCGTTTCCAGGATCTCCTCCTGCGCCAACCCCTCGGAAACCAGCGCGCGCCAATCGGCTGCGCGCGGCACCACCCTCTCGGCAGCGCGCAGCCGGTAATAGCTCGGCCGCACGCCGGGCGGAATGCCGCCCTCCCCGGCGGTGTCGACCGCCTGCCGCAGCAGGCGGCGCAATTGGATGATCGCCTTGTCGGCCGGCCCGAGATGCTCCTTGCTGCGGTCGACGATGCGGCCCATGGTTTCCTGGATCGCGCGGTCCTGCACATTGATCCCATCGATCCCGGTGAAGCTCTCGGTGCGCTGCACCGCGCGGTCGATCAGGTAGTCGTTGCTGCGGTTGGCCTTGGAGCGAAAGGTCGCCTGGTCGACATGCAACGGCCCGTTGCCGATGCCGCGCTCGAGCCGGTCCTCGTCGCTGAGCGGCTCGTCGGTCACGCTGTAGGCCCAGTTGTAGACCATCGTGTTTTCGTCGTCGATCGGGACCCAGATATGACCGGCATCGACCGGGTTGCCGCGCTCCGAGCGCGAGGCGCGGATCTGATGGAATGGCAGGATGTAGTGGTAGGTGCGGATGTGCCGCTCGTCGTCGCCGAGCGCCCTGATGCCGGCGTATTGGTAGCCGTAATCGGTGAGGTCGACGGTGATGCTCGGCGCTCCGGCGCGCACATAGGCGCTCGACGGGTTGATGCCGCCGCGCCCGGCATTGTCCTTCAGGAGCCGGTGCATGATCGGCGCGTGCGAGGTGTCGAGCCCGCCTTCGAGCGCCTGCAGCCAGTTGCATTCCTGGATGACTTTCGAGACGTGCCGATGGGTTTGCGGCGCTTGCGTCCAGGCGAATTTCGGCACCGGCGGGGTGCGCTCCGGCGGCCCCATATAGGTCCAGATGACGCCGCCCAGCTCGGCGGTCGGGTAGGCGGTCAGGTGAACCTTGTGGCAGAACGGCGCGGGCTCGTTGATCTGCTCGACGCAGCTGCCGTCGGCCGCGAATTTCCAGCCGTGATAGACGCAGCGCAGGCCGCCCTCCTCATTGCGGCCGAACCACAGCGAGGCGCGGCGATGCGGGCAATATTCGCCGACGAGCCCGATATGGCCCACGCTGTCGCGGAAGGCGACGAGGTCTTCGCCGAGCAGCCGCACCCGCACCGGCGGCCCGTCGGGCTCCTCGAGCTCACGCGCGAGCAGGGCCGGGATCCAATAGCGCCGCATCGTGCCGCCCATCGGGGTGCCGTGTCCGACCCGGGTCAGCAGCTCGTTTTCCTCGCGTGGCAGCATCGCCGTTTCTCCTGTTCGTGCCTACCGAGTCTCCATTTCGCGCGCGGCCCCGTCAAGCAGGTCGGACAGGCCCCAAACGACTGGTTGTCCCGCCCACCGGTTCTATCATAGGCAGCGGTTGCCGGCGCGGACGCAGCGCTCCCACGGGCCGGCCGAGCCGCAATGACGCGAGCCCAATGCGCGGCATGGCCGCGCAACAAGGCGCTCGGCATGCGCATCACCGGCTCCGACTGGGTTCCTGGAGGGATCGCGCCGGACGAGGCCGGCATTTTCGCTTGCGAGCTGCGCGACATCGGCTTCGACTATGTCTGCGTGTCGTCCGGCGGGATCAGCCCGCAGGCGCGCGTCAGCCTCGCGCCGGGCTACCAGGTGCCGTTCGCCGCAGCGGTCAAACAGGCGAGCGGCATCGCCGTGCAGGCGGTTGGAATGATCGTCGATCCCCATCAGGCAGAATCGATCGTCGCCGACGGTCGCGCCGACTGCGTGGCGCTCGCCCGCGCCTTTCTCGACGACCCGCGCTGGGCTTGGCACGCCGCCGACGCGCTCGGCGCCGCCGTTGCCTGCCCGCCGCAATACCGGCGCGCCCGCCCCGATCAGTGGCCGGGCGCCGCCTTTGCGCACGCGTGCCGCAACTCGCAATACCAGACGCCGGCCTGACGCTCCGAGGCGGCGGATCTGCCTTGCCTCCGTCCGGCTGCCGACACGCGATAACCCGCAGCTTGGACCAGTCCCGGCGTTACGGGTCAAAAGCGGCGTCGAAGACGTCGTTTCCCAGCCCGAGTGTCCGGGCCGCGATTGCATGGTTGTCGTCAGACGATCCCTTCGGTGCGCAATGCCTCGACCTCGGCGGCGCCGATGCCGAGCCATTGGCCGAGCACTTCGGCACTGTGCTGGCCCAACAGCGGCGACGGCTTGACCTTGGGCGGCGCGCCGTCGAAGCGCACCGGCCAGGCCGGCATCTTGTACTGGCCGGTCGTCGGGTGCTCGACATTCTGCATGATGCCGCGCTCGGCGAGCGAGGGGTCTTCCAGCAGCTCGAGCGTGTCGAACACCGCGCCGGCCGGCACGCCGGCCGCGCCGATGATCTTCATCGCCTCTTGCTTGGTGTGCTGACGGGTCCAGGCGGCGACCAGCTCGTCAACTTCGTCGACGCGCTGACCGCGCGCCGGCCCGGTCTCATAGCGCGGGTCGCCGATCAGATCCTCGCGGCCGATCACCTTCAAGAGCCGCGTCCAGTGTTCGGGATTGGCGCGGCTGGTGAAGACATAGACGTAATCGTTCGGCCCGCCGGGCTTGCACGGATAGAGGGCCGAGGGTGCGAGCAGGGCGCTCGACCGGCTGCTGCCGCCCCGAAGCTGGGCCTTGCCGCTCAGCTGGGTGCGCGAAAACGGCACTCGCATATAGTGCACCATCGCGTCCTGCATCGCCACCTGCAGCCGGCGGCCTGTGCCGGTGCGGTCGCGCTGGCGCAACGCGGCAAGAATGCTGATCGCCATCAGCATGCCGGTGCCGGTGTCGCCGAAGGACGGGCCGGGCTTGACCGGCGGACGGTCGGCATCGCCGGTGACGCTGATCGGGCCGCCGGCGGCCTGCGCGATCATGTCGAAGGCGAGGTTCTTTTCGTACGGGCTGCCTTCGCCGAAACCCTTGACCTGGCAATAGATGATGCCGGGGTTCAGCTGCCTGACGACATCGTAGCCGAGGCCGAGCCGCTCGATCGTGCCGGGCGCCATGTTCTCGACCGTGATGTCGGCCTTTTTCAGCATCTCCTTGACGATCTCGAGACCGCGCGGCGATTTGAGGTTGAGGGTCAGCGATTTCTTGTTGGCATTGAACTGGTGGAAATACCAGGGATCGTCGTCGGGATGGCCGGGCCGCAGCCTGCGGCCGGGATCGCCGGTCTTCGGGTTTTCGATCTTGACCACCTCGGCGCCGAGCCAGGCCAGCGACTCGGTGCAGGACGGACCCGCCTCGAACTGGGTGAAATCCACGACCCGCACGCCCGCGAGACAATCGAGCTCCGCGCCCTCTATCGCCGCCATCGTTCGTCACTCCTCGCAAAAAGACGCCGGCCTCGATTATAGCCTGCGACACCCCGACGCGGAAACTGGTTCGGCGGCACCTGCGGCCGATTGCCAGCAAGCGGCAGGTCGGCGAGAGTGCGCCCGAGCCAGGGCGGGAGGCGGGCATGGAGATCATCGGGCACATCCGGCAATTTCACGACGAGCTGATCGCATGGCGGCACGACATTCACGCCCATCCCGAACTCGGCTTCGAGGAGCGGCGCACCTCCGATTTCGTCGCGCAAAAGCTGGCCGAGTTCGGCATCGAGGTGTTCCGCGGGATCGCCCAGACCGGGGTCGTCGGGCGCTTGCGCGCCGGCACCTCGCCGCGTTCGATCGGGCTGCGGGCCGACATGGATTGCCTGCCGATCGAGGAGGCGACCAACCTTCCCTACCGCTCGCAGAATCAGGGGCTCATGCATGCCTGCGGTCATGACGGCCATACGACGATGCTGCTCGGCGCGGCGCGCTACCTCGCCCGGACGCGCGCCTTCGACGGCACCGTGCACTTGATCTTTCAGCCCGCCGAAGAGGGGCTCGGCGGCGGGGCGGCGATGGTCGCCGACGGCCTCTTCGACCGCTTCCCGTGCGACACGATCTTCGGCATGCACAATAGTCCGGGGCTGGCCATCGGAAAGTTCCGGATCCGCAACGGTGCAATGATGGCGGGCGGTGCCTATTTCGACATCGCCGTCACCGGCCGCGGCGCGCATGGCGCCCGCCCTGAATCCGGCATCGATCCGGTGGTGGCCGCGAGCCATATCGCTATCGCCTTGCAGACGATCGTGTCGCGCAATGTCCGGCCGGTTGATACCGCGGTCGTCAGCGTGACCCAGATCCATGCCGGCGAGGCCTACAACGTTATCCCCGAACGTGCCGTGATTCGCGGCACCGCACGCTGCTTCGGCCGCGATACGATGGCGCTGATCGAAGAAAGCATGCAGCGTATCGCTTCCGGCGTGGCCGGCGGGTTCGGGGCCACGGCCGAGCTCGATTTCCGCGTCATCTTTCCACCGCTGGTCAACGACGCGGCCGAGGCGGGCTTTATTGCCGATATCGCGGCCGAGCTGGTGGGCGCCGGCAACGTCGAGCGTGACGGCGGCCTCGTCATGGCGTCGGAGGATTTCGCCTACATGCTCGAACAGCGGCCTGGCGCCTATATCCGGATCGGCAATGGCGACGGCGCGGGCGGTTGCGAGGTCCACAACCCGGGCTATGATTTCAACGACGCGGCCCTGCCGTTCGGCGCCAGCCTCTATGCGCGCTTGGCCGAGCGAAAGCTGGCGCGGCCCTGAACGGCGCCGGCTCCTCGCCGGCGTCGCTGGGGGAACGACCTTACGCCGGGGCGGGGATGGCGCGCTGGTTGTACATGATCCTGCGCATCTGCTCCCGTTCGGCGGCCGTCAGGGTGGCCGGGTCGATGCGCAGATTGTTGCCGGTGTCCATGCCGCGCTTGACCGCGGGGCGGTTGCCGACCTCGTCGAACCAGCGCTTGAAATGCTTGAATTCGCCGATGTCCTGGCCCTGGCCCTCCCAGCCGACGGTCCACGGGTAGGAGATCATGTCGGCGATCGTGTATTCGTTGCCGGCGAGATACTTGCGGTCGTAGAGGCGGTTGTTCATGACGCCGTAAAGCCGGTTCGCCTCGTCGGTGAAGCGGCGGATCGCGTAGGTCAGGTCGCCCGCATCGGGGCCGGCGCGGCGGAAATGGCCGCATTCGCCGAGCTTCGGGCCCTGATTGGCCATCTGCCAGATCACCCACTGGGTGACCTCGTACCTCCCGCGCAGATCCTGCGGGAAGAAGCGGCCCTCCTTCTCCGCGAGATACATCATCATCGCGCCGGATTCGAAGATGCTGATCGGCGCGCCGCCGCCCTTCGGGTCGTGATCGACCAGCACCGGCATGCGGTGGTTCGGGTTGATCTTCAGGAATTCGGGCTTGAACTGGTCGCCGCGCCCGATGTTGCAGGGCACGAGGTTGTATTTGAGACCCAGTTCCTCGAGCAGGATCGTCACTTTCTTACCGTTCGGTGTCGGCCAAAAATGCAGGTCGAGCATTGCATTGTCCTTATCTTATGAGAATTGTCGATTCTTACTGTCGTCGTCGACGTCGCCTCGCGGCGCCGTCGCGTCGTCGCGCGGGACCATATCGGCTCGCCCGCCCGCTGTCATCGATCCCGGCTATTCGCGCCGGAACGTCACCACCAGCACGTCGCGATAGGCCGGCCGCGCCGGATCGATCGGCGTCACCGGGGTTACGCCGTGATAGACGCGGCTGTCGTCGACCCAGGCTGCATCGAGCGGGAGAGTGAGCGTAAAGCTGCCGAGCGGCCGCCTGACCAGATCGTAGATCGTGGTCTCGCCGCTGGCGACGTTCTCGCGCCGGACCATCAGCACCAGCACCCAATCGACCCCGTCGCGGTGCATGCCTTCCGGGGTCGGCCGGCCGGCCTCGCCGGGTCGCGTTTCGATGCGGAACTGGTGGATCTCGACATGCCACGCCTCGGGCCGCAGTTCGGCCGGCGTCATCCGGTCGAAGAGGGCGCGGCTGATGCCCAGGATCGCGGTCAGCGCCGGATGGCGGGCGACGGCGTCGGTCACCGGCTCGAACCAGCGCTCGATGCCGCCGTTCAGCGCGTTGTAATCGCGGCTCTGATAGTGCGGCTGATGCGGTTTGCGGATGATCCCGCCCGGCCCGGCGCGAAAGGCGGCGAAGCGGCGGCGGCGGTAGCGCCCGCCATCGGCCATGTAGGCGTCGACGCCGAGATCGTCCCAGCTGGCGGCGAAAGCCCGCCAATCCCGCAAGCCCGCGCTCTCCAGCAGTGCGCCCATCGCCGGCGCCTGGGCAAAGGCAAAGCCGCCGCACGCGATCGTGTCGGCGATTGCCGTCAGCGATCCCTCCATCTCACGCCACCGCCTCGGCGACGACGCGCATCGCCTCCGGGGTGGCGCCGGCCAACAGCAGCGAGCCGACCCGGTGGTCCCGCGCCACCTCTTTCCAGGCTTGCAGGCGGTCCCGGATGCGCTCCTTCGACCCGATCAGCGAGGTCTCGTCGATCAGCGTGTCGGGCACCGCCGCCTCGGCCTCCTTGCGCCGGCCGGAAAGATACAGATCCTGGATCTTCACCGCGGCCGCCTCGTAGCCCATGCGTTTTGCCAGATCGTTGTAGAAGTTCTTCGAGCGCGCACCCATGCCGCCGATATAAAGGGCGAAATTGGGCCGGATCGTGTCGCGGCAGGCGGCGAGGTCGTCGCCGATCGCGACCCGCACATAAGGCGCGATGTCGAATTGGGCGAGGGTCTTGCCATTGCCCGCTTTCGCCAGCCCGGCCAGGATCGGGGCGGTGATCGCCTCGCTCTTTTCCGGCGACATGAAGAACGGCAATGTCCCGTCCGCCACTTCGCCTGCGGTGCGCAGCCCGGCCGGCGCGATCGCCGCGGTGTAGATCGGCAGGCTCGGATCGCCGTGGATGATGCTCCTGAGTGGCTTGCCGAGCCCGGTCGCTCCCGGCCCGTCATACGGGATGCGATAATGTTCGCCGTGGAATTCGAGCGGCGCCTTGCGCTCCAAGATCCGGCGGATGATCGCGATGTATTCGCGGGTGCGGGCGAGCGGCTTGCCGAACGGCACGCCGTGCCAGCCCTCGATAACCTGCGGCCCCGATGGACCGATGCCGCACAAGAACCGGTTGCCGGAAAGCGCCTGCAAGGTCATCGCCGTCATTGCCGCGCAGGCGGGCGTGCGCGCCGGCATCTGCATGATGCCGGTGCCGGCCTTGATCCTTTTGGTCTGCGCCAATACCCAGGCGACCGGCGACACCGCATCGGTGCCATAGGCCTCGCCGCACCACACCGCCTCGTAGCCGAGCCGTTCCGCCTCCCACACCGTCTCCATGTCGATCCCGGAGGAAGGCGAGACGCGAAGAGTGATCGCCAGTTTCATTCCCTTAACTCCGAGCTTCCGGCGCAATCGTCATTCCGGCATGCCCCGACGGGGCAGGCCCGGAACCCATGAACACCGGCCACTCCATAGTTCCCGACAGCCTGTGTGCATAGGTTCCGGGCTCGCGCGCAACGCCCGTGCCCCGGAATGACCGCCGTCCGCCGCCGTATCAAACTTTCTCTGCCGCCCGCGCGATGCGCTCGACGGCGCCCAGCCAGTCGTCGAGCGTGCGCTCGGCCGGCTCGACCAGCACATGGCCGATCCCAGCCTCGGCAAAGGCGGAGACCCGGGCGGCAAGCGCGCCTTCGTCCTTGCCATCCCAGGCGGTGCGCAGCGAGATCGCGAATTCGGGTTCCGGCCGCTCGGACCGCAGCCGCTTGACGAGCGGCGCCGCGGCCTCCGGCGAGACCCGCGAGCCATGCCAGCCGTCGAGGCGAAGGGCGCGCTTCAGCGCCGGCTCCGAGCTGCCGCCGATCCAGATCGGGATCGGCTTTTCCGGCTTCGGCATGATCCGCATCCTGTCGATGACGGCCGGGATGTATTTCGCTTCGAAGCTGACCGGGTCCTCCGACCACACCGCCTTCATCATCGCGATGCCCTCGTCCATGCGCCGGCCGCGCTCGTGGAACGGCACGCCGAGTGCCGCAAATTCAGCTTCCAGCCAGCCGACCCCAGCCCCCAGGATCAGCCGCCCATTCGACAGGTTTTGCAGGGTCGCCAGTTCCTTTGCCAAAGGCAGCGGATGCCGCATCGGCAACACCAGCACGCTGGTGCCGAGCCCGACGCGGCTGGTATAGGCGGCGGCCCAGGTCAGGCTCAGCACCGGGTCGTAGAACAGCGGGGAGGGCGGATAGGGCGCGCCCTGGGGCGTGATGATGTGCTCGCTCGTCCACACATCGGCAAAGCCCAGTGTCTCGGCCTGCACCGCGGCGCGGCGAATACCCTCCGGCCCGGCCTTGCGCCCGATCTGCGGCAAATGAATCCCGACCCGCATGGCGTTGTCCCCAATTTTACGTCGCCGCGCAAAGTGAGCCGAAGGAAAGGGACGCGCAAGGCCCCCCCCCCCGCAGCCGGGGTTGATCCGCCGTTGCGACGAGCGCGCGCAGGACGACCAAGCAGTATCGGCGGGTGGAACCACGCATCGATCCGTCCGCGCGCTCATTGACCCGAATCGTTCGCCGGCGCGAGGAGATGTGGCCTAATGGTCGCGATGAGCGCCGCGACCCGGCTCCATGAATTCAACACCGCCCCGGCGGGAGTGCTGCCGTGCGGCGTCTTCGGCTATGTGCTGGCGACGAGCGGGGTGCACCAGCTGTTGCTGCTGGCGCTGACGGTCGGCGTGTTTCTGCTCGAAGTTGTCCCGCTCGAATTGCAGCGCCGGATCGTCAACGATCTGGTCAAGCATCGCCCGTATAGCTGGGTGATCGGCCTCTGCGCTGTCTATGCCGGGGTCGTCCTCGTCCAGGGCGGCACCAAGCTCGTCCTCAACGTCTATCGCGGCTGGGTCGGCGAGCGGGCCAAGCGCGACCTGCGGCGGCGGGTTCACACCGTCGTTGACGCCCCGCCGACGGTCTCGCCCGCGGCCGAAGCGCAGGGCATCGCGATTTCGATGATCGTCGCCGAAGTCGAGCCGATCGGCGGGTTTGTCGGCGAGAGCGTCTCCGAGCCGCTGCTGCAGGCCGGCATCATGCTCTCGGTGCTGGCCTATCTGATCCACATCGACCCATGGATGGCGCTCGCCGCGTTCGGGCTCTTCGTCCCGCAGCTCCTGTTTGTGCCGCTGCTGCAAGCGGCGGTAAACCGGCGCACCGGGGTCCGCATCCAGGTGCTGCGCCAGCTCGGCATCGGCATGATCGGCCAGGGTCTTCGCACAAACGGCGACGGCGTCACCGACGATCAGCGGATCGAGCAGGCCTTTGCGCTCGACATGGGAATTTTTAAGCTCAAGTTTTCGATGAATTTCTTGATGAACGTCTGCAATCATCTGCAGATCATTTCGGCGCTGCTGGTCGGCGGCTGGTGGATCTACACCAGCCGGCTCGAGATCGGCGGCGTCGTCGCCTTCATCTCCGGGATCGGCCGGCTGAACGATCCGTGGGGCGATCTCGTCAATTACTTCCGCGACATCAGCGTCACCCAGATCAAGTACCGATTGCTCGCCGACGCGGTCACGCAGCTCGCCCCGCCGGCTATCGGCGAGAGTGCTGCCGCGCCCATCCGCGATGGCGGGCCGGGGCCATTATCGCCTCGATAGTTGCGGAGGGGCTGCCGGGCGGGTTGCGCCGGATGCCCCGGTTCCGGCAATCTGCGCCAAAGCCGATCCCTCATGCGCTCGGCAGCGGAAATGACGCGGTCTCCGCGGTGAGTTTTTGAGGCGAAACGCAGCATCCACGGGGGAACCACAAATGGAAATCGGCGCTGCAATCTTCTTCACGGACTATTCGATCGCCCCGACCGAGCTGGCGGTGGCGCTGGAACAGCGCGGTTTCGACTCGCTGTGGGTGGCCGAGCATTCTCATATCCCCGTCACCCGCCGCTTCAACGTGCCGGGCGGCGAACTGACGAAGCAGTATTACGACGTCATGGACCCGTTCGTTACCTTGAGCGCCGCGGCCGCGGTCACCACGCGGCTCAAGCTCGCCACCGGCGTCTGCCTGGTGATCCAGCGCGACACGATCCAGAGCGCAAAACTCGTCGCCTCGCTCGACCAGGTGTCGAAGGGCCGCTTCCTGTTCGGCATCGGCTGCGGCTGGAATGCCGAGGAGATGGAAGACCACGGCACCGTCTACGAAACCCGCACCTTGAAGATGCGCGAGCAGATCGAGGCGATGAAGGAGATCTGGACCAGGGACAAGCCGGAATATCACGGCCGGATCGTCGACTTTCCGCCGATGATGACCTGGCCCAAGCCGGTGCAGAAACCGCACCCGCCGATCATCGTCGGCGGTGCCTTCAGGCTTGCGGCACGGCGCGCGATCCGCTACGGCGACGGGCTGATCCCGCAGGCGCCGAGCGCCGGTTCCGGCAGCCCGGAGGAGTTCATGCCGCGCCTGCGCCAGATGGCCGAAGAGGCCGGCCGCGACCCGCAATCCCTTTCGGTGACTTTGGGCGGCGCGCCGGAAGATATCGATCGGCTGAAGCGCAACCACGATCTCGGCATCGCCCGCATGACCGTTCGCCTGCCGCCGGCCAAGGCCGACGAGATCCTGCCCATCCTCGACCGCTGGGCGAAATTGATCCCGCAGGTCGTGACCTGACCTGATGTTCACCAATCTCTAGCAACGCTGCGGTCGGCGGAGGAGTGGCACGATGGGTGAATTCCGCACGTTACGGGCTGGCGTGTTCTTGCCGCCGTTTCATCCCAACGACGAAGACCCGCTGCTGTGCATGGAGCGCGACTTCGAGCTGATGCAGTGGCTCGACGCGCACAATTACGCCGAGGCATGGATCGGCGAGCATCATTCCGGCGGCTACGAGATCTACGGCCAGCCGGAATTGTTCATCGCCACCGCCGCCGAGCGCACCCGGCACATCCGGCTCGGCACCGGGGTGATCTCGCTGCCCTACCACCACCCGTTGATGGTGGCCGACCGCATCGTTCAGCTCGACTACCAGACGCGCGGCCGCGCGATGTTCGGCTTCGGCCCGGGCCTGTTGCCGTCGGATGCGATGATGCTCGGCATCGATCCCGAGACCCAGCGCGACCGCATGGCCGACGCCATCGACATCATTGCTCGCCTGCTCGACGGCGAGATCATCACCCGACAAAGCGAGTGGTATACGATGCGCGAGGCCCGGCTGCATCTGCGTCCCTATTCGAAGCCCCGGCCCCATCTGGCGATCGCCAGCGCGGTCACGCCCTATGGCGGCAAGCTCGCCGGGCGTTACGACCTCGGCATGCTGTGCGTGATGGCCGGCAGCCCCAACGGCTACGACACGCTCGACTACAATTGGGAGCTCGCCTGCGCCGAGGCGGCCGCGCAGGGCCGCGTCATGGATCGCGCCAACTATCGCGTCATGGCGCCGTTCCATATCGCCGAGACGCGCGAGAGGGCGATCGAGAACGTGCGCGCCGGTTTCGAGAAATGGCAGCTCTACTCGTATTCGATAAATCCCGAGGGTGGCGCCGCAATCGGCATGCCGAGCATCGAGGCGATCAACGAGGGCGGGCGCGGCGCCATCGGCACCCCCGACGACGCATTGCGCGTGCTGGAGAATTACTGGGCCAAGACCGGCGGCTTCGGCTGCATTTTGATGCTGGCGCATGACTGGGCCGATTGGGAAGCGACCAAGCGCTCCTACGAATTGTTCGCGCGCTACGTATTGCCGCGCTTCGAGGAGCGCAGCCTTTGGCGCGCGCAGTCGATGGACTGGATGCGCACCAATCGCGACGCCTTCAGCGCCAAACGCAAGGCCGCTGCTGCCAGCGCCGTCGAGCGGCACTTCGCGGCCGAGCAGGCGAAACAGAACCAGGCAGCCGCGAAATAGGACGGGAATTCCAGGGAGGATTACGATGCCGTATTCTCTGTACGTTTGCCTGCAGGACGAGGACAAGATCGCGGTTTTCACCATGGATGCCGATACCGGCCGGCTTAGCCCGCAAGCCGAGGTGCCGGCTGCGGGAGGGCCGTCGGTGCTGGCGATCAGCCCGCGCCGCGACGTGCTGTATGCCGGGCATCGCACCCGGCCGGCGATTTCGAGTTTCCGGATCGATCCTGCCACCGGCGGGCTGACGCCGCAGGGGACGGTCTCGCCGGAACACGCGCCCACCTTCCTCGCCGCCGACCGCACCGGCAAATATCTGCTGTCCGCCTATTACCAAGGCGGATATGCGGCGGTCCATCCCCTCGGCGAGGACGGTGCGGTAGGCGCCCCGCCGCTCGACCGGCTGGCGACGGCCATCGGCGCCCACGCCATCCAGACCGACCCCTCCAACCGGTTCGCCTTCGTGCCGCACATCGCCCGCCTCAATGACAACGTCCTGGAACCGCAGCGGGAGAATCCCGGCGCGAATGTGATTTTCCAGCTCGGCTTCGACGCGCAGACCGGCCGCTTGACCGCCAATTCGCCGCTCCGGGTCGAGCCGGTGGAACGCCTTGGCCCCCGCCACTACTGCTTTCATCCCACCCGGGACGTCGTCTATTTTTCCAACGAGCAGGGCTGCAGCGTCACCGCCTATCGGCTGGACCCGGCGGCAGGCACCCTTGCCGCGATGCAGACGATCACGAGCCTGCCCGACGGCTACACCGCGCGAAACACCTGCTCGCAGATCCACCTGACCCCTTCGGGGCGATTCCTCTATGTCGCCAACCGCGGCCACAACAGCATCGCAGGTTTTGCCGTCGATGCCGCCACCGGGCATTTGTCGGCGACCGGACAGGTGCCGACCGAAGCGGTCCCGAGTGCCTTCGGTCTGGACCCCGCCGGCCGCTTCGTCTTCGCCGCCGGCTCGGCGTCGGGCCGTCTGGCGGCGTACCGCATCAACGGCGAGACGGGCGCCCTGACACCCTCGGCGAGCTATGCCGTGGGCCGGCGGCCGATGGCGGTGCTGGCGGCGCGTCTCGGCGGCTAGGGTGGATTCCCGACATAGGTCGGGGCCTGCGCCGCCCGCATCTCCCACGCCGCCCCCTGGATGATCGGCCCGAAGGTGATGGCGCGCCAATACGTCTCGAACAGATCGCGAAGGAGCCGCTCCAGGCTGGCCATGTCCGTCGGCAGCGGAAACAGCTCGACGAGATGGCCGTCGGGATCGGTGACTCGCTGCGGCTCTACTGGCGGGTTCATTGCTGGTGCGCCCCTCCGATTCGACCGGGAAATCCGGGCGGTGCGAAAGCGACGCGCAACCCGGCATAGACGCCGAGCCCCGGGTGATCGAAACCGATCGGGTCTTGATAATGACGATTGAGCAGATTGTCGATCCGGGCGAACGCCGTTATGCCGTGGCCGAGATCATAGGACGCGTCGAGGTTTATCGTCATATAGCCGTTGGCCGGATGCCCGAACTCGGTGGCATCGCGGCTGGTGTCGATCCACGGACCAACATAGAGCAGGGTTGCCGTCAATGACGCAGCGGCGCTCACCAGCCAGGTCGCATCGAGGGTTGCCTTGTTCTTTGGCCGGCGCAGCAATTCCTGGTGCAGGATGTCGTCTTCGGCAATCGTAAAGCTGTAATCGCCGCGCAATTTCAGCGATTGCCAAGGCTGGATTGCGATAAAGCTTTCGATGCCGTAGGTTGTCGCTTTGCCGATATTCTGATATGAGGTCCCGGTGTCGTTGATCGTGATCAGATTGTCGATGTTGTTGTGAAACCAGGTGGCGCCGAACCCGGCCCGCCGGTTCAGCAGGGCCTGCTCGAACCCGGCGTCATAGCCGATGCTGGTCTCCGGCTTGAGGTTCGGGTTGGCAAAGAAATCGAATTGCGGATAGTTGTCGTACAATTCGTCGAGCGAGGGCGGATTGTACCCGATGCCGACCGTCGCCTTGAGCTTGGTGCCGGTTTCCGGGATCAGATAGACGGGTGCGAAGCGATAGGTCGCCTTGCCGCCGAACTGTCCGTTGTCGTCGTAGCGCAGGCTGACCGTATCGAAAAGGCGGTCGCTCCAGCTCGACTGAAGCTGAATGTAACCGGCATCGTTAGTGTCATGCGCCGCGGCCGGCGCGTGTCGGAGAGCCAGTAATATTCGTGCTCGGCGCCGAGCGTCAGGGTCTGCCCCGGCATCAGGATGATGTTGCCCTGCCAGTCGAGCTTGGTGCGGCCGCCATCATAATCGCTCGGGTCGTTTCCCCCGGCTACGGTCGCGGGGTTCGGGTCATCATAGCGGTTATGGTAGCCGGTGTAGGCGAGGCCCAACGTCTCGTCGAAGCGCCCGTCGAACAATGACAAATGCGCGGTGGCGCGGGTGTACAAATCCTGCGACAGGCCGTCGATCGGCAACGCCTCGGGCCCGAGGAAATCGTCCTCGGTAAAATCATAGAACGCGTCGACGTAGCGCGCCACCAGACCGACCTCGAAATTGTCGGTAAGATTGACGCCGAGCCGCGTCGACAAGGTCACGTTGTCATAGGAATCAGTGTTTACCGGGCGGCCGGTAAGCACCAGCCCCGGCGGCGTCACCGGCGTGTCGTCCGAACTGAAATGGGCGATATCGAAATAATAGTTGAACTGATCGGTCGAACCGCTGGCATTGGCGAACTGGTTGAAGGTGCCGAACGCGCCCTGCTCGATGGTCCCGTTCAGGATCGGCGGTCCCGATCCCGTCTCTCAGCGAGCCGGTGCGATCTCCATTGGTGCACCCCGCCCAATGTGCCCGCGCGTGACCACGTCGACGGCAGGTCTCCTGGCTCGCGGGTCACCGCCTTGCGCCGCCTTCCCGGTTGCCCAGTGGCTCAATGGCGCTCGGCTCTCCGCCTACAGTTGCGGGGGCAGCCGCGGCATCGGGCTCGCACCCTTACCGCGTTCCCTTTCAATCCCCGAGGGGAACCGTCGGCAATGACCCTCCCATCTCGAGCGCCGCGGGTCAACCATGACGCGGCACGGCTGCGTCACACACCATCGTCGCGGTGGAGGCCGGGACCCGTTTCCGCCCTGGATACCGGCCTTTCGCCGGCGCCATGATGACAGCGGGCTGACCCGGAGAAACCTCGATGACGATATCTGTTAGAGCTTCCGGATGGCTGGCGGGACGTATTTGTTGTTCGCGACCGAGCCCTTCGGGCCGTAGACGCGGAGCATGATGTCGAAGGCGCCGGGCGGCACCGGGAGCCAGTTGGCCAACGGCACGTCCGGCGGGAGCTGCTGTGCGAGATAGACCGAAAGCGAACCGTCGGACCAATATCGCAGCTCTGGCGTGTAGCTCGCTACCGCATATTTGTTCACCGGGTTGGCGACCAGCTCGATCGCGTCCGGCGTATAGGCGGTCAGCGACCAGAAGCGCTCGGCCTCGGGCAGCTCGTTCTTGGCGAAGGTCATGACATAGCCCAATGGATTGCGGCCATTGAGCGGCCGGCCCGCGCCGTCGCTGAAGGTATGGTAATAGGCCGCGGTGCTGATGCTGTTACCGTATTGGATAAACTCGGTGATCGATGACCGCTCGATGACGTTCTTGCCCCAGTTGCCGATATTGGTGAAATGAATCCAGTTCGTCGGCCCCGTATGCGTCAAATACCGATCAACGATCAGGTCGTGGGCGGTCTGGGCGCCGGCGCTGAAATCGAAGGCGTTCGTCTCCGCATCGCGGAACAGCGCATCGAAACGGTCGGCCAGCACCTGTTCGTAAGGTGACAAGGGCGGTGTGTTCGACGACGCGACTGCCGTCTGCAGCTGTTTGAGGAAGGTCAGCGGTGCGCGCGCAATCAGATTGTCCGCCGTCGTCTTGAACGGCACGGCGGTAAGGATCTCCGGAACGATCAGGGTGGCACCGCCGGCGGGATCGACGCGATAGTCTGCAAGCGTCTGCAGTTTCAGCGATTTGCGGAATAGCTGCGCCTGGTCGATCTGGTCTTCGCCGGCCGCTGAATATTTGTCCGCCCGGAATATCAGGGTCGAGAAGTCGAGCGGCATTGCGATGCGGGTGACGCCCGCAGGCAGCGCCCCGCCGAATCTTGACCCGGTCAGGGCATAGGTTCCCGGCGTCTGCGCCCCGATGCCTGACTCGAAGATATCGCCGTAGGGGTCGAGCGTGAGCAGAGAGTAGGTGACCTCGGTCTTCGGGATCGTCAATACGACCGGCTGCGACGACAGGTCGATGAAGCTGCTCGCGTAAAGCGTGTCGACGTTGATCGCGACGACGATATGGTAGAGCGGGGAAACCCGGTTCGGCCCGGCCAGGCGGTTGATGGTGGCGTATTGCGACTGATAATAGGTGAACCACAACGGGTAGAACTCCTCGACATAGGCGATGGCCGTGTCGAAGGCGTTCGACCGCGAGAGGGCCGCCTCCCTCGCGCTAGCCAATGACTGTCCGATGCCGGGGCGCGCGCCGGCCAATGCGGCGAACCCGGCGGCGAGGCCGCCCAACATGCTGCGGCGCAACACCCGCGAATTTTGCAGCGGATAGTTCCTCATGGCGGCGTCGTGCTCCCCGGTTACCCTGCCGAGCCTGCGATCGCGGGCGACAATCGCGACCGCTTCGGCCGGTCCAGATAGCGGGAAAATCGTCAAGTTTTGATTAATCGATCTTCGGGAGAGCCGGGAGATCGGGTCGGCGGAACGCGTGACACCGCCGGCCGGGTCACCCGCGCTGGCGCAACCGGCGCATGGCGTGGTCGAGGCCGTCGAGGGTCAGCGGGAACATGCGGTCTTCGGCGATCCGGCGGATCATCCCGATGCTCGCGGTGCCGTTCCAGTATTTCTCCGGCACCGGGTTCAGCCATACCGCCCGCGGATAGGCCTCGAACAGGCGGCGCAGCCAGGTTTCGCCCGATTCGTCGTTCCAGCGCTCGACGCTGCCGCCCTCTTTTTCGATCTCGTAGGGGCTCATGCTGGCGTCGCCGACGAGCACGATGCGATAGAGGGGGTCGTAGGTGCGGATCAGTTCCATGACCGGCACCTGCTCGACATGGCGCCGGCGCGAATCGCGCCATACCGTATCGTAGAGGCAGTTGTGAAAGTAGAAATGAATCAGCTGCTTGAATTCGGAGCGCGCGGCCGAGAACAATTCCTCGCAGACCCGCACGTGGTCCTCCATCGACCCGCCGACATCGAGGAACAGCAGTAATTTGACCGCGTTGTGCCGCTCCGGCACCAGCTTCAAATCGAGCCAGCCGGCATTGTGCGCGGTCGAGCGCACGGTGCCGTCGAGATCGAGCTCTTCGGCCGCGCCCTCGCGCGCGAACTGACGCAGCCGGCGCAGCGCCAGCTTGATGTTGCGGGTGCCGAGCTCGACGGTGTCGTCGAGGTTGCGGTACTCGCGCCGGTCCCACACCTTGACCGCGCTGCGGTGCCTGCCTTCCTCTTGGCCGATCCGCACGCCTTCGGGGTTGTAGCCGTGCGCCCCGAAGGGCGAGGTGCCGGCGGTGCCGATCCATTTGGCGCCGCCCTGGTGCCGCCCCTTCTGCTCGGCGAGGCGCCGGCGCAGGGCCTCCATCAGCGCGTCCCAGCCGCCGATCGCCTCGACGAGCTTTTTCTCCGCCTCGGTCAACAATCGCCCGGCGAGCCTTTTCAGCCATTCCTCCGGGATCGCGGCCTGTGGCTCGGCCAATGTCTCGATCCCTTTGAAGCAATGGCCGAAGACCCGGTCGAAACGGTCGAGATGGCGTTCGTCCTTGACCAGCGCCGCTCGCGCGAGAAAGTAGAAATCTTCGATGGCGAAGGCGGCGACCCGCTTTTCCATCGCCTCCATCAGGGTCAGGTACTCGCGCAGCGAGACCGGCACCCTGGCCTCGCGCAGCTCGGTGAAGAACAAAAAGAACATGGCTACGGCAGCGCCCCGGCGCCGATGCTTTTCATTGCCGGCAATCGGCGGTTCAGCATGCCCCTTCGCCCGCTTCGAAATCTCGTTCAGACATGGTCGACATAGGCGTCCATGATCTTCTTGTCGCCGGCGGCGTCGAAATGGATCGCGAGCCGGTTGCCCTCGACCTCAGTCACCGTGCCGTAGCCGAATTTCTGGTTGAAGACGCGGTCGCCGACGGCAAAGCCGCCGACCCGGCGCACTTCCACGCCGCGCCGCGGCGCCGGCATCGATTCGACGAGCAGGGGCCGCCGCGCTGCCGGCGCGAACGGCAGATCGAACGCGGTGCGCCATCCGCCGCCCCCTGCCCCGCCCGGCTGCAGGCCGAGCTCGGCGACGATTTCGACATGCTCGGCCGGCAGTTCGTCGACAAAGCGCGAGCGCATCGCACTCTGCCATTGGCCGTGGATGCGCCGGTTGGCGGCGAACGAGACATGTGCGCGACGGCGCGCGCGGGTCAGCCCGACATAGGCGAGCCGGCGCTCCTCCTCGAGCGCCGCGAGCCCGTTCTCCTCCATCGACCGCTGGTTCGGAAACAGCCCGTCCTCCCAGCCGGGCAGGAACACCGTATCGAATTCGAGCCCCTTGGCGCTGTGCAGGGTCATCAGATTGACCATGTCGCCGGCCGAACCGGCGGCATTGTCCATGACCAGGCTGACATGTTCGAGAAAGCCGCCGAGATTCTCGAACTCGGCCATCGCGACGACCAGCTCCTTCAGATTTTCGAGCCGGCCCGCGGCGTCGGGCGAGCGGTCGGCCTGCCACATCTGGGTATAGCCCGATTCGTCGAGCACGATCTGCACGAGATCGGTATGCGACAGCGTGGCGGCCTGCTCGCGCCAGCGGTCGAGGGCCGCGACAAAGGCGGCGAGCGCGTTGCGGCCGGCGGCCCGCAGCCGGTCGCCGGGGACGAGCGCCCGCGCCGCCTCGACCAGCGGCAGCCGTTCCTCGCGCGCGACGGTATGGAGCTGCTGCAGGGTCGCGGTGCCGATGCCGCGCCGCGGCGTGTTCAGGATGCGCTCGAAGGCGAGGTCGTCGGCCGGCTGGCTGACGAGGCGCAGATAGGCGAGCGCGTCGCGGATCTCCTGCCGCTCGTAAAAGCGCGGGCCGCCGATCACGCGATAGGGCAGGGCCAGCGCGATGAAGCGCTCTTCGAACTCGCGCGTCTGGAAACCGGCGCGGACCAGGATCGCGATCTCGCGCAGGGCGTGGCCCTTGCGCTGCAATGCCTCGATCTCGTCGCCGACCCAGCGCGCTTCCTCCTCGGCGTCCCACAGCGCGCGCACGACGACCCTGTCGCCTTCGCCCGCCGTGGTCCACAGGGTCTTGCCGAGCCGGCCGCGGTTATGCGCGATCATCCCCGCCGCCGCCCCCAGTATGTGCGCGGTCGAACGGTAGTTCTCTTCGAGGCGGATCACCGTCGCCCCGGGAAAATCATGCTCGAAGCGCAGGATGTTGCCGATCTCGGCGCCGCGCCAGCTGTAGATCGACTGGTCGTCGTCGCCGACGCAGCACAGATTGCGGCGCTGCTGCGCCAGCAGCCGCAGCCACAGATATTGGGCGACGTTGCTGTCCTGGTATTCGTCGACAAGGATATAGCGGAAGCGGCGCTGGTAATCGGCGAGGATGGCGGGATTGCCCATCAACAAGGTCAGATTGTGCAGCATCAGATCGCCGAAATCGACGGCGTTCACGGTCGCCAGCCGCTCCTGGTATTGCCGGTAGAGGCCGATCGTGCGGCCGTCGGCGAAGCCGCCCGCATCGGCGGCCGGGACTTTTTCGGGGCCGAGGCCGCGGTCCTTCCAGCGCTGGATCAGCGCCAGCAGGACCCGCGCCGGCCAGCGCCGTTCGTCGATGTTCTCGGCCTGCAGGATCTGCTTCAGGAGGCGGATCTGGTCGTCGGTGTCGAGGATGGTAAAGCTCGATTTGAGCCCGACCGCCTCGGCGTGGCGGCGCAGGATGCGCGCGGCGATCGCATGAAAGGTGCCGAGCCACACGCCGTCGGCGGCATGGCCGATCACCGCCTCGAGCCGTTCGCGCATTTCGCGCGCCGCCCGGTTGGTGAAGGTGACGGCGAGCAGCTCGCTCGGAAAGGCGCGGCCGGTCGCGAGGATATGGGCGAGGCGCGTCGTCAGCACCCGCGTCTTGCCGGTGCCGGCGCCCGACAGCACCAGCACCGGACCATCGACCGCCTCGACGGCGCGGCGCTGCGCGTCGTTGAGATTGGCGAGGTAGGCGGACCCTTCGGCGGGCGGCCGCATGAGGATGGCGGGTTCGGTCATTTGCTGATGATACAGCAAGTGCACCGCCGCGAGGCAGCGGCGCGGCACCGCTCTCGCCGCTCCGCGCGCACGGCGATCGGGTAGCTGCGGCAAACCGCCACGCCGCGGCGCCAAACCGGCGGACACGGGCGTAGCGGCGGGCGCACGCACTCCGGCTATGATGCGGGGCTCCTCGCCGGTCTCGCCCGATGCACGCCGCGATCGTCCTCCTGGTCCTGATCCTGACCTATATCGGCATGGCCGCCGGGCGAATCGCCTGGCTGCAGGTCGATCGCACCGGGATCGCGCTGCTCGCCGTCATCGCGCTCCTGGCGAGCGGCCAGATGACGCTCGACGATTTCGGCAGCGATGTCGACATGCCGACGATCGCCTTCCTGTTTGCCATGATGATCATCTCGGCGCAGTTCGCGCAGTCGGGCTTTATCGATTTCTGCGCCCGCACGATCACCGGCAGCCCGCGTGCGGTCGCGGCATTGCTGGCGCTGACGGTGGCGATCGTCGGCGGTCTTTCGGCGGTGCTGGCGACCGACATCCTGGTGATCGCCATCGCTCCGTTGCTGATCGCCGGCGCGCAGGGCCGCGGCCTCGATCCGCGCCCGCTGGTCATTGCCCTTGCCGCCGCCGCCAATGCGGGCTCGGCCGCGACCCTGATCGGCAATCCGCAGAACATCCTGATCGGCTCGCTCGGCCGGCTCGATTTCTGGCGCTTCCTGGCGATCTGCGGGGTGCCGGCGCTGTTCAGCCTGATCGTCATCTTCGCCGTCATCTGGCTGCAATGGCGCCGGCGGATCAGCGAAAGCGTATTGGCGGCGACGTTCGACCCGCCCCCGGTCGCCCTGCGCCCGCTCGACCGCAACCAGACGATCAAGGGGGCGGCCGCCCTGCTGGCGCTGTTCGTGCTGTTTGCGACGCCGCTGCCGCGCGAGATCGGTGCGCTGATCATCGCCGCCCTGCTGCTGGCCAACCGCAAGATCACCAGCCGGACCATGATCGCCGCGGTCGATTGGCCGCTGCTGCTGCTCGTCTCCTGCCTGTTCGCGATCACCGGGGCGCTCAACCATTCCGGCGTCGCCGCCCAGCTCCTCCAGTTCCTGGCCCGGTACCGGCTGCTGCCCGACAATCTCGCGCTGCTGGCGCCCTACAGCGTGGTCACGAGCAACGCGATCGGCGGCGTGCCGGCGGCGATGCTGCTGCTGCAATTATGGCCGTCGGCGCCGCCGGGCGCGCTCTACGCCCTCGCCCTGCTGTCGAGCCTCGCCGGCAATCTGCTGCTGACCGGCAGCCTGACCAATGTGCTGATCGCCGAGCGCGCCGACCGCATGGGGGCGCGGCTGACCTTTGCCGAGCACGCCCGCGCCGGCATTCCGATAACCATCCTGTCGGTCGGCTTCGCATTGTTCTGGCTGGCGCTGACCCGAACCCTGCCGATATTGCCGGGATGGTAGCGCCGAGTATTGGAACCCGCCCGCCAACGCGCTAGAACAGGCGGCGAGGAAATTGCAGGTGACCGTCCGCCCGTTGCGCATCGGCAGCCGCGGCAGCCCGATGGCGCTGCGCCAGACGGCGCTCGTGCGCGAGCGTCTGGCCGCCGCCCACCCCGGTCTCGCCGCTGCCGGCGCCGTCGAGATCGTCGCCATCCGCACCACCGGCGACCGGGTGCAGGACCGGCGGCTGGCCGAAATCGGCGGCAAGGGGCTCTTCGCCAAGGAGATCGACGCGGCGCTCCTCGCCGGGCATGTCGATCTCGCCGTGCATTCGCTGAAAGACCTCGAGACCCGGCTGCCCGACGGAGTCGAGATCGCCTGCGTGCTGCCGCGCGACGACCCGCGCGACGCCTTCCTGTCGGCCAGGGCGGCGAGCCTCGCCTTGCTGCCGCAGGGTGCGGTCGTCGGCACCGCGTCGCTGCGGCGCCAGGCGCAATTGCTGCGCCGCCGCCCCGATTTCCAGGTCGTGCCGTTCCGCGGCAATGCGGACACCCGGATCCGCAAGCTCGAAGCCGGCGAGGTCGACGCGACCCTGCTCGCCTTGTGCGGCCTCGAACGGCTCGGCCTCGCGCATCTCGCCACCGAAATCCTGCCGCGCGACATCATGCTGCCTGCGGTCGGGCAAGGAACGCTCGCGGTCGAATGCCGCGCCGGGGACGATCGGCTGCGTCAGCTGCTCGGCCCGCTGCACGATGCCGGGAGCGCCGCCTGCGCCGCCGCCGAGCGCGCCATGCTCGCCGTCCTCGACGGCTCCTGCCATACCCCGATCGCGGCGCTCGCCGAGATCGACGGCGACCGGCTGACGATCGAAGGATTGGTGCTGAAACCCGACGGCAGCGCCGAGATCCGCGCCATGCGCAGCGGCGCCGTGGCCGCGGCGGCGGCGATCGGCACCGGGCTCGGCCACGAGCTGCGGCGGCGCGCCGGTCCCGATTTCGGCCTCGGTTAGATTTTCTTGGTTCCCAGCCCGTCGCCGCCCTGGCAGGCCTGGGCGCGCAGCCAGTCCTCGACCGACAATTGTCCGTGATACACTTCCGCGTAAAGCCCGACCGGCCAGGTCAGCACGAAGACGAGGTTGTTGACGATATTGGTGTTGCGGTTCGGACACGGGCCGGGCAACAGAAACCCAGTCGCCAACAGCACGATGCCGATTACCAGGTAGAGCCCGACGATCACCCGCATTGGTCTCTCTCTACAGCCGAACCCAGGACCTCGCGCCAGCGCCGAAGAGCCCAACGCTCGCGTTAACGAACAGGTTCCGGAGATGAAATGCAACCCCCCTTCGAAACCGGCCCGCGTGGCGGGATCGGAAAGCGACGGCGCCGGCCGGAATTACGTCCGATCATCCGGCGGCCATTCCAGCCTGCTGCAATCCTTCATGAAATTTCCTGCGGCCCTCGACGACGACCGGGTTGCCGTTGGGGTTCGTCTGCTCATCCGACTCCACACGCGACAACGTATAGCCAGGGAACCGGGCATCGAAATCGGCCAAGGCAATCTTTGCTTCTTTTCCGTCACCAGCAAGAGCACAGGCGCTGACCAGATACAGCCGATTATACCAAAGTGTCGGCCGCAGCTCGACCGATTTCCGCAACCATGCAATCGCCGCCTCGTAATTGCCGGAAAAAAAGTGCGCCCGTCCGATGATCCAATAGAACATGCCGAGCGCCGGGCTAGCGACCGGGCTGAGCTTTATCGCCTTTTCTACCAGCGGAACCGCCTCCTTCGGCCGTCCCACATACATCAGCTGGGCACCTTGTTGCGCGTAGGCGAGCGGAATATCGGGATTGAGCTCGGTTGTCCGGGCGAACGCGGCCAGCGACGCCTCATGCTTCCCCTTAGCTCGATAAATCAACCCGCTCGCGTAATGCGCCGGAGCAAGCTCGGGGATGATCTCCAATGCCCGCTGCACTGCATTTTCGGCCCGTGCGAGTTCCGGGAGCCCCGCATGGTTCCAACGGTTCAAATAGTCGCACATCAATATTTCGGCAAGCAAGCTCCATGCCTCGGCCAACCGGCGAGGATCGACGCCCACCGGGTCTTCCAGAGCGCTTTCGAGGATCTCACGAACGAGCAGCGCATTCTCGGGGGTCAGCACCTTGCTGTGAATTGCCCTGGCTCGGGATATGAGATCGGCGGCATTGGCGTTTGCTGTCCGATTGTCCATTGCTCACCTCCGGCCGCCAGGGCGCTCAATAATTGAGCAGTCGGTCATCGCCGATCGATCGTTCCCAGATGCTCGCCGCCGCCCCCACTACGAATGAGGCGGCACGATGCGCAAGAGGACGAAACCGGTAGAATACGAGACGAAGCAATGGCAGGATAGTGCGCCGTCACGGAGCCATATCCGCTTTGCGCAGCCCGTCGCGAAATCTCTCACGCCCCGCTACCACCATTGCATGATCGTTCGGATTGGCTTCCTCGTATGACGCTACCCGCGTCACCGTGTGCTTGCCGAAGCCGGAATGGTCAAGGAATTCTTTCAAGAGCGTTTTTGCCTCGACTGTTTCTTCCGCTCCATCCGTTCCTCCGACATGAGCGAGCGCGCTTACCAGGTAAAGGCGGTTGTACCAAACCGTCGGCAAGGCCGAGGCCGATTTCCGCAGCCATGGAATTGCCTCCCGATATTTCTCATCGAAGAAATATGCCCGGCCGATGATCCAATAAAAATAACCTATGGCGGGATGATGCTGGTTGAGTTCGATCACCTTCTCCAACGGCTGCGTCGCATCCCCCGGCCGCCCGAGAAGAACCAATTCATTGCCTAGTTGAGCCTGGGCGCGCGCGAAATAGGGATCGAACTCCACCGCCCGCTCAAACGCGTTCAGCGCCGCCTGATGCTGCCCCCTGGCGCGATGGATCAAGCCATTCGCGTGATGCGCCAGTGCAAGCCTCGGATCGATCGCCAGGGCATTCAGCACGGCTTCTTCAGCCTTTCTGACGTCGTCTTTCCCGGCATGGTTCCAGTTGTTCAGATAGTCGTTCACCAATATGTTGGCCAGCAACGCCCAGGTTTCAGCCAGCCAGCGAGGCGCGACGCCCGCCGGATTGGCGATGGCCTTTTCGAGGATCTCGCGGAGAAAGCGGCTGGCCTCCGAATTTACGACGACGTTCGCAACCACATCGGCGCGGGACGCAGCGCCCACGGGATGCGGATTTACTGTCTGGTCGACCATTTGCCCACCTCCCCAGCTCGGCGCCGAGCGCCCGGTCAATGATGAGACCCCCGTGTCACCGTGCGGTCATGCCCGCCATCTGCAGCCCTTCGTGAAATTTTTGGCGAGCCGCGACCACCACGGCGTTGTCGTCCGGATTTGTCTTCTCGCTCGCTTCGACGCGCCGCAGCGTATACCCGGCAAATTGCGGATTATTATTGAATTCCTGCAACACCTTTGTCGCTTCATCCGTCTGACCGCTGAGCGCGTAGGCACCGACCAGATAAAGTCTGTTGTACCAATCGTTTGGTCGCAGCGCGACCGATTTCTGCAACCACGGAATCGCGTCGCGGTAGGTACCGGCGAAGAAATGTGCGCGGCCGACAATCCAATAATACCCGCCGAGCGACGGATCGCGCGGGCTGAGCTTGATCGCCTTCTCCACCAATGGCGGCGCCTCCGTGGGCCGGCCGACCAGGGTCAATTCGTTGGCCATTTCGGCCATGGCGCGGGAGAGATTGGGATCGAGCTCCAATGCCCGGCGAAATGCCTCCAATGCCGCATGATGCTCGCCTTCCGCGCGGCGAACCAGGCCTTCTGCATAACGCGCCTGCGCAAGGTTGGGATCGATCGCCACAGCCTTTCGTACCGCGTCGGCGGCTTCGTCGAGCTCCGTTCGCCCGGCCTTGTTCCATCGATGCAAATATTCGGACACCAGGATTTCGCCCAACCAACCCCACGCCTCGGCCGATTGCGGATCGCGCTGCACCGCTTCTTCGAGGTGGCGCCGTGCTTCCTCACTGTGCTCCGGGGTGATGGAACCGAAGTAGAGGCTCATGGCACGGAATCGAAGATCGACGGCATCGGGATTCGCGGCCTGCGCGCCCGTTGCGCGACGACCCTCGGCGCGCACCAGCTGAATATCGAGGGCGGCGGCAATGCGGCTGGTTATCGCCCGCTGCAACTCGAAAATATCGGCAACCTGGTTATCGAAGCGGTCAGCCCAGATCTGCCCGCCCGACGCCGCATCGATCAGCCGGGCATTGGTCTGCACGCGCAGCCCGATCCTTTCGATGCTCCCTTCCAACAGGTATCGCACACCGCATTCCTGACCGATCTGCCTTGCATCGACGGGTCGCCCCTTATAGGTGAAGGCGGTCTCGCGTGCGATCACGAGAGCATCGTGGAGGTGCGACAAATCCGTGGTCAAATCGTCGGTCACCGCGTCGGCGAAGTAATCCTGCCCGTGATCGCTGCCCAAGCTCGTAAAGGGCAGGACGATGATCGAGGCGCGCTGCGCCAGCGCCGACTGGCCGCGCCAATTCGGCGTCACGGCGGCAACAACCCCGACGGCGATCGCCACGATGACAGCGGCGAGGAGAGCAGTCCGGCGGCGTGACAGAAACGCCGTCCGCAGCAATTGCCGGCCGCGCGAGAGGGCGGGCGGCGGAAGCATGGGGCGGTCCGCCGCGCCCCCGTGCTCGACACGGAACACGCGAATGGGCCGGTCGATATTCTTGACCCGATGCTCCCCGACATCCGCGAAGGAGAGGCTCGGATGGCCGCGCAACTGGTCGCGGACGCCGCGGGTGACATAGATCGCGCCGGGTTCGGCCAGGGTTTCCAGGCGCGCGGCGATATTGACGCTGTTGCCGTAGATGTCGCGGTCGTCGACGATCACGTCGCCGGTGTTGATGCCGATGCGCAATTGTATCCGGCGGTCGGCATCGATACCGGCATCTCGCTCGGCGATCCCGCGCTGAATGTCGATGCCACAGCGCACCGCGTCGACGGCGCTGTCGAATTCGACGAGCATCCCATCGCCCATGCTGCGGACCAGCCGACCGGCATGCGCGGCGACCGCAGGCTCAACCAGGATCTTCACATAATCCGCGAGCTGGACGTGCGTGCCCTCTTCGTCGACGCTCATCAGCCGGCTGTAGCCGACAACGTCGGCGAGCATAACGGCGGTCAATCGGCGTTTGAGGTGGACGCGTTCCATGCCGATCGTCTGTTTCTTTACCAAGTGAAACGTACCACGCCCGGTTTCTACTGTCACGCGGGCAGCAGCCGCGCGTCGGCACCGCACCGCCCGCCCGGCCCTGCGGCGAAGCCGGCCGGATCACGCCGCGGCGGCGACCGCCTTCTTGGTGCGCGGCGGCGGCGCGGCCTCGGCGTCGATCGGCGCCAGCGCGGCATCGGTATAGGGCCTGGGGTCGCGCTCGACGCGGCGGCGGATGCGGTGCAGGCGGAGATAGAAGGCGGCGAGCCTGGCGTGGGTTGCGGCGATCTCGCCGACCCGCCGCGGATAAAACACGAGCGGGTTCTCGCGCGGCAGCCCCGACCGCCGGCTCCGGCGCAATTTGCGCCGGAAATAGCCGCCCTGCAGCGGATGCACGTTCTCCTGCAGGAAGGTAAAGTAGAATTGCAGGATATGGTTCAACAGCCGCACCGGCTTGATCCCGCTCGCCTTGGCGCGGCGCAGGATGGTCTCGATGTGCGCGGGCGAATAGTAAAGATCCCAGGCCTGCCGATAGACTTTCTGCCAGTCGGCGGCGGTCATCGACTGATGGCCGGTGGTGACGTGCTCGAGATCGTACTTGTTCATGTCGGGGTCCATCCACACCCCGTTTTTATGGAGCTCCTGGTGATCGGCCGAGCCGGGCAGCGGCGTCAGGATGAAAAATTCGAGCAGATCGACCGGCAATTCCTGCTGCACGGTGCGGATGTCGCGGGCGATCCGCTCCGGCGTGTCGTTCGGGAACCCCAAAATATAGCCGGCATAGGTGATCACCCGCTGCGCCCGCCAGGCAAGGAACATCCGGCGGTATTCGTGCACCCGGTTCTGCTTTTTCTTGGCTTGCAGCAGATTGTCGGGGTTGATGTTTTCGAGCCCGACAAAGACCCGCTTGCAGCCGGCGCGCGCCGCCTTCTCGACGAAATCGGGGATGCGGTGGCACAGCGTGTCGACCTGGATGATGAATTGCAGCCCCAGCCCCTCCTTTTCGCGCATCTCGATCAGCCGGTCGAAGATCGCCTCCCAATTGCGGTTGCGCGCGAAATTGTCGTCGGTGATGAAAAACCGGAAGACACCCTGAGCCAGATTGGCGCGCACCAGCCGCTCGACATCGTCGGCATCGCGCCAGCGCGATTTGCGTCCCTGCACATTGATGATCGTGCAAAAGCTGCACTGGAACGGGCAGCCGCGCCCGGCGTCGAACGCGCCGAGGCTCTCGCCGTAGCGCCGCACGATCGCCGCCGGCAGAAACGGGGTCACCTGCCGCTGCAGCCCCGGCAGATCGTCCATATAATTGTAGATCGGCCGGAGCCGGCCGGCGAGCGCATCGGCGAACAGCCCTTCGAGCCGGCCTTCGGCCTCGCCGGCGAACAGGGTGATCCCCATTCGCCGCGCCCTGTCGAGATCGGGCGGCAGTTCGGGCAGCATCGCCAGACAGCCCGAGACGTGAAACCCGCCGACCGCCACCGCGATGCCGGCGGCGCGGAATTGCGCGGCCATGTCGATCGCCCGCGGAAACTGGTTCGACTGCACGCCGACGAGGCAGACGAGCCCGGCATCGGCGCCCTTGATGCGGCGGATGATCCGGCGGATCGGGATGACCGTGTGGCACTCGTCATAGGCCTGGATCTCGACCGCTACGTCGGGGCCGAGCGCGCGGCGCGTCGCCAGATCGGCCGCGATGCCGTAGAGACAGGCGAGCGAGTTCGACGGGATCCAGGATTTCCACCACTGGATGACGTAGCCGTCATCGTCGTAATGCGACGGCTTGATCAGCTCGACGACGAACCGGCGGTCCCCCAACGCACCCTCGCCCCGACAACATCACCGCCCCTGTATTACCTGCATTGCTGCCGCGGGGAAAGGCTTCGCTCGCAACCGCCGATCGAAACCGCTACCGTGGCGTCCGGGCGAAGCTCGGCCAAGACGACAAAGTGAAGCGTTGGAAAGGAGACAGCGGATATGTTCGAGGGGTTCACCCGGACCGAGATCGAGACGAGCGGCGCGCGCATCAATCTGCGCCACGGCGGCGACGGCCCGCCCTTGCTGCTGCTGCACGGCAATCCGCTGACCCATGCCTCCTGGGGCAGGATCGCGCCGCGGCTGGCCCAACGCTTTCATGTCGTCGCTCCCGATCTGCGCGGCTATGGCGACAGCGTCGGCCCCGACGATGCCGGCGAAAACAGCATCAACTATTCGTTCCGGGCGATGGCCCAGGACCAGGTCGAGATCATGGAGAAGCTCGGCTATCGCGAGTTCTTCGTCGCCGGGCACGATCGCGGCGCCCGCACCACCGCGCGCATGTGCCTCGACCATCCCGACCGGGTCAAGCGCGCCGCGCTGATCGACATCCTGCCGAACCACCACATCTGGACCCACGCCTCGAAGGAATGGGCGTTGCGCTCGTGGCATTGGGCCTTGATGGCCCAGCCCTACGACTTTCCCGAGCGCATGCTGGCCGGCATCCCGGCCCAATATTTCATGGAGAAAAAACTATCGAAGCCCGGCATCGGTCTCGGCTTCTTCGACCCCGAGGCTTTCGCCGAATATGTCCGCTGCTTCAACTGGAAGACGATCAAGGGGTCGTGCGCCGACTATCGCGCCTGCGCCACCTGCGATCTCGAGATGGACACGGCCGATTTCGCGGCCGGACGCAAGATCACGGTGCCGCTGCTGGTGATCTGGGGCGCGCGCAGCCATACCGAGGGCGTCCACGGCGATGTGCTGGCGGTCTGGCAGCGTCATTACGCCACCGATGCATGGGGCGGCGCGCTGCCCTGCGGCCACTACGTGCCGGAAGAGGCGCCCGACGCGACGCTCGAATGGCTGTTGCGGCATTTCGCGGGGGGTTGAGCCCACGCCCCTTGGTCGCCCGCCGGCGATGCGCGCCTGCCGGCAAACGAGCGGCGGTCTTTTGCCGTCGGCCCGAGCGCTGCCGGCCCGGCTTTGCATATCCGGCCGTTTCAGCTATTGACGAGAGGCCCCCGCAGCATCGCAAACAGCACGAAGGCAGTTCTTGATGGCCCTCTCATCCCCTGAAGCGCAAGCATTGCCGTCCGACAAGGGGCTGCTGCGCTTCCTGACCTGCGGCTCGGTCGATGACGGCAAATCGACCCTGATCGGCCGGCTGCTGTTCAACGCCCAGGCGATCCTCGGCGATCAGCTCGAGGCGCTCGAGCGGGAGTCGCGGCGCTTCGGCACGACCGGCGACGATATCGACTTCTCGCTGCTGCTCGACGGCCTCGAGGACGAGCGCCAGCAGCGGATCACGATCGATGTGGCCTACCGTTTTTTTGCGACGCCGCGGCGTGCGTTCATCGTCGCCGATACCCCCGGCCACGAGCAGTACACGCGCAACATGGCGACCGGCGCCTCGACCGCCGATCTCGCCATCCTCCTCGTCGATGCCCGCAAGGGCGTGCTCGACCAGACAAGGCGGCATTCGCTGATCTGCTCGCTGCTCGGCATTCGCCACGTCGTGCTGGCGGTCAACAAGCTCGACCTCGTCGGCTACGACCGCCAGGTCTTCGAGCAGATCGCCGCGGCCTACCGCGGCTTTGCCGCCGGCCTGGGGTTCCGGTCGCTGAACATCATCCCGATCTCGGCGCGGCAGGGCGACAACATCACCGAGCCGTCGTCCCGAACCCCGTGGTATCCGGGACCGGCGCTGCTCGACTATCTCGAAACCGTCGAGGTCGAGGACGGCGGTGCGCAGACCGGCTTTCGCTTTCCGGTGCAGTGGGTCAATCGGCCGAACAGCGATTTCCGCGGCTTTTCCGGCACCGTGGCGGCGGGCTCGGTGATGCCGGGCGACACGGTCCTGATCATGGGGTCGGGCCGCACCTCGCGGGTCAGGGAGATCGTGACCTTCGACGGCACGCTGGAGCGGGCGCAGGCCGGCGACGCCGTCACCCTCACCTTCGAGGACGACATCGACATGGCGCGCGGCGATCTGCTGGTCGATCCGCGCGCCCGCGCCGAATTCGCCGACCAGTTCGCCGCCCATATCGTGTGGATGAAGGACGAGCCGCTGGTGCCCGGCCGCTCCTATTGGCTCAAGATCGGCAGCCGCACGGTGCCGGCCACGGTCACCGCGCTGAAGCACCGGATCGATGTCGTCACCTCGACGCATGTCGCCGCCCGGGCCCTCGGCTTGAACGAGATCGGCCTGTGCAATCTGTCGACCTCGGTTCCGGTGGCGTTCGACTCGTACGCGGCCAACCGCGACACCGGCGCCTTTATCCTGATCGACCGTTTCAGCAACGAGACGGCCGGCGCCGGGATGGTCGATTTCGCCTTGCGCCGGGCCAGCAACGTCCATTGGCAGGACATCACCGTCAGTCCGCGGCACCGCGCCGAGATCAAGGGCCAGCAGGCCGCGGTGCTGTGGTTCACCGGGCTCTCCGGCGCCGGCAAATCGACGATCGCCAATCAGCTCGAGCAAAAGCTGCTGGCCGCCGGCTGCCACACGATGCTGCTCGACGGCGACAATCTGCGGCACGGCCTCAATCGCGATCTCGGCTTCACCGACACCGACCGCGTCGAGAACATCCGGCGGGTCGGCGAGGTGGCAAAGCTGATGGGCGAGGCCGGGCTGATCGTGATCTGCTCGTTCATCTCGCCGTTCCGCGCCGACCGCCAGATGGCGCGCGAGATCGCAGCACCCCACCCGTTTATCGAGGTGTTTGTCGACACGCCGATCGAGGAATGCATGCGGCGCGACCCGAAAGGCCTCTACGCCAAGGTCAAAGCCGGCGAGATACCCAATTTCACCGGGCTCGGCTCGCCTTACGAGGCGCCCGAGAACCCCGAGATCCATCTGCGCACCGCCGACAGCGGGCCGGACGCGCTGGCCGAGCGGATCGCCGACGAGCTGCGCCGCCGCGACGTGCTCGCCTGGTCGGGCAATTGGACCTGAGGCGGCGCGCGCGTTTGTCCCTTTGCCGCTTCACAAAACCGCGTGCTTCGGTTAAATTGTGACGTGGCGTAACGAAAAATAACCAAAATTAATTACGCTTGGCTTGCAGGCGCTCGCGGGGTTGCAGCACTTGGGAGGGACCGATGGCCGGCACGATCTACAGCGGCACCTATCTGACCGGGATCACGCTCAGCAACCCGGCGACGCAGCGCCCGGTAACCGTGACCGGCGATATTGACGTGACCAACGCCGAAGCCCTCTTCGGCGACACCTCCTTTGCCTGGACCATCAACAACCAGGGCACGATCGAGGGTACCGGTACCGCCGGCAGCGGCATCCAGCTGGTGGCGGGCGGCGTCGTCAACAATGAGAGCTTTTCGAGCGGCGGCGGCGACCCGGTCGGACTGATCGAGGGACGTCGTCAACAATGAGAGCTTTTCGAGCGGCGGCGGCGACCCCGTCGCTGATCAGGGCTATGAGTGGGGCATCCTGATCAAGCGCGCGCCCGGCACCGTCACCAATTCCGGCACGATCGAAGCGACCGGCACGAATAGCGTCGGCATTTATTTAACGGCAGGTGGCCGCATCACCGACGGCTCTGCGCTCGTGACGAGCGCATTGATCTCGGGCGGCAGGCGCGTGATAGACATCAGCGGCGGCTCCGGAGCGGTGACGAATTTCGGTACGATCGAGGAGACGATGATCCATACCGCCGTCGTATTGGACGGGGGTGGCAGCGTAACCAACGGCAGCAGTATCTCAAACGACGCCCTGATCGATGGGCCGGGAAACGCCGTATATATTGGTTTCGGGTCTGGCACGGTCACCAATTTCGGGAGGATTGAGGCGACCAGCAACGGCAACGGCGTTATTCTGGAAGATGGTGGCCGCGTCGTCAATGGGTCGAGCGGAGCGGCTTCCAGCTTAATTGTTGGTGTGAACCTCCCTTCCGTCGATATCTTCGGTACTGCCGGTACCGTGATCAATTTCGGAACCATTCAGCAGAACGGCATTTCCGCCGCAGTGCAGCGGCCACCGGTGTTTCGGTGCGCGCAGCCGCCGGTTCGATCGTAAACTTTGGGACGATCAGGGGTCAACAGACCTCGAGATGTAGTGTCCTAGGACACTCCGGATCACCGCAATTTGGCGGCAGCGTCACTAATCAAATCAAAGGCGTGATCTCTGGCAGGGTGACTGGGGTCGAGACCTATGTGCTGGCCGACGGCAAGGCCAATACCCTCGCCCTCACCAGCGCCAATTTCACCGGGGTGACCGGCGCGGCGATCACCATCTCGGACGGCGACAACGGCAACACCGTCAGCCTCGCCTCGACCGCGCCGGCGGCCGACCACATCATCGTTTATGCCGGCACCGGTGCTGACGTGCTGACGGGTGGCGCCGGCAACGATGTGTTCCATGCCGGCGGCAAGACGACAATGACCGGCAATGGCGGCACCAACGAGTTCGTGTTCAGCGCCGCCGGCAGCAACACCATCGCCGATTTCACCGCGTCCGCGACCAACGAGATGCTGTTCATCAGCGGCTCCGGCTTCAGCCTGCCGGGCGCCACCGCGACGCCGCAGCCGCTCGGCGGCCTGTTCGTCCAGAACGGCACCGGCACCTTTACCGCGACGAGCCAGCGCTTCGCCTACGACACCGGCAACCACGACCTCTATTACGACGCCGGCGGCAGCGCGCCCGGCAGCTCGCGCCAGCTGGTCGCCGCGCTGAGCGACCACCCGGCCAGCCTGAACGCCGCCCAGCTGCTGTTCTCGACCTAGCAGGTTGCGGAAAAAGTCTGCTGTCGTTCCGGGACGGCCCTCCGGGGCCGGGCCCGGAATCTATGAACACCGGCCAAGCCCATGATTTTTCGAAGCCGGTGTTCATGGTTTCCGGGCTCGCGGGCGTGGCCCGCGCCTCGGAATGACAGTGATCGGGCCTTTTTCCGCACCCTGCTAGTGGTGCTAACCTGACAAATGGCTCCCATGCTTCCTGACCGTCGCCCCCGCGCAGGCGGGGGTCCAGGGCAAGCGCCCGGCGCCTGCCGCCCCCTGTTCAAGCCAGGGGCAGGCCCTGGGTTCCCGCTTTCGCGGGAATGACGAAGAGGAAAGCAGACGGGTGCCAAGCGTTAGAACCGCTCCACCAGTGCTCAGGCGCAGACACAAGATTCGCTCAACCGTCATGCTCGGGCTGGTCCAGGCTGGTCCAGGGCTGGTCCCGGACAGCCACGACTCGCGGCACATACTCTGCCGGTTTCCGCGGACGCGCGGCACAAGGACTGTCCTCGGGCCGCGCAAGGCGCGGACCCGTGGGCCGGGCATGACGAGCGCGGCGAGACTGCACCCTATGGATGCGTCTGAGCACCAGCGGGTTCTTGCGACAATCGCTGCCATTACCGGCGCCCGGCAGCGCTCCGGCCCTTGCCGGAACAGCCGCGCAGGCGAGCCTCCAGGCTGGCAACCCGACCGGCGGGGCGCCGGGCGGCTGAAAAATCATGTTTAAGCGGGCGCGCCGGCCGTGCGATCATGCGGCGAGACCAACCATTCACCGGAGGCCGCCGTGACGAAATACATGCTGGTCAGCTTCAAGACCTGCCCCTGGGTGCAGCGCTCGGCGATCGTGCTGCGCGAGAAGAAGACCGAATTCGAGCTGCGCCATATCGAGCCCGACAACCGGCCCGACTGGTTCCTCGCGATCTCGCCGCACCGGAAGGTGCCGGTCATCAGCATCGACGACAAGGTGTCGCTGTTCGAATCGAATGCGATCAACGAATACCTCGACGAGACGATCATGCCGCGGCTGCATCCGGCGGACCCGGTCGAGCGCGCCGTCAACCGCGCCTGGACCGACTATGTGCCGACTTTCGCCGGCACGGTCACCGCCACCGCCTATGCCGATACCGAGGCCGACTACAACAAGGCGGCGGAGCAGATCCCGGTGCCGTTCGAACGGCTCGAAAGGGCGCTCGAAAAACAGGGCAGCGGCCCGTTTTTCAACGGCGCCGATTATTCGCTGGTGGATGCCGCCTATGCGCCGTTCCTGCAGCGCTACCTGTTTCTCGACCGGGTCAGGAAGCTCGGCCATATCGAGAAGTATCCGCGGCTGAAGGCATGGGCCGATGCGCTGATGAAGCGCGCCTCGACGCATTCCTTCCCGGAGGCCGAGTTCGAGGCGATGTATCGCGACGGCCTGAGACGTCGCAACAAATGGGTGTCGCAGTTCATCGAACCGGTGCGCGCCGCGGCGGAATAGCCCGCCTTTTATTGCCGCGGTAAGCCATAGCGAGTGGGGCGGCGCGGCTCAGAGCGCGGCTCGAAATGAATTTCCTCATTCCGACAGGACATTCGTCATTCCCGCGAAAGCGGGAAGCCAGGGCCAAGGATCAGGCAGTTGCTCTGGACCCCCGCCTTCGCGGGGGCGACGGTCGACCCATTGGAATGATTTTATTCATTTCGAGTCGGTGGCTCAGGTGACGAAGAACAGCTGCGAGGCGGCCAGTCCAGGGTGGTTGGTCAGGGTCGCGACGAGCTGTGAACTGCTGCCGCTGCCGTCCGCCGAATAGAGCAGCTGGCCGTTGCCGGTATTGTAGGCGAAGCGCTCGGTCGTGTTGTCGAAACTGCCGTTGGTCTGCGACGAGAAAAGATCCGTCGGCAATGCCTGCGGCGCCGCACTTGCGCCGCCCTGCCCGAGCGAGAAGCCGAAATTGCTGAACACCAGCTCGTTGCTCGACGACACGCGGCAAAATCGGCGACGAAGTTGGCGGCGCCGGCTCCGAAAAAGGCGAACTCGTTGGCGCCGCCCTTGCCCTTCATCGTCGTGTCGCCGCCGGCGTAGAAGACATCGTTGCCGGCGCCGCCGGTCAGGATATCGGCGCCGCCGCCGGCATAGACGACGATGCCATCCGCCTTGGGCAGGCTCGACGCGGTGACGGTATTGCCGTCGGCGCCGTCGTAAACCGTGATCGTGGCGCTGCCGACCCCGGCGAAGTTCGCGCTTTTCAAGGTCAGCTTGTTCGCCCCGCCATCGGCGAGCGCGATCGTCGGGAAGCCGGCGATGTTGGTCATCGTATCGGTGCCGTGGGCCCCGAAGACGAGCCCGGCATTGCCGCCGCCGGTCAACGTGCCGTCGACGGTCACATGGTCGATCGTCAGGAAACTGCTGGCGCCGGCCGCGAAGGTCGTCCCGGCAGCGATCGTCACGCCGTCGAGCGTGCTGCTGGAGGATGGGCCGCTGTCGATCTTGCCCGAGCCCGTCAGCGTGCCGCCGCTGATCTCCCCGCCATTCACGGTCAAGGTGCCCGGAGTGACGACGCTCATGCTGTTGCTGCCGAGAGCGAGAATGCCGGCACTGCCGATCGCGATGGAGCCGGCATCGGAAGCGGCGCCGGTCAATGTCAGGGTCGCGGTTGCGGCATGGCCGACGATATTCAAGGTTCCGCCGGTGAGATCGAGCCCGGCCGCGGTGACGGTCGTCGCCCGCGAGAGGCTGCTGCTGTTGCCGATGGCGATGGTGCCACTGCTGCTGAGCGTTCCGCCGATGGTCAGGCTGCTGCCGCCGGCACCGCTCGCATCGACATCGAGAATGCCGCTGTTCGACAGGGCGACGGTGGTGGCAAGCCGGGCGCCGCCCGCTATGGCGAGCGTGCCGGCATTGCTCGCCAGTTGGGTCAGCGCGCTGTTGCTGCCGGTCGCGGAGGCGTCCGCCACCCGAGCCGCAGCACCGGTGAGGTCGAGCACAGCGCCGCTGGCGATCGTGGTGATCGCGTTGCTGCCGTATTCGAGAAGCGCGTCGTTCGTAAGATTGATGTTGCCGTTGAGGGTCCCCGGCGCAGCGCTGGTGATGTCGAGCGTCGCCTGGACCGAGGTCGCGCCGGTCAGGCTGATCTTGCCGCTATTCGCCAGCCCCGCCGCGGAGACCGTCGTCGCCGCGCTGAGCGCGGTATTGCCGATCGTAATCGTGCCGCCATTGGTCACGGTCCCGCCGATGGTCAGGCGGCTGCCGCCGCTGCCGCTGACGTCGTCGACCTCGATGAGATCGCTGTTCGAGAGAGCCGCGGTGGTGTGGACGAGCGCGCCGGCGTCAAGGCGGAGCGTGCCGGCATTGCTCGCGAACTGTGGTCAGCGCGCTGTTGCCGCCGGTCGCCGAGGCGAGCGCCACCCGCGACTTGGCGCCGTCGAGATAGAGCGTCGCACCGCTGCCGATCCCGCTGATCGCGCCGCTGCCGTATTCGAGAAGCGCATCGTTGGTGAGGTCGTTGACGCCGATCAAGATCGTCGGCGCGGCACCGGCGATGTCGAGCGTCGCCTGAACCGAGGGTGCGCCGGTCACGCTGATCGCGCCGGTGTTCGAGAGATTGGCGGCCTTGACGATCGTCGGCGCGCTGAGGGTGGCGTTGCCGATCTTGATGCCGGTGGGACTGACCGCGTTGTTGGTCAATGTCCCGCCGATCGTCAGCCGGCTGCCGCCGCCGGCATCGTCGACCTCGACGAGGCCGCTGTTCGCGAAGCTGGTGGTCGTGGTGACGACGGCGCCGCCATCGAGGCGCAGCGTCCCGAGGTTGCTCCCTAGCGTCGTCAGGGCGCTGTTGCTGAGGGTCGCCGAGGCCAGCGCCACCCGCGATTTGGCGCCGTCGAGATAGAGCGTCGCACCGCTGCCGATCCCGGTAATCGCGCCGCTCCCGTATTCGAGAAGCGCATCGTTGGTAAGGTTGTTCACGCCGGTGAGGGTGCCCGGCGCCGCGCCCGCGGCGTCGAGCGTTGCCTGCACCAAAAGCGCGCCGGTGAGGCTGATCGTGCCGGTGTTCGAGAGACCGCCTGACCTGACGATCGTCGCCGCGTTGAGGCTGCTGTTGCCGATTGTGAGGTGGCCGCTGTTGGTCAGCGTCCCGCCGGTCGTCAGCCGGCTGCCGCCGCCGGAATCGTCGATCTCGACCGTACCGGTATTCGACAAGGCCGTGACCGTGCTGACGACCGTGCCGCCGTCGAGGCGGAGCGTGCCGGCGTTGCTCTGGAACGCGGTCAATGCGCTGTTGCTGCCCGTCGCCGCGGCGAGCGCTACCCGCGCCTTGGCGCCGTCGAGGTAAAGCTCCGCGCCGCCATCGATCCCGACGATCGCCCCGTATTCGAGCAGCGCGTCGTTCTCAAGCTCGATCAGAGTTCCTCCCAAAATCGTTGCCGGCGGTGGCGCGACGACGTCGAGCTTGGCCTGGACCGAAACTCCGCCGATCAGATCGATCGCAGCAGAGTCCGCAAGTTCCAACACCTCGACGATGGTCGGCGCGCTGAGGTTGATGTTGCCGATCGTGATGGTGCCGAAATTGGTCAACGTCCCGCCGATGGTCAGCCGGCTGCCGCCGGTGCCGGAAATGCTGTCGACATCGATAGCGGCGCCGTTGGCATTGGTCAGGCCGACCGTGGTGGTAACCACGGCGCCGTTTTCAAGGTTGAAAGTTCCGTCGTTGGTCGAGAGCGCGGTGAGCGCGCTGTTGCTGCCCGGCGCCGAGGCGAGCGCCACCCGCGCCTTCGGACCGTCGAGAGACGTCTCCTCGCCGATGGCGATTTCGTTGATCGCGCCGCCGGCGTATTCGAGGAGCGCGTCGCCGGTGAGCTTATTGTTCCCGGTGAAGATCGAGGGCGCGGGGCCGGTGATGTCGAGCGTTGCCTGGACCGAGGCGGCCCCGGTCAGGTTGATGTTGCTGGTGTTCACTAGACCGGCCGCCTTGACGATCGTCGGCGCGCTGAGGGTGCTGTTGCCGATCGTCAGCGTGCCATGATTGGTCAGGGTCCCGCCGACGGTCAGCCGGCTGCCGCCGCTGCCGCTGATGTCGTCGACCTCCAGGGTGACGCTGTTCGTGAGGCCGACTGTGGTGGCGACGCTCGCCCCGCCGTCGAGGCGCAAGGTGCCGTTGTTGTTCGCGAGCGTCTGCAGCGCACTGTTGCTGTCCGGCGCCGAAACCAGCGCCACCCGTGCCTTGGCGCCGTCGAGAAAGAGCGACCAGCCGTCGTAGATCTCGGTGATCCCGCCGCTCGCGAATTCGAGCGATGCATCGTTGGTGAGAGTGTACACCCCTTCCAGAAGCGCCGGCGCTGCGGCGTCGATGATCAGGGCGGCCTCGTTCGCCCCGCTGCCGGTCAGGTTGATCTGGCCGGAATTCGAGGAGATCGGCCGCCGTGACCACCGTAGCCGCGCTGAGGCTGGCGTTGCCGATCGTGATGTTGCTGATGTTGGCCAGGATGCCGCCGATCGTCAGCCGGCTGCCCCCCGCGCCCGAATTGGTATCGATATCGACGGTGCCCGTATTGCTGAAGTCGCTCGTGGTGGCGACCGTGGCGCCGTTTTCGAGATTGAGCGTGCCGAGGTTGCTGCCGAGCTGGGTCAGCGCGCTGTTGCTGGCGGGCGCCGAGCCGAGTGCCACGCGCGCCTTGGCGCCGGTCAGCGACAGTTCGGCACCGCTGCCGATCGCCGTGACCGCGCCGGTCTCGAAGCCTAGCTCCGCATCGCCGCTGAGAAAGTATTTGCCGGTCAAGGTCGTCGGCGCCGCCGGTTCGACCAGCAGCGACGCCTGCACCGTGGCGCTGCCGGTCAAATCGATCGTGCCGGTGTTCGAAAGCCCGTCCACCGCGACGGTCGTCGCCGCGGTGAGGTTAGTGTTGCCGATTTCGATCGTGCCGCTGTTGCCGAGGGCGCCGGTCAAAGCCACATTGCTGCCGCCGGCCCCGCTCGTGTCGATCGCCAGAACGGCGCTCGGGTCGTCGATCGTCAGCGAGTCGACCGCGACCGGCAGCGCGGTGATCGAGACGGTGTAAGAGCCGCCGACCCCGATGGTTACGTCGTCGCCGGCAGCCGGCACAGTGCCCGTGCTCCAGTCGGCCGGGGTGCTCCAGCTGCCGCTGACCGGACTTTTCCAGCTTATCGCTGCCATGTGCTGCTCTCCCTCGCTCTGGCGTACCACTAGCACGGGTCAAGCCGCGCCGGAAACTATAAGAGGGTTAATATCTATTTTATCGGGCATCCGGCGGATTCCCGACTAGTCGGCGCTGTCTTCTGTTGCGTTGCGGCGCCAATACAGCGAAATTTGCTCCGACCAGCCCGGTCGTCTTAACCTTAGCGGCCCGACCGCTGTGGGCGGCATTACGGGAGATGGACATGCAGGCAGATTACGTGATCATCGGCGCGGGCTCGGCCGGATGCGTCCTGGCCAACCGGCTGAGCGAGGACCCCGGCACGCGGGTCGTGCTGATCGAGGCCGGCGGGCGCGACCGCAATCCGCTGATCCATATCCCGGCCGGCTATGTGAAACTGATGGATCATCCGACCCTGACCTGGGGCTATCACGCCGAGCCCGACCCCGGCACCAACGGGCGTGCGATCCTCTACCCGCGCGGCCGGGTATTGGGCGGCTCGAGCTCGATCAACGGGATGATCTATGTGCGCGGCCAGCCCGAGGATTTCGACCATTGGGCGCAATTCGGCAATCGCGGCTGGTCGTGGGACGACATCCTGCCCTATTTCAAGAAGGCCGAAGACTGGGAAGGCGGCGAAGACGAATTTCACGGCAAGGGCGGGCCGCTCTTGACCTCGCACACCGCCGACAAGCCGGCCTTGTGCCAGACCATGATCGAGGCCGGGAAGGAGATCGGGCTCGAATACCACGAGGACGTGAACCATCTGCCGCCCGGCGCCGGCGACAATATCGGCTGGGTCCAGCAGACCCGGCGCGGCCGGCGGCGGCAGAGCGCCGCGCGCACCTATCTGCGCCCGGCGCAGAAGCGCCCGAATTTGCAGGTCGTGACCGATGCGCTGGTGCACCGCATCGTGTTCGACGGCACCCGCGCGACCGGTGTCGAATACGCCCGCGGCAACGGGGTCGAGCGGGCGGACGCGGCGCGCGAGGTGATCCTGTCGGCCGGCGCGGTCGGCTCGCCATTGGTGCTGCAGCTGTCGGGCGTCGGCGACCCCGACCACCTCGGCCGCATCGGCGTCGCAGTCCATCATGCATTGCCCGGCGTCGGCCGGAATCTGCAGGACCACTATATCGCCCGTGTCACCTGCTCGGTCGCCGGCGCCAGGACCATGAACGAAAAGTCGCGCGGCCTGCCCTTTGCCGGCGAAATCCTGCGCTACCTGTTCGCCGGCACCGGCATGCTGACCTACGCCGCTTCGCTCGTCTGCGCCTCGGTCAAGGTGCTGGAGGAATCGGCCACCCCGGACATTCAGTGCCTGCTCGCCTCCGGGAGCTTTGCGCCGGGGCCGGTGCGCCGGCTCGACGACACGCCGGGCATGACCGGCGGCATGTGGCAGATGCGGCCCTTGAGCCGCGGCTATGTCGAGGCGAAATCGAACCGGCCCGGCGACCCGCCGGCGATCAACCCGCGCTATCTCTCCGAGGAGACCGACCGCCGCGCCGTGATCGGCGGCCTCAAATGGGTGCGCCGGCTCTTCGCCGCCCCGGTGCTGGCCAAATACGTCGTCGCCGAGAACCTTCCCGGCAAGAACGTGCAAAGCGACGACGAGCTGCTCGATTATGCGCGGCAGTACGGCTCGACCGTGTTCCACGCGACCTGCACCTGCCGGATGGGCCCGGACGCGATGGCCGTGGTCGACGACCATCTGCGCGTGCACGGCCTCGACGGCCTGCGCGTGATCGACGCTTCGGTGATGCCGACCGTCACCTCGACCAACACCAACGCGCCGACCATCATGATCGCCGAAAAAGGCGCCGCGATGATCTTGGCCGACGCCCGCAACTGAGAACGCCGCTCGCCCGCAGCCGCGCCGCCGAGCAGACCACGAGGGAACCAGAGCAGGCCGCGCGCGAGAAAGGCGATCTTCAGGCATCGGGCTGAACGCCGATTTTGATCTATCTTGCCGCGCGGGCGACCGAGAGAGCGCCTCTTTCAGGGGAGGCTTTGCCATGCGCGGCACCGATAGATTGGCCGGGACCCTCACGCTGATGGCGATCGCGTGCTCGGCGCCGGGCGCTTCCGGTGCCGACCGGTCGAGCCTCGGGCTCCCGGACGTCACGGTCACGGCACCGCCGATCACCCCTCCCTGGAGAAAATTCAGCCCCTATCTCGGCAACACGCGCGTCGAGGAGGATAAATGGCCGAATATTCCCTGCACCGGCTCGCGGATCGCCTCCGCCGGCGCCGGCACCTGCAAGCGCGGGCCATCGGTCGGTCCGGCGGCGCTTGGTACCTCGCAGGGAGCCTCGTCGGTGCAAATATCGAATTGCCAGATCGCCCACGATCTGGTCGTGACCGCTGTCGGAACTTTGAAAGTCGAAGCCGATGTCATGACGTTCGATTCGACTTATGTCAGCGCCATCGGTTTTCAGCATCGCGCCTGCTTTGTCGAAACCGGCTACAGCGATCTGCGCGAAGATTTCCTCGACATGAACCAAATGACGAGGGCAGGCAGCAATTGGCGTAACTTCCGCGAGGCCGGCGATCTCAGCGCTATGGAGTTTTCGATTGGCCCGAGCGATTGCTGGGCGATCGAAAAGCGCGGCCCGCAATGGAGCGGAGGCCATGTCTGGGTGATCCATGCCAGCTTCTGCGGCGCGGATGGACACCCGGCTGAACCGGCGGACCTCGATCGCGTCCTCGGCTCGTTGCAGGTCCGCCAATATGAAATTGAGCGGCAATCTGCGGGCTGCGCCGCCATGAGCCGGGTCGCCGCGGGAGCGACGCCGATGCACCGGACGCCGCGATCGATGCCGGCGGCGACCTCGAACGACACCAACGCGCCGGCGATCATAATCGCCGAAAAAGGCTCGGCGGACCGCCGCCGTTACCCGTAGACGCGGCGGTAGAGGTCGATGATCTCGTCGCCCGTCGGCACCATCGGGTTGTTGGCGGGCGAGCCCGAGGCCAGCGCCTGGCTCGCCATCACCGGCAGCAGCGCGTGATAGCGTTCGGCCTCGATGCCCCATTCGCGCGGCGTCGGCACCTGCAGGTCCTGGTTGAGCCGGCGCAATTCGTCGAGCAGCCGCGCGACGGCGCCCTGGCTGCCTTCGTTTTCGTCGGCGATGCCCATCGCCCGTGCGCAATCGGCATAGCGGTCGAGCGCCGCCGGCACCGAAAAGGCGGTGATCTCAGGCAGCAGCATCGCGTTCGACAGCCCGTGCGGCACATGGAAAAAGGCGCCGATCGGCCGGCTCATGCCGTGCACCAGGGCGACGCTCGAATTGGAGAACGCCATCCCGGCCGTGGTCGCCCCCAGCGCCATCGCTTCGCGCGCCGCGCGATTATCAGGCTCGGCGCAGGCGGCGCGGATATGGCGCGCGATCAGCCCCATGGCGTTCCTGGCGAGCCCGTCGGTGAACGGGCTGGCGCGGCGGCTGACATAGGCCTCGATCGCATGAGTCAGGCTGTCGAGCCCGGTATCGGCGGTCAGCCGCAGCGGCATCGTCAGGGTCAGCTCGTAATCGACGATCGCCGCCAGCGGGCAGCAGGCGAGGCCGGCGATCAGCATCTTCTCGTCGGTCTCGGTGTCGGTGATGACGGTAAACCGGGTCACCTCCGAGCCGGTCCCCGCCGTCGTCGGGATCGCCACCAGCGGCGGCCCGGCCCTGGGGATCTCGGCCGGGACCTTGTAGTCGCGCATGCGGCCGCCATTCGCCGCCAGCACGCTCATCGCCTTGGCGGTGTCGATCGAGCTGCCGCCGCCGATCGCCACCAGGCTGTCGAAACCGCCCTCGGCGAGAATCCGCGCGCCGGCTTCGACGACCGCCGTGGTCGGGTCGGGAACGGTGTCGGCGAAAACCGACCAGCGGATCCGGGCATGGTCGAGGAGCGCGGTCGCGCGCTCGAGAATGCCGCATCCTTGGATGTAGGGGTCGGTGACGATCAGCGGCCGCATGAGCCCGAAGCGTTGCAGCGCGGCCGGCAGCTCGGCCAGCGCGCCGCCGCCGACCGCCATCTGGCGCGGCATGGTGATCATCGCAGTCATTTTCCCCTCCCTCGGCCCAGCCCGGCTGTTCAGGCGCCCGGCTTCTTCAGGCGAAAGCGCAGGACGCCGCCGGGCTCCTCGGATGCTTCGAGGAGTTCGCAGCCGGTCGTCCGGCAGAAATGCTCGAAATCCTTGGCGGCGCCGGGGTCGGTCGCCAGCACTTCGAGAACGCCACCGGGAGCGAGCGGCTTCAGCGCCCGCCGCGCCTTCAGCACCGGCAGCGGGCACAACAGCCCGGTCGCGTCGAGAACCGCATCGGCCGCTTCGATCATCTCCGCCTCGCCCTCGTCGGGCCCGGATCTTAGCGGAAACGGGCCGGGCTGCGCAAAGGCCGCCAACAGGCGGCCGGACGGGTCAGGGTTCGCGCATGCTTTCGCCGATGACGCGGGTCAGCGGGTTGAGGACGTAATGCAGGATCGAGCGGCGGCCGATCTTGATGTCGGCGACGAGCCGCATTCCCGGCCGCAACTCGAACCCCTGCGGCAGGTTGCGCAGCTTCATCTCGGTCAGCGCGACCCGCGCCCGGTAATGGATCGGGCTCTGCCGGATCTGCGATTTGAGGCCGGGTGCCGTCATGTCCTCGGCGGTCTCGCGGGCGCTGTTGTCTTCGATCGTGTCCGGGGTCAGGGTCTTCAGCACGCCGTGGGCGAGGCCGTATTGCTGCCACGGCAATGCCTCGAACTTGACCGTGACCGGGTCGCCGATATGCACCCGCGCGACGTCGCGGGTGTCGATTTCGACTTCGGCGACGAGCGGCACGTCGGACGGCACCATCCGGATCAGCGGTTCGGCCTCGCGCACGACCGCACCCTCCGGCCGGGCGGCCACCTCCAGGACGGTGGCATCGCGCGGCGCCTTCAGCACGGCCATTTCGTGGCGCAGCCGCGCTTTCGACAGCTGCGCCGCGGTGGTGTCGAAATCGCCGCGCGTCTGCACCATGTCTTCGGCGAGCTTGCGCTTCCACTCGTCGACAAAGGCGTCGCGCTCGGCGTTCGCCTCGGCGATCTCGTCGGCCAGTTTCTGTTGTTCGCCGAAATTGGTGTCGAGGCTCGACTGCGCCTCGACCCGGCGCTGCTCGGTCTCGATCAGCTTGAGCTTGGAGGCGAGATCCTTGGCCACCAGGATCTGGTAGATGCCCTCCGCCTGGAGGGCGAGCCGGATCTGTTGCTGCAGCCCTTCGGCCTGGATCTTGTGCGCGGCGAGATCAGCCTTGTATTCCTCCGCCTTGCCCTCGGAGGCGGCGATGCGCGCGGCGTATTCGTCGCGGCGCTTGCGGAAGATGTCGCTCTGGGTGCGCTCGTCGGGGTTGGGGTTGAGGGGATCATAGACGGCGCCGGCGAGCTCGGCCTCGATGCGGTCGCGGGCCGCCTTCAGATGGCGCAGCTTGGCGCTCAGCTCGGCCTCGTCGGCTCCGGTGAAGGTCGGGTCCAATGTCGCCAGCACCTGGCCGGCTTTGACCTTCTCGCCCATCCTGACCGCGACCGAGCGCACGACCGAGGTTTCGAGCGGCTGGATCACGATCTCGCTGTCGCTGGTCACGACCCGGCCATTGGCGCTGACGACGATGTCGACCTTGGCGACGGCGAGGGTCGCAGCGGCGGCGGCGAGCAATGCCGCCATCAGCCACAGCACCACGCGCTGCCTTGGCGGGGCGGCCAGGACGCTGTGGAAATCGTAGTCGATCAATGCCCGCGGCGCCGGCGGCGCGGCGCCCGGCTTGGGTGTGGCCAGTGCGGTATCGGTCATTGATAGACCCGCGCCTGCTGGCTCCACAGCTGGTTGTAGGGCAGGCAGCTGCGCAGCAGCGCGGCGTGCGGCCCGACCTGGACGATGTGGCCCTGGTCGACGACGATGATCGCGTCGGCGCGGGCGACAAAGGACAGCCGGTGGGTGACGATGACGATCGTGCGGTTGCGCGCGATGCCGGCCAGATGCTGCTGCACGATGGCTTCGCTTTCGGGATCGAGCGAGCTCGTCGCCTCGTCGAAGACGAGCACCGGCGGCGCGTGGATCAGGGCGCGGGCGATCGCCAGGCGCTGGCGCTGACCGCCCGACAGATTGGCCGCCCCCTCCTCGAGCATGGTCGAATAGCCGTGCGGCATCCGCTGGATGAACTCGTGGGCGCCGGCGAGCTGTGCTACCGCCACCACCTCGTCGAGCGAGGCGGCGGGCTTGGTCACCGCGATGTTCTCGCGCACCGTGCCGCGGAACAGGAAGTTTTCCTGCAGCACGACCCCGATCTGGGTGCGCAGATGGCCGAGATCGAGCTCCTTCAAATCCTGCCCGTCGACCTTCACGAGACCGGTCTGCGGCCGGTAGAGGCCCTGCAGCAGGCGGGCGATCGTGGTCTTGCCCGAGCCGCTGCGGCCGACGATGCCGACGACCTGGCCGGGCTCGATCGCGAACGAGATGTCCTTGACCGCGGGTGTCGGCGAGCCCGGATAGTGAAAGGTCACGTCCTCGAATTCGATATGGCCGCGGATGCGGGGCGCCAGCTGGCCGCCCGCCGGCTCCGGCTTGGTCTGCATCAGCTGCGCCAAGAGCTTCAGCGACAGCACCGCCCGCTGATATTCCTGCATCAGGGTCGAGGCGTGGATCAGCGGCTGCGCCAGCCGCAACCCCAGCATGTTGAACGCGATCAGCGCGCCGACGGTCATCTTGTCGCTGAGCACGAACAGCGCGCCGAGCGCGCCGATGCCGATGCTCATCGCGCGTTCGAGGCTCATGATCACGCTGCGGGCGCGGGCCGAGGTGTGGTCGAGCGTCAAGGTCCGGGTCGCCGCCTCGTCGGTATAGCGGCGCCAGCGCAGCATCGAGCGCGGCTCCAGCGCCAGGGTCTTGATCGTTTCGGCGCCGTTCAGGATCTCGAACAGAAACGCCTTGCGCCGTCCCTCGGTCTCGTTGACGTCGCGCAGCTTGCGGCGGAATTCGCCCGACATGATCGCCAGGATGACAAAGGCGACGGCCGACACGCCGAGCACGATCAAGGTCAATTGCCACGAATAAATCAACAGCACCGGCAAAAAGATCAAAACCGAGAGGAAATCGAGAAACGTGTTGAACAGCCGGCTGGCCAGAAACTCGCGGACGTTGTTCGCCTCCTGCAGCTTATAGGCGGTGACCCCCGAGGGATTGGTATGGAAATAATCGATCGGCAATTTGAGCAGATGAGCGATCGTCTCGGTGCCGATGACGTGGTCGAGCTTGCGGGTGATGAAGGCGAGCAGGTAGTTGCGCATGTAGTTGAAGCCGCCGTCGAACAGGATCAGCACGACGACCCCGGCGGTGATCGTGTAGAGCGTCGAAAACGCCTGGTTCGGCACCACCTTGTCGACCAGGATCTGGAAGAAAATCGGCACCGACAAGGCGATCAGGTGCATGGCGAGCGCGGCGACGATGACGTCGCGCATCAGCCGGCGCTCGGCGAACAGTTTCGAGGTAAACCACGAAAAGCCGAACTTGGCGTCTTCCCGGCTCGGCGGCAGCGGCGTGACGATCAGTGCTTCACCGGCCCAGGCGCGCTCGAGCTCGGCGCGTCCCAGAAAGAACACCTCGCCGTCGCGGTGGAGCGGGTCGGAGATCGCCGCTTCCTCGGCGCCCTCGCGCCGCACCCCCATCAGGATGACCGCATTGGTATTGTCGAGGATCAGCAGCAGCGGGTGGCTGAAGGCGCGTGTGCCGAGCGCGTTCCAATCGAGCCGGGTGCGCTCGGCCTTGAGGCCGAACTCGGCGGCGAGCCGGGCAAAGCGCGATACCGGCACCGTCGCCTCGTCGATGAGGTTGGTGCGGCGGACCGCGCCGACATCGGCATAGACGCCGTTCTGAATGCCGAGGCGGAACAGGCAGGCAAACCCGGTCTCGCAGGAGACGCGGGGAGGCGCCGCCCTATTGGCCTCCCGACCGGCCGGGGGGTCGCGCGGGGCGGGGCTCGCACGCTCCGGCCGCGGCTGCGCCGCCTCCGGTTCCGCGGCCGGGACATCCGTCGCCGCAGGGGCCGCCAGTCGGAGACGTGGCCGCCGCAGCGCTACGCCCAGCTTGTTCGCCAGCGCCACCCGCCCATCCTTCATGCTGCTGTTCGCCGTCTGAGGTCGCTCGACCACACCGCTCGCGCCTTCGCTGCAACGGCTCAATGTAACGAACTGTGAACAGCCTATAACAATTTCGCGAATTTATCAAGAACATCCTGAATCTGTAGATAAACATAAATGAATGCCGAGCCGGATCTGCGGTTGCCGGCCCGGCCCGGAAATCCCGCGGAATGCATCAGGTGCCGCCGACGACCTGGGCGCCGCAAATGATGCAGCCGCTTACCGGGTCGCAGGCGGAGCGCCCGGGCCGGCCACGAGCGCCATAGACCGGCGCGGGATGGCGGTTGGGGCTTATCACGCGGGCCGCCGCCCCCACCTGCCGCGCCGCGAAAAAGTGCGCGCTCGGTACGGCAGCATCGCAGCCGCCGCCTCCTGATCCACCCATAGCCTCCCTGCTGCGCGCCGGCGAATGCCGCGACGGCGCAGGCTGCTTGCTCCGTCAACGACTTCGTCGGACAGCCGACCCGGCGGGCTGGCAAAAGCCGGCGGGGACGCCACATAGGGGCGGGCAACAAGAAGGAGGTCCCGATGGACGACAAGACCCGCACCGAACTCGAAGCCGCCACCTTTCGCCGGCTCGTCGAGCATCTGCGCGAGCGCACCGACGTCCAGAACATCGATCTGATGAATTTGGCCGGCTTCTGCCGCAACTGCCTGTCGAAATGGTACCGCGCCGAGGCCGAGGAGCGCGGCGTCGAGCTGTCGGACCCGCAATCGCGCGAGATCGTCTACGGCATGCCCTATGACGAGTGGCGCAAGAAACACCAGAAAGAGGCCAGCGCCGAGCAGAAGGCCGCTTTCGCCGCATCGCAGCCGCACTGAGCCGGAGGGGGGGTCATGCCGGATGTCGGGGGTATCGCCGGCGAGCAGCTGAAATCCTTTATCGAGCGCATCGAGCGCCTCGACGAGGAAAAGCGCGCGCTGAGCGAGGACATCAAGGAAGTCTACGCCGAGGCCAAAGGCAGCGGCTTCGAGCCGAAAATCATGCGCCAGATCATCAAGATACGGAAAATGGACAAGGACGATCTGGACGAGGAGGAAAGCATGCTCGAAGTCTACAAACGCGCGCTCGGCATGCTGCCGCCGGCCGAACCGCAGGTTCAGGCCGCCGAATAGCGGCTATTCCGCGGCCCGCGCCGGGGCGAGATGGCGGCCGAGCGCGGCAACGAGCGCATCGGCCTCGCCGTCGGTCGCGTCGAACCGGCACACGAACCGGGCGAGGCCGGCGCTGCGCCGGTAGAACTGAAACCCGTCTCTTTCGAGCGCATCCATCGCCGCAGCCGGCAGTTCGAGAAAGACTTCGTTGGCCTCGACCGGCGCCAGCAGGCGGGCGCCGGGGATCGCGCGCAAGCCGGCCGCGAGGCGCGCCGCAACCGCATTCGAGGAACGCGCCAGCTCGAGCCACAGCCCGTTTTCGACATAGGCGATCAGCTGGGCCGAGGCGAACCGCATCTTCGACCACACCTGGCCCGCCCGGCGCAGCTGGAACGCCAGCCCGTCGGCGAGTTCCGGCGCAAAGACGACGATCGCATCGCACAGCGCGCCGCCGTTCTTGGTCGCGCCGAACGACATGATGTCGATGCCGGCGCGCCAGCTCGCCTCGGCCGGGCTGCAACCCAGCCGCGCCACGGCGTTGGCGAACCGCGCCCCGTCCATATGAAGCCGGAGCCCGCGAGAATTCGTCACCGTGGCGACCGCGCGGATTTCGTCGAGCGTGTAAACGGCGCCGAGATCGGTTGCCTGGGTCAGGCTGACGGCGCTTGGCCGGCCGCGATGGAGCTGACCGGGCGAGATCGCCGCCAGCGTTTCGGCGAGCCGGTCGGCGCTGATCTTGCCGTGCTCGCCGGCGACCGGCATGAGCTTCACCCCGCCGCCGAAAAAGCCCGCCGCGTTCGCTTCGGAGGTGTTGATGTGTGCCGCCTCGCTGCAATAGACGATCCCCCAGGAGGGGCCGAGCGAGGCCAAGGCCAGCGCATTTGCCGCCGTCCCGGTGGCCACCGGAAAGACCCGCAGCGCGGTCTCGAACAAATCGGAAAAGCGCTTTTGCAGCGCCGCCGTCCATTCGTCCGCGCCATATCCGAGCGCGGTGCCGTGATTGGCCCGAACCAGCGCGTCGAGAATTTCGGGGGCCGCACGCCCGGTATTGTCGCTGCGGTAGTCGATCATCGCCTGGTCTCTTTCTTGTGGGCGGCGGGATGAGCCGGAGCGCGCACCGCACGCGCCAGCTGTAATATGACGATGCGTTGCGGATGCGGCGGCGCAGCATAGCCCGGCGCGCGCAGATGAACCCCGTGCGAGCGCAGCGCGGCGAAATTTACGGCTTTGGCCGCGACGGCGTCTTTCGACGCGGCCGCCGCGACCGGCGCAGGCGCGTGGGCGGCGGCGGGCGGCGGCCCGATCTGCGGCGACCCCATGACGACCGGTGCATTCTGCAGCCGCTCTGCCGGCAGTTCGAGGAGCGCCGGCATGACCGGCAGCCCGCCGGCGAAGACCGGACGCGGGACGACGCTCGCGAACAGGCGATCGGCAAAATGGCGGTTGACGATCTCGAGCGGCACCGTGTCGCCCGCCTGCGCCCGGATCGCGTCGAGGTCCGCGACACTGCCGCGGTTCAGCCGGCGGATGTAATCGAGATCGCCGGTATAGCCCGGCCGATAGGTCTCGCCGGGGGCGAGCGGGAACCAGCCGATCGCCGGTCCGGTGCCTTCGGCATAGCTCAACCCGATCCCCGGCGTGCCGAGAAAGGCGACGAGGGCCGGCGCATAGACGGGATCCGCGACAAAGCCGCCGAGGACCCAGCCCCAGCGCTGCCCGAACAGCGCCCAGCGGCCGTAATGGGACGGGGCAAAGCCCCAGGGCTGATCGTCGATCCAGGTCCAGCCCCAGGGCGGGACCCAATTCCAGCGGCCTTGGCGGTAGGGCGCCCAATCCGCCGGCAGCGAGGTCGGAAACCAGACCTCGCCGTATTCGTCGCTGTGCTGCCAATCCCCGGCCGCGTCGAGCGCGTCGAAACCGGTCATGTTGGGCGAGACGAAATAAGGCGCCGCAAGCTTCGTCTCGTCCCAATCGCGCTCGCGGCACCAATCGGCAAAGGCGTCAGGCGATGCCGGCTCGGTTGTCGCGGCGGCCGGGCCGCTGCCGGCGACGACCGCGGCGTCGCCGGCCTTGACGCCGATATCGGTGCCGCCGCCGGCAAAGCGCGCACGCCCGGCGAAGACCGAGATCCGCAACGGCCGGTCCTGGCCGCCGGCATCGATGTCGTAGCGGCCCGGTTGCTGCAGCCACACGCCGCCGCGCGGAACATCGATCTCGACATTTTCGCCGTCGCCGAGCTGCCGCAGCACGATTTCCACCCGTCCCTGCGGCACCGCGATCTCGACCATCCGGTCGTCCAGGCGGGCGATCTCGATCTCGGTGCCTTCGGCGAGATCAACCGTATCGGCGCCGATCTCGATCTCGGCGCGGGCCGGCGCCGCGGTGCGCAGCGCCGCGCCCGCAGCGACCGGCTCGTTCGCGACCGCGTCGGTCCGGGCGTTTGCAGCAGCTCCGCGCCATGAGACGCTGCCCTCGACGAAACTCACTCGCCCCACTCGGTCCCCAGGCGAGGCTGTCCCGCTCTGTTGCGCCGATGCCGCGGCGCTCGCGACAAAGGCCCCGATGCAGAGACTGAAGAGAAACCGGCGCACCGCTCCAACCATTACCGACCTCGTCCGTAGCGATCCTAGCAGATCGGGCTCGCCGGCAAGCGACAAACCGGGCAATCTCGTCATTCCTTTCCGGCTGACGACAAAAGCACCCGTTCCATGACCGATGCATTGCCGGCCGACATCGCTATCGTCGTGCTCGGCCCTTCCGGCGCCGCGCTCGGCCGGCAGCTGCGCGCGGCGCTGCCCGGCGCCCGGCTGCACGGCCCGTGCGCCCATCCCGCCGATTGGGACGACAGCTACGACCGTGCGGGGCCGCACATCGCCGGGCTGTTCGCAGCCGGGCAGCCGATCGTCGGCCTCTGCGCCAGCGGCATCCTGATCCGCTCGCTGGCGCCGCTCCTTGCCGCCAAGCGCGGAGAGCCGCCGGTTGTCGCGGTCGCCGAGGACGGGTCGGTCGCGGTGCCGCTGCTCGGCGGGCATCGCGGCGCCAACGCGCTCGCCCGCGCCGTCGCCGTGGCGACGGGCGGCGTCGCCGCGATCACCACGGCGGGCGATCTGCGTCTCGGCCTCGCCCTCGACGAGCCGCCGCCCGGCTGGCGGATCGCCGACCCGGACCAGGTCAAGCCGGTCGCGGCGGCGCTGCTTCGCGGCGATCCGGTGGCGCTGATCGAGGAGGCCGGCGGCGCCGAATGGCTGCGGGCCGGGACGATCCGCTGGGCGGAAAGCGGTGCGGCGGTACAGGTCGTCGTCACCGATCGCGCCGCGGCACCGCAAACCGGCGCCCTCGTCTTTCATCCGCCGGTGCTGGCGCTCGGGATCGGCTGCGAGCGCGGCTGCGCCGCCGAGGAGGTCGCCGAACTGGCCCGTGCGACCCTGGCCGAGGCAGGTCTCGCGCCTGGTGCCGTCGCCGCCGTCGTGTCGCTCGAGCTGAAGCTCGCCGAGCCTTGCATCCATGCGCTCGCCGCGGCGCTCGGCGCGCCGGCGCGGTTTTTTCCGGCATCGCGCCTGCTGGCCGAGACGGAGCACCTCACCGAGCGTTCGGCGGCGGTCTTTCGCGCGACCGGGTGCTGGGGCGTCGCCGAAGGCGCGGCCCTTGCCGCCGCCGGCGCCGGCGGGACCCTCGTCATGCCCAAGCGCAAATCCGGACGCGCAACCTGCGCGGTCGCGCGCGCACCGGCGCCGATCGACGCCGCGGCGATCGGCCGTGGGCGCGGCCGGCTCGCCGTCATCGGCATCGGTCCGGGCGATCCGGCCTGGCGCACCCCCGAGGCGAGTGCCGCGCTGGCGCAAGCGACCGACATCGTCGGCTATGGCCGCTATCTCGACCTGCTCGGGCGCGCAATCGACGGCAAGGCCCGGCACGAGAGCCCGCTCGGCGCCGAGGAAATCCGCGTGCGCCGCGCCCTCGATCTTGCCGCCGCGGGGCGCAATGTCGCGCTCGTCTCCTCGGGCGATGCCGGCATCTACGGCCTGGCCCCGCTCGTCTTCGAATTGCTCGATCGCGCGACAAAGCCCGAATGGCGCGCCGTCGAGCTGTTCGTCTGCCCCGGAATCTCGGCCTTGCAGGCCGCCGCCGCCCGCGCCGGCGCGCCGCTCGGCCATGATTTCTGCGCGATCTCGCTGTCCGACCTGCTGACCCCGTGGGAGACGATCCGCACCCGGCTCGAAGCCGCGGCGGCGGCCGATTTCGTCGTGGCGCTGTACAACCCGCGCTCGGCCCGCCGCGCGCACCAGCTCGCCGCAGCGGCCGACATCCTGCTGCGCCATCGCCCGCCGCAGACCCCGGTCCTTCTCGCCCGCAACCTCGGCCGCGACGGCGAAGAGCACCATATCCTCGCCCTCGGCGAACTCGCCGAGGCCGAGGCCGACATGCTGACCCTGGTCATCGTCGGCAGCCGCAACACGCGGCGCCTCGACGGCGATCCGCCCCGCCTCTACACGCCGCGCGGCTATTTCGACCCCGACCGCCGGTGACCGTCCATTTCATCGGCGCCGGTCCGGGCGCTCCCGACCTGATCACGCTGCGCGGGCTGCGGCTGATCGAGCGCTGCCCGGTCTGCCTCTATGCCGGCTCGCTGGTGCCGCGCGAGATCCTCGCCGCCGCCCCGCCCGGCGCGCGCCTGATCGACACCGCCCCGCTGACCCTCGACGAAATCCTGGCCCAGATGGCGGAGGCACATCATGCCGGGCACGAGGTCGCCCGCCTCCATTCCGGCGACCCGTCGCTCTATGGCGCCATTGCCGAGCAGATGCGGCGCCTGACCGCCCTCGGCATCCCCTACGATTTGACCCCGGGGGTCCCCTCCTTCGCCGCCGCCGCCGCCGCGCTCGGCTGCGAGCTGACCTTGCCGGAAATCGCCCAGACCGTGATCCTGACGCGCACCGCGACGCGTTCCTCGCCGATGCCCGAGGGCGAAGCGCTCGACCGCCTCGCCGCCACGGGCGCCACGCTCGCCATCCATCTGTCGATCGCCAACCTGGCGCGCGTGGTGCGCGCCCTGATCCCCCGCTACGGCGCCGCCTGCCCGGCCGTCGCCGCCTACCGCGTCAGCTGGCCCGACGAGCGCCTGATCCGCGCCACCCTCGCCACCATCCGCGGCCAGGTCAAACAGGCGCAGATCACCCGCACCGCGCTGATCCTGGTCGGCCCTGCCCTCGCCGCCGTCCCCGCCCCCGAAAGCCGCCTCTACGCCGCCGACCACCACCACGTGATGCGCCCGCGTCGGGGATGACATTGCGACGCTTCCAATACCGTTTCCGCCAATTGGCGCATTGTTCCTGCCTCTGGTGATTTTGCTGTAGACTGGAGAGCCCAATCAGGTATTCCGAGGAAAGGCGCGCCCGGACATCGGCGATCGCCCGCGCAGTAGCACGCCGATGGCAAAATCCCCGGCTTTCGTCCCCATCTCTCAACCAGGCAGTCCCGGAGCTGATCTTGTTTACCCCACGGCAAAGGACGCATCCTCCCGATTCGGATAATCGGGAGCGGATCACCAGAGCGCGCCAGGCGGCCGAAGCGCTGTTCACACCGAAGCAGCGTGCCGCCGAGCCATCGGCGTCCGGCTCCGACCCGCCGGCCCGCAAGCCGCGTGTCCTGGAAACCGCGCCGGCGGCGCCGGCGCGTCACGAAGCGGCACGTCACGAAGCGGCGGCGGCGCCGGCCAACCCCGAGCCGCAGATCAAATCCGCAATCCCGGCGGCGCAGCTCGCCCGCATCCGAGCCTGGGTGACATACGGCATGACGGTGGCCCAGGTCGCGCAACTCTACGGAGTTGCCGCCGACGAGATCGAGCGCATCCTGCGGCAGGATTGACGCGATTCGGCAGCCCGGCCGCGGCGCGTCTGCCGCGCTTCTTTCGATACATCCGCGCCGCGCAGCGGAATCAGGGCGCACGGCCGCCCGGCTTGCCGCCGCGAATCGTCAGCATACAGAGATGATCCGGGCGCACCGAGGGCGCGCTGCCGCCTGCCAGGGCGCGCTCCAGGCGACGCACACCCGCCGCGTAGGCTGCATCGGAGATGGCCTGCAGCTGCGAGCAGGTATCGCGGCGCCGCACGATCTCCAGCCAGGCCGACAGGTTCTGCTCGAAATGCAAATGCTCGTAGTCGATCGTCACCGGCGCAAAACCGGCCCCTTCCATGACCGCGGCGACGGCGTCCGGCGGCCAGAAATCCTGGAGATCGAGCGACCAGGGCTTCGGGAAAGTATTCATAATAGAGCCAATCCGCAGATTCGTGCGGACAGGCATTGCGGAGCACGAAGCGACCGCCGGGACGAAGAACCCGAAAGGCGGCACGCAGCATGCCGGCCTTGTCCCGGAAATGATGGAAGGCGAATTGGCAGCCGATGAAATCAAAACTCGCGGCCGGAAAGGGGAGCGCCGCGGCATCGGCTTGCACCCAGGCGATGTCGGACGCTTTCGGCCGTGCCTGCCGCAGCATGCCCAATGACCGATCGACCCCGACCAGCTTGGCATCAGGCGCCGCGCCACGGTTCGCGACGAGCTGGTTTCCGGTGCCGCAGCCGATATCCAGGAGGCGCAGCGCAGCGGAACGTGCCCGCTGGCCGATGAACGCCGCCAGCTCCGGATCGGCCGCCCTCGCCCGATAAGGCTGCGAATCGTATCCGGCAGCAACAGCATCGTAGTCTACACGCGGCGCCCGATTCGCTGCCACCTGGGTTCTCTGCTTGACAACAGCGGATGCCGGCGCGGCTCGCCCGGCCTCAGATATAAACTCCGCGCATGCCGCCTTCGGGGTAGCGGGTGCCGGCGGCGGCGCCGACCGGGATCGCGGCCGAGATGCGGGCGCTGTCGGCCGGGGTCAGGCGGACGTTCAGCGCGCCCAGATTCTCCTCGAGGCGAGCGATGTGCTTGGTGCCGGGGATCGGGATCACGTCCGGTCCCTGCTCCAGCAGCCAGGCCAGCACCAGCTGTGCCGCGGTGCAGCCCTTCTCCTTGGCAATCGCCTCGATGCGCTCGACGAGGGCGCGGTTCCTGGCGAAATTCTCGCCCATGAAGCGCGGGTGACGGCCGCGGGTGTCGCCCTCGGCGAGGTTGGCGAAATCCGGGATGACGCCGGCGAGCAGGCTGCGGCCGAGCGGGGCATAGGCGAAGAAGGCGATGCCGAGGTCGCGGGTCAGCTCGCGCGTCTCCGTCGCCTCCTCGCGGTAGAGCAGGGAGAATTCGCTCTGCACCGCGGCGAGCGGATGGGTCGCATGGGCACGGCGGATGCGCTCCGGCCGCGCCTCGCACAGCCCGAGATGGCGCACCTTGCCCTGCTCGACGAGCCGGGCCATCGCCCCGACCGTCTCCTCGACCGGCACCGCCGGGTCGACGCGATGCTGGTAATAGAGATCGATGGCCTCGACGCCGAGCCGCTTCAAGCTCGCCTCGCAGGCCTGGGCGATATAGGCCGGGCTGCCGTCGACGCCGTTGGCGCCGCCCGGCCGGCGGGTCTGGCCGAACTTGGTCGCGATCACGATCCGGTCGCGCCGGCCCTTCAGCGCCCGCCCGAGCAATTCCTCGTTCTGGCCCCAGCCATACATGTCCGAGCTGTCGAAATGATCGACGCCGAGATCGACCGCGCGCTGGATCAGCGCGATCCCCGCCGCGTCGTCGCTGGTGCCGTAGACCCCCGACAGCGACATGCAGCCGAGCCCGATTGCCGAGATTTCAGGTCCCGCCCTGCCGAGCCTGCGCCGCTGCGTAACCATCGTGCTGTTCATCCCTCACCCTCGATCTTTTGATCCGCTATGGCCGCCGCGTCGGCCGCCGACGCTAAAGCTTTGTGACGCGTCCCAATACAAGCGTATGATCGCGCCCGCAATCCAGCCGAGGGAGGATTTGATGGCGGCTACTCATGTTTACGCCGGTGCGGCGCGGTCGATGGGCGGAACCCTGGGCGGCGTTTTCCGCCAGGCCGCCGGGGATTTAGGGTGGGAGCATCTCACCGGCGGCCTGCCGGAAGGAACCGAGGTCCATGCGATCACGGTCCATCCGGAAAACCCCGATGTCGTCTATATCGGGACCACCAAGGGCAGCTATCGCAGCACCAACCGCGGCGCCCGCTGGGAACGGCTCAACCTGCCCGAGGACGCCGACATCTGGTCGGTCTGCATCCACCCGAAGAACCCGCGCATCGTCTATGCCGGCGCTACGCCGCCCGCGGTCTACCGCAGCGACGACGGCGGCGACACCTGGCGCAAGACGGCTGATCCGGGCCTGCCCGACCGGGTCATCATGGCCTTCGCCTGCCGGGTCATGCGGCTCGATGTCGATCCGAACGCGCCCGACGACGTCTATGCGACGCTCGAAGCCAACGGGACGATGCGCAGCCATAACGGCGGCGAGAGCTGGGAGGATTGCACCGCCGATCTGATCCGCTTCTGCGAGCAGCCGAAATACCGCAGCCGGATCGGCAGCCAGACCGAGATCGAGGGCATGCTCGACGGCCATGCGCTGGCCTGCAGCGCCGCCGCTCCCGGCACCGTGTTCCTGGCCAACCGCATGGGCCTGTTCCGCAGCGGCGATCGCGGCCAGACCTGGCAGGACATGGAGATCAGCCGGTTCTCGCCGCTGACCTATGGCCGCGACATCCGGGTCTCGCCGCAGGATCCGAAGATCATGTACGCCTGCCTGAGCCCGGCGGCGCGCAGCACCGACGGCGCGATCTATAGGAGCGACGATGTCGGCCAGACCTGGAAGCGGTTCGACCACGGGATCAAGGCCGAGGCCACGATGATGGGCGTGGCGGTGCACCCGCACGATCCGAACCAGGTCTACGGCGTGTCGCGCTTCGGCCAGGTCTTCGGCACCCAGGATGGCGGCCGCAGCTGGCACGAGCATCGGCTGCCCGAGGGTGTGCGCGACGTCTACGCGATCGCCTGCGGGTAATTGCCGGCGGACGATCTGGCAGCGAGCGATCTGTCAGCGAGCGATCTGAGGGCGGCTGGCGGCGATCTCCTCGACGGCCTTGCGGCCGAGCAGCCCGAGCGTCTCGGCGAGGGCGCGATGCTGCTGCGCGGGTTCGCCCGGCGTGAAGCGGCGGGGCTGGCCGCGGCGGCGGCGGCGATTGCCGCCGCCGCCCCGTTCCGCCACATGGTGACGCCGGGCGGCTGGCGCATGTCGGCGGCGATGACCAATTGCGGCGTGGTCGGCTGGGTCGCCGATCGCAGCGGCTATCGTTACCTGCCGGCCGACCCGATCACCGGCCGGCCGTGGCCGCCGCTGCCGGCCTTGTTTCGATCGCTGGCGGTGCACGCGGCCGGAACCGCCGGGTTTGCCGGATTTTCGCCCGATTGCTGCCTGATCAACCGCTATGAACCGGGCGCGCGGCTGTCATTGCACCGCGACGAGGATGAGCGCGACTTCACGGCTCCGATCGTTTCGGTCTCGCTTGGATTGCCCGCCATATTCCTGTTCGGCGGCGACCGCCGCAGCGACCGGCCGCGGCGCATCCGGCTTGAGAGCGGCGATGTCGCCGTCTGGGGCGGCCCTTCCCGCCTCTTCTATCACGGCGTTGCGACGCTCGCCGAGGGAGAGCATCCGTTGACCGGCCGTCACCGGATCAATCTGACTTTTCGCAAGGCGCTTTGAGGGTGCGAAGGACCCTGTTCTTCCGCTGCGCCGCCATCCTTTCGCTGGCCGTGGCGACGGGTTTCGCGCAACCGCCGAAAATCGCGGCGGCGCAGGAAGCGCAGGAATTGAAGACTCTGAAGGAGCGCCTGTCCGACAAGGCATCGGATGATCAGCGGGTCAACAATTGCCGCGTGCCGCCGGAGCGCCGTGGAACGCAACCTCGTCCGGACTGTCCGGCACAGCCGATGCCGGCGGCGCAGGCGGGTCCTCCCGGCGCGCGATAAACAATCGGGCGTCGATTGGTTTCGGCCGGCGACTGGTTTCGGCCGGCGATATGCGGATCAGCTCGACCTTCGGGAGGGCGCCTTGAACCGGGCGGCCACGCCTCGTCCGGCCCCGCCCAGACCGGCTCTCCATCTCCTCCTGACCGCTTCCGGGGCTGTTTCGCCGTCGTCTCGATATTCGAAGATCGGGATTTCGGCGGAGATGCCCTGCACCTTGTCGAAGCCGATCGGACGAAGGCGCCCGGTCGAATTGGTCAACGCCTGCGCCACATCCCCCGATATCGCGCAGGGAACGCCATGGGCTTTCGCCGCTTCCTCCATTCGCGAGGCGATGTTGATCGTGCTGCCGTAGATTCCGATCGATCGCTTGGTGTCGCCCTGCTCGCTGACCACGACATCGCCGCCATGGACGCCGATGCGAAACGTCGGCACCACGCCGAATTGCGCCCGATACCGCCCCTGCTCTCTGCCGACCGAGGCAAATACGGCATCGATCGCCCGCAGTATCTTGTCGTCGCGCACCGCCTCCTGCCAATTCCACATCGCTATCAAGCCGTCCCCCTTGTAAAGATAGATCTCGCCGCCGTAATCGGTGATCGGCTTTGAAATATCGAACAGGAATTTGCCGACCAGCGATTTGATCTGCAGTGCGCCGAGGCGTTCGGCCAGCCCGGTCGAATTATTGATGTCGACGAAGACCAGGACCTTTTGCTCGAGCACCGGGCGGTGATAGGTGCCGATCATCAGATGGAACAGAGTCTCGATGCCGATGAAATGCACGGCGCGCATGACCACGATGCCGATCACCGAAAACGCCACGATGACCGGAAGAATCAGCGGCAGCCTGCCATAAGGAACCGGCGACGGGTACAGGGGGTACAGCAGCAGATGCGCGACGTTGTCGGCCAGGACGAACAGGATCGCCACCACGATCGTGTAAATGCAGATCGACAGAAGCGGATGGATGCTGCGGATCCAGCGCCCGCGCAGGCTTTGCACGTAGAACTGTTCGAACAGGCCGACCCCGGTGCCGACAAAAATTGCGTTCAGCACGCCGAAAGCCAGCGCATGGCCCTGGGCGAGGCTCGCCAATCCCGCGAGCACGGCGAAAATCGCAACCGCCAGCAGGATCGACGAGAGCTTCCTGCGCGTCGAAATGGAAACCCGGGCAAACACCAGCGCCATGAGCAAGCTGCCGCAGCGGAGCGGAGGGCGAATTGCGGCTGCGCGAGGCGGTTGTCCGCCCCGTGCAACGCCCGTTCCATTTGGGAAATCGGCGGTAGACGACAAGGGGTGCGCACGCGGACCGCAATCTTCGCTTGGCAAATCACCGCACCGCGTTCTTGATCCCGGCGCAGGTGCAGCCGAACGGAGAGCACGGATGCCGGGACAATTGCCCGAACCAGGCGCGGTTTTTCTCGACCATGTGGCGCATTTCGTGGCGGCGATGGACCCCGCCGCGGCGGCTTTGCAGCGCTGCGGCTTCCGCCTGACCCCGTTTGCCGTCCAGACCAACCGGATCGACGGCGATCTGGTCCCCTCCGGCACCGGCAATTGCTGCGCGATGTTCCGGCGCGGTTATGTCGAGCTCCTCGCCGCAATCTCCGACACGCCGCTCGCACGGCAGCTGAACGAGCGCCTCACCCGTCATGTCGGGCTTCATCTCGCCGCCTTCAGCAGCGCCGATACTGCGTGCGAGCACCGGCGACTGGCGGCAGCCGGGTTTCCGGTATTGCCGCTGGTCGACATGCGCCGCCCGGCCGCGACCGGAAATGTCGGCGATGAGGCGCGGTTCACGATCGCCCGCATCGCTCCCGGTACGATGCCGGAAGGCCGCATGCAGTTTCTGACCCACCATACCGAGCGGCTGGTCTGGCCGGAGCCCTATATGGACCACCCGAACGGCGCCCTCGCCCTCGCCGCTTTGTGGGTCGCCGCGGACGATCCCGCCGAGCCGGCCGAGCGCTTCGCGCGTTTTACCGGCCGCCCGGCCCGGCGCGAGGGCGAGGTCACGACGATTGCGCTCGACCGCGGGTCGCTGCACATCGCGACGCCGGAGTTTCTCGATGACGAGTTCGGGATCGTCGCCGGACCGAAGCTGCCTTATCTTGCAGCCTGCGAAATCGAGATCTTGGGCCCGGACCGGCTGCGCCGGCATCTCGACACCGCCGGCCTCGCCTATCGGGTGACAGCAGAGGGCGTCGTTGTGCCGCTCCCCGCAGCGGCCGGCGGCACCTTGCTGTTTCGCCCTTCGATGGGGCAGTAAGCTCGACCGGCGGCGCGCATGAGGCTGCTCGGCGAGCTCGAACGGGTGCGCGACCACCTGTAGCGCGTCACAGCACGAGCTGGGTCTGGGTGACGAGCGCCACCAGCCGGCCTTGCGGGGTCGAGATCCGCGTCTGCCAGATCATCGTCCGCCGGCCGCGGTGAATGGGGGTCGCCTCGCCGATCACCTGCGTTCCGGCCGGCGCCGGCGCGACGAAATTGGTCTTGCTTTCGATCGTCGCGGTGCCGGCGCCCTCGGGCAGGTTGAGGATCGTGCCGGTGGCGCCGAGCGTGTCGGCAAACGCCATCACGGCGCCGCCGTGGAGGATCGCCGGGCGGGTGCACAGATCGTCGCGGACGGTCATCCGGGCCACGATCCGGTCGGCCGAGGCGCTGACGAACTCGATGCCGAGCAGCGCCGCAAAGGGCAGCATCTCCTCGTTGATGCGGGCGAGCAGATCCATTCGCGTGCTCCTGGCGGCGGTCATAGGTCGCGGCGCACGTTGCGACGATCCTGGTAATGCCACGATTGGCGGGTTACGGTCAGCCCCCATCGAACCGACCCGGCCCGCGGGTGGTTCAGCGGAGGAATCGGGGCGTGCATAGATTGGCGGTAGTGATCCTGGCGACCGCGCTCGTCATCCCGGGCAGCGTCGTGGCGCAGCAGGATCAGGAGCAGCAGAACGGCAAGGATGCCGCCTATGAGGAGCTCAACCTGTTCGACGAGGCATTTGAGCGGGTGCGGCAGGATGCGGTCGACCCGGTAACCGATACGAAGCTGATCGGGGCGGCGATCGCCGGCATGCTGTCGGGTCTCGACCCGCGCGCCGCCTATCTCGACCCGGCTCAGGCAAAAGGGTCGCAGACCCCGGCCGCCGACAAGGAGCCCGGCATCGGCGTGGCGCTGACCATTGCCGATGGCGAGCTCGAGGTGATCTCGCCGCGCGACGGCTCGCCGGCAGCGGCCGCCGGGATCAAGCCCGGCGATCTGATCTTTGCCATCGACAAGGAGCCGACCTACGAGCTGAGCCTGGCCGAGGCCGAGCAGAAGCTGCGCGGGCCGGCCGGCAGCGCGGTGGCGCTGGTGCTGCGCCGCGGCAATGGCAGGCCGATCCGGCTTTCGGTCACGCGCGCCGCAGACCAGCTCTCGACCGTGACGGCGCGAGTGGCCGACGGCAACATCGGGTATCTGCGCCTGGCCGGGTTCGACGGCGGGACCCAGGCCGCCCTCGCCGGTGCCATGCAGGACCTCCAGCACCAGACCGGCGGCAAGCTCGCCGGGCTCGTGCTCGATCTGCGCAACAACCCGGGCGGCGACTTCGACGCCGCGGTCGCAGCCGCCGACGCCTTTATCGACAAGGGCGACATCGCGCTGATCAAGGGGCGCCGGCCGGGCAGCGTCAAGCGCATCGCCGCCACTCCGGGCGACCTCGCCAAGGGGCTGCCGATCGTCGCCCTGGTCAACGGCGGGACCGCGGCCGAGGCCGAGCTCGTCGCCGGCGCCTTGCAGGACGATCACCGCGCCATCCTGCTCGGCACCAAGACCTTTGGCGAAAGTTCGATCGAAACCCTGATCCCGCTCGCCGGCGGCGGCGCGATCCGGCTGACCACCAGCCGTTTCACCACCCCTTCGGGCCGCGAGATCGACGGCAAGGGGCTTCAACCCGACCTCGTCGTCACCCCGCTCAAGCTCGACAAGCTGGCCCAGGAGGAGAGCCTGCATGAGGCCGATCTGCCGGGGGCGCTGAAAAATCCCGACCAGCCGGCTGCGGCCGTGCCGCCCGCCTCTCCCGCCACGGCCGCCAAGCCCGCTCCGGCCGGCGCGGCGCCCGGCGCCCCGGCAGCGCCCACCGCCGCCAAACCGGCCGTGAAGGCGGCGCCCTCGGTCGCCACCGGCGACATCGGCGGCATCAATGACGAGCAGTTGACCCAGGCCCTCGACGTGCTGCGCGGGCTCGCCGTGTTCAATCATCGGGCCTCGGGCTGACGCGCCTGGTGCCGCAGCCGGGAAAAAGCCCGTCATGAAAGTCGGCCTGTTCGTCAACACGCAGTTCCCCGAGGGCTTCAACCTCGCGCAGCGCATCCCGGAGATGGTGGCGCAGGTGCGCGCGGCGCGCGATGCCGGCTTCGCGTCGCTGTGGTTTCCGCATCACTGGCTGACCCATCCGCTGCAGATGCTGCAGATCACGCCAGTCATGGGCTATGTCGCGGCTCACGCGCAGGGCATGACGGTCGGGCCGAACATCCTGATCCTGCCGCCGCTCAACCCCGTGCACGTGGCCGAGGAAGCCGCCACCTTGGACGTCCTGACCGGCGGCAACTACATCCTCGGCGTCGGCCTCGGCTACCGCCAGCCGGAGTTCGACGCCTTCGGCATCCCCCTCAAGGAGCGGGCGCCACGGTTCAACGAGAGCATCGCCCTGATGCGCCGGCTGTGGACCGAGGACCGGGTCAGCCACCAGGGCCGGTTCTATACGGTCGAGGATTCCGGCATCGGCGCGAAGCCGGTTCGCGCGGGCGGACCGCCGCTCTATATCGCCGGGCAGGCCGAGGTGTCGGTCAGGCGTGCGGCGCGGATCGGCGACGCCTGGCTGATCGTCAACAGCGGCGGGCTCGATACGGTGAGGCCGCTGATGCAGACCTATCGTGCGGCGCTGAAGGAATACGGCCGCACCCCGATCGACTTCCCGATCACGGTCGAATGCTATGTCGGCGCCCGCCACGCCACCGCACATGAGGAATGCCGCGGGCCGCTCGAATACAAGTACGACGCCTATGCCGCCTGGGGACTGCAGGACCGCACCTCGCCGGCGTTCGAGGATTTCGCGCGCGACCGCTTCATCATCGGCGACAAGGTATCGGTAAAGGAGGAGATCGCACGCTATCGCGAGTTGCTCGGCGTCGATCACTTCATCATGCGCTGCCAGTGGCCCGGCCTGCCGCAAGAGCAGGTGCTGCGCTCGATCCAGCGCCTCGGCGAGATTTTCGCATCCTAGCGATTTTGCCGTCCTCGTCGTCGTGGCGGACGAAGACACCCCGATGATATGGTAAAAGGCGCCGTGGGTTCGCAGGCATATGGCCTCGCCGACCCTGTCTCTTGGAGGATGCGCCGATGATCTACGAAGTCCGTACCTATACCCTGCGCCCCGGGACCGTGGCCGAATTCGAGGAGCGCTATGCCAAGCGGCTCCCCTCGCGGGAGAAACACTCCAAACTTGGCGCCTTCTGGCACACCGAGTTCGGTCCGCTCAATCAGGTTGTCCACGTCTATCCCTATGACGACCTGCAGCACCGCACGAGGGTGCGCGCGGCAATGGCGCAAGACGCCGAGCGGAACGCACTCCCCGGCGGCCAGGACCTGATCGCGGCGCAGGAAGCCGAGATCATGAACCCGGCGCCGTTCATGCACGCGCTCGGCAGCCGGGATTACGGTACCGGGAACGTCTATGAGATGCGCACCTACACCTACGCCGCGGGCGACATCCCGAAGGTGCTGGCGGGGTGGGCCAAGGCGATTGAAGCGCGCGAGAAGTTCTCGCCCCTGGCGGCCTGCTGGACGAGCGAGCTCGGCGGGCTCAACAAGTTCGTTCACACCTGGGTGTACAAGGATCTGGGCGAGCGTGCCCGGGTTCGCGAGGAATCCCGCCGGCCTGGCGGTGCGTGGCCGGCACAGACCGGGGTGCGCCCGGTCCGGCAGGAAAACAAGCTGCTGATCCCGGCGGCCTTCTCGCCGGTGCGGTAGTCTGCTGCGCTGCGACGATCCGACTGCTGAAATGTCGCCGGGTGCGCGTTCGAGGAAGGGCTCGGCCCGACCGGGAGCCGCACCCGGCGACTGGCCGGCGCGGTGGCGCTGGTCCGATGCCCTGCGCCATGGCAAGCTGCAAGCTCCTCAAACCGACGAGGCCGACGATGAAGATCGAGCGCATAGACCATCTGAACCTGACCGTCGCCGATATCGACCGCAGCGTGGCGTTCTATCAGAACGTGCTCGGCATGGAGATCGAAAGCATGGGCGAAGGCCGCGCCGCACTGCATTTCGGCCGGCAGAAGATCCATCTCGACGCCGCCGGCGGCAGGATGGCGACGGCCGGAGAAAAACGCATGCCGGCGCATATCTGCTTTATCACCGAGGCGTCGATCGGGCGAGGTCGCGGCCCATCTCGAACAGTGCGGCGTTCCGGTGCGGATGCAGGGGCCGCGCGCCGGCGCGATCGGCACGATCCAATCCGTCTATATCGACGATCCCGACCAGAACTCGATCGAGATCTCCAGCTACTGAGCGGCGTTTCCGGCTGACCGGTCGCACTTGGCCGACGCCGGGCCGTACGTAACAGCCCAACACGGCCCGAGGCCAACCAAGGGCCGGCGCGTTCCAAAGCAACGGAGCCGACCATGACCCAGGACGCCCAGGGACATCGCCTCTCCGGTGCGACGGCAGCGGCCGCCACCGCGTACGATCAGGCGGTGCGCGCCTTCAACCTCGTCCACGGCGATTCGATCGGCCGGTTCGACACGGCACGCGAGGCCGCGCCCGGCTTCGCCATGGCGCATCTGGGAAAAGCCTGGGTGTTCGCCCTGGCCAATGATCCCGGCCTGATGACCCAGGCCCAGGCGCTGGTCGAAACCACCCGGCCCTTGACCTTGAACGAGCGTGAGCAGGCCCACCTCGCCGCACTCAGCCATTTGGTCCAAGGTGCGCGCGCCGCCGCCGTCGCGGTGCTCGACCGCCATTTGATGCGCTACCCGTTCGACCTTGTCGCGCACCAGGGTGCCGCGCTCGCCGACGGGTTTCTCGGACGGTTCCACTGGGTCCGTGAGCGCTCGGCGCGGGCCCTGCCATTGTGGTCCAAGGACCAGCCGGGCTATGGGACCCTCTTGGCCTTCCACGGCTTCGGGCTGGAGGAAGCCGGCGATTACGCAGGCGCCGAGGATGAATCACGTGCTGCCGCCGAGCTCGAACCGCTGAGCTTCTGGCCGCACCATACGGTCGCGCATGTGATGGAAATGACCGGGCGCCCGGAGGATGGGCTGGGGTGGATGACGGCGCGCGAGGCGCTGTGGTCGACCGCGGACCATGCCAACCAGGTCCATATCTGGTGGCACAAGGCGCTGTTCCACCTCGAGCTCGGGCAATACGACGCTGCCCTCGAGGTCTATGACGGCCCGATCCGCGCGACGCAGCGCCCGCTCGCGCTAAGCCTCACCAACGCTACGGCGCTCTTGTGGCGCCTCGACACGCTCGGCTGCGACGTCGGCGACCGCTGGCATGAGCTGGCGGCCTTATGGCAAGACCATGCCGACGGGAAATGCCTTGTGTTCGCCGATATCCACGCCGCGATGGCCGAGTTGCGCGCGGGCCGGGAAGCGTTGACCGAGCGGCGGCTCGGGGCGATGCGCAAGACGGCGGCCAGCGGCGTCGAAGCGGCCGGTCTCTATCGCGCCGTCGGGATTCCGGTGGTCGAGGGCCTCGCCGCGTTCCACCGCGGCGCCTATGCCGAGGCTGTCGAGTCGTTGCTGCCAGTCCGCGTCGATCTATGGCAGATCGGCGGCAGCCACGCGCAACGCGATGTCGTCAACTGGACCCTGACCGAGGCCGCCCTGCGTGCCGGTCAGCGGGACGTTGCCTTGTCGCTGGCAAATGAACGTCTGGCGACCCGTCCGCGCAGCGCCCCAAACCGCCGCTTTCTCCGTCACGCCGAGGCTATCCTGTCGAGAGCACAGACCAGCCAAATTTGACTGCCGCCGATATCGACCGCAGCACGGAGTTTTAATAAGCGCGTGCTGAGCGAAAAGGAGATGCCGCTGCGGAGCCGAGGAAACGGCATGCTGGACAGCATTAACCGGAAAGGCAACGCAATTTAACGGAAACACAACTCCCGTGATTTCAGCCCATGCGGCATCCGTCAGTTGGCGGGTGGAATTGCTCACGATTTCAATAATCTGTTGACAGTTTATCAGGTCAGCTTCAACTAATCAAAAACTGCTCGAACGAGAATAGGATTATTTCGTTAGTGGAAAGTGGTCTCGGGTAAGTATCGCATGGAGAAGAGCTCGTTCACTCCTCCTCCCCTCCTAGAACTCTCGACCAGTACAGCTACCTCGAATGCTCGTCCTCCTTGCTCCCACCTCTCGAAGTGGTCGACCCGCTCGCCACGCCGCAGCTGGGCGAGGATTATGTCCTCTTCGTGCAATCGGTCAGACGGAAAGAGCACGGCGATCGGACGGCCGATCATCTCCTCCGCCCGATAGCCGACCAAGGAAGAACCCAAGAATGGTTCCGACGCCGATCGCGGCAAGCATTGCGCGCAGGGGCCGATCGGATGCAAACTCCCTTACGTCGTCCAAGACTTGCCCGTACATGTTCTGCGCCTGCCCGGCAGCCTGGTTGGCCTTGCCCCGCGCTTGGGTCGAAGTGTCGCCTGTCATTGCGCCAACGGCATCCTGCAGCTTGCCACCGATATCGCGCGCGACACCTTCCGCCCTGTTCTGGTCGACCATTTGAACTCTCCTTTCCTAGTCTTAGGCTTTAGGATACCACCCGTAAGAGCTGGCAGGCTCACATCGCTCGCCGGCCGCCGATGGCGTGATAGATGATCAGCACGACGACAGCGCCAACGATGGCGACTATCATGCTGTAGATGTTGAGGCCGGTTACTGGCGCCGCGCCGAAGAATGAAAACAGGAAGCCGCCAACCACGGCGCCCACAATGCCGAGAATTATGTCGAGCACGATGCCCTCGCCGCTCTTGTTGACGATCTTGCTTGCGATGAAGCCGGCGATCAGGCCGAGGATAAGCCAACCGATGATCGACATGTTGCCGTCCTTCTTGCTCGAAATTGTCGCGGGCACCGTCTGACCGGGCGGGATGAGAATTAGATGACCCGTCGCGCGATGTATATCCGACGCTGCACCGCAAGCGAGCCGCCTAAGGCTGCGGCGATGGCACCGATCAGCAGGTCCACAAACGCCGCGAAAGACGTCTTCGACGCTGCCGCCGCACTTTCGTCTGCGACTTTTTTTGCCGTTTGGACCGCTTGCGCCTTGACCTGCTGCAGCTTGGCCTCGGCATCGTCAAACTGCTTCGCCGCCTGGTCACGGCTGATGTGCTGCTGCGCAGCCATGATGGTAATGATCCGCTCCTTCGCGACCGCGGCTTGCGGACCGCCTTTGGCGTAGGTTGTCAGGTTGGCAACAACTTCCTTCTGCGCCTCCTGTAGGCTCATGGTCGTTGGGTCGAGGTTGGCGGGCTTCACGTAGGCTTGCGCCTGTTGCTGCAGCATGTCCGGGGTTACGCCTGCCGCTTGCACAACGGGCTGCGCCGCGTTTTTGATGCCACTTCCAGCGGCGGAGGCCAGACTGCCCAGCGCCGAGGCGCCACCGCCAATGATACCGCCAATGGCCGAGGTCAGGAGGTAGACAGTCAGCAGAGACGCAATGCCCCAGGTGATGAGGCCATGCAACACCCCGTCCCAACGAATCTCAATTCCCGCTAGCCATGCCGACACGTAGCCGCCGAACGCCAGTGCGATAATACTGCTGATGATCCACCAGGCGCCAGCGCCAATGCCAATGCTACTGACGTCCGGCGTCGTCCCGGCATTTAGGTTGACGCTCCCAAGGCCGATGCCCGCCCCGAGCAGACTCCACAGCAGCTGCACGGCCACGACGAGGATGACGCCACCGGAAATAGCCGCCCAAGAAATGCGACGGTGCGTGTGGGACCCGCCCACCATCGTCGTAGCGGTATCCCGAAAACCTTGCCGCTGGAGCGCGGGATCGTCGTACGTGGACACTGTCAACTCCCGTTCGTGAGTATGCAATCCGCTCCGACGAAACAGCCGCCGTCGTGACGCTCAGACCGAGGCTAGGGCTGTTGGGTCTGATTTCAAAAACGCAAGCGCCCGGATGTTGGTTCCAATTTAATCGGCGGCTGATAGCTGACGCCGCCGCAAAGCTAAGCTGGTTTTCTTATCTCCGACCCGCGAACTAATTTTAGTGATCGAGGGCAGCGTGGTGGCCCCACGGCGTAGTCCCGGCGTACACGCCAGCCACATTCCGAAATTCTGGAACAACGCCGCACGGTATAGGGCTGGATATGGACTGGTCCTTGATTTGGCGCCACACGCCGAGGTGCGCCGCGTGAGTGGAGCCGAGCGTGCAGGCCGTGATCACCTCAAGCGAGCTGTTTGCTGGCGCGGAGAAAACTGAACCCGAATCGCCGAAGCGAGGACTACCAGCCGCACGGAGTTCCTGATTTAGCGCATCTGATCGGTTGCGGCGCCCTGTCTCGGGTGCTCTACGTGGGTAGATATATCTCGTGATTGAGGTTCCCGTACCGAGTCCGCTCTCGATCGTCGCCGTCCCACCGGACTGCTCGGCAAAGTCTCGTACCATGCTAATATCGCGGTCGGCGAGAAGCCCCCTGGCTTGGTCGAACTGGCGCTCGGGGACCATGGTCAGGCCCGTCAGCGAGCGCCCAGGCGGAGAGTGGTTCGCTCCCTGATCAAATCGCGCTCCACATCGGCGAGCGTCGCCCTGACATGAAAAAAGAACCGACGGGCGGCGGATACCGGTCCGTTCGGCTTCGGTTGGCCGCCCATCAGCATGCTGAAGCATGCATAATGCTGTCGCCCACTCCTCCGAACACATCTCCGCGCCTCGCCAGATCGCGCACCGTGTCGTGGGACTTGTTTATTCGTCCTTCGCCCCGCCTCACCCTGCTGAAACGATCGGCGACAGGTATGGTGCAACCGAAGGCCAAGATTGCGCGCCCGCAGAACTCGGCGATCATCGGAACCTGTACGAGACGCGATAGTTTTCTAAGAAAGCTCAGCCCGCCCCACCAGCAGGTGCAGGAGCGCTCGCCGGCCGCAGGGGAAACGACCATGGACGATCCAATCGGTCCGCCCGACGCTGCGGATACGCACCGACGGCCGCCGTGCAGGCATCCGCCCTCATGGGTTATTCTATTGAGCGCGTCGCTGTTGGCCTTTGGTCTGGTCTGTTGGCAGCGTCCTGTATCCCGCGCCGCGAATGGCGATCGGGGCCCTATCGCGAACTGCGGCGGGGAAACCAGAGCACCATCGCCGCTCGCCCCGCGAGGATGGACGGATATTCTTCTTCGTCTTTATCACGGGATTTCGGACGACAGGATCCTGTTAATTGCTGCTGGCGTCGCCTTCTACTCAATTCTTGCCTTGTTCCCGGGCATCGCCGCATTGGTTTCGATATATGGGCTATTTGCCGATCCGAACCGGATCGTCGCGCATCTCAATGCGCTATCAGGCTTTGCGCCCGCGGGTGCCGTCGACGTGCTGCGGGAACAATTAATCCGTTTAGCCCAAAAGGGCAGCCGGGCTCTCGGCTTCGGTTTCGCCATTAGCTTGCTGATTTCCCTATGGACCGCGAAAGTCGGGGTCTCGGGGCTGTTCGATGCCCTCACTGCCGTCTATCGTGAGAAAGAAGAACGCAGTCTTGTCAAATACTATGCCATCACGATGGCGTTTACGGTCGGAGCCGTTGTCCTGGTGCTGCTGGCACTTGCTATATTGATTGCCCTGCCGCTGGTCCTTGACCATATCGGCCATGCCAGCGTCACCACGCTACTCCTGACGATCGGGCGATGGCCGATCCTCTTCGTACTCGTCGGGTTCACTCTTTCCCTCGTGTACCGGTTCGGCCCCTACCGTGCGGCGCCACAATGGCGCTGGATCACCTGGGGCAGCGCCCTTGCCGCTATCGCCTGGCTCGCCGCGTCCGCCCTGTTTTCCTGGTACGTCGCAAATTTCGGCAGCTACGACAAGACCTATGGATCGCTCGGTGCGATCATCGGCTTTATGACCTGGATGTGGGTGTCGATCATTGTCGTGTTAATCGGCGCCAAGCTCGACGCGGAACTTAAGCCTCGGGCAAACTGTGCCGGCCAGGCTGGCGCCATATTGACGATGACAAGCACAACGAACCACGCGGCGTAGGCTCGATCGAGAGTGGCCCGCCATTCCGGTCCGATTGGAATTGCGTCGACGGTTGGTTCGGTCGAACCTTGCATGGCCTCGCCCCCGCCGGACGCGGCGCAGCTCTGCGTCGGTCATGCCCTCGGCTTCCGACGAGGCGCGGTAGGAAATGGAGAAGCGAGGGCGAAGCGAAACGGCGAGAGTGTCGGGCGGTTATCCAATCTTCTCCTATTTTTCAGATCGATAGCTGTTAATAATCGGTTGCATCGAGTTACGCAAATACACGAAAAATTACGGGCAGGTTATTTCGATACATCTTAGGGTTACATTCGTCATTTATTGTGCGGTCATCAGACGGCTGCGGGCGCCCGCGGTCGGAACATCGCTAAAGGATAGGATGATGAGTGCGATCGCACGGCTCCTCGAACCCGAACTGCCCCGATTGCGGCGCTACGCCCGGGTATTGACCCAGCATAGCTTGCAAGCCGACGACCTGGTGCAGAGCTGCCTGGTCCGCGCCCTCGCCAAGGAGCATTTGTGGCAACCCGGAACCAATCTGCGCGCTTGGCTCTTCACCATCCTGCACAACCAGCATGTCAACAACGTCCGTCGTTCGGTCCGCGAAGGCACCTCCATCGCGGTCGAGGATGTCGACTTGGCCACCGCGCCGACCGCCGGCGCCGGGTTGGAACTGCGCGACCTCGAGCGCGCGATCAGCAAGCTGCCGGCGGAGCAGCGCGAGGTGGTCCTGCTCGTCGGCCACGAAGGGATGCGCTACGAAGAGATAGCCACGACGCTCGGCGTCCCGATTGGGACCGTCCGCTCCCGTCTGTCGCGCGCTCGCGAAAAGCTCCGTGAGCTCATGGATATGAACGAGACGGCTACGTCGCCGGCGCGCAAATGGCAGCACCAGGAGGGCTGGCGCCGAGCAGCCTGATCGTCTTGTGCTGCCCGCCGGGGCCGGCCGTGACGGGCACAGTTAGGCAGAGCAACCATCCCCCGCCTGCTTCCCAGAACACCGCAACGTTTCCCCGCAAATGTCCCCTGCCAATTGGCCGAGGCAAGCGGTTTCCGCACATGGGGAGGGTCATGATGGCTCTCTCAGGATCCCAGCTCGACACGCTGGCGGACCTTGCAGGCCTTGCTCGCGTCTACACCAACGCCTGGGGCGATGAGCAACCGATCGCCGACGAGACGCTGCGCCAGCGGTCCAAGGCAGGCGAGCACTGGAATGAAGCGCGGGTCCTGTGGTGATTGCTGCGATCGACCTTACTGAGGAAGCGATGGCCGACCATGACGCCACCTAGCCCCTCTGTTTTGATACATCCGATCTCGCCCGACGCGACGCCCGTCCGGCGCCTGCCGGTTGGCGCCGAGCCACAGCCTGGCGGCGGGGTTCATTTCCGCGTCTGGGCGCCCTGCTGCCGCGAGGTTGCCGTCGAGATCGACGGTCTCGCGCCGGCGGCGCTACAGTCCGAGGGCGGCGGCTATTTCTCGCTGCACAGTCCGCCGGCGCGGGCCGGCATGCGCTACCGGTTCCGACTCGACGGGGAAGCGTCCCTACCCGACCCAGCGTCGCGATTTCAACCCGGTGGGCCGCACGAAGCGTCGGAGATCATCGATCCCAAGGACTTCGACTGGACAGACGATGCGTGGCACGGACGGTCGCGCGAGCAACTCGTCATCTACGAGATGCATATCGGCACCTTCACCCCGGAGGGCAGCTGGGAAGCGGCTGAGCGAGAGCTGCCGGCTTTGGCCGAACTCGGTATCACTTGCCTCGAAATCATGCCCGTGGCGGACTTCCCGGGCCGTTTCGGCTGGGGGTATGACGGTGTCCACCTGTTCGCACCGACTAGGCTCTACGGCCGTCCGGTCGATTTCCGCCGTTTCGTCGATCACGCCCACGCGCTCGGGATCGCCGTCATTCTCGATGTCGTCTACAACCACATCGGCCCAGACGGAAACTACCTCAAATTGTTCGCCGCGGCCTATTTCACCGATCGCTATGACAACGAATGGGGCGAGGCGCTCAATTTCGACGGCCCCGATTCCGGCCCTTCGCGGAAATTTTTCGTCGCCAATGCCGGCTACTGGATCGACGAATATCATCTCGACGGGTTGCGGCTGGACGCGACGCAGCAGATCTTCGACCGATCGGACGATCACATTATCGCCGCCATCGTCCGGCAGGTGCGAGCGGCGGGACGCGGCCGAACCACCTTCGTCGTCGGCGAGAACGAGCCGCAGCTGGCGCGGCTGCTGCGCCCGGCAGAGCATGGCGGATACGGACTCGACGCTCTATGGAACGACGACTTCCATCACAGCGCCATGGTAGCGCTGACCGGACATCACGAAGCCTACTACTCGGATTACCGCGGCCGCCCCCGTGAATTCGTCGCCGCTGCCAAGCACGGCTTTCTCTATCAGGGGCAGCGTTACCAGTGGCAGCAGAAAGGGCGCGGCACGCCGGCGCTCGATCTTCGGGCGGAAAGCTTTGTCGTCTTCCTGCAGAACCACGACCAGATCGCCAATTCCGGCAACGGAGAGCGCTGTCACGCGCTGACGAGCCTCAGCCGGCTGCGCGCGATGACCGCATATTTCCTGTTGATGCCGGGCATTCCAATGCTGTTCCAAGGGCAGGAATTCGCCGCTTCGAGCCCGTTCTTCTATTTTGCCGATCATCAAGCTAGCCTGTCCCGCGACATCCGCGAGGGGCGCCGTCAATTCCTCGTGCAATTCCCCAGCCTCGCGACGAGCGAGATGCAAGCCAGGCTCGTCGATCCCGGCGATATAGACACCTTCCGGCGGTCTATGCTCGATATCGGCGAACGGGAACGCCCTGGCCATGCTGCGATCTATGCGCTGCATCGCGATCTTCTGGCACTGCGGCGCACGGACCCGGTGCTTGGACAGCGGCCATGCCGGATTGACGGTGCGGCGCTTACGAACGAAGCCTGGATGCTGCGCTTTTTTTCGGATGACGGTCCCGGCCAATTGCCGGCCGACCGCTTGCTGATCGTCAATCTCGGTCGGGATCTCCTGCTCGGCCCCACCCCCGAGCCGTTGCTGGCACCGGTCGAGGGCCAGGCTTGGCGGCTTCTCTGGTCGAGCGAAGCACCCCAATACGGCGGCTCGGGGAGTCCGGCCCAGGACACTGCGGGAGATTGGCTGATCCCGGGCCAGAGTGCCGCCGTCCTCGCCCCCGGACCGTCCTCGGCAATGCCCGCGACGAAGAAAATCCGCGATCGCCGGGAAGCAAATGGTTGACCTGCGCCGCGCTATCCGCGACGCGAACACCCCGCCGGAAGCCCCGCGCGAATGGCTCGTGGCGAACGGACTGGGCGGCTACGCCTCGGCGACGATCACCGGAACGATCACCCGGCGGTACCATGGCTTCCTGATCGCCGCCCAGCCGGCACCGCTCGGCCGCATGGTGGGGTCGCTTTCGGTGAGATTGGTACGTAGCAGATAGCGGCCGGCGCGGTCCTGGCGCAGCTTGCTTCGGTTGAGGGCCAGTCGCGACCCATGTCCTACATAACGTCCTTATGTTAGACTATTCTATCGGTCGATCGCCACCGGTTTCCCGGCCAGCTGTGACACTCGCCACAGGCCGACTCTATGGCGTGCTCGACAAACGGCTCGGCGAAGTTCAGTTCGCCGGCGGCGACATTTCGATTGCTGACTTTGCGATTGTCGGCTGGGCATGCCGGCATGAGCGGCATCAGATCGACTGCACCAGCGCTGCGTTTTTCACCATGCTTTCCGTAATGTGCGCTATCAGCTTCATCGAAATCTCACCGTTTGCCGCTTTTTTGGGTCTTCTAGCGCCGCGTTCACGGCTTGCTCCAAATCGTATTGCAAGAACGGTTTCGCGAGCGTGATCTGCTGCAATGGATCGATACCGGGCGGCAGTTCGGCGAAACCAGTCGACAAAATAACGGGCAGCTTCGGCCTGCGGCTTTTAATTTCTCCGATCAATTCCGCGCCGGTCATCTGGGGCATGGCCTGATCGGTCAGCACCAACTCGATTGCGCTTTCCCGACCGAGTATCGAGAGGGCTTCGAGGGCGGACGATGCTTCATGCACGACATGCCCCAAATCCTCCAACATTGCGGCCATGTTGGTGAGGACAAGCGGATCGTCATCAACCACCAGTACAGTCAATTTCCGAGATATGGTGGCAGCGCGTGCAGACACCTTATTAACAGTCGTCGCAGGGGGAGATTTCTCAGCAACTGGAAACCACAGCTCGACGGTAGTGCCTTTTCCTCTTTGGCTTTTCAAAACCAGCGCGCCCCCCGACTCTTGGGCCAGGCCGTGAACCATAGGCAACCCGAGGCCGGTTCCTTTCCCGATTTCCTTGGTGGTGAAAAACGGGTCAGTCGCTTTTGCTAATGTGGCGTCGTCCATCCCCTCGCCATTGTCTGTTATCGACAGGCAGACGTAGGAACCGGGACGTAACTGTTGGCCTTCTCCAATCGCTTCCGACCGGGCCGCAATGATGATAGGGCCGCCTTGTGGTGTCGCGTCGCGGGCGTTGACCATCAAATTCAGCAAAGCCATTTCAAGCTGATTGGGGTCAGTTTTGATCAACGGAAGGTTCAACGGAAAGCGGGTTTCGATAAACACCGAAGGGCCGAGCGAGCGCTCAAGCATCTCGCGCATACCTCGAACCAGCACGGGAATATCAAGCGGCTCGGAATTAAGATCATGACGTCGCGCGAAGACGAGCATCCGTTGGGTCAAGGTCGCGCCGCGCTGAGCGCCACGCATGGCGTTGCCGATAAGGCGTTTGACGGACGCGTCGGAAACGCGCCGCTCCGCGATTTCAAGGCTGCCGATTATAGCGGCCAGCAGATTGTTGAAGTCATGCGCGATACCGCCGGTTAGCTGCCCGACAGCTTCCATTTTTTGGGAATGAAATAACGTTTCGCGCGCGCGATCTAAGGCGGCGCGTGCTTCCCGCTGTTCGGTGATATCACGTGTGATTTTGGCAAAGCTGACAATCTCCCCGTTGTCGCCGCGGATCGCGTCGATGATGACATTGGCCCAAAACCGCTCGCCATTTTTGCGAACCCGCAGGCCTTCTTTCTCAAATCGCCCCTCGCGCATTGCGGTCGCCAATGCGCGTTCGGGTTCGCCGTTCTGCCGGTCTTCCTCCGTGTAAAACCGCGAGAAATGCTGGCCGATAATCTCCTCGGGGTGGTAGCCTTTGATGCGTTGTGCGCCTGCGTTCCAGCTTGCCACCCGTCCGTCGAGGCCAAGCATGTAGATCGAGTAATCGGTCACACCCTGGACGAGCAGCCTGAACTGCTCCTCGCTATTCCGGAGCGTCGCTTCGGCGGCCCTATCCTGCGCTTCGAGCGCCTGATTCAGCCGGTGTTCGGTGCGCACCATGCGCAAGGCGATGCCGACAAAGGCGGCAAGCTCTGTCAGCGCGCGTGCGTGACCGCTATCGAAGTGCCCTTCCCGATCGGAGACGATCCACAGTGTCCCCAAGGGAATCTTGCCGCCTAGATAAAGCGGTACGAGCAGAACCTCGGGTACGACGATGTTGGCGTCAGCGATCCAGCCATAGACCCGCTCGGGATGGAGCGAGAGCACCGGGGCATTGCGGTCGAGCGTGATGCCGCACGGGCTGGAATCCCGCGGGGTTGTCGCCCCATTAAACCGGGCAAGCACGCCCCGCAGATATTGCCAGCGGAATACGCCGGGAGCCGGGTCCTCTTCGTAGAGGCTAACGCCCGCAGAAGCCCCATCGGTCATTTCCATAGCGAGATCGACGAACCGCGGCAAGACCTCTTCCGGCTGATCGACCATCCGCGCCGCCAAGTCCTGGAGCGCCAGTTTTTCCTGAAGGTAGTCGGTCTTTTTCGGAGCGCGCCGATCGAGCTGATCGGTAATGAACACATCGGCGACGGTTAGCTGAGGCAACGCTTTCGGGGTCATCATCGAAGCCTCCTCATTAGAGGTCGGTCAGCGCAGAGCCCTGCCGAATTGGGAAGGTACATTTCAGCGGCGGAGAGCCTTAAGCGCCTCAAATAACGCTCCTTTCCCTGTGCAGAATCTACGTGCAGAATCAGGCGATGATTTACGGCTACGCAAGGGTATCGTCTGCCATGCTCCCGGTCTCTGCCGTCCGGCCGCCCCTCTACCTCCCAGATCGCATAGACTCGCTCTCGGATGGCCTGCTCTCTTATCTCGTGGTGCATAAACTTTTCAGCCCTCAGCCCTTCTGCGGACATCGATTGCCGCGCGCTCACCTTCGTGAACACCGGAGGTGGCAGGATCGTCCGAAACCGGCAGCTAAAACCTTTGATTCTTTTTTTGCCATATGAGAGCATCGCCCTCGGAATATTCGACACTCTTGGACTTTGAAGCTCCCTTGCATGGCCACCTTGCTGTTGTCACAGGGCACACCGATGCTGCTCGCCGGCGACGAGTTCGGCCGAACCCAGCGCGGCAACAACAACGCCTATTGCCAGGACAGCGAGATCAGCTGGCTCGATTGGGACATCGAGGACAAGGGCCGGTCATTGATCCGCTTCGTCCAACGCCTGACCGAGCTGCGCCGCCATTATCCAATTCTGCGCCGAAGCCGCTTTCTGACCGGCGAATACAACGAGGAGCTCGGCCTCAGGGACGTGACCTGGATCAACGCCTCCGGCGCGGAGATGCGTCCCGAGGAGTGGGACGACAGCAACATGCATTGCTTCGGCATGCTAATGGATGGCCGGGCGCAGCCACCGGCATCCGCCGCCGGGGCGCGGATGCGACATTGCTGATGGTGCTGAACGCCCACCATGACCTGGTGGAGTTCGTGCTGCCGGAGACCGCGGGCGGTCGCGAGTGGTCGCTGCTCGTCGACACCAATCTCGCCGAGGCTGCCGAACCCGGCAATTTTGCAACGGTGACCGTTAGGCGCCACGGGGCGATCCGTTCTTCTGTTCGGCC
>CAWFEN010000015.1:0-294433 GCA_963814865.1 uncultured Alphaproteobacteria bacterium | reverse complement strand
CACGTTCCATCATACGAGCGCTCCGCCGCCAAACTGGAAGAAGGACAGGAAGAAGGAGCTGGCAGCGAAGGCGATCGACAGGCCGAAGACGATTTGGATCAGCCGGCGGAACCCACCCGACGTCTCGCCGCAGGCGAGGGTCAGGCCGGTGATGACGATGATGATGACCGAGATGACCTTCGCGACCGGTCCTTGGACCGACTCCAGGATCTGGTTGAGCGGCTGCTCCCACGGCATGTTGGACCCGGCGGCATAGGCCGGCGCGGTGAGTGCGGCAAAAAGGATGACGGTGTAGGCCGTTGCGAGACGGTGGCGGATGCGATGGGCGAGCATCATGGTTCTCCTGGTGGGCTGAGGACGTAGTCGCCGCCGGGCCCAAGCCCCTCGACGCAGGCGAGTTCTGCGAGCCGCCGCGCCGAACCGCGGCCGGCGAGCACGGCGATGAGGTCGATCGTTTCGGCGATCAGGGCGCGAGGGACGGTGACAACCGCTTCCTGGATCAGCTGCTCCAGCCGGCGCAGCGCGCCGATCGCGGAACCGGCGTGCAGCGTGCCGACGCCGCCGGGATGGCCGGTGCCCCAGGCCTTCAGGAGATCAAGCGCCTCGGCGCCGCGCACCTCGCCGATCGGGATGCGGTCGGGCCGCAGCCGCAGCGATGAGCGGACGAGATCGGACAGCGAGGCCGCCCCGTCCTTGGTGCGCAGCGCCACGAGGTTCGGCGCGGCGCATTGCAGCTCGCGGGTATCCTCGATCAGCACCACACGGTCGCCGGTCTTGGCGATCTCGGCGAGGAGTGCGTTGACCAGCGTGGTTTTGCCGGTCGAGGTGCCCCCGGCGACGAGGATGTTTTTTCGTTCTGCGACCGCTACGCGCAACAGCTCGGCTTGGCACGCGGACATGATGCCGGCCTCGGCATAGTCGCCGAGGGTGAAGACCGCGACGGCCGGGCGGCGAATGGCGAAGCACGGCGCGGCGACGACGGGCGGGACCAAGCCCTCGAACCGTTCCCCGCTTTCCGGCAGCTCGGCGGAGACGCGAGGCGATCCCGCATGCACCTCGACGCCGACATGATGGGCGACGAGCCGCACGATCCGCTCGGCGTCGGCCGGCGTAACGCGGCAGCCGGTGTCCTCGAGGCCGCCGTTCAGCCGGTCGATCCAAAGCCGGCCGTCGGGATTGAGCATCACCTCGACGACGCTCGCATCTTCGAGATAGCCGGCGATCGCCGGTCCGAGCGCGGTGCGCAGCATGCGCGCGCCGCGGGCGAAAGCTTCGGATCGGAAGGAGATCGTCGACACTGCGAACCCCGCAAACTCGCCTCGTCGAGGCGGATTGATCAGCGGGGTTGATTAGAAAGAGTTGGAAACGAGCGCGCGCAACAAGGCTGAGAGGGGCGTCGGGCTGCGGGATAGAAAGACAAGCGGCCGGCAGGGTCGCCGATCAATCCCGCAGGGGCTCCGAACCTCCATCCGATGCGGCGGGACCGATGTCGGCCGCGATCTCGTCGGCGAGCGTGCGGCCCTTCGCCACCCGACGCCCAAGCGCTTCGACGAAACCGTCATAGCGTTCCTTGCCCTTCGCCTGCGCCGCCGTCTGGGCGGCGTCGGGCAGCGGCGGCGTGCTGATCAGCCAGAAGCGCACGAACAGCGCCAGCGCCTCGCTCGAAATGCGGCCGTGCCGTTCAAGCCGCTCGAGCTGACGGGTCATGCGGTCGAGGCGTCGGGCCAGGGCAGCCTCAAGTCGATCGGCGCCGTCGGGGGACAGATACGAGGCGAGCGCGGTCTCCACCACGAGCGCCTGCGGCACACCCTTCCGAGCGGCGTAGTCGGCGAGCTTGCTCCCGAGTTCCGGGGGTAGCCGGAAAGTGTGCTTGATGCGCATCCGGGTTCACAATCCCATGTCGTCGCCGGGATCGAGCGTGGCCTGGCGCGCGATGGTGCGGACCTGGCGCTGCAACGCGCGAAGACGCTGCGCATCATCGTCCGGCTCGTCTTCGGGGAGCTCGAATTCCCGGGCTGGCCTGCGCGGCTCCGGTGCGATCTCTTCGTGCTCGGGGAGTTCCGGTTCACGCCGAATGCCGGCATTGTCCGGATCATCGGTCGACGTCCGAGCGACGATCGCTTCCTGCCAATCGCCGGCGTCCTGCGGCGGTGACACATCGGCGGAGGTGAGGATCGGGACGGCAGCGCGCGGTTTGGGCGGCGGAAGAATGCGCGACTGCAATTGCCGGTCCTCGTAGTAGCGCGCCTTCTTGGCGCGGATCGGATGACAGCCCGAGACCAGCACCAACTCGTCGTCGTGCGGGAGCTGCATCACCTCTCCGGGCGTCAGCAGCGGCCGCGCCGTCTCCTGGCGGGAGACCATCAAGTGTCCGAGCCACGGGCTCAGGCGATGACCGGCATAGTTCTTCATCGCCCGCAGTTCGGTCGCAGTACCGAGCGCATCGGACACGCGCTTGGCGGTCCGCTCGTCGTTGGTGGCGAAGCTCACGCGCACATGGCAGTTGTCGAGGATCGAGTTGTTCGGGCCGTAGGCCTTCTCTATCTGGTTGAGGCTCTGGGCGATCAAGAAGCTCTTCAAGCCGTAACCGGCCATGAAGGCCAAGGCGCTCTCGAAGAAATCGAGCCGCCCTAATGCCGGGAACTCGTCGAGCATCAGCAACAGGCGGTGTCGCCGGCGCTTGGCGTCGAGCTTCTCCGTCAGTCGGCGGCCAATCTGATTGAGGATCAGCCGCACGAGCGGCTTGGTGCGGCTGATGTCGGACGGCGGCACGACGAGATAGAGCGTCGCCGGCCGGCCGTTCTCGACGAGGTCGCGGATGCGCCAGTCGCATCGCCGCGTCACCGTCGCCACCACGGGATCGCGATAGAGGCCGAGGAACGACATCGCTGTCGACAGCACGCCGGAGCGCTCGTTCTCGCTTTTGTTCAGAAGCTCGCGCGCGGCGCTGGCGACGACGGGATGTACGCCGCACCCACCGAGGTGCGGCGTCGTCATCATCGCGCGCAGCGTCGTCTCGATCGGACGCTTGGGGTCGGAGAGGAAGTTGGCGACACCAGCGAGCGTTTTGTCCGGCTCGGCGTAGAGCACATGCAGGATCGTTCCGACCAGCAGCGAATGGCTGGTCTTCTCCCAATGGTTCCGCCGTTCCAGCGCGCCCTCCGGGTCGACCAGAACATCGGCGATGTTCTGGACGTCACGCACCTCCCATTCGCCGGGGCGCACCTCAAGCAACGGGTTGTACGCGGCGCTTTGCACATTCGTCGGATCGAACAGCAGGACGGGTCCGAAACGGGCCCGCCAGCCGGCAGTCAGAAGTCCAGTTCTCGCCTTTGATGTCGTGGACGATCGCCGATCCCGGCCAGGTCAGGAGGGTTGGAACGACCAGGCCGACACCCTTGCCGCTTCTGGTCGGCGCGAAACACAGCACATGCTCGGGACCGTCGTGGCGGAGGTAGCCGTCGCGCCAGCGGCCGAGGAGCACACCGTCAGAGCCGAAGAGGCCGGCATGGCGCACTTCACGCGTCTCTGCCCAGCGCGCGGACCCGTAGGTCGTGCGCCGTTTGACCTCCCGCGCTCGCCAGACCGACATGGCGACGGCCACGACGACCGCGGCGATCCCGCCGGACGCCGCGATATAGGCGCCCTCGACGAAAACATCACGTGCGTAGGCGTCGTAGACGAACCACCACCAGAAGAAGGCCGGCGGCTGGTAGACGGGCCAGCCGAAGACATCAAACCAAGGATGGCCGAGTTGATGTTGGAAGCCGAGCTTCCATGCGGTCCATTCCGTCGCAGCCCAGACGAAGGCAAGAACGACGGTGCTGACGAGGAGCACCTGTCCCCAGAGGATCTTGGTCGCGTTCATGGCGACGAAGGATCAGCGGAGGTTTGGGGACGGACAGCAAGCGCAGAATTGGGGCCAGCGCGTCACCGGAGGCTGTGGCGCACAAATCGGACAGTGTGAAGGTCGGCTCGCGGACCCACAACTGCCGGTCGCTTGGGTCACAACCAGAGCGGGTCATGCCCCTTTTCGGTCATTGCCTCGAGCCAGTCGCCGGGTCTCAGCGGGTGGGAAAGCGGACCTGGGGAGACTCCGCCGCTGCTCCGGTTGTTCACCTGGAGCAGCCCGTATCCAACGAGGACTGCAGGATCCCTTCCCAAGTATGCAAGGCGGCAACCGAAGGCGATGTCGTAGGCTTTGATGGCGTCTGGCGAACGGCGGTTATCAATTAGCTACTGTTTTGGACGTGCAGGGGTCGGGATCTCCGTGCCCGCGGGGCCCTGCGGGCGAGCGCGGCCCAATCCGGGATGCTCGGGCAGTTTCGTAAGCGACCGCTCGACCATGTCCTTTGCTGGATCGAACTCGCAGCCGACCCGGTTGCCGCGTTCCGTCGGGGAGGCGTTGTCGGGCGTGGAGACCGCGACGGCCGTTTCCACCGACATGCCGGGACGAGCCAGCACCGCGTTGGCATCGCGCCGGTTGAACCGGATGCGCACGGTGAAGCGGCGCACGATCTTTGTGAAATTGCCGGTGGCGTTGTCCGGCGGGATCAGCGCAAATTCCGACCCCGCGGCCGGCAAGATTGCTTCGACGTAGCCGCAGATCGGCTTGCCGGGATAAGTATCGACATCGATGCGGACCGGATCGCCGACTTTCATGCGGCCGATCTGCGTCTCGCGATAATTGGCCTCCACCCAGAGATTCTCGATCGGCACGATGGAGAGCATGTGCGTGCCGGCCGCGACGTATTCGCCGACGCGCGTTTTACGGTTGGCGACGATCCCGTCGATCGGCGCCCAGACTGCGGTATCCGCAAGCGCGAATTTGGCCGAGAGCAAGGCCGCGGCGGCTGAATCGATCCGCGCCTTCGCCACGGCTTCGTTGGCATCGATCACCACCAGCTGCTGGTTCTCGTAGGCGAGGTTGGCCGTTGCCTGATCGACGTCCGAATGGGCTTTCACCTCAGCCGCCTGGGCGGCATCGAGCGCGGCCTGGGTTCCGAATTTGTCCTTGGCCAGAACGCTTGCGCGCATCAAGATCGTGTCGGAATTCTTCGCCTGAGCCTCCGCCGAACGCAGCGCTGCGTCCGCTACGGCGATCTTCGATTTTTCCAGCTCAACGGCTGGCGACTACTGCGGCCAAATCGGCCTTGGCCTGGTTGAGCGCTGCTTCAGCCTTTTCGACCGCCATGCGGAAATCGCGCGGGTCGATCCGCACGACGACGTCGGTCGCTTTTACCGGCATGCCGTCGTCGAACAGTACCTCCACCGCATACCCGCTGACGCGGGAACTGACATCCGTAATTTCGCCCCGGACGTACGCGTCGTTCGTACTTTGGACATCGCGCGAACGATCGTACCAGCGCCAGACGTAGTAGCCGGCGGGAACCAGCAGGACGATCAGCCCAAGCACCATCGCGATGCGTTTCAATCCGGCCAGCATTTTACCGGCTCTCTGATGAGGCTGCCGAATTTGTCAAGACCGGCGGGGCCGCGGTTTCGGCTGCGGCACTGTTCGTCGTCGGATGCAGTTGCGGTAACATCAGCACCAGCAGCGCCGATACGGCCAGCACCGCTGAGATGATGACGAAAGCATCGGCGAATGCCAGGACATAAGCCTGATTGGACAATGTCGCCGACAATGACGCCCAGGCCTGCTTGGTCGCGAGTGCGGCATCGCCATTCGCCGCCAGGAAGCTTGCCACGAGGCCGTTTAAGCGCTCCGCCACCGCGGAGCTGGCATTGTTGACGCTCTCGACCAGCACGGCGGAATGAAAATTCTCGCGATACCTGATCAGCGCGCTTACGGCACCAATGCCGAAGGTTTGTCCGACGATGCGGCTGAGGTTGAAGAGCGCCGCCGCGGTGGGCCCCTGCTCCGGCTTCACATCGCGCGTCGAGTAAAACAGGGTCGGCACGAGGAACAAGCCTTGCCCGGTCCCGACCAAAACCAGGGCCAGACGAAAATCGTTCGCCTGCCATTGCGGCGTCAGCCAGGTTGCGACGAACGCTCCGGCCGCGAAGAGTGCGAGGCCCAGCGACAAGGGCTGGCGCGCATCGCCGCGCGACGCCCACAACCAAGCGAGCGGGAAGCTGAAACATTGAGCCCAGAACGTCCAGATGTTGGCATCAGCGATCTGCTCCATCCGGAAGCCCTGGAGACGGGTCAGCGCCTGCGGCACGACAAACGCCGTCATGACGAGACCGAAACGGTAGAAGGTCGCAAGCGCGATCGCCCAGCCGAAAGTCGGGGTCGTCATCAGACCCAGGTCGAGCAGCGGCCGACGCCTTAGCAGGAACAGCACGAGCGCCAGCGGAATGGCGAGGGCGGCGATCAGCCCGGCATGCCGGATGATGGGATTGTCGAGCCAGAAGAACCGGTCGCCTTGTTTCACGAACAGGATCAGGGCGGCCAGCCCGACGGCAAGGACGACATAGCCGAGCCAGTCGATTTCCGACAGGCGCATCGCCCGCGGCGCCGGGCGAAGAAAGCGCCAAGCCAGCACCAGGAATGTCAGGCCCCAAGTGAGGTCGAAATAATACAGACCCTGCCAGCCCCAGCGTTCAGTCACAAAGGCGCCGGCCGAGGCGTTGAGCGCGGTCGGCGCCGTCGATGCGAAGGCGAAGAGGGCGAGCCCGATGTTGCGCGCAAAGCCGGGCGGCAGGATCGCGACGACCGCGACGAACATCAGGACCGACATCGTGCCGCTGCAATAGCTTTGCATGGCGCGCAGCACGATCAGCCCATCTTCTCCGGAAACGAGGAGGCTCAGGCAGGCGCAGACTACGTAGAGCGAGGCGCTGTAGACCGCTACCCGCCGCAGAGACAGAGCGCGCACCAGGATCGCGGCGATCGGAATGCTCACGACCTCCGCCATCGTCGCGACGCAGGCGATCCAAGATGCGTCGTCCGCCGACAGCGAAAAACCGCCGCCGATATCGGCGATATCGAGGTCGACCAGCTGCGAGGATATCGTCGAACCCACCATCGCGACCGCGATCACACCGATCGTTGTTATTGCGACCGGGAGCGGTGGGTGGGCCGCGACCGCGGGCGCGGCGCTTGCGCCGGGTGCCTGGTAGATCATTCCCGGTCCTTCATCCGCTGGCCGGGAAATCGAGGAGGCAGAGCAAGAGCAGCCCGCCGACGATCGCCACATGCTCCAGGCTGGTCGTCACTTCGTGCCGGAACTCCGCTCCGCGGCGGAGCCAGAAGCGGTGCCCGAGCAACGTGGCCGCAACCGTAAAGCCCGCGAGAAGCAGCGCGCCCAGCCATGCCAACAAGCCTATGGCGACGAGGCATCCGCCGACGAGTTGGGTAAAGACAGTCGCGCCGGCGAAAACCGCCGGCCATGGCAGTCCGTCGCCCTTGACCTCTTCGATGCTCGACCGCCAATGCCACAGCTTGTCGACCCCGCTATAGAGAAACACGGCAGCGAGACAAAGCCGGGCAATCAGGAACCCATATCCGATCATTTTTCGCTCCCTTGTGCCGCTATCAAATGCCTGACCGCGGGCGCGCCTTTCGCGTGGAAGCTATGCACCGCGTCCTGCAGCACGCGATCGGCATTGGTAACGCGTTGATGCTGCCGCATGTGCTCGAGCCAGGAATCGATGTAGAATGTCTCGACGAAGGCCCCCTCCTGCGCGGCGTCCTCATAGATGCCCCAATCATAGGCGCCATCGCGCCGGCGCTCGCTCGCGAGCTTCACCATCGCCGCGAGAAATGCCGCGCGATCGACCGCGGTGACGACGTATTCGACGGTGACCAGCACCGGACCTCGGTCGGGCTCGATGTCGTGTGAGAGCAACGGAGCGGGCCAATGCATCGACGGCGCGAGATCGAGACTGGCGGCGGTCTGAAGCTTCCAGCGCCGCAGCAGCGGGATCGAGGCGACCAACGCGATCGCCGCGATGATGTGAACTGCCGGGAGGCCGATCCTTTGCGCTGCCTGTCCCCAGACGATGCTGCCAACGGCCAAGCCCGCGAACTGCACGGTTGCAAACATCGCCATGCCGCGCCCCCGGACCCAGGCCGGCAGCGCAAACTGGGCCGATACGTTCAAGGTGGCGATCGCGGCAACCCAGGAAATTCCGGCGAACACGCATGCGATCAAGGCGGTTGCAGGCTCACGAGCGATGGCGAACAGGGCGAGCGCAAGTGCTGTCCCAACTGTTGCCCCCGCCACGACCCGATCGGCACCCAGCCGTGCCGCTGCCGGCAATGCGAATGCGCCGCAAACGGCACCCGCGCCGATTGCGCCGAGGAGTATGCCGTATGTCTCCGGGCCGCCCGCGATCCGGGTGCGTACGAGAAGCGGCAAAAGCGCCCAATAGACGCTCGCGAGCGGGAAGAAGCCAGCGCATCGGATCAGGGTCGCGCGCAGATCCGGGTTATAACGAGCGTAGCGCAAACCACTGCGAATGGCGTTGACGAAGCGCTCGGCGGGTAGGGATTGTGCGAACGGCTCGGGACGGCGCCACCAGATCAGCGCGGCGATGACGACGAACGTGCTCAAGGCGTTGATCCAATAGGGCGCGGCCATGCCGAGTGCGCCAATCGCCAAGCCGGCCAACGCGGGACCGATGGCTCGGCTGATATTGAAGCCCACGCCGTTGAGGGCGACTGCAGCACGAAGCTCTTCCTTTGGTACGAGCTGCGGCACGATCGCCTGCCACGCCGGCATCGTCAGAACCGTCGCGATCCCCGATAGGGAAATAAATGTCAGCAGCCAGTCGCGGCGTGATCCAGTCCAGCCATACGAAGATCGCGAACAGGGCGGCGATCGCGACCGCCGCGATCTGCATAACGATCAGAAGGCGCCGGCGGTCGACGATGTCGGCCAATGCTCCCGCAGGGAGGCTGAACAGGAACATGGGTAAGGTCGTTGCCGCCTGAACGAGGGCCACTTTGAATGGCTGCGGGCTGAGGCTGGTCATCAGCCAGCCCGCCGCGGCGTTCTGCATCCAGCTGCCGATATTGGAAAGGACCGTCGCCGCCCAGAGCACGGTGAAGGTAGTGTACTGGAACGGCCTCCATGCCGACCCGGCACCATCGGCCTTTGTGGGGAGCGATGTCTGCATCTGCATCGCTCGCGTCATGGCACGCCTGGACGCCTCGAGTTAGAATGCGAAGCAGCTGCACCCAAGCGCGCCCCAGAAGGACCTCAGATCGCTGACCGGCAGCCGGGCCGAACGGGCGGCGGCATGATCGTGTCCATGGATGCCGCAATGGTTTGCGCAGCTGCAAGTGGCGGCAAGCGACCGCCGGGCCGCTGCCTCTCCCGAACCGGAGCGGTCGCCCCAGGCGGCATACCCGCCAAACCGCCGGACGGGCGACCAATCGGGCATCGCGGGCGGCGGCCCGGCCTCGTCGAGCCGGGCGAAGTCGCTTGCGGCGTAGACCAATTTGCCGCCGACGATCGTCAGCACCGCGGAAATGTCGGCGATCTCGTCCTCTGAGCAGGCAAAATAGTCGCGATCCGGGACGATGAGATCGGCCAGTTGCCCGACCTCGATGCGGCCTTTCTTTCCTTCCTCGTTCGAAAACCAGGTGACGTTCTCGGTCCACATCCGCAGCGCGGTTTCGCGGTCCAGGCAGTTGCGCCGCGGATAGAGATGCAGGCCGCCGACCGTCGTTCCGGTGACGAGCCAGGCGAGCGACACCCACGGGTTGTAGGAGGCGACGCGGGTGGCGTCGGTACCGGCCGAGATTTTGACCCCGCTGGCGAGGATCTTGGCGATCGGCGGCGTCGCTTCGGCGGCCCCGATTCCATAGCGTTCGACGAAATATTCGCCCTGATAGGCCATGCGGTGCTGCACGGCGATGCCGCCGCCGAGCGCCGCGATGCGTTCGATCGACCTGTCAGAAATCGTTTCGGCGTGGTCGAAAAACCAGTTGAACCTATCGAGCGGGATCTCCTGGTTGACCCGCTCGAACACGTCAAGCGCACGCGAGATCGTCTCGTCATAGGTCGCGTGCAGGCGCCATGGCCAGCGGTTCTGCGCAAGAATGCGCACGACCGCTTCGAGTTCGCCCTCCATTTCGGGCGGCATGTCCGGCCGCGGCTGGCGGAAATCCTCGAAATCGGCGGCCGAAAAGACCAGCATTTCGCCGCCGCCGTTGTGCCGGAAATAGTCGCTGCCCTCCTTGTATGTCGAATTCCGCGTCCAGTTGAGGAAGTCGTCCTTCTCGCCCTTTGGTTTCTGGGTGAACAAATTATAGGCGATGCGCACGGTCAGCTGGCCTTCGGCGGCCAGCTTCTCGATGACGGCGTAGTCTTCCGGGTAGTTCTGGGAGCCGCCGCCGGCGTCGATCGCGCCGGTCACGCCGAGCCGGTTCAGTTCGCGCATGAAATGCCGCGTGGAGTTGATCTGGTAGTCGAACGGCAGTTTCGGGCCCTTGGCAAGCGCCGCGTAGAGGATGCCGGCATTCGGCTTTGCCAGCAGCAGGCCGGTCGGGTTGCCGTAGCTGTCGACCACCATTTCGCCGCCGGGCGGGACCGGGGTGTCCTCGGTGTAGCCGACCGCACGCAATGCCGCGGCGTTGAGGAGCGCGCGGTCGTACAGATGCAGCAGGAAGACCGGCGTATCGGGCGCGACCGCATTGATTTCGTTGATCGTCGGCAACCGCTTTTCGGCGAACTGGTGTTCGGTGAACCCCCCAACGACGCGCACCCATTGGGGCGGCGGGGTGATCTCGACCTGGCGCTTCAGCATCGCCATCGCGTCAGCGAGCGAGCGCACCCCGTCCCAGCGCAGCTCCATGTTGAAGTTGAGCCCGCCCCGAATGATGTGCAGGTGGTTGTCGATGAGGCCGGGCAGGACGCGCTTGCCCTTGAGATCGACAATCCGGGTGTGTTCGCCGGCGAGCGGCATCACCTCGTGGTCATGCCCGACCGCGGTGAACTTGCCGTCCGTGATCGAAACGGCGCTCGCCGTCGGGTTGGCGCGGTCGAGCGTGGTGAAAAGCCCTCGATGCAGGATTAGATCAGGCGCAGTGGCTGGAGCTATCATGATCGTATCTCCGGAATTTTTTACGGCTGCTCGGGCGACTGCACGTCGATCAGGCTGTAGACCACCCCGACCAAAACGCCGGCGCCCAGTGAAAGCGGATGGGCCTTCATCGATGCGCCGCCGGACCCGCCTCCGAGGCGTGCTCGCCAAGCGCCCACTTCGAGAAGCGCACTTGAGTGCCGTAGGGCGTGTGTGTCCGCAGGATGTCCATCACCCCTTCGTAGGTCTCGCTGCGCGCCCAGTCCTGCTGCAGCTCGAAGACATATTGCAGCGAGGTGATTGGCACGGCGCCGGCCTGGACTGCGCGGTCCATGGCACGGTTGTGCGCCTCAGCCGAAACGTCGCCGCAAGCGTCGGCGGCGATATAGATCTCGAAACCCTCATTCAGCATATCGAGGGTCGCGAACATCACGCAGGCCTCGGTCCATAGCCCGGCCATGACGATCTTCTTGCGGCGGAGCGCGTGAACCGTTTTGCGGAAGTTCGTGTCAAACCAGGCATTCATCGACGTGCGGTCGATGACTTTGTGCTCGGGGAAGAGTGCCGTGACTTCCGGCATGAAAGGGCCTGAGAAGCTGTCCTTTGCAATCGTAGAAATTACGGTCGGGATGCCGAACAGCTTGGCGGCCTTGGCGACGACCTGGACGTTGTTGAATGTCACCAGACGATCATGCGACTGCACGCCCTGATACATGGCGGGCTGGTAGTCGATCAGCGCGATAGCGCTGTTCTGCGGTGTCAGCATTTCGAGCTTTGACATGACAATTTGTCCTTCGGTTATTGTGATCGAACCAGGTTCGCACTGCTCGCTAGCTGTCTTCTTTCGGTTCGATGCGACTGGCTTCCGCATCCAATTCTTCCGCTGTCAGCAGGCGTGACTCCCATATGGCGGGATTAGCCGCCCGTGCGGCGAAGGCCCGGTACCAAGCTGCCAGCTCGCGCAGCGTTCGCGCTTTGACTGTAGGTTCGCCGTCGGTAGCGCAAACCTGCTCGACGGCCGGACTAAAGTGGCCTTGCCGGGCGCCGGAAGTGGAGACCATGGACCGGGCCATCGAAACTCTCCGCGATTGCTTGTGTTGCCGCCTACAGGTTGTGCGTAGACGCCCGCTCGGAGTAGCCGCCGCCGCGGACTAACGCTTATTCCGGGCTGGCATAAACCGCCGCTCGCGGTCGGGATCTGGCCGCGCGGCAACCACTGCCTGCTGTTTCTGGTTATCTCGCTGGAAGAGCGCCGTTGCTTCCGCGAAGACATGACGGTGGACCGCCCTGTTGTGGGCGGTGTTTGCGACTGGGCGACAGGTGAGTGCCAAAGCTCGCACGTTCGCAGCTTTCATCGAAGACCGGTTGGCGGGCGGTAGCTCATCGTCATGACCGCGACGGTAATCGAGATTACGAACCGCGCTCTCTCGCACCGCGATCGGCTACTACGGCAACTAGGGAAAGAAGACGAGAGCCTGGCCATGAAGCTGGGGAAATCGCACGACAGGACCGAGGCAATGGCCGCTCATGAAATCGAATGCGACCACCTCGTCCTGAGCCACGCAGTAAAGATTGCCATCGGGACCGAAGCGCAACCCGCGTGGCTTGCGGAACGCCGCAAGGCCCTCGGTGGAGAACACGCGGACGAACTGCCCGCTTTCGGGATGATATTCCCGGACGGTCGTGACGGCGTCGGGCGCACCAAACGGACGCTCGCTAGACACAACGACGTTACCGTTGGGGGCTACGATGAGGTCGAGCGGGCTCAGGTCCGGATCATGCGCAACCAGTGGGTCTGGCCGCGTGCGATCGGCCGGGGCAAAAGCGACGATCGCGTCGTCGCCTTCCCCGTTGGGACCGATACCTGACGCAAGGAACAGTCTGCCCTCGGCATTGAACCCGAAGCCCCGCGGAAAGGGCACGATCCCGGCGGGTAGCGCATGTTCACCGCCGCTCTTCAAATCCGGCGGCAGCGTCAAGATCGTTCGCGCGCTTCGTAGGCCGGCGTAATACCGACCGTCCGGTCCAAAGGCCCCGCCCCCGGGGTTCAGTCCAGGGATCACGCCGGTATCGCGCACGACCTTGCCGGCGGTATCGACCGCCAGCACCCGATCCGCGCTGTTGAGGAACAACAGGCGTTCTTTCTCTTCGACCGCCAGCCCGCGGGGGTCCACGATGCGGTTATCTGTGCTGAAGACGCCGAGCGGCCTTCCATCGCGATCGAAAGCGAGCAGCGCGCCGTGTCCGTTTCCGTTAGCCCCGAAGGCGCTCGTAACCAGCAAGGGCATCGCAACTCACTCCGGTCCTTTGTCGGCGCGTCGCGCCCTGTGTGGACGCGATTCCATCGTCTACCGCAATCTCCCAACAGGCCTGTGCCTAGGCCGCCGAAGCCAAAATATTGGAAGCCATCCCATCGGCGGTGCGTGCGCTTTCTCTCTGCGCTTGGCCCATTGGACCGCCGCAGTTCCATAGGTTCCTTTCGCTTGGTCGCTCCTTGGTGTCGGGCGTCGCATTCAACATTTCCAACTGTATAAAGCTCACAAACGCCCGTGCCTTGACGCTCGCCTGCCGGCCCGCCGGAAAGACCGCCCATAAATCGACCGGCGGCAGCAGCCAATCCTGCAGCACCGTCACGACTTCACCCGAGTTCTAACTCCGGCCCGAACAACCATTCCGAGGCGACGGCAAGGCCGAGACCGGCAAGCACCGCTGTGCGAACACCCTCGCCGGCGCTGACCCGAAGGCGCCCGCTTACGGTAACCGGGGTGTCCGACATTCCCCGCCGAAAGACCCAGGTCGCGCCGCCATCGCGCTGCTCGTAGACGATGGCCTCGTGCGCCCGCAGGTCAGCAGGAGTCCGTGGCGCTCCTCGGGCGGCGAAATAAGCGGGAGTCGCGATTACACGCCGTTGGCACTCGCCGATCTTGCGAGCGATCACGGTCGAATCAGGGAGTGGACCGATCAGCAGCGCCACGTCGATGCCGGCTGCGATCAGATCGATGTCGTAGTCGTTCAGGAAAGCATCGATATCGAGCGACGGGTGCTCGGCGAGGAAGGCCGGAAGGCGCGGCATGACGCGCAGGCGCGCGAAGGTGGGGGGAGCACAGAAACGCAGGCGGCCCGTCAAAGTCGTAGCGGCGCCACGGGCCGCGAGTTCGGCTTCCTCGGCCTCTTCGATCAATCGTATGGCGCGGTCGTAGAAGTTGCGGCCCGCTTCAGTCGGCGTCAGGCCATGCGTCGAACGCAGCAACAGCCGCACGCCAAGGCGATCTTCGAGTTGCGCAATCGTCTTCGAAACGGCGGGCTGGCCGATATGCAGTTGCTTGGCGGCACCGGAGAACGAGCCGGCGTCGACAACGCGGACGAAGGCCTCCATCGCGGCGAGTCGGTCCATCTTTACTTCCTCTGGCTACTAGATCGATGTGATCTTTCCGGTAGTTTGTTCGCAAAGGCTAGCCACGAACGGCTCTGAAGTCCTTTGGATTGACTTAATAGACCTTAAAACGACTGACTAGTGACCTTGCCGCCGCCACACGCGCCCCGGGCGATTGCTTAGGCAAGCTTAAAAATCCTGAAATCGCCCTTATATTGGCGATTGATGAAGCCCGGATCGGAACTGCCGCCGCGGATCACGTTCGGGCGCTTCTGCTTGATGCCGCATCGCCGCGAGCTGGTTTTAGATGATCAGCCGATCCGGCTCGGCGGCCGCGCGTTCGACGTGCTGATAGCGCTGATTGAAGCGCGCGGGTCCGTCGTCAGCAAAGACGAGCTTATGGCGCGCGGATGGCCCAACCAGATTGTTGAGGAGAACAACCTGGAGGTACAGATCTCCGCGTTGCGCACCGCCTTCGGAGCGGAGCGCTCGCTTATCCGCACTGTCTACCGCCGCGGCTATCAGTTCACCGGAGAGATCCGCTTTCTGGCTGAAGCCGAGGAAATGCGGGTCAATGCCGGGCCGGAAGCGGCGGCGTCAGCAACAAACCTGCCGCAATCGGTTTCCGATCTGATCGGCCGGGACGACAGTTTGGCTGGAATCCTGCGCCTTGCCGCCGCGCAACGGTTCGTGACCCTGACCGGCCCCGGAGGCATCGGAAAGACCCGCCTCGCCCTTGCCGCTGCACATCGGTTGCTGCCGCAAATTGACGGGGAAGTGTGGCTTGCCGAGCTAGCCCCCGTCGCCGACGCCGAGCTTGTCCCCGCCGCCGTAGCCGCCGCGGTCGGGCTGGAACTCGCCGCCGGCGCCATCACTGCCGAACGCGTCGCGAATGCGCTGATCGGGAAGGCGCTGCTGCTCGTCCTCGATAATTGCGAGCACCTGATAGACGCCGCGGCCATTATGGCTGAGGCGCTGCTGCGCGCAAACCCGGCGGCGCGCGTCATCGCGACAAGCCGCGAACCGCTGCGCGCCGACGGGGAACAAGTCTATCCGGTGCCACCGCTGGCCGTGCCGGCAGCGAGTATCAACGACAAGACCGACCTTCTCGAATACGGCGCCGTTCGGCTGTTCGTCGAACGGGTGCGCGCGGCAGAACCGCAATTCGCCCCGGATGGACAGGCGATGGTGACGCTTGCGGCGATCTGTCGGCGCTTGGATGGCATTCCGCTCGCGATTGAACTGGCGGCGGCGCGTGCCGCCGCACTCGGCATCGAGGAACTCGCCGTTCGCCTCGACGAACGGTTAAACTTGCTGACCGGGGGCCGGCGGACGGCGTTGCCGCGGCATCAGACATTGCGAGCGACACTCGATTGGAGCCACGGGCTTCTCGCCGAGCCGGAACGCGTCCTATTCCGTCGGCTGGCCATCTTCGCCGGCGCGTTCAGCCTAGAAGCGGCCTGTGCAGTCGCGGCGAGCCCGGTACTTCGGGCGTCGGACGTCATTGATGGGATTTCGAGCCTTGCCGCGAAATCGCTCGTGGCGGCCGAAGTCCGGGGCGTCGCGCGGTATCGACTGCTTGATACCACCCGTGCCTACGCGTTTGAAATGCTTAGCGAGAGCGGCGAGCGAGAGGGGATCGCGGGATGTCACGCCGCATATTATCGCGACCTGTTCGAACGAGCAGAGGCGGAATGGGAAGTTCGGTCCACGGATGAATGGATCGGTGAGTACGGGTGGCGAATCGACAATCTGCGCGCCGCGCTCGACTGGGCCTTTTCGGCGGACGGTGACGCGTCGCTCGGCGTGGCGCTGACTGCGGCCGCGATACCACTATGGATGCAGTTGTCGCTGCTGGAGGAATGCCGCGGCCGTCTGGAGAAGGCGCTAGCCGCTCTCCGACCCGGAGCGAACCGGGACGCGCGGAGGGAAATGAAACTCCATACCGCGCTCGCCGCATCGCTCAGATATACCAGAGGCGCCATTTCCCAGACCGGCGCAGCCTGGACAAAGGCCCTTGAGATCGCGGAGAGCCTTGAGGACCCCGAGTATCAGTTGCGGGCGCTCTGGGGCCTGTGGTTCTTTCACACCACCAATAGTCGACACCGCGTCGCTCTGAACTTTGCGCAAAGGCTGTGTACCCTGGCCGAGCGTTGTCCCGACCCCAACGATCGGCTGATCGGCGAGCGAGCGATGGGCACCTCGCAGCATTATCTGGGCGACCAATCCAAGGCCAGGCGCCATATCGAGCGCGTGCTAAATGATTACGTCATTGCCGATGCCAGGCCACACCTCATTCGCTTTCAGATCGACTTGCAGGTGATGTCGCGCGTCTTCTTTGCGCGGATCCTGTGGCTGCAAGGGTTCCCGGACGAGGCAATGCGGGCCGCCGAAAGGAGTGTTGAGGACGCTCGCGCGGCCCATCACGCAATCTCGCTGTGTTACGCTCTGTTCCTGGGGGCATGCCCGATCGCACTGTCTGTCGGCGACCTGGTTGCGGCGGAACATTACGTGAGCATGCTGCTCGACCATTCGACGAGGTATGCACTGACGTTCTGGGCATCCCGGGGCCGCAGCTATCAGGGAGCACTCGTTATTAAGCGCGGCGATGTCGACACCGGATTGCCGCTGCTGCGCGCCGGCTTCGACGAACTCGGCGAAGCGAGGTCCGCCGTTTTTGGGCTCGTCGAGCTCCTGATGCCAGAAGCCTTGGGCCGTGCTGGGCAGATCGCCGAAGGGCTCGCCGCAATCAAGGAAGCGATCAACCATTCCGAGAATACTGAAGAACGCTGGATGAGTGCCGAGATGTTGCGCGTCAAAGGCGAGCTTCTTCTGTTGCAGGGTGGACCGACTGCGACGGCCGCAGCCGAGGATCTTTTCCGGCAAGCCCTCGATCTCGCACGTGGCCAGGGCGCCTTGTCCTGGGAATTGCGTGCTGCCATGAGCCTTGCCGGGTCATTGCGCGACCAAGGCCATTCTGCCGATGCGAAGAATCTTCTCCAGCCGGTCTACGATCGGTTTACCGAGGGGTTCGACACGGCCCACCTCAAAACCGCAAAGCTATTGCTGGACGAACTGTAATCGAGCTTTTCACGCGGCCATCCTCAGCTTCATGCGCCCGCGGCGCAGACGCGACCGAACGGCGCCAACCGGCACCACAACCACGGCGAATGCTCAGGCAAGCTTAAAGTTCCTGAAATCGCGCTTATAGTGCCGACCCATGAACTCCGGATCGCGATTGCCGGCGCGGATCACGTTCGGGCGTTATTGCCTTGTGCCGCATCGTCGCGAACTCCTCGTGGACGGTCAGCCGGCGAGGCTGGGGAGTCGCGCCTTCGACGTGCTGACGGCGCTGATCGAAGCGCACGGGTCCATCGTCAGCAAACACGCGCTCATGGCGGGCATTTGGCCGGGTCAGGTGGTAGAGGAGAACAACCTGGAGGTACAGATCTCCGCGTTGCGTGCTGCCCTCGGCGCGGAGCGCGCACTGATCCGCACCGTCTCTCGACGCGGTTATCAGTTCACGGGGGAGATCCAATTTCCAGCCGAGGACGCGGAAGCGCACGTCAGGCTGGAGGCGGCGCCAGCGACAAACCTGCCGCTGCCGGTTACTGAGCTGATCGGCCGGGGGGACAGCCTACTTGAAGTCCTCCGACTTGCCAGCGCGCGCCGGCTCGTCACGTTGACAGGCACCGGTGGCATCGGGAAGACACGTCTCGCTCTTGCCGCGGCACATCGGTTGCTGCCGCAATTTGGCGACGGGGTCTGGCGCGTCGAGCTGGCGTCGCTCTCCGACCCCGACCTTGTCCCCGCTAGGGTTGCCGCCGCGCTCGGGATCGAACTCGCCGCTGGTCCCGTCACAGCCGGGCGCGTTGCGAGCGCGCTGATCGGAAAAGAGCTGCTGCTCCTGCTCGACAATTGCGAACACCTGATTGACGCCGCGGCCAGAATGGCGGAGGCGCTGCTGCGCGCAAGTCCAACGGCGCGGGTCATCGCCACAAGCCGCGAGCCGCTTCGGGCTGAAGGGGAGCAGATTTATCCAGTCCCGACGCTCGCCGTGCCCGCGGCGAATATCGACGACAGAACCGATCCTCTCGAATACGGCGCTGTTCGGCTCTTTGTCGAAAGAGCGCGGGCGGCCGAACCGCGTTTCGCGCCTGACGAACGGCTGATGGCATTGCTTGCGATGATCTGTCGGCGCCTCGATGGCATTCCGCTGGCGATTGAGTTGGCGGCGGCGCGTGCCGCCACGCTCGGGATCCCGGAACTCGCCGTTCGCCTCGACGATCGCCTACAGTTGCTGACGAGCGGCCGACGGACCGCGCTTCCCCGGCATCGAACGCTCCGTGCGACGCTCGATTGGAGCTACGAACTGCTTCCGGAAGCCGAACGGCGGCTACTGTGTCACCTGGCCGTGTTCCCGGCAGGTTTCACGCTCGACGCGGCCGTCGCGGTGACGGGGGACGTAGCAGGTCCATCGGCGGTGACGGTCGGCATCGCCAATCTCGTCAACAAGTCGCTAGTCACGCCTGAGCGATCTGAAGCACGCGGGCGTTGGCGGCTGCTCGAGACGACGCGTGTTTATGCGCTCGAGAAGCTGGCGGAAACTGGCGATGCGGTCCAGGTCGCTCGTTGCCACGCCGAATTCTACCTCGCGTTATCTGCGCCGTTCTCGACACAGGATCGGCTGCAGGCGGCCATCGATAGCCAGGATCGTCATCATGGGGACCTCGACAATCTCCGCGCGGCACTGAACTGGGCGTTCTCCCCGGAGGGCGATACCACGCTGGGAGTGGCGCTTGCCGCCACCGCGACGAACCTTTGGGGCGCGCTATCGCTGGTCGAGGAAGTCAGCGAGTGGGCCGGCAAGGCACTGGCACTGATTGGCGATGCTGCGGGTAGCCACTATGAGATCATCCTGCAGTACAATCTCGGTGTGGCGCTCATGTACGCGCGGGGGATGATCGCCCCGTCTCGCGCGGCATTCGTACGGGCGTTGGCACTCGCTCAGGAGCTTGGGGATGTCGACTATCAGCAGCGGTCTATCCGCGCCCTTTGGCTGTTCTCGCAGCGCGCGGCGGCATCGAATGATGCGCTTGCTCTCGCTCGGCATTACGAAGGGCTAGCCCGCGACGACCAATCTCGGGCAACGGCTGATTTGATGATCGGTCTATCGCAAACTTCTCTCGGAGCGCATGGTGAAGTCCGCGCACGGCTTCAACGGGCTATCGACCGGTATCCGGTCGACCGAAGCAGCAACTTGTACCGGTTTAATGCCGAGATGGGCGTCGCGCTCGCAGTCAATTCGCTGTTGCAGGGGTTTTTGGAGACGGCATCGAGTACGGCAATAAGGGCGATCGAAGCGGCACGCGTCACGAACGAGCCGATCCATCTGAGCATCGTTCTGGCTTGGACGGCTGGCATTATCTTCCTCAGTCTTGGCGAATTGGAGTTGGCTGAGGCCTCTGGCGAAGAGCTTATCGATCATGCATCGAGGCACGCCCTACTCCCCTTCCACGCCGCCGGTCTTTGCCTGCGCGGCAGCCTCGCCGCGAAGCGCGGCGATCCCGAGGGTGGGCTCGATCCGCTTCGCCGCGGTCTCGTCGAGATGCAGGAAGCGGGCTATCTGCTGTTCTATCCTTTTTTTAGGGCCGAGCTTGCCGCAACGCTGGGCGCGATAGGCCGTGTCGATGATGGCCTTGCCGAGATCAACGGAGCCATGCGTTTCGCCGAAGCGAATGATTGCCTATGGTTTCTACCGGAAATCTTGCGGATTAAAGGCGAACTGCTGTCGTTACGCACCTCGGAAGACCCGGCAATCGTTATGGACTTGCTCTACCGGTCTTTGAGCTCCGCGCGCCACCAGCAGGCGCTTTATTGGGAGCTGTGCGCAGCGACGAGCTTGGCGGAGCTCATGCACCGTCAACACAAAGGCGTTGAGGCGCGCCCCGTGCTCGGACCTGTGTATGAGCGTTTCACGGAAGGCCTTGCGGCGCCAAAGATGAAACAGGCCAAAGCTCTGCTGGATCAGCTCCCTTAAAACCGACTTCTTCAACGGAATCGCCCCAAAGCCGACACTCGGTCCATGCGGCGAGATCAACAGCCAGAGCTGTTGATCCCCCTGCTGTTCGACAGCTGGTCCTCTACAAACATCGCAAAGGCTCGCGCCTTAGCGGTGGCTTGACGGCCAGTAGGAAACACAGCCCAGAGTTCCACGGTCGGCAACGACCAGTCCGTCAACACGGCTTGGATTGTTCCAGCCGCAAGTTCAGGCGCAAACATCCATTCCGAACCGCCGATCGAGAGGCCGAGACCGGCGAGCACCGCCTCCCGGACACCCTCTGCAGCACTAACGCGAAATCGCCCGGTCACAGTAACGGAGACCTCGGCTGTTTCATTGCGAAAGCTCCAAACCTGCCCGCCTTCGCGCTGGTCGTAGATAATGGTCTGGTGTGCCTGCAGGTCAGCCGGAGTCCGCGGCGTGCCCATCCCATCGAGATAGGCCGGCGCGCCGACAACGACAGAACGGCATTCGGCGATCTTGCGGGCGGTCAATGTTAAATCCGGCTGCCGCCCGAGACGCAGTGCGACATCAATCCCGGCTTCGATCAAGTCAATGTTCCGGTCCTCGAGAACCATGTCGAAATCAATCGCCGGGTGCTCGGCCAAAAAAGCAGGAAGACGGGGCACGACTTGAAGTCGCGCGAACGTCACCGGCGCGCAGACCCGGAGTCGGCCGGATAACGTCGCACCTGCACCACGAGCCGCCAGCTCAGCTTCCTCGGCCTCTTCGATCGATCGCTTGGCGCGCTCATAAAAGCTCCGTCCGGCCTCGGTCGGCGTCAGGCCATGCGTCGATCGCAGGAGCAGCCGCACACCGAGCCGATCCTCCAGCTGGGCAATCGTCTTGGAGACCGTTGGCTGACCGACCCGAAGCTGCTTTGCGGCGCCCGAAAATGAGCCTGCCTCGATGACCCGGACAAAGATCTCCATCGCAACAAGGCGGTCCATCGCCATTTCCTCACGGAGGCAACGACACTGCTTTCAGCGAGATTAGCAGAAAAGCCGGCTCAGCGGTTGCCCGCGGCCCTGACCGCGAGGCGAGCGGACGTTTATTCCGGGATGGCATAATCGTTAATCCGTCGCAGCGGCTACCCCAAGCCGCATTCCCATCACCACAATGGGCCGAAGCCCAGGTCGAGTTTGCCTCGCCAATTGCACGGAGGATCCTATGAGCCGCCTTGACGCTTATCGCAACAGTTTCCCCAACGCCCGTCTCAGCCGTTCGCCGACCGGCGTTTTGGAAGTGGCGCTGCACACCGACGGCGGCACGCTCGTCTTCGACGGCCATACCCACGAGCAGTTCGTTGACCTGTTTCACGCGATCGGCTCGGACCGGGATAACCGCGTGGTCATCCTGACCGGCAGCGGCGATGCTTTCATGGAGAGGATAACGCTCGACGGCTTCGATTTTTTCACTCCACGCGGCTACGACAAGATCTATCGCGAGGGCAAAAAGGTCCTGATGAACCTCCTCGACATCGAGGTGCCGTTGATCGCCGCGGTGAATGGCCCGGTCCGGCTGCATTCCGAGTACATCCTGCTCGCCGACATCGTTCTCGCCACGCCTTCGACGCTGTTTCAGGACAAGCCGCATTTCGAATTCGGCATCGTGTCAGGCGACGGCGTCCACCTGCTCTGGCAGGAAGCGATCGGCACGGTTCGCGGCCGCTACTTCATCCTTACTCGCCAAGAGCTCGATGCCGAGACGGCCAAAGCGTGGGGCGCGGTCAATGAGATCGTCCCGGCCGACAAGCTGCTCGCCCGCGCCCGCGAGATCGGCGAAGGCCTCGCTGCGCTGCCGCCACTGGCGACAAGCTACACGCGCATCGCGATGACCCAGAAGCTGCGCCGCATCATCGACGAGGGGGTCGGCTACGGGCTCGCCTTGGAGGGCATCAGCGCCGCCGACGTGGCGCGGGCGCACGCGAAATGAGGACGCTTGCGGCGGTTGGGCCGACGACAGCACTGACGGGGAGGTGGCGATGGCCGAACCGGAACACTTCGATGCATTGATCCTCGGCAGCGGCCAGGGCGGTAAGCTGCTGGCCTGGCACATGGCGGGATCGGGCCGCCGCACCGCGGTCGTCGAGCGCCGGTGGATCGGCGGCTCATGCCCCAACATCGCCTGCATGCCGAGCAAGAACGAAATCTGGAGTGCCCGCGTCGCTCATCTGGCGCACCACGCCGGGCAGTTCGGCACCGTCGCGGGCCCCGTCGAGACCGAGATGGCGGCAGTACGGCAGCGCAAATCGGACATGGTCAACCGCGAGATCGAGCTGCATTTGCAGAATTACCGGGCAACCGGCGCCGAGCTGATCATGGGCAGTGGGCGCTTCGTCGCACCGAAGACGATCGAGGCGCGCCTCAATGACGGCGGCACCCGCGTACTTACCGGCGAAAAAGTGTTCCTCAATGTCGGGTCGCACGCGGCCATCCCAAACCTTTCCGGCCTCAAGGAGACCCGGCCGCTCACCCATATCGAGGCGCTGGACCTCGATTACCTGCCCTCGCATCTGATCGTGCTCGGCGGCGGCTATGTCGGCCTCGAGATGGCGCAGGCCTATCGCTGGTTCGGCAGCCGGGTCACCGTCATCGAGGCCGGACCTCGGATCATGAGCCGCGAGGATCCTGACGTCGCCGAAGAACTGCAGCGCGTCCTCGGTTCCGGAAGCATGCAGTTCGTGCTCGCGGCAGCGGTCACCGGCGTGCGCGGCCGCTCGGGCGAGGACGTCGGCGTTACCGTGCGCACGGCCTTCGGCGAACGCACGATCGAAGGCAGCGACATCCTGGTCGCCGCCGGCCGCGTGCCGAACACCGTGGGCATCGGGCTGGAGCGGGCCGGGGTCGAATTGGACGAGCGCGGCTATATCTGCGTCAACGAGCGGCTGGAGACAAGCGCGCCGGATGTCTGGGCGATTGGCGAATGCGCCGGCAGCCCACACTTCACCCACGTCTCCGTCGACGATTTCCGGATCATTCGCGACAACCTCGCCGGCGGCAGCCGCAGCACCCGCGGCCGTCTCGTCCCGTACTGCATGTTCACCGACCCGCCGCTGGCGCGCATCGGGCTCAGCGAGAACGAGGCGCGCGCCCAGGGGCTTGCCGTGCGCGTCGCGCGCCTGCCCATCAGCAACGTGCATCGCACCAAAACGACCGATGAAACACAGGGCTTCATGAAGGTCCTCGTCGGTAACGACGACCGCATCATTGGGTTCACGATGATCGGCTCGGAGGCTGGCGAGGTCATGACCGCGGTGCAGACCGCGATGCTCGCAGGCTTGCCATATCAGCGGATGCGCGACGCGGTCATCGCGCATCTGACGATGGCCGAGGGGCTCGGCCCGCTGCTGGCGAACGTACCGCCAGAGTGAAAGGGACGAAGCGATGAGCGAGACGAGAGGAGGTGGCACGCGCCGGTCCGTGCGCCTGACGGTCAACGGCCGTAGGAGCGCGATCGAGGTCGAGCCGCGAACGACCCTGCTCGACGCGCTTCGCGATGGGCTAGGACTGACCGGGACCAAGAAGGCGTGCGACCGCGGCGAGTGCGGCGCCTGCACCGTGCATGTCGACGGTCGCCGCATCCTGTCCTGCATGACCTTGGCGATGATGCAGGAGGGCAAGCGGATCACCACTATCGAGGGGCTGGAGCGGAACGGCGAACTGCATCCGGTCCAGGCCGCGTTCATCGAGCATGACGGCTTCCAGTGCGGGTTCTGCACGTCCGGGCAGATCATGTCGGCCGTCGCCGTGATCGAGGAGGCGAAGGCCGGCTGGCCGAGCGCCGCGACGGCCGATCTGCGCGAGGCTTTCACGCTGGCCGACCTTTCCAAGACGGAGATCCGTGAGCGGATGAGCGGCAATCTGTGCCGCTGCGCCTGCTACCCCAACATCGTCGACGCCGTCGCCGACGCGGCTCGGAGGAGCTGAGCGATGCATCCCTTCGCTATTTCGCGAGCCGACGATCCAGCCACCGCAATAGCCGCCCATGCCCGCGATCCGCAGCTCGCCTTCATCGCCGGTGGCACCGATGTTCTCGCGCTGATCAAGGATCGCGCCGCGCTGCCCAAGCGGCTGCTCGACATCAACCGCTTGCCCGACATGGCGCGGATCGAAGCGCCGCCGGATGGCGGCCTGTGGATCGGCGCCTTGGCCCGCATGAGCGACGTGGCAGCGGACTCGGAAGTACGCCGGCGCTTTCCGGTCATCGCCGAAGCGCTGCTGTCTTCGGCCTCTGGCCAGCTCCGCAACATGGCCTCGATCGGCGGCAACCTGATGCAGCGCACGCGCTGCGCCTATTTCCGCGACGAGGACGACGTTCCGTGCAACAAGCGCCGGCCGGGCTCCGGTTGCTCGGCCCTGAACGGCCTCAACCGAAACCACGCAATCTTCGGTTGGTCCGACGATTGCGTCGCCACCAACGCCTCGGACCTGGCCGTGGCGCTCGCCGCGCTGGACGCAAAAATCATCGTCCGCAGACCCGCGGGAGAACGGTCGATCCCGCTCGTCGATTTCCACCGCCTGCCCGGCAGATCGCCGGAGAACGACACCCTGCTCGGCCGGGGCGATCTGATCGTCGCGATCGCGGTGCCTGCCGGCGTCGAGGGCCGCGCTTCACATTACCTCAAGCTCCGCGATCGCGCAATCCTACGAATTCGCGCTTGTTTCCGCAGCAGCCGTGATCGCGACCGACCGCCGACGCATTCGCTCGACGCGCCTTGCCATGGGCGGCGTTGCGCACAAGCCCTGGCGCCTGTCGGCGGCCGAAGCGGCGCTGTCCGGTATCTCGCTGGACGACAGCGACGCGCTCAGATCGGCGATCGCTACGTCCTTCGCCGAGGCTCGTCCCCTCGGCCATAACGGGTTCAAGGTCGAATTGGCGCAGCGCGTCGCCTTGCGGGCGCTGAAAGCCGCGGGAGAACGGGCATGAACGCCATCGGGCAACCTGTTTCGCGGGCCGAGGGGCGGCTCAAGGTGACCGGAGCGGCGCGCTACACGGCGGACATTTCGGTCAAGGGCACAGCGCACGCCGCACTCGTCCACAGCACGATCGCGAATGGCCGCACCGTGTCGATCGACATCAGCGCCGCCGAGGATGCCCCGGGCGTGCTTGCGGTCTTCACCCACCGCAACCTGCCACGCATGAACCCGACGCCGCGGCCGTGGAGCCACCTGCATCCGCACGGGCAAGGCTACCTGCCGCTGCAGGACGACAAGATCCACTACTCCGGGCAGCCGCTCGCCGTCGTCGTCGCAGAGACGCGCGACGAGGCGGCCTACGCCGGCACCTTGATCAAGGTCGAATACGCGGCCGAACCGCCGGTCGTGTTTAGCGGCGAGACGGTGCGGGAGGCGATCGACCCGCCCCAATTCCTGTGGCCCGTCGCGTCGTCCGTCGGCAATGCCGACGCCGCGATCGCGGCAGCACCCGTCAAGGTCGAGCAGACCTATACGACGTCCGATCGCCATCACAACCAGATGGAGCCGCACGCCACGACGGCGGTGTGGGACGCGGACGGCTCGCTGACGCTCTACGAGACGACGCAGCACATATTCGGCACGAAGGAGCTGGTGGCGATCGTGCTCGGCCTGCCCCCGGTGAAAATCAACGTCATATCGCATTTTCTCGGCGGCGGTTTCGGCGGCAAGGGCTATGTCTGGCCGCATACCCTGCTGGCGGCGCTCGCCGCCAAGGTCGTAGGGCGGCCCGTCACGCTGCAGCTGACCCGCGCGCAGATGTATTCGATGGCCGGCCATCAGCCGGCGACGATCCAGACGGTGACGTTGGGCGCGGAAAGAAACGGAAAGCTGACTGGCATCCGTCACCAGAGCATTTCTCCGACGCCCGTATTCGACAATTACATCGAATATGCGGCGCTTGCCTCGCGTTCGCTGTGGGCGGCGAGCGGCGGCATTGCGACAAGCCACAGGATTGTGCATGTCAACCGCAACACGCCGACCGCGATGCGCTCGCCGCACGAGGCGCTCGGCCATTTCACGCTCGAAAGCGCGATGGACGAACTAGCCTATGCGACGGGCGTCGATCCGGTCGCGCTGCGCCTCTTGAACGACACCGAGGTCGACCCGCTGAGCGGCCGGCCCTTCTCGACGCGCGCGATGCGCCGATGCCTGATCGAGGGCGCCGCCCGCTTCGGTTGGGACAGGCGGAACCCCGAGCCGGGTTCGATGCGGGATGGACGCTGGCTCCTCGGCCAGGGAGTGGCCGGGGCGATCTATACACACTGGCGTTGGCCGGCCAAGGCGCGCGTCACACTGACCCGGGACGGTGCCGCCCTGGTCGAGACCGGTTCGCACGACCTCGGCACGGGTACATACACCGTGATGCAGCAGGTCGCCGCGGACGCACTCGGCCTTCCCTTGGAGAAGGTGACCGTGCGGCTCGGGGATACGCGGCTGCCTGATTCTCACGCCTCGATCGGCTCGGCGACGATGGCCAATGCCGGCGCTTCGGTACTGCTGGCGGCGAAGGCGGCACGCGACAAGGCGATTGCGCTGGCGTTGACCGGGCGGGATGCGCCGTTTGCCGGCGCGGCGGCCGACGCCGTCGTCGCCGCCGACGGCAGGCTCGGCGTGCCGGGGACGAACCTCAATGTCGGCTACGCGGAATTGCTCGAACGCAACGGCATGTCCACGCTGGCCGCCGACGCGGAGTACGACCCGGTGCCCGAGGCCGACGGACCGAAGGCGGTCTTCAGTTTCGCTGCGGTGTTCGCCGAAGTTCGCGTCGACGCCGAACTCGGGGTCGTGCGGCTGAACCGCTTCGTCGGCGCCTATGACGCCGGACGCATCATCAATCCGAAGACCGCGCGCAGCCAGGCGATCGGCGGCATCATCTGGGGCGTCGGACAGGCGTTTCTCGAACAATCGGAAATGGACCCGAGGTCCGCCCGTTTCTTGAACCGCAATTATTCGGGCTATCTGGTGCCGACCAACGCCGACATCCCGCAACTCGACATCCTGTTCGTCGGCGAGTTCGACGCGGAGGCAAGCCCGCTCGGCGCCAAGGGCCTCGGCGAGCTGACCGCCGTATCGGTAGCGCCCGCCTTAGCCAACGCCGTCTACCACGCGACCGGAAAGCGTATTCGCGATTTGCCGATAACCATCGAAAAAGTGCTATCGGGAGACATCTCATGAATGTGCAGGTGAACTTCGACTGCCAACGGACGCAGCGTAGAATGCTCGCTCCCGGTCGGGTCATCGTGGCGGAGACAGGGAACAATCAGCATCAACAGCTTTTGTTTGCCGGTCGGCATGCTTTGTTGGCCGATCGCTCGGCACTGGAAGGTGGCGGCGACACTGGCCCCGACCCTCGGTCATTCATGCTAATGGCTCTGGGCTCTCAAATTTCGATGGCGCTGCGCGCGAGCGCGGACAGGAACGGGTGGAGGCTGGAACAAATTCTCCTGCAATTTGACGACATCGGCGACGAGCGCGATAGACGCGGGGGCAACGAACACTGCGACGCTTGCAAGATATCTTGCGCCGTCGACTTCGTTGGCGATCTTTACGACTGGCAGCAAGCGTATCTGGTGACAATTGTAAAACGGCACATTGCTGCTTGGAGTTCACTGGTCGGCGCAGGCTGAGGAAGCCAATTCGCGCGTACGTGCTTGAGTGATAGTCGCATTAACCGATCTCGACCCCAAATGCGTCATTCGAGATCACACCGTTGAACCGCCGGGTGAGGTGGAATTCTCAAGAGACGCCCCACCGGTTTGTTCGCGCCACGCAACTCGGCAAGTGTCGATATCGACACTTGAATGTGGCTCCTTCCTGCGATCCATTCTTGTCGATTTTACCTGTGCGCGCGGGCAAGCGACTGGCGAAGCGCCCATATGTGGGATGCAGCCGGGTTGACCACCGGTTCAGCAGCAAGGCTGGTGAGGGAGCATGCCGCAGGCCGTGCATCCGACGATTGAGGCGCGCCGCGATCAGATGTTTCCGGTGCTGAAGCCAGCAGAGATCGACCGGCTGGCGCGATTTGGCGAGCGCAAATTCTACGCGGTGGCCGCGCGCATCTTCACCACCGGCGAAGTCGCGCCGGGCGCCTTTATCATTCTGTCCGGTCGCGCCGAATCCAGCCAGCATCGGTTGGATCGAACCGAGCCGATCGTGGCCCATGGTCCGGGCTCCTTCATGGGCGAGCTGGCGCAACTCTCCGGCCGCCCGTCCCTGGTCGACGCGGTCTGCGTCGAGCCGATCGAGGCGCTGGTCATCCCGCCGCGGCGACTGCGCGACCTCATGGTGGAAGAGGCGGAGCTCGGCGAACGGATCATGCGCGCCTTGATCCTGCGGCGCGTCGTGTTGCTCGAAACCGGGGGTGGTGGGCCGATCATCGTCGGCGGCGCTGAAAGCGGCGGTGTCCTGCGGCTCGAAGGATTTCTCGCGCGAAACGGTCATCCGCATCAGCGGTTGGACCCCGCGACCGATCGGTGCGCCCAGGCGCTGATCGAGCGTTTCCGCATCGAGCCGGATGAATTGCCGATTGTGCTCTGCCCCAACGGCGAATTGTTGCGTAATCCGAGCGACGACCAGCTCGCCCGTTGTCTCGGTCTCGTCAACCCCGTCGATCCGGACAAGATTTATGACGTGATCATCGTCGGCGCCGGGCCTGCGGGCCTCGCCGCCTCGGTCTATGCAGCCTCTGAGGGCCTGTCGGTGCTGGTGCTGGATTGCCGCGCTTTCGGTGGTCAAGCGGGCGCGTCGGCGCGGATCGAGAATTATCTCGGCTTTCCCACCGGCATCACCGGCATGGCCTTGATGGGGCGGGCCTATAACCAGGCCCAGAAATTTGGCGTCGATATGGCGATCCCTGACGAAGTGCAGGGAGTGCAAGCGCAGCAAGCTGCGAATGGCGGCCGCTTTCTGCTCACGCTTGCCAACACGGAACGGATCCGAGCGCGTGCCGTCGTCATCGCAACCGGGGCACAGTACCGCCGTCTAGAAGTTCCTAATCTCGCGGAATTCGAGGGCTCGTCGGTGCATTACTGGGCGTCCCCACTGGAAGGGCGGCTATGCGCCGGCCAGGAAGTGGGGCTGGTCGGCGCGGGCAATTCCGCCGGCCAGGCGGCAGTTTATCTGTCGAGCCGGGCCGCCAGGGTTTGGCTGATCGTTCGCGGACCCGGCCTCGATACGAGCATGTCGCGCTATCTCGTCGACCGCATCGCCGCCACGCCGAATATTGAGGTTTTGACCCAAACCGAGGTGACCGCGCTCGAAGGGCAGGACGGCATCTTGCAAGGAATACGTTGCCGCGCTCATCGATCAGCTGACCAGGTGAAACGCGCGATCCGCCACCTTTTCTTGTTCATTGGAGCAGAGCCGCATACCGCGTGGCTGTCGGGGTCCGGCGTGACCCTCGACGGCAAAGGCTTTGTGCACACTGGCGGCAACATCGATAGGCCGCTCGAAACCTGCCTGCCGGGCGTCTTCGCGATCGGCGATGTGCGCTCGGGCTCGGTCAAGCGCGTTGCCGCGGCGGTTGGCGAAGGTGCGCAGGTGGTCGCCGCGCTCCACGCCTATCTGGCCGAAATGGGCGACAAGCCTGCGCTCTCCATCACCACCGGGAGATTCTGATGTCCGACGAATGTCGTCATGCAGACGCCATCCGTAATGTGACGCCCAGCGCGCTCGGCTGCGAGGAGTGCCTGAAAATCAGGTCGCCGTGGCTCCATTTGCGCCTGTGCCGGACCTGCGGCCATGTCGGCTGCTGCGACGAGTTGCCGAACCGCCATGTCACGAAACATTTCCACCAAACGCGGCACCCGATCATCGAAGGCTATGACCCACCCGAAGGCTGGGGATGGTGTTACATCGACGAGGTAATGCTCGATCTCAGCGGTCGGACGACACCGCACAATGGTCCCATCCCGCGCTACTATTGAGCGCAGCGAACGGCCGGAAGCGGCGCGTCTCGGCCACCTGGGGTACCGGATTGAACGACGGTTCGCCACCCAGTTGCTGCCATTCGACATCAATCAGATGCCTAGCGCACGCTTCCGCCCAAAACTCCAATCAACCCCGCCGGCATGAGACATTACGCCTGCGACTTGTCTCCCGAGTTGCTGCTCCAAAGCGGGTCGCCAGGGCACCAACTGGAAGCCGAGGCCATCGTCGATCATGGCGAATCTCCCCGACGCGAGGGTGATGCGCTGACGATAGATGCCGGCGACGTGCTCGCCCTCGGCCGACGGGCGGTGCGCGAGGCCCGTTTCGGCTGACAGTCTGGCGACCGCGTCGTCCAGTTCGCGCTGCCGCATGGTGTTGAGGAGATCACGTGCAAAAATGACCCGCTGGCCTTGCCGGCGCGCCAGGCCTTCCTCGACGAGGTGATCGACACGACGGTCCATCGCCTCGCGAACCTCGGCGCCGAACCCCCCGCCGCCAGTCACAGGCTCCCGTGCGAGAAGCTGCCGGTCGATCCAGGTTGCGCCCGGCGCCGTGACCTGCGCCTCGACAGACAGATCCGATCGAGTGGCGATCGACAGTCGCCTGCGGCCGCCGGCGTCGTCGTAGGCGCGCGTCTCGACGATCGCGCCTGCTCTCGCGTCGCCGGTCACCTCGATGTCGGAGAAGGTGAGATGGTGCGTGCGTCCGTCCACGCCTTCGATGATGGCGTAGGCCGTGCCTTTGAGTTCGTCATGGAGGCCGCGCGCGACCAGCCGGCCGAGCACCGGCTCGTCGGCCGCGTCGCCGTGCAGGGCGAAGCGGGTCACGTCAGGCTCATGGCCCGCTCCCGTCATCGCCCGGTGCATGGTCTTGATGATGTCGCCGCGGATGCCGAGATCGCGCAGCGCAGGCTCAAGACCCGGCTTCAATGTCCAGCGAGCGGAGCCGACATGTTCGGCAAGTCCGAGCCGTTCGAGCTTAGCGGCACGGCCTAGCATCAGCCGACGTAGCTCCGGGTCTTCGCCGACGCTGCCGGGACGCAGGTCGGCAACACCGCCGCCCTCGTCGGAGATGTCGCGAAGCGATCGATCAAGGCTGGTCCAGCGTTCGGCCTCGACCTCCTTCTCCAACGCGTTCCGGATCTCTTGTTCGCTGCGAGGCCCCAGCTCCAGAGTGACCCGCTCGGCCGCCCGGCCGCGAAAGCCCTGGCTGATGTAGTCGCGGCTAATGACCAGGTCCTCGCCGTCATCGGCGCGTCCGCGCACCAGGACGTGGATGTGCGGATTGTCGGTGTTCCAATGATCCACCGCCACCCAGTCGAGCTTGGTGCCGAGATCCCGTTCGGCGTCGGCCATCAACTCCCGCGTAAATGTATGGAGGTCGGACATCTCCGCCGCGTCCTCTGGCGACACGGTGAACCGAAAATGATGCCGATCGTCTTCGCACCGCTCGGCGAAGGCCTTCGCGTCGGCGTCCTCCGAGTTTGCGTCGAACATACGTGCGTCCGTGCCGTCGCGGGTGACGCCCTCGCGCTTGAGATAGGCGACGTGCTTTGCGAGCGGCGCGGAGCGGAACCGCTTGCCCTGGTGCCGAACGATCCGGGTCATGATGACGACGCGCCGACCAGGCGAGCGGGATGACAGAGACAGGGCTGCGCGCCGGCCTCGCCCGAACGTCGAACGGCCTTTGGTCCCGCCGCTCCGCCCGAAGGTCTTGCCGGTGTGACCGGCCTTCTTTGCGGCGCGCATCACTTCGCCGATGAAGCTCTTGGGACGCTTGGCGCCCTGGTTGCCGTGACGGATGCGGCCGGGGCGAACATCGAGGTCGTCGTCGCGTGTGCGTCATCGGCAGCAAGAGCCCTCCGAGAGGCGGCGCGATGGCGCTCGGACCGTTGAATTCCTTGGACTTTGTGGCGCAAGCGCCAGCAGGCCCTGTCGGTCCAATCCCGAAAAAATCTAACCCGACCAACCACATGCGCCCGACCGAGGTCGGCGCTTTTATCTTGCCGTCCGGGGTCGCGTTCCAGCCCACCCGTCCCGGTCAGCGCCGACAGCACGACAGAGCCCGCCAACCCGCGATCGGGCGCATTCGTGCTCATGGCGTCGAATTTTGATGCGAGACGGCGACAAACAGGCCGTTCGACTGCGGCACGAAGCCGGTCAAATCTGCCACTCGAGCGACAGCCGAAGAGCGCTCGTGCTGCACAGCGAACGACAGTCCATGTGCGGCTGAAGAATGAGCCGCGAACAGCACGAAGAGCGGCGCTTGGACCCATAATGGCACCTGTCGCCGCGACGGCCAGACGGGTCTCGGCACTGCCGCCGGCTGTCAGCGGAGCAAGCGCGCCGAGGTAAGCGCGTGTCTCGTCGGGCAGCGGTCGGCCGGTCGCGAGGAACGCCTCATAGCGCGCCGGGCCGGCGTTGTAGGCGGCGAGAAAGCCCGAATCTCCGAACCGATCGTGCAGCTCCCGGAGATAGGCGGCGCCGGCCAAGATGTTGTCGCGGGGATCGAACGGGTCGCTGCCCAGACCGTAGCGAAGGCGCAGGTCGGCCCAGGTCTCGGGCATCAGCTGCATCAGCCCGCATGGCGCCTTTGGGCGACACGGCGCGCACGTCACCGCGGCTTTCGACGCGCATCACATCGCGAACCCAGGACGCCGGGATGTCGAACCGGTGCGCTGCCTCGGCGATCCACGCGGCGAACGGATCGCCGCTTTCGAATCCGCCGCGCGCACTCGCCGAGGCGGTGGCAGCGTCGGCAGCATGTGCGCCGAGCGCCGACAAGCAGCGCGATCCCGAGGCAGAGGCGGCGAGCGAGGCGATGCCAGCGAGTAGTTCCCGCGCGACACGCCAGCAAACAAGAGATGACCGGGAAGGAGAAGGAGTTTGGGCGCAGGGATACCGGTCCCGCCGCGCGCTGCTCGCAGATCGGCTGCATCGTCAGTTCCTGTTGCTGATCCAGAGGGGATCTGCCCGGCCGGTAATGGCGGCGGCAGGGAGCGGGCCGAAATAACGGCCATCGAGGGAGTGGCGGGCCGGCGGTTCATCAGGAAGACCTCGCCTTCACGGATCGCTCGGCAGCCTTGCCAGGCGGGCAACGAGCGGCGGCGCCCGGTCGCGTGGGAGCGCGCGTCCGACGGACACACCGTCGATGCTGATGCTGTCGCCGATCCGGCAGACGGTTTGCCCCGGAAGCGCGAGGATGTGCTTCAGCAGCGGCACGCCTAGCGGCAGGTAGCGGCGATCGGCGAGAAAGCTCGCGAGCGGCTCGGGCGGCGTGACGACGACCAGTTCACCCACGTGAAGGGTGCCCGCTGGGTGCACGGCGTAAAGGCCGATCGGCACGCTGGCGCTCGCATTCCAGATCAGTTTCGTCGGGAATTTGACCGACGCGGTGAGCGCCACGGCAGCGACCGAAACGGCGATGAGCGCGAGCACGATCTGCCGCGGTGTCATCGTTCGAGGGCCCGCCGCTTGAGCCATGCGGCGTGGCGCTCACGCGTGTATGGGCGCGGCATCTCGCCGGCGGCGAGCCGGTTGTGGACATGTCGCCAGTGATCGGGACAGGCCTCAGCCGGATCGACTCCGGCCGCCTCGACGGCATCGATTGCCTGCAGCACCCGCTCGACCTTCGGCCAGCCGGAAATGCGCAGCAGGATCTCGCCGCCGGGGCGAATATAGGCGACGGTCGAATAGGGCTCGCCCGGCGCGACGGCGCGCAGGATGTCGATGCGCGAGACGACGGTGCCGTAGTCGTTGGCGGCCCAGCGGACGTAGGCGAAGACGCTGTTCGGCGCGAAGCTGAGGATGCGCCGGCGGCGGTCGAGGATCTGCTCGGCGACATCGTGACCGAAGCGGACCCAGTGCTCGATCTGCTTCTCGATCCAGATCAGCTCGACATGCGTGAGGCTGTCGGACGGCGGCGCGATCATCCGACGGCCTCTCCGCTCGTGCGGAATTGGTGGCGGATCGGATGCGCGGGATCGGCAGGGAAGCGACAGCCGGAAAGGCCCGCGGTTCCGTAGTTCGGGATGCCGCCGTTGCTTACGTACTGCGACCCGTCGAGCGGCGGGGTCGCTCGCTTTCCTTCCCGGTGAGGTCCGGTGACGAGACTGACAGCGAGGGTCGCACAGCCGACGCCATCGGGCCGGTTGACGAGCGGCGTGATCATCGGCCGCGCTCACCGGTTATCCACCGCCGGCGCCGGTCACCAACATCAGAAGAGTTAGAATCTAATTGGTTAGATTCTAAGTTAGGCGGCTCGGAAGCTGCTGATCTGGTTGATGAAAACGGCCTTTTCGGTTCCTGATGGCACGAGGGTCCGGTTCCCGATAGCACGTGCCCCGCGGTTCCCGATGGCACGACCGCATGAACACCTTGTCCACAGGCCGCTGTGGATAACGTACCGCCGAATAAGAGGATCTCGCGCCCGTTCGGCTCGCGGCGAACGGCGAGGCGATAGCCCGGCAGCGCCTGCCGGCGGGCGATGTCGCGCAGTTCGAACGCGAAGCGCTTGAACGGCGAGAGGCTCGCCGATTTCGCGTGCAGGTGCCGGAATTCGAAGCGCCAGCCGCCGCGCTGATGCCCGGCGTGCTTGCGGACGATGCGATAGAGCCAGCGCTCGAGACCGCCCGTCAGGCCGAAATACGCGCGGTCGATCGTCAGCACGAGCGCGTCGTCTAGGACGGCGCGGTAGAACCAGTCCGGCACGATCAGATCGATGCCGTCGGGATGGCCGTGCGCGTCGGCGCGCTCGGTCCATTCGTTGATCCAGGAGAAGCGGTGCAGCCGCCGCTCGTTCGCCTGGCGCAGCGATGTCGCGACCGTCGTCGACTGCAAGCGGTCGAGCGCCGCCTTCAGGCGGTGGTAGTCGCGCGCGCTCGTGCCGCGGCCGATGAAGGTCAGGATCTCGTATGGGGTCGCCGCCATCAGGCGCGAAGTCCGCACGCCGGCGTCGCGGGCTTCGACGATCTGGCTCGCGGCCCAGATCAGCACGTCGGCGTCCCAGATCGTCGCCATGCCGTGCTCGGGCACCGCCTCGACCCGGATCGTGATGTCGTTCATCCGGAAATCGATCGGCGTGACGCGGTGCGTCTTCGCGAGGCTGAAGAACGGGTAGGCCATCAGGTCCTGCGCGTCGCGCGGCGCCAGATCGCCGGGCAGCGCGCGAAACAGGTCGAGCTGTTCGCGCTCGGATCGCATGCCGCGCCGCCTCGGCACGACAGCACGATTTCAGCGGCGGCGTTCGCCGACGGCCGGGATCAGCTGCGGGTGGCGCTTGGCCGGCAGGACGGTGCCGACCCCGGGGTCGGAGGTCGAGTTCTTGGCGCCGAGCTCGACCCAGGCCTGCAGGTCATCGAGGCGATAGACGACCCGGCCGCCGAGCTTCGAGTAGCGCGGCCCGGTGCCGTAGGTGCGGTGCTTTTCGAGGGTGCGGATCGAGAGGCCGACGAAGCGAGCGGCCTCGGGCGTGCGCAGGTAGCGCGGCGGCATGCCGGCGGGAGTGGCGAGCATCGGAAAACTCCGTGATCCTGGCGCGTGCCGCCGAATACCGGCGGCCGTCATGGATCACGGTGGCGGAAAGACCTGGCGAAGGGGGATGGCGATGTCGCCAGCTGGCGAGATCACCACCGCGTCGAGGCGACGGCGGTCCATAGTTGCTAGCGATTGGGCTTTTTTTTACAGGCAGCTTCTCCGGCTTCCGCGCGGCGGCGCAGTCGGCTCGGGAATAGTTCACCGAGCCGCTTTCAAAATGCGGATAGGCGGCCGCGGCCAGGTGAAAAATGCCGATCTCCCCGCAGCGGCGCACGCTGGGCGATCCGGCCGTTCGCCGGACCGTCCGCATCGACCGTCGTCAGCGCTTGATCCCGGACAGGCCGTTCTGGATCCCGGCCTTCGCCCAGGGACCCCACGGCATGGTGAAGAACTTGAACCCCTTCTCGACGAAGAAGTTCGGGTCCATCCCGGGCGGGATGAAATACATCCCGGCGGCGATGCCGTGCTTCGCGGCGGTCGCCGCGATTTTATCGAGCGCTCGCTGATAGATGTCGCACGGCGTAGTCGAGTGGCACCCCCAGCTCGATCGAAAGATCGGACGGGCCGATCAGCAGGACGTCGACGCCCGGGACCGAGGCGATGGCATCGAGATTCTCCAGCGAATGGTTGGTCTCGATCATCGGCACGATAAGGAGCCCGTCGTTCACCGCATCGAGGTAATCGCGGTAATTCTTGAACTCGCCCCACTCGCCGCGTACCCCAGCGTTGCTGCGGTTGCCAAGCGGATGATAGCGGCAGGCGCGCACGGCGGCCTCCGCCTCTGCTCGGGTGTTGACCATCGGCACGACGATGCCGCGCGCCCCGGCGTCAAGCGCGAAGCAGATCTGATAGGCCTGGTTCGCGGCGACGCGCACCAGCGGCGCCGCCTCTTTGCCGCGCATCGCCTGGATCGACGGCTGCAGCTGCTTGATCTCCCAGGGGGAGTGCTGGGTATCGAAGAGCACGAAGTCGTACCCGGCTTCGGCCAGGAGCGACACGTCGACGTTCGGTCCCGCGGTCGTCCCAACGACGGTTCTACCTGACTTGACGGAATCTTTGATGGCGTTCATCTGGCGTCGATGCCTTCCACAGTAGCTTTAGCGCCGGTTCAGCCGACCGATGGTGACGGGCGCGTTGGCGCGGCATTATCACACATTGGCGGGAAGTCGCCGCGCCGCATGGCTGTCATTTTGAAAATTATCTGGCGCAGGATTTGAGCCGAATGACCGCCATGCGAATCGTCTATTTCAGCGACGTGCATATCGAAATCCGGGAAAGTCAGCCAGCAGCACCCTGGAGCGATACCCTGCCGCTTGGCTTTGGCCCCGAATTGTCGACGTTCGTCGGGGCGGCGGATCTGCTGATACTCGCGGGCGATATCGGTCGGGTCCACTCGACACGAAATGTGTCGCCGCTCTCTTACGCGCGCGAAGCCGCCGACTTTCTCGGGTGCGGTGTCGTCCTGGTGCCCGGAAACCACGAATATTATCGCGGCTGCTTTCGAGAGGATCGCGCCGCATTGCTCGCTGCGGGCGATCGGACGGTGACGGTGCTCGACAGGGGCGAGGCATCGATCGCACGAGGCGGCGCGCCGCTGCGGGTTCTCGGGGCGACGCTGTGGACGGATTACGCCGTCGCCGGCGATCCCGCGGCGGCGATGACCGCGGCCGAACGGGAAATTTACGACCATCGCCTGATCCGCCGCAGCGAGGGCTCGGGCTTTTTTTCGCCCGTCGATGCCTTGGCGGAGCATAGGCTCTCGCGGATGTGGCTCCTGCGGAAGCTCACCGAGCCGGCAGACGGGCCGACGCTCGTCGTCACGCATCACGTGCCGCACTCCGCCGCTCGTCATCCCGTCCACGGGCTCAATGAACTGGCGCCCGCCTTCTGCTCCGATTGCGACGATCTGGTGGAGGCCGCGTCCGCGGCCGGCGTCGCCGCCTGGATCTTCGGTCACCACCATTGGAGCCTGGCGACGCAGACGCACGGCGTGAGGCTCCTCTCGGCGCAGCTGGGTTATCCGGGAGAAGACACCGGCTGGACCGGCCCGGGCTATCTCGAGATTTAAGCGGCTGCCGGGCTCAGTGGACGGGCAGCAGCAAGGCTTCGGCTTCCTGCGATAGTCTTCGCATTAATTCTGCGTCAAAAGCCAATTCTATATGTTGTGTGCGACCGGCCAGGTAATGAGCCGGAGAGCCACGTATTACAGGGCGGAGCAGGCAGGCGGCGAAATGAGGTTGAGAATTATCTGGCGCGCCGCTCCTGCTCCCTGTGGGTGTCGCCTGGGCGTGTCCGCCAAACGATCGATCGCTGACCTTCGGCCAAAGGCCGCGGCCCCGGCGGACTACAGGGTCGCCGGCGGCGTAAAGCCGCCGAACTCGCTCTCGAGCATGTCCGCGAACGCGATCGTCGTTCGATCATCCAGAGAGCCGCCGATAATCTGCACCCCGATCGGCAGTCCGGTCTCGGTGCGGCCGATCGGCGCGGTAGTCGCGGGAAGGCCATTAAGGGTCGCAGGGCTGGCCCAGGCGAGCTGATCGAAATAGGGTCTCTTTTGCCCATCGACGTCGAGTTCGCGCGTCGCCATCGGTTTGCAACTGAGGAGCCAGTTGCGAACGGGCCGGCCGTCCTGATCATGGGCGTCGAGGACTCCCATACCGCGGGTCGCGAGAAATGCGCCGCCCCGTTTGTCCTGGCGAGGCTCTATGTGTTTGAATGTCCATGTCAGACGGTGTGCGCTTCGCGCGAGGGGGAAGGCCGAGATGGTCGAGGGTCTCGAAATTCGAGAGGCCGAACCGGGCGACGCGCCAGCCGTCGCGGAAATTCATCTGACGGCGCGGCGCGAGGCGATGCCCGACCTTAATGGGGCGCACACCGACGACGAGACGCGAGACTATTTCACCCGTGTCGTCGGCGATCGGCCGTCGGCCTGGTGGGTCGCGCGGATCGGAGATGAGATCGTCGGCTATATGCTGATTGATGGCGGAAATCTTGATCACCTCTATGTGCGGCCAGTCTGGCAACGCTGCGGTGTTGGTTTGTCGCTGCTTACCAAGGCGAAGGCGCTGAGCCCACAGCGGATCCAGCTGTGGACGTTTCAGCGCAACCGCGACGCCAGAGCCTTCTATGAGACGCAAGGGTTTCGCGCGGTCGCCTACACGGATGGGCGCAACGAAGAGAACGAGCCCGACGTGAAATACGAGTGGGAGCCGGCCCGCTGGACGGCAGGATCGCGAGGCCCACCAAAAACCGGCTGGGCGAAGCTGGTGCCCGAGCTGCTGGTCAGCGATATCGGCGCGAGCCTGGAATTCTGGTGCGATCGCCTCGGCTTTGCGATCGCGTACCAGCGGCCAGAGGAAGCCTTCGCCTATCTCGAGCGGCCGGAAGGCGCACAAATCATGCTGTCGCAGCGCAGCGGCAGATGGGAGACGGCGCCACTTGATCGGCCCTATGGGCGCGGCGCGATGTTCCAGGTGCATGCCGCCGACATCGAGCCTGTAGCGCGCTCGCTCAAAGCGGCGGGCTGGCCGCTTTATGCCGGACCCCGTGAGGTTTGGCGCGACGTCGGCGATCGGCAGGCCGGGCAGCGCGAAATCTTCGTGCTGGACCCCGACGGCTATTTGGTCATGGTCGCCGATGATCTCGGCGAGCGACCGATATCGGAAGCAAGGTCATGAAATCCCTTGTCCCGACCGGCTCGATCGCCGCTCATCGCCCTCACGGGCCGGCCAGCCGGGTGAAACCGTCGGCGCTCCAGCCTTCGCTACCGACGCCATGGTGGACGAAGAAGAGACCCGCCGGATCGTATTTCCTTTTGACCGTGAGCAGCTTCGGATAGTTCGAACCCAATAGGCGCGCTGCCACTCGGGCTCGAAAAAGCTGCTTTCCGCGACATAAGCGCCGGCGTCCGGTGCCGCTTTGCGCAACTCAGCGGCGGCCGCGCCGATCGCGCTCGCCTGGCGACGCGCCGCGACAAGGTCGGGCTCGTGGCCGGATAACCCCGGAAACGCCGGCGGTCCGCCGCCGCCGATCATCGCGAGTGCGAAAGCGTCCAAGACCTCGGGGCTCGTTGCGGTGGCGCGGGCGGCGGCCAGCGTCTCCGCCGACGCCCCGGCCAGCCCCTTCTGGAAATGCAGCGCTACCGGATGATGCCGCGTCGCGGCAAGAGCGAGCACCCAAAGGCGCATCTGCAGGACTTCCAGGGGGTCATCCACGCCGACGGCTATGCCGGGTTCAACGGTCGGTTCGCCGGCATACCGGATCGCCGCGGCCCCTCTCGGCCCATGTCCGCCGCAAATTCTTCGACGTCGTTGCCGCCAATGGCTCGTCGATCGCCAAGCAGGCCCTCGACCGCATCGGCGATCTCTACGGGATTGAAAAGACGATCACCGGCCTACCGCCCGACCTGCGGCGCGCTGAACGCCAGAAATGATCAAAGCCGATTGTCGCGGCACTGAGCGCCTGGGCCGAGACGACCCTGCCGAAGCTCTCGCGCAAATCCGAACTGGCCAAGGCCTTCCGCTACATGCGCTCGCGCTGGAAGGCACTGCTGCGCTGCTTCGATGATGGCCGGCTCGCCCTCGACAATAATCCGGCCGAGCGGGCTCTGACAGACGTCGCCATCGGCCGCAAAAATTATCTGTTCGCCGGCTCCGATGCCGGCGGCCGCCGCGCCGCGGCACTTTACTCGCTGATCGAGACCGCCAAGCTCAACGGCCTCGACCCCCAAAAGTATCTTACCGACGTGCTGACCAGGATCGCCGATCACCCAGCTCACCAAATCGCCGATCTGCTGCCCTGGCACTGGAAACCCGTCCAGCCGGACCGCGCCGCCGCCTGACCTGGCGTGTTCACCGAGCGCTTACGGATCTCATGAGCGAGATCTCGAACGACAGCCCCGACTGGCGGCTTAAGGGCAAATTCAGCGGTTCCCGACGCCGAGGCTCAACGGCCGGTGTCGGATGCACAAGCGGCCTGTTTGCGGCCGGTATTGGCACACTTGGTGGCCCTTAGCTCGACACCTCTGGCTTCCAGCGCTCGGTGCGGAATAGGCCGCGTTCAAAGCGAGGTATTCGTCCTTGCCCATCACCGGCTTGAAGTCGGCGAGGATCTGCTTGGCCGGTGCGGCGTCGCCGTAGAGCAGGTCGATCGCGGTCATCGCCAGCAATTTGGCCGGGGTCAGATAGGCGTGCTCCGGCTCGTTGATGCGAAAGTCGGCGCCGTGCGTCTTGCCGCGTGCGGAGGCGACATAAGGGTGGATGACCGGCTTCATATGGGCGATGTCGCCCATATCGGTCGACCCGGTGCGGTGGCCGCCGATGTCGAACGACCCCGGGCCGAACATGGTCTCGACATTGCCGCCGAACAGCTCGCCCATCGCGGGGTTGTTGCGCTGCGGCAGGTAGCCGGGGATCGTATTGATCTCGACCTCGGCGCCCATCGACATCGCGCCGGCCTTGAGACACCGGTCGACTTTCATGTTCGCATCGAGGATCGCCTCGCGGGAGCCGCCGCGCACAAAGGTCTCCATATGCACCTCGGCCGGAACGACGCTGACCGCATCGCCGCCCTTGGTGATGATCGGGTGGATGCGGATCGTGTCCTTCTCCCAGAAGCTTTCGCGCTGCGCGTGTATCGCGTTCAAGCGCGAGCATCGCCGCGGAGAGCGCGTTGATGCCGAGCTGCGGCGCGCCGCCGGCATGGCTGGCGCGGCCGAAAAACCGGATCTGCTTGACCAGCGCCCCGTTCGAGCTGTCGGCGATATAGGAGCGCTTGGTCATCTGGTCGTGCGAGCCGACATGGATCATCATCGCCATGTCGATGTCGTCGAAATGGCCCTTGGCGACGAGTTCGGGCTTGCCCAACAGGAACTCGATTTCGCCGCGCTCCTTGCGATGCAAGCGCTCCTCGACATCGATGAACTCCTCGGCCGGGATGGCGAAGAAGATCAATTCGCCGGCGAGGTGCTCGGCGGCACTGATCTCCGCGAGGCCCATCGCGACCCCGAGCATGCCGGCGACCTGGGCGTTGTGGCCGCAGCTGTGCGCCGCACCGGTGTGCGGATCGGCGAGGGGATGGTCGGAGGTTCGCAGGCTGTCCAATTCGCCGAGGACGGCGAGGCGTGGACCAGGACGCTTGCCGCGCAGCGCGGCCTTTGACCCCGGTCAGGGCCAGGCCGATCTGCGGCTCGAGCCCGAGCGCGCGCATCTTGTCGGCGACAAGCGCGCCGGTCTTGGCCTCGTTGAAGCCGGTCTCCGGATGGTGGAGGATCCTCTCGCCCAATTCGATGATCTCGTTGCCTTGGCGGTCGATTGCCTCGCACACCGCGCGCTTCAATTCGTCCTTGCTGGTCATGCCGGTTCCTGTGTCGCCGCTCGGATCGCCCGTGTCCCTGGGTCTCTAGCCCGTCTTATTCATGACGGGACGGATTTTGGGTTGGCGGATGTAGCATAAGCCGTTGATCTGTTGTAGGATTTGGTTGCTGAAGCCAGTCCTTGCGGCAGATCGGAGCCCGCCACGCCCGCCATCACCGACGATAGCCTGCTGCCGTTCTCGTTTCCAGCGGTTGCGGGCAAAAAAGTGACCGCCGCGTTTGATGGCGGCCGGCTCAGCTCCGATGGCGGGGTCATGCTGCTCGCCCAAGCCGAGCGGCGGCTCGGCCTCGCCGCGCGGCTCGCGGCGGTGATCCCGGACGGCCGCGACCCGGAGCGGATCACCCATCGGCTGCCCGATATATTGCGCGCCCGCATCTTTGCCATCGCCTGCGGCTGGGAGGATGCCGACGATCTCGACCGGTTGCGCACCGATCCGGGGTTCAAGCTGGCTTGCGGCCGGCTGCCCGACAGTGGCATCGACCTGTGCTCGCAGCCGACCGTCTCGCGCTGGGAGAATGCGCCCGGGTTGCGCGATCTGATCCACCTGATGGGGGTGATGGTCGATCTCTACTGCGCCAGCTACAAGACGGCGCCCGAGGCCGTGACCCTCGATATCGACGACACCGTCGATGTCGTTCACGGCCATCAGCAGCTCTCGTTTTTCAATGCCCATTACGACGAGCGCTGCTTTCTGCCGATCCATGTCTACGACACGGCAACCAGCCGACCGGTCGCCGTGTTGCTGCGCCCCGGCAAGACGCCCTCGGGCGCGGAGGTGCGCGGCCATCTGCGACGCCTCGTCCGCCGCATCCGCCGGCACTGGCCCTTGACCCGCATCACCATCCGCGGCGACGGCCATTACGGGCGCCCGCAAGTGATGGCGTGGTGCGAAGAAAACGGCCTCGACTTCATCTTCGGGCTGCCCGGTAACGCCGTGCTCGACCGGCTGGTCGATGAAACCGCCGATGATATTCGCACCCGCCGTGCGCTCGAGCAAAAGCCCACCCTGCGCGGCTTTGCCGAAGCCCGCTACCAGGCCAAGTCCTGGACCAAGCAGCGCCGCGCCTGCGCCCGCATCGAGGCCACCACCAAGGGGCTCGACATCCGCTTTGTCGTCACCAGCCTCGACACCGGCTCGGCCCAGCACGTCTACGAGACGCTCTACTGCACCCGCGGCCAGGCCGAGAATTTGATCAAACTGCACAAGACCCAGCTCGCCTCCGACCGCACCAGCTGCCGCAGCCCGCTCGCCAACCAGATGCGGCTCATTCTCCACACCGCCGCTTATTGGCTGATCCTCTCGGTGCGCGACGCCATCCCCAAGACCGATGCGCTCGCCACCGCCGAGTTTGCCACCATCCGCCTGCGTCTGTTGAAGCTCGGCACCCGCATCATCGAGACCGCCTCGCGCGTCCGCCTCGCCTTCGCCGCCGCCTGCCCCGAGGCCAGCCTCTTCCGTCACATCGCCGCAGCGCTGATGCCAGCCGGACCGTAAACCGCGGGGCCGCTGTCGCCCCGCCCAAGCCCCTCTCGCAAACCTCCAGCGCCGACCACACCGATCACACCCCGCGGCAACCGTGCCGCCACCCTCAACCTCGCATCGACCCCAACGCGAAGCTTGCCGGGCTCCTTCCGACACCCTGGTGAATAAGACGGGCTAGCCCGTCTTATTCATGACGGGACGGATTTTGGGTTGGCGGATGTAGCATAAGCCGTTGATCTGTTGTAGGATTTGGTTGCTGAAGCCAGTCCTTGCGGCAGATCGGAGCCCGCCACGCCCGCCATCACCGACGATAGCCTGCTGCCGTTCTCGTTTCCAGCGGTTGCGGGCAAAAAAGTGACCGCCGCGTTTGATGGCGGCCGGCTCAGCTCCGATGGCGGGGTCATGCTGCTCGCCCAAGCCGAGCGGCGGCTCGGCCTCGCCGCGCGGCTCGCGGCGGTGATCCCGGACGGCCGCGACCCGGAGCGGATCACCCATCGGCTGCCCGATATATTGCGCGCCCGCATCTTTGCCATCGCCTGCGGCTGGGAGGATGCCGACGATCTCGACCGGTTGCGCACCGATCCGGGGTTCAAGCTGGCTTGCGGCCGGCTGCCCGACAGTGGCATCGACCTGTGCTCGCAGCCGACCGTCTCGCGCTGGGAGAATGCGCCCGGGTTGCGCGATCTGATCCACCTGATGGGGGTGATGGTCGATCTCTACTGCGCCAGCTACAAGACGGCGCCCGAGGCCGTGACCCTCGATATCGACGACACCGTCGATGTCGTTCACGGCCATCAGCAGCTCTCGTTTTTCAATGCCCATTACGACGAGCGCTGCTTTCTGCCGATCCATGTCTACGACACGGCAACCAGCCGACCGGTCGCCGTGTTGCTGCGCCCCGGCAAGACGCCCTCGGGCGCGGAGGTGCGCGGCCATCTGCGACGCCTCGTCCGCCGCATCCGCCGGCACTGGCCCTTGACCCGCATCACCATCCGCGGCGACGGCCATTACGGGCGCCCGCAAGTGATGGCGTGGTGCGAAGAAAACGGCCTCGACTTCATCTTCGGGCTGCCCGGTAACGCCGTGCTCGACCGGCTGGTCGATGAAACCGCCGATGATATTCGCACCCGCCGTGCGCTCGAGCAAAAGCCCACCCTGCGCGGCTTTGCCGAAGCCCGCTACCAGGCCAAGTCCTGGACCAAGCAGCGCCGCGCCTGCGCCCGCATCGAGGCCACCACCAAGGGGCTCGACATCCGCTTTGTCGTCACCAGCCTCGACACCGGCTCGGCCCAGCACGTCTACGAGACGCTCTACTGCACCCGCGGCCAGGCCGAGAATTTGATCAAACTGCACAAGACCCAGCTCGCCTCCGACCGCACCAGCTGCCGCAGCCCGCTCGCCAACCAGATGCGGCTCATTCTCCACACCGCCGCTTATTGGCTGATCCTCTCGGTGCGCGACGCCATCCCCAAGACCGATGCGCTCGCCACCGCCGAGTTTGCCACCATCCGCCTGCGTCTGTTGAAGCTCGGCACCCGCATCATCGAGACCGCCTCGCGCGTCCGCCTCGCCTTCGCCGCCGCCTGCCCCGAGGCCAGCCTCTTCCGTCACATCGCCGCAGCGCTGATGCCAGCCGGACCGTAAACCGCGGGGCCGCTGTCGCCCCGCCCAAGCCCCTCTCGCAAACCTCCAGCGCCGACCACACCGATCACACCCCGCGGCAACCGTGCCGCCACCCTCAACCTCGCATCGACCCCAACGCGAAGCTTGCCGGGCTCCTTCCGACACCCTGGTGAATAAGACGGGTTAGCTCCTACAAATCAGCCCGGGGTCAAGCGTTTCGACCGCTCGCCCTCGCCGCGCTCGACGAAGGCACGCCGTCGTCGAAATCGGCTTCCAAGCCGTAGAGCCGACCGCGTTCGGGGTCGCAGGTCGTGCCGGCGCGCTCGATCGGCGGCGGCCTGAGCTGAAAACGAGCGCACCCGAAACCTCGACCGGATCGCGGCGTGCTGCGAGAATGAAGGTTGTACGAACGGAATTTCGCTACGCGAAGCAATGTTTCCGCCGGAACGGATCGTCTGCCTGACAGAAGAAACCGTCGAAACGCTTTACCTGCTGGGCGAGCAGGACCGTATCGTCGGGATTTCCGGCTATTGCGTCCGCCCGCCCGAGGCGCGGCGAGATAAGCCGCGGGTCTCGGCGTTCACGTCCGCGAATGTCGGGAAGATCCTCGACTTGCGGCCCGATCTCGTTCTCAGCTTTTCCGATCTCCAGGCCGATATCGTCGCGGCGCTGATCCGCGAGGGCATCGCCGTGCACGCCTTCAACCAGCGCACGATCGCCGAAATCCTCGGCATGATCCGGCTGTTGGGCGCGCTCGTCGGCGCTGGCGACCGGGCAGAGCGGCTCGTCGAGGATCTCTTGGCCGGTATCGCCGAAGCTCGGCAGCAAGCAAAGCAGCTGCGGGAGCGGCCGCGGGTCTATTTCGAAGAGTGGGACGAGCCGATGATTTCCGGTATCGGCTGGGTGTCGGAGCTGATCGAGATCGCCGGCGGTGCCGACATCTTTGCTCGATCGGGCGGCCGGCAAATCGGCGAAGGAGCGGATCGTCACGACCGAGGAGGTTATTACCCGCCGCCCCGAAATCATCATCGGCTCGTGGTGCGGCGAGAGGCCGGAGGCGATCGCCGACGCACCCGCTTGCGGGCCGCAGCGGAGCGGAGGATGGCGGCGGTGAGACTTTCTTGCCTCGCGAGGAATGGGCGCAGCCCAGGGGAAGAAAGTCGATCCGGCGCCATTGCGGCCCAGGCGATCGAGGCGCAGCCGTCCTCCGGCCAGATCAAGCCAAAGAGAGGCCGTGTGGCTCGCGCGACCCGAACAGCACCCGCAGGAGAAGACGTGGCGGAGATCGCGTATGACGCACAAGAGGTCCGGCCTGCCGGGCGAAGAGAAAGAAACCCTGGCGTAGAAAAAGGTGGCAACGCCCCCGGCCAATTGGGCGCTCACCGCCCATACTTCGTCAACCGTGCGGGAGATCCCGCCCAAACGCTGGAGCACCCGATGAGGGCGCTTCCCCGCGGACGCGTCGACGTCCCGACCGATAGCCGATCGATCTGTCGAGATGCAGAGACGGAGCGGGCGGAGTTACTCCTGTGGGCTCGCGGCAGTCGCTAACTGCTGGGCCGTACCCGGCGGCGAGGGCCTGACGGTGTCGAGCGGATCCGCCAAAAGCGTCATCCGCGTCCAGGCCGGTGCGCCGACGAGGACCGCGCCGATGATGGCGAACGCCTGGCGCCATCCCTCGGAGGGCACGCCGATCTGCGCCAGGCCGAGTGTTCCGTGATAGCCGGCGACTGCGGCCGGGGCTGCAAACAGCAGCGCAATCGCAGCTCGGACGAGCAGCGATCGGGTCGCCGTGAAAGCGACCTGCCCGGCCGCAAGCGTGGCGATGCCGGCGAGGGCGCCGACAAACATCGCGCCGATTACGCCGGCGCCGCTGTGAAAGGCGGCAAGGCCCGCCGTGACGCTTGCGAAAAACGGGAGCGCGTAGACGGCCAGCGCGAAGAGCAGCCAGCAGAAGAACCCGATGCCGAACACGCCGAGAAGGATGCCGATAACGATCATGGTGGTGGTCTCCCCGACAAGGGTCGAGCGAGTTGCGCCTCCACCACCTCCATGGCGTCAAATCAGTGTAGCCGATGCCAGCTAACGCAGGAAATATCTTCTACGGATGCTTGGTCGGTTAGGTCCTCTCCTCCGGCGATCCGGGGCGCTCGGTTTCGGCTAACGACGAATTAGCGTCCGCAAGCCGCCGTTCGGATGACGGTCGGCTAACCGGTCAGATCGGATATATAGGCAACGCCCATTGCGCTCCGCGTCGGCCGCCGGTGATGCCGCGTTGCGATCCTCGCTCAGTGCGAGGCGCGCCGACTGAGGTATTTATCCCGGCTCACCAAAAATCGCCGCGCAGGCGTCACCTCAATGCAGCAACCGCGGCGTAGGCCTTCAGCTCCCGCTCCACATCGTAACCGCTGGTCCCGAAGATGATGCCGGTGGCGCCGCTGGCCTCGAGCCGGGCGAGGCGTTCACGCAACTCCTCGCGCGTGCCGGTGAAGGTCATCTGCTTGGCGGCGGACACGTCGAGGAGCGCGTCATGGCCGTTCGAAATGTCGAGGTTATGGCCGCGGTGAAGGGAGAGGTGGCGGAATTTTTCGTCCACCCGTTCGACGCTGGCCAGCCACGCTTCGCCGTTCGGCAGCGCTTTGACGCTTTCCGGATCGGCCGTGTACCGGAGGTGATAGGCGAGCGCGACGAGCGGCCTGACCGCGGTCGCAGCGCGCGGCGAGGTGATGTCCTCGCCATCATCGAGGACCGTGCCGCTGGTCGATACCAGGCAAGTCTCGAACCCTTCGGCCGGTCCGCCGAGGGAAATCAGGCCGTCGGTAATCTCTTTCGCGAGCGCGCGGGCCTTGGGGCCTTTGCCTGCCATGTAGACTGGCACGTCGATCGGACGGTTGGGCAGCCAGCCGTCGGACGCGAGGATCTGGGCGAGACCGCCGTCGATCTCGGCAACATCGCCGTGCAGCAATGCCTTGACCTGCAGGATATGCGTACGCATGCTTGCAAGGCTCAAGGGCTTCTTGCCCATCCCCGCACGGCCGGTAAAGCCGGTGCCGAACCCGACCATCAGGCGTCCCGGCGCGATCTGCTCGAGCGTCGCGATGGCCGAGGCCTGTGCCATCGGATGGCGATAGCTCGGGATCAGCACGGAGGGACCAAATTTGAGGCGCTTCGTCTTGTCGGCGATGCGGGCGAGCGTGACCCAGATGTCATGGCCGAAGGCGGGAACCTCGGGGCACCAGACCGCGCGAAACCCTAGCTCTTCGGCAAGCAAGCGCGTATTCGACGGTGCGGGGGCCGGGCGGCAGGCGGAAGTCATAGGTCAGCACGGGGCGTTCCTCACAGCGCGGTCATGCCGCCGTCGACGAACAGCAGGGCGCCGGTGACGTAGGAGGCATCCTCGGAGGCCAGAAACAGGATCGCGGCGGCGACCTCCTCGGCCCGGCCCGGGCGCTTCAGCATCGTGCCTTGCGCGGCCCTGGCGTTGTACTGCTCGACGCTCTCGCCGGAAGCGGCGATGCGGCGCTGATGGAACGGCGTGAAGATCGGGCCAGGGCCGACGGCGTTGACCCGGATGCCCTCCGGCGAATGGTCGGCGGCGAGCGCCCGCGTCAAGCCCGCGACCGCGGCCTTGGTGGTGTCGTACTGCAGATTGCCGCCGCCGGCGACGATGGAACGTACCGAGGCGACGTTGACGATGGCGCCCGACTTGTTGCGGCGCATCAGCGGAACCGCCGCCTTGGCGCAGAAGACGTAGCTCATCAGGTTGACGCTGAGGATCTCGTTCCAGCTCGCCGCACTCGCCTCCTCGACCTTCTCGTATTTGCGGATGCCGGCATTGTTGACGAGGATGTCGAGGCGTCCGAACTTCTGCGCGGCACCGTTGACGAAGGCGAGGCATGCGGCCTCGCTACCGACGTCAGCCTGCGTGAAGGCAATTTTGGCGCCGGCGGCCTCGAGCTCGGCCGCCACGCGCTGGCCGCGCTCAGCCGTCCCGATCGCAGAACGCCACGCTCGCGCCCTCGGCGACAAAACGTCTGACCGTCGCCTCGCCGATCCCCGATGCCCCGCCTGTCACCGTCGCGACCTTGCCGTCGAGCCTTCCCATCGTTCGCCACCTCTGCACTTGCGAAACGCGCGATGTACGATACGCCGTGTCCATCCGGCGGGCACCGCCTTATTGGCCCGGCCCGGGTGGCTCGGCGATCGCGCAGCCGCGATCGGAGGCCGTAGGTTGGGTCGAAGGCGAGATTTCCTGATCCAGGACGCCACTGCACGGCGGCGGCAAGGATCGCGGGAGGGCGCGGTCGGTGCCGGATCGCCTTGATCGTCGCCGCCATCTTTGTGGCGCGGCGAGGCGGCTAGACCGGATAGCGCGCGAGATGCTCCAGCAATAGCGCAGTGACCTGCTCCGGCTTTTGGTCGGCGGCGTGGTGGCCGCCGCCCTCCAGCACCGCGAACTGGTAGGGCGCGTCGATGAACTCCGCCGTCCCTTCGGCCGCCATTCGGCCGACGGTGTCGTCGGCGTCGCCCCAGATATAGAGGGTCGGGACCTTTGTCGGGCCGACCGCCGGGCGCTCGCCGCGCGCACGGTACCACGCGAGGGCCGCCTCCATGGCCGGCGGGTTGCCGAGCACCGACAAATGCCGTTCGATCGCGTCAGGAGGCAGCCCGTTGCGCGTCAGCCGATCGCGTACCCAGGCGACGTTGTTGGCCAGCAAACGCGGTCCGGCATCGGGATCGAGGAGTTCGCGATGATGCCGCGAGCGGTGGGGTTGTTCCGGGTCGTTCTTCATCGCGCGCGCGAACGAGGTGGGATGCGGTCGCGACAGCATCGTCAGCGAGGCGAGACGCTCCGGATAGCGGTCGGCGATGATCCACGACAGGCTGCCGCCCCAATCGTGGCCGACGAGGTGGAATCGGCTGCCTCCATGCCCGACCGCCGCGACGATGTCGAGCGCATCGCCGATCAGTTTCTCGATGCCGTAATTGTCGAAGATCGCCGGATCCGGCCGCGCCTCGGCGGCGTAGCCGCGCTGGTTGGGCGCGACCGCGAAATACCCCGCCTCGGCCAGCGCCGGGATCTGGTTCGCCCAGAAATGTCGCGACACGCAGAACCCATGCAGCATCAGCACCAAGGAAGACGTTTCCGAGCCTCCTATCGAGGTATCGAAGGTGAGGCCGGGTGCCGTCGTTATCTTGCGGACTTCGATCATCGTCGCGGCCTCGTCGGAATGGGTGCGATGAAGCAGCAATAGCCGCTTCACCGCCCCCGCGAAAGCGGGGCCGCAGCACTCACGGGCTTGACAATCGATTCGATGTTCTTCTTATGTTCTTACAGACTGCGGCTGCTAATTCCGACAGCGTGCGAGGTCGGGATGGAACCCACAGCCACGATCCTGCATGCGGATCTGGACGCCTTCTACGCCTCGGTTGAGCAGCTGCTCGACCCGTCATTGCGCGGCCGGCCGATTGCCGTTGGTGGCGGCGTGGTGCTTGCCGCTTCTTACGAAGCCAAGGCTTTTGGGGTTCGGGGCGGGATGCCCGGACGGCGGGCGCGGGAGCTATGTCCGCAACTCACTTTTGTCCCCGGCCATTTCAAGGAATACCAACGGCTGGGCGACGCCGCCATCAAAGTGCTGGGCGATTTCACTCCCCTGGTCGAGCGGGTTTCGATCGATGAGGCCTTTGCCGACGTCGCCGGCTGCATCCATCTCTTCGGTCCGCCGCCCGAGATCGCGCGAGCGATCAGAGGCCGCGTGCGGGCCGAGCTGGGCCTCCCGATCTCGGTCGGAGTGGCGCGCACCAAGCACCTCGCGAAGATCGCCTCGCAAGTCGCCAAGCCCGACGGGCTGGTGGTCGTCGATCCGGAAACCGAGCTCGACTTTCTTCACCCGCTGCCTGTCGAGTTGATGTGGGGAGTGGGCCCGGTCACCAAGGCACGGTTGGCCGGGATCGGGATAAGCACCATCGGCGAGCTGGCAAAGACCTCGCGAGGCGCGCTGGAGCGATTGCTCGGCCACGCGATCGGAGACAAGCTGACGGCGCTGGCGCTCAACCGCGATCCACGCGAGATCGAGACGTATCGCCGAGCCCGATCGGCCGGAGCACAATCGGCGCTCGGCAGGAAACCGGCTGAAGAGCGCGTGTTTCGACCCACATTGCAGTATCTCGCGGACCGGGTCGGGACCCGCCTGCGGGCCAAATCCTGGCTCGGCCGCACCGTGTCGGTGCGGGTGCGGTTTGCCGATTTCCGGTCGGTCACGCGCTCGATCACCTTGCCCGCGCCGATCTCGGCGACGGCAATCCTGGCCGACATCGCCCTGGACCTGGTGCGCGGCGCCCTGGCAGATCACCCGGACGAGCCGACCATCTCGCTATTGGCGATCTCGGTTTCGAACCTGGGCAAACAATCGGAAATTCAGCTGGAACTGCCGCTCGGACTTGCAGACGAGAAGCGCCGTCCCGGCAGCAAGCAGGGCATGGCCCGCTGGGTCGTCGACCGCGCTGTCGACACGATCCGCGATCGCTTCGGCTGGGAGGCTGTCGGGTACGGCTCGGTCGCGTTGGGCTCCCGTCTTGTTCCCGACGAATTCCGCAAACTCGCGGAAAAGGACCTATGACCATCGCCGGAACGCTCGGTCCCGCAGCTCGCGCGTGCTTCGCTCCCGGCTATTGGCATCGATCGTCACCAGCCCATAGAGGCGGCGTGGATGCGTCAGACACCGATCGCCCCGTGCCGCTATTTCGCGTCCGTTATCGGCCCCGAGCCGTCGCCGCGGAGGCTCGAAGCCGGGTTCAACGGAACGCCGACTTGACCTCCCGCGCCAGTAGCCGGATCGCCTCTCGTTCCGCCGAGTGATCGGCCAGGCCGGCGCAATTCGTTTCCAACTGCACGCCCGACAGCCCGATATCGCGTTGTAGGTCTTTCAACTTGCCCACCACCGTCTCCGGTGAGCCGATGAACACCGAACCGCGCAAGGTTTCCTCAAGCGTGATTTCCGTGAGGCGCTGCGCGGTTTTCCAGCGCGGGTGGTCCGGCGGGCTGTTTTGCCGACGAGAGGAATCGGCGAGCAGCCGGCTTTGATTTTGGAAATGCCGCATCAGGGTTGGCCCGTAGGCTTCCTGGGCCGCCGCATCGGTTTTGGCGACAAAGCCGGGACAACGCAGATAGACGGGTGCCTCCCCGGAATGTCCGGCGTCGGTCCAGGCTTTGCGATAGACGTCGATGTGCTGCTTGAACATCCGCACATCCTCGTGCCGCACCGACAGGAACAGGCCTTGGCCGGCCTTGCCGGCCGCGGGGAAGGTTTCGACGCTGACCGCCGCGATGCGGATTTCGGGTGCCGGTTGTTGCACCGGCTGCGGCACCACCGTCACATCTTGGATGTCGTAAAACTTGCCCTTGTAGGAGAAATTTTCTTCCCGCCACGCGCGCTGAATGATTTCCAGACACTCGATCTCGCGGTCCTTGCTTTCGGCATAGGCGATGTTCAGCGCCTCATAGGTCTTCACGACGCCGCTGCGGCCGACGCCGAAGATCAGTCGGCCCTGGGAGACGTGGTCCAAGATCGCGGCTTCCTCGGCGATGCGAAGCGGATTGGCCAGCGGCAGCACCTGCACGCTGGTCCCGATCCTGATCCTTTCGGTGCGGGCCGCGATCGCGGTACCAAGGACCAGCGGGCTGGCGGCGAGGGCGCGCCGCTTGTCGAAATGCAGTTCCGCGAGCCACATCACGTCGAGGCCGTATTCCTCGCTGGCCTTGACGATGTCGAACCCGGCCGCGAAGCATTCGGCCTGGCTGCGGCTCGGCAGCACCGGAAACTCGTGATAGATGCCTAATTCCATCGAATGGGGCCTTCCCTGAACGCGGTCTTATCCGACATTCACCAGATTGCCAGCGGTGTCGCCGCCACGGTTGCTGTCTTGAGCGGTTTGAGCAACCGCAAATCGCGCGTTTGCATACCCGGCAGGCGCCACCATCGGCGGTTGACTGGCCCCGCCGCGCTGAAAGACAGCGGTTTGCCTGCGTCGGTATGGTAGGCCGAGGGTCCGCGATCGGCGCGCAGCCGTCGCCGCAGAGGACCCCGGCGACCGTCGCCTATCTGATCCCGCGGACCCTCCCGGCGGGTGATTGGCCGGCAGCCCATGCCCCCAATCCGGCCCTCTCGCCCGCTCTGGCACGACAGCGGCGGTGTTGCGTCCGAACTTCATTGCAGTGTGCCTCGATGAGGGGGATGATCGCGCGCAACAGCCCGGGAATCTGGGGAATGTCGGCTAAGATGGCTCCCCAGTTGGTGTCTCGTGTTCTCTCCTGGACTCCAGGCGTGAGGACTGGGTGCCACCGAGACGAGGCAAAACGATGGCGGCTACGGTTCACGGAGGAGACGGACATATGGCACAAAAAGGTCGCGGGATTTTCATGGTGTACGTTGATATCGACGCCCAGCACGTGCAGGAATTCAACGAGTGGTATAACAAGGAACACCTACCGGAATTGCTGTCGGTGCCCGGCATTCTATCAGCGGCCCGCTACGAGGCGGTCAAGGGTGGCCCGCAGTACCTGGCATGCTATGAACTGGAAAGCGTGGCGGTGATGCAGACGCCGGCGTTTACCAAGCGGCCGCGGACGCCGTGGGGACAGAAAGTCTCGCCGTCCGTGATTGGGAAGAATTTGACACGCATTGTCGGGGAACAGATTTACCCGGACGGCCTGGAAATGCCGGAGCGTGGCATGGCGCCGGTGTTGCAGATTGGCCGCATGTCCGTCCCCGCCGAGGTCGATGCGGAGTGGAACGCCTGGTACAGCGGGGAATATGTGCCAGGGTACCGCAAGGTGCCGGGAGTGATCTACGCTCGTCGTTACCGGGTCCTCGAGGGTACCAGCGGCTACAGCACGGTCTACGAATTTGCCAGTACGGCCGTGCCCGAAAGCCCGGAGTGGAAGGAGCAACAGCAACATTCCTCGCCCAATTCGCCGCGCATGCGGCAGGCCATGACGCATGCGCCGGGCTCCGCCGGGGTGTACGTACGGGTGAATCCCTAAAATCCAGGATGCGCTAGATTTGAGGGGCTAGAGCGGGCGTCCCGAGCCAGAAGTTCTCGAAATAACTCGATGCCGTCATTGCGAGCGAAGCGAAGCAATCTCGGGCCAGATTCGCACCGGCGGATCGAGATTGCTTCGACCCCGCGGGTCAAGCCTGCGGGTCCTCGCAATGACAGGCGAAAATTATGCCGTGAACTTCTGACTCGGCCGAAGCCGTATTCCGGCCGCGGTCGGCGTGAAAAAATCCGCGCCGACGGGGGTTACGCCGACATCTTGACCGGAGGCTCCAGGTCGTCCGGCAGCGGGCAGACATAGGGGTTCCGGCTGATACGCGCCTGGTGGTCAGCCTTTGCCCTTGCCAGCAACACCTCGTCCTGAATCACCTCGATCGCCGTACCCGCCATCACCTTGGCAACGTGCGCCAAGCCTTTATGCGCCGCCGGCAGCTTGCCTTGCGCGGTGAGCTGCCAGGAATGGCCCGGCGTGCCGATGGCATAGGTCGCACCGCGCGCCTGCACCGTCGGCACCACCCAGCTGACGTCCCCGACGTCAGTGGAGCCGACCATCGGCGCGCTCTTGGCATCCAGCGGCACGATCTGGTCGCACAGCGGCACACCCTGCCGCATCGGCAAGCCGACCCGGCGAAACGCCGACGCGATATCCTCATCGGTGAGCGTCGCCTGGAACTTGGCTGCTTCGGCCCGGTCGGCCTCGTCGAACGGTGGTGGGCCGAGACGTACCAGATGGTCGTACATCGCCTTTTCCAGCGGCGTGTTGGCCAGGAGGTTGGAGACGGCGCTCACCACCTGCAACTCCATTCGGGTCTCGGTCATAAGCGCCGCGCCTTGGGCGATCTTGCGCACCCGTTCGACCAGCCGCGTCAGTTCCGGCAGATCGCTCGCACGGATCAGGTAGCGCACCTTGGCGCGCGCCTGCACCACGTTGGGGGCAATCCCGCCGGCATCCAGCAGCGCATAATGCACGCGAGCATCCGACGGCATATGCTCACGCATGTAGTTCACACCGACATTCATCAGCTCGACGGCATCGAGCGCGCTGCGGCCGAGATGCGGCGCGGCGGCGGCATGCGCGGCGCGACCGTGGAAGGTGAAGTCGATGCGGGTGTTGGCGAGCGAGATCGCTTCGTTGACGCCGGAGAATGCGGCCGGATGCCAGGAGATGGCCACGTCCACATCGCTGAAGACGCCGGCGCGCGCCATAAAGCCTTTGGCCGCACCACCTTCTTCGGCCGGGCAGCCGTAGTAGCGCACGCGGCCTCCGATCCCGCGCGCGGCGAGGTAGTCCTTGACGGCAGTCGCCGCCAGCATGGACGCCGCGCCGAGCAGGTTGTGGCCGCAGCCATGGCCGTGACCGTCGCCCGGCAGCGGCTTCGGTTCGGCGACGCCGGATTCCTGACCCAAGCCTGGCAATGCGTCATATTCGCCGAGGATGGCGATCACCGGCCCGCCTTCGCCGGCTTCACCGACCACCGCCAGTGGGGATGCCGGCGACGTTCTTCGTCACCCGGAAACCTTGCCGTTCCAATAGCGCCGTGTGTTCGGTGCAAGATCGGAACTCCGTGTAGCACAGTTCCGGCGTATCCCAGACTTGGTCGCTGAGCTGCTCGAACGGTCCCTTTTTGGCGTCGACCAGGCGCCAGATCTCGTCGGTATTCTGCACGGTTCAGATCTCCATGACAAAATGCGGCACCGGGCACCTTTTCTCGCGCGCGACCCTCGTCGCGACCGGGCAGCGCCCATGCGCCGAGCCGGGCTTAGCCGCATCATCATGGCCGAGGGTCCGGCAATGCGGTTATGGCGGTCAACTATAATTTCCAGCCCAGGCCGGACGAGCCATGCCGCGATGAGTGGCGAGCTCCAGCGCCACCGCGGAGCCTTTCCTTCCGGACGCCGCGCGGTTATCAGCGCGCTGCAGAAATGCCGCGCGTCCAAGCGCTGATCACCTCGCCTTCGACATCGGCAGCCCTCACCGCCGCGAGCTGTGCGAGCGAGGTCATCCCGGGCTTGTCGACCATGAAGTCCTTACCATGGCGCATGACCGAAATGCCGAGCGCGGCCTGCTCGCATGGGATCGCGGCCGAGATGACGAGCGCAATGCCGTCGTCCTCGAGGATACGGCGCGGATCATCGAAGCGCTTTGTCTGCGGGTACCCGTTCGGAGAAGGGCTTCGCCAATTTGTCGTCGTCGGCATGAAAAGCGACAAGTTCGGCCCCCGCATCGCGCTTGAACTCGACCTGCATCCAGATGTGCGGGTGGTCGAGGCCGATCGCGGCAAATCGAGCGAACGCTTATCCCTGGACATGCCCTTTCCCGAGCCGAATAAGTTTCGCGATTACCGCTATACGCCGACAACTCTCGAAAGGAGAGCGTTCGGGGGGCGTCAGCAGGGGCGATCTTGACCGCCGGCGATCTCGGCCGAGACTTCATCGGCGAGCGTTCGACCTCTGGCGAGCCGCCGCACGAGCGCATCGAGGAATCCTTCATAGCGCTCGCGGGCTTTGGCTTGCGCGGCCGGTTGCGCTGCTTCTGGCAAGGGCGAGGTATTCGTCACCCAGAAGCGCACGAAGATCGCGATCGCCTCATTCGAGATCGTGACATGACGATCGAGGCGCTCGATCTGCCGCACCATGCGATCGAGGCGGCGCGCGATCGCCGCCTCGAGGCGCTCGGCCGCATCGGGCGAAAGATAGGACGCGAGGGCCGTCTCGACGACGAGCCCCTGCGGGACGCGCTTGCGCGAGGCGTAATCGGCAAGCCGGTTCGCCAACTCGGGCGGCAAACGGAAGGTGCGCTTGAGGCGCATGAGGCTCAAAGACCCAGGTTGTCGGCCGGGTCGAGCGCCGCCTGGCGCGCGATCCCCCGCATCTGGCGCTGCATCGCGCGAACCCGCTGGGCGTCGTCATCGGTATCTTCGAACGGCTCGAACTCTTCGAACCGCCGGGCGTGGCGGCGGCGCGATGTCCTCGTGCCGGGACAGTTCGGGCTCGCGGCGGATGCCGGAATTGGCCGTGTCGGCGGCTTTACCGTTCGCGGATCGAGCCACAGCCGCAGCCGCCCAGTCATCGGTGACTTCTGAGATCCCATGGTTGCGGCGGTCTGAAGTGGCAACGGCGGTCGCCGTAGGCGGCGGCAAGATGCGCACCTGCAGCTGCGGGTCTTCATAGTACCGGGCCTTCTTGCCTCGGATCGGCGGGCAGCTTGAGATCATGACCAACTCCTCGTCCGGCGGAAGCTGCATGACCTCGCCGGGTGTCAGCAGTGCCCGCGAGGTCTCCTGCCGGGACACCATTAGATGGCCGAGCCACGGGCTCAGCCGATGGCCCGCGTAGTTGCGCATCGCGCGCAACTCGGTCGCCGTGCCGAGCGCGTCCGAGACCCGCTTGGCGGTGCGCTCGTCGTTTGTCGCGAAGCTGACCCGGACATGGCAGTTGTCGAGGATCGAGTGATTGGCGCCGTAGGCCTTCTCGATCTGATTGAGTGACTGCGCGATAAGGAGGCTCTTGATGCCGTAGCCGGCCATGAACGCGAGCGTGCTCTCAAAGAAGTCGAGGCGCCCAAGTGCGGGGAACTCGTCGAGCATCAGCAACAGGCGGTGGCGCTGGGGATTCGTGTCGAGCTTCTCGGTCAAGCGCCGTCCGATCTGATTGAGGAGAAGGCGAATAAGCGGCTTGGTGCGGCTGATGTCCGAAGGCGGCACGACGAGGTAGAGGGTCGCGGGGTTATCGCCTTCGACGAGGTCGCGGATGTGCCAGTCGCATTGCCGCGTCACGCCGGCCACCACAGGATCACGGTAGAGGCCGAGAAACGACATCGCGGTCGAGAGCACACCCGAGCGTTCGTTGGCGCTCTTGTTCAGCAGCTCGCGCGCGGCACTCGCGACGACGGGATGGACGCCGCGCTCCCCGAGATGCGGCGTCTTCATCATCCCTTCCAAGGTCGTGTCTATCGGGCGCCGGGGGTCGGAGAGGAAATTGGCGACACCGGCCAGAGTCTTGTCGGGTTCGGCGTAAAGCACGTGAAGGATGGCGCCGACCAGCAGCGAGTGGCTCGTTTTTTCCCAGTGGTTCCGGCGCTCCAGCGCGCCCTCGGGGTCGACGAGGACATCGGCGATGTTCTGGACATCGCGTACCTCCCACTCGCCGCGGCGAACCTCGAGGAGTGGGTTGTAGGCCGCACTCTCCGGATTCGTCGGGTCGAACAGGAGCACGCGCCCGAAGCGGGCACGCCAGCCGGATGTCAGCGCCCAGTTCTCGCCCTTGATGTCGTGGACGATTACCGACCCGGGCCAGGTCAGCAGCGTCGGGACGACGAGGCCGACGCCCTTGCCGCTGCGGGTCGGCGCGAAGCACAGCACGTGCTCGGGACCATCATGGCGAAGATAGCGATCCTGCCAGCGCCCGAGAATGACGCCGTTCGGCTTGAGCAGCTTCGCCCGCCGGATCTCCCTCTTTTCGGCCCAGCGCGCCGACCCGTATGTCGTGATCCGCTTCGCCTCGCGCGCCCGCCAGACGGACATCGTCACTGCGACGACAAACGCTGAAGCTCCTCCCGATGCCGCGATAAAGCCGCCCTCGACGAAAATGTCGTGGGCATAGGCGTCATAGGCGAACCACCACCAGAAGAACCCCGCCGGCTCGTAGAAAGGCCAGCCGAAAATGCCGAACCAGGCCGGGCCGAGCTGCGGCTGGAAGCCGAGCCGCCATGCCGTCCATTCCGTCGCCGCCCACAGGAAGGCGAGCACGACGCTGCTGACGAGCAGCACTTGGCCCCAGAGGATCTTGGTCCCGGACATGTGCAGTCCAAAGCGAGCAAGCCGTCGCTCAAGAGAGGCGCATGGGCTTCGGAATTCAACGCCGGTCGGCGATCGATCGCGTTGCGGCGGGCGGTGTCGCACAAATACCGGGTCGCGCTTTTCCGCCGTGACCGCCGGAGGCCGATCACTCGGTCTCGCCGCTGTCGAAGCGGCTCCAGAACCCGATCTTGCGCCCATGCCGGCGCCGTAGGGCCGGGACGTAATCGGCGTGCGGAAGATGGCCGTGCCAATCACCGACCTGCTGCGCGAGCCAGGCGCAGCTGCGCAGATGCCGAGCCGCATGTCCGTATCGGCTCGAGCGGGCGCGATCGAGGGCGAATTCGATCATCTTGCGGTAGAGCAGGATCGCGGCAAGCGGTTCCTTGGCTTCGAGCCGTTCTGCGGCAGGCCCGAGGACCCAGTACGCGTCCCCGTCGATCTCCGCCAGGCGGTCCCCGACGACGGAAGCGGCGCGGCGCGGATCGGGCCAGGCCGCGAGAAATTCGAGCGCGCGGTGCGGATCGCGATATGCCGCCGCGAAAGACAGGGCTTCCCGCTCCTTTTCCACATCGGCAAAATCCGGCAGCCGCCGCAGCAGTTCGCGCAGCGGCTCCTCGCGCAAGCCTCGGGTGAACTCCGCCCAGCGCAGCGCCTGCGCCTCGTCGTGCCGGCCGAGTTCGGTCAATGCGGCAATCTTCAGATCGGCCAGCGCGGTTTCGTTCTTCGCCGGGTTCGGCTCGGCGATTTCGATGATCGCGTACGCTTCAGCGGCGCGTCCGGCATCGAGCAGCCGGCGCGCCATGCCGGCGTCGTCGCGCACCCGCGGGCCGAGGCGCTGCTGTGCCGCGCAGAAGGCATCGACATCGCCCTCCGCGTCCGCGATGTCGGCGAGGGCGCGGATCAACCTCCATTCGCGCAGGCGTTCGGCACCGGAGTCGGGATCGGTCGGCGCCGGCAGGTGCGCGATCCCGGCCTCTGTCCAGGACCGGAGTGCCGCACGCACCGGCTTATCCAAGGCCCGCGCGAAGTCCGCGATGATCCCGTCGGCGACGCCGTATTCGTCGCAGAAATAGGTCTGCCAGGCGCGAAAGGCCGAGCGCTTGGCCGGGAAGACCGAAATCCGCCCGTTTGGCGATTTCGGCCGCGGCTGTGCACGCTGCGCGGATCGTCTCGCCGATGTGCCCGTCGCTGTCGTCGCTGCGGTCGAGCAGATTCGGAGCGAGATCGATGACGTCGAACAGACGTTCAAGCGCCATCTCGGGATCGGCTTTGGCGAGCGGACCCTCGATCGCGCCGCACAGCCTGGACAGGTCGCGTGCAACGACGGCGACGCGATCCCGATCCAGGAAGCTCCTGCCGCGCTTCAGGCGCTTGATTTCGGCATCGATCTCTGCCGCCACCGAGGCGGCGCCGTTGCCGCTCGCAATGGCGATCCGCAGGGTGCGGGCCAAGGCGGCGTCATGCTCCGCCGCGTCGAGCAGGAGGGCCGCCAGCCGCTCGGGCCCGAGTTGCGCCAGGGCTTCCACGGTCAGGAGCTTCGATTTCGCCATCGGCAATCTGCGCGCGGTGCACCGCGCCTCGGGATAGACCTGCGACTATAAACCGAGATCTCGACTCCTGCCGAAGTCCCAATCCACCCGCCCGCCCGGCATCATGACGCCGGCGACGTGCCGGCCGAGCTGCTGTTCGAGCGCCGGCCGCCAGGGCACGAGCTGGAAGCCGTGCCCATCGTCGATCATCGCAAACCGGCCAGAGGCCAGAGTGACGCGTTGCCTGTAGGCGCCGGAGACGTATTCCCCCTCGCCGGAAGGCTGATGAGGTAGGCCTGTTTCCTCCGAAAGCCGTGAAACCGCTTCGTCCAGCTCGCGACGCCGCAGCGTTTCGAGGAGGTCGCGCGCGAACACGATCCGCTGTCCCTGCCGGCGCGCGAGCCCTTCTTCGATGAGGCGCTCGACCCGGCGCTCCATCGCGTCGCGCACCTCGGCGCCGAACCTGCCCCCGGTTATGGCCGGCTCGCGCGCGAGGAGCTGCCGGTCGAGCCAGGTGGCGCCCGTCGCGGTGACCTGGGCCTCGATCGAGAGATCCGATCGGGTCGCGAGCGCGAGGCGCGGCCGGCCTTTCGCATCCTGGTAGGAGCGCGCTTCAACGACAGCACCCGGCTCGGCATCGCCCGTCATCTCGAGATCGGAGAACCGAAGATGATGTGTGCGGCCGTCGACACCTTCGACGATCGCGTAAGCCGAACCCTCCAGCTCGTCGAGAAGGCCTCGCGCAACAAGCCGGCCGAGGACGGGAACGGTGGGTCTCTCGCCGTGCAATGCGAACTCCGAGAAATCGGGCTCGCGACCGGCGCCGGTCATCGCCCGGTGCATCGTCTTGATGATGTCGCCGCGGATGCCGAGATCGCGCAGCGTCTGTTCGATGCCTGGCTTCAGCGTCCACAAGCCGGAGCCTAACTTGTCGGCCAGGCCGAGGCGCTCCAGCTTCGCCGCGCGGCCGAGCATCAGCCGGCGCAGTTCCGGGTCCTCACCGCCTGCACCGGGTCGCAGATCCGCAGCACCTCCTCCCTCGTCGGCCACGTCCTGCAGCGCCCGGTCGAGGCTGGTCCAGCGCTCGGCCTCCACTTCGCGTTCTAGGGCGGAGCGGACCTCGATCTCGCTGCGTGGCCCCAGCTCCAAGGTGACGCGCTCGGCGGCGCGGGCCCGAAAGCCGCGGCTGATATAATCGCGGCTGATGACGAGGTTCTCGCCGTCATCGCCACGGCCGCGGATCAGGATGTGGACATGCGGGTTGTCGGTATTCCAGTGATCGACCGCGACCCAGTCGAGCTCCGTCCCGAGGTCGTGCTCGGCGTCGGCCATCAGCTCGCGCGTGAAGGCCCGCAGATCCTGCATCCGGGCGGCGTCCTCGGGAGAGATCGTGAACCTGAAGTGATGACGGTCATTTTCGCAGCGCTCGCCGAAGGCCTTGGTGTCGGCGTCATCGGAGCGCGCGTCGAACACCCTCGCGTTTGCCCCATCGCGGGTGACGCCCTCGCGCTTCAGGTAGGTGATGTGTTTGCCGAGCGGCGCCGACCGGAACCGCTTACCGTGCTGGCGGACGACGCGCGCCATGACGACGACGCGCCGTCCCGGCGAGTGCATCGAGAGGAGCAGCGCCGCCCGCCGGCCACGCCCGAACGTCGACCGCCCGCTCGCGGCGCGACCGAAGCCTCTGCCCGTATGCCCGGCCTTCTTCGCGGCGCGCATCACCTCGCCGACAAAGGTCTTCGGGCGCCTGGCACCGCGGTTGCCGTGGCCGATGCGACCGGCCCGGACGCGCAGATCGTCGTCGCGGGTGATCATACCTTTGGCTCCAGTGAAAGACGGGGTGCTGGCTCTTGGGCCGTTGAAATGGTTCGCGTTTCAAGCTGAAGCGCCGGCACGGTTGGGGAAGTGCCAGCCCTTGAAACCAGGCACAGCCGCGGCACACGACCGCCAGAGCCGGCACGGCCTTTATCTTGCCGTCCGTGGGTCGCGTTCCACCCCACCCGCCCCATCACCGCCGACAGCGCGACACTGCCCGCCAACCCGCGATCCGGTGCATCCGTGCTCATGGCGTCGAAATTCGATGCGAGACGGCGACAAACAGGCCGGCCGACTGCGCCACGAAGCCGGTCAAATCCGCCACCCGAGCGACAGCCGATCGGCGCTCGTGCTGCACAGCAGACGACGGGCCATGTGCGATCGAAGAATGGGCCGCGAGCGGCACGATGAGCGGCGCGCCGGCCCACGATGGCACCTCCGACGTAACCGCCCGACGTGTCTCGGCGGCGCCGCCGGTGGTCAGCGGAGCAAGCGCGCCGAGGTAAGCGCGCGTCTCGTCGGGCAGCGGTCGGCCGGTCGCGAGGAACGCCTGATAGCGCGCCGGGCCGGCGTTATAGGCGGCGAGAAAGCCCGCATCTCCGAAGCGATCGTGCAGCTCCCGCAGATAGGCAGCGCCGGCCAAGATGTTGTCGCGAGGATCGAACGGGTCGCCGCCCAGACCGTAGCGAAGGCGCAGGTCGGCCCAGGTCTGGGGCATCAGCTGCATCAGCCCCATGGCGCCTTTGGGCGACACGGCGCGTGCGTCACCGCGGCTTTCGACGCGCATCACATCGCGAACCCAGGACGCCGGAATGTCGAACCGGCGCGCTGCCTCAGCGATCCACGCGGCGAACGGATCGCCGCTTTCGAATGCGCCGCGCGCACTTGCCGAGGCGGTGCCAGCGTCAGCAGCATGTGCGCCGAGCGCCGACAGCAGCGCGATCCCGAGGCAGAGGCGGCCAGCGAAGCGATGCCAGCGAATTGTTTTCGCGCGACACGCCAGCAAACAAGAGATGACCGGGAAGGAGAATGAGTTTGGGCGCAGGGATACCGGTCCCGCCGTGCGCTGCTCGCAGATCGGCTGCATCGTCAGTTCCTGTTGTTGATCCAGAGGGGATCCGCCCGGCCGGTGATGGCGGCGGCAGGAAGCGGGCCGAAATAACGGCCATCAAGGGAGTGGCGGGCCGGCGGTTCATCAGGAAGACCTCGCCGTCACGGATCGCTCGGCAGCCTTGCCAGGCGGGCAACGAGCGGCGGCGCCGGTCGCGTAGGAGCGCGCGTCCGACAGCCACGCCATCGATGCTGATGGTGTCGCCGATCCGGCAGACGGTCTGCCGCGGAAGCGCGAGGATGTGCTTCAGCAGTGGCACGCCTAGCGGCAGGTAGCGGCGATCGGCGAGAAAGCTCGCGAGCGGTTCGGGCGGCGTGACGACAACCAGTTCACCCACGTGAAGGGCGCCCGCAGGGTGCACGGCGTAGAGGCCGATCGGAACGCTGGCGCTCGCGTTCCAGATCAGTTTCGTCGGGAATTTGGCCGAGGCGGTGAGCGCCACGGCAGCGACCGAAACGGCGATGAGCGCCAGCACGATCTGCCGCGGTGTCATCGTTCGACGGCCCGCCGCTTGAGCCATGCGGCGTGGCGCTCAGCCGTGTATGCGCGTGGCATCTCGCCGGCGGCAAGCCGGTTGTGGACATGTCGCCAGTGATCGGGACAGGCCTCAGCCGGATCGACTCCGGCCGCCTCGACGGCATCGATTGCCTGCAGCACCCGCTCGACTTTCGGCCAGCTGGAAATGCGCAACAGGATCTCGCCGCCGGGGCGAATATAGGCGACGGTCGAATAGGGCTCGCCTGGCGCGACGGCGCGCAGGATGTCGATGCGCGAGATGATGGTGCCGTAATCGTTGGCGGCCCAGCGGACGTAGGCGAAGACGCTGTTGGGCGCGAAGCTGAGGATGCGCCGGCGGCGGTCGAGGATCTGCTCGGCGACATCGTGACCAAAGCGGACCCAGTGCTCGATCTGCTTCTCGATCCAGATCAGCTCGACATGCGTGAGGCTGTCGGACGGCGGCGCGATCATCCGACGGCCTCCCCGCTCGTGCGGAATTGGTGGCGGATCGGATGCGCGGGATCGGCAGCGAAGCGACACCCAGAAAGGCCCGCGGTTCCGTAGTTCGGGATATCGCCGTTGCTTACGTACTGCGACCCGTCGAGCGGCGAGGTCGCTCGCTTTCCTTCCCGGTGAGGTCCGGTGACGAGACTGACAGCGAGGGTCGCACAGCCAACGCTGTCATCGGTCCGGTTGAGGAGCGGCGTGATCATCGGCCGCGCTCACCGGTTATCCACCGCCGGCGCCGGTCACCAACATCAGAAGAGTTAGAATCTAATTGGTTAGATTCTAAGTTAGGCGGCTCGGAAGTTGCTGATCCGGTTGATGAAAACGGCCTTTTCGGTTCCTGATGGCACGAGGGTCCGGTTCCCGATAGCACGTGCCCCGCGGTTCCTGATGGCACGACCGCATGAACACCTCGTCCACAGGCCGCTGTAGATAACGTACCGCCGAATACGAGGATCTCGCGCCCGTTCGGCTCGCCGCGAACGGCGAGGCGATAGCCCGGCAGCGCCTGCCGGCGAGCGATGTCGCGCAGTTCGAACGCGAAGCGCTTGAATGGCGAGAGGCTCGCCGATTTGGCATGCAGGTGACGGAATTCGAACCGCCAGCCGCCGCGCTGGTGGCCGGCATGCTTGCGGACGATGCGATAGAGCCAGCGCTCGAGACCGCCCGTCAGGCCGAAATACGCGCGGTCGATCGTCAGCACGAGCGCGTCGTCGAGGACGGCGCGGTAGAACCAGTCCGGTACGATCAAATCGATGCCGTCGGGATGGCCGTGCGCGTCGGCGCGCTCGGTCCATTCGTTGATCCAGGAGAAGCGGTGCAGCCGCCGCTCGCTCGCCTGGCGCAGCGATGTCGCGACAGTCGTCGACTGCAACCGGTCGAGCGCCGCCTTCAGGCGGTGGTAGTCGCGCGCGCTGGTGCCGCGGCCGATGAAGGTCAGGATCTCGTACGGCGTTGCCGCCATCAGGCGCGACGTCCGCAGCCCGGCGTCGCGGGCTTCGACGATCTGGCTCGCGGCCCAGATCAGCACGTCGGCGTCCCAGATCGTCGCCATGCCGTGCTCCGGCACCGCCTCGACCCGGATCGTGATGTCGTTCATCCGGAAATCGATCGGCGTGGTGCGGTGGGTCTTCGCGAGGCTGAAGAACGGGTAGGCCATCAGGTCCTGCGCATCGCGCGGCGCGAGATCGCCGGGCAGCGCGCGGAACAGGTCGAGCTGTTCGCGCTCGGACCGCATGCCGCGGCGCCCCGGCACGACGGCACGATTTCAGCGGCGGCGTTCGCCGACGGCGGGGATCAGCTGCGGGTGGCGCTTGGCCGGCAGGACGGTGCCGACCCCGGGGTCGGAGGTCGATGCCTTGGCACCGAGCTCGACCCAGGCCTGCAGGTCATCGAGGCGGTAGACGACCCGGCCGCCGAGCTTCGAATAGCGCGGCCCGGTGCCGTAGGTGCGGTGCTTTTCGAGGGTGCGGATCGAGAGGCCGACAAAGCGAGCGGCCTCGGGCGTGCGCAGGTAGCGCGGCGGCATGCCGGCGGGAGTGGCGAGCATCGGAAGACTCCGTGATCCTGGCGCGTGCCGCCGAATACCGGCGGCCGTCATGGATCACGGTGGCGGAAAGACCTGGCGAAGGGGGATGGCGATGTCGCCAGCTGGCGAGATCACCACCCCGTCGGGGCGACGGCGGTCCATAGTTGCCAGCGATTGGGGCCTTTTTTACAGGCAGCTTCTCCGCCTTCCGCGCGGCGGCGCCGGCGGCTCGGGAATAGTTCACCGAGCCGCTTTCAAAATGCGGATAGGCGGCCGGGCCAGGTGAAAAAATACCGATCTCCCCGCAGCGGCGCACGCTGGGCGATCCGGCCGTTCGCCGGACCGTCCGCGTCGACCGTCGTCAGCGCTTGATCCCGGACAGGCCGTTCTGGATCCCGGCCTTCGCCCAGGGACCCCACGGCATCGTGAAGAACTTGAACCCCTTCTCGACGAAGAAGTTCGGGTCCATCCCGGGCGGGATGAAATACATCCCGGCGGCGATGCCGCGCTTCGCGGCGGCTGCCGCGATTTTATCGAGCGCTCGCTGATAGGTGTCGCACGGCGTAGTCGAGCGGCACCCCCAGCTCGATCGAAAGATCGGACGGGCCGATCAGCAGGACGTCGACGCCCGGGACCGAGGCGATGGCATCGAGATTCTCCAGCGCCTGGTTGGTCTCGATCATCGGCACGATCAGGAGCCCGTTGTTCACGGCATCGAGGTAATCGCGGTAATTCTTGAACTCGCCCCACTCGCCGCGTACCCCGGCGTTGCTGCGGTTGCCAAGCGGGTGATAGCGGCAGGCGCGCACGGCGGCCTCCGCCTCCGCTCGGGTGTTGACCATCGGCACGACGATGCCGCGCGCCCCGGCGTCAAGCGCGTAGCAGATCTGATAGGCCTGGTTCGCGGCGACGCGCACCAGCGGCGCCGCCTCTTTGCCGCGCATCGCCTGGATCGACGGCTGCAGCTGCTTGATCTCCCAGGGGGAGTGCTGGGTGTCGAAGAGCACGAAGTCGTACCCGGCTTCGGCCAGGATCGACACGTCGACGTTCGGTCCCGCGGTCGTCCCGACGACGGTTCTACCTGACTTGATGGAGTCTTTGATGGCGTTCATCTGGCGTCGATGCCTCCGACAGTAACTTCAGCGCCGTTTCAACCGACCGACGGTGACGGGCGCGTTCGGCATTATCACACATTGGCGAAGCGACGCAGCAGGCCCGATCTGCCAAACTTCCTGTTGGCAATCAGGGAGAGCGGACATGGCGCGCTTCGACAACAAGGTGGTGCTCGTCAGCGGCGGGGCGCGCGGCCAGGGTGCCGCGGAGGCCCGCCTGCTGGTAGCGCAGGGTGCGAAAGTGGTGATCGGCGACGTGCTGGACAATCAGGGCCAGGCGCTGGCTGGCGAGCTCGGGCCGGCTGCCTCCTTCGTCCGGCACGATGTGACCTCGGAAGCCGATTGGGCCCGCGCCGTCGAAGCCGCCCTGAAGCTCGGCGGCTTGCACGGCCTGGTCAACAACGCCGGGATCTACCAGCCGGCCGCGCTGATGGAGACCGACGACGCGCTCTGGCAGCGGCACATCCAGATCAACCAGTACGGCTGCTTCCTCGGCATGAAGGCGGTCGTGCCGGCGATGGAGCGCTCGGGCGGAGGGTCGATCGTGAATATCTCGTCAGTCGCCGGCCTCAAGGGCTCGCCCGGATCCTTCGCCTATGCCGCGACCAAATGGGCGCTGCGGGGCATGACCAAATCGGCCGCGATCGACCTCGGCGGCCGCAAAATCCGGGTGAACTCGGTTCATCCCGGCCCGATCGACACCGACATGATCGCGTTCCGCACACAAGAGCAGCGCGAGGAGCGGATCAGGCAGGTGCCGATGCACCGTTACGGAACGCCGCAGGAGGTTGCGCAGCTGGTGGCATTCCTGCTCTCCGACGAGAGCAGCTACATCACCGGGGCGGAGATCGCCATCGACGGCGCTTCATCGGCCTAGCCCCGGGTGCTGGGCTGCCATGGCAAATTCCGCGGTTTGCGCTAACCGGCCATTCGGGTCGGCCGTCGTGCGTGTAATACACCGGATTATCACGTACAAGGACTTGATCGACAGCCGGCGGCGATCAGGGCAGAGCGGACCTTACTGAGAGCGTGCATGAACTGTCGCTCGCGCCGGAAGCAGGCATTTTCGAGCCGCAGAATCTGAGGCAATCAGCGGTCGCGTTTCACGTGGGCGGTGAGACTTCCTTTCGCGCCTCTTCGACCAACCAATCGCGAAACCGTCGAACCGCGGGCTTTTGCATGGCCTCAGCTATTGCGACCGCATAATACGCGAATTGCAGAGGCCAGTTGACCGTCAGCGCCTTTACCAACCGCTGTGATCGAAGATCGTCATCGACATAAATATCCCGCACGAGCGCCAGTCCTTGTCCCGCGACGGCCGCTCGGACGATCAGGTGACTTTCCGAAAACGCCGGGCCTTTCTTGGCGTGCGGCGCGTCGACGCCGTGGGCTTCGAACCAAAGCGGCCAGTCCTGGCGGTTGAAGTCATGGAGCAGCGGAAATGCCAGGCAATCGGCCGCTCTCTTGAGGGGGGCGCGGTTTTTGAGCAGGTCGGGGCTCGCGACGACGATGAATTCGGGAGCAATGATCCAGGTGCTTTCAAGTCCTGGATATTTTCCCAACCCATGCCGGATGGCCAAATCGATCGGTTCCCGTTTCAAATCGACCCGGCGGGCGCCCGCCTCCACGGCAATCTCAATATCCGGATAGCACTGTGCGAACATCGCGAGCCTCGGAACCAGCCAAGTCGCCGCGAATGACTGCGTCGTACTCACTGTTACGCGGCGCGATGACGGTGCGCCGAGTTCGTGATCGACGGCCTCGATCGCGCGAAACGGCTCGGCGAGTGCGGCGAACATGGCCTCACCCGCGGTGCTCAGCTCGACACCAGCGGAGGTCCGCGCAAACAGCCGGCGCCCAGCGACCTCCTCAAGCTGGCGAATGCGTTGACTAACTGCGCCCGGTGTGAGCGCCAGGTCCTGCGCGGCTTGTTTCATTTTTCCGGCGCGCGCCACGGCGACAAACGTCTGCAGCAGTGCGAAGCGCCTGATCATGATGCGAGTTTAGCTCAGCTAAACCTGATGGCCAAATCCTTCGCTTGCTGGCCACGTGTTCGCGACTGATATCGAGGGGACCTCATCATCACGCTCAAGGCCCCCTCCCATGACCGACATCATCTTGCACCATTACGACATCTCTCCCTATTCGGAGAAAGTCCGGCTCGGTCTTGGGCTCAAAGGCCTCGCCTGGGCGTCGGTCGAGATTCCTGTCATGATGCCGAAGCCCCATTTGACCGCGCTGACCGGAGGCTATCGCAAGACGCCGGTTATGCAGATCGGCGCGGACATCTATTGCGACAGCCAGTTGATCATGCGCGAACTCGAGCGCCGGTACCCCACTCCGAGCTTTTATCCCGCCGGCCGCGGCGCAGCCGATGCGCTTGCCTGGTGGGCCGAGAAGACAACCTTCAGCCCGGCTGCCGGCATCTTGTTCGCGAAGAAACCCGACGCGTTACCCGAGGGGTTTCTGGAAGACCGGGCCAAGTTCTCCGGTCGAAATATCGATCCCATCACAATGAGCGCGGCGGTGCCCAACCTGCTCGATCAGCTGCGCGCGCATTTCGATTGGCTGGATCAGACGCTGGCTGACGGGCGCTCGTTCTTGCAAGGCCCTGCCGCTGGCCTCGCCGATCTCGCCGCCTATCATCCGGTTTGGTTCTTGCGACAGAATTTCGGATCGGCGGCGGCGCCGCTCGACGGCTTTCCGAGGCTGCTGAGTTGGGCCGAGCGGGTTGCCGCTATAGGTCACGGCAGCCGAAGCCAAATGAGCGCGCAAGAAGCGTTTGATATAGCAAGGGATGACACATCGATCGCCAGCGCGACCGTCGATCCGCAGGATCCCATCGGTCGGAAACCTGGCCAGACCGTTACCGTCACGCCGGACGATACTGGACGCGACCCGGTTGTCGGTGAATTGGTTGCCTCGGACGTCCATGAGATCGTGATCCGACGCAGTGATCGTGAGATCGGCGAGGTTTGCGTGCATTTCCCACGCGCCGGCTTTGTGGTTGCACCGGCATAGAAGCGGGAGGTGAGATTGCAGCAGCACCGAAGCATCGACGTCGGTGACGCGACGTTGGACTGCACACTTTGCGGTTTGGGCGCACCAGTCGTGTTCCTCGCGAATGCGGGTTGTAGCACCGGCTATTTTGATCATCTGGCGCACGCGCTGGTTACCGGAGGGTTCCAGACGATCTCGATTAATATGCGCGGCGTCGGAGGCAGTTGCGGTTCTCTCGACGGCGCGACCTTGCACGATCTGGCCGGTGACGTCGCCGGTGTCATTAAGGCGATCGGCTGTGGTCCGGTGCACCTGATTGGACATGCTTTCGGCAACCGGATCGCCCGCTGTCTGGCAGTCGATCAGCCACCGCTGGTTCGCAGCGTGACGCTGCTTGCGGCGGGTGGCCTCATCGTGCCTTCGACGCCGCTCGGGACGTCCTTTCGCAATGCGACGCAGGCCAAGATGAACGGCAGCGATTGCGTCACCACGCTGGGCGCACGCTGGCTCTCGCCAGCATCCGATCCCAAGGTACTGGAACAGGTCGAATGCTGGCCCGCGGCCCTTATCGCGCATTTCGCGACCAGCCGGAACGTGCCCGTCGAATATTGGTGGAGCGCCGGCACTGCCCCCCTTCTCGTGATCCAAGGGCTCGATGACGAAGTGGCGCCGCCGGGGAATGGGCATGCGCTGCGCGAGCAGTTGGGCGAGCGGGTGAGAGTCGTCGATCTACCTCGTGCCGGGCACTTTCTCTTGCTGGAACAGCCGGAAGCTGTAGCGCGGGCCGTGTCCGAATTTCTTGGTGCCGACAACGCTCCAGGCTGATGACATCGCAATCTGAAGGCCGCGAAGGCTCTTGACCTCAATTTACCGCAATCGCTCCCCGCTCGCGGATGAGGTGATCGAATAAGGCCGCCAACGTCTCCTTCGGGGCGAATCTCAGCGGTTCCCGACGCCGAGGCTCAACGGCCAGTGTCGGACGCGCATCCGCCTGGTTGCGGCCGGTGATTGACGACGGGAAGTTTTGGGTCAGAGAAGGCTCTTAGCTCGACACCTCCGCCTTCCAGCGCTCGGTGCGGAAGAGGCCGCGTTCAAAGGCGAGGTATTCGTCCTTGCCCATCACCGGCTTGAAGTCGGCGAGGATCTGCTTGGCCGGTGCGGCGTCGCCGTAGAGCAGGTCGATCGCGGTCATCGCCAGCAATTTGGCCGGGGTCAGATAGGCGTGCTCCGGCTCGTTGATGCGAAAGTCCGCACCGTGCGTCTTGCCGCGCGCGGAGGCGACATAAGGGTGGATGACCGGCTTCATATGCGCGATGTCGCCCATATCGGTCGAGCCGGTGCGGTGGCCGCCGATGTCGAACGAGCCCGGGCCGAACATCGTCTCGACATTGCCGCCGAACAGCTCGCCCATCGCGCGGTTGTTGCGCTGCGGCAGGTAGCCGGGGATCGTGTTGATCTCGACCTCGGCGCCCATCGCCATCGCGCCGGCCTTGAGACATCGGTCGACTTTCATGTTCGCATCGAGGATCGCCTCCCGCGAGCCGCCGCGCACAAAGGTCTCCATATGCACCTCGGCCGGAACGACGCTGACCGCATCGCCGCCCTTGGTGATGATCGGGTGGATGCGGATCGTGTCCTTCTCCCAGAAGCTTTCGCGCTGCGCGTGGATCGCGTTCAACGCGAGCATCGCCGCGGAGAGCGCATTGATGCCGAGCTGCGGCGCGCCGCCGGCGTGGCTGGCCCGGCCGAAAAACCGGATCTGCTTGACCAGCGCCCCGTTCGAGCTGTCGGCGATGTAGGAGCGCTTCGTCATCTGGTCGTGCGAGCCGACATGGATCATCATCGCCATGTCGATGTCGTCGAAATGGCCCTTGGCGACGAGCTCGGGCTTGCCCAAGAGGAACTCGATCTCGCCGCGCTCCTTGCGGCGCAGGCGCTCCTCGACATCGATGAACTCCTCGGCCGGGACGGCGAAGAAGACCAATTCGCCGGCGAGGTGCTCGGCGGCACCGATCTGCCGCGAGGCCCATCGCGACCCCGAGCATGCCCGCGACCTGGGCGTTGTGGCCGCAGCTGTGCGCCGCGCCGGTGTGCGGATCGGCGAGCGGATGGTCGGAGGTCCGCAGGCTGTCCAATTCGCCGAGACGGCGAGGCGCGGGCCAGGGCGCTTGCCGCGCAGGCGGCCCTTCACCCCGGTCAGGGCCAGGCCGGTCTGCGGATCGAGCCCGAGCGCGCGCATCTTGTCGGCGACAAGCGCGGCGGTCTTGTCCTCGTTGAAGCCGGTCTCCGGATGGTGGAGGATCGCCTCGCCCAATTCGATGATCTCGTTGCCATGGCGGTCGATTGCCTCGCACACCGCGCGCTTCAATTCGTCCTTGCTGGTCATGCCGGTTCCTGTGTCGCCGCTCGGATCCGTCGTGGGTCTCTAGCTCCAAGATTCGGCCCGGGGTCAAGCGCTTCGATCGCTCGCCCTCGCCGCGCTCGACGAAGGCGCGGCCGTCGTCGAAATCGGCTTCCAAGCCGTAGAGCCAACCGCGCTCGGGGTCGCAGGTCGTGCCGGCGCGCTCGATCGGCGGCGGCCTGAGCTCAACGAGCGCACCCGAAACCTCGACCGGATTGCGGCGGGCTGCGAGAATGAAGGGTTGCACGAACGGAATCTCGCTACGCGAAGCAATGTTTCCGCCCGAACGGATCGTCTGCCTGACCGAAGAAACCGTCGAAACGCTTTACCTGCTGGGCGAGCAGGACCGCATCGTCGGGATTTCCGGCTATTGCGTCCGCCCGCCCGAGGCGCGGCGAGATAAGCCGCGGGTCTCGGCGTTCACGTCCGCGAATGTCGGGAAGATCCTCGACTTGCGGCCCGACCTCGTTCTCAGCTTTTCCGATCTCCAGGCCGATATCGTCGCGGCGCTGATCCGCCAGGGCATCGCCGTGCACGCCTTCAACCAGCGCACGATCGCCGAAATCCTCGACATGATCCGGCTGTTGGGCGCGCTCGTCGGCGCTGGCGACCGGGCAGAGCGGCTCGCCGAGGATCTCTTGGCCGGTATCGCCGAAGCCCGGCAGCAGGCAAAGCAGCTGCGGCTGCGGCCGCGGGTCTATTTCGAAGAATGGGACGAGCCGATGATTTCCGGCATCGGCTGGGTGTCGGAGCTGATCGAGATCGCCGGCGGCGCCGACATCTTCGCCGATCGGGCAGCCGGCAAGTCGGCGAAGGAGCGGATGGTCACGGTCGAGGAGGCCATCGCCCGGCGCCCCGAAATCATCATCGGCTCGTGGTGCGGCAAGAAATTCCGGCCGGAAAAGGTCGCTACCCGGCCGGGCTTTCGGAGAGATACCGGCCGTGCGAAACGCCGCGCTGTACGAAATCAAGTCGCCGCTGATCCTGCAACCGGGACCGGCCGCCTTGACGGACGGGCTGAAGGCGCTTCAGGGCATCATCAAGCGAGCCGGGCAGAATGCCGCGGCAATATCGTTAGCGGAGCAAGGATAATGCTGGAACAGCGTGAGGGCGGCTGTCATTGCGGGCGGGTGCGCTTCCGGGCGCAGATAGATCTGGATTTGCTGTCGCAGTGCAACTGCTCGATCTGCACGAAGAAGGGCATCCTGCACCTGCCGGTCGCGGTCGAGGATTTCGAACTGCTGCAGGGCAATAACGTACTCACCGTCTACACCTTCGGCAGCGGCGTGGCGCAACACAGCTTCTGCTCGCATTGCGGCATGCACGCCTTCTACATCCCGCGGTCGCAGCCGGACCGGATCACGGTCAACGCGCGCTGTCTCGACGGCATCGACGGGCCGAGCCTGAAGCCCACCCGGTTTTTCGACGGGCGCCATTGGGAAGAGGCGCAGCGCCGTCGCATCGCCGAAGGAGGCCATGTACCGCCCGCAGGATTGAATGGCGCCGCGACATTGCAACGCATTCTCGCTCGCGCGCCGGCGTAGCCGCTCGCAGTCAGTTTCCAACAAGGAGGGAAACCAAAATGGCGCAGACGATCGCCGTCGAGCGGGTCGATCACATCGGCATTCGGGTGCGTGATCTCGACCGCGCCCTCGCCTTCTACGGCGTGCTCGGGTTCGAGCTGGTGCGCCGGGCCGAGGGCGACGATGTCGCGATCGTCCGCAACGAGCACGGGGTCGAGCTCAACCTCGTGTTCAACGCCAATGCCGGCGACCCGGCCGCCAACGTCCTGATGGACGTGCGCGAGAAGTTCCCCGGCTACACGCATATCGCGCTTCGCGTCGCGTCAATCCCGGCGACGATGGCTGCGCTCAAGGCGAACGATATCGCGATCACGCAGGGCCCGGTCAGCTTCGGCGAGGCCGGGCACGTCTCGGTGTTCATCCGGGACCCCGACCGCAACGTCATCGAACTGCGCGGTCGCGACCAGGGCGATAGTCGAGGGCGCTATCCGTTACGTGCCGTAACGGCCCACCGGCGGCGGCTACTCGCGAGGGGTGGCCGGGGCCTCGCTCCGTGGACACGGCTATGCTGCGCCCGGGGGCCGATCATCAGCCTTTAGGTCCTCGACCCGACCGCGGAACGGGTGAAGCAGCAGTCGCCGGTACCCGCCTTGCATCGTCGCGAAGCCGAGCCGCGTGAGGCGCACTGTGCGGTCGCGGAGGTCGTGGGTCTTCCATCCTCTCTTCGGTAGCCGTGCGGCACCAAAGAGAGCCGCGGCGATCTCCCGGTAGCTGGCCTTGTCGAGCCGCGCGTCGAGGGCGCGAAGGGCAAGTATCAGTCGATCCCGCCGCGGCGCCGGCAATGTCGCCGGATCGCGGCCCACAGGGCGGCCGGTGAGCGCGCGCCAGAGCCGCAGCGCGGCGGCGGCGCGAACTTCGAACAGCCGGTCGAGCGGCAGCAAGACGCAAGCGGCCTCGTTCCCGGGATCGGCGACCAAGTGAATGCGATGCAAGCTGCCCCCGAGCTCGATCAGGCGCTCGCGTCCAGCCTCGGCGAACACTCGGCCGAGAGGAGCGGCGAGTTGCAGTCCCGGGGCAGCAAGATCGGGAGGGAGCGGTGCGAGGGCGGCGACGCTCGGCAGGGCGAGCGCGGTCCACAGAACCGGGCGAAGGTCGGCGTCACTATTTGGCGTCGGAAAATCGCACGCCCCAGCGGCGCGCGAACCCCTCGAGGTCGTCGGCGCTGAGGGCCCCCCGTTGGGGCAGCCAATTCGAGCCTTCGGCGGTCGCGCCGGAACGCGCTGTTGCGGCGCAGAAACTCCCAGGCGAAACCCGGCGCATCGAGGGAACGGAGATGCTCGTAGGCGGCTGGCGAGCGCCAATCGGCCCCGGGCATGATCACCACTTCCCCCAATCGCCGTACATCGGCTTCAGGGGAAGATTCGCTCGCCGCTGGCGTGAGCGCTACCGGCAGGCCGTGCAACGGCCGTTGCAGAACCGACAAACCACCGTCAGTGGGGCGCGCCGCCGCGCAGCAGGTGCTTGAACCCGCTCTCGGCCATCCAGCGGGCGCGCGCGCGATGCGTTTCCCAGGCGCGCCGCGCCCGCGCCGGCTCGCGGGCGGGATCGATACCCAAGACGAGCCTTGCGACCTCCCGCCAGTCCGCGCCGTCGCGCTCGGCATCCAGCAGCCGCAAATAGGTGACGACGTGCTGCTCGTCGTAGCCCGTCAAGACGGCGTCCGTCGGCGCGGTGTCCGCGACAGGCGGGTCGAGCGGCGGAGTTTGCATGAGCCGGGTGTCCCGTTAAGTCCTGGGCTCGCTCGGCGGCGGAGCTGCTGCTGGCGCCGTTCAGCAACATGACGCCGCGCCCGCGGTCGGATTCGATGAATACGATGCCGGCAGCTTCCAGCGCGCGACGCACCTGGTCGCGCGTGCTCTCGTGCACCAGGAGGCCGCGCTCCGACTCCAGGCGCTTGAGCGCGGTGAGCGCGACGACGGCCTTCTCGGCGAGCATCTCTTGCGTCCAATTCAGCAAGGCTCGCGCGGCCCGAACCTGGCGGCCGGTGATCATCCATGATCACCTCCGACAAACGGGCCGAGCGCACCAGCAACACGACTATAATAGTCGCCTTGGGTTCGATCAATCGGGTCCGGCCAGGGGAACAGAACGGCAAAAGGCCCCGCCCGGATCTCCGGGCAGGGCCTTGCCGCTCGGGTTCGGCTACTCGTTGTTGGCCTTGCGGCCGCGCGACCAGATCAGGCTGTAGCCCTGCCCGTCCTCGTCCTCGAAGAGGTTGGCGTAGATCGGCGCGGTGAAGCTCGGGTCGTCGAGCTTGAGCGAGAGGTAGTCGCGGCCCTCGTTGGAGCGCTTCGACCAGGCGGCGCCGATCTCGGCGCGGCCGACGAAGACCCGGTGGCTGGGCGCGTTGTCGCTGCCCCGGTTGGCCTCGGGGACGATGCGGACGCCCCGCGTCTGGACGCTCAGGGTGACGATCTCGCCCTGCAGTTCGTTGCCGACCTTCTTGAAGGAACCGATGTTCGCCATGTCGCTTCTCCTTGGCTGTCTCGAGCCCGCGACCACCGCGGCCTCGATGGCGATCGGGAGGCCGGAGGCGATCGCCGACGCACCCGCTTGCGGGCCGCAGCGGAGCGGAGGATGGCGGCGGTGAGACTTTCTTGCCTCGCGAGGAATGGGCGCAGCCCAGGGGAAGAAAGTCGATCCGGCGCCATTGCGGCCCAGGCGATCGAGGCGCAGCCGTCCTCCGGCCAGATCAAGCCAAAGAGAGGCCGTGTGGCTCGCGCGACCCGAACAGCACCCCGGGAGAAGACGTGCGGAGATCGCGTATCGCACACAAGAGGTTCGGCCTACCGAGCGAGGAGAAAGAAGCCGTGGCGTAGAAAAAGGCGGCAACGTGCTCTGCCAAGGGAGTACCAGCGACATTCCGGCATGGAAGTTCGTCAGCGCAGCCGACAGAAGCTGCCCCGGATCAAAAGGGCGTAACGTGCGCCGCTCCCGTTCATCGTCTGACAGGCCGATCGAAAGCCGTTCAAGCTTATCGAGACGCGGCGGGCCGCCTCAATCTTCTGTGCTCGCGGCCATGGGCCACCGCCGCGCCGAGCCCGGCGGCAAGACCTTACCGGTCCCGGGCGGCTCTGCCAGAAGCGTCATCTGTCCCCAGGCCGCAGGCCGTCACCCCGGATGGTGATGCGTGTCGCCGGCCAGTGCCAGCGGATGCGCCGGACGAGGCGGCGCAGATGGCCGCGGATCTCCTTGCCCGCGGGCGTCTTGCCGGGGCGCAGGATGACCGCAACCGGGCGGCTGGTTGCGGTGTCGTAGACGTGGATCGGCAGGAAACAGCGTTCATCATAATGCGCGTTGAACAGCGAGAGCTGTTGATGGCCGTGAACGACGTCCACCGTGTCGTCGATGTCGAGCGTCACGGCTTCGGGTGGCACGGCATAGCTCGCACAGTAGAGGTCAACCAGTACGCCCATCAGCCGGATCAGCTCACGCAGGTTCGGCGCATTCTCCCAGCGCGACACTGTGGGCTGCGAGCACAGATCCCGGCCGCTGTCGGGAAGCCGATCGCAGGCCAGCTTGAACGCCGGGTCGGTACGCAGCCGGTCGAGATCGTCGGCATCCTCAAAGCCGCAGGCGATCGCCAGGATGCGCGCCCGCAGGATGTCCGACAGGAGGTGGACGATGCGGTCGGGATCGCGCCGGTCGGTGATCTCGGCCGCCAGCTTCGCGCAAATCCCGAGGCGGCGATCGGCGGCAGCCAACAGCATGACGCCGCCGTCCGAGGTGATCCGCCCGCCATCAAAGGCAGCGGTCACCTTCTTGCGGGCAACGGCTGGAAAGGCGAACGGCAGCAGCGTATCGTTGGTCATGGCGGGTGTGGCAGCCTCGATCCCGTGGAACAGATGGCCTCGACACCCATTCTCTACACTAAATCAAGCGCTTGAGCTACGCCCGCCAGCTCGCCGGTGAATAAGAGGGGCTAATGTGCTCCCAGCTGAGCGGCGACGTATGGGCGAGCGAGGCATCGGGTGCCGGTTTTCCTGTTGCGCGCAGATGGGCGATGGCATCGGCAATGTAGGTGGAATTCCAGAAAACGATCGCGGCGATGACGAGGTTGAGGCCGGAGGCGCGAAACTGCTGCGCCTAGGTGCCGCGATCGGCGATCCGGCCCTGCTTGAAGGTGCAGATGACCTGCGCGAGGGAATGACGCTGCTCGCTCTTGTTGAGGCCGGCATGGCAGCGCCGGCGCAGTTCCGGACTTTCGAGCCAATCGAGCATGAATAGCGTGCGTTCGGATCGACACCAACTCGGCCGCTGGCGAACTGGTCTTCCATGTCTTTGGTGCGATCGCGCATTTCGAACGACGGCTGATCGCCGAGCGGACGAAGGATGGAATCGCGGCGGCCCGTGCGCGCGGCAAGCATCCAGGACGCCGGCCCCTCGACGCCGACAAAATTGCCGCGGCGCTGAAACTGGTGCAGGCGGGGTTATCGCCGACCGCCGCAGCCAAACTGGTCGGTTTGGGGCGTTCAACCGTTTATCGGAGCTCGGCTGTGCAGGCATCGAACGCGCCTCAAATTTTTCTACCTGAGGAATGAAAACCGATGCTCGGCAGACGGATGGCCCGCTTCAATCGCCAGGTCCTGAACCGCCTGACGCGCCCACTCGCACGTCACCTCCCCGGATTCGGTGTGATAATTCATCGTGGTCGGAGGACTGACCGCCTCTACAAGACCCCCGTGAATGTGTTCCGTCATGATGGCGACTACGTAGTCGCGCTGACCTACGGGCCTGAAGTCCGACTGGGTTAAGAATGTGCTCGCCGCCGGCGGTTGCGAACTGATTACCTGCGGCTGCCGCATCCCGCTTGTCGCACCCCATATCGAGCACGACGAGAGCCGACGCCTTGTCCCGGCTGTCATTCGGCCGATGTTACGGCTTCTGCGTGTTGCGGATTTCCTATACTTGGGCTCATGGCGGCGGACGTGACTGGGCCGGCCGGGAACCAAGAGGCCGCCTCCCAATCTGCGTTACTTGTGGAAAGCGGCGTGACGCCGATGTTCACGGAAGGTTTCCCCTTAGCGTTGTTTAGATAACAACCGACGCTATGCCCTCTATAATTACTCGACCTTCGAAGGCCGGAATGTGAATCCCAGCGCGCTGGTGGAGCGCGAGCGAACATTACAGGCGCAGACGTGCAGGATATCGGTTTCACGGGAGCAATCCCGGCCTTCCCGCAACGCATCAACGGGCCAACGCTTGGCCTCACGAGCGAGCAACTGGCGATGATTCCATCAACGCCCTCCGATCTTCTTTTGGTGAGAAAAACGAACCCGGTGTCAAAATGAAACCGTTCAACGCCCAGCGGGCGCCGGTCTACGCGAAGAACGGCATGGCGTGTTCGAGCCAGCCGCTCGCCGCGACCATCGGGCACGAAATCCTCCGGGCGGGAGGCAATGCCGCCGACGCCGCCGTGGCGATGGCTGCGATGGTGAATGTGACCGAGCCCATGATGAACGGTCTGGGCGGCGACAGCTTCATGTTGGTCCATTGGGAGGGGAAATTCTTCGGCCTGAACGCCAGTGGGCGTTCGGGTTCTGGCTTCACGCTGGATGCGTTGCGCGCGGCCGGCTTGACGGTGATGCCGAAAGCCAGCGGCTTCACGGTCACGGTGCCCGGCGCTCTCGATGGCTACCTCGCTCTGCACGAGCGGTTCGGCTCCATGGATCTGTCCGCCCTCGTCGAACCCGCCGCCCGTGCCGCGACAGAAGGATTTGCGGTGGGGGCAAAGATCAGCCGGGCTTGGGAGTGGGGCGCCTCGAAATTGCAGCGCTTCTCGCCCGAGCCTGATGTCTATCTTCCCGGCGGGATGGCTCCGGTGGCGGGTCAGATTTTTGCCCAACCCGATTTGGCGGCGACCTGGCGCAAAGTCGGCCGCGATGGGCGCAGCGCCTTCTACGCAGGCGAACTGCGCGACCGGATTATCGAGGTGCTTGCGTCAACCGGAGGGACGCTGGATGCAACGGATTTCGATGCAGTGCAAGCACAATGGGTGGCGCCGGTATCCACGACCTATCGGGGGTTTGAAGTCCTAGAACTCCCACCCAACGGTCAGGGGCTCGTCGTTCTGATGGCCCTGCGGATGCTGGAGGCCTTCGATCTCAAGCAGCTTTTCGAGACGGATCCGGTCGCGGCCACGCACCTCATCCTCGAGGCGATCAAGCTCGGCTTCGCCGATGCGTCGCGTTTCGTCGCCGACCCCGATTTTGGTCCCGTCCCGGTCGAACGTCTCCTGTCGAGCGAATACCTGGCTGTGCGCCGCGCCCTCATCGATCCGCATCACGCGATCGCCAACCCTGACCCGGGGCGCGTCTACGGCGACACGACCTACCTCACCGTTATGGACAAGGACCGCAACGCCGTCTCCCTCATCACGAGCATCTCGGACGTCTTCGGCTCCGGCATCATCGTGCCCGGAACCGGTGTCATCCTGCACAATCGAGGAGCGGATTTTGAAATGGAGGACGGCCACCCGAACGCCGCCGCCCCAGGCAAACGGGTCCGCCACACGATCATCCCCGCCATGATGCGCAATCCGGACGGCTCCCTGCGTCTAACTTTCGGCTGCATGGGTGCTAACATGCAGCCACAGGGTCAGGTGCAGATCCTCATCAATCTCATCGATCGAGGCATGAACCTGCAGGAAGCCATCGACGCGCCGCGTGTGCGCGCTCTCGACGGGCACCGGATCTCCGTCGAGCCGCATCCGGTCCCCGGCTTTGCCGACGCCCTCGCCGCGCTCGGGCACGAGGTCGTCATCGATGAAGCAGTGCCGGCCGACTGGCTGATCAGCCACGATTTCATGCGTTCCTTCGAAGGTAGCGCTCAAGCCATCCAGATCGAGCGCGGCGGCCATTCCCTGTGCGGCGCGTCGGACCCTCGGCTCGACGGCATCGCGGTCCCGCTTTGATCGGCTAACCTGCACTTCTCACCGGTGACGAGCGTGGCCGTTAGTCGATTGCTGTTGAGCGGATGACGCGTCGATTGCTGGGAGCGCCGACCCCACTTTTTCCTATATGTTCGCGGTAGGGACGTTCGTTGCTGAACGCCCCCCGCACAGATCCGAGCGGGCCCAATTCGGGCACTCGGCTCCTACCGCGGGTGTCTAACGGCGAAGCGCGCACTCGGCCAGGGATGAAGGATCCGTGGCTTAGGGAGAAAGTCATCGGCCAGCTTCGCCATCCGCGGCCACACCAGGCGCGCTTTCTGACTGCGCCGGCAGAGACGCCGGTGCCAGAGAACGGTGAGGTGGTAGCGGAATGCGCCGAGCGCCGCGCTGTTCGTCGGCACGGCGTGGTAAGCAAAATAGCCGGCGATGATTTGCCCGAGCCATTTCCCGGTATCCGGGATGGGCAAGTGCCACCGCTGCCGCAACCCTTCCTTGATCTCCTGCAGCTTCGCGCGCATGCGATCCCCGCGTGACTTCCTCCTGATCTGGAAGTCGCCCCGTCGGGATTTACCGCAGATCAGCACAAAGCCCAGGAACTGGAAGGTCCCCGGCTTGGCGAGCCCGCGCTTCTTGCAGTTCTGCGCCGCAAAGCGGCCGAACTCAATCAGGCGGGTCTTGTCCGGATGCAGCGACAGCGAGAACTCCCGCAGCCTTTCGCGCATCGCGTCCCAGAAGCGTCGAGCGTCGTGTTCATGCTGGAAGCCGACAACGAGGTCGTCGGCATACCTGATCATGATCATGTCGCCCGAGGCCTCGCGCCGTCGCCAGCGCTCGGCCCAGAGATCGAAAACGTAGTGGAGATAGACGTTTGCGAGCAGCGGCGAAATCACCGAGCCCTGCCCCGTCCCCTTCTCCTCGATCGTCACGACCCCATCTTCGAGGACGCCGGCTCGCAGCCATTTCTGGACGAGCCGGATGATGCGCTTGTCGCCGATCCGATGCTCCAGGAAGCGGACAACCCATTGCTGGGAAACGTCCGTGAAGAACGACCGGATGTCGGCGTCGAGGATAAAGTTCACCTTCCTGCTGCTGATCCCGACGATCAGCGCGTCCAGCGCATCATGCTGGCTGCGCCTCGGCCGAAACCCATACGAGAACCCGAGGAAATCCTCCTCGAAGATCACGCTCAGCACCGCAGCCGTGGCCCTCTGGACGATCTTGTCCTCGAGAGCGGCGACCGCCAGCGGGCGCTTGCTGCCGTCTTCCTTCGGAATGTAGCTCCGAAGTCTCAACGCCGGAGCGGCCCGTCCTGAAGACAATCCATTTCCGCACCCAAGTGATCAACCCTTAGCAGGGTGCGGAAAAAGGTCGGAAATTTGGCGGGATATTGGGGTACGATGCGCCCTGCCAGCGAGATGTGGGGGCATCGATGCGTGGTGGGGATCTGAACACGGGAGCTCTGTTCAGCTATGCGAGCTGCGAGGCGCGGGTGGCGAAGGACCATCCGCTGCGGGCGATCCGGGAGATTGTGAATGCCGCGCTGGCGGCATTGTCGCCCGAGTTTGAGGCGCTGTACGCCCGGCTGGGACGGCCGTCGATCGCGCCCGAGAAGTTGCTGCGGGCGCTGTTGCTGCAAGCCTTCTACTCGGTACGCTCGGAGCGGCAGCTGATGGAGCAGCTGGATTACAATCTGATGTTTCGTTGGTTTGTCGGTTTGGCGCTGGACGCGCCAATCTGGGACGTGACGGTGTTCACCAAAAACCGCGAGCGCCTGGTGGAGGGCAAGGTGGCCGCCAAGTTCATGGCGGCGGTGAACCGCCGGCGGCGGGCCGTAATGGCGAGCGCGATTTCCACGGCGAGAAGCGCCGCAACGAAACGCATGCCTCGACCACCGACGCCGACGCGCGGCTCTACCGCAAGGGGCCGGGTCAAGCCGCCAAGCTGGCCTATCTGGGGCACGTGCTGATGGAGAACCGCAATGGTCTGGTGGTCGATACCCGGCTGAGCCTGGCCACCGGCACGGCCGAACGCGAGGCGGCGCTCGACATGGCCGGCGTCCGGCCGGGCAACCACCGCATCACGCTTGGCGCCGACAAAGCCTACGATGCCGCCGAATTTGTCGCGGAACTGCGCCAGTGCCAGGTCACGCCGCATGTCGCCCAGAACACCACCAACCGGCGCTCGGCGATCGACGGTCGGACCACCCGCCACCCCGGCTACGCCCTCAGCATGCGCTGCTGCAAGCGCCTCGAGGAGATCTTCGGCTGGACCAAGGCGACCGCCGGGCTGCGCAAGACGCGTCATCGCGGCCTGCCTCGCGTCGGATGGATCTTCACCCTCACGGCCGCCGCCTACAACCTCGGCCGCCTGCCCAAGCTGTTGAGCGCGACGGCGTAGCCATGCCCGCACTCGCAAGTCGGCGACAGCGCCTCCGATCAGCGACATCCAATCACCTGCCGTCGCAACCAAAACGGGCATCCCTGCGATGCACTCTAAACTCATCCCCGATTTGGGGCGTTTTTCCGCAGCCTGTTAGGCGGGATTAGCCATGCTGGGTCAAATCTTAGGATCCGAGCGCTTCGCCGATGCAGCCGCTACCATCCTCATTTATGGAGAAACCATGGACGACGCACCCAAAATCCAGTCGGCAGAGCCTTCGCGCCGCTCGATACTGCGGAACCTTGCATTCACCGCTGGCGGCACTGCCATGCTCGGCACTGTCATCAGCGGAAATCGCGTGGCTGAGGCTCAGACCAAGGTGGCGCAGACGGTGGTCGGCTACCAGGACACGCCGCACGGCGCGCAGCGCTGCGATAATTGCCTACAATTCGAGCCGCCTTCTTCGTGCAAGGTCGTCGCGGGAAAAATTGCAGCGGCCGGCTGGTGCAAGGTCTACGTGAAGAAACCGGCTTAGGCTGGGAAATCAGCGAGCGGGGCAGGCGAGGACCCATAACCCGGCGCTCATGCTATCGAGCCTGCAAGAAACGACGGTATTCGACGGACGGCCAGAGCGTCGAGGCGCAAGTGCCCCAGCTTCGCGCCGCCAGCTTCTTGAGCTGGGGCCGCTCGGGGGTGGCCCCGTTGGTCCTGGGCGTCGGTTGAGACGCGGGCATAGCCGTAACTCATGCCTGCATTCTGCATCAGATATTCGGGCAACGTTACACTTGACATACCGCGCTCCATAGGTAGAATGGCGGGTAAGGAGAACAGCAGCCATGCAATCCGCCCTTAACGCTCCCCAGCTTTGCAGCGAAGACGCCGCTATTGCCTATGTCGAAAGCCGACTTTGGCCCGATGGCCCGGTCTGCCCGCACTGCGGCACAGTCGGCGAGGCAACGAAGCTGAAGGGGAAGACGACGCGCCCCGGTCTTTGGAAATGCCGCGGCTGCCGCAAACCATTCACGGTGCGAATGCGGACGATTTTCGAATCGAGCCATGTTCCGATGCACATCTGGCTTCAAGCGATTTACCTGATGTGCAGCAGCAAGAAAGGCATCGCGACCCGCCAGCTTCACCGCACTTTCGGCGGCAGTATGAAAACCGCATGGTTTCTCGGCCATCGCGTCCGCGAGGCGATGGCTGTGCTGAAGATCGATGAGAACGAACCGCTCGGCGGCGCGAATCAGGTGGTCGAAGCGGACGAAACCTACGTCGGCGGCAAGGCTGCAAATCGGAAGGGCTATATCCCGCCGAAAGCGCCGGTGCTGTCGCTGGTCGAGCGCGACGGGCGCGTCCGCAGCTTCCACGTCCCGAACGTGACCGCCGCGACTCTGCGCCCGGTTATCACTGCTAACGTCCACAAGGCTACCTACCTGATGACCGATGAAAGCCCCGTATATTGGAGCATAGGGCGGCAATTTGCTGGTCACGGCGCGGTCAACCATAGCGCTCAGGAATATGTCCGCGCCACGTTCTGGCATACCAATACGGTCGAAAACTATTTCTCGATCCTGAAACGCGGAATCTACGGCTGCTATTTCCACGTCAGTGAGACTCACTTGCACCGCTATACCGCTGAATTCGATTTCCGGCACAACAACCGGATCGCGCTCGGGATTGATGACCTGGAACGCGCTGATCGCGCGCTCGTCGGCGCAAAGGGCAAAAGGCTCACCTATCAAACAACTCGTCGCCAGAGGGAAAACGAAGCCGAGCCGCCTTTCTAAGAAGCGGCGGCGCAGTTCCGTCACATCCGATCCGCGGCAACTTGAATTGCCATTCCCAAAATGAGCCGCAGTCATGGCTCTCGCCCTACCCAAAAAGGCCGCGCCGCCACGCCAGCAGCGCGGCCAATAGCGCCCCCAAAAGGAACATTGCGCCCGCCCACGCTTCACTACCTGCGCAGCCGCGGCTCGCCGGCTTCTCGCGCACTTTGCTTTCTAGCTCGTCGAATATATGTAGTAATGTGGTGGACATGGCGCATAGCACATCTTTTGATTTTGCTTTCATAGCGTGAAATACGGAAAGCTGATTTCTTAACATGGGCATTTCGTCTGATAACGCTCGCTGGTTTCACGTATCTCGTTTACGATAGAATATATGAGACGAGCGCAACAATATCGTTCCCTGCGTCTGACCCGCAAGATGCCTTTGAATACCCGTTTTCTATTATAAATAACAGCCATATATTCCGGATTCTCAACATCGAATGGACATGTTCGTTCGTTGCGCTGCATGGGCAGGCGGAGAATCGAAAATGTGGCATTTACACGAGCTGGCACCCGATACGAGATCGCGCCGGGTGGTACAGCGAATGTGCGTTGCCCTATCGGCACGCCTCACCCCTTCAAACTTACCGACGCTGAGGTCGTCCTTGAGGCGAGATACGAGATTGATATTTTTGGCTTGCTCTGGCTTTCTGGGCATGCTGGACCATCGCGGGTCACATGGTACGGCCAAGCGTCTAATCCGCGCTGGATCAAAGGCGACCCTGACAGATAATGACGGTATCCCAATGCCACGCAAACCGAAGTCACCGCCCGACGACCCGGAGCAGTTCAAGCGGTTCATCGACATGGCCCGAGAGGTCGAGGTCGACGAGAGCCCGGAGGCGTTTGACCGGGCGTTCAACAAGGTGATTCGTCGGCAAAAACCACCGGCTCCTTTGCCGAAGACGCGGCCCACTTAGCGCGGCGATTGGCGCGCCAGGCCGCAACGGCTTCCTGTCGATCCGTCTCGAAATCCTCCTTCAGCCGGCGAAGAGCATCGGGGAGTAGTTCTAGGAACGTGAGGCCGGCCTGTCCTTTCGGCGGTTCCGGGGTTTCCGCCGCATAGTCGAATTCCGCCCCGCGCGCTCGATGCCCGCATCATCGAATAGGTGGACGCCAGAAAATCGGCGACCATTAGCGGCGCTCGTTCCCGCTTTTTGGCGATGACGATTTCGCCTAAAAGATCGATGCCGTGGCGCTGTTTCAGGCGTCGCTTCAGGTCTTCGAAGATTCGAAGCGTGTCGCCGACATTCACGTGACCGGCCTCGATCACGACATGCAGCCGATGCCGCTTGCCGTCGGCTAGCACGATGTTGAGCAACTGATGCATGCAGGCGCGGAAGCAAACCCCGTACTGGCTAGGCACCGTCAAGTTGGCCGAGAGCAGGCTTGGCCGGAGCCGGGTGGTCGGGTAGACGGGCGGGATGACGACGCCTCGAGACCCGATTTACGCCGGCCATCGCTACCCGCTGAGATCATCAGCTACGCGATATGGCTGTATTTTCGGTTCCCGTTGAGCCTACGCATGGTCGAGGAGATGCTGGCCGCCCGCGGCATCTCTGTAACCCACGAGACGATCCGGCAATGGGGCCTCAAATTCGGGCGGGAATTCGCCAACCGCATCCGTCAGCGAGCGCCTCGCCGTGGCGATAAATGGCACTTGGACGAGGTCGTCATCAGCATAGCCGGTAAAAAGCATTGGCTCTGGCGTGCTGTCGACCAGGACGGTTTTGTTCTCGATGTCCTCGTTCAGAGCCGGCGCGACAAGAAGGCCGCCAAACGCCTGTTCCGCAAGCTCCTCAAGAAGCAAGGTCGAGCCCCTCGTGTGCTCGTCACCGACAAGCTGAAGAGCTACGCCGCGGCCAAGCGGGAGATCATGCCCGGGGTCGAGCATCGGCAGCACAAGGGCCTCAATAACCGGGCCGAAAACTCCCATCAACCGACCCGACGGCGAGAGCGGATCATGAAGCGGTTCAAGTCGCCGCGGCAAGTACAACGCTTCCTTTCCACCCATGACCAGCTCGCCAACCTTTTCCCCCGCCGCCGAGACCACGACACCGCCGCCAATCTCCGCTCCGGCCGCACCCAGGCCTTCGCCACCTGGGCCGATGTCACCGGCGTTGCGATGGCGGCATAATCACCCGTATTGCCGGGCATCGCTCAGCGCATTGCACTTTCCGTCAATCTCTAGATGCCAAGTTGACGGTGCCGGCTGAAGAGATCGCGGCGCCCGTTCGACGACGAGGACACGGCGCAGATCGATCTCCAGGTTCAGGCGCTCGAAGCGCTCGGCAAGAGCAATGATGCGCAGGAGGCGCGATGGGCCTATTTCCGGAAGACGCTGAACGCGGAGTATCTGCGCGCGCATCTGAAGCGGCTGCCGGACTTCGCGGATTTCGAGGCGGAGCGCAAGGCCTTCGAGATCGCGGCTGCCTATCGATCAGCCGAGACGGCGCTGGCTTTCTTCGTAACCTGGCCCAACCTGCTGCGCGCCGACCAGCTCGTCCGGGAGCGGCTGAGGGAATTGGACGGCGCGGCCTACGACACGCTGCGTCCGGCGGCCGAGGCCTTGGAGGAGAAGTATCCGGCTGCGGCGACCAGGCTCTATCGGCGCATGGTGGAAAGCGTGCTCGATCAAGGTTCTTCGAAGCAGTACTCCTACGCGGCGAGAGATTTGCGGTCGTGCGCGCGGCTCGCCGATCGCCTTGCGGCAGAGCCGGGTGTCGAACACCACGAGGGGTTCATGACGCGCCTCAACAAGCGGCATGGGCGCAAATACGGGTTCTGGGGGCTGATGAAGGAACCGGGGTCCTGATCGATGGCGCCTCGCCAGCCCCCAGCGACGGTAGCCTGGCAACCGAAGAGTCCTCCGGAAGCCCCTCGGTGAGAGACCGAGGGTTCGAATCCCGCTCTCTCCGCCAGCGAGTTTGTCTCTCATCGGCAGGATCGCGGTGCCGTAATGGGTCGCCAGATCGAGATAGGTCCGGTTGAGGCCCGGCTCGTACCAGTTGGCGCGGGTGACGCCGACCTTTGGATTGTCCGGCACCAGCTGCGCCGGCACGCCGGAAGCCGACCGGCAACCCCGCCGTCGGGCTGGCCGGGTTCGGCAGATAGCCGTAGCGGGCGAAGCTGTTATCGAGGAACGGCTTGCGGTCGGGCTGCTTCACCGGGTTCGTATGAGAGTTCGCAGCCTTCTCAGCACACAAATGACGTGACACCGAGGACCTCACCGCCCACGAGCGGTGTCGCCGGCGCGCGGGAAGTCGAGCAACACCTGCAATTCGCTGCGGCCGTCGCGGGGGGTGCCGCTCGCCTTCTCGGCACGGATCACCTCGCAGCCGGCCGCCTTCAGCGCGGCTCGCCGGATCGACAGGTGCTGATTGCTGAGCGCTGTGGCAGTCATCTGCCCAAAATACCGGCATCCTCCCGGCATGGGCGGGGTTCGAGCGGCTGTCATTCAGGCGACAACCTTGGCCTCGATCTTGCTCATCTCGAAAGCGAAGGCCGCCCGATCGGCCGCAGCATTGCAGGGAGCGTCATATGCCGTCCGAAAGCGTGACCCTTGACCGTCGCAAGCTCGGTCTCCTCGGCATCGGGCTCGCGGCCGCCGCGGCGACCGGCGTCGGCGTTATTCCCGACACCGTGCCGCGGGCGAAGGCCGCTCCCGCCGCGCCCGAGACCGGGCCGATCAAGGTCGGCATCCTGCATTCCTTGTCGGGCACGATGGCGATCAGCGAGGCGCCGCTCAAGGACGTTATGATGATGCTGATCGCCGAGCAGAACAAAAAGGGCGGTGTCATGGGGCGGCAGCTTCAGCCGGTGGTCGTCGATCCCGCCTCGAACTGGCCGCTATTCGCCGAGAAGGCGAAGCAGCTGCTGTCGGTCGACAAGGTCGCCGCGGTGTTCGGCTGCTGGACCTCGGTGTCGCGCAAGTCGGTGCTGCCGGTATTCGAGCAGCTGAACGGCATCCTGCTCTACCCGGTGCAGTACGAGGGCCAGGAGTGCAGCCGCAATGTCTTTTACACTGGCGCGGCGCCGAACCAGCAGGCGATCCCGGCGGTCGATTACCTGATGCACCAGGCCGATGTGAAGCGCTGGATCCTGGAGGGCACCGACTACGTCTATCCGCGCACGACCAACAAGATCCTCGAAGCCTATCTGAAGGTGAAGGGGGTCGCGCCATCCGATCTGATGATCAACTATACCCCGTTCGGCTATTCCGACTGGCAGGCCGAGGTCGCCAAAATCAAGGCGTTCGGCTCGGCCGGCAAGAAGACCGCGGTGGTCTCGACGATCAACGGCGACGCCAACGTGCCGTTCTACAAGGAGCTCGGCAATCAGGGCGTCAAGGCGACCGCGATCCCGGTCGTCGCGTTCAGCGTTGGCGAGCAGGAGCTGGCCGGCATCGACACCAAACCCCTGATCGGCCATCTCGCCGCCTGGAACTATTTCGAGAGCGTCGATACCCCGCTGAACAAGGAAGTCGTCGCCGCGTTCAAGAAATTCGCCAAGGACGACAAGCGCGTCTTCAACGATCCGATGGAGGCGCACTACATCGGCTTCAACATGTGGGTGAAGGCGGTCGAGAAGGCGGTGACGACCGATCATGACGCGGTCATCGAGGCGATGATCGGCGTGGCGCACCCGAACCTGTCGGGCGACTACGCGACGATGATGCCGAACCATCACCTGACCAAGCCGGTGCTGATCGGCGAGGTGCAGGGCAACGGCATGTTCAACATCGTCTGGCAGACGCCGGGCCTGGTCGTCGCCCAGCCTTGGTCGCCCTACCTGCCCGAAAGCAAGAACCTGATCGGCGATTGGCTGCCGCCGATGTCGTGCGGCAATTACGACGTGATCGCCGGCAAGTGCCTGGGGTCGAAGAAAGCCTGAGCGGCCGCAGCCGGAGCAGAGCGATGCGCGGCAGGAGCGGCTGGCGCGGCCTCGTGCAAGGCGTGCTGCGAGGCTTGCTGCGAGGGACAATCATCGCCGCGCTGCTGCTGCTGACATTTGCTGTTTCCGGAGCGGCGCGCGCCGCGGGCGACCCGTTCGCGCCGATTGCGGCGCCCAATTTCGACGTCGTGGCGCAAGGGGTGCAGGCGCTCGCCACCTCCGGCAACCCGCGCGCCGCCGCGGTCATCGACGCTCTGCGCGACGGCAAATTGTTTGCGTGGAAATGGCTGCGCCCGGACGCGCCGCTCTATATCCGCACCGCCAACGGCTTTGTCGACGCCCGCACCGGCGCGCCGGTCGGGGCGCCGGCGCCGGTCAATCTGCGGCGGGTCATCGTCAACGATTCGGTGCGCGCCGCGATTGACACCGCCAAGGGGGCGCTCGGCCTGTTCGCGAAAACCACCGCAGCGCGCCGGCAGGCGGCCGACGCGCTCTATCAATCGGCCGATCCCGGCGCGTTGCCGCTGATCGAGCGGGCGCTGAAGAGCGAAAAGGATCCGAGCGTCGCCCGTGTGCTGCGCCAGGCCGCAGCCGCAGCGCTGCTGAAATCGGATACCGGCGCCGAGCCCGCGCGGCTCGCCGCAGTCGACACGCTGGCCGCGCGCTTCGATCTCTCGGCGCGCAGCCTTCTCGCCTCGCTGCACGGCCAGCCGCCGCCGGTCGCGGCCGCGATCAGACGGGCGGTCCGCGACATCGACCGCCGGCTGCAGCTGTGGGGCCTGCTCGAAAATGTCTATTACGGCATCAGCCTCGGCGCCGTATTGCTGCTCGCCGCCTCGGGTCTGGCGATCACGTTCGGCGTCATGGGCGTCATCAACATGGCGCATGGCGAGATGGTCATGGTCGGCGCCTATACGACCTTTGTCGTGCAGCAGCTGGTCGCCGCCGCAACCCCAGCGCTGGGCGAGTTCGGTCTGCTGTTCGCGGTGCCGGCGGCCTTTGTTGTCGCCGGCGCTCTTGGGGTCCTGATCGAGCGCTGCCTGATCCGCTTTCTTTACGGCCGGCCGCTCGAAACATTGCTCGCCACCTGGGGGCTGAGCCTCGTCCTGCAGCAGGCGGTGCGCAGCATCTTCGGTCCGACCAACCAGGACGTGACCTCGCCCGCCTGGATGAGCGGCTCGCTCGAGCTGGGCGGCCTGGTGCTGACCGTCAATCGGCTGTGGATCATTCTGTTCGCCGCGTTGGTGCTCGGCGCGCTCATGGCGACGCTGCGCTGGGGCGGGCTCGGTCGCAGTATCCGGGCGGTCATGCAGAACCGCCGTATGGCGGCGGTGATGGGCATTCGCACGCCGTGGATCGACGCGCTGACCTTCGGCCTCGGGTCCGGCATCGCCGGCATCGCCGGGGTCGCGCTGTCGCAGATCGACAATGTCAGCCCCAACCTTGGCCAGAACTACATCATCGACAGCTTCATCGTCATCGTCGTCGGCGGCGTCGGCAATCTGTGGGGGACGTTGTTTGGTGCGATGCTGCTCGGCATCGTCGACAAGTTTGTCGAGCCGTTCGAGGGCGCCGTGCTAGCTAAGATCCTGGTGCTGGTGTTCCTGATCTTGTTCATCCAGCGCCGCCCGCAGGGGCTGTTCCCGCTGAAGGGACGGGCGGCGGAGGCGTGATGCGCCTCGACCGGGCCAGCGCCGCGACCTTGGGGTGCCTGATCGGCGGCGCGGCACTGCTCTCGGCGCTGAACCTGCTGACCCCGCCGAGCAGCCCGCTGCACGTGCCGGACTTCGTCGTCTCCATCGTCGGCAAGTATCTGTGTTACGCGATCCTCGCCCTCGCGATCGATCTGGTGTGGGGCTGTGCCGGCATCCTGACCCTCGGCCATGCCGCGTTTTTCGCGCTCGGCGGCTATGCGATGGGCATGTACCTGATGCGCGAGATCGGCGCCCGCGGCGTCTACGCCAACCCGGTGCTGCCCGATTTCATGGTCTTTATCGGCTGGAACCGGCTGCCCTGGTACTGGTTCGGCTTCGACCATTTCTGGTTTGCCCTGGCGATGGTCGTGCTGGTGCCGGGCGTGCTGGCCTTTGTCTTCGGCTGGTTCGCATTCCGCTCGCGCGTCTCCGGCGTCTACCTGTCGATCATCACCCAGGCGCTGACCTACGCGCTGATGCTCGCCTTCTTTCGCAACGACATGGGGTTCGGCGGCAACAACGGGATGACCGACTTCAAGGACGTGCTCGGCTTTCGGCTCAATCAGGAAAGCACCTCGGTCGGCCTGATGGCGGTGACGGCAGGCGTGTTGTCGCTGGCGTTCCTGCTCGCACGCGCGATGACCCGCTCGCGTTTCGGCAAGGTCCTGGTCGCGGTGCGCGACGCCGAATCGCGCACCCGCTTTCTCGGCTACCGGCCGGAATCCTACAAGCTCGTCGTGTGGACGGCGTCGGCGGTCATCGCCGGGATCGGCGGCGCGCTCTACGTGCCGCAGGTCGGCATCATCAACCCCTCGGAATTCGCGCCGGGCAATTCGATCGAGGCGGTGATCTGGGTCGCGGTCGGCGGCCGCGGCACCTTATCCGGCGCGATCCTTGGCGCGGTTCTGGTCAATCTCGGCAAAACCTGGTTCACCAGCGCCCTGCCGGAAGTCTGGCTGTTCGCGATCGGCGGATTGTTCATCCTGGCCACCTTGTTCCTGCCGCGCGGCATCATCGGCCTGTTCGCGGGGCCCGGGCTGACGACGGCGCCTGACCGCGGCTCAGCGCTGGCCGCGGCCGGGGGGCGCGAGGCGACGGCGGAATGAGCGACCCGACATTGCTCTATCTCGACGGCGTCACCGTCTCGTTCGACGGGTTCAAGGCGCTTGACGAGTTGTCGATCGTGCTCGAGCCGGGCGAGATGCGCGCCGTGATCGGCCCCAACGGCGCCGGCAAGACGACGATGATGGACGTGATCACCGGCAAGACTCGTCCCGACCAGGGGCACGTCGTGTTCGGCGCCGACATCGACCTGCGAAAACTCGACGAGCCAGCGATTGCGCGGCTCGGCATCGGTCGCAAGTTCCAGCGACCGACCGTGTTCGAGCCACTGTCGGTGCGCGACAACCTGCTGCTGGCGCTGGCCGGCGACCGCAGCCCGCGCTTTGCGCTGCGGGCGCGGGAGACGGCAGAGGAACGCACGCGGCTCGACCGGCTGCTGGGGACGATCCGCCTGTCGGCTGAACGCGACCGGCGCGCCGCCGACCTGTCACATGGCCAAAAACAGTGGCTTGAGATCGGCATGCTGTTGGCGCAGGACCCGAAACTATTGCTGGTCGACGAGCCGGTCGCCGGCATGACCGATGCGGAAACCGCCGCAACCGCCGATCTGTTGCGCGAGATCAACCGCACCCGCAGCGTCGTCGTCGTCGAGCACGACATGGCGTTCGTCCGCGCGCTCGACGTCAGGGTGACGGTATTGCACGAAGGGCGCGTGCTGGCAGAAGGCTCAATCGACGCAATCCAGAACGATCCGCGCGTCGTTGAAGTCTATCTCGGGCGCTGAGCGATGCTGTCGGTCGAGGCGGTCGATCTCTATTACGGCGCCAGCCACACGCTGCGCCGTGTCAGCCTGACCGCAAAGCTGGGTGAGGTGACCTGCATCCTCGGTCGCAACGGCGTCGGCAAGACCAGCCTCTTGCGGGCGATCTTCGGCCTACACCCGATCCGCTCCGGCCATATCCGCTGGGAGGAGCGCGATCTGGCGGCGCTGCCGCCCTATCAGCGGGCGCGCGCCGGGCTCGCGCTGGTGCCGCAAGGGCGCGAGATCTTTCCGCGGCTGAGTGTGCGGGAAAATCTCGAAACCGGCTTCGCGGCATTGCCGCGCCGCCTGAAGCACATTCCCGACGAGATCTTCGAGCTGTTCCCGGTCTTGAAGGACATGCTGGGCCGGCGCGGCGGTGACCTGTCGGGCGGCCAGCAGCAGCAGCTGGCGATCGCGCGAGCTCTTGTCACGCAGCCGCGCCTGTTGCTTCTCGACGAGCCGACCGAGGGTATCCAGCCGTCAATCATCAAGGAAATCGGGCGCGTCATCGAGCGGCTAGCGGCGCGCGGCGACATCGCCATCCTGCTGGTTGAACAGTATTTCGAATTCGCCCGCGAGTTGGCCGCGTCCTATCTCGTCATGGAGCGCGGTGAGGTCGTGCTGAGCGGCCGCGGCGGCGACATGGACGAGACCGCGGTCCGCTCCCATCTGGTGGTTTAGTATTTCGTCTTCTCGGAAACCAATTAGACGGTTTTGCAGCTGGGGTGATAGGCATGACAGGGGGTGCGGTGAACGGCGGCATAGTGTCCGGCGCTACCGAGATAGGGTTCGCGCGGCGAGGCGGCACGACTCGACTCACCCACCTCTACCAACACGATCCGCTCCGCGTGTTGTTCCCGGCACCCGAGCGGGACGATGCCGTGCTTGCGGTGGTGGTGACGACATCCGGCGGGCTCGTCGCCGGTGACCATATTGCGCTCGCCGTGCGCGCCGAACCCGGCGCCGTCGCGCAGATCACCTCCGCGGCCGCCGAGAAGATTTACCGCTCGACCGGTGCGACGACCGCGATCTCGCATTCCCTAACCGCGGACAACGGCGCTTGGCTCGAATACCTGCCGCAGGAGACGATCCTGTTCGATGGAGCCCGGCTGCGCCGCCAGACCACCGTGGCGCTGGCGCCCGGCGCCGGCTTCCTCGGCGGCGGCATCCTCGTGTTCGGCCGGCGCGCCCGCGGCGAAAGCTTCACCTCCGGTCTGCTGCACGACCAGCTGGAAATTCACCGCGACCGCGTGCTGATGTGGGGCGATGCTTTGCATCTCGATGACGGCATCGCGGCGATTATGGCCGACCCGGCCTGTTTCGACGGCGCGGCAGCGTGCGCGACATTGGTCTTGGCGCTGCCGAGCGGTGGCGATCCCGGGAAGTTCATCGAGGGTGCCCGGGCAGCCCAGCAGCGATCCGCGTCCGCAGGGCTGCGCGGTGGAGTGAGCGAAGTGAACCGGAGCATCGTGGCGCGCTGGCTTGCCGCCGACCCGCTGCCGCTGCGGCGCGCCTTTGCCGATCTCGCTTGCCATTTGCGGCGCGCCGCGATGGGATTGCCGCCGCACCTGCCGCGCCTCTGGAATGTCTAAGATGACATGCGTGCTTCCTAGGGAATGGGGGAATGGGCATGAATCTGACGCCGCGCGAAAAAGACAAGCTGCTCGTTGCGATTGCGGCGATGGTCGCGGCGCGGCGGCTCGAACGTGGCGTCAAGCTGAATTATCCGGAGGCGGTGGCGCTGATCACCGATCGCGTGCTCGAAGGGGCGCGCGATGGCCGCACGGTTGCCGAACTGATGCGCGATGGCGCAACCGTCATCGGCCGCGATCAGGTGATGGAAGGGGTGGCCGAGATGATCGGCGAGATCCAGGTGGAAGCGACCTTTCCCGACGGTACCAAGCTCGTCACCGTGCACGAGCCGATCCGGTGAGGCGAGCTTGATCCCCGGTGAGCTCTTTCCGGCCGATGGCGAGATCGAGATGAACGCCGGCCGGCCGACCGTGAGCCTGATTGTCGCCAATACCGGCGATCGGCCGATCCAGGTCGGATCGCATTACCACTTCTATGAGACAAATGGGGCGCTGCAGTTCGACCGCGAGCGGACGCGCGGCTTCCGCCTCGACATCCCTTCCGGCACAGCGACCCGCTTCGAGCCGGGACAGACCCGCGAAGTGCGGCTCGTCGCCTACGGCGGCGCGCGCCGGGTGGTCGGCTTCGCCGGCCGAATCAACGGAGCGCTGTGAGTGGCGATGCGGCTGGAACGGGCGGCCTATGCGGCCATGTTCGGACCGACCGTCGGCGACCGGCTGCGCCTCGCAGATACCGAGCTCGTCATCGAGATCGAAAGCGACTGCACGATTTACGGCGAGGAGGTCAAGTTCGGCGGCGGCAAAGTCATCCGCGACGGCATGGGGCAGAGCCAAAGAGCCCGCGCCGAGGGCGCCGTCGACACCGTCATCACCAACGCCGTGATCCTCGACCATTGGGGGATCGTCAAAGCCGATATCGGCATCCGCGACGGCCGCATCAGCGGCATCGGCAAGGCGGGCAACCCCGACATCCAGCCTGGCGTCGACATCGTAATCGGCCCGGGGACCGAGGCGATCGCCGGCGAGGGACGCATCGTCACCGCCGGCGGCATCGACAGTCACATCCATTTCATCTGCCCGCAGCTTGTCGAAGAAGGGCTCTACAGTGGCATCACGACGATGCTCGGCGGCGGCACCGGGCCAGCGGCGGGCACCGCGGCGACGACCTGCACGCCGGGACCGTGGCACTTGGCGCGCATGCTGCAGGCGGCCGAGGGGTTGCCGGTAAATCTCGGCTTTTTCGGCAAGGGCAACGCCTCGGAGCCGAAGGCGCTGGTCGAGATGGTCGAGGCCGGCGCCTGCGGCCTCAAGCTGCACGAGGATTGGGGGACGACGCCGGCGGCGATCGATTGCTGCCTTTCCGTGGCTGAGCAGCTCGACATCGCGGTCGCCATTCATACCGACACGCTCAATGAATCGGGCTTCGTCGAAGACACGATCGCCGCGTTCAAGGGCCGGAATATCCATGCCTTTCACACCGAGGGCGCCGGCGGCGGCCACGCGCCGGACATCATCAAACTGTGCGGGATGCACAACGTATTGCCGTCTTCGACCAACCCGACCCGGCCCTACACCATCAACACGATCGACGAGCATCTCGACATGCTGATGATGTGCCACCACCTCGACCCGCGCATACCGGAGGACGTCGCCTTCGCCGAGAGCCGCATCCGGCGCGAGACGATCGCCGCCGAGGATATCCTGCACGACCTCGGCGCGTTCAGCATGATGTCGTCGGACAGCCAAGCGATGGGGCGCGTCGGCGAGGTCATCATCCGCACCTGGCAGACCGCCGACAAGATGAAGCGTCAGCGCGGTCCGCTGCCGCAAGATACCGAGCAGAACGACAATTTCCGGGCCAAGCGCTATATCGCCAAATACACTATCAACCCGGCGCTGACGCACGGGGTCGGCGAACATGTTGGCTCGGTTGCGGTCGGCAAGCTGGCCGATCTGGTGCTGTGGTCGCCGTCGTTTTTCGGCGTGAAGCCCGATCTCGTGCTGAAGGCGGGGACGATCGCCGCGGCGCTGATGGGCGACCCGAACGCCTCGATTCCGACCCCGCAGCCGGTGCATTACCGGCCGATGTTCGGCGCTTATGGCGGGGCCTTGCGGGCTTCGGCGGCGACGTTTCTGCCGAGCGTCGCGATCGCCGGCGGGGTGCCGAAGAGGCTCGGCCTCGGGCGCATGATTTTGCCGGCGCGCGGCATCCGCACCGTCGACAAGAGCCGCATGGTGCACAACAGTGCAACGCCCTATATCGAGGTCGATCCGGAAACCTATGAGGTGCGCGCCGATGGCGTGCACCTGACTTGCGAACCTGCGACGGTGTTGCCAATGGCGCAGCGATATTTCCTGTACTGACGTGATGAATAATCTTCCGAGGATCTGAATGCGACGGGCAATAGCAGTGCGCGCATACGGGCATTGGCCGGAGGCGGCGACGGTCGATACGGTCACGCTTGCCTTTCTCGACCGCCATCGGCGCCGCATCCGGCTGGTGGCCGATTCCGGCGCCCCATTCCTGCTCGATCTGCCGCAGCCTCGGCACCTGACCGAGGGCGATGGGCTGGAGCTCGACAATGGCAGCTATATCCGGGTGGGCGCCGCGGCCGAGCCAGTCATCGAGATCACCGCCGACAGCCCGTCGGACCTGCTGCGCATCGCTTGGCACATCGGCAACCGGCACTTGCCGTTGCAGGTGGCCGATGGCCGCCTGCGTCTGTGTGCCGATCATGTCATCGCGGCGATGGTCGAGGGCCTCGGCGGCCATGTCCAATCGCATTCCGCGCCATTCGACCCGGAGATCGGCGCCTATGCCGGCACGGCGCACAGCCATGACGATCGTTGCTGAACCGCGCGCCGGCTCCAACCTCTACCGCCTGTTCGCCTGGCTGTCGCCCAGCTTTCCGACGGGCGCGTTCAGCTATTCCCACGGGCTCGAAGCTGCGGCGACCGCCGGCGCCGTACACGATCGCCGGAGCCTCCAGGCTTGGGTTACCGCGATCGTCTGCCACGGCAGCGGCAGGATGGATGCGGATATCTTGTGCGCAGCATATCGAGCCGCAGCTGACGCCGACTCGGCGGGACTCGGCACCGCAAACGGACGCGGCATGGCGTTTCGGGCGAGCGCCGAGATGGCACTGGAAAGTGCGCAGCAGGGCGAAGCCTTTCTCGCTACCTGCGGCGCCGCGTGGCCCGAATCGTCGCCTGCGAACCATGCCCTCCGCCTTCGCCCAAACCCGCCCCCGCAAGGGTCGAAGGGAGCCTGCCGCGCAAACGGCGGGCGGGTGGAGGCGCCGCGCGCCCGCATCTGCCACAGCGCTGCGTTCGGCGCTGTCGCAGCCTGCGCTGGGATCGCGCTCGATGACGCGCTTATCGGGTATCTCGGGGCTTTCGCCGCCAATCTCGTTTCGGCCGGGCTACGGCTCGGGATTATCGGCCAGACCGACGGGCAGCGCATCCTGGCAACGATCGAGCCGGCGGTGACCGTGGCAGTCGCCGCGGCGATGAACCGCGATCCGGCCGATTTCGGGGCGGCGACCGTCGCCGCCGACCTGTTCTCGATCGCGCACGAGACCCAATATTCGAGACTGTTCCGCTCATGACAGCAAAACAACCGCTTCGCATTGGCATCGGCGGACCGGTCGGCTCCGGGAAAACCGCGTTGATGGACTGGCTGTGCAAGGCGATGCGCGCCCGCTTCGATCTGGTCGCGATCACCAACGACATCTATACCCGAGAGGACGCCGAGTTCCTGACCAAGAGCGGCGCACTGCCGGCGGAGCGCATCCGCGGCGTCGAGACCGGCGGCTGCCCGCATACCGCGATCCGCGAGGATGCCTCGATCAATCTCGCGGCGATCGCCGACATGTGCCGGCTGTTTCCGGCCACGGACATCGTGCTGATCGAGTTCGGGCGGGGACAATCTGGCGGCAACCTTTTCCCCCGAATTGGCCGACCTGACGATTTACATCATCGATGTCGCGGCGGGCGACAAGATCCCGCGCAAGGGTGGTCCGGGCATCACCCGCTCCGATCTGCTCGTCATAAACAAGATCGACTTGGCGCCGCTGGTCGGCGCCGATCTCGAGGTCATGGCCCGGGACGCCAAACGCATGCGCTGCGATCGCCCCTTTGTCTTCGCCAATCTGAAGTCGGGCCAAGGCGTAGACGCGATTGTCGATTTAGTGACGGCGCAAGGCGGCCTGTGAACCTCACTCACGATATGCCAATTCGCGTCGGCGCTTCCGGTTGTGCCAGCCGGGAGCATCAGGATCTGTGGGGCGATTACGCCGCCGCCGGTTCGGCGTCCGCGGTGTTGTCATTGGCCAGACCCGGATACCATCGCTCGAAGAGAGGCCGAAGAGTACCGTCGAGGGTGTGGGTTCGAGCTTGCAGGAGCAGATGGGCGCCGCGACCCGATCATCAAGCTCTACACGCACATCTCGGATCGCTATGCGCCCTTCCATGTAAAGGTCATCACCGGCACCTCCGGCGAAGCGATCCATGTCCTCGACGGGCTCGTGAACCACGACAGTGCTATCGACATCCTGGCCCATCACACAGACGGCGGCGGCCTCAGCGATCACGTGTTTGCGATCATGTATCTGCTCGGCACCGCCAAGTTGACGGTGCCCCTCGGACACCAGGCGAAACAGATACTCGTCGCCGTCGAAACTCCACGGGCGACCTTGTGCCGCGACCGCGATCCGCGGCTCATCGTGCCGATACAGAAGCTCATTGGCGACCTTGCCGCCAGGGTCCTTGTAGGTGAGTTCGAGAGCTTCCGATCCGAACCACTGCGCGCTGACTACCGTCACGAGGCAATTCGGAAGAATGCCTTGTATGGAAGCGTTGGGCCGAAGATCTTCGAGATTGCTCATTCTAGTTCTCCCGCACAGCGCACACATCCTAAAGTAGCGCATCTGAAGAACAAGCCTAATAATAGGCGGTGGTTACGCGCCTCGTCGTCCTTGACGTGCACGACACCCGCTGGCGCAATTCCGCGCATAGCAAAGCCGGAAACCGAAGCTAGCACTCCCGGTCGCCTTCCCGATGCAAGGTGATCCGCTCTGCCGGATATACCTCTGGAAACCGGCTGTAGGCCGTACACCATTCCGCCGCTGACGGTGAAAGCCAGCCGGTCAGCTCTATGATCTTGTTGTGGTGCTTGGGCAGGTCCCACGAGATGATCGGTTCATGGTGCGCTATCCGATTTCGCAGGATGCGAATTTGCGCCAGCGGCCCGGAGAAATCTTTGCGCCTGAGCCCCTTTCCGTCCGGGCGGCTGCCGATGCGGTGCAGGGTGGTCTGCCAAAGCGTTTCATATTCCCTGCCGAACATCGACGTCCAGAAACTGAAGGTCACCGCGGCCACGATCCGGCCCGGTGTTGGCTCCTTGCCATCTTCCCGGACGTCCTCGATGGGAAAGTGCAATGCGCTGAGCGATGCCCGGCAATACGGGTGATTATGCCGCCATCGCAACGCCGGTGACATCGGCCCAGGTGGCGAAGGCCTGGGTGCGGCCGGAGCGGAGATTGGCGGCGGTGTCGTGGTCTCGGCGGCGGGGGAAAAGGTTGGCGAGCTGGTCATGGGTGGAAAGGAAGCGTTGTACTTGCCGCGGCGACTTGAACCGCTTCATGATCCGCTCTCGCCGTCGGGTCGGTTGATGGGAGTTTTCGGCCCGGTTATTGAGGCCCTTGTGCTGCCGATGCTCGACCCCGGGCATGATCTCCCGCTTGGCCGCGGCGTAGCTCTTCAGCTTGTCGGTGACGAGCACACGAGGGGCTCGACCTTGCTTCTTGAGGAGCTTGCGGAACAGGCGTTTGGCGGCCTTCTTGTCGCGCCGGCTCTGAACGAGGACATCGAGAACAAAACCGTCCTGGTCGACAGCACGCCAGAGCCAATGCTTTTTACCGGCTATGCTGATGACGACCTCGTCCAAGTGCCATTTATCGCCACGGCGAGGCGCTCGCTGACGGATGCGGTTGGCGAATTCCCGCCCGAATTTGAGGCCCCATTGCCGGATCGTCTCGTGGGTTACAGAGATGCCGCGGGCGGCCAGCATCTCCTCGACCATGCGTAGGCTCAACGGGAACCGAAAATACAGCCATATCGCGTAGCTGATGATCTCAGCGGGTAGCGATGGCCGGCGTAAATCGGGTCTCGAGGCGTCGTCATCCCGCCCGTCTACCCGACCACCCGGCTCCGGCCAAGCCTGCTCTCGGCCAACTTGACGGTGCCGCTCCTACACCACCCCACGGGACACGACCGGGACGTTCCAGACCAATGTCGCCATTGACGACTCTACACCAATAGCGTTATCCGGGGCTTCCGTTGGGCCTCACGCGACGCAAAAGGGCCGGCGCGGATTGCCTACAATCTTCTTCAGTGGATGCCGTCGCTCCCAGATGTCGTAATTTGCGCCCTGGCGGCGCTCACGACGTGCACTTGCGTCGGTTTGCCGCTGGCGCGCTGGCTTGTCAAGGAACGCGGGTTGGCCCGGGCTCTGGCGCCCGCCTTGGGATGGGCCGCGTTCAGTACCCTGGCGCTACCGATCCTCAACGCGACAGGGTTCTCGCGGACTAATGTGACGATGCTGTGCGGGGTCGCCCTTATTGGCGGCGCCCTGCTCTCCCACCGCGGACCGGCTCCAGCAGACAACGGGTCTGCCGTGCCGATCTGGGCCTTTGCCGCGGCGGCGCTGCTCGCAATCCTGCCGGCGCTCGGCGTGTGGCCAAAGCTCGGCGTTGGCGGGCTGGTGCTCGCGGACCCGATGTTCGACCATTCGAAGATCGCGACCGTCGACGACATCATCCGGCTCGGCCTGCCGCCCGGCAATCCATTCTATGGCGGAGCCGATGCGCCTTCCGGACTCGCCTATTACTACCTCTGGCATTTTAGCGCCGCCGCTCTCGCGAAGCTGACGGGGGTCAATGGTTGGGTAGGCGATATCGCGCTGACCTGGTTTACCGCCTTCGCCTCCCTGGCGCTGATGATGGGATTGGCGGTCACGCTCAGCGGACGGCGCCTCGCTGCGGTGCTAGCCCTTTTGTTGAGCCTCGCAGGATCGCTCGACCCCGTTCTCCGCCTCGTGTTCACCGCGGGTTTCCTCGCTCGGGCGCTGTCGCAAACCCAGCCGCCGCAAAGCTGGATATTCCAGGCGACTTGGACGCCGCAGCATCTCGCCTCGGCCGGTTGCGTCGTTCTCGCCGCGGTGATCATGGTGCGCTTCAGCTGGAAGCTGGTTCCGCTCCTCGCGATCGTCGCCGTGGCCGGATTCGAGAGTTCCGCCTGGGTCGGAGGCATCGTCTTTGCCGCGAGCGCGCTGGCGATCGGTGTCGCGCTGTTGCTCACCGCGGGAGACCCGCGAAGGCGTATTGACCTAGTGCTTCAGGGAGGCGCCGCCGCTCTGCTCGCCGCCGCCATCGCCTACCCGTTCCTGCACCAGGAATTCATCGCGACCGCGGCGCGCCATCTCGGCGTGCCGATCGCCTTGCGACCGTTCAGCGTGCTGGGCCCCCTTCTGCCGGAAGCAGCCGGGCGATTTCTCGACGTGCCGGCCTATTGGCTCGTCCTGCTCCTTATCGCTTTTCCGGCGATCTACCTGACCGGCGCCAGCGCGATGCTCGGCGCGATCAAAGAGCGTCATCAGAGCCCGGCGCGGCGCTCACTGATCCTCGCGCTTGCCTTGCTGGGCCTGGCCAGCTTCGTCGTCGCCTCGCTGTTCGCCGGCACGATCGCCAACAACGATCTTGGCTGGCGCGGGGTTCTCCCCGGGGTTCTGGTGCTGACGATCTTCGCCGCCGCGGGCCTGGCGCGCTGGCTGACGACTGCGCTGATACGGACGATCGCCGCCATCGGTTGCTGGGCGCTGGGCGTCGCCGGCGGCGTGGCTATCGTCGCGGACAATGCCATCGGCCGCAGCCTGCCCTCGGCCGCGGCGTTCGCCGAGTCGCCGGAGATGTGGGCGGCCGTGCGGCGCCACACCGGACCCGCCGAGCGGATCGCCAGCGATCCGCTCTTGTTTTCCGACACCGTGCGGTGGCCGGTGAACATCTCTTGGGCATTGTTCGCCGATCGCCGCTCGTGCTTTGCGGGGTGGGCCCTGGCCGACGCCTTCGTATCGCTGCCACAGCCCGAGATCGATCGGCTGGACCGCCTCTTCGTCCGGGTCTTCGCCGGCCTGGGCTCGGCGCAAGACCTCGACGCGGTCGCCACGCGCTACGATTGCCGGATCGTCCTACTCACCGTGCGCGACGGCGCCTGGACGAGCGACCCGTTTGCCGGCGACCACCGTTTCCAGCTGGTGGATGAGCAGGCGGACAAGTGGCGGATTTACCGCATCGTCGGCGCATCGCCCTAAGTGGGCGACGCGGCCACCCGCAAAAAGGTCGCGGCGATCCGCCAGGCGGCGCGCAGCGACCCGCGAAGCGTACCGGCGACCTTGGACTTGCCGCCGTTGCGCCGGCGGTAGGGCATCGGCACTTCGAGAATGCGCAGTCCGGCCCGCGCCGCCTTCATCTGCATCTCGATGTTCCAGCCATAGGTCATCTCGCGCATACCGAGGGGCGCCAGGCAATCGCGGCGAATAGCGCGATAGGCGCACATATCGGTATAGCGCACGCCATAGAGTGCCCTCGTGCCGATCCCCGCAATATACCCGGCGAAAAGTTGATACCAGCTCATCGAGCCCGGCTCGCGTTCCCCCCGCGCGCGCGATGCGATGACGAAATCGTATTCACCCTTGCGTATTGGATTGACGAGGCGAGCCATCAGGTCGCCGCGGTCAGCGCCATCGCCGTCCATGAACACGATGATGCCGCAGTCTGGCGAAGCCGTCGCTACCCCCGCCGCACAGGCGCGGCCATAGCCGCGTTGTCCCGCGACGATAACACGTGCACCGGCTGCTGCCGCTACTTTCGCTGTGCCGTCACGGCTACCACCATCGACGACGACGATCTCGCGCACGAGATCACGCGGGATTTCGGTCACGACCCCTTTGATCGATTCCGCCTCGTCGAGCGCCGGAATGACGACGGTGACGCCTAAAGGCTCCATCTGCAGGCCGCAATTCTGGCAGGGCTTAGCCGGGGCCTCGCCGATCAGCGCCTCCCGGAAATCCTGATAGGCGTCGCCGTTCCAGATTTCGCGCAAGGTCTGCTGCGTCGCGTCGCCAAGCGTGTAGGTCTCGTAGCCGCGCGCCGAGAACGGCGCGATGCAGCACGGCAGGGCGCGACCGAGCGCGGTGAAATACATCAAGCGACCACGGGCGGCGGCAGGCCGACCACGGCGAGCTTCCCTCGCCGCGTTTGAGGCTGGTGCCCGGCTCGGTGGCGCCGGAGGCGTCGATCGTCACCCCGAGTTCGCGGCCTAATTCCTGCGCGGCGGCGATTGCCGCCTCTTCCTCGCCCTGCGTCTTCTCGAACAACGACGATTCCGTGCGGGCGAGCCCGCGCCCGAGATCGTCGAACACGAGGCGCTGGAGATAGGTTTCCTTGACGCCGATCCGCGCCGCCAGCCGGACGAAATCGGGGAGCTGATCGACGGTCTCCTTGAGCCCCGTCAGCCAGAGCGAAACGCGCGGCGTCGTCGCGCCGATCTCGCGCTGCAAGGCGGTGAACTCGCTCGACATTGCGGACGATGCGGTCGAACATGTTCTTGCCGCGCACCTTGAAAAAACTTTCCGCCTCCGCGGCGTCAAGCGAGACGCGCAGTTCGTCGAGCCCGGTGTCGATCAGCTCCCGCCGCTTCTTCGGCGCCAGCAAGCGTGCCGTTGGTATTGAACAGCACGTAGACGCCACGATCCTTCAAATAGCGGATCATGCGCGGCAGGTTCTTCACCAGCATCGGCTCGCCGACGCCGTGCAGCACGGCGCGCGCCAGCCCCGGCAGCTGATCCACGATCGAGGTGAACAGCTCCCAGCTCATATCCGCCGGCGGCTCGAACGCCTCGAAGGTGCGCGGGCAGGTCTCGCACAGGAGATTGCAGCGGTTGGTGACTTCGAGATAGACGCATACCGGCGGCGTCTCGGCGATCCGCGAGCGCTTTTCGCCGACTGCCTCGAAATAGCGACGGGCGATCACGGGTTCGGCAAGCGGCATCGGTTGCTCCTCAGGCTCGACCTTACGCCGCGGCCAGCACGTCGGGAATGCGTAGCCGCGCCAGGCAAGCCGCGGTTGCCGGAGCGCGGTAAGAGGACAGATCGCCGCCCGCCCCGGACGTCAGTTCGCGACAGAGCCGCCGCAAACTCGCGGCGTCGTCGACGTCGTACCAGGTGTCGAGCTCGACGATCGGAAGACCGAGCGCGCGAGCCCGAGCGCGCGTCTCTTCGGCGACACTACTCTGTGCTCCAGGCGATATCCTGGAAGAGGTGGATGTGCGGCGCTTTCATACCGATGACGTAGTACCCGCCGTCCTCGGCGGGACCGAGCACCACCCGGTCGCCCGGTTCGGCGAGGGCGCGAGCCGCTTGTGCGAGCAACCGCGTCGGCAAGGTCGGGCTGTCGGAATTGAGCAGGCACACCGAGTCATGTCCATTGGCGAACAGCGCCTGCGCCGCGTGCAGCAGGGAGCAACCGAAACCGTGGACGCCCGATACCGAGACCCCGACCCCATCCGCGAGGACAAGGCGCGTGCCGTCGGCCAGCATTCCCTCGAACGACGTTTCAAAACCGGCGGGCGCATAGGCGACATAGCCGCAGATCGCCGCGTCGCGCGCGGCAAGCGCAATGTTCTCGGTGATGTCCCGCAGGAAGCTTGCGCTTAGCGCCGATGCCGAATTCGCCGTCAGCGGCGGAATGAGGCGCGTCTTGACCTGGCCGGGGCGCGGCGCCTTGGCCATCACAGCGATGGCGCATCCGCCCTGTCGCGCAGTCGTCTCCGGCATCACGACCCGCCGAACCAGTTGTAGCCGCGATCTTCCCAGAACCCGCCGGGAAAACGGTTGGTGACAAAGATCGTCGTCACCCATTTCGGGTTCTTGTAGCCGAGCTTGGTCGGGATGCGCACTTTGAACGGATAGCCGAACTTGGCCGGCAGCGTCTCGTCGGCGAACTTGACGGCCATGATCGTCTGCGGATGCAGGGCGCTCGCCATGTCGATGCTGCCGGAATAGCCGTCGGCGCATTGGAAGCCGACATACTTGGCGGTGAGGTCGGCGCCGATGCGGCGAAGAAACTCGCCGAAGCGAGGCCCGCTCCACTTGCCGATCATGCTCCATCCCTCGACGCAGACATGGCGCGTGATTTGGCTTTCCTGCGGCAGCGCGTTGATCTGCTCGACCGTCCAGGGCCGCTTGTCGGCGATCAATCCGGACAATTCTAAGCGGTAGTCGGCGGCCGAAAGCTGCGGCGCATCGGCAGCCGGGAAAAAGGCGTTGTAGCGGAAATTGTGGACCACATCGCTCTCGGCGAAGGTCGGGGCGAGCGCCTGGCGCCGGAACAGGAACGCCTGCGCACGGTCGTTCCACCGCGACATCGCCCGCAGCACCTGTTGCACGCCGTCCTGGTCGGAGATGTCGCAGCCGGTCAGCAGCGTCAACGCGCCAAGGCTCAATGTCTGGCGCAGAAACAGCCGACGCTCGATCTGGCTGACGAGCGGCGTCGGCTCGAGGATCTGGCGCGTCATGTCGCGCCTCCTTTCGGAGCATGCGGTGCGCTCGACGCGCGGCCGACGATCATCGCGACGAGCGTCTTCGGCACCAGCAGCGTTAGCGCGATATGGACGAAGAGGAACGCGACGATCGCCGCCATCCCAAAGAAATGCACGACGCGGGCGAACTCGTAGCCACCGAAAAACCAGGTCAGCTCCTTGAGCTGAACCGGCTTCCAGATGCTGAGGCCGGAAAGGATGGTGATCAGGATCGCGCCCAGCACGCCCCAATAAAACACCTTCTGCACGGCATTGTACTCGCCCAGCCGGTGGTCGAGCTTGAAGCGCAACGCCGCCCAAATGTCCTGCAAGAAGGCGCGCGGGCTGAGCGGCAGATAATCGCGGCGGAAATGGCCGGAGGCAAGGCCGACGATGACAAAGGCGAGAAAGTTGATCACCAGCACCCACATCGCGCCGAAATGCCAAGCGAGCGCGTTGGCGAGCCCATCCTCGTCGTTGAGCGCTTCGGTCACGGTGAAATCGCCGCCCAGCGTCAGGTAATTCGGAAAGCCGAAATCGATCGGCAGTGCTGGATAGTAGTTGTAGATACGCCAGCCACTACCGATCATCACGATGATCGCCAGCGCGTTGATCCAGTGCATAATCCGCCGGCTGAGCGGGTGGGACTGGACATCGCGCACGGGCGCCGGGTCATCGGTGCGAGCGGTCACGGCAACACCTCCAGGCCAGCATCACGTCCCTGTGCCCGCACCTCGGCGCGGCGCAGGAAGTCGAGGAATTTCGCCGCATTGGGGCTCAGCGCGCGCTGGGTCTGCGCCGCCCAATAGACGATCGCTTCGCCGTCGGCAGCGGGTAGCGGGTCGGTGACCGCGAAACCCGGATGGGAACTCACATCGGTGGCGTAAATCACCGCCAGCCTCACGTTACCCTCGGACAGCAGGAACGCCGCGTCGGCGGTATCGACAACGCCGATCGACTTCCCGTTCACGGCGTCCCACAGCTTCAGGGTTTGCAGCGCCTGCGCGGTCTGCTTGCCCGCCGGCGCTACTTCGGGATCGACGATGGCGATCGGCGCCCTGCCGGCGACCGAGGCAAGGTCGAGCGCGACCGGCGGCGAAGCGGCACGCGCCTTCTGGAGTTCCCGCGCTAGCGCCGCCACGACCAATTTGTTTTGCCAGAGCCGTGAGACGGTCTCGCCCTTGATCAGATTTTGCGCGGTTGCCGCCGCCGACGCAGCATCGCCTTCGCCGATGATGACGTCGTCGCGCGTATGGCGCACGAGCTGCGCCAGGTTCGACCAGGTTGGCGCGGCGAAGACGCGCACGGGAATGCCAGTCTCCTTGCGCCACCGTGCGCCGAGTTCGGTCACGACATGACGCAAGGTCGGCTCGCAAAACACGACGACATCCGGCGCTACCGGGTAGTCGGCGCGTGCCGGCACGCTCGCCGCGAGCGTGCACAGCGCCAATGCCGGAAGCAAGTAGCGCGTCCTGATCATCCCGCCCGCCGCATCGCAAGCCTTGGGCCGGCGCAGCGCCGCTTCCATCGCCGCGAGGCCGGCCGCGGCTCCGACGGCCCTCATTCCCCATACGCCGGGGCGCGACGGGCGAGACCGCCGAACAGGTCGAGCATGCGGCTGCGCCAGGTCCTTACCGGATCATCTGCTGTGAGCACCTCGAAATCGCTGATCGCGCGTGCCCATTGGAAGGCGCCGAAGACAACGTAATCGGCGTAGGCCGGCGTCTTGCCGGAGATGAAATCCTGGCGCTCGACGGTCCGGCGCAGCGGATCGAGGCTGGCGCGAAAGGCCGGCAGCCGCGCTTCTCGGTCGCGCACGACCTCTTCCAGGGTGGCGCCAAAGCGCTCTTCGCGCGTGCGCCGGAAATAAACCTGGTCCTGCGGCGCGCAGTGGCCGTGGATGTCGAGCACGACGAGGCGGATCAGCCCCAGCAGCAGCACCGTTTCGGTCCAGTTCTGCACGAAGCGAGCAAGCGCGCGGCCGATCTCGTCGCCGAACAAGGAGGGACGGTCGGGATAACGCTGTTCGAGATAATCGGCGATGGCGGTCGAATCATGCACGACCCGGTTGCCATCGACGATCACCGGCACGCGGCCCGCATTGGGTTGCGGCAGCTTGTCCTTTTCGGTGAAGCGCCACGGCACGGTCTCTACGTCGAGCCCCTTATGGGCAAGCGCCATTCGCGTGCGCCAGCAAAACGGGCTGAAACGGCGGTCGGCCTCGGCACCGGCAAGGTCGTAGAGGGTAATTGTCATGCCTGGCTCCCCGACTTTCGATCACTGCGAAACGTGCAGGAAATCTGCATGTAGTGAGCCCTCTCCGAAAATTTACGGTCGTCGACCACCGCGACGCATTGCAGCAAAGCCGCGCCCTTCATGTGTGGAGACGCTCGGCAAGCTCCGCAAACCCGGAGACCACGAGGTCAGTGGCCGCGTTCGGAACCGGATCGGGCGGGCCGCTCGGTCCCCATTCGGCCGGCCGACGGACGAACGCGGTCCGGTACCCTTCGCCGCGGGCTGCGTCGAGGTCGAAATTGTGGCAGGCGACCATCAAAATTTCGGCGGGGAGCATGCCGAGCAGCGCCGCGGCGCGCCGATAGGCCTCGGGAAGGGGCTTGTAGACGCGGAGCATCTCGCAGGGGATCACCGCATCCCAATCTATCCCGTTGCGGCGGGAGATATCGATAATCAGAGACAGGCTCAGAATTGTAAACGAGACGCAAATATAGCGCTGCCGCATACGCGCAAACGCCGGTAGAAAGTCTGGCCAGGCGTCGAGCCTATGCCAACGCGCTGCGATAGCTCGACGATCCTCCGCAGAAAAAACGTCGTTCCCTTCCTCGGCGAGCAATTCGCGGAGGACATCCCGATGCACGTCGTCGATGTTAAAGCTCGGCTCGACGCTGCCGAGCATCCGCTGCAACGACCGGCGCCGGTACGCGTCGGCGAAGGAATGCCAGTCGCGTTCGAGCCCGTGCCGGGAGCCGCATTCGGCGAGCACGGCAGCGAGGCCACCGTGCCAGTCGAGGATGGTGCCTCCGGTATCGAAGGCCAGCACCCTGATCCCTTGCATCGCTACCCCTCAGCCGGCGCGCACCCGAGAAGCCGGCACCATGAAATTGCTGACGATCAGTTTGAGGCGCTCGTCTTCGCTCGCCTGGAGCGCCACGCGTAGCGCATGCATCGCAGCACCGGCCGCCGTCTCGTTCCAGAACCAATCGCCGAGCTGGCGGCTCGACGGGTTGGCGGCTCCGGCGGCGGCCGCTTCCAGGCAATAAGCCTTCACATCATCGACCGCAAACCGCAAGATCAGCGGCGCCGAGAAGCCCTCGCGCGGGCTTGGCGGCGCCTTGCCGCGGAGCCAATCGGCGACATAACCGGCGCACTCGTTGATCGGCAATCCGGTGAGGCCGACCGTCGTGCGGCGATGTTGTGCAATCCATCGCTCATGAGCACCCTGCAACAACAGGATCTCGGGCTCAAGCCGCGCCGCGAGCAACTCAGCCGGGCCGGTGGCCACTGCTGGCGGAATGAACGGCGGATGCCACGCGGGATCGGGCAGTGCGCGCGGGTCGTCATCGGGGAAGTCCTCGATGATGACCGGCCCGGTCTCGCGCTCCAACAGCCGCAAGGCGGCGAGGATCACCCGTTTCTGGAACGCCGGATTGCTCGGCGGGCCGAACGGCCGGCCCAATTCGAACGGTACCCATAACGCCCGCGGCGGTTTGGTGTTTTCGGTCTGCGGTCGGATAAGGCTGATCCCGACCGTCGCGATACCCTCTTCCTCGAGATAATGCCCCAGCGCGCCCACGGCACGCGTGCAGAGCGGTCAAACGGGAGAGAGAACGACGGCGTCGACCTTGTCCTGCTTCAGTCGGCCGGCCAGGTCGCGGGCATGCGGCTCCATCTGCACCGGATCGGTGGCGCCCATGAAGGAGTAATGGGTCTGGGCCACCGAGCCGATCGCGCCCTCGGCGGCCAGCTCACGCAGCCGGTCGAGCGGGAAGACGACGTTCCAATCCTCCTGAAAGCCGGTGCGGTCGAAATTGATCGAGATATGGCTGCACAACAGGTCATTGGCCGCGGTCGTCACCGGGATGGCCCGGTAATCGGGATCGCGTCCGCGAAACGGGTCTTCGCCTCGCACGACCAGGCCGGCCGACGAGACGATCGCGACGCGACGCTGCGACAGGGAACGCCCGGTCACCCAGGGCCTCGTCGCGAAATCGGGGCATTCAAGCTCGGCAAGGCGCTGCGCCTGTGCCGGGGGCAAATCGGTCAATCGCGTCACTGCACCTCTCCTCAAGTTACCGCGCGACAGTCGCCGCGGTTTGTCCAAACAGGATGTTCTTCAACTCTTCGCTCACGGTCGGCTGAACGTTGATCTCCTTGGCGAGCTCATAGGCGCGCATCACCGCCGGCCGAGCGCGGATCATCTCGAACCAGCGCTTCAGATTCGGAAAATCGTCCAGCCTTGGCCCCTGACGTTCATAGGGAACTATCCAGGGATAGCTCGCCATGTCTGCAATCGAATAGGCGCCGGCGACGAATTCGCGATCGGAAAGGCGTTTGTCGAGCACCCCCATAGAGCCGGCTCGTTTCCTTGACATAGCGTTCAATCGCATAGGGGATCTTTTCCGGAGCATATTGGCTGAAGTGGTGATTTTGCCCGGCCATCGGGCCAAGCCCGCCCATCTGCCAGAACAGCCACTCCATCGCCTCGACACGCCCGCGGAGATCGGTCGGCAGGAACTTGCTGGTCTTCTCACCGAGATAGACGAGTATCTCCCCCAACTCGAAGACGCTGACCGGCGCGCCGCCGTCAGCGGGAGCATTGTCGACGATCGCCGGGATTCGATTATTGGGGGAGATCCTCAGGAACTCCGGCTTGAACTGTTCCCCCTTGCTGATATTGATCGGCACGATGCGATACGGGAGGCCCGCTTCTTCCAGGAAGATCGTGATCTTGTGGCCGTTCGGGGTCGTCCAGTAGTGAAGATCGATCACAGCGGTGTCCTCCTTTTAAGATTGCGCCTTGGCCCGATCCGGCCAGTCGAGAAGGGCAAGAGCTGGTCGTACAGTTCCTTCCAGTAACTCGCGCAGCGGCTTCGAGCGGGCCAGCACGCGCAGGCCCAGGGTCACGCCAAGCAGCAATCGCGCGAGATCGGCCGGATCACGGTCGGGCGGGACGGACCCATCGGCCTGCGCTGCGGTCACCGCCCGATGGAAGAAGGCTTCGATTTCGCCCAGCCGCGCGGCAATCTCGGCTCCGAGCTCCGGGTCGTGCGGCGCAATCTCCAGCGCCGAATTCACCAAGAGACAACCGCGCCGATCAAGATCGTCGAGCGAGCGCTCGACGATCTCCTCGAGAAACGCACGAACCGCTTGCTTCGGCGGCAGTGTTGACTCCAGCCGCGCGATGCGTTCGCGCGTAGACCGCTCGGCATAACGCTGGAGGGCCCGGCGGAAAAGGGACCGCTTGTCCCCAAACGCGTTATATAGGCTGGTGCCGGTGATGCCCATCCGCGCGGCAAGGTCGCGCACCGACGTCGCTTCGTAGCCATCGTGCCAAAAGCAATCCATCGCCGCGTCGAGCGCGGCAGCCTCGTCAAACTCTCGGGGTCTGGCCATCTCAGGGCCCAGGCAATTTGATACGGTTTTCTATCGTGGCATATTTTGTTTCGTTCGATACAAAACATTTAGCGATAGCTGCGATGCGCGACGCCATAGAGGCCGGTGCGCTAAAGAATATGGAACGCGACCGGAATTATCCCAAGCCGCCGAACCGCCTACCACCGAAATCGGAAGAGCTATTTCACGTCCCCGGCGCCGTCTGTCTCGATCGTGCCCCTCAGCGTGGTGTAGGAGCGCGCGGGGTTGCTCCAGGTCTCCGGCAGGTCTGGCCGGTTTTGTCAGGCGGCCACGGCGGGCAGCTTGACGAAGGGATCGTCGCTCAAAGGTGCCATGGTTTCCAGCGTCATGTAGCGGGCGCGTTGGACGGCCCATTCATCGTTCTGCTCGAGGAGGATGGCGCCGACGAGCCGGACGATGGCCTCGTCATTGGGGAAGATGCCGACGACCTCGGTGCGGCGTTTGATTTCGCCGTTCACGCGCTCAATCGGATTCGTCGAGTGCAACTTGGGGCGGTGCGCTGGCGGGAAGCTCATGTAGGCGAGCACGTCGCTCTCGGCCTCATCCATCAACTCGGCGAGCTTCCTGAAGATAGAGATCGCCGGAGCGCATCGCATCGCGGACCGCCACCGCGAGTGCGGTTTCCCACAGTGAGCGACGGAGCTGGCCGCGATCGTCCCGCAGTGCCTTCTGCCAACCGGCGGGAACAAAGTCGGTCGAAACCTGGGTGCGTTTAAACAAACGTCACTAAAGTTCCATAGGATTTTGAGCAAGCAGTATTCGACCGCCGCGCAGTCGTCCCCGCCTGGTGGAGCGCCTAATCGAGCAGGCGACGGCCGGCGAAACCTCGAAGGTCCGCTCGATAACGGCCGATCTTCATGCTGCCGGGGAGCTGCTCGAGGACATGGCCTTCGAACGCGCTTCGATCGAGCAGGAGGTTCGGTCGTTGCGGGAACAGCTGCGGCAAAAAGCCGCTGAATGAGGGCAGGGCAGGGACCCGCGCCAAGCTATTCCATTTCCTGGATCGTTGGTCTATTTTCCCCGTGGAATTCGGTTGGGTCAGGAAAAGGCGCAACTGGCTTCTGGCAGCCGGCATTGCGTGGTCAGCTATCAGTCCAGGTCTCACCTACGTTGCAATAATGGAGGTCAGCATGGAAGCTCACGTAACGCTAAGCTTAAGTCTAAAAGTGCAAGGTGAAGCGGGTGTCCGTGTGGGACCTGGCTTGGTAAAACGCTGATCCGCGCAGATGTCCGGTGCTCTGAAAGCTAATGTGCCTGTCCTGATCTTAACGGCACCTCGGGAGGTTCGAATCCTCCTCCCCACACCATTACCCGGACGAGCTGGCCGGTGGTGACGAAGACGAGGAGGCCATCGGGAGCGCCTGTCGCCACGAGGTAATCGCGCATTTGCTCGCGATAGAGGTCTATCTGCTGCGGGGTGGGACTGACATCCGTCTTCCAGTCGATCACGAGATCGATAGCGCCCGTAGGCTGGTAGGCGACCGCGTCGGCAATACCGCCGACATAAATCGTGCCATTATCATCAGCTTGCGCCGAAAAGACTGTCATCTCGGGCAGTAACGAGCTCCGGCACGCAACGATCTCGGGTATCGCGAGGGCCCGTAGGGTTGTCGCGGCCAGTTCGGGAGCATGCGGTCCATCTTCAGACCGGGCAGCTTCGGATATGCCGAGCTGGGCCAGCAAGGCTCTGGCGCGAATTTCAAGCGCGTCAGCGTGGTCGGCGGTCTCTCCGGTCAGTACTTCCTCGAGCAGCTTATGGACGACGAGGCCTCGTTCGCGGCCGCCGCGGACCGCGCCAGCAGCATTGTCCGGCTCAAAGGGAAGCTGTTCAGAGAGAGCCACGGCGTCGGCGAAGATCTCGTCGCGATCGGGCCGCGGCGTCACGCCGGGTGGCATCTCGTGGCGGCTTGGGCTGCGCCATAGGATGGAGCGGCGAGTCGCAGCGATGGTGGCGGCTTCGCTGCGCCAGGTCGTTTCGTCCTGGGTATTCTGCGGGTCCCCGACGGCGGGAAGCGCGGGAGCGTACACGATCGCCCGAGGGTCGAACGTCGGTAGATCGGCAAGCCTGAGGTCAACGATGCTCATCCAGTCATTGCCCTTCCGCTCGCTTTGCCGCGGAAGGAGGAGGAGATCGCAGGCGCGGGTTATTGCGACGTACCAGAGGCGCACGCGCTCGCGGCGCAACTGGTCTCTTTCGGCGGTCTTGACCAGCTCATAGTCAGCCGAGGCCTGGTCAAGGAGCTTGAAATGCACTGTGTCGTCCGATCGCCGGTGCAAAAAGCTCGTGTCCTCGTAGAGCTCGGTCGGGGAATTGATCGGGATGACGCCCGGCCATTCGAGGCCCTTGGCCAGGTGCATCGTTATGATCGAGACAAACTCAGCCTCCGCGTCGGGACGGCCTTCGACCTGAGCCTCGGCGTCGTCCCAGTTACGTCGCATGGCCAGAGTGAAGGCCGTGAGACCGCGACCGTCATAGGCGCGCGCCATCTCAAGGAACAATTCGGCATTGGCAAGGGCGCGTTCCGGAGCAAAGCGGTAACGCGACCGGAGTATGGGGCGAATATTGAGCTCTTCAATGGCTTCGGCGATGATCTGGTAGGGCGTTGTACGGCGCGCTTTGCGGGCAAGATTCTGAAGCACCTCGAGGGTGCGGCTGAGGATGGGTTGGGTGATCGCGCCGCGATCGGTCCACAGATGAAGACGCGGCAGAGGGCCGCTTCCCTGAGCCGGTAAAGCCGCGATGGCGTCTGCGATTTCTTCCTCGGTCAAGCCGACAAGCGGACCCCGGAGAAGGGCGCCGAAGCCCAGTGTGTCGCGCCGATCGGCGATGGCGCGGGACAGGGCGATCAGATCCTGGACTTCCTGACGGCGGAAGAAGCCTTTGCCGGCCTGTGACGCGACCGGCACATGCCGGAATTCAAGGGCGCGCTCGTAGCGCCAGAGACTGGCGCCGGTAGGGGCGAGGAGGGCGATATCGCCGGCGCGGCAGACCCGCATCGTCCGGGTTCGCTTGTCCCAGATTTGATAATTCCCGATGAGCCGTTGAACGATCTCGGCCACGATGCGCGCTTCCTCCTCCCGCACAAGATCGGCATCGAGGCCGCCCCTGTCGTTTTTGTGGCGATCCTCGATCGGGACTTCGAAACAGGCGACGGCATGGCCATCGGGAGAAGCGGCGCGGGTCGCCGCCAGGGGCGTAAAGCCGGGCTGTCCGGCCGCTTCTGACAAGAGGTGCTGGAAACGGTCGTTGGCAAAATCGAGGATCGGGGCCCGGGAACGGAAGTTCGCGGTGATCTCAATGATGCTGTCGGGGTCATGCACGAGAAGGGCGCGTTTCGCCTCTAGATAGGTATCAACGTCGGCGCCGCGAAAGCGGTAGATCGCCTGCTTGGGATCTCCGACCAGGAACAAGCTGCCGGGACGCAGCCTACGGCCGGTCCACGGCTCGTTCTGGGCTCCGTCGCCGCATAAGCGCCAAAGGATTTCGGCCTGCAGGGGATCGGTATCCTGAAACTCGTCGACAAGGACGCGCGGATAGCGGCGGGCAAGGGCTTGGCGCACGCCGGGATCGCGGGCGAGGAGATCGCGCGCGTGATGGAGAAGATCGTCGAAATCGAGGAGAGCGGCCTGGCGCTTGTAGTCTGCGTAAAGCGCCCTGAGCCCGTCGAATTCGCTCACAAACCGTGCGAGCGCGGTTGCGGCAATATTGGCGGTGAAATTCTGGTAGGCGTCGCTGCAGCGTTCATAGATCGCTTTTGCTGCGGCGCAGAGTTGCTCTCCGCGGGCCTTGCCGAAGCCGGCCTGGCACGCAGCAGCCTGCCATTTCCCTTTGTTTTGCCATGCCTTGAAGCGCGGTTCGGTGCCGTGGCAGCAATCCGGCGGTACATGCAGCAAAAGGCGGGCGATGGCGCGCCCGGTGATCGGAGCGCCGAGTGCGTCGTCCAGCATCACCCGGAACTGGGTGAGATTGGCAACACAGTCGGCAGTCGCCGGTTCGGCCATGCCGCAGCGGGCATACCAGTCGGCGAAGTCGCGTATTCCATGCGAAAGATCGCGGAGAATATCCGTGTCCAGCTCGGCGTGGTGCGCACGCGCGGTCCGTTTGGTCCTGAGGAAATTGGCGGCGGCGGCAATAAGGGCGACGACCCGGTCCGGCGCGACGGCAAGAAGCTCGGCAAAGAAATCGTCTTCGCTGCCGAGGTTTGTCATCGGCGGGATTCGACCGAGGTCATCGTCGCCGCGCGCACGCCCGAAGCGAGCCGACAGCCAAGCCCCCATTAAGTCCTGGTAGGCAAGATTGGCGGCCGCGGGATCGATGATGGTGGCTCCGGGATCGATGCCGGCCTCGACCGGGTACGGCTTTATCAGCTGCTGGCAGAAGCCGTGGATCGTTGTGCAGGTGATCTCGTCAAGGGTTGCGGCCGCGGTCGCAATGGCCGCGCGCTGATCCGCCGAAGGGCCGGCTGGTAGAGCAAGCTTCAATTCGGGAGGAACGGTGCCGGCAGTGAGAGTGACAACGAAGCGTTCGATGCGTTCGAGCAGTTCAGCGGCGGCGGCCTCGGTGAAGGTTATGGCGACGACGTCGCGAGGCCGAATGCCATGCGCCAGCATCAGAGCTACGCGCCCGGCCATCAGGGCGGTCTTGCCGCTGCCGGCGCCTGCCTCGACGAGCAGGGTCGCACCGTAATCGAGAAGCGCGCGCTGCCGCGCGGCAGCATCCGGAAGGGGAGGGGAGTGATGGCTGTCTGGCATCATTCCATCTCCCAGAGCGGGGCGAGATCGGCCAGGCGCGCGGCTATGAGCGGAAATTTCAGGTCGAAATAGGTCTCCTTGGCGCCGCCCGGCAGGGCGAAGGCGAAATCGCTGAAGGGACCGGCTGCGGCAGGTCCGGGCAGCAGGTTGCCGGCCGCAGCGAGCCGAGCCGCGGCAGCGGCAAATTCGGCAAGCCGGGACAGCACGGTATCCGGATCGGCAAGGGAATAGAGGCCGTCATCGGCTGCTTTGAGGTAGAGGAGACGGCTGCTGACGCCGTTGACTTCCGGGAGGAGGGACCGGACGGCAAAGGCATAGAGGCAGCGCTGGAGCTCGGCGCCGCCTCTGAGCATTAGGTCCTTTTTCTGGCCTGGCGGCTTGCCGGATTTGTAATCGGTGACGCGGGCGGCTTGGCGGTCTGCCGCGAGATCGAGGCGGTCGATGCTGCCGCCGATGCGCAGGTTGGTGCCTGGAATGACAACGGGAGCCAGCGGGTCCCAGGGAAGTTTTGCACGGTCCTCGGGTGTAAGATCGCGGGCGCGGCGATCGCCGCCGAACGGGATCTCGGCCCAGCTGCGCTGACCGGAGAGCTGTGCCTCGGAAAAGGTAAGGGCGGCGAACGCGAGGTCGCGGATATCCTGAAGTTTTCGCCGCCAGATCACTGGCGGCGGTGTCGGCTGTGACTGCTCCCATTCCGTCGCGACGGTATCGAGCACAATGTCGAGCGCGTCGGCTATGTCGTGAGGAGTAGCCGAGGCAAAACTGCCGGAAGTCTCAAGGCGGGTGACGGCAGTCTGTAAAGTGGCATGCACGAGGTTGCCGAATGCCAGGGCGTCGAGCAGCAGCGGATCTTCGGTTTCGCTGGGCTGATCCCAGTGGAAACCGTATTGCCAGAGATAGCCGAGCGGATCGCGTAGCAATTTGACGAGCGAGGTCGCCGACTGCTGACGTTGAAGCGCACCCACCACGACGGGATGATTCCGGCGGATGAGGCCGTCATGAGGGGTCAGCCGCTCGGTGTGCCAGTCGATCCAGCAGGTTCGGGCGGATTCCGCTTCCGGTAAGGCCTCGAATTCGGCGGGGCGGGCGAAGAGACGATCTGACCATCCGGCGGCATGTTCGGGTATGCGCACCCGCTGGCGATGCATTTCGGGCTGATCGGCGGGATACAGGGGCGACATGCCATTGAGGTGTCCCTCGGCATCGCGCCGGGAGCGCGAGCAGAAGAGCTCGCGCGCCGTGGTGCGGCGAATGGTATCGAAATCCCGCCGGTCGGCGTCATGCACGGGCAACGGTTCGAGGCGATGGGTAGGGACGATATGATCCGGCAGAAGAGGGTCCTCGCTGGCGTGGCGCGGCCAGGCGCGCGAGGTGAGGCCGATCAGCCTGACGAAGGGGCGAGGCACTGCCGCGAGCGCGGCCGCCGGCGCCCAGATGATCGCCGCTTCGGGCGCAACGTCGTCCGGCAGGCGGAGCGAGGTCAGCGTGACGTCTAACGCTTGCGGAGGCCCCTCGGTAAGGGCCTTGCGCCAGATCGCAAGGCTCCGCCCTTCGAGCATGAGCTCGCCGATTTCAGCGGCATCTTTGAGGCCACGGGCCAAAATCTCGATGAACTCGTAGAGCGCCGGCGCATGGTCGCCGCCGTCACGGAAAGAATTCGGGGTGAGGGTCGACAGGACCTGACGCCAGCGCGCTGCGTCGAGCAAGGGGGCTTCCATCGGGAGAGCCCGCGCCCAGTCAGCGGGCAGCGCGGCCAGGATCTTGCCCTGGCTCCGCAACAGGCTTGCCAGCCTGACCATGCGCGTGTGGCTGAAGCCGCGCAGCAGAACCTCGGCGAGAGCCGCTGCGAGCTGTCCGTCGGGGGTGGTCAGGACCTTTCGGCCATGGACGAAGTGAAGATCGAGGCCGCTCATGCCGCTGAGGGCGAGGAAATGATCGTCCCACTCTTCCGGAGAGGCGGCGGCGATGGCGATGTCTTCCGGTCGGGCGCGCCTGCCGGCGACGAGCTCGCGGGCCCATCGCAGCGCTTCGAGGGCCTCATGCCGCGGACTGGCGCACGACTCTGCGTGAATTTCCGGGTTTTCCCGTGGCGCCTCCGCGACCGGAATGCCGAGCTCGTGAACCCAGGAGGGGACGTATCGCGGGCCGGCGATCCAGTGCACGTCGATCTCGGCTGCGAGCGCCGCGAGAAGCGGCCGCCAGACGGGGGACATTTCGGTGCGGCCATGGACAGCGATTCGGCCGAACAGGATGCGAGCATAGGACGTGCGCGAAAGCGCGGCGCTGACGAGATCGGCCGGGCGGCACATCGAGGGTGGCAAGTGCTGAAGGACTTCCTCTTCGAGCCGCGCCACTGCCGTCAGGCGAGATGCCGCCTCGGGGTCTGCAGTCGCGGCGAGTTCTGCGAGGTTCAGTCCTGCCGCCCAGGCCTTGGACAGCGTCGCCGCCGCGGCGCGCGGAAACCCGGGAAGATTTTTGATGCGGTCGAGGTCGCCAAGGTCGGCAGAGAGCGCCTTTGTGATAGCGGCTTTGAGAGCGTCGGGATCGATCGGCTGAAGGAAACCGCCGGCCAAACGGGCGGCAAGCCCTTCGATCGGCAAGGCTTGTAATCCATGGCGGTTGGCTCTGGCGGCTTTCGTTCGTTCATGGCGCCAGGCGAGGCGAGAATGGGTGATGACCGTGTCGCGCACGTTGCGCACCCAACTTACCGGTGCGTCACCCGCAATTGTCGACATATCCATGATGCAATTTACCCGAGCACCCTGACCCACAAGGGACAGTCGGCGTGAACGAGGTGGTTCGAGGCAATGCGGCCGAAACGCGACCGTCTTGCCCCCAGAAGAGATGCCTCGATTGACACCAGAGACCACAATATCTTGTATGGCAGGAGGAGTTTACACCCAAATATGCGGATGCGAAGAACCAGCGCCACACTTTAGCCGAGCGCTGCTGGCGCCTGGCGTTAGACTAGCGCCCCTTGCAGTAATCTGTCGGTATGTCGTCAGGATTCTTTCGGATCGATAATCTTTGCCGCCGTCACCAGCGGCAGGAACAGGACCCGCGGAGCCGTCGTGAAGAGATGCTACGCAGCAACAGCATTCCATAAGTCATCGAATAAATTGTACCAAAATGTGATCGGCCAGCTTTGGAAAGGGAACCCGGATTTAGAATCTCGACCGCGCGACCCGGTCATTCGCGCGGGGTAAGGCGGCGCTTGCCGACCTGGTAGCAAGCGGCGAAGGCCTCGAGTATCTGATTGAAGAATCGCGGCGGCAGGAAGCCGTAATCGTTAGCGGTCGGTGTGTGGGATTTTTCGCAGGTCGTAGCCGGGCCAAAGAAACTCGTTGCCTTCGGCGACGACGATCCATGAGCGGTCGGTGTCGAGACCGAGATGCCGTTTGACCGGCAAGGGTATCTCGACGGCCGAGGCCGGATCAGCCGGAGGACTATGCGTGATCGGCAGCACCGTGACGACGGTTGCGTCGCCCGCCTCGCGCTCGACGGCGAGGACGATGACGCTTGGGCGGTCCTTTTGTCCTTCTTCCCGGCCGGCCTGATGCTCGTAGTGCCAGAGATAGGCATAGGAAATAACGAGGCCCGGCTCCGGGTTGGGGATCGGCATGCGACTCCGCTATTTGGGATCGAGCATGTCGTTGAGGTGAGCGTGCCGTGGATCCATGCGGGACGAGCGGATCGCCTCGACCTTCTCCTCAGGCAGCTCGGCGGTCGCAAAGCTGCGGCGGCTCTCCCGGAAGCGCTTGAACTCCTCATATTCCTCCGGGCCGACAAAGTAGCCGGTGATCTGGCCGTGGCTCGACACGGCGACGACCTCGCGCTGGGCGCGCATCCGGTAGCGGCCGAAATTGCGGGTGAACTCGGAAGCTGGGACGGTCTCGGTCGGCATATCCATGGATCCTCTCTTTTCAGGTCTAATATACTCGAATTGCGGTAATTATGCAAGTTGCGCGAATTGCGAAGCCTTGTGAAGTGTGGCCGCGAAGCGACGGCCGGACCGGAAAATCGGGACCCTGGGCCGCTGTTGGGATACCCTAACATAAAGGTAGTCAGGTTGCGCTAAAGCCGGATGCGCTCAACCTCATCTCGTGTGAGCCGCTCCTCGGTGCGAGGTATAGCTTGATCGAACTGGCCGCGATGGTGTGAAGCAGGACGGCGCTCCGGATTTTAGGTCGAGGTCGCCGAGGGCCAGTTGGCTTTGCCCCGGCCTATCCGGCTGATCTCCGCCACAGATGTTCCGCCCGCAAGGCGCGCGGCAAATAAGCTCGGCTTCAGGTCGCGGACGGATTTCTTGAACGGCGCAATGCGCCGATAGTCGGGTGTCGACAGCCAGGTCATGTTCGGGTCATCGGGATCCTCTTCGATGCGATAGAGGCCTGACGACGGCCGGGCGGCGCCTTCAGGGATATCGAGCAGTCGCTTCCACGACGCGATGCTCCAAGCCTGAATTCCACCGCTGAGGACTTCGTCGCGAAAGCGCCTCCACAAGGCGGCCATTTCGACGGTCGGCCAGTCCTCCTGGTCGGTGAACGCGGTGATTTCGTTGCTGGCTAGCCATTCCCGCATCTCAGCGGGTGTGACGAAGGAGGCCGATCCGTCGCGCACGGCGGTTATCGCGGCGCGTCGCGAGGGCAGGCCCGCCCGGATTAGCATCGCCATCATGAATTGTGGGACGCCGGTTTCAAGGGTCGCGGCAGCGCCCCCCGCGATCGTTTCGGGAGACCAGCCGAGACTCATACGGCGCGTGCGGATCGCTTCGAGCCCCCAGACCAACCGGTAGGTGAAGGCGTCTTCGACGATGCGCATGTTGTCTGCGCCAATGACGTTGACATCGACGCCGGACACCCACTGCTTGAGAAGCGTGCGCCACGTCGTGGGAAGCGCGCTCTTCTTGTCGGGAATGAACGGGCGAATGACGAGAAGGCGTTCGGCAAGACCGCCCAAGGCGTCCGCGAGTTCGTCGTCATCACCGGAAAGGGCGGCAAGATCAGCGCGATCGATTAGTGCTTCGAGATTCTTGGCCATGGCGTCGATGGCAAGGCCCGCTTCGAGCCCTACCCCCATCGCATAGTGGCCGCGCCGCGCCGCTGCGGTCGTGTTCGCCCAGATGACGTTGGCGCGCGCCTGAAGGATAGCTTCGTGCAACGTCTTGGTGTCGTCGCCCTCCCGCGCAATCTGGCGCGCCCACAACGATCCCTTCAGTGCTTCATCGAGCAGGCGGGGCAGGTCCGCACGATCCGCGTCCAGTGCTTCGACCAGCCCGAAGACCGTGGCATCGAGTTGTTCGACGAGCTCGGACAGAGGTTCCTCTTCGATTTTCTCTTCCTCGTCGCCGTCGCCGCCGGTCTCCTCATCGCCTGGATCTCGGCTGGCGAAGGGATCGGTTGCCGCGATCGCGGCCTCCTCGTCCGCCGATGTCCAGGCCTTGCGCGCGTTCGAGAGATATTCGAACGCATCGTCGCGCCCGAGGACGCCTTCCCGTGCGAGGCGGGTGATGATTTCGGCGACGATCTGGATGAGGCCGCTTTTCAAGGTTCTGGCCTTGATCGACCGGACTAGATGCCGTAATGGGCCTCCGCCAGAATCCTTGGCAGGGTCGCTGTCCTCCCGAGTGATGGTGAAGCGGGGTCCGAACTGGTCGGCCCCAAGCATCATCGGAGGACAGCCATGGACCATTTTGCCGGAATCGACGTGTCGTTGGAACAGAGCAGCGTGTGCGTGGTGGACGCCGCGGGCAAGATTATCCGGGAAGCGAAGGTGGCAAGCGAGCCGGAAGCGCTGGTTGTGTTCTTCCGCGAGTTCGGGATTGAGGTGAGCCGGATCGGGTTGGAGGCCGGCCCTCTTTCGCAGTGGCTGCGTGCCGGCTTGGTTGCGGCGGGGTTCGATGTGGTGCTGCTCGAGACGCGGCACGTCAAGGCGGCGCTGTCGGCGATGATCGTGAAGACCGACCGGAAGGATGCGCGCGGGGTTGCGCAGCTGCTGCGAATGGGCTGGTTCCGGCCGGTGCATGCGAAGTCGCCTGGCGCCCAGGAGATCCGGGCCCTGCTGGTGGCGCGTAAGCTGCTGCAAGCCAAGCTGCTGGACATCGAGTTCAGCATCCGTGGCATCCTGCGCGGGTTCGGGCTGAAGATGGGCGAGGTGCGCAGAAGCCGATTTGCGGAGCGCGTGCGCGAGCTGGTGGCGGGGCATGCGATGCTGGAACGGCTCAGCGAGCCGATGCTGCGGGCGCGGGAGACGCTGCGGACAGAGTACGGCCGGCTGCATCGCGAGATACTGGCGATCGTCAAGCCCGATGCCGTGTGCCGGCGGCTGATGACGGTGCCGGGCGTCGGGGCATTGGTGGCAATCACCTTCAAATCGGCGGTCGACGATCCCGCACGGTTCGCCAAGTCGAGAGCCGTGGGGGCGCATTTCGGACTGACCCCCAAGAAGTATCAGTCCGGCGAGACCGACGTGTCCGGCGGGATCAGCCGGGTTGGCGATGCGATGGTGCGCGCCACCCTCTACGAGGCGGCGCACATCATGCTGAGCCGGACCACCCGGGTTCTCCAGCGTGAAGCGGTGGGCCATGGACGTGGCTAAGCGGCGCGGTCTGAAGCGCGCCAAGGTGGCGCTCGCCCGCAAGCTGGCAACCATTCTGCACCGCGTGTGGCGGGATGACGCCGACTTCCGTTGGGGCAAGCAAGCCGCCGCCGCCGCGTAACCACAGGAGACAACTTGCGGGGCGGGGCCAACAGGCTGCCGCTCCCCCGAAGTCCCGTCGCCGGGACGCGGATCCGGTGAAGCCGTAAATCGGGCAGTGGCCGCCGACCGGCAGGACCACGTTTCCTAGATTGGCTCGCCGGCTCCCATCTGATGGCATGATGTGGCGGCCGGCGTGTCGACCACGGACGGAAGCACGATCCCGGCGGCGAGATGATCATTCGGGGGACTTGACACCCAACGGCTAACCTCCTCATCTGCTTGGCAAGCTGCATGATCGGTTTCATGATCCAAAGCGGCAGCGCTGACGCGCGGCCCCGGGGAGATCCGAGGATGCCAAATACCCTGTTCACGAAGGTCGATTACGCCCTCGGCTCGTTGGTCGATGCTATCGGCAACGGACAGATCGGCCTCCCGGACATCCAGCGCCCGTTTGTCTGGAAGAACGTCAAGGTTCGAGAGCTTTTCGAACTCAATGTATCGGGGCTATCCGGTGGGCTATCTACTCTTTTGGGAAGCCGGGGAGGCGGGCGCTCGAAAGATCGGCACCGACAATAAGCAACTCGCGCCAACGCGAGTGATCGTTGACGGTCAACAACGCCTGACCTCCCTGTATGCGGTCATTAGAGGTATCCCGGTAGTCCGCGAGAACTACGCGACTGAGAAGATCGAAATTGCCTTCAATCCCCTCGACGATCGGTTTGAAGTTCCCGATGCAGCGATACGGCGGAACAAGGCGTTCATTCCGAGCATGCTTATCCGTTTGACACACAATACCACTATATCTTGTGTTGGCCCGGCGGCTCTGGAAGCGGCATCCAATGCGTCGGACATATCCTGAGCACATCGACCCCAAACGCTGAACGATTATTCCCGCTGAGATCGGTTTCAGTATCGAGCGTCTCCCAATATCCATCAATATACCGTCCGACAAATGTGTTTAGCGATAACTGTTCTGTCCAATATCCAGCTTCGAGAACTTGCAGACGATGAATTTCCTTTAGATAGATCAGGATTTGGGTTCCATCCTTCGGTGCTGTCTCAATATTCTGCCATTCCATTATTGTGTTCTCCGAATTGGTCCTTAATTATCTATATCTGGTATGCGTGTGCGTCAAACGGATAAGCATGATTCCGAGCATATCGGCGATCTGGGACCAGCAGACAAATCCTATACAGTTTGCTGGAACTTATATCGCCGCTTTACAAAATGAGCTTTCTGCGGAACAGATAGCTCGTGCCCAAAAGGCAATTGGCAAATTACATTCGTTGCTCTATTTCCCCTTTACGGCCCTTGAACTCTCACCGCAGGTCGACCCTGAACAAGTCGCCGATGTATTCGTTAGGATCAACAGCGAGGGCAAGAAGCTTAATCAAGCGGACTTCATCCTGACGTTGATGTCCGTATTTTGGGATGAGGGCCGGTCGGAGCTAGAAAACTTCAGCCGCCTCGCTCGCACGCCAAGCACAGGTGTGGCGTCACCGTTCAATCACCTGTTCCACCCCCTTCCTGACCAATTGCTGCGCGTAGCGGTCGCAGTCGGATTTCGGCGAGCGCGGCTTTCCGCGGTCTATGCAATTCTCCGCGGCAAGAATGCCGATGGTGGCGAGTTGACGGTGACCCGCGAGCAGCATTTCGACGTGCTGAAGGCGGGGCAGGCTGCGGCGCTGAAGGTGCAATTTTGGCACGACTTCATGCGTTGTGTCATCCTTGCCGGGTATCGAACCCCGAGGATTATCAGTAGCCAACTCGCCCTGGTGTTCGCGTATAGCCTCTACTTGATCGGTCGCACAGAGATCAAGATAGATGAGCATGAGCTTCGGCGGGCCATTGCTCAGTGGCTATTCATGACGAGCCTTACAGGACGATATACGAGTTCGCCGGAGTCACAGATGGAATTCGACCTTGCACGGCTACGCGTTGTGAAGACTCCGGACGAATTCCTTGCGATCATCAACGACATCTGCACAGCGGCTCTTACGAATGATTTCTGGTCGATTACTCTTCCAGGTGACTTGGCGACCTCGGCGGCCCGTGGACCTTCGATATTCGCGTTCTTCGCTGCGTTGAATGTGCTCGATGCGAGGGCGCTGTATTCAAACCACCAAGTTCGCGAGCTAATGGATCCGGCAATTCATGGCACGCGGAGCAGCCTTGAGCGCCATCATCTGTTTCCGGTCGCGTACCTGAAGACGCAAGGGATCTCGGATCAGCGCGATTATAATCAGATCGCCAATTTCGCGATTGTCGAATGGGGCGACAATACCGCAATTTCAGATGCACCGCCGAGCCAGTATGTACCCGCGCTTGAGGCCCGGTTCGATGCAAGGCGCTTCAGGAAATGTATCGGCATCACGCACTACCTCTAGGCTGGCACGGGATGAGCTACGACGCATTCCTTCGAGAGCGGCGCATCATGATCGCCCAAACGATTCAGGCGGCTTACGAGAGGCTGGCGGGTAAGACGGCCATACCAGGCCCGATCGTAAGCGTGGCTGATCTGATCGCGTCTGGGGAGAGCGATGCGATTGAATACAAATCGACCCTGCGCACGAACCTTCATACCGGGGAGAAAGACGCGCGGATGGAGATGGCTGTCCTCAAGAGCATCGCAGGCTTTCTAAATGCGAAGGGCGGCACCCTCATTGTTGGCGTCGCAGACGATGGTACGCCCGTAGGTGTGGAGAAGGATAGTTTTGCCGACGAAGACAAGATGTCCCTACACCTGATCAACTTGCTGAAGGATCGTCTTGGGGGTCAGCACGCCATGAATGTGCAGTCTCGGTTCGACGATCATGATGCCGTTCGAGTGCTGGTCATCGAATGCTCTCGATCGCCGTCACCTGTTTTCGTCAAGGATGGCCCGGTCGAGAAGTTCTTCGTTCGTTACGGCCCATCAACCCAGGAGCTTACCGGCGCGACCGCGCAGGAATACATGAAACAGCGGTTCACCCATTAGCTGCAGACTGAGCAAGGTGTGCTCCCATTGGCAAGGTGCGCAATGGGGGTGAAACCAGTCGATCGCGCGAGGACTCGACGAGACCTTAAGCTTCGAATGCGGCAATGCTGAAGGCTAATGGCGGCGCTTACGCGCCGCCCTCGTCCTCGGAGCGAGCAGGTTTGCCGAACTTCCACACCGCGATGCCGAGCCGCCGGGCCTTGTCGGCGAGGTTGTCCTGGATGCCGGTGCCCGGGAAGACGATGACGCCGATCGGCATGGCGTCGAGCATCTGGTCGTTGCGCTTGAACGGGGCGGCCTTGGCGTGCCGCGTCCAGTCGGGCTTGAAGGCGATCTGCGGCACCTTGCGGCTGTCGGCCCAGCAGGCGGCGATGCGCTCGGCGCCTTTCGGCGAGCCGCCGTGCAACAGCACCATGTCTGGGTGCTTGGTGTGCACCTTGTCGAGGCGGTCCCAGATCGCGCGGTGGTCGTTGAAGTCGAGCCCGCCGGTGAAGGCGATCTTCGAGCCGGCGGGCAATAGCACCTCGGTGTCGGCGCGCCGCTTGGCTGCGAGGAAATCGCGGCTGTCGATCATCGCCGCGGTCAGGGTGCGGTGATTGACGAGCGAGCCCGTACGCGGCCGCCAGGCCGAGCCGGTGTGGCGCTCGAACTGGTCGACGGCCTGGTCGCGGAAGAACTCCATTGTGTTGCGGCGCTCGATCAGGGTCAGGCCCTCGGCGACGAGGCGCTCGAGCTCGACCGAGCGGATTTCCGAGCCGTCCTGTTCCTTCTGGCTCTTCCGCTGCGCCTGCTCGTTGTCGTCGAGCTCGCGCTCGATGCGGTCGACGGCGCGGTGGAAGAGGTTGACCGCCGACCACAGCAGGTCTTCGAGGTCGGGTTCGAGGCGGGTGTCGCTCAAGGTCGCGGCGAGCGCGTCGAAGATGTCGGCAACGGCGCCGGCGACGGCATTGGCCTCGGGCAGCGGCCGCGGGTCGGGCTCGTCCTCGAAGGGGCGGTGGCCGTAGAGCTGCAATTCGGCGAGAACGTGCTCGGTCGCAGAGGAGGCGTGCGGCTGTTCGAGGTCGTGGTCGTCGCGGTCGGTCGCCATCGTGATGTCCCCTTGTCGGGTCGGCCGCGCCCATCGCGGCCTTCGAGGCGATCACCAGGCGGCGGGCGGGGCGGGCCTGCACCGCCGAGCTAAGCGACAGCGGCCGCAGCGCAGCGGAGGACGGCGGGGCGAGGCTTTCTTGTCTCGCGAGGAATGCCGGCGCCAAGCCGGCAGGGGAAGAAACGCAGGCCCGCCGTTGCGGGCCCGCCCCGGCTGCCGTCCGATCGCCCTCTTCGAAGGCCGGGGCGCGGCCCCTCCGGCGAGGGTGGCGTCACCGCGATCCGATGCGGCGACGCGCCTCGCGACTGACCGTCTTATTCCGTCCCGGAGGCGGTCTTGGGCATGAAGCGGGCGACGTCCTCCGGTGCGAGCAGGATGCGCAGCGCCGCCCGAAGATGCTCGATGCCGAGGCGGCGAAGGTCCTCGTTGAAGTCGGCGAGTGTCGGCGACAGCGTGATCGCGTCGATGCCGGCCTGATGGGCTCGGCCGGTCAGGCGTTCGACCGCCGTGTCGCCGGCCGGATCGGCATCGCGCGCAATGTAGAGGCGGCGCAGTGCTGGCGCGAGCAGAACGCCGGCGAGATGGTTGGCGGAGAGCGCCGCGATCATCGGCATCAATGGCAGGACCATGCGCAGCGACAGCATGGTTTCGATGCCCTCGCCGGCGGCCATCGTGTCGTTCGCCCGACCGAAGCGGACGCCGTGCCCGAGGAGATGGCCCATCGCCCGTCGCGGCGTGTCGATCGGCGCCTTGCCGGCCGTCAGCGGGTCGAGCCAGGTCCGGTGCGCGCCGGTGATGCGGCCGTCGAGGTCGGTGACGGCGGCGACCAGTGCCGGCCAGGTCTCGGTCGGCGAGTCCGGGTCCGGACGATAGTAGCAGCGCGGGTGAAAGCGAAGGCTGTCGGTCGCGTGCAAAGCCGTGATGCCGCGGCGGCGCAGATACGTTTCGGCGATCGTGCCGGTGATCGGTTGCGACATCGCTAACAGGCGGCGTGCTGCTCTCGGCGAGCCGGAAGGTGCTGATTTCGGCGAGCTGCCGTGATCGTGCTCGGCGGCCGCTCGTGGCAGACGGAGGAAGGCGCGGGCCTCGTCGAGCGCATCGCGCAGCTGGTCGAGGCCTCGATTGAGCGCGATCAGGTCGAGCAGATCGCCGTGCTCCCCGGTGGCGCCGTCGGTCCACTTGCCGGCGGCGCCTTTGCCGCAGTCAGGGCCCTTCAGCCGGACGAAGAGGCTGCGGCCGGGCGTATTTCGGACATTGCCGACGAGCCAGTAGTGCCCTTCGCGGCGGCCGTTCGAGAGGTAGTGGCGGCACACCGCCTCGGCATCGCGCGCGAGGCGGTGCGCCAGATCGGCGGCTTGCGAGGACATGGCCGCCTCATGCCGTCGTCCTGTCGGCGATCCCGACGAGCGGGAAACGCTCCATCAGCGCGCCGAGGAGCGTCGGTCCGGCCGCTCCGGTCGGCACGAACAGCTTGAGCTTCCAGCTGATGATCTCGGAGAAGAGGCCCATCGCCTTCAGGCGGTCGACCATGCCGTCGGTGAATCCCGAGAGCTCGACCCGGAATTCGCCCATGGCCCTGGCGCGGCGGAGTTCGAGCCCGTCCTTCAGCTGCAGGACTGTCCTGCCGTCGAGCACGGCATTCCACGCGTCGGCGGGTGAGAGGGCGGCTGCATCCCCGGCGACGGCTCGCGCGACCCAGGCCGGCGACACGAGGCGGCCGATGACACGCTCGCCATCATCCGTCTGCAGTCGGTAGACGCGGCAATGCTCATCCGGCAGCCGCCGCCAGATCGGCAAGAGCAGGCCGGCGACGATGTGCATTTCGCTGTCGGTGAACTCCGGAATGTCGGCGAGCTCCGCCTCCCAGGCGCGGGCGAAGGTTTGCTTGTCCGCGGCTATCCAATGCGTCTGTGCGAGCCTGTCGAGCGGGATCGCCGGACGCTCCATCGGCCGCAGCAAGCGCACGCGGCGTTCCACTTGGCCGTCGTCGAGCATCAGGCTCGGCGCCGGTACCTGGATGGCGGCGCGGCCGGATTGCCCGTTGACCAGCAGCGACGCGCGCGGATCGGTTGCGTGTTCGAGGGCGGCAACGAGCGTCAGCGGGTGGTTGCGGTCGCGTCTCCGGATCGTGAAAACCTGCGTCTTGGCCCCGGTCTGCGGGTGGACATAGAGCGTGCGGCGATCCGTGACCGTTAGGCTTTCGGCGGTCAGGATCTCGACACCCAGGTCGTGGGTGCCCGAGGCGATCGCGCCTTCGATCTTCGCGCGCAGCAGGTCCTCGAACACGCCAAAGAGCCGGTTCTGCAAGTCGATCGTGAGCGCCAGCAGGCGGTTGAGGAAGGTCGTGATCGGCGGCAGATCTTCGCGGAGACTGCCGTCGTTGTCGGTGAGCCTGAGACCGGTCGTGTCCTGGAAGGACTGCAGCGAGCAGCCCTCGACCTTGCCGGCATAGAGTAGCACGTAGAGTTGGCGCAACGCCCCGCGGCCGTAGACGGATTCGAGGTTGTCGTCGGCGCGGAAAAGGCCCTGCCCGCCGGTCTGGCGCTGGCCCCGGGTGATTGCTCCGAGCGTGTCAAGCCGGCGCGCGATCGTGCTGAGAAAACGTTTCTCGGCCTTCACATTGGTCGCGATCGGGCGGAACAGCGGCGGCTGCGCCTGGTTCGTGCGGTTGCTGCGCCCGAGCCCCTGGATCGCGGTGTCGGCCTTCCAGCCGGCCTCGAGCAGGTAATGCACGCGCAGCCGCCGGTTCCTGGCTGCAAGATCGGCGTGATAGGAGCGGCCGGTGCCGCCGGCGTCGCTGAAGACGAGGATCCGCTTCTCGTCGTCCATGAAGGCCTGCGCCTCGGCGAGGTTGGCGGAAGCGGCGCGGCTTTCGACGCAGAGCCGGTCAACCTTGCGGACGATCCGCCGCGAGCGGCCGGTGACCTCGGCGACGATATCGGTGCCGAAGCGCTGCACGATCTGGTCGAGCGCGCCCTGCACCGCCGGCAATGCGGCCAGGTGCTCGATCATGCGGTCGCGGCGCGCGACGGCGTCGCGGCATTGCACCGGCTGGCCGTCGCGGAAGACCGGCCGCGACGCCAAATTGCCCTCGCCGTCGGTGAACGGCTCGAACAGCTGCGTCGGGAAGCTGTGGAACAGGTAGTCGAGGACGTATTCGCGCGGCGTGATGTCGACCTGGACGTCGCCCCATTCCTCGGTCGGGATCTCGGCGAGGCGGCGCTCCATCAGGGCTTCGCCGGTCGAGACGATCTGCACGATCGCGGCGTGGCCGGCCTCGAGATCGCGGTCGATCGACCGGATCAGGGTCGGCGTCTTCATCGACGTGATCAGGTGCGAGAAGAAGCGCTGCTTTGCCGACCTCGAAAGCCGAGCGCGCCGCCGACTTGGCTTGCGCGTTGAGGGTACCGGTCTCGCCGGTGACATTGGCGGCCCGCAGAGCGGCGTCGAGATTGTTGTGGATGACCTGGAAGGCGCCGGCATAGGCGTCGTAGATGCGGATCTGCTCCGCGGTCAGCTCGTGCTCGACGAGTTCGTATTCGACGCCTTCGTAGGAAAGCGACCGCGACGCGTAGAGGCCGAGCGATTTGAGGTCGCGCGCCAGCACCTCCATCGCGGCGACACCGCCGGCCTCGATCGCCTCGACGAACTCGGCGCGGGTCGCGAACGGGAAATCGTCGCCGCCCCAGAGCCCGAGCCGCTGCGCATAGGCGAGATTGTGCACCGTCGTCGCGCCGGTCGCGGAGACGTAGACGACCCGCGCGTCGGGGAGCGCGTGCTGCAGCCGCAATCCGGCGCGCCCCTGCTGCGACGGCATCTGCTCGCCGCGCTCGCCCTTGCTGCCGGCGGCGTTCGCCATCGCATGGCTTTCGTCGAACACGATGACCCCATCGAAATCGGAGCCCACCCAATCGACGATCTGCCGGACGCGCGAAACCCTATCCTCGCGTGCGTCGGAGCGCAGCGTGGCGTAGGTCGCAAATAGGATGCCTTGCTCCAGGCGGATCGGGGTGCCCTGGCGGAAGCGCGCGAGCGGCGTCACCAGGAGCCGCTCCTGGCCGAGGGCGGACCAGTCGCGCTGCGCGTCCTCGATCAGCTTGTCGGACTTGCTGATCCACACCGCGCGGCGGCGCCCCTTCAGCCAGTTGTCGAGAATGATGCCGGCGACCTGTCGGCCCTTGCCGGCGCCGGTGCCGTCGCCGAGCATCCAGCCGCGGCGGAAGCGCACCGCGTTCTCGGCGTCATCGGGCGCCGCCGAAACGACATCCCAGGTCTCGTCGACGGTCCACGAGCCGGCGAGATAGGAGAAATGCGCCTCGCCGGCATAGATGACGCTCTCGAGCTGCGCGTCCGACAGCCGCCCGCTCGAAACGACCCGCGCCGGCAGGTGCGGTCGGTAGCTCGGCTTCGGCGGCGCGACCGAGGCCATCGCCGCCGACTGCACAAGCTTTGTCGGGTGCGCCTCCGATCCCGGGATATGGATCGATTGCAATGCATAGGGTTCGTAGAGCGCGTCGCTGATGCGGGCGCCATCGGCCGGTTTCCAGTCACGGGCTTCGTAGGCCAGTTCGACGGCATCGTCGGCGAGCGACCAGGGTGCGTGGTCGAGAAGGGGGCACGACGGGTCGCGGCAGAGCCGTCGAAACTGAGCTGCGCAGGGGCGGCAAGTTTGCGGGCACGCCCGGCCAGACCGGGCGCGGCGGAACGAGGCGGAGGACCCAGTCGAGCAATGTCGCCGGATCGGCCGCGGTGCCCGGAGATGGCGGAAACGATTCCGGGTCCTCTGCCGGCAGCCGGTCGATGACGGTCAGCCGCGTGCCGACCATCGTGCCGTGGCGCCCATAGACGCCACCGGCGATCGCCGCTGAAAACACGACACGGCCGCGCTCCTGGAGTCGGGCGAAGCCGGCGCGCCAGGCGGGATCGTCGGGCGAGAGATTGGCTCCGGTGATCGCGACGAGGCGACCGCCCTCGGCGAGGCGCGCGAGCGCCGACGAGATGTGCCGCAATGCGGCATCGGCGACCCGGGTCTCGACGAGCACGGCCGCCGAGAAGGGCGGGTTCATCAGTACGACAGTCGGGCGCAGCGAGGGGTCGAGGTGGTCATGAATGTGCGCCGCGTCGTGCCGGCTGAGCTGGACGGCGGGGAACAGCTCCGCGAGCAACCCGGCACGGGTGTCGGCGAGTTCGTTGAGGATCAGGCGGGTACCCGGGATCTCGGCGAAGATCGCCAGCAGGCCGGTGCCGGCCGAGGGCTCCAGGACGATGTCGGCCGAGGTGATCGCCGCGGCGGAAGCGACAGCGAAGCCGAGCGGGATCGGCGTCGAGAACTGTTGCAGTGCCTGGGCTTCCTGCGACCGGCGGGTCTGCGACGGCAACAGCGCCGCGAGCTTTTCGAGCATGGCGAGCAATGCCGCCGGCGAGCTGGCGCGGCTGCGCATCGCCGGGCCGAATTTGCGCAGGAACAGCATCGCGGCCGCCTCGGCGGCGTCGTAGGCCAGCTTCCAAGTCCAGGCGCTCTCGGCATCGGAACCGCCGAAGGCGGTCTCCATCGCAGCCCGAAGGGTACGGGCATCGAGGGCGTGGCCTTGAGCCAGCGCTTCCGAGAGAGTGGTGGCCGCTTGGAACAGCGCCGAGGCGCTCGCAGGTCGTGGCGGCGGAGAGAACGCAGGGAGGGGAGCGGCCGCGCGGTATGCGGCGGGATCGAAAAGCGTCATCAGCGGGATCTCCGAGAGCGGCGCAGGCGACCCGGCGGGGTGCTCTCGTCACCGCCGGTCTGCCCTCGTCCCGGCCGCCCTCTGCCTCTCTGCCGGCGCGAAAAGAAAAGAGCCCGCCGTTAACGGCGAGCCCTGGAAGTGAACCGGTTTCGGTAATCGCCGTTCGGACGCGCGATTACTCGGCCGCGAGCGAGGCCGCCGTGCCGGGCGCGGCAGCATCGCTCCCGTCCTCGGTCAAGAACGCGGGGAGGTCGCCGGCATCGGTATCGGGCGCGTCATCGGGTGCGGCCGAGGCGCCGGGCGTGCGAAGCGGTTCCGGGAGCCACCCGGTACCGGCGAGCAGCCGCTCGGCCTCGCGCGCCATGTCCGGCTTCTTCAGATGATCGATCAGCTGCGCCGCAGAGCCGCCTTTTGCCTCGCGCACCGCTTCGAGAATGCGCGCCTTGGTCACCCGGCCCAGGTAGTTGTCGGCGGTCGCGGCCCATCCCGCCGCGATCATGTCGAGCCCGACCGCACTGGCGAGCCGGTCGGCATGTGCGATGCGGCGCGGGCTGCGGTTCCAGGGCTCGTGCACGGCATTGACGCTGAGCGATGCGCAGTGCGCGAAGAGCGCCGCCCGGCTGTCGGCATCGAAGGTGACGAGCGCATCCCAGAGGTCTTCGGGGTCGTGCGGAAGCTGCCTCACCCAGCGCTCGTGCCGCGCGTCGATGGCCTTCGCCGAGGCAGAGTCGCCGAGCCCCTGTGCCTGGGTGGTGAAGGTCGTGCTCTTGGCGTCGATCTCGAGGCAGGTATCGACGCAGTAGCGATAGAAGGCCTTCAGGCACAACGCGTGCAATACCGCGAGGAAAGCGGTGTCGGGGTCGCCGGCGAGCGCATCCCGGAGCGCGAGCGTGCGACGCGCCGTCAGCTCCGTGACGAGCCGATCCGGCAGCGGCTTGAGGCCGTCGTCTTCCTCGGGCGGGTCGGCGGTGGCGGCGGGCCCGGCGCCGTTGACGCGCATCGTCGGGGTGCTGCCGAACACTTCGTCGCCGTCGCCCTCCGGGACAGGTACGCTCGGCGGGCGCTCGGTGGCGGGCTCGTCATCCGGTCGGACATAGGCGCGATCGATCCGGAGTTCGCCTTCGGGATTGATTCTGACGAAAACGCCGGCGCGCGCGATGTCGGCCGGGTCGTAGGTGGCCGGCCTTGCCTCGAACGCATCGAGCGCCGCTTCGATGTCGCCGAGCCGGCGATCGACCTCGTCGGGCAACTCGTCGGCGCCGGCATATTCGGTTTCGATCGCCTCGTACTCGGCGCGCAACGCATCGCAGGACGCCTGCTCCTCTTCGCTGAGCGCAGCGGTGACGCCGGCGAGGCGCCGCAGCCCGAAATTGTGGCCATAGGGAAAGTCGACCGCGGCCTCGACCCATTTCCAGCCTTCGGCGCGGAGCTTGTCGGCTTCGGCACCGAGCTTCTCGGCGACCAGGCGGTCAAGCAATGCCGGATCCTGCAGCCAGCCGCCGTCATCCTGCTGGAATAGGTCGCGCATGACGATGCCGCCGGCGGCCTCGTAGGCCTCGATGCCGACGAACCGCGCCCGCTTGTCGGCGGCGCGCACCGCGCCCTCGGTCAGCTGCCGGCGAATGAAATACGGTTCCTTGTTGTAGGAGCGGGCGAGCGCCTCCCAGACCTGTTCCTGTCGTGCATGGTCGCCGGTGACCGTGAACGCCATCAGCTGTTCGAGCGTCATCTCGTCGGCGGCGTAGATGTCGAGGAGCTTCGGCGAGACGGAGGCGAGCTTGAGCCGCTGCGTCACGACCGCGGGGCTGACAAAGAAGCGGGCGGCGATCTCCTCTTCGCCGAGGCTCTGCTCGCGCAGGGTCTGGAAGGCGCGGAACTGGTCGAGCGGGTGCAGCGGCACGCGGTGGACGTTCTCGGCGAGCGAGTCCTCCGCCGCGATGCCCTCGGTGCGCACGACGCAGGGCACCGGCTCGGTCTTCGCCATCCGCTTCTGCTTGACCAGCAGCTCGAGGGCGCGGAACCGGCGTCCGCCGGCCGGCACCTCGAACATGCCGGTCTCGGCGCCTTCGGCGTCGAGGACCGGCCGCACGTTCAAGCCGTGCAGCAGGCCGCGATGCGCGATGTCCTCGGCGAGATCGTCGATCGAGATGCCGGCCTTGACGCGGCGGACGTTCGCCTGCGACAGGGCCAGCTTGTTGAACGGGATGTCCTGCGAGCGGCTGAGGACGATCTTGGGATTGGCGGCTGCCATATCGGATCTCCGGACGGGCCGGCCAAAAGCCTCTCTCTCGGCCTTCGAGCCCGTCGCGAAGTCCCGACCGGACCTCTCGCTCTGGACCCCCGGCTGTTTCGCGTCACGGCCCGGCTGCAGCGGCGGCTTGCGGCAGGAAGGCCAGCAGATAATCGGCCGCCTTCGAGGCCGCGCTGGCCGCACGGATCACCGCGCGGTTGTCCTCGCGCAGGATGTCGAGCCAGGCGCCGAGATAGTCGGCGTGCCGCACGGTCGGCACGATGCCGAGCGTGGCGCAGACGAAGGCGCTCGCCATTTCGGCGCAGAGTTCTTCCTGGCCGTAGGATTTGGAACCGAAGAGGCCGGATAGGTCGCGCGCGAGGCGCGACGGGTGGCCGGTCCAATGGCCGAGCTCATGGAGCGCCGTGCGATGCCAGTTGATTGGCTCGAAAAAGGCCTCGGGCCACGGCACCTGCACAAAATCCTGCGCGGGGCTGTAAAACGCCCGCTCGCCGCCGATCCGGAAGTCGGCGCCACTCGCGGCAATCAGCGCCTCGGCGTGAGGCAGGATCAGGCCCTCGGGCACCGGTGTGGGCGCGCTGGCGAGATCCGTGGGTAGCCCCGCGCACTGCTCGGTGTTGAAAACCGTAAAGCGCTTCAGAAACGGGATCGCCTGCGGGTCGTCGCCGTCCTCCTCGGCACGGCGGCGCTCCTCGTCCGGAATGAAGCGATCCGCGTAGACGACGGTCGTGCCCTTTTCGCCCTTACGCACGTGGCCACCGAGCCCGAGGGCCTGGCGGAAGGTCACCCAGCTCTGGCCCGAGAAGCCGCGCTCGACGACTGCGCTCCACAGGATGATGATGTTAATCCCGGAATACCGCCGGCCGCTCGCAGCGTTCTTTGGCACGCCAAGCGGCGCCGTCGCGACTGTCTTGCCCCAAGGCTGGACCCAAGGCACGTGCCCAGCCCCCAGTCCGGCGATGACCTTGTCGGTGATTTCCTGATACAGGTTCGCCCGGTCCTGGCCGCGGGCACGGGCAGCCGAATTCGACATCGCGGGTCTCCGCGACGGGCCGGCGAAAGCCTTTCTCTCACCACCATCCCGTCACGGGCGGCCCGGCCGAACTTTCACTCTCGGGGCGTTTTGCGGGGCAGACCTTGCAGCGCCTTGGGCAGCTTTTTCAGGCGAACGTCCCCGCCCGGCGCGTGAAGGAACTACGATTTGCTGCCAAAGGCTTATCCCTCTGCGTCCGGGGCCACAAAATGTGGTAGCCGACGGGGCATGTTCGCCGCGGAGGCTTTAGGAATTGGTTCGCCGGTCTCGCGCTGATTATGCTCTCGTTTCGTGCCGTCATCGAGGATTGGCCTGATTTCTCCGGCCACTTTATCGGCCGCCATCCTGAGCGCCTCATCGATATGGATGTAGCGCTGCGTCACGCCGCGGGCGGCGTGGCCGAGGAGCGCAGCAATCGTCAGCTCCGAGAAGCCGAGATCGCCGGCGACGCTGGCGAAGGTATGGCGCAAGGTGTGCGGTGTGACGCCGGCAAAACTCGCCTTCGCACACACGCGATCGAGCACGCGCACGATCCCGATGAAATGGCCTTCGCCCCAATCGGCCGGGAAGAAGAAGGGCGAGGTCGCGGTCGGTTGCGCCAGCAACAGGTCAACTGCGGTACGGCCTATCACGCGAGTTTGTGCTCCGTTCTTGCTATCCGGCAGGCGGATCGAGTGCTCATCGGCGTTGAGCCATTCTCGCTTGAGACCGAGGCCTTCCATCCGCCGGAAGCCAGTGAGCAGCAGGAATCGGATCGAGGCGATCCCGGTCGGATGCTCGCCATCCGCTTCCGCTGCCCGCAACGCGTGACCGAACTGCGGGAGCTCGCCGCGGCTGAGGCGCCGGTCGCGCGGCGTCGAGGCAAGGCGCCGCACGCCCTTGGCCGGATTGGTCCCTATCTTACCCAGGCGAACGGCGCGCTGGAAAATGGCGTGAAGCGTCGACATCGTGCGAGCCGCGACGCCTTCCCCGCCGGTCCTGGCACCGCCGACTGCCGGCGTGCGGCTTCGCGGTCTTGCCCGCGGCGATATCGGATTGTGCGCCCTCGATGTCGACCAGCTTGAGGAAACCGATCGGCCGCTTGGCGAGCAGCGGCTTGATATGCGCCTCGATGCGGCTGCAGTCCATCGCGAGGGTCGAGGGTTTGATCGGCCGCCGGCGGCGGCCGAGGATGCGACCGGCTTCATTCGGAAGCTCGGTGTTGATGAATCGGTCTGGTTTGGATCGCTTCACGTCAGGCGCAATAACTCCTGCTGAAGGAACCCCGCGCCGCGTACGCCGTCATCGATCAGGATGTCGGCGATCGACGCGATAAGCCGGTGATGCTCGGATGTCAGGACATTGCCTTTCTTCGCAATCAGATTTTTGATCACGTCGACCGTGTCTTCGCCGTTGGCAGCCCAGAATTTGCGCTGCCCCTTCCTGGCGACGACCACGTTGTGCAGCCACACAAGAGCCGGGTCCGGCAGCAGATCAATTCCACCCCGCTTCAGAAAGGTGGTGACGGCGTGAAACAGGGTGGCATTGAGCCCGAACTCGCAAATCGCACGCTCGATGACGGGCAAGAATTTGTGGAGATGAGGCCAACCGGGGTCGATGCCGCAGACCATGGGCGAGAAGTCGGGAACAGCGCAGAACAGCGTCGAGAATGCGCATTGAGTGAATTCATTATTAAGATACCGGCCGTTGCCGCTGCCGTTGCGTGCCCATTCAGGAGTCTTGAACAGCCAGGAAACCATGTCGGACCAAAGACCCAGATTTTCAGCGGAGATTACACCGGGTTTGAGAAACGCGCGGACCATAAATGACCGCATCAGGCTCTGCATCATCAGAAGGGCGGTATCGGTATCTTGCGCCCAGATGCGTGACAGAATGAGGTCCCTGGCCTCGGCACGTGACAGGTTCACGGAAAGCCTGCCGCACCATGCCGCGAAACTGAAGACCCATTCATAAGGGGTGTTGCCGTTGTACTCCCGTTTCGACTTGGCGAACGGCGGCACGATTTCCTGGATTGTGAGTTCAAGGAGCGATATGACAAAATGGATGAACGAGGCCCGCCGGCCTGGGTCCGACAGGATGACGTCGAGGGAAGCTTCCGAAACCAGCTTGCCGGCGACATCGTAGAGAAAGATCACATCGTTCCGGACGTATCCTTTTGTATCGCGGCGGACATGCGGTGCGCTGATTTCGCCCTTGATCCACGGCATCGGCACAGTTGGAAGAGCAGGAGAGGTGACGCTGTCGAGGAAGGACTCGGCGCGCTCCAGCAGCGCAAGCTTGCGGTCTGCTTCCGGCTGATCCCATATCATGGAATGGAAGTCCGGAATGTCTTCGCGCTGTACGATGCACTGCTGCAGCAGGAGGTCGAGCAGCACCCAATAAAATTCCGCGTAGCCGGCCGCATACCGTTTTGCGGCAGTGAAGACGGCGCGCTGGACGTCTGTTAGAGCATCGACCGCCAAACTCAACAGGCCGCGCTGACAGCGGCGGATCTCGTAACCGCGGGCAATAAGAGCGGAGTAACCATGTGCCGCATAAACGGCCGGATGCATGATCAGGCTGGAGCTGCGCGGGAACCCTTCTTGGGCGTTCTCCGGGCCGGTCGCGGCCCGGTCGAGGACATCAAGACACCACACCGCGAGATTGCCGGTCCAAGCTTCGGCGGAGCCGTACATGGCCGCGACACAAGCTGTTCCCGCCACCGCGGCGGCCAAATGGCGGTCGTCGAATGAAGCAGAAGCTTTGTCGAAGAGGTCGGGGGCATCCCAGGCGCGGGCTTTGGCGAGAGCATCGTCGAGTGACAAACGGTCGTTGACCGCGCCTTCCTCGAGCGATTTGTCCGCCCACAGGGCGACGGCGAGATACGCGTTATGGCGCAGGTGATTTTGCTGCCATGCCTTGAATTCCTCATCACGGAGGTGTGGCGCGTCGTTCCACAACTGGATGTGTTGGCCATCAGCGGTCGGGCCGGTTTTCCAATGCATGGGGTCCGCCTGTTCCGTATACCGAGCCATGCGTTCGCACAACGCGGCCAGATATTCCGGGTCATTGGTCTCCTCGCGGTAGCTGATCGGCGGCCGCTTGGGGAAGCGCCGGATTGCGGCGGTATATTTGCGTCTGAGTTTTTTATCGTCCGACAGGACGAAGTACGGGACGAGGCGGCGGATTTCGAGATTGCGGTGAGGCCGTTGGTTCAGCTTTGCAACGGCGGAAAGCTGAAAGTCGTACCGATGCCAGTTACCCATCTGGTTTATTCGCGACGACTCACCGGTCAGGCGCTCGATGTCCCACTGCCAGAGGATGGGGCTGGTCACTAGGGGAAACGTGGCCTTCAGCGATGCGCCCGGACGGGCAAGGCAGAGGCTGATCGCAACGCCGAGCGCGGCGACGGAGTTGTTGGCTTCGACTACCTTACGGAAGATTTCGTCGAAATCGGCCCCGTTATCGAGCTTCTCGAGCGCCCACTGTTCGAGGGCCATAAGAGCCGATTTGACGGCATCATTACCCCATATGCCGCGAAACCAGAGATAGACCTGACCGTCACCCCAGAAGGTCTGGTGGCCCCAGGGGAACTTGAGCGTCAGCGGGACGGGTGTGACTGGTTGGGTGTAGCGCAGCCCTCGCTGCTTTGCCTTCCGCCAAACGGCAATGCAGTGATTGCAAATTGCGCGGATGAGTCTGAGCCCCTGGTGTTCGTGATTACGAAGCAGGTTGAGAAACGGGGGCTGCACCGGGGACGCGGGGTAGAAGTCGTGACTGGTTATGCCGAGCTCATCGAATACGTGCGCTGAATAGCTTCCGAACGGATCACGCTCCCTGGGATCCTGCGGATCGTCGAGAAATGCCGTGAGGATGAAATCGACCAGTTCCGCCGGCAGGGTGAGCACGAGGGCGCCACAATTTTGAAGGATTTCGCCGCGAAAGATATGCCCGCTCTTGCGGTCGGCGCCTTTGGTGCGAAGATATTCGGATGCGAGAGCGGGTACGTGCCGTGCGGAGGCCAGAAAGATCGTTCTGACCGATTTTTCAATGTCCTCTCCGGAGACCGCGCCGCCGAACGGTTCGCGGCGATCGCCCCATTTTGGGGGATGTCTCGCCTCCTCGATTTCCTTCAGCCAGGCATAGGCGAACTCTCCGATTTCGCGGCAGTGGCGGGCATTGCGAGTACCGTACGTGTCCTGCCAGGTTTTGAACACGGGGAGCAGGTCGGGGATTAGGGATGGGGGCAAGCTTGGGACCTGCGGGATCAGCCAGTCGAGGAAGCGGACCCAGGTGACCGGCTTGGGCACTGCCAGTGCATTGGCAAATCTGGCGCGTTCGTCCGGCTGCAGATCGGGGGTGGCTTGCTGGTTGAGGAATAGCGGGTTGGGCAGGACCTCGATGGTGGACATTGCCAGCAACAGCCTGCGTAGCCGTTCGCAGTCCTTTTCGAGGAGGTAGGGGGTCAGCTTTTGCAGCAACTGGGTCGTTCGCGTCGATTGAACCGACGCCGTAAGCACGGCGCGCTGCCATACCGGGCGCAGAGAGGACGCGCTGCTGGCGTCGAGGAGAGCTTTCCAGGCTTCGGCCGTCGGACTGGTCTCGAGCGCGTAGGCGCCGAGCAGTTGAATAGGACGTCTGAGGAGGTCGGGTTCGCGCGTCTGCTGAAGGAACGCGGCGACATCCGCCGGCTGGCGGCCGAAGAGGAGTTCGCAGAGCGCCCACTCCTCGTAAATGTCATGCGCAAAGACGACCGAATGTCCGAATTCATTGTCGCGGAAGACGCCGGCGGATCGGAGTTCGTCGAGAGCGTCGGGGTGAAGGTCCCGGACGGGAATCGGAGCATTTGGCCTGTGCGCGACGGCCTCGGCCGCTTGAAGAAGCAGGTTGCGGCGACGTTGGGCTGATGCCGGTTCCTTTCGGTCGGCTCCTCCCATCTGCCACCATAATATCATTAGCTCGACTTCGGTGGCTGGGAGCTGCGTGCGCTCGTCGTCCTCCGGCAGCGAGACAAGCGCATTCAGGAAGAAGGGCCGCTTCAGAATGACATCCGGCCCGGTTTGCGCGAGAAGCGGCCGCAGGCGCGGGAAGTGGTCGGTAACGAGGCGAAGCTCGTCGTCGTCGAGGGGCTCGATGCGCACGTTTCGGAGTGGAAGTAATTTTAGAGCATCGGTGTCGAGCCAGGTTTCGAGGTGGTGGAGATTTTGTTCACGGACAGTGGCGAGGATGCGCCAGTCGGACAGGCTTTCGTTCCCGGCGATGGCCCTGACGAGATCGTTGACGGTAAGCTGGACGGCGGGATCGGTGATCTTGTCGATGCCGTCGATGAAAAGGATCGGCTCGCCCATGCAGGAGAATTCGCGAAGGAGCGCCGGCAGGTCGTCCGAAATACCTAACACATGCGCGTGTGCGGCCCAGCCCTTCGGGTGGATCCGGCTATCCTTGAGCACCAGAACCGGCCCGTTTCGCTCGCATTCCTGAGCGACCTCTTTGAGGAGCGCGGATTTGCCGGAGCCGGGCTCGCCGTCTATTTGCACGAAGCGTCCTGCGGCCAACGCCTCGCGGATCTGCTGGTGCGCCCGCCGGCGGTGAAGCCTGAGGTCGCCTATGTGGGATTTGATGTCAGCGAGCGCCCGCCGGGATTCGGTCTGCAGTGACCGGACATCCTTTCGGAAGGAAGGGGCCGTACCCGGAGCGAAGCCATCCGCGCTGAGCTGCTCCACGAGCGTTGCGCGCGTTGCGCCGCCGCCCGTGGGGATGAGCTCCCCTGCCTTGGCGACGAGGTGATCCCAGATCCGGTTCGCCTGGCCGCGCTCCGCGGGGTCGAAAAGGCCTCGCAGTCGATCGACGACATTGCCCCGGTCGCGGGAGCTGTCGCCGGTCTGAAAGTCATAATGGACGATGACGAAGCTTTTCAGGAAGCGCCAAAGCTCATCATCGTGCAGCGCGCGGCCGCAGTGCGTTTCGAGAATTGCTCGAGTGATGGTCAAAAAGGTCTGTTTGTCACGATGCGAAAAGTCGGGCTGGCCAATGCGCTCCATGAAATGCGCGGCGTCCGTGCTGTGCGCGGCCCAGGCCAGAATGGCTTGATAATGTTGGTCGACTCGCGCGTTATAAGTGGCGATGGCGACACCGAGGCGATGGACGGCGGGATCGAATCCTGGCCTCTCGAACGTATCCCAGGTGCGGTGAAGGACCTCGATCCAATCGCTATTCTTGTCGGTGAAGGTCAACGTGGTCTTGACCTGAAGGTGCAGGTCGGTCTCCCGGCCGTCTTGGTGAACCCCGTTGACCACCAAGTCGTCGAGAGGATCACCAAAGGAGGCACGCTGGGTTCTGAGCCTTGTCGCGAATTCGCCGGGCAAGCCGCGAATCGGGGCCTGGCACAGGATCGCGGCGAGGCAGTCCGCTGCGACCCGCGCCTCGAAATGCGTGCCCCCTCCACCCGTTGCAAATGGACTGGTCACGATCGGGTTCTCAAACGCCAGAATTTGAGGTGCGATGCAAGGTTCAACATATTCCCGCGTAGCATATGGTAGCAGTACCTCAAGGCGTTGAGGGCCGCCGCCGGGAATTGGCCCTCGTCCCGCAAAAGGCACTCAACGGTTGTGGAGCGTGTAGGGCGTGGGAGTGCAGTGGTCGCCAGGGCATCTTTGAGGGAACCAGGTGAGAAGGCGGCTGCATTGGGAGATGGCGAATGTGCCAGTGCAGTAGACAGCACCTCAGCGCCGGGCTGCCCTGATGTACTGTCGGGGTATCGCAGCGTCGTCGCACAGGCAAAGGTCAGTCATCGCCTTCATCAAGTGCGAAGCGAACTTCTGGCAATGGATCTGTATTGGCAACCTCTAGCCATGCAGATGCGTTGGGATCGCCAGGCCGCATTTGCTCGAGTGTGCGGGCCAGACGGATACATTCGGCCCTGATCAATGAGACCGATACGGCCGCGCGGCTTTCGGGATCGATCCGGTCGTATGCCGCTTCAACAAGCAGATCTCCAAGGCCGGCGGAGATGCGGGCGAAATGATCCGGGCTGAGCTTGTGCGCCTCGGCCATCCGGCGACAGCAATGGAGAAGGGCAGTGAGGCCTGCCTCGAACCGCGTTTCGACGCCGGAGATGACCCGTTCGATAATCTGGTCGGGGAGCGGGGGTGCTGTACCGGCTGCTTCGAGCTTGACCCAGGTTTCAACGGCCGCAGCAGCGCCGGCTACGTCGTCGAAACCGGGCCCGGTCAGTCCGCGGCGAATGGACTGAACGATTTGTTCATCTGCCGGCGCTCCGGCGGGGGCAAAGAGCGGCAGCGCTGCACGGACGCGCCTGACTGAAGCCTCCTCGACGAGCGCGAGCAGAGCGCGGGCGCGGTCCTTGGTGCGATCGGCGGCGTCCATCGAGGGGGCAATCGTGAGTGACAGCGCGTCACCCAGCGGAGCACGTATCGCGTCATTGAAATTTCGCAACAGCGACGCTCCGAGAGGATCGCGCGGGTCGGCGGTGGTGGCCGGCCGCCAGGCGGCCATCTGATCGAAGAGGCGCACCGCTTGTTCTGGGGTGGGCGACAGTTTGTCTTGGGCGGCACCGACCACGCTGCGGATGTAATTCACCGGCGCAGCGGCCGCTTCGGATCCGAGAGCTGCGGGCGCTGCGAGAATTTCGGGAAGGCTCGCGTCGAAGAGCCTCGTTCGGACGCTGCCTTCGGCGTCGGTGCCGGCCGGGGCCGGCAATTTGGCGACAACATTGATGGAGAGGCCGGTACGCTTCGGCAGGGGCGGCACTCCGTCATCGCGTTCGGACCACAAAGCCTGCGCAAGGCTCTCGCGCTCTCCCGGGAGGAGAGCGTTGTGGATCGCCAGGTATGCAAGCCGCAGGAGGGCTTGCTCGCGGGCTTGCTGCCCAGCCGATGCGGACTGGATGAGCTTTTCGATGCGAATGTTCCACCGTGGGTCGGTCGCGGGTCTCTCGGGACGGGCCATCCAAAGGGATTGGATCGGGTTGGGCCACCAGTACGGATCCGCATTCGCTTCCGACGAAAGGGGGAACTCCAGGGCCGGCAGGACAAGTTGGGTTCGCCGCGCCGGCGGCGTGACCAGCGCGCTGAATTTGGCTAGGTCGCTTATGGACTCGGCGAGCACCTGACGAGGAACGCGTGGGTCTGCTGCAATCTGAATTGCCAATGCGAAGCTGGCATCGGCGGCTGCCGGTTCCTGGCGGATTGTCAATCGAGCCAGCGCGGCGAGGAAGAGACGGAGCCTTTCGACTGCGTGGCTCAAGTCGAAGCGGCGTCCACGAAACTGATCAAGACGTCCGCGCCAGAAAGTAATGGCCGTGGTAACGCGTTGCGAGAGGTCGGCGGCTGCCGGAGAAGGTAGCTGCGCCAGTGCTAACCGGCTGAAATGGCGCTGGAATTCGTTAAGAGACGGGCTTTGCCCCCAACGAAGGAACCATGCATACCAGGAGAAAGCGGGTTCAAAGGCAAGTTCAAGCGCGGGCCGTGCTGCGTTTCCGACCAGGTCGAAGTGGTTCAGCCGCATGGGAAGGCCAGCGACCTCCATCAGCTGGTCGAGGCTTTCGAGAGGCTCGACAACGGCGGGGCTGCGGAAATGGATGACGCGCGAGGGATCGCGATAGTGGCCTGGCTCGAAAAGGACGACTACCTGCGGCGCGTCTTCGCGGCGCTTGCGTAAAGCTGCTTCAGCCTCGCCCTCTATGTAGGCGATCTCGCTGGTCGGGTTGCAGCGGGCTTCAGTGAATTCGGCAAGGTCCTCCTCACGGATGCCGGCGAAGCTGTCCGCACGGGTTGCCGGGAGAAGCCATGTCGACCATGCCCGGCGGGAACGAATCCAGAGCGAACGGCGGTCGCGGCGCTGGCGGCGTTCGAGATCGGTATGGCAATCCGCGATGAGCTTAGCCCGTCTTATTCACCAGGGTGTCGGAAGGAGCCCGGCAAGCTTCGCGTTGGGGTCGATGCGAGGTTGAGGGTGGCGGCACGGTTGCCGCGGGGTGTGATCGGTGTGGTCGGCGCTGGAGGTTTGCGAGAGGGGCTTGGGCGGGGCGACAGCGGCCCCGCGGTTTACGGTCCGGCTGGCATCAGCGCTGCGGCGATGTGACGGAAGAGGCTGGCCTCGGGGCAGGCGGCGGCGAAGGCGAGGCGGACGCGCGAGGCGGTCTCGATGATGCGGGTGCCGAGCTTCAACAGACGCAGGCGGATGGTGGCAAACTCGGCGGTGGCGAGCGCATCGGTCTTGGGGATGGCGTCGCGCACCGAGAGGATCAGCCAATAAGCGGCGGTGTGGAGAATGAGCCGCATCTGGTTGGCGAGCGGGCTGCGGCAGCTGGTGCGGTCGGAGGCGAGCTGGGTCTTGTGCAGTTTGATCAAATTCTCGGCCTGGCCGCGGGTGCAGTAGAGCGTCTCGTAGACGTGCTGGGCCGAGCCGGTGTCGAGGCTGGTGACGACAAAGCGGATGTCGAGCCCCTTGGTGGTGGCCTCGATGCGGGCGCAGGCGCGGCGCTGCTTGGTCCAGGACTTGGCCTGGTAGCGGGCTTCGGCAAAGCCGCGCAGGGTGGGCTTTTGCTCGAGCGCACGGCGGGTGCGAATATCATCGGCGGTTTCATCGACCAGCCGGTCGAGCACGGCGTTACCGGGCAGCCCGAAGATGAAGTCGAGGCCGTTTTCTTCGCACCACGCCATCACTTGCGGGCGCCCGTAATGGCCGTCGCCGCGGATGGTGATGCGGGTCAAGGGCCAGTGCCGGCGGATGCGGCGGACGAGGCGTCGCAGATGGCCGCGCACCTCCGCGCCCGAGGGCGTCTTGCCGGGGCGCAGCAACACGGCGACCGGTCGGCTGGTTGCCGTGTCGTAGACATGGATCGGCAGAAAGCAGCGCTCGTCGTAATGGGCATTGAAAAACGAGAGCTGCTGATGGCCGTGAACGACATCAACGGTGTCGTCGATATCGAGGGTCACGGCCTCGGGCGCCGTCTTGTAGCTGGCGCAGTAGAGATCGACCATCACCCCCATCAGGTCGATCAGATCGCGCAACCCGGGCGCATCGCTTCAGTGAACTCGCCAATCTCTACGTGGAGGAATGCGCGCCGCAGGTTCCAGATCGGGTCGGGGCCGGTCACCTTGGCGAGTTCGCGCGCGAGGGAATCGAAGTCGAGCCGGTCCAGAGCGTAGAGGCATCGTTGATAGCCAAGTTCGGCGGCGGGGTCGGTTTCGGGCGTGATCCGCGCATCAAGAAAACCTGTCCATCGGGTGAAGGCTACGTCATCTCGCTGCTGACGCGCGGTGCGGAGCAGCAACACCGCGATCTCGATTTGTCTGGCTTTCGGCAGATGCGGTGACGGAGGGTCGAGCGCTCGTGCCAGTAACGCGGCCCGCTGGGGGTCGAGCGGCCAAAAAGAAGTCGCGCAGCGCCAGACAAGCTCGTAGAGGACTTCGGCGTGGCGTTCCGGTGGAAGATTTTCGAATGAAGACTGACGTGCGAGGCCAAAGAAGTCCGTGAGAGTCCGGAGGTCCGCCCGTCGGGAAGCCGGGCAGATAAACCATCCGGGATAGCTTTCCCGGTCCGCTCGCCAGACAGCAGCAACTTGGTCGAGAAGCTGGGCAGCGTGCGGGTGATCGGTCGCCGCCCGCTGGATTTCCGCCGGGGTCTTCGGTAGGAAGGGATAAGCGGAAAGATCGGCCGGCCTCCAAGTGAAGGGTGACTTCGGTCTCATATTCTCAAGGAAATCGAGGAATATCCTGGTTGCTGCCTCGCGGCGCTCGCCTTCGTCCCGGTCCTCGACCATCGGGTAGAGATCGATAGGCGCCACGTTCCGCGCTTCGAGAAATTTGCGCTTTGTCGGCTCGAGGCGGAGCATGCCAACGAGATAAATGCGCCGGCTGCCGTCGCCGAGCTGATCGCGCACCCAGCCCGACCATTGGAGGAAATTGGGATCGTCGCCGGAAAAGCCGAGGAGGCAAAGCTCGTTTTCGATGAAGATCTGGCGGGCCAGATTGACAAAGGGTGCAAACCGTGCGGGATAGGTGCGGTAGTCCTCCTCGGCGATGATGAAGTGATCCGTGACGCGAACAGTGCCGTGAAGCTTGATGATCCGCGGCGCCCGCACATGCGGCAGGTCGGCGATCAAGCGAACGACATCGTAACTCTGCGCAGTAACATCATGAACTGCGCGTTCGAGCAGAGTGTCCCAATTGGTGGTGAGGACGTCGGACCACGGCAACCCGAGCAGCTGGCGATGCAAGGGGCCAGGATCCCAGGCCGAATCGAGAATGTGCATGCGGACGAATTCATCGAGGGCGGCTTGGCCAAAATTTGTGCGGTATTCTTCAGCAAGACGCAGCGGGTCTTTCGGCGCGTTGGCGGGATCGAGGTGATAGAGCTGCTTCGCCATTTCCCCGGCGAGTTCAGCCCATAAAGGTGGCTCCGGCGTATCGCGGCCCGGGCGATCTGCGTATTTGCTGAAACCTGCCCCCACGAGCAGGGCTGCTCCGCGAGCCGTGCCCCTGCGCCACAGCGCATTGGCTAGCTGTTGCAGCGCCGGATAGTCGGGAAGGGCTTCGATGGTGATAGCCATTGCCAGACGAGAAGGAGATTTAGCGCGGTGGCGGTCGGCGCGGTTGAACCACTACCAACATATGTCCGGCGTTTCGAGCGCGCGCGGGCTTGACGGTGATTTCCACGACTTGACCGATGGTCAAGGGTCTCGGACAAATGATCTTCCCCCTCGTCGGACGCGGCTTGCGTAATTTGCACGCGAGTTGGCGTCGCGGGTCAATCTTGCTGGTAGAATACCATAATCGAGAACCCTCGGGGGTATCCGGTGAAGCCCGTCAGGTAGTCGGCGCTGCTCGAAGAGATCCGAAGCCGCATGTCAGTCGCGGCGGCGAAGCACTCCAGGGTGCGGGAAGGCGCGGCCGCCTTCGAGGCGGGCGACCACGGCCTACGTCGTCTTCAGGGCTGCGCCAGCTCCTCCTGCGTCAATCCGGCCTAGGCAAGCACCCCGATCATGGCTTCGGCGTCAGCGAATTCGTCCTTGAGCGCGTCGTAGGCATAGGCCGGGTCGTCGCGCCACTCGGCATGAGATTCCTCGACCGGGATCAGTTTTCTCGTCATGTGACGCCTCTCGGTGGACACCATGTGGACACCATTAGTTCCAAAGGAAGACGCCGCCTAGTTGGCGGCGTCAGCTAATTCTATAACATACTGAGGAAAATTTGGAGCGGGCGAAGGGATTCGAACCCTCGACCCCAACCTTGGCAAGGTTGTGCTCTACCCCTGAGCTACGCCCGCAACCGCTCCTGCGGGTCACCCGCAGCGGCGGCGATCATACAAGGACGCTGGCGCTTGGCAAGGCTTGCCTCTGCCGCAGGCGTGCCGCATCGTACCCGCGCATGCCATCCGGCCCGATCACTCCCGAGCAATTGTTCTGCTGCCTCGACGCGCTCGGGATCGCGCACCGGACCTGTTCGCACCCGCCGGTCTTCACCGTCGCCGAGGCCGCAGCGCTTCGCGGCAGCCTGCCGGGCGGCCACTGCAAGAGCCTTTTCCTCAAGGACAGGAAGGGCGGGCTGTGGCTCGCGGTCATGCTCGAGGTGCGCCGCATCGACCTCAACAAGCTGGCGGCCCGGCTCGCGGCCCCGCGCTTCTCGTTTGGCAGCGCCGACGAGCTTTATGCGGCGCTGGGCGTGCGGCCGGGGAGCGTGACGCCCTTTGCCCTCGTCAACGACGCCGCGCATCGCGTCACCCCGGTGCTCGATGCCGCGATGCTCGAACACGACCCGCTCAACTATCATCCGCTGGCGAACGACCGCACGACCGCGATAGCGTCCGCCGATCTGCTGCGCTTCATCGCCGCCTGCGGGCACACGCCGCGGATTGTCGACCTCGCCGGGCCGGAGCGCGAGCGGACCGGTGCGGCGGGCGGACCGGTCGTGGATTGAGCGCCCGGCTCGCCCTTCGGGGTGCTTGTCTTCGCCGCGGCGTGCCGCCATGTTGTGGGACACGTTCAACGAGGAGCGCGATGCCGAGCGAACCTTTGATCGGCGGCGGCGCCGCCGCCCCCGCCACCGTCAAGGACGTCACCACCGCGACGTTCATGGCCGAGGTTGTCGACGCCTCGTTCGAGGCCCCCGTCATCGTCGATTTCTGGGCACCCTGGTGCGGCCCCTGCCGGCAGCTCGGGCCGATCCTGGAAAAGACCGTACGCGCCGCCAATGGCGCCGTCCGCATGGTCAAGCTCAATATCGACGAGAATCCCGAGATCGCCCAGCAGATGCGCATCCAGTCGATCCCGGCCGTCTATGCCTTCAAGGACGGCAGGCCGGTCGACGGCTTTGTCGGCGCGCAGCCCGAGAGCCAGGTCAAGCAGTTCGTCCAGCGTCTGGGCGGCGGCAACGGCGCGCCGTCGCCGATCGAAGAGGCGATGGCGATGGCCAGGGAAGCGCTACAAGGCGGCGACCACAAGAGCGCGGGCGCGGTCTATTCGCAGATCCTGCAGCGCGAGCCGGCCAATGTCGAGGCCCAGGCCGGCCTCGCCCGCGCCACGATCGCGGCAGGCGATTTCGCCAAGGCGCGGCAGGTCCTCGACCGCGTTGCCAAGGAGAATTCCGGCCACGCCGAGATCGCCGCGGCGCGCGCGGCGCTCGATCTCGCCGAGCAGGCGCAGACAGCGATGGCCTCCGCCGGCAAGCTGCGCGCCCGCCTGGCGCAGAACCCCGACGATCACGCAGCGCGTCTCGATCTCGCCACCGCGCTCTTCGGCAGCGGCGACCGGGAGGCCGGCATCGACGAGCTGCTGACCCTGTTCAAGCGCGACCGCGAATGGGACGAGCAGGCCGCGCGCAAGCAGCTGGTCAAATTCTTCGAGGCAATGGGTCCGACCGATCCGCTGACCTTGAGCGCGCGGCGGCGGCTGTCCTCGCTGATGTTCTCCTGAGGAGGGAAACCGGATGAGCGAGCGGCCAGGCGCGGCGGCACTCCCCGCCATCCTTCCGGTCTTCCCGCTCGCCGGGGTGCTGCTGCTGCCGCGCGGCCGGCTGCCGCTCAACATCTTCGAGCCGCGCTATCTGGCGATGACCCGCGACGCGCTCGCCGGCGAGCGCGCGATCGGCATGGTCCAGCCGAGCGACCCGCAGCACTCGCCGATCGGCAATCCGCCCATCTATCCCGTCGGTTGCGCCGGCCGGATCACCTCTTTTGCCGAGACCGAGGACGGACGGTTTCTGATCACCTTGACCGGCACCAGCCGTTTTCGCATCCGCGAGGAGTTGCCGCTGGTCAGCGGCTATCGGCGGGTCGTGCCGGAATGGGGCGAGTTCGCCCACGACCTCGAAGGCGAGGGGGAGCCCGGCTTCGACCGCGAGCGTCTGTTCCGCAGCCTCAAGGCGTATTTTGACCGGCATCGGATTTCGGCCGATTGGGACGCCGTCACGACGACGCCGGGCGAGCGCCTGATCACTTCGATCGCGATGATCTGCCCGTTCGAGCCGAGCGAGAAGCAGGCCCTGCTCGAAGCCGCCGACCTCGGCGAGCGCGCGCGGCTGCTGACTGCGATTGTCGAGATGGCGGTGCTGAACGGGCCGCAGGATGGCGGCGCCGCCCGTCATTGAGGCTCCCCCGACATTGAGATCCCCCGTCATCGACACAGCATCGAACGAGGTCGTCATGTCAGGCTCCTCCGAGATCGATCCCAAATTGCTTGAGATCCTGGTCTGCCCGCTGACCAAGGCACCGCTGCGCTACGACCGCGAGGCGCAGGAGCTGATCAGCGAGGAAGCCGGGCTCGCCTACCCGATCCGCGACGGCATTCCGATCATGCTGGTCGACGAGGCGCGGCAGCTGCGCGACGACGAAATCGCGACCAAGCGGCTGCCGCAATCGTGAAGGCGCGGTGTTGAGTGCCTCCGCAGCGACGCGCTGGCCGGTCGAGCTGCGCCTCAAACAGGCCGAAAAGCGGCTCGAAATCAGCTTTGACGACGGCAGCCGGTTTTCCCTGCCGGCGGAATATCTGCGCGTCGAGAGCCCGTCGGCCGAAGTCCAGGGCCACGGCGCGGGCCAGAAGACCCTGGTGCCCGGCCGCGCCCATGTCGGGATCATGCAGATCGAGCCCGTCGGTAATTACGCCGTGCGCATCGTCTTCGACGATCTGCACGATACCGGGATCTATTCCTGGAGCTACCTTTATCAGCTCGGCGTCGAGCACGACCGGCGCTGGCGCGACTATCTCGCCGCGCTCGCCGCCGCCGGCCTCAGCCGCGAGCCGGCGCGCTGAATCGGCGGTTTGCGGCGACTCCCCCGGCGATACGGCAATCGCGCATTTCAGACGACGTGCTCCGGGGTCAGCGCGCAGGCCTCGTCGGTGTCGGCGAGCTCGATCTGGATCGTCGCGTGATGGATGCCGAAGCGGTCGTGAAGCTGGTGCGTAACCGCATTGAGCGCGGCATCGCCGGGATGGCCGCCCGGCATCACCAGATGACAGGTCAGTGCGGTTTCGGTTGTGCTCATGCCCCAGATATGCAGATCGTGGAGTGCCGTGACCCCCGGCAGCGCCGCGAGATAGGCGCGCACCGCCGCGGCGTCGACACTCTCCGGCACCGCGTCGAGGGCGAGGCCGATGGCGCTGCTCAACAGGCTCCAGGTGCCGACGACGATAACCGCCGAGACGACAAGGCTCACCGCCGGATCGAGCCACGGCCAGCCGGTCAGCCCGATTGCAACGCCGGCGGCGACGACTCCGGCGGTGACGAGCGTGTCCCCCGCCATGTGCAGAAAGGCGCTCTTGACATTGAGGTCGCCGCTGCGGCCGGAGACGAAAAGCAGCGCCGTCCCGCCATTGACGGCGATGCCGATCGCCGCGACCCAGATCACGATGCCGCTCGCGACCGGGACCGGGTCGGCGAAGCGCAACACCGCCTCCCAGGCGATGCCGCCGGTCACCACCAGCAAAATGACGGCGTTGGCGAGTGCGGCGAGGATCGAACTCGAGCGCAGCCCATAGGTGAACCGGCCGCTCGGCCGGCGCCGGCTCAGCACCGCCGCGCCCCAGGCCAGCCCGAGGCCGAGCACGTCGCTGAGGTTGTGCCCGGCATCGGCCAGCAATGCCAGCGAGCCGGAAACCACCCCTGCCGCCGCCTCGATCAACACGTAGGCGACATTGAGGGCGATCCCGATCGCGAAAGCCCGCCCGTAATCCGGACGGTTATGTCCATGCGAGGAATGCCCGTGGGAGGAGTGATCGTGCTGCATGCGGGGCAACTCGTCCAATACCCGCCAGCAGTATATTCGAAAATTACGGCGCGACGAAAAGTTGGAACCACTCGGGCGGAAACGCCGATTGGGCAGCGCCTCGGATTGGGATACCACAACGGGTGGACAGCGGCCATTGGGATCGAACCACAGATCCATATCCCGCGCCATGAATTGACATTTTGGCGACACTGAAGGCCCGGAGAATTCGTATGCGGCCGAGGTGTTCATGCGGTGAGACGCGATCGCCGGCGGAAGAAAAGGGGCTTCGAATCCTCTAACAAGCTGCGGAAAAAGGCCCGATCCTTGTCATTCCGGGACGGGGGCCACGCCCGCGAGCCCGGAGACCATGAAAACCGGCTTCGAAAAATCATCGGCTTAGCCGGTGTTCATAGGTTCCGGGCCCGGCCCCGGCCCCGGAGGGCCGTCCCGGAACGACAGCAGACTTTTTCCGCAACCTGCTAAGAGAGGAGAAGGGTGACTGTGGCGGTCTCCTATTCCTTGAGCGATCTTGGACCGCTGACGAACGGACTGTCCCGAAGATAAAATCGCAGGAGGCGGTTCACATCCCGCGAAATGCCGATCCTGGGGCTCTGTCCGATTTCGCCGGCTTCGTGGTCACCGCGTCCGAGCCATAGAGGGCCTTCTCGGCAAAGATCGAGCCCATCGAGCCGACCATCGACCCGCAACGCGGCGGTGAGCCTTCCTGGTCCTCGCGCCAAGTCGCGCAAGCGCTCGATGCCGCGATTTAGCCGCATGATCGGGATGCCTTCGAGCGGCTCGAGCGCCCTGATCAGAACGCCGGCTCCGATGCCGGGTATCTCGCTCGAGACATTCAGCATGTATGAGCTGCCGTAGACGAGATAAATATAGGCGTGCCCACGCTCCAGAAACAGCGAACGATTACGCCGGGTCATCCCCCGGTAGGCGTGCCCGGCGGCGTCGCCGACGACATACGCCTCGGTCTCAACAATACGACCGCTGACGACACCTTCAGGCAACTCCCGCACCAATACCTTGCCAATGAGATGCCGGGCGAGAGAGACCGTATCAATCGGCAGCTCCGAGCGAGCGAGCGGCAGATGGCCATCCTTACGGCGGCCAGGTTTCAGGGCATCCGCTCGACCCATTGCGCGCGCGAAGGCCCCGGCTCGAACGGATCGCCGAAATACTGGGTCTCGCGGGCCACCTTCCCATCGAGGAACTCCATGATGCTCACGGTGTAAGACGGCCGCCCGTCATAGGTCAGGACATATTCAGTGACCCAGAGGTCGCCTGCGCCGATCATCCGCCGCACTGTGAAGCGTTTCACGTTCGGCTGGGCGGCGCGAGACGACTGAATGTTGCGCCGGCCGCGGATGCGCTCGCCCGATTGCGGATATTCGAGCACCGCGTCCTCTCGGTAAATCTGGTGCTCCGCCTCGAAGTCGTTCGCATCGGAGGCGGCCCAATGGCGATCCAGAGCCCCGCGAATCTCTCGGTCTTCCATATCAAATCTCCTTGACCATGCCGTCGATGTCGAGCCGTCGTACCATGCGCTGGCCTGGACAGGCCTTTCAAATGGGGCAGGAGGGCTATTCCCAGCGTGAAGGCTGAGTGGCCGAGAAGGGGCGGGAACCGAAATTCACTGAGTCACTGCTGCCGATTGCGGGGGCTTGACAGCGGGCGGCCGGCGCGCGGAGATGGGCCGAGGAGGAACCGACCCATGCTCGACGCCTATATCTATAACGGTTTGCGCACGCCCTTCGGCCGCCATGCCGGCGCGCTGGCGCGGCTGCGGCCCGACGACATGCTGGCCGCGGTCATCTCGGCCGTCGTCGAGCAGAGCCCGTTCGACCCGGCCAGAATCGAGGATGTCGTCGTCGGCTGCGCCAACCAGGCGGGCGAGGACAGCCGCTGCGTCGGGCGCCACGCGGGGCTACTCGCCGGGCTGCCGATCGAGGTTGCGGGCTCGGTGCTGCAGCGCAATTGCGGCAGCGGCCTCAACGCCATCGTCATGGCGGCGCAGGCCATCACCTGCGGCGAGGGCGAGGTGTTCGTCGCCGGCGGGGTCGAGAGCATGAGCCGCGCGCCCTTTGTCATGAACAAGGCGGAGAGCGCCTTCGGCCGCGATGGCCGCATCTTCGAATTCGACGATCGGCGCGCGCTTTGCCAACCCCAGGCTCGAACGCCAGTTCGGCGCCGACACGATGCCCGAAACCGCAGACAATTTGGCGCGCGATTATCAGCTCACGCGCGAGGCCTGCGACGTCTTCGCCGCGGCTTCACAGCGCAGATATGCCGCCGGCAAGGCCGACGGTTTCTTCGCCGGCGAGATCCTGCCGGTCGAGGTCCCGGGCGGCCGGTCCGGCCCGGTCAAGGTCGCCGACGACGAGCATCCGCGCCCGCAGACCGATCTCGCGGCGCTGGCCCGGCTGCGGCCGTTGCAGGAAGGCGGAGTGACGACTGCCGGCAACGCCTCCGGGATCAACGATGGTGCGGTGGCGATGATCGTCGCCAGCCGCAAGGCCGGTGACGCCGCCGGGGCCGAGCCGCTCGCCCGCGTCGTTTCGAGCGGCGTTGCCGGCGTACCGCCGCGGGTGATGGGGATCGGCCCGGTCGAAGCGTCGAAGAAGGCACTGGCGCGCGCGGGGCTCAGCCTCTCCGACATCGACGTGATCGAGATCAACGAAGCCTTTGCCGCCCAGGTGCTGGCCTGCCTGCGCGGGCTCGACCTGTCGTTCGACGACAGCCGGGTCAACCAGAATGGCGGCGCGATCGCAGTCGGCCATCCGCTCGGCGCCTCGGGGCCGCGTATCGCGCTGACTGCCGCGCGGCAGTTGCAGCATACCGGCGGCCGCTACGCCCTGGTGACGATGTGCGTCGGCGTCGGCCAGGGCATCGCCGCGGTGTTGGAGCGCGTCTGACGGATGCAGCGGATCGTCGTTCTCGGCGGCGGCTTTGCCGGGCTGTGGAGCGCGATTGGCGCCGCTCGCAAATTGGATGAGCTCGGCATCGGTCCGGATCGGATCGAGGTCACGCTCGTCGATCGTAGCGCGTTTCATTCGATCCGGGTGCGCAATTACGAGGCCGAGCTCGCACAGACCCGCGTCCTGCTCGACGAGGTTCTGCCCCCGATCGGTGTTCGCCGCATCGAAGCCGAAGTGAGCGATATCGACTTGGCGCAATGCTTGGTCATTCTATCCGGCGGCGGGGCGGAGCCTCTGTCTTATGACCGGCTGGTGTTTGCCCTCGGCAGCCGGCTTGTGCGCCCGCCGATCCCCGGCCTCTCGGCATACGCCTTCGACGTCGACACTTACGAGGGGGGCAGCCGGCTCAACGCGCATATCGCGGCGCTCCCCGCGCGCAAGGCTTCGCCGGGGCAGCGGACCGCGCTCGTCATCGGCGGTGGCCTGACCGGCATCGAGACCGCAGCCGAAATGCCGGGCAAGCTGCGTGCGGCGATCGATGGCGGGCCCGGCGAGCCGCGCGTGATTCTCGCCGACCGGCAGCCCTGGATCGGTTCCGACATGGGCGAAGAGGCGCGCGCGGTCATCGACGAAGCGCTGGCGGCGCTCGGCGTCGAGACCCGCCCCGGCGTCTCGGTCGCGGCGATCGACGAGGACGGCGCCACTCTATCGACTGGAGAGCGCATCGCCGCGGCAACGGTCGTCTGGTGCGCCGGCATGCAGGCGCATCCGCTGACCCGGCTGTTTCCGGTCGAGCGCGACCGGTTTGGCCGCATCCCGGTCGATGCCTTTTTGAAGGTCGAGGGCATGCCGGCCGAATTCGCTGCCGGCGATACCGCCTGGTTTGCGATCGACGGCTCCCGGCCCTGCGTGATGTCGTGCCAGCACGGCCGGCCGATGGGCCGGTTCGCCGGCCACAACGTCGTGTGCGACCTGTTGGGCCTGCCGATGCTGCCGCTCCGGGTCGAATGGTACACGACGATCCTCGATCTCGGACCCTGGGGGGCGGTCTGCACCGCGGGCTGGGACCGCCGTGTCGCCACCACGGGCGCCGCCGCCAAGCGGACCAAGATGATGATCAACCGCGAGCGCATCTATCCGCCGCGCTCGGGCAACCGCCGAGAGATTCTCGACGCCGCAGACCCGGTCATTCAGGCGCCGCCCGCCTTCTTTCGCTGATCCGGCGGGGCGATTGCCGCCGCCGCTTCGGCAATACCGGGCAAAGGCCCCGGATAGGCGGCGCCGGCCCGCTTTGCCGGTGGCTCCGTCATCCTGATGCGGAATAGCGCCACCGGCCGGGGTAGCGACGCTGCGCCGGCGGGATTAGGCTCCGAAAAGCAAAAAGCGGCAGGCTGCCGGAGATATTTAGGGGCGCCGTGGCAGAAGACTCCGCTGTATCACCCAGCTGCGGGCATTGGCACGACCTGAATGCTTGTTGACAGAGCACGATAAATCGAATTATCTGCTCCTGTAGGAATGGGATTGCGGCGGGTGTTGTTTGCTTGCTTGCATCTATTTTCTTCGAATTCCGCACGTCTCCCGAACGCTCGGAGGCGTATCTACCGGATAATGTGGATGGCGTCGGACTGCGGATCGTCGTCAGGCTCGACCGGACACCAACAAACGTAAGGCGTAGCCCGACGCAGCAGCGCGCCGCCCCGTGGCTTTTCGGAATGGGGACCAGATGCCGAGCAAATATGTCGACGGCGCCTATGCGTCGGGCTACAGGCTGAGCGGCGCTTATTCCGGGATCACGATCGGTGCCTCGGGCTCGATCGGCGGCGCCGGCCTTATCGGCGGGGTCAGCGCCAGCTACCGAATCGTCAACCTCGGCCGGATCGCGGCATCGGCACACCCCGCTTCGGGCATCGAGCTTTGGTCCGACGGCATCATCGTCAACGGCAGCACCAGCGACGAGAGCGCGTATATCGCGGGCGCCGCCGGCGCCGCCGGTGCATATAAAGGCCCCTCGCAACCAAGCGGTCGCGGCGGGGCCGGCGGTGCGGGGATCGTCCAGTCGGGTGTCGGCCGCATTTCAAATCAGGGCGTGATCGTCGGCGGCGCCGGCGGTGTTGGCAGCCATGGCGACGGCTATCCTGGAGGCGGCAGCGGCGGCACCGGAATCCGCTTGTCGAGCGGCCGCATCGTCCATGCCGGGGCGGGTACTGATTTGCTGATCGGCGGCGCCGGCGGCGATGTCTTCTATGCCGGCGGCAAGACCACGATGACCGGGAGCGTCGGCGCGAACGAATTCGTCTTCAGCGCCGCGGGCCACAACACCGTCACCGATTTCGCGGCGTCGGCAAGCAATGAGATCGTGTTCAGCAATTCGGGGTTCGACCTCGGGCTCACGGATGCGTCGCGCCGTCCGAAAAGCTTGCCTGCCTCGCTATTCGTCGCCGATCGCACCGGCCAGTGCACGACGACGACCCAGCGGTTCGCCTACAATGTGACGACGGGCCGCCTGTTCTACGATTCGGATGGCAGCGGCACCGGCGCATCGCGGGAGCTGGTTGCCACGTTCGACAACCAGCCGAATTTAGCGCTCCATAACCTTTTCTTCGTCAGGTGAGACACCGCTCGGCCACATAACGCCGAAGCGCCGGCGCACCCCGGGTGAAGCTCGCTCAGGGCCAGAGGCTCTGCGAGGCGAGGCGCGCGCCTTCGACGAGGGTGCGCAATTTGGCCCAGGCGAGGTCGGCGTGGACCCGGCCGCCGAGGCCGCAATCGGTGCCGGCGACGACATTCTCGCGCCCGGCGATCGCGGCGTAGCGCAGGATGCGGTCGGCGACGAGCTGCGGATGCTCGACGAGGTTGGTGGCGTGGCTGACGATCCCGGGCATCAGCATCTTGCCCGCCGGCAGCTTGGCGTTCTGCCAGACGCGCCACTCATGCTCGTGCCGCACATTGGCGGCCTCGAAGGAATAGGTCTGCGCCTTCACTTCGAGGATCAGATCGATGATGTGTTCGAGCGGCAGATCGTGGGTATGCGGCCCGTGCCAGCTGCCCCAGCACAAATGATAGCGCACCCGGTCCTCGGGGATGCCGGCGAGAGCACGGTTGACGGCGTCGATGCGCAGCCGGGCGAAGCTACGATAGGCCTCGACCGTCGGCTCGGGCTTCAGCATGTCCCACCAGTCGGGCAGGCCGGGATCGTCGATCTGCAAGACGAACCCCGCCGCCACCACTGCCCGATATTCCTCGCGCAAGGCGTCGGCCAGCGCGAACAGAAATTCCTCCTCCGTCTTGTAGTATTCGTTGAAGATGAAATGGTCGAGCCAGCCGGGCGCGAGCACCGGGACGAACGCCTCCTCGACCTTGGCGCCTGAGCGCGAGATGGCGGCCTTGAAGGCGTCGAGCTGGCGGTTGATCGCGTCCGGCCCCTTCGATGCGACCGGTCCGCGGGCGACGACGCGCATCGTGACCGGTGGCGCCGGTTTCTCGCCGGGGACCAGAAACAACGTCCCGGCCCGGTCGCAATCCCCATAGAAATCGGGGAATTCGTCGCGCTCGCGGGTCGAGTGCCGGGTGGTCGGCGGCTCGTGCGGCGCCACCGGGCGCGCCTCGATGCCGGTGAAATGCGTGGTGTAGTGAGCGACGCTGCGGGCGGTCCAGAACTCGCCGTCGCCGATGCAGTCGATGCCGAGATCGACCTGTCTCCTGACCGTCTCCGCGATGGCCGGGATCACCCGGTCGGCGATGATTGCGGCGTCGGTGATCTCGGCATTGGCCAGCCGCGCCGGCATGTCTTCCCAGCCTTTCGGCGGAGGCAGCCGGCCGACATGCGAGGTCCTGATCCGCATCGCGTTTCTTTGCATGGTCCGGTCCTCCCTGGCGTTGGCGGGCAATTCCGGGCATGATCATAACATGGACATGGCGATCGAGCCCGTTTCCGCGCCGACCCCCGAGGCAACGCGCCTCCTGGCCGAGCTCGACCAGATTCTCGGCGCCGCATACGAGCCCGATCAACGGCACGCCCTGTCGATCGAACAGCTGTTCCAGCCGGACATCCGCTTCTTCATCGCCCGTTTGAACGGCGAGGCGGTGGGTTGCGGCGGCGTCGCATTGTGCGGCGATTACGCGGAGGTCAAGCGGATGTATGTGCGGGAGGCCGCGCGCGGGCATGGGGCCGGCAAGGCGCTGCTCGCCCGCATCGAGAGGGAGGCGCGCGACGGCGCGAAACCCGTGCTGCGGCTCGAGACGGGCATCCATCAAATAGCGGCGATCGCACTTTACGAAGGCTGGGGTTTCCGGCCGTGCGGAGTGTTCGGCCATTACATCGGCCTGCCGCCGGACAGCATCGCTACCAGCCTGTTCTATCAGAAGCTGCTGTAGTGCCGCTGCACGAGACCTTCGACGGCAAGCCCCGTATGGGAAGGCGCGGTGCCGGTCTTCGACTTGGCTGGTCATCCGGCCGCGACCTTCGCCTGTGCCTGGTCCTCGTCGATCGAAGGGAGCGCAAAGCCGCGGTTCTCCGCCGTGCTGCATACCGAGCGGATCGACTGGCGATTAGAAGCGGTGCCGGCGGCTATCGTCGCGGCGCGGCGGCCGGCGGGGTGAATCTGCGCCGGGGTTTCTGCGGCTTGCAATGGGTTTGGCGGTGCTGTGGTTCGTGTTTTGGACGTGTGCCTACGTAATCAGATCGCAGTCGTCGGAAGATGCGCCGTCTCTGCCGCCAGCGCTCTTGTTGACGACGGACATTGTCCACCTGTCCGCCGCCATTCTCGGCGCGCCGTGGATCGTTTCGGGGTTTCGGTCGAATTAGGATACTACCGACCGCCTGCCTCATTGTCGGCGGCAGGTAGCCTCTATCATCCCCATTAGCCGAATCGGAGGACCCTGGAATGCCTGTTCATGCCGCCGCTTACGCCGCCGCGCCTGCCCCGCAATCGAGATGGCCGAATTATCAGGAGGGCGACTTCGTCATTGGGAATTACGTGTTCCGGAACGGCGAGACGCTAACCGAGCTGAAGCTCCACTACCGCACCCTCGGCACGGCAAGGCGCAACGCTGCCGGCAAGATCGTCAACGGCGTGCTGCTGTTGCAGGGCAACACCGGCACCGGCGCCAACTGGCTGCGCCCGAGCCTCGCCGACGAGCTGTTTCCAGCCGGGCAGCCGCTCGACGCGGCGGAGTATTTCATCATCATGCCGGACGCGATCGGCCGCGGCGGATCGAGCAAGCCCTCCGACGGGCTCAAGGGGGGATTTCCGCATTACCGCTACCACGACATGGTCGAATCCGGCTATCGGCTGATCGCCGAAGGCCTTGGTGTGGCCCATCTGCGGCTGATCATCGGCAGCTCGATGGGCGGCATGCACGCCTGGATGTGGGCTGAGATGTACCCCGGCCTGACGGATGGGGTGGTGCCGATCTCGTGCCAGCCAGTCGAGATCAGCGGGCGCAACTGGCTCGGCCGCCGCGCCCAGGCCGAGGCGATCCGCCACGACCCGGATTGGAACAACGGTTTCTACGAGACGAACCCGCGGCACTATATCTACGCCGCCGCCGGGAATTTCGGCACCGAAAGCCCGACCCGGATCCAGGAAATGGCGCCGACCCTGGCCGCTGCGAATGCGCTCTATGACGCGCGCCTCGCCCAGGCCGCGAAAGGCGACGCGAACGACTCGCTGTGGGCGATCGAGGCGATCATGGACTACAACCCCGAGCCTGACCTCGACAAGATCACGGCCAAGGTGATGCTGATCAATGATGCCGAAGATCACGCCAATCCGCCCGAGCTCGGCACCGTCGAGCGCGCGATGAAGCGGGTTCGCCACGGCCGCTATGTGCTGATCCCGGCCGGACCGAACACACACGGGCACTTCAGCCATTTCTACGCCGAGCTCTGGAAGCCCTACCTGATCGAGTTCATGAAAACTCTCGGCCGGGCAGAATAAGGCCGGAGCTGAAGGAGACCCGGATCATGGGCATGCTCGATGGACGGGTCGCGCTGGTGACGGGCGGCAGCAAGGGCCTGGGTGCCTCGACCGCACGCCTGTTCGCGCAGGCGGGGGCGCGAGTGGTCGTCACCTTCGGCGGCGACGCCGAGGCCGCCGACCGGCTGGTTGCGAGCCTGCCCGGCGCCGGCCATCGAGCCAGCCGCACGCCGGCGGAGGATACACCCGCCATCGAACGCCTTGCCGCCGCGATCGGCGCGACCGAGGGCCGGCTCGACATCCTCGTTAACAATGCCGGCAGCACCAGGGTGATCCCGCATGCCGATCTGCGCGCCCTCGACGACGCGTTCTTCGACTTTGTCCTGGCGGTCAATCTGCGCGGTCCCTTCGCCACCGTGCGAGCCTGCCGGCAGCTGCTCGAGGCGAGCGGGCGCGGCCTCGTCGTCAATGTCGGCTCGGTATCGGGCATGCGGGGCGGCGGCAGCAACATCGCCTATGCCGCGGCCAAGGCCGGGCTTCACGCGATGACGATGTCCTTGGCGCGGGCTCTGGCCCCGGCGATTCGGGTCGTTGCCGTCGCGCCGAGCCTGATGGAGACGCCGATGACGCGGATGTGGACGCCGGAGCAGCGCGCCCAAAGGATCGCGAGCAACCCGCTCAAGCGGATCGGCCAGCCCGAGGAGGTGGCGGCGGTTATTCTCGGGCTGGCAACGACGATGACTTTCGTCAACGGCACGATCATCCCGGTTGACGGCGGCAGCCTGCTGTGAAAGCCCGTTTGCGGGAGCCGGGGTGGCCGGGCGGTAACTCGCCCTTGCGCCCGGCAACCTTACTGCGCTCCGCGCTCTGCCGCCGCGCAACCGGGCTCGCCCGCGGCACAACGCGCGCGAGGCTGAGCGGGCTGCCCGCCTTTTGCGCCCTGGACGGCACGCTCTCGGGGTAATTCACGGGCTCGCTGCGCGGCCGCGCCCGGAGACGACTGAGGGGTCGGCTGCACGGTGCGCTCTTGCGCAGCTCCGCGTGCCGGCGGCGGGGAGTGCGCTCCGGCATGAGCCGGCGAAGTCGCGGCAGTCCCAACGGGCCGCTGCCCGGTAACCCCAGCGGGCCGCTGCGCCGCTGGGGAAACCTGACGGGAGGCGACGGCGCCGTGGGCGGGAACGACACCCCTGCCACTGAATTCACCGGGTCTCTGGGTTGCGGCTATCGGCGGTGTGCCATGATTTGTCGATGCCAACAGCGCGCGGTTGGTGCTGGCCGCCTGCACATGCTGGGTCTGCGCCGCCGTTGGCGGCACGTGCTGCTCGCTTGCCGCGGCCGTCTCGGCGGGCGTCGGCTGCGCCTGGACCCCGCCGGTTCCGCCATTGTAGCTGGTATTGCTGACCGACCGATTGACCGTGACGTTCTTGTTGTAGGTGTTGCTAATATTGGTGGTGTTGCCGATATTGTTCACCGATCGGTTGTAGTTGAACGCGCCATGATTCCAGTATCCTCCCTGATAACCGACGCCGGTATAGCCAAAGCCGTAGCTTACGCCGCCGTAAAAGCCGACATGCGCCCCCCAATAACCGGCGTGAAAAGCGTAGGCGCCGCCGGCCGCGCCCCAATATCCGGGCGTCCACAGCAAACCGGCGGCGGGCGGGCGGGCCCATGTCCCCGGCGCCCAATAATATCCGTACGAACCGTAGCCCCAGAAACCGGGGGTCCACAGATAACCGGGGCCGGGGATCGGCGGCTGCGCATAGACGGGCAGCGGCGGCGGCGCGATCCTGACGGAAAGGCCGACTGCGATCTGGGCAAAAGACGAGCCCGGCGCAACCAGAACGGTGGGCGCGAAGGCAAGAAGGCAGACTATGGCAACGCGGAAAAAACGCATGTTGTCCTCGTGCATTAGCCGGAACCCGCCGGGTCGGAGACCGCATCGACGCGAAACATCGCGGCGGCTTGCCGCCGTCGCCCATCTGCGCCCGCTACCGGCGGGCCGCGCTCCGGGCGGGATTCCAACGCGTCATCACCGCAGCATATTCCAGGCCGGCCGAACCCGCCTATTCGAGCTTTTCCAGCCCCCAGGCGAGAGGCAGGCCCCGCGGCTCCCTCGCACGCGGGACGGGAGTGAACGTCGCGTTCGTCCCGCTTGTTCCCCGCCAGAAGAAACCGAGCCGGTCTTCACTCACCTCGCCGGCATCGAGGTCTGCGGTATTCAGCGATCGGGCTGTTGCCGGGAAGCGGCAATGGACTCTGCCGACAGTCCGGCCGTTTCACGCAGACGGGCGAGGCAGTGGGTGCGGTCGGCGGCAAAGTCGCCGGCTTCCCACCAACTACGCACGGCGGCAAGCAGCCGGCCGACGCGCTCGCCGGGGGCGATGCCGAGGGCCGTGACGTCGCGCCCGGCGAGCGGGAATACCGGCGGCGTCCACTCGCGGGCGAAGTCGAGAAGCTCGTCGAGCCGCCCTCCCGTGGTGGCGCCATCCGCTGCCAGCAGCAGGGCGATGTCGCGGTAATGCCCGGTGCCGAGATCGTAGAGCGCGCGCCGCTGCGCCGCCGCATTCGCGGTCGGATCGAGCGGCCAGGGCCGCGCGAGGCCGCGGAGCCGGTCGCGCCAGGCGTTGGGCAGCCGCAGGCGCTCGGCCAGCGCGGCGGCCCCCTCGCCATCGACCTCGATCAGCGCCGCCAGCCGGCGCAGAGGATCGCGCTCCGGCTCGATCGCGATCATCCGCCGCAGCCGGTCGAGCCGCCGCGCCTCGGGCAATATCGACGTCGAGGACGCCGTCCTCCCGCATCATCTGCAAGACCGCGACCGGGCCGGGAGTTTCGAGCAGCTTGACCAGTTCCTGCGAGACGCGCTCGGCCGACAGCGCCGGCAGCAAATGGGCGGCGGCACGGCAGGCGGCGCGCGCCGCCCGATCGCCTCGGCCGGTGCCGAAACGCGCTTCGAAACGGTAGTAGCGCAGCAGCCGCAGCACATCCTCGGCGATGCGGGTCGCGGGATCGCCGACAAAGCGCACCCGGTGCGCCGCGAGATCGGCGAGACCGCCGACCGGATCGTGCAGGGTGCCGTCGGGCTCGAGATAGATTGCGTTGATCGTAAAATCGCGCCGCGCCGCATCGATCGCCCAATCGGCGTCGAAGGCAACGCGCGCGTGGCGGCCGTCGGTCTCGACATCGCGGCGCAAGGTCGTGATCTCGAAATGCTGCGGCGGCACCACCGCGGTCACGGTGCCGTGGGCGAGGCCGGTCGGCACGACCTTGACGCCGTTTTTGCGGAGCAGCTCGATCACCCGCTCGGGCGGCGCCGGAGTGGCGATGTCGATGTCGGTCCTCGGGCTCGACCCGGGCATCGGCCGGCCCAGCAGCGCATCGCGCACCGATCCGCCGACAAACCGCGCCTCGACGCCGCCCGCCGCGAGCGCCTCGAGCACGGCCAAGGCCGCCGGCTCGGCCAGCCACGGCGGCGGCGCGATCCGGGGCATATTCTCGGCCTTCGCCATCAGCGCGCTCTCGGCTCGATATGCGCCGGGACGATGCGGCCGTTCTGCCAGCGCGGGGCGACATAGACGCCCTGCTGCGGCGTGCCGAAGCCGACCGTCACGACGAACAGCACGATCGCCAGCAGTACCGCTCCGGCCCCGGCGAGCCAGACCCAGGGCACCGCCGCCCACACCATCGCGCCGGCCTCGCGCGGCGCCAGAGCGCGGAGCCACAGCAGGTAGAGCGCCGTCGGCAGCAGCAGCGGCAGAAGGATGGTGAAGACGACCCGCAGCATCGCCTCCTCAACCGGCGAGCACCTCGGCCAAATTCACCAGCATGCCCGCCGTCGCTCCCCAGATGTTTCGGTTCTGGTACGGCAGCACGAAGAAAATCCGCCGGCGCTGTTCGAAGACGCGCTCGGTGCGGCGGTGGTTGGCGGGGTCGAGGACGAAGGCGAGCGGGATCTCGAACACCTCTGCGACCTCGAACGGGTCGACGGTGAGCGCGAACGGCGCGCTGACGAGGCCGACCATCGGGGTGATCTCGAACCCCGTTCCGGTCACATAGGTGTCGAGCCGGCCGATCAGGGTCACATGGCTGCGCGGCAGCCCGACCTCTTCCTCGGTCTCGCGCAGCGCCGCCGCGGCCGCGTCCGGATCGCCGGGCTCGATGCGGCCGCCCGGAAACGCGATCTGACCGGCATGCGCGGAGAGGTGCGCGGTGCGCAGGGTCAGCAGCACCGACATTCCCTCGGGGCGGTCGATCAGCGGCACCAGCACCGCCGCCGGCCGCAACTCGGTGCTGGGCGGCGTCATCCCCGGATTGAGATCGTGATCGCCGCGGGTCGCCAGCCGCAGCGCCGCCGCCTCGGCCGCGTCGGCAGCACCGCCGAAGCCGCGCCTGCCGGGCCGCCCCAGGCGGGCGAAGCGCGCGGCCACCCGCTCCCGCGTCAATGAATTGGCTCGCATCACCCCCTCGACCTCGATCCGGCGCGGCGGCGCCCCGGTTCAGCCATCACTCCCAATCCGGCCCCGGCTCGCCGAGCCGGAAGAACATGCCCATGCTCCAAACACCGAATTGGGTCGCGCCGGCAACCCGCTCCGCCTGGCCGAGTTCGACCAGCTCGTAGAACACCGGCCGCGTCAGCTTCGCCTCGAGACCGCCGCGCACCAGAATATAGGGCGCCGGCTCGCCGCTCGCAGCGGTCTCGACGCGCAGCGGATGGTCGGGCCCCGCCGTCACAATGTCGTCCAGATTGGTCCGCAGGGTCAGCTGCTGTTGGCGACCCTCGCCGGCCACGGTCAGCGCCACCGCCAGAAACGGGGCGTCCTCGACCTCGATGCGGCCGCGCTCGGCCGGGGTGACGAGCCAATAACGTCCGTCCGCCTCGCGGCGCAGCACCGAGGCGAAGAGCTTGACGAGCGGCAGCCGGCCGATCGGCGACCCGCGATAGAACCAGGTGCCGTCGCGGGCGATCCGCATGTCGAGATCGCCGCAGTCGACGATCGGGCGCCGGGCCGCGGCGGACGGGTGCGTTGCTGAGGAATTGCCGGGGGCGGCATTTTCGATCAGGCTCGTCCCGGCCGCAGGGTTAGAAGAGGGATCGCAGCTTTTGTCTTCCACGGCATCCATCGGCGCCTCCCCCGCAGATCTCACCGCCGAGGTCGACGCGCTGGGCCGCAGCCTCGGCCTCGTGCGCGGGCGCATCGGCGAAATCATCTTTGGTCAGCACGAGGTCGTCGAGCAAGCCCTGATCGCCTTGCTGTGCGGTGGGCACGCGCTGCTGATCGGCGTCCCCGGCCTCGCCAAGACCCGTCTCGTCGAGACTTTGGGTGCGATCCTCGGGCTCGATGAAAAACGCATCCAATGCACGCCCGATCTGATGCCGGCCGACATTCTCGGCTCCGAGGTGCTCGAGGAGAGCGAGACCGGGCGGCGCTCGTTCCGCTTTATCCAGGGGCCGGTTTTCTGCCAGCTGCTGATGGCCGACGAGATCAACCGGGCGAGCCCGCGCACGCAATCGGCGCTGCTGCAGGCGATGCAGGAAGGCCGGGTGTCGATCGCCGGCCAATACCACGCGCTGCCGCGCCCGTTTCACGTGCTGGCGACGCAGAACCCGCTCGAGCAGGAAGGCACCTATCCGCTGCCCGAAGCCCAGCTCGATCGCTTTCTGCTGCAGATCGATGTCGACTATCCCGACCGCGACGCCGAACGGCAGATGCTGATCGCGACCACCGGGATCGTCGAGGATCGGCCGCGGCCGGCGATGAATGTCGCCGAGGTGACGGCGGCCCAGCGCCTGGTGCGTCGCATCCCGATCGGCGAGAGCGTGGTAGAAGCGATCCTGTCGCTGGTGCGCTCGGCCCGGCCCGACGCGGCCGCCGGCGAAGAGGTGCGGCGCTTTGTCTCGTGGGGGCCGGGGCCGCGCGCCAGCCAGGCGCTGATGCTCGCCTGCCGCGCCCGGGCATTGATCGACGGCCGGTACAGCCCCTCGATCGACGACGTTGTCGCCCTGGCGCCGCCGGTGCTGCGGCACCGCATGGCCGTCAGCTTTGCCGGCCGCGCCGAGGGGATCACGGTGGCGCGGGTCATCGCGCAGATTTTGGCGCCGTTCCGGTGAACGCTGCCGGATCGAGGCCGCGCGCCCCGTTTTCGACGCATCGTCGCATACCGCCCGCGGCACTGCGCGATCGTGCGGAGGAAGCCGCTTCCCGATTGCCGCCGCTGCTGATCGCGGCGGAGCGGGTCGCCGTGACCGTGGCCCAGGGTGTCCACGGGCGCCGCCGGGTCGGCCAGGGCGAGACCTTCTGGCAATTCCGGCAATATCAGCCAGGCGATGCCGCGGCCGCGATCGACTGGCGCGAGAGCGCCAAGTCGCAGCGCCTTTACGTCCGCGAAACCGAGTGGGAAGCAGCGCAGAGCGTGTGGCTGTGGCGCGACGCTTCGGCCTCGATGGACTACAGCTCGGCCGAGTACGTCGCCGAAGCGGCATGGTCGACCAAGCGGGATCGCGCCGAACTGCTCCTGGTCGCGCTGGCCAGCCTGCTGGTGCGAGGCGGCGAGCGCCTGACCCTCCTCGGCAGCGGCATCGCGCCGATGAGCGGACGCATTGCGCTGTCGCGGATCGTCGATCTGATCGGCCGGGGGTTGATCAGCTGGGACCTGCCCGAGGCGGCGAGCCTGCCGGCCGTCGAGCCGCTGCCGCGCGCCGCCCAGCTGGTTCTGATCGGCGACTTCCTGTCGCCGCTCGATGCCGTCCACGAGGCCCTCGCCCGATTTGCCGCGAGCGGGCTCAAAGGCCATCTGCTACAGATCGTCGACCCGGCCGAGGAAGACCTCCCTTTTGCCGGACGCGTCCGCTTTACCGGCGTCGAGGAACCCGACGAACTCGTCGTCAGCCGCGTCGAAAGCATCCGCGGCGACTATGCCCTGCGCTTCCGCCACCATCGCGACGGGCTTGCCGCGATTGCCGCGATGCTCGGCTGGACGTTCGGCTCGCATCGCACCGATCGCCCGCCGGAGCTCGCCTTGCTGGCGCTGTACGGCGCCTTGTCGGCCGATCGCCGGCGGTGAATGTGGTCGCCAGCGGTATCTTCATCCGCGCGGATTGAGCGATGCTCGCGCTGGGCTCGCTCGCTTTCGCCTCGCCGTGGCTCCTCGCCGGGCTGGCGGCGCTGCCGATCATCTGGTGGCTGCTGCGGGTGACGCCGCCGGCGCCGCGCCGCATCGTCTTTCCGGCGATCCGCCTGCTGCTCGGCCTGGTGCCGCGCGACGAGACGCCGGCGCGGACCCCGCTGTGGCTGATCCTGCTGCGCATGGCGCTGGCGGCGCTGGTCATCGTCGCCGTCGCGCATCCGCTGCTCAACCCGCAGGCGCGTCTTGCCGGCACCGGGCCGATCCTGCTGATCGTCGACAACGGCTGGGCCGGCGCCGCCGATTGGCCGGCCCGGCAAGAGGCGCTCGGCGACCTGTTGGCAGAGGCCGGGCGCGAAGGCCGGCAGGTCGTCCTCGTTCCTACCGCCGCCCCGGCCGGCGGCACGCCGCCACCGCTCGGGCCGATGCGCGCCGAGGATGCGCGGGCTGCCGTCCAGGCATTGCAGCCCGAGCCTTGGCCGGTCGACCGCGGCACCGCGCTGGCCCGGCTCAAGGCGCTGTCGGAGCCGCAGGCAACCGCGTCGATCTGGCTCGGCGACGGCCTCGCCGATGCGGGCAGCGCTGCGCTCGCCGCCTATCTCGCCGACCGGGGCAGCCTGCGCTACCTGGCCGCGCCGCCGGCCGCGCCGCCCCTGCTGCTCGCGGCCGGCGATCCGCAGGCAAAGGACCCCGAAGTGGTGCTGCGCACATTGCCGGCGCCGGCGCCACGCCGGTATCAGGTGCGTGCGAGTGGCGAGGACGGCCGCTTATTGGCGCGTCGCGCGGTGACGGTCGCGCCCGGAGCGGCGGCGGTCACGCTCGCGTTGCCGATGCCGAGCGAGATCAGAAACCAGACGACCCGCATCGAGGTCGAAGGCGCAGAATCGGCGGGCTCGGTGCTGCTCGTCGATGAGCGCTGGCGCCGCCGCCCGGTCGGCATCGCCGCGGCGGCGAAGCCCGCCGGGGAGCCGCTGCTCAACGAGAATTACTACCTTGATCGGGCGCTCGCCCCGTTTGCCGAAATCCGGCGCGGGCCGGTGGCGGACCTGCTCAAGCGCCAGCTCGCCGTCCTGATATTTTCGGACACGGCCCCGGATTCGCCGGCCGAGGCGGCGGCCATCGGCAAATGGGTCGAGGCCGGCGGATTGCTGCTGCGTTTTGCCGGGCCGCACCTGGCCGAGCAGGGCGACGCGCTGTTGCCGGTCCGGCTGCGCCGCGGCGGCCGCACCATCGGCGGCGCGCTGTCGTGGGAGCGGCCGGCAAAGCTCGCGCCGTTCGCACCGGGAAGCCCGTTCGCCGGGCTCGCGGTGCCGCAGGACGTGACCGTTTCCCGGCAGGTGCTGGCGGAGCCCGATCTCGACCTCGCGGCCAAGACCTGGGCGCGCCTGGCCGACGGCACCCCGCTGGTCACCGCCGAACAGCGCGGGCGCGGCCGGATCGTGCTGGTGCACACGACGGCGAACGCCGATTGGTCCAATCTCGCGCTTTCCGGGCTGTTCGTCGAGATGCTGCGGCGCATCGTGGCGATGAGCCAGGGCATCGCCGAAGCAGGCGAGGGAGCGCTGCCGCCGATCGAGACGCTCGACGGGTTCGGCCGGCTGGAACGCGCTCCGCCGTCGGCGCGCCCGATCGCGGCCGAGAAGATCGCCGCCGCCGTCGCCTCGCCGGAACATCCGCCCGGCTTTTACGGCAAGGCCGATGCCCGCCGCGCGCTGAACCTCGCAACCGGCATCTCGGGACTGAAGCCGATCGCGGATCTGCCCGCCGGGACATTGCGCGAGACCTTCGGCCGCGATCGCGAGACCGATCTGCGGCCGCCGCTGCTGACCGCGGCGCTGCTGCTGGCGCTCGCCGATCTGCTGATCGCGTTCGTGCTGCGCGGTCTGCTGCGCCGGCGCCCGGCTCGGCTCGCCGCGGCCGCTCTGCTGGCGGCGCTGGGCGTATCCGCGGCGGCGCGCGCCGACGACGCCTTCGTCGTGCGGGCGACCTCGGAATTTCGCCTGGCCTATGTCCGGACCGGCGACGACGCGGTCGACACGACGAGCCGCGCCGGCCTCGTCGGTCTCAGCGACGCGCTCAGCCGGCGGACCGCGGTCGAGCCCGGCGAGCCGCTCGCCGTCGACATCGATGCCGACGAGCTGATCTTCTTCCCGCTGCTCTATTGGCCGGTGGTCGGCGATGAGGCGACGCCTTCGGCGAACGCTATCGAGCGGATCAACCGCTATCTCGATACCGGCGGGACGATCCTGTTCGATACCCGCGACGGCGACGACGATACGCCGGGTCCGTTCGGCGGCGCGGCGGTCGCGGCGCAACGGCTGCGCCGCCTGACCGCCGGGCTCAAGCTGCCGCCGCTGGTGCCGATCCCGCCCGACCACGTGCTGACCAAATCGTTCTACCTGATGCACGAATTTCCCGGACGCTGGAACGTCGGGACCTTGTGGGTCGAGCCGGTCGAGGACCGGGTCAATGACGGGGTCTCGAGCGTCATCGTCGGCGCCAACGACTGGGCCGGCGCCTGGGCCGCCGACCGCGAAGGCCGGCCGGTCTTCGCCTGCGTTCCGGGCGGCGAGGCGCAGCGCGAGATGGCGCTGCGCTTTGGCATCAACCTTGTCATGTACGTGCTGACCGGCAATTACAAATCCGACCAGGTGCATGTGCCGGCGATCCTGGAGCGCCTCGGGCAATGAGCAGCAGCGGCTTCGTGGTCGTCACCGCCCCGATGCTGCCATGGGCGGCGATCGCTGTGCTCGGCATCGCCTGCGCGCTCGGCCTCGGCTTCGGCATGCTGCGCCGCGCCCGCGGTCTGGCGTGGCGCGCCCTCGCCATCGGCATTCTGCTTGCCGCCCTCGTCAACCCGTCGCTGATCGAGGAACAGCGCGCGCTGCTGCGCGACGTCGCCATCGTCATCGTCGACGAATCGCCGAGCCAGAGCATCGGCGCTCGCCGGCAGGCCACCGAGGCGGCCTTGGCGGCGCTCAGGAAACGCCTGGCGCAGGAGCCCGATCTCGATCTGCGGGTGATCCGGACGGGACAACCCCGCCCCGGCGCCGGCGACGACGGGACGAGGCTGTTCGCGGCGCTCGATCGGGGCATGTCGGACGTGCCGCGCGAACGCCTGGCCGGAATCGTCATGATCACCGACGGCCAGGTGCACGACGTCCCCGCCGGCGACGCCAAGACATTGGCGCAGGCGGTCGGCGGCCCGCTCCACGTTCTCCTGTCCGGATGGCCGGGCGAACGCGACCGCCGCCTCGTCGTCGCCCGGGCGCCGAGCTTCGGTCTCGTCGGCAAGGAGCTGCAGCTGCGGGTTCGGGTCGAGGACCTGCCCGAGACCGCCGCCGAGACGGCGGGCGACGATGCCGACCAGGCCGCGGTCACCTGGCGCAAGGATGGCGGCGCCCCGCACCAGCTGATGGTGCCGGTCGGCCGCGACGTCCCGCTGGCGATCCCGATCGATCACGGCGGACCCAACGTGATCGAGATCGAGACGGCGCCCGGCCCGCACGAATTGACCCTCGCCAACAACCGCGCCGTGGTCGTCGTCAACGGCGTGCGCGACCGCCTGCGGGTGCTGCTCGTCTCCGGCGAGCCGCATGCCGGCGAGCGGGTGTGGCGCAATATCCTGAAATCCGACCCTTCGGTCGATCTCGTCCACTTCACGATCCTGCGGCCGCCGGAAAAACAGGACGGGACTCCGATCCGGGAATTGTCGCTGATCGCCTTTCCGATCCGCGAGCTGTTCGACACCAAGCTCGACGATTTCGACCTGATCATCTTCGACCGCTACAGCCGGCGCGGCGTGATCCCGGAAGCCTATCTCGCCAACGTCGCGCGCTATGTCCGCAACGGCGGCGCCTTTCTCGAAGCCGCCGGCCCGAGCGACGGCACCGCGCTCAACCTCGCCCGCACCCCGCTCGGCGCGATCCTGCCGGCCGAGCCGACCGGTGAGGTCTATGAAGAGGGATTCAAACCGCAGCTCACCGCTCTCGGCCGCCGGCATCCGGTGACGGAAGGGTTGCCGGGGGCCGGACCGGCCGGCGGCGAACCGAGTTGGGGGCGCTGGTTCCGCCAGGTCGAGGCGCGGGACAATCGCGGCGTGACGGTGATGACCGGCGACCGCGGCGACCCGCTGCTGGTCCTCGACCGCGTCGGCAAGGGCCGGGTGGCGCAGCTCCTGTCCGACCAGATGTGGTTTTGGGCGCGCGGCTTCGAAGGCGGCGGGCCGCAGGCGGAGCTGCTGCGCCGCCTCGCCTATTGGCTGATGAAGGAGCCCGACCTCGAAGAGAACGATTTGCGCGCGATGGTCGATGGCGACCGCCTCGTCGTCACCCGCCAATCGCTCGAGCCGGATGCCCGCCCGGTCGCGATCACTGCGCCCGACGGCTCGACCCGGAGCCTGAGCCTGACGCCGGCCGGCGGCGGACGCAGCACCGGCTCCGTGGTGATCGGCGAGATGGGGCTCTACCGGGTCAGCGACGGCAGCCGCACCGCGCTCGCCGCGGCCGGGCCGCTCAACCCGATCGAGTTCGCCGATGTCCGCACCACTCCGGACAAGCTGGCGCCGGTCGTCAAGGCGACCGGCGGCGGCATCTTTTGGGCCGGCAGCGGGGCGATCCCGGAAATCCGCCGGGTTGCGCCCGACCGGCCGGCGGCCGGCCGGAACTGGATGGGCTTTCGCGCCAACGGCGATTATACCGTCACCGGGCTCAGCGAAACGCCGCTGCTGCCGGCGGTCGCGGCCCTGCTGCTGATCGTCGGCGGGCTGCTCGCGGCGTGGCGCCGCGAAGGCAGCTGACCCGTCCTGCCGTCACCATACCATGGCGTCACCATGCGTCGTCATCCGGATGAGCCGTCGTGCTGAGGAGGGTCGTCGCTCCGCTGCATCCGGACGGCTTCAAGTTCGTCCTCGCCGCGGTGATCGTGACAATGCTGTTGTTCGTGCTGTGGACCCCGGCCGGCTGGATCGGCACCGTCGCGACGCTGTGGATGGCCTATTTCTTCCGCGATCCATGGCGCGTCACGCCGATTCGCGAGGGCCTGCTGATCAGCCCGGCCGACGGCATCGTCGTCTCGCTTGGACCGGCACCGCCGCCGCCCGAACTCGGGTTGAGCGGCGATCCGGTTGTGAGGATCGGGATTTTTCTCAACATTTTCGACGTGCACGTCACCCGCGCCCCGGTAGCCGGCCGGGTCGCAGCGCTGCGCTACACCAGGGGGCGGTTTGTCGATGCGAGCCGCGACGAGGCGAGCCTGCACAACGAGCGGATGGCGATCCGGATTGCTCCGACCGAAGGCCCGGAGATCGCCTTTGTGCAGATTGCCGGTCTCGTCGCCCGGCGCATCGTCTGCGACCTGCGCGAGGGGCAGCAGGTCGCTGCGGGCCAGCGCATGGGCATCATCCGCTTCGGCTCGCGGGTCGACGTCTATTGCCCGCCGCCCTATCTGCCGATGGTGGCCGTGGGGCAGCGCATGGTGGGCGGCGAGACCGTGCTCGCCGACCGTCTGGCGCAGGAGCCGGCGCGCCGCGGCGTCGCGCAATGAGGCGGCGCCTTGGTGAGGGGCGGGCATTGGTGAGGGACGGGCCTCGATGAGGGTGCGCTCGGCCAGGGTACGGCGGTCGCGGGTGTCGGGGCGCCGGCTGTCCGGGTTGTCGATCAATCGGATGGTGCCGAATATCCTGACCCTGCTGGCATTGTGCGCCGGCATGACGGCGATCCGCTTTGCGATGCACGGCGACTTTCCAAACGCCGTCTTTGCCATCATCGTCGCCGGCATCTTCGACGGCCTCGACGGTCGCATCGCCCGCTTGCTCAAATCGACTTCGAGCTTCGGGGCGGAACTCGACAGCCTGTCGGATTTCGTCAGTTTCGGGGTGGCGCCGGCGGCGATGCTTTATCTGTGGACGATGTCGGCGCTGCACGGCTTCGGCTGGGCCATCGTGCTGTTTTTCGCCGTCTGCTGCGCGCTGCGCCTGGCGCGCTTCAACACCCAGGCGGGAGCCGACCGGCCGCCCTATGCCGCGGCGTTTTTCACCGGGGTGCCGGCGCCGGCCGGGGCCGGGCTGGTGATGGTGCCGATGTTTTTGAGCTTCGAGTGGGGCGATTGGCTGTTTCGTTCGCCCTATCTGAACGCGCTGACGGTGACGGGGGTGGCGCTGCTGATGGTCAGCACGGTACCGACCGTATCGCTGAAGCGGATTCGCATCCCGCATCACCAGGTGGTCCCGACCTTGCTCGGGGTCGGCGTCCTGACCGCCTTTTTCACGACGGCGCCGTGGCCGACCTTGACCATCATCGGCATCGTCTATCTCGGCTCGATCCCATTGACCGTCCGCAGCTATCGGCGGCTGCGCCGCGCCGCGGAGGTGCGCCGCAGCGAACCGGCCGCGGCGCCGGCGCTGGTGCCTCCCGCCGCCGGCTACCCGCTCGGAGAGGGCAGCACCCGTGCCAACGAGTGGCGCCACTAGGCGCCGACGCGGCCCACGCCGTTTCCGCAGCCGCCGGTCGGAAATCCGCAGTGTTTGGACCAGCGGTCCGCTCCTGAAAGAGAGCAATTAACAATTGACGGTGGATTGACGAATCTATAACTCAATTTTAGAGAAATATCTGCGTTGTGCTGATTCGCGTTTGGCCCGCCACCGGGTCCCGACGCGTAAACTGCAACAACGAGGCACGATCATGTCCATCCTTGCGCAGCCCTACTTTTGGAGCGAGCAGGCAGCGCACGCCAAGCTCTCTCAGATCATGTGGCCGGGCGGTCCGCTATGCCCGCATTGCGGTGCGGCCGAACGGATCGGCGCCGTCACCGGAAAAGGCGCGCGCGCCGGCCTGCACTTCTGCTGCGGGTGCCGCAGGCAGTTCCGCGCCACGATGGGGACCCTGTTCGAAGGCAGCCATGTCCCGCTCCACAAATGGTTTCAGGCCTGCTTCCTGCTGACCGCCGGCGAGCACGGGATCAGCGCGCACCGTCTGCACCTGCAGCTGGAAGTGACCAACAAGACCGCGTTGCGCATGGTGCAGCAACTCGAACCGGTAACGATCCGGACCCGCCCCGACTTCTGCGCGGCCGAGGGGGGCTCCGGCAGCTGGGATGCGGGCGGCTGGGGCGCGAACGACTGGACCGAGGCTGTCAATTCCGCGCTGAGCGCCGACAGCAGCAAGGACAGTCATAAAGCCAGATTTCCGGCGCCCCCGACACGGCAGCTCCTCGGCTTTGTCGAGGCGGCGCGAGCGCTTCGCTGCCGCCAGGACGAGGGCTGGTTCGACGCAGTGCTGACCGAGGCCGGCGAATGCCGCGCGGGGCGCGGCCGGACGGCAGCGAAAGCGCGGGGTATCCCAATTCCTGACGTGCGGAGCGTCGGAATCCGGATCGCGGCCGAGGCGGATCCCGGTTGCGGAGGGGGGTTCGCCGTCGCTGCGCCGGCGGGCGGCGATTTGGATGATCGGACGGATGAGCGAATCGCGTAACCGCCGCCGGCACGAGGTAACCGGCCCCGCCGGTGCAATCTATACGGAAATTTCGCGGACCTGGGCTTGATGTAGCGGGAAACGTGCTGCCGGATATCGCTCGTAGGAAACAAAACCGCCGGCACGCTCGGATGTCGGTCGAAAAACTTTGATCCGGGCGTAATTCGTCGTATGAAAGGAAAGGATATCATACGATAGGGACGATTCGACCATGAATGACGGAGACACGGCGAGAAGCGTCGATTTACGGCCGGTGGCCAAGATCATCACCAGCTATGTCGGAAATCATGTGCTGGCCCCGGACCAGCTTTCCGGGTTGATCATTGCGGTCGAGCAGGCGATCCGCCAACTTGGAATGCCGACCGAAGTCCCACCGGTGCGCACGCCGGCGGTGCCGATCAAGCGATCGGTGCAGCGCGACCAAGTGATTTGCCTCGAATGCGGGTTCAAAGGCAAAACGCTGCGCCGGCACCTGGGCACCCGGCACGGTCTGCAGATCGCGGAATATTTGCGGCGGTGGAAATTGTCGAGCGATCACCCGCTCACCGCCCCTGCCTATTCCGAGCAGCGCTCGGAGATGGCGAAAACGCTCGGCCTCGGGCGCAAGCGCAGCCGGCCACGTACCAGAACGCGCCGCACCCGGGGATGATTTCGCCCTGGGGCTGACTGCACCCTGGGGCTGACTGCACCCTGGGGCTGACTGCGCCCTGGGGGTGATTTCGCCCCGGGGGATGATTGCGCCCGGCAGCGGAGGGTGAGCCGGTGGCCATGGCGGGTCCGCGCAATTCGATTACCGACGTGCCGGGGATCCTGGTCGGGCAGGCCGAAGACGGCGCTGGCATCACCGGCACGACCGTCGTGCTGGTCGAGCGGCCGGCGGTGGCCTCGGTCGATATCCGCGGCGGGGCGCCGGGTACGCGCGAGACCGATCTGCTCGGCCCCGACACCCTGGTCGACCGCGTCGATGCCGTCGTGCTTTCGGGTGGCTCGGCCTTCGGGCTCGACGCCGCTGCCGGGGTGATGGATCGGCTCGCCGCAGCAGGCCGCGGTTTTGCGGTCGGCTCGGTCAGGGTGCCGATCGTGCCGGCCGCGATCCTGTTCGACCTCGGCTTTCCCGGCCGGCGGAGGTGGACCGGCGCACCGCCCTACCGCGCCCTCGGCTGCAAGGCGGTGGACACGGCGGCGAAAGACTTCGCACTCGGTAATGCCGGGGCCGGACGCGGCGCCACCTCCGGGCGGTTGAAGGGCGGCATCGGCACCGCCTCGCTCGTCCTTGCCGACGGCGCTACGGTCGGCGCGATTGTTGCGGTCAACAGTTGGGGCTCGACTGTGCGACCCGATTGCGGGCGCTTCTGGGCCGCCGAAATCGCGCTTGCCGGCGACATCGACCGACAGCCGGAGGCGCCCGACCGCGCTCTCGACCCGGCGGATTTTTCGCAATGCGCCGCTGCCGCCCCGGGTGCCAACACGACGATCGCCGTCGTCGCCACCGACGCCGCGCTCGACAAGGGCGGCTGTCGGCGCCTGGCGATCATGGCCCAGGATGGGCTGGCGCGTGCCATCCGCCCGATCCATACGCCGTTCGACGGCGACAGCGTGTTTGCGCTGTCGACCGGAGCCGGCCCGCCGGCCGAGCCGGTGGTGCTGCTGCGGCTCGGCAGCGCTGCTGCGGACTGCCTCGCGCGGGCGGTGATGCGGGCGCTGACTTCGGCCGAGCCGCTCGGCCCCGTGCCGAGCTGGCGGCAGCGCTGGGGACAGCGGCAAGGCGCCGCTTGACACCTGACGAGGCGCCGATCGATAAGGCGCAACCGTAAGCCGAATGACAAACTTCGATCGGGGAGGGAGGCGTGGACATGTTCCGCCGTCATATGCTGGCGCTGGCCTGCGCCGCCGCCTTCGGGCCTGCGGTGGCATCCGCCGCCGAGACGATCAAGATCGGGTTCCCGATCCCGTTGTCCGGCCCCACCGCGGTCTATGGCGAGCCCGTCCTGAAGGGCGCCGAACTGGCGGTCGCCGATATCAATGCCAAGGGCGGCGTGCTCGGCCGCAAGTTCGAAATCCTGTCGCGTGACAGCAAGGCGAATGCCGACGAGGCGGTACGCCTGGCGCGCGAGCTGATCATCAAGGACAATGTCGACTTCCTGGTCGGCACCCTGACCTCGGCCGAGGCGCCGGCGGTGTCGACGGTCGCCAAGGAAAACAAGATCGTCTTCATCGCCCCGACGGCGAAAAGCACGCGGCTGACCGACGCGGCCGACATCCATCCGTACATCTTTCGCATCGCTTCCAACACCGATGTCGAAGGGTTGGCGGGGGCGACCCTGATGGCGCGATGGAAGGACGTCAAAACCGTAGCCACGATCGCGCCCGATTACGCCTATGGGCGCGATTCGATCGCCGCCTTCATCAAGGCCCTCAAAAAAATGCGCCCCGACATCACCATCGTCGACCAGCAATGGCCGAAGCTCGGCGAGGCCGACTTCACCCCGTTCATCACCGCGCAGATGGGCAAGAAGCCGGACGCGATCTATTCCTCGCTGTTCGCCGGCGATTTCGTCACCTTCACGAAGGAAGCAAAGCCGCTCGGTTACTACAAGGCCGTCGACAACCGGATGATCGACCCGGCCGAGGTCGGCACCACCGACGAGGCGCGGGCGCTGGGCGGCGATTATCCCTATGGGATCATCGGCAACGCCTACGACCCGGTGATCTGGAGCGGCGCCGAGCCGCCCGAACACAAGAAGTTCATCGAGGACCTGAAGGCGTTCACCAAGCAGCAATACGCATCCGGCTGGTCGATCGTCGGCTATCAGTCGATCGTCGCCCTGGCGGAGGGCATCAAGAAAGCCGGCAACACCAAGTCGGACGACGTGGCGAAAGCGCTGCTCGGCCTCAGCTTCGACACCCCGGTCGGCAAGCGCACGTTCAGCGTTAAATCGCATGAGACCTTTGCCCCCGAATATTATGGCGAGATGGTCAAAGATCCGGCCTATCCCTTTGCCGTGATGAAAAACCCGGAGCTGCTGCCGCCGACAACGGAAACGAACTGACCGCGGCTCGGGCATAACGACGCCCGCGATCGGGATGCGAGCGCAGGCGGCCCGAACATTGGGAGGCTGACCGGCGGTGGCGGTGTCGTTTCTGTTCAGCCAGTTCATGGGCGGCCTGACCACCGCGATGTTTCTGTTTCTGATCGCCTCCGGGCTGTCGCTCGTGTTCGGGGTCATGCGCGTGATCAACTTCGCGCACGGCTCGTTCTACATGATCGGCGCCTATCTCGCCTGGCAGACGGTGCAATGGCTCCAGCCGTCGGCGGAGGGGTTCTGGCTGGCGGCGCTCGTCGCGGCGCTCGGCGTCGCCCTGCTGGGCGCGATCGTCGAGCGGCTGCTGCTGCGCCATCTCTATGGCCGCGAAGAACTCTATCAGCTGCTTTTCACTTACGCCCTGGTGCTGATCCTGGGCGATGTCGCGAAGTTCGTCTGGGGTACCGGTCAATTGTCGGTGTCCCGACCCCCGGTGCTCGCCGGCAGCATCCAGCTCTTCGGCACCACGCAGCCGCTTTACAACTTGTTCGTCCTGGCGATCGGCCCGCTGATCGCCTTGGCCGGCTGGCTGGTATTGAACCGCACCAGCGCCGGCCGGATGGTGCGGGCAGCCTCTTACGACCGCGAGATGCTCGCCGCCCTGGGTGCCAATGTCGGCTCGATCTACACCGGCATGTTCGTGGTCAGCTCGTTTCTCGCCGGGCTGTCGGGCGCGCTGGTGACGCCGATCGAAAGCATCGTGCCGGGGATGGACGTGCTGATCATCGTCCAGGCGTTCATCGTCGTGGTGATCGGCGGCATGGGCTCGATCTGGGGCACGTTCTGGGGGTCGGTGATTTACGGCGAGGTGTTGTCTTTCGGCATCCTGATCTTTCCCGGCTTTTCGCTGTTTTCGGTTTTCGCGCTGATGGCGGTCATCCTGATCGTCCGCCCGTGGGGCCTGTTCGGCCGGCCGCTGCGATGACCCGCCGCCGCTCCGCCCTCGCCGGCCATATCCCGTGGACATTGATCGTCTTCCTCGCCGCCTGCTCGGTGCCGTGGCTCGGCTCGCGCTATGACACGTTCCTCGCGGCGCAGATCGCGATCGACGCCCTCTTCGCGGTCAGCCTCAACCTGTTGCTCGGCACCACCGGCCTCGTCTCGTTCGGCCACGTCGCCTATTTCGGCGTCGGCGCCTATGTCTGCGGCATCCTGATGAAGACCTACGGCATGCCGTTCATCGTCGCCTTCCCGGCGGCCGGGATCGGTGCCGGCATCTTTGCCCTGGTTTCCGGCTATTTTTGCGTGCGCCTGATCAAGCTCTACTTCGCCATGCTGACGCTCGCCTTCTCGCAGATCGTCTGGGCGATCTGCTACAAATGGAACGACGTGACCGGCGGCGACCAGGGCCTGCCCGAGATCCCATACCCCAACCTCGACTGGATGAGCGCGATCCCGGGGGTCGGCGATCTGAACATCAACAGCCGCTTTTACCTCCTCACCGTGGCGCTGGTGGCGGTCTCGCTCGCGGTGCTGCGGCGGATCGTGCGTTCGCCCTTCGGCCGCATGCTGACGACGATCCGCGACAATCCCGAGCGCGCCGCCTTTATCGGCCTCAACGTGCGCGCCTACGAGCTTGCCGCCTTTGTCGTCGCCGGCGCCTTTGCCGGCCTTGCCGGCGCGCTCTACGGCATCTTCAGCCGCGGCGTCTTTGCCGATTACGTGTTCTGGTCGAAATCGGCCGAGGTCATGATCATGACCATCCTCGGCGGCATGGGCTATTTCTGGGGGCCGCCGGTCGGCGCGCTGGCGCTGGTCTGGCTGAACCAGCAGATTACCGACTATACCCAGTATTGGCCGTTCGTTCTCGGCTCCTTGCTGCTGGTTCTGCTCTTCGTCTTTCCGGGCGGCATCGTCGGCGGGCTGGTCGGCGGATTTCGCCTGCTCAGGCATCGCCTGGCCGCACGCGATGCTTGAGGTGCGCGACCTGCGCAAGTCGTTCGCCGGCTTCGCCGCCGTCGGCGGGGTCAGCCTCGCCGTCGCGACCCGCCAGATCGCCGCAGTGATCGGGCCGAACGGCGCCGGCAAGACGACCTTTTTCAACCTGATCACCGGCCATCTGCGCCCCGATGGCGGCCAGGTGCTGCTCGACGGCCGCGACATCACCGGGGCGCCGCCGCACCGCATCTGCCGCATGGGCGTCGGACGCTCGTTTCAGCGAGCCAACATCTTTCCGCAGCTCACCGTATTCGAGAACTTGCAGGCGGCCTTTCTCGCCCATCGCGGCCGCGGCCGGAATTTCTGGTCGAATTCGGAGAATTTCTACCGCGACGACACCGAGGCGCTGCTCGCCTCGGTCGGCCTCGACAACGAGGCGTTTGCGGTCGCCGGCACGCTGAGCTACGGCAACCAGAAGCAGCTCGAGCTCGGCATCGCATTGGCGAGCGATCCGGCCCTGCTGCTGCTCGACGAGCCGACCGCCGGCATGTCGGCGAGCGAGACGCAGGAGACGATGCGCCTGTTGCAACATATCGCCGACGAGCGCGAGCTGACCCTGCTGTTTACCGAGCACGACATGGAGGTGGTGTTCGCGATCGCCCAGAAGATCGCGGTGCTGCATCAGGGTCGGCTGCTGGCCGAGGGCACGCCCGCCGAAATGCGCGCCGATCCCGAGGTGCGCCGCGTCTATCTCGGCGAACACCGATGACGCCGCTCCTGGCGGTCGAGGAGATCCATACCGCTTATGGTTTGAGCCGGGTGCTGTTCGGGGTCTCGCTCGAGATCGCCGAGGGCGAATGCGTCTGCCTGCTCGGCCGCAACGGCGTCGGCAAGACGACAACGATGCGCTCGGTCATGGGGTTGACTGCGCCCGGCAGCGGCCGCGTGCTGTGGCAGGGCAGGGACATCACCGGCTGGGCGCCGCACCGCATCGCCCGTGCCGGCATCGGCTTCGTCCCCGAGGACCGCCGCATCTTCGCCGAGCTCAGCGTGCAGGAGAACCTCGAAGTCGGCGCCCGCGCCGCCCGCCGGCCCGGCCGCTGGACCATCGAGACCGTCGGCGAGCTGTTTCCGGTCTTGCGCGAGCGGCGCGACCAGCGCGGCGGCTTTCTGTCGGGCGGCGAGCAGCAGATGCTGACGATCGCCCGCACGCTGATGGGCAATCCCCTCCTGCTGCTGCTCGACGAGCCGTCGGAAGGGCTGGCGCCGCTCGTCGTCGACACCCTGCGCGACAAGATCGGCGAGTTGAAGGCGCAGGGCCTGACCATCCTCCTCGCCGAGCAGGGCGTCGATTTTGCGCTGGCGCTCGCCGACCGCGTCTATGTCCTCGAAAAAGGCACGGTGCGCTTTTCCGGCGCCGCTGCCGAGCTGCGCGCCGACCACGCCCGGCTCGACCGGCTGCTGGCGCTGTAGCGCGCGGATATTGCGCGCTCCTCAATGGCCGCGCAGCCTCTTTCCAAGCGCGTCGCAGTCGTCAACCTCCTGTTCCCGCTGGAGATACCCGCGGGAGCCGCTCAGGCCTCTACGATCCATCCCGGTTCGCTCAGGAAGCGCGCCGCCGCCAGGCCCAGCGCCATCGCGCCGACAACGAAGCCGCCGAGGGCAGCCGCTTGCAGCGCCGCGAGCGCGTTGCCCTGATCGAACAGCACGATCGTCTGAAACGCATAGGTGCCGGGCACCATGATGATGATGCCGGGCACCGTCAGCGCAATCCGCGTCTCGTGCAGGCGCTGGTGCACCAGCGAGGCCAGCAAGCCCACCGCCATCGCGCCGAAGAAGGTTGCCGGCGCCAGTGCGAGGCCGGCGTCGTGCAGCGCCAGGCGAAGCTCGTTGCCGACGAGCGCCAGACCGCCGACGGTCAGGACCGTGCGCCACGTGCTGTTGTACAGGATCGCGAAGCCGCACCCGCCGAGGATGCTGGCGATCGCACGCAGCAGCAAGGTCAGCGGCTCACCGATCGGCAGCAGCGGCGGCGGCTCCGGCGTCAGCCCAACGGCAGCGGCGACCAGGCAAATGCCGAACCCGCCGGCCGCCAGCACCATCAGGCCGTAAGCGAGGCGGGCGAGCCCGGCGACGATCTGGTGCTGCAGCAGATCGAGCAGCGCGGCCATCAGCGGAAAGCCGGGGATCAGGAACAGCACCGAGGAGATGAACCCCACCGCATGTCTCGCGACGGCAAAGCCCGCGGCGGCCAGCGCCGCGGCGAGAAGGCAATAGAGGCTCGATGCGATCACGGCACACAAGGCGGTGACGGCGTATTGGTTGAAGCGCCGTCGCAGCAACAGCGACCGCACCCACTGGCCGACCGCGCCGGCGGCGAGGCTGGCGATAATCTCCGGCGGTCCGCCGCCGTTCAGGTAGGAGAATGCGCCGCACGCGACACCGACCGCCGCGGCAGTCGATACGAGCGAGTACAGCGGCGGCGCGGCTTCGATCGTGTCGAGCCTCGCGGCGACCGCGCGGGCGGTGATGCCCGGCTCGGCGGTCCGCGCCAGATGCTCGAGCGCGCCGATGCGCCACGCATTGACCCCGATGGGTGCTATCTCGCTGGCCAGGGTGGCGTGGCGGCCGTTGCGGCGTGCCGTCGCCGTCATGCCGCCGAGCGTGACATGCACGGCAAGCCCATCGACGCGCATGGCGCGCGCGATCGCACCCATCCATTCGCGCACGCGAAACGCCTCGTTGCCGCTGCGCAACGTCAGCGCACCGAACCGCAGCAGGCAGTCGAGCGCCTCGGTCAAATCGGTGTCGCCGGCCGCTGGCCCGCGCCCGGTGCGGGCGGTCGTCGCTGCTCGATCCGCGATCCGGGATCCCGATGGCGCCACTATTTCCCCTCGGCCAGCGGATGCGTCATGTCCTCCGGCCGGACCCATTCGTCGAACTGCGCCTCGCTCACAAAGCCGAGCTTCAGCGCCGCGTCGCGCAGGCTGATGTCGTCGCGATAGGCGGTCAGCGAAATCCTCGCCGCCTTCTCGTAGCCGATATGCGGGTTGAGCGCCGTCACCAGCATCAGCGAATTTTGCAGGTGCTCGGCGATGCGCTTTTCGTCCGGCTCGATGCCGCGGGCACAGCGCGCCTCGAACGACAGGCAGGCATCCGCCAGCAGCTGCACCGATTCGATGACGTTGTGCAGCATCACCGGCTTGTAGACGTTGAGCTGAAAGTTGCCCTGCGACCCGGCAAACGCTACCGCATGGTCGTTGCCGAACACCTGCACCGCGACCATGGTCAGCGCCTCGCATTGCGTCGGGTTGATCTTGCCCGGCATGATCGACGAGCCCGGCTCGTTTTCCGGGATCTTCAATTCGGCAAAGCCGGCCCGCGGGCCGCAGGCGTACCAGCGCACATCATTGGCGATCTTCATCAGCGCGCCGGCCAAGGTCCGCAGCGCGGCGCTCGCATTCACCATCGCGTCGTGCGCCGACAGCGCAGTGAATTTGTTGGGCGCCGAGACGAACCTCCTCCCGGTCTCCGCCGCCACCTTGCGCGCAGTCGTTTCGCCAAAGCGCGGATGCGCGTTGAGCCCGGTCCCGACCGCAGTCCCGCCGATGGCGAGCTCGAGCAGGCCCGGCAGCGCGCGCTCGATCGTCGCCATGGCGTCGTCGAGCTGCCCGACCCAGCCCGAGATCAGCTGTCCGACCGTCAGCGGCGTGGCGTCCTGCAGGTGGGTGCGGCCGACCATGACGATGGTCGCATAGGCCTTGACCTTGGCGTCGAGCGTCTGCCGCAGGGTGTGCACGGCCGGCAGCAGCCGGTCGGTGATCTCTTCGACCGCGGCGATATGCATCGCGGTCGGGAAGGTGTCGTTCGAGGATTGCGAATGGTTGACGTCGTCATTGGGATGGACCGGCTTCTTCGAGCCGAGCACGCCGCCGGCGAGCTGGATCGCCCGATTTGAAATCACCTCATTGGCGTTCATATTGGTCTGCGTGCCGGAGCCGGTCTGGAACACGACGAGCGGGAACTCCGCATCGAGCTTGCCGTCGATCACCTCCTGCGCGGCGCGCACGATCAGATCCACCTTCTCCTTGGCGAGCTGGCCCAGCTCCAAATTGGCCAATGCCGCGCATTTCTTCAGGATCCCCAATGCCCGGATCACCGGGCGGTCCCAGCGGAAGCGTTCCGTCCCGATCGGAAAATTCTCGCGCGAGCGTTCGGTCTGCGCTCCCCACAGATGCTCGCTCGGCACCTCGACGTCGCCGAGCGCGTCCTCTTCGATGCGATAGGGTGTGCGGACATCATCTGCCATGGTCGGTTCTCCTGTCAGCGGCGGCTGTGTCCAGTCAGACGATCCGGGCGCGGCACTCGCCAAAGCCGATCGGCACGAAGCCCTGGCGCCGGCAATGGGCGCGGAAGATGACCTCGTCGCCGTTCTCGGTGAAGGTCCGGGTCTCGCCCGAAGCGAGCGTTATCCGCCTGCTGCCGTCGGCGCTCAATTCCATCAGGCTGCCATAGCCTTCGGCCGTCGGGCCGGAGATCGTGCCGGTGCCGAAGAGGTCGCCGGGCCTGAGGTCGCAGCCGCCGCTCGCATGATGTGCGACCAGCTGGGCCAATGTCCAATAGAGGTCGGTCGTGTTGCTGGCCGACATGCGATGCGGCGGCAGTCCCTTTGCCCGCAATCCTTCGGTCATCATCAAGGCTTCGAGCGCGATGTCGAAGGCGCCGTCGCGCTGGTCGGCATCGTCCCACAAATGCGGCAATGGCCGCGGGTCGCCGGCCGGGCGCGCCGGCTGCGCCGCGCGGAACGGGGCGAGCGCCTCGGCGGTGATCACCCAGGGCGACACGGTCGAGCCGAAATTCTTGCCGAGGAACGGCCCCAGCGGCTGCGACTCCCAGCCCTGCACGTCGCGCGCCGACCAGTCGTTGACGAGGCCGAGCCCGAATATATGGTCCGCCGCCTGCACGATCGGGATCGGCTCGCCGAGCGCATTGCCGGGACCGATCCAGACGGCGAGCTCGAGCTCGTAATCGAGCTTTTGGGCCGGCCCGAAGCTCGGCACATCTTCGTCCGGCGCCTTGCGCTGGCCATTGGGCCGCCGGATCGGCACCCCCGAAGGCCGCACCGAGGACGCGCGGCTGTGGTAGGCGACCGGCACGTATTTGTAATTGGGGCTGAGCGGATTGTTGGGGTCGCGCCGCCGCCCGCCATTGGTGGCATGGTGGATGCCTGCAAAGAAATCGGTGAAATTCCCGATCGCCGCCGGCAGGTGCAGGGTGCATGCGGCCGCATCGTGCAGCAGACGCGCCGCGATTGCCTCTACCCTCGCCCGCTCTGCGCCGTCGGCGGCGAGAAGCGCCGATACGCGGCTGCGCAGCGCCGCCCGCGGTCCGGTTCCGAGCGCCATCAGCGGGTTCAGAGTGGTACCGGCCGCCGCCTCGGCCGCCTGTGCCGCCTCGCCGGAAAGCAGCCCGGCTTCGAGTGCCGCCCGCAGATCGAGGATGCTGTCGCCGATCGCAATGCCGCCGCGCGGCCCCGCGCCCGCCGGGCTGAACACGCCGAGCGGCAGGTTCTGGATCGGAAATTCGCTGTGGCCGCGCGCCGAGGCCACCCAGCTCTCGCGCCGCGGATCATGGGTTGCGTCGATCGCGCTCATCGCCGGCCACTCCTCGTCGGTGCATCCTTGTGCCCGATCATCCCCGTTTCTGGGGCAGAAGGCGAGATCTAACGACCGCATATCGGCCGTCGCCGCGGTGAAGCTTGACGGCGCACGCACGCGGCGGTAGCGCGTTCGCGAATGTGGGAGCAGGCCGGCCGGTTCATCCTCGCCCTGTGGCACGTCGCGGGGCTGCTGCTCCTCGCCGTTATCGCCGGCGAATTCGGCGTCGATTTCTGGCGCCGGTTGAGCCGCCGGCTGCGCTATCGCCGCGGCATCCTTCCCGACCGCTCCTCGGCGGCCGACGCCTATGCCGGCGCGGCGTGGCCGGCGGCGTATTTCGACGAGTTCCGCCGCGCCGTCCGCGTCGACTGGAAACCCTATGTCGAATGGTGGCAGCGCCCATACCGCGGCGCCTATGTGACGATCGACGAGCGCGGGTTGCGGCCCACCCCGGGCGAGCACGCGGGCGAAGCGGGCGTTACGCGCATTCTGTGCTTCGGCGGCTCGACGATGATGGGCATGGGCGCGCGCGACGGCCAGACGATCCCGGCGCTGCTCGCCCGCCGCCTCGACGCGCTCGGCCATCGCGCAGCAGTGACCAATTACGGACAGCTCGGCCACAACAGCACGCAGGAGGTCATCACCCTGCAGCAGTTGCTGAAGGCCGGGGAGCGGATCGACATCGCGCTCTTCTATGATGGCGTCAACGAGATGGCCTGCGCCGAGCAGACCGGGCGCGCCGACAGCCTGTTCAACGAAGCGCGTCGGCGCGCCGAGTTCAACCTGCTGCATCCCGACCGCCGGCGTAATCTCGCCGCGGCGGCGCTGGTCGCAGCCGCACCGCGCACCCTGCGCCGACTGCGCCGCTTGACCGGGCTCGGCCTGCGCGGTCCGCTGCCGGCGCCTGACGCCGATCTGTCGTGCATCGACATTCCCCGCCTGGCGCGCGACGTCATCGCGGTCTATGCGGCAAATCTGCGCCTGGTGCGGCTGCTGGCGCGCGAATACGGGTTTCGGCCGCTCTTTGTTTGGCAGCCGGTGATCACGACAAAGCGGGTCAAGACCGCTGACGAGCGGCGCTGGGAAAACGACCATACGACGGACCCTGCCGCACGGGCGCAGCTTTATGCGGCGGTCGTCGCCGGGCGCCGCTCTTCCGCCGAATTCGCCGGTGCCGCCGACGCGGTCGATCTGTCGGCACTTTTTGACGATAGGACCGATCCCGTCTACATTGACCTCTATCACCTGTCGGAGGCCGGCAACGCCGCAATCGCCGAGGCGATATTGTCCGCCGTCACTGCGGCGTTGCCCGCCCGTCGAGGATAGCGCATGGAGTGGTGGATCCTGTCGGGGCTGGTCGTCGCAATCCTCGCAGCAGCCGTCATTGCGCGCATGTTCAGGTCGCGGCGCCGCACCGCCGGCAAAGAGACCGGCAATATCTATCCGCTGTGGTAGCTGCCGCTCCCGTCCGAAGCCGTACGCCGGTGCGGCCGAAGCCATGTTCGCAGGGGATTAGGAGGGTGGCGTGCCGCCCTTCGATGCCGCCGCCGATCCGGTCCGCCGAGATCGGCGTTGTCAGGATGGCAGACGTTTTGCGGATCTTGGTAAACAAATCATTCGGCGAGAATATGATCGTCAAAATATCGGCGCTGCCTGGCTTACGACCCCGAAACCGATTGCCGGGCAACAGGAAGTATCTATAATAGCAGCCTCGGGACAGTTGATTGTCTCCGTCATCGGAAGCCTTTCGGCGATGGAAAGCCGCGCGCCACCGGGGGTCCGAATATGAGCTTCAGAGTGCTCTGCGTGTCGCTGTCGGCCTGCGCCCTGATCGCAAGCACGAGCGCCATGGCGAATCCAAGCGTCACGGTCGACGGTGTCACGATCGACGGCGCCGTCTCATCCGTCAACTCCGAAGTCGACGAATATTTCGGCATCCCCTACGCGACGGCGGCCAGGTGGGCACCACCGCACGCGCATGCCGCGTTAACCAATCCTTTCGATGCATCTGATTTCAGTACCGTCGCCGTATGTCCTCAGCTCGAACCCGTCGTCATCGGCACATTTACAATGCCGCAGTCCGAGGACTGCCTCTCGCTCAATGTGTATGTTCCGTTATCGGCAAAACCGACATCGAAATTGCCGGTATTCTTCTGGATCCATGGCGGCGAGCTCCAGAACGGCACCGGCGTCGAGTACAACGCCGCGAATATGATAGCCGCGAATAACATCGTCGTCGTTACCATCAACTATCGCCTCGGCGCGCTCGGCTGGCTGGCCCAGAAGGCGTTGCGGGCAGGCAGCAGCGACTCCTTCGAGAAAGCGGGCGACGCGGGCAATTACGGGCTCATGGATCAGCAGTTCGCCATGCAGTGGGTAAAGAAGCATATCGCTGCTTTCGGCGGCGATCCAGCCAAGGTGACGATCGGCGGCCAGTCTGCCGGCGGGGTAAGCGTCTCGCTCAATCTGGCCTCGACCACGACCGGCAACGGGCTGTTCCGCGGCGCGATCATCGAAAGCGGCGCCTTTATGCTGCACGATCTGCCCTCCCAGGCGACCTACGAGAGCCAGGACGGCAACAAGTTTGTCGATGACGTCCTGGCGGCAACCGGCACGGTGAAGGGCATCAAGTGCAGCAGCCTGACCGCGACCAGCCCGTCCGTCGAAATTCGCGAATGTCTGGACGGCGCGACGGTCGCAACCATCATCGACGAGCAGGAAGCGGTGTTCGGCTCGTTCGGCATTTCGCCCGATTTCGGCACGCTGGTGCTGCCGAATGCGTTGCAGCACGCGTTTTCCACCGGCGGGTTCAACCGGGTGCCGGTGCTGCAGGGCACCAATGCCGACGAGGGCCGCTGGTTCGAGCCTGGGCTGATCCCGTTCCCGAGCAACTTTAGCGCGGCCGTTGCTGCCGGCGGACCCGCCAATTACGCCCTGTCCAATGCCAATTCGTTCTGCGGCGGCGCCGAGTGCACCTACGTAAAGGAAATCAACCTGTACCTGGCGGAGCTGAACCTGCCGGCTTCCGTCAACACGTCATCGTTCGCATCGACCCTGGCGACTGCGGATTATCCGCTCAAAAACTTCCCGGATCCGTATCTCTCGAAAAGCGCGCCGAGCGCGGACGAGGGCCTGGCCCAGATCCTCACCGATCTGAACTTCGCCTGTAATGCCTTGGACGCCGCTACCGATTTGGCGAAATTCGTGACCGTCTACGCGTATGAGTTTGACGATCCGGAGGCGCCGCCCACCAATACCCGTCCGGCCGTAACAAAGTCGCCGAACGATCAATACGGCTACCCCACGGCGTCCCAGCACGGCGCCGAGCTTCAGTTCCTGTTCGACTTTCCTTTCACCAGCAGCCTCAGCGGCGATGAGCAGGAGCTCGAAGGCCTTATGCAGAGCTATTGGGCCAATTTCGTGAAGAACCTCAGCCCGGACACCGGAGCGGCCGTGCCGTCCTGGCCTGCCTTCAAAGGTGCCGATGACGTGCAGGCCCTGGTGCCTGGGCCGGAGAAGCCGAGCCCGTTCTCGACTTTCCGCAAAGAGCATCTCTGCGCCACCTGGCAGCCGATTATCTCCAAAGAAGTCGAGCAGTAACGCCGCCGGGCGCGGCCTCGTCCCAGAGCCGATGGCTTGCGCTCCGCTCAACCCATCCTGCCCGCTGAGCGAAAATTCAGAGCACCGCCGAGGGGATTCGAACCGCGAAACCGGGATGCGGCTGATCGGCCGCTTCTCGATGGCCACACCGCCAATACGGCGCCTGCGGCCTGCGGCCCTGTTCCTCCTGTTTTCTGCAGGCGATTTACAGGTCCCTCTACCCGATCCAACGGCATCAGCAACTCCCATGCTGCGACGGCACCCGCTCCCCGAGCACCGTCTTGGATCGCAACATACGATGCCAATATGGCAATTTTAGCGTCGCTGGCGGCAGCGCCCGGCATGGGAACCTGCCCGCAGGAATCCAGGTCACAGCATGTAGGGTGGGTTGAGCGCGGCGAAACCCACCGTTACCGTCCAAAGATGATGGGTTGCGCTCCGCTTAACCCATCCTACTCGCTTGAGGCCGCCGAGCAATCCGCCGACAATGACCCGCCGCCGTTCCAGCCTTTGATGCACAAGGCGAGCGGCACGACGAACGCCGACGCGGGGATCTCGCGGACATCGAACTCCCCACGCCCCAAATCTCGATCACGCAGTTCAGAGCCTGGCGCTCAAGTGGGCCGAGCTGAACGAACGAGGTTGACCATGCCGAGGAAGATTTTGCCGCGCATCGTCGCGGTGATGCCGGGCGAACAGCCGAGGACCTTGCGTGTTCGCTGGGACAAAGGCGAGGAGAGCCTCGTGGACGTGTCAGGCATGATCGAGAGCTTCCGCGTCTACGCGCCGCTGCGGCAGTCGCCGGAACTGTTCCGGCAGGTGCAGGTAGGCGAGCACGGAACCGACGTCGTTTGGACCGACGAGATCGACATGGCGGCCGATACGCTGTGGCGCCTGGCGCAGGAGCAGGCGGGGGAGACCATGACGCCGGGCGCGTTTCGGCACTGGCGCGAGCGCAAAGCCTATACCTTGGACGAGGCGGCACGTGCGCTCGGGCTCAGCCGGCGCATGGTCGCGTATTACGAGAAGGGCAATCGCCCGATCCCCCGTGTGGTGGCGCTTGCGACCAGGGCACTGGACATGGCCTGAACCGACCAACGCGAGCGCGAGAGGCTGCCACCCCGCAGCACGACTCTGCCGCTCGGCGTGATAATCCAGAGCATGTAGGGTGGCTGAGCGCGCCGAAACCCCCGTTACCGTTTAAAGAGGATGGGTTGCGCTCTTCTTAACCCGCCCTACTCGCAGACTGCCCGCCTCAGTGCAGCGAATTTAGGCAGCCTTCAGGCGTTCTAATTCCAATTCGAACTCGAAGCGCAATTGAGCGCCCTCATCCTCCGGCAGCCATAGGGTCATCTGCGGAAAAATTGTTCGATAAAGAGAAGCGCGTGTCGATTCCCACGGCAGCCTCTGCGCCGCCCGAGCCTCGGCAAGGATCTTGTGGAGCCGCGCGCGCACCTTGTCGGGATCGGGTCGATAGGCGGGAGGGCGCGAATCGCCGAACAGGTCCGGCTGCTCCTCTGCCCTGAAAAGGTCCGGTTGCCCGTTGCGAGACAATGCGTTCTCCGCGTTTCCGAGGAATGGCGCATACCATTATGCATCGGCGCGCCGCCGGGCACGAGGCGCGGCGCAGCATCATGTCGGATCGGGAAAGGCCGCCTTGTACGCCTCGTCGATTCTCGCCATCTGCGCGATCGTGAAGGCGAGGCTGTCGGCGACCGCGCCGACATGATCGATTTCGTCGAGCGACAGCACGCGCCCCTTGCGCGACTTCAAATATTTGTCGAGCACCTGATACCCGCCAATGTGGAAATCCCACACTTCCTGCGGCACCGGCTTGAAGCATTGCGTCTTGTTGATCGCGATCGCCTGATCCGCGGGCGCGTAGCGCACCGCCTCGACAGTGTGATCGCCCCTGCCGTGATAGGCGGCCAAGCCGCGCCGCGGCAACTCGCGCAGCAGGTGCGCTTGTACGAGTGCCCAGCCGAGGCCCGACAATATCTCGAAATCGTCGGCCGACGCGGGGAACGGCACGCGCGGAAAGTCGATCCGCAGGAACTCGGCGTAGCGGGCGCGATAGGTCGGGCATGCAGCACGGCGTAGATGTAGCCGAGGATTTCTTCGGGTGTGTAGTGGTGCTCGTATCGGGAGTCGAGGTAAGTCTCGGAATTCAGGTGAGAGGTTCTCTCTTCCGTCGATCGCTAAGTTAGAACGCAACGGGAACACGTATTCGAATGTCATAGGCCGAAGCACTTATTGTGATCTATAACATTGTGAAGTCCAACAAGACGGTGATCCTTGTCCTTCGTCACTCGTGTGGTAATCAAGTCACGATATTGTAGCTCACCAAAATGGCGCGTGACATCGCTCTCCGTCGATGCACTGTCCACATTTCGATCCCGCAGACTGTCCACCGTTCGTTCGAACGGCGATAAGTACCGGCACGAAGCGGACATCCAAATCAAGCGAGCAAGTTTCCGCCTTGCGCGCTTCGTATCCCACTGCTTCTGACAGCATACACGGAACCTGCGCCTGGCGTCGGCTTCTCGTCGCTCGTGGCCTATAAGTCGCGAACCTTGCCCTTTGCTATCCTATCGGTGTGAAAGAAATGGCGAGACTTATTCATCAGTTGATCGATCCCCGGTGCCGGATCGCCGCTTGGCGCGATACGTCCGGCATTGCCAGAAACTCACGTGTAGGATTTAGAGCGTAGGCCTCGCGATCTTCGCGGGCTGAACAGCCAATACGGGTCGCAACCGGGAGTGATACGAGATTCCAGTCGAGGCGCTCGATCGGTGTCTGCCAAGTATCTCATACTTTGAAAGTCGTCTACCCCACAGGTCTGCATGAAAAACGCACTTCTCAAGTCCGGATCGCTTTACAAATATGCTAATTGCTACACCTTGTTCGATGTCGAAGACGTTTTGATCATCGCCGCCATCGGGTGTACGTTCCTTCTTCTTTGTGTTTCCATGTAGATCAAGACATATAGATTTGCCGTCAAAACTATGCCAAGAGCGATCGACGCATTCCACCAAAAGTGGGGTCATCAAACCATGAATGATTAGTGATAATTCCAACAGCGCCCTCCTTTAACTGCGTCCATCTTCATCTGGGCGAATCGGATGAATTTTATATAATCGTCCTGAAGCCATTGCTTTCTTTGGCCTGGTCGACCTCAACTCATCCAAACGGCGTCGGTACTCGATCGATCTGCATCTAGTAATCCATGCGCCATTGTTCTTCGACTATGTCCGGAGTAGGGGGGTTGCCCAGTATCACCAGGATTTCGCGGTCTTTTACCTCTTGTGCCGCCTCCACCTCGGCGCTGATCGCCGGTAGCAGAAGATTTGCCTGCGGTGCGATCGGCTCCAGTGTGTTTGTCAGGAACACCTGCAACCGTTCGTTGTTGTGCAACGGCTGTCCCTGGTCGTGGAGATATTGCGAAAGCTTAAGGTGCGCGATCGTATATGGCGCGATCAGGTATTCGAAGCCGAACACGTTCTTCAAAATATGCTCGCGCACGATCAGGTCGGCCCGTCCGGCGTCCGGGCCGCCGATATTGTCGAAGATGCGCTGGAACACCTCCAGCAGGAATGTCCCCGTGCCGCAGGCGAAATCGAGCACTGTCACCCGGTGGTGGTCGGCAAGACCGTCGGGAATACCGAAGCTCTCTTTCAGAATGTCGTCCACCGCGCGCACGATGAAATTGACGATCGGCGGCGGCGTGTAGTAGACGCCGCGGCCCTTGCGCATGGCCGGGTCGTAGGCCTTCAGGTAATCCTCGTAGAAATAGATGAAAGGATCGCGCTCGAACAGCCGATGCTCCTCTTCGTCAGCCGCCCGCACTTTCCGGCTGATCGCCTTGCGCTGCCGAAAGGACAGATCCTCATGAATGGCCGCGAGGTTCAGGCCGTTGACGATCGACAGCACCTCCTCGACGACCCAGCGCACGTCGCGGTATTCGTCCTTTTCAAGCTCCGCCAGGAAATCGACCAGTTCATGGATGAGCCGGAACGATCTCGGAACGAACTCCCGGGCATTGTGCAGCGTCACCGGTGCGGAATCCGAATTGAGCCGCGCCAGAAACAGGCCGTAGGCCAGCATCTGCGCGTAGGCGTCGGCGAATTCCTTGAGCGTCAGCTCGTGGAAAACCTGGTCGCGGAAGATCTGAAAGAGCCCGAACAGCCTCCCTTCCTGGTGGTCTCGTTCCTGCCGCACGAGCTCCTCGCCCAGGTAGTCGCGCAGCAATTTGCTGCGCGCGGCGAGCGCCAATGCGAGTTGCTCCGCACGCCCGATCCCCTCGGGTGCGGTTGAAAAGAAGCCTTGCAACAGCTTTGAGACGGCGGCGACGCGATCCTCGCGCAGCCGAAATCTCGGGTTTTCAAGGTCGGTCGCGTGGCACAACCTCTCGCGCTGGACGCCATTCTTGTTGATCCAGACGAAATGCAGGTAATCGGTAAGAATGATGTTCTGCGATAGGCTTTTATACCGGGTGATTTGATCGGACTTCAGGACGCTGTCGAGATTTTCCCCGATGTGTTTATTTTCAACGTACCCAAGGATCAGTCCGGCTCTGGCAATCCTGAAATCCGGGGCGCCCTTGCCGACCACCCGCTTCGGTTCGTGTTGGACAGCGGCCGGATTTGGGGCCGTGTCGGCGAATGCCTGTAGCAGGGATTGGAGCGCCGCCCGATCCATGTGCTCCGTCTTTTCGCCAATTGGCGTCTCGCGAAGGGCGAGCAGATAACGGTCGAACGTGTCCCCGGTAGGCATGATTGCCTTCTGTGTTTCGCGAGAGTGCAGCTGCAATTGGTTTAGCGACGGACCGTCCAAATAGCGCCCCTCTCAAACGGGCCGTCGAAGTTGTTCGCGATCTCCGCGTAATCTAAATGCGCCGGGCATCAGCTCACCTCCGAGCCACCCGGATCGCGTGCCAGATGCGTTCGGGGGTGGCGGGCATGTCGAGGTGGTGGATGCCGTATTCGGCGAGGGCGTCGACGAGGGCGTTCATCACCGAGGGCAGGGCGCCGGCGCAGCCGGCTTCGCCGCAGCCCTTGGCGCCGAGCGGGTTGGTCGTGGCCGGCACCGGATGGCTGGCGCTGACGAACAGCGGCGCGTCTTCGGCGCGCGGCATCGCGTAGTCCATGTAGGAGCCGGTCAGCAGCTGGCCGTGCTCGTCATAGACCGTGCGCTCGCGCAAGGCCTGGCCGATCCCCTGCACGATGCCGCCATGCGCCTGGCCGGCGACCAGCAGCGGGTTGATGACGACGCCGAAATCGTTGACGAAGGTATAGCGCACGACCTCGGCGACTGCCGGTTTCGGGATCGATTTCGACCTCGGCGATGTGGCAGCCGTTCGGAAAGGCCGAGGGCGGGCCGTCGCTGATATTGGCTACATCGAGGCTCTGCGGCAGCTCGGGCGGCAGCTCCAGCCCGCTGCGGAGCTTTTCCGCCAGCTCCATGATGCCGATCGAGCGGTCGGTGCCGGCGATGACGAACCGGCCGGCGCGAAACTCGATGTCCGCCGCCGCCGCCTCCAGCACATGCGCGGCGATCTGCCGGCCTTTCTCGACGACCTTGTCGCCGGCCTCGACGATCGCGGTGCCGCTGGTCATCATCGATTTGGAGCCGCCGGTGCCGCCGCCGGCGATCAGCTCGTCGCTGTCGCCTTGCAGCAGGCGGATGCGGCGGAACGGGATGCCGAGCCTGGTGGCCAGCACCTGCGCAAACGGCGACCAATGCCCCTGCCCGTAATCGAGGGTGCCGGTGATGATCGTCACGTCGCCATCGGGCTCGAAGCGGATGCCGCCCATCTCGCGGCCGGGCGGGCCGGTCAATTCGAGATAGTCGCCGATGCCGCGGCCGCGCAGCCGGCCGCGCGCCCGGCTCTCGGCCCGGCGCGCGGCAAAGCCGTCCCAATCGGCCAACGCCAAGGCCTTGTCGAGCAGGTTGGTGAAGTCGCCGCTGTCATAGGTCATGCCGTTCGGGCTCTTGTACGGCATCGCCTCGGGCGGGATGTGGTTGCGGCGGCGCAGCTCGACCCGGTCGATGCCGGTCTCGGCGGCGGCGGTCTCGACCAGCCGCTCCATGTAGTAATTGGCCTCGGGCCGGCCGGCGCCGCGATAGGCGCCGACCGGGGTCGTGTTGGTGAACACGCATTTGGTCGAGACCTCGATCAGCGGGGTCTTGTAGACGCCGAGCGTGTTGCGGACGGCGTTGTTGGTCGCCGGGCCGGGTGCGCCGTAGGTGGCACCGAGATTGCCGTAGCCGGTCAGCCGCACCGCCAGGAAATGGCCGTCGCGATCGAGCGCCAATTCGGCGTTCATTTGATGGTCGCGGCCATGGCTGTCGGAGACGAAGCTGCCGGAGCGGTCGTCGGTCCATTTGACCGGCCGGTGCAGCTCGCGTGCCGCGTGCAGGATGCAGTAATATTCGGCATAGGTCGGCTGCTTCATGCCGAACGAGCCGCCGACGCGTTCGGTCAGGATGCGCAATTTGTCGCGGCCGACGCCGAAGATGCCGGCGATGTAGTTGCGGAAGCCGAACACGCCCTGGCAGCCGACATGCAGGGTCCAATGCTGCCGCGCGGGGTCGTAATCGGCGATCGCCGAGCGCGGCTCCATCGCGTTGACGACGATGCGGTTGCTGCGCAGCTCGATCCGGGTCACATGGGCGGCGCCGGCAAAGGCGGCGGCGACCTTCGTGCTGTCGCCGAAATGGAAATCGAGCCCGACATTCGCCGGCACGTCGTCATAGAGCTGCGGCGCATCGGCGGCGTCGGCGAGGGCGGGTTCGGTGACCGCCGGCAACGGCTCGATGTCGAGGACGACCAGTTCGGCGGCGTCCTTGGCCTGGGCGACGGTCTCGGCGATGATGGCGGCGACCGCTTCTCCGACATGCCGGACCTTGTCGGACGGCAATGCGTGGCGGATCGGGGTCAGCATCGGCGTGCCGTCATGGTTTTTCATGACCTGGCGTGGCGGCAATGGGCCGACGCCGCCCTGCGCCAGCTCGGCCGCGGTGCAGATCGCGAGCACGCCGGGCATCGCGCGCGCCGCCGCGGTGTCGATGCCGCGGATCACGCCATGGGCGAGGTGGCTGCGGACCATCACCGCATAGGCCTGGCCCGGCAGGCTGATATCGTCGGCGTAATGACCCTGGCCGCGCAGCAGCACCGGATCTTCGGAGCGCGGCACCGGCTGACCGATCGCGAATTTCTCCTCGGGGCCGAGCAATGTCGGGTCTATGTAATCGTCCATGGATCGCCTTTTCTCATGCGCAATCGTTCCGCCGGCGGCGCGGCGGCCTCGTTATCGAGGATATAGCGGGTGGACCCTCAGCAGGATGGAAAATCGGGAATGACCGCCGCCAAGCCGGAACTCTACCGCGATCTGGCCGCCGAGCTGGCCGCGCTGCTCGACGGCGAAACCGATCTGATCGCCAACGCCGCCAACATGGCGGCGCTGATCTATCACGGCCTGCCCGAGATCAACTGGGCCGGCTTTTATTTCCGGCGGGGCGGCGAGCTGGTGCTGGGGCCGTTCCAGGGCAAGCCCGCCTGCCTGCGCATTCCGGTCGGCCAAGGCGTGTGCGGCACGGCGGCGGCGCGCGGCGCGGCAGTCATTGTTCCCGATGTCCACGATTTTCCGGGCCATATCGCCTGCGATCCGGATTCGCGCGCGGAGCTGGTGGTGCCGCTGGTCGAGGATGGCCGCGTTCTAGGCGTGCTCGACCTCGACAGCCCGCACCTGGCCCGCTTCGACGAGGCGGATCGGGAAGGCTGCGAACGGCTGATGGCATTATTCGTGGGGGATCATCATCGCAATCGGTCAAAGGCCCAGGATATCTATCCGGAATCCGGTTGCCGACTGCCCTTGCCGCAGCGCGAGGATCTCGACGCGGCCGGCCGGCAGACTTACGACCGCCTCGCCGACCCCGCCGGCAGGACGTTGCGCGGGCTGCGCGGCCCGGGCGGCATCCAATTGCATAGCCCCGAGCTGTCGCGCTATTCGCAGCCGGTCAATCATTACCTGCGCTACGAGGCCGGGCTCGGCGGGCGGGTACGAGAACTGGCGATCCTGACGACCGCGCGCGAATTCGACAATCAATTCGAATGGACGGCGCACGAACCCGCAGCGCTCGCCGAAGGGATCACACCCGACATCATCGACCTTATCCGATGCTGCGGCAACACGAGCGGGCTGGCCGAGGCCGACGCGATCGTCATCGATCTCGGCCGCGAGATTTTTACCGCGCGCAAGGTCGCGGCGCCGACCTATTCGCGGGCATTGCGGCAATTCGGCCGCCGCAAGCTCATCGATCTCGTCGCATTGATGGGCAATTACGCATCGACCGCGGCCTTGCTGACCGCCTTCGACATGCGGCTCGACCCCGATCCGCCGGCGTCGTTGCCGCGGCTGTTATTCCCCAGCGTATAGGCGAATATTACACGACGCTTAGCTGGTGCAGGGCCGGGGCGGGGCGAATGAGGAGGAACGCATGCCGATGCGCGAAATTCCCGATGGCGAGGTCTGCTGCGAGGTGCACGGCAGCAGCGGTCCGCTGCTGATCTTTGTGCCGGGCGGGTTGCGCTCGGAACTGTCGTTATGGCGGCAGCGCCCGTCCGATCCCTCGGCCAAGCCCGTGTGGATGAACCCGAGGGCGGATCTGCCCGGCGCATACCGGGTCGTCGCGAGGCAATGCCGATGAGCGAGCTGCGTGCCGATTACGTGGTCGTCGGCGCCGGGTCCGCGGGGTGCGTCGTCGCCGACCGGCTGAGCGAGGATGGGGCGCAGGTCGTGCTGCTCGAAGCCGGGCCGCGCGACTGGCACCCGATGATCCATATCCCGGCCGGAGCCCTGCACCTGCGCGCCAATCCGCTGGTCAACTGGAATTACTACGCCGAGCCCGAGCCCGGCATCGGCAACCGCGCGCTGCATTGGCCGCGCGGCCGCGTATTGGGCGGCACCAGCTCGATCAACGGCATGCTCTATGTCCGCGGCAACCCGGCCGATTACGACGGCTGGGCGCAGATGGGCTGCCGCGGCTGGAGCTATGAGGATGTGCTGCCCTATTTCCGGAAATCGGAAGACTATGCGTCTGGCGACCCGCAATACCGCGGCAAGGGCGGTCCGCTCCGGGTCGAGGATTACCGCACGATCCTGCCGTTGACCCATCGCTTTGTCGAAGCGGCGCAGCAGGCGGGGTTCGAGCTCACCGGCGACTATAACGGCGCGGTCCAGGAGGGCGTCGGCTATTCGCAGATGACGCGCAAGGGCCGCTTTCGCGGCTCGACGGCGCAGACCTTCCTGGCCGAGGCGCGGCGGCGCAAGAATTTGCGGGTGATCACCAAGGCGGTCGCCACCTGCCTCGGCTTCGACGGGCGGCGCTGCACCGGCGTCGCCTTTCACCAAAACGGCCGTATCGACCGGGTCTCGGCGGCGCGCGAGGTGATCCTGTGCGGCGGCACCGTCAACTCGCCGCATCTGTTGCAGATCTCGGGGATCGGGCCGGCGGCGCATCTGCAATCGATCGGGGTTCCGGTCGTGCTCGATCTGCCGGGGGTCGGCGCCAACCTTTCCGACCATTTCGCCGCCCGCGTGTCGCACCGGGTCACGGGCGAGGTGTCGATCAACCAGCTGGCGCGCGGCCTCAGCCTGGTGCGCGAGATCGGCCGCTTTGCCGCGGCCGGACGCGGCGCGCTGACCTTTGGCGTCACCAGCGCGATGGTGTTCTGCCGCAGCCGCGAGGGGCTCGACAGCCCCGATCTGCAATTGCTGTTCACCCCCGGCAGCTACGATCCGCGCGGCTACGGCCGGCTCGAAACCGAGCCGGGCATGACGATCGCGGTCTGCGCCGTCCGGCCCGACAGCCGCGGCACCATCATGGCACGCTCGGGCGACCCGCTGGAGCGGCCGGCGATCCGGCCGAACTACCTGTCGGCGGCGAGCGACCTGCGCGTGCTGCTGTCCGGGATCGCGCACGCCCGGCGGATCTTCGCTGCACCCGCCTTGGCGCCGCACAGCGCGGCCGAGATCATGCCGGGAGCCGGTGCGCAGTCGGAGGAGGCGCTCGGCGACTTTGTCCACCAAGCCGGGATGAACCTGCACCACCCGGTCGGCACCTGCCGGATGGGCGAGGATCCGATGGCCGTCGTCGATTCGCGGCTCAGGGTGCGGGGCATCGGCGGGCTGCGCGTCGTCGACGCCTCGGTGATGCCGACCGTGACCACCGGCAACACCAACGCGCCATCGATCATGATCGGCGAAAAGGGCGCCGCCATGGTCCGCGAGGACGCCCGGGCCGCCTGAGCAGCGATGCGGTCGATGCTCTCCGACCTGGCGCCCTCCTTGAGCCGGCGGGCAGCAGCGATTAGGGGGATCGCGCCAACGCCCTTGCGAGACCGTCGATTTTGCTTATATTCACCACACGATCGCAATCGCATAGGTCCGCGGCGCGGACGGTTTCGCAGGTGGGCCGAGAGCCCACTTTTTCTTATAGACACAGCGGGTTCGGGGGCAGAGGTCGGGTTCTTGATCGACACCAACGGCATCGCGCAGATGATCGAGCCGTCGCTCGCAGCGATGGGCTATCGGCTGGTGCGGGTCGTCGTCACCAGCGGGCGTCGCGCGACATTGCAGATCATGGCCGAGCGGAGCGACGAGGTGCCGATGACGGTTGATGATTGCGCGCTGATCAGCCGCTCCGTCTCCGCCCTGCTCGATGTTGCCGACCCGATCGCCGGTGCCTACACGCTCGAGGTCAGCTCGCCCGGCATCGACCGCCCCCTGGTTCGGCCGGAGGATTACGACCGGTTCCGCGGCTTCGAGGCCAGGATCGAGCTGGCGCAGGCGATCGGCGGGCGCAAGCGGTTTCGCGGGCGCCTGCTCGGCACCGCCGGCGGAGAGGTTCGGCTCGCCGCCGAGTCGGGCGAAACCCGGCTGCCGCTCGCGGCCGTGGCACGGGCGAGGCTCGTCATCACCGACGATCTGATCGCCGCCTCCCGACCCGAGGGCGGCGAGGGCGCGGCCGCAGCCGGCGCCGACCTGCCGCGCCCACGCCGATTTTTGGCGCACTGACTTTTGCAGGATGTTCGAGAAAGCCATGGAAAGTACCGCTGCCTACGCCCGCCCCGAACTGCTCCAGGTCGCCGATACCGTCGCCCGCGACAAGGGGATCGACCGCGACGAGGTGCTGGAAGCGATGGAGCAGGCGATCCAGAAGGCCGGGCGTTCCAAATACGGCCAGGAATACGATATCCGCGCCGAGATCGACCGCCGCGACGGCGAAATCCGCCTCTTGCGCTTTCGCGAGGTGGCCGAGCCGATCGAGAACGACGCGACGCAGATCGCGCTCGCCGAGGCGCAACGCCTCAATCCGGAAGCTGAGATCGGCGATTTCATCACCGACCCGCTGCCGCCGATCGATTTCGGCCGTATCGCCGCCCAGACCGCCAAGCAGGTGATCGTTCAGAAGGTGCGCGACGCCGAGCGCCAGCGCCAGTTCCGCGAGTTCAAGGACCGCGTCGCCGAGATCGTCAACGGGCTCGTCAAGCGGGTCGAGTTCGGCAACGTCGTCGTCGATCTCGGCCGGGCCGAGGCGATGATGCGGCGCGACGAACTGCTGCCGCGCGAAAGCTTTCGCCAGGGCGAGCGGGTGCGCGCCTATATCTACGACGTGCGTCCGGAGCCGCGCGGCCCGCAAATCTTCCTGTCGCGCACCCACCCCCAGTTCATGGCCAAGCTGTTCGCTCAGGAGGTGCCGGAGATCTACGACAACATTATCGAGATCAAGGCGGTGGCGCGCGATCCCGGCAGCCGCGCCAAGATCGCGGTGATTTCGCGCGACAGCGGGATCGACCCGGTCGGCGCCTGCGTCGGCATGCGCGGCAGCCGCGTCCAGGCGGTGGTCGGCGAATTGCAAGGCGAAAAGATCGACATCGTCCCGTGGTCCTCGGACCCGGCCACCTTTGTCGTCAACGCGCTCGCCCCGGCCGAGGTCACCAAGGTGGTGATGGACGAGGAGCAGCGGCGGGTCGAGGTGGTCGTGCCCGACGACCAGCTGAGCCTAGCGATCGGGCGCCGCGGCCAGAACGTCCGCCTGGCGTCGCAGCTGACCGGATGGGACATCGACATCCTGACCGAGGCTGAGGAATCGGAGCGGCGGACCGAGGAATTCCGCAGCCGCAGCAAGATGTTCATCGATGCGCTCGACATCGACGAGGTGATCGCGCAGCTGCTGGTGACCGAGGGCTTCGCCTCGCTCGAAGAGGTCGCCTATGTAGCACCCGCGGACATCGCCGAGATCGAGGGCTTCGACGCCGATATCGCGGCCGAATTGCAGGAGCGGGCGCGCAGTGCGCTCGACCGGCGCGATCGCGACTATGAGGAGCGCCGGCGCGAACTCGGGGTCGAGGATGAATTGGCGGCGCTCGAGGGGACGACCCCCGGCATGCTGGTAGCGCTCGGCGAGAAAAACATCACGACCCTCGACGATTTTGCCGGCCTCGCCGGCGACGAGCTGCTGGAGCTCCTTGCCGCCTCCGACAAGGGCGGCGCGGCACTCGATCCTGAGGCGGCGAATGCGCTGATCATGCGGGCCCGCGCGCACTGGTTCGACGATGAACCGGCCGCCCCCGCAGCCCCCGAGCGGGAGTAGGCGCAACGGCCGTCGGCGATGATGCCGCGCTGCCGCGGCGCGACGCGGAGGCGGGCGCCGAAGGGCCGCGCCGCCGCTGCATCGCGACTGGCGAGATCCGCGAGCGCGCCCTGCTGCTGCGGTTTGTCGTCGGTCCCGGCGGCGAGCTTGTTCCCGATGTTGCGGCGCGCCTGCCCGGACGGGGTTTGTGGTTGACCTCGCGCCGCGATATAGTCGAAGCGGCGGTGGCGAAGCGGCTCTTTGCGCGCGCCGCGCGGCGGCCGGTGGCGATACCGCCCGGGCTCGCGGATCACGTCGAGGCGTTGCTGGCGCAACGCTGTCATGATGCGATCGGGCTCGCCCGTCGGGCCGGGCTCGCGGTCGGCGGGTTCGAGAAGGTGCGCGAGGCTGCGCGCGCCGGAAAATCGGCCTTGCTGCTCGAAGCGCTCGACGCGGCCGAGGACGGGCGCCGCAAGATCCGGGCCGTGGGACGCGGGGTGCCGCTCGCCAGCGTGCTGACGGCGGGCGAGATCGGCGCGGCTTTTGGCCGCGATCATGTGGTACATGCATCGATCGGGCATGGACCGCTGAGCGGGCGGCTCCTCGCCGATGCCGAGAGGATCGCCGGCTTTCGCTTGCAGGCGATGGTCGATCGAGGGGTGGAGCCCGTTCCGGCACAACCGGCGCGGCCGGATCATGGTGTTGGACCGAGATGAGCGACGCGATTGAGGAAGAGCAGAAACGGCCCCTGACCCTCGCCCGCAGCAGCGGCAGGCTGGAGCTGCGCAAGAGCGCGGAAGCGGGGCAGGTGCGCCAGAGCTTCTCGCATGGGCGCTCGAAGACGGTCACCGTCGAGGTGCGCAAGAAACGCCTGATCGGCCCCGGTTCGAGCGAGCCCGGCCGCGCCGAGCCGGCACCCGCGGTGGCGCGCGACGCGCCGCCGGCGCCGCGGCCGCAGACCGCCGAGCCGGCACGCCGCCCGGTCGTCATCCCCCGGGCGCTGACCGCCGAGGAAAAAGCGGGCCGGGTGCGGGCCTTGCAGGACGCCCGCAAGGCCGACGACGAAACGCGCCGCCGCGTCGCTCTTGCCGAGGCCGACCGCCGTCGCCAGGAGGAAGAGCGCGCCGCCCAGGACGCGCGCCGTCAGGCCGAAGACGAGGCCCGGCGCAAGGTCGAGGAAGAGGAGGCCCGACGCCGCGCCGACGAGGACGCGCGCAAGCGCTCCGAGGATGAGGCGCAGCGGCGCAAAGACGAAGAATCGCGCCGCGAAGTCGCCGAGCGGGCGGGCAAGGCAGCGGCGGCAAAGGTCGCCGCTCTCGCTGCCGCCGGCAAGGTCAGCGTCCCGCTCGAGGAGGAGGACGAGGCGCCGGCCGCGGCGCGCCGCGGCGCCCGCCCCGAGATCAAAAGGCCGGCGGCGCCGCCCCGCCACGAAATGCGGCGCCGGACCGGCAAGATCACGGTCACCCGCGCGCTGTCCGATGACGAAGGCGAGCGGATGCGCAGCCTGGCGTCGGTTCGCCGCGCCCGCGAACGCGAGCGCCAGCGGCTGCACCAGAGCGAGCAGGAGCAGATCAAGGTCGTGCGCGAGGTCGTCATCCCCGAAACCATCACCGTCCAGGAGCTGGCGAGCCGCATGGCCGAGCGCGGCACCGATGTCGTCAAGGCATTGATGCGCATGGGGGTGATGGCGACGATCAATCAGGTCATCGACGCCGATACCGCAGAGCTTCTGGTCAACGAGTTCGGGCACCGCCTGCGGCGCGTCTCCGAGGCCGATGTCGAGGTCGGGCTGCGCGGCGAGCAGGATCTGCCTGACGCGCTGGTGCCGCGCGCGCCCGTCGTCACGGTCATGGGCCATGTCGACCACGGCAAGACCTCGCTGCTCGACGCGTTGCGCGAGACCGATGTCGCGGCCGGCGAAGCCGGCGGCATCACCCAGCATATCGGCGCCTATCGGGTCAGCCTGACCGGCGGCCAGCAGATCACGTTCATCGATACGCCCGGCCATCAGGCCTTTACCGCGATGCGGGCGCGCGGCGCCAACGTCACCGACATCGTCGTGCTGGTCGTCGCCGCCGATGACGGCATCATGGAGCAGACGGTCGAGGCAATCCGTCACGCCAAGGCGGCACAGGCGCCGATCATCGTCGCCATCAACAAGATCGACAAGCCGGATGCACGGCCCGAACGGGTGCGGCAGGAGCTGCTGCAGCACGACATCGTGGTCGAGGAGCTGGGCGGCGAGGTCCTGGCGATCGAGGTGTCGGCGCTGAAGAAGACCAACCTCGACCGGCTTGAGGAAGCGATCCTGCTGCAGGCCGAGCTGCTCGACCTCAAGGCAAACCCGAACCGCCTGGCCGAGGGCGTCGTGCTCGAGGCAAAGCTCGAACGCGGCCGCGGCGCGGTGGCGACCGTGCTCATCCAACGCGGCACATTGCGGGTCGGCGACATCTTCGTTGCCGGCAGCGAATGGGGCCGCGTGCGCGCCCTCGTCGACGACCACGGCGAGAACCAGGCCGAGGCCGGCCCGTCGACGCCGATCGAGGTGCTGGGCCTCAACGGGACGCCGCTTGCCGGCGACGATTTCGTCGTCGCCGAGAACGAGGGTCGCGCCCGCGACATCGCCGATTTCCGTCAGCGCCGGCGGCGCGACGCGAGCGCCGCATCGGGCGGGCGCGGCACGCTGGAACAGATGTTCTCGCAGATCGCGTCCGGCGTCGCCAAGGAATTGCCGGTCGTGGTCAAATCCGATGTGCAGGGTTCGCTCGAGGCGATCGTCGGCTCGCTCGAAAAGATCTCGACCAGCGAGGTGTCGATCCGCGTGCTGCACTCGGCCGTCGGCGGGATCAACGAAAGCGACGTGATCCTCGCCCACGCCTCCGATGCCGTGATCGTCGGCTTCAATGTCCGCGCCAATCCCCAGGCGCGCGACCTCGCCCGGCGCGACGGCGTCGAGATCCGCTATTATTCAATCATCTACAATCTGATCGACGACATGCGGGGGACGTTGTCCGGATTGCTGGCGCCCACCTTGCGCGAGCGCTTGCTCGGCAACGCCTCGATCCGCGACGTCTTCAACATTACCAAGGTCGGCAAGGTCGCCGGCTGCATGGTCACCGAGGGCGCGGTCCGGCGCGGCGCCAGGGTGCGGCTGCTGCGCGACAATGTCGTGATCCACGAAGGCGCGCTCAAAACCCTGAAGCGCTTCAAGGACGAGGTCCGCGAGGTGCGCGAGGGCTACGAGTGCGGCATGGCCTTCGAGAACTACCAGGATATCCAGACCGGCGACGTCATCGAATGCTTTGAGGTCGAGGAAGTGGCGCGGGCGTTGTAGCGCTCCGTCTCTTCATTGGTTGGAGCGCAGCGGTTCGGGATGGCCAGAAGACGGCGCGACCGGCAGCAGGGCCTCGCAGGCGCGGAGCCGGACGGCGGCAGAAGCCAGCGCCAGCGTCGAGTGGGAGAAGAGCTGCGCCACGCGCTGGCGAAAATCCTGCGCGACGGCGAATGCCGCGATCCGCTGCTGCGCGAGGCCAACATCACCGTCGCCGAAGTGCGGATGAGCCCCGATCTGCGCAATGCGAGTGTTTTCGTGATGCCGCTCGGCGGCGCCAAGGCGGCCGAGACCGTGGCCGCGCTCGAGCGCAGCGCCGGTTTTTTGAGGGGGCTGGTCGCCCGCGGGGTCAATCTGCGCCGGGTGCCGAGCCTGACCTTTGCGCTCGACGTCGCGTTCGATCAGGCCGACCGGATTGCTCGCCTGTTGGCGTCGCCCGAGGTCGGGCGCGATCTCGATCCGCAGCGGATGCCGTCCGAAAGCGCCGACGATGCCGGTTGAGCCCGGCTGGCATGGCTGGCTCGTCATCGACAAACCGCTGGGGCTCAGCTCGCACCGTGCGGTCGAGATCGTGCGCCGCGCCACCGGGGCCAAGGCCGGCCACGCCGGCACCCTCGACCCGCTGGCGACGGGCGTCTTGCCGATCGCGCTCGGCGAAGCGACGAAGACCGTCCGCTTTGCGATGGCCGACCGCAAATGTTACCGCTTTAGTATCCGCTGGGGCGTTACGCGCGCCACCGACGACGGCGAAGGCGCGATCACCGGCGAAACCGCAGCGCGGCCGAGCCGCGTGGCGATCGAGGCGGTGCTGCCCCGCTTCATCGGCACGATCCTGCAATCGCCGCCGGCCTATTCGGCGATCAAGATCGGCGGCCGTCGCGCCTATGCGCTCGCCCGCGCCGCCGCGCCGCCCGAACTGGCGGCGCGGCCGGTCGCGGTCGCGGCGCTGCGGCTGCTCGGCATGCCCGACCGCGACCATGCCGATTTCGACGCCGTCGTCGGCAAGGGCACCTACATCCGCGCTCTCGCCCGCGACCTCGCCGCTTCTCTCGGAACCTTGGGGCATGTCGCCCGGCTGCGTCGGCTCTCGGTCGGCAGTTTTACCGAAGCGCAGGCGATTCCGCTGGAAACCGTCGCGGTTTGGCGCCATATTGGCGATGCGTGCGGACATCTGCTCCCGATCGAGACTGTGCTGGACGGCATCCCGGCTCTGGCCTTGGCGGCGGCCGAAGCCGCGCGACTGCGTTGCGGGCAGTGCGTGACGCCGTGCGATCCCGACGGCCGGGCATATCTCGCCCGAATGGACTGCGGGACGCTCGTCGGCGCGTGGCACGACCATGCTCTGGTCGCGCTTGCGAGGATCGAAAACGGCGGTCTTCGACCACTGCGGGTCATCAATCGTTGAAGAGGGCGGATCGATGTCGATTACTGCCGAGCGCAAACAGGCGCTCATTGTCGAATACGCCACCAAACCGGCCGACACCGGGTCGCCCGAGGTGCAGGTGGCGGTGCTGAGCGAGCGCATCCGCAATCTCACCGATCATCTGGCGTCGCATAAGAAAGACTTTCACTCGCGGCGCGGATTGCTCGTCATGGTCGGCCAGCGTCGCCGGCTGCTGGACTACCTCAAACGGTCGAGCGTCGGCCGTTACGAGACGTTGATCGGACGTCTCGGTTTGCGCCGCTGATAAATTGTCGCGATTGCGCGCCATCGACCCTCCCGGCGTCCTGTCGCTTCGACGGGCCGGCGGCCCGTCTGATGCGTCGGCCCGGGAGCGCTGCTGCCATCGCCGGCATGCCCGCGCGTCCCGGATCGCCGGGACCGCGCCGCCGGCCTGTTTTCCGCAAAGGATGAGTCCGAATGTTCCAGGTGTTTCGTAAAGAACTGATGTGGGGCGGCCGCCGTCTCGTGCTCGAGACCGGCAAGCTTGCCCGCCAGGCCGACGGCGCGGTGCTCGCCACCTACGGCGAGACCACGGTCTTATGCACCGCCGTCGCCAACAAGATTGCCAAGCCCGGCCAGGATTTTTTTCCGCTCACCGTCAATTACCAGGAAAAGACTTTTGCCGCCGGCAAGATCCCCGGCGGCTTCTTCAAGCGTGAAGGCCGCCCGTCGGAGAAGGAGACGCTGGTTTCGCGGCTGATCGACCGGCCGCTGCGGCCGCTCTTCGCCCCGGGCTTCATCAATGAAACGCAGATTGTCTGCACGGTCCTCAGCCACGACCTCGAAAACGACCCCGACATCGTGGCGATGGTCGGTGCTTCGGCGGCGCTGACGCTCTCGGGGATCCCGTTCTTCGGGCCGATCGGCGGGGCGCGGGTCGCCTATATCGACGGCGGCTACGTGCTGAACCCGGTTTCGGGCGACCTGCCGCGCTCGCAGCTCGATCTCGTCGTCGCCGGCACCTCCGAAGGTGTGCTGATGGTCGAATCCGAGGCGAAGGAGCTTTCCGAGGATGTCATGCTGGGGGCCGTGGTCTTTGGCCATCGCCAATTGCAGCCGGTGATCCAGGCGATCATCGACCTCGCCGAGACCTGCGCCCGCGACCCCTGGACCTTGCCGTCGCCATCGCCGGAGAAGGGTGCGATCGAGGCGAAACTGCGCGACGTAGTCGGCCCGCTGATCGAGGCCGCCTATCGCGAGCAGGGCAAGCAGGACCGCAGCAACCGGCTCGACGCGGCCAAGGCGCAGACCGCCGAGCTGTTCCCCGACGAGGGCCAGCGCGCGCTCGCGCTCAAGCTCTTCAAGGATGTGGAAAAGGAGATCGTGCGCGGCGCCGTTCTGCGCGGCGCGCGCCCGGATCGACGGCCGCGACACCCGGACGGTGCGGCCGATCGTCTGCGAGGTCGGGCTGCTGCCGCGCGCGCACGGCTCGGCGCTGTTCACCCGCGGCGAGACGCAGGCGCTCGCGGTGGCGACGCTCGGCACCGGCCAGGACGAGCAGATGATCGACGCGCTCGAAGGCGATTACCGCGAGAACTTCATGCTGCACTACAACTTCCCGCCCTACTCCACGGGCGAGGCGGGACGCATGGGGTCTCCCGGGCGGCGCGAGATCGGCCACGGCAAGCTCGCCTGGCGCGCGGTGCGCCCGCTACTGCCGTCCAAGGACAGCTTTCCCTATACGATCCGCGTCGTTTCCGAGATCACCGAATCGAACGGGTCCTCGTCGATGGCCTCGGTGTGCGGCGCCTCGCTCGCGCTGATGGATGCCGGGGTGCCGCTGCGCCGCCCGGTCGCCGGGATCGCCATGGGCCTGATCAAGGAGCCGCAAGGCTTCGCCGTGCTGTCGGACATCCTCGGCGACGAGGATCACCTGGGCGACATGGACTTCAAGGTGGCCGGCACCGAAAACGGCGTCACCGCCTTGCAGATGGACATCAAGATCACCTCGATCACCGAGGAGATCATGCGGATCGCACTCGACCAGGCGCGCGAGGGCCGCATTCACATCCTCGGCGAGATGGCCAAGGCGCTGACCGGGGCCCGCGACACGGTCAGCGACAACGCGCCGCGCATCACCACCTTGACCATCCCCAAGGATAAGATCCGCGAGGTCATCGGCTCGGGCGGCAAGGTCATCCGCGAGATCACCGAGACCACCGGCGCCAAGATCGACATCGACGACGACGGCACGATCAAGGTCGCGGCCGTCGACGGCAATGCCGCGCAGGCGGCGATCGATTGGATCCGCGGCATCGTCGCCGAACCCGAGCTGGGTGCGATCTACAACGGCAAGGTCGTCAAGACCGTCGATTTCGGCGCCTTCGTGAACTTTCTCGGATCGCGCGACGGGCTCGTGCACATCAGCGAACTCGCGCCGCACCGCGTCGGCAAGGTCGCCGATGTCGTCAAGCTCGGCGATGCGGTCAAGGTCAAGGTGCTGGGCTTCGACGACCGCGGCAAAGTCAAGCTGAGTATGCGCCAGGTCGATCAGGAGACCGGCGAGGATCTCGGCCCGCGGCGGCAGGAGCCGGCGAAGGCGGCGCCCTGAAGATCCGGGCTGCCGGGCGGGACGGCGCCACGCTTCCCGCACTGCCTGTGCTGCCGAGGGTGATCGGCCATCGCGGCGCCGCCGCCTGCGCGCCGGAGAACACGCTCGCCGGGTTCCGCCGGGCAAAGGCGCTCGGTTGCGGCTGGGTCGAGTTCGATGTGCGCCTGACCGTGGACGGGGCGCCGATCCTGATGCATGACGATCGGCTGGGGCGAACCACGAACGGGAGCGGCCGGGTGGCGGCGCTCTCCCTCGCGGCGATTCGGCGGTGCGACGCGGGCGGTTGGTTCGACCGCTCCTTTGCCGGAGAATTGGTGCCGACGCTCGACGAGGCGATAGCCGTGCTCGCCGAACTCGGCCTCGGCGTGAACCTCGAGGTGAAGGCGGCGCGGGGCGGCGGCGCCGACACCGGGGCGGCGGCGGCCGGGCTGCTCGCCCGGCTGTGGCCGGTGCGGCTGCCGGCGCTGATTTCGAGCTTTCTGCCCGACGCGCTGGCGGCAGCGCGCGAGCACGCGCCGCAGATTCCCCGCGGCCTGCTGTTCCATTCGGTCCCGAAGAATTGGCGCACCCGCGCCGAGTCGCAAGGCTGCGCGGCGATCCATGCCGACCACCGCCTTCTGCGCCCCGCGATCGTAGCCGAAATCGTCAATTCGGGCTATTCTGTGCTGGCCTACACGGTCAACGATGCCGCGCGGGCTCGTACTCTCTTCGGCTGGGGGGTCGCCTCCGTGTTTTCGGATGTTCCCCATATTCTGCTCGCTGCCCTGGCCGGCGGCGGCGCTGATCCGTCCGCTGCGGCCGCTGCGGGCTCGGCCGAAACTGCCCGGCCGGGAGCCGTTTGGTGAAGCCGCTCAACCCGATCGTCATATCCGGACGCGAGGTGCTGCCGCTCGTCGAGGGCGGCAAGGGCATCTCGGTTTCCAACGGCGAAAGCTCCGGCGCCTGGGCGGCGAGCGGCTGCGTCGGGACGTTCTCCGGGGTCAACGCCGACAGCTACACCGATTCGGGTCAGCTGATCTCTCAGATTTATCACGGCCGCACGCGGCGCGAACGGCACGAAGAGCTCGTCGCCTATGCGATCGCCGGCGGGATCCAGCAGGCGCGCGTCGCCTATGAGCGCGGCAACGGCCAAGGCCGCATCCACATGAACGTGCTGTGGGAGATGGCGGCGGCCGAGCGTGTGCTGCACGGCGTGCTCGAGGGGGCGAAAGGCCTGATCCACGGGGTCACCTGCGGCGCCGGCATGCCGTACAAGATCGCCGAGATTTGCGCCCGCTATGGCGTCCACTACTACCCGATCGTGTCCTCGACGCGCGCTTTCCGGGCCTTATGGAAGCGCGCCTACTACAAATTCTGCGATTGGCTCGGCGGCGTCGTCTACGAGGACCCGTGGCTGGCGGGCGGCCATAACGGCCTGTCGAACAGCGAAGACCCGCTGCACCCCGAGGCGCCCTATCCGCGGGTTCGCGAATTGCGCCGCCTGATGGCCGATTTCGGGCTGGCGAAGATCCCGATCTTCATGGCGGGCGGGCTCTGGTATCTGCGCGAATGGACCGATTGGATCGACAATCCGGAACTCGGCCCGGTCGCCTTTCAATTCGGCACGCGGCCGCTGGTGACCCAGGAAAGCCCGATCTCGGATGTGTGGAAACGCAAGCTGCTGACCCTCGGCGAGGGCGACGTCTACCTCAACCGCTTCAGCCCGACCGGCTTTTATTCCTCGGCCGTGCGCAACGGCTTTCTGAACGAGCTGCAGGAGCGCTCGGCGCGCCAGGTCGCCTATTCCGTCGAGCCGGTCGGCGAGCATGTGGCGGCCTTTCGGGTCGGCGCCCGCCGCCGGATCGTCTATCTGACGGCGCAGGACAGGCAGGCGGCCGAGGGCTGGGTCGCGGCCGGCTTTACCGAAGCCTTGCGCACCCCCGATTCGACATTGATCTTCGTCACCCCGCGAAAGGCGCTCGAGCTGCGCACCGACCAGATCAATTGCATGGGCTGCCTCAGCGCCTGCCAATTCTCCAATTGGGCCCAGAATGAAACCGGCTCGACCGGCAAAAAGGCCGATCCCCGCAGCTTCTGCATCCAAAAGACGCTGCAGGCGATCCGGCATTCGGACGATGTCCAGAGCCAGCTGATGTTCGCCGGGCACAACGCCTACCGCTTCGCCTCCGACCCGTTCTACGCGAACGGCTATGTGCCGACCGTGCACGGGCTGGTCGAACGCCTGCAGACCGGCGATTGACGCGCAGGCTATCGCATCAAGGTTGTTTATTTTTCCGCCGCAACATCTTATATGTGTCACATGACCATGGCGCGCATCTCATTCGACCCGGTCGCGCGTCTGCGCGCGGTGGGCCTGCGGCCGACGCGCCAGCGGATTTCTCTGGCGCGCCTCCTGCTGGCTAACGAGGATCGCCACGTCACCGCCGAGCAGCTGCACGCCGAGGCTGCGGCTTCGGCCGTTCAGGTATCGCTCGCGACGGTGTACAACACCCTCCACCAGTTCACCGAGGCGGGGCTGCTGCGCGAGGTCGTCGTCGAACCCGGCCGCTCCTATTTCGACACCAACACGGCCGACCACCATCACTTCTTCTGCGAGGCGACCGGCAGGCTGCAGGACATCCCGGCGCATCAGCTGACCGTCAGCGGGCTGCCGCTGCCTCCCGCGGGTACCGAGATCCTCGGCGTCGACATCATCGTTCGCGTCTGCCCGGAGGCTCGCTGAACGGACGGCGCTCGATGCTGCGCAGTCGCGCCGCACTCCGCGGACAAGAATATTCGCGCTTCTTGCGGGGGCCGCTTGACAGTCCCCTCAGCTAGCATAAAATCGTTCCAATGAAGGGCGTGCCCACGTCCCGCTGCTTTTGACGCTGGCGGGTCGCCGCCGTCCCGGTTTTTACGGAAGAGCCGTATCACCCACAGGCTCGAGGTACGACACCGAACCTTCCCATTGCGACGGACAACTACCACCAGGAGGAGGCCCAAGATGGCATACCAAGACGACATCGCCCTGATGGCGCACCTGATGCGACGCGCCGGTTTCGGAGCAGGCCGCGACGAGATCGAAGCGCGCGCTGCCAAGGGCTACGAAGCGACGGTCGAGGAGCTGCTGAATCCTGAGACGCAGCCGCCGGTCGACGCCTACACGCTGCTGCGCTACCAGCCGGCGTCGTTGCTGCCCGGCGGCCAGCCGCCGATGGGCAACGTCAATTGGATGTATTATCTGGTGAACACCCAGCGGCCGCTCGAAGAGAAGATGGCGCTGTTCTGGCATCATGTCTTTGCCACCGGCAATTCGAAGGTGGACAATTACGACCAGTTGCTGGAGCAGATCAATCTGTTCCGCGAGCGCGGCATGGGCAATTACCGCGACTTGCTGCTCACCATCGCCAGAAACCCGACGATGATTTTCTGGCTCGACAATCAGCAGAATCACGGGACGGCGGTCAACGAGAACTGGGGCCGCGAGCTGCTCGAACTGTTCAGCCTCGGCGCCGGCAACTATACCGAGAAGGATGTTCGTGAGTGCTCACGGGCTTTCACCGGCTGGACCTTCGAGACCAAGATCCCACGGGCACCCTATGGCCGGTTCCCCTGGAAATTCCAATATCGTCCCGAAGATCACGATGACGGCGAAAAGGAGTTCCTCGGCCATCGGGGTCGCTTCAACGGCGAACACATCATCGACATCGTGGTGCAACAGCCGGCCTGCGGGCGATTCATCTGCCGGCACTTGTACAACTTCTTCGTCGCCGATGAGCCGCAGGTGCCCGCTTGGCCGATCGAGCCACCGCGCGACCAGAAGGCGATCGATACCCTGGTGGGAGCGTTCCGCGACTCGAAGTTTGACATACGCGCCGTCTTGCGGGTGCTGTTCAATTCGGATTTCTTCAAGAACGCCCGCTATCAGCACATGAAATCCCCGGCCGAAGTGGTGGTCGGCACGCTCCGGCTGGTCGGCGGCCATGAGCTTCCGAGGCCCGGATATGGCGAGCTGTCGATGCAGCCCACCTATATGGGCCAGGACATGCTCAATCCGCCCTCGGTCGAGGGCTGGCACACCGGCAAGGAGTGGATCAACAGCGGCTCCCTGATGGCCCGGGTCAACTTTGTCGCGGAAAAGGTCGGCGACACGTCGCTGCCGGGCGTTCGCGCCATAATCAACCGGCTGAAGGTGCACGGCGCGTTGGGCCCCGAGCAGCTCGTCGACGGGTGCCTGGACCTGCTGGGCCCGGTGCAGGTCGGCTCGGACACCAAGCACGAGCTCACCGCCCAGGCCAAGGAGTGGGGCCAGGTCTCCTGGGACAGTGATTCCAATGCCCAGATAGCGGACCAGCGTGCGGCCGAAATGCTGCAGCTGATTGCGGCGACAAGAGAGTATCAATTCGCGTAACGACTGAACCGATCAGACGAGGAGGAAGTCACAATGCCAGAAGCACAGGCAGCAACACAGAAGGATCCCGTCATTGTTGTGCTGCAACTGACGGGCGGAAACGACTATCTGAATACGGTGATCCCCTACAACAACCCGCTGTACCGCGACAATCGGAAGGCGGTCGGGATCCCCGATAACCAGATCATGCATCTCGACGGGCAATACGGCATCCCGCATTACATGGCGCCGCTGAAGCAGTTCTGGGATGACGGCAGGCTCGCCATCCTGCACGGCGTCGGTTGGAAGGAATCGCCGCGGTCCCACTTCCGGGCCATGGACATCTGGCACACCTGCGAACCGGTCAAGGTCGGAACCGAAGGCTGGCTCGGCCGGGTGGCCCGCGAGTTCGACCCCAAGAAGGAGAACGTCGTCACCACCGTCAGCTTCGGGCCGAGCCTGCCACGGGCCTTGGCGGTGCCGGGCGTGCCGGTGGCGTGCGTCGGCGGGGCGCTGGAAAAGTACGGCTTCCTGCCGACCATTCAGGGCGAGCAGCGCAAGCAGATTCTCGAACGGTTTGCAGCGATGTACAAACCGGCGATCGGCGTCGGCGCCGTCATGGACTACATGGCCGATACCGGCATCGATTCGCTGAAGGGCGAGGATATTCTGAAGGTGGCGCCGCAGAAGTATTCTTCAACGGTGCAGTATCCGAACACGCCGATCGCCCGCAAGCTCAAGGGCATCGCTCAGACGCATCTGGCCGATCTGGGCAGCCGTATCTTCTACTGCGACCACAGCACTTTCGATACGCATGCCGGCCAGAACCCCGGCCACGGCAATTTGTGGACCGCGGTAACCGAAGGCGTCGACGCCTTCATGAAGGACCTGCGCGAACACGAACACGCCGATAACGTGATCTTGCTGATGTTCTCGGAGTTCGGCCGTCGCGTCCGCGACAACGGTTCGGGGACCGATCACGGCGCCGGCGGTGTCGCCTTTGTGCTCGGCGACAAGGTCAAGGGCGGCCATTATGGCGAGATGCCGTCGCTCAAGCCCGAGCATCTGGTCCAGGGTGACCTGAACCCGAACATGGACTTCCGCAGCGTCTACTCGACGATCCTGGACAAATGGCTGAAGGTCAATCCGGCGCCGATCGTCAACGGTACCTTTGAACAGCCTGCGTTCCTGAACTGAAGGCGAGCAGCCTGCTGCCAGCCCTCCTTCCCGGGGCGCGATCCCCGGGAAGGAGGGCTCCTTGCAGCGCGGAAGCGAGTCAACGCTACACGTCGACGAGAGAGGAGGAGCGCCATGCCGCTCACAACGGTCTCCGAAGGACGGGTTTATGATTGGAGCCATGCTGTCGGGCGCAACGCCGCCCGCGGTCCGGGTTTCAATTATGTTCAAACGATGTGCCTCGGCAAGAACGGGGTTATTTACACCGCAAATCGAGGGAACGAGAATAATTTCGGGATGCACGTCAACAAGGTGCAGCTTGGCGGTCCCGGCGAAGAGGAATTTCTCGCCGATTTTTGCGAATACGGCGATGGCGACGGCAATGCGGTTTGGCCATTCGGCGTTGCCACCGACGACAATGACCATGTCTACGTCTCCGACGAATGGAAGAACACGATCTCCGTGTTCGACAGCAGCGGTCAGTTCCTGAGGAAATGGGGAAAGACGGGCAGCGGCGACGGCGAATTGCTGCGCCCTGCGGGCCTGGCAGTCGAGAAAAGCGGTAATATCGTCGTCGTCGACAGCGGCAATAACCGCCTGCAGGTTTTTACCCCGGACGGCAAGTTCGTCGGCAAATGCGGCAGAGCCGGCAGCGGCGACGGCGAGTTCAACCAGCCTTGGGGGATTACCCTCGACAAGGACGGCAACATTTATGTTGCGGACTGGAAGAATCATCGCGTTCAGAAACTGTCCCCGGAGGGTAAGTTTCTGATGAAGTTCGGCGAGTACGGCAAGGTTGAAACACCGGAAGGCGCCTATGCCGTAACCATGCTGGGACCGTACGTCTCGTCATCCTCCGAGACGGCGCATTATCCTAAGCCGGGTCTGCTCAATCACCCGACCGATGTCGCCGTGGATACCGATGGCGATATCTATGTCACCGATTGGGGCAACCATCGGGTCTGCGTTTTCGATTCCGAGGGAAAGCCGGTTGCCAATCTGATCGGCGACGCACAGGTGTTGTCCAAGTGGGGTCAGCAGACTGTCGATGCCAACCCCGACATGATGAAAGCGCGGCGCCGGGTAAAGAGCCTCGAGCCGCAATGGCGTTTCTGCTTCCCGACGGCAGTCGAATTCGATCCGGCAACCGACAGCATCATCGTCGCCGAGAGCCAGCGAAATCGCCTGCAGATCTACAAGAAGGTTCGCGATTACAGCGATTTCCAGGCGAACCTGTAGGAATCTGCCCGGCTTCTGACGCAGACACGCCGTGCGTCAGGAGAAGCCTCCACTCGTTCTGCTCCCCTGTTTTGCGACAGGGGAGCAGGGCAGGGGGGCCGCGCCGTCTGAGGACGCAATTTTCTGCCGCAGATACGATCAGACGGGATACGCGTTTGATCTTGTGGCAAACCCGTCTATATTATTGTCATGAATGAGGTGTCCCCTCCATCCGCCGCCCTGGCGCGCCTGCGCGCGGTTGGCCTTCGGCCGACGCGCCAGCGGCTCGCGCTTGCACGGCTTCTGCTCGAAAGCGGGGACCGGCATGTTACGGCCGAACAGCTGCATGGGGAGGCGGTGGCCGCGGGAATCCCGGTATCTCTGGCGACCATTTACAACACGCTTCATCAATTTACCGAGGTCGGGCTGTTGCGCGAGACCGTCGTCGAGCCTGGCCGTTCGTATTTCGACACCAACACGGCCGATCATCACCATTTCTTCTGTGAAGCAACCGGCGAGCTGCAGGACATTCCGGCGCACCATCTGTCGGTCAGCGGGCTGCCGTTGCCGCCGTCAGGCACCGAGATCCGACGCGTCGATATCATTGTTCGCGTTCGTCCGGGCATCGCCTGACTGCTTGGAAGTGATTTGGTCGCCGCGGGCAGGCATGCCGTTGCCTTGGCGTGAGCCGGTTTGCGTTGCGTCGCCTTCTCCCTTGAAATCCCGTTAGGGGATGCAGCCGGCCACGCCGCGGGGCTTTGCCGGCGGCTGACGGCAAACAATTCGAGCTGGCAAAAAGGGAAGCACACGGCTCATTGTGCCCCCCCCCCGCGATCACGCCGCGTCGTGGATCGTCCCCAGATTAAAATCTTTCTAATCTATTGACTCGGCGGGCCCCCGATCCATATGCCATACGCATAGGCGGGGCGGCGTTTCGGCGGCCTCGCGCGCCGAACAGGATGGAGCCACCATGGCGATGTTGAAGAATTCCCGGACCGAAGAAAACCTGAAGGCGGCCTTTGCCGGCGAAAGCCAGGCCAATCGTCGCTACCTCTATTTCGCCCAAAAGGCGGATATCGAAGGCTACAACGACGTGTCGGCGGTGTTCCGCTCGACCGCCGAAGGCGAGACCGGCCACGCCTACGGCCATCTCGAATACCTCGAAGAGGTCGGCGATCCGGCCACCGGCAAGCCGATCGGCCCGACACCGGATAATCTTGCCGCGGCGATTGCAGGTGAGACCCATGAATACACCGACATGTATCCGGGGATGGCCCGCACCGCCCGCGAGGAAGGGTTCGACGAGATCGCCGAGTGGTTCGAGACCCTCGCCAAAGCCGAAAAATCCCATGCCGGCCGCTTTCAGAAAGCGCTCGACGCGCTCGGCTGAATTTGCGCTTGCCGCCAGCGGGCGGAGGGAGGGGGTGCCGGAGCGGGAGCTTCCGCGCCCCCTTCTTGTCTCTCGTTTCGACCGATCGGAGCCGTACGGAACCGTCATGAGAGAAGGCAGCCTCGAAGCTCCGACCCGGCACGCGATCGGCTGGGACGACCCGGATTTCGCCGATCGGGCGGAGACCGAAGCCGAGATGCGCCGCGTCTTCGACATCTGCCACACCTGCCGGCGCTGCTTCAATTTGTGCGATTCGTTCCCGCGGCTGTTCGACCTGATCGACAATTCGGCGACCGGTGAGCTCGATGCAGTGACGCCGGCCGATTATCGCGAAGTGGCCGATGCCTGCACGCTCTGCGACATGTGCTTTATGACGAAATGCCCCTATGTGCCGCCGCATGAATTCAATGTCGATTTCCCGCATCTGATGCTGCGCTACCGGGCCGTCGAGCTAGCGGAAGGGCAGGTCGCCCGACAGCATCGCGAGCTGGTCAAGACCGACCGCAACGGTCGTCTGGCTGGTGTCGCGGCGCCGCTCGCCAACTGGGCGAGCGATTGCCGCAACAAGCTGACGCGGCCGCTGATGGAGAAGGCGCTGGGGATCGATCGCCGGGCCGCGTTGCCGGCCTTTCACGGGCGTACTTTTGCGATGCGCTCGAAGCGGGCGGCGCCGCCGATCGACCGTGCCGCACCGGCCGCCGGGCGCAAGGCGGTGCTCTATGCCACCTGCTTCGTCAACTACAACAATCCGAGCATCGGCGAAGCCGCCCGCGCCGTCCTCGCCCACAACGGGGTCGAGACCGAGGTGATCTATCCGCGCTGCTGCGGCATGCCGCAGTTCGAGCAGGGCGACCTCGCCGCCGTTGCCGCCTCGGCCACGAAGGTCGCGGCGACGCTCGGGCCCTGGATCGACAAGGGCTATGACGTGATCGCGCTGGTCCCGTCCTGCGCGCTGATGCTCAAATTCGAATGGCCGCTGATCCTGCCCGAAGATGCGGCGGTCGAAAAGCTTGCGGCCGCGACCTTCGACGTCAGCGAATACATCGTCGGCATCGCCCGCAAGGAAGGGCTCGCCGCCGGCCTGTCGCCGATCGAAGGCGGCGTCACGGTGCAGATCGCCTGCCATGCCCGCGCGCAGAATATGGGGCAAAAGGCGGCCGAGATGCTGCGCTTGCTGCCCGACACCAAAGTTTCCGTGATCGAGCGGTGCTCGGGCCATGGCGGGTCGTGGGGCGTGCTCAGAGAGAACTTCACGACTGCGGTCAAAATCGGCAAGCCGGTCGCGCGCCAGGCATTGAAGAACGCGGCGCGGTTCGTCTCCTCGGAATGTCCGCTCGCCGGCATGCACATCGTCCAGGGCATGCAGATCGAAGCGGGAGCCGAGACGCCGCTGCCGCGCCAGCTGCACCCGATCGAACTGGTCGCCCGCGCCTACGGCATCCCTGGAGCGTGGTCCGACGACGATATGAGGAACCGATGAGCGAGATGTCTTTGCAGCCCCGGCACCGGTTGACGCGTGACGACATTCTGCCGGTCTCCGACTACATTCCGCTCCGGCGCGAGCGGCGCCGACAGATCTGCGAGCTGAAGCGGCAGCGCCGGCTCGAAATCGGCCCGTTCGCGACGGTCCATTTCGAGAATTTCGAGACGATGCGGCAGCAGGTTCAGGAAATGCTTTACATCGAAAAGGGTGGCGAAGCGCAGCTAAAGGATGAACTTGATGCCTATAATCCTTTGATTCCGCAAGGGACAGAGCTGATTGCCACCGTTATGTTCGAGATCGACGACCCGGTGCGCCGCGCCGCGGTGCTGGCGCATCTCGGCGGGATCGAAAACCGCGCCTTTATCGATGTCGGCGGAATCCGGGTGCGCGGCAGCCCCGATCCGACGCGCGAGAACACCAGCCCGGAAGGCAAGGCGTCCGCGGTTCAATTCATCGAATTCGCGTTCGAGCCCGAAGCGATCACCCGCTTCAAGACAGTGGGTATGCCGATCGTCGTTGGCTTCGACCATCCGAACTATGCCCATATGACGACGCTGGCGGAGCCGGTGCGGGCCGCGCTGGCGAGAGATTTCGACTAGGGGCGGAGCGAGAGGCGGGATGAGCGGGGCGGATTCGCCGCGGATCGCGACCGAGCGGCAGGAACGCCTGCTCGCCGAGCGCCGCCGCGAATTCGGCGACGAGCACCCGCAGACATTGACGGCGATGCTCGACCTGGCCGAGGCGCTATGGACCGAGGGCCGGCTGATCGCCGCGCGCAAGCTCGAAGAGCAGGTCGTGGCCGGCCGCCGGCGGCTGCTCGGCGAAGGCCATGCCGACACGTTGAAGGCGATCGGCAAGCTGGCAGTGACGATGGCCGCGCAGGGGGAGCTTGCCGAGGCGCGGCGGCTGCAAGAACAGGTCGTCGACAGGATGCGCGCGCGCGATGGCGACACCGGCCGCGACACCTTGCGGGCGATCAACAATCTCGCCGGGACGGTCGCCGCCCAGGGCGACCTCGCCAGCGCTCGCGAGCTATTGCAATCGGTAATTTCGGCGCTGGTCCGCGATTACGGCGAGCAGCATGCCGACACCCTGGCGGCAATGGGCAACCTCGCCGCGATCCTGTGGCAGGAGGGAGATCGGGCCGAGGCCTACGAATTGCAGCGCCAGGTCGTCGAGCTGCACCAGCGCGTTCGCGGTGACGACGATCGGGCGGCCGTGATCGCGGCGGCGGTGCTCGAAACAATGGAGCGCGAGGCCGGTTTCTAGTTAAGATCGCGGCATCGCGGTTCCCTCTGGCCGGAAGGGTCGGACGCCATGTCGATTTACACGCTGATGCCGCTGCACGAATCCCTCGGGCTTGCCGTCATCGGCGTCGATCTGAGCGCGTCGATCGAAGCGGAGACCGGCGAAAACCTGTCGCGGCTGCTGGCCGAGCATCTGGTGCTGGTGTTTCCCGACCAGTCGCTGACGCCGGCCCAATACCTGACCGCCGCCGCGGCGTTCGGGCCGCCGGTCCGTCAGCATTATTCGCAGCACCACATGCCGGAGTTTCCCGATATCGGGCTCGTCCGGCACCGGAACGGCCAGCGCGCGGCCGAGACCTGGCACACCGACCACACCAACCGCGAATGCCCGCCGGCGGCGACGTTGCTCTACGGCGTCGACATCCCCTCGGCCGGCGGCGGTACCAGCGTCGCCGATATGCGCGCCGCCTATTGGGGACTGGCAGAGGCCGAACGCGCCCATCTCGAAACCCTGCGCACGGTCAACAGCCTCGATGTCGAGCGCACCGACACGCGGGCCGAGGATCTAGCCAAATACGGCGCGCCGGTCGTCCATCCAATGGTGCGCACGCATCCGGTGAACGGCGAACGCGCGGTCTATTTCCATCCGACCAAGACACTGTGCATCGAAGGCATGACGCCGTCGGCCAGCCAAGCCTATCTCGCCGACCTCGTGGAGCGGATGATCCGGCCGGAAATCGTCTATCACCACAACTGGCGCAAGGGCGACGTGCTGGTCATCGACGACCGCGCCACGATGCACCGCGCCCACGACGACTACGACCACAGCGAGAACCGCGTCCTATGGCGGATCATCATCGAGGGCGATCGTCCCCGGCTCGATCGCGAAGGCCCGGAATGCGCCCTGTGCCGTCGCTGATGCGGGGAGCGTGGTAGCGGGAGAGGGATTTGAACCCCCGACCTTGGGATTATGATTCCCCTGCTCTAACCAGCTGAGCTATCCCGCCGCGCGGCCCCGCATATAGGAGATGGGCGGATCGGGGTCAAGCCGCGGCGGCTGCCCGCCGCCTGATCCAGCCGCCGCCGAGCACGCGGTCGCCGTCATAGAGAACGGCGGCCTGGCCCGGCGCGACCGCGCCCGCCGGCGCGGCGAGGACGAGGTCGGCGGTTCCCTTTTCCGGGTCGGGGTAAAGCGTCGCCGGCGCCGGCGCCTGCGCCGAGCGCAGCTTTGCCGACAGCGCGATGCCGTCGGGGGGCGGCGGGTCGGGCGCCAGCCAGTTCAGCTCGCCAAGGGTGAGCCGGGTCTCGGCGAGTGCCGCCCGCCGGCCGACGACGACGCGGCGATGCTCGGCTTCGAGCCGCAGCACATAGAGCGGCTCCGCCGCGGCGATGCCGAGGCCCTTGCGCTGACCGACGGTGAAATGGGCGATGCCGTGATGGCGGCCGAGCACGTGGCCGGCGCCGTCGACGATGTCGCCGGGCTCCCCGGCTTCGGGCCGCAGCCGCTCCACCAGCCGAGCATAGGAGCCCTGGGGGACAAAGCAGATGTCCTGGCTGTCCGGCTTGTCGGCGACGGCGAGGCCGAAACGCCGAGCCAGCGCGCGCGTCTCGTCCTTGGCGAGCCCGCCCAGCGGAAAGCGCAGGAAATCGAGCTCGGCGCGCTTCGTCGCAAACAGGAAATAGCTCTGGTCGCGCGCGGCGTCGCAGGCCCGGTGCAGCTCGGGCCCGTCCGGCCCGGCGATGCGCCGCACATAATGCCCGGTCGCCAGCGCCGAGGCGCCGAGATCGCGGGCAGTGCCGAGCAAATCGCGAAACTTGATGCGCTCGTTGCAGCGGATGCACGGGACCGGCGTCTCGCCGCGGCGGTAGGATTCGGCGAAATCCTCGATCACCGCTTGGCGGAAGCGGCTCTCATAATCGAGGACGTAATGGGCGATGCCGAGCCGCTCGGCGGTTCGAGCCGCGTCGTGGATGTCCTGCCCGGCGCAGCAGGCGCCCTTGCGCCCGACCGCGGCGCCATGGTTGTAGAGCTGCAGGGTAATGCCGACGACCTCGAAGCCGCGTTCGACCAAGAGCGCCGCCGTCACCGACGAATCGACCCCGCCCGACATCGCGACGACAACCCGGTGATCCGCCGGGTTGCCGGGAAGATCGAGTTCGAGCGGGATCATGGCTCGGCGTCGAGGCCCATCTGCCAGAAACCGGCTTCGAGCCGGGCGGCGATGGCGAAATTGGCGGCGAGGGACGGGATGCGCCCTTCGCCGCCACGCCGGGCGAATTCTTCGTCGAGGGCGGCTTCGGCCTCGCGCGCCAGGGCCTGATACTCGGCCCCGGCATACATGTCGAGCCATTCGCGATAGGGGTTGCCGTCGCGCCGCGTGCCCGGATCGGCCATACGCTCCGCCGCGATCACGGCATAGCCGACGATGCACGGGGCGAGCGCCGTTTCGAGGTCGAGCCGGTCGCCGGCGAGCCCGCGGTCGAGCACGAAACGGGTATAGGCGATCGTTGCCGATGCTTCCGGCTCGGCCATCATCGCTGATTCCGACAGGCCCCAGCCGCGGCAATAGTCGATGTGGAGCCCGATCTCGACATCGAGCGTCGCGGCGACGAGGCGCTGGGCGCGGCGCATCTCGGCGAGCGAATCGGATTTGTAGATCGCCAGGCCCCAGGCGCGGGCGAAATGGAGCAGGAACAGATAATCCTGGACGAGATAGCGCCGGAAGCACGCCTGCGGAAGGTCGCCCGTGGCGAGGCGCAATACGAAATCGTGCCGCGCATAGGCATGCCACGCCGCGGCCGAAGCAGCGACAAGGCGCGAGAACAATGTCGGTTCGCCCGCCATGTGCGCCGGTGCCGGCTCAGCCGAGCAGCAGGTTGCGGGTCGCCGCGGGCAGCCGCACGGTCAGCCCGTCCAACTCCTCGGTGATGATGATCTGGCAGCCGAGCCGCGAGGTCCGGGTCAGGTTGAAGGCGAGATCGAGCATGTCCTCCTCGTCCTCGCTGGCCTCCTTGAGCAAATCGTACCAGTCGGCATCGACGATGACGTGGCAGGTCGAGCAGGCGAGCGAGCCTTCGCAGGCGCCCTCGATGTCGATGTCGTGGCGATGGGCGATTTCGAGCACCGAGAGCCCGAGCGGAGCATCGACCTCGCGCCGGGTGCCGTCGCGCTCGATAAAGACCATCTTCGGCATCAGGTGAAGTCCGCGAGCGGTGCAGAACCCGTCTCGGGCCGCGGCGCCAAATCTTCGGCGAGGATCGCGGCGGCGAGCGCCGGGCTGTCTGCCGCAGGCAGTTCGGCGACGCCGGCGAGATGCAGAACCGCGAGCCCCGCCCGTTCCGCTGCTTCGCGCACAGGGTCGGCGGCAGCGGCATCTCGTGCCGCTGCGAGGACAATGACTACATGCGTGACCGGGCGGGCGAGCGCACGCTCGGCCCGCAGCCGCGCGCCCTCGAACAACTCGCCCCATTCCTGGGCTGCCGCCGCCGTAGCCGGGCCGGGCACGCGCAGCTTCTGCTCGAACCCCTCGCGATCGCCGAGGATGACTGCGTTGCCGCCGACCGAAATCGCCACCTCGGCGGTCGCACCGCTGGCGTCGATGCCGATCGCGGCTCCCGACGCCTCCGGATCGGCCGGCGAGCCGTCGGGCTCCTCGATCTGGAACAGCTTCACGCGCAACCGCCCCGCTTGTCAGACGTGGAACGACTCGCCGCAGCCGCAGCGGCCTTTTTCGTTCGGGTTGCGAAAGGTGAAGCCGGTTTCCAGCTTTTCCTCGACGTAATCCATCTCGGTGCCGAGGATGAACATGACCGCCTTCGGATCGACCAGGACCGTGACGCCCTTGTCCTCGACGATTTCGTCGAACCTGCCCTTCTCGTCGGCGTATTCGAGCGTGTAGCTGAGCCCCGAGCAGCCGCGCGAGCGCACGCCGACCCGCACCCCTACCGACGGCTTGCCGCGCTTGGCGAGCAGCGCGCGGATCCGCTCCGCCGCGGCGTCGGTCACCGACAAGGCCTGTTTTCTCGCCATCATCCGATCTCCAATGAGACGCTTCCTATGTGGGTATGCCGTCCTGTGCCACCAGCCGGATTGCCGCCGCTGCGAGCGCGTCGACGGCGAAATCGACCTCCGCCGCCGTGTTGAACCGCCCGAGACCGATGCGGATCGCGGCATTGGCCAGCGCATCCGGAAGGCCTAAGGCGCGCAGCACGTAGGAGGGCTCGATCGCGGCCGAGGTGCAGGCCGATCCGGTCGAGATCGCGATCGACGGACAGGCCTCGATCAGCGTCGGCGCGGAGATCCCCGGGAAGGTCAGGTTGAGGCTGCCCGGAAGCCGGCGTTCGGCGTCGCCGTTGAGGACGAGCCCCGGGACGCGCCGCGCCAGACCCTGGTGCAGCCGGTCCCGGAGCCGGCGCAGCCGGATCGCTTCCTCCGGCATTGCGGCGGCGGCGAGCGCCGCCGCCCGGCCGAGCCCGACGCAGAGCGGCGTCGGCAAGGTACCCGAGCGCAGGCCGCGCTCCTGGCCGCCGCCATCGATCAGCGGTAAGAGGCGCACCCGCGGCCGCCGCCTGACATAGAGCGCGCCGACCCCTTTCGGCCCGTAGATCTTGTGGCCGGAAATCGACATCAGGTCGATCCGCATCGCCTCGACATCGAGCGCGACCTTGCCGGCGGCCTGCGCCGCGTCGCTGTGGAAGAGGACGCCTCTCGTCCGGCACAGCGCGCCGATCTCGGCCAATGGCTGAATGACGCCGATCTCGTTATGCGCGGCCATGACCGAGACCAGGAGCGTGCGCTCGGACAGCGCCGCATTCAGCCTGTCGAGCGCGACGAGGCCGCCGGGCTCGACCGCGAGGTAGGTCACCCTGAAGCCGTCGCGCTCGAGCGCGGCGCAGCTTTCGAGCACGCATTTGTGCTCGGTCGCCAATGTCACGATATGGTCGCGCGGCGGTCCGGCCTGCGGATGGGCGCGGGCAAAATGCGCCGCTCCCTTGATCGCCAGGTTGTTCGCTTCGGTGGCGCCCGAGGTGAACACCATCTCGCGCGGATCGGCATGGATCAGCGCCGCGACCTCGCCGCGCGCCCGCTCGATCGCCGCCGCGGCGATGCGGCCATAGGCGTGGCTGGTGCTGTGCGGGTTGCCGTACTGCTCGGTGAAATAGGGCAGCATCGCCTCGAGCACGCGCGGATCGAGCCGGGTCGAGGACTGGTTGTCGAGGTAGATCGGCATCGCGTTCGCGCGGGTCTCGGCAGGCGGCTCGGCGATCATCGCACTCATGCTGCGCGCGCCCTCGCGACAATGCCGCGGCGACGCCGGTAGAGCGCGGCCCAGGCGCGCAGGAAATGCGCGACATCGGCCTCGGTCGAGCCCCATCCGAGGCTGACCCGGATGGTCGCGGCAGCGAGATCGGGCGCCACCCCCATCGCCGCCAGCACATGGCTCGGCCCCACCTTGCCCGACGAGCAGGCCGCACCGGCGCTGACCATGACGCCGTCGAGGTCGAGCGCGATGATCTGGGTCTCGGCGGCGGTTCCGGGCATCGCGATCGCCGCGGTGTTGGGCAGCCGCGCCGCGCCGGCGCCGAGTATGACCGCCTCGGGCGCGACTGCGGCGATGCCGGCTTCGAGCCCGTCGCGGAGCATGCGGACCCGCTCATAAACCGCGATCTCCTCCTTCGCGGCAAGGGCGGCGGCGGCAAAGCCCGCGATCCCCGGCAGGTTTTCGGTGCCGGCGCGGCGCCCGCGCTCCTGACCGCCGCCGCGCAGCAGCGGCGCCAGATCGAGATCGCCGGTCACGACGAGCGCGCCGGCTCCGGGCGGGCCGCCGAGCTTGTGCGCCGACAAGGTGAGAAGATCGGCGCCGATCGCCGCCGCGTCGAGCGGGATCTTGCCGGCCGCCTGCACCGCGTCGCAATGAAAGAGGGCGCCATGCGCCCGGGCGATCGCCGCCACCGCCGCCACCGGCTGCACCACCCCGGTTTCGTTGTTGGCGAGCATCACCGAAACGAGGGCCGGCCGCGGATCGGCGGCGAGAAGCTCGTCGAGCGCAGCGGGCACGATGACGCCGTCGTGGTCGACCGGGATCCGCTCGGCTTTAGGGAGGGCGCGCAGAACCGAATCATGCTCGACCGCCGAGACGAGGACGCGCTCGCGCCCCGAGCCGAGCAGGGCGAGATGGTTCGCCTCGGTGCCGCCGCTGACGAAGACGACACCCTCGGATGGGGCGCCGACCAGCCCCGCCACCGCGGTGCGCGCCTGCTCGACGATCCGCCGCGCCGCCCGGCCGCGGCGGTGGACCGAAGAGGGATTGCCGCCGCAGGCCAGTGCCGCCGACATTGCCGCCACGGCCTCGGGCCGCAGCGGCGCCGTCGCGTTCCAGTCGAGATAGGTCTCGGTCCGAGCCGAGGCGCCGCCGCTCATCGGGTTCCCGCTGCCGCGGCGGCGAGGGCTTCGCGGTGGACGCGGCCGCTGGTCCCGAGCACGCGTCGTTCGCAGACATCGGCGAGCGAGACCGAGCTCAGATAGAGATGGATCTGGTTGCCGAGCTCCTCCCACAGATCGTGGGTCAGGCAGCGGGTGCGATTGCCGCGGCAGCCGATCGGCGCTCCCGGAGTGCAGCGCGTCGCGCGGATCGGCTCGTCGACCGCGAGAATGATGTCGGCGATGCGGGTCTCGGCGCGGTCGTGCGCGAGCAGATAGCCGCCGCCCGGACCGCGCACGCTCCTGACCAGCTCACCCTTGCGCAGCATGGCAAAGAGCTGTTCGAGATAGGACAGCGAAATCTCCTGCCGCTCGGCGATTTCGGCGAGCGACACCGGGTCGCCGCCGCTGTGGCAGGCGAGATCGACCATCGCCATGACCGCATAACGCCCCTTGGTGCTCAACCGCATGACCGGGTCCTCAGGAAACGCGCTCTTTCTCGCCGGCGCCGTTGCCGCGCGGGAATTCCGCCGGTTCGGCCATATCGGCATGGGTGCCGACAGGCACCGAGCCGCCCTTTTCGAGTTCGCCCAGGCGCGCCCGCAGGCTCGTCACCTCGTCGAGCAGGCCGGTCAGCGCGCGGGCGATCGGATCGGGAATGTTCTCGCACAGGCCGTAGGGCTGAAACACCGGCTCGGGCAGCGGTTGTGAGGCGCGCGCGCCGAGCGGACGCGCCCGGATGCCGACCATCCGCGCACCGTCCGGCACTTCGGCCTGCACCAGCGCGTGGGCGCCGATCCGCGCGCCGTCGCCGACGCGGAACGGCCCGAGGATCTGCGCGTGCGAGCCGACGATGACGCCGTTGCCGAGCGTCGGGTGGCGTTTCCTGCCCCTCTCCAGCGAGGTCCCGCCCAATGTCACGCCCTGATACAGCGTGCAGTCGTCGCCGATCTCGGCGGTCTCGCCGATCACGACGCCCATGCCGTGATCGATGAACAGACGCTTGCCGATGCGCGCGCCCGGATGGATCTCGATGCCGGTCAGCATCCGCCCCCACTGCGATACGATGCGTCCGGCGAGGAGCCAGCCGCGCCGCCACAGCCAATGCCCGAGGCGGTGGAACAGCAGCGCATGAAAGCCGGGGTAGCACAGCGCGACCTCCAGCCGCGACCGGGCCGCGGGATCGCGGGCGAGGGTTGCGTCTATTTCGTCGCGCAGGTTTTTCAAGTGCATCGACATCACTATATTAGCTTCATCCCGCCGCCGCTCCGGCTTGCGCCGCGACCGGGATGCGTTGAAACGAGCATATAATTGTCCGAGCAAAATGATCAAGAATTCCGGACACGCGCACCACCCCAGACCTGTCGGTTTCCTACCTGCAAGCTGGGATATCAGCGGGATCGATCATGCCTGACGTAATCATCAACGGGCCGGAGGGCCGGATCGAGGCACGCTACCACCACGCCCGCACGCCGGCCGCGCCGATGGCGGTCGTTCTGCACCCGCATCCGCAGCACGGCGGCACGATGAACAACAAGGTGGTCTACACCTTGTACCAATGTTTCGTGCGCCACGGCTTTTCGACCCTGCGGTTCAATTTTCGCGGCGTCGGGCGCAGCCAGGGCAGCTTCGACCGGGGTGAGGGCGAGCTGTCCGACGCCGCCTCGGCGCTCGATTGGCTGCAGACCTACAACCCGAATGCCGCGACCTGCTGGATCGCCGGCTTTTCGTTCGGCGCGTGGATCGGAATGCAGCTGCTGATGCGGCGGCCCGAGATCGAGAGCTTTATCGCGGTGGCGCCGCCTGCCAACGTCTACGACTTCACCTTTCTCGCGCCATGCCCGTCATCGGGCCTGATCCTGCAGGGCGACCAGGATACGGTGGTGCCGGTCGATTCGGTGCAAAAGCTCGTCACCAAGCTGTCGCATCAGCGCGACATCAAGATCGACTTCCGCAAGATCCCCGGCGCCGACCACTATTTCGCCGACCAGCTCGACACGATCGCCGCCCATGCCGACGCCTATATCCACGATCACGCGCGCCTTACGGAGCGGCCTCCCGCCGCGTCGCAGGGCCGCGCTTCGCGGTGACGGCAGGAGAGGTCGAATCGGGGGCCCCTGGTCACCGTCGGCTGGTGACCTGATGGGCTATCGCTCAAGATCCTGGCAGGGCGAACGCATAGACGCGGGCATTGCTGCCATCACAGGAGACAAAGACCCGACCGTCGACTACCGTCGGGGCCGCAGGCCTCGGGGCGCACAGTAGCGGCGCGCTCTGCCACATGATCTGACCGGCGGAATAGCGGGGGCCGTTCGCGGTCGCTACCGCCAATACCCGCGATGGAGATGAACCGTCCAGAACGCCGACGCCGAACCATGCCAAGCCGTTGGCAACCGTCGGTGAAGACATAGTACCGGTCGGCAACGCTGTGCCATTTTTATATTTTGTGGTCTGTCCAAGCGAAGCTTAGCGACGGATCTACCGCAGGCGGGAGCAATCCGCAGAGCGTTTAGTCCATGCAGATAGGGCGCATGGCCGTCAGTCGGCGTGGTCAGCAAGCAGCAATTGGTCGACCGGATCCCATGCGACCATTCCGCAAAAATGATGTAGTGTTCAAGGCGATCTTGAGCGATTGCAGCAAAGTAAGCTTGCCGCCGGCGCCAATCTTTTCGAGCACTAGCAGCCCGGTCTTGTTCAATACCGCCAATAGCTTCGTCGAGCACCCCGTCGGCTGGAATACCACCGGTGTCGATCCATAGTCATTATCGCCCGGAGGGATAGTCGGCGCGGCAACTCCAGCTACGGTTGACAGCGTCTTTATTTAAATTTACAATCTCCTCGGCGTAGACTTGCTGCTGTGGTCGCTCCTAAGGTGATTACCAGTGCCAATATAGACGCCTCCCGCACTTGCGTCCGGGTCAACCGATACTCCCCCCCAACCCCAGATGCCGCCCCCCTAGACGGTCGGCTGGCGGTGTCGATGTTCCTGTTATCGTATACCATAGCGTGTGTTACCTTCGCGGTGCCGAGTGTCAATCTTCACCACGCGGCCGTAATACGGTTCCTGATCGCAATGGCTCGATGTTCCGATGTAAAGCTTGGCCATCGACGATATTGGCACCATCGTGTATGTCGCGGTCCGTGTGCTGTGTGGCTGGGAGCGGAATTGCCACTGGCCAACCAGGGAGTTCGGCCCCATCCGTTAGCGAGAGCCGCATGCATTTGCCCGTTCAGCCCGATGTAGACGGCTCCTGAGCCCCCGTTAGATGCTCGGTTAACAGTTCCCGTGGCCTCGACGCCAAGTATCTCGTCACAATTCGGTGCGAGGCGCGTGCCTAGATAGCGGTGCCAAACAACGGCGCCTCTCGGATTCCGTGCTATTCGCGTCGAGGGCAAAAAAATAACCGTTATTGTCCCCAATCAGCACAAGATCATCTTTTTCTCGCCGACGAGTACCCCATGCACGACGATCGGTTGACCTCGCACACTGGCATTGGTCGGGTCGACGCTCGGATCAATCGACACCTCATACGCACCGGGATCGAATTTCCACACCGACCTGAGATTGTTCACCGTCTCGGGGCTCAGGATTGTTTCGTAGGGATTGTACCCGGTACGCAGGCTGTCCATGCCGTAGGTCGGCCAATCGACGTGATCCTGAGCCCGCGCCTGCAAGGAAGCCGTCATCATGAGGAGGCCGCTCGCTAGCGCAATCAGCAGATGTTGTTTCATGAGCCTGCCTTCTAGCATATCCAATCGCGCTCGTAACCCGCGCCGAAATCGCGGTAAATCATAAGCACAACGTAACAAGCGATCAAGGACCAGTTCCGCTCGACTTTCCGGATTCTCGGTGAAAGGGCCGGCAGACAGCAGCAACCCGGGCGCCCCGACACACCCCCGCAAAGGATTCCTTCGTCGTCCGGCGGCTGGTTGAGGTAGGAGAGCGGACATGTCCGGCGGATTGTTCGCGACCGCCGCCCAATTTGTACCATCTGTCCATCGGTAAGAGCGGGAAGTTTCAGCGCCACTGCGCACCCGGCTAGAAGTGCCCGCAACAACGGAATGCCGCGCCGCGCGCGGTGACAGCCGGCTCCGGCGCGGACCGGGAGGGCCAGCGGGCAAGCCCGACGGGCGGTTCAGCAGCGTGCGGAAAAACCCGGTCGTCATTCCGGGACGGCCCGGCAGGGCTGGGCCCGGAACCCATGAACGCAGGCCAAGCTGTTGTTTTCCGGTGCAGTGTTCATGGGTTCCGGGTTCCCTCGCTGCGCTCAGGCCCCGGAATGACGACAATTCTGATCTTTTTCCGCGGCCGGGGTCAGAGCAGGTCGGCGATTGCAGCATGGTAGCGGCGCAGCGCCGCCAGGTGGTCGCCCAAGCTCTGGCCGGGAATGCGGCGGTGGTGGCGGCGGTCGAAGGTCGTGGTCAAGGTGACGTGCGAGGCTCCGGACGCCTTCCAGAACTCCGTCTCCCGTCGCCAATCCGCTTCCGCGCCCGTCCCCATCGAGACCCAGACCTCAATTCCGATGCCGGCGGGATCGCGGCCGGCCTGCTCGGTCAGGCTCCTTAGCCGGTTGAAGACATCGAGCGCGCCCTGGTCGGGCGGATAGGCGTTCGGCATCCAGCCGTCGCCGCATTTGGCGATGCGCTGCAAGGTGCGCTCGTGGTGGCCGCCGAACCAGACCGGCACCCTGCCCGAAGCGGGCCGCGGGTTGATGCCGGCGTCCTCGATCTTGTGCCATCTGCCGTTGAACGTCACATGCGGCTCCGCCCACAGCGCCTGCATGACCTGCACCTGCTCCTCGGAGCGGCGGCCGCGATTGTGGAAGTTCTCGTTCAGCCCGGTGAACTCGACCTCGTTCCAGCCGACCCCGATGCCGAGCCGGAACCGGCCGCCGCACAGCACGTCGAGAGCGGCGGCCTGCTTGGCGACGAGCGCGGTCTGGCGCTGCGGCAGGATCAGGACGCCGGTCGAGAAGCCGAGCCGGTTGGTGCAGCCGGCGAGGAAGCCGAACAGCACGAACGGATCATGGAACAGATCCTCCGAGGTGTTGCGGTCCCAGCCCGGCCGGCTTGCCGCGTTGACGCCGAGCACGTGGTCGGGCGCCTCGACAAAGTCATAGCCGATCGCTTCCGCCGTCTGCGCGTATTCCCGCACCACCGCCGGCTCGCCGCCGATATCGCCCAGCGGCAGCAATGTGCCCAATTGCATGGTTCATCTCCCAACCGATTGCAGGTTATCGGGGCGCGTAGGGTGCGCGGCCGACCACGGCGATCATCGGGTCGCTCGCATCCTCGACCCATTCCGCGAGATGGTGCGTGTTGATCAGCTCGAAGCCGGCATGGCGCAGATATTCTTCGACGAGCTTCGCGTGGCCCTCGTCGTCGAGCGCCCGCCAGATCGCCACCGCCTTTGTCCAAAAGCAGCGGTTCGAAAAGCTGACGACGAGCGGCGCGCCGGCCCGCAGCACGCGCGCGATCTCGCGCAGCACCGATACCGGCTGTTGCAGATACTGGATCGACACGCAGATCATCGCCGCGTCGACGCTGGCATCGGCGAGCGGCAGGCCGGGGTCGCGGTTGAGGTTCTGGATGAACCAGCGGCTCAATCGCGGGTTGGCGGACAGCTCGGCCGCGTTCATGCCGTGGCCGATGATTTCGCCATAGCCGATTTCGGGCGGCAAATGGCTGACCCAGCTGCTCATCAGGTCGAGCAGCACGCCGCCCGCCGGCAGCACGATGCGATAAAAGTCGGTGAGGACCGTGATCGCGCCGTCGTCGATATGGGTGACGAGGCGCGCCGACTCGTAGAACAGCGCGTCGTCCTCGGCGTCGATTTTTGCGAAGGCGCCTGGCGGCAGCCCGAGCGCGTCGTCCACGGTCAGCGTCCGATGCCGAGCAGCTCTGCCGCAGTGCCGCCGGGGATCGCGGTCTTGTCGCCGTCGCTCAAACCCGGCGTCGACAGGATGTGATCGACCGAAATGCTGGTCCACGGATAGGGGTAGTCGGTGCCCATCATCGCCTGTCTCGGCCCGGCCTCGGCGGTCGGCGCGGCGCCCGTCATCGCGCAGCCGATGAAGGCGATCCCGGCCAGCGCACTCGCCAGCAAGTCCCCGCCCATGGCCATTCCCGTCCTCCGCGATCGATTAGGCCGCACTCCCTCTGGCAGCCTACTACGCCCCGATGGCAAAATCCCACCTCTTCCGGCCATGAGCCCGGCATCGCCCTCGGGCGCGCGCTTGCGGAGCGGGGGGCGCCGGCCTAATTTCGGCAATAGCGGATATGCGCAATCGGGAGGGCATCGTGATCAAGCTCAAAGGCATCGGCCACGTCAATCTGCGGGTCGCCGACCAGGAAGTCTCGAAGCGGTTCTACCGCGACATCCTCGGCTTCGCGATCGCCGAGGAGGATCCGGAGCACGGCGGCGTCTTCATGACGCTCGGCGACAATTTCCACACGCTCGACATCGGCCAGCACCCTGCGCCGGCGGAGGCGCAGCGCCCGCAGCGGGGACAGATCGGGCTCGGCCACATCGCCTTCCAGGTCGGCAGCTATGTGGCGCTGCGCGATGCCTACACGCATCTCGTGCGCAACGGCGTCGCCATCATGCGAGCGACCAACCACGTCAATCAACGCAGCTTTTATTTTGCCGATCCGGACGGCAACACGCTCGAGATCTATTACGAGCTGCCGCGCGCGCTCGAGCTCTTCCCCGATGGCCGGACCGATCAGGACGAGGCGCTCGCGGTCAGCGGGGCGGACGATCCGTTGCCCGGCTGGCTGATCGAGGATTGGCCGGGACCGGAGATGCAGGCGAAGATCGAGCGCCTGCGTCTCCGGCACCAGGAAGCGGGATCCGCCTGAATCTTATCCCGGTGCCGCCGATCGGACCCGCGCCGGCGGCGGCACCGGCCGGCCGAGGTTCGGCAGCAGCGCGGTCAGCAGGCCGATGGCCGGCAGGAACGCGCAGAGCTGGTAGACGTAATCGATGCTGGTGGCGTCGGCCAGCCGGCCGAACGCGGCGGCGCCGACGCCGGCCAAGCCGAACGACAGTCCGAAGAACAGGCCCGCGATCGTTCCGATCTTTCCCGGCACCAGATCGAGCGCATAGACGATGATCGTCGACGACGCGGAAGCCAGCGTCACTCCGATTACGATGGTCAATATGCAGGTCCAGAACAGATCGGCGTGCGGCAGCATCAGGGTGAACGGCAGCACGCCGAGGATCGAGCCCCACATCACGTATTTGCGCCCGATCCGGTCGCTGAGCGGACCGCCGATCAGGGTTCCGACCGCCACCGACGCCAGGAAGACGAACAGGTAGATCTGTGCGCTGGCCAGCGAAAGGTGGAATTTGCTGATCAGGTAAAAGGTGTAATAAGTGTTCAGGCTGGTCGTATAGAAGGATTTGGAGAAGACCAGCACCAGCAGGATCACGAGTGCCCAGCCGATCTTCCGCCGCGACAAATTCGGCCGGTCGACTTGGTGCGGCGACCGTTGCCGCGGCGCCGCCGACCGCTCTCTGCGATACCAGTTGCCGACTGAAAACAGCACGCTCATCGCCAACAAGGCCGCCAGCGAGAACCAGCCGATGCTGCCCTGGCCCTTCGGAATCACGATAAAAGCGGCCAGGATCGGCCCCAATGACGAGCCGATATTGCCGCCGACCTGGAACACCGATTGCGCCAAACCGTGCCGCCCGCCCGAGGCCATCCGCGCGACGCGCGAGGCTTCCGGGTGGAACACCGCGGAGCCGGCGCCGACCAGCGCCGCCGCCAGCAGCAGCAGGACATAGCTGCCGGCGTGCGCCAGCAGCAGCAGGCCGACCAAAGTGGCGCCCATGCCGACGGCGAGAGAATAGGGTTGCGGCCGACGGTCGGTGCAGAGGCCGACCGCCGGCTGCAGCAGGGACGAGGTCAACTGCATGGTCAAGGTGATCAGCCCGATCTGGGCGAAGCTGAGACCGTAGGAGCCCTTGAGCATCGGGTAGAGCGCCGGCACCAGCGATTGCATCATGTCGTTGAGAAAATGCGAAAAGCTGAGCGCCATGACGATCGAGAAGGCGGCGCCTTCGGCGATCCTTTGCCCCTTGCGTTCCGCGGAAAGGATTGTGCTCATGACCTCGGTTCGATGCGACCGGCGTCAGCCCCGCGGCCCGCCTCGACCGAGGATAACCCGCAGCCGGGTGCAAGTAATCTCGTTCTGCGCCGAAACATGGCAGCCATTCGCCCGGTCCGCGGGGCGCGGTGCGGCGCCTAGCGCCGGAGCGGGCGGGCAAAGCTCAGCTCGTGGCCGTCGGGATCGGTCACATGAAAGAACCGCTCGCCCCATTCGGCATCGCGCGGCACGGTATCCGGCTGGTGGCCGGCGGCGACCAGGCGGGCATGGAGCGCGTCGACATCCGATTCGTAAATGATGACCCGTCCCCACCACGACCAGCGCCGCTCCGCCGGCTGCGCGATCAGGTTCAGGAACGTGCCGCCGGCGCGGAAGCTGGTGAAACCCGCATCCTCGCCGCCATAGAGCAGCTCGAACCCGAGCAGCCGATAGAAGCCAACCGCGCGCCGCATGTCGCGGGTGGCCAAGGTGACGGCGCTGATGCCGGTGATCATCGCGGATCTGCCTGTTGGGCCGAGGGTGTATCCTGGCTGGTGTCGCAAGCGGAGAGACGGTCATGTATGTGGGCACGCAGATCAGGCCGCGGGACGATGCCGATTACCGGGTCTGGACCCAGCTCGGGGTCACCCATGTCTGCGTCGACCCGCCCGGCAATCCGCATCATTGGCGCCTCGACGATCTGCACCGGCATCGCGAGCATGTCGAATTGTTCGGCCTGTCGCTCGACATGGTGCAATTGCCGATGTCGTCGCGGCCGATCGAGGAGCAGGAGAGCCCGCACATCCTGTTGGGGAAGGAGCCCGAGCGGCAGCGCGAGATCGACAGCATCTGCGCCCTGATCGAGCGGTTGGCGGCGGCCGGCATCCCGGCGGCAAAGTACAATCTGACCCTGATCGGCATCCCGCGCACCGAGCGCGAGCCCGGCCGCGGCGGCTCGCGCAACGCCGCCTTCCGCTGGAGCCGCATCGACCAGGCGGCGCCGCCCACCGCGGCCGGCATCGTCTCCGAGGAAGAATACTGGGAGCGGATCGACCATTTCCTCGCCGCTGTCGTGCCGGTCGCGACCGCGGCCAAAGTGCGCCTCGCCTGTCACCCGCAGGACCCCTTTACGCCGCCCGGCTATCGCGGCGTGACCAGCGTGCTCGGCACGGTCGACGGGCTGAAGCGTTTCGTGACGATGCATGAAAGCCCCTATCACGGCCTCAATTTCTGCCAGGGCACCGTCGCCGAGATGCTCGACGACCCGGCGCGCGAAATTTTCGACGCGATCCGGTGGTTCGGCGAGCGCGGCAAATTGTTCAACGTGCATTTCCGCAACATCAGGGGTCGAAGGCTCGATTTCATGGAGGCATTCCCGGATGAGGGCGACATGGACATGCCCCGCGCGATCGCCGCCTATCGCGATGTCGGCTACCCTTACATGCTGATGCCGGACCACGTGCCGCAGATCGACGGCCGCGACCCTTCCGGTGTCGCCTTCGCCTATTGCTACGGCTACATCCAGGCCCTGCTCGATGCGCTGACACCCCGTCCGGGGGCCTCGCGACGAGCCTTGCAAGCCGGGCGTAACGAGCCGTAACGCGCGGGCAGGACAGGGATCGGACGCGCCGGTCGACCGGGGGAGGTTTCGATGATCCAACGGGGGTTGACGCGGCTGGCTCGCGCCGTTCTGGCCGACCCTGCCTGGGCAATAGGCGAGATAAAACGGCAGGGGCTGCCAAGGACCGGATAACTGCCGCGGCGTGACGAGGCACAAGCAGCGCGAGATCGCGAGGTTCACATTCGCAGGCTGTTCCAATGTGGTCTGGAGCGGTCGGGCGTGCGGCGCGGGCCCGATGGCCGACCTATTGCGCAAGATGAGCCGATCGCGCACTGTGTTCGCGTTCGCCCGTAAAGCGGCTGGAGCCTCAGGAATGACCGACACGCCCGATTACACGCCCCCCAAGGTCTGGACTTGGACGAAGCCGAGCGGCGGCAGGTTCGCCACCATCAACCGCCCGATCGCCGGTGCCACGCACGAAAAGGAACTGCCGGTCGGTCGCCACCCGTTGCAGCTCTATTCGCTCGGCACTCCGAATGGTGTCAAGGTCACGATCATGCTCGAAGAGCTGCTGGCCCTCGGGCATAAGGGGGCGGAGTACGACGCCTGGCTGATCCGGATCGGCGACGGCGACCAGTTCGCCAGCGGCTTTGTGGCGGTGAACCCGAACTCCAAGATCCCGGCGCTGTTGGACCGCAGCGGGCCGACACCGATCCGGGTGTTCGAGACCGGCGCCATCCTGATGCACCTGGCCGAAAAGTTCGGGGAATTCTTGCCGACAGAGGCCGCGGCGCGTGCCGAGTGCCTGTCGTGGCTGTTCTGGCAGATGGGCAGCACGCCTTATGTCGGCGGTGGCTTCGGCCACTTTTACGCCTATGCGCCGGTCAAGATCGAATATCCGATCGACCGGTTCGCGATGGAGACGAAGCGCCTGCTCGATGTTCTCGATCGCCGCTTGGCGGAGAACGAATATGTCGCAGGTCCCGCCTACACGATTGCCGACATCGCGATTTTTCCCTGGTATGGCGGGCTGGTCAAGTTCGGACAATACGGCGCGACTGAGTTCCTGGCGGTCCACGAGTACAAGAACGTTCAGCGCTGGGCCGACATGATCTACGAGCGGCCGGCGGTGAAGCGCGGGCGCATGGTCAACCGTCTTTCCGGCGAGCCCTCGAGCCAGCTGCACGAGCGCCACGACGCCAGCGACTTCGAGACGAAGACGCAGGACAAGCTGGCCGCCGCGAACTGAGCAAAGGGTCCGTTGCAGCCACGCCCGATAGCGGCTATGGCGACGGGCCTGATCGAACTGGCGGGTTCCATCCTGATCGGATACTCGCGGCGCCTATGGTCCTGTGGCCAGGATCATCTGCGCGGTTTCCTGTCCGCTCGCCAGGGCCGCCTCGACCGTGCCCATATCCGGGCCGGCATAGAGCGCCTCGCCGGCAATGAACATGGCCCCGCGATCCGGTTTTTTCAGGGCTGACTGCGCTGTCCGTGTCTTGGGCGTGGCATAGGAATAGGCGCCGCGCGCGAACGGGTCGTTGCCCCAGTTGATCGCTCGCGACGCGACGACATCCTTCCTGATGCTGTCGGGAGACAGATCGAAAATCTCGGCAAGCGAGGCGATCCCCATCTCGATGAGTTCGATCGCGGTGAGCGACGACACTCGATCGGCCTTGGGGCCCGCGAACCAGCCCGTCAGCACCGGATAGTTGGCCGGATGCTGTGTCCACCAGGTCGGGACTTTCGCGTCGGAAACGAGGAACGACAGCTCGGCCAGATCTGATCCGCTATGATCGCCCCACCATTTGGTTGCGAAGCGCAACAGGATCTTGACGACGTTGCCAAAGCCGATATCGGCAATGGCTGCTATCCGCTCGCGCACCGCCGAGGGAAGCGTGATTTCGGACACGAGCGGCAGTGGCGCTGTAACGATCGCCGCATCGGCCTCGAACAAGGCGCCGTCGCGGCAGCGTGCAGCAATTCGTCCGCACGCTTCGTCGATGGCGGTTACGGCAGCGCCGAGATGGATCGCGGCACCGTGCCTGCGGCATTCGGATGCGAGATAGTCGACCAGCGCGCCATAGCCTCCCGCGATCCGCCCGTGCTGGCCCTCGTCGCGGGCCATCCATTCGTCGCGGAGTGCAAGGGTGCTGGCACGGCACGGGTCGGCCGCGTCGTAGCCCTCGACCGTCCGCGTGATTGCCCGCCGCAGCCGATCGTATTGCCGGTCGGCAAAATGCGTCTCGAGGAATTCGGCTATCGGCAGATCGTCTGTCACGGTGCTTAAGGCCTGGTAGAACCGATCCGCGTGAGGAAGCAAATCGTTGTCGGGCAACAACGCGCCGGTGCGGGTGCTCCATCGAGTACCCCCGCGTGGCGACAGCGATAGCCGTGCCTCGCGCATCAAGGCGCGTGTAATCGGCGCAGCACCGTGAACAAACTCGGCGCCGCCCTCCGCCGGGTAGCCGAATTCCTCGATGGGCAGCGGGTAGATGCGCCCGCCGCAGCGGTCTCGCGCCTCGACTATCGTCACCCGTTTACCTGAGCGTGCGAGCTCGCGGGCAGTCATCAGGCCTGCAGCGCCAGCGCCGACGATCAGGAAATGCTTCAGACGCGGAGGGGCCATCGATCAGCGTGCTTTTATCCTGGCTTCCGTCGGCTTCCGACGACAGGATGGCTCAAGTGTTTTGCCGCAACCCCAAGCGGGCGAGGCGCGGCAATACTTCACCACAGAAATAGGGCAACTCGTCGAGGTAGTTGACGAACGAAACTGCGATCCCGGTAAGCCCGGCTGCGGTGAGTTCCGCCAGCTGTGACGCCACCGTGTCGGGATCGCCGATCAGGGGCAGCCCGCCCATTCCATTCGCCTGATGATTCCGCAGTCGCTGGAACTCCTCTGGCGTGTGCGTTTGCGGAGTGATGTTCCGCATCGCCAGGATGTTGTCGACTGCCCGCCAGTCGGCGTTGTCGACAATGCAGTGATGATAATATTCCGCTGCTTCTCGGGCCGTGGGACGACAGGTGATGACGCCCACCGTGTAGACGTCGATTTCTTTCCCGCTCAGCTGGGCGCCCGTCCTGACGTGCTTCACGTGCTGTGCGGTCTCTTCGAAGGAGATGCCGTTCGAGATGTTCGAGAACAACGCGTCGCAGTTTCGGATAGCAAAGGATTGGCCGGCGGGCGATGCACCGGCGTTCATGATCACCGGACGCGTCCCGCCATACGGTTTTGGCTTGGCCCGCACGCTCTTCAGCTTGATGAAGCGGCCGTCGAAATCGAAATCGTCGCGGGACGACCACGCGAGCTTGATCACATCGAGCCATTCCTGCGCGTACTCGTAGCGCGTTTCGTGATCGCGCAGGGCAGCGCCGAACATTTCGAATTCACCCTCATTCCAGCCGCAGACGATATTGAGGCCGAAGCGGCCCTTGCCGATGTGGTCGGCGGTAACGAATTGCTTGGCAGCAATCAACGGGGCGATCAGCGGCGCATGGACCGTTCCGAACACCGTCAGACGCTTGGTCTTGGCCAGCAGACCTGCGGCCCAGGTCACGGTCTCCAGCGTTGCGCCCTGATAATCGGTATCGCCGCCATAGCCCTTCCATCGTCCGATCGGCAGCATGAACTCGATGCCGGCCTCGTCGGCCATTTGCGCAAGTCTCAGGCAATCCGGCCAGTTGCCGGACCAGCGTTCCGGCACCAGGCTGACCGCTCGCCCGGAAGAGCAGTTCGCACCGAAAAGGCCCAGCTTGAGCCTGTTCGCGCTGTACATTGCGGCGCGCTCGCCATTGCCGATCATGCGGTCCATCGTCGGCCGGAACAGCATTCGCGGGGCGGGCCGGCGATCGCGACCGGGCCAACCCCGCCGAAACAGGCTCGCGCCGCCGTCACTGCAAGCCGTAGAACCCCATGGCACCACCGGCCAACACCTGGTGCCGCGCCGCGGGAGACAATGGCTCGATCCGCTCGCGGATCATCTGCGGCGCGCCCGGGAAGAACCCGTCCTGATGCGGATAATCGGTCGCCCACATGATCTTGTGCGGGCCGATATAGTCGGCCAGCACTGCGATGCTATTCTCGACCGGCTCGAACGAGATCCAGCAATTGCGCTGGAACAGTTCGCTCGGCCGCGTCTTCGGCGCGGTATCGTTGAAGCCCTGGTCGTCGAAATGCCGGTCCATGCGGTCGAGCCAGGGCGCGATCCAGCCGCCGCCCGATTCGAGGAACGCGATGCGCAATCGCGGATGACGATCGACGACGCCGCCCCAGATCACGGCCATCGCCGCCAGCATCATCTCCATCGTGTGCGAGATCATGTGTCGCGCCGCCCGGTCCTCGAAACGGTCGACGCCGACCGTCGGCATCGCGGTGGTCGAGCCCTCGTGAAAGCCGATCGAGAAATCGAGCTCCTCGGCCATCGTCCAAAACGGCTCGTACATCGGGTCGCTGATCATCTTGTTGCCGTGATACGGGTTCGGCCGCAGGAAGCCGCCGCGCATCCCGAGTACCTCGCGAGCGTAGCGCATCTCCTCGATTGCGAGCTCGACCGACTGCATCGGCAGCATAGCGACCCCGAACAGCCGATCGGGGTAAGGCTTGCAATAATCGTCGAGCCAGCGGTTGTAGGCGCGGCACAGCGCGGCCGCGAGCCCGGGGTCCGCGACGGCGCCGGCGAACAGCCCGAGGCTGGGATAGAGAAAAGCCGCGTCGATCCCGTCGTGACCCATATCGACGATGCGGGCGTGCGGGTCGAACCCGCCCTTCTTCCCTTCGCCGTATTTGAGGCTGTCGAGCTTGACATCGCCCTGCCGCACGCCGACCGAGCCGAGGCTGCCGATCCCGCGCGGGTTGCCCAGCAGTTTGCCCTCGACCTCGAGGCGCTCCTTGCCGTTGTCGTCGATGACAAACCGCGGCCGGCGCTCGCGGAATTCGGGATCGATGTATTTGTCCCACAAATCGAGCGGTTCCAGGATATGGCCGTCGGCATCGACGACGTTATAAGCGAGAGCCATGACCCGTCTCCTTTCACGCATGTGTGCGCGGCAGATGATTCTAGCGGACACACGGTGCCGGCGCGAGGCCGAACTCTGCAAAATACCGAACGTACCAGCGCGCCGAAGGCCGGAAGCCGACAGATTGCTCCCGCGCATACCGCCAGAGCTCGGGCAAATGATAATCCCCGATGTGGGGCTGATTCGCGGAGCGCTGTCGCACGTAGATGCGGGTTTGCGCGGAAACCGGTCATCGACCTGCGCCCGCCATGCGGCCAGGATCGATCCGAGGAGACCCGAATTTAGACAATTGGCGAACCGTGCCGTCACCCCAAGCACCCCCGCAAAATCCGCGGGAAGTGTCATCTCTGATGGCAGACGGGTGACATTTTGATCCGGCGCCTACATACCAGCGCCGCCTGACGCACCATAAGCCATTATGACAAATGGTTTCGTGGCCGTCCCGCCTCTCTGGAACGCCCGCCCGTCACGGGGTTTGCAGGAGCGTATCCACGTCCGCGCTCTCGCGATCCCCCGTGTGCTCTTCGGCGAGCGCTGTGAACAGCGCCGACAACACCTCCGGCACGCCGGCGCCGGCGACGCCGGACAGCGGCAGCACCGTCGCCGCGCCAGATCCGGCGGCGCGACGCAGCTCTCCGATTTTCGCCTTCACCGTCGCGGGGTCGAGCGCGTCGATCTTGTTGAGGCCGACGATCTCGGGCTTTCCGGCGAGGCCGTGACCGTAGAGGGCGAGCTCGTGCCGGATCGTGCGATAGGCGCCGGCAACCTCGTCGAGCGTGCCGTCGACGAGGTGGAGGATGACGGCGCAGCGCTCGACATGGCCGAGAAACCGGGTGCCGACGCCGATGCCCTCGCTGGCGCCCTCGATCAGGCCGGGCAGGTCGGCCAGCACAAATTCCTCGTCATGGAGGCGGACGACCCCGAGCTGCGGCTTCAGGGTGGTGAACGGATAGTCGGCGATCTTCGGCCGGGCGTGCGAGACCGCGGCGAGAAAGGTGGATTTGCCGGCGTTGGGCAGGCCGACGAGGCCGACATCGGCGATCAGCTTAAGGCGCAGCCAGACCCAGGCCTCGCTGCCGGGCCAGCCGGGATCGGCGCGGCGCGGCGCCTGGTTGGTCGAGCTTTTGTAATGGGCGTTGCCAAAGCCGCCGTCGCCGCCTTTGAGCATGACGCGGCGCTCGCCCGGCCGGATGATGTCGGCCAGCACCAGACGGTTTTCCGCGTCCATGACCTGGGTCCCGGCCGGAACCCGCAGGACGAGGTCGCCGCCGCCGGCCCCGGTCTTGTTGCGCCCGGCGCCGCCGCGGCCATTCGGCGCCCGGAAATGCTGGCGGTAGCGATAGTCGATCAATGTATTGAGATTGTCGGCGGCGACAAACGCGATGTCGCCGCCCTTGCCGCCGTCGCCGCCGTCGGGACCGCCGAACTCGATGAATTTCTCGCGGCGAAAGCTCGCAGCACCCCGTCCGCCGTCACCGCTCTTCAGATAGATCTTGCACTGGTCGAGAAACTTCATCTGACAGCGATACTACAAAAGGGGAGCGGCCGAACCGCTCCCCTCGGGCTGCGCCGCGCTTCGGGGAGCGGCTATTCGGCGGCTTCGGCCGCAGCGGGCGCCGCCGGCAGCACGACCGACACATAGGTGCGCTGGCCGAGGCCTTTGTGAAAGTTGACCGCGCCGCCCGAGATCGCGAACAGGGTGTGGTCGCGGCCAATGCCGACATGCGCGCCCGGATGGAACTTGGTGCCGCGCTGGCGCACGATGATGTTGCCGGGGATGACGGTCTCGCCGCCGAACTTCTTGACGCCGAGCCGCCGGCCGCGGCTGTCGCGCCCGTTGCGCGACGATCCGCCTGCTTTCTTATGCGCCATCTGCCAATCCCTCCTCGGCCTGAGCGGCAACGGCCCGGATCTCGGTTACGCGCAGGACCGTCTGCTGCTGGCGGTGGCCCTTCTTGCGCCGATAATTGTGCCGCCGCTTTTTCTTGAAGACGATGATCTTGGCCGCCCGGCCCTGCTCGACGATGGTGGCGCTGACCGAGGCGCCGGCGAGCAGCGGCGCACCTGTCGCGACCTCGGCCCCGTCGCCGATCATCAGCACTTCGGCCAGCTCGATCGCAGCGCCGGGCTCGCCGGCGAGCTTTTCGACCGAGATGATGTCGTCCTTGGCGACCCTGTACTGCTTGCCGCCGGTCCGGATCACTGCAAACATGACACTCGCTGCTTTCGGTTGCCCCCGCATCGGGCACCACCGGCCAAGGGGCGCGCACGCACCACGGGCCGTGCGCCCCCGCCGCGCGGCGCGCACTATAGGTCGGGCGGCAGCGCTGTCAACGGCGTGCGGCATCGGCATGGCAGACCGGCCTTCCGGGGCGGCGGAGCGGAGACGGAATGGCGGAGCGGGCGAGGCGTGCCGGGCTCGGCAGGGTTGCGGCGGTCTTCCCGGTGCTCGCCGGCCTGCTCGGCGGTGCGGCTGCGGCCGACCAGCTGGCATTGCCGCCCGCGATCGAACGGAGCGGGACGATCGACGCCGCCTATCGCTTCGATCAGCCGGTCACGGGGCATGGCTTTCTCGATGTCGAATGGACCGACAGCGCCGGCCGGGTCGTCGAACAGGATCGCATCCCTCTCAAGCTCGCCGGCGCCTCGGAAGCGGTTTTTCCGCTGGACATGCGGCGTGCCGTCACGATCGAGAACCGGCTCGCCGCCCGTCTTTCGCTCGACGGCGTGGATTCGCACGGCGGCCCGGTCCATCGCGACAATGAAGAATCCGTCTCCTTCATCGCATCGCCGCCGGACCATCCGTGGCGGGATTATCAGATCATCATGTGGCAGGGGCAGCCGGCGGCCGGCTATGCCGCGCTGAAGCGGCTCGGAATCACGGCGGGCATGGTGGAAGCCAACCACCGCTCCCCGTCGAGCACCCATGTCGCGGGTCAGCTCGCGCCCTTGCTCGACCAGGACCTGGGTTTCTATCTAGAAAACATCGCGACCGATTTCTATTCGCCCTATCATCGCTGGTCCGGCGATCGGCCGGTCGATTGGCGGTTTACCGAGGTCGAGGAGCGCTATCGGCGCAACCCGGGCGACATCACGGCCTTTTTCCGCGAGCCGAGCCTTTCCGACCCGCTCTGGCTGAAGCGGATCGCCGACCGCCTCGACCGGGACGTGCGCGCGCTGCACCCCTACCGGCCGCTCTATTACAGTCTCGCCGACGAAACCGGGATCGCCGAGTTGTCGGCGCCTTGGGATTTCGATTTCTCCGGCGATTCGCTGACCGCGATGCGGAGCTGGCTCAAGGAGCGCTACGGCAGCCTGGACGCGCTCAACCGCGAGTGGGGCTCCGCCTTCGCCCGCTGGGAAGCGGTCGTGCCGATGACGACGAGCGCGGCGATGGCGCGGGCCGACCAGAATTTTTCAGCCTGGGCCGATTTCAAGGAATGGATGGATGTGGCCTTTGCGCGCGCGCTGAAGGCCGGCACCGACGCTGTCCATGCCGCCGATCCCGATGCGGTGTCGGCGATCGAAGGTGCCCAGATTCCGGGCTGGGGCGGCTATGATTATTCGCGCCTGGCGGACAGCGTCGATGCGATGGAACTGTACGATTACGGCGAGAATGTCGAAATCGTCCGGTCGTTCAACCCCCGGATGATTACGTTGACGACTTCGTTCCGAGGCGGGCCGGCCGAAACCCACCGAGTCTGGCGCGAATTGCTGCGCGGCACGCGCGGGCTCGTCTTGTGGGACGAGAAACACGAATTCGCCGGCGCCGACGGCGATCTCGGCGACAGGGGGCGCGAGGCCGCATCCTATTTCGGCGAGATCCGCGGCGGCATCGGCGCGCTGCTGATCAACACCCTGCCGCATGACGATCCGATCGGCGTGTTGTATTCGCCGGCGAGCATGCGCGTGCAATGGCTGCTCGATCGCCGCGCCTCGGGCGAGGATTGGACCCGTCGCGACGCGAGCGCGGAATATCGGAACGATCCGATCCGGATTTCCACGCAAGCCTTTATCCGCACGACCGAGCACGCCGGGCTGCAGCCGCGGTTCGTGTCGGCGCGCGCGATCGGCACAGGCGCCCTGCGCAGCGGCGATTACCGCATCCTGATGCTGCCCGGCACGATCGCCTTGTCCCCGGACGAGGCGAGGGAGATCCGCGATTTTGTCGCGAAAGGCGGCGTCGCCATTGCCTATGGCGAGCCGGGCGTCTTTGACGGGCACGGCCGCCGAGCCGCAAAATCGCTGCTGTCCGATCTCTTTCCGAGCGCTGCCGCAGGCACCGGAGCGAGCGTCGTCTTCGGCAAGGGGAAGGCGTTTTATCTTCCCACGGCACATTCGGCGGATCGCGGCGATGTCCCGGAGGTGGCCGCGATCCTCACCGCCGCCGGCGTCACATCGCCGTTTCCGCTGACCGGGGCCGATGGCGGGCGCGCCAACGATGTCGAGACCCATGTCTTCGACGACGGCAAGGCCGCCATCGTCGCGCTGCAACGCGACCTTCCCGCGCCGGCAGGCATATTTTCCGCATTCGCCCGCCCGGACAGCACGGAGGCCGTCGTCGTCACCCTGCCGCATCCGCTCTATGTCTACGACATCCGGGCGCGACTGGCGCTCGGCAGAACGGATAGGCTGGCGCTCGCGCTCGGCCCGGTCGAGCCGATCCTGCTGGCCATGTCGGAAGCGCCGTTCGGATCGCCATCACTCGCCGGACCGGCCGCCGCCCATGCCGGCGCAACCGTCGAATTCCTCGTTCATACCGGTTTCGCCGGTGGGTTCGATGTGATCCATTTCGACGTCGTCGACCCGGACGGCCACCTCGTCGCGCATTATTCCGGAAACGTGCTTGTCCGCCGCGGTGTCGCGACCAGGCTGCTTCCCCTCGCCGTCAACGACGAGGCCGGCACCTGGAAAATCCGCGCGCGCGACCTGCTCGGCGGCGCGACGGCGACGCGGGAATTGACGGTCCAACCCTGAGTTCCCGAGCCGCGAACCCGACGGAGTCGATCGATGCGGATTTTCTTCGTGTGCCGGCGGGTGCCGTTCCCGCCGGATCGCGGCGACAAGATCGCCACCTTCAACGAGATCCGCCATCTCGCACGGCATCACGAGGTGCACGTCTTCTGTCTCGGCGACGGCGCCGGCGATCTCGACAATCTCGGCGGGCTGCGCGAATACGCACGGAGCGTCACTGCCGTGCCGGTGACCGCGATGGCGATCAGACGGCGGGCATTCACGGCGCTTTTTACCGGCGAGCCGTTGACCGTGGCAGCGTTCGACGAGAAGGCGCTGCATGCCGCGATCCAGCAGAAATTCGCGGCGCTGCGGCCCGACCTGATCATGGTCTACAGCTGCAACGTCGCCCAATTCGCCGAGCACTTTCCGCAGGCGCCGCGGATCATGCAGTTCGGCGATCTCAATTCGCTGCGCTGGGGGCAATACGCGGCCCGGTCGCCGATACCGTTGAAGTGGATCTACGCGATCGAGCAGCGCCGGTTTCTCGCCTATGAGCGGCAGATCGCCCACAGCTTCTCGCATGCGCTGGTACACACTGCGGTCGAGCGCAGCGATTTCGAGCGGCTCATTCCCGGCGTGCCGGTCGGCCTCGTCGGCAACGGGGTCGATCTCAAGTATTTCCGCCCGGCCGGATCGGCGAAGGCGCCGGGCTCGATGGTCTTCACCGGGGTGATGGACTACCGCCCGAACGTCGACGCCGTCGTCTGGTTCTGTGACGAGATCCTGCCGCTGATCCAGGCGCAAATCCCGCAGGCCCAGTTCACAATCTGCGGCAACCGGCCGGCCGCGCCGGTACGCCGCCTGGCAAGCCGGCCGGGAGTCTGCGTCACCGGATGGGTCCCAGACACCCGGCCCTATCTCGACGCGGCGGAAGTATTTGTCGCTCCGCTGCGCATGGCCCGCGGCATCCAGAACAAGCTGCTCGAAGCATTGGCGATGGGGCTGCCCTGCGTCGCCTCGACCACCGCCTGGCGCGGCACCGTCGTGCCGCAGGGCGAAGGCATCCTGGCAGCCGACGACGCGACGGAATTCGCCCGGCACGTCGTCGATCTGCTGCGGGACGAGAGCCTCCGGGCCGAGACGGCGCGCAAAGCACGCGCGGCCGCCGAAGCCCACTACACTTGGGGACGGCAGCTGGCGGCGCTCGACGAGATCATCGCCCGAATCGCATCGTCGCCCGCCCTGGAGCGCGCCCGATAGCCCCTCAGGCCGCGTCGACGAGGACGAGTTCGGCGTCGTCGAGCGCGCGGACCCGCAGCACCGCCTCGTCGCTGATCGCCGCGCCGTCGCGGGCGTCGAGCCGGACGCCGTTGACCTCGACCGCGCCTTTGGCCGGAACTAGGTAGCCGTGGCGCTCCCTGCCGAGGGGATAGTCGACGGTTTCGCCGGCCCGCAAGCTCGCGCCCAGCACCCGCGCATCGGTGCGGATCGGCAGGGCCTCGCTGTCGTTCGCGAAGCCGCTCGCCAGGGCGACGAACCGGCCGGAACGATCGTCCTTCGGAAACGGCCTGGTGCCCCAGCTCGGCGGCTGGCCGCGGCGCGTCGGCAGAATCCAGATCTGGAACAGCTTCGTGGTCTTCGGTTCGCGATTGTATTCGGCGTGGCGGATGCCGGTGCCGGCGCTCATCACCTGCACGTCGCCGGCCTCGGTGCGGCCCTTATTGCCGAGGCTGTCCTGGTGGGTCACCGCTCCCTCGGTCACATAGGTTATGATCTCCATGTCTGCATGCGGATGCGGCGGAAAGCCGGTGTCGGGGGCGATCGAATCGTCGTTCCATACCCGCAGCCGCCCCCAGTTCATCCGCTCGGGGTCCTGGTAATCGGCGAACGAAAAGTGATGCCTGGTGGCGAGCCAGCCGTGGTTGGCACCGCCGAGCGAGGCAAAGGGTCTGCGTTCGATCATTTGGGTGTTCCTGCCTGCGAAGCGGTCAACCGCCTCGTTGATGATCCTTAAATCGGGCGAGGAGTTCGCGATTGGAAAGAGCCGCAGACCTGACCGTCGCGGTATGCAGGCGATCACGGGACCAGCAGGATCTTGCCGATGTGTTGGCTCGATTCCATCAGCCGGTGCGCCTCGGCCGCCTCGGCCAGCGGGAATTGCCGGTAGGTGCAGGGGCGCAATTTCCCCTGCGCCCAGAGCGGCCAGACCTTGTCCTTCAGCGCGGCGACGATCGCCGCCTTCTGCGCGATGCTGCGCGGGCGCAGGGTCGAGCCGGTGACGGTCAGATGCTTGCGCTGGATCAGCCCGAAATCGGCCTCGATCCGGGTCCCGCGCATCAGCGCGACAAAGCACAGCCGCCCCTCATGCGCCAGCAGGTCGAGTTCGCGCGGGATATAGTCGCCGCCGACCATGTCGAAGATCGCATCGACGCCGCGGCCATGGGTGAACTCCTTGCCGACTTCGACGAAATCCTCGGTGCGGTAGTTGATCGCGACAGCGGCGCCGTAGTCGCGGCAGGCGGCGCATTTCTCGTCCGAGCCGGCAGTCGCCAGCACTGTGGCGCCGAACGCCTTGGCGAGCTGGATCGCGGTGATGCCGATGCCGCTCGACCCGCCCTGCTGCAAAAACACCTCGCCGGCCCGCAGGTGGATGCGCTCGAACACGTTGGTCCAAACCGTGCAAAAGGTTTCAGGCAGGCCCCCGGCGTCGATCAGGCTAATTCCAGCCGGCACCGGCAGGCATTGCACCGCGGGTGCGGCGGCATACTCGCCATAGCCGTCGCCGATCATCAGGGCGCAGACTTGGTCGCCTTCGCGCCATTCCGACACGCCCGCGCCGAGCTTGACCACGGTGCCCGAGCATTCGAGCCCCGGAATATCCGGCGCACCGGGCGGCATCGGATAGCGTCCCATGCGCTGCAGGCAGTCGGCGCGGTTGACCCCGGCGGCGGCGATCCGGACCAGCACCTCGCCGGCTTTCGGCTCGGGCACCGGCCGGGTTGCGGACACCAGCACTTCCGGCCCGCCGGGCATCTTGATTTCGATCACGGTCTGGGTCGCGGGGATGTTGGCGGGCATGACCGGTCCTTTCCTGCATCGGCGGTTCGCCATCGTACAAGATCGCGCAGCCGCTTGTCGGGGATGGCGCAAAGTAGTGCGGACAATGCGCCGGCGATTTGGGCGCGGTCGCCTTGCCCGAGCCGGGGATTCGCGGTAAGAGGCGGGCCGTCCCGCGCCATTGCTCGGCGCCGCAAAGACGAGGCATCTCCATGTCACGCAGCAAGATCGCGCTGATCGGCGCCGGGCAGGTCGGCGGCACCATTGCGCTCCTCGCTGGCTTGAAGGAACTGGGCGACATCCTCGTTTTCGACGTGGTCGAGGGCATGCCGCAGGGCAAGGCGCTCGACATCGTCCAGGGCTCGGCGATCGAAGGCTACGACGCCATCGTCAAGGGCAGCAACGATTACGCCGATATCGCCGGCGCCGACGTCGTCATCGTCACCGCCGGCATCGCGCGCCGGCCCGGGATGAGCCGCGACGATCTGATCGGCACCAACGCCAGGATCGTCGCGACGGTCGGCGCGGCGATCAAGAGGCACTGCCCCGACGCCTTCGTGATCACCATCACCAACCCGCTCGACGTCATGGTCTGGGTCATGCGCGAGGCCTGCGGCCTGCCGGCCGAGCGCGTCGTCGGCATGGCGGGTGTGCTCGACAGCGCCCGCTTCCGCTGGTTCCTGGCCGAGGAATTGGGCGTCTCGGTCGAGGATGTCAGCGCCTTTGTGCTGGGCGGCCACGGCGACACGATGGTGCCCTTGGTGCGCTATTCGACGGTCGCCGGCATCCCGCTTCCGGATCTGGTCAAGATGGGCTGGACGACGCAGGCGCGGCTCGACGCGATCGTGCAGCGCACCCGCGACGGCGGCGCCGAGATCGTCGGCCTGCTCAAAACCGGCTCGGCCTTCTACGCCCCGGCCAGCTCGGCGATCGCGATGGCCGAATCCTTTCTGCGCGACAAGAAGCGGGTGCTGCCCGCCGCCGCCTTGCTCAAAGGCCAGTACGGCGTCGACGGCCTCTATGTCGGCGTGCCGGTGGTGATCGGCGCCGGCGGCGTCGAGCGCATCGTCGAGATCGCGCTCGATCGCGAGGAGCAGGCGGCGTTCGACAAATCGGCCGCCGCCGTGCGCGAATTGATCGAAGTGGTCAAGACGATGAAGGTCCTGGGTTGAGCCGATGAACATCCACGAATACCAGGCGAAAGAGCTGCTGGCGAAATTCGATGTCAGCGTGCCGCGCGGCGGGGTCGCCTACACCGCGGCTGAGGCGGTCGAGGTGGCGCGCCGGCTCGGCGGATCGGCGTGGGTGGTCAAGGCGCAGATCCATGCCGGCGGCCGCGGCAAGGCCGGCGGGGTCAGGCTCGTGCGCTCCGAGGACGAGGCGGCGGCGGCGGCGCGGGCGATGCTCGGCCACAACCTCGTGACCCACCAGACCGGGCCCGCCGGGCGCGAGGTCAAGCGCGTCTATGTCGAGGAGGGCTGCGACATCGCCCGCGAACTCTACCTCGGCGTGCTGGTCGACCGCGACACCGGCCGGGTGACCCTGATCGCCTCGACCGAAGGCGGCGTCGAGATCGAGGAGGTGGCCGAGCAGTCGCCGGACAAGATCCTCAAGGTGACCATCGACCCGGCGAGCGGGATCGAGCCGTTCCACGCGCGCAATATCGCCTTTGGGCTCGGCCTAACCGGAAGCCAGACCGGCGTCGCGGTCAAATTCGTGATGGCACTCTACCGCGCCTTTGTCGAGCTCGACGCCTCGATCATCGAAATCAACCCTTTGGTGATAACCGGGTCGGGCGAGCTGATGGCGCTCGACGCCAAGATCGCGTTCGACGACAACGCGCTGTTCCGCCACCCCGATATCGCCGCATTGCGCGACGAGGACGAGGAGGACCCGATCGAGGTCGAAGCCGGCAGGCACGGGCTCAGCTACATCAAGCTCGACGGCAATATCGGCTGCATGGTCAACGGCGCCGGCCTCGCCATGGCGACGATGGACATCATCAAATTGCACGGCGCCAGCCCGGCGAACTTTCTCGATGTCGGCGGCGGCGCGACGCGCGAGCGGGTGGCGACCGCGTTCAAATTGATCCTCAGCGATGCCAATGTCGAAGGCATCCTGGTCAACATCTTCGGCGGCATCATGCGCTGCGACGTGATCGCCGAGGGCGTCGTCGCCGCGGCGCGCGAGGTCAATCTGCACGTGCCGCTGGTGGTCCGCCTGGCCGGCACCAATGTCGATCTCGGCAAACGGATTCTGGAGCAGTCCGGCCTGCCGATCGTTGCCGCCGAGGACCTCGGCGACGCCGCGCAAAAGGTGGTCGCGGCGGTCAGGGAGGCCGCGTGATGGCGATCCTTGTCGATGCGGCGACGCGGGTGCTGTGCCAGGGCTTCACCGGCGCGCAGGGCACCTTTCATTCCGAGCAGGCGATCGCCTACGGCACCAGGATGGTCGGTGGGGTGACGCCGGGGAAGGGCGGGACGCGGCATCTCGACCTGCCGGTCTTCAACACGGTGCACGAGGCGGTCGCCGCGACCGGCTGCGACGCCAGCGTGATCTATGTGCCGCCGCCCTTTGCCGCCGATGCGATCCTCGAAGCCGCCGCTGCCGAGATCCCGCTCGTGATCTGCATCACCGAGGGCATCCCGGTCGTCGACATGGTCGCGGTCAAGCGCAGCTTGAGCGGCGGCAAGTCCCGCCTGATCGGGCCGAACTGCCCTGGCGTCATCACCCCCGACGAATGCAAGATCGGCATCATGCCGGGGCACATCCACCGCCGCGGCCGGATCGGCATCGTCTCGCGCTCGGGCACCCTGACCTATGAGGCGGTGGCGCAGACGACGGCGGTCGGGCTCGGGCAGTCGAGCTGCGTCGGCATCGGCGGCGATCCGGTCAACGGCACAAATTTCGTCGAGATCCTGGAGATGTTTCTTGCCGACGACGAAACGCAAGCGATCGTCATGATCGGCGAGATCGGCGGGACGGCGGAAGAGGACGGCGCCGATTTCCTGAAATCGTCGCGCACGAAAAAGCCGGTGGTCGGCTTTATCGCCGGCAGCACCGCGCCGCCGGGGCGCCGGATGGGCCATGCCGGCGCCATCATCGCCGGCGGCAAAGGCGGCGCCGGCGACAAGATCGAGGCACTGAAGAGCGCCGGGGTCGTCGTCTCCCCGTCGCCCGCCGCGATCGGCACGACGATGCGCGATGTGCTGAAGGGGTAATCGTGCTGCTGGATCGTTGCCGCGATCACGGCGACCCGCCGGGAACCGCACAATCCGCGCCCTGCCTTTCAGCCGCACGATCTTGTGGAAATTCGCCGTTCGGTGGGTGAGACGCCGCCTTAGCCTAGCCGGGCGATGCGACCACATTGTTACACTATAAGTTTATTCATTAGCCTTTCCCGGGGCCTGCAGCCGCTCGACCCGCAGCTCTCCGACGGTCAGTTTCGCGATCCGAAGCTCGTCCACCTGGCCGCTGCGCAGCGTTGCTCGGCCGAGAGCGAGCCGGCCGATCGCCAGCGTGCCGATGGCCACGGCACCCGCCGCCAACGCCCCGAGCGCCACCGCGCCCAAAGCCATCGCGCCGATCGCCCCGGCCCCTTCGCGCCTTGCTGTTAGGTATCGACGCGAAGCCACGGCCGCTGCGGGCGGCCTCGCCTTACCGGTTTCTTCCCCGCTCATCGCGCCCTCCTGGTGCTCGAAACAGGCAGATTATCGCTGTGGCGTCTATTGAGCGGGCGCAAAAGCCGTCGCCCACCGGCCCGGTGACAGCGGGATCGAATTTTCAGCGAAATCGTCCGCCGCGTCACCTTCGGGAAAAGGAGGCTAGGCGCCGGGCAGCCATTTCTCCCCGGATCGCAGGAGCGGCGCCACCTCGACCGCAAATTCATTATCGACCGAATATTCATAGCAGCGGATGCGGTCAGTACCGGGATAAGCCGCCGTGATCGCGGCGAGCGCCTCGGCCAAGGTATCGAAATCGCCGGTATATTGCAGCCGGCTGTTCCACACCCCGCGCAACGCCCGGCTCAACCGCCCGATCGTGGCCTCGTTGGTCTCCGGCATGCGATCGATATAGGCGGTAATCTCGATGCTGACCGGGCCGCCATCCCGCGTCTCGTCGCGGGTAATCTCGACCCGAAAAATTTGGTACGCCATCGCCCCAGTTTATGCCGTATCGGCCCCGGGTGATAGATCTCGACCGGCGACGTTTATGCGCGTTCGCGAACCGGCCTCGTAACCGCGATTCGGATCGATAAACAAAATCATCGCCGACACGAAGCGGATGCCGCCCTACGCCTGCCGGCCTCGATCCGCGACTTCATTACGGATATACGGAGAGGGTGAAGCCAATCGCGTTCCTGGGCGGCTCGCTGGACGATCTTCGCGGATTTCCGGCTGACGCCCGGCGGCAGGCGGGCTATCAGCTCGATCGGGTGCAGCGCGGGCTCGACCCCGATGATTGGCGGCCGATGAAGTCGATCGGCTCCGGTGTGCGCGAGATACGGGTCCGCGACGCGGCCGGCGTCTTCAGGGTGATCTATGTGGCGGCTTTCGCGGATGCCATATATGTGCTGCACGCCTTCCAAAAGAAGACGCGGCAGACCGCAAGACGGGATGTCGATCTGGCAGCATCACGGCTGCGGGAATTGATGGCGAGGAGGCAATGACCGAGCAGATTTTTCCAAGCGTTTGGGATGCGCTCGAAGACACTCCCACGGAAGCGGAGAACATGAAGCTGCGGTCGAGCCTGACGATCGCGATCAACGAAGCCGTGACGGCTTGGCATGTGCCCCAAAGCGAGGCGGCAGCGCGCCTCGGCGTGACCCAGCCTTGCTTGAACGATCTAGTTCTCGGCCGGGTCGGCAAATTCAGCCTCGATACCCTGGTGGCGCTCGCCGCGCGTGCCGGCCTCGCGGTCCATATGGAAATCACGATGGCCGCATAGCGCCGCGTCGCGGGAGATCGGCGGAATGCGCTGCGCTGTTCCTCCCTACGCTCGCTACGTTACTTCGGAATTATGCTGGCGGCGGAGAGCGGGGGTTGGCGATCCCCGCTGCTCTACCTATATAGAGAGCATCTATTGAGTAGATGAAATGGAAATTGACGACCAAATCAAGCTCTTTGGTTTGAATAATCTCTCGATCGAGGCAGCGATCAAGAAGACTGAAAAGGAACTCGGTATCCCATTTCGACAAGGCGCGCTCAATGAAGGCAAAGACGAGGAGTTTTACCCGCAGTTTCCTGAGCACATCCGTCGAGAGGCGGAGGGCATGGCCAGGCACTACGAAATCTTCTACTGCCTTGAGACCTCGATTCGACAGCTGATCGCCGACCGGCTGGAGGAGGAAATCGGGTCGGATTGGTGGGAAAAGTCTGTCCCGGAGCAGATCAGAAAGAATGCTGTAGACAATAAGAAAAAGGAGTCCGAGATCGGCATAACTCCGCGCTCTGAAGGTATGATCGATTTTACCACCTTTGGCGAGCTCGGTCAAATCATCAGAGAAAACGATGCTATCTTTGGAGACACCTTCCGAGATCTGAAGGCGGTATCGCGCATTTTGCATATGCTAAATACTCTTCGCGGGCCTATCGCACATTGCTGTCCGCTCGCTGAGGACGAGGTTGCGCGCCTGCACATTAGCCTCAAAGATTGGTTTCGCCAAATGGGGTAAATAAAACGAGTTAGCGTTAAATTAGTAAGGGCCGCCCCTTTCGGAGCGGCCCTGTTGCGTGCGTCGTCAGTGGGTCAGCTGTGCCAGCGGAAGGCTTGCGGCTTCCTGGCCGAGCCCTGCGAGAGGACGACGTTGACGAGGGCTGGGCCGCGGTGGTTCATCGCCTCGGCGAGGGCGCCCTTGAGGTCCTTCGGGTCCTCGACAAAGAAACCCTTGCCGCCAAAGGCTTCCATGACCTTGTCGTAGCGCGCGCCGTAGATCAGCGAGTTGGGCCGCATGTTGAACATCGGGTTTTCCGGGATCTCCGGCATGCCCGGGCCGATGCCGCCATTGTTCAACACCACGATCTTGACCGGCAGGTTGTAGCGGCAGAGCGTCTCCATCTCCATGCCGGAGAAGCCGATCGCCGAGTTGCCCGAGAGGTGGACGACCGGGCGGTCGGGATGCACGATCGCGGCGGCGATCGCCTGCCCCAGGCCGAGGCCCATCGTGCCGTAGGTGCCGGCATTGAGGCAGGCCTTGGCGCTGAACACCGGCAGCATGGTCAGGCCGATGTCCATCGTGCCGGCGCCCTCGGCGCTGAGGATCGAGTTCCGCGGCATCCAGGCAGCGATGTCCTTGAATGCGCGGTAGTAGGTCGCCGGGGCGCTGTCGTCGTCGATCTGCGGCTGGATCATCGCCGCGTTCTCGGCGGATTTCTTGCTGATCATCTGGCGCCACGGCGTGTCCTTCGGATGGAACCACTGGCGCCCGGCGAGTGCCGCATTCAACTGCCCGACGATCGCCTTGCCGTCACCGACGAGCGGCACCTCGGTCGCCTTGTTGTGGCCGATCTCCTCGGGCGCGATGTCGAGCTGGATGACCTTCATGTCCTTGGCGTAGCGCGGCGCCTGACCGAAATGGAAGATCCAGTTGAAGCGCGCGCCCATCAGGAAGACGACATCGGCGTTTTGCAATGCCAGGGTGCGTGCGGCCGCCACCGACAGCGGGTGGTCGTCGGGCATGATACCCTTACCCATCGGCGAACGCAGGAACGGGATTTGCGTACGCTCGATAAAGGCGCGCACCTCATCCTCGGCATTGGCCCAGGCCATGCCCTTGCCGACCAGGACGAGCGGCCGCTCGGCCTTTTCGAGGAGGTTGAGCGCGTCCTCGATGTATTGCTGAGGCGCCACCGTGCGCGGCGGGTCCGGGCATTTCTGGACTTCGACGAGGTTCGCCTCGTCGCATTTGCCGGTGATGATGTTGTCCGGCATATCGAGATAGGTGCCGCCGGGACGCCCATAGATCGCGTGTCGGGTCGCCATCTCGACATAGTAGGGAATGCGCTCGACGGTATCGATGGCGTGCGCGAATTTGCAGAACGGCGAGGCGATCACGACCTGGCGCTCTTCCTGAAAGGCGCCCATGCCGCCGCGATAGGTTTCCGAGGCGCCGCCGATCAGGATCATTGGCCAGCAATTCTGCTGCGCGTCGGCAAGACCGGCGAGCCCGTGGACGACGCCCGGGCCGGTCACGACGATGCAGGCGCCGGGCCGCCCCGTCAGATAGCCGTAGGCGCGCGCCGCGTAGGAGGCGGCCTGCTCGTTGCGCATGCCGATATAGGCGACGCCTTCCTTTTGCGCGGCGGCGGCGATCGGGCCGACGGGAAACCCGACGACGCCGAACAAGTGGTTGATGCCCTGATGTTTGAGGCTCCTCGCGATCGCGGTGGCGCCGTCGATCTCAGCCATGTTTCTCTCCCGTGTGTTGGGTGGACCGCGACCGATGTGCGAGACGCCGCCGGGCCCGGTTGTCGAAGAGGTCTGCACCGCGGAGATTACGCATAAATGCCGGGACGGGAAATCGAATATCCGGGGGTGGGGGCCGATTGCGCCGGCCGGTCGGCAGCAGCTCCGCCGGCGCGGGTTCAGTGCGGCAAGGCGACGGCGTTGAAATCGTCGAGCAGGGCGGCGATGCGGCCGCTGTCGGACTGGTCCATGATGGCGCGGGCGCGGCGGGTGGCGGCGACCATGTCGAGGCCGCGGATGCGCTGCTTGACCCGCGCGATGTTGCGCGGCGCCATCGACAGGTTGCGCAGGCCGAGGCCGAGCAACAGGGCGGCGTAGCGCGGGTCGCCGGCCATCTCGCCGCAGACGCCGATCGGCATGCCGCGGCGCAGGGCCGCCTCGACCGCGAACTGGATGAGGCGCAGCACCGCCGGGTGGAGCGGGTTGTAGAGATGGGCGACCTGCTCGTCGGTGCGGTCGATCGCCAGGGTGTATTGAATGAGGTCGTTGGTGCCGATGGCGAAAAAATCGGCCTCGCCGGCAAGCGCGTCGGCGGCCAGCGCCGCACCCGGCACCTCGATCATCGCACCCAGCGGCGGCAGCGGGTTGGGCAGCCGCACGCCGCGCCTTCTCAACCGGCGGGCCACCTGCTGCATCGCCTCGCGCACCCGGCGGATCTCGCTCGCATTCGAGATCATCGGCAGCAGGATGCGCAACGGCCCGTCGGCCGCGGCGCGCAGCATCGCCGCGAGCTGCGGGTCGAGGAGCCGGCGGTCCTGCAACGACAGCCGGATCGCCCGCAGGCCGAGGGCGGGGTTGTCGGGGGCAGGCGTGTGCCCGCTCAGCGAGCGCGCGATCTTTTCGCCGCCGAGATCGAGGGTGCGCACGGTCACGGGCTTGCCGCCCATGCCGCGCACCAGCGCCGAATAGGCGGCGTACTGCTCCTCCTCGTCCGGCAGATCGTCGCGGTTCATGTAGAGAAACTCGGAGCGGACGAGGCCCAGCCCCATCGCGCCGCTGGCGACCGCCTGTTCGAGCTCGACCGGCAATTCGAGATTTGCCTCGAGAGTGATCTCGACGCCGTCGCGGGTCACCGCAGGGAGCCGACGCAGCCGTGCGAGGTGACGCCGCTCGCGCGCCAGCGAGTCGCGCCGCGCCTCGTATTCCCGGACCGTCTGCGGCGCCGGGTCGATGATCACCGTCCCCACGGTGCCGTCGATCACCACCGGGCAATCGGCGCGCGCGTGCTCGAGCAGGCCGGGGACGGCGAGCACCGCCGGCAGGCCGAGAGCGCGCGCGACGATCGCGGTGTGGCTCGCGGCGCCGCCCGTCTGGGTGGCGAAGCCGGCGATGCGCTGCGGGTCCATCAGCGCCGTATCAGCCGGGGTCAGCTCGTCGGCAAGGATGACCGCACCCTCGGCGACGGCCGAGTAGGCGACATAGGGTTTTTTGATCAGGTTGCGGATCAGGCGCGTGCCGACGACGCGGATGTCCTCGATCCGCGCGGCCAAATAGGGGTCGCGCATCGCGGCGAAGCTCTTGGCGATCTCGTCGATCTCGATCTGCACGGCGCGCTCGGCATTGATCCGCGCCCGGCCGATGCGCTCGCCGACGCCGCGCACGAGGCGTGAATTCGACAGCATCGCGAAATGCGCGTCGAGCAGGTAGCCGACCTCCTCGGCGGCCGATTCCGGCAGGCCCGAGGATTTTGCCTTCAGCTTGCGCAGCTGTTTCAACGAGACCGCCACGGCCTCCGCGAAACGGCCGCGCTCGGCCTCGATCTCGCCTTCGGCGATGCGGCTTTCGCGGACCGGAAGATCGCCGCCCTCGGCGATATGAGCGGGGCCGATGGCGATGCCGGGCGAGACGCCGAGGCCTGACAGGATCTGCTCGGCGCCGTCTTGCCCTGCTTCGTCGTCGAGCGCCTCGTCAATCCTCATCGAATTTGCATTCGATCAACCGGGCGAGGGCGTCCACCGCCGTCTCGGCCTCGTCGCCGCAGGCGCTGAGCTCGACGACCGTCCCCGGCGCCGCCGCCAGCATCATCAGCCCCATGATCGAGCGGCCGGAAACCTCGGTGCCGTTCTTGCGCACCCACACCTCGGCATCAAATTGCACGGCGGTCTTGACAAAGCGGGCGGCGGCTCGGGCGTGCAGGCCCTTTTGGTTGCAGATCGTCACGATGCGCCGCACCGTGCCCGGCCGCGAGCCGCCGCCGGCGGCGTCCAGATCCGCGCTGCCGTCGCTCATCGGCGGGCGTCGGCCAGCAGCTGCGAGGCGACGTTGATGTATTTGCGCCCGGCTTCCTGTGCGCCGGCGACGCTGCGCTCGAGGCCCTCGCTCTGGCGCAGGCTGGCGAATTTGATCAGCATCGGCAGATTGACGCCGGCGACGACTTCGATCTTGGGCCGGTCCATGACCGAGATCGCGAGGTTCGACGGCGTCCCTCCGAACATATCGGTCAACAGGACGGCGCCATCGCCGGTGTCGACCTCGGCGATGCTGCGCAGAATATCCTGGCGTCGCGCTTCCATGTCGTCGTCGGCGCCGATGCATACGGTCGCGATCTGGGTCTGCGCGCCGACCACGTGCTCGAGCGCCGCGACAAACTCCACCGCGAGCCGTCCATGGGTCACCAGAACCATTCCGATCATTGGGTTGCCCTTGCTGGAACCGGCCGGCCCCGGTTCAACCCGCGACGGCGGGGACATCGGCGGGGACCGGTGCCGAAAAGCCGGAAGGCGGAAGATCACGGTGCGAGGCATCTGCCGGCCACCCGGCGGAGCGGATGCGCGCGGCCAGCCGTTCGGCGACAAAGACCGAACGGTGCCGCCCGCCGGTGCAGCCGATGGCGATCGTCAGATAGGTCTTTCCGCGCATCTCGTAGAGCGGCAACAACGGGCGCAGCAGGCGCCAAAGATGGTCGTAGAACGAGGCGAAGCCCGGATCCCGTTCGATGTGCGCGGCGACGGCCGGGTCGCGTCCGGTCAGTGCCCGCAGCTCGGCGACATAATAGGGGTTATCGAGAAAGCGTACGTCAAAGACGAGATCGGCGTTGCGCGGGATGCCATGCCGATAGGCAAAGGAGGTGACAAAGACCCGCAGGCCCGTCGCCTCGATCGCGTAATGGCCGATCAGCACACGTTTCAGATCTGCAGCGGTCAAAACGGACGTGTCGATCACGAGGTCAGCGCGGTCGCGCAGCGGGGAGACAATCTGGCGCTCGCGGCGGATTCCGTCGATGACAGGGCGGGTTCCGGCCAAAGGGTGGGGCCGTCGGGTGTCAGTATACCGCCGCTCGAGCCGTTCGTCATCACAGTCGATGAACAGCACCGCCAGCGCGCGCCCGGCGTGGCGGACCACGGTGTCGAGGGTTTCGAGCAAGGTCTCGACGGCAAAGCCGCGCATGCGCACATCGGCGCCGACGGCGATCGCCGGACCGTCTGCCGCAGCACCCTCGATCAGCGCCGGAACCAGCGCGGCCGGCAGGTTGTCGCAGGCTTCGTAGCCCATGTCCTCGAGGATCTTGAGCGCGGTCGAGCGTCCCGCGCCGGACATTCCGGTCACAAGCAGCACGCGGGGGCGCGCCGCGCTCGGCGCCGGGCCGGAATCCTCTCGACCACCCGCGGTCATCATCCCCTCAGTATAGCGGGCAGCGCCGCCGCCGCCAACGCGCGCCGCGCGAGGCGCAGCTTGGCGGCGGCGGAGGCCTCGAACGGGGCCAGCGCGATCAGCGCAATCTCGAGACCCAGCACCGTATCGGTCCGCTGCTCGGGCAGGCGCTCGATATCCCCCGAAAGTACGAGGTCGGCGATCAGCACCAACGGCGCCTCGTCCAGCGCATCGACGCGCAGGATGCCGATGCCGCGCACCTCGATCAGGCCGGCGATCGCGGCGGCGGCGCGCACCAGAACCCGGCGGCCGGCGCGGCGCAGCAGGGCCTGGTCGTCGGCCACGAGGCGCGCGCCGGCGTCGATCAGCCGCAGCGCCAGGTCGGACTTTCCGGCGCCCGACGGCCCGCGCAGCAGAACCGCGCCACCCTCGATGGCGACGGCCGTGCCGTGGACCAGCAAGTCGCCGCTCACGGCAGCGACGGCAGGCGGACGCGAAACCGTGCGCCGATGACGGCGCTGCGGTCGTCCTTGCGGTTCTCGGCCCAGATCATGCCGCGGTGCGCTTCGACGATCTGCCTCGAGATCGACAGGCCGAGGCCGGAATGGGTGCCGAATTTTTCGCCGAGCGGACGCTCGGTATAGAAGCGGTCGAAAATCGCCGTCAGCTTGTCCTCGGGAATGCCCGGACCCTGATCGTCGACGGTGACGACGACCGCCCGGCCCTCGTTGCGCGCGCCGAGCCGGATCTCGCCGTCCGGCGGGCTGAACGACACCGCGTTGGCGATGATGTTGCGAAAGACCTGCGACAGCCGGGTCTCGATCCCGGGCACGACCAGCGCGCTGCCGCGCTGGGGCAGATCGAGCACGAGGCGCGGCGCCCCCTCGGCGCGGGTCGCTTCGTGGATTTCGGCCAGCGCCTCCAGCATCGCCGCGATGTCGACCGGCGCGAGTTCGATGCGGCTCAATTCGGCATCCAGGCGGGAGGCGTCCGAGATGTCGGTGATCAGCCGGTCGAGCCGCTCGACATCGTCGAGGATGATCGCCATCAGCCGCCGCCGATTGGCCGGGTCGTCGATCCGGGCGGCGGTTTCGACGGCGCTTTTCAGCGAGCTCAGCGGGTTCTTGATCTCGTGCGCGACATCGGCGGCAAAGCCCTCGATGGCGCTCATCCGCTGCCACAGCGCGTCCGTCATCTCGCGCAGCGAGCCCGACAGGTCGCCGATCTCGTCGCCGCGGCCGGTGAAATCCGGGATCTCGACCCGCGCGCGGCGGCCGCGGGCGCGCTCTGCCGCCGCGGCGAGGCGACGGATCGGCCGTGCGATCGTGCTGGCGAGGTAGAGCGAAAGCAGCACGGTGACCAGGAGCGCCACGCCGAAAATCCGTAGCAGCTCAAGGCGCACGTTGCGCACCTCGTCCTCGATATCGCCGCTGCCGGTCGAGAGCATGACCGCGCCCAGCACTTCCTTGTAGCGTTGGATCGGGATGGCGACGCTGAGGAGGAGGCCGCCCGTCGCCGGGTCGCGCCTGATCGCCGCCCCGCTCTCGCCGCGCAGCGCCGCTACGACCTCGGCGTAGTCCGAGGCCCGCGCCGCGGTGCTCTCGCGATAGACCGGGTAGTGGTCGCGGTGCGGCAGCGCATCGACGATCCAGCCATAGATCCGATCGGCGACGGACACGATCGGGTCATTGGGCTGCAGCGGCGGCAATTCGAGCACCTGCACGGCGTCGCCCGGCCCGCGCAGGATGCGGCTGTCGCCGATGATGTCGCCCTTGATGTCGAAGAGCCGCGCCCGCGTCCGCGTCGGCTCGACCAGGCGGCGCATCATCTGGCGCGCGAGATCGGGCAGCAGGACCTCGCCGTCATCGGCCGAATCGAGGACGGCGCCTTCGCCGAGCGCGGCGGCGAAGACCTCGCCCTGGGTCTTCAGCGACTCGATCCTCTGGTCGATCAGGCTCGCTTCGTATTTGCCGAGATAGAGAAAGCCGCCGGCGAGCAGGGCCAGCGCCAGCACGTTGACGGCGAGGATGCGGCGGGTGAGCGGCGAGAACAGCCAGCGCCGCGCGCCGCCTCGCGGCCCCAGCGACAGCCGGCGGCCGCGTGCACGCCAGCGCCGGGCCAGCCGCCGGCGCCTCGCGGCATCCCCACCGGCCGCCGCCGGGGATGCCGAGGGTTCAGCGTTCGCGGTATCGATAGCCGACGCCATAAAGGGTTTCGATTTGGGCAAAATCCGTATCGACGGCCTTGAACTTTTTGCGCAGCCGCTTGATGTGGCTGTCGATCGTGCGGTCGTCGACGTAGATGTGCTCGCCATAGGCCGCGTCCATCAGCTGGTCGCGGTTTTTGACGTGCCCCGGCCGGTGCGCCAGCGATTTGAGGATCAGGAACTCGGTCACGGTCAGCTCGACCCGCGCACCGCTCCAGGTGCATTCGTGCCGCGCCGGATCGAGGATCAGAAAGCCGCGCACGACCACCGGCTCGCCCTGCGGCTCGCCGCGATCGCGGGCTAGTTCCCCGCGCCGGATCAATGCCCGGATGCGCTCGATCAGCAGGCGCTGCGAAAACGGCTTCCTGATATAGTCGTCGGCGCCCATGCGCAGGCCGAGGAGCTCGTCAACCTCGTCGTCTTTCGAGGTCAGGAAGATCACCGGGATGTGACTTTGCCGGCGCAATTGCTCCAACAGCTCCATGCCGTCCATGCGCGGCATCTTGATGTCGAGCACCGCGAGGTCGACGGCCTGCGCGCTCAGCCCCTTGAGCGCCTCGGCCCCGTCGCTGAAGCAGCGGACGCAGAAGCCCTCGGCCTCGAGCGCGATCGACACCGAGGTCAGGATGTTGCGATCGTCGTCGACAAGAGCAATCGTGTTCGGCATTTTGATGCCCCCCGCTAATCTCGCAGCATAGCCAGCCGGCCGTAGAGCGGATGCTGTCGCAACCAAATATGGCGCTTTGCCGGCAAACACAAACCCGGCCCGCCGGTATTGTTACATGCCGTTCGAGCAACGCTGGACGCGCGCCACCGCCTGACGCTTGACGCGGCGGCGACGGCGCGGCTCACTCCCTTGATGAGCGAATCTCGGGAATGCCTTGATGCCGCGGTTTTCGGGCGGCGGTTGGCGCGAAGCTGCGACCGGGCGGCGCTCGCCACCAGCCTGGGCGGCGCGCCTTATGCGTCGCTGGTCCTGGTCGCGGCGGATCTCGACGCAAGCCCGCTGCTGCTGCTGTCGGACCTCGCCCGGCACAGCCGCAACATCGCCTTCGACCCGCGCGTCTCGCTGCTGATCGACGGCACCGCGGGCCATCCCGACCCGCTCGCCGGGCCGCGCCTGACCCTGCTCGGGCGGGCCGAAGCGATCGCCGATCCGCGCCTCCTCGCGCGCTTTACCGCACGCCACCCGGCGAGCCGGGCCTATGCCGGGTTTGGCGATTTCCGGCTCTACCGGGTTGTGGTCGAGCGCGGCCACCTCGTCGCCGGATTTGGCCGGATCGAGTGGATCGACGGCGTCGATCTGCTGCTCGCGGCCGCCACGACCGAGCTCGCCGAGGCCGAGCCAGCGATCGTCAGCCACATGAACGACGACCATGCCGACGCGATCGCACTTTATGCGCACCGCCTGCTCGGCCGCGGCGGAGCAGGTTGGCGGGTGACCGGGATCGACCCGGAAGGGCTCGATCTGCGGTGTGATGGCAAAACCGCGCGGCTCGATTTTGCCGCCCCGGTGCTGACGCCCGCGACGGCGCGCGCGGCGCTGATCGAGCTCGCCGATAAGGCACGCAAATAGCGCAGGCGTTGCGGGAACCTGGACACGATTGCCGGTCTATGCTACGGCGCCAATCAAGGCGGGCGCGGACGTCCGGTGCTGGCCCGTCCGCAACAGGAGGAAGCGTCGAATGACGAGGGCGATCCGATGACCGCGATAAAGAGCCGGTACGGGCTCGAGCGGCAGGGCATGCGGCATCTCGGAACCGTGCATTGGAACCAGCCGGCGACGGTGCTCTACGAGCACGCGATCCGGCGCGGCGAAGGCGAGCTCGCCTTCGGCGGCAGCTTTTCGGTCAATACCGGCGCCTATACCGGGCGCACCCCGGGCGACAAATACATCGTCGAGGAGCCCGGAACCAAAGACACGGTGTGGTGGGGCAAGATCAACCAGCCGGTGGCGCCCGAGCGCTTCGCCAGCCTGCACCAGCGCATGCTCGCCTATCTGCAGGGGCGCGAGCTGTTCGTGCAGGACCTCTATGCCGGCGCCGATCCGGCCTACCGGCTGCCGGTGCGGGTGGTCAGCGACGGCGCCTGGCACAGCCTGTTTTCGCGCAACATGTTCATCCGTCCGCCGGTGGCCGAGCTGGAAGGGTTCGAGCCGGCCTTCACGATCCTGCACGCACCGGATTTCCTCGCGATCCCCGAATTCGATCGGATCAACTCGGAGACCTTCATCTTCGTCAATTTCGCCGAGCGGCTGGTGCTGATCGGCGGCACCGCCTATGCCGGCGAGATCAAGAAATCGGTCTTCGGCTATCTGAATTTCGTCCTGCCGGCGCGCGGCGTGCTGCCGATGCACGCCTCGGCCAATGTCGGCTCCAACGGCGACGCCGCAATCTTTTTCGGGTTGTCGGGCACCGGCAAGACGACCTTGTCGGCCGACAATTCGCGCACCCTGATCGGCGACGACGAGCATGGCTGGAGCCCGAACGGCATCTTCAATTTCGAGGGCGGGTGCTACGCCAAGGTAATCAACCTGTCGCCGGTGAACGAGCCGGAAATCTACGCCACGATCGGCCGGTTCGGGACGGTGCTCGAAAACGTGGTGCTCGACCGGGCGACGCGGATTCCCGATGTCGACGATGCGAGCCTGACCGAGAATACGCGCGCCTGCTATCCGATCGATTTCATCGCGAACGCCGATCCGCGTGGGCTCGGGCCGCACCCGGCGAATGTCGTGATGCTGACCGCCGACGCGTTCGGGGTCATGCCGCCGATCGCCAAGATGACCGCCGAGCAGGCGATGTACCATTTCTTGTCGGGTTACACGGCGCGGGTCGCGGGCACCGAAAAGGGGCTCGGCAACGCGCCCGAGGCGACGTTTTCGACCTGCTTCGGCGCCCCCTTCATGCCGCGCCATCCGGCGATCTATGCGAAGCTGCTGGGCGAGCGCATCAAGGAGCACGGCGCGCAATGCTGGCTCGTCAACACCGGCTGGTCGGGCGGCGCTTACGGGACCGGCAAGCGCATGTCGATCGCGCATACGCGGGCTCTCCTGCGCGCGGCGCTCGACGGCAGGCTGGCCGCGGCGCCGGTGCGTCGGGACGCGAATTTCGGGCTCTACGTGCCCGAAGGCTGCCCCGAGGTGCCGAGCGAGGTGCTCGACCCGCGCGGCACCTGGTCCGACAAGCGCGCCTATGACGACACCGCGCGCGAGCTGACCCACCGCTTCGAAGAGAACTTCCGCGAGTTCGAGCCCTTCGTCGGCAGCGAGGTCAAGGAAGTAGCCGTGCGCGCCGCGGCGTAGAACCGCGCTGCTCCGTTCGCCTGACTGGGCCCGGGCGCTGCGTCGCGCCAGGGCGGACGGCCGGTATTATCGGGTGCTACGCTGTGCGGGTGTAGCGGCGGCAGTCGAAGCGCAGATGATCGCGGAAATGCGGCCGCAGGCGCCGGGTCCATTCGGTATCCGCCGCTTTGCGCCATTCGGCCGAGCCCGGCACCTCGTGCGAGGCGAAATGGTAGAGCGCCACGTAGCGCTGCGTCGCGCCGGTGCCGCGGTAGCGGCGCGCGGACAGGGTGCCGGGAACCGAACCCAGAGCCGGGATGTGCTCGGTGTTGTACCACTCGTTGAATTCGTGCTCGTGCTCGGGGGCGACGTTCATCGCGATCACCAGCAGCGCCTTGGCTTCGGCGGGGGCGGTGCGGTCGCCGGGAAACAGCTGCTCGCCCTCGTAGCGCATCAGCCCCCTGCGGAACTTGGCCGTGCGCTTGGTCCAGGGCGACCCGTTGTCGCCGCCGACGGCAGAATAGGCAGGGCTGTGCAGGACGCCGACATTATCGAGGTCGTAGGTCGCGACCGAGATCTTGGGGTCGGTGATGCCGATCCAGCGGTCGGCGTTCAGAAAGCCCGGCACGCGCAGGCGCTCCGGCACGTGCTCCAGATCGTACCAGTCGTGAAACTCGTCCTCGGGCGCCGCCGAGAAATCCATCGCCGCGATCAGGATGCCTTTTGCCATCGCTTCCTCCCGAGTGATCCGCGCCATGATCGCCGAGACCGATCCCGATTACCAGGCTCGGCTGCGCATCAGCGCCGGGTCTGCGGCTTGGCGGCGGCGATTGCCTGCTGGCGGAACAGCGTGTCGGCGGCCTGCTTCTGCGTCTCGGAAAGGCTCGCGTAGAGACTGTCGAAGGCGATCGCGAGACGCTGCGTGTTGTCTGCATATGCGCGGGCGATCTGCGCATAGGAGTGCATGTTATCGACCGCGTTCATCGTTGCTACCGCGCTAGCACGCTGGGCAAACAGCGCGTCGGTGCTCGCTGCGTTGTCGCGCATCGCCTCAGCAAAGGCGGACCAGAGCGGCATCTGCGCCTCGGTGATGCCGAGTTGCGACTGCAATTTTGCAATCCGCTCGTCGACTGCTGCCCGCGCGGCGGCCGAAAGCGCCGGCGGCGCCTCGGGCGGTGCTGCTTTCGGTGCGGAGGGTATCGGGGCGGTTGAAGAGGTTGACTGACTGCGGGCGACGGCAGGGATGACCAGGGCCGCCAAGGCGGCAGCACAGGCAAGTCGTCGGGCGAACCTGCTAGCCCTCCAGGCGATCGATCGAGTCAATGCCAACGGCCCTGCCCCCCGCCGAAACCATGGCCGTCCCGCGCCTCGCGCCAGCCGCCGAAGCCGCGGCCACGCCATGCCTCACGCCAAGGCCGGCCCCAGGCCGATGCCCAGCGGCCTCGCCCCGGCGGCCCGCCGTGGAAGCCGACGCGCGTTTCGCCGAACCTTGTTGCGCGGCGGTCGAAACCGGCGACAGCGGTCTCGTGAAAGCCTCTGAAGCCGCCGGTGATGAAGCCGTGCGCCCAGAAGACCGGTCCGATATGCGAGAACGCCAGGACGGGAGGTGCGATCACGAGCGCGAAGGCGGGTGGCGCGAAGATCACCGGTGGCGCGGCGACGGCGGCAACGGTTGCCGGCGGCGGCAGGAAAACGATCGGCGGCGGTACCGCCGCGCCGATCAGAGGTCCAGTCGGCGGCAGCGCTGCAGCCATTGGAGGCAGCGATGATCGCCGTCCGGGTGCCGCGGCGATCGGTGGTGGCGCTATCGCCGGAAGTCCGAGGGCGACCGGCGGCGGTGCCGCGTAAATTGGCGGCGGCGCGATGATTAGCGGCGGTGCGACGATGACGCCGAACGAGCCGCTGAAAAACGCACCGCCCCACGGCCAGAAGCCGCCGCGCCAGCCCCAGCTGCCCCAATCCCAGCCGCCCCAGCCCCCATGCCAGAATTCAGCCGAAGCTATGGGTCCCCGCCACTCGTTACCGTGCCAGCCGCCGCCCTCCCAGCCCGCGCGCCCATGCCAGGCGCCTCCGCTGCGCCAGCTACCGCCGTGCCAGGCTTCGCGCCCATGCCAGCCTTCTCCTCCGCGCCAGCCGCCGCTGTGCCAAGCTTCGCGCCCATGCCAGCCTTCTCCTCCGCGCCAGCCGCCGATCTCGTGGCTGCCCCCGCCGTGCTCGGCAAAGCTCGGACGGGTCGCGGTGATCGCCAGCGCCGCCGCCGCGACGATCAGCAGCTTCGCAATTCCACGCGTCATCGACGATGCCTCGCGCAATCCGGTTTCGTGATCACCCGCCCATTATGGGGGTGGGGTGGCCTGCGTGCCCGAATCTAAAAAACGTCAAAACCTCCTTAACATCCCGACGCCCAGGAATCGGCGATGACGGCCACCACACTCTGGTCGATCCGATACAATAACGTTGCGCAGTGCTGTCATCGCGGATAGCGGCGGCGTCGCACAAAAACGAGAGCGATGATGCTGAGCGCCGCGGTGAACATGATGTAGAAGCTCGGCGACAGGCGGTTGCCGGTCATCGCGATCAGCGAGGTCGCGACAAACGGCGTGAAGCCGCCAAAGATCGTCACCGCGACGGCAAAGCTCAATGACACCCCGATGCCGCGCACCGGGGTCGGAAACAGCTCGGCCAGTTGCGAGGGCAATACGCCGCTGTAGCCGGCCTTGACCAGGCTCAGCCAGCCCGCGGCAAAGATCGCGGTCGCCAGCGACGGAAACGCGACCATCATAAAGAACACCGGATAGGTGCTGAGCAAAAACAGCCACGCCGTCCCGGTCAGCAGACCGCTGCGCCCGAATTTGTCGGAAAGATGCCCGGCGAGAGGTGAGGCGAGGCCGAGGATGATCGCGCCGACCATGGTCGCGATAAACCCGGTTACCTGCGGCAGGTGCAATTCCTTCACCGCATAGGTCGGAATGTAGAGGATGATGTAGGCCGAGCTGTTTGAGATCGCAGAGGCGCCGATCGCCAGCAGCGCTTCGAACGGATGCTCGCGCAGCATGTCGCGCACCGGGGTGCGGGTCGGCTCGATCGCGACATATTCCGGCGTCTCGTCGAGCCGGCGGCGGATGTAGAGCCCGGCCGGGCCGACCAGGATGCCGAACAGGAACGGGATGCGCCAACCCCATCCCTGAAGCTGTGCCGGCGACAAGGCGCTTGCCAGGATGATCCCGAAGCCCGAGGCCAGGAAGTTTGTGATCCCGGTGCTGGCCCATTGCCAGCTCGCGACAAAGCCTTTGCGCGACGCGGTCTGCTCGGCAAGGAAGGTGACCGCGCTGCCGAACTCGCCGCCGACCGAAAACCCCTGCACGAGGCGGGCGACAAGGATCAGGATCGGCGCCGCGAGCCCGATCGTCGCGTAGCCCGGCATCAACGCCGTCATCGTCGTGCCGATGACCATCAGCATGATCGACAGGGTGAGCCCGGCCTTGCGGCCGGCGCGATCGGTATAGGCGCCGATCACGATCGCGCCGATCGGGCGCATCAGATAGGCGACGCCAAACGTGCCGAGGGTCAACAGCAACGAAGCGGTGTCGTTGCCGGTCGGGAAGAACACCTTCGCGATCGTGACCGCGAAATAGCCGTACACCAGAAAATCGAACCATTCCATCGCATTGCCGAGCGAGGCGGCGACGATCACGCGCGTCAGCGTCGGTTTGGCGCGGGCGGCGCCGGATGGGGCAAGGCTGTCGGCGGTCATAGCGGCTCCAAAGCCCTTCTACGGATTTTTGTATCGTCCGTTTCGCGGGGACCGATCCCTCATTCTCGCGGTTTTCGCCGCGTTACACCAGAATGAACGAGCAGCCTCAAGTCTCTTATAGGGTTCAGTTACAACCGCGATGTTCGTCGATCGGAAGCCTGTTGTCGCTGGAACTGGGCCGCACCCTTGCCTGTTGTTGCCGGCCGGGCGCGCCTGCCGCATGATGGCGGCGGAAAACCAGGATCGGGCGGGGGAATGAGCGCCAGGAGCAAGATTTTCGCGAGCTTTGCCGAGGCGGTGCGGGACCTTCCGGACGGCGCCGTGATCGGCTTCGGGGGGTTCGCGGTGGTCGGCATGCCGATCAACCTCTATGGGGCGGTGGCGGCGCAGGGCGCGAAGGGCCTGACCTGTGTGTCGAATTCGACGCGAGGCGGCGCCACCTTGCCGGCCGACGCGCCCGATATGGGCCAGATGATCCAGAACGGGCAGGTCAAAAAGGTGGTCTGCGCCTTTACCGCGCCGACCCGCGCCTCGCAGCGGCTGATCCTGTCCGAATATGTGGCGAAGGGCCTGATCGAGGCAGAGTTGACGCCACAGGGCACCTTGGCCGAGCGGATGCGCGCGGCCGGCGCCGGCATCCCGGCCTTCTACACGCCGGCGGCGGTCGGCACCGAGCTCGCCGAAGGCCGCGAGACGCGCGTCTTCAACGGTCGCGAATACCTGCTGGAGCACGCCCTGCCGCTCGATTACGCGATGATCCGCGCCTATCAGGCCGACGCTTCGGGCAATCTGCGGTTTCGCCGCTCGCAGCGCAATTTCAACCCGATCATGGCGATGGCGGCGCGGGTCACGGTCGTCGAGGTCGAGGAGGATATCCTGCCGGTCGGCGCGATCGATCCCGACGACGTGCACACGCCGGGGATCTTCGTGCACCGCATGGTCAAGATCCCGCCGCCGCCCGAAGGGTGGTGGCCGCAGCGTCCAGGGAGCATTGCGCGATGAGCGAACGGGCGAAAGGGCTGACCCGCCAGCAGATGTGCGACCGGCTGGCAATGGAATTCGGCGACGGCTGGATCGTCAATCTCGGCATCGGCATTCCGACCCTGTGCTCGAATTGCGATTTCGGCGACAGGGAGATCATCTTCCATTCCGAGAACGGGGTGATCGGCTACGGCCCGCTCGCCGCGCCGGGCAAGGAGGATCTGCACCTCGTCAATGCAGGCGGCCAGCACGTGACCCTGCGGCCCGGTGCGGCGATCGTCCACCACGCCGATTCGTTCGCGCTGATTCGCAGCGGGCGCATCGACGTGACCGTGCTCGGCGCCTACGAGGTGGCCGAGAACGGCGATTTCGCCAATTGGAAGATGGGCGGCCAGCAGGGCGGCGGCATCGGCGGGGCGATGGATCTCGCGGCCTGCGCCAAGCATGTCTTTGTCGCAATGGAGCACCAGACCCGCAACGGTGCTCCGCGGCTGGTCGAACGCTGCGCCATCCCGGCCACGGCGCGCGGCGTCGTCAACCTCGTCGCCACCAATTTCGGGCTGTTCGAGGTGACGAAAGCGGGGCTGGCACTGAAGGAAATCGCCCCTGGAGTTACCGTGGACGAGGTCAAGGCCGCCACCGGCTGCAACCTGATCATCCGCGGCGAAGTCCCGCCGGTGCGGATGGCAGCAGAATCAACAAAAACCTAGTGTTGAAATCGACATCTCCGAAGAGTATATGACCGGGCGGACACTGGAGCCAGCCGATGGACGAATTTGAAGGCTTATTGTACGAATTGCGCGCCGCCCGCGACGACGTTGTCGAAGCGCAGCGGCAGGACCTCCCGGACACCGATATTCTAGATCGCCGCCACCGTGCCTATAAGGCGTGGCAGGCAGCGGAAGGGTATCGCCGCAAAACCGGCTGCTCTACCGCCCAGTTCCCTAATCCGGGCTTCGAAAAGGGCTTGCAGCAATGCGCTACACGGTCGTTCTGGAACAGGAAGCAGACGGCGGTTACGTGGTTTCTGCTCCGGCTCTTCCGGGCTGCGTAAGCCAGGGTGATACGCGCGAGGAGGCGGTGGCAAACATACGAGAGGCTATCGACTTGTACATCGAGGATTGCCGCGATGCCGGTGATCCGGTCCCAACGGAGGCCGGCAAGGAATTTATTGAGGTCGAAGCCGCGTAACGTTTAAAGAAGGTGCCAGACTTTCCCAGCGATCTGTCGGGCCGTGAGGTCTGCGCAGTTCTGCAGCGGGCTGGTTTCATCTTACGGCGGCAACGTGGAAGCCACATGATCCTTCGTCGCGATCAGCCTTACGCCCGCGTCGTGGTACCCGACCATAAGCAGGTTCGTCCGGGAACATTGCGGCGAATTCTGGCGGATTCGGGTATGACTATAGAGCGCTTCATACACCTCGCGCGTCGGTGAAGCTTGCGAAAACCGTGAAATCTCGGTTGTGACCGACAGTCAGCCGTTTAATGAGGGCCGCAACACAAACTCGGTATCTTGGCCGTCAAAACCGCATGGCGCAGACGAAGAAGGCGAAGTGCGCGTGGTTATGGGACGAACAAGCACCGCGTGCGTAGAGACCGCAGGGAGGAATGCGATGCATCGGGTATTGATTACCGGGGCGGGGGGCGGGATCGGGCGGGCGCTGCGCGAGACTCTGCGCGGGGTTTATCCGATCTTGCGGCTGTCCGACCGGGTGGCGCTGGCGCCGGCGCGGGACGGCGAGGAGGTCGACCAGACCGAGATCTCCGATATGGCGGCGGTCGAGCGCATGGTCGAGGGGGTCGATGGCATCATCCATCTCGGCGGCAATTCGGGCGAGGCCGAGTGGGACGTCATCCTGCAATCGAACATTGTCGGCCTCTACAACGTGTTCGAGGCGGCGCGGCGCGCCGGCGTGCAGCGCATCGTCATGGCAACGAGCAACCACGCGGTCGGCTTCTACCCGCGCGCGCAGACGATCGACCATCGCGCCGTGCTGCGGCCGGACAGCCGCTACGGGGTCAGCAAGGCGTTTTCCGAGGCGCTCGCCAGCCCTCTATTCGGATAAGCACGGGATCGGTTTTCTGTGCGTGCGCATCGGCAATTTCGGGACGCGGCCGATCGACAAAAGGCGCCTCGCGATCTGGATCAGCCCGCGCGACCTGACGCAGCTCGTGCGCATCGGGCTCGAACATCCTGAGATCCGCTACGAGATCGTCTATGGTGTCTCGAACAACCGGCGCTCGTGGTACGACAATTCGAACGCCTACCGCCTGGGCTACCAGCCGCAGGACGATTCCGAGCCCTATGCCGCGGCAGTGCTGGCGGCCGAGGCCGGCCAAGCGGCCGACCCGATCGCCGAGCATTACCAGGGTGGCACCTTCTGCGCCGGGGAATACACGGCGAAGACGAGAGGCGACTGAGCAGTTTGCGCCTCCGGGAGGTATCGCTGCGGCTGGTCATTCCTCAAGCGCAAGCGGGGCTCCGACAGCCCATAGCGATCGGGCGCGGGCTGCGGCTCTGGCTTGGCGCAGCTGGTTGCGGGCGACTGCGTAGGCTTCGAGGGCAGCCCGGTCGGCCGCCGCGACAGAACCCTGCGTCGGCAGCACGCAGGCGGTCGGGCAACGCGTAATCCCGTTCGTGCGGATGAATTCCGCGACCGCCGGGTCGGCGCTGGTCTGCCGGAACATCCGGCTCGATTTGCTGCTGGTCATCGCTTTCGCCTTTCGTCTTACCGACGTGCTATTTAGGCGGGCGATCCGCTTGCAGCCATTTCGGATGTTCGTGGGGTTTTCAGCGGGAAAGGCGAACGTCGCTTCTGACGTATTCATCGGGCGGCAATTGCCGCGCAGACGAACTCGGCACCAGCGCCGCGACATTCGACGGGGATGCTTCGACAAGTTGCCGATATGTTCAGGGAGGCAGCGGTAGTCCTAAATTGGGCCTACCCGCGCGGCCCGCTCGCGGCGGACCCTGTCTTCGCCCGGACCGCCGGCAGCGCACCGATGAACAACTCGACCGGCGCCGTGTCCGGCCCCTGGCTCGGCGCGACCCGGATCTGATAAGGGATGTTGAATTTCGTGAACCCGCCCAACAATATTCGTGCAGCGTCGGAGCTGTGTGCCGCGTTGTCGTAGACGTTGATGCCGATCGCCCGAACGCTGCCGAATATCGCCGTCGCTTCCGGCCCGCGTGCGTCCCAATTTGCTGCTTTCAGCAGATTTACGATCTGATTGGCGTAATTGTATGCCTCGATGTCATTTGGCGCGCACGAGACGACGACCTGATGCCGATCGAAACCACGTAAGTAATCGGCGAGCTTGGCCGCGGTATCGACGCTGATCGTTCGCGGCTGATTGTCTTCTTCGAGTTTCTTAACCTTCGCCTGAAGGGACGCGATCTGTTGTCTCAGGTCGAACATCGCAGCAGCGGCCGAGCGGGCGGCGATATCTCCCTGTCTCGCCTGCCAAACCGTGCCGGCGCCGGCGAGCGATCCCGCGACGATGACCGCGGCGATCCACAGCCGCCTGGCCGCGGCGGCAGCCGGCGGGAAGCCCGCCGCGGCGAGAGCTGAGACGCTCACGATCGCGACCAGCAAAGTCGGCAACCATGACGCGAGCACCGTCCATGACATCTGAATGTCTCACCCTCGCTCGGGGGAAAACACCGCATCTGGCCAAACGGCGAGGCTCTTGCTCACTCCGCCGCGACGGCGAGCTCGGCCGGGTCCGCTCCGCGCCCGCCGACGCCGATGAACAGCACCATCAGCGCGGCGGCGATCAACAACAGCCCGGCCAGCATGAAGGCTTGGAAATACGTTCCGAAAGCGATCCGAAACACGCCGCCGAGATAGGCCGCCGAGGCGCCCCCGATTTGGTGGATCACGGTGATCCAGGCGACCATGATCCCGGTTTTCTCGGTGCCGACGACACGCGTGAGCAGCCGCACGGTCGGCGGCACGCTGGCGATCCAGTCAAGCCCGTAGAACACGCTGAACAGGGTCAACCCGTAAAACGACATGCCGAAGGCAAAGGGCAGATACATCAGCGCCAGCCCGCGCAGCCCGTAATACCAGGCGAGCAGCAGCCGGTTGTCCCAGCGGTCGCTGAGCCAGCCCGACAGAGTCCCGCCGATGAAGCTGAACACGCCGGCCGCGGCGAGGAGGCCCGCGCCGGCAACTTCGGTGAGCCCGTGATCGACGCAGGCGGGGATCAAATGCGTGCCGATCAGCCCGTTGGTCGTGGCGCCGCAAACAAAGTAGCCGCCGGCAATCAGCCAGAAATCGCGCTTGCCCGCGCCGCTGCCGAGCGCGCGGAAGGCGACCATCACCGGGTTTCCCGCGGGCGGTGCATCCGTTTTCGGCCCGCCCTTGTCGCCATAGGGAGCCAGTCCGAGATCCTGCGGCCGGTCGCGCATCAGGAGTGCCACCACCGGGACGAAGACCACCACCGTGCCGGCCAGAACCAAGGCCATCGCGCGCCAGCCGAGATGGGTGACGAGCCCCGCCAGGCTCGGCAGGAAGACGAGCTGGCCGGCGGCATTGGCCGCGGTCAAGATGCCAACCACGAGCCCTTGCTGCACCCGGAACCAGCGCGCCGCGATGAAAGCCGCCAGATAAGCGCCGATGACGCCGGTGCCGGCGCCGACTACGACGCCCCACAGCAGGACCAGCTGCCAGGCCTGACGCATCGCCGGCGACAGCGCCACCGCCGCGGCGGTCAGCGCCAGCGCCAGCGCCATCGTGCGGCGCACGCCGAAGCGGTCCATCAGCGCCGCGGCGAACGGGCCGATCAGGCCGTAGAGCAGGAGGTTGACGCCGATCGCGAACGAGATGGTCGCGCGCGACCAGTGGAATTCCTGCTCGAGCGGCACGATCAGCACGCCGGGTGCGGCGCGGACCCCCGCGGTCAGCAGCCCGACCACAAAGGTGACCGCGGCGATGATCCACGCGTAGTGCAGCTTGCCGGCGCGCAGCCGCAGTTGCGAAACGGTCAAAAGCGGGCTCCTCAAATCGCCGATGTCAGCGGCTGTCGGCCGAGGGCCGGGGGATACAAAGGCCGGGCGATGACGAATTCGGGCTTGGTCCCGGCTACTTATTCGCCCTCCAGCGGCTCGGTTTCGACGATTTCTATGCCAAAGCCGGCGAGGCCGACATAGGTGCGCGAGCGCGTCGCCAGCAGCTGGATCGACGAAATCCGGAGATCGCGCAGGATCTGCGCGCCGAGCCCGACCTCGCGCCACTGCACGTTGCGCTCGCGCTCCGATGGGGTCGTCTCCTCGCCGATTGCCGAAGTCGGCACGCCTGAGGTGCCGTCGCGCAGATAGACCAGCACGCCTTGCCCTGCCGCCTTGAAGCGGTCGAGCGCGGCGTGGATCGGCTTGGCGCCGCCGAACAGGTCTTCCAGCACATTGGCGCGGTGCAGCCGGGTCGGCACGTTGCTGCCGTCGCCGATGCTGCCGTAGACAAAGGCGTAGTGATGCACCTTGTCGAACGGCGTCACATAGGCATAGCCGGCGAGCTCGCCGATCTCGCTCATGACCTTGAATTCGGCGACGCGGGTCACGAGCTTGTCGCGCGCCTGGCGATAGGCGATCAGGTCGGCCACCGAGATCCGCCGCAGGGCGTGCTTCTGCGCAAAGGCCGCGACCTGCGGTCCGCGCATCACGGTGCCGTCGTCGTTGACCAGCTCGCAGATCGCCGCCACCGGCTCGAGATCGGCGAGCCGGCAGAAATCGACCGCCGCCTCGGTATGGCCCGAGCGCATCAAAACCCCGCCATCCTTGGCGATCAGCGGGAAGATGTGGCCGGGCCGGACAAAATCGGACCGGCCGCAATTGCCGTTTGCCAGGTTGCGGATCGTCGCGGTGCGGTCTTCGGCCGAGATGCCCGTCGTGGTGCCGTGCCGGTAATCGACCGAGACGGTGAAGGCGGTGCCGTGGATCGCGTCGTTGTCGGCGACCATCGGTGCGAGATGCAGGCGCCGCGCGATCTCCCCGGTCAGCGGCGCACAGACGATGCCGCAGGTGTGGCGGATGATGAACGCCATCTTCTCCGGCGTGGCGTGGACCGCGGCGAGGATCAGGTCGCCCTCGTTCTCGCGGTCGTCATCGTCGGTGACGACGACGATCTCGCCGGCGGCGAATGCGTCGATCGCCTCGCGGACACGGGATTGGGGCACGTTCGCACTCTCCAGAAAAGGCGCCGGGCTAAGCAAAGCCGTTGGCGTCGAGAAATCTCGGGTTCGCCAGGCGCAATTTGGCGATCGTCAGCCGCCACAGGATAGCGCGCGCCGCGGCCTCGCGCTCCGGAGAATTCTCGAAGGCGCCGATGCGCAGATCGCGGGCGAGGCGGCGGAGGAAGTCGCCCGCGCCCTCACCCGCCAAGCGGGAGGGTGAGGGATCGTCCGGCCCGCTCGATATCTTCAGTTCGCGGAAGATCGCATCCTTCGGCCCATCGGTTCCCGCTTCGCGTTCGGCGATCGCCATGCAATTGGCGACGAGCAGCGCCTCGAAACGGCGCTCCTGCGGCAACAGCGGCAACAGATCATTCAGCAGCACGTCGCGGGCCAGCGCCAGCAATACCGGGCCGCGCGGCAGGTCATGCATCCGCGGGAGCTCCGTCCGGGTCGAGCAGCATCAGGATCTCCAGCTCGCATTCGGTCGCGCGCCGTCCGGTCAACGCGAGATCGAGATTGCGCTCGCCGCCCAGCATGTGGCGGTCGCTCTGCTGAAGGGCAATCACCGCCCAGCGCACGCTCGCCAGAAGCTCCCAGAAGCGGACGCGCTGCGGATCGACGGCGCGGCCCGACTCGCTCTCGTAGCCGCGGTAAAATGGCGCGCGGTCGGCGATCCCGCCGGCTTCGCGGTCGAGCCGGGCAAAGCGCCAGCCCTTGCAGCAGAACCAGCCGATATCCTCGTGCGGATCGCCCCAGCCGGCAAATTCCCAATCGAGGATCCCGGTCAGCCTGGTGCCGTCGAGCAGGTAGTTGCCGGTGCGGAAATCGTGATGGCACAGCACCGGTTCCGCCGGTTCGGGCAGGTGCGTTTCGAGCCAGCGGATGCCCCATTCGAGCACCGGGCGCGGCGACGGATGGGCGTCGAGATAGGCGCGGAACGCAGCCAGCTGTCGCACCGGCCCGGCCTCGGCGCTGGGCGTCAGGAAGGCGAGGTCGGGGCGAGGCGGGCGAATCGCATGAATGCGGGCGAGTTCGCGGCCGAGCCGTTCGGCGATGGCCGATAATGCCGGGTCGAGCGCCGGATCGCGGGTGATGCGATGCGCGGCCGCGGTCCCGTCGGCGCGGCGCATGACCAGGAACTGCTTGCCGAAGACCGCGGGGTCGGCGCTCGCAAAGAGGGGTTCCGGAACCGTCACCCCGGCGGCGAAGACCGCCTTCAGCACGGCGAATTCCTGCAGGCGGTCGAGGCTGGAAGGAACCCCGGTCGCGGCGGCGGCGCGCAGCACCAGGCGCTGGTCGCCGGCGAGCCGCCCGCCGGTGAAATGCGCGTCGAGACCCCAATTCTCCTGAATCGCCCCACCGGCGAGCGGGGTCAGCCCGGTTATGCCGACCGCACGCGCGCCGCTCGCCTCGGCGAGAAACCGCGCCAGCGCCGCATGCCGGTCCTCGGCGGCGGAGGGCGGATCAGATCGCGGCGACCGCGTGTCCGCCATCGACCGCGATCACCGCGCCGGTGATGTAGGCGCCCGCCGGCGAGGCCAGCAGCAGCATCGCGCCGTCGAGATCGCCGGGTTGCCCGACGCGGCGCAGCGGAATGCGCGCCGCGAGTTTCCTGCCCGGCTCGCTGGCCAGGAAGTCGCGGTTGAAATCGGTCTCGACATAGCCTGGGGCCAGCGCATTGACGAGGATGCCGTGCCGCGCCAGCTCCATCGCCAGCACATGGGTCAGATGAATGAGCCCGGCCTTGGCGGCGCAATAGCTCGGCACTCGCGCGATCGTCCGTGTCCCCAGCACCGAGGCGATGTTGACGATCCGCCCCGGCCGCTGCCGGTCGATCAGATGCCGGGCGAACTCGCGCGCCATCAGCCAGGCGCCCTTCAAATTGGTGTCGACGACGTAATCCCATTCCTCTTCGGTATGTTCGAGCACCGGCTTGGAGACGACGACGCCGGCATTGTTGACCAGCAACGTCAGCGGCCCGAGCGCCTGCTCGGCCGCGGCAATGGCGGCGGCGGCATCGTCCGAGCGGGTCACGTCGAGCGCGATCGGAACAGCGCGGCCGCCCTCCGACTCGATCTCGCGTGCGGCTTCGGCGAGCCGATCGATCCGCCGCGCGGCGAGCGCCACCTTGGCGCCGGCGGCGGCGAGCAGCAATGCCAGATGCCGCCCGATCCCGCTCGACGCGCCGGTGACGAGCGCCACCTGCCCGCTGAGGTCGAAGCTCGGCAGCCGGGTCACGGCGCAGTCCTCACCCTATTCGCAGCGGGCATCCTCAATAGTGCTCCCGCCCTCGCCCGCCACTTTCGTCTTGCGCGGGCCTGACCCGCGCATCCACGACTTCCTCCCGCGCGATTGCTGCGAAGTCGTGGATGGCCGGGTCGAGCCCGGCCACGGGGCGGAGGGAAGGCGTTCTCCGCTTCCTCACGGAACCAGCTCCTTCGCGCGTTCGCGCAATTCGTATTTCTGGATCTTGCCGGTCGAGGTCTTCGGCAACGGCCCGAACACGACCGCGCGCGGCGCCTTGAAATGCGCGAGGTGATCGCGGCACCAGGCGATGATATCCGCGGCCGCGACTGCGCCAGCATCCGGCTTCAAGGTGACGAAGGCGCAGGGCGTCTCGCCCCAGACCGGGTCGGGCCTGGCGACGACCGCCGCCTCCATGATTTGCGGATGGCGGTAGAGGATCTCTTCGACTTCGAGCGAGGAGATGTTCTCGCCGCCCGAGATGATGATGTCCTTGGCCCGATCCTTGATCTCGACATAGCCGTCGGGATGCCGCACCGCGAGGTCGCCGGTATGAAACCAGCCGTGCTCGAAGGCCGCCTCGGTCGCCGCCGGGTTCTTCAGATAGCCTTTCATCAGGGTGTTGCTGCGTAGTACCAGCTCGCCGATCGAGACGCCGTCGGCCGGGACATCAGCCATCGTTTGCGGATTGACGACGCGCTGGCCGCCCAAGGTCGGATAGGCGACCCCCTGGCGTGCCATCAGCGCCGCGCGCTCGGTCAGCGTCAGCCCGGCCCAGGGCTCCTGCCAGGCGCATACCGTCGACGGGCCGTAGCTTTCGGTCAGCCCATAGAGATGGGTGACGCGGAACCCCATCCGCTCCATCGCCTCGATGACCGACGAGGGCGGCGCCGCCCCGCCGGTCGCGGCCTCGACGACATGGTCGAAGCTTCGCTTGACCCCCTCCGGTGCGTGCACGAGCATATTCAGGACGATCGGGGCGCCGCACAGATGCGTGACCCGGTGCTCGGCGATCGCGGCAAAGATCGGTCGCCGGTTCGACGCGGCGCAGGCAGACATGCGTCCCGGCGACGGCGGTCACCGCCCAGGGATAGGTCCAGCCGTTGCAGTGGAACATCGGCAGGGTCCACAGATAGACCGAGTTGCGGTCGAGGCCGAAGGTGATCGCGTTGCCGAGCGCGTTCAGAAACGCGCCGCGATGATGGTAGACGACCCCCTTGGGATTGCCGGTGGTGCCTGAAGTGTAATTGAGCGTAATCGGGTCCCATTCGTCGCCGGGGCCGTCCCATTCCGCTGCCGGATCGCCCTCGCCGAGAAACGCCTCGTAATCGATGCCGCCGAGCGCCTCGCCGCCGGGTATGTCGGCGATCTCGACGAGCGGCAGCGGGCGGCCGAGCTCGGCGAGCGCCGGCTTGACGATCGGCGCGAATTCGCGGTCGGCGATCAGCAGTTTGGCCTGGCCGTGCGCCAGGATGAAGGCGATCGAGCGGGCGTCGAGACGATAATTCAAAGCGTTCAGCACCGCCCCCGCCATCGGCACGCCGTAATGCGCTTCGAGCAGGGCCGGCACGTTCGGCGCCATGACCGCGACTGTATCCCCCGGCCGAATGCCGCGCCGGCGCAGCGCATCGGCGAGCCGTCGGCAGCGGGTGTGGAACTCGCGATAGCTGAAGCGGGCCTCATCGTGCACGATGGCGAGCTTGTCGGGGTAGACCAAAGCGGTGCGCGTCAGGAAGGAAAGCGGCGTCAGCGCCGTGAAGTTCGCGGCGTTCCTGGCAAGATGCGGAATATCGTATTGACCGCTGGACGATGACACGAACCCTGTTTCCCCTGGAGCCGTTCCTGCGGCATCCTCACGGGACGCCGGGCCAAGGTCAAGCGGCGGTGCTCGGCTGCGGAGGAGGGGAGGATGCATATCGACATTGTCGCGGATGTCGCCTGTCCCTGGTGTTTTATCGGCAAGCGCCGGCTCGAACGCGCGCTGGCGCAGCGGCCCGATCTCCTCGTGACCCGGTCGTGGCGCGCTTTTCAGCTGAACCCCGATATGCCCGCCGAGGGGATCCCGCGGGCGCTCTATCTCGCGGCCAAATTCGGCAGCCCACGCCACGCCGCGCGCGGCTGCGCAGCAATCGCCGCTGCCGGGCGCGGCGAGGGGATCGACTTCGCCTTCGACCGGATCGGGCGGACGCCCAATACCTTGCGCGCCCATCGGCTGATCCGCTTCGCCGCAAACGAAGGCCGGGGCGATGCCGTCGTCGAAGCCTTGTTCACCGCCTATTTCCACGACGGTCTCGACATCGGCAACATCGACGTCTTGGCGGCCAGCGCCGGGCGAGCCGGCCTCGACTATGATGCCTCCCGTCTTTATCTGGAGAGCGAGGCCGGCGTCGACGAGGTGCGCGCCGAAGACCGGCGGGCGCGGCGGCTCGGCATCCACGCCGTGCCGTGCTTTGTCCTCGAACGCGGCTATGCCATCTCAGGCGCGCAGGAGCCGGAAATGTTCCTGCCGCTGTTCGACATCGCCGCCGGCATCGGCAGCCCGGCCGCGCCGGAGGCGTGACCGCGGCTACGCGTCGAAACCGTAGAGGCGTGCGGCATTGCCGCGGGTGATCTTGAAGCGGTCCTCGGCGCTGGCGTCCTCGAAGTCGCGCGCCACCACCTCCTGCGAGTGCGGCCAGGACGAGGCCTGGTGCGGGTAGTCCGACGACCACATCATCCGGTCGACGCCGATGAACCGGCGGCTGGCGACCCCGACATAGTCGTCGATATAGGTACACCACATCTGGCGCTGGAAATATTCGCTAGGCTTCAGCTGTAATTTGAAACCCGAAGCATAAGCGCGAGCGCTCGAAGGTCCGATCCATGCGCTGCAAGTAATAGGGCAGCCAGCCGCAATTGTTTTCGGCCGAGACGATCTGCAATCCGGGGAAGCGGTCGAGCACGCCGGAGAAGATCAGCACGCTGAACGAGCGCTCGACCTCGTGCGCCAGCACGGTCGCGCGCATATAGCGCTCGCCCCAGTTCCACTGGCTCTCCATGCCCATGCCGGTGATCGCGTGCAGGCTGACCGGCATGCGCAATTCCTGCGCCGCCGCCCAGAACGGATCGTAGATATCCGAACCGTAGGGCCGGTCGTCAGGCGGCGAGCACCAGATCATCGCCCCTTTGAGACCCAGCCTGGCGCAGCGCTCGAGCTCGCGGGCGCCGGACTTGGGGTCGTAGAGCGAGATCATCGGCAGCCCGGCCATGTGTTTCTTGTCGTAGCTGCAATATTCGGCGAGCCAATCGTTGTAGGCGCGGAAGCAATCGGCTTGCAGGCCGGGATCCTTGAGCCAGAAGATGCGAAAGCCAAGCGTCGTGTACAGCACGTCCGCCTCGACACCGTCGAGCGCATTGTCCTTTTGCCGCTCCGCCGGGTCCCAGCCGCCGGGACGGGCGTCGGCATAGGTCGCCTTGGTCAGGAACTGGGCCAATTCTTCCGGGCTCTTGCCGGCGGCGAGCCCGATCCCGATCGGATGCGGGGCGTAGCCCTCGTAGATGAAATAGGCGCCTTCCAGCCCCGGCGGGTTCAGAACCAGCCGCGGTGCCCGTTCGCGATACTTCTTGTCGACGCGCGAGACCCACAAATCGGGTGGCTCGCTGACATGCGAAATCAGCGGAGATCAGCTTATATTCCGGCATTCTACCCTCCCTCCGAAACCCCGCCGCTGTATCCGCGGCATACGCCGATGGCGGCGCTTTCGACAGCATATGATAAACGCGATCCTGCTGCCATCGCGCCTCAGGGGAAAGCGCCGCGGATCATCCCGGTGCGCCTGCGGCGGCGAAGCGTTCAAAAGGCAGCCGACCCGATCGGTGCGGCACCGGCGCGCAGGGATTGCACCCGCCTTCGATCGTAACGTAACTCTAAGCTTCCGTGTCGATGATGCCGGGTCACCCCATCAACGACACCTCCAGATCGACCGGATTTCGCCGCGATGCCGACGAGTAGCAGGGGACCGAATTCTGCCGAAGCGGGACTGCCGGCGGCGATCGCCGACCGGCCGGCGAGCGACGAGGACATCGAGGAATTCAGGGCCGCGGTGCTGGCCAAGCTGACCCTCGCGGTCGGCAAGGATGCGGCGGCGGCGACCGATCGGGACTGGTTTGTCGCGACGGCGCTGGCGCTGCGCGACCGGATCATCCACCGCTGGCTCGCCGTCGAGCGCGCGAGCCAAGCCAAGGGGCGTAAGCGGGTTTTCTACCTGTCCCTGGAGTTTCTGATCGGGCGTCTCCTCAACGACGTCGTCGAGAATTTGCGGCTCGGCGATGTCGTCGCGACCGCGCTCGGCGATATCGGCGTGGATTTCGAGCGGATTCGGGCGGCGGAGCCCGACGCCGCCCTCGGCAATGGCGGGCTCGGCCGGCTCGCCGCCTGCTTCATGGACAGCATGGCGGCCTTGGCAATTCCGGCCTGCGGCTATGGCATCCGCTATGACTACGGGTTGTTCCGCCAGGTCATCAAGGATGGCTGGCAGCAGGAGTACCCAGAGCACTGGCTGTCGTTCGGCAATCCGTGGGAATTCGAGCGGCCTGAAATCATTTACGACGTTCAATATGGCGGCCGCGTCGAGCGGGTCGCATCAGCTGTCGGCCGAACCCGCTTGGCGTGGTACCCGGATGAGACGATCCAGGCGGTCGCCTACGATACTCCGATCGTCGGGTGGCGCGGCCGGCATGTCAATCTGCTGCGGCTGTGGTCGGCGCGCGCCGTCGATCCGCTGCGCCTCGACGTCTTCAACGAAGGCGATCACATCGCCGCTCTCTCCGAGCAGTCGCGTGCCGAAGCGATCTCGAAAATTCTATACCCGAGCGACGATTCGGCGCCGGGACGCGAGTTGCGGCTGCGGCAGGAATATTTTTTTGTTTCCGCCTCGATCCAGGACCTCGTGCACCAGCATGTTCGCACCTATGGCAGCATCTATACGCTGCCGGAGCGAGCCGCGATCCAGCTGAACGATACGCATCCGAGCATCGCCGTCGCCGAGCTGATGCGGATTCTGGTGGATCTCCATCACGCGCGTTGGGACGAGGCGTGGAAGATCACCCGGGCGACGCTTTCCTATACCAACCACTCGCTGCTGCCCGAGGCGCTGGAGAGCTGGCCGGTGCCGCTGTTCCGGCGCGTTCTGCCGCGTCATCTCGAGATCATCTATGCGCTGAACGGCGATCACCTCGACGCGATCAGGCGGGCAGGGGAATCGGATCCCGATCGCCTGGCCGCGATTTCGCTGATCGACGAGCGCGATGGCGGGCGGGTACGCATGGGTCATCTCGCGTTTTTGGGCTCGCACCGGGTCAACGGCGTATCGGTGCTGCACACCGAACTGATGCGCCGGACCGTGTTCGGCGCGTTTCATCGGATCTATCCGGACCGCATCATCGACAAGACCAACGGGATCGCGTTCCGGCGCTGGCTGCACCAGGCGAATCCGCGGCTGACCGGCCTGTTGTGCGCGGCCTGCGGCAGCGGGATCCTGGACGATCCCGCCGCCCTGTGCCGGCTCGTCGAGCAGGCCGGCGACACCGCTTTGCAGGAGCAGCTCGCCGCCGCCAAGCACGCCAACAAACGGGCGCTCGCCCGGATCGTCCGCGAGCGTCTCGGGCTGCGTCTCGATCCAGGCGCCCTCTTCGACGTGCACATCAAGCGGATCCACGAATACAAGCGGCAATTCCTCAATCTGCTGGAGACGATCGCGCGCTATCAGGCAATCCGCGCCGACCCGGACCAGGACTGGGTTCCGCGCGTCAAAATCTTTGCCGGCAAGGCGGCGCCAAGCTATGCACAGGCCAAGTTGATCATCAAGCTGGCGAACGACGTTGCCGATATCGTCAACAACGATCCCGTGGTCGGCGACCGGCTCAAGCTCGTCTTTCTGCCGAACTACAATGTGAGCCTCGCCGAAATCATCATCCCGGCGGCCGATCTGTCGGAGCAGATCTCGACCGCCGGCACCGAGGCGTCGGGAACCGGCAATATGAAGCTGGCGCTGAACGGCGCCCTGACCCTCGGCACGCTCGACGGCGCCAATATCGAGATCCGCGATCGGGTCGGCGCCGGCAACATGTTCATCTTCGGCCTGAACGCCGAGGAAGTCGCCGAGCGCTGCCGCGGCGGGCTCGATGCGACCGGGATCATCGCCGCGTCGCCGGCGCTCGGCGGCGTCGTCGACGCTTTGGAGAAGGGCGAGTTTTCACGCGGCGAGCCGGATCGCTTCGCTCGCCTGACGAGCCGGCTCAAACACGCCGATCCCTACATGGCGGCGGCAGATTTTGCGGCCTATTGCGAAGCGCAGCAGCGGATCGACGCGTTGTGGCGCTCGCCGGGCGGCTGGGCAAGAGCCGCTATCCTGAACATCGCCGGGATGAGCTGGTTTTCCTCGGACCGGACCATCGCCGGCTATGCCCGTGATATCTGGGATATTCCGGTCTGAACCGCGGACGCCGTGGCGCCGAAACGGTCGCGCCCATGCGTGCCGCTGCTGACCGGCGCATCAATGACGCAACTTACGCCGCCTGGGCGTCTTCGAGGACCATGGCGGCGCATTTCTCGCCGATCATGATCGAGGGGGCGTTGGTGTTGCCGCCGGGAACCTGCGGCATGATCGAGGCGTCGGCGACGCGCAGCCCTCCGACCCCGTAGACGCGCAACCGCGGATCGACGACCGCGTCGACCTCGCGCCCCATCCGGCAGGTGCCGACCGGGTGCAGGTTGGAGACGCCGCGCCCGCGGATCTCCTCGATCATCTCGGCTTCGCTTTGAACCGCGGGACCCGGCAGCACCTCTTCGCCGATGAACGGCTTCAGAGCCGGCTGCGCGGCGATCCTGCGGCTGAGTTGCATGCCGTAGATCAGCGCCTGGAAATCGTAATCGCTGGCGAGAAAGTTGAACTGGATCGCTGGCGGCGCCAGCGGGTCGGGGCTCTTGATCCGCACCGAGCCGCGGCCGTCCGGGCGCAGATGCACCGGGCTGAACGTAAAGGCCGAGAACGGGTGCGGCTTGATCCCGGTGCGCAGCCGCTCGAGCGCGCTCCAGCCGGACATGTTGATCTGCAGATCGGGCTGCTCCAGGCGCGGGTCGGTGCGGACCAGGGCGCCGGCATAAATCCCGGCATTCGACAGATGGCCGGAGCGGCTGGCCGCGTACTGCACCGCGGCCTTGAGCTTGCGCGCCGGGCTCATCGCCATGTCGTTGACCGTGACCTTCTGGGTGCAGCGCCACACCAGATAGGTGTTGAAATGGTCGTGCAGATGCGCCCCCACGCCGGGCATCTCGCGCGCGACCGGAATGCCGAACCCGGCCAGCAGATCCGCCGGGCCGAGCCCGGAAAGCTGCAGCAATTGCGGCGAGCCGTAGACCCCGCCGGAGACGATGATCTCGCCGCGCGCCCGAGCGGTCTTGCGCCCGGCCGGCGTGTGGTACTCGACCCCGACCGCGCGGCCGTCCTCGAACAGGATGCGGGTGGCGTGCGCCTCGGTCGCGACGGTCAGGTTTTGACGGGCGCGTGCCGGTCCCAGATAGGCCCGCGCCGAGCTCCAGCGCCGGCGGTTGCTGGTCGTCGTCTGGTAATAGCCGACGCCTTCCTGCCGGGCACCGTTGAAATCGCTGTTGGCCGGGATGCCGGCCTCGATCGAGGCTGCGATCATTGCGTCGCCGAGCGGCGAGCGCACCGGGTTCGACACGTGCAGCGGCCCGCCCGCGCCATGGAAATCGTCGGCTCCGCGCTCCTGGTCTTCCGCCTTCCTGAAGAACGGCAGCACCGAATCCCAGTCCCAGCCTTCGCAGCCGCGCTGGCGCCAGCCATCATAATCGGTCGAGGTGCCGCGCATATAGACCATGCCGTTGATCGAGCTGGTGCCGCCTAAAACCTTGCCGCGCGGCTGATAGAGGGTGCGGTTGTTGAGCTCCTTCTCCGGCTCGCTTTCGAACATCCAGTTCACCCGCGGATTGGTAAAGGTCTTGGTATAGCCCAACGGAATGTGGATCCACGGGTTGCTGTCGCGCCCGCCGGCTTCGAGCAGCAGCACGCGCCAGCGTCCGGATTCGCTGAGCCGCCCGGCCACCGCACACCCCGCCGATCCGGCGCCGGTCACGATAAAGTCATAGGTTTCGTCGGCTGTGGTCATTGTGGGTTCCCCGCCTGGTATCCGACGACCATAGCGAAACCCGCCGGCATGGTGAAGGCCGGGGCTGGCCCGGTCCGATTGCGCCATTGCCTGGGCCGGGCAGGCTCCAATGTGGCGCGATGTGCGGTCGCGCCCGTCTTTGCTCCGATGTCTGCGAGATAAAACTCGTCTTTGGGGTCCCGCCGCGCCGGCCGACCCTTAATATCAGCGCCAACAGAAATGCGTGGATCGGCTTCGTCGAAGAACGACTCGAAAATGCCTTCCCTTGACGAAGTTTATCAGGACATCGAGACTGATCGGGCTCATCGCGAGAATGAAGTACGGCTAATCGATCACTTTGTGGCGCGAGCGGAGAGCAAGACCGAACTGAATATGCTGCGTCGGTCTCTTGTGCGCTTGATCCATGCACATCTTGATGGCGCTCGTAAGTCCTCCTTGAGCGCGTATGCCGCAACGATAAACTGTCTGTGCGTTACCGCGCCAAGAAGCCGCGGCCGCACTGGTTGCAGCGAGCCTAGGCAGAGTATTTACGGCCCTGCGCGATAAAAATCTTAGACATCCCGGGTTGGGCCGCCAGCTGCCTAACGACCATGAACTCTACCTCTTGGCGCATGAGCGCGCATTCGTTGAGGCCTGTGAATATCAATCCTCAGATCCGCAAAAACACTGATGCGGGGTATATTATAATCCTCGGCTCGCACTGGCGCCGCCGATGACCGGAGCGGTCGTCAGGCGAAACAGATCGAGAACTTTCTGCCAATCAACCAGGGGTGCCGTCGGTATGTAAATCAGGTCTCGGTCATGAATGTTTAATCGGGTCGAGTAAAATATTCCCGATGCCGTCTTGAGATCGATCTTATAAAGCACCGGCTCCAAAACATCCTTGGAGACGCCGGGGGCGGGAGGCGCCGCGGCGATGATCTGGGTCTTCGGCACCTCGCGCAACACCGTCGGATCCTCGTAGCGGAACAGAAAGATCCCGCGGCTGTCGGCCTGCGTATCCCGCAACCCTCCGGCACGCGTGATCGCCTCTGCCAGGGTGATGTCGTCTGTCACCAGCGAATACGCGCCGGAGTAGTAGACACCACCATAGATCTGGAAGTTGCGCGGATCGGGTTGCAGATCGATATAGTCGCCGGGCCAGGCGTGGATGTCGTCGCGCGGATGCACGATCAGGTCGGACAGCCTGATGCCGACTTGGCGCCTGCCGCGCGTCAGTTGCAGCACCGTGTCGGTTTCGAGGCCGGTCGGACCGCCGGCCATGGCGACCATCTGCAGCAACGTTTCGCTGGCCGCGGTCAGGCGGTAGCGTCCGGGAGTTTTGACGGCGCCGGTCAGCGTAACCACGTTGGTGGCGTCGCTGACGACCGATACCAGGACTTGAGGATTGGCGGCCTTGCCGCTCAACAACTGCTCGATCGAGTGCTGCGCCTGCATCGGCGTCAAACCCGCGACCTTGACCAATGGCGCAAACGGCACGGAGACGAAGCCGGATCGATCGACCGTCTGGTTCGGCAGCGTGACGTTGGTGGTGCCATAGGGGAGCTGCTGCGACGTTGCCGGCCCAAACAGTTCCTCTGCCCCCGTTTCGTAGATCGTGATCGACAAGACGTCGCCCGGTCCGATTTTCGGCACGATCGGGCCATCATCGGGGAAGAACTCGCGCAACGGGTGACGAGGTGATGCCGTCATCGCCGCGAGGACCCCGGTGTCGACATCGACCAGGGTGTAGTGATAGCGCTGAGCGGCCGCACTCTCGTCCATCACCTGATCGATCCGTGGACCGGTGGTCGGGATGTCGCTGCAGCCTGCCGGAAATACCGCGGCGCATATCGCCAAACACAAAGCGTACCGGCGCGACGGCCGACAAGTCGGGCGCCCGCCCGCTTCGGACCCGTATTTCAAGAAGTCCCCACCCCTCAGCCCCGCCGCGCAGTATTTCGAACCGGCGCGCGCGACGATGAAATTAGCCGATGGCCGAGCTCGACGCCACCACTATGGGACGAATGCGCGCGACCCGAGGCGGTCGGCTCGACGACCGTGTTGCGGACCATGCCCGCGGCGCCGATCTTGACCCGCGGCGCGAACGGGGTAGCCGGCCGCGGCGGATCGCGGCTAATTTGTCGCGGCGGCAGGGCACCCGGCGACCGGGAGGATGGTGATGGATTTTGGTGCATTGATGTTCTTTACCGAGCACGCGATTTCGGCGGTCGATTTCGCTCGCGCCCTCGAGGAGCGCGGGTTCGAATCGGTCTGGGCGCCCGAGCACTCGCACATCCCGACCTCGCGCCGCTCGCCATGGCCGGGCGGCGGCGAATTGCCGAAAGTGTATAGCGAGGCGATGGACCCGTTCGTCAGCCTGACCGCCGCCGCGGTCGCGACGAGCCGGCTCCGGCTGGGAACGGGCGTCTGCCTGGTGCAGCAGCGCGACCCGATCCAGACGGCCAAGCTGGTCGCCTCGCTCGACCAGGTGTCGAACGGACGCTTTCTGTTCGGGGTCGGCGGCGGCTGGAACGCGGAGGAGATGGCCGATCACGGCACCGAGTTCAAAACCCGCTTCAAGCTGATGCGCGAGCGGATCGAGGCGATGAAGGAGATCTGGACCAAGCCGAAGGCCGAATATCACGGCGACATGGTCGATTTTCCGGAGATGATGGCGTGGCCGAAGCCGGTGCAGCAGCCGCATCCGCCGATCCTCGTCGGCGGCGCCTTCCCGCAGGCGGCGCGGCGCGCGATCCGCTACGGCGACGGCTGGTGCCCGATCGGCGGCCGGCCCGGCTCCAGCCCGACCGATGTGTTGGCGCAGTTCCGGCAAATGGCGGAGGCGGCCGGGCGCGACCCGCAATCCTTGCCGGTCACCCTGTTCGGCGTCGCCGAGGACGCAGACCGGCTCGCCCGCTGTCGCGATCAGGGCGTTGCCCGGGTCGTCGTGATGCTGCCTTCGGAGAACCGCGACAAGATCCTCCCGACCCTCGACCGCTGGGCCGGGCTGATCCGCCGCACCGCGCACTGAGGAGAGGGGCCATGGAGCTTGGCTTCACCGCCGACGAGCTGGCGTTTCGCGACGAATTGCGCGGCTTCATCCGCGACCAATCTGCCGGACGACATCCGCGAGCGGATGCGGCTCGGCTATGCGCCGCGCAAGGAGGATACCGTGCGCTGGCAGCGCATCCTCAACCGGCGCGGCTGGGCCGCCTTCAACTGGCCCAAGGAATATGGCGGCCCCGGCTGGACGCCGGTCGAGCGCATGATCTTTCTCGAGGAGAACCAGCTGGCGCCGGCGCCGGAGGTGTCGTCGTTCAACATCACGATGATCGGCCCGGTGCTGATCCAGTTCGGCACCGACGCGCAGAAGCGCCGCTTCCTGCCGCGCGCCGCCAATATCGACGATTGGTGGTGCCAGGGCTTCTCCGAGCCGGGGGCCGGGTCGGACCTCGCCGCGCTGAAGACCGCGGCCAGACGCGACGGCGACCATTACGTCGTCAACGGCCAGAAGATCTGGACTTCGACCGCGCACCATGCCGATTGGTGCTTTTGCCTGGTGCGTACCGATTTCGCGGCCAGGAAGCGGCAGGAGGGCATCTCGTTCCTGCTGGTCGATATGAAGACCCCGGGCATCACGGTGCGGCCGATCGTCTCGATCGACGGCAGCCATCACCTGAACGAGGTGTTCTTCGACGAGGTCCGGGTGCCGATCGAAAACCTCGTCTACCAGGAAAACAAGGGCTGGGATGTCGCCAAATATCTGCTCGGCCACGAGCGCACCGGCATCGCCCGGCTCGGCAAGTCGAAGGAGCGGGTCAAGTTCGCCAAGGAGATGGCGCATGAGATGCGCGCCAACGGCAAGCCGCTGATCGACGACCCGGCTTTCCGCCAGCGCGTCGCCCAGCTCGAAGTCGACATGAAGGCGCTCGAAATCACCCAATACCGTGTCGTCTCGGCCTATGAGAAGAGCGCGGCCGGCAAGCCCGACCCATTGTCCTCGGCGCTGAAGATCAAGGGCACCGAGCTGTTGCAGGCGACCACCGAGCTGGCGATGGATGTCGGCGGCCCGCTGGCGATGCCCGACTGGGCGCAGGAATTGGCGGTGCTCAGCAACGAGCCCGAGCTCGGCCCGGCCTGGGCGTCCGAGGCGACCAAAAGCTACTTGTTCCTGCGCGCCGCCTCGATCTATGGCGGCACCAACGAGATCCAGAAAAACATCCTGACCAAAGCCGTATTGGGGCTGTAATGGATTTCGACCTGACCGAGGAACAGCGCCTGTTGCGCGACAGCGTCGATCGCCTGCTCGCCGACCATTACGGCTTTGCCGCGCGGCGCGGCTATCTGGCCGCATCCGAGGGCTGGAGCAAGGCCATGTGGTCGCGCTACGCCGAGCTCGGCCTCTTAGGCCTGCCCTTTGCCGAGGAATATGGCGGCTTCGGCGGCGGTGCGGTCGAGACCATGCTGGTGATGGAGGCGTTCGGGCGCGCCCTGGTGCTGGAACCCTATCTGGCGACGGTGGTGCTGAGCGGCACGGCGCTGCGCCTCGCCGGCAATGACGCGCAGAAATCGACGATCCTGCCGCAGGTCGCCGAAGGCAATCTGACGCTCGCCTTTGCCCATGGCGAGCGGCAGGCGCGCTATGATCTGGCCGATGTGCTGACGACGGCGAAGCCGAACGGCGGCGGCTGGGTGCTCGACGGCGCCAAGAGCGTCGTGCTGCATGGCGACGGCGCGCACAAGCTGATCGTCAGCGCGCGCAGCTCGGGCGAGCGCGACGACCCGGACGGCATCAGCCTTGTTCCTGGTCGATGCGCAAGCGGGCGGGGTGGCGCGGCGTGCCTATCCGATGCGCGACGGCACGCGAGCCGCCGAGATTGCGCTGAGCGGGGTCGAAATCGCCGCCGCTGACATGCTTGGCGCGCCCGGCGCGGCAATGCGCGTCATCGAGCGGGTGTGCGAGGCGGGCATCGCCGCGACCGCGGCCGAGGCTGTCGGCGCGATGGAAGCGATGCACGCGATGACCCTCGAATATCTGAAGACACGCCAGCAGTTCGGCAAGCCGATCGGGCAGAACCAGGCTTTGCAGCACCGCTCGGCGGAGATGCTGATCGCCTTGGAGCAGGGCCGCAGCATGGCGATGCTGGCGGCAATGATGGTCGACGCGGCCGATCCCGAGGAGCGGGCCTACAATATCTCCATGGCCAAGGTCGGTGTCGGTCAGGCCGCGCGCTTCGTCTCGCAGAACGCGGTCCAGCTGCATGGCGGCATCGGCATGACCGAGGAATATGCGGTCGGCCACTATTTCCGCCGCGTCATGGTCATCGAGCACATGCTGGGCGACACCGCCCACCACCTGTCCCGGATCGCCGACCGGATCCGCTGACCACCGGTTACGGCCGACAGACGCGCGGTCATTTGCACTTGGCGACTTTCACGCGTGTCGGCTGCGTGCCTGCAGCGCCCGCATGTTGCCGCGCCGTTCCGCGTATGCAGCGCATCGGCGATCCCAGACTGGACCGCATCTTGCTGAAAAATATG
>CAWFEN010000014.1:0-1528669 GCA_963814865.1 uncultured Alphaproteobacteria bacterium | reverse complement strand
TCGGAGGCCGCGTGTCAACCTCGACCCCACTGCCGCCAGCGTCGCCCGATCCGCCGAAGCCGCCCCGCAATCACCACACCAACGCCAAATGCAGATCCCGCCCCGCGCCGGGATGAAGACAAGCTGCCGCTTCGATCTCCGGTGCGGTCCCCGCCTGGATACCGGTTTGCGATCCAAGGCTGCTCGTGAGAGGGCGCGCTTGATTCCCAATATCGACCCTAAGCCGTCGTCGATACCGCGATCGAACGGCTGGATTTGCCCCGAAGCGCCCCTCTCTTACCGCGTCGAGGCTTGGAGGAAAATGCGGGCCTCTTGGCCTACCTCGGTTGGGGCGATAAACTTTTGGGGCGCGCTCCTACCGGACCAGAAATGAGCGCCGCCAGGGACGGAGATAACGCGTGAGCGACGCTAATCAAGTCCAACAGACGACCCCGTATGCACGGATGACTCGTAGAGTTTGACATCGAGAAATTATTCGATGAGTTTGACTATAAGATTCCCTTAAATGTTGAAAAGCATGTCACGGCCGTCATTGCGCCCAACGGCACAGGCAGACTTTTTGTTTGCGAATGATTGCTGGCCTTTTTGAACAAAAGTGGGCGGTATTTTCTGACAACGTCTTCCGAAAAATATCCTATCGGTTTAATGAAGGGACGACGATAGATAACTAAGGAACTACAAGGTGAAAAAGACGACCAATCACCAGAACGAACGGTAATTCATGTTATTGTCAAGGATTTTGGAGGTGTAATACTTGACGACTGGACACCAAGGATCGGTCATCCGAGACACCTAATGCAGATAGAAAGGATACTGCCATTCTGACAAGAATTGGCAGCAATATTTGGCGGCATGATGCGACAAGCGAAACGTACAGCGCCTCTGAGGTAATCGAAAATTATGGAGATGCATTGCCAGAGACGGTGAGAGAAAATTTATTTGGCAAAAAATCCGAAGCGTTGACCGCTATTACATCTCAAATTGATTGCCATCTCATAGAAACTCAGCGTTTGCTGATTCTCCGGGACGACGATGAGGATATTCACTTTCGCCATAGTCGACGACCGCCATTGACCCTAGCGATTGCCAGGAAGGCTCAAGCGCTCAAGACCATCATTTCGCAGCAGATCAATGTTTACGCTACGCTCTCACAATCTCTCGATAGGGCCTTTCCAACGCGCGTCATGAGCCACACCACCATAACGCTACCTTCCGAGGAACTGAAATCTCAACTCCAGGATCTCGACGGGAAGCGCAAAGAGCTAATGGATGCCGGCATCCTCGACACCGAGGCGGATGACCCCGTGTCGCTGCCGGAAGGTCCGCTCGAACCGGCGATGGCGGGAGTTTTGAGCGTGTATGTGGATCATACCAGCCAGAAGCTGGCCTCGCTTTCGGATTTACTTGCTAGAATTAAATTGTTCAAAGCTTTGATCGACCAGCGCTTCGTTACAAAAGATGTTCGGATCACTCGACAGAATGGCATAGAAGTCATATTCAAAGACCGCAAAATCCCTATCGAACGATTATCATCAGGAGAGCAGCATCAGCTCGTCCTGTTTTTCGAACTGCTGTTTCAAATTAAGCAAAATTCTCTAATATTGATCGACGAACCAGAACTTTCTCTTCATGTCGCATGGCAAAAGAAGTTCATATCAGACCTGATGAAAATCATTAGTCTTAACAAATTCGATGTCATCCTGGCTACCCATTCTCCACAGCTTATCGGTCGATGGGGTGATCTTGTCGTCGAGTTGGGCGATGTAGACGAGGGAAGTGCGGACGACGAAGAAGAGGACGCCGCCTGATGATTTCCATAGCGAGGTATATGGACGAACACGACATCGCTCAAGAAGTCAGGTTAGAAAGGAAGGTTCACAAAGGATCATTCTTACTTGTGGAGGGCACCACCGACATCCAGCGCTTTTACTCGTTTATTGATGGTGATGAATGCTCTTTCGTAAACTGTTACGGGAAGAAGAATGCCGTTGAAGCAATTAAGTTGCTTTACGAGGACGGATTCGCCGGAGTTCTCGGGGTGATCGATGCTGACTTTGGGCGTGTGGATGACTCGCTTGAGGAACACGAGGGCCTGATATACTCAGATGCACACGACTTTGATCTTGATTGGGCGCGACCTAATGTGGTCGAAAGATATTTAACTCAGGTTACAGATCCAGAGAGACGGAAAACACGTGGATCGGCTGGCGAAGTGATAGATAAGATCTTGGAGGGATTAAAACCAGTTTCGGTTACGCGATTTCTGAACCATCGCCGCGTTATTCGCTTCCAACTCGCAGAAATCGATATTGCCCCTTGCTTCGTCGATTTCGTAGTGGATGTTGCCGGCTATGTGGATCTGATCTTTGCAAACCGCCTGACTACCAATGACGTAAAGCAAGCACTGAAAAAACAACTCGAACAAGCCTCAACCCAGCCATACGATCTCCGTCAACTGACGAACGGTCATGATTTTTACTGTGCTCTCGGAGCATGCCTTAGAGAAGGGCTCGCTTCAAGACAGCGGTCTCAGACCCGGTCAAGCGAGGTCGAAATACACTTGAGGTTGGCCTTCACGGACGACGATTTCAAGGCATTGCCGCTTTATGGTCAAATTACAATGTGGAGTCACGACAATAAACCCTACCGGATATTGCAGTCTCGGCTGCTTTAGGCCGCCTAGAAGGCCAATTAGTTGGGTGGTGAGTTCCCCTGGGATCGAAAAACAGCGTCCGACCCTGAAATGATGGGAAACGACGGAACACGCGCCGGGGAGACGGCCGGTTTCGGCGCAACCTCGCCGTCGGCACGTGGAGCCGCGAAGGCCCGGATTCCACCCTTTTCAATAGGTTTGGCCTCCGATCTTGGAATGGCAGCTGCGGGGTCGCGAGCGGGCATTCGTGATTGCCCGGCGGCGGTCCGCCTTGCACGCGGCGGACCTTAGCTGGAGCCGGTTGCTGGGCCGGCCGCAGTCCAAGCCGGTGGACCACGGCGACAAGAAAGAAAACCTCCCTGCCCTCTCGGCAACGGCAAAATTGCCGTAATCGCATGCCATCTTCATCCCGAGACGGGCGGCCAAGTCACGAGGGGAGATGCGGGTTGGCTGCAGAATTCTCTGCAGATAACAGCGAAAGCAGCGATGCCGGGCCGGGAAGGGCCTTCGGGCTAGACCGGGGCGTCGTCGCTCGACGGCTTCAGGAACTGGTAGACCGAGGAGAAATCCTTGCGGCCGAAACCGTGCGAGGAGGCCATGCGGTAGAGCTGCTGGGCGGCCGGCGCGACGACGACCGGCACCCGCTTCGCGCGCGCGGCATTGACCGCGAGGCCGAGATCCTTCGCCATCAGGTCGGTCATGAACCCGCCGGCATAGTCGCGGCTCGACGCGGCGCTCGCGACCAGCCCCGGCACCGGATGCGCGTGCTCCATGACCCAGGTGGCGCCCGAGGATTTGGCGATGACATCGGTCAGGATCTGCGGATCGACCCCGAACGCCGCGCCGATCCGGAACGCCTCGGCGACGGCGACAAGGGCCGAGCCCGAGATCAAATTGTTGCACAATTTGGCGACCTCGCCGGCGCCGACCGCGCCGACATGGATGATGTTGCCGCCCATCGCCGCCAATGCCGGCCGCGCCTCGGCGAGATCGCCCGCATCGCCGCCGACCATGATGGCGAGCGTTCCGGCCGCGGCACCGCCGACCCCGCCCGAGACCGGCGCATCGAGAAACCGCACGCCGCGTTCCTTGAGGCGCGCCGCGACAAGCTGCGAGGTGCCGGGATCGATCGTCGACATGTCGACGCAGAGCCGCCCCGGCGCCACCCGCTCGCCGATCCCGTCGGGGCCGAGATAGACGGCTTCGACATTGGCCGAGGAGGGCAGCATGGTGATCACCAGATCGCCGGAGACCGCCGCCTCCGCCGCCGAGCCCGCCCTTGCCGCGCCGCGCGCGACCGCGGCGTCGAGCGCCGCCGGCACGACGTCATAGGCGGTGACCGCAAACCCCTTGCCGACGAGGTTCGCCAGCATCGGCTGCCCCATCGTCCCGGTCCCGATGAACCCGATCCGCATCTTCTCCTCCATCCTTCAAGGCGCCGTCATCCTGATGATGCGGGCGACATCGTAGCACCGCGCCGCGGCGCCGCATGACGGCCGGGGCGATGCTCCGCTTTCCCGCATGGCTGGCGGGGCCGTATGCTTGGGTCCGCGGCCGACCTTATCGACGAAGGGCTCGGGATGGATTTGATCGTACGCAACGCCCGGCTCGCCGATCGGCCGGCGGGGGAAATGCTGGATATCGGCGTCGCCGGCGGCAGGATCGTCGCGCTCGGGCGCGGTCTCGGCGATGCGGCCGAGAGCTATGACGCGGGTGGGCGCCTCGCCTGCGCCGGCCTGGTCGAAACCCACATCCATCTCGACAAATCCCGGCTGATCGGCCGCTGCCCGCCCGAAACGGTGCGCCGGATCAGCCCGATGAAACAGGTGGCGGCGATCAAGCCGGACATCACCGTCGAAGACGTGCGGCGGCGCGCCGCGCAAACCCTCGAAGACTGCATCCTGAACGGCGCGACGCGCATGCGCACCCAGGTCGAGGTCGATCCCGGCGATCGGCATGCGCGGCTTCGACGGGGTGCAGTCGCTGATCGCCGATTACCAATGGGCGATCGACATCGAGATCTGCGTCTTCGCGCAGGACGGGCTGACCAATAATCCCGGCACCGACGCGCTGCTGGTCGAGGGCCTCGAGCGCGGCGCCAGGGCGATCGGCGGCGCGCCGCGCTACGATACCGATCACGCCGGCCAGATCCGCCGGATTTTCGAGCTTGCCCGCGAATTCGATGTCGATATCGACATCCACCTCGATGTCGGCGACACGCCCGACCCGCTCGACATCCCGCTCGTCTGCGAGCTGACCGAACAGTACCGGCGCGGCGGCCGGGTCGTCGTCGGCCACATGGCCAAGCTCGCCGCATTGCCGCCGGACGAGCTCGCCGTCCTGGCCCGGCGGATCGGCGATGCCGGCGTCGCGGTGACCGTATTGCCGCTGACCGATCTCTACCTGATGGGCCGCGACCGGGACCATGATGTGCGCCGCGGCGTCGCCGACGCCAATTTCCTCGTCGAGCACGGCGTCAATTGTTCGCTCTCGACCAACAATGTGCTGAACCCGGCGACGCCCTATGGCGATTGCTCGCTGATCCGGATGGCGAATTTGCACGCCAACGTCCTGCAGATCGCCCGCGCCGAGCAATTGCGCGAATGCTTCGCGATGCTGACCGCGCGCTCGGCCCGGCTCCTCAACCTCGAGGATTACGGGCTCGCCATCGGCAACCCGGCCGACATCGTAATCATCGACGCCGAGACCCCCGAGCAGGCGATCGCCGAGATCCGCCAGCCGCTGGCGGTCTTCAAACGCGGGCGGCAGACGGTCCTGCGGCACCCGCCCGAGCTGTTCCGCCCGCGGCAGTGACGCCGCTCATCGGGATAAAACCCATGCTTTCTCCGCGGCCGCGGCGCGCACCGGCATGAACCGACCGGCTTTGACATTCGCCGCCCTCGCCCTGGCAGCCGCGCCCGCGCCGGTCTCGGCGCAGGCGCTGACCAAATGCATTGCCGGCGCACAGGTGATCGATCGGGAGGGCAGGATCGGCACCATCGTCTCGGCGGGCAGCGCCTTGTGCCAGGTCAAATACGATGACGGGCAGACTTACGGGTGGATCTTCTGGAATTTGCGCCCCGCTCCGAAGCACGTGCCAGCCGGCGCGGCCGGCAACGCCGACGCGTCCCGGCGCGCGCTCCCGGCGGCCTCGCCGGCTGAGAACGCCCCGGCGCCGACCGTCCTGCGGCCCCCTGCCACCCATACCCTTGTCTATCGCGCCGGTCCGAACGGGCACTTCGTGCTCCCGGCCGAAATCGACGGCGCGCCGGTGCGGCTGCTCGTGGACACCGGGGCGAGTTCTCGTCTTTCTCAGCCCCGAGGATGCGCGCGCCGTGGGGATCAGCGCCAGCGAGCTGGTGTTCGACAAGCCCGTGCAGACCGGCAACGGCACGGTCCGAGCCGCGCCCCTATTGCTGCGCGAGGTTCGCATCGATCAGCTGTCGCTCGACAACGTCCAGGCCGCGGTGATCGAAAACCTCGGTCAGTCGGTGCTCGGGATGAGCTTTCTCAGCCGGCTGAAGGGGTTTGAAATGCAGGCAGGCGCGTTGACGATCGATTGGTAGTTCCCGGCGATCGTCAACGCGATCCCGGGACCATCGCGCCGGCCTGCGGCCGGTCTCCAATTCAATGTCCGACGATGATGTCGACGCGGCGGTTGTAGACCGAGGGATCGCTCGATCCGGTCTGTCCGATCGGCTGCTGGCGGACCATGCTGCGCGCGATTCCATCCGCCTCCAGCTGATCGGTCACGATCGAGCTGCGCGTCATGGCGAGGTACTTGTTCGTCACTGCCGTGCCGGTGGCGCTCGCCCGCGCCTGGACGGTTATCCGCCTGGCGTGCGCTTCCTTCGCCTGCTTTGCCGCATTGGCGATGACCGTCTTTGCTTCGTTGGAGAGGTTCGCGCTGAATTCGTCGAAATACACGAGAAAACGGGGCGTCCCCGGAACCGTCGAGCTCGGCGCAGTCTGGGCGCCCGATGCGGCGGAGACCGCGAGCGCCGGCATCAGCAGCAGCAAAAGGCAGAACCCCCGAAATCCAAGATTCATCGTTTTCCCCATGGTGATCGCAGTCAGGCCGCCACCGGGCGCGCCGCCACGCGCATCGACTGTATGCTGGTTTGCCGGCGGATCCGCAAGGCGGCGCCGGCGCCCCGATCAGCCGCGGCGGTCGATCGCATCCGTCTCCACCGCAACCGGATCCTCGGCCATCCACGACAGCAGCAAGGTGTACGCCACCGCGAGCACGACCGGGCCGAGGAATATGCCGACGAGACCAAAGGCGATCAGGCCGCCGATCACCCCGGCGAGCAGCACCAGCAGCGGCACATGCGCGCCTTTCCTGATCAGCAGCGGGCGGACGATGCTGTCGAGGCTGAGCACCATGACGGCCCAGACCAGAAAAAAGGTGCCCCACACCGGCTTGCCGCTCCAATACAGCCAGATCACCACCGGCACCAGCACCGGGGCGGGCCCGAGCTGGGCGATGCACAGCATGAACATCACCGCCGTCAGCACCGGGGCGAACGGCACGCCGGCAATCGCGATGCCGATGCCGCCGAGCACCGACTGGGCGAGCGCGGTCACCACGACGCCGAGAGCGACGCTGCGGATCGCCTGGCCGGCCAGCAGAACCGACTGCTCGCCGCGCTCGCCGGCGAGACGATGGCCAAAGCGGCGGGCGGCGGCGGCGGCCCGCTCGCCGCCCGAATACAGGATGGCGGCGATGATCACGGTCAGCAGAAACTGCACGACGACGATGCCGAAGCCGCCCAGCACGCCGACCAGCCAACCGGCGGCGCTGCCGGCATAGGGCGCCGCCTTCGCGGCCCAGTCGCTGATGCCGCTGTTGGCGACACGCTGCCACAGTTGCGCCGCCTGCTCGCCGACCAGCGGCAGATCGATCAGCCACGACGGCGGCGGCGGCAGGGTGAACGACGTCAGCGCCGTCGTCCAGCTGACGATCCGGTCGAAATTTTGCGTGATCGCGGCGATCGCAAGCGAGAACGGCACGATGAAGATCAGCAGCAGCGCCACGGTCATGACCGCGACCGCGAGCCCGCGCCGGTGCCACAAGCGCCGCTGGACCCGCAGCATGACCGACCAGGTCGCGACCACCAATGTGGTTGCCCAGATGATTGCCGGCAGAAACGGCCACAAGATCCAGAATGAAGCGGCGATCAGCCCGGCGACGAACAGCACCGCGAGCAGCATCCGGACCAGGTCGCGATGATCCACCGCACCGGCCGGCGGCGAAACCGGGATTGCCGCCACGACGGCCGGTCCTGCGCCTGCCCGCTGGGCCGTGCCCTCCTGACCGCCGGCGCGGTTGCCGCCGGCGATCTCCCGCGCTGCGCCGCCACCCTTGGCGAGTCCGGCCGGCCCGTCCTCACCGGCATGCTGGCTTCGTCTGCGCACCCGGCCGCGCATGGTCAGCCGCCGGTGCCGGCAACAGCGGGCGCGTCGCCCGATAGCGGGGCGGGCGGGGCGAGCCTGGGCGAAAGCGACATCGCCGGAACTTCCACAAATGCACGGCGGGAGGCCAGCCGGAAGCTTTACACCGATCCCCGCCCGCGGGCGAGCTTTCGCGTGCGTGGGGCCGGCGGGGTCGACAGCGTGGTAGACACGGCGTTAACGATTGGCCAGAGTCGCGATCCGGTCATGGCTCGGATTCGGATCGTCGCATGAAGCCCTGGGTTCCGGCCGTCCTCGTCCTCGCCGGCATGGCTGCAGCGGCGGCTGCGCCGTCGGTCGCCGGGTCCTGTACCCGGCATGGCTCGCGCGGCTGCGCCAATCTGCCGGCGGCAATCGATTTGAGCTCGGTTCCCGACATCTCGAACCAGATCGTCAGCGGCGAGGACACCCGGGGGAAACCGCAACAGCCCGCCGTCGACCTGCCGGAGCCAGCCCCCTATACGGGGCCGATAGTTGGGGTCAACACGAATGTGCGGGCGCCGACGGTCGGATATTACTGGTCGATACAATAAGACAAATTGAGCACGGGCTACGTCGGGGCCGACCCCTCCGGAGGCGTCGTGCTGCGGCGGCGCCGCTCCAGCAAGGAAACGACATCGGCATCCGCGAGCTGCGTAAACTCCGTGTAATGGGCACCGACGGCGAAAAACCGGCGCGGCGTGGCGAGGCAGACGATCTCGTCGGCCTCGTTGCGCAGCGTTTCGATGGCGTCGCCGGGCGCGACCGGGACGGCGAGCACGATCTTTCCAGCCCCGGCCTTCCGGATCGCGCGCAGCGCCGCCCGCATGGTGCTGCCGGTGGCGATCCCGTCATCGACGACGATCGCCGTCCTGCCGGCGAGCGGCACCGGCGGCCGGTCGCCGCGGTAGATCTTTCGCCGCCGCTCGATCTCGCCGAGCTGCCGCGCGGTTTCGTTTTTGATGTAGGCCGCGTCGACGCCGAGCGCCGCCGCCAGATCGCTGCTGATGCTGATTTGCGGGTCGGCGCCGTCCGCGACCGCGCCGAGCGCCAGCTCCGGCTGGTCCGGTGCCCCGATCTTGCAGACCAGCACGATATCGAGCGGGGCGTCGAGGTCTTCGGCAATCTCGAAGCCGACCGGGACGCCGCCGCGCGGCAGGGCCAGCACCACCGGCCGCTCCTGCCGCAAATGCTGCAGCCGCGCGCAGAGCTGTCGGCCCGCCGACCGCCGATTGGCGAACATGGCTCAGCCCTCCCGTGAGTGCGGACGTGCTTTCTATATGGGTCGGTTCTCTCCGGCGCCCAGGATCGCCGCGATGAGCCGGCCGCTCCGCCTGCCATATGCGCCGATTCGGGCCGAGCACGCCGTCGATCTCGGGATCCTCGCCACCGGCCTCGTCCTGGGTGCGGCCGGCGCCGTCGCCCTGTTTGCGGCGGCCTTGGCCGTTGTCGACACCGGGCGCGTCGTCGCCGCTGTCGGGATCTATGCCTTGGCGCTGCCGTCGGTGTTCTTCTGCGCGCTGCTCTATACGGCTGCGTTCGGCTCGCCGCGGCGTGCGCTGTTCCGCCGGATCGACCACGCGGCGATCTTCGCGATGATCGCCGGCACCGCCACGCCCTTCGCTCTCGACCGCCCCGCCGGCAGCTGGGGCTACGTCCTGGGGACGGCGCTTTGGGCGGCAGCAGGGATCGGAGTCTTCGTCAAGCTGCGCTTTCCGATCGGACCCGTCTACCGCTCGGCTGCCGCCTATGTGGTGCTCGGCTGGATGGCGATGATCGCGATCGGCCCGGCGATCGCCTCGCGCCGGGTGCTGATGCTGATCGTCCTCGGCGGCATCTTCTATACGATCGGCGTGGTGTTTTTTCTGTGGCGGCGGTTGCCGTTTCACCGGGCGATCTGGCACGGCTTTGTCGTCGCCGGGGCTGCTGCGCATTACTTGGCGGTGGCCGCATTGGTATTGTAATCGGATCGTGCGCGGCAACGGAGGTCGGCAAATGAAATTCGGGCTTTTCGGCGGGGCGCGGGCGAAGGGCGGACCGGCCGGCGACAGCTCCGCCTATCACGACTTCGTCAACTATGTCGTCGAGGCGGAGAAGCTCGGCTTTTCCAGCGTGTTTTTGGTCGAGCACCATTTCACCGGGTTTGGCCAGGTCTCGGCGTCGATGAGCCTGCTCGCCTATCTGGCGGCCCGCACCGAGCGTATCCGGCTCGGCACCGCCGTAATCGTGCTGCCCTGGCACAATCCGATCCTGATCGCCGAGCAGGCGGCGACACTCGACCTGCTGTCGAACGGGCGTCTCGATTTCGGCGTCGGCAAAGGCTATCGCAGCTACGAATTCGCCGGCTTCTGCATCGCGCCCGAGGAAGCGACCGAGCGCTTCGACGAGGCGATGGAGGTGATCCGCAAGGCCTGGACCTCGCCCGGCCGGTTTTCCTATCACGGCAAGCGCTGGGATTTCGAGAACGTGGTCGTCGAGCCGAGCCCGATCCAGCAGCCGCATCCGCCGTTCTGGCTCGGCGCCGGCAGCGCCCAATCGATCCGCCGCGCGGCGCGCGAGGGCTACAATCTGCTGCTCGACCAGATCGCGCCGACCGATTTGATCATCGACCGCGTCGCCACCTTCCGCCGGGAATGCGAGCGAGGCGGCCGCAAGTGGGACCCGTTGAGTGTCGGCGTCACCCGCGGGCTGCAGATCGTGCACAATGACGAGGAACGCAAGCGGGCGATCGTCACCCGCCGGCAGGTGTTGAAGAACATCGGCGACCTCGCCCGCGGTCCGGGCGCCGAGCACTATGCCCACATCAGGGAGGACGAGGATTCGTTCGTGCTCGACGACGCGCCCTTGCTCGGCACGCCCGAGGAGATCATCGCGCGATTGAAGCGGCTCGAAGCGGGCGGCGTCGAAAACGTGCTGTTCGCCGCTCCGGGCGCCTCGGTCGCCGGCCTGCGCACCTTTGCCGAAGAAATCATGCCGGCCTTCGCCGAGGCGCCGATGGCGCTGGCGCAGGTATAGAATCAGCTCGCCAGCGGGTGCGGGCGCGGGTTCGAGCCGTCGGTGAAGCGCGACAGGCGGAACGGCGTCGGATCGACCAGGGCCGGGTCGCCGGCGACCATGTCGGCCACCAGACGGCCGGCCGCCGGACCGATGCCGAAGCCGTGGCCGGAAAAGCCGGTGGCGATGAAGAGGCCGGGCAGGCTCTCGACCGGCGAGATCACCGGGATCGCGTCGGGCATCACGTCGATCATGCCGCCCCAGCTTTCCGCCACGACCATGTCGCGGAACAGCGGGAAGGCCTCGGCGACGCTCGACCGCGCGCGGTCGAGAACGAACGGGTCCGGCTCCGGGTCGAGCGTGCGCACGGCCTCGAAGGGCGACGGGCCGTCCAATCCCCAATGCCGCGGCATTCGCCATTCCTCGACCCAGCGGCGGCCGATCCGGAACCGCAGCTTTTTCCAATGCAGCCGCGCCGCCGGCAGGTAGTCGAAGAGCAACCGGAAATTGTCGGGCACGAGATCGATCGTGCGCACCCCCAACGTCGCCACGGTGTAGCCGCCGTCCATCCGCTTGCGAATGCCGAACAGACCGCCCGAAGCCGAGATTTCCGGGCCGCCTTCGATCGGCTCGGTGCGCATCACCGAGGCCAGCACCTTGAGCTGCGGCAGCGCGATGCCGAGATTGCCGCAGAACAGCCGCGACCACGCGCCGCCGGCGAGGACGGCCGCACCGCAGGCGATCCGGCCCTGCTCGGTGATCACGGCCGAGACATGTCCGCCCGCGGTCTCGATGCCGCGCACCGCGCATTGCGTCACGATCGCCGCGCCCCGCCGCCGCGCCGCCTCGGCGATGGCGGGCGCCGCCCGCTGCGGCTCCGCCCTGCCGTCGCTGGCGGTATAGAGCGCGCCGGCCCAGCTGCCGGTCAGGCCGGGCATCAGCTCTCCCGCCTGCGCAGCAGTGATGATGCGGGTGTCGAGCTGGTACTGGCGCGCGTGATCGAGCCAGGTTTCGAGCTCGCCCAGCTCGGCCGGCGTTTCGGCCAGATACATGATCCCGCACTGGCGAAAGCCGGTTTCCGCCTCGACCCGCTCGTTCATACCCTGCCACAGCCGCAGGCTTTCGATGATCAGCGGGATCTCGCGCGGGTCGCGGCCCATCTTGCGGCACCAGCCCCAATTGCGGCTCGACTGCTCGCCGGCGATGTGCCCCTTCTCGCACAGCACCGTCGAGACGCCCTTTTCCGCCAGGAACAGGGCCGCGCTGGTGCCGATGATGCCGCCGCCGATGATCACGACATCGGCGCGCGCCGGCAGCGCCTCATCGGAACGGACGGGATCGACGCGCGGCGCCATCGGCGCTGCCTCGGCGCCTCAGTCGATCGCGGCGTGGACGAGGTTGGCGACCCGGTCGAGCCGCGCCGAATGAAACGGATCGGGCGATACGAAGTTGGCGATGTAGGTGAACGACACCCCGCTCGTCGGGTCGGCCCAGGAATAGGACGATCCGGCGCCGCCATGACCGAAAGTCTGTGGCGCAGCGATCGAGCCGAGCCCGCGGATGCGGTCGCTGTCGCCGCGCACATGGGGCCCGAGGCCGCGATGCATCGGGATGCCGGCCATCTGGTCGTCGCCGCGCTCGCCGGTGTGGTTGCGCGTGACATAGCTGATCAGCCGCGGCGAGAACATCCGCACATCGCCGAGCCGGCCGCCGCCGAGCAGCATCTGATAGAACGCCGCCATGCCGCGCGCCGTCGCATAGCCGCCGCCGCTCGGCATGCCCGCGGCCCTGAACTCGGACGAGTTGTCGCGCGGCTCCGGCGCATAGGTGTCGGCGCAGCGGCCCTGCTCGCTCGCCGGCACGCCGACGAAGATGTCGTTGGCGAGGCCGAGCGGCGCCAGGACCTTCTCCCGGATCACATCGCGGTAATCCTGGCCGGTCACCGCCTCGATCACCATGGCCTGGGTCAGGTGCGCCGCGCGCGGATGGTATTGCAGCCGCGTGCCGGGGGTCCAATCGAGCGAGAAATCGCAGACTTCGGCGCGCATCCGGGCATGGTCGGTCCAGGTCGCCTTCGACACATCGCCGGAGGGGAAGCCGCCCTGGTGGGTCATGACCTGGTGCAGCGTGATCTCGCTTTTGCCGCGCCGGGCGAATTCCGGCAGGTGATCGGCGATGCGGTCCATGAAGGACAGCCTGCCCTCCTCGACCAGCGCCCACACGGTGGAACTGGTCAGCACCTTCGTCTGGCTGAACAGCAGGAACAGGGTGTCGTCCGTTACCGGCTCCGTGCGGGGCTCGGTCGTGGCGTCGCCATAGCTGCGGAACAGCGCCAGCCTGCCGTGCCGCGCCAGCGCGATCTGCGCGCCGGGATAGCGGCCTTCCTCGAGATGCCGGCGGATCAGCCGGTCGAGATGCTGCAGCGGCCCGGCGGCAAAGCCGAGGGCGGCGGGATCGCCGGGAGGCAGCGGATAGGCGTCGGGCATGACGGTCTCCTCGGGAGAGTTCGGAAGGGGAATGCTACATGACCGCCGGCATTTGCGGGAGAGGGATGCGACCGCCTCCGGCACACCTTGTCCATGCTGCTCGAACAGCGTCCCTTCGACCTATATTTTGTGGCCAACCGGCCGGACGCGCAGGCTCTGCGCGGTCTGGTTGAAGAGGACGCGGCGTTCCTCGTCCGACGGCGGTGCCGAGCGGCGCAGATCCTTGCCGAGATCGACGCCCCGCTGCACCGCCGGGCGCTGCTTGATCGTCTCGCGCCAGCGCGCGACATTGGGGAATTCGTCGAGCGGCTGGCCGAGCGGCCTGGCGATCAGGACCCAGGGCCAGCACGCCATATCGGCAATCGAATATGTGCCGAGGATATATTCGCGCCCGTCGAGCCGGCGTTCGAGGACACCGAGGCAACGGTTGTACTCGTCGGCATAGCGCTTGTGCGAATAGGGATGCTCGCCCCGTGCGTAGTTGACGAAATGGCTCAGCTGGCCGGCCATCGGGCCGAGATTGCCGACCTGCCAGAACAGCCATTCGAGGCATTCCTTGCGTCCCCGCCCGCTCGGCGGCACGAACCGCCCGGTCTTTTCGGCGAGGTGGATCAGGATCGCGCCGGATTCGAACACCGGCACCGGTCCGTCCCCAAAATCCCGTGGGCCGTCGTGATCGACGATCGCCGGCATGCGGTTGTTCGGGCTGATCGCCAGGAATTCGGGCTTGAACTGGTCGCCGCGCCCGATATTGACCGGGATCATCCGATAGTCGAGGCCGCACTCCTCCAACATGATGGCGACCTTCCAGCCGTTCGGCGTCGGCCAGTAATAGAAGTCGATCATCGGCCTAATCTCCGTCCGCGGCCGCCGGCAGGCCTGCCGGGGCAAGTTCTGCGATCGCGGCATCGGAATAGCCGAGCTCGGCCAGAACCTCCTGCGTGTGCCGGCCGAGCGCGGGAGCGCCGTGGCGGATTTCCGCCGGCGTGCGGGAAAACCGCGCCGCCGCTCGTGCCTGGCGCAGCCGGCCGGCCGCCGGGTGGTCGTATTCGACGACCACGCCCAGCGCCTCGACATGGGGATGGCGGATGACCTGGCTGCGGGTCAGCACCGGCCCGCAGGGCACGTCGGCTGCCGTCAGCCGCTCAAGCCATTCGGCAGTGGAGCGCGCGAGCAATGCCTCCTGGGTCAGCCGCAGCCTGGCGTCGATGTTCTGCTGGCGCAATGCCGCATTCCGGAACCTTTCGTCTTCGAGCCACTCCAGCCGCCCGGTTGCGCGGGCCAGTCCCGTCCATTGACGATCGGTAAGGGCCGCCACGGTGATGTAGCCGTCGGCCGTCTGGTAAATCAGATCGATCGCGCTGGCCGCCTCCTGCCGCATCGGCTCGTCGCCGACAAAGGTCTGGCTGCCCATGTCCGAGCTCCACAGAAAGGCGAGCACGGCTTCCAGCATCGACAGCCGGACGTGCTGCCCTTCGCCGGTGCGTTCGCGCGCCAGGAGCGCCGCGGTGATCGCCTGCGATGCGGTGATCGCGGTCAATTTGTCGGGCAGGATGGTGCGCAGCAGGCGCGGCCGCGCCTCGTCGGAGCCCGCCTGCACCGTCGCCAGCCCGGAAAAGGCCTGGATCACCGGGTCATAGACCGGTTTTCCCGCATAGGGACCGTGCTCGCCAAAGCCGCTGATCGAGACATAGACGATCTTCGGCGCGGCGGCCCGAACCGCGCTCTCCCCGACGCCGAGGCGCTCGGCGACGCCGGGCCGGAAATTCTGCACGAAAACGTCGGCGCCGGCCGCGAGCCGCAGCAATGCCTGCACCGCTGCCGGCTTTTTCAGGTCCAGGACGATCGAGCGCTTGTTGCGGTTGTTGTTCAGAAAGGACGCCGAAAACCCGGCTCGGCGGTTGGCGGCGGCGCGGGTGTGATCGCCGCCGTCGGGAGCCTCGACCTTGATCACGTCGGCGCCCTGATCGGCCAGGATCATCGTCGCGAGCGGGCCGGAGACGTTGGAGGTCAGATCGACGACCCGATACCCGTGGAGCGGACCCGGCATGGTGCAGCCCTTCGACAGCGCGCGAACTGCCGTTACAGACTATGCCTCACCCGCAAGGTCAAGCGCCGAGGGGCCCCGAACTCCCGCCGGCCAGTGGTACTGACCTGACAAATGACTCCCATGCTTCCCGACCGTCGCCCCCGCGCAGGCGGAGGGTCCAGGGCAAGCGGCCGGCGCCTGCCGCCCCCTGTTCAAGCCAGGGGCAGGCTCTGGGTTCCCGCTTTCGCCTCGCTTTCGCCGGAATGACGAAGAGGAAAGCAGACGGGTGCCAGGCGTTAGAACCGCTCCACTAGAAGGCCGGGATCACCGGTGCCGGCACCAGGTGCTCTTCGACGCGCTGCACGCCGGGAATGTTTTCGGCGGCGACACGCAGCGCTTCTCTCTCCACCGGGGGCTGGTCGTCGGAGATCCAGATATGGACAACCCGGTCCCTGACCATGATGTCCGACGCCCAAACATTGGCCCATTGCTGCCGCCCCAGTTCCGCGATCAGCTGGTCCTTGATGGTGCGGTCGTCGGCGTCGACGAGGATCTTTGGCGCGCCGCTCGTGGTCGCCAGCGCCCGCACCAGATTCGCCCGGCTGACGATGCCGACGACCTTGCCGTCGCGCAGCACCGGCACGCGCTTGATCTGCTTGGTTTCGAGCAATGTCGCAATCTCGGGGAGATCGGTGTCCTCAGAGACCGAGATCACCTCGCGCGTCATGATGTCGTTGACCGTGCGGCCATGCGCTTTGACGTAATCGCGGGCCTGCTCCACTTCCTCCGCAACCGAATCAAGCCACCATGACCGCCGCCGCCGCGGCCGCGACCGCTCGGTGCCGGTCTCGGCGCGATGCAGCAGGTCGCCCTCGCTGACGATGCCGACCAATTGACCGGCCGAATTGAGAACGGGAGCCCCACTGATCGCTTTCCCGGAAAGGAGCGCCGCCAACGCCTGTACGGTCGTGTCGGGGCTGACGGTGATTACCTCGGTCGTCATTACGTCCTTTGCGTTCATCGGAGGCCTCCAGGGTGATTTTTTTGCCGCAACATCCAAACCTTACCACCCTTCATTGAGGCTGATCAACCAGACGTAAGCCGATCCGGACCCCTTGCGCGGGTCAATCCTCCGCGCGAATTTTGACGTAGGAGCCGGGGGCATCCTCGATCGGTTTGAGCCGGCCGTCGCCCGGGTGGCGCGCGGGCACCGCGCCGCCGGCATATTTGGCGACCCAGCCTTCCCATAGCGGCCACCAGGAATTGGGGTGCCGGGTCGCGCCGGCGAGCCATTCCTCCGGCGTCGGCGGGTTCTTGTCGTTCTCCCAATGGCCGTATTTGCTGCCGGGCGGATTGACGACGCCGGCGATGTGGCCGGAAGCCGAGAGCACGAACTTGACCGGCCCTTGTAGAGCTGGGTCGCGGCATAGGTCGAGTGCCACGGCGCGATGTGATCCTCGCGCGTCGACAACAGAAAGGCCGGCGTTTTGATCCGGCCGAGATCGATCGGCACGCCGTCGAGACTGATGCCGCCCGGCCGGACCAGCAGGTTTTCCTGATACATGCTGCGCAGATAAAAGCTGTGCATCGCCGCCGGCATCCGCGTCGAATCGGCGTTCCAGTACAGCAGGTCGAACGGGAACGGCGATTTGCCGAGCAGATAGTTGTTGACGACGAAGGACCAGATCAGATCGTTGGCGCGCAGCATGTTGAAGGTGGTCGCCATGTCGCGGCCTTCGAGATAGCCCTTGGCGTTCATCCGTTCTTCGAGCGCCTGGAGCTGCTCCTCGTCGATGAAGACGGACAGCTCTCCGGCCTCGGCGAAATCGACCATGGTGACGAAAAACGTCGCGCTCCTGATCCGGTTGTCGCGCTTGACCGCCATATAGGCGAGGGTGGCGGCGAGCAGGGTTCCACCCAGGCAATAGCCGATCACGTTCGCGTCGCGCTCGCCGGTCGCCTGTGCGATCGCATCGAGTGCGGCGAGCGGTCCCTCGCGCATATAATCAGTCAAAGGTCTTGCCGGCCAGGCGCTCGTCGGGATTGACCCAGGAGACGACAAAAACCGTATGGCCCTGCCCGACCGCCCAGCGGATGAAGGAATTGTCCGGGCGCAGGTCCAGGATGTAGAACTTGTTGATCCAGGGCGGGATGATCAGCAGGGGCCGGCGTTTCACGTTCTCGGTCGTGGGCTCGTACTGGATCAGTTGCAGCAGGTCGTTCTGGTAGACGACCTTGCCCGGCGTCACCGCGATGTTCTCGCCGATGCGGAACGCCGCCATGTCGGTCATCCGGATCTGCAGCCTGCCCTTGCCGCGCTCGAGGTCGTCGAGCAGGTTCTTCAGCCCGTTCAGCAGGTTCTCGCCGCGGCTTTCGATGGTCGCCCGCAGCACTTCGGGGTTGGTCAGCAGAAAGTTCGAGGGTGCCATCGCATCGACGAACTGGCGCGTGTAGAAATCGACCTTGCGCGCGGTGCGCTCGTCGATGCCTTCGACATGGCTGACCGTCCGTTGGATCCAGCGCGCGCTCAACAGGTAGCTCTGCTTGATGAAGTCGAAGAGCGTGTTGTCGTTCCACGCGGCGTCGCGAAAACGCCGGTCGCCCTTGGGCGGCGCGATCATCGGCTCGGCATTGCCGCCGAGAAATCGCTGCGCGGTGCGCTGCCACAAGGTCATGTAGTCGCTCCACAGCGACAACTGCGCCTGGACCAGGCGCGAGGGGTCCGACATCAGCCGCGCCGTCATCTCGAAAAAGGCAGCGCCGACGGCGAGCGGGCTCGCCATCCCGACGCCTTCGGGCGCGGCCTGCCGGGTCAGGAACTCGGCGACGAGGTGCTGGCTTTTATCGGCGATGTCGGCGATCTGGCGGGACAGCTCGGCGGGGTCGAGGACGGCGTCGCCCGTCTGATTTTTCCCGGACGGCGCCCCTCCTGCGCCGGGCTTGCCGCGGGTCTTGTCGTTCATTGCCACTTCCTCGGCGACGCGGGGAGGCTGCGGCGCAAGGCCGCCTCGGCCTCAAATGTGGTGACGCGCCGGTGCGGATCTAATACACCAGCGGCCATCGATTGTGCAGCGGCCGAAGGACATGCCGCCGGAGCGGCAACGCGGCCAATTCGGCGGAGCTCGGTCATGGCGATCGGCACGGCCCCTCCCTCCCGTCGCGGCGCAGGCAGGCGCGCTCGGCGGCCGGCGCTGTGGCCGGCGATCCTGATGGCGCTGGTCGCGCTCGGCGCCTGCAGCCCGGTCGAGGCGTGGCGCGACCTGACCGGCGTCAGCAAGGACGACCCCAACCCGGCAACGACGCCGAACACCAAGAATCTGGTGGCCGGCGAGGCTGCCCCCTATCCCAACCTCGCGACTGTGCCGCCACCGCCGACCGAGGCACTGACCAAGGCCGAGCTCGACAAGCTGACGCAGAGCCTGATTGCCGACCGGGCCAACGCGAAATACACCGACGAGAGGCTGCGGGCGGGCTTTTCGGTGGCCTCCGCGCCGCCGCCACCGCCCCCGCCGCCTTTGCCGCCCGAGCCGCCTTCCGCCAAGCCCGCTGCTGCACCCACACCATCCATCGCGGCGCCGCCCGCCGCGGCGCCGGGCGTCGCTGCGGCCGGGTCCAAGCCCGCCGCTACCCCCTCTGGCGGGGCAACCGCTGCCGCGCAGGGTCCGCGCAAGCCCGGCGAGCCGCCCGAGCCGGGACCGATGGAATCGAGCCTCCAATCGCCGCAGGTGCCCTCGACGCCGCCGCCCGAGCAGTACCAGCCGCCGCCACCGCCACCGCGTTTGATGACGCCGCCGGCCGCGCCGCCGGCGCCGAACGCGCCGCCCGCCGCGGCTCATCTGCCGGCGCCGCCCGCCCCGGCTTCGCTGCCGGCAGCGGTCGGCTCGGCGACCTACCAGCCGCCGCCACCGCCGCCGGTCCTGGCGCCGATCCCGGCGCCGAGCCAAACCGCCATGGTGGCGGGTACCGGCAAGAGCAGCGCAAATCCGACCCCGCCCACGGTCTTCACGCCGGTTGCCGAAATCAAATTCGCGGCCGCTTCGCAGAACCTCAGCGACAGCGACAAGCAGACCCTCGAAAAAGTCGTGGCGCTTTATCGGCAGAATCCGGGGCAGGTTCGCGTCGTCGGCTATGCCGGCGCCGGCAGCGGCGCGACGGATCAGCTCGGCCGCTTTCGCGCCGCGCTCGACCGCGCCCAGGCCGTCGCGGCGGCGCTGACGAAGACCGGGATACCGTCCGACAAGATCCTGGCCGAGGCGGCGCCGGCCGGCGGCCAATCGGGCGCAAGCCGGGCCGAGGTGCTGCTCGGGCACTGAGCGGCGCCGGCCGCGTGCCACCGCCGGAAAACGGTCGAAACTTTGCAGCGCGCAGGCTACAACAAGGCTGCGGGGCGGCGGCGCTCGCGGCGGCTCCGCGTCCTTCGCAAACGCTTCGAAGACACGCTAAATCGGGGTTGCCGTGGTGAAACCGCCATTGAAGATTGCCGTCGCGGGTCTCGGCACGGTCGGGGCCGGCACGCTGCAACTACTGCAACGCCAGGCCGAATTGCTGGCCGAACGCAGCGGCCGCCGGATCGTCGTCGCCGCGGTTTCGGCGCGCGACCGCCGCCGCGACCGCGGCGTCGAATTGTCCGCGGCGCGCTGGTACGAAGATGCGGCGGCGATGGCGGCCGATCCCGAAATCGACGTCGTCGTCGAGCTGATCGGCGGCGCCGAGGGGATCGCCCGCCGCGTCGTCGAGACCGCCCTCGACCACGGCAAGCACGTCGTCACCGCCAACAAGGCGCTGATGGCGCATGACGGGACGCGGCTCGCCGCACGCGCCGAGGAGAAGGGGCTGACCCTTTCGTTCGAGGCTGCGGTCGCCGGCGGCATCCCGGTGATCAAGGCGCTGCGCGAGGGACTTGCCGGAAACCGGCTCGAACGCGTCTACGGCATCCTGAACGGCACCTCGAACTATATCCTGACGACGATGCGCGAGAGAGCGCACGAATTCGCCGAGGTGTTGGCCGAGGCGCAGAAGCTCGGCTATGCCGAGGCCGATCCGAGCTTCGACATCGACGGCATCGACGCGGCGCACAAGTTGGCGATCCTGGCGAGCGTCGGGTTTGGCCGTCCGGTCGATCTTGCCGGGGTCTATGCCGAGGGCATCCGGCACGTCTCGCGGCTCGACATCGATTTTGCCGAGGAGCTCGGCTACCGCATCAAGCTGCTCGGCATCGCCCGGCTGACCGAGGAGGGGCTCGAGCAGCGGGTGCATCCCTGCATGGTGCCGCGGGCGGCGCCGATCGCAGCGGTCGAGGGCGTCTACAACGCGATCGTCGCCGAGGGCGATTTCGTCGGCCGGGTGGTGCTGCAAGGGCGCGGCGCCGGCGCCTTCCCGACCGCTTCGGCGGTCGCCGCCGATCTCGTCGACATCGCCGCCGGGCGCCGCACCGCGCCGTTCGGAATTCCTACTGCCGATCTGCGGCCGATCCCCGGCGTGCCGATCGAGCAGCACCAGGGCGCCTATTACATTCGGTTGATGGTGGTCGATCAGCCGGGGGTGATCGCCGATGTCGCGGCGGCGCTGCGCGACGAGCAGGTGTCGATGGAATCGATGATCCAGCGCGGCCGCGCACCGGGCGAAGCCGTGCCGATCGTGCTGACGACCCATGTCACGATCGAGGCGGCGATGCGCCGGGCGCTCGTCAAGATCGAAGCGCTCGACACCGTGCTGGAACCGCCGCGGATGATCCGCATCGAAGATTTCTAACTGCTCCGTTTGATTAGATACCCGATCCCTTATTTCAGCGGGAAATAGGCGATCCGGTCGCCGCGAAAGGTGCCGACGAACATGTTGTCGCCGATCTGCAGACCGGTGGTCGCGTCACCGAATTCCGGGTTGCCGGCCTCGCTCGCCAGCGGCTTCAAGGTCATCGCCGCAGTGTCCCATCTGACGATGCGCCAGGGCTGCGTGCAGCGCGAATCATGGCTCTGGAAGCAGCCGAATACCTGCTTTACCGGGACGTCCTGCCCGGCCACCATCAGCTGTCCGTCCGATGCCCAGCGCAGGTTGTCGGCCAGAAAGCCCACCGGCAGAGTGTCGCGCCGGACCGGCCCACTGCCGCGCGACAGGCGCACCACCGCCTTGTTGCCCCAGGCCGCGACATAGATCCATTTGCCGTCGCGCGAGACCTCGATGCCGTTGTCGCCCGACATCTGGCTGCCGGGAACAAGGGTGAAGCCTTTATGCGGGTGCCATTCGTAGACCGCTCCGGTATTTTCGCCCGCCGCCATCTTGTCCGGGGCTTTGGGATCCTGGGGATCGAACATGTCGGTGACCACCATGCCGCCATCCGGCAGCGGCGCCACCGCATTGGGCCAGGTATGGGCCGGCATGATCGCACAACCGGCCCAGGTCACGATGGGTTCGGCGCCCTTGGCATCAAGGGCGAAGATCTCGATCGATTCGCGGCCGCCGTGATTGACCACATAGAGCGTGTCCATGCCGTTTTTGCCCGGACGCAGATTGAGGCCATGCGCGGAGAATTTGCCGAGATCGGGCGGGCTCGGGCAGTCGCCGTAGACCGCCTTGCTCCATCGCATGCGAGGGTTTCCGTCGGGAAACAGCACCTTCCACGACTTGTCTGCGGTATTGACCAGATGCAGCGCGCCGCGCGGACCGGCGCTGCCGCCGTCCATGCCGCTGGCCACGATCCACGCGGTCCCCGGCACCTGGACGAGATCCTCCGAGTTTAGCGGCCCGCAGACGAAATCGAGCTTGCCTGCGGGGTTGCAGGGCTCTGCGGCAGTCGCTGGACCGCCGCCGCCGATCGCGGCCGCTGCGGCGAAAAGCAGACCCAAGGCGATGATCGGCTTCATCTCAATTCCTCCCTCGAATGACCGGCTGCCCTTTGGCGAGCGTTGGTGATCATCATATCGATTCCGCGCCGCCTTGTTCATCGTAAGATCATCGTCGGCGCATTGACCGCACCTGACCCGACGCTTAGGTTCGATGCCGGACCGACCGCTTGCGCCGAGGCCGAAATTCGCGGCCGGCGCCGAATCGGTCGGGCGCCCGGCCCGCGCCCCGCGCTTCGCCGGGCTCCGGGCCGCTCGCTGCGTAAAGCTTTGTGCCGATGGGTTTGTTTATCGGTTTGGCTCTGCCAATCATCACCGCTCACAAATGACGAGGAGGAAAGCCGTGCCCGAGACCTCGAGGATGGATCGCAATCTGGCGTTGGAGGTGGTGCGGGTAACCGAAGCGGCGGCGCTCTCGGCCTCGCGGCTGATGGGGCGCGGCGATGAGAAGGCCGCCGACCAGGCCGCGGTCGATGCGATGCGCGAGGCGCTCAACGGCCTCGCCATCGACGGCACCGTCGTCATCGGCGAAGGCGAGCGTGACGAGGCGCCGATGCTATTCATCGGCGAGAAGGTCGGCACCGGGAACGGCCCGCCGATCGATATCGCCCTCGACCCGCTCGAAGGAACGACGATCACCGCCAAAGGCGGCGCCAATGCGCTCGCCGTGATCGCGATGGCCGATGCCGGCCACTTCCTCTATGCTCCCGACGTCTACATGGACAAGATCGCGGTCGGCGGCGGGTTGCCCGACGACCTCGTCGATCTCGACGAGCCGCCGGCGACCAATCTGAAGAACCTGGCCAAGGCGAAAAAGGCCGAGATCGCCGATCTCGTCGTCTGCATCCTCGACCGGCCGCGCCACGCCGAGCTGATCGCCAAGGTGCGCGAAGCCGGCGCGCGCATCGCGCTGATTTCGGACGGCGACGTCAGCGGCGTCATCGCCACGTCGAGCCCGGAGACCGGGATCGACATGTATGTCGGCTCGGGCGGCGCGCCCGAAGGCGTCCTGGCGGCGGCGGCGCTGCGCTGCATCGGCGGCCAGATGCAGGGCCGGCTCTTGTTCCGCAACGATGACGAGCGGGGCCGCGCCAGCCGCATCGGCATCACCGATTTCGATCGCAAATACAAGCTGTTGGATCTCGCCGCGGGCGATGTGATGTTCGCCGCGACCGGGGTCACCAGCGGCACCATGCTGCGCGGCGTGCGGCGATTTTCGGGCGGGGCCTTCACCCATTCGGTGGTGATGCGGTCGAAAACCGGGACCGTGCGCTATGTCGAGGCGCATCACGACTTCACCCGCAAGCCGAGCTTTGCGGCACTCGCCCGCTGAGCCGTCGAGATGGACGGCGCGGGGGGCGCCGCCGGCTTTCTCGGCGTCGAGCGGTCGGCGAGCGGGCGCCGCTGGCGCCAGCGCGCCGGTGATGTTGGGCAAGGGCAGGCGATCGCCGAGCGGTTGGCACTGCCCGAGATCGTCGGGCGCCTGCTCGCCCAGCGCGGGATCGACCTCGACCACGCGCCGGGGTTCCTGATGCCGCGCCTGCGCGACCAGCTGCCCGAGCCTTTGCATCTGCGCGATATGGAGCGCGCCGTCGAACGGCTCGTCCGTGCGGTGCGCATCGGCGAGACGATCGCCGTCTTTGGCGATTACGACGTCGACGGCGCCACCTCCGCGGCCCTGCTGGTGCGCTTTTTCGCGGCGATCGGCGTCCAGACGCAGGTTTATGTGCCGGACCGCCTTCGCGAAGGGTACGGCCCGAACACCCTCGCCCTGTTGCGTCTGCACGCGGCGGGAGCGCGGGTCGTGGTCACCGTCGATTGCGGCACGACGGCGCATCTGCCGCTCGCCGAAGCCGCCGAGGCCGGGCTCGACATCATCGTCGTCGATCATCACGTCGCCGAACCGGCGCTGCCGCGTGCCGTCGCGGTCGTCAACCCGAACCGGCTCGACGAGGAAAGTTCCCATGGCAATCTGGCGGCGGTCGGGCTGGCCTTTCTGCTCGTCGTCGCGCTCAACCGGGCATTGCGCGAGGCCGGCTGGTATGCCGGCGACCGTGCGGAGCCCGATCTGCTCGCTTGGCTCGACCTGGTGGCGCTCGGCACGGTGTGCGACGTCGTCCCGCTCGCCGGGCTGAACCGCGCGTTCGTCGCGCAGGGGATCAAGGTGGCGCAGCGCGGCGGCAATTTGGGGCTGATGGCGCTGTCGGCGGTGGCCGGCGTCGGGGAGCCGCTCGACGCCCATCATCTGGGGTTTGTCCTCGGGCCGCGCGTCAATGCCGGGGGTCGGGTCGGCGAGGCGGATCTCGGCGCACGACTGCTGGCGACCGATGATCCGGCGCTGGCGGCGGAGCTGGCGGCGCGGCTCGACGGCTACAATTGCGAGCGCCGGGAGATCGAGGCGCGCACTCTGGCGGCGGCGATCGCCGTGGTCGAAGCGGCGGAACAGGCGCCGGTGCTCGCCTTCGCAGCGGCGGAGGACTGGCATCCGGGGGTGATCGGGATCGTCGCGGCGCGGCTCAAGGAGCGCTATCGGCGTCCGGCCTGCGTCGTGGCGCTTGCCGACGGGATCGGCCGCGGCTCGGGCCGCTCGATCGCGGGCTTGGCGCTCGGGCCGGCGGTGATCGCGGCGCGCCAGGCCGGGCTCCTGATCAATGGCGGCGGTCATGCGATGGCGGCAGGGTTCACCGTCGCGGCGGAACAGCTCGATGCCCTGCGCGAATTTCTGATCGGGCGGCTGGGCGACGGCCTCGACCATCAGAAGCTGGTTCCCGAACTCGGCATCGACGCCGCCCTCTCGGCCGCGGCGGCAGCGGCCGATCTGGTCGGCCACATCGACCGGCTCGCCCCCTTTGGCGCCGCCAATCCCGAGCCGCGCTTTGTCTTCCCCCATCTGCGCGTCGCCCATATAGAGGCGGTCGGGAGCGGGCATCTGCGCTGCGCGCTCGTCGATCCGCTCGACGGCATGCGGCTGCGCGGGATCGCGTTCCGCGTCGCCGGGACCGCTCTCGGCAGTTTCCTCGCCGAGACGCGCGGCGCTGCGATCCATGTTGCCGGCCATTTGCGCCGCGACACCTGGCGCGGCGGCGACGCGGTGCAGCTGGTGATCGACGACGCGGCGCCGGCGCGGATCTGAAGCCTGATGGAGGGATGGGATGGTGGAGCCGAGCGAGGTCGCCGATGCGATACGAGAGGAACGCGAGGCGCCCGGTGCCAGGGTAGAGGAGAAGTTCCGCAGGTTCACCGCGGTCTATCTCGGGATCGTCGCGGCGCTGCTGGCGATCACGATGCTGGGTGGCTCGCACGCGACCAAGGTGATGTTGAACGCCAATATCCAGGCCTCGGATATCTACGGATATTATCAGGCAAAATACATGCGCCAGACGGCGTACCGGCTTTTTGCCGACCAGCTCGAAGCCCAGCTCGCGGCCCAGCCCGATCTGCCGGAAGCGGCCAAGGCCAAGACCGTAGCGGCGATCAAGCGATGGCGTGAACAGGCCGCCCGCTATGAAAGCGACCCGGCGTCGGGCACGGGCAAACAGGAACTGCTCGCCCAGGCCAAGGCGTGGGAGGCTAAACGCAACCACGCTACCGCGCAGGACCCCAATTTCGAATTCGCCGAGGCGCTCTATCAGATCGCCATCGTGCTCGGCTCGGTCGCGATCGTCGCCGCCTCGCGTGCGCTCGTCAACTTCAGCGGGACCCTCGCGATCCTTGCTACCTTATTGATGATAAATGGCTATTTTCTGATCGTGCAACTCCCGCTGGAGTGAAATCAGCGGGCCGCGACCGGGATCAGGTGGGCGAGCCCGATGAATTTCTCGGGGTCCTGCGGCTCGCCGTTGACCAGCACCTCGTAATGCAGATGCGGGCCGGAACTACGCCCGCTGCTGCCGAGAAAGCCGATCTGGGTGCCGGTACCGATCCGCTCGCCGACTGAGACGGTGTAGCGATGCAGATGCGCGTAGACGGTATCGATCCCGTTGCCGTGGTCGATTTCGACGACTTTGCCGTAATCGCCGCGATAGCCGGCATAGATGACGGTTCCGGCCGCGGTCGCACAGACCGGCGACATGTAAGGCGCGTCGAAATCGACCCCGGTGTGAAACGAGGCCCGGCCGTTGAACGGGTCGATGCGCGGGCCGAACGGGCTGCCGATCTGGTACCGCGCGACCGGCGCCGCGAGCGGCAGCGATCGCGCCAGGCCGCGCATCGCGGCGAGCTTCTGCGGGCTGATCGCGTCGGCGTAGCGTCCGCCCTTCGGCGGCGGCACGAAGGGACCGCCTTCGGCACGGTCGAGGCCGAATTGCGCGAACAGCCGCGCCACATCGACCCCGGTCGAGGCGAGCACATGCTCGACGCCGCTGATGCCCTGATGGCCGAGCGCCTCAATGGCGGCGGTGTCGGCCGAGCCGGCGGCACGCGCCGCCGGTGGAGGCGGCGGGATCGGTTCGGCCGGGGCAGGCCGGAGCGGTGCGGGTTGCGGCGCCAGGGGCGGCGTTGCCGCGGCAAGCCGCGGCGGCGGCGGTGCAGGCTGCGGCGCCAGGGGCGGCATCGCGGCGGCGAGCCGCGGCGGCGGCGCCGGCGATGTTCCGCGCTGCGACAGCTTTTGCTCGAGCTCGCCGAGCCGCGCCCGCAGCCGGTCGCGCTCGCCCGCGGCCGTGTCGCGATCGGCGGCGAGCTGGCGGAGCTCTTTTGCCGTTTCGTCGAGGCTGGCCTTGTACTGCCCGTATTGCGCCTGCACCTGGGCGCGGTCGGCATCGGCCTTGCTGAGGCGCGCGGTCAAGGTCGCGCTCTCGGCCGCCGCCTGGTGCAGCTCCCGCCGGGTCAGGTCGAGCGCATGCGCGAGCTGAGCGATCCGGCCGGTTTTTGAAGAGGCGGCTTGTTCGGAGACGGTCAGCTGCTGCTGGATCTCGCCGCGCTGCTGGGAAAGCTCGGTCCGGGCCTCGTCGAGCGTGTTGAGCCTTGCCTCGGCGGTGTAGAGGAGGCCACGCAGGGTGCCGGCCTGGCTCGCCAGCGCGGCGAGCCGGTTCTCCGCCTGCGCCCGGCTGCGGTCGGCGATGGCGAGCTTGTCCTGCAAATGCGCGATATCGTCCTGCAGGTCGACATTCGCAGTTTCGGTGCGGAGCACCGCCGCTTCCTTTTCGGCGATCAGGCGATCGTCGCCGATCCGGCCGAGGCCGAGACAGCAGATCGCGACGGCGCCGGCGACGATCGCCGCCAGCGCCGCTGCCTGCACAACCGGCGGCACGACGATCGAAGACGACCGCGGCGCAGCCGCAAAACAGATATGGATCTCGGGGAAGACCTTGCTTCCCCAGCTCGAGGTTCCGGCGACCATGTCCCCCCACCTGCTGCCGCACCGTGGCTGTCCGGCGGGCAAATCCCGGACCAGGTTGCGGCTCGGTCACATCGAAGCGGCGTTGCCGGAACATCCTCCAAGAACCGGGCGGGTCGGGGGTGATGTCCACCCCGTCGCCAGCCGCCTCTTCACCCCGGTGATGTTCCGGCGGCAGCCATCTCGATCGCGGCAGCCTAGCGGCCCGATCGCGGCCTGGCAACAATCAATCGTTAATTCGATCGCGGCATCGCCGATATCGCTGGCGAACGCGCAGGTCCGCCGCGCGCCGGCCCGATCCGCGCCAAGCATCTGTCAGTAGCCGAAAAAAGACACAGGCGCCGACGCCCCGCCGCGATTGTCGGAATGCGGCCGGCGCGGATTCGCTATTGAACGCGACATTGCCGGACCCGATTCGGCTCAACCCGGATCGGCGCCGAAGTCTTTGGACTTCGCCGAACACGAGCCCTCGTCGACCGCGCGGCGGGCTGATACGGCTTAACCGGGAGGTGGCATCAGACGACGCGGATGTTCTTGAACTGCCACGGATCTTCGCGGTCGAGGTCCTCGGCAAACAGGCTTTCGCGGCCGTCGAGCGGGGTCCAGTCGCCGTAAACGCCGACGACCTCGCCGAGATAGGGGCGGGCGATCTCGAGGACCCGCGCGAAATCCATCTCCTCCGGCTCGACGATGCCGCGGCCGGGATGCTCGATCGCCCAGATCACCCCAGCCAGCACGGCCGCCGTCACCTGCAGCGAGGTCGCGTTGTTGTGCGGCGCCACCCGCCGCGCCTCGTCGATCGACAGCCGCGAGCCGTACCAGTAGACGCCTTTGGGGGACCCCGTCAGCAACACCCCGAGCTCGTCGATCCCCTTTGTGATCTCGTCCACCATCAGCCGTTTTCGGTGCTGCAGCCGCCAGTTCCTGCCGGCGAATTCGTGCAGGCTCAGCACCGCGTCGTCGCACGGGTGATAGGCGTAGTGGCAAGTCGGCCGGAACCGCACCCGGCCGTCTTCCGCGACGGTCAGGTAGGCGGCGATCGAAATCGATTCGCCATGGGTGATCAGAAATCCGTGATACGGCCCTTCGAGCGGCGTCCAGCTGCGCACGCGGGTCGCCGCACCCGGCCGCAGCAGGTAGATCGCGGCGCCGGAGCCGAAATCGTGGCGGCCGCCATCCACCGGGAAATGCCGCTCATGGGTGCCCCAGCCGAGCTCCGCCGGCTGCGAGCCTTCGCTGACGAAGCCGTCGATCGACCAGGTATTGACGAATTCGCCCGGCTCCTTTGGGATCGCCGCGACCTGCGTATCGCGTTCGGCGATGTGGATTGCCTTGACCCCCAGCTGCTCGGCCAGCCGAGCCCAGCCGTCGCGGCCGGCCGGGACCCCGGCCCCGAGACCCGAACCGCGCGCGAGATCGACCAGCGCCTGCTTGACGAAGTGCGAAACGAGGCCCGGATTGGCGCCGTGGGTCAGCACCGCGGTCGGTCCGCTCGGATAGCGCGTGCGCAGCGCCAGCGCGCTTTCGCGCAGCGCGTAATTCGAGCGCGCCGAGGGCGGCAGGCTCGGATCGGTGTAGCCGCCCGGCCACGGCTCGATGCAGGTGTCGAGGTAGAGCGTGCCTTTTTGCTGACAAAACTCGATCAGCGCCGTGCTCGACACGTCAACCGAGACGTTGACGAGAAAGTCGCCGCGGCCGAGCCGGGGATCGAGCACGCCCCGACAGTTCTCGCGAGTCAGCGCGATTTCGCTGAACGCGATGCCGTATTCGGCTGCCACTTCCCGTCCGCGCGGCTCGGCGGTGACGATCTCGACCTGCTCCGGTCTCATCTCGAGATGGCGCAGCAGCAGCGGCAGGACACCCTGGCCGATGCTGCCGAAGCCGATGATCACCAGGCGTCCGGAAAAGACGGCGTGCTTATTGTCGGACATGGCGGCCCAGCGCCGATCAAAGGGCTGGAACCCGTACGTTTGCGGCGCAATATTGTCAAGCTGGCGCGGCGGCTCTCGGGGCTGCGGGAGCTCGGTGCGGTGACGAGCCGCTGGCGCGGGGTGCGGTTGATCCGCTGAGCGCGGCGACGCCGATCGAGGTGGCCGGCGCCGGGGAATGATGCGCCGCCGTCGAGGGGCCGAAGCAGCCTGGCCGCTCCCGGCGGTCGTACGACGCGGTGACCGCTATCGCCGAAGGTGCGGCGCGATCGATGCCGAAAGACAGCCCTGCCCTGCGCAGCCTCGCCGCCGCGACGGCCGAGATCCGGTCGGTCAGGGTCGCCACCTACAACATCCATGCCTGCGTCGGCGTCGATCGCCGCTATGATCCGGCACGGATCGCGGCGGTGCTGCGCAGCATCGACGCGGATGTCGCCTGTCTGCAGGAAGTCGGTGCCGGCCGGCAGACCGGACGGCCCGGGCACGCCGATCAATGGGCCTATCTCGGCGCGGCCATCGGCTGCCAGGTCGTCCTCGGCGCCGGCATGCGCGCGCATCGCAGGCGCTTCGGCAACGCGGTCCTGACCCGGTTCCCGGTGCTCGCGGCGCGCTCGATCGATCTCACCGTTGCGGGCTACGAGCCGCGCAATGCGATCGACGTCGACCTGTTGATCGGCAACCGCGTGCTGCGTGTCCTCGCCACCCATTTCGGCCTCCATGCCGGCGAGCGGCGGCTGCAGGCGGGCCGGTTGATCGCCGCGCTCGGCGAAACCGCCGCAGAGAACCGGCGCACGGCGGATGCCGTGCTGCTGATGGGCGATCTGAACGAGTGGCGGGGGCGCAGCGGCGCCATCGGCGCGCTCGACCGGCGGCTCGGGCCGAGCCCGGCACCGCGCACCTTTCCTTCCTGGATGCCGGTGCTGCCGCTCGACCGGATCTACGCCGACGGGCCGGCGGTGCTGTGCGACGTTGCGGTCTGCCGGACCGCGCTCGCCCGCCTCGCCTCCGACCACCTGCCGCTCGCCGGCAGCCTGTTGTGGGGCGCCCGCGACCCGGGCCTCCGCGGGCGTCCGCCGCCGCCGCGCCGCGCGGTTCGGCGTGCGATCGAGCAAGCAGCGGACCGCCTCGGCCGGGCTGCATCGGCCCCCGCAGGCCGCGAGAGCCTTCCTCCCGGCAGCGCTTGATCAGGGTGTGCGCTGCATGATGCCGGCGGCGCCGCCCGGATCGTAGCCGACGGCGACGCGGACATCGACGACGCAGACCTTGCCGGCGCGCACCGCGGCGACCGCTTCGGTCATCGCCGCGACCAGCTGTTTCGGATCTTCGACCGGGCCGATGCCGACGCAGCCCTGGCCGCGCGCGAGGGTCGCGAGGTCGATGTCGGGATCGCGGATGGACTGGCCGATCCAGCGGTTCTCGACCGGCCGGCCGCGGTCGCGCGCGACCCGCTCCTGGTGCAGCTCGTCGTTGAAGAACGAGCGGTTGTTGGCGATCACGACCAACAGCGGGATCGCGTTGCGCACCGCCGTCCACAACGCCGTGACCCCCATCAGGAAATCGCCGTCGCCGAGGACTGCGACCGGCAGCCGCTCGCCGTCGCGCAAGGCCAGCGCGGCCCCGACCGCCATCCCCGGCCCCGAGCCGATACCGCCGCCGCCATCGGCGCCGAGAAAATCGAGCGGATGGCGGAAATCCCACAAATGCTCGCCCCAGCTGAGCGGCAGTCGGATCATCGTGGCCGGGGCATCGCCGAGCGCCTGCTTCAACGCCGTCGCCAGCAACGGCACCTCGATGATCGCGGCGGTTTCGAGCGCCGCCAAGGGCGGCGGCGAGCGCGGGGCACGCGGCGCCGGCAAAGCCGGTGCGCTCGGCCGCAATTCCTTGATCGCGGCCAAAAGCGCTGGGACGGCAGCGTCCGGCTCGGCCAGCAGGTAGACATCGGTCGGCGGCAGGCCCTGGTAATCCATGCTCCAGCCATTGTGGACATACTGGTCGGGCGAGACCTGGATCACCTTGCCGGCGGGCGGCTGGCCATGGCAGGCCGCCTTCAACGTGCCGGCGAGGTCGATCCAGTCGAGGCTCAGGATCACATCGGCGGCGGCGACCAGCTCGGCGCCGGCCGGCGACAATGAACCGGCGGGACCGGCAGCGTGCAGCGGATGGTCGGTCGGGAACGCCGCCCCGGTCTTGCGGTCGGTCATGACCCGCGCGCCGACCGCCTCGGCCAGTTCGACCCGCCGCCGCCATGCCTCGGGGTCGCGCGAGGCGCGGCCCATCAGGATCACCGGCCGCTCGGCCCGCGCCAGCAACTCGGCGGCCTGGCGGATCAGCGCGCCGCCGGGTTCGGGCGAGGCCGGCGGCGCAAAACGCGCAATGTCGGGCATCGGCGGCACCACCTCGATCTCGTCTTCCTGCAGTGCCAGGTCGAAATTGAGGTAGACCGGCCCGCGCGGTGCGGTCTGCGCGATCATGTTGGCGCGCAACACCGCCTCCTGCGCCGCCCCGATCGAAGAGGGCTGGTCGTCCCATTTGCTGAAATTGCGGATCAAGGCACCCTGGTCGCGCGCGGTGTGGATCCATTCGATCCACGGCCGCCGCCGGGTCGCGTCGAGCGCGCCGGTGGCGCCGAGCACGATGACCGGCTCCCGGTCGCACCAGGCATTGAAGATCGCCATCGTCGCATGCATCAGCCCGACATTGGCGTGCACGATGACCAGCATCGGCCGGCCGGTGACCTTGGCCCAGCCATGCGCCAACGCCACGGCACTCTCCTCGTGCAGGCACAGCAGCATGCGCGGCCGGCTGTTGCCGAGATAGTTGACCAGGCTGTCGTGCAATCCGCGATAGCTCGATCCCGGATTGAGCGCGACATAGGGAATGTCGAGCTCGCGGATCGCCGCGGCGATCGCGTCGCTGCCGAAGACCCGGTTCGACGGCGCACTCGGCACCGGCCGGTCGATCTCGTTGCCGGCCACCGCCACCGGCCTCTCCGACGGAATATCCACATTCTCCTCCCTCGCGATGCGTCTCCCGCGCCGGATTACGCCGCATCCGCGCGAAGCGGGCAAGCCCGGCCATCGCCATGGGTGTGCCGCCCGCTCCGGCGCGGCGAGCCGCATGGGCCGCCTCGGCGGCCTCCAGGCGGGCAGGCGGGGATGCGCCGAAAGCGCGAGCGCTGTGCGGTCACAACATCCCGACGATTGCGCCGCTCATGCAGGTGGCGAGCGTGCCGGACAGGATCGAGCGCAGGCCGAGCGCCACGATCTCGGCCCGCCGCTCGGGCACCATCGCGCCCATCCCGCCGATCAGAATGCCGAGGCTGCCGAAATTGGCGAAGCCGCACAGCGCGTAGGTCATGATCAGGCGCGAACGCGCGCTCAGCACATCCGGCGGCAGGTGGGCGAGGTCGACATAGGCAATGAACTCGTTGAGCACGGTCTTGGTGCCCATCAGCGCCGCCGCGGCCGCGATCTCCGGGCCGGGAATGCCGATCAGCCACATGATCGGCCGAAAGGCATAGGCGAACAGCCGCTGCAGGGTCACCGGCGCACCGGCGAGGTCGGGCAGCAGCCCGAGCGCGGCGTTGACCAGGCTGACCAGCGCAATCGTCACCACCAGCATGGCGACGATGTTCGCCAGGAAGACGATGCCGTCGCGCGTGCCCTTGGCGATCGCGTCCATCGCGCTGACCGGCGGGTCGTCGATCGCCAGCTGCGCCGCGGCGGACGAATCGGGGCGGAACGGCACCATCAGCGCGGCGATCGCCAGCGCCGCGGGGGTGCTGATGACCGCGGCGATCAGAATGTTGCCGAGCGCGTTGGGAATGACCGCGCCGACCAGCGCGGCGTAGAGCACCATGACCGTACCGGCGATGCCGGCCATGCCGCAGCTCATCAGCGCGAACAGCTCGCCGCGCGCCAGCCGCATCAGGTACGGGCGGATCAGCAGCGGCGCCTCGATATGGCCGACAAAGATGTGCACCGCGGCACCAAGGCCGAGCGGGCCGCCGACCCCGGCCGTGCGCCGCAGCACCCAGGCAAACGCCTGCACGATGCGCTGCAGGACGCCCCAGTAGAACAGCAGGGTGGCGAGCGCGCTGATCACCAGCACCAGCGGCAGCGCGCGAAAGGCGAAGATGAAGCTGGTGCCCGGCCGGGTCTCGGCAAACGGCAATTGGCCGCCGCCGAGATAGCCGAAAACAAATCCGGTGCCGGCCTCGGTGGCGCCCTGCAACGCCTCGACGGCACGGTTCAGCAACAGAAACGCCGTTCGGGCCGGCGGAAATGTCAGAAACAGCAGAGCAAGGCCGAATTGCAGCAGCACGCCCACCGCGACGACCCGCCAAGGCACGTGTGCCCGGTCCTCGCTCAACCCCCAGGCGAGAAGCAGGATAACCGCGATGCCGAGGAGCCCGCGCATTGCGTTATCGGGCAACACGTTCGGGTAATTTGGGTATCCTTGCCACCAACGCGATCACCGTGCCGTACGCCAACTCGCGCAGAGATTTCAGATCTCACCGCCTTTAACAAATATGACGGTGGTTTGGAAGCGATGGCGCGCGCGCCGAACGACAGCGGCCACCGGGGCTCCCGTGATGACGGACCGCGGCTGCGCTACAGCGGCGCCTCGCTCGGCTACCAGCTCGCCCCGGTCATCGCCGGCTGCCCGGCGCCGCTGCTCGCGACGGCATTGTTCGCAGCGTACAATGCGATCGCTTTCTACATCCTCGTCTGCGCGGTCGTCAGCGTGCTTTCGACGGCGCTGCTGCCGGACTATACCGACCGCGACATTTCAGCGGAGTACGACGCGGTCTGACCGGCCGCGCCGATCGCCGGGGTGCATCCGATCGTGCGAAATACGCGGAAAGGTTGGCAGGCTCGTCGGCAGCTGGTAATCTGTGCCGCCCGCTCCGGCGCGGCGAGCCGCATGGGCCGCCTCGGCGGCCTCCAGGCGGGCAGGCGGGGATGCGCCGAAAGCGCGAGCACCGGGCGGTCACAACATCCCGACGATTGCGCCGCTCATGCAGGTGGCGAGCGTACCGGACAAGATCGAGCGCAGGCCGAGCGCCACGATCTCGGCCCGCCGCTCGGGCACCATCGCGCCCATCCCGCCGATCAGAATGCCGAGGCTGCCGAAATTGGCGAAGCCGCACAGCGCGTAGGTCATGATCAGGCGCGAACGCGCGCTCAGCACATCCGGCGGCAGGTGGGCGAGGTCGACATAGGCAATGAACTCGTTGAGCACGGTCTTGGTGCCCATCAGCGCCGCCGCGGCCGCGATCTCCGGGCCGGGAATGCCGATCAGCCACATGATCGGCCGAAAGGCATAGGCGAACAGCCGCTGAGGGTCAGGCGCACCGGCGAGGTCGGGCTGCAGCCCGAGCGCGGCGTTGACCAGGCTGACCAGCGCTATCGTCACCACCAGCATGGCGACGATGTTCGCCAGGAAGACGATGCCGTCGCGCGTGCCCTTGGCGATCGCGTCCATCGCGCTGACCGGCTTCGGCCTCGTCAAAGGCATCGCCGTGCTGCGCCGCCACCTGCTGCGCTGGCATCAGGAAGCGCAGGACCCGACGACCGTTTAGCCGACCGCGCGTCAGGACTGTCGGCCGACGGCATGCGAAGAAAGGAGAAGGCCGCGGATGCAGCCGCAGTTTCTGACGCGACCTCGCATGGGACAAATCGCGGCGGCTCTTGCTGCTTTGGGGATTTTCCTCTGGTGTCGGCGGCGACGCTGCATGTCAGCCCTGCCGGTGCCCGCGATGTGACGTTTCCTCATATGGAGCTGCGCCTGCTCGGGATCGTCGTCGGTGGAGCGTCGGTCGCCGGCGGCATCGGCCTGTTCGCCGCCGGCTGAGATCGGCCAAGTGCCGGGCCGTCGAGTTGGGCTTGTTCGGACATCGAACGCCGCAAGAGGGACTCTCTGCGGACTTCTGCGGGTCTTAATCACGTTACCCGCGCCTCGTTGGTTCACGTTCGAAGATGCCCGGTTTCGCCTCAATTTTGACGTTGTCGCGCCATATTTGCTTGACGCATAGCCCCATTTTTGGTAGCTTTACAAGTGAAAGAAGCTCATTCCACCGGAGGAGCAAATGCAAGCACGTTCACTGTTTCTCGCCGCTACGATGGCGGCTGTCGGTTTCAGCAGCGCATCCGGTGCCGCTACTGAACCAAAGGGCGGCTCCTATGTCATCTCCGGCAAAGTTACCGCGGTTACCGCCAGCGGCGGCGCCACTTGCATAGCCAAGGGCACCGCTATTCAGGGCTATTCATATTTTCCTGGCGTCCAAGGCAAGGGCAAGAATTTTACGATCGTCATCCCGCCGACGACCTCGGCACCCGGTATTGTTTATCAATTCCCGCCGATGAATACCTTCAGCGGCAGCGTTTGGAGGGACACGCTGACCTACTTGTTGCCGCCTGCCGCGGTAACGAAAGATGCGGCTTTTTCGCTTGCGTTCACTGCCTTCAATGCTTCCTCGTTTACGATCACGCTGCACACGACGACCGGCTCGCAGGGAGCCGGATCATCATCTTCAAGATGTAGCAACTCGTACCTCCTGAACTTCAAGCTGGGACTCCCGACCAACCTCTTTGGGGCGAATGGCAGCGGATAAAAGGGCGGGGCGTCGGTCGGGGGCACCATCGCCTTGCTGGTAGGGCACCAGCTGAGGCCGGGCCGGGTTGCCGCGCACGGGATCGATGCGGCGGCGTGCTGAGGGACCGTTTTCCCATCGGCGTCATCAGGGAGTAGAGTCGCCGAGCGGCACGCCGATCAACGAGCAGCCGCCGAGGATGTCGGGAGGAAGGCCATGATGAGGACCGCCGCCGCGGGACCGTTGTCCGAGATCGAACACCGCCGGCAATTGCGCCGCGCGGTGATCGCCAGCACGATCGGCACGACGATCGAGTGGTACGATTTCTTCATCTACGGCACGGTAACCGGGCTGGTCTTCGCCAAGCTGTATTTCCCGCAATCCGATCCGCTGGTCGGCACTTTGCAGGTCTTTGCGATCTACGCCGTCGGCTTTGTCGCGCGGCCGGTCGGCGCCGTCATATTCGGCCACTTCGGCGACCGCGTCGGGCGCAAGGCGGCGCTGATCGCAACCTTGCTGCTGATGGGCCTTGCGACCTTTGCCGTGGCCTTTGTTCCCGGCTACGCCAGGATCGGGGTCTGGGGTGCGGTGATCCTGACGGTCTTGCGTACATTGCAGGGGATCGGGGTCGGCGGCGAGTGGGGCGGCTCGGTGCTGATGTCGATGGAGTGGGCGCGGACCACCGCACATCGCGGCTTTATCGCCTCGTGGCCGCAATGGGGCGTGCCGGCGGGACTGTTCCTGGCCAATCTGGCGGTGCTGGCGTTCAGCGCGATCGCCGGTCCGCAGTTTATCACCTGGGGCTGGCGCATCCCGTTCATCCTCAGCATCATCCTGGTCGGGGTCGGCCTCTATATCCGGCTCGGCATCCTCGAAACCCCGGCTTTTTCGCGGCTCGTCGCCGAAAATCGCGTCGAACGCGTGCCGGTGCTCGAGGTGATCAAGCGCCAGCCGCGGGAGATCATCCTGACCGCGCTGGCACGGATGGCCGAGCAGGCGCCGTTTTACATTTTCACCACTTTCATCTTCGCCTACGGCACCCGGGTGCTCGGCAGTTCGCGCGATATGCTGCTGGTCGCCGTTCTCGTCGCCTCGGTCGTGTCGTTCTTCACGATCCCGATTGCCGGCTCGCTGTCGGACCGGATCGGCCGCAGGCGGATGTATCTGATCGGCGCGGTGGTGATGGGGGTGTTCGGCTTCGTCTATTTCGCGCTGCTCGACACGATGGTCCCCGGCTGGATCTTTCTGGCGATCGTGCTGTCGCTGATCCCGCACGACATGATGTACGGCCCGCAGGCGGCACTGATCGCAGAGTGCTTTACCGGCCGGCTGCGGTACAGCGGCGCTTCGCTCGGCTATCAGCTTGCCTCGGTCATCGCCGGCGGCCCGGCGCCGCTGATCGCGACGGCGCTGTTCGCAGCGTACAAATCGGGCTACGCAATCGCTTTCTACATCCTCGTCTGCGCGGTCATCAGCGTGCTTTCGACGGCGCTGCTGCCCGACTATACCGACCGCGACATTTCAGCGGAGTACGACGCGGTCTGACCGGCCGCGCCGATCGCCGGGGTGCATTCGATCGTGCGCAATGCGCGGAAAGGTTGGCAGGCTCGTCGGCAGCTGGTAATCTGGAAAAAAGAGGCCCCGGCAGCATCGCGCGCCAGGAGGAACGGCAACGGGCGCTCACAACCGCCTGTAAGCGAGGAGGAAAACGATGACGACCGGCGAATTCGCCGCGAGCGGAGTTGTTTCTGACGACGAGCATCGCCGGCAGCTGCGCCGCGCCTTGCTCGCCAGCACGATCGGCACCTTGATCGAATGGTACGATTTCCTGCTCTACGGCACGGTCAGCGCATTGATTTTCGGCAAGCTCTATTTTCCGCACTCGAGTTCCAATCGTCGGCGTGCTGGAGGCGTTCAGCGTCTTTTTCATCGGGTTTGTCGGGCGGCCGATCGGGGCCGCGATCTTCGGCCATTACGGCGACCGAATCGGGCGCAAGGCGACCCTGATCGCGACCTTGCTGGTGACCGGCATCTCGACCGTTGCCGTGGGCTTCGTCCCAACCTATGCGAGCATCGGCATCTGGGGTGCCGTGCTGCTGACGATCATTCGCCTGATCCAAGGGATCGGGGTCGGCGGCGAATGGGGCGGCTCGGTGCTGCTGGCGATGGAATGGGCGCAAACCACCAAGAATCGCGGCTTCATCTCGTCCTGGCCGCAATTCGGGGCGCCGGCCGGGTTCTTCCTGGCCAATCTGGCGGTGCTGTTCTTCAGCTGGCTCTCCGGCGACCAGTTCGTCACCTGGGGTTGGCGCATCCCGTTCTTCATCAGCATCATCATGGTCGGGATCGGGCTGTGGATCCGGCTCGGCATTCTTGAGACCCCCGTCTTCCGGAAGGTGGTCGAGGAAGATCGCGTCGAACGGGTGCCGGTGCTCGAAGTGCTCAAGCGCCAGCCCAAGCAGGTTCTGCTGACCGCGTTGCTGCGGATGCCGGAGCAGGCGCCGGGCTATATCGTCGGTGCCTTCATCTTCAGCTACGGCACAACGGTCCTCGGTGTTTCGCGCGATTTTCTGTTGGTTGCCGTCCTCGCCCAGTGCTTCCTGGGCTTCCTCTGGGTCACCGTCGCCGGGCATCTGTCGGACCGCATCGGCCGCAAAAACATGTATATGATCGGCTGCTTGTTTGTCGCGGTCTACGGTTTTATATACTTCGGCCTGCTCGACACGAAGTCGCCGACATTGATCTTTATCGCGGTGGCGCTGTCGCTGCTCCCGGTGATGACCTGTTACGGCCCGGAGGCGGCGCTGATCGCGGAAAGCTTCACGCCCCGCTTGCGCTACAGCGGCACTTCGCTCGGCTATCAGCTCGCCTCGGTCATCGCCGGCGGCCCGTCGCCGTTCATCGCGACGGCACTGTTCGCTGCCTATCATTCGAGCTTGCCGATCGCGCTCTATATGGTCGCTTGCGCCGCCATCGGCATCGTCGCGACGTCGTTGCTGACGGACTACACCAGCAAGGACATCTCGGCGGAATATCACGGGGTCTGATCTCGACGGCCCTGGCGGCGGTGCCTGCCCGACCGCTGCCGGGTTATCGATGTGAGGCGATTGATGCGCAAAGGAGCTTTTTCTCTCGTTCAGAGTTGCTAAGCTCGTCAAAATAAGAACGCTTCCCGCGCAGACGGGGGCAGCACGACAACGGGCGCTGCAATCGCCCGGGGATAGGGAGGAGAACGATGACGGCAACCGGGTTTGCTATTGGTCCGCTGTCCGAAGCCGAGCACAGCCGGCAGTTGCGCCGCGCCGTCGTCGCCGGCACCGTCGGGACGATCATCGAGGCCTACGATTTTCTGCTTTACGTGCAGATCGCCCCGCTGGTCTTCGGCAAGCTGTTCTTTCCCGAATCCGACCCGCTGGTCGGCACCTTGCAGGCCTTCGCGATCTACGCGGTCGGGTTTGTCGCCCGCCCGGTCGGCGCGGCAATTTTCGGCCATTACGGCGACCGCATCGGGCGCAAGGTGACCCTGATCACCACCCTGCTGCTGACCGGGCTGTCGACGTTTGCAGTCGGCTTCGTGCCGGGTTACGCCTCGATCGGCATCTGGGGCGCCGTCATCCTGACGGTCGTGCGTTTCATCCAGGGCCTCGGGATCGGCGGCGAATGGGGCGGCGCGACATTGATCGCCATGGAGTGGGCGCGCACCAACGCCCATCGCGGGTTCATCACCGCGTGGCCGCAATGGGGCGGGCCGGCCGGGCTCTTTGTCGCAAACCTCGCGGTGCTGGCGTTCAGCGCGCTCTCCGGCAACCAGTTCCTGGTCTGGGGATGGCGCATTCCGTTCTATCTCAGCATCATCATGGTCGGCATCGGCATCTATATCCGGCTCGGCATCCTGGAAACCCCGGTCTTCTCGCGCCTGCTCGAAGAGCAGCGGATCGAGCGGGCACCGGTGCTCGAAGTGCTCAAACGCCAGCCCAAGCAGGTTGCGCTGACCGCGTTGTGCCGGATGGCCGAGCAGGGGCCGTTCTACATCTACGCCGCTTTTGTCTTCACCTACGGGATCGGGGTCCTGCACGCCTCGCGTAACTTCCTGCTGACGGCACTGCTCGTCGCCACCGCGCTGTCGGCGGTGACGCTGCCGCTCTCCGGCCATATCTCGGACCTGATCGGCCGCAAGCGCATGTACCTGATCGGCACCGTCAGCGTCGGGGTCTTCGGCTTCATCTATTTCGCGATGATGAACACCGCCGTGCCCGCTTTGATCTTTGCTGCGATCGTGCTGTCCTTCATCCCGCACGACATGATGTATGGCCCGCAGGCAGCGCTGATCGCCGAATGCTTCACGCCGCGGCTGCGCTACAGCGGCTCCTCGCTCGGCTTTCACCTGTCCTCGGTCATCGCCGGCGGTCCGGCGCCGCTGATCGCGACGGCGCTGTTCGCGGCCTTCCGCTCCGGCTACGTGATTGCGCTCTATATCCTGTTCTGCGCGGTCGTCAGCGCGACAGCCACCGCGTTCCTGCCCGATTACACCAACCGCGACATCTCGCGCGAGCACGTCTAGGCGCGTCTAGGCGGGGATTCTGTCCGCGGCGCCGCAACCGGGCAGATCAGCCGGGGGTCAGCCGCACCTCGCGCAGCCGCTTCACGTCGGCGCGGCCGGCGCTGAGGATGTAGCCGACATCCGAGCCGCCGGTCAGATAGCGCACGCCGATCCCGAACAGCCAGCTCTGGAATTCGAAATCCTCGCGCACGCCGCCCACGCCCATCGACTTGCCGTGGGTGCGCGCCGCCCGCGCCGTCGCCTCGTAAGCCTGGCGCATGCGCTCGTGCCGGTATTGGCCGGGGATCCCCATCTCGGTGCTGAGGTCGCTGGAGCCGATGTGGAGCACGTCGATGCCCTCGACCGCGGCGATCGCCGCGGCATTGGCGATCGCCTCCGGCGTCTCCAGCATCGCCATCAGCAAGGTCTCCTGGTTCAGGTAGGCGTTGATCTCGAGCTGACCTACACCTCGAACGCGATCGAGGGAAATACGCTCTCGGCTGCGGAGACGGCGCTCGTCATCGAGCAGGGGATCACGATCGGCGGCAAGCCGCTCAAGGACCACCTCGAAGCAATCGATCACGATGACGCGATCCGCTATGGCCGGGCATTGGCGCGCAGGCGGACGCGATTGACCGAGCTGGACCTGCATCAGCTCCACCATCTCGTCGTGCAGCGCTCGCAGCCCGAGATCGCCGGCCGTTGCGCCGATCAGGGCCGCTTGTGCTGACCGATGCGGGCCGGCACAGCTTTCCCGTCGCCGGCGGAGGTGCCGGCGCTGGTGGGCGATTTCGCCGGCTGGCTCGCCGCGGCACCCGATACCCCCGAAACCGCGTTCGCGGCGCACCGGCGTCTGGTCGACATCCACCCGTTCAATGACGGCAACGGGCGCACCGCGCGCCTCCTGATGAACCTGGTGCTGATCCGCGGCGGCTATCCGCCGGTCACGGTCCGCCCGGAAGACCGCCTAGTCTATATCCGCGCCTTGCAGGAGGCGCAGGCCGGGCATGGCAGCGAGAGTTTCGACCGCCTTCTTTACGCGCGCCTGGACGCAACCCTGGAAGAATATCTGAGCGCCGCGCGAGAGGCGCTAACCGCCCCGGCGCGACCGCCGAACGGAACCGTCAGTGAACAAGCACCGTGACCAGGCGCGCTACGCGCTGCGCCGATCGATGTCCGAATTGTCCAGAGGCCTGCTGCGCCTAGTAGCGCTACGACATCAGATATCGCCTCTAAATTCCAGCGACGTCGATGTGCTCGGCGTGCCGTGGCGACTAGCGGTGGAGGACGGCGAGCCTCCTTAGCGTTCCAAGCGCACCCGCAGGCGGCGTGCCCTCTCTTGAAACGCGCGCTCACCGCCTTCAAGGATGTCGCAAACCGCCTTACGAATATGAGGGCTTTCAAGGCCACCCGAGATATAGGTGATTGGCGGCAGCTCGCCCGGTGGATGCGGCCCTACTTGCGCAACGATGATCTGGTCGGCATCGGTGTTAACGACTAGATTGGCATTATGCGTGACCATGATCACCTGACGTTTGTTCTTGGCCTCGCGGAACAAGCTTACGAGTTCATCAAAGATCGACTTGGGGTCCAGGTTTTCTTCGGGCTGGTCGATGATAAGGGGCCGATCATCGGCGTCGTCCAGCGCGAGGTAGAGAAGCAGGAGAACTATGCCTCGTGTTGCCCGGCGATAGTTTACGAATATCAACGCCGTCGTAGTCGATGCTGTATTGGATGGTGATGTGTTCGGTTCCATAGAGCCACTTTGCGAATCGCTTGGACCATGCTCGATAGTCCGCTTGGTCCGCCTTGGGTACGGGCGAGCGCTCCAGCAGCGCTTCTTGGTACTCGGCGCGGAATTCCGCCATGGCTGCGCTAATAGTGTTGGGGTCCCCTATCTCCCAGGGGGCTTTCAGCGCTGTGTCCGCTAGCTGACGTAACGTACCGCGCCCTTTGAATGGGCCTCTCTGGCGGAGGTCGAGAAGCTGTTCTCCGGCTTCGGCCCAGCGACCAACGTCCGCCTCCCGGGCGACTGAGAAAGAAAGCTTTTTCAGCGTCTCCCCGGCAGCGGCAAGTCGAGTCATCAGCGGATTGTATGAGTTCGGTCAGGACAGCTTGTTCCGCCACGATGGCATCAAAAACGCGGACATATGCGGCTTCGCGTTCCTGGGCCAACGTTTTGACCCGCTCGTTTGCGCCTTCGCAGTCAGCTAGCCCGTCTTATTCATGACGGGACGGATTTTGGGTTGGCGGATGTAGCATAAGCCGTTGATCTGTTGTAGGATTTGGTTGCTGAAGCCAGTCCTTGCGGCAGATCGGAGCCCGCCACGCCCGCCATCACCGACGATAGCCTGCTGCCGTTCTCGTTTCCAGCGGTTGCGGGCAAAAAAGTGACCGCCGCGTTTGATGGCGGCCGGCTCAGCTCCGATGGCGGGGTCATGCTGCTCGCCCAAGCCGAGCGGCGGCTCGGCCTCGCCGCGCGGCTCGCGGCGGTGATCCCGGACGGCCGCGACCCGGAGCGGATCACCCATCGGCTGCCCGATATATTGCGCGCCCGCATCTTTGCCATCGCCTGCGGCTGGGAGGATGCCGACGATCTCGACCGGTTGCGCACCGATCCGGGGTTCAAGCTGGCTTGCGGCCGGCTGCCCGACAGTGGCATCGACCTGTGCTCGCAGCCGACCGTCTCGCGCTGGGAGAATGCGCCCGGGTTGCGCGATCTGATCCACCTGATGGGGGTGATGGTCGATCTCTACTGCGCCAGCTACAAGACGGCGCCCGAGGCCGTGACCCTCGATATCGACGACACCGTCGATGTCGTTCACGGCCATCAGCAGCTCTCGTTTTTCAATGCCCATTACGACGAGCGCTGCTTTCTGCCGATCCATGTCTACGACACGGCAACCAGCCGACCGGTCGCCGTGTTGCTGCGCCCCGGCAAGACGCCCTCGGGCGCGGAGGTGCGCGGCCATCTGCGACGCCTCGTCCGCCGCATCCGCCGGCACTGGCCCTTGACCCGCATCACCATCCGCGGCGACGGCCATTACGGGCGCCCGCAAGTGATGGCGTGGTGCGAAGAAAACGGCCTCGACTTCATCTTCGGGCTGCCCGGTAACGCCGTGCTCGACCGGCTGGTCGATGAAACCGCCGATGATATTCGCACCCGCCGTGCGCTCGAGCAAAAGCCCACCCTGCGCGGCTTTGCCGAAGCCCGCTACCAGGCCAAGTCCTGGACCAAGCAGCGCCGCGCCTGCGCCCGCATCGAGGCCACCACCAAGGGGCTCGACATCCGCTTTGTCGTCACCAGCCTCGACACCGGCTCGGCCCAGCACGTCTACGAGACGCTCTACTGCACCCGCGGCCAGGCCGAGAATTTGATCAAACTGCACAAGACCCAGCTCGCCTCCGACCGCACCAGCTGCCGCAGCCCGCTCGCCAACCAGATGCGGCTCATTCTCCACACCGCCGCTTATTGGCTGATCCTCTCGGTGCGCGACGCCATCCCCAAGACCGATGCGCTCGCCACCGCCGAGTTTGCCACCATCCGCCTGCGTCTGTTGAAGCTCGGCACCCGCATCATCGAGACCGCCTCGCGCGTCCGCCTCGCCTTCGCCGCCGCCTGCCCCGAGGCCAGCCTCTTCCGTCACATCGCCGCAGCGCTGATGCCAGCCGGACCGTAAACCGCGGGGCCGCTGTCGCCCCGCCCAAGCCCCTCTCGCAAACCTCCAGCGCCGACCACACCGATCACACCCCGCGGCAACCGTGCCGCCACCCTCAACCTCGCATCGACCCCAACGCGAAGCTTGCCGGGCTCCTTCCGACACCCTGGTGAATAAGACGGGCTAGCAACGCCGACAGGCTGTCGGCGGTGGCGTTGATCGAGCCGCTGTCGAGCGGTCGCAGCTGGTCACCGTGGGTGCTGACAAAGGCAACGACAATACCGACTTCGTCATGGAGTTGCGCGAGTCACGGATGAACCTGCGTGTCGCTCAGGGCCGGACCGGCCGGCATTCGGCTACCGACGGCTCACCCCCCGGCACTCGGATACGAAATCTCGCAGTGGACGTGGAACGCATTTAGCCCGATCTATGCACCGAGAAAATACCTTGGCTTTGCGTATATCAAGGGGAACTCGGTTTGGTTGAAGTTGCGGAACCGGGGCGAGTGGGCCGGTTCCCGCATCGGCGGGTTGGATGGTGTGGATCGGGTAGGCGCTGGAGTTGCCGAAAGGGGTGGCGTTGGCGGGGCACGCTGCCCCGCGTTTCAGGTGACCAGGCGCGGCAGGCGGTCCAGGAGCATGGCGAAGATCGCCTGATCGGGGGCGCTCGACGGCAGATGGATCTGGATCTGGGTTTTCAGCTCGACAACGCGGGCGGCAAGTTTCACCAGGCGCAGCCGCAGGGTGTCGAACTGCATCAGGCGCCAGGAAGAGCGCGCCGGCATCGCCCGGCGCAGCGACCACATGAGCCAATAGGCGCCGGCGTGGAGGAAGAGGCGGAACTGGTTGGCGCCGGCCTCGTGGCAGGAAGTGCGGTCGGCGGCGAGGTGGTTCTTCCACGCCTTGATGTGGTTCTCGGCCTGGCCGCGGGCGCAGTAGAGCCCCTGGTAGAGCTGCTTGGCGCGCCCGCCTTCGAGATTGGTGACGATATAGCGCGTATCGGTTCCCTCGGGTCCGGCTTCGACCCGCGCGATGATGCGCTCGACCCGCTGCCAGCTCTGCGCGGCGTCGTAGAATTGCGAGAAGCGCCGAACCTTGCCGCGCGCGGGCGCCGCCTTGAAGCGCTCGGCGGTGCTCTTCTCCAGCGCCGCGACATGGCGGGCGAGCGCCGCGTTGGGAGCCAGGCCGAGGATCCAATCGACCCGGTTCTGCCGGCACCAATCGAGCACCTCGGGTGCGGTGTAGTGGCTGTCGGCCCGCAGCAGGATCGCGACCTTCGGCCAGTTGGCGCGGAGGGCGCCGACGAGGCGGCGCAGAAAGGCGCGGATCTCCACCCCGCTCGGCCGCTTGCCCGGTCGCAGCAGCGCGGTGACGAAACGCCCCTCGCCGTCGAACACGACGATCGGCTGAAAGCCGTAATCATCGTAATGGGCGTTGAACAGGCGCAATTGCTGGCCGCCGTGCACGCGGTCGAAGGTATCGTCGATGTCGAGCACGATGCGCTTGGGCACCTGCCGGAACGAGGCGCAGTACTGCTCGACGAGCGCCCGGCCGAGGCGCAACAGCGCCCGCGTGTCGGGCAGGTTCTCCAGCCGCGAGATCGTCGATTGCGAGCACAACTCCGCACCCCCGGGCAAGCGGTCGAGCGCCAGCTTGAACATCGGGTCGGCGCGCAGCGAATCGGCGTCGTTGCCGTCCTCGTAGCCGGCGGCGATCATCAGCATCCGGAAACGGATGATCTCCGCCAGACGGTGCACGACGCGCTCCGGCGCCCGCGGGTCCCCGAGACAGGCGGCCAAACGCTCGGCCAGCCCGAGCCGGCGCTCGATCTCGCGCAACGGCAGCAGCCCGCCTTCCGAGGACAGCCGGCCGCCGTCAAAGCGAGCCACCACCGCCTTGCCGGCAACCGGTGACAGGCCGGGGAGAAAGGGCGTAGGATCAACCATGGCGGGTGTCGCCTCCGGAGATCGGCAGGTTCAGTCTCAACGACCAAATCCTACGCCCGATCAACGGCTTGCGCTACACCCGCCAGTCCTCATGCATAATCCGGGCTAGATGTTCGGTCAGCGAACTATCGACGTCACCCTTGTAGTCCAGGAGAAACAACGCCCACTCGTCGGATTTGAGGCCGGTGGCCTTATGCCTCTCCTGTGATCGCCTCAATGCCTCGGGCGCTTGGTGATTTCGAACATTGCTCACCTCGTCTTCGAGGCCTAGGAGCGACTGCTCCTGCGCACTGAAATGGCGAAGATATCCCCGGACTTTCTCTGCTGCCGCAGTGAGCGCATACAACCGCTCGACCCTTGCTTCGCTGCCCTTCGCGACCAGCTTCGACCGGTCATTCGTGTACCCGGCGATCAGCTTCGTTTTTTCGGCGATTTGCTTCTGCAAGGTGGTAACGAGCGTTCGCTTTTCGAGCTCAATGCCAATCCGTTCGGAGAGGTCGGCCAGGGCGTCTTCTTCGCGCTCGCGCGCCTGCCGAAAACGTGTCGCTCTCATCTCAAGCAACTCGGCGAAGTCCACTGCTCCATCCCAATCGGAGAGCGGATGGGCCTCGAAAATGACCCGCTCGATCTCCCGCATAAGGGCATCGGTCATCCCATGGGCGGAACAGAGCTCCTCGACGAATTGCTGAGATAGGTAGCGCGCCCACGGATATTCCGCCGAGAAACTTTCGTCGGAACCATCAAGGCTACGTTCGGTTTTGTCGCCATCTTGCCATCGCAGTAAGACCGAAGCCCGCTGCAGGAGTTCCCGTGCCCTGGTCAAAAACGAGGCCGAACTCAACCGTTCCGATGTGGCATCGCAACCGAGCGCGATCATGTCGGCCAGCGCGGTTTTCCCCGACCCTCTTGCCCCGATAATGGCGACAAGACCCGGATTGAACGCCAAACTCGGCGTCATCGCCCACGGCGCGCCCGTGACTTCAACGTTTGCGATGACTTGCGAAAGGATCGTGCTGAAGGGCGGCTCGACACCGACAAATGCACGCCCTGCGGGGTCGATGCAGGCTTGTCGGAGCGCGTCGAATTCGAGCGCTCCCTTGATCCAAGAATAGCGGTCCTCGTCCGGGTTTCCGACCGTTCGCTCTTCATGGGCGTCGCTCCCGTGCATGCACGGTTTCAAGCCGCCATATCGCCGTTGCAGTTCGTCCTCGGTTGCGCTCCGTCGGCCGAGCCAAAAATCTTGCTGCGCCGGACTGCTGGCAAAGATGACATGCGCGAACCTCTCTATTTCCTGCCGGAGCGTCGCGTCGGCCGCAGCGCGGACACCAGAAGTCCCATCCGTTTCGCTTCCAGCGACGGCGATCAGGATATTTTGCCGGGCCCAATCACTTTTCGCATAGACTTGCTTTAGTTGCTCGAACGAAACCTTAAATTGCTCGGACCCGCGCTGAAGCTCAAGAACCGGATCGGTGAGCCTCGGATCGGACCAATGACCAAGGCGAATGAGGTCGCCTTTGTTGCAGCAGAAGGAATCGCCATGTGCGCTGAAGGTCAGGCGTGTCAGAAATCGTTTCAGCTCTGTAAGGTGATCCGGGTTCTCGGGGCTCACGAGGAGGTGGAGATTGACCGATTTGCCTTTGACGGTCCCGATTCCGAGGCGCATCTCGATGTTGGGAAAGATCAGATCGCAACTCGGAAGCCGTCCCTTCCGTTTCGCCTCCCAGACGCGCTCATAGCTTTCGGTGCTGTAGTAATCTGTGACGCCAATTGCCCGTATCGGAGGCGTTGCCGTCTCCAATGCTTTGAGGTAGCCCTCCCAGCTATCGGCGCCCTTGAACTGATCGTTCAGAACCGTCCCAGGCGCATGAATGTGCGGATCCCAACGATACCAGCGGGAGCCAGAATTCAACTGTTGATATTCGATAGGTTGCGAAAAAGACCGTTCTCCCCGGGCTTTATCCGTGCCAATCATACAGCATGAGGTGCTGAAAGTCGAGGCGGTGCGCGGGGCGGGTACGAGCACGCGTTTAGTTGATAGCAATCAAAGAATTGCCATAGTCGCATCGTATTGTCGAACTATCGATACGCGTGGGCGGGGGCGGGGTTGCCGCTGATGGAGTTGGGGATACCTGATTTCAACCTGCTAATATCAGGTGAAACAGGGGCGCGGGACTGGTGCTGGCGAGGCTCGGGGCTGCCCGAAAAGCCCTCACCCTCCTGGATTGCCGCTTTCCAGGAACGATCGGCGGGCGAGCGGCGCGGATCGTCCGCCTGATAGCTGGCCGCGTTCCGGCCGGTGTGCGAGCGCAGCTCGTGGCCGGCCATGGCTTCGAGGATGCGGGCGGCGATCGGGAAGCCGTCCTGGCCCCAGCCCTGGGCCTGGGCGCGGTGCAGGATGTCGTGGGCGAGGAGGCCGAGATTGGCGGGGGCGGCGACTTCGCGGGCGAGCGCGCAGGCAAGGGACAGGTCCTTGGCGACGATGTCGAGGGTGCCGCCGGCGGTGAAGGTGCGGCTCAACACCGAGCGCGGGATGTTGTCGAAGGTGCGGCTGGCGCCGGCGCTGAACGGCACGATCTGCGCCAATACGCCGGGATCGATTCCGGCCTTGGCGCCGATCAGCAGGCCTTCGAGGGCCGCGACGAAATTGGTGTAGCCGAGATATTGCGTGACGAGCTTGGCGATGCAGCCGGCGCCCGCCTCGCCGACATAAAAGATGTTGCGGGCGATCGCCTCGAACAGCGGGCGGCATCTGGTGAAGACCGGCTCGGCGCCGCCGATCATCACGGTCATGCCGGGCGGGCGGCCGCTGACCGGGGCGTCGAGCATATCGACGCCCTTGGCATGGCAGGCCTCGGCGACCTGGCGCGCCGCCGCCGGCGCGTTGGTGGTCAGGTCGATATAGACGCCGCCGGGGCGCAGCCCGGCCAGGATGCCGGTCGCGGGGTCGAGCACCGCCGGCATCATCTGGTCCGGGCCGGGCAGCGAGGTGAACACGATCTCGCTCTGCTCGGCCACCGCGCGCGGGCTGACGGCGAGGGTGGCGCCGCGCCCGGCGAGGATGGCGGTCGCCTCGGGCCGGATGTCATGGACCGTCAGCCGGTGGCCGGCATCGATCAGGCACCCGGCGATCGGCGTCCCCATCGTGCCGGTGCCGACAAATCCGAGCTGCATCGAACCGCTCCCATGCTCGTTGCCGCGCCCCGCGCCCAGGCGGATGGCCTGGCGGCACGCATCGCGGCTATTCTGCGCCGACGAGCCAGCCCGGAGGAAGAGCATGCAGATCGGGTTCAACCTGCCGATCAGCGGCAAGCTGTCGGACCCCGCGACCGTGACCCGGATCGCGCGGGAAGGCGAGGCGATGGGCTACGACTACCTGACCCTGACCGACCATATCGTATTGCCGAACCTCAAAGTGCCGGGCTATCCCTATTCCGAGAGCGGCGAGTTCTTCGGCGACGGGCCCGAGCGCCGGCACGACCAGCTGACCGCGGCGGCCTATATCGCCGCCAAGACGCAGCGCATCCGGCTGGTGCTGGCGGTCATGGTGGTGCCGTACCGGCCGGCCGTGCTCGCCGCCAAGATGCTGGCGACGATCGACGTCTTGTCGGGCGGCCGGCTCACCGTCGGCATCGGCGCCGGCTGGCTCGAAGCCGAATTCGACGCGGTCGCGGTGACGCCGTTCGCCAAGCGGGGTGCGGTGACCGACGAATACATCCGCGCCTTCCGCACCCTGTGGACCGAAGAGGCGCCGCGCCTCGGCGGCGATTGGGTCAAATTCGACGAGGTGCGGTTCGAACCCAAGCCGGTGCAGAAGCCGCACCCGCCGATCTGGGTCGGCGGCGAAAGCGGGCCGGCCCTGCGCCGCGCCGCCCGCCTCGGCGATGCCTGGTATCCGATCGGCAGCAACAACCGCCACCTGCTCGACACCCTGCCGCGCTACCGCGCCGGCATCGACAGGCTGCGCAAATTCACCGCGGAAGCAGGCCGCGATCCGGCCGACGGTCGCCTTGACCTATCGGATCAAACGCTATGGCGAGGCGGTGCCGGCCACGGCCTCGGACGGCGAGCGCCGGCTGTTTTCCGGCGGCACCGCGGACATCGTCGCCGATTTGCGGGCGCTGCGGGAACTTGGCGTCAGCGCCGTCGACATCGATTTCGAGCGCCCCGATCCCGACGCTTCGCTCGCCGAAATGCGCCGGTTCAGGGAAGACGTGACCAGCCGGCTTTAGGGCGCGAGCTTCTTCGTCATGCAAAAGCGGGTGTGGCCGGGCGGGTCGCAGTCGATGCGGCCGAGCACCTGCCAGCCCTGGCGCTCGTAGAAGCCGGGCGCCTGGAACGAGAGCGTGAACAGGATGGCATGGCTGCAGCCGCGTTTCGCCCCTTCGGCTTCGGCCGCCTCGATGATCCGGCTGCCGAGCCCTTGCTTGCGCAGGCGTTCGGGCAGGAAAAACCGGTCGATATACATCAGCCCGAACGAGGTCCGGCCGACCAGCCCGCCGACGACCTCGCCGCTGTCGGGGTCGGAAACCAGAACCGCGAGCGGCCGCTGGTCGCGATAGCCGGCCTTTTCGAGATTGTAGGCGCCAAGCCCGTCGCGGATCACCGCCTCGGCCGGCGCGCCGGGCATATCGGTCACCGTCACGGCCAGCGCCGGCACATCGGTCGGCGGCGGCATCAGCCGGTTTCCATCGGCAATGCCGGGTCGATCGCCCATTCGCCAAGCGAGGCGTCGTAGAGCCTGACATCGGGATGGCCGAGCATGACCAGCGCCAGGGCATCGGCGCTCGCCGCGATGCCGCCGCCGCAATAGGTAATGACCCGCTTGTCGAAGGCGCCGACCCGGTCGAAATGCCGGCGCAGCTCGTCGGCCGGCAGAAAGGCGTTGGTCGCGGGGTCGAGCAGGTGGGCGGCCGGCAGGTTGACGCTGCCCGCGATCCGGCCGGGTCGGCCGTAGCTGTTGCCGCCGGCGCCGGCATGCTGCTCGGGCAGCAGCGCATTCATCGTGCATACCGCGCCGTCGCCGATCGCCGCCAGCACTTCTTCCTTGCCGACCATCAGCGGGCGCGGTTCGCGGACGGCGAATTGCGCGGGTGGGCGCGGCTTGGCCGGGCCGGTTTCGACCGGGCGCCCCTCGCGGTGCCATTTCTGCCAGCCGCCGTCGAGCACCGCCGCGTCGTCGAAGCCGAAGACGCGCAGCAGCCACCATACCCGCGTCGCCCACCACGGGTTGGCGGTGCTGTAGAGCACGACCCGCGTGCCCGCGCCGACGCCGAAGCAACTCATCGCCGCGGCGAACGCCTCGGCCGAGGGCAGCATGAAGCGGAAACGGTGCGTGCTGTCCGACAGGTCGCCCTGGACATCGACGAACTGCGCGCCGGGAATATGCCCTTTTTCGAAATCGGCGCGGCCCGGAACCACCTGATAGGTGTTCTTAGGGTCGGGGATCAGGTGAGTCGTGCAATCAAAGACTTGCAAATTGTGGTCACCCAGCCGGCGCTCAAGCGTCGCGGTGTCGATCAGAAACTCGGGGTGGACAAAACCGGCGGCGGTCATCGCTGTCTCCTGTTCAGCACTGCGACGGCGGCGAAGCGGCGATCGCCGGGCGCTGCCGATGAAACTCGGTCGCCTGCTCGAAGGCGTGGCCGGCGCGCAGGACGCCCGCCTCGTCGAACGGCTTGCCCACGATCTGGAAGGCGAGCGGCAATCCGTCCTCGAACCCGATCGGCACCGACAATGCCGGAGATCCGGTCAGATTGTAGGGTCCGGTATAGGAGGCCCGCTCGACGGTGCCAAAGGTCGGGAGCGCGTCGATGCGCGGCGCCGGGCCGGTGGAATTGGCCGAGACGATGACATCGACACCATCGAGAGCGCGGGCAAATTCGACGCAGAGTTCCCGCCGCTGGCGCGTCGCCTCGACATAGTCGGCGGCGCTGAGAAACCCGCCAAGCGCGATCCGGGCAAACATGTGATGGCCGAAATCCTGCGGCCGCTCGCGGAAATCCTGCTCATGCAGCGCATAGGCCTCGGCGATCATGATCAGCCGGTTGGCGTCGACATAATCGATCAGCGGCGACAATTGCCGATCGACGAGGCGCGCGCCGAGGCTTTCCAACGTTCGGCAGGCGGCATCGAAGGCGGCGCCATAAGTCGCGGTCGGCGCGCTGTCAGCGCCAAAATCGGCAACCGCGTCGCGCTCGTGGAAATGGCGGACGACGCCGATCGTCATGCCGTCGAGCCGCGCCGCCAGCGCCGCGCGGTAGTCCGGCACCGGCACATCGGCCGAGGCCGGATCCCGCGGATCGTAACCGGCCAATACCTGCATCATGATTGCGCAATCCTCGACGGTGCGGGTCAGCGGCCCGCAATGGTCGAGCGTGTAGCTGAGCGGAAAGACGCCGCGCCGGCTGACCCGGCCATAGGTCGGCTTGAGCCCGACGATGCCGCAATAGGCGGCGGGGCCGCGGATCGAGCCGCCGGTATCCGACCCCATCGCCCCGGCACACAGCCCGGCCGCGACCGCAACCGCCGAGCCGCTCGACGACCCCGCCGGGTAGTGTGCGGTGTTCCACGGGTTGCGCGCGGGCGCGAAAGGCAGCGAGAAATCCGGCCCGCCAATGGCGAATTCGTGCGTTTCGTTCTTGCCGAGCAGAATGGCACCGGCCGCGCGCAGCCGCACCCAGCTCTCGGCGTCCTCCTCGGGCACATGGTCGAGATAGCGCCGCGAGCCGGCCGTGGTGCGGATGCCGCGCGTCTTGTAGATGTCCTTGAGGCCGATCGGGATGCCATGCAGCCCGCCGCGAGCGGGGCCGGCGGCGGCTTGGCGCGCGGCGGCGAGGGCCTCCTCGCGCAGCACCAGGACAAAGCTGTGCAATTCGCCGTCGAGTGCCGTGATGCGATCGAGATAAGCCTCGGTCAGCGCCACCGGCGAGAGTTCGCCCGCGGCGATGGCACGGCTCGCCGTGGCGATTGATAATTGTGTCGGGTCCATCGCCGCTCTCACCCCCTCGGATGGACAAAAATATGCGCCGGCTCGGCCGCCCGGTCGCGCGGCCGCCGCACGCTGCGCTGCATGCGCTCGACAAAGCGATACGCCTGCCGCAATTCCTCGAACTGCTCCGGCGTCAGCCGCAGCCCCGCCTGCTCGACAAGGATGGCGAAGCGCTCGGCGGAAATCGGATCTAGCCATTGAAGCCTCCTGTCACAAACCGCGGTCAGCCGAGGATCGCTTGCCGGCGTTCAAGGCTGGCTGCGGGCCACACCTCCTTCGGGATGTAGTAGGCGTCGAAATGCGGGGACGTTGCCGGGGAGCGCAACCCAAGGCAATTTAGATCGGATATAGATATGCACGTCGGGCGGCAGCGCGTCCGGGTCGTCGAGTGTGCCGACGCGGACGAAGCGCAGTTTGGCGAATGCCGCCATACTCGCTCCACATGGCGATCCGGCAGCTCGGGCAGCAATAGATTGATTTGGTCGGCCGCTGTTGGTCGGCGCGAACAGCCCGCAGCTCACCCGACAGCAACGTGATCCGATCGGTTTCGATCAGCGCGTTTACAGCGAATTCGGTCCCGGTTCTGCCGCTGGCAGTCGCGACAGTGGCAACAATGTACGAACATTCGGCATGGATTTGAGCCGGTATCGTATCGCCCCGCACGAACATCCGCCCCTCCGGTGGATTTCCGTCATCGGAATTACGCTGCCTGCGCGGGCGCCAGCAGTGGAAATTCTTGGGCAGGCCGGCCTTGGCGATGGCGCCGTATTGCACGATGTTGGGCAATGCGCCGTGAACCAGCTCGCGCACCGCGAGCAGGCGGTCGAGGTCGATGCCGGTGTCGAAGCCCATCGCTTCGAGCATGAAGGCGAGATCTTCGGTGACGATGTTGCCGGTGGCACCGGGCGCGTAGGGGCAGCCGCCCAGCCCACCTAGGGAGGCGTCGAAGGCGCGCGCGCCGGCGTTCAGCGCGGCCAGCACATTGGCGAGGCCGAGCCCGCGGGTGTCGTGGAAATGGCCCGACACCGGCACCGGCGCGACATCGGTCATGACCCGGCGGAAGACGCGCTCGACCGCCGCCGGCTGGCCATAGCCGACGGTGTCGGCGAGGATGATCGCATCGGCCCCGGCCTCGGCGATTTCGACCGCGATCCGGCGCACCCGGTCCTCGTCGACCGCGCCCTCGATCGTGCAGCCAAAGGCGGTGGCGAGGCCGCAGGCGACGCGCGGGCGCTTTTCCACGGGCGCGGTATGGCACAGCGCCACGACGCGGCGGAAATCCTCGACCGATTCCCCGGTGCTGCGACGGACATTGGCGCGGTTGTGGCCCTCGCTGACCGACAGCACGAAATTCATTTCGTGCACGCCGAGCGCCAGGCCGCGTTCGGCACCCTTGAGGTTCGGGATCAGCGCCGACACGGTCAGCCCGGGTAAACCCAGCGCATGGCGCACCACCGCCTCGGCGTCGGCGAGCTGCGGCAGCAATTTGGGCGGGACGAACGAGCTGACCTCGATCTCGCGCACCCCGGCGGCGTGCTCGGCGTCGAGCCAGGCGATCTTCTGCTCGGTCGGCATGATTTCGGCGAGGCTCTGCAGCCCGTCGCGCAAGCCCACTTCGCGGACATAGGCACGTTCGCGCATTCTCTCCTCCCGATAATGCGGACAGCGAGGCTAGCCCGGCCGCCCTGCCGGGGCAACCTGCGAGCGCCGATCCGCGCCACTGTGGGCGGACCCCTCCGCGCCGCCGCCGGCCGGATGGCGACCCGGCTTCAGCCGCGATCCGGCCGGAAGGCCGGCATGACTTCCTCGGCGACCCACTGGAACTGCTCGAGCATGACCGCCTTTGGCGTGCCGATCGGGCTCGACAGGCTGATGTGCTGCATGCCGGGGTAGCGTTCCTCGAAGCCCTTGAGCATGTCGACGAGCTGCTCCGGCGTGCCGGCGAACCACGAGCCCAGTTTCATGTAATGCTCGACGGTCGGCACGCCGGCGGCATCCCAGCCGCCGCGGCGCGCGACCGCGTCGGCCTGGGCCGGGGTCAGCCCCGGCACGAAGCCCAAGGGCGCGAACATCTTCACATGCTCCTCGTAGATCGGCTTGATCTCGCGGATCGCCTGCTCGCGCGTCTTGGCGAGGTGGAAATGGAGGCCGAGCTGCAGGTTTTCGCCGAGCGCCAATTCCTTGCCGGCGCGCGCGGCGGCCTCGCGATAGGCGGTGATCGGTCCGGCCTGCATCGTCGCCGCGCCGCCGCCGACCGCACCCCTGATGCCGTGCCGGACCATGAAATCGAGCCCGCGCGGGTTGGCGCTGACGATCGGCTGCCAGCACTCGACCGGGCGATGGATCGGGCGCGGCACCAGGGTCAGCTCTCGGAGCTCGTAGCCGCGGTAGGGGACCTGCGGCGGCAGGGTGAAATGCTTGCCCCGGTGCGAGAACGACTCGTTGTCGAAGGCCTTGAAGACGATCTCGACGCCCTCCTCGAACACCTCGCGATTGGCTTCCTGGTCGAGCATCGGGCCGCCGAAGGTCTCGACCTCGCGGGTGTGGTAGCCGCGGCCGACGCCGAACACGACCCGGCCGTCGGTCAGAATGTCGGCGGCGGCGAAATCCTCGGCCAGGCGGAGCGGGTGCCACATCGGCACGATGTTGAAGCCGCAGCCGATTTTTAGCTTTTTGGTGACGTGGGCGAGGTGCACCGCCAGCATCAGGATGTTGGGAATGCACTCGTAGCCTTCATGCTGAAAATGATGCTCGGCGAGCCACAGGGTCTCATAGCCGAGCGCGTCCATTTTCTTGGCGACCGCCTCGGTCTTTTCGAAGACGCTCGCCAGATGTTCGTTGGAGTAATGCCGCTCGTTGGCCGGGGTGGCGTCCTGGCCACGGTCGGGCAGGTCGACATGGCCGGCATAGACCGTGGTGAATTTCGTAATCATGGTTAATCCCCTTCGGATCAGGTGCCGCCGCAGAACGGTGGAGCGCGTGCTGAGCTGCCAGTCTTACCCAAATTCGTCCATTTGGCTACCAGACGCATCGCCTGACGGGTCGGCAGGCGGCTTGACGGGCTGCGCCAGGGCCGGCAACTTGCCCGCCGCAAGCGGCCCGCAGCGGCCACACGCGCTACCCCGAGGAGGAGATGTCGATGAGTTTGTCGCGCAGAAGGCTGCTCGCCGCTGGCGCCGCCGGCGTGGCCGCTCCGGCCATCCTGCATTGGCCGGCCGATGCCGCGGAGTTCACCTATAAATTCGGCGGCTCGCTGCCCGACGGCCATCCGATGGCGATCCGCGCGCGCGAAGCCATCAAGCTGATCAAGGAGGAGAGCGGCGGCCGGCTCGACATCACGCTCTATACCAACAGCCTGCTCGGCGGCGACACCGCGATGATCTCGCAGGCGATTGCCGGGGCGCTCGAGATGTACGTGCTGCCGCTCGATCTGCTCGCGGCCAAGAACCCCGCCTGCGGCATCTTCGGCGTCGGTTACGCCTTCCTCGGCTACGACCACATCTGGCCGGCGATGGACGGTGCCCTCGGCGACCATCTGCGCGGTATCGCCGAGCAGATCGGCTTTCACGTCGTCCACAACTGCTATGACCACGGTTTCCGCGAGATCACGGCCCGGGCCAAGCCGATCGACACGCCGGCCGATCTGAAAGGGTTCAAAATCCGCCTGCCGGTGGCGCCCTATTACATTTCCCTGTTCCAGCATCTCGGCGCGGCGCCGACGCCGATCAACTTTTCCGAAGTGTACAGCGCCTTGCAGACGGGCGTGGTCGACGGGCAGGAAAACCCGCTCGTGCTGATCGACACCGCCAAGCTCTACGAGGTCCAGAAATACTGCAGCCTGACCAACCACATCTGGGCCGGGCTCAACGTCTCCTTCAGCAACATCGCGTGGCAGCGGCTGCCGCGCGACTTGCAGGAACTGTCGGAGAAGCACTTCAACGCCAAGGCGCTCGAAGAACGTGCCGACTGGCAGGTGATGACCCGGAAGGAAATCGAGAACCTGAAGAGCAAGGGCATGACGTTCAATTCGCCCGATGCCAAGCTCTTCCAGGACGCGCTGCGCAAGACGGATTTCTACACGCAGATGAAGAAGAAGTCGGGCGACAAGGCCTGGGCGCTGCTGCAGGGCTATGTCGGCAATCTGGCGTGAGCCACGCGGTCGGTGCCGCCGCTGCCGGATACGCCATACGAGCGAGGGGATGTCGATGAAATGGTCGCGCAGAAGACTGCTTGCCGCTGCCGCCGCCGGCGTCGCCGCTCCTGCCATCCTGCATTGGCCCGCCGATGCCGCGCAGTTCACCTATAAATGCGGCACCGCGCTCCCCGACGGCCACCCGATGTGCATCCGTGGCCGCGAGGCGATGCAGGCGATCAAGGAGCAGAGCAGCGGCCGGCTCGACATCACGCTCTATACGAACAGCGTGCTCGGCCAGGACACGGCGATGATCTCGCAGGCGATCGCCGGTGCGCTCGAAATGTATTATCTGCCGCTCGACCTGCTGGCGCCGAAAAACCCGGCCTTCGGCGTGTTCGGCATCGGCTTTATCTTTGCCAATTACGAGCACATCTGGCCGTCGATGGACGGCGACCTCGGGGACTATCTGCGCGGCCTGGCCGGGCAGATCGGCTTTCAGGTCGTTCACAATTGCTACGATCATGGTTTCCGCGAGATCACGACGCGGACGAAGCCGATCGAAACGCCGGCGGATCTGAAGGGGTTCAAGATCCGCCTGCCGGTGGCGCCCTATCTGATCGCGCTGTTCCAGCATCTCGGCGCATCGCCGACCCCGATCAATTTCGGCGAGGTTTACAGCGCATTGCAGACGGGCGTCGTCGACGGTCAGGAAAACCCGCTGGTGCTGATCGAGACCGCCAAGCTCTACGAGGTCCAGAAATATTGCAGCATGACGAACCATGTCTGGGCCGGCATCCATGTGTCGTTCGGCAATGCCGCATGGCAGCAGCTGCCGCCCGATCTGCAGGAACTGGCCGACCAGGAATTCAATGCCAAGGCGTTGTTGGAGCGCGTCGATTGGCAGAAGATGACCGCCGACGAGACCAATACCCTCAAGAGTAAAGGCATGGCTTTCAACAGCCCCGACACCAAGCCGTTTCAGGAAGAGCTGAAGAAAACCGGCTTTTATCCGGATATGAAGCAAAAATCCGGCGACAAGGCGTGGGCATTGCTCGAGAAATACGTCGGCAATCTGACGTGAGCACCGAGCTGCCGGGGCTGACCCGGCCCGTCGCCGCCGCCGACGGGCTGGCCTGGGCCGGGCTGCGGCGCCTAGCCTTCAAGCTCGATGGGGCGATCGGCACCTTGACCGAAGCGGTCGGCTCCGCGCTGGTGGTGGCGGAGGTGGCCATCCTGTTCGCCGGCGTCGTGTCGCGCTACGTCTTCGACAGCCCGCTGATGTGGACGGACGAGCTTGCCACGTTTCTGTTTCTGTGGCTGGCGATGCTCGGCGCCGTGGTCGCCTTTCGCCGCGACGGGCACATGCGGCTGACCACCTTCGTCAACTCGCTGAGCCCGGACCGGAGCCGATGGCTCGGGACCGTCGGCGCGCTCGTCGTCATCGTCTTCGTCCTCGAGATCCTGATGCCGGCGGCGCAGTATCTGCAGATCCAGCAATCGACCGAGCTGATCACCCTGTCGATCTCGGACGGCTACCGGGTCGTCGCCATCCTCGTCGGCTCGGCTTTGCTGGCGGTGGTCGCGCTGCTGCGCCTGCTTGAAACGACGACGTGGCGCGGCTTCGTGCTGGCGGTCGGTGCGGTCGGCGCGGTCGCGCTGGCATTGTGGCTCGCACAGCCGCTGCTGATCGCCATGGGCCGCGGCAGCCTGGTGCTGTTTTTTGTCGTCCTCGTCGCCGTCTGCGTCGGGATCGGCGTGCCGATCGCCTTTACCTTCGGCATCGCCACCTTTTCCTACCTGGCGCTGACCACCGGCCTGCCGCTCTCGATCGTCATCAACCGGATGGATGACGGCATTTCGAACCTGCTGCTGCTGGCGGTGCCGATGTTCGTCTTTCTCGGCCTCTTGATGGAGATGACCGGGATCGCGCGGGTCATGGTCAATTTCCTCGCGGCGCTGATCGGCCACGTCAAAGGCGGGCTGTCCTATGTTCTGCTCGGCGCGATGTACCTGGTCTCCGGGATCTCGGGATCGAAGGCGGCGGACATGGCCGCGGTGGCGCCGATCCTGTTTCCCGAAATGCAGCGCCGCGGCGCCCATCCGGGCGAGCTCGCCTCGCTGCTCGCGACCTCGAGCGCGATGTCGGAGACGATCCCGCCGAGCCTCGTCCTGATCACCATCGGCTCGGTCACCAACATCTCGATTTCCGCCTTGTTTACCGGCGGCCTCCTGCCGGCGGCGGTGGCGGCAATCGGGCTCGTCGTGGTGGCCTGGTACCGCTCGCGCGGCGCCGACACCGGCGGCGGCCCGCGCGCGCCGGTGTCGCAGATGGCCCGCACCTTCGTGATTGCGGTGCCGGGGCTGACCCTGCCGTTCGTGATCCGCGCCGCCGTCATCGAGGGAGTGGCGACGGCGACCGAGGTGTCGACCGTCGGCGTCGTCTACACGGCGCTCCTGGGCCTGATCGTCTACCGCCAGTTCGACTGGCGGCGGGTCTATCCGATCCTCGTCGACACGGTGTCGCTGACCGGCGCCGTCATGATGATCATCGGCACCGCGACCGCGATGGCCTGGGCCTTGACGCAATCCGGCTTTTCGCAGTGGCTGGTCGCAGTCATGGCCGGGGTGCCGGGCGGCAAGGCCGGCTTCCTTGCGATCTCGATCGCCGCCTTCATCGTGCTGGGGAGCGTCCTCGAAGGGCTGCCGGCGATCGTGCTGTTCGGTCCGCTGCTGTTCCCGGTGGCCAAGGCGATGGGCGTGCACGAGGTGCATTACGCGATGATCGTGATCCTGGCGATGGGGATCGGGCTGTTCGCGCCGCCCTTCGGCGTCGGCTTTTACGGTGCCTGTGCGATCGGCCGCGTTTCGCCCGATGATGCGCTGTGGCGCATCTGGCCCTATATCGGGGCGCTCGTCGTCGCCTTGGCGATCGTCGCCGCGATTCCGTGGCTGTCGATCGGATTCCTCTAGGCCGGATTCCTCTTGGAAGGAGGGCGGAACGCGCGAGGCGTCTCTTCACGGGGCGCGGCATCTGCATTTGGAGAAGGCGCAGGATGGAATACGTCACGCTGGGCCGGACCGGGCTCAAGGTCAGCGTCGCCGGGCTCGGCTGCGGCGGGTTCAGCCGGCTCGGGCTCGGCACCGGCAAGAGCGAGGCCGAGGCCGTGGCCCTGGTGCATCAGGCCTTCGACCTCGGGGTCAATCTGTTCGACACCGCCGCCGTCTACGGCACCGAAGAGATCCTGGGCAGGGCGCTGAAGGGAATGCCGCGCGACCAGGTCGTGATCGCCACCAAGGCCTGGATTCCCCGCAACGCGGGTGGGTCCGCCGCCGCCGACCGCGCCGTGGCCAGCCTCGACAATTCGCTCCGGCTGCTCGGCGTCGATTGCATCGACATTTTCCAGCTGCACGGCGTTTCGCCGCAGGCTTATGACCGGGCCCGCGACGAGATCGCCCCGGCGCTGCTGCGGGAAAAGGCCAAGGGCAAGATCCGCCATCTCGGCGTCACCGAGACCGGCTCCAGCGACGCCGGGCACGCGATGCTGCAGCGCGCGGTCGAGGACGGCCTGTGGGACGTCGCCATGCTCGGGTTCCACATGATGCACCAGAACGCGCGGACCGAGGTCTTTCCCCGGACCATCGCCAATCGGGTCGGCACCCTGCTGATGTTCGCGGTGCGCAACATCTTTTCCAAGCCGGAGCGGCTGAAGACCGAATTGCGCGAACTCGCGGCGAGCCGTCAATTGCCGCGCTGGCTCGCCGACGCGCCGAACCCGCTGGGCTTCCTGATCCACGAAGACGGCGGCGCCGCGACCGTCACCGAAGCCGCCTACCGCTTTGTCCGGCACGAGCCGGGGGTCGATGTGGTGCTGTTCGGCACCGGCGATCCCGAGCATCTGCGCACCAACATCGCCTCGATCCTGAAGCCGCCGCTCCCCGAAACCGACCGCCGCATCCTCGCCAGGCTGTTCGGAAATCTGGTCGGAATCGGCCTCGACCCGCCCACCTACATGCCCGGCTTCACCCCGCGCTGACCGACTTCAGCCCGTCATCGCTGTTGGATCAACGAACACGGCTCCCTTCAGATAGTCTGGTCTGGTCTGATTCATTTTGAGGATAGGTGTATCGATCTTAATCGTTATGCCCGGCCATAGGCGGGGCATCCAACGAGGCCGGGCGCGAGCTGGTTTTGACGGTCCGCAGATGGCCGGGACAAGCCCGGCCATAACGAGACTTTGAGTTGCGGATGCGCCCTACTTGTTTGGCGCATCGACCACCGTGAACGATATGTTTTCGTCCGGCTCGCCACGGTAGATGACAAGGCTCAATGTGGTGGTTCCGATAAGGGCACTGTGCACTTGGCCTTGCGAGTTGAGCGTGTAGTCAGCGGAGGAGCGTGCGGGCTGACCGGACTTTGTGCCGCGTCCGCCTTCGAGGTTGAAGACATGCTCATCGGAGCGTGCGATCGCGACAATTTTGACCAGCTTCCCCGGCGGCGGCGAAATTTTAGACAGCAAGGCAAGACCGCCACCCTCCTGCCGGCGGTCGCTGAGGATCTTGCTCTGAATGATCTCCCAGCCGTCATGGATAGCCGCCGGGCCATACTTCGCCGAGCCGGGCGTCCATTCCAACTTCTCAATGTCGACATAAATCGAAACCATCCATCTCTCCTTCCGAGCGTTGTCCCGGCAGCATAATCGCTCCATACTGACAGCGTTCTGTCAGGATCCGCCCGTTACCGGAATGCGTCGTGCCGACCGCCTGTTCGACATCATCCAGAGCCTGCGTACGGCGGCTCGCCCGTTGACCGCGGCGGCGCTTGCCGACAAATTCGAAGTGACGGCCCGCACGGTCTATCGCGACATTGCCGCGCTGCAGGCGAGCCGGGTCCCGATCGAGGGGGCGCCGGGGCTCGGTTATGTGCTGCGGCGCGGCTACGATCTGCCGCCGCTGATGTTCACGGCCGACGAGGCCGACGCCATCGCGATCGGGGTTCGCCTGCTGCGCCGGCTTCGCGACCCGATGCTGCAGAGAGCGGCGGAAAGCGTGCTGGCGAAACTCGCTACCGTGGTGCCGGAGCCGCTGCAGCCCCATCTTGTCGCGGCGCCGATCTTTGTTTCCGACGGCAACTCGCCGGCGGTCACCGGCATCGACCTTGCGGAGCTGCGCGGTGCGATCCACGACACCCGCAAGATCTCGATCGCCTATGTCGATGAACGAGAACGACAGACCTGCCGGACAATATGGCCGCTGGCCATGGCTTATTACGTCGACGTGACCCTGATCGGGGCCTGGTGCGAACTCAGAAACGACTTTCGTCACTTTCGCGTCGATCGCATCCTGAATTCGCGGGTGCTCGACGAGCGCTTCCTCGCCGACAACGGAAAGCTGATGGCGGAGTGGCTCGCCCTTCACAAAGACCGGCTCCATCCCTGATCCCGCATCGGGAGGCATTCCGGACCCGGCTCGCACATTGAGCCGTCATCGCCGGCGCGCACTCGCGCATGGCGGCACTCAAACCGATGGCTGCGAGTTCGTCATCAAAACTTCATGTGCCTCGCGAGGAAGGCTGTGGCTTTTTGCGCTTGACCTCAGGTTTGAGCCCGATGGCCGGGGGCAGGCGTCAGCCCCTTCTTCGAGACCGTAACCAATCAGGGAAAGCTCGGCCATGGCCGACATCACGGACACCATCCGATCCGCGCCGGCCAATGCGAGGACGGTGCAGGAATATATCGACGAATTGCCCGCCTGGCCCGACGGTACCGCGCTGAAATCGGCGCCGATGACGGGCATGCAGTGGCGCATCTGGTCGCTGGCCGCCGCGGGGAAATTCTTCGAAGGCTTCGTCGTCTTCATGACCGGCGTGGCATTGCCGCTGATCGTGCGCGAGTTTCACATCGGCGCTGCGGAAAAGGGCATCGTCAGCGCCGCGAGCCTCGCCGGCATCTTGTTCGGTGCCGTGCTGCTCGGCGGGCTGTCCGATTATTTCGGCCGCAAGCGGATGTTCATCGCCGAGATGATCATCTTCGTCGCCTTCCTGGCGCTCCTGATCCTGTGCACCAATTTCCTGTCGCTGGCGATCTGCCTGTTCGGGCTCGGCCTGGCGCTGGGCTGCGACTATCCAACTGCTCACATGATCATCTCGGAGAACATTCCGAGCGCCAATCGCGGCAGGCTGGTGCTTGCCGCCTTCGGTTTTCAGGCGCTGGGTGCGCTCGGCGGGGTCGGAATCGGCTGTCTGGTCCTGGCGCTGTCGCCGAATCTCTCTGCCTGGCGCTGGATGTACGCCACGGCCATTCTCCCGGCCCTCGCCGTCACCATCGGCCGCTTCTTCATCATCGAAAGCGCCAACTGGCTTGCGGTGCGCGGTGAGCGCGAGGAAGCCGAGAAATCGGTCACCCGACTCCTGGTGCGCCGGCCGCAATACCCGAACAGCATCCGGCTCGCGCAGACCAGCGCCGAGGGGCACGGCAAGGCCCACGGCCCGCAATCGTTTCTGGCGCTGTTCAATGACCGGAACCTCCGCGCCACGATTTTCGCCTCGGTCCCGTGGTTCATCCAGGATCTCGGCACCTACGGAATCGGCATCTTCACGCCGACCATTCTCGCCGCGGCGCTGGGCGGCGGTTCCGACCACATCCGCAGCCTCAGCGACATGATCTCGGACGCCATTCTGGCTGCCAAAGGCTCGGCGCTGATCGACGTGCTGCTGATCGTCGGCATCGTCTTCGCGGTGGCGCTCGCCGATACGGTCGGCCGGATCAAGCTGCAGATCCTGGGCTTCATCGGCTGCGCCGCGGGGCTGCTGCTCGCCTCGTTCTCGATCGATGCCGGCGGCGAGGCCAAGATCGCCTTGATCTTCGCCGGCTTTATGCTGTTCGATTTCATGACCAATCTCGGCCCGAACGCACAGACCTACCTGTTGGCCGGCGAAGTCTTTCCGACCGAGGTGCGCGGCATGGGGGCGGGCTTCGCCGCAGCCTTTGCGAAGATCGGCGCGGTCGCCACCGCCTTCCTGTTTCCAATCCTGCTCACGGCGATCGGCACGCGCTGGCTGCTCTATGGCCTGGTCGTCACTTCGCTGCTCGGCGCGGTGGTGACCTGGCTCTACCGGATCGAGACGACCGGCGTGAACCTGGACCGGATTGGGCGATAGCGCGGCGGGCGACCGGCGACAAGCCGCGAAGGACGAATCGGCATGATCAGATCCCTTTGTCATGCGCCGCGACTGCGCGCGCTCCGGCTCGGCGCAGCGGCGCTCTCTCTTGGCCTGCTCGCGCTGCCGCCGGCATCGGCACGAGCCGCCGGCATCGTGCTGCACGAAACCGGCTCGACGCTGCTCTACCCGTTGTTCGAATTGTGGATCCGCGACTATCCCGGCATCGCACCCAACGTCACCCTCGCTGCCGCCGCCACCGGCTCGGGCGCCGGCATCGCGGAGGCCATCGCCGGCCGCGCGCAGATCGGCGCCTCGGACGCCTACATGTCCGACGAAGAGGCCGAGCAGAACCCGGAAATCAAGACCATCCCGCTCGCCATCTCGGCGCAGACGGTGAACTACAACATCCCCGGCTTGAACGGCGCGGGGCTCAGGCTCGACGGGCCGAGTTTGGCCGGCATCTACGCCGGCACCATCACGAAATGGGACGCCGCCCCGATTGCGGCGCTGAACCCGGGCGTCAAGCTCCCGCATCAGCCGATCGTTCCGATCCGCCGCGCCGATGCCTCGGGCGACACCTTCATCTTCACCCAGTTCCTCGATTTCTCGACGCAGAGCTGGGAGGACAAAATCGGCTATGGCATCAGCGTCGCCTGGCCCGCCGTGCCCGGCGCACGCACCGCCACCGGCAATGACGGCATGGTGCAGGCGGCCGCGGCGACGCCCTATTCGATCGCCTATATCGGCGTCAGCTTTCGCGACGCGATCGCCAAGGCCGGGCTCGGCTCCGCAATGCTGAAGAACCAGAACGGCAAATTCGTTTTGCCGATTGCGGAGACCATCAGCGCCGGCGCCTCGGTGCTCGACCCGCGCACGCCGCCGGACGAGCGGCTGAGCCTGGTGTTCGCCACCGGCGACAATTCCTATCCGTTGATCAATTACGAATACGCGGTGGTTTCGACCCGGCAACGCGATCCCGCAACCGCTGCGGCGCTGCGTCATTTCCTGCTCTGGGCGATTGCGCCCACGGGGGGCAACACGCAGAAATATCTCAATGCGGTGGGCTTCATCCCGCTGCCCGACTTCATCCGCGCGCTGAGCGAGAACCAGATCAATCTGATCAAGTAACGATCACTCGGCGGCACAGCGACGATTGTCATACCTGCGCTCGCGGCCATTGGGAACCTCCGCGTTTTGTCCGATGGGCGCGCGAAAATGTCGATCGTCGACAACCGCCGCCATCAAATGGCGGCACTGTACGGGTGAGCTTGCGCAGATCCGGCATGAAGCAGGGCCGGCACCACTGGCGGAGGGGCTGCAGAGGGCGAGTACACCATTCATGATGCGGTGCGCGGCTGATGCTTGGCCTTCACCGCGGCGATCTCTTCGACCATCTCCTTGACGGCGGCGATTGCCGCTTCCTCCTTGGCGGTCAGCGCGCGCTCGGGCCGGAAATGGGCGAGCAGTACGAGCAGGGCATCCTCGATCCGGCCGAGCTGCTTGCCGTAACCCGCCACATCGGTAAGGACCTCCTCCTCGACTGCGGGATTCGACGATTGCCCGAGTTCGATGTTCACGAGCCCGACCTGGCTGCCAACCGGGTTGAATAGCCATGTCCAGGGATTGATCGACTGCGTGACGTTGCCGGATAGCGGCAAGCGAAAAACCGGCATGGATACTACCCTCTCCCCCCGTGCGCGCCTGTGCGCGGAACTTGGTACGGTATCTCGAAAGAAGGAAGATCAGCCCGGAGCGGCAGTGTGGCGGATGTTGGCGCTCTGCTCGGGGAGGCCGGTCTGTTCGTAGCAAACGCGCGCCAAGGTGGCGACGCCGTTGCGGATCTGGTCCTTCGAGGGCAAGGCGAAGCAGAGCCGCAGGTGCGATTTGGTCTCGGCCGGGTTGCACGACCATTCGGGGCCGGGGTTGAAGACGAGCCCTTCTTTGGCGGCGGGTGCCACCAGCTTGGTCACGTCGATCCGGTCGGGGAGCTTGATCCACAGGAAGATGCCGCCCTTCGGCCGCCACATCTTTTCGACCGTGGTGCCGAACTCGCGTTCGAGCGCGTCGACCATCGTGTCGAGCTTTTCCTTCAGCACGCCGGTCAATTCGCCGACATGCTCGGTGAAGCTGCGCGAGAAATATTCGGCCACGATCATCTGCTCGAGGGCACCGGTGCCGCTGTCGATTTCGCGCTTCAAGCCGACCAGCCGGCTCATGACCGTCCAATCGGCGACGACGTAGCCGAGCCGCAACGCCGGCGACAGGGTCTTTGAAAACGAGCCGACATGGATCACCTGGGTCGGGTCCATCGCATAGATCGCCGCCGGCGCCCCTCGTTCCAGGTGAGATCGGCGTAGCATTCGTCCTCGAAGATCGGCACGCCATGCTGCCGGGCGAGGTCGAGCAAGTGCGCGGCGGCGCTCGACCGGCAGGATCGAGCCGGTCGGGTTCTGCACGGTCGGGATCGTGTAGATGTATTTGGGAACGGTGCCTTTGCGCTTGAGATCGTCGAGGATCCGGCCGAGCGCGTCGATGCGCAGCCCGTCATCGTCGAGCGGCGCGCCGACGACCGTGACGCCGCGGCGCTGGAGCTTGGTCAGCGCTCCGCCATAGGTGAATTCCTCGAGGATCACGGTATCGCCGCGTTCGAGCAGCACCCGGTTGACGAGGTCGAGGCCCTGGCCCGAGCCGGAGGTGATCAGCACCTCCTCGGGCGAGCAGGAAATGCCGCGCCCGGCGACCTTGCCGACGACGAACTCGCGGATGCCGCGGAAGCCCTGCGGGCCATGCGGGTTGTAGAGCGCAAGATCGGCGCCGTCGCGCCGCAACACGGCCTCGGCCGCCGCCGCCAGCGCCGCCGCCGGCACGTGCTCGGGGTCATTGTGGCCGCCGATGAAATTGTATTTCGGGAAGCCGGTCCAGCGCGGCGCCGCCGCCGGCAGATCCTTGGTAAACAGGTGGCTGTAGGCGAAACCGGTGGCGGCCATGGCGTCTTTCCTTGTTGACCCCTCACATCGCCACCCCTTGCCTGGGCCTGGCCCGGGTATCCACGTCTTCAGCGCACGCGGGTGGGTAGAGGAGCCGTAGGTGGCCGGGGCAAGCCCGGCCACGGGGAGGTTGGGTCGATCAGGCTACTATCTCGCTACGAGAGCCGCCTCGGCATTCGCATCAGCGCGCGTTGGGGGCGTGTTTGCCCGAGATCTGCGGGGTGATGTCGGGATAGGCCCCGGCGGTTTTTTGCGCCGCCGCCTCGTGCATCTGCAGCCGCGTCCGCCGTTCCCACTTGCGCTTCAACTCGTCCTTGACGTTGAAGGCGAGCTTGCCGACGCCCTCGATGTCGAGCTCGATCCTGTCGCCGTCCATGAACGGGTTGAGGCCGCGGTGATTGGTGCCGGTGGCGACGATGTCGCCCGGCTCCAATGCGTGGATCGAGCTCAGCCACTCGATGCAGCGCGGGATCTTGTGCGCCATGTCGCTGGTGTTGAAGTTCTGCATCAGGGTGCCGTTGTTCGACAGCCGGATCTGGAGCTTTTGCGGGTCCGCGATCTCGTCCTTGGTCACGATCCACGGCCCGATCGGGGCGAAGCTGTCGCGCGACTTCATGGCGAAAAAGCCGGGGGCCGGCAAACCACGCGCCGAGCCGTCGATAAAGCAGGTATAGCCGAAGATGTAATCCATTGCGTCGGCGGCTTTGACGTGGCTCGCCCTTTTGCCGATCACCAGCGCCAGTTCGGCCTCGCCCTCGAAGATCGTTGCCGGCGCATCGGGCAATATCATCGTGTCGCCAGTTCCGCAGATGGCGTTCGCCGTCTTCTGGAACGCGTTGATCGGCGCCGGCGCGCTGCGCGTGCCGTCCTCCATGTAATTGACCGCCATGCAGTCGATGTTGTCCGGCTTTGGCAGCGGAGCGCGCAGCTTGACTGAAGACAACGGCACGCCCTGCCCGCTCGGCCGCCGCGTCTGCGAGCTTGCCCTTGTATTGGTCGAAGCGGGCGATCAGCCCGTTGATCAGGTCGCCGGGACCGGTATGCGGGATGTCGCGCACCACCGACGACACGTCGACGACGTTGTCGCCCTTCAGCACGCCCAGCTTCCAGTCGTCGAAATACAACAGCTTCATGTCGGCCTCCCTTATTCGATGGGTACGAAGATACAGTTGCGGATCTTGCCGTCGAGCGCCTTCGACAGGTGTCCCTTGCCGGTGGTGTCCTCGACCAGGACGACCTCGCCGGCGCCGATCCTGCGGGCTTCGCCGTCGCTTGCGGTGATTTGCACGCCGGCGTCGAGGTTGATGATGTATTGCCGCCGGGGTGCGGGGTGCCAGTCGAGGTCGTAGGTCGGCGGCACCTCGCGAAAGATGATGCCGGTGGCCGCCAGCCGCTTCGACAATTTGCCTCCGGGGGTCTCTTCGACCCATTCGATCTCGACGTCGCGCCAATGCGACTGGCCGTTCGCGTCGGCATAGAGGTTATGTACCCGCATCGCTGCCCCTCCCAGGCAATCGGTTGATGGTGCGCATACTAGCGGCGGAGCGATCCATGGCGCCAGCATTTCGGCGAGCGCCAGGCGGTTACGCCGGTTGCGGCGCGGTTGGGGATGCGAACTCGGTCGGCCGGCGCGGACCCGGTTTGAGGCGAAGCGCCGGGCGTTCGATCAGATGCCAGGACAGGAAGGCGATCGCCGCCGTTGCCGGCAACGAGATCAGGAACACCTGCCACCACGCGGCGCGGCCGCCCGAGAACCACATCACCGCCGCCTCGACCGGCCAGCCGTAGACGTACAGGCCATAGGAGAGATCGCCGAAGCGCGCCACCGGGACCGCCGGCAGACGGGGGTTGAGCGCCGCCCACAGCGCCAGATAGCAGCCGAACAGCGGGAACAGCAGGATGAATTGGCGCAAGGGCACGCTGAGGACGAGGCCGGCCAAGGCCAGCAGAGCGATCCGGCCATCGAAGATGCGGGTCGCGCGCAGCTTGTAAAGCACCATGCCGGCGGCGAAGAAGCCGAGCAGCCAGCCCCAGCCGCCGAGAAGCTCAAGAGCTTCGAAATGCAGGCAGGCCATGCCGAGTCCCAGCAGCAGCAGCGCCACCGGCAGGGTCAACAGCCGCAGCATGCCCAGCACAAGAACCATGACGTACATCATGAACTCGAAGCGCAGGGTCCACATCGATCCGTTGATCTCGAGCCCGACCGGGTTGTTGACGAACATCACGCCCGGTAATTCCTGCACGGTCTGGTCGAGCAAGGTGTTGCCGACAACGTAGCGGTAGGGCGCCGGCTGGCTGAAATAGGCGCCGGGATCCAGGGTGGTGACCAGGGGCGCCAGGACAAAGGCCGACAACAGCGTCGCGGCGAACAGGCCGGGGAAGATGCGCAAGGCGCGTTTCGCCAGGAAACTCAGCGGGTTGCCGGTCTCTTCGAAGCTCTGCGTCACCAGAAAGCCGCTGATCGCGAAGAACACGAACACGCCGCAAAGGCCGAGGATCGACTGGTTGCCGGTCAGCCGGATCAGCGGCTCGTGGCGCTGCGTCCCCTCTGCGATCAGAAACGCATGCGAGAACAGGACCGAGACGGCGGCGACGAGGCGCAGCGCGTCGAAATTGTTCCGCCTGTCGGTCGCGGTCGGCAATTCAGCCGCCGGCGCCGAGCGCCTTCCGGCGCGCCGTCTGCGGATAGCGGGCGGTGAATTGGAACGCGCCGGTCAGGGCCGCGATCGTGACCGCAGTGTCGATCCAATATGGCGTCCCGGAAACGAAAACGACCGCGGCATGCGCGACGACCATCACGGCAAAAGCCGCCGCCCAGACCCAGGTGATCCGGCGATTGACGGTAAGGAAAAGCGGCGTATTCCAGATCTCCGGCGGCACCCGCTCGCGCGCGTATTGCAAAGTGAACGGCCGATCGATCGCCAGCGATACCAGCACGATCGCCAGCAATCCGCAATCCACCGCCAGCCGCACGCCGAGCAAAGTCCAATTCCAGTGGGCGGCCGCGGTCAAGGCGGCCAATGCCGCAAACACGATAAAGGCACCGATTTCGAGGATCTTCAGCGAGCCGGTGCGGGCCCAGTTTACACCGATGATCAGCAACGCCACGCCGGCCGCCACCCACAAGGTCGCTTCGACCGCGAGGAAGCGCATCGCTATGTAAAACGCGATATAGGGCGCGAAACCGAGGAGGGCGTTCATCGTATCGCTAAATCCGGACCGGTTGCCCGCGCCGGCTAGGGGTTGAACAGCCGGGCGACGCGCTCGCGGTGCCAACTGGCGTCGCCGAACGCGACCTCGCAGGCTTTGGCGCGCTTGAAGTACAGCTGCAGATCGTGCTCCCAGGTCATGCCGATGCCGCCGTGCAATTGGATGCCGGTGCCGGCGACCTTGCGGGCCATGTCGGAGGCGGCGGCCTTGGCCATCGATACCGCGAGCGCGGCATCGGGTTCAACCTCGTCGAGCGCCCAGGCCGCGTAATAGGTCAGCGATTTGGCGTTTTCGAGCGCCACCAGCATGTCGGCGGCCTGGTGCTTGACCCCCTGATAGCTGCCGATCGGCCGGCCGAAGGCGACGCGCAGCTTGGCATAATCGACGGTCATGTCGAGCACCTGCTGCGCCCCGCCGCACATCTCGGCGCAGAGCGCCACGGTCGCCCGCGCCACCACCCGCGACAGCGGCCCCCAGCCGTCATGCCGGTTGCCGAGGAGAGCCGAAGCCGGGAGCATGACATTGTCGAGCCGGACCTCGCACAATTTGCGGGTCTCGTCGATTGTCGGCATCAGGGTGACGGCGAGCCCGGCGGTATCTTTCGGCACCAGGAACAGGCTGACGCCGTCCTCCATCGTGCTGCCGTCGCGAGTGCGGGCGGCGACGACGAGAATGTCGGCAAGATGCGCGTCGCCGACAAAGAGCTTGCTGCCCGAAAGGGTGAAGCCGCCGCCCGTCTCGCGCGCCGCCAGGGTGATCCCGGAAGCGTCCCAGCGCAGATCGGGTTCGGTCCAGGCCAACGCCGCCTTGGCCTCGCCGGCGGCGATCCGCGCCAGCCATGCCCGGCGCTGGGGCGGCGCGCCGGCCTCGGCGATCGCGGCACCGCCGAGCAGCACGGTCGACAGGAACGGGCCGGGCATGACCCGCCGCCCCATCTCCTCCATCAGCACGACGAGCGCGGCGACGCCGAGCCCGCTGCCGCCGTCCTCTTCCGGGTAGATGATGCCGAGCCAGCCTTGCGCCGCGAGCTTGTGCCAGAATTCGTCGGTGACCGCGGCCGGCTCGGCCATGCGCCGCCGCACGAATTGGCTGTCGCATTCGCTGTCGAGGAATTTGCGCGCAGTCTCGCGCAGCAGCTCCTGCTCCTCGGTAAAGCCGATATCCATCGCAGTTCTCCGCGGCAGAAGGATCGCTTCTCGCCCGCTCAGGCAGCAACCAGCAGCCTGGGCCGCTCATTCTTCACGGAACGGCGCTCTCCCGACAGGTTTTCGTGACGCGCCTCCATTTCAAAAACCGATCCGCAGCGTTGCCGCGGCGGCGCCAAAATAGGCCTGGGGATCGGAGGCTCGTTCGCCGAGCGCATGCTCCAGATGGCCGACGCAGGCCTTGGCGCCGAGGAATACCGCCCGCCAGGTCGCGGATTTAGGCAATGCCCGCAACAGGCATTCGTCGAAAAAAGTATAGCTGCGCCGAGCCTGGCAGCCGAAGGAAGGCCGGTCCGCGCGGGCGGCGGTCAGGATCACGCGATTGGGCCTGGCCATCGCCCCGGCGGCAAAACCGCCGGAGTAGCAGCTCGAAACGATGACGACCGTCGGCACGGCGGCGCAGCCCTGCGACAGCGCGTGCGCGAGCTCGGCGGGACGGAGTGCTCTGTCGGAGCGGGCGAGCCACAGACCGGTGCCGCGCTCGCCATGCGAGGTCAGAAAGACGAGGCAGCGATCGCCTGGGGCCGCCGGCAGCCCGGCAATGCGCCGCAGCAGCGCTCCCGCCGTGGCGCTCTCGACGCCGCCATGCAGCTCGGCCGGGCTCGCGCTGAGGCGATGGATATTGCGGGCGGGGATGCCGGCCGCGGCGAGTTGCACCGCCACGGCGCGCGTGGCGTTGTCGAATACCGGCTCGGCATCGTCGCCGGCGGCCAGAACGACCTGCCAGGTTCCCATCGGCATTGCCGTCTGCGCCGATGCGAGGCCTCGGCCGAGCAGCATCGAGAGCACGAGTATCGCCGCCGATACGCGTCCCAGAACCCCCGCTGCCGTCAAACCGCCCTCCACGCCCCCAGCCGCCGCTCGTGCTATGGTATCCGATCTGCCGGAGGTGACACGATGCCCACAGCACTCGCCGCGAAGAATTGCACGCCGTGCCGCGGCGGCATCCCGCCCCTGACCGAGGAAGAGGCCGGCGGCTTGCACGCGCAAGCTCCGGACTGGCGGTTCCCCGACGGCGCACGACGGCTCGAAAACGACTGTATCATGGCGGCCAAGCTCAGCCGTATAGCCGCAGAGACGGCGCCGGCAACAGCATAAGAGCAGCGGAGCCGGCAGGTTTGCCGGCACCCGACAAGGCGCACTCAGCAAGGAAGGGAGGTATGCCGTGCCCACCTATATCATGCTCGCGAACTGGACCGACCAGGGCGCCCAAAAGGTGAAGGATTCGCCGCGGCGGATCGACACCGCGAAAAAGGCACTCGTCGACATGGGCGGCGAGTTCAAGGCCCTCCACATGACGATGGGCGAATACGATCTCGTCGCCGTCTACGAAGCCCCCGACGACGCCGTCGCGGCGCGGTTCACCCTGCTGCTGGGAATGCTCGGGACGGTGCGGACAAAGACGCTGAAGGCGTTTCCCGAGGCGGCCTATCGCCAGATTATCGCCTCGCTTGGCTAGCCCTCGGCTGGCCCGCATTTTCTCACCGGCCGGCGAACTGCCGGGCGGGAGGAACCCGATCCGCCCGGCACAACCTTCCGGCCTCGCGGCTTGCTGCCCGCGTTTCCCGCATGGTATTCGAGTTGAGGTAATCATCGGCGACAGGGACTGACGATGCGGTTCGGGTTCTTCGACCAGCTGCCGTGTGCGGAGGGCTATACGGAGCGGCAGCGGTATCAGGACATCCTCGCCCAGATCGAGCTCGGCGATACGCTCGGCTTCGACACCGCATGGCTTGGCGAATTGCATTTCAGCCGGGCGTTCTCGATCCTCGCCGACCCGCTGATGGTGCTGGCCGCCGCGGCGCAGCGCACCAGCCGCATCCGGCTCGGCACGGCGGTGACCCTGCTGCCGCTGCACAACCCGGTCAAGATCGCCGAGGAGGCCGCCATCGCCGACATCCTCAGCAACGGCCGCATCGAGTTCGGGGTCGGCCGCGGCACCGCCCCCCTGCACTATGAGGGCTACGGCATCGCGCAGGAGGAAAGCCGGGCGCGGTTCGAGGAGGCGCTCGACTTCATCCTCAAGGCCTGGACCAGCGACAGCTTTTCATACGAGGGCAAGTATTTCCACGCGCACGACCTGTCGGTCGTGCCGCGGCCGGTACAGAACCCGCACCCGCCGGTGCGGATCGCCGCCAACAGCCCCGACACCTTTCCGATCGCCGCGCGCCGCCGCTTCCCGATTTTCGCCACCCCGCTGATCAATCCGCCGGATAAGCTCAAGGAAGGACTGGCGGTCTACCGCGACACCCTGCCGGCCGGCGCCAAGGGCGACGCCGCGCTCGCCTTCCCGGTGCATGTGACGACGAGCCGGGCGCAGGCCCGCCAGGATTGCGAGCCGGGCCTGTTGCGCTTTTTGCGCGAGGCCGCGGAACGGCTGCGGCCGCTCGGCCAAACCGACATCCGAAGCTTCGAGGCGTTTCGCCAGGTCCTGGCCCGGATCGAGCGCGTCAAATACGAGGACCTCGACCGCGAGATGGGCGTCTTCGGCGACCCCGATTATTGCGTCGAGCGGGTGCGGGCGTTGCGCCGCGACTACGGCATGGACGAATTCATCTGCTATTTCAATCAGGGCGGCATCATGGATCACGCCATGGTCCGGCAGACGATGACGTTGTTCGCCGAGGAGGTGGTGCCGCATTGCCGGTAACGCCCGGCGGCGATCGGGGGAGGGGGCGTGACGATCCAATACAGCGGCAATCTGCTGGTCAGGGTCCGCCAGCGGCCGTTCACCGCGTTGTTTGTCGGGGCGCAGCCTCTGGCATTGCCGGGCTATCTGCCGCTGGAGCCGTTGTTCAGAGGCTTTCACGCCTCGCCGCGGTTTTCGGCGGCGGCGCCGATGGATCACTGGCTGGTCGCCAGGCCGAGTGCCGGCGGCGACGCCCATCCCTGGGACGAGGCGCACCGCGTTGCCGCCAACGCCCAATATTCGATCTATGTCGAGCCCGACCTGCTGCACGAGAGCGGCTCGGGACCGGCGGAAACGGCGGCGCCGGCGCCGGCCGGGCTGGACCCGGACTGGCCGCCCGCGACCCTGGTGAGCCCCGGCTGGCACCTCCTGGACGGCTTTACCGGGTTCGCGCAGGTGCGGGGCACGGCGACCGGCACCGGCGTCCGCATCGCCCATCTCGATACCGGCTATTGGCCGCCGCACGTCTCGACGCCGCGCCATATCCGCCGTGATCTCGGCTATAATTTCTATGAGAACAACCACAACACAACCGACCCCGGCACCACCGGCCTGTTGCGCAACCCCGGCCACGGCACTGCAACCTTGGCGATTCTGGCCGGCAACGCGCTCGATCTGATCTATCAGGGAAAGCAATTCGCCGGCGATTTCGGCGGCGCGCCGGACGCCGAAGTGGTGCCGGTGCGGATCGGGCCGTCGGTCGTCCATTTCTATTCGAGCGCGATGGCGCAGGGCATGGATTACGCGCTCGGCCCCTCGGGCGACCCGGCCAACAGCCTTCCCGCCGGCAAATGCGACGTCGTCACGATCAGCCATGGCGGCCTGCCCGCCGCCAGCTGGGCCGACGCGGCCAATCATCTCTACGACGCCGGCATCGTCACCGTCGCGGCCTCGGGCGACAATTTCGCCGACCTGCCGACGCATCTCGTCGTCTATCCGAGCGCGTTCAACCGCGTCGTCACGGCACTCGGCGCGACCTATGACAAGACGCCCTACATCACCGGCAAGTTCGGCGAATTGCAGGAGAATTGGGGACCGGCCGGCGTCATGGCAAAGGCGATAGCCGCCTATACCCCGAACGTCGCCTGGATGAAGCTGCAGACCGTCAGCGGCTTCGACATGGACGGCGCCGGCACCTCGGCGACGACGCCGCAGATCGCCGCCGCCTGCGCGCTATGGCTCCAATTATACGGCAGCAATTACCCGGCCGGCTGGCAGCGGGTCGAGGCGTGCCATGCCGCGTTGCTGCGCAGCGCCGTGCCCGGAAACGGCGGTGCCGCCTATCTCGGCCATGGCCTTCTCGATGTGCCGAAAATGCTCGACCCGGCACTCGCCGAGGCGATCCGGCAGGACATTCAGGCGAACCGGATCCAACCCTCGCCGCCGGACGATGTATCCTTTCCGTTCCTGCGGCTCCTTCTCGGATTGGGGCCGCCCGGCAGCGAAGAACAGCGGATGTACGAAACCGAGGCGGCCCAGCTCGTCTACCGCTCGCGGAATCCCGAGCTGGCCGCCGCTTTCGACGCCCACGCCGCCGGCGCCGCCCTGATCCCGGCCGCAATCGCCCGCGCCCGGCAACTGCTCAAGGCCGAGCCCGACATCTCGACCGCTCTCGCCGCCCGGCTGTGAGTTGCGTGCGGCCGCTGCTGCAAGTATACACCTCCAAATTGGAGGTGAATCGCATGCCCGTCAATCTGTCGATCAAGAACGCCCCCGACGACCTCGTCACCCGGCTGAAGGAGCGCGCGGCCAAGCATCACCGGTCTTTGCAGGGCGAGTTGCTGGCGATCGTCGAGGAAGCGGTCCGCCCCCGTCGCAAGCTGACCATTGACGAGGTGATGGAGAAAATACAGCGCCTCGGCCTCAACACGCCCTCGGACTCTGCAGAAATAGTCCGGGCGGACCGGGATGGCCGTTAAGGTCGTCGATGCTTCCGCTGTCGCGGCGATGCTGTTTGGTGAAGCCGAGGCGGGCAAGATTGCCGCGCGACTCCGAGGAAACAGCTTGTTTGCAACGGGGATCTTGCTTTTTGAAATCGCCAATATCTGTTTGACGAAGATGCGACGCTCTCCGTCACAGCGCGAGGCCCTTCTTTCGGGATTTGCGGCCTACGATGACATGGCGATCGAAATCGTGGACATCGACCAGACCGAGATGCTGATGAGCGCCGAGATCTTCGGTCTCACCAGCTATGATGCGAGCTATCTGTGCCTGGCGATGAGGCTGGGCGCCGAATTGGTGACCTTGGACAGGAAGCTCGATGCGGCTGCGAGGGGCCGACCCCAGCCGTAGCGGGCCGCGAAAGTGGGGTGACAAGTGGCCGCGATCGCGCGAGGCTTGATGCGACAGCTGACCCCAGCCGCAAAAGGGAAATCACCATGATCGAGGAAGAGGTCGTCGTCACCACCAGGCACGGCAACATGCCGACCTTTGCCGCCTGCCCCGACGGGCCGGGCGAGTTTCCCGGCATCATCTTCTACATGGATGCGCCGGGCATGCGCGAGGAGCTGCGCAACATGGCGCGGCGGATCGCCAAGCACGGCTATTTCTGCCTGCTGCCCGACATGTATTACCGGCTCGGCACCTGCCATTTCGACATCCCGCACCGCGATGACGGCATGTCGGCGGTGATCCGTGCGGCGATGAACCATCTGACCAACGCCCGCGTGATCGACGACACCGCGGCATTGCTCGCCTGGTTCGACGCCAATGACAAAGCTCGGCCCGGCCCGGTCGGCTGCGTCGGCCATTGCATGAGCGGCCAGTACATCACCACCGTCTCGGCGCATTTCCCGCACCGCATGGCGGCGGCGGCCTCGCTCTACGGCGTCGGCATCATCACCGACAAGGAGGATTCGCCGCACCTGCTGCTCGACAAGATCAAGGGCGAGCTCTACTACGCCTTTGCCGAGACCGATCAGGCGGTCCCCGCCCACATCCCCGGCGACCTCAAAAAGGCGCTCGATAAGGCCGACGTCAAGCACGAGCTGAAGGTCTTTCCCGGCACCCATCACGGCTTCTGCTTTCCCGAGCGCGCGGTCTACGACACGATCGCCGCCGAGGAGACCTGGAGCAGGATCTTCGCGATGTGGGACCGCAATCTGAAATAATCGGCGGTCCGCCCTAATCCGTCGCCGGCGCCGCTATCGGGGGCTGCTCGCCGGGGCGGGCTCGCCGGCGAGCGGCGGGCGGCGCATGGGCTGCGTCGTCTCGAAGGCGCGCGCCGCCTGCAGCACGCGCGCATCCGCGTAAAGCGGCCCGACCAGCTGCAATCCGATCGGCAGTCCGGCTTGCGTCAGGCCGCAGGGAATGCTCGCCGCCGGCTGGCGGGTCATGTTGAACGGGTAGCTGAATGGCGACCAGTCGATCCAGTGGCGCTCGTTCGCCGGATCGTTGAGGTCCTGGCCGGCCGGCAATGCCGGGACCGGCATCGTCGGCGTCAGCAGCAGGTCGTAGGTCTGGTGAAAGACCGCCATCTGCCGGCCGAGCGTCACCCGGACAGCATCGGCTTCGAGGTATTGCGCAGCGCTCAGCCGCTCGCCCTCTTTTGCCAATGCGGCGAGACCGGGGTCGAGGAGCGTCCGCTTTTCGGCGGGAAACGCAGCGACGACGCGCGCGACACCGGCCGCCCATAAGGTCAGCAGGGCGTCGTGCGGCGACGGAAAGATCGCGTCGACCTCCTCGACCACGGCGCCGAGCGCCTCGAATTGCTGCGCCGCCTGCGCGACCGCGGCGGCGATCTCGCCATCGACGCGCGCGTAGCCGAGGGCGGGGCTGTAGGCGATGCGCCAGCCGCCGACGCCGCCTTCGAGCCCGTCGCGGTAATCGCGGCCGTCGCGCGGCAGCGCATAAGGATCGCGGTGATCGGCGCCGCACAGCACGTTCAGCAGCAGCGCCGCATCGGCCACGGTCCGGGCCATCGGCCCGACATGCGACAAGAGCCCCAGCGGCGAGGGCGGGTAGGCCGGCACCCGGCCAAAGCTCGGCTTCAGCCCGAAAATGCCGCAAAAGGCACTGGGCGTGCGGATCGAACCCGCGCCGTCGCTGCCGAGATGCAGCGCCCCGATGCCGGCGGCGGCAGCGGCCGCCGCACCGGCGCTGCTGCCGCCGGAAGTGCGCGACAGATCCCACGGGTTGCGGGTGATCCCGGTCAGCGGGCTGTCGCCCAGCGCCTTCCAGCCGAATTCCGGAGTCGTCGTCTTGCCGAGGATGACCGCGCCGGCCTCGCGCAGCCGCGCCGTCGCCGGTGCGTCTTCCGACCAATCCTGATGCGGATCGACGAGCAGCGAGCCGCGCAGAGTCGGAAAGCCGCGCATCGGCATCAAATCCTTGATTGTCACCGGCACGCCGTCGAGCGGCCCCGCCGGCGCACCGTGCCGCCAGCGCTCCTCGGACGCCCGCGCCGCGGCGAGCGCGCCCTCGCGATCGACGATCGCGAAGGCGTTGATCCTTGGCTGCAGCGCGTCGAAGCGGCGCAGCAACCTCATCGCCGTTTCGACCGGCGACAGGCTGCGCTGCCGATACAGCTCGACCATCTCCGTGGCGGAGAAATAGGCGATGTCGGGATCGCCGGCCATGTCTGATTTCCTCCGCTCCAGTCCAATTACTCGGCGAATATCGGGCCAGCGGGCAGACCACCGTTTACGCCACACCTGAACTAACCAAATTCCGGCGACGGCGACAAGTTTCACTGGCCCGCCCACCGCCTCCAGCATCCGCCGACGACAGAATTTGTCGATTTGTGAACCAGCTCACATCGCCATTCCGCAGCCGGTATCACAATCGAACGTTAACGAAGCCGTTTGATGATCTCGGGAGGCCGCCATGGCCGCGCGGAAACCGGTCTTCCTTCGCTGGACCGAAGAGGCGGAAGCGAGGCAGGTGTGCGAATTGGCCAAGCTCGAAGCGAGACCGCCCTGGCAACCGGCGTGCCCGGACACCGGGACCGCGGCAGCGCATCCGTCGCTGCCGGCAACCGGCCTCGTCTCCGCGATGACAAATGCCGTCCAGTGGACGAGACCGTCAAATATAACGAGACGATGGACAGAGGGACGTCTATCATTCGCACGGACGGATTGCTGCGCCGCGCATGACAGCCGCGACAGTCGCCAAGGCCGAGTGCGTGCGACGCTCCCGGCTCCGCGAGCAACGAGCAGGCATCTCGCGGCCGCGGCAACTCCGCCATTTCCGGGGGACTGTGATGAGCGGCCCGACCTACGAGGAAAAGCGGCAGTTCTTTGAGCGCCATTTCCTGCTCGGGAAATTGAGCAGGAACGAGATCGACCATCTGCTGACTTATGCACGGGTGGAACGCTATCCCGCCGGCAGCGAAATCTACGCCAAGGGCTCGCCGGGACAGATCATGATGGCGGTGCTGCGCGGAACCGCCAAAATGAGCTCGGTCTCTCCCGACGGCAAGGAAATCGTCCTGAACATCATCAGCGCCGGCGAGATCTTCGGCGAGATCGCGTTGCTGGACGGCGCCGAGCGGTCGGCGGATGCGATCGCCATGACCGACTGCGAGCTTTTGCTATTGAACCGGCGCGACTTCATGCCGGTGCTGGAGAACCACGCCGACATTTGCCTGATGCTGATCAAAATTCTGTGCCAGCGGCTGCGGCGGACCAGCGAGCAGGTCGAGGATGTGCTGTTCCGGCACCTCGAAGCGCGGATCGCCAAAGTGCTGCTGCAGCTCGCCGAGCGCCCCGGCAGCTCGGCGGCGCACGGTCCGGCCCTCGGCGTGCGCCTCTCCCAGCGGGAGATCGGCAACATCGTCGGCAGCTCGCGGGAGAGCGTCAACAAGCAGCTGCAGGTCTGGCATCGGGCGGGCCTGATCGAGCTCGGCAAAGGTTCGATCGTGATTCGCGACGCCGCGGCGATCGAACAGCTGATCTGACCGCGCCGCCGCGACGCGGCCCTCACCCGGCGATCTGGTGCCGGCCTTTATCGACCCGGCGCCGGCACCCCATATCGCGGTCACCTTCCACCCGCACCGCCGGTGCCATGATGCCGATCGCCGCGCCGCGGCCCGAAACCTGGATCAGGACGACCCCGGCCGGGCTCTATTGCGAGCCCGGCGGCTTTCACATCGATCCGGCGCACCCGGTGCCGCGCGCCGTCATTACCCACGGGCATGGCGATCACGCCCGGCCCGGCAATGGCAACGTGCTCGCGACCGCGGGGACGATCGCGATCATGCGGGCGCGCTATGGCGAGGCGGCCGGCGGCGCGTTGCAGCCGCTCGACTATGGCGAGACGATCGGCATCGGCGGCGTGTCGGTCCGTCTGATCCCGGCCGGCCACGTGCTCGGCAGTGCGCAGATCGTGCTCGAATACCGCGGCAGCCGGGTCGTCGCGTCGGGCGACTACAAGCGCCGGCCGGACCCGACCTGCGCGCCGTTCGAGCCCTGCGCTTGCGACCTCTTCATCACCGAGGCGACCTTCGGGCTGCCGGTGTTCCGCCACCCGCCGGACCGCGCCGAGATCGGCAGGCTGTTGCATTCGGTATCGCTGTTTTCCGAGCGCTGCCATCTCGTCGGGGTCTATGCGCTGGGCAAATGCCAGCGTGTGCTGGCGCTGCTGCGGCGCGCCGGCTATGACGAGCCGGTCTATCTGCACGGCGCGCTGATCGGCCTGACCGAACTCTACGAAAGCCTCGGCGTGGCGCTCGGCCCGGTGCTGCCGGCGACCGGCGCGGCGCGCGACGCGCTGAAGGGCCGCATCGTGCTGGCGCCGCCCGGGGCCGCCGCCGATCCGTGGTCGCGGCGCCTGCCCGACCCGCTCGTCGCCATGGCTTCGGGCTGGATGCGGGTGCGGCAGCGCGCCAAGGCGAGCGGCGTCGAGCTGCCGCTGGTGATCTCCGACCACGCCGATTGGGATGAGCTGACGGCGACCCTCGACGACGTCGCCGCCGAGGAAATCTGGGTCACCCACGGGCGCGAAGAGGCGCTGGTCCATTACGCGGCGAAACAGGGCTACCGCGCCCGCGCGCTGGCGCTGACCGGCTTCGAGGAGGAGGAGTGAACCGGTTCGCGGCACTCCTCGACGGCCTGCTGCTGACCCCGTCGCGCAACGGCAAATTACGGCTGATGCAGGAATATTTCGCGACCCGGCCCGATCCCGAACGCGGCTGGGCCCTGGCGGCGCTGACCGGCGAGCTGTCCTTCGCCGCGGCGAAGCCGAGCCAAATCCGCGCTCTCGCCGCCGAACGGGTCGATCCGGAACTGCTCGACTGGTCCTTCGATTTCGTCGGCGATCTCGCCGAGACCGTGTCGCTGATCTGGCCCGAGCCCGCAGTCGCAGCCGCGCCGGCGCCGGTGCCGGGCCTCGGCGAAATCGTCGAGAGCCTGCACCGGGCGAGCCGCGCCGAGGTTGCCGGCCTGCTGGCACCCTGGCTCGACGCGCTCGACGCGACCGGGCGCTGGGCCTTGCTGAAGCTCGTTACCGGCAGCCTGCGGATCGGCGTTTCGGCGCGACTCGCCAAGACGGCGCTCGCGGAATGGGGCGGGGTCGCGATCGAGCGGATCGAGGAAGCCTGGCACGGGCTGACGCCGCCCTATCAGCCGCTGTTCGATTGGCTGGAGGGCCGCCGCCCGCTGCCAGAAACCGGCGACCTGCCGAATTTCTGCCCGCTGATGCTGGCGCAGCCGCTCGAAGACGACGATTTTTCCGGCCTCGATCCGGCCGATTACGTCGCCGAATGGAAATGGGACGGGATTCGCGTGCAGCTGGTCGCCCGCAGCGGCGAAAAGCGGCTCTATTCGCGTTCCGGCGACGAGATCGGCACCGCCTTTCCCGACCTTCTGGCGGCAATGCCGGAAGCGGTGACGCTCGACGGCGAGCTCCTGGTCATGCGCGACGGCGAGGTCGCCCCGTTCAACGATCTGCAGCAGCGGCTCAACCGCAAGATCGCCAGCGCCAAGCTGCTGCGCGACTATCCGGCGGCGGTGCGGCTCTACGACATGCTGCGCGACGGGCCGGAGGATCTGCGCGGGCTGCCCTTCGCCGAGCGCCGCCGCCGGCTCGAAACCTGGTATGCGAAGGCGCCGCGCCCGGCGCTCGACCTGTCGCCGCTGGTGCCCTTCGCGAATTGGCAGGAATTACGCGAATTGCGCGACGGCGCCCGCGAGCGCGGCATCGAGGGGCTGATGCTGAAGCGCGCGGACTCACCCTATGTCTCCGGCCGGCCGAAAGGCCCGTGGTTCAAATGGAAGCGCGGCGCGCTGACCCTCGATACGGTCCTGATGTACGCCCAGCGCGGCCACGGCAAGCGCTCGTCCTTTTATTCCGACTATACTTTCGGCGCTTGGCGCGACGGCGCGCTGGTACCGGTCGGCAAGGCCTATTCGGGGTTTACCGACGAGGAGTTGCGGCGGCTCGACCGCTGGGTGCGCAACAATACCGTGCAGCGCTACGGGCCGGTGCGCGAGGTAACCCCCGGCGTCGTGCTCGAAATCGCCTTCGACAGCGTGCACCGCTCGACCCGCCACAAATCCGGCGTGGCCATGCGCTTCCCGCGCATCCACCGGATCCGCTGGGACAAGCCCTTCGCCGAAGCCGACACGCTCGACAGCCTCGAAAAGCTGCTGACCTAGCCGGATCGCGCTTTGCGGATACGCTGCATCACCCAACCTTGGATTCCGGACCAGCCCGGCGCGGATGTTGGCGTCGAATTTGGGGCCGAGCGGCAGCGGCGCTGATCCGTCCTGCGTTGATCGCATCGAGAAAAGCGCGCCAGTCACGCTCCGTCTGATCGGCATAGGCCATGGCGAATTTCGCGATCGCTTTGTCGAATTCGGTGCCCTCGCCCATATAGGCCGATACCGCGGCCGCGTCGCCGGCCCGGGCATGGGCGCGCGCCAGGGTGCGGCCGCACAGCGCGGCGTAGAAGGGCAATGCCGATTCGAGCCGAGTGCCGATATCGGCGAGCCGCGAATCCTTCAGCCTGCGGACATAGAAGCATCGCCCATCGAGCGGAACCGGGGTCCAGCCGAGGAAGACGTCGGTTGCGGCCTGCAGCATGTGCTGGCCGACGACCACCCGCTCGCCGTGATCGGCATAGTCCGAGGCCCCGGCAAAGGGGGCGAGAACCGATTGCTGCGCCTCCTTGATCTGGAGCAGCAGCGGTGCATCGCCGTCCGACATGAACAGCCCGATCGCGCAGAACGTGCCGACGCTGCCGACCCCCACGACTTTGAAGGCGATGTCGCGCAGATGGTAGCGCTGCACCAGCACGCGCCGGTCTTCCTGCAGTGATTTGGCGTAGGACGCGAACGCCTTGTGCGCATCGAGCTCGTGGGCGCTCAAATGGCGCACCAGCGGCGGCTTGTCCCTGATGCGCCAGCCGTGGCTGGTCTTTTGCACCAGGCCGTAATGCGCTGCCCCGCCCGCGAGCGCGGCGTCGAGACGTTTCTTCAGCCCGCGCCGGATCTTGCCGGCCTCGATCCCGGCGATCGCTGCCGTCAGGTCGATGCGCTGGCTCCAGGCCTCGAGCGGCGGCAATCCGGCCAGATGCGCGATGTGCTCGCGATAGCTCGACACCGCCATGCGAGCGAGACGCCGGCAATCCCGCTCCGACATCTGGGCGACCCGCCCGGCCACGGCCAGGCTCGCAGCCAGACGCTTCACATCCCACTCGAAAGGGGCCGGCAAAGTCTCGTCGAAATCGTTGATGTCGAAGACCGGCGTGCCTTCGGGCGTCGCATAGGCGCCGAAATTGGCGAGATGACAGTCGCCGCATGATTGCAGGCGCAGACCGGTGGCCGGAACGGAAGCGAGGTCGGCCGCCATGACCGCCGCGGCACCGCGCAGAAAGGCGAACGGATCGGTCTGCATCCGCTGATAGCGCACCGGGAGCAGCTCCTGGATCCGGCTCTCGCCCTGCTTGATCAGGATCTCGACCGGATCGGGCCGGTTCGCCGGCGCCTTCCACTCGGCCTGGGCATCGAGCGGCACCTGCCGCCGCCACCCGACACCGATCTGCCGGCGCGTCTTCATGGCTTCGGGATCATGCCCGCGATCAGAAGATCTGTCCATGATCGTCAATGGGCAGGGTCAGCGCCTGTGCGTGCTGCCACCGCGCCGGTCAAATTCTCCATCCTAAGGGGTAGGCCGGTGCGGGGTGGAGGAGGCGCGGATCACCCTCCCGATGCGGCGGCCGCGCCGGGGCCGGGAGCGCTGCGGCGGTATTCCGGCACCAGCCGCGCGAGGAGCTGGAGCACCCGTTCTTCGCGTCGGGCGCGGGCGTTTTCCTCGATTTCATCGATCGCGCGGGCGAGCAGCGCATAGTCGGCCGTGCGCGGCGCCGCGAGGCGGATCGCCGGGTTCGCCGTCGGCATCGGCGGCTCGGCCGCGTGAAACAGCTCCTCGTTGAGCTTTTCGCCCGGGCGCAACCCGATGAACTCGATGGCGATGTCGCGGCCGGGGCGCAGCCCGGCGAGGCGGATCATCTGCTGCGCCAGATCGACGATCCTGACCGGCTCGCCCATGTCGAGGACGAAGATCTTGCCGCGCGCTTCGGGTTCCGCCGGACCGGGCATCAGCGCCGAGGCCTGCAGCACCAGCTCGACCGCCTCGCGCACCGTCATGAAAAACCGCGTGACCTCGGGATGGGTGACGGTCAGCGGCCCGCCGGCGGCGAGCTGGCGCGCGAACAGCGGCACCACCGACCCGGTCGAGCCGAGCACGTTGCCGAAGCGCACGGTGACGTAGCGGGTGCCGGGCTCGATCGGCGCCCGGCGCCGCGCCTCGTGGAGGTCGAGCGCCTGGCAGAAGCTCTCGGCGACGCGCTTGGTCGCGCCCATCACGCTGGTCGGGTTGACCGCCTTGTCGGTCGAGATCATGACCACCAACGACACGCCGAAGGCGCGCGCCGCCTCGGCGACGTTGCGAGTACCGACAATATTGGTCAGCACCCCCTCGTTGGGGTTGGCCTCGACCATCGGCAGGTGCTTCAGCGCCGCCGCGTGGAACACGATCTCGGGCTTCTCGGCGGCGATGACTTCGTCGACCTGCGCGCGCTCGCGCACGTCGCGCAGCAGCGGCAGGTGGCGCACGCCGGGAAAGCGCTCCTGCAGCTCGATGTCGATCGCGTAGAGGGCGAACTCGCCATTGTCGACAGCGCGAGGCGGCCGGGCGAAAGGGCCGCGATCTGGCGGGCGAGCTCGGCGCCGATCGTCCCCCCGGCGCCGGTGACGAGCACGCGGCGGCCGCGCACGAGACGCGCCATCCCGTCGCGGTCGAGCACCGCCTGCGGCCGGCCGAGCAGGTCCTCGAGCGCGATCGGCTCGATCGCGTGCTGGGGATTGTCGAGGTTGCGCTGAAAATCGGTGAGCTTCGGCAGGCGCGCCAGCGGGATGGCGAGGGCATCCGCCCGGTCGAGCAATCCGCGCACCTGCGCGCCGGGCAGGCTTTGCCCGGTGACGATCAGCTTTTGCGGGCGCCGGCCGCGGCGATCGAGCGCGGCGACCACGGCCTCGAGCTCGGCGATCGTGCCGAGCACCGGCACCCGATAAATCTCGCGGCCGACGCGCGACGGCGTATCGGCGAGGACCCCGACGACGCGATAGAGCGCGCGCGGATCGCGCGTCATCTCGCGGATGAAGGTATCGGCTCCGTCCTTGGCGCTGATCAGCAGCACCGGCACGCTGCGGCGCCTGGCGCGTTCGAGAATGTGGTCGAGGCCGCGATCCTTGAACAGCCGATAGGCCAGGCGCGGCGCGCCCAGCAGGGCGATCAGCACGAACCAGTCGATCAGCAGGGTCGAGCGCGGCAGCGCCTCGAGCCGGGTCAGGACGAACATGACCGGCAGAAAGACGACGATCGTCAGGCTCACCGCGCGGGTAATGTTGAACAGATCGGGGAGCGAGGCATAACGCCAGATGCCGCGGTAAAGGCCGGTCACCAGAAACACGACCGCCGCAATCATCGCGAAGCCGACGACATAGACGGCGGTCAGGTGCGGCTGGTAGCCGACGATGTCGCCGCCGATCCGCAAATAGAGGGCAGCGACGAGCGACAGCGCCGCCATGATCACGTCATGGAGGAAGGCCAGAAGTGCCCGCCGATTGTTCGGTAAAATCGCCACCGCGCCCCCTATAACAGGATTCGCCGCTCGCAGGAAACAGCGCGGCGCCTTTACAATCGCGCATGAACTGCGAGCTCCTCTACCGGCTCCTGCAGCCCGAAACCCCTGGCGCTGCGGCGCGGGTGTTTCGCGTCGTGCACCATGCGATGGTCGCCACCGGAGTCGCGATCATGCTCGCCGATACCGAGCCCTTGTGGCGGCAGGCCCACAGCGCGGCGCTCGATGGCGGGTTCCAGCTCGCCTCTGCGTTCTTCTTTGCCGAATACCTGATTCGCCTGGCTGCGGCGCCGGGGGCGCCGGGTGCGGCGCATCGCGGCGCGGTCCGGGCACGGCTTGCCTGGGCGGTCTCGATCGGCGGCGTGTTCGATTTCCTCGGCGCGCTCCCGGGCGTCCTCTACTTCCTGTTCAGCCCGCGCTTCGCGAGCCTGCTCGGCTTCATCTGGGTGTTCAAGCTCGTCCGCTACGCCCCCGGCCTCGCCGGGTTGGGCCGGGTGATCAGCCGCGCCCGGCATGCGCTGCTCGCGGTATTGCTGGTCTTCAGCATCGTCCTCCTGTTGGCGGCAAGCCTCGCCTATCTGCTCGAGCGCGGCACCCAGCCCGAAATCTTCGGCTCGGTCCCGGCGGCGCTGTGGTGGGCGATCGTGACCCTGACGACCACCGGCTATGGCGACGTCATCCCGCTGACCCTGCTCGGGCGCATATTGAGCGGGGTCGTCATGGTCAGCGGCATCCTGGTTTTCGCCTTGTGGGCCGGCATTCTGGCGACGGGCTTTGCCGAGGAGACGCGGCGGCGCGAGTTTCTTCGCACCTGGGATCTCGTTGCCAAGGTGCCGTTCTTCCGCGATGTCGGCGCCCCGGTCATCGCCGAGGTGGCGCGGCTGTTGCGGCCGCGCGATTACCCGCCCGGCGCCGTCATCGTGCGGCGCGGCGAGCCCGGCGACTGCATGTATTTCGTCGCCGCGGGCGAGGTCGAGGTCCGGGTAAGGCCGCAGCCGGTCCGTCTCGGGCCGGGAGCGTTTTTCGGCGAGGTCGCGCTGCTGACCGGCGGTCCGCGCAATGCGACGATCGTCGCGGAGCGGCGCTGCACCTTGCTCGGCCTCGACATCGTCGATTTCCGCGAATTGCTCGGACGCCAGCCGGAGCTTGCCCGAATCATCCACGCCGAGGCCGAGCAGCGCCCCGGGGCAGCCCCCGGACAATTGCCGTCGCATGAGCCCGCGGCGGCGCATCCGTTGTCCTGATCAGTTCGTCCTGATCAACCCGGGCCGCGATCTTCGATCGCCGAGAGGGGCTCGTAGAAGCGGCGGGGCAGGCCGGCGGCGGCACGCGCCGCGTGGTTGAAGGGCGGTTTCAGATCGCCCTTGAAGCAGCGCCGGACGCGCTCGCCGAACACCGCTTCGGGAACCAAGCCGCGCACGCGGCAGAGCCGGTCGAACCAGCGCATCCCGATGGCGACATGACCGATCTCGTCATCGTAGATGCGGCGCAGGATTGCCGCGCTTTGCGCATCGCCGGCGCGATCGAGCTTTGCCGCCATCTGCGGCGTCACATCGAGCCCGCGCGCCTCGAGCACGAGCGGCACGATCGCGAGCCGCGCCAGCAGATCGTCGGCCGTCGCCGACGCCGCTTCCCACAGCCCGTCATGCGCGGGCAAATCGCCGTAGGCGGCGCCGAAATCCGCGAGACGCCGCGCCAGCAGCTCGAAATGGCCAGCCTCCTCGGCGGCGACGCCGACCCAATCGTCGAAGAAGGCGCGCGGCAGGGCCTCGCCACAGAAGCGGGCAACGATGTCCCAGGCGAGATCGATGGCGTTGAGCTCGATATGGGCGAGCGCGTGAAGGAGTGCGATCCGTCCGGCCGGCGCACCGAAGGCGCGGCGCTTGGGCATTTCCCTGGGCGGGCGCAGCGTCGGGCGGGGCGGCCGGGCCGGGTGCCGCGGCGGCGAGCTGTCGCCGACGGCGATCGCGCCCTCCCGCCAGATTTTGCCCAGCGCGCGGCTGGCCGAGACCTTCGCCGCCGGGTCGGACGCGGCGAGGATCGCGGCCGCGCCGGCGGTCAAGGTGGTTCGACGGGATGCCGGGGCGGTCAGAGCGCGGCCGCCGCCTGCAATACCTCGGCGACGTGGCCCGGCACCCTGACCTTGTGCCAGACGCCGCGCACGGTCCCGGCCTTGTCGATCAGAAAGGTGCAGCGCTCGATGCCCATGTATTTCCGGCCGTACATGCTCTTCTCGACCCAGGCTCCGTATTTTTCACAGACTTCGCCGTCGACATCGGCGGCGAGAATGAACGGGAGGGCGTGCTTTTTCTTGAACTTGTCGTGCGAGGCGACCGAATCCTTGGAAACGCCGATCACCACCGCGTCCGCGCCGCTGTAGTCGGGTGAGGCATCGCGAAAACCGCAAGCCTCGGCGGTGCAGCCCGAGGTGTCGTCCTTGGGGTAGAAATAGAGCACGACCTTTCGGCCCGCGAGCTTCGAGAGCGTGACGCTGCCGTTGCCGTCGGTGGGCAACGTGAAATCCGGGGCCGTGTTGCCAAGCTCGACGCTCATGACGCGCTGTCTCCTGTCGTTTTAGCCGCCTCGTGCAGAGCCCGGCGCGCCGGCTCTTCGATCAGGCGCTCGTACCAGCCGAGAACGCGGCCGGCGGCGGCAGTGATATCTGCGTCGAGATCGGCGAAGTCAACAGCACCGGCACCCCGTGCGAGGGTGGCGGCGTCGGGCTCGGGGAACTCGTCCACGCCGGCCGGCCGCACATTGATCAGGGTCAGCAGCGCCTGCACGTGACGCAGCAGCGCCAGCGCCCGCGACAGGTCTTGCATTGCCGGCTTCGGCAACACCCCCGCCGCGCCGAGCGCCCGCAGCGCATCGGCGGTGCCGCGGTGCAAGACTTGCGGCGACGACGCGGCCTCGCGCAATATCAGGTATTGCACGATGAATTCGAGGTCGATCAGCCCGCCGCGCCGGTTCCTGAGGTCCCAGGGCGACGGATCGGGGTTTTCGCCGGCGATGCGGCGGCGCATCTCGGCGACATCGATCAACAGGCGTCGCGGGTCGCGCGGCAGGCGCAGCACCGCGTCGATCGTCTCGCCGATCCGCCGGCTGAGCGTCGCGTCGCCGGCGACCGGGCGCGCCCGGGTCAGTGCCATATGCTCCCAGCTCCACGCGGCTTCCCGCTGGTAGCGGCCGAAGCCGGCGAGGCTCGACGCGATCGGCCCCGAGGCGCCCGAAGGCCGCAGCCGCATGTCGACCTCGTAGAGCCGGCCCTCGGCCGTAGGCGCGGTGATGGCGCCGATCAGCCGCTGGCTCAATCGCGCGTAATAGGCAGCGACCGGCAGCGGATGTTCCCCGTCCGACATCTCGCTGCCGGGCGGAGCGTCATAGATCAGGATCAGGTCGAGATCCGAGGCGAGCGTCATTTCCCGGCTGCCGAGGCGCCCCATCCCGATCACCGCGAAAGCGCCGCCCGGCACCCGCCCGTGGCGTTGCGCGAACTCCGCCTCGACCGCCGGGACGAGTGCCGCGAGCGTGGTTTCGGCAATATCGGCGAGCGCCGTCCCGGCCTGGGCGCCGTCGAGGGCGCGGCGCAGCAGCTGGATCCCGATCTGAAACCGCCGCTCGCCGGCCCAGCGCCGCACCGTGTCGAGCGTGTCCTCGAAATCGCGCGCCCCGGCGAGCACCTGGCAAAGCTCGGCGGCGAGTGCTGAGCGATCGGGCGGCGCCGCAAAGAACCCTTCGGCCAGGACGGGATCGAGCAGGGCGGGCCGCTGCGCCAGATGCTCGGCCAGGCGCGGCGCTCCGGCCATGACATCGGCGACCAGCGCCAGCAGGCCGGGATTGGCGTAGAACAGCGAGAACAGCTGCACCCCCGCCGGCAAATGCGACAGGAACCGATCGAAGCGCCGCAGCGCCGCGTCGGGATGCGGCGTCGCCCCGAAAATCCGCAATAATTCAGGAACCAGCTCGGTCAGGATTTCGCGTGCCCGCTGGCTCCGCGTCGCGCGCAGCCGGCCGTGATGCCAGCCGCGCACCAGCGCCGAGACGTCGGCCGGGTCGGCAAAGCCCAGCCGCGACAGCGTTTCCAACGTCTCGCGGTCATCCTCGAAGCCGGTAAAGACGAGGTTGCCGGGACCGGCGAGGCTCGGCGCCTGCTCGAACAGCTCGGCATAATGCCGCTCGACCGAGCCGAGCCGGGCGGTGAGGTCGGCGACGAAGGCGTCCGTCTGCCGGTAGCCGAGAAAGATGGCGATGTGTTCGATGCCGGCGCGGTCGGCGGGCAGCGTGTGGGTCTGCGCATCCTCAACCATCTGCAGGCGGTGCTCGAGCCGGCGCAGAAAGCGGTAATCGTCAACCAGTTCGGCCGCGGCCTGGCGATCGATGCGGCCGGCGTCGGCGAGGCGGCGCAACGCCTCGCAGGTCGGCGCGACGCGCAGCTCGCGCATCCGCCCGCCCCAGATCAGCTGCTGCGTCTGGGCGAAAAATTCGATCTCGCGGATGCCGCCGCGGCCGGTCTTGATATTGTGGCCCTCGACGGCGATGCGCGCGCCGCCGTGCTGCGCGTTGATCTGCCGCTTGATCGAGTGGATGTCCTGGATCGCCGCGAAATCGAGGTTTTTCCGCCAGATGAACGGCTGCAGCTCGCGCACAAAGCATTCTGCCGCAACCCGGTCGCCGGCGACCGGGCGGGCCTTGATCAGTGCCGCCCGCTCCCAGTTCTGGCCGACGCTTTCATAGTAGGCGAGGGCCGCGGCGACCGACATTGCCGGCGGCGTCGAGGCCGGATCGGGACGCAGCCGCAAATCGGTGCGGAAGACGTAGCCGTCGCCGGTCCGCTCCCCGAGAATGCGCACGAGATTGCGGGTGAGCCGGACAAAAAAAGGCTGGGGGCCGTCCCGCGCGGCCACTCGCGCGCGGCTCGAATCGTACAGCAGGATCAGGTCGATATCGCTCGAATAATTGAGCTCGTACCCGCCGAGCTTGCCCATGCCGATGACGAAAAGCCCGCAGTCGCGCTCCGGCTCGTCCGCCGCGGCGACGGCGATCGTCCCGCGGCCCGCCGCCTGCCGCAGCAGATGGCGCAGCGCCGCCGTCAGCGCCGCCTCGGCGAAGCGGCTGAGAGCGCTCATCTGCTGTTCGAGCGACCAGGCCCCGGCGAGCTCGGAAGCGGCGGCCAGGAGTGCGACGCGGCGCTTGGCGACGCGCAGGCGCGCCATCACCGCCGCGGTGTCTTCGCCGGGATCGCCAGGCATTTCCGCCATGGCGACGGTCTCGGCAAAAAGCGGCTCGGCGCCTTCGCCGGCGAGCCGGGCCAGGAACGCCCATTCCCTGACCGCGGCGCCGCTCAGAAACGGGCTGTTGCCGAAGATCGCGGCGAGCAGGCGCGTGCCCGGCGGGGGAAGCGCTCCAAGCGCGGGCGGCCTCGGCCGCCGGATCGCTCCCGGCCGCCGAGAGCGCCGCATGCCAGGCCGCGAAGCCGAGGTCGCGCCGCCGCCCATCGGCCGGAAGCGGCGGCCCGTCGCTTTCTACCGGCGAGGAATTGGTGTCGATCAGTTCCGGGGGTGAAACCACGCGCAGGCGTCGTACATCAAACGGGGCGGATCAGCGCGTGGCGCTTGCGGCCGGCGCTGAGCTTGACCGTTTCTTGCGGTCCCAGGTCGGCGGGCGATACGACGCGGCTCTCGTCGGCGACCACGATGTCGTTGATGCGGGCACCGCCGCCGCGGATCAGCCGCCGTGCCTCGCCGTTCGACGCGGCGAGCCGGGCGCGGACCAACAACTCGACGGCCGCGATGCCGTGTTCCAGCGCAGCGCGCGGCACCGCGATCTGCGGCAGGTCGCTGCCGCTGCCGCCATCCTCGAAAACGGCGCGCGCCGTCTCGGCGGCGGCTTCGGCCGCGGCGCGGCCGTGGCACAGCGCTGTCGCCTCGGTGGCGAGGATCTTCTTCGCTTCGTTGATTTCGCCGCCTTCGAGCCGTTCGAGGCGGGCGATTTCGTCGAGCGGCAATTCGGTGAAGAGGCGCAGGAAGCGGCCGACATCGGCGTCCTCGGTATTGCGCCAGAACTGCCAGTAATCATAGGCGGACAGGCGCTCGGCGTTGAGCCACACCGCGCCGCCCACGCTCTTGCCCATCTTGGCGCCCGAGGCGGTGGTGATCAGCGGCGTCGTCAGGCCGAACAAGGTGCGGCCATCGACGCGGCGCGCCAGATCGACGCCGCCGACGATATTGCCCCACTGGTCAGAGCCGCCGATCTGCAAGGCGCAGTCGAAACGCCGCGCCAGTTCGACGAAATCGTAGGCCTGCAGGATCATGTAGTTGAATTCGAGAAAGCTGAGCGGCTGGTCGCGCTCGAGCCGCAGCCGCACGCTGTCCTGGGTCAGCATCCGGTTGACCGAGAAATGCCGGCCGATGTCGCGCAGCAGCGGGATGTAGCGCAGCTCGTCGAGCCATTCGGCATTGTCGACCATGACGGCGCCGGTCGGACCGTCGCCGAAATCGAGGAATTGCGTGAAGATCTTGCGGATGCCGGCCAGGTTGCGGGCGATCTCGGTGTCGCTGAGCAGCGGGCGCGCCTCGTCCTTGCCGGAGGGATCGCCGATCCGCGTCGTGCCGCCGCCCATCAGCACGATCGGCCGGTGCCCGCATTGCTGCAGCAGCCGCAGCAGCATGATCGACACGAGGCTGCCGACATGCAGACTGTCCGCGGTGCAGTCATAGCCGACATAGGCGGCGACGACGCCGCCGCACAGGCGGGCGTCGAGCGCTTCGAGATCGGTGCATTGATGGACATAGCCGCGTTCGCGCGCGGTCGACAGAAAGGCGGAGCGAGGGTTCGGACATGGCGGGCTCATCTAGCACAAATCTGCGCGCCGCGCTGGGGCTGATGAGCGGCACCTCGCTCGACGGGATCGACGTCGCGATGATCGAGACCGACGGACGCGCGCAAGTGGTCCCCGGCCCGGCGCTGACGATCCCCTACCCCGACGATTTCCGCGAGAGGCTGCGCGCGGTGCTGGGCGGCGCCGGCCCGACCGCCGCGGTCGAAGCCGAGCTGACCCGGCTGCACGCCGAGGCCGTCGAGCGGTTTCTCGCCGGCCATCCCGGAACTGTCGCCGACATCGTCGGTTTCCACGGCCACACGATCCTGCATCGCCCGGCCGAGCGCCGCACCTGGCAGCTCGGCGACGGTGCCGAGCTGGCGCGGCGTCTCGGCATCGACGTGGTCGCCGATTTCCGCTCGGCCGATGTCGCGGCCGGCGGCCAGGGCGCACCGCTCGCGCCGCTCTACCATGCGGCCCTCGCCGCAACCTTGCCGAAGCCGATCGCCATCCTCAACATCGGCGGCGTCGCCAATGTGACCTGGATCGGTGGAAAGGGGATCGGCGAGACCGGAGAGATCCTCGCCTTCGACACCGGCCCGGGCAACGCGCTGATCGACGATTGGGTGCGCCGCCATGCCGGCGCCGCGGCCGACATCGACGGCGCGTTCGCCGCTGCCGGACATGCCTCCGCCGCGCATGTCGCCCGGTTTCTGCGGCACCCCTTCTTCGACCGGCCGCCGCCGAAATCGCTCGACCGCGACGATTTCCGCGCGGCCGCGCCCGAAAGTCTGGCGCTTAACGACGGCGCCGCGACCCTGACCGAGATGACGGCCGCGGCGGTCGCGGCGGCATGCCGCCATTTCCCGGCGCCGCCGCGCGAATGGCTGGTCTGCGGCGGCGGCCGGCATAACCCGGCGCTGATGGCGGCGCTCGGGCGCCGTCTCGCCGCGCCGGTGCGCCCGGTCGAGGCGGTCGGCTGGGACGGCGACGCGCTCGAAGCCCGGGCTTTCGCCTACCTCGCCGTCCGCTCGCTTGCCGGGCTGCCGCTGAGCCTGCCGTCGACGACCGGAGTGCCCCGGCCCATGCGGGGCGGCCGGCTGTTTCGCGCGCCGCAGCGGCGCGGTCAGTGAGTGACGAGGCGGCGTTCGATGGCGGCGGCCTTGATGGCTTTCTGCAGCTTTTCGAAGGCACGCACCTCGATCTGGCGCACCCGCTCGCGCGAGATGCCGTATTGCTGCGACAGATCCTCGAGCGTGGTCGGGTTGTCGCGCAGGCGCCGCTCGCTGAGGATGTGGCGCTCGCGATCGTTCAGATGCGTCATCGCCTTTTCCAGCAGGTCGCGGCGCAGCCCGAGCTCCTGGCGCTCGCCGAGCCGGGTCTCCTGGCTCTCGCTCTCGTCCACCAGCCAATCCTGCCATTCGCCCTCGCTGTCGACGCGCAGCGGTGCGTTCAGCGAGTGGTCCGGGCTGGCCAGCCGGCGGTTCATGCTGACGACATCGGCCTCGGGAACATCGAGCTCGGTCGCGATCTTTTTCAGATTCTCGGGCGACAGATCGCCCTCCTCCATCGCCTGCAGCTGGCCCTTGAGCTTGCGCAGGTTGAAGAAGAGCTTCTTCTGGGCCGCGGTCGTCCCCATCTTGACGAGCGACCAGGAGTGCAGGATGTATTCCTGGATCGCGGCGCGGATCCACCACATGGCATAGGTGGCCAGGCGGAAGCCGCGGTCGGGATCGAAGCGCTTGACCGCCTGCATCATGCCGACATTGCCCTCGGAGATCAGTTCCGACAGCGGCAGCCCGTAGCCGCGATAGCCCATCGCGATCTTGGCGACGAGCCGGAGATGGCTGGTGACCAGCCGGTGCGCCGCCTGCGGGTCCTCATGCTCCTTCCACCGTTTGGCGAGCATGTACTCTTCTTCCGGCTCCAGCATCGGAAACTTGCGGATTTCCTGGAGATACCGGGTCAGGTTTCCTTCCGAGGAGACGGAAGGCAGCGAGAGGGAAGCCATCGAAAAGCGTTGCTCCGAGTTGACGCCGGTATCGGGTAAACGCCGCACGCATTCGCGCCGATCCCCTCCACGGGCTGTGCATACCCTACTTATATAGTCGGGTTTTGTCCAGTTTAAAATCTCTCTAAATCGGTCAACAGCTCGTGAAGATCGGCCGGCAGCGGGCTGTCGAATTCGAGCCGTCCGGCGCCCGCCGGATGGGTGAAGCCGAGCCGCCTGGCGTGCAGCGCCTGCCGCGGGAAGGCAGCGATCCTGGCGCCGATTTCGCCCGTGCGTAAAGCGGCACGGCCCGCGCGCCCGCCATAGACGGGATCGCCGATCAGCGGGTGGCGGCGATGCGCGAGATGAACGCGGATCTGATGCGTGCGGCCGGTGCCCAGCCGGCATTCGACGAGCGCCGCCGCGGTTCCGAATACCCGCTCGACGCGATAGCGGGTGACCGCCGGTCTGCCCTTCCCGTCACCGAGGACGGCCATCTTCTTGCGGTTCGTCGCGCTGCGGCCGATGTTGCCGACGATCTCGCCCGAGGGCGGCGCCGGCACGCCCCAGACCAGGGCAGCATAGGCGCGATCGATGTCGCGGCGGGCGAAATCGCGCGACAGCGCCCGGTGCGCGATTTCGGTCTTGGCGACGACCATCAGGCCGCTCGTGTCCTTGTCGAGGCGATGGACGATGCCGGGCCGGCGCACCCCGCCGATGCCGGAGAGATCGGCGCCGCAATGGGCGAGCAGCGCGTTGACGAGAGTGCCGTCCGGATTGCCGGGTGCCGGGTGGACGACAAGGCCGGCGGGCTTGTCGATGACGATCAGATGTGCATCCTCGAAACGGATATCGAGTGCGATCGGCTGCGCCGCCGGCGCCGCCTCCTCGATCGCGGGGAAGATGACGACGAAATTCTGGCCCGGCCGGACGCGCAGCGAGGGGTCCCGGCAAGCCATTCCGTCCCGGCTGACAAGGCCGGCTTCGATCAGCCGCTTGAGCTGGGTGCGCGACCGCGCCGGCAGATGGAGCGCCAGCATGCGATCGAGGCGCAGCCCGATCTCCTCCGCCTCGGCACGGATCTCGGCCGCGGCAGGGCGAACAGTTCCGTCACGATCGTCTCCCGAGAGTCGTGTTTCAACCACTCATCTGCCCCGGCGTTAGGCACATGCGCGCCCTGAGAATCCTGGTCGTAGTCATGGGCGTCATGATAATCGTCGGTTTTGCCGTTGTGATCGCCGTTGTCGCCGGCCGGCTGTCGCATCGCGGGTCGGTGGCGGGCACCGTCCGGCCCTTTGCCGACACATCGGTTGCGATTCCTCGAGGCGCCCGGATCGAGGCGATGACCATAGGCGCGGATCGCCTGATCCTCGAGCTGGTGTTGCCCGATAGCGGGCGGCAGCTCGTCGTCATCGATTTGGCGACGGGCACGCGCCTCGGCACGATCGACCTGCGCGCGGCTCCCTGATTCCTCGCTGATCGGCCTTTGCCGGGCGGTCGGCGACGCGAGAAAATCGACGCCGATGTGAAACGGCTCACAGCAGGGACGAATCCCCGCCTGATACTTATCGCCCCGTCTCCTGCCGAGACGATGGAGGGTGTCATGGCCAGAATCGACCTGTGGGGCCGCAGCCTGCCGAGGGCCGAGCTCGACCGGCGGTCACGCGATGCGCGCCTGACGATCGAGAGCATGCACCGGCTCTTTTCTTGCAGCGCCCCGGCGCCGCATTCAGGGTTCGGGCGGATCCTTTGGCGATTCGGCATCGACGCCGTGCGCGGCGCATGCCGCCGATCGCGAATTCCGACAACGCCGATAGGCACACGCCGGTCGCGCCGAGCGCCGGCAACCGGTGATTTTGGGTCCGGGAGCCGCGGGCGGCGCCAGCGCATGCGCATGCGGCGCTTCAAAGCCGCCCGCCCGGCGATCGGAACGCGCCGGCCCTCTGCCTCACGGGGGAAACGAGTTCGCCGCGAATTCCGCCAAGCTTCGCGGATGGGTTGAGGAGACGGGGACCGCAATCCGATTCCGGCCACCGCACCCTGTGGCCTGGGGCTTTGCGCGGCCCGCACGGCCATCGGATTTTTTCCCGAATTTCCCTTGCACCGCCGGCGGATCGGCGTATCTATCGCTTCCTCGACGCACTCGCACGTGCCTATGGCCCATGGTGGTTATGCAACGACGTAACGCGTCCTTTTTGGTTGCCCGGCCGCGAGGCCGGTCCCGAGAGGGAGGTCGGTATGGTTGCTTTCCGACTGGGGGGCGTGGTGCCCTGCCCTGACGCGAACCTCCGCGGAACCCGCCTGCGTGGGCGGGGCAGCCGGGTCATCGATCCGAGCAGTCTGAGCTGAACCACAAAATCCGGCCGATCCGGCGCTGAACCGGGTCGGCATTTGCCTTGTTGCGCGTTCGGACGGACCGAAGCGCGGGCGATGTCTTTGCATCGGCCGCGCATTTTCGGCCTGCCGGCGCCGGCACCGTTATCGCTCAGCCGCTCTGCGGGAAGGATGACCCGATCGATGAATGAGAGGATTGCGCGCTTCCTCGCCGAAAATTCGCCCGAAACCCCCTGCCTCGTCGTCGATCTCGACGTGATCGCCGCGGCCTACGACACGTTGTGCCGGTGTCTGCCGCTGGCGCACATCTATTACGCCGTAAAGGCGAACCCGGCGCCGCAGATCGTCTCGATGCTCGAGCGCAAAGGGGCCAGTTTCGACGTGGCGAGCCGCGGCGAGATCGAACTCTGCCTGGAAAACGGCGCGAGCCCCGATCGCCTGTCCTTCGGCAATACGATCAAAAAAGAGAAGGACATCGCCTATGCCTATCAGGCGGGGCTGCGGATGTTCGCCTTCGACAGTGCGCACGAGCTCGACAAGCTGGCGCGCGCAGCACCCGGCGCGCGCGTCTTCTGCCGCATTCTCGTCGCCTGCGACGGCGCCGAATGGCCGCTCTCGCGCAAATTCGGCTGCGCCCCGGACATGGCGATCGATCTCCTGCGCAAGGCCCGCGGCCTCGGTCTCGACCCTTACGGGGTTTCGTTCCATGTCGGCTCGCAGCAGACGGATCTCGGCCAGTGGGATGGCGCCCTCGGCACCGCCGCGCGCATGTTCTCGCTGCTCGCCGAGGCCGAGATCGATCTGCGCATGGTCAATATCGGCGGCGGCTTCCCGGCGCAGTATCGCGGCGAGGTGCCGGCGGTCGAGCGCTATGCCCAGGCGGTGATGGCGGCGGTGACGCGGCATTTCGGCAACCGCCTGCCGGAGATCGTCATCGAGCCGGGACGCTCGCTGGTCGGCGATGCCGGCCTGATCCAGAGCGAGGTCGTGCTGATTTCCGAGAAGGGCGGCGGCGACGACCGGCGCTGGGTCTATCTCGACGTCGGCAAGTTCAACGGCCTCGCCGAGACGATGGACGAAAGCATCAAATACCGGATCGCGACACCCGGGCGCGGCGGGGCGTGCGGCCCGGTCATCCTCGCCGGACCGACCTGCGACAGCGCCGACATCCTCTACGAGAAGACCGAATACCGGCTGCCGTTCGGCCTCGCGGTCGGCGACAAGGTCGAGATTCTCTCGGCCGGCGCCTATACCGCAAGCTACGCATCGGTCGGGTTCAACGGGTTTTCGCCGATCCGTACCTATTGTATCTGACCGAGGGTGGCCGGGGCGCTGCCGGCCACCTCCTGCACCAGTTTTCGCAGTATCGCCGCGGCAAAGCTGTCGAAGGTTTGGGCGGCGAGGACAAAGGCTCCCGGCCCGCCGATCACGTTGCGGCGGAAATAATCCTCGAGCCACGGCTCCTCGGTCAGGATCGCCAGCCCGTTGACCACGATGCCGGCCGCCGTCACGCGGTCGCGCGCCGCCGCCGGGGCCACGCCGAAATTGGCCATCCCGTCGCCGGAGATGTCGATCACCCGCCGCGCCGCGGCTTCCGGCAGGCGATCGAACTGCGCGGCGGCGGCGAGCAATGCCGGACCGATGGCGGTGGTCCCGCTGGAACTGCGGGTCGTGGCGCGCAGCGCGGCGGCGAAGGCGCGTGCGCTCCTGGCGTCGGCGAGCAACCGCCAATCGACGGTGACCGCGATCTTGTCGGGGTCCGACCATTCGAGGACGAGCGCCTCGATCCCGCCGGGAGCGGCGCCGATCGCGTCGATCAGACGGGTATCCGCAAAGGCGCGGGCGATGCCATCGTGCTGGAGCACATAGGAATTGGCGGTGACGCTGGCGGATACGTCGATAGCCAAGACGATGGCGAGGGCCGCCGCCTGCGCCGGGAACGCGGCGAGACCGAGGGCGCCGCTCACGAGCGTCGCTAACAGGGCGCGACCGATCGAAAATCCCGTCACTTCTCGCATGCGCGGCATTGCCAGGGTAGAACCGCTGCCGGTACTCTTTCGGCCATGATCCGGTGCCGGTAATTCGGCCTCGCCGATTTGCCGCCACGTTACACCGGGAAACTGCGGTCAGAAACCGGAAATCGGTGCCACAGTGCCGTCGCGACACCGGCAGCTCAGGGAGAACGCCATGTTGGAACTACTCGATCAGCAGACTAAGCTGACGGCTAATCAGTGGAAGATTGCGGGCGCCGCCACGATCGGCGACATGCTCGACTTCTTCGACTTTGGACTGATTGCCTTTGTCCTGGCGTTTATCGTCAAAGACTGGCACCTGACCTTTGGGGAATCGGGGCTGATCCTGTTGGCGTCGGGCATCACTGCGCCGTTCGGCTCGATCATCTGGGGCTGGGTGGCCGACAAGATCGGCCGGCGCAAGGCGATGATCGGCACTGTGCTGAATACCTCGATCGCCACCGGGGCGATGGCTCTCACCCCCGAGCACGCCTGGATCTACCTGGTGATCTGCCGGCTGTTCGTCGGTTTCGGGGTAACCGGCATGTATTCGGTCGACATCACGGTAATTCAGGAATTCGTGCCGACCGCCAAGCGCGGCTGGCTGACCGGGCTGACCACGACGATGCTGCCGGCGGGTTTTCTGTTCGGCGCCCTGCTGGCGGCCTTTGCGACACCCTATATCGGCTGGCGCGGTCTGTTTGCGGTTGGCCTGCTGCCCGCGTTCTTGACCCTGTACATCCGTGCCTTTGTCCCGGAGTCGCCGTACTGGCTGATGCGGATGGGACGTTTCGAGGAGGCGCGCCGGTCGCTCGCCTGGGCATTGCAGATCGACCCGAAGGGCATCGCGTTGCCGACCGTAGCGCCCAACGGTCGAGCACACGCGCTGGACCGAGCTGTTCAAATACCCGCGCAGCATCTTCGCCGGCGCGCTGACCGGCCTCAGTCAGACGGGCGGTGTGGCGCTGGCGCTGTGGCAGGTGACCCTGCTCGTGATGGTGCTGAAGATCACTCCGCCCGAGGCGTCCAAGCTGGGGATCTGGGTCGCCCTGCTGGCGATTGCCGGGCGCTTCCTGTGCTCATGGATCTCGGATGCGTGGGGGCGGCGCCCCGCGGGGGTGTTCAGCTGCGTGACCGCGGCGGTGTGCATGTCGCTCGCCGGGTATATGCACAGCGTCTTCATCGGCGGCGTGTCGATGTTCTACATCATGATCCTGCTGCAGAGCTTTTTCGGCAGCGGCAACTACTCGATCGTCGGCCCCTACATGGGCGAGCTGTGGCCGGCCCGGCTGCGCGGCAGCGGCATGGGCTTCGTCTACGGCATCGGCAATCTCGGCAAGTTCATCGGCCCCGCGGGCCTCGCGCTGATCGCCGGCTCGTCCAACTATGTCAAGCCCCAGGCGACGCTCGACGCGCTGGTCCCGGGCTTTAATTATTTCGCCTTCTGGTACGTGCTCGGCGCCTTCGCCTTCTGGTTTATCGGCTTCGAAACGAGCCGCCGCTCGATCAACGAGATCGACAACGAGCTGACCCGGTCGGCAGCCGCGGCGGCGGGGCGAGCGGCTGGCGATTGAACCGAACCCGGCACTGATCAGCGGTTCCGGGTCCAGTCGTCGCGCCACAGGAAATCGGGGCCGAGCTGGTCGAGGCTCGGGCAGCCGATCTGCGCCATGACGAGATCGATCTCGCTGCGGAAGATGTCGATCGCCTTCTTGACCCCGGGCAGGCCGCCGGCGACGGCACCGTAAAGGGTCGGCCGGCCGAAAAACACGAACTGCGCGCCGAGGCACAGCGCGATCAATATGTCGGCGCCGCGCCTGACGCCGCTGTCGAGCATCACCGTCAGCTTGTCGCCGACCGCCGCCGTGATCGCCGGCAGCGCATCGAGCGAGGCCGGCGCCTGATCGAGCTGGCGCCCGCCATGGTTCGACACGATGATGCCGTCGCAGCCGATCTCGGCGGCGCGGATCGCATCGGCCGGGTTCAGGATCCCCTTGACGATCAGAGTGCGCGGGAAGAGGCGCCGGTAGCGCTCAAGATCCTTCCAGGTCTGCGCCGCAGCCGGGGTCTGGGTTCGTCCGAACTGGATGACCTCGGCCGTGCTCGCTCCATTGCCGGCATGCGGCGCCCAGTTGCCGAGCGTCGGCGCGCCGCCGTGGCGGACATAATCGATGACCCAGGCGGGATGAGTCACCGCCTCGAGCAGGATCGACGGCTTCAGCTTCAGCGCCTCCAGCACGCCGCCGTTGCGGACATTGGCAAAGCCGTTGCGGAAATTGCGCTCGCGCTTGGGATGGACCGGCACGTCGACGGTCAGCACCAGGGCGCCGAGCCCATTGTCACGGGCGCGGCCGACCAGCGCGTCGGTGACCGCGGCGTCCTTTGCGGCGTACATCTGGAACCAGGTATTGTTGGGGGCGATGCGCGCAGCCTCCTCCATCGAGGCGTTGCTGCCGCCGGACATGATGTAGGGGATGTTCGCCTCGGCCGCCGCCTCGGCCAGCAGCAGCTCGCCGCCGCGCCGCTGGTACAGGCCGACGCCGCCGGTCGGCGAGATGCCGAACGGGCTGTTGAAGGTGCGGCCGAAAACAGTCTGCGACTGGTCGCGTTCCGACACGTCGACCAGATAACGCGGCAGCAGGTGGTGCTTGTGGAACGCGGCACTGTTGCGCGCCAGCCCTCGCTCGTCCTCGACGCCCCCTTCGATGTAGTCGAACATGACCTTCGGCAGCTTGCGCTTGGCCATCCGGTGCAGGTCTTCGATGTTTATCGCGTCGTTCAATCTCATTACGGCGTTGCTCCTTCCCGGCGCGGACTGCCAAACGACACGCAGAATGACGCATTTCCGCGTTACCGGACAACGCGGATTTGCGACACGCTCGGCAGCTTCCCGGCCGGAGGCGGCGATCTCGAAATCCCGCCCTTCAGCCGCTTCATCATCGACATCGACCTGACCGGGGCGCTCTTATGCACGCGCGCCGCCGGCCCGCACATGCTGGCGCGCCGTTCGGGAAAGGTGATCAACATCGCATCGTGGACCGCGCATCAGGGGGGCTGCGACATGGTGCTTTACACCGCGGCCAAGACCGCGCTCGCCGGCTTCACTCGGGCGCAGGCGCTCGAATGGGCGCCCTATGGCGTGCATGTCAACGCCATCGCCCCGGCATTTTCCCGGATGTCGTGACCTCAGGCGAAGAGCGCGTGCGGCAGAGTTCCCTGCGCGCCGGGCAGACCGTGCCGCTCAAGCGGCCGGGGCGGCTGCGCGAGGTCGGCTTCCTGGCGCTCTACCTGGCGTCGGCGGCGTCGGATTACATGACCGGCCAGACCATCCTGCTCGACGGCGGAATGTCGCTGTAGCGCGGGCCGGCGGGGCGCATCAGCGCCGCGTTTCGGCGAGCGCCTGGAGCTTGGCCTGCAGCACGGCCTGGTCGCGTTCGAGGCCGTGCAATTCGGCGAGCAGCCGCTCGCGCCCGGTGTCGGCGGCGCGCGCAACCTGCTCGCGCAGGCTCGGCAGGTTGCCCTGGACGGTTTGCAGCTCGGCCTCGATTGCCGCGCGGTCGAGTTCGTCCGGGGAAACCGCTTCGTCGGCGAGCACGGTGCAGCGCTCGGGCGTCACCTCGGCGAAGCCGCCGACGACAAAGATGCGCTCGGGTCACGGTCTGACCCTCATAAACCTCGATCGTCGCCCGGCCGCACCGTCGAGATCAGCAGCGCATGCCCCGGCAAGACGCCGAAATCGCCCTCGGTTCCGGGCACGACGACCATCTCGACCGGCTCCGAGATCAGCAGGCGCTCGGGCGACACCAGCTCGAACTGCACACTGGTCGGCCATCAGGCCGCTTCCGCCGCCATCTTGCGCGCCTTGTCGACCGCCTCGTCGATCGTGCCGACCATGTAGAAGGCGCTTTCCGGCATGTCGTCGTAATCGCCGGCGACGATGCCCTTGAAGCCCTTGATCGTGTCCTCGAGGCTTGACGAACACGCCGGGCGTGCCGGTGAACACCTCGGCGACGTGGAACGGCTGCGACAGGAAGCGCTGGATCTTGCGCGCGCGCGCGACGGTCAGCCTGTCCTCTTCGGAAAGCTCGTCCATGCCGAGGATGGCGATGATGTCCTGCAGCGACTTGTAGGTCTGCAAGCACGCGCTGCACGTCGCGCGCCACCTGGTAGTGCTCGTCGCCGACGACGCGCGGGTCGAGCATGCGCGAGGTCGAGTTCGAGCGGATCGACCGCCGGATAGATCCCGAGCTCGGCGATCTGGCGCGACAGCACGGTCGTCGCGTCGAGATGGGCGAACGAGGTGGCGGGCGCCGGGTCGGTCAGATCGTCGGCCGGCACATAGATCGCCTGCACCGAGGTGATCGAGCCTTTCTTGGTCGTGGTGATGCGCTCCTGCAGGGCGCCCATGTCGGTCGCGAGCGTCGGCTGATAGCCGACCGCCGACGGGATGCGGCCGAGCAGCGCCGACACTTCGGAGCCCGCCTGCGTGAAGCGGAAGATGTTGTCGACGAAGAACAGCACGTCCTGGCCTTCCTCGTCGCGGAAATATTCGGCGACGGTCAGGCCCGACAGCCCGACGCGCGCGCGCGCCCCCGGCGGCTCGTTCATCTGGCCGTAGACGAGCGCCGCCTTGGAGCCCGGCCCGTCGGCGGTGATGACCCTCGATTCCATCATCTCGTGATAGAGGTCGTTGCCCTCGCGCGTGCGCTCGCCGACGCCGGCGAAGACCGAGTAGCCGCCATGCGCCTTGGCGATGTTGTTGATCAGCTCCATGATGATCACGGTCTTGCCGACGCCGGCGCCGCCGAACAACCCGACCTTGCCGCCGCTTGCGCATAGGGCGCCAGCAGATCGACGACCTTGATGCCGGTGATCGAGGATCTCGGCCTCGGTCGATTGGTCGATGAATTCGGGCGCCGGCCGGTGGATCGGCGACCGGCGGTTGGTGCAGTGACCGGGCCGCGCTCGTCGACCGGCTCGCCGATCGACGTTGAGGATGCGGCCCAACGTCTCGGGGCCCACCGGCATGCATGATCGGCGCGCCGGTGTCGATCACCTCGGTCGCCGCGCACGAGCCCGTCGGTCGTGTCCATCGCGATCGTGCGCACGGTGTTTTCGCCGAGATGCTGCGCCACTTCGAGGACCAGCGCTTGCGGCCGCATGGTCGACCTGCAGCGCGTTGAGGATCGCCGGCAGCTCGCCGTCGAACTGCACGTCGACGACGGCGCCGATGATCTGGGTGATGGTGCCGATGCTGTTCCTGGCCATGTCAGCAAATTCCTCGAATGGAGCTCACAGCGCCTCGGCGCCGGAGATGATCTCGATCAGCTCCTTGGTGATGGCGGCCTGACGCGTGCGGTTATAGTTGAGGGTGAGCCGGTCGATCATCTCGCCGGCGTTGCGGGTGGCGTTGTCCATCGCCGTCATCCGCGCGCCCTGCTCGCTCGCCGCGTTTTCGAGCAACGCGGTGTAGATCTGCACCGCGAGATTGCGCGGCAGCAGCTCGCCGAGGATTTCCTCCTCCGAGGGCTCGAACTCGTAGACGCCTCGGGCCGCACCGGCGGTCGCCTCGACCACGCCCGCGGCCGGCGGCGAGAACGGGATCAGCTGCTGCGCGGTCACGATCTGGGTGATCGCCGAGCGGAAGCGGTTGTAGACGATCGTGCAGACGTCGAACTCGCCCGCTTCGATAGAGAACGAGGATGCGCTCGGCAATGTCGCGCGCCTCGTCGAAGGAGAGCCGGCGGCGGCCGATCTCGGTCAGGCTGTCGATGGATCAGCCGCCCGTAATCGCGGCGCAGCCCGTCGCGGCCCTTGCGCCCGATCGTCAGGATCTTCACCGTCTTGCCGGCCCGGTCGAGCTCGCGGATGCGTGCGGCGCGTCTCGCGCAGGATCGAGGCGTTGAAGCCGCCGGCGAGGCCGCGGTCCGAGGTCGCGACGACCAGCAGATGGGTGTCGTCCCGGCCGGTGCCGGCGAGCAGCGGCGGCGCCCCCGGCATCGCCAGCATGCGGCCGGCGAGCGAGGCCAGCATCCGCTCCATCCGCTGCGCATAGGGCCGCGCCGCCTCCGCCTGCTCCTGCGCGCGGCGCAACCGCGAGGCCGCGACCATCTTCATCGCCGACGGTGATCTTCTGGGTCGAGCGGACGCTGCGGATGCGAACCCGCAGGTCCTTGAGGCTCGGCATGAGGCGGGCTCGGTCACGCGAAGGTCTTGACGAAATCCGTCGAGGAACTCGCCGAGCGCCTTCTCGACCGCGGGCGAGATCTCGCGCTTCGGTCGCGGATCGCCGCGAGCAGGTCCGGCGCTTGCGCGCTGCAGCTCGCCGAGCATCGAGGCCTCGAACGCGGCCGACCGCCGACACCTCGATCTTGTCGAGATAGCCGCGGGTGCCGGCGAAGATCGACGACCACCTGCTCCTCGACCGGCATCGGCGCGAATTGCGGCTGCTTCAACAGCTCGGTCAGCCGCGCGCCGCGGGCGAGCAGGCGCTGCGTCGCCGCATCGAGATCGGAGGCGAATTGCGAGAAGGCGGCCATCTCGCGGTACTGGGCGAGTTCGAGCTTGATGCGGCCGGCGACCTGCTTCATCGCCTTGATCTGCGCCGCCGAGCCGACGCGGCTGACCGAGAGCCCGACATTGATCGCCGGCCGGATGCCGCGATAGAACAGCTCGGTCTCGAGAAAGATCTGGCCGTCGGTGATCGAGATGACGTTGGTCGGAATATAGGCCGACACGTCGCCCGCCTGGGTTTCGATGACCGGCAGCGCGGTCAGCGAGCCGGCGCCGTGCTCGTCGTTCATCTTGGCCGCGCGTTCGAGCAGCCGCGAATGCAGATAAAACACGTCGCCCGGATAGGCCTCGCGACCGGGCGGCCGGCGCAGCAGCAGCGACATCTGGCGATAGGCCACTGCCTGCTTCGACAGATCGTCGTAGACGATCAGCGCATGCATGCCGTTGTCGCGGAAGATATTCGCCCATCGCGCAGCCCGCATAGGGCGCGAGGAATTGCAGCGGCGCCGGCTCCGAGGCGGTCGCGGCGACGACGATCGAGTAGTCGAGCGCGCCGTAATCCTGCAACGTCTTGACGATCTGGGCGACGGTCGAGCGCTTCTGGCCGATCGCGACGTAGATGCAGTAGAGCTTGGCCGTTTCGTCGGTGCCGGCGTTGATCGGCTTCTGGTTGAGGATGGTGTCGATGGCGACCGCGGTCTTGCCGGTCTGGCGGTCGCCGATGATCAGCTCGCGCTGGCCGCGGCCGATCGGCACCAGCGCGTCGATCGCCTTGAGCCCGGTCTGCACCGGCTCGTGCACCGAGCGCCGCGGGATGATGCCCGGCGCCTTGACCTCGACGCGGGTGCGGGTCACGTCGACGAGCGGGCCCTTGCCGTCGATCGGGTTGCCGAGCGCGTCGACGACGCGGCCCAGCAGCCCGCGCCCGACCGGCACGTCGACGATGGCGCCGGTGCGCTTGACGATGTCGCCCTCGCCGATGCCGCTGTCCTCGCCGAAGATGACGACGCCGACATTGTCGCTTTCGAGGTTGAGCGCCATGCCGCGCACGCCATTCGGGAACTCGACCATCTCGCCGGCCTGGACCTTGTCGAGGCCGTAGACGCGGGCGATGCCGTCGCCGACCGACAGCACCTGGCCGACTTCGGCGACATCCGCCTCGTTGCCGAAATTGGCGATCTGCTGCTTCAGGATCGCCGAAATCTCCGCCGCACGAATCTCCATGAAAACCCCTTCAGCCAATATTCTTCATCGCCAGCTGCAGCCGCCGCAGCCGGCTTTCGACCGAGCCGTCGACCATCCGCGAGCCGACCTTGACGATCATGCCGCCGAGCAGCCCCGGATCGACCCGGACATCGACCGAGACCCGGCGGCCGATGGCACGGCGCAGCTGCTCGCCGAGCGCCCCGAGCTGGGCTTGGCTCAGCGGCTGCGCGGTGGTGACCTCGGCGGTGACTTCGCCGCGCCGCGCCGCAAGCTGCGCGAGATACGCCTCGATCATTGCCGGTACGGCAAAGAGGCGCCGGTTACGCGCGACGACGGCAAGGAAATCGCGCACCAGCATCGACATCCCGGCGCGTTCGGCCAGGGTCGAGATCGCCTTGCCCTGCTCTTGGCGCGACAGGATCGGGCTGCGTACCAGGCGCATCAGATCGGCGCTCGCCGCCATCATCGCCCGCAACTGGCGCAGGTCGGACGCGACCTCGTCGAGCGCGCGGCGCTCGTCGGCGATGTCGAACAACGCCGCCGCGTAGCGTTCGGCCAAGGCGGAAACGCCTGTCGTTTCTCCAGCCACTCTACAGCAGTCCTCGATCGCCGCAACGGCGGAAAGCCCAGAGCGGCATTTCCTTGTTGTTTTCCGATCGCGGCAGAGCACCGCCGCCGGGCACCAACGCCGGGGGCACCAACGCCGGGGCACCTCCCTAACACAGGCCCGCCCCCCGCGCAACCACCGGCGTTCGTTGACGGAACCGCGCCGCCGCGCCGGTTCGCGCTACAGAAAGCTGTAGGGATCGATATCGACCTGGAGCCGCGCCGAGCCGCCCAGGCGCACCCGCGCGAGCCATTCGCGCAACACCGCCTGCCGGTTGACCTCGCGCTCCGCCTTGAGGAGAAACCGGCGGCGGTGGCGCCCGCGCAATACCGCGAGCGGCGCCGGGGCCGGCCCCAGCACCAGGATCCCGGGCATTTGCGGCGCCGCACGGGACAGCGCACGGGCGGCGAAATCGACCGCTTCGGCATCGTCGGCGCTGACGATCAGCGCCGCCAGCCGGCCGAAGGGCGGCAGCCCGGCGCCGCGCCGTGCCGCGGCTTCGGCCTCGAGAAAGCGGTCGCGGTCGCCGGATGCCAGCGCCTGCATGACCGGCTGGTCGGGCATATAGGTCTGGATCAGCACCCGTCCCTTGCGTTCGGCGCGCCCGGCGCGGCCGCCGACCTGGTGCAGCAGCTGATAGGTGCGCTCGGCCGCACGCAGATCGCCGCCCGCAAGCCCGAGATCGGCATCGACGACGCCGACCAGGGTCAGCATCGGAAAGTGATGCCCTTTGGAGACGATCTGGGTGCCGATCAGCACATCGTAGCGCCGCTCGGTCATCGCCTGGGCGAGTTCGGCGGCGGCGCGCGGGCCGGGCAGCAGATCGCTGACCATCAGCGCCGCCCGGGCCGATGGGAAGCGCGCCGTCACCTCCTCGAACACCCGTTCGACACCCGGTCCGCACGGGACCAGGGCGCCGGCGGTCAGGCATTCCGGGCAGAGCGGCGGCACCGGCTCAGCGTGGCCGCAATGATGGCACAACAGCCGGCCGGTGAAGCGATGCTCGACCAGCCAGGCGGTGCAGCTCGGGCACTGAAAGCGATGGCCGCAGGCGCGGCACAGGGTCAGGGGCGCGTAGCCGCGGCGGTTCAGAAACAACAGCGCCTGCTCGCCCGCCGCGAAGGTCGCGGCGAGTTCGGCGACCAGCGGCGGCGACAGGAAACGCCCGCGCTCGGCCGGCTCGCGGCGCAGATCGACGAGCCTTACCGCCGGCAGCTCGGCTGCCGCCAGCCGGCGCGGCAGCGCGACGCGCTGATAGCGGCCGCGCGCGACGTTGACCACGGTTTCGAGCGACGGCGTGGCCGAGACCAGCACGATCGGGATGCCGGCCAGCGAGGCGCGCAGCACCGCCATGTCGCGCGCCTGGTAGCAGACGCCGTCCTCCTGCTTGTAGGACGGGTCGTGCTCCTCGTCGACGACGATCAGCCCGAGTTCGGAAAAGGGCAAAAACAGCGCCGAGCGGGCACCGACGACGACCCGCGCCGAGCCGGCGGCGACGGCGCGCCAGGTGTCGCGACGCGTGCCCGCGGCGATTTCTGAATGCCATGCCGGCGGAAGCACCCCGAAGCGGTCGCGGAACCGCGCCAGCCATTGGGCGCCGAGCGCAATCTCGGGCAGCAGAACCAGCGCCTGCCTCCCGGCGGCGAGCGCCGCGGCGATCGCGGCGAAATAGGTTTCGGTCTTGCCCGAGCCGGTGACGCCGTCGAGCAGGGTCACGCCGAACCCTCCCGTCTCGACCCGGCCGACAAGCCGGCGCGCGGCAACGGCCTGGTCGGGCGACAGTTCGAGAGCCGACGGGCGCCGTTCCGCCGGCGGCGGATCGGGCGATATGGCCGGGACGCGGCGCTCCTCGACGAGGCCGCGGACGATCAGGCCGCGCACGACGCCGGGGCCGCAGCCGGCCAGCCGTGCGAGTTCGCCGAGCGGCCGCGGCGGCCCCGCGCGCAATACCTCCAGCACCCGCCGCGCGGCAGGTGTCGGCGGCTTTCCAGGCCGTGCATCGGCGAGCGTCGCCAGCCCGGCCGGAGAGGCGGCGCAGACCCGCCGCAGCCTGGGCGGCTGCAATGCCTCGGGGACGCTCATCGCCATGCGCAGCACCGCGCCCGGCGGCGCCATCGTGTAGGCGGCGACGCGGTCGACAAAGCGGCGCAGGTCGGGCCGCATCGCCGGGGCCGGCAGGATTTCGAGAACGGGCTTCACCCGCTCGGCCGGCAGCGCGTCGCCGATTCCGTCCCATACCACGCCGACGAGCCGGCGCGGCCCGAGCGGCACCCGCACGAAGCTGCCGGGCTCCGGCGCCGCCACTCCCTCGCCCACCGAATAATCGAGCGCCGCCGGCAGCGGCAGCGGCAGCAGCACCCGGATCCGCCGGGCTGCGGCAGGCTCGATCTTTTCCCGGTCCGCCCCGGTGGCGTCAGACCCGGTGGCGGCAGACCCGGTGGCGGCAGACCCGGTGGCGGCAGACCCGGTGGCGGCAGAACTGGCATGGCGATCGGGCATCGGCTAAACTCGCTCCGGAAACAGCGTGCGGCAAGCACCCTTCGGCCGCCGCGCCGCGCCGCTCCGAGGTTGGTTTCAGGTGATTTTCGTATGATCGCGCACCGCGCCGCCCACGCCTTTCGCTCCGATCCGTGCTTCGGCACGGCCGCGCGGCGTTGAGGGAGCCATGGCCGACCGTCCGCAAGACCAGCCGAAACCGGTTCGCAGTGGCGGTCCGGCGCCGGCACTGCCGAGCGAATTCGGTGCCCGCGAGGTCATCGCCTATCTGCGCGGTCATCCCGATTTTCTCGACCGGCATCCTGACGCACTGCGGCTGCTGCGGGCGCCGAGCCGCCGGTCCGGCGACGGCGTGCTCGATTTCCAGCATTTCATGCTGGAACGCCTGCGCCACGACGCGGCCCGGCTCGAGGACGAACAGAAGCGCCTGATCGCGACGAGCCGCGGCAACCTGGCGAGCCAATGCCGCGTGCACAAGGCGGTGCTGGCGATGCTGCGCGCCCAAAGCTTCGAGCACCTGCTGCAGATCGTTACGACCGACCTCGCGGTGCTGATCGATGTCGACGTCGTGACGGTCGGGGTCGAGAGCGCGACGGCGCGAACGACGCGCCTGCCGGTGCACGGCATCCATTTGCTGAAATCGGGGATGGTCGATGCGCTGCTCGGCCCCGACCGCAACCTGATGCTGACGGCCGACATTCACGGCGACCCGGCCTTGTTCGGCGCCGCTGCCGGCCTTGTCCGCTCGCAGGCGCTGGTGCGCCTCTCGTTCAGCCGTTCGGCGCCGACCGGGCTGATGTGCCTCGGCACGCGCAAGCCCGACGCTTTTTGTCCGGGTCTCGGGACCGAGCTCCTGAGCTTCCTTGCCCGTGCCCTCGAAATCACCATCGGCCAGTGGCTCGAACGCGGTCGTTGATTTCGGGACAGCCGAACTTTCCGGCACTGCCGGAGCCGGTGCCGCTGGCACGGTTCTCGGCCGCCGAGGATCTGCGCGCGGCGATCGGGCTGTGGGCCGGATGGCTCGCCGGCGAGCGCCGCGCGTCGGCCCATACCGTCGCCGCCTATGGGCGCGACCTCGCTTTCTTCCTCGATTTTCTGACCGAGCATCTGGGCGGGTTGCCCAGCCTGGCGGCGATCGATGGGCTGCGCCCCGCCGATTTTCGCGCCTACCTCGCCCGCCGTGCGCATGACGACCTCGAGCGCAGCTCGCTCGCGCGGGGAATGTCGGTGCTGCGCGGTTTCGTGCGGTTCCTGCAGCGGCGCGGGCTCGCCTCGACAACGGCGCTGGCGGCATTGCGCTCGCCGAAGCTGCCGCCGGGCGTGCCGAAGCCGCTCTCGATCGACGACGCGATCGGCGCCGTCGCCGCGCCTGGCGGTCCCGCGGGCGGCGACCCGGCACCCGGCAATTGGCAGCACAAGCGCGATACGGCGGTGCTGACATTGCTCTATGGCTGCGGCCTGCGGCTGTCGGAAGCGCTCGGCCTCAGCCGGGCACAGGCGCCGCTCGGCGAGACGCTGACGATCACCGGCAAGGGCGGCAAGGACCGCATGCTGCCGGTCCTGCCGGCGGTGCGCGCGGCCGTCGCCGGCTATCTCGCGGCCTGCCCCCGTACACTCGCGGCCGACGGCCCGCTTTTTGTCGGCGCCCGCGGCGGGCCGCTGAGCCCGCGCCTGGTGCAACGCCGGATGACGGCGGTGCGGGGCTTTCTCGGCCTGCCGCAGACGGCGACGCCGCATGCGCTGCGGCACAGCTTTGCGACCCATCTGCTGGGTGCCGGCGGCGATCTGCGGGCGATCCAGGAGCTGCTCGGCCATGCCAGCCTGTCGACGACGCAGCGCTATACCAGCGTCGAGACCGAGCGCCTCCTCGCCGTCTACGACGCCGCCCATCCGCGCGCCCGCCTCGCTCCGCGCGGTTGAGCTCTATATTACAGCAGAGCAGGCCCGCGCCTGCCGGGAATGCGCGCTCAAGTATTACGAAATAAGCATATCCGAAGCCGGTCAGCACCGATAAGGATGGTAATAGCACCACCCAGGTCCCGGCCGAGGCGGCGGAGCAGGGGGAGCGACAACACACCCTCCGAGCAAAGCAGCCAGAACCACGCCGACCCCAATGATCCGGAAGCTCGCGGCGCGCTTTTGTGGCATAGCGCTTACCGTGGGCTTCGTCAAAATCTCACGATATGACACCCTACGTCCTCTACGGATGTATTCCGATCCCGCGTGGTATCGCCGCTTCTGTCAAGACATGGCATCGAAGAAGGCGACAACCATTGCAGCGGTCACGGGCAGATTCGGCCTTGGTTTGAGAAATCTTCCGAATTTCAGCCCGAGCATCGCGAAGCCGAGCTATCGCCAGACCCAGCCTCGGCGGGGAACCCAGACCCAGCCGGCGCGCCAGCCATAGACGGGAGCCGCGGTCCACCCCGGGCCCCACCAACCGCCGCGCCAGCCCCAGCCAGGTCCCCAGCCCGCGCGCCAGGCACAACAGCCACCGTGCCAGCCCCAGCCCCAGCCACCGTGCCAACCCCACCCGCCGCCGTGCCACCCGCCGCCGTGCCACCCGCCGCCGTGCCACCCGCCGCCGTGCCAATTCGCCTGGGCGGTCCCGGAACCCGCCGCCGCGACGAACATGGCCACGGCAAAAGCGGCGACAAACACGAATCTGCGTAACATCCGAAACTCCTCCGCCAGATTTCTCCAACCGGTTCGGCCGATGCTTTCGAGATCGATCTTAGGCAGCATCCACCCCGGGTATCCCTGCTCTTGCGCCGTGACGCTGAATGCCCCCGCCCAGGCTATTGCGCGGCGCTCGCGGCCTTTTCCCGCATCAGGCTCAGTAGCCCGCTCACCTGACCGCCGTGGCGCTGAATGACCGACGCGAACTCCGAGCGCTCGGTCACCATCATGCTGACCCCCTCGACGATGACGTCGCTGATCTTGAAGGCGCCGTCATCGCTGACGAGCCGCCAATCGACCTTGAGCGGCGCCGCCGCGCCAGGGCTGAGGATGTCGGTCGAGACGATGACCGCGCCCTGGTCGACCCGGCTGCCGCGGACCTTGAAGCGTTCGCCGCTGAAATCGGACAGCCTGGCGCTGTAGACCAGGACGACGTACTCCTCGAACAGCTTCAGGAATTCCTGCTGCTCGTCCCGGCTCGCGCTGCGCCAATAACGGCCGAGGACAAAGCGGGCGATGCCGGGACCGTCGAAATCCGCCTGGAAAAATTCGCGGAACTTCGCCTGCCGTCCGGCCGGCGAAGTCTTGTCGTTGAGGATCGCAATCGCACCGTTCAACAGCTGGTTCATGAAGGCGACCGCATCCGGCGCGGCGGCGGCCGTCGCGGCCGTGCCCGATCCCACCGCCATCAGGGCGGCGACGGCCGCCAGCGCAGAACGTCGCGTCGTCCGGGTGCGAATTGGTGGATGGCTGATTTCGCCAACCGGTTCCGGGCAACTGAGTGAAGCCATAGGTTACCGTCCCCTTCGGCCTTGGCTCGCCTTGCGATTTTACCTCGGCAGCATGCGTCCGACAACATCATCGTGCAGCACGAAATGATGATACAAAGCGGCGAGCACATGCAGCCCGACCAGCATCAAGACGGCCCACGCCAAATATTGGTGCGCTGCGGCCGCGAGCGGCCGCAGCGGCGATCCCGCGGCGACGAGCCGAGGCAAGTGGACGACCCCGAACACGATGATGGGCCAGCCCCGCGCCGAGGCCCAGACCCAGCCGGCCAACGGCGTCGCGATCAGCAGCGCGTAGAGCGCAGAGTGGACAACCCGCGACGCAAATTGCTGCCACGACGGAACACCATCGGGCAGCGGCGGCGCGGGATGGGTCAGACGCCAGGCCAGGCGAAGGAGCATGATCGCGAGGATCGTGATCCCGAGAGAGAGGTGGAGACGGACCAGGCTCTCCGGCATCTGCCCACCGGGAATGTGCGGCATCGTCCAGGCGAGGGGAAACTGCAGGACGAGCAGCGTAACGACAAGCCAGTGCAGCGTCTTGGCGACGGGGTCATAAGCCATAGGGCGTTCCGGTACGGTACAGGGCAGCGAGCTCCCGCGAGCGCCTGACCACGGTTGGCGCGGGCCGGCCGATTTCCTATATCCAGAAATGTTCGGCAACGCTGTCGGATTGCAGAGGAGGGTTACGAAATGTGGCCGTTTACAGGTGGCCGGCTGGTCGTTCCGAGCCCCGAAGATTGTCTGCCGGGGCGGGCCGCAGCGATGCCCGTCCCCGAGCAGCACTTCGTCAACCGCCATCGGCTCGCGGCACCCTATCCCGACGGCCTGGAGCAGGCGGTCTTTGCGCTCGGCTGCTTCTGGGGAGCCGAGCGGGTGTTTTGGCAGGCCCCGGGGGTCTGGGTCACCGCCGTCGGCTATGCCGGCGGCTCCACCCCCAACCCGACCTACGAGGAAGTCTGCAGCGGCCGCACCGGGCATACCGAAGCGGTGCTCGTCGTCTACGACCCGAAACTCACGAGCTATGAAGCGCTGCTGAAGCTGTTTTGGGAAAGCCACGATCCGACCCAGGGCATGCGCCAGGGCAACGATGTCGGGACCCAATACCGCTCCGCCGTCTATACCTTCTCGCCGCCGCAGCGCCAGACGGCCGAAGCGTCGCGCGAAGCCTACCAAAAACGGCTCGACGCCGCCGGCTGGGGCACCATCACGACCGAGATCGCCGACGCCCCGCCTTTCTACTTCGCCGAGGATTACCACCAGCAATACCTGGCCAAGAACCCGCACGGCTATTGCGGCCTCGGCGGCACCGGCATCACCTGCCCGATGCCGGCGGTAACGACGGCCGCCTGAACCGGCGACAATTTTCGGCGGCGAACCGCCCAGCTTCCGGTCCGCCGCCATGCGGCGCGTGGGCCGGATCGATTCGCGGCCGGCCCCGTCATCCTTCGCTCTGCCTGACAGGAGATCGCCCGCCGGCGCGGCAGGGTTGGAGTGGCCGTGGCAAGAAGGGATACGCTCGCCCCGATAAGATAACGCAAAAGATCGAGGGCGGGAAAATGCCGGGAATCGACGTCGTGCGACGCAAGTTGCTCGCACTTGCCCCCGCCCGGCGCGCGCCGCACGCGTCGCTCTTCGACGAACCCGATTTCTGGCGGCTGTGGCTCGTCGGCCTGGTGGTCTTTGCGGTGCGCTGGCTCGAGATGCTGGCGGTCGCGGTGTTCGCCTATCAGCGCACCGGCTCGCCGTTCGTCGTCGCCTCGCTGACCATGCTGCGGATGCTGCCGATGGCGCTGTTCGGCGCGGTGATCGGCGCCCTGGCGGAGCGGCTCGAGCGGCGCACGTCGCTGATCCTCGTCGTGCTGTCGATGCTGCTGACCTCGCTGACCCTGGCGCTCCTTGCCTGGACCGGTGAGCTGGCCGTCTGGCATCTCGCCGTCGCAAGTTTCTTGAACGGCATCGGCTGGACCACCGACAACCCGGTGCGGCGCACGATGATCGGCGAGGTGGTCGGGTCCGCGCGGATGAGCGCGGCGATGTCGATCGATGTCGGCGCCAACAATGCGAGCAGCGTGCTGGGCCCCGCGGTCGGCGGCTTGCTGCTCGCGAAATTCGGCATCGGCGGCGTCTTCAGCGTCAGCGTCCTGTGCTACCTCGCCGCGGTCGCGGCGGCGGTGCATGTCCGCCATCGCAACAATACCATGCCGTCGAGTTCGGAGAGCGTGATCGAGCGCATGATCGCGGGGTTGGTGCTGGTGCGCCGCGACCGTCGCCTGATCGCGGTGTTGACGGTCACCGTGATCTACAACATGTTCGCCTGGCCGGCCTCCAGCATGGTCCCGGTGATCGGCCATGACAGCCTGCATCTCGGCGCCGCCGGGGTCGGCGTGCTCACCAGCATGGCCGGGGTCGGCGCGTTTTGCGGCGCCGTCGCGATCGCGCTGCTGGTCAGGCAGCCGCTGTTCTCCCGCGTCTATCTCGGCGGGGTCGTGATCTATCTGCTCCTGGTGCCGGTCTTCGCGCTGGCGCCCCGTCCGCTCTTCGCCGGCTCGGCGCTGCTGCTGACGGGACTGGCCAATTCCGGCTTCAGCATCATGCAGGCGACCCTCGTCTACCTCGCGGCGCCGCCCGAGATGCGCAGCCGCGTCTATGGCGTGCTGTCGGTGTGCATCGGCATCGGCATGGCGGGCTTTGTTCATGTCGGGCTGCTCGCCGGCCTGATCGGGGCGCCGTGGGCATGCGTGGCGAGCGGCGGCGAGGGGCTTCTCGCCTTGCTGCTGACCCGGCGCTGGTGGCGCCCGCTCACGGCTCCCGGCTGAGCGCCCCCCGGCGGTCGCGCCCGCCCGCTCGCGCCGCAGGCGGTGCTGGGCTGCGCGGAAATCGTCGCAGCACCGGCCATGCGCGTTGTATCCTCGGTGCCGGCAGCGCCGGGAGCGAGGAAGCGCCGGCGGGAACGGGAGAAAATGATGTCGTCGACCCCACTTGATCTGCGCCCGGCCGAGACGCGCGGCATCGATTACGTGCAGCGCGCGCGCGATCTCGCGCCGCTGCTGACCGCCGCCGCGGACGAGATCGAGGAGCACCGCCAGCTGCCCGAACGGGTGGTCGAGGCATTGATCGACGGCGGCTTTTTCCGCCTGCTGCAGCCGCGCTCGCTGGGCGGCGCCGAGCTGCACCCGCTGACCTATGTCCAGGTCCTCGAGGAGCTCGGCAAGGCCGAGCCCAGCACCGCATGGTCGCTCGGGCAGAATTCGGGCTGCTCGATGACCGCCCCCTATCTCGACCCGGCGGTGGCGAGCGAGATCTTCGGACCCCGGCGCGGCATCCTGGCGTGGGGGCCGGAATTGCCGGGAGCCGGGCGCGCCGTCGCCGTCGAAGGCGGCATCCGGGTCACCGGGCGCTGGGGCTTCGCGACCGGCAGCCGGCACGCGACCTGGCTCGGCGCGCACGTCCCGATCTTCGAGCCCGACGGCACGCCACGGCTGAACCCGAACGGCCGGCCCTTTGTGCGCACCGTGCTGTTCCCGAAAACGAGCGCGCGGATCATCGACAACTGGCAGGTCATCGGTCTGCGCGGCACCGGCAGCGACAGCTACGCGGTCGAGGATTTGTTCGTGCCGCAGAAATACACCTGCTCGCGCGACAACCAGGCCGAGCGGCGCGAGCCCGGCCTGCTCTACAAATTCACCAGCGGCATGATCTATGCGATGGGGTTTTCGAACGTCTCGCTCGGCATCGCCCGCGGGGCATTGGACGCCTTCATCGTGCTGGCGCGCGACAAGATTGCACGCGGCGCCCGCAACCCGTTGCGCGAGAACAATGTGATCCAGTCGCAGGTGGCGCAATGCGAGGCGCGACTGCGCTCGTGCCGTGCCTTTATCCACGCGACCCTCGCCGAGATGTGGGACGCGGCCGAGCGCACCGGCGATTTCCTGCCCGAGCAGCACGCCAGGCTGCGGCTCGCCGCGACCTGGGCGATCCAGCAGTCGCGCGACGTGGTCGCCGCCGTCTACAGCGCCGCCGGCGCCACCGCGGTCTTCAACATCAACCCGTTCGAGCGCCGGCTGCGCGACATGCATGCCGGCAGCCAGCAGGGCCAGGGCCGCCCGGTCCATTTCGAGACCGTCGGCCAGATCCTGCTCGGCCTGCCGCCCGAAGGCCGCATGTTCCGGTAGCAGCATCGGGCTGTGCCTGGAACGGGCAGCTCCCGCTAGCCGGCGCAGCAGCCCGGCTTCCGGGCAGCGGGCAAATCCCACAGGCTGGGATGATCGCCGGCTGTCTGGTAATGTGGATCACGTCAGCGAGGAGATGGCCGATGAAGATCGTCAAGGTCGAGGATTTGCATTGCGACGCCGGCTGGCGGGTCAATTCATTTCTGAAGATCACCACCGACGAGGGCATCGTCGGCTGGTCGGAATATATGGAGGGCTATGGCGCGCAAGGGCTGACCGGGGTCATCTTAAAGCTCGCCGAGCGCTTCCTGATCGGACAGGACCCACGGCCGGTCGAGCGCCACAGCGCCCATCTCTACGCCGCGACCCGGCAGGCCGCCGGCGGTGTCAACCAGATGGCGATCGCCGCAATCGAGAATGCGCTCGTCGACATCAAGGCCAAGGCATTGGGCGTGCCGGTCTACGAGATGCTGGGCGGGCCGGTGCGCGACCGATTGCAACTCTACTGGTCGCATTGCGGCACCTATCGCGCCCGCCATGCCGATCGGATCCGGGAATGGGCCGGGGTCGACCCGGTGCGCTCATTGGACGACATCGTGGCGCTGGGCGAGGAGGTCAGGCGCAAGGGCTTCAAGGGGCTCAAGACCAATTTGATCCGCTTCGACCGCGACAAGGCGTACATGTACGGCCCCGGCACCGGCAACCCGCCGGGCTTCCCCGAGCTCAATGTCGATCGCCATATCGTCGACGCCGCAGTGGCGCAGCTCGAGGCGTTCCGCCGCGGTGCCGGCCATGATGTCGGGCTCCATCTCGACACCAACTTCAATTACAAGATCGACGGCTACATCAAGCTGGCCCGGGCATTGGAGCCGCTCGACCTCGTGTGGCTCGAGATCGACCTCTACGACCCGGCCGGCCTGGCCTTGATCCGCCGCTCCGCGCGCACGCCGATCTCGTCCTGCGAATCACTGTACGGCAGGCGCCAGTTCCGCCCGTATTTCGAGAACCAGTCGGTCGATTACGCGATCATCGACGTGGCCTGGAACGGCATCCTCGAATCGCTGAAGATCGCGGCCATGGCCGACGCCTACGAGGTCAATGTCGCGCCGCATAATTTCAACGGCCATCTGGGCTCATTGATCAGCGCCCATATGTGCGCCGTCGTGCCGAACTTCAAAGTCATGGAAATCGACATCGACGACGTGACCTGGAAGGACGACATCGTCACCATCCCGCCGGTCATCGAGAACGGCGACCTCTTATTGCCGACCGGCCCCGGCTGGGGCGCCGAAATCAACGAAGAATTCGTGCGGGCGCATCCCCCGAGGCCGTAAACCGTTATGATTACGGGTCGGGCGATGCATGCAGACGATGCTACTGCTTTCATAATCGATTATCTTCGCACCCCTCGCGATACGCGTGACTATGGCACCCGTCTGCTTTCCTTCTCGTCATTCCCGCGAAAGCGGGAACCCAGAGCCTGCCCCTGGCTTGACCAGGGGGCGGCAGGCGCCGAGCGCTTGCCCCGGACCCCCCGCCTGCGTGTTTTGTCTCGGAAGATTGGGGCGACGGTCGGGAAGCATGGGAGTCATTTGTCAGGTTAGTACCACTAGAGGTCGAGCGCAGCAGCGAGCATCCCACACGCCCTTATAACGGCCAGCGAGCGAGAGAGCTGTCGCCGGTTTTCTATGAGGCGGCATGGAATCTCTGCCGCCACGGTGTGCTCCGCCCTGGCATATTGGCGTGACGATGCCGCCCATGGTCTCAACTCGACAATATCGGAGATAGAAGCTCACGAAGCTTTGGCGAGCCTCCTGCGGTTTGCGCAGTTCGTCACCGACAATTGGAACGAACTCACAACGCCGACGGGATGACGTCTCATCGAACGGCGGTCGAGCAAACTTCACCCGTAAAGAAGCGCGGGCGGAGGCAATCCGCCTTCTGGACTATTGCCGGTGCGCGACCGTTTCATGAGCAAGGCGGCGCGAACGCTCGATCTTCATCATCAACTGCGGGGCGCACGCCAAGAAGGCAGATTGCATCCGCCGTACAAACTTTCATAGCCGAGTGACCGCTCCGCCTTGGCGTGAGGGCAGCGGAAGGCGTTGCGGTGGGGCGCGGGATGGCGCAGGCTGTGAGTGAGTATCGGCACCCAGTGGGAGGAATGGCGATGAGCGACAACATCCAGGACTTCAATTTTCTGCAGGGCGTCAGGGTGGTCGATTTCACCCAGTTCGAGGCCGGCACGACCTCGACCGAGGTCTTGGCCTGGTTCGGCGCCGAGGTGGTCAAGATCGAGAACCCGGGCCGCGGCGATCCCGGCCGACGGCTGCGCCCCGGCAAGCCCGATGACGACCCGTGGTACTTCCACCAGTTCAACGTCAACAAGAAGTCGCTGACGATCAACCTCAAATCGCCGAAGGGGCTCGACATCGTCAAGGAAATGCTGAAGAAGGCCGATGTCACGGTCGAGAACATGGCGCCCGGCACGATCGAGCGCCTGGGGCTCGATTACGAATCGGTCAAGAAAATCAATCCCAGGATCATCTATTGCCAGATCAAGGGGTTCGGCAGCGGCAGCCCGCATGAGAAGGGGCTCGCCTTCGACATGATAGCACAAGCCGCCGGCGGCCCGATCAGCGTCACCGGCGAGCGCGACCGGCCGCCGGTCAAGCCGGGCTTGAGCTTTGGCGACACCGGCACCGGCATGCTGATGGCGGCGACGATCCTCGGCGCCCTGCACGAGCGCAACCGCACCGGCCAGGGCAGGCGGCTGCAACTGGCGATGCAGGACGCGATGGTCCACTACATGCGCACCTGCTTTTGCACGATGCAGCGCACCGGCAAGGCGGCGCCCCGCAACGGCGCCAAATCGGGCGGCGGCAACAACGCGCCGTCGGGGCTGTACCCGGCCAAAGGCGGCGGTTCCAACGACTATGTCTATCTGACCACCAGCCGGGCCAATCCCGAGCACTGGTCGCGGCTGATGAAGCTGATCGGGCGCGAGGAATTGATCGAGGACCCGCGTTTCGCCACCGGCGATCTCCGCGTCAAGAACGAAAAGGAGCTCGACGCGATCATCGGCGAATGGACCCGCCAGCACGACAAGCGCGAGGCAATGGAGAAGCTGATCGCCGTGGGCGTGCCGTCGGGTGCGGTGTTCGACACGATGGAATTGCAGAACGAGCCGAGCTTTGAGGAGCGCGGCCTGATGCAGGTCGTGCACCACCGCCAGGGCGACTACAAGATGGCGACCTGGCCGGTGCGGATCGACGGCAAGACGGTGCGGCTGAAACCATCGCCGGCGCTCGGCGGCGACAGCGCCGAGGTATTGCACAACTGGCTCGGCATCGGCGACGGCGAGGTCGAGGGGTTGCGCCGCGACGGCGTGATCTGAGCTGACCGGCCCGATCCGTCTCCTCATACCGGCTGCGCCGGTATGAGGAGACGAGTGGATCTGCCTGCATCGGCTGGTGCCGGAGGTCTGACCGCAATGCGGCTGCGGCTCTATGAAAATTACCGCTTCGTATTGTATGCGCCGTTCTATGCGGCGCATGCAATCGGGGCTTATGCCGCCGAAGGGCTGGAGGTCGAGCTGTCGCCATCGCCCGGAACGGGCAAGGCCGAGCAGGCGCTGATCGACGGCGCCGTCGAGGCGATCTGGGCCGGGCCGATGCGCGTCATGAAGCATCATGACGACGATCCGGCCTCCCCGCTCGTCTGTTTTGCCGAGATTGTCTGCCGCGACCCGTTCTCGATCGTCGGCCGCTACCCGAACCCGGATTTCCGCCTCGCCGATCTGGCTCATCTGCGCTTCGCGACGGTCAGCGAGGTGCCGACGCCGTGGCTCTGCCTGCAAGAGGACCTGCGCCAGGCCGGGCTCGATCCGGAGCGGCTCGATCGCATAGCCGACCGCACCATGGCGGACAACCTCGCAGCCTTGCGCGGCGGCCACATCGATGCAGCGCAATTCTTCGAGCCGGCGGTCGATGACGCGCTGGTATCGGGTGCCGGCCATCTCTGGTACGCCGCCAGCACGCGCGGCCGCACCACCTACACCGCCTTCGTCACGACCCGCAGCCGGCTGCTGCGCGACCCCGAGCCCCTGCTGCGCATGGTCCGTGCGATCTATCGAACCCAGCGATGGATCCACGCTGCCGCTGCGCCGGAGATCGCCGCCGCCATCGCGCCGTTCTTCCCGGCGCTCGATCGCGGCGCGCTGGCCCGCGCGCTCGCGCGATACCAGACCGAAGGGGTCTGGGGACGCGATCCGGTTCTTCCCGAGGATGGTTTCGACCGGCTGCGCCGCAGTCTGGTGTCGGGTGGGTTCATTGACCGGCCGCCCCTCCATTCGGCGTGCGTCGACAATCGCCTCGCACTGCAAGCCGTAACCGAGTGACGCGACAGCGGTGACCGTGACGACGGGCGATTAACCATCGCGGTGCGGACCGGCGATTAAGCACGGGGAGCACGGCACTGCGGCGCCCGCGTTATTCGGCCATAAAACGGTAATAATTTCGGGGGATCGGCCTTTTTTCGACGGCAGCATTCTCCATTTATTCGAGAATGCCGCCGCAGTGCGGTATGGGGGAGCAGCGAAGGGAGATAAAAGATGGCCACGTTGGACGAGATCGCGCAGGAAAAGCAGCGGATTGCCGAGCGGCTGGCACGGCTCGATGCAGAGCGGGCAAAGCTGGGGGAGCAGCTCAGCGAGCTGGAAATCGCTGAGCGCGTCCTGTCGCGCTTCGTCACGATCGACACGGCCGAACGGCGCCGACGCGGGCGCCCCGCCGGACGCGCACCTGCTGCACCCGCCGAACGCCGTGCCCGGACAGCACGTCCGGCACCCGGCCTGTCGCTCAGCGACGCCGCGATGAAGGCCGTAGAGGCGCATCCCGAAGGCACCACCGCAGTTGGGATCTTGGCGTATCTCTCGCGCGAACTCGGGATAACGGTCCGGCCGAACCACCTGGGCATTGCCTTGCAGCGGCACCGCCGCGCCGGCCGGCTGGAGATGCGCGGCGACCGCTGGCACCTGCCGCATGCGGCCCAGCGCGGAGAAACGCCGCAGCCGGCAATGATCGGCTGACACGTATCGGGGAGCCCCGCGCCGGCAGAGAGCGAGCCGCCGATGTCCGAAGCTGGCCGAAAACGAGGGCTGGAAACTGACGGCGACGGTTTGATCCGCGTCGGGACGTTGGCGGAGCTGAAGGCCAAGGGGACGATGGTGGTCCACGGCGGCTCCTGCCCGCTGCTCGTCGTGCACGATCGCGGCCGCGTCTTTGCGCTCGACAACCGGTGTCCGCATCTCGGCTTCCCGCTGCATCGCGGGTCGGTCGAGGACGGCGTCCTGACCTGCCATTGGCATCACGCCCGCTTCGACCTCGAAAGCGGCGGCACCTTCGATTTGTGGGCCGACGATGTCCCGACTGCCACTGCCGAATTGCGCGACGACGGCAGTGTCTGGGTCGGCCGGCAGACGCGCTACGCCGATGGCGGCGAGCATTGGCGCAACCGGCTGCACGAAGGCCTGCAGCACGACATCGGGCTCGTCCTGGCCAAGGCAGTGCTGGGTCTCGCCGGCGACCGCGTCGACTATCGCGCGCTGGTGCGGGACACCGTGCTGTTCGGCGCCCATCACCGCGACGGCTGGGATGTCGGCCTGACCATCCTCACCGCCCTCGCCAACCTCATTCCGTCGCTGCCGCCGGAAGAGACCTATCTCGCGCTCTTTCATGGCCTCAGACGCGTCGCGCGCGACTGCGACGGCGCGACGGCGCGGCGCGACCGTCAGCCGCTGGCGGCCGGCGGCATGCGGCCAATGCCGCAGCTCGGCCGCTGGCTGCGGCATTGGACGCAGGTGCGCCACCGCGACGGCGCCGAGCGCACACTGCTCACCGCAATTGCCGGCGGCGCGTCGCCGGCGGAGCTGGCGGCATTGCTGCTGACTGCGGTCACCGACCGGACTTTCGCCGATGGCGGCCATACGCTCGATTTCATCAACAAATCATTCGAATGTCTCGACGTCGTCGGCTGGCGTCACGCGCCCGAGCTGTTGCCGACCGTGATCGCCGGGCTCGTCGCGGCGCGCGGCGGCGAGGAGGCGAATGCGTGGCGCCACCCGCTCGACCTGATCGTCCTCTGCGAGGCCGCCTTCGCCGAATTGCCGGCATTGCTGGCCGCCGGCCGCGACCGGCGCGGGCAGTGGAAATGCCATGCCGAATTCGCCCGCCGGCTGTTGGCCGATGATCCTGCCGAGATTATTGCAGCACTGGCGGCAGCCATCCGCGCCGGCGCCGCTGCGGCCGATCTCGGCCGCGCGCTCGCCTATGCGGCGGCATTGCGGGTCGCCCGCTTCGGGACCGCCAACGAGCATTCGGACTGGGAGGCGGCGCACCACGCCTTCACCTATTGCAATGCGCTGCACCGGCTGCTCGCCCGCGCCGCGGCCGACCGGCCGGCCGAGCTCGACAGCCCCGAGCTGCTGCGCGGCGTCTACCACGGCGCGATGCGGCTCTATCTGATCCGTTTCCTGAACGTGCCGCCGGCGCGGCTGCCGGGCGAGCCGGGCGACCGGCTCGACGACCTCCCTGCCGACGGACTCGCGCTGCGCGACGCCTTTCTCGCGGCGCTCGACCGCCAAGGCTCGGTGCGCGAGGCCGGCCGCATCGTCGCCCGCTATCTGACCCTCGCTCATCCGGCCGACGAGCTGATCGTCACCCTGGCGCGCGCCGTGCTGCGCGAGGACGCCGACTTTCACACCTACCAGATGCTCGAAGCCGGCGTAAGGCAATACCGCGAATGGGGCGGCGACGAAGGGCGCCACATCCTGATCGCGGTCGCCCGCTATCTCGCCGCCCATTCGCCGACCGAGCGGGCGCAGCTCCAGACCGCGATGGTCGCCCGCCGTCTCAGCCTCGGCCAGGCATTGCATGAGACCGAGACGGACGACGCGTGATCTCCATCGCGCCGCTACAGCTTCAACAGCCGCCTGGCATTGCCGCTTAACAGCTTGACCTGGTCCTCGGCGCAGAGCGGCAGGGTTTCGAGCCACTTCGTCCCGGGCGGGTTGTCGACGAACGGGTAGTCGACCGAAAACATGATGCGGTCGATCCCCAGCTCCATCACGCAGCACAACAAGGCCGGGTCGGAAAAGAAGCCGCTGGTGGTGATGTAGAAATGCTCGCAGAACGTGTCGCGAAAGCTTTTGCGGCCCTTGCCGTCGCGATCGAGCCCCATGCTGATGCGCCACAGATAAAACGGCAGGCCTTCGCCCAAATGCCCGATGATGATCTTGAGATTGGGATAGGCGTCGAACACGCCGCTCAGCACCAATCTGACACCCTGGGTCGCGGTCTCGACGGTGAAGCCCCAGGCCGCGCGCAGCAATGACGGGTATTGCTCGGCATAATCCTGGTAATAGGCCTCGACGACCGCGGGATGCGGGATCGCCGGGTGCATGTAGAGCGGCACGTCGAGTGCGGCAGCCCGCTCGAAAATCGGCCAGAACCGCTTGTCGTCGAGAAACACTCCATTGGTCAGCCCGTTGACCAGGGCGCCCTTGAAGCCGAGCCGGGTGACGGTGCGTTCGAGCTCGTCGGCCGCCGCCTTCGGATCGGGGGTCGGGATCGCGGCAAAGGCGGCGAACCGGTCGGGATGCGCCCGCACGGTCTCATGGAGCCGGTCATTGGCGCCGCGCGCCAGCCGCACCGCGGTTTCGCCGTCCATCTTCTGCAGGCCGGGATTGGCGTGCGACAATACCTGCAGATCGATGCCGGCCTCGTCCATCTCCTTCAGCCGCAATTCGCCGACATCGTCGAGCCGCTGCACGACCCGCGGGTTGTGCTGCACGTCGATCCCGGTGAAATGCCGTTTTACCTCGGCATCGAGATAGTGCTCCTCGAGGGCAATGATGTAGGGCTTCGTCGCCATCTTTCGCCTCCACTGACGCGGGATCGGTTGCCGGTTTTTAACAGGCGGCGGCGAAGCTGTCATCGGGCTGCCGCCCCCCGCTCGGCGTCCCCGGCCGGCCTCGACCGTCATTGCGGCAGGCGCAGCACCGGCTCGATCGCCGGTTCACCCGATCTTCAGATAAATCAGTGCCAGTGCGCCGGCCAGCCAGCAGTAATAGGCAAACGGGTCGAGCGCCGGGCGTTCCTCGTGGGTACGGAAATACCGCATCAGAAAGGCGGTGCTGGCATAGGCCGTCACCCCGGCGACCGCCCCGGCGATCCACAGCACGCCGCCGCTCAGCCCGGCGGCGCCGGCACCGGCCGGCATATGGTGCAGCTTGGGAATTTCGAGGACGGCCGCACCGAGAATAATCGGCGTCGCCAGCAGAAACGAGAACCGCGCGGCATCCTCGTGCCGCAAGCCGACGAGCAGGCCGCCGACGATCGTCGCGCCGGATCGCGAAATGCCCGGGAAGAATGCGGTCGCCTGGAACAGGCCGACGACGATCGCATCGCGCCAGCTCGCCCGCGCCAGTCGCCGCCTGTCGCCCGCGGCATCGGCCCGCCGCCGCAGCCGCTCGCCGACAAACAGCACGACGCCATTGACGATCAGAAAAAAGGCCGCGGCAATCGGCGACCCGAACAGGTGGCGCAGCCATTTCTCGAAGACGAAGCCCAGCACCACCGCCGGCAATGTGCCGAGCACGAGCAGCACGACCAGATGGCGCCGCTCCGTGACCGCCGCGCCGCGCCCGGACAGCGCCACCAGCAGGCTCCACCAATCGCGCCAGAAATAGACCAGGAGCGCGGCAGCGGTACCGACATGCAAGACGACGAGAAACGGCAGAAATCGCGGCGAATTCTGGTCGATATGCCAGCCCAGCAACGCCGGTAAGATCACCGCATGGCCGAGGCTGCTGACCGGAAAAAGCTCGGTGACGCCCTGGAAGGCCGCCAGCAGAACCGCCTGAAGGGATGTCATGCCGCGCTGCGCAATGTCACAGTCGGTGAGGTGCGCAGCTCGAGCGGCTTGGTCAATATTGCCAGCATGCCTGAAATGCCCAGGCCGCCCTCAGCCGCGGCGCCGCACCCGGCGCAGGAAATCGATGAAGATCGCGGCCAGCAGGCCTTCCTTGGCCTCCCAATCCGCGAGGGCGATATCGAGGTCGGGACGGTCGTCGGCCAGCACCTCGTAGTATTCGCTGTTCGGCATCAATCGGTGCGCGATTTGGGCGGCCGAACGCAGATGGACGCGATCGTTGCCCGCGACGATGCAGGCCGGCATCGTCATCGACTGCAGCTCGGCCGGGCTCAAGCCGATCACCGGATGATCGGCGCCCTGGTTGAAGCCGCGGCGCCAGCGCTCCATGACCGCGATGAAATCCTTGGTGTCCATTTCCGCCAGCCGGGTGCGGTTGGCCGGATTGGCCCTGATCACCTCGCTGAAATGCTCGCTGCGGCAGATCGCGTCCATGCCGCCCGCCTGCGCCAGCTCGATGAACTGGCCGTAATAGTTCTGCACCAGCTGCCTGGCCGCATAGGGGCCGCCGGTGACCCGCCACAGCAGCAGCCCGCGCACCGCGGCGGGGTGGCGCAACGCCAGCACCAGGGCCAGCCGGCAGCCCGACGAGCTGCCGCCGATAAAGGCCGGCAATGCATCGAGCCGCGCCAGCAGATCGCGCAGATCCTCGGCCCAGACTTCGTTCTCGGAATTGCCGCCGTCGAACGAGATGCCGGAGGCGCCGCAATTGCGCCGGTCGTAGATCAGCACCCGGTTGCCGGCCTCGGCGATCTTCCGCCCGAGCGATTCGACCCCGGCGAGCCCGCGCCGCCCGCCCGGCTGCAATGCCACCCAAGGGCCGCGATCGCCCAGCACCTCGTAATGGATGTCGACACCACGGACCTCGGCGACCGGCATGACTCTCCCCCATGGTCGAACAGTCGGAATTCTGCGATCCTAGCCGAACTCTCCCCGAGGCGCAGGGGAATCGACATGCAGGCAGGCGCCTTCTATTTCCCCTCTCCCGGCCGAGGGCGGGGGAGAGGCAGCAGCCCGATGAAGAAGAGGGAGCGATGATCCGCGAGGAGCTGGTTTTCGTCGCCACCTGCGACATCTCGGGGCATGTGCGGGGCAAGGGCTTTCCGGCGCGCGAGCTGCCCGGCCGCCTCAACAAGGGCGTCGGCTGGACCGGCAGCAATCTGATGATGTCGCCGGCCGGGCCGATCTGGGACACGCCGTTCGGCACCGCCGGCGATCTGATGATCGTCCCCGACCCGGCGGCCGAAGTGCGGGTCGATTTCGCCGACGGCTCGGCGGTCGAGCATTTCTTCCTCGGCGACATCTGCACCACCGACGGCAAGGCGTGGGAATGCTGCCCGCGCGATTTCCTGCGGCGCGCCGCCGCCGAGCTGGAAGCGGCGGCGGGACTGCGCGTCATCGCCGCCTTCGAGCAGGAATTCGTCTATACCGGCACGGATGACCGCCCCGGCGACGCCTACGCGCTCGGTGCGTTCCGCCGCCAGGATTTCTTCGGCGAGACCTTCATCGCCGCGCTGCGCGCCGCCGGCCCGGTCCCTGATACGTTCCTTGCCGAATACGGGCCGCGCCAATTCGAGGTGACGGTGGCGCCGCAGCCCGCCTTGACCGCCGCCGACCATGCGGTGATCACCCGCGAGATGGCGCGCGCCACCGCGCACCGCCTCGGCCACCGCGCGGGCTTTTCGCCGAAGCCCGCGCCGGACAATGTCGGCAGCGGCGTGCACATCCATATGAGCCTGTGGGACGGGGCCGGCCGGCCGGCCACCTATAGGGCCGGCGAGCCGCTGGATCTGAGCCCGGCGGCCCGGCATTTCGCCGCCGGCATCCTGCATCATCTGCCGGCGATCTGCGCGGTGACCGCACCTTCGCCGGTTTCCTATCTGCGCCTCGTGCCCAATGCCTGGGCGCCGACCGCGATCGATCTGGTGCGCCAGGATCGCGGCGCCTGCCTGCGCGTCTGCCCGGTCTTCGCCGCCGCCACCGCGAGCGAAACCGCCCGCCAGTTCAATCTCGAGTTCCGCGCCTGCGACGCCGCGGCCAGCCCTTACCTGGCATTGGGAGCGGTGATCTTCGCCGGAGCCGACGGCATTCGCCGCGCGCTGCCGTTGCCGGAATTGGCCGGCTCGCCCCCGTCGCTGCCCCATTCGCTCGGCGCCGCACTCGATCTGCTCGCCGCCAGCCCGACCGTCGGACAATGGTTCGGCCCGACACATCTCGACGCCTATCTGCGCTTCAAGCGGGTCGAGGCCGAGAAAGTCGCCGAACTCTCCCCCGCCGATCTGTGCGCCCACTATGCCGAAATTTACTGACTCACGGATCGAAGACCTCAGGTGGCAGGTGAAATGATATCGAACGATCGCCGCCTCGACCGCCGCGCCGCGATCCGCGCCCTGCTCGAAGAGCGCGGCGAGCTGCTGGTGGTGACCGGGCTCGGCTCGACCAGCTGGGATGCCGCCTCGGTCGGTGATCACGAGCGCAACTTTTATCTGTGGGGGGCGATGGGGGCTGCCTCGCTGGTCGGGCTCGGCCTGGCGCTCGCCCAGCCCGAGCGCCGCGTTCTCGTCGTCACCGGCGACGGCGAGATGCTGATGGGGCTGGGCGGTCTCGCCACGATCGGCGTGCAGCGCCCGCCAAACCTCTCGATCGCGGTCTTCGACAACGGCCACTATGGCGAGACCGGCATGCAGGCGAGCCACACTGCGACGGCGGTCGTGCTGACCGAGGTCGCCGCCGCCTGCGGCATCAAGGAAATCTTCGACATCACGGACGAGACCGGGTTGCGCGACTTCGCCGGCCGCATCCAAAAATCGGCGACGACCTTGTTCGCCCGGGTCGCGATCCGCGCCGACGAGCCGCCGCGGGTATTGCCGCCCCGCGACGGCGTTTATCTGAAAACGCGCTTCCGCCGCGCCATCGGCCTCGAAACCTGACCCTCTCCGCGGCTTGAAACACACCTCCGCGTGCCGCGGGGTTGAACGTACAGCGGCCTCACGCAGTCGCCTTGGCGCGCTCGCGCAGCACGAATTTCTGGATCTTTCCGGTCGAGGTCTTGGGCAGCGGCGCGAAGACCACATGGCGCGGCACCTTGAAGCGGGCGAGGTGGTCGCGGCAAAACGCGATGATCTCCTCGGCCGTCGCCGCCGCTTCGGGTTTGAGGGTGACGAAGGCGCACGGGGTTTCGCCCCACATCGGGTCGGGGCGCGCGACCACCGCCGCTTCGAGCACGCCAGGGTGCCGGTAGAGCACATCCTCGACCTCGATCGTCGAGATGTTTTCGCCGCCCGAGATGATGATGTCCTTGGAACGGTCCTTCAGCTCGATATAGCCGTCGGCATGCACGACCCCGAGATCGCCGGTATGGAACCAGCCGCCGGCAAAGGCCTCCTCGGTCGCTTGCGGGTTTTTCAGGTAGCCTTTCATGACGATATTGCCGCGCATGAAGACCTCGCCCATCGTCACGCCGTCCTGCGGCACCGGCGCGAGGCTCGCCGGGTCGGCCACCATCAGCCCGTCGAGCACCGGATAGTTGACCCCCTGCCGCGCCTTGAGGCGGGCGCGCTCCTCGGCCGGCGACGCATCCCATTCGTCGTGCCAGGCGCACACCGTGGCCGGGCCATAGACCTCGGTCAGGCCGTAGACATGGGTGATGTGAAAGCCCGCCCCCTCCATCCCCTCGATCACCGCGGCGGGCGGCGGCGCCCCGGCCGTCATCATCTCGATCCGCCGCTCGAAGGCGCGCTTTGCCTCCGGCCCGGCATTCAGCAGCATGTTCATCACTACCGGAGCGCCGCAGAGATGGGTGACGCCCTCGCGCGCGATCGTCTCATAGATCGCCGCGGCCTCGACCCGGCGCAGGCAGACATGCGTCCCGGCGAGCGCGGTGATCGTCCACGGAAAGCACCAGCCGTTGCAGTGGAACATCGGCAGGGTCCACAGATAGACCGGATGCTGCCGCATGCCCCAGACGAGGATGTTGCCGAGCGCGTTCAGATAGGCGCCGCGGTGGTGATAGACGACGCCCTTCGGGTTGCCGGTGGTGCCCGAGGTATAATTGAGGGCGATCGCCTCCCATTCGTCCTCGGGCATGACTTCCGGGAAGGCCGGGTCGCCCTCGGCGAGAAAGGCCTCGTATTCGATCTCGCCGAGCCGCGCGCCGGCCGGCCCCGCCCCGTCGACGATGTCGATGACGACGGGCTTCCGGTCGAGCCGGGCCAGCGCCGCTTCGATCGCCGGCGCGAATTCGCTGTCGGCGATCAGCACCTTGGCCTCGCCGTGGCGCAGGATGAAGGCGATCGTCTCCGGATCGAGGCGGATGTTGAGCGCGTTCAGCACCGCCCCCGCCATCGGCACGCCGAAATGCGCCTCGAACGCCTCGGGAATGTTCGGCGCCAGCAGCGCCACGGTATCGCCCCGCCCCACCCCGCGCGCCGCCAGCGCTCCGGCCAGCCGGCGGCAGCGTTCGAGCGCCTGGCGCCAGCTGTATCGCCGCTCGCCATAGGCGACCGCGAGCCGGTCCGGATAGACCGCCGCGCTGCGCGCCAGGAAGCCGATCGGCGACAGCGGCATGAAATTGGCCGGGTTTTTGTCGAGCCCGGTTTCGTAGGGATTGGTGTCGATGGGCGTCATGTCGATATCCTCCCGACAAGGATCGTAACCTGAAAGAGCCGCTCGCCCCAGCCCTCTTCCCGCGAGCGGAGAGAGCAAGGGACCCGCACCGCGGGCGGGTGAGTGGCGGCGGGCGGCAGATCTTGGAGTATCGTAGTAAATTCTACGGGAGGAGGCCGATGATGACGGGTTATGCCGAGACCTATCGCCGGTCGCTCGAGCGGCCGGAGGAATTCTGGGCCGAAGCTGCCGAGGCGATCGATTGGGAGCGGCGCTGGGACCGGGTGCTCGATGCCGGACGGCCGCCGTTTTATCGCTGGTTCGCCGGCGCGCGGCTCAACACCTGCTGGAACGCGCTCGACCGGCATGTCGCAGGCGGACGCGGCGAGCGCCTGGCGCTGATCTGGGACAGCCCGGTCACCGGGCAGATCCGGCAATTCACCTATCGCGAGATGCGCGACGAAGTCGCCCGCTTGGCCGGAATGCTCGCCGGGCTCGGGGTCGTCGCGGGCGACCGCGTGCTGATCTACATGCCGATGGTGCCCGAGGCGGCGATGGCGATGCTCGCCTGCGCCCGCATCGGCGCGGTGCATTCGGTCGTCTTCGGCGGGTTCGCCGCGCACGAGCTGGCGACCCGGATCGACGACGCCAGGCCGCGCGTGGTGCTGTCGGCGTCCTGCGGCATCGAGGCCAGCCGCATCGTCCGCTACAAGCCCCTGCTCGACGCGGCGATCGCCGAGGCACGGTCGAAGCCCGAGCATTGCGTGATCCTGCAGCGGCCGATGTGCCGGGCCGAGCTCCTCCCCGGCCGCGACCATGACTGGGACGACCTCGCCGCCGCTGCCCGGCCGGCCGATTGCGTCCCGGTGGCGGCGACCGATCCGCTGTACATCCTCTACACCTCGGGCACGACCGGCATTCCCAAGGGCGTCGTCCGCGACAATGGCGGCCATGCCGTGGCGTTGCACTGGTCGCTGCGCTCGATCTACGGCGTCGCGCCCGACGACGTGTTCTGGACCGCCTCGGATGTCGGCTGGGTGGTCGGCCATTCCTATATCGTCTACGCGCCGCTGCTGCTCGGCTGCACCACGCTCATGTACGAGGGCAAGCCGGTCGGCACGCCCGATGCCGGGGCGTTCTGGCGGGTCATCGAGCAGCACGGCGTGCAGGTCTTTTTCACCGCGCCGACGGCGTTCCGCGCGATCCGGCGCGAGGACCCCGAGGGGCGGCTGATCCGCATCCGCGACCTCAGTCGGTTTCGCGCCCTGTTCCTCGCCGGCGAGCGCGCCGACCCGCCGACCGTCGCCTGGGCCGAGGAGCAGCTGCGGGTCCCGGTCATCGACCATTGGTGGCAGACCGAAACCGGCTGGCCGATCGCCGCCAACTGCCTCGGCATCGAAAAGCTGCCGGTCAAGCACGGCTCGGCGACGCGCGCCGTGCCGGGGTGGGAGGTCCGCGTGCTGGACGCCGAAGCCGAGGGTCGGGCGCGCGAGCTGATGCCGGGCGAGATCGGCGCGCTGGCGGTCAAGCTGCCATTGCCGCCCGGCGCATTGCCGACCCTGTGGCAGGCCGACGACAAGTTCGTCGCCGCCTATATGAGCGCCTTTCCGGGTTTCTATCAGACCGCCGATGCCGGGTTCATCGACGCGGACGGCTATATCCACGTCATGACCCGCACCGACGACATCATCAACGTCGCCGGGCACCGGCTGTCGACCGGCGGCATCGAGGAGGTGCTGGCGGCGCATCCCGATGTCGCCGAATGTGCCGTGATCGGGGTTGCCGACGCGCTCAAAGGGCAGGTCCCGCTCGGCCTCTTGGTGCTCAAGGCCGGCGTCGCGCGGCCCGATGCCGAGATCGAGCGCGAGGCCGTCCAGCTGGTGCGCGACCGCATCGGCCCGGTCGCGAGCTTCCGCACGGCGCTCGTCGTCGCCGGCCTGCCGAAGACCCGCTCGGGCAAGATCCTGCGCGGCACGATGCGCCGGATCGCCGACGGCGATGCCTACGCCACGCCGGCGACGATCGACGACCCGGCAGTGCTTGGCGGCGTCGGCCAATGTTCTGGCCGCGGCCGGCTACGCCAGGAAGCCGCCGGCTTAGGCGTGACGGAGCCGACGGGGCTGATCTCGAACACTGGCGAGATCTGACGGAATCCGGCCGGTGTCGCGAGTTTCGGCGCCGCCGCACCGGCAATCCGCGCCCGCTGCCGCGCCAATCGCGCTCGAGTTTCGTTGCGGGACAAGCTACGATACCCGAGCCGGCCTCGATCGCCCAGCCACAGGCTTGCGAATCTCGGGATGTCGGTCAGGGAGGCGATAATGGCTGGCATTGCAAAGCGGTGGGGCGTTTCGGGATTGCTGCTCGCGGCCGGCTTGTCCTTCGCCGGTCTCGCGCTCGCGGGGCCGCCATCGGCCGCATCGAGCGCCGCCTATGGGATCTACGCCCAATTCACTCAGGACGGCAATTCGGTCAGTTTCGGCCCGATCGCCCAGATCGAAGGCAGTGCGCCGCCAGCCTATGACGAGACGGTGGCCGCCGCACCGGTCCACCAGATCGTGCCCTTGGTCGCCGGCAGCATTGTGACGCCGAGCATGTTCATCAACGCGGCCGATTTCGAATCGCATGTGGCTTCTAAAGGTTTCGGCGTGGATTCGGTGTCGTCCGAAGCCAAGACCCTGATCAAAAGCATCAACCTCGCGCTGATGCTCAATCCGCCGCCGCCCACCGCGTCCCCCGGTCTGCCGCAGCCGCAACCGTTTCTGGCGCTGTCGGCCCGACGCATCACCTCGACGGCGGATTTCACCAAAGTCGTTCCGCGCTACGCCTCCGGTACCGGCAGCGCGACCTTCGGCGGCATGATTGTCAGCGGCACATTGGTGGCCAATCAAAAGCTTATGTTTTCGGGCGACGCAGCCAAAGACACGATTCTGTTCCAGAGCCCCACGGTGACGATCACCTTGAACCAGCAAACTCAGGTGGGACTGATCTCCTGCAGCCCGAAATGCGTCTTTACGCCGAACAGCATCACAACCAATGCCGTCGATATCTATTTGAACCACGCGAATCTGGGCGGCCAAATCATCTCAGGCGAGATCGTGCTGGGACAGGCTTACGGGAATTAGCCCGAATCCATTGATGAGCGGCGCCAACCCGCGAGGTTGCGATGCTACCCCCGAGCCGTCCTCGTTGCCGGAGAAGCCGCGACGCTTTATGGTGACGGGCGGGCTGCCGGGGGGCATGTCTCGATGAGGCTGAGGACGCTGCGCCGCACTGCATGGGCTGCCTGGCTCGGCGTCGTCGCGCTCGTCATCAACGCGCTCGTACCGATACACGTCGCGTTCGATGTGGCCGATGCGGTCGCGGCGCACCGCAAAGCTGCCGGTGCCGCCGATCACGGTCGCGAATGGCGTCTCTTCGCGCTCGTCACCGGTCACGACGAAGCCGACGGCAAATCCGGCGATCGCGGCGACGACGACCATCATCATGCCGACTGCGCCGTGTGCAGTGCGCTCGGCGCGCTCGGGGGCTTCGGCGGCTTTGCCCCGGCTGCCGCCGCCGCGCTCTCGGTCCCGCTCGGGATCGAGGCTCCGACTCTTCTCGCCGCAATCGCCAACGAACCCGACGGCGCTCCCGCCGCCGCCTATCGCTCCCGCGCTCCCCCGCTCGGCTGAGCCTGCGCAACCATCGAGCCTGCCGGGCCGCCTTTGCGCGACCGCGGTGATTGACGAGTTCGATTCCGGGAGCACCGATATGGATTCTTCCCTGCGGAGGGCGGCCGTGCCTGCGGCTGTCATCCTCCTGTTCGCCGATCCTGCCGTGCTGGCGCACGGCTTTGCCGGAGACCGCTTCTTCCCGGCCACGATCCTGACCGACGACCCGTTTGTCGCCGATGAGGGCTCGCTGCCGACCGTCACCCTCAACCCGACCCAGAGCGACGGCTCGCGTGAGCTCGATATCGGCAGCGATCTGTCGATGAAGATCACCCCGGACTGGGATTTCACCCTTTCCGATCAATGGGAGCGCCTGAAGACGCCCGGCATGCCGGCGGCAACCGGGTTTGGCGCCCTGACCACCGGAACGCAATATCAACTGTTCATCGACGCGCCGCATGAGGCCATGGCCCTGATCGGGCTCGACGTGACCTGGGCAAATACCGGAAGAATCCAGGCGCTCGGCGCACCCAATTTTACGACTTCTCGCCGACCTTCGACTTTGGCAAAGGCTTTGGCGATCTGCCGGATTCGCTGCGCTGGCTGCGGCCCTTCGCCTTGACCGGCAATATAGGTTTCGATTTTCCGACCGCGACCGAAAGCTTCGGGGTCCCCAATCCGGACAACTTCAACTACGGCTTTGCGATCGAATACAGCCTTCCCTATCTGCAGAGCGAGGTCAAGGACATCGGGCTGCAGTCGCCCTTCAATGGTCTGATACCGCTTGTCGAATTCGCGCTGACGACGCCGCTGAACCGGGGCCAGACCGGCATGACGACCGGGACCGTGCAGCCCGGAGTGATCTGGGCGGGGGAATATTTCCAGGTCGGCGCGGAGATGATCATCCCGACCAACAGCCTGTCGGGGCACGGGATCGGCGGCATCGTGCAGCTGCATTTCTATCTCGACGATCTCTTCCCCAACAGCATCGGGAGGCCGATCTCGCAATGGTAAATCAGCGGATGATCGCGGCGGCGGCGGTTCTTGCCATCGCCGTCGCCCTCGGGGCTCCCACCGTGCAGGCGCACGCTTTTCTCGACCACGCGAGCCCGGCGGTCGGCAGCTCGCTGCCGAGCGCACCCGCGGCCGTGACGATGTGGTTCACGCAGCAGCTCGAACCGGCTTTCAGCACGGCAACGGTGACCGACAAATCCGGCAACCGCGTCGATAAAGGCGATGCCCAGGTCGATCCCAAGAACCCGACCATGCTGCACGTATCGCTGAAATCGTTGCCGCCCGGCACCTACACCGTCGCCTGGCACGTCCTTTCGGTCGACACCCATACGACGCAGGGCCACTTCACCTTCGAGGTGGGCGGCGGATGAGCGTCCCGGGCTGAGAGCGCAAGGCAATCGGGAGCAGAGGAAGCGATGGAAAGCCTCCTGATCGCGGCGCGCGCGGTTCACTACGCCTCGACGATATCGCTGGCCGGAGTTTTCGCCTTTCTGTGCCTTGTCGCAGGGCGCGAGATATCGTCGGGGCTCCGCCGCCGGCTATCGCTGGTCGCGTGGGCGAGCCTCGTGCTGGCGCTGCTCTCGGGCGGTGCGTGGCTGCTGTTCCTTGCGGCGCGAATGAGCGGTCAGCCGATCGCCGCCACGCTGACGCAAGGCGTCGTCGGCACCGTGCTGACCCTCACGCGGTTCGGCCGAATCTGGGTCTGGCGATTTGTTGTCGCCGTGCTCGTGGCGGTCTTGCTGCTGCTGCCGCAAGGCTGGCGCGAGCGGCTGTGGCGCTGGGCCGGGTTGACACTCACCGCCGGCATCCTCGCATCCCTTGCCTGGGCCGGGCATGGCGGCGCGACGCCGGGGCGCCCGGGCGAGCTGCACCTTGCCGCCGACATCCTTCATCTGCTTGCCGCCGGCGCCTGGGTCGGCTCGCTGGTTCCGCTCGCGCTGCTGCTCGCGGAAGCGCGGCGGAGCGGCGATCCCGGCGCGACGGCATTCGCCCGCCGCGCGGTGGTGCGGTTTACGCTGCTGGCCGCGGTGAGCGTCACCGTCCTGCTCGCGGCCGGGCTCGTCAACACCTGGTTTCTCGCCGGCACCGTCCCGGCACTGATCGGCACCGAATACGGCCGGCTGCTGCTCGCCAAGATCGCGATATTCGTGACGATGGTGACGATTGCCGCGGTCAATCTGCTGCGCATGACGCCGCGCCTGGCGCCGGCTTCGCCTGCGGGTGAACGCCGGCCGCTGATCCAGGCCGCGCTCGGCCATTTGCGGCGCAACGCGCTCGTCGAGGCCGGTCTCGGCGCCTGCGTCCTGTGCGTCGTCGCCGTCCTCGGCATCCTGGCGCCGGGTCTGCACACCGAACCGGGTTGGCCGCTGCCGTTCCGTCTCGAGCTGGCCGCGCTGACCGGGGCGTCAAAAATCATGCTGGCGATCCTCACGGCGCTGGCCGCGATCTCCGCGATCGCCGCCGTCGCCACCGCCGCCGCCGGACGCTACCGCGTGATGTCGGCCGCGTGGTGCGGTCTCGCCCTCTGCCTTGCCTGCGGCTGGCTGGTCCTGCGGCCGGCGATCGAGCCTGCCTATCCGACGACCTTTTACGCGCCGGCCGAACCCTACGCTGCCGCATCGATCGAGCATGGGGCGCGTTTCTATGCCGAAAATTGCGCGCTCTGCCACGGCGCCGACGGCACAGGCGACGGCCCCGCCGCCGCGAGCCTGCCGGTCCGCCCCGCCGATTTGACGGCACCGCACCTGCTCGCGCATCGGCAGGGCGACCTCTTCTGGTGGGTCAGCAACGGCAAGGCCAATGGCGCCATGCCCGGTTTCGCCGCCATCCTGAGCCCGGCCGATCGCTGGGACATGATCAATTTCATCCGCGCCCGAGCCGCCGGCATGCTGGCGCGGGGGATCGGGCCGAAAGTCGTCATGACGCAGGCAGCCTTTCCGGTCCCGGACTTCGCCTTTGAACGGAACGGCCGGCAGCGGACCCTTGGCACCCTGCTCAAAAACGGGCCGGTATTGCTGGTGCTGTTCACGCCGCCTTCGCCGGCAGCGCGCCTGGCGCAACTGGCGGCAGCGCAGCGGCGATTTGCCGCCGCGAGCCTCGCTGTCGTCGCGGTCGACATCGGGCGGCCGGCGGCAAAACTTCCGCACAGCGCCGCCCCGGCCCCGCCCCTCGTCGTCACGGTATCCGCCGAGGTGGCCTCGACCCTGGCACTGTTCGGGGACGCGGCCGCCGAAAGCGAGCTGATGCTCGATCGAGCCGGCAATGTCCGCGCCCGCTGGACCGGCGGCGGCGAAGGCGAACCTGCCGGCGTCGATACGCTCGCCGCCGATGCCGGCGAGGTCGCCCGCTTTGCGGTCGCGGCACCGAGCCACGCCGGCCACGCTCATTGAGGGCCGGCGGCATCCGCCGGCCGCGGACCAACGGGTCCGGGGGTGAACGCAAACGTCAGTGCGCTTTCGCCGATCGCCACGGCAGCCGGATCGTGCCGAGAAGGCTGGCGAGCCAGGTGAGCGTGCCGAGCGCGGTGATCCAAAAGCTGCTGGGCCAGTCGGTCTCATAAGCCAGCGCGATCCCGCCCCAGGCCTGGGCAAGCGCCAACAGCGCCGAAAGGCCGAGCCCGCTGCCGACCCGAATCGTCAGCCGTTGCGCGGCTGCAGCAGGTGCGACCATCAATGCGAACACCAGCAATACCCCGACGATCTGCGAGCAGCCCGCCACGGTCAGCCCGACAATCGCGAGGAACAGGACCGAGACCAGCCGCACCGGGACGCCGCGCGCCTCGGCCAGCTCGGGCTGCAGGCTGGCGAACAGCAACGGCCGGGCGATCGCGCCGATGGCGGCGAGGCTCACCGCCGCCAGACCGGTCAGGGTGACGAGGGTATCCCGGTCGACCCCGAGAATGTTGCCGAACAGCAGCGCGGTGGCCTGGCTCGCATAGGCGGTAAAGAAATGCAGGCAGAGCAGCCCGATGCCGAGCGCCAATGTCAGCACCATGCCGATGGCGACGTCGCGGCCGGCGATGCGTTCGCCGAGAAATCCCATGGCGATGCCCGCAGCGACCGTCAGCGCGATCAGGCCTCCCAGCGGCGGCAGCCCGATCAGCAGACCGGCGGTGGCGCCGGCGAAGCCGACATGCGACAGCGCATGTCCGGCGAATGCCTGGCCGCGCAGCACCAGAAAATATCCGACCACACCGGCGACGAGGGCGATGATGCCGCCGGCGGCAAAGGCGCTGCGCATGAAGTCATAGTGCAGCATGCTGCCGGTGTTCGATGCGCTGGATGTCGATGTCGCCCGACAGCACGAAAATCCGGCTGCCGAGATGTACGACCTCGATCGGCGCGCCGTAGAGCCGCGACAGAACCGGCCCGGTGACGATCGCGTCGACGCTGCCGAGCTCCGCCTGGCCGCGGCCGAGATAGAGGACCCGATCGAGGGCGGCGAGCAGCGGGTTCAACTCATGCGCGCTGAACAGCACGGCGATGCCGAGCTCCTGCTGAAGCCGGCGGACCAGCATGACGACATCGTGCTGGTAGCGCAGATCGAGGCTGATCAGCGGCTCGTCGAGCAGCAGGAGGCGCGGGCGGCCGAGCAGGGCCTGCGCCAGCAGCAGGCGTTGCCGTTCGCCGCCGGAGATTTCGCCGAGGGGCCGCCGCGCCAGTGCGCCTGCGCCAACGAGGTCGAGCGCGCGGCGCACCTCGTCGCGCCCCGCGGCGTCGAGAAACGGCAGTCCCCAGCGATGCCCGTTCACCGCCCCGGCCAGGAAGTCCTCGCCGGTCAGCCGAACCGCGCCGATCGGGCTGTGCCGCTGCGGCATGTAGCCGATGGCGGGGTTGCCGCGGCGAGCCGGCTCGCCGAGGACGCGGATCGTGCCGGAGCGCGCCGGGACGGTGCCCAGGATCGCCCGCAGCAGCGTCGTCTTGCCGCAGCCGTTGGGGCCCAGCACGCCGACGAACTCCGCGGCCCGGATCGCCAGCGAGACGTGCTCCAGGACGATGCGCGCGCCATAGGCGAGCGTCACGTTCGTCAGCTCGACCGCGTTCATCGGCGGGCAGGCGACAGTGCAGTGTCGAGCGCGTCGAGCTGGCCCAGCATCCAGCTCTGGTAAGTATGTCCAGCGGGTTCGGTCTCGCTCACGCCGACCACCGGGACGTTCGAGGCGCGGGCTATCCGCAGCAGCCGCTGCGCCGCCGGGTCGGTCGCCTGGCTGTTATATATCAGGACCTTGACCCTGTGCTGGCGCAGATCGGTCTCGAACGCCGCGATGTCGGACGCGCTCGGCTCGGTATTGTTCATAACCGCCAGCTGGAAGCGCCGGTTCCGCATCACGAATCCGAGCGCTTCCGCCATATAGCCGAATACCGGCTCGGTCGCGGTGATCGCGGTACCGGCATAGCGCCGCCGCAGCGCCGCGATTTTGGCGTGCAACGGCTGCAGCGACAGCAGAAACGACTGCAGCCTTTGCTCGTATTCGGTTCGGTGCGCCGGATCGGCCGCCGCCAGCGCCGCCGCGATCGCCTCGGCAGCCTGCGCCATCGCCGCCGGATCGTACCAGAGATGCGGGTTGCTCCCCGGTTTCGTGTGCATCAGATCGGCGACGACGATCACCCGGCGACCGGCGGAGCGTGCCGCGCCGAGCAGCCTGGCCATCCAGGGATCGTAATCGGCCCCGTTGTAGACGACGATGCGGGCCGCCGACAGCGCGCGCGCCACTGACGGGCTGGCCTCGAACAGGTGCGGATCGGCATCCGGATTGCTGAGGATGCTGGTCGTTCCGACCTGCGGGCCGCCAAGCTGTGCGGCGACATCTCCATAGAAATTTTCGGCGGCGACAATGGCAATCGGCGGCATTGTCCCGGCCTGAGCGGAGGCCGACACGCCCGATAACGCCAGGATCAGCCTGCCCAGCCATCGCAACGCCGTGCCGCCAAGCCGGGTTCGGCCGCGCATGGCCCCACCCGCCTGCGTCATTGTCCCTGCCCGCCTGCCGCCCGGCAGCTGCGGCAGGTGCCGGTCAGGATCACGCTGTGCTCGGCCACCGCGGCGCCGGTCAGCGCTTCGAGCGTGGCACAAGCCTCACGCCCGATCACGCACGGGACGGGGATAAGCCCGTCGCAATGCGTGCAGTGCAGGTGGTCATGATGCGCGCCGCCCAATTCAAAGCGCGTCCGGCCATCCTCGAGCAGCAGCCTGCACACCGCGCCCGCGGCCGTCAGCCTGCCGGCAGCGCGAAAGACGGAAGAAAAATCGGTCACCGTGCCGTGTGCGGCGAGATCGGCTTGCAGCTCTTCGAGCGTCCAGGCGTGGCGCGCACCTTGCGCCATCAGCTCCAGCACCGCGGCGGGGATGCGGGATTTTCGCGCCATCGGCGGCTTCTAGCCCGGCGCCGCGAATAATGCAAGCAACTTGCATTATCGCCGCGCCGATGGGGCAATGGCGCCGGCATATCCGACGCGGCCTTGACGGGGTGGGGAAAAACCCGTTTGTCGTTCCGGGACGGCCCGGCAGGGCCGGGTTCGGAACCCATGAACGCGAGCCAACCAGTTGTTTTCCGGGACAGTGTTCATGGGTTCCGGGTGCCCTCGCTGCGCCCGGGCCCCGGAATGACGACGATCCGGGCTTTTTCGCCGTCTGCCTATGTCTCCAGCGGCTCCGCCTCCTCGCTGCCGAGCGCCTCGTTCCCGACCGGGCGTTTGGCGCGCGCGCGGCTCAGCGCGTCCTCGAGCTCATCGAGCGTACACAGACCCAGCCCGACCGGATGCCGCGGCTTGATGTTGGGGCTGTTCCAATGGGTGCGATCGCGCACCGCCGCGATCGTCGGCTTAGTCGTGCCGATCAGTTTCGAGATCTGGGCGTCGGACAGCTCGGGATGGCCCTTGAGCAGAAAGGCGATCGCATCCGGCTTGTCCTGGCGCTTGGCGATCGGCGTGTAGCGCGGGCCCTTGTGCCGGAAGAGCTGGGGCGCCACCGCCTGCGGCGAGATCACGAGCCGCGCTTCGGGATCGGCCTGGCAGCGCGCGATCTCCTCGGCAGTGGTCTGGCCGTTCGCGACGGGATCGAGGCCCTGCATCTGGTTCGCCACCTCGCCATCGGCGATGGCCTGGATCTCGAGCGGGTGGAGGCCGCAAAAATCGGCAATCTGTTCAAAAGTGAGCGCGGTATTCTCGACCAGCCATACGGCGGTCGCCTTGGGCATCAGCGGAGTAGGCATGACGAAATCCTGATTCTCGGGCCGCGCCGCCGGAGGCGAAAACAGCCCGTCCTGGGGGCGCAAAAAGGTCGAATATCATATAGTGGCGTGGTCGATCGAGGAAAGCCGGCACGGGGAGACGGAGGAGGCATGGACGAATTCGAGCTTGAACCGCGTCGCAAGCCGACGCAGCCGAAGGATTTGAGCATCATGGGTGTCGCCGAGCTTGAAGCCTACATCGCCGAACTCGAAGTCGAGATCGCCCGAGTCCGAGCAGATATCAGCGCCAAACTCGGACAACGCCGCGGCGCCGAGGCATTATTCAAGCGTTGACGCAACCGGCCGACCGGTCGCCTGGCGCTCTGCCGCGGGCATGTCCGTCCGCCTGACACGGTGACATCGGCCTGCATCGCGTGCAGCAGAGGCCGATGAGCATGTGCTGACAACCGGGCACCGAAGCGGCCGGACCACGACCCGCGGCACGGGCGGCGGCGCCCGGGGAGCAGCTGGGGAAGAGGACGCGCTGCCGAGATCATCGCTTTTCTTCGAGTTCGCGGGCGAAACGGACGATGCGCCGTCCCGCCTCTTCGAGCCGCGGGTCGGGGGCGGTCAGCGAGATCCGCAGATGCCCGGCGGCGCTCGGCCCGAACCCGTCGCAGGGCAGCACCGCGACGTTTTCGCGGTGCAGCAGGGCGCGGGCGAAGTCCTGCGCGCCGAGCCCGGTCGCGCGGATATCGAGCAGCACGAACATGCCGCCTTCGGGCGGCGTCGCCCGGCAATTCGGGGCATCGCCGAGAATGCGCGAGAACAAGCCGGCGCGCCGGCGATAATCCTCGCGCAACGCCGCGACCTCGGGCAGGTCGCCGGCAAGGGCGGCCAGCGCGCCCTCCTGGATGAAGGGCGGCGCGCCGTAGGTCATGCACAGCAGCAGATTGAACAGGTGCCGCGACAATGCCGGCGGCCCGATGATCCAGCCGAAGCGAAACCCCGGCATCGCATGCGATTTCGACAGGCTGGAGACGACGATCGTGCGCTCGGCCATGTCCGGCAACGACCACGGGCTCAGATGCGGCCGGGCGAAGGCGAGGTCTTCGTAAACTTCATCGGAAACCAGCCACAGATCGCGGCGGCGGCAGATCGCGGCGATGCCGGCGATCTCGTCGGCCGTGAACACCGCCCCGGTCGGGTTGTGCGGGCTGTTGATCCAGATGGCACGGGTGCGCGGCGTCACCGCGCGAGCGATGTCGTCGAGATCCGGATGAAAGCCTCGGGCGGCTTGCAACGGCACCGTCACCATCTGCGCGCCGCTCGCGCCGATCACGGCCTCATAGGTGGCATAGACCGGCTCGGGCACGATGACCTCGTCGCCGGGTCCGGCGAGGCACTGCAACGCGCAGTAGAGACCGCCCTGGGCGCCTGGCGTCACGACGACGTTGTCGGCCTCACACGGCCGGCCGGTGCGCCGCGCGAAGCGCGCCGCGATCGCCTCGCGCACTTTCGGGTAGCCGATGATCGGCGCATAGCCGGTCCGCTGGTGGCGCAGCGCCTCAATGGCCGCGTCGATGACCGGTGCCGGCGCCGCCTGGTCGGGGTCGCCGACGGTCAGCGAGATCACGTCGTGGCCCGCCTCGCGCAGCAATGCCGCCTCGGCGCCGACATGCCAGGCGCCCGCCCCACGGCCGGCAATCCGGTCGACCAGCGGCGAGAACCGCATGGCGGGCGCCCCCGTCAGTAGCCGATCGCGGCGCCAGCGGGTTGCCGGCTGTCGCTGGCGCCGTACAGCCTTCCGTTGGCGATCTCGATCAGCTCCGTCGCGCCCCACGGCTTTTGCTCGACGAGCTTGTAGCCCATGCCGGCGAGCAGCGCGATCGTGTCGGGGGACAGGTCGAAGCGCTCGTAGAACACGGTGTCGGGCTGCCCCTGGAAATGGAGGCGCGGCGCGTCGACCGCCTCCTGCGGCATCATGCCGTAATCGAGGATGTTCATGATCGTCTCGGTCACCGTCGTGATGATGCGCGAGCCGCCGGGGCTGCCGAGGACGAGAAACACCTTGCCGTCCTTTTCGACCAGTGTCGGCGCCATCGAGGAGAGCGGCCGCTTGCCCGGCGCGATCGCATCGGCCTGGCCCTGGACGAGGCCGTAGAGGTTCGGCGTGCCGGGCTTCGCGGCGAAATCGTCCATCTCGTCGTTCAGGAAAAAGCCGGTGCCCGGCGCGATCACGCCGGCGCCGAAATAGCCGTTGATCGTATAGGTCACGGCGACCGCGTTGCCGAAGCCGTCGACGACCGAGTAATGCGTCGTCTCGGCCTTTTCGTGCGGGGCCGCTGGCGCCGGCGACGGGATTGCCTTTTCGGCGTCGATCGCGGCGCGGATCGAGGCGGCGTAGTCGCCGGACAGCAGCCGGTCGACCGGGTTGGTCACAAAGACCGGATCGCCGAGAACCGTGTTGCGGTCGCGATAGGCGCGGCGCATCGCCTCGACCATCAGCCGCACCGAGCGCGCCGAGCGGAAGCCCAGCGCCGTCATGTCGTAGCCTGCGAGGATATCGAGGATTTCGCACACCGTGACGCCGCCCGAACTCGGCGGCGGCGCCGAGAGCAGCACATAGCCGCGGTAGGAGCAGGAAAGCGGCGGCCCTTCGGTCACGGTATAATCGGCAAAATCGCGCGCCGTCAGCACGCCGCCATGTGCCCGGCTCGCCTGTTCGACGGCGGCGGCGACCGGTCCCTTGTAGAAGGCGTCGGGACCCTCCTTCGCGACCGCTGCGAGGGTCGTCGCGAGGTCCTTTTGCACGAGACGATCACCCGGCTGCAACGCCGTGCCGTCATGCCGCAGAAAGATCCCGGCCGCCGCCGGGTCCTTGGCAAAAAGCCCGGCCTTGCCGTCGATGATGGCGGCTTCGGCCGAATTCAGCACATAACCATCGCGGGCGAGCGCGATCGCCGGCGCCATCAACGCGGCGCGGCCGAGCCTGCCGTATTCCCGGGCGGCGCGGTCGAGTCCCAGCACCGTGCCCGGCACGCCGGCGGCGCGCCAGCCGTAGCGGCTGAGACCGGGGATCGGCTTGCCGTTGGTGTCGAGATACATCCCGGCGGTGGCCGCGGCCGGCGCGGTCTCGCGGAAATTGATGAAACGGTCGCGGCCGTCGGCGAGATGGATCGTCATGAACCCGCCGCCGCCGATATTGCCGCAGCACGGATCGACGACCGCGAGCGCATAGCCGACCGCGACCGCCGCATCGATCGCATTGCCGCCCATTTCGAGAATCTGCACGCCGACTTCCGAGGCACGGCGCTCGGCGGAAACGACCATGCCGTGCGCCGCCTCGACCGCCGGCGGCGAGGCGGCATCAGCCGCGCCGGCGACCCCGGCTGCCAAAGCCAAAGCCGCCAGGCCGCGCCATATTGCGCGGCTCAGGCGTTGCCGCGCTGCTCGCGCCACAAGCCGAGCTTTTCCTGGACCGGCCGGTCGGAATAGCTGAACAGCACGGCCTCGTCCCCGGCATGATGGCTGACCGGCACCCAGCTCGGCACGACGAAGATATCGTGCGGCTGCCAGCGCAGCACCTGGTCGCCGACCCGGCTCTCGCCGGTGCCCTCGACCGCGACGAAGACCGTGCCGTCGGTCGAGCGATAGGGGCGCGTCGCAAAACCCTTCGGCAACAGCTGGATGAAGGTGCCGATCGTCGGCATCGCCCAATCGCCGCTCGCCGGGTTGGCGTAGCGCAATTTGTGGCCGTGGCACGGATCGGGGTCGTCGTTGCGGCTCAGCACGGCGAGCGATTCGCGCGAGCGGTCATAGGGATAATTGAACACCGGCGAGGTCCTGGCCGCGGGCTGCCAATCGACCGGCAGCAGATTGTTGGCAAAACGCGCGGCATTGTCGCCCTCCGGCCGCGTTACGGTCTGGCTGTCGGCTTCGCCCGGCTCGGCGAAGCTCGCATCGAGCAGCCGCACGATCGGGATGTCGAGCCCGTCGAGCCAGACCATCGGCTCCTGCGTGTCGTTGCCGTGGTCGTGCCAGGTCCAGGACGGCGTGATCACGAAATCGCCGGGGCGCATCGTCGTGCGCTCGCCGTCGACCGCGGTATAGGCGCCGCTGCCCTCGATGATGAAGCGCAGCGCCGATTGCGTGTGCCGGTGCGCCGGCGCCACCTCGCCCGGCAGGATCAGCTGCAAGCCGGCGAACAGCGAATGGGTGATCGAGGTCTGGCCCTTGAGCCCGGGGTTTTCCAGGATCAGCACGCGGCGCGTCGGCCTCCTGGGCGCTGATCAACCCGCCCGCCTGCATCAGATAGGGCCGTACCTCGCGGTAATGCCAGATCGCCGGCCGGCAGGGCGTCACCGGCTGGGCGGTGACGAGCCCGTGCAGCCGCTCCCACAGCGGCGCCAGGTTGATGGTGCCGATGCGGTCGTAGAAGGCTTCGCGTTCAGGGGTGCGGGCCGCCGCCTGTTCCGTCATCGCCATGACATTGTCCTCGTCATTCACCGGTTGCCGGGGCCGCCTTCGTCATGCGGCCCATCGTGAACACCGCAGCAGCAGCGACCAGCGCCGGAACCGCCCCGATCTGAAAGATGCTCGGCGCCGGCCATTCGAGCGACAACAGCAGCCCGACCAGCAATGGGCCGACGATCGAGCCGATCCGCCCGATGCCGAGCGCCCAGCCGATCCCGGTCGAGCGGATGAAGGTCGGGTAGAAGTTCGCCGCCAGCGCGTTGGCGCCGATCTGGCCGCCGATGATGCAGAACCCGGCGCCCAGCGTCGTGGCGACGATCGACTGGAGGCCGGCTCCCGACGAGCCGATCCCGACGATGAAGAGCGCCGCCCCGAGATAGGCGAAGCTGAGCACGCCATAGGGTCCCATGCGGTCGATCAGCCGGCCCAGCGAGATGGCGCCGACGATCCCGCCGATCTGGAACAGCGAGGCCGCGATGGCTCCGGCTTCGACCGAGCCGCCGTCTTTGGTGATTATCGTCGGCAGCCAGCTCGCGATCAGAAAGAGGTCGAGCAGGCTCATGAAGAATATGATCCAGAGCAGCAAGGTCGCGGGCGCCCGTCCGGCTCGAAACAGGTGCTGCACCGTGAGCCCGCGGCGGTGTTCTTCCCGCGCCACGAACATCGTGTCGCGGGCGAAAGCGAGGGCAGGGTCGATCCGCCGCAGGATCGCGGCGATGCGGTCGCGGTCGGTACCCAGCAAGGCGAGCAGCCGGATCGATTCGGGCAGCGCCGCCGCCAGCAGCGGGACCAGCAGCAACGGCACGATGCCGCCAATCCAGAAAACCGCCGGCCAGCCATAGGCCGGGATCAGCCGGGCCGCGAGCGCGCCGCTGACCGCCGCGCCGAGCGCGAAGCCGCAAAAGGCCAGCATCACCATCGTCGCGCGATTCTTGCGCGGGGCGTATTCGATCGCGAGCGACACCGCGTTCGGCATTGCGCCGCCGAGCCCGATGCCGGTCAAGAGCCGGATCGCCAGCAGGCTCGCCGGCGAATGAGCGGCGACCGTCGCCAGCGAAAACAGCCCGAAAATGACGGTCGAGATCAGGATCACCGGTTTGCGCCCGATCCGGTCGGCGATCGGCCCGAAGATCAGCGCGCCGAGCAGCACGCCGAACAGCCCGGCCCCGAACACGAGACCGAGCGCGCCCGGCGCCAGATGCCATTCCCTGCCGATGCTCGGCGCGACGACGCCGATCGCGAGGAGATCGAAGCCGTCCATGAACTCGACAGCGGCGCAAAGCGCCAGAACCCGCGCCTGAAACGCGCCGAAACGCTGCCGATCGATCAGCGTCCGGACGTCAACAACGCCGACGCCTTCAACAGGCATCGTCATCGCCAACCCCCTGCTCCCGCGTCGCTGCTCCGTCAGGCGGCCTTCGAGCGCGGCCGCTCGCCGAGGGCAAAGCCGATCCCGGCGAGGTCGGCGATCAGCGCCGCCGATTGCACCGGATCGAGCGCGACCAGCGGCGGGCGCACCGCGGCCCAGGCCGGATCATCGTGGAAATGGGCGACGACCCGCTTCAGCGCCGGCACCATCGGATAGGCCTGCATGGTCTTGCGCACGGTCGTGACCTCGGCCTGCAAGGCGTCGGCCTGCGGCCCGCGCCAATTGGCATAGAGCCTGGCGATGCCGGCCGCGTTGATGTTGCCGGTGGCGGTGATGCAGCCGGCGCCGCCCTTGCGCAGCGCCTCGAGCAGAAAGACCTCGGAGCCGGGAAAGACGGCAAAGCCGGGATAGCGGTCGAGCAAGGCCGCCGTATTGCTCCAATCGCCGGAGCTGTCCTTCAAGCCGACGACCGTCTCCGGATAGGCCTTGATGAAGCGGCCGACGAGGTCGAGCGGATAGCCGACCACGGCGACCGGCGGGATATGATACAAAAACACTTTCAGCGCCGATGAGCCGACCTTGTCGATGACGCCGGCAACAAAGGCGAAGAGGCCGTCGTCGCTGACCGGCTTGTAATAGAAGGGCGGCAGCAGCAGGACGCCGCCGCAGCCATGCCCGACCGCATGCCGGATCAGGGTCACGGCATCGGTCATCGCGCAGGCGCCGATACCCGGCATCAGCTTTTGCGCCGGGATGCCAGCCTCGATCAGATGGTCGAGCAAGGCCATGCGCTCGCCCGCAGACATCGAGTTCGCCTCGCTGGTCGTGCCGAAGATCGCGAGCCCGCCGGCGCCCTGGTCGAGCAGCCAGCGGCAGAAGCCGGCAAAGCGCCCGGCATCGGGCTCGCCGCTCGGCGTGAACGGGGTCAGCACGGGAACCAGCACCCCGTTGAACGGCTGCGTCGTCATCTCACGGCTCCTCCGGCCAAGCTATGCCCATGGCGGAAATAAGCGACAGCGCCCCGGCCCGCGTCAACTCCCCTCTGCATTTCGTGGGCGCGGTGCTGACGGGTCAGCTCAGGCGGACATAGTCGTAGTCGAGCGGCCGGTCGTTGATGCCGCGCTCGGGCGGGGCGATCCAGCCGGCCATGCGGCCCGGCTCGATCACCCGCTGCATCAGGCTTTTGACGAAAGCGCGATCCCCGGCGGAGGGCAGCCATTCGCCCTGGCGCTCGGGCCACGCTTCGGCGGCGATCGGCCGGCCTTCCGGATCGGCATGAATGCCGGCCCAGACGCCGATGCCGCGGCGGAAGCGCGGGCTCGGCAGGTTCAGGCGGAAATCGTGGCCGGCCTGCGCGATCAGCCGGTTCCAGCGCTGCACCGCGTTGTCGCATTCATGGACATAGGCGCGGCGGACGACCTCGTTCATCGCGTTGCGCAACGGCACTTCCCGGGTCGTCGCCGCGCCGCTTTCGCCCGGCAGTTCGACCGGCAGGATCTGGTCGGTCGCACGGTGGTCGGCAAACCGCCGCTCGTCCGGCCGGCCCTTGATGCCGCTGGCGAAATAGCTCGCGGCGTTCGACGAGATCTCCGCACCGAACAGGTCGAGCGACGAGCTGAACCAGTAATTGATGTAGCGCTGCAAGGTCGGCAGGTCGATGGCGCCGGCGTTGCGCACCGCCGTGGGGTCGTCGCTGCCGATTTCGCGCATCACCTCGAGGGTGCGCCGGACCACGCGGGCGATCCCGGTCGCGCCGACGAACATGTGATGCGCTTCCTCGGTCAGCATGAAGGTGCAGGTGCGCGACAGCGGCTCGAAGGCGCTTTCGGCCAGGCATTTCAGCTGGAACTTGCCGTCGCGGTCGGTGAAGAAGGTGAACATCAGAAAGCTGAGCCAATCCTCGATCGGCTCGTTGAAGGTGCCGAGGATGCGCGGCTTGTCCGGGTCACCCGAATGGCGCATCAGCAATTCTTCGGCCTCCTCGCGCCCGTCGCGGCCGAAATAGGCGTGCAGCAGATAGACCATCGCCCACAGGTGGCGGCCTTCCTCGACATTGACCTGGAACAGGTTGCGCAGATCGTAGAGCGACGGGCAGGTGTGGCCGAGCAGGCGCTGCTGCTCGACCGAGGCCGGCTCGGTGTCGCCCTGGGTCACGATCAGCCGACGCAGGGTCGAGCGGTGCTCGCCGGGCACCTGCTGCCAGACCGGCTCGCCGACAGGTATCGCCGAAGCCGACGCGGCGGTCGGTCTCGGCATCGGCGAGAAAGATGCCCCAGCGGTATTCCGGCATCCTGACATGGCCGAAATTCGCCCAGCCCGCGGCATCGACCGAGATCGCGGTGCGTAGATAGATTTCGGCGCCGGCAAAGCCGCTCGGCCCCATCTCCCGCCACCAGTCGAGAAAACGCGGCTGCCAGTGTTCGAGCGCGCGCTGCAAGGCGCGGCTGCCGCCGAGATCGACATTGTTCGGGATGCGCTCGCGGTAATCGATCGCCATCTCGCCCCCTATACGCGGTCCCAGTCGAAGCGCGGCTTGGCGCCGCTGCCATAGCGCTTCAAGGCGCCGTGCTCGCCGGTCGCATTGGGCCGCGAAAAGACCCAGTTCTGCCAGGCCGAGAGCCGGGCGAAGATCTTGCTCGCCACGGTCTCCGCGCCGGCAAAGCGCAGGCTCGCTTCCATCCCGGTCAGCGCGTCCGGCGACAGGCTGGCGCGCTCCTCGAGCGCCAGGCGGATCTCGTCCTCCCAGTCGAGCTCGTCGGGGGCAAAGGTGACGAGGCCCCGGTCGAGCGCCGCCGCGGCGTCGAGTGGGCCGGTCGCGAACCGCTCGACGGCCTCGTCGTTGAAACGGGCCGCCAGCCGGGTACGGCCGTTGACCATTTCGAGGCCGCGGAAATTGAGCGCGCCGAGGGCGATTCGCGGCCCGTCCGCCAGCATGTAGCTGCGGTCGGCGGCGAGCGCCAATTCGAACAGGCTGCCGGCAAAGCACGAACCCTCGTCGATAACGGCGAAAAGACTGCGCGAGGAAACCTCGAACCGCTGCAAGGTGCGGCGCAGCAGGCCGATCGTCTCGCGGACGAACCAATGATCGCGATGCGCGACCATCGCCGCGTCGCCGGCCAGAACCGCCTGCGGCGTCGCCGCGTGTCTTCAGCACCAGGGTGCCGATCGCCGGATCGTTGGCGCGCAACATCAGCAGCGCATCGTCCAGCTCGCGCGCCATCGCCAATGGCCACCAGCGCGCACCGGCCGCGACGATGCCGGCGAGGCCGCGCGGCTGATCTTCGGCATGCGGCCCGGTCACCGTGACGGTCGCGACCCGGTCGGTTCGCGCGATCTCGACCGCGACCCGAGGGTAATGATAGCCGCGCGCGTCGATCGCCCGTTCGAGCGCCGGCAGCACCACGCCCACTGCGTCCACGGGCCGGTCGCTCCCGGCCGCGAGCGCCTGCGCGCGCTCGGCGACGAATTGGCGGAACCGCGCCGGCGGTGCGATGTGATCGACGAGGCCCCATTCGCGGGCGCGGTCGGCGCGCACCCCCTCGGCGGTGGTGCAGAACACATCGGCGAGGTCGCGCCGCACCTTGCGCTTGTCGACGAGGCGGGTCAGGCCGCCGGTGCCGGGGAGCACGCCGAGCAACGCCACCTCGGGCAGGCTGACGGTGCTCGACCGGTCGTCGACCATGACGATCTCGTCGCAGGCGAGCGCCAGCTCGTAGCCGCCGCCGGCGCAGGCGCCGTTGACCGCGGCGACGAATTTGAGCCCCGAATGGACGCTCGAATCCTCGATGCCGTTGCGGGTCTCATTGGTGAATTTGCAGAAATTCACCTTTTGCGCATGGCTCGCCCGCCCGAGCATGTAGATGTTGGCGCCCGAGCAGAACACCCGCTCCTTGCCGCTGGCGATTACCGCGACGCGGACTTCCGGGTGTTCGAAGCGGATGCGGTTCAGCGCGTCGGCCAGCTCGATGTCGACGCCGAGATCGTACGAATTGAGCTTCAGCCGGTAGCCCGGATCGAGCCCGCCATCCTCCTGGACATCGAGCGTCAAGGTGGCGACCGGCCCCGCGCAGGACAGTCGCCAATGCCGGTAGCGAGCGGGATCGGTGTCGAAGGTGATCATCGCAACCCTTCCGACGGCATCATAGCGCAGGCATCGGGGAAATGCTTTTCTTTGGCTCCGGCCGCGCACAAACTCGGAACCGGGAGGAGGGCCGCGGATGGAGAGTGCGCCGAGGTACAACGCCGCCGCCGACCTGATCGAGCGCAACCTCGCGGCCGGGCGCGGCGCCAAGACCGCCTTTATCGACGATGGCGGCCGTTATAGTTATGCGGACCTGGCTGGGCGCGTCGACCGGTTCGCCAATCTGCTGCGCCGGCTCGGCGTGCACCCGGAGCAGCGCATCCTGATCTGCCTGCATGACGGGATCGATTTCCCGATCGCGTTTCTCGGCGCGATCAAGGCCGGGATCGTGCCGGTCGCGGTCAATACGCAGCTCAGCGCCGACGAATTCGCCTTCATGCTGGCCGACAGCCGGGCGCGCATCGTGATGGTGTCGGCGCCGGTCTTGCCGGCGATGAAGGCGGCGCTGGCGATGCTGCCGAAACCGGCACCCGAAATCATCGTCTCCGGCGCCGGGACTGGCCCGAATTCGCTGGCCGACCTGCTCGCCGAGGCGCCGGCAGATGCCGAGACCGCGCCGACTCATCCGGACGAGGCCTGCTTCTGGCTCTATTCTTCGGGCTCGACCGGACGGCCGAAGGGCACGGTGCATCGCCATGCGAGCCTGATCGAGACGGCACAACTCTATGCGATCCCGGTGCTCGGCATCGGCGAAAGCGACATCGTGTTTTCCGCCGCAAAACTGTTTTTCGCCTACGGGCTTGGCAACGGCCTGACCTTTCCGATGGCGGTCGGCGCGACCAGCGTGCTGACCGCCGAGTGGCCCTCCCCGGCGGCGGTCGCCCGCATCCTGCGCGAATTCCGGCCGACGATCTTTTGCGGCGTGCCGACATTGTACAACGCGATGCTCGCCGGCCCCGACCTGCCGCGCCGGGAGGAGCTGGCGCTGCGCCGCTGTGTTTCGGCCGGCGAACCGTTGCCGCAGGAAATCGGCCGGCGCTGGTCGCAGCGGACCGGCGTCGACATCCTCGACGGCATCGGCTCGACCGAGATGCTGCACATCTTCCTCAGCAACCGGCCCGGCGATGTGCGCTACGGCACCACCGGCAAGCCCGTGTCCGGCTACGAGGTCAAGATCCTCGGCGAGGAGGGGCAGCCGGTCCGGCGCGGCGAACTCGGCGATTTGTGGGTCAACGGGCCGACCGGCGCCGCCGGCTATTGGAACAACCGCGAGCGCAGCCAGGCGACCTTCAGCGGCGCCTGGACCCGCACCGGCGACAAATATTTCGAGGACGATGACGGCTATTACGTCTATTGCGGGCGCAGCGACGACATGCTGAAAGTCAACGGCATGTACGTCTCGCCGGCCGAGGTCGAGGCCGCGCTGATCGCCCATGACGAGGTATTCGAAGCGGCGGTCGTCGGCGCGGCGGATGCGGACGGGCTGATCAAGCCCAAGGCTTTTGTCGTGGCGAAGCCCGGCATCGACGCCGCCGCAGAACTCGCGCGCGCCCTCGAAGCTCACGCCAAGACCCTGCTCGCGCCGTTCAAATGCCCGCGCTGGATAGTCTTTCTCGACGAATTGCCGAAGACCGCGACCGGCAAGATCCAGCGCTTCAAATTGCGCGACCCGCCCGCCATCCCCCGATAGTGCGCGAAACGCTGGCCGGCGGCGACGAGAACGCCAAGGCGGTCGTCGATCGGATGAAGCGGCAGGGCATCACCCTGCCGGCGGCGAAGATGCAGCGCCGGCCGACAGCTAATACATTTCGGGCGTGATCACGTTCTGCGGCCGGTTGGTCAGCAGCGCGGCGCGCATTGTCTCGGCCGATTTGACGCGGGTGTCGTGCTCCGATTCCGGGGTGAACCAGGCGGCGTGCGGAGTGATCACGAGACGGCCTTCGAGGCCCGGCTCGCGCTCGCGGTAGGCGCGCAGGATCTCGGGGATCGGGGCGATCGGCGGCTCGACCGGCAGCACGTCGAGCCCGGCGCCGGCGATGTGGCCGCTGCGCAGCAAGGCCAAGAGCGCGTCGAGATCGATGATCGGTCCGCGCGCCGCGTTGATCACGACGGCACCCGGGCGCAGCAGCGAAAGCTGGTCACGGCCCAGCAGTAGTCGGGTTTCCGGGGTCAAGGGCGTGTGGACCGACAAGGTGTCGGTCTGGCGCAGCAGGTCTTCGAGCGTGGCGGCGCGGCCGATGCCGAGCGCCAGGTCGGCGCCGTTCGGCAGATAGGGATCGTAGAAGCTCACGCGAAAGCCGAAGGCGCGGGCGCGCAACGCCACCGCGGTGCCGATGCGGCCGAGCCCGACGATGCCGAAATTCTGCACGCCGAGACGGCGGATCAGATCGTTCTTGACCGCGCCCCACGGTGCCGGCGGGCTCGATCGCATCCGCTCGTGATAGAGGATGACGCCGCGGCGCAGCGCCAGCGCGAGCGCCATCGCGTGGTCGGCGACCTCGGTCGTGCCGTAATCCGGCACGTTGCAGACGAGGATGTTGCGCGCCGCCGCCGCGGGCCGGTCGATCTTGTCGTAGCCGACCCCCATCCGCACGATCGCGCGCAGCCGCGGAAAGCGCTCGATGTCGGCGGCCGAGACCGCGTGCCGCATGATCATCAGCCCGTCGATTTCGGCGCAATCGGCAGGCTCGAGTTCAGCAAGCGCGTGCTTGGTGCGCCGGATGATCTGCAATTCGGGTCCGAAGATCTCCCGCTCGACGGTCTCGTCGGGGATCTGCCGGTCTTCGGGGTAGAGCACGGTAACGGCCATCCATGTTCCCCTGGTTAGCGCTGCGCGACCCTGACCGGCTGATGGGTGGCCGCCGAACGCACGATCGCCTCGAAGGCGGCGACGCCGTGCAGGATCTCGTCGGCGGTGATCGGGTAGGGGCGCACGCCGTTGATCGCCGCGGCAAAGCCTTCCAATTCGGCGGCGAGCGCGTTGAAGCCCTTGTGCTCGATGATCTCGGGCGCGGGTGCGGTGTGGCGGCCGACCGGCGGCGCGGTCGGCACCGGAGTGAAACGGAAGTCGACATCCTGGCCCGTCAGCTCGACGCACCCTTTGGTGCCGTAGACGGCAAACCGATAGGTCGGCGCGGTGACCAGCGAGCAGTAGAGGCTCGCCGACATGCCGTTGGCCAAGCTGATCAAGATGCTCGTCGTATCGTCGAGCGTTGCCATCGCGCGGCGCAGGCTGAGGCAATAGACTTCGTCGATCCGGCCGCAGAGGTAGATCAGCGCGTCGAGATTGTGGACGCCGGTCGCGGTCATCGCCCCGGCCGGCGCCTCGTGCGGGTCGGCGCGCCAGTAATATCCCGATGGCATGAAGTGCCCGGCGGGAGAGGCCTGCGCACTCTCGCAATGGGTCGGGAGGCCGAGGCGACCGTCGTCGATCCGCGCCTTCAGCTCGATCATCGCCGGATGAAAGCGACGCGGGTAGGCGACGCCCAATGTGACCCCGGCCCGCGCCACCGCGTCGAGCGCCCTTTCGGCGCTCTTCACGTCGAGCGTGAACGGCTTTTCCATGAAGACGTGCTTGCCGGCGGCAGCGGCACGTTCGACCTGTGCCCCGTGCTGGCTGTGCGGCGTCGCGAACACGACCGCGTCGATCGCCGGGTCGGCGAAAATCTCATCGAGATCACCGCAATAGACGATGCCGTGCTCGGCGCAAAACGGCGCGGCCGAGGCGCGGGTGCGGCTGTGGCCGGCGGTGAAGCGAATTTCCGTGCTGTTGTCCTCGATCGCATTGACCAGGGTGCGGCCCCAACGGCCCAGCCCGACGATCGCCGCGCGGATCACTTTTTCGCCGCCAGCATGTCGCGCACGCCGCGCAATGCCACGTAGTAGCCGGGCAGGCCGAACCCGGCCACCAGGCCATGGCTGACCCGCGCGGTTTCAGAGGCCGGGCCGCGCCGGATCGGGTTCGAGATATGCACCTCGACGGTCGGGAAGCTCACCTGCGAAATCGCCGCCACCAGCGCCGGATAGCCGCTGCCGAACGCAGCCGGGTTGAACAATGCCGCGTCGAAGCCCTTGTCGTTGGCCTCGTAAAATTTATTGACGATTTCTCCCTCGACGTTCGAGTGAAAAATCTCGATGTCGAGGCCCAATTCGGCAGCATAGCCGCGGATGCGCTCGTCATATTCGGGCAAGGTCATCGGCCCGAATATTTCGGTCTGGACCTTGCCGCGCATGTTCATGCCCGCCCCATGGACGACCAGGATTTTAGGCATTCTGCTGTCCTCTCGATGCAATCCGGCGATGCCCCGATGCTAGCCGACCGCTCGATTTGCTGACAAGGCTTCCCCGATGCTTGACAGGGGCGCCCGGCTCTTGCACCACATCACCCATGAGGCGTTACCGGATGCTCCTCATGATCGTCGCGGTGGCAGCGTGGCCGCTTGCGATCGGGCTCCCCGCGGTAGCGCAAACCTCGGCGAAGGCCAAGCCGCGGAATGTTTCGGCCCTGGTCGAGAGCCTGATCCGCAAGAACGCCAAGAACGTCGAAATCGTCACCTTCGCCGATCGCCGCCTGCCGCCGGTCAAAATTGTGCGCGGCAAGAGCGTGCCGCCGGGCCAGCCGGAAACGGCTGAGATCATTACTTTTCCAAATCCGCGCAGCCGGCCGGTGCGGATCGTGCGGGGCCGCGGCGAGACCGCTGCCGCAAAGCCGCGGCCGGGGCGCTACGAGACCGGCGACACCACCGAATTGGTGACGTTTGCCGATCCGCGCGAGCAGCCGGTGACCGTGCTGCGCGGCTCGGTTTTATACACGCCCGACATGGAGCTGTTTGCCCCGGCGAGCACGATCGATCTCGACCGCGTCGCTTTTGCCGTCGACGGCGCCGAATTCGAGCCATGGCGCCGATCCGAGAATGTGGCGCCCGGAACCCGACGGACCGCAGGGGCCGATGCAGGTCTCGGCCGCCGCGGCGACCGATAGCGGCGGCGGCGACCGGTTCGACCTGACCCAGAACCGCGTGCTGGGCCGAGCCTATCTCGCGCGCCTCTACCGGCGCTACGGCAACTGGCCCGACGCGATCGCGGCCTATAATTGGGGTCCCGGCAATTTCGATTCGTGGGTCGATGGCGGTCGTCCGCCGGACGGGCTGCCGTTCGAAGTCGAACGCTATCGCGACCGCGTCCTGCACGATGTCGGCGTTGCGCAAGCCCCGATCTCTCCGCCGCCGGATCAGCTTTATAGGAGCGCGGCGCCCCCCGCCCGCGAGAACCGAAAACAGGCGGCGGCGGCAAAGTGATCGCGGGCGGCGGCGCTCAGCTGCGCCATTCGAGGGTGCGGGGCTCTACCGGGTTTTCGAACGGGCGGGCTTCGGCGCGGGCGCGGCGGTATTCGCGCTTGAGCCGATAGTACCATTTCGCCTGGGTGTCGGCGTCGTCGATCAATGTCAGCGGCGGGTCGAAGCGGAGGCCGTGCTGCTGGCGCTCCATGATCGCGCGATCCTGCTGCAGAAAAGCACGCACATAGCGCCGCAGCAGCGGCTTCAGCGCGCTGAGCCAGGGCGAGGTCCAATAGATGCAATGGTTGATCTCGGTCGCTAGGTCGTCGATCGGCGTAATCGCGGTCAGATTGCCGACGAGATGGCGGCCGGCGCGGATCTGCTCGATGCGCACGCTCGGCAAACGAAAGACGATCTCGGTTTCGGGTGCCCCGCCGAGGAGCCGATAGGCCCGTGAATTTGCCGAGGGCGTGTGGCGGTTCATCGTGAAGCCGAAGGGCGAGGGAGCGAAGGCTTTGGCCTTGGCCTGGATCGAGCGGCGCGAGCGCCACCACCAGGCGCGGTGGACAAACGGCCCATGCGCCGGATCCATCAAGCCGACGACGGCGTGATCGATCGAAGCGGCAAAGCGCAGGGTCTCGACGAGGCATGGCGCGGCGTCCTCGAACCCCTCCAGAATGGGTATCGCCGGTGCCGCGGCAGGATCGTCGCCGAAGAACACCCAGATGTTGCCTTGCACCTCGCACGCCGGATAGGCGCGGGTGCGGATGCGGGCGGGCGTGAACGCCTGGCCCGGCACCAGCGACGGGATCGCGGTGCACTGCCCGGCGCTGTCGAAACGCCAGCCGTGATAGCAGCATTCGATCTCGCGCCCGTCGAAGCTGCCGGCGCTGAGCCGCATGCCGCGATGGGGGCAGAGGTCGCGCAGCGCAAACGGCATTCCCGCGGCGTCGCGGCCGATCAGCACGGGCTCGCCGAGCATGATCTTCGCCAGCATCGCGCCGGGTCTCACCCGCCGACCGGGAACCGCGTAGTACCACGCCTCGCGCAGCGGCGCGGCGGCCTCGTCCACCCTCGCCTCCTGAAAATATCTGTTGCCGCCGGTATGGCGACGGCGTGAGAGTCGCGGTTTCGCAACGCTCAGGCAAGGGTGAAGGCGGCGATGACGGCGGTGCCGATGGCCACGGAGAACGCTCCGCTCCTCCTCGAAACCCGCGAGGCCGGGGTGCTGCGCCTGACGATGAACCGGCCGCAGGCGCGCAACGCGCTGTCGGTCGCGCTGATGACGGCGCTGATCGAGGCGCTCGGCCGCGCCGGCAAAGACCCGCAGGCGCGGGTCGTCGTCATCGCCGGCGCCGGCCCGGCTTTTTGCGCCGGGCACGATCTGCGCGAAATCCGCACCGATCCCCGGCGCGAGACCTATCAGCGCCTGTTCGCCCAGTGCAGCGAGCTGATGCTGGCGATCGTCCGATTGCCGAAGCCGGTCATCGCCGAAATTCATGGCGTGGCGACCGCGGCCGGCTGCCAGCTGGTCGCGACCTGCGATCTGGCGGTCGCCGCCGAGGAGGCCCGCTTTGCCACGCCCGGCGTCAATATCGGGCTGTTCTGCTCGACGCCGATGGTGGCGCTCAGCCGCGCGGTCGGGCGCAAACCGGCGATGGAGATGCTGCTGACCGGCGAGCTGATCGACGCGGCGCGGGCGCGCGAGATCGGTCTCGTCAACCGTGTCGTGCCGCGCGCCGGGCTGCGCGACGCGGTCGACAGCCTCGCCGGCCGGATCGCCGGCAAATCCGCCTTTGCCGTGGCGATCGGCAAGGAAGCGTTCTATCGCCAGGCCGAGCTCGACCTCGCTGCCGCCTACCGCTATGCCGCCGAAGTCATGACCACGAACATGCTCGCCAGCGACGCCGCCGAAGGGATCGATGCCTTTCTGACGAAACGCGCGCCGGTCTGGCTGGACCGTTGAGGCCGGGATGGACCACGACAACTATTCCGACGCCTATCTGCGCGACATCCTGACGGCGGTGCGGACGATCGCGATCGTCGGCGCAAGCCCGCGGCGCGAACGGCCGAGCCACCGCGTGATGGCGTATTTGCAGCGGCACGGCTATCGGACGATCCCGGTCAACCCCTACGCGGCCGGCGGCACGATCCTCGGCGAGACCTGCCATGCCACGCTCGCCGACATTTCCGAGCCGATCGACATGGTCGACGTCTTTCGCCGGACCGAGGCAGCGGTCGGGGTCGTCGACCAGGCGATCGCGGCCGGGGCGAAAATCGTGTGGATGCAGCTCGGCGTGCGCGACGACGCCGCAGCCGCCCGCGCCGAAGCGCACGGCATCAAGGTCGTGATGAACCGTTGCCCGGCGATCGAGATCCCCCGCCTCGGGTTATGATTGCCCGGCCGACGCCGCCAGCAGCGGGGAAAATCGCCGGCCCCGCGCAGGCCGGGGACTGCGACGACGCCGGGCCGGCAATCAAGACCTCGATTCGACGACCTGTTGCCGCGGCGGTGCCATCCGTTCCAAAAAGCTTGGGCGTGGCGGTCGCGCGCTAGCCTGGGCCAGGAAAAATTTCGGGCCGGCGGCATGCTTCACGGCGGGGTTTCCCGCGACCGCCGCGTCGCTGCACGCTCCGGTGCCGGTCAACCGGCGGCGGTGAGGGCCTGGTCGAGGTCGCGGATCAGATCGTCGGCGGTTTCGAGGCCGATCGACAGGCGGACGACGTCGGGGCCGGCACCGGCGGCTTCGCGCTGCTCGTCCGAGAGCTGCCGGTGGGTCGTCGAGGCCGGGTGCAGGATCAGGCTGCGGGTGTCGCCGATATTGGCGAGATGCGAGAACAGCTGCACATTCTCGACGAGGCGGGTGCCGGATTCGTAGCCGCCCTTGACGCCGAAGGTGAAGACCGCGCCCGCACCCTTCGGCAGGTATTTCGCCGCCAGCGCATGGTACGGGCTGTCCTTGAGCCCGGCATAGGAGACCCAGCCGACACGCGGATGAACGGCGAGAAACTCGGCGACCTTGCGGGCATTCTCGACATGGCGGTCCATGCGCAGATGCAGGGTCTCGATCCCGGTGATGGTCAGAAAGGCGTTCATCGGCGACAGGGTCGGGCCGAAATCGCGCAACGCCACCGCCCGCGCCTTGGTGGTGAAGGCGAAATCGCCGAAATTCTCGAAGAATTTCAGCCCGTGATAAGCCGGCTCGGGGTCGGTCAAGGATGGAAAACGGTTGCCCTCGGCCCAGTCGAACCGGCCCGATTCGACGACGATGCCGCCCAGCGCGTGGCCGTGGCCGGAAAGGAACTTGGTCGTCGAATGGCAGACGATGTCGGCGCCCCAATCGAACGGCCGACACAGATAGGGGGTCGCCAGGGTGTTGTCGACGATCAGCGGGATCCCGGCCTCATGCGCGACCGCGGCTACCTTTTCGAGATCGACGACGATGCCGCCGGGATTGGCCAAATTCTCGACAAAGACCGCCTTGGTCCGCGGGGTCAGCGCCTTGCGGAAATTCTCGGGGTCCGCGGGATCGACGAAATGGCACTTCCAGCCGAGCTTCTTGAACGACAGACCGAATTGCGTCAGCGAGCCGCCATAGAGGTTGCGCGAGGCGATGAATTCGTCGCCCGGTTCCATCAGGGTGAAGAAGATCAGGAACTGCGCGGCATGGCCCGAGGCGGCGGCGAGTGCCGCCCGGCCGCCTTCGAGGCTGGCGACCCGCTCCTCCAGCACCGAAACCGTCGGGTTGTTCAGCCGCGCGTAGATGTAGCCGAAATTGTGCAGGTTGAAGAGCGAGGCGGCATGGTCGACATCGTCGAAGACATAGGCCGCGGTCTGGTAGATCGGGGTCGAGCGGGCGCCGGTCACCGGGTCGGGCGCGGCCCCGGCATGGACCGCGCGGGTCTCGAAGCCGTAGGCCAGGTCGTGCGACGGGGCCGGCCGCTCGCGCACGCGCCGGGCGAGCGGCGGCTCGGGCGCGCGGTTCCTGATGATGCCGCTGTTGACCCCGCTCCACGACAATTCGCCGCCGAGCCGGCCGAACTCGATCTTCGGGCAGCGGTTCATGATTACTTCGATGCCGGCCGCCTCGGCCGCCGCCGCCGCCGCGTCGTTGCGGATGCCGAGCTGCATCCACACCACCTTGGCGCCGATCGCGATCGCGTCCTCGACAATCGCCGGCGCCTGGTCGGCGGCGCGGAACACGTCGACCATGTCGATCGGCTGGGGAATGTCGCGCAGCGACGCGTAGGCCGTTTCGCCGAGCAGGATCTGGCCGGCGATGCCGGGGTTGACCGGGATCACGCGGTAACCTTTGCCCTGCAGGTACTTCATGACGAAGTAGCTCGGCCGGTTCCAGTTGGGCGAGGCGCCGACCATGGCGATGGTCTCGACCCGCTGCAGGATCGCGCGCAGCTGCGCATCGGGATAGGGGATCGGATCTAGGCTGCTCATGATGGTCTATTTTGCCGATTGCCCGGCGCGCTGCTCACCGCGACCGGAGGCGAGGCTGCCGGAATCAGGGGAGGCGGACGCCGTTCCCGCCCGGATCCTTGTCGGCCGCCTTCTCGACCTCGCCAGCCAACCGGTCATAGCGGTCGATCAGCTCGCGCAGGTGCTGCTTGACCCGCGGCGTGGTGGCTTCCTGCTCGAGCGACCGGGCGCGCGCTGCAGCGGCGCGGTAATACTCGGCGGGCTCCTGCTTTTGGACCCATTCCGCCGCGCTCCCGCCCGGCGGGTCGGCCGGCCGCTCCGCATTCGCATGATGCGGGGCCGAGCGCTCGTACAAAACCCGTGGCGACGACATGCCTGCCAGCCCCGCGCCTAGACCTGCTTCAGATTGACCGCGGAGGTCTTACCCTCGCGGCCGCGTTCGAGGTCGAAGCTCAACCGCTGGCCCTCGTGCAGATTGCCGATCCCGGACCGCTCGACCGACGAGATGTGGACGAAGACGTCCTTCGAGCCATCCTCCGGCTGGATGAAACCGTAGCCCTTCTGCGTGTTGAACCACTTTACCGTACCGGTCGCCATCGACACCTCCAGCACGCGGTACCTCGGCGCGGCGGGCCGCAGCCGGGGGTCAAACGTCGATGAGGGAGGCAGGTCTGGGTCCGAGACTCAAGCGAGAGCAGCGGGGAGCAGGCCGGACCCAAAACGGGTTGACCCGTCAACCATACGCTCGCCCGCATTGTCGAACAAGGCGGATCGTCGCTTATCGGCCATCGATCGGTTCAGGAATTGGTCGAAAGATCGCCCCAGCTCGTCACCCGCTCGATCCTGACGGCGATGACCGGCAGCAATTCGAGCTGCATTGCCTGGTATTGACGATAGCGCGATCGCAGCAACGCCTGCGCCCGCCCGTGCTCGGCCCCGCTCTCCAGGATCTCGGCTTTCCCGCGCAGCATGACCCAGCCGAGCCGGGTCCAGTCTTCGTCGTAATGGTCGGCGACGAAAGCCGCCGCCGGGTTTTCGGCGATATTGCGCAGGCGTTTCAACGCCCGGGGGTCGCCCTTGGGTTTCTGATCGATGGTGATGTAGAGCGCGTCGCCCGCCACGGCATAGCACACCGGCACGACATGCGGCGCGGCATGGGCATCGGCGGTGGCGAGATGGCCGATCCGCCGGCTCTCCAGAAACCGGCGCTCCTCGTCCGACAGCATGCGGGCTCCAACTCCGGGAACGATGCTGCCATACTATACGCCAGTCGTCCGCAGAACGCGGGCGGCGAACGGGTTGCGGGAGGCGATCATGGACAAGCGGCGCAGCATCAACGTGGCCGGGGCCAGCCACCTCAATCCGATCCCGAGCGCGAGCCGGCGCGGCCCCTTTGTCGTTTCGGGAGCGATCTCGGGCGCCGATCCGCAGACCGGCAAGGTCCCCGACGATCTCGACGCGCAATGCCGGCTGATGTTCGCGAATGTGCGCCGGGTCATCGAAGCCGCCGGCGGCACGCCCGACGACATCGTCAAGATGAATGTGTGGATCGCCGATCGCGCGCTCCGCCCTGTCCTCAACAAGCATTGGGTCGAGATGTTTCCCGACGCCGCCTCGCGGCCGGCGCGACACACCTCGACCGGCACCGATCTCACGGCGCCGATGCAGATCCAGTGCGACCTGTGGGCGGTGCTGGGCGAAGGCTGAGACCATGAAGATTACCGATATCCGCACGATACCTCTCTCCTACCGCTGCGATCCGCCTTATGGCAGCGCCGGCGGCATGCAGGCGGCCCGCGGCGGGCTCCTGGTGGAGGTCGAGACCGACAGAGGAATCACCGGGATCGGCGAGGCCGGGGTCGGCGGCGGCAGCACCCGGCATGTTATTGAACACCAGCTGCGGCCGCTGCTGCTCGGCGAGGACCCGCTGCTGATCGAGGGCCTGTGGCAGAAGATGTTCGCGCGCACCCGCCAGTTCGGCCGCCGCGGCGTCGTCATCAACGCGATCAGCGGCATCGACATCGCGCTGTGGGACATCGCCGGCAAGGTCGCGAAGATGCCGGTCTATCGCTTGCTCGGCGCCTGCCGCGACCGGGTCGAGGCCTATGCCAGCGGCGGCTTCTACCAGCCGGGCAAGTCGATCGACGATCTCGCCGGCGAGGCCGAGGGCTACCGCGCCCAGGGCTTCAAGGGCATGAAGATGAAGATCGGCCGCAACCCGTCGACGCAAACCCATCTGCGCCACCTGGCCGGCAACGCCCAGCTCTGCGAAGTCGAGCCCGAGGAGGACATCGCGCGCGTCGCGGCGGTGCGCAAGGCATTGGGGCCGAAGGCAAAGCTGATGGTCGACGTCAACTGCGCCTGGAGCCCGGCGATGGCGATCGAGATGGGCCGGGCGCTCGAACCCCATAAGCTCTATTGGATCGAGGAGCCGGTCGCGACCGACGATATCGACGGCAGCGCCCGCGTCGCCGCTGCTCTCGCCACCCCGATCGCCGGCTACGAGACCGAGATCGGGCTCTACGGCTTCCGCGAGCTGATCAGCCGCGGTGCGGTCGACATCGTCCAGCCCGATATCGCCTGGTCCGGCGGCTTCTCCGAATGCCGGCGCATCGCCGCGCTGGCCCAGGCCCATCACCTGATGGTGGCGCCGCACGCCTTTGCCAGCGCCGTCACCCTTGTCGCCTCATTGCACTTTGCCGCGGCGATCCCGAACGGGCTGGTGCTCGAATTCGACCGGAACCCCAACGGCCTGCGCGACGACTTGCTGAAGGAGCCGGTCGGCATCGACAGCGACGGCACGATCAGGCTGCCGGAGCGGCCCGGTCTCGGCATCGACCTCGACCCCGCCGCCGTCGAGCGCTACCGAATCTCCTGATGGCGAACTGCGGCGAGCGTCTGCCGCCGCCGCTGACGGATATGGCCGGCGCCGGCGGAATGGCGGCGAGCACGCTGTCGAGACCGAGTTCTACGCCGGGGGCAGGCTCCGGCTTGGACATGCCGGGCGACCGGCTGTACACTGTTTTCCCGTATTGGGGATCGAGGCGGGATGGCGGCATGGCTGGATTCCGTATCGTTGACGAGGGCGCGGATGGCGGGAAGACAGCGCGGCAGCGAGTATTATGACAAGCTGTATTTGACGGGCGACCGAACTTATGACCGGCCATTCACCAGTCCCTACTATCCGCTGTTTCGCAAAGTCGAAGAGCGGGTGCGGCAGGAGGGGCTGGGCGCGATCCTCGAAGTCGGTTGCGGCAGCGGGATACTGGCCGAAATACTGATCGCCGGCGGGGTGCGCTACGGGGGCTTCGACATCAGCCCGGTGGCGGTGGCAAAGGCCCGTGCGCGCAACCCCGAAGGGCATTTTTTTGTCGGCGATGCCGTCGACGCAAATGCCTACGACCGGCCTTATGACGGCATCGTCTGCTGCGAGGTATTGGAGCATATCGATGCCGACCTTTCGGTTGTCGAGTGCTGGAAGACCGGCAGCGTCGCCGTCTGTTCGGTCCCGAACTTCGATTACGAGAGCCATGTCCGCTTTTTCCGCTCGGAAGAGGACATCCGGCGCCGCTACGGCGCCTTGCTCGACATCCGGTGGATCGCCCGGGTCGCCAAATCAGCGCGTGCCGATCTCTCGGGGGCGGAATATTTCAGGCGGATCCGGTGGGCGCGCAACCAGCCGACGCGCCTCCTCGGAATTTTCGGCATCAACGCCTTTGCCTGGTACGGCGGCTGGTTTGTCTTTGTCGGACGACGGCGCTGAGGCGCCGGGCGCGGGAATCGACCGGCGGGCGGCGGCAGGAGCTGCAAGTTTTTTAGCGAGCGCGCGCGGGTCCGGCCGGCAGCGCCTCGATCAGAAATCGTTCGAGCTTACGAAACTGATCGGCCCGGGTCATCCCCTCGCGCGCTTTCGGGTCGATCGGCGGGACCCCGGCCGTTCGCTGCGCAACCCATGTCCGAAGCTGTCGCGCAATCGCCGAAGGATCGTTGCATACGAGCCCCGCCGCCCGCTCTCGGATCATCCGGGCGAGATCGCCGTGCTCGTAGCCGAGCATCAGGATCGGACGTCCGGCTCCGAGATATTCAAAAAACTTCGCCGGGATGTTTCCCTCGTCCTTCGGATGGTTCCACTGCAGCAGCAACAGCACGTCCGCCGAGGCCTGCAGCGCGAGCGAGGCCGTGTACGAGACCCGGTCATGGAGGAAGACCCGATCCTGAGCCCCGTGCGCCGACGCCAGCGGCAGGATCTCCGCCTCGGCTGGTCCATAAAAATGGACGGCTACTCGCCCGCGTTCCTCGCCGAGCAGCCCGATCGCCTGAAACAGCGCGCTCGGATCGCGGTATCCGGGATAAATATTACCCGTGTAAAGGATCGATACGACATCGCCCGGCGCCGGACCGGACCGTTCGTCCGGCAAATCTTCCTCGACATAACCGTTGAGAATGCAGGCTACCGGCTGCCGGTGACGGTGGCGCAGGGCGGCCGCCCAGCCGCGACTGACCGTCACCAGCCCGGCAGCGCTTCCCAAGACTCGCCATTCGAACAGATGGTCGACCCATAAGCGCCATGGCGGTTCGTCGTAATAGGGGTTGCCGATCCAGAGGTCGCGCAGTTCGGCGATCCAGGGCGCTCCGCAGGCGCGGGCGATGCGTGCAGCCGCGACCAATGCAGAATTCGGCGGTGCGCTCGCAAACACGATGTCGGGGTGCCAATCGCGCACCACATCGCGGCCGGCTGCCGTCGCCGCCGAGATCCATCCGGCGCGGCCATCGGGCATGCGTACCAGCGCATAGTAATGCCGGATCAAAGCGGTGGCCAGGCGGCCCCGTACCGGTAAGGACGATGCCGCCAGCGGCGCCGCCGCGCCGCTGCCGGCGGCGCCGCCCAATTGGCGCACCCGCTTGGCAAATTTGTCCAACACCGCGTCGATCGGGCGGTCGGCTGCATAGTGGACGCGGGCGGGCGGGATCTCCAGGGCAAGCGAATTGTCGCCCGGCGCGCGCGCCGCGATGACCCGTACATCGTGTCCCGCCTCATGCAGGTATTTCGCGAATTTCCCGACCCGGACCGCGCCGATGACGTTGATCGGTGGAAACGCGTGGGAAACCAGCAACACCTTCAGCCCGCCGCGCCGGGGCGCGACGGACGCAGCCGGAGCGTTCAGCCGCCCGCTCGCGCGGTCGTCGGCAGCGGTTTGCGCCAGCACCGGCGGCAGCGGCGCGGCGGAAGAGGCGTCCGGCTCGCTCATCGCTGGGTATCAGTCGGGATCGAACCGGTCCCTGTAGTCGAGGCGCAAGGCGGGATCCTGCTGTTCCTTGCGCAAAAAGCAATTGCCGACGACGAGAACATCGATCTCGCTGCCCATAAAGCAGCGGAACGCGTCTTCGGGGGTGCAGCAGATCGGTTCTCCGCGCACGTTGAAGCTGGTGTTGACCAGCACCGGACAGCCGGTCAGCGCCTTGAAGCGGGCAAGCAGCGCGTAATAGCGCGGGTTGGTTTCGCGGTGGACGGTCTGAATCCGAGCGGAATCATCGACATGCGTGACCGCCGGAATCGCCGATCGCGGCACCTTCAGCCTGTCGATCCCGGACAGGCCGCGCTCGGCATCGCCGATTGCGCGCCGATGCGCCGCGGCCACGTCGGCGACGAGCAGCATATAGGGGCTGTCGACATCGAGCTCGAACCAGTCGGCAACGTCCTCGCGCAATACCGATGGGGCAAAGGGACGAAAGCTCTCCCGGTATTTGACCTTGAGGTTGAGCGTGCGCTGCATCGTCGGGCTGCGCGCATCGGCCAGGATCGACCGCGCCCCGAGCGCCCTCGGACCGAATTCCATCCGCCCTTGAAACCAGCCGACCGCCCTCTCGTCGGCGAGCGCGCCCGCCGTCCGATCGAGCAGGTCGTCGTCGCCGAGCTCCTCGAAATTGGCGCCGGCGGCGGTCAGCCGCTGCCGGATCGCGTCATCCTCGAAGGACGGGCCGAGAAAGCCGCCAGACATGCCGTCGATCTCGTTCGAGTGGTGGCGGGGGCGGTCGCATTCCAGGTGATAGGCGGCCAGTGCCGCCCCGAGCGAGCCGCCCGCATCGCCTGCCGCAGGCTGCACCCAGACATTGTCGAAACGGCCATCGCGCAGCACTTTGCCGTTGGCGACGCAGTTCAGCGCGACCCCGCCGGCGAGGCAAAGGTTGCGGGCGCCGGTCTCGGTTGCCAGCGCGCGCGTCAGCCGCAATATCGCTTCCTCGGTGACGCTCTGGATCGACGCGGCCAGATCCATGTGAATTTGCTCGAGCCGGTCTTCCGGTTGCCGCGCCGGCACGCCGAACAGCCTGGCGAAGGCGTCATTGGTCATGCTCAATCCGGTACAGTAGTCAAAGTAGGATTGATCGAGGCGGAAGCTGCCGTCCTCCTTCAAATCGATCAGGTTATCGAGAATGGTCTTGGCAAAGCGCGGCTCTCCATAAGGGGCGAGCCCCATGACCTTGTACTCGCCGGAATTGACCCGAAAGCCGGTAAAATCGGTGAAGGCTGAATAGAGCAGTCCCAGGGAATGGGGGAAATGGATCTCCTTCAGCAAGGTGATCCGATTTGCCTCGCCGAGCCCGGCCGAGGTGGTCGCCCATTCGCCGACCCCGTCCATCGTCAAAATGACCGCATGTTCGAAGGGCGACGGGAAAAATGCCGAAGCGGCATGGCTCAGATGGTGCTCGGAAAACAGCAGGCGCCGGTGCCAGTCATAATCGGGCGCCGCCGCCCGCAGCATGTCGCCGAGCTTTTTCTTTTGAAACAGCTTGTCCTTCAGCCAAACCGGCAGCGCCCGCCGAAACGAGCGGAACCCGTGCGGGGCGTAGGCGAGATAGGTCTCGAGAAGCCGCGCAAATTTCAGCAGCGGCTTGTCGTAAAAGGCCACGTGCTCGACATCGCCGAGACCAATCCCCGCTTCCGCCAGGCAATAGGCGATGGCCTGGGCCGGATATCCGCTGTCGTATTTGCGGCGGCTGAAGCGTTCCTCCTGGGCGGCGGCGACGATGCGGCCGTCCTCGATCAGCGCGGCGGCGCTGTCGTGATAAAAGGCGGAGATGCCGAGGATTCGCATCGGTCCGTCCGAACCGTCAACGGCGCAAGGTCAAAGGGTCTTTGCCGAATTCGCCCACCAGCGCCTCAAAATTGCCGGGTCATCGAGGTCTGCCGTGCGCCGGCCGGATGCCGCATGAGCCAATAGCTGCGCGCTCGCGCATCGAAACGGAGCCGCAATGCATCCCGGCCGGCCAGGCGCATCGCCATTGCGGCCGGCGTCAATATCGCAAAAAACAGGATGCCCATCACCGTCGTGCCGAAGCCCTCGAAAAGCTGCTGCAAAGACCGGCTCCAGGCGCGATCCGCCGGAGCCCGCGAGCGAAATCCGTCGAGAGGACCGCCGCCGTCGGAAATTTCATGCCGGCCGCCCTCCGAACCTGTCACCCGCCTGCCCCATGACCTGCGATAGCATCCCGACGACACCAGCAACGAAGCCAAAGATCAACATGAATCCCGCAACTCGCCAAGGCACGGACCCAATCCGAGGCGGCGCTTTCCGTACGCTGCCCCGGCCCAGGACGCCGCGGCATCAGACGATCTCCCCAAGCGCCGAATTGCGCTCGCGCCCGGCGGGCACCGTCCCGCTATCGACCTGGCGCAGAAACGCCTCGAACATCGAAAGCAGCCACAGCGGGGCACCGTGGTCGCGCCGGCCGGACTGGTGCTGGTCGAGCAGCTGCGCAATCGTCGCCATGTCGAACAGGCCCGATCCGCACAACATCGGCCCGTTCAGCGTCTCGCGCAGACGCGCCGTCAGCGCACCGCGAAACCATTTGTCGACCGGCACGGCAAAGCCCTGCTTGGGACGGTGCAGGATCTCCGAGGGGACGTAGGGTTCGAGCGCGGCCTTGAAGACATGCTTGCCGTCGCCTCCCCGCAGCTTCAGATGCGAGGGCAGACGCGCAGCCCACTCAACCAGCGTATGGTCGAGCAGAGGCACGCGCACTTCGAGCGAATTGGCCATGCTCGCCCGATCGACCTTGGTCAGAATGTCGCCCGGCAGAAAGGTCTTGAAGTCGGCGTATTGCACCTGCGACAGCGGATCCTCGCTGCCCGATCGGACCATGTGGCCGCGCAGCACAGCGGCGGCATTGTAACCTTGCAGCTCGCGGGAGAAGCGAGGGCTGAAGAGCCGACGCCGCAGGCTGTCATGACAAATCGAGACCGATGAAAAATAGGCACCGGGCGTATCGTGCGCCAGCTCCTGCAAGGTCGCCTTGGCGCGCAGCGGCCGCGGCGCCCAATCGAGCTTTGGGTAGAGCGTCCCGAGAAGCCCGAATACCGGGCGCCGCAGAGCTGCCGGCACCCCTCTCCGCACGCGCTCCGCGGCAGAATGCCAACGATAGCGCCGATAGCCGGCAAACACCTCGTCGCCGCCATCGCCCGACAGCGCGACGGTTACGTTCTCACGCGCCATGGCGCAGACCCGGAAGGTCGGAACCGCCGAACTGTCGCCAAACGGCTCGTCATAGATCGTTGCCAGGCGATCCAGCAAATCGAAGGAGTCCGAATCGACGGCTCTGACGTGATGGTCGGTGCCGTAGCGTCCGGCGACCTCGACGGCATAGGCCGATTCATCCCATTTGCGTGCGCCGAACGAGATCGAGAAGGTGCTGACCGGCTCCGCCTTCAGTCCGGCCATCATCGCGACGACGGCGCTCGAATCGACCCCTCCCGACAGGAAGGCGCCGAGCGGAACGTCGGCGATCATCCGCATCCGCACCGATTCGCGCAGGCGCGCGATCAGCTCTTCCTCGACCTCTTCCGGCGTGGCCCGGCCGCCATCGACAAAATGCAATTCCCAATAGGCCCGGGGCTCGCGGAGCTCCTGGCCGCGCTCGACCAGCAAACAGTGTGCCGGCGCCAGCTTGCGCACCCCGCGGTAGATGGTGTGCGGATCGGGAATGTAGCCATAGGCGAAGAACTCCTCGACCGCCTGCGGATCGAGCCGGCGATCGACCGCCGGGCTGCACAGAATCGACTTCAGCTCCGACGCGAAGAGCAATCGTCCATCGGCGCAAAAGCTGTAATAGAGCGGCTTTTCGCCAAGCCGGTCGCGCGCGAGGAACAGCGCCTCGCGCCGCTCGTCCCACAGCGCAAACGCGAACATCCCGTTGAACCGGTCAAGACACGCCTCGCCCCATTCCTCCCAGGCATGGACGATCACCTCGGTGTCGCAACGTGTGCGGAAGACATGACCGAGCGCGGCAAGCTCGGCCATCAGCGGCTGAAAATTATAAATCTCGCCATTGAAGACGACGCAGATCGTCCCGTCCTCGTTGAACAGCGGCTGGTCGCCGCCGGCCAAATCGACAATGGCGAGCCGGCGGTGGCCGAGCCCGACCCCCGGCGCATGATGAAAGCCGTCGCCGTCGGGTCCGCGATGCTCGAGGATGTCGGTCATGCGGCGGAGCAGGCGACGATCGATTTCGCCGCGCCCCCGATGATCGAATATCCCGGCTATGCCGCACATGGGTTCATGCCGTTATCGCTAAAACTCGATCCTGACGCGATTTTCGAACTGGCGCAGCGCGTACTCCAACGACAGGATCCGGGCGAATTGGGCGGCATCGGCAATCCGCCGCAATCGAAACAACCGGCTCAATATCGTCACTCCTTCGGGGAGCGCAACATCGCGGTACGGAGCGGCCAGGTAATCTGGCCAGTCGGCGAGCCGAGGAAGAAAATATCTTAGCCGGTACGTATAACGGCGCAGCCAAGGCGGACGCAAATAAGTCATATAGTCGCCGATCCGTCGCGACAGCGGCGGCGGGCCGCCAAAATCATGACCGTAAATCGAGCGGTAGCCGGCCAGCCGTGGATCGGCGCGCCGGATCAGTTCGGCCTCGTAGGCACCGTGGTTTTTCCAGGACAAGCGCAAGGTGCTCGCGTGTTCGGTGATCGGCCTTTCCAGGTAGGGCATCGCGGTGTACCCGTATCGCCCGGCGATGCTGTCGACCTTGCCGTCCCAGGCGCGGCAGCGAAAGGTGTGGTAGAGCCATTCGACAGTCGGCCGCGGCAACCGGCGCTCGTCGCTGCCCAAAAGATCGGTCACCTTCTTCTCGAGACCGCGGTAATAGCTTGTGCTGTCGAAGACGGAGGTGCACCAGGCCGGATCGAACCGGCTGTAGAAGCTCCACAACAGCTCGCGGATGCTGTACTCTCGATCGGGAAGGTAAAAGAAGTTGCGAAAGATTTCGCCGCCGCCGCCATTGAAGGCGATCGCATTGCCGCGGACGCGGCGCGCCGATTCTCCGATCTCCGCGTTGTTCTGAAAGATGCCGCCATATCCATATCCGTCGGCCGCGAGAAAGTTGCGGCGTGCCGTCTCGACGAACATCTCGGGCGGGATGATCGGCCCGGCGCCCTTGTCGATGACCTCCAGCGGGAAACCCTCTTGCCGGGCAATCTCAGCCGCCAGCTGGACGTCCTTTTCCCGAGGGCTGCCGTAAACAAACGCGCGGGGCCTGGCACCGTGCCGGCGCAAAAAAGCCAGGATCAGGCGTGAATCATAGCCGCCCGAAAGAGCGCAGCCGACGCGATCGCCAAAGTTGCGCGCGACCGAGCCGAAATAGCGATCGAGCAGCGCCATGCTGCGATCGAGCGATGCATCGCGCGTTTCCGAAGTGAATGTCCGAGGCGCATCAAGCATCGGACGAACGATTTCCAACCCGCGCGGACCGACGCGGATCGTCGCATCGATCGCGGCAAGGGCTACCTCGCGAAACAGCGTCTCGTTGCCGGAGACGACCCCGTTGAAGACGTATTCGCAGGTGCTTTGCTGCGACAATGTCAGCGACTTGAGAGCCGAACAAATCGCGTAGAACGACGAGGACACGATTCCGGCATCGAGGTTGTAAAACAGCTGGTAGCCGCCAAAGCGGTCGAGCTTGATGATCGTGCGGCCGTCTCTTCTGAGGACCGCGGCATAATGGCCCATGACCTCGTCACCGGCCGCAACGGCCGCGGCGCGGCAACCGTGCAATGCGGCGGCCGCCGGAGCACCGACCCCGCGGTCGCTCAGGCAGGTGCCGCAGGTGAAGACGAAGTCGCCGTTCGGGTAGCGCGTCAAGGCGGGCAAGCGGCTCTGGAAGCTGGGATAGGCGGCGAGGACGTATTCCTTCGTCTCGACGATTTCCGGATCAGCGAAGCCGAGTTCGGCGAAGGCCTGCTGCAAGCGTACGCGCTCCTGCGTCCGATCCTCGGCCGGCCGCGTCAGCAATAGGAAAAAACCGCCCATTAACGGCGTTCCGCCGCCGGCCCTGCATCGGTCCGATGTGGCATCGGCAGCGGAACAATCAGTCGAGCGACCAGCAATCGACGACCGATTTGATCTCCGAACCGGTACCGAAATCCTGCTGCCAGCGAAAGCGATGCCGCTCTTTCAGCCAGACGGAACCGTTCTCGGGCTCGCCGGCCGGCTGGTCCTGATTGCGCGACACGACGAGACACCCGCCTTCCCGCAGATACGCATGCAGATGTCCGGTCGCGCGTCGCAGCTGTTGGTGGTTGAAATAGCCGAGGTTCAGCACGTTGCTCGCACGGATTGCCCCGATACGGTCTTCGAGGCACGTCGAGCGCACCAGACAGTCGAGTTCCACGATGGTAATGCCGGGCTCGCTGCGTGCGATCGGATGGATCAACGAGATCCGTCCATCGAGGCGCATGGAGCTGCGAAATCGGCTCAGGCGCAGGTAAAGCTGCGCCAGTAAATTGTGGTCCGGTGCCGCGTCGTGGCGATTCCTGGCGAGCCGGACGCCTACCGGACCGAGCCGGGCCATGATCGGTTCTCCGTCGGTGGCGCGATATTCGGCGATCGGACCGCGGCGGTAGCGCAGCAGCCATAGATTGAGGTCCGTGAGCAATGCTTTCACCCCGCCGCCGAATGCTTTGCGCAGCGCGCGGACACCATCCACCGTCGTGATCCCGTCGGAGGCGCCGATATCGAGGAAGGTGAGCCCGCGCTGCAGTGTCGGGTGAATGTGTGCGCACAGCATCTCCTCTGTCCGCTCGAGCCGCCCGCGCGCCGTACGTTTCCACGCGCCGCCCATCCTGAGATCGTGCAGGATCAGGCTGAAGCGGTCGGCCGCCTCCTGGGCCGCCAAGCCCGTTTGGCCCACCTGCTGCGCAATCTCGAGGAGAGCATCCGGATCGGCCAGGCACCGCGATCGGAGCAGCCGGGCAGTCGGCATTTTTCCCGCGAGAATGTACTGTAGCATGTTCGCGCGAACTTTGTCAGCTTGCCGTCAGAAGGCGAGGCATGGCCCCAACGCTGCCGCCGACCGGTCCCGCACCGAAGCCATCGCCCGATTGGCGCTGCCGACATATTGCCGCTCTGCCATTCTCATGCAGCGCGGTCCAGGCCAAAGATCGACAAGTAGGCTGCGAACATTCGTTCCTGGGAAAATTCGGCAACGGCGCGCGCGCGGTTTTTGCGGCCGAGCGCGTCGCGTTTGTTCGGATCGGCGAGCAACCGCGATATCGCCATCGCAAAGGCCGGCTCATCGCCGCGCGCAACGATGAACTCGCGGTTTTCTACGCACACGATGCTCTTTACATCCCCAACATCTACCGCGGCAATGGCGCGGCTCGCAGCCATCGCCTCCAGCAGAGCGTTCGGCATCTGCTCCGTATCGGACGATAACACGAATATGTCAAAGGTGCCGAGCACCGCTTCGGGTGCGACCTGGCCGGTGAAAACGACCCGGCCGGCGAGGCCGAGCCCGCTCGCCAGCCGTTCGAGTGCCGGCCGTTCGGTCCCCTCGCCCGCCACCACCAGCCGCGCCCCCAGCGACGCGTCGAGCGTCGCGAAGACCCGAAGCAGCCGCCCGATATTTTTTTCGGGCCGCAGCGGCGCGACGGTGCCGACCACCACTTCGCCCGGCTGCCGCGTGAAACCGGGCACGCGGTCGCGGACCGGGTCGGAGAAGCGTTCGACATCGACACCGTTCGGAACATAGGCTACCCGCACGGCCGGCAGCTTCCATACGCGGCATGCCAATTCCTCGAGTCGATGCGAGGGCACCACCACCTTGGCGCAACGGGCGAGCGCCCAACGGCGGAACAGCACCCGGCGCCGGATCTGCGCGTCGGCCTCCTCCTTGCCGAAGCCCGCTTCGAAATGGAGTTGCCGCGAGATCGGGAACAGCCGGTTGGCCATCGCCCATTCGATCGCGCCCCAGTTATAGGTGATCAGCAAATCCGGCCGCAACCGCCGCAACGCCAGCGCGTTATCGAGGACGCTGCGGAGGAGCCCGGGTGCGCTCCTGCGGGCCGGCAGCAGCGCCACGTCGACGTCGTCGGCAAAGCCTTCGGCGGCGGCGAAATTACGATCGAGCGCGATCACCGTATGGCGCAGCCGCCGGCCGAAATGATTGATAACGCGAACCATTCGAAGGGGAATGCCGCCGACGCCGAAGCTCGGGAAAACATGAAGAACGTGCCCGCCTCGGATAGAGACGCCGGTGCTTTCGGCGAGGGCTGCCATGATCGGAACTGCTGCAGAATCTTGGGCGGCCGGCCGCCCGACTGCGCGGCGCGGGGCTGGCCTATTCCAGCGCGTCGGTGAAGTTGTACGCCCTATCGCCGGGCGGTGGCAAGTTTTCCGGGCGATTTATCCTGTTATCTCTCGCTATGGGGATGCGCTCATGCTACGGTATATTACAGCGAGTCGGCCGCGATCAGATGCAAATCCTGGCGCTTCGATTCGTCCTGGAAGGCTTTCTGCCGCGGTACCGATCGGATTTCGAACGGCTGCGCGCGGGAGATGCGAACCTTACGCCGCGATCGCCGAGGCATGCTCGATCCCAGCACATGGAGGATGATCGACTGGCCGGCCGACCACCCGCCGATGGTCGTGGTCATTGTCGACACCGAAGCCGAATTCGACTGGGTGCATCAGGCGTCCCGCCGGGCAATGGGCGTGACCTCGGTCAAGGGCCAAACGCAGACCCAAACGATCTTTGAGCGGTACCGGATCCGGCCGACCTTTGTCCTCGACTACCCGGTCAGCAGCACGCCCGAGGGATACGAGGTCATCCGAGATCTGTATCAATCGGGCGCCTGCGAGATCGGCGCCCATTTGCAGCCCTGGGACAATCCGCCGTTCGTCGAAGAGACGACGGATCGAAACTCCTACCCCGGCAATCTGTCCTTCGAGCTCGAGCGCGAGAAGCTCGTTCAACTGACCCGGATCATCCGCCACAACGTCGGGGTGCAGCCGCGCATCTATAAAGCGGGCCGGTACGGCGTCGGCCCCGCGACCGCGCAGATCCTCGCTGAGCTCGGCTATGAGATCGATGTGAGCGTCGTCCCCGGCACCGATCTCACCGGCAAATTCGGCCCTGACTTCTCGCATTGCGGCGCCCGCCCCTATTGGTTCGGCAGCGCCCCGGCATTGCTCGAAATCCCGCTCTCGATCGGCTATACCGGGCTGCTCGCCCCGGCCGGGAGCCTGGCCCACATTCTGACGATGAACGAGCGGCTGAAGGCGCTGCACGTGCCGGGCATTCTCGCTCACCTTCACCTCGTCGAACGCATCACGCTGACACCTGAAGGCGTCTCCTTCGACGAGCAGCGCCGACTGACGCGCGCGCTCTTGCGCCAAGGTCATCGCGTCTTCAGCTTTACCTATCACAGCCCATCGCTGGCGCCTGGGAACACGCCGTACGTGCGCAGCGAGGCCGATCTGCGCGCATTTCTGCGGCGGATCGAGCAATATCTCGATTTTTTTACCGGCGAGGTCGGCGGCCGGGCGGCAACACCCTTCGAAATCAAGGCGCTTGCCGAAAAATGCAGTCCTCCGCTATGCAGCAAGCCCCAAGCCGCCACCGGACCTGAACTCCCGTCGGCAACGCGCTAGACGGCCCCAACCGGCCGCTGTGGGACGGCTTGGTGCAGATCATGGAGCGCCTGCGGCAATCAGCACCGCGGACACTGCCGGGCTCGGCCAAGCGGGCTCAGCCGCCGGGCTGGGCTCGCCGGCCCAGCATGTCGATATACTGCGGCAGCGGTTCGCTCGCCGCCAGAAACCGTGTGAGCTGGTCCGAAGCCGGATCGTCGGGGTTGTCCATGCTTGCCGAGATCGCCACATAGGCGGCCACCGGTGCGCGGCCGAGCAGCGTGGCCCGCGCCTGCAGCAGCTTCGTTTCGATCAGGCCGGCGACGATTTTGCCGTCGACGACATAGAACGACCACACCAGGCGGCGAAGCGGCGCATCGACGATCTGGGTGCTCGTCACCGTTATCCGCCTGCCGTTCAAGGCCAGGTCGGCGCTGCCGCGCTGCGCGACGGCCCAGGGGTGGTCGTTGGCGATCCGATTCTCGGTGTTGGTCAGCCGATTCCCGACCGCGCGCAGGCGATAGAGCGCGAGATAGCGGATGACGACCCCGGAACCCGGCTCCTCGAAGCTTTCGAGAAACGCCCGGTCGGCGCCGTGCACCTCGGGGCCCCAAACCGGGTTCACCCACGACAAGGCGCGCCACGGTGCGGCGACATGGGGGCTCGCGGTCGCCGGAAGCGGCGTCGCCGGAAACAGGCTGTCGAGCCGCGCGGCATAGGCGGGACCCATCAATGCGAGCAGCACCGCAGCGGTGATCGCCGTGCCCATCCGCCACGGCGGCGGCCGGTCGAGCAGCACCGGCTGGATCGGCGGCGGGCGGCGATCGGGCTTGTCGAGGAACAGCATGCCGATCGCAATCAGCAGCAGGGTCACCAGCGAAAAGAAAAACCAACCGTACAGGACGTGGTCCGCTTCGACCGCGGTCGCGCTGCCTTCGAGATGGGCCAGCACGATGATCCCGAGGGCACGCAGCCCGTTGGCGCCGATCGGCACCGCGAGCGAGAGCGCGATGAAGACGGCCCGGCGGACAAAGCTGCGATACATCACCACGGCGAAAAAGCAGCCGAACACGCTCGACGCGATCAGAAACCGCAACCCGGCGCAGGCCTCCGCGATTTCGAAGGTGCCTTCGGGGATTTCGATCATGTTGCCGTCGGAGAACACCGGAATGTGCAGGGCGTGCAGCCCGGCGACGACGATGCTGGCGGTCACCTTCTGCAATGTCGGAACGAGAAAGCCGCCGGTTGGGACCAGGAAGAACAAAAACAGAAACGGTGCCAGCAGCAGGCGGAAGACCCGAGGTCCGAGCGCGACGAGGAGGACGATCTCGAACATCGCCACGACCATCAGCTGCCGGCCCTCGTGAATGTCGAGAACCGCGGCGACGAGCCAGACGGCGGATAGTCCCGGCATCACCAGCAACGGCCAGAGCGCCGGGCGCGGCACGGCGGCCGAGATCGCCGATCGCCGCTCCCACAGCAGGAATGCGATCAGCGGCAGGATCAGGAAACAGTGATTGAACGCGGTCGAGTTCGATCCACACCTTCGCCGCGGCGGCCGCGTCGGCCCGGAACACGAAGCCGAACGCGACGCCCGCCAGACCGATCAGGAGCAGCGCCGGCCGCCAGCGCCGCAGCGCCGCCGAGCGGACGGCCGGTCGGCTGTTCGGGGCAGGCGGAAGGGCGGTCACGGACCTCAGCCGATCCTGCGGCGAACCCGGCCTTCGCGGGCGATCCATGTCAGCCGATCCCCTTGATGATCGATGGCCCGAGCCGGTTTGCCAGCGGCAGCGGCAGCCGCTTCCAGGCGGCGACGAACAGGCGAAACTTGGGATTGAGCGGGTTCAGATCCGGTATCCGGCATCCCGCCGCCAGCCGATATTGATAGACGAGCAGTGTCGGCTCGAACCCCCAATTGCGCTTGAACGCGTGCGCCCCGGTGCCGATCTTGCTGCGACCGAAATCAAACATCCGACACCCTCGCTCACAAGCTCGACGCATGACCTCCCAATACATGAAGTCGTTGGCGGCAAGAGTCCGTGCCGCCCGCACACCGCCGCCATAAAACGGCAGAACCTGATCCCTAAAATAGAAATTCAGCACCGCAGCCACCGCGCGTCCGTCGCTCGTCACCGTGACGATGTCGGAATCGGTCTGGAATTCCTCCCGCAATATCCGAAAATAGGATTTGGCAAAGACTGGAGTGCCGAGGTTACGGACGCTCTCGGCATAGATGCGGTAGAGCCGGTCGACCCCGTTGTCGACGGCCGATTGCAAGCCGTTGTGGATGCCCTTGCGGATCATGGCGCGCTGCTTGCGCGGCACCGCCTTGAGGTTGGCCTCGACCGAGGGGGCAAGCTGCCGGCGAAACGTGACATAGAGGTCCCGCTTGCTCGGCCAACCGGCCCGGCTCGCGGAGAAGCCGCGAAATTCGAGCACCGGAACCCCGATCGTGTCCATCAGCCGCGCGGCCGCCCGCTCGAGCGCATCCAGGCTCTCGGCATCGGCGGCGATCGGGCCGCCATAAACACCGAGCGCGTTCGATATCAGGGATGCTCCGAATAGCGCCGATTTCACGTGGGTGAGCGGCAGGACCCCAGTCACAACACCAGCGCGCTCGGCAAGCAGATAATGCGTGCGGTGTCCAAAGGCGCGCTCGATGACCCGCTTCCAGCCGGCGAGGTGGAAGAAGGTCCCGCCCGCGCAGGAAAGGACGAACTCGTCCCAAACCCCTGCGTCGCCGGCTTGGAACTCCCTTACCGCGACCGCGACCGGTGATCCGTCCACGTCGCGATCACCGGGAACGGCCCCGACGTATCGGTCAGGAAAAGCCGGTCCATCCGCGTCCAGGCGAAATTCCGGAGCAGGCGCTCGAGGCGCGCTTCGGTGCGGGCAAGATTGAGGTAGTGGCGAAACCGGGAACGCCACGGCGCCCGGTGCTCACGCGGCTGGTGGGGATCGATTTCCCAGGGGTGAAGATAAAAGATCGCTGGCGCGCGATTGCAGCGGACCGCCCGCGCCAGCAGCCACCGGCTCAGCGGGTAGGGATAGAGGCGAAACCAGCCGCCGCCCGAAGCCGCCAGATCGACCCCCAAAATCCGAACGCTTGTCAGCGGGATCTCGATCATTCCGCGCAGCGGCGCGAACGCGGTTCGCGGGGCTCCGAGACTGCCGTAGAGGTCGTGCCGGACCGGATAGACGCTCGAGCTGTAGCGATAGCCTTCCTCGGCCAGAACCGCATGCGCCCAGGTGCTCCTGCTGCCGATCGAGAAGGTCGGAGCGCGATAGCCGACAACCTCGGCGCCGCCGGCATCCTCGAGGATCTGCTTGCTCCGGCGGACATCGGCGCGAAACAACTCGGGTGATTGGCGGTCGACCCTGACGTGATCGCAGCCATGGCTCGCCAGCTCGTGACCTTCGGTGACGATACGCCGCACCAGGGCCGGGTGCCGTTGGGCCACCCAGGCCAGCATGAAAAAGGTCGCCTGAACCTCGGCCGCCGCGAGGATATCGAGCAGACGCTCGGTATTGCGATCGACCCGCGGCGGCAGCCTTTCCCACTCGGTCCGTTCGATCGTCGCGGCAAAGGCTTCGACCTGGAAATAATCCTCGACATCGATCGTCATCGCGTTCGCGATGTGCGGGCGTTGGCGCTGTCCCGTCTCGGTGCCCGCCGGCGGGGCCGGCGACGCAGGGCGCCGCGCCGCGTTCAAAGCCTGCCGCAGCGCCGGGGGTTGCGCGATCACGCCCGCTCGCCTTGAAAATATTGGGCGGCGATCTCGATCGCCCGCCGGATCAGGCGATCGTGCTTGCTGACGCTGCCTTCAAGGATCCGGAGGCGATCAGTAATCTGGGTCAGAGCCTCGCCGCCGCCATCGAGCGGGGCGCCGACGGTGTTTCCCGCAGGGGGCGCCATGACCCCGGCGATTTCCTCCCGCAGGTCGTTGGCGACCTTGTCGACCGCGCTGGCCGTCAGCGTATGGAGCTGCTCCAGGAAGCCGTAGAGCAGGAGCCGGGAGCACAGCGTGTTGATCCGCCGCGGTACACCTTCGGTATGCTGATGGATCAGCGGGAACGAGGCTTCGGTGAAATGCGGATCGCCTTTCCACTCGGCCCGCCGCAGCCGATGCTCGACATAGGCCTTCGTTTCGGCTTCGTTCAGCGGACCCAGATGGTAGGCTGCGGTGACACGCTGGCGCAGCTGCTCGAGCCCCGGGCTGCCGAGCACCGTGCGGAATTGCGGCTGCCCGAGCAGGAAGCTCTGCAATGCCATCGTCTTGTCGACGACGATGTTCGACAGCATTCGCAGCTCCTCGAGCGCTTCGAACGACAGGTTCTGCGCTTCGTCGACGATCAGCAGCGCGCGCTTGCCGCTGCGGTGCTGGGCGAGCACGAAATCGTTGATGCGCTGCAGCAGCGACCCTTTGGTCAGCCCCTCCTTGGCAATGCCGAAACCCGCTGCAACCAGATGCAAAAGGTCGTCCCCGCCGAGCTGCGTCGTCACGATCTTGGCGGCAACGAAGGTGCTGGCATTGATCGTCGCCAGCAGATTGTCGACGAGGATGGTCTTGCCGGCCCCGACCTCGCCGGTAATGATGATGAATCCTTCGGCATGGTGCAGGCCGTAGACCATATAGGCCATCGCCTGCCGGTGCACCGAGCTCTCGAAAAAAAAGCGCGCATCGGGCGTCAGCTGGAACGGTCGCGTGGCGAGCCCGTAAAATTTGGCGTACATCGCTCAAAACGTCTTCGTCAACATGAACTGCAAGGAGTTGGCGACGATATTGCCGCTCTGGCCGGAAACCAGGGCCGCGCCGTTCGTCTGGTAGGAGAAACTGTATAGGACCGAACCGGTCAAGGTCGCCCCGAAAAGATAATTGACTCCGATATTGGCGGTGACCGTGTTGATGCTTCCGATCGGAGTTAAAGTGGTCGTCGTGACCACATTGGTCGTATTGAAGTAGCCGACGGACGCGCTGCTGTTCAGATCGGGTCTGATCGAGCGTGACCACGTGAGGTTTGCGCCGCGGCTATTGGTCGGAGCGGTGACCGGGGGGGTGAGAGACTGCTGATTGACGTAATATCCATACAACGAATATTGGTTGTAGCCGACCGTATCGGTGATCCCGACATTGAACAGATGCTCGCGATAGACATTGTTCGTCAGCCCTAATCCAGGGTTGTAGAATGCCGTCGGCAGGCCCGAATATTGATCGACGATCGCCCCGAACGGGTTCAGGCTCGAGGTTGCGAGGGCGGTTTGAAAATACTGGGTCGGCGAACTGATCCCCTGCACCAAGGTGGCCGTCAGGTTCATCGTCGGCGTGATCTGATAGGCCGCCGACCCGGTAAAGCCATAGACGCCCTGCTGCACGCCGTATTCCAGGGCCAGGTAGGCACGATCCGCCAGCGCCCCGACCCGCCCGCCGGCGAGCCAGGTCGGGCCGACAAACGTCGCCGCCGGGGAGAGCGGATACTGGATGTTCTGATAGCCGACCCGGGCGAGCGCGGCGAGATCGGGCGTAAACCGATACTCGAGATCGTCATAGGCGCTGAACTGCTTGTTCTGCGATGTCGAAACCGAGCTGAAATCCGAAGCGTCGACGGTCAGACGCGACAGGGCGCGCTCGAAATTCTCGCCGGTCGCCGCCGTGAACGTACCTTCGTTCAGTATGCCCGAGGCGAGGTTGCTTGCGGGGGCCCCGGAAGTCAACGACGTCACCCCGGTATTGCCGCCATAGTTGGTCGAGCCGAAGCGATAGCGCAGCTCGGTGTCGACCAGGCCGTCGACCGACTCTCTGATATAGGGCGACACCGTATTGGAGTAGACTTGCGTTTGCTGGTTGCTCGGCAGCAGGGACGGGCTGACAAAGCCGAGCCCCGGCAGTGTCGAGGCCTCGCTGACGTAGCTTCTGACATCGACAAAGACCTTGTCGGGCACCACGGTTCCGAGCCCGCTGGCGTAGAGATTGCCCCATAGCCGGTCCAAATCGGAGCTCGGGACATAGACATTGCCCTGCAAATTGCCGCTCAGCACCCCTTGCAGCCTTGGCGTATCGGCCGAGATTGTCACACCGGGCTCGAGGATTGTTTCGGCTGCCGCCGTCCGGTTGGTGGAGCTGTAGTTTGCATTGTTGGTAAACCGCTCGCCGACTGAGATCGAAGGCAGGACGAGGATTGCCGGGGCGTTGGGATCGTAGAGCTGAAGCGGGGTGACGCCGGAGCTGACCGGAGGGAGCTCAAGCGAGCCCGGCGCTTCTCCGGGAGTTGGCAACGGCGTCCCATTGTACAATGCATTGGGCGGCACCAGCGGGCTCGGCAGGCCAAATCCGCTTTGCGGCAAAGGCGGCAGGACATCGGGGACGACGTCGGTGGCCTGCGCCGCCGCCGGCGTCGTCTGGGCGGGGGCGGCGAAAACGAGGGAAAAAAGCGCCAGGGCGAGGTGCCGCCGCCTGAGTGCCCGCAGCGCCCGACCGCTATGCCGGCGCCGGCTTGTCCGAGCGCAGCTCATCGCCCTCGCCACTGGGATAGTGATAACCGTACCCGTAGGATCCGAAATGCTCGCTCGTCTGGTCGCTCTTGTTGAGGAGCAGGCTGATTTGGGGACAGCCGCTCAGCATGCTCAGTCCGGCTTCGATCTCCTCCTGCTGCGTGCGGTGCGCCTCGATAACGAACACGATCTGGCCGACCAGCGGCGCCAATGTGGCGGCATCGCTGCTGACCATGCAGGGCGGGGTATCGACGATGATGAAGCGATCGGGAAAGCGCTGCGCCATATCGGCCATCAGCGCGGCCATTTGCCGGCTTGAAAACAGCTCCGGCACATGCGGCCCGCCTCGTCCGGACGGCAGCACCAGGAGATTGGGCACGTTGGTGCGGATCAGGACCTCGGGCAGCTCGGCGTCTCCGGCGAGCACGTCGACGATCCCCTTGTCCTCCGAAATGCCGAGCACGTTCTGCAAGGCCGAATGATGGGTGTCGACGTCGACAAGCAGCGCCTTGACATCTCTCTCCGACGCAAATGCCAGCGCCAGATTGAGCGCGATGAAAGTCTTTCCCTCGCCCGGCCGCGCGCTGGTGACCATGATCAGCCGGCTCGCCCGCTGATCGCCGATCGCGCTGTTCTGCGTCCACGCCGCCATCAGATTGCGCTTGACCAGACGAAATTCCTCGACCGTGCGCGAACGCCCGGAAGACGGAATGCTGACGCCGTAGCCGGCCAGCCGGCCGCGGTCGAGAACGAGCTCCGGTCGAAGACCGACCACCGTTTCGGCGGGTGCTGCCGGCTCGGCCTGTCGCCCGGCCTGGGGCTGCGGCAGCGGGCTCGCATCGGCCGTTTCGCGCTGCCGCAGAAGCGCCGCCGCGCGTTCGATCAATCCAATCGATTCGGCCATTACGACACACCCACCGAATGCAGACCCAGGCTGAGTGCCAGCAACGTCCCGTAGACTGCGATCAGGACGACGGCGCTGGCGCAGACCCCGGCCATCTGCATGACCGCCTGGCGCCGCGCCGCGCCGAGCGACAGGCGCGACACGCTGCCCAGGATCGGCAGCCCGAGATTGCGCAGCTGGCCGACCGTGGCAAAGGAGCGGTCGAGCTGCGATACCGCCAAGGGCACCCCGAGACCGGCGCCGAGGCCCAACGCCAGCACCACCGATACCAGCAACGCCCGGTTCGGCGCTACCGGCAGCACCGGCACCTGCGGCGGGTCGACGATGCGGAATTGAATATTTTCGGTTTTGGTGTCGGCAGCATTGGCGATCTGCGCCGCTTCGCGCCGCGCGACGAGCGCCTCGTAATTCTTCTTCAGGACGCTGTAGTCGCGATCGAGATCCTGCGCCTGCTGCACCACGCCCGCCGCCGATTGCACGATCTTTTCGATCCGCGTCTGCTCGGTTTCGGCTTCGGCGAGGCGCTGCCGCGTGGTGGCGACGGTGCCTTCGGCTTCGACCAGCTTGACCTTGAGCTGATCGTAGACGCTGTTGGCAATCTGCGACTTGGCGGCGGCCCGCGCCCCGGCTCCGCCCGGCGACCGCTTGAGTTCGCCCTCGACCTCGGCGATCGCCGCGCGGGTGGCGATCACGTCCGGATGCTGGTCGGTGTATTTCAACCGCAGCGCATCGAGGCTCTTGCGCAAATCGGCCAGCCTCGCCTCGTCGGGGCTCATCGCCCCGCCATTGGCGACGACCACCTGCGGCGCCCGGTCGACGGACAGCATCGGCGGGATCGACGCGAGCTGTTGGCGCAGCGAATCCCGCTTCGTGACGGCGTCGGCGAGGTCGCCCTTCAGGTGGATCACCGCGTTGCGTGCCTGATCGAGGCGGGTGCCGCTGTCCTCGCCGCTGGCCGCAGTATCATCGGGCGCCCGGTTCGAAATGATGTCCGGATACTTTCGCGCCAGCTCGGCCCGCCGCTTTTCGGCGGCGCGCAATTGATCGACGTAGGAGGCGATCTCGTCGTCCAAGAAGCGCTGCGCGCTGTCCATCTCGGTCCGGCTGCTTCCCGCCGTCTTCTCGGCAAAGATCGTCAGCAGCGATTGGACCACGTTCTTGGCCAGCACCGGATCCTTGTCCCGGTAGGCGATGGTCAGCAGGTTCGGGGTGATCGGGCTGATCTCGATGTCCTTGGCCAGGCGTTTGTACAGAGCCTCCTTGGCCGAGGGCGTGTCGAGCCGGGTGTCGAGGTCGGTCAGACGGACGAGCTCTTCGAGGTTGGGACGGCTCAGCAGCGTGCGCTGCATGAAATCGAGATGGCGCGTCGGATCGGTATCCGCAGCCAGCCCCTTAAGCAGCGGCGTCAGCACCGGATCGGCGTTGAGGTATACGCGCGACGTCGACTCGAAATAGGTCGGGACAAAAGCGATGCCGATCCATCCGGCGGTGCAGACCAGCCACGCCACGCCGATCGCGAGCCATTTGTGCCGCCACAGCGCCTGCAGAACTGGCATGGCCTGGGACTGTATCGAGTTCATGACCGGCTCCGATTGCAATGCTGCGGCGCGACGGTCCCCGGCACGTCGATCCGCTGCGACCGATCCCCCAAACGATGGCCCCCCGTCCCGGCAAAATACCGCATGCTCAGAAGAGCCGCTGCGGGATGATCAGAATATCGCCCGGCTGAAGCGCGACGTTGGCGCTGACATCGCCGTCCCGGACCAAGCTGCTGAGATGAACCGCATAGGTGCGCTGCGTGCCATTGGCGGTGCGCACGATCACGGAATCGTTCCCCGCCGCATAGCGGGTCAGGCCGCCGACCTCGATCATCGCATCGAGCACGGTCATGTCGGTTCGATACGGAAGCGCACGCGGCTGCGCCGCTTCGCCGATGACGCGGATCTGCTCGTTGAACGGACCGACAAAGCCTTCGGCAATGACGGTCACCACCGGCTCCTTGATATATTTCGCCAGCCGCTGCTCGAGTTCGCGCGCCAGCTGGGTCGGCGTCTTGCCGATCGCCACGACATCCTCGACGAGCGGGATCGACAGGCGGCCGTCCGGGCGCACCGAGACGTTGACCGACAGCTCCGGGTTACGCCAGACGAAAATGTCCAGTTTGTCGCCAGGGCCGATGATGTATTCGCTCGACGGCAGTGCCGAGGCCGCCGGTGCCGGCGGCAGCGGCGGTGCGTTCGAACATCCGCCGATCATCAGCGCGACAGCCGTACCCGCGGCGCGAAGCAACGTGCGATGCACCCCTGCGCTCCTGTCCAGTCTCCGCGACCCGCGATGAATATCCACGATCGGCAAGTACTCGTCGCCAGAGGCCGCAGCCCCCGCCCGCCCCATTGCGCGGCCAGGTACTTCCGCTCGGCGGGACGCTATAGCACCAAGTTCCGAGCTGCGCAATAAAGTTGTCGAGTCACCGTTTGCGGTTGTTAGCCGGTTTTACCAAAAACCGGGCGCCCGGCCGCCGCTGCGCGCCTGATCTGCACCGACCCGGCCGTGGCTGTCCGCTCATCCTGGCGCGCGCGTCTTGACAGCAACCCGACGCCGCAGAACGGGCAGCGTCGTCGGCCCGGCCGCCTATGCCGGCAGCATCGCCGCCGGACCCCGGCCGGCCGGCGGCATGCCGGGAAAGATCGCCTCCAGCCGGTGGTCGGGCAGGCGCAGGTGGCGCTCGATGATGGCGGCGATCACGGCGCGGAAATCGGTGGTCACCGCGAGATCGCGGCGCTGATAGAGCTGCGGCGGCGCGAGGCCCGGCCAGTCGCCATAGACCCGGCCGCCCTTGATGGCGCCGCCGGCGACCCACATGACATTGCCGTGACCGTGATCGGTGCCGCCGTCGCCGTTTTCATGGACCGTCCGGCCGAACTCCGACATGACGAGGACCGCGGTGTCGCGCCAGGTGCCGCCCAGGCCACGGGCAAGCGCCGCGACCCCGTCGCCGAGAAGGCGCAGATGGCGCGCGAGCTGGCCGCTGGCGCCGCCCTGATCGACATGGGTGTCCCAGCCGCCGAGGCCGACAAAGGCGAGCCGAATGCCGGGATCGCGGGCGATCAGATAGGCCAGCCGCGCCGCCTGGGCCGGGAAGCCCGCGGGCGGCGGCGCGCCGTTGTCGGCGATCCGCTGTTCCGTCGCCAGATCGGCGATCAGCTGCGCGCGCGCCGACCGGCCCTCGCGATAGGCCTCGTCGAGCGCATCGTTGCCGGCATAGAGCCGGTCGAAGGCACTGCCGATCTCGGGCCGGTCGATCGGCAATTGCCGGGCCGCGTTGGGGCCGAGCGGCAGATTGGCGACCGCCGCCCTGCCCGAGAGAATGCGCGGCAAGGTCGGCCCGATGCTGATTGCGTCAGCCGGACCGCGGCGGCCGGGAAGCGCCAGGAACAGCCGGTTCATCCAGCCGTCCGGGGTCGTGTCGCGGCCGGGCGTGCCGCTTTCCATATAGCGCTGCGCATCGAAATGCGAGCGGCTCGGGTCGGGCGAGCCGGCGGCCGCGACAAAGGCGAGGTTGCCCGCATTCCACAACGGCATCAGGCCGGCCAGCGCCGGATGCAGCCCGAAATGCCCGTCCAGCGCCAGCGCCCCGCCGGGCGTTCCGGGCCGGGCGACGGCGATTGTCGGGCGAGCCCGGTAATAGGCTTCCTCGGCGTAGGGCACGACGATGTTGAGCCCGTCCACGGCACCGCGCAGCATGATCACGATCAGCCGCCTCGGACCGCCGTCGGCGCTCGCCGCCCACGCCCTTGCGCCGCTCGGGAGGAGCACGGCCGCTGCCGCGGCCGTCAGCAGCTCGCGCCGGTGAAGCTTCGCCGTGGTCACGATCATCACCCCTATCTGCGCATGAAGCCGGGACTGCCGAGGATCAGCGCGGCGCGCAGGCCCGGCGGCGCCTGGGCCACGGCCGCGCGCGTGCGCTCCGTCAGGATCGAGCCGAAAATTTCTTCGAGACGGGCCGCATCGACCGGCACCGAAGGCGGCGGCGGCGCCGCGTCGCCGGGAGCGCCACCGTTCGGGTCACCGAGCGGCAAAGCGCCGCGGGCGAAGGCGGTGGCGAAGCTGATCCGCCGCAGCATCGCGTCCGGGCTCAGCCAGGCGTCTTCGGTGTTCTTGTAGCCGTCCGGCGTCTGGCAGCCGTAGAGCGGCATGCCGAGCTGGGCCATCCAGCCGAGCAGCGGGCGCGGGTTGCCGACCGGAACCCCGGCCGCGCGCGCCGCCGAGATCACGAATTCGTAGGGCGTCTTGTATTTTTGCCCGGCGCTGTCCCAGAATTCGGTGCTGGCAAACAATGTCGCCAGCACCGCGCGGATGTCGCCGCCGGTGTCGATGAAGCGGGCGGCGAGCTGGTCGACGAGCACCGGCGGCGGCGTGTCGGCGACAAAATATTGCGCCAGCTCAAAGGCGATGTGGTGCGCCGTTGCCGGGCTTGTCGCCAGCATGCCGAGGGCTTCCTCGCCCTCGGCCCGGCCGCTGGCGCGCAGCTGCTGCCCGAGAAACACCTTGGGGCCGTAATCGTGGCGCGCGCCGACGAAGAGAGCGGCGTCTTCGGGAAAATCGCGCGCGTTCGGCCGGTTGACCGACCAGCCGGTGAATACGCGGGCCAAGGTGGTGACGTCCGCCTGGGTGTAGCCGCCGTCGACGCCGAGCGTGTGCAGCTCCATGACTTCGCGGGCGAAATTCTCGTTCAGCCCGTTTTCGCTGCGGTGCGCGCCGGAACTTCCGGGGGAGGTATTCTGCGTGTTGTCGAGATAGACCAGCATCGCCGGATGCTTGGCGACGGCAAAGAGCAGGTCGCGGAAATGGCCGAGCGCGTAAGGGCGGATCGCCTGCTGCTCGTAATTGCCGATCCACACCCGGTCCAGCCCCTTCTCGTCGAAGACGTTGAAGTGGTTGAACCAGAAATCGACCATGACCTCCTGCAGCTGGCGCCGGCTCAGCAATGCCCGGAAGAGGCGTGCCGCGGCGGCCTGCTCGACGATGATCCGGGCGCGCTGGCGCTGCTCCGTTACCGCCTCGGGTGACGGCTTGGCCCCCGCCACCGAGGGCAGCGGCCCGTAGAGCCGGCGCAGCTGCACCGCATCGAGGTTGAGCGTGTCGAACTGTGCCAGCCGCCAGCGCAGCTCGAAGGGCTCGGCAATCGCGGACGGAGCGAGCTGTTCCGCGATGTAGCGCTCGACCCCGATCGCCTTGACATGGCGAAAATCGTCGACTGTCGGGCCGAAGGCGAGCCGGTTGAGGACATGGACGATGCGGCGGTCGGCGGCATTGTCGGCGCCGCGGGCCTGCGGCATCGGCAGCAGCAACAGGCATGCCACGAAGATTCCCGCCAGTCGCGCGGTCATCGACTGGAGCGGTATCAAGGCCCCGAGCCTCCATCGCGCCTGTCGTCGATGCTGTCCTCGTCAGGCATCGCTCCAGCCCCCGGGCCGACGATCACCCCAACGAGCATAAGGAAACCCCGTCGGCGTGCAAGGATCTGCTTTCCAGCTTTGGGCGACGCGACCGCGGCGCAGGACGGTTGCGGCGTCGCCGCAATATGGCGGACAATCGCATTCGGCCGGCTCCGCGTCACTTCATCGCGGCGTTTTGCGGTTTGCGGCCGGCACCGCGGCGGACCCGCTCCGGGCCGAGCGCGGCCGGCGCACGAAATTGAACAGACGAAAGACGCTCGCCGCTGCGGCCGCTGCCGAAAACCCGGCGGCCAGCAGAATCGCCATGGTCGGGCCGGTACCGCCGGCCGGCCCGGCAAAGCCGAAAATCAGCGCGACGAAAGCGGAACCGATCGTCTGCCCAAGCAGACGCGCGGTCGATTGGACGGCGCCGGCGCCGCCACTGCGTTCGCGCGGCGCGCTGCTGACGATGGCCCGATTGTTCGGCGACTGGAAAAACCCGAAACCGAAACCGCAGATCGTCATTCGCCAGATGATGTCGGCCGTGTCGGGCTGTGCCGGGAGCATCGCCAGCAGAACAAAACCGAGGCTCAATACGCCGAGGCCGATCCCGCCCAGAATGCCGGCCGGATAGCGGTCGGCGAGCCGGCCCGCGATCGGAGCGATGATTGCGACCGTGACCGGCCACGGCGTCATCAATAGCCCGGTTGCTACTTGCGAGCGGCCGGCCACGTCCTCGAAGTAGAAGGGCAGCGTAACGAAGACGATTCCCTGCGCGATAAATGTGCAGACCGAAGTGGTGACCGACAGTGCGAATACCGGATGCTTGAAGAGGTCGACCGGCAGCAAGGGCAGGCTCAGCGAGGCCTGGCGGCGCACCAGGATGGTGCCGACGACAACGGCGCCGACGAGCTCGACGGCGACGAATGGAGCCGCCTGGCCGTGACCGAGGCCGTTGATCCCGCCGACCAGAAAGGCGAAGGCAACCGCGCTCAGTGCCGCGCTCGCCAAATCGAAGCGATGCTCGGAGGGCGGCGTATCTGGCAGCAGCCACAGCGACAGAAGCAAGGTGACAAGGCCGATCGGCACGCTGACCGCGAAGAGCCAGGGCCAGGAAGCCACCGCGAGGATTGCCGAAGCGACGCTCGGCCCCGCCGCAGAGGAGATCGAAACCGCTACCGCAGTCACCGCGATGCCGCGGCCCAATTGCCGCCGCGGATAGGTGAACCGCACCAGTGCCGTGTTGACGCTCGTCATGCCCGCGGCGCCGAGCCCTTGCAGCGCCCGCCCCAGGGCCAGCATAAACAGGGAATGCGACAGCGCACTGACGAGCGCGGCAGCCGTGAACACCGCCAGACCGACTGTATAGATGCGGCGATAGCCAAAGATGTCGCCGAGCGAGGCCAGCGGCAGCAGGGCGATCACCACCGCGAGCTGATAGGCATTGATGACCCAGATCGACTGTGCCGCGCCAGCACCGAGATCCTTGGCGATCGTCGGCAAGGCGATGTTGGCGATGGCGCTGTCGAGTACCGACACCACCAGCCCGGTGACCAGGGTCAGGATCGCCCAATAGCGTTGCGGAAGCGGCAGCCCGTCTTCGGACGTGTTGATCATAAGGCGGTATCAGACGCACCGAATCGTCCCTCGCCCCCGCTTGCCGAGGAGAGCGAAGGACCCGGGTCAGCGAGACGGTGAGGGGAAGGTCCTTAATCCACGATCTGCGGGATCAGCAGGAACAGATCGGTATCGCCGGTCTCCTGGCCGGCAGCCGTCAGCAGCGCGTGGGCCTGGCCGCGGTGATGCGTCTGGTGGTTGAAGAAATGGGTCACGAGCAGCCGCTTGGGCGCGCGGATCTCGCGATTCGCGGCGTTGCTGAACCAGACGAGGTCCTCGCCGAGCCAGGCATCGTCGACCTTTGCGGCCCAGCGTTCGATATCCGCATCGGCCTTTTCGCGCGCTGCGGCGAGCTCGGTGAAGTCTTCGATCATGGCGGCGCTCTGCTTGATCGGGGTCGTCGGCTTCGGCCAATCGTCGAAGCGGGACATCCACTGCCGGTCGCCCCACAGGATGTGGGTCAGGGTGCCGTGGATCGTGCCCCAGAAGGCCCCGCGCGGCGCCCGCCGCTCGGCCTCCGGCAGGTGCGCGGCGGCGCCGTACAGGCGGCGGTTCATCTCGGCGTTGTACGCGGCCATGGTCCGGACATAGGCGGGCGTGATCATCGAGCTCCTCCTCACAACGCGCGCGTTCAGCGGCCCTTGAACGGGCCGCGGCGGCCGCTTTTCGGCAAAGGCACGGGCGGCTTCGGCGAAATCTTCGGAGAGATAGAGCTTCAGCGGCGCCGTCTGCATCGCCACCTCGCGTCCGAGCTGGTCCATGTACCAGCGCCGCGTCCGCACCGTTGCCCGCACCGACAGCGGCGGATTTTTCGCGATGGCGGCGGCCAGCTCGCGCGCCGCCTCGAGATGCCCGCCCGCCGGCGCCACGCGATTGACGATGCCGGCCGCCAGGGCTTCTTCGGCGGTGAAGAAACGCCCGGTCAGCGCGACCTCGGCGGCAAAGGCAGACGCACCGCGAAAGTGCAGCAACGCCCAGTATTTCGCGCCGCCGAGACCGCGCGAGGTCTCGGTGACCTGGAACCTGGTCCCGGCTTCGGCGACGATCAGATCGCTTTCGAGCACGATGCCGAGGGCGAGACCGATGGCATAGCCGTGCGGCGCCGCGATGACCGGCTTCCAGTTGACCGACCGCGTGAACAGCTCGGCGGAATTGGCGCCCCAGCCCTGCGGCCCGCCCAGCGCCTCGAATTCCTCGCGTTTGCGCAGCTGGCGCTGATGCACGTCGGCGCCGCTCGAAAAGGCGCGGCCGCGCCCGCACAGGATCGCCACCTCGGCCGCGGGGTCGAGGTCGAAGCGGCGCAACGCATCCGCCAGATGCCGCACCAACTCGTCGCTGAAGGCGTTGAGCTTTTCCGGCCGGTTGAGGGTGAGCGTCGCGACCCGGTCGCGGCACTCGTATTCGACCAGGCTCGCCCCGCTCGTCTCGGCCATCCCGTCCTCCGCTCATACCCGCGAACGCGTCGCCAGCATAGCGCCGAACCACGGCGTTGCGCTACCGCCCGAGCCCGACCCGGCTCCGCGGCGCGCCGATCCGGTGCCTCAGCGCAGCGGCTGCAGCTCGCCGAGGATGGTCGGCAGCAGCTCCGACACCGTCGGGTGGATGTGCATGGCCCGCTGCATGATTGTGTACGGCGCCTTGGCGTACATCAGATCGAGGACGGAGTGGATCGCCTCGTCGCCGCCGGGCCCGAGGATCGAGGCGCCGAGGATCTCCTTCGTATCGCCATCGACCAGAACCCGCATGAAGCCCTGGGTCTCGCCCTTCTCGATCGCCCGCGCCACCCGATTCATCGGCCGCTGCCCGGCAAGCACCCGCCTTCCGCTGGCGCGCGCCTCGGCCGCATTCATGCCGGCTCGGCCCAGCGGCGGATCGATGTAGAGCGCATAGGCGGTGATGCGGTCGCCGACCCGGCGCGGGTCGTTGTCGAGCAGGTTCGCCGCGACGATCTCGTAATCATTGTAGGCGGTGTGGGTAAAGGCGCCCTTGCCGTTGCAGTCGCCGAGCGCCCAGATGCCGGGGACATTGGTGCGCAGCTGATCGTCGACCGTGATATAGCCGCGCTCGTCGCAAGCAACGCCGGCCCGGTCGAGACCGAGATCGTCGGTATTGGGGCGTCGGCCGACCGCGAGCAGCAAATGCGAGCCGATGATTTCGGGGGCTCCCTCGGTGCAGTCGACGGTCGCGGCGATGCCGCCGTCCTTCCCGGCGAGGCTGACGCATTTGGCGTTCAGCCGGACGTTGACGCCTTCGCGTTCGAGGATCTGCCTGATCTCGGCCGACAAATCCTCGTCTTCGCGCGGGACGAGGCGCGGCGCCATCTCGACGATCGTGACCTCGCTGCCAAAGCGCCGGTACATCTGGCCGAATTCGAGCCCGATATAGCTGCCGCCAATGACGACCAGATGCCGCGGCAGAAAATCGACATCCATCATCGACGAATTGGTCAGGTAGGGGATTTGGTCGAGACCCGGCATCGGCGGCACCGATGCCCGCCCGCCGACATTGACGAAGATCCTCTCCGCCTTGAGCCGCTCCGTGCCGATGTCGACCTCATGCGAAGACAAGAAGCGCGCATGCTCCCGGTACAAGGTGCAGTTCGCCGCCGCTTCGAGCGCATCGGTCAGGCCCTGCCGCGATCGCCCGACGACCGCGTCCTGGCGCGCCTTGACCCGCTTCATGTCGACGCCGACATCGCCGGTGATCGCGACGCCGTATTCGGCCGCATGGCGAGCGAGGTGAGCGGCATAGGCGCTCGCCACCAGGGTCTTGGTGGGCGTGCACCCGGTGTTGACGCAGGTGCCGCCGACGAGCTTGCGCTCGACGACCGCGACCTTCATGCCGGCGCCGGCGAGACGCAATGCCAAAGACGGTCCGGCCTGGCCGGTGCCGATCACGATCGCATCGTAGTCGGGCATCAGCGTCTCTACATCCGCACAAACCGCTTGCCGGCAACGTTACCCTCACCGCCCCCGGGGGCGGTGAGGGTAAATTCGCGACCCGCAACAGAATGCACAGGCCGTCTAGGCCGGGGCGAACAGGCCGGGGCCGGCAGCCGGCTGCGGCAGGACCGGCGCCGGCGGCGTCGCAAAGGCGCTGTCACCCTGCAATAACGGCAATACCCGGCTGGCGAACAGGCGCATATTCTTTTCGGCATCGGCATGCGGGATGCCGCCGAACGAGAATTCGGTGACCACATGGTCGGTCCCGGTCACCCGCTGCAATTCGGCGATCTGCTCGATACAGTCCTCGGGCGTGCCGACGATCTGGATCTTGACATAGAACTCGGTCGCGCGAACCCGTTCCTCTTCGTCTTGCAGGCGGGCATAGGTCTTGGCCATCTTGCCGTAGGTCTCATAGCCTTTGACCGTGGCGAGATGGCCGTCCGAGAAATGGTAGTGGTTGTCGATCGATTCCCATTTCTTGCCGAGCCATTGCATCGCCCGGTCCTGCGCCTCGTCGCGGCTCTCGGCGCAGGAAATGTTGGTCAGGATGATCGGCGGCGGCGGGTGGTGGCCGACGGAGAGCGCAATCTCGCGATAGGATACGATGTTCTCCGCCGCTTTCGGCCATTCGTTCTGCATCACGACCAGGATGCCGAAGCCCAGCTTGGCCATGATCTCGGCCGATTCCGGGCTGACCGACGAGGCGAAGAACCGCTCTTCGGGATGCGAGATCGGGCGCGGCCGGATCGCGGTGCGCGGGATCTGGTAGAACTCGCCCTGCCATTCGAATTCCGGTTCGCGCAATGCCTTGCGGATCAGCTGCGCGGCTTCGGCAAAGCGCGGCCGAGCCTCGCCCATCGGAATCCGGAACCCGGCATATTCGACGCTCGCCGCCCCCCGGCCGAAGCCGAACAGGCAGCGCCCGCCGCACAATATGTCCAGCAGCGCGATCTCCTCGGCGACGCGGATCGGGTCGTGCCACGGCAACACGATGACCGAGGTGCCGAAGGTGATCTTCTTGGTGCGGCCGGCGAAATAGGCGAGCAGCTGCAACGGCGCCGGCGACATCGCATAGCCGGTGAAATGATGCTCGAGCGCGAACAGCGAGTTCGAACCCCAACGGCTCGGCCAGATCGCCCATCGCCAAATGGTCCGACACGACCGCCACGTCGGTGCGGCCGGGCTCGGACAGCATGTTCAGCGCAATACCGATTTTCATGGTCGCTCTCCTCGGCTCACTTCGCCCGCAGGCGATACCACGGATGCGGCTGGCCCGGCACCTTGGCGCGCAAGGTGTAGACCGAATTGCGGGCGGTGAAGAAGATCGTCCTGAGATCGGGGCCGCCGAAGGCGAGGTTGGCCGGGATCTCCGGCGTGCGGATGACTCCCAGTTTTGCGCCGTCAGGCGCGAACACCCAGGTCCCGCCCGGGCCGGTGCAATAGACATGGCCCTGCTGGTCGACCTTCATGCCGTCGGGAACGCCGTCGGTCTCGTCCGACGACATGTCGGCGAAGATGCGCCGCTTGACCATGTTGCCGGCGCTGTCGAGATCGATCGCGTGGATGTACTGGGCGTGCCGCGTATTGGCGACGTAGAGCACCCGCTCGTCCGGCGAAAAGGCGAGCCCGTTCGGATATTCGAACTCGGCGACGAGGCGGCTGGTCCCGTCGGGCGCGACCGCATAAACCCCGGAATGCGGCAGCTCCTTGTCGGCGAGCGGCACCCGCAGCCCGGGATCGGTGAACCAGATGCCGCCGTCCGATTTGCAGACGACGTCGTTCGGACGATTGATCCGCTTGCCCTCGTGGCGGTCGATCAGCACTTCGCTGTGGCTGTCGTCGGACCAACGCGTCAAGCGGCGGTTGCCGCCCTCGCAGATGACCAGCCGTCCTTGCAGGTCGAAGGTCGTGCCGTTGCCTTCGCCGGTTCCGGTGCGCACGGTTTCCGGCGCCTGGCCGAGCCGCAGCCGGTAGAACACGCTGCTGCGGACATCGGCGAAATAATAGAAGCCGTCGGGATGCCACAGCGGGCCTTCGGTAAAGACGAACCCGGTCGCCGGCCGTTCCGCGCTCGTCGTCTCCAATACCGTATCGAGCTCAGCCATCGTCGTCCCTCCGTGCACAGCAGCCTGATGCCGCAGGCTACTCCCGGCCCGGCAGCCTGTCCATTTCCGCTGGAAACCTTGCCCTCGATCTGCGATCACGTGGCCGAACGCGGACGGCCGGGCAGCCTGCCCGTGTCGAGCTATCGGAGCCCGTGTCAGCTATCGGAGACTGGGAAATCATGATACCGATCCGAATTGCCGGCGCCGCCGTGGCGCTCGCCCTTATCGCCGCCGCGGCGCCGTCGTGGCATGCGGTGGCGGCAACCAGCCAGGTGATCGAGATGCCGGACGGACTGAAATACACCGATGACAAGATCGGCGACGGTGCTGCGGCGACCGCCGGCAGCAAGGTCTCCGTGCACTACACCGGCTGGCTGTTCAGCAATGGTGCCAAAGGCAAGAAATTCGACAGCTCGGTGGACCGCGGCCAGCCCTTCCAGTTTACCCTGGGCGCGCAGCAGGTCATCGCCGGCTGGGACGAGGGAGTGGCCGGCATGAAGGTCGGCGGCACGCGCACCCTGATCATTCCGCCCGAGCTCGGCTACGGCGCCCGCGGCGCCGGCGGCGTGATCCCGCCCAACGCCACGCTGATCTTCGATGTCGAGCTGTTGAACGTGCAGTAGCACGGACGGGTGCCACAGCAGGGCGCCGCCCGGCAGCCGACCTCTTGCCCGCTGATGTTCGGCGCGGTGTCACCAGCACAGCTTGATGGCGCCGGCGATGGCCAGGAAGCAGAACACCCACATCACGACCTGCCCGGCCGCGCCCTGGAACTTGAAACCGAGCCCTTCAAACTCGATCGGCCCGTCCGTCTGGCGCAGGAAGACGACGATGACAAACGCCACCGCCGCCGCGCTGGGCAGCCCGAGAATCGCGGCGAAATGCTCGCGCAGGATCAATGGCCACTCTTTGAAACGGAAGGCCACGGTCATCAGGGTAAAGGCGAACACGGCCGCGGCAGCGAGGGTGATCAGGATGGCAAACCAGAAGGCGACCGACCGGACACCCGCATTCGCATCGGCATTGCCTGCCGCCGGCAATCTTTGCTCGCCCATCCCCGCCTCCCGCGCACCATATGCGGGCCGACGGCAGTATCCCGCCTAATCGATTGCCCACCTAATCGATTGCAGGACCAGATGGCACAACCGCGTGAAATGAGAAGGGCCGCCCCGAGGGGCGGCCCTTCCGCCGAATACCGGCGGCCGATCACGGCCGCGAGCCGTTGCCCTCAGTCAGGCGCGGATCTCCACGGAAGCGAGTATCCTGGTCACGGCAGCGGACGACCGCAGTTTATGGCTAGACACAGGATCACCTCCTTTCAATTGTTGAGCCGAAGCCGAAACTCTACGGGGCCGGCGCCCCGCTTACAAGCAGCTTGTTCGCGATCGCGCTGGTGGCATCCGGCTGCGTCCGCGCTACACTGGCGAAAACCGCGCCGATCCGGCCGAAAGGAGCGACGATGCGCCGCAGCGAAGAGCGAATTCTGACGACTCATACCGGGAGCCTGCCGCGCCCGGCCGAGCTGACCCGGCTCTATGCCCGCCGCGCGCGCGGCGAATCGGTCGACCCGGCCGAGCTGGAACGGCTCGGCCGGGAGGCGCTGCGCGCGGTGGTGCGCAAACAGGCCGAAGCCGGCGTCGACAGCGGCAACAACGGCGAGCAGCAGCGCGAAGGCTTCTTCCTGCACATCCGGCACCGGATGAGCGGCTTCGGCGGGTCGTGGCAGCGCCGCACCCGCGCCGACGCGCTGCGCTATCCGGTCTTCAAGCGGATCATGGAGGAGCAGCTGGCGGCCCGCACGGCGGTCAGCAATATGGGGCCGCCCAAGGCAGTGGGCGAGATCCGCTATCTCGGGCGCGGCGCAATCGAGACCGAATGCGCCGATTTCCAGGCGGCGCTCGACGAGACCGGCGTGCATTTTGCCGAGCCGTTCCTGACCGCACCCTCGCCCGGGATCATCGTCGGGGCGATGAAGAACGAATTCTACGACACCGAGGCGGCCTATCTCGACGCGGTCGGCGCGGCCTTGCGCGAGGAATACGAGGCGATCGTCGCGGCCGGCTTTCTGCTGCAGCTCGATTGCCCCGATCTGGCGCTCGAACGCCACCTCTCCTACCAGGACCGGCCGCTCGGCGATTTCCTCGGTTTTGTCGAGCGCGTCGTCGCGACGATCAACAATGCCCTGGTCAACATCCCGCGCGAGCAGGTGCGGCTGCATGTCTGCTGGGGCAATTACGAGGGGCCGCATGATTGCGACGTGCCGCTCGCCGACATCCTGCCGATCCTGCAGCAGGCGAAAGTCGGCGCCTTTTTCCTGCCCTTCGCCAATCCGCGCCACGCCCATGAATACCGCGTCTTCGAAAAGCTGCCGCTCGCCGGCGACCAGCTCCTCGTCGCCGGGGTCATCGACAGCCTGACCAATTTTGTCGAGCACCCCGAAACCGTCGCCGAGCGTCTCGAGCGGGTGGCGCAGGTGGTCGGCGATCCGCACCGCGTCCTCGCCGGCACCGATTGCGGCTTCGATACCTCGGCCGGGTCGGGCCGGGTCGCCGAGGACGTCGTCTGGGCCAAGCTTGCGGCGCTGGCCGAAGGCGCCCGCCTCGCCTCCGCCCGGCTGGGCATGGGGTGAGCGGCATGTCCGAGCTGCATCGCTTTCTCGACGAGGCGCAGGCGTTGTTGCCGGCCGCTGTCGCCTTGCGCCGCCGCATTCACGCGAGGCCCGAGCTCGGGCTCCAGCTGCCGCTGACCACCGCGGCGGTGCTCGACGCGCTGCACGGGCTCGAGGTCGAAGTGGCAAGCGGGCCGTCGACCTCCGGTCTCGTCGTGTCATTGCACGGCACCGCGCCGGGTACGCAATCCGGCCGCACGATCCTGCTGCGCGGCGACATGGACGCCCTGCCGATGCCGGAGGAAACCGGTCTCGACTACGCCAGCGAATTTGCCGGCCGCATGCATGCCTGCGGCCACGACGCACATACGGCAATGCTGGTGCAGGCGGTGCACCTGCTGCACCGGCACCGCGACAAGCTGGCCGGTACCATAAAATTCATGTTCCAGCCGGGCGAGGAGGGCCATGCCGGCGCCCGCCTGATGCTCGAGGACGGGCTGATCGACAGGGATCAGAAGCCGGACGGCGCGTTCGCGCTGCATATCGCGCCGCACATCAAGGCCGGCGCGGTCCTCGGCAAGCCCGGCCCGATGCTGGCTTCCGCCGATACCTGGTCGATCACCGTCACCGGGCGCGGCGGGCACGCCTCGATGCCGCATCACGCGGTCGATCCGATCCCGGTCGCGTTCGAGATCGGGCTGGCGCTGCATACCATGGTGACCCGGCGCATCGACGTCTTCGATCCGGTCGTGCTGACCTGCGGCAAGGTCACCGCCGGCACCACCAACAACGTGATCCCCGAAAGAGTGGAGATGGTCGGCACCTTGCGGGCGACCTCCGAAACCGCGCGCGAGCAGGCGCAGGAAGGGATCAGGCGGATCGCGGCGAATATCGCCGCGGCGCATCTGTGCGAGGCCGCGATCGAGATCAGGCGCGGCTATCCGGTGACCGTCAACGACGCCGGCTTCGTCGCCTTCGCCCGCGGTGTCGCCACCGAGCTGCTCGGCGCCGACAGCTACATCGATCCGCCGGCGCCGATCATGGGGGCGGAAGATTTCTCCTACGTCCTGCAGCGGATTCCCGGCTGCATGATGTTCCTGGGCGTGATGCCGGAAGGCGGCGAGCGGCACGGCCCCGTCGCCCCCTGCCATTCCAATCGCATGATCCTGAACGAGGCATCGATGGCGGTCGGGATCGCGCTGCACGCCGCGGTCGCGCACCGCTTCCTGGCGCAGGAAGCGGTTGGCTGACGGCCGGCCCGTTGCCGTCCGGCCGCCGCCCCGGTCGGCGGCGGCGGCAGGTCCGGCGACGCGGCTGCGCCTGCGGCACAATGCCCGGTTCTGGCGCCGCGCGGCGGCGGTGCTCGGAGTGACGGCGCTCGCCCTGCTCGTCGCCGCAACCATCGGCCGGCCGGCGCCCGATTTTTCGGCGCGGCCGGTGATCGCGGTGGTGCGCGACGGCGGTCACCACCCGGTCTGGGCGATCCGCCTCGCCAGCACCGCCCACCAGATCGCCGCCGACAGCCTGCGCCCGCAGCCCGTCCCGGCGGGCCGGGCCTATCAGCTCTGGCTCGCGGTTGCCGGCGCCCCGGCGCTCCATCCGCTCGGCCTGCTGCCGCAACGGGGACGCAAGGCGATCCCGGTGACCCCGGCCAATACAAGGCTGCTGGCCGGCGCCGGCGACCTCCTTGTCACGCTCGAACCGACCGGCGGCTCGAAAGATCCTGCGCCGAGCGGCCCGGTGCTGTTTCGCGGGGTCTTCAACGGCTCGTGAACTTTTTGCGAAGATGATCGGTCGCGATCGGCAGGCGCCTTGCATGATGCGAAGCCGGCCCGCAGATCTTGATCCGGCGCAATATCGGATCGACCGGACGAGGAGTGCGATGCATAGTGGACGGGAGAGGGGCAAGGCTGCACCGGCCGAAGAGCCTGGCGGCATTTCCGCGAAGCTCGATGAGATCGTCGACCCGCCGCCACCGTTCCCTTCTTGTCGGCGGCGAAGGCGCGGCCCGATTTTTGCCTTGACGGAGAAGAGCTGATGGCGCCGGCGGGCTCGATCGACGAAGTCTGTGTCAACACGATCCGCACCTTGTGCATCGATGCGGTGCAGCAGGCGAATTCCGGCCATCCGGGGACGCCGATGGCGATGGCGCCGGTCGTCTACACCTTGTGGCAGGATTTTCTGCGGTTCGATCCGGCGGACCCGATCTGGCCGAACCGCGACCGCTTCGTGCTGTCCTCCGGCCATGCCTCGACCCTGCTCTATTCGCTGCTGCATCTGACCGGCGTCGTCTCGGTCGACGAGAAATACGAGCGCCTCGGCACCCCTGCGGTCGCGCTCGACGACCTGGAGCATTTCCGCCAGCTCGGCAGCAAATGCCCGGGCCACCCGGAATACCATCTGACCTCGGGGGTCGAGACCACGACCGGGCCGCTCGGCCAGGGCATCGCCAACAGCGTCGGCATGGCGATCGCCGCGGATTGGCTGGCGCGGCATTTCAACCGGCCCGGATTCGACATCTTCGACTATGACGTTTTCGCCTTGTGCGGCGATGGCTGCATGATGGAGGGGGTCGGCAGCGAGGCGGCCTCGCTCGCCGGCCATCTGCGGCTCGGCAACCTGACCTGGATCTACGACAGCAACCACATCACGATCGAGGGCCACACCGCGCTCGCTTTCAGCGAGGATGTCGCCGCCCGCTTTCTCGGCTATGGCTGGCAGGTCCTGCGGGTCAGCGACGCCAACGACCGCGAGCGCATCGCCGACGCGCTTGCCGACGCCAGGCGCACCGACGACCGCCCGACCCTGATCATCGTCGAGAGCCATATCGGCTATGGCGCGCCGCACAAGCAGGATACCTCGGCGGCGCATGGCGAGCCTCTGGGCGCAGATGAGGTACGGGCGACCAAGCGCCGCTACGGCTGGCCCGAGGATGCGAAATTTCTCGTGCCCGACGGGGTTCGCGAGCATTTTGCCGCCAAGTTCGGCGCCCGCGGCAAGAAATTGCGCGCCGAATGGCTGGCGTTGTTCGAACGCTATCGCGCCGCCTACCCGGACCTCGCCGATGCCTGCGAGCGCATGCAGCGGCGCGACCTGCCCGAAGGCTGGGACCGCGACATCCCGGTCTTCCCGGCCGACCCGAAGGGCATCGCCAGCCGCGATTCCTCGGCGCAGGTGCTGAACGCGATCGCCCCGCGCCTGCCCTGGCTGCTCGGCGGCGCGGCAGATCTCGCGCCCTCGACCAAGACCCGGCTCACCTTTGCCGATGCCGGCGATTTCGAGGCCGGCGACCACGGCGGCCGCAATTTCCATTTCGGCATCCGCGAGCATGCGATGGGCTCGATCTGCAACGGCATGTCGGTGTCGAAATTGCGGCCCTACGGCTCCGGCTTTCTGATCTTCTCCGACTATATGAAGGCGCCGATCCGGCTCAGCGCGCTGATGGAATTGCCGGTCGTCTTTATCTTTACCCATGATTCGATCGGCGTCGGCGAGGACGGCCCGACGCATCAGCCGGTCGAGCAGGTGGTCGGGCTGCGCGGCATCCCGGGCCTGATCGTCTTGCGCCCGGCCGACGCCAACGAGGCCGCCGAGGCGTGGCGCGTCGTGCTCGGGCTCAGGCACCAGCCGGCCTGCCTGATCCTGAGCCGGCAGAATTTGCCGACCCTCGACCGCACCCGCTACGCCGCCGCGAGCGGGCTCAAGCGCGGCGCCTACGTGCTTGCCGATGCCGGCAAGGGGCTGCCCGAGGTGATCCTGATGGCGACCGGAAGCGAGGTGGAACTCTGCGTCGAGGTCTATGAGAAACTGGCGGCCGAAGGGGTCGCCGCACGGGTGGTCAGCATGCCGTCATGGGAATTGTTCGAGCAGCAGGACGAGGCCTACCGGGCCGGCGTGCTGCCGCCCGCGGTGACCCGCCGGGTCGCGGTCGAGCAGGCCTCGACACTTGGCTGGGAGCGCTATGCCGGGTTGCGCGGCGCGATCATCGGCATGAAGACCTTCGGCGCCTCGGCGCCCTTGAAGGAACTCCTCGTCAAATTCGGCTTCACCCCCGAGCACGTCTACGCGGCTGCCAGAGAGCAGCTCGCCCGCAAGGAGTAACGGCGATGACCAATCCGCTGAGGACACTCAACGAATACGGCCAGTCGGTGTGGCTCGACTTCGTCAGCCGCGAATTGCTGCGCACCGGCGAACTCGGCCGGCTGATCGCCGAGGACGGGCTGCGCGGAGTGACCTCGAACCCGTCGATCTTCGAAAAGGCGATCGGCCACGGCGACGATTACGACGAGCTGATCGCCGCGGCGCAGAAGAATGGCGATCTCGACCCCGGTGCGTTATTCGAGGAACTGGCGGTGCGCGACATCCAGGAGGGCGCCGACGCGCTGCGCCCGGTCTATCACCAGACGCAGGGCCGCGACGGCTTCATCAGCCTCGAAGTCTCGCCCTATCTGGCGATGAAGACGCATGAGACGATCGAGGAGGCGCGCCGCCTGTGGCGCGAGGTCGGGCGCGAGAATCTGATGGTCAAGGTGCCCGGCACCAAGGCCGGGCTGCCGGCGATCCGCACCCTGATCGGCGAGGGCATCAACATCAACGTCACCCTGCTGTTCTCGCAGCAGGTCTATGCCGAGGTTGCCGAGGCCTATATTTCCGGGATCGAGGCCTTGACCAAAAAGGGCGGCGACCCGCACAAGGTGTCGAGCGTCGCCAGCTTTTTCGTCAGCCGCATCGACACTTTGGTCGACGAAGCGCTCGACAAGCGCATCGCCGCAACGACCGACCCGGCCGAGAAGGCGCGGCTCGAACAGCTCAAGGGCAAGGTGGCGATCGCCAACGCCAAGCTCGCCTACCAGCTCTACCAGAAGATTTATGGCGACGAGCGCTGGCAGCGCCTGGCGCAGCGCGGGGCGCTGACCCAGCGGTTGCTGTGGGCCAGCACCGGGACCAAGAACAAGGCCTATAGCGACGTGCTCTATGTCGACGAGCTGATCGGCGCCGACACGGTCAACACGATGCCGCCGGCGACGATGGACGCCTATCGCGATCACGGCCGGCCGCGTCCGAGCCTCGAAGAGGACGTCGCGAGCGCCCAGGCGGTCATGGCGGCCCTGCCCGGCGCCGGCATTTCGATCGAGGCGGTGACGGCGAAGCTCGTCGATGACGGCGTGCGGCAATTCGCCGACGCCGCCGACCAGCTTTACGCCGCGGTGCAGAAAAAGCGCCGTGCCGTGCTCGGCGCCAAGCTCGAACTCGATGAGCTGGAAATTGCCCGAGGCGCTGGAGAAGGAGGTCCGCGACGCGCTCGAGGATTGGCGCAAAGACGGCAAGGTGCGGCGGCTGTGGGATGGCGACGCGTCGCTGTGGACCGAGACGGACGAGGCGAAATGGCTCGGCTGGCTCGGCGTCGTCGATCAGCAGCTGGCGGCCGTCGGCCAGCTCCAGGATTTCGCCGAGGACGTCAGAAGCGCCAAGTTCCAGGATGTGCTGCTGCTCGGCATGGGCGGTTCGAGCCTCGGTCCCGAGGTGTTCGGCAAGACCTTTGGGGCAAAGCCCGGCGGTCCGGCGCTGCACGTGCTCGAACTCGACCGATCCGGCGCAGATCCGCCGTTTCGAGAGCCTGATCGACCCCGCGCATACGCTCTTCATCGTGTCGAGCAAATCCGGCAGCACCCTCGAACCCAACATCTTCAAACAGTATTTTTTCGAGCGGGCGAAGGCCGCGGTCGGCGAGCGCGAAGCGCCCAGGCGTTTCGTCGCGATCACCGATCCGGGGTCGTCGCTCGAAAAGACCGCGCGCAACGAAGGCTTCCGCGCGATCTTTCACGGGCTGCCCAGCATCGGCGGGCGCTATTCCGTCCTGTCGAATTTCGGCATGGTGCCGGCGGCGGCGATCGGCGTCGATCCGCGCGCCTTTCTCGAAAGCGCGGCCGAGATGGTACGCTCCTGCGCGCCGAGCGCGCCGCCGGTCGAGAACCCGGGGGTGATCCTGGGCGCGATCCTCGGCATCTGCCAGCGCCACGGGCATGACAAGGCGACGATCATCGCCTCCAAGGGCATCGCCGATTTTGGCGCCTGGCTCGAACAGCTGCTCGCCGAATCGACCGGCAAGCTCGGCAAGGGCATCGTGCCGCTCGACGCCGAGCCCCTGGGTGCGCCGGCGGTCTACGGCAATGACCGCGTCTTCGCCTATCTGCGCCTCGCCGCCGACCGGGACGACGACCAGGAGCGGGCGGTCGCCGCGCTCGAAGCGGCAGGCCAGCCGGTGGTGCGGATCACGGTATCCGACCCGATGCAGCTCGGGCAGGAGTTCTTCCGCTGGGAAATGGCGACCGCGGTCGCCGGCTCGATCATCGGCATCAACCCGTTCGACCAGCCCGATGTCGAGGCGAGCAAGGTCAAGACGCGCGATCTGACCGCCGCCTACGAGAAAACCGGAGCGCTGCCGGCGGAGCAGCCGTTTTTCGCCGCGGACGGGTTCGCGCTCTTCGCCGATGCCCGGAACGAGGCCGCGCTGAAACCGCAGGCGACGAGCCTCTCGGCGGCGCTTGCGGCGCATTTCGGCCGGGTCGGCGCCGGCGACTATGTGGCGCTGCTCGCCTATATCGAGCGCAGCCCGGCCCATGTCGAAACCTTGCAGCGGCTGCGCCGGCTGATCCGCGACCGCCTCAAATCGGCGACCTGCCTCGGCTTTGGCCCGCGCTTTCTGCATTCGACCGGTCAGGCCTACAAGGGCGGCCCGAACAGCGGCGTCATTCTGCAGATCACCTGCGAGGATGCCGAGGATCTGCCGGTGCCCGGCCAGAAATACACCTTTGGCGTGGTCAAGGCGGCGCAGGCGCGCGGCGATTTCGACGTGCTCGCCGAGCGCGGCAGGCGGGCATTGCGCGTTCACATCACGGGCGACCTCGATGCCGGTCTCGGCGCGCTCGGCCATGCCATCGAGCAGGCCTTGCGGTAACCGGTCGCCGCCAGCAGGCAAACAGGAGGTTTCGGATGCAACTCGGAATGATCGGTCTTGGCCGGATGGGCGGCAACATCGTGCGGCGGCTGATGCTCAACGGCCATAGCTGCGTCGTCTACGACAAGAGCGCCGACGCGGTGCGCGGCCTCGCCGGCGAAGGCGCCAGTCCCGGCAAGGACCTCGCCGATTTCGTCCGGCAGCTGACCGCACCGCGGGCGGTCTGGGTGATGCTGCCGGCGGGCGAAATCACCGACGAGACGATCGTCGAGCTCGGCGGGCTGCTGGCCAGGGACGACATCGTCATCGACGGCGGCAACTCGTTTTTCCACGACGATATTCGCCATGCCGAGATGCTGAAGCCCAAGGGCATCCGCTTTGTCGATGTCGGCACCAGCGGCGGCGTCTGGGGCTTCGAGCGCGGCTATTGCATGATGATCGGCGGCGACAAGGCGGTGGTCGACCATCTCGACCCGATCTTCAAGACCCTGGCGCCGGGCAAAGGCAACATCGACCCGACCCCCGGTCGCGACGGCCGCGATCCGCGCGCCGAGCAGGGCTATCTGCATTGCGGGCCGGTCGGCGCCGGGCATTTCGTCAAGATGGTCCATAACGGCATCGAATACGGGGTCATGCAGGCTTATGCCGAGGGCTTCGACATCCTGCGCAACGTCAACTCCACGGCGGTGCCGGAAAACCGGCGCTACCAGCTCGAGCTGCCCGACATCGCCGAGGTGTGGCGGCGCGGCAGCGTGATCTCGTCCTGGCTGCTCGACCTGACCGCGATATCGCTCGCCAAGGACCCCCAGCTTGCCGAATTTACCGGTCAGGTCGCCGATTTGGGCGAAGGGCGGTGGACCATCCAGGCCGCGATCGAGGAGGCGGTGCCGGCCGAGGTGTTGTCCGCGGCGCTCTACACCCGCTTCCGCTCGCGCCAGGACCACACCTTCGCCGAGCGCATCCTGTCGGCGATGCGCCACGAATTCGGCGGCCATCAGGAACCGGGCACGATGGTGAAGGACTGAGCCATGGACGCTCCGGCCAAGGGCCAGGCACAGGCCCCGGCGCGGCGGGCGCCCAAGGCGCCGCCCTGCGCGATGGTGATCTTCGGCGCCGGCGGCGACTTGACCAAGCGCCTGCTGATGCCGGCTATCTACAATCTCGCCAAGGCCAAGCTGCTGCCCGATAATTTTGCGCTGATCGCGGCCGACCGCACGCCAAAGCCGGCCGAAGCGTTTCGCGACTATCTGGCCGACGGGGTCAGGAGCTTTATCTCCGACACGGCCTCGGGCGGCGCGACCGAGCCGTTCGATGCGGCGGCGTGGGATTTCGTCGCCAGCCGCATCACCCATTTTGCCGGCGATTTCACGGCACCCGAGACTTATAGCCGACTCTCCGATCTTCTCGATCAGACCAAGACCAAATCCAAGACCGGCGGCAACGTCGTCTTTTATCTCGCCGTGGCCGCCCAATTGTTCGGCACGATCGTCGAGCGGCTCGGCGCGGCCGGGCTGGCGCAGGAAAAAGACGGCACCTGGCGGCGCGTGATCATCGAAAAGCCGTTCGGCAGCGATCTCGCCTCGGCCCAGGCATTGAACGCGCGCATCCTCAAGGTATTGGACGAGCCGCAGATCTTCCGCATGGACCACTTCCTCGGCAAGGAGACGGTCCAGAACATCATGGTCCTGCGCTTTGCCAACGGCATTTTCGAGCCGTTGTGGAACCGCGATCACATCGACCATGTCCAGATCACAGTGGCCGAGACGGTCGGGGTCGAGCGTCGCGCCAAATTCTACGAGGCGACCGGCGCCCTGCGCGACATGGTGCCGAACCACGTCTTCCAGCTCGTCAGCATGACGGCGATGGAGCCGCCGAACTCGTTCGACGCCGATGCGGTGCGCACCGAAAAGCACAAGGTGCTGGAAGCCATCCGCCCGCTCGACGGCGACGAGGTGCGCCGCGCCGCGGTGCGCGGGCAGTACGGGGCGGGGTCGATCGCCGGGGCGTCGGAGGCGGCCTATCGCAACGAGCCCGGCGTGGCACCCGACAGCATGACCGAGACCTATGTCGCGATGCAGCTGGGCATCGACAACTGGCGCTGGGCGGGCGTGCCGTTCTATCTGCGCACCGGCAAGCGGATGGCGCGGCGCACCACCGAGATCGCGATCCAGTTCAAACAGGCGCCGTTCGCGCTGTTCCGCGATACCCCGGTCGACATCCTGACCCCGAACACGCTCGTTTTGCAGATCCAGCCCGACGAGGGCGTCTCGCTGCAATTCGGCGCGAAGATCCCGGGTCCGGCGATCTCGCTCGGCGGCGTCAAGATGGATTTCCGCTACAAGGATTATTTCAACGTCGAGCCGAGCACCGGTTATGAAACCCTCGTTTACGACTTCATGACCGGCGACGCGACCTTGTTCAACCGGGCCGACGGCGTCGAGGCCGGCTGGGCGGTGGTGCAGCCGATCCTCGATCTGTGGCACGACGACAAGACCGCGCCGCTCGAAATCTACCCCGCCGGCAGCGCCGGCCCCGAGGCGGCCGACAATCTGTTGTGGCGCAGCGGCCGGCAGTGGCGGCCGCTTTCCTGAGTCGCGGCCGGAAGGCGTCATGACCCGCCCGATCATCGTCGCGCCGTCGATCCTGTCGGCCGATTTCGGCCGGCTCGCCGACGAGGTGCGGGCGGTCGATGCTGCCGGGGCCGACTGGATTCATGTCGATGTGATGGATGGCCGCTTCGTCCCGAACATGACGATCGGCCCGGTCGTCGTCACCGCCCTGCGCCGGGCGACGGCAAAGCCGATCGACGTGCATTTGATGATCGTCGAGCCCGAGCGCTATCTCGATGATTTCGCAGCGGCCGGCGCCGACCATTTGCTGGTCCATTGCGAGCCCTCCGCGACGATCCACCTGCACCGCACCCTGTCGCATATCCGCAGCCTCGGCAAGATCGCCGGGGTGGTGCTGAACCCGGCGACGCCGCCGGCGATGGTCGAATATGTGCTCGATCTGTGCGGGATCGTGCTGGTCATGACCGTCAATCCCGGCTTTGGCGGGCAGAAATTCCTGCCCGAGATGCTGCCGAAAATCCGCGCGCTGCGGCATCTGTGCGACGCGCGCGGGCTCGATCCGGTCATCGAAGTCGATGGCGGGTTGAGCGGCGCCAACGCCCGGCAGGCTTTCGCGGCCGGGGCGAATGCGATCGTCGCCGGCTCCGCGGTCTTTCATGCGCCCGATTATGCCGGCGCGATCGCCGCGATCCGCGACGCGGCACCCCGATCCTGAGGAGGCCAGATGCCGACGCAAACCCGCATCGAGGCCGCCGCCGACCCGGAAGCCCTGGCCCGGCAGGCGGCGCAATGGATCACCGGCCTCGCCGGCAGCAGCAGCGGCCGCTTTGCGATCTGCCTTTCCGGCGGCTCGACCCCGCGCCGGCTGTACCAGCTCCTGGCGGACGCTCCCTATCGCGACGCCCTGCCATGGGACCGGCTTCATTGGTTCTGGGGCGACGAGCGGTTCGTCCCGTGGGACCACCCGGACAGCAATTACCGGATGGCGCGGGAGGCGCTGCTGGCGCATGTCCCGGCACCGGCGCAGAACATCCACGGCATCGCCACGGAGGGAGATCCCGCCGCGGCCGCCGGCGCCTATGAACGGGTGCTCAAATCCTATTACGGCGCCGAAACGCTCGATCCGGCGCGGCCGCTGTTCGATGTGATGCTGCTCGGCCTCGGCCCGGACGGGCACACCGCCTCGCTGTTTCCCGGCACCAGCCTCCTCGACGAGCGGCATCGCTGGGCCGCCGAGATCGCTGGCGCCAGGCCGGAGATACGGATCACCTTGACCTATCCGGCGCTCGAAAGCAGCCGGCATACGGGCTTTCTCGTCGCCGGCGCGGACAAGCGCGAGATGCTGGCCCGCGCGCTCGCCGGCGATCAGGCCTTGCCGGCGGCGCGCTTGCGCCCGGTCGGCGAGCTGGTCTGGTTCGCCGACACGGCGGCCAGAGCCCCGTCATGATCGTCGACCGCGACCGGCTGAAGCGTGCGGCGGCGCTGCGCGCGATTGAAGAGGCCCGAGACGGGATGGTCCTCGGCCTCGGGACCGGCTCGACCGCGAGTTTTGTCGTCGAAGGGCTGGCGGCGCGGGTCGCGCAAGGGCTGCGGGTCGTCGGCATCCCCACCTCCGAGCGGACGGCGGCCCAGGCGCGCCGGCTCGGCGTCCCGATTGCGACCTTTGCCGAATATCAGCGGCTCGATCTGACGATCGACGGGGCCGACGAGGTCGAGCTCGGCTCGCTCCACCTGATCAAAGGACTGGGCGGCGCCCTGCTGCGCGAAAAGATCGTCGCGGCTGCGAGTGCGCGGCTGGTCATCGTCGTCGACCAGGAAAAGCTGGTCGAGCGGCTCGGCGAGCACACGCCGGTGCCGGTCGAGGTGACCCAGTTCGGCTGGCAGGCGACAGCCGCCGCGCTCGCCCGGCTGGGCTGCATCCCCGAGCGGCGCTACGCGGTCGGCGAGCAGCCCTTTGTTACCGATGGCGGCAACTTCATCCTCGACTGCCGGTTCGGACCTTTGGCAGAGCCGGCGGCGGTCGAAGAACGGATCGCGATGACGGTGGGCACGGTCGAGAACGGGCTTTTTGTCGGGCGCAGCGCGGTCGTCGTCGTCGCCTCGACCACGGGGGTCGAGGTGTTGACCCCACCCCCCAGGGATTTGGCGAGAGACCGGGCGAGGAACTCCGCATGAGAAAGATTTCGCTCGTCGTCACGGATGTCGATGGGACTCTCGTCACCACCGACAAGGCGCTGACGCCGCGTGCGATCGCCGCCGTCGCGCGCCTGCACGAGCGCGGCATCGGCTTTTCGATCTGCAGCAGCCGCCCGCCCTTCGGCCAGCGCATGCTGATCGCGCCGCTGCGGCTCGCTTTGCCGTTCGGCGGCTATAATGGCGGCTCGATCGTCAATCCCGATCTCACCCCGGTCGAGCAGAAGCTGCTGGCGCCGGATGCCGCGCGCGATACGGTCGCCCTGCTGGAAGCGCACGGCGTCGCCAGCATCTGGGTGTTCACCGGCGACGCCTGGCTGATCCGCGATCGTGCCGGCGACCATGTCGATCTCGAAATCCACACGATCCAGACGCCGCCGACCCTGGTCCCGTCGTTCGACGGGCATCTCGATGCGGTATCGAAGATCGTCGGCGCCAGCAAGGATCACGACCGCATCGCGGCCTGCGTGACGGCCGGGCAGACCGCGCTGCGCGGCCGCGCCACCGTGGCGCGCTCGCAAGCCTATTACTGCGACGTGACGCCGCCGGGGATCGACAAGGGCCGCCTCGTCGATTTGCTGGCCGGCGCGTCTCGCCGTGCCGCGCGACGAAATCGCCGTGCTCGGCGATATGGGCAACGATGTCGAGATGTTCGGCCGCGCCGGTTTTGCGATCGCGATGGGCAATGCCACGCCGGAGGTCAAGGCGCTGGCGCAGGCGACCACGCTATCGAATGACGAGGACGGGTTCGCCGCGGCGATCGAGCGTTACATCCTCGGCGGCTGAATGGAGGCCGCCCGGCCGGGCGGCCTCCGAGACCGTCATCCGGGTTCAGCGCCCGGAGCCGTTGCCGTAGTCGGTGCGCGCTGTCGACGAGCCGGACATTGCGGGCTCGTCTTGACGGAAGCTGGCGACACATTGGGAATGCAGTTGCGCATCGGTGATCGGCCCGCATTCCTCGCGCATCCGCGCCTGGCGGAAGGTCCGATTGGTTTCTACCAGCCGATCGTAACGATGGCTCTGGATGACGTTCTGCCGCGGCGACCATGCTCCTGATTCGCCCACTCCGCTGCTCTGCGGACCATTGGTCACCAACTCGTCGCCCCGCGCCATCTGCGCCTGAGCAGCCGGAACAGCCGCGATAGCGGTCAGGCAAGCCGCCGCAAAAGCCAGGCTCGTCGCAGTCTTCAACAACATGACCGTCGCCTCCTTTGGTCTGCAGTCATGCAGGACAAACGGGTAGGCACCGCTATCGTTCCGCGCAAAATTGCGGGCGCCACGAATTTAGATTGCCGGGTCGGCGAGCCCGCGGCGACGGCAGGCGGCAATGAGGGTGTTGCGCAGGAGGCAGGCGATCGTCATCGGCCCGACCCCGCCCGGCACCGGCGTGATGGCGCCGGCAACGGCACTGGCCTCGGCAAAATCGACATCGCCGACCAGCCCGCTGCCGCCTGCCGGCGCCGGTATCGGGTTGGTGCCGGCGTCGATCACCGTGGCGCCGGGCTTGATCCAGCCGGCCTTGACCAGGTGCGCCCGGCCGGCCGCGGTGACGAGGATGTCGGCGCGGCGGCAGATCGCCGCGATGTCGCGGGTTTTGCTGTGGACCGTCGTGACCGTGCAATCGGCGCCGAGCAGCAATGCCGCCATCGGCTTGCCGATAAGGCTCGATCGTCCGAGGACGACCGCCTCGGCGCCCGTCAGATCGTCGTGCACCGTGCGCAACAGCAACAGGCATCCCTGCGGCGTGCATGGCACGAAGGTCGGGAGCCCGGTCCACAGCCGGCCGATATTGACCGGGTGGAGGCCGTCGACGTCCTTCTCCGGGTCCATCGCGGAGACAGCGCGGTGCACATCGATCTGCGGCGGCAGCGGCAGCTGGACCAGGATGCCGTCGACGCGGTCATCGGCGTTGAGCTTTTCGATCTCGGCGAGCAGCGTCGCCTCCGGGGTGTCGGCGGGCAGACGATGCTCGAAGGAGGCAAGTCCGGCGGTGATGCAGGCGTGGCCCTTGGCGCGCACATAAGCCTGGCTCGCCGGGTCGTCGCCGACGAGGATCGTGGCGAGGCCCGGTGCCGGATTGGCCGCCTGGCGCAGCCGCGCCGCGGCATCGCCGACATGCCGGCGCAGCTCGGCCGCGACGGTCTTGCCATCGATCAGTCGCGCAGCCGTCATGCGTTCCTCCCGCTGAGCCTGCCGGTCGGGCGGCGGACGCTACCCGAACTCCCGGCAAATCGTAATGCCGGCTAAGATCGATCGCGGCAAGGAGCGGCAAAGGAGATCGCGATGAATGTGCGGCAGAGGATGCGGCAGCTGATCGAGCGGCCGGGCTACACGATGGCGCCCGGCGCCTACGACACCCTGACGGCCCGGCTCGTCGAGGCGGCCGGGTTCGAGGCGGTCTATCTGACCGGCGGCGGCTATTCGCGGGCGAACGGCTACCCCGATCTCGGCCTGCTGACCCTGAGCGAGAACGTCCGCTTTATCGGGCTGACGGTCGAGGCGGTCGGCATCCCGGTCATCGCCGACGCCGATACCGGCTACGGCAATGCGATCAACGTGATCCGCACGGTTCGCGAATACGAGAAATCGGGGGTCGCGGCGTTTCATATCGAGGACCAGGTGTCGCCGAAGAAGTGCGGCCATTACGAAGGCAAGGAGGTCATCGGCACGGCCGAAATGGTCGGCAAGATCAAGGCGGCGGTCGACACGCGGCAGGATCCCGACCTCGTCGTCATCGCCCGCTCGGACGCGCGTGCGGTCGAGGGGCTCGAGGCCGCGATCGATCGGGTCAACGCCTATCTCGAAGCCGGCGCCGATGTCGGCTTTGTCGAGGCGCCGCAGAATGTCGAGGAACTGCGCATCGTCGGCCGGTCCGTTCGCGGCCCGAATTTGGTCAACGTCTTCGAAGGCGGCAAGACGCCGATGCTGCCGGCGAGCGAGCTCGGGGCGATGGGTTTCCGCTTCGGCATCTACCCCTCGCAAACCCACCGCGCCGCCATTCGCGCCGCGCAGCGGGTCCTGGCGGCGCTGAAAGAGGACGGCGATACCAGCCGCGTCGAAGCCGATCTCGCTACCTTCCAGGAGCGCGAAGACGCCGTCGGCACCGCCCATTGGCGCGAGCTGGAATCGAAATACATGCGGATCGCGGAGGGCTAGCGCCGGTGGCTCGTGGACATCACATCCGATCCCGCGAAAAAGGAGCGAAACATTCGCGAGCACGGGTTGTCGTTTGAGAGGGCGGCTGATTTCCATTTCAGAACTGCGATCCTGTCCGTCGACACGCGGCGCGATTACGGCGAGATCCGGCAGGTCGCCCTGGGTCATCTCTACGGGAGATTGCACGTCCTCTGCTTTATGGAAACCGATGTTGGTATTCGCGTCATCAGCTTTCGAAAGGCCAACGCAAGAGAGGTCAGGCGATATGAAAAAGCGCAAGCCGCTGACTGATGAAAGCGGCGAGGTCCGCGAATTGTCATTGGAAGATATCCGACTGTTCCGACCCGCCGCTGAGGTTCTTCCCTCTTCTCTAGCCGCAAAGCTCGGCGTCAAAAGCCGGCCACGACAGCCGCCGCCGAAGCAACGCGTCACGATCCGGCTATCCCGCGATGTGCTCGAAAAATTCCGCGCCGCTGGCGATGACTGGGAAACCCGCTTGGACGCCGCATTGCGGGAATGGGCTGATGCTCACCTCCAGCTTCCTGAGTAGTGGGCCAGGCGCAGCCCCGCTCTCGACCGAAAATGCGCTCGTCATCACTTGTCGGTGTCTGCCGTAATGGATCCCGCCGTGGTCGCAGACGTGACCGAGGGTGGCGCTCCTGTTCCACACCATGATGCGCCACCCTCTGGGTAGGGTCAGACCACCGGGGAGCGGCCGCCATCGACGTTGATGGCGCAGCCGGTGACGTAGGAGGCGGCGTCGGAGGCGAGGAAACAGGCGACGTTGGCGAATTCCTCGGCGCGGCCCATGCGGCCCATCGGCACTGCTCGCCCGGCCTGGGCGATCATGTCTTCGAGCGACACGTTGGTGCCCTCGCGCTGATGGCGGCGCACGATCTGGTCGCTGACGATGACCCCGACATGCAGTGAATTGACCAGCACGTTGTGGGGCGCGCCTTCATTCGACAGCACTTTGGTAAACGCCATCTGCGCGGCGCGGCTGACCGAGGTCGGCGCGCTGTCCGCTCCGGGCGCCTTGGCGCCGATGTTCAACACGCTGATAATGCGGCCCCAGCGGCGCTGCTTCATCTGCGGAAAGACCAGCCGGCTGAGGCGGATCTGGGCGAACAATTTGAGGTCGAGATCGGCCTGCCACTGCTCGTCGGTCAGCGTCTCGGACGGGCCGCGGGTCGACTGGCCGGCGTTGTTGACGAAGATGTCGATCTTGCCGAACTCGGACATGATCTGGTCATAGGCGCGGCGGATGTCGGCGGCCTTGGAGACGTCGGTGCTGATTGCGGCAACCTTGCCCTTGGCGCCCGCCTCGATCTTCTTCTTGGCCTCGGCCAAGGGCTCGGGGCTGCGCGCCAGGATCGCGACATCGGCGCCCGAGGCGGCAAACCGCTCGGCCATCGCGAGCCCCAGCCCCTTGCTGCCGCCGGTGATCACGGCACTTCTTCCGTCCAGTCGAATATCCATTTCAAAGCTCCTGTTGCGCGGTGATGATCAAAGAGTTAGCCGGTCGATTTCCTGCATTTCGTCCGCCGTCAAGACCCAGCCGGCGGCGTGTACATTCTGCTCGACCTGCTCCGCCGTGGTGGCACCGGCGATGACGCTCGTAACGGCCGGACGGCGTAAGAGCCAGCTCAGGGCGAGTTCCAGCAGCGTATGGCCGCGCTCGGCGGCAAAACCTTCGAGGCGATCGAGGAGCGCCCAATTCTGGTTTGTCAGATTACGCCCGGCCGCGCGCGGCATCGAGCCCAGGCGCGTGCCGGGGGGCAACGGCGCATCACGCCGGTATTTGCCGGTCAACAGCCCGTCCGCCAAGGGGCGGAACGGGATCAGGCCGAGGCCGTAGGCTTCGAGCACCGGCATCATCTCGCTGTCGAGGCCGCGGGCGAGCAGGCTGTACTCCTCCTGGCACGAGACGAAATGGTGGAGGCCCAGATGCTTCGACGTCCACTGCGCCTCGACGACCTGCCAGGGGGCCAGGGTCGAGCAGCCGACGTAGCGCACCTTGCCCTGGCGCACGAGATCGTCGAGGGCGCGCAGGGTCTCCTCGATCGGGGTCAGCGGATCGGGCTGGTGCTGCTGGTAGAGGTCGATCCATTCGGTCCGCAGCCGTCGCAGGCTGGCCTCGACCTCAGCCATAATGTAATGGCGCGAGGCGCCCTCGAACCGGCCCGAGGCATCCATCGGCCGGGCGAACTTGGTCGCCAGCACGATGTCCTTGCGGCGGTCGCCGAGGATCTGGCCAAGGCAGGTCTCGGAATGGCCGCGCGGGGCGCCATAGGTGTCGGCCTCGTCGAAAAAGGTGATACCGAGATCGAGAGCCTTGTGCACGACCCGCTTTGTCGCCTCGAGATCGATGCGCCCGCCGAAATTGTTGCAGCCGAGCCCGACCGCCGAAACGCGAAGCCCCGATTTCCCCAGATGCCGCTGTTCCACCGACCGGTCCCCTCCTGGCCCTTGCCGCTGCAGTATAAGGGCTTTGCCGTGCAGGAAAAGCGGACAGGCCCGCTCGGGAGCGCGGTCAGGACGAGACCGCGGCCCGTGAGTCACTACCTATAACTTCGCACCAGAACGGTTTGTAACTGCGCGGCGCACCAGTCGCAGCTAGCGGGAGCTGCTACGCCGGGCCGCCCGCCAATCGAAGAAGGAGCGTGACATGAATGACGCAATGACATCGACCGAGCGCGCCGACGCGCTCGAGCACAAGATGATGCGCGAGCTGAACCAGACGATTATCGTCAAATCGCGCCTGTTCAACCTCGCCGACGGGGATATGAGCATTCCGAACGGCGCGGCGCTGCTGGCGCAGAACCCCGGCAGGCATTTCGTGATGGGCGACGACCCGCGCCTGCCGAAGATGCCGGCGCGGCCGACCCTGATGGATTTCTTCAAGTACCGCTTCGGGCCGGCGAACCATCTGCTGCAGAGCGCCCGGCACGCCGTCAAGGCCGGGATGGACGAAAAAATCGTGCTCGCCTGCCTGGTGCACGATATCGGCGTGATCGGGTTCATTCGCGCCGATCACGGCTATTGGGGCGCCCAGATGGTCGCGCCCTATGTCGACGAGGAGGTCGCATGGGCGATCCGTGCCCATCAGGCATTGCGCTTCTACGCTGACGAGTTGGTCGGCTATTCCTATCCCGAATCCTACGTCAAGAATTTCGGTGCCGACTACAAGCCCGACCCCTATATCGAGGACGAGTACAATCGCGCGCGCAACCACAAATGGTACATGACCGCGCGGATGATCACCGTCCACGACATCTATTCATTCGACCCCGATGTGGTGGTCGAGCTCGAGGAGTTCGCCGACGTGATCGGCCGCAACTTCAGGCAGCCCGAGGAAGGGCTCGGCTGGGACAGCAGCCCTTCGGCCCATATGTGGCGCACCCTGATCCGCCCGACCCGGTATCTGTAGCCGGCCGCGGGCCCTCACCTTCGCGCTGCGAGGGTGAGGGCGGCGAAGAAATCCGCCGGGCTCGCCGGATCAGGCGCGGCTCAGCCGGCTCTCGACCTCGGCCTGCCACTGATCCAGCGGCATGAAGCCGGGGGTCTCGCGACAGTGCTGTTCGGTCTGCGCCATGATCTCGTCGTTCGGCAGAGAAAGATCGATCGGCACGCCGTGCGGCTGCGGCACGTACCACGGCGTGTCCATATAGATCTCGATCTGGTTGCCTTCGGGATCGGGGAAATAGCACGACAGCGCATTGCCGTGGCTGGTCTGCCGGATGGTCTCGATCCCGGCGTCGCGCGCGCGGCCGTAAAGCGTCTTCAGCGCATCGAGACCGGGAACCTTGAACGACAGCTGGTTGACCGTGCTGACACCCTCGGGCGCGCGCCCCGAGACGATGACGAACTGGTGGTGATGGCCGGGCGCCGCGGTCATGAATGCCAACTCGCCGCCACGGCTGCTGATGCCGCGGTCGGAGACGACGAGCCCGACGATTTGGGTGTAGAAATCGACCATCTTCGACACGTCGCGGGCATAGACGCCGCAATGCGAAAGCTGCGGGTGAACGGATGAGGCCATGCTCGACTCCCTGGGTTGAATTCTCCTAGAAGATGGGGTGGATCGGTCAGTCCGGCAAATCGAAAAACTTGCACCAGCCGTGCGGACTGATCGCGCCCGAGACGACGACACAGCTGTGCGGCGGGCGAAACAATGCGCAGGCGGCACAGCTGAAGCCGCCCTTCGGCTGCTGCTGATACTGCGCCGCGGCCTGCGACATCTTCTGCCGCGCCGCCGCCGGCACGCTCGCGGCGACGGCCACCGCCCCCGACAGCGCGGCGCGCAGCAAATCCCGCCTCGGGAGGGCGTCGCGCCCGGCAGCCGGGGCCGGCGGTGCTGCAATCCTGATTTGAGCCATGGCTTTCTCGTTTGCCGCATCTGCAGCGGACCAGCAGCAAATCATGCCTTTGAGTTTCGGGCCATCTGGCGGACCGGCGACATATCCCGGCGCCGCTGGTTTCGATAAGACGAAGATCGCGGCCATCCGGGCGATGGCGGCCGCGACCGCTGTCTCGCCCAAAGCTGCGGCGGCGCCGATGATCGGCGGTTGATGAGACGAGCGAATTTGCACCGTACATTATGGTCCGACAGCGGCGGGAGCCGTGCTCGCAGTTGATTTCATCGCGAGATGGCGGTCGACGGAATTGACCGAACGCGCCGCGGCGCACTCGCATTTCGAGGATCTTTGCGACCTGCTCGGCGAAAAACGCCGACCGAGGCCGACCCCGGGGCGAATGGTACGCGTACGAAAAGGGCGCCACCAAGACGACCGGCGGCGAGGGCTGGGCCGTTGTCTGGAGGCGCAACTGCTTCGGCTGGGAATACAAGAGCCGCGGCAAGGATCTGCGCGCGGCCTACGCCCAATTGCAGCGCTATGCCCCGGCGCTCGAAAACCCGCCCTTGCTGATCGTCTGCGACCTCGCCCGCTTCGAGATCCACACCAACTGGACCAACACGGTCAGCCATACCTACGAGATCGCGCTTGACGACCTCGCCGACCCGCGAAATGCTGCGCTGCTCAAATGGACCTTCGCCGATCCCGAGCAATTGAAGCCGGGCCTGACCCGGCAGACCCTGACCGAAGAGGCGGCGGCCGAGTTCGCCCGCCTCGCCCAGCGGCTGCGCGACCGCGGCCACCGGTCGGAGGCGGTGGCCCATTTCATCAACCGGCTCGTCTTCTGCATGTTCGCCGAGGATGTCGATCTGCTGCCCGGCAAGATGTTCGGCCGCATGCTCGAGGGCGCGGCACGCGCACCGGACGAGTTCGCGGCATTGGCCTCGTCATTGTTCGCGGCCCCCCGGACGAATTTGCAGGTGCCCGGCGGCTGGAAATTGAGGCAGATCTCGCAGCGCTGCTGCCCCTTGGGCTGGTCCTGGCACTTCGCGTCGACTTTGTTGACCTTGTCCTGCTCCTTGACCGCATCGCCCGCTTTTGCCGGCGGCGCGCTCAGCTGCGGTTGCGCACGTAGCCGTAGCGGAGGTTGCTGCGGCCGGGGCCGTTTTCGAGGTAGTCCGCCTTGAGCGCGGCAAAACGGTCGGGCGAGGACAGCCCGGCGTGCTGGTCGAAATCGTAGAGCCGCGCCGTGTTGCCGCCGAAGATCCCGTTCTTGATCGGGCCGTCGGCCGGTCCCAGCGGCTGAAAGCCGAATTTCTTCTGCATGTCCTCCGGAATTTCGAGCCGGCGCAGGCCCTCGATCTGCCATTGCGGCGCGCCGGTCCACACCGCATCGGTCCCCCAGACGACGTGGTCGCGGCCGAGCCCCTTGACCAGGGTGCCCATCAAGGCCGCGGCGAGGCGCGGCTCGGCGACCGCGGTCCAGGCGAAGATCTGCCCGAGATCGCCATAGACGTTGGTGACGCCGTATTTCTGCGGGATTTCGGCAAGATCGCTGGTCCACGAGCTGCGGCCGGTCCGGTCGAACTCGGCCATGCCGTCGGCCGGCGTGCCGCCGACCCAGCGATAGGCCGAATGGTAAACGACGAAATTCAGTTGCGGCCAGTCTTTGGCGGCCTTGCCGATATCGCTGACATCGGCATAGGGCCGCAGCCGTGGGAACTGCTTTTCGACACCGGGTGCAAACAGCCCCTTGTGGATGCAGACGTTCCTGATGCCCGACTTCGATATCTTCTCATAGAACGGGTACATCAGCTTTTCGTCGTCGGCATGCCACGGCCAGTGCGCCAGCTCCTTATGGGTGTTGTCGCCGACAGTATAGCCCTTCCACGAATTGGGCTTGTAGACTTCGACGCCCTTGTCGACCTGGTCGAGCCAGCCGGGCTGGCCCGGGGTGATCGTGAAATGCGCCATCATCCGCCGCGAGCCGAAGTGTTTGTTGACCTTCTCGCGGGTCGCGAACACTTCCTCCTGCGGGATGAACCAATCCTGCGGCACGTCCGAGGGCGAGTTCGACAGCAATGCCACCTTGGTGTCGCTGTCCATGTAGATCTCTTTGATATAATTCCCGTATTTGAGGTCGGCGAGGGTCTGATCGCCGGTCAGCTCCTGGTTCCAGCCGAGCTTGCCGAAGGCGTTGCGCATTTTGACGAAGCCGATCAGCCGCGTGTCGTCGCGCAGGAAATGGGTGTGGCCGTCGATGATCAGCTGGCCCGACAATGCCTTGGCGCGTTCGGTCGCCATGTCGGGGGTCGCCGCCTCGGCAATGCTGGCGTCGAAAATGTGGCCGAAGACCTGGTTCATCGCCACGAACGAAGCCGCCATGCCGGATGCGGTCTGGAAGAACCGCCGCCGCGACAGGCCCTGATTGCCGGCGAGCCGGTCGCTGATTTCCCTCAGCCGGGCCTCGACCTCGCGCTGCTTTTCGGTCTGCGGCACCGGCATGTACTCGTCGCTCGACACGATCTGGGTCGGCACCGGCGAGGCAAACGACGATGTCTCCGCCGGCAGCAATTCGCGCAACTGTTCGTCCGATAGCATCTTCATGGCTTCCTCCCTCCGGTCTGGTCTCTTGCCCAGTCTGCGCGGGTGCGATGCCCGTCGGCTACGGCCCGTGCCCTTTCAGCAACACGCCAAGGATCGCGATCGTCGCCGCGGCGTTGATCCCGACGGCCCAGGTGAGGACCGTAATTTTGCCGGTCAATGTGGCGACTTTGGTCTCGACCAAGCCAAGCCGGCTTTCGATGTGGTCAAGCCGGTTTTCGATGTGGACAAGTCGGGCTTCCACGCTGCCAAGCCGATTTTCGATGCTCGCGAAACGGTTCTCATACGCCGCGAGCTCCTCGGCGGCAGCGATGGCGTCGTCTTCGGGCGCGCCGGCGGCCTTGAGCGCATGGTATGGTTTTGCCAGCATGATCGCCATGCGCCAGCCTCTAGCGCGATCTCACCGGCACTTCAAGGTTCAGCAGGCGCGCGGCGTTGCCGCCGAAGATCGCTTTGCGTTCGGCGTCGTCGAGACCGGGGCAGCCCTCGATCATGCCGACCGGGTCGATCTCGCCCATATCGGCCGGATAATCGGTGCCCATCAGGATGTGGTCGGCGCCGTATTCCTCGACCAGATAGTCGAGCTGGTGGTGGGTGTAGACGAGCGCGTCGAAATAGAGCCGCTTCAGATAGGTCGTCGGCATCCGTGCGATCTGCTCGCAGGCGTCGGGGCGGGCCGAGGCGGCATGGTCGATGCGGCCCGAATAGGCCGGCAGAAAGCCGCCGCCATGCGAGGCGACCAGCTTGAGGTTCGGATAGTCGCGCAGCACGCCGCCAAAGATCAGGTGATGGAGGGCAACCGTCGTATCGAGCGGGTTGCCGATCACGTTGGCGAAATAGTGGTCGGCAAAGCGCCCGGCCTCGGTAAACCCGTCCGAGTGCATGAACACCAGCAGGCCCAGCTCCTCGCAACGGGCGAAGATCCTGCGAAAGCGTTCGGCCGACAGATCCTCGCCGGCGACATGCGTCATGATCTCGATGCCGCGAAAGCCCAATGATTTGTGCAGCCGGTCGAGTTCGGCGACGGCCAGATCCGGCGCCTGGAACGGCACCGTGCCGAGCCCGACGAAGCGGTCCGGATATTTGCCGCAGATGTCGGCGATGAAATCGTTGATCGCGCGCGCCGTGGCGATCCCCAGATCCGGGTCGGCGCCGTAATAGGTCTGGCGCGGCGCCGGCGAGATCGCCTGGATGTCGATCCCCATCCGGTCCATGTCTTCGATGCGCCGTTCGGGTGTCGCGCCCTGTTCGCCGGTGCGCTCGCCATTCGCCCGGTTGACGGCGCGGCTCTTCTCGCTGGCCTGGGTTTCGAGAAACCAGCGCGAGACATCCTGACGGCCCTCGACCATCTGCGTCGCCGCCGCGCATCTGACATGACAATGGATGTCGATCGTGAACCATTTGCCGCGGGCATGGACCGGCCCCGGGAACCGGCCGGGTATCGGCGCACCGTCCGGCAAGCATTTGAACAGCATTCGTCGGTTCTCCTCTAGGTGTTGCTGCGGCAACGAAACTTCACCAATCCGTCGCCGCTCCGCAGCGAGTGCGAAGGAATTAGCGGAAGCCGGCCGCGGTCATTCCGGGATGCCCCGAAAGGGGCAGGCCCGCGCCCCGGAACGACGCCGCTCGCATTCCGTCCCTCTTTTCGGCCGAAATGCCGAAAAAATTCAGCCCCGTGCCGCTGGGATTTCGATGTTCAGCAGCCGCGCGGCGTTGCGGCCGAGGATGGCGCGGCGCTCGGGATCGTCGAGCCCTCTCGGCGCCCTCGACAAAGCCGATCGGGTCGACCTCGCCCATATCGGCGGGATAGTCGGTGCCCATCAGCACATGGTCGGCGCCGTATTGGCCGACGAGGTATTCGAGCTGGTGATGGGTATAGACGATCGTGTCGAAATAGAGCCGCTTCAAATACTCTGTCGGCATCCGGTGGATCTGTTCGCAGGTGTCGGGGCGGGCCGAGGCGGCATGGTCGATGCGGCCCGAATAGGCCGGCAGATAGCCGCCGCCATGCGACAGCACCAGCTTCAGGTTGGGGTGGTCGTCGAGCACCCCGCCAAAGATCAGATGATGCACCGCGACCGTCGTGTCGAGCGGGTTGCCGATGACATTGACCAGGTAATGGTCGCCGAACCGCCGCGCCTCCGGGAACCCGGTCGGGTGCATGAACACCAAGAGGCCCAGCTCTTCGATGCGCGCGAAGATCTTGCGGAAGCGCGCCGCCGACAGATCCTCGCCGCCGACATTGGTGGCGATCTCGATGCCGCGAAAGCCCAATGATTTGTGCAGCCGGTCGAGCTCCGCCACGGCGAGGTCCGGGGCCTGGAACGGCACCGTGCCGAGTGGCACGAAACGGTCGGGGTGACGCCCGGCGATCTCGGCGAGGTTGTCGTTGACGACGCGCGCCGTGGCGATCCCCAGATCCGGGTCGGCGCCGTAATAGGTCTGGTTCGGCGACGGCGAGATCGCCTGGATGTCGATCCCCATCCGGTCCATGTCGGCGAGCCGGTTTTCGACCGAGGTGAACTGGATGCGGTTGCGCTCGGCCTGCTGCCGGTTGACCTCGCGGGTGCGCTCGTTGGCGTAGATCTCGCGCGGGTGGCGCGTCGCATCGGCGTTGCCGGCGACCATCTCGGCAGCCTTGGGGGTCACCACATGGCAATGGATGTCGACGGTGAACCATTTGCCGCGCGCATGGGCGGGGCCGGGAAAACGGCCGGGGATCGGCGCGCCGGGCGGCAGGCATTTGAACAGCATCCTTGGCTTCCTCCTCGATTGCCGCCCCATTAGGCATTGCCGCGACCGTCATATCAATGCCGGCGCCGCCTCTCCCTGCCGCCGGCCAGCCAGACCTCCTGGATCATCGAGAACAGAAATGCGGTGGTCAGACCGAACAGAATGATCCCGTTCAGCGCCTCCAATGCGCCCATCAGCCGCCAATGCGCCTGCAGATCGAGATCGCTGCCGCCATAGGTCGTCATCGCGCCGAGGGAAAAGAGCACCGAGGAGCGGAGATCCGGCAGCGCGCCGAGGAGCCAGTAGGCCGCGGCCCACACGCCGCCCTCGACCGCGTGCAGGACGGTCGCGAGCAGCACCGCGACCCCCATCACCGCCGCGAACAGCGCGGTGAAGTGGCGGCGCTCGATGATGCCGCTGACCGCGCGCACCACCCGCTCGTGCAGAAACCCCAGGCCGAAGACGTGGATCACCACGGTCAGCACGATCAGCGGCAGGCTCCACGCCCAGTCGGCGCGCCAGCTGGCCGCCGCATTGCCGGCCGCGGTGAGCGAATTCATCCGCCGACCCCTGGATTCTGAAAATTGCCGCGCGCGGCTATGGCACGGTTTCGTCGGGCAGCACGCCCCAGATTTCGCTGCGCTGCACCCAGCCGGCGATGCCGGCGGCTTCGATGCGGCACCAGCCGCCCTGGCATTCGAGCAGGCGGGCAACGACGCCCGGCTCGGCGCGGGCGACGACCGCAGAGGCGGGATCGGGCCGACTGTGCAGCGCGCGCACCGCGCCGCTGACGACGGCGTTGCGCCGGGCCGTGACCATCCGGTCGAGCACCCAGCCCTCGGTATCCTGCCAATCGCGAATCATCCGCCAGTTCTGAAACTCCTTGATGATCTCGACCGGCATGTCCTTGCGGGTCAGCACCCACGCGATCGGGTAGGTTTCGCCCGGGCCGACCCGCAAATTGACATCGGCCGAGCGCAGGCTGGCAAAGCGTGGCACCTTGCCGCCCGGCGCGCTCTGCCCCGCCGCCGCGAGCGGCGCCAGCGCGACCCCCGCCGCCAGCAGCACCGGCGCCAGGCGCGCCCTCACCGCGCCGCACCTCAACCGCCCGAACATTGCGCCGCAGCCATCCCCGTGATCGCCACCGCGCTCCCCCGGCCCCGATCCCGGCCGTAATGATGAAGCCTTTCGCCCCCTCCCTCAACCACGCCGACGACCGGCTGGGATGATCGCGCACCCTTCGCCTTGCCCTGCGGTTGGCGCCGCTGCTATATGCCGCCCGCCGTTACGGCGCCGCCGAGGAGAATCCTTCATGCCCGCCTTCACCGACTACAAGGTCGCCGACATTTCTCTCGCCGATTGGGGGCGGCGCGAGATCGCCATCGCCGAGACCGAGATGCCGGGGCTGATGGCGCTGCGCGAGGAGTTCGGCGCGACGCGGCCTTTGACAGGCGCGCATATCATCGGCTGCCTGCACATGACGATCCAGACGGCGGTGCTGATCGAGACCTTGATCGAACTCGGCGCCACGGTGCGCTGGAGCTCGTGCAACATCTTCTCGACCCAGGACCACGCCGCCGCGGCGATCGCCGCCCGCGGCGTCCCGGTCTTCGCCTGGAAGGGGGAGACCGAGGAGGAATACGAATGGTGCATCGGGCAGACCCTGCGCGGTCCGGAAAACTGGACGCCGAACATGGTGCTCGACGACGGCGGCGACGCGACCAAGATCGTGCACGACCGGCATCCGGACCTGCTCGCCGGCATCCGCGGCATCTCGGAAGAGACCACGACCGGCGTCAACCGGCTCTACGAGATGATGCGGGCGGGCACGCTCAAGGCGCCGGCGATCAACGTCAATGACAGCGTCACCAAATCCAAATTCGACAACCTTTACGGCTGCCGCGAGAGTCTGGTCGACGGCATCAAGCGTGCCACCGACGTGATGCTGGCCGGCAAGCTCGCGGTCGTCTGCGGCTTCGGCAATGTCGGCAAGGGTTCGGCGGCGAGCCTCCGGAGCCAGGGCGCCCGGGTCATGGTCACCGAGATCGACCCGATCTGCGCCTTGCAGGCGGCGATGGAAGGCTACCAGGTGACGACGATGGACGAGGCGGCGTCCCAAGGCGACATCTTCGTCACGGCGACCGGCGACATCGACGTCATCACGATCGACCACATGCGGCAGATGAAGGACCGCGCCATCGTCTGCAACATCGGCCATTTCGACAGCGAGATCCAGATCGACGCGCTGCGCAACTATCCCTGGGAGGAGGTCAAGCCGCAGGTCGACGAAGTCGTCTTTCCCGATGGCAGGCGGCTGATCGTTCTGGCCAAGGGCCGGCTCGTCAACCTCGGCTGCGCTACCGGCCACCCGAGCTTTGTGATGAGCGCCTCCTTTACCAATCAGGTGCTGGCCCAGATCGAGCTGTGGACCAATCACGGCAAATACGAGAACAAGGTGTACGTGCTGCCCAAGCATCTCGACGAGAAGGTCGCCTCCCTTCACCTCGCCCGGCTCGGCGTCAAGCTGACCCGGCTGAGCCCGGCCCAGGCCGGCTATCTCGGCCTCGACCGCTCCGGTCCGTTCAAGCCCGAACATTACCGTTACTAAATCGTCAAAACAACGTCAACGAGCATTTTTAGCCATTTTGCCTCTTTTCATTGGTTAAAGATCGCCCATAATATACCCCCGGAGGAGCAAGCGGTCCGTTTGCCCTCAATTGCGTCCCTCCAGGGTGTTTTGGCGTGATCGCGATCGGGCTGATGCTAAGTGTGGTTGTCGTTGGCGTCGCGCTCGGCGCGTCATCGCTCGATGCATATCGAAAGTTGCGCGCGGCTGAGGCGGTGCAGGCGCGGTGCGCGCACCGCCGTGCCGAGCTGTCCGCGCTGCTCGAAACGGTTCCGCTCGTCTCGTTCCGCTGGTCCGCCAGCCGGGAAGACGACGACGATTCGGCCTCTTACGTGCAATTCCGCGCCGGTCTCGCCGTCGACGCGGCCGACCAGGTCGAAGCCGCAAGGCTCGCCCTGCAGCGGACCGGAGCCGCATTCTCGATCCCGGTCACGGCGCCGGGCGGCACGGCCTGTGTTGTCGAGGGCCGGCGGTCCGCTGCCGGCGAGACCGTGCTGTGGCTCGTCGAGGATAAAGCCGCTGCGGCGCGGCAGGCGCGCGACGAGGCAGCGGCCCGTGCTGCGTGCCTGCGCGAAATGATCGACGCGATCCCGATGCCGGTCTGGCGCCGCGACCAGGGCTTCGCCGTCGCCGAATGCAACCGCGCCTATGCCGCAACGCTCGGCATCAGCCGCGAAGCGGTGCTCGCCGGCGGCCGCGAACTGGTGCCGGCGACCGTGATGGGCGATCCTCCCGAACCGGTTCATGTCGTGATCGGCGGCTCCCGCCGGCTGCTCGAGATCACCGAGGCGGCGGCCCCGGGCGGCGGCATGATCGGCTTTGCCGTCGACCGCACCGAGGTCGAGACCGCGCAGGCCGAGCTGTGGCGGCATGTCGACGCGCACGCCGAAGTGCTCGAAGGCATCCATGCCGCGGTCGCCGTTTTCGCCGCGGACAAGCGGCTTAAATTCTTCAACGCCGCCTATGCCGCGCTGTGGGGAATGGACGCGGCATGGCTCACTCTCGAACCCACGCTCGACGAGGTCCTGGAGTGGTTGCGCGAGCGCCGCCGCCTCCCGGAATATGTCGATTTCCGCGCCTTCAAGCGCGAGCGCGCGACACTGTTCACGACCCTGATCGAGACCCGGCAGGAACTCCTGCACCTGCCCGACGGACGCACCCTGCGGCTGTCGATCTCGCCGCATCCGTTGGGCGGGCTGCTCTTTGTTCATGAGGATGTAACCGACCATCTGGCGCTCGAATGCTCATACAACACACTCGCCCAAGTGCAGCGCGCCACGCTCGACCATTTGTCCGAAGGCATCGCCGTCTACGGCAGCGACGGCCGGCTCAAGCTGCACAACCCGGCTTTCCGGGCGATCTGGGATTTGTCGGCCGAGGACGTCGCCGACGAGCCGCATATCAGCCGGATCGCCGAAAAGATCCGCGGCTTCCTCGACGACGGCAGCGGCTGGGCCGCAAGGAAGCAGGCGATCGTCGCCAGGATCGCCGCACAAATGCCGACGAGCGGCCCTCTCTATCGGCGCGACGGGTCGATGCTGCAGCAGGCGGTGGTGCCGTTGCCCGACGGCAACGTGCTGCTGACCTATCTCGACGTCAGCGATACGGCCCGGGTCGAACAGGCGCTGCGCGACAGGAACGAGGCGCTCGAAACCGCCGGCCGCCTGAAGAGCGAATTCATCGCCAACGTCTCATACGAGCTGCGTACCCCGCTGAACGCGGTCATCGGTTTTGCCGAAATTCTGACCAACCAGTATTTCGGACCGCTGAACGCCCGGCAGCTCGATTACAGCCGCAACATTCTCGACAGCGCGCATCAGCTGATGACACTGGTCAACGACATCATCGATCTGGCCACGATCGAGGCAGGCGACATGGTGCTCGAACCGGGCCGCGTCGACATTGCCCCGATGCTGCAAGGGGTGATGAGCCTGACCGCCGAGCGTGCGCGCGGCCGCGGCCTCGACATCGCCCTGCGCTGCCCGCCCAAAATCGGCTTTATCAGGGGCGACGAAAGGCGGCTCAAGCAGGCGCTCTTCAACCTGATCTCGAATGCGATAAAATTCACCCCGCCGGGCGGCGCTATCAGCATCGCTGCAGAACGCGCCGGCAGCGATCTGCTGCTGACCGTCGCCGATACCGGGATCGCCATCCCGCCGGCCGATGATCGCTCGCGGAATGTCGAGGCGTTCGAGCGCGGTGCATACCCGACGGGCGTCGGCCTCGGTCTGTCGCTGGTCAAGAGCCTGGTCGAGCTGCATGGCGGAACCGTCGCCATCGAACCGGCGCCGCGATGCGGGACCCGGATCGTCTGTCGTCTGCCCGCCGGCCCCATGCCCGCCCCGCATTATTCCGCGCGTCGGGGCGCGGACCCAGCGATCACGGCCCCGGCGGCAACCGCAAGCTCCTGAGACTGGGAGGCGCGCTACGTCGCCTGGGCCGTGTGCATTTCTGGGGCCTGGCGCTCCGAAGCAAGCGTTTCCCGATCGCATTCGCGTGGCGGGCAGGGTGAACCGCGCGTGCCGTTGATGCTGTCGCGACCATTGACGCCGCAATACCGAGAGCGCGCCGAAATCCGCGGCATCCGTTATTTCGGTATTTTCGACGTCGCGCTGAACGGCGTGGTCCGGTCTTTCGAGACGGAACGGAATGATCCGTCGGTCAATTGTCGTCCAATTGTCGTCGGCCCGCGAAAGCGGGGGCCAACGACAACCGTTGGAGCTAGTGGAGCGGTTCTAATGCTTGGCACCCGTCCGCTTTTCCTCTTCGTCATTCCCGCGAAAGCGGGAACCCAGAGCCTGCCCCTGGCTTGAACAGGGGGCGGCAGGCGCCGAGCGCTTGCCCCGGACCCCCCGCCTGCGTGTTTTGTCTCGGAAGATTGGGGCGACGGTCGGGAAGCATGGGAGTCATTTGTCAGGTTAGTATCACTAGAGGTCTCGGATGCCTGCTTTCGCGGGAAGGCGAGACAGCCGGGAACGACGCGTCAAACGAGAAGGACCAGTTGCCTTAGCATTCGAGGCGCGCGGGCGCGGCGTAGTCGGACGCGCGGTTGCCGCGCGCAAGGCGCCGGCGGCGGTGATCGCGAGGCCGATCGCCAGCACGACGACCGCCGGGCGAACGCCGGTCTGCAATGAGAAATCGGCTTGCAGCACCCGCATCAGCGGAGCGTGGAAGGCGAGCCGGAAATAGACCGCCTCGCCCAGCCCGGTTGCCGCAGCTGCCGCGAGGCTCAGCGCGCCGAGCCAGGGCAATCCGAGATGCCCGCGCACGCCGAAGCCCCACACCAGCAGGCGGTAGCCGAGGAGCCAGAACAGGAGCCCCGCCATCATCGTCGGCTGCCACCGGTCGAGCTTCGACTGAAAGCAGAAATGAATGACGGCGAGCACCCCGATCGCATAGACGAGCCGGTGCAGGTGCTGCCAGCGCCGGCCGCCGAGGCGGCGCACCATGCCGTCGGTCGAGGTCGCCGCCAACGCCGCGAGGCCGAGCAATGCGGTAAAGCCGATCGTCAGATAGATCCGCAGCACGATCTCGCTGGCGACCTTTGCGAGATCGAAGGCCTGGCTCGCCGTGTAGAGGCTGAAATGGATCAGCACATAGGCGAAGGCGCCGACGCCGATCATCCGCCGTACCAGGATCAACCGCGGCCATTGCAGGATCTGGCGCAGCGGCGTTACCGCCAGCGCCAGAAAGATCAGCCGGATCGTCCACAACCCGATCTGGTGGATCGCCTCGTTGAGCGGCCGCGCGCCGAGCAGGCCGAAGCCGTAGGCACACGCCACCCAGAGGCCGGGCACGAACAACGCGCCGAAAACCGCGAGCTTCAGCGGCGACAACCGGCCGCCGTAGTCGTTCCAGGGATACATCCCCGCGTCTCCGGCGCGCTGCGAGCCCCTACATCGGCGGCTTGACGCCATCCTTCTCGGCGTAAAGCCGGTTCGAGGTCAAGCTGCCATCGGGATGCTTCAGCGCGATGACAAAGACGGCGATACCCGGCTTCAGCAGGCTGATGTCGCCCGGGGCGCTGGCCAGCACCGGCACATCGGGACCGATGCTGTATTCGGACTCCCCGCCTTTGAAGGTGACGTGCAGCACCTCGCCCTCCGGGGCCTGGGTGACCGTGCCGACCGTGGCGTTGGTCATCACGCTGTCCGGCGAGAGATCCCACGCGAATTGCCGGCCGCCATCGGGTGTCGCCTTGGGAAAGATGCGTACTTCGATCGCGTGGATCTTGCCGTCCTTGCCCTTGATCCCGGTCGAGGCGACGAAATCGCCGGGCTTGATGTCCGCAAGGCTTCTCTTGACCAAGGTCGCGACCGCGACATTCGGTGCGAGCGCCACGGTCGCAACCTCGCCGTCGCGCTGCTTGACCGTCAGGGTTTGACCGTCGAGCTTGTCGACCGTGCCGCGAAGCCGCATCGGCGTGCCGGCCGGCGGGGCCTGGGCAAAGGCGGGCAGCGCGATGAAAGCGATGACGACAGCTTGCAGAAATGATGTCCGGCGCATGATCGGGAACCTCCCCTGATTGTCTATCGCTGTGGCAACGGGTGAGAGGTGGCCTCTCTCGGCGCGGCCCGCACCTCACATTTCGGTGACCGGCGAGTGGCGAGCGCCGTGCGCCCGCGCTAGATTGGGCGGACTCGACGGAGGATGGTCGTTGCCGGAGCCCGAGATCATCGATGCCGAATTCACCGGCGGCTGCCAGTGCGGCGCCGTGCGCTTCCGTGCGAGCATGCAGCCGATCGACGTCAGCTACTGTCATTGCCGGATGTGTCAGCGCGCCGTCGGCAATCTGTTCGCCACGCTGGCAATGGTCCGCAAGGACCGCGTGGAATGGATCAGGGGCGAGCCGGCGGTCTTCCAATCCTCCTCGGCGGCCGAGCGAGGATTCTGCCGCGCCTGCGGCACGCCGCTTTTTTTCCGGTACAAGGCGTCACCCGACATGGAGCTGACGGCCGGCAGCTTCGACCATCCCGAGACGCTCGAGCCCCGGCACCATTACGGCATCGAAAGCCAGGTGGCGTGGCACGTCATCGGCGACGCGCTGCCCCGCGAAGAGACCAACCCCAATTCGCGCTATCGCAAAGGCGCCCAATCTTACCAGGACCCGGTGGGCACCGGTTGACGACCCTCGGGGGCGGTGGCGGCGCCGGCTGCTGAAACAAAGTGTTTCGCGACCGCGGTTGCGGCCGGGCCGGCATCGTCGTCCCGCCGCGAGCGAGACCGGCACGATTTCTCGGCCCGGCTCGATGTCCCGGCGAGCCGATGTATTCGCATCGGTGCAGGCCGGGCAGCGGAGACAGCCTTCCGCGAGGTGCCGCCGCTTGGAAGATCTCGGTTTCAGCGGCGCCGCGCAGCGCCAACAGCCTGACCGGCGTACGATGATCGCGGGCGGCATTCTGTCCCCGGTCCCGAATACGGGTTGCGGCGCTGCCGGTCTCGCGAAACAATGCGTAAAACAGGAGGAAACATCTTGGCTGAAGACATTGCCATGCCGGTTGCCGGCCGGCCGGTGACGACGATTGCGGCGCGCATGGACCGGCTGCCGCAGACGCGCTACATGATCGGCTTCGTCGTGCTGCTGGCGCTCGGCGCATTCTTCGAAGTCTTTGACAACGGTCTGATCGCCTACATCGCCCCGGGCCTCTACCGAGCCGGGATCATGGTGCCGACGACCCGCGGGTTCTTCGACGTCCATGGTTTCGCCAGCCTGGTCGCCGCGACCTTCCTGGGCATGTTCATCGGCACCATGCTGCTGAGCCCGCTCTCCGATTATTTCGGGCGGCGCACGATCTTCACCTTCGCGCTGGTCTGGTATTCGATCGCCACCTTCGTCATGGCGTTCCAATCGACCGATGTCGGCCTGGTCATCTGGCGTTTCATCGCCGGTGTCGGTATCGGCGTCGAGTTCGTCACGATCGACACCTACCTGTCCGAGCTGGTGCCGAGGGATCGCCGCGGCGCCGCCTTTGCCTTTGTCGCGACCATCAGCCTGTGTGCCTACCCGACGGCGGCGTTTCTCTCCTGGCTGCTGGTCCCGAGGACAGCCTTCGGCTTCGATGGCTGGCGCTGGGTCACGATCATCGGCGCCCTCGGGGCGATCGTGGTGTGGTGGCTGCGGCTCGGGCTTCCCGAATCGCCGCGTTGGCTCGCCCAGCGCGGTCGCCATGCAGATGCGGACCGGGTTGCCCGCATGATCGAGACCCGGGTCGAGCGCGAAATCGGCCGCCCGCTGCCCCCACCGCAGACCTTGGCCGGCGAGGTCGAGGAGGCCACCGGCTCGCTGTGGGAGATTTTCCGGCCGCCCTATAAGAGCCGCACGACCATGCTGGTCATCTTTCAGCTGGTGCAGACGATCGGCTATTACGGGTTTACGAGCTGGGTCCCGACATTGCTGGTCGCGCAAGGGATCACCTTCACCAAATCGCTCGCCTACACCGTCATCATCGCGATTGCCTCGCCGACCGCTGCTTTGGTGGCGACCCAAATTGCCGATCGGATCGAGCGAAAGTGGCAGCTCGCCTGTGCGGCATTGGCGATCGCCGGGTTCGGGATACTGTTTTCGCAGCAGAGGATGGCCGCCGGCATCATCGTGCTCGGCCTCTTAATCGCGTTTTCCAACACCATTCTCGCCTATTCCCTCCATGCCTACCAATCAGAGCTGTATCCGACCCGAATCCGCGCCCGCGCCGTCGGCTTCACCTATTCGTGGAGCCGCTTCAGCACGATCTTCGTCGGCTTTTTCATCGCCTATTTTCTCCGCCATTACGGGACGCTCGGCGTATTCCTGTTCATCGCCTGCGCGATGGTGATCGTGTTCGTGGTCATCGCTTCGATGGGGCCGCGCACGACCCGGCTGCGGCTCGAGGCGATCTCGCGCTGAGCCGCGAACGCCCGGCGCCGGCACGACCCTCGCCTATGCGATCTGGGGGGCCTGCTGCAGCGCTATTCGGCCGCCCGCGTCGCACCGTTCGCGCTGCTGGCGCCATGCACCGGGATACTCTCGTCGGCGCTGGTCTTCGGCGAGGTCTTCGGGCCGGCGCGCTACGCCGGCATGGCCCTGGTCCGCGGCGGGGCTCGCGACCATCATGTTTTCGAGGCGCGGCGAGGCTCGCACCGCGGCCCTCACCACGCCGCGCGAGGATGATGCGGGTCCCGCTCAGCTCGTGCCGAAGCAATGCTCCTTGCCGGGGAAGCGGCGGGCGCGGACATCGGCGGCATAGGCTTCGGCGGCGGCGGCGATCAGCGGCGCCAGCTCGGCGTAGCGCTTGACGAAGCGCGGCGTGAATTCGGTAAACACGCCCAGGACATCGTCGGTAACGAGGATCTGGCCGTCGCACAGCGGCGACGCGCCGATGCCGATCGTCGGGACCGGCAGCTTTTCGGTGATCGCGCGCGCAACCTTTTCGATCGTCCCTTCGATGACGATCGAAAACGCCCCGGCATCGGCGATGGCGACCGCATCGGCCTCGACCCGTTCGGCCTGCGAGCCGCGCCCCTGTACCTTGAACCCGCCGGCGGCGTTGACCGATTGCGGCATCAGCCCGACATGCCCCATGACCGGAATGCCGCGCCGCGTCAGATATCGCACGGTCTCGGCCATCTCGCGCCCGCCCTCGAGCTTGACCGCGCCGCAGCCGGTCTCGGCCATGATGCGGGCGGCATTGCCGAACGCCTGCCCGGGCAATTCCTGGTAGCTGCCGAACGGCATGTCGACGACCACCAAGGCGCGCGCCGAGCCGCGCCTGACGGCGCCGCCATGCGCGATCATCATCTCGACGGTCACCGGCAGGGTGGTGTCGAACCCGTAGACGACCATGCCGAGCGAATCCCCGACCAGCAGAAAATCGACATATGGATCGAGCAGGCGGGCGATCGGCGCCGTGTAGGCGGTCAGCCCGACGATCGGCGTGCCGCCTTTGACGAGATCGCCGATACCGCGCCGCTTGAGCCGGCCGGAAGTGTTGGCTTGTGCGCTCATGACTGCCTCCTGCTCCGGATGTAAACGCGCCGGCGGGCAGCCGCACTTGCTGCGTTTGCATGCGGGCTATGCCGGGGTCCGAGTATGGACGATGCGATCAGCCTGCCGGATTTGACCGCGTTCGGCGCGATCATAGCGCAAACCCGGTCTTTTACGGTCCGTTGCCGTCGGCGTGGGATTATCCTGTCCTACGCAATTCAGAGTTAACGAGGGATCATTAAGCATGACTCTCGTCGATATTTTAATAATTCACGTGTATAATTCGCCAATCCCGGATACCGGCGCGGCGTCGGCAAGAAGCTCGGCCTGCCGCGATACGGCTATTTGGTACGTATACCTGTAACACGTGTTCCATGCTCATCCGCTGCTTTTTCCTGGTCCGCACTCTCGGCGCGAAAGCCCACCGCCATTTCGGGCGCGCCGTCCATCATCCATTCGGACATCTTCTTCGTCATGGCGGCCGCGAGATTTCGCATGGCGCCGGCTCGGCGCGAACGGCCGCCGTTTCGGCGAAGGTCTGCATCGCGGTCGGGCTGATGGTCGCCGGGGTGCCCGGTCCGGTGGCAGGCAGCATGACATTTCCGCCAGTCGCCCCGAGCGAGGCCGGCCGTCTGCCGGAGCCTCCGGCTGCATTCCTGCCGGACGCGGCCGGTAGCCTGCCCGACCCCCCGATCCTCTCCGATTCGGGCGATGCCGGCAGCTGGCGCGATCCGCCGGCCCGCACGGCGGCGGTCCCGGAGCCGTCGAGCCTTTCGATCCTGGGCTTCGGCATGCTGGGGACCGCGATGCTGTTGCTGCAGGCACGGCGCGCTTCATCGCGAGCACCTTTTGCGCTACGAAGCGACCCTGTCGGGACGGGACCCGATGCGGACGGGACGGGCGAGATGAGCGGCAGCCACGAGCATGAACACGTCGATTGGAAGATCCACGGGGTCAAGGTCATTCCGGGCGACCGGCTCGATCCGAACACCGCCCAGACACCGGGCATGGACCGCGCCGCCGCGATCAACCTCGCCCGCGTCGGCGCGCAGAAGATCTGGGCCGGCACGGTCAGGATCCACGCCAACGCCAAGACCGGCGCGCATCACCACGGTGCGCTCGAGAGCGTGATCTATGTCTTGAAGGGCCGGGCGCGGATGCGCTGGGGCGACCATCTCGAATACGTCGCCGAGGCGGGTCCCGGCGATTTCATCTTCGTCCCGCCCTATGTGCCGCATCAGGAGATCAACGCATCCACCGAGGAGACGCTCGAATGCGTGCTGGTGCGCAGCGACAACGAGGCGGTCGTCGTCAATCTCGATATCGAGCCGGCCGAGCGCCCGGAAGAGGTCCGGTGGGTCGATCCGATCCACCGCAACAGCTGACCCGCCGGGAGCGCGGCGCGGGCCGCCGCCGGACTCGGCGCCGGCGAGGCCGAATAGGGCAAATAATATCCGGCGATCGGCCAGGCCCGGCGGGCTTGGGAGCATGCGCCGCCGCGGCTCGTCCTCCCGCCGGCGATCCGCAAGATGATCGACACCCCCAATGCGTTGGAAAGCTCGACCGCAGCCTGCGCAATTGGTGCTGCGACCGCCCCCATCGGCGCTGATCGGTATGTGCTTGCCCTGTAATTCCGGATCAGGTCATCATCGTCCAAACGGAGAAAACTGGCCGTTCGTGGCGGACGGCTTCGCGTACGAAAACCTGGGTGTCCGCGTCTCTCCCGAAAGGCGCAGACCAAATTTTATCGGGCGGGGATGAGGTCGGCGTGATTGAACGTAGTCGAGTGTGGCGGGCGATGCTGATCGTGCTGGTGGTCGCCGGCGCGCTGCCTGGGTGTTATTATGACCCCTATACAGGATATACTTACCCATATCCGCCATATTACGGTTACCCGCAATCTCAGCCGCCGGGTCCGCCGCCCGAGAGCGGGGGGCCGCCACCGGGCGCGCGGCCGCCGAGCGGACCGCCGCCACAAGGGGACGGCATTACCCGCGACCAGTACATCCAGCGCGCGGTGCAGCGGGCCACCAATTTGCAGCGCGACCCTCAACGCGCGGCGCAGCGGGCCGGTGCGGTGTTCGACCAGATGGATGTGAACCATACCGGCGTCGTGACCCGGGAGGAGATGCGCGCGTGGCGCGCGGCCCACCAGCGTCCGCCGAACCCCGGCCAGCCACCGCCGCCGCCGCAATAAGATCATTCCCGCGGCCCGCTCGTCGCGCCGACGGATGCGGAGGTCGCTGTAGTCCTATGATGGGCCTATAGGCTGGCTCAGTGCGACCGAGCGATTGCTGCGGGCAGTCCTTCCCCCACGCCGCACCAAATTCGACCATAGCTCCGGCGAAGCCAAGAGACCGGCCTCAAGGGCGCTGCGGCTCCGGAGAAGGGACGTATTGACATCGTAGCTACGGGAAAGCATATTCCCACGCATGTCAAAGGGCCGTTCGTTATCTTCGGGAAGCTTGGGCGCGGCGACCGTCGCGGTCGCGGAGCGTTCCTCAGCGGCTGATACGAAGGGCAGCATCAACCTGCGTATCGAGACGCATACCCGTCAGCTCATTGACGATGCGGCGGCGCTTCTCGGCAAGACCCGCACCGAGTTCATGATCGAATGCGCTCGGCGACATGCCATCGATGTGCTGCTCGAGCAGCGGCTCTTCGTGCTCCATGCCGAGGGCTATGACGACTTCATGCATGCACTCGACAATCCTCCCGCACCGGGACCGAAACTGCGGTCCCTGCTGCGCCGAGTTCCGGCATGGCAGAAGTAGAAAATGAGCCGAAACGTTCCGAACCTCGACTTTCGGCACCCGTTCCACTGACCGCCGGGCACGACCTTTCCGCCTTCGACTGTGGCGAACCGGCGCTGAACGAATGGCTGCTGCACCGCGCCCGGAAAAACGAAAGCCGGTTTTCGCGCACCTACGTCGTCTGCGAGGGCAAGCGGGTGGTCGCCTATTTCTGTATCTCGGCCGGAGCGGTGGAACGGGCAGCCGCACCCGGCAAAGTCCGCCGCAACGCCCCCGATACGATCCCGGTCTCGGTGATCGGGCGGCTGGCGGTCAGCCGCGACCATGCGGGCAAAGGTCTTGGCGCCGATATCCTCTCGGACGCTCTGCGCCGTATCGCGGTCGCCTCGCAGAGCATCGGGATCGGGGCGGTGCTCGTCCACGCCAAGGATGACGCGGCCAGGCGCTTCTATATGAAGTGCGCCGAGTTCGTCGAATATCCGACGGACAGCCGAACCCTGTTTCTCCCCATCGAAACCGTGGTTGCGGCGTTCGGCTAAATCCGGGGCGCGATGCAGTGGGGGAAGCCAAGCGAAAGAGACAGCAGCGGGAACGAACAGCCTGGCCACACTGTTCGCCTTCCCGGATTCCGGCGTCTATGACGCCGGCACGGCGGAGAAGTACTACTCGAAAGCGGTCCAGCTTTTCGATAGTGCAGGCAGGCAACTCGAACGGCTGACGGCTGGACAGCGGCAGAAGATACGAGAGCAGAACGCCGCAATTCTCAACCGTCCACCGCCGCCGCCATTCTACGCGGCGTCCGGCGTGGCACAGGAAAACTCGCCCTGGATCTTCCGCCTTGCCACACCAGCAGGAAAAGTGATCCGTACAGCCGTATGGAACGGTCGCCGCAACTATGCTCACGAGTTCCCCAGGACATCGTGCGATGGGTCGGCGGCGACAAGATCGCCATCGTGCAGGTGGATAGTCCGGTCGGCGTTAACCGTCGCTCATCGCTCGATCTGACGCACAGGCTCGCCAAGGACTTTGATGGCATCATTCATTGGGCGGGCGACACCGGGACCTTTCAATCCATCCTCAAGTCATTCATCCGGCTCGACCTGGAATTGATCAGTCCGCCGGAGCTACCCGAAGACTGGGAACCGGAGATCACGATCCTGGCGGCCAATGCTGACAGTCAATAAAGGAGGCGCACTGGCGACAATCGCCGGGCGCCAGAGGATATTACCGGATATTGTAGCGTAGGGTTGGCGGAGAGGGAGGGATTCGAACCCTCGGTCCCCCGCAAGAGGGACAACGGTTTTCGAGACCGCCCCGTTCGACCGCTCCGGCACCTCTCCAGGTCGCGGAAAATAAGGCTGTTGCCGGGTATGAGCTAGGGGAACGTACCACGAATATGTGACGAAATGGCACCGGAGCGTTCCGCGGAGATCCCGTCGGGCACCGGGACCTCATCCCGCCGCGGCGCGGGTTCTCTCCGCCAGATGAAGTTCTCGTTGATGAAGAGGCGGATGCGGCTGCCGAGCGCCACAAAGGGCAGGATCGGCATCAACGCCAGCAATATGTAGACCTCGCTCGCCTGGTTGAAGCGGTAGCGGGAGAAGGCGCGGAACACGCGCTCGTGCCGGGTCTCGTCATGCAGCCAGTATTGGCCGCCGTTCCACGGCGTCGAGACCGCCCACCACCATTTGCCCGGGGCGGTGAACAGCAGCTTCCAATAGGGTGGGCGGCAACCGATCAGCCGCGCCATCTGATCGCAATAGTAGGGCAAGTCGACCAGCCCGCGCAGGCGCCGCGAGGTGAAGCGAAACCGGCGGTTCCAATAGTCGGTGTCTTTTTTGGTGACACGCGCTCGTTCCTCGAGTGGCGCCAGAGTGCGCTTGCCGGCGAACACCAGCGCGGCGTAGCGCGACTGCAATTCGGCGATCGCCGGGATCGAGCCGATAACCGGGCGCGCAAAGCCGACAAACGCCAGGGAAGGATCCGCCGCGAACAGGTATTTGTACCAGTCCTGGATGTCGAGCGACGGCATCGTAGACGCGTCGAAGAACGGGAACGCCATGCGATACCCGGAGCTGGAGATGATGGCGTCGGCGCGGACCATGGTTCCGTCGCTGAAATAAACGTCATTGCCGTCGCTGCGGGCGATGTCCCGCTTGGCGATGACCTTGCCGGCCTTCACTTGCGGGATCACCGCGTAGCTCTTGTTGAAGAAATGCTGGTGGTAGGGCGCATGGGTTCGCCATGCCTCCTGGCCGTGCCCGTTGAAGCCGAGCGTGAACTGCAAGTACTGGTTGATGAACGGCGAATAGCCTCGCGTTGGCGACAAGGTCAGCCGCACGCGCGACGAGGCCTGGTCGCCGATCTTGGGGCGCTTGCTCGGAAACGGCCACCAGCGGTCGACCATCTTGGGGATGAACCACTGGCCGTTCGGGATGCACCAATAGAGACCCGCGGCCGCCTTGCTGACCTGGAACGCGATATCGCTGGCGCTCTCGCCGCCACCGAACAAGACAACCGTCTTGCCGACCAGGTCCCGTGGGGCCGACTTGATCTCGGCAGTATGGATGATCGGCCCGGTGAAGCGGTTGAACCGCGGGTCGCCGGAGATGTCGTTCGGATGCTGGTGCACCCCGGACGAGACGATCAGGTTCTTGGCGAGGAGCTCAGCCCCGTTGGCGCAGGCGACATGCCAGGCGTTGCCGATTTTGCGCGCGCCCTTCACTTGGTGGTCGAGGCGGATGTGCCGGTCGAGACCGAAGCGGGCGCAGTAATCGCGCAGATAGCTGATAATCTGGGTATGCGCCGGGAACTCCGGAAAGTCGTCCGGCATCGGGAAATCGGACATCTCGGTGACACACCGCGACGACGTCGTTTCCGTCGTCGTCATCACCCCGCCAAATCGGGCGTCATCGGTGAAGGCCCAGACGCCGCCGATCAAATCCCGGCTTTCCAGAACGGTCGTCTTCAGGCCCTCGCCGAGGCAGTATTTGCACGCCAGAAGCCCCGACCAGCCGGCGCCCAGAACGATCACGTCGAAGAATTGAAGCTCGTCATTTCCGTCCATGTGCTTCTCTCCCGAAGTATCGGTCGAAATCATGCCAATTGGCTGAGCAGCTCCTCCGCTTTCCGCAGATCGGGGGTCGCGAACCCCTCGGTGAACCAGCCGTAAATCGGCGCGAGAATGTTGTGAGCCGCCTCCCGCCCCCCTTGGTCGCGGCGGGCCCCGGCCAGGCTCGTCGCCGCGCGCAGTTCCCAAAGCTTCGCCCCTTGCTGCCGGGCGGTGCCGAGGGCGGCGCCAAAGAGCTCCTCGGCGCCCGCGCTATGCCCTTGCCGCCGCAGGAGCTCGCCTTTGTGCCGATACAGCTCCGCGTCGAGCCAGATTTCCCCGGTCCGTTCCGAGAGCCGCAAGGCTTCGTCCAATCGGCCTACGCTCTCGTCGATTTCTCCCGCGATCTCATAGGCCCTGGCGAGAAGGGCGAGATGGTGGGGCATCCACAGATCCGACCCGATGGCCTGAAACGTCGCCGCCGCGCTGCGCAGCAGCGATATTCCCTCCTTCACCTCGCCATTGCTGACCTTGACCCAGCCGCGAAAGATCGTGCCGACCGCGTGGAAGTAGGGGAAGCCCTGCTCGCTCGCCAACGACATGAGCTGGCCGGCCCTCTCGGCCAGGGCGGCGATGTCTCCGATGAGCCAGAGCAGCACCGCGCCGAGCGCCATGCTCGACAATATCGACAGCGGATGAGCCAGTCTGCGCGCCTCGGCGATCGCCGCGCCGTTCTGCGCCAGGGCCTGGTCGGGAAAGCCGATGCAGAACAGGACGTTCCCCAGATACGCCTGCGAGTTGACGTGGGGGTGAAGCCCCACTTGCTGGACCAGCATTCCGTGGGAAACCGGGTCGTAAAGCGCCGGCACCTGCTCCAGATGCGACCGTGATTCCGCGAACCGTCCCGCGAACATCAGCGTCCGCCCGGAGGTCAGGTGGCCGAGGACAAGCCCGGCGGAATCGATGGCGCTGCCGGCTCAGCCGCAGCAAATCCTCGTCCAGGCGCTGCGCCCGGTCGATTTCGCCGCGATACACATGAAAAAAGGACTGTCCAAAGGGAATCTGGAGGAACTCCGCCGGAGAACCCAGCCGTTCCCACAGCTCGCGTGCGCGGGCGTAAGCCTCGCCGGTTTCCGGCGCGCCGAAACCCTTGATCGCCAGCATGACCGCGCCCAGGGAGCTGCGAAATTCGAGCTCCTGCCGCTGGCTTTCCCGGCTGTCCGGCAACAGCGCGAGCAGATCCAGCCCCTTGTGAAATTGCGCGGCTGCTTCCGCCATCGCCGAGCGGGCGACGGATCGTTGACCCGCCCTGGCCCAGTAGGCGACGGATTTTTCGACGAGCCCGGCCTCGGCGTAATGTTGCGCGAGCAGCTCGGGCTGGCTTTCCGTGATCGCGGGCGACTGGGCCTCGAGCGCTTCGGCGATCTGCGCGTGCAGTTGCTGTCGCGAGCTGCGCAGCAGGCTGCCATGCGCCGCGTCCTGCACGAGCGCGTGCTTGAAGGTATAGATCGACTCGGGCGGTGTACCGCGCTGGGAGACCAGCTCGGAGGCGACGAGGCGGGCCAGGGCGGCGTCCAGCTCGTCCTCGGGAAGGCGGGAGACGGCCCGCAGCAGCGTGTAGGGAAACTCGCGCCCTATGGCGGCGCCGGTCTGCGCCACCAGGCGCACCGCCGCCAGTCGATCGAGCCGCGCCATCAGCGAGTCGTGCAGCGTCGTCGGGATTGCGAATGGCGGCAGCGCGCGGTCGAGCACGTACCGGCCGTTCTCCTCGCGCAGCAGCCCGCTCTCCAGGATGCTCCGGGTCAGCTCCTCGACAAACAGCGGCACGCCGTCGGTGCGATCGGCGATCTGATCGATGACCTCGCCGGGCAGCGCCTTGCCGCCGGCGATTTGTGCCACCAGAGCGGTCCGGTCGCGCCGGTCCAGGCGATTGAGCGCCAGCATCGTAACCTGCGGCTGGCCGATCCAGGGCGGCTGGAACTCGGGACGAAACGTCACGACCAGCAGCACCGGCAGGTTGCGCACCCGATCGACGACGAGGTCGAGCAATTCGCGCGAGGTCGGATCGATCCAATGGGCATCTTCAAAGACCATGACCACCGGCTGCTGTGCCGCCATCCGCTCGAGCAGCCGGATCAGCGCTCCCAGCGTCCGCTCCTTCTTGCGCTGTGGGCTCAAGGTCGGCGGGGGATGACGCGCCGAGGCCGGCAATGACATCAGATCGGCAACGAATGCCACATCCTCGTCCGGCGGGGCGGCGCGGGCGAGCAAGGCCTCGAGCTTTTCCAGCTTGGAGGCGGCCAGGTCGTCGCGGGTAAACCCGGCCGCGCGGCCGAGCTGGTCGACAAACGGATAGAGCGCGCTGTCCTGGTGATAGGGCGAGCAGAAATAGCGCAGGCGCAGACGTGGCTCGGCGTGGAGGCGCTCCGCCAATGCCGCCGCGATGCGCGATTTGCCGAGGCCGGCTTCGCCGGAGATCAGCACGACCTGGCCGTCCCCCGCCTTGGCGCGATCCCAGCGCCGCAACAGCAGGTCGAGCTCCTCGTCGCGGCCGACCAGGGGCGAGAGCGCCGATCCCCGCAAGGCTTCGAACCGGCTCGCGATGATGCTCTGACGCAATACCTGCCAAACCCGCACCGGCTCTGCGATGCCCTTCAACTCGACGGCGCCGAGATCGCAGTACTCGAAGAGATCGCCGACCAGCCGGCGCGTGCCCGGGGCGATGACCATGGTGTTCGGCTGGGCCAGGGCTTGCAGCCGGGCGGCGAGGTTCGGCGTCTCGCCGACGACGGACTGCTCCTGCGCCGAGCCCTCGCCGATCAGGTCGCCGACGATCACCAGCCCGGTGGCGATCCCGACGCGCGTTTGCAGCTTGACGGATTTGACATCGAGGCGGCTGACAGCGTCGATCGCGCCCAGCCCTGCTCGTACCGCCCGCTCGGCATCGTCCTCATGCGCCTGCGGGTAGCCGAAATAGGCCAACACGCCATCGCCCATGTACCTCGAAACAAAGCCGTCGGCTTGGGCGATTATTTGGCCGACAGTGCGGTGATAGGCGGCGATGATCTCGCGCAGATCCTCGGGATCGAACTGCGTCGAGAGTGCGGTCGAGCCCACCAGGTCGCAGAACATTACCGAAAGCTGCCGCCGCTCCGCCTCGGGCCGCGCCGCTGCTGCGCGGGGTGCTGTCTCGGTCGCGGCGGCAGCCTCGGCGCCGAGCGCAGCGATGGCGTCGAGGAGCTTGCGGCGATGCCCGACCAGAGTGACGCCGAGATCTCGCAGATCCTCCGCAGTCAGGCTCGTCAGCACGGTCGCGTCGATCGCATTTTCGCGGAAGGCCGGCTCGTACTGGTCGAGCCCGAGATCCAGCAGCCATTCTGCGATATCCATCGACCGCCCTTTCAGCTCGGCCAATTGTCGCGCGCAACTCGCTGGAGCGCACGTGCGGTAAGCTGATAATATCGTGCGCCCAGAGACACCCGGCGTCGAGCGAAAGGAAAACGGCGAGATGAATTCGAACGGCAAGGTGGCGCTCGTGACGGGCGGCGGCAGCGGCATCGGCAAGGCTTCGGCGTTGGCGCTGGCCAGGGAAGGGTTTGCGGTCGTCGTCGCCGGCCGCCGGCCGGAGCCGCTGCAGGCGGTGGTCGGTGAGATCGAAGGCTTGCAGGGAAAGGCGCTCGGCGTGCCGACCGACGTCGGCAATCCCGACTCGGTCCGCGCTTTGTTCGCCCGGACCAAGGAAACTTTCGGCCGGCTCGACGTGCTCTTCAACAATGCCGGCTTCGGCGCCTCGTCGCCGATCGAGGAACTGGCCTTCGAGCGCTGGCAGGCGGTCGTCGGCTCGATCCTGACCGGCTCGTTCCTGTGCACCCAGGAAGCCTTCAGGATCATGAAGGACCAGCAGCCGATGGGCGGCCGGATCATCAACAACGGCTCGATCTCGGCCCATGTGCCGCGGCCCAATTCGGTCGCCTACACCTCGTGCAAGCACGCGATCACCGGGCTGACCAAATCGACCTCGCTCGACGGCCGCAAATACGACATCTCCTGCGGTCAGATCGATATCGGCAACGCCTTGACCGAGATGACCCAGCGCATGCAGCGCGGCGTGCCGCAGGCCAACGGCACGGTCATCGAGGAGCCGACGATGAATGTCGAGAACGTCGCCCGCGCGGTCGTGTTCATGTCGACCGTGACGCCCGAGGCCAACGTCCAGTTCCTGACCGTGATGGCGACCAAGATGCCGTTCGTCGGAAGGGGGTAACGCAAACCAACACGCTGTCGAAACGAAACGCGGGAGCTGCTTTTGCGAAAGGGGGGTGCGATTTTCGATGCCGCGCTTCCGTGCCGCTTTACCGTAAGAGAGGCCTCACTCCTCTTCCGCCTCGATGGCGCTTTCGTGCCAATGGCGCAGCAGGAGGCGCGACAGGGCGTCGAGCACGAGATAGATGATGACCCCGGTCGCCGACAGCAGGAACAGCGCGGCGAACAGGCGCGGGATCGCCAGGCGATAGCCGGCCTCGAGGATGCGGAAAGCGAGCCCGGTCTCGGCGCCGCCGGTGCCGGCGACAAACTCGGCGACGACCGCGCCGATCAGTGCCAGCCCGCCGCTGATGCGCAACCCTGCGAGGAAATAGGGCAATGCCGTCGGCAGCTTCAGATAGCGCAGGGTCTGCGCCGGCGTGGCACCGTAGAGGCGGAACAGTGCCAGCAAATTTCGGTCGGCACTGTTGAGCCCGACCGTCGTGTTCGAGACGATCGGGAAGAAGGCGACGATCCAGGCGCAGACCAGAAGCGCCAGAAACGGCTCCCGCACCCAGATGATGATCAGCGGCGCGATCGCCACGATCGGCGTCACCTGCAATATCACCGCATACGGGAACAGGCTGACCGCGAGCACGCGCGAGAGCGAAAACAACAGCGCGATGGCACCGCCGAATACCGCCGCCGCGGCGAGTGCTGCGAGCGTGACGCGCAGCGTGACGAGCAGCGAGCCCAACAGGCTCGGCCCGTCGGTCCACAGCGCCTCGGCAATCGCGATCGGGCCGGGCAGGATATAGACTGGGATGCTCTCGAGCCGGACCACCGCCTCCCAGAGGGCCAGAAACGCCATGCCCATCAGAAGCGGCGCGGCGGCGCGCCACAGCCGCGCGCTGTGCAGAGGCCTCATGATCCGGCGGGGGTCCCTGCCGCCATCGCCTGCGCCAGGCGGCTCGAAATTTTTGCGCAGAGCGCGGCATAGGCGGCCGATATGCGCAGAGCGCGCTCGCGCGGCTGCGCCAGATCGATCCTCACATCGGCGGCGATCCGGCCCGGCCGCGCCGTCATGACCGCAATCCGGGTCGACAGATAGACCGATTCGAAGACGCTGTGGGTGACGAACACCACCGTCGGGTGGCGGCTTTCCCACAGCCGCATCAGATCATCGTTGAGCGCCATGCGAGTGATCTCGTCGAGTGCCGCGAAAGGCTCGTCGAGAAGCAGCAGGTCGGGGTCGGTGACGAGTGCCCTGGCGATCGAGACGCGCATGCGCATGCCGCCCGAGAGCTGCCGCGGATAGGCGCGCTCGAACCCGGCGAGCCCGACCGCGCCGATCTCGGCTCCGGCGCGCTCGCGCTCGGCATGCCCGGCCCGCCCGATCAGGCGAAACGGCAGCAGGACATTGTCGAGAACGGTGCTCCACGGCATCAAGGTCGGGTCCTGGAAGACGAAGCCGATTCGGCCGGGGGCGTGGCTCCCGCCACCGGCCGGGGCGAGCGCCAGCCGCCGCTTGCCGGTGCTCGGCTCGCTCAACCCGGCGATGATCCGCAGGAGCGTGGTCTTGCCGCAGCCCGACGGCCCGACGACGCTCAGGAATTCCCCGCGGCCGATGTCGAGATCGATCGGGTCAAGCGCCGCGACCCCGCCGGCGAAGCGCTTGGCGATGCCGCGCAACGAGACGATCGGGCTGCCGGCCGCGGGCGGCCGCCGGCGCAGGCGCACGCGGGCGAGGCATCGCCGGAACGGTCAGGGCCGCATCCCGAACCGCTTGTCGACGAAGGCGAGGGTGAATGCTTTCTTCAAATCCATATCCTTGGGATAGACGCCGGCGCTCGACATCGTGTCGAAGAAGTCCTGCCAGCGCGCCTGCGTCATCGCGCCGATCCCGTACTTCTTGGCGTCGCCGCTGTCGACGATCCCGTATTCCTTGATCTTGGCAATGCCGTAAGCGAGCAATGCATCGGTCATCTCCGGGTTGTCGCGCTTGATCAGCGCGTTCGCCGGTCCGGGGTCGCCATAGAGATAGCTCTGCCAGCCCGCGATGCTGGCATTGACGAAGCGCTGCACCAGATCCGGGTTGTCGCGCACCAGCCTGTCTGAGGTTTCGATCAGCGAGCTGTAGCTCGAATAGCCGGCATCGGCGATCAGCAGCACCGTCGGCTTGACCCCGGCCTGCTCGATCGTGAACGGCTCGCTCGACAGATAACCCTGCTGGATCGCCTTGGGATCGGCCAGAAACGGCGCGACGCTGAAGGTGTAGGGCCGGATCTGGTCGTCGGTGTAGCCGAATTTCTGCTTCAGAAAGATCCAGCTGCCGATGCGGGTGTCGGAGCCGATCATGATCGGCTTGCCCTTGAGCGCGGCGAGGCTGTCGTCGCCCTGGCCCGGATGCGCGATCAGCACCGAGGGGTCTTTCTGGAAGATCGCCGCGACCGCGACCATCGGCACGTCCTGCTGCACGAAATTGAGCGGAATGAAGGAATTCGTCGCGATCATGAAGTCGAGGCGGCCGGCGGCGAGCAGCTGCGCCTGGTTCATCTGCGGCCCGCCCTGGCGCAGCGTCACCTCGAGGCCGTAATGCCGGTAGATGCCGGTGGCGATCGCCTGATAGTAGCCGCCATGCTCGGCCTCCGCTTTCCAATCGGTGCCGAAGCTGACCGTCTGCGCCGGTGCCCCGCGCGCGAGCACCAAGCTCGCAGCGCACAACAAGGCGCCGATCAGAACCCGCATCGCCTTCCCCTCCCGTTGCTCCGACCCTGGCGCGGGCGAGTGTAGACGGGGGTCGCGCGGAAATCGAGCCGGCGACGATCCGGCGCCGTCCTGCTTTCCGGCCGGCCGGCGTTGGTCGACCGGCGTGGCGGCGCTAGGGCTCAGGCGCATTCAGATGGTGCAGTCTCGCCGCCCTCGTCATGCCCGGCCCTGCGCAGCCTTGTGCCGGGCAGCCACGGAAACCGGCAGAGTTGGTGCCGCGAATCGTGGGTGGCCGGGACCAGCCCAGCCATGACGGTTCGAGTGAATCTTGTGTCTGCGTCCGAGCGCCAGTGGTACTAGCCTAACAAATGACTCCCCTACTTCCTGGCCGTCGCCCCCGCGCAGGCGGGGGTCCAGGGCAAGCGCTCGGCGCCTGCCGTCCCCTGTTCAAGCCAGGGGCAGGCTCTGGGTTCCCGCTTTCGCGGGAATGACGAAGAGGAAAATCGGACGGGTGCTAAGCGTTAGAACCGCCCCGCTAGGGCCGGACGACCGGCCCGCGCATGTCGGGGACGGTCTTCGCCTTTTCGTTCCAGTCCTTCGACCACGGGGTTGCCGGGCGCGGAACGGCGGCGCCGTCCACCCGGACCTCGTCGACATGCTCGTTGAAGAAGCACAGATAGCCTTTGATCTTCGGGCACTCCGCGATCGGGTCGGGGTAGCTCCAGACGAGATCCTCGAACAGCCGGTCGCCAACCTTGACCGAGTGGTAGCGCGCCTGCCCCTTGTAAGGGCAGCGGGTGACCTTGTCGCTCGGGATCAGCAGATCCATGCGGACATCCTCGGGCGGGATGTAATAGCGGGTCGGCAGCCGCGTCTCGAACAGAAACCGCGCGCGCCGCGTCTCGGCAACGATTTCGCCGCCGACGATGATCTGCACCGGGCGCGAGGATTGGATCACATCGACCCGCTTATAGGGATCGCGCGGGTGGACGAAGATCTCCTCGTCCTCCTCGTACCAGGCGTCCACCCGATCCCAATAGAAGGCGACGAAATCGCCGATCGCCGCCACTTCCTCGAACGGGTCCGGATAGGCCCACACCGCATTTTCGGCCACCTTGCCGCCGGCCCCGATCGTCCAGTACGACGCCGTGCCTTTATAGGGGCAGAAGGTGTGGTGCTCGGTCGGCGTCATCAGATCCATGCGGACGTCGGCGCGCGGAAAGTAATAGACCGGCAGATGCCGGGTCTCGAACAGCAGATGCGCCTTGGTGCTGTCGGCGATGGTCTCGCCGCCCAGCTTGACGCGCACGCGCCGCGGCGACGGTTCGAAGGTGATCTTGTAGTCGGGGTTGGTCTTGAACCCGGATTCGCGCGTCTGCACCGCCGTCGCCATGATCCAATCCTCCATCGCAGCACCGCCCGGCATCATAGCATGATCGCCGCCGCCGCGCGCAAAGAGACAATCCTCGGCGCCGATGCGGATCAGGCGCGGGCCGATGTCGCGGCGGGTTCGGCTTCCGCGGATTGGTGGATCAGGTTCACCTTCATCGCGATCAGCATGTCGAGGAGGCGGCTGCGGTCGGGCTCGGGAATCCCGGCAAGCGCCTCTTCGCGGACCTCGGCCGCGAGCGCAAAAATGCGGTCGAGGAGGGGGTAGGCGGCGGTGGTCAGATAAAGCAGATGGGCGCGGCGGTCCTTGGGATCGGGCCGCCGCTCGATCAGCCCCGCCGCCTGCAGCCGGTCGAGCAGGCGGGCGAGCGTGATCGGCTCGAGATCGAGGATCTGGGCCAGCGCCGCCTGGTTGATGCCCTCCTGGCGGGCAAGATAGGCGAGCACCGCGGATTGCGCCCGGGTCAGCCCGAGCGAGGCGGCGCGCGCCCGCTGCTCGAACCGCTTACGCAGCAGGCGGGCCACGTCGTTAAGAACAAAACCGAGAGTGCGGCTCGGGATTTCATGGATCATGGAGGCATCCCGCTATCGCCAGAACGACCGACATTAAGGGTGGTCGAGGTCCGCGCGCCAGCGAACTTTAGAAGTCTCGCAGCGTCGCCGATTGACAGCCGGGCTCGCCGGTGCTGCTGTTCGGAGTGCCGCTGCAGGCCCGGTCATGAAAGCTGCCGCCTTCGATTACGTCCGTCCGCACAGCCTTGGCGAGGCCGTCGCGCTGCTGGCAAAGGCGGGTGGCGAAGCGCAGGTCATCGCCGGCGGGCAATCCTTGCTGGCGATGATGAACCTCCGGGCCGCCTCGCCCGCTATGCTGATAGACATCGCGCGGCTGCCGGAGCTGGCGGGCTTTGCCGAGGACAGCGACGCCGTAACTCTCGGCGCCTGCGTGACCCATGCCGCGATCGAGGACGGGCGGGTGCCCGATTCCTCGCGCGGGCTGATGCCGCGGGTCGCGGCGAGCCTCGCCTACCGCGCGATCCGCACCCGCGGCACGATCGGCGGCAGCCTGGCTTTGGCGGACCCGGCAGCCGAATGGCCGGCAGTGCTCGCCGCCCTTGATGCCGAAGTGACCCTGTTCGGTCCGAACGGCCGGCATTCGCTTAAATGCACCGAATTCACCACCGGCATCTACGAGACGCGGCTCGCCGACGATGAGATCATCGAGAGCGTGCGTATCCCCAAGCTGCCCGCCGACGCCCGCTGGGGCTATGTCAAGCTGAGCCGCAAATCGGGCGAGTTCGCGAACGCGCTCGCCATTGCCGTCGCCGACCGCGCGGGCGGTCATTGCCGGATCGTTCTCGGCGCCGCCAACGGGACACCGCTGGTGCTCGATCAGGCATCGCAGTCTTTCACCGAGAGCCGCCTTGATTCAGCAACCCTGCGCAACGCAATCGCCGCCGATCTCGATCGCGCCGCCGACCGGCATTTCGACGAGTTCCAGCACAACCTGCATCGGGTAGCGGCGATGCGCGCGGTGCACCAGGTGACGGCGTGACCGCGATCCGCCTGCGGGTCAACGGCGCCGAAATCGCCGATGATGTGCCGCCGCGGCTGTCGCTCGCCGATTTCCTGCGCGAGCGGCGCAACCTGACCGGAACCCATCTCGGCTGCGAGCACGGGGTGTGCGGCGCCTGCACGGTTCTTGTCGACGGCGAGCCGGCGCGTGCCTGCCTGATGCTCGCGGTTGCCTGCGACGAGCGCGAAATCCGCACCATCGAGGGCTTCGCCGGCGATCCGGTGATGGCAGCGTTGCGCGACGGCTTTCACCGCCATCACGGGCTGCAGTGCGGCTTCTGCACGCCGGCCATGCTGATCACGGCGCATGATCTGATCCGGCGCCGGCGGGCCGGATCAGAACCAGAGATCCGCGCCGGTCTTGCCGGCAATATCTGCCGCTGCACTGGCTACACCAACATCGTCGCCGCGATCGCCGCCGCCGCTGCGGCGGCGTCAGGAGCCCCCGATGCCGGATGATTCCCGGGGAATCGGCGCCTCGCTGCTGCGCCGCGAAGACGAGCGCCATCTGCACGGCCGCGGGCAGTTTGTGTCAGACATCAAATTGTCCGGCACGATGGAGGTCGCCTTTGTCCGCAGCCCGCATGCCCATGCCCGCATCCGCGGCGTTGCCGTGCCGCCCGACGCCAAGGGTCGTGTCTTCGCCGCCGCCGATCTGCCGCGCATTCGGCCGATTCGAGTCGTCACCCAGACGGCCGGAGCGAAGGCGCCGGCCTGGCCGCCGCTCGCCACCGACAAGGCGCGCTATGTCGGCGAGGCAATCGCCGCCTGCATCGCTCCGACCCGCGCCGAGGCCGAAGACCTCGCCGCCGCCGTCACCGTCGATTTCGAGGTGCTCGACGCAGTCGTCGATGCGCCGCGCGACATGCGCGGCAGCCGCCATCCGGTGCATGAGGGCTGGGGCGACAACCTCTACAGCGAGCGGGTGTTCGAGGGCGGCGATATCGAGGCCGCTTCGCGTGCCGCCGAGATCGCGGTCAGCCGCGAATACCGCATGCACCGGCAATCGGGCGCCCCGCTCGAGGGCCGCGCCGTGCTCGCCTGTCGGGACCATCGGCTCGACGAGATCGTCGTCTATGCCTCGACCCAGACGCCGCATACCGTGCGCGTCGCATTGGGCGAGTTTCTCGACCTCGAATTGCGCCGCCTGCGCGTCGTTGCTCCCGATGTCGGCGGCGGGTTCGGGCCCAAGGCGCGGCTCTATCCGGAGGAGATCATCCTCGCCGCCCTGGCGCTCGAACTCGACCATCCGGTGCGCTGGGTCGAGGATCGCGGCGAGCATCTCTTAACGTCGGCGCATACCCGCGACCATCATTACAAGGTCACCGCTTATGCCGACCGGCAAGGGCGCGTCCTCGGCGTCGATGCGGAGATAATCGTCGATGCCGGCGCCTATGGGCTGTGGCCGCAGGGGCCGTACCAAGAAGCGGCGATGGCGGCGCGCAACCTGCCCGGACCCTATACGATCCCGAATTACCGGGCGCGGGCCTGCACGGTCGCGACCAACAAGGCGCCGCTCGGCCCCTATCGCGGGGTCGGCCGGCCGGGCGCGTGCTTTGCAATCGAGCGCACGATCGACGAGATCGCGCGTGCCATCGGCCGCGACCCGGTCGAGGTGCGGGCCTTGAACATGGTGCCGCCCGACCAGATGCCGTTCACCACCGTTGGCGGCATGCGCTTCGACAATGGCGACTACGCGCAGAGTGTGCGGCTCTGCGCCGAATTGCTCGACATGCCGGCGGTCCGCGCGCGGCAGCGGCAGGGCGAGCCCGATGGGCGCCTCGTCGGCATCGGCTTTGCCGCCTTTGCCGAGCAGACCGCGCATGGTGCGGCCGAATTCGTCTCGCGCGGCGCGGCGATCGTGCCGGGGTTCGAGAGCTGCACGGCGCGCATCCTGACCGACGGCAGCGTGGTGCTGATGGTCGGCATCCAGTCGCATGGCCAGGGTCTCGAAACCACGCTGTCGCAGATTGCGCATCACGAGCTCGGCATCGACCCGGCACGGATCTCGGTGCGGCACGGCGACACCGAAAACACGGCCTTCGGCTTCGGCACCTTCGCCTCGCGCAGCATGGTCATGTCGGGCGGTGCGGTGGCGCGCGCCAGCCGCCTGCTGCGCGACAAGCTGTGCCGGATCGGCGCGCATCTGCTGCAATGCGATGTCGCCTCGGTGCGCTGCGCCGACGGTGCGGTCATGGGGCCGCAAGGCTCGATCTCGATCGCCGAGATCGCCAAAGTCGCCCATCTGCGCATGGACGGGCTGCCGCCCGGCGTCGATCCGCTGCTCGACGCGACGGCGACCTACGAGCCCGCGATCGGCACCGGCGTCTTCTCCTATGCGACGCATGGCGCGGTCGTCGCAGTCGACGCGGAGACCGGGTTTGTCGAACTGCTCGACTTCGCCGTTGCCGAGGATTGCGGCACGATGGTCAACCCGATGATCGTCGAAGGCCAGATCCGCGGCGGCGTCGTGCAGGGCATCGGCACCGCCCTCTTTGAAGAAATCCCCTATGACGAAGCCGGCCAGCCATTGGTCGGCACCCTCGCGGACTATCTGATGCCCGGCGCTGCGGAACTGCCGGCGATCAAGATCGGCCACCTGCACACCCCGGCCGCGGCCACCGAATACGGCATGAAGGGCATGGGCGAAGGCGGCGCCGTTGCTCCGCCCGCGGCGATCGCCAACGCCGTCTGCGACGCCCTCGCCGCGCTCGGTGCCGAACTGAACGAAACCCCGATCACTCCGCGCCGGGTGATGGCGGCGATAGCGAAGGCGCGGGGTCAGGTCGATCCCGTTGTTTCTTCCGGTCGCGGTCCGAGATAGCGGGCGCGGGGGCGGATCAAGGTGCCGCTCTCGTATTGCTCGATCGCGTGCGCGATCCAGCCGACCGTGCGGCCGATGATAAAGAGGCCGAGCGCGGCATTTTGCGGCAATCCGAGGGCGGTCGCAGCCGCGGCGAGAGCGAAATCGACATTCGGCCGACGGCCGGTCAGCCGCGTCCCGGCGGCGGCTGCCGCCTCGATCAGGCTATCGGCGGCGGGCAGCTCTCGGGCGACGGCTGCCAGGATAGAGGCGGCGCGCGGGTCGCCCTCCGGGTAGAGGAAGTGGCCGAACCCCGGCAGATCCTCGTCGCGGGCAAGGCGGGCGGCCATCGCGGCCATCGGATCGCCGCCGCGCGCGAGTTCTAGGAACAAGGCCTCTGCCCGGGCCGAGGCGCCGCCATGACGGCGGCCGGACAGCGCCGCCAGCGCCGCCGACACGACGGCATAGGGTGTCGCCGCGGTCGATGCGACGCAGCGCGCGACAAAGGTCGACGCATTCAATTCGTGATCGGCGATCAGCACGAGACAGCGCCGCACGATGCCGGCGCCGGCGTCGCCCAGTTTCCAGGCGGCGGCGAGGCGGCGGTGGATCGGCTCGGATGCCGGCGGGGCTGCGGCGACGCAGGCAGTGAGCGCGCGCAGGATGTGGCGGCCGGTGCGGATCACCCCGGCCCGCGTCAGGTCGAGAGCCGGCAGGTCCGAATCGGCCGCGGCGGCGAGCCGAATCTGGCAATGTTCGATCAGCCCGGAGGCCGCCCCTGCATTCGCCGGGGGCGCCATTTCAGCGGCGTCGCCGGCGCCGGGCTCGGCGCGCCACAGCAGCGCGGCGATGTCTTCGAGCGTCGCCGATGCCGAGAGCGCGATCGCATCCTTGCCGCGATAATAGAGCTTGCCGTTCTCGATCAGGCAGATCGACGAGCCGACCACCGGCGTCAGCGGCTCGCCATCGGCGCCGCGCACGGCCGCGCCGGCGCCGCGCAGCGCCTCGACCTCCTCGACCCGATAGCGCCGCTCGCGGGTGCCGGGGACGCCCACCGAGCGCAGACGGCCGCGGCTGACATAGGCATAGAGCGTGTCGAGCTTGATCCCCAGCCGGTCGGCGGCCTGTCGCGCGGTCAGCAGCATTGTCGGCATATATAGCTTGATTAAATAATCAAGGTTGACACAAGTTCGACGAGGCTGTCCATTAATGCTCCCGGCATGGAGGTACCCGATGACCGATGTTGCAACGCTCCCGATCGAGATCCACGGCGCTGCGGCCCATCCCGAACTGCCGCTGCTGTACCCGACGATCGGGCCGCCGATGATCGACGGCCGCGGCCTGCATGAGACGACCGGATGCTACGCCTATGATCCCGCCTTGGGCGACACCGCGATCTGCCGCTCGGCCATCACCTATGTCGATGGCGACAATGGGGTGCTGCTCTATCGGGGCTATCCGATCGATGCGCTGGTGGAAAGCTGCGGCTATCTCGAAACCGCCTGGCTGCTGCTCAACGGCGAATTGCCGAATGCGGCACGGCTCGCCGATTTCAGCCGCGACATTGCCCGGCACACGATGCTTAACGAGCAGATCCATGCGATCTATCGCGGGTTCCGCCGCGATGCCCATCCGATGGCGGTCATGTGCGGTGTCGTCGGCGCTCTGGCGGCGTTCTACCATGACGGGCTCGACATCTTCGATCCGCGGCATCGGCTGATCGCCTCACACCGGCTGATCGCCAAGATGCCGACAATTGCCGCGATGGCCTACAAATATTCGCAAGGCCAGCCCTTTGTTTATCCGCGCAACGATCTCGGTTATGCGGAAAACTTCCTGCATATGCTGTTCTCGGTGCCGTGCGAGAGGTACCGGGCGCCGGCGGCGGCGGTGCGCGCGCTCGAAGCATTGCTGATCATCCAGGCCGACCATGAACAGAACGCGTCGACCTCGGCGATGCGGCTCGTCGGCTCGACCCGAGCCAACCCCTATGCCTGCACCGCGGCAGCGATCGCCGCGCTGTGGGGACCGCTGCACGGTGGCGCCAACGAGGCCGTATTGCAGACGCTAGAACAGATCGGCACCGTCGAGCGCATTCCGGAGATGCTGCGCCGCGCCAAGGACAAGAACGATCCCTATCGGCTGATGGGCTTCGGCCACCGCGTCTACAAGAGCTACGACCCGCGCGCCAAGGTGCTGCGCCCGCTCTGCCACGAGGTGCTGGACGCGCTCGGCCAGCGCGGCGATCCACTCTTGAAACTGGCGATGGAGTTGGAGCGCATTGCGCTCGAAGACGATTATTTCGTCACGCGCAAGCTCTATCCCAACGTCGATTTCTATTCCGGGATCATCTTCCGTGCGCTGGGCCTGCCGCCGGCGATGTTCACGCCGGTATTTGCGGTGGCGCGCACGGTCGGCTGGGTTGCCCATTGGAACGAGATGCTTGCCGACCCCGAAACCCGCATCTTCCGCCCGCGCCAGCTCTACGAGGGTCCGATCGAGCGCCCGGTCGTGCCGCTCGCTGCGAGACCTGAACATGAACCGCTGATAGGTTAGGGCGTTGAGCCGGATCGTAGCGGTGGCGAGATGGGCCGCGGCAAGGAATTTTTTGCGGTTTTGCGTCGATGCTCGTCGCCCCGCACCAGAAGAGCCTTCGCGTGTCGGAGTCGCAGGGAGGCCTGTGAATCGGCTCGCGCTACCGGTACGGCGTCATGATCGTTGTCGTCGATGAGTGAAACGCAATCAGTCCGACAGACGACAATCTACATCCGATCTCCCGTTTGTCCCTGCGCGCCTCGGCCGGACGACTGAGTCGGAAATTTCGATCGGCTGCCGGGCGGCGGCGCTATTCTGGAGCCCGAGGCGGATCGGGAGGAGAGGATGGCGGGGTTGCTCGACGGAAAATCGGCGCTGGTCACCGGTGGCGGCGGCGGGATCGGGCGCGCGGCAGCACTCGCCTTTGCCCGCGAGGGTGCCCGCGTCGCGGTCGCCGATATCGCGGCGGAGGCGGCACGGGAGACCGTGGCATTGGTCAATGCCGCCGGCGGCCAGGCGATATCGCTGTCGGGCGAGGTGGTGCGCGACGCCGAAGTGAAGGCGGTGATCGACGGCGTGGTCGCCGCCTATGGCCGGCTCGATTGTGCCTTCAACAATGCCGGGATCGCCGGCTGGCAGGTCGACGCGGCCGGCAAGAAGACCGCCGAATGGTCCGAGGAAGCGTTCGACCGGATGATCGCCGTCAATCTGAAGGGGGTGTGGCTGTGCATGAAGCACGAGCTGCCCTTGATGCAGGCGCAGGGCGGCGGCGCCATCGTCAACACCGGGTCGATCGCCGGGCTTGCCGGGCTGCCGACCTCGTCGGCTTACGTCGCGGCCAAGCATGGGGTCGTTGGGCTCACCAAGACCGCCGCGCTCGAATACGCCGACGCCGGTATCCGGGTGAACGCCGTCTGCCCCGGCTATATCAAGACGCGGATGACCGAGGACACGATGCACCGGCGCGGCGCGGCGATCCTCGCCCAGACCCCGCTCGCCCGCATGGGCAGCCCGGAGGAGATTGCCGAGATGGTGGTGTGGCTGTGCTCGGACCGCGCGAGCTATGTTACCGGCGCCGCCTACAATGTCGACGGCGGCTGGATGGCGGCGTGACAGCGGCACCGCCGCCGCCTCTCTCGGGCACCAGCCGCATAAGAGGCGCGACAATGATCCGGAGAAGCAGGCATGGGTGATTTTGCGGTGGGTCAGCCGGTCCCGCGGTTCGAGGACCCGCGGCTGCTGCGCGGCGGCGGCCGCTATGTCGATGATATGGTGCTGCCGCGCATGGTGTTCGGCCATGTGCTGCGCTCGCCGCATGCGCATGCCCGCATCCGCGCGATCGACACGGCGGCGGCGAAAGCGGCGCCGGGCGTGCTGGCGGTGCTGACCGGGGCGGATTGGGAGGCTTCGGGCTGGGGCGACCTGCCGAGCCCGAGCGGCCTCCGGTTGCGCGACGGCGCGCCGGCGTACCGGCCGCGCTTCCCGGCCCTGGTCAAGGACCGGGTGCGCCGGGTCGGCGATTACGTCGCCTTTGTCGTGGCATCGACCCGGCATCAGGCCGAGGATGCCGCCGAGCTTGTCGCGGTCGATTACGAGCCGCTGCCGGCAATCGTCTCGACCGCCGGCGCGGCCGCGCCGGGCGTGCCGCTGGTCTGGGAGGGCAGCCCCGGCAACGTCGCATTCTTTCATACCGAAGGCGACGCCGCGGCGACCGACGCGGCCTTTGCCGGCGCCGCGCATGTCGTCCGCCGCCGTTTCGTGATCAACCGGGTGACCGCGGCCAGCATGGAGCCGCGCGGTGCCATCGGCGATTACAACCCCGCCGAGGATCGCTGGACGATCTACACCACCTTGCAGCGCATCCACGGCTATCGTGCCGAACTGGCAAAGCAGGTGCTGAAGGTCCCGGAAAGCCGGGTGCGCGTCGTCGCCGGCGACATCGGCGGCAGCTTCGGCATGAAATCGGCGATCTACAACGAGGTGGCGCTGGTCCTGCTGGCATCGAAGACGGTCGGGCGGCCGGTCAAATGGACCAGCACGCGCTCCGAAGCCTTTCTCGGCGATGCCCAGGCGCGCGACAACATCACCGAAGCCGAGCTGGCGCTCGACCGTGACGGCCACTTCCTGGCATTGCGGGTTAAGACGATCGCCGCGATCGGCGCCTATCCGCAGGCCGGCTCCAACGCCTTTGTCGCCAATCTCGGCACTCTGGCGGGCGTCTACCGGACCCCGGCGGTGCGGGCCGAGGTGACCGCCGTCTACACCCATACCAACCCGATGCGGGCCTATCGCGGCAACGGCCGGCCCGAGGCCGCCTATGTCATCGAGCGCATGGTCGACGAGGCCGCCGCCGAGCTCGGCATCGACGGGATCGAATTGCGCCGTCGCAACATGATCCCGCCGGAGGCGATGCCGTTCAAATCGGGCCTGACCTTTACTTATGATTGCGGCGAGTTTGCCAAGAATCTCGACCTGGCGCTGAAGCTCGCCGACGCGGAGGGTTTCGAGCAGCGCCGCGCCGCGGCGCGCAGCCGCGGCAGACTGCGCGGCATCGGCCTCTCCAATACGATCGAGCGGGCCGCGGCCGGCGGGTTCGAGGCGGCCGAGATCCGCTTCGACCGCGGCGGCACGGTGACACTGGTGTCGGGCTCGATCACCCAGGGGCAGGGCCACGAGACGGTCTACAAGCAGTTGCTCTGCGACCGGCTCGGGATCCATCCCGATCAGGTGCATTACGTCCAGGGCGACACCGAGAAGGTCGCCAACGGCGAAGGCACCGGCGGCTCGCGCTCGGCGGCGCTCGGCGGCTCGGCGGTCTATCTCGCAACCGAGAAGATCGTGACGAAAGCCAAGGCGATCGCCGCTCACCTGCTCGGCGCCGAGGCGGGCGAGGTCAATTTCGCCGACGGCCTCTTTACCGCGCCGCGCTCCAACCGCGCGCTGACGGTCGGCGAGATCGCGATCGAATCGTTCAACCCGCCGAGCCTGCCCGACGATATGGAGCCCGGACTGATCGCCGGCGCCACCTTTACCTCGAAGCAGCAGAATTTCCCGAATGGCTGCCATATCTGCGAGGTCGAGATCGACCCCGACACGGGAGAAGTCGAGATCCTGCGCTACAGCGTCGTCGACGATGTCGGCACGGTGCTGAACCCGTTATTGCTCGAAGGCCAGATCTGCGGCGGGATCGTCCAGGGCATCGGCCAGGTGCTGATGGAGGATATCCGCTTCGATCCGGCCTCGGGCCAGCTCCAGACCGGCTCGTTCATGGATTACGCGATGCCGCGCGCCGGCGACCTGTCGGCGATCGAGTGCGCCAGCAATCCGGTGCCGACCAAGACCAATCCGCTCGGCGTCAAGGGCGCCGGCGAGGCCGGCAATGTCGGCGCCCTGCCGGCGGTCGCCAATGCCCTCGTCGATGCGCTGTCCCCGCTCGGCATCCGTCACCTCGAGATGCCCGCCACCCCCGAGCGCCTGTGGCGCGCGAATTCGGAAGGTGCGTTCGTAGGAACAGCCATTCGGCCATCCGCGCTGGGCGCGCGTCGGTCTCCACACGCTTTGCTAGGTAGCCGAAATCCATGTTCGTGCTTCCTCTCCGGATCGTCAGGTTCGGCTCCACAGCTCCTTTGTCGCCAGGCGGGCGCCTTCAGCGAGAGATGCGAGCTTGGCCCAGACGACGCTCGGATGGACTTCACACGAAGTGGAAAAGCTGGCAAAGCCGCAATCGGCGCCGGCGATGACGTTCTCGCGGCCGACGACGCCGGCAAAGCGGCCGATGCGCTGGGCGACGACCTCCGGATGCTCGACCAGATTGGAGGCATGGGTGATGATGCCGGGGATCAGCACCGTGCCTTCCGGCAATCTGGCCGTCTCCCAAACCCGCCATTCGTGCTCGTGGCGCGGGTTGGCCGCTTCGAACGAATAGGCACCGGCATGCACGCCGAGCATGATGTCGACGATGTGCTGCAATTCGAGATCATGGACGCGCGGGCCCATATTGATGCTGTAGCAGGTGTGGTAGCGCACCCGGTCGGCCGGAATGCCGGAGAGCGCGTGGTTCAGGAGCTCGACGCTGGCGCCGGCCCATTTGCGGCATTGCGCCAGATCGAGCTCCGGGTGCATCGCGTAATGGCTGGCGAGCTGAGGATCGTCAACCTGCAGGATCAGCCCGGCATCGACGATCGCACGGTATTCTTCATGCAGCGCCTCAGCCAGCGCGGCCCGGAATTCCTCGTCGGTCCGGTAATGCTCGTTGGCATTCCAATTGGCGAGGTTGGTGGGCGAGACCGCCGGCATGAAGGCTTCCTCGCAATCGGTGTCGGCAAGCGCCGCCTTCAGGTTGTCGATGTCGCGCCGCAGCGCCTCGCGGCCGCGGTAGGAGATCGGGCCGGTGCACACCCAGCGCGTCGGCGGCGCCCTTCCGGCCGTCCCCGGCATCTGCGCCGCCCATTGGTAATATTCCGGGAAGGCCAGGTATTCGCGCGACTGGCTCCAGGCGCCGGCGCCGCCCGCGCTCTTGCGCGGCTCGAGGCCGGCAAGCCGTTCGTTAACGTAGGGGATGAACCCGAACCGCCCCATCTCGCCGTCGGCGACGATGTCGATGCCGCTCGCGGCTTGCCGGCGCACGACCTCCGAGACCGCGTTTTTGACCCGATCGGCATAGAGCGGGGCGTCGAAAGCCGTGCCCTGCTCCTTCGCCTGGATCATCGCCAGCAGATCGGGCGGCCGCGGCAGGCTGCCGACATGGGTGGTGAGTATCCGCTCAGTGCTCCGCTTCATCCCGCTCCTCCCACACGCTTGCCGCCTGCGGCATCAGAATAGCACTGGCCGGACACCGGAAAAATCGGGATCGATGCTGCCGGTTCCAACCTCATGACCGGCGGCCGGCCGGCGCCGCGCCCGCCGGCGACCTGCGCAGCAGCGGCAGCGCCAGCAACGCCAGGGCCGCCAGCCCGCCGATCAAGAGCCAGGCGTCGTTGCAGGCGGCGACGAGCCCGGCGCGCTCGACAAGCGGCGCCACAAACTCGCGCGTCGCCTGATCGACCGGGCCGAGCGGCACGCCTTTGAAGCGGTCGACCGGGAGGCCGACGAGGCGCGCTGCCGCCGCATCACCCATTTGAAGGCGGGCGACGAGGGCGGCGACATGGGCGGGTGCGCGCTGCTCGAGCACCGTGTCGATCAGTGCCAGGCCGATCGCGCCGCCGAGGTTGCGCATCAGGTTGAACAAGCCGCTCGCATTCGGGATTTCGGCCGGGTCGAAACCGCCGAGCGCCAGCGCTGTGCTCGGCAACAGGCACAGCATGATCGCGCTGCCGCGCGCGATCTGTTGCCAGAGCAAGCCTCGGAAATCGGTTTCGAAGGTCATGAAGCCATTGCCGAGGAGGCCGAGTGCCAGCAGGCCATAGCCCGCGGCGATCAACAGCCTTGCGTCGACGCGCCGTTCGAGCGCGGTGGCGATCGGTGCCATGACCAGCTGCGCAGCGCCCGTCGCCATCATGATCGCGCCGATCGCCAGCGCCTCGTAATCGCGCACCAGGCCGAGAAAGACCGGCAGAAGGTAGGTCGCACCGTAGAGCCCGATGCCGAGAACGAAGCTGAACCAGCAGCTGGCCGCGAAATTGCGGTTGCGGAAGGCGGAAAGATCGATCAGCGGCGCCGCGTGGCGCAGCGAGCGCCGGATCACGCCGCCGCCGCAGGCAATGCAGAGACCCGCCAGCAGCAGCATCGGGGCGCTGCCCCAGCCGCGGCGCGGCGCTTCCTTGAGGAGGAGCTGCAGGCTGGCGAGAAAGGCGGCGAGCAAGGGGAGTGCCAGCAGATCGATCGAGCCGAAGCGGCGCCAATCGGGCCGATCGACGTTCACTGCACAGGCTGCGAGCAGTGCCGTGACGATGCCCGGCGGCACATTGATCAGAAACAGCCAGTGCCAAGACCACCGCTCGGTGACGAAGCCGCCGACCATCGGGCCCATGGTCGGCGCCAGCATCGCCAGCAGCCCGGCGACGAGGGTCGCCCGGGTCCGTGTCGGCCATTGGAACATCAGGAAAATCGCCGAGAAGACGAGGGGGATCAGCGCGCCGCCGCAAAACCCCTGCACGACCCGCGCCGGGATCAGCGACCAGAACCCGGTCGAGAGCGCGCAGGCGAGGCTGGCGGCGGTGAAGCCGCAGATGCAGGCGCAGAAGGCACCGCGCGTGGACAGCACGCGCGTCAACCAGCCGGTCAGCGGGATCGCGACGATCTCCGCCATCAGATAGGCGGTCTGCACCCAGCTCAAACGGTCGAGCGGAATGCCGAGGCCGGCCTGGATCTCGGGCAGCGAGCTGGCGACGATCTGAATGTCGAGGATCGCCATGAACATGCCGACGGCCATGGCAACAAACCCGATCCAGGTCTTCGCGCCGCCCGATCCGGCTGGTTCGGCGGCACCGCTCACAGGGGGCGGCGCGGCATCAGCGCGCGGTCCTCGATGCGGATGCGCCTGGCGGTCAGCAGCAGGTTCAGGGCCGAAAATACTGCGGCAATCGCGACGGCGCCGAAGGCAAGCGGCAACAGGACGATCTCGGCGCCGACCAGCATGTAGTTCGGATGCCGCAGCCAGCGGAACGGACCGGTGCGCACGAGCGGGACGCCGGGCAAGGTGACGATCCGCGTCGTCCAATAGGTCCCGAGGCTCAGGATCACCCAAATCCGGATCGACTGGAGGAATGCGAAGAGGCCGAGCAGCGGCCACTGCGGCAGGGCGGAGCCCGGCACGAAGAGAGCGAGGCTGGCGATCCAGCCGGCATGCAGCAGGATGAAGAGCGGGTAGCCGGCGGCATCGATCTCGACGCCGCCGCGGCGGCGCAGCCGTGCCGTGTTGCGCCCGGCCCAGGCGAGCTCCAGGAGGCGCTGCAGGACGACGACGGCGAGCGTCGCATAAAGGATGGTCACCGGTTGTCGAGCACCAGGAATCCCGCCGTAAAACCCGGCCCGAGCGCATTCATCAATGCCCGGTGCCACTCCGGCGCCTCGGCGAGCAGCTGTTCGAGCACGAACATCACGGTGGCGGCCGACATATTGCCGTAGTCGCGCAATACCCCGCGTGCGGCAGCTAGCGCGCCGTCGCCGAGGCCGAAGGCGTGCTCGAGCGCGATCACCACCTTGGCGCCGCCCGGATGGCAGACAAAGCGGTCGATGTCGTCGAGGCTCAGCCGGTGCCGGGCGAGAAAGGCGGAGGCCGCGTCATGGAGCCGGGTGGCGACGAGCTGCGGCACGTCGCGCGAAAAGATCGCGCTGAGGCCGTCATCGGCGACCTCCCAGCCCATCACTTCGAGGGTGGCGGGCCAGGTGTGCTCGCCGGCGGCGGCGATGGCCGGTCCTTCGCCGTCGGTCGACAACAGCGCGGCCGCGGCGCCGTCGCCGAAGAGAGCGGTCGCGACGATGTTGCTTTTCGAGAAATCGTCGCGGCGAAACGACAGCGCGCACAATTCGACGACGAGAAACAGCACGGTTTCGCCCGGGGCCATCGCGGCTTCGGTCGCAGCGCGGGCGAGCCCGATCACGCCGCCGGCGCAGCCGAGCCCAAAGACCGGCAGACGCCGCACCGCCGGCCGCAGCCCCATGCGGTCGATCAGCAATGCATCAAGGCTCGGCGTGGCGATCCCGGTCGATGAGACGACGACAATGCCGTCGATCTCGTCCGTGCCGATGCCGGCGCGATCCAGCGCCCGGCGGGTCGCCGCCTCGATCAGATCGAGCGCCGAAGCGAGATAGATGTGGTTGCGCTCGGCCCAGCCATGGCTGCGGTCGTACCACTCGATCGGCACACAGGAATAGCGCGTGCGGATCCCGGTGTTGGTGAAGACCGGCAGCAGCCGGTCGAGGTCGGCCGAATCCCCGAACAGGCGCTTGACCCGTTCGATCACCTTATTTTGGTCGAGCGGGTAGGGCGGGACCGCGGTGGCGACGGCGAGCAGGCGCGGGAGAGCGGACATCGACGGGCAACCTGGCTGCTGCGTGGGCGAACCACCTGCAATACATCCGATTGGACAGTGCGTCGCCGAGTGAAATTCCGGCCGCAAGCGCCGACAGCCGATCACGATCGCGCGAGCCGGCACGGATGCGGCGGCCATCGCCGCCTTGAAGCGGCGCGGATCGACGCGCATGCTGAGCGGCCGCGGCATGCCCCATCGCGCGCCGCAGATGAGACAGCGACCGGAGAGGGAATGATGAACGGCGCGGAAAGCCTGGTGCGGACCCTGGTCGGCGGCGGCGTCGATGTGTGTTTTGCCAATCCGGGGACCTCGGAGATGCATTTCGTCGCCGCGCTCGACCGGGTCGAGGGCATGCGCTGCGTGCTCGGCCTGTTCGAGGGGGTCGTCACCGGCGCCGCCGACGGCTATGCCAGGATGAGCGAAAAGCCGGCGGCGACCCTGCTGCATCTCGGCCCCGGCATGGCCAACGGGCTCGCCAACATCCACAACGCCAACAAGGCGATGACGCCGATGGTCAACATCGTCGGCGACCACGCGACCTATCACCGCCGCTTCGACGCGCCGTTGACGACCGACATCGAGAGCGCGGCAAGGCCGTTCTCGCGCTGGGTCAAGACCTCGCCCGACGCGCGCTCGGTCGCCGCCGACGGTGCGGCGGCGATCGCTGCGGCGCGGATGCCGCCGGGCCAGATCGCGACCTTGATCCTGCCGGCCGACACCGCCTGGAATGAAGGCTCGGGGCCGGCCGAAGTGCCGTCGCCGGCGCTGCCGAAGCCGGTGTCGCAAGAGGCGGTGGCCGAGGCGGCGCGGGCCTTGCGCTCGGGCGAGCCGTGCCTGCTGCTGGTAACCGGGCGCGCCTTGCGCCAGGAGGGGCTCGACCTCGCCGGCCGCATCGCCGCCAAGACCGGCGCCCGGCTGATTGCGCAAGGCTCGAACGCGCGCACCCAGCGCGGCCGCGGCCGGGTTTTTGTCGAGCGGGTGCCGTATGTGGTCGATCAGGCGGTTCGGGTGCTGGCCGGGCTCAAGCACATCATCCTGGTCGGCTCCAAGATGCCGGTCGCGTTCTTCGCCTATCCCGACAAACCGAGCCTGCTGGCCCCGCCCGACGCGCAGGGCCATGTCCTCGCCCGGCCGGAAGAGGATCTGATCGGCGCGCTCGAAGCCCTGGCCGACGCGGTCGGCGCGCGCGCCACGCCGGTCCCGGCCGACAACCATCCGGTGCCGGTCAAGGCGAGCGGCAAGATCACCCCCGAGGCGCTCGGCGCCTCGCTCGGCGCGATGCTGCCCGAGAACGCGATCGTCGTCGATGAGGCGGTGACAACCGGGCGCGGCTTTTTCGCGCCGACCCGAGCGGCAGCGCCGCATGACTGGCTGTCCAACATGGGCGGCTCGATCGGCCTGGGCATGCCGCTCGCGACCGGGGCCGCGGTCGCCTGCCCGGACCGCAAGGTGATCACCCTCGAAGGCGACGGCAGCGCGATGTACACCTTGCAGGCGCTGTGGACGCAGGCGCGCGAAGGGCTCGACGTCACCACCCTGTTATTCTCGAACCGCAGCTACGCGATCCTGCGCGGCGAGCTCGCCAATGTCGGCGCCGGCAACCCCGGCCGCAAGGCCCTCGATATGCTCGACCTCGGCCATCCGGACCTCGATTTCGTCACCCTGGCCAAGGGCATGGGCGTGCCCGGCGCGCGGGTGGCCGACATGGATGAGTTCAACCGGCGCCTGGCTGAAGGGATCGCCACACCGGGGCCGTTTCTGGTCGAAGTCGCGCTGTGAGCCGGTAGTGCTGATCCACCGCAGCGAATGAGGCGGATCGCGGATCGCCTGCGCGGCGGAACCATGCCGCTGCCGAGCACGTTGTCCGCCCAGTAGCCTCGATGGAAGAAGCACCGGGTGGACGAACCGCAGCACGTGGATCTGAGGCCGCAGGAAATCGCACTTTTCCTCGACGTTGACGGGACGCTTCTCGACCTGGCGCCGCGCCCCGATGCGGTCGAGGTCCCGTTGTCTCTCGTCGAGGCGCTGGCCATGGCTGAGCGGCGTCTGGGCGGCGCGATCGCCCTCGTCAGCGGTCGCCCGATCGGCGAGCTGGACCGGCTGTTCGCCCCGCTGCGGCTCAGGGCGGGCGGCGTCCACGGCGCCGAGATCCGCGATTCGCCGGATGGCCCGATCAAACTGTTGACGCGACGCCGTTTGCCGGAACCGGCCTGGTCGGAACTGGTCCGCCTGCTCGACGCTTTTCCGGGAACATTGGCCGAGAACAAGGGCGTCAGCTTTGCCGTGCACTATCGGGGTGCCGGCCCCGTCGCGGCCGAGCTCGCCTCGTCGCTGTGCCGGTTCATGGAGCGGTTCGCCGAAGTCGGGCTGGAGCTGGTCGCGGGCCTGGACGTGTTCGAGGTCCGGCTCGGCGGGTTCGACAAGGGCAGGGCGATCGGATCTTTCATGGCTCGCCGAGCCGTTCGCCGGCCGGCGTCCGGTCTTCATCGCCGATGACGAAATGGACCGCGCCGGCTTCGAGGCCGCAATCGCTCTGGGCGGTCTGGCTTTTTCGGTGGGGACGGTGCTGCCCGGCCTCTCAGGCTGTTTCCCGCAGCCGGCGGCGGTGCGGGCCTGGCTGGGGCGGCTGGGCCAATCGGCCCGCTTCCGGCTTCCGGCGTAACGGTCGGCCATGCGCCTGTCGCTGAACGGGGAGGATCTTCGATGTCGCGCCTGATCATAGTCTCGAACCGTGTCGCCGTCCCTGATCCCGAGGGGCCGCGCCAGGCCGGGGGCCTTACCGTCGCCGTCAACGCAGCGCTGAAACGACGCGAAGGGATCTGGTTCGGGTGGAGCGGGAAGGTCTGTGCAGAGGACGCGCCATCTGCGCCGCGTGTCGTGCAACGCCAGGGGCGCACGGTCGTCACGATCGATCTGTCCGCGCTCGACTTTCAGGAATACTACAACGGCTTTGCCAATCGCGTGCTGTGGCCGATCCTGCACTATCGGGTCGATCTTGCCGAATTCACCGCGATCGAGCTGGGCGGCTATCTGCGGGTCAACGCATTGTTCGCCGACGCGCTGTCCCGCTTGATCCGCCCCGACGACACGATCTGGGTGCACGATTACCACCTGCTGTCGCTCGCCAAGGAACTGCGGCTGCGCGGCCACGCCAATCCGATCGGCTTTTTCCTGCACATTCCATTCCCGCCGCCGGATATTCTGCTGGCGCTGCCGCAGCACGCCGAGACGCTCGGAGCGCTGGCCCACTACGATCTCGTCGGGGTGCAGACCGAACATGACGCCGACAATCTCGGGCGCTATTTCGAGCTGCAAGGCGGCATGGCCGGACGCGATCGGACCGTGTTCGAGTTCGACGAGCGCCGCGTTCAGATCGGCGCGTTTCCAGTGGCGATCGCCACGGGTGTTTATGCGCGGGCGGCGCGCAAGGCAGCGCGCTCGAGTGCTTCAGAGGAGCTGCGCGACAGCCTCGGCGGCAGGCGCCTGATCATCGGCGTCGATCGCCTCGACTATTCGAAGGGCATCACCCATCGCATCCAGGCTTACAGCCACTTTCTCGATGCCAACCCCGAATGGCGGGGCAAGGTGACGTTCCTGCAGGTGACGCCGAAAAGCCGCACCGAGGTGCCTGAATACGCCGAGATGGACCGCGAGCTCAGCACCCTCGTCGGCAGCGTCAACGGTCGCCATGGCGAACCCGCCTGGACGCCGATCCGATACGTCAACCGGTCCTATTCGCGCGCCACGCTGGCGGCCTATTATCGGGCGGCCCGAATCGGCATGGTGACCCCGCTGCGCGACGGCATGAACCTTGTCGCCAAGGAGTATGTCGCAGCGCAGGACCCGGATGATCCCGGCGTGCTCGTGCTGTCCCGGTTCGCCGGCGCGGCAGCGGAGCTCGACCGCGCCCTGACGGTCAACCCGCATGAGCCGGAGGCGATGGCGGAGGCGATCGGAACCGCCCTGGAAATGCCGCTCGCGGAACGAAAGGAGCGCCACCGGCGGATGTTCGCCCATCTCGCGGAGAACGATGTCGATCGCTGGGCGGAGCGGTTCATGTCGACGCTCGCGGCGTGCCGTCAGCGGCCCCGCATCTTTAGCGACCTGCGCCAGCTCTTCGCGTTGCCGGTCGGCCAGCTCGGCTGACGATGCCGTCCGCGGGCAGCCGCGCAGACCGCGGACCGGAGACGCTCGCCTTGTTCGCCGGTCGCGGCGCCCCCGCCCATATCGCCAGCTCAGGATAGCCGGGATCGTGGCCTCGAACCTGCGCGAGCCCAGGTCCGGCGCGGTGCGCGAGGGCCTGCGCATCTATAATTTGTTTCCGACATTGGCCGGCACGATCCGGCAATGGGAGGCGCATCTGCCGCGGATCGCCGCGATGGGGTTCAACGCCGTTTATGTCAACCCGTTCCACTACCCGGGATTTTCCGGCAGCCTGTACGCGGTCAAGGACTATTATCGTCTGAACCCGCGTTTTCGCGGTGATGAGCAGGCCGACGACGACACTTTGCTGCGCGGGTTCACCGCGGTGGCGCGGACAAACGGCCTGCGCGTGATCATGGACCTCGTGGTCAACCACACTTCCAAGGACAGCAAACTCGCCGCCGATCATCCCGGCTGGTTCGCGCGCGACGCCAAGGGCGAGATCGTTTCTCCCTATGCCACCGATCCTGCCGATCCGAGCCGCAGGACGGTGTGGGGCGATCTCGCCGAACTCGATTACCGGCCGCCAAAGCGCGGCGAGATTGTCGCTTATTTCCAGGATGTCGTGCGCCACTATCTCGGCCTCGGCTTTGGCGGCTTCCGCTGCGACGCGGCCTACAAGGTGCCGGCCGAGGTCTGGCACGGGCTGACCGGCGCCGCCAGGGCGGCGATGCCCGATGCGGTGTTTTGCGCCGAGACCGTGGGCGCACCGCAGGAGGCGGTGCTGGCGCTCGCCGATGCCGGCTTCGACTATCTCTTCAACAGCGTCAAATGGTGGGATTTCGAAAGCCCGTGGCTGCTCGAGCAATACGAAGCCTTTCGCCACATCGCGCCGTCGATCGGTTTTCCCGAGAGCCACGACACCGAGCGGCTGGTGACCGAATTGCGCGCCGCCGGCATTCCCGAAAGCGAGATCGAGCCACACTATCGTCAAGCTTATGCCTTCGCCGCGGCGTATTCGACCGGCGTACTGATGCCGATGGGGTTCGAATACGGGTGGGGACGGCGGCTCGCCGTGGTGATGGGACCTGACACGGCGCCCGAGCCGCAGCGCTTCGACCTCAGCCGATTCATTACCGAGGTCAATGCGATCAAACGGGGGATGCCGGCTTTGAACGAGGAGGGTCCGCAGCGTCTGCTGGCCGCCGGCAACGACGGTCTGGTCGTGCTGGAGCGGCGGACCGAAAGCGGGGACGACCGCGCGCTCATCCTGGTCAACAGGAACCGGCGCCGGCCGCGCGAGATCACGCCCGGCATGCTCGGCGAGGGAGCCGGGGCGGCGTTGCCGCCGGGTGGGCTCGCGATCGAGCCGCTCGGGGTGCGGGTCTTGCGTGCCGCGACGGGTGTTGCCGGGCGGCAGGCCGCGATGCCGGGGCTGTGGCGGCCGGAGGCGCGAATCCAGATCGAGGACGTCTATCCGGAGTTGGAACGCGGCCGCTACCCGGTGAAACGGATCGAGGGCGAGACTTTCGAGGTCTGGGCCGACCTTTTCCGCGACGGCCACGACCGGCTGCGCGCCGTCGTCAAATACCGGTACGAGGACGAGCCGTGGCGCGAGACATCTCTGACCTATTTCGACAACGACCGCTGGGTCGGCCGCTTTCGCCTCGATCGGGTCGGGCTGTGGCGTTACACGATCGAAGCCTGGACCGACCGCTTCGAAAGCTGGCGCGAGGAATTCGAGAAGAAGCGCGAAGCCGGGCAGGACGTGTCGCTCGAACTTCAGGAAGGGCGCGCGATCGTCGACGAGGCGTCGGTGTCGGCCAAAGCCGACGACACGGCGGCGATCCGCGACTTGCTCGATCAATTCGACCATGGCGACACGGCCGGCCGGACCGATCTGCTGCAGTCGCCGGCGGCTCGCGGGCTGATGGCGCGCGCATCGTCGCGCCCGGACGCAGTGCGCTATTCAAGCGAGCTGGAAATCGTCGTCGACCGCGAGGCCGCGCGTTTTGCCGCGTGGTACGAGATGTTCCCGCGCAGCCAGGGGCGCGAGCCAGGCAAAAGCGCGAGCTTCGACGACTGCATCGCGCGATTGCCGGAGATCGCGGCCCTCGGCTTCAACGTCGTCTACCTGCCGCCGATCCATCCGATCGGCCGGGTCAACCGCAAAGGCAAGGACAACAGTCCCCATGCATTGCCGGGCGATCCGGGCAGCCCCTATGCGATCGGCGCGGCGGAAGGCGGCCATTGCGCGGTTGAGCCGGGGCTCGGCACGCTGGCCGATTTCCGCCGCCTGGTGCGTGCCGCGGCGACGCTCGGGATCGAGGTCGCGCTCGATTTCGCAGTGCAGTGCGCCCCCGACCATCCATGGGTGCGCGAGCATCCGCAATGGTTCCACTTTCGGCCCGACGGGTCGATCAAATACGCCGAGAACCCGCCCAAGAAATACGAGGACATCGTCAATGTCGATTTCGACAACCCCGACCGCGAAGGGTTATGGGCGGAACTGCGCGACATCGTGCTGTTCTGGGTTGGCGAGGGGGTGCGCATCTTTCGCGTCGACAATCCCCATACCAAGCCGTTGCCGTTCTGGGAATGGCTGATCCGCGAGGTGAAGGCGCGCTGTCCCGAGGCGATTTTTCTGTCCGAGGCCTTCACCCGGCCGAAGATGATGCGGGCCCTGGCAAAGACCGGGTTCAGCCAGTCCTATACCTATTTCACCTGGCGCAATACCAAGGCCGAGTTGACCGAATACCTGAGCGAGCTGATGCAATTCCCGGTCAGGGAATATTTCCGCCCGAACTTTTTCACCAACACGCCGGACATCCTGCCGCTCTTTCTGCAGGAGGGCGGCCGGGCCGCGTTTCGCATCCGGCTGGTGCTGGCGGCGACCTTGTCGCCTGCCTACGGCATCTACAATGGTTTCGAACTGTGCGAGAATACGCCGATCGCAAGTCGCGAAGAATACGCCAACTCCGAAAAATACGAATACAAGGTCTGGGATTGGGACCGTCCCGGCAACATCAAGGACGACATCCGGATCGTCAACCGCTTCCGGCATGACAACCCGGCAATGTGGGAGTTTGCAAATTTGCGTTTTCTGCCGTGCGACCAGCCCGACATCCTGGCCTATGCGAAAATATCGGCGGATCGGGCCAATGCGGTATTCGTCGTCGTCAACCTCGACCCGCAGACGGCCCATGAAGGCGAGGTCGAGCTGCCATTGGCCGCGCTCGGCCTGCCGTCGGACGGCCAATTCGCGCTCGAGGAAGCGTTCACGGCAACCGTCGCGGTCTGCCGCGGCGCCCGCCAACGCTTTCGGCTCGACCCCGAATCGAACCCGGCGCTGATCTTTCGAGTGCTTCGGCCAGAGCCCGAATGAGCCCGCCCGACGATGCCTCCTTGCCGCTGCCGCACGTCGCCGCAGCGCGACGCCCGGCGACCTTGGACCCGCTGTGGTACAAGGACGCGATCATCTACCAGCTGCACGTCAAAGCCTTTTTCGACGCCGACGACGACGGCATCGGCGATTTCCAGGGACTGTGCCGCAAGCTTGATTACATCCAGGACCTCGGCGTCACCGCCCTGTGGCTGCTGCCGTTCTACCCGTCACCGTTGCGCGACGACGGCTACGATATTTCCGACTACAAGAACATCAACCCGTCCTACGGCCGGATGGCCGACTTCAAGGCCTTTGTCCGCGAGGCGCACCGGCGCGACCTGCGCGTCGTTACCGAGCTGATCGTCAATCACACCTCGGACCAGCATCCCTGGTTCCAGCGCGCGCGGCAAGCCAAGCCCGGCTCGCCCTTTCGCGATTTCTATGTATGGAGCGACACCGACCAGAAGTTTCCGGAAACCCGCATCATCTTCGTCGATGCCGAGAAATCGAACTGGGCGTGGGACCCGGTGGCCCAGGCCTACTACTGGCATCGGTTCTATTCGCACCAACCCGACCTCAATTTCGACAATCCGCGGGTGTTCCGCGCGATCGCGGACGTGATGAAGTTCTGGCTCGATCTCGGAGTTGACGGGATGCGGCTCGACGCCGTGCCCTATCTGATCGAGCGCGAGGGCACCAACAACGAGAACCTGCCCGAGACCCACGAAATTCTGCACCGGCTGCGCCGCGAGCTCGACCAGCGCTATGGCGACCGCATGCTGCTCGCCGAGGCCAATCAATGGCCCGAGGATGTGCTGCAATATTTCGGCGCCGGCGACGAATGCCACATGGCATTCCATTTCCCGCTGATGCCGCGCATCTACATGGCGGTTTCGACCGAGGACCGCCATCCGGTCACCGACATCATGCGGCAAACGCCGGACATCCCGGATGCGTGCCAATGGGTGGTGTTTCTGCGCAATCACGACGAGCTGACCCTCGAAATGGTCACCGATCGCGAGCGCGACTATCTGTGGAACCACTATGCGGCCGATCGGCGCGCCCGGATCAATCTCGGGATCCGCCGGCGCCTGGCGCCGTTGATGGAGAATGACCGCCGCCGGATCGAGCTGTTGAACGCGTTGCTGATCTCGATGCCGGGGACCCCGGTGATTTATTACGGCGACGAGATCGGCATGGGCGACAATGTTTTTCTGCGCGATCGCGACGGCGTGCGCACGCCGATGCAGTGGTCGTTCGACCGCAATGGCGGATTTTCGCGAGCCGATCCCGAGCGTCTCCATCTGCCGCCGATCATGGATTCGGTCTATGGCTTCGAGGCGGTCAACGTCGAGGCGCAGAGCCGCTCGCCCTCGTCACTGTTGAACTGGATGAAACGGCTGATCGCGGCGCGCCGCTCGCGCCGTGCCTTCGGCCGCGGCGCATTGCGGTTTCTGTACCCGTCGAACCGCAAGGTGATCGCCTATCTGCGCACCCATGGCGAGGAGGTCATCCTCTGCGTCGCCAATCTTTCGCGTTCTCCGCAGGCCGTCGAGCTCGACCTGGCGGAGTTCCGCGGCCGTCAGCCGGTCGAGCTGCTCGGGCGCAGTGCGTTTCCCACGATCGGCGAGGCCTCCTATCTTTTGACCCTGCAAGGGCACAGCTTTTTCTGGTTCGATTTGCTGCTGAGCGCACAGGAGGCAGCAAATTTGCAATCCTCACCGCCCGAATTCGTCACTTTGGTCATGCCCCAGGGCTGGACCGACCTGTTTCGCCGGCACAATCAGCAACAGTTCGAAAACGAGGTGATCCCGGGCTTTCTGGCGCGCCAGCGCTGGTTCGCGGCCAAGGATCAGCGGATCCGGGCAGCCTCGGTTCAGGCGCAGGGTCCGATCGACCGGCCGGCGCAGGACGGCGCGCTATCAGAGAGCTTCCTCGCGACGGTGGTCGACGTGGCGCTGCGCGGTGACGAAAAGCAGCGCTATTTCCTGCCGCTCGCCGCGATCTGGTCGCCGGCCGAGACCGAGCTGCGCCAGAGTCTGGTACCGGTAACCCTCGCCGAGCTGCGCCAGCGCCGCCGCGAAGGCGCTCTCGTCGATGCGCTGTCGCAGGACGGATTTTCGCTGGCGGTCATGGATGCGATCGCGCGCGAGGCGAGCCTGCCGCTCGATCATGGCGCAATCCGCTGCACCCGGACGCCGAGCTATGAGCGGGCGGCGGCGCCGGAACGGCTGACGGTGCGCCGCGGCAGCGTGGAACAATCGAACAGCTCAGTGTTCTTCGATGAATACGGGATGCTCAAACTCTACCGCCGGCTCGAACCCGGGCCGCACCCGGAAATCGAGATGTCGCGGTTTCTGGTCGAGCGCGCCGGTTTCGCCAATACGCCGCCGCCGCTCGCCACGATCGAGCTGACGCTCGACGATGAGACCGGACCGCAGACTATGGCGCTCGGCATGCTGTCCGGCTTTGTCCGCAACCAGGGCGACGGCTGGACGCAGGCGCTGAACTACCTGACCCGCTATCTTGACGACGCGCTGATCTCGACCGGCGAGCGCTCGTCCGAACTGCCCGACCCGGACCATTTCTTTCTGACCCTGGCGCGTCAGATCGGCACCCGCACCGCAGAAATGCACCGCGCCTTGGCCGAGCAGGCCGGCGACGACCCTGCCTTCCGACCCGAGCCGATCACCCGTGACGACATTGTCGAATGGCGCCGGGCGCTCGAGGCCGAGGCCGAGGCGATGCTGGCGCAATTGGGGCGCGAGCGGGCGCGGCTGGCCGAGCGGGCGCGCGAACCGGCGGGCCGGCTGCTGGCGCTGCGCGAGCCGCTTTTCGCCCTCATCCGCGGCTTGCTGCCGGACGAGATCGAGGCGCAAAAGACCCGCCTGCACGGCGATTATCATCTGGGCCAGGTCATCGTCGTGCAAAACGATTTTTTCATTGTCGATTTCGAGGGCGAGCCGTCGCGGCCGCTGGCCCAACGTCGGGCCAAGAGTTCGCCGTTGCGCGACGTGGCCGGCATGATCCGCTCCTTTGACTACGCCGCGGTCACCGCGGTGCGGCATCTGGCCGAAACCCGCGCCGCGGCCGAGCCGCGAATGATCGAACTCGCCGAATCCTGGCGCCAGCGCGCGGTCGACGGATTTCGCGCCGCCTATCGCCGGACGATGCGCGGCTGTGCTTCCTACCCGACGAATAAAAAGCAAGCCCGCGAAATGACCGCGTTCTTTACGCTCGAAAAGGCTGTTTACGAGGTCTCCTACGAGATGGCAAACCGGCCGCAGGGCGTCGATATCCCGCTGCGGGGTATTCTCGGCATTCTGAAGGCGACAAAGGCGGCGGCCGGTGGCGAGGCGTCCTGATCGGGGGCCACCCGAGCCGGAGCTGGCTGACCGGGTGCGTCGCGAGCCCGTGCCCGCGGCACCGGTGCAACCGGACCCGGAGGTCGCGGCGATCGTCGAGGCGCGCCACGGCGATCCGTTCGCAGTTCTGGGCATGCACGAGAGCGCCGCGGGCGTCAGCGTGCGGGCGATATTGCCGGCGGCGGAACGGATGGCGGTCATCGACAGCGCCACCGGAGGGATCGCGGCCGAGGGCGTGCGGGTTCATCCAGACGGCTTTTTTATTGCGGACATCCCCGGCCGCCGGGAGCCGTTCCGGTATCGGCTGCTGGTATCGAGCGGCGGCGCGGCGCGCGAATTCGACGACATCTATCGCTTCCCCCCGGTGCTCGGCGAACTCGACCTTCACCTGCTCGCCGAGGGCAATCATTTCGCCAGCGATCGCAAGCTCGGCGCGCACCCCCTGGTTCATGAAGGCGTGGAAGGCGTCGCCTTTGCCGTGTGGGCGCCGAATGCCCATTCGGTCAGCGTGGTCGGCGACTTCAACGCCTGGGACGGCAGGCGGATGCCGATGCGGCGCCGCGGCGCCAGCGGATTTTGGGAACTCTTCGTGCCCGGGCTGCGGCCGGGTCACCTCTACAAATACCAGATATTCGGGCCGGACGGCCGGCTGCTGCCGTTGAAGGCCGATCCCCATGCCGAGTGGGCCGAAAAACCGCCGGGAACCGCCTCGATCATCGCCGCCCCTTCGCGCCATGTCTGGCGGGACGGCGTCTGGATGGCCGAGCGCTGGCGCCGGAACGACCGCGAGGCGCCGGTCGCGGTCTACGAAATCCATCTCGGCTCCTGGCGCCGCAAGCTCGCCGAGAACGGCCGGTATCTGACCTATCGCGAGCTTGCCGCCGAGCTTGTCCCCTATGTCGTCGAGATGGGCTTCACCCATATCGAGATCATGCCGATCATGGAATACCCGTTCGACGGCTCATGGGGCTATCAGCCGATCTCGCTGTTCGCACCGACCAGCCGTTATGGTGCGCCCGACGATTTCCGCGCCCTGGTCGAGGCCTGCCACAAGGCCGGCATCGGGGTGCTGCTCGACTGGGTGCCCGGCCACTTCCCGAACGACCCGCACGGGCTCGGCCATTTCGACGGCACCGCGCTCTACGAGCATGCGGATCCGCGCCAGGGCGTCCACCGCGACTGGAACACGCTGATTTACAATTACGGCCGCCGCGAAGTGTCGAATTTTCTATTGTCGAGCGCGCTGTACTGGCTGCGCGAATTTCACATCGACGGCATCCGCGTCGATGCCGTGGCCTCGATGCTGTATCTCGATTACAGCCGGCCCGCGGGCGAGTGGATCCCGAACGCCTTCGGCGGGCGCGAGAATATCGAGGCGATCGCCTTTCTGCGCCGGGTCAACGAGCTGATTTTCGGCGAGTTCGAGCGGCGCCACCTCGGTTGCCGAGGAATCGACCGCCTGGCCGATGGTCTCGCGCCCGACTTATGTCGGCGGGCTCGGTTTCGGCTACAAATGGAATATGGGGTGGATGCACGATACGTTGGACTACATGGCGACCGATCCGATCTACCGGAAATATCGTCATAACAACCTCAGCTTCGGGCTGCTGTACGCTTATCACGAAAATTTCATCCTGCCGCTCAGCCATGACGAGGTCGTGCACGGCAAGGGGTCGCTGATCGCCAAGATGGCCGGCGACCAGTGGCAGCGTTTCGCCAATCTGCGCGCCTATTACGCCTTCATGTGGAGCCACCCTGGCAAGAAGCTGCTGTTCATGGGCAACGAGTTCGCCCAGCAGCGCGAGTGGAACCATGATATCGGGCTCGACTGGCAATTGCTCGGCGAGCCGCTGCATGAGGGGGTGCGGCGGCTGGTGCGCGATCTGAACCATCTCTATTGCGCGACCCCGGCACTGCACCGGCTCGATTGCGATCCCGACGGCTTTGCCTGGATCGACGTGGCGAACGCCGCCGAGAGCGTCGTCTCATATCTGCGCCGCGGCCGCGATCCGCACGAGCTCGCGGTCATCGTCTGCAACTTCACGCCGGTGCCGCGCGAGAATTATTGGATCGGCGTTCCCCGGCCCGGCCGCTATCGCGAGCGGATCAACACCGATGCGCTCGATTATGGCGGCAGCGGCGTCGGCAATGCCGGCGAGGTTCATTCCGATCCGCGCCCGATGCATGGCCATCTGCACGCGATCCGCTTGCGTCTGCCGCCACTTGGGGTTCTGATCTTCACTGCGGATTAGCGCTGAAGGCCCCCTTTCATGCCTGTGATCTCGTCGTCCTCGGCTGCTGGTTCCTTATCCGTTCCCGGTCCGATACCCGCGCGCTGAGCGGGCGATGGCGTCGCCGACAAAGGTCTGGCCGGGCCGGCCCTATCCGCTGGGCGCGACATGGGACGGCAAGGGGGTGAATTTCGCGCTCTTTTCGGCGCATGCCGATAAGGTCGAGCTGTGCCTGTTCGACAGCACCGGCGCGCGCGAAGAGGCGCGGATCGCGCTGCCCGAATATACCGACGAGGTCTGGCACGTCTATCTGCCGGATGCGCGGCCCGACCTGCTCTACGGCTACCGTGTCCACGGACCCTACGATCCCGCCAACGGGCTTCGCTTCAATGCCAACAAGCTGATGATCGATCCTTATGCACGATCGCTGCATGGCCGGCTGCGCTGGGCCGATGCGGTGTTCAGCTATCGCGTCGGCGGCCCGCGCGAGGATCTGGCGATCGACCGGCGCGACAACGCGCGCTTCATCCCCAAATGCCGGGTTATCGAACCGGCTTTTACCTGGGGCGAAGAACATCGTCCGCACGTCCCGTGGGAAGAGACGATCATTTTAGAGCTGCATGTGCCTGGGCTGACGATCAAGCACCCGGCTGTCGATCCGCCGCATCGCGGCACATTCGCCGGCCTCGCCTCGCCGGCGGTGATCGACTACCTGCTCGGGCTCGGCATTACCGCAGTCGAGCTGCTGCCGGTCCACGCCGCCATCGACGACCGCAATCTGGTCGAGCGCGGGCTCGTCAATTATTGGGGCTACAACACGATCGGGTTCTTTGCACCCGATCCGCGCCTGTTGTCGACCGGGTCGATCGCCGATTTCAAGACGATGGTCAAGCGGCTGCACGAGGCCGGGATCGAAATCATCCTCGACGTCGTTTACAACCACAGCGGCGAAGGCAACCATCTCGGCCCGACCCTGTCGTTTCGCGGTATCGACAATGCGTCCTATTACCGTCTGGACGCCGACCCGCGCTTCTATCGGGATGTCACCGGAACCGGCAACACGTTGAACCTCGATCATCCGCGGGTGTTGGCGCTGGTGATGGATTCGCTGCGTTATTGGGCGACGGAGATGCATGTCGACGGCTTTCGCTTCGACCTGTGCACGGCGCTGGGCCGCGAAAACGGCGATTACAGCCAGGGCAGCGCGTTCTTCGATGCCGTGCGCCAGGACCCGGTCATGGCCGGTTTGAAGCTGATTGCCGAGCCTTGGGATCTCGGCCCCTATGGCTACCAGCTCGGCAATTTTCCGCCGGGCTGGGCCGAATGGAACGGGCAATACCGCGACACGCTCAGGCGCTTTTGGAAGGGCGATCAGGGCCTCGTCGCCGATGTCGCCTCACGGGTGGCCGGCTCCTCCGACATCTTCGGCTATCGCGGGCGGCGGCCTTGGGCCAGCATCAATTTCATCACCGCCCATGACGGGTTCACCCTGCAGGATCTCGTCAGCTACAACGACAAGCACAACGAGAAGAATGGCGAGGACAATCGCGACGGCAGCGATTCGAACTTCAGCTGGAATTTCGGTGTCGAAGGGCCGTCCGGCGACCCGGAGATCGTGGCGCTGCGCGACCGCCAGAAACGCAATATGCTGGCGAGCCTGCTGCTGTCGCTGGGCGTGCCGATGCTGCTCGCCGGCGACGAGATCGGGCGCACTCAGCAGGGCAACAACAATGCCTATTGCCAGGACAATGAGATCTCCTGGACCGACTGGGAAAACCTCAGGCCCGAAGACGAGGAATTGCGCCGCTTCGTCAGCCATCTGATCCATCTGCGGCGACAGCACCGCGTCTTTTCGCGCCCGCGCTTTCTGCGCGGCGAGATGCTGTCCGAGGCCGGGGTCAAGGACATCACCTGGTTCACCCCATCGGGCAGCGAGGCGACCGACCAGGATTGGGCCAACCCGGTCGCATTGTCGCTGGGCTACGTCTTAAGCGGGGCCGCCGGTGAATTCTTTACGCTCGGCGGCCAGCGCGACCTCGACGAAAGCTTTCTGGTGATGATGAACGCCTATTATGACGGTCTCGATTTCCGCATCCCGCAATTGGCGACGCCGCTGTCGTGGGAGCCGCTGGTCGATACGTCGCAGGCGACCGGGCGTGTCAGCGACGGCAAGCTTTATGCGCCGGGCGAGGTCTATCGGTTGCAGGCGCATTCTTTCGCGCTGTTCATCAACCGCGCCCCGCACCCGGAATTGCCCCCGACGCCCGAGAGCGGGCCGGATATCCCGGCTCCGCCGCAGGATGGCGAAGAGCCGCGCGGATTTTACGCATCGGGCGGCGACGCGGAAACAGCGGCGGGCGAGGGCGATGCACCGCCGCCATGAGCTTCCGTTCGGGGCCGAGCCCGGAGCCGGCGGCGTCCGCTTTCGCCTGTGGGCGCCGCGCGCGCAGGCGGTGTCGCTGCAGCTCGAAGGGGCAAGTCCGGCCGTCGTCCCGATGGCGGGCGAGGGCGAAGGCTGGTTCGCGCTGACGACGGCGCTCGCCGCTCCCGGCACGCGCTATCGCTATCTCGTGGATGGCAGTGCTGTTCCCGATCCCGCCTCGCGCCGTCAGCCCGAAGGGGTGCACGGACCCAGCGAGGTCGTCGATCCGCAAGCCTATGGCTGGAGCGATTTCGGCTGGCGCGGGCGGCGATGGGAGGAAATCGTCCTTTACGAGCTGCATCTCGGCAGTTTTTCGGAAACCGGGGATTTCGCCGGAGCGGCCCGCCATCTCGATCATTTATGCCGCCTCGGCGCGACCGCGGTCGAACTGATGCCGGTGGCCGAATTTCCGGGCGCCCGCAACTGGGGGTACGACGGCACCTTTCTCTACGCCCCGTCGTCGCGCTACGGCCGGCCGGAAGCCTTGAAGGCGCTGATCGAGGCCTGCCATGCCCGCGGCCTCGCCGTGCTGCTCGATGTCGTCTACAATCATTTCGGCCCCGAGGGTAATTATCTGCCGGCAATCGCGCCCGATTTCTTTACCGGGCAACGCCATACGCCATGGGGCGCCGCGATCGATTTCTCCGGGCCGCACAGCCGGCCGGTGCGCGATTTCTTTATCCATAATGCGCTCTATTGGCTCGAGGAGTTCCAGTTCGACGGGCTGCGGCTCGATGCCGTCCACGCCATTATCGACGAGACCGTGCCCGACATCGTCGACGAGATCGGCGAAACCGTGCGCCGGCATATCCCCGATCGCGAAATTCATCTCGTCCTCGAAAACGACCGCAACGAGGCCCGGCGCCTGGCGCGGCAGGGCGGCCGGATCGGGCGTTTCAGCGCGCAATGGAACGATGATCTGCACCACGCGCTAGAAGGGCTGATCACCGGCGAGACAGCGGGCTTTTACGGCGATTATGCGATCGACCCGGCCCGGCATCTCGGCCGCGCCTTGGCCGAAGGGTTCGCCTATCAGGGCGAGCCGTCGCTGTTTCGCGGCGGAAAGTCGCGCGGCGAGCCGTCCGCCGAGCTGCCGGCGACGGCGTTCGTCGCCTTTTTGCAAAACCACGACCAGGTCGGCAACCACCCGTTCGGCACGCGGCTTGCGGCGCGGGCGAGCGAACCGGCGCTGCATGCCGGCGTCGCGATCGTGCTGCTGTCGCCGCAGATCCCGCTGCTGTTCATGGGCGAGGAATGGGCGAGCCGGCGGCCCTTCGCCTTTTTCTGCGATTTCGAGCCGGGCCTGGTCGAGGCGGTGCGCGAAGGGCGGCGGCGCGAATTCGCCGATTTTGCCGAGTTCCGCGACGAGGCCGCGCGCGAGCGGATACCCGATCCGACGGCGGAAGCGACCTCCACGATGTCGCAGCTCGACTGGAGCGAACCGCTTCGGGCGGATCATGCGCGCTGGCTCGCCCGCTATCGCCGGCTGCTCGACATCCGGGCGCGCGAGGTCGTGCCGCGGCTCGGCCATATCCCGCCCTGCGCCGGCAGCTTTCGCGTGCTCGGGCCAAAGGCGGTCGAAGTCGAGTGGCGGCTCGGCGATCGCTCGCGGTTGCGGCTTCTGGCGAATTTCGATGCCGCAGCCGTATCGGCTCCGATCGACGCGGGTGAAGGGCGGATGCTCTATTCGTCGGCCGAGCCCGGCACACCGCCGCTCGCGCCGCAGAGCGCGGCCTTCTTTCTGCTGCCTCCGGCAGGGCCGTAGGATGAGCGGGCGCGCCGCGTTATTGCGCCTCGCCGGCCGGATCGGCATCGAGGCCCGTTACACGGATGCGCTGGGTCAAACCCGCGAGGCATCGGACGAGACGCTGTCGGCGCTGGTCGCCGCCTTCGGCCTCTCCTCCGACCCGGCGCTCGCCGAGCACGAACTCGCCGAGCGCGACCGGGCGGAGCCGCTGGGCCTCGGCCCGGTGCATCTCCTGCATGCCGAGGCGGCGCGGCCCGAGCTGGTGCTGCGGCTTCCCGCGCGCACGCGGGAAATCGCGTGGACCTGCCGCCTCGAAGCCGGGGAGCGGCTCTCGGGCCGGCTGGCGGTGGCCGGCGAACACGGCGACAAGCACATCGCCCTGCCGCTGCCGCCGGGATTGCCGCTCGGTTATCACCAGCTCGATCTCGAGGCCGGCGGGATCGGCGCGCAATTGAGCCTGATCGTCGCGCCGGCCCAATGTCATCTGCCGGCGGCGCTCGCCGCCGACGCGCGCAGCTGGGGTCTGACCTGCCAGCTCTATGGCCTGCGCAGCAACGGAAATTGGGGAATGGGCGATTTCACCGATTTGGCGACGATCGCCCGCGCCGCTGGAGCCTGCGGCGCCGCCGCGCTCGGCGTCAACCCGCTCCACGCCCTGTTCGCCGCCGAGCCGAGGCATCTCAGCCCTTATTCGCCGTCGAGCCGTTCCTGGGTCAACCATCTCTACATCGACGCCACGGCGACGCCGGGCTTTGCCGAAGATGAGACGGTGCAGGCGCTGATCCGGGGAGAGTGGTTCGGGGCGACGCGATGGGCGGCGCGTTCCGCCGAAGCCCTCGATTACGGCGCCGCCGCCGCCTGCAAGCGGGTGGTGCTGGAGGCGCAGTGCCGCCATTTCCAGGCGGTCGATCTCGGCGAAAACGAAAGCGCACAGACGGCGCGCGGACGCTCGTTTCGCGAGTTTCAGCAAAAGGGCGGCCGATCGCTCCGCGATTTCGCCGTCTTCGAGACGCTGCACGAGCATTTTTGCCGCGAGCGACGCGGTTTTTCGTGGCGGAGCTGGCCCGCGCCGCTGCGCGACCCGCGCTCGCCCGCGGTCGCCGAATTTGCCGCCGCGCACCACGACCGCGTCGAGTTTTTCCAATATCTGCAATGGGAAGCCGACCGGCAGTTGGCGGCCGCCGCGGCGGCCGGTCGCGACGCCGGCCTGGCGATCGGGCTTTATCGCGATCTCGCGGTCGGCGCTGACCCGAACGGAGCGGAAGCCTGGGCCGATCAGGAGCTGATCGCGCCCCTCGCCTCGATCGGCGCGCCGCCCGATGCGCTCAGCCGGGCCGGGCAGAATTGGGGCCTGGCGCCGGCCAACCCGCTGGTCCTCCGGCGGCAGGCCTATATGCCTTTTGTCGCGTCGCTGCGCGCCAATATGCGCCATGCCGGGATCCTGCGGATCGACCACGTCATGTCGCTCAACCGGCTTTACTGGATCCCGAACGGGATGGCGGCGACGGCCGGCTCTTATGTCAACTATCCGTTCGACGACCTTCTCCGGCTGGTGGCGCTCGAAAGCCGCCGCCAAGGCTGTGCCGTGGTCGGCGAAGATCTCGGCACGGTGCCGGAGGGTTTTCGCGAGCGGATGCGCGCCGCCGAGATCCTGTCCTACCGGGTCGCGATCTTCGAGCGGCGGCCGGGAGGCGGCTTTGTGCCGCCCGCGGAATACCCGCCGCTCGCCGCCGCCTCGGCGGCCACCCACGACATCGCGACCCTGAAAGGCTTCTGGCTCGGCCGCGACATCGCCTGGCGCCGTCGTCTCGGCCTCTATCCCGATCCGCAGGCGGAGGAAGCCGAAGCGGTGGAGCGGCGCCGCGACCGCCGCCTCCTGCTCGAAGCGCTGGCCGGCGAAGGGCTGCTCGCCGCCGGGCGGTTCGGCGAGTTCCTGCCGGCGACCGGAGAGCCGGTCTATTCGCCCGAGCTCGGCGATGCGATCCTCACTTATCTCGCCCGGTCGCGCGCGCGCCTGATGCTGGTCCAGCTCGAGGATGTCGTCGGCGAGAGCGAGCAGGCGAACCTGCCGGGCACCACCGACGCGCATCCGAACTGGCGCCGCCGCTTGGCGCCGTCGATCGAGGAGATTGTCGCTGGCGCCGAACTGCGCCGGATCGCGGCGCTGATCAACGAGGCGCGGCGGCGCCGGGCTGCGGAATGACCGGGCTGCCCGATCGCGTCAGGTCGATCGGCGCGACCTATCGGCTGCAGTTCCATGCCGGCTTCACCTTTTGCGACGCAGCCGGGCTGGTGCCCTATCTCGCCGCTCTCGGGGTCAGTCATCTCTATGCCTCGCCGATTACCCAGGCGCGTCCCGGTTCGACCCATGGCTACGACATTACCGACCACAACCGCCTCAATCCCGAGATCGGCGGCGAGGACGATTTCGCTGCGCTGATCGACGCGCTGCACGCGCACGGGATGGGGCTGATCATCGATTTCGTGCCGAACCACATGGGCATCGGCGCCGACAACCCGTGGTGGCTCGACGTCCTGACCTGGGGCGAAGCATCGCCGTTCGCCGCCTATTTCGATATCAATTGGCATCCCCTGCGCGCCGATCTCGAAGGCCGGGTGCTCCTCCCGGTGCTCGGCGAGCAATACGGTGTCATCCTCGAGCGGGGCGAGATCGCCTTGCGCTTCGACCCCGACGAGGGAAGCTTCAGCGCCTGGTATTTCGATCATCGCTTTCCGATCTCGCCGTTCTCCTATGCGACGATCCTCGCCGCCGGCGGGGAAGCGCTCGCCGGGTTTGCTGCCGACTTTGCGGCAATTGGAAGCCGGCCTGCGGCCGCGGCGCGCGAGCGCGCGGGCAAGCTCGCGCGCGGGCTCGCCGAGGCGGCGCGCGAACCGGCGGTCGCCGCCGCGCTCGCCGCCGCGCTCGAACATTTCGCGGGACGGCCAGGCAAACCGGCAGGCTTTCGCCGGCTGCACCGGCTGCTCGAAACGCAGGCCTATCGGGCCGCCTATTGGCGCGTCGCGGCGGAAGAGATCAACTACCGCCGCTTTTTCAACATCAACGACCTCGCCGCGCTGCGCATGGAGCTGCCCGCGCTGTTCGAGGAAACGCACCGGCTGATCTTCGATCTGGTGCAGCGCGGCGCGGTGCAGGGGCTGCGCATCGATCACATCGACGGGCTGTTCGACCCGCGTCAATATTGCGAGCGCCTGCAGCGGCCGTCATGCGAGCCGCTTTACGTCATCGTCGAGAAGATCCTGGCGCGTTACGAGATATTGCCGGATTTGCCGGTTGCCGGAACCACCGGCTACGATTTCGTCAATCAGGTGCTGGCGATCTTCGTCGATCCCGCCGGCGAGGCCGGGATGGACCGCCTCTATCGCCGGTTCGCCGGACGTGGGCTGAACTACGACGACATTCTCTACGCCTGCAAAAAACGCATCATGCAGGTGAATCTCGCCAGCGAATTGAACGTGCTGGCCCGCGAGTTTCACAACCTCTCGATGCGCGCCTGGCGCACCCGCGATTTTACCTTGAACGGCATGCTGGCGGCGCTCGAGGAGGTGATCGCCGCGTTCCCGGTCTATCGCACCTATGTCTCGCGCGCCGGTGCGAGCGTCGACGACCGGCGCTATATCGAATGGGCGCTGGCGCAGGCGCAGCGGCGGTGGCGCGGCGCCGACGTCAGCATTTTCGATTTTCTGCGGGGCGTCGTGACCGGCGACGCGGCGTCGGCAGCGCCGCCGGGCGCGACAGCCGATATTGCCTGGCGCGCGGCCATGCATTTTCAGCAGGTGACCGGGCCGGTCATGGCGAAGGCGGCCGAGGACACTGCCTTCTACCGTCATGTCCGGCTGCTGGCGCTGAACGAGGTGGGCGGCGATCCGCGGCGCTTCGGCATGTCGGTCGCAGCCTTCCACCATCTGACCCAGGACCGGCTGCGCCATTGGCCGCGCGCCATGGTGACGACGGCGACGCACGACACCAAGCGCGGCGAAGACGGCCGCGCCCGCCTGGCGCTGTTGTCGGAAATGCCGCAGGAATGGGGCCGGCGGGCATTTCAATGGCTTCGTCTCAACCGGTCGCGCCGGTCGGAGGTCGACGGCGAGACCGTCCCCAATCGCAATGTCGAATATCTGTTCTACCAGGCGCTGCTCGGGGCCTGGCCGCCGGGATTGGCGGCCGACGATCAGGCCGGGGTCAAGAACCTCGGCGAGCGTCTCGACGCATACATGATCAAGGCCGCGCGCGAAGCGAAGCTGCAAACCAGCTGGAGCAATCCCGATCCTGATTACGAGGCGGCATTGCAGCATTTTGTCCGCGGTGCGCTCGACGCGACGCGGCCAAACCCGTTCCTCGCCGAGTTCGCGGCTTTCGTCGCCCGGCTCGAGCGGCCGGCTGCCATTACCTCGCTCGCCCAGCTCGTCTTGAAGCTGACCGTGCCGGGGGTGCCGGATACCTACCAGGGCGGCGAGTTGTGGGATTTCAGCCTGGTCGATCCCGACAATCGCCGGCCGATCGATTGGGACACGCGGCGCGCGCTGCTGAACGAGATCGCCGGCCGTCGCGCCGTCGAGCTCGCCCGGGATTGGCAGGACGGGCGCGAAAAGCTGTTCGTGACCCACCGCTTGCTGACCCTGCGGCGGGATCATCCGGATCTGTTCGCCGCCGGCGATTATCAGCCGATCGAAGCCGCCGGCGGACAAGGCCGCCATCTTTGCGCCTTTGCCCGCAGTCATGGCGGCGAGCGGATCGTCGTCGCCGTGCCGCGCCTGCTCTGGCGGCTCTGCCGGGGCGATGCGGGCATCGATTGGGGAACGGCCGAGCTGCCGCTGCCGCCCGAGGGCGCCTGGCGCAACGTGTTCACCGGGCTCTGCCTCGGCCGCCAGGAGCGCGTCGCCGCCGCCGTGCTTTTTGCCGATTTCCCGGTCTGTGTGCTGTTCGACGACACCGACGCCAGCCCGGGCTGATTCAGTAGATCAACATGGCCGACGAAATCCGCTATAGTCATCGACGCTACGAGCTTGGGTATAGGCCGCGGGATCCCGGGTTACCCTGGCGGCCGGCCCAGGGGGTCGGCGGGGGAGGCGGGGCCCATGCCTCCCCGCCCGCTCCCCTCCGCGGGAACCAGAATGCGCCTTGCGGTGGTCGGCGCAGGCACTCCCGGGGGACCCGGCCGGGCTCGGCCGATGCGCCGTCGATCGTGCGCGATGCGGCCCGCAACATCGAGGGGTGCGCTCGGCGAGCGGCGCGGGCATAGTCGGGCTCGGAGGCCGTATCATGCTGCTGCGCGTGCGTTCGATCACCTATCTCGCCGAAGCCGTCAACGGCTATGAGCTTGTCGATCCGGGCGGGCGCGACCTGCCCCGCTTCGAGGCGGGTGCGCATATCGGCGTGCGGCTCGATGGCGGTCCGGTGCGCGATTATTCACTGTGGAACGATCCGGCCGAGCGCCGCCGCTATTGCATCGCGGTCTTGTGCGAGAGCGGGAAGGAAGGCGTCTCGCGCCGATTGTACGACAAGCTGCGGGCCGGCGATCTCGTCGAGGCGTCGATGCCGCGCAACAATTTCCCGCTCGACCATGCCGCCGAGCGGCACCTGCTGTTGGCGGGCGGCATCGGCATCACCCCGATCATGGCGATGATCGCCGAATTGCGCCGCCGCCGCGCCGAGTTTCTGCTGCATTACTGCACGCGCTCGCCGGAGACGACCGCATTCCGCGACGAGCTCGAGCTGCTGGCCGCCCAGGGGCATGTCCGGTTTCACCATGATGGCGGCGATCCCGCACGTGGCCTCGACATCGCCGCGGCGCTGCGCGACCCGCCGCCCGGCACGCATCTTTATTATTGCGGTCCCGCCGGGCTGATGGCGGCGGTGGCGGCGGCAGCCGGTGACTGGCCGGCGGAAACCGTGCATTGCGAATATTTCACCGGGCCGTCGGATGTGGATTTCGGCGAGGACCGCCCGTTCCGGGTCAGGCTCGCCAGAAGCGGCGGCGAATACGACATCCCGGCCGGTGAGACGATCGCCGTCGTGCTGCGCCGTCACGGGGTCGCGGTCCGGACCTCGTGCGAGCTCGGCTATTGCGGGACCTGCCTGACCCCTTATCTCGCCGGCGAGCCCGAGCATCGCGACCAGATCCTCGCGGAGAAAGACCGCGGGCGCTACGTGCTGATTTGCTGCTCCCGTGCCAAGACGCCGGTCCTCGATCTTGATCTGTAGGGATTTCGGCCGCCGCGAGCCTCGACCAGACTACTTGTCCAACGGAGACGAGAGATGACTGCACTGGGATTGCCGGAGGTCGAGCGCCCGGCCGAAATCGGTTTGTCGGCGGAGCGGCTGGAGCGCATTTCGGCCACGCTGCGCGGCGATGTCGAGCGCCGGCTGATCCCCGGCGCGGTGATGCTGATCGCCCGCGGCGGGCGGGTCGGCTACGCCGAGGCCTTCGGCTTTCGCGACCGCGAGGCGCAGGCGCCGATGACGCTCGACGCGATCTTCCGCGTCGCCTCGATGACCAAGCCCTTGACCTCGGTCGCCGCGATGATATTGGCCGAGGAAGGCCGGCTGCAGATCTCGGCCCCGGTCGCCGAATATCTGCCGGAATTCAAGGAGCGCACGGTCGGCGTCGAGCGGGTGCGCGCAAGGCGCATGATGACCGTGCAGGATCTGCTGCGCCACACCTCGGGGCTGACCTACGCAGCGTTCGGCGACGCGCCGGTGCAGCTGCTGTGGCGCGGCGCCGATCTGATGAACGAGGACCAGACCAACGCCGATCTCGTCGGCAAGCTCGCCGGCCTGCCGCTGCTGTTCGAGCCCGGCACCACCTGGGAATACAGCATGTCGACCGACGTGCTGGGCCGCGTCGTCGAGGTGGTCTCGGGCCGGAGCCTGGCCGAGTTCTTCGCCGTCCATATCACCGGGCCGCTGAGCCTGGCCGACACCGCCTTCGAGGCGACGGGCGAGAAGACACCCCGCCTCGCCGAGCCCCAGGCCGATGCCGCGACCGGGGTGCGGCCGCCGATGCGCGCCGTGACCCGGCCGCATCGCTGGGCCTCGGGCGGCGGCGGGCTGGTCTCGACCGCGGCGGACTATCTGCGGTTCTGCCAGATGCTGCTGAACGGCGGCGCGCTCGACGGCAAACGGCTGCTGTCGCCGAAGACGGTCCGCCACATGACCTCGGATCACCTGCCGCCCGATTGCGCGTATGGCGAGACCGCGCGGCCCCGGTTTGGCGCGCTCGCCCCGGTGCCGGAGATGGGCTACGGCTTCGGCCTCGGCTTTGCCGTCCGCACCGCGCCCGGCATGTCGCCGGTGCCGGGCTCGGTCGGCGAATATTTCTGGGGCGGCGTCACCGGCACCTATTTCTGGATCGACCCGGCCGAAGACCTGATCGCCGTCTTCCTGGCTCAGGCCCCCGACCGCCGCCTCTATTACCGCTACCTGTCGCGCCAGCTCGTCTACGCCGCCATCACCGGTCCCGCCGCGCGCTGAAGGTTTCCAGACGACGTCCGGTAAGCGCGCTCTAACAGGTTGCGGAAAAAGTCTGCTGTCGTTCCGGGACGGCCCTCCGGGGCCGGGCCCGGAACCTATGAACACCGGCCAAGCCCATGATTTTTCGAAGCCGGTGTTCATGGTTTCCGGGCTCGCGGGCGTGGCCCGCGCCTCGGAATGACAATGATCGGGCCTTTTCCCGCACCCTGCTAAGGTCAGCGCAGCCGGAGATAGTGGACGCTGAACAATTCGGCTGGGTCGGTCCAGGTATCGACCGGGCGGAACCCGGCGCGCAATGCCAAGGCGCGGAATTCGGGCACCGCGTATTTGTAGGAATATTCGGTGTGGATCAGTTCGCCCTCGGCGAACCGAAAACGATGCCGTGCGATCGAGGCCTGCTGGTCGGCGCGGCTGCGGATATAGATTTCGACCCGTCCTTCGGCATTGCTGTAAAAGGCGAAATGCTCGAAACGGTCGAGATCGAGATCGCCGTCGAGCTCCCGGTTCACCCGTTCGAGCAGGTTGAGGTTGAACGCGGCGGTCACCCCGGTCCGGTCGTTATAGGCGGCATTGAGGATTTCGGGGTCTTTTTTCAGATCGACGCCGATCAGCATCTCGCCGCCGGGTCCGAGGATGCCTGCGCAGTTGGCGAGAAACCGCTCGGCCGCTTCGGGCTCGAAATTGCCGATGGTCGAGCCGGGGAAAAACCCGACCCGCCTGCCGCTCGGCCCGGGCAGCGGCGGCAGCGAAAACGGGCGGGTATAGTCGGCGCAGACGGCGATGACCGGCAGCAGCGGAAAATCGAGGGCCAGGCTTGCGGCGGCGGCGCGTAAAAGCTCGCGCGAGATGTCGACCGGTACATAGGCGGCCGGCCGGTCGAGCGCCTGCAGCAGAATGCGCGCCTTGTGGCTGGCGCCGCTGCCGAACTCGATCAGCCGGGCGTGCGGGCCCATCTGCGCGGCGATCTCGGCCGCGTTCTCGTCGAGGATCGCGATCTCGGTGCGGGTTGGATAATATTCGGGCAGCCGGCAGATCTCCTCAAACAGCGCCGAACCGCGCACATCATAGAAAAATTTGCACGGGATCGATTTGCGGTCGCGGCCCAGTCCCCTCAGCACCGCATCGCGGAAGCTCTCCTCGCCGGGCGCCAGATCGTGAAAGGCAAAGCGCGCTTCGTTCAGCATCAAATATCCTCCGCAAGCCGCAACCCGGCGAAGGCCCAGCGTGCCGAGGGCGGGAAAAAGTTCCGATAGCTCGCGCGCACATGCCCGGCCGGCGTGACCGCGGCCCCACCCCGCAACACCATCTGGTTGCACATGAACTTGCCGTTGTATTCGCCGACCGCACCCGGCGCCGGGCGAAAGCGCGGATAGGCGATATAGGGGCTCGACGTCCATTCCCAAACGTCGCCGAACATCTGGCGCAGCGGCGGCGTGCCGGCGCCGGCGGTACATTCCGCATCGGGACAGGGGTGATAACGGCGCCGATCGGCGAAATTGCCCGACAGCGGCACCTGCGCGGCCGCGACCTCCCACTCGGCTTCGCTCGGCAACCGCTTGCCGGCCCATCGCGCAAAGGCGTCGGCCTCGTAAAAGCTGACATGGCAGACGGGCTCGGCGGGGTTCAAAGGCTGGCGGCCGGACAGCGTGAAGACCGACCAGAGGCCATCGTCGCGTCGCCAATAATGCGGCGCTTCCCAACCCTGGCCGCGCACCGTCGTCCAACCGTCCGAGAGCCACAATTCCGCGCGCCGGTAGCCGCCATCCTCGATAAAGCCGAGATACTCGCCGCAGCTCACGGGCCGCGCCGCGAGGCGGCAGGGTTCGAGCCACACCCGGTGCCGCGGCGTTTCGTTGTCGAAGGCGAAACCCGGCCCGCGATCCCCGATCTCTTCGAGCCCGCCGGCAAACTCGGCCCAGGCGAGCGGCGGGGGCGACACCGGCTGGCGCGGCTGCGGCGCCTGATAGGCCGGCAGCAGCGGGTTGATCGAGAAGACGTGCTTGATGTCCATCAGGATCAATTCCTGGTGCTGCTGCTCGTGCTGCACGCCGAGCTCGAGCAGATCTGCCGCTTCGCGCCAGATCCCGGCGCTCGCCCGCTCGATGAAACGGGCCATGGCGACGCCGACATGGTCGCGATAAGCGCCGATCACGTCGACCGTCGGACGCGACAGCAATCCGCGCTCCAGCCGCGGGTGACGCGGGCCGATCGCCTCGTAATAGGAATTGAACAGATAGGCGAAAGCCGGGTCGAAAACCCGGTATTCCGGATCGAGCGGGGTCAGGATGAAGGTCTCGAAGAACCAGCTCGTATGCGCCAGATGCCATTTTGTCGGACTGACATCCGGCATCGACTGGATCGACTGGTCCTCGGGCGTCAGGTTGGCGGCGAGCGCCTCGCTGTCGCGCCGTATGGTCTCGAACCGGTCGAGCGCAGCCTGGCGATTCGCGGTGTCGGCAGGCTGTTGCGCGGCATTGTCGAACACTTCGTCCCCCCGACCTGTTTCCGGAAGCCTGTCAGATTATCGATGCCAACGCTTCGGCGCGGACTTGGTTGCCCTATCCGAGATAGCGGGCACGCAGGTGACGCTCGAAACTCGCCGTCCCGAGCGGCTGCCCGGTGGCGCTCTCGACGAGTTCCGCGGTCGACAGCAGCGAGCCTTTCGCATGCACCCGGTCGCGCAGCCAGCCGAGGAGCGGCGCAAAATCGCCTGCTGCGATCGCGTCGAGCAGCTCCGGGATCTCGCCGCGTGCCGCCTCGAACAGCTGCGCCGCGATCAGCGCGCCGAGCGTGTAGGTCGGGAAATACCCCCAGCCGCCGTCATACCAATGGATGTCCTGCAGGCAACCCTCGCGGTCGTTGCCGGGAGTGACGCCGAGCAGTCCGCGCTAAGCCTTCGGCCCAGGCGCCGGGCAGCTCGGCCGGGGCCAGATCGCCCGCCAGCATCGCCCGTTCGAGCCGATAGCGCAGGATCACGTGCATCGGGTAGGTCGCCTCGTCGGCATCGACCCGGATCAGGCTGCGCCGGACCCGGGTCTGCCGGCGGTGCAATGCCTCGGCCTCCCAGCCCGGCCCATCGCCGGCAAAAGCCTGGCGCAGGATCGGTGCGGCAAAACCGACGAAAGCGGGGCTGCGGCACGCCTGCATCTCCAGCAGCAGCGATTGGCTTTCGTGAACCGCCATGCCGCGGGCGCGGCCGACCGGCTGCAAGCGCCATGCGGCCGGCAGCCCGCGCTGATAGAGGGCGTGACCGGTCTCGTGCAGAACGCCCATCAAGGCGCGCGCGAAGTCGCTCTCGTCGTAGCGTGTCGTGATCCGCACGTCGTCAGGCGTGCCGCCGCAAAACGGATGGGCACTGACATCGAGCCGGCCATGCGCGAAATCGAAGCCGATCTGCTCCATCAGCCGCACGGCCGCGCGGCGCTGCGCCTCGACCGGGAACGGGCCGGCAGGCTCCGGCACTGGCGGCAAGGCTGCCTGACGGCTCAGGACCGCTTCGATCAGGTCGGGCAGAAAGCCTGCGATCTCGCCGAACAGGCGGTCGATCGTCGCCACCGAGCCACCCGGCTCGTACTGGTCGAGCAACGCTTCGTAGGGTGTCGTCCCGAGCCGCGCGGCCTTGATTTCGGCGACCTCGCGCTTGCGCCCGAGCACCTGCGCCAATGCCGGCAGCACGGCGGCAAAGTCGTCCTCCAAGCGGGCCTTGCGCCAGATCGTCTCGCATTCGGAACAAGCGCGGGAGACGGCTTCGACGAGCGCCCCCGGCAATGCCGCAGCATGGACCCGGCGGCGGCGCATTTCGCGCAGATTGGCGCGCTGCCACGGGTCGAGCGCCCCGTCCTCCGCCGCGGCCTCGTCGAGCAGGTCGCCGAGCTCGGCGGCGGTCAATTGCTGATGGGCGAGCAGGCGCAGGGTCGCGAGCTGCTCCGCGCGGGCCGAGGCACCGCCCGGCGGCATCATCGCCGCGGCGTCCCAGTTGAGCACGCCGATCGCTTCGTCGAGCGCGCCGAGGCGGCGAAATCGCGCTTCCAGCTGCTGATAGGCGGTCATCCCGGCCTCGCATCGCGGCGATGATAAACGAAATAAATGACGATCAGCGCAACCGCCAGGGAAAACCACGTGATCGCATATTGCAGATGGTTGTTCGGCAATTCGAGCCGGGTGACGCCGCCCTTCGGCCAGCCGCCGGGGTTCGGAGCCGCATCGGCGTCGATGTAGAAGGGCGCCACCCGATCGAGCTTGTCGGCCGCGGCCATCGCCGGCAAATCGACCCAGAACCAATAATTCAGATCGGGACGGTTGTCGGGCAGAAACCAGTTCGGCCGGCCGGCCGGCGGCAGCCGCAGCAGACCGACGACATGGACCGTGCCGGCGAGCTGTCCGGCCGGCCGCCTGGCCGGGTTGCGCAGCTCGGCCGGAACAAAGCCGCGATTGATAAAGACGATACGACCGCCGGCTTCCCGGAGCGGGGTCAGGATCTGGTAGCCGTCACTCCCGGCCTCCGAGATCGCGCCGAGGTCGATCTCCTTGTCGTTCAGCAGCACGCCTTGATCGCCGACGTGGCGAAACTCCATGCCGCGGGCCTGCGCCAGATCGCGCGGCACGGCGATCGGCGGAGCCGCCACCGCCGCAGCCCGCTCGGCGATCAGGCCCTCTTTCCAGAACAGCCGCTGGACCTGCCAGGCGCCGAGCCCGAGACACAGGATGACGACCGGCACGCTGAACACGGTCGGCCATAATTGCGGGCGAAACCCGGTCATCTCAGGGTGACGACGGCTCGCCCGGTGCAGATCGTACAAAAACGGATGCGGCCCTCGGCTTCTTCGACCAATTCGAACGGCGACAACCTGCCCCGGCTTCAGCCGACCGGCCCGGCGCCGCCGCTGCCCTCGCCCCACCAATAGATGCAGACGAACAGGAACAGCCAGACCACATCGACGAAGTGCCAGTACCAGGCCGCCGCCTCGAAACCGAAATGGTGGTCGGGCTTGAATTGGCCGAGCCAGGCACGATAGAGGCAGACGGCGAGAAAAACCGTGCCGATCATGACATGGAAGCCGTGAAAGCCGGTCGCCATGAAAAAGGTCGACGGGTAGATGCCGCCGGTGAAGTGAAAGGACGCGGAGCTGTATTCAAAGGCCTGCAGCGAAGTGAAGCACAGGCCGAGGAAGACGGTCAGCACCAGACCGCGCAGCAGGCCGCTGCGATCGCTCTCAAGGAGCGAGTGGTGCGCCCAGGTCACTGTCGTGCCCGACAGCAGCAGCACCAATGTGTTGAGAAACGGGAACGCAAACGGATCGAAGGGATGGATGGTCTTGGGCGGCCACACGCCGGCGACCGGAAACAGGCTCGAGGCAAAGAACGCCCAGAAAAAAGCGACAAAAAACATCACCTCGGAGGCGATGAACAGCGCCATGCCATAGCGCATGCCGAGCTGCACGATCGGGGTGTGGTAACCTTGATAGGTCGCCTCGCGGATCACGTCGCGCCACCACACGAACATGACCGCCAGGATGCACAGCATGCCGATGACCATCAGCTTCCAGTCATCGCCGTGCAGGTAGAGGATGCCGCCGCCGAAGGCCAGACCGGCGGCGATCGCGCCGAGGAGCGGCCACGGGCTCGGATCGACCAGGTGATAGGAGTGCTTTGGCGCCGCGTGCGCGGCGTGCGTCTCGCTCATGGGCTGGGACCTCGATCGGTCAATTCTCGAAAGACGCCGGTATCGCCGGGGCCGGCGCGGCTCGAACGCCGGAGGATGTCGCATCCGCCGCCCGGAACATCGTGTAGGACAAAGTAATCGAGCGCACCTCGCTCGTATCGGGGTCCGTCAACAAGTCGGGATCGACAAAGAATGCCACGCCCATGTCGGCGCTCTCGCCTGGCCCCAGGGTCTGGTTGGCGAAGCAGAAGCATTGCAGCTTGTCGAAATAGATTCCAACCTTGGCGGGGGTGACATTATAGACCGCATGCGCGGTGACTCGCGTCGCGCTGGGATTAACGGCACGAAAGAACACCTGACCCTGCGCACCCGGATGAACGACGACGGCGTCCTTCAACGGGCGGAATTCCCAATCGAGCCCTGGTGCCGTTTGCGCGTCGAAGCGCACCGTGACCAAATTGGCGGCGACCTTGTCGGGAAGCGCCTTCGCCCATCGGGTCGTGCCGCCAAAGCCGGTCGCCGAGCAATAGATGCGACAGAGCGGAACCGCGGCAAAGGACAGGCCGGTCATGCCCGCCACCAGCGAGACGAGAACCAGCAGGGTGGCGCGATTGCGCTGCCTTATGTGCTTCTCTCGCGCCGCGGCCACCGGCTAGCCCCCGATCCGCACGATCGTGATCGCGTAGGACAACGCGGCCAGCGCCAGCAGCACGGCAAAGAGCGCGCGGTTGCGCGCCCGGATCGTCCGCTCGCGCTGCCGATCTGGCGCCATCGCCGTCAATACAAGCCTCCGCCGGCACGGTCGAGCAACAGCAGGCTGAAGATCAGGAACAGGTAGAGCAGCGAAAAAGCGAACATGCGCTTGGCGCTGCGCTCGCCATCGTCGCGGCAGACCAGGATCGCCGTCGCGGTGAAGACCGCGCTGAGAGCGAGCGCCAGCGCGCCATAGAGCACGCCGGCGATGCCGGCAAGCCAGGGCGTCACGCTGACCGGCCACAGCACCAACGTGTAGAGCAGCATCTGGCGCTTGGTCTCGCGCGGCCCGGCGACGACCGGCAGCATCGGCACGCCGGCGGCGGCGTAATCTTCGGTCCGGTACAGGGACAGCGCCCAGAAATGCGGCGGAGTCCAGAAAAAGATGATCGCAAACAGCGCGATCGCGCCCCAGCCGACATCCCCGGTGGCGGCCGCCCAGCCGACCAGAGGCGGGAACGCCCCGGCGGCGCCGCCGATGACGATGTTCTGCGGGGTGCGCCGCTTGAGCCAGACCGTATAGACAAAGACGTAGAACCCGATCGTCAGCGCCAGCAGCCCGGCCGCCACCCAGTTGACCGCCAGCCCCATGATCAGCACGGCGCCGACCGCCAGCACGACGCCAAAGCCGAGCGCCTCGCCCGGCATCATGCGGCCTGCCGGCAAGGGCCGTCCCGCGGTGCGGCGCATGATCGCGTCGATGTCGCGGTCGTACCACATGTTGATGGCACCTGCGGCGCCGGCGCCGGTCGCGATGCACAGCACCGCCACCGCGGCGAGGACCGGATGGAGGTGCGCAGGGGCCACGGCGAGACCGACGAGCCCGGTAAAGACGACGAGCGACATGACCCGCGGCTTGAGGATCTCGATATAGTCGGCCACCGTCGCCAGGGGAGCCGCGGCCGGACGGATGGCAGCGGTCGGGCGGGCCTCGGTCAGTTGCGACACGGCGGTTCGGGCTCCCTAATGAACCACCGGCAGCTCTTCGTAGCTGTGGAAGGGCGGCGGCGACGACAGCTGCCATTCGAGCGTCGTTGCGCCCTCGCCCCAATAATTCGCCCCGACCCGGCGCCCGGCGAACAAGGTATGAAACACGATAAAGACGAAAAACAGGGTCGAGGCGTAGGAGATATAAGAACCGATCGAACTCGATAAAGTTCCAGCCGGCGAAGGCATCGGGATAATCGGCGATCCGTCGCGGCATGCCCGCCGCCCCGAGAAAGTGCATCGGGAAAAAGGTCAGGTTGACGCCGATGAAGGTCGTCCAGAAATGGATCTTGCCGAACGTCTCGTTATAGGTCCGGCCCGACATCTTGCCGATCCAGTAATAGAAAGCGGCAAACAGCGAGAACACTGCCCCGAGCGACAGGACGTAGTGGAAGTGCCCGACGACGTAATAGGTGTTATGCAGCGAGAAATCCACGCCGGCATTGGCCAACACGATGCCGGTGACGCCGCCGATCGTAAACAGAAAGATGAAGCCCAAGGCGAAAAGCATCGGGGTCTTGAACTCGATCGAGCCGCCCCACATCGTCGCGATCCACGAGAAGATCTTGACCCCGGTCGGCACGGCGATGACCATCGTCGCTGCGGTGAAATAGGCGCGCGTGTCGATCGAGATCCCGGTCGTGAACATGTGATGCGCCCACACCACCGAGCCGAGAACTCCGATCGACACCATCGCATAGACCATGCCGAGATAGCCGAAGATCGGCTTTTTCGAGAAGGTCGCGACTACCTGCGAGATCATCCCGAAGCCCGGGATGATCATGATGTAGACTTCGGGGTGGCCGAAGAACCAGAACAAGTTCAAGAAAAGCAGCGGATCGCCGCCGCCCGCCGGCTGGAAGAAGGTGGTGCCGAAATTGCGGTCGGTCAGCAGCATCGTGATCGCGCCGGCCAGCACCGGCAGCGCCAGCAGCAGCATGAACGCGGTCACCAGCACGGCCCACACGAACAGCGGCATCTTGTGCAGGGTCATGCCGGGCGCGCGCATGTTGAAGATCGTCGTGATGAAGTTGATCGCGCCGAGGATGGACGAGGCGCCGGCGAGATGCAGCGCAAAGATCACCATGTCGACGGCCGGACCGGGGTGACCGATGGTCTCCGAGAGCGGCGGGTAGAGCGTCCAGCCGGTGCCGGCTCCTTCACCGACAAAGGTCGAGCCGGCGAGCAGCGCGAAAGACGGGACCAGGAGCCAGAAGCTGATGTTGTTCAGGCGCGGGAAGGCCATGTCGGGCGCGCCGATCATCAGCGGCACCATCCAGTTGCCGAAGCCGCCCATCATCGCCGGCATGATCGTGAAGAAGATCATCATCAGCCCGTGCGCGGTGACGATGACGTTGTAGACCTGATGGTCGGTGATGAAGGTGTTGTGCGGATGGATCAGCTGCGTCCGCATCGCCACCGACAACCCGCCGGCGACGATCCCGGCGGTGATGGCGAAGATCAGGTAGAGAGTGCCGATATCCTTGTGGTTGGTCGAGCAGAACCAGCGGGTGAAGAAGCCCGGCGCGGCGCCGTGCCCGTAGGCGCCGTGATGCGCGTCGGCAGGCTGGGAAGCCGGCTGGTAAGTCATTCCTCGACCTCTTTGATGTCAGTTTCCGGCGGGCGCCGGGCCGACCGTGCCGACCGATCCCGGGATCGCGGCGACACGCACCGCTGCGCCGTTGCCGTTATGCGCGAACTTTTTCTTGGCGTCGGCGAGCCAGCGCTGGAACTCGTCCTTGGCGACGGCCTTGACCTCGACCGGCATGAAGGCGTGGTTGATGCCGCAGATCTGATCGCATTGCCCGTGATAAGTGCCGGGATGCTCGACCCTGAACCAGGTTTCGTTGTCCCGGCCGACGATCGCATATTCCTGGACGCCGAATGACGGCACGAACCAGTCGTGCATCACGTCGGTCGATGTAATCAGCACCCGGATATTCGTGTCGACCGGAACGACGAGCGGGTTGTCGGCGGTCAGCAGCCGGATTTGGCCCGGCTTCAGATCGGCTTCCTGAACCAGATTGCTGTCGAAAGCGAGCCCTCCCTGGTCGGGATAGGCATAGGACCAATACCATTGATGGCCGGTGACTTTGATGGTCAGGCCGGGGGGCGGCACCCGGGCCATGTAATACATCAGCTTGAAGGACGGGATCGCGATGATGACCAGGATGATGACCGGGACGACGGTCCACAGGATTTCAATGACGGTGTTGTGCGTGGTGCGCGTCGGCACCGGGTGGCGCCGGGCATCGAAACGCACGATCGTGTAGAGCAGCAGGCCCAGGACAAAGACCGTGATCAGGCCGATGATGACCGTGAGCTCGTTGTTGAACGATTCCAGCCGCGCCTCGACCGGGGTCGCCGCCGGCTGAAAGCCGAGCTGCCACGGATGCGGCTCGGCCGCCCAGGCGATCGCCGCGGCCCCGGCGGTAGCGATGACGGCGAGCGCCAGCACCAGCAGCGCCCTGACCGTCCGCTCCTTTGTCAGCAATCCCGTCGACCGCACCATGCGCCTGTCGCCTCTGCTTCGCTCACCCCGCCGGTCGGGCCGCCCGCGGCTGTTCCTTCAGGACCATCCGAGCGTCCTGACCCCGCGTCGTGCTGCCCGACACCGGCTGCAGCGCCCCGGATGTCCCCCGGCCGCGCTGCGCGAACCTACACCAAAGCCGGCGCGGGCGACAACCGGGTCAGCCCCGGCCTAACCCATTGCGGCAAGCCGCCGCAGCCGCTCCTGTAACGGCCCGCGATCGCGCCTTCCGCCCGGCCTCGTCAGCGACCATATTGAGGCGGATTGTTCTTGAGGCGGATGTCCAGGGAGCCGCGAATGACTGATCTCGCCGTTACCGACGCGCTGTTCTTCGAGCGTACCGGCATGGACCCGTCCCGGGTCGAGGCGCTTGTCGCCGGGGCGCTGCACGGCATGGATGACGGCGAGCTGTACCTCGAATACAGCCAGTCCGAGAGCCTGGTCCTCGATGACGGCCGCATCAAGAGCGCCAGCTTCGACACCACCCAGGGGTTCGGGCTGCGCGCGGTCGCCGATGAGGCCGCCGGCTACGCCCATGCCTCCGACCTCTCGGAAGCGGCGATCCGGCGCGCCGCGGCGACGGTGCGGGCCGTGGCGAGCGGCTATGCCGGGGTCATGGCGGCGCCGCCGATCGGCACCAACCGCAGCCTCTATACCGACGAGAACCCGCTCGGCCGGGTTGACCTCGCGGCCAAGGCGCGGCTCCTCGCCGAGATCGACGCCTATGCCCGCAGCCGCGACCCGCGGGTGCGCCAGGTCATGGCCTCGCTCAGCGGGGTGTGGCAGGCGGTGCAGATCATCCGCGCCGACGGCAGCCGCGTCGCCGATATCCGCCCGCTGGTGCGGTTCGGCGTCGCCGTCGTCGTCGGCGAGGGCGACCGCATGGAGACCGGCTCGTCGGGCGCGGGCGGCCGTATCGCCTATGACCGTTTTTTCGAGCCCGGACGGTGGCAGGCACAGGTCGACGAGGCGTTGCGCCAGGCGCTGGTCAATCTCGGCGCGGTGCCGGCGCCGGCCGGCGAGATGACCGTGGTTCTCGGGGCGGGCTGGCCCGGCGTCATGCTGCACGAGGCCATCGGGCATGGGCTGGAAGGCGATTTCAACCGCAAGAAGACTTCGGCCTTTTCCGGGCTGATCGGCGAGCGCGTCGCAACTAAAGGGGTGACCGTCGTCGATGACGGGACCTTGCCCGACCGCCGCGGCTCGCTGACCGTCGACGACGAAGGGACGCCGACCAACTATACCGTCCTGATCGAAGACGGCATCCTCAAGGGCTACATGCAGGACCGCATGAACGCGCGCCTGCTCGGCGCGGCACCCACCGGGAACGGCCGGCGGCAGAGCTTTGCCCATGCGCCGATGCCGCGCATGACCAACACCTACATGCTGGCCGGCGAGCAGGACCCGCAGGAGATCATCGGCTCGGTCAAGCGCGGGCTCTATGCGGTCAATTTCGGCGGCGGCCAGGTCGACATCACCTCGGGCAAGTTCGTCTTTTCCGCCTCCGAGGCCTATCTGATCGAGGACGGCAAGGTCGGCCCGGCGGTCAAGGGCGCCACCCTGATCGGCAACGGGCCGGACGCGCTGACCAAGGTGACGATGATCGGCAACGATCTGCGCCTCGACGACGGGATCGGCACCTGCGGCAAGGATGGGCAGGCCGTGCCGGTCGGCGTCGGCCAGCCGACCCTGCGCATGGACGGGTTGACGGTCGGCGGCACGAGCGCGTGACGCGGGCGAGCGCGCGGCGGCCGGCCGCTCGGCGATCGGGGTTTCGCGGCTGCGGCCGCGCGTTTCTCGTCGCCGCGGCCGTCTTCTGCGCGCTCCCGGCGAGGGTCGCGGTCGCCTGCACCGATCTCGCGCGGGCGCCATCGACGCGCTGGTCGCTCGCAACCAAAGACGGCGTTTCCTGGCTGGTGACGCCGTGCGGCCAGCGCTTTTTCAGCCTCGGCGTCAACGCCCTCGATGGCGGCTACCCGTGGCGCGAAAAAGCCGGCAAGACCTATTATAGCTGGACGGCGTTCGCGCCCGATCGCGCCGACTGGATCGCGGCGACGCGCCGGCGGCTCGCCGATTGGGGCTTCAACAGCGCGGGCGGCTGGTCGCTGCCGCCGCAGCTGCTCCGTCTGCCGACAATCATCGATCTCGAGCTCGGCCGGCAGGCGCGCTTCCACTGGTTCGATCCGTTCGCCCCCGAGACCGAAGCGCATATGAACGCGCTCGCCCGCGTGCTCGTCGCCCCCTATCGCAACTCCCCTTACCGGATCGGCTATTTTTCCGACAACGAGGTCGGCTGGTGGGCGGGGGCGCTGTTCGTCTTCTATTCGATGAAGCCGGCGAGTTCGGCGACGAAGCAGCGCTGGGTCGAGCTGCTGCGCCGCCATTACGATGGCGACTGGCGGCGCTTCACCGCCGATTTTCTGCCGCCCAAGGGGGTCGATTCGTGGCCGGCGCTGCTCGCCGCGACCGGGATGACGCGGATGCGGCCCGGCGGGCACGGCATCCGCGCGGTGCGCGATTGGACCGGCGTTGTGGCCCATCATTATTACCGCCTCGCCGCCGCGGCGATCCGCGCCGCCGATCCGGACGCGCTCTATTTCGGCGACCGGCTGCCGATCTACTACGACCCGGCTGCGGTGCGGGCGATGGCGCCCTATGTCGACGCGATCGCCACCAACTACAATGTCGACAGCGGCGACGGCTGGATCGCCGACTATTTTTTCGACGGGCTGCGGCAACTGTCGGGCGGCAAGCCGGTCCTGGTCTCCGAATGGTTTTTTGCGGCCCGGCAGAATCGCACCGGCAACCGCAACAACGGTCATCTGATGACGGTCGCGACGCAGGCCGAGCGGGCGGCGGGCGCCGCCGCGGCGACGGAAAACTTCGCCGCGATCCCGGAGATCATCGGCGCCCACTGGTTCCAATATTACGATCATCCGAAGGGCGGGCGGCCGGACGGCGAGGATTACGATTTCGGGCTCGTCGACATCAACGACCGGCCCTATCGGCGCCTGACCGCGGCGCTCGCGGCGGCCAACCGGCGCGTTCCCGAAATTCACGCCCGAGCCGCGATGGCCGCGCCGGCCGTGTCGCGGATTTTCGTGGTGCCCCATGCGCCGATCGCGCTCCGCGACCGGTCGCTTTCCCGTTGGCCGAAACCGGCGAGCCTGGTGCCGCGGCTGACGCCGTCGCCGGGGGCCGTCCGGTTCGGTGAAATCTATCTGACCTGGAGCGAGCGCGGTCTCGCGCTGGCGACGATCGGACAGGACTATTTCGAACCCGATTTGTTGGCCTATGGCGGGCCGTTCCCACTCGTCGACGCCTATCGGATCGAGCTCGGCATCGATTTCGGCGCCGGGCCGCGGCGGTTCACCCTGTTCTTCATCCCGCCGCGCACCAAGATCCACGACTATCCGGAAATGCGGGCGGAGCTGTGCGCCGGCCCGGCGCAACAGGCGATCAGCCGCGGCTGCACCGAGGTCGGCGGCGCCGAAGCCGTCTATTTCGGCGCCGACCAGCCGAGGATCACCGCCGAGGTGAGAATTCCGTGGCCGGCGCTCGGGGTGGCACCGCCCGTTCCCGGAGCACGGCTGCGCGCCGATATCGCCGTCACCTCCTGGGATCGCGACCGCTGGATGTCGCTGTCGGGCCGCCCGCCGGATGCCGCGATGAATGATCCCGCCGGCTGGACGGTCATGGGGCTCGGCGATGGCGCGCAGACCTTCGAGAACACGCTGCCGCCGTCCGGGCGGCCAGGCTGACGCGCCGATCAGCTAATAAGCGTAATCGGTGAACACCGGGTCGATCGTGCCGTGCCAGCGGGTGCGGAAGTCTTCGAGCAGCGCTTCGGCAGGGGTGCGGCCGGAGCCGGCGATCGCGAATAGCGGGTCGAGGAAATGCGTCTCGTCGCCGCCGCTGGTGTCGCGGCGTGCGCGGCGGTGCAGCCCTTCGCGCGCAATCTCGAGCATTGCGAGCGCCACGTCGCGCAGGGTGCGGGTGCGCAACGCCGCGCCGAGCGCCTGGCGCGGCACCTCGCGGCGCATCGCCTCGCGCTCTTCGGCGGTCCAGTCGGCGACCAGGTCCCAGGCGGCGTCGAGCGCCGTCTGATCGTAGAGGATGCCCGACCCACAAGCGCCGGCAACGCGCATAGATGCCGCCACGGGCCGCCATCGGCGCCGCGCATTTCGAGAAACGTCTTCAGCCGCACCTCCGGGAAGGCCGTCGTCAGATGGTCGGTCCAGTCGCCAAAGCGCGGGATCTCGCCGGGCAATGCCGGCAGCCGCCCCGCCAGAAAATCGCGGAACGATTGCCCGCTCGCATCGATGTAATGGCCGTCGCGGTAGACGAAATACATCGGCACGTCGAGCATGTAGTCGACATAGCGCTCGAACCCGAAACCCGGCTCGAACACAAAGGGCAGAGTGCCGCAGCGGTCGGGGTCGGTGTCGGTCCAGATCAGGCTGCGGTGGCTGAGAAACCCCGACGGCCGGCCTTCGACAAACGGCGAATTGGCGAACAGCGCCACCGCCACCGGCTGCAAGGCCAGGCTGACCCGGAACTTCTTCACCATGTCGGCTTCGGATCGGTAGTCGAGATTGGTCTGCACGGTGCAGGTGCGCAGCATCATGTCGAGCCCGAGGCGGCCCTTTTTCGGCATGTAGTCGCGCATGATGCGGTAGCGCGCCTTGGGCACCCACGGGATGTCTTCGCGGCGCCATTTCGGGTCGAAGCCGAGCCCGAGCATGCCGAGCCCGAGCTCGTCGCAGACCTCGCGCACCTGGCGCAGATGCTCGTGCACCTCGTCGCAGGTCTGGTGCACGGTTTCGAGCGGCGCACCGCTCAGCTCGAACTGGCCGCCGGGTTCGAGCGTGATCGAACATCGCGCATCGTTCGACAGCGCGATCGTGTTGCCGTCCTCGACGATGGGTTTCCAGCCGAAGCGGGTCATCCCCCGGAGCAGCGCGGCGATGCCGTCCGGCCCCTCATAAGGCACCCGGCGCAGATCCTTGCGGCGAAAGACGAATTTCTCGTGCTCGGTGCCGATCCGCCACGCCGCGGGCGGCTTCGACCCGGATTCGAGGTATTCGACGAGCTGCCGCTTGTCGGTGACCGGTTCTCCGGGCGTGCTCGGTGTGGTCGTCATGCGCGGCGGAACTCCAGCGGAAAATCGCCCCGAATGGGATCGGCAGCCCCGATTACGCGGCAAAGCGGCGGGCCCGGTCAACGGGCACGGGTGCGGCGCCAATCGCCGGCGACCGCCTGGAAGACCGCCAGGGCCGCAACAGCGGCGGTCTCGGCGCGCAGCACCCTCGGCCCGAGCCCGACGCGGGCAGCAAAGGTGAGTTTGCCGAGATGGTCAAGCTCGCTCTCGGCGAACCCGCCCTCCGGCCCGACGAAGAGCGCCGCCGGCCCGGCCGCGAGCCCGGCCGCGGCTTCGGCGATCGGCGCGCCGGCGCCGCTCTCGTCGCAGATGACGAGCGACCGCCCCGCCGGCCAATGGGCGAACAGATGATCGAGCGTTTCCGGCAGTCTCACCTCGGGCACCGACAGGCGCTCGCTCTGCTCCGCCGCGGCAATGGCATGCGCCCGCAGCCGGTCGAGGTTGAGGCGCTCGGCCTGGGTGCGCGCTGTCCACACCGGCACCAGCGCCGAGACGCCGAGCTCGGTCGCCTTCTCGACGAGCCAGTCGAGCCGCGCGCGCTTGATCGGTGCGAACACGAGCCACAAATCCGGCTCCGCCTCGGCCGGCCGCAAACAGCGCTCGACGGTCAGCAATGTGCTGTTTCTGCCGATTTCTGCGATCCGGCACAGCCATTCGCCATCCCTCGCGTTGAACGCGGCAACGGTCGCGCCGGGAACGAGCCGCAGCACCGTGCGCAGATGATGCGCCTGCCCGGCGGCGAGTTCGAGCGCGGCGCCGGCGCCTAGCCGTTCCGTCACGTAAAGACGCGGTGCTCCCCGCGCGCTCATTCTCGCCACCCCTTTGTGGTCCCGGCTTGAGCCCGGTCGGCTGCGAGGCCAAGATTAGACCATGATCGCGGAAGTCAAAGCAGGAGCCGGCGCCAGCGACATCCGCCAGGGTGACTGGGTCGAGCGCTGGCTGCCGGCGCGCGCCCGGCCCTATGCCCGGCTGGCTCGGCTCGACCGGCCGATCGGGACGTGGCTTTTGCTGTTTCCGGGCTGGTGGGGGATCGCGCTCGCATCACGGCGCTGGCCCGACCCGGCGCTGCTGGCGCTGTTCGCGCTCGGCGCCGTCGTCATGCGCGGCGCCGGCTGCACGCTGAACGACATCGCCGACCGGCATTACGACGGACAGGTCGCGCGCACCCGGCTGCGGCCGCTGCCGAGCGGCGCGGTGACCGTGCGCCAGGCGGTTGTCTTTCTGGGATTGCAGTTGGCCGTCGGCGCCGCGGTGCTGTTCAGCCTGAACCGGACGAGCATCCTGCTCGGGCTGGCGGTGCTCGGTCTGATCGGCAGCTATCCGTTCATGAAGCGGATCACCTATTGGCCGCAAATCTTCCTCGGCCTCAATTTCAACTGGGGCGCGCTGATCGGCTGGACCGCGATCACCGGCAGGCTCGGCTGGCCGGCGTTGCTGCTCTATCTCGGCGGCGTGTTCTGGACGATCGGCTATGACACGGTCTACGCCCATCAGGACAAGGAGGACGATGTCCGCATCGGCGTCAGATCCTCGGCCCTGGCGCTCGGAACGCGCACCCGTCCTTGGCTCTTCGTCTTCTTTGCCGCAGCCGTGCTGCTGTGGGGAACGGCCGGCCATGCGGCCGGGCTCGGCGCGCCGTTCCGGGTCGGGCTGGCACTGGCCGCGCTGCAATTGGCCTGGCAGGCGGCGCGTGTCGACACCGAAGACCCGGCCGATTGCCTCGCCAAATTCCGCTCGAACCGCGCGGTCGGCTGGCTGCTGCTCGCCGGCATCGTCGGCGGCCGTCTCATCTGATTTCCGCCGTGGACCCGGCTGTCTTTGTCCGCCGCAACACGGCGATCGTGGCGCCGCCGATGGTGCCGGAGATCCGCCTTCACCTTGCCACCGAGGTCACCCCGATCTGGCAGGCGACCGAGGAGAGCCTGGCGCGCAGCGCATTGCCACCGCCGTTCTGGGCCTTCGCCTGGGCCGGCGGCCAGGCTCTCGCCCGCTATCTGCTCGATCACCCGGCAGAGGTCGCCGGCCGTTTCGTGCTCGATTTCGGCTCGGGATCGGGCCTCGTCGCGATCGCCGCCGCGAAGGCCGGCGCCCGCTTCGTGCTCGCCGCCGAGATCGACCATTTCGCCGCCGCGGCGATCGCCGTCAATGCGGCGCTCAACCATGTCGCCATCGCCGTCGCGACCGTGGATGTGATCGACGCCGCCGATGGCCGCTGGCAGCTCGTGACCGCCGGTGACGTGTGCTACGAGCGCGAGATGGCGGATCGGGTCGTTCCCTGGCTGCGAAGACTAGCCGGGCATGGCTGCCTGGTGCTGCTCGGCGACCCCGGCCGCGCCTATCTGCCGCAAGCGGGTCTGCGCGAGCGCGCCCGCTACACCGTGCCGACCAGCCTCGATCTCGAGGACCGCGAGAGCCGTGACGGCATCGTCTGGGAGGTAATGGCCGATTGCGGGCCGTCGTGAGCAGGCCGCGGGTGCGAACCCGGTGAACACCCGGCGGGCGATCGTCATCGGCGCGCTTGGCAGCACCCAGACCGTCGCCTGGGCGTCGAGCTATTACCTGCCGGCAATCCTCGGCGCGCCGATCGCCGCGAGCGCTGCACCTGCCGGCCACGTGTTCTTCGGCCTGTTCTCCGCCGCGTTGCTGCTGTCGGCGGTGGTCGGCCCCTCGGTCGGGCGGCTGATCGATCGCCATGGCGGGCGGCTGGTGCTCGCCGCCTCGAACCTGGTGATCGCCGCCGGCCTGGTGATTCTCGCCGCCGCGCACGGGATCGCCGGGCTCGCCATCGCCTGGATGGTGCTCGGCATCGGCATCGGCATGGGCCTCTACGACCCGGCGTTTGCCGCCTTGACCTGGCTCTACGGCCGCGAGGCGCGCAGCGCCATCACCGGCATCACGCTGATCGCCGGCTTTGCCAGCACGATCGGCTGGCCGGCGAGCGCCTTGTTCCTGCACGAATGGGGCTGGCGCGCCGCCTGCCTGATCTGGGCCGGGCTGAACCTATCGCTCGCCGCCCCGATCAACTGGCTGACGATCCCGCGCCGCAGCCTGCCCGCCGCCCTGCCGCAGGTTGCGGCGGAGTTGCCGGAGGTCGAGGCGCCGCGCGGGGCGATGCCGATCCTGGCCTTCTTCTTCGCCGCCACCTGGTTCGTGCAGGGAGCGATGGCGGCGCATCTGCCGGGCTTGCTGCACCTGGCCGGGGCATCCGCCACCGCGGCGATCGCCGCCGCGGCACTGGTCGGCCCGGCCCAGGTCGGTGCCCGCATCGTCGAGTTCGGGCTGCTGCGTTCGTTCCACCCGATCTCCTCGGCCCGCATCGCCTCGGTATTGCACCCGATCGGCGCCGTGTTCCTGATCTCGTTCGGCGCTCCCGGGATCATCGCGTTTGCTTTGTTGCACGGTGCCGGCAACGGCATGATCACGATCGCCAAGGGCACCCTGCCGCTGGCGCTCTTCGGGCCGCAAGGCTACGGGTTGCGCAGCGGGCTCTTGTCGGCGCCGGCCCGCATGCTGCAAGCGGCATCGCCGTTCCTGTTCGGGCTGCTGCTCAACCGGTTCGGGGTCGAGGCGGTATGGTGGTCGGCCGGGCTTTGTCTCGCCGCCTTCGCCTCGCTGTTCGCGCTCCGCCCACGCCGCGCCGACACGGCGCGGGCATCGCCGGCTCGCGGTTGAGCGCGCTCGTCAATCGCTATCGCCGCCCCATATATAGCGCCGCATGCCCTATTCCAGCCTGCGCGACTTCATCGACCGGCTCGAAACCAGCGGGCGGTTGGTGCGGGTCTCGGCGCCGGTGTCGCCCTATCTCGAAATGACCGAGATCCAGACCCGCCTGCTCGCCGAGGGCGGGCCGGCGGCATTGTTCGAGAACGTCGTCCGCAGCGCCGGCGGAAATTACCCGATGCCGGTCCTGGTCAATCTGTTCGGCACGGTCGAGCGCGTCGCCTGGGGCATGGACCGCGAGCCCGGCCAGTTGCGTGAGATCGGCCGGACGCTCGCCTTTCTGAAGCAGCCCGAGCCGCCCGGCGGCTGGCGCGAGGCGCTCGACATGCTGCCGTTGCTGCGCACGGTCATGGCGATGCGCCCGCGCACTGTCGCTGCCGCACCGTGCCAGGAGATCGTGTTGCGCGGGGCCGAGATCGATCTCGCGGCACTGCCGGTGCAGACCTGCTGGCCGGGCGAGCCGGCGCCGCTGATCACCTGGCCGTTGGTCGTGACCAAGGGGCCGGGCGAGCGCCGCGAAGACGGCTTCAACCTCGGCATCTACCGCATGCAGGTGACCGGCCGCGACACCACCTTGATGCGCTGGCTCAAGCATCGCGGCGGCGCGCAGCATCACCAGCGCTGGCGCGCCGAGCGGCGCGAGCCGTTGCCGGCGGCGGCGGTTATCGGCGCCGATCCGGGAACGATCCTCGCCGCGGTGACGCCGGTGCCGGACACGCTCTCCGAATACCAGTTCGCCGGGCTGTTGCGCGGCCGCCGGGTCGAGCTCGTCGATTGCAAGACCGTGCCGTTGAAGGTGCCGGCGCAGGCCGAGATCGTGCTCGAAGGCCATGTGGCACTCGACGAATTCGGCGACGAGGGCCCCTATGGCGACCACACCGGCTATTACAACGCGGTCGAGCGCTTCCCGGTGTTTCGCGTGTCCGCGATCACGATGCGGCAGAGCCCGATCTATCTGTCCACCTTCACCGGCCGGCCGCCCGACGAACCGTCGATCCTCGGCGAGGCGCTGAACGAGGTGTTCATCCCGCTGTTGCAGCAGCAATTCCCGGAGATCGTCGATTTCTGGCTGCCGCCCGAGGGCTGCTCCTACCGCATCGCGGTGGTGGCGATCAAGAAGGCCTATCCGGGCCACGCCAAGCGGGTGATGATGGGGATCTGGTCGTTTCTGCGCCAGTTCATGTACACGAAATTCGTCATCGTCGTCGACGACGACATCGACGCGCGCGACTGGAAATCGGTGATGTGGGCGATCTCGACCCGCATGGACCCGGTGCGCGACGTGACCCTGATCGACAACACCCCGATCGACTATCTCGATTTCGCCTCGCCCGAATCCGGATTGGGCGGCAAGATCGGCCTCGACGCGACCGGCAAATTGCCGCCCGAGACGCGGCGCCAGTGGGGCCGGCCGATCCGCATGGCCGAGAAGGTCGTCGCCGAGGTGACGGAAAAATGGGCGAGCTACGGGCTGCCGGGCTCGGGCAAGCCGATATGGAAATGAGCGGAGATCCGATGAACGATATCAGCCAGGATTCGGCGTCCCTTGACCTGCTGCACGATCTGATCGGCCGCGCGTGCCGAGCCGGCGCCGATGCCGCCGATGCGGTGCTGTTCGAGGGCGTCTCGCTGTCGCATGGCCGCCGCCTCGGCAAGACCGAGAAGCTCGAACGCTCCGAGGGCCAGGATCTCGGCCTGCGCGTGTTCATCGGCCGGCAGCAGGCGGTGGTGTCGTCGAGCGACCGCTCGCCCAAGGCGCTGAGCGAACTCGTCGAGCGCGCCGTGGCGATGGCCAGGACCGTGCCCGAGGACCCCTATTGCGGCATCGCCGAGCCGGACCAGATCGCCCGCGACTGGCCGGCGCTCGACATGCTCGATCCCGAGGAGCCCAGTGCCGAGGTATTGATCGAGCGGGCGCGCGCCGCCGAAGAAGCGGCCCTCGCCGTCCCCGGTGTGACCAATTCCGAGGGGGCCGAAGCCGGCTGGGGCCGCTCGCGCGTCGCGATGGCCGCCTCGAACGGCTTTGCCGGCTCCTACGCCGGATCGAGCCACGGGATCAGCGCCAGCGTCATCGGCGGCTCGGGCACCGGCATGGAGCGCGACTATGACTACGCCAGCGCCGTCTATGCCGCCGATCTGCGCGACCCGGCCGACGATCGGCAAGAGCGCCGGCGAGCGCGCGGTCCGCCGGCTCGGCGCCAGGAAGATGCCGACCTGCCGCTGCCCGGTGGTGTTCGACCCGCGCGTCGCCCGCGGCTTCATCTCGGCTCTGCTCGGCGCGATCTCGGGCCCGTCGATCGCCCGCGGCACCAGCTTTTTGAAGGACCGGCTCGGCGAGCGCATCTTCCCCGAGGCGATCACCATCATCGACGACCCGCACCGCCGGCGCGGGCTGCGCGCAAAGCCGTTCGACGGCGAGGGCATCGCCAATCATCGCCGGGCACTGATCGACAAGGGCGTGCTGACGACCTGGCTGTTGGACCTGCGCTCGGCCCGGCAATTGGGCTTGCAGACCACCGGGCACGCCGCGCGGGGCACCTCGTCGCCGCCGGGTCCATCCGCGACCAACGTCTGGATCGAGCCGGGAGCGGTCACCCCGCAGGCCCTGATCGCCGACATCGCGAGCGGGTTCTACGTGACCGAGATGATGGGGATGGGCGTCAACGGCGTCACCGGCGACTACAGCCGGGGTGCGGCCGGCTTCTGGATCGACCAGGGCGAGATCGCCTTTCCGGTCAGCGAGATGACCGTCGCCGGCAATCTCAAGGACATGTTCGCTTCGCCTCGTCGCCGCCGACGACCTCGAATTCAAGGGCGGCGCCGACTCCCCGACCCTGCGCGTGGATAACCTGACCGTCGCCGGCGCCTGAGGCGCATCGCGCTCGATCCGGGAACTGATGAAGCGGAGCGGCTAGCGTGCCGTTATCTGTGCGGCGACGTGAAATTGAGCCCCGAGCGACGGCACGGCACCACATCGCCGAACGCCACCCGGACCTTCTGCCGGACCACCAGGCCCTCGCGGGCGAGACGATTGCCGAACCGGACAGATCCGTCGCAGCAGCCGCTTCGTCGGTGCCAGGCGGTTCTTGCGATGGTAGCCCGAACTCACAGGCCCGCCCGACTATGTTGTATCGTTCGACGCATCGCCGCCGTGAAGAACCTGGCCCATCGTGCATCCTTCCATTCACCGGAAGACAATGTACCACCAAAACCTGGGATCAGACAGCTAGACGACTTCGAAGTCGGACAGGCGCATTGAGAAGATGACATCCGCCGGCATCATCGACGGGCTCAGAATTTTCCCGACGATATTGAGCTTGTCCGGCAGGAACCGCCGCGGAACGTGAAAAAACGGCCGATGATGCCGTGTGCCGCTGTCTATCTGTAGCATGACATCGATGCAGCCATGGAAGCTTGTCAGATGACTGGCAAAGGACAGCCATTCCATTCTGGCGAGAGGCGAGGCTTCCATGATGAAACCAGCGTGCCGATCGCCAAATTTCATGATTCTGTAGATGACGAACTTATCATCCAAAGCAGCACAGCGATAGACGGGCGAGCCGTAACGGCGCCGGTAAAATTCAGCGTCGCGCAACCGGTGTGCATAGGGCTCCGGTTCTGCGGGTGGAAGCACCATCGTCTCAGCTATTTGGTGCAGGGAAATGTCCCGGAACGATTTTTGGCGTGACGCGATGCGGTCGATCGTGAACAACGATAGCCTGTCGAGCCAACCCAACCGTCGATTGAGGAAACGAAAGAGCCGGAGCGGAAACGCGTAAACCTTCAGCACCTCTAAATCGTAGAGATTGAGCATCTTTTTAAGATAAAGATAAGAATTATCGTTCGGCTTGGTGAAAATGAAGACCACCCCTTTCTGTCGACAGCTCGGCGACCAGTGCATCGTGAAGGCGTTTCAGCATCAGGAAATCGCCGCGAAAGGATGGGTCGATCATACCATCGACAGTCAGGCCAAAGAGCAAGCGCCGGCCTCGCCACATGTAGGGAACCTCGATCGCTCCGACTGAGCCGACAATGCCGCGTCCCTCGTCTACCATCAGGGAAAAATAGCTGTCGTCGCCGAATTGCCTGGAGAACTTGTAGTGAAATTCGTCGGTAGTCAGTTGCTTGTCGAAAATCCGGTTGAACAGCGCGACATATTGCTGGACTTCCGCCGCGGTCATTTGGTGGACGCTACGAACGAGATATTTCATCGGCCGCGTCGATCGGGTCGCGCGAAACCCGGCAGCGTTTCAGGGAGGTTCGTGCCGAGTGATCAGGCACATCAGGTCTCGCAACGTACTGATTTCGCCGATTGTCGGGTCGAGCTCAAACACCGGCAGCTTTGTTTCATTCTCAAGCGCCATCATGATCGCGATGACGCCGATCGAATCGAGGTCGAGGTCGGTCTGCAAACTTGCGTCGAGCGACACGGCCCCGCGCTTTGCCGGTTTCACGTTCCGGCGCACGATCTCGAGAAATCGGCTTTCCGGCAATGGCACGACGGGTCTCCCCAACCAGATTGATCCATGGCGGCCCGGCACGATCGCGACAGCAGCACCAGTCAAGCCCAAATTGGGGTCCAGACAGGCCGGGGTCGGGCCGTCCGCGGCCGATCATCCGCGCCGATCGGCCGCCGATGCTTCGTTCATTTTCCGCCGCAGGGTCAGCGGTCTCATATCGACCCAGACCTTTTCGATATATGCCAGGCACGCCGCCCGGGAACCCTCCGATCCGACGCGATGCCAGCCAGCCGGGATCGGCCGCCCGCTCGGCCACAGCGAATACTGTTCCTCTTGATTGATCAGCACGATGAACATGCGGGCCTCATCATTATCCTCGTTCACCGCGGCGGCTCCTGACTGATGCGGCCCGGTTGCCCGGCCGATCCGCTTCTGCTACCTCTCGAACCATCATAGCGCGGTGGAGCGGAGACGGGCGATGCCGGTGCCGGTGATCAATCTCCAGCAGGCGCTGCTGGACATCGACGAATATTGGTTTCCGAAAGTGGTCGGCCGAGTCAACGACCAATTCATAAAGGTCGCCAAGCTGAAGGGGCAGCTTGCCTGGCACAAGCACGATCACGAGGACGAATTGTTCCAGGTGATCAAGGGTCGGCTGGTCATCCAGCTGGAAGGCGGCGACATCACATTGAACAGCGGCGAGTTCTGCGTGGTCCCGCACGGGGTCATGCACAACCCGGTCGCCGACGAAGAGTGCTGGATCGTGCTGGTGGAAACGGTGACGACCGAGCACACCGGCGACATCGTCACGCCGCTGACCCGGACGATCGAACAGCAGATTGCGCGTTGACGGCAAGTCCGGCGCCGGGTCGCAATAGTCGGCAGCCGCTACCGCCGGCCTGCGCGTGCGATCCCCTCGGGCCGGTGCGGCCGTCATCTCGGGTTCGAGTTGAGGAACGGCCTGCCGGTCGTGGTGCCGCTTCTGATTCTGTTATGTCGATAAGCGTCTTTCCCCGAGACCACGATCGCGCCGTATTTCTCCAGCGAAAAGCTGCCGCCGAGTTCCGTCACCCGATTGGTTTCCTTCATATCGGCATAAACGGTGACGGAAGTCGGCACATAGCGCGAGGCGAACCCCAGCCGCATTTCTTTGGTCTTGCCGGCGTGAGGCAGCGAGGCGTGCATCAAGGTCGACCAGAAGATAATGAACTGCCCGGCCCGGCAGGGCACCGAGACCGCCTTTGATTCGTCCGGTTCCCAGTTCGGATCGATCTGAATCTCGCGCCAGTCATAACCGAAAAATCCGCGCAGGACGCCGTTTACTTCCTTCTGGTTGACCCGGGCCGGGTCGTAATGCATGCCCTTGCTTTCGTCGTAGTACATCGTGCGCTGGGTCCCGGGGATGAACTGCATGCAGGCAGTTTCCTCGCTCGCCTCGGTAAAGGCGGTCCACGCCGTCAGCGCGCCGCCAAAATCGGATCCGTCCGGCCACACGATGTGCGGAACCCCGTCCCCGCCGCCGAACGTATCCGCCTGGTGCCAGTCGGTGCCCTCGTCGCCCGGATATTTCGGAAAAAACTCCGAACGCCAGCAGATTACGTCGGGGCCCAGGATGCTGGACATGCGATGGACGATCTCCGGCCGGCATACGACATCGGCGAGGAACGGGTTGTCGAGATGGCGATCGTAGTCGTAGACGCCGCTGCCGGGCGGCGCGTCCGCATAGACGACGTTGCAGCGATCGAACAATTCGAGCCGCAGATGCTTCCAGCGCGCCTTCATCTCGTCCGGCTCGAACAGGGTGAAGGGCCCGATAAATCCCCGAGTGTGAAACTCGGCCAGCTCGTCCCGGGTAAGAAAGAAGTTCCCCGATGCTTGCTGCCGCGTCAGCGCGTCCTGCATCGCTCTGCCCCTTGTTGCTGTCGCTCGTCAGTCGCCGGAGATGGCCGCCGGGTTCCGGTCCGAAGCCCGGCCGGCAAGGTCGCGTGCCGAGATTTGCCGTTGAACGCATTTTGCCAGAGATGCGACGGTCGCGCCTTCCAGCACGATGCTCGTGTCGAGCGGAAGCCCAAAGCGTTCGCCCATTGTCATCACCACGCTGATCAGCGCCAGCGAGTTGCCCCCAAGATCGAAAAAGTCGTCGTCGACATCAATATCGTCGGCGTCGAGAAATTCCGCCCAGATTGCCGCTACCGCCTGTTCAAAGGCGTTCATCTCTCGTGATCTCATAACCCGACCTCCCGGTCTATACCGTTTGACGTCTTGCGTCTGACGAGATTGACCAGCACGGAGACGGTCACGTCCCGGCTCGAAGCACAGCCGTCCAGCACTATCCCGAAGCGCTCGCCAATACTCTTCAGCACCTCGGCCAGCGCCGGACCGGTGCCGCCGAGCTCGAAGAACGTGTCGGCGACGCGGATCGAGTCGAGCTGCAACGCCTCGGACCAAATCTCCGCCACCGCTCTTTCGATCGGCGTTCGCGGCATTCCGGGCCTGCGGAGCCGGGCCGGACGCCATTGCGGCGGCGGCAGCGCCGCGCGGTCGACCTTGCCGTTCGGCGTCAGCGGCAGCTCGTCCAGCGCCACGAAGGCCGCCGGCACCATATATCCCGGTAAGCGCACCCGCAAATATGCCCGCAACCGGTCTTCTTCCGGCACCAGGCCGCTGTCGCCCACCACATAGGCGATCAGCCGTTTGTCGCCGGCCGGCTCCGGCTGGGCCACGACGACCGCCTGGCGGATGTCGGGATGCGACAGCAGCGCCGCCTCGATTTCCGCGGGCTCGATCCGGAAGCCGTGCACCTTCAGCTGCCGGTCGAGCCGCCCGAGATATTCCAGATTGCCATCCGCCGAATAACGAACGAGGTCTCCGGTGCGGTACAACCGGCTTCCGGGCGGCCCAAACGGATTGGCGACAAAGCGCTCCGACGTCAGGCCGGGACGATCGAAGTAGCCGCGCGCCAGCCCATCGCCGCCGATATAGAGCTCACCGGGCGCGCCCGCGGGCACCGGATCGAGCTCCGGGTCGAGAACATAGGCCTGCGCATTCGAGACGGGCCGGCCGATCGGCACGCTCGGGCCGATCGAAGCGGCGCCGGCAACGCGGCAGCACACGCTGAAGGTCGTGCATTCGGTCGGACCATAGCCGTTGATCACCTGGCACCCGTCGAGCCGTTCGATCGCCAGCTTCACATGCGGCGCCGAAAGGGCATCGCCGCCGGCCAGCAGTTGACTGATAGGCGCCAGAATTGGCAGACATTGATCGACGATCTGGTGGAACAGTCCCGCGGTCAACCATAGTATGCTGACCCCGTTATCTTGAATGATCCGCTTTAATATCGTAAAATCAAGAAGACCGTCGGGATACAGGACCAGTTTTGCGCCGTTCAGCAGGGCGCCCCAAATCTCGAACGTAGCGGCATCAAAGGACAGCGGCGCGAGCTGGAGGAAAACATCGCTCGGCTGAATGTCGACGTAGTTGGCACCCTTGACAAGGCGGCTGACATTGTAATGCACGACAGCAATGCCCTTAGGCGTCCCGGTGGTGCCGGAGGTGTACATCAGATAGACGAGATTGTCGGCGGCGGCCCGGCTTTCCGGAGCGCTCACCGGCTGTTGCGCGATCGCTGCCCGATCCGCATCCAGCTGCACCAGACCGACGCCGTGCTCGGCGAAGGACGACGCCGTCGCGGCCGAGGCCAGCACCAGCGACACCCGTGAGTCTCGAAGCATGTACGCCAGCCGCTCGGCCGGATACCTCGGATCCAGCGGCAGATAGGCGCCGCCGGCTTTCACAATACCGATCAGCGCCACGATCATGTCGAGCGAGCGCCGGATGCTCAGCCCCACCACCATCTCCGGACCCACCCCGAGCGTCCGCAGGTGGTGTGCCACCTGGTTTCCGCGGCGGTCGAGCTCGCGGTAGGTCAGCCGGCGATCACCCTGGATCACCGCCGTCGCGTCAGGGGTCTTCCCGGCCTGTTCCGCGAATATCTGATCGATGCAGCGGTCGCGCGGGTAATCGGCCGCCGTGTTGTTCCACTCGGTCAAAAGCCGGTGGCGCCCACCATTGTTCGGCGCGAGCACGGCGCTACAGCCGTCAGCAATGTTCTCTCCGCGCAGCGACATCGACCCGCCGTCAATTGTTCGCCTGCATGCGCCCGCGCTCTTCTTCTCGGAACGCCGGGGCAACGATCCCGGTTCGGCAAGACCGTCGTGCAGCTATGGGTATGCAAGCAATGTACCACAACCATGATGCATTGTTAACCTTGATAGTTTCTGCGGGCTTTCGTTGTCCGCATAGAGGGATGTAAAATCTACCGACATTCCGGATGCCCAACTCCATCCGCCCCGGACGATAAGACGATGGATTTTCTAAGTTCGAGCCCCTCGCAGCCTGTAAAATTTAACGACAAATTCCAAGCGCGCGCAGGCCTCCTCGCAGCCGCGGGCGGGTTGCGGCCGGATCTGCCGCCTCCTGCTCTCCCGTGCTTTCGAGCTTTGGTCTCGCGCCGCCCAACCCTGTAAAGAAAGCCGACAAGGGCGTGTCGGGGACCGCTTGCCAAATTGAAAGAACGCTCGATCCGGGGCACGATGCGCGGCATGCGCCGGTCGTGCTTCAACAGGAACTTCGCGATCATCACGGCGCTCGTCATCGCCGTGATCCTCTACGTCTGTCTCTACCCCTTCGCGTTCCGCCAGCCGGCCGGGAATTCGGGTCCGGTGCACCGGCTGTCGGCAAGCTGGGCAGAATGGCACGGCCGCGGCGATTTCCTGTCGAACATCCTGCTTTATATGCCGTTCGGGTTTTTTGCGGTCCTCGCCATCGTCGGGAATTTCGGCTTCTGGCGCCGATTTTCGGTGGCGACGCTTGCCGGGGGTTTGCTCAGCCTCGGCGTGGAGCTCGCTCAATATTACGACGCCGGACGAACGACCGCGGCGATCGACCTGTACTCGAACCTGATCGGCACGGCCTTTGGCGCCGGCGCGGCATGCCTCGCCGACGGCAGTTCGCGAACGCCGCGGCTGCACGAAATCTCGGCGCGCCGCATTCCGGGGCTCCTCCTTGCTGCCTGGCTGGGCTATCGGCTCTTCCCCGGCGGGTCGGCCCTCGACCTGCATCGATCCTGGCTCACCCCGCCGCCGGTCGGACTGGCCTCGACGGCTTACGGTCTGCTCGACGCGTCGGCCATGTGGCTGACCGTCGGCATGCTCGTCGAAGCCGTCTTCGACAAAAGGAGATTTCGGCTGCTGTTTCCGCTTTTCGCCGGTGTGGCGATCGTCGCCGCGGCGGCTATCGCCCGGACAGCGCCCCGCATCGTCGATATCGCCGGGGCGGGCATCGCCTTCGCCGGCCTGCTGGTTTCGCGCGGCGGCCGCTTTCGTGCCGCCGCCGCAGTTCTCCTTCTCTGCGCCATCCTGATCGATCAGCAGCTCGAGCCATTCCAGTTGCGCGCCGCAGCCGGTCATTTCGGCTGGATTCCGTTCCGGAGCTTCATGCGGGGCTCGGATCATGATGTCGTGTCGTTCCTGCGGAAATCCTTCCTCTACGGCAGCGCGATCTGGCTTCTTGTCGAAACCGGGTTGCGGTTCACCTCGTCCGCCGTCCTCGTCGCCGGCATGCTCTTCGTCACCGGCTGGGCGCAGACCTGGCTGGCGGGCGGGAAAGCCGACATCACCGACCCGATGATGGTCATTCTGATTGCCGCGGTCATCGGCCTGATGAACCCTGAAGACCCCGCCGCGATTGGGGGCGCCGGCGGCGCCGGCTCGGCGGTCGCCGGCAGGGTGCCGCGATGACGATCCTGCTGCGCTGCCACAAGGGCATCGGCCCCGCGGTTGTCGGCACGGCGCTCGTCGCCGCCGACAATTTCAGCGCGCGCTACGATCTCGACCGTGCCAAAGGGGTCTTTTCGCGCCCGAGCCACAAGCTCGCCGGCCAGAGCTATGTCGATCGCATCCTGGTCCTCGACACCGCCAAGGGCGGCGTCGCCACCGCCTGGATGCTGCACGAGATGGCGGCGCGCACGATCGTGCCGCGGGCGCTGATCTTCAACCGGGTCAACCCGATCCTGGCGCAAGGGGCCGCGTTCGGCAATGTCGCGCTGGTCGACCGCTTTGAGGACGGCGACGTGACCCAACTCTTCCGCACCGGCGACGAATTGCGCGTCGACCCGGCCGCCGGGATCGTCGAGATCCTCGACCGCGACCGATAAGTCGCCCGCTCAATCCGGCAGGCCGAACACTTCTTCGGCTTGGGAGAGGCCGCGGACCGGGTGAAAGCCGAGCGAGACGAGCGGCTGCGGGCAGATCTCGGCAAAGGCGGAGGAGGTCAGGAGCGGGCGCAGCAGCCGCTTCGTCAGGCCTTCGATGCGCGAGGCGAGATTGACCGCCGGCCCGATCACGGTGAAGTCGAGCCGGTCGGCGGCGCCGACATTGCCGTAGATGACCTCGCCGAGATGCAGCCCGATACCGGTGCGCATCTCGCTGCGCTCGCTTTCCCGGCGCTCCCGGTTGATCTCCGCGAGACGGTCGAGGCCTTGGGTCGCCGCTTCGAGGGCGCGCAAGCTCGACGGCGCGAAATCCTCGTCGTCGTCGGCCGGGAAGATCGCCAGCACCCCGTCGCCCATGAATTTCAGGATCTCGCCCTTGTTCTCCTGGATCGGCGATACGATCGCGTCGAAATAATCGTCGAGCAGCTCGATGACCGCATCGCCCGGCAACCGGTCGGACAGCCCGGTGAAGTTGCGCATATCGGTCATCATGATAACCGCCCGCAGCCGCTCGCCCTGCGCCCGCAGGATCTGCCCGGCAAGGATGCGCCGCCCGGCCTGCGGTCCGAGATAGGTATCGAGCAGATTGGCGCTGATCCGGCGCACGGCGCGCGTCTCGGCGATCGCGGCCAGCGCCGGGTTGATGTCTTCGAGCTTGGCGATGTCGGAATCGCTGAACCCGCCGGGCCGGTCGGTCGTCCAGGTCACCACCGGAAACCGCCGGAAGGTGCGGTTCAGCGCCAGCGCGAGATAATCGGTGCCGCCGGCTTTCCGAATTTTCTCGAGCAGCGGGTATTCGACAGCGTCACGGTCGAGGCGGCGGCGGAACGGGGTCCCGCGTTCGATCGTGGCGCGGATCGGGCTCAGCCGGTACTCGTCGGTCGCCTCCGAGCCGTGCAGAATGCGGTAGTCCTCGATCACCTTGCGCTCGCGCCACCAGCGCACACCAACGCCGCGAATCTGCGGATGCAATGTGCCGAAGTAGAGACTGGCGCGCCACAGCGGCACATTGTCGCCGAGCAGGCGCCAGCACAGCTCGTCGAACAGCTCGACCTCGCTGTCGATCTGCGGGCCGTCGACAAGAAGCCAACGCGCCACCTCGCCGCCCGGTATCGGCGCCCCCAAGCCGGCATAGGCACCCTCGATGCGGAAGAACTCTTCCCCGCTGGTGGTCGGCGCCGGGGTTGGTGCGGTCAGAGCGAGGTCGGTATCCATGGGCACGACATGTCCGAGCGGCGCGTCCAAATGGGCGTCCGGCACGCGAGAGATAGGCGCGCTCGCCGCCGATTGCGATGGGCCGGCCGTTCCCTTGCCAAGCGGCGTCGTCTAACCTCGGGGAAGGCAAACTCTGACGACAGGCGGAGGAAGCGATGGCGGCCTTTACCACCCGGCCCGAAATCCGCGGCACCTTCGGCGCCGTCGCTTCGACGCATTGGCTCGCCTCCGCGGTTGGCATGAGCATGCTCGAAAAGGGCGGCAACGCCTTTGACGCAGCCGCCGCAGCGGGGTTCGCCCTGCAGGTCGTCGAGCCGCATTTGAACGGGCCCCTGGGCGACGCGCCGATCTTGGCGTGGAGCGAGGCGAACCGGCGCTGCGACATGATCTGCGGCCAAGGGGTGGCGCCGGCGGCCGCGACGATCGGCCGCTTTCAGGGGCTCGGTCTCGATCTGGTCCCGGGCAACGGCCTCCTTGCCGCCACGGTTCCGGGTGTCTTCGGCGCCTGGATGCGGCTGCTGCGCGACTGGGGGACGATGCCGCTCGGCGAGATCCTGGCCCCGGCCATCGCCTATGCCGAGGGCGGCTATCCGGTCGTCGGCCGCATCACCGAGACGATAGCGGCCGTCGCCGAGCTGTTCCGGCGCGAATGGCCGAGTTCCGCCGCGATCTACCTGCCGCGCGGTGCTCCGCCGCTGCCGGGGCGGCTGTTCCGCAATCCGGCCTTGGCCGCGACCTGGCGCCGCATCCTCGCTGAGGCCGGCGGCGGCAGCCGCGAACGCCAGATCGAGCGCGCCGGCGCCGCCTGGTACCGCGGCTTTGTCGCCGAAGCGATCGACAAATTCTGCCGCCGCGAACTGGTGCTCGACGCCTCGGGCCGGCGCCATCACGGGCTGTTGTCCGGCGATGATCTGGCGCGCTGGGAGGCGCCGGTCGAGGCGCCCTCGACCTTCGATTACCACGGCTGGACGGTCGCCAAGGGCGGGCCGTGGAGCCAGGGACCGGCGCTGCTGCAGACCTTGGCATTGCTGCAAGGCTTCGACATCGACGATCTCGATCCGCTCGGGCCGGAGTTCGTGCATCTCGTGGTCGAATGCCTGAAGCTCGCTTTTGCCGATCGCGAGGCCTGGTACGGCGATCCCGGCTTTGTCGAGGTGCCGATGCGCACCCTGCTCGGCAGCGCCTACAACGACGCCCGGCGCAAGCTCGTCGGCGAGCACGCCTCGCTGGAGCTGCGCCCGGGCTGCCCCGACGGCCGCATCCCGCGCGTGCTCGACGGCGGGCGCGACATGGAGGCCGCCGGGGCCGGGCTCGGCGAGCCCACGGTCGCGCGGGCCGGCGTCGTCGCCGGCGACACCTGCCATGTCGATGTCGTCGACCGCTGGGGCAACATGGTCTCGGCGACACCGTCCGGCGGCTGGCTGCAAAGCTCGCCGGTTATCCCGGAGCTCGGCTTTTGCCTCGGCACGCGCATGCAGATGTTCTGGCTCGAAGAGGGGCTGCCGGCGAGCCTCGCACCCGGCAAACGACCGCGCAGCACCCTGTCCCCGTCAATGGCATTCCGCGACGGCCAACCCTGTCTCGCCTTCGGCACGCCGGGCGGCGACCAGCAGGACCAATGGTCGGTCCTGCTGCTGCTGCACCACATCCACCACGGCATGAATTTGCAGGAGGCGATCGACTGTCCGGCCTTTCACACCGAGCACATGCCGAGCTCGTTCTATCCGCGCGCCGCGCATCCGGGCTTTGTCGCCATCGAGGACCGTTTTCCGGCGGCGGCGCGGGCGGCGCTCGCCGGGCGCGGCCATCGCCTCGGGATCAGCGGGTCGTGGTCCGAAGGCCGCCTCTCCGCCTGCGGCCGCGAGCAGACCGCCGAAGGCATGCTCGTCAAGGCCGCCGCCAATCCGCGCGGCATGCAGGGCTACGCCGTCGGCCGCTGAGCCGGGAGCAGGCGAAAAGCGGGCCGGGCACGCCCGCTCATACCGTCGGTGGCCATCGTCCCGATACCGCATAGGCCTCGCCGTCGCCGGGCCAGGGCGGTATGGTCGCGCCGATGATGGTGAGGGTTTCGACACCCTCGCAACGAAACTGAAACTGCGTGCCGACGGGTATCGTGATCGACACGCCGGGGCCGAGGTCGACGGTTTCCTCCTGCTCGCCGAGCTTGCGCCACAGACGCCCCTCTCCGGCGACGACATACCAGATCTCATCGACGGTATGATGGGCGACGGCCTTCGCGACGGCGTTCGGCGGCAGCGAAAAAACGGCGAGACTGGCGCGCGGCAGGCCGCACAGCGCCCGCACCTCCGACCCGTCCGGCGCCATGGCATCGGGTGCGTTGCTGATCCGCTTGGTGTCGAAAGCGATTGACGGCATGTCCTCCTGACCTCCATCACAGGCAGCGGCGCTTCCGCTCCGGGAAAGCACATGCCTCTCGACAATCATCCTGCACCGGATCTCGAAACCCGGCTGCGCCGCGCGATCCGCGGCGAGATCCTGTTCGACGCGTTCAGCCGCGGGCGCTACAGCACCGATGCGTCGATCTATCAGATCGAGCCGCTGGGGGTGGTCGTGCCGACGGGCCGCGAGGATGCGGCGGCGGCGATCGCGATCGCGCGAGAGGAGGGGGTGCCGGTATTGCCGCGCGGCGCTGGCACCTCGCAATGCGGGCAGACCGTAGCCCGCGCCCTCGTCATCGATTGCAGCAGGCATATGGACCGGGTCGTCTCGGTCGATGTCGAAAAGCGCCGGGCGCGGGTCGAGCCGGGGGTCGTCCTCGACCGGCTCAACCGCCTGCTGCGCAAGGACCGCCTGTTCTTCCCGGTCGACCCGTCGACGGCGAGCCGGGCGACCTTGGGCGGGATGACCGCCAACAACAGCTGCGGCTCGCGCTCCCTGCGCTACGGCAACATGGTGCACAATGTGCGCGGCGTCGATGCGCTGCTCGCCGACGGCACCACCGCATGGTTCGGCGAAGTCCCGGGTAATTTCGACGACGGCGCCGCACCCGAGCGCTATCGCGGCCTCGTCCGGCAGATGCGCGCGCTGCACCGGCGCGAGGCCGACGAGATCGAGCGGCGCTTTCCGCAGGTCTTGCGGCGGGTCGGCGGCTACAACATCGATTCGATCGACGGCGACGGCTCCCATGGCGGCCACAACATGGCGCGCCTCCTGGTCGGCTCCGAGGGCACCCTCGCCTTTTTCAACGAAATCGAGCTCGAATTGCAGCCGATCCCTGCGCACCGGGTGCTCGGCATCTGCCATTTCCCGAGCTTCTACAGCGCGATGGCGGCGACGCGAAAGATCGTCGAGCTCGGCCCCAGCGCGGTCGAGCTGGTCGATCGCACGATGATCGATTTGTCGCGCGACATCCCGATGTTCCGCGCTGTCGTCGATCGCTTCGTCCAGGGCGAGCCGGCGGCAATCCTGCTGACCGAATTTGCCGGCGACGACCCCGCGGAAAACCTGCGGCGGCTCGACGCGCTGCACGGGCTGATGGGCGATCTCGGCTTCCCCGGCGGAGTGGTCGACGCGATCGACCCGGCGTTTCAGGCGGCGGTCTTGGACGTCCGCGCGCAGGGCCTCAACATCATGATGTCGATGAAAGGCGACGGCAAGCCGATCTCGTTTCTCGAAGATTGCGCGGTCCGTCTCGAAGACCTCGCCGACTATACCGAGCGGCTGACCCGCATCTTCGAGAAGCACGGCACCTACGGCACCTGGTACGCGCACGCCTCGGTCGGCTGCCTGCATGTCCGCCCGGTGCTGAACCTCAAGCAGGAGCTGGAGGTCAAAAAGATGCGGGCGATCGCCGAGGAAGCCTTCGCTATGGTCCGCGAATACAAGGGCTCGCATTCGGGCGAGCACGGCGACGGGCTGGTGCGCTCCGAATTCCACGAAGCGATGTTCGGCTCGCGTCTGGTGCGGGCCTTCGAGGAGGTCAAGGACGCCTTCGACCCGCACGGCCTGTTCAACCCCGGCAAGATCGTCCGGCCGCCGAGGATGGACGACCGCAGCCTGTTCCGCTTCAAGCCCGGCTATCAGCCGCTGCCGATCGCCACCGCGCTCGACTGGTCGCCATGGGGCGGCTTCGCCGGTGCGGCCGAGATGTGCAACAACAACGGCGCTTGCCGCGCCCGCGACGCCGCCGTGATGTGCCCGTCGTTTCGCGCCACCGGCGACGAGCAGCATCTGACCCGCGGCCGCGCCAATACGTTGCGGCTGGCCTTGTCGGGCCAGCTCGGGCCCGACGCGCTGGTCTCGGAAGACATGCGCGAGACGATGGATCTCTGCATCTCGTGCAAGGGCTGCCGGCGCGAATGCCCGACCGGCGTCGACATGGCGCGGATGAAGATCGAGTTCCTGCACCACTACCGCAAGCGGCACGGGCTCGGGGCGCGCGACCGGCTGATCGCCTGGCTGCCGCGCTACGCACCCTATGCCGCGCGAATGGCGCCGCTCATCAATCTGCGCAATCGGGTGCCGTTCCTGGCGAGGCTCGGCGAGCGGCTGTTCGGGCTCACCGCCGCCCGCAAACTGCCGGAATGGTCCCCACGCCCCTATCGCCGGTCATCGTCGGGGACCGGGCCCGAGGTCGTCCTGCTGGTCGATACCTTCAACCGCTATTTCGAGCCCGACAACGCGCGCGCGGCCGAGCGCGTGCTGACCCGTGCCGGCTATCGCATCGTCATGCCCGATCCTCCGCGCGGCCGGCCGTTGTGCTGCGGCCGGACCTTTCTCGCCGCGGGCCTGGTCGATGAAGCGCGGCATGAGGCGCAGCGCATGATCGACGCGCTGGCGCCGCATGTTGCTGCCGGCATCCCGATCGTCGGCCTCGAACCCTCCTGCCTGCTGACCCTGCGCGACGAGTTTCCGGCGCTGTTGCCCGGCGCGGCGGCCGAGGCGCTGGCGGCACGGGCTCAGCTGTTCGAAGAATTCGTCGACACCGAGCGCGCGGCCGGCAGGTTTCAGCTGGCCCTGGCGCCAATGCCCGGCCGGACTGCATTGCTGCACGGCCATTGCCACCAAAAGGCCTTCGCGACCGCAGGTGCTGCCGCGAAGGCATTGCAGCTGATCCCCGGCCTCGCCGTCGAAACCTTCGAATTCGACTTGCTGCGGCATGGCCGGCTCATTCGGCTACGAGGCCGAGCATCACGAGATGTCGCTGAAGATCGGCGAGCTTGGCGTCCTGCCGAAGATGCGCGCGGCGCCTCCCGACACGCTGCTCGCCGCCTGCGGCACCAGCTGCCGCCACCAGATCGCCGACGCAACCGGCCGCGAAGCCCGCCACATTGTGCGGATCCTTGACGATGCGTCGGCGGGAGCGTGATCGAGCCGCGCCGCCCGCCCCCTCTGGACGTGATGCAGCGGCACCTGTCAATCTGCGCCGATGAACGAGAAGCTGTCCGAAGTCGAAAGCGAGCTCCGTCCGGGCGAGGTGGCGGTCGTGCCGCCGCCGCAAACCGATGCCGGCGTCTTTTTCATCGGCACGATCCGCACGCCGTGGCGTACGCGCCGCGAGTGCCCGAAGCGCGGCAGTCTCGACGGGCCGATCTGCACGATCGTCGTCGACGAGCGCTGGCGGGCGGGGCTCACCGATCTGGCGCGTTACCGGCGCGTTCAGGTTCTCTATTGGATGCACCGCGCGCGGCGCGACCTTGTCTTGCAGACGCCGTTCGGCAAGGAAACCACCGGAACCTTCGCGCTGCGCTCGCCGGTGCGGCCAAACCCGATCGCCTCGTCGATCGTCGAGCTGGTGGGAATCGACGGCACGAAGTTGCAGGTGCGCGGGCTCGACTGCCTCGACGGCACGCCGCTGGTCGATCTGAAGCCGGAGCGCGCTAATGAACACGGCTGACCGCTAGGCTGCAGCCGGCGATATGCCCGGGCCGCGGCTGGGCCGCCCTCGTTATATCCACATAGATATTGCGATCGACCGGATCGGCGTGCTAGGTCGTTGGTGCCGGGGAACGCCTCGGCAAGCGGATTCGGAGAGTGCCATGCCCGCATATCCTGAGCTGCAGCTTTACATCGCAGGCGAGTGGCGAAGCCGCGATGGAGCGCCGGTGTTGAACCCGGCCGACGAAAGCATCCTCGGCACTGTCCCGCATGCGACGCCTGGCGATCTCGACGACGCGCTGGCCGCGGCCGAGGCAGGGTTTCGCGTTTGGCGGGCCACCTCGCCGATGAAGCGCGCCGAGATCATTCAGCGCGCCGCGCAGATCTGCCGCGAGCGGGTCGAGGAGGACGCGGCGGCGATGACGCTCGAGCAGGGCAAGCCGATCGCGCAGGCGCGCCTCGAGATCCTGCGCGGCTGCGACATCATCGATTGGGATGCGACCGAGGGCCGCCGCATTTACGGGCGGGTGATCCCGAGCGAGCTGGGAATGCGCAATACGGTGTTGCGTCAGCCGATCGGCGTCGTCGCGGCCTTCTCGCCGTGGAATTTCCCGATGAGCTCGCCGGCCCGCAAGGTCGCCGGCGCGCTGTCTTCGGGTTGCGCCATTATCCTCAAGGCGTCGGAGGAAACGCCGGCCGGCGCGGTGGGTCTGGTCCGCGCCTTCGCCGATGCCGGATTGCCGCCCGGGGTGTTGAACCTGGTGTTCGGGACGCCATCGGCGATATCGGAATACCTGATCCCGCAACCGAGCGTGCGGCTTGTCACCTTCACCGGCTCGATCCCGGTCGGCAAGCATCTGGCGGCGATGGCCGGCCGATACATGAAGCCGGCGATCATGGAATTGGGCGGCCACGCCCCGGTCATCGTCTGCGACGACGCCGATCCGGAAAGCGCCGGCGCGACCTCGGCGCTCGGCAAGTCGCGCAATTCCGGCCAGGTCTGCATCTCGCCGACCCGCTTCTTCGTGCAGGAGGCAATCTACCACCGCTTCACGACCGCGTTCGGCGAGCGCGCCCGCCAGATCAGGATCGGCGACGGGCTCGACCCGGAAACCCAGATGGGTCCGCTCGCCAATGACCGCCGGCTCGCGGCGATGGAAACGCTGATCGCCGACGCGACGGCAAAGGGCGCGCGGATTGTCGCGGGGGGTGGCAGGATCGGCAATCGCGGCTATTTCCATGAATTGACCGTGCTCGCCGATGTACCGGATGACGCGCGGGCGATGCGCGAGGAGCCGTTCGGTCCGCTCGCGCTGCTGGCCCCGGTCAGCAGCGTCGACGAGGCGATCGAGAAGGCCAATTCGCTGCCTTTCGGCCTGGCCGCCTACGCCTTCACCCGGTCGGCGCGCATTGTCGACCAGCTGGCCGAGCGGGTCGAGGTCGGCAATCTGTCGATCAACCACCTGACCGCCTCGTTCGCCGAGACCCCGTTCGGCGGCGTCAAGGACAGCGGCTACGGCCGCGAAGGCGGGACCGAAGGGCTCGAGTGCTACACCGTCGCCAGGCACGTCTCGCACCTGGTGCTTTAATCCGGCTTTGAGGAAACCCCCATGTACTCCGACGTTTTGCTGTTCATCGACGGGCACTGGACGAAGGCCGCCGCCGGGCGCACGATCCCGGTCGTAAACCCCGCGACCGGCGAGAATATCGGCACCGTCGCCCATGCCGACACCAGCGATCTCGACCGGGCGCTCGAAGCCGCCGACAAAGGCTTTCGCGCGTGGCGCAAGGTCGCGGCCTTCGAGCGCTCGAAAACCATGCGCAAGGCGGCCAATCTGCTGCGCGAGCGGGCCGACGCGATCGCGCCGCTGCTGACCCTCGAACAGGGCAAGCCGGTCGCTGAAGCCAGGGGCGAGACCCTGGCCGGCGCCGACGTTATCGATTGGTTCGCCGAGGAAGCGCGCCGCACCTACGGCCGCGTGATCCCGGCGCGGGCCGAAGGGGTCTACCAGCTCGTCGTCAAGGAGCCGGTCGGGCCGGTCGCCGCGTTCACCCCGTGGAACTTCCCGATCAACCAGGTCGTGCGCAAATTGTCCTGCGCGCTGGCTGCCGGCTGCTCGATCATCGTGAAGGCACCGGAGGAGACCCCGGCCTCGCCGGCCGAGCTGATCCGCTGCTTTGCCGATGCCGGCGTGCCGGCCGGGGTCATCAACCTCGTATACGGCGTGCCGTCGGAGATATCCGAATACCTGATCCCGCATCCGATCATCCGCAAGATCTCGTTCACCGGCTCGACCGCGGTCGGCAAGCAGCTGGCCGCGATCGCCGGCGCGCATATGAAACGGGTGACGATGGAGCTGGGCGGCCACGCGCCGTCGATCGTCTTCGACGATGCCGATGTCGATCTCGCCAGTCGATTGCTGTCGACCAACAAGTTGCGCAATGCCGGCCAGGTCTGCGTGTCGCCGACCCGGCTGCCTGGTGCAGCAAAATGTGTACGATCGGTTCGTCGGGCAATTCACCGAGGCGGTCAAGGCCGCACGGATCGGCGACGGCATGGAAAGCGGCACCCAGATGGGGCCGATGGCCAACCCGCGCCGCATCGCTGCGATGGAGGCCTTTATCGGCGACGCGGTACAGAAGGGTGCCAGCCTCAAGACCGGCGGCCACCGCATCGGCAACAAGGGCAATTTCTTCGAGCCGACGGTGCTGACCGACGTGCCGACGGACGCGCGGATCATGACCGAGGAGCCGTTCGGTCCGGTCGCCGTGATCGCGCCGTTCCAGAGCTTCGACGATGTCGTCGCCGAGGCGAACCGGCTGCCTTACGGGCTCGCCGCCTATGCCTATACCCGCTCGGCGAAAACCGCGCAGGCAGTCGCCGCCGCGGTCGAGACCGGCATGATCTCGATCAACCATCACGGCCTCGCTTTGCCCGAGGTGCCGTTCGGCGGGGTCAAGGATTCCGGCTATGGCTCGGAGGGCGGCACCGAGGCGCTGGAAGCCTATCTGAACACGAAATTTGTCACCCAGGCCGGCATCTGAGGGCGTGCCGGCCTGATAAGGATTACTCGGCAAGCCGGCATCCCGCCGGTCCGCTGCCTGGCTGAAGAATGGGAGAGAACCCGCGGTTTTCCCGCTGGCGATCAGGCCGATCCGGCGCGAGCGCCCAACAGCGAGCGCCGGAAGATGCGGTCAGTTCGAGCCGCCGTCGATCGATCGGTCGACCCGCGCCATCAGCTCGGGCGGCAACGCGCCCGCCTCCGCGGCCGCGACGCACTCCGCCAGCTCCTGCCGGTTCTTCACGCCGAGAACGAGCGTGTCGATCTCGAGCGACAGCGCGTAGCGATGCGCGAGGATCGCGGGATTGGTGCCAAGTTCGGCAGCGAGCCGGCGAAAACCGGCGGCGCGGGCATAATCCCGCATCTCCGGATGGTCATTCGGCAACGGCCGGTCGATTGCGCTCGTCAGCGCGCCGGCCTGCGCCGCCCGGATGCCCATCACCCCCACCTGGTTCGCGCCGGCGGCCGCCATGACTTGCCGGGGTTTGGCCGGGCCATCGAAGAATTTGAGCCCTCCCGGCGAGTTCGAGCAGGTTGGCGATGCATTGCACGGCCGCCGGGGCGGGCCGCTCGCCGAGCAGCCTGATGATCGTATCCGGCTGGCCGATCCCCGTCAGGCCCCAGGCCCCGATCAGACCCTCCGCGACGAAACGCTCGAATACCGGCCGGACATGGTCGACGAAGGTGCCGTAGAGGGTCATCCGGGCCGCGGCATCGGGCCGTCGCGCGACATGGCCGGCATCCGGCACGATGTTGGAATGCAGGAAGAAGAGGTCCAGGCGCGTGAGCCGGAGCCGTTGCAGGCTTGTCTCGATCGACTGCCGCAGCATCCCTTCGATCTGGTCCGGCGGCGGTTCTCCGAGATTGCACTTGCTGGTCACGCGGACGCCGGCCGGGAGGCGGCCGCCAAAGGCCGCGCCGACCACCTCCTCGGCCTTGCCGTCGCCATAGCGCGGCGCGAGGTCGATGAGGTTGATGCCGGCAGCGGCGGCGGCGTGCACGGTGGCGACGCACTCGTCGAATGTCGTCGGGCCCCACAACATCCCGAGCCCGCCGCCGCCCAAGGTCAGTGTCGACACCGGTGCGAGATTGCCAAACGGGTGAACCTTCATCGGCGGACCTCCGAGACAACCGATCGATTGTCGGGCTCCCGCCGCTGTCCCGCAACTCCTTCAGCACAACGCCGCCCTGCCGGGTACGCTATCATCGAAATCGACGTTCGGCATGGCGCCGCACAGAGGATCGGAGACTGACATGGTTGACCTACCCAGGCGCGAGCTCGGCCGGACGGGCTTGCCGGTGACGATGCTGGGCTATGGCGCGATGGAGTTGCGCGGTGCGCCGCGTGCCCGCGACACCAGCGAGGCTCAGGCCGAGACCATTCTCAATGCGGTGCTCGATTCCGGGATCAACTATATCGACACGTCGATCGATTATGGGCTGAGCGAGGAACGCATCGGACGCTACATCTCGCATCGCCGCGAAACCTATTATCTGGCCAGCAAATGCGGCTGCCTGGTCGGCGCTCCGCCAATGCCGCGAGGCCAGCGCAACGTGCATTTGTTCACCCGGGAGAATATTGTCGCCGGGATCGAGCAGAGCCTCGTCCGCATGAAGACGGATCATCTGGATGTGGTGCAGTTTCACAGTTCTCCCTCGCGGCAGACGCTCGAAGAAAACGGCGCGGTTGAAGCGTTGCTCGAATTAAAGGCGGCTGGCAAGGTGAGGTTCATCGGCATGTCCGGAACTCTGCCGCATCTGCGGGATCACATCGCGATGGGAGTGTTTGACGTCTTTCAAATTCCCTATTCGGCGGTCGAACGCGAGCACGAGACGGCAATCTCCGAAGCTGCGCAGGCGGGGGCGGGAATCGTCATCCGCGGCGGCGCCGCCAAGGGTGCGCCGGCGGAGGGAAAACAGACGGGCCTCCAATGGGACCGCTGGCAGCAGGCCCGCCTCGACGAGCTGCGCGGCGGGATCAGCGCGGTGGAGTTCGTTCTGCGCTTCACCTTCAGCCACCCGAATATGCACACGACCATCGTCGGCACGGTGAACCCGGCACACCTGCACGCCAACCTCGACGCGCTGGCCAAGGGGCCGCTGCCGTCCGATCTCTACGCCGAGGCGAAACGGCGCCTCAGCGCCGCCGGGCTGACGCCTCGGGCGGCATAGCGGAAGGCCTCGGATCAGCCTCGCCAGCCCGGCGTCGGGCGCGAGGCGGCCGGGACCGTCAGCAGTTTGTTCGGAGCCGGGACACAGCCGCCAGGAGGGACCATGACCGTTCGGTTTTCATGCCGCTGCCCCAACGCCGATTACCTCGGATTCGAAGCGACGCCCGAGGGCATCATCGCGGCGGCGGCGAAGGCGGAGGCGTTGGATTTCGACGCCGTATTCGTCAACGACCACATCATCGTCGATGGGTCGCCGAGATCGGCCCCCTGGACCAATACCTACGACCCGTTTGTTGCGCTGTCGTTCATCGCTGCGAACACGACCCGCATCGGTCTCGGGGTGTCGGTGCTGATCGTGCCGTACCGCAACCCGATCGCCACCGCCAAAGCGTTGGCGACGATCGACCGGATGTCGGGCGGTCGGCTGATTGCGGGTATCGGGGCAGGGTGGAACGAGCCCGAGTTCAACGCCCTCGGGGTGCCCTTCCATGAGCGCGGCGCGCGCACCAGGGAATATCTTCGGATCTGGCAGGCCTGCTGGGCGCCGGGCGAGGTATCATTTGCCGGCAGGTTCTTTACGTTCTCCGCAATGCATGTCAGCCCCAAGCCGCTGCAGCAGCCCCACCCCCCGATCTGGGTCGGGGGGTCGAGCGACGCGGCGCTGCGACGAGCCGCGGCGTTTGCCGCCGTGTGGCAGCCGACGCCGACGCCCGTCGCCGACCTCGTCGAGCGCCGGGATTTTTTGCGCGAGGCCTGCGGCCGGATCGGCCGTCAGCAACCGCCGGAGACGCGCATGAGCTTTCGGGTCGAGTTCGGCCCCATCACCGGAAATGTTCCGCCCCCCGGTGCAGATCGACCGATCGGGCACGGCACCGCTGCCGAGGTCGCTGCGGATCTGTTGCGCTACCGCGAGGCGGCGGGTGTCGACGCCTTCCAGATCAACTTCCACGGCAACCAGAACCTTGGTCAGCTCCTCGAACTCGATGGATTGCTTCATGCGGGACGTGAAGCCGCTGGTAACGTGACCGCTGGAATTGATCCCGGCGGGATCGGCGATGCGGCTGTTCCAGTCTTCTGCGGCGGCGGTCGCGACCGCCGCCGCTGCCATCGAAGATGCGGCTGGCGGGCTTTGCCCGCCGGAGCGGGCGGCGGCAGCCTGGCGATGAGATGCCGGTTCTCAGCGCGCCATGCCTTCGGCGCCGGCCGGGACGTCGTAGAAGGCGAGGGTCATCGACACGCTGGTGTAGAAGCCCATCAGGGTGATCACGTCGGTGACGCCCTCGTGGCCGAGCGCCTCGACAGCGCGGTCGAAAAGGCCCTTCGAGACCCAGCGCGAATTGGCGAGGCAGGTAGCCATCTCGTAGATCACCTGCTCGCGCTTGTCGGAGAACGAGGTCGGCAGGCCGGAGAGCAGCGCCTCGACCTTGTCGGCCGGCAGCCCGGCCGCCTTGCCGGCGCGCTCATGCGCGTTGGTCGGGTAGGCTGAATGCCACTTGCTGTTGATGATGACGACCGCGATCTCGCGCTCGCGCTCGCTCAGCGAATAGCCGGTCCGAAAATAGGCACCCAGCGGCCCCATCACCCTCGCCAGCTTGGGGTTGTGCACATAGATCTTGTTCGGGCCGGGGAGCCGGCCGCGGGTCTCGATCAGCGTCCGGTAGCCTTCCTGCTGCTCCGGCGTCATCTGGTCATACGGAATCTCGGCATAGCGGCCAAAAGTCGGCGTTTCGGGCATTTCGGGTTTTCCTTCCTCAGGGTTGATCGGCGACATATCCTGCAACAACGGCGGCGTGGTCAGCGCGCCATGCCTGCGGCGCCGGCGGGGACGTCGTAGAAGGCGAGAATCATCGACACGCTGGTGTAGTGGCCCATCAGGCAGATCACGTCGGTGATGCCGACATGGCCGAGCGCCTCGACCGCACGATCGAAGAGCCCCTTCGCGACCCAGCGCGAATTGGCAAGGCAGGTGGCCATCTCGTAGACGATTTGCTCGCGCGTGTCGGAGAACGAGGTCGGCAGGCCGGAGAGGATCGCCTCGACCTGGTCGGCCGGCAGCCCGGCCGTCTTGCCGGCACGCTCATGCGCGTTGGTCGGATAGGCTGAGTGCCACTTGCTGTTGATGATGCACACCGCGATCTCGCGCTCGCGCTCGCAGAGCGAATAGCCGGTACGAAAATGGGCGCCGAACGGCCCCGCCACCTTCGCCAGCTTGGGGTTGTGCACCAGGATCTTGTTCGGCCCGCCGAGCGCGCCGCGACTCTCGATCAGCGAGCGATAGCCTTCCTGCTGCTCCGGCGTCATCTGGTCATAGGGGATCTCGGCGTAGCGGCCAAAGGTCGGCGTTTCCGGCATTTCGGGTTTCCTTCCCCAGGGTGATTTGGCCGCGCATCCTGCAACAGCCACACGATCCTGTCGACCCGCGCGGCGTCCTCGTATGAGGCGCGCCGGCGCTGGTCTTATGCGCTGTGCCGTCGTAGTCTGCCCGGATGGTCCGCCGGCTGGGAGTGGCGTGATGGGTGCGCGGAGCGGTAAGCAATACCTCGCGGGCTTGCGCGAGCAGGAGCGGGAGGTCTGGCTCGGCGGCGAGCGGGTGCGCGACGTGACCACCCATCCGGGGCTGAAAGGCGGGGCGCGCGCCATCGCCTCGCTCTACGACATGCAGTGCGACCCGAAATGGCGCGACGCGATGACTTATGTGTCGCCGTCGAGCGGCGACCGGGTCGGGCTGTCCTTCCTCATTCCGCGCACCCGCGAAGACCTCGAAAAGCGCCGCGCGATGATGCTGAACTGGGCGCGCACCACCTGCGGCATGATGGGCCGCTCGCCCGATTTCATGAACGTGACCTATTCGACCTGGGCCGGTGCGGCCGAGTTTTTCGCGCAGGGCCGGCCGGAATTCGGCGAGAACATGCGCCGTTACTATGAATACATCCGCGAAAACGACCTGACCCTGACCCATTCGCTGATCAATCTGCAGCGCAGCCGCACCGTTTCCGGCGTGTTCAACCTGCAGGAGGGGACGGCGTTGCAGGTGGTGCGCGAAACCGATGCCGGCATCATCGTGCGCGGCGCGCGGATTCTGGCGACCCTGGGGCCGCTCGCCGACGAGATCGGCGTCTATTCGCCGCGCATGGCGCGCCATACCGAAGGCCACAGCCCGTTCGCGCTGAGCTTTGCCATCCCGTGCGGCACCAAGGGCCTGAGATTCCTGTGCCGCGACAGCTTCGATCTCGGGCGCTCGCATTTCGACCATCCGCTCGGCTCGCGCTTCGAGGAGATGGATTGCATCGTCTTTTTCGACGACGTGCTGGTGCCGTGGGAGCGGGTGTTCCTGCTCGGCGACGTCGACCGGCTCAACAGCACCGCCAACATCACCCATTCCTCGGCGCATTCGGCGCATCAGGGTGCCACAAAAAACCTCGCCAAATGCGAATTCGTGCTGGGCGTCGCCCTGCTGATGACCCAGACTCTCGGCAATGCCCATCTGCCGCAGGTCGAGGAGCGCATCGGCGAGTTGATGCTGACCACCCAGCTGACCCGCGCCTGCATGCGCGCCGCCGAGGCCGACGCCAAGCTCGACGAATGGGGCGTCATGACCCCCGACCTGCTGATGGTCGAAAGCCCGCGCAATCTGTTCATGACCGCCTATCCGCGGATGATCGAGATCCTGCAATTGCTGGGGTCGAGCAGCTTTCTGCTGACCCCGAGCGAGGCGGATTTCAAGGGGCCGCTGGCCGCCGATATCGAGCAATACCTGGCGACCGACAGCATGGCGGCGAAGGACCGGGTGAAGCTGTTCCGGCTCGCCTGGGACCTCGCCGGCAGCGCTTTCGGCAGCCGCCAGGTGCTGTACGAGCGTTTCTTTGCCAGCGACCCGTTGACGCGGGCGCGCGCGCTCGCCACCATCTATCCGAAACAGGAAGTCACGGACCGGGTCCTCGACTTTCTCGGACGCGACGACGACAGCTTGTGATGGAGGAAGAGAGATGAGCGTCAAGCCGAAATATCTGGGACATGTCAACCTCTATGTGCGCGACGCCGAGCGCTCGAAGCAATGGTATGAGGATCTGTTGGGCCTGCACACCTACGAATACCGTCCGGGCTGGGCCGCCTTTCTGTCGGCCGACCGCGAGCAGTCGCATGAGGTGGCGTTGATGCAGCTGGGGCCGAACGCGCCGTTGCAGCAGAAGGGCCAGGTCGGCCTCAACCACATGGCCTGGCGCCTCGACAGCCTCGATGATCTGAAAGAAATGTATCAGCAGATCAAAGAGAAGCAGATCCCGATCGATCATATCGCCGATCATGGCATCTCGCTCGGCATCTATCTGCGCGACCCGGACGGCAACGGCGTCGAGGTTTATTACGAGATGCCGCGCTCTGAATGGCCGCATGAAGAGCACGTCTTCACCCGCGAGCTGATGGGCAACGGCCGCTTCCCCGGCCCGTGGGACGCTGAACTCGCCGCCCAGCGCGCCGCCGCGCAGTAAGAGAGCCGGGATTACCGGAGCCGATCCAAAGCCGTCTTCCCCTTGTAGCTCGTAACTCGTCATTCCCGCGAAAGCGGGAAGCCAGACACCCGGCTGCGACGCCCCCGCAGATGGCCCTGGGCCCCCGCTTAAGCGGGGGCGACGGAGAAATCGGATGATTATGACGGATCGGCGGGATCAGATCGCTCGCCTCCTCCTCAAAGAGGAAATCGCGGAATTCCTCTATCATGAGGCGGAACTCCTCGACGAGCGGCATTACGAAGACTGGCTGGCGCTGGTCGCCGACGATGTGCGCTATTGGATGCCGATGCGGCGCAACGTCAAGGTCGGCGAGCACGAGCGCGAATTCACCCGCGCCGACCATGACATCAACTGGTTTGACGAGGGCAAGGAAACCCTCGACCGGCGGGTCAGGCAGATAATGACCGGCATTCATTGGGCCGAGGAGCCGGTCTCACGCATCTCGCACATGGTCTCCAACGTGCAATTGCTCGAGGCGCTGCCCTCGATCGCCGAAGCCGCCGAGGTCGCCGTCAAATGTCGCTTCCTGATCTACCGCAACCGGGTCGAGACCGAGACCGACATTCTCGTCGGCAAGCGCGAGGATTTGCTGCGCCGCGTCGGCGACGGCTGGCAGATCGCCCGCCGCAAGATCATCCTCGACCAGAACGTGCTGATGACCAAGAACCTGACTTTTTTCTTCTAGCGGCACTAACCTCACAAATGACTCCCATGCTTCCTGACCGTCGCCCCCGCGCAGGCGGGGGTCCAGGGCAGGCGCCCGGCGCCCGCCGCCCCCTGTTCAAGCCAGGGGCAGGCTGGGTTCCCGCTTTCGCGGGAATGACGAAGAGGAAGGCAGACGAGTGCCAAGCGTTAGAACCGCTCCACCAGCGAGGCGAAGTCGACTGGCTCACCTCGTCAAACCGGCGAAAGCCCGTGTCCATGTCGGCCCTGGGTCCCGGCCTTCGCCGGGACGACGGTAACTCCGATCGAGGAGAGCCATCGTGACGGCAAGCGAACAAGGTTACCGCAGCGGTCTCGTCGACATGGCAAGGGGGCGGGTCAGCCGCGAGATCTTCGTCAACGAAGAGATCTATCGCGAGGAGCAGGAGCGGCTCTTTGCCCGCGCCTGGCTGTTTGTCGGCCACGAGAGCCAGATCCCGAAGCCCGGCGATTTCTTCGTCTCCGGCATGGGCGAGGAGGGGGTGATCCTGTGCCGCGACCGCGCCGGCGAAATCCACGTGTTCCTGAATTCGTGCCGGCACCGCGGCATGAAGGTGTGCCGATATGACGAGGGCAACACGCCGGTCTTCACCTGCCCCTATCACGGCTGGAGCTACGGCACCGACGGCAAATTGGTCGGCGTGCCGTACTTCCGCGAGGCCTATCATTCGCAGCTCGACCGCTCGCAATGGGGTCTCGTCGAGGTCGCGCAGCTGTGCAATTACAAGGGAGCGATCTGGGCAACCTGGGACCCGGCGGCGCCGTCCTTCACCGAATATCTCGGCGATTTCGCGCGCTATCTCGATCTGACCTTGGAAACCTGGGAGGGCGGCGAAAGCGGCGTCGAAGTCCTTGGCGGCATCCAAAAGTGGCTGATCCCGTGCAACTGGAAGTTCCCGGCCGAGAATTTCTGCGGCGACAGCTATCACAACATCAGCCACCGCTCGGTCGACCTCGTCGGCATCGGCCCCTCGGGCGCCGGCCGGCGCGATATGCAGGAGCGGCAGCTGGCGCGCCGGCTGCAGGTGTCGTTCTACGAGCGCGGCCACCAGACCGGAATCTATGTCTTGCCGCAGGGCCAGCCGACCCCGCCTGCCTATGCGCACTCGCCGGTCGTCTCCGAATATTTCGCCCATTGCGAAGAACAGCGGCGCCGGCGCAAAGGCGAATGGGGCCGGGTGATCGGCAGCCCCGGCGAACTTTTTCCGAACACCGCCTTGCATCCGCGCCAGCCGCGGACGATCGCGGTCTGGCATCCGCGCGGCGCGCACCAGACCGAAGTCTGGCGCTGGTATTTCGTCGACAAAGCGGCGCCGCAAGAGGTCAAGGATTTCCTGCGCGACTATTACATCCGCTATTCCGGCCCGGCCGGCATGACCGAGCAGGACGACATGGAGAACTGGAACTACGCCCATACCGCAAGCCGCGGCACGATCGCGCGTCGCTATCCGTACAGCTACGAGCAGGGGCAGGGTTTCGAGGTCGAGAATTACGAATGGCAGGGGCTGCGCATTCCCGGCACGGTGATGGACATCACCGAAGCCAAATCGAGCGAGCACAATCTGCGCAATCTCTACCGCCGCTGGGCCGAATTCATGGAAGCCGAGAGCTGGGCCGATCTCGCGACCTGGCGCGGGACCGACCATGGCATCGTGCGGGCTGCCGAATGAGCGAGATCGTCAACACCCGGCTGCTGACCCCCGGCATGCAGATCGTTCTGGTCGACGGCGCCGTCGCCGAAATCGTGTCGAACCCGCTCGACGGCGTCTGGGTCTTCGCCCGCTACCTGTCTTCCCCCACCAACTCGTCGGTCGTCGGCAGCGAAGACATGATCTTCGCCCAGGACATCGCCGAAATCCGGACCGCGCCCTGATCGCGGTTCAGCATGGTGATCTGTCGCCGCCGCCGCGCTGCCGCAGCCAAAAACCCAAAGGCCATCATGCCCCGGATTCGATCCGGGCGCCTGAGGGACCACGACCCGGTATGCGGCAAGGGAACTCCGTTCCTTGAGATTCGGCGCGATCCCGGTGCGCGATTTCGATCGCCGCACGCGGGCTTACTTCTGCTTGTCGGCGTCTAGAATCGCGGCGACGCGTTTGGGATCGGCGGCGAGCGGCGGGATGCCGGCGCGCTCGACCTGCAGCAGCTGGCCGACCGTGCTGTTGCGAGTGCCCCAGCCGCGGTTCATGGCTTCGGTCAATTCCTCATAAGCCAAATTGGCGAGGCGCATCGGCACCCCGACCTCACGCCCGAGACCGACCGCGAGCCCGACATCCTTGTGCAACAGGCGCAGCGCGAAATCGGCCGGGTCGTGTTGGCCGGTCAGGAACTTGTTGCCGAGCCGGTCGAACGTGCGCACCCGCCCGGTGGCACCCTGGCGCACAGCCTCCCACAGATCGACCGGGTCGACCCCGGCCTTGATCCCCATGGTGAAGACCTCGGCGAGCGCGACGTTCATGACGGCGCTGGTGCAGTTGTGCACGAGCTTGGCGATCGAGCCGGCGCCGATCGGGCCGATATAGGCCGCCTGGTCGCCCATCGCGTCGAGCACGGCCTTGTGACGGTTGAAGATCTGCTCGTCGCCGCCGACCCAGATCGCCATCTTGCCGCTGGCGGCGCCGCCCGGGCCGCCGCTGACTGGGGAATCGAGCATGTAGAGGTTTTTCTCAGCAAAAGCGGCGTGGATCTTGCGCACCATCGCCACCGAATTGGTCGACATGTCGAAGAAGGCGGTGTCGGGGCGCATCCCTCCGATCAGGCCGTTGGCTCCAAGCGCCACCGACTCGACATCGGCCGGCACCGGCAATGAGGTAAAAACAATTTCGGTCTGCTCGGCGACCTGCTTTGGCGAATTGGCCCAGACGGCACCTTTCGCCAGGAACGGCTCGGCCGCGGCGCGGCTCAGGTCGTGCACGACAAGGTCGTGCCCGGCCTTCTGCAGATTGGCCGCCATGCCCTTGCCCATCATGCCGAGGCCGATGAATCCGACGCGCATACTCACCTCCGCTGAGCCCAAAACCGCTGCAGGACGAGTTTTGCCGCGCGCCACGCTCGGGCGCAAGGATAACCTCTGCGGTGCTGCGGGAGAGGGGGGTTGGCCTTTGGCACGCGTGCCGATCAGTCAGGCGCGGGCATGACCTGCCGGTCCCGGCCGCACCAAGCGCTTAATGCCGTAACCAAGGCTGGTGCCGGTTTCAGTCGACCGCCGGACGGGTTAATCTCTCTCCATGCCCAGTCTCCGATCGCGACCACCGGCCTCGCTCTACGTCGCCGGGCCGTTTGCGATGGGCTATACCGAGTTCTATAATTTCCTGATCCCGCTTTATGGCCTGTCGCTCGGCATGAGCGCGGGCGCGATTGGCATGCTCGTCGGCGCACGCTCGCTGCTGGCGGTGTTCCTGTCGATCCATGTCGGCGTGCTGATGGACCGGTTCGGCACCCGCCGGGTGACCTTGTTCTTCGTCTGGACGGCGATGGCCTTGGCGCCGGTCTTTCCGCTGCTACCGTGGTTCTGGCCATTGCTGCTGCTGCAAATCGTCAATGGCGGCGCGCTGCAATTTGCCTGGTCGGGGTCGCAGACCCTGATCGCCCAATTGGCCGAAGGCGAGGCCGAATATCTCGGCCGGTTCAGCTTCTTTGCGCGCATCGGGACGACCGCAGCGCCGATGATCGCCGGTGTGGCCTGGGATTTCGGTGGCGCCTGGCCCTCCTATGCACTTGGCTTTGCCTGGGGTGTAGCGCTGACGCTGGCCTTGCTGCGCGCCCCCGAGGCTCCGATTGCCGCGGGCGATGGACGCGACCCGCGCCGGCGCGCGCGGTTCCGCTTCAGCGACGTGCTCCCCCGATTACCGGATTATGTGCGCTGCTTTGCGCTGATGGCGATCCCGGCAGTCGCCACCACGATGGCAATCATTTTTCTGCGCACCTCCACCAATGGCGTGCAGAGCTCGCTTTACGTGGTTTATCTGAAGGGCATCGGGCTGACCGGCACATCGATCGGCGTCCTGTTCGCCGCCATCGAGATAACCAGCGGTTTGGGCTCGCTGTTCGCCGGGCGGGCGATGCGGCTCGGTGATCCGCAGCGCACGATGCTGAGCGGCACCATAGTATCGATCCTGCTGATCTGCGTGACGCCTTTTACCGGCGGCATTTTCGCCCTGCTCTTCGCGGCGCAGGCGTCGCGCGGCTGGCTGCAAGGGGTCGTCCAGCCGATGATGTTTTCGGTGCAGGCGAAGGCCGTCGGTCCTCACCGCCAGGGTTCGGTGGTCGGTCTGCGACAGACCATGAACCGACTGGCCGCGATCGTCATCCCGCCCGCAATGGGCATCATAGCCGACCACTGGGGCGCTGGTCAGAGCTTTGTCATTCTCGGCACCATTTTGATCGTGCTGTGCGCCCCGGTCATCTTGATCACCCGGCGCGCGGCCCGGACGGCAACACGGGCGGAACCGACCTTGAGCGACTGACCTCGCATGCTCTCTATTCTCGCTGACGCCTCTATCTCATTTGCGCCAACATCTCGGAAGCGACCCTGCCGCAGCTGCGGATCGAGGAATGGAAACCAATCATTTCATGGACTCAGATTGACCACGCGGATCACGGCGCCTCGCCCGGGCGCTCTCCCGCAGCAGGTCGGGTGCGACCGGCGATTGGGCACCGCCCCGCGTCCCTTGGATTCAGCTACCGAGAAGTCCCATCGACCCTATGCGACGCGGCGGATCAGTTCGGCCCAGCGGTCGAGCACCGGCAGGATCTCGTCGGCCTTGGCCGAGGGCAGGCTGACGACGGCGCGCGCGATGCCGCGATCGCGGTAGAGTTTCAGGCGGTCTGGATCCTCGGCAACGCCGAACACCGTCACCGGGACCGTCTCGGGGCTGCGTCCGGCAGCCGCCGCCATCTGCCGGAACTGCGGCAGGAACTCGGTCACGTCAGGGTATTGCGGCCGGCTCGCATGCGGGACCCAGCCGTCGCCATAGCGGATCGCGCGCCGGGCGCTGTGCGGAAAGGCACCGCCGACGATGACCGGCGGGTGCGGCTGCTGCACCGGCTTCGGCCAGGTCCGCATCTTCGGGAAATCGACGATCTCGCCGTGATATTCGGGCTCGGATTGGGTCCAGATCGCCTTCATCGCCTCGATCTGCTCGCGCATCCGCTTGAAGCGCGTCTTGAAGACGGTGCCGTGATCGGCCATCTCCTCCTGGTTCCAGCCGCCGCCGATGCCGAACAGGAAACGCCCGCCCGACACCTGGTCGAGCGAGGCGACGAGCTTGGCCGTCTGGATCGTATCGCGCTGGGCGACGAGGCACACCCCGGTGCCGAGCTTCAATGTCCTCGTGACCGCTGCCGCAGCGGTCAGCGAGACGAACGGGTCCATCGCGTCATAATATTTTTTCGGCAATTCGCCGCCCTGCGGGAACGTCGTCGCGCGCGACGACGGGATATGCGAGTGCTCGGGCGCCCAGACCGACTCGAAACCGCGCGCCTCGAGCGCTCGGCCGAGTTCTCCGGGCGCCATCGAATAATCGGTGAAAAACATCGCCGCGCCGAAATCCATAGCGCTGCACTCCGAGCCGGCGCGGGCCTGCCCGATCAGGCTCGGGCGAGGCCGATCTAGGCGAGGCGAACCTTGACGGCTTCCGGCCCCTTGCGGCCCTCGGCGATATCGACCAGCACCCGCTGGCCTTCGTTGAGGTTGCTGATGCCCGAGCGCTCGAGCACCGAGGCGTGGATGAAGGCGTCCTTGCCGCCGCCGTCGCGGACGATGAAGCCAAAGCCCTTTTGGGCGTTGAACCATTTCACCGTGCCCGCCTCCTCGACCGAGGCCTCGTAGGACGGCCGGCCCGCCGCGGCCGGGTAGGCCGGGCGCCTGGCCGCCGCCGGGGCAGCGGTGCTGCTGTCCACGCTGAGGATCTCGGTGACCTGCGGTCCCTTCTGCCCCGGCGACACGCGCAGCTCGAGCGTCTCGCCCGGCTGCACCGCGGCGATGCCGCTGCGTTCGAGCACGCTCGCATGCAGAAACGCGTCGCCCGAGCCGTCCGCCAGCTCGACAAACCCGAACCCTCTTTCGGGCTTGAACCATTTGACCACGGCGCGCGTCGGCGGGCCGGAGGGGGTCTCGAACCGCGGCGCGCTGAAGCGCGGCGCTCCGCCGAATTCGCGCAGGTGCGGGTCATAGCCGTCATCGTCGAAATCACGGCGCCGCGGCTGGCGAAAGTTCCTGTCTCTGATCAAGTCCGTTTCCTGTCGAGTTGGTTCGCGGCCCGTTCGCGACCGCGGGAAAGTGATTGTTCCAAAAAATCGCTCCGGACGCGAGCGGATAAATTTACCGAGACGATGTCATCGCGGCGAAGCGAAACCGCGCCGCCGTCCTTCGACCGGGCCGCCTGCTCGACCCGCCGGCAGCGCCCCGAAACCGGTGGCTCAGTCGCATCCGCCGACCGGCGGGTTGACCATGCAGTGCAGGCTGCATTGGCTGCCGGGCGCGCATTTCCAGGACACCCGCTTGCTGCCGGACGCGTAGTAGCAGGCGCCGTCGCATTCCGTCTCCGAACCCTGCGGGCGCGCGAGCCGGGTGACGACGCCCAAGGCCTGATCGTATTTTTGGATCCGCGTTTCCACCCGGCCGATATCGGTCTGCGCGGCACTGAGCCGGGTGCCGGCCTGCTGGGCAATCGCCGGGGCCGCGGCGAAGAGACCACACGCCAATATCACGGAGCATCCGACAAACCGCATCCCTGCCCGCCCGTCGCGTCGCGGGACTGACCCGACATCGTATGAGACTAGCGCCGGCGACCGCTATCGGCAATGCGGAGAGGGGTTGCGCGGGTCCGAGAGCCCGCCGGCTTCCCGGCGCGGCGCGCCCGGCTTCCCGGTTGCCAGCAGGGAGCCGCGGACTACAATGCGGCAGCAATCGATCGGCGATCCCACCGTGGAGGTCATGGCATGATTACGAAATTCGATAGTCTGTTCGCCGGGCATGTCGACATGGACAATGTGGGCTATGGCGGGACGCCGGTGAACGACCGTCGGTTTCCCAACGAGCATCTGGCCACCGTCTTCGACAAGGCGCAGGCGATGGCGCAGCTGATGGACCGGCTGGGCTATGACACCTTTTGGATGGCCGAGCATCATTTCCAGCGCGAAGGCTACGAGTGCATCCCCAACGTGCTGATGATGGCGCTGCATCTGGCGCATGTGACCGAGCGCATCCGGATCGGCTGCGGCTTCAACATCACCCCGATGTGGCACCCGCTGCGCCTGGTCGAGGATTACGCCACGGCCGATATTCTTTCCGGCGGGCGCATCACCTTTGGCGTCGGCCGCGGCTATCATACGCGTGAGGTCGAAACCTTCGGCTCGCCGCTGCTCGACCAGCCGGCCAATCGCGAACTGTTCGAGGAACAGGTCGACATCATCTTCAAGGCATTCAACAACGACTCGTTCTCCCACCAGGGCAAGCATTACACCCTGCCGCCGCGGGTGCCCTATCGCGGCTACACCCTCGAAGAACTGACCGTCGTGCCGCGGCCGCTGCGGCTGCCGGTCGAATGCTGGCAGCCGATTCAGGGCGGGACCGAGCGGGCGCTCGATTTCATGGCCAAGCACGGCATCCAGGGTCTGATCGGCGGTGGCTCGGCCGAGGGCGGGGCGATGCACCGGGTCGTGCTGGCCTGGCAGGAGGCCCATGCCCGGATCGGCAAGCACCTGGAGCTGGGTGAGCGTCTGTGCTTCGGCTTCCATTTCTACATCGCCGACAACCGCGAGCAGGGGATTCGCGAGGCGGCGAAATACTACGAAGAAAACATGAAGATGTTCGGCGAGCTGCGGCTGGTGCGGGCGCTCAGCGACGAGCAGATCGAGATCATGCGCGACCCCAAACGCGCGCCCGATGCCAAGCTCCCGCGCATCGAAGACGCCATCGCCAATGGCGGGGTTCTGTGCGGCTCGCCGGATCAGATCATCGGTCACCTCAAAGCCCTGGAAAAACGTTACCCGGGCCTCGACCGGGTTTCGGTCAGCCTCAGCGTCGGCGTGCCCAAAGCGGTTGCCCTCGAACAATTGGAGCGCTTCGGCACCGAGGTGATGCCGGCGTTCCGGCAGGCAAAACTCGCCGAGCTGGCCGCGGCGAAGTGAGCGGACGGGAACGGGACGGCAAAGCGGCGGTCCGACCCGGTCGCTGGAACGCGCGCCGGTTTGACATGACCCGGCGCATGCCCACATAGATCCGCAGGATGCCGGTGGCGGGCCGGCGGGTTTGGGAGCACCGAGGACATGGCCGATAGTGCGGGCGAGATCGAGGAGCGCCGAATCGTCCTGACCGAAAGCGCCGCCCATCGCATCGCGACGCTGCGCGCGGAGGAGCAGGCCGAAAGCGCGTTTCTCCGTATCGCGGTCTCGGGCGGCGGCTGCTCCGGGTTTCAGTACGGTTTCACCTTTGACGACCAGCGCAACGACGATGATTTCGTGTTCGAGCGCGACGGCGTCGCAGTTGTCGTCGACGATGTGTCGCTCGGCCTGTTGAACGGCGCCGAGGTCGATTTCGTCGAGGATCTGATGGGCGCCTCGTTCCAGGTCCGCAACCCGAACGCGGCGTCGTCCTGCGGCTGCGGCAATTCTTTTTCGATCGGCTGACCCGCGCCAGCGCGGCCGGCCGTGAAGATCGCCAGCTGGAACGTCAATTCGGTAAAGGCGCGGCTGCCGCATCTGCTCGCCTTTCTCGAACAGGCGCAGCCCGATGTCGTCGGTCTGCAGGAGACAAAATGCCTGGCCGCGGATTTCCCGCGCGGCGAGGTCGAAGCCCTCGGCTATCATGTGGAGGCGCTCGGCCAGCGCTCCTATAACGGGGTGGCGCTGCTGTCGAAACGTCCGGCCGAAGATCTCGTCGCCGGCCTGCCCGGCATGCCGGAGGATGAGCAGGCGCGTTATCTCGAAGCCTCGTTCGGCGAGGTCCGCATCGCCTCGATCTATCTGCCGAACGGCAACCCGGTCGATACCGACAAATTCGCCTACAAGCTCGCCTGGATGGAGCAGCTCGTAAGCCGCACCCGCGACCTATTGCGCCGCGAGATCCCGTTCGTGCTCGCCGGCGATTACAACATTTGCCCGGCCGATGAGGATGTTTACGATCCGGTAGCGTTCCGCGACGACGCGCTGTGCCGGATCGAAGCCCGCTCGCGTTTTCGCGCGCTGATGCATCTGGGCTTGACCGACGCCTATCGCGTCTTTCACCGCGAGCCGCACCGCTACACTTTCTGGGACTATCAGGCGGGGCGCTGGAACCGCGACGAGGGGCTGCGCATCGACCACCTGCTGCTGTCGCCGCACGCGGCCGACCGGGTTGCCGCCTGCGACATCGACAAGAAGCCGCGGGCCAAGGAGCGCGCCTCGGACCACACCCCGATCTGGTGCGAGCTCGCGGTTTAGACCGGCACCAACATCGCTCGGCTCGGCGCCGTCACTCCGCCGCGGCGTCGGGATCGGGCGGATAGATGTGCCGGCCGCCGGCGCCGTCCTCGACGATCCACTCGCCGCCCGGATCGCGCCGGCCGATCGCGCAGGTTGCGATCGGCACCTTGCCGTATCCGCCTGGGATGTCGAGCACATAGGTCGGCTGGCACAGCCCGGAAACCCGGCCGCGCAGCGCGTGCATGAGGCGCTGGCCGGTCGCGATGCCGGTGCGGAAATGCGCGGTGCCGCGGGCGAGATCGGCATGGTGCAGGTAATACGGCTTGACCCGCATCGCGACGAGGCCGCGGAACAGGGCTTCGAGCACCGCCGCATCGTCGTTGACGCCGCGCAGCAGGACGGTCTGCGACAGGACCGGGATGCCGGCGCGGACCAGCCGGGTCACCGCCTCCTTCGCCGTCGCGGTCAGCTCGCGCGGGTGGTTCGCGTGAACCACGACATAGACGGCCTTCTCCGCCGAGAGCGCCGCGACCAGCTCCGCCGTGACCCGGCCGGCATCGACCACCGGAACGCGGGTGTGAAAGCGGATCACCGCGAGATGCGCAATCGCGTCGAGCATCCGCACGATCGCGGCGAGGCGGCGCGGCGCCAGCACGAACGGGTCGCCGCCGGTGACGATGACCTCCCAGATCTCCGAATGGCCCCTGATGTAGTCGAGTGCGCGGCCGAGCTGCGCCGGCTCCAGCATCGCCGGCGCCTTGCCGACGGCCTCGCGGCGAAAGCAGAAGCGGCAATAGACCGGGCACAGCAGGGTCGGCTTCAGCAGCACCCGGTCGCGATGGCGATGGACGATGCCGGGCAGCGGCGACCAGCGCTCGTCGCCAATCGGGTCGGCCTGCTCCTCCGGCGCTGTCTCCAGCTCCGCCGGACTGGGCACGAACTGGGCCGCGATCGGATCCGTCGGATCGGCCGGATCGATCAGCGCTGCCATGTCGTCCGTCACGGCGACCGCGAATTTTTCCGCGATCCGCCGGATTTCCTCGCGCTGCTTGGGGTTGACGAGATTTCGCCAACGACAGGTCGTTCGCATTCAGGGTCATCATGAGATTGACCGGTAGGTCCCTGCCACGCCAAGTCCGCCCATACTACGCGGAGCCAATCGCTAAGGCGAGCCTTGAACGCCCACGAATATGCATATTGTATTCCACTCCGAGGCGTTCTGCCTTGGCATCAGCGGAGCTGCAAATGACATTTTATAACGGCGCCGTATGGATCATTTCGAATGGGATCACGACAAAGAAGCGCAGAACATATTTAAACACGCCATCGATTTCGCGACTGCATCGTTGATTTGGCAAGGCTCGGTTCACGAGCGCATCGACGATCGTCGCGACTACGGAGAGACCAGGTTCCAGGCTTTCGGCACAGTCGGCAACCGCGTGCTCACCGTAATCTTCACATGGCGAGGAACCATTCGCCGAATTATCTCGGCCTGAAGGGCCAATTTCCGTGAAAAATCCTTCTTCGAAACAGAAATCGGTAAAAGCAAATCGTCCCCAGACTGATTGGGCGCGCGTAGATGCATTAACCGATGAAGAAATCGAGGCATCGGTTCGCTCGGATCCCGATGCGCCGCCGATCGTCGATGCCGAGTGGTTTGCGTCGGCGACGCTGGTCATGCCGGAGCGCAAGGAGCAGATCGGCATCCGGCTTGACCGCGACGTGCTCGATCATTTCCGGAAGTATCCGCGCTGTCAGACGCGGATCAACGCGATCCTGCGCGCGGCGATGGAGCACGAGAAGAAGACCGGCTGAGCTCACGTGCCGAGGATATCAGACCGCCGCCAGCCGGTTGTAGGCGGCGCGCAGGCGTTCACGGTCGCGGCTCGCACCGGCTTCGCGCTCGCGTTGCTCCTCGACCACCTCGGGCTTCGCCTTGGCGACGAAATTCGGGTTGCCGAGCTTCGCGCCAATCCTGGCGATCTCGGTGTCGAGCCGGCCGATCTCCTTGGCGAGCCGCGCTTTTTCCTGAGAAAGGTCTACCACCTTGCCGACGCGAAGAAAGAGCGTCGCGCCTTCCACCGTGATCGGGATATCGCCCTGCCCCATAATCGGATCGTAAAGTCCGTCTTCCCCGAGGCTTTCCAACCCGACCTCGCTCAACCTCGCAAGGCGCAAGAGGTAGTCCGTATGAATCCGGATGCGCTCTCTCGCTTGCGCATCACCATTTGTCACGAAAAGCGATGGCTGCGCGGCAGCCGGCACGCTCATCTCGGCGCGCACTGCGCGGATCGCCGAGATCGCCGTAACCAACCAGTCCATCTCGGCCGCGGCGGCGGGATCGACGATATCGGACGAAGAATCGGGCCATGGCGCCGAGATCAGCAAACCCGCGCCCTCGCCGGCGAAATGCTGCGACAGCTCCTCGGTGATGAACGGCATGATCGGATGCAGCAGCCGCAGGATATGGCCCAGCACCCAGGCCGTGGTCGCCTGCGTCTCGTTGCGCGCCGCCGCGTCCTCGCCTTGCAGGATCGGCTTGGTGAACTCGATATACCAGTCGCAGAACGTGCCCCACACGAACTGATAGAGCCGCCCCGCAGCCTCATCGAAACGATAGGCATCGAGCGAAGCGGTCACCGCCGCGGCGCAATCGGTGGTCGCGGTCGAGATCCAGCGGTTGACGGTCAGCGTCAACGCCGCGGGCGAAAAGCCGGCGACCGGGGCGCAGCCGTTGATCTCGGCATAGCGCGCTGCATTCCACAGCTTGGTTGCGAAATTGCGGTAGCCTTCGATCCGGCTTTCGGCGAGCTTGATGTCGCGGCCGGGTGCGGCCAATGCCGCCAGCGTAAAACGCAGCGCGTCGCAGCCGTAGCGGTCGATCAATTCGAGCGGGTCGATGATGTTGCCGCGCGATTTCGACATCTTCTGGCCGCGCTCGTCGCGCACCAGCGCATGGATGTAGACCGTCTCGAACGGCACTCTGCCCATGAAGTGCAGGCCCATCATCATCATCCGGGCGACCCAGAAAAAGATGATGTCGAAGCCGGTGACCAGCACGTCGCCGGGGTAATAACGGGCGAGCTCGCGCGTCTCCTCGGGCCAGCCCAGGGTCGAGAACGGCCACAAAGCCGCGGAGAACCAGGTGTCGAGCACATCCTCGTCGCGGCGCAGAGCCACCTCGGCACCGTATTTCGCCGCTGCCCCGGCCAGAGCCTCCGCCTTGGTCTCGGCGACGAAGACCGCGCCGTCCGGCCCGTACCAGGCCGGGATCTGGTGCCCCCACCACAATTGCCGCGAGATGCACCAGGGCTGGATGTTGCGCATCCACTCGAAAAACGTATTTTCCCATTGCCGCGGGACAAAGCGGGTGCGGCCGTCTTCGACCGCGGCGATCGCCGGGTCGGCCAGCACGCGCGCGTCGCAGAACCACTGGTCGGTCAGCCACGGCTCGATGACGACGCCCGACCGGTCGTGATGCGGCACCATCAGAGTGCGCTCCTCGACCTTGTCGAGAAGTCCGGCGGCGGCGAGATCGGCGACCACCTGGTCGCGCGCTGCGAAACGGTCGAGGCCGCGATAGGCCGCCGGCGCCGCCTCGTTCAGCCGCGCATCCGCGTCGAAGATGTTGATCATTTCGAGGCCATGGCGCCGGCCGACCTCGAAATCGTTGAAATCGTGCGCCGGGGTGATCTTGACCGCGCCGCTGCCGGTTTCCGGGTCGGCATGCTCGTCGGCGACGATCGGGATCAGCCGATCGGCGAGCGGCAGACGCACCGATTTCCCGACCAGATCGGCAAAACGCTCGTCATCCGGATGGACCGCGACGCCGGTATCGCCGAGCATGGTCTCGGGCCGCGTCGTCGCGACAGTAATGAACCGGCCGGGAAGCTCGGCCACCGGATAGCGGATGTGCCACAAAAAGCCCCTGGTCTCGCGGCTTTCGACCTCGAGATCCGAGATCACCGTGTGCATCTCCGGGTCCCAATTCACCAGCCGCTGGTCGCGGTAGACGAGCCCCTCGCGATACAGCCGGACGAAGATTCGGCGCACCGCGGCGGCGAGACCGAGGTCCATCGTAAAGCGCTCGCGCCGCCAATCGGGCGAGGCGCCGAGCCGGCGCAACTGGCGGGTGATCGTGCCGCCCGATTGCTCCTTCCATTGCCAGACGCGCTCGATAAAGCGCTCGCGGCCGAGATCGTGCTTCGATTGGCCCGCTTCGGCGAGCTGGTTGCTGACGACGATCTCGGTGGCGATGCCGGCATGGTCGGTGCCCGGCTGCCACAACACGTCGCGCCCCCGCATGCGCTGATAGCGGACCAGCACATCCTGCAAGGTGAAGGTCAGCGCGTGGCCCATATGCAGGCTGCCGGTGACGTTCGGGGGCGGCATCATGATCGCATAGGGTGGCCTGCCGCTGTCGGGATCGGCGGCGAAGACGCCGGAGGCTTCCCACAGCGCGTAGAGCCGCGCCTCCACCGCGGCCGGCTGATAGGTCTTGTCGAGCATCGCCGAACCGTTATCGCGCAAGCCCGTGGTCCACTGCCGGGTCAGCGCAGCCCGGCCGCGCCGGCAACGCGGGTGATCTCCTCGCGCACCAGCCGCTCGACAATGCCGGGAAGATGGGCCTCGAGCCAGGCCTGCAGCAGCGGACGCAGTAAATCGCGGACGATGTCCTCGAGCGTACGGCCGGCGGCGCTCAACAGCAATTGCCCCCCCTCGCTGCTTCTTTCGCGCGGCACCGAGCCGAGCCGCGCAAAGGCGGCAGCCGCCGCCTCGGCGGTTGCCGAAGAAAGGATGCGGTCGTCGTCATGGTCCGGTCTCGGTCCGGTCGCGACCTCGACGCGCGGCGGTACCGGCTCGATCCGTCTGGCGCCAGTCGATGGCGCCTCTTCCGCCGCTGCTCCTGGCCCTGCCGCTGGCCTCACCCGGCGCTCGGAGCCGTCATCGTCGACCACTTCGGTCAGCTCGAGGATATCGGGCTTCGTTGCCGGCGCCGGGCGGGCCGGCTCGCCCAGCCGATTGTCCTCGGCAATGATCCGGCTGATCGAGGCGATGATCTCCTCCATGGTGGGCTCCGGCGCAGGTTCCGGCTGGGGTTTCGCGTCCGACATCGAGACAACCGAGCAAGGCGGGCGATCATCCTAACCTAGGTAATGCGCACCGGATTTGCCAGCGGAACCACCGGCCGCGGGCCCGCTCACTCCTTGAGGCCGCCGCCGAAGCCGAACCATTTGTCCTTCACTTCCTTGTAATGCCGCTCCATGTCGTAGAGCTGCACCGGCAGATGCAGCTCCGGCGCGATCAGCCGGCCGATCGCCGCGGCGAGATTGAATTCGGCGACCGCGGCATCGTGCTCGGCGGTGATCAGCTGTTGCTGCGTCGTCAGCAGCTGCTGGTTTTGAACGAGAACGTCGAGGGTGGTGGCGGTGCCGACCAGCGCCTGCTGCTGGATTCCTTCGAGGGCGATCTGACCCGCCCGCACCGCTGCCGCGAACGACGCTATGCTGGCGCGGGCCGCCTTCAAGGTTTCCCAGGCATCGGTTGCCGACTGCACCGCAGCGCGGCGGGCGTCGTCGACCTGGCTGCGCCGCTGACCGACCGTCTGCTCGGCCTGGCGCGTCTGCGAATAGATCGCACCGCCCTCATACAGCGGCATCGTCATTTGCGCGGCAATCGAGGCCGTATTTTCCAAGGCGCTGTTCAGCGTGATCGACGGCGAAAGGGTGCGGCTCAGGTTCCCGACGATTGAAATCTGCGGCAGCAATTGGTCGCGCACCGCATCGGTGTTGTCGCGCGCCGCGAGCTCGGCGAAATTCGCCGAGATGACGCTGAAATTATTGTTGGCAGCAAGGGTTTGCGCCGCCTCGCGGGTCGCCGGGAGCGTCGGGCGTTCGCGCGGCAGCAAAAGCCGGCCCGGAGGCTGGCCGACGGCGCGCACGTATTCGGCCCGGCTTTGCGCGAGCTGCCCGTCCGCTGCCGTCAGCGTGCCAATCGCTTGTGCCAGCGAGGATTCCGCCTGGGCGACGTCAGTCCGGGTCACCTCGCCGACCCGAAAACGGTCCTGCGTCGCTTCGAGCTGCTTGCGCAGGACCTCGACGTTGTTGCGGTCGACCTCGACCAGGGCCTGGTCGCGCACCACGTCGAGATAGGCCTGGGCGACGGCTTGGAACACCGTGGTCTCGACCGCCAGGGTCTGCGCCCGTGTCGACTGCACCGTATCGACCGCCTGACGGGTCTGAGCCACGGTCCGGCCGCCGCTATAGACGGGTTGGGTTACCTGCAGATTGAGGCTGTTTTGATAGAATGTGTCATAGCTTGTGATCGCAGGCACCGCGGGCGATCCAGGCGTCGCGGGCGATCCAGGCTCCGCAATGCTGCCTCGGGCGCCTCCGACCTGGCCGGTGAAATTGACCGTCGGGCGCCAGCCCGACAGGGCCTGCGGCACCTCCTCGTCGGTCGCCCTCAGCAAGGCGCGCTGGGCGAGCAGCTGGGGATTGGTGTTGTAGGTTTCGGCCAATGCCTGGGTCAGGGTCTGCGCCTCTGTCGGAGCCGCGGCACAGAGCGCGGTGATCCCGGCCAGTGCCGCAAGACCGATGCCCGACCGGCAGAACCCTCGGCCACGGCGCAGGCCGGTGTCGGGCATTCGCGAGAACTGGCTCGGCGGCATAGCGAGGCTGTGAAATCACGGTGCCGGCTTTCAGAATACAAAGGCGGGCTTGGTACCGAAACCCGGCAGCACCGGGGTGGCGGCGTCGAAGATAACGCGATCCGCGAGGATTCCGCCAGTCCGTGTGGTCAGCTTCGCCCGGCCGGCATTGCCTGCGGGCTTGACCACGGCGGCGAGCCGCCCGCCTTCGGCGAGCTGCGCTGCGATTTCGGCCGGCACCTCGGCGACGGCCCCGCCGAACAGGATCACATCGTAGGGCGCGCGCGCCCGATAGCCCTGCGGCAGCGGCCCCTCGACCGTGGCGGCCGCGGCGATCGCATGGTCGACGAGCGCGGCGCGGGCGCGCCGGGCGAGATCCGGATCCTCTTCGAGGGCAACGACATTGCGCGCCAGCATGGCGGCGAGGGCCGCTTCATATCCCGGCCCGGCGCCGACGATCAGCACGGTGTCGCCGCGCTCGACCGCAGCTGCCTGGAGCAGCCGGGCGGCAACCATCGGCGCCATCAGATAACGGCCGCCGCCGAGCGGCAGATCCGCGTCGACATAGGCAGTCGACCGCAAATGCTCGGGTACGAACAGCTCGCGCCGGATCGCGGCAAAAGCATCGAGCACCCGCTCGTCCACGACCTTGTTCGGGCGCAGCTGGCTCTCGATCATGACCGATCGGGCGGCCTCGAATCCGGTCATCCTTCCCCTCTGCCGACGAATGAGATGCCGCCTTATATCGGGCCGGTCGAACGAGCACAATCGAGCGGGCCGGCATCGGATCGGCACGGCAGCCGCTCGACGCGCTCATCGGTGGCGAGCCGCGCCAGCAGCTCTGCCGCCGTCAGGCCGAGCCGCGGGTGACGCCAATCGGGTGCGATCTCAGCGAGCGGCATCAGGACGAATCGGCGCAGATGCAGTCGCGGATGGGGCAGCGCGAGCGCCGCCGTCTCGATCAGCCGGCCATCATGATCGAGCAGGTCGAGATCGAGAGTGCGTGCGGCGTTTGGCTCGCCGGGGGTCCGGCCGAACCGTGCCTCGACCCGCTGCAGCAATGCGAGCAGCTCGGGCGCGGCGTGCCCGGTTGTGAGCACAGCGACGGCGTTGACGAACCAGGGCTGGTCCGACTGCGGGACCGGCTCGCTGCGGTACCATGACGAACGGACCGCGACGGTGATGCCGTAATTCGGCAGCTCGGCGAGTGCCGCTGACAATGTCCGGCACGGCGAACCATGGCGGGCGCTCGCGAGGTTGCCGCCGATGCCGATCAGGATCACGCTGTTTCCTCGCGCGGCCGGCCGGGCTTGACCAGGCCGGCACCCTGTAACACACTCCTCCTCATTATCGCCTCGCATGGAGCATTTGTACCCGATGATATTCTACCCCGAAGAACGGCTCGCCATATTCATCGACGGCGCTAACCTCTATTCCGCGGCACGCGGCCTGGCGTTCGACATCGACTATAGACGGCTCCTCGATCTGTTCAGCGCCAAAGGCCGTCTGATCCGCGCTTTCTATTACACCGCATTGGTCGAAGACCAGGAGTATTCGCCGATCCGACCGCTGGTCGACTGGCTCGACTACAACGGCTACGCAATGGTTACGAAGCCGACAAGGGAATTTACCGACGCGATGGGGCGGCGGCGGATCAAGGGCAACATGGATATCGAGCTGGCGATCGACATGCTCGAAATGGCGCAGTATATCGACCATGCGCTGTTGTTTTCCGGAGACGGCGATTTCCGCCGGCTGGTCGAGGCGGTGCAGCGGCGGGGCGTGCGGGTTTCGGTGGTCTCGACGACCCGGTCGTCGCCGCCCATGGTCTCAGACGATCTGCGCCGCCAGGCGGACAATTTCATCGAGCTTCAGGACCTCGCGCCGAACATCATGCGCAACCATCATGTGCGCGAGGAGCCGCACCGGCCGCGAACCGAACCCGTCGACGAGGCGTGAGCATTCCGGCCCCGGCGCCAGGGCCGTCGCGGAATTGCCCGTTCTGTCCGCGGCTCGCTGCCTTCCGCGAGGTGCAGCGGGCGGCCCACCCGGACTGGTTCAACGCGCCGGTGCCGTCGTTCGGCGATGCTCAGCCGACATTGCTGATCGTCGGCTTGGCGCCGGGGCTCAGGGGCGCGAACCGGACCGGGCGCCCGTTCACCGGCGACCACGCCGGCCGACTGCTGTACGATACCCTGCACAAATTCGGTTTGGCCGAGGGCCATTACGATGCCCGTCCCGATGACGGGCTGGCGCTGTCCCGTGCGCGCATCGCCAACGCGGTACGCTGCGTGCCGCCGCAGAACAAGCCCGCGCCCGGCGAGATCGCGACGTGCCGCCGCTTTCTCGCCGCCGAGATTGCCGGCCTGCCCCAACTCCGGGCGATCCTGGCGCTCGGTGCCATCGCCCACCAGACCGTGCTCGCGGCGCTCGGGCATCGCCCCGGCCGCTTCCCGTTTGCCCACGGCCGCCTGCATGTGCTGCCCGACGGCAGGCTGCTCGCCGACAGCTATCACTGCTCCCGGCTCAATACCAACACCGGAAGGCTGACGGCCGCGATGTTCGAATCGGTGTTCGCCGCGCTCCTTCCCCAGCTCGATTGCTAGCCCACGGGCAGGGGGAGCGACGTGGAAGAGATGCGCGTGGCGCATGCCTCGGCCGTAAAGTCATACCGCAATTTTTCGGTTGCCCCACAAATGGATCGAGGCTAAGTTGCGATCAGTTCGCATTTGCATCCTCAGCCGGAGATTCCGATGCGCCTCGCCGCCTGGTGTGCAGCACTGCTTCTCGCCGCCCTCGCCGTCGCTCCCGCCCGCGCGGACGACCCCACTTTCGCGATCACGCTCAAAAACCAGCAATTCGTGCCGAGCGAGATCGATATTCCCGCCGGCGTCAAGGTCAAGCTCCTCGTGCGCAACGCCAACCCGACCGCATCCGAATTCGAAAGCCACCAGCTCCACCGCGAGAAAATCGTCACCGCCGGCCAGGAAATCACGGTTTTCGTCGGGCCGCTTGATCCGGGAAGCTACGAATTTTTCGACGATTTCCATCCCCAGACCCGCGGCCACCTGATCGTCAAATAGCGAGTGCGAGCATGCTGGCGACTGCAATCATCGTCTTCCGCGAGGTCCTCGAGGCGTCGCTGGTCGTCGGCATCGTGCTGGCGGCGAGCCGAGGCATGCCGCGGCGCGGGGCCTGGGTGACCGGCGGGGTCGCGGCAGGAATCCTCGGCGCCGCCATCGTCGCGGCCTGCGCCGGAGCGATCGCTGCCGCGGTCAACGGCATCGGCCAGGAGCTTTTCAATGCCGCCATCCTGTTTACCGCGGTGATGATGCTGGGCTGGCACAACATCTGGATGAACCGGCATGGGCGCGAACTGGCCTCGGCCGCCGCCATGCTGGGCAAGGCCGTGGCGGGAGGCGCCCGACCGCTCTATGCGCTGGGTCTCGTCGTGGCGATTGCGGTGCTGCGCGAAGGTTCCGAGATCGTGCTGTTTCTGTACGGCATCGCCATCGCCTCGGGGGTCGGCGGGCTCGGCATGCTGGCGGGCGGGATCGTCGGCCTCGCCGGCGGCGTCGCGGTCGGCTCGGTCATTTATTTCGGGCTTCTCGCGATTCCGCTCAAGCGGCTGTTTACTGTCACCAGCTGGCTCATTTTGCTGCTCGCCGCCGGCATGGCGTCGCAGGGTGCGGCGTTTCTGATGCAGGCGAGCCTGCTGCCGGCGTTCGGCAACGATTTGTGGGACACGTCATCGATCGTGAGCGAAAACAGCATGCTCGGCTTGCTGCTGCACGTGCTGATCGGCTATTCGGCGCAGCCGGCCGGCATCCAGGTCGTGTTCTACCTCGCCACCATTCTCGTCATCGGAACGTTGATGCGGTTGCTGGGACATGGACCGGCGGCCGCGCCGGGTCGGCCGGCGGCGACCGCGTCGCAATTGAGCTAGCTTGGCGGATTGTAAGTTCGTTGGACTTGGCGGCCGGTGTCATTCCGGAATGGCCCGAAGGGACAGGCCCGGAACCCATGGACACGGACCCGTTCCGTGCGCGCCGGCCGGTGTTCATAGGTTCCGGAAGTCCTCCTTCCGCCCGACCGCTTACCATCTTCGGCCAGGGTGAGCCGCCCACGAAGGCCGCCAGGCTCAGGCGTTGCGCTCGCGCATGATGCGGGCCCGGCTGCGCTGCCAGTCGCGCGCCTTCTCGGCTTGGCGTTTGTCGGCCTTGCGCTTGCCGCGGGCGAGGCCGAGGGCGATCTTGGCCCGGCCGCGCTCGTTGAAATAGATCGACAGCGGCACCACCGTAACGCCCTCGCGGCGGATCGCGCCCAGCAGACGGTTCACTTCCTTGCGGTGCAGCAAGAGCTTTCGCGGCCGCCGCGGCTCATGGTTGAAATGCGCCGAGGCGGCGTATTCGGGAATATTGGCGTTGACGAGAAAGAGTTCGCCGCCGCTTTCGTCGGCATAGGCTTCGGCGATGCTGGCCTGGCCCTTGCGCAGCACCTTGACCTCGGTGCCGTGCAGCACCAGCCCGGCTTCGATCGTATCCTCGATCAGATAGTCGTGCCGCGCGCGGCGGTTCTGCGCGACGTAGTGATCGGTCGCCCGCATGCCGTGCCGCCGCGCGCCGCGCTTCTCAGTTCAGCAGGCCGGCGTCGCGCATCGCCCGCGCAACCCGGTCCTGCGTCTCCGGCATCGGCTGGCACAGCGGCTGGCGCACCTCCGGCCGGCACCGTCCGAGCAGTGAAGCCGCGTATTTGACCGGGGCCGGGCTGGTTTCGGCAAACAGCGCATCGTGCAGCGGGATCAGGCGCTCGTTGATCCGGCGCACGGTCTCGACCTCGCCCTTCTGCCAGGCTTCGTGCATCTCGGCGAGGAGCCGGGGCGCCACATTCGCGGTCACCGAGATGCAGCCGTCGCCGCCTTGCGCGAGATAGCTGACGGCGGTCGCGTCCTCGCCCGAGAGCAAGGCGAATTCGCGCCCGATCTCGCGGCGCATGCGGAGCGGCCGGGCAAGGTCGTTGGTCGCATCCTTGACCCCGACGATGTTGGGCAGTTTGGCGAGGCGCGCCATCGTCGCGTTCGTCATATCGACCGCCGTGCGGCCGGGGATGTTGTAGATGACGATCGGCAGCTCGACCGCGTCGTGCACCGCCTTGAAATGCTGATAGAGCCCCTCCTGCGTCGGCTTGTTGTAATAGGGGCAGACGATCAGCGCGGCGTCGGCGCCGGCCGCTTTGGCCTGCCGCGTCAGCTCGATCGTGTGCTGGGTCGAGTTCGTCCCGGTTCCGGCGATGACCGGCGCCTTGCCTTTCGCCGCCTCGACGCAGAGCGCGATCACCCGCTCGTGCTCGTCGTCTTGGAGGGTCGGCGATTCTCCAGTGGTGCCGCACGGCACCAGGCCGTGCGTGCCCTGCTCAACCTGCCAGGACACCAGCTCCTGAAAGGCGTTCTCGTCGACGCCGCCGTTGCGGAAAGGCGTGATCAGCGCGACGAACGATCCTTTGAACATCGTTTCCTCCCCGGATTGCGGCCCAGTCGAGGCACGATAATCTCCGCTGGCGCCAGCTTCAACAGCGCTGCGGCGGCCAAAACCCGAGGCTGCGCCGCAGCGAATCGGCGCCGACGCGAGGGTGAGCTTGCCCTGCCTGCGGAAAACCCGTAATGACTTTTGCCTTATCTTTGACTCGGCAAGGAAGGGGGGCCAACCTTGCGCTCGCTGAAATTCGCGTTGTTGTCCCTCGCCCTGGTGCTTGTCGGCAGTCGTCGCGGCGCCGGCGCAGACGCTTTCCGATGCCGATCTCGCGGCGATGCGCACCGCACTCGCCGCCGCCCAGGGTGGCGACTGGAACCGGGTCGATGCCACCCGGATCAGCGATCCGGTGGCGCTCCAGGTCGTGCGCTGGATCGATTACGCCAGCCCGGGAGCGCCCGGCCGCTTCGCCGACATCGCCGATTTCATCGAAAAAAACCCGGATTGGCCGCACCAGAAGGCGCTGCGCAAGCACGCCGAGGAGGCACTCTCCGGCGAAACGGACGCGGTTGCCACCGATTGGCTCAAGCGCTACCCCCCGGTCAGCGCCGCGGGTCAGGTCCGCTCGGCCGAGATCCTGCTCAATTCCGGCGATGTCGCAGGCGGCACAGCAGCGTTGCGCACCGCCTGGATCGACGCCGATTTCGGTCCGCTCGACGAAAACAGCTTTCTCCTCCGCCACGGCGCCGCGATCCGTCCGCTGGACGACGAAAGGCGGCTCGACCGGTTGCTGTGGGATGGCCGCATCGAGGCTGCGCGTCGAATGCTGCCGCGCGTACCCGCGGACTATCGGGTGCTGGCGGAGGCGCGGTTGGCGCTTGCCGCTGACATGCCGAACGCCGAGGCCCTCATCGCCCGGGTGCCGCCGCAACTGCGCTCCGATCCGGGCCTTGTCTACGGGCAGCTGCGCTGGCTGCGGCAAAAGGACATGACCGACGCGGCGGTGCAGATCCTGCTCGCCCATCCCGGCGACCCGGTCCGAGCCGCGGCCTGGGCGGCCGAGCGCCAGACCGTCGCCCGGCGGGTGCTGGCCCAGGGCAACGCCGCGCTCGCCTATCGCATCGTCGAAGAGCACGGCGCGATCGACGGTGACGCCTTTGCCGACGCCGAGTTCCTGCTCGGCTACATCGCGCTGCGCTATATGAAAGATCCGGCACTCGCCTTCGACCGTTTCTCGCGCATCCTGACCCGCGCCAGCTCCCCTTACGCAAAGGCACGGGCCGGGTATTGGGGGGGCCGCGCGGCGGAAGCAGAGGCGAAATCCAGCCTCGCCGCAAAATGGTACGCGGCCGGTGCCGAGCACATGGCAACCTTTTATGGACAGCTCGCCGCCCATCAGCTCGGCAATGACGCGCCGCCGCACCCGGTGCCCGAGCCGGTGCCCGATGCGGCCGAGCGCGCCCGGTTCGATGCCAGCGAGCTGGTGCGCGCCGACCGGATCTTTTTTGCGCTCGGCGATCGGCAGGACAGCAAGGTTTTCCTGCTGCATCTGGCGGACACCGCCAACACCCCGACCGAGTTCGCGATGCTCGCCGACCTGGCCGAGAGGAACGGGCGCATCGATCTGGCGATCGGGGTGGCCAAGCGTGCGATCGCCGCCGGAACTCCGCTGATGATCCACGGCTATCCGACCACCGCGATCCCGAGCGGCGGCAACACCGAGCCGTCGCTGCTGTTTGCGATCGTGCGCCAGGAAAGCGCGTTCGAGCCCGATGCGGTGAGCCGGGCCGGGGCGCTCGGGCTGATGCAACTGATGCCGGCGACCGCGAGCTTCATTGCGGACAAGAATGCGATCCCGTTCTCGGCCGCGCGGCTGACCGGGGACGGCCTCTACAACATCACGCTCGGGCGCGCCTATCTCGAAAAGCTGCTCGACGATTTCGGCGGCTCCTACGCGCTCGCCATCGCCGCCTACAATGCCGGCCCCGGCCGGGTCCGGCAGTGGCTCCGCGATTACGGCGATCCGCGCGGGCGCGAGATCGACATGGTGGATTGGATCGAGACCATTCCGATCGCCGAGACGCGGACCTATGTCGAGCGCGTGCTCGAGAATTTGCAGGTCTATCGCGGGCAGATCGGCCGCGCCTCGGCCTTTTCGCTGGTCAGCGACCTCGCCCGCTAGGATGCGGCTCAGCCGAGCTCGACCTCGATGTCGTCGCCGACGACGCGGACCGGGTAGGTCTGCAAATCTTCGGTAGCCGGCGGGTCGAGCACCTTTCCGGTGCGGATGTCGAACCGGGCGGCATGGAGCGGGCATTCGATCGTCTCGCCGTCGAGCCACCCGTCGGACAGGCACGCATAGGCGTGCGTGCAGACGTTGTCGGTGGCAAAGAGGCTGCCGTCGCTGTCGTAAATCGCGAGCGATCGGCCCGCGGCCTCGACCCCGATGACTTCGCCCGGCGCCAGCTCGCCGCGTCCGGCGACGCGCACCCAACCGCCTTCATTCCCGCTCATCTGCCATTCCCGCTCATCTGCCGCCTTCCCGGCTTGCCGCGACCGGGATGGCATCGACGCCTGCCCAATGCAAGGGAGAAGCAGGGCAGAGCCCGGCTAGGACGCGGAATCTTCGGAGAACGCCTTGAAGGCGATGATCGTGAAGGTGTCCTTCACGCCCGGCAATGTCTGCAAATTCTCGGTGACGAAATGACCGATATCGGCCGTCTCCGGCAGGTACACCTTCATCAGGAGATCGTACTGGCCGGAGGTCGAGTAGACCTCGGAGACCTGCTCGATCGTGTCGACGACCGCGCCGGCTACGGCATAGGCCTTGCCGAGGTCGCATTTGACCATGACGAAGATGGTTTTCACCGCGGCGCTCTCAGGATCGGGCGAGGCTGCGCGGCGGACGGGCGAGAAAGGCCGGCAAATCGGCGCCGAAACCGACGATTGGGCGATCGTCCTCGGGCCGCCGCTCCGGCTGGCGCGGCCGGCGCACCGCAGCGGTGCGCGGGAACGGAGTGACGTTGCCGGTGCCGGCAGCCTGCGGCGGCAGGACGGCGGCGCTTGGGCGGCGGCTGCGGTGCGGCGTCCGGTCATCGGCCGCGGGCGCCCGGGCGACGACGCTCTCGGCGCGCTCGGTCGGGCGGCGCTCGGTCGGGCGGCGCTCGGCTGGGCGGCGCTCCACCGGCGCGCTCCGGCGCGGCCGGCGCCGCTCGTCGTAATTCAGTTCGGCCGGTGCAATGCCGGCGACCTCGACCGGCGGGATCTCCCTGCCGATCAGCTTGACGATCGCGGCGACGAATTTGCCGTCTTCGGGCGCCGCCAGCATGAAGGAGCGGCCGGACAGGCCGGCCCGTCCGGTGCGGCCGATGCGATGGACGTAATCCTCGGCGTGGATCGGCACGTCGAAGCAGAAGACGTGGCTCATCCCTTTGATGTCGAGGCCCCGCGCGGCGACGTCGCTGGCGACGAGCAGCCGGATCTCGCCCTGCCGGAAGCGGTCCAGGGTCTCGGTCCGTTTCGGCTGCGGCATGTCGCCATGCAGCGCCGCAGCATCGAGGCCGTGCCGGACCAGAGATTTGAACAGGATGTCGACATCGCGCTTGCGGTTGCAGAAGATCAGCGCGTTCTTGACGTCTTCGGAAGCGATCAGCCGGCGCAGCGCCTCGCGCTTGTCGCGCGGGTCGAGCACGGCGAGCGATTGGATGACGGTGGCGGCGGGCGAAGCCGGCGGGGCTACCGCGATTTCGACCGGATCGCTGAGAAACGCGTCGGCGAGCTTGCGGATTTCCGGCGGCATCGTCGCCGAGAAGAACAAGGTCTGCCGCGATTTCGGCAGCAGGCCGACGATGCGCTCGACATCGGGAATAAAGCCCATGTCGAGCATCCGGTCGGCCTCGTCGATGACCAGAATATGCGCGTCGGAGAGCAGGATCTTGCCGCGCCCATGCAGGTCGAGCAGCCTTCCCGGCGTGGCGATCAGCACATCGACGCCGCGGTCGAGCTTGCGTTCCTGGTCGACAAAACTTTCGCCGCCGATCAACAGCGCCATGGTCAGGCGATGATGCCTGCCGTAAAGCTCGAAAGCTGCGGCGACCTGGGTCGCCAGCTCGCGGGTCGGCTCGATGATCAGCGAGCGCGGCATCCGCGCCCGGGCGCGCCCGGCCGCCAGCTTGTCGATCATCGGCAGCACAAAGCTCGCCGTTTTGCCGGTCCCGGTCTGGGCGCAGCCGAGCACGTCCCGCCCGCGCTGAACGTGGGGGATCGCCTGTTCCTGGATCGGGGTGGGAGTCGTATAGCCGGCGTCGGAAACCGCCTGAAGAACTTCAGGCGACAGATCAAGTTCGGAAAAACCCATGGATATGTTGTAGCCTTTTTGTAGCAATTATACGCGTTGCAGCAACCTGTAGCTCAGATCGGTCGCGCCGCGATCGATGTCAAATGATTTTTGAGAACGAGGTATGCTGATCGGACACGGCAGAGCCCCGTCAGCGCCGGCGAAATTGCGGGCGCGGCGACATCGGCGGCGCCGCCCGCTCGTCCTTGTGGCGGAAATTGATCCGGCCCTTGGTCAGATCGTACGGCGTCATTTCCACGGTGACACGGTCGCCGGCAAGGATCCGGATGCGGTTCTTCTTCATTCTGCCGGAAGAGTAGGCGAGGGTCTCGTGCCCGTTGTCGAGCTTGACGCGAAAGCGCGCATCGGGCAGCAGCTCGAGCACGGTGCCCTCGAATTCGATCAGATCTTCCTTGGCCAAACAGGTCTCCTCGACATCGTCCCGACGGACAAAAGGACGGGGGCGCCGCGGCGCCCCCGCGCCGACATTCGCCCGGTTCTCAGACCGGGCGCAGATTGACCGCCGAGACTCGGCCGCGCTGGCCTTGCTCGAGCTCGAAGCTGAGCTTTTGCCCTTCGCGCAGATTGTCGATGCCGGCGCGCTCGACGGCGGAGATGTGAACGAAGACGTCAGCGCCGCCGTTTTCGGGCTGGATGAACCCGTAGCCTTTTTGCGCATTGAACCATTTGACCGTACCGGTCGCCATCAGCAGGGACTCCACGTAGCAAGTAAGCCGCCGCGCGGGCGCGCGGCGTATCGGACATCGATTGGCTCGGAAGACACGGTCGGACGATCGCAGTGGAACGCAGGCCGGAAAGCCGAACCCAAACGGGTCGACGCGTTCTAGGTAATCGGCGCCGCCGGTTTGCGCAAGGAATCTTTGCAGGTCTGGATCGCGGGCGAAGCGGGCGTTTCGGATGCATACGAAGCGCCGCGCGCAGCCTTGGCCCGGCAGTGCAGTTTCCGATCACATCGAACCGTCTTTCCCGCGCAAGAGCGTGTGAAGAAATTGCCAAAACTCGTCATTCCGGGGCGCGGGCGCCAGCCCACGAACCCGGAACCTATGAACACGAACCTGCAACCTGTTGGAAAGGCCCGTGTTAATGGGTTCCGGGCCTGCCCCTTCGGGGCATCCCGGAATGACTTCGCCAGTATCGATTGTTGTGCCGCCCAAAGCACCAATGTAGGTTGTCGAGATGACCGATGTAACGGTTGCCGTCTCGTTAGTCTGCACGGTATTGGTCGTGCTGCTGGTGGTAGTGGCGCTGCTTGTCAGAGTCGGGCCGAGGATCGACACCGCGCCGGCATCGGTCAGCGCGGATTCCGCTGTTCCGATCGCCGTCTGAAACGCTGGGTCGACAAAGGGCACAGTGAAGCTCTGATCATACAACACCGGCCCACCTTGGATCTGTGCGGTCAGTGTCGTCGAATAGGCATTGACCTGCTCTGTGACCGGGGTGTCGATGGTCGTTTCTCCGATCACGGCGGTCGAGGTTGTGGTCGTGACGGAGCCCGTGGAAGTAGAAGTAGGGATGGCGAATGCGGGGCGAAACCCACCGCGCGGCGGCGGCCCGACATGATGGGCTTCGCGGTGCTCAGCCCATCCTACGCGCTTGCCCTACCGGGCCGCTTCAATCGGCGGCGGCGGTTTCGCGGTGGCGTTCGTAGCGGCGGGCGGGGGTGTTGACCGGCTCCAACAGCGGGGCGGCGGCGAAAGAGGCGGCTTTGCGCGTGGCAGGCGCGTCGGCGTAGAGGGTGGTGCGCTGGCGCGGGGTGCGGCCGATGCCGCGGATCAGCGCCTCCATGGCCTCGGGCGGCATCTCCTGGCCGTGCACCGCACCGGCGGCACGGGTGATGCTCTCGTTCATCAGGGTGCCGCCCAAATCGTTGGCGCCGGCCGCAAGGCAGAACGCGGCGCCGCCGCTGCCCATCTTGACCCATGAGGTCTGGATGTTGGTGATCAGCGGGTGCAGCGCGAGCCGCGCCACGGCGTGCATCAGCACCGCCTCGCGCCAGGTCGCACCGCGGCGGGCGCGGCCCTTCAGATAGATCGGCGTCTCCATCGGCACGAACGGCAACGGCACGAATTCGGTGAAGCCGCCGGTCCGGGCCTGCAAGGCGCGGATGCGCAGCAGGTGCCGCGCCCAATGCTCGTAGCGGTCGACATGGCCGTACATGATCGTGGTCGTGGCGCGCAGGCCGACGCCGTGCGCGGCTTCCATGACTTCGAGCCACTCCGCGGTCTTGATCTTGTCGGGGCAGATGATGGCGCGGATCTCGTCGTCGAGGATCTCGGCCGCGGTGCCCGGCAAAGAGCTCAGCCCCGCGTCTTTCAGCTCATGCAGGAAGTCGGGGAGGGTGCGGCCGAGGGTCTTCGCGCCCTGCCAGATTTCGAGCGGCGAAAAGGCGTGGATATGGATGTCGGGCACCACGTCCTTGATTGCCCGGCAGACCGCAAGATAGGTGGCACCGGTGTATTCGGGGTGGATGCCGCCCTGCAGGCAGACCTCGGTGGCGCCGCGCTCCCAGGCTTCCTCGACCCGGCGCCGGATCTCCGGCAGGTCGAGGTCATAGGGCCGGCCGCGCAGGTTTTCGCTGAGCTTGCCCTTGGAAAAGGCGCAGAACTGGCAGCGGAAATAGCAGACATTGGTGTAGTTGATGTTGCGGGTGACGACATAGCTGACGGTGTCGCCGTTGACCCGCCGGCGCAGCCGGTCGGCCGCCGCGCAGACCTGCGTGAAGGCGTCGCCGCGCGCCTGGAACAGCCGGACGATCTCGGCTTCACCGAGCGCCTCGCCGGCCGCTGTGCGGTCGAGAATGGCGGACAGCTGCCCGCTCCCACCCTCACCCACCCATCCCTGCGGGCTGGGTCCCCCCTCTCCCGCAATGCGGGAGAGGGTCCTGAGCGTAGCGAAGGGGGTGAGGGCCGGCGGCTCGCTGCCGGAACCCGCGATCCAGGCATCGGGGCGGGCGAAGCCTTCGGCATCGATCGCCCGCAGGACCGGCGCGCGCAATGCCGGATCGAGCCAGCGTTCGGGGTTGCGCAGATATTCGGGATAGATCCCCAGGCGCGGCACCAGCAGCTTGCCGGCGGCGGCGGTCTGCCGGGCCAGGCGGTCGAGCGCCGGCCACGGCGCCTCCGGGTTGACGTGATCGACGGTCACCGGCGACACGCCGCCCCAATCGTTGATCCCGGCCGCGATCATTTCAGCGAGGCCGTCGGGGTTCAGGTTGGGCGGCGCCTGGATGTTCATCTCCGGCCCGAAGATCAGCCGGGCAACGGCGATCGTCCACAGATGGTCGTCGAGATCGGGTTCGGGCGCCTGCGCCATCCGGGTCCCCGGCTTGGCCCGGAAATTCTGGATGATGATTTCCTGGATATGGCCGTAGCGGTCATGGAGATCGCGCAGCGCCAGCAGCGCCTCGATGCGCTCGCGCCGGGTCTCGCCGATGCCGATCAGGATGCCGCTGGTGAACGGCACCGCCGCCTCGCCGGCGTCCTCGATGGTCGCCAGGCGCAATGCCGGGTCCTTGTCGGGCGAGCCGAAATGCGGCCCGCCGCGCCGGCGCAGCCGCTCGGCGGCGCTTTCGAGCATGATCCCCTGCGACACCGAGACCTTGCGCAGCATGTCGAGATCGCCGCGGGTCATGACCCCGGGGTTCAGATGCGGCAAGAGCCCGGTTTCGCGCAATACCAGCCCCGCCATCTCGGCGAGGTAGGAGAGCGTGGTCGCGTGGCCGAGGCGGGCCAGCGCCTCGCGCGCCGCGGCGTAGCGCAATTCGGGCTTGTCGCCCAAGGTGAACAGCGCCTCGTGGCAACCGGCCTCGGCGCCGGCGCGGGCGATCGCCAGCACCTCTTCGGCATCGAGATAGATCGGCCTCGCCCGGCCGCGGCGGATGGGCGAAGGTGCAGTAATGGCACACGTCGCGGCACAGCTGGGTCAGCGGGATGAAGACCTTGGGCGAATAGGTCACGAGCCCGCCATGGCCGTCGTCGCGCAATGCCGCCGCAACCTGCATCAGCGGCCGCGGGTCGGCGCGATCGGCGAGCGCCAGGGACTCGTCGGCGGAGAGCCGTCCGCCCGCCCGGACCATTTCCAAAACCGCGTCGATGGTCATTCTCGGATGATCTCCTATCGGTGCGCCGGCGCCAGCGGGATCGGCAGCATGGCATTCGCGGCGAGCAGCGCGTGCGTGCGGGTCGGCGATGGCCTGCCGGCAAAGGCGGCGAGATCCTCGGGATTGTCAATGTCGAGGGCAATGCCGGGCAGGCGCAGCACGGTCGGCCGGATACCCTGCGCCTCGGCAGCCCGCAGATGCGGGAAAAAGCTGTCGACGCCGAAGCGCAACGGCACCGCATCGGGCGGCGACAACAGGATCGCGTTCGAGCCGCCATCGTCATGCGACGGCACGATCGTGAAGGACGGGGCCGGGCGATGCGCCGCGATCAGGCGGGCGATCTCGTCCGGGGTAACCAGCGGGATGTCGCCCGGCACGGTCAGCATGCCGGCGCGCCCTTCCGCCGCCAGCAGCCGCGCCGCCGCGGTGACGGCGCCGGTATGGCCGTCGCGGGCGCCGTCTTCGACGAGACGCGCGCCGTAATGCCGGGCCACCCGGCTCGCGGCCGGATCGACGGTCACGACGAGCAATCCAGCGAGACCCGCGGCAGCGGTGAGCGCGGCGAGCACGTCTTCGAGCATCGCCAGGGCCAGCGCCTGGCGCATCTCCGGCGGCAGCAACGGCGCGAGCCGTTCCTTGGCCCGATCCCGTTCCTTGACCGGCACCACCGCCCACAGATCCATGCTAGAAACCCTGGTCGGCGGCCAGCACCACCCTCGCCAGCGCCTCGCGATCGGCGAGCGTCTCCATCAGGGTGCGGGTCGCGGTCACCGGCAGGTCCAGGCCTGCCGTGGCCTGCGCATCCGCTTCGTCGACCACATAATGGTCGAGGAGATCGCCGTAATGACGCGCCACCGCCACGGCCCCGACCGGGAGGCCGAGCTCGGCCATCATCTTGGCGGTCGGCCCCTTGACCGCCTTGCCGCCGATGATCGGCGAGACGGCGACGACCGGCGCCGGGCACGCGTGCAATGCCTCGCGCACACCCGGCAGGCTCAGGATCGGATCGATGCTGATAAACGGGTTCGACGGGCAGATCACGACCATGCGCAGGGCTGGATCGGCAAGCGCCGCCAGGAAATCCGGATGCGGACGCGCTGTCGAGGCGCCGGCAAAAGCGATCTCGCGGACGGCCGGCGCGCATTGCCGGCGCACGAAATAGTCCTGGAAATCGAGCCATCCTTCGGCGGTAGAGAGCCGCGTGCGCACCCGGTCGTCGCTCATCGGCAACAGCCGCGCCGAAATCCCGAGGCGGCGGCGGAAAGCGTCGGTGATCTGCGACAGGCTCTCGCCGGCGGCGAGGCGGCGGGTGCGCTCGACATGGGTGGCGAGGTCGCCGTCGCCGAGCTTGAACCAGCTCTCGCCGCCGAGGCGTTTCGAGCGCGGCCATGAAGGTCCAGGTTTCGTCGCGCCGGCCCCAGCCGGTCTCGGGGTTGTCGATGCCGGCGAGGGTATAGAGCAGGGTGTCGAGATCGGGCGAGACCGCGAGCCCCAGGTGCTCGAAATCGTCGCCGGTATTGGCGACGACGGTCAATCCCCCCGGCGGCAGAACGCGGTAGAGGCCGAGCGCCAGCTTGGCGCCGCCGATCCCGCCCGACAGCGCCAGCACAAAACCCTGCTCTGCGCTCATCGGAACAGATCGTGCTCGGCCGGGCGGACCAAGGCGGCGGCCGGCGGTTCCGGGCGCCGACCAGCGGAGGCCGCGCACCAGCACCATCGGCAAAGCCTCGTCGGCCTGGCCCATCGACAGCCCTGCGGCAGCGGCGATCTCGTCGGCGAAGCCGGTTTCGGTCACCAGCAGCTCGCGCCCGAAGAGATCCGGCCGACCGCGCATGTCGATGAAAGCGGGCAGGCCCGCGGCGCCGAGGGCGATGCCGACCGTCCCCTTTCGCCACGGCCGGCCAAAGCTGTCGCTGATGACGACGCCGATATGTGTGCCGAAAACGCCGGCCAGATGCTCCCGCAGCTGGCGCGCCGAGCCGTCGGGGTCTCGCGGGAGCAGCAAGACGCGCTCCACCCCGTCGCCCGCGGGTATGTTCGAGTGATCGATGCCGGCGTTGGCCATCACAAAGCCGAGCCGGTGCTCGACGATCAGCAAGCCCTGGCGATAGCGTACGACCCGTTTGGATTCGCTCAGCACGACCTCGACAAAGCGCGGATCCTTGTCAAGTTCGGCGGCGAGTGCGATCGCCCGTTCCGAAGGCTGCACCGTCGCCACATCGACATACCGGCCCTCGGCCTTGGAGACGATTTTCTGCGCCACGACCAGCACGTCGCCCTGTTGCGGCGCCAGCCCGTTGGCGGCGAACGCCTCGACCGCGATCGTGCCGAGGTCATCGCCCGGCTCAACGAGCTTGATGCCGGTCAATGCCTTGATCGTGACTTCCGGGATCATCAGCCGAGCTTGGCCCGCAGCAATGGCAAGACCCGCTCGGCATAAAGCTTCAGAAAGCGCGGCTGGTCGGGGCCGGGGGCATGAAAGACAAGGTGGGTGAAGCCGAGCTCGACATAGGGGCGGATCTGCGCCAATTGCTCCTCCGGATCGGCCGAGACGATCCAGCGGCTCGCCGCCCGTTCGAGCGGCAAGGCCGCGGCGAGCCGCTCCATCTCGACCGGGTCCTCGACGCTCACCTTTTCTTCGGGGGTCAGCGCGAGTGCCGCCCAGTGCCTGGTATCCTCCTTGGCGCGCACCGCGTCGGTGTCGAACGACACCTTGACCTCGATCATCTTCTCAAGGCTCGCGCTCTCGCGGCGGGCCCTGACGAGGCCCTCGCTGACCTTGCCGACCAAATCGGTGTAAAGCTGGGGGTTCTTTCCGCTGGTGCAGATGAAGCCCTCGGCGACCTGGCCGGCCATCGCCGCGGCAAGCGGGCCGGAAGCGGCGACCCAGATCGGCACCTTCTCTTTAGGCTTGTCGTAAATCGTAGCGCTTTCGGTGCGATAGAACTGGCCCGCGAAGCTGACCCGGTCCTCGGTCCATAATTTGTTGATCAGCGCGATCGCCTCGCGCAGCCGGTCGCGCCGCTCCTTGGGGCCCGGCCATTTGATGCCGCTCGACGGCACCTCATTCAGCGACTCGCCGGTGCCGACGCCGAGCACGACCCGGCCCGGAAACATCGTTCCGAGCGTGCCGAAAACCTGCGCGACGACGGACGGGTGGTAGCGGAAGGTCGGGGTCAGCACGCTGGTGCCGATCACCGCCCGCCGCGTGCGCGCGCCGAGCGCGCCGAGCCAGGCGAGCGCCGACGGGGCATGACCGTCGGTGTGCTTCCAGGGCTGGAAATGGTCGCTGACGAATACCGAATCGAACCCGACCTCTTCGGCCAGGCACGAGAAGTCGAGCAATTCGCGCGGTCCGAATTGTTCGGCCGACGCCTTGTATCCGAGCTTCAGCAACGGCTGCTCCATCCATTGAGGTGACGTTTCAACTCAAACTTGCGCCAGAACCTCTTCGCGAAAACGCCGCATGTTGGCGATCATCGCGGCGGCGGTGGCGCCGTCGAAATTGAAATCGACATGGCCGACGCCGAATTTCTCGAGCGCCTTCAGATCGGCAACCACATCCGCCGTTTCGCCGGAGAACAGGCGCCGCTCGCCGTCATCGGCGCGGGCCGGCAGGGTTTTGCCCCAGCTGCTGACGCGGTAGGCAAGGGCAATCTGTGCCGGATCGCGTCCGGCCTCGCGGGTCAGCCGGCGCAGTCGCTCGACCCCCGCCTGAAACCGCTTCATCGAATCGAGCCGGTGCTGTGGGTTGGTGCCGATCGGATACCAGCCGTCGCCGAGCTTGCGCTGTGCGGCGCAGCGCCGGCCCGCTCTCGCCGCCGACCCAGATCGGCGGGTGCGGCTTCTGCACCGGCTTGGGCTCGAACAGGATGTTGGCGAATTTGACGTATTTCCCGTCGAATCGCGGCGCCTCCTTGGTCCACAGCTCGCGGCAGGCGAGCAGATACTCATCGGTGACCGCGCCGCGCTCGGCGAAGGGCGGCACCCCCAGCGCCTCGAATTCCTCCCGCATCCAGCCGGCGCCGATGCCGAAGGTCAGACGGCCGTTCGACAGCACGTCGATGGTGGCGAGCATCTTGGCCAGCAGCACCGCCGGCCGATGCGGGACGACCGTCACCGAAGTGACGAGGCGCAGGCGCGAGGTCTTGCCGGCGACAAAGGCAACCGCGGTCAGCTGCTCGTGCCGGTCGCCGCGCGAGCGGCCCGGAAATTCGCCGGTATCGCTGTAGGGATAGCGCGCCTCGATGTCGCGCGGGATGACGACATGGTCGCTGATCGTCGCGTAGTCGTAGCCGATTGCCTCGCCCTCGACGGCGATGCGCGCCAGGTTCTCGGGTGTCGAGAGCGGGCCGCTGACGGGTGGGCTGAACCCGAACTGCATCTCTGCCTCCCCGGCAAGAATGGTCCTGCGGGTAGGGTAGCAGGCTGGGAGCGGTTTGGCTCGGGGGGAATCTCGAGGGCTTACGGAAGGATGTCCATCCCTCTTGCGCATCATCGCTCGTTACATCCGCTTACAAAAATTTACCGGCGGTCGGCGGCCGAAGGCTCATCCTGCCGATGCGAAACCGACACGTCGGGGGGATGGGTTGGAAAGGCTCGATTATTTCCCGCTCGCCCGCGAGGTCGAAGCGGGGCATGGAGAGAGCGCCGCCACCGCGGTCGGCGATCCGCCCGGGCGCCATCTGGCGGTGATCGATCAGAGCCGGCTGCGCCGTGATTGTCTTAAATTGGCGCTCGGCTTGCAGCCGCGGCGCTGGCGGGTTACCGACGTCGCGACGGCGGCCGAACTCGCGCGGCTGGTCCGGAACGGTAAGAGGTTTGCCGTGATCCTGCTCGGCGGGTCGACCTGTACCCAGATCGATCTTATGGACCTCGCCGTCCTGTCCGCGGCGGCGCCGCGGACGCCGATCCTGGTAGCCGCTGACTGCGACGATTTGGCCCGCGCCCGCGCGATCCTGCGCGCCGGCGCCCGCGGCTTCCTGCCGACGAACCTCAGCCTCAAGGTCCTGATGGGCGCCCTCGAGCGGGTCCGTGCCGGCGGCACCTACGTGCCGCTGCTGTTGACCGAGCCGGCGCCCGGCGGCATTGCGCCCGCGGTGCAATGCGCCCCCTGGTGCGAGCTGACCAGGCGCCAGCGCGATGTCCTGGGGCTGATCTCGGAAGGCAGGTCGAACAAATTGATCGCGGACGCGTTGGCCATGTCCGAAAGCACGGTCAAGGCGCATGTCAAGCAGATCATCAAGCGGCTGCACGTCGCCAACCGGACGCAGGCGGCGCTGCTCGCCACCGGGGCGCATCGGCACAGCGGGCCGCCGCCGGGCCCGGCAACGGCTATTGTAACGGCTTAGCGGGGCGGAATAATCTTCGGCTGCCGTATGCGGCGCAGGGTCAGGCGCCGCCAGTCGAGGAGGAAACCGCGCCATGCCCAGCCGGAACGTGATCCCCGTCTCGGCCCATCCGCAGATCGGCAGGATCAACGAGGCCGACTATCGCCGGCTCTACCGCGAGTCGCTCGCCGAACCCGACCGTTTTTGGGGCGAGCACGGTAAGCGCCTCGATTGGATCAAACCCTATACCAAAGTCAAAAACGCCTCGTTCGAGGGCGATGTCCGCATCGCCTGGTACGAGGACGGGACGCTGAACGCCTGCTACAACTGCGTCGATCGCCACTTGGCGCGGCGCGCCGACCAGGTCGCGATCCTGTGGGAAGGCGACGACCCCGGCGAAGACCGCCGCATCACCTATCGCGAGCTGCACGAGGCCGTGTGCCGGCTCGCCAACGTGCTGAAGGCGCGCGGCGTCAAAAAAGGCGACCGGGTCACGATCTATCTGCCGATGATCCCCGAGATCGCGGTCGCGGTCCTCGCCTGCGCCCGCATCGGCGCGGTCCATTCGGTGGTGTTCGGCGGGTTTTCGCCGGACAGCTTGGCCGGGCGCATCCGCGACTGCCGCTCGACGTTCCTGGTGACCGCCGACGAGGGGCTGCGCGGCGGCCGCACCGTGCCGCTGAAGCGCAACGCCGACGCCGCTCTCGAGCAATGCCCCGATTTGCGCGACGTGATCGTCGTCCGCCGCACCGGGGGGGCCGTCAACTGGGTCGAGGGCCGCGACATCTGGTATCACGAAGCCTGCGCGGCGGCCTCGCCCGATTGTCCGCCCGAGGCGATGTCGGCCGAAGATCCGCTCTTCATCCTCTACACCTCAGGCTCGACCGGACAGCCCAAAGGGGTGCTGCACACGACCGGCGGCTACCTCGTCTACACCGCGATGACGCATGAATACGTATTCGACTATCGCGAGGGCGAGGTCTACTGGTGCACCGCCGATGTCGGCTGGGTGACCGGGCACAGCTACATCGTCTACGGGCCGCTTGCCAACGGCGCGACGACCCTGATGTTCGAAGGCGTGCCGAACTATCCCGACCCCTCGCGCTTCTGGCGGGTCGTCGACAAGCACAAGGTCGCGATCTTCTACACCGCGCCGACCGCGATCCGCGCGCTGATGCGCGAGGGCGAGGATTACGTCCGCCGCACCAGCCGGCGTTCGCTGCGCATCCTCGGCTCGGTCGGCGAGCCGATCAACCCCGAGGCGTGGCTGTGGTATTACGACCATGTCGGCGAGGGACGCTGCCCGATCGTCGACACCTGGTGGCAGACCGAGACCGGCGGCATCCTGATCACGCCGATCCCCGGCGCCACGCCGTTGAAGCCGGGCTCGGCGACCCGCCCGTTCTTTGGCATCGAGCCGGTGATCGTCGATAACGAGGGCGGTCTGGTCGAGGGGCCGGGCGAAGGAAATCTGTGTCTCGCGCGCTCGTGGCCGGGGCAGATGCGCACGGTCTATGGCGATCACCGCCGCTTTGTCGAAACCTATTTCTCGACTTCCCGGGACTGTACTTCACCGGCGACGGCGCGCGCCGAGACGAGGACGGCTTCTATTGGATCACCGGGCGGGTCGACGACGTGATCAACGTCGCCGGTCACCGGCTGGGCACGGCCGAGGTCGAAAGCGCGCTCGTCGCCCACCCCAAGGTTGCGGAAGCGGCAGTCGTCGGCTATCCGCACGACATCAAGGGGCAGGGCATCTATGCCTATGTGACGCTTGCGGATCGACGAGGCCCCGAGCGACGAATTGCGGTCGAGAACTCGTCGCCTGGGTGGGCCAGCGAGATCAGCCCGATCGCCGCGCCCGACCTCCTGCAATGGGCGCCCAGCCTGCCGAAGACCCGCTCCGGCAAGATCATGCGCCGCATCCTGCGCAAGATCGCCGCCGACGAGCACCACGCCCTCGGCGATATCTCGACCTTAGCCGACCCGACCGTCGTCGACGACCTCGTCGGCAACCGGCTGAACCGTGCAGGGAGTTAGGGGAGCTACCGATTACCGACCCACATTTTCACCGATAATGTGAATCGCTTTTGACAATGATTTGGACCTAAGTCAGGCCGAATGCTGCTTTGAGCGCCTCGATAATGTCGGGCTTTTGCAAACGCCGGTCGGCGTAGAGCACAAAGCGGCGCGCTGTTGCCTCGTATACGATCCGGCCGCGCGGCCACTCGTCGTACTCGCTCGACAAAATGCAAGCGGGATAGCCCGCGGCTACGAGCCCTGCGACACCCAGCGATTGCCAAGCCTGCCAGCGCTCGTAGTGGCCCGCGGCGTGGGTGAGACAATCTCCGTAGGGTTCGGCCGCCTCCAGCGCAGTCCAATCGACAACCAGGACGCCATTTACGCACCAGAAGATGCCAACGGCCGGTGCCGTCGGAGCAAGTGCATTGGTCGATGCGACGATGATCGTCACGGCACGATCATGGTTTCGGCGTCTTTGAGACGATGAATTGGTCCGAAGCCCTCCGCCTCCTCGTCCCACCTCACGCCATGTATCGGTACGACAGATTTCGGACGAGTTGCGGCAGCGAAAGCCCGCAGATCGGCTGGGGAAGCATGGCCGCTCGTGTGGATGTAGGCAACCTCGGCGCCGGCGGCCTGACACCAATCCAATGGCTCCGAATGGTACGAGTCTGAGAGATAGCCCCGCCACATCGAGAAATTGAAGGCGTCATCAGCCGTCGGCCCCACCCCCGCGCGCTGATAGTCGCGGAGGAGTCCGCGGCGCAACATGACGACGTCGCGGCCGCCTTCCAACCGCTTCGCGGAGATGCCGAACGGGACCATCCGCTCGACAAAATCTTCTCGGCCCTGCTCGCGGTAATAGCGGGCCAAGCCGCCGGTCACGACGATCTTTAAATTTGGAAAGCCAGCGCGAGGCAGCCGCGTCCGCTCCGAGATGCGGTCGAGGACATCGGCGGTATAGAGATCGATCGCGAGCGTCCTACCGGTACGTTTCGCCGCCCGGTAGATGGTGACCGTTCGGTCGATATTCTGGGCGGACCAAGACACGAAAACACGTCCCTTCGTCCGATCAAACAGTCCGACGAAGTCATGCTCAAGTTCATTCTCGGTCTTCACCGGCTTGTCCGACCCGAGATTCGTGCCTTCGGTCAGGAGCACGTCGATGTCGGCCGGTGGATTTGCCATGATCCGATCAACGAGCGCGGATTTGCGGCCGTGGCGGCGGAAGTCGCCGGTGTAGAGGATCCTTTTGCCGGCACCCTCGATCAGCAGCATGTATGCGTCAAAGGCCGAGTGGTCGGTGAGCATCGGCGTTACGATAAACGGGCCGATCGCGAACGGTCCCGATCGACTATTCCATGTCTCGAACGTCCGGGTCAGCGGACGACGCGTCACATCGCCCGTGACGGCGATAAGCTTGGCAGAGCCCGATCCTGTCCAGATAGGCCAAGCGGTCGGAAGCTCCTCGACCAGTCCCCAATGGTCCTGATGGGGATGGCTGATCAGCACGGTCGCCGGCCGCTTCCGATCAAGCGATGCCGGCAGCAGGCCGGTGGCGCCCTCCGGCGCATCCAGCGGTCGCCCGGCGTCGAGAATGATTCGGTCGCCTTGCGGGTGCGCGATCTCGATACAGCTACCGCCAATCTGCTGCGTTCCTCGATGGACTGTCAGGATGAGGCTCACCGTGGGAGCTTGATGCTCTTCGCGTCTCCGCGAGGGAGCACCTTGGAGATAGCTAATGTGAGCCGTCGTAGATGGCTCTGCCAACGGAGCTCATCGCGCTGTCCCCGGTCGAAACCAAAAATGATCAGCCCGACGCTCGGTTCGTCGCCCAGCGTCAGCTGCCGTTTGCCCGTGCTGACCTCGGCAATGAGAGTGTCAGGCAAAAGCTTGGGTTCGGGCCTCATCCCATCGATGGTCATAAGGTTCTCAGCAACCCGCTTGTAGCTCTTCTCGACTTCGGTGCGGTTTGCGGCCAGACAGGTCTTGTAGCCCTCCACTTGATCGCAGACTGGCGCCCGCCGATCGCCCGCCGCGCGAAGTTCGCCATTGCTAAAGCGCTTGGCCTCCCAGAAGACGAGACGAGCAGCATCGGTTCCAACCGCTTCAAGGGAGGCAAGATCGACACGGGGCGTATTGACGATCCTCTCGCTGTGCGGAAAGGCGATTTCGCAATCGATGACATTTGGATTGTTTATGGCAATCGCATGACACCCGGTCTTCTCCAATCCTGAGAAGTAGTCGGCAGCGGACTTCATGCTATTAAGCGTTGCCGGGCCTTCATATTGCCGAACGAAGCCGATGTCCCGGAGCTTGGCGATGTCGAATTCGCCATTGGTCAGCGATACTTGGTCCGCCAACTTGGGATCGACCAAATACTTCGCATGGGTGGTGACCTTTAGACCCGGCGTCACATGAAAGAGGCGCTGTCCGTGCCAATAGACGTCAAGGTAACGTTCTCGGACCGCGATAAGGAGGCTTTGATCGGCGAGTACATTATCCCACCAACCACCCTTGCCCACCTCGGCTCCCAGCTTCTCAATAAAATCAGAATCAAGCCCGCGAGAGAAGGTCGTCGTCATGAAAGCTCTCCTCCATACGTGCATTACCGAGCGAAAATAACCCGCCCCGTCGCCATATGCTATCCTAACGCCTACCTTAGATGGCAGGCGGCGGCGCGCAGATCGGCGGCGACGGCATCGGCCGAGACCAGCGACGGCATGTTCAACCGCTCCTATGACAAATCATTGGCTCGCACAGCCTTTCATTGGAGGAACGGCAGCGGGCACTTTTCTCTCTTTATAGTACACTGGATTTCGGAAATATGGAAGGTGGAACGGTCACGGCCCAGTTGTTGACGCCCATTGGCAATGTGGGAGAGCCGGCCGCGTTCGCTATGATGGCGACGAGCCTTGCCGCCCTGACGATGTTAAGATTGGGCGACTCTCGCCGACGTCTCGACCCTAGTCGATCCCGCGGTCGTCGACGACCTCGTCGGCAGCCGCCTGAACCGCACTCCTTAGTCCATGCGATCTTTGGCTGCCAGCGCCACCTCCCTACGCTCGGCGGCGAGGCGGACGCCGCGCGCGGGGCGACATCGCAATTCGTCTAACGGCTGGATCCGCTCATCAGCGCGTCCAGCAGGTTCCAGCGCGGCTTTTGCTCGGCCCGCGGCTTGCCCTTGATCCAATAGTCGATCTGGGCGTCGCGGAAACCGTCGCTGGTCTTCAGCTCCAGCCACTGATCGAGGTATTGGCGCCAGCCGTCGGCGCCGGGCGGCATCAGATAGGCTATCAGAATGGGGCCTCCGGTATTCGCCGGGCGAACCGCGGTGAAGCCGGGATGGGCGGCGGCCCAGGCGCTCGCCTGCTCCAAGGTCCAGATCGCCCCGTCGATGCCGTCAGCGACCGACGGGGCGCAGGCAATCACCCAGATGGTCGCAAAGGTCGCCAGCCACATAAGCAGATAGACGGCCCAGCTCGCCGACAGCAACCTGCGCGCCATCGTCGGCGTCAGCCGGCCGACGCCGTACAGCAGCGAGCACAACAGGTAGGGGTAGACCGCGACCTGCAGCATCATCGCGTAAGCAGAGCCGATCGGCTGCAGCACCTCCGTGCGCTCACCGAAGACAATGCCGGCGACGACCCCGGCGGCTGCGCCGATCAATATCCAGACCGGCAGCCCGATCGACCGAAGCACGCGCCGTATCGATTGAGGAGCGCGCGCCGCCGGCACGCGCCGCTTTCCGCGATCCCGGTCGAGGGGGAGCGGTTCCTGCGTCATCTCATCCCTGCATCGTCAGCTGTTGTGACGATTACCGCAAGGTGACATTGACGAGCAGGTCAGTCGACGGCTTGGCGCAATTGGCGGGCCGCGACGACGAGCATCGCGAGGTCGGGGGCGTCGGCGGTGCGCAGATCGGCGGCGACGGCATCGGCCGGGACCAGCGCGGCGGCATGTGTCTCCGTCCAGGCGGCGAGCGGGTCGGCCGCAGCTTCGGCGCCGCGCAGGATCTGCTCGGCGAAATCGGCCTGCACCGCATAAAAATCCTCGATCAAGGTCGCGGCCGCGGCCTTTTGCCAGGCGGTCTGGGCCGGCAGGCGGCGCGCCGTGTCGCGCAGCTCATCGAAGGCGAAGCGGGCGCCGACCCGGTAAAAAGTCTCTGCCACGCGAGCGATCGGCTGCGCTGTGCGCGCGGCCAGTTCGCCGACCTCGAGGGAAGTGGTGAGGAATATCACCCCGCCGATGCGCGCGGCGAGCGCTTGCGGCACGCCGGCCGCGGCGAAGCGCGCCACGCGCTCATCGAACAGCGCCCGCTCGCCCGGCGGCAACAGTTCCGCCACCGTTCGCAGCAAGATAGCGGACGGCCGGTGCGAAGCGGGCGATTTCGCCGCCGATATCGAACCTGCCGGCGCGCAGCAGCCAGCCGGCGGCATGCTCGACGACCAAGCCGATGTCGAGCAGCATGTCGGTTTGCACGCCGCGCCGCCACCTTGTTGTCGAGCGCCTCGATCTCGGCCCACAGGCGGGGCAGCTCGAACACCTCGCGCACGATCATGTAGGCGCGGGCGATCTCGGGGGCGGTCCGGCCGGTGCGCGCCCGCATGGCGCTGACGAAGGCGATGCCGGCGCGGTTGACGATCTCGTTGGTAACCGCGGTGGCGATGATCTCGCGGCGCAGCGGGTGGGCGGGGAGCTGCGCGCCGAGACGCTCGCGCAACGCCGCCGGGAAATAGGCGGCCAGCGTCTCGGCAAGCTCGGCCGCGTCGGGCAGGTCGGAGGCCAGCAGCTCGCCGTCGAGCGACATCTTGGCATAGGCGAGGAGAACGGCGAGCTCCGGGCGGACCAGACCGCGCCGCTGCGCCGCCCGCGCGGCGATGGTCTCGTCGTCGGGCAGGAATTCCAGCGCGCGGTCGAGCCGGTTCGAGCGTTCGAGATCGCGCATCAGCCGCACCTGCCGGTCGAGCGCGCCGGGACCGCGCGCTTCGGCGACCGACAGCGCCTGGCCTTGCAGGTAATTGTCGCGCAGGACCGAGGCGGCGACATCGTCGGTCATCCGCGCCAGCAGCGGCTCGCGGTCATCGGCCGCCAGCATGCCCGCCACGATCGCGCGATCGAGCAGGATCTTGATGTTGACCTCGTGATCCGAGGTGTCGACGCCGGCCGAATTGTCGATCGCATCGGTATCGATGCGGCCGCCGGCGAGCGCGTAAGCGATGCGCCCGCGCTCGGTCACGCCGAGATTGGCGCCTTCGCCGACTACTTTCGCCCGGATTTCGTCGCCGTTGATGCGCAGCGCATCGTTGGCGCGGTCGCCGACCGAGGCATGGCTCTCGTCCGGCCCCTTGACGAAGGTGCCGATGCCGCCGAACCACAGCAGATCGACGGGTGCGGCCAGCAATTTGCGGATCAGTTCGGCCGGGGTCAGCTGGTCCGCCGCGATGGCGAAGACGCGCTTCATCTGGGGGCTGACCGGGATCGCCTTGGCGTTGCGCTCGAACACGCCGCCGCCCTCGGCGATCAGCGCGCGGTCGTAATCGGCCCAGCTCGAGCGCGGCAGCCGGAACAGGCGCCGCCGCTCGATAAAGCCGCGCTCCGGCTCGGGAGCCGGATCGACGAACATGTGCCGGTGATCGAACGCGCCGAGCAATCGCAGACGGCGCGACATCAGCATGCCGTTGCCGAACACGTCGCCCGACATGTCGCCGACCCCGACCACGGTCGGATCGCTGGTTTCGATGTCGCGCCCGAGCTCGCGAAAATGGCGCTTGACCAGCTCCCAGGCGCCGCGGGCGGTGATGCCCATCGCCTTGTGGTCGTAGCCGGCCGAGCCGCCCGAGGCAAAGGCGTCGCCGAGCCAGAACCCGTACTCCTCGGCGATCGCGTTGGCGAAATCGGAGAAGGTCGCGGTCCCCTTGTCGGCGGCGACGACGAGATAAGGATCGTCGCCATCGTGCCGGACGAGGCGCGGCGGCGGCACGATGCGGTGATCGTCAGCGCCCTCGGCGACAATGTTGTCGGTGAGGTCCAGCAAGCCGCGGATCAGGATCTTGTAGCATTCGACCGCTTCGGCGCCGAGTCGATCGCGCGCCGCAGGCGGCTGCTTGACGACAAAGCCGCCCTTCGACCCGACCGGCACGATGACCGCATTCTTGACCGTCTGCGCCTTCATCAGCCCCAGGATCTCGGTGCGGAAATCCTCCTTGCGGTCGGACCAGCGGATGCCGCCGCGCGCGACCTTGCCGGCGCGCATATGCACGCCCTCGACCCGCGGGCTGTAGACATAGATCTCGAACAGCGGGCGCGGCAGCGGCAGCAGCTCGATCTCGCTGCTGGCGAGCTTGACCGCCAGATAGGGCTTGGGCTCGCCGGAAGGCAGTCTTCTGATAGTAGTTGGTCCGCACGGTCTTGAGGACGAGCGTCAGGTAGCTGCGCAGGATGCGGTCCTCGTCGAGGCTCTCGACCGCATCGAGCGCGTGGTCGATCGCCTGGATTTCGGCGATCGCGGCGAGCGAGGAAGCGCCGACGGCAGCGGGATCGAAGCGGATCTCGAACAGCCGGACGAGGCGGCGGGCGATCTCGGGATGGCCGCCCAGCGCGTCTTCCATATAGGCCTGGCTGAACGCAATCCCGGCTTGCCGCAGCACCTTGGCGTAGAGCCGCAGCACGACGATCTGGCGCGCCGAGAGCCCGGCGGCGAGGACGAGGCGGTTGAACCCGTCATTCTCGACCCGGCCGGTCCACACGGCAACGAGCGCCTCCTCGAACCGAGCCTCGAAGCCGGCCGGGATCGTGGTCGCGACAGCGCTGCCGGCGAGCTGGAATTCGTCGATCCAGACCACGTTGCCGTCGGCATAGTCGATCCGGAACGGCTCCTCGGCGACGACCCGCAGGCCGAGGTTCTCGAGGATCGGCAGCACATCGGACAGGATGACCGGCTCTTTGGCGCGATAGAGCCGCAATCCGGGAAGCCCGCCATCGGCATGCGCATGCAGCGAGACTTCGAGCGGCGAACCGGCGAGCACGGTTTCGATCCGCTGCAGGTCGGCGACCGCCTGCTCGACCGTCGTGCGCGCCTGGTAGGCGATCGGGAAGGGTTGCAAGCGGCGCAGCCGCACCCGCGCCTCGGCCTCGCCGAAGGCCGCGTCGGCCGCCTCTCCGAGACGGTCGGTCCAACTCCGCCCGGCTTCGGCCAGCTGTCGTTCGAGCGCGCCGACATCGACCGCCGGGACCGCCCCGCGGGTGGTGCGGACGATGAACTGGATCCGCGCCAGCATCAACTCGTCGAGATGCGTGTAAAAGGCCGAGAGATGCCCGGCAAATGCCGTTTCCAGGATCGCCGCGAACCGCTGGCGCAACTGGGTATCGTAGCGCTCGCGCGGCGCATAGACGAGGCAGGAGACGAAGCGTTCGAGCGGATCGCGGCGCACGAACAAAGCGATCCGCTGCCGCTCCTGCAAATTGAGAATGCCGATGACCGTATCGTAGAGCTGGTCCTCGTCGGCCTGGAACAACTCGTCGCGCGGCAGCGCTTCGATGATGTGGAGCAATGCCTTGCCGTCATGGCTGGTCGGCGACAAGCCGGCGCGCGCGACGACATGGCGGACCTTGAGCCGCAGCAGCGGGATCGCGCGCGGGCTGCGGCTGTAGGCGAGCGAGGTGAAGAGCCCGAGGAACAGGCGAACCCCGACCACCTCGCCATTCGCGCCGAACCGGCGCAGCCCGATCGTATCCATGTGCGCGGTGCGGTGCACGGTCGCGCGGCGGTTCGATTTGGTGACGACGAGGAGCTCGCGGCGACGCACGAAATCCTGCACGTCGGGCGGCAGCGACGACAGATCGCGCAACCCGCCGAAGATCGGATAGTCGGGATCGCGCAAGATCCCGAGCGCCGGGCGCGCCGGCTCGGCGGCGCCGTCGAAATCGTATTCGCGATAGCCGAGAAAGGTGAAATTGTCGTCGTCGAGCCAGCGCAGAAAGGCCTCGACCTCGGCGCTCGCGGTCGAGGGCACCGGGACCGGGGCGGAACCGGACAGTTCGTCGAGCAGCGCACGCAGGGTTTCGCGCATCGGCTGCCAATCCGCGACCGCGACGCGGACATCGGCGAGGATTGCCGCCAATTTCTGGGTCACCCGCGCGAGATCGGCCGGGTCCGCCTGGCGGGTGATCTCGATGTGCATCCACGACTCGCGCAGCCCCGCGGCGCTCGTGTCGAGAAATTCGCGAAGCCGGCCGTCGGGTTCGCGCGCTACCGTCGGGGTCGGGTGAATGACCAGGTGGACGACGCGATCACCAGCGTTGATCGCCCCGGTCACCGAGTCGACGAGAAACGGCATGTCGTCGTTGGCGATCTCGACGATCGTGTGCGGCGACGACCAGCCATCGGCGGGCGGATCGGGATTGTAGACCCGGATCTTGGCCTGGCCGGGGCGCCGGCGGGCGGCGAAGCGCCACAGCGACAGCGCGGCGCCGGCGAGGTCGCGCGCGCTGCGTCCGGCGACATCGGCCGGCGGTACGTGCTCGTAGAACTCGCCGACGACGCGGTCGGCGAAAATCCGCTCGGCCGCATCGAGCGCTTCGGCCGCGAGCGCCGCAGCCTTGCGGACGAACTTTGCCTTCTTTGCCTCGCCGGGCTTCGTCGTGTCGCCCTGCCTCGCCAATTCGATCGTGCTCGCCATCCGGCCTCTGGCGTCTCTCGAGCCGCCATCAACGCGGCACATGGGCAAACACTGGCGGCTCCGCTGCGTCCCGGCAAGGTGTTTGACGAAGCAAGGATGGTGGAAACTCCGGCGGGCTTCGGCGATGATGGCGACTGAACCGTTCCGGCACCATCGCGCGAAACCCGCACTCCACATCGATGCGCGTTCATCCGACCCTTCGCCGCGGCGCGATCTATCTGCTGCCGCTCGCCGTCCTGATCGTGGCGCTCGGCGCCCGCATCGTCGCCCCCGATCTGCTCGACCGGCTGTCGCTGATCTGTTTCGACTTCTACCAGCGCGCCTCGCCGCGGGTGCCGGGCAACTCCCCGATCCGCATCGTCGATATCGACGACCGGAGCCTCGCCAAGATCGGCCAGTGGCCGTGGCCGCGCACGATTGTGGCGCAACTCGTCGATAAGCTTGCCAAGGCGGGGGCGGCGGTCGTCGCCTTCGACATCGACTTTGCCGAGCCGGACCGCACCTCGCCCAAGATGCTGCGGCCGCTGCTCGCTCGGAACGGCGCCGGCGCGGCGGCGGACAAGCTCCTGGCGACCTTGCCCGACCCCGATCAGGTGCTGGCGGCGGCGATGCGCAGCGTGCCGGTCGTCACCGGGTTCATCCTCAGCGACGACGGCGGAACCCGCCCGCCCGCTGTCAAGGCCGGCTTTGCCTTTGCCGGGGATGACCCGCTCGGCCATGTCGGCAGCTTCATGAAGGTGATTCCGGACCTGCCGGTGCTGGAAGCGGCGGCGGCGGGCGACGGCTTTCTGAACCAGTACCCCGATTGGGATCATGTCGTACGCCGGGTTCCACTGATCCTGACAGAGGACGGCAAGCCCTATCCCTCGCTCGCCGCCGAAGCGCTCCGGCTGGCTCTCGGAGCCACGACCTATGTCGGCCGTGCCGCCGGCGCCAACGGCGAGAAGGATTTTGGCGAGAAAACCGGGCTGACCGCGATCCGCATCGGGCCGCTGGCGGTGCCTACCGACGCCGCCGGGCGGGTCTGGCTCCATTACGCGCCGCGCCAGCCCGACCGCACCGTCTCTGCCGCCGACGTTCTGGCCGGAAATTTCGATCCCGCGCTCTTTGCCGGCCACATCGTGCTGGTCGGCACCTCGGCGGCGGGAGTCGTCAACGATCTGCAGGCGACCCCGATCGCGGCCGCCGTCCCCGGCGTCGAAATCCATGCGCAGCTGCTCGACGAGATTCTGCAGGGTGGGTTTCTCGCCCGGCCCGATTGGGCGGTCGGCGCCGAGATCCTGTTCGCACTGCTGGCAGGCGCCGTGCTGATTTTCGTGTTGCCGCGGATCGGCGCGCTGCCGAGCGCGGTGCTCGGCGGCCTCTCGGTGGCTGGTGCGTTCGCCGCCTCGTGGCTCGCCTTCAAATATGCCCATCTGCTGATCGACCCGGTCTATCCCTGGGCGGTGATCACGCTCGTCTATCTGGTGGCGACATTGCTCGGCTATCTGCGCACCGAGGCGCGCCAGCGGGAAATCCGCAGCGCCTTTTCGCGCTACATGTCGCCGCATTATGTCGAGGAATTGGCCGCGCATCCGGAAAAGCTCGTCCTCGGCGGCGAGATGCGAGTGATGACGATCATGTTCTGCGACATCCGCAACTTCACCAGCATGGCCGAGGGCATGGATGCCCACACCCTGACGCATTTCATGAACAGCTTTTTGTCGCCGATGACCGAGATCATCACCGAAGCGAAGGGGACGATCGACAAATACATCGGCGACTGCATCATGGCGTTCTGGAACGCGCCGCTCGACGATCCCGACCATGCCAGAAATGCGGTGCGCGCCGCCCAGGCGATGCGGCGCGAGCTGGCCGAGTTGAACGTCGGTTGGGCGGCCGAGGCGCAGGCGGCGGGCAAGCCCTTCCGGCCGGTGCGCTTCGGCATCGGCATCAACACCGGCGAGTGCTGCGTCGGCAATTTCGGCTCGCAGCAGCATTTCGATTATTCGCTGCTCGGCGACCCGGTGAACCTCGCTTCGCGGCTCGAAGGTCTCGGCAAGGTCTACGGCATCGACCTCGTGATCGGCGAGGAAACGGCTCGTCCGCCTCGACGATCCGGCATTGATCGAGGTCGACCTGGTCGCCGTCAAGGGCAAGAGCCAGGCTGGGCATGTCTACACGCTGCCGCCGGAAAGGATCGAGGAGGAGCAGTTCGTCAGCCGGCATTCGGCGCTGCTCGGCGCCTACCGCCGCCAGGATTGGGCGGCGGCGTTGCGGCTGCTGGATGACGGCCGGCTCGCCGCGGCACGCCACCTCGCCCCGGTCTACGATCTCTACCGGCGGCGAATCGCCCATTTCCAGAACGAGGCCCCGCCGAGCAATTGGGACGGCGTATTCACCGCCGAGGAAAAATGATTAATGCTTTTGCCGAAATGGTTTGTGACGATTTGTAACAAAATTGACTTTATTCGCGCCGATTTTTCGACGATAATCAGCGGCATCAGGATGAGCATCGGGGATTAGACCCGCCATGGCGGCCGTCGTCGCCCAAGGAGCGCATCGAATGAGTGTCATGGAGTTTCAGGTGTGCCGGCGCGGCCGCGACGCGCGGTGGGTGGTTACCCTCGGCAATACCGTCTACGGCGCTTATCTCGACAAGGAGCAGGCGTTGCTCGATGCGGTCGACGCGGCGCGCGATGCGTTGCAGGCCGGACGCGAAGCGCAGGTTTGGGTTCGAGACCATTCTAACGCGGCAAGGGTGTTCTGAGGGCTTCCGGCCGACCCCGCCGCCGCCCGGCACGATCCTCCTGGTCCGGGCTGAACCTCAGACCCGGGCTGGCTCAGTCGAGGGCGGCGAGCATATCGGCGGTGACGAGGGTGACACCGCCGGGGCTGCGATCGAACCGTCGGGCATCGAGCGCCGCGTCCTCGCCGACCACCAGCCCTTCCCGGATCCGGCAGCCGCGGTCGACCACTACCTTGGTTAGGCGGGCGTGGCGGCCGACCTCGACATCGGGAAGCAGCACCGCCTCGCGGGTCTGCGCGTAAGAGTTGACCCGGCAGTTCGAGAACATCAGCGAGCGCCTGACCGTGCCCCCGGAGACGATGCAGCCGCCCGACACCATCGAATCGACTGCCATGCCGCGCCGGTCATCGTCGTCGAAGACGAATTTTGCCGGCGGCATCTGCTGCTGATAGGACCAGATCGGCCAGTTCGGATCATAGATGTCGAGCGAGGGCACCGGCATGACCAGATCGAGATTGGCCGCCCAGTAGGCATCGATGGTGCCGACGTCGCGCCAATAGGCCTCGGCCTCGGGCGTCGTCTTGACACAGCTCTCCTCGAAAGAATGGGCGGCGGCGAGGCCGCGGCTGACCAGGTTCGGGATTACGTCCTTGCCGAAATCATGGCTGGAGGCCGCATCCCGGTGATCGCGCTCGAGCTCGGCGTAAAGGAACTCCGCGGTGAAGACGTAGACGCCCATGCTGGCGAGCGCCCGGTTGTGCTTGCCGATGATCGCCGGCGGATGTTGCGGCTTTTCCAGGAAATCGACGATGCGCATCGATTCGTCGACCGCCATGATGCCGAAATCCGAGGCTTCCGCGATCGGCACCTCGACGCAGGCGACCGTGCAATCGGCACCCTTGTCGACATGGTCGGCCAGCATGTTCGAATAATCCATTTTGTAAATATGATCGCCGGCCAATACAACGAAATATCGCGGGTTGGCAGCGCGCAGAATATCAAAGTTCTGGTACACGGCGTCCGCGGTGCCGCGGTACCAGGTCGCCTCGTCGAGCCGCTGCTGCGCCGGCAGCAGATCGAGAAATTCGTTCATCTCCGGGCGCAAAAACGACCAGCCCATCTGCAGGTGCCGCAGCAGGCTGTGCGCCTTGTATTGGGTCAGGACGGCGATCCGGCGCACCCCGGAATTGAGACAGTTCGACAAGGTGAAGTCGATGATGCGAAATTTCCCGCCAAAAAATACGGCAGGCTTGGCGCGCCGGTCGGTCAATTGCTTCAGACGACTGCCGCGGCCGCCGGCGAGGACGAGCGCGAGCGCCTGCCGGCCCAGCCTTTCTTGAACGCGCGCGCCCGACAGCATCCCTGCCTCCTCCAGCCGCGGCCGCGCGCGGCGATCACTCGATAGCGCTCGGCCGTAGACACCAAGTAACAACCGCCGGAATTACCCCGGCCTCGGTGGGTGCCGCGCCATGTCCCCTCATCTCGCTCCAGGTATACGCGCACTGTGGCACCCTCGGTTCCGGTCTCCGATTGCCGGTAGACGATGCGCCGGCCGTCGGCAAAGACGCAACCGCCGCCTACAGAATGAATTTCGACAGATCGGCGTTTTGGGCGAGGGCGCCGACCTGGTCGCGGACATAGGCGCGGTCGATCTGGACGAGCGTCCCGTCGGGCCGGTCGGAGGCGGTGAAGCTGATCTCCTCGAGCAGCCTTTCGAGGATCGTGTGCAAGCGCCGCGCACCGATATTCTCGACCGCGGTGTTGATCTCCTCGGCGAGCAGGGCCAGCTCATCGATTGCCGCCTCGTCAAAATCGAGGGTAACCCCCTCGGTCGCCAGCAATGCCTTGTATTGCTTGATCAGGCTCGCCTCGGGCTCGACCAGGATGCGGCGGAAATCGCTGCGGTCGAGCGCCTTCAATTCGACCCGGATCGGCAGCCTGCCCTGCAATTCCGGCAGCAGATCGGAGGGCTTCGACTGGTGAAAGGCGCCCGATGCGATGAACAGGATGTGGTCGGTCCTGACCGCGCCGTGCTTGGTCGCGACCGTGGTGCCCTCGATCAATGGCAGCAGGTCGCGCTGCACGCCCTCGCGGCTGACATCGGGGGCGCCGCCGCCGGCGCGCTCGCCGCGCCCGCTGATCTTGTCGATCTCGTCGATGAAGACGATGCCATTCTGCTCGACTACGCCGATCGCCTCGCGCACGACCATTTCCTGATCGAGGAGCTTGTCGCTCTCCTCGGCGATCAGCACGCGGTGGCTGTCGGCGACGGTCATCCGTTTCGACTTGGTGCGGGCCCCGAAAGCCTTGCCGAAGATGTCGCCGAGATTGAGCATGCCCATCTGGGCGCCGGGCATGCCGGGGATCTCGAAGGTCGGGAGATTGGCTGCCGCACTTTCCTGCACAGCGACTTCGATCTCGCGCTCGTCGAGGGTCCCTTCGCGCAGCTGCTTACGGAATTTCTGGCGCGTGTCGGCGCTCGCGGCCCCGCCGACGAGTGCCTCGAGCACCCGCTCTTCGGCAGCGAGCTCGGCTTTGGGCTCGACCTCCTTGCGCAGCCGCTCGCGAGTTATGCCGATGGCGATCTCGACGAGATCGCGCACGATCTGCTCGACGTCACGGCCGACATAGCCGACCTCGGTGAATTTGGTCGCCTCGACCTTGACAAAGGGCGCCTGCGCGAGGCGCGCGAGGCGGCGGGCGATCTCGGTCTTGCCGCAGCCGGTCGGGCCGATCATCAGGATGTTCTTGGGCAATACCTCTTCGCGCAGCTCAGGGGTGAGCTGCTGGCGCCGCCAGCGATTGCGGAGGGCGATCGCAACCGCTCGCTTGGCTTCATGCTGGCCGACGATGAAGCGATCGAGCTCGGAGACGATCTCGCGCGGGCTGAAAGCGGGCATCGGGGGGTCAATAGTCCAGTTGCTCGAGGGTGATCTTGTCGTTGGTATAAATGCAGATCCCGGCGGCGATCGCCATCGCGCGGCGCGCGACTTCCTCTGCGTCGAACCCGTCGAGGCCGATCAGCGCGCGCGCCGCGGCGAGCGCATAGCCGCCGCCCGAGCCGATGCCGATGATCCCGTCCTCGGGTTCAAGCACGTCGCCATTGCCCGACAGGATCAGCGACACGCTCTTGTCGGCCACCCCCATCATCGCTTCGAGCCGGCGCAGATAGCGGTCGGTCCGCCAATCCTTGGCGAGCTCGACACAGGCACGCGGCAACTGCCCTGCATATTGCTCGAGCTTGCCTTCGAGCCGCTCGAACAAAGTGATGGCGTCGGCGGTGGCGCCGGCAAAGCCGGCAATTACCGAGCCGCCGGCGAGCCGCCGCAGCTTGCGCGCGTTCGACTTCATCACGGTCTGGCCCATCGTCACCTGGCCGTCGCCGGCGACCACGACCCGGTTGTCCTTGCGCAGGCAAAGGATCGTCGTGCCGTGCCAAACGTTGTTGTCGGAATGATCCATGAGCCTCGTCGGGAAGGTCCGTGAAACAGAGATGTAAGTCGGGCGGGTGCGGGGTCAAGCCGAGGTGGGCAGCGCCTACCGCACCGACAGTGGCAACCGTGCGGCGAAGTTGCTAAAAGGACGCCGCCGCAGGCGCGGCATTCGAGGAGAGCATCGTGCGGGTGGCGACGGTCGAACGCAACACCAGGGAAACACGCATCAGCGGCCGGATCGACCTCGATGGCAGCGGCGCCGCCGCGATCTCGACCGGGATCGGCTTTCTCGATCACATGCTTGAGCAGCTCGCCAGGCACAGCCTGATCGACATCGAATTGCGGGCAGTGGGCGACCTGCACATCGACTTTCACCACACCACCGAGGACACCGGATATGTCGTCGGCGAGGCCGTGTCGAAGGCCCTCGGCAGCCGCGCCGGCATCGCCCGATATGGGCATGCGGTGATCCCGATGGACGAGACCTTGACCAGGGTGACCCTCGACGCCTCGAACCGCCCCTACCTGGTCTGGAAAGTCGCGTTCAGCCGGCCCAAGCTCGGCGAGATGGACACCGAGCTGTTCAAGGAATGGTTTCAGGCTTTCGCCCAATCGGCAGGCGTGACCCTGCATGTCGAGAACCTGTACGGCGAGAACAACCATCACATCGTCGAATCCTGCTTCAAGGGGTTGGCCCGCGCGCTGCGACGGGCGGTCGAGATCGATCCGCGGCAGGGCGATGCGGTGCCCTCGACCAAGGGCGTCCTCGGCGGCAGCCTGTGATGACGCACCTGTGATGAAGGTCGCGATCGTCGATTGCGGCTCGGGCAATCTGCGCTCCGCGGCGAAGGCCTTTGCGCGCGCTGCGGCCGAGAACGGCATTTCGGCCGCGGTCGATGTCACGAGCGAGCCCGAAGCAATTGCCGCGGCTGACCGCATCGTTCTCCCCGGTGTCGGCGCCTTTGCCGATTGCCGACGCGGCCTCGCCGCCGTATCCGGTCTCGAAGCGGCTCTGACCGAAGCGGTGATCGCCCGCGCCCGCCCGTTTCTCGGCATCTGCGTCGGCATGCAGTTGATGGCCGAGCGCGGCCGCGAGTTCGAGACGACCGACGGCCTCGGCTGGATCGACGGCGAGGTGGTGGCGATCGAGCCCCGCGATCCCACGCTCAAGATCCCGCACATGGGATGGAACGAGCTCGAACCACGGCGGGCGCACCCGCTGCTCGCCGGGCTGGCGGCGGGCACGCATGTCTATTTTGTTCACAGCTATCATTTCCGCCCGGTCGATCCCGCCGATCTCGTCGCCGTTACCGATTACGGCGGCGCGCTTGCGGCGGTGATCGGGCACGGCAATCTCGCCGGCACCCAATTCCACCCCGAAAAGAGTCAGCAGGCGGGGCTGCGCCTGATCGGAAACTTCTTGCGGTGGCGCCCATGAGCGATCTCCGGACGACCGGTGCAAGGGTCTCGGTCGAGCGGCTGACGCAATATTCCGGCACCGATCTCGACGATCTGTGCGAGGCGACCGAGAGTGCGATCACCGAGGGCGGCGGGTTCGGCTGGCTCAAGCCGCCGCCGCGCCAGGTGCTCGAAAACTATTGGAAAGGCGTGCTGCTGGTGCCCGAGCGCCGGCTCGTCGTCGGCCGCCTCGACGGCGCCGTGGCCGGCTCGGCGCAGCTCAGCCGGGCGCCCCGCAACAATGAGGCGCAGGCCTTCTCGGGGACCCTGACCAGTGCCTTCGTGGCGCCCTGGGCGCGTGGCCACGGCCTCGGCCGCGGCATCGTGCTCGAAATCGAGCGTCTCGCCCGCGAATTGGGGCTGGCGGTGCTCAATCTCGATCTGCGCGACACCCAGCGGCCGGCGATCGGCCTTTACGAGAGCCTGGGCTATCGGCGCTGGGGCAGCCATCCGGTCTACGCGCGGGTCGATGGCCGAATCGTGCCGGGTCATTATTACTACAAGCTCCTCGACGAGGAGCCCGCCGCGCCGTGATCCTCTATCCGGCGATCGATCTGAAGAACGGCGCCTGCGTTCGCCTCGTCCGCGGCGAAATGGCGACGGCCACGATCTTCAATGCCGACCCGGTGGCGCAGGCCCGGCATTTTGCCGATGCCGGCTTCGAATGGCTGCACGTCGTCGATCTCGACGGCGCCTTTGCCGGCCGCTCGGTCAACGGCGAGGCGGTGGCCGCGATCCGCGATGCCGTCGGCATCCGCATCCAGCTCGGCGGCGGCATCCGCGACCGCGCCGCGATCGAGCACTGGCTGGCGCTCGGCATCGACCGCATCGTGCTCGGCACCGCGGCGCTGCGCGACCCCGAGCTGGTGCAGCGTGCCGCGGCCGATCATCCGGGCAGGATCGCCGTCGGCATCGACGCGCGCGATGGCCGCGTCGCGGTCGAGGGCTGGGCCGAGACGACCGGGATCGGCGTCGTTGCGCTTGCCCGCCGCTTCGAGGAATGCAACGTGGCCGCGATCATCCATACCGATATCGCCCGCGACGGGGCACTCGGTGGGATCGACGCCGATGCGGTGGCCGAATTGGCGCAGCAGGTTCGCATCCCGGTCATCGCCTCGGGCGGGGTCGCCGCGCTCGCCGACATCGCCGCGCTCGCTGCGCGCGAGCGCGACGGCGTCGCCGGAATCATTTGCGGGCGGGCGCTCTATGACGGCCGGATCGACCCACGGGCGGCGCTGCGCCTTTTGGCCGAGGCGGCGCGATGCTGAAGATGCGGATCATTCCCTGCCTCGACGTCAAGGACGGGCGGGTCGTCAAGGGCGTCAACTTCGTCGATCTGGTCGATGCCGGCGACCCGGTGGCGCAGGCCCGCTTCTACGATCGTGAAGGCGCCGACGAGCTGTGCTTTCTCGACATCACCGCAAGCCATGAGGCGCGCGGCACGCTCTATGACGTGGTTCGCCGCACCGCCGAGGAATGCTTCATGCCGCTGACCGTCGGCGGCGGCGTGCGCACGGTCGAGGACATCCGCCGCCTGCTGCTCGCCGGCGCCGACAAGGTGTCGGTCAACACCGCCGCCGTCGCCAACCCCGGTTTCGTACGCGAGGCGGCGCAGAAATTCGGCAGCCAGTGCATCGTCGCCGCGATCGACGCGAAAAGCGCGGCGCCGGGGAAATGGCAGGTGTTCACTCATGGCGGCCGCCGCCCGACCGGCATCGACGCGGTCGCCTGGGCCCGCCGGCTCGCCGATTACGGGGCCGGCGAGATCCTGCTGACCTCGATGGACCGCGACGGGACCAAATCGGGCTTCGACATTCCCTTGACCCGCGCCGTCGCCGACGCGGTCCGCGTGCCGGTCATCGCCTCGGGCGGCGTCGGCACGCTCGATCACCTGGTCGAAGGGATTCGCGACGGGCATGCGACCGCAGTGCTGGCAGCCTCGATCTTTCATTTCGGCACGTTCCGCATCGGCGAGGCCAAAGCCCGGCTTGCCGCCTGCGGCGTCCCGGTGCGAGGCTGAGCGATGGCCGCCGAACCCGACCGGGATGAACTGGGCGCCGCCCTCGACCAACTGTGGCGGGTGATCCAGTCGCGCCGCGGCGCCGATCCGCAGACCTCCTACACAGCCCGGCTGTTCGCTCGCGGGCGCGACAAGATCGCACAAAAGTTCGGCGAGGAAGCGGTGGAGACGGTCATCGAGGGGGTCAGGGGCGACCCGGCAAAGCTCGTCGGCGAGAGTGCGGACCTGCTCTATCACCTGTTGGTGCTGTGGGCCGATGCTGATGTCTCGCCGGCGGATGTCGCCGCCGAACTGGCGCGCCGCCAGGGCACCTCCGGGATCGACGAAAAGCGCGGGCGGGCAAAGCTCTGAGCACCAAGTTTGAGCGGAGACATCATGGCTTACGATCGCGACAATGTCTTTGCCCGCATCCTGCGCGGCGAGATCCCCTGCGCGAAAGTCTATGAAGACGAGCATGTGCTCGCCTTTGACGATATCTCCGCACGAGCCCCGACGCACGTCCTGGTGATCCCCAAGGGGGAATACGTCTCGATGGACGATTTCTCCGAGAAGGCGTCGGCGGAAGAGGTCGCCGCCCTGATCCGCGCTCTCGGGCATATCGCGCGGCAACGAGGCGTGGCGGAAAGCGGCTATCGCATCCTCGCCAACACCGGGCGCGACGGCCACCAGGAGGTACCGCATTTTCATGTCCACCTGGTCGGCGGCCGCGACCTCGGCGGCAATGCTGCCGCGGCGCTGATTAGCCGCCGGCGATCAGCCGATGTTTGAGCCCGCCGCCGTCGCCCGGCCGATCACGGAATTCTCGCACCGCCATCCGCGGCGGGGCGAGCTTCGGCAGCGCGGACATCGCAATCCACCGCCGCCCTCAGGCGATACCGCGGCGCATCGTTCGCGTCGGCGGCTCACTTCGGCAGCAACGCCCGCATCCGCAGCGGCAGGGGTTCGTCGAGGACGTGGTCGTAAAGCGCGTGCAGAAGTTCTTCGCCATATGTCCTGCCGTCGAGAAACGCAGCGATTCGCGCCGTCAGCGACGGGGCGGCAGGGTCGGCCGCGCAAAGCGCATATCGAATGTTCGCGGAATCCATAACCGATTCTGGCGTTTTTTTTATCGCGTTGCACATTGTGACAATCGGACCTCATTCGGTAAATTTGCCGCCGCTTCATACCTGCCGGCGACAAAATTCCAACAGTTTGTTACAAAAAAACGATCCCGGCAGTCCGGCCGGGTAGGTATGCCCCCGACGCATGGAACCATTCTCGCGGGCGGGAAGCGCCATGGTCAGGTTCGCGGAGCGTTTTCCGGAAGCGGCGTCAGCCGGCGATAGCTCAGCGCCTCGGCCACGTGGCGCCGCCCGACCACGGCCGCGCCGTCGAGGTCGGCGAGGGTGCGGGCGACCCGCAGCACGCGGTGATAGCCGCGCGCCGAAAGGCGCAGCCGCTCGGCCGCCCGGACCAGCAGTGCGCGGCCGCTCGGCTCCGGCGTCGCGATCTCGTCGAGCAGCGCGCCATCGGCTTCCGCGTTGGTGCGGATGCGCGGGCCGGCCGTCAACCCCGCATAGCGCGCCGTCTGCCTGGCGCGGGCCGCGGCGACCCGGACGGCGACCGCCGCGCTGTCATCGGCGGGCGGCGGCAAATCGAGGTCGCCGGGCGAGACGGCGGGGACATCGATGTGGAGGTCGATGCGGTCGAGCAGCGGTCCCGACAACCGCCCCTGGTACTCTTCCGCGCAGCGCGGCGCCCGGCCGCAGGCGGTATCGGCGAAATGGCCGCAGCGGCACGGGTTCATTGCTGCGATCAGCTGAAACCGCGCCGGATAGGTGACGTGCCCGGCGGCGCGGGCGACGGTCACTCGGCCGGTCTCGAGCGGTTGGCGTAGCGCCTCGAGTGCGGCGCGGTTGAACTCGGGCAGCTCATCGAGAAACAGGACGCCTTGATGGGCGAGCGAAATTTCGCCCGGGCGGGCGCGTGTTCCGCCGCCGACGAGGGCTGGCAGCGAGGCCGAATGGTGCGGGTCGCGAAACGGCCGCTCGCGCGACAGCCCGCTGCCGCGCAGCCCGCCGGCGACCGACTGGATCATGCCGAGCTCGAGCGCTTCGGCAGGTTGGAGCGGCGGCAGCAGCCCCGGCAGGCGCGCCGCCAGCATCGACTTGCCCGACCCCGGCGGGCCGACCATCAGCAGGTTGTGGCCGCCCGCGGCAGCAATCTCGAGGGCGCGCTTGGCGCTTTCCTGGCCCTTCACGTCCTTGAGGTCGAGCCCGGCCGAGCGCGAGGCGGCGATCCGCGGCTCGGGCGGCGGCAGCAGCTGGGTGCCCTTGAAATGATTGACGATCGCCAGCAGGCTCGGCGCGGCGATAATCTCGATTTCGCCGGCCCAGGCGGCCTCGCCGCCGCAGGCGGCCGGGCAGATGATGCCGCTCTCGCGGCTCGCGGCGGCAAGCCCGGCCAGCAGGACGCCGGCGACGCTCGTGATCGAGCCGTCGAGCGAGAGCTCGCCGAGCGCCGTATAGCCGCCGAGCTCGTCCGCCGGCAGCACCTCCATCGCCACCAGCAATGCCAGGGCGATCGGCAGGTCGAAATGGCTGCCTTCCTTGAGAACATCGGCCGGGGCGAGATTGACCGTTATGCGTTTCGGCGGCAGCGCCAGGCCGAGCGAGGTCAGCGCCGAGCGCACCCGCTCGCGCGATTCGGCGACCGCCTTGTCCGGCAGGCCGACCACGGTAAAGGCCGGCAGCCCCGAGGCGATCGTCACCTGGGTCTCGACCTCGATGACCTCGACGCCGTGGAACGCCACCGTCCGAACCTGCGCGACCATGGCCCGCCTGTTCCGTAAGCACGCGTCGAGTGTAGGTGCGCACGGGCTGCGATGCCAGCGCCGTGGCTCGCCCGGCAAGCGTAATAGTTGTGAAGTCTCCGCGCGCATGGTTAACCTGATCCTGCACCGGCCGAGCGGCCGGCCCATCCGAAAAACCCGGCCGAGGGAGATTGCGCCTTGCCCAATACCGCTTCTCTGCGACTCTCCTGGGAGCCGCGCATGCTCAGCATCCTGCGCATCATGGTCGGGCTGCTTTATATGCAGCACGGCCTGAACAAGCTGTTCGACTTTCCGCCTACGCCGACCCACATGCCCTACCATCTCGTCAGCCTGGTCCCCGGACTGGCCGGGCTGCTGGAGGCGATCGGCGGCCTGCTTATCGTGCTCGGGCTGTTCACGCGGCCGGTCGCGTTCCTTCTCTCCGGCGAAATGGCGCTGGCCTATTTCATGGCGCATGCGAAAAGAAGTTTCTTTCCGCTGCTCAATGGCGGCGAGGGAGCGATCCTGTACTGTTTCGTTTTCTTTTATCTGTTTGTCGCGGGCGGCGGCGCGTGGGGCCTCGATCGGCTGCGGGCATCGCGGTGAGCCGGCTCCCCGGCCTGAATGCGCCGGCCGGCCAGCAGCTTCACGACAAACCGCGAAAGGTCGCCGCCGGGAAAGAGGCAGCCCGCGATCCCGGCTGACGCGGCGGCATCGCAATCCGATTGCCGGTCGCCGATCAGAAAGCTCGCCTCGCGGTCGACCGGCCAGCAGCGCAGCAGGTCCGTGATCATGCCCGGCGCCGGCTTGCGCCAGCCGCTGGCGCGGCGGTACTCGGGAACCACGGCGTCCGGGTGGAACGGGCAATAGCGGAAATCGTCGATCCGCGCGCCCGCCGCCGCGAGCTCATGCGCCATCCACGCGTGGAGAGCCCGCACGTCGTCCTCCGAATAAAGGCCCCGGGCGACGCCGGCCTGATTGGTCACGACAAAGACAAAATACCCGGCGTCGTTCAACAGCCTGACTGCTGCCGCGGCGCCGTCGATCCAGCGCAGGCGCGCCGGCGAGCCGATATCGCCGTCATCATGGTTGAGCACGCCGTCGCGATCGAGAAAGGCGGCCGGGCGAAGCCGCGCCCGCGTCATCGCCGGGGTCAGCCCGGTCGGGGGAACAGGCGCTCCTCGACGAGGGCGCAGAGGATGTGGCCGGCGATGATGTGGATCTGCTGGATCAGCTGCGTCGAATCCGTCGGCGCATGGAGGCACAGGTCGCAGCGCGCCGCCATCTCCCCGCCGCTCCGGCCGGTAAAGCCGACAACCGCGAGCTGCTGCTGCCGCGCCGCGTCAAGCGCCCGCAGGATGTTCGGCGACCGGCCGGAGGTCGAGAGCGCGAGGAACACGTCGCCGGGTGAGCCGAGCCCGATGATCTGCCGCTCGAACACGCTGTCGTAGCCGTAGTCGTTCGCGACCGCGGTGAGTATCGATGTGTCGGTCGTCAGCGCGAGCGCCGCAGCGGGACGCCGATCGTAATTGAAGCGGCCGATAAACTCGCCGGCGATGTGCTGTGCATCGGCGGCGCTGCCGCCATTGCCGGCGAGAAGCAGCTTTTTGCGGTCGGCGAGCGCATTCGCCGTGACTTCGGCAATCTCGTGGATGGCGCGGGAGAAAGCCGGGTCGTCGATCGCCGCCTGGACCGCGTCGCGGGATTGCGCCAGGTAGTCGAGGATCGCCTTCACCGCGGCACCTGTTCAGCCGCACAACGCCGCATCACGGGCCGTAAGGTCCGTTCGGGTGTTTCGAGCGGGAAGGCGTAAGGCTGGCAGCGACCCTGCGCGGCCACGATCTGGCCCGGCGCGGCCTCCAGCGATTTTTCGACCTGCAGCGTGTAGGGCGTGGCGCAGAGCTGATCAGCCTGCAGCGCGCTAACTCGCGGGTCGTAATTGTTGAACGCGGCAAATTCAGGCGGAATGGTCCCGACCGGCTTCAGCACGCTGGTACCGAACCCGTCCTCGACCGGAATGGCGGGCGTGCAGCCCGCGATCAGCAGAGAGAGGAGCGCGAGTGCTGGAAAGAGGCGCATGCCGGGTTCCGCCGGTGGTTGGAGGGTGGAGTTTGCCGGGGCGAACGGGTGAACGCAACAATCCTCCGATTTGCGCCGTCACACGCCGCCGGGCGGCGCAGGAGGAAGGCTGCCGCCCGCGCCGGCCGGTTCCGGCTTGATCCCGCCCTGCCGGTTTCAACGATACGAGATCGCGAAGCTCTCGATCGCACAGACATCGACATCCCGACGGACCACGTCTTCGCCATCGTCGAACACGGTCTTGAAATCGAGCCGGCAGCGACCGCTGCGGTCATCGATCTCGACGAGCATGGAACCGCCCGGCAGCAAGAAGTCCTGGCCCAGGACATCTTCTTGCCAATTGCCGGTTCCGACATTGGATACGTAGATCTCGATGATCGCCTCGCGCGTATTGTTGGTGAGCATCAGCTGTCGATCCAAGGCGAATGCCGGCGGTCCGGTTGCGCCCGGCAGCCCGCACAAAATCGATGCAGCGATCGTCGCGCACCCTGCGATTTTCAACATTGCCGTCTCCGGTGCCTGCTTTGCAGATCGGCTGAGAACCATGCAGTTCCCGCCTACCAGTAATCTGCGCTGCGTCAAGCCGGAGCCCTGTGAGGCGTTTCACTCCCGCACGAAGAATCTCTTTGACGCGGTCTCCCGGCAACCGGCGCCGCGAAGGGCCGGGTGAGTGCCCGCTGCGGCCTGCCCGCTCAGCCGGGGTCGAGCTCGGCGATCGCGGCCGAGCATGGCGACATCACGTCGGAAATGCCGTGATTGACGCCGTCCGCGCCGCGCAACACGAGGTTCGGGCAGGCGAAGCGGGTCGGAAAGACACCGTGCTCGACGAGCCTCGCGCCGGGCCGCATCAGCAGTTGCTCGACGATGGCCGGGGCCAGACGGCGGTCGATGCCGAAGCGATGGCTGCCGTCGACGTCGATCCGCGGATGGTGCGCGGCAGCCTCGGGGGTCATGCCGAAATCGATAACGAAGCTCGCCAGCTGCAGCACCGCGCCGACGATCCGCCGCCCGCCGGAAGCGCCGGCCCCGAACCAGGGCCGCCCGCCGCGCGCGGCCACGACCGGACACATATTGGTCAGCGCCCGCCTGCCCGGCGCCATCGAGTTCGGCCGGCCCGGGCGCGGGTCGAACCACATGACCCCGTTGTTCATCAGAATGCCGGTGCCGGGCAGGACATAACGGCTGCCAAAGCTCGACAGCAAGGTCGCGGTCAGCGCGGCAATGCTGCCCTCGCCGTCGACGGCGGTGATGTGGGTCGTCGAAGTCGGCGAACCTGCCTCGACATCGCCGGCGCCGTCGAGGCGCTCGACATAGGCCTGGCGCAACGCCTCGGCCACGGCCTCGAAATAGGCGGCGTCGGGCATTTCCGCAAAGCGCCGTTCGGCGAGCCGCGCGAGGACGCGGGCGAGCGTCGGACCCGCGGTCATTCCCGGAGCAGCCTGAAAGGTCACTCCGCGATAAGGGATGTCGAGCGCCGGCACGATCCGCGCCTTGCAGCCGGCGAGGTCATCGGCCGACAGCACGCCGCCCGCCGCGCGTGTATCGGCGGCGATCGAATGCGCGATTTCGCCCTGATAAAAATCGTCGGAGCCGGCCTCGGCGAGCCGCTCGAGGGTATCGGCCAGACGCCCGAGCGGCAGGTTCATGGTGTCGCATTCCGGCGGGCATACCGGCGGCAGGCCGTCGGGCAGCCACACGCGTCCGGCTTTCGTCATAGAGCCGCAGCTCTGCCGCCGCGCTCGCGACCTTCAAGGTGGTAAACCAGTCCACCGGCAGGCCGGCGCGCGCCAGCGCGGCCCCCGGCGCCACCAGCTCGCGCCACGGCAGGCGGCCGAAACGCTCGACCGCGAGGGCATAGCCGCGCACGGCGCTCGGGACGGCGAAAGAAAGCGGGCCGTGGACGTTCCGGTCGCCCTCGACCTGCGGCCAGGTGAACAGCTCGGTCCGCGTCCCGCCGGTCAGCGGATAGGCTGCCGGATCGAGACCCGCCGGCGCCGCCGGGCCGAACTCGACGACTTCCGCCCGGTCGGCGCCGGCGCGGTGCACGACCATGAAGCCGACCGCGCCGAGGCCGCTGTTCCACGGCTCGACCGCGGCGAGCGCGAAGGCGGCGGCGACGGCGGCATCGACCGCGGTCCCGCCGGCTGCGAGCACCTCGGCGCCGGCCTCGGCCGCGGTCCGGTTCTGGGCGGCGACGATGCCCTTGCGCGACGACGCGGCAGGCTTGCGAACCTCCCAATTCTGCGTCAGGCGCATACGGGAAGCCGCTTACGTCACAACCGTAATCGAATTGACCCGATTCGGGTAAAAGGCATAATAGCGGGCGAGCCCGGCCACCTCGTCATAAGGCAAGGGGTAGCCCCACACCGCGTTTTCCGAGCGCCGGCTGGAACCGTCGGCCGATGGAACCTCGATCGTCCAATACGAGGCTTCGCCCTTGTAAGGGCAGCGCGTGTGATGCTCGGTCGGATGCAGCAGATCAAGCCGCACATCCTTTTCCGGCAGATAAAAGACCGGACCGTGGCCGCTCTCTTCGACGCGCAGCGCGGCATTGCTGTCGGCGATCGTCACGCCGCCGAACACGACCTTGACATGCTGGCTTTCGGGCAACAGGTCGACGCGATAATCGGGGCGGCTGAGAAATCCTGGGGCAGGGTTCGGCATTTCGTGCTCCTTGGGCGGCGGGCTCACTTCTGGCCCGATGGCCCGAACGACGCGACGCATTGGGAGTGCAGCTGGGGGTCGGTGATCGGGCCGCATTCCTCCTGCATCCGTTTGGCACGGAAGGAGGGGTTGCTGTGCAGCACCTGCTCGTATCGCTCGCTCTGCTGGACATTCGCCGCCGCGGCCGGATTGTTGGCCGGCATCGGCTGGGAGGCGGCGGCTCCGGCCACGGCAACCATCAGCGCGCCGGCGAGGACCGCCGGAAAATACCTCGGCATCGCTTTCCTCTCCTCTTCCGTCGTCAATCGGCCATCGTCAGCCCGCCGCTGACGCTCAGCACCTGGCCAGTGATATAATCCGAGCGATCGCTCAAAAAGAACAGCACCGCCTGCGCGATCTCGATCGGCTGGGCGATGCGGCGGAACGGAATGGCGCGGGTCAGCGCTTCCTTCATCCGCTCTGGCTGGCGCTGGAACAGCGGCGTATCGGTCGGGCCGGGACAGACGCAGTTGACGTTGATCCGATAGCGCGCCATCTCGCGGGCAAGCGATTTGGTAAAGGCGATCAGCCCGCCCTTGGCGGCGGCATAGACGGTCTCGCCCATGCTGCCGACCCGCCCGGCATCGCTCGATATGTTGACGATCTTGCCGCTTCTCGCCTCGACCATCGGCGGCAGCACATTGCGGGTCAGCCGCACCGCGCCCATCAAATTGACGGCGATCAGCCGGTCCCACATCTCGGGCGGGTTTTCGAGAAAGGGCTGGATGCGGTCCCAGCCGGCGCCGTTGACCAGGCCGTCGACCCGCTCCACCCGGCGCTGCACCGAGGCAGCGAAATCGTCGATCGAGGAATTGTCGGCGAGGTCGAGCGGCTGGAATTCGATCGCGAGCCCGGCTGCGCCGGCCTCCTGCGCCGCGCCGCGGCCGCCGGCCTCGTCGACATCGCCGACGAATACCTTGGCCCCCTCGCCGGCGAGCAGAAAGGCCGTCGCCCTGCCGATCCCCGAGGCGCCGCCGGTGACGATCACGGTTCGGCCGTGCAGCTCCATCGCTGTCTCCCTCCCGGCCCTGCCTTTGCACCTGATGTTCCGCGCGGGACGCGGCTGGTGTCAAGCCGCGTCCTCGGCCGGGACGAGCACAGCCGTGCCCGGCGCATCGATCGCTCCCGTAGCGCGGAGCGCGTCGAGGATGACCCGCGGCAGGCGATAGGACGGCAGGTCGAGCTGTCGCGCCGGCGGCCCCGCGCCTTGCCAAACGATGTAGTCGCTGCTCCACTCGTCGAAGCCGAAATGGCGGAATGCGTGCGGCAGGCTGGGCAGATGGTCGCCGTAGAAGGCGAGAACGCCGTCGCCATGGCGCCGCTCCAGACCCTCCCTCAATATCCCCAGCATCGCGTCCGACCGGCGCAAGCCGTCGAGATACCGCAGCAATTCACCGCCTTGCGGCACGTCCGCCGGGTCGAAGCTGCGGGTGAGGTCGGGGTCGATTGCCGGACCCGCCTCGCGCCACGGGCCATGATTGCCCATCGTGATGGCAAAGACGAAAACGCGCGGCCCCTCGGTCTCGATCGCGCGCAGCACGTGACGGGCCAGATCGGGGTCCGGGCAATAGGGCGGCCGCCGGGAGCCGCCCAGGCTTTCGCGATCGAGAAAGGTTTCGAAACCCAGCGCCCGCAAGGTCAAATCACGGCGGAAAAAGCCATGGTCGAACGGGTGCAGGCATATTGTTCGGTAGCCCTGGCTGCGCAACTGCCAGGCGAGCGAGGCAATCGGCACGCGGGCGAAGGCGTGATAGGGGTTGAAGCGGTCGTAGCCGAGATCTCCCTCCGGGATCCCGGTCAGCACCGCGAACTCGGAACGCATCGTGTTGGCGCCCCAGGCCGACACGTCGAGCCGGCCAAAGCTCGCACCGGTTTGCCGGCAGGCGTCGAATTCCGGCAGCAGGTCATCGGGAAGACCGGACGACAGCCGGCGCGCGTCGAAGAACGACTCGTTTTGCACCACGATCAGGGGCACCGCTGCCGCGGCCCGCATGCGTCCGGGCGCAGGCAGCCGCGGCGGGACGTGCTGGGCGCGGCGCTCGGCGCGCTCGGCCCGAGCGATGACGCCGTAGACGAGCAGCATCGCAAACGGGCCCAGCCGCGCCGCATCGTCGAGCGGCTCGCCGCTCGGATCGAGCCGCCGCAGCGCCGCGGCCGCGGCGCCCAGCGCCGGCTCGCGGGCCAGCGCCCAGCCGGCCGCCCAGACGATCGCGCCGGCGGCGAGGACCAGCAGGATATTCGGCTGCCACAGACCCGGTTCGAAAAACAGCAGAGCCAACCCGGCGGCGACCGCTGCGAGCGCCCCGCCGATGACGAGCCCGGTCCCGGCGAAGGGCAGATAGAGTTGCGGATGGGTGAAGACCTGCGGCAGCTCGGACATGTCGGAAAAGACCACCGGCTCGCGCAGGGTTTCCCGCTTTGCCCAATCGGCCAGCGCGAGGCCGCCGCCAAGCGAAAAAAGAACAAGACCGGAAAAAATCGGCCGCCCGGTCGCAATCAGCAGCAGGCCGGCGCCGAGCACGGTCGGGAATAGATCGAGCAGCGTCGCCGGCGACCAGACCGTGCGGGCACGGGCAATTTGGCGGGGCAGCAGCCAGGCGGCGAGCACGAGCGCGCCGCCGGCCGCGACAGGGAGCCATTCGCTCATCGCTCGCTCAGGCCGGATGGATGCGGAAGCGGTAGTGCCGCAGGATCGCATCGCCGATGAAGGCAGGCGCGAGGTCGCAGAATTGCAGGCCGAGGACGAGAGGCCAGGGAAAGGCGACGCGGCGCCGGCCGCGATCGATGCCGCGCTTGACCCTTCGCGCGGCAGCGTCGCCCGTCGCAAGAAACGGCGTGGGTCCATCGAAACGGTCGGTCATCGGCGAAGCGAAGAACCCCGGACAGACGACGGTCACGCCGACGCCGCGCGGCTCCAGGCGCGGCCGCAGCGCTTCGGCATAGGCGCGCAAACCGGCTTTGCTTGCGCAATAGCCGGGGCTGTAGGGCAACCCGCGATAGGCGGCAATCGATGCGACGGCGGCGATGTGACCGCGCCCGCGACCGCACAATGCCGGCAGCAGCGGCTCGATCGTGTTGATCGCACCGAGCAGGTTCACCCGGACCTGCCGCTCGGCAGCTTCGGCGCCTTCGGAAGGGCTGTCGGGCTCCGGACCGGCCGAAGTGCCGGCATTGGCGACCAGCAAATCGACAGGGTGCTCGCGATCGAACCCGCGCAGCCACGACGCCATGGCCGGGGCGTCCGATACGTCGATCGCGGCTATGCTCACCTTCGCTCCCCTTTCCTCGCAGACGCTCGCGGTGGCCTCGAGCCGCCGGCGATCGCGGGCGATCAGTCCAAGCGCAACCGCCGGCCCGGCATAGGCCTTGGCCAAGGCCGCTCCGAGCCCGCTCGAACCGCCGGTGATGACTACGACGCGGAAAGGTGCGCGCATCCCCCTTCTCTAACAGTCCTGCGTCCCGAGATCGTCAAATTCGCACATCCGCCGATCACCATTGCGCGAGCGGCCTCATTCTCGAAGCCGGAAAATGCCGGCGGCTGAAAACGGTCACAGCCGGATGGCGGAACGATCGGCAGGCATCTCCCGGTCTGCCGTCGACATCGGCAGCGGGGATGCGGCAGAGTATCGATGGCAAGCGGCGCACGAGGCGAGACCACCGATGCCGCGATTCCTGGTTTGCTCGTTCGGCCCCATCGCCGTGCTTTTCTTGACCGCCTTGCCGATCGCCGCGATGGCGGCGCCAGCGGAGCGCAAGATCGTCGTCGCATCGAAGATCGACACCGAAGGAGCGCTGCTCGGCAACATGATCCTCGCTTTGCTCGACGCCCACGGGCTCGCGACGAAAGACAAGCTCCAGCTCGGTCCGACGAACATCGTCCGCGCCGCCATTCTTGCCGGACAAATCGATATCTATCCGGAATATACCGGAAACGGTGCGCTGTTCTTCCACCTGGAAAACGATCCCGTGTGGAAGAGCTGGGCAAAGGGCGCTGCCGCAATCGCCACGCTCGACCGCGACCAGAACCACCTGGTCTGGCTGACACCCGCGCCGGCCAACAACACCTGGACGATCGCGGTGCGCAAGGATCTGGCCGAACGTCACGGCCTCAGATCGATGCAGGACTTCGCCAGATATGTCGCGCAGGGCGGGCGCATCGAGCTTGCCGCCTCGGCGGAATTCGTCGAGAGCCCGTCGGCGCTGCCGGCCTTCGAGGCGACTTATGGCTTCCGCCTCACCGACAGGCAATTGCTGACCCTGGCGGGCGGCAACACCTCGGCCACCTTGCGCGCCGCGGCCGAGGGCATGTCGGGCGTCAACGCGGCGATGGCCTACGGCACCGACGGCGCGGTGGCCGCACTCGGTCTTGTCGCCCTCACCGACGACAAGGGCGCGCAGATCGTCTACGCCCCGGCGCCGGTGGTTCGCCAGCCGGTGCTGGCGCGGCACCCGGAGATCGCCGGCCTGCTCGACCCGGCTTTCGCCACCTTGACCATCGGGACGTTGCAGCGGCTCAACGCCGAAATCGCCGTCGACGGCCGGGATGCCGCCGCCGTCGCCGCCGCCTATCTCAGGTCGAGGCATTTGCTGCCATGATCTCCAGGCCCGGTCTCGTCCCCCGGCCGCGCCTGGTCTTTAATCCGCTCGCGATCCGGAACCCGGTTCTGTTTACGCTGGTGATCGCAGCCGCGGCGGCGACCGCTGGCGGCAGCTTTGTCGGCTGGGCGCCGAACCGGCTGGTCTCCGGCAGATCGATTGCCTTGTGGACGGCCGCCCCCGGCTTGGCGACCGCCGGTATTGCCGTGCTCGGCGCGACGTTGCTGGCGGCTTGCCTGTCGGCCCCGCAGCGCGCGCTGCATCGGGGGGTGGCGGTGCTCGCCGGATTCTTGCTGCTGCTCGTGCTCGACGCGGCCGGACAGGCGGCGCGCTCGCTGGCTTCGGTCGGGCCGCCCGCGGCGCGGGTCTCTCTGGGCGCGGCGTTCTGGACGCTCGCCGCCTGCGCCGGGCTCGCGCTCGGCGACGCGATGCAGCGCCTCGGTGCCGGCCCGGCGGCACGGCTTGCGGCTCTCGCCGCGGTCGCCGGCGGCGTGTTGGCGCTCGCGGCCGGGGGCAGCTTCGACGCGCTGTCGCTCGCACGCGAATATGCGAGCCGCCGCCAGCTCTTTGCCGATGCGGTTCTGCGCCACATCGTGCTGGTCGCGGCGGCGGTCGGGCCGGCGCTGGCAATCGGCTTTCCGCTCGGCGTCGCCGCGGCGAAATTTCCGCGCTGGCAGGGCCCGGTCTTCGCCGGCCTGAACCTGCTGCAGACGGTTCCCTCGATCGCCCTGTTCGGCTTGCTGATCGCCCCGCTCTCGGCGCTGGCGAATGCGGTGCCGGCGCTCGCCGCGCTCGGCATCGGCGGGATCGGCGTCGCTCCGGCGGTGATTGCGCTGGTGCTCTACGCGCTGCTGCCGGTCGTGCGCAACACATCGGTCGGGATCGGCGGTGTCGACCGGGCCGTCATCGAGGCCGGGCGCGCGATGGGATTGACAGCGCGGCAGATCTTCTGGCGGGTCGAGCTGCCGCTTGCCTTGCCGGTATTGCTCGCCGGGCTGCGCATCGTCGTCGTGCAGGCGATCGGACTGGCGGTCGTCGCGGCGCTGATCGGCGCCGGCGGGCTCGGCACCTTTGTCTTCGAGGGGCTCGGGCAATACGCTGTCGATCTCGTCCTGCTCGGCGCCCTGCCGGCGATCTTCATGGCGCTCGCCGCCGATTTCCTGTTGCAGACGCTTGCCGCGACACTGTGCCGGCGGGGCATGCCGTGATCGAGCTCGACGCGGTCACCAAGCGCTACGGCGAACGCCCGGTCGTCGACAATCTGTCGCTGACCGTTCCCGCCGGCGAATTCTGCGTGCTGCTCGGCTCCTCCGGCTGCGGCAAATCGACGACCCTGCGCATGATCAATCGCCTGATCGCCACCGATGCCGGCGTGATCCGGGTCGGCGGCGAGGACGTGAGGCGGATCCCGGCAGAGGCGCTGCGTCGCCGGATCGGCTATGCAATCCAGTCGATCGGGCTGTTTCCGCATTGGACTGTCGAGGACAACATCGCCACGGTCCCGCGGCTGTTGAAATGGCCGCCGCCGCGGGTGCGCGACCGTGTTACCGAACTGCTGGAGCTGTTTCGTCTCGACCCGGCCGGCTATCGCGGCAAATACCCGCACCAGCTCTCGGGCGGCGAGCAGCAGCGTGTCGGCGTCGCCCGCGCGCTCGCGGCCGATCCCGAGCTGCTGCTGATGGACGAACCGTTCGCGGCCGTCGATCCGATCACCCGCGACGCGCTGCAGGACGAGCTCGCGCGGATCCAGCGGGCGACCGGCAAGACCATCGTCTTCGTGACCCACGACATCGACGAGGCGCTGCGCCTCGCGACCCGGATCGCGGTCATGAACGAGGGCCGGATCGTCCAGCTCGGTGCGCCGGTCGAGATCCTCGAGCATCCGGCGAACGATTTCGTCAGCCATTTTGTCGGAGGCCAGGGCCTGGGCCTCAAGCTCCTGTCGGTCCGCCGGATCGCGGATCGCCTGCGCCCTGGCGAGACCGCGCCGGGCGAGCCGCTGGCGCTCGACACCTCGCTGCGCGACGCCCTTTCGGCGATGACGCGGCGCCGTGTCGACCGGCTGCCGGTGCGCGACGCCGAGGGCCGCGACATCGGCGTGATCGCGCTGGCCGATCTGGTGCGATGACCGGCGCAGGCGGGCGCGGCGCGCGGCTCCTCGCCAGTCCCGGCTTTTGGGTCGGGCTGTTGTTCGCCACCTTGCTGCTGCGGATGGATGTGCTCCGGCCGCTGCTGCAGCGCGCGTTTCCGGGTGTCGAGCCGGTCATCTACGACCGCGACAGTTTTTTGGCGCTGTTCCTGTCTCAGGCCGGGCTGGTCGGGGCCGCGAGCCTCGCCGCGACACTGGTCGGCGTGGCGCTCGCGGTCTTTGTCACCCGCCCCGCCGGCCGCGATTTCCGTGCCATGGTCAATGCGCTCGCCACGGTCGGACAGACCTTCCCGCCGGCCGCGGTGCTGGCGATCGCCGTGCCGATGGTCGGATTTGGCGCGCGCCCGACCATGATCGCGCTGTTCTTCTATGGCCTATTGCCGATCGTCGAGAATGCGGTGGCCGGTTTGGAGGAGGTGCCGCTCGGCGTGCGCGAAGCGGCCGAAGGCATGGGCCTGTCGGCCTGGCAGAGGCTGCGCGGCGTGGAATTGCCGTTGGCCGCCCCGGTCATCCTGGCGGGCATCCGGGTGTCGGTGACGATCGCCATCGGCACGGCGACGATCGGCTCGACGATCGGCGCCTTGACGCTCGGCACGCCGATCTTCGACGGTCTCGTCGCCGACAAGCTGCCCTTTGTCATTGAGGGCGCCGTCCTCGTCGCCCTCTTCGCGATCGTGACCGACATGCTGTTCGCCCACCTCGAACGATGGCTGCAGCGGCGCGCGGCCTTCCCGCAATGACCCGTGCCGCTGCAGCCGCCGTTCGAGGCGGCTGGCCGCCATCCCGGTCGCTCGGCGCGCGTCGGGCCTATCTGTTTTCCGGCGCCATCGTGCGCGCCGCGAGCGCGGTCATGATCAGCGACAATCCGAGAAAGACCATATTGATGCCGACCAGGAGGCCGATCGCCCAGCCGGCCGAGCTCGGCCAGCCGTCCCAGATCAGGAAGGCGAGCAGCAGATCGACCAGGCCGCTGAGCAGCACCCAGCCCCAGCTCGGCAGATGCCGGCGGTGCTCGACGGACAGCAGGATGGCGGCGACGCCTTCGAGGACGAAGAACACGATCAAGGCGATCGTCAGGGTCAAGACGCCGGCGATCGGGCGCAGCAGCAGGACGAGGCCGAGCAGGATCGCCAGCAGCGCTGTCGCCAGCGCCCAGCCGAAGCCGGGCATGTCGCGATGCCGCAGCAGCGAGATCGTGCGGAAGATCCCGGCGATGAAGAACAGCCAGCCGATAAAGATCGTGATCGCCAAGCTGGCGATTTCGGGCACGGCGATTGCCAGCAGCCCCAGCACCATCATCAGAACGCCGTCGGCGAGAAAGAATTTCCAGTGCGCATGGATCGCCGCCGCCAGCTGGCGCTGGATCCCTTCGAAATTGGGAAGAACCGGGTCGCTCATCGCTTTCCCCCAAGACTGCGCAGCCCCCCGCCGAGCCGAGGATGACAGGGACGGACGATCATAGCCGGGCGATCCGTATGTGACCATCGGCCCGGAAAACGTGCCTGGCTCGCGGATCCGTCATCCCGGCCACCCGCTAAGGACCCGGGACGCTGTCGAATGCCGTACTGAACTGCGCAAGCATGCTGAGATTATCGATGCCGATCAGGGCGGCCAGCACCAGAACCGCGGCCACGTAGGCGCCGCGCAGCTTTACCGACGGTCCGAGAAAGAGGGCGAGACCCGCGCTCAATGCGAAGATCGGGAAATGCGTATGGGCCGAATAAAGATACAGGCTGCCGCGGTCTTGGAAATCCTTGTTCAGCAATACGTTGAAGATGATCCCGATGATCAGGCCCAAGGCTGGCCAGCGATAGCGAGGATGGCACGCCGCCGCGACCGCGCCAACGATCCAGAAGCAGAACCACAACGGCATTGCGATGCGGCCCGCCGGCAGAAACGAATAGCTGCGAAAATCGCGCATCAGCGGCAGGTTGTCGGCCAGCCTTATCCAGCTGTAACCAGGCGACACGAAGGAGAACCCAAAAAAGGTCAGAAGAATCTGTCCGACACCTGTCTTTGGGCCGCGCGGCTGCATCCAATACAGATGCTTGATCGCAAGGATGGGATCGTGCGCCGCCCACCACAGCTCGGCGTGCCATACGGCCACGACAAGGATTGCGGCAAGCACCGAGCAGACCAGCCCGAACACGGCAACGCCCCTGATCGCCCGGCGCAGCCCTCCATGCCGCGACCATACGAGGATTTCGGCGATTGCCGCCTGCGCGGCGTTGGTGATCGTCACCCCGAACGCCAGCAGCGCGGCCAGATAGCGAAGACGCCGCAGCCGGGTCGGATCGTCGAGACGGACCATGGCGACGAGCCAGATCAGCGTGATGGCAAAGCTGGAAATGCCGAAGGTCTCGACGATGATCGAAGTGAAGACCTGCGTGCCGGTAACGGCGAAGAGCAGGGTCAGGGCGGCGGCCTCCGGCCGTTCGACGTCGGCAGTCCGCAGGAACAGCCAGCAGAGCGCCACGGTCCCGGCCCCGAACGTGACCATCACCAGCACCGCGGCTTGCTTGGGCGACAACCCTCCGGCGAGAAAGGGCCACGCCAACGGCCGCAGCAGCAACATCAGCGGATGCCTGAACCCTTGCGGGTTCGGCGGCGACAGGGCCAGGGTCTGCAGAGTGCGGGGCGGATCGAAATCGAATGCAAGATTGTAATAGTCGAGATAAATGCCCCGCGCCAGGCGCAGGCCGAACCCGGCATAGACGAGCCAGGCGGAGATAAACCACAGGGCACAGATAGCAGAATCCCGGCGCGCGATCGGCGGCGAGTTGCGCGGCGCCACGTCAGCTACCGGCGGCCGACAGAGGTTGATGCGCGGGCAGGGCGATAATCGGTCCAGTTGCGATCATCAAATGATCCTAGCAGGGCGCCCGGCCCCCATCAATCCGAGGACGGCCGCGTTTGCAACGATGAGTTGCCGCGTAACAGCGCCGAGTCGGCCAATCCTTGATCGTCGAACACCGTCCCTTGCCGGGGGTAGTTGGCTGCCAATCGAAAGTCGAACCCGCTTGCCCGCCGAAATTCCCATCCTCTTCTTATTGAAGATTAACGGGAAATCCGATACCATGATCGAGGTCAGCGATCATTTCGCAAGGACAGTTGATTAGCATGCTGACGACGACAGCGATCGCCGAGGCAAAGGGGACGAATTCCGAGTTGCCGGCGGTCCCGCTCTGCGTCGACCTCGACGGAACCCTAGTACGGTCGGACACCCTGATCGAATGCGTCTTCGCTCTCGGCCCGGGCCGGCAACTGGCGAAGGGCCTTGGGCGTCTCGTTTTCGCCGGGACGGGCTGCCTTCAAGCAATGCGTCATGCAGGCCGCCGCGCTGGACCCGGCGCTGCTCCCCTACAACGAATGGCTGGTCGCGTATTTGCGCGAGCAGAAGGCGGTGGGTCGCCGGCTCGTGCTGGCAACGGCGGCGGATATGAGCATGGCCCGCGCGGTCGCCGACCATTTGGGGCTGTTCGACGAGGTGATCGCCTCCAATGGGGCCGACAATCTCAAGGGGGCGGCGAAGGCGGCCGCGCTCGTCCGGCGCTTTGGAGCGAAGGGGTTCGCCTATGCCGGGGACAGTCGCGCCGATCTGGCGGTCTGGGCGGCGGCGCGGCGCGGCATCACCGTGAACGCGGCGCCGCGCGTCGCGGCGGCGGCGCGAAAGGCCACGGCGATCGAGGCCGAGATCGCCGACCGCCCCTCCTTGTTCCGCGCCGCGCTGCGGGCGATGCGGCCATATCAATGGGTCAAGAACCTGTTGGTCTTCGTACCGATCTTTACCGCCCATGTGGTCACGGACATATCCGCATGGATCGGCGCATTGGGCATGTTCGCCGCGTTTTGCGCGGCGGCGTCGGCGATCTACATTCTGAACGATTTGTTCGACCTCGGCGCCGATCGCCGCCACGCCAGCAAGCGCAACCGGCCGCTCGCCAGCGGGGCTCTGCCGCTCGGCAGGGGCGGCGTCCTTGCCGGCCTGCTGCTTTGCCTCGGCCTCGGGCTGGCGGCGGTCGATGGCACCCTCGGCGTGATCCTGCTTTATGCAGCGGCCTCGCTCGGCTACTCGATCAGGCTCAAGGAATTGCCGCTGGTCGACGTGTTCTTGCTGGCCGGACTGTATACGGCGCGCCTCTTTGGCGGCGGTGAGGCAACCGGTCATCGGTTGTCGCTTTGGCTCCTTTGCTTTTCGAGCTTTCTCTTTCTCAGCCTGGCGCTGGTCAAGCGAGTCGAGGAGCTTACGGGTCCCGGCGGCACCGGCGGTGGCCGAGCCTCGCGCCGCGGCTACGTTGCCGGGGATGCCGCAATCCTGCAAATCTTCGGATGCGCGGCGGCGTTCGCGTCCTGCGTGGTGCTCACGCTGTTCGTGCAGAGCGAGACCGCGATGCAGCAATATGCCTCGCCGGGGCTGCTGTGGGGGACGGTGCCGCTGATGCTGTTCTGGCAATGCCGGCTGTGGCTGTCGACAGCCCGCGGCTATATGCATGTCGATCCGATCATCTATGCGACGCGCGACTGGGTATCGTGGCTCGTCGCTGTCGGCCTGTTGCTGATACTGTCGGCCGCCAAGGTCAGCACGATCGCCGTGTTATGACCGGGGAGGCCCGATCGTGTCGGTCCGGACGCTGATCCTGATATTGTCGAGCGTCGTGCTCTCCGCGCTGGCGCAGGTCCTGCTCAAATTTGGGGTCTCCTCGGCGAGTGTGCGCCGGTCTTTGGATACGGGTTCGCCGATCGAAAGGCTGCTCGCCTTCTCGCTGAGCCCGGGGGTGATCGCCGGGCTGGCGCTCTATGGCGTGGGCGCGTTGCTGTGGCTGAACGTGCTTGGCAAGAACCGAGGTTTCCCAGGCCTATCCGTTCTTCGGCCTCGGGTTCGTGATCACGGCGGCGCTCGGATACCTGATCTTTCACGACGCGCTCGGGCCGGCGCGGCTGGCCGGCACGGTATTGGTGATTGCGGGAATTTGCCTGATCGCGCGCGGTTGAGCCGTCCGGCAAATCGAGCTCTATCTGGCGAATTTTATTGAAGGTATATGAGCGCCGAATCGGGTCCGCCGGCTATCCGACGCTGAGAACTGCCATGTAATGCAATTTTCCCCCGAATATGAGGTTTACAAATGGCGGATATATATCCATTTCGTTCAGGGTTTCGATGATGCGGTGGCGCATCCGTACATGCAGATCGTTCCACTCGTCCTGGCTCAGATAGCGGTAGAGGCATGGTACGTCATAGGGAATGTTGGCGGCCCAGTCCATGACGCAGACCCGCTGGTGCTGGAACCAGGTGTCCGCCTTGTGATCCTTGATGACCAGCAGGCGGCGCGACACGCGCTCGCATTCCGCGATCAACCGTTCGGGCTGGACCTCATGGTGCAGCACATCGGCCAGGATGACGACGTCGAAGCTGCGATTGGGATAAGGTATGGTGCCTCCGTCATAGCGCACCACGGGGATCAGCTCGTCGCCGCGGGCGACCCGTTCCAGCCCGGTGACGCTCACAGCGGCGGCATCGGCCAAGGTTTTTCCCAGCTCGCCGAACCCGCATCCGACGTCCAGGACCTCGTCGCCGGGTCTCAGAAACGGGGTGATCCGACGCGACAGCGCATTGAGCCGGGAGACGTAGATCGGCCGATGCAGATTCTTCATGACCGCGCCGAACATGCCGTGCTTCATCAGTTTGACCTCGCAGCCATGGCCTCGTCATCCGGCAGCCGCACAACGCTCCCTGGCGGGATTATAGCGGATCGTCGACGCGAGCGCCCTTCCGCCCGCCGATCCGGGGCTCCTCAGACAAAAACGCGCCGTCGGCTGGCCAAAACCGCTCATCCGGCGTAAACAGTCATAATCCGAGATATTTTGGCGCCGCGCGATCGGCGGAGGAGCGACCGGATGCGGCTGGGGTTCGAGACCCTCGGTAATGCGACCCTGGTGTTCTATGACGACGACCATCCGATATTGGCGACCGATCCCTGGCTGACCGGTACCTGCTATTTCGGCAGCTGGGGCCTCGACAGGCCGGTCACCGCGGCCGAGCGCGCCGCCGTGCAGCAGGCGCCCTATATCTGGATCTCACACGGCCATCCGGACCACCTCCATCTCGAATCACTGGCCTTGTTGTCGCGCCAGACGAAGATCCTCCTGCCCGACCATTATACCTCCGAGATCGCCGAGGTCGTCGGAGGACAGGGCTTCGACGTCGAAATCATGCCGTACCGTCAGTGGCGGCAGCTTTCGCCGCGGCTGCGCTGTCTGTGCATCGACAACGAGAACCAGGATGCGGTGCTGGTCGTCGAGGCGGATGGCGCGCTTGTCGTCAACCTCAACGACTCGCCCTTTTTCGGCGAGCGGCGGTTCATCCGCGACCTCGTCCGCCGCTATGACCGGCGGAGAACCTACCTCGCCGCCCTGTGCGCGATCGACGCCGACATGCTCAATTACATCGATGACCAGGGACGGCGGATCACGGAGCCGCCCGAACATTACAAGCCCGGTGCGATCTGGGCGGTTGCCCGTCTCGTCGATCGGCTGGGGGTGGGCAATTTTGTCTGTTCGTCATCGCAGCATCTCTACCTCCGCGGCGACAGCGCCTGGGCCAACCCCTATCGCATCACCTGGCCCGATATCGAACGGCATTGGACGCGGCCGCAGGTCCGGGTTCTGGAACCGTTCGTCGCCGTCGATCTCGAATCCGGCGCCGTCGCGCGCAAGCATCCGACGCATGCCTCGGATACCAGCCAGATCACCGACGCGACCGGCGCCGATGATTACGGCGAACGGTTGAGCGAAACCGAGTGGACGGAGCTGTTCAGCTTCTTCCTCAAATTCGAAACGATCCGCCCGCATTTCGACTATCTGGATTTTGTGGTGGGCGGGGAACGGCGGCGCATCCGGCTCAACCCGTCTTCGCCGCGCAAGACTAAGGATCGGTTGCGCGGGATCGCCTTTCACGCGCCGCGGCGGTCGCTGTGCGAGGCCGTCAGGGGCGGCTATTTCGACGATCTGTTGATCGGCAATTTCATGAAAACCGAGCTGCACAACGCCACGCTCTACCCTTATTTCACGCCGCTCGTCTGCAAGCTCGGCGGCAGCGCCAAGGTGTTTACCAACGCCCAATGGCGCGTGCTTCGTCGGCGTTATTTCCGGCGCAACCCGATCGGCCGTCTCGACTGGCAGATGGAGCAGTCGACGCAGCGGCTGGTCGACATCGCCCGGCAGGTTGCCGACAGGTTCGGCGTCAAAGCCCCGCTCAAATGGCTCTATCGCAAGATGCTGGGCGATCCCGTGGCGTGGCGCTGATCCCCGGCGCCGGCGTGCATCCGCTCCGCCAAATCGCGAAGAACTGTGCAAATTGCAGCGTTGTTGCCCGCGCGGCCGGCACCGATCCGCGCGCGCCGGCGAGCCAGGTACGACAGCCCTGCGACGGCTCAACGGCGATAGATCTTATGGGTGCCGATGTCGACAGCGGTGAAGAACTCTCCGGCCTCGCCAGCTTCCCGCTTCAGCAAGATATGATAGCCCCGGGTTACGCGGATGCTGTAGGTGCTGTCCCATCCCGGCAAGCGCTCGAAGTTCAGGCCGGGTCGCTCCGGTGCTTCCATCAGGATGGACAATGCCTTGATTGCCTGAAGGCGAATCCGTTGCGGAATCGGCGTCGGCCTTCCGGTAACTGTCGGCGATGCGGATCCGCGTCAAGAGGCGGCGAAGTAACGGCGCATCTCAGCCGGATTGTCGAAAGTCGGTCCATTGCGGGAATCAAGGTCGAAATGCGCGCGCAACGCCATCATCTGCCAACGCGCATCCCGCAACGCCTCGACAAACCGCAGGACCGCATCCTCCTGTCGCCGTGCCAGCCCGCGCGCCCGCCGGCCGATCGCCGAATCGGCGTCACGCGCGCCGGCCAAGATCCGGTCGACCAGCCTGCGTATCCGGGCTGCATCGCGCGCTGCCTCGGTTTCGTAGAATTCCAGCCTCTCGATGCGATAGTCCCAATCGAGGCGGCCGCCGCCCTCTGCGGCCGCTTGGCCCGGCTTCGGAGTTGGGTCCGCCGACGTTACGTCGCCCCACCTCTCAGTATTACACGGCTGGCCGGCTCCTGATTTCCTCCGGCACCCGGCGGGGGAGGAACTGGCCGTCTTTGAGATCGCCTGAAAAGGCGCCGCCCTCGACGACGATCTTGCCGCGCAGCATCGTCAGCGACGGCCAGGCGGCGAGGTCGCGGCCTTCCCACGGGCTGTAATCGGCCTCGTGCAGCTCGGCGGCATGCACGATCTTGCGGCGGCGCGGGTCGAGCAGCACGATGTCGGCGTCGGAGCCGACCGCCAGCGCACCCTTCCTCGGATAGAGCCCCATGATCCTGGCGGCGTTGGTCGAGACGAGGCCGACGAAATCGGCGAGCCCGCGCCCGCGCTTTTCGACCGTCTCGGTATAGATCAGCGACAGCCGCGGCTCGACCCCGGCATTGCCGCCGGTGGTGTCGTCGATCCGCCTGCCCTGCAATTTGATCCGCAGCGGGCAGCAGATCTCGTCGGTGGCGACGGTCTGGATCGCGCCGTGATCGGTCGCCGCCCACAACGCCTCGTGGTCTGCCTGGAATTTGAGCGACGGGTAGGTGTGGTAGATCTGGCCGTTCGGCCGCTTGTAGTCCTCGGCGCTGTACAGCAGGTATTGATGCAGGGTCTCGCCGTAGATCGGCACGCCGTTGGCGCGCGCCGCCGCGATCGCCCGCACCCCGGTCGCGGCCGAGGTGTGCATCATGTAGAGCGCCGCACCCTCGATATTGGCGGCGAGCCGGATCACCCGGTTGAACGCCAGATCCTCGCTGAGGGTGTTGTGCACCTCGGCCATGTTCTCGAAGCCGGTGCGATCCTCGCGCGATCAGCTTCTCGTACATGTGCATGACGAGGTCGTTGTCCTCGGCATGGATCGCGGCGATCCCCCCGGCCTGGGCCAAAACCTTCAGCACCTCCCAGATGTCGCCGAAATCGACCATGCGGCCCTTGCGCGAGGGGGTGATGTCGGTGGTGAAGATCTTGACGCTCGGGTGCCCGGCGGCGACCGCTTCGGCGAGCTGCGGCAGGATCTCCGGGGCGATCTTGCCCTGCACCATCGTGTGAAAGGCGTAGTCGCAATGGCAGTCGCCGGCCCATTCCTGCTGGCGCCGCTCGATCGCCTGCTGCACGCCGTCGCCGTCGCCGACCAGGGCGAAATCGATGACCGTGGTCGTGCCGCCATGCAATGCCGCCTGGCTGACGCGGGCCGGGCCTTCGGTCATCTGGTGCTGGGTGGTGCCGGGCACGACGATCGGCCAGCGGCAATGCACATGCGGGTCGATCCCGCCGGGGATGACGATCTGGCCGGCGGCGTCGACGACGCGCCCGGCGCCGATCGCGGCGAGGCTGCCCGGCGCGCCGATCGCCGCGATCTTCTCGCCGAGAACGCCGATATCGGCCGGCTCCGGCCCCGAGGGCAGCACGGCGAGCCCGCCCGAGACAATGATGTCCAGCATGTGAGCCTCCCTATGATGACGTGCCAATATCGTCGGCGCGGCAAAGGCGAAATGCGCGAGGATCTCGGCCCGCGCGGATCTCGTGCACGATGAAGACGAGGCGGCTGCGGCGGTCGCTATCGGGCCAATCCGCGGGCCAGCGATCGAGCCATTCCGGCGCGAACATCGCGTGCTGCGCCGCCTGCACCACCGCCGGCCGCTCGGGCCGGTCGGAAAAGCGCACGATGCCCTTTACCCGCAACAGGTCGCTGCCGCGGCTGCGGGCGAGCCCGCCAAGTGCGCGGGCGAAATCGAGACGGCTGATCGCGCCGTCGAGGATGATGGTGAACGCTGTCGATGCCGTGGCTGTGCGCAGCGGCCGGTTCGGCGCGCATGGCGAATGCCGTCGGGCGCTCGGCCGGGGCGAACAGCACCGCGCCGGCATCGATGGCATCGGCGGCGAGCAGGCGCGGTGCGCGCTCGTTGATCGCGTCGAGCAGGTGAACGAGGTCGGGGCCGACAGGCGCGAGATCGGTCTTGGTGACGACCAGCAGGTCGGCCAGCGCCGCCTGCCGCGCCGCTTCGGCAAAGCGCTCGATTGTCTGCGCGCCGAGGGCCGCGTCGACCAGGGTGACGACCCGCGCGAGATGCAGAGAATGGTCGAGCACCGGATCGGCGCCGAGCGTGTAGAGGATCGGCGCCGGGTCGGCGAGCCCGCTGGTTTCGATGACGAGCCGGCGAAACGGCCGGATCGCGCCGGCCTCGCGCCGATCGAGGAGGCTGCGCAAGGTCCGCGCCAGATCCTCGCGGACGGCGCAGCACAGGCAGCCCCCCGGCAGCTCGACCACGCTCCCCTCGACAAAATCGACGAGGTAATGGTCGATCGCGATCTCGCCGATCTCGTTGATGATAACGGCGGTGTCGGCCAGCGCGGGCGAGACCAGCGCGCGGCGCAGCAGCGTCGTTTTGCCGCTGCCGAGAAAGCCGGTCAGCACGGTCGCCGGCAAAGTTTCCGGTTCGGGCGGGTTCGCCGGGTTCATCGCACCGATCGTTTCACGAGGCCGCATTCGCGACAAGCCGAATGCGCCGGCCGCTTCGGCGATTGCATTTTCCCGCATGCCTCCGCATCATGGCAGCCATAATGGCGCGGCATGAGCGGCTCGGGGCGCCGCGGCGAGGAAATGCGGGCGGTATCGTGTCGAGTACCTTGGACGAACCTCGGGCTGCACCCGACGAGGCGGTGCTCGTCATTTCCGGCGTATCGAAGCACTTTGGCGGCGTGCGGGCGGTCGAAAGCGTCAGCCTCTCGGTCAGGCGCGGCGCGCTGGTGTCGATCATCGGCCCGAACGGCGCCGGCAAGACCTCGATCCTCAACATGATCAGCGGGTTCTATCGGCCCGACAGCGGCACGATCGTGTTCGAGGGGACGGACATCACCGCCGCCCGGCCGTCGCGCGTCGCCGCCCTGGGCATCGCGCGCACGTTTCAGAACATCGCCCTCTTCGCCGGCATGACGGTGCTCGACAACATCATGCTCGGCCGTCACGTGCGGATGAAGGCCGGCGTGCTGTCGTCCTTTGTCTATTGGGGGCTGGCGCAGCGCGAGGAAGTGGCGCACCGGGCGCGGGTCGAAGAGCTGATCGAATTCCTCGAGCTCGAGGATCTGCGCAAGCAGCCGACGAGCGGGCTCGCCTATGGTCTGCGCAAGCGCGTCGAGCTGGGGCGCGCCTTGGCGCTCGATCCCAAGGTGCTGCTGCTCGACGAGCCGATGGGCGGGATGAACCAGGAGGAAAAGGAGGACATGGCCCGCTTCATCCTCGATGTGAACCGCGAATGGGGAATTACGGTCATCCTGATCGAGCACGACATGGCGGTGGTGATGGATATCTCGGACCACGTCGCCGTGCTCGATCGCGGCCGCAAGATCGCCGAGGGCAGCCCGGCCGAGGTGCAGCGCCACCCGGACGTGATCAGCGCCTATCTCGGAACCGCTGGGGAGCGCGAGGAGGCCGCGGAATGAACGATGCGACGACATTGCCGCGCCTGCTGCGCCGCAACCTCCTGCGGATGCCCGGGCGGCCGGCGATCCGCGAAAAGAACCGCGGGATCTGGGAGACCTTCAATTGGGCCCAGTATCACGAAGAGGTGCGCGACTTCGCGCTCGGTCTTGCCGCCCACGGCTTCGGCCGCGGCGGCAAGCTCGCCGTGATCGGCGACAATCGCCCGCGGCTCTATTGGGCGCAGCTCGCGGCGCAATGCCTCGGCGGCGCCGCCGTGCCGATGTACCAGGATTCGATCGCCGCCGAGATGGCCTATGTGCTGAACCACGCCGAAATCTCGGTGGTGGTCGCCGAGGACCAGGAGCAGGTCGACAAGATCCTGTCGCTTGAAGCCGCTTCTGCCGCATCTGGAGCTCGTCGTCTATGACGATCCGCGCGGCATGCGGCACTATGCGGCGCCGTTTCTCAAAGGTTTCGACGCGGTCCAGGCCGCCGGCCGCGACTTCGGCAAAACCCATGCGGGCCATGTCGAGAGCGCGATCGACGCGGGCGGACCCGACGATTTGGCGCTCCTGAGCTACACTTCGGGCACCACCGGCCGGCCCAAGGGCGTGATGCTGTCGCACGCCAATCTGCTGAGCTCGGCCGAGGCCTTTGTCGCGGCCGAGGATATCCGCCCGACCGACGACATGCTGTGCTACCTGCCGATGGCGTGGATCGGCGACTCGCTGTTTTCGCTGGTGCTGACCTTGCTCGTCGGGTTTGCCTGCAATTGCCCGGAACGTCCCGATACGGTGCAGCGCGATTTGCGCGAGCTCGGCCCGACGATTGCGTTGGCGCCGCCGCGGATCTGGGAAAACCTGCTGACCCTGCTTCGGGTCAGGGCCGGCGATGCCTCGCCGCTGAAGCGCAAGGCGTTCGATTCCTTCCGCCGCCTCGCCGAACGGGCGGAACTCGCCAAAGGCGCCGGCAAGACGCTGTCGCCGGGGACGCGGCTCGGCCTGGCGCTCGGCAACCTCGTCGTTTACGCGCCGGTGCGCGACCAGCTCGGCCTGCGCCGCGCGCGCTGGGTCTATACCGGCGGCGCACCCCTCGGTCCCGACACCTTCCGCTTTTTCCGCGGGTTCGGGGTCAACATCAAGCAGGTCTGGGGCTCGACCGAGCTTGCCGGGCTGGCCGCGCTGCAGCCGGACGGCCAAGCTGATCCCGATACCGTCGGCCGGATCGTTCCCGGCGCCGAAATCCGCATCGCCGCGGACGGCGAGGTCCTGGTCCGCTCCGGCGCGGTCTTCCAGGGCTATTACAAAGAGCCGGAGGAGACCCGGAAGGCGGTTGCCGAGGATGGCTGGTTCCACACCGGCGATTGCGGCCTGATCGACGCGCGTGGCCACCTCGTCATCGTCGACCGCGCCAGGGATGTCGGAAAGCTCGTCGACGGCACGCCCTTTGCCCCGCAACTCGTCGAGAACAAGCTGAAATTCAGCCCGTTCATTGCCGAGGCGGTAGCCTTTGGCGATCGGCGGCCGTTCGTTGCGGCAATGGTCGCGATCGATCTCAACACGGTCGGCAATTGGGCCGAGCGACACAACCTCGCCTATACCTCGTTCCAGGATCTCAGCGCCAAGCCCGAGGTGCGCCGCCTGATTGGCGAGGAGATCGCCCGCTGCAACGCGACCGTGTCCGGCGCCGCGCGCATCCGCCGGTTCGTGCTGCTGAACAAGGAGTTCGACGCCGACGACAACGAGATCACCCGGACGCGCAAGGTGCGGCGCGGCTTCGTCGCCGAGAAATACGCCGCCGTCATCCAGGCGCTCTACGACGGCGCCGCCGCGGTCGAGCTGACCACCGAGATCACCTACGAGGACGGACGCAAGGCGGCGCTCGCATCCCGGATGGCGATCGACGAGCTCGCCGACGCAGCCGGGCCGACGCAGGCACCCGCCTATGCCTGAGAGTACGGATCAAAATGAATCTTGCGATTTTCAATGAGATATTCGTCATTCCCGCGAAAGCGGGAACCCAGGGCGGCGAGGCCACAGTAGTTGCCCCTGGCCCCCCGCTTTCGCGGGGGCGACGGGGGACCCATTGTGAACACGCCATTAGAGCCGAGCTCTGAACGCGCCGATGTCCTGGATTGACTGGCAGTTCACCCTGGTCCTGGTGACCAATGGGGTACTGATCGGATTGATGTACGCGCTGATCGCGCTCGGTTTCGTGCTGATCTACAAGGCGACGGACGCGATCAACTTTGCCCAGGGCGAGTTCGTCATGTTCGCGGGCTTCATTGCCGCCGGCGCCGCAGGGATCTTCGGGCTGTCATTCTGGACATCGGCGCTGCTCGCCGTCGCCGGCATGGTGGCGCTGGGCTTCGGGCTCGAGCGCGTCGTGCTGCGGCCGCTGATCGGCCGGCCGATCATTGCCGTCGTAATGGCGACGATCGGGCTCGCCGCCGTCCTCAGAGGGCTCGCCGTGCTGCTGTTCGGCGCCGGCACGCGGGCGATCGCGATGCCGGTCGGCGACACGCCGATCGTCCTCGGGCCGATCAACCTGCCGCCGGTGCAGCTCGTCGGCGCCGGTGTCAGCATCGTCTTTCTCGCCGCCTTCACCTGGTTTTTTCTGAAGAGCCGCATCGGCGTGGCAATGCGTGCGGTCGCCGACAGCCAGCAGGTCGCGATGGCGATGGGCATCAATGTCCAGCGCTATTTTGCCCTCGCCTGGGCGATGGCGGGGGCGGTGTCGGCCTTGGGCGGGGTGGTTTGGGGCGCGATGCTGGGGGTCGACAACCAGCTGGCACTGGTCGGGCTCAAGGTGTTCCCGGTGGTGATCCTGGGCGGGCTCGACTCGGTCATCGGCGCGGTCGTCGGCGGGCTCATCATCGGCGTCGTCGAGAATCTGGCGGCCGGCTACCTCGACCCCTATGTCGGCGGCGGCACCAAGGATTTCGTGCCCTATCTGCTGATGATCGCGGTGCTGATGATCCGTCCGGAGGGCATCTTCGGGCGGCGCCGGATCGAACGCGTCTGAGAGCGGGGCCGAGCCATGTTCCACCGCGAAGCCGGGATCTACAAGACCAGCTATGCCGCCGACATGGCGCTTTACCCGCTGCCGATCGCGCAATGGGCGACGGCCGCGGTGGCGGCATTTGTTCATCGTGGTCGTCCCGCTCACCTTCGCCGAATATTACCTCTCGGTCTTGAACCTGATCCTGATTGCGGTGGTCGGGGCGCTCGGCCTCAACATTCTTGTCGGCTATACCGGGCAGATCTCGATCGGACATGGCGCTTTCATGTCGGTAGGCGCCTACACCGCGGCGAATTTGATCGTGCGCCTCGGCATGCCGTTCTGGGTGGCGATCCCTGCGGGTGGGCTGATGGCGGCGTTGATCGGCACGCTCGTCGGCATCCCGTCATTGCGCATCAAGGGGATTTATCTGGCGATCGCCACGCTCGCGGCGCAGCTGATCATCGAGTGGACGATCAATCACGTGCAGTGGATTTCGGGCGGCGTGCAGGCTTCGATCACGATACCGCGCCCGTCCATTTTCGGCGTCGCGCTGACCTCCGAGCGCGGCATCTATGTCTTTTTGTTGTGCTTCGTCGTGCTGGCGCTGGTCGGCACCTTGAATTTGGTGCGCAGCCGGATCGGCCGCGCCTTCATCGCCATCCGCGACCAGGACATCGCCGCCGAGATCATCGGCATCGATATTTTTCGCTACAAGCTTTATGCGTTCGCGATCTCGTCCTTCTATGCCGGGGTGGCCGGCGTTCTCGAAAGCTACTATCTCGGCATTGCCAATTATGAGCAGTTCCAGATCGACGTGTCGATCGACTACCTGGCGATGGTGATCATCGGCGGTCTCGGCTCGGTGCTCGGCTCGGTCTTCGGCGCGATCTTCGTCACCCTGCTGCCGATCGCGACGCGCTGGTTTCTCAACTCGTTCGGCGGCATCATCTTTTCGCACGCCGATCTGCTCAACGTGGTCCCCAATCTGCGGCTGGTCATCTTCGGCGGATTGATCATCTTCTTTCTGGTGGTCGAGCCGGAGGGCCTGAACCGGCTGTGGCGCAACATCCGCAACTACTTCCGCGGCTGGCCATTTTCCTATTAACTCGGAAGCGTAAAGGGAGGAGCGATGATGACGATCTTAGCGAAAAGCATGCCGGCGCTGGCGATCGCCGCGGCGGCCGGGCTGTGGCTCGCCGGCAGCACGGCGGCGCAGGCCAAGGAGCTGATCATCGGCGACCAGTGCGACCGCACCGGTCCGACCCAGATTGTCGGCACGGTGCTGTGCCCGGCGGAGCAGGACTACTACAAGCTGATCAACGCCGAAGGCGGGGTCGACGGCTGGACCATCCGCGGCGACGAGATCGACAACCAGTACAAGGTCCCGCAGGGGATCGAGGCCTATGAGCGCCAGAAGCAGATGGGCGTCGTCATGATGACGCTCTACGGCACCCCGCAGACCGTGGCGCTGAACCAGCGGCTCGAACAGGACAAGATGCCGACGACCTCGCCGGGCTTCGGCATCTCGGCCGCGGCAGACGGCACCCGCTATCCCTACCTGTTCCCGATCGCCGCGACCTACTGGTCGCAGGGCGCGGCGGCGGTCGAGTTTGCCAAGGACAAGCTGGGCGGCAGCCTGAAGGGCAAAAAGATCGCCTATGTCTATTACGACAACCCGGCCGGCAAGGAGCCGCTGCCGATCATCGACGCCCTGCAAAAGTCGGAAGGCTTCGAGCTGCGCACCTTCGCCGTGCCGCCGCCGGGGGTCGAGCTGGGCGCGCAGATCCTCGACATCACGCAGCGCTATCATCCGGACTTCGTGATCGCCCACCTGTTCGGCCGCTCGCCCTCGGTGCTGATCAAGGGGCTGAAAGGCGCCGGCTACCCGCTGAACAAGGTCCTCGGCCTCGTCTGGGCCTCGGCCGAAGCCGACATCAAGGCGGCCGGCGGGTGGGGCGTTGCCGAAGGCTACAACACGATGCAGTTCGCTGGCGCCGGCGACGACTATCCGGTCCGCCAGCAGATCAAGGAGATGTACAAGAAGGAAGGCAAGGAGCCGCCGGCGACGATGGATGATACGGTCATCTACAACCGCGGCCTGCTGCAGGCGGCAATTCAGGTCGAAGCGATCAAGAACGCGCTCAAGATCAGCGGCGGCCAGAAGCCGACCGGTCCGCAGATCAAAGAGGGCCTGGAACAAATTCACGACTACACCTTGGGCGGCCTGGTCCCGCCGCTGCAGATCACGCCGACCGACCACGAAGGCGGCGGCTGGGTGCAGATCTTCCAGGTCCATGACGGCAAGTTCGTCAAGGAGACGGATTGGTTCCGCGCCTATCGGGACGTCGTCGAGAACGCGGTCAAGACCGCCGAATAGCGGCCGCGCGCGATGCTGGCGCTGAACAACATCGAGGTCGTCTATGATGGCGTCATCCTGGTGTTGCGAGGCGTGTCTCTGGTGGCCGAGGAGGGCCGCATCACCACCCTCCTCGGCGCCAACGGCGCCGGCAAGACGACGACCCTCAAGGCGATTTCCGGCCTGTTGCGCGCCGAGCGCGGCGAGGTGACCAAGGGCAGCGTCGAGCTCGACGGCGAACGGCTCGACCGGCTCGCACCGCACAATGTCGTCAGGCGCGGCGTGACCCAGGTCTTCGAGGGCAGGCGCGTGTTCGAGAACCTGACAGTCGAGGAGAACCTGGTCGCCGGCGCGCATACGAGGAACGATGCCGCGGGGATCAGGGAAGGCATCGATCGGGTTTGCGACATGTTTCCGGCGCTCCAGGGGCGGCGCGGCCACCGGGCCGGCTATCTTTCGGGCGGCGAGCAGCAGATGCTGGTGATCGGCCGGGCCTTGATGTCCGACCCCAAGGTCGTCCTCCTCGACGAGCCGTCGCTGGGCCTGGCGCCGCTCGTCATCGAGGAGATCTTTTCGACGATCCGCCGGTTGCGCGACGAGCGAAATCTGACGGTGCTCCTCGTCGAGCAGAACGCCGCCCTGGCGCTCGATATCGCCGACCACGGCTATGTCATGGAGAACGGCCGCATCGTTCTCGAAGGGCCGGTCGAGGCGTTGCGGCAGAACTCCGACATCAAGGAATTCTACCTCGGGCTCAACGAGGTCGGCGCCCGCAAATCCTACCGCGACCTCAAGCACTACCGCCGCCGCAAGCGCTGGCTGTCGTGAGGATCGGATGATTACAGCCCTGCCCCGCATTGCCGTCATCGGCACCGGCGGCACGATCTCCTCGCTCGGGGCATCGAGCCTCGACGTGCTCGATTATCCCGATTTCGGTCAGAAGCTGACATCCGAGGCATTGCTCGACCGTTTTCCCGAGACCCGGCTCGTCGCCGCTCCGATCACCGTCACCTTCCGCCAGGTCGGCAGCACCGATATCGGTCCCAAGGACTGGATCGAGCTCAGGGCGCTGATCCACCGGCTCGCGAAAGACGATCCGGCGATCGCCGGTTTCGTGATCCCGCACGGGACGGCGACGCTCGAAGAGACCGGCTTTTTCCTCAACCTGACATTACGGGTGACCCAACCGGTGGTGCTGGTCGGGGCGCAGCGCCCGGCGAGCGCGCTCGGCACCGATGCCGGCATGAACCTGGTCAATGCCCTGCGCGTCGCCGGCTCGCCGGAGGCGCGCGGCAAGGGCGTGCTGGCCGTGCTCAACGACGAGATCCACGCCGCGCGCGACGTGGTCAAGACCTCGACCTATCGGGTGCAGACATTTCGCTCGCTCGATTTCGGCGCGCTCGGCCATGTCGACGGCGACGGCGTGCATTTCTACCGCGCCCCGCTCGGCGCCCACATGCCCGACACGCCATTTGCCGCGCTCGATTTCGCCGAGCCGCTGCCGCGGGTCGACATCGTCTATTCCTATGCCGGCGCCGATGGCGCGCTGGTCGACGCGGCGGTTGCCGCCGGCGCCCGCGGGATCGTCTCGGCCGGGTTCGCGCCGGGGAGCCCGACCCCCGAACAACGCGCGGCATTCGAGCGCGCGGCAAAGTCGGGGGTCGTCGTCGTGCAATGCAGCCGCGCCGCCAGCGGCCGGGTTGCTCCGCGCCGCCGCCTGCGCGAGAGCGGCATCGTCGCCGGCGAGGATTTCAGCCCGCAGAAGGCCCGCATCCTATTGATGCTCGCGTTGTCGACGACCAGCGACATCGCCGCCCTCCAACAAGTGTTTCAGACTTATTGAGCCACCTCGAAGTCACGGAGCGCCGCGCCGAGCTTGTCAGTGCGGGGCGACCGCGGCAGCCTGCCGGCGGCGCGGGCGGGCGAGACGATGCAAGCGCAGGGTCAGCAGGACGGCGACGACCGCCAGCCCAAGCGCGAGGCCCCACCACAGGCCGACAGCGCCGTAGCCGAGCGGAAACGCGAGCAGCCAGCCGCCGGCGAAACCGGCGCCCCAATAACCGAAGATGGCCAGCAGCATCGGCACCATGGTGTCCCTGTAGCCGCGCAACGCTCCGGCGGCGATCGCCTGCATCCCGTCGAACACCTGGAACAGCGCGGTAATCGCGAGCAGGCGCCGCGCGATCTGCACGATTTCGCGATTGGCCGGGTCGGCGATGTCGACATAGACCGCGATGATGGCCTGCGGCAGCGTCCACATCACCACCGCGGTCGCACTCATGAACCCGGTCCCGAGGGCGAGTGCCACAAAGCCGGCTCGGCGCGCCGCGAGCGCTCGACCGGCGCCCAGCTCATAGGAGATCCGGACGGTGCTGGCCTGGCCGAGACCCAGCGGCACCATAAAGGAAATGCTCGCGCAATTCAGGACGAGTTGATACGCCCCAAGCGCAGCCGCCCCTAAAAGGCCCATCATGATGCCGACGGTCGCGAAAACGCCGACCTCGATCCCCCGTATACCGCCGATCGGCAAACCGAGACGGAGGATCCTCACCAGCTGCGTGCCGTTTGCGGCAAAGGCGTTACGCAGCACGTGCAAACCCGCGAGGCGAGGCATGATGCGGATGCACAGCGCCAGACCGGCGAGCATCAGCCACTGATTGATCGCGCTCGCATAGCCCGAGCCGGCCACGCCGAGAGGCGGCGCACCGAGATGGCCGAAGATCAGCACCCAGTTCAGCGCCGCATTGCCGGCGACGCAGATCAGCAGCACCGCCATCATGGAACGCGTGTGCAACAGCGCGGCAAGCAGGCTGCGCAGCACCGCAAAGCCGAGAAAAGCCGGGCCGCCCCAGGCGATCGCCCGCAAATAGCGGCCGATCTCGGCGACGAGCGCCGCATTGTAGCCCAACGCCCGGAGCAGGCGATCGGCACTCGCCACCGCGGCGACGAAGGGCAGCGCCAGCAGGATAGCGAGCGCGAGCCCGGCGCCGGCGATCCGACCGGCCGCGTCGCGATCGCCGGTGCCGAACGCATGCGCGACGAGGGGTGCCACGGCGAAGAGGATGCCCTGGAGCATGACGCCGCCGGTGAAATAAAGCGTCCCGCCGAGCCCGGCGGCAGCCAGCGGCATCGCACCGAGACGCCCGACCATCACCGTGTTGGTGACGTTCATCGCCATCTGCGCGAGGTTGGCGGCCGCGAGCGGCACTGCGAGGGCAAGGGTCGCGCGAAGCTCCAGGCCAATGCCGGCCCCGGCGGCGCCGAGGCGGCGCCGAGCGGGCGGACCGACGGGTTCCATCCGGTTCTCTCTGTTCTCGATCACGGCGCCGTCGCCGATCTCCGGGACAGGGCCCTGGAAAACAGAAGGGCCCCGACCGGTACCGGCGGGGCCCGTATGGTCGCGTGTTGGAGGTGTTCAGTGCACGCGCATCCCATCAGGCCCCGCGGCAACGCCGCGCGAATCGATCGTCGTCATCAGGCGTCGGAGTGCGCAATCCATGGGCGGTTTCTAGAGCGGCGACAAGAATGCGTCAACAGCGTGCTGTCCTAGGACGAGCTGCCCGAGGGGCCGGACGTTGATTGCGGCGGCGTCGCGGCGGCGATAGGCTTCCGGCATCTCGATCGGAATCGGTTTCGTGCGTTATCTCAGCACTCGCGACCTTGACCCGTCACCGCGCACGTTTTCATTCGAAGACGTGCTGCTCGCCGGCCTTGCCGAGGATGGCGGGCTTTACGTGCCGGAGCGGGTGCCGTCGCTCGGGATCGAGACCCTGCGCAGCCATGCCGGTCTTCCCTATGCCGAGCTGGCCGCCCGAATTGTCGCGCTCTTCGCCGGCAAGACGGTTTCCGCGGCCGAATTGCGCCGCCTCGCGGCAGCGGCCTATCAGGGGTTCGGCCACGCCGCGGTGGCGCCTCTGGTGCAGCTCGACGAGCGGCTGTGGCTGTTGGAGCTTTTTCACGGCCCGACGCTCGCCTTCAAGGATTTGGCGCTCCAGCTGGTCGGCCGGCTGTTCGATACGGTGCTGGCGCGGCGGCAAGAGCATGTGACGATCGTCGGTGCGACCTCGGGCGATACCGGTTCTGCTGCGATCGAGGCCTGCCGCGACCGCGACGCCATCGACATTTTCATCCTTTACCCGCACCGCCGGGTCTCCGAAATCCAGCGCCGGCAGATGACGACCGTCGCCGCGGCCAATGCGCATGCGGTCGCGATCGAGGGCACCTTCGACGACTGCCAGGATCTCGTCAAAGCGCTGTTCGCCGACCGGGTGCTGCGCCGCGAGATCAATCTCGCCGCCGTCAATTCGATCAACTGGGCGCGAATCGCAGCGCAAACCGTCTACTATTTTGCTGCCGGAGCCGCACTCGGCACCCCGGCCCGGCCGATCTCGTTCAGCGTGCCGACCGGCAATTTCGGCAATGTCTACGCCGGGCACATTGCGCGTCGGATGGGATTGCCGATCGAGCATCTGGTGATCGGCACCAACCGCAACGACATTCTCGCCCGCTATTTTGCAACCGGGCACATGGCGATCGCGCCGGTCGAGCCGAGCCTGAGCCCGAGCATGGATATCCAGATATCGAGCAATTTCGAGCGCCTGCTGTTTGAGCTCAAGGGCCGCAGCGGCGCTGCGGTCGGCGAGGCGATCCGACTCTTCCGCAGCAATGGCACGCTCCCCGAGGACGATCAGGCTTGGCGCGCGGCGCGCGGCTTGTTTTCCGCCCACAAGGTCGGCGACACTACGACGATGCAGACCATCGCCCAAACCTATGCCCGGTCGGGCGCGCTGATCGACCCGCATACCGCGGTCGCGGTCGCTGCTGCGCGCGCCGAGATCGGCAGGCACCGGGGCGCCGCGCCGATGGTCGCATTGGCCTGCGCCCACCCGGCGAAATTCCCGGAGGCGGTCGAGCGTGCTACCGGCATCCGGCCGGCATTGCCGCCCGCGCTCGGCGACCTCCTCGAGCGGCGCGAGCGGCTGACGGTGCTGCCCAATGATCTCGCCGCGGTGGTGCGCTTTATCCGCGCCCATGCGCGGCGCGCAGGGAGAACAGCATGACCACGCGCATTTCCACTCTGGCGAACGGGTTGCGGATCGCCACCGACCGGGTCGAAACCGTCGACACGGTTTCGCTCGGCGTCTGGGTCGATGTCGGCACGAGGCATGAGCCGGCCGAGATCAACGGCGTCGCGCATTTTCTCGAGCACATGGCCTTCAAGGGCACCGAGCGGCGCAGTGCTCTCGTCATCGCTGAGGAGATCGAGGCGGTCGGCGGCCATCTGAACGCCTATACCTCGCGCGAAAGCACCGCCTATTACGCCAAGGTGCTGAAGGAGGATGTCCCGCTCGCCCTCGATATCCTGGCCGACATCCTGCAGTGCTCGACCTTCGAGCCGGCCGAGCTCGAACGCGAGCGGACGGTGATCCTGCAGGAGATCGGCCAGGCCAACGACACTCCCGACGACATCATCTTCGATCATTTTCAGGAATGCGCTTTTCCCGACCAGGCGATGGGGCGGCCGGTGCTGGGCCGGCCGGAGATCATCCGCCGGCTCGAACGCGACGCGGTCGTCGCCTATCTGCGCGATCATTACGGCGCGCGCCGAATGGTGCTGACGGCGTCCGGCAACCTCGAGCACGACGGCATCGTCGAACTCGCCGCAAAGGCTGCTCTGCGATATGCCGGCCGACCGCGCGGTCGCCACCGAGCCCGCGCGCTATGCCGGCGGCGACCGGCGCGAGCAACGCGATCTCGAGCAGCTGCACCTGGTCCTGGGCTTTCCCGGTCCGGTGCTCGGCGATCCCGACTATTATGCCGCCTCGGTGCTGGCGACGGCGTTCGGCGGCGGCATGTCCTCGCGGCTGTTTCAGGAAATCCGCGAAAAGCGGGGCCTCGTCTACGCGATCCATTCATTTATTCACAGCTATCGCGATGGCGGGCTGTTCGGCATCTATGCCGGCACCGGCGAGGCCGAAGCGGCCGAGCTGGTGCCCGCGCTGTGCGAGGAGGCGATGCGGCTCGCCGACGGGCTGACCGAGGTCGAGCTCAACCGCGCGAAGGCGCAGATGAAGGCCGGGCTCTTGATGTCGCTCGAAAGCACCTCGGCGCGCTGCGAGCAGCTGGCCCAGCATCTGTTGATTTATGGTACGCCGTTCGATCCGCCGGAAGTCGTGCGCCGCATCGAGGCGGTCGATGACGCCGCGATCGGCCGCGTCGTCGCGCGCTGGCGCACGGCGCCGCCGACGCTCGCCGCGGTCGGGCCGCTGGGCCAGCTCGAAGCGTTCGATCGCGTCCGGGCACGGCTCACGGCCTGACGCCGCAACAGCGATGGCGCCGCAGCGCAAATCCTTCCCGCGCCTCTTTCTCGCCCGCCCGGAACCGTTCCGGCTCAGCGGCGAGCGCGTCGTTCTGCGCTTGCCGGAACGCGGCGATTACGAGGCGTGGGCGAGCCTGCGCACACGCTCGCGCGACTTTCTCGTACCGTGGGAGCCGAGCTGGCCGCCGGATGCGCTCGCGCGCGGGAATTTCCGTGCCCGCGTCGCCCGCTATGCCGAGGATTGGCGCACCGACCAAGCCTACAACTTCTTCATTTTCACTCATGACGACCTCCTGGTCGGCGGGATCGGCCTGTCCAATCTGCGCCGCGGCGTGTCGGAGACGGCGAGCCTGGGCTACTGGATCGGCGAGCCGTTCGCACGCCAGGGCTATATGACCGCGGCGTTGCCGCTGGTTCTCGATTTTTCCTTCAGCCGGCTGCGCCTGCACCGGGTCGAAGCTGCCTGCCTGCCGACCAACATCCCGAGCCGAGCGCTGTTGGCGCGGGCCGGATTTCATCAGGAAGGCTATGCCCGCCAATATCTCTGCATCGAGGGCAAATGGCAGGACCACGTGCTGTTCGCGATGCTGCGCGAGGATTGGCGCCCACCCCCGGCGAAGGAGAGCGCCCTCTAGGCGTGTCCGGCGGCGCTCGACAGGGTCGACAGATCGACGCCGAGCTTGGCGAGCGCGCGGCGCCATTTCCCGTCGTGATCGGAATCGAAGACGATGGCGTCGTCGGCCGCCACCGACAGCCAGCCATTGGCCTGGATCTCGGCGTCGAGCTGACCCGGTGCCCAGCCGGCATAGCCGAGGGCAAAGAGGCTTCGACGCGGGCCTTGGCCGCGACCGATCGCGCGCAGGATCTCGATGGTTGCGGTCACCGCGATGTTGCCGGCGACATGCAGCGTCGCCTCCTCCCGGTAGTCGGCGGTGTGCAGCACAAAGCCGCGGCCGGTTTCGACCGGGCCGCCGAAATGCACCGGCCGCGCCGTGGCGGAGCCGCCCGGCTCGACGTCGAGCTGGGCGAAGAGGTCGCCGATGGTCAGCGAGCCGATCAGCTTGTTGATGACGAGACCCATCGCCCCGGCATCGCCGCTGTGCGCGCACAGGTAAATCACCGAGCGGGCAAAGCGCGGGTCCCCCATTTGCGGCATTGCCACCAGAAGCTGGCCGGCGAGCGTGTTCACGCGATCCTCTGCTGCCATGGCGCCTCACCCTCGTCGCGATCAAAGCTGTCGAGCCTCCACGCCTTTATATGGCTTTCGTCGCCGTCCACGCGCAAAAAAGCCGCGCCCGGCGGAACCCGGTTCGCCGCCCTGCCGCGTCGGTCGTGTTTGCCGCGCTTTGCGCCCTGTGCTATCGCTCCTCCAGTCGGATTCCCTAGCATCGGAGAGACACTCGATGACGATCCAGGTTGGCGACAAGCTGCCGTCGGTGACGCTGCGGCAGATCACCCCCGAGGGGCCGAAGGAGATCACCACCGACGATTTCTTCCGCGGCAGGAAAGTTACGCTGTTCGCGGTGCCGGGTGCGTTCACGCCGGCCTGCACGCAGCGTCATTTGCCGGGCTATGTCGACAAGGCGGCCGACATCAAGGCGAAAGGGATCGACGAGGTCGCCTGCGTCGCGGTCAACGACGCCGCGGTCATGGGTGCGTGGGGCAAGCAGCAGCATACCGAAGGCAAGGTCACCATGCTGGCCGACGGCAGCGGCGATTTCGCCCGCGCGCTCGGGCTCGAGCTCGACGCGAGCCGGATGGGGCTCGGCATCCGCTCCAAGCGCTATTCGATGCTGGTCGACAATTGCGTCGTTAAATCGCTCAATGTCGAGCCGCAACCCGGCCAGGTCGATGTCTCCAGCGCCGAGACGATGCTGAGGGCGCTGGGATAGGCTTGCCCACGGTTCCGCCGACGCCGCGCGCGGACCCGCTTGCTCCTTGTCATAATCCGCGTGTCATAAATTGAAGCGGAAGTGCATGATGTCGCCGTCGCGGACGACGTAGTCGGCGCCTTCGAGACGCATGCGGCCGGCATCCTTGGCGCCCTGCTCGCCGCCATGGGCGATGAAATCCGCGTAGGCAATGGTTTCGGCGCGGATGAAGCCCTTCTCGAAATCGGTATGGATCCTGCCGGCCGCCTGCGGCGCCTTGGTTCCGTGCTCGACGGTCCAGGCATGCGCCTCCTTGGGGCCGACGGTGAAGAAGGTGACGAGGCCGAGCAGCGCATAGCCGGCATGGATCACGCGGGCGAGGCCGGTCTCGGCGAGCCCGAGCGAGGCCAGGAACTCGCCCCGCTCGGCGGCATCGGCGAGCTGCGCCAATTCGGCCTCGATCGCCGCCGAGATCGCCACCGAGCCGGCGCCTCGGGCGGCGGCATATTGGGCGACGCGGCGGCTCTCGGCATTGCCGGCGGCGGCACTCGCCTCGTCGACATTGGCGATGTAGAGAACCGGCTTGGCGCTCAACAGCTGCAACCCCCTCAGCTGCTTCTGCCGTTCGGCATCAGCGAAAACGCCGCGCGCCGGCTCGCCCGCGCGCAACGCCATCAGCACCGGCTCGATGATCTCGAGCTGCGCCCTGGCCTCCTTGTCGCCGCCGCGGACGCGCTTTTGCACGGCTGTCTCGCGCCGCTCGAGGCTGTCGAGATCGGCGAGCATCAGCTCGGTTTCGACCGTCTCGGCGTCGCGGATCGGATCGATCGAATCTTCGACATGGGCGACATTGCCATCGGCAAAGCAGCGCAGGACATGGGCGATCGCATCGACCTCGCGGATATGCCCGAGAAACTGGTTGCCGAGCCCCTCGCCGCGCGCCGCGCCGCGCACCAGCCCGGCGATGTCGACGAATTCGAGCTGGGTCGGAATGATCTTCGCCGATTTTGCCAGGCCGGCGCAGATCGCGAGCCGCTCGTCCGGCACCGCGACGCGCCCGATATTGGGCTCGATCGTGCAAAACGGATAGTTCGCCGCCTCGGCCGCCGCGGTCGCGGTCAGCGCGTTGAACAGGGTCGATTTGCCGACATTCGGCAGGCCGACGATGCCGCAGCTGAAACCCATCTGCTACGATCGCACGGCGGCGGCCGCCGCGTCCGGATCGGGCGGGGCAAACCGGCGGGCCACCTCGCTCATGAAGGCATCGGGCGCGCCGGACAACAGCAGCCCGATCGTCTCGGCCACGGCATTCACCAGCGGCTCGACCCAGAGCGCCAATTCGTCGCCGGGAAAATTCTGCAGCACATAAGGGTGAACCAATTCCTTGACCCCGGGATGACCGATCCCGATCCGCACCCGCCAGTAATCGGGGCCGAGCAGTGCATCGATCGAGCGCAGGCCGTTATGGCCGGCATTCCCGCCGCCGCGTTTGACCCGGAGCTTGCCCGGCCGCAGATCGATTTCGTCATGGATCACGACGGTTTCCTCCGGCAGAATCCTGAAGAACCGTGCTGTTGGCGCGACCGATTCCCCGGAATCGTTCATGAAAGTCTGCGGCTTCAGCAATAACAGCCGCTCGCCGGCGATCGGCCCCTCGGCGAGATCGCCCTTGAACCGGTTGCGAAACCCGGGGAAACCGTGCCGGCGGGCGATCGCATCGATCGTCATGAACCCGATATTGTGGCGGTTTCTCGCATAGCGAGAGCCGGGATTGCCGAGGCCGACGAGCAGACGCATTGCCGGGCGCACGCTGTCGCCGCACCGCCCGCTCGAAATATCAGCTCGCCGCCGGCGGTTCGGGGGCGGCAGCCGGGGTTGAAGCAGCCGTGGCCGCTTCCTCGCGCACCGCCGAGGATGGTGCCACGCTGGCGATCGTGAAGTCGCGGGCGATGATCGTCGGGCGACACCCCTCCGGCAAAGTCACGGCGCTGATGTGGACGCTGTCGCCGATGTCGAGCCCGTCGAGGTCGACGGTCAGGTGATCGGGAATGTTGTCGACCGGGCAGCTGAGCTCGATCCCGTGGCGGACGATGTTGAGGATCCCGCCGCGGCGCAGCCCGATCGACATCTCGTGATTGATGAACACGACCGGCACCTCGACGGTGACGCGGGCGTTGGCGCCGACCCGCATGAAATCGACATGGAGGGGCGCGTCGGTCGCCGGATGCAATTGCACCTCGCGGGGCAGGGCGCGGTGCACGGTGCCGTCGACCGTCACGTCGACGAGCGTCGCAAAAAAGCCGCGCCGGGCGAGCGCGTGCGACAATTCACGCGGTTCGAGGCTGATCAGCACCGGATCTTTGCCATCGCCGTAAATGATCCCGGGGACACGACCCATGCGCCGGGCGGCGCGCGTGGCTCCTTTTCCGGTCTCGGCGCGCGGCGCGGCGCTGAGGGTGATGATTTCGGGCATCCTTATCGCTCCTCTTCAGGAAAGTGGCCTCTCAAGCCGTCTTGGATCGGGGCGGACCGGCAGCGCACAACCGGTTGCGGCGGTGCGCAGGCCCCTCCCGGCCGCGGTCGGCCAAAGGCTCAATCAAACAGGCTCGATACCGAGCGCTCTTCGCTGATCCGCCGGATCGCCTCGGCGATCAGCGGCGCAATCGTCACCTGCCGGATGTTGTGTGCGGCGCGGACCGCCTCGGTCGCGACGATGCTGTCGGTCATGACCACCATCTCGATCGGCGAATCGACGACGCGCGCCACCGCCCCGCCCGACAGCACCCCGTGCGTGACATAGGAGAAAACCGCCGACGCGCCGGCCTCGATCAATGCCGCGGCGGCGTTGCACAAGGTGCCGGCGCTGTCGACGATGTCGTCGACCAGGATGCAGCGCCGGCCGGCGACGTCGCCGATGATGTTCATGACCTCGGACACGCCGGCGCGCTCGCGGCGCTTGTCGATGATCGCGAGATCGGTGTCGAGCCGCCGGGCGATCTGCCGGGCGCGCACGACGCCGCCGACATCGGGCGAGACGATGATCAGATCCTGGCGCGAATGATGGTCCTGGATGTCCTTCACCAGCACCGGCGCCGCGTACAGATTGTCGGTCGGGATATCGAAGAAGCCCTGGATCTGCCCGGCGTGGAGATCGAGGGTCAGCACCCGGTCGGCGCCGGCCGCGGTGATCATGTTGGCGACCAGCTTCGCCGAGATCGGCGTTCTGGACCCGGTCTTGCGGTCCTGCCGGGCATAGCCGTAATACGGGACGACCGCCGTTATCCGCCGCGCCGAGCTGCGCCTCAGCGCGTCGAGGCAGACCAGCAGCTCCATCAAATGGTCGTTCGCCGGATAGGAGGTCGACTGGATCACGAAGACATCCTCGCCGCGCACGTTCTCGTGGATCTCGACGAACACCTCCATATCGGAAAAGCGCCGCACGCTCGCCTTGGTGAGGGGCAATTCGAGATAGGCCGCGATGGCCTCGGCGAGCGGCCGATTGCTGTTGCAGGCGAGAATTTTCATGGCTGGCGATAAACACCGGTGCCGGCGGGTCCGGTCCCGCGGCTTCGCATGACCATATTGTAACAATGCGCCGCCGGCCTGGCAATCATCGGACGGGGCTTCAGGATCTGCCGGTCGGCGGCGGCGCGCCACGGGCGACCAGCGCCATGATGCCGTCTTGCGCGGAGACGGCGACGGTGTAGGCGACATCGCCCCACGGGCCGTTGAGGAGCCCGGCCGGAATATCGTTTTCCTGCGCCACGGTGCCGATTTCCCGGCCGTCCGTGCGGCGCACATGCCAGACGATCTTGACATGCTGCTTGCCCGCCTCAGGCTTGGCGACGGTGACGTCGGCGTCGAGGAGAAGATCGGCCTTGGCCTGCGGACCGGAGACAATCGACAGATCCTGCCGCTGCAACAGCAGCGCAATCGCCCTCTCCAGCGCTTGCCCGCCATCGCCCGGGGCACCTTCGACACCGCGGATCAAAAGCCGCGTGCGTCCGGCCGGGATCGCGGCCGGCGCCTCGGTCACAGCCTTGTCCTGCATCAACGCCGCCAGCTGCTCCGCGCCGGCCGACGCCGCGCGGGCGACGGCGTCGTCGTTCCCGGCCTGCCAATCGCCGGCCGCGGCTTCGGTTCGCTCGGCCCGCTCGCCGACCAGTCTCCCTGACGGGCCGCGCAGCTGCCACAGCGCGACGAGCGCAGCCTTGCCGCCGGCGGGCGGCATCTCCTGGATCCGGCCGGTCAGCTGGTAGCTGTCGAGGCCGGCGATCCGGGCGCTTGCCGCGATCTCATGGCGCTGCAGCGCGGCGGCCATCGCCGGGGCGAGCTTCGCCGCCGTCGCCCGCGGCTCGCCCGCGAGCGGCGCGATCGCAACCGGGGCGGTGTCGCGCAGGGTCAGCATCGGCGACCCCGGTTTCGGCACGTCGTTCGCAAACGGATGCGGCAGCGGTTGACAGCCGGCGAGCACAACCAGCACCGCCGCGCCCGCCCATCGGCCGCGCGCGCACAGATGGCTCCTCACCGGCCTCATCGCGGCTGCCCCGCAAGCACGATCGCCGACAGCCCGCGCCCGTAAGCGCGTTCGCCGCGCCGGCAAGCCCGCCGATAGCTGAAAAAGTCCTCTTCTTCGACGACGGTGTCGCGGCCCGTCTGCTCCACCCCTGCAACCCCGGCGCGGGCGAGGCGGTGCGCGATATAACCGGAGAGATCGAACATGAAATGTCGGGCGCGCCGGGCCGGTGCAAAATGGACCGCAGCGGCCTTGTCGGCGGCGACAATCGGCGCAGGAAACTCGGGACCGACCTCATATGAGGCGGCGCCGATGCAAGGGCCGATCCCGGCGCGGATGCGAGAGCGCTCCGCGCCGAGTGCCGCCATTGCGGCGAGGGTGGCCTCGACGACACCGCCGACGGCGCCGCGCCAGCCGCCATGCGCGGCGCCGACGACCTGCGCCATGGGATCGTGGAACAGGATCGGCGCGCAATCGGCCGCGAGCACGCCGAGCGCGATGCCGGGGACCCGCGTCACCAGACCGTCGGCCTGCGGCGCTTCGTCACGGTGCCACGGGAGCTCCACGGTGACGACCGCGGCGCTGTGAATCTGGCGGCAGGTCACCAGTCGGTCGGCCGGGACACCGAGCCGGTCCATCGCGGCCGTGCGGTTGCGCGCAACATTCTCCGCTTCGTCACCCGAGCCGAAGCCGCAATTCAGCGAGCGGAAAAGCCCCTCGCTGACCCCGCCTCGGCGGGTAAAGAAGGCGTGACGAATGCCGGGACCTTGACCGAGCAGCCCGAGCACGATCATCGCGCCGCTTCCGTCCGGCCGAAGCCCGGAGAAGCCGGCATTCCGGGCGACAGCAGCGCCATTACCTTGAACACGCTGCCCATGTCGGCGGGGTCGAGCAGGCGCGCAACGCCGCTCTCGAGCATTCGGCGCTGGGCCGGCGTGGCACCGGAGGACAAGGCTGCGAGTCGCGGCAAGGCGCCGAGCTCGGTTAGAAACCGGCCCTGCGTTACCGGCCCGCCAATTTGCGCTCCGCTCATCCATGCCGCTTCGGCAAATGCGGCGAAATCGACATCGGCGGTCAGATCCGCAGTTCCCGGATGCGCCAGCACCGGTACCGGACAATGCCGGCTGAAGGCGCGCAAGCTCGGCCCCGGCGTGCTCGCGCAATACCCGTAATCGATGAAGAGCGCCGCGCCGGGCCGGCATGCCAGCCGCCTGCCGATCACCGCTGCGAGGGCGAGGGCTGCCGGGCAGATCTCGACGACGGCACCGGGCTCGGCGCGACGGCTCAGGTTTTCGGGAACGAGAGCCGATAAAACCGGGCTTTCCGGCCCGGCGCCGAACACGAGCTTTCCGGCGTGGTCGAGCGCCACCATCCGCTCTGCCCAATGGGAGCGCCCACGCACGAACTGGCGGATCGGCAGCGCATCAAGGAATTCGTTGGCGACGAGCAGGATCGGGCCCGGCGGCAAATCCTCGACCCGCGCCGCCCAGCGGGGCTCGGCCCACCCCAGGCGCCGCTCCTGCTCGGCGCGAAAAACCGGGCTCGATTCGACCAGGTGGAGACGGAGCGCGCGGCGAAATTCGGGAATTGTGCCGGCGGCACGCAGCAGATCGGCGGCCATCACGCCGCGACCCGGCCCCAGCTCGGCCAGGATAACGGGATCGGGCCGCCCGATCCGATCCCACACCGATGCGCACCACAGCCCGATCAGTTCGCCGAAGACCTGGCTGATCTCAGGCGCCGTAATAAAGTCGCCCTGCGCCCCGATTGGATTGCGGCCGGCATGATAGCCGTCGGCCGGGTCATGCAGCGTCATCGCCATGAAGGCGGCCACCGACATCGGACCTTCAGCCGCGATGCGGCGAGAGATCCGCGCGGCGATCGCGTCCGTGGTCACGACCGGGCGCCGGCGGGCGCACGGCACGCCCAAAGCATGATGACGATGCCGGCGATCAGCACCGGGATCGACAGAAGCTGGCCCATCGTCGTCCCGAAGATCAGATAGCCGAGTTGCGGGTCCGGCTGACGGAACAATTCGCCCGACATGCGGGCGACTGCATAGCCGACGAGAAACAACCCGCTGACAAAACCGGGACGGCGCCGGCGGCCGAGCCGCTCTGCGGCAAAAAGCAGCAGAAACAGCAATATGCCCTCGCAAAAGGCCTCGTAGAGCTGGCTCGGGTGACGCGGAACCGGACCGCCATTCGGGAAGATCATGGCCCAAGCGACGTCGGTCGGCCGTCCGAACAACTCGCCATTGACGAAATTGGCGATGCGGCCAAAGAAGAGGCCGATCGGGATCGCCTCGGTGACGATGTCGGAAAAAGCGAAAAACGGGATCTTGCGCGCATGTGTGAACAGCACGATGGCGATCGTCACGCCGAGCGCTCCGCCATGAAACGACATCCCGCCATGCCACACGTAAAGAGCCTGCAATGGCTGGTGCAGATAATATCGGAGGTTGTAGAAGAGCACGTAGCCGATGCGTCCGCCGAAAACCACGCCGAACGTTGCCCACACCAGAAAATCGTCGACGTCCCGGCTTTTGACGAGATATGGCGGCCGTCCCGCGAGGACGAGGCAATAGCGCCAGCCGATCACCAGCCCGGCGATATAGGCGAGCGCATACCAGCGGATCGCCAGCGGTCCGAGTGAGATCGCGACCGGATTTATCGCGGGGAACGGGATCGCAAAGAACGGCATCGGTCAACAACCGTAGGCGGTGCAACGAGGGCGTACCGCCGCTCGCGGGCGCAGTTATAGGCGGCGGCTCCCCGCCCGCCAAGGACGGCCGGCGATTTCCTCCGCCCCGGTTCACAGCACGACAACGCCGCGGGCCGCCGCGGCGCCGGGTGGAACGCGCCTCATCGGGCGCGCCGCACGGGGCCCGTCCGCAGCTGCGGCGTGCGCCGGTCGTCGACGATCCTGCCGTCCCCCATGTGGATCTGCCGCCCGCAGCGCGCGGCGAGGTCCCGGTCGTGGGTAATCAGCAGCAGGGTCGTGCCGTGCCGGGCCTGGTGCTCGAACAGGCAGTCGATGACGACGCGGCCGGTGGCGCCGTCGAGATTTCCGGTCGGCTCGTCGGCAAGCAGCAGCCTCGGCGCGGCAATAAACGCACGTGCGATCGCCACGCGCTGCTGTTCGCCGCCGGAAAGCTGGGCGGGATAATGGGTCAGGCGATGGCCGAGCCCGACCATGGCGAGGCCCTGCGCGGCGGCGGCAAAGGCATCGCGCCGACCGGCCAGTTCGAGCGGGATCGCGACATTTTCGAGCGCCGTCATCGTCGGGATCAGATGGAACCCCTGAAAGACGATGCCGATATCGGCACGGCGCAGCCGGGCCAGCTCGTCCTCGCCGAGCCCGCCGAGGTCTCTTCCGCCGATCCGCACCCGGCCGGCGCTCGGCCGTTCCAGCCCGGCCAATACCATGACCAGGGTCGATTTTCCCGAGCCCGAAGGGCCGATCAGGCCGACCGTCTCGCCCGCGTCGATCGCGAGCGAGACGCCGCGCAGAATGTCCACGGGGCCGGCGGCGCTTCGCAGGGTCAGATGAACCTCCTCCAGCACGACGAGCGGATGGGCGCCGGAAAGCGGCGGCGTCATGGTTCCGTTCGCGTCCGGAGCGGCGGCGCCACCGTTCCGGACGCGAACGCCCGCAGGAAGGTGTCGACGGCTGGGGCGACGGCAGCGCGGATGCCGGTTTCGCCGGCCGCGGCTTCGAGGCGCAACAGGTGGCGCAACTGGATCTCGCCGCGCACCAATCCGACGAATTGCTCGGCGGCAAGGCGCGTATCGGCGATATCCAGCGACCCGGCGGCGGCCGCAGCGGCCAGGAAGACCTCGATCTGGACGAGGTTGCGCTCAGGCCCGGCATGCCAGAACACCGCGCCGAGCGCCGGAAAACGGGTAACCTCGCCGAGGATGATCCGGTGCAGCGCAATCGCGTCGGGCGACAGGAGCAGCTCGAGAAAGCGCCGGGCCAGCACCGCCAGCGAGGTTCGAACATCACCGGGGTCGAGCTCGTGCGCCGAGAAACCGGCGAAGCGCTGCTCGCATTCGCGCCCGATCACCGCGCCGAACAGCTCTTCCTTGCCGGCGAAATGAGCATAGACCGTCGCCTTCGACACGCCGGCCTCGCGCGCGATCGCGTCCATGCTGACGGCGCCGAACCCGCTCGCCAGAAAGCTCCGCTTCGCCGCGGCGAGGATGCTCTCGGCCTTGCCGCCCAATGTCGCCTCGCTGCGCCCGCTGTGTTCCATCGCGCTGGTCACGGCCCCCGGCAGGCGCTGCCGATCGTCGGCGAGCGCGGGCTTGACAAGTTTTACCGAAGCCCTAGTTTCAGTGCAACAGTGAACTGAACGGTTTAGTTCAGATAAGATGCGCAACAAGCTCTTGATCACCGCGGTGGTGCTGGCCCTGGTGCTCGGCGGCGCCGGCGGCTGGTATTGGTGGACCGTCCTGCGATTCCTGGAGTTCGACCGACGACGCCTATGTCGCCAGCGACGTCTCGGTGATCAGCCCGAAGGTCGAGGGCTACATCAAGGCGGTGCGGGTCCGCGAGAACGAAGCCGTCAAAAAAGGCGCGGTGCTGTTCGTCATCGACGACAGCGACTTTGCCGCCAAGGCCGCCCAGGCCGAGGCGGCGGTAGCGACCGAAGAGGCGGCGGTGGCGACCTATGCCAGCCGGCTCGATCTGCAGCAGGCGATGATCGCGCAGGCGCGGGCGGAAGTACAATCGGCCGAGGCGGATCTGACCCGCACGCAGCAGGATTACAAGCGCTACAGCGCGTTGATGACGACCGACTTCGCCAGCCGGCAGCGCTTTGAGCAGGCTCAGGCCGACGCGCGCAAGGCGGAGGCCGAGGCGGCCAAGAACCATGCCGCGCTCGCCGCCGCGCAAAGCCAGCTCGGCGTGCTCCAGTCGCAGCGGCAGGAGGAGGCGGCCAAGCTGCAGCAGGCGCGCGCCAACCTCAGGCTCGCCCGGAACGATCTCGACAACACGGTGATCCGCGCGCCCATATCCGGCATCGTCGGCAATCGCGCCGGGCAGGTCGGGCAATACGTCAAACCCGGCACCGAGCTGTTGTCCCTGGTGCCGCTGCCGCGGGTCTACGTCACCGCCAACTTCAAGGAGACACAGCTGACGCGGATGCGGCCGGGGCAGCGCGCCGAAATCTCGGTCGACGCCTATCCCGACCACACGATCGCCGGCCGGATCGACAGCTTCGCGCCGGCGAGCGGCGCCGAGTTCAGCCTGCTGCCGCCCGACAACGCGACCGGCAATTTCACCAAGATCGTGCAGCGCGTGCCGATCCGCATCGCCTTGCCGGCCAACGGGCCGCTCGCGCGCCTGCTGCGGCCGGGCCTGTCGGTCACCGTCACCGTCGACACCCGCGACGCGGGCGAGGCCGAGGCCGGCGACGGCATCGTCGGTGCGGCCGAAGCCAGGCCGGCGACACCGAGCGGGGCCGCGTCGAGCCCATGAGCCGGGCGCCCACGGCGCTGCGGCGGCGGGCGGGCGGCGCCCGGCGCAGCCCGGCTGCGATCGTTCCAGCCGCACCGCCAAAACCGGCAGCGCCAGCCGCGGCGACGGGGCCCGCGCGGCAACCGACCATGCGCGACTGGGCCGGCGTGCTCGCGATGGTCTTCGGCATGTTCCTGGCGATCATGGACATCCAGATCGTGACCAGCTCGCTGGCCCAGATCCAGGGCGGGTTGTCGGCCACCGCGGACGAGATCGGCTGGGTGCAGACCTCGTATCTGATCGCCGAAGTGGTGATGATCCCATTGTCGGGGACGTTGTCGCGGCTGCTCTCGACCCGGGTATTGTTCGTGATCTCGGCGGTCGGCTTTACCGCGATGAGCGCGCTGTGCGCGACCGCCACCAGCCTCGGCCAGATGATCGTTTATCGCGCGCTGCAAGGGTTTATCGGCGGGGCGATGGTGCCGACCGTCTTTCCGGTCATCTACACCCTGTTCCCGCCGCGCCAGCTGGCGCCGCTGATGGTCATCATCTCGCTGATCCTGAACCTGTCCTCGACCCTGGGGCCGACGATCGGCGGCTATCTGACCGACACCTATTCCTGGCACTGGCTGTTTCTCGTCAACATCCTGCCCGGCAGCGCCGTCGCCGTCGCCGTGTGGCTGCTGATCGACGTCGACAAGCCCGACCGCTCCCTGCTGCGTTATTTCGATGTGCCGGGGCTGGTGCTGATGGCGGTGTTCCTCGGCTGCTTCGAATATGCGCTCGAGGAAGGCCCGCGCTGGGACTGGTTCCAGGACGACACGATCTTTGCCGCTTCCGTGATTTCGGCGATTTCGGCGGTGCTGTTCTTCTGGCGGGTGTTCAGCTACCGCCAGCCGATCGTCGATCTGCGCGCGTTCGCCAACCGAAACTTTGCGCTGGGCTCGCTCTACACTTTTGTGATCGGCACCGGGCTCTATGGGGCGACATATGTCGTGCCGCTGTTTCTCGCCGAAGCGCGCGGCTACAGCAGCCTGCAGATCGGCGAGACCGTCGTCGTGACCGGCGCCGTCCAGCTTCTGGTTTCGCCGCTGAGCACCATCATGGCGCGCAAGCTCGATCTGCGGATCATGCTGGCGATGGGCATGGCGCTGTTCGTGGCCGCGGTCTATCTGAACGCCTTTATGACGGACCAGACGGGCTTTGCCGAACTGTTCGTGCCGCAGGCGGTGCGCGGAGTCGCCCTGATGTTCTGCTTTCTGCCGGCCAACCTGATCGCGCTCGGCACGCTGCCGCCGGACAAGCTGAAGAACGCCGCCGGTCTCTACAACCTGATGCGCAACCTCGGCGGCGCCATCAGCATCGCCGCGATCGGCACGGTCCTGAACAACCGCCTGTGGTTTCACTGGAACCGGCTGATCGAAGACGTCAATCCCGCCCGTCCGGCGGTGCAGCATTTCCTCGACGCCCAGACCAGCCGGCTCGGCACGCTTGTCCCCGGCGACCCGAGCCGGGCCGCGCTCAAGCTTCTCGCCGACATGGTGCAGCGCGAAGCACTGGTCATGAGCTTCAACGACGTGCTGATGCTGATGGGCGGCGCCTTCCTCGTCGGCCTGCCGCTGACCCTGCTGCTCCGCCGTCCGCGCAGCGCCGTCCGCGAGGGTCACTGACCGATCGGGACGGCCGCCGCCGGCTCAGCCTTCGTCGCCGATGTCCGCGACCCGATCGTGGAGCCAGTCCTCGAGCAGCCGGCGGGCGATCGAATTGCGCCGCGGCAGGCGGAAATTGTCGTCGTCGGCATGCGACAGCAGCCAGCCGCGCTCGAACCAGCGCGCATCCTCCAATTCACCGAAATCGACGGTGATCTCGGTCGTCAGTGCCTCGGCGTGAAACCCGAGCATGATGTTGGCGGGGAACGGCCAGGGCTGCGAGGAGTGATAATCGACGGCGCCGACCTCGATGCCGGTCTCCTCGCGCACCTCGCGCGCCACCGCGTCTTCAAGGCTCTCGCCCGGTTCGAGAAAGCCGGCCAGGGTCGAATACATGCCGGGCGGAAAGTGCCGCGACCGGCCCATCAGCGCGCTCTCGCCGTGGGTCACCAGCATGATCACCGCCGGATCGGTGCGTGGGAAATGCATCGCATTGCAGGCGGGATCGGCGCAGCGGCGCATATGGCCCGCCTCCTCGGCGCGGGTCGGATTGCCGCACACCCCGCAATAGCGATGACGCGCGTGCCAATAGAGCATCGCGCGGGCATGCGCCAAAAGCCCCGCCTCGCGCCGGTCGAGCCGACCGCCCAGCTGGCGCAGATCGGCAAAGCGCACAGTCGCGGCATCGATGCCGCTCGCCGCCCGCGCCGGCGAGTGCAGCATGGCGAGCGGCGCCTCGATCGGCGACAGATCGAGCGCGAAATGCGCGCGTTCCTCGACGATGCCGAGAAAGACGATCTCGCCGTCGCCGAGCCGCTCCTCGGCGTTGCCGACATCGCCGAGCAGCGGGCCGATCCCGTCCCAGCCGAGCGCCACCGCGCGCGGCTCGCCGCCCTCGATCTCGATGACCAAATTCTGGTTGCGCCAGACCGGGACGAACCGGCTCGCCGGATCGGCGATGCGCTCGATGATCCAGCCCATCTCGCGCCGCCGCAACGCCGCCCGCTCGAACCCCGGCGCCGCATAATAATTATGCGCTTTCATGCCTCTGACACTCGCACATCGGCGCGCAGCGCGGCAAGCGGTGCGCGCGATCTCGATCATTGTGCTCGATGCTCCACTGAAAAGCCCTTGTTTCAAGCTGCATGCATTTTGAGCCAAATTTTGCTGATACCGTCAGGGGCTGGGAGCCTCTGGCCGAGATCAGGGATCGCGCTTGCGGGGTGGTGAAGTGGGTGATCGACGCCATCGGCATCGTACAAGCACAAACTGCGATGCTTGCCTCGGCATCGGCGACAGCTGATATAGTGCGGTGGGAGCCGGGCGGCGGGCAGGCCTCTCGCCAACCCGGTCAGGTTCGGAAGAAAGCAGCCGTAACGAGTTCCGGCCTGGGTCGTTCACCCGGTCTCCCACCCCGGCTTGGTTTCGAACATGCCCGATTCGGCGGCGGCCTACCGCGTTCTCGCCCGCAAATACCGGCCTGCGACCTTCGCCGAGCTGATCGGGCAGGAGGCGATGGTCCGCACGCTCTCGAACGCGATCGCGACCGGGCGGGTCGCGCATGCCTTCATCCTGACCGGGGTGCGCGGGGTCGGCAAGACGACGACGGCGCGGATCATCGCCCGCGCGCTGAACTGTGTCGGCCCGGACGGCACCGGCGGGCCGACCGCGGCACCCTGCGGCGAATGCGAGCATTGCCGGGCCATCGCCGAGGATCGCCATGTCGACGTGATCGAGATGGACGCGGCCTCGCGCACCGGCGTCGACGACATCCGCGACCTGACCGACGGGGTGCGCTACCGGCCGGTTTCGGCGCGCTGCAAGGTCTACATAATCGACGAAGTCCACATGCTCTCGAAGAACGCCTTCAACGCCCTGCTGAAGACGCTGGAGGAACCGCCGCCCGCGGTGATCTTCGTGTTCGCCACGACCGAGATCCACCGGGTGCCGGTGACGGTGCTGTCGCGCTGCCAGCGCTTTTCGCTGCGCCGGGTGCCGGCCGAGCTTTTGGTGCAGCATTACCGCAGCGTCGCGGAGGCCGAGGGTGTCGAGGTCGAGCCCGCGGCGCTGGCGCTGATCGCGCGCGCCGCCGACGGCTCGGTGCGCGACGGGCTGTCCCTGCTCGACCAGGCGATCGCGCTCTCCGGCGGCCGGGTCGAGGAAGCGGCGGTGCGCGACATGCTCGGTGTCGCCGACCGCGGCCTCGTCTTCGACCTCTTCGAAGCGGTATTGCGCGGCGCTGCAGGCGACGCGCTGGCGCAGCTCGACCGCCTTTACCGGGATGGCGCCGACCCGCTGTTGGTGTTGCAGGATTTGCTCGACCTCGGCCATTTTCTGACCCGGGTCAAATTGGCGCCCGAGGCCGGGGCCGGCGACCCGATCGCCGAAGGCGACCGCGAGCGCGCCCGCCCGATCGCCGACAAGCTGACGATGCCGGCGCTGGCGCGCCTCTGGCAGATGCTGCTGAAGGGGCTGGGCGAGGTGCAGGTGGCTCCCTCGCCGATCCAGGCGGCTGAAATGGTGCTGGTGCGCCTCGCCTATGTCGCCGATCTGCCGGCTCCCGCCGATCTCGTCCGCACACTGGCGGCGGGCGGCAAGGCCGGCAGAGCGGCTGGCGAGGTCGGCCGGGCAGAGCCGATGCCCGCGCGGCCGCCACCGGGGCCGATCGCCGTCGGCACGGCCGCTGCGGGAGCGCAGCGCCTGCCGGTCGAGCCCGCCGAAGCCGTATCGGCGCCGGCGCCGCCGAACGCCGCCGCGCACGAGCCGATGCCGCAGAGCTTTAGCGAAGTCGTCGCGCTGTTCGACCAGCGGCGCGAGGCGGTGCTGCGCTCGCATCTCGTCTCGCACCTGCATCTCGTGCATTTCGAGCCGGGGCGGATCGAGTTCCGCCCGGCGGCGGGCGCCCCGCGCGATCTCGCCAACCGTCTCGGTCAGCTGCTCGGCGAGTGGACCGGGACGCGCTGGCTGATCGCGATTTCCGAGGCCGAAGGCGAGCCCACCCTGCGCCAGCAGCAGGAAAGCCGCGAGCACGACCTGCGCAACGAAGTCGCCGGGCATCCGTTGGTGCAGGCGGTGCTGGAAACTTTTCCCGGCGCGACGATCGCCGCGGTCCGCGAGCGCTTTGCGGCAGCCGCCGAGGCCGATGCGGCCGATGGCGAAGAGAATGGCGAAGAAGCGGGAGCCGCCGAGGCCAACACAGAAGAGGATGGGGCATGAAAAACATCGGCCAGCTGATGAAGCAGGCACAGGCGATGCAGGACAAGATGGCCGAGATGCAGGCCCAGCTCGAAACCGTCGAGATGATCGGCATCGCCGGCGGCGGCGTGGTGGAGCTGACCCTGAACGGCAAGAGCGATGTGAAAAAGGTCAAAATCGACAAGTCTCTGCTCGATCCCGACGAGGTCGAGGTGCTGGAAGATTTGATCGTCGCGGCCTTCACCGATGCCCGGCGCAAGGTCGCCGCCCATGCCGAGCAGGAAATGCAGAAGCTGACCGGCGGCCTGCAATTGCCGGGCGGCCTGAAACTGCCGTTCTGACCGATTGTCCGAACTCGACACTCTGATCCAGCTGCTTGCCAAATTGCCGGGCCTCGGGCCCCGCTCGGCGCGGCGCGCGGCTTTGCACCTGATCAAGCGGCGCGAAAGCCTGATGATGCCGCTCGCCTCGGCCTTGGCGCAGGCGGCCGAGGCGATCCGCCCATGCCCGGTCTGCGGCAATCTCGATACCGTAGAACCTTGTGCCATTTGCCGCGATCCGCGGCGCGACGAAACCGCGATCTGCGTCGTCGAGGATCTCGCCGATCTTTGGGCGCTCGAACGCACCGGCGCTTTCCGCGGCCGCTATCACGTGCTCGGCGGGACCTTGTCGGCGCTCGACGGGGTCGGTCCCGAGGACCTCTCGATCGACAGGCTGATCGCCCGGCTCGAACCCGGTCAGGAGCTGATCCTGGCCTTGAACGCCACGGTCGAAGGCCAGACCACCGCCCACTACATCGCCGACCGCGCCGCCGGGAGCGGCGTCAAGCTCTCGCGCCTCGCCCAAGGCGTGCCGATCGGCGGCGAGCTCGACTACCTCGACGACGGCACCCTGACGGCCGCCCTAAAGGCGCGGCGCGCTCTCTGAGGGCCGGGTCCTCAGAACCAGCGCGCCTTGTCGACGAGGTTGCGCAGCGGCTGGCCGGCGAGGAAGCGGCGGCAATTGTCGAGGATGATGTCGTAGCGGCGCTCGTCGAGATAGGGGCCGTAGCCGGCGGTGTGCGGGGTCAGCAATACGCCCGGCAATGTCCACAGCTTGTGGTCGGCGGGCAATGGCTCCTGCTCGAACACGTCGAGCCCGGCGCCGGCGATCTCGCCGGCTTCGATCGCCGCGGCGAGGTCGTCGAGACGGGTCGTCAGGCCGCGCCCGATATTGATGAAGAACGCGGTCTTCTTCATCTCCTGGAACCGCGCGCGGTTCATGAAGCCCTCGGTCTCGGGCGTATGCGGCACGGTCAGGATCACGAAATCGGCCTGCGGCAGGAGCGCGTCCAGCTCGTCGGCGCGGTGCAGCTCGGCAACCCCCGGCGGCGCCTCGCGGCGGCGCTCGTCGACGCCGATCACCCGCATCCCGAAGGCGGCGCAGAGGCGTGCGATCTCGCTGCCGATGCCGCCGACGCCGACGACCAGCGCCGTCGCCTCGGGCAGATGGACGACGCCTTCGTTGCGCTCCGGCTTCTTCCATTCGCGGCGCAGCTGCTGCGGGATGTAGAGCTGCAAGCCGCGGGCGAAGGCCAGCACAAAGGCCATCACATGGGTGCCGATGTGGTCGCTGTAGATCTCGCGGAAATTGGTGATCGCGACCGGATGGGCGATCAGCTCGGGATAATAGTAGCCGGCCGGCGGTGCCGCCTGCGGCGCCTGCAGCCATTTGAGCCGCTGCGCCCGCCGCAGCAGCGCTGGCGGGATCGTGCCGAACGCGGCCTCGGCCGTGGCGATCGCCTGCTCGGCCCGCGCCGGGTCCTCGGCGGCGACGATGTCGAACTCGGGCAATGCGGCGGCGAGCCGGGCACCCCATTCGCGCGTCGTCGCATTCTGCGGCGGCAGCATCAGGAATTGGGTCGGCATGGTATGGTCACTCCTGGATTGGCATGGTCCGGCGTTCCGCAGCCTCATCCGGCCGCTGCAGCACGTTCGCGGCGAGCCTCCGGCAGCGCCGCCTCATTCCCCTTGGCCAGCACCGCCTCGAGGGTGCCGCGGATCTCGGCGAGCTTCGCCGGGTGGTCGACCTTATGCCCGAACAGGTTCTTGACATAGAACACGTCGACGACCTTTTCGCCATAGGTCGAGATCTTGGCGCTCGAGACCTGGAGGTTGAGCCGGGTCAGCTCGCGGGTCAGCTCGAACAGCAGTCCCGGCCGGTCGCGCCCGTTGACCTCGATGACCGTGTGCAAGGCGCTCGCCTTGTTGTCGACGAGGACGCGCGGTGCCACGGTGAAGACCCGCGTGCGGCTCGGAAAGGCGGGTGGGCGGGCGAGCTCGCGGTGCGGCTTCAGATCGCCGGTCAGCACATTCTCGAAAACCACGGCGAGCCTGGCGAGCTTGTCCGGCCGATCGAACGGCCGGCCGGCCAGGTCCTGCACCCAGAACGTATCGAGCGCCATGCCGTTGCTCATGGTCATGATCCTGGCGTCGACGATGTTGGCGCCACTGACTGCGAGCGCGCCGGCGATGCGCGAGAACAGCCCGGCATGGTCGGCTGTGTAGAGCGTGATCTCGGTCACCGCGCGCTGTGCATCGACCCGCTTTTCGACGGTGAGCGGCGCATCGCTCGTTTCTGCCTCGCGCATCAGCCGCGCGTGCCGGGCATGGGTGCCGGCATCGAAGGACAGCCAATAGAAGGGGTAGCCGATCTTGGCGAAAGCCGCGAATTCCGCTTCGCTGAAATCGGGTAGAAGCCCTCGCACCGCGGCCAGGGCGGCCGCGACCCGCGAATCCTGGCCCTCGACCGTGAGGCCGCCGGCCATGACCTCGATGGCGCGATGGTACAGCTCGCGCAGCAACGTCGCCTTCCAGCCGTTCCACACATGCGGTCCGACCGCCCTGATATCGGCGACGGTCAGGATCAGCAGCAGCTTCAACCGTTCGGGCGACTGCACGCGCTCGATAAAGTCGCTGATCGTCTGCGGGTCGTCGATATCGCGCTTGAAAGCGGTGCCGCTCATCAGCAGGTGCCAGCGCACCAGCCACGCGACCGTCTCGGTTTCCTCGGCCGAAATCCCGAGCCGCGGGCCGAGCTTTTCGGCAATGCGCTCGCCGAGCACCGAATGGTCGCCACCGCGGCCCTTGGCGATGTCGTGCAATAGCACGGCGAGATAGAGGGCGCGGCGCGACACGATCGTCGCCGCGAGCCGGGTCTCTGCCGGCAGCTCGTCGGCGAATGCCCCGCTCTCGATCTTGTGCAGGATGCCGATGGCAAAGAGCGTGTGCTCGTCGACCGTGTAGTGATGATACATGTCGTACTGCATCTGGGCGACGACGCGCCCGAAATCGGGGATGAAACGGCCGAAGACCCCGGCCTCGTTCATCCGCCGCAGCGCGGTTTCCGGGTCCTTGCGCGAGGTCAGGATCTCGAGAAAGAGCCGGTTGGCGTCCGGGTCCTCGCGCAATTGCCGGCCGATCAGCTTTAGCGACTGGCCGGCCCGGCGCAGCGCGCGCGGATGGATGTCGAGCCCGTGCTGCTGGGCCACATGGAACAGCCGCAACAGTGCCGCCGGATCGTTCTTGAAAAAATCCTCCGACGGGATCGTCAGCCGCTCGCCGTCGAGCACGAAGCCGTCCAAGGCGCGCCGTCCGGTCCCCCATCGCACCCACGGGAGCCGGCGCCGGCGCTGCTGGTCGGCTTCGAGGATGGCGCAAAAGACGCGGGTCAGGTCGCCGACATCCTTGGCGACGAGAAAGTAATGCTTCATGAAGCGCTCGACCCCGCGGCTCCCGGCGTGGTCGGTGTAGCCCATCCGCCGGCCGATCTCGGTCTGCAGGTCGAAGGTGAGGCGCTCCTCGGGCCGGCCGGCCAGGTAGTGGAGGTGGCAGCGGACCGTCCACAAGAAGGTCTGGGCGCGGGCGAAGCGCTGCGATTCCTCGTTCGACAGCACGCCGAGATCGACGAGCTTGCCGACGTCGTCGATGCGATAGATGTATTTCGCGATCCAGAACAAGGTGTGCAGGTCCCGCAGCCCGCCCTTGCCCTCCTTGACGTGCGGTTCGAGCTGATAGCGGCTGTCACCGACGCGGAGATGCCGCGCGTCGCGCTCGGCGAGCTTGGCCTCGACGAATTGTGCCGCGGTGCCGCGTACGACCTCGGCGTCGAAGCGCTGCTTCAACTCGCGGAACAGCGCCTCCTCGCCCCACAGGTAGCGCGCTTCGAGCAGACCGGTGCGGATCGTCAGGTCGGATTTGGCCTGGCGCAGGCATTCCTCGACCGAGCGCGTCGCCTGCCCGATCTTCAGCCCGAGGTCCCACAACGAATAGAGCAGCGATTCGACGACCTGCTCGGTGTGCGGGGTCTGCTTGTAGGGCAGCAGAAACAGCAGATCGATATCGGAATAGGGCGCCAGCTCGCCGCGGCCATAGCCGCCGACAGCGACCAGCGCCAGGCGCTCGCCCGAGGTCGGGTTGGCGAGCGGATAGATCTCGCCGGTGACCACGTCGAACAGTGCGCGGATCAGCTGGTCGATCAGAAAGCACTGCTCGCGCACGACCGCGGCAGCGTCGCCGGCTGCCTCGAACCGGCGGCGGATCTCGGCGCGGCCGGCGGTCAGCGCCGCCTTCAACGGCGCGACGAGCGGCCGCCGGTCAAGACCCGGGGCCGGGACCGAGCGGGCTGCGTCCGACAATTCCTCTGCCAATGCGCGGCGGTCGATCACGTCGCGTTGTCGCGCTATCGTGGCCGCGGCGTTCCTCTGCGGCCGGGGCGCCGAACCGGCTCCGGCGCGATGCGCATCCGCAGCGGCCCGGGCGGCCGCCGAGCGGGTTATGTGGGGCCGGAACGCCAGTTTCATCGGCTGCAAGCTCCTCGAACCCCGGCCGCTACAGATGCCGGCCGGCATCGACGGTGATGATCGATCCTGTGGTATGCCGCAAATGAGTGATTACAGCCATGACCGCGCGCGCCACGTCATCGGCCTCGATGGCGCGTTTGAGCGGGGTCGCCGCGGCCGCCCGCGCCATCATCTCCTCGGTGCGGCCGGGAACAAAGCCGGTATGGACCATCCCCGGCGCTACGATGACGACGCGGATCTCGGGGCCGAGCACGCGCGCCAATGCCATGCTCATCGTGTTGAGCGCGGCCTTTGAGGCGCCGTAGATGATCGAGCTGCCGGTGCCGTGCTGGGCGGCGCCCGAGGAGATGTTGACGATCACCCCATCCCCGGATTCGCGCAGCAGCGGAACAAAGGCGCGGATCGTCGCGAACGGGCCGCGCACATTGGCGGTCAGCACCGCGTCGATCAGATCGTCGTCGAGCGCGTCGAGATCGTGGTGCGGGACCATCCGGGTAAAGCCGGCGGAATTGACGAGGATGTCGGCGCGGCCGAACTCCTCCTTGACCATGGCCGCTGACCTTGCGGATCTCGGCGCTGTCCTCGAGCGGCAGGTATATCGCCCGATGGCCGCCGCCGGGCAGCTCGCCGATCAGCGCCGCCGCCCGCTCGACGCCCTTGTTGTAGCCGACGACGATGCGCGCGCCGGCCGCTGCGAGCCGGCGGACGGATGCCGCGCCGATGCCGCTGCTGCCGCCGGTGACGATGGCGACCTTGCCGGCCAGGGAAAATTCGTTCTCCGTCGTCATGGCGCGGCACTCCCGCGTTGGCGTGCGATTTCGGCGAGGAGGGGGTTGAAGCGGTCGGCTGCCTCGTACTGCACCCAATGCCCGGCGCCCTCGATGATTTCAAAGCGGGCCTCGGGCTGGATATTGCGCAGGGCGCGGGCGCGCTCGTCGAGATATGGGCAGGCGGTGGCGTCGCGCCCGCCCCAGATGCCGTCGATCCGCGCCGCCACCGACGGCAGCGCGCGGGCCAGCGTGTCGGCGCGCGAGAACCGGCGGCTTCTGACCCGGCCGCGCGGCGCGTTCGTCGACTGGATATGGACCGCGAGCGCGTCGATCCTGGCCGGATCGGCGATCATCAACGCCCCGAGATTGTGGCGGTGGACTGCCATTGCCGTTTCCGTGTCGGCGCCGGCCGGCACGCGCTGGAGATCGGTCGGTTGGCGCACGAGACCGAGCCCGTTCGACCCGACGATCGTGAAGCCGCGCACGCGCCGACCGAGCAACGCCGCGACGGGACCGCCGAGCACACCGCCGAACGAGAAGCCGGCGATGTGCAGATCGGTTCGCTGAGGCAGCACGATGTCGAGCCCGGCGACGATGATCCGGGCCAGACCGTCGGCCGTATGCGGCTCGGGCGGGGTCGCCGATTCACCCAGCCCCGGCAGGTCGGGGGCGACCACGGTGAACATCCGCGACAGCGGCAGCACGTTGCGGATCCAATGCATCCACGAGCCGTAGCCGCCGTGGAACAGGACGAGGGGCGGTCCGCTCCCCCACAGGCGCCAGACCATGGCGCCGTCGCCGCACGGCGTTTCGATCCGTTCGGCCACGGCCGCCACCCTTGCGACGATATCCCTCGGTTCTTCGCTGCTCGCCACCACCCCTTGCTCCCTGCCCGGCATCCCCCGGTCTGATAGACGGTTTCCAGCCCTATGCCCAGTAATGATGCGGCAAGGCCGGCCGCGAATGGCCGAGTCCTTTTTCCTGACCTTCGATGCTCGCCACCGGCCCATAGCCGAGGGCATTGGAAGGCCGCGCCGAAGCGCAGCGCCGATGTTGCAGTTGCCACCCTTTCGGCGCTGGCCCATCATGACGAGCCCTGAGCGGCCCGGAGGGACCCTGCCCATGCAAAGCCTTTCGCCGAACCTGCCGCCCGACACGCAGCGCCGGATGCTGCGCCAGATGCTGACGATCCGTCGGTTTGAGGAGCGTGCCTCGGCGGACTACCTCGCCGGCAACATCTACGGCGTCGTGCATTGCTATATCGGCGAGGAGGCGGCCGCCGTCGGCGTCTGCAGCGCGCTCGGCCGCGGCGACCGGATCATCTCGACGCATCGCGGCCACGGCCATTGCATCGCCAAGGGCGCCGACCTCAACCGCATGATGGCCGAGCTGTACGGGCGCCAGACCGGCTACTGCAAGGGCAAAGGCGGCTCGATGCACATCGCCGATTTCGGCATCGGCATGCTCGGCGCCAACGGCATCGTCGCCGGCGGGATCGCGATCGTGACCGGCGCCGGCCTGGCGGCACAGATGGAAGGCAGGGGCGGTGTCGCGGTCTCGTTTTTCGGAGACGGCGCATCGAATGCCGGGCCGTTTCATGAATGCCTGAATATCGCGGCGACCTGGAAGTTGCCGATGCTCTATGTGTGCGAGAACAACATGTATGCTGCAAACACCGCGGCCGCCGCGACCCATGCGCTGGGTGATGTGGCGGAGCGCGCGGCCGGCTACGGCATTCCGGGTGTCGTCGTCGACGGCAACGACATCTTCGCGGTCTATCAGGCGGCAAATCGCGCCGTGGAGCGGGCGCGCTCGGGCGCCGGCCCGACCCTGATCGAGTGCAAGACCTACCGCTGGCGCGGCCACACCGAGCGCCGCGGACAGGCTGATTCGCGCGACCCGGCGGAGATTGAAGCGTGGAAAGGAAAGGATCCGATCGCGCGGCTCGAACGTCAGCTCCGGGAGCAGGGCTATCTCGATGACGCCGAACTGCAAACCATGGACCGCGAAATCATGACTGCTCTCGAGGCCGCCGTCGCCTTTGCCGAGGCCAGCCCATTCCCGTTGCCCGAGCAGGCGACCGACGACGTCTTTGCGGCCTGATGCAGGCTTTCGGCGCGAAAGCCGCAACCGGCCGTCATTCCGGGGCGGCCCGAGGGGACAGGCCGTGCCTGCGCCCCGTAATGGCGGGGTGGACGGCCCCTGCTCCCCGGCACCGGGGTGCCCTGCGGCGGCCGCGATGCAGCATGCCGACATGGCGGGGCCGGCCCTGGCAATGCTGGTTCTGCGGCGTAATGCCTGGCACCAAGACGGCTCTCCTGCCAGGATGGCCGGACGTCGACCGCTTGGTTCGAGTGCGGTGAGATGCTCGTAGAGATCGGCCATTTCGCGCTCGTCCTGGCGCTGCTGGCGGCGCTGGTGCAGGGGACCGTGCCGCTCGTCGGCGCGTCGGCGCGCAGCGGGGCGCTGATGGATCTGGCGCGGCCGGCCGCGCTGCTGCAGCTCGGCCTGGTGGCGCTCTCCTTTGCCGTCTTTATCCATGCGCACATCGTCTCCGATTTCTCGGTGCGCAACGTCTACGAGAATTCGAGCCTGACGAAGCCGATGCTGTACAAGGTGACCGGCGCCTGGGGCAGCCATGAAGGCTCGATGATGCTGTGGGTCTTCATGCTGGCGCTGTTCGGCGGGCTGGTCGCGCTGCTGGGCCGGTCGCTGCCATTGAGCCTGCGCGCCCGCACCCTGGCGATCCAGGGGCTGCTCGGGTTTGGTACGCTCGCCTTCATCATCGCCACCTCGAACCCGTTCGAGCGGCTGTTTCCGGTGCCGGCCGACGGCCGCGGCCTCAACCCGCTGCTGCAGGACCCGGGCCTCGCTTTCCACCCGCCGTTTCTTTATTTCGGCTATGTCGGCTTTTCGATCACCTATTCGTTCGCGATCGCCGCCCTCCTCGAAGGCCGGATCGGCTCGGCCTGGGCGCGCTGGGTCCGGCCCTGGGCCCTGACGGCGTGGTGCGGGCTGACCGTCGGCGTCGCGATGGGCAGCTGGTGGGCCTATTACGTGCTCGGCTGGGGCGGCTGGTGGGCCTGGGACCCGGTCGAGAATGCCTCGTTCATGCCGTGGCTGCTCGGCACCGCGCTGCTCCACTCCGCCGCGGTCGTCGAAAAGCGCGGGACCTTGCAGCGCTGGACCGTTCTGCTGGCGATCATGACCTTCGGCATGAGCCTGATCGGGACCTTCCTGGTGCGCTCGGGCATCATCACCTCGGTCCATTCCTTTGCCCTCGACCCGGCGCGCGGCGTCTTCATCCTGGTGCTGATCGCGCTCGTGATCGGCGGCGGCCTGCTGCTTTATGCGCTGCGCGCGCCGGGGCTCGAGACCGGCAACCCGTTCGCGCCGGTAAGCCGGGAGGGCGCCATCGTCCTCAATAATCTGGTGCTCGCGGCCGGCATGGCGACGGTGTTTCTCGGCACCTTCTACCCGCTCTTCGCCGAGGTGTGGAGCGGCGTCAAGCTGTCGGTCGGCCCGCAATATTTCGACACGACCTTCGTCCCGATCCTGGTCCCCGGCATCGCCGCCATGGTCATCGCCCCGGTGCTCGCCTGGCGCCGCGGCAATCTGCCGGCAACATGCCGCCGCCTCGCTCCGGCATTCGGCGGTGCGGTCCTCGCCGCGATCATCGTATTCATCTGCGATCGCAGCGCACCCCCGGCAGCGCTCGGCGGCGTGGCGCTCGCGGTCTGGGCCATGCTCGGCGTCCTGACCGACCTGGCCGACCGGGCCGGGCTCGCCAAGCTGCCCCTGGCCACCGTCTGGCGGCGCCTGCGCCACCTGCCGCGCGGCACCTGGGGCTATACGCTGGCTCATTTCGGCGTCGGCATCCTGATCGCCGGCATCACCGTATCGATCGCGTGGCGCAGCGAACGCATCGAGACGATGCATCCCGGCGGCACGATCGCGATCGCCGGCCGCACTCTGCGCTTTGTCGGGGTGACCGAAGGACCCGTCGCCAATTACCAGGCGCAGCGCGCCGAGATCGAGGTCGAGCAGCCCGGCAAGGCGCCCTTCACCCTCTATCCCGAGCGCCGCTTCTACCCGCTCGCCGGTAGCGAGACGAGCCATACCGCGATCGCTACCAACGGCTTCGCCGATCTCTATCTGGCGCTGGGCGACCCCGACGATCATGGCGGATGGGTATTGCGCGCCTATTACAACCCGCTCGTTCCCTGGATCTGGTTCGGCGCGATCCTCGCCGCTTTGGGCGGCCTCGTCTCGCTGAGCGACCGCCGGCTGCGCGGGCGGCTGCGGGCGTCCCGCCCGGTAACCGCCGCGATCATGCGATCGGCGGACCGCGGATGATGTTGCGGCTGTTCTGCGCGGCCGCGCTGCTGATCGCGATCGGCGGGCGGGGGGCGCAAGCGGTCGAACCTTCCGAGCGGCTCGCCGATCCGGCGCTGGAGGCGCGCGCCGAAGCGATCGGCACGGAGCTGCGCTGCCTCGTCTGCCAGAACGAGTTGATCGAGGAATTGAACGCCGACCTTGCCCATGATTTGCGCCTCCTGCTGCGCCGGCGGCTGGCCGCCGGCGACAGCGATCGGCAGGTGCTCGATTACGTCGTCGCGCGGTACGGCATCTTCGTGCTGCTCGATCCGCCGTTCGAGCCGGTCACCTGGGCGCTCTGGCTGACCCCGCCGATCCTGGTGCTGGGCGCCGGCGGATTGCTGCTGCTGCGCGCCCGAGGTCGGCGTCCCGACCGGGGACCGCCCCCGCTGTCGGCGGAAGAAAGCGCGCGCGCCGCAGTGCTGCTCGGCGATCGCGGATGATCTGGTTCTGGATCGTCGCCGGGCTGCTCGTCGCGGCTGCGCTCGCCGCGCTGCTGCGGCCGTTGCTGCGCGGCGAGCGCGGCGGCAGCGATGACGACGGCGCAATCGTCGCGATATTTCGGCGCCAGCTCGCCGATATCGACAGCGAGGCCGCGCAGGGCCGGCTCGCCCCGGAAGAGGCCGCGGCAGCGCGCACCGGGATCACCCGGCGAATGCTGGCGGCGGCCGGCGAAGCAAGCCGGCGATCGACCCTGCCGGCCGGCAGCCGGGCGGAGTTTTCCTGGCGGACCGGCGCCGCAATCGGCATTGCCGGCGTGCTGCCGGCGGCGGCAATCGCGATTTACGTCGCCGTCGGCGCGCCGGCCGACATCGGCCGCGCCGGCGCGGCCGCCGGTCAGGCGAACGCGCATGACGAGGCCGAGTTCGCCGCCGCCGCCGATCAATTGGCAGCCCGGCTGAAGCGCGATCCCGGCAATGTCGATGACTGGATCATGCTCGGCCGCACCCTGGCTTCGCTCGGACGTTTCCCCGGGGCGTACAAAGCCTACGCCCATGCGATCGCCTTGGCTCCCGACCGGCCGGAGCTGCATGCCGAGCTCGGCGAGGTCCTGGTGCTCGAATCCCAGGGCACGGTGACGCAAGCCGCCGAGGCCGAGTTCGCCAAATCCGGCAGCAATCCGCGCGCCCGCTTTTACGGTGCGCAGGCTGCCTTGCAGCGCGGCGACACGGCCACCGCCAAAAGCCTGCTGCAGGCCCTGCTCGCCGACGCCCCGGCCGATGCGCCATGGCGCAAATTCGTGGCGCAGCGCCTCGCCGAGATCGCGGCGGACGCGCCGCCGGCGAACCCGCCATCGGCCGGTCCGAGCCAGAAGGACATCGCCGCCGCGCAGTCGATGTCGCCAGAGGAGCGGCAGACGATGATCCGCGGCATGGTCGACCGCCTCGCCGCGCGGCTCGAGCAGCACCCGGACGACAAGGCCGGCTGGACTCGGCTCGCCCATGCTTATGACGTGCTCGGTGAGACGGACAAGGCGAACGCAGCGCGGGCCCGTGCGGGCGCGGTCGCGGGTCCATCGACGGCTACGCCCCCCGACGGGCGTTGACGTCGGGGCCGATCGGCGAGCCCCGGTTTTCCCGCACGGCCATGTCACTCTCGCCGGGCCTCTGCCTCGTCACCGGGGGAACCGGGTTTGTCGGATCGGCGGTGGTGCGCGCGCTGCTGCAAGCCGGGCTGGCGGTGCGCGTGCTGGTGCGGCCGGCGAGCGATCGCGGCAACCTCGCCGATCTCCCGGTCGAGACGGTGCTCGGCACGATGGAGGACGCGCCGTCGCTTGCCCGCGCCGCCGCCGGGTGCCGCTACCTGTTTCACGTCGCCGCCGATTACCGCCTGTGGGTGCCCGATCCTGCGGCGATGTTCCGGGCGAATGTCGAAGGCACGCGCGATCTGATGAACGCCGCGCTGGCAGCCGGCATCGAGCGGGTGGTTCATACCAGCAGCGTCGCCACCCTCGGCCACGTCGCCGGAGGTTCCGCCGACGAGGACACGGCAAGTCGAATCGAGGACATGATCGGGCCGTACAAGCGGTCGAAATATGCCGCCGAGGCGGTTGTCCTCGGCCTCGTCGCCGAGCGCGGGTTGCCGGCAACCATCGTCAACCCATCGACCCCGGTGGGTCCGCGCGACCGGAAGCCGACGCCGACCGGCCGCCTGATCCTCGAAGCTGCGCGGGGCCATATGCCGGGTTTTGTCGATACGGGCCTCAACATCGTCCATGTCGACGACGTCGCTGCGGGCCATCTCGCGGCGGCGGAGTTCGGGCGGCGTCGGCGAGCGTTATATTCTCGGCGGGCAGAACATGGCGCTCGCAGAAATTCTGGCCGAGGTGGCGCGCGTCGCCGGCAGGCGGCCGCCCCGGCTGCGAGTTCCCTACGGGGTCGCGTCTGCGGTCGCGGTCGGCGCCGAATTCGCCGCGCGGGTCACCGGCCGCGCGCCGTTTATTACGCGAGACGGCGTTCGCATGGCGCGCAAGAAGATGTATTTCACCTCGGCGAAAGCATCGCGCGAGTTGGGCTACCGGCCGCGCCCGGCGCGCGCGGCGATCGCGGACGCGGTCGGCTGGTTCGAGGCCAATGGGTATTTGAAATGAGCGCGGTGGCGAGCGAGGCTCGGCAGCAGCCGGCCGCAAGCGTCGAGACGCCATCTGGCAAATGGCGCAGCGGCGAGAATTTTCCCGTCGGGTCATGGCTGATCCGGCGTGATTTGCGCGTCCATGTGCATGCCTTCTACCGCTTCGCCCGCAATGCCGACGACATCGCCGACAATCCGGCATTGACCGCGGCGGACAAGATCCGCCGGCTCGACCGCATGGCGGCGATCCTCGACGGCGCGCCGGGCGAAGATTCCCCGGCCGCCGCGGCGATGCGCGACAGCCTGGCCGCGACGCGGCTGACCGCGCAGCACTGCCACGACGTGCTGCGCGCCTTTCGCCTCGATGCCGAGACGCTGCGCTATCGCGACTGGGACGATTTGCTGGAATATTGCCGCTATTCCGCGGCGCCGGTCGGCAGGCAGCTGCTCGACCTGCATGGCGAGAACCGCGAGACATGGTCCGCCTCGGACGCGTTGTGCGCGGCGTTGCAGGTTCTGAACCATCTGCAGGATTGCGCCGAAGACTACCGCCGGCTCGACCGGGTTTATCTGCCGCTTGCCGACCTTTCGGCGTCGGGGATCGGCGTCGAGGCATTGGCTGCCCCGGCGTCGAGCCCCGAGCTGCGCCGGGTGCTGGACGCGCTGCTCGACCGCACTGCGGGGCTCGTCGAGACCGCGCGCGGCCTGGCACCACGCGTCGCGGCGCGCGGGCTGTGCTGCGAATGTGCGGTCATCACCGCGCTCGCCGCCCGCCTGCTGCGCCGCCTGCGCCGCGGCGATCCGCTGGCGGCGCGCGTCAAGCTCGGCAAGACGGATTTCCTCGCCGCGTTCCTGGCCGGCGTTGCGCAGGGCGCCCGAAGATGAGCGATGCCGCATTCGGCGCGGTCGCCGACGAAACCGGCGAAGCCGAGCTGCGCCAGACCATCCGCCATCGCGTCGAGGCGGCCGGGACCTCTTTCTATTGGGCGATGCGACTGTTGCCGCAGGATCGCCGCAACGGGATGTACGCCGTCTATGCCTTCTGCCGCGAGGTCGACGACATCGCCGACGACGAGCGGCCGGTCGAGCACAAGCTCGCCGCGCTCGCCGCCTGGCGCGACGAGATCGCGGCGCTCTATCGAGGACGCCCGCGCCACCTGGTCGCCCGCGCGCTGCGCGAGCCGGTGCGCCGCTACGCGCTGCGCCGCGAAGATTTTCTGACCGTCATCGACGGCATGGAGATGGATGCGCGCGAAGACATCCGCGCGCCCGACCTCGCCACCCTCGACCTCTATTGCGCCCGAGTCGCGAGCGCCGTCGGCCATCTCTCGGTCCATGTCTTCGGCGATGCGAGCCCGGCGGCCCACCGCGTCGCGGAATCGCTCGGCCGGGCCTTGCAATTGACCAACATCCTGCGCGATCTCGACGAGGATTCCCGCCGCGGCCGGCTCTACCTGCCGCGCGAGATCCTCGACCGCCACGGCATTCGCGGTATCGAGCCGATGGTGGTGCTGCGCCATCCGGCATTGCCCGCGGCGTGCCGCGAGGTGGCCGCGATCGCCGAGCGGCATTTCGCCGAGAGCGCGGTGGCGATGCGGCAATGCCGGCGGCGCGCGATGCGCCCGGCAGCGGTGATGGCCGCGGTCTATCGCGCCACGCTGAGCGCCTTGCTGCGCCAGGGATGGCGCGACCCGGCGGTGCGCGTCACCCTGCCGAAAGCGCTCAAGCTCCGGCTGGTGCTGCGTCACGGTCTCGTATGAGTGCGGGCTCGGGGACGCGCCGGGTGCATGTCGTCGGCGCCGGGCTCGCCGGGCTCGCCGCAGCGGCCGGAACTCGCGGCCGAAGGATTTTCCGTCCGGCTCTACGAAGCCGGCCCGAATGCCGGCGGGCGCTGCCGCTCCTATTTCGACACCGAACTCGGTTGCCGCATCGACAACGGCAACCATCTGCTGCTCGCCGGCAACCATGCCGCGCGCGGCTACCTGCTGCGGATCGGCGCGCTCGAGACGCTCGACGGCCCGCGCGACGCGGTCTTTCCGTTTGTCGACGCGGCGACGGGGCAGCGCTGGACGATCCGGCCGAATCGGGGAGCCTTGCCGTGGTGGATCGCGCGCGCTGCGAGACGCGCGCCGGAGACCAGGACGGCGGATTACCTCGCCGTGCTGGCGTTGCTGCGCGCTCCTCCGACGGCGACCGTTGCCGAGGCGCTCGATCGCGAGAATCGCCTGTTCCGCCGCTTGTGGGAGCCGCTTGCCGTCGCCGCGCTGAACACCGGCACCGATCAGGCTTCCGCCCGACTGTTCCGACGGATCCTGATCGACACGCTCGGACGCGGCGGAGCGGCGTGCCGTCCGCTCGTGCCCCGCCAGGGCCTGTCCGAAAGCTTTGTCGATCCGGCGCTCGCCCGCCTGCGCGCGCAAGGTGCGGAAATCCGCTTCGCCGCGCGGCTGCGAGCCTTGAAATTCGACGCCGGCAAGGTTTGCGAGCTGGTGTTTGACCAGGGCGCGGTCGCGCTGCGCCCGGGCGACAGCCTGGTCCTTGCCGTTCCGGCGGCGGTCGCGGCGCGCCTGGTTCCGGCGCTCGTGGTGCCCGATCTGTCGTCGCCGATCGTCAACGCACATTTTCGCTGCGCGGCGCCGCCGGGCTCGCCGTTTTTCGTCGGGGTCGTCGGCGGTGCGGCGCAGTGGGTGTTTCGCAAGCGCGAGGTGCTATCGGCTACGGTCAGCGCCGCCGACCCGATCATCGACCATCCGGCCGAAGAGTTGCGCGCGTTGCTGTGGCGTGACGTCGCTCTCGCCTACCGGCTTCCGGCGCAACCGGTGCCGCCGGCGCGCATCCTCAAGGAGCGGCGCGCGACATTCCTCGCCAGCCCGGCCCAGCTTCGGCGCCGGCCGGCATCGGCGACGCGTTGGGAGAACCTTGTGCTCGCCGGCGATTACACTGCGACCGGCTTGCCGGCGACGATCGAAGGCGCTATTCGCTCCGGTGCCGCCGCGGCGTGCCAGGTGATCGAACGGCACCGCAGCGATCCCCGTGGAACGCGGGCGGACGATCGCGGTTTCCGCGCCGTGGTTGCCTCACGAGCAGAACGAGAACGGCAGCGTGTTCCGCCATGACCAGCGCAGCTGCGGCAAAGGAAGGGCTGGCCGTCAGCTCCTCGGCCGGTGTGCCGGGGCTCGACAGGGCTATGGCGCGCGCCGTCGGATCCGTGCTCGCGCGGCAGCGCGCGGACGGTCATTGGCTCTACGAACTCGAGGCGGATGCGACGATTCCGTCCGAATTCATCCTGCTGCAGCATTATCTCGGCCGCATCGAGCCCGAGCTTCAGGCGCGCATCGCGCGGTTTATCCGCGCGGGCCAGGGCGAGGACGGCGGCTGGCCGCTGTTCCACGGCGGCTCACTCGACGTCAGCAGCTCGGTCAAAGCCTATTTCGCGCTGAAGGCCGCCGGGGACCCGGCCGACGCGCCGCACATGGCGCGGGCGCGGGCGGCGATCCTGGCGCGCGGCGGCGCCCGGCGCTGCAATGTCTTCACCCGCATCACGCTCGCCTTGTTCGGCGAAGTCCCCTGGCGCGCGGTTCCGGTCATGCCGGTCGAGATCATGCTGCTGCCCGGCTGGTCGCCGTTCCACATCGCCAAGGTCGCCTACTGGTCGCGCACCGTCCTCGTGCCGCTGCTCGTGCTGATGGCGTTGCGCCCGCGCGCCCGCAACCCGCAGCGCGCCACAATCCGCGAATTGTTCGTGGCACCGCCCGAATCGGTCCGCGACTGGATCGCCGGGCCGACTTCGTCGCCGCTCGCGCTGGCTTTCGGAATGCTCGACCGCCTGCTCCGGATCGCGGAGCCGTTCTTTCCGGCGGCGCCGCGGCGACGGGCGATCGATAAGGCAGTCGCCTTCGTCGCCGAACGCCTGAATGGCGAGGACGGTCTCGGCGGCATCTTCCCGGCGATGGCGAACGCGCTGATGATGCTCGACTGTCTCGGCCATCCACCTGACCATCCGGATTGCGCGACCGTATCGGCGGCGATCCGCAAGCTTCTCGTCCTCGACGGCGAGCGTATTTACTGCCAGCCTTGCCTGTCGCCTGTCTGGGATACGGCGCTCGCCGGCCACGCGCTGATGGAAACCGGCGACTCGCGTCTCGAACCGGCGATCCGCCGCGCGCTCGATTGGCTGGAGACGAAGCAGGCGCTGGACCTGGCCGGCGATTGGGCGGCGACCCGGCCGGGCCTGCGGCCAGGCGGCTGGGCGTTCCAATACGAAAACCCCTATTACCCCGACGTCGACGACACCGCCGCCGTGGCGCTCGCTCTCGACCGCTTCGATCGGACGCGCTATCGACCGGCGATCGAGCGGGCGGCCGAATGGGTCGTTGGGATGCAGAGCCGGAACGGCGGGTGGGGCGCTTTCGACGCCGACAACACGCATTATTACCTGAACCACATCCCGTTTGCCGATCACGGCGCGCTGCTCGATCCGCCGACGGCCGATGTGAGCGCCCGCTGCCTCGGCTTCCTCGCCCAGCTCGGCTACGCCGCGGATCATCCTGCATGCGCTGCCGCGGTCGCCTATCTGCGCCGCGAGCAGGAGCCGGAGGGCAGCTGGTTCGGCCGCTGGGGCACCAATTACATCTATGGGACATGGTCGGTTCTGGCGGCGTTCAACGCCATCGGCATCGATCCCGGCTCGCCGGAAGTGCGCCGCGCAGTCCACTGGCTGCTCGCTCGTCAGCGTGCGGACGGGGGGTGGGGCGAGAGCGGCGAATCATATTGTTCCGGAGCGCCGCATGGCGAAGCGCCATGCGCCACGCCGTCGCAGACCGCCTGGGCATTGCTCGCGCTGATGGCCGCCGGCGAAGCTCGCAACCCGGCGGTCGCGCGCGGCATCGCCTATCTGGTAGAAACCCAGGACCCGGAGGGCAACTGGGACGAGCCTTGGTACACCGCGGTCGGCTTTCCGCGGGTATTCTACCTGCGCTATCACGGCTACCGCGCCTATTTTCCGCTGTGGGCTCTGGCCCGCTATCGCCGTTTGACGACAGGAAACGCGGCGCGGGTGCCATTCGGCCTTTGACACCGATCCGGTGCCGGCGCGCGTCCTGGCGAATGAGAGGCAAGGACCATGTGTCGTACCTTTCCGGCTACGGTGCTCTGCATCTCGGGGCTCGCCGCGGAGGCGAAGATCGCGCGTGCCGCCGGCTTTTCCGTGGCGGTGGGCGCCGGCGATCGGGAGCGAACGACCGTTCTCGTCGAAGACGCGGTTCGGCGGGCGAATTGCATCGTCAGCTTCGGCATCGCCGGCGCCCTGGCGCCGCAACTGCGCGCGGGTGACGTCGTGATTTCCGGGGAGGTGGTTTCGGGCAATCACCGATGGCAGGCAGAACAGGGCTTTCGCGGCCGCATAGCCGATTTCGCTCGCGACATCGGCGCCTTCGATGGCCCGGTGCTGGGGGCCTGCGCGATTTTGGCGACCCCGGCGGAAAAGCGCTGCGCCTGGGCCGAGACCGGCGCCCTCGCGGTCGATCTCGAAAGCGGCGTGGTCGCCCGCATTGCGGCGGCGGCCGGCATGCCGTTTCTCGTCGTCCGTACCGTAGCGGACGCCGTTGGCCGCGAGCTGCCGCCGGCGGCTCTGATCCCGCTCGCGGCGGACGGGACCCCGCGGCTTGCGCGGGTGCTCGCCTCGGTGCTGCGCCGGCCGCGGCAGCTCGCCGGTCTGCTCGGTCTCGCCCGCGAGACCCGAATGGCCTTGTCGGCGTTAGAGGGACCCGCCCGGGCCTTGCGCGACCTCGTCGCGACCGCCTAGCCGCGCCATCGCCGCCTCGACGTGCCGGGACAGCACGTATTCGGCTGGGCGCTGCCGGTCGAGCGGGATTTCCGGCGCCATCGCACCCCTGGTCCGCACGCCGCGGACCGCCACCGCTGCCGCCTTCAGCGGATGACGCACCGAATCCATGACCGCCGTCGCCTCGTAACCGCTGTGCACCATGCAATCGGCGCATTTTTCGTAGTTCCCGGTGCCGTATGCGTCCCAGTCGGTCTCCTCCATCAGCTCCTTGAAAGTCTTGGCGTAACCTTCGCCGAGCAGATAGCAGGGCCGCTGCCAGCCGAAGAAGCTGCGCGTCGGGTTGCCCCACGGGGTGCAGCGGTAGGACTGGTTGCCGGCGAGAAAATCGAGGAACAGGCTCGATTGATTGAACGACCAGCGGCGGGTGCGGCGCGCGAAGATGCCGCGGAACAATTCCTTGGTGCGGCGGCGGTTCAGAAAATGCGCCTGGTCGGGCGCACGCTCATAGGCGTAGCCGGGCGATACCGTGATCCCGTCGATGCCCATCTCGCTGACCGCGTCGAAAAAGCGGGCGACCCGCTCCGGCTCGGCGGTGTCGAACAGGGTGGCGTTGATGTTGACGCGAAAGCCGCGCGCCCTGGCTGCGGCGATCGCCCCGACCGCGCGGTCGTAGACGCCGTCCTGGCACACCGATCGGTCATGCTCGTCGCGGTCGCCGTCGAGGTGGACCGTCCAGGCGAAGAACGGGTTCGGCTGGAACAGGTCGAGCTTTTTTTCGAGCAGCAGCGCGTTGGTGCACAGATAGACGAATTTCTTGCGGGCGATGATGCCCTCGGCGATCTTGTCGATCTCGCGGTGCAGCAGCGGCTCGCCGCCGGCCAGCACCACGATCGGGGCGCCGCATTCATCGACCGCGGCCAGGCAGTCCTCGACGCTGAGGCGCTGGTTGAGGATCGCGTCGGGGTAGTCGATCTTGCCGCAGCCCGCGCAGGCGAGGTTGCAGCGAAACAACGGTTCGAGCATCAGCACCAGCGGATAGCGCCGAACCCCCCTAAGATGCCGGCCCAGGACATAGGCCCCGACCCGGATCGTCTGACGCAGTGGAATGGCCACGGCGAACCCCCGTCATGAACATCGTAAACCGAATCGAATTCAGCCGGCGCCGTCGGCGAGCTGCGGCGGCATCCGGAAGCGGACGTTCTCGGTGACGCCCGGCAGCTCGGCGAGTTCGATCGCGGTCATCTCGCGCAGCCGGGCAATGACTTCCTCGACCAATTCGGCCGGTGCCGATGCGCCGGCGGTGATGCCGACCGCCGAGACGCCGTCGAGCCAGCACCGGTCGAGCGCGCCCGCATCCTCGATCAGATAGCTCGGAATCCCGCTTTCGGCGGCGATCTCGCGCAGCCGGTTCGAGTTCGAGCTGTTCGGCGCTCCGACGACGAGCACGACATCGACGATCTTGGCGAGTTCCCGCGCCGCGCGCTGACGGTTCTGGGTCGCATAGCAGATGTCCTTGGTGTCGGGGCCGACGATCGTCGGAAATCGAACCCGGAGCGCCTCGATCACGGCGCGCGTATCGTCGACGCTGAGCGTCGTCTGGGTGATGAAGGCGAGCTTGTCCGGATCGGAGACCCGAAGCCCGGCCACCTCCTCGGGTCTCGAGATCAGATGCACGCGGCCGACGATCCGCCCCATCGTGCCGACGATCTCAGGATGGCCGGCATGCCCGATCAGGATGATCTCGCGGCCCTGATTGGCGTAGCGCTGGCCTTCGATGTGCACTTTCGAGACGAGCGGGCAAGTCGCGTCGATCACCGGGAGCCCGCGGTCGGCTGCCCGCTCCTCGATCGAGCTGGCGACGCCATGCGCGCTGAAGATGGTGACACTGCCCGGCGGGACCTCGTCGATCTCGTCGACGAAGTTCGCCCCTTTGGCGCGCAGCCGTTCGACCACATGACGATTGTGAACGATTTCGTGACGGACATAGATCGGCGGGCCATATTTTTCGAGCGCGCGCTCGACGATCTCGATCGCTCGTTCGACCCCGGCGCAGAATCCTCGGGGCTGGGCTAGCACGACCCGCATGATCTTCCCTCGTCGCCTCACAGCAGCAGGTCCGGCCTGCGACAGCATGGATATAGGTAGGCGTGGCATCCCTGCCACAACTCGCGTCGCGCTGCACGCGCAATCGTGCCGGGGTGTGACCTGCCTGCCATGAACCCGACGCTCGCTATCGCCATCGTGCTGGTTCCGGCTTGGGTTTATCTGCTGGGCACAGCAGTCGCCGCAATCCGCTTCTCGATGCGCCGGATCCCGATCGCGGCGGAGCGGCCCGCGGTTTCGGTGCTGAAACCGCTGCACGGCGCCGAGCCCGGCCTTTACGAAAACCTGCGCTCTTTTGCCGAGCAGGATTACCCGGTCCTGCAGATCGTGCTGGGCGTCAACGACCCGCAGGATGGCGCGCTGCCGGCCGCAACCACGCTGATTCGCGACTTGCCCGCGAGCGATATCGCGCTGGTCGTCGATCCGCACGTAAACGGCGGCAACCGCAAAGTGGCGAATCTCGAAAACATGATGCCGGCGGTGCGCCATGACACCCTCGTCCTGGCCGACAGCGACATGCGCGTCGATCGGCACTATGTCGGCGCGGTCACGGCGCCGCTCCGCGATCCGCGCGTCGGCATCGTCACCTGCCTCTACAAGGGTGTCTCGACCGGCGGGACATGGTCCGACCTGGGCGCGCTCCACATTAATTTCGGGTTTCTGCCGAGTGCCTTGCTGGCCGAAGCCGGGCGGTTCGGCGATGGCTGCTTTGGCGCCACGATCGCGCTGCGGCGCGATACCCTCATGCGCATCGGCGGGTTTGCAATGCTGCGCGACGAGCTCGCCGACGATTACCGGATTGGCGAGGCTGCGCGCGCGCACGGCCTCGCCGTCGTGCTGTCCCGGTACATCGTCGAGGCGCGGGTCGCGGAGCCGTCCTTCGCCGGTCTGTGGCGTCACGAATTGCGCTGGGCACGCACGGTGCGCATGCTGACGCCCGCCGGTTTTGCCGGGTCGGTGCTGGCGCATCCGGCGGCGCTCGCCGCGCTCGGTGCCGCAGCGACCGGATTTGCCTTGACCTCCTGCCTCTTTCTGGCGATTTCGTGCGTGCTGCGATGGGGCACGGTACGGGTGATCGCGGCTGCGCTCGGCCTTCCCATCGCCAGGCTGTGGCTGCTCCCGGCGCGCGACGCCTTGTCGTTTGCCGTGTTCGTCGCCAGCTTCTTCGGACGGACGGTCTTCTGGCGGGACCAGCGTTTTCGCGTCGAGCCGAGCGGCCGGGTGACACTCGACGGAGGCAAGGCCCAATGATGAAGACCCTGTTCCTGCACCCGCCATCTTTCGACGGCTTCGATGGCGGTGCCGGCTCGCGCTATCAGGCCAGGCGCGAGATCCGCTCTTTCTGGTACCCGACCTGGCTGGCCCAGCCCGCGGCGCTGGTGCCGCAGAGCCGGCTCGTCGACGCGCCGCCGGCGCGGCTCAAGCTCGCCGACATCCTGCCGCTCGCCGGCGATTACGAGCTGGCGGTGCTGCACACCTCGACGCCGTCCTTCGCCTCCGACGTCAAGGTCGCCGCGGCGCTGAAGGACGCGAACCCGCGGCTCAAGATCGGGATGGTCGGCGCCAAGGTCGCGGTCGAGCCCGAGGACAGCCTGAAGGCCTCGCCGGCGCTCGACTTCGTGGCCCGCGAGGAGTTCGACTTCACCATCAAGGAGGTGGCGGAGGGACGCGGGTTCGATGCGGTCGACGGGCTGAGCTATCGCAATGCGAAGGGCGGGATCAGCCACAACCGCGACCGCGCGATCCTCGAAGACATGGACCGGCTGCCTTTCGTCAGCGAAATCTACAAGCGCGATCTCAGGGTCGAGGATTACTTCATCGGCTATCTGCAGCACCCCTATCTGTCGCTCTATACCGGGCGCGGCTGCCGCTCGAAATGCACCTTCTGCCTGTGGCCGCAGACGGTCGGCGGGCATCGCTACCGGGTGCGCAGCGTCGGCCACGTGATCGAGGAGATCCGGCTTGCCAAGGCCTGGTTTCCGCAGGTGAAGGAATTCTTTTTCGACGACGACACCTTTACCGACGACCGCCCGCGCGCCGAGGCGATCGCCCGCGAGCTGGGCAGGCTCGGCGTCACCTGGTCGTGCAACGCCAAGGCGAACGTGCCGCGCGCCACGCTCGAAATCCTGCGCGACAACGGGCTGCGGCTGCTGCTGGTCGGCTATGAATCGGGCAACCAGCAGATCCTGAACAACATCAAAAAAGGGATGCGGATCGACGTCGCCCGGCGCTTCACCAAGGATTGTCACGAGCTCGGGATCACCATCCACGGGACCTTCATCCTCGGCCTGCCCGGCGAAACCCGAGAGACGATCGAGGAGACGATCCGCTTTGCCGGCGAAATCAACCCGCACACGATCCAGGTTTCGCTGGCCGCCCCCTATCCCGGCACCGAACTATATCGCCAGGCGATCGAGAATGGCTGGCTCGATACGACGCATGCCGAGCTGACCGACGAGCGCGGCGTGCAGATCGCGCCGTTGCATTATCCGCATCTGTCGCACACCGAAATCTTCGATTCGCTCGAGACCTTCTACAAGCGCTTTTATTTTCGCCGCAAAAAGATTGCCGCACTGGTCGCCGAGATGCTCCGGAGCCCGCAAATGATGCGCCGCCGCCTGCGCGAGGGCGTCGAGTTCTTCCATTTCTTGCGCAGCCGGGAGATGGCCGGCTGAGAGTACAGTTCAAAATGAATCGGGCGATTTCAACGGGATATTCGTCATTCCCGCGAACGCGGGAACCCAGGGTGGCGGCAGGGCCACAGCGGTTGCCCCTGGACCCCCGCTTTCGCGGGGGCGACGGTGACCAGTCATGAACACACCATTCATTTGGAGCCAAGCTCTGAGCTGGCTAGCTTGCCAGCGATTTTCGGTCATCCTGGTGCTGTAGCTGGTCGAGCGTCCGTAAGCCGAAAGCAAATGGTATCTCGGCTGCCTATACCAAAGGATTTGCAAATTGCCATCTTTCGGCGGGATGGCTGGTTATGTTGTTGGTGCAAGAGGCCAGTAATTTTTGCGCCGGTCATGAAATACTTAGAATTAGAAATCAGAAACTCGGGAAATTGTGCCCCGCTTTCCTATTATCACGCGCATTGGACCCGTCACAGTGCACCGCTCTTGGATCTGCTCGGCGCGGTGATCGACCACGTCGAGGCTCTAACCGGAGGCGGATCAAGCGAGATCGAAAATCTTGTGACCTCATGTAACAAATGCAATGGACGAAAAAGTTCAGCGTCGCTCGACAGATGGGGCAGCCGACGAAGAGATAAGGCGATCAAAGGTAAATATGGAGAGCCTCAAAATTGGGATGGATTCTCGGCGTTGTTCGTCCAACTCGTGAAGCGACACCCGGAAGCACTTACATCGGGAGAAAAGGACTGGTTAAGGGCGCTGGGTTAAGTTTTTGACAAAAACTGTGAAGAGCCTGATCGTCTGCGCCGACGATTTCGGGTTCGACCCCGCGGTCAACGAGGCGGTCGAAGCGGCGCATCGGCACGGCATTCTGTCGACCGCCAGCCTGATGGTCGGCGCCCCCGCCGCGGCCGATGCGGTCGCCTGCGCCCGCCGCCTGCCCGATCTGCGGGTCGGGCTGCATCTGGTGCTGGTCGACGGCCGCCCGGTTCTGCCGATCCGGGAAATTCCGGGAATGGTTCGCGGCGACGGCGAATTCGATCGCAACATGGTCCGCGCCGGCATGCGGTGGTTTTTTCTTCCGCGCGTCCGCCGTCAGCTGGCACACGAGATCCGGGCGCAATTCGAGGCCTTTCGCGCGACCGGGCTGCCGCTCGATCACGTCAACACGCACAAGCATATGCATGTGCACCCGAGCGTCGCCGCGCTGATCGTCGAGATCGGCCGCGACTACGGCATGAAGGCCGTGCGTGTCCCGGCCGAGCCGGTCGCGGTGCTGCGTCGCGCCTGCCCCGGCGAGCGCTATCCGACGCCGCTCTACAGCCCCTGGAGCAACGCGCTGCGGCGGCGGCTGCGGCGGGCCGGGCTCTGCGTCAACGATCACGTCTTCGGCATCGCGTGGAGCGGCGGGATGGTCGAGGAGCGGTGGCTGCGGCTGCTCCCATACCTGCCCGACGGCGTCAGCGAGATCTATTGTCACCCGGCCACGGAGCGCACACCGCCCCTTGCCGCGGCGATGCCCGGCTACCGCCACCGCGACGAGTTGGCGGCACTGCTGAGCCCCTCGGTCAGGAACCGCATCGCGGAGCTTCGCATCAACCTCGTGGGCTATCGTGAGCTTGCCGCCATTGCCTGACCCGTCACATCCCCGCTGTCTTGTTACGTCAATATCGCCGGGCAAATACCTCGATTGCCGCGAAATTTCCGACCCAGGGACATAATCCGGTCACGCTTTCCGTCGATCCTGCATACAAGCTGAGAGGCATGGAGGGATATCATGGACCGGCGTTCGGATTGCTGCCGATACGAGCCGAGCCTCGACGATCTGCTGGCGGACGAGGTCATGGCGCCGGTGCTGCGCAGCGCCGGACTTGATCCGCACGAGCTGCGCGAGCTGATGGCGGAAACCGCGCGGCGGATCGAGGATCGCGAGCGGCAGGCCGATGATTGGACGAGTACGGAATAAGTCAGGCGGCAAATTCGGGGAATTCGAGCCTGACGCGCAGTCCGGGCCGATTGTCGGAGAGCGTGACCGTGCCGCGATGCCGGCGGGCGGCGGCGCGCACCAGGCTGAGGCCGAGGCCGTTGCCGGGAGTGCTGCGGCTCGGTTCGAGGCGGACAAACCGGTCGAATACGGTTTCGCGGTCGGCTTCGGGGATGCCGGGGCCGCGGTCGGCCACTTCCAGGACGGCATGCCCGCCGGCGTGGCACACCCGGATCTGGAGCTCGCCGCCGCCGGCGTATTTGAGCGCGTTGTCGAGCAGGTTGGCGAGCGCCTGAGACAGCAGGTGCCGGTCGCCCCGGATCCTGACATCGGGCTCGGCTTCGAGCGCCAGCACGAACCCGTTCTCTTCGGCGACCGGTTCGTAAAATTCGGCCGCCGACCGGACCACCTCGAAAAGATCCAACATTCCCATCTGGTTGCGGTCCGCCTCCGCCTCGGCGATGCGCAGGAGCGCGTTGAAGGTGGCGAGCAGACGGTCGGCCTCGTCGATCGCGGTGCGGATCGCCTCGCTTTGGCCGGCAGTGTCGGCCGGTCCGATCAGCGCCAGCTCGAGCCGGGCGCGCAGCCGCGCCAGCGGTGTCTTCAAATCATGGGCGACGTCGTCGGTAACCTCGCGCATCGCCGTCATCAGCCGCTCGATCTGATCGAGCATGCGGTTGAGATTGGCGGCGAGCTGGTCGAACTCGTCGCTGGTGCCGTCGAGCGGGACGCGGTCGGACAGGTTCCCGGCCATCACCCGCTCGCTCGTGCGGTTGACCAGCTCGACGCGGCGCAACAGATTGCGGCTCATGGCCGCGCCGCCCAGTAAACCGATGCCGAGCGCCACCAGCCCGGCCCACAGCAGGGTCATCTTGACCCGGTCGCGGAACGCCGCCCCGTCGCTGATGTCGCGGCCGACCAGCAGCCGGTAGCCGCCCGGAATGACGAACAGCGAGCCGCGCGCGGGATGGGTCTCGACCCGGCCCTTGACCCGCGCCTCGATCGTGAAGGACAGCCAGCCCGAAATCGGCCGGCACCCCCGCCGGCCAGGCGGCGATGTTGCCGGCCAGCGGCCGCCCGCCGGGATCGGTCACCAGATACAGCATGCCGTCGCCGCGATCGCCGGCGCTGCGCGCCGCGACGATCTGGACGAGGCCGCTCAACCCCCTCTCGGCATATTGCTCGGCAAGCCCTCGGATCTCGGCATCGAGCGTCGCTTCGGTCTGGCGCTCGACGAAATCGGCGCTGGTCCAGTAGACGAACAGCAGGACGCTCAGCACCGAGGCTGCGAACACCAGGAAATAGAGCGCGGCGAGGCGAAAGGCATGCGTCCGCACCAGCCGCCGCAGGGTCCCGAAAACCTGCCGCGGCAGGCGCCACGATTGCACGGCGGGGAGGAGCAGCTTTTCGGCGACCATCGCAACCGCGGCCGACCGGGCTGCTAACCCGCCGGGCGCAGGCTGTAGCCGGCGCCGCGCACCGTGTGCAGCAGGGGCCGATCGAAACTCTTGTCGATCTTTTGGCGCAGCCGGCTGACATGAACGTCGACGACATTCGTCTGCGGATCGAAATGATAATCCCAGACATGCTCGAGCAGCATCGTGCGGGTGACGACATGGCCGGCGTTGCGCATCAGGTATTCGAGCAGCCGGAATTCGCGCGGCAGCAGCTCGATCGCCTTGCCGCAGCGCGTAACGGATCGCGTCAACAGGTCGAGCTCGAGGTCGCCGACCGCCAGCTTCGTCGTTGCCGGCGCCGTGGACCCGCGGCGCAGCAGCGCCTCGACGCGGGCGAGCAGCTCGCTGAAGGCAAAGGGCTTGACGAGGTAGTCGTCGCCGCCGGCGCGCAACCCCTTGACCCGGTCGTCGACGCTGCCGAGCGCGCTCAGAATCAGCGCCGGCGTGCGGATTTCGGCCGCGCGCAGCCCGCCCAGCATCGCCAGCCCGTCCATGCCCGGCAGCATGCGGTCGAGCACGATCGCGTCGTATCCGCCCGAGCTCGCCAGAAACAGGCCTTCGCGTCCGTCGCCGGCGCGGTCCACCGTGTAGCCGCTCTCGCTCAGGCCCTTGACGAGATATGAGGCGGTTTCGCGATCGTCTTCGACGACGAGGAGCTTCATGTCATTGACGAGGTTACAGAAACGCGCGCCGGGAACCGACGTTCAGGTGGTGCTCCCGGGTGCGAACCGCAAGCATTCCGCCTTCGGCTCAGCCTATGCGTCCTCCGGCACGAGCTGCCGCAGCTCGCCGAGCCAGGGTTCGTAGTGGCGCCAGCGCTCGACCGAACGCCGGTAGATCGGCTGGCGCGCCTGCCATACGCTGGCGGTCCTCACCGCGTCGCGGTTGCGCTCGGGCTGCAGGCAGGCGGGATCCCAGTCGAGACCGCAAAAGGCAATCAGCCGCCTCGCCGTCCCCTCGGGATCGGCGGTCAGGTCTTCGTAATCGACATCGAGCAGTCGGGCGGGCGGAAGCACGCTCCGCCAGTGATCCATCAGGCGAAGGTACTGGCGATAGTAAAAAGCAAGATCGCCGCGGTCGCTGGCAAATTCCCATCTCATGGCGAACAAGTTCGTGTAAATCGACAGGCAGGTGTCGATCGGGTTGCGCCGGCAATGAACGATACGGGCATTCGGGAAGATCAGGTGGATGAGGCCGAGCCAGAGAAAGTTGAACGGCATCTTGTCGGTGACGCGCGCAGCATCGGGGGCGACGCTGCGCAGCAGCCGGCGATAATCGGTGCAGAGCCGGTCGGCCGTCGCCGCGAGCCGGCCGGTCTCGGCCTCCACCCAGGCCGGTGCGTGCTCGTTCCAGAAGTCGAGCTCGCCGCCGCCTCCGACCCGAGAGTGGCTGGAAATGATGCGCTCGGTCAGGGTCGTGCCCGAGCGCGGCATGCCGAGAACCATGACGGGCGTCTCGTCGTCGCGGCCGATCGCCCTGTTGCCGGCAAAAAATGCGCAGGTGAAGCGCGAGATCAGCCGGTCGATCCGTCGCTCGAGCTCGTTGCGGTCGAACCGGGTGGAACGATATCGAACCTGGTTGGCGGCATCGAAATGCTGCATCGCGCCGGCATAGTCCGCGAGATCGTCGAGCGCCTTGCCGAGCGCAAAGTGGAGCTTCATGCGATCGAGCTCGGCGAGGTCGCCGTCTTCGAGCCGCGACAGCATCCCCGAGATCAGCGGTCGGTCGGCCTCGGTGAGCCGCCGCGACAACACCAGAAGCGCATAGCCGCTGACGTCCCGCGGCGCCAAGGCGATCGACCGCTCGAGATGCGTCGCCGCCTCGTCGAAACGCCCGCACTCGGCCAGGAGATTACCGAGCAGCGCATGGGCCTCGCTGCTCGAGGGGTGGCGCGCAATCAGATGCCGCAGCCGTTCTTCGGCCTCGCTCGTGTGATCGCGCGCCATCAACGCCCTGACCCGGCAGAGACGGCCGAAAATCGTGTCGCCCGCGGCCGCAGCCGCCTGATTGTACGCCTCGGCCGCTTCCCTCCGCCTCCCTTTTGCCAGCAGGTACGTAGCCACCCGGTTATGCGCCTTGGCCAGCTTCGGGTTCAGCGCGATCGCCCGGCGATAGGCGGCAACGGCCGCTTCGTCGTCTCCCGTCTGCTCAAGAGCGGTGCCGAGATGGTAATGGGTGGCAGCGAAATTTGGCCGCAGCGCGAGCGAGCGCGTGAACCAGTCGATCGCTACCGGCGGACGGCGGCAGTACAGGTTTGCCAGCCCGAGATCGCTGAGCACCGACGGGTTGTACGGAACGAGCCTGGCCGCCTGCTGTAACGGCGCAATCGCATCCTCGTATCTGCCGGCCCTCAGCAGACTGGCCGCAAGCTGAATGACGCTCTGCGCCGAACCGGCGGGAGCCGAAGGCGTTGCCGGGCGTACCGCGGCGGCGCTGCTGGCCGCAGGCCGGGCAATGCCGCAGCACAATTTGTACTTGCGCCCGCTGCCGCACGGGCAGGCATCGTTGCGGCCGGCCTTGGCAGCGCCGGGAGTGCTCGACCGCGGTTGGGGAATGTCCATGACCACAGCCTACCATCCACCCGCCGAAGCGGGAAGGGCGCCACCGGCTGCCCGCGACGGTCTCCAATGGGGACCGAGTCGACAGGCCGTCGGAACTCTTTACACTGGTTAACGCCTGCCGAGATCGTTCCAGCGACGGCCGCAACCGTTCGGCATATCCCAGAATCCCAACGAATCCGCGGCTCTCGGTTGAGAAGCGCCCGGCCGCAGCACTGGTCCGAGCAAATTCCACCAGGGCTCCGTTGGTCGGCATGGCGACGGAAAATTTTACAATTCGCTGTTAATCTACAGGCAAGCTCCATAGAACTTCGTCTAAGCGATTGTTTTTACGAATATTAAAAGGTTGGCTCGTATATTGCAGTTAACGTTAACAGGGTGGCCGCGAGTCACTCGGCGACGTGAGGGAGAAACCGATGCGCAAATTGCTTTTGGCCGGGGCAGCGGTCGGCGCGCTGATCGCGGCATCTGGTGCCGCGCAAGCAGGGGTCGTCATCGTCCGCGCCTTCAGCGGGTCGGGCCCGAGCGGGTTCCTTGCACCCGGACCGGGGGTGGGCGAGCCGTCGGAGCCGTGGGCCTATGGCGCAGGCTCGCCTATACCACCGCCCTCGGGTACGGATGTCGGCTGGGGCAGCCCAGGCGTCAGTAGGGGCGAAACCCCCTCCAACGAGGCCGTGTCGGTAACCGACTTCGAGATCACCTTCGCGAGTGCCCTCGACGCGGCACAGCTCGGCGTCCCAACTGGCAACTGCGCGGGCGATGAGGGCGGCGGGACAGTATTCTGCGTCGGTAGCACGCAATGGACGACGCATTTCAACCCCGCCGACCCGGACAGCATTACGTTTGTTGCCCCTGCGGGAACGGAGTTGGACCCGGGGTCTGATTATTTTGTCAACATCATGCTGCTCGGCGGCGACGGTGTCTCGGGGGAGGCGTTCTCGGGCGCGTGGACCGCTGTTCCCGAGCCGGCCAGCCTTGCGCTGCTCGGCTTCGGCCTCGCCGGGCTCGGCGTGATCCGGCGGCGGCGCCGAAAGCGGCCTGATCCGCAGCTGTCGGAATTCGTTACACTGCCGGCGCCTTCGGGCGCCGGTTTCATTTTGGCGCCGGCCTCGGCGTGATCCGGCGGCGCCGCAAGGGTGCCTGATCCGCGGCTGTCAGGATTCTTTACACCCTCATTGCCTGCCGCGCGATTTGAGCGTCCGTCGCCTCCCAGAGAGATTTCGATCGGTTGTCGCGGCGCGGCTTGCTCGCACGAGACCGGTGACCACCTTTCCCATTTGCGGCGTTTTCCAGCAATCCTACGGGGCTTGACCTCGTTCGCGTCAGCAACGATCTATAGCGGACCAATCCGGTACGAATTGGGTCTCCTCGGCCGAAATCGGGTGGCTCGAAAGCGATGATCATCCTCAGCAAGCTCGCGGATTACGGCGTCATCGTCGCCACCCATCTGGCGGCCGATCCCGACCGGCAGCTGACCGCCGCGGCAGTCGCCGAGGAGACCCGGCTGCCGCGCGCCACCGTCGCCAAAATCCTGAAAGCCTTGGCGCATGCCGGCTTGGTCACGGCGACGCGCGGGGCGGCCGGCGGCTATCGCCTGGCGCGCCGGGCGAGCGCGATCTCGGTTGCCGAGGTGGTAGCGGCGATCGATGGCGATATCGGCCTGACCCAATGCTCGGTGCATGTCGCCGAATGCGCGCGCACCAGCTACTGCCCGACCCGGCCGCATTGGGCGGCGATCAACCGCGCGGTCGCGCAGGCATTGGCGGCGGTCGCGCTCGACGCGATGATCACGCCTTCGGCCTTCGTACCGCGCCGGCCTGCCATCTCCATCCACGCCGCCACAAACTGACGAGCGCAGATAATCCGCATGACTGCTTCGATCGATACTCTCGACACCGTCCGCGCGCTGTCGCAGGAAGGCTATAAATACGGCTTCGTCACCGACATCGAGGCCGACGAGGCGCCGCCGGGTCTCGGCGAGGAGACGGTCCGCTTCATCTCGGCCAAAAAGGGCGAGCCGGAATGGCTGCTCACATGGCGGCTCGAGGCGTTTCGCGCCTGGCAAAAGATGACGCCGCCCGATTGGGCCAAGCTCAGCCTGGCGCCGATCGACTATCAGGCCGCCACCTATTATTCGGCGCCAAGGCAGAATGCCGGTCCGAAATCCCTGGACGAGGTCGATCCGGAGCTGCTGCGCACCTATGAAAAGCTCGGCATCCCGCTGCGCGAGCGCGAGGCCCTAGCTGGCGTACAGCTGGCCGGGGTCGCGGTCGATGCGGTGTTCGACAGCATCTCGGTGGCGACGACGTTCAAGGACGAGCTGGCCAAGCTCGGCATCATCTTCTGCTCGATGGGCGAAGCGGTGCGCGAGCACCCCGATCTCGTGCGCAAATATCTCGGCACCGTGGTGCCGCAGAACGATAATTTCTTCGCTGCCTTGAATTCCGCGGTGTTCAGCGACGGCTCGTTCGCCTATGTGCCGCCCGGCGTGCGCTGCCCGATGGAGCTCAGCACCTATTTCCGCATCAACGCGGCCAAGACCGGGCAGTTCGAGCGCACCCTCCTGATCGCCGACAAGGGCGCCTATGTCAGCTATCTCGAAGGCTGTACGGCACCGCAGCGCGATGAGAACCAGCTGCACGCCGCGGTCGTCGAGCTGATCGCGCATGACGACGCGCAGATCAAATACTCGACCGTGCAGAACTGGTATCCGGGCGACGCCGAGGGCAAGGGCGGCATCTACAATTTCGTGACGAAGCGCGGCGCCTGCCGCGGTGCGCGGGCCAAGATCTCGTGGACCCAGGTCGAGACCGGCTCGGCGATCACCTGGAAATACCCGAGCTGCATCCTCGAAGGCGACCATTCGGTCGGCGAGTTCTATTCGGTTGCGATCACCAACAACCGCCAGCAGGCCGATACCGGCACCAAGATGATCCATATCGGCAAGGACACCCGTTCGACGATCGTCTCGAAAGGCATCTCGGCCGGGCATGGCCAGAACACCTATCGCGGCCTCGTTCGCGTGCAGCCGCGGGCGCAGAACGCGCGCAACCACACGCAATGCGATTCGCTGCTGATCGGCGAGCGCTGCGGCGCGCACACCGTCCCCTACATCGAAATCCGCAACCCCTCGGCACGGGTCGAGCACGAGGCGACGACCTCGAAGATCAGCGACGACCAGCTGTTCTATTGCCGCCAGCGCGGGCTCAGCGCCGAAGACGCGGTGTCGCTGATCGTCAACGGCTTCTGCAAGGAAGTGCTGAAGGAACTGCCGATGGAATTCGCCGTCGAGGCGCAGAAGCTGCTCGCCGTCAGCCTCGAAGGCAGCGTCGGATGACCCGCTTCCTGTCGTCATCCCGGCGAAGGCCGGGATCCATGAGCACGGACCGGCGCCATCGAATTTCGGGCGTCGGCGCGTCATTGGATCGGACGGTGTTCATAGGTTCCGGGCTCGCCGCGATGCCGCGCCCCGGAATGACGGGGTTTGGCGGCTGACGATGCTCGAAATTCATGACCTGCACGCCCGCCTCGCCGATGGCCGTGAGATCCTGAAAGGCATCGACCTCAAGGTCGGGGCCGGCGAGGTGCATGCGATCATGGGGCCGAACGGCTCCGGCAAATCGACGCTCGCCGCGGTGCTCGCCGGCCGCGAGGGCTATGAGGTCACCCAGGGCACCGTCACCTATCTCGGCCGCGATCTCCTGGCGATGCCGGCCGACGAGCGGGCGCGCGAGGGGCTGTTTCTGGCGTTTCAGTACCCGGTCGAGATCCCCGGCGTGAACAACATGTATTTCCTGCGCACCGCGCTGAATGCCGGCCATCGCCACCGCGGCGAGCCCGAGCTCGACGCCGGCCAGTTCCTGCGCGCGGTGCGGGCGAAGCTCAAGGAGCTCGACATCGGCGAGGACCTCTTGCAGCGCGCGGTCAATGTCGGGTTTTCCGGCGGCGAGAAAAAGCGCAACGAGATCTTCCAGATGGCGATGCTGGAGCCGCGCCTGGCGATCCTCGACGAGACCGACAGCGGCCTCGACATCGATGCGCTGCGGGTCGTCGCGACAGGGGTCAACCACCAGCGCGCCCCCGACCGCGCGATCGTCATGATCACCCACTACCAGCGGCTCTTGGATTATGTCGAGCCCGACCGGGTGCATGTCTTGCAGGACGGACATATCGTCGAAACCGGCGACAAGTCGCTGGCGGTCGAGCTTGAACGGCGCGGCTACGGCGCGTTCGGCGACGCGGCTTGAGCGACCGTCTGGTGCACGGTAATTTTTTGTTGTCATTCCGGGGCGGTACGCAGCACCGAGCCCGGAAGCTAGAACATGGACCTCAAAGAGTTGGCACCGACCGTGTGCATGGGTTCCGGGCCTCGCCCTGCGGGCGATCCCGAAATGACGGATCGGAAACGATGAGCGCGGTTGTCGATTTCCCGGTCAAGCCCGAGGCGAGGCCCTATCTCGACGCCTTCGATGCGCATGGCGGTGAGCCGGAATGGCTCGTGCGGCAGCGCCGGCGCAGCCTCGCCCGCTTTGCCGAGCAGGGTTTTCCGAGCCGGCGCGGCGAGGCTTGGCGCTATCTCGATCTGCGTTCGCTCGAACGGGCGCCGCTGCTCCCGGCCGGCACGGCGGTTGGCGCCGCCCCCCGTGCCCTCCTCGGCGACATCGGCTTCCCCGATGCCGCGCATCGTCTGGTGCTGGTGGACGGGCGGTTTACGCCCGAACTCTCGGCGATCGCGGGGCTGCCGGCGGGCGTATGGCTCGGTTCGACTGCGGCAGCGATCGGCGCGCGGCCGGAGCTGGCGCGCGCGGCCCTCGAACTGCTTTCGCACGATGGCGACCAGCCTTTCGCCGCGCTCAACGCGGCGTTTTTCACCGATGGCTTTGTCCTCGACGCGGCGCCTGGGATCGTCGTCGAGCAGCCGATCGAGATCGTCCATCTCGCCTCCGGCAAGGTTTCCGGCTCGCTGCATACCCGCAACTTCGTGTCGCTCGGGGCGCAAAGCCGGGTCCGGCTGATCGAGAGCTTTGCCGGCGTGGGCCGCTATTGGCGCAACGACGTGATCGCGCTGCGGCTCGCCGCCGGTGCCGAGCTCAACCATGTGGCATTGGTCGAGGAGGCCGACGACGCCTTTCATTTCGGCACGGTCGGCGCGGCGCTCGGACCGGCCGCGCGGCTCGACAGTTTTGTGCTGCTGCTCGGCGGCCGCACGGTGCGGCACGAGGCGGTCGTGCACAGCGCGGGCGAGGGGGCGCATTGCGGCCTTTACGGCGCGTTTCTCGCGGCCGGGCATCAGGAGGCCAACATCGTCACCACGGTCGACCATTCGGCCGAACGCGGCGAGACCCGCGAAGTGTTCAAGGGCGTCGCAGCCGGGCGGGCGCACGGCGCCTTTCAGGGCCGGATCACGGTCCGCCCCGGCGCGCAGAAGGTCGATGCGCACATGCTGAGCCGCAACCTGCTGCTCGGCGCGCACGCCGCGATCGACACCAAGCCCGAACTCGAAATTTTGGCCGACGACGTCAAATGCAGCCACGGCGCGGCGGTCGGCGATCTCGACGAGGATGCGCTGTTCTACCTGCTCGCCCGCGGCATCCCGCGCGACGAGGCGCGGCAGATGCTGATTGCCGCCTTTCTTCGCGAAGCGGTTGAAGCCGTCGAGCCCGCGGCGGTGCGCGAGCATCTGCTGTCGCGGCTCGGCCGCCGCCTGGCGGTGTTGGAGGAATAGACATGACAACGGCAAGCCCGAGGAACCTTTACACCGAAAGAGACCGGCTGCCGGGCGGGTTCGATCCGCGCCGGCTCAGGCACGAGTTTCCGATCTTTGCCAGCAACCCCGATCTGGTGTTTCTCGATTCGGGCGCGAGCGCGCAAAAGCCGGCGTCGGTCATCGACTGCGTCGCCGATTACTACCGCACCGACTATGCCAACGTGCATCGCGGGGTCTATCGCCTCAGCGCGCGTTCGACCGAGTTGTTCGAGGAGGCGCGCGGCAAGGTGCAGCGCTTTCTGAACGCCGCCGATCCACGCGAGATCGTCTTCGTGCGCGGCGCCACCGAAGCGATCAACCTCGTTGCGCAGAGCTGGGGTACGGCGTTTCTCAAGACCGGCGACGAGGTGCTGATCAGCGAGCTCGAGCACCATTCCAATATCGTGCCGTGGCAGATGCTGCGCGACCGCCTCGGCATCCGGCTCGTCGTGGCGCCGATCGATGCGACCGGCGGGCTCGATCTTGCCGCTTTCGCCGCGCGCCTGTCGCCGCGCACCCGCCTCGTCGCGATCACCCACATCGCCAACGCTACCGGCGCGCTGGTCCCGATCGAAACCATCGTCGAACTGGCGCACCGGGCCGGCGCCAAGGTGCTGGTCGACGGCTGCCAGGCGGCGCCGCGGCTGGCGGTCGACGTGCAGGCGCTCGGCTGCGACTTTTACGCGTTTTCCGGCCATAAGACCTATGGGCCGACCGGGATCGGCGTGCTCTACGGCCGCCACGACCTGCTGTCGGCGATGCCGCCCTGGCAGGGCGGCGGCGAGATGATCCTCAACGTCACCTTCGAGAAGACCGTGTTCCAGGAACCGCCGCACCGCTTCGAGGCCGGCACCCCGGACATTTCGGGAGCCATCGGGCTCGGCGCGGCGCTCGATTTCATCGAGGCGCTCGGACGCGACAACATCCTCGAGCACGAGGAGGCGCTGACCGGCTACGGCGTCGACCGGCTGTCGCGCATCCCCGGCCTGACCCTGGTCGGCGCCGGCCAGCGGCGCCTCGGCATCCTGTCCTTCGATCTCGACGGGGTTCACCCGCACGATCTCGCGACGGTGCTCGATCAACACCATGTGGCGGTGCGTTCGGGACATCACTGCGCCCAGCCGCTGCTCGATAAGCTGGGGTATCCCGCGACGACCCGCGCCTCGCTCGGCGTCTACAACGACGCGCGCGACATCGATCGATTGGCCGCGGCGATCGAGGCCGGGCGGGAGATGTTTGCGTGATGGATCTGCGCGAGCTTTATCAGGACATCATCCTCGATCACGGGCGCCACCCGCGCAATTTCCGGGCGATCGAGCATCCGACCCATACCGCAGAGGGCTACAACCCGCTGTGCGGCGACCGGGTCACGGTTTATCTGACTCTCGACGGCGACCACATCGCCGATGTCGCGTTTCAGGGGCGCGGCTGCGCGATCTCGACCGCGGCGGCCTCGCTGATGACCGAGGTGCTGAAGGGCAAGACCATTGAGGAGGCGCAGGCATTGTTCGCGCATTTTCACGCGCGGGTGACCGGCGGCGCGGACCAGCCGTTGCCTGAGCCGCTGGCCGAGGAGATGGAGCGGCTGGAACCCTTGACCGGGGTCAAGGCCTATCCGGCGCGGGTCAAATGCGCGACCCTCTCCTGGCATGCTCTCGAAGCCGCGCTGAAGGGTGGCGATACCCCGGTCAAGACGGAGTAGCGAGATGATGACGGACCGCGATCCCTTCGATTTCGCGCCGAGCGAGCCCGCTGCCGAGACCGAGGTCGAGCGCCCGGAAGGCGGCGAGGACGATCCCGCCTTGATGGCTCCGGTGCTCGCGGCGCTCAAGACCGTGCAGGACCCGGAGATCCCGGTCGACCTCGTCGAGCTCGGCCTGATCTACGAGCTGATCGTCAAAAAGGGCGGCATCGTCTTTGTCGAGATGACCCTGACGACGCCCTCCTGTCCGGTCGCCGCCAGCATGCCGGGCGAGGTCGAAACGGCAATCCGCGCGGTGCCCGGCGTCAGCGACGCCCGGGTCAAGCTGGTGTGGACTCCGACCTGGACCCCCGACCGCATGAGCGAAGAAGCAAAGCTCGAGCTCGGCATGCTGTGACGGAGGCGGTCCGGCCCGCCGCCGATCGAAGCGCCGGTCAGCCCCGGGCGACGTAGCCGTAGGCGGCGTTGCTGCGCGCCGGGCGATCATCGAGATAGGCGGCCTTGATCCGCCCGAGCCCGTCCCGTTCCCAAGGGGTCAGCGCGGCATGGCGCTCCAGCTTGTAGAAGCGCGCCGCGTTGGTGCCGAAAATCGCACTCTTGACGGCGCCGTCGGCGGGTCCGAGCGCGGCAAAGCCATGCTTTTTCTGCATGTCCTCGGGGATTTCGAGCCGGCGGAACGCCTCGATCTGCCATTGCGGCGAGCCGTACCACACCGAATCGGTGCCCCAGAACACGTGATCCTGCCCCAGCCCCTTGATCAGGGTGCCCATGAAGGCGGCGCAAAAGCGCGGGCTGGCGGTCGCCGACATGGCAAAGGAAGTGCCGATATCGGCATAGACATTGCCCACGCCGTGCCTGGCCGGGATCGCCGCGAGATCGGAGGCCCATTCGATGTATCCGGTCTTCTCGAACTGGGCGAGCGCAGGATCGGGCGATTCGGCGAACGGCCGCAATGCCGAGTGATAGATCACGAAGTTCATTTGCGGCCAGTCCTTCGCCGCCTTCGGCACATCGTCGACGGTTGCGTATTTCCACGCCCCGCCCGGGATCGCGGTCGCATAATCGGCCGGCAGCAAGCCCTTATGAATGCAGATCGTGGTGATCCCGGCTTTCACCGCCTTTTCGTAAAACGGATACATGATTTTTTCGTCATCGAGCCGCCACGGGTATTTCGTGGTTTTGACATTGAGCGGATCGCCGATGGTGTAGCCTTTCCAGCTGTTCGGCTTCACCTGCTCGATGCAGCGGTCGACCTCCTCCATCCAGCCGGGCTGCAAGGGGGTGATGACCGAATGGAACAGCAGCCGGTTCGACCCGGCGATGCTGTTGACGGTGTCGGCCGCCTGCTTGATCTGGTCGTTGGTCAGGAACCATTCGGCTTTGTTGTCGAACGGTGCGCCGCTCAACAAACCGATCTTCATGTCGCTGTCGAGATAGACTTCCTTCAGGAAATTGTCGAATTTGTAGCGGTCGAGGGTGAGGCCGTAAGAATCCTTTAGGATATTGGAATCCCAATGCTGATCGGCGTATTTGGCGAGAAAGAGAATATCCGGGACGTTGTAGTCGTCATGCACAAAATGCAGCTGGTCGTCGAGGATGAACTGGCCGCTGAGGCCCTGCGCCCGGGCGGCGGCGGCCTCGGGCTCGGCCGCTTCGGCCGGCGTGATCTCGAAGACCTTGCCGAACACGTCATTCAGCGCGACGAAGGCGGTCGCCATGCCGCAGCTGCTGCGCAGGAAATTGCGGCGGCTGGTGCCGAGCTTTTTCGCGGTCGCCCCGGCCAGCTCCTTCAGCCGGTCCTCGAACTGGCGCTGCCGCGGCGTCTGCGGCAGCGGGTTGAATTCGCCGTTCGATACCATCCGGGTCGGCACCGGCGAGCGGAACGCCGCCGTCTCGGCCGGCTCGGTCGCGGCAAGTTCGCGCCTGCTCAGAAAGGTCGCCATCGCATTTCCTCCCTACAGATATCAGCGCGGCCGGCCTGTCGCGCGGCCGCGTCTGTTCAAGGTTCGTTTCTTTCCGCGGTGGGAACATCCTCCCTCCCGCTGTACGGTGCGTCAAGCGAGCGCCGTCATCCGCCGAGCGCGGTTTCCAGGTCGGCGAGGAGGTCGGCCGGGTCCTCGATGCCGACCGACAGGCGCAGCAGATCGGGCGGAGCCGGGCTGTCGGCGCCCTCGATCGAGGCGCGGTGCTCGATCAGGCTCTCGACGCCGCCGAGCGAAGTCGCGCGCTGCCAGACCTCGACGCGGGCCGCAGCAGCGATCGCTGCTGCGGCGCCGCCCCTGACGCGAATGCTGAGCATGCCGCCAAAGCCGCCCCGCATCTGACGCGCCGCGACGGCATGTCCCGGATGGGTCGGCAGGCCCGGATAGATCACCTCGGCGACCTGCGGATGAGCCGCCAGCGCCTCGGCGATCCGCTGCGCCGACCGGCAGGCGCGCTCGACCCGCGGGAACAATGTGCGCAGGCCGCGCGTCAGCAGATAGGCCTCGAAGCCGCCGAGGATGGCACCGCCGCTGCTGCGCGCCGCGCCGAGCCGCGTCCAGAACGCGTCTTCGCGCGCCGTCGTCAGGCTGCCGGCGATAACGTCGCTGTGCCCGTTCAGGTATTTGGTCGCCGAATGCATGACGAGATCGGCGCCGAGCGCCAAGGGCCGGGTCAGCACCGGCGTCGCCGCGGTGCTGTCGACGGCGAGCACGGCGCCGGCGGCATGGGCGATCTCCGCCGCGCCGGCGATGTCGGTCACCGACCACAACGGGTTGGCCGGGGTTTCGATCCAGACGAGGCGGGTCCGCCCCGGCCGAACCGCCCGACGCAGCGCGTCGAGCGAGGTCGCATCGGCGAACGTCGTCTCGATCCCCCAGCCCGCGGCGAAATTTTTCAGCCAGCTGCGCAGGCCCCAGTACATGACCTGAGGCGCCACCACATGGGCCTCGCGCGGCAGGCTCTGGAAAACCGCTGCCGCCGCCGCCATGCCGGACGCGAAGAGCAGCGAGGCGGCGCCGCCTTCGAGCGCCGTCAGCACCGCTTGCGGCTGGTCGTAGCCCGGATTGTCCGCGCGCCCGTAGCTGCGTCCGCGCCGGTACTGGTTGTCGGGGTCGCGCAGAAACGTCGCCGCCATGTGCACCGGCAGGACGACGGCGCCGGTCTGCGCGTCGGTCCAGCCCAACGCCTGCGCGGCGATGGTGGCGGGATGCAGGGATCTGCCGGTCATCATGTCCCCCTATGCGGATTTGGCTTCGGCCGGGGCGATGCGCGCGCGGGCCACGGCCTGGATCTGATCGCGCAGCGCGGGCTCGGTGCCGAACAGGCGATCGAGATCGCGGGCCGCCAGGCTGAGGAGCTGGCAATAGCCGAGAGAAACCACATCGGCATTGCGCCGATCGGCGACCAGCAAGGCGAGCTCGCCAAAAAAATCGCCGGTTCCGAGCTGCACCGGCATCGGCACGATGCGCACTTCGACCGCGCCCGAGGAGATGAAGTACATCGCATCGCCGCGCTCGCCCCGGCGGACGATGAATTCGTCGGGGACGGCGAGACGCGGGCGCAGGAGGCGCGCGAGGTTGCGCCGCGCCCGCCCGTCGAGCGCCGCGAACATCGGCACGCGGGCGAGCAGATCGGCGCGCTTCAGCCCGAGGTCGAGGACCGTCCGGGTCTCGACGAGACGCCGGCGGCCGCGCAGCCGGCGCTGCAGATCCTCGAACACATCCTGATTGACGATCGATTCGGCGCGCAGCCGGCGATAGCCTTCCTCCTCCAGCCGCGCCGCGGTCCGGGCCAGGAATTGCGTTTCGAGCTGGCGTACGTAGCTCGGATATTGCAGCTTCAATGCCGCGATCGCGCGATCGATCTCGGTTACCCGGAGCTGGATCTGCCGGGCCATCGCGGCGCTCGGCCCGGCGCCGAACAGCGGGTCGATCTGCTCGCGGTTGAACGCCGCCAGGTTTTCCAGCACGAAGCGGGCGGCGAGCTGCACCTCGAATCGGTCGGCGAGCCGGTGCGCCAGCGGGCCGGCGATGCCGACCCGCCGGTGCAACGCCAGGGCCAGGCGGAAGGTGGGGCCGAACTCGCGCAGCCGCGCCGCCGCCCGCTGATAACCCTCGATGCCCTGGCTGCGTGCCCCGTCGCGCAAGCGCGCGGTGTGGGCGAGCAGGCTGGCGGCGACGCGCCGGGACACGGTCCGCCCCTCGAAATATTCGAGACAGAACTCCTGCTCGCGATCGGCCAGCACCGAGATCGCGGCCTGCGCTCTGAGCCCGGTCGGGATTTGGGCATTCTCTTCCGCGATGTCGGCGGGGTTGCGGCTTTGCGCACAGTACATCGTGGTGATCTCGCCGACGATCTCGGGTGCGATCTTGTGCTCGCGCCCGACGGTCTCGATCTCCTCGCGGATCGAGGACAGCGACAAGCCGATGACCCGCTCGCGCAGCGCAATTTCGGCCGGCGGCGCATCGCTGAGCTTCAAGAGCCGCATCAGCGGACGCATCGTCGGCGCGGTCACCAGCAGCGTGAACAGCACAAAGCCGGTCGCCAGCACGCCGACAAACTGGCGGACCTGCGGCGGCAGCGCCATGTTCTCCGTCGCGGCCAGCGCCAGCGCCAGCGAAACTGCGCCGCGCATCCCGCCCCACAACATAAAGAGCTTGTAGTTGGCATCGATCGGCTGCGCGATGCGGGCAAAGCTGAGGACCGGGATCAGCCCGTAGAGCGTCAGCGCGCGGGCAACGAGCGCAGCGGCGATCAGCGCGCCCAGCAGGGCCAAATCGCCCCAGCTCGCATGCACCAGCAGCTCCGGCGCATGCATCGCCGCAAACAGAAAGATCAGCGAGCTTGCCCAGAAGGCGAGCTGCTCCCAGGTGACGGCAAGGCTGTCGAAATTTGACGGCGCGAGACGGCGGCGTCCTTCGGCGCTGACCGCGAGCGCCGCCGCGGCGACCGCTACGACGCCGGAAACGCCGAGATAATGCTCGCAGACGATATAGACCGCATAGGCGAAGCCGATCGTCATCGTCGCCTCGGCCAGCCGGCTCGAGCGCAGCATCGGCATGAACAGGGCAGCGGCCCATCCGGCAAGGTAGCCGATGGCGAGACCGCCGCCGAACTCCCGCACGAAGATCAGAATGCCGCCAAGCGGGCTCGCCGGCCGATTGCCGCTCAGAACGGCGACAACGAGCGAATAGATCGCGATTGCCGCGGCGTCGTTGAATAGGCTTTCGCCCTGGACCAGGGTCGACAGCCGCCGCGGCGCCCCGATGTCGCGGAAGATGGCGACGACGGCCACCGGGTCGGTGGTCGCGATGATCGCGCCGAGGATGATGCAGGCAAGGAGCCCGACCGGGGCCAGCGGCCACAGCGCGAAGCCGACGACGAGCGTGCAGACGATGACGCCGATGACGGCAAGGAGGAGGACCGGGGCCACCTCGTCGCCGAGCTGTCGGACATCGACGTTGAGGGCGGCTTCGAACAGCAGTGCCGGGAGAAAGATGAACAGGAGAGATTCGGCGCTGAGCCCGAAATCATGCAATGTGCCGATGATGTCGCGGAACGCCCCCGCGTGCAGATCAGCGCCCGGGATGTGGATCGCCGCACCGATCGCGATCCCGACCAGGGCGAGCAGCACCGGGTAGGGGATCGAAAACCGCTCGGCCAGCGGCAGCAACAGGCTGACGAGCCCAAGGAGCGCGGTAACGGTAAAGACGGTCAGGACGGTTTCGTGCATCACCGATCCGCCGTAATGGACCGCGCCCGCCGCGATCCCCGGTCAGCCGGCACGCCGATGGGGAGATGCGCGTATGCTGGACCCGTCAACCGCCGGCCTGAGCTTGCCATGGGTCGGATGTAGACCTGCATAATCGAGACTCAAGTCACCAACGGGTTGCCTTGCATGATTACGCGCCGTGTCATTTTCGGATTGGCCTTCTTGCCGGCAACCGCTCTTTGCGCCCTCCCGGCCGCGGCCCGGCTCCAACATTTCGTCACGTCTGCGCTGACGATCATCAGCGCGACCGGTCGGCACCGCTTCACCGTCGAGCTCGCCGAAACGGAAGAGCAGATGGAGCAAGGTCTGATGTTCCGGCGCGAGCTGGCGCCGGATGCGGGAATGCTGTTCGACTACAAGCAGCCGATTGTGGCGACGATGTGGATGCGCAACACGCTGATCCCGCTCGACATGCTGTTCGTCGATGCACAGGGCCTGATCGTCAACATCCGTGAACGCGCAGTGCCGCAATCGGACGATATCATCGCCGCCGCAGCCCCGGTGCGTGCGGTGATCGAGCTGAACGGCGGCACCGCGGGTCGGCTCGGCATCAGGCCTGGCGATCGCGTGCTCTACCCGATCTTCGGCAAGGCGCCGTGATCGGCGCTTGCGCCCGAGTCGGATCAGCGCTTGCGCGCCAGGGTCAGGCCGTCGCCGATCGGCAGCAGGCTGAGGGTGATCCGCGGATCGTCATGCAGCTTGCGGTTGAGGCGGTCGATCGCCGCCGTGTTCGGATCGCTGTGCGACGATTCGGCGACCCGGCCCGACCACAGGACATTGTCGATCAGGATCAACCCGCCCTGCCGCACCAGCCGCAACGCCGCCTCGTAATAGCTGTTCTGGATGGTCTTGTCGGCGTCGATAAAGGCGAAATCGAAGCTGCCGGGAGCGTATTCGCGTTCGAGCGCAGCGAGCGTGTCGAGCGCCGGGCCAAGCCGCAGCTCGATCCTGTCGGCGAGCCCCGCTTCGCGCCACCAGCGCTGCGCAATTGCCGTCGTGTGCGGATTGACGTCGCAGCAGATCAGATGCCCGTCGGCGGGCAGCGCGCCGGCGATCCACAGCGCGCTATAGCCGGTAAAAGTGCCAATCTCGAGGCACAGCCGGGCGCCGGTCAGCTCGACCAGCAGCGCCATGAACTGGCCCTGCTCGGGCGCGCTCTGCATGTTCGCGAGCGGCATCGCCGCGGTGTCCCGGCGCTGCCGGGCGAATACGGGCGGCTCGCGCAATGACACCGCGCACAGGTAATCGTAGAGCGTCTCGGTGAGGTTCAGCGTTCGCCGGGTCATCGTCTCTGCTAAGATGATGCTTCGCCCGCCGGGGGACAACGGGAACGCGCCGCCCGCGCCACCGTTATCCCGGCACTCGATGAGGGAAGCCGACATGCCAGCCGCCGCCCGACCCTATTGGACCGGATTCCTCAAGCTCTCCCTGGTGACGATTGCGGTTCGTCTCTACACCGCGGCCACCGAGCAGGAGCGGGTCCGCTTTCACATGATCCACCAGCCTTCCGGCGAGCGGGTGCGCACGCAGACGATCGTGCCGGGGCTCGGCCCGGTCGAGCGCGACGAAATCGTCAAGGGATACGAGTACGAGAAAGGCCGCTACGTCACGGTCGAAGCCAGGGACCTCGACAAGCTGCGGCTCGAGACGACGGACACGATCGATGTCGCTCAATTCGTCGACGACGACGGCTTCGACCCGATCTTTCTCGACAGCCCGTATTATCTCGTGCCGGACGGCAGCGTCGCCGAAGCGGGATATCGCGTTTTCCGCGAAGCGCTGAGCCGCACGCAGAAGGTCGCTTTCGGGCAGGTGGTGATCAACGCGCGCGAGCGGATCGTCGCGATCCGTCCGTACGGCAGCGGCCTGCTCGTCAACACATTGCGTTTCGAGGACGAGGTGCGCGCCGCCGCGCCGTTTTTCGCCGGCATCGCCGAAGGACCGGTCGATGAAGACGAGCTGGCGATCATGGAGCAGATCATTGCCCGGCGGACCCGCAAATTCGAGCCTGGCACATTCGTCGATCACTACCAGGCCGCCCTGAAGGAGCTGATCGAGGAAAAGCTCGCCGGCAAGTTGCCCGAACGGCCGGCCGAGCGCAGGCCGGCGCAGGTCATCAATCTGATGGACGCGCTGAAGCGCAGCCTTGCCGAGGAAGGTGCGAACGAGACCGCCGCGCCGCGCCGCGCCGCCGGCAAGAGCCGGGAGCCGGCGAAGCCGAAGGCGTCGCGGGCGCAGCGGAGCATGCTGCTGCCGCTCGCCGGCGGGCGGCAGCAAGCGCCGGCAGTCGTACCTCCGGCAGTTGAAGCTCCGGCAGTTGAAGCGCCGGCAATCGTTCCGGCGACCGCGGCGAAGCGCCGCAAGAAAGCCTGATCCGGCTCAGAGAAATCCCCGCACCAGGTCGAGAAACTGGTCGAGCCGGTCGTGGTGCACCCAATGGCCGGCGTGCTCGAGCGTGACCAGCCGGGCGTCGCGAAAGTGCCGCACGCGGCCGTCGTCGCGCGGGCTGGAGGCCCAGCTCTCCTTGCCGTAGACCAGCAAGGTCGGGCAGGCGATCCGGCCCCACAGCTCCTCGATCTCGGCCACCGTCATGTCGTAGGGCGGCTCGGCGCGGACGTAATTGTCGAACTTCCAGCTGTAGGTGCCGTCCTCGTTCTGGTTGACCCCTTGCTGGGTCAGGTGGCGCGCCTGCTCGGGCGACAGATGCTGGTTTTCCTCCTGCATCCGCCGGAAGGCATCCTCGATCGAGGCGTAGCGGCGCGGCAGCCGACCGGAAAGGCCGCGCTGCTCGTCGATCCAGCTCTGCATGCGCTCTGCGATGCTGTGCTGCGCGCGCTCGCGCAGCCGGCGCGGCGAAGCTCCGAGCCCCTCGATGGCGACCAGCCTGCGGACGAAATCAGGATAGATGCCGGCGTAGCGGAGCGCGATCACGCCACCGAGCGAGTGGGCGATAATCGTGACCGGCGCCAGCTCCTGCTGATGGACCAGCTGGGCGAGATCGTAGACATAGCCGGCAATCGTGTAGTCGCCATCCGGCGACCACTGGCTGTCGCCGTGGCCGCGCAAATCGGGTGCCAGGACATGCCAGTCCCGGCGCAGCGCGGCCGCGACCCAATCCCAGTTGCGGCAATGATCGCGACCGCCATGAACGAGCAGCAGCGGCGGCGCACCCGGATTTCCCCAATCGACATAGTGCAGGCGAAGCCGCTGGGAGAAGTAGACGCGCGAGGTCGGGCCGGAGCTGTCAGGGATCATCCGTCGGTTTCCGTCGTCTTTTGAACGGCCGCGAACCTAGCGCGCGGGCGGCAAAACGAAAAGCCGGGTCTGTGGATATCGGAGATGCGAAGACCCCCGCGCGCTCGGAGGCGTCAGGCGGGGGTCGCTGTTGCGAAGTCGAACTTCGCGCCCGGAGCTGAAAGCCCAGGCTATATCTTGGACTTGATGCTCGGTTGCCGATGCCAAGCGGTCGGCAACTCGGACTTCCCGGGTGGCATCATGTCGATCGGACATCCTCCCGCTGAGTTGACGACGTTCTCAATCTGGGTCCCCGCCCGAGCCTCGTCAAGAGGAGCGGCGTGCCGTGCAGGTCTTGAAAATCGCCGGCGCCGCCGTTTAATTTGTTAGCACTCCTTATCAGAGAGTGCTACACACCATCGCGACGTCCGGTCTTTAAAGGAGGCAACCCCGTGACATTCCGACCGTTGCAGGATCGCGTGCTCATTCGTCGCATCGAGGAGGAAGAGAAGACGAAAGGCGGCATCATCATCCCCGATACCGCCAAGGAAAAGCCGATGGAAGGCCAGGTTCTCGCCGCCGGGCCGGGTACGCGCGGCGATGACGGCAAATTGCACCCGCTCGACGTCAGGATCGGCGATCGGGTGCTGTTCGGCAAGTGGTCGGGCACCGAGATCAAGATCGACGGCGAAGACCTCGTCGTCATGAAGGAAAGCGACATCATGGGCGTCGTCGAACAGACCGCCTGACGGAGGAAAGCATGGCAGCAAAAGAAATCAGGTTTCATACCGATGCGCGCGAGCGGATGCTGCGCGGCGTCGACATTCTGGCGAATGCGGTCAAGGTGACATTGGGTCCGAAGGGCCGCAACGTGGTCCTCGACAAATCGTTCGGCGCACCGCGCGTGACCAAGGACGGCGTCACCGTCGCCAAGGAAATCGAGCTCAGCGACAAGTTCGAGAACATGGGCGCGCAGATGGTGCGCGAGGTCGCCTCGAAGACCAGCGATCTGGCCGGCGACGGCACCACCACCGCGACCGTGCTGGCGCAGGCGATCGTGCGCGAGGGTTCGAAGGCGGTGGCCGCCGGGATGAACCCGATGGACCTGAAGCGCGGCATCGACCGGGCGGTCGAAGCCGTGGTCAAGGACATCGAAAAGAGGTCGAAGAAGGTATCGACCAATGACGAGATCGCGCAGGTCGGCACGATCTCGGCCAATAACGACCGCGAGATCGGCCGGATGATCGCCGAGGCGATGCAGAAGGTCGGCAACGAGGGCGTGATCACGGTGGAAGAGGCGAAATCTCTGGAGACCGAGCTCGACGTGGTCGAGGGCATGCAGTTCGACCGCGGCTATATCAGCCCCTATTTCGTCACCAACGCCGAGAAGATGATCGCCGAGCTTGACGAGCCGTACATCCTCCTCAACGAGAAAAAGCTGTCGAGCCTGCAGTCCCTGCTGCCATTGCTCGAAGCGGTCGTCCAATCCGGCAAGCCGCTGCTGATCGTCGCCGAGGACATCGAGGGCGAAGCGCTCGCTACCCTGGTCGTCAACAAATTGCGCGGCGGGCTCAAGGTGGCGGCGGTCAAGGCGCCGGGCTTCGGCGACCGGCGCAAGGCCATGCTCGAGGACATCGCGATCCTGACCGGCGGCCAGGTGATCAGCGAGGACCTCGGCATCAAGCTCGAAAACGTCACGCTCGACATGCTGGGCAAAACCAAGCGGGTCCGGGTCGAGAAGGAGAACACGACGATCATCGACGGCTCCGGCGCAAAGACCGACATCCAGGGCCGCATCGCGCAGATCCGCCAGCAGATCGAGGAGACGACCTCGGATTACGACAAGGAGAAACTGCAGGAGCGGCTGGCCAAGCTGGCCGGCGGGGTCGCCGTGATCCGCGTCGGCGGCTCGACCGAGATCGAGGTCAAGGAGCGCAAGGACCGGGTCGACGATGCCACTCATGCGACCCGCGCCGCGGTCGAGGAAGGCATCGTGCCGGGCGGCGGCGTCGCACTCCTCTATGCGGCCAAGTCGCTCGACGGGCTGACCCCGGAAAACAACGACCAGAAAGTCGGGATCGACATCGTGCGGCGCGCGCTGCAGTCGCCGGTCCGCCAGGTCGCCGAGAACTCCGGCACCGAAGGATCGGTCGTCGTCGGCAGACTGCTCGATGCGAACGATCCCAACCGCGGCTTCGACGCGCAATCGGGCGAATATGTCGACATGGTCAAGGCCGGCATCATCGACCCGACCAAGGTCGTGCGGCTGGCATTGCAGAATGCCGCATCGGTCGCCGGCCTGCTCGTCACCACCGAGGCGATGGTTGCCGAAAAGCCCGAAAAGAAGGCCATGCCCGCAATGCCGCATGGCGGCGGCATGGACGGCATGGACGATTTCTAAAAGCCGCAGCAAGTCACGGCCGAGGCCGGCACCCTTGCGGGTGTCGGCCCTCTTTTTGCCGATCCGCTTACCCCAGGCGCGCCAGCGCCATGCCGGGCGGGACGGCCACTGACCGGCAACGAAATCGAAAGCCGATGCACGCCAGCTCGCCCGGCCTTTTCGTATGCCGGCATAAGCGCGCTATGCTGTCATCAGTGACCGGGTGGTGACGTTGTGCTAGCCCGCATTTCTCATAGGGCGGCCGATTTGTCGCGGTTGGCGGCGCGGTCGGCGGCCGGGTGGCCGGGCAGAGTGGCGGTTGTGGGTTGAGGCATCGGGTTTCAACTTTTGCGGGTTCTGTCGAGGGCAGCGATCCCCGAGGCGGGTTGCGGGGTTATTGTTGACCGCGTTTTCTGGCCTGTCTTTTGGCTCGGCTCGGCGGCTTGTGCGAGTTCGCTCTCGATCGCCGCGACCAGCCGGCTGTTCCTGGCCAGGCCGAACCGGAAATCGACGCCGTTGGTCTCGCACCACGCCATCAGCGCCTCGCGGGCAAAGCCCGAAGCGGCGCGCAGCAGAATGCGCGCTCGGGGCCAGCGGCGGCGGATCTGGGCGATGATCCGGGCCACTTCCGCGACGCTGCCGGCGCTGGCGTCGAGGTTGGCCGGGCGCAATTTGGCGGCCAAGAGATGCCCGCCGCAGAACACGCAGAGCGGCAGATAGCCGTAGTTGTCGTAATAGCCGTGGAAGAAACGCTCTTCCTGATGCCCGTGCAGCGGGTCTCGGTGGCGTCGAGATCAAGGGTGATCTGCGCCGGCGGTGCCGCATCCGCCGTTGCTGCGACAACCACTCGACAGCTTGCCACAACCCTACACCGTCACGCCAATCTTCCGAGACAAAACACCTGCGCGGGGGTGACGCGGCCCCGCGCTGCCGACGATTTCGCGACGATCCGCTCGTGCATCGAAGAACTGCGCCGAGAGGGCGCAGAGGCCGCCGCCTCGCAACGCCCGCCGCCGCGCCGCGCCGAACCTCCGCCGACCGAAATCGAACGGCGGCTCAAGGAACGGCGCGAGGGCCGTCCGCCACCCCTGGGTCCCGACGATCTTCGCCGACGATCTTCGTCGGGGTGCCCGAAGACAGCGCGGCGCGACGACGGCCGCCGCCCGATCGGTGCGGCGGGGAGCCGGCCTAATCGGAGCGGCTGGAGAGCGGTCGTGCCACGCTCTCCAGAGGTTGCCGTTCGGCCTTGATGCCGATCGCGAGTTCGGTCAGTGCAGCCGCCGCCATCAGGCCCGCGCCGACGAGATAGCCGGCGAAAACCGCAGCGCGCTCGCCCGAGCCCACCAGCATGCCGAAGAGCCAGGGCGCGACGATGCCGCCCGCCGCCGTCCCGAGCGCGTAGAACAAAGCGATCGCGAGTGCCCTGGCTTCGAGCGGAAAGCTTTCGCTGACGGTCAGATAGGCCGCACTCGCCGCCGCCGAAGCGAAGAAGAAGATGCCGCTCCAGCAAAGGGTGAGTTGGGTGGCGTCGAGCTGGCCCTGGCGGAAGAGCCAGCCGACGACGGCGAGCATCACACCCGAGAGCGCATAGGTGGAGGCGATCATCGGCTTGCGCCCGAGCGTGTCGAAGAGCGGTCCCAGGACCACGGGACCGATGAAATTGCCGAGCGCGAAGGGCAGGATGTACCAGCCGACCGACGCCGCAGGGACCGCGTAGAACCGGGTCAGGACCAGCGCGTAGGAAAAGAAGATCGCGTTGTAGAAAAATGCCTGTGCCGCCATCAGCACGAGGCCGAGAACGGCTCGCTGCGGATAGTCGCGCAAGATCGCTGACACCATCCGCGCAACCGGCGTGCGGGCGGTCGCGGCAAGCCGAATTCGTCCGGCCGGCGGCGCCGCCGCCTTCGCATCGCCCGTCACCCGACGCTCGATTGCCTGGACGACGGCCTCGGCCTCGGCGAGCCGGGCGTGCAGCATCAACCAGCGCGGGCTTTCGGGGATCGAGCGGCGCAGCAACAGGATCCCGAGGCCGAGCACCGCGCCGATCCCGAAGCCGGCGCGCCAGCCCCAATCCGGCGGCAGCCGCCCGGGCTGCAAAAAGACGACGGCGCCGCCGGCGCCGAGTGCCGCGCCGATCCAAAAGCTGCCGTTGATCGCCAGATCGGTACGGCCGCGGAAGCGCGCCGGAACCAATTCCTGGATCGCCGAGTTGATCGCCGTGTATTCGCCGCCGATGCCGGCGCCGGTGACAAATCGAAACACCGCGAAGCTCGCGAAATCCCACGAGCACGCGGTCGCCGCGGTCGCTGTCAGGTAGAGCCCGAGGGTTACGAAGAACAGCCTTCTGCGCCCGAACCGGTCGGTCAGGTAGCCGAACAGCACTGCGCCCGAAACGGCGCCCGCGAGGTAGGCACTGCCGACGGCTCCGATCTCGGCCGCCGAGAAATGCAGGATCGGGCTCTCCTGCAACGCGCCGGCGACGGAGCCGGCCAAGGTGACTTCGAGCCCGTCAAGGATCCAGGTGACACCGAGCGCCGCCACCACGAGGGTGTGAAACCGGGTCCACGGCAACCGGTCGAGCCGCGCCGGAATGTCGGTCTCGATGATTGCCGTTGTCCCGTGCATGCCGGGTCAACGCATCCGGCAGGGGTTTCGCTTCACCGGCGGAACGAAAGGGGGCCGCTCACGGCGTCGTCGCCCCCGAGGACAAGGCTGCCCAAAGCGGGCCGCCGCTCTCGCTGATCAACGATAGAATTCGACCTTGGCTTCGCGGAACCAGACGGTATTGGGCGGCGCCGCCGAAATCGGGCCGTTGATGCCAAAGACCGCGAGCTGGAACCTGTCGCCCGGCCGGACCGCGTCGGCGAGCACCAGGCGGTTCGGCATGTTGAAGCCCTGGATCGTGGCCGGGCTGGGTCTGCCGGCGGCCCGCGGCAGCTGGCCGTTGACCCAGATTTCGGCATAATCGTCGACATTCACGGTCAGCACCGCCTTTGCACCCGAAGTGTCGAAGTTGCCGATTTTTGCCGGGATCGCAAGGCTCGCCCGGAACCACAGGAACGAGACCTTGCCGCCGCCGCGTTTCGCCCCCAGCTCGTCGGCGCCGATCACCGGCCAGGACGAATCGTCGAAGCCGTTCTCGCCGGCATGCGGCCGGACGTCGTAGGTCGTCTTGTATTCGGGCATGGCGTCCGGTATCGGCGGGACCTCGACGATCTTGGCCTCCAGCGTCTTCCATTGTGCGCCGAACACCGCCGATCCTTCCGGCGTCATCAGATCGACGGCATGGACGGGCGGCAGCGCCGGCGCGACGGCCGGAGGCGGGGCCGGGACAACCGGGCTCGTTGCCGGAACAGCCGCCGCGGTGCGAAGAACCGAGCTGTCTGGATTGGTGTCGGGCATCTTTGTCTCCTGGTTTTGCCTGCTGACTGGGTTCCGGCACGATTGTCCGCTGCTTTGGGACAGCGAGGCAACGAAGTTCGACCGCCCCCGCCGGACCCTCAAAACGACCGAGGCATCCTTTTCCGCCGCGTCGCGATCCGGCCGCGCTAAGATCCGGGCCGTTGCGGAACGGTTCCCCCTCGGCCGCCGGTGCCATGCGGCGGCCGGTTCCGCCGGGCCTCGCGGAGACGAACGATGATATTGCCTGCATCGAGCCGCTGCCAATTCACCGACGATCTGACGATCTGCCGCATCCTGAACGGGATGTGGCAGGTCTCCGGCGCCCACGGCTCCATCGACCCCAAACGCGCCGTCGACGAGATGCTCGCCTATCATGATGCCGGGTTTACCACCTGGGACCTCGCGGACCATTACGGCCCGGCCGAGGATTTGATCGGCGAGCTTTCGGCGACAGTTCGCCGCACGCAGCGGCGCGGAGCGGCTTTCGGAGATCCAGGCCTTCACCAAATGGGTGCCGCATCCCGGGCGGATGACGAGGCGCGTCGTCGAGGATGCGATCGGGATTTCGCTCAGGCGAATGGGTGTCGACTGTCTCGACCTGTTGCAATTCCACTGGTGGGACTACGGCGACACGGGCTATCTCGACGCGCTCGGACACCTCGCGGATTTGCGGCACGAAGGCAAGATCCGCCACCTGGCGCTGACCAATTTCGACACCGAGCGCCTGCGCGTCATCACCGATCGCGGTATCCGCATCGTCTCGAACCAGGTGCAGTATTCGCTGGTCGACCGCCGGCCGGAAATCCGGATGGCGCCGTTCTGCCGCGACCACGGGATCGCGATCCTGACTTACGGCACCCTGCTCGGCGGGCTGCTGTCGGAAAAATATCTGGGCCATCCGGAGCCGCGCCGGTCGGAACTCGACACCGCCTCGCTGCAGAAATACAAGAACATGATCGACGCCTGGGGCGGCTGGACTCTGTTCCAGGAGCTGCTCGCGTTGCTGAAGCAGATCGCCGACAAGCATCGCGTCAGCATCGCCAATGTCGGCACCCGCTACGTTCTCGACTGTCCGGCGGTCGCCGGCGTCATCATCGGCGCGCGGCTCGGCATCGCCCGGCACCTCGCCGACAACGCCCGCGTGTTCGGATTCGCGCTCGGCCCCGACGACCTCGCGCGCATCGAGACGGTCCTTGCGAAATCGCGCGACCTGATGCAGGCGATCGGCGATTGCGGCGACGAATACCGTTAGCGCCGATGCCTGGAGCGAAGAACCGGCGCTCGAATGTCGCAGGGCTCGGCCAACTGCCGCAGGGTCGCTACAATTGTGCCGCGCCGGCGCGGGCGCAATCTTCGTCCTCCTGCGCTGTGCCGCCGCTGACACCGCAGGCGCCCTCGACGACGCCATTGCGGAGGATCGGAACGGCGCCCTGGCCCATGATCATGTGACCACCCTCTGCGATAGCAACGCCGCGCGGGGTCGGCTGGTCGGCGCGCGCCGCCATCTCGCCGCTCGGGCGGCCGAAGGCGGCGGAGGCGACGGCCTTGCCCTGGCTGGCGTAGACGCTCGCCCAGATGGCGTGGTCCATGCGCTGAAACGCGATCAGCCGGGCGCCGCCGTCGCAGACCGCGGCACTGATCCGGATATTGAGTTCCTGTGCTTTTGCCAAGGCGCCCCGAATGACGCGGTTGGCTTCGTCCAGAGTCAGTCCCATTGCACTTCTCCAGAAAGCCGTGAGGCGGGCAGGATATCCACGGCGTGCGGGCCTGGAAATCCTGTTAGCCGGAGGCGATTTTCGCGGCCGCAGCGATCGGCGCCGAGATCGCCGCGGCAGGCGGCATCACGGCGCGGGTGCGGGCCGGACGGAGGGCGGCTTCGAGCCGATCGACCGCCGCGTCGACCGCGAGGCGCAGGCCGGTGTCGTTGAAGAACGACCCGGGGATCAGAACGCGGGCGGCGAGCACCCGGCGGAAGGCGTCGAACAGGGCTGCATCGGGCGGTGCGGCCTCGTTCCAGAAATCGTCGAGCGGGCCTTGGAAGGTCAGTCCGGGCAGATCGTAAACCGCCTTGCCGAGGGCGATCACCGGCAACCCTCGGCGCAGCGCCAGGCTGCCGACGGTGCTGTTGACCGTGACGACGCCACGCGACATCCGCAGGATTTCCACCGGCTCGCCGCCGTCGACAATGATCACGCGTCCGGCAATGCCGTGGGCGGCAGCGAGATGGCTGGTCATTGCTGCCCAATCGCACAACCCGCTGTCGAACGGATGAAGCTTGACCACGAGGCGCGCCGCGGCCGGCGCATGTTGGGCAAACGAGGTCAGGACGTGCTCGATCGCCGGGTACATCGCGCGATAGGACGAATGCACTCGGATCTGAGAGTCGCAATCGAGCTGCAGCGGAAAGAAGAAGACGGGGCCGGGACATCGGCGGATATCGGCAACCGCCGCCATCGCGCTCCGCTCGGCGCCGCGCGCCAGCGCCAGCCGGCGCAGCCAGCCGGCATATTCGATAAGCGGGTGATAGGGACGGTGGGTCGCGTAATGCGGAAACCGCCGCGCCGCGGCCATCACCGACAGCGTATAACGGACATCCTCCCAGGCGCGCCGGCGAAAGCGCCCGGGCACCGGCGGCGGCTCCTGCCAGTCGGGCAGCCCGCGCGCCTCCTCGCGATACCACGAAGGATCGCTCGGCAGGCCCGAATAGCCGTTGACCCCGCCCTCCTCGAAGGTGATCCAGTCGGGCCTCAGATAGCCCTCCTCGACCACGTGAATCTTTACCCCGCGGGTGCGCGCGACCCCGATCGCGGCGCGGTGCAGCGGCCGGCAATCGCCGAACAGAATGATGTCGCCGATCCCCTCATCGACTATCAGCCGGTCGAGAAACGCCGGCCAGTCTTCCGCCCTGCCGCAAAAATCGGTCGCTCCCGGGAGCCGCCAGAACGCCCGGTCGCCGCCGTTGAAATTGATCCGGCGGACAGTATGACCATGCGCCGCGAGGCTCTGCCCGAGACGCTCGAAAAACCAGGATGCCAAACCTTGCAGAAACAGAAAATTGCGGCTCGATGGCACCACCGTTCCCGTTCCCCCAACCCTGTCCCCTCGCGCCGCGCGCGCATGCGGGACAGCTCGATCCCGCCCACCCAGTGTCGGGCACTGCGCCGCACAATGTCCATAACTTTCTGCAAGCTTACTTACCGGGCTGCACTCCGGCTCCCCGCAGCGATGCCGGCGCGGGCAAGCGCGTCGGCGCGTTCGTTCTCGGGATGGCCGGCATGGCCGCGCACCCATATCCAGGCGACCTGATGTACCGCCGCGGCCGCATCGAGCCGCTGCCACAGATCGACGTTCTTGACCGGCTTTTTGTCGGCGGTGCGCCAGCCGCGCTGTTTCCAGCCGTGGATCCATTTGGTAATGCCGTCGCGCAGATACTGGCTGTCGCTGTAGAGCCGCACCCGGCAGGGGCGCTTCAAGGTCTCCAGCCCTGAGATCGCCGCCATCATCTCCATGCGGTTGTTGGTGGTGGCCGGCTCGAAGCCGTTCAACTCCCTTTCGGTTCCGCGATAGCGCAAAATCGCACCCCAACCGCCCGGGCCGGGGTTGCCGCGGCAGGCGCCGTCGGTGAAGATCTCGACCGCGTCCGGCTCGGGCTCCCCGATCTCAGGCGCCCCGATCTCAGAAGGGGGCGGCTCAGACATCGAGGCCGTACCCGCCGAGATCGGCGACGCCGCGGTGAAATCGCAGCCTGCGCAAATATTCGAGCGGGTCCTTCGGCCGGACCAGCGCCCCCACCGGTTGGTTGAGCCAGTCGAACAGCCGGGTCAGCAGGAAACGCAGCGCGGCGCCGCGGGCCAACAGCGGCAGCGCCGCGAGTTCCGCCGGTGACAGCTGGCGTCCCCGGCGGTAGCCGTCGAGCAGCAGGCGCGCCTTGGTCACGTTGAGGCTGCCATCGGCCTCGAAGCACCAGGCGTTCAGGCAGATCGCCAAGTCGTAGGCGAAAAAATCGGTGCAGGCGAAATAAAAGTCGATCAGGCCGGACACCTCGCGGTCGAGGAAAAATACGTTGTCCGGAAACAAATCGGCGTGGATCACCCCGGTCGGGAGATCGCGGGGCCACGCACTTTCGCAGAATGCGAGCTCGGCGCCGATCTCCTCGGCGAGCCCCGGCTGGATCTCGGCCGCTCGAGCCCGGCAGGATTTAAAGAGCCGTCGCCAGCCGGCGACCGAAAGATCGTTGGCGCGGGTCATCCCGAACCCGGCGCCGGCGCAATGCAGCGCGGCGAGCGCCCGCCCGACGCCGGCGCAATGGAACGGCTGGATGCGGCGCGGCCACATCCCGGCCAGAAAGGTCACCATCGCCGCCGGCCGGCCGCACAGCTGGCGCAGGGCGACGCCGTCCCGCGCCTTGACCGGCGTCGGGCAGGCGACGCCATGGCGCGCAAGATGCTCCATCAGCGCGATGAAGAACGGCAGATCCGCGGGCATTACCCGTTTTTCGTAGAGCGTCAGGATGAAATTGCCGCGCTCGGTCGTCACCAGGAAATTCGAGTTTTCGACCCCCTCGGCAATGCCCTTGCACGACAGCACCTCGCCGATGTCGTAGAGCGTTGCAAAAGCCCGCAGTTCGTCATCGGCGACATCGGTGTAGACGGCCATCGCTGTTGCTGCCCTCCCGCTTTTGGCCCGGCTTGTGCGCCGGATGCGGCTCGCATAGAGTGCGCCGCCAGACCGCCGCCACGGCGCGCGGACAGCGGCAACGGCAGGGAAAGAAAAGAATGACCGAGCCAATTCCAGCGCAGAAAGAGCCCTACGGCATCACCGTTGAAGCCGGCAAGAGGTATTTCTGGTGCGCCTGCGGCCGCAGCGTCAATCAGCCGTTCTGCGACGGCTCGCACAAGGGCACCGGGCTGATTCCGGTGCCGTTCACCGCCGAGGCGACCGAGGAAGTCTGGCTGTGCGGCTGCAAGCAGACCGGCGGCAAGCCGTTCTGCGATGGTACGCACAGCAGCCTGTGAGCCCGGCGCGGGCCGCGCAATTCGCGGTGCTTCTCGGCCTCCTCGCGCTTTCCGGCTGCGGCTGGTTTTCGTCTTCCGCCTCGCCGCCGCCGGCTGAAACGTGCCCGAGCGCGGTCATCCTGCGGCCGCTCGCCAACACCGCGGTCTTCGGCCCCGCGGTAGAGCGCCGCCCGGAAAACGTCGCATTTTTCGGGCTGCTGAGCGAGGTTGACCGCAAATGCGACGTCGTCGGCGACGCGCTGCGGATCGACCTCGACGTCATCGTGATCGGCCAGCGCGGCCCCGCGGCAAAAGGCAGCAGCGTCGATCTCACCTATTTCGTGGCAGTGACCGGCCCGGACCAATCGGTCCTCAGCAAGAAGCCGTTCACGGACCGCATCGCTTTCGAGCCCAACCAGATCCGCGCCGGCGTCACCGACCATATCGAGGAGACGATCGCGCTCGCCGGCCGCAGGCCGAGCGATCTCAGCATCTATCTCGGGTTTCAGCAAAGCCCCGATGTCGTCGATTTCTACAAACATTTCCGCGGCCGCTGACCCCGCCGTCCAAGCCGCAAAAAAACCAGCGTATGCTCGCCGGCCGGGACCGCGGCCGGCGCGAAGCCCTGATCAGCGGAATGGCGTAGGCCGGTTCACCCGGTTCTCCGGGAGGGCGGGTGCGGGCAGGTTGCACGGCCGATCGCCGTTGGGCTTACTTGGTGCAAAGCGAGAATGGCTTGGCGCGAAGGGAGAATGGCGATGCTGGTGCTCAAGGGGGGAAGGCTGATCGACGGGACCGGGGCCGGCCCCGCGGGCAATGCGACGATCGTCATCCGCGATCAGAAGATCGAGGCGATCGGCGGCGGCGCTGGCGGCGGCTGGCCGGACGATGCCGAAATCATCGATGTCACCGGCATGACGATTTTGCCCGGGCTGATCGACTGCCACGACCACCTGGCGATGCACGGCTACGATCTGGCGCGGCGCTGGGGGATCGACGAGCCGCAGAGCACGCGGACATTGCGCACCGCAAAGGTCCTGCAGCAGACCCTCGCCGCCGGCTACACGACGGTACGCGACGCCGCCGGGCTCGATGCCGGGTTCAAGCGGGCGATCGACGAGGGGCTGATCGCGGGACCGAGGCTGGTCGTGTCGCTCGTCATCATCTCGCCGATCGGCGGCATCGGCGACCGGGTCAGCCCGTCCGGATTTTCGTGCTGCGTGCCGAACGACCCGCTGTTGCCCGACGGCGTCGTCAACACGCTCGCCGATATCCGCCCGGTGGTCCGCCGGGTCGTGCGGGCCGGGGCCGACGTGATCAAATGCGCGACGACGGGTGGCGCCAGCTCGCGGCCGGAGCACGGGCCGAGCGACGGCGCCTTCAACCTCGACGAGATGCAGGCGCTGGTCGAGGAGGCGCATGCGCTCGATCGCCGCGTCATGTGCCACGCGCTGGGCGGGCGCGGCCTGCGCATCGCCATCGAGGCCGGCGTCGATTTGATCGACCACGGCTGCTATCTGGACGAGGCGCCGGAGCTGCTCGACATGATGGCGCGGCGCGGCATCTTTTTCGTGCCGACCTTCGCGGTTTACGACTACCACCGCAAATCGGCGCTGCCGCATATCCGCGAGCGCGCCCGGCATCTCGAAGAGCATCACGCGGCGAGCCTGCGCCGGGCGCTCGCGGCCGGGGTCAGGATCGCCGCCGGAACCGATGCCGGCGGGCATGGCCATCCGGCGAACGCGATCGAGATCGCCTGCCTCGTCCGGGCCGGGATGACGCCGCTCCAGGCCCTGCGCGCGGCCACCGGCTGGGCCGCCGAATGCATCGGGCGCGAGCGCGACCTCGGCACGCTCGAAAAGGGCAAGCTTGCCGACCTGGTCGTCGTCGCCGGCGATCCGCTCGCCGACGTGACCCTGTTGCAGGACCCGGCGCACATCGCTTTGGTGATCAAGGGCGGCAGCATAGCCGCCGATCGGCGCCGATTGATCTGACCCGGCCAAGCCGGTAGAATGCTTGGATGAGATAGGGGGAGAGGTGTTCGGCGCCGCCCCGCTGCCGATAAAGCCCGAGGGATCAGCCTTCGGGCTTTATCATGACCCGGATGCCTGCCTCGAAAATCTTGCCGACGATGATGTCGAGCAGGTCCTTGACATAGCCGAGCGCCCGTTGCCTGCGTGTCGGCTTGCGCATCTCGGCGACAAAACCATCGAGCTCGGCAGTCAGATTGTCGAAGCGGCCGGCATAAGCTCGGGCGAATACCCTGACCCCAGCGGTGAACTCGTCGTCGCTGTCATCCTCCGGGCCGGTTGGCGCGAAGCCTTCGAGACGTGAAAGCAGGCGCCGCGCGAATTCCGCGAGCCGGTCTCGACCGACGACGCCGCTCGCGGTCGGATCGAGCCGCGCCAAGCGCGAGGCTGAGAAAATAAACGAATTCAAATGCGAGAACAGAACTCGAATCGTCCGCTCCGTTCCGGTTTCAAAGAGTGCGCCGGATAGTGATGTCTGGGCCACGATCTGAAGGCGCCGCGCGCCGGCCGCGGTGCTGGCGATGTAAAGCGTGCCCTCCTCGCCAAGGTCGATTTGCCGGCTGGCTCGGCCGGCGAGCACCGGCCGGTCATCGGATACCCGCACATAAACGATGGGTGGACCGACCGCGACATGGCTGGCGAGCGTTTCGCCGAGCGGGTATTCCATCAGCGCCCTTCTTTGCGTCGTCGCCGCGACATAGGCGGCGGCAAGCGCGTCGCCGGCAGTCGCCAGCGTCAGCGTGGCCGGCGGCACATCGACCCCGCGGATGACCAGCGCAACCGCAGCGACGGCTCGCGCCACGGCGGCGATGTCGTAACCGTTGCGGGTGCCTTCGGTGAAGACCGCGTACTCGTCGACATCGGCGACCAAGAAGCCGAACTCGAATCGACCCGAGATCGTCCCGTCGAAATAGAAGCGGCGAAACCAAGGCTTGACTTGCAAGGCGCGCGGCCAATCCGGTTGGCGATAGAGGATCGGGGCGGCAAAGCGGGCGGCGCGGTTGAAATCGGCAAAAGCGCGCTCGCCGACGAGCCCGGTGATGCCGCCCGAATTGCGCTCGGCCATGGCACCAAATCCGCGCACGAAGACGTCGCCGATTTCGTCGGCATTCCAGTCGGGAACATCGAGCCGGCCGCGTTCGCCAGGAGGGAGCGAACGGAGATCCGAAAGCGGAAATTGCGCGACAATGAACATGCCGACCCGCGACGATCATCGAGAGCGTCACCATACTATTCCTGGCGGCGCGGACAATCGGCGCCCAGTCAAAGGGGAGCAGCGATGGCTGACAGCAACCGCCCCGTCGCTCTGGTCACCGGCGCGTCGAGCGGGATTGGCGCCGAGCTCGCGCGTGAGCTGGCGCGGGACGGCCATGATTTGATACTGGCCGCGCGCAGCACGGCGCCGATGCAGGCGCTGGCGACGGAGCTGGCGGCGACCGGCGCCGGTGCGGTCGTCATCGCCGCCGATCTCAGCCGGCCGGGCGCGGCGGCGGAATTGGCGGATGCGATCGCGGCGCGCGGGCTCGTCGTCGAAACGCTGGTCAACAATGCCGGACTCGGCGGCGCCGGCCGGTTCGGCGATATGGACCCGGCGCGGATCGGCGAGATGCTGCACGTCAACATCGTGGCCCTGACCGAGCTGACCCGGCTGTTGCTGCCGGGAATGGTGGCGCGCCGCCGCGGCAGGATCATGCTGGTGGCGTCGACCGCCGGCTTTCTGCCGGGGCCGGGCATGGCGGTCTATTTCGCGACCAAGGCCTATGTGCTGAGCTTTGGCGAGGCGATCGCGCAGGAGTTGCGGGGCACCGGCGTCACCGTGACGACATTGTGTCCCGGCGCGACCGCGACCAACTTTTTCGAGGTCGCCGGGACCGGGCACGGCGTCATGCGCGCGATGATGAGCGCCGCCGCCGTCGCCCGCATCGGCTACAGCGGGCTCAAAGCCGGGCGCCGCGTCGTCATCGCCGGCCTGCACAACAAGGTGCTGGCGATGGGCGCCCGCTTCGCGCCTCACGCCGTGTCCCTGCCGGTCGCGGCGGCGCTGATGCCGCGGCGCTGATAATCGAACACTCTGAGCGCGGCGGTCGCTCCGCCTTCGACTACTCTAATATCGTGTCCGCCACCGGCTACGCCGAGTTGGATGGCCCATCGGCATGACGAAATCGGCAACGCGTCGGGTCCCAACCGGCGCGGGCGAGGCGGTCGTCGCTGCGCGCGCTCTTGATCAGCCGGTCCTCGGCCTCAAGGCTGCCCCGCGCGATGTCGTCGGGCAGGTCGGGCAGGCGCAGCTGGACGGCGGCAATCGGCGCCGGACAAAGATTGCGCTCGCCCAACGCCACGGCGACGGCCCGGAAACCGGGCATCACCCGGTGGAGCGTGACCGCGGCCCAAGGGCCCGCGCCAGCAGTCTTTCGAGATCGGCCGATGGGCGCACGACATAGCCCTGCGCACGGCGCTCGACCAGCGCGATGCGGCCGAGAAACAGCCCTTCCTCGGTGCAGGGCCCGACCTGCTCGGGGTGCCGCCGACGCGCATGTAACTAAACAGATCTGCGGCTGCTTCGAGACCTCCCGGCAGCTCTCGAACATCGAGACCCCTTCCCGCCTTGCCGATTGGTATGCCGTACGGCATGACTTTGTCGGTGACCCGCTTGATCGCTGCCGCTTCGACCGCGGTGTTGAGGCGGTCGAGCGCTTCCTGGCTCGGCGCCGCGCCCGGGTTGGCAAAGTACACCAGGTCGAGGTTCTTCGGATCGATCTGGCGCAGGGTGGCGATGGCGGCGGCCGACTGCGCCTGGCGCAGCGGTGCCGCAAGACGCTAGCCGGCCGATGATGGCCTCACTTTGGGCGCGGCGCGAACCAACAGATGGGATTCGCCAGTGTGGTGGGATCGCCGTGCTCGGCATCCCATTCTTTTTCGATCCGGGTGGTGATCGCCTCGATATTGTTTCCATTCCACAAATGAAATCCTGTTCTAACATAATCTCCCGGCCGAAGACCATGTTCAACAAGTCGGCTCACTACGATCAGCGTCTGTTGCCGGACTTCTCCGCCGTTGGCAAGTCCAAGATCTTCTCGTATCCTGCTGGCGATTTGCCACAGACCGACATAATCGGCATGAGCATGCCGCATGTAGTCGTCTACTATTTCACTTAGTTGGTTCGGGGTATTCATGGGTAATGCAATGTCCGATAAGGTACGTTGGACACGTTTACATCGACCGCTGGGCCACTGTCGGATGCTCGCAATCCCACATAGCCGACATTTCCGGCAGCTGAATCAGGGTTCCTGGGTTTTCAGCCGGTGGCGCCGCCAAATCTGCTCGAGCGATGATGCCGGCGGCGGAGCTGGTGGGGCGCCGCCCGTGCCTATTCCGCCGCCTGCGGGCGGGCGACCTGCACCGAGTTGGGGCCGTAGCGGTCGCGGTAGGGGGCGGTGTCGATTTCCTCCAATTCGATCTCGCGGTTCAAGACCTGCTGCTTCCAGGCCTGTTGCTCGGGTTCGTGGTCGTGGAATTCGGGCATGACCTCGCGGGCGAACAATTTGAGGCTCTCGCAGATATGCTCGTGCGTGTTCTTGCCGGCCTGGTTCAGGAAGATGACCTGGTCGATATGCGAGGTCTCGAAGCGGCGGAGCTTGCGCCGGATCGTCTCGGGCGAGCCGATCAGCCCGCCGGACAAGGCGCGGGCGAGGCCTTCGGGGTTGGCGCGCTTCCACTTTTCGTACTCGTCCCACAAATTGACCTCGCCGGGCTTCGGCCGCTCGCGGGTCGGGCTGAGGCCGTAAAAGCGCAAGGCGAACTGGAAGAACGGGATGCCGTCGGCGCGGCGGCGCGCCTCCGCGTCGGTCTCGGCGCACATGAAATAGCTGGTCAATGCCAGATTCGGGTTGGTCACGTAGTCGGCGAGCTTTTCCTGGCGCTTGGTGAAGGCGTTGTAATACGCGTGCACCCAGGCATGCGCCGCCTCGGCGCTCAAGAACTGGAAGGCGAGCGCGCCCAGGCCGCGGCGCCCGGCCATCTCGATCGTCTCCAATTGCGAGCAGGCGCACCACAAGGGCGGGTGCGGCTTCTGCACCGGCTTGGGGACGACATTGCGCAGCGGGAAATCGAAATACGCCCCATGATATTCGCAGCCGCCATCCTTGAACATCGGGATGATCGCGCGCACCGCGTCTTCCCACACCGCGCGCTTTTCCGCGAAGGCGCGGCCGAACGGTTCGAGCTCGGTGCTGCTGGCGCTCTCGCCCATGCCGAATTCGACGCGGCCGCGGCTGACCAGGTCGAGTGCCGCGATCCGCTCGGCCACCCGCGCCGGCGGGCTCGTCGTCAATTGCATGATGCCGTGCGCGAGCCGGATGTTTTTGGTGCGCTGGCTCGCTGCGCCGAGAAACACCTCGGGTGCCGGCGAGTGCGAATATTCCTCGAGGAAATGGTGCTCGACCTCCCAGGCATAGTCGTAGCCGAGCCGGTCGGCCAATTCGAGCTGGTCGAGCGCGTCGTGATAGAGCTTCAACTCGCCGCCCGGCACCCAGGGACGGGGCAATTGCAGCTCATAAAAGATGCCGAACTTCATTGCTTCCTCCTCGCCGCGGCGCCCGCGACCGCATGGACCGACGCGGCGCAATCTGCTAACGCCCTTGCCATGCCGCTCACTCTCTATAATTCGCTGACCCGCCGCAAGGAGGGTTCGAGCCGCTCGATCGGAATAACGTCCGCATGTATGTCTGCGGCCCCACGGTCTACGACTTCGCCCATCTCGGCAATGCCCGCGCGGTGGTCGCGTTCGACCTGCTTTACCGGGTGCTGCGCCACGAATACGGCACCGAGCACGTGCGCTATGTCCGCAACATCACCGATGTCGAGGACAAGATCATCGCCGCCGCCCGCGACAATGGCGAGGCGATCGACGCCTTGACCCGGCGCACGACCGCGATCTTTCACGAGGACATGGCGGCGCTCGGCAATCTGCTCGCCCGACATCGAGCCGCGCGCGACCGAATACATCCCGCAGATGACCGCGATGATCGAGCGGCTGATCGGTTCGGGCCACGCCTATGCGGCCGAGGGCCATGTGCTGTTCCGCGTCGCCTCCTATGCCGAGTATGGCGCGCTGTCGCGGCGCAGCCGCGCCGACATGATCGCCGGCGCGCGGGTCGAGGTGGCGCCCTACAAGGAGGATCCCGGCGACTTCGTGCTGTGGAAGCCGTCGAGCCCCGACCAGCCGGGCTGGCCGAGCCCGTGGGGCCGCGGCCGGCCGGGCTGGCACATCGAATGCTCGGCGATGAGCGAGGACACCCTGGGCGAGACTTTCGACATCCACGGCGGCGGCCTCGACCTGATCTTTCCGCACCACGAAAACGAGATCGCGCAGAGCGTCTGCGCCCATGACGGCCACCCCTTTGCGCGCTACTGGCTGCATAACGGCATGCTGACCGTCGACGGCGCCAAGATGGCGAAGTCGGAAGGCAATTTCGTCACCGTGCGCGACGCGCTCGCCAAGGCGCCGGGCGAAGTGATCCGCCTGGCGCTGCTCGGCACCCATTACCGAGACCCGCTCGACTGGACCGGGGAGCGCCTGCATCAAGCGCGACAGAGCTCTGGATCGCTTCTACCGAGCGCTGGCCGTTCCCATGCGACGGCGAAGTCGAACGCGTGATTTGGTTTCGAGAAATATCGCAAAGCCGATAGTTGAAGCGCGCTTGAAGATGATTTGAATATCCCTCTCGCAATTTCTCGACTGCATCCACTTGCTAGAAGATCTGATTATGTATGATCATCCTAGCTCTCAGATCAGCTAGATGAAGCCGCATCGCGTCAGGAAGTGCTTCGAATTAGCGGATGCCTGATTGGATGCTGCTTCAGCGATCGAGCCAGATAATTGGCTGCAGCGGCAGCCCGACACCAGACACGGCCGCTGATCGATCGAGCAGCATTGCCGAGCGCGCTGCAGGCACGGCGCGGGCGCCGCTTCGCCGAAGCCGACCGCATCCGTGCCGAGCTCGCTGCCGAGGGCATCATCCTCGAAGACAAGCCGGACGGCCCGACGACTTGGTGGCGCAAGGACTGAGCATGGCCGGCCACGATCATCGCCGCTTTGAAAATGCTTGCGTGGCTCGGTGCAGCTGGCAGAGCAGGCCGGGCGGTGATCGCCCGGCTCCCGACACGGCTTCGCGGAACGCCGCGCATCACAATCGATGAAAGCAGATTAAGGCATATATTCCGGATCGCGGATGGCCATTTCCCAATCGACACAGCCGCCAATCGCCGCTTATTGCTGCGCGTTGCCGCCAATCCGTCTAATCGCCTCGGCGAGGACCGGTTTGGTGTAATCTGGGCAGCGCGGACGATACCGAATGGCAGCCAGATTTGGGTTCAGATCAGGAATGATCGCATCATCAATGGCGGCATCAATTCGCGTCCTCGAATTTTCGACTTCTCTGCTGGACTATCCCTCTGGAGAGAAACAAGGACCGAGCCGTGAGTAACCAGGGACTATCAGGAGAACAAGCCTTCGAGGCGATGTTCAGGTTCCTGGAACGATATTATGAACGGGTCGGAGGCAAGGGCGAACTGGCGGCTGTTCTCAGCGATATACAGACAATGCCGGACGGCAGGCCCGCCGATCCTGCGGCCTGGGAGGATTGGCTGGACGCGATTCGAATGGTGCTCGAGGACGCCTCGCGTTAGATGGCCGGGACCGACCACAGCCGCCGTGCGGCGACGGGGGGGCCGGCGATCATCCTGGTCGAGCCGCAGCTCGGCGAGAATATCGGCACCGCGGCGCGGGCGATGATGAATTGCGGGCTCGGCGATCTGCGGCTGGTGCGGCCGCGCGACGGCTGGCCGTCGCAGAGGGCGATCGCTGCGGCGAGCGGCGCCGATGCGGTGCTCGACCGGGCGCGGCTCTACCCGAGCGTGCCGGCGGCGATTGCCGACCTCGCCCATGTCTATGCCGCGACCGCCCGCCCCCGCGGCATGGTCCGCCGCGAGGTGACGCCGCGCCGGGCGGCGGCCGAGATGCGCGCCCATCTGGCCGCGGACGAGCCTTGCGGCGTGTTGTTCGGGCCGGAGCGCACCGGGCTCCTGAACGACGATCTGACCCTGGCCGACACGGTGCTGACAGTGCCGCTCAACCCCGGCTTCTCGTCTCTGAACCTCGCCCAGGCGGTGCTGATCGTCGGCTACGAGTGGTTCACCGCCGCAGCTGATGCGCCGCAAGAGACGTTTCACACCGGATTGAGCCGGCCGGCGACCAAGGACGAGCTGCTGAATTTCTTCGAGCACCTCGAAGAGGAGCTCGTCAGGAACGGGTTTCTGCGCCATCCCGAGAGCCGGCCCAGCATGGTGCGCAATCTGCGCAGCCTGTTCCAGCGCGCGCACTGCACCGAGCAGGAATTGCGCACCCTGCACGGCGTCGTCACCGCCTTCGCCGGCCCGCGCGAGCGGCGCGGAAAGACCGGGCCGGATTAGACGCGGCGCACGGCATCGCATCGAGTCCTCGATTATGATAGCACGGATCGCGCTATAGTCGGACGATCAGGAGCAGCAATCCTGCAGGCCGTCGAATCGGTCATGGCCGCCGCAGGCAAAGGGGAGCGACATGCGTTTCGGGATCTTCGACCATCTGGACGACAGCGGGCAGCCGCTGATGCGGCACTTCGAGGATCGGCTCAAGCTGGTCGAGGCCTACGACCGCGCCGGCTTTTACGGCTATCACCTGGCCGAGCACCACAACACCCCGCTCGGTTACGCGCCGTCGCCCGGCGTGTTTCTGTCGGCGGTCGCCCAGCGCACCCGGCAATTGCGCTTCGGCCCGATGGTCTATCTGCTGCCGCTCTATCACCCGCTGCGCCTGATCGACGAGATCTGCATGCTCGACCAGATGAGCGGCGGGCGATTCATGTACGGGGTCGGGCGCGGCATCTCGCCGGTCGAGGTCGGCTTTTACGGCATCGATTTCGCCAAAGGGGCGGCGCAGTTCCGCGAGGCGTTCGAGGCCATCCGCATCGGCCTGACCGAGGACGAGCTGACCTTCCACGGCGAATTCTATGATTTCGACCATGTGCCGATGGCGATGAAGCCGATGCAAAAGCCGTACCCTGAGCTCTGGTACGGCCTCGGCAACCCGGCGAGCGTCCCGTGGGCGGCAGCGAACGCCGCCAACACAGTGACCCGGCGTCCCCCGGAGCAGGTGCGTGCGATCACCGACAGCTACCGCGCCGAGTGGGAAAAGCTCGGCCGATCGGAGGCGGAGCTGCCCTTGCTCGGCGTCAACCGCCACATCATCCTCGCCGACACCGAGGCCGAGGCGCTCGACACCGCGCGGCGCGGCTATCCGGCGTGGCGGCATCATATGGGGCTGCTGTGGCACAAGTATAACGTGCCGTTCCCGCTCGAAGCGGCATTGCCCGAGGATTTTGCCGTATTGCAGAAACATGGCGATGCGATCGCCGGCACACCGGCGCAAGTGCGCGATTACATCGCGCGCGAGATCGAGGCGACCGGCGTCAACTATTATGTCTGCGACTTCGCCTTCGGCACGATCAGCCATGATGAGGCGATGCGCTCGATCGAGCTGTTCACGCAGGAGGTGATGCCGGCGTTTGCCTCGGCCTGAACTGCTTTTCGAAGGGAGGAGTGCCGCATGGGTTCGATGATCGACGTTGCGCGCCCGGACAGCGGCGTGACCAAGGGCTATCTGGCGATGGCGGGGCAAGGGCGCCCGGGCGTCGTCGTGATTCAGGAATGGTGGGGTCTCAACGACCAGATCTGCGGCGTCGCCGACCGGTTCGCCCGCTCCGGCTACAACGCGCTGGCGCCCGATCTCTACCAGGGCCGCGTTACCACGACACCGGACGAGGCCAATCATCTGATGGCCGGTCTCGACTTCCCCGGTGCGACGCACCAGGATCTGCGCGGTGCCGCGCATCATTTGAAGGGACAGAACGGCAAGGTCGCGGTCATGGGCTTTTGCATGGGCGGCGCCCTGACCATCGCCGCCGCGGTGCATATCCCCGAGGTCACCGCGGCGGTGTGCTTTTACGGCATCCCGCCCAAGGATTTTGCCGACCCGGCCAAGATCCGCGTGCCGTTCCAGGGGCATTTCGCCAACCAGGACGATTGGTGCACGCCGGCCGCGGTCGACGATCTCGAACAGACGCTGAAGCGCAACCCGCATCAGCCACGAGATCTATCGCTACGACGCCGCCCATGCTTTTGCCAACGAGCGCAGCGCCGCCTACGACGTCGCCTGCGCCAATCAGGCCTGGGACCGGCTGTCGGCCTTCCTGAAGACACAGATCGGCGACTAAGCGATGCCGTCGATCTTCAATGCGCGCGACGCGGCCAATTACGAGCGGCTGATGGGTCGCTGGAGCCGGCGCCTGGCGCCGCTCTTCATCGAGCACGCCGGCATCGCCGACGGCGAGAATGTGCTGGAGGTGGGCTGCGGCACCGGCAGCCTGACCTTTGCGCTGTCGCAGGCGGCGGCAATCGGGAGCCTGACCGCGATCGACCATTCCGAAATCTACCTCGCCGCCGCGCAGGCGAGAAACCGCGACCCGCGCGTCCGCCTCGAGCACGGCGACGGCGCGGCCCTGCGCTTTCCCGATGCGAGCTTCGACCGGGCGGTGTCGATGCTGGTGCTGCCCTCGGTCGTGCCGCGGCCGGAGCAGGCGGTCGGCGAGATGCGGCGGGTGACCCGCCCGGGCGGGGTGGTCGCCGCCGCGTTCTGGGATTCGCCCGGCGGCGCCGTCGCCAATCGCATGTTCTGGGATACCGCGGCAGCGCTCGACGAGCGCGCGGCAGAGGCGCGCGACCGCACCATGGGGCGGCCGATCTACGCGCCCGGCGCATTGCCGCGGATCTGGGCCGAGGCCGGTCTGACCGAGATCGACCAGCGCTCGCTGACGATCCGCATGGATTTCGCCGATTTTGCCGATTACTGGGAACCCTATGCGAGCGGCGAAGGCGCGCTCGGCGCCTATGTCGCGCCCCTCGACGGCGCAGCGCGCGACCGGCTCGAGCGATATCTGCGCGCCGCTTATCTGTGCGGCCGGCCCGACGGCGCGCGTTCGTTCGTCGCGGTCGCCCTGTCCTGCCGCGGCGTCGTGCCGGGCGGGTGAAGCCGTGTTTACCGGCATCGTCACCGATCTCGGACAGGTGCGGCGGGTGCGAGGCGGCGCGCTCACCGAGCTGACGATCGCGACGGCGTTCGATACCGCGGCGATCGCGATCGGCGCGTCGATCGCCTGCTCCGGCGCTTGCCTGACGGTCGTCGCCATCGAGACCGGGGCGTTCACGGTGCAGGCTTCGGCCGAGACCCTGGCGCGCACGGCGATCGGCGCATGGGTCGAGGGGACGCGAATCAACCTCGAAAAATCGCTGCGGATTGGCGACGAGCTGGGCGGGCATCTCGTCTCGGGGCATGTCGACGGGCTGGCGCGGATCGTCGAGCGGCGGCCCGAGGCCGAGTCGGTCCGGTTCGTCTTCGAGGCGCCCGGGGAGCTGATGCCATTTATCGCGTCGAAGGGCTCGGTGGTGCTCGACGGGGTGAGCCTGACGGTAAACGAGGTGTCGGGCAGTCGCTTCGGCGTCAACATCATCCCGCACACGCTCGCCTGCACGAATTTCGGCGAGGCGCATCCGGGGCAACAGATGAACCTCGAAATCGATATGATCGCCCGCTACGTCGCCAGGCTGCTCCGGCAATCATCATGACCAGACCGCCCCATATCCTGCTCGTCGAGGCGCCCTATTACGCGCATATCGCCGCTGAGCTGCGGCGCGGCGCCGAGCAGGCGCTGGCCGTGGCCGGCGCCACCCATGAAAGCATCTCGGTCCCCGGCGCGTTCGAGATCCCGGCGGCGCTCGCTTTCGCCGCGCGGGCGAGCGAGCGGTTCGACGGGTTTGTCGCGCTCGGCTGCGTGATCCGCGGCGAGACGACGCATTACGACCATATCTGCGCCGAAAGCGCCCGCGGCTTGCAGGAGCTGGCGGTGCGCGACGGGCTCGCCATCGGCAACGGCATCCTGACGGTGGAGAACGAGGCGCAGGCACTGGCCCGTGCCGCACCCGAGCGCCGCGACCATGGCGGAGCTGCGGTGCGCGCCTGCCTGGCGATGGTCGATCTGAAGCGGCGCCTGGCGCAGGCCGGCGGATGACGATTCCGGCGGAAAGCGAACCCCGGCAGCGCAGCGGCAGCCGGCGGCGCAGCATCGCCCGGCTGGCGGCCGTCCAGGCGCTCTATCAGCTCGAAGCAAACCCCGAGGCCGAACCCGAAATGGTCGTACGCGAATTCGCCCGCCACCGTTTCGGGCAGGAGATCGACGGCGACCGGCTGGGCGAGGCCGATCCGGTGCTGTTCGCCGATATCGTCCGCGGCGTCGCCGGGGACCGGGAGCGGCTCGATGCCGATATCTCGGCGGTCCTGGTCGAGGACTGGCCGCTGGCACGGCTCGATGCGGTGTTGCGCGCGATCCTGCGCGCCGGCGCCTACGAGCTGGCACGCCGGCCGGACGTGCCGCCGCGCGTTGCGATCAGCGAGTATACCGCCATCGCCTATGCCTTTTTCACCGGCAAGGAGCCGGGGCTCGCCAACGGGGTGCTCGATCGGCTGGGCCGTACCCTGCGCGCGACGGAAATGTAGCTGCCATGACTGCGGAAGCCGTCGGCGAGTTCGAACGCATCCGACGGTTTTTTGCACCGCTCGCCGGGCCGGGCGGGCTCGGCCTCCTCGACGACGCCGCGCTTGTCGACTGCCCGGCCGGGCATCGCCTCGTCGTGACCGCGGACGCGATCGTCGCCGGCGTTCATTTTCTGCCGGAAGACCCGCCCGACCTCGTCGCCCGGAAATTGCTGCGGGTCAATCTGTCGGATCTCGCGGCGATGGGCGCGCGACCGCTCCATTACCTGCTGACGACGGCGCTGCCGGCTTCGCTCGGCGCCGATTGGGTCGCCCGGTTCGCCGCCGGGCTCGAGGCCGACCAACGCCGCTTCGGGGTCGACCTGCTGGGCGGCGATTCGGTGTCGACGGCGGGACCGGCAGTCCTGTCGCTGACCGCGATCGGCGAGGTTGCGGCGGGGCGGGAGGTGCGGCGCAGCGGGGCGCACCCCGGCGACCGAATCTGGGTCTCGGGCACGATCGGGGATGCGTTTTTGGGGCTCGGCGTGCTGCGCGGCGCCTATCGGCAATTGCTGCCCGAGCACCGCGCCGCCCTGATCGGCCGCTTCCAAATACCCGAACCGCGGGTCGAGCTTGGCCCGCTGCTGTGCCGGATCGCGCATGCGATGATCGACGTCTCCGACGGTCTCCTCGCCGATCTCGGGCATATCTGCGAGACTTCGCGCGCCGCCGCCATCGTCGAGCTCGACCGGCTGCCCTTGTCGGCGGCGGCGCAGGCTATCGTCGCGGCCGAGCCCGACGTCCGAGCGCGCCTGGCCGCCGGAGGCGACGATTACGAACTGCTGTTCACCGCGCCGGCCGAGGCGGCACCCGCCGTCGCCGCGCTGTCTGCGCGGTCGGGCCTGCCGATCACGATGATCGGCCGGATCGAAGCCGGCGAGGGCGTGCGGCTGGTCGACGCCGCGGGCCAAACGGTCCCGGTCGAGGCCGCCGGCTACCGTCATTTCTGACGGCACGCGGCGAACTCGGCAGGAAAGCCGCCCCCTCTCCGCTGGGAGAGGAGGCGGGGCGGGTTCAGGGCCTTACGCGGGGTGGAAGACGAGGGTGCGCAGCTCGATGCTCTCGCGCGGGAACGCATCGGGCGGGGTGGTCGGGTCGGTGAACGAGGTGTGCGGCATGAAGCGGGCACGTCCGTCGGTCTTGGTGTCGGCGATCTTGAGCAGCAACGCGTCGTCCCGCCGCATCTCGGGTACGTAATACCATTCGTGCGCCGGGTTCCACTTGACCGAATAGGTCTCGCCGACCCGTTCGCGATAGACGAGGTCCGACGGCACCAGGTCAACGGGGTCGACGGTGCGCGCATCGCACACCGCGAGCGGCGCATCGCGCAGCGGGCCGCGGATCGGCCGCCACATATTGATCACCTGGACGCGGCCCTTCAGCAGTTCCTCGGCATCGTCGGGCAACAGGTCGCGCACCCGCTGCGGGCCGGAGCGCGCGGTGTGGTCGACATGGACGCGGGTCGCCGGCTGGCGCGGGCCATCCGGCATCCGATCGGTCAGGCCGGGCACGCGGCGGCGCTGCAGATGGTCGAAGATGAAGACGCGGCTGGCGCCGGTCACATCGGCGATAAAGCGCTCCGCCTCTGGATAATAGACGCGGCGGACCTCGTCATTGTCCCAGAAATCCCGCACCGCGGTCTTGTGCTCGACGAGCGCGAACCCCTGCCGGTCGAGCGCCGCTTCCGAGGCGATCGGCCGCAGGTCGCGGATGCGCACGGTGTGCGGCTCGTGCGTCATGTTCGAGCGGTGCTCGCCGGGTTCGACTTCGTAGGCGTAATAGCGCGGCCGCTCGGCCATCGGGGCGAGATAGTTCAGTTCGGCCTCGACATAGGGCAGCGTGTCGAAATTGCTCACGGCTTGGTCCTCCTTGGGTTGGACAGGTTGCAGAGCGATCGTGCCTCAGTAAACCAGAGATTTGGCCCATTCGGGTGGAAGATTGCGCCGGGCCGGCGAATTGGCCGGCGCCGGGCGCAGCAACGTTCCGAAGGTCCGGCGCAGCAGGCGGGTGGTGGTGCGCCTCGCAGCATGGCTCCCCCGCATCATTCCCTCCAGACGCATCATTCCCTCCAGAACGGCTTGTTGCTCAGGTATTCGGCATCAGCGCGGGTGATGCCGATATCGGCGAGCATCCGGTCGTCGAGCGCGGCGAGGCTGGCGCGGTCGCGGGCGCGCCGGCGCCATTCGCGGAACCTCGCCCACACGTGGCCCGCGGCTTGCGGCGCGGACCGATGCCCAGCCCGGGCGACGCGCCTGCGCGGTGCCTCCAACTGGATCGCCGTCATATGAAATCTCCTAAAGCCTGCGGGTGCTTGCCAAGAACCCGCCGGCGCCTTATCTGGCGCTTGCAGCTTCTGCCTGCAAACGAGACTTTTTCAGCCACGCCTTAGAATTTCTCATCCGGGATGAACAACCATCTGCCGCCCTTGAGCGCGCTGCGGGCGTTCGAGGCCGTCGCCCGTCACCTTAGCTTCAGCAAGGCGGCCGACGAGCTGAATGTAACGCCCGCCGCGATCAGCCATCAGATCCACGCCCTGGAGCAGGATCTCGGGGTCAAGCTGTTTCATCGGCTGAGCCGGTCGATCGCACTGACCCCTTCCGCACGGATCTTGCTGCCGGGGCTGTCGGAAGCCTTTGCCGGCATCCAGTCCGCGGTCGGGCGCCTGCGCGCGCACAACGATACCGGCACCCTGACTGTGACCGCGTCGCCCTCCTTCGCCGCCAAATGGCTGGTGCTGCGGCTGCACCGGTTTCAGGAAATCTGCGCGGAGGTCGATGTGCGCATCTCGGCCACCGACGACGTCGTCGATCTGAGCAAGGGCGATTTCGATATCGCGATCCGCTACGGCACCGGCCATTACCCTGGGCTCGAGGTCGAGTTGCTGTTCACCAACGAGGTGTTTCCGGCTTGCAGCCCGCAATTGCTCGCCGCCGGCCCGCCGCTGCGCAGCCCCGACGATCTGCGTCGTCACGCGCTGATCCACGACCAGGCGATCGAGCGCGATCCGCTGGTGCCGACCTGGCCGATGTGGCTGAAAGCGGCCGGCGTCAAGGATGTCCCGGCGGCAACCGGGCTCAGCTTCAACAACATGCATCTGGCGCTCGATGCCGCGATCGCCGGGCATGGCGTGGTGCTGGCCTACAGCACGATCGCCGCCGCCGACATCGCCGCCGGGCGGCTGGTGCGGCTGTTTTCGCTGTCGTTGCCGGACCAGTTTGCCTACTACATCGTCACCGCGCCGGGCGCGCTCGAACGGCCCAAGGTCCGCACCTTCCGCGACTGGCTGCGCCGCGAAGCAGGCCAATAGCGCTCGACGGCACGGTGCAGGCTCCCCACGCAAATCATCGTGGCCGGGGGCGCGTCCCGACAAACGTGATTGCGAAAGCATGGCGCTTTTTCGATCCCTACCTTGGATCGCACTGGCCCCTACGCCTCCATGTAGTCGTTGGCCACCGCGAAAGGCACGGCTTCATCGACGAATCCGAATGTCCCTTGTTCCTTGATCTCGCGGGCGGCTCGAACAAGACCGCCCAACGCGGCACGGGCCAGAGCCGAGCCCAGGCTGATCCGTTTGACGCCCGCCTCGGCGAGTTCCGCCACCGTGAATTTCTGCCCGGTTAGACCGATCACGACATTCACCGGCCGGGAGAGTGCTGCACAAACCTGCCGGATCGCTGCAATATCAGGCAGTCCAGGTGCGTACAGGACATCGGCACCAGCGGCTTCAAATGCGCTTAGCCGGGCAATCGTGTCGTTGAGGTCGGGGCGGCAGAACAGGAAGTTCTCGGCTCGCGCCGTCAGCGTGAACGGGAACGGCAACGCCCGCGCCGCTTCGACTGCTGCGGCCACCCGCTCGACGGCGAAACCAAGATCATGGATCGGCCGGGACGGATCGGCGGTCGTATCCTCGATCGAGCCCCCGACAAGGCCGATCCCGGCGGCGCGCCGAATTGTCTCGGCAGCGTCCTCGGGTCGACGCCCAAAGCCATCCTCAAGATCAGCCGATACCGGCAGATCCGTCGCCGCCACGATGGCGCCGGCATTTGCGAGCGTTTCCTCGCGGCTGATTGCCCCCTCGGCATCACGACGCCCCAGGCTGAAGGCGAGCCCGGCGCTCGTCGTGGCAAGTGCTTCAAAACCTGCTGCCGCAAGAATACGAGCGGTTCCGGCGTCCCAAGGATTGGGAATCACGAACGCTCCGCGCCGCTCGTGCAATGCGCGAAACGCACGGGCTTTTGCAACCTGATCGATATGCATGTGAAAGCGCCTCTCATCAAGGGATCAGCCGGCCGAACCCGGTAAAGGTCGGGCCGCGCCTACAGGTCGAGCCGGCTTCATATTCCGAGCTTGCGGGACCTGCATTCCGGCCAGGCTGACGAACGCCGTCGCGAGGAGGAGAAGCCCCGAGACCGCCAGCGCGATCCGGACTCCCCATACGATGTTCATCGCCATCAACGCGCCGAACAGCGCCACACCAACAGCACCCCCGGTTTGCCGCAAGGCGTTCAGCGCACCGGCAGCGACGCCCGATCTGGCCGATGGGACTGCGGCCAGCATGCCGGTCGTGATCGCGGGAACGACCAATCCGATACCCAGCCTGATCAGCAGCTGACCCGGAAGGATTGCCAAATAAGTCGTGTCGTGGTGGATTCCCAACAGGAGAGCACAGCCGATAGCCCCTATCAGGAGACCGACAAACATCGGAAGCCGCAGGCCGAACCGCGCCACGCATCGGCCTCCGATGACGTTTACAGCGGTTACCATCAGCGCGAACGGCAAGAAAGCAACGCCGGTTTCGACGGTCGAAAACAACAGCACCCGCTGGAAATAGAGCGCGAAGGCAAAAGTGACGCCGAACATCACCGCGTTCACGGCGAAGCCGGCCAGCATGATCGTGCTGACATTCAGGTTTCGAAACAAGTCGATCGGAACCGCCGGATCTGGCGTCTTTCGCTCGACAACAAGGAAGCCGGCCCCGGCTGCGATGGCAACGACGATGCCGGACAGGACGATTGCGGAGTGCCAGCCGGATGCTCCCGCCTCGATGATGGCGCCGACGATGCCGAGGATGGCGACCGCGATAAGCGCCTGTCCCCCCAGGTCAAAGCGGTGCTTGCGCTGAGCAGGCGCAGGCTGATCGAGAAAGCGCAGCGTCAACCAGATACCGGCGACACCGATCGGCAGGTTGGCAAAGAAGATGCTGCGCCAGCCGAGAAGCCCGATCAGCAGCCCACCCAAAATCGGCCCCGCTGCGATGCCTACCCCGCCCGCTGCCGTCCACAGTCCGACCGCGCGTGCCCGTACCCCGGCATCGCTCGCGCACGCGCCGTTGAGGAGAGCCAGCGAGCAGGGCACCAGCAGCGCCGCCCCAACGCCCTGCACGGCCCGAGCCGCGATCAGCGCCGCCGCATTCGGCGCGAGGCCGCATGCGAGCGATGCCGCAGAAAAGACCGCGAAGCCGGACACGAAAGCCCGCTGCGCACCCCATCGGTCGCTCAATGCGCCTGCGGATAGAAGGAGAACGGCGAACGCGACGAAGTAGGCGTCCACGGTCCATTGCAGGTCGTCGATGCCGCTGCCGAGCGAGACGCCGATCTGCGAGAGGGCGACATTGAGGATCGAGCCATCCAGTTGAACCAGGAAAAATCCGAAGCTCGCGACCGATACCATCATGATGGGCAGCCTGTTACGCGGCCCGGCGTCGATTTCCATCATGGCAAATTCCTCCCTGTTCCGGCTCTCGACGGAGCCAGTCGGGCTATCCCGATGAGTTGGCAGTAGACGGGGCGGACGGTGGTCGGGGCGGACGGCGGGCGAGCCGCTATCCAGGGTGGATCGCGTGCTCCTCGGGCACCGTGATGCCGAAGGTTTCCGAAAACCCGCGTTTCCCCGCGTCGGTGATGATGACGGCGCGGCTGTTTTTCATCCTCTCAGTCCAGCCGAGATCGAAGCACCGAGTGGCGAGCGCCGCTCCGACGGCACCGCCGATGTGCGGCCGGCGTTCCGTCCAATCGAGGCACCACCGGCAGAGGTGGCGGCGCTTTGTTCCAGCAGACAAATCGATCCCGAACTTCGCGAGAAACCGGGCACCATTTGCCGTGACCGCCGCACCCTCGTCATCGAACTCGATATAGTCGTGAGCGGTGAAAAAGTCGGCCAGATCGACGCTGAGCCTGCCGGCCAGGTGGTCGTAGCAGACCCGCGCGTCTTGAAGCTGCCGGGCTTGACGCGATAGAGGCCGGTATCGCGGCCGATGTTCGAGGGCGACGGCCATGATGCCGTCGAGCATCTGCGCGACCTTCGGCGACGCAAGGCGGAAATAGCGGTATCGGCCATCCCTTACCGGCGCGAGCAATCCTGCCTCGGCGAGCTTTGCCAAATGCGTGCTCGCGGTCTGAGGCGTAACTCGCGCGGCATAGGCAAGCTCGGTGGCGGTCAGCGCGCGACCATCGAGCAGCGCCGAGAGCATGGTCGCTCTCGCCGGTTCCCCAACCAGCCCGGCAATCTCAGCGATCAGTGGGCCTGTGATCATCGGCCTAATATAGCGCCCGATCCCGTCGGGCCTCGACGAACCACTTCGACCGCGATCGAAGTGGGTTACTGCGGCTCGCGCTGCTTTGCGGGGAAGTCGACGCTTATACGGTTAGCTGATCCACGGCCAGGCGATCGAGCGCGATCCGCCGGTGGCGGCCTGGCCACGGGCAAAGGCTCAGGTCGAGATCCCGGCCATCCGGCAGATCACCGCCCATTCATGGTCGGCGACCGGGCAGACCGACAGGCGCGATTGCCGTATCAGCGCCATTTGCGCGAGTTCCGGGACGGCCTTCATCGCGGCGAGCGTGACCGGTGTCGCAACCGGCAGCACCGGCGCGATGTCGACCATGCCGAGTTTGCCGGTCTTGTCGTTGGGGTCGGGGTAGAAGGTCTTGACCACCTCGGCGACCCCGACGATGTCCTTCCCTTCGTTCGAATGATAGAAAAAAGCGCGGTCGCCGAGCTGCATCGCCCGCAGATTGTTCAGCGCCTGCGCGTTGCGCACGCCGTCCCAATGGGTGCGGCGGTCGGCGTTGAACTGCTCCCACGAATAGCTCGACGGTTCGGATTTCAGCAGCCAGTGCGCCATCGAATTTCCCTCCTCGTGCGGTCACGGCCGCAGCGGATAGTCGGCCTGGTCCTCATAGACCGACCCGGCCTTGGTCTGGAAGCTCGCAATCAGGCTGAACATCTCGACCGGCAGCGGGTCGGCGCGAAACCCGGCCTGCGCCGCGAGAAAGTCGCGCAACCCGTCGAGCGCCGGGTTTCTGAGCCGCGCCAGGGTCACGTGCGGAGCGAATTTGCGCGGTTCGGGCGGCAATCCGGCGCGGATCAGCGCCTGCTCGATCTTGTCGCGCAGGGCGACGAGTTGCGGGCTGCGCTCGACGCCGGCCCACAGGCTGCGCGGCCCGCCGCCGCTGCCGAAAACGCCGGTGCCGGCGAGCTGCAGCGCAAAGCGCCGTGCCCGCACCCGCGACAGCGCATCGTCGATGTCGGCCGCAATGTCCTCGCCGATCTCGCCGATGAAGCGGAGGGTCAGGTGGAAATTGCCGGGATCGACCCACTTCGCCCCAACGACGCCGGCGCACAGCAGCGACAGCCGCAGCTTCAGCTCCGGCGGAAAGCCGATGCCGACGAAGAGCCGCAGCATGCCGTCAGGTGAACAGGGTCAGGACGCCGGTATGGCCATAAAGCCGGTCGCGCGAGATCTCGCCATTGGCGAAAAAGCCGATCAGCGGGAAGTCGCCGAGGCTCTCGCGGATCAGCGCCGCCTCGACCCCCGGTTCGCCGAACAACGCCGCCCCGCGCGCGACGCAGCTGACATAGATCCCGGCCTTTGGCGGTCCGCTCAGCCGGCCGGCGAGGTGGTTCACCATGCGCACCATGTCGCGGCGCGCGCTCTCGGGATCGCGACGGCAGAACAGGATCGGATCGCCCGCAGCGATCTCGGCGCCGAGCACGACCGAGCCGCGGCCGGGATCGATCGCCATCAGGTTGCGCACGAGATAGTCGCCGGTATCGGAGCCAGCCACGGGCAGCCCGGCAAAGATCACCCCACCGGCCCGGCGCATGTCCTGCGCCAATGCCGGCCCGATATCCTCGCGGAAGATGTCGAGCGCCGGGCGCCCGTCGATGACCATGACCGCATTGTCGCGCGCTTCGTCGATCCGCCGGACCGGTCCGATCGGTATGCAGCCTTGCGTCAGCGCCGTGGCGACCGCGATCTCGGGGGCCAGCATCACCCCTGCAAACCCGTTGCTGCCGAGCCCGGTTTTGCCCGAGCTGCCGGCGAGCAGCGGCGCTGGGCAGCGATGCGATACGAGACCGCCGACGAGAAAGGCGCCGCTCGCTCCGGCCACGTCGATCATCGCCTTCATCAGATCCGGGCAGCGCGGATCGCCGTGCACCAGCGCCAGAGCGGGCTGCGACGCCTCGATCCAGGCGGCATGCTGCCGCGGCAGGTCCGATCCCGGGTCGCCGGTCGAGCCGAAGATCCGAAAACCGTTCTCCGGCAGTGCCGCAATCATCGCCACCGCCGCCGGCTCTTCGAAGATTTCCGCAGCCGGCGAGCAGATTCCGAGCCCGACGCCGCCGACCCAGGAGCGGATCCCGGTATGGGCGGCAAGGGCGTCGACCAGATCGGGCAGCGCCGCCGCGGCAGGTTCGGTCGTGTAGAGGATGCCGAGATTGGCGCCCGCCACCGCCGGCAGGCCGGCGATGCACTGCCGGGCGAGGCCCGCGATGTCTCCGGACGCCGCTGCCGCGGCAAAGCGCGCGCTCACGACGCACCTCCCGCCGGCCGTGCGAGCAGACCCTCGACGACCGGCCCGATCCGGTCGACCAGCACGCCGACGCCGCGCTCGTTCGGATGCAGGCCATCGGACTGATTGAATTCCGGCTTCATCGCAACCCCCTCGAGCAAAAACGGATAGAGCGGGACATGGCGGGCGCGCGCCAATTCCGGAAAGATCCGGTCGAAGGCGCGCTCGTACTCTTCTCCCCAATTCGGTGGGGCGAGCATGCCGACGAGCAGGACTTTCACGCCGGCAGCCTCGATCTTCTGGATCATCTTGTCGAGATTGTCGCGCACCGTCGCGGGGTCGATCCCGCGCAGCGCGTCATTGGCGCCCAGCGCCAGGATCACGAGATCGGGCTTGTCGGCGAGCGCCCAATCGAGCCGCGCCAGACCGCCCGCCGTGGTGTCGCCGGAAACCCCGGCATTGACGATATGCGCCGCAATCCCCTTGCCGTGCAGCCAGGCTTCGAGCCGCACCGGAAAGGCCTCCTCCGGCGGCAGCCCGTAGCCGGCGGTGATGCTGTCGCCGAAATCGAGCACGACCGGAACATGCGCCGCGGCCGGCAAGGCACCGACGGCTAAACCCAGCGCGGCCGCGCCAAGCGCTGCTCGGATCTTCATCTTCGGCTTGCGTCCTGGACGCCGCCGGTCATGGCGTGCACGCCTCGCTGACTCCGACCGTCTCGATCTTCGGATCATAGGCCGCACCGACGCAAAACGCATCGCCCAACTCCGTGCCGCAGCGCCGCCGACCCCATGGCGGCAGGCGTGTTATGCTCGCGCTTGCGCGACTTGGGTCTGCGGCTGAGGGGGGAGAGCGATGGAACAGCGGACTGCGATCGTCACCGGCGGGTTGCGCGGCCTCGGCCGGGCGATGGCGCTGGGTCTCGCGCACGAAGGGCATCGGGTCTGCGCGGTCGGTCATATCGCGGCGGATGTCGCAGAGATCGAGCGCGCGGTTGCGGGAACGGCGCTCGCCGGGCGCCTGCACCCGCTGGTTGCCGATCTGCGCCGGGCCGAGGAATGCGGCCGCGTCATCGCCGCGGCGCAGGCGCGCTTCGGCGCGATCGACATCCTGGTCAACAATGCCGGGCTGACCTTCACCTATATCGACCCGGCGCGCTACCGCCGGTCGTCGATCCAGAAATTCTGGAGGTCGGCGACGAGATCGTCGAGAACGTCTTCGCCACGAATTATCTGGCCGGCGACCGGCTGGCGCGACGGCTGGCGCCCGGCATGGTCGCGCGCGGCTGGGGCCGCATCGTCAATGTGACGACCAAGCTCGACACGATGAACCGCGCCGGGACCCACCCTTACGGCGCCTCGAAGGCGGCGCTCGAAATGGCAACCGAAGTGTGGGCCAAGGAAACCGAAGGCACCGGGCTCACGATCAACATCGTCAATCCCGGCGCCGGCGCCAACACGCCGGGCATGGCCGAGGAGATGCGGGCGATGAGCCGCGAGGGCCGCGCCGCGCGCCTCGTCGAGCCCGACGAGATGGTGCCGCCATTGCTCTACGTCGTCTCGCCCGCGGCCGACAACGTCAACGGCTATCGCTTCGACGCCAATCTCTGGGACCCGGCCCTGCCGCCCGCCGACGCCGCCAAGCGCGCCGGCCGCCCCGCCGGCTTCGAGATGCACCCCTCTGATCACACCTAGTGTGGTGTCTCTGAGATAGCGTGGCGGTTGGGCGTCGCGGCGGCGAGCGCCTGTCGGGCGGTGTTGATCTTGCGCAGGATGTCCTCGCCCCCCCCTTCGCGGGGGCAGGCTCTTGGCCTTCCACAGATAGCGTCGGGGATTATCACCGCACGCTGCCGTCGGCGCACGGACCCGGCGGTTCAGCTCCGCGGCTCATTCCTTCGCCTGGACCGCGAAATCGCGTTGGCCAGCCATGGTTCATAATGCCGCCAGCGCGCAACCGAGGTGGCATAGACCGGCTGCCGCGCCTGCCACACGCTCGCAGTCCGCACGGTGCGTTTGTTGCGCTCGGGGCTAAGGCAGGATCGTCCCAGTCGAGACCGGCAAAGGCGATCAGCCGCCGGGTCACCGCCTCGCGGCCGGCGATCAGCTCCTCGTAGTCGATATCGATCAACCGGTCGGGCGGCAGCACCGCGTGCCAATGGTCCATCAGCCGGGCATATTGCCGGTATGCGAAGACGAGGTCAGCCTTGGCGCCGGCGAAATCCATCCTCCCCTTGAACGAACGTGAAATACATCGACAGGCAGGTATCGACCGGATGGCGGCGGCAATGGATGATACGCGTCTCGGGCAGCAGCAGGTGAACGAGGCCCAGCCGGATGCGCGATGCGCGGCGATCCGGGCCAGAATGTCGGCCAGCCAGGCTTGCGGGTCGACGTCGTTCATTTTGGCAGTGACGATCAGGCTGTACATCGCCGCGGTACGCTGCCCACCGCGGTCGGAACCCGCGAACAACCATGATTTCTGCCGAGGGCGATGCCGCGCAGCGCGCGCTCGGCGGCGTGGTTCCAGAGGCAGATCCGGCCGTCTTCGAGAAACCGGGTGAATGCCGGCCAGCGCTTCAGCATGTAGTCCATCGCCTTGGCGAGGTCGTCGCCGCGCGACAGCTTGGGCCGCTGCTCCCGCAGCCAGCGCTCCGGATCGGCGACCAAGGGTACGCTCAGCTCCTGCCGGGCAGCCCGGCGCCAACCCTGACCGAAGAGATGTTGCTGCGTATCGAACGAGCCGAACTGCTATGCGATCGCGATCCTCGAACTGCTATCGCAACGGTCGCTGCCGCAGGCCGCAATCCATCGTGCCGCCGTCCGGCATATATCGACCACTGCCATAACGCGGCGCTGTTCGAGTGTCTTCGCCATTATGGGCTGACCGAGCGGCTCACCACGACGCCGCTGATCACCGGCCCAGTGACCGTGTTGATCAACAAGAAGAACTTCTGCAGTTCGTTGAGCGGCGCGTTTGCGACATAGATCAGGTCATTCTTCTCGACTGGAAATAGTTCGGCCAGAAAATAGCCGGACGCATTATCAAGGTTCAGGTGATATAGAATTGCGCCTCTTCCGTCCGGCGCGGCGTAACGCGGCGGTACCCCGAGCGCCCTCACCACAGACGGAGACTCGAAGCGGAATAGGAACACCCCCTTCGGGTCGGCCCGCAGATCCAGGAGCCCGCCGCCTTTGGCGAGCGCTGTCGCGAGCGTGAGCTTGTCGGCGTCGAAAGGGATCTGCGCGTTGTTGCCGGCGGCACCGAACACCGAGAATGTCGGCGGCGCCTTGACGAGCGTGATGGCATCGCCGGGATGGTCATAAATATCCTCGGCCGGGTCCGACACCAGCCTTTCCATCGGGATTGTTACCGTGACCCCGTCGCGCGAGAGCCGGACGAACGTCTCGTATACCGCGGATTTTGCGCCGCCCGCCGCGGCGATCACGTCGAGCAGGCGATCCCCGCCGACCGAGAGAGCGATCCTCGCTCCGGCGACGACATCGCCCGAAACAGTCACCGTGTTCGACGGACTTCTTGTGACGGTGACGATCGCCTGCGGCTCGATCGCCTTTTCGGCGAGCCTGGCCTCGATCGTGCGCTCGACCTCGAGCGGCGAGCGACCGGCGACATGCACCCGGCCCGCGTAGGGAATGCTAATCGCGCCGTCCTGCGCCACGACCTCGTCCGGAAATTTGATCTCGGTTCTTGGACCGACTCCTGCGCCTTGCGCCGGCGCCGTCCCGAACAATCCGCCACTTGCCGCCTCCCACACAGACACGGAGAGCGTGTCCCCGACCCGTATCGTCAACCGCGGCGGCTCGTTCTCGGCCTGAAATCGTGTCTGAAAACTCGGGGCGGGCTGGGACCGCAGGATAGACACCACTCGCTTGTCGATGGGAATGATGTCAAACAGCGCCTCTCTCGGTGTGCGGGCCTCATCGAGGATCTGCCCCGTCGTCGGTCCAGCGCTCGGCAGCGAGCCGCACCCGACCAAACCAACCGCCAACCACCCGATTAGGAAGACAGGATTTCTGATCATCGCGAGGAAGGTTCTGGCCCTCGGACCGTATTCTAACATTTATTTATCCTGTGGCAAGCACATTCTCACATTTTATATGTCCTACACCTTGACGGATATGGGCTGCACCCGACAGTCAATCAAAATTGTCGCCCATTGGAACATCTTTAGTCCCAATACTGTTCACTTAAGGCATCGACGGCGCTATCTCCCGCTGGGGCGAGGGGGGAACGGTGGATGGTACGAACGGCTTCGGCACTTCCGCTAGGCACGATTTACGGATTACATCAGTCTGGGGGTAATCGCGAAGACTTTCCCTTTGGCGCAGGTACGATCGGTGCTGTCGGCAACAGGGAAGGCGAGTCTGCGGCAGCGCGATCTGCCGGCTCACGTCGTGGTCTGCTACGTGATCGCGCTGGCGCTCTACAGGCACGTCTCGTGCCGCGAGGCGCTGCGCTGTCTGCTGGAGGGCATTCAGTGGTTGCTTGATCCGTCGGCGGCGCTCAAGGTGGCCGGCAAGTCGGGCATCTCGCAGGCGCGTACTCGGCTCAGGTGGAAGCCGCTGAGCGACTTGCACGATGCAGTCGTAACGCCGATCGCGGTTCGGACGGCGAAGGGGGCTTGGTACCGTGACTGGCGGCTGGTCAGCCTGGATGGCAGCACGCTCGATGTTGCCGACGAGCAGGCGAATGACCTTGCGAGCGCCACGAAGCGGATCTGCGGGTAGGCCCTGGCGCCGCGACTGCTCCCCGGCCGCCCGAACGTCGTCAACGGCAGCTTGCCGGCATGCATGATGGTCCCGGCGGTTTCCGAGGTCTGCCGGCCACAGCCGGCGCATTCGTAGGTGAAGGCCTTCCCCCGCAGCAACCAAGCTCGGCCCTCGCCGCAGCCGGGGCAGACGAATTTGGCCACCCGTTCGGGGTAGGCGATGGCCGCCACCATCGCCGACTGGCCGCCCTGCGAGTTGCCGACCCAGCATGCCCGCGCGATACCGAGGGCGTCGAGCAGTGCCGCCGCGGTCCGCCCCTGGACGGCGTGCAGCCCTTCGCGGTAGACGATCGGGCCCGTCTTCGAAAAATTCGGCAAATCCATCAGGATGCAGGGGAAATGCGCTGACAGCGCGCCGGCGACTTTGTGGAACTGATCCATGCGGTGGTGCCGGGGCCATACGAGTGCAGGAACAGCACCGGCTCGCCCGCGCCCAGATCATGATCTGGTCCTGCGTCCAGCTATCTGTCGACCCGCGCCGACACCCTTGGTGCGACGGGGGGTGCGCATCTGGACAGGCCTGAGCCGGTCCCCCTATCATCCACCGACCGATTGTCGCGGCGACGCCGGCAGACGGTTTCCGATGCGGCGCAGTCTGCTGCAATCCATTCCGCAGAACCTTGCTCGGAGGGAGGGTGGTGAACCGTGACCGATACGCGAGGCTCCCCGCACCGTCGGCCCGATAACTCCGGCCGCGACGCGGCCGACCGACGCCGTCTGTGGCGGACTTATCTCGGCATCACCGGGCTTCTGCTGGTGATCCTGGTCGCGCTGGCGGGCGGGATCATCTGGTATAATTCGAAAAAATCGAGCGAGCTGGCGTTTGCCGCGGCCGCGCGTCTGATGCAGGAAGCGGACGACAAGATCACCGGCCGCATCCAACTGCTTTACGACCCGATGTATGCGATCGTCGGCATCGCCTCGCTGGTGCCCGAGCTGACGACACCGGCGATCAGCGACAACCCTCGCGCAATCGCGCTGCTGTTGCGGGCGCTGCACATCTATCCGCAAATCCAGTCATTGTATGTCGGCTTTGACAGCGGCGATTTCTTCATGGTGACGCACATCATCGGCGAGAAGAGCGAAGTCCTGCACAGGGCATTGAAGGCGCCTCCGGACGCGGCTTACGCCAACGAGGTCATCACGCCGGGCAACGGCGACAAGCTGAGCGCATCGTGGAGCTTCCTCGCCGAGGACGGCAGTGTCGTCGGACGCCGCGATCCCGCACCCACCAATTTCGATGCGCGGCAGCGTCCCTGGTACGGCGCCGCAAAGCACAGCGACACGGTCGAAGAGAGCGACCTCTATGTATTTGCCTCGAGCGACGAGCCGGGGTTCACCCTCAGCCGCAGCTTTCAGGGTCCGGCGCCGGGGGTGATGGGCGCCGATCTCGCAGCCGCCGATTTGTCCTATTTCCTGCGCTCTCAGCGCATCACCGCGACGAGCACGGCGTTCATCTTCACGACCACCGGCGAGGTCGTGGCGCTGCCCGATCCGGCGCGGATCGGCAAGGCGGAGGCGCACACCCGCGTGCCGGTCGCGGCGACGCCGGCGATACCCGCGACGGCGCCCAAGATCAGCGACCTGGACGACCCGGTGATTGCCGGGCTCGTTGCCGCCCACCGGAACGGCCAGATGGCCGGGACCCGCATCTATGACGTGGCGGACCGCACCTATATCGGCCGGGTGGTCGAGATCCCGCCGCGCTACGGCCGCAATCAGCTGCTGGCGATCATGGTGCCGGTCGACGAGATCGAAAGGCCAATCATCGACATCCGCAACGATACCTTGCTCTATTCCATTGCGTTTCTGGTCTTCGCCCTGCCGCTTTATGTGACGCTGGTCATTGCCTGGATCGACCGCCGGCTGCAACGCCGCGTACCCTGGCCGCAATTCCGGGACGACGAATAGGCACGGCCGCAGCCCGGCGCTATCCGCGGCCGGTCAACCGATCCGTTGCTCCTCGACGACGACGGTGCCGACCGTCACCAGCTCGTCATGATAGAGCCAGCGGGTGAAAAACCCGGCGAGCGCCGCGCCGATAATCGGAGCCAGCCAGAACAGCCAAAGCTGATGGATATAGGGCGCGCCGGCGAACAGCGCGGGGCCGGTGCTGCGCGCCGGATTGACCGAGGTGTTGGTGACCGGGATCATGACCAGATGGATCAGGGTCAGGCACAGCCCGATCGGTATGCCGGCAAACCCGACCGCCGCACCCGTCGAGGTCGAGCCGATGATCACGAACAGGAAGAAGAACGTGGCGACGACCTCGCCGACGAAACAGGCGACCAACCCGTATTTGCCGGGGCTGAGATCGCCATAGCCGTTCGAAGCAAAGCCGTCCGGGATCCAGCCGGGCTTGCCCGACGCGATCACGTAGAGGATCGCGGCCGCGATAATCGCGCCGATTACCTGGGCGATGACATAGGGCAGCACGTCCGCCGCCTTGAACCTCCCGCCGGCCCACAGGCCGATCGTCACCGCCGGGTTGAAATGGCCCCCCGAGATGTGGCCGACGGCGTAGGCCATCGTCAGCACCGTCAGCCCGAAGGCAAAGGCAACGCCAAGGAACCCGATGCCAAGCGCCGGGAAGGCGGCGGCGAGCACGGCGGCCCCACAACCGCCGAAGACCAGCCACAGGGTGCCGAAGAATTCGGCCGTGGCGCGACGCGTCATGTTCATGGTTTTCCTCCTGCTGCGCTTCGACCATCGGCCTTGCCGAGCCCAACCGAAAGTTGTAGCCACGATCAGAAGGTTCGTCGTAACATGCTGCACAAAGCGACATGCCGTGCAACCGGTCTTTTGACGACCCAACCATCGCCCGACAAGCAGCACCATTGCGTCTGCACCGCAACTTGCGGCGGCGTTGTCCCGTTTTGTCGTTCAGGGGCCTAATCGGGCCAGCGCCGATGGACCCACAGCCAGAGCTCGGGACGGTCGCGAATCCATGCCTCCAAGGTGGCGTTGACCCCGGCCATCAATGCCGCCACATCAGCCTGCGGGTCGCGACTGCGCGGCAGCGGCAGGGGCGGAAACACGGTGAGGCGAAAACGCGCGCCGTGGAGCCGCTCGACCCGCGCCGGCAGCACGTCGCAGTCGAAGCGCAACGCCAGAAGCGCCAGCGCCGGTGCGGTCATCGCCGGGCGACCGAAGAACGGCACCGGAATTCCGTCGTTCAGCTTCTGGTCGGCGAGCAACGTCAGGTGCTCGCCACGGGACAGCGCGGCGAAGGCGCGCCGTGCCGCAAACGCGCCCTTGGGGATGTAGTCGCCGCGATCGCCGCGAAACCGGGCGATCAGCCGGTCGACCAACGGGTTGTTGGCGGCGCGGTAGATCTGCGTGACCGTTACCCCGCATTGGGCCGCGGCGAGGGCGGCGATCTCCCAATTGGCGATGTGGCCGGAGAAGATGATCATCCGCCGGCCGGCCGCGACCGCTTGGTCCATGTGCTCTAAGCCATGAGTCTCGACCCGCCCGCCCGGCGCGAACACGCGAATCTTGCGCAGATGCGGGTATTCGGCGGCAACGCGGCCGAGGTTGTCCCACATGCCGGCGACGATGCGCGCGATCTCGGCGTCGGGAAGGTCGGGAAAGGCCTGGCGCAGGTTGATCCGGGCGCGTTTCGAAATGCCGAGAAGCGGGCCTATCCACCGTCCCAGCGCGCCGCCGAGGTCGGAAGCCCAATCGATCGGCAGCGCTTCGAGTGCACCGCACGCCAGCACCGCAGCCCAGGCTTCCAGCCGATGGGCAAAGCGCGGGGCGTCAGGGGTGGTGGTCCGGATCGCGCCCATTTCTGTCCGCCGATAGCACGACCGGGGCGAGGAGCCTGGCCAATGCCGCCGGATCGGGCCAGCGGATCTCAACCTCGAGCACCTCGATCCTGGCGCGCCCGGCGGGTGAAATCCGCACGATGTCCTTTGCCGTCGTGACGAGGTGGGCGCGCGCCCGATCGGCGGCGCGGCGCAACTCGGCGATCTCGCCGGCACGGAACGGGTGATGGTCGGGGAAGCGTCGGGCATCGACCAGATCGGCGCCAAGCCCGCGCAAAGTCGCGAAAAACTTCTCCGGGCGCCCGATCCCGCAGAAGGCGACGATGCGCGCTCCGGCCAGCCGCTCTCCCGCAACCGGCGCCAGAACCGCCGGCACCACCGGCCGTCCGCCGCCGATACCGGTAGCCGCGGCGCAGCGGGGCTCCGTCTCGGTTTCGAGCAGCACCACCGCGTCGGCGCGGGCGAGGCCGCGGCGCAGGCTTTCGCGCAGCGGACCCGCCGGCATCACCCGCCCGTTGCCGAAGCCATAGGCGGCGTCGACGACGACCAGGTTCATGGTCTTGGCGATCGCCGGGTTCTGCAAGCCGTCATCGAGCAGGATTGCGCGGGCGCCGGCCGCCACGGCGGCGCGAACACCGGCGGCACGGTCGCGGGCGACCCAGCACGGCGCGCGCCGTGCGATCAGCAGCGCCTCGTCGCCGACCGCAGCGGCATCATGGCCAATGGGATCGACCCTGACCGGTCCCGCGAGACGGCCGCCATAACCGCGCGTTACGACATGGGCGTGGACCCCTTGCGCCGCGAGACAGGCGCCGAGCGCCAGCACAACCGGGGTCTTCCCAGCCCCGCCGGCCACGAGATTGCCGACGCAGATTACCGGGACCGGCGCGCGATACGGGTGCGCGAATGCCCGGCGCAGGCGCCCGGCCGCATCCCACGCCGCGCCGATCGGCAGTAGCAGCCCGGCGGCCAGCCCCGGCGGCCTGCCCCAAAACTCGGGCGCCGCGCGCATCACGCCCGCAACGAGCGCGGCGGGTCCGCCGGGATTTCCACCGGCGCCAGCCGATCGAGCCACGGCGCGAGACGTTCGAGGACGGCATCAAGAACGGCAAGGCCGGCCGCCGCGGCGCGCATGCCGGCGGCGGCCCGCTCGGCCCGCAGCTGTCGGTCGGCGAGCAGCGTCGAGAGGGCGGCGGCGAGCCCCGCTGCGCCGGTCACGATTTCGGCGGCGCCCGCAGTCGCCAGCGCCTTCGCCATGCCGTTGCAATTGCTCATATCCGGCCCGTGCAATACCGCGCAACCGAGGCGCGCCGCCTCGAACGGGTTGTGCCCGCCGTTGCGTGTCAGCGATCCGCCGATAAACGCGATCCCGGCGAGCCCGTAAAACAGCCCGAGCTCACCCATCGTGTCGGCCAGATAGATGTCGGTGCCGTCGGTGATAGCCTCGCCGCGGCTGCGCCGGGCGGTGCGCAGACCGCCTTCGGCCAGCAATGCGGAAATGGCGTCGCCGCGCGCCGGATGACGCGGCGCGATGACCGTCAGCAGACCGGGATGAGCGGGTGCCAGTCGGCGATGGACCGCGGCGGCAATCGCCTCCTCGCCGGCATGGGTGCTCGCAGCGAGCCAAAGCGGCCGCGACCCGATCCGCCGGCGCAAAAAGTGGAGCTGGACCCGGTCGACCGGCAAGGCGTTACCCGCGGCTTTGAGGTCGCCGATGCCGGCCGCGTCGCGGGCACCGAGCCGGCGCAGCCTTTCGGCCTGCTCCTCGTCCTGGGCGAGGCATTGCGCGAAGGCGCCGAGCACCGGGCCGATCAGCCCGGGCCAGCGGCGCCAGCGCATATACGAGCGCGCCGACAGCCGCCCGTTGACCAGCATCATCGGAATGCCGGCGGCATGCGTCGCCAGGACCAGGTTCGGCCACAGCTCGGATTCAACCCAGAGCGCGAGATCGGGCCGCCAATGATCGAGAAAGCGGGCGATCCAGCCCGGCAGATCGACCGGAACGAATTGATGGCGGGCCCGCGCCGGCAGCCGCCCTTCGAGCAGACGGGCCGAGGCAACCGTCCCTGTCGTAACGAGAATTTCGAGCGCCGGGCGCTCCTGCCGCAGGCGTTCGATCAGCCGCAGCATTGCCGTCGCCTCGCCCACGCTCGCGGCATGGATCCAGACGAGCGGCCCGGGCGGCCGAATGATGCTCGCCACCCCCTGCCGTTCGCGAAAGCGCGCCCAGTCTTCCTTGCCCCGCCGCCGGCGCCGCTTCAGGTAAAGGATCGCCAGCGGCGGCAGCAGCCGCGTCGACGCGCGGTAGAGGTGCTGCAGCATCAGCGCGGCCGCCCGTCGGCGAGCGGCCGGCCAGCGGGGACCGGGTCAGCCGCGGCCGGCAGCGGCGGGGCCTCGTGCCCGACCCGCCGGTCGGCTTCGCGGACCATCTCGATCATGCGGGTTTCGATCAGGCGGCGGGCATGTTCGAGCTCCGCTTCGTCGAGCTCCGCAGCGATTTCGATCGGCTCGCCCCACAGAAACACGCCGCGCCCGAAAGGCAAAGCCAGATGGAAGCGGTCCCAGCTCGCGAGCAGATGCCGCCGGCTCGTCGCATAGGTGATCGGCACGATCGGCACCTGCGCCAGCCGGGCGGCGTTGACGATGCCGATGCTGGCGGTCATCGCCGGGCCGCGCGGACCATCCGGCGTGATCGCGACGCAATCTCCGTCTTTCAGCCGTTTCAACATCATGCGCAGCGCCGCCGAGCCGCCGCGCCGGGTCGAGCCGGCGATCGATCCGATCCCGAAATAGGTCATCGCATCGGCGATGATCCGCCCGTCGCGGTGCGCCGAGATCAGCATATGCATCGGCGCCAGGCGTTGCCACCCCATCGGGATCATCATCATCCGGCCATGCCAGAAGGCGCCGATGAAGGCACGGCCCTCGCGCCGCAGCCCGCGCGGCCAGCCGCTGCCCACAACGGTCCAGCGATTGCTCAGATAGACGAAGCGGATATAGCAATGGATCGCCCAGCACACGGCCCGCCGCATCCGGGCATTGCGCAGCAGGCGGCGTCCGGCGCCGGGCCTGGGCAGCTTCACGCCGCACCGTTATTGCACGAGGACCGGCGCCGCGAGACCGCCGTCATCGGCGAACTGCATCGTATAGAACCGGGCATAGAGCCCGCCGCGGGCGAGGAGATCGGCATGCCGGCCGGTCTCGACGATGCGCCCGCGATCGACGACGCAGATCAGGTCGGCGCGCTGGACCGTCGTCAGCCGGTGGGCGATGACCAGGGTCGTGCGCCCGCGGATCAGCGCGCGCAACGCCGTCTGCACCTGGCGTTCGGTTTCGCTGTCGAGAGCGGAGGTGGCTTCGTCGAGCAGCAGAATGGGCGCGTTCTTGAGCATCGCCCGGGCGATCGCGATCCGTTGGCGCTGGCCGCCGGAGAGGCGGACGCCGTGCTCGCCGACCTGGGTGTCATAGCGGTTCGGCAGCTCGCGGATGAACCCGTCGGCGCCGGCCGCCCGCGCCACCGCCTCGATCTCGGCGGTCGTGGCGCCGAATCGGCCGTAAGCGATGTTGGCGCGCAGCGTGTCGTCGAACAGCGTGACCTCCTGGGTGACGAGCGCCATCGCGCCGCGCAGCGAGGCGAGCGTCACCTGGCGAATGTCTTGGCCGTCGATCGCGATGCTGCCCTCCTCGACATCGAAAAAGCGCGGGATCAGGTTGAGCAACGTCGATTTGCCGGCACCCGACGCGCCGACCAGCGCGACCGTGCAGCCGGCCGGAACCGTCAGCGAGATCCCGTCGAGCGCAACCGCCCCCGGCGCGTAGCCAAAGCGAACCCCGTCGAAACGGATCTCGCCGCCGGAAACCCGCAACGCTCGAGCCCCGGGCATATCGCCGATCATCGGCTCGATGTCGAGGATGTGAAAGATGCGCTGCGCCGCGGCCAGGCCCTCCTGCAAGGAGGCGTTCAGATTGGCCAGGCTCTTCAGCGGCTGATAAGCGAGCAGCAGCGCGGTAATGAACGAGAAGAACGCCCCCGGGGTGCGCGACCCGGCGATGACCTGGTGGCCGCCGTAGAGGATGACGATCGCGATCGCCGCGCCCCCCAGGGTCTCCATCATCGGCGATGCCCGCGACCGGGTCCGGATGGCGCGGTCGACGAGCGCGAACAGGCGTTCGAAGAGCACGGCAGCGCGGCGCTCCTCATATGCCTCCATGCCATAGGCCTTGACCAGGCGCGCGCCCTGAAAGGTCTGGCTCAACAAGGTTGTCAGCTGGCCGATTTCGGCCTGGGTATTGGCCGAAACCCGGCGCATGCGCCGTCCGATCGCAACGATCGGACGGATTGCCACGGGGAAGACGAAAAACGAAACGAGGGCAAGCAGCCAATCCTGGTAGAACATCACGCCGACGAGAAAAATGACGGTCAGCGCGTCTTTTCCGATCCCTCCGAGGACATTCGCCGCGGCGTTGCGCAGCAGGACCGCATCGCTGGTGAAACGCGAGATCAGGGTGCCGGTCGGATGGGCGTGGAAATAGGCGAGATCGGCTCGAATCAAGCGGGCGAACAGCGCATTCTGCACATCGGCGATGACGCGCTGGCCGACCCGGTTCATCAGCACGGTCTGGCCGTAATCGGAAATGCCCTTGACGAGGCCGAGGGCGAGGGCGGCGCCGGCGATCGCCCACAGCAGCCCGCCGTCGCGGCCGACGAAAATGCGGTCGAGCACCGGCTGCATCAGCCAGGCGCGCGCCGCCGTGCTGCCGGCCGCCGCCGCCATCAATGCGAAAGCGAGCACGATCCGCGCCGCGTGCGGGCGCATGAAATCGCACGCTAAGCGCCACACCAATGCGGCCGAGCGCACGCCATCTTGCAGAATCGGCGGCTTTTTCAACATCCGTCCCCGCCGGCAGTGTTACGGGCGGGCACCCGTCTTGGCAAGCACGGCGGCGCTCGGCGAGAGGCTGCCCCGCGCCGCCGCACCTCACCCTCGTGCCGGGGCCGTCACACCGGGTAGGAGACAAAACCCTTGTTCGACGCAAAAATGTGCGTCTCGACGTAATCATGCACGACCGGGCGACGGTCGAGCGCCTCCATCGCCCCCATCAGCGCGCACCAGTTCAGCATCTCGTGCTGCCCGGCCTGCTCCATCGCCTTCAGCGGGCGCTTGCGCCAGGTGTCGTAGTCGCGCTGCGACAGCGCGTCGAACAGCAGCCGGTCGGCCTTGTGATCCGGCCACAGATAGCCGTTGGTCGGCGACAGGAAGCAATGCGACCAGCTCGACGACGCGATCACCGCCACCCGCCATGGCGAATCCGCGAAGGTCTCGGCCACCGCCTTGCCGGCTTCCATGCAGCGCCACGGATGCGGCGAGGGCGGGTCGGCGGCGATCGACGGGTCGCGCGGCGGCATGAACAGGGCCGCGGTGCCGCCCTTGGCATGCAACAGGTTGCTGCCGTAGCAATTGATCGCGAACGGCACCACCGGATAGGGGAACCCCTGCCGGTCCCAATCGAGGTAGAGGAAGGTGTTGGTAAAGGCGTGCGCCAGCGGGTGGTGCAGCGGCTTATAGGCATAGGCCATGTCGATGCCGCGCTCGATCATCCCGGTGGCGAGATGTTTGGCCGCCTCGCGATGGCCGTGCAGCTTCAATGCCCAGTCGCCGGGCTCGTTCCAGCGGTTCGGGCGGCCGCCATTGCCGTTGTGCCACGGCTGGACCGCGAAATCGTCGTCGTAGCCGAGCAGGCAGAAGGCCGGGATCACGTCCTCGCGGAAATTCTCGTACTGGTCGTCGCCCCAGACCAGCACGACATCCGGGTTGAAGTCGTCGAGCGCCTTGCGGATCGTCCGGAAATCGTCGCCAAGCCGCGCGCTGTAGCGCTGCGCCGCGGAAAAACCCTCGTCATTGCCGAGCTCGGCGACGAGCTCGGACGGCCAGTTCGCCGGGTTCTTGAAATGATCGGGCACATTGGGCGCCGTCAGCAGCCGATGAAACAGCGACGGCAATTGCGCGTCGGGCACCGTCAGCCCCGGATAATGCGTGCAGCCAAGACCGAGAATCTCGCCCATATCCCTGCTCCTCGCGATAGCGTGCCAGCCGCAACCGGCGCGATGTTCCATCGCGGTCGATCTTACCCGATGTGAGGGGCGTTCGGCAGGAATATCGTATCCGTTCCGGTACGGGTCGGGCTGATGTTTGGGCAATGGCCGCGGAGCGTTCGCGTCCCGGCAGCGCCCCAATCTCCATGACGCCCATCACCTGGAGAATGAAGACTTAGCACTTCGTGCCCGGCGCTGAGCGCAAGAATTGACATCGACGGGGAGGTCCTGCCCGCTTCCGCAAGAAGATCGTCAACGCCGGCATCGAACGCGATATTTGACCTAATTCGAGGGTCAACTCGCTGTCCATCAGCGAGCGGATCGAGCAGCGCAGGATGTACTCCATCCTCGGTCCCAAAGTCTTTGTAAACACGCTTGAACGCCGAGAGAACGTTCTCCGCGGCGACGGCGCGGCGCTCGGCGGGAACCCCAGTCATGAAATTGAGTACGACCGGCTGCGTCAGGTCGGCGAGATCGATATGGATCAGATCGCCCGGCCTCTCCGCCGGAGCCTGCCGGAGGAGCTGCCTCGCCCGAATGCGGCGATCCCCATCTTGCGCATCAGCCGCCGCACCCGCTTGCGGTCGACACTTTGGCCGTCCGCCCGCAACAGCGCCGCCATCCGCCGCGAGCCGAGGAACGGCCAGGCCGTGAACAGCTCGTCGAGCCGCCGCCGCAGCAAGAGATCATCGTCGTTCGCCGGCCGCGGCGGGCGATAGACGCCGGAGCGCGCCACCCCCAGAAGCGCGCCACGCCCAAGAGCACGCATTGCCGGCGCACCGACGGTTGGCCGGCGGCGCAATCGACGAGCGCCCGGCGGTCCGGGGCGCTCATCCACTTCTGTCGGCGAGGATCGTCTCCTCCGTAGCTCGGCAGCGCGGCCGCCGACCTATTCTTCAGCCGCCAGATCCCCTGGGGAGGCCATCATCGCCTGGGCGACAAGGCCGGCATTGGCGCGGATCGCGCGTTCGATCGCCTCGCCGACTTCGTCATGCTCTTTCAGGAAGGCCTTGGCATTCTCGCGGCCCTGGCCGATGCGCTGACCGTCATGCGAGTACCACGAGCCCGATTTCTCGACCACGCCGGCCTGGACGCCGAGATCGATCAGCTCGCCGCGCTTGGACACGCCTTCGCCATACATGATGTCAAAATCGACCACCTTGAAAGGCGGCGCCATCTTGTTCTTGACGACCTTGACGCGGGTCTGGTTGCCGATCACCTGGTCGCGGTCCTTGATCGCGCCGACACGGCGGATATCGAGGCGGACCGATGCGTAGAATTTGAGCGCGTTGCCGCCGGTGGTGGTTTCCGGGTTACCGAACATCACGCCGATCTTGTGGCGGATCTGGTTGATGAAGACAACGATCGCCCGCGACCGCGAAATCGATCCGGTCAATTTGCGCAAGGCCTGGCTCATCAGCCGGGCGTGCAGACCCATATGGCTGTCGCCCATTTCGCCCTCGAGCTCGGCGCGCGGCACGAGCGCCGCGACCGAATCGATAACCAGGACATCAATGGCGCCCGAGCGGACGAGGGTGTCGGCGATCTCTAGCGCCTGCTCGCCGGCGTCGGGCTGGGAAATCAGGAGGTCGTCGACATTGACCCCGAGTTTGCGCGCATAAGCCGGGTCGAGCGCGTGCTCGGCGTCGATAAAGGCACAAGTCCCGCCGCCGCGCTGACCCTCGGCGATGAAGTGCAGCCCGAGCGTGGTTTTGCCCGAGCTCTCCGGCCCATAGACCTCGACGATGCGCCCGCGCGGCAGCCCGCCGATGCCGAGCGCGATGTCGAGGCCGAGCGAGCCGGTCGAGATCACCTCGCTGTCGGTCGCGGCTTCGCGCGATCCGAGCTTCATGATCGAGCCCTTGCCAAAGGCGCGTTCGATCTGGGCGAGCGCCGCGTCCAAAGCCCGCTGCTTGTCCATCGCATCCTTGTCCAACAGGCGCAGTGCTGTCTGCATGATCCCGCCCTCCCTTATTTCACAGCCGGCGACCGGCTGCAACGCGCGCCGGCGAACCAAATGTACATGATTCGTTCGTAAAACGCAAACAGAAAATTTCGCTGGTTGGGCGGGTTAGGCGGGCGGAACGCCGATCACCTCTTTCACCTTGGTCGCGAGCTGTTTCAGGTTGAACGGCTTGGCAAGGAAATGGATGTCGCTGTCGCGGTCGAGCCGCTGACGGAACGCTTCCTCGGCGTATCCCGAAATAAAGATCACCTTGATCGCCGCATCGACCTCGCGCACCTCGCGCACGAGCCCGGGGCCGTCCAGGCGCGGCATCACCACATCGGTGATCAGCAGGTCGATCTTTTCCGCCGCATTGGCAATCATGTCGAGGGCCGCCTCGCCGCTTCTCGCTTCGATGACGTGATAGCCCTTGTTGCGCAGCGCGCGGGCGCCGAAGATCCGAACCGGATCGTCATCCTCGACCAGCATGACTGTGCCGCACCCCGTCAAATCCCTGATCGCCATGGGATCGCCGGGTTCGGGCCGTGCCGGGGATGCGCCGCCGGCGGACGCGCAGCGCGGCAGGCAGATGCGGAACTCGGTGCCGCGGCCGGGAACGCTGTCGACAAAGACGAAGCCGCCGGTCTGCTTGACGATGCCATAAACCGTCGACAGCCCGAGCCCGGTGCCGGACCCGATCTCCTTGGTCGAGAAGAACGGGTCGAAGATGCGCGCGAGATCCTCGCCGCGGATGCCGACCCCGGTATCCGCCACCGCGATCGACACATATTCCCCGGCCGGCATCACCTCATGCCCGTGCCGCAGCGGCTGCGCCTGGGTGTGATTGGCGGTCTGGATCGTCAGCCGCCCGCCATCGGGCATTGCGTCGCGGGCATTGACCGCGAGGTTGATGATCACCTGCTCGAACTGGCCCTGATCCACTTTGACGAGGCCGAGGTCACGCGCGTGGACGAGATCGAGCTCAAGGTTCTCGCCGATCAGCCGCCGCAGCAGGTGCGACAGCTCGACAAGGACGTCGGTGATGTCGAGAGTGCGTGGCTGGAGCGGCTGCTGCCGCGAGAAGGCCAGCAGCTGGCGCACCAGATTGCCGGCCCGGTTGGCGTTCTGCTTGATCTGCATGATGTCGGAGAAGGACGGGTCGCCGGGCCGCGAGCGCAGCAGCAGCAGGTCGCAGAACCCGATCATCGCAGTCAGGAGATTGTTGAAATCATGCGCGACCCCGCCCGCGAGCTGACCGACCGCCTGCATCTTTTGCGCCTGCGCGAACTGGGTTTCGAGGGTCTTCTGCTGGGTCACGTCGACGAAGTGCAGAGCGAGGCCGCCATCGGGCTCGGCGACCGGGCTGAGGAACAGGACGAGCGTCCTGTCGTGCGGGTGGTCGAGCCGGATTTCGATCGGTTCGCTGGTCGGCTGCCCGGCCATTGCCGCCCGCAGCACGGCGGCGATGCCGTCGCGGTCAGCCTCGTTCAACAAGCCGGTCAGCTCGCACCCGATCAAATCCTGCGGGGCCGCGCCGAACAGCTCGCCGACCGCGCGGTTGGCCTCGTCGAAGCAGCCAAAGCGGTCGACAAGCGCAATGCCGACCGGCGCATTGGCAAAAAACCGCTGAAACCGCTCATGCGAGAACCGGAGCGCCGTCTCCATTTCGTGGCGCGCTGTAATATCCTCGACGGTCCATAGGCTGCTGCCCGGGTGCCCGGCAATCGGACCGGCGGAGATATTGAAGCGGCCGGCCGGCCGGCCGCGGGCAGGGTGAAGCACGAGCGTGCCGGTTGCGTGGGTCCGCGCCGCCGCCAGCTCGCGCATCCGGCGGAAATCCAGCTGCGATGCCGGATCGATGGCGACCGCTCGGCCGATGCGATCGAGAGGCGGCTCACGCGGTCCGGAGAACAGGCGGTCGAAGGCGAGGTTGGAGAACTCGGCGCCGCCGTCGGGCGCGACGATCGCCAGCGCCCCTGAGGCGGCGTCGAGGGCCTGGCTCAACCGATCGAGATGGGCGCCGCGCACGGCGTGCCGCAAATGGGCGGCGACAGCGAAGCCCACGGCGCCGAGCCCGATCGCGGCGCCCGCCGCGGTCTGCACGGTCAGGCCGGAAATCGCCCGGGTCAGGCAGAGAATCCCCAGGCTGCCGATGATCGCGGCGATGACCAGCGCGCCGCTCGCCTGGGGAGGGAGCCGCCACGCGCGCAGATACGTGCCGCTCCAACCCGCCCCGCGACCGGCTCGTTCGACCTCGATTGCCATGACCGCGCCCCGAGTGGTTTGCCGTATGGCGCCACTCTACTATAAATGAATGCAAGATTGTCAAATACAATCTTATAGGGCTATACCCGACCAATGCGGGAAACTCAGGAGGCAGGTTCTCCTTTGGGGTCCGGGCGTCAATCGCCGCGGTGGGTCCGTTCCATCCGCTCGTGACGTTCCTGCGCCTCGATGCTGAGGGTGGCGATCGGGCGGGCTTCGAGGCGGCGGATGGCGATCGGCTCGTCGGTCTCCTCGCAATAGCCATAGGTGCCCTCGTCGAGCCGGTTCAGCGCCGCATCGATCTTGGAGATCAGCTTGCGCTCGCGGGCGCGGGTGCGCAGCTCGATCGCCCGTTCGGCTTCGAGCGAGGCGCGGTCGGTCAGGTCGGGCTTGAGCAGGCTTTCCTCTTTCAGATGCAGCAGGGTGTCGGACGATTCGGCCAGCAGCTCGGCACGCCACTGCAGCAGCTTCTGCCGGAAATACTCGACCTGCAGCGGGTTCATGAACTCTTCGTCGTCGGATGGATGGTAATCTGGCGGCAGCGACGGATCCATCGGTCTCCCCGAAACCCCGTTAACGAAGCGCGGCGGAGTATATGAATCAGGGGGTTCCGCTTCAAGCCCTAGAATCCAAGGGACCCCATTGATTTCGCTGGTGTTTCTCCGGCAGCCCCGGTACTATCGCCAGACGGCGCGGCGCGGTGCTGTCGATGGTGCAGTGGATCCGATGCCGCCAAGGCCGCTGGTGCGAACGGTACCAGGCGGCCGAACTCCGCCGAATTGGCGCGGCCGCCGGCGAATTCGGGGCGTTACTGACAAATTAAAATGAATTGATGAAATATCGTGACGTTTCACTTAGGAATTCCTTAACCGCTTTGGGTCTATCCTGCCGCCATGGACGAGAATAAAACCCGATACCACTTGGGCGCGGGCGATCTCCTGCCGCCTTCGGACACAAAGCGTTGGGTCGCACGGCGCAAGGCCGTGATCGTCAGCGCGGTCCGCAATGGCGCCATCACGCTCGATGAGGCCTGCCGCCGCTATCGGCTGTCGGTCGAGGAATTCCATGCCTGGCAGCGCGCGATCGAGGCGCACGGCGTCGCCGGGTTGCGCGTCACCCGGCTGCAGATCTACCGCGACGCGCCGCCGACGCGGCCGGCCAAGCCGCGCTATTGATCGCGCAGCCCGCAGCTGGGTGGGCCCCGTTGCGCCCGATGCTGCTTCGGGCCATGCCCGCCGGATCTGCCGCAGCCGGTCAGTGCGGAACGTGGGATAACAAATGCGGCCACAGGCCGATTACGCCGATCAGGATCAGATAGATCGCGATAACGTAATTCAGCAGGCGCGGGACGAGAAGGATCAGTATGCCGGCAATCAGCGCGACCAGCGGCTGGATTGCGACGATGTCAAGGGTCATCGGACGAGAACTCCGGGCGGAGGTGAGCGGGATGGACGAGGTTCTGACCGGCGGGTGCCTGTGCGGCGCGGTACGCTACCGCATCGGCGAGGCGCTCGTCGAGGCGCTCTACTGCCATTGCCGGATGTGCCAGCGGGCCCATGGCGCGCCGGTCGTCGCCTGGCTGAGCGTGCCGCTCACCGGCTTTACCGTGACGGCCGGGAGCCCTGCCGCCTACCGCTCCTCGGCCAAGGCGGAGCGGCATTTCTGTGCCGGCTGCGGCACCCCCCTGACCTGGCGCGCTATCGACAACCCGCGCCTTGTCGATGTCAGCATCGCCAGCCTCGACAATCCCGCCGCGATCGCGCCGGCCCTGCACATATGGACGGAGAGCCGGATCGCGTGGTTCGAGACCGCCGACCACCTGCCCCGCCATCCCACGAACGAGCGGCCGCGCGCGCCCGTGTGATCGCCGCCGGGCTGCCGGTTGCGACTGCTCGGCGCACGCCCGGGGCCGCTCGGCCTGATGCACCGGCGGTACCAGACGCCCAAAGAGGAGTTGTAAGAAAGCCGACATATTCCGAGGCAACAGCCACCCTCCGGCGCCGCCGCTGAGGATTTCGGCTTGGCGCTGCCCCCGCGGCTGCAAGTAGTCTATGATGTCGCGGAGGGATGGCGCGCATCCGCCGTCGTCACCGGTTTATGAATCGCACGGACCCGATGCCGAACCGCGACGAGCAGGATTTGCCGGACAGGGGCGGCGCGGCAGTGCAATTGCTGGCCCCGGGCCCGGCGCCGCCGCCAAGGTCGCGCGTGACGACCACCGAGGCCGGACTGGACCAGCGCTCCGCCGCAGCGAGCTATCGGCGGCGCGTGCTGCTGGTGCTGGGGACGATCGTGCTGGTCCTGGTGCTCTATTGGGCCTCGGGCTATGTCTTCGCCTATACCGACGACGCCTACGTCACCTCCGATCTGGTCGCCGTCGCTCCCCAGATCACCGGCCAGATCGTCGCCGTGCCGATCGTCGACAACGCGACGGTGGCGAAGGGAACGCTGCTGGCGCAGATCGATCCGCGGCCATTTCAGTTGTCGCTCGACCAGCAGCGGGCAAAGCGGGCCGAAGCCGAGGCGCAGCTCGCGGTCGACCACGACCTGATCAAATCGGCCAAGGCGGCGCGCGACGAGGCCGCCGCCAAGGAACAGATGGCGCGCGACAATCTGCGGCGCGCCGAACCGGTCGCCGCCGCCGGCTTTGTCTCGCGACAGGCGCTCGAGGATGCCGCGACGCAGCAGCAGACGGCCCAGGCCGCGCTGTCCGACGCCGAAGACACCGTCGCCAAGGCGCGCCAGATGGAGGTGCTGCACGAAGCGACGATCAAGGCGATCACCGCAGAGATCGCCTATCTGCAATGGCAGCTCGACCAGACCAGGGTGCTGGCGCCGACCGACGGCACGATCACCAACCTGACCCTGCGCGTCGGCGATCAGGCGGTGGCGGACAAGCCGCTGATCGGGCTTGTCGACGCCCATGCCTGGCGGATTCTGGCGAACTACAAGGAAAGCGTGATCCGCCACATGCGGGTCGGCCACGAAGCCTGGGTCTGGCTCGACACCTATCCGTGGCATGTCCATCGTGCCGTGATCCAGGGCATCGCGCGCGGCATCAATCGGACGCAGACGCCGGGCAGCCTGCTGCCCTATGTCGCGCCAACGACCGATTGGATCCGGCTCGAACGGCGCTTTCCGGTGACCCTGGTGCTGCGGGATCCGCCGCCCGGCATCATCCTCCACATGGGGTCCGACGCGCGCACCCTGATCGTCTATTGAGCTCGCGGGATGTTGCGCGAGATCCCCGGCGCGCTCGCCACCGAGTTGCGTTCGCTCGAATTTCGCGGCCCGCGCGGCTTGGAAGCGCTGGAGGCCGCACTATCGGTCACGCTCGCCGTGCTCGGGGCATTGGCCGTGCACTCCGACGATCCCTGGTGGGCCGGGATCAGCGCGTTCATGGTGACCCGGGCCTCATTCCGGGTCGCCCTGTCGCGCGGCATCATGCGGGTCGCCGGCAGCATCGTCGGCGCCGCAACCGGCTTTATCGTGCTCGGACTGTTCGTGTACCAGCCGCTGCCGTTCTGCCTTAGCCTCTTTGTCCTCTCATGCGTCGGGTTTTTCGGGTTCGCGACCTCTCGCTTCGGCTACGCCTGGCTGATCGGCGCGGTTACCGGAAGCCTGGTGATCCTGATGGCGTTCACCCAGCCGCAGGGAGCGTTCACGATCGCGGTCGACCGCGTCGCCGATGTCGTGATCGGGACCGCCGCGTCGTTGCTCGTCTGCGGCCTGATGCCGGCGCCGGCCGATGCCGGACCTCTCGCGGCACCCGGCCAGCTCAGCCCGCCGCCGCTGGCCTTCTGGCGCCGCCGCTATGGGGAGGAGCTCCAGCGTTGGTTGAGCGGCAAGTGGCCGTTGCTGATGCATGCCTGCCGTGGCGGGCTCACGGTAATGCTGCTGCCGGCGCTGGCGACCTGGCTGGCGCCGGTGAGCCCCGTGACAATGGGCGTCACGGTGGTCATCGTCATGTCGATCCCGACGACGGCGATCCTCGAAGCCAACACCCGTGTCATCGTCGAGCGGGCTGCATATCGGGTGATCGGCTGCCTGCTCGGGGCGCTGCTCGGTCTCGCTTGTCTGGCCGTCGTCGGCAGCAATTTCATGCTCTGGACGCTGCTCCTGGTAGCCGGAATCTGGCTCTGCTCGCAGATCCAGACCGGCGCCAGCGGCGTCAGCTATATCGGGACCCAGGCGATGTTCGCGTTTCTGATGAGCCTGGTCCAGGGCCAAGGCCCGCCGCTTTCGATCGGTCCCGGCTTCGAGCGCCTGGTCGGGGTGATGGGCGGGCTCGCCATTCTGTTCGTCATCACGCTGATATTTTCGCTGATCCCCCTGCCGCAGCCTGCCAAAGCATCGGCTGCCGGCGATTGACAAGGCGCGCTTGCGACGGTCTGATCCTCTCCGGATTTTCGCGGCATCGGGAGGGGATATTGGCCAAGTTCAGGATTGCGACGCCGGCGGGCGCCAGCTTCACGGTCGCCGGCGGCGGCTACGGCTACGAGATGGAGGCGCTGACGCCGATCGACGCCGAGATCTACGAGATCCCGGCGGGGTCCGAGGATGATTTCGTCGCCGCCGCGCGCGACGCCGATGCGCTCTACGCGAAGGGGCGGCGCATCACCAGGAAGATGATCGACGGGCTGCAGCGCTGCAAAATCATCTCGCTCGGCAGCGTCGGGGTCGACAGCGTCGATGTCGACGCCGCGACGGTGAAGGGCATCCCGGTCACCAATTGCCCCGACACCTTCATCGAGGAAGTCGCCGACCATGCGATGACCCTGATCCTCGCCAGCCATCGCCGGCTGATCGAGCAGGATCGGATGGTGCGCGACGGTCGCTGGGCCGAAGGGCGGCCGGCATTGCTCAAGATCCCGCGTCTCCGGGGCATGACCCTGGGCCTGATCGCGTTCGGCCACGTCGCCCGCGCGGTCGCCGAGCGGGCCAAGCCGTTCGGCCTGCATGTCGTCGCCTACGACCCGTATATCGAGGAAATGGCGATGATCGAGCGCGGCGTCGATCCGGTCAGCTTGGCCGAGCTGCTCGCCCGCGCCGACATCATCTCGATGCACACGCCGGCGACGGAAAGCGCCAACCGCCTGATCCGCGAGGAGCATTTCCGCCAGATGAAGAAGACCGCGATCTATGTCAGCACCGGGCGCGGGCCGACCACCGACGAGGCGGCGCTGATCAAGGCGCTCGACGACGGCATGATCGCCGGCGCCGGCCTCGATGTGCTCGAGCAGGAGCCGCCCGGCGGCAACAACCCGCTGCTCAAGATGGACAATGTGATCCTGACCGCGCATGTCGCCTCGGCCACGGCCCGGTTCGATCCGGGGCGCCGTCGCCGCGTCGGGCTCGAATTGTCGCTGGCATTGTCCGGCAAATGGCCGATGTCGTGCGTCAACCCCTCGGTGCTGGCCGAGAGCGATCTCCGCCGCTGGCAGCCGGTATCGATGGAGCGCGGCCCGAATTCGTGAAGCGGGTGAGGAGAGGACGATGATGACGCGACAACACGGTCCCGCCCGCTGGGAGCCGCCGGTCCGCTACCCCGATCCCGGCATCAAAATTCTCGACCCGCGCTTTTCGGCGCTGGTGCTCGGCAATGCGGCGATCGAGCGGATCGCGGTCGGCTGCCGCTTCACCGAAGGGCCGGTGTGGTTCGGCGACGGCCGGTTTCTGCTGTGGAGCGACATCCCCAACGACCGGATCCTGAAATGGGAGGAGGAGACCGGCGCGGTCAGCCTGTTCCGCAGGCCGTCGCATTATGCGAACGGCAATACCCGCGACCGCCAGGGCCGGCTCGTCACCTGCGAGATGGATGCGCAGCGCCTGACCCGCACCGAATATGACGGCTCGGTCACCGTGCTGGCGGAGCGCTTCGACGGCAAAAAACTGACCGGCCCGAACGATGTCGTCGTCAAATCCGACGGCTCGATCTGGTTCAGCGACAATGGTGCGGGTATTCGCGGCAATTATCTGGGGCACAAGGGCACGCCGGAACTGCCGTACCGGGTCTACCGCATCGACGGCCGCAGCGGGGCGATAACGATCGCGGTCGGCGATATGGAGCGGCCGAACGGGCTCGCCTTTTCGCCCGACGAAAGGCGGCTTTACGTCGTCGACACGCCGGGCGGGCCAAAGACCGTGCATGTCTACGATGTGGTGGATGACGGCACCAGGGTGGCGAACGGCCGGGTCTTTTTCGATGCGATGCCGGGCTATGCCGACGGCATCCGCGTCGACGCCGAGGGCAATGTGTGGTGCGGCTTTTCCGGCGGCGAGGGCGAGGACGGGGTTGCCGTGTTCGCGCCGGACGGCACACTGATCGGCCGCATCCTGCTGCCCGAACGCTGCGCCAATGTCTGTTTCGGCGGGCATAAGCGCAATCGCCTGTTCATGGCGGCGAGCCAGTCGGTCTATGCGCTCTACGTCGAAACCCAGGGCGCGGCGGGCGGTTGACGCGGACGGCCGGTCGCGGTGAGGTTGGCATGGATCGGAAGATTGCAGCGGTGCACGCTTTGGAGATCCTCGATTCACGAGGATCGCCAACCCTGCGCGTGCGGGTGAGCCTCGCATCGGGTATTGCCGGCTGGGCCTCGGTGCCGTCCGGGGCGTCGACCGGGCAGAACGAAGCCGTCGAGTTGCGCGACGGCGACCGGGCGCGCTACCTCGGCAAGGGCGTGCGCAAGGCGATGGCGGCGGTCAACGAGGCCATCGCCCCGGCGCTGGTCGGCCTCGATCCGACGCGGCAGGCGGCCATCGACGGCCGCCTGATCGACCTCGACGGCACCGCGAACAAGGCGAAGCTCGGCGCCAACGCGATCCTCGGCGTGTCGATGGCGGTGGCGCGCACGGCCGCGGCGGCGGCCGGTCTGCCGCTCTATGCCTATCTCGGCGGGCCGGCGGCGCGTCGCCTGCCGATGCCGATGATGAACGTGCTGAATGGCGGCCGGCACGCCGACAACAACGTCGATTTTCAGGAATTCATGATCGTCCCGGTTGGGGCGCCCGATTTTGCCGAGGCGCTGCGCTATGGGGCCGAGACGTTTCAGGCGCTCAAGGGTCTGCTGCACGAGAGGGGGTATTCGACCGCGGTCGGCGACGAGGGCGGGTTTGCCCCCGATCTCGCCAGCAACGAGGAAGCCTGTGCGCTGCTGGTCGAGGCGATCGCGGCAGCCGGCTTCGCGCCCGGCACGGACATCGCCATCGCGCTCGACCCGGCGGCGAGCGAATTCCATGCCGACGGCTGCTATAATCTCGAAAAGTCCGGGCAGGGGCGCAAGACCAGCACCGAGATGACCGATCTCTACGAGAACTGGCTCGGCCGGTTTCCGATCGTATCGATCGAGGATGGCCTGGCGGAGACCGACTGGGCCGGGTTTCGCGAGCATACCGCGCGACTCGGCCGGCGGACGCAGCTCGTCGGCGACGACATCTACGTGACGAACCCGGTTTTCATCCGGCGCGGCATCGCCGAACAGACGACCAACGCGGTGCTGATCAAGCTCAACCAGATCGGCACGGTCAGCGAGACCATTGCCGCCGTGGAGCTGTGCCGCGAGGCCGGCTGGGGCTTTGTCGTCTCGCACCGGTCGGGAGAAACGGAGGACCCGTTCATCGCCGATTTCGCGGTGGCGATGGGGGGCGGTCAGATCAAATGCGGCTCGCTCTGCCGCAGCGAGCGCATCGCGAAGTATAACCGCCTGCTCGAGATCGGCGAAGAGCAAGGCGCGGCGGCGATCTTCAGCAGCCCTTTCGCAGCGGGATGATGACCGGGCACAGGCCATTGGCGGCGGCAGGTCCGGTAATCCGAGGTTCTGCCGCTCGCCGAGGGGGGCCGGTCTCGGTGATCGGAGCTACGGCAGCCTGAGCGACGCCATTCTCAAGCCGATTGGTGCGCCGCCGCCCGCCGCGATCCGATGTTGACACCCGTTGATCCGAGCGTAAAACTCGGTGTCGGGATGGAGCCCCCTACGACATTGCCGCAGTGGCTGATGGCTCCGACACCGTAAGACGACGCGGTGGGATCAAGTCGGCCGGGCCCACCGCAAAGGCGGGCGGCTGGTCGCACCCTGCCTTTCGAGCCATCTGGCCTGTCTTGTGTCGCACGATATGCCGCGTGCCGGTCGTGCGGCGACCGATGTGCCGAGGAGGGGCCGTGGCAGGAACCACCAGCTCCGATGCGCCGCTCCTGACCGGCACGACGATCCGGCGCGTGTTTGCGCAATGGGGTGCGGCGGGTGCACCGGCCGGCGGCGCGCCGCCGGCGTTCCTGCGTCATTGTCTCGTCCGTTGGCTCGACGCCGCGCTGCGGCATTATTATGGCATCCATGAATTCAGCGACCGGCCGGATTGCGTGCTGCGCATTGCGCTCGGCCGCGCCGGCGACGGCGTGCAGCTCGGCGACGGCAGCTATGTGCCGCGCGGCGCCGAGGTGCTCGAATTGCATCTGTGGAACGAGCATCTGCTGCCGAACCTGCCGGCGCATGTCGTCGGCCTCGGCCGGACCAGCGCGCTGCGCCGGCGGATCGCCGTCTCGCTGCGCGAGCTTGCCGGCCACCTGCAGACCGAGCCCTCGCTGGCGCGCGTGGCCGCGGTGCGGGCGCGCGCCGCCTTTGTCCCGAACAGCCGGGTTCGAAAGCTGCTGCGCGTCGTCGGATGGTTCGGGTTCGATGCGGTCGAGCCGGCCTGCGCCGGCTCGTTCCCGATCAGGCTCCACGATTTCTGGGAAAATTTTTTGCTGCTGGCGCTGGCCTGGACGTTCAACCCGGCAGCGCTGCGCGGGAACGGAGTGATGCGGGGCCGCTGCGAATTGTGGGTCTCGCGCGAGGCGTTTATCGCCCGTTACGGCCAGGGTGGGGCGCGCCGCGCCGACGACGCCGCGCCGCCCGCCGCCGTTGCGCGCCATCACGCGCCGGTGCCGGCGCACGCCCGGTGTGCGGGTGCCGGGCGGGTTCGCGGCGAGCCCGGGGAATCCTGTTACGCAAGCGAAGGGAGAGGAGGCAGCGATGCCGTTCGATGGTACCGATTTCCGGGCGCCGGCAGCGCTCGACACGGGGATCTTTCCACTTTGGAGCAAGCACGGCTTTCGCCTCTGGATCAAGGCCCGCTTTCGGCCGCAGAGCCGGGCGAAGACCATGCCGGCGGTGCTGCGCGCCCCGGCGCAGCCCGACCGCAGCGCCGCTATCGTCCAATTGCTGCGCGACGCCAGGGCGCTGATCGCTGACCCGGACGACTGGACGCAGCGCACCTACTGGTCGTTTCGCGGCCGCCGCTGCGCCGTCGGCGCGCTCCGCGCGGCCGCCAGGCAGCTGACGGATCCGGGCGTCGCATGGTCGGCGCACGGCCTGCTGATCAGAGTCGCCCGCTCGCGCGGCTTTACCAATGTCGAGGCGATGAACGATCGCTCGCCGCACGCCGCGGTGCTGCGCGCCTTCGACCAGGCGATCGCACTGGCCGGAGGGTAGGCGGAAGCCGAGGGGCGCCGGTTCCCGGACCGGCACTCGGCGGGTCGCGGCGGCGGCGCAGTGCCGCCTCCCGGCGCGGCTTGATGGGGCGGCCGAGAGGAGAAGGCGGTCTGATGACGCAAGAGAACGCGCTCCGTGCCGACGGTGGCGAATACCGGGCGGGTGTCGGCATCATGCTTCTGAACCGCCGCGGCGAGGTCTTCGTCGCACGCCGTACCGACATCGCGGGCGAGGCGTGGCAAATGCCGCAGGGCGGCATCGACGATGGCGAAGAGCCGCGCGCGGCGGCGCTGCGCGAGCTGACCGAAGAGACCGGCGTCGATCGCGCCGAGATCATCGCCGAGAGCGGCCTATGGCTGAGCTACGATCTGCCGCGCGAGGTCGTCGACCGGGCCCGCCACCGCATTTGGCGCGGACAGCGGCAGAAATGGTTCATCATGCGCTTCACCGGGACCGACGCCGACATCAACCTCGACGCCCACGAGCCCGAGTTCGATGCGTGGAAATGGGTGCCCGTGCACGACCTGCCGCAACTGGTGGTTTCCTTCAAGCGGCAGGTCTATCTCGACCTCTTGGCCGAGTTCCGTCACCTGCTCGCCAGGTTGAGCCGGAAGATCTTCTGATCCGTCCTAGGACGAAGCGGGCGGCGTCGCGGTGCGCCGGAAACGCATGCCCGAGCGTTCGCGCAATGTCTGGAAGGTCACGTAGAGCATCGGGATGATGAACAGCCCGATCCCGCTCGACGCGATCATCCCGGCGAAGACCGGCGTACCGACGTCGTGGCGGCTGATTTCGGCGGCGCCCTGCGCGACGACCAGCGGGTACACGCCGAAGATGAACGCGAACGAGGTCATCATCACGGCGCGAAACCGCATTTGCGCGCCGAGCACCGCGGCTTCCCGGATGTCCTTGCCCTGCTCGCGCTGATTCTTGGCGAACTCGACGATCAGGATGCCGTTCTTGGCCGCCATCGCGATCAGCACCACCAGCCCGATCTCCGCATAAAGATCGAGCGCCAGATGCGCGATCAGAATGCCGACAAACGCCCCCAGCACCCCGACCGGGACCGACATCAGCACCGGAACCGGGATCATCCAGCTTTCGTAAAGGCCGACCAGGAACAGAAAGGCGAACAGCACGGCAAGTGCCAGGATCGGCCCGGTCTGTCCCGAGGCGGCGAATTCCTGGTAGGCGGTCCCGGTCCATTCATAGCCGTAGCCGGGCGGCAAGGTATCGGCCGATACCTGGGCCATCGCCGCCAGCGCCGTGCCGGATGAGCTGCCCGAAGCCGGGCCGCCCTGAATCGGGATCGCCCGGTAGTTGTTGTAGCGGGTGATGACTTGCGGCCCGACGATGATGCGGGCGTCGGCGATCGAGCGCAGCGGTACGTCGGTGCCGTATTTGTTGCGGATGTAGATCCGCCACAGCGCCGACACGTCTCTGCGGTCGCCCGCCTCGCCTTCGATAATGACCTGCCAGACCCGCCCGAGCATGTTGAAGTTGTTGATGTAAATGCCACCGAGCGTCGCCTCCAGCGTGGTGAAGACGTCGTTCATGGCGAGCCCCAGCGCCTGCGCCTTCTCGCGGTCGATGTCGAGATAGATCGATGGATTGCTGGCCGTGTAGGTGGAGAACACGCGGGCGAGCCGCGGGTCATGATTGGCCGCCGCGAGCAGCCCCTGCATGACGCTGTTCATCGCCGCCGGGTCCTGCCCTTCGAGCGCTTCCAGCTCGTATTCGAACCCGCCGGTCGTCGACAAGCCCGATGATCGGCGGCAGATTGAACGGGATGACGGTCGCCGTGCGGACCTGTTGCCCTGCGCCGAAGACCCGCGCGATCAGCGCCTGCGCCGAGTTCGCCGCCCCGGCGCGGTCGGTGAACGGCTTCAAGGTAGGGACGACGAAAGCCGCATTCGGCTCGTTCACGCTGTCGAGGATCGAAAACCCGATTATCGAGAACACGTTCTGAACCTGCGGCATCGGCTTCAGCAGCGCCTCGATACGCCGCACCGCCTCGCTGGTCCGGGCGACCGACGCCCCGTCCGGCAATTGCACTGCGATAAAGAAGGCGCCCTGGTCCTCGTCCGGCAGAAACCCGGTCGGCGTGCGCAGCGAGATGCCGAAAACAGCGGCGGCGCAGGCCAATATCGCGACGATACCGAGCACCGCCAGGCGCACCAGACGGCGCACGATCGCGGCATAGCCGTCGCGGATTTTGTCGATGCCGCGCAGGATCCAGCCCATCGGGCCGCGCTTCGGGCCGCGGTGGCGCAGAAACACGGCGCACAGCGCCGGCGACAAGGTCAGCGCGTTCAACGCCGAGATCAGCATCGAGACGCTGATCGTCACCGCAAACTGGCGAAACAACTGCCCCGCAATCCCCGGAATGACCGCGATCGGCACGAATACCGACAGCAGGACCAAGGTGATTGCGATGATCGGCCCGGTGATCTCGGTCATCGCCTTCTTGGTCGCGTCGGCGGGCGACAAACCCGGCTCTTCCTCCATCACGCGTTCGACATTCTCGACGACGACGATCGCATCGTCGACGAGGATGCCGATCGCCAGCACCATCGCCAGCAGCGAGATCGTGTTGGCCGAATACCCTGCGGCCAGCAGCACCGCGAACGAGCCGATCAGGCTGACCGGCACCGCGATCGCCGGAATGACGGTCGCGCGGAAATCACCCAGGAAGATGAAGACGACGAGGACGACGAGGGCGAAGGCAATGACCAGCGTGATCAGCACGTCGTGAATCGTTGCGTGAACAAAGGTGGTCGTATCGTAATTGACCTCGTATTTGAGGCCGGGCGGGAAACGCTGGCTCAGGCGGTCCATCGCGGCGACGACCAGGGAAGCCGTCTGCACGGCGTTGGCGCCGGGAGAAAGGTAGATGCCGATCGCCACCGCCGGCTTGCCGTTCAGGCGGCTTTCGGTGTCCTCGTTCTGGGCCCCGAGCTCGACGCGGGCGACATCGCGGACCCGCAGCAGCGAGCCGTCCGGATTGGCGCGCAGCACGATATTGCCAAACTGCGCGGGCGTGGTCAGGCGGCCCTGCGTCTGCAGGTTGACCTGGAATTGCTGGGTATGGCCGACCGGCCGGGCGCCGATGCGGCCGATCGGCGCCTGCACGTTTTGCGCCTGGATCGCCGCGATCACGTTCGACGGGGTCAATCCCAGATTGTCCAGGCGCTGCGTGTCGAACCAGATGCGCATCGAGTAGCTGAGCTGCCCGAACAGGAACGCCTGGCCGACCCCGGGCGTGCGCGACAACACGTCCAGCACGTTGACGATCGCGTAGTTGGTGATGAACAGCGGATCCTGCTTGCCGGTCTCGCTGTAGAGACAGATGAATTGGAGAATTGCGGACGACTTTTTTTGGACGACCAACCCCTCCAGCTGGACTTCCGCCGGCAGTTGGGACAAGGCGATCTGAACGCGGTTGTTGACGTTGACGGTGTCGATGTCGGGATCGCTGCCGAGCGCGAAGCTGACCGTCAGCTTGTAGCTGCCGTCATTGCCGCTGGTCGACTTCATGTAGATCATCTTGTCGACGCCGACCACCTGCGCCTCGATCGGCTGGGCCACGCTCGCCTCGACGACGGCGGCAGAGGCGCCGGGATAGGTGGCGGTGACCTGAACCTGCGGCGGGACGATATCCGGAAACTGCGCGACCGGAATGCGCAGCAGGGCCAATGCGCCGGCGATCGTGATCACGATCGCAATGACGATCGCGAGCCGCGGGCGGTCGACAAAGAGCGCCGAGATCACGGGCTCGCCTTGCCCCCGTTCGAAGGCCGCCCGGGCGCAGCACCGGCCGTACCGCTCGGCCCCGGATTTGTGCCCGAATTTGGTCCCGGCCCTGGCCCAGGGCCTGGCGCGGCCTCGCCGGGGCTCGATCCGGCCGGCTCGCCCGCTGGGGAAATTGCCGGCGGCGGGGTCGCCGGCCCCGGTGATACGGTCTCGCCGGGGCGGACCCGCTGGACGCCTTCGGAGATGACCAGCTCGCCCTCCTTCAGCCCGCCGGCCACCACGGCGGTCGACGGGGTCGACTGGCCGAGCCGGATACGCCGCTGCTGCGCCCTGTCATGCGCGTCGACGACATAGACGTAGTCGCCTTGCTGATCGGACAGCACCGCGGCGCGCGGGATGGCGAGGACCAGGACCGGCTGCACGCCTTCAAGCAGCACGGTCACGAACTCGCCGTCCGCCAGCTCGCGCGAGCCGGGCATCTTTGCCGTCATGCCCGGAAACACCGGGTTGGGGATCTCACCGCGCAGGGTGAGCGTGTCGGTGTTTTCGGCGACGGTCGGCGCCACGTAATCGAGCTTGCCCGGCGGGCCGTAAAGCTGCCCGTTCGGCAGGCGCAGCTTGATCACGACCGCGCTGAAACCGCCCTTCTTGGCGTAGCGGTCGCGCAGGTCGAGCCCGGTGCGCAACGAGATCGGAAAGATCACGTACATCGGGTCCTGGCTGACGATTGTCGCCAAGGTCCCGCTCGTCGGCGAGACGACGTTGCCCTCGGTCACGGCGGTGCTGCTGATCGCGCCGTCGATCGGAGCTTTGATCTCGGTATAGCCGAGATTGATCTCAGCGACCTCCAGCTGCGCCTGGGCGGCGGCAACCTGCGCCGCCAGGGCACGTTCCTGGGCGAAGGCGGTGTCGTAGGTCGATCGCTGGCCGGCCGGAGTGGGCAGCAGCTTTTGCGCGCGCCCGAGCGTCAGCTCGGCATCGTGATGCTGGGCGTCGAGCTGCGCCACGGCCGCCTGCCTGGCCTGCACGTCCGCCTGGAACGGCGGCTGCTCGAGGAGGTAGAGGAGATCACCCTTCTTGACCTCGGAGCCTTCGACGAAGAGCCGCTTTTCGAGAAAGGCAGTGACCCGGGCGACCAGCGCCACCCGCCCCACTGCCTGAATGCGGCCGATGAACTCGTTGGTCTCGGTGATCTGCTGGCGCTCGGCCCGCACGACCCCGACACCCGGCGGCGCGGTCTGGGATGCCGCCGCTGCGGAATATGCGAGGGCAGCGACGAGGAGGGGCGCGCCCAGCCGGATCATCGCATTCCTCGCGCCGCAGATCCGGCTCCGGCCAAGCGCCTTATCGCCGAATTACAGACTTGGCTGGAGCGGGTGAAGGGAATCGAACCCTCGTCGTAAGCTTGGGAAGCTTCTGCTCTGCCATTGAGCTACACCCGCGGCGCCGCCGATGATAAGCGATCGGCGGCGGCCTTCAAACGCCTTTCGAATTTAAGCGCCCTTCTGCGGCGGATCGCAGGGGACTGTGCCCATATTCGCCGGCAGGCACACTTCGAGAGCCGTGAAGTCATCCGAGGTGCGCAGTTCGTTGTGCTTCAAGCCGCCGGGGATGAAGCACGAATCTCCGGCTTCGAGCCGGCAATTCGTGCCGTCTTCGAATTCGAGCTCGACGAAACCTTTGAGCGCATAGACGAGCTGGCCCTCGCAGACATGGTAATGCCAGCCGGTCGGCTGGGTCATGCCGGTGACCGTCGACATCACCTGCGCCCGCATCCAGCCGCTGCTCGCTCCGGTGACGCCAAGGTCGCGGTATTTGAAGAAGCTGCGCCGGCCTTCGACGTAATCCGGCTGTTTCGCGCTCGTCACCGCGACTTTCATCTTCGGCTCGGCCTCTTCCGCTCGGTGAACCGTCTCTCTGCTCAATGTCGCCGCTGCACCCGCCATGATCTCCTCCCGCCAATCGGTCCCGGTCATCATAGCAGCGCCTTGCCGTCCGGTGCTATCCTCCCGCTTCGTCTGAGAGGAGGATCGGCATGGCGAACATACCCGGTGCGGTAACCGACCCCAGCCGCGTGCGCGGCGAAAACATCGAGCTGACGAGCGGCGGCGACACGATCACGGGCTATCTGGCGCGACCGAGCCAGGCCGGGCATCATCCCGGCATCGTCGTCATCCACGAAGCCTTTGGCCTGGTCGAGCACATCCGCGATCTCGCCCGGCGCTTCGCCAATATCGGCTACAACGCGCTGGCGCCCGACCTCTACGCGCGCAAGGGCCCGCCCGACCCGAACGACATGGCTTCGGTCATGCCTGTCATGTTCGGCAAGCCGGACGCCGAGGCGGTGCAGGATCTCGACGCGGCGGCGGCCCATCTGCGCGGGCTCTCCGGCGCCACCGCCAAAGTGGGCGCCATCGGCTTCTGCTCGGGCGGGCGCCAGACCCTGCTGTTTGCGTGCAGCAGCAGCAAGGTCGATGCCGCGATCGATTGCTGGGGCGGGTTCATCCATCGCGCCACCCCCGACGCCGAGACGACGCCGGCGCGGCCGACGCCGATCCTCGATCTGGTCGGGAAACTCGGCTGCCCGCTGTTCGGAGTGTTCGGCGAGGAAGACCAGAACCCGTCGGTCGCGCATTCCGAGGAATTGCAAAAACGCGCCCAGGCCGCCGGCAAGGATTTGACGATCAAGGTCTACAAGAACGCCGGTCACGCGTTCCTGGCCGATTACCGGCCGAGCTATCGCGAAGGCCCGGCGGCCGAGCTATGGCGCGACGCCACGGCCTTCTTCGACAGGCATTTGAAGGCCTAGGGATCGACACCTCGATCGACCCGGTCTCGATGACATGCCTGCCCGATTGCGCGAGTATGGTTACCGGCAAAGCCACTCAAACAACCGGCGATCCCCGTGGCCGGGCTTGACCCGGCCATCCACGCCTTCCTTCGGCTCGGTCATGCCGGTTCCCAAGACGTGGATGCCCGGAACAAGTCCGGGCAAGGGGTACTTCCGATCGTCCCGGCATTCGCAGAAGCCGTTCCGACGTCGCAGCGATTTCTAAACCGGACGGCCGTGGACTTGATCCGGCCATCCACCTCTCGACGGCGTGCTGCGGGAGACAAGCGAAGACGTGGGTGGCCGCGTCAAGCCCGGCCACTGGGACGGCGAATGAGACTTCGCTCCGCCTCTTATCGGTCGGGACTTGAACGGCCGCGGCGGACGAGGCGGCCGGGCAGGGCGCCGGTGTGCTCGCCGTGCTCGAAGCATCCCCGCTGAAGGCCGGCGATCCGGTGCCGTCGACGATGGTGCCGCCGCGAATGACGATGTCGTGCATGGCCGGGTCCCTCGATTTATAGCGCATTGCAACATGCGACCGCGGCGGGGCTTTACGGTATGCCGAGCCGGCAAGGCTGGCTTGCGCTATAATTGCTCTGGATACGGGCGAAACTGAGAGCCTGACGCAAAATGCGTTATCAACGTCAAGCGCTCGCTCGTCATTCCCGCGAAAGCGGGAACACAGGGCCGCAGGCTTGGTCTTTGCCCTGGACCCCGCTTCTGCGGGGGCGACGGTATTAATCTCGAATCAGGCACTTTCGGGAGGAGCGGGCATGCCGGCAGCAGCTTTTATCGAGGCGCGGGATTTCCTGCTCGCCCATCGCGAGGATTACGAGACGGCCTGCCGCGATTTTCGCTGGCCGATCTTGCACCGGTTCAACTGGGCGCTCGATTATTTCGACCCGATGGCGGCCGGCAATGATCGGCCGGGTTTGTGGATCGTCGATGAGGGCGGCGGCGAGACCAACCTCTCTTTCGCCGAGCTCGCCGAACGGTCGAGCCGGGTTGCCAATCACCTGCGCGCGCTCGGCGTGCGCCGCGGCGACCGGCTGCTCTTGATGCTCGGCAATGTCGCGCCGTTGTGGGAATGCATGCTGGCGGCGATGAAACTGGGCGCGGTGATCATCCCGGCGACGACCCTGCTGAACCGCGACGACCTCCTCGACCGGTTCGCACGCGGCCGCATCCGCCATGTCGTTGCCGGCGCCGACAATGCCGGTAAATTCGCCGATCTCCCCGGCGATTACACGCGGATCGCGGTCGGCGGAATCGCGCCGGCATGGCAGAGCTGGGAGGCGGCATACGACGCGCCGGCCGAGTTCGCGCCGGACGGCGAGACGCGGGCGACCGACCCGCTGCTGCTCTATTTCACCTCCGGCACGACGGCCAAGCCCAAGCTGGTCCTGCACAGCCATCAGAGCTACCCGGTCGGATTGCTGACGACGATGTACTGGCTCGGCATTCAGCCGGGCGACATCCACCTCAACATCTCCTCGCCGGGCTGGGCCAAGCACGCCTGGAGCTGCTTTTTCGCGCCGTGGAACGCCGGGGCGACGGTGTTCATGCTGAACCAGAAGCGGTTCAACGCGCGGGGGCTGCTCGATGCGATGTCGCGTTGCCGGGTGACCACGTTCTGCGCGCCGCCGACGGTGTGGCGCATGCTGATCCAGCAGGATCTGGCGGCGTGGCAGACGAGCCTGCGGGAGGTCGTCGGCGCCGGCGAACCGCTCAACCCGGAAGTCATCGAGCGGGTCAAATCAGCCTGGGGCCTGACCGTCCGCGACGGCTACGGCCAGACTGAGACGACATTACAGATTGGCAATTTTCCCGGCCAGCAGGTCAAGCCGGGCTCGATGGGCCGGCCGGCGCCGGGCTACCGCGTGAAGCTGCTCGACACTGACGGCACGGAGCAGCCGGAGGCCGAGATATGCCTGGCGCTCGACCCGCCGCCGCTTGCGCTGATGCAGGGCTATCAGGGCGATGACGGCGCGCTGCAGCCGCTCGCCGGCGACGCCTACCGCACCGGCGATATCGCGATGCGCGACGCCGGCGGCTATTTCACCTATGTCGGCCGCGCCGACGATGTGTTCAAAGCCTCCGATTACCGGATCAGCCCGTTCGAGCTCGAAAGCACCTTGATCGAGCACCCGGCGGTTGCCGAAGCCGCAATCGTCCCGTCGCCCGATCCGTTGCGCCTCGCGATCCCTAAAGCCTTCATCTCATTGACCGCCGACCACCCCCCCGATCGCGACACGGCGCTTTCGATCTTCCGCCACATCCGCGCCCATCTGGCGCCCTACAAGCGCGTCCGCCGCCTCGAATTCGCCGATCTGCCGAAAACCATCTCCGGCAAGATCCGCCGCGTCGAACTGCGTACCGCCGAAGCCGCCCGCCGCGCCGCCGATGCCGGCCGCTCTGAGGCCGAATTCTGGGAAGAGGATTTTCCGGAGCTGAAATGACGGACGGGAACTCCGGCCGCCGCCGCATCGTCTGCTGAGCGACGCGACGGAGCAATCTCGACTCGACGCTGCGCCCGTCGGATCGCTCCCCCGCGCCTCCCCTGGCGGCGATGCGGGCGGCCCTGTTCTTTCCCCGTGTGCTCGGCGCCGGGGTGGTGCAAACTCTGACGATGAACGATTTTCCGCATCCGGCGCTGCTGCCGACCGGGATGCACGACCTCCTGCCGCCCGAGGCCGAGATCGAGGCGCAGGTCGTCGCGCGGCTGATGGCTGTGCTCGCCGGGCATGGCTACCAGCGGGTCAAGCCGCCGCTCGTCGAGTTCGAGGAGACCTTGTTTTCGGGCGCCGGGGCGGCGATGGCGAATGCGACCTTCCGCACCATGGACCCGGGCTCGCATCGCATGATCGGGGTGCGCGCCGACATGACCCCGCAGATCGCCCGCATCGCCGCGACCCGGCTGGGCCACGCGGCGCGGCCGCTGCGGCTCAGCTATGCCGGCCAGGTGCTGCGGGTCAAAGGTTCGGAGATCCGCCCCGAGCGCCAGATCGGCCAGGTCGGGGCGGAGCTGATCGGTGCCGCGGGTCCGGCCGCCGATGTCGAGGCGATCGCGGTCGCCGGCGAGGCGCTGGCCGCGATCGGCGTGCCCTTTCTTTCGGTCGACATCACCCTGCCGACCCTGGTGCCGGCGGTGGCCGAGGCCTATGGCATCGGCGGCGCCGAGGCGGCGGCGCTGCGCGCGGCGCTCGACCGCAAGGACGCCGCCGCGGTCGCGGCGACGGCCGGCGCGGCGCGGGAGCTGCTCGGGCCGCTGCTGGCGGCAGCCGGTCCGGCCGGTCCGGCGCTCGCAATCCTCGATCGCCTGGCGCTGCCGGCGCGGGCGCAGGCCGAGCGGCGGCAGCTCGGCGCCGTGCTCGACGGGCTGGCGGCAGCGGCACCCGGGCTGGCGGTGACGGTCGACCCGGTCGAAAACCGCGGCTTCGAGTATCATACCGGGATCAGCTTTACGTTTTTCGTCGGCGGCATGGCCGGACACGGCCCGCAGGGCGAGCTCGGCCGCGGCGGCCGCTATCAGGCCGGCGACCCGGCGGCGCCCGAGCCGGCGACCGGCTTCACGCTCTATACCGACACGATCCTGCGAACTCTGCCGGAAATGGCCGCCACGCGCCGCCTGCTGCTGCCGCCTGCCGCCGATCGCGCCGGTGCCGCCGCCTTGCGCGAAGCGGGCTGGATCACCGTCGCCGCGCTCGAACCTGCCGGCGGCGATTGGCACAGCGAGGCGCGTCGCCTCGGCTGTACCCATGTCCTCGTTGGCGAGGACCCGATGGCCGTCGATTGAGGGAGAGGCCGCATGGGGAATGTCGCCGTTGTCGGCGCCCAGTGGGGCGACGAGGGCAAGGGCAAGATTGTCGATTGGCTGTCGGAGCGGGCCGATGTCGTGGTCCGCTTCCAGGGCGGTCACAATGCCGGCCACACCATCGTCATCGGCAATGTCGAATACAAGCTGAGCCTGCTGCCCTCGGGGGTCGTGCGGCCCGGCAAATTGTCGATCATCGGCAGCGGGGTGGTGGTCGATCCGTGGGCGCTGATGGATGAAATAGACGCGATCCGCGCCAAGAGCGTCGATGTCAATCCGCAGACCCTGAAGCTCGCCGACAACGCGGCGCTGATCCTGCCGTCGCATGGCGCGCTCGATCGGGCTCGCGAGGAGCGGCGCGGCGACAAGAAGCTCGGCACGACCGGCCGCGGCATCGGTCCCGCTTACGAGGACAAGGTCGGGCGCCGCGCCATCCGGGTTTGCGATCTGGCTGACCCGCAGGCGCTCGAGTGGCGGGTCGACGACGTGCTGCTGCACCACAACGCGTTGCTGCGCGGGCTCGGCGAGCCCGAAATCGACCGCGGCGAGCTGCTGGCGCAACTGCGCGCGGTCGCGCCGCGCGTGCTGCCTTATGCCGGGCCGGTCTGGCGCCTGCTCGACGAGGCGCGCACGCAAGGAAAGCGGATCCTGTTCGAAGGCGCGCAAGGTACGATGCTCGATGTCGATCACGGCACCTATCCCTACGTCACCTCGTCCAATACGGTCGCCGGGCAGGCTGCCGCGGGGTCGGGGATCGCCGCGGGGGCGATCGGCTTCGTCCTCGGCATCACCAAGGCCTATACGACGCGCGTCGGTACCGGGCCATTCCCGACCGAGCTCAACGACGCGGTCGGCGAGACGCTTGGCGAGCGCGGCCGGGAATTCGGCGTCGTCACCGGGCGCAAGCGGCGCTGCGGCTGGTTCGATGCGGTGGCGGTTCGCCAGGCGGTCAAGATCGGCGGCATCGACGGCATCGCCTTGACCAAGCTCGACGTGCTCGACGGTTTCGACGAGGTCAAATTCTGCACCGCCTATCGCCGCGCCGGCAAAACCTACGATTACCTGCCGGCGGGCATGACCGCCCAGGCCGGGCTCGAGCCGGTCTATGAGACCGCCGCAGGCTGGCATGACAGCACCCGCGGCGCGCGCTCCTGGGCCGATCTGCCGGCAGCCGCGATCAAATACATCCGCCGACTTGAAGAACTGATCGGCGCGCCGGTGGCACTGCTGTCGACGAGCCCCGAGCGCGACGACACGGTGCTGGTGCGCGACCCGTTCGCCGGCTGAGCCGGCGCGCATCGGCGCGGGGACAGGGGCCGGCGCGAGCGGCGGCGCAACCCATGGATTCGGTGTGAAATTTTGCGGATGCGGCGTTGCGGCCGTAGCCAATGGGCGCGGAAGCAGGCAAGATCGGGCATGCGGGGTGGTCCCGCGCAACGGAGGTCGAGGGGATGCTGAGAAAAGTTGGTTTGGCGATCGGCGCGATCGGGTTGGCGGCCGGCATTGCGGCGCAGGGGACGCCGGCGCTGGCGCAGGCGGGCGTGCGGGTGGGGACGCTGAGCTGCAACGTGGCGGGCGGCTGGGGCTTTGTCTTCGGTTCCTCGAAGGCGCTCCACTGCACCCTGACGCCCGGACCAGGCCGCCCCGAGCATTATGCCGGCTCGATCTCCAAATTCGGCGTCGATATCGGCTATACCCAGGGAGGCGTGCTGGTCTGGGCGGTGCTCGCGCCAAGCACCAATTTGGCGCCGGGCGCGCTCGCCGGCAATTATGTCGGCGCCACCGCGAGCGCCACGGCCGGGGTCGGGGCCGGCGCCAATGTGCTGGTCGGCGGTTCGAACCGGTCGATTTCGCTGCAGCCGGTCAGCATCGAAGGCAACACCGGGCTCAACGTCGCGGCCGGCATCGGCGCGATCACGCTGCGCCGCGCCCGCTGAACCGGGTCCTCCGGAAGGAGCGGCCCGCGACCGAGGTGCGTCCGCCGAACGGGCGCGCGCTCGGTCCGAATCCGACGCGATCGGCATGAACTGATCGCGGCGGGGCCGGCTCCGAAGCACAAATTCGACGGGGCGGCTTAGTTCATTCGTCATTCGCCCGCCATATTTCTTTGAGAGTGACTTGTCCGCGGCCCGGGGGTGGGGGCGGAACGGCTGCCGTTCGCTGCTCGGGTCCGGTCTCCGCTGTCGGCAATGTTGAGGCTGCTCTACTATTTCTACGCTCGGCGGCTGGCCCGCGAGGTGGGACGGCGGTCGCGGCCACGTCACATCGGCATCATCCTCGACGGCAATCGCCGCCACGGGCGCTCGCTCGGCATTACCGTGCCGCGGGAGGTCTATGATCTCGGCGCCGGCAAGCTCGACGAGGTGCTTGAATGGTGCGTCGAGCTCGGCATTGCGACCGTCACCCTCTGGGTCTTCTCGACCGATAATTTCCGCCGGCCGGCGGCAGAGGTCTCCGGCATCCTGGCCTCGGTCGAGGCCAAGCTGACCGCCCTCGCCGGGGACCCGGCGATCCACCGCCGGCGCGTCCGGGTGCGCGCGATCGGCTGTCTGGCTATGCTGCCGCCGCCGGTTCTCGCCGCGATCACCGCGGCCGAAGCGGCCACCTCGGGATATGACGGGATCGAGCTGAACATCGCCGTTGCCTATGGCGGCCGGCAGGAGATCGCCGACGCGGTGCGCTCGCTGCTCGGCTGCATGGCGCAGCGGCAGACGACATTGTCGGAGGCGATCGACGGCATCACGCCCGAGGCGATCGCCAGCCATCTTTACACCGCCGGCCTGCCCGACCCGGATCTGATCATCCGCACGTCGGGAGAAATCCGCCTCTCCGGCTTCCTGCTGTGGCAGAGCGCGCACAGCGAATTCTATTTCACCGACGTTCTGTGGCCGGCCTTCCGCAAGATCGATTTTCTGCGCGCCATCCGCTCCTACCAGGAACGCCTGCGCCGTTTCGGCTGCTGACGCCCTTCGCGGGCCGCGCCCTTCCCCTCCTCGTTGCGGGAGAGGATCGAGCAACATCGGCGAGGACCGTTTCCGTCCCCTGCTGCGTTCCGATCGGTTCGATCGAGCCTATTTGATGATCTTGGCGACGACGCCGGCGCCGACGGTGCGGCCGCCTTCGCGGATCGCAAAGCGCAGCCCCTCATCCATCGCGATCGGCGCGATCAGCTCGATCTCCATCGAGATGTTGTCGCCCGGCATCACCATCTCGGTGCCCTCGGGCAGGTGCACCGTGCCGGTCACGTCGGTCGTGCGGAAATAGAATTGCGGCCGGTAATTGCCGAAAAACGGCGTGTGCCGCCCGCCCTCCTCCTTGGTCAGGATGTAGGCCTCGCACTGAAACCGCGTATGCGGGGTGATCGAGCCCGGCGCCGCCAGCACCTGGCCGCGCTCCACCTCCTCGCGCTTGGTGCCGCGCAGCAGCGCGCCGATATTGTCGCCCGCCTCGCCCTGGTCCAACAGCTTGCGGAACATCTCGACCCCGGTCACCACCGTCTTCGCGGTCGGTCTGAGCCCGACGATCTCGACCTCGTCGCCGACCTTGACGATGCCGCGCTCGACCCGGCCCGTCACCACCGTGCCGCGCCCCGAGATCGTGAACACATCCTCGATCGGCATCAGGAACGGCCGGTCCTTGGCCCGCTCCGGCTGCGGGATGTAGGCATCCACCGCCGCCATCAGCTCGAGGATCGAGGCGTGCCCCTGCGCCGGGCTCTTGCCGTCGAGCGCGGCCAGCGCCGAGCCCCGCACCACCGGGATGTCGTCGCCCGGAAACTGGTAGCTCGACAGCAATTCGCGCATCTCCAGCTCGACCAGGTCCAGGAGCTCCGGGTCGTCCACCATGTCGACCTTGTTCATGTACACCACCAGCGCCGGCACCCCCACCTGGCGCGCCAGCAGGATGTGCTCGCGGGTCTGCGGCATCGGCCCGTCCGCCGCCGACACCACCAGGATCGCGCCATCCATCTGCGCCGCCCCGGTGATCATGTTCTTGATGTAGTCGGCATGGCCCGGGCAGTCGACATGCGCGTAATGCCGGTGCGCCGTCTCGTATTCGACATGCGCCGTCGCGATCGTGATCCCGCGCGCCCGCTCCTCCGGCGCCTTGTCGATCTGGTCGAACGGCACAAACGTCGCCCCGCCCGTCTCCGCCAGCACCTTGGTGATCGCCGCCGTCAACGTCGTCTTGCCGTGGTCGATGTGACCGATCGTCCCGATGTTGCAGTGCGGCTTCGTCCGCTGAAATCTCGCCTTCGACATCGCCTTCGGCTTTCCGTCAGAGAGAAGAAAAACACCGCCCGATCGCACCGGCAACGGGGTGGAGCGGGTGATGGGAATCGAACCCACGTGGCCAGCTTGGAAGGCTGGAGCTCTACCATTGAGCTACACCCGCGCTCCGCCCGCACCCGCCGGTCCGACCCTGGCCTCTATGCCGCCGCCTCGCCACCGGAGCCGCCCTTCGCCCCCTGCCGCGATGGACGAATGTTGGTGGAGGGGGTAGGATTCGAACCTACGAAGACATACGTCGGCAGATTTACAGTCTGCTGCCTTTAACCGCTCGGCAACCCCTCCGGGATCCCGTGCCGCCCGGCGCAGCGGAAGACGCGGTTGATAAGGTTTTGCCTTCCGCTTGTCAATCTGGCTTTGTCGATTTCGCCTTTGCTTCGATCCCGGCTTTGCCGGCACGCGCGCCGGCGTGCTGCGGGCTTCGTCCGATCGATCGCGCGGCCGCGCGAACAGCCACGGGAGCAACAGTCATGAGCCCTGCCCGACTGTCTCGTCGAGAGCGGAGCGCGCCGCGGCGCCGCGGCCCGGCGACCATCCCGGCGGCCACGGGCCGGCCGGCGGCGGCCGGGACACCGCGCCCGGCTCCTGCATCCGAGCGCGGCCAAGTGCGGGCAGGCGGCGAGCGCTGGATTTACGGGCGGCACGCGGTGGTCGCGGCGCTCGCCAACCCCGAGCGGCGCTGGCGGCGCCTCGCCGTTCTCGGCGGCCAGGAGGCCGAGGGGCGGGCGCTGATCGCCGGCGCGGTTGCCGCCCGGCGCGGCCAGGACGAGGCGATCGAGGTGCTCGACCGCAACGGCTTTGCGGCGATCCTCCCCGAGGACGCGGTTCATCAGGGGCTGGCGCTAGCCGTGGAGCCGCTGGCCGGGTACGACCTCGACGATGTGCTGCGCCGGGCGGCGGCGATATCCGGCCGGTGCGCGATCGTGGCGCTCGACCAGGTCAGCGACCCGCACAATGTCGGCGCGGTGCTGCGCTCGGCGGCGGCCTTCGGCGCGCTCGCCGTGGTCGTCGCCGGACATGGTGCGCCGCCGGCTGCCGGTGCCCTCGCCAAGGCCGCTTCGGGCGCGCTCGAAACCGTGCCGCTCATTCGCGTCGTCAACCTCGCCCGCACCCTCGACCGGCTGAAGGAAGCGGGCTTCTGGATCTGCGGGCTCGATGAAACCGCGCCGCAGACGCTTTCCGAGCTCGATATCGGCGAGCGCATCGGGCTCGTGCTCGGCTCCGAGGGCGGCGGCATGCGGCGATTGGTGCGCGAGCATTGCGACCATCTCGCCCGGCTCCCGACGCGCGCCGCGCAACCGACCCTCAACGTCTCCAACGCCGCCGCGGTGGCGCTCTATGAGCTGCTCGGCGGACGCGCCGTGCCTCCTGCGACAGGCGGCTGACCGGGGCGCCTTGCCGGTATAGGATCGCGACCATGCCTCGCCTCAGCGTCAACCTCAACAAGATCGCGCTGCTGCGCAATTCGCGGCGTACCGGCGTGCCCGATGTGCTGCGCTTCGGCCGGATCGCCCGCGAAGCCGGCGCCGACGGGCTGACCGCGCATCCGCGCCCCGACGAGCGCCACATCCGCCGCAGCGACGTGTTCGAGCTGGCCGAGCTGATGCGGCCGTGGCGGCCGGGTTTCGAGCTGAACCTCGAAGGCTATCCCGAGCGCCGCTTCCTCGACCTCGTCGCCGAAATCAAGCCCGAGCAATGCACGCTGGTGCCCGACGCCCCCGACGCCTTCACCTCCGAGGAGGGCTGGAAGCTCGATGCGGCGCAGCATCGCCTCGTCGATCGCGCGCTCGCCGAGCTGAAGCCGCTCGGCATCCGGGTGATCCTCTTCGTCGACCCCGATCCGGCCGCCATCGCGGCGGTCCACAATACCGGCGCCGACGGGATCGAGATCTACACCGGCTCCTACGCCGCAGCCTTTCGCCGGGGCGATTCCGCCGCGCTGCTGCGCTCCTGCGCCGCCGCCGCCGCCCGCGCCGCCGAACTCGGCCTCGCCGTCAACATCGGCCACGACCTCAATCTCGACAATCTGCCGCCGCTGGTCGCCGCCCTGCCGCAAGCCGCCGAAGCCTCGATTGGGCACGAGCTGACCGCCGACGCCCTTGTCATGGGTTTCGCTGCGGCGGTCCGGGCCTATAAATCGGCCTTGAGCAAACCGGCGCCGGGCAAGCCGGCCTCGGGCGCCTGACCTGCCGTCCCGACCGCGCTGTCGGAAGCTAATTCGAAGGTTCGTTCCGTTATGATATAAGGCAATGCCGCGGATCAGCGGTGGGTTGCGGACGATCGGCGCCCGCCCGAGGAACGACAAGGATGCCGGCAGCGATGCGCTATGTCAGACGGGTGCTGCAGCCGGGAGAAACCGTCGTCTATGCGACGCGGCTGCATTGGCTGATTTATGTGCGGGCCGCGCAGCTGGCGATCGTGTGCATCATTTTGGCGGGAGCGGCTGGCTCCGCCGCCGGCCAAATGCCTAACGTCAGTCTCGCGCTGTGGATCGCCGCGGGCATTTTCGCGCTGCTGGCGCTGTCGACGGCGCTGGGCGCGTTCATCCGCCGCACCACGACCGAACTCGCGATCACCGATCACCGCGTCATCTACAAGACGGGGCTCGTTTCCCGCCACACGCTCGAGATGAACCGCGGCAAGGTCGAGAGCGTCGACGTCAACCAGACGATCCTCGGCCGCATCCTCGGCTATGGCACGATCATCGTCCGCGGCACCGGCGGCAGCCTCGAGCCGATCCGCAACGTCGCCGACCCCTTGACCTTCCGCAGCCACCTGACCGTGGCCGGCTGACCCCGAAGCACGCCCGAAGGCGCCTCGCCGCAGCCGAGATTGCCGGGATCGGCCCTTTCTGACATCATCGCGCCCTCCGTGGAGCTTGGGCCATGTGTTTCCTGCGCGGCGGAACGCGATCCGATGTTCCTTGATTTCGGCTGGTCGGAATTGATGCTGATCGGAGTCGTGGCGCTCGTCTTCATCGGGCCGAAGGACTTGCCGAAGGCGTTGCGCGTCGCCGGTTTCTGGGTACGCAAGGCGCGCACCCTGTCGCGCGAATTCCAGAGCAGCATCGACCAGATGATCCGCGAGGCCGAGCTCGAGGACATCCGCCAGGAGCTGAAAAACGTCGGGGAGGTCGACCTCGACCACGAGTTCCGGCAGACGATCGATCCGACAGGCAACCTGGCCGAAGACCTGAAGCCGCCGCAACTGACGGATCTGTCGGCGCCGGAGCGGCTCGATGCTCCGCCGGCGGAAGGCGTGCCGCCGATCGCTGCGGAAATGCCAGAGGCCGCGCCACCCGAACCAGTGTCGCCCGAAATCTTGCCGCCCGAGCCGACGCTGCCTGGAAAACGAGCAGCCGGAAACCGCGGCCGCCCCCGACAAAGCCGTCGCCAACGACATCGTGCCGCCCAGGCCGTAAAGGTTCGCGATGGCGGAGGACGACAAGGAGGCCGAGCTCGAAGAGGGCAGGATGCCGCTCCTCGATCACCTGATCGAGCTGCGCAACCGGCTGATGTGGTCGATCGGCGCGATCATGGTCGCGTTTCTGGTCTGCTATCAGTTCAAGTTCTGGCTCTACGGGTTTCTGGTGCACCCGCTCGCGGTCATCTTCGAAGGACAGACCGGGCGGCATCTGATCTATACCGGCCTGACCGAAGCCTTTTTCACCTATGTCAAGGTCTCGCTGTGGGCGGCGCTGTGCCTGGCCTTTCCAATCGTGGCGATGCAGATCTGGAAATTCGTCGCCCCGGGCCTCTACAAAAACGAACGGCGCGCCTTCTTCCCCTATCTGTTCGCCACACCGGTGCTGTTCGCGATGGGCGCCTCGCTCGCCTATTTCGTCGTGATCCCGGTCGCCTGGCGCTTTTTCGTCAGCTTCGAATCGCCGGGCGGTCCCGGCACCCTGCCGATCGTCCTCGACGCCAAGGTCAACGAATACCTGTCCTTGGTGATGACGTTGCTGTTCGGTTTCGGCGTCGCCTTTCAGCTACCGGTGCTGCTGACCCTGATGGCGCGGGTCGGGCTGGTCACTGCGGCCGGGCTCGCCTCGAAACGCCGCTACGCGATCGTCATCATGTTCGTCATCGCGGCAGTGCTGACGCCGCCCGATATCGTCAGCCAGACCAGCCTTGCGATCCCGCTGATCCTGCTGTTCGAGGCCTCGATCGTCTCCTGCCGCATGGTCGAGAAGGCGCGGGCCAGGCGCGAGGCCGAACAGGAAGCCGAGCTTGCCGGCAAAGGCAAGCCTGCCGCCGGCGAGTGACCGGGCAGCCGCGCGAGGGCGATGGACGCGCCGCCGCCGGCCACGTATAACCGGCGCGTTCTGTTTGTGTTTCAGTCAGTCCGATGCACGATCTGAGATGGGTCCGCGACCATCCGGCGGAATTCGATCGCGGGCTCGTACGGCGCGGCTTGCCGGCGCGGGCCGCGGAGATCCTCGGCCTCGACCATTCGTGGCGCGCCGCCGAAACGCGCGCGCAGGAAGCGCAGGCGCGGCGCAATCGCATCTCCCGCGAGATCGGCGCCGCCAAGGCGCGCGGCGAGGATGTCGAGCCGCTTGCTGCAGCAGAGCGCTCACCGACAACGGAGTCGAGGCCGGGGCAGCCGCCGAGGCGGCCCGGCTGCGGGCCGAGATCGACGAGATCCTGGCCGCGTTGCCCAACCTGCCCGCCGACGACGTGCCGGACGGCCCGGACGAGACGGCGAACCGGGTGCTGCGCCACGAGGGCGAGCCGCCGCGGTTCAACTTTGCGCCGCTTGCGCACGAGGCGATCGGCGAGCGCCTCGGATTGATGGATTTCGCCCGCGCCGGCAAACTGTCGGGGTCGCGCTTTGTCGTGCTGAAGGGCGCGCTTGCCCGCATGGAGCGGGCCCTCAGCCAATTCATGCTCGATCTGCATACCCGCGAGTTCGGCTATGTCGAGGTGTCGCCGCCGCTGCTGGTCCGCGACGAGGCCGTGTTCGGCACCGGCCAATTGCCGAAATCCGCCGAGGACATGTTCCGAACCACCAACGGCTACTGGCTGATTCCGACCGCCGAGGTGCCGCTGAGCAATCTCGTCGCAGATCAAATCATCGGCGAAGACGACCTGCCGCTGCGCTTTACCGCCGGGACGCCGAGTTTTCGCTCCGAGGCGGGGGCGGCGGGCAAGGACACCCGCGGTATGATCCGCCAGCACCAGTTCATGAAAGTCGAACTGGTCTCGATCACCCGGCCCGAAGATTCGCCGACCGAGCACGAGCGCATGACCGCCTGCGCCGAGGAGGTGCTGAAGCGGCTCGGCCTCGCCTATCGGGTGCTGCTGCTGTCGACCGGCGACATGGGCTTTGCCGCGCAGAAGACCTACGACATCGAGGTCTGGCTGCCGGGGCAGGGCGCCTATCGCGAGATCTCGAGCTGCTCGGATTGCGGCGCGTTCCAGGCGCGGCGGATGCAGGCGCGCTATCGCCCGGCGGCGGGAAGGGGGACCTTGCCGGTGCATACCTTGAACGGCTCCGGCCTGGCGGTCGGGCGGACCCTGATCGCGATCCTCGAAAACTTCCAGCGCGAGGACGGCAGCGTGGCGGTCCCCTCGGCGCTGCAGCCCTATATGGCAGGGCAGAGGATCATCGCGCGCGATGGCTGAGGCCGCGGCCGAACCGGGGCTGGCGCAGAAAAAGCTGCGGCTGTTGATGGAGTTGCGCCGCGCCGGGATCGGCGATGCGCGAGTGCTGGGGGCGATTGAGAGGACGCCGCGAGAGCGGTTCGTGCCGGCGCAGTTCGAGGATCAGGCTTACGAGAACATCGCCTTGCCGATCGGCCAGGGGCAGACCGTCAGCCAGCCTTATGTGGTGGCGCTGATGACCGAGAGTCTGCTGCTAGGCGAGCGCCACAACATCATCGAGATCGGCACCGGCTCGGGCTACCAGACCGCGGTGCTGGCGCGGCTCTGCCGCCGGGTGTTTTCGATCGAGCGCCATCGCGCGCTGCTCGACGAGGCCGAACGCCGCTTCGGCGAGCTGCGCCTGCGCAACATCGTCTGCCGCGTCGGCGACGGCACCAAGGGGTGGCGCGAGCAGATGCCCTATGACCGCGTGATCGTCACCGCCGCCGCGCCCGAAATTCCGTCGCAACTCGCTGACGGGCTGGCTCCGGGCGGAGTACTGGTGGCGCCGGTAGGTGCCGATCACCGCGACCAGAAGCTGTTGCGCATTCGCCGCAACGAGCACGGGTTTTCGACCGAAGACCTCGCCCGCGTCCGTTTCGTCCCGCTCGTCGCCGGGCTGCCACGGCGGGGCGGCGATACGGCCTTGACATGACTTTCCCCTGGAGTACCAAGTAGCCGGGTTGCTTGCGCGTCGGGGGGCGTGCAGGGGGAAAAATGCGCAGAGGCAGTGTCGGACGAGGCGCTTTTGCTGCGGCGGCAGTTACGCTCGCGGGGCTGCTTGCGGGCTGCGGTCCACGGCTGGGCGGGCCGGCGCCCCTGGTCAGCGGCGAGGCCGCGGCCCCGCCGCCGATGACGCTCACGGTGCAGCACGGGCAGACCCTGTCCGGCATCGCCCAGACATATCATGTGCCGATGCTGGCGCTCGCCGAGGCGAATCGCTTGTATCCGCCCTACCGGATCGTGGCGGGCGGCACGCTGATCATTCCCGAATAGGCCCCTGGGCTCAGGCCCCACGGGCCCGGGCAGTATGGAGCCGGGCATCGTGGCCGGCAACGTCCCGGCCGCCGGTCCGCCCGCGCTCGCGCCGGAGCCGCCGCCGGCTCCGGTGGCGGTTGCAGAGTTGCCGCAGCCGAGGCCCGAGGCCGCGCGGCCGCCGCCGACCGAAGCGCTGCCGGCCGCCACCTTGTCGCCGCCGAGACCGGAGGCCGCGGTGGGACCCGGCCAGCCCGAAGCAAAGCCGGAGCGCGAGATCCCGCTCGACCGGGTGCCGCCCGCCCGGACCGGAGAGCCCGCCATTGCCGCCGCGCAACCGCCGGCGGGTTCGGCGGGCCCTGCGTCGCCGCCGACCCACGGCAAATCCGCCGCCGAAGCACCGATCGCGAGCGCCGCGCCGCCGCCCGCACATGGCGGCGGCGGCGCTTTCTCTGGCCGGTTCATGGCCACATTCTCGAAGGCTACGGCTCGGGGCCGGACGGCACGCACAATGACGGCATCAATATCGCCGCCCCGCGCGGTGCCGCGGTGCAGGCCGCTGATGCAGGCGTCGTCGCCTATGCCGGGAACGAGCTGCGCGGTTATGGCAATCTGATCCTCGTCAAGCATGCCAATGGCTGGATCACCGCCTATGCGCATTGCGACCTGATGCTGGTCAAGCCGGGCGAGAAGGTCGCCCGCGGCCAGGTCATCGCCCGCGTCGGCTCGACCGGCAACGTCGGCGAGCCGCAGCTGCATTTCGAGCTGCGCCGCGGTGACAAGGCGGTCGACCCGCGCACCTACCTGGCGCCGCTGCCGACCGCCGCGGCGACGAGTTCGCGGGCGGGCTGAGCGAGCGGGCGGCCGATCAGGCGAGCGGCTTGCCGAGGCGGCCGGCGACGTCCTGGATGAACTGCCAGGCGACCCGGCCCGAGCGCGCGCCGCGGGTGATCGACCACTCGTTGGCTTCGGCCCGAAGCTGGCCGGCGGGCAGATCGAGCCCGTAGCGCTCGGCGTAGCCGTGCACGATCGCCTGGTAGGTTTCCTGGTCGACATTATGAAAGCCGAGCCACAAGCCGAATCGGTCGGACAGCGAGACCTGCTCCTCGACCGCCTCGGCCGGGTTGACCGCGGTCGAGCGCTCGTTGTCGATCATGTCGCGCGGCATCAGATGACGGCGGTTCGAGGTGGCGTAGAGGACGACGTTCTGCGGCCGGCCCTCGATCCCGCCTTCGAGCACCGCTTTCAGCGATTTGAAGCTGGTGTCGTGCTGGTCGAAGGACAGGTCGTCGCAGAACAGCAGGCAGCGGCGCGCCGAGGGTCGCAGCAACGCCAACAGCCGGGGCAGGCTCGGAATGTCCTCGCGATGGATCTCGACGAGCGCGAGGGCGTGCGGCCGCCCTTCGTTGACGGCGGCGTGCGCGGCCTTGACCAGCGAGCTCTTGCCGGTGCCGCGGGCGCCCCACAGCAGCACGTTGTTGGCGGGCAGCCCGGCTGCGAAGCGCTCGGTATTGGCGAGCAGAATGTCGCGGACCCGGTCGATCCCGCGCAGCAACCCGATCTCGATCCGGTTGACCTCGATGACCGGCTCGAGCCAGCAGCGGTCGGCGTGCCAGACAAAGGCGTCGGCCGCATCGAGATCGATGGCGGGAGGTGCCGGCGGCGCGAGGCGCTCGAGCGCATCGGCGATCCGCCGCAGCAGCGGCATCATATCGGGATCGGTCATGGCAATGGGATCGGAGGGCTTCGACCGGTGACGCCGCGCACGCTACCACAGAGCGGATCGCCGGCGAAATCAGCGGGTGACCCAGCCATTGCTCTTTAACGGGGCATCGCGTACCAATCCGCTGTCGCCGGGCTCGTTTGCCATGGCCGGCGGCCGGGCCGCCTGCGCGTATCGAGGCGGCGGATGATGTCGAGGCGCGATGCCGATGCTGATCTCCACCGCTTATGCGCAAGGTACGGGCCTGCCAAGCTTTCTCGACGGCCAGAACGCGCTGCAGTTTCTGCCGCTGGTCCTGATCTTCGTGGTCTTCTACTTCCTGTTGATCCGGCCGCAGCAGCGCAAGGCAAAGGAACATCGGGCGACGCTCGGCGCGTTGCGGCGCGGCGACCGGGTCGTCACCGGTGGCGGCATCGTCGGCACGGTCGTACGGGTCGAAAGCCCCGAGGAGGTGACGGTGGACATCGCCGAGGGCGTGCGCGTCCGCGTCGTTCGCAGCACCATCACCAGCGTGCTCGCCAAGCCTGACCCGGGTGCCGCGCGCGAGGCGGCGAGGCAAAAGGACCAGGCCCGTGCGAAAGTCGAGACGAAGGAATGAGTGGGGGCGGAGATGACCGCGCCGCCGCAGCAGCGCCGTTTGTCGTCATGGCCGCGCTGAGGCGGTTACGCTAGCTCATGCTTTATTTCGCAAACTGGAAAATCAGCCTGATCTGCGCGATTTGCGCGCTCGGCGTGCTGCTGTCGCTGCCGAATCTGTTCAGCCCGGCATTCCTGGCAAAGCTGCCGGACGCCCTGCCGCACAAGCAGGTGGCGCTCGGGCTCGATCTGCGCGGCGGCTCCTATCTGCTGCTCGAGGTCGATGTCGCGGCGGCGCAGCACGAGCGTCTCAACTCGCTCGTCGACAATGTGCGCAATTCGTTGCGCAATGCGGCCATCGGCTATACCGGGCTCGGCGTCAGGGACGATGCGATCGTGTTCACGATCCGCGAGCCGGCACGCATCGACGATGCGCGCCAGACATTGGCAAAAATCGACCCGGACCTGACCGTGACGATCGCCGATGACGGCTCGGGAACGGTCCGCTTCAGCGCGGTCGCGACCGAGGCGCGGCGGCAGCAGGCGGTCGACCAGTCGATCGAGATCATCCGCCGGCGCATCGACGAGACCGGGATCAAGGAACCGCAGATCCAGCGCGAAGGCGCCGACCGCATTCTCGTGCAGCTGCCGGGCATCGATGACCCCGAGCACGTCAAGGCGCTGCTCGGCCGGACCGCCAAGCTGACTTTTCAACTGGTCGACACCGGAGTCTCGCCCGAGGATGCGCGCGCCGGCCATTTGCCGCCCGAAGACGTGATCCTGCCGGCGCAGGAGGGGCAGGCCGCCCGCCTCGGGCCCAGCTCCTATGTCGTGCGCCGGCGCGTCATGGTCGGCGGCGATACGCTGACCGACGCGCAGCCGAGCTTTCAGGCCAACGAGCCGGTCGTCAGCTTCCGCTTCGATGCCGCCGGTGCCAAGCGCTTCGCCGATGCGACGCGCGAGAACGTCGGCAAGCCGTTCGCCATCGTGCTCGACAACAAGGTGATCAGCGCGCCGGTCATCCGCGAGCCGATCCTCGGCGGCGCCGGGATCATCTCCGGCAGCTTCACCGTCCAATCGGCGAGCGATCTCGCCCTCTTGCTACGAGCGGGCGCCCTGCCGGCGCCGATCACGATCCTTGAGGAGCGGACCGTCGGCCCCGACCTCGGCGCCGATTCGATCCATGCCGGCGCGACGGCGTGCATCGTCGCGGTGGCGCTGGTCGTCGTCTTCATGGTCCTGTTCTACGGGCTGTTCGGCGTGTTCGCGGACATCGCGCTGTTCTTCAATCTGTGCCTGATGCTCGGCGCATTGTCGCTGCTCGGCGCTACCCTGACGCTGCCCGGCATCGCCGGCATTGCCCTGACGATGGGCATGGCGGTCGACGCCAACGTGCTGATCTACGAGCGCATCCGCGAAGAGGTACGCGGCGGCCGGACGATGCTGTCCTCGCTCGACGCCGGGTTCAAACGCGCCTTCGGCACGATCCTCGACAGCCATGTGACGACACTGGTCGCCGGCGCGCTGATGTTCTGGCTCGGCTCCGGCCCGGTCAAGGGTTTCGCGGTAACGCTCAGCATCGGCGTTCTGACCTCGCTGTTCTCCGCGATCCTGGTGACTCGGCTGCTGATCGTGACCTGGGCGCGGCGCTGGAAGCCGAGGGCGATACCGATTTGATCCGCCGCGTTCTTGCAGCATTGGCCGACCTCGAATGATGCGACCGCTGATCGTCATCCGCCGCACGCCGAAGATCGACTTCATGGCGTGGCACAAGCTCGGCTTTGCCTTTTCGGCGCTGCTGATGCTGTCGTCGATCGTGCTGTTCCTGACGGTCGGGCTCAATTACGGCATCGATTTCGTCGGCGGCACCCTGATCGAGGTCCGGGTGACGCCGGGGCCGGCGAACCTCGCCGAAATGCGGCAAAAGCTCGATGCGCTGCATCTCGGCGAGGCCTCGCTGCAAGGCTTCGGCCCGCCGACCGACGTGCTGATCCGGCTGCCGCGCCAGCCCGGCGGCGACGCGGCACAGGAGCAGGCGGTCGCGGCGGCGCGCAAGGCCCTGGGGCCGGGGATCGATTATCGCCGGGTCGAGGTCGTGGGGCCGAGCGTCGGCAGCGAGCTGATCCGCGCCGGGGTGATCGCGACGATCCTCGCCCTCTTCGCCATCGCCGCCTATATCTGGTTTCGCTTCGAGTGGCAGTTCGGCGTCGGCGGGATGATCTCGACCTTGCACGATGTGATCACGACGGTCGGGTTGTTTTCGCTGCTGCATCTCGAATTCGACCTGACGACCTTGGCAGCGATCCTCACCGTCGCCGGCTATTCGGTCAACGATACGGTGGTGATCTACGACCGGGTGCGCGAGGCGTTGCGCAAATACCGGACGATGCCGTTCGGCGACCTGATCAACCTCGCCCTCAACGAAACCTTGTCGCGCACGATCCTGACCGTCAGCACCGTGGCGCTCGCGGTGTTGTCGCTGCTCTTCCTCGGCGGCCCGGTGCTGCGCGGGTTCAGCATCGCGATGCTGTGGGGGGTCGTGATCGGGACCTATTCGTCGCTGTTCATCGCTGCACCCATCCTCTATTACGTGCGGCCGAACCGCGCCGCGATCGCGCGCTCGGGCGAGGCGGCGGCGAGCACCCCGGTCTCGCGCGCGCGCTGATTGCGCGCCCCCATCGCGATGGACCTGACCCCGCTCGCCCCGCCCGGCCGGCAGCTGATCGAGCGCTACGGACCGAGCGGGTTCCGGGTCAGCGGGGTGATCTACCGCGGCCCGGTTCTGGTTTTCCCCGACGCAACCCTGCCATGGACGGCGCGCGACGCCATGGCGGTCACCTGGGAAAGCCTGGCGCCCGTCATCGAGCGCGGCGGGGTGCAGATCCTGTTGCTCGGGCTCGGCCGCCGCATGGCGGCAGTGGCGGTCCCGCTGCGGGCGGCATTGCGCGGTGCCGGGATCGCGCTCGAACCGATGGATACGGGTGCCGCGTGCCGCACCTGGAACATCCTCCTCGCCGAGGACCGCCAGGTCGCCGCGGCGCTGATCCCGCCCGGCTGACGCTGCGCAGGCGCGACAGCGCCTTCCGAAAAGCAGCGGCACCTGCGAGCGCCGAGAGCGGCGACCGGCCGGTAATCCGCGCGTTCGGGAACTGATTGGCGTGCGCGGTGGTTTTCCTGGCAATACTCAACAGGCGAGCTGAATCATGGTCATGCATGGACGCGTTATGGCTGCGGCGTTTGCCGCGGGCCTGGTAATCGCCTCCGCTGCTCAAGCGGCAAACTGGCATCCTGGCTGGCACGGGCGTTCTTACCATCATTACAACAACGGCGGCGCGGTCGGCGCCGCGATCGTCGGCGGCATCGTCGGCCTTGGCGTCGGTGCCGCGATCGCCTCGGGCGGCTACGGCTATTACGCGCCGCCGCCGGTCTATTACGGGCCGCCGCGCGGCTATTACGCGCCGCCGCCGCCCGCGGTCTACTACGGTTACTACTGAGCCATGCGGCGCGGTTGCACGCCGCCGTCAACAACCAACATCAAACCCAGGAGCGATTCGATGAAACTGATCGCGTCACAACGTCTTGCCCTGCTGGCTTCGGCGGCACTCCTGGCGCTGCCGGCTGCGGCGTACGCTCAATCCGTGCAAACGCCCGCGCAGCAACCGCCCGCGGCGCAAGCACCCGCGGTCGGGACGCCGGCAGCGGCGGCGCCACAATCCACCGACAAGAGCGCCGAGGATCGCGTCGAAAAGCGCATTGCCGAGCTGCATGCGCAACTGCACATCACCCCGGCCGAACAGCCGCAATGGGACCAGTTCGCCCAAACGATGCGCGACAACGCGCACCAGATGGATCAGGCGTTCACGCAACGCGCGCAACAATACCCGACGATGACCGCCTTGCAGAACATGCAGTCCTACGAGCAGATCGCCGAACTGCACGCGCAGCAGCTGCAAAAGCTGGTGCCGGCATTCGAGGGTCTTTATAACGTGATGGCGGAACCGCAGCAAAAGATCGCGGACACGGTCTTCGCCGTCAAGGCGGGGAACCAGGCGCAAAAGCGGATGCAAACCGGTCGCCGCGAATAGCTGAATCGGGTTCGACGACGCCTGACACGGCGCTGCTCGAGCGACGCCGGTTTAATTGATCGCTGCGGCGGAGGCGCGATCTCCGCCGCAGCAGCCGATTATCCCAACCAATCCATCTGCAGCAGACCCGTTGCCGGGTTGAGTCCCGGCAGGCCGAGCTTACGGCCGAACCTCAGCCCGCCTTGGCGAGGTTCTGCGCAGCGAAGTCCCAATTCACCAGATGGTCGAGAAAGGCCTGCACAAAATCGGGCCGGCGGTTCTGGTAGTCGAGATAATAGGCGTGCTCCCATACGTCGCAGGTCAGCAGCGCCGTCTGGCCTTCGGCCAAGGGCGTGACTGCATTCGGCGTGCCGATGATCTTGAGCTGACCCTTGTCGGCAACGAGCCACGCCCAGCCGCTGCCGAACTGGCCGACCGCGGTTGCCTTGAACTGTTCCTTGAGCTTGTCGAGGCCGCCGCAATCGCGGGTGATCGCCGCGGCGAGGTTGCCGCTGGGCGCGCCGCCGCCATGCGGCTTCATCGAGCTCCAGAAAAAGGTGTGATTCCACACCTGGGCGGCGTTGTTGAACAGCCCGGTCTTGGTCGTGTCCTTGTAGCTGCCCTTGATCAGCTCCTCGAGCGATTGGCTTTCCAGCGGCGAGCCCTTGATCAGGTTGTTGAGGTTGGTGACATAGGCCTGGTGATGCCGGCCGTGATGGAAATCGAAGGTGTTTGCCGACATGTGCGGCTCGAGTGCGTTTTTCGGATAGGGCAGGGGCGGCAGTTCGAAAGCCATGGCGACCATCCCGGGTTATGTTGAGAAAGCTTCGTGGAGAAACGTCCGTTCGCACCCCGCGTTCCAGCGACCCGCAACCGCTGTCGGCGGCCGCCGCGCTGGTCCGCCGTCACGACCGCGACCGGTTCCAGACCGCGCTGTTTGCGCCAGCCGCGCGCCGCGAGGCGCTGTTCGCGCTTTACGCCTTCAACTACGAGATTGCAAGGGTGCGCGAAAGCGTGAGCCAGCCGATATTGGGCCGCATCCGTCTCGAATGGTGGCGCGAGAATGTGGCTGCGGCATTCGCTGGTGGTTCCGTCCGCCGGTACGAAATCGTCGCGGCGCTGACCGCGGCGATCCGCGAGCGGGCGTTGACGCGGGCGCATTTCGACCGGCTGATCGACGCGCGCGAAAGCGATTTCGACGAGGCGCCGCCGGCCAGCCTCGCGGCACTCGAAGATTATGCCGAGGCGACTTCGGCGCGGCTGGTGATGCTCGCCCTCGAAATCCTCGACGTCCGCACCCGACCTGCGGCCGAGGCGGCACACCATGTCGGGATCGCCTACGCGCTCGCCGGGCTGTTGCGGGCGATGCCGTTGCGCGCCGGCGCCGGCCGCCCGATCATCCCGGCCGACATCGCCACGCGCACCGGCCTGGACAGCGGCGATTGGCAGGCGCAGCGGGCCACCCCTGCGCTCCGCGCCGCCATTGCCGAGGTCGCCGCCGCGGCTTCGTCCCACCTGAGTGCCGCACGCGCCCGGCCCGGCGGGGTTCCGCGCGCCGCACTGCCGGCGCTGCTGCCGGCGGTGGTGGCGACGGGTTGGCTGAGGCGGCTGCAGCGCGCCCGCTACGATCCGTTCGATCCCGCCGCGACCCGGCCGGACCCGCTCCAGGGCTGGCGACTGGCTGCCGCCGCGCTGCGCAACCGATTTTGACGCCGGCGGTCAGCGGCCTCGGAAATCGGGCAGGCGGCGATCGGCCATCGCCTTGATCCCTTCCTGAAAATCCTCGGTGCGGCGCAACCAGTCCTGTTCCACGAGTTCGCGCTCGGTGGCGGCCTCGATCGCATCGATCAGCCCGCGGCGCACCGTTTCGCGCGTCGCCATCACGGCGAGCGGCGCCGATTGGGCAATTTCGAGCGCGAGCTTTTGCGCCGCCGCGCGCACCTCCTCCTGCGGCACCAGCAGATCGGCGAGCCCGATGCGGACGGCCTCGTCGCCGGGGATGCGCCGGCCGGTATAGAACAGCAGCGCCGCCTGCTGCGCGCCGACGAGCCGCGGCAGGGTCGCGGTCAGGCCGAAGCCCGGATGAAACCCGAGCCGGTTGAAATTGGCGCTGAAGCGGGCCTCCCGGCAGGTGACGCGGAAATCGGCGACGAGGGCGAGACCGAGCCCGCCGCCGACCGCGGCGCCCTGCACCGCGCCGACGATCGGCTTTCGGGTACGGAACAGCCGGATCGCCTCTTTGTAAAGATGCCGCCCGGCGGCGCTGCGGGTCCCCTCGGAGACGGTGCCGGTATCCATGCGCTTTGAGAAATCTGCGCCGGCGCAGAACGAGCGCCCTTCGGCGGCGAAGACGATGGCGCGGCAATCCGGATCGGCATCGAGCCGCTCGAACGCGTCGCCGATCTCGGCGATCAGCGCGCTGTCGAAGAAATTATGCGGCGGCCGGCGCATCTCGACGGTGGCGACCTGGCCGTCGCGGCTGACGCCGATCTCGCGGTAGGAGGGGGTGTCGGTCATATCGCGGGGTCCTCGTTTCGGGTCGGGCACAACGGAGCAAAGGATTATCCACTATCCGGCCAGGTCCGGGATACCTCTGACGGCCCGAGTGCCGATAACCGCCGCATTGCTGGTTGGGACGGGGCGTAGCACTCGCCCGCCCTGCGCCGGCTCAGACAGGCGCAAGATAGGCAGCTGGACTGAGAATGCGCACACCTCCCCACGGATCAAGCACGAGGAGGTCATCGTCACTGCTGACGATGGTTTCCGCGCCGGCTGCCAGAGCCAGTTCCAGGTACTTGTCGTCCTTCGGATCTCGGCAATCGGTGACTCGCACCACAGGATCGAACCATATGGCCGCATCCCGTAGAATTCTCAGGAAGCTGTTGCGCCGCGCGAGCGGAATGACGCCCGCAAATTTCGGCCGGCTGAGCACCTCGGAAAATTCGTCATCGACTGCCGCCGAAAGTGCCAACACATCGACTTCTTCGGCGCGCAACAGAGCGCGCTCAGGGACACTGTCCGCCTTAAGTAGGGCGCTGACAACGGTCGAAGCATCGAAAACGATCAACCGGCGGGGCCGCGCTCGCGCCGCTCGGCGTTATAGGCCGCAAGCTCAGCGTCGATTTCCGCATCGCTGAGGCCGGTCGCTCTCGCACCGGCTTTGATCTCGGCGATCGCCCGGGCCAGCGGGGTCGAGCCGGAGGCTGGGCGGAATATGCGGCTGACGAGCCGGCCGACCGCCGCGCGATTGCGCGCGTCGGCAAGCGCTGCCGCCGCCTCGAGCTCGACCGGGATCGTGACGTCGACGGTCTTTTCCATCACCTCTCCGAAAAGCCAGATATGGCAACTCTCTGCCGCCCGCGCATCGTGGCCGCCCGCAGCGCAGGTGTGGCGACATGGCCGTCACGGCTGACGCCGATCTCGCGGTAGGAGGGGGTGTCGGTCATATTGCAGGATCCTCTGCTGGGATCGGGCACAATTTCAAATTCAGTTGAATGTTACCGCGTCCTGTTTCTACAGGAAAATAACAGGCTCGAATCTCGCATAGGTTGCCGTCGAGCGCCAGCATGCCGGATATGGTCGCCCGCGAGCGGGCCGCCGTTCAGCATCACCGGTCAAGATTGTCTCATACGCACGGCTCCCAGCCAACGGATTCGCTCGCAGATATCATAATCGCAATTTATCAAAATATCAAGCACGAGGCGGCACTCCGGAAGCCGGCCCTTATCACCACAACGTCCGCCCGTATTTATGAATTGGGACGTAATCATTCATACAAGGGGAGATGAGAAGCAGCTGGCGTTGCCCAGGCCTCGACCTGCTGCGCTAGAGCTTCCCGCAGCGGATCTCCTGCGGCGAAGGCTTCAATCAGCCGTATCCGATCGAGGATTGCCCCATTCGCTGCTGTTGTCAAATTAGATATTTCACGCTGATCGAGGCAGAAAGGCACAGCCAAAGATCGCTTCGGGAGATTGTAGAGGTCCACTGCTCGCCGCCACATGTCGAGGTTGGGCTCAACTGCCTTCCGCCTATAGTCGGAAAGCCCGGTAGCACATTGGACCATGATGGCCGGATAGCCGCCCCATGCATCGAGAAATAGCTTATGGCATAGGATGTCTACCCCTCCGTCGTTGGCATTCGCGAAAATGTCCGTGTTCAGTACAGTAGAATGAAGTGCAGCGGCAACTCTATGCACAATTTCCCCCTTGCGCATAGCTGTTCCTGGGGACCATCCGAAACTTTGTACGGACCAACCGGCGAATATATGCCGGCACGCCTGCTCCGCGACCTGTTCAAACAGGGTACGGTGCTTACCGTGCGCGGGTACCCAAGTGTTCGCCCATTGCCGAAAATGCGCAGGAAACGAAAGCAATAAGAAAAAAACATAAGGATCAACAAACATCTTCCTGTCACGACGCAGAAGTTGGAGGTTATCCGATGCCTGTTCGAACGGGTAGGCAGCGCCGAGTATTCGCGCTCTGCGTCGTATCTCGGATCGGGCGATGCCTATGAAATCCCACGCCAGCCCCTCATCGTCGTAAACGTGCGTCTCGATCAGAAAATCAACCACTTCAGGATATGAGATCGCCTCCTCGACAAGGGCATTTCCTTCGATCCAATCACAGAATTGGATGTGATTGTTGTTATGTTCGTGAATAGAGCGGGTAAACCCGGGCTTCCCGGCGCGGTCCGGCGAAGCGAGCATCAGGCTAAGTCCGCCTTAGCTAGCCCGTCTTATTCATGACGGGACGGATTTTGGGTTGGCGGATGTAGCATAAGCCGTTGATCTGTTGTAGGATTTGGTTGCTGAAGCCAGTCCTTGCGGCAGATCGGAGCCCGCCACGCCCGCCATCACCGACGATAGCCTGCTGCCGTTCTCGTTTCCAGCGGTTGCGGGCAAAAAAGTGACCGCCGCGTTTGATGGCGGCCGGCTCAGCTCCGATGGCGGGGTCATGCTGCTCGCCCAAGCCGAGCGGCGGCTCGGCCTCGCCGCGCGGCTCGCGGCGGTGATCCCGGACGGCCGCGACCCGGAGCGGATCACCCATCGGCTGCCCGATATATTGCGCGCCCGCATCTTTGCCATCGCCTGCGGCTGGGAGGATGCCGACGATCTCGACCGGTTGCGCACCGATCCGGGGTTCAAGCTGGCTTGCGGCCGGCTGCCCGACAGTGGCATCGACCTGTGCTCGCAGCCGACCGTCTCGCGCTGGGAGAATGCGCCCGGGTTGCGCGATCTGATCCACCTGATGGGGGTGATGGTCGATCTCTACTGCGCCAGCTACAAGACGGCGCCCGAGGCCGTGACCCTCGATATCGACGACACCGTCGATGTCGTTCACGGCCATCAGCAGCTCTCGTTTTTCAATGCCCATTACGACGAGCGCTGCTTTCTGCCGATCCATGTCTACGACACGGCAACCAGCCGACCGGTCGCCGTGTTGCTGCGCCCCGGCAAGACGCCCTCGGGCGCGGAGGTGCGCGGCCATCTGCGACGCCTCGTCCGCCGCATCCGCCGGCACTGGCCCTTGACCCGCATCACCATCCGCGGCGACGGCCATTACGGGCGCCCGCAAGTGATGGCGTGGTGCGAAGAAAACGGCCTCGACTTCATCTTCGGGCTGCCCGGTAACGCCGTGCTCGACCGGCTGGTCGATGAAACCGCCGATGATATTCGCACCCGCCGTGCGCTCGAGGAAAAGCCCACCCTGCGCGGCTTTGCCGAAGCCCGCTACCAGGCCAAGTCCTGGACCAAGCAGCGCCGCGCCTGCGCCCGCATCGAGGCCACCACCAAGGGGCTCGACATCCGCTTTGTCGTCACCAGCCTCGACACCGGCTCGGCCCAGCACGTCTACGAGACGCTCTACTGCACCCGCGGCCAGGCCGAGAATTTGATCAAACTGCACAAGACCCAGCTCGCCTCCGACCGCACCAGCTGCCGCAGCCCGCTCGCCAACCAGATGCGGCTCATTCTCCACACCGCCGCTTATTGGCTGATCCTCTCGGTGCGCGACGCCATCCCCAAGACCGATGCGCTCGCCACCGCCGAGTTTGCCACCATCCGCCTGCGTCTGTTGAAGCTCGGCACCCGCATCATCGAGACCGCCTCGCGCGTCCGCCTCGCCTTCGCCGCCGCCTGCCCCGAGGCCAGCCTCTTCCGTCACATCGCCGCAGCGCTGATGCCAGCCGGACCGTAAACCGCGGGGCCGCTGTCGCCCCGCCCAAGCCCCTCTCGCAAACCTCCAGCGCCGACCACACCGATCACACCCCGCGGCAACCGTGCCGCCACCCTCAACCTCGCATCGACCCCAACGCGAAGCTTGCCGGGCTCCTTCCGACACCCTGGTGAATAAGACGGGCTAGTGCAACGATCTCGGGAAACTGACGCGCGAGGGCACATGCGTCGGCAACCGTTGTTTGCGCCGCAGCCTTAACCTGCTCATCAGACCTATGCCGATGAACCGTGCCGAGCGCGACGCGGATCGAGTTCGAAGCGTCTGTTAGCAGTTCGATGAGATTTTCACTGTCGTCAGCTCCGAGTTCGACAGCGACTTGCATGCTGGGCGTGGGATGGGTTTCTAGATAATCACGGGCTTTGTCATTCTCGAGGAGAGTCTGCAAACTTGTCGATGTCCCGAGAGTCGGTGAAAAGTGGCCCGGCGTCCTCCGTGCCAAACACCCATCTCGAAAAATTTTGCAAGTTACCGATGGCTTCCGCCGGAACCGGTGCTTCGGCCTGCCCCGGCTCGGCGTGTAGATCGACCCGCAGGTATCTTTGGACCGCCGTGTTGTTAAGCGATCGGTAAAGGACGCCGAACCGTTCCTCAAGCTTGTCCACGTCAACGTCGTCCCCGACCTCTCCCGCCTGCCTCAAGATTTTGAAGGTGATGTAATTCTGTCGCACCGTTGGGGCGCGACTGCCGATCCGTCTGCGAACCTGATCGTAGGTCAAGCCTTCGTCGTCGATTAGATGCGCGATGAACTCGGCTTTTTCAGCAGGCTTCCATTCCTTGATGCCCGTCACGTGTCTATAGCCGAGGTACGCGCTGATGTCTTGACGGGTGTCGGCGAGTATATAGGGAATACGGTTGAACAATTGTTCCAGACGCGGAAACTCCTTTGCCATGGCGACAAAGCGGGGTCGCACGCCGGCGTCACCTTCATAAGCCCGCTTCAGGAGTTTGATCGCGGCGAGCCGCCGGTTGCCTTCGGCGACGATTAGCTGGTCGGCCTCGCGGACCACCATCAGCGCCTCCTGTATCCAGAAGCCACTTTCGAGGAACGAGAGAGCAACCTCCTCCAGGTTCCAAGCTGCAAGGCGGGCAAGGATTTCCTCTGGCGCGGGATTGCTCTCAATAAATTTCTTGCCAAGCCTCGGGTTCTTGACGTCGAGGTGAAGATCGTCTACAGTTGCCCATTCGATTTCCTGATGAACGGCCAAGCATCCCTCCTACAGCGGGGTCGATAGTGATCGAGCGGGCGTTCGTGCTGCGGCCCGAGGGCGAGATCAAGGAGAGACTAGCCGCGACGCGGCGCACAGATCAAATGCGCCGGATTTCGCGGGAAGAACACGAACCCCGAACTCAGGGTACGGCGCGCTGTTCACGGGCTTGGTTTTAGGTTCCGGCTGCACCGTGCGGACCTGCCGGGAACACCCGACCTTGTTCTGCCACGTCTGCGTAAGGTCATTTTCGTGCACGGATGCTTCTGGCATCAGCACATCGGTTGTCCTCTCACCCGCCTACCAAAGAAGCGACTGGATTATTGGCTGCCCAAGTTCGAGAGAAATCGGTGTCGAGATGGTCACGTGTCTGATCAACTCCTAAACATGGGCTGGGAGGTACTTGTGGTCTGGGAATGCCAGACACGCGATCTTCGCACCCTAACTGGTCTTGTTGCGGACATGCTTCGGAGGACTCCGGAGTTAGGCAGCGGATCTCCTGCGACCAGCCACACCCCTTCCTGAGTCACGCTCGCGGGCAGCCGGACCCGCTCCTGGTCCCGGATGGTCGGTATATTCGCCCCGCAAGTGCCAGTACGCTTCTGGTACAGAGGCGGACTGGGAAGGGCGCACCACAAACCTACCCGGGCGCGGGAGGGTCGAAAGAGTTAAAAACGGGGAGTATTCCTCCTTAAGAAGGATCGCACGCACGCGCCGAGCGACCGCCTCTGCCATCGCAGGTGAAACCGCGTTTCCTATCTGTCGGCGCGCGAACCGGTAGTCGCCGCTCACCTCGTAACCGTCTGGGATAGATTGGAGTTGTTTCATTTCCGCGATTGAGAGGAGCCGATTATCCCAATGAAAAGGACCCGTGGCCGGACCTGGGTCCGCCTGCAGAGTCCAAGCGGGCTGGTGCTTCGCCAACTTCAGCAGAAATGACCAATATCGCGTACGCCAGCCAAAGAGTGGCATTCCAGTTCCACGCGTGGTGTGATGGAGGTAATTTTCCCCTTCGGGAATCGACGGCAAAAGTGAAGCCCATTTACCAGAAGGTACAAGTTCTGCCGCCTCCGTCTGCCGAATGGTAAGATTGCCAATAGCGTCCCAGGCTGTGGGAAGAGGAAGTAAGTCGGTTTTATTCTCCCCGCAGGTGGGTGAAGGGACACAAAATTCTTGCCCATCCCTGAATGCGATCAGAAAGAAACGCTCCCTGTTTTGAGCTACCCCGTATGCGGTGGCATTAAGATGTGTTGCAACCGCCGTGTACCTCGTCCCACATCGATAATTTATTTGTTCTAGTCTGTCCCTTATTACGACAATTCCTTCCTCTTTCGATCTGTACGCGATACCTCTAACATTTTCTATTACCAAGGCTCGAGGTAGAAGGGCCTCGACTATGTTCATCATCGAACGAATAGGTTTGGCTCGCGGATCATCCATGCGTCTCGTCGTCCCAGCTGCCCAATAGGCAGACTTGGAAAACGGCTGGCAGGGAGGACCAGCCAAGAGAACGTCCAGCTCGGTTGATCGAAGGCCCGTGACGCTCAAGATGTCCGTAGGATTGACGGTCATAACATCTCCGTCACCGACCAGCTGCCAATCTTGCCTGTTCAATTGCAGGGTGCGCCTTGCATGCGGGTCATTTTCAAGGCAGGCGACTATTTCAAACCCCGCCGCTTCGAAGCCGAGGTCTAACCCCCCCGCTCCGGAAAATAGCGATATTGCTACAGGTGAACGACGCGACGACCGGTCCGCAGCTGGGGAGATCATGCTTGATCGATCACTCACTCATCTTTTCTTAGATCGCGCAGCGGGATTGCGGCTTTACGAGTTCGCGGGTTGGCGCTTGACGATCAGGGCGTCGACGATTGTCAGGCCTTGGCCTTGGGGGTGGACGATGACCGGGTTCAGGTCGATTTCGTCGATCATGGTCGGCGTGATCGGCGGCGAAGCGGGAGAGGGCGGCGATCAGCTCGGCGAAGGCGGTGCTGTCGGCGGGCGGAGCGCCGCGCACGCCGTCGAGCACGGCGGCGCCTTTCAGCTCGGCTATCAGGGCGAGCGCCTCGTCGGGTCCGATCGGGACGGGTGAGAAGGCCACGTCGCGCAACACCTCGACATGGATGCCGCCGAGCCCGACCATCAGCATCGGGCCGAAGACCGGGTCGCGGGTAATGCCGAGGATGATCTCGACGCCGGGCGGCGCCATCCGCTGGACCAGCACGCCCTCGATCGCGGCGTCGGGATGGGCGGCCTTGGCATTGGCGAGGACCCGGCGATAGGCCTCGCGCACCGCGGCATCGCCCGCGATGCCGAGCGCCACCGCGCCGGCCTCGGTCTTGTGGGTGATGTCGGGCGACTGCACCTTGAGCGCGACGGCGCCGCCGATGCGGGAAGCCACGGCGACGGCCTCATCGGCGGAAGCCGCCAGCGCCTCGGGCGGGCGGGCGACGCCGTAACCCGCGAGCAACGCCTTGGCATTGTTCTCGGTCAGGACTGGCCCGGCGGCGGCAAGCGCGCGGGCGGTTTCTTCGCGCAAGGACGGCAGGGTCGCGGGCGGCGGCGGATGGCGCCGTCGTTCCTGGAAGCGGGCATAATCGACCAATGCCCGGATCGCGCGGGCGCAGCTCGGCATCGAGGTGTAGCAGGGGATGCCGGCCTCGGCGAACGCCGCCATGGCACCCTCGGTCGCGGTCGTGTAGGTCGACAGGATGATCGGCTGCTCGGTCGAGCCGGTGACCGCGGCCAATTCCTCGGCTCGGGTCTTCGCGGTCGCCTCATTGGCGAGCGAGCCGATCAGCAGGATCGTGTCGATATGCCGCGACTCGCGCACGATCTCGACGAGCTTGGCGTAGCCGACTTCGTGGATCGCCTGGGCGGTGCCGTCGACCGGGTTCTGCGCCGAGGCGTAGGACGGCAGCAGGGCCATCAGGCGCTGCTGCAGATTGCTCTTCGAGCACCGGAAGCTCGAGCCCGTGGGCCGACAGGATGTCGGACATCCACACGGCACTGCCGCCGGAGCCGGTGATCACCGCGACCCGGTTGCCTTTCGGCAATTTGCAGAAGGCGAAGGCGGCGGCGATGTCGAGCGCATGATCGAGGTCTTCGCCGCGGATGATCCCGTGATGGCGGAAGATCGCATCGTCGATCGCTCCGGAATTCGCCAGGGAGCCGGTATGCGAGGCGGCGGCTCGCCTGCCCGCCTCGGAGCGGCCGACCTTGGCGAGGATCATCGGCATCCTGGCCTCCGCCGCCTTTTCGGCAACGGCGCGGAAGCGTTCCGGGTTTTGGATGCTTTCGAGGTAGGCGATGAAGATATCGGCGCCGCCGGTATCGATCAGCCAATCGAGGTAGTCGTGCGCTTCCAGGCAAATCTGGTTTCCGGCGCTGGCCTGGTAGGTGAAACGCAATTGCCGGGGCCGGCCGCGGCTCAAAAACGCGAAGGTCAGGGCGCCGCTCTGACAGCTGACCGCGATCGCCCGGCTCTTGCTGCTCTGCGGGAAGAGGCTCTGCCTGGGATCGTGGAACACCGGGCTGAAAGTCGCGACCAGCGGCTTCAGCGGGTTGACGATGCCTTCGGAATTGGGGCCGCAGACGATGATGCCGTAGCGCTCGATGACCTTGCGCAGCGCCTCGTCGCGCGCCTGTGCCGCCGCGCCGCGCTCCTCGGCAAAGCCGGAGCTGATTATGACTGCGGCGCGCACGCCCTTCTTGCCGCATTCCTCGAGCGTCGGCGCGACAAAGGCCGCCGGCACCACGACGACAGCGAGATCGGGCGCCTCGGGCAATTCGGCGACGGTCGCATAGCATCTCAGCCCGAACACTTCGGGCTGGCTGCGCGTCACCGGGTAGATGCGGCCAGGATAGCCGTGCGCGATCAGGAACTCCGTGGTCCGGCCGCGCAAGGTGTGCGTATCGCCCGATGCGCCGACAATGGCGACACTATCCGGAGAGAACAGAGGGCGAAGGTCAGGCATCTGGTTGCTGCTTATGACAGAAGTTTGCCCGATGAGTGTCATTCCGGGATGCCCGACAGGGCAGGCCCGGAACCCAAGAACACGGACTTTTCCATATCGCGCGCAGGCCGTGTTCATAGGTTCCGGGCTCGCGGCCTTGCCGCGCCCCGGAATGACCGAAGTTTGGCATCCTTCGGGAAGCTTTCAGCGCAGGCCGAGGCCGCGGGCGATGATGCCGCGCAGGATTTCGCGGGTGCCGCCCTGGATCGTCAGCTTGGGGGCGATCAGGGTGGTATAGCGCAACGCCTCCTCGAAGCGGTCATCGTTGCTATCGGGCTGCGCGTCGCTCGGCGGCGGCGCCAAGAGGCGCACCTTGTCGGGCAGGGCCTGCTCGAAATTGGTGCCGAGGTCCTTGACCACGGCGGCTTCGACCGCCGGCGTCTTGCCGGCCTGCAGCATGCCGGCAACCGAGAGCGACATGCGGCGCAGGGTGGCGAGATGCGCAACCTCGCGGCCGATCCCTTCGGCCAGGCGCTCGCTCGGCTCCCCGCCGACCGCGCGAACCAGCTCGACGAGGCATGCAAAGGTCTCGATCCAGCGGTCGGGGCCGCTTCTCTCATAGGCGAGCTCGTCGGTCGCCTGCTTCCACGCCATGTCGACCTCGCCGATCAGATGCGAGTCGGGCAGGAATGCGTCGTCGAACACGACTTCGTTGAAATCATGGCCGCCGGCGAGGTTGATGATCGGCCGGGTCGTGATCCCCGGAACCTTCATCTCGACCAGGAACTGGGTCAGCCCGTGCCGGCGGTTTTCCTTGGTCGGCGGCGAGGTGCGCAACAATGCGATCATGTAATCGGATTGATGCGCGTTGCTGGTCCAGATCTTGCGCCCATTGACCAGCCAGCCGCCATCGGTCTTGGTCGCGCGGGTCGAGGCGGCGAACACGTCCGACCCCGAATTGGGCTCGCTGAGGCCGATGCAGAAGCAGAGCTCGCCGGCGGCGATGCGCGGCAGGATCTCCTGCCGGATCTTCTCCTGGCCGTAGCGCAGGATGACCGGGCCCGATTGCCGGTCGGCGGTCGAATGGGCGCGGGTCGGCGCGTGCGCCGCCAGCAGCTCCTCGGTCACGACATAGCGCTCGAGCTGCGAGCGCTCGTGGCCGCCGTATTTTTTGGGCCAGGTCATGCCGATCCAGCCTTTGGCCCCGACCTTGCGGCTGAATTCGCGCGAGAACGAGCCCTTGCCGCTGTGCGGGGAAAAGGTGCCGGCTTCCTCCTCCTGGCGCAGAAAGGCGCGGACCTCCCGGCGCAACTCCCTGGCCTCGGGCGGCAGCTCGACCGGATCGAAGCGAAAGCTGGTGGTCATCGGTGCCTCGCGATCCCGGTGTTCATGAGTCCCGGGTGATGAAGGGCCAGAGCTGGTCGGCGCCGGCCGCTGCGACCATACGGCCGAGCCGCCGAGCCCAGACTGCCTCGTTGCCGAACTCCTCGCGCCACGCCCACAGACGGCGCGTCGAATGATGCAGGGAATGCTCGTAGGTGAAGCCCATGGCGCCATGCGCCTGATGGGCGATCGCAGCGCCGGTTCCGGCCGCCTCGCCGGCGCGCACCTTGGCAATCGCCACCTCGCCGACGTTTATCTCCGGACCGGCGCAGGCCTCGGCGGCGGCGTCGGCGGCGGCACCCGCCGCAGCGACCTCGCCGGCCAGGGTCGCGAGATTGTGCTGGACCGCCTGGAACTTGGCGATCGGGCGGCCGAACTGCGAGCGGTCGAGGGCGTATTGGACCGATTGCGCAAGGATCTTTTCGAGCGCGCCGGCCATCTGCTGCAGGCGCACCGCGGCGCCCAGGCACTGCAGCCTGTCTTCGTCGACCGCCGCCCGCTGCACGGCTTCGGGAGTGGCGCCGTCGAACGACACATCGTCGCGCGGCTCGCCGGCGAGGCTCATGGACTGGCTGATCGCAAGGCCGTCGGCTGCGACCAGCGCCACCGCCGGCTCGCCGCCGCGGTGCACGACCACCGCAATATGGCCGGCGTTGCGGGCAAAGGGCACGCGGCGGGCACGGCCGCCGAGCCGGCCGTCGGCACCGAGCGCGATATGGCCGTCGGCATGCACCGGAGCAATGGTCAACGGCCCGCCCGGCACCGCGATCCCGGCGCGCGCCAGCAGCCAGCCGGCCATCAGGGTCTCGGCGAGCGGCACCGGTGCCGCGAAACGGCCGGCCGCGCGCAGTACCGCGAAGCCATCGGTCATCGACGCCCCGGCGCCGCCGAGCTCATCCGGGACCCAGGCGACGGTCAGCCCCGCCGCCTCGAGCGCGTCCCACAGCGCCGTCGGCCACACGCCTTTCTCGGCGTCGTTGACGGTAGCGGGCTCGCACAGATCCTGAAAGATCCGAGTCGCGGTATCGACAATGATGTTGTCGCTCTCGCTCACCGTCACATCCCTTCGATCAGGAACACGCGGCCCTGCGAGGATCTCAGGCGGATCGGCAATGCGGCCTGATATTCCGGCGACTGGTACCAGCGCCGCGCCGCGGCGGCATCGGGAAATTCGATGACGACGACCCGCTCGGGCGCAGGCCCGCCATCGAGCAGTTCGGCCTGGCCGGCGGCAAGCGCACGGCCGCCGTATTGGGCGATGCTCGCTCCCGCGGGCGTGCGATAGGCATCGAACCGGGCTGGGTCGGTTACGCGGATATCGCCGAGGACGTAGGCGGGCACGGCATCCTCCCTCGATCGTCGAATTGGCCGGGGCACTTTGCGGCAAACGGACGCCGCGTCGCAATGGGCACACGCGCAAGAGAGCGGATAGGGACCGGCGATGATCCAGGATAATCTTGCGCAAACGCCGTTCAGCAGAAAGGCAGATCCATGTTCGTCGCGATGAACCGCTTCAAGGTCGTTCCCGGGTCGCAGGCGGATTTCGAGCGGGTTTGGACGACGCGGGACAGCCGCCTGCACGAGGTCCCCGGCTTTATCGCGTTCCATCTGCTGCGCGGAGCGGAGCGCGACGATCACGTGCTCTACTCCTCGCATACGCTGTGGCGCAGCCGGGGAGATTTCGAAGCCTGGACGCGCTCGGAGGCGTTTCGTCTCGCCCACCGCGATGCCGGCTCCAACCGGCCGCTATATCTCGGCCACCCCGAATTCGAAGGCTTCGAGGTGATTCAGACGGTTCCGGCCGGGAAGCCTCAGGTTTAGGCGAACGCTTTGATGATCAGAGACGCAAGGCCGGCGATCACGACGCCCAGCATCCATTTGATGACGGCCAGATCGGTCTCGATCTTCGCAAACGGACTTTCATAAGCCGCCAGCTCCTCAGCCGCAGCGCGCGCTTTGTCTTCCGGCGCGCCGGCCGAAATGAGCGCGTCGTAGGTTTGGAAAGCATAACGGTCATCAGGCAGGATCGCTTTTCCCTCTGCGGGATCGGTAGATGTCGTGAACTCGGAACCGATTCGGCAACGGTCGCGGTCAGGCGATGACCTTCGCTTCCCGCAGTTCGCCGAGGGTTGCGCGGTCGTAGCCAAGGATGCCGGAGAGCACCTCGTCGGTGTGCTGGCCCGGGGTCGGCACCGGACCGACCCGGCCGGGGGTCCTCGACATCTTGATGGTCGCGCCCGGCAGGTACATCTCGCCGGCGACCGGGTCGGCCATCTTGACCAGCATCTCGCGTTCCCACAGATGCGGGTCTTCGGCGACTTGCGGAATGGTCTTGACCGGGGCCACCGGGATCTCGGCGTCGAGCAGGGTCTTGACGATGTGGTCGACGGTGTTTTCAGCGCACCATTTGGCGACCGCGAGCTTGCGCGGGTCGGCCTGCCCGACCCGGTTGGTCCAACCGCTGACCGAGGCGCTGTCGTCGCCGGTGGCGATGCGCATCAGCCGGCTAGCCATGGCGCTGCCCGAGGCGGAGATCACGACATAGCCGTCCTTGGCCTGGTAGGGCGGACGGCCGCTTTCACCGCCCTCCTGACCGGTGGCGAGGTAGTACGAAGTCGGGATCTCGACCATGGTCAGCGCCGAATCCATCAGGCAGCAATCGACGAGCTGCCCGTCGCCGGTGCGGTCGCGGTGGTGCAGGGCGGCGAGCGTGCCGATCGTCGCGTGCAGCGCGGTGTAGCGGTCGACGAGCGAGGTGGCGGCACCGAGCGGCTGGCCGACCGGGGCGCCGGTCAGGCTCATCAGCCCGCTCATCGCCTGCCCCAACGGGTCGAAGCCCGGGCGTTCGCGATAGGGGCCGTACTGGCCGTAGGCGGAAACCGAGGTCAGGATGATGTCCGGCTTCAATTCGCACAATTCGTCATAGCTGAAGCCCATCTGCGCCATTGTCCCGGGTCGGAAATTCTCCAGGACGACGTCGGCAGTCGGCACCAGGGCGGCGAAGATCTCCTTGCCGCGGGCGGTGCGCAGATCGAGGCACAGGCTCTTCTTGCCACGGTTGTAGACCGAGAAATAGACGCTCTGGCCGCGCACCAGGGGTTCCGAGCGCCGGGTTTCCTCGCCGCCCAGCTTTTCGATCTTGATGACTTCGGCGCCGAGGTCGGAGAGGATCATGCCGCCGCGCGGCCCCGCCTGATACCGCGCCAATTCGAGTACCCGGATGCCGTCGAGTGACCCGCTCATCGCCGCCTCCTCGCCAATCTGCGCCGGGGTTGAGCTAACACCCGGCTGCACCTAGTGTCAAACCGAGGGACCCGAAGCCCGGAGCAGAAAATGGCTTATGAATTCATCCTGACTGAGCGGATCGACAATGTCGCCGTGATCACCTTGAACCGGCCGGAAAAGCTCAATGCACTGAGTTTCGGCTTGGTGAGCGAGCTCGACGAGGCGCTGACCGAATACGAGAAGGACGAGGCGGTGAAGGCGGTGATCCTGACCGGCGCCGGCGAGCGCGCCTTTTCCGCCGGCGCCGACATTCATGAGATGGCCGGGCTGACGAGCGAAGAGCTAGCCGCGCGGCAGGCGTTTCGCAGCGAGGCCACCTGGCACATCGCGAGCTTTGCCAAGCCGCTGATCGGCGCCATCAACGGGCTCGCCTATGGCGGCGCCGCGCTGCTCAGCTCGACCCTCGATCTGCGCATCGGCTGCGAGCGCACCCAGTTCCGGTTTCTGGCGGCGAGCTATGGCAGGGTCAACTCGACCTGGTCGTTGCCGCTGCTGGTCGGCCTGCCGAAAGCCAAGGAGCTGCTCTATACCGGGCGGGTGGTTGCCGCCGAGGAGGCCGAGCGCATCGGCCTCCTGAACCAGGTCGTGCCGGCTTCTCGCCTGATCGAGACCGCAGTCGGGATCGGGCAGATGATCGCCAAGAACGACGCGCGCATGGTGCAGGGGATCAAGCGCCTGCTGCACGAGGATGTCGGCACGGGCTGGCGCGACCGCTACGCCACCGAGGAAGACGCCCGCGCCACCTGGCTCGCCGCCGGCCATCCGCGCGACGGGCTTCAAGGATTTCCTCAGCCGCAAAGGTCAGGCCGGCTGATGAGCGGCTGGGGATTATCCGCGAGCATCCCGGAAATCGGTTACCACCACCTCGTCGCTCGTGGTGTCGAGGACGGCGCAGCTCAGCTGCCCGCCGTTGCTGTTGTCACGCGCCTCTCCGGCCGAACCGGGGTTGATCACCAGCGTCCGGCCGACGCGGCGCACCAGCTGATGGTGGGTGTGGCCGTACAGCACGAAATCGGCACCGGCCTCGCCGAACCGCGCGAGATCGGGGCTGTGCGGATAGACATAGGAGCCGCGCGGCTCCCACGGCGTCGAGTGGACGGCGAGCAGCTTCTTGCCGCCGATTTCCAATTCGAGCCGGCGCGGCCGCAGGGTGAGCCATTCGAGCAGCGACCGCTCGATCCAATCCGGTTGCCTGGCGCGGGCGCCCTGCGGCCCGAGAAACCCCTCTTCATGGTTGCCGAGGATGGTCAGCGCCCCGCGGTCTTTGAGGATCTGCACGACCTCGTTCGAAAAGCGGTATTCGTAGATGCTGTCGCCGAGGCAGATCAGCTCGTCAACAGCGCCGATGATGTCGAGCGCCCGCAGCAGGCCACGATGGTTGCAGTGCAGGTCCGAGACGATGCCGATCCTCACGCCTGCCCCCGATCGGTTGGGCGGCAGCGCAGCAGGTTCATCGGCTTCAGGCTCATGACGATTTCGCCGTTTTGGTTCAGCACCTCGACCAGGGTGCGCACCATGCCGCGGTCGGGCCGGGAGCGCGAGCGCGCCGCTTCGAGGATCGTGACGCGGATGCGCAGCGCGTCGCCGGGCCGCACCGGCCGGGTCCAGCGCAATTCGTCGATGCCGGGCGAGGCGAGGCTCGCGGCATGGGAGAGAAAATTATCGACGAACAGCCGCATCATGATGGTAGCGGTCTGCCATCCGCTCGCGATCAAGCCGCCGAAATTCCCGCGCGCCGCGGCGGCGGGGTCGACATGCATGTCCTGCGGGTCGTAGCGGCGGGCGAAATCGACGATCTCGGCCTCGGTAACGGCGATGCTGCCGTATTCGTAGACGGCGCCGGGCAGGTAATCCTCGAACCAGCGGTCTTCGATCGGCGCGACAAAATCGGGCTGGCTCAAAGGCACCTCTCGAAACGAGATGGCCGGGCTTGACCCACGGCTGTCCGGTTCAGGTGGAGCTCCACTGGAGCACTATTTGAGCTGGATTGGAGACGGGCCGCAGTTCACGTTCGAGCAGGCGATCGAGCGGTCTGCGATGCATCAGGCTGATGCGGACCAGGCGGGCGAAGGCGAGAAACTGGCTCTTGCCGGTCAGTCGGCGCGCCCGCGCATCCGCCCGATGCGCCCGCGCCAGCCGATCGAAATCATCCCACGGCATATGCTTCAACAGTTGATGAAAGACGCTATTGCGATGCTGCATGGCATTGACCCCCGATATCGTGTCCGGATCGTCCCCAAACATCCCGGATCGAGTGGAATCAATACCGTGCGCCCTGTACAGCAAAAAATGAGCCGGACAGCCGTGGGCTTGTCCCGGCCACCCACGCCTCGCGGCACAAACTCTGCCGGTTTCCGTGGATGCCCGGCACAAGGCCGGGCATGACTAGTGCGGGAGGCTGCACTATCTGAATGCGCCTGAGCACTAGGGAGGTTGGAATGAGCCGGTATAACCAGATTGCATACATTGTGGTTTTGACGCTGACTGCAGCAGCGGCTGTTCTCGCGAGGCCGGTCAATGCGCAGGGGCTTCCTCCACCGGCCAACACGACAAGCGCCTTCGATGGCACATACGCCGGTGTGTCCGCGGAAAACGACAGCCGCGGGAACACCCTCGCCGGTGGCCGGGCCCGCCCTCAGGGATACGCAGGTTCCAGAGGGTGCCCGACTTTTCATGCTCCGGCGCCGCTGACCATCTCCAACCGCCTCGCCCAGGTCAAATGGGGCGATTACACGCTCCGGGGAAGTCCGACGCCACAAGGCGGACTGACCATGACAACCGGGTACGGCCAGAAGTTCGAGGGTCGGATCGGTAGCCAATATGTGATCAAAGGTCAGGTGGTGGGGTATTGTTTGTATACGTTAACGTGGCGGAAGGTGGTGCGTTAAGTGTGGTCCGTCAGCGTGGGGTGACAGCTGCCTGCCAGGGTGGGGAACATAGCGACGGCGCGAGCCCGGTGGCGCTCAGCTCACCCGCTGCGGCGAGGCTGTCGCACCAATGCAGCGCTTTATCGTCCAGCGCACGACCCGGTTCGCACGCGACGCGCCACGCATCCCATGCTGACGCCTCAATCTTGGCGAGGGCCAGCAGATCGCGTGCCAGGTTTACGCGCGCGAAGAACAGACCAGTCACCGTGCCGTGACCGAGCTGCCCAGGATCAATAACACGGTCTCGGCATAGCCTCCATGCATCGACACCGGTGGTGAACGCGGTGCGAGGCATGTCGGTTGGCTCAAAATCGACCTTGAGGTGGTCGCGCTGCAACTGGTCGAGCTGAGCGTCAACCAGCACCCAGCGTTGGTCACCCGAAGCCCAGTACTGGCATGCCCAATGATCTTCATAAGGGTTCGCGGCAAGGTACTGCCCGAAACCGCACCGCACCCGTGCCGGCACGCCGTGATGCCGCAGCACGCCGCATAACATCAATGAAAAGTCCCGGCAGGTGCTCAACGCCTTTGACGCGTCCGGCCGAGCGGTGGTCAGCGGGCTCGGGTCGATGGCCAGGAGCTGCTCCAGGCGTTGCGCCACCGACAAGATCTCGCGGCTCTGGCCCGAGAAAACAGCGGGGCTCACCCCATACCTGTCGATCCACGCCTCATGGATCAACAGACCGTGCAAAATTCGGCACAAGGCTGGAACGTCCACAGGCAGAGAGCTCACCGAGGCCGCGTGCATGCCTGGATCGGTAAGCGCGCTGTGAGCGGCGTAGTAGGGGAGGTTTGCGTGTTCGGTCATCGACAGAAGCTGTCAGCGCGGTCGCGCCATGATATCACCCCGCCGCGGCCGGCAGACAGCGGTCGCCGTGCAGCATACCGCCGCGGTGCTCGCCGGATGGATGCTGAAAGACGATGTGGCGGCGGCAGGATCAGAACATGCCGAGGCCGAGGATGCCTTCCGCCGGATCGAGGCCGGCCAGGACGCGCTTGCCGATCAGATCGCGCAGGGTCTCGCTGGTGCCGCCGCCGAGGGTCCCGTAGCGCGCGCCGCGGTAGAAGCGCGAGACCGGGTACTCGTCGGTGAAGCCGTAGCCGCCATGCACCTGGATCGCCTCGCTGGTGACCTTGAGCGCCATCTCGTTGCAGGTGACCTTGGCGACCGCGGCCAACAGCGGATCGGGAAACGGATCGGCGGTGGCGCAGGCGCGGTAGAGCACGCTGCGCGCGGTTTCGATCTCGCGGTACATCTCGGCGATCTTCCAGCGGATACCCTGGAAATCGGCGATCGGGCGGCCGAACGCCTGGCGCTCCTTGACATATTTGACCGCCTCCTCGAGGGCACCCTCGGCCAGCCCCAACGAGATGCTGGGGTTCAGGCAGCGCTGGGTGTTGAACGCCGACAGCAGTTTCCGGAACCCGTCCTCCAGCACCAGGTTTTCCGGCGGCAACTCGCAATCCTCGAAACGGATCTCGTGCAGATTCTCGCCGCCCATCGTGTGATAGGTGCCGGTGACCGAGAACCCCGGCGTGCCTTTCTCGACCAGCACGCAGCCGATGCCTCCACGCCCCGGTCTTTTGTCGATGCGGGTAAAGACGACGAACATGCCGGCCTCCCCGGCCCGGCTGATCAGGGTTTTGACTCCGTTCAGGCTGAGCCGGTTGCCGACATGGTCGACATTGGTCTTGTAGTTGGCGACGTCGGTCCCGGCGTCGGGCTCGGTCATGCAGATCGCCAGCAGGCAGTCGCCGCTGACGACCGCCGGCAGGATGCGTGCCTTGACGTGCTCGGGCGCGTAGGTCGCGATGATCCGGGTCTGCACCCCGACCTCGCCCAGGACCGCCATCGCCGTCACATAGCAGACCTTGGCGATCTCCTCGAGCACCAGCGCCGTATCGAACACCGGCAGGCCGAGCCCGCCATATTCCTCCGGCACCGCCATGCCGAGCACGCCCAGCTCAGCCAGCTGGCGCATGTTCTCCCACGGAAAGGTGCCGTCCATGTATTTCAGCGCACGCTCCCGGAACTCGCTCTGCACCAGCTCGCGCACGGTGGCCACGAAACGGCGCTGCTCGTCGGATAGGGCCGTAAACAAAGCCGATCTCCTCAGCTTGATTGATGATTTGCTTGCGGCGGGCGGACGGTCTACCCCGTGGCATCCGACAACATCTGCAAGGTCTTCAAGGTCTCACGGGCGTTGGCGATCCACAATGTATAAAGCTGGGTGATCTGAGACTTTTGATCCGGCGGCAATCGTTCATAGTTATCGACACCTTGCTTCAATACCTCAAGACCCGGATGCTTGAGGATCTTATCCGTGCGCTCGACGGTCGCCGCGGCTGATCCCTGACGCCGGGTGGCGTGGAAGGATCTCGGCCGCGCTCGCACCTCGGGCGGATCGAAGATTTTCCCGCGGGCGCCGCAGCGTTGCCGCGTTCGCGTTCAAACTTTCGTTCACCTCATCATGGTATTCCCGCGCCACCGATGCCTCAACGGACCCGATTCGGATTGTTCGGAGCCGCGGGATCAGCTCGGCGATGGCCTTCCTGAAGAGCAGCAGGATCAGCAGCAAGGTCGCCGGCCAGGCGTTGGCTTTGACGATTGCCGCGACGAGACTGAACCCGTCCAACTCTCGCTAATCCTCAGATCAGCCCGAGGTCGCGCAGGCTGGTGTGGCTGTTGCGGCCGATGATGACATGGTCGTGCAGGACGACGCCGAGCGGGGCGGCCGCCTTTTTGATGTCCTGGGTCACCGCGATATCGGCCTTGGACGGGGTCGGGTCGCCCGAGGGGTGGTTGTGCACCAGGATCAGCGCCGAGGCGCCGAGCTCGAGCGCGCGCTTGACCACCTCGCGCGTGTAGACCGGGGTATGGTCGACCGTGCCGCGCTGCTGGCGCTCGTGCTTGATCAGCACGTTCTTGCGGTCGAGAAACAGGATGTGGAACTCCTCGACCGTGTTGTGCGCGACCTGGGCGGTGCAATAATCGATCAGCTTGTCCCACGAGTTGACGACCGGGCGCTCCTGTAGTTCCGACCGCATCAGCCTGAGCGCCGCCTCGCGCACCGACTTCAACGCGGCAATGCCGGCGAGGTTCAGCCCGGCCTCGAACAGCGCATCGGGGACGGCGCTCACCGTCTCGGCAAAGCCGCCGAAGCGCGCGAGCAGCGCCTTTGCCAGCGGCTTCACATCGCCGCGCGGGTTGGCGGCGAACAGCAGCATTTCGAGCAGCTCGTAATCGGGCAGGCTCTCGGCCCCGGCGTCGACCAACCGCTGCCGCAGCCGCTGGCGGTGACCGTAATAATGCGGCACCGCCCCCGCCGCATCGGCGAATTGGTTCCTGTTCCCGCCGCGCCCCATTGCATCGGGGAGTGTGCCATATGCCATCCCGTCTGCGCCGTATATCTCGTCGCACAGCGACTTCACGCGATCGTGGTCGCGCGCATCGAACACCCACACGCGCCGCGCGGCGTCCCATCTTCCGCCGAGACCGCGGGCCCTCGCCGGGAAGTTGGGATGATAGGGACTGCGGACCGCGATGTGGCCGTCCTCTTCAACAATCGAGAGAGGCATCCAACGCCCCGCCTTCGGCACACCGATCGCCGAAGCTGACACCGGGATCGTCAACAGGGCGTCATTCGACACTCCCTTGCCGATGCTGCTTGCGCGCGGCGAGCCGGGCACGTGCGGCACCGGCCATCCGCGCCGGTTCGTCGCTGTCGAAGGCGCTGACGAAAACCTCGATGCCGCGCTCGATCGCCGCGCCGGCCGGCAACTCCTCCCAATCGAGGATCAGCGATTTCTGCAGGCGGATCGCGCGCGGCCCGGCAGCGAGGATCGGCCGTGCCAGCCGCTCGACCGCCTCGTCGAGCGCGTCTGCCGGGGCCACCCGATCGACGAGACCCCAGGCGAGCGCCTGCTGCGCATCGACGGTCTCGCCGGTCAGCAGCAGGCGGCGGGCATGCCCCTCGCCGATCAGCCGCGGCAGCAGCGCCGCTTCGACGACCGAGGGGATGCCGATCGCGACCTCAGGCATGCCGAAGACCGAGCGCTCGCTGGCGACCCGCAGATCGCAGGCGGCGGCGAGCTCGAGCCCGGCGCCGAGCGCATAGCCGTCGATGCGGGCGATAACCGGCACCGGCAGACGGCGAAACGCATCGCAGCAGCGATGGACGAGGGTGATGAAAGCGCGCGCCGAATCGCGATCGAGCGCGGCGATCTCATCGATATCGGCACCGCCGGCAAAGGCGCGGCCGCCGGCGCCGGTCAGGATCGCCAGCCGCAGTTCCGGATCGGCGGCGAGCCCGGCCATGGTCGCGACGATCTCGCGCATCAGCGCCCGGTTGAGGCTGTTGAGCCTGGCCTCGTTGGCAATCGTCAGCCATGCAAGGCGGCCGCCGGTCGGCACGTTCCGGTACTCGACGCGAAAGCGGTTCGCGCTCATCGCGTTCCGGCCGCCGCCGGTGTCGTGCGATTGTGCACTGCGGGCCCTCCCGATGCCATTCGCCGGCCGATACGCGCCGCCGGCCAAAGACGGTGGAGCGGCCGCCCGGTTTCGTGCATAGTTACGCTGCTTTCAGCGAGGAGACGAGCGGTGGATACGATCGAAAACCCGCAGCTGCTGCGCGAAATCTATGGCGAGCCAAGCGAACGGGCGGTCAAAAAGCAGCTGACCCGGCTCGACCGGCATTGCCGCAATTTCATCGCGCTGTCGCCGTTTTTAGTGATCGCCTCGGCCGACCCGGCGGGCCGCTGCGACGCTTCGCCCAAGGGCGACGCGCCGGGATTCGTCCAGGTCGTCGACGACATGACCCTGCTGATCCCCGACCGGCTCGGCAACAACCGCATCGACACGCTCGGCAACCTGCTGGCCCGGCCCGGGGTCGGGCTGATCTTTTTCGTGCCCGGCGTCAACGAGACATTGCGCGTCAACGGGCGGGCCAGCGTCACCACGGATCCGGCCGTGCTCGAACCGCTGGCGGTCAACGGCAAGGTGCCGCGCAGCGGGATACTGGTGGCGGCCGAAGAGATTTATTTCCATTGCGGCAAGGCGCTGATCCGCTCCGATCTGTGGAACCCGGAAAAGCATGTCAAGCGCGGCATGTGGCCGCCGCTCGGCCGCATCATCGCCGAGCAGATCGGCGGCATCGATCCGGAAGAGGCCGAGCGCCAGACCGCCGAAAGCTACCGCACGCGGCTCTATTGAAAGGGGCGGGTGAAAGGGGCGGGTGAAAGGGGCGGGACCGCCGCCGCTGCGCACCCGCAAGCGTCAGTTGGCGCGCACGCCGGCCTCCTTGGCGACCCCGATCCATCGCGGGATCTCTTCTCGGATGACCGCGGCGAGGGTGGCGGGCGGGCCGCCTACCGGCTCGCCGCCGATCGCGGCGAGGCGCGCGACGATTTCGGGCTCGTGGACAATGTGGTCGAACTCGGTGTTGAGACGAGCGATCACCGCTCGGGGAGTGCCGGCCGGCGCCAATGCCGCGGCCCACGCCACCGCGGTAAAACCGGGCAGCGTCGCGGCGATGGTCGGCAGCTCGGGCACCGCCGCGGCGCGACGTGCGCTGCTGACGGCGAGCGCGCGCAGCCTCCCGTCATGCATCATCGGCACCGCAGCGAGGATCGGCGCGAGCATGATCTGCGCCTTGTCGGCGGCGACAGCGGCCAGCGCCGGACCGCCGCCGCCAAAGGGAACATGGATGATGTCGGTGCCGGTCGTGATCTTGAACAGCTCGAAGGCGAGGTTGCTCGGGCCGCCGGCGCCGGCCGAGGCATAATGGAGCTTGCCCGGGTGGCCCTTGGCGTAGGCGATCAGGTCCTCGACCGAATCGACCGGCAATGACGGGTTGACCACGAGGACGTACGGCTCGGCCACCAGCAGCGAAATCGGGGCGAACGCCTTTTCGGTATCGTAGGGCAATGAGCGGTAGGTGCCGGGGTGGATCGCGTGCGAGCTCGGCGCGATCAGCAGGGTATAGCCGTCGGGCGCCGCCTTGGCCACGAGTGCCGTGCCGACAATGCCGTCCTCGCCGTCGACATTGTCGATGACGATTTTCTGGCCGAGGCGCTCGCCGAGCTGTGGCGCGACGATGCGTGCCACGACATCGTCCGGGCCGCCCGGCGGAAACGGCACGACGATGCGGATCGGCCGGTCGGGGTAAGCTGCATAGGCATTCCCGCCCAGTCCGAGTGCGATCAGCAGCAGAAGCAGCCGGATTGGCGCCCTCATGACATTCCTCCGATGGCTTCTCCCGACCGCGGGCAATTTCGCGCGGTGCCGGCGCCGACGCAACTCCTGCCGTCGGCCAGCGCCGCCGGGAGCTTTTGGCGGGCGTCGCCTCGCGCCTCGCAAGCGCCTAATCTCGGCAGCGCGCGAGCCAGGATCGGAGATGCGGCGCGATGATTGATCTTCCCGCTGCGATCGCGGCGGCGGTGCGCGACCAGCTGGTGGTCGCCCTCGGCCTTTTTGTCCTGGGCGGGCTGTTGTCGCACCTCTTGTTCCGCAGACATCCGCTCGGGCGGGCGATTGCGCGAGTCGGGTTCCTGGTTCTTCTGACGGTGGTTCTGCTGCGTGCCGAGGTCGTTCCCTATCAGCCGCTGCATTCGACCGGCGCCCCGTTCCGCGATGCGGTCCACGGGTTGTTGAAGATCGCATGGTGGCTCTGGACGGCCTGGTTCCTGGTCGGCTTTTTGCGCGCCTTCGTCGTCACCGAGCATCGGCCGCGCGAGGGTAAGCTGGTTCAAGACCTGCTCGCCGGCGTGATTTATCTCGCTGCCGTCTTCGCCATCATCCGCTATGTGTTCGACCTGCCGATCCAGGGCCTGCTCGCGACCTCCGGCGCCATCGCCATCATCCTCGGGCTGGCGCTGCAGAGCACGTTGAGCGACGTGTTTTCCGGCGTCGTGCTGAATTTCAGCCGTCCCTACCGGCCGGGCGACTGGATCAGCCTCGACGGCGGCACCGATGGCCGGGTCATCGAGATGAACTGGCGCGCGACGCATGTCCTGACCGCGCGGCGCGATCTGGCGATCGTGCCGAACAGCACGATCGCCAAATCCAGGATCGTCAACGCCAGCTCGCCCTCCGGGGTTCACGGAGCGACCGTGACCGTCCAGCTCGACGCTCGGGCATCGCCGGCAGCCGGCATCGAAATCCTCGATCATGCGATATTGGGCTGCCGGCTGATCCTGGCAACGCCGGCCCCGGCCATCACGGTGAAATCGATCACCGCTGCGTACACGGAATTCGACATCACCTTCTTCGGCGAAGATCTCGCCTCGGCCGGGCGGGCACAGAATGAATTGTTCGACCTGATTTTCCGGCACGCGACAGCCGCCGGCGTCGATCTGGCGTCGCCGCGGAGCCCGCCCGACCAGGTTCGGCAGGGCGGCGCGATCCAGAAGGCGAGGACAGGGGCCGAAAGGGCGCTCGATCTGTTGACGATTTTTGCCTGCCTGACGGCGGAGGAACGGCAGGCGGTCGCCGCCAAGATGGAGCCGCATTCCTGGGATCGCGGCGAGGTACTGGTCGAGCCCGGAATGCTGCTGCAATCGCTGTTCATCGTCGGGACCGGCGTGCTGTCGCTGACCCACGACGAATCCGAGGGCGAGATCGAGCTGCTGCGGCTGGGGCCGGGCGATCATTTCGGCGAGATCGGCCTGCTGACCGGCGCGGCCGCCACGGCCAGGATCTCGGCCCTCATGCCCGCCATCCTCTACGCGCTGGCCAAGGACGATCTGGCGCCGATCCTCGAGGCGCGGCCGCAAGTCGCCCAGGAGCTGAGCCGCGCGCTCGCCCGGCGGCAGGCGGCGGGCCAGCTGATCGCCTCGGCCGAGCTCGACAAGACGATGCCGCCAAATCGTGTGGCCAACTGGTTCTCCGAGCGGATCCACAAATTGTTCGATCTCGGCGCCACCCACTAAGCGCCGTTGTTCCGAGGATGGCGCTGCGCACGGCGTCATTCTCCCTGGCGACGATCAGCAGCCGCCGAGGGCGATCCCGGCGTTTGCCCCCCGCGCCAGACACCAGGCGAACAATTCCGCCAGCGAGGCATTGGCGAAATCGGGCGCGCCGCCCCCGTTCTGGAATCGCCGCGCCGTGTCGCCGATCCTTACCGCGAACATGCCTGCCGCGCCGTCGGGGTCGGGATCGGCGGGTTCGCCGGGCGGCTCGGTCGCCCCATCCCCCTGGGCGCCCCACCCCTGGGCGACCGACTGGACTGGCGGTCGGCGCCAGCGCGCGGGAATTCGGGGGTGTCGCCGAGGCCGGCGAGGGAGCCGCCTGCCTGGCTCAAGGCACGGGCGCACGCCGGATCGATGCCCGACCGCAGCAGCGTATCGCGGACGACCGCACAAACCGTGGCCCACGCCCCGAGCACTGCGCGAGTGCGGGCCTCGGCTGAATTGGCGTGTGTCGCGGCCTCCGCAAGGCGGGCCAATCGAGCTTCACGCGCCCGCGGCACGGGCGTCTTCGAGCTGCCGCAACCGCCTTTCGAAATCGCTGGTCTCGGCCGCCCGGACAAAGATCTCGACGACCCTGGCGAGCTCGGCGGCCTCCTCGGGGGTGACTGCGCCGAGTGCCGCTGCCGTGGTGATCGCCGCCATCGCGCGGCCGAGATCCGCGGCGCTTTCGACCGGCGGCAGATCGAGCCGTACCGGCCGGCCGCGGCGCGGCGCGATGATGCGGTCGAGGCAGAGCCGCAACGCCGCGGGATCGCCGTCGAGGGCGAGCGCGACGGCCTTCCTGGTCAGCGCCGCGGCCTCGCCGTCGAGCAACAGCTCGGCGGTGCGTGTCGCCTCGTTGCGCGCACCCGGCGGCCGCCCGCCGGGATTGCCCGACCGACCCCTGGCAAAGCGCCCTCGCGCGTCCCTCCCCACCTGTTTTTGCAGGAAATTTACAGGCATAGTCATCTCCTTCGCGGTCACGGCACCCGATCCCGGGCACCGTCAAAGGGCCTAGCATAGATGCGATTATGGCAATTTAATCGTCGCCGCTGCGGCAAGCGGAAGGTAGTGTCTCTAATTAGGACACTACCAATCGGTACTGCCTCAGTTTGAAATTGCCGCCGCATCCGCGCCGCGCTTCCGATATGTCGTTGGCCGTTTTGGCGCTTCCTCACGAGCGTCTATCAGCGCCACGATATCGGACATTTCCCAAAGCCGATCCGACACGCCCGCTGCCATCGCGGGCGACGTGCGAAGCGTCGAGTGTATGCGGACGAAGTTGTAGAACATGACATGAAGCGCCACGGCCCATCCGTGGTTCTCGAATTTCTTGCTATGCGCATTCGTCAGCCGCGTGAATCGGCGCATGTGCATACGGATCGAAAGGTTGCTGCGTTCGACGTAGGACGTGCTGACGTGCGCTTTGTCGGGCTTTCCGGTAATCGTCTCTTTGCGCGAGCCGATGCACTCGGCGGGGCTGTAACGACCCGGAGGATGTGGGGCTTCGCCGTACAGCTTGACCAGCTGCGCGTAGTCGATGTCATCGCCAAATGCTTCCTCGACCGCGTTGAGGTACGCGCGATGCCCATCGGTCGTTAATCGAACGCGGTTTGCCAGTCGGCCGCGCAGATCGTCCATTAGCGCCAGCGCGTATTCGCTGTCCCGCCCGCCGACCATGTAGCTGACCAGAAGCTTGCTTGACGCTTCAAGTGCGGTCCATGTCCAAACGTCGCCAGCGCCTTCCGGCGCGGCCTTCGCGGTCGCGACATTCTGTTGCTTGCTGTAGCAAAAAGCCCAAACCTCATCGCATTGGATACGGATCGCTTTCACTCCCCGCACATGCTCATCGTGATAGGCGTCGCAAGCCTTCCCAGCATCGATCAGCAGCTTGGTCACGGTGTTGAGCGAAACGCCGGTAACCCGCGTGATCGCCCGCATGGACGATCCCTCGCAAAGCAGCGAGAGGATGTGAGCGCGCTTGGCGACAGAGAGCTTGTTCATGCCGCGCATCATAGCGCACCATGCCATAGCGGTCAAGCACGAAGGATCATTTTACGAGGCGTAACTGGGGCCGGGGCGGCGGCGTGCCGAAGAGGTTCACCCCGTACATCTCTCCGTATTCCGATTCAGACAGATGCAAGAGCTTGCACATCTGCGCCGTAGAGTACCCGAGCTTATTTCGATGAAAGGAAATCATCTCTCTCAATAACCTCGGCTCTTCGCGCGGCGGCTCGTGCGGCTCGCGCTTTCGGAACCCCAATCGCCCCATCTCCATAAAAAAAGATTTCGTTTGATATGGAGTAACCAATTTCAGACGGTCAGCGCGCATCGCTATGGCGGCCATAGACACCTTCCAATAGCGCTTTAAATTTGCAAGATGGCGCAAATCGAGGCCGCCGCGCCGTAGCTGCGGTTTTATTTCATCTGGCGGTAAGAGGAATGCGCCAGCGAAAGCATCTGCCTCATCCTCCATCTGGTCATCATCGCGGAGAGTAGTAGTGTGCAGTACCATGTGCGCTAATTCATGTGCGAGAGTTAGTCGTAATCGATCCATCGGAGAGTTGACGTTCGCATAAATAAGTACCGGCATTCCATCGATGTGTTGGCTTAATGCATCCAATAAATCCGTCCCAAAATCGCACGGGACAACGATAGCCCCGTTGTCCTCAAGCAATTCAACCATATTTGGAATTGGACCTCGCGGCAGCATCCACATCTCACGAAGCGCTCTCGCGGCATCCTCTGTCGTCAGGGACTTCTTCCCCTTCCCTCGGTAGTCATCGGGGTCAAATTCCGGGATGAACCGATTTGTGTTTCTTGGAAACGATACGCACATTTGTTTGATGTGCATACGGCGGATGTTCATTTCAGCTGATATTCGACCGAGCCTTTTGGCAGACAACTTTTTCCGCTTGCGATAATGGTACGGTGGAAAACCGTAGATGTCGTCGTTCTGATAGAAAAACGATCTTGGAAAGCCCAATGCCCTCGCGATTTCGTCGACAATCTCGTCTGCCGGCTCCAGCATCCCTGTCTCATATTTCGACAGGGTGCCCTGAGTGAGCGAGAGGGTGAACGCAAGCTCACCTTGCGTTATGGCTCGCGCCTCGCGCGCGAGAATAAGCAGGCCGTGATTGAGCCGATCCATCTTGGCCGACCTCAATAGGTCAGAAAAGATCCTTTTGGCGAGTAATGTCTTCCCAGGTCGCGCGCTCACCAGGCGCTACAGGCGGGATGATCGCTGCGCACCATTGGATTTCCTTGCCTCGTGGCCTAGCAATCTGCGTGCGGACGAATTGGTTGGCTTCGTCTAAGTAGTAACCAGCAGTCAGCCGCACCGCTGGATCAGGAAGTCCGGGAATATACGCTTGACGATCAAAATTCTTGGCTTGCTTAGTAGGGTAATTCCGAGAGCGTCCGTCTTCGTCCATTTTCTTGAGACGAAGTATCGCACACGCGCCACTAGGTCCGATGACCCAATATTTCAGACCACGGAGATCACCGGGGACGATGCCAGCGCGATCCGTCCAGCGTCGATCAGCCTCTGCCACCATGTGGTCATACGTGCAGGTTGCGGCCGCGCGAATGCTGTGTTCAAGCAACACTGCGGCATCATAGGATTGATAGGCGCTGTGCGCGATGCGAGCGATCTGGTCAAGGTCGTCCAGCAGATGCTCGATAATTTGCATGTCGTCATGGATCGCCATCAGCCTCGTCTCCGTCGTTAACTGACTGAGATAATGGATTTCCGTGGCGACGGGAATCTAAGGAAAATATTCCTGTTTTTATTCCGGGGCCTTCCCCCACCGCTTCGCTGCTGCCTTCTTGGCAATCTCCGCGCGCCGCTGAGGTGTCATCGCCGCCGCTCGTGCTTTGCCTCCCTTCAACCCGCCACGGCGCCCCAGCGATACCGCCGCCGGGTCTTTCGACGAATTGTCCGGGGCGCGGATCGGGCTTGTCCTCGACCTGGCCCGTGGCAATATCGACGATCAGCTTGGCGAGCTGATTTGGATCGCGGGGGCGGGGTTTTCTTGACCGGTCAGGCATGACCCTTGCAATGTGGCGCGTGCTTGCCGTCGGTCAACCCGGAATCTGGGAGACCGGATTTCAAACTGAGGCAGTACCTACCAAGCGGAACATTGGATTGACATGAGATGCCGCCATTCAGTCGGAGCGTACCGTCTGCGGCCGGGTGTTGCCGCTGGAACGGAAGTGACGGGGCGTGATATGGCAGCGGCGTGCGCGGCCGAGACGGCCGACGAGCAACGGAGCGCGGTGCTGATCGACGTTCCGATCGATTTCGCTGCCGACGGCGGCGGCTGGCGCGCCGGGCAGCGATCATTGGGGGAGAACAGTTCGATGCACCGTGCGATCTCGACCACCGCGGCGATGCTGGCCGTGGCGTTCGTGCTGCTCGCCGCCGCGCCCGCTTTCGCCGGGTATGGCGCGGTGGCCTATGACACCGCGACCGGCCGGCGCGGCGTGAGCTGGAACCAGGCGACGGCGCAGAAGGCCGCCGAGACGGCGCTCAGCCAATGCGGCGCCAGCGGCTGCAAGGTGCTGATGCGGGTCGGGCCGCTGCGCTGCGGCGCGCTGGCGACGACCGCGGACGGCAAGGGCTGGGGCGCCGCGTCGCGCCCGTCGAGCGATGCGGCACGGCTCGCCGCGCTGGCGAATTGCGGAAAAGCCAAGCTCGGCGAGTGCATCGTGCGGACCACCGACTGCAACAAATAACCCCGGCTTCCCTCTCCCGGCCCGGCAGCGCGAGGGCGCAACGCGGGCCGGGATCAGGGCGGCCGGGCGGCGGCCCTGGTCGGATGGGTCAGATGGCGCGACCGCGCAGCTCGTTGTTGGTGCGCCGGTCGCCGTCGAGCCAGCGCGCCAATTCGCTGTGCGCGTCGGCGCGGCGCAGCGCGTCGATCTCGGCGACGTCGTCGGGATCCTGGGTGAACTCGACGATCAGCCCGTCGGGCGAGGCGATATAGATCGACTTGCAATAGCCGTGATTGGTCTCGCGGTATTTCTCGCCGGCCGCTTCGAGCCGCTGCTTCAGCTCGTCATAGGTTTCGGGCTCGGCCTTGAACGCGATGTGGTAGTGACGGCCGATCTTGGCCGGCCGCTCGGCCTGGGTCAGCTCGTACATTTCCGGGTCGGCGAACTGGAAGAAGGCGAGCGCGCCGCCGTCGGCCATGCTGAAAAAGGTGTGGCAGAATTCGACTTCCCGCTGCATTTCGGCGCTGTAATTTTTCTCGCACCAGGTCGCGACCAGCGGAATCCCGAGCAGATCCTCGAAAAACCGCCGGTTGACCTCGTGATCCTTCACGACAAAGGCGTTGTGGTGCAGGCGCGACGGGAGGCGCGACAACAGCCCGGTGGCGGCGGCCTCTCTCGCGGTTTCGATCGTATCCATTTCCTCCTCCTTGTCCCCAGGTGGAGCACCCGGCGGGGACCAGAATTATCACATAACGCCGATGCCTTGACACGGAAAGCAGCGCGGTGATCCTGTCCCCATCGGCTTTGCTCTCTGTGAAAGCTTATTCCCATGATCAGTGCGGATCTGACCGGCAAGGCGGTGCTGGTCACCGGCGCGGCCTCGGGCATCGGGCTCGCCGCGGCCGAAATCTTCGCGCGCTGCGGCGCCGCCGTGGCGCTCAACCATCTGCCCGACGACCCGCGCGGGCCGGCCGAGATCGCGCGGCTGAAGGCGCAGGGCCGCCGCGTGATCGCGGCGCCGGGCGACGTCTCGCGGCCAGCGGAGGCCGAGCGGATGGTGGCAAGTGCCGTCGACGGGCTCGGCCGGCTTGATTTCCTGGTCAACAATGCCGGGACCCCGGCGACGCCGACCCCGATCCCGTTTGCCGATCTCGACGCGCTGACCGAGGAGTTCTGGGCGCGGATCCTGACGACCAATCTGATCGGCCCGTTCCGCTGCGCCCATGCCGCGGTGCCGGCGCTGAAGGCGGCGCGGGGCGCCGTCTGCAACACCGCCTCGATCGCCGGCGTGATGGGCAGCGGCAGCAGCATCCCCTATGCGACGAGCAAGGCCGGGCTGATCAATCTGACGCGCAGCCTGGCGCGGACATTGGCGCCGGAGGTTCGGGTCAACGCCGTGGCGCCGGGTTTTGTCGACAGCCCGTGGAACAAGGACTGGCCCGCCGACCGCAAGGAGATTTCGATCGAGCGCACGCCCCTGAAACGCGCCTGCAGGCCCGAAGACATCGCCGAGACGATCTTCTTTTTGTGCGCGGGCGCGGCGATGATCACCGGCCAGACCATCATCGTCGATGGCGGGTTGACGCTCTGAGAGCGCGCCGCGCCGAGGGAGGAAACCGAATTGAGCGAACAGAAGTCGATGAACGGCGCCGAGTGGCTGGCGCGCGCGCTGGCCGGGACCGGCATGACGCATATCTTTTTCATCGAATCCGTGATGCGCCGCACCTTGATCGAGATCGACGAATTGGGGGTGACGCGGGTGCTCGCCCATTCCGAAAAGGCGGCGGCCTACATGGCCGACGGCTATGCCCGCATTGCCGGGCGGCCGGGCGTGTGCATGGCGCAGTCGGTCGGCGCCGCCAACCTCGCCTCGGGTCTGCAGGACGCCTTTCTCGGGCACAGCCCGGTGATTGCGCTGACCGGCCGCAAGGAGCCATCGTTCCAGCACCGCAACGCCTATCAGGAAATCGCCCACGCCCCGCTCTTTGCCGCGGTGACCAAGTTCTCGGCACCGGTCGATTCGACCGCCGAGCTGCCGCGCCTGCTGCGCCACGCCTGGCGCGCGGCCCTGGCCGACAGCGCCCGCCCGACCCATCTCGACTTTTGCGGGCTGCAGGGCGACGTGATCGAGCTCGGCGAAACCGCCGAGCCGACCATCCTCGACCCCGAGGCGCGGCGTATCCCGGCGCACCGGCCGGTGGGTGACGCGCGCGATCTCGAACGCGCCGCCGCAGCGCTGGCGGCCTGCCCCCGCATCGCCATCGTCGCCGGCGACGGGGCCGCCGCCTCGCAGGCCGGGCCGGAAGTGCTCGCCCTGGCCGAGGCGCTGGCGGCGCCGGTGGCAACGACGCTCGGCGCGCGCGGCATCATCCCGACCCGGCACCGGCTGTCGGTCGGGGTCGCCGGCGGCTATTCGGCGCCGCCGGCCAACCGCATCGTCCACGGCGCCGATCTCGTGCTGTTCATCGGCTGCGACACCGGCGACCAGGTCACCCTGAACTGGACGGTGCCGGCGCGCGCCGCCAGGATCGTGCAGATCGACGCCGACCCGCTGGAGATCGGGCGCAGCTACCCGAACACGACGGGGCTGGTCGGCGACCCGAAGGCGACCTTGGCACGGCTCAATCAGCTGATCGGGCAGCCGGCGCGCGATCCGGGTTTTGCCGAGGAGGCGGCGCGTATCATGGACGATTGGCGCGCCACGATGGCACCGCTCGCCGCCGACGACCGGGCGCCGATCCGGGTCGAGCGGCTGTGCGCCGAGATTACCAGGGCTTTGCCGCCCGATGCGATCGTGGTGGCCGACACCGGCTATTCCGGCATCTGGACCGGCACGATGATCGACTTCAACGGTGCCGGGCAGACCTATCTGCGCGCCGCCGGATCGCTCGGCTGGTCGTTTCCGGCCTCGCTCGGCGCCAAATGCGCGGCGCCGAACCGCGCCGTGCTGTGCTTCACCGGCGATGGCGGGTTCTACTACCACCTCGCCGAATTGGAGACGGCCCGCCGATGCGGTATCGCCGTCACGATCGTCGTCAACAACAATTCCGGCTTTGGCCAGAACCTGACCGGGGTCCGCCGCATTGCCGGCAACCGGGCCGCCAAGGCCGAGGAGCTCGTCCGGTTCGGGCCGACCGACTTCACCGCGGTGGCGAAGAGCTTTGGCGTGCGCGGCATCCGGGTCGAGCACCCGGCCGAGATCGCACCGGCTCTCGCCGAGGCGCTGGGCGCCGGCGAGCCGGTGCTGATCGACGTCGTGACCGATCTCGAACCCCGCGCCCCCGAGCCGTGGGCACCCGCCCGCGCTCCCTGAGAAGCAGCGCGGCGTCCGGAGACCGACGTCCCGGCGGTCAGCCGCCGACGTCGAGGCTGCGGTTCCTCTCGAACACGGGGCCGATCTGCGCGCGGTAGACGTCGGAGGTGGAGCGCGACAGCCAGAGCTGCTCAAAGGCGCTCGACCGGTACTCCGGATATTGCGCGTGGAACGAGGCCGCCAGCCGGGTGGCGCCGCCGCTATTTCCGGCCATGGAATGGGCAGCCATCAGGAACAGCTGAGCACCGCCATAGCGTGGATTGCGTTCCAGAGATTTATCGAGCAGCGCGATCGCCGCTTCGGTGCGGCCGAGCAGCAGCTCGGCAAATCCGCCGAAAAAGAGAAAGATGCTGTGCCGCCGGTCCGAACTCATCGAAACGCATGGCCCGTTCGACCGCCGCCATGGTCTGGTCGGCATGACCGAGAAACGCGCCGTTGTACCCGGCAAACCCGTGGGCGATGCCGAGCGTTCGGTCGGCCGCCAATGCCCGCTCGAAAGCGCGCCCCGCCTCCTCCAGCTCCCCTGCCGCCGAGAGCAGCATGCCCTGGATGGAATGCGCATCGGCATTCCCGGGCGCCAGCGCCAGCGCGATCGCGGCGGCCTCGCGTCCGAGGTCGGATGAAACCGCAACCGCCCGAGGATCGCCCCACCAAGGCTGGCTGACGACGTGCTGGCAGGTGCGCGCCAGGCCGGTCAGCAATTCGACATTGCGCGGGTCGCGCGCGAGCGCGCCGAGCAGCCAGCTCTGCGCCTCGGCGGTCAGTTCGGGCGTGACCCTTCCCCGGAGCGCAGTCGCCGCGCGCGAGAGGCATTCGCTGACCCCGATGTCGACGCCCGCCGCCGCAAAAGCGCGCCGGCTCGCTTCCTGGAGGATCAGCAGATGCAGCTCGCGCGAGATCTGCCGGGTGATTTTGGTCTGGACCAATGCGAGATCGTCAGGGCTCACTTCATATCGACCGGCCCATCGATATTTGGCTGTCGCAGCGTCGGTAATCTGCATGTTGAGCCGCAGCATCCCGGGACTGCTGCGCTGGGCGCTGCCGGTGATGACGTACTCGGTTTCGGCTTCGGCTTCTCCAGACAAATGATCCGGCGCCCGCCGCTCATCGTCGATCCGCGCGAGCGAGAGCCCGCGGCCGCGCCGCAGCAGGTCGGTGACGAGATCGTCGGTAAAGCCTTCTACCAGATGCTGATTACCGGGATCGCCGGTCAGGTTGCGCAGCGAGGCGACGAACACGCCGATGCTGGGCAGGATGCAGGGCCATTGCTGGCGCGCGAGCACCACGGCCGCGGGCCGCTGGGAGGCTCTGATGCCGGACAGCGGGCTGAATGCTTCGGCGAGCACGACGGTGCCGCGATCGGTCGCCCGGCCGGCTGCAACCGGCTCGCCCGTACCCCCCGATTGCGCGATCTCCTTGGCCAGCGCCTGGGTCTCGGTATCGGGCGCGACCCCGAGCTCGCGCTTCAGGATTTCGGCGCAGATGCGGTATTGGCGCAGGGCCTCGGGCCGCCGACCGGCGTGCGCATAGGCGCGGATCAGCGCGCGCTGACCGACTTCCGACAGCTGATCGAGCGTCACCAGCCGGCGCGCCGATCGGATCGCGGCATCGTGCTCCCCGGCGCTGTCCTGCTCGCCGGCGAGGCGCTGCAGGATGCCGCAGACCAGATCGAGGGTACGGTCGCGCTCGGCGGCGAGCCATTCCTGGAACGGCTCCGAATCAATGACGAAATCGGCGAGAAACTCGCCGCGGTACAGCTCGGCCGCGGCGTTCAGCTCGGCGCGGTGCTGCGAGCGGGAGAGCTGCTCAAAGCGATCGAGATCGGTATCCGCGCCGAGGATTCGACAAGTGCCGAAATCGGTGACCAGGTGAGCCCCGGCGACGGTTCCGAGCGCCTTGCGCAGCTCCAGCAGGCAGTTGCGCAGACTATGGCGCGCCTGGTCCGATCCCTGGTACGGCCACAGCAGATCCGCCAGGCGCTCGCGGCTGGCGGGGCGACCGCCCTGCCCCGCGAGATAGGCGAGCAGAGCCCGCGCCTTTCTCGGGAATTTTCCGAACCGACGACCCTCGCTCTCGATGAGCAGGGGCCCAAGGACGCCGATCATCAACGCCATCGCCGTTGTCCCTAAGGTACAGCTGCACACGCCGCCGCGGCTCGCCGCCGACGAGCAGCCACAGGCCGCGAACGATCTTGAAACGCGGTCGGACAGCCATCAAGAAAATAGTGGCCGACTGGTTTGCCCGATGCGATCAGAGACCAGGCCATCGCGCACCGCTTCGCACTCGTTCCCGGTATGCCGCGATCTTTTCTTCGAGGGTGCGACAGAGGGCATGGTGCCCGCGCGCCCGCAGCGCCGGCAGCAGATCCTCGTAGCGCAGTGCGCGATGGCCGCTCGGCAGCGGAACCGCCGCCTCCCAGAGTTCGGCGGGGGTCAGGCTCGGGCCGAACGCAGCGGTCTCCTCGACGCCTGCCACCAGCAGCTCAAGCCGCGTCCCCAGACATTTTTCGCAAATTCCGCAATTCGCCGCGTCGCCGAGGTTGTTAGGGCAGACCCGCAGCGCGGCAAGCGCCGTCGGCCAGCGTGCGAGATCGCGGACCTTGTCCAGGCGGCTAAATCGCGCCCCTTCATGGAGAACCGTGACGCGCTGGCTGGAGAACAGGCCATCGACCGCGGGGTGCGAGCCCATCGGAACCGGATTGGCAAGGTGATATGCGCCGGCGATCAAGAGATATGTCAATCCGCGGCTGGCGGCGTGACCGACCGCAGCGAGCGCCGCCACGTTGTGGCGGTGCGTCCAAAAATCCGGCTGTGTCGGCAGATGACGCAGGGTGGTACGGCACGGGATCAGGCGCAAGCCGGTTTCGGCCGCCACCGGCTCGAGACGCCGCAGCGCCATCCGGTAGCGCTCGTTCTCCGGGTCGCGCGCGCGCTTGCCAATATCGAACCCGTGGATGAACAGCGCCTCGCGGATGTAGGCGGGGTCGTCCGGGCGATAGAGCTGCCGATTGCGCATCAGCATGTGGAGCCCGTCGACGCCCCCCGACAGGCAGGCTACGGCTCGCCGCGGCCCGGTCGGAAAGCGGCTGCGGCTCCGCGGCGCGGTCTCGATCTCGGGCGCGGCGCTCGGCATCCCCCCCCAACTCGTCCACCACGCGTGAACGGTCCGCAACCCATCGACCAGCATCGGACAGGGCTGCCCCTCGATGCGCACGCGCGCCTCGCCATGCACTGCGGCGAGCGGGAAGCATCCGGCCAGGAAAGCGTCCGCATTCGGTCCGTCAATCGCGCATCCATCCCCCTCGACGGCACCGTCCTCGATGGCGAACGTCAAGGTCTGGTCGGCGAATTCCCGGTCTTCCCATGCTATCGTGGCCGAGGAGACCCGCACGCCACGGACCACTGCTGCGGCCAGATCGCGGATGATCATCGAAGCATTGCTCCCCCATCTCCACCTTCGGCTCGGCGGGAACGCGCATGCCGCATCGGGTTTTCTAAGCCGCTGCCCTCTTGATTAACTTAACTTGCGCGGCGTCAAAAATACGTCCCACTGGCCGTCACGAAGAAAACTATGCCAGCTCTTAACAAAAAACTATGCCAGCTCTTAACAAATGGTTTCAGCAACAACCTCATCCGTCTGGCCGCGTCGCCTCAGGCGCGGGAAATTTGCAGCCGCCGATTTCAGACCCGGATGGGGGCGAGCGCGCAGCCAAATTGCGCGGTGCCGGCGTCAATCAGGCGCCGTCAATCTGGCCAGAATCTATTTTGACATATATTTGCCTCGATTGGTGACGGTGTGCTGACCTGCTGGCGTTAATGTTCGCCTCTAACGAGAGAACGGCATGGGGAAAATCGCCGATGTCAGCATGCTCGCCACTCCGCCCGGCACCACTCCGCCCGGCACCACTCCGCCCGACACCACTCCACCGGATGCCCGAGGCCGGCCCTGAGCGGCCCGCGGCCGGCTGAAGGTTTGGGCCCAGTGACGCAGGACATCGTGCTCCACGGAAAAATGGAGCGGTTCGACGCGTGCTTTGCCGGGTTGAAGGACCCGCGGGCGAACAATCCCCAGCGCCACGATCTGCTGGAAATCCTGACGATTGCGCTGTGCGCGGTTCTGTCCGGCGCGCAAACCGCGGTAGACATGGCCGTCTTCGCCGAGGCCAAGCAGGAATTCCTCGGCAGCTTCCTCGAGCTGAAAAACGGGGTGCCGAGCCACGATACCTTCAGCCGGGTGTTTCGCCGCCTCGACCCCGACCAGTTCCGGGCGTGCTTCCAGAAATTCGTGGCGCGCTTTGGCGAGACCTGCACCGGCGTGATCGCCATCGATGGCAAGGTGCTGCGCCGCTCGTTCAGCCCCGCCAATGCGAAATCCGCCCTGATGATGATCAGCGCCTGGTGCTGCGACAAGCGCCTGGTGCTGGCGCAGATCGCCACCACAGCCAAGTCGAATGAGACGACGGCCGTCGCCAAGCTCTTGGAAATGCTGTCGCTCAAGGGAGCTATCGTGACCGCCGATGCGCTCAATTGCCAGCGCGACGTCGCCCGGCAGGTCATCCTTCAGGGCGGGGATTATGTTCTTGCGCTCAAGGGCAATCACGGCGCCCTGCATGCGGATGTCTGCCGGTTCTTCGAAGAGCCGCGGCATCGGGCTGCGGACGGCTATTCGACGGTCGATTGCGATCACGGCCGGGTCGAGACCCGCACCAGCCTCGTTTCAGCCGATATCGGCGCGCTGCGCGAACGCTATCAATGGCCGGGTCTGGCCGCTGTCGGACGGGTCGTCCGCACCCGCCAGACGATGACCAAGGCGAGCGCGCGGACCACCACCGAAACCGCCTACTATCTGCTCAGCGCAGCGTTGTCGCCGGAACGGCTTGGCCAGGCGGTCCGCTCTCATTGGGGCGTGGAGAACCGCCTGCACTGGGTGCTCAATGTCGTGATGAACGAAGACCAGGTCAGAAGCCGCCTGGACAACAGCCCGTATAATCTTGCAATTCTGAGGCACATGGCGCTCAACCTGATGCAAAAGGACCGCTCGAAGGTCTCGCTGCGCGGCAAATTCAATCTCGCGGGTTGGAAGGACGAGTTCCTTGCGAACCTGCTGGTCCAGGCCTGACCGGCGCCGTCCGCTCCCCATCGCGTCCGGAGGCGCAGGAGATACTTGTAACGATCGAGCGAAACGCCTAAGCTGCCCGTATTAGGAGAGATATGTCGTCATAGGCTATTTACACGGTTCGTCGCGGGGAAATCCCCTTGCCCTTCGATAATGCGCGTTCCTACGACGCAGCTGACGCGGATGCCCCGACTTTCCGCCGCGTCGAAACCGCCGTCGCGGCGTTCTGCTCCGACCATCCCTATCTGTTGTTCGACCGCGGCGCCCTCGCCCGGATTCAACGTACCGCGGCGGCGAACGCGAAGCTCCAAACGCGGTTTGCCCGGGTGATGCGGGAACCCGCGCCGTCATCCGACCCGCAGGCGGTGCGCACCGTGATCAAACACCGGGCGCGTCGCCTGATCGCCCTGTCGTTCATCGCGCTGATCGCGGACGATGCCCGCCGGGACGACGCGCTGGCGGCAAGCCGCGCCGCCTTGGCCGCGTTCGCTTCGGCGGCGAGCTGGAAAGAACGGCCGGTGATCAAGTCCTTCCTCGATTGCGCGGAAATCGCCGTCGCGGTAGCGCTTGCCTACGACTGGTTGTACGATCGTTTGTCTGCCGAAGAGCGACGCGACATAGAACAGGCGATCCTTTGCAACGTGCTCGAGCCGGCATTTGCAGCCTATCAGGATCCATCGCTACTTTGGCCGAAGCGGCGGGATAACTGTACCCTCGTATCAAATGCCGGGATCATCATCGCAGCGCTTGCGGTCCTGCACCGTCATCGAGAGCTTTCGTCAAAGCTCGTGCAATGCGCTCTCTCATCCTCCTGGAACGTCTTCGCCGCGTTCGCGCCCGATGGAGCCTGGCCCGAGGGCCTCAGCTATTGGGCGCTCGCGGTGCGATATGCGGGTCTGATGGTCGCGGCATTGGAAAGCACGCTGGGCGACAGTTTCGGTCTGGCCGATCGGCCGGGCTTTGCCACGACCGGAGACTTCGCCCTGCACGCGGTGGGACCGTTCGGCGCCGCCTTCAATTTCGCCGAATTCAGAGCTCCGCTTCGATGTTTCGCCGCTGGCTTTTCTCGCCCATCGCTTTGGCCGGCCGGTGGACGGCTGGCTTCTTGGCGACTACGACGGCTGCCACCTGCCGTTCACCGCAATCTGGCCGCGACGGGCGAAGGCGGGACCGGCGCCGCTCGGACTGGCCACCGGCAAGGTGTTCGGCGGCGGCGGCCTCGCCTGTTTTCGCAACACCTGGGATGAGGGTGCGGGAGCGCGGCCGGTTTATCTCGCGATCAAGGGCGGCAACGGCGTTGGCGGGTCCGAATCGCCGGCGCGGCCGGCAGAGGCGATCCTGCATGCTCAGACCGACGCCGGCACTTTTATCGTCGATGGCGCCAAGCACCGCTGGGCCGTCGATCTCGGTTCCGATGATTACGATTTACCGGGCTATTTCGACCATGGCGCGGACCAGCGGCCGGGGCTGCGGTGGCAGTACTATCGGGCGCAGACGGCGGGTCACAATACCCTCGTCATCGATGGCGCCAACCAGATCGCGAACCGCCGAACGGCGATCCTCGGCAGTTGCATCGAAGGCGCCTGCAAATGGGTGGTCTTCGATCTCTCTTCCGTCTACGGCCGGCCGGCCGGCGCCATTCGCCGCGGCGCCGCGCTGATCGGCCGGCAGGTGGTCATCGCGGACGAGGTCGCGCCGGGAGTTTCCGCCGACATCGTGTGGGCAATGCATACCTGCGCCGAGCCCGTCTCGGTGACCGGCGCCGCGGCGCGGTTCCGGATCGGCGACGACCGGTTGGTCGCGCGCATCCTCGAACCGGCCGCCGCCCGTTTCGAATTGACGCTGCCGCCGCCGCCGCGATCGTTTGCGCTCGCCGATCCACGCCAGCGGCACGGCCGTCTTGCCGCGGGCGACGGCGCTCGGGTGTGCGAGCTGCCGCGCCGCGGCGATGAAGGGGGCGAGCGGGCAACGGGTTCCGTCATCCGGCGGCTGCAGATCGTCTGGCCGGCGGGCGCGCGCCGCCTGACGGTGCTGCTGCTGCCGGATTGCGGCGACGAGGACGATCCGGCGCTGCCGGTCACCCCGCTCGATTACTGGCTTGACCGCCGCCCGGTCCGGCTTGCACCATGCCTATCCGGCCGCCAGTGAAATAAGACAAGCACGATCCCGAATCGAATCCTGCCGTAAGGTTTTCGATATCTAGGATCGGGTATGGTGGGAGGGCATCACCGATGAGCGTCGATCATGCCTGAGCTCGCTGCCGCCCGCCGCCTGGCCGTCCTGTCGAGCCTCACCGTCATCGCGACGCTCGGAATGCTGGCTTCGACGATCTATGTCCCCTCGATACCGGCCATCGCCCGCGGGCTCGACACCTCGGTCGCCCGGGTGCAGTTCACCTTTGTCGGCTACCTGCTGGCCTTCGCCGCCGGCATGCTGGTGCTGGGACCGCTGTCGGACCGCTACGGGCGCCGCCGCACGCTGATCTTCGGCCTCGGCTTGAGCGTGCTCGGCAGCCTTGCCTGTGCCGTGAGCCCGACGATCGGCTTTCTGATCGGCGCGCGCGTCGCCCAGGGGATCGGCGCCTGCGCGGGCATGGTCGTCGGCCGTGCGACGCTGCGCGATCTCTACGGCCGCGAGGGCGCCGCCCAGGTGATCGCCGGCATGGCCATCGCCATGACCCTGGTTCAGTCTTTCGCGCCGATCCCCGGCGGCTACCTGCAGGAGTGGATCGGGTGGCGCGCCAATTTTGCCGCCGTCACGCTGTACGCCGCCGCCGCTCTGACGCTCGCGATCCGCTATATCCCGGAGACGCGCATCGCAAGCCCCGCGGTGCCCGCACCCCTTGCGGCGATGGCCGGCACCATGCTCGCCAATTATCGCATGCTGGCGGGCACAAGGCGCTTTTTGGCCTATGCGCTCGCCGCCACCGGCGCGCATGCCGGCTTTCACATCTTCGCCGCCGGCGCCCCGGCGGTCCTGATCGGCGGTTTTGGCATCCGCCCCGAGGAGTACGGCTACTATGCGTCGCTGCCGCCGATCGGCTTCCTCGTCGGCAGCTTTGTCTCGAACCGGCTGACCCGGCGCCTCGGCATCAACAGCCTGATCGGGATCGGCAGCGTGGTCCTGGTGCCGGCCGGCCTGGTCATGGTGGCCGCGGCGCTGCTGCACGTCGCCAGCCCTTATGCCGTGGTCGGGCCGATGGTCGTCGTGTGCTGCGGCAGTGGGCTGATCACGCCGAATGCGATCGCCGGCAGCCTCGGCGTCAACCAGCAGATCGTCGGCGCCGCCTCGGGCCTGGCAAGCTTTATCCAGATGACCGGGGCCGCGGGCGCGACCGCCGCCCTGTCGCTCGGCGCCAGCGGCAGCCCGCTCGTCCTGGCGATGATCGTCGCCACTGCCGGCTTGTTCGCGGTGACGGCCTTCGGCTCGCTGATCCAGTCCGCGCCGCGCCCGGCCGAAGCGGATGTGCCGGCCGCCCTCTAGCCGGTTGGCGCGGCAGAGTTGACCCGGTGGCGGAGGTGCGTCCGGGTCCGATCCGCCCGGCCCCCGCGGGTTGGAGCGCGCAGCGCGTCATCGCCATGGCATTTCCGGCGATGGCCGCGCTGTACAAGGCGACACAGCACGAATTGCGGGCGATCGAAGCCCGCCTCGATCATGCCGAGACCGGCGGCCATAACACCTCGTCCCCGCGCCAGGCGCTGACCGAGTTGCGCTGGCGGTTCGAATATACCGCCGATACGCCAGGAGCGGCCGCCGCCCTAAATCGCCTCCGCGTGCTGGCCGCTCGGCCGATGCCGCCCGGCACCGCCGCCACCGACGCGGAGGGCAGCTACGGGACGGGGACGACGGTGTGGTTTCTGAAGCTCGACGCGTCGGTCGATCATTGGCTGGCGGCGGACGCCGAAGCGAGCGGCAAGCCGCCTCGCCTGCTCGACCGCGTCAACGATCCCGACCGGCTGCTGAACTACCTCGAAAGCCTCCTCGTCTCGCGCCCGGCCATGGACGGCGTCGACCGCCGCAAGGAGCTGAACTTTGCCACCGCCGACCTGGTCCGCCTGATCCTGCGGCGCCGGCCGCCGAATTATCCGTGGGACCCGCGGCTCGATGCCGTGATCCGGCGTTTCGTCGCCGGCTGGCAGGACCCCGCGACCGGGTTCTTCGGCGCGGCCTATGAGGTCGATGGAACGCGGTTTCGCACCGCCGATCTCAGCATGACCTTTCACATGGCGCGCTATCTCGACGGCGGGATCGGGTACTGGCCGCAACTGATCGACACGCTGATCGAGATGCGCGACGGCCGGTATCCGAACGGCTGGCTCGACGAGGCCGGCATGACCAGCCACAACAATTACGATGTCGCGATCCTGTTCCAGCTCGGCTGGGGCAAGATGCGGGCGGACCAGCGCCGCCGCGCGCAGCAGGAACTCGGGCGTCTCGTCGATTGGTGCCGCGACACCGCGATCGCCGAGGACGGCAGCCTCACGGCGCGGGCGGTCGCCGAATCATGGCCCGAGAGCTATTATTTCACGATCGCGTTTCTCGATACGGTCGGCTATTTCGACCCGGCAAAGCGGTTCTGGACCGATCGCGTGTTTGCCGAGGCGGCGGCGCTGAAGGTGCTGCTCGAAAGCCGGGTGCGCCAGCTCGATCAGGCGCAGCCGATGGCCCGGATGGCGCTCGACCGCCTGCGCGGCTCATAGCCCCTCTTTGCACTGGCCGCCGCGATGCAAATCGTTAGGATGCGGTGGAACCAGGACGCAAGGAGCCCGCAATGCCGACGACCATCGAAGCCGATGCCCGCCGCCAAGTCACGGTCGAAGACGTCGAGTACCAGCGCCAGGCCGGCCGATCGATGCTGGCGCGGCTCTACCGCCCGAACGGCGCCGGGCCGTTTCCGGCGGCCGTGCAGATCCATGGCGGCGCCTGGGTCAACAAGGACCGCATCGACAACGACTTTATGGCCAAGGCCTTGGCCGAGAGCGGCATCCTCGTCGCCGCGATCGACTTTCGCATGCCGCCGGAGGCGGGCTATCCGGCCTCGCTCGCCGACATCAACCTGGCGACGCGCTGGCTCAAGGCGCGCGCCGGGGAATATCGCAGCCGGCCCGACTGGGTCGGCAGCTTCGGCACTTCGAGCGGCGGGCATCAGGCGCTGCTGGCGGCGATGCGGCCCGACGATCCGCGCTATGCGGGTTTGTGGCTGCCCGATGCCCCGGCGATCGATGCGAAGGTCGCCTTTGTGATCTCCGGCTGGGGCGTGCTCGACCCGCTGCTGCGCTACCAACTGGCCGAAAAGGCCGGCAACGCCGAACTCCTCGACAATCACCACAATTTCTGGGGCGACGAAGCGACGATGGTCGAGGGCAACCCGCCGCGCATGCTCGATCGCGGCGAACAGGTTGACCTGCCGCCGGCCCTCGTCTTCGGCGGCGACAAGGACGAATGGGTCCCGGTCGAGCTGATGCGGAAATTCGTCGCCGATTACCGCAAGGCCGGCGGCGAGGTCGAATTGCAGCTCTACGAAGGTGCGGGTCACGGCTTTATGACCGGCAAGCCGGACGCCCCCTACGCCGCCCGCGCGCTCGACCGCATGAAAGCTTTCATCCGCCGGCACACCAGCGGCTGACGCCGCCGCTCCGGCGCCTTCCAAACGCGTGCTGTTCCGAACCGGAAAGCGGCGGCTCTCAGCTCTTCAGTGCATCGAGCGAGGGGGAGCGGTAGCGGTCCTGCGGGTCGTCCCAGCCTTTGAAGCTGGGCTTGCGCTTTTCGGCAAAGGCCGCGCGCGATTCGATCAGATCGCTTTTCGCGCCGTGCTCATGCAGCGCTGCTGCCAGCCGCTGCAATTCCGCCCCCGGCGCGGGGCGCATCTGGCGCATCATGTGGACGGTGTTGACGCGCGAGGCCGGCGGCAGGGTCAGCAGGTGCTCGGCCATGGCAAGCGCGCTCGGCATCAGCTCCTCGGCCGTTACCAGGCGGTTGAGGAAGCCGATCTCGTAGAAGCGCTCGGCGGTAAAGCGAAAGCCGAGCGCCATCTCCATCGCGATCGGATAGGGCAGGTTGGCGACATGCCCGTGATTGTAGCCGCCGAGCAGCCAGCGCTTGGCCTCGGACACCTCGAACACCGCCTCCTTGACGGCGACGCGCAGATCGGTGCGTTCGACCAGCATGAAGCCGCCGCCCATCGCATAGCCGTTGACCGCGGCGATGACCGGCTTTTCGAGCGCGCCGGTCATGAACGGGTCTTCGATCGCCGGGCGCCGCCCGCCGGGCATGTTGTTCTGCAGCGACTCCCGCATATCCTCGCCGGCGCAGAACCCCCGGCCCGTGCCGGTGAAGATCGCGACTTCGAGATCGGCGCTGTGCCGAAATTCGGTCCAGGTCTCGGCCAGCCCGGTGCGCATCTCGTGATTGAGCGCATTCAATCGTTCGGGCCGGTTCATCCGCACGACGAGGATCTGTCCGTGACGCTCGGTCTCGACGACGGCCATGTCTTTTTCTCCTCAAGGATCGGCCCCGCGGCCTGTCGCAGGCTATCACCTAGCCCGCGGGGAGCGCCAATCGCTTGTCAGCGGTCGCGGCGCGGCGGCATCGTCAGGAAGGCGTGCACGGTGTGCCAGAGCTGGTGCCGGTTGTAGCCGAAGACCAGCGCATGCGCCGCCCCCGGCAGGACGACGAATTGCCGGTCCGGGTTGGGCAGCCGGTGGAAGAAGTCGAGCAGATCCTCCTCGCTGGCGATGCCGTCATGCTCGCCGCGCACGAGCATGACCGGCGCCAGCACCTTCAGCGGATCGACGACCGGCAAATTCGCGGTCATGTCGAGATAGGTGCCGGTCGGCACCTCGTCGCCGAACACCAGCTCGGCATCGGCCAGCGCTTCGGCGACGGCGGGGTCGCTGGTTCCCGGATGGTCGCGGGTGAGGATGCTGCTGATCATCGCGCGGTCGCGCAGCCGGCGGTTGTGGGTGCGGAAATAATCGAGCTGCTCGGCACGCCGGGCCAGGGTCGGCGAGTTCCGCCCGGTATAGGTGAACGCGTTCAGCACCAAACGGTCGACGCGCTCGGGCCGCACCATCGCAAACGCGGCGGCACGCAGCGCGCCCGACGACTCGCCCATCAAATGCATCCGCTCCTGCCCGGTCTCGCGCAGCACGAGCTCGCTCGCGGCAGCCAGGTCCGCGACCCCGCTCTTGATGTCGGAATTGCCGGAGGTTCGCGACGAGCGTCCGTAATTCTCATGGTCCATCGTCCACACGTCGAAGCCGAGGGCGGCGAACACATTCATCGCCGAATATTCGCCGGCGCCGGGAACCGCGAGGTCGAACGACGACAGCGCCGAATTGGACGAGCCGTGGACCAGGAAGAGGACCGGGCGGGGCGGGCCTCCCGGCGCCGGCGCATCGCCGCGCTTCCGATAGACGGCGAGCGAAACATCGCCCTTGGCGACGGTATAGTCGGTACGTGCGGGTGTCGCGGTTGCGTGCCGAGCCTCGGTCATGGAATCCCCTGCCTGTTCGCGATGCTTGCGCTCGATGCGAAGATCAAGCATCGGCCGGCGGCTAAGCCTTGTCCACATTCGTCGGCTTAATCGTCAGCCGGGGATCGAGCACGGAAACGGGGATATCGGGCAATGGGCCGGGAAATCGAGCAGCTGGCGCGGTTCGCCGCGCAGACGCAATGGGAGGATGTGCCGGAGCCGGTGCGGCGGCATGCGAAACTCGTGCTGCTCGATACGCTGGGGGTCATCCTGGCCGGTGCCGAGCGCCCCGAGGTGCGGCAATTGCGGGAGCGGCTGGCGGGAACCGCCGGCACGGGAGCCACGGTTTATGCGCGCGGCTGGCCGACCGCCGATCCGCGCACCGCAGCGCTCTTGAACGGCATTGCCGGGCGGGCGATCGAGCTGTGCGAAGGGTTGCGCCTGGTGTCGGGCCAGGCGGCGATGCAGGTTTTGCCCGGGGTCCTGGCAGTCGGCGAGCAGGCGGGGAGTTCCGGCCGCGAGGCGCTGGCCGCTCTCGTCCTCGGCTATGATGTCGCGGCGCGGATCTCCGGGGGGTTCACCCCGCGGCCATTGGCGCATCAGAACGGCCAGGTATCGCTGCTGGCCGCCGCGGCGGCGGGGGCGCGCCTGCGCGGGCTCGATGCGGCCGGGATCAGCAGCGCCATGCGCATCGCCGCGACCCTGATGCTGACGCCGAGCTATACGAACGCGGTCGCCGGCGCCACGGCGCTCAACGTGGCCGGCGGGATGAGCGGCTTTGCCGCGTCGCTGGCGCCCGAACTGGCGCTCGCCGGGTTCGCAGCCCAGGATGATGCGATCGAGGAGGCGCTGGGCCATCTGGTCGGCGGCGGCTTCACGCCCGACGGCCTGCTCGACGAGCTCGGCGTGCGCTGGGAGATCACCCGCAACTATTTCCGTCTCTACGCCTGCTGCAATCCGATCCACCCGGCGCTCGATTGTTTGCAGGCGGCGCTGGCCGAATTGCGCCCGCTGCCGGATCAGGTCGCGCGCATCGACGTCGCGACCTACCGTTTCGCCTCGGTCATGCGCAATCCGGACCCGCCCAATTATTTCGCCTCCAAATACTCGCTGCCGCATGCCGCGGCGGCGATGGTGGCAAGAGGCGGCGCCGGCTATGCGGCGCTCGACGACAGCGCGCTGACCGATCCGGCGATCGCGGCGTTGCGCCCCCGCGTGCATGTCATCGAAGACCCGGCAATGAGCGCCCTCACCCCGCGGCTGCGGCCGGCCCGCGTGACGGTGACGCTGATCGACGGCCGCCGCGCCACGCATTCCTGCGACAGCCATCGCGGCGATTTTCAGCAACCCTTCGCCGAGAGCGAGATCCGCGAAAAATTCCGCGAGCTTGCGGCGGTCGCGCTGACGCAGGAAGGGGCGGTCGCGGTCGAGCGCGCCGTCGATCGCTGCGACGAATGGGCGAGCCTCGACGAGCTGACGTTGCTGCTGCGCCGCTTCGGCCGGGTGCCGGGGCCGTGATCCGGTTCCCTGGTCGTCGCTTATGTGAATTGCCGGCATTCTCGGATAGCGTCCGCGGCAGCAGAGGAAAGGGATCATCACATGCAACTCGGAGCTTCACTGCCGGTATCGGACATCGGGACGGGTCCCGCCGCGCTGCGCGATTATGCGCAGGCCGCGGAAGGACTGGGCTACGCCCATCTGCTGGCGCCCGATCATGTGCTCGGGGTCGATCCGGATGCGGATCATGGCGGCCGCCGCGTCGGCACGACGGCAAACGCCTATCACGATCCGTTCGTGCTGTTCGGGTTTCTGGCCGGCTGCACCCGGCAGATCGGTTTCGCCACCGGCGTGCTGATCCTGGCCCAGCGCCAGGCGGTGCTGGTGGCGAAGCAGGCGGCCTCGCTGGACGAGCTGTGCGGCGGCCGGTTCCGGCTCGGCATCGGCGTCGGCTGGAACGAGGTCGAGTTCATCGGCCTCAACGAAAACTTTCATGACCGCGGCCGTCGTTCGGCCGAGCAGGTGCGGGTCATGCAGGCGCTGTGGGCCGCGCCGCATATCCGCTTCGACGGCGAATTCCATCATATCGAGGATGCCGGCATCAACCCGCGCCCGCGCTCCGGCCGCGTGCCGATCTGGTACGGCGGGCATGCCGAGGCGACCTTTCGCCGCTGCGCCAGATATGGCGACGGCTTCATGCCGCTGGCCTACCCGCCCGGCGAGGCGGCGCTGGCGGCGTTCGACAAATTGCGCCGGCTGACGCGCGAAGCCGGGCGCGACCCGGCGGCGATGGGGCTGGAGGTCTGGGTTTCGCCCGGCGCCGGCAGCGAAGCGGATTGGCGCCGCGAGATCAGCTTCTGGAAAGCGGCCGGCGTTACCCACCTGACCGCGCACACGACCTATGTCAGCGGGCACCACAAGCGCATCGCCGGCCGCAGCGCCGCCGAGCATCTGGCCGCGCTCACCCGCTACCGCTCGGCCGTCGCGGATCTGCTGTGACCCAAATCCGCCGCCGATAGCGCCCGAACTCGGCCTACTCGCGGAACACCGCGAGCCACACGGTCGGGGCGGCGGGGTCGGTCCAATCGACGCGATGGCGGCGGCGCGGGGCGATGTCGATGCAGTCGCCGGGGGCGAGGGTGCGGGGTTCGGGCTCATCCTCGAAGCGCAGGCGGGCGGCGCCGGCGAGCAGCAGCACCCATTCGGCTTCGGCCTGTTCGTACCAGAAACCGGGCGGGCTCGCCTGGCCGTGCGAGACGATGCGCTCGATGCGCAGATGGGGATGGGTCAGGAGCCGGTCGACGATTTCGGCCGCACGCGCTTCGGGGAGCGGGCAGAGCAGGTTCACGGCGTTGCCGCGCGCTCCAGATCGGCGCGGTCCCAATGCGCCAGGTCGGCGGCGGCTTCGTAGGTGGTCTGCAGGAAATCGAGCAGGGCTTCGTCGGGAGACGGCGCCCGGCGGATTTCGTCATAGGGCAGGATGAATTCGCCGAATTCGCGGCTGTAGGATGCCGCCGGTGGGCGCAGCGGCGCCTCGGCAAAGCCGGCCGGTTGCGGATAGGCGTAGGAATAGAAGATCGGCTGCTCCAACCCGGCGCCGCCCGGCCAGAAGCCGCAGCTGCTGACCTCGTGCGAATAGGCTTCGCGCGTCACCCGGTCGGCGGCGTTGGGCGAGCCCGGATGCGGCGGGGCGCGACGGCCGGAAAAGCGGGTCACCGCCAGATCGAAGCTGCCCCAGAAGAAATGCACCGGGCTCGCCTTGCCGATAAAGCGCGCGCGGAACGCGGTGAGGACACGCTCGGCCTGGACCAGGACGCGCCAGAAGCGGTTGGCGTAATCCGGGTCGTAAGCGGCGTGCCCGTGGTCCCGTTCGAATGGAACGGGGTCGGGGATTTCGACCGGCGTCGTCCAGATCCGGATGTCGAGGCCGAGTGCACGCAGCTGCTGCATGACCTCAGCGTAGAAATCGGCGACGGTGCAGGGACGCAACCCGAAACCTTCGGTCGCGCCGTCGCTGGTCGTGATTGTCAGGTGGTGATCGATGAAATCGAAATCGATCTGGAAGGTCCGCGCGCCGTAGGGGATCGGCGAGGTGGTCAGCCCGCGGCTGGTCACATAGAGCGGCACCTGCCACCAGTGATTGACCAGCGGGGCCTGCGCCAGGCGGATCTTGCCGATCACCTGGGTCCACAGATGGAGCGTGGCGCAGGTGTCGCGCCATTCCGCAAGCGGCAGGCTCGGCCACTGGTCAGCCCGTGTCATCGCTTTCTCCATTGTTGGAAGAGGGCGCCGCGGCGAATACGCCGGCGACCGCTCGCTGCCAGCCTGCATAGCGCTCCGCGCGCTCGGTTTCGAGCATCCGCGGCAGAAAGCGGCGCTCGGGCCGCCAATGCGCAGCCATGGTTTCGGGATCGGGATAGATCCCGCGCACCAGCCCCGCGGCATAAGCCGCGCCCCAGGCCGTGGTCTCGACGACGGCTGGGCGCTCGACGATGGCGGGCAGGATGTCGGCCAGGAACTGCATGGTCCAATCGCTCGCCGCCATGCCGCCATCGACCCGCAAGGTGGCGATTTCGACCCCGGCATCGGCGGTCATCGCGGCGACCAGGTCGCGGGTCTGGTAGCCGACCGCTTCGAGCGCGGCGCGGGCGATTTCGGGCAATCCGCATTCCGCCGTCAGCCCGATCAGGGCACCGCGCGCCAGCGGCGCCCAGTAGGGCGCGCCGAGCCCGGCAAAGCCGGGAACGAGATAGAGGCGCTGGCGCGGATCGGCGCGGGCGGCGAGGGTCGTCGCCTCGGCCGCTGTCGCGAATCAGGCCGAGCCGGTCGCGCAGCCACTGCACCGCCGCGCCGGCGACGAAGATGCTGCCTTCAAAGGCATAGGCGGTGCGGCCGGCGAGCCGGTAGGCGATCGTGGTCAGCAGCCGGTGGCGCGAGCGGGCCGGCGCCGCGCCGATGTTGAGGAGCGCGAAAGCGCCGGTGCCGTAGGTCGATTTGACCATGCCGGGTCTGAAGCAGCCCTGGCCGATCAGCGCCGCCTGCTGGTCGCCGGCCAGCGCGGCGATCGGGACCGCCGTGCCGAGCAATTCCGTCGCGGTCGAACCGTAATCGGCACCGGTATCGAGCACCTCCGGCAGGATCGCCGCCGGGATGTCGAAGGCGTCGAGGAGTCCGGTGTCCCAGGCCAGACGGTCGATGTCATAGAACATCGTGCGCGCGGCGTTGGTTACGTCGGTCGCGTGACGCCCGCCGCCGGTGAGCCGCCACAACAGAAAGCTGTCGATGGTGCCGAAGGCGATCTCGCCGGCGCGGGCGCGGCGGCGCAGACCGGCGACATTGTCGAGCAGCCAGCGGATCTTGCCGGCGCAGAAATAGGGATCGATGACGAGGCCGGTGCGCTGCGCGACGGTTTCCGCCAGCCCCTCGCTGCGCCAGTGCGCGCACAGTTCCGCGGTGCGCCGGTCCTGCCAGACGATCGCGTTATGGACCGGGCGGCCGGTGGCGCGCTCCCACAGGACCGTGGTCTCGCGCTGGTTGGCGATGCCGATCGCGGCGATCGGACCGTCCGCGGCGGCGGCGGCTTCGCGGCAGGTGGCAAGGACGCTGCGCCAGATCTCCTCGGGATCATGCTCGACCCAGCCCGGTTGCGGGTAGAGCTGGGTCAATTCGACCTGCGCGGTATGGCAGGCCCGGCCCTGCGCGTCGAACAGGATCGCGCGGGTGCTGGTCGTTCCCTGGTCGATCGCCAGGACATAAGGTGATCCGGTCATCGCCCGGCTCCGGCGGCGCGCTCGCGGCCGCGACAAGACTTTAGCAACGGCAGGCCGGCAGAGTCTCCGATCGCGGCATCTTGTCCACCGGTAGTGACTCAGTTCGAAATCTTTACTCGATCACCTGGTCGGCGCCGGCGAGCAGCGATTGCGGCACCGCAAGCCCGAGCGCCTTGGCGGTCTTGAGGTTGATCACCAGCTCGAATGCGGTCGGCTGCTGAACCGGCAGATCAGCCGGTTTGGTACCCTTGAGTATCTTTCCGGTGTAGATGCCGAGCTGGCGATCGACTGTCCGCAGGCTCGGCCCATAGCTGATCAGGCCGCCGGCCGCGGTGAAGTCACGCCCCTCATAGATCGCCGGAACCGCGTAACGTGCCGCCAGCGCCACGAGCTGCTCGCGCCGGCTGTCAAAGAACGGATCACTGCCGACGCCTTCTGCTGCGCATGCACCGCGAGCGGCGCCGCCGCCATGCCGCTTGGTTCACGCCCGCGCCCGGTCGTATGGTCGCGGCATTCGCCGCGTCGAGGTACCTTAATGAAATTCTCTGCGTTTATTGCCGTGCTGGCCCTCGCCCTTGCCATCGGCGCGCGAGGAGCCGGCGCTCAGTCTCCGCCGCAGGTCTATCGCGTCGGGCTGCTCGCGGTGGGTCCCGACCCAACCGACCAGAGCCCGTTTGGCGCGGGGCTGATCCGCGGTTTCGCCGGCGGCAGGTTTGTTCTCGGCCAGAACCTCCTCTTCGTTCGCTACGCCGCGCACGGGCATCTCGAGCGGTTGCCGCATATGGTGCACGAGCTGGTCGCGGACCAGGTCGCGGTCATCGTCACCCAAGGCTACCCGGCGGCGGTCGCCGCGAAGGACTATTCGAGCTTGCCGGTCGTGGCGGTTCAGGCCGGCGACCCGGTCGCCGATGGTCTCGTCAGCAGCTTTGCCAGACCGGGCGGCCGCGTCACCGGCATCTCCGAGATTGCCGCCGAGCTTTCCGCCAAGCGGCTGGCATTGCTGAAGGGGGCGGTGCCGGGCGTGCATCGCGTGGCGATGCTGTGGAATGCCGACGATCTCGGCATGTCGCTGCGCTACAAGGCGGCGGAGACGCAGGCGCGCAGCCTCGGCATCGAGGTCGAGTCGCTCGGGGTGCGTGCGCCCGACGATTTCGACACCGCGTTCGCCGCGATGGTGCGCAACCCGCCGGATGCGATCCTGATGGTCAGCGACGTGCTGACGACCTTGAACCGCAAGCGGGTGATCGACTTCGCGGCGGCGCATAAGCTGCCGGCGATCTTCGAGTACGACTATTTGGTGCGGGATGGTGGTCTGATGTCGTACGGTCCAGATATCGCCGAAATGTCCGATCGCGCCGCCGAGCTCGCCGTGCGCATTCTCAAAGGCGCTAATCCCGCCGAGCTGCCGCTCGAAGAGCCGAGCCGGTTCGTGCTGGCGATCAATCTCGGGACCGCCAAGGCGATCGGTCTGACCATCCCGCCGTCCCTGCTCGCCCGCGCCGACGACGTCATAGAGTGACAGGAGCCGAGGTTTCGTGCTTGCCAGACGCGGTATCGCATTCGAGGTGACCGGCGCCGCGGGCAAGCCGGCCCGCCTTCGGCTGCGGATGGGGCTCGCGCCCAAGCTCGCGCTCGCCTTTATCGGCCTGGTCAGCTTCGTGCTGGTGATCAACGGCGCGGCCGACATGTGGCTCGGCTACCGCGAAGCCGAACGTACCGCCGTGCAGATCGAGCAGGAAAAAGCGCGGGCCGCGGCCCAGCGCATCGACGAGTTCGTCACCGATATCGAGCAGCAGATCGGCTGGACGACCCCGCCGCAATGGGACGCGCTGCCGCTCGAACAGCGCCGCTATGACTTCATCCGCCTGCTGCGCGAGGTGCCGGCGATTGCCGAACTTACCGAGATCGACGGATCGGGGAAGGAGGAGCTGGAGCTGTCGCGGCTGGCGCCGGACGTCGTGGCGAGCGGTGCCGACGATGCCGGCACGCCGCGCTTTGCCGAAGCGGAGGCAAAGCGCGTCTGGTACAGTCCGGTCTCTTTCCGCAACATGTCCGAACCCTACATGACGATCGCGGTCGCACATGCCGGACATCGCGCCGGCGTGACCGTTGCCGAAATCAATTTGCGATTTATCTGGGACCTTATCACGGCGATGCAGGTCGGCCGGACGGGGTACGCTTATGTCGTCGATGCCCGCGGACGGTTGATCGCTCATCCCGACCTCAGCCTGGTCTTGCGCGACACCGATCTGTCGCACCTGCCGCAAGTAGCGGCGGCGCTGGCCGGCCAGCAGATGGGCGCCCCCGCGAGCGGCGCCCATATCGCGGACGGGCCGGCCGGCGGGAGGGTGTTGACGGCTTATGCGCCGGTCCCCCGGCTCGGCTGGATCGTCTTTGTCGAGCTGCCGCTGCGCGAGGCGCTGGCGCCCGTCTTTGCCGCGCTCTCCCGTACGGCGGCGCTGCTGGCGCTGGGCCTGCTGCTGGCGGCCGGCGCCGGCACGGTGCTCGCGCGGCGCATGGTGGTGCCGATCCGGCGGCTGCAATCGGGCGCCGAACGGCTGGGTTCGGGCGAACGCAGCGAGCCGATCGAGATCCATACCGGCGACGAGATCGAGACCCTTGCCGACCGGTTCAATCAAATGGCGGCCACGGTCCAGGAATCGCAGGATACCTTGGAAGCCAGGGTCGAGGAGCGCACCGAGGCGCTGCAGGCGAGCGAGCAGGAGGCCCGCGACGCCCGGCTCGCGGCCGAGGAAGCGCTTGTCGGCCTGCAAAAGGCCCAGGACCGTCTCGTCGAAACCCAGAAGCTGGCTTCGCTCGGTCAGCTGACCGCCGGGATCGCCCATGAGATCAAGAACCCGCTCAATTTCGTCAACAATTTTGCCGAGCTGTCGAGCGAGCTGATCGACGAGCTGGACGGCGTGCTCGCCGCCGATCGCACGCCGCTGCCCGGAACGGCGCGCGCCGAGATCGATGACCTGACCCGAATGCTGAAAGGCAATCTCGCCAAAATCGTCGAGCACGGCCGGCGCGCCGACAGCATCGTCAAGAACATGCTGCTGCATTCGCGCACGGGAACCGGTGAGCGCCGGCCGGTCGACCTCAACGCTGCGGTCGAGGAAAGCCTCAACCTCGCCTATCATGGCGCCCGCGCCGAAATGCCGGATTTCAATGTCACTTTGCATCGGGATTTCGATCCAGCGGCCGGCTGGCTCGACCTCTATCCGCAGGAATTCACGCGCGTGCTGCTGAACCTGATCGGGAACGCCCTTTATGCATTGCGGCAGCGGCAGCGGCACGAGCCCGGCTTCGAGCCGATATTGACGGTGGCGACGCGCAGCCTGGGCGATCGGGTCGAAGTTCGGGTGCGCGACAACGGCACCGGCATCCCGGCGGCGGTGAAGGCCAGGATGTTCGACCCGTTCTTCACGACGAAGCCGGCCGGCGAGGGCACCGGGCTGGGGTTGTCGCTGAGCTTCGACATCATCATCAAGCAGCACGGCGGCACGCTCGAGGTCGACACCGAACCGGGCGCATTCACCGAGTTCGTGATAACGCTGCCGCGCGTGGCAACGCCGGTCGTCGGCAGAGGAGAGGCAATTTGACGGCAAAGATTCTCGTGGTCGATGACGAGCCGGACCTCGAGACGCTTGTCCAGCAGAAATTCAGGCGCCGCATCCGTGACGGCGAGATCAGCTTTCTGTTCGCCCGCGACGGTGCCGACGCGCTCGACCTGCTGGCGAACGGCCATGCCATCGACATGGTGCTGAGCGACATCAACATGCCGCGCATGGACGGTCTGACCCTGCTGCAAAAGATCCGGGAAAAGGATGACCAGCTGTCGACCGTGATCGTCTCGGCCTATGGCGACATGGCGAATATAAGGACCGCCATGAACCGCGGCGCCTTTGACTTCGTGACCAAGCCGATCGATTTCGCCGATCTCGAGACCACGATCGACAAGACCTTGCATCATATCGAGACCTTGCGCGAGGCACGGCGCCGGCAGGCTGAGGCGGAACGGGCGCACGCGCTGCTGTCGCGTTACTTCTCGCCCAACCTGGCGGAGCGGCTGGCGAGCGATCCGGGAGCGGTCGATCTCGGCGGCCGGCGGCGCGAGATCACCTCGCTGTTCACCGACATCGCCGGGTTCACCTCGCTGGTCGAGACTCTGGAACCAACAGCCATCGCCCCGCTCCTCAACGATTATCTCGGCGCCATGACCGATATCGTCTTCACTCATGGCGGTACCGTCGTGAAGATCATCGGCGACGCCATTCACGTGCTGTTCGGGGCGCCGGCCGATCAGCCCGACCACGCCGGGCGCGCCGTCGCCTGCGCGCTCGAGCTCGACACCAGCGCGCAGGCGTTCCGCAGCCGCTGGAACGAGCGGGGGATCGTCCTCGGCGAGACCCGGCTCGGTCTCGACGCGGGACCGGCGATTGTCGGCAATTTCGGCAGCGGGCGTTATTTCGACTATACGGCCTATGGCGACACGGTGAACACCGCCGCCCGGCTCGAAGCGGCGAACAAGGAATTCGGCACCCGGATCTGCGTCGGCGAGAGCGTGGCCGGCCGTGTCGCCGGTTTCACCGGGCGCCCGGTCGGCGACCTCGTGCTGCGCGGCCGCAGCGAGCAGCTGCGAGCGTTCGAGCCGCTATCCGCCGAGGATTACGCCGATCCCGCGAACCAGGCCTATCTCGGCGCCTTCGCCAAGCTCGAAGCGGGAGATATCGGCGCGATGCCGGCCTTTGCCGCGCTTCTCGGCCAGCGCAGCGACGACCGGCTGGTGAGCTTTCATTTGAAGCGCCTGCTGAACGGCGCGACCGGCTCGCGCATCATCCTCGAATAGCCGGCCGGCGGGGTGCCGGAGAGGATGACCGAAACTTGACGCGCGGTGCCTGTTGGGGCGTTGCCGGTCCTGTCGCCGGGCGTGCTTGCATGCGAAGGCCGCCTCGCGGCGCGGTGCGGCCTCCCGGTTTGAGCGGCTGCGGGGACCAGCGCCGTCAGTGTGCGCTTTGCAGCTTCGCCATCTCGCGCAACTCGTCGAGCCCTTCGCTCGCACGCCGGCGCAGAACCTCGGCCGCCTCGGTGCCCGCCTTGGCGGCCAGCTGCGTGATCTCGCGGCCGTGACTGACGCTCTTTTCGAGCATCTGCTTGGCATATTCGGTGTTCTTGGCGATGCGCTCCTCGGCCGACACCGGCTGGGTGAGATCGCGCACCAGCGCCGACACGTCCTCGAGGGCCTGGCGGGCGATTTCGATCTGGCGCCGGGCGACCGCCTGGCAGCCCTCGACGGCGAGCTGGTGGGCCTGGCTCAGCGCTTCGATGTTGCGGCGCTGGCAGGCCATCAACGCGTCGACATCGAACGGACGAAAGCGGAAGTCGGTCATCATCTTGGTCACATCGAAATCGAAAAAGCCGGGGCGAGCTTCTGACATGAGTGGGTTCCGATCTTGGAGCTTCAGGTTATTGTGCGATGCACAACGCTCGAAATATCGGTATTCGTCCCAATGACGTCAAGCACGTTTTGCAGTGCAGCAAAATCAGGCTGCCAGCGGCTCCCGGCCGGGCCGCGATGGCGCAACGGGCGTCAGCCAGCCCTCGATCCGACGCAGCCGCGCATCGAGCCGCGCCATCGTCTGCGCCAGATCGGGCGAATCCTCGCGCAGCCAAATCCGCATCGCCGACAAATAGGCCGCCGCGGTCAATCGGACCGCCACCGCGCCGCGCCACCCGCCGGTGGCGATATCGGCGGCTTCGAGCATCCATCGCACCGAGCGCAGCAGCAGCGCGCCGGCGCACAGCGCGCCGACCGGATCGCCCGGCAATTCGCGACGCAGCACGTCGAGGGCGGTCTTGTGCGGCTGAAGTGCGTCGAATCGCCGCATCAAGAGATCGAACAGCCGATCGCGCGGGCGTTCGTCCGCCTCGGCCGCCGGCGGCTCGGCCAGGACCCGCTCGTCGATCCGCCGGAAAAATCCGCCGAGGATCGCCTGCTTCGATCCGAAATTGCGATAGACATGCAGGATCGGCAGTTCCGCTTCGGCCGCGATCGCCGCCAGCGACAGGCGCCGCCACCCCTCGGTCGTGATGCGGGACAAAGCGGCGTCGATGATCCGCTCGGCGTCGCTCGCCGCCGCGGCGCCGGCGTTTGCCGCCCGCCCGCGCCCGCCTCCGGTTTTTGCCATGACAGTCTCCTTTGCCGCGCCCGGCTCAGCTCGCCAGCTCGCGCGAGCGCGCCGCCGCCGCCTTGACCGCGCGCCCGATCAGCTGAGCGAGACCGTCCTTGCCCATCAGCACGTCGAGGGCCGCCTGCGTCGTGCCGCCTGGGCTGGTCACGTCCTTGCGCAGTTGCGCCGGGCTCGCCACCGAGAGGCGGGCGAGCTCGCCCGACCCGGCTACCGTGGCGCGTGCGAGCCGCAGGGCCAGATCGGGAGCCAGCCCCTCGCTTTCGCCGGCCTGCGCCAGCGCCTCGATCAGCAGAAAGACATAGGCCGGTCCGCTGCCCGACAGCGCGGTCACCGCGTCAAGCAGCCTTTCATCCTCGACCCAGGCGCTCTCGCCGACGGCGGCCAGCAGGCGGTCGCAGAACCGTCTTTGATCGGGCGTCACCAGCGGGTTGGCGCACGCCACTGTGATCCCGCGCCCGATCGCCGCCGGCGTATTCGGCATCGTGCGCACGAGTGCCGCGGCGCCGAGATGCCGGGTGATGCCGGAAATCGTCTTACCGGCCACGATCGACAGAAACAGCGTCTGCGGGCGGACCCAGCGGCGATAGCCCGGCAGCGCCATATCGACGACCTGCGGCTTGATCGCGAAGACCACGGCATCCGGCACCAGCCCGTCCGGCAGCGCCTCGGCCGTTTCGTGCCAGGCGATGTTCGCCGTGGTGGCGAGCTCGGGCGGGGCGCCCGCCGGCTCGACCACGAAAAATCGTGCGGCCGCGCCACCGGCAAGCCAGCCGCGCAGCAGCGCCGTCCCCATCTTGCCGCAGCCGACGAGGACGAGAGCGGCCACCGACCCGTCGTCAGTGCCCATCACGCGCCGCCTTTCCGTCAGGCTTCCCCGACCGGGTCGATCATTGCCGCCGCCATTGCCTGCGCCGGCGTCTTGCCGCCCCAGACGACAAGCTGAAAGGCCGGGTAGAAGCGCTCGCATTCCGACAAGGCGATATCGACGAGATCTTCGACCTGCTCGGCGCTCGCCGCCAGCACGCCGCTCAGCAGCACCGCGTGCCGGAACGCGGGGGAATTGTCCTCGGCCGAAAGATCGAAATGCCCGAGCCACAATTTCTCGTTGGCGAGCGCCAGGAGCTCGTAGATCGGGCTGCGCCGCCCCTTCGGCACCTTCATGTCGAAGCCGCAGGAGAAATGCATCGCGCTGATCTCCTCCTGCCACACGAAATAAAGCCGGTAGTCGCACCAGCGGCCGGAAATCTCGACGACCAGCTCCTCTTCGCTGGCGCGGTCGTGCGCCCAGTCATTGGCGGCGACGATCTCCTCGACGAGGTCGATCGGGTTGCCGGAAAGCGGCGTCGGTTCGGACGTGGCAACAGAAGTCATCAAGCCCTCCTCGGGCGGCTCGACCAGGCTGTCTCGACATCGCAGCACGATAAGCCAGCTATGTTGCAGCCCGGCGGCACAAGGCGATCGGCAAGATCGGACCTGCCGCCGGGCAACGACTGGCGCCGATGAATATTCGGTCTCCTTTGGCCGGTTCGCGCGCCGATCAGGAGGGGCCGGCGCCGTCCTCGCGGGCGGCCGGGCGGTCGCGCCCGGACAGCGCCGCGAGACCCGCTTCGAGCTCGGCCACGCGCTTGAGCAAATCTTCCTGCTCGGCGCGAGCCTTGGCCGCCATCGCCTTGACCGCTTCGAATTCGTCGCGGCTGACGAGGTCCATGCCGGCGAGCACCCGTTCGAGCTGCCCGCGCAGCCGCAATTCAACTTCGCCCTTGACCCCCGAAAGGGTGCCGACGGCCCCGGCCGCCACGCGGGCGAGATCGTCAAAAAACCGATTCTGGCTCTGCATCGTCCTGGCCCTCCGTACGGCCCCGCCTGCCGAGACCGGCCGCACGCCCAGATATGGTTCTGCGCTAGCACAGAGGGCATATCCAGGGAAAGGATTTCGCTCGACAAGCAGCGAGGTGCGCCTGCGATGCAACCCTTCGCGCAATTCCCGAAGGAGCGGCTGGCCGCCGTCCGGTTCGTGCTGAGCGACGTCGACGATACCCTGACCGACGGGCCGCGCCTGCCGGCCGCCGCCTTCGACGCGCTCGAGCGCCTGCACGAGGCCGGCCTGCGGGTGATCCCGGTCACCGCCGCGCCGGCCGGATGGTGCGACCTGATGTGCCGGATGTGGCCGGTCGACGCGGTAATCGGCGAGAATGGCGGGCTCTGCTTCCGCCATGATCCGGCGGCGGCAACTACCGAGCGCCGTTTCTGGGCCGGCGCGGCGGCGCGCGGCCGCGACCATCGGCGGCTGATGGCGTTGGGCATGCGGATCGCGGCGCAGGTGCCGGGCTGCGAATTGGCCGCCGATCAGCGCTACCGCGAGACCACGCTCGCCTTCCGCAACCCCGGCCCGCCCGGCGCCGAGGCCATCGCCGCCCGGCTCGCCGCAGCCGGCGCGAGCACGGTGGTGAATTCGCTGTGGGTGCTCGGCTGGTTCGGCGGCTTCGACAAGCTGGCGATGTCGCGCCGGGTGCTGAAAGAGCTGTTCGCGACCGACCTCGATAACGAACCCGGCGCCTTCATCTATGCCGGCAATTCGCTCAATGACGAGGCGATGTTCGGCTTTTTCCCGAATTCCATCGGCGTTGCCACGGTGACCCGCTTTCTCGACCGCATGGCGACCCCGCCGCAATGGGTGACCCTGGGCGGCGGCGGCGCCGGCTTTGTCGAGATCGCCGACGCCCTGCTGCGCAGCCGGCGCTGACGACGACTATTCAGCGGCGCTGCGCTGCGGTTCGGCGGCGCGGGCGGCGGCGTGCCGGTCGATCTCCTTCTGGATCGCGGCACTCGCCTTGCCGGTGAAGTCGACATGGCGGCTGGTGGCGAAATCATAGCTGCCGCGCAGCAATTCCCGGCTCTGCTGGTAGCGCGGATGAACAAAACGCGCCATCAGCTCGTAATGCTTTTTGGTCATGTCCCAATCGGCCCAGTTCTGCGCCAGCTCGCACAGCACGCCGAACCCGCCGGAGCCGGCGACCAGCCGGTCGATATAGGCGATCGCGTCGTCGGGGGTGCCGATGCAGGCGGTGCCGGTCTCGATCAGCCAATCGGTCGGGTCGGGCACCTCGGGCGGAATGATCGGAAAGGTCGCGACGTCGCGGAAATAGTTGGCGAAGGCCTGGACGCCGAACTGCACGTTCCGGCGCGCCTGCTCGCGCGTCTCGGCGATGTGAAACAGGCCGACGACGCGCCAGTCTTTGCGGTTCGGGACATGGCCGTTGGCCCGCGCCGTCTCTTCGTAGAGCCCCCAATTGGCGGTGTGGCGCTCCATCGCCATCGGGCTGGTGCCGCCGATCGACAGCATGCCGACGCCGTATTTGCCGGACAGCAGCGAGCCGGACGGCGAACGCGCCGCCGCGACCGCCAATTCCATCGTCGGCCGGGTGTAGGAGCGCAATTGCAATTGCGCCTCGGTCAGGTTGAACCAGTCGGTCTTGCGGGTGACGGTCTCGCCGTTCAGCAGCCGGATAATGACGTCGAACGACTCGTTCATCATCCGCCGCTGCTCACTGGGATCGATGCCGATCTTCAGCGCGTCGTGGACGAGCGCGCCCGGGCCGACCCCCATCATCGCCCGGCCGCGGGTCATGTGGTCGAGCTGAACCATGCGGTCGGCCAGCATGAACGGGTTGTGGTACGGCAACGAGACGACGCCGGTGCCCAGCCGGATGTGGCGGGTGCGCTGCGCCGCGGCGGCGATGAACATCTCCGGGCTGGCGATCAATTCGAAGCCGCCCGAATGGTGCTCGCCGATCCACGCCTCGTGATAATTCAGCCGGTCGAGATGTTCGAGCAGCTCGAGATCGCGCTCGATCGATAGCGTCGGGTTCTCGTCGTGATTATGGAACGGCGCCAGAAAGATGCCGCTGCGCAAATAGAGATCGTCCATGCCGAGCCCTCCGGCCGAAATACGAATTGCGGCCGATCGTCGGCCATCGGCCTGCGGGCCGCAAGCGAATTCCCGGCGTGCGCCGCCGCCATGCATTTCCGCGCATCCCGGTCAGCGCCCATTCCGGCACACCTGTTCCGCCTGTTTTTTTGCAGGTCGAAATCAGGCGGCGCCCACTCCTTCGATGCCAATTCCACCCGTCAGTCGCGTAGCCAGCGGCAGGCCGTGCCGCAGCGCCAATTCCAGATACGCTGCATCGTAGGAGGTCAGCCGATAAGCAAGCGCCAAGCGATGCACGTCCCCGAACACCCGCGCCACACACTCCGCATCGGCCGCGATCCGCAGCGCCTTCAACTCGGCAAGAAACTGATCCGCCTTCGGCGCGGCGAGAGTGCCCCGGTTCTGCTCGCGCGACAGCACGGCGCTCGCCTCGTAAAACCACAGCACCGGCACCAGCGCGTCTTCGCCCGCCGCCAGTCGTTTCAGGATGCCGTCGGCATAAGGATGCGCCGCGTTCTCGAAACACCATCGCATCGCGACGGAGTTATCGAGAACAAAGGTCACGCCCGTCCATACTCAAAATGGCGGAGATGGTGACATCTCTATTTGGTGGACACATGGCGGTCGCGCGCCGATTTCCAGATTGCTTATGCGGGAGGGGTAGGCGGATTGAGCCGGGATGATCTCGGCTCAATCCGTATAATGGTCAGGCAGCCGCTTTTAAGATTCCCAGTTGCTGGAGCGCAGTGACGCCATCGTCGAGTCCGATTTCCTCGGCAATCTTGCCATTCTCGACACGAAGCACCGTAGTACCGGTAAAACGCATCTTGCGGCCCGAAGCTGCGGGCAGCGAGCCTACGAGGAAATCGTTAAACGCGGGGCCGGTGTGCGTACCGCCACCCTCCCAACGGCCGACGACAAAATCGCCCTCGGCAATGAGATCGGCCGCGCCCCAAAATTTGAGATCAGGGAAAGCCGCGCGGAAATCCATCATGAAGTTCCGAACGTCCTCGCGACCACGACGCGGCGCATGCAGCGAATACTGAAGCAGCACGTCGGGCGCGGCGAGTTCATCAATGACGTTGGGGTTCCACGGATTGCCCCAAAACCCTTCGAACCAGCGGCCCACAAGGGCCTTGTTTTGTTGTTCGCGTGTCATCTTCGGCCCTCTTGGCTCTGTGAATGAAGGTGTGCCCACCTTTTGACGAGCCATTTCTAGCTCGCAGGCCGGCGACGTAGATATCCGATTCTTGCTGTTTAATTCCTGGTCTTTCAGCAGGGCGGCGAGCTCGGGACGCAACCCATCGCCCCGCCGCGCGGCAATGGAATGAAGAGGCGAAAGTAGAGATATCATCGGCCGAACTCCGGTGAGTGAAGGCGTGATACGCCTTCCGACGAATGCGTCTGTACGCTGCGGACCGCAGGCGCTGATATCCGGTTCTTGCGCTTTAATTCGCCCCCAGAGCTGGGCAACATGGGCGATCCACCCATCGTGCCCGTGCAGAATTCAAGATTTTCGGAAATTACCCCTCCAGCCAGCCCGATCAGTGGGTTAGAGGGTGGCGAAGATATGTCCGAAAGTCACCCGCAAAACCGCCGGTTCGGCTATGCCGGCGTCGGCGCCTTTGGGCAGACGGCCCGGCGCCCGTGCGCGCGGCCACCCGCAACCAGCCCTTGTAGTCTGTGTGCATGGGTTCCGGGTTCGGCCCGAGGGCCCGCCCCGATCCGGCGGCGGGTCCTATCGTACAGGCGATTTTCGCAGGGAGGAGAAGCCGCGATGTCCGAGGTGGGCGCCGAGGAAATTCGGGAGGTGGCGTGGCCGTCGAACGGCCTCACCGAGATCCCGTTCCGGCTCTATACCGACTCCGGAGCAGTACCGGCTCGAGCAGGAGCGGGTCTTCAAGGGGCCGGGCTGGCCAGCAACCGGCGGGCTTTCTGAGCCGAATTTGAGAAAACGGCGCGCCGGCACCCAGGCCCGAAATTTCTGTTTATCGATCCGCCTGGTTCGCTGCCGGATCTCGATCGATTTCCGTCAACACCGATGCCATCGGCACCAATCGCCGCGAGCATAGCCGTGCTGCCACCAGCCGGCATGCCAGCCGTGCCAGCCCCAGGGATGCCAGGCGTAGGGATACCAGCGCGTTCCCCACCAGAAGCCGACGCCAGGCGCGACGTAGACACCGACGGCTGGCCGCGGGGGCTCGCACCAATTACGACCGCCGGGGCCACACCAATAGGCGCTTGCCGGCAGAGCAAATCCGATGCCGAGCGCGAGGACAAGAGCGGAGAGAATGGTTTTCATGCCCGGTTAAACGAGCTGCACCCGTCCTCAATTCCCGAAAAATTTGACAGCGTCGCGCTATATGCGCGCGCAAGAACGCGGGCCGGGCGGTTCTTCGCCTAACTCCGGGTGGCGCTCGATTCCGGTCCGCCACCCCCTACAGCCGGCCGCCCGACACGAGATGACCCCTCGCCCGGGCGGTTTGGTTTCCCGCCTGGCGCCAATTGTCTGCCGGTAATCAATAACGCGCGGCGGCGATCGGGCCGGTTCCCGCAAGCGAATTCCCTCGGGCCGACGGAATGGTTGTTCCGGGACGGCGCAGCGGCGAGGCCGGAACCTATGAACACCGGCTTCGATCGGATCGCGCGGTCACTCGCAACCAGCCGTTGTGGTCCGTGGGCATGGGTTCCGGGTTCGGCCCGAGGCCGCCCTGGAATGACGCGGTTCTGCGCTGCTGTACCTGATCCGGCGGCGGGTGCTATCGTACGGGCGATTTGCGCAAGGAGGAGAAGCCGCGATGTCCGAGGTGGGCGCCGAGGAAATTCGGGGCGTGGCGTGGCCGTCGAACGGGCTTACCGAGATCCCGTTCCGGCTCTACACCGATCCCGAGCAGTACCGGCTGGAGCAGGAGCGGATCTTCAAGGGGCCGGCCTGGAGCTATCTGTGCCTCGCCGCCGAGATCCCGAATTCGGGCGATTGGGTCGCGACGACGGTCGGCGAGACCGCAATCGTCGTGACCCGCGGCGATGACGGCGAGATCAACGCCTTCGTCAACCGCTGCGCCCATCGCGGCAACCTGCTGTGCATCGAGCGCCGCGGCAATGCCGGGGAGATCAAGTGCATCTATCACGGCTGGACCTATGATCTGGCCGGCAAATTGACCGGCGTCGCCTTTGAGCGCGGGGTTAAAAGGCAGGGCGGGATGCCGCCCGAATTCCGGAAGGACGACCACGATCTGCCGCGATTGCGCGTGGCCGAGCTGGCCGGCCTCGTCTTCGGCACCTTCAGCCGGGACATGCCCGATCTCGAAAGCCTATCTCGGCCCGCAGGTTGTCGGCGGCATCCGCCGCGTCTTAAACCGGCCGGTCCAGATCCTCGGCCGCAGCACCCAGGTTTTGCCCAACAACTGGAAGCTCTACGCCGAGAACACCAAGGACACCTATCACGCCAGCATCCTGCACGCCTTTCTGACGACGTTCCGCATCAACCGGCTTTCGATGCCCGGCGGGATTCATATCGACGATAGCGGCGGGCATCATTTCAGCCAGGCCAAGCTCGACTACGCCGCCGAAGACGCCGACTACAGCCGCGAAGGGCTGCGCGCCGACACCGATCTGCGCCTCGAAGACCCCTCGGTCATCGAATCGGTCGACGAGTATGGCGACGGCGTCTCGGTGCAGATCCTGACGATCTTCCCCGGCATGATCCTGCAGCAGATCCGCAATTCGATCGCGGTGCGGGTGATCCACCCGAAGGGCCTCGAAAAGACCGAGCTCGACTGGATCCATCTCGGCTTTGCCGGCGACGACGAGGCGATGACCGAGCGCCGCCTGCGCCAGGGCAATCTGGTCGGCGCCGCCGGCTATATCTCGATGGAGGATGGCTGCGTCGGCGGCTTCGTCCAGCGCGCATTGCGCCACAATGACGGTGACAGCGGCGTCGTCATGATGGGCGGCCACGACGCGCAGTCCCAGCCCTTCCGCAGCAGCGAAGCCGCCATCCGCGGCTTCTGGAAGAAATACCGCGCCATGGTCGGCGACTAGGGCAATAATCCGAAGGGACTGGGAGGGGTGGAAGCTGACACCCCGACAGGGAGGATGGCGATGGCGCAGCCTGCGCACCTGGAACAGGCGAGACTGCTCGGCATCGTGCGGCAGCCGGCGTTCGGCCCTGCTCGGGAATACCGCGCTCCAGGCGACCGCGCTGATGGTCCTGTCGCTGCCGGCGGCGGCGCAGCCTGCAGCGAATGCGCGGCCGTCCGGCGGCGTGGTGGCGGCGGGCAGCGCTACGATCAGCGAGAGCGCAGCCGCCACCACGATCGAGCAAAGCTCGCAGCGGGCGGCGCTGAACTGGCAGAGCTTCAACCTGGGCAGCCAGCAGACGGTTGATTTCGTCCAGCCGTCGGCGTCGGCTATTGCGCTGAACCGCGTCATCAGTCCGAACCCCTCGCAGATCGCCGGACGGATCGACGCGAACGGCCAGGTGGTGTTGGTGAACCAGTCCGGCGTGACCTTCTACAAAGGCACCCAGGTCAACGCCAACAGCCTCGTCGTCTCCGCCGCGGGCATCAGCAACCAGAACTTCATGGCCGGACGGATGGTGTTCGACCAGGCTGCCAAACCGAACGCAGCGGTCGTGAACCAGGGCACCATCACGATGGGACAGGCCGGGTTGGCGGCGCTGGTGGCGCCGCAGGTCGCCAATTCGGGGGTGATCACCGCCAAGCTCGGCCATGTCGTGCTGGCCGGGGCGAAGACGGCGACGCTCGATCTGTACGGCGACGGGCTGCTGTCGCTCGATGTCAGCAACGAGGTGACGCAGGCACCGGTCGGTCCGGGCGGCACCAAGGCGACGGTGCTGGTGACCAATACCGGCGCGATCAGCGCGGCCGGCGGCACCGTGCAGCTGACGGCGCGGGCGGCCGACGGCATCGTGCAGACGCTGGTGCAGTCGGGCGGCACGGTCGAGCGCGGCCAGCGTGGGCGGCCGCACCGGCACGGTGATGGTGAACGGCGTCGGCGGCTCGATCGTGGTGGACGGCCAGCTGACGGCAACGGGCGCGGCGGCCGGCGCGACCGGCGGCGGCATCGAAATCGCCGGCAACCGCAACGTCGTGGTGGCCGCCGGTCCGCCCGGATCAATGCGTCCGGCCGGGCCGGCGGCGGGGTCGTGGCAATCGGCACGGATTTGGCGCGGGCGCGCGGCGGCCCAGGGGTTGCGCCGACGGTGGTCGCCGCCAACACGACGATCGCGCACGGGGCGACGATCGGCGCCGACGCCACTGCCAACGGCAATGGCGGCAGGGTGACGGTGCTGTCGAAGGGGCATACCAAAATGGCGGGCAGCATCGGCGCCAGAGGCGGACCGCAGGGCGGCAATGGCGGATTGGTCGAGGAGTCGGGCGCCTCCCTGTCGGCGACCGGTCCGGTGGATGTCTCGGCGCCGAACGGCCTCCCTCGGCGCGGTGCTGCTCGATCCGTCCGGCAAATGACCGTCGCCGGGAACCGGGCGTCGCGGGCAAGCAGGCGGGGCTGGCCTTAAAGCTTGCCCCTCTGCTGGTAAGCCTGTTGTTGCCGGCGCAATGGGCATTGGCGCAGACCGCGCCGACGGCAAACCCGGTCCCGCAGGGCTCGCCGATCCCGCGCATCCTGCCGCCGGGGCCGCCCGCCGTGGGGCCGGGCGGGATTGCGCCGCCGCCATCCGCCCCGGGCAGCGAGGTGCCGAACCTGCCGGTCGAGGTGAACAGCGTCGCGGTCGACGGCGTCACCGCCTACCCGCCGGCAGTCATCGCGCGGTTCGTCCACGGCCTCGTCGGCGCGGCAGTGCCGTTGCCGCGGATCGATGCCGCGCGCCAGGCGATCCTGCGGCACTACCGCGCCGACGGCTATGTGCTCACCGCCGTGTCGGCACATCTCGATGGCGCCGGACGGCTGCGCTTCGCGGTTGCCGAGGGGCATATCGCCACGGTCAGGCTCGACGGCGATATCGGGCCCGCCGGCGCGCAGGTCCTGCGCTTTCTGAACCGGCTCACCGAGGCGCCGGTGATCGATGCCGCAACCCTCGAGCGTTACCTGCTGCTGGCGCAGGATGTGCCCGGCATCACCTTGCATGCCGTGCTGGAGCCGTCGACCGGCCAGCCGGGCGCGCTCAACCTGATCGCGCAGGTCGAACGCAGTCCGGTTTCGGGTCTCGCCACCAGCGACAATCGCGCGTTTGATGAGACCGGGCCGATCGAGTCGCTCGGCGTGGTGGATTTCAACAGCTTCACGCAATATGGCGAGAAGACCGAGATCTCCTATTACCATACCTTCCCGGACAGCCAGAATTTCGCCCAGGCCTCGACCGAAATGTTCATCGGCGCCTCGGGGCTGAAACTGCGCGTCTATGGCGGCGCCGGCCCCACAATGCCCACCGGCAGCCTCGCCGTCACCGGCTATAACGGCATGACCACCGTGTTCGGTTTGGGCGGCAGCTATCCGGTGATCCGTTCCCGGCAGCAGAATTTGAACGTCTATGCCGGCTTCGACGGGCTCGATTCCGACATCGACACCTTGTCGAGCCTCCTCCAGAGCGACGAGGCGGTGCGCGCGTTCCGGCTCGGCGAGGAATATGGCCTGTCGGATGTCGTGTTGGGCGCCGCCCGTCCGGCGATCGATGTGCTGCGTGTGCGATTTTCCCAGGGCGCGCCGATCCTGGGGGCTACCACCAACGGCAGCTCGCCGACATCGCCGCGCCTGAACGAGCAGGCCGGCTTCAGCAAGATCGATTTCGAGGCCGGCCGGACGCAGACCCTGTTCGCGCCATGGAACGGCGCCAGCCTGGCATTCCTCGCGTTGCTGACCGGGCAGTGGACCCCGGACATCCTGCCGCCTTCCGAGCAGTTCTATCTCGGCGGCGCGCGCTTCACCCGCGGCTACTACGCCGGCCAGGTGCCGGGCGACAAGGCCCTGGCCGCCACCGCCGAGCTGCAGCTCAACACCGATATCGGGATAAGCCTGCCCGGCAGGTCGCTGGATCTCCCGACCCAGTGGTATTTGTTTTATGATTGGGGCGAGACTTGGCAGAATCAGGCGAGCGATTTCGCCACGACGATCGGCTCGGCCGGCGGCGGCGTGCGCTCCCAACTCACGCGCAACGTCGAAGTCGATCTCGAGGCGTTGGCCCGCTTCAACAGATATCCGACCGGCGCCGGGGCCGGCATCTCGCCGCTGTCCGGCGGCGCGTTCTACTGGCGGGTGCTGACGCGGTTCTGACATCTGGTATCTGGCGAGGGGGCACGAAATGGACGAACCCGCGATACGGCACGGCATCCACGAGCTGATCGCCGCCTATGCCGAATGCATCGACGACGGCCGGCTCGAGGAATGGCCCGATTTCTTTGTCGAGAAATGCCGCTACCTGATCACCAGCCGCGACAGCCACGAGGCCGGCTATCGGCACGGGGTCGTCTATGCCGCCTCGCGCGGAATGCTGAGTGACCGGGTGTTGGCACTGCGCCGGGCCAACATCTTCGAGCCGCACCGCTACCGCCACATCATCGGCCCGATCCGGATCGGGCCGATCGAGGGCGGCGTCGCCGAAGTGCGCTCGAACTTCATCGCCGTGCGCATCATGCATGACGGCGAGATGAGCCTGTTCGCCGCCGGCCGCTATCTCGACCGCATCGACGTCGCGACCGAGCCCTACCGCTTCGTCGAGCGCCTCGTCATCCTCGACAGCCAGAAGATCGACACCCTGCTGGTCATCCCGCTGTGAGGCGGGCCGTGCCCATGCCCGAGACCGTTGCTGGCGACGCAGTTGGTTTCCAGCCCGCCGAGCCATGACAAAAAAGCTCCCTCTTACCGATTTCCGGGCAGTCCGATGGGTCCTCGAACCGGACGATTTTGCCTTGAGCGAGGGCGATGACGCACCGCCCACGGACCCGGTTGATCCAGAGGTGTGGCATGGGATCACGGACCTTCCCGATGACGTCGCGATAAGAACCTCCGATCACCACGGGCGCTATCTCGCACTCCTCGGAAGCCTAGAACAAGATTGGATCACCGCCGTAGGGACCGATCGCGATGAGCTTTCCGGCTGTATGCTCGGCGTCTTGGAGTCGCAAGGCCGGATTTAAGTTGCCAACCACAGTCGGGTGCTTTTCAAAATCGACTGGCTTGAGCATCATGCGAAGCTATCGCAAGCATTGCGCGAGGCTGATAAAGTCGCTAATTAAGAACTGGATTCGCGGCCGCGGCCCCAAGCTTCCTTGGCCGGGCTTGGCCCGGCCATCCACGTCTTATTGCCGTGTGCGAGACGGTGATCCACACTGGCAGCGATGGACGGCTGGGTATACATTATGACTAATCGGCGGAATGGTACGCTTTACGTCGGGGCCACGGCTGACCCTGCGCGCCGAATATGGGAACATCGCGCCGGCGTTGCGGACGGCTTCACCAGACGGTATGGCCTGCAACGGCTCGTCTACATTGAGCGGCACGATAATATCAGGGCAGCTAAACAACGCGAATTGAACATGAAGCATTGGCCGCGTGCGTGGAAGGTCCGTCTTATCCACCAGGAGAACCCGGACTGGGAAGATCTCTACGACCGCCTCGTGTAAAGATGTAGACGTGGATGGCCGGGTCGAGCCCGGCCAAGAGGATGAAGATTTGTCTTCGCAAGGGGCATTACCGTGAGCGCGGAAAAAGGTGGCGAATTCGCGTTGACACCGGAGCAGCAGGAGATCCGGGCCGCGGTCGGGGGGCTGTGCCAGCGCTTCGGCGACGATTACTGGCTGCGGAAGGACGAGGCGGGCGGCTTTCCGCACGAATTCCACCGGGCGATGGCCGAGGCCGGCTGGCTCGGCATCGCGATGCCGCCGCAATATGGCGGCAGCGGGCTCGGCATCACCGAGGCGGCGGTAATGATGCAGGCCGTCGCCCAATCCGGCGCCGGGTTCAGCGGCGCCTCGGCGATCCACATGAACATTTTCGGGCTGCACCCGGTCGTCGTCTTCGGCAGCGACGAGCAGAAACGCCGCTTTCTGCCGCCGCTGATCGCCGGCCGACGAAAAGACCTGCTTCGCCGTCACCGAGCCCGATACCGGGCTCGACACGACCCGGCTCAAGACAAAAGCCGAGCGAAACGGCGACCATTACGTCCTGTCGGGCCGCAAGATCTGGATCTCGACCGCGCAGGTCGCCGAGAAGATGCTGATCCTGGCGCGCACCACGCCGATCGAGGAGGTCGGCGCGGCCGTCGCTCGGCATGACCCTGTTCTACACCGATCTCGACCGCAGCAAGGTCGAGGTGCGCGAGATCCCGAAGATGGGGCGCAAGGCGGTCGATTCGAACCTGTTGTTCATCGACGGGCTGAAGGTGCCGGTGGCCGACCGCATCGGCGAGGAGGGCAGGGGCTTTCACTACCTCCTGCACGGGATGAACCCGGAGCGCATCCTGATCGCCGCCGAGGCGGTCGGGCTCGGCCGCGTCGGCCTTGGCGCGCGCCGCCCGCTATGCGCAGGAGCGGGTCGTGTTCGGCCGGCCGATCGGGCAGAACCAGGCGATCCAGCATCCGCTCGCCGAGCGCTGGATCGAGCTCGAAGCGGCCGAATTGATGGTATTGCGCGCGGCCGCCGCCTATGACCGCGGCGAGGATGCCGGCACGGTCGGCGCCTATGCCAACGCCGCCAAATACTGTGCCGCCGAGGCCGGGTTCCGCGCCTGCGAGACCGCGATCATGACCCATGGCGGCATGGGCTACGCCCGCGAATACCATGTCGAGCGCTATTTCCGCGAGATCCAGATCGCCCGCATCGCCCCCATCAGCCCGCAGCTGATCCTGTCGCACATCGCCGAGCGCGTGCTGGGCCTGCCGAAATCGTATTGACAAGCGCGCGAGGGTGGCTTCGGGGAGGATGTGGGATGCCTATGCGCGTGGCGATCGGCGGGTTCGGGGCAATCGGGAAGGCGGTCGCACAAAGGCTCGACCAGGGCATCGAGGGGCTGGCGTTGGCGGCGGTGTCGGCGCGCGATATGGCGCGGGCCGAGGCGGCGATGGCCGATTTCGCGCGGCCGGTGGCGGTGGTGCCGCTGGGGCGGCTGTGGCAGGAGGCCGACATCGTCGTCGAATGCGCGCCGGCCCATCTGCTGCGCGAGATCGCCGAGCCGGCGCTCGCGCATGGCCGCATCGTCATGGTGCTGAGCTGCGGCGCGCTCCTCGACAATTTCGATCTCGTCGAGCTGGCGCGCCGGCATGGCGGGCGCATCCTGGTGCCGACCGGCGCGCTCTTGGGCCTCGATGCGGTCGCGGCGGCGGCCGAGGGCGGAATCTCGAAGGTGCACATGGTCACCCGCAAGCCGCCGGGCGGTCTCGCCGGCGCGCCCTATCTCGAACAGCACCACATCGCCATCGATGGATTGTCCGAGGCGAAGCGCGTCTTCGCCGGCAATGCGCGCGAGGCGGCGCGCGGCTTTCCGGCCAATGTCAATGTCGCGGCGGCCTTGGCTTTGGCCGGGATCGGACCGGAGCGCACGACGATCGAGATCTGGGCCGACCCCGGCGTCAGCCGCAACACGCATCGCATCGAGGTCGAGGCCGACGCCGCGCGGTTTTCGCTGCAGATCGAAAACGTGCCGTCCGCGGAAAATCCGAAGACCGGCCGGCTGACCGCGCTCTCGGTCGTCGCCGCGCTCAAAAAGCTGGTGAGCCCGCTCGCGGTCGGGACCTGAGCCTCACGGAGCTGAGGCTCACTCTGGGACGAGCAGCAGATTGTGCGCGTCGCCCGGCCGGAACGGGGGCCCGGCTGCGACATAGGCCGGCCAACCGGCCTCCGCCATGCCGTGATCGAGCAATAAGCCCAGCATGCGATAGCCGAGACCGCGGAGCCGGTCGTGGATCGCCTGGCGGTCGTCCGCGGCCTCGTGCCCGGTCTCGATCACCAGCACCGGGCGAAACCGGGCGAGCAGCGTTTCGCCGCCGTCGAGCACCCGCCGCTCATGGCCCTCGACATCGATTTTGATCAGATCGATCCGGTCGAGGCGATGCTCGGCGGCGAGTGCGTCGAGACGCCGCAATGCAACATTCAGCACCTCGTGGCCGGGGCCGGCCGGCCCGATCCGGGCGGTGCCGGTGTCGGATCGCGCCGAGGTGACGAGCGGCACGGCGAATTCGGCGGTGCCGTCACGGTCGCCGAGCGCGCAGCAGATCAGCGCCGCCTGCCCCAGCGCGTTGGCGGCCAGCGTCTTGGCGAGGGCGTCGGCGCTGCGCGGGGCCGGCTCGACCGCCAGCACCCGTCCGTCCGGCCCGACTGCGCGGGCGAGCGGCACGGTCCATTCGCCGAGATTGGCACCGACATCGATCGCCGCCGCGCCGGGCCGCAGAAAACCGCGCACCGCCGGATGGATTGCCGGCGGATGGAGCAGCGCATGGCGGCCGCGCGCATCGAGCGGCGCCGGCACGTAGACCAAATCGCCGCTGCGGTGCAGAGCGAAGCCGCCGGGCCAGTCCCGCTCCAGCCGCGCCAGCAGCCGCTTTTCGCGCCAGCGCCGCACCAGCCGCGCCCCGGGCATTTCGGGCTCGCCCGGCGGACGCAGTTTCCACAGCGCCTTCGTCAGCGCCATCAACGGGCGAAGATCGCCGGGTTCGTTCGCGGGCGTCATGCCCTGCCGCTTGCGCCATTCGATGCCGATATGTCTGTTACCGGCCAAACGGAGAATCGGCGAGGGAAAAATGGAACGGGGGTTCAGCAAGCGGGCGCGCGGCGACCGGGACGTCCTGCTGATCGTCGATGTGCAGAACGATTTCTGTCCCGGCGGAGCGCTGGCGGTGCCCGAGGGCGACGCGATCGTCCCCGCGGTCAACCGGCTCGCCGCCCAATTCGCCCATGTGATCCTGACCCAGGACTGGCATCCGCCGGGACATCTGTCCTTTGCCGGATCGCATCCCGGCAGGCGCCCGTTCGAGACGATCGAGGTTTCCTACGGCGCGCAGATCCTGTGGCCGGAGCACTGCGTCCAGGGCACGCCGGGGGCGGCGTTCCACCCTGGGCTCGCGGTGCCGCATGCCGAGCTGGTGCTGCGCAAGGGCTATCTGCCGGAAATCGATTCCTATTCGGCGTTTCGCGAAAACGACCGGCATACCCCGACCGGGCTCGCCTCCTATCTGCGCGAGCGCGGCTTCGAGCGGCTGACGCTGTGCGGGCTCGCCACCGATTTCTGCGTGCTGTTTTCGGCGATCGACGCGCGCGAGGCCGGCTTCGCGGTCGAGGTGGCGGCCGGAGCCTGCCGCGGCATCGATCTCGACGGTTCGCTGGCCCGCGCGCTGCGCGCGATGACCGAAGCCGGGGCGGCCTTGCGCGACTAGAAGCGGCGCGGCAGCGAACGGCGCTCGACCAGGAAGGTCGGCTGCCGCCGCGGCGGCAGCGGGACATAGCCCCCGTCCGCATCATCGGCCTCCGCGTGCGGTCGCGCCGGGGCCGGAATTGCCGGACGACGCGGTGCAAGCTTGGCGCGCGGCGGCTTTTTGCCCGCACCCGGCCGCTCGCTGATGCGCACGTCGAGCTGATGGCCGTCGATCGCCGTCCCGTTCATCGCCGCGACGGCGAGCTTGGCCGCGCGTTCGGTTGCAATATCGACAAAGCCATAGCGCAGCCGCCTGCCGGTCGCCGGATCGCGGGCGACGGAGGCGCTGAGCACGATCCCGAACGCGTCGAAAGCCTCCGCCAGCTGATCGTCGGTCAATTCCGGCGGCAGGTTCGCAACAAACACATTGCCGCGGAAATACTGCAATCTCATCGGCCCACCCTTCCCGGCTCGGCCATGCCCAATCCGCAAAACGGTGCGGAACATGTCCGGCGCCAAGGCCATTGGGGAATGTTGACTTTGCAGTGCTGCATTGCAGCGTGCACGCGGCGCGGAGCCGGGCGACGGCGCCGATCGGATACATCCGCCTGCGCCCGATCCGGTCCGACAGCCAGCCGGCAATCGGGATCGCGCTGGTCCGCGCCCACTCCATCGACATCAGCACCGAGCCGCCCCACTCGCCGCCGACCCCGATCCCCTGCAATGTACGCAAGACCGTCAGGATCACCGCACCCCAAACCCCGATCCTGGCGTAGCCGGGAACAAAGGCCACGGCAAAGATCGCGAGGCCCATCAGCAGCAAGGTTGCGATCAGCGCCGCCTTGCGCCCGACGCGGTCGCCATGCGGCTGGCGTGTGTGCCGCCCCGGCAATAACATGCGTTGAGCAGACTGGAGGGCGGCGATGACGGGCGCAGCGGGGTCGGGGTATCGCACGGGGCTCGTCGATGCGGCGAGAGGGCGGATCAGCCGCGAGATTTTCGTCAATGACGAGATCTACCGGGAGGAGCAGGAGCGGCTGTTCGCGCGCGCCTGGCTGTTTGTCGGCCATGAGAGCCAGATCCCCAACCCAGGCGATTTCTTCGTCTCGGGCATGGGCGAGGAATCCGTGATCCTGTGCCGCGACCGCGCCGGGCAGATCCATGTGTTTTTGAATTCGTGCCGGCATCGCGGCATGAAGGTGTGCCGCTACGACGAGGGCAACACACCCGTTTTCACCTGCCCCTATCACGGCTGGAGCTACGGCACCGACGGCAGGCTCGCCGGCGTGCCGTATTTCCGCGAGGCCTATCACTCAAAGCTCGACCGCGCGCAATGGGGCCTCGTCGAGGTCGCGCAGCTCGCCAATTACAAGGGGGCGGTGTTTGCGACCTGGGACCCGGCGGCGCCGTCCTTCGCCGAATATCTCGGCGATTTCGCACCCTATCTCGACCTGATCCTCGATGGCCGCGATGGGCGCGAAGGCCAGGCCGAGGTGCTGGGCGGCGTGCAGAAATGGCTGATCCCGTGCAACTGGAAATTCCCGGCGGAGAATTTCAGCGGCGACAGCTACCACAACATCAGCCACCGCTCGGTCGATCTCGCCGGTATCGGGCCGTCGGGCGCCGGCCGCCGCGACATGTCGGAATTGCTGATCGCCCGCAAACTGCATGTCGCGATCCCCGATCGCGGCCATCAGACCATCGTCTATGTCTTGCCGAAGGACCGGCCGATGCCGGCGACCTATCAGCATTCGCCGATCGTCTCCGAATATTTCCGGCATTGCGAGGCGGAACGGCGGCGCACCCGCGGCGACGAGAGCCGGCTGCTCGGCGCGCCGGGCGAGATCTTTCCGAACATCGCATTGCTGCCGCGCCAGCCGCGCACGATCGCCGTCTGGCATCCGCGCGGCGCCCATCAGACCGAGGTGTGGCGCTGGTTCCTGGTCGACCGCGAGGCGCCGCAGCAGGTCAAGGATTTTCTGCGCGACTATTACATCCGCTATTCGGGCCCGGCCGGGATGACCGAGCAGGACGACATGGAAAACTGGAACTACGCGCATCAGGCGAGCCGCGGCACCATCGCCCGCCGCCATCCCTATTCGTACGAGATGGGGCTCGGCACCGCGACCGAGAATTACGAATGGGACGGGCTGCGCCTCCCCGGCAAGGTCATCGACATCACCAAGGCGCAATCGAGCGAGGAGCCGATGCGCAACCTCTACCGCCGCTGGGCCGAGTTCATGGCGGCCGACAGCTGGGACGAGCTCGCCACCTGGCGCCGGCCGAACGCAGTTGCGCAAGCCGCGGAATGACGAAGCCGTCAGCGGGCGGATTGCGCGGCGGCGACCAGAACCGGCGCGGCACGATAGAGTTGCGGAAACAGCCGCTCCAGGTTCGCGATCTTCGGTAGGTCGTTGATCGCGATATAGGGCTGGCTCGGGTGCAGGGTCAGATAATTCTGATGGTACGCCTCAGCCGGGTAGAATTCCCGGCCGGGCTCGACCCCGGTGACGATCGCAGCCGGGAAGATTTGCGCCTCGTTGAGCTGCATGATGTAGGCCTCGGCGATACGGGCCTGTTGCGGATCGGTCGGGAAGATCGCCGACCTGTATTGGGTTCCGACATCCGGTCCCTGGCGGTTGAGCTCGGTCGGATCGTGAACGACCGAAAAGTAGATCTGCAGGATGCGTCCATAGCTGATCCGGTGCGGATCAAAGGTCACCCGCACCGACTCTGCATGCCCGGTCGTACCGGTGCTTACCGTTGCGTATTGGGCCGTATTCGCGGCACCGCCGGCATAGCCGGAGACTGCCCCGGTGACCCCGTCGACATGCTGAAACACACCCTGGACACCCCAGAAGCATCCGCCGGCGAGGACGGCAGCCTCGGAAGTTCTCTCTGGCGTCGCCGGCTCGTCGAGCACCGGCGCGGGTATCATGCGGGCCTCCGCCGCCGCTGGCGAGCCGCAAGGCAAGATCACCGCAACCATCAGGAATGCTGCGATCGTCAGCACTCGGACAGGCCCGCGTCCCAGGCTTGGCTTTTCGAGTGGTTGCGGCATCGGTCAACTCCCGGCAAGGAACGAGCGACGGTCAGAGGCCGAGCTTGCGCCGCGCCCCGGCAGCGATCGACTGGCGGAGTGCGCCGATCCCGGCCCACGGGTCCGATTTCAGCGCTGCGAGCCGCGCCGGCACGGTGGCGACGGTAAAGCCTTCCGGGCGTACCGGGCGCTCGACCTCCTCCCAGAACAGCGGCGTCGAGACCGGGGCGCCAGGCCGCGCCCGGGGAGAATAGGTGCCGATCGCGGTCGCTCCCCGCGTGTTGCGCAGATAGTCGATATAGATGCGCCCCTGCCGCGCCCGCTTCGACTGCGTCGCGGTGTAGCGCTGCGGCGATTGCTCAGCCATGCGCACCGCCACCGCCCTGGTAAAGGCCTTGATGCCCTCCCAATCGAGCTTCGGCACCAGCGGCACGACGACGTGCAACCCTTTGCCGCCGGTCGTCTTGACGAAACTCTGCAGCCCGAGCCCGGCCAAGACCGCGCGCGTTTCGAGCGCCGCCTCGGCTACGCGCGACCACGGCAGCTCGATGTCGGGGTCGAGATCGAAGGTGATGCGGTCGGGCATCTCGATCTTGTCGATCGTCGAACCCCAGGGATGGACCTCGATCACGCCCATCTGCACCAGCGACACCAGGCCGGCCAGATCCTCGATAACGAGGTAGGTCGCGCTCCCTGATCCTTCCGGAACTTCGACGCGCCCGACCCGGTCGGGCACCCCCGAGCCGACATGCTTTTGAAAAAAGCACTCCTTGTCCCGGCCCTCGGGACAGCGCAGCAGGCTCAACGGCCGATGCGCGAGATGCGCCAGCGCCCAATCGCCGGCCGCCGCGTAATACCGCGCCAGATCGAGCTTGCTGATCCCCTCTTCGGGAAACAGGACACGATCGGGATGGGTCAGCCGCACCCCTTCGAGCAGGATGCCGCCGTCGCCCGCCCGCCCAGTCGCCGATCGCGCGCCGGCGACCGCCGCCGGCTTTTCGGCGCCGGCGATCCGGCGATGTTGTCTCCGCCGCCGTCTCCCGCACGACTTCCTCCGGGCTCTTGTCCTCGCGCAGCCCCTCGAACGCGGCGTGGCGCAGCAGCCGGTCCTCGGTCCAGTCGGCAAAGCGGATTTCAGCGACGAGGCTTGGCGCCGTCCAGTGCACGCCTTTGCGCGAGATCCCCTTGGGCAATGCCGCCACCGGCGGGTCGGCGCGCTCGTCGCGATCGAGAAGCTGCCGCAGGCTCGCGAGCTGCGCGTCGCCGAACCCGGTGCCGACCCGACCGGCATAATGCAATGCCCCGCCGCTATCGTAGTAGCCGAGCAGCAGCGCGCCGAGCCCCTGCCGCCGGCCGGCCGGGTCGGTGAACCCGACGATCACGAACTCCTGGCGATTGGCACATTTCACCTTGAGCCAGCTGTCGCCGCGTCCGGACCGATAGGGCTGGTCGCGGCGTTTCGAAACGATCCCTTCGAGCGCGAACCGGCAGGCCTGGCGGAAAAACGCCGGGCCGCTGCCGGCCTGGTGGTCGCTGTAGCGCAGCATGCCGGTCGAACCTGGCGCAATGATCCCGGCCAGCGCCGCCTTGCGGTCTTCGAGCGCGGCTCCGGCGAGGTCCCAGCCGTCGCGGTAGAGCAGGTCGAAGGCATAATAGAACAGCGCCTCGGTCCGCCCCGTCGCGATCTTGTCCTGCAGGCCGGCAAAGCTCGCCGCACCGTCGGGCCGGAGATCCACAATCTCGCCGTCGATCGCCGCCGTTTCGACCGGCAACGCCGCCAGCCGCTCGGCCAGCGCCGGAAATTTTCCGGTCCAGTCGAGGCCGCTGCGGGTCGTCAGCCGCGCCGTGCCGCCGGCGATCCGGGCCAGCAGGCGATAGCCGTCATATTTGATTTCGTGGAACCATTGCGGCCCGTCGGGCGGGTGCTCCGCCAATTTCGCCAATTGCACCGGCAGCTTTTCCGGCAGCGGAGCCTTGCGCGCGCCGGGAATTGCCATGGCGCGGACTGCGGCTCGGCGCGGCGGATCGGGATCGGGATCGCGCCGTTCGCCGCCCGACTCCCAGACGCGATCGCGGTCGGCGGCGATTTGCGCGATGGCGCGGCCGGATTTGACGCTGAGCGGGCTCTCGTCGAGGATCGCGCCGCCGCTTCCGGGCAGCGCTGCGTCGTCGCGTTCCTTGATCAGGAGCCAGTTGTCGCGGCGCTCTTCAGCGGCCCGGCCGCCCATCCGCACCAGCGCCCAGCGCCCGTGCAGCTTCTTGCCGTCGAGCCGGAATTTGAGCGCGCCGTTCTCATAGGCGCGGGTCGGGTCGGGGTCGAGCGGCGTCCAATTGCCGCGATCCCACAGCATGACCGTGCCGCCGCCATACTGTCCTTGCGGGATGATCCCCTCGAACCCGCCATAATCGAGCGGGTGGTCTTCGACATGGACCGCCAGGCGCCTCTCGCCCGGATCGAGGCTCGGCCCTTTGGGCACCGCCCAGCTTTTCAGCACCCCGTCGAGCTCCAGGCGGAAATCGTAATGCAGCCGGCGCGCCGCGTGCTTCTGCACGACAAAGGAGAGCGGCCGCGCTTTGGCGCCGCGCCGGACGGCGCCCGGCGGCTCCGGGGTCTTGCCGAAATCGCGCTTTCGCTTGTACTCGGTCAGCGCCATGACCACTCCGCAGCGGGCGGGTCTATTGCCGAAACGTCGCCGGGTCGGCCGCGTTCCGAACGGGTCCGGTAGCTGGACCAGCCGCCTCGGAGCATCGAACCGGGCGGCCGGCTTGGCCAGCAGATTCGACGGCCGGCGATGCCGTCGCGCTCGCCAAATCGCACGCGCGCAGGTATGAACACCGCATTCACAGTCGCCGGGCCGCCATGACCGAGGATTTCTACCGCATCAAGCGTCTTCCACCCTATGTCTTCAGCGAGGTCAACGCGCTGAAGGCCGAGGCGCGAGCCGCCGGGCGCGACGTCATCGATCTCGGCATGGGCAACCCGGACGGCCCGACCCCGCCGCACATCGTCGCCAAGCTGATCGAGGCGGTACAGAACCCCAAAACCCACGGTTATTCGGTGTCGCGCGGCATTGCCGGGCTGCGCCGCGCCTGCGCCGGCTATTACGCCCGGCGCTTTGGCGTCGAGCTCGATCCCGAACGCGAAATCATCGTCACCCTGGGCTCGAAGGAGGGGCTCGCCAACCTCGCGCAGGCGATCACCGCGCCGGGCGACATCGTGCTGGTGCCGAACCCGTGCTATCCGATCCACGCCTTCGGCTTCATCATGGCCGGGGCCTCGGTGCGCCATGTGCCGGTCGGACCCGAATTCGATTTTCTCGCCGAGCTCAAAAAGGCGGTGCGGCACAGCATCCCGGCGCCGCTGGCGATCGTCCTGAACTTTCCCGCCAACCCGACGGCGCAAACCGTCGATCTCGATTTCTACGGCGAGATCATCGCCTTCTGCCGGCGGCACGACATCGTCGTGCTCTCCGACCTCGCCTATGCCGAGATCTATTTCGACGGCAAGCCGCCGCCTTCGATCCTCGAAGTGCCGGGGGCGCGCGACATCGCGGTCGAATTCTCTTCGCTCAGCAAGACCTATTCGATGGCCGGCTGGCGGATCGGCTTTGCCGTCGGCAATGCGCGCCTGATCGCGGCCCTGTCGCGGGTCAAATCCTATCTCGATTACGGCGCCTTCACGCCGATCCAGGTGGCGGCGACCGCGGCCCTGAACGGCCCGCAGGATTGCATCGTCGAAATCCGCGAGCGCTATCAGGCGCGCCGCGACGTGGTCGTCGACGGGCTGCGCCAGGCCGGCTGGGAGGTGCCGCCGCCGGCGGCGACGATGTTCGCCTGGGCGCCGATCCCGCCCGAGTTCCGCGCGATCGGCAGCCTCGCCTTTTCGAAGCTGCTGCTCGAACGGGCCAATGTCGCGGTGTCGCCCGGCATCGGTTTCGGCGAATACGGCGAGGGCTTCGTGCGCATCGCGCTCGTCGAAAACCGCCAGCGCCTGCGCCAGGCGGCCCGCAACATCAAAGCCTTCCTCGGCGGCCGCAACGACACGGCCGAGCTGCGCCGCCTCGCCGCGGCGAAATAGGGATCACGCCGCCAACCCGACGCCGCGCCCTCCTGGCGGCATTCCGCAAGGCATGGTCGAGCGTTGCCGACGGCAATGAACGGCAAAACGCCAGCTCCGGATCCGCGGCAGCGGCGCGGTGCCCGCATTGACACCGCGCGGGCCGCTCCCTATGTTCCCGCGCTCGCGAGGGATCAGGACATGAAGATCGTCAATTCGCTGAAGTCATTGAAGAAGCGCGACAAGAACTGCCGCATCGTGCGGCGCAAAGGGCGCGTCTTCGTCATCAACAAAACCAACCCTCGCTACAAGGCGCGCCAGGGCTGACTGCGGCCGCCGACGCGGCCGGCGGAGCACACCGATGCAGATGCCGGCGCCCGATGCGGCGGTGCTGCGCCGCCGCGCCGAGATCGTCGCGGCATTGCAGCATATCGTGCCGGGCGAAGGCGTCATCGTTTCCGAGGCCGAGCGCCGCGCCTATGAGAGCGACGGGCTGACCGCCTATCGCCAGCTGCCGATGATCGTCGTGCTGCCGTCGCGCGTCGAGGAGGTCGCGGCGGTGCTGCGCTACTGCAAGGAAATCGGGATCAAAATCGTGCCGCGCGGCGCCGGCACCTCGCTGTCGGGCGGCGCGTTGCCGCTGGCCGACGGCGTGCTGCTCGGCATGGCGAAATTCAACCGCATCCTCGACATCGACTACGACAATCGCTGCGTCACCGCTCAGCCCGGCGTCACCAATCTGGCATTGACCCAGGCCGTCGAGCACGCCGGCTTCTATTACGCGCCCGACCCGTCGAGCCAGATCGCCTGCACCATCGGCGGCAACGTCGCCGAGAATTCGGGCGGGGTGCACTGCCTCAAATACGGGCTGACCGCCAACAACATCCTCGGCCTCGAGATGGTGCTGATCGATGGCGGGATCATCCGCCTCGGCGGCAAGCACCTCGACGCCGAAGGCTACGACCTGCTGGGCGTGATGACCGGCTCCGAAGGGCTGCTCGGAATCGTCACCGAGGTCACGGTGCGCATCCTGCCCAAGCCGATGGCGGCGCGGGCGCTGCTGATCGGCTTTGCCGCGACCGAAGACGCCGGTGATTGCGTCGCCGCGGTGATCGGCGCCGGCATCATTCCGGGCGGCATGGAGATGATGGACCGGCCGGCGATCCATGCCGCCGAGGCCTTCGTCAAGGCCGGCTACCCGCTCGATGCCGAAGCCCTGCTGATCGTCGAGCTCGACGGCGCACCGGCCGAAATCGAGCATCTGATCGCCAAGGTCGAAGCGATCGCCCGCACGCATCGGGCGACGACGATCCGCAGCAGCCGCGACGATGCCGAGCGCCTCGCCTTCTGGTCCGGACGCAAGGCGGCGTTCCCGGCGGTCGGCCGGATCTCGCCCGATTACTACTGCATGGACGGCACGATCCCGCGCAGAAGGCTGGCCGAGGTGCTGGGCCGCATCCGCGCCTTGTCGGCGCAATACGGGCTCGGCGTCGCCAATGTGTTTCATGCCGGCGACGGCAATCTGCACCCGCTGATCCTGTACGACGCCAACCGGCCCGGCGAGATCGAGCGCGCCGAAGAATTCGGGTCGGACATCCTGCGGCTCTGCGTCGAGGTCGGCGGCGTCCTGACCGGCGAGCACGGCGTCGGCGTCGAAAAGCGCGACCTGATGGGCACGATGTTCGACGAGACCGACCTCGCGCAGCAGCAGCGCCTCAAATGCGCCTTCGATCCCGACGGGCTCTTAAACCCCGGCAAGGTGTTCCCGCAATTGCATCGCTGCGCCGAACTCGGCCGCCTGCACGTCCATGCCGGCCGCCTGCCCTTCCCCGACCTGCCACGATTTTGACGGCTGCCGTCACGCGGAGTAGCGCAAGCTTGGCCGGGTAGTGTATCAGTTTTAACCTTTCACTTCGGATAGTTTAACGCGTACTCAACTGTTGGCAATAATTGCGCCCTGAAAATGTTTCATTCCATCCGGAAGCTGCATCCAGGTGTGCTTCGACTCCTCGAAAATCGACACGGATGGCGCGGGGAAGTTGGGATCAGCAAACGCACCGACCGCCAGTATATACACGTCGGGTCTGGCATCAGCTTCCCAATAAAGGGATGTTCCACAGTCGGGGCAGAAATAGAAGCGAACCTTCCGTCCGGACTGTCCATTACGATCGAAGATTTTTGTTTGGCCGTCGATCGTAACCTGAGCCTTCGCGAAGCCAGCAACGCTTGCTGCGAGCGTCCCAGTCCGACGCTGGCACGCCTTGCAGTGACATATGCCCACATACAACGGTTCGCCGGATGTAGTCGCACGTAGCGAGCCGCAGTGACATTGAGCAAGCCGTTCCATCACTGTTCCTCCGCTCTCGGGTTGTGAGCCGAAATTCAGAGTGATACACTACCGTCATTGCCTGTGGGTACGCGCGAGCATCCTTTTGCATCACGTGCAAAGCTGGAGATTGCCGACCGTCGGCGGGTGACCACGGCGATAGCCTGGGGAAGTACGCTGCGCCGAGCCGGGAGCGAGATGTGGCAATCCCGATCGGGCGGCACGCGGGTGCGAGATTGTTTCGCTGCGCTCGCAATGACATCGTGTTGACGGAATGACTCGTTTTGCCCCCACGACGCTCGATGAATTGCGCGCGGCGGTCGGCGACGCGCTCGCTGCCGAGGAGCCGCTCGAGCTGGTCGCGGGCGGGTCGAAGCGCGGGCTCGGGCGGCCCTTGCAGACGCCGAGGACGCTCGATCTGTCAAAGCTTGCCGGCATCCGCAGCTACGAGCCGAACGAGCTGGTGCTGACCGCGGCGGCGGCGACGCCGCTCGACGAAATCGGGGAGGCGCTGGCGGAAAACCGGCAGATGCTGGCTTTCGAGCCGCCGGACTGGCGGGTGCTGCTCGGCGCGCGGGAAACGCGGCCGACCCTGGGCGGCGCGCTCGCCTGCAACCTTGCCGGGCCGCGGCGCATCAAGGCGGGGGCGGCGCGCGACCATTTCCTCGGCTTTCGCGCGGTCAGCGGCCGCGGCGAAATCTTCAAAGCGGGCGGCAAGGTCGTCAAGAACGTCACCGGCTACGATTTGTCGAAGCTGATGGCCGGCTCTTATGGCACCCTCGCGGCACTCGAAGAAGTGACGGTCAAGGTGCTGCCGCGGCCGGAGCAGGTCGCGACCGTGCTGCTATGCGGGCTCGATCCGGCGGCGGCGGTGCCGGCGATGAGCCGGGCACTTGCCTCGCCATACGAGGTTTCGGGCGCGGCCTATCTGCCGTCCTCGGCGGCCGCGACGCTGACATCGCTGTCGGCGATGCCGGGGGCCGCGGCATTCCGCCTCGAAGGGCCGCCGCCCTCGGTCGCCTATCGGCGCGAGCGGCTGCTCGCCGAATTCGCCGCGGAATGCGAGTCGGCGACGCTCGAAGACGAGGCCTCCGCCGCATTCTGGCGCGCGGTCGGCGACGTGGAGCCGCTGGCCGGGTTTGCCGACCGCGCCGTGTGGCGCGTTTCGGTAGCGCCGTCGCGCGGCGCCGAACTCGGCGAAGCGATCGGCCGCAGCCTCGATATGGTGTGGTATCTCGACTGGGGCGGCGGGCTGCTGTGGGCGGCGGTGGCGGGCGCCGAGGATGGCGGCGCCGCGGTAATCCGGGCCGCGCTCCGCGGCGCCGACGGGCGCGGCACCGGGCATGCGACCCTGGTCAAAGGCTCAGCCGCGCTGCGCCGCGCAGTGCCGGTGTTCGAGCCGCAGCCGCCGGCCTTGGCGGCGCTCGCCGCCCGCGTCAAGGACGGCTTCGACCCGCGCCGAATCCTCAATCCCGGACGCATGGTCGAGGGGAGTTGAGCCGGTGCGGACCGATTTCACGGCCGAGCAGCTCGCCGACCCCGACACCGCCCAATCCGAAAAGATCCTGCGCAACTGCACCCATTGCGGGTTCTGCACCGCGACCTGCCCGACCTATCTTTTGCTCGGCGACGAGCTCGACGGCCCGCGCGGCCGCATCTACCTGATCAAGGACATGCTGGCCGGCGCCGAGAAAGTCACCGCCGACACGGTCAAGCACATCGACCGCTGCCTGTCGTGCCTCGCCTGCATGACGACCTGCCCGTCCGGGGTCAATTACATGCATCTCGTCGATCACGCCCGGCGCTGGATCGAGGAGAAATACCGCCGGCCCTGGGACGAGCGGCTGTTGCGGCATCTGCTCGGGACGGTTCTGACGCGGCCGGCATGGTTCCGGCTGGCGCTGCGCGGCGCCGCCCTCGCCAAACCGTTCGCCCGATTTCTGCCGCGCCGGCTCGCGCCGCTGCTCGCGATTGCCCCCGCCTCGGTTCCGGCTGCCTCGCCGACCGACCGGCAGCGCCTCTTTCCCGCCGAAGGAGCACGGCGGATGCGGGTGGCGTTGCTGGCCGGGTGCGCGCAACGGGTGCTGGCCCCCGCGATCAACGAGGCGACGATCCGGCCTGCTGACCCGCCACGGCTGCGAGGTCGTGGTGGCCGAGGGCAGCGGCTGCTGCGGCTCGCTCGCCCACCATCTGGGGCAGGAGGCGGCGGCGCTCGCCTTTGCCCGCGCCGACATCGATGCCTGGGAACGCGAGCGACTCGCCGCCGGGCTCGACGCGATCGTGATCAACGCATCGGGTTGCGGCACGACGGTCAAGGATTACGGCTTCATGCTGCGCGACGATCCGGCCTATGCCGACAAGGCGGCGCGCATCGCAGCACTCGCCCGCGACGTCACCGAGATCGTCGCGACGCTCGGCCTGCACGCGCCGTCGCCGGCAATCGCCGGCCGCCGCGTCGCCTATCACTCCGCCTGCTCGATGCAGCACGGCCAGCGCATCCATGCCGAACCGAAGGCATTGCTGGCGCAGGCCGGTTTCGCGACGCTCGACGTGCCCGAAGGGCATTTGTGCTGCGGCTCGGCCGGAACCTACAATCTGCTGCAGCCGGAAATCGCGGGCAGGCTGCGCCAGCGCAAGCTCGCCAACATCGCCGCGACCCGGCCCGATTTCGTCGCCACCGGCAATATCGGCTGCATCACCCAGCTCGCCGCCGGCTGCGCCGTGCCGGTCGTCCATACCGTCGAGCTGCTCGACTGGGCCACCGGCGGCCCCGCGCCGGCTCGACCAGCCCGATGACGCACCCGGCGCTCTGACAGCGCGCGCGATTTCGTCTTAAAAGTGGACGTGCACGCCGGCATAGGCGACGCGGCCGATCGACGGGCTCAAGGTCTGCGGGTTGGTCAGATTGAAATTCGGCGGCAGCCCGTCCAGCTGGGTAAAAGTGCCGTAAGTATAATAATTCCGGTTCAACAAATTATCGAGCTCGACGAAGAAGGTGGTCCATTTGTTGACCTTGAGAGAGGTGTGCAGGTTGAGGACGCCATAGGCCGGCAGCCTGGGTTCCTGGTTCAATTCATCGCCGACCAGATATTGGCTGCTGACGAGCTTGGCATCGGCGCCGATGCTCCAATCCGGGGCCGCCTGGTATTCGACATCGAGGACGACCCGGTTTTGCGGCATCAGCGGCAGGGTATCGCCGGGATGGACAAATATATTGCCGTCGGCATCGGCGGCGGGGCTGTTCGAAGACAAGGTCAGGTTCTCGAGAAAGGTGGCGTTGAGGAGGCTGTAGTTGAGGTTCACGGTCCATTTTTGCCAGTTATAGGCGAGGCCCGCCTCGATGCCCTGGCGCCGCGTGGTGCCGACGTTGGAGAAATAGCCGAAGCCGTTGACCTGGGTCGCCAGCAGCAGAATGTCGTCGAGGCTGTCGGTGCGGTAAACGCCGAGGTTCCAGAGGAATGTGCCGGGGATCGGCGCCGGGGCGAAATGACCGCGCAGGCCCGCCTCGAAGGTGCGCGACACGACCTGCTTCAACGCCGGATCGGATACCAGGAACGCATCGAGCAGGCACGGCGTCGACGGGTTCGAGCAGCTGAGCTCGCCCGGCGTCGGCGCACGGTTTCCTTCCGACCAGCCGGCATAGGCGGTGACGTCGTCGGTGATCTTGTAGGTCAGACCGATGCCGGGATTGAAGTGGGTATAAAGATCATTGCCGTTGAGCCCCGGGGCGAGGCCGGTCTGGTCCTGCAACCCGATCAGCGCGAGGTTGAACCGGCCGCTGAGGGTGGCGGCGAGGCGCGGCGTGATGTTGAAGGTGTCGGTAGCGTACAGGCCGAGATATTCGTTGGTGCCGGTGACACTCACCGGCTGCTCGATCGGCGGCGATGCGGTCGTGCTGAGGCCCTGATCGATGATCACGCCCGAATCGACGACATCGAGATTGGGCGACAGCGTGCCGAGTTCGCCATACGCCGAATAGCCGGTGGTGCTGTGATCCTCGCTGATCCCGACCACCAGACTGTTTTCGCGATCGAGGACCGGGTTGGTGAATCGCGCCTGGAGGCCGGCGCCGATGGTATTGGTATTGGTCTCGGTATAGTCGACTTCGCCGGGCGTCGCGCCGGGCGGCAGCACGCTGGTCGGCACCTGGTTGCCGGTGGCAGGAAAGAGCGCGGGAGAAAACAGCGCATCGGCCGGATAGAGGTTGTTGCCTTCGAGGCAGAAGAAGGCGCTGTTGTTGGTGCAGGCGGTGACGTCGGTGGTATTGCCGTCGGTCAGATGCTGGGTGAAGTGCCGATAGTAGATGTCGCTGCTGAGCAGCACCGAGCTCGTCGGCTGATAGGTCCCGGTCAGTTGCACCAGTCCCGCCTGATTGTGCATCGATTGCGGATAGGTGAAGACGTTTCTGGGATTCTGGTCGAGCAGCTGGATTGGTGTCGGCCCGACCGCGCCGATCGTGTTATCCGCCAGCGACACCGAGAGATGAACGGCAAACGGGTTGTTCTCCCACCCCAGATCGACATAGCCCTGGGTGAGATCGGTCGGCGAATGAAAGCGGAAGCCGTCGTCATGCGTGCCGCCGACGGCCCCATAGAAGGCGAAATTGCCGTATTGGGCGCCTTCCTCGGCAAAGCCGTTGAAGTTCCCGAAGGAACCGCCGGAAAGCTGGACGTCGGTGCCGTGAAAGTTGAAGCCGTTCTTCATCTCGAGGGTGACCGCCCCGCCGAGCGCGTTCAAGCCGAAGACCGGGTTGTTGCCCTGCACGGTCATGCGGTTGACGGCGAATTGCGGGATCAGATCCCAATTGACGGTGTCGCCGAACGCCTCGTTGATGCGCACGCCGTTCTGATAGACGGCGATGCCTTCGGGAACGCCGGAGATCGGCGACGCCTCGAAGCCGCGATAGACGAAATCGGGCTGAAACTGGCTGCCCTGCTCGCTGTTGAGATTGACGCTCGAGAGCCGCCGTGCCGCCGCGGTCGGCACCAGATCGTTCTCGCCACCGGGCCACAATTGTTTCGAGCTCATGCTCTGGACATTGGCCGGCACCTTGTCGATATCGATGCCGCTGCCCGGCAGGGGCGCGATGCCGACCACCTCCAAGGTCGGCAGGACGACGGGGCCGGCCGCCGCGGAACTCGCCGGGGCGGAAGGGGTCGCAGGGGAGCCGGCCGGTGCCGGGGCGACCGTAGAGGAGCTGGCTGGTGCCGGGGCAGCCGCAGGGGAACCGGCCGGTGCCGTGGTTTGCGCAAACGCGGCGGAGCCGGACAGCAAGACCAGACCGGCCGCGAGCACGCCAGTTCCTCTGATGCCGAACACGGTCCCCCCTGAAGCAACCCTTGCGATCGAGCGTACCCATTAAGAGCAGAGCCGCGCCGTTATGGCGATGGCAGGTTTTCCCGATTTCGTCGGGAAATTTTCCCGATTTTAACTTGTCGCGGAAATCCGTCCGATCGCGAAAATCTTCTTCCGGCTGCCGCGCCGTCTGTGATCTCATCGCGCGGTGCAAGGCGCGCGGCAGGAGTGACGGATGGCCGATCTACAGGACAAGGTCGTGCTGGTGACCGGGGCGGGGGCAGGGATCGGGCGGGCGACGGCGCTGGCGATGGCCGAAGCCGGGGCGACGGTGGCGGCGGCGGATATCGACCTCGCGGCGGCGCAGCTGACGGCGGAAGCGGCGGCGGCCAACACGCGGCGGGCGATCGCAATCGGGGTCGATTGCGGCGATGTTGCCGGCATCGACGCGATGGTCGCGCGCACGGTCGCCGAGCTCGGCCGGCTCGACATCATCGTCAACAATGCCGGCGTCACCCGCTATGCCTACATCATGGACCTGACCGAGGCGGATTGGGACCGCATCCACCGGGTCAACGCCAAGGGCGTGTTCTTCTGCCTGCAGCGCGCGGCACGCGAGATGATCGCGCAACACCGGCGCGACGGCAGCGGCGGGCGGATCATCAACATCGCCTCGATTGCCGGGCGCGGCTATGCCGGCACCTCGAACGCCGCCTATGCCGCCAGCAAGGGGGCTGTCATCGCCCTGACCAAGACGGCGTCGCAGCAGCTCGGCCGGCACAACATCAACGTCAATGCGATCTGCCCGGGCGTGACGCGCACCGAGCTCGGCGCCCGCAATGCGGTGGCGCGCGCCGCCGAGCGCGGCGTCACCGTCGCCGAATTGCAGGCGGAACAGGATGCCGGCATCCCGATCGGCCGCGCCAACATGCCCGGGGACATCGCCGCGATGGCGGTGTTTCTGGCCTCGCCCGGTGCGCGCAACATCACCGGCCAGGCCTACAATGTCGATGGCGGGCTGGTGCCGAGCTGAGGACCAGCTTGCGCATCGGGCGCCGGTCGACCGGGATCGACGGCGCTTCCCGGTCCCGTTATTTCCCCTGAAACCGGGAAACCGGCCGCTCAGTAGCCTGGGTTCTCGAAGCTCTGCGGCGCCGGGCTGACGACGACGTTGCCCTCGGGCTCGACTTCGAGCACGGCGAGACCGCGCTCGACCAGCCCGTCCGGGGTGAAGCGGAAGAGCCCGTCGACGCCGGTGAAGCCCTTCGGGCTCAGGATTGCCGCGCGCGAGAAGGGCGGGCCGCCCTGGCCGTGCGCCAGCGCGCCGGCGAGGGCCGCCGCGTCATAGCCGAGCGAGGCAAGGCGAGGCGGGTCGCGGCCATAGGTGGCCCGGTAGCGCCGCTCGAAATCGCGCCGGGCATCGGGCGGCGAAGCGGCGAACCAGCCGCCGTCGAGCACCGGCTCGTTGCCGATGTCGGGCACGTCCCAGAGCCCGCTGCCGAGCAGGTGGACCGCTTTCGTGTCGAGCCCCGCGGCTTTGAGCTGGCGGGCGATCTGCCCGAGCTGCGCGCCGCCTTCGGGCAGCAGCAGCGCATCGAACGCCGGCATCGGCATCGGCGCCGGGGACAGGTCCGGATCGGGAGCGGCGGAGACCGCATCCCCCGATGCCGCGCTCCCCGGCACCACGCTCCCCGGCACCACGCTCCCCGGCAACAGGCGCCGGATCGCGGCCCCGGCATCGGCGCCGCTCGGGTCATAGAATTCGATGCTGGTCACGCTCGCCCCGGTCGCTGACGCGGCCTGGCGCAGCGCATCCGCCATCAGATGCCCGTAGGGCGAGTTCGGCGCCAGCGCGGCAAAATGGCCGAGGCCGCGCTCGCGAGCGAAGCCGACCTCGCGGACGACCTCCTGCTTTGGCAGAAACCCCATCAGGAAGGTGTTGCCGCCGGCGAGATCGGTCACCGTCGAGAAGGCGATGACGTTGAGATGGGCATCGGCGGCGATCGGCTTGACCGCCCGGACCTCGGCCGCGAGCAACGGCCCGAGGATCAGGCCCGCCCCGTCGGCGAGCGCCGCGCGCGCGGCATTGGCGGCCCCGTCGGAAGTCCCGCCGGTGTCGCGCGGGATCAGCGTCAGATGATCGCCGCCCGCCTCGAACAGCGCCAGCTGGGCCGCATTGAGGATCGCCTGGCCGAGCTCGGCATTGGGCCCCGACAACGGCACGAGCAAGCCCACCTTGGCCGGTCCCGGCGACCGCGGCGGCGGCGGCAAAGGCTGCTGCTGGGGATAGGGCGGTTGCGGGGGCGCCAGCGGCGCCGTTACCATCGGCGGCGGCGCGCACGAAGCCAGCGCCGCGACGGCGAGGACAGCAATTGGTGCGGCGAACCGGGGAACACACCAGCGCGGCAAGGGCAACCTCGGGCAGCAGCGGCGAAAGCGGCAGGCGCGGGCGCGAGCCTAGCGGCGGTGCGCGGCCGAGTAAACCCGACCTCGCCGCCGCGGCCGAATGCGGGGCGATCGCCGCGCACGCCGCTCCCGGCCTCCATCTCGTCGCGACGCCGATCGGCAATCTCGGCGATGTGACCCTGCGCGCGCTCGCGGTGCTGCGCGGTGCCGACCGCATCTTTTGCGAGGATACCCGGATCACCGCGCGGCTCCTCGCGCGCTACGGCATCGAGACGCCGCTCGGCCTCTATCACGATCACAATGCCGATGCGGTGCGCCCGGCCGTTCTCGCGGCGCTGCGGCGCGGCGAGAGCGTGGCGCTCGTCTCCGATGCCGGGACGCCGCTCGTCTCCGATCCCGGCTACAGGCTCGCGCGCGCCGCGATCGCCGAGAATCTGCCGGTAACCGCTGTCCCCGGCCCATCGGCGGCGATGACCGCGCTGATCCTCTCGGGCCTGCCGCCCGACGTGTTTCTGTTCGCCGGCTTTCCGCCGCCGCGGCAGGCGGCGCGGCGGCGCGCATTCGCGCGCTGGGCGGCGCTCGATGCGACCCTGGTGTTTTTCGAAGGCGCCTCGCGCCTCGCTGCGAGCCTTGCCGACATGGCCGAGCTTTTCGGCAACCGCGCGGCGGCGGTCGCGCGCGAGCTGACCAAGCTGCACGAGGAGGTCCGCCGCGCGCGCCTCGCCGACCTCGCCGCGCACTATCGCGACAGCGGAAAACCGCGCGGCGAGGTGGCCGTCGTCGTCGGCCCGCCCGAGCGCGCCGCGCCGGACCCGGCCGACATCGAAACGAGATTGCGCGCGGCACTCGCCGAACTCGGTATCCGCGACGCCGCGGCAAAGCTCGCCGCCGAGACCGGCCTGCCGCGCAGCCAGCTCTACCGGCGCGCTCTGGCGCTCCGGGATTGCCAGCGATGAGACGGCAGAGGCCCGGCCGCGTCCTGCGCCGGCAGCGCGCGCAGCGCCGCGGAAAGCTGGCGGAATGGCTGTGCTGCTGGCATCTGCGGCTGCGCGGCTGGCGCATCCTCGCGCGCAGCTGGCGCTGCCCTGCGGGCGAAATCGACATTCTCGCCCGGCGCGGCCGCGTGCTCGCCATCATCGAAGTCAAATCGCGTGCCGAGCTCGCCGTCGCCGCGGCGGCGCTGGCACCGCGGCAGCGACGCCGTATCGCCCGCGCCGCGCAGGCCTTTCTGCTCGCGCGTCCCGATCTCGCCGGGCTCGACCTGCGATTCGATCTGATGCTGGTGGCGGCCGGCCGGGTGCCGCGGCATTGGCCGGATGCGTGGCGCCCCGATCGGTGACCCCCGCGCATCGGCGCATGCCGGAACAACCTGTTGTCGCGTCCCGCGATTCGGCGCATTTCCTGGGTCGAGCACGGTATTCGGCCGGCGGATTGCGGCAGCCTCCTGCGGCGCCGTCCGGCACGAGATTGGAAACCGCGGCGATCTATCCGACAATAACCCGGGGAATCTCAGCAGCCGGGGGGTTGATCGATGTCGAATTCTCATCACATCCGTTGCCTTCTTTCGATCCTGGTCTTGCCGATTGCCCTCGGCGGGTGCGCCGTGGCGATCGTTGGCGGCCTCGCCGCCGCCGGCGGGGCCGGCTATGCCGCCAATCAGGAACGCGGCGTCGGCGGCACCGCCAACGATTTCAGGATCAAGACCGACATCCAGAACGCCTGGCTGGCGGCGAACCCGGCGTTGCAGGCCGATCTCGGCGCGACCGTCTATGAAGGGCGTACGCTGCTGACCGGCGCCGTCCCGACCCCGGAGCTGAAAACGCAGGCGAAGGACATCGCGAGCAGCGTTCCTGGCGTCCGCGTCGTCTATAACGAGATCGAGGTCGCGCCGCCGGAAAGCGTGTGGAATTCGGCCAAGGACGACTGGATCTCCACGCAGGTGCGGTCGGATCTCGTATTCGACGGCCGGGTTCGCTCGGTCAACTATACGGTTGAGACGGTCAATCATTCCGTCTATCTGATCGGCTCTGCGCGCAGCCAAGCCGAGCTTGATAGTGCGACCACCATGGCGCGAAACGTTCCGGGCGTGAAACGGGTCGTCTCCTATGTCGAGATCCGGCCCGGCATGCCGGTTGCCGCGCAGCCGGCGCTGCCGCCTGCCGCTGCATCGGGTGCGGGCGCCCCGGCCGCCGGCGCCCCGAGCGCCGCGCCGATCACCCCCGTCGAAGTCCAGAAGCTCTGACCGCACAGGAATGATCACCCCGCCCGAAACCCATGATCCAGAGGCGTGCACGCGCTTTCTGCGCGAGCTCGGCGCCTTGGGCCTGCAGCCTTTGCCGATCGCCGAGGCGGCCCTGGCGTTCGCCTCCTTCGAGCGGCCGCGGGTCGATTTCGGCCGCTATCGCGAGCATCTGCGGCTGATCGCCCGCGATGTCGGGCATCATCCGGCGGCCGGCGGCGAGCTCGCCGCCCGCGCCCGCGCGCTCAACGAGATCATCCTGCTGAAATACGGCTATTCGGGCGACGAGCAGACCTATGACGATCTGCAGAACGCCAATTTGATGCGCGTCGTCGACCGCCGCAAAGGGCTGCCCGTCGTGCTCGGGATCCTGTTCATCGACGCCGCCCGCGCGCAAGGCTGGGAGGCGGCCGGGTTGGGCTTTCCCGGCCATTTTCTGGTGCGGCTCTCGGACGACGCGGAGCGGCTGATCCTCGACCCGTTCCATAGCGGCCAGATCTGCGGTGCCGCCGAGCTGCGCGATCTGCTGAAAGCTGTCGCCGGCGCGGACAGCGAGCTTTCGCCCGAGCATTACGCCCCGGTCTCGGACCGCGACGTGCTGTTGCGGCTGCAGAACAATCTGAAGTCGCGGCTGCTCCAGGAGCAGCGCCATGAACGCGCGGTGCGGGTGGTCGAGACGATGCTGATGCTGGCTCCCGACCTCGCCGAGCTGTGGCGCGAGGCGGGGCTGCTGCACCGGCGGCTCGGCAATATGCGGGCGGCGGGGGCGGCGCTCGAGCAGTTCGTCGTGCGCGCCCCCGACGGCATGGCACGCCACCAGGCGGCGGCATTGCTGCAGCAGCTGAGGTCGCAGCTGAATTGACGGGCGCGCGCCAGTCGAAGGGTCGGGTATAACGGGCGGCGACGCATTCGGGAGGTCGGCATGGGTCTCGCCGTGGCGATTCAGATGGACCCTATCGAGACGATCAACATCGATGCGGATTCGACCTTTGCCCTGGCCCTCGAAGCGCAGGCGCGCGGGCATGCCCTGTTCCATTACCTGCCGGACGCGCTGACCCTGCGCGACGGGCGGCTCTACGCCCGCGGCCGGCCGCTCGAAGTGGTCCGGCGTCTCGGCGACCACCACCGCTTCGGCGCCTTCGAGGAGCTCGATCTCGGCGGCGTCGACGTGATCCTGATGCGCCAGGACCCGCCCTTCGACATGGCCTACATCACGGCGACGCATCTGCTCGAATTATTGCCGGAAGACGGGCCGCTCGTCGTCAACGACCCGGCGGCGGTGCGCAACGCGCCGGAGAAGCTCTATGTGCTGCGCTTCAAGGAGCTGATGCCGCCGACCCTGCTGACCCGCGACCGCGACCAGATCCGCGCCTTTTGGCACCAGCACGGCGACATCATCCTGAAGCCGCTCTTCGGCAATGGCGGGGCCGGGGTGTTCCGCCTGCGGCCGGGCGACGAGAACCTGACGGCACTCCTCGAAATCTACGAGTCGATCCAGCGCGAGCCGGTCATGGTGCAGCGCTATCTGCCGGAAGTGCGCCAGGGCGACAAGCGCATCATCCTCGTCGAAGGCGAGCCGGTCGGCGGCGTCATGCGGGTGCCGGCGGCGGGCGAGGCGCGCGCCAACATGCATGTCGGCGGCCGCCCCCTCAAGACCGCGCTGACCGCGCGCGAGCGCGAGATCTGCGCCGCGATCGGGCCGAGCCTGCGCGATCAGGGGCTCGTCTTTGTCGGCATCGACGTGATCGGCGACTGGATGACCGAGATCAACGTGACCTCGCCGACCGGCATCCAGGAAATCGCCCGGCTCGACGGCGTCGAGATTGCGCCGAAGATCTGGGACGCGATCGAGGCCCGGCTGTCCGCCCGCGCCGACCGCCGGCCGGCGTGAGCCGACGGCGTTCCCCGGCGGCCGTGCCCGGCCGTCGCCCGGCGGCTGAGTCGGCGCTTTACCGGCTTACGTCGATCTGCCAGCATGGCACATTGCGAGATCGGGGAGGATGACCATGCGCAAATACATCATCGAACGCGAATTGCCGGCGATCGGCAGCGCCGAGCGGCAGGCCCTGCGCGAGGCCGCGCAAAAATCGAATGCGGTGCTGAAGGAGCTCGGCCCCGACATCCAATGGGTCGAGAGCTATGTCGCCGGCGACAAGACGTTTTGCGTCTACCTCGCCCAGAACGAGGAAATCATCCACGAGCATTCCCGCCGCAGCGGCTTCCCGGCCAACAAGGTCACCGAGGTCCGCCGCATGATCGACCCGACCACCGCGACCGAGGCGTAGGCAACGCCCATTCCCGCATCGGCCCGGCGAGGCAGAGGCTCGGGGGGCGGGCCGCAGGCGCGAGATTGCGGAGGGACCGATAAGCCGACTTCGCCGGGCGGACTGGAGGTCACGGTAATTTGGTCGGGTCCGGTTTTCCCACCCGCTGCTGGGCGAGCGGGCGGATGGCGGCGAGGAAGCTCTCCGTCGTGTAGGGCGTACCGGCTCGCAGGACGCCCGGCGCCGGTGCGAGAGGATAGATGATGTCGGCCGCACCGACAGCGGCCTTAAGCCATACCGCAACGACAAAGACCGCCGAGAACCGCAACAGGCGCACTTCGTATTCACCTGAGCGCACCGCCGGCAGGTTGGCGAGATCCATGAATGCCTGGGCCGAGGCGCCGACAAACGGCCCATAATTCAGATTGGCCAGCAATGAGGCTTTGCCGGTGGCGTCGGTATACACCTCGGCAGCCGCGACCGCCGCGCCCGCACTCGTGATCAGATACCGCAGCCCGGTCGGGTGCGCGGTCTCCAGGCCGCCGCCATGGGCGATCTCATCCGCGCGCAGATCGTAGACGGGGTGCCGCGAAGCTACGGTGAGGGCGTCAAAACCGGCCCGGCCGAGATTGAGCGGGCTTTTTCGGTTTGCCAGGCGCCGCAACCCGGAGCGCACCATTTCGATGCCGTCCTGCGGCCCCGTGTCGAAATGAAGGGACATCTCACATCCTCCTGGTCTTCATGCCACACAGTCCATTTGGGTGTAGTAGGTATTTCCCCAGCTCGCCCCGCCGTTATAGGTGCCCGGAAAGCTGTTGAAATCCTGTGTCGAAGGCCCGTACCAGGGATCTTGTATATCGATGGTCGGGGCCGCCGTGTCGCAGTTGTCGTACCCGTCGATCGCCGGGTTGTGCCCGCCGCCACCATACCACCAGATCGCGATCGAGATCGGCCGGCCCGAATTTATCTCGCTGATCACCGTCGTAAGCGGCGCCGAAGCATTCGTGTACGAGCTCAGATTGCCGGTGATCGGCAAGGACAGATTTGGCCACCAGCCCTGATTGCAGGCGCTGCCGCTGCCATCCGCACAGCACGTCTGCAAGCCGAACGCCTGGTTGACGAGCGTGCACTGGGTCCACGGCGACGCCGGATTATAGAACAGCGAGATGCTGACGGTGGTTGCCGACCAGCACCAATTGTCCTGCTGCTGGTGCTGTTCGTTGAGCCCGAGATATATCGAACAGGGCGCCGGCCACCACAGCTCGTGGACATGCCCGTCGGTGCCCCAGAAATTGACGTGCTGGGTCGCCTGCGCGCCGAATACGTAGCCGCGCGGGGTCTCAATCGCATTGACCGTGTACGACGCGGCGTCGGTCAGGTCGTTGTGGTGCCACGCCCCGTCCCACCACAATTCGTGGACGTGCCCATCGCTGCCGACATAGTTGACGTGCTGCGTGCCTTGCGCCGCGAACAGGTAGCCGCGCGGATCGCTCGCCGCCTCCGGCGCGCCGGCAACGGCCGTCAGGTCGTTATGGTGCCAGTTCCCGTCCCACCACAATTCGTGGATATGGCCGTCGGTGCCGCGATAGTTGACGTGCTGCGTGCCCTGGCGGTCGAAGACATAGCCGAACGGATCGCCCGCCGCATTGTTGGGCGCATCGGCGGCGGCGGTCAGGTCGTTGTGGTGCCAGTTCCCGTCCCACCACAGCTCATGGATGTGCCCGTCGGCGCCGCGATAATTGACGTGCTGCGTGCCTTGGTTGTTGAACACGTAGCCGTACGGATCGCCCGCTGCTTCCGGCGCCCCGGCGGCGGCGGTCAGGTCGTTATGGTGCCAGCTCCCGTCCCACCATAGTTCGTGGACGTGGTTGTCGGTGCCGCAATGGTTGACGTGTTGCGTGCCCTGACCCACGAACATGTAACCGCCCGGGTTGCCGATGGCATCCGGCGCGCCCGCGGCGCTGGTCAGGTCGTTGTGGTGCCAGCCGCTGTTGTCCCACCATAATTCGTGAACATGGCTGTCGGGACCGAGATAATTGACGTGCTGCGTGCCCTGCGCGTCGAACATGTAGCCGCGCGGGTTGGACGCCGTTGCCGGTGCGCCGCCGGCCACCGAGAGGTCGTTTGCATGCCAGCCGGCCGCATCCCACCACAGCTCGTAGACCTGGCTGCCCGGGCCGCAATAGTTGACGTGCTGCGTGCCCTGCGCGTCGAACATGTAGCCGAACGGCACGCCTTCCGCATTTCCGGTGGCCGCCGCCGCGGTCAGATCGTTTTGGTTCCAACCCGCCATGTCAGTGCTCCTCTATGGAAACACCGGCATCGCGACTTTAATGCATCAGCCGGCATTCCGATACGGGCGACCCGTCTGCTGCCAGATGACTGCCCGCGCTCCAAAAATGGAGCAACGACGCGACCGAGATGTGTGAAATCATTCACACTCGAAAAAATTCTGCTGGCGGGAGGGTTCCAACGCCTGGCACCGGTCCGCTTTCCCCTTCGTCATTCCCGCGCAAGCGGACGCCGTCACGCGGTCAGCCGTCAAGCGTCGCCGGGGTTGATAGGGTCGATCCCAATGTCGAGTTCGTCGCGTATAAACCAGTGCACGGACTGCCCGGGGGTGCCGTCGTCGTTACGATCCCGCAAGGCAAGACGATCGCGAACTCGGATTCGAAGACGAAACAACTAATGGCGCCGCCACGCGCCGACTACTGCGAGGTTTATGCCTCCACATCACCGATCATTACGGCGACCCCGGTCACGTCCCGAAGACAGGCTATGAAACTTTCCGCCGCCCCGACCTGCCGCGGCGGCCCTGTCCACGATAATCGGCTTGCAGCGCTACGGCCCGTCCATCCAAGAGGCCAGGGCGGCGCGCGGCGGCGCCGCCCCTGGCCCCGCGAATTACTGGTGCAGGTTGTAGAGGCGGGTCACGTTTTCGCTGGTGATCTTGCGGCGGACGCTGGGCGAGATGTTGGCGAGGTTGCGGTCGAGGGTGGCCTGCGAGCCCGGCCAGATGCAGTCGGGGTGCGGGTAGTCGGCGCCCCAGATGATGTTGTCCTCGCCGATCAGCGGGATGATCGGCTCGAGGAACTGGTCCTGCTGATAGGTGACGTAGCCCTGGCGGCGGAAATAGTCGCTGGGCTTCAGTTTGAAGTTCAGGCTCCTCGCCCGGTCGGCATATTCGGTGTCGAGGCGGTCGAACACATAGGGCAGCCAGGTCACCCCCGATTCGCCGAGGACGAAGTTGAAATCGGGGTATTTCTCGCAGGCGCCGGAGGCCAGGACCGAGACCAGCACCTCCATCGTGTCGAGCTGGAACAGGGCCGAGCGCACCAGCCGCCACTGGGCGAGATATTTCTGCTCCTGCTCGGGCGTGTCGGGGGCGCGCAACGCCTTGAACCCGGTCGAGTGGAACGAGATCGGGAAGCGGCACTCGGCCGCAGCCTCCCACAGCGGGAACCACAGATCGGTATAGAGCGGCGGGGTCATGCGCTTGAAGGCGAGATCGCCGCCGCGCAGGCCCATCTTGGCGCAGCGCCGCACCTCGGCGGCCGCCTCGGCCGGGTCGGTGTTGGGGATGATGGCCAGCGGATAGACCCGGTTCGGGTCGGCGCGCTTGGCGAAATCGGCGACCCAGTCGTTATAGGTCTGGTCGGCCCAGGCGCGCAGCGGCGCGTCCGAGATCAAATCGTTGATCATCAGGCAGCCATAGACGATTTCGGCGGCGAGACCGTCGCGGTCGAGATCGGCAAGCCGCAATTCCGGCGTGGTCGGCCGCGGCTTGGCATTCGCGGCATTGCTCCACTCGAAGCCGAGATCCTTCATCTCGTCGATATGGTTGAACATGCCGCGCTGATATTTGAGGAAGCCGGGACCGACCCCGTTCCACATGCCCTTGTCCTGCGCCTCGACGAACCAGTGCAGGCCGTCCTCCATCTCCGCGACGCGCGGTGCCTGCTGCTTCCATTTGCTGGGCGCCGCCGACGACCACAGGTCGGGCGGGCAATAGGTCAGGTCGATGTGGTTGTCGCCGGAGATCAGCTTTTCTGGCATGGCGCGCTCCTCTTGCTTCTTCGCAAGCATGTTTGGCGAGACTTCTGAAGAGTGCATCGTACGATTGCCGCGCTGCCGGCGCTACAGAAATGCAGCGATTTCCTGCGGCGTGACGGCCTCGCTGCCGGACAGCCCTTCGCCATCGGTGGGAGCGGTCGAGACCGACGGCGCTGTGATCATGGTTTGTTCTGGACATTGGGCAGGTAAAGAGAGTAGGAATTCCGGCCCTCGACCGGCACGGTTCCCGAATGGCTCCTCAAGATGCGTTTCGAGCGCAATGGAACGAGCGCAGCAGGCGGCGGCCCGTTCGCCGCGTCATGACCATCACCGAAGACGGCCTCGTGCAGGACCCCGAAGCCTGGATCGAAATCGGCGCCTACCTGTCGACCACCGCGGCGCGCTACGACCGCGACCTGCGGATTTTTCGCGAGATCGTGCAGACGGTCCGGATCGCCCCCGACGGGCCGCTCAAGTAAAAGGGGGCGCCTCCCGGGCGCGGCAATACGGATGCGGCAATACGGGTGCGGCTTTCCTCTCGGCTGCCGTTCTGCTCGGGTTTCTGCGTCAGCGGCCTGGGTGCTTCTTCGTTCCGGCTGGGACTCTCTCGCCAATGCTGTGGGCCGGCATCAGCAGGTCACCATCGGGGTCCTGGACAAAGACCTCCTGCTGACCCGACGCGCGGTGCCTGCTGCTTCCATTTGTTGGGCGCCGCCGACGACCACAGGTCGGGCCGGCAATAGGTCAGGTCGATGTGGTTGTCGCCGGAGATCAGCTTTTCGGGCATGACATGCTCCTCTTGCGCTTGCGCGAGGATGTTGTTGGTCTCGGGCGCGTATCGTATGGGGGGACGCGCCGGCGGCGCCACAGAAATGCGCGGTCCGGCCGCGCCCGATTCGCCGGCACCGCGGTGCCACTGCAGGATTTGAGCGGGCTGCAGGAACGCGCGCCGGCATCGACCGCACGCCCCTCCCTTCCGCTCGCGGGGGAGTGCGCTAATATTAAACATCGGTGGGTTTGCCCCGCCATCGAGGAGAGCGCGCGATGAAGCCGACCGCAACGGCCCCGAACGACGCCGAACCGCCCGGCACCGGTTATGCCGAGCGGGCGCGGCAGCTCGGACCGGTGCTGGCGGCATCGGCCGAAGAGATCGAGCGCCGGCGCGAGCTGCCCGAGCCGATCATCGCGGCGCTGGCCGGGCGCGGCCTCTTCCGGCTGCTGCTGCCGCGCTCGCTGGGCGGCGCCGAGCTCGCTCCCGCCGCCTATGTTCCGGTCATCGAGGAAATCGCCAGGCACGACGCCAGCACCGCGTGGTGCCTGGGGCAGGCCTGCGGCTGCTCGATGACCGCGGCTTATCTCGAGCCGGCGGCGGCGCGCGAGATCTTCGGCGGCGAGCGCGGGATCGTCGCCTGGGGTCCGCCCACCCCGGCCGGCACGGCACGCGCGGTGCCGGGCGGCTATCGGCTGACCGGGACATGGAGCTTTGCCAGCGGCAGCCATCATGCTTCCTGGCTCGGCGCCCATGTGGCGGTGCAGGCCGAGGACGGGACGCCGCTGATGCGCCCGGACGGCGGCGCCGTCTTGCGCACCCTGCTGTTCCCGAAGACGAGCGCCGCGATGACCGACATCTGGCATGTCATCGGCCTGCGCGGCACCGGCAGCGACAGCTATACGGTGACCGACCTGTTCGTCCCGAAAGACCATGCGGTGCGGCGCGACAGCGAGGCGGAGCCGCACGAACGGGGCCTGCTCTACGCCTTCAGCAGCAGCAATGTCTATTCGGCGGGTTTTGCCGGAGTGGCGATGGGCATCGCCCGCAGCGCGCTCGATGCCTTTATCGAGCTGGCTCGCGACAAGATCCCGCGCGGTGCCAGGCGAACCTTGCGCGACAATAATGTGATCCAGGCGCAGACGGCGCAGGCCGAGGCGCGGCTCGGCGCGGCGCGCGCCTTTCTGCTCGGCGCGCTCGACGAGATCTGGCAGGAGGCCGGCCGCTCCGGACGGCTGAGCCTCGACCACAACACGACGATCCGCCTCGCCTCGACCTGGGCGATCCACCAGGCGCGCGACGTTGTCGACACGGTTTATCACGCCGCCGGCGCGACCGCGATCTTCGAGCAGAACCCGTTCGAACGGCGGTTTCGCGACATCCACACCGTGATACAGCAATATCAGGGTCGCCAGGCCCATTTCGAGACCGTGGGTCAGGTTCTGCTCGGCCTCGCGCCGGGGAGCACGATGTTCACCTTTTAGCGGATGAACCAGCCGCCGACCGATATGGCGTCACCTATCTCCACTCCGATCGCGGCCCGGCGGGCTGACGGTGCGCCGCCATCCCGGCGGCACTGGTCGCTCGACGACATTCCCTGGCAGAGCATCCGCCATGATGCCGTGGCGCAGAACGAGCCGCTGTTCTATATGGTCGCCGCCGCGTCATTTATGGAAAGCGCGACCGATCTCTACACGGCGAACCTGATCGAGCACTTCGCCGGGGATGACGAGATCACGGCGTGGCTGGAACATTGTTGGCTGCCGGAGGAATTGCAGCACGGCCGGGCATTGCGCCGCTATGTCGAGACCGCCTGGCCGGAATTCCCCTGGGATCCGGTGCGCGACGGTTTCATCAGCGAGTTCGGGCCGCTCTGCGACGACGCGCTCGAACCGGCGCGCAGTCTCGAAATGGCATCGCGCTGCATCGTCGAAATGGGAACCGCAAGCCTCTACACGACCCTGTCGCGCGCCAGCCCCGATCCGGTGCTGGCCCTCCTTACCGGGCGGATCGCCAAAGACGAAATCCGCCACTACAAGCATTTCTATCGCTATTTCTGCAAATACCGCGACGCCGAGCATCCCGGCCGCACCGCCATCGCCCCGGCATTGTGGCGGCGGCTGCGGATGACCGGCGGCGAGGACCGGCTGGTCGTGCTCAAGCACATCTACGGCGCGCGCCATCCCGGTGCGCCGTTCGACCTCGCCATATACCGGGATGTGCACCGCCGCTGCCGCGATCTCGTCCGTCCCTATTTCCCGCTCGAAATGTGCGTGCGCATGCTGTTGAAGCCGCTCGGCCTCAGCCCGTGGACGCAACGGCTGGCATTGCCGATCCTCATTGCATTCGCGCGCCGGATCGTGCCGTAGGCACCCGCCGCCATATTCGGGCCGGCATTCAGAGGCGCCTGCGGTTCAGGAACAGGGCATCGGTCTCGGCAGCCAGCACCCGGCCCAGGATCTCGCCGTGAAAGAACGGCGCGGCACCGGTCACGGCAGTGGCCGGGATCAGGATCTGGTCAAAGCCGAGCTGCCGCAACCGCTCTATCGACGTGCCGTAGACAACGCCGCCGATCCGCGCCCAGACCAGCGCGCTCATGCACATCGGACAGGGCTCGCCGGTCGTGTAGAGAATGGCCTCGCCCCAACCACGATTGCCATGCTGCGCGACATAATCGTTGATGGCGGCGATTTCGCCGTGAAAGGTTGGGTTGGCGGCCGTGTGGTTTACACCCGTCGCCATGACGTGGCGGTCCGCCGCCCGCACGATCACCGCGCCGAACGGAAAGGCCGGATTGGCGCCCGCCGCCGCGATCGCCAGTCGCATCGCCTGTTCATGAACCGCCAAAGGGATCGCGGACAGATCGAGCGACTGCGCCGATGCCGAGCCGGCCGATGCCGCACCGGCCGGCAGGCTGCGGGTGCAGGCGATCGCCCCGATCGACGCGCCGAGTGCCCTTCTCGACCACATGGCTACCTCTCCGACGCGTTGCCGACGGGCGACCTGCCGCTAACGGTTGGGAGGTCGCCGTCCTTCTGGTTGACGAAGATCAGCACGGCGAGGATCGTCATGTAAAAGCGAAACGCCGCCTGCTGGCCGTTCCAGGTCGGCGACTGCCACATCTGGAACCACTCGCCGCCGACCACCATAAAGCCGAAAAACCATACCAGAAAGCCGAGCCCGGCACCGATGAACACGAACCGCCTGCCGCGGGCGAAGCGGTCGGCGTCGGACCGCAGATGACGGCAAAAGATAACCGTCGCCATTGCCAGGGCGGCTCCGGTCAGCCCTTCGCCGAGAATGATCAGCGCATAGGCCGCCTGCCACAACACCGGCGACGTCACGCGGCGATACAACAGCGCATTGCCGGGAAAGGTCGTGTCCATGCTGAGGACATGACGCACGAATTCGTAATTCGAATCGTAATCGGCCAGATTGTCGCAGGCCACGACCAGCGCGAACGCGGCGAGCGACCCGACCATGACGGTCTTGGCAATGCGGGCTTCGATCACGGGCTGAGCCTCCCTGGGTGAACCTCGCCAGCGCTCGCAAGAAATCGTTTGACTCGATGCGCGATCGGAAAATCCTCGCCGTCAGCGCGGGTTTCAAGGAGCCGGACCATGGCTGCCGATGTGCTGGTGAAAAATGCCTGGTACGTGGCGGGGCTGTCGCATGAGTTCTCGGGGCGGCAGCTGCAGGGCCAGGTGATCGCCGAGCAGCCGCTGGTGCTGTGGCGTACCGGCGAGGGCACCGTCGTCGCCTTCGACGAGCGCTGCGCGCACAAGCGGATGCCGCTGTCGCAGGGGCGGCTGACAGATCAAGGCCTCCTCGAATGCGCCTATCACGGCCTGTGCTACGACGCGGCCGGAAGCTGCGTGCGCGTGCCTTCGCACCCCGACGGCCGGATTCCGCCGCAGGCGCGGCTGCGCCCGTTCCCGGTGATCGAAGCGGACGGGCTCGTCTGGGTCTGGCCGGGCGATCCGGCCAAATCCGGCACGGTGCGGCCGCCACGGCTCCCCGAAATTGCCGATTCGGCCTGGGAGACGGCCGACACCGGGCCGATGGCGGTGCCCGCGAACACCGTGCTGCTGATCGAGAACCTGCTCGATATCACCCATTTCTATCCGCTGCACGAGAGCAATATCGGCGATGTCGAGAACAGCCGTATTCCGGTGCAGCTCGAGGAGGGCACGCGCGACGGCACCCCCTATGTCGGCACCGTCCGCTCGGTGCGCGGCTATCGGCAGCCGCCCTTTCTCGAAGATTATTTCGGCTATGATCTGGTCGACCGCGACCACACGCATTTCCTGCTGAGCCCAGGCGCAACCAGGGTCCAAATGCGGGTCTGGCCCGCCGGCCGGCACGGCGATCCCGGCGCCGAGCGCGGCTATGTCATCATCCACACCCACACGCCGGTCGACCGCGGCAACCATGTCTGGCGCCTGATCGTCAACATGCCGGCCGGGCAGAAATGCAAATCCGACCCGGCCAGATCGGCGGTCGAACGCTTCATGGAGACCTTTCCGGCGGTGATCGCCGAGGATCGCTGGGCGCTCGAGCAGCAGCAGCGCATGTTCGCCTATCCGGATGACGGCTATGTCGAGGTGTTTTTGCGGCCGGACCGCGCCTTGCGGCGAGCGCGGGAAATCCTGACCGCGCTCGAACGCGCCGAGCGCCGGCCGCAGAGCGCCGCCGCCGAATAGAAATGCGGCGTCGCGTCAGGCCGTCAGCACTTCGAGCAGGTGGCCGTTCGGGTCGCAGAAATAAAAGCCGCGGCCGCCATGGCGGTGATTGATCTGCATGTCCTCGTGCGCACGCGGGCCGCTGCCATAGACGAGCCCCTCGCCGCGGACCCGGTCGTAAATCCCGTCGAACTCGGCCTCGCTGACCTTGAACGCGTAATGGTGCCGCTCGAAGGCGTCCCAATTGTCGAAATCGATGGTCAGGGTGTCGTTGATCCGCACCGGGGCGAAATGCGAGACTGGCCCCGCATAGTCGAGACCGAAGATCCGGGCAAAGAACCGGGCCGATGCCTCCTTGTCGCGGGCGGGGACGATCGTGTGGTCGAGATGAATGGTCATGGGCGCCTCCTCACCTGTCGTAACAGATGAGGCCGAGCGCGCCGCTCGGCAAGCGTTCCGCCGGTCACCAACTACGAAAGGGTGTCGCGATGTTCAGAGCCTCCGCCGAAATCACCCTGCCGACCTCGATCATCGGCTCGCTGCCGCGGCCCTCCTGGTACACCGCCGGGCTCGGCGCGCAGAACTTTCTCGAAGCGATGACGAATTTGCGCTGGCGCGAGCAATACGAGGATGCGGTCTCGGTCTATCTGCGCGCGCAGGAGACGGCCGGCCTCGACATCGTGACCGACGGCGACGCGCATTTCGACGAACAGGTCAGCGGCATGAGCTGGCAGAGCTATCCGCTGACCCACATGGCCGGCTTTTCCCGGGACGCCGCACCGAGCGCCTATCGGATGGGCGCCGGCGGCCAGCCGCGCGGCCATATCCTGCACGATTCGCTCGAAGCGCGCGTCTTGCCGCGCATCGTCGGGCCGGTCGGTCCCGGCAATCTGCAATATGCGGCAATGTGGAAGACGGCGCAGCGGCTGACGCGAAAGCCGGTCAAGTTCGGCACCATCCTGCCGGAACTCCTCGCCGCCTCGGTCGCCGACGATTATTACCAGGACCCGGTCGAGCGCGTCTGGGCCTTGAGCGAGGCGCTCAACCAGGAGCTCCATCAACTGGCCGATGCGGGCTGCCCGGTGATCCAGCTGGAGGAGCCGCAGATCCACATGGTGCCGGCGCGCGGCAAGACCTTCGGCAGGCTCGGCGAGGACGAGCTGGTCGAAATCTTCAACAACACGGTCAAAGGATTGCGCGACAAGACCGAATTGTGGTGCCACACCTGCTGGGGCAACCCGGCGCAGCAGCGGATCTTTCGCGACATCCAGAGCTACCAGCCGACCCTCGCCGCCCTCGCCCGCGTCGATGCCGACGCGATCACCTTCGAGACCTGCTCGTCCGGCACCGGCGACCTGCCGGCGATCGGTGCGGCGATCAAGGACAAGAAGATCGTGATCGGCGTCATCGACCATCACACCTTGCAGGTCGAGCGGCCCGACCAGGTCGCGGCCCTGATCCGCGAGGCGTTGCGGCACGTCCCGCCGGAGCGGCTGGTCATTTCCTCCGATTGCGGCATGGGCCGCGAAGGCATGAGCCGACGCCACGCCGCCTACAAGATGATCGCCATGGTGCAGGGCACCAACCTGGTCCGGAAGGAGCTCGGCCTGCCCGAAGCCGAATGCCTGGCCGCCGACCCGCGCTATTCGCTGGCGACGGCCGGTCGGTAGGCTGCCAAGTTCCGGGCGACGCCCGGAACCGGCAGCACGAGCCGGCCGTCAGCGGATCGCGGCGGTGACCGCGGCACCGAGCTCCCTGGTGCCGGCGTTGCCGCCGAGATCGGGGGTGCGGGTGCCGCCATCGGCCAATACTTCGGCGATCGCGCGCTCGACCGCGGCAGCCGCTTCATGCTCGCCGAAATGCGCCAGCATCATCGCGCCCGACCAGATCTGGCCGATCGGGTTGGCGATGCCGCGCCCGGCGATGTCCGGCGCCGAGCCGTGCACCGGCTCGAACATCGAGGGGTATTCGCGCTCGGGGTTGATGTTGCCCGAGGGGGCGATGCCGATCGAGCCGACCACCGCCGGGCCGAGGTCGCTCAAGATGTCGCCGAACAGATTCGAGCCGACGACCACGTCGAACCAGTCCGGGTGGCGCACGAAATGCGCGGTCAGGATGTCGATATGGTACTGGTCGGTCCTGATGTCGGGATAGTCGCGGGCGATCGCGGCAAAGCGCTCGTCCCAGAACGGCATGGTGTGGATGATGCCGTTCGACTTGGTCGCCGAGGTCACGTGCTTCTTCCGGCTGCGCGCCAGCTCGAAGGCATAGCGCATGATCCGGTCGCAGCCGCGCCGGGTGAACACCGATTGCTGCATCGCCATCTCGAAATCGCTGCCGGCATAGAGCCGGCCGCCGATCTCCGAATATTCGCCCTCGTTGTTCTCGCGCACGACGTAGAAATCGATGTCGCCGGGGGCGCGGTCGCGCAATGGCGACTGCACCCCGGCCAAGAGCCGCACCGGCCGCAGGTTGACGTACTGGTGAAAGCTGCGGCGCAGCGGGATCAGCAGGCCCCACAGCGAGACATGGTCGGGCACGTCGGGGTGGCCGACCGCGCCCAGATAAACGGCGTCGTAGAGCCGCAGCCGCTCGAGCCCGTCCTCGGGCATCATCCGGCCGGTCCTGGCATAGCGCTCGCAGCTCCAGTCGAACTCGTTCCAGCTGAAGCCGAAGCCGTAGGTGCCGGCCGCCTTTTCCATCGCCGCGATCCCTTCCGGCACGACCTCATGCCCGATGCCGTCGCCGGCGATCACCGCGACCCGATAATTCTTTGCCATGCAACTTTCCTCCGAATGCGCCGGCAACCCGCCTATTCGATGACCTCGTCCGCCTCGGTCAGCAACAGCTGCGGCACGGCCAGGCCGATCGCGCCGGCGGTCTTGAGATTGATCGCCAGGACGAACCGGGTCGGCAACTCGAACGGAAGATCGGCCGGCCTGGTACCCTTCAGGATACGATCGACGAGATCGGCGAGGCGAGCGAGCCGCTCCTTGCCGTCCGGGCCATACGACATCAGCCCGCCGTCACGCACGAAATTATCGGCCTCGAAGATCGCCGGCAGGTGCTGGGCGGCGGCAAACTCGAAGACCCGCTTGCGGTTCAGGATCGTCAGCACGTCGGTGACCATCATGATGCCGTCAGGCCGGTCGCGCGTCATCGCTGCGAACGCCGTGTCGAAATCGTCGGGCTCGCGTACCCCCAGCGGCTCGACCGCAATGCCGAGGCCCTTCGCCGCGGCCTCGGCCGCCTTGTAGCGCAAGGTCATGCCGAGATCGTCGGCATTGTACAGCATCGCCACCCGCTTCAGCCCGGGGACCGCGGCCTTCAGCAATTGCAAGCGCTTGGCGGAAAGCTCGGAAGCGACATCCGACACGCCGGTAATGTCGCCGCCGGGCCGGTTCAGGCTGGCGGCGAAGCCGGTCGCCACCGGGTCGCCGGCCGAGGCGACGACGAGCGGTATCGTCGTTGTCGCCTTTCGGGCGGCGACCGCGGCCGGATAGCCGAGGGTGACGATGGCCTCGGGTGCGCCGGCCACCAATTCCCTGGCGAGCGCCGGAAGCCGATCGAGCTTGCCGTCAGCGCTGCGGGTGACGATCACCAGGCCGCGGCCGGGCACATAGCCCTTCAGCTCAAGGTTCTTGGCGATCCCGTCGCCGAAGCCCGGGGCGCTGGAAACGGTCAGGATGCCGACCCGATGCGGCTGCTCCGCGGCGCGGGTTGCGGCATTCGCCCAAAGCGACGCCAACAGGATCAGAGCCAGGGTTGGCGTGGTCTTCATTCGTTTCTCCCAGCCAGCTGGTGGAGCAATTCCGACAGACGGTGCCCAAGCACGCTGCCACACCGGCGAAGGCCGGTGCCTGTGGCTACATGAGTCCCGGCCTTCGCCGGGATGATGAGAACGGGGAGCTACGGTCACAAGCGTTAGGCTTGCACTACTAGCGCAGTTTCCGATCGCATTGAACCGTCTTTCCCGAGAAAAAGCGTGTGAAGAAATTGCGCTCGGCAGCGGGAACCCAGAGCCTGCCCCTGGCCCGAACAGGGGGCAGCGGAAGGAGTGGTTCGACGTGATCGGATCACGCTCTGATGCGGGCACGGCTCCGCCGAATTATTCACCGGCTGCCCCAACGGAAGGGCGTGGCGGGGCGGCCCGTGACCGCAGCGGAGCCGCGCACCCGTTCCAACATCGTCAGTCCCTCCTGCGATGCGCATGCGAGCCTGGGGCCGCCGGAGCGGTTATTTGTTCGTGTTCCAGATGTCGGTGGCGAGCAGCCAATGACCGCCGATTTTGCGCCAGACGACAGCGTATTTGCCGACGATCTGCTGCGGCGGCTGGGCTTTGGTTTCGAGGGTGACGGTGCCGATCTCACGAGCGGCCCGCGGCCCGAGCCGCAATACGTCGACGGTCACGAGCTTGGGTTGGCCGACCTGCTGCATTGCCGCTTTCCAGAACGCCGCGATGGCGCTGCGGCCTTTGACCATGTCGCCGCCGGGCGGCAATACATAGGCATCGTCGGCATACATCGCGGCGACGGCGGCGGCATCGCCCTTGTTGAAGGCGGCGGCCCATTTGTCGTTGAGCTTTTGGATCGTTGCTGCGTTCTGAGCCAGCGCCGGTGCGGCGAATGAGACAACGAGGCACAAGGTCAGCGTCGCGATCCGTGGCATGACGATCCTCCCCGGGGTGTGCCGGATACTCACCCGGTTTGCGGTCCGGAGCAATCGTCAGATTTCGATGGCGCCGGTGAGGTAGAGCACCGCGCGGCCGGCGATCGTAACGCGGTCGCCGTCGAGCGCGCAGGAGAGCGCGCCGCCACGGCGCGAAAGCTGACGTGCTTCGAGCCGCGTCTTGCCAAGCCGAGCCGCCCAATAGGGGATCAACGTGCAATGCGAGGAGCCGGTCACCGGGTCCTCGTCGACCCCCTGCGCCGGGGCAAAGAAACGCGAGACGAAATCGATATCGCCGATGCCGGGCGCGGTGACGATCACCGCAAACCGATCGAGCCGGGCGAGCGCGGCGAAATCCGGGGCAAGCGCGGCAATCTCGGCAGGATCCTCGTAGATCGCGAGATAGTCGCGTGCGGCCAACACCTGCGCCGGCGCCCGGCCGAGCGCGCTCGCAAGGCCCGCCGGCGCCGCGCAAGGCTCAGGCGGCCGCGACGGGAGATCGAGCGCCAGCCTCTCGCCGTCGCGGGTCACGCTCAGCTCCCCCGATTTTTCCGTGCGAAAGACGACCCGTTGGCGCTCCGGGGCGAGAAAGCGGAAGATCACATAAGCCGAAGCCAGGGTCGCATGGCCGCACAGATCGACCTCGGTCGCCGGCGTGAACCAGCGCAGGCCGTACCTGTCGCCCTCGGGCACGAAGAACGCGGTCTCGGCGAGGTTGTTCTCGGCCGCGATCGCCTGCATGACCGTATCGGGCAGCCAGCTTTCGAGCGGGCACACCGCCGCCGGATTGCCGGTGAACGGCCCGTCGGCGAAGGCGTCGACCTGGTAGAGTGGCAGGCGCATCGTCCCGGTTCCTTCAGATCGTTGTCAGGATTGCCTGTTTCATTTCGCGGATGCGCGCCTCGTCGCGTTTGTAGAACGTCCATTTCTTGATGCGTTTGGGCCGGACCAGCCCCGCCTGCACCAGTATCTTGAGGTGCTCGCTCGCGGTCGGCTGGCTTACGCCCAGCTTTTCGGCGATGAGCACGCCGCAAACGCCGTCCGTGGCCAGATCGCCGTCGATCTGCGGCGGAAAATGCGCGACCGGATCTCTCAGCCATTCGAGGACCTGAAGCCGGCGCTCGCTGGCCAGCGCCCGCAATGCTTGAACGATCGGCATATTGCTAATTAGCGATTTCCCAATGTAAGGTCAATGGGGACCATGCGGGAAACCCGGATGCCGACATGCAAAACGAAGACGCGATAGACCAGGAAGCGATTGCCGCGACCGAGCGGCTCATCGGGCCGCATATACGCCGGACGCCGGTCATCGAGGTCGACGGCGCCGATTTCGGATTACGCGCCGTCCGCCTGAGCTGCAAACTCGAACTAATGCAGCATGCGGGCTCGTTCAAGACCCGGGGCGCCTTTGCCAACCTGCTGATGCGCGACATCCCAAAAGCCGGCGTCGCCGCCGCCTCCGGCGGGAATCACGGGGCGGCGGTCGCCTACGCCGCTTTGAAGCTCGGTGTCCCGGCCAGAATCTTCGTCCCGAGCATCTCCTCGCCGGCGAAGATCCGGCGTATCCGCGATTACGGCGCCGAACTCGTCGTTGGCGGCGACCGATACGACGATGCGCTCGCCGTCAGCGAGGCATGGGTTGCTCAGTCAGGGGCGCTCGCCATCCACGCCTTCGATCAACGGGAAACACTGCTCGGCCAGGGAACCATCGGCCTGGAAATCGAGCAACAGGTCGCCGACCTCGATACCCTGCTGGTTGCCGTCGGCGGCGGCGGCTGATCGCCGGCATCGCAGCGTGGTATGGGCGGCGAATCCGCGTCATCGGCGTCGAGCCGGAGGCGTCCCCCACGCTGACGAAAGCGATGCTCGCCGGCCGGCCCGTCGACGCCGAAGCCGGCGGGATCGCAGCCGACGCGCTGGCGCCGCGCCGCGTCGGCGAACGTGTTTTCCCGATTGTCGTGCGCCTGATGGAACGCGTCGTGCTGGTGTCTGACGAGGCCATTCGCCGCGCTCAGAAAGCGCTTTGGGCAACGCTCAGGGTGGTTGCCGAGCCGGGCGGCGCGGCAGCCCTCGCGGCGCTGCTGTCCGGTCGCTATGAACCGCGGCCCGGCGACCGCGTCGGCGTACTGCTGAGCGGCGGCAATACGGTCGCGGTGGACTTCGATCGATAGCGGAACCGATCGTTATGCACTCACCCTGAGCGGATGGGCGTGGTCGAGGGGGCCATGGCCGCGGCCGAGACCGGGGGCGGTGGCGATGGCGCGCCGCACATAGTCGCGGGCGCGGTCGACGGCATCCTCGATCTCGAGGCCCTGGGCGAGGCCGGCGGCGATCGCCGAGGCGAGGGTGCAGCCGGTGCCGTGGGTGTGGCGGGTTTCGATCCGCGGGCTTTCCCACACTCTCGCGCCGGCCTTTGTCACGAGCACGTCCGACACGACATCCCCGGCGAGATGCCCGCCCTTGACCAGCACCGCCCGGCAGCCGAGCGCCAGCAGAATTTCGCCGGCCTCGCGCATCCCTGCGGCATCGCCGATCGTGCGACCGCATAGGATTTCGGCTTCGGGCAGGTTCGGCGTCAGCACCGTAGCGCGTGCGATCAGCAGCTGCTTCAGCGCATCGACCGCATCGGGCTCGATCAGGCGCGCGCCCCCCTTGGCGGCCATCACCGGATCGACGACGAGCGGGATCGCCTCGCCTTGCTCCCGCAACACCGCGGCAACAGTCTCGATCACGGCGGCGTCGTGCAGCATGCCGGTCTTGACCGCGTCGGCGCCGATGTCGTCGAGCACGACTTTAATCTGCTGGCGGATGAACTCCGGCGGGATCGGCAGGACGCCGAAGACGCCCTCGGTATTTTGCGCGGTCAGCGCGGTGACCGCCGTCGCCGCATAGGCGTCGAGCATCGTCACCGTCTTGATGTCGGCCTGGATGCCGGCGCCGCCGCCCGAATCCGAGCCGGCGATGATCAGCACCCGGCCGCGCATCATTCGGCCACCCAGGCCGGGCTCGGCGGCGCCGGTCGCGGCTGGTCGCCATCGTCGCTGCCGGCGGCAATCACCGCGCAGATCTGGTCGACCACCGCGGCGACCAGCGTCTCGTCCTCGCCCTCGGCCATGACCCGGATCACCGGCTCGGTGCCTGATCTGCGGATCACCAGGCGGCCGGCGGCGCCGAGCCTCGCCTCGCCATCGGCGACCGCCCGCTTGACCGCCGGCCGGTCGAGCGGCAGCCCGCCGCCATGGCGCACGCTGTGCTGACGCTGCGGCAACGGCGTGAACAGCCGGCAGACCTCGCTCGCCGCCCGGCCGGTCTCGACGATCGAGGCCAGCACCTGCAGGGCCGCGATCAGTCCGTCGCCGGTCGTCGCATGATCCGCGAGGATGATATGCCCCGATTGCTCGCCGCCGAGATTGCAGCCATGAGCGCGCATCTTTTCGACGACGTAACGGTCGCCGACATGAGTGCGGTGCATGCCGATGCCTTCCCCGGCGAGAAACCGCTCGAGACCGAGATTGGACATCACCGTCGCCACCAGCGCGCCGCCCGAAAGGCGCCCGCTGCGCGCCATCCCGGTCGCGATCAATGCCATCAGCTGGTCGCCGTCCAGCACCACGCCGCGTTCGTCGGCGATGATCAGACGGTCGGCGTCGCCGTCGAGCGCGATGCCGATATCGGCGCGCCGGTCCAGCACTTCGCGCTGCAGCTGCCCGGGCATCAGCGCCCCGCAATCGCGGTTGATGTTCAGCCCGTCAGGCGTCACGCCGAGCGAGAAGACCTCGGCGCCCAATTCCCAGAACACGGTCGGTGCGACCTTGTAGGCGGCGCCATGGGCACAGTCGACGACGATGCGCAGGCCGTCGAGCCGCAATCCGCGCGGAAAGCTCTGCTTGACGAATTCGATATAACGGCCGCCGGCGTCGTCGAGCCGCTTGACGCGCCCGAGCTCCGAGGGCACGGCGCGCCGGCTCGGCCCCCGGTCGAGGCAGGCCTCGATCCTGGTCTCGATCTCGTCCGACAGCTTGTAGCCGTCGCGGCCGAACAGCTTGATGCCGTTGTCGCCGTAAGGATTGTGCGAGGCCGAGAGGACGACGCCGAGATCGGCGCGCAGGCTGCGCGTCAGCATCGCGACCGCCGGGGTCGGCAACGGCCCGACCAGCACCACGTCCATGCCCATCGTGACAAAGCCGGCGGTCAGCGCCGGCTCCAGCATATAGCCGGACAGCCTGGTGTCCTTGCCGATGACGACGAGATGCTTGTGCGCGCCGTTATGAAAGCACTCGCCGACGGCCATCGCCACCTTCAGCGCCGTCTCCGGCGTCATCGGCTCGCTGTTGGCGGTGCCGCGGATACCGTCAGTACCGAAGAGCTTGCGCGCCATCGTTTCCCCAAACCGAAGACCGTCCCCGTTCCCGAGTAATTCGCGGCAGTTTGCCCTAACTGTCAAAGGGCATTTTCACGCAAGCAGATTTCGTCATTGCCCAGGCCCGTAATAGCGCCAGCAGCGACCGCCACAAGCGCGCTCGCGCGGAGGCGAGCGTCGGCAAACCGATCAGCCGCCCGGCTGGGGCTCCGGTTCGAGGCCGGCCGAGCGGCCCGAGGGCGGCACCGAGCTGCGTCTGCCGGCCCGCGCTTCGTCGGCCGCCGGCGCCGTCGAGGTTTCCCGCACGATGCGCTCACCCTTGACGATCCGGCGGATCTCGTCGGCCGACAAGGTCTCGTATTCGAGCAGCCCTTTGGCCAGCGCGTGCAGTTCGTCGAGACGCGTCGTCAGGATCTCCCGCGCGGTCTGCTCGCCCTCGTCGACGACCCGGCGGATCTCCTCATCGATGACTTTCGCCGTCGCATCGGAGACGTTCTTGCGCTGGGTCACCGAATGGCCGAGAAAGACCTCTTCCTCGTTTTCGCTGTAGCGCAGCGGCCCGAGCTTCTCGCTGAAGCCGAACTCGGTAACCATGCGGCGCGCCAGATTGGTCGCCCGGCGGATGTCGTCGGCGGCGCCGGTCGTGACCTTGTCCGCCCCGAAGATCAAATCCTCGGCGACGCGGCCGCCGAACAGGCTCGCCACCATCGCCTTGATCTCGATTTTGGACTGGCTGTACTTGTCGCGTTCCGGCAGATACATGGTGATGCCGAGCGCCCGGCCGCGCGGAATGATCGTCACCTTGTGCAGCGGTTCGTGCCCTTCGGCATAGAGCATGCAGAGCGCGTGCCCGGCCTCGTGATAGGCGGTCAGCTTCTTCTCGTCCTCGGTCATCACCATCGAGCGCCGCTCGGCGCCCATCATGACCTTGTCCTTGGCCTGCTCGAACTCGGCCATCGCCACCGAGCGCTTGCCCTTGCGCGCCGCCATCAGCGCCGCCTCGTTGACGATGTTGGCGAGGTCGGCGCCGGAGAAGCCGGGGGTGCCGCGGGCGATGATCTTGGCATCGACATCCGGGGCGAGCGGCACCTTGCGCATGTGGACTTTGAGAATTTTCTCGCGGCCGACCACATCGGGGTTCGGCACCACCACCTGGCGGTCGAAACGGCCGGCGCGCAACAGCGCCGGATCGAGCACATCGGGCCGGTTGGTCGCGGCGATCAGGATAACGCCCTCGTTCGCCTCGAAGCCGTCCATCTCGACGAGCAGCTGGTTGAGCGTCTGCTCGCGCTCGTCATTGCCGCCGCCGAGGCCGGCGCCGCGGTGGCGCCCAACCGCGTCGATCTCGTCGATGAAGATGATGCAGGGCGCATTCTTCTTGCCCTGCTCGAACATGTCGCGCACCCGGCTGGCCCCGACGCCGACGAACATCTCGACAAAATCGGAGCCCGAGATCGTGAAGAACGGCACGTTCGCTTCGCCGGCGATGGCACGGGCGAGCAAGGTCTTGCCGGTGCCGGGCGGCCCCGCCAGCAGGACGCCCTTGGGGATCTTGCCGCCGAGCCGCTGAAACTTCTGCGGGTCCTTGAGGTATTCGACGATCTCTTCAAGCTCCTGCTTGGCTTCGTCGATCCCGGCCACGTCCTCGAAGGTGATGCGCCCGACCTTTTCGGTCAGCAGCCGCGCACGGCTCTTGCCGAAACCCATGGCCCGGCCGCCGCCGCCCTGCATCTGGCGCATGAAGAAGATCCACACGCCGATCAGCAGCAGCATCGGGAACCAGGAAATCAGCACACCGAACAGCGACGGCACGTTGTCGTCGACCGGCGCCGCGGTAATGCGCACGCCCTTGTCGGTCAGCCGGCTGACGAGGCTGGGGTCGTTCGGGGCATAGGTCGAGAAGGCGCGGCTGTCGGTGAAATGCCCGCTGATCGTGTTGCCCTGGATCGTCACATCGGCGACCTGGCCGCGGTTGACGTCATTGAGGAAGTCGGAAAAGGCGAGCGTCGACTGCGGTCCCCGGCTGGAAGAGGTCTGGAACAGGTTGAAAAGGGCGACGAGAAGCAGCCCGATTACGATCCAGAGGGCGAGATTCTTGCCGAAGTTATTCACGGTGAAGGCCTTTCCATGCCGAGCCGGGGCATCACGCGCCAGACAACCCTACGCCGATCGGAGCCGGCCCGCGACCGTTTTTGCCCGCTCAAGAGATAAGATGCGCACACCGTTAAACAACCGCAAAGGCTGCGCATGACAGACCGTTGATCGGGCGGAAGACGAGCTGCGGCAACACTGCCGCTGCCGCGCGCCGGTATCCCAGATGGGGAACGGCGGCGAGGCCCCCGGGGTCCCATATCGCCGGCAGAATCGGATAGAGCAGCCGGGGCAGGCTGGTGCGTCTCGGCCGCGGCGCCGCGCGGCCGAGTTCCGCGACCCCGGCCCGGTCGAGATAGCCGAGGATGATTTCACCCGGCGCGTGCGCCGCCAGCGTAACCGCGAAGCGCCGATCCCAGGCGCGGCTCTCTGCGGGCGCCAATCGGATGCGGGTCTCGGCGGCGGCGAGTTCGCGCAGGACGAGGACGCATCCGCGCCAACGGATAAAGCGGCAGCCGCCGAGGGTGTGTCCGCCGGGGATATGTCCGCCGGGGATATGTCCGCCGGCGCGCTGCGCCGGTCAATGTCGCGTACAAACGGCCGACGCGCTCGCGGCGGGGCCGGTACGAACCGCCGCCGACCGCGGTGGTAAGCGCGGCCAGCGCCCGCTCGGCGACGGCGCGGGGCGCCGCGCGGAGAAGATCGGGATCGAGCACGCCGAACCCGGCGGGATGCAATGCCGCGGCCCGCGCCAGCAGCCGATCCCGGCTGCGTTCGTGCATCGCCCGCTCGCGCCCGAGCGCCGGCAGCGCGGCCAGCACCTTCTCGTTCGCCGCCGGCGAGGTCGCGGCGGCGCCGGCGCGCAGCCGGGCCCGCTCGAAAGCGGGATCGCGGTTGCTGGGATCGATGATGAAAGGCTGCCGTTCGGCGTCGAGGAAGGCGATCAGGCGGGTTTTCTCGATGCCGAGCAGCGGGCGCAGGATACGGCAGCCGTCGAGCTCGCGGATCGCCGACATCCCGGCGAGGCCGTCGGCGCCGCTCCCGGCGCGGCGCCGCAGCAGATGAGTCTCGGCCTGATCGTCGCGGTGATGCGCGGTCAACAGGTGCAGGCAGCCATGCTCGCGGCACCACGCGGCGAGCAGCCGGTAGCGGGCCGCGCGGGCCGCCGCCTGGATGCCGCTCGCCGGCTTGGGTCCGGCCCGGACCAGAACATCGTGGCGAACCCCGCGGGCCGCCAGCCAGCCGGCCAGGCGGCGGATTTCCTCTGCGCTGTCCGGGCGCAGCCGGTGATCGACGCTCAGCGCGCAGATTTCCCCGCCGCGCGCGCGCGCCCAGCGGTCGGCGAGAATGGCGAGGGCGAGGCTGTCGGGCCCGCCGGACACGGCGACGGCGACAAGCGGCGCGGCTTCAAAACCGCCCAGCGCGGCGAGCGCGGCGCCCAGCTCGCCATCCGTGACCGGCTGCGCCGATCCCGCTCGAATTCAGCAACCGAGCCGCTTTTTCTCCGCCAGCGCCCGCTCCCTGACCGCGCTTCCCGGATGCGGGAAATCGTGATCGAGCTGGCCCAGGGCGAGGCAGGCGTTCTGCTTCTGGTTCGCACGGCCGAGCGCCGAGGCAAGTTGCAAGAGGTCGTCGGCCGCTTTCGGCCCCTTTGGGTAGCGCTTGTATCCTTCGGCAAAGGCGCTGGCCGCCTCGATATATTTGCCGCGCGCATAATAACTTTCGCCGAGCCAGTATTGCGCATTGCCGGCCAGCGGATGGCCGGGGTGCTGTGCGACGAAAGCCTGCAAGGCTTCCTCGGCAGCCGAATAATCCGCATGCCGCAGCAGGCCGAACGCGGAATTGTATTGTGCCAGGACCGAGCCGGAAGGCAGCGTCCCGGCGCCGGGCGGACGCAAACCGCCAGCGGCGGCGCTCGCCGGTTGCGGCGTCGATGGCGGCGGCTCGGCGGGGGTTCCCGCGCCGAGCCCCGGCGGGGTCAGCGTGCCGGAGGACGGCGGTATATCGGGCGGCGGCGCCGCGGCGTCGGCCGGCATGCGGTCGCCATACGGCTCGAACGATGTCGGATTCGTCGGCGGCGGCGCCATCGCTTCGCCGGGCAGCGTCGCGGGGCGCCTCCCCGGCCGCGGAGGCGGGGCGGGCTCGGCCGCCGCCTGCCCCTGGCCGAGCTGGCTGAAGCGGGTGTCGATATCGCTGTTGATCTGCTCGAGGCGTTGGCGCAGCTGCTCGACCTGGTTGGTCTCGTCTTCGACCTTGCCGGTCAGGTCGCGCATTTGCTGCTCGAGCCGATCCATTCGAATCTGCGTGTCGACGGCGAGGTTGCCGCCCTCGCTCGGGCCGGGGCCGGCATTGTCGCCGCGATAGACTTGCCGCTGCAACATGCTCAGGTCTCGCTCCAGGCGATCGAGGCGCTCCTGCGTCGTCGCGTCCTGCGCCAATGCCGCCGGGGCGGCCACCATCAACGCGCACAGCACCAGCGGCAAGATGGGACGGATTTGCGGCAGCAGCCATCGCCGGATCATCGAGGGCCTCTTGAACTCCGCGGGAGGACCGGGGGGTGGCCCTGCCGCGTGCGCGGGCGGTGCGGATCGCGAAAGGGTGCGCTATTAGGGTTCGTTTAGGGCAAAAAAACGGCGCCTTTCGCTCGCCTGTCGGTTGCAGCCGATTCTCGGCATCCGCGCCGCGCCCGGCCGTTGCGGGCGTGCGCGAAAGCGCCGCCGGCGTCCGCTTTCGCGGCTCACTGCACGGTGGTGATGGCGACCCGGTTCTGGGCCCAGGCTTCCTCGTTCGAGCCGACGACGATCGGGCGTTCCTTGCCGTAGCTGATCGTCGCGATCCGGCCGGCCGGGATCCCCTCCGCGACGAGCACGTTCTTGGCCGCCTGCGCGCGGCGCTCGCCCAGGGCGAGGTTGTACTCGCGCGTCCCGCGTTCGTCGCAATGGCCTTCGATGCGGACAGCGACGTTGGGATAGCGCCGCAGCCAATCCGCCTGCCGCGCCAGAATTTGCTGCGCCTCCGAGCTGATGTCCGACCGGTTGAATTCAAAGAAGACGCGATCGCCGGCCGTCGCCGCCAAATCCTGCTGCGATCCCGGCACAATCGAGGTCGCGCCGAGGCCGCCGGGCGGACCTCCCGGACCGCCGGGGCCGCCCGGGGGCGGAGCCGGTGCGGGCGTGCTGCAGGCGGCGAGCACGAACAGCACCCCGACCAGACCGATCACTCTCATGCGCATGTTGTCGACCCCCTCGAAGCAGTGTGGGTTATATTGCCTTGCCGCTCAGCGCAGCAAGGGAGACCAGGCCGGATCGGAGGCTGCGGTCGGGGTTGCGACCTCGCGCCGATTGTATCCGGTCAGATCGATCGAGTAGAGGTGCGGAGAGCCGCCCTGGCCGGCCGAATCGGTCGGCCCCTGGCTGAAATACATCAGCACCCGCCCGTTCGGCGCCCAGGTCGGCCCTTCGACCAGGAAACCCTGCGCCAGCAGCCGCTCGCCCGAGCCGTCCGGCCGCATCACCCCGATGTAGAACGAGCCGCTGCCGATTTTGGTGAAGGCGATCAGGTCGCCGCGCGGCGACCACACCGGCGTGCCGTAATTGCCCGAGCCGAAGCTGATGCGCCTGACGCCGCCGCCATCGGCAGTCATCACATAGAGCTGCTGCGAACCGCCGCGATCGGAATTGAAGACGATCTGGCTGCCGTCGGGCGAGTAGCACGGCGACGTGTCGATCGCCTGATCCTCGGTCAGGCGGGTCGTCCGGTGCGTGCGCAGATCGAAAACAAAGATGTTGCTGACGCCGTTTTCGGCGCGGCTCAGAATCACGCGATTGCCGTCTGGCGAAAACCGCGGCGCGAAGGTCATGCCGGGGAACTCTCCGATCGCCTCCTGCTGTCCGGTATCGATATTCAGGAGATAGACGCGCGGCGTGCCGTTCGCATAGGACAGGTAGGTGATCTCCTGGGCGGTCGGCGAAAATCGCGGGGTCAGCACCAATGCCCGGCCATCGGTCAGATACCGGTTGTTGGCGCTGTCCTGGTCCATGATGGCGAGGCGCTTGACGCGCCTCTCGGCCGGCCCGGACTCGGCGACATAGACGATGCGGGTGTCGAAATAGCCGTCCTCGCCGGTGATCCGCTTGTAGATCTCGTCGGCGATGATATGGGCGACGCGGCGCCAATTCTGCCGCGTCGTCGTGTAGCCGAACCCGGTCAGCTGCTGTTCGGCGAAGACGTCCCACAGCCGGAACTCGACCCGCAGGCTGCCGTCGCCCTGGGTCTGCACCGAGCCCGTCACCAGCGCCTGCGCATTGATCTGGCGCCAGTCGCCAAACCGGGGCTGGGTGCCGGCGCTCGCCGAAACATCCTGGATGAAGCTCCTCGGGTCGAGCGGCCGGAACAGGCCCGAGCGGTCGAGATCGGCTGAAACGACGCCGGCGATATCGCCTCCGGCCTGGCTCGCTTCGCCGCCGGCGCCGGCAAAAGGCGGGATCGCAATCGGCATCGGCTCGATTTTGCCGCTGGTGATGTCGATCCGCAGCTCGGCCCGTGCGGCGCCGGCCGGGCCCAGCAGCAGGATCGCCAGCGAGCAGACCGCCGCGACGGCAAATTGGAGGCGGTCCTTCGTCATAAGATGTCCTTTGGCGTCATAAGATGTCCTTTGGCGTCATAAGATGTCCTTTGGGCTGAAATCCACGACCATGTCCTTCCAGATCGCGTATTTGTCGGGCGGCAGGCGCAAGGGCCGGCATTCGGGATTGAAAAAGGCCCGCCTGGCGCTTTCGGCCGCGGCGCGAAAGAACGGGTCGCTCGCGGCGCGCGCCTGATCGACGATCGTCGCCTGTTCGACGGTGCCGTCGGGGTCGACGGCGACCCTGATCTCGACGACCAGATCCTTGGCATCGCGCGCCCCCGCCGGCACGTTCCAGCAGCGCGAGATCTGCTCCCGCACCATGTCGACCTCGCTGGCGCTGAGCCGGCTGCCCAGCGGCGCCTCAGGCTGCGAGGAGGGTGCGGCCGATGCGACCTGCGTGTGCTGCGGCAGCGCGTCGGGCGATGGCGCGCCTTCGTCTGTCGCCAAATTCTTCAGCAACGCATCAAAGCGCCTGGGATCGTACTTGTTGTGCTCCGCCGCCTCGCTGGTTGCCGCCTGCTGCGGTGGCGTGGGCTTTTCTTTCGGTCTGGGCGCTTCGGCCTTTTCGACGGGTTTGGGCGGCGGTGGCGGCGGTTCGGGCTTGGGCTCCGGCGGCGGCGGGGGCGGCGGCGTCATCTCCGGCTTCGGCTCCTCGGCCTGCGGCGGCTCGGGTGCCGGTGGCGGCGCGGCGGCCGAGGGAGGTGGTGCCGGCTTCGGTGGTTCCGGTTTCGGCTCGGGCTTGGCCGCGTTCGGCTCCTGGACCGGGATCTCCGGCTTGGCGTGCGGCTGCGGCGGGTTCGGATTGGGGTGCGTCGCCCGCGTTTCCGGGGCGATGTTGACGAGCTCGACGGCGATCGGCATGTCCTGCGGCGGCGGCGGGCTGAACAAGGTCGGCAGGCCGAAAACAAAGACCGCGGCGAGGGCGGCGTGCAGCCCTGCCGACAACGCCAGGCCGCGCGGCGCGACCCCGGCGGGCATCGTGTCGAGGATGGCGGTGCGCAGTGGCGGTCCCGGTGGCAAGGCGGCCAGACTCATCGCAGCGCGACCGAAATACTGATCTCAGTGCTTTGCCGCGCGCGCCGATCGGTCGGTCGGCGTCGCGCCGGCTGCGGGCTTGCCCGAGATTCCCTTCGGCGATTGGGCGATCAGCGACACCTTGCGAAAGCCGGCCGCGCTGATCAGGCTCATGACCTCGAGCACGCGGCCGTAATCGATCGCCTTGTCGGCCCGGATATAGACGAGCGCGTCGGAGTTGGCGCCGGTGATCGCCTGCAGCCGCGGCACCAGCGCTTCGGTCGGGATTTCGGTGTCCTGGATGAAGATCCGGCCTTCGCCGTTGATCGAGATGACGAGCGGCTCCTTCGGGTCGGTGATCGGCGGCGCCTGGGTCTGCGGCAGATCGACCGGCACTCCTACCGTCAGCAGCGGTGCCGCGACCATGAAGACGACCAGCAGCACCAGCATGACGTCGACGAGCGGCGTTACGTTGATTTCCGACATCGGCCGATACCGCCCGGCCGGGCGCCGGCCATTGCCGCCGAGGCTCGAGGCCGCCACGGCTCAGGGCCGCTCGTCGAGCTGGCGCGACAGGATCGCGCTGAACTCGGAGGAAAATGCATCGAGCCGCCCGGCATAGCGCCCGAAATCGCTCGCCAGCTTGTTGTAGGCGACGACGGCCGGGATCGCGGCGACCAGCCCGAGTGCCGTCGCGAACAGCGATTCGGCGATGCCGGGAGCGACCACGGCAAGGCTGGTGTTCTTCGACGCGGCGATCGACTGAAAGCTGTCCATGATGCCCCAGACGGTGCCGAACAGGCCGACAAAGGGGGCCGTCGAGCCGACCGTCGCGAGAAACGCCATAAAGCGCTCGACCCGCTCCATCTCGCGGCCGACCGTCACATTCATGACGCGCTCGATGCGCTGCTGCAGGCTCGCGCGCATCACCGCGGTGCCGAGCAGGCCTTTGGCCGCACTGCGCCGCCATTCGCGCATTGCCGCCGAAAAGACCGCGGTCATCGGATCGGGCGGGCGCTGGCCGACCCGCTCGTAGAGATCGTCGAGCGATCCGCCCGACCAGAAGCTCTCCTCGAAGTTCGCCGCTGCATGCCGCAGCCGGCGCAGCCGGATCACCTTGTCGAAGATGATCGCCCACGACCAGAACGAGGCGAGCAACAAGATCAGCATGACGACTTTGACGATGGCATCCGACTGCAAAAACAGCGCAACGATCGAAAGATCGTGAGGGACCGAACCGGCGAGCGGCAGGGCGTCCACGGCAGAAGGCGGCATTCTTGGCGACCCTTTATGGCGTCTTTTGGACGATTGTCGGCGTTACGGTATGGGCTCGGCATCGGTCTCGGCAGGCAGCCGGGCGAGCAGCTCGAACTGGGCCGGCAGGCTTGCCGGCACGCTCAGGCCGAGATGGCGAAAGGCGCTCTGCGTCAGCAACCGGCCGCGCGGCGTGCGCTGCACAAAGCCTTCCTGAATTAAAAATGGCTCAATCACCTCTTCGATCACGTCGCGCTCGTCGCCAAGGGCGGCGGCCATCGTCTCGACCCCGACCGGGCCGCCGCCATAGCTCTCGGCGATGCAGCGCAGGTAGCGCCGGTCGAGGCCGTCGAGGCCGCGCCCGTCGACCTCGAGCCGCAGCAGGGCCGCATCGGCGGCGGCCGCGCCGACCCCCGCCAGCCCCTCGACCGCGGCAAAGTCGCGGATCCGGCGCAGCAGGCGCATCGCCACGCGCGGGGTGCCGCGGGCGCGGCGGGCGATCTCGACCGCACCGTCGGGCAGGAGATCGAAACCCAGCACGCGGGCGCCGCGGCCGACGATCGTCTCGAGCTCGGCCGGCTCGTAGAACAAGAGGCGCAGCGGGATGCCGAAGCGCTCGCGCAGCGGCCGGGTGATCAGCCCCGAGCGGGTCGTCGCGCCGATCAGGGTGAACGGCGGCAGATCGATGCGGATCGAGCGCGCCGCCGGCCCTTCGCCGATGATCAGGTCGAGCTGAAAATCCTCCATCGCCGGATAGAGGATCTCCTCGACCGACGGCGCCAGGCGGTGGATCTCGTCGATGAACAGCACGTCGCGCGGCTGCAGATTGGTCAGGAGCGCGGCGAGGTCGCCGGCGCGCTGGATCACCGGTCCCGAGGTGGCGCGAAAGCCGACCGCCATTTCGCGCGCGACGATCTGCGCCAACGTCGTCTTGCCGAGCCCCGGCGGTCCCGAGAACAGGACATGGTCGAGGGCTTCGCGCCGGCCCCGCGCCGCTTCGATGAAGACGCGCAGATTGTCGCGCAGCCGGCGCTGGCCGACGAATTCGGCAAGCGTCAGAGGGCGCAGCGACGCCTCGGCCGCATCGGGCTCGGTACGGGTCGGGTCGACGATGCGCGGGGCGGCCTCGCTCACCGCACGGCTCCCTGCGCGAGCTCCTGCAGCCCGGCCTTGATCAGCGCCTCGAGCGCCACTCCCTCGCCGAGCCGGCGCGCCGCCGCCGCGACGGCGCCGTAAGCCTCGGAGCGCGGAATATTGAGGCCTTCGAGCGCGGCCACGGCATCGCCGATCACACCGGCCGCGGCGGCCGGCGCCGATGCCATAACGGGCGCCGGGGCCGCAAGACCGCCGGCCTTGTCGCGCAACTCGTTGACGATGCGCGCGGCGAGCCTCGGCCCGACGCCGTCGGCGCGGGTCAGCGCCACCCTGTCCTGGGCCAGGATGGCGAGAGCGAGCGCCTCGGGCGCCACCGCCGACAGGATGGCGAGGGCGAGCTTCGCACCGACCCCCTGCACCGTCGTCAGCAGGCGAAACCAGTCGCGCTCGGCCGCATCGGCAAAGCCGTAAAGGTGGATGTGGTCCTCGCGCACATGCGTCTCGATCAAGAGGCGCACCGGCGCGCCGGCCGGCGGCAGCAGGCCGAGCGTCCGAGTCGAGCAGAAGGCCAGATAGCCGACGCCGCCGACATCGACGACCAGCGCCTCCGCGTCGACCTGGTCGACGATGCCGGCGAGCTTGGCGATCATGACGGTACTCGCCACAAACGCCGCGTCTGAGCATGGTGAGCGTGGCAGATCGCCACCGCCAGCGCATCGGCGGCATCGGCCGCGCCGGGCGCGCAGCCGGGCAGGATGTGGCGCACCATCATCTGCACCTGCGCCTTTTCGGCATGGCCGGCGCCGACCACCGCCTTTTTTATCAGGTTCGCCGAATATTCGGCGACCGGCAGGCCGCGCTCGGCCGGGGCCAGCAGCACCACGCCGCGGGCGACGCCGAGCTTCAGGGTCGAGGCCGCATTGCGGTTGACAAAGCTCTCTTCGACCGCCGCCTCGTCCGGGCGAAAGCGCTCGACGATTTCGGTGATCTGCCGGAACAGCGAGACGAGCCGGGCCGCCAGAGGCTGGTCGGCGGCGGCGTGCACCACCCCGTCGGCGACATGGGCGAGATGGCTGCCGGCAATGTCGATCACTCCCCAACCGGTATGACGAAGCCCGGGATCGAGCCCCAAAACACGCATCGCGGGTTCCGTGCCGCCGGCGCCCGGATCAGGCGCCGAGCCGGGCCAACACGTCCTCGGCCACTTCGAAATTGGCGTAGACGTTCTGCACGTCGTCGCTGTCATCGAGCGTCTCGAGCAGCTTGAACACTGTCGCCGCTTCGTCCTCGCCGATCGGCGCCGTCGTTTTCGGGCGCCAGACGAGCCGGGCCGAGCCGGCCGGGCCAAAGCGCTCTTCGAGCGCGTCGCGCACCGCGTTCAGGTTTTCCGAGGCGCAGCTGACCAGATGCTGCTCGGCATCGCTTTCGAGGTCGTCGGCGCCGGCCTCGATCGCCGCCTCGAACATCGCTTCGGCGTCGGCCGCCGCCGCCGGATAGACGATCTCGCCGACCCGCTCGAACATGAAGCTGACGCTGTTGGTCTCGCCGAGCGCGCCGCCGGCCTTGGTAAAGGCGGCGCGGACCTCGCTCGCAGTGCGGTTGCGGTTGTCGGTCAGCGCCTCGACGATGATGGCGACGCCGCCCGGCCCATAGCCTTCGTAGCGCACCTCGTCATAGGCCGAATCGGCTTCGCCGCCGGCGCCGCGCCTGATCGCGCGCTCGACCGTGTCCTTTGGCATGTTGGCCAGGCGGGCGGCGAGGACGGCCGCCCGCAGCCGCGGGTTCGCCGCCGGATCGGGCATCCCGGTGCGGGCGGCGGTGGTCAGCTCCCGGATGATCTTGGTAAAGACCTTGGCGCGCTTTTTGTCCTGCGCACCCTTCCGGTACATGATGTTTTTGAATTGCGAATGGCCAGACATCGATCTCCGCGGCTCCCTGCCGGCGTCGAGGTCAGGTTCGCCCGGCAGGCACCAACCGTCGGGCTAACCGTCCAATATGGCAGCATTGCGGCATCTCCGACCGCGCCCGGCGCGACGGCGACAGCCCCGGCAGGGCGTTGCGACGCGGCGAGACCGCCCCCGGTCGGCGCTCAGCGCAATGGCAGATGCGGCATCAGCCGGCCGCCGATCCGCACCGGCTCGACCGCACCAGCGAGCCCGGTCGAATCGTCGGTTTCGAGCAGAATGCCGCACAGGGTCGGCTCGCCTTCGGCCGGCTGCGGGCGCTCGCCCGGCATTTTGCGCACGAAACGCCGCACCGCCGGGTCCTTCTGCATGCCGATCACCGAATTGTAATCGCCGCACATGCCGGCGTCGGTCTGGTAGGCGGTGCCGCCCGGCAGGATCTGCGCATCCGCGGTCGGCACGTGGCAATGGGTCCCGAACACCGCCGAGACCCGGCCGTCGGCGAAATGGCCGAGCGCCATCTTTTCGCTCGACGCTTCGGCGTGGAAATCGACGACGATCGCCGCCACCCCAGCACCGAGCGGATGATCGGCGAGGATCTCGTCGAGCCGGGCGAACGGGTCGTCGAGCGCGTCCATGAACAGCCGGCCCATCAGATTGATCACCAGCGCGCCGCGTCCATCCGCGAGCCGATGCAGCCGCCAGCCGGCGCCGGGCGTGTCCTTCGGGAAATTGGCCGGGCGCAGCAGGCACGGATCGCGCGCGATATAGGGGATGATCTCCTTCTGGTCCCAGACATGGTTGCCGGTGGTCAGGATGTCGACGCCGCAATCGTAGAGCTCGCCGCAGATGCGCTCGGTCACGCCGAACCCGCGCGCCGCGTTTTCCGCATTGACCACGACGAGATCGAGGGCGAGATCGCGCCGCAGCCCCGGCACATGGCTCTTGACGGCCTCGCGTCCGGCCCGCCCGACGACGTCCCCGCACAGCAGGATCTTCACGACGGCCGCATCATTCGCCGGGCTCCACGATCAAGGCTGCCCCTCCGGGATCAAGGATCAAAGCTGCGGGATGGAGCCGCCTCGGCCGTTGGCCGGCAATCCCACCGTGGCCCGCCATAGCAGGTGGGCGCCATGTGCCGCGGCCACGACCGCGGCAGGGACAGCACCCATGAGGTAGGTATCGGCCCCGGGGTAACATGCGGCCTGACGCACCGCGCAGCCCCATCCCGCAGCGGCAAAGCTAGGGGCTCTCCAGCCGCGCCGCAAGTGCCTCGATCCGCTGGGCGATGCCGTGGACAGTGCCGGCAGCGGCATCGTCGGCGGCGGCGGCCTCGGTTTCGGCCGCCCGCGCCTGGCTGCGCTCCTGCTGCAGCGCCTCGTTCGCATCGGACAATTCGTCGGCGATGACGAGGGCGGCGAGCAGCAGCAGCCGAGCCTCGCCGACCTGCCCGATGCCCTTGACGAATTCGCCGACCCGGGCGTCGACATATTGGGCGAGGCGGCGGATGCGGGGCTCCTGCCCGTCGTCGCAGGTGATCGTGAACGGGCGATTGTTGACCGTCACCGCGACCTGACCCATCTCAGCCCTCCCCGCCGAGCGCCCGGCCGACCCGGGCGAGGGCGCCATCGACGCGGGCGGCGATCTCCGCGGCGGCCGCGCGCAGCCGCCGGTTCTCGTCCTCGCCCGCGGCAATCCGCCGGACCGCCTCGGCCTCGCCGCCGCTGCCGCAGGCAGCCTCGAGCCGGGCCACGGCCCGTTCGAGCCGCTCGAGCGCTTCGCCGAGCCGGCTCATCGATGCCGCTTCGACGCCGCCGTCAGCGCACCCGCTCGTATTTCTGCAAGGAGCGGATGTAGTCCGGCCGCGGCGTGTCCGGGTAGAATTGCGGCCACTGCGTCCACGACACCTCGCCGACATAGAGGTCGCCATGGCTGTCGACGCTCAGCCCGTGCGGCCCGAGAAACGCGGTCGGCGCCGTGCCGGCATGCATGTCGCCGAACCGCGACAACAGCTTGCCCTGGTTGTCGACGATGCTGACCCGCGGCCCGAGGTTCGGGCTGTTGCGGTTGACCGGCTGCACCGGGCCGAGCTCGCCGATATAGGCGACCGGATGGCGGGTGTAGTCCATGTAGAGCCCGCACGGCCGGTGCAAATTGTTCCACTGCGCCTCGTACTTGCCGTTGCCGTCGAACACCTGGACGCGATGGTTCTCGCGGTCGGCGACGTAGACCCAGCCATCGGCATCGGTGCAGATATTGTGCACGATGTTGAACTCGCCGGGGTTGGTGCCGGGGCCGCCCCACGAATTCAGCAATTTGCCGTCGGGCGAATATTTATGCACCTTGGCGTTGCCGTAGCCGTCGGAAACGTAAATTTCGCCTTTCGGCGAGAGGGCCGTATGGGTGCAGCGGTGGAACGGCTCGCCGCTCATATAGGGCGCCGGCTTGCCGGGCACGCCGAGCTCCATCAGGACCTTGCCGTCGAGCGAGCATTTACGCACAAAATGGCCGCCGTCGTCGGTCAGGTAGATCGAATCGTCCGGCCCCATATGGACGCCGTGCGCGCGCGGGTATTGGCCCTCGCCCCATGAGCGCAGGAAATTTCCGTGGCGGTCGAACACCATGACCGGATGCTCGCCGCGGTTGAACACATAGACGTTGTCGCTGGCGTCGACCCCGACGGCGCCGACCTCCTTGAACGACCAGCCATCGGGCAGTTTCGCCCAGTCCTCGATGATCCGGTATTTATAGTCGCCGTCGCCGACGATGATCGCCATGTTTCTCTCCTTTGCTGGTCGTCGCCCCCGCAGAAGCGGGGGTCCAGGGGCGACCGTTCCGGTCCTTTCCTCCTGGGTTCCCGCTTGCGCGGGAATGACGAGTGTCAGTCAGTGCACGCGTTCGTATTTCTGCAAGGCCCGCAGCCCCGCCGGATGCGGCTGGCCCGGGAACAGCCCCGGCCACAAGGTCCAGCACACCTCGCCGACATAGAGGTCGCCGTGCCGGTCGACAGCGAGGCCGTGCGGCCCGATAAACGCGGTCGGCGCCGTCCCGGCGAACGGATCGCCGATGCGCGACAGCAGCTTGCCCTGATTGTCGACGATGCTGACGCGGGGCCCGAGATTGGCGTTGAGGCGGTTGACCGAAAGCTCGCCGATATAGCAGACCGGGTGATGCGTGTAGGGCATGTAGAGCCCGCACGGCCGGTGCAAATTGTTCCACTGCGTCTCATACTTGCCGTTGCCGTCGAACACCTGGACGCGATGGTTCTCGCGGTCGGCGACATAGACCCAGCCATCGGCGTCGGTGCAGATGTTGTGGACGAGGTTGAACTGGCCGGGATCGCTGCCGGGCTCGCCCCACGACAGCAGCAATTTGCCGTCGGGCGAATATTTGTGCACCCGGGCGTTGCCGTAACCGTCCGAGACGTAGATCTCGCCCTTCGGCGAGAGCGCCGTGTGGGTGCAGCGGTTGAACGGCTCGCCGCTCAGATAGGGCGCCGGCGTGCCGGGCACCCCGAGTTCCAGCAGCACTTTTCCGTCGAGCGAGCATTTGCGCACGAAATGGCCGCCATCGTCGGTCAGGTAGATCGAATCGTCCGGCCCCATATGGACGCCGTGCGCGCGCGGATACTGGCCCTCGCCCCATGAGCGCAGGAAATTTCCGTGGCGGTCGAACACCATGATCGGATGCTCGCCGCGGCCGAAGGCGTAAACATTGTCGTTGCTGTCGACCCCGACCGCCGCCACCTCCTTGAACGACCAGCCATCGGGCAGCTTCGCCCAGTTTTCCTTGATTTCGTATTGATAGTCGCCCTGGCCAACGATGATCGCCATGTCAGGCTCTCCTGCGATATGCCGAGGCCCAGCGTATCGAAGCCCCCTGCCCGAGACAATCCTCCTCCGCCCCGATCCCGCCACGCCCATCGCCGACACACGGCGCTTCGGAGAGCCGGGGCAGGCGCACGAATTTTCTTCGGTCGATCTTGAATTCGGGCGCTGTAAGTAACATCGACGCAGCAATCCGAAATACCGCTTCGAACTGCCGACCAAGCCGACACCTCTCCAGGCCCGCGCCGCCGAATTGCTCGGCGTCAGCCTCGCGACGCAGTCAGTACGAGACCACCATCAGCCGACTTTTGTGAGTCGGATCAGGCGCTTGCGCGTTTCCGTAATGAAAACTTCGGGCTAGACAGCAAGAGAGATAATCATTCCACATCGGCCCCGATTCATGCGCGGGCGGCCGTGAGGCCGTTCGTGAAGCGTTGCCGGGGGAGCGTGCAGGCCAGCCCCCGGCCTGCGCCGGGGCAGGCTATCCAGCCGCGAAAACAGCGACGGGCGGGCTGCCTAGAGGGTGTCGCGGAGCAGCCATCCCGGCAGGTTGTCGGAGAGGCGCGCGTTAGGACCGCCCTCCCTGGGCGACGTGGTGGTGCACACGACCCCGATCGCCGTCCCGGCCTCCGCGACGATCGGCGAGCCCGACATCCCGACGAGGACGCGCTCGGCGGCGTGGGTGATCCACAGCGGCCCGCCGTAGTGGCGGATGGTGCAGGAGAACCACCGGCCGTCGAGCGACAGCAGCCGGGCCGGTGCCCAGAAATTCACCGGGTGCCGGACGGGATTGCCGAACGGCAGCGCCGTCGCCGTCCCCATCAGCGCTTTGTAATCATCGGCGTGTGGATCGTCGGGCGAACCGAGCACCGCGATGTCGGCGATCGGATCGACGAAGCGACACACCGCCCACACGCGGGGCTGCTCCCCACGGCAGGCGAGGAGCGGGCCGTAGGTGCGCGCCTCGAGCCCGAAAGAGGGCAGGGCCGGCGGGAGGGACGGCAGGCAGTGCGCGGCCGTGATGACGAGGCGCTCGCCCGCACTCTCGACGACGAAGCCGCGTCCGTCACCAACGGTGATCACACCTGATTTCAGCCTCTCGATAATCATGGCTTTCTGCTCCTCCGGCGCGAGGCAACACGCGTCTGCGTAATTTTCGGTGTGTCCGTGCCAGCGTCTCCGCGTGGTTGCTGGCGTTCGGCGACACACCCCCGCCGGCTATGAAGCGATCAGGCACAGAGCGCCAACCGGCGACGGTGGGAGGGCGGAATGCGCTGCGCTTTTCCGCCCTGCGCTTGCTGTGCTCCCAACGAACCGGTGGCTCTAGCCTGGGCGCGGCGTAACCGCGCCCAGAGAATAGCCGCAATCGGGTGGCAAGTTCATCATCGCGGTTACCGGCGAGGCATTCCGAATGACACTCCGTCACGCGCATCCTGGGAGGCGGCTCGGCGTTTGCGACGCCAACGGGGTCGATTTCAAGGGCGCGGCTTCACACCGGGGGCTGCGGCGGGCGACGCACGCCGAGCCTGCCTCTTCAACCAAAGCGAGAGGGCTGCCTGATAAAATCCCTGCAAAAACAGGGTAACAGGAGCGCATCGCCCAAGCTGAGGTTGCCGATTTGGTGCGGCTCAGCGGGTCGGCCAACTCTTGCCCTAATCGGGCGAGCCGCTATCTTGAGCATATGAACGATATTGCCCCACCGCTGCCCGCGCCGCGCGACCCGAAGCTCCGCCACATGGCCGATGCGCTGCGAGCGCTCGCGATGGACGCCGTCGAAAAGGCGAAATCCGGCCATCCCGGCATGCCGATGGGCATGGCCGACATCGCCGCCGTGCTGTTCGCGAAATACCTGCGCTACGACCCGCAAATGCCGGACTGGCCCGACCGCGACCGCTTCGTATTGTCGAACGGGCACGGCTCGATGCTGCTCTACGGCCTCCTGCACCTGACCGGCTATCCCGACATGACGATGGCCGAGCTCGAGCGTTTCCGCCAGCTCGGCAGCCGCACCGCCGGCCATCCCGAGCGCGGCCACGCGAGCGGCATCGAGGTCACGACCGGGCCGCTCGGCCAGGGGCTCGGCAATGCGGTCGGCATGGCGCTCGCCGAGCGCATGCTGGCGGCCGAATTCGGCGCGGCGGTCGTCGATCACCACACCTATGTGTTCTGCGGCGACGGCTGCCTGATGGAGGGGATCAGCCACGAGGCATTGTCGCTCGCCGGACATTTGCGGCTCGCCAAGCTGATCGTGCTCTACGACGACAATTCGATCTCGATCGACGGGCCGACCGATCTCGCCGTCTCCGACGACCAGGTGCTGCGCTTCCGCGCCCATGGCTGGAATGCCGAGCGGATCGACGGCCACGACACCGACGCGGTCGCCGCGGCGATCGAACGCGCGCACGAGAGCGACCGGCCGAGCCTGATCGCCTGCCGCACCGTGATCGCCTTTGGCGCGCCGACCAAGGCCGGCACCGCCGCCGCGCACGGCGCGCCGCTCGGCGCCGCGGAGATCCAGGGAGCGCGCGAACGGCTCGGCTGGAATTACCCGCCTTTCGTGATCCCGGAAGACATCCGCACGGCATGGCATGAGGCCGGCACGCGCGGCGTTGCGGTTCGCCGGGCATGGGAGGCGCGGCTCCAAGCCCTGCCGACCGAACAGCGGGCCGAATTCCTGCGCCGCCAGCGCCGCGAGCTGCCGCCCGGCGTCGATGCCGCCATTGCCGAAATCTGCGACGGCTTCCGCAAGGCCGACGCCAGGATCGCGACGCGCCAGGCCTCGGGCACGGTGCTCGACACCCTGACCCGCATCGTGCCCGAGCTGGTCGGCGGCTCGGCCGACCTCACCCCGTCGAACAATACCAAGGCCAAGGACCTGAAAGAAATCCGGCCCGGCGACTATTCGGGCCGCTACATCCATTACGGGGTGCGCGAGCACGGCATGGCGGCGGCGATGAACGGCATCGCCGCGCATGGCGGGCTCATTCCCTATGGCGGGACGTTTCTCTGCTTTACCGATTACTGCCGCCCGTCGATCCGGCTGTCGGCATTCATGGGGCTCGGCGTCGTCTATGTGATGACCCATGATTCGATCGGGCTCGGCGAGGACGGCCCGACCCACCAGCCGGTCGAGCATGTGGCGGCGTTGCGGGCGATGCCGGGCCTCCATGTCTATCGCCCGGCCGACGCGGTCGAGACTGCCGAATGCTGGGCGCTCGCCCTGCATCGCCGCGACGGCCCGTCGGTGCTCGCCCTGACCCGCCAGGCATTGCCGCTGCTGCGCGGCGAGCCGTCAGCGGAAAACCGCTCGGCACGCGGCGCCTACGTCTTGGCCGAAGCCGAAGGCGCCCGCCAGGTGACCCTGCTCGCCACCGGCTCCGAGGTCTCGATCGCGATGATGGCGCGCGAGGCGCTCGCCAAGGACGGCATTCGCGCCGCAATCGTCTCGATGCCGTGCTGGGAATTGTTCGAGCGCGAGCCGGGGGAATACCGCGACGCGGTTCTCGGCACTGCCCCCAGGGTCGCGGTCGAGGCCGCGGTCGAATTCGGCTGGCACCGCTGGCTCGGGGAGCACGGCGCGTTTGTCGGCATGCACGGCTATGGCGCCTCGGCGCCCGGCGAAGCGGTTTTCGCGCATTTCGGCATTACCCCCGAGAGGGTTGTGGAGGCCGCCCGCTCGCTTCTATAAATTGGCGAAAGATTGGCGAAAGCCTGTGGGAGGAGCGAGCCATGACGGTACGGGTAGCGATCAACGGCTTTGGCCGCATCGGCCGGCTGGTCCTGCGCGCGGCTCATGAGAGCCGGCGCGAGGACATCGAAATCGTCGGCATCAACGATCTCGGGCAGTGTCGAGACCAACGCGCATCTGTTGCGCTATGACAGCATCCATGGCCGGTTTCCCGGCGAGATCACGACCGGCGAGGGCTGGATGGATATCGGCCGCGGCAAGATCGCGGTGACCGCCGAGCGCGACCCGGCGAAACTGCCGTGGCGCAGGCTCGGCGTCGATGTTGCGCTCGAATGCACCGGCATCTTTACCAGGCGCGAGGCCGCCGCCAAGCACCTCGAAGCCGGCGCCAGGCGCGTCATCATCTCGGCCCCCGCCGACGGCGTCGACATGACCGTGGTGCTGGGCGTCAACCATGACGAGCTGAGACCCGCGCACGAGATCATCTCGAACGGGTCGTGCACGACCAACTGCCTCGCCCCGGTCGCCTATGTCCTGCATCAGGGCATCGGCATCGAGCGCGGCTATATGACGACGATCCATTCCTACACCGGCGACCAGAGCCTGCAGGACACATTGCACTCCGATCTGCGGCGCGCGCGCGCCGCGGCATTGGCGCTGATCCCGACCTCGACCGGTGCCGCGCGGGCAGTGGGGCTGGTGTTGCCGGCATTGAAGGGCAAGCTCGACGGCACCGCGATCCGGGTGCCGACCGCCAACGTCTCGCTGATCGACTTCAAATTCGACGCGGCCCGCGAAACCTCGTCGGACGAGGTCAACGGGCTGATGGAAGACGCCGCGAAGTCGAACCGGCTGAAGGGCATCGTCGGCATCAACAAGGCGCCGACGGTCTCGGTCGATTTCAACCACGACCCGCACAGCTCGACGTTCGACGTGACCCAGAACTCAGGTTCTCGATGGACGCTTTGTCCGGGTCCTCGCCTGGTACGACAACGAATGGGGCTTCTCGAACCGCATGGTCGAAGTTGCCAGCTTTTTCGGCGAGATGGGTTAGATCCGAACGCAGGCGATCCTCTCGGCAGGTCTTCGTCAGGCGGCCGGGCGGCGGCCGGTCCCGACATGCGAGCCTCGCCGCACGCCCGGACCGGCCCATCCGATCCCGCTATTCGGCGGCGGCCCGGACCGGCTCCGTGGCGCCGTTCATGTAGTCGATGCTGACCGGCTGGTTGGTCTCGAACGGGCTCTTCAGGTCGAATTCCTTGGCCATTTCGCGCACCGCCGGGAACACCTCCTGCCCGAGCAGGCGGATGCAGGTTTTCGCATCCTGGTGCGTGACGGTGCCGTCATTGCCCCAGATGCCGAGAATGCCGGGCCGCGTCTCTTCGAGCAGGATGCGCAACTTGGCGATCACCTGCTTCGGCGTGCCGGCGATGATCATCAATTCTTCGAGCTGTTTTTCCAGCGCCGGGCGATAGCGCGGATTTTTCGACCGGCCGGTGGCGAATTCGACAAAGGCGCGGCGGTTGTCCGGGCTGCTGTAACCCGAAGGCGTGCTCCACACCGGATGCGCGAGGCCGGTGAATTCGCCCTGCATCCACTGGAATTGACGAGCATTTTCGATCGCCTTTTCCTCGGTCTCGGCGACGTGGATCTGCTTCAGCAGCCCGTGATAGTCGGGTCCGGGCGTAAAGCCGGCTTCTGCCGCCACGCTATCGTAGATCTGCCAGATCTGCCTGGTCCGATCGATCGGCGTATTGAGCGCGATATAGGGATAGCCGTGCTGCGCCGCCCAGATGATCGTCTCCTTGCTGATGACGCCGGGGATCCACACCCGCGGATGCGGCTTTTGCAGCGGCACCGCCCACGGGTTGACGACCCGGTGCTGGTAATGCGTGCCCTCCCAGCGGAACGGCCCCTGCCGCGTCCAGGCGGCGACGATCAGGTCGTGGGCCTCCTCAAAGCGCTCGCGGTTGTAGGCCGGGCTGACGCCGGCGGCGAGCTGCTCCTGGCCGCCGCCGCGGACAAAGCCCGAGACCAGCCGGCCCTTCGAGATCATGTCGATCATCGACAGCTCTTCGGCCAACCGCACCGGGTTCTCGGCCAACGGCAACGGGTTGCCGAGCAGGATGATCTTCGCGTTCTTGGTCACCGCGGCGAGGATCGCGGCAAAGATGTTGCACTTGGCCTGCATGCAGAACGGCGCGTTGTGGTGCTCGTTCAGCATGAAGCCGTCGATGCCCATCTCTTCGGCATAGATGTAGTCCTCGAGATATTCGTTATAGAGCCGGCTGCCGGCGACCGGATCGTAGTGCTTGTTGGAGAACATCAGCGCCGTGGCCCCGAAATCCAGCCCCTCCTGGGCCGGATAGGCCGACATCGGTTGCTCGGTGAAGTACATTAGTTGCATCGGTTTCTCCCTCTCGGGGCAGCGCCCGCGCTGCCGCGGCACCCCCGAAGTCTGTCACAAATTTTTCACCGCGAGTGCGGGTTTTTTTATCGGCGTGAGGTGCCATCGGCTTTGCGATTTCAGGTTCGCTTTCCCCTTGCGCTTGCTGAGAACGCAGGTGGTCTCCGTGCCGCGCGCCCTTATGGAGAGCCGAGGGGCGCACAGCGGCGGCTTACGTGATGGCGGTCTCCTAGCGCATGGTCGGCATGACGTATTCGGCGCCGGCGCGGATGCCGGTCGGCCAGCGCGCGGTCATCGTCTTGAGGCGGGTATAGAAGTGCACGCCTTCGGGGCCGTACACCGCCGTGTCGCCGAACAGCGAGCGTTTCCAGCCGCCGAAGCTGTGAAACGCCATCGGCACCGGGATCGGCAAGTTGATGCCGACCATGCCGATCTGGACGCGGTTGGCGAATTCGCGCGCGGCGTCGCCGTCGCGGGTGAAGATCGCGACGCCGTTGCCGTATTCGTGGTCGCTGGCGAGCTTGGCGGCATGCTCGAAATCGGGGCTGCGCACGACCGCCAGCACCGGCCCGAAAATCTCCTCCTGGTAGATGCGCATCTCGGGCTTGACCTCGTCGAACACGCAGCCGCCAAGGAAAAAGCCGTTCTCGTAGCCCTGCAATCTGAGGCCGCGGCCATCGACGACGAGCTTCGCCCCTTCCTTGACGCCGAGATCGATGTAGGCGCTGACCTTGTCGAGATGCTGGCGGGTGACGAGCGGCCCCATCTCCGCTTCGGGGTCGGTGCCGGGCCCGATCTTCAGCGCCCGCACCCGCGGCACCAGCTTGTCGAGCAATTTGTCGCCGATCCCGCCGACCGCAACCGCGACCGATATCGCCATGCAGCGCTCGCCCGCAGCACCATAGGCCGCCCCCATCAAGGCGTCGGTCGCCTGGTCGAGATCGGCGTCGGGCAGCACCACCATGTGGTTCTTGGCGCCGCCCAGCGCCTGCACCCGCTTGCCGCTCGCCGCGGCATTCGCATAGATGTATTCGGCGATCGCGGTCGAGCCGACAAAGCTGACCGCGGCGATCCCCGGATGCTGCAGGATCGCGTCGACCGCCACCTTGTCGCCGTTGACGACGTTGAAGACGCCGGCCGGCAACCCGGCCTCGCTGAGGAGTTCGGCGATGCGGATGCCGGCCGAGGGATCGCGCTCCGACGGCTTCAGCACAAAGCTGTTGCCGCAGGCGAGCGCCATCGGAAACATCCACATCGGCACCATCGCCGGAAAGTTGAACGGCGTGATGCCGGCGCACACGCCCAAAGGCTGGCGCACCGACCAGCTGTCGATGCCGCGCCCGACCTGCTCGGTGAACTCGCCCTTCAGCAGATGCGGGATGCCGCAGGCGAATTCGACGACCTCGGCACCGCGGTCGATCTCGCCTTGGGCGTCGGAAAAGATCTTGCCGTGCTCCTCCGAGATCACCCGTGCCAGCGCATCGCGGTCGCGATGCAGCAGCTCAAGAAATTTGAACAGGATGCGCGCGCGGGTCAGCGGCGGCGTCGCCGCCCAGCCCGGCAAGGCCGCGGCCGCGGCCCGTACCGCCCGATCGATCTCGCCGGCATCCGCAAAAGCGACCCGGCGGATCTTCTCGCCGGTCGCCGGATTGTAGACGTCGCCCCCGCGTCCGCTCGTTCCATCGACCGGCTTGCCGCCGATATAATGCTGGATGTCGCTCATCAGGATAGGCCCGTTCGCTGATATGTCCGATCGCGCCATCATAGCCCGCTCAGGCATCGGCGGCAGGAGATTTCGGCAGGAGGTTCCGATGCCGCCTCGGCCGCCCGCATTGCTCGACGCCGCGGCATCAAAAAGGGGGTGAAATGCCGATCCTCGCGCGATTGACCCGCCTCTACGAAAGCCGCGGCATCCAGATCTCGACTGGCCTCAATCCGAGCCATTTCGGCAACTTCTCCGCCGCGCCTTTCACCTGGTTCATCAAGGACGGCAAGAGCCTGACCAACGGGCTCGGCATCGCGCTTCAGGAGATCTATTTCCTCGAATGCCTGTTCGAGCGCTTTCGCCCCCGGCGGATCTTCGTGATCGGCAATTCCTCGGGCTGGAGCACCTTCGCCCTCGCGCTCCTCAACCCATCCGCAAGGGTGGTTGCAATCGATGCCGGCTTCGACGCGAATTCGCTCGAAGGGATCGATTTCACCAATCGCGTCGCCGCCGAGGAGGGTCTGTCGGCATGTGCCGTCAACGGCGTTTCACCAGCCGATGTTACAGCGATCGTGCGGGAGCGCGAACTCGCGCCGATCGATTGCGTGCTGATCGACGGTTATCACTCGGCAGAACAGGTAGAGATCGATTTCGACGCGGTGCGGTCCCACACCGCACCGGACTGCATCTATCTGTTCCACGACGTGCAGACCTTCGCTCTGCACTCGGGGCTCGCGCAGATCGCCGCGAAATCGGGGCTCGCCTGGGACCTGCTGCTGGGCACGCCATCGGGGATGGCGGTGATGTACGATAGCGCGCAGCGGCCGCCCGCGCTCGACGACATCGCGCCGTTCATGGCTGATCCTGGAACGCTGGAGGTCATCCGCCAGGCGGCCTGGAACCATCGCCACCGCCACCTCGCACGCTGGCGGCGAAGCATACGAAAGCGTCTGGGCCGGCCGGAGGTCACGCCCGCCAACTGACAAGTGACGCTACAGCCCTTTCAGCGCGCTGTAGGCAGAAAACACGGTCCACACGACGAAGAGCGTGACTCCGCTCCAATAAACCCATCGGTACATTGCCGGCTCTGCACCCCACACGCAACCTGGCATCAACCCGCGCCCGACCTTTTTATAGAGGTCCCGAGCTCATTTCCTCCCCGCTCGAGACCACGGCCCGGAGGTGAAAGATCCAATGAGGATGCCTGGGCGCGGGGACGAGCTCGTCGAGCTGTCCGTCGAACATGTCGGCGCTGCCGGAGACGGCATCGCATATTGGCGGGGCGCGCCGGTCTTCCTGCCGTTCACGGTGACCGGCGATCGGGTCCGCGCCTGGCTCGGCGCTCGCCGCAGCGGCGGGCGCGAAGGCCGTGCCGTCGAGCGGATCGCCGCCGGCCCCGGCCGCGCCGCGCCGCGCTGCCCGCATTTCGGCCGTTGCGGTGGTTGCGCCCTGCAGCATCTCGATCCGGCGCTCTACCGCACGGTCAAAGTCGCAGCACTCGGCGCCGCCCTGAAACGGGTGGGCATCGATCCTGGCCTCATCGCACCGCTGCGGACCGTTCCGCCAGCGCGCCGCCGCGCGCGGCTCGGCCTGGCACGCCCGCGCCATTCGCGGCAACCCGCGCGTGTCGGATTCCGCGAGCGGTTCCGGCACGATCTCGTCGACATTCGGGAATGCCCGGTGCTGGAACCCGCGCTGTTCTTGCTCGTCGCCGGGCTGCGGCGTCTCATCCCCGAGCTGCTGGCGCCGGGCGCGACGGCCGAGGCCACGCTGACCCGCACCGACAGCGGCCTCGATCTCCTGATCGAAGCGCCCGAGCCGCCCGTGCTCGGCGCCCTCGAAGCGCTGGCCGGGCTCGCCGGGGAATCCGACCTTGCCCGCATCGTCTGGCGGTCGCCGGACGGCGAGATCCCGGTGGTCGAGCACCGCCCGGTGCGCCTGCTGCTGTCCGGCGTCGCCGTGCCGTTTCCGCCCGGTGCCTTTGTGCAGGCGAGCACCGCGGCGGAAAGCATTCTCGTCGCCGAAACCCTCGCCGGCATCGGCGCCCGGCGGCCGGCGCTCGATCTGTTCGCCGGCCTCGGCGTTTTTGCCTTTGCCTTGGCGGGCGCCGGGCCGGTGCACGCGGTTGAAGGCGACGCGCACGCCGCCGCGGCCCTCGCCCGCGCCGCCGGAATGCGAGGGATCACCGTCGAGCGCCGCGATCTCGCGCGCGACCCGCTGCCGCCCGAAGCGCTCGCCGCCTACGCCGCGGCGGTATTCGATCCACCGCGCACCGGCGCCCTGCGGCAGGCCGTGGCGCTTGCCGCCTCAGGGCTCGACACCGTCGTCGCGATCTCGTGTAACCCGGCCACCTTCGCGCGCGACGCCGCCCGCCTCGTCGCCGGCGGCTTCCGCCTCGAGCGCGTGGTGCCGGTCGACCAGTTCGTCTGGAGCCCGCATCTCGAACTGGCCGCGGTGTTTCAACGGTGAAGTCCTGGCATCCGGCTCTCGTTTCGCCGCTGCATCGGTCTTGGGGACTGGCCGGCGGTCATACCAGCGGTCATACAAGGAGGGCGGCGAGGACGGCGTTTAGGCGCTCGCGGCCGGCGGCGGTGGCAGCGAGGCGGTCGGAGTCGAGGGCGAGGAAGCCGCCTTCGAGCAAGTGTGGGAGGGTGCGGGCGAACAGAGTCTCGACGGTTTGGCCGGTGAGGCGTTCAAGGCGTTGGCGCCCGACGCCCTCGGTCAGGCGGAGACCCATCATCAGCATTTCCTCGATCGCGCTGCCGGGATCGATCGGCGTGGTTTCTTCGAGGCCGGTCCCGGCGGCTTCGACGGCGGCAAGCCAGCCTTCCGGGGTCCGGCGCTGCCGCGTCGCGTATTTGACGCCGGCTCGGGTCAGGCGGCCATGGGCGCCGGGACCAACGCCGGCGTAATCCTGGTAGCGCCAATAGGCCAGGTTGTGGCGGCACTCGGCGCCAGGGCGGGCGTGGTTCGAGACCTCGTAGGCCGGCAGCCCATGCGCGGCGAGGCGGTCCTGTGTCATCTCGAAGAGCGCTGCAGCGGTTTCCTCGTCGGGCGGGACGAGATCGCCGCGGCGCGCCAGGGTGGCGAACCCGGTGCCGGGCTCGATGGTCAGCTGGTAGAGCGACAAATGGTCGCCGGCGAGCGTCAATGCCTCGTCCAGCTCCTGGCGCCAGGCGGCGAGGCTCTGGCCGGGGCGGGCGTAGATCAGGTCGAACGAGAAGCGCGGGAAGACGTCGCGGGCGAGCCCGATCGCGGCGATCGCCTCGGCGCGGGAGTGCGCCCGGCCGAGAAAACGCAAGGCCGACGGGTCGAGCGCCTGGATGCCGAGCGACAGCCGGTTGATCCCGGCAGCGGCAAAGGCGCGGAACCGCCCGGCCTCGGCGGAGTTCGGGTTGGCTTCGAGGGTGATTTCGACATCCGCGGCGACGGCCCAACGGGAGCGGACCCGGTCGAGCAGGGCGGCGACGGTCTCGGGCGGCATCAGGGAGGGCGTGCCGCCGCCGAAGAAGATCGAGCCGACCGCGCGGCCCGGCGCGAGATCGGCCTGATGGTCGAGATCGGCGAGCAATGCCCGGGTCCAGCGCGCCGCGTCGACGCCGTCGCGGACATGGCTGTTGAAATCGCAATAGGGGCATTTCGACCGGCAGAACGGCCAGTGGATGTAGACGGCGAGCGGTTCGGAGAGGCAACCCTCACCCACCCCGCCCGGCCGGCCGGGTTCCCCCTCTCCCGCATTGTGGGAGAGGGTCCCGAGCGGAGCGAGGGGGCTGGGGGGCTTCATCTCAATGACCTGAGAAACATGCCTCGACGAGCTTGGCGAAGGCGCGGGCGCGGTGGCTGATCCGGTGCTTCCGGCCCGGCTCCATTTCGCCGAAGGTCTGGGTATAGCCCGTGGGAACAAACATCGGGTCGTAGCCGAAGCCGCTGGTCCCGCGCGGCGGCCAGACAAGGCATCCTGCGACTTCGCCGCGGAACAGCGCGATGCCGCCGTCCGGGGAGGCCAATGCCAGGACGGCGACGAAGGATGCGGCGCGGTCCCGGTCGCCGAGCCCGCGGTGGACGCGTTCCATGGCGATGCGGAAATCCTTGGAGGGGCCGGCCCAGCGGGCGGAATAGATGCCGGGCGACCCGCCCAAGCCCGGGACGACGAGGCCGGAATTGTCGGCGAGCGCCGGCAGCCCGCTCGCCGCCGCCGAAGCCCTGGCTTTCAACGCCGCGTTGGCTTCGAAGCTGTCGCCGGTTTCCTCGGGCTCGGGGAGGCCGAGCGTCCCGGCGGAGACGATTTCGACGGCATAGGGTGCCATCAGCGCCGTGATCTCCTCGACCTTGCCGGGGTTGTGGCTGGCGATGACGAGCCGGTCGCCGGCGAAACAGCGCGGCATCAGGCGGGGTCCAGGCCGAGCGCGGCGCGCTGGCGCCGGGTCAGATCGGCGATGCCGGCGCGGGCCAGGCGCAGCATCTCGGCAAACCGCGCCTCGTCGAACGGGGCGCCCTCGGCAGTCGCCTGGATCTCGACGATGCCGCCGGTTCCGGTCAGCACGAAATTGGCGTCGGTCATCGCCTGCGAATCCTCGGCGTAATCGAGGTCGAGCACGGCGCCGGCGGCGACGATCCCGCAGGAGATTGCAGCGACGCTGTCGGCGAGCGGCAGGACGGGCAGCGAGCCGGCGGCTACGAGACGCTGCAGCGCCTGATGCAGCGCCACATAGCTGCCGGTGATCGCGGCGGTGCGGGTGCCGCCATCGGCCTGCAAGACGTCGCAATCGATGCGGATCTGGCGCTCGCCGAGCCGGCCGAGATCGGTAACCGCACGCAGGCTGCGGCCGATCAGCCGCTGGATCTCCTGGGTGCGTCCACTCTGCCGGCCGCGCGCCGCCTCGCGGTCGGTGCGGGTATGGGTCGAGCGCGGCAGCATGCCGTATTCGGCGGTGACCCAGCCCCTCCCGGTGTTGCGCAGAAACGGCGGCACGCGCTCCTCGACCGAGGCGGTGCACAGGACATGCGTGTCGCCGAATTTGGCGAGGCACGAGCCTTCGGCATATTTGGCCACGCCCGGCTCGAGGCTGACCGGGCGCATCGCATCGGGGGCACGTCCCGAGGGCCGCATGGGGCCTCCTACCGAAAGCCGATCAGCTTGTGGGTTTGCAGGCTCAACTGCCATTGCGGGTGGGCACGACAGAAGGCCATCGCCAGCTCGGTGTTGCAGGCGCGGTCGGGGCCGTCCATCGGCTGGACCGAAAAGCGGCGGAAGGCGAGGCCGGCGAAGATGAGCGGGTCGAGGCCCGGCTGGGGGACGACGATCTTGAGTTCGTCGCCCTGCTCGACGACGAGCCCGGCGCCCGCTTTCGGGCTGACGCAGACCCAATCGAGCCCGTGCGGCGGCGGGATCGTGCCGTTGGTCTCGATCGCGATCTCGAACCCGCGCGCGTGCAGGGCGTCGATCAGCGGCGGATCGAGCTGGAGCAAAGGCTCGCCGCCGGTGCAGACGACAAAGCGCGCCTGCTGATGCCGAGGCCAGAGCGCGGCGATTCGGTCGGCGAGCGCCTCGGCATCGGGGTAGCGGCCGCCCTCGCTGCCGTCGGTGCCGACGAAATCGGTGTCGCAAAAGGTACAGGCTGCGCGGGCACGGTCTTCCTCGCGCCCCGACCACAGATTACAGCCGGCAAAGCGGCAGAAAACCGATGGCCGTCCGGTCTGCGCGCCTTCGCCTTGCAGGGTGTAGAAGATTTCCTTGACGGCGTAGCTCACGGCATGCCCCGGCTAGCGGCTAAATGTGCCGCAGGTGGTCCATCGGGGGGTTCTTCCCGGATCACACCGGTCATTCCTTTGACTGGGCTCCGCTGCTGCGGCGATCGACGAACCAGCATAGGCTATCGCGGCGCCGGCACAATCCGATACCGGCTTTCGCGGAGGTGTCATGGCCGCCCGCTCGTATCCCCGGATCGGACAGGCTGCAACGGCTCACGATGCGGCGTGGGCGAACCCGGCCTCGCCGGCCGATGGCGGCCGAGCCTCCAGCCGCGAATTCGAAAGGTGACCCGAATGCCGATGTCATCGACCGGCCGACATACTTTTGCGATCGGCGCAGACGCCTTTCTGCTCGACGGCAACCCGTTCCAGATCCGCTGCGGAGAAATTCATGCGGCCCGGGTGCCATGTGAATACTGGCGGCACCGCCTGCAAATGGTGCGTGCGATGGGGCTCAACACGGTTTGCGCCTATCAGTTCTGGAACCTCGTCGAACAGCGGCAAGGCGTTTTCGATTGGTCGGGTCAGGCCGACATCGCCGAATTCTGTCGTATCGCACAGAGCGAAGGTTTGTGGGTGCTGCTTCGCCCCGGTCCCTATTCGTGCGCCGAATGGGACATGGGCGGTTTGCCCTGGTGGCTGCTGAAGCACGACGACATCTCATTGCGCAGTCGCGATATACGCTTCATGGCGGCGGCGAAACGCTACCTCCATGAAGTCAGCCGCGTGCTCGGGCCGTTGCAGATCACCCGCGGCGGCCCGGTGCTGATGGTCCAGGTCGAGAACGAATACGGATTCTATGGCGCCGACGCCGATTATATGGGCGAGCTGCGGCAGGCTTTTCTCGATGCGGGCATCGAGGTTCCGCTGTTCACCTGCAATCCGACACATCGCCTCAAGCAAGGCCATCGCGACGATCTGTTTCCGATGGTCAATTTCCCCTCGGATCCGGCCGCCGGCTTCGCCGCGTTGCGAGAAATCCTGCCGCAGGGGCCGCTGATGTGCGGCGAGTTTTATACCGGCTGGTTCGACACCTGGGGAGCGCTCCATCACACGACCAACATCGAGCGGTTCTTGGCCGACCTCGAAGCCATGCTGGCGGCCGGACAATCCTTCAGCATCTACATGGCGCATGGCGGCACGACTTTTGGTTTGTGGCCGGGAGCGGACCGTCCGTTCAAGCCGGATACATCAAGCTACGATTATGGCGCACCGATCAACGAAGCCGGCCGGCCGACGAACAATTTCTTCAGGATACGCGGGCTGATCGAGAAATATCATCCACCCGGCCAGGAAATACCAACGCCGCCGAACCGCCTTCCGGCGATCGCCTTTCCGGAGATCGAGGCCGGCGAACGTGCTCCGTTATGTGAGCATTTGCCGCCCGGGATCGTCGATACCATGCCGCGCACGATGGAAAACTACGATCAGGGTTTCGGCTGCATCAATTATCGCACAGCGATCTCCGAAGGCCCGGCGGCGACATTGGCTGCTGAATCCGTTCACGATTTCAGCTTGGTCTTTCTCGACGGCACGCTCGTCGGCACGATGGACCGCCGCTATCGCCAATTTGCCGTCGAACTGCCGGCACGAACCCGACCGGCGCGGCTCGATATCCTGGTCGAGGCGATGGGCCGCGTGAATTTCGGACACGAAATTCATGACCGCAAGGGCATCCACGCCCCGGTAACGTTGGGCGGGGCGGAACTGCGCGGATGGCAAATCTTCCCGCTGCCGCTTGATGAGGCGATGCTCCGGCGTCTGACTTTTTCCCGCAGCAGGGCCGAAGGTCCGGCGTTTTGGCGCGCGACCGTCACCCTCGAACGGTGCGGCGACACGTTTCTCGATCTTCGGACCTGGAGGAAGGGGGTGGTATGGGTGAACGGCCGCTGCCTTGGCCGCTTCTGGGATATCGGCCCGACGCAAACCGCCTACGTCCCGGGCTGCTGGCTCAATCTCGGCGAGAACGAGATCGTCATATTCGATTTGTTCGGGCCGGAGAGACCGATGATCGCCGGCTTTGAACAGCCGATCCTCGACCAGCTGCGGCCGGACCGCGATTTCATTCAACGACACCGGCCCCCGGCGGCGCTGCGGCTCGGTGCCGATTTATTGGTGCTGGCGGCAGAGTTCGCGCCCGGCGCGCAGGCGCAGGAATTCACCTTTGATGCGCCGGCGGCCGGCCGTCATTTCTGCCTCGAAACCTTGTCCGCACTCGACGGCCGGCCGTTTGCCGCCGTGGCGGTGCTGGACCTGCTCGACGAAACCGGTATACCGATCGCCATGAAGGCTGGACAATCGCCTATGCCGACAGCGAGGAGGCTACCCTCGAAGACGGTTCCGCCGAGAATGCGATAAACGGCCAGACGGCCGATTTCTGGCATACCGGCTGGAGCCGGGAACAGCCTGACCATCCGCATCATCTGGTGATCGATCTCGGCCGCTCCATGCCGATCTTCGGGCTCCGCTACCTGCCGCGGCAAAGCCCCGGTGGCGGGTTCATCAAGGATTTTCGCATTTACGTCGGCGACGGGTTGGTGATCCCGGCATAAGCCGCAATCAGCTAACGCCGGCCGAACAGGCGTTCGATATCGGCGAGGTCGAGCGCCACATAGGTCGGCCGGCCGTGATTGCATTGGCCGCTGTTCGGCGTCGTCTCCATCTGGCGCAACAGCGCATCCATCTCGGCCGGCGACAGGTGCCGCCCGGCGCGCACGCTGGTATGACAGGCCAAGGTGCCGCAGACGGTTTCGATCCGCTCCTTCAGCGACAGCGCATCGCCCCATTCGGCCAGCTCGTCGGCGAGGTCGCGCACCAGGGCGGCGACATCGAGCCCGGCCAGCAGGGCCGGCACCTCGCGCACGACGACCGCTCCCGGTCCGAACGGCTCGATGACGAGGCCGAACTCGGCGAGCTCCGCGGCGCGGGCGGCGAGATGCGCCGCCGCCGCCTCGCCGAGCTCGACGATCTCGGGCAGCAGCAGGGTCTGGCGGGCGACGCCGTGCGCGGCCATCGCCTCCTTGATCCGCTCATAGACGAGCCGCTCATGTGCCGCGTGCTGGTCGACGAGGACGATGCCGGTCGCGGTCTCGGCCAGGATGTAGGTGCCGTGCAGCTGCGCGCGGGCATTGCCGAGCGGTGCGTCCTGCAGCGGCATCGGCGCGGCCGGCTCGGCGCCGGGCATCAGATAGGCGTTGCCGGCCTCGGCCAGAGCCAGCGAAGGGCCTGCCGATGGCGGCGGAAAGGCGAAACGCGGCAGGTCCGGCGTCTGCCGGCCGTCGCCGGGGCGAAACGCACCGAGTGCCCCGGCGGCGACCGTCGTCGAGGCGCGGTGCCCGGCAGCGGCGAGCGCAGCACGCAACGCCCCGACGATCAGTCCGCGCACCGATGCCGCATCGCGAAACCGCACCTCGGCCTTGGCCGGATGGACATTGACGTCGATCTCGTCCTCCGGCCCGTCGAGAAACAAAGCCACGATCGGATGGCGGTCATGCGCCAGCACGTCCTGATAGGCGCCGCGCACCGCACCGACGAGGAGCTTGTCGCGCACCGGCCGCCCGTTGACGACGAGATACTGGTCGCGCGGCAGAGCCCGGTTCAGGGTCGGCAGACCGGCCAGCCCGCTCAGGCGAAACCCGCCGCGCTCGGCGTCGATCGCGATCGAATTCTCGGCGAAATCGCGCCCCAGCAGGGCGGCGAGGCGGGTACGGCGTTCCGCCGCCGCCGGCAGCCGCAGCAGCACGCGGCCGTCTTCGGCGGTCACGGTGAAAGCGATGCCCGGATATGCCATCGCCAGCCGCCGCACCGCATCAAGCGCAAGATCGCGCTCGGTCCGCGGGGTCTTCAGGAATTTGAGCCGCGCCGGGGTCGCGAAAAACAGGTCGCGGACCTCGACCCGCGTCCCCGGCGGGTGCGCCGCCGGCACCGGCACGCTCTTGTTGCCGGCCTCGACCGCGATCTCCCAGGCGTTTTCGGCCGATGCCGGGCGCGAGACGATGCGCATCCGGCTGACCGCGCCGATCGACGGCAGCGCCTCGCCGCGGAAGCCCAGGGCCGAGATGCGCAAGAGGTCGTCGTCCGGCAGCTTCGAGGTGCAATGCCGCTCGACGGCGAGGGCCAGCTCGTAGCGGCTCATGCCGCCGCCGTCGTCGATGACGGCGATCAGCGCCTGGCCGCCTTCGTGCAGGATGATGTCGATGCGCGTCGCCGCAGCGTCGATCGCGTTCTCGACCAGTTCCTTGACCGCCGCTGCCGGGCGCTCGACGACCTCGCCGGCGGCGATGCGGTTGACCAGAACGGGCGGCAGCAGACGGATCGTCATCGCTTCAGTTTACCGCATCGCGCTGGCGGCACGCGACCAGAGTCTGGGCGAACGATGTTTGGCCATCCCGATCCCTTTTGGCCTTTTGGTCCGGCGGCATCGCTTCAATGGTCGGCTGCCGACGTTGAAAAATCCCTGCACGTATCGCCGCGCCGCCGGTCTTGACAAGCAGCGCGCTCCCGGCTGGATTGATCCGATCCCGGCCGTCGCTGGCAAATCCGTCTCCGCCGGGGCGAGTGGTTCGCATGACCGGGCGCAAGATCGACATCTACAACCACGTCATGCCGCGTGCCGTCGCCGACCGCATGCGCGAGCTGGCTCCCGGCAAGGGCGACATGGTCAGGCGTGTGACCAGCATCCCGATGCTGCACGACATCGAGGCGCGCATCCGGATGATGGCGCAGTGGCCGGGCTATCAGCAGGTGCTGACGCTTTCCAGCCCGCCGATCGAGACGATTGCCGGGCCCGGCGATTCGCCCGAATTGGCGCGCATCGCCAATGACGAGCTGCGCAAAATCTGCACGGCGCGGCCGGACCGGTTTCCTGCCTGGGTGGCGTCGCTGCCGCTGAACAATGTCGAGGCCTCGCTCGCCGAGATGGATCGGGCGTTGGCGGCGGGCGCGCGCGGCATCCAGATCTTCACCAATGTCGCCGGCCGGCCGCTCGACGAGCCCGATTTTCTGCCGATCTTCGAGCGGGCGACGAACCATCACAAGATCGCGATCTGGATGCATCCGGCGCGCGATGCGCGGGTCCCCGATTATCCCGGCGAGGCAAAATCGAAATACGAGATCTGGCAGGTGCTGGGCTGGCCCTACGAGACCAGCGTGGCGATGGCCCGCATGGTCTTCTCCGGCCTGTTCGACCGGTTGCCGGAGATGCGGATCGTCACCCACCATCTGGGCGCGATGATCCCCTATTTCGAGGGCCGCGTCGGGCCGCTCTGGGACCAGCTCGGCAGCCGCACCTCGGATGAGGATTACAGCGGCATCCTGGCCGCGATGCAGGCGAAGGGCCGCCGGCCGATCGATTATTTCCGCCTGTTCTACAATGACACCGCGGTCGGCGGCGCACGTTCGGCGATCCGCTGCGGCCTCGATTTCTTCGGCGCCGAGCGCGTGCTGTTCGCCACCGACTGCCCGTTCGATCCCGAGGGCGGGCCGATGTTCATCCGCGACACCATCGCCGCGCTTGACGGCCTCGCTCTCGCCGAGGACGAGCGTGCCAGGATCTATTTCCGCAATGCCCTGCGCGTCTTGAAAATGGAAGCGGAATAGGCTCGGCGGCAGGCATGCCGACACGATGTTTTCCGGGACGAGCGCCGCGATCGGCGGCGACGCCGGCCCGGGGGGTGCCGTTGACGGATATGGAGAGCCGCGGGGCCGATCGGCGCGGCGATCCGGCCGGCATCGACTACATTCGGCTGGCGTGCGAATTCGCTCCAGAACTCGCCGCCGGCGCCGGTGCGATCGGGCATCGGCGCGAATTGCCGGAGGCGGTGCGGGCGACGCTGATCGAGCGCGGTTTCTTTCGGATGTTGCTGCCGCGTTCGCCGGGCTGCCGCGCGCAGACCGTTCAGCCGACCCCGTATTTCCTGAACCAGGTCAACATCCTTCCCCAGCCGTCCTTGGCCGCTTCCGGACGGTAGCTCGGCCGGTAGTCGGCGTTGAAGCCGTGCGGGGTGTCGGGGTAGATCTTGATTTCACAAGTCTTGCCGGCCGTCTTGCACGCCGTTGCCATCCGCTCGACATCGGCGACGGGGATGCTCTGATCGGCGCCGCCATAAAGTCCGAGCACCGGGCATTTGAGGTCGGCGGCGAGGTCGATCGGGTATTTCGGCTGCAGCGCGGTGCGCGGCCGGTCGATCGACCCATACCACGCCACTGCCGCCTTGAGATTCGGGTTATGGGCGGCATAGCGCCAGACGATCCCGCCGCCCCAGCAGAACCCGGTCACCGCGAGCTTTGCCGTGTCAGCCTTCCCAGTCGATTTGGCGTAAGCGACGGTTGCGTCGAGATCCGACATGACCTCCGCATCCGGCACCTTGGACACGATTTTCGCGATCAATTCCTTGATGTCGCTGATTTCGGCCGGGTTGCCCTGGCGCGCATACAGCTCCGGGGCGATCGCGTAGTACCCGAGCTTCGCCAGGCGTCGGCAAAGGTCCTTGATGTGCTCGTGCACGCCGAAAATCTCCTGGACCACGAGCACGGCCGGAAACGGACCGCCCTTGTCCGGCATCGCCCGATAGGCCGGGATCGAGCCGTCGGCGACCGGAATTTTGACCTCGCCGGCGGCGAGCCCGGCCGCGTCGGTGTGGATCGTCTGCGCCGCGACCGGCTGCACCGACAGCGCAAAACCGGTAGCGAGCGAGGTCATCACAAAACCGCGGCGCGTCCATTGCGATCGCGGCACCAATCCTTCCAACTCGCCGTCGACGATGTCCATTTTATCCTCCCCTGGCGTGATCGCCTGCGGCAAAGATAGGGGATGCGCCGTATCCGGCGAAGGCGCGGGCAGCGCATGTCGCCGCTATGTGATCGGCGAACGACCGGTCAGTAATCGTATTGGTAGTTCAGGCCGATGCCGGTGCCGCCATTCTGGCCGGCATCGGTCTCGACCGTCACATGCGGCCCCAGCTGGATCTGCACGGTCACCTGGCTGGTCGGCGGCGAGACCCCCTGGGTAACCCCGACCGAAATCCCGGGAGCCACGTATTTGCCGGCGCTGAGCGCGGTGCCGGCGGCCGCCGAGCCGGTCGCCGAGAAGGCGGCGACACTGGGGTTCAGGATGCTGCTCGCCGGGCCGGTCGGGCCCTCGCCTAGCCTGAGCCAGTCGAGGCCGAGCCCGCCGCGCAGACGATCGAGCACCCCTGGACCGGCGCCGGCCAGAGCAGCGGCGGCCTGCGCCAATTGCAGCCCTTCGCCGGCGGTGATCTGACCGACTCCGCGGTTGAACAGCACGCGCGACAGTACTTCGTCCTGGGGCAGAGGCGGCGTCGAGGAAAGCGTGATCGTCGGCGCCGACGCGAAGCCGCCCACGCGAACCTGCGCAGTGATGTCGGCGGCACTCGCTTCGGCGACGATATCGAGCACCGGATCGAGGCTGGCGCCGCCGTCGAGGACGATCGTGCCGCGGGTCAATTGAAAGCTCTTGCCGAGGAGGTTGAAGCTGCCGCGAATCTGCGTCAGCGACCCGGCGATCCGCGGCGCGGCGCTGGTCCCGGTAATGGCGAGCCGGCCGCGCCACTCGCTGTCGAGCCCGTGCCCGCGCACGAAGACCCGGCCGGGCATATCGAGCCGGATGTCGAGTGCGGCGGGCAGCGCCGACGGCGCCGCGGCGAGTGCCGCGGGACGCTTTCCAGCCTTGCTGTCGATTTCGACGACTTTAAGCACGACGATCGAGGGCGGCAGGCTTTGCGGCAGGGTGATATCGGCACGATCGACGGTCAGCGGGGCAGTGACTTTCGGCGCACTCAGCGGGCCGGTGACGGTGACCGTGCCGGTTGCCGTCGCCACCGCCTCGTCGCGCGCGGCGACGCGAAAGCCGGTGAGTTCTGGCGGACAGGTCGGCGGTCGGGCCGGAGGCGCCGTCCAGCACGATGCCGCCCTGCCCGGTGAGGTGCCCGGCGGCGCCGTCCGCGGCCGAGAACGATGCGACGGTAAAGCGGTCGCGGTCGCCGACCAATGCGGCATCGATATCGGTCAGCACCGCGCCGCTGGCGAAATTCGCGTAACGCGCGTCCGACATTGTCAGCTTGCCGCTCGCAGCCGGCGCGGCAATGGTGCCGCCAACTGACACATCGGCCGCAAAACGGCCGCTCAACCGGTCTTCGCCGAGCGGCAACAGATCGGCGAGGTGGCCGAGCTCGCCACCGCCCTCGACCCGCAGCGCGAGGGGACCGTCGCGCGGCACCGAGATCCCGAACGGCGCCGTCGTCAGCAGCAGCGGCAGCGAGCCGCTGAAGCCCATCCGATCACCGTGGAGGCCGGTCACCCGGCCGGTGAGATCGACCGCGCGACCGTTCCAATCGCCCTCGACATCGAGCCCGAGCCGCGTCGCGTGCGAATGCTCGGCGACAGCGACGGCGAGATCGCGCGCGCTCAGCGCGACGTGCCCCCGCGGCGAGCGCAGGCTGCCGCCGATTGTCGCGGCGAACGACAGGGAGCCGTGCGCACGATGGTAGCCGAGAAGATCCGCGCCGGGGGCGATCGGCAGACCGGCGGCCTCGACGGTCAGCGACAGAGCCTCGCCGCGCCGCGCGCCGCTACCGGTGATCCGGCCCGGACCCAGGTCCAGAGCGAGGCCGGAGAGGACGAGATCGGCGCCGCGCCGCGACAGGCTCAGCGGCTGTTCGAGCCGGATGCGCTCCTTGCCAAACGAGCCCGCCAGCCGGGTCAGGCTGAGCTGGGCGGCGCCCGGCTCGGACCCGCCATCGCCCGCGAACGCGATCGTCAGCAGCTGCCCGTTGGCGTCGCCGGCGAAGGCGAAACGACCGGGCCGCGGCATATCCAAATTCGCCGACGCGGTGGTAAATCTGGCCGCGCCCAGGCTCGCCGAGCCCAGCGAGACCCGAGCCGTCGCCATCGGCCTGCGCCAGATGTCGGCGAGCCGGGCGGTCAGGGCGAGACTGCCGATGGCGACACGCGCGGACCCGGTCCCGGCGGAAAGGCGCGCTCCGGCTGCCTTCAGATCGATCCCCTGGCCGGCCCGCGCATCGAGCCCGGCGGTCAGGTCGAGGCCGCCGGCGAGCGGCATTCCGGCGGCCTCGGACCAGCGCGCGAGATCGGGTACGCGTCCGCTCAGCACGCCACTGACGAGGCCGCTGTCGAGAGCGATCCGCAGGTTGCCCGCGACCATGCTGTCCGCCGCGGTCAGCCGCAGGCTCGGAACCGCCAGCTCGGAATTCCCGTCGCGCGCCGCTGCGAGCGCCAGCTTGCCGTCGAGCCCGAAGGCGCGGAACGTGCCGTCGACCACCGCCTTCGGCGCCGAGAGGTCGGGTACCTGCGCGTCGAGATGCAGGCGGCCGATCTTCGCCCCGGCGGCGGCGATGCCGCTGCCGTCGATGGTGCCCGCCAGCCGCAGCCGGTCGAGCGGGCCGTCGAGGCTTACATGGACGGAGGCGTCGCCGGCAATCGGCATGCCGAGCGCGGCGCCAAGCGATGCGAGCCGCGGCACGGCGAGGGTCAGCGCCGCGGCGAGCCGATGCGAGACGGTATCGAAACGGCCATTGCCGGAGAGGCTCGCGCCGATGCCGGCGACGGCAAGACGATCCAGGTCGAACGCACCGCCGCTGGCGTTCGCGGCGAGCGACCAGTCGATGGAAGGGGCCAAGCCGGGCGGCAGGGTAAACCCCTCCATTCTCGCCAGCCCGTCGATTCGGCCTCGCGCGGTCAGGGCGAAGCGGGTTTTCGGATCGTCGAAAGCGCCGGTCGGCGTCGCCGCCACATCCGCCTCGACCCGCTCCGCCTGCGATCGGGAGACCCGGATCCCGGTCCCGAAAAGCGTCGCCGCGAACGACGGGTGGCTCGCGTTCCCGCTCACCGCGGCGGTCATGACCGCGGCGCCGTCGAGCGTCGTGCCCAGCAGTCCCGCCAGCGCGGAAAGCTTTGGCACCTCGGCGCGCAGATGCGCCACGACGGCATCGTCGGCACCACCGAAAGCGGCGTCGCCGGTCACCTTGCCGGCGGCGGTTTCGAGCGCCAGCCGGTCGAGCACGATGCGTCCGCCGAGCCGCGCCTGCAGCGACACGGCAACCCGGTCGCCGACGACCGATGCAAATTCGGCCGGCAGCAGCGGCGCCACCGCCGCCGTTGCGGTCAGGCCCAGCTCCGTCCGGGCGGCAGCGGCGATTGTCACCGCCGCGTCGAACCGCGCGAGCGCGCCGGCCGAAGCGGTCAGCCGGCCGTGCCAGTCCGCAAGCGGCCCGGCGCCCGACAGCGCGAGCGCCAGCGGCAGGCGGTCGGTGCGCCCGAGGAGCCGGTCGAGCAGGATGCCGGTCGGCTCGCTCGCCGCGAGGCGCAGGTTCAGGACGGGCGGCGCGCCGGCGATTGCCATCGTCAAGGCGAGCTGGCCGGGCGATCCGTCGATGCGGCCAAGATCGAGCGCGAGGCGCGCCGTCCCGCCTGCCAGCTCGGCGCTGCCCGCCGCCGCCGCGACGACGCCCGTCCCGAATATCACGGGTGCGAGCGACAGGCGCGCGACCGAAATTCTGTCGAAACGGAGGGCGATCGGCAAATGCGGCAGCCGCACGCGTTCGGCGAGCGGCTCCGAGCGGCCGGACAACGGCCCGGACGGCAACCGCACCACATCGATCGCGGCGGCGCTCAGCGAGCGGACCTCGACACGCCCGGTCAGGAGCGATGCAGCCGAGAGATCGAGACCGACATTCTTCAGGCTGAGCCATCTGCCGCCGGCATCGGCGAGGTCGATCCGCCCGGCTGTCATGCGAAACGGCACGACCCCGCCGAGCCCCCGGATCGCGACCGAGAACCCGGGACCGCTCGCCGCCTGGGCGGTGACGCGAGCCAGCCAGGCGTGGCCGATTTCGGTCTGCAGCAGGCCGAAAAGCGCCAGCACCAGGGCCGCCAGCAGGCCGAGAGACCCGGCGAGCCGATACAGCAATTGCCCCGCCGCACGCATCAGAATGCCTGCCCGAGGCTGACATAGACCTGGATCGGCGAATTGGCGCCGCGCCGGTACAGCGGAGTCGCCAGGTCGAGCCGCAGCGGGCCGAACGCCGTGTAGTAGCGCAGCCCCAATCCGACGCCGTAGAGCAGGCGCTGCCCGAGCTGCGGCAGGCTGTTCTCGTAATAGCTGCCGGCATCGACGAACGGGACGATGCCGATCGTTTCGGTGATCTTGATCCGGGTTTCGAAATTGACCACCAGGCTCGATTCCCCGCCGATCGGGATGTTGTCGGCGTCGAGCGGCCCGGCCATCTCGTAGCCGTAGGGCCGGATCGAGCCGCCGCCGCCGGCGTAGATCCGCTGGTCGGCCGGCAGCTCGGCGAGCGGGGCGCCGTCGAGCGAGGCGAGCGCCACCCGCCCGGCGAGGATGGCGCGGTCGCCGGAACCGAGCGGCCAATAGCCGCTGGCCGAGACCAGGTTCGAGACGAAATTCAGGTTCGGCGCCGAGAACGTGTGGGACGGCGTGACGTCGAGCTGAACGCGATAGCCATGCGTCGGGTTCAGCAGATCGTCGGTGGTGTCGAGCTTCAGATAGGCCGGCACGCCGATCAGCGTGTAATGCTGGGTGCGCTGCGCCGCCGTGAGCGTATTGAGCTCCGAGAGCTGAAGCACATTCGCCTCGACCGCCTCGAGCCCGATCCCACCGGTCAGCAGGCGGCCGAAATGGCGCTCCAGGCTGGTCGAAGCCAATGCCCGGCGGCTGTGGTAGGCGACCGGCGTCTCGTCGTCGATCGCGGCGGTCGCCAGCAGGTTCTGGTCGACAGCGAGAAAATCGGGACGCCGGAAATCCGCCGAGAGCCCGTAGACCTGCTGGCCGCCGGTGGCCGCGAGCCGCAGATACTCGGCATTGCCGAAGAGGTTGCGGTTTTCCCAGAAGACCCGCGCGCCGGCGCCCTGGCTCGTGTTGTAGCCGATCCCGGCGCCGATTGTGCGATGCGGCCGCTCGGTCGCGTCGATCGTCATGCGCGCGCTGCCGGGTGCCGCGGGATCGGGCGCGGGCGTGATTCGAACCGTGCTGAACAGCCCGCTTTCGATCAGCGCCCGGCGCGTTTCCTCGACCTTGCCGGCGTCGTAGACCTCGCCTTGCCGCCAGCGCAGGCGCCGATCGACATAGCCGGGATCGAGCGCCTTCAGCCCCGCGACCGCGACCTGCCCGAAGCGCATGACCGGACCCGGATCGAATTTGTAGGTCACCGTCATCGTCTGCGCGGCGTGGTCGATCACGACCCGGCGATTTTTGAGCCTGGCGAAGGGATGGCCGCTGTTCCCGAGCCCGGCCAACAGCGCCGTCTCGGCCGCCACCACCGGGGCGGTGCGCGCCGGGTCGCCCGGTTTCAGCGGCAGCGGCGCCGGGACCGGCGTGATTCGCAGAGGCTCGCCAGCCGGCCCCAGCACGACCACCCCGCCGACATGGTAGAGCGGCCCCGGCTCGACCCTGACCGTGACCTTTGCCGGTTGGGCGGCGGCGTCGAGATCGTAGGAAAATCGCGCATCCCAATAACCGAGGCTGTGGGCGGCGTCGGCGAGCCGGCCGAGATCGCGGTCGGCGCGCCGCCGCAGCGCCTCCGTGGAGGCCGGCGGGCGGTCCTCGAGCGTCTTCAGCTCGGAGACCTTGTCCAGCAGTTCAGCGAGATTGCTGTCCGTGGCCCCGGTGATCACGGCTCGATAGCGCAGATCGGCGGCGATCAAGGAACCGGGCAGCAACGCCGCGATCAGCGCGAGCGCCGGGAAGAGTCGTCGAACCTCTACCCACCGCTCGGGCGGGCATCCCCAACGGAGACGCCGCACGGCGCCGGGCTCATCCGCTTTTGCGCAGGGCCGCCTTCTCGATCCGGCGCTTCAGCCGGAGGATCTCCGGCGACAGCTTGCGCGCCGGCATGCTGCGCAAAAAGGCGTCGATGCCGCCCTTGTACTCGATCGTGCGGATCGCCGAGGCGGTGACGCGCAGCCGGACCCGTCCGAGCGCGTCGGACAATACCGAGGTCTGCTGCAAATTCGGCAGAAAGCGACGCTTCGTCTTGTTGTTGGCGTGGCTCACATTGTGCCCGACCTGGACACCCTTGCCCGTGACCGTGCATCTGCGCGCCATGCCGCACCTCTGACCTTACCCGACCGCTGGACCATCCCGCACTGCCGTTCTCGGCCGGCGCGGCCGCATCTTCTACGCTCCCGGCCCGCGCTCCGTCAAGCCGGCGCGGTCCGGCGGCCGAGTCGCTCGACGGCAGAGCGTGCGGCGCGACGGTTTCGGCGCCGCGAATTTCGATGTATAGCCTTGATGATGACGGTTGTTACCGACAGCGAAGCGCTGGCCCTGTTCTGCGCGCGCCAGCGAGGCGCGGGCTTTGTCACGGTCGATACCGAGTTCATGCGCGAGCGCACCTATTGGCCGATCCTGTGCCTGGTGCAGGTCGCCGGTCCCGACGAGGCGGTGGCGATCGATGCGCTCGCCGACGGGATCGACCTGACGCCGCTGCTCGCCCTGATGGCCGACGAGAACACGCTCAAGGTGTTCCACGCCGCGCGCCAGGACATCGAGATCTTCTACTGCCTGTCGGGCATGGTCCCGAAACCGCTCTTCGACACCCAGGTCGCCGCGATGGTCTGCGGCTTTGGCGATGCGGCGAGCTACCAGACCCTCGTCGGCAAGCTCGCCGGGGCGCCGCTCGACAAATCGTCGCGCTTCACCGACTGGTCGCATCGGCCATTGACCGAACGCCAGATCCACTACGCCCTCGACGATGTCGTTCACCTGCGCACCGTCTATGAAAGGCTGCAGCATCGGCTGGCAGCGAACGGCCGGGCGGAATGGTTCGCCGAGGAGATGGCCGGGCTTTCCGATCCGGCGACGTACCGCAGCGACCCGCGCGAGGCTTGGCGCCGGTTTCGTCTGCGCGGCCGGATGGACCGCCGCTTCTTCGCCGTGCTGCGCGAGGTCGCCGCGTGGCGCGAAGCGGCAGCCCAGCAGCGCAACCTGCCGCGCGGCCGCATCGTCAAGGACGAGGCCGTGCTCGAGATCGCCGCTCATGTTCCGAAGACGATCGAGGCGTTGGCGCGCACCCGCAGCCTCGGCAAGGGTGTCGCCGAAGGTCGGCTCGGCGGCGAAATCCTCGATGCGGTGCGGCGCGGGCTCGCCGATTCCGGGACGGCCGAGCCGCCGCCGCCGGCGAAGCCCGATACGCCGCCCGGCCTCGGCCCGCTGATCGAGCTGTTGCGCGTGCTGTTGAAGCAGCGCTGCGAGGAGCACCAGGTCGCGCAGAAGCTGGTCGCCTCGGCCGACGATCTCGAGGTGATCGCCGCCGACGACCAGGCGCCGGTGGCGGCCCTCTCGGGCTGGCGCTACGAGATCTTCGGCAGGGACGCCCTGGCCCTGAAGCACGGCACCCGCGCCCTGACGGTCCGCGGCAACCGGGTGAGCCTGGTCGCGCTGGCGGATGCCGAGGTTGCGCGACCCCGGCAGGCCGATCCGGCCTAGCCGCGAGCCGCCCGTCTCGGCTCGCGCCGGCGCAGCACCGCGGCCGTGCCGAGCGACCGGGCGACGGCGTCGAGGCGGCGCTGCACGGTTTCCCCGGTAAACAGGCCGTCCGCAGCCGGGATCTCGAGCACGAGGCCGGCGCGGTCGCGGCCGATCCAGGTCTGCGACAACAGACCGATGACGCCGCCGCACAGGGTATAGGCGAGACGCAGCGCCAAGCCGAGGGTGCGCACCTCCGCGGCGCCGCGCGGATCGAGCATCGCATGCGTAGGGGCCCTCACCGCGTCGTCCGCGGCGCCGCCATAGCGCGTGTGCAGCACCTCGGCGATGAAGACCCGGTCACCATGAGAAATCGCCGGAACCGGCATCCTCAGGCTGCGGGTAAACGCCTGCTCGGCACGGTAATCAGGATGCTCGCTCCAGGCGATGTCGCCGAGCCAGCAGGCGGCAAGGTGAAGCCGCTGCGCGCGCGGCGCGAGGCCGGGGAACAGCGGCGCCGTCCATTCGCGCAGCAGGTCGCCCGCCGGAGCGAAGCGGCTCTCCCTTGCGGCGATCGCCGCACACGCCGCAATCAGCGGGTCGGGGCTGCGACCCGCCGGCGCGATCAGACCGTAGGCGTAGCCCTCGCGCAGGCCAAAGGCGGAGAAGGTGATCTGTTGCGGCGCCACGGCGGCGGTCAGCCGGCGCAGGACCAAGGCGGCGAGCGGCACCGTCTCGAGGCGCTTGCGCGGGATCGTGGTAATCCTTTCGAGCGATTTGCGCGACAGCCGGCCGATGATCCCGAAGAACGCATCGGCTTCGCTGCGGGCTATCGTGTACTGGTGCACGATGTGGAGCGGGTAGCGCATGTGCTCCATGTGCAGCCGGGCGATCGCCCGCGATGCCCCGCCGACCAAATAGAGGCTCTGTCCGGGCGCGGCCCGCACCGCCGCAGCCGCGGCAAGCGCGTGCTCGACCTTTTCGCCGACAGCCTTGGCGCTGTCGCCGAACTCGGCGAGACGCAGCGGCCCGAGCGGGAGGGTCGTGCCCCGGCCGATCTGCCCGCTGTCGCCGGCGGTGCCGGGTCCGACCCGCACCAGCTCGATGCTGCCGCCGCCGAGATCGGCGACGATGCCGTTTGCTTCGGGGATCCCGACGAGGACCCCGGCAGCCGACAACCGCGCCTCTTCGGCGCCGTCGATGATCTTGACCGGCACGCCGCAGTCGCGCGCAACCTTGTCGGCGAAGGACCGGCCGTCGCTGGCGTCGCGCACCGCCGCCGTCGCCAGCACCGCCAGATGATCGACGCCGATGGCGCGGGCGAGCGCCGCAAAGCGCCGCAGATTGGCCAGCGCGGGAGCAATGCCGGCCCGATCGAGCCGCCCGGTCGCGGGGATCCCGCGCGCCAGCCCGCACATGACCTTTTCGTTGACCAGCGGGAACAGCGCGCCGCCGAGCCGCTCGAACACGACCAGGCGCAGCGAATTGGAGCCCAGATCGATGACGCCGATGCGGCCGGACGAGGCGGTGTCTTTTCCGTCCGGCATCGGTCAGCGCACGACGAGTTTCGGCTGGCCGCGCCGGAGCGCCTTGCCGCGCCCGGAAAGGCTCGGATTGGTCATGAAATAGGTGTGCGCGGAAAAGCCTTCCTCGTCAGCCGGCATGCGCTCATAGGTGCCGTCCGGCAACAGGCTCCAGCTCTGCGCCCGGTCGCGCAGATTGGCGACCATGATCTCGTCCAGCACCTGGCGATGGACAGTCGGGTTCTCGATCGGCACGAAGGCCTCGACGCGCCCGTCGAAATTGCGCGGCATCCAATCGGCGGAACTGATGAAGACCTTGGCACGGGCGGAAGGCAGCTTGCTGCCGTTGGCGAAGCAGACAATGCGGCTGTGTTCGAGAAAACGGCCGATGATGCTCTTGACCCGGAGGTTATCCGACAAGCCGGGAACACCGGGGCGCAAGCAGCAGATCCCCCGCACCACCAAATCGATCCCGACGCCAGCCTGGGAAGCCCGATAGAGCAGATCGATCATCGCCGGGTCGACGAGCGCGTTCATCTTGGCCCAGATCTGTGCCGGCTTGCCTTGCTGCGCGTTGGCGATTTCGCCTTCGATCAGCTCGAACAGCCGAGGCCGGAGATTGATCGGCGCGGCCGCAATCTTTTCGAGACTGGCCGGGCTCGCATAGCCGGTCATGAAATTGAACAGACGCGCGGCGTCCCGGCACAGCGCCGGATCGCAGGTGAAAAACGACAGGTCGGTGTAAACCTTGGCCGTATAGGGATGATAGTTGCCGGTTCCGAAATGGACATAGGAGCACAGCTGACCGCCTTCCCGGCGAACGACGAGCGAAACCTTGGCGTGCGTCTTGAGCCGCAGGAAGCCATAAACCACCTGCACCCCGGCGCGTTCGAGGTCGCGCGCCCAGCGGATGTTGGCTTCCTCGTCAAAGCGCGCCTTGAGCTCGATCAACGCCGTCACCGATTTGCCGGCCTCGGCGGCCTCGGCGAGCGCCCGCACGATCGGGCTGTCCTCGCTGGTGCGGTAAAGCGTCTGCTTGATCGCCACGACGGCCGGGTCGCGGGCCGCCTGCCGCAGAAATTGGACGACGACGTCAAAGCTTTCGTAAGGATGGTGGACGATGATGTCTTTTTGCCGGATCGCGGCGAAGCAATCTCCCCCGAAATCCCGTATGCGCTCGGGAAACCGCGCGTTGTACGGGGTGAAGACGAGGTCGGGGCGGTCGTCGATGATCAGCTGCTCGGTGTCATTGAGGCCGAGCAGCCCGTCGCTGGCGAAGACATCCGCCGGCGCGGCATCGAGCTTTTCCATCAAAAAGCGGAGCAATTCCGCCGGCATCAAGGAATCGACCGCGAGGTCGATGGCATGACCGTGCCGCCGCCGCTTAAGGGCGGTCTCGTAGAGACGGACGAGGTCCTCGGCCTCCTCCTCGATCTCGACTTCGCTGTCACGCAGCACCCGAAACACGCCCTGGGCCACGACGGCGAAGCCCGGAAACAGATGATCGAGGAACAGCGCTATCATCTGCTCGATCGGCAGAAACCGAATCCGGCTTCCCGGCAGGCGGACGAAGCGATAGATCGAGGACGGGATCAGGGTCAGCGCCTGCAAGCGGATGCCGTCGCTGACCCGCTCGAGCTCGAGCGCCAAGCCAAAACCGCGATTGGCAACGAACGGAAAGGGATGGGCAGGATCGATCGCCAGGGGCGTCAGCACCGGGAAGACATCCGCCATGAACCGGTCCTCGAGCCAAGCGCGGTCGCCGGGTTCGAGATCGGCCGGCTCGACGACCGAGACACCGGCCTCGTCGAGCTGCCGGCGCAAGGCCAGCCACGTGACCTGCTGGGCGGCCATCAGTCTGCTCGCGCGCTGCCGGATCGCCTCGAGCTGCTGGGCGGGCGTCAGCCCGTCCTGGCTCACCGTCTTGACGCCGGCAAGATACTGGCCTTTGAGCCCGGCGACGCGCACCATGTAGAATTCGTCGAGATTGTTCGCCGAAATCGACAGAAAGCGCAGCCGCTCGAGCAGCGGATGGCGGATATTGTCGGCTTCGGCGAGCACTCGTTCGTTGAAGGCGAGCCAGGACAGCTCGCGATTGATGAAGCGTCCGGTGGAGCGGGAATCGACCGGGAGGAGCTCGACCGCTTGCGCGCTGATAGCCACTCTCATTCTCCCGGCGGCGCCGAACGGGACTGTCGGCGCCCGATTGTACCGCGCACGGATCGAGCTGTCATGTCGCCCCGGACCGCGCTCCGACGACGCTTTGGGCGGGCCGGAACCCTCCGCGGGTTTCATGGATTCCGCCGGTTCGCCGCCGGGCGAGGAGACTAGCGATGCCGATGCTGCACTTGCTGCGCCACGCAAAATCGAGCTGGAAGGACGATGTCGACGATCACGAGCGGAAGTTGAGCCGCCGCGGCCGCGAGGACGCGCGCCGCGTCGGCCGGCATTTGCCGACGGCGATCGGAGTGCTCGATCTGGTGCTGTCGTCGAGCGCGGTGCGGACGCGCGAAACCGTCGACCTCGTTCTCGCCGAATTTCCGGCGCGCCCGCGCACCCTGATCGAGGACGAGCTTTATCTCGCGAGCCGCGACCGGTTGATCGATCGGCTGCGGCGCCTCGCCGAGGCGGACGACAATGTCCTGCTGGTCGGACACGATCCGGGAATCCACGAGTTCGCGATCACCCTTGCCGAGCCGGACACCCGGCGCGCCCGCGCGCTCGCATCGGGCAAGTTTCCGACCGCTGCGCGAGCCAGCTTTCGGATCGCGGCACCGTGGTCGACGCTCGGCCTCTCGCGTCACGAGCTCGTCGATTACGTCACCGCCAACTCGCTGTCCGGCGGCAAGGGCTGAGGCGCCGGGTCAGGCATCAGCTTGCGGGCGAGCGCAATGGTGACCGGACGGCCGCCGGAGAGCGACGCCGCGTCGAGTGCCGCGACCGCCGCCGCCGCCGCCGCGAAAGACCGCTCGATATGCGCGATCAGATAGACGATCACCGTGGGTGCGACGTGTAGCTGGCGATCGGCGAAATGCTTGACGAGAACGGCACCGAGAAGCGCATCGTCGGGAACGCCGATCTCGACCGCGCCGGCGGCGCGCAGGCGCGAGCGCAGGTCATCGAGCGCGACAACCCATGATCCAGGTGAAGATCGGGCCGTCAACAGCAGGCTGCCGCGCTCCGCCAGGCAGAAATTGTGGAGGTGGAGCAGGGCGCGCGCCGCAGCGCGATCGGCATCGTCGATGGCGATCCGCGGGTTTGCCTCGGCGAGCAAGGCCGCAAGCACAGTCGGCAGTCTCGCTTCGTCCAGCTCTTCTCCGGCAAGGATGCGGGCCGAGGCGCGAGCGCACCAGAGATGGGCGAGGTGCGTCTTGCCGCATCCCGGCGGACCGTGCAGCACGAGCGCCGGCGACCGCCAGGCGGGCCAGCGGTCGATCCAGCCGAGGGCTGTGGCGTTGCTGTCGGAGACGAGGAAATCGGCGCGGCCCAATGCGCTCCGGCGCGGCAGGTCGAAGGCGAGCTGGATCATCCTGAAGAGCCGGGTCGAAGCGCGGGCGCGGAAGCCATTACAGTGCCTGCTCGGTATGCGCCAGGATCCGCCCCCAGCGCACCAGATAGGACAAGCCCGACAGCACGGTCGTCAGCGCCACCGTGAAGACCAGAACGACAGTGAGCAGGTTGGCGTCGGCTCCGATGCCGCGGCGCGCCAGGATGAAGCCGACCAGCGCAATCTGCGCGGCCGTGTTGATCTTGCTGATGTATAACGGATCGTAGCGCCTGGGCGCCGCGATCGTCTGGATCAGCAGGAACCCGCCGATGATCATGACGTCACGGAACACCACCAGAATGACGAGCCAAGTCGGCAGCTCGCCGGCCCAGCCTAGCGTCACGTAAACACTGACGATCAGCGTCTTGTCTGCGACCGGATCGAGCAGAGCGCCGAGCCGGGTGCGCCGATCGAAGCGCTTGGCGATAAAGCCGTCGAGCCCGTCCGAGACGCCGGCGCCGATGAACACCCAGAACGCGGCCCCGTAACGCGCGTCGAGGATGAGCCAGATCGCGAGCGGAACCAGCAGCAGGCGCGCCAGAGTGATGAGATTAGGAAGGTTGAGCCCCAGCCGGCTCATCATGGCTCGAATGCGTTGCCGACATCGCCGGTTTGGGCAAGCCTAATGTGCGCTCGCTGCCGCCGAAGGCTGGAGCTGCCAGACCGGATCGCCGCCGCCGAGATCGAGGCCGGCATCGGCGAGACTGGATTTCAGCTGATCGGGCGCGCCGCCATAGGTGATTTCGATCTTTGCCTCCTCTCGGCTCAACGACAGCAGATCGACCTTGCGTACCCCCGGGACTGCCGCCAGCTTTTGGCGCAGCTGCACCCAGTCGCCGAGGCTGGTGATTGGCACGGCGGCCGTGAGGCTCGCCTGCTGGTCGGGAGTCGTGGCGGCAGTCTTGTTGGTGCCGCTCGCGATATCGGCGGCGGTCGCATCCGCTGCGCGCTTGATGAAGTCGTTCTCGCTCTCGCCGGGATTGGCGTCGAGGGACTCGTTTTGGCTGCCCGCCAGTTGGCCGAGACGGTAGCGCTTGATGCTCACATCGAGGCCGGCGACCCGCCCGTCCTGGCGTCGCGCCCTCGCCAGCGCGACGATCGCCTCGTCGCCGCCATTGTGCTGGGCGATCGCGGTGAGCGCGTCCGATTGGCCGGCAAGGGCCTGTTCGGCATCGATCGTGGTCAGCGCCCCGATGCCGGCCAGCGGCACGTCGAGGCGGATCGGCCCGGCCCCTGCCGGGCGCTGCGCCCAGGCGTCGCGCCACGGGTTGGGGTCGTCCCACAGCACGGTTGCGGCACCATCCTGGTACACCGGCAGCACGATGACCGGCTTGCCGGCGGCCGCGGCGGGCGCGATGTCGGCATCGTGCATCAGCCGCCGGATCTTCGCCGCCCGGAAGTGAAACGTGTAGTCGGCCAGATAGCGCACCGCCGACATGTGCTCGTCGGCTACCTCGAAACTGTCGACGAGGTCGGTGACGGCATCGTCATCGAGTTTCGGCAGCTTGGCGTCGGTTGTCCCGGACAAGCGATCGATCACCTCGGTCAGCGCCCGCCGCTGCCCATCCAACCGCGCGACGTGGCGCGCGTCGGCCGGGTTGTCGGCGGTGGCGTCGACCTTGACCGTCGCGGAATACGGGTCGCTCTGCTCGTCGGCCGATGCTGGCGCGGCGTACACGAGCACGGCGAGCAACAGCAACGCGGCCCGCCCTCCGGCGATCGCCGGCACCAGCGGCAAGTTCATTGCAAACCGCCTCCGACCCGATATTTATGGACCTGCCCGATCGCGGCCGAACGTCATAGCGCAGATTTGCCGTGGACGCCATCGCCAGCCGAAACTCTGCCGCTGTCGCGGTCCGCCCTGCCGCCGCCGGGACGTGATGAGCCCGTTGCGGGTGGGGGTAATGATTTCGGGCCGCGGCTCGAATTTGCAGGCGCTGATCGAGGCCTGCGCCGACCCTGCCTGTCCCGCCGAGATCGTCGTCGTCGTCAGCAGCCGGGCCGATGCGCCGGGCCTCGCGCGCTCTGCGGCCGCCGGCATCCCCAGCGCGGTGGTCGCGCATCGCGACCGGAGGGACTTTGCCGCGGAGGTCGACGCGCAGCTATGCGGCCGACAGGTCGAACTGGTCTGCCTCGCCGGCTTCCTGCGGGTCCTCGACACGGCGTTCGTCGAGGCTTGGCGGGACCGGATGGTCAACATCCACCCTTCGCTGCTGCCGGCCTTTCCCGGCCTTCACGCGCAGCGCCAAGCTCTTGCCGCCGGCGTGCGCTTTGCCGGCTGCACGGTGCATTTCGTTCGTCCCGAGATCGATACCGGGCCGATTATTGCCCAGGCCGTCGTGCCGGTCCTCCCCGAAGACGACGAAGCGAGCCTGTCGGCCCGCATCCTCGAAGTCGAGCATCGCCTCTACCCGCTCGCCCTGCGGCTGATCGCCGAGGGCCGGGTCCGGGTCGCCGGCGGGCGGGCCGAGATCGCCGGCGGGCAAGCTCCCGAGGGCGCGGCGCTGAACCCGTGCGACGGCGTCCCGCAGGCTCTTGTATCGACCTCCGGTTAGGCTATACCTCCGCCGTGGCACTTCAGCCGGCGAGGAAGGGGCATGGCGGCGATCGATCCCGATTTCAATTGGCGTTATCAGACGTGGCTCCGCTTTACCCGGCTCATCAGATATGCCGTCGCCGGGATCGTGATCCTGCTTATCGGAATGGCGATCTTTCTGCTGTGAAGCCCCGGTCATGAAGCTCTTCGACCTGTCCGGAAAGGTCGCGATCGTCACCGGGTCGAGCCGCGGCATCGGTCGGGCTATCGCCGAGGCCATTGCCGAAGCCGGCGGGCGCGTCGTGATCTCGGCGCGCAACGCCCAACCCTGCGAGGAAGTCGCGGCGGCGATCCGGGCGACGGGCGGCGAGGCGATCGCGGTGACCGCGCGCATCTCGGACAAGGCCCAGCTCGAAAATCTCGTCGCCAAGACGCGCGAAGCCTGGGGCCGGATCGACATCCTCGTCTGCAACGCCGCGGTCAACCCGCATTACGGCTCGCTCGACAAGCTGACCGACGAGGTCTTCGAGCGGATGATGGTCAACAATGTACTGAGCAATCTGTGGCTGTCGCGCATGGTGGCGCCGGAGATGCGCGAGCGCCGCGACGGCGCGATCATCTACATCATCTCGACGGCGGCATTGCGGGCGAACACGATGCTCGGCATGTATGGCGTGACCAAGGCCGCCGATTATGCATTGTGCCGCAACCTCGCCGCCGAATGGGGCCCGGACAACGTCCGCGTCAATTGCATTGCGCCGAGCGTGGTGACGACCCAGTTTGCCCGCGTGCTTTATGAAGACCCGCAGCGCCGAGCGGCGCGCGAGGCCGGGACCTTGCTGAAACGACTGGCTGACCCGGAAGACATTGCCGGTGTCGCATTGATGCTGGCCTCGCGCGCCGGCGCCTACATCACCGGTCAGACCATCGTCGTCGACGGCGGCACGACGATCGCTCCTTAGCCGCTCTTGCGTTCATCTGGCGGCCGGCGCGCGGGCGAAGCTGCCCTGGCCGTTGATATCGAGGTTTGCGATCGTTACCGCCGTCGCTCTCTGATTGCCGCCGATCGTGAAGGCAACGGCGCTCGGGCCGTAGGCGTTCTCGCCGGTTGGCAGGTAGCCGAACACGTCGCGGTCGAAATGCTGCAGCGGGTAGGCTTGCTGCCGCGGCCCCAGCTTCAGAACCAGCCCCGCGTCAGTCGCGGCTATCTCGATCCGCCCGATCAGATGGTTGTCGTAGACGCCGGTATAGGCGTCGGCCGCCAGCGATGGCGACGGCGGTGTCGGCGCTTTGGCGTAATCGATCGCGGCATAACCGGGTGCCAGAGCCATCGCGAACAATTGACCGTACAGGGTCAGCCAGTCTTGCTCGACCTTGCCGTGGAGGACAAGATCGAAAAAACTCCTGCTCACGGCCTCCGGCACGCCGATCGGCTGCGAGTTGGTCAACGCGACGATGCCGAGCCGCTCGGCCGGGAGCAGTGAGACGCTGGTCGCCGCGCCGAGGTCGAACCCCCCGGAATGGCTCCAGCGGACGCGGCCCTCGGCATCGTAGTCGATGTTCCAGCCGAGCCCGTAGAAGCCGGCATGGTCCACCGCCGGGTTTTTGGGCGGTGTGCGAACGATCTGCGGGCGATGTGTCTCGCCGAGGGCCTCGGCGGCGACGAGTTGTTTGCCGTCGAGCTTGCCGCCGCCGAGCTGCAGGCGCAGCCACAGCGCCATGTCGGCCGCCGACGAGCTGACGCCGCCGGCCGGCGACTGCGCATCGGGATCGCGCGAGTATTTCGCGACCCACTTGCCGTCGATCCGAACGTGGCCGTGCGCCCGGTTCGCAGCGGCTGTGAAATCGGTATAGCGCGAGCTGGTGTTCTTCATGCCCAAGGGCCGGTAGAGACGCTGGGCGGACAAATCCTCCCACGACATCCCGCTCGCCTCGGCCGCCGCCACCGCGGCCTCGGTCAATCCGAAATTGGTGTAGGCGTAATGCGAGCGGAAGCTGCTGTCCGGCTCTTGCCAGCGCATGCGGCGAAGGATCTCGGTACGGTCGTAGCCGACGTCTTCCAGCATATCGCCGGCGTGATCCGGCAAGCCGCTGCGGTGGGCGAACATGTCGCGCAGGGTCACCGCGCGCGTCACCCAGGAATCCCACATCTCGAAACCGGGATCATGCCGGATGATCGGGTCGTCCCAGGCGACCACTCCGTCCCCGACGAGCGCCGCCACGACCGTTGCGGCGATCGGCTTCGACATCGAAGCGAGCTGAAAGACCGTGTTCGGATCGACGAGCGCGGGCTTGTCCGCCTCGCGCACGCCGAAGCCTTCGAGATAGATGACCTCGTCCTTGTAGACGACGGCAATCGCCATGCCGGGGACGGTGCTGCGGCTCAGCGCTTCTTCCGCGAGCTTCTCCAGCTGCGGCAGCGCGTCTTCGATCCTCCGCTGCGCCACCGCCTGGGCCGGAGCCGTCTGCGCTGCCGGGACCGGCGCCGTCTGCGCGAAAGCGGTCTGCGTGGCGAGCAAGCCGGCCGGCGCCGCGGCAAGAACAGACCGTCGCGATGGTTTGACGAGAGACGGCGATCGCTTCACTGGGATGGTTCCCCGGCTCGCTTTGACGAGCGGTCTTGCTCGACGGTAGACCCATTCGATGACAGCACGACAAATGAGCGAAATTAAGGCTCCGCTCGCCCGAGCGCGCAGCGGCCGGATGGCGCGCGCCGAGATCTGCGGCGCCGTCGCTCTCGCCCTGCAAGCGCCCGCTGCAATCGCGCGGCCCAACGAGGCGGCGGCCGATATCCGGGCTGTCCTGACGCAGTGGCGCGAGCCGCCCCGATGCGAACACGACCGAGCCGGGCATCGACATCTTCCGCCGCGAGCCCGACGGCAACTGGCGAATCATTCGCTTCCTCGCCTACGACGCGCCGGTTCGATAACGGGCAGCGCCCCGATCGTGGGGTCGCGGAGGCGCACGGCAAATGCGGGACGCCCTACCTTGCCGAGCCGGCATCGCGTACGATCCCCGCAATCGGATTGCAGCGAAAGGAAACGCAATGAAGATCGTCGATGCGCAGATCCATATCTGGTCGCAAGGCATACCGACCAATGCGGCTCACCGCCAGGTGTCGCACTACACCGCCGAGGAATGCCTGAAGGAAATGGACGCGGGCGGCGTCGATGCCGCGTTGATCCACCCGCCGGGCTGGGACCCGAACTGCATCGAAGTGGCCGAGGCGGCGGCGCAGAAATACCCTAACCGTTTCGCGATCCTAGGCCATTTCCCGCTCGACAAGCCGGAGAGCCATGCGTTGGTCGCCGGTTGGAAACAGCGGCCGGGCATGCTGGGCTTGCGCTACGCCTTCACCCAGCCGCACCAGCGCAACTGGATGACCGACGGTACGATGGACTGGCTGTGGCCAGCGGCCGAGAAGGCCGGGATTCCGATCGCGCTGATGGCCTCGAACTACCTGCCGCAGGTAGCGCAGATCGCCGAGCGGCACCCCGGGCTGCGGCTGCTGATCGACCATTACGCCCGTGTCCGCGACGCCACCGATGATGCCGCGCACGGCAACCAGCCAGCGTTGCTGGCGCTCGCCAAGTACCCCAATGTCGCGGTCAAGGCGACCGGGGCACCAGGCAATTCGAGTGAACCCTACCCCTATCGCAATATCCACAAATATACGCAGCAGATCGTGGAGGCCTTCGGCCCGCAGCGTACCTTCTGGGGCACCGACATCACCCGCATGCCGTGCTCGTGGAAACAATGCGTGACCATGTTCACCGAGGAGATGCCGTTCCTCAAAGGCCGCGACCTCGAATTGGTGATGGGCCGCGCGCTGTGCGACTGGATCGGCTGGCAATTGCCGGGCTGACGGTCAGCCACCCCGATACGCGCTGCTCCGCGGGCGGCTCGCGCAACAAACAGTGTTCTCCCGGTAGCGGCGCAGCGCCAGGCCTGCGTAGACCGTGAGTTGCGCCCGCGCTTGCCAGACGGGTCGCGGCGGCTATAGTCGCCGCCGCCGTTCCGGTCCCGTAGAGGGCGCAGATGCCGTTTCGATCGCTCACCGCGCAGATTGCCGTCCTGGTCGTCGCCATGCTCTGTGCCCTGCCCGGACGGACGGCGGAGTTCGTCGATTCGGCCGGGCGCCATGTGATGCTGCCCGACCGGGTCGACCGGGTCATGGCCGCCGGGCCGACTGCCGCCGTCCTGATCTTTGTGCTGACGCCGCAGAAGCTCGTCGGCTGGCCCCAGCCGCTGCCGCGGGTGCAGCGCGCCTATCTGCCGGTAAAGTTCGCCCGATTGCCGACCGTCGGCCAGCTCACCGGACCATATCCGACGGCGACGGCGGACGAGGTCGCGCGGCTGCATCCCGATTTGATTATCAACTCCGGCACCGTCTCGCCCGAAGCCGCGGCGCTCGCCGACCGTATCCAGCAGCAAACCAGGATCCCTTACATCGTCCTCGACGGCAGCATCCAACGCAGCCCCGAGATGCTCCACACCGTCGGCGTCATCCTCGGCGCCGGCGACCATGCGCTCGACGCCTCCAGCTATGCCTACCACGCGATCCAGGCGCTGCGCGGCAGGCTGCTGATCCGCTCGCCGGTGGGCCGCCCTCGCGTCTATTACGGGCGGGGCAGCGACGGGCTCGAAACCGGCCTCTCCGGCTCGCTGGCCATGTCGGACATCGACCAGGCCGGTGTCATCAACGTTGCCGACGGCCTCGGTCACGGCCAGCTCGCCCGGGTCTCGCGCGCGCAGATCTTCGCCTGGAACCCCGACATCATCATCGCCCAACAGCGCAGCTTTTATAACGCGCTGCAACGCGATCCCGAATGGCGCGGCCTTGCCGCGGTGCGCGCCAAGCGGGTTTACCTGGCCCCGGCCGAACCCTTCGCCTGGATCGACGATCCGGCCGGGGTCAACCGGATGGTCGGCCTGTATTGGCTGTCGAACCTGTTTTATCCGGACCCCTACGAGCAGGATTTACGGACCACCGTGCGCGAGTTCTACCAGACATTCTATGGCGTCCAGCTGACCGATCGGCAGCTCGAGGTTCTGGTCCGGCCCGCGGAAGCGCAGCCCGGCGAGATGTCCCGCGGCGCCAATGTGTCGTTGTTCGGGGCCGAGCCGTCGCCTTTGCCCAATCTGTCGCCTGACGCCATGCCGGGGATGGAACCGATGGGCATTCCCGCGAACCCTTCCGGGCGCGGCGGTTCGGGGCATTCGCCGAACCCGGCCGGCCGCCCGGCCAGCCGGCAATAGGATTTTCGGCGGTCGCAATCACGATTCGGTCGCGCGCACGAAGCACATAATTCCGCGCTGCGGGGTCCAGCACACGATCGCATGGCCGGTCGGGTTGTCGGTGCGCTGCAAGACCTTGTCAGACGGCACGGCGAGCCATTTCCCGCCGATCAACGCTTCGTACCGGTCGCGTACGATCCGGTACTCGGCCGCGCGGCAATCCGCGACCGAGCAGCACGAGACCGTCGTGCCGGGCTGGAGCAGGCTGCGGAACCAGGGTGCCAGCGTAGGATCCTGATCGGGCGGAGGCTGTGCGTCGGCGGAGGCGATGGCGGCGAGCAGCATCGCCGCTGCGAAAGCGAGCCGCGTCATGGATCGCGCTCGAGCTTTTGCGACGGCGACGACGACATGGCCGAGCGATCCTCCCTATCCGATGATTCCATTGTCGATGCCGTCGAGCTTAGTCCAGGAAAGCGCGGCTGTAAAAAGACCACCAAAACACTTTGGAAAGCCGTGATTTTATATCTATTGACATAGCCAATCAGAGGAATAGGCTCCAGGTCGGTCCGGTGCGGACCCGCGGGGATTTGAGGGACAGCTTGCGCCCGCGTCACCAAGCGCTAAGCGCCACGGAGCAATCCGTGGGCCCGTTTCTCCTCAGCATGGAGGACCCGATGTGCCCCAGCCTCGCCCTCCCACCCGCGTCGACATCCGATCCGGCGGTCCCCGGTTTGCGATCCGATGCGGGCGTGGTGTTCTTTATCGGCTCGGACCCCGCCCGGCCGGGCGATCTGCCCTGGCCGGCGCTGGCTGCGCTCGCGGCGGCGGACGCGGTTCTCCATGACGGCGATATCGACCCGCGCACCTTGGCCTTGATCCCGCAACGCTGCTTTATCGAGCGGGTCGAGGGCGGCGGCGCCGGCGCGACGGGCGAAAACGCGGTGAACGCGCGCGTCCGAAAGCTCGCCGGCGAGGGGTGGCGGGTCGTGCGGCTCGCCGTCGCCGATCCCGCCGGCCCATCCGCCGATTTTGTCGAAGCCGAAGGTCTCGCCGCCGACGGCTTCGTCACCTGCACGATTGCCGCTCTGTCAGAGCGACGGCCGGCAATGCTCGGTCCGGCCTCTGCTCGTGGCGGAACAGCCGGACCGCAACCTCTGGGGACCGGGCTGAACGGCTTGGCCGGCTGAATCCGAGCGGGGTATTCACCCTCCCCGCAGCAGGTGCAGCACGCGGTCGAGTTGATCGAGGCTCGCATAATGCAGGGTCAGCGCGCCGCCGCGCTTTTTGGCATCGAGCGTGACGCGCAGGCCGAGCCGAACGCCGAGATCGCGCTCGAGCGCTGCGGTATCGGCATCGCGAACCGGCTTTTGCGGCCGCTGCGGCGTTTCGGCGTGGCGCTGGACGAGGCGCTCGGTGGCACGCACGTTGAGCCCGCGGCGCACGACCATTTCGGCGAGCCCCGCCGGGTCCGCGGCGCCGAGCAATGCCCGCGCGTGGCCGGCGGAAAGCTCGCCTTCGTCGAGGCGGCGGCGCACCGGCGCCGGCAATGACAGCAGGCGCAGCGTGTTCGCGACGTGGCTGCGGCTCTTGCCGACCGCCTCGGCGAGGCTCGCCTGGGTGCGGCCGAATTCGTCCAGAAGCCGGCTATAGGCCGCGGCCTCCTCGAGCGGCGACAGATCCTCGCGCTGGAGGTTTTCTACGAGCGCGATCTCGAGCGCTTCGGCATCGGCAAAGCCGCGCACGACGACCGGGACCTCGTGCAATCCGACGCGCTGCGCCGCGCGCCAGCGGCGCTCGCCGGCGACCAGCTCGAAAGCGACCTCGTCATCCGCGACCGGGCGCACCAGCAACGGCTGGAGGATGCCCTTCTCGCGGATCGATTGCGCCAGCGCGTCGAGCTCGGCCTCGGCAAAACGGCGGCGCGGCTGGAACGGTCCGGGCCGGATCAGCTCGATCGGCACCCGCCGCTGCAGCGCAGGATCGACGGGTGGCCTATCGGCGGTCTCGCCGAACAGCGCAGCCAGACCGCGGCCGAGTTGGGCCCGCTTCGGCCGCCCGGTCATTGCGGCCCCGGCGCGGACCGGCGCAGGATCTCGGCGGCCAGGCGCATATAGGCCTGCGAGCCGGCGCAGCGATGGTCGTAGATCAGCACCGGCTTGCCGTGCGAGGGCGCCTCCGAGACCCGCACATTGCGCGGGATCACGGTCTGGAAGACCTTGGCGCCGAGATGCCCGCGCACATCCTCGGCGACGAGATCGCAGAGATTGTTGCGCCGGTCGTGCATGGTCAGCACGACGCCCTGCAATTCGAGCCGCGGGTTGAGCGCCCGCTGGACCCGCTCGATCGTGCGCATCAGCTGGCTCAGGCCTTCGAGGGCGTAGTATTCGCACTGCAGCGGCACCAACACCGAATCGGCGGCGACGAGCGCGTTGACCGTCAGCAGGTTCAAGGATGGCGGACAGTCGATCAACACCTCATCGAACTCGTCGACCCGGCTGCGGATCGCCCGGCCCAGCAGAAATTCGCGGCGCTCATGCCCGCTCAATTCGAGCTCGGCGCCGCTGAGATCGGGCGAGGCCGGAACGCACGACAGGCGCGGAATCGCGGTCGCAACAATGGCCCGTTCAAGCTCGGCCTCGCCGAGGATCAGCTCATAGCTTGTCGCTGCGCCCGCCCGGCGCTCGATGCCGAGCCCGGTGCCGGCATTTCCCTGCGCATCGAGATCGATGACCAGAATACGGCGGCCTGCTGCGGCAAGAGCAGTAGCGAGGTTGATCGCCGTCGTCGTCTTGCCGACGCCGCCCTTCTGATTGGCAATCGCTACGATACGGGCGCGCCGCCTGGCCGGCAGAGGTGCGCGGCTCGGCCTCAAGCGCTGCTAGACGCACGGACTACCTGTTGCAAGCGCAGAACAACCCCCCGCGGATCGGAACGGCTCTTGTGAAATGAGGCGGTCATTGTCCAGCCTTTGCGCGCCAGGGTCAATTCCTCCTCGGCCCGTTCGCCCTTCAGAAAGAGGCACACGCTATCGGGGCCGAGGAACGGCGCGGCAAGGACGAAGAGCCGGTCGAGCGGCGCCAAGGCGCGGGCGGTCACGACATCGGCGGTATGGGGCGGCATCGCCTCGATCCGGCATTGGCTGAATCGCGACGTCGGTCTCGGTCACCCGCGCCGCTTCACGCAGAAACGCGCATTTGCGCGAATCGGCTTCGACCAGCGCGACCCCGGGCACGCCAAGGATCGCCAGCACCAGCCCGGGAAAGCCGGCGCCGCTGCCGAGATCGATCAGATTGCGCGCCGTGCCCGGCACCAGCGGCAACAGCTGCGCCGAATTGAGGATGTGGCGGCGCCACAGATCGGGAAGCGTGTCGCGGCCGACGAGGTTGATCCGCGCCGACCAGCGGACGAGCAGCGCCGCATAGGCTTCGAGCCGCGCCAATGTTTCACGTGAAACATGGACAATCCCGGCGAAGCCCGCGGGCCCGAACGGCGGCTCACGCGGCACGGCGCCTGACATGTTTGAGCAGGGCGACGAGCCCGGCCGGCGTCACCCCCGAAATCCGCGCGGCAGCGCCGAGAGTCGCCGGGCGGGCCGCGGCGAGCTTGTCGCGGATCTCGCGCGACAGGCTGCCGACCGCCGCATAGTCGAGATCCGCCGGCAGCAGCAGCGCCTCGTCGCGGCGAAAGGCGGCGATGTCGCGTTCCTGGCGTTCGAGATAGCCCGAATAGCGGGCGTCGATCTCGACCTGCTCGGCGACCTCCGGCGCGGTCGGTCGAAGCTCGGGCCAGATTTCGGCGAGCCGGGCCAGATCGACCCCGGGATAGGCCAGCAGCTCCGCCGCGCTGCGGGCAATGCCGTCCTGGTTGACGGCGATGCCGTGCCGCTGCAAGGCGGGCGGCGTCAGCGCCAGCGCGGCGAGACGCCGGCGCGTCTCGCCCAAACCGGCTGTTTTCGCGGCAAAGCGCTGCCCGCGGGCGGCGCCGACGCAGCCGAGGCGCAGGCCGATCGGGGTCAGCCGCCGGTCGGCGTTGTCGGCGCGCAAGGTCAGCCGGTATTCGGCGCGCGAGGTGAACATGCGATAGGGCTCGCTGGCGCCGCGGGTGACGAGGTCGTCGATCAGCACGCCGATATAGGCGTCGGCGCGATCGAGCACGAGCGGCTCCGCCCCCGACGCCGCCAGCGCCGCGTTGAGCCCGGCGACCAGGCCCTGCGCCGCCGCTTCCTCATACCCGGTCGTGCCGTTGATCTGGCCGGCGAGATAGAGGCCGGGGATGCGGCGGGTTTCGAGGCTCGGCAAAAGTTCGCGCGGGTCGACGAAATCATACTCGATGGCATAGCCGGGGCGCCGCATCGCCGCGCGTTCGAGCCCGGGGATGGTTTGCAGCATCGCCTCCTGCACCTCGCGCGGCAGCGAGGTCGAGATGCCGTTCGGATAGATCGTGTCGTCGTCGAGCCCTTCCGGTTCGAGAAAGATCTGGTGCCGGTCGCGTTCGGCGAAACGCACGATCTTGTCCTCGATCGACGGGCAATAGCGTGGACCGATGCCGGTGATGTCGCCCGAATAGATCGGCGAGCGGCCAAGATTGGCGCGGATGATGGCGTGCGTCGCCGGTGTTGTCGTCGTGATATGGCACGGGACCTGCCGGGTGGTAATGCGCTCGGTCATGAAGGAAAAGGGCGGCGGCGGGTCGTCGCCCGGCTGGGTCTCCAGCCCCGCCCAGTCGATCGTGTTGCCGTCGAGCCGCGGCGGCGTGCCGGTCTTGAGCCGGCCGAGCGCAAAACCGGCGCGCGCCAATGTCTGCGCCAGCCCGCGCGACGGCGCCTCGCCGACCCTTCCGGCCGGGATCTTCTCGTCGCCGATATGGATCAGGCCGTTCAGAAACGTACCGGTGGTCAGCACCACCCGGCCGGCGGCGAATTGCCGGCCGTCGCCGAGCAAGACCCCGCACACCCGCCCGTCGCGATCGAGCAGCAGATCCTCGGCCGCCCCCTCGGCGATATCGAGGTTCGGCGTTTCGGCGAGCAGATCGGCGACGGCGCGGCGATAGAGCTTGCGATCGGCCTGCGCACGCGGGCCACGCACCGCCGGTCCCTTGCTGCGGTTCAGGATGCGGAACTGGATGCCGGCGCGGTCGATGGCGCGGCCCATGACGCCGTCGAGCGCATCGATCTCGCGCACCAGATGCCCCTTGCCGAGCCCGCCGATCGCCGGGTTGCACGACATCTCGCCGATCGTCGCCCGCTGGTGCGTCAAGCAGCAGGGTGCGCGCCCCGACCCGCGCCGCGGCCGCCGCCGCCTCGCACCCCGCATGCCCGCCGCCGACCACGACGACGTCGTATCGCTTGGGAACATCGTTCATGATGATGCGATGTAGGGGGGCGCTGGGCGATTGTCGAGCGCCGGCGCTCGAAAGCAACCGCCCAGGTCGTATGCTCCAGGAAATCTCACCCGCAAACGGTTACAGTTGGAGCACAGAGCGCTATGGTCAACCATCACGCAATTGACAGGGTCCGGCTGATCCGGAAACGGTGCTCCGCGACATAAACGTCCGATCCCGACATGCATCGATCTTCTGCCCAATGCAAATTAATAGGGGAGCCGAATATGCCATCGCTTTCGCAAAAGCGACACGAACTGCTATCGCGGCTTCACCAGCCCTCAGAGGTCGATCCTCATCCGTCCACGGTTGGTGTATTGTTGAGCGACGAAATTCTGTTTTATGCCGAGCATCATAATCTTATCCACCCCTTTGATCGAGAAAACTTTAAAGCCGGCGGCCTACGAGCTGACTCTCGGTGACGAATATTTCTTGAACGGTGAGTATCGCTCATTTGAGCCTGCTAAAAATAACGTGGCCATCAGAATTCCCCCCTTTCGAAGTTGCGGTTTTGAAAACCGCCGAAATATTGTGTTTACCCAGGTACATAATCGGCCGATGGAATATCAAAGTGAGGCACGCCTATTCCGGCCTCTTATGGGTTGGTGGTCCACAGGTAGATCCAGGATGGGTCGGGCATCTGTTTTGTCCCATTTATAACCTTTCCGATAAGCCGGTTACTCTTCGTATGGGAGACCAAATTGCCGTGATCGATTTTGTGAAGACCACGCCTTTTGACCGTGCGAAGGGACTGGAGGAATTATTGAGATATGGATACCCTCTGAATCGCAATATCATGGAAGATTTTCACATTGATGATCTCAGAAGCGCTCTGTTCACAACAGCCGGCCAGAAGCTTATGGAGTTTGAGCAAGAGATCAATAACGTAACGACAAGGTTCACGACATATACTCAAATTTCATTTTCTATTTTTGCGTTGGTGATCGCGCTAATTGCTATAATGTCCAAAGTAAATGCCGACAATTTGGCGTTAGGAACCGCCGTATGGGGTGGCGTGATTCTGATGATTTCCATTTTTGCCGCGTTGGTTGTGCTATTCTCTAACGTCCAGCGCCGAGTTCGGCCGCTTGTCTATCAACTATACGGACGGGTAATGGGAGACAGGGCGGATGTCGCGATGCGCTTTCTGCGGCGCCGATGGTGGGCCGGGCTTGTGACATCAATTGTGCTCTCGATCTGCGGTGCCTATGGCGGCTACACAATCCTCGAACCCTATTTCCGAGATCTACGGGAGCAACAATTGCTAACGAAATCTGACCTGGTCGCCTGAAAGCTTCCTTGAGCGCCAATCTTCGCGGCCTGTCCGAACGGCTCACACCATGGAGCACGGCCGTACTGCTACACTTGGTGAGCTCGAAACACTAAAGGGCGCCCTGGAACAGCAAATACAATCCCTGCGCTCGAATACAAAATAGATCCAACGAGCAATCGGTTTTACAGAATATGCAGAACCGGTACGTCGGTGATGTCGGGGACTTTGGAAAATACGCGCTTCTCCGGCGTCTGTGTGGGATATCTCAAGAAAGGCGTATGCGTCTGGGTATGGTTTGCTCTCTTCCGAAACGAAGAACATAATGGCGATGGCAGACACATCACCTACCTTGACGCCGTAGGTTTCCGGGATCTTGATAAGGTCTTAATTACGGCTCTGAGGGCTATTATTCGAACCGGTAAACGTGACATTTCCTCGATCCTTTCTGGTCGCATTCTAGCCCCCGGAACAGTTTCCTGCCATGAACCGGTGTCACCGCCGACGCCCTGCTCTCGAGCAGATCGGCTTTTGTGGCGATCGGCTTGGGTTCAACGCTGCTTCGAACTGACCACGGGCTGCGACCTCGTGTTTTTCGATCCCGACAACGGCTTGGAAACCACGTCAGTACCCAAAGCATCACCCGAAGGCAGGAAAATATATTTATTGGGACGAGCTCGCCCCATTTTGGAATCGTGGGGACACCCTGCTCGATCTATCATCATCTGAACCGCTACCGCCCCGGCAGCGCAGCAAATCCGATCGTTTAAAGCTCCGCTTCGCCGCTGCCTTCGATCAGGCAACGGTTGTCCCCCTCGTTTTTCGCCGTGGCTCATCGCGTGTTTTTTGGCTGGTTCATCGGGGCGATGCTCTCGGACGCAGAATTGGAGCGGCGAGCCACCGATCTCTTGAATACCGGCTGGTCTCGACATTTCCGGCCGTTCGGCTGGCCGAGCAACGATCAGGCAAGCACACCTGCCGGCTGACGGTCCATCATCTGACCCGGTCCGATGCCGAGCCAATCAACGCAACGGCCGATCCCCTCCTCAACCATCTCGACGAAAGCTCGGGCTTTGGCCGTCAAGAACCCGTCGCGTACCTTTAGGATCGATGTAGTCCAAATGGTTCAAGACGATCCGCGTGGGTTGGTTCGCCTCTATCGCCCGACGGACAATCTTCAGGATCAAACCGACCCACACGGCGGAGCCTTGCCGTGACGGTCGTCAACTCGCGAATATCCTCCGTAATCCCGGCCTCAGCGGCGATATTTTCCCAGGAGGTCTGGCCTGGCAACGGCCCCGAATCGCCCGCGACGCGGATCGGGTGACAGCGGATGACCAAGGTAACGTCATCGACGTCGAGTGGGCTCAACCCCGCTTCGGATAAGAAAGCTGCCGCAGTTGTGTCCCGGCTCGTCGCCTTGGGCCAAAATCCGCCCTGAAGAAGGGACAACCCGAAATCCTTGGGTGCCCTCAACGACCACCCGTTTCCCTGCGTCTAACAGCTGTCGGACCTCCGGGCCCGTATCCTTGAGATACGCCTGGAGTTCCAGGACCTCCTCAGCTTGAATGGACTGCAAGGGAAACTTTGCGGTCCCTCTTGCGGTCATGGCCATTACGGCCGCCCCGGTGCCGGACTGCGTTGAGCCGATCGTTCGGCCAAGCTCGGCATCCTGCTCCCACGATTTGTGGTCTTCGGTGATGATCCGCGCCATGGACTGACGGCGACCTGAGCTGGCCCCAGCCCGAGGCGCCGCACCTCTTCCGTGAAGATGCCGACATCGATGTACGATCCCGGCGGAAGGATCACCCTGACGGAACGGTCAACGGATGCCGCGGGAAGTTGGCGGAGCGCATACCTTCGACCGTTATTGCCGATAGCGGTGTGCCCGGAGTTCGTGCCCCCGACGCGAATGGCCGCAGCCACTGTCCGGTCGCGACGCACGATCTCCAAAGCTGTCTTGCCCTTGCCTTCCGACCCGAATTGACCGCCAACGACGACGGAAACCGGCATACGACCCTCCGTTTGAAAAGGCTGCTCTCAGGGTCAGGGAACACAGGACCAAGAGCAGATCTCCGTGAACCCGTATGACTGGTAAGAGGGTCTAGCTGGTAGAACGCCCTCCGCCAAGATTGCCGCAACCACTCTCTTTTGCGCAGAGCTCCCGAGCGCAATACACAGAAATGCCTTGTAGACGCCATCTAATTTTTTCATCGCGCTGATGACGCTGGTGATTTCGGCAACTCCGTCAAGATGATTCGTACAATCCATGTACGAATATGGACGATCCGGTACTCTGCGGGATGGCGCCACCCCAAAGGACGGCAGATATCAGGCTCTTAGAGCTTCGCTTCGCGACCGACTCCGCCGCCTTTTGCGTGGCCATGGGGATGGGCTACGGAGTAACGCCGTATTGCGAAGGACCGTAAAGCGCACTGTTACTCGACAACCGAATTGCTGAAAGACCGGCGGTTGTCGGAGATGCTATCAGACCGAACGCGAGCGCTTGCGAGTGCTTACGGTCCGGAAATGAGAAGGTCGTGAACATCCAGATCAACCTCCATGAACGGCGCGGTGTTTAACCTTGATGCCGACTGAATGCGATTCATTTGCCGAGGCAGAAGTCACGGAAGATGATGTCGAGCAGGTCTTCGACGTCGACGGTGCCGGTGATGTGGCCGAGGCTGCGCAGGGCGAGGCGGAGGTCTTCGGCGCGCAGTTCGGGAAGGGTGGCGGCGAGGGCGCGGTGCGAGCGATGCGGCGGCGTCTTCGAGGGCTTGGCGGTGGCGGGCGCGGGTCAGCAGTGGGGCCTCGCTGCGGTAGGTTTCGGCGATCCGGGCGGCGAGAGCCGCGAGCAGCGTGTCGATTCCGGCGCCGGTCAGGGCGGAGACGGGGATGCGCATCGGGGCAACGCCCCCCTCACCCTCCCCTCTCCCCCCGCCACGAGGAGAGAGGCGTTTTATGGGAATCGGTCAGGGTTCTGGGCCAGCAGGTCGATCTTGTTGGCGACGAGGATCGTGTCGGGGCCGGGCCAGGCGGCGGCGCCGGCGGCTTCGGCGGGATCGCGCGCATCGAAGACGAAGAGCCGGATTTCGGCCTCCTCGGCACGGCGCCGGGCGCGGCGCAGCCCTTCCTGCTCGATCGGATCGTCGCTGTCGCGCAGGCCTGCGGTGTCGGCGAGCACGACCGGATAGCCCTGGAGGTCGATCGCGACCTCGACGATGTCGCGGGTGGTGCCGGCGATCGGCGAGGTGATTGCCGCCTCGCGCCGGGCGATCCGGTTCAATAGGCTCGATTTGCCGGCATTGGGCGGACCGAGGATCGCGACGCCGATGCCGTCGCGCAGCCTTTCGCCGCGGCGGCCGTCGGCGAGATGGCGATCGATCTCCCCAGCCAGATTACCGGTCTCAACGAGGATGCGATCCTCGATTTCGGGCGGCAGATCCTCGTCGGGGAAGTCGATCGCAGCTTCGAGGTGGGCGAGGATATGGGTCAGGCGCTGCGCCCAGTCGCGATAGAGGCCGCCGAGCACGCCATCGAGCTGGCGCAATGCCTGGCGGCGCTGCGCCTCGGTCTCGGCCGCAGCGAGATCCGCGATCGCCTCGGCCTGCGTGAGGTCGAGCTTGCCGTTCAGAAAGGCGCGGCGGGTGAATTCGCCCGGCTCGGCGAGGCGCAGCCCGAGGCGAGCTCAGCACCTCGATAAGCGCGGCGAGCACGGCGCGGCTGCCGTGTACATGGAATTCCGCAACATCCTCGCCGGTGGCGCTGTTCGGCGCCGGGAACCACAGCACCAGCCCGTCGTCGAGCGGTTCGCCGGTCGCCGGATCGACGAGCCGGCGGCGGCGGGCCGCGCGCGGCGGCGGAATGTCGCCCGCCAGGAATGATACCGCGCGCGCAGTATCGGGCCCGGAGAGCCGCAAAATGGCGATGGCAGCACGCCCGGCCGCCGTCGCCGGTGCGAAAATCGTCTCCGTGCTCAACACCCCCTTATCTCACCCCTTTGCCCGGACTTGATCCGGGCGTCCACGCCCTGGGGTCGTCGCGGAGCTCACAATTCACAAGGGGACGCGGATGGCCGGGACAAGCCCGGCCACGGGGATAGGGTGGATCCTCGGCGGTGACGGCTTTATCGCAGAAATCGCCGTCAGTGTGCCGGCGGTTTTTGGTCCGGCTGCAGCATCAGCCGCTCGACCCGGCCGCCCTCGACCAGATGCCTCTGCACAATTTCATCGATGTCTTCGGTGGTTTCGTAACGGTACCACACCCCCTCGGGGTAGATGACCATGTTCGGGCCGAGTTCGCAGCGGTCGAGACAGCCCGCGGCGTTGGGACGAATGTTCTCGACGCCGGCCGCACGCGCCTTCTCGCGCAGATAAGCGCGCAACTTGTCCACGCCCCCGCCGACCTCGGCGCGGGCCATGCAGCAGCCCCGCGGATGGCCGTCCGGCCGCACATTGGTGCACATGAAGATGTGCCGTGTGTAGAAGAGCTGCGGGTCAGCCGGCGCCTCTGCCATGTAAACTCTCCATGTCGCTGCGAGTGGTGGAGCGAGTGACGCGATCCACCGTTCTTGGTCTAAGATGGGCAGAAGACCCTAACGCGTAGCGCCGCGCTCGGCAATGCGCCAGCTGCGGCGAAATCAGGACGGAGCCATGATCGACCGCAACCGGCTCGACGAGGAGACCAGCCCCTACCTGCTTCAGCACAAGGACAACCCGGTTCATTGGCAGGCCTGGGGCGAGGCAGTGCTTGCCGCGGCCAAGGCGGCCGACAAGCCGATCCTGCTGTCGGTCGGCTATGCCGCCTGCCACTGGTGCCATGTAATGGCGCGGGAGAGCTTTGAAGACCCCGCTATCGCAGACAAGATGAACGCGCTCTTCGTCAACGTCAAAGTCGACCGCGAGGAGCGGCCCGATCTCGACACGATCTACCAGCACGCACTGGCCTTGATGGGCGAGCAGGGCGGCTGGCCGCTGACCATGTTCCTGACCCCGGCCGGCGAGCCGTTTTGGGGCGGCACCTATTTCCCGCCCGAATCGCGCTGGGGACGGCCGGGCTTCACCCAGATCCTCGACGCCATCAGCACTGCCTATGCCGAGAAACGCGACGATGTCGCAAAGAACGTCGCCGCCTTGGGCGATGCCCTGCAGCGGCTGGGGCGACCGGAGCGCGGCGGCGCTATCGCCCCCGAGCTGCTCGACCGGATCGCCGAGAGGCTGTTGCGCGAGGTCGACCAGATCCATGGCGGCATCGGCACCGCACCCAAATTTCCGCAATGCGGCATCCTCGAACTGTTGTGGCGTGCCTGGAAGCGCACCGGCCAGGCGCCCTACCGCGAGGCCGTCGTCAAGGCGCTCGACGCGATGTGCCAGGGCGGCATCTACGACCATCTCGGCGGCGGCTTCGCCCGCTATTCGACCGATGCGCGCTGGCTCGTGCCGCATTTCGAAAAGATGCTGTACGACAACGCCGAATTGATCGACCTGCTGACCTTGGTTTGGCAGGAGACGCGGAGCCCGCTTTACCGGCTGCGGATCGCGGAGACGATCGGCTGGGTCGGGCGCGAGATGCTGACGCCGGAAGGCGGGTTCGCCAGCAGCCTCGACGCCGACAGCGAGCACGAGGAAGGCAAGTTCTACGTCTGGTCCGGGGCGGAGATCGATGCCGTGCTCGGCGACCGCGCCGAACTGTTCAAACACTTCTACGACGTGACCGCGGCTGGCAATTGGGAGGGTCGCACGATCCTCAACCGGCTGAACACGCCGCAGCTCGCCGACGATGCGACCGAGCGCGAGCTGGCATTCTGCCGCGCCCGGCTGTTGCAGGCGCGCGACGGCCGGATACGCCCCGGCTGGGACGACAAGGTGCTCGCCGACTGGAACGGGCTGATGATCGCGGCGATGGCGAATGCCGGGCTCGTCTTCGATCGGCCGGATTGGCTGGCAACGGCGCGCTCAGCCTTCGACTTCATCCGCCGGCAGATGAGCGGCGCCGACAGTCGCCTGCTGCACAGCTGGCGGATCGGCCGGGCGCGGCATCCGGCCAATGTCGACGACTACGCCAATCTGTGCCGGGCTGCTCTCGCACTGCATGAGGCGACAGGCGACGAAGATTTCCTCACCCAGGCCCGTGATTGGGTGGCAATCCTCGACCGGCATTATTGGGACGGCAGCGGGGGCGGCTATTTCTTTGCCGCAGACGATACCGAAGCGCTGATCGCCCGCGCCAAGACCGCCGCCGATTCCGCCGTCCCTGCCGGCAATGGGACCTCGGTCGGGGTGCTGACCCGGCTCGCGATCTTGACCGGCGAGGATGCCTATCGCCTTCGCGCCGAGGCCGTCATCGAGAGTTTTTCCGGTGAGGCGACGCGCAACTTCTTTCCGCTCGCGACCTTGCTCAACAACGCCGAAACGCTGGCAAAGCCGCGCCAGATCGTGATTGTCGGAGACAGCGGCAATCCCGCATTCGAAGCGCTGCGCCGCGCGGTCTACGGCGTCTCGCTGCCGACCCGGATCGTCGTCGCATTGCCGCCCGGCGGCGCGCTTCCCGCCGATCATCCGGCCTATGGCAAGGGCCTCGTCGCCGGGCGTCCCGCCGCTTATGTCTGCGACGGACCGGTCTGCTCGCTGCCCATCGCCGACGCCGCGGCTCTGGTGGACAACCTTTCTTCAAGGGGCTAATGTTCCTGCTATGGTCCATTCGATCTCGATTGACAGCCCGGTCGGGCGCCTCACCATCACCGACGCCGATAATGCGATCGTTGCGATCCGCTGGGCTGACGACGCCAGCGGCGAACCGACACCGCTCCTCGCCGAGGCGCGACTCCAGCTCGAAGCCTATTTCGACCGCCGGCTGGTCTGTTTCGATCTGCCGCTGATGCCCGCGGGATCGGCATTCGAGCAGCGGGTCTGGGCAGCGATGCGGCGGATCCCGCATGGGCAGACGCGCCGTTACGGCGAGCTGGCGATGGAGGTCGGCTCGGCGCCGCGCGCGATCGGCCGCGCCTGCGGCCGTAATCCGATCCCGATCGTCATCCCCTGTCACCGGGTGCTGGCGCGCGGCGGGCTCGGCGGCTACAGCGGCGGCGCCGGGCTCGCGACCAAGCGCGGCCTTTTGCAACTGGAGCGCGCCGATCCCGGCGGGCTATCCTGGGCTCTCGATGCCGCGGGGCGGAATACCGCCTTACCGGCTGTGCCTGTCATGTGAAAGCGGGGAGGAAACGCCGTGGTCCATGCGATCCGTTTCGAGAAGACCGGCGGACCGGAGGTCCTGTCGTGGCAAGAGGTTGATGTCGGCAAGCCGGAGCAGGGGCAGGTCCGGCTGCGCCATACCGCGGTCGGGCTCAACTACATCGACACCTATCAGCGCAGCGGACTCTATTCGATGCCGCTGCCGAGCGGTCTCGGTTCCGAGGCGGCGGGTGTCGTCGAGGAGGTCGGGCCGGGAGTGACCGGGCTCAAGCCCGGCGACCGCGTCGCTTATGCCGGCGGGCCGATCGGCGCCTATGCCGAGAGCCGGGCGATGCCGGCCGACCGCCTCGTCCCAATTCCTGCCGGGATCACGGATCAGCAGGCTGCGGCGATGATGCTGAAAGGCATGACCGCCTGGTATCTCGTGCGCCGCACCCACCCGATACAGCGCGGCGAGACGATCCTGATCCATGCCGCAGCCGGCGGGGTCGGGCTGATCGTGTGCCAATGGGCGAAGCATCTCGGCGCCACCGTCATCGGCACGGTCGGCGATGATGACAAGGCCGTGCTCGTCAGCAAAAACGGCTGCGACTATCCGATCAACTATCGACGCGAGGATTTCGTCGCCCGCGTCGCCGCGATCACCCAAGGAAAAAAGCTGCCGGTCGTCTATGATTCGGTCGGCAAGGACACGTTTTACCAATCGCTCGACTGCCTGGCGCCGCTCGGGCTGATGGCGTCGTTCGGTCAGTCTTCAGGGGCGATCGGGCTGGTCGATATCGGCATTCTCGCCGGTAAGGGCTCGCTGTTCCTGACCCGGCCGACGCTGAATACCTACACCGCAAGCCGCGAAGACCTGCTGACCGCGGCGCGCGAACTCTTCGAGGTGGTCGAAAGCGGCGCGGTCAAGATTGCGGTCAACCAGACCTATCCGCTGCGCGAAGCCGCGCGGGCGCACCAAGACCTCCAAGACCGCAAGACCACCGGGCAGACGGTGCTGACGGTGTAATTGGCTCTCACCAGGAAAACGAGACGACAATCGGTCAACATATTGGTCTGGTGAACACCCTGCGCTTCGGATTTGGTCCACTTGACCCGACGTCGTCGCGCGCGCCGCCCGAGGTGGTGGAAGAAAAACTGCGAGCGCTTCTGCGCCTTCAATCAAGGAGGTCTTCCGGCTCGCGCGGCGCTGCGCCGGATTAAGTAGAGCGGGCAGCGATTTAAGCTCTATTCATCATGCGCTAGCTCCAGAGACTTCCCCGTCCGCCCTCCAGACAAACAGCATGATCACCGCTACGAAGCACAGAATCTTCGAAATGACGTTCAGCGCGAGCGGCATCGGTTCCGCGGGAAAGGCGAACCCGAACGCAGCCCAGACGGCGAATACCACAAACATCCCCGCCACCGCGTAAGAGGCGTACGCGGTCACCCGCATCGAAGACAGCAACGTCAGCAGCGATACCGTTGAGAACTCGACGAGGAACAACGGCAGGAAGAAAAGCTGCCGATACAGCATCGGATGAGTTGGGATCGGCGGATTAGTCCGCGCCATGATGATCAGATCGAAGGGAAACTCGAAGATCATCGGTGCGGCAGCGGTGCCGATGACGGCGCTGGCCAGCGCAACCTTCCAGCCCCAACGCCGCGTGAGGTAGAGAATAATGAAGAAGGTCACCAGCGCATCGACGAACGTGCCGACGCGCACGCGGGGTGCGACGAAGCCCGGATAGGCCTGCTTCACTTGCAGTCCATAGACGAACGTGGCGACGAGGACGTTGTAGATCGCCAGCAGCCAGATCGCGATCATGAACCCGGCGGCGGTGCCTCCTGGCGGCGTGACCCTGAGCGGTGTGCGCAGCCGTTTGCCGGCGTATGCAAATCCGCTGGCCACCACGAGCAGCACGATGGTCAAGAGGATCGCCCCAGCGCCGTGATAAGAAACCCAGGAGGCGGGCGCGTAGGGCGGCGGCGTGGCTCCTTGGGCCTGCGCTAGCCGCAGAAGTGCGTCGGTGCGCGCTAATCCTTCAGATATTCCCGGCCCCTCGATCGAGATACGTAATTTCGATGTAGGGCGAATGACGATCCGCCCCCACTAAATGCCGCACCCGCGATCCTCGGCTTACGCGAACTTCATATATTGTTTCCGAACTCCACTGCCCGGCTGGCGACAGGTCAGGTGTTCATCGCATCGAAGAACTCGGTGTTGCTTCGCGATTCCTTGAGCTTGTTGATCAGGAATTCGAGGCCGTCGACCGGGCCCATCGGCGTCAGCACGCGGCGCAATACCCACATCTTGGACAGCACGCCGCGGTCGACCAGCAACTCCTCCTTGCGCGTGCCCGATTTGGTGATGTCGATCGATGGGAAGGTGCGCTTGTCGGCGACCTTGCGATCGAGCACGATTTCCGAATTGCCGGTGCCCTTGAACTCTTCGAAGATCACCTCGTCCATGCGCGAGCCGGTATCGATCAGCGCGGTCGCGATAATGGTCAGCGATCCACCCTCCTCGATATTGCGCGCGGCGCCAAAGAAGCGCTTCGGCCGTTGCAGCGCATTGGCGTCGACGCCGCCGGTCAGCACCTTGCCGGAGGACGGCACGACGGTGTTGTAGGCGCGGGCGAGCCGGGTGATCGAATCGAGCAGGATGACGACGTCGCGCTTGTGCTCGACCAGCCGCTTGGCCTTCTCGATGACCATTTCGGCGATCTGGACGTGGCGCTGGGCCGGCTCGTCGAAGGTCGAGCTGATCACCTCGCCGTTGACCGAGCGGGCCATGTCGGTCACCTCCTCGGGCCGCTCGTCGATCAGCAGCACGATCAGATAGACCTCGGGATGGTTGGCGGCGACGGCATGGGCGATGTTCTGCAGCATCACCGTCTTGCCGGCGCGCGGCGGCGAGACGATCAGCGCGCGCTGGCCCTTGCCGAGCGGGGTGATCAGGTCGATGACCCGCGTCGTCAGATCCCGGCGGGACGAATCGTCGAATTCGAGCGCCAGCTTCTCTTCGGGGTAGAGCGGCGTCAGATTGTCGAAATTGATTCGCTGGCGCAGGCGGTCGGGCTCGTCGAAATTGATCCCGCTGACTTTGAGAAGGGCAAAATACCGTTCCCCGTCGCGCGGCGAGCGGATCTCGCCTTCGACCGTGTCGCCGGTGCGCAGGCCAAAGCGGCGGACCTGGCTCGGGCTGACATAGATGTCGTCAGGTCCTGCCAGGTAATTCGCTTCCGGTGAGCGCAGAAAGCCGAATCCATCGGACAGCACCTCGAGCACGCCGTCACCGGAAATCGGGACATCGTTCTCGGCAAGCTGCTTCAGAATTGCAAACAGCATATCCTGCTTGCGCAGCGACGATGCGTTCTCGATTTCGAGCTCTTCGGCGAACGCCAACAGCTCGGCCGGTGTTTTTCGTTTCAATTCCTGGAGGTTCATGAGGATCGCGTCATAGTGGGGGCAGGGCTCTCCCGTCCAGGGAACTCCTGAGGAGGGAATCTCGCAGTCTCGAAGGTTCAGGCGAGGAAGGACGGGGAGTGGCGGGAAAGGCAACTGCGGACGGGCCGTTTCCCTTAGCCAAGGCAGATAGGCAAGTCAAATGCGATTGCAAGACCTTCCGGTGCGGATCAAAACGGCTTGACCACGACGAGAACGACGATCGCGACCAGCGCCACCGTCGGCAGCTCGTTGGCAATGCGAAAGAACCTCGTCGAATGATAATTGCGGCCGTCGGCGAAGGCGTTGCGCCAGCGGGCGAGCAATAAATGGTAGACGGTCAGCCCGACGACGAGGCCGAGCTTTGTCCAGATCCAGCCTCTGTGCCAATCGACGACCCCCGGCGTGCCCGCCAGCAACAGGCCAAAGCCCCAGGTCGCGAGCATCGCCGGCGTCATAATCGCATTCTGGAGGCGGCGCTCCATGACCGCAAAGGTCGCCGATCGGTTCGATCCGATCGGCACCGCCGCGTGATAGACGAAGAGCCGCGGCAGATAGAGCAGACCGGCCATCCACGCGATCACGCTGACGATGTGCGCCGACTTGATCCAGGGATAGGCGCTGGCGAGCCACTCGCTCAATCCCGGGCTCCGGAGGCAACACCGCGCTGGAGCATCCAGGAGCCGACGTGTTCACCATTGCGAGCCCGATGGACGAGCGACGCGAGACAATCGATGAAATCGGGTTCGACGCCGACCGTGGCGACACGCTGGTAGCCGGGCACGCCGCAGCTCTCGGCAATGCGGCGATAGTCGAGGTCGAGCTCGACCAATGTTTCCGAATGCTCCGAAACGAATGCAATCGGTGCGACCACGAGCGGCACCTCATCCTCGCCGGCTTGGCGGATTTCATCATCCGTCGCTGGGCCGATCCATTCGAGCGGTCCGACGCGGCTCTGATAGCATAACCGCCAGTCGAGCTCCGGCAACGCAAGGGCCGCGACGACGGCGGCGGCAGTGCGTCCTACCTGGTCCGGATAGGGATCGCCGGCGCGCACGATCTTTTTCGGCAGCCCATGCGCGCTCAGCAGCAGGCGCGGCGACTTCCCATCGGCATATGCCGTATCGAGAGCCGGCCGGATCAATCGGGCGATGGTTTCGACAAAGCCCTTTGCATCGGGATAGCAGCACACGATCCGGGTCGGTCGGGAGAGACCCTGCTGCGCCGCGGCTCCATGCCAGGCCCGCAACGACGAGGCTGTCGTCGTCGTCGAGAACTGCGGATAGAGCGGCAGGCACACGATCTCGTCCGGTGCCCAATCCCGAACCTGACAAGCGGCTTCCACACTCGTCGGATGCCAATACCGCATGGCGATAAAACAGCGATAGCCGGGCCCGAGCGCCTGCTCGAGCGCCTGGGCCTGCGCTTCGGTATTCGCCAGCAACGGCGAAGCGCCGCCGAGCCGGGCATAGATCTCGCGCGCCGTCCGCGCTCGGCCCCGAGCAACCAGACGCGCTATCGGCCAGCGCAGCAATGTCGGCAGATTAATAATTGCGCGGTCGCTGAACATATTAAACAGGAAAGGCTCGACCGCATCCAACGAATCCGGGCCGCCGAGATTCATCAATATTACCGCTACGCGCCGCATCCTACGCGGAAGCCTCCGGCTCGCCCAGCAATCGCGCCAACGCCGCCACGTTCTCGGGCGGCGTTTGCGGCAGCACTCCGTGGCCGAGATTGAAGACCCAGGGTCGCTTTCCGAGCACCCCGCGGAGGTTCCTGACCGCGGTCTCGAGTGCCGCGCCTCCGACAGTCAGCAGCACCGGGTCGAGATTCCCTTGCACGGCCATGGTTGGTTGTAGACGAGACCGCGCAAAGCCGACCGGAACCGACGTGTCGAGCCCCACCGCATCGACACCCGTCTTCCTCGCGTAGCCCTCGTAGAGAAGACCCGCACCACGGGGAAAGCCGATCAGCGGACAGTCGGGAAACCGGGTTTTCAACGATGCCGTGATGCGCTTTGTCGGCTCGATCACCCAGCGCTCGAACTCGGGTTCGGACAGGACACCCGCCCAACTGTCGAAAAGCTGGATGATCTCTGCACCCGCTTCGACCTGGGCGCCGAGGAATTCAACCGTGCTCTCGACCAAGGCGTCGATCAGCACGCCAAAGCCGATGGGGTCACGATAGGCCCAGCCCTTGACCCGCTGAAAATCCCTGCTCGGACCGCCCTCCACCATATAGGCGGCAACCGTCCAGGGTGAACCGGCAAAACCGATCAGCGCCGTCTTGGGGCCGAGTGCCGCACGGACGCGGCGGACCGCTTCGAACACAGGCTCGAGGCGCGAAACGACCCGGCCTCGTTCGAGCCGCGCAATCCCGGCATTGTCGAACACCGGATCAAGCACCGGCCCTTCCCCTTCACGGAAGGCCAGCCGCTGTCCGAGCGCATACGGTATCAGCAGAATGTCGGAGAACAGGATCGCGCCATCCATGCCGAAGCGTCGCACCGGCTGCAATGTCGCTTCGGCGGCGAGCTCGGGTGTCAGACAGAACCCGACAAAATCCTGTGCCTTGGCGCGGGTATTACGATATTCCGGCAGATAACGGCCAGCTTGCCGCATCAACCACCATGGCGGCGGTGAAACGGTCTTTCCTGCGAGTGCTTGCAGGAGAGGTTTCGGCTCGTTGTTCTCCATCCCGGTACTTTTCCCTTCCTGCATAGATGAATCCTTAGGGATGTGGTAGGTTGATGATGCCGGTGAATCTCGGGAATTGACGGTTACCCCATAACATTCCCGACCTTTTCGCGTTTCTGGTAAAAGCCTGTTGGAATGTGAATAGAGATGGAAGGATCACTACCACAAGGGTGTACCGCCGCTGTGAAAGGGGTGAAGTACGGGGATAAAGCCGCGGATGATCGGATTGTCCCCGATTTCCTCCGGCATGACGGCCGGCGATCCACAAATGGAGAGGTCGGTTGGCAGTAACGGAAAAGCGGGGACATCTTTCGAGGATTTTTTTACGGGCCGGATTTTTGTGGAGGATTTTCGCATGATGCACATGTCGTTGGGGATGACCGCCTGCCAGCCGGCTGGAACAGCGTGACCCGGTTTCACCTTCATCTCGTTTCTGATTCTACCGGGGAGACCGTGCACTCGGTGGCGCGAGCCTGTCTTGTGCAATTCGATGACGTGCAGGCGGTTGAGCATGTCTGGAGCATGGTGCGGACCCGAAACCAGGTCGATCGGGTGATCGTCGGGGTCGAGGCCAACCCCGGCGTCGTTCTGTTCACCCTGGTCAGTGATGCGCTGCGCCAGTTGTTGCAGCAGGGTTGCCGACGCGTTCAAGTGCCGGCGATCCCGGTCCTCGATCCCGTGATCGGCGCGCTCGCTTCCTATCTCCATCGCGAGAGCCGTGGCGTACCGGGCAAACAGCACCTCCTCGACAATGAGTATTTCGCGCGCATCGACGCGATGACCTTCGCTCTCAATCACGACGACGGCCAGTCGAGCTGGGGTCTCGACGATGCCGACGTTTGTCTCGTCGGTGTGTCTCGTACTTCCAAGACGCCGACTTGCCTTTACCTTGCTAATCGAGGGATCAAGGCCGCCAATGTCCCGTGTGTCCCGGGCGTGCCGCTGCCGCCTGAACTGATCAACGCTCGGCGTCCGGTGATCGTCGGCCTCACCAATGATCCGGAGCGGTTGATCCAGGTCCGCCGCAACCGGTTGAGCATGCTCCATCACGACGATAACACCGAATATACCGATATCGAGGCGGTTCGTGCCGAAGTCCGTGAAGCGCGGCGGATCTTTGCCGAAAGGCGCTGGCCGGTGATCGATGTCACGCGGCGCTCGATCGAAGAGACGGCCGCGGCGATTCTGAAGCTGCTGGCACGGCGTCATGGCATCGACGGGTGAGCAGCTGATCCTCGCCTCGGCGAGTGCCAGCCGGGCTCGGCTGCTCAGAGCCGCCGGCATCGAGATCATCGTCGAGCCCGCGGTACTCGACGAGCAGGTGCTGAAGCGCGCCTTCCGAGCGGATCGGCGTGAGGCTGGCGAATGTGCCGTGGCGCTCGCCGAGGCGAAAGCGCAGCAGATCTCGCAGCGCCATCCGCGGGCGTTGATCATCGGAGCCGACCAGATCCTCGTTTGTGAGGGTGCCTGGTTCGACAAGCCGTCGAGCCTCTCCGATGCCCGTGCCCAGCTCGAAATCCTGCGCGATCGCGCTCATGAGCTGGCGACGGCGGCTTGCGTGGTTCGCGCCGGGGAGCGGATCTGGCACGGCATCAGCACGCCGAGGTTGACTATGCGGCACTTCAGCAGCTCGTTTCTCGACGAATATCTTGCGGATGAAGGCGCGGAGGTGCTGAGCTCCGTCGGCGTCTACCGGCTCGAAGGACGGGGAATCCAGCTGTTCGAACGCATCGAGGGCGATTATTTCGCGATTCTCGGCCTGCCGCTGGTCGAGTTGCTCGCATTCCTGCGCGACTGCGCCGCGGTTCCTTGTTGACGGGAGCATGATGATGGTTGCCAAGCCCTGCATCGCTACTTTGGTCAGGCCATGAACATTACCGGCGCGGCACGGCTCGCCGGGATCATGGGATGGCCGGTCGCCCATTCGCGTTCGCCGCTGCTGCACGGTTTCTGGCTCGACGAGACCGGCGTCGATGGCGCGTACGTGCCCCTGCCGGTGCGGCCGGAGCATATCGAGGGGGCATTGCGCGCATTGCCGGTCCTCGGTTTTCGCGGCTGCAATCTGACCATTCCGCACAAGCAGGCGGCGCTTAAAGTGGCTGACCGGGTCGAGCCGTTGGCACGGCGCATCGGCGCCGCGAACACAATTATCGTTGCTGCCGACGGCAGTCTTGAAGCGCGCAATACGGATGCTTACGGGTTTCGCGAAAACCTGCGCGAAATGGCGCCGGATTGGGACCCCCGATCAGGGCCGGCCGTTGTTCTCGGCGCGGGTGGATCGGCACGGGCGGTTGTCGCTGCTCTTGCTGACGCCGGCGTCAGCGAAATCCGCATCGTCAACCGGACGCGCGGGCACGCCGAGGCGGTAGCAGCCGAATTGTCGACCTCGGCGGCGCCCATCTCGGTCCATTCATGGGACGAGGCGAGCGCGGTGCAGCGCGACGCCGGGCTTCTCGTCAACACGACAAGCCTCGGCATGACCGGCGCACCGCCGCTGGTGCTCGATCTCGGGCCGCTGCCGCTCGCGGCGCCCGTCGTCGACATCGTTTATGTGCCGCTCGAAACAGACCTTCTGGCGGCGGCGCGGCGACGTGGGCATCCGGTCGTCGATGGTTTGGGCATGCTGCTGCATCAGGGCCGTCCCGGTTTCGAAGCCTGGTTCGGCGAGACGGTGCGCGTCACCCCGGTCGCTGCGCGCCGCGATGCTCGCCAGCCTGACGCCGCCGCGGTGATCATCCTCGGCCTGACCGGCTCGATCGGGATGGGTAAGAGCACCGCCGCGGCCATGCTGCGGGGGCTTGGGCTCCCGCTTTTCGACGCGGATCGTGCCGTCCATCGACTCTTGGCGCCGGGCGGCGCCGCGGTTGGGCGCGTCGCTGCCGTGTTTCCGGGGGTCTGCACCGCAACGGGCGGTATCGATCGTGCGCTGTTGGGGCGGCGTGTTTTCACCGACCCGGAGGGGCTTGTCCGGCTCGAACGGATTCTTCACCCGATGGTGGCGGCGGCAGAGCAGCAGTTTTGCGCGTGGGCACAGGCACGGCGGGCACCGATCGCGGTGCTCGATATACCGCTGCTCTTCGAGACCGGCGGCGAGCACCGCTGCGATTACGTGCTCGTCGTGTCGGCACCGCCCTGGCTTCAGCAACAGCGAGTACGGCGCCGCGCCGGCATGACCGAAAGTCGGCTAGCCGCCATCCTGAAGCAGCAGATGCCCGATCGCGAGAAGCGCCGCCGCGCCGATTTCGTCGCTCCGACCGGCCTTGGCCGTCGCCTGACCTTGCACCGGCTGCGCAGCGTCGTCAGACTCCTCCAAAGCGGCTGCTTGGGTCGCCGGCCGGCACGTGAGCGAAGACGGAGACGATAATGCGAGAGGTTGTGCTGGACACGGAAACGACAGGGCTCGATTCGAGTGAAGGGCACCGGATCGTCGAAATTGCCTGTATCGAGCTGTTCCACCACATCCCGACCGGCCGCAAATTTCAGCGCTACGTCAATCCAGAGCGCGATATGCCCGAGGAGGCCCGCGGCATTCACGGCCTCACCACGGAATTTCTTGCCGCCCACCCGCCCTTCACCGCGATTGCGGATGAGGTTTTGGATTTTATCGGCGAGGGACCGCTGATCACGCACAACGCCGAATTCGACATTGCCTTTCTGAATGCCGAGCTGGCCCGGCTGCAACGTCCGCCGATCGCCTGCGCGTGCGTCGATACGCTGGTGTTGGCGCGGCAACGGTTTCCCGGCGCCCCGGCGAGCCTCGACGCGCTGTGCCGCCGCTTTGCGATCGACTTGTCGGATCGCGTCACGCACGGCGCCGAGATTGACTGCATCCTGCTCGCGGAAGTCTATATCGAGCTGCTCGGCGGCCGCCAGCCCGGGCTCGATTTCGTGCTGCCGGTCGATGCCGTGATCGCCGCCGCTCGCATCGCCAGGACGCCGCGCAGGCATGTGGCGTCCGTCGAAGAGTTGGCGGCGCACCGCGCGATGCTGGCGAGCATCACCGAGCCGCTCTGGCTCGTCGAGGGCTGACGGTCAGACGGTGGTTACGCCGCCGGTCGCTGCTCCCTGCTGGCGCCGCAGCAATTCGGCAAAGTCGATCGGGTTGATCATCAGCGGTGGAAAACCGCCGTCGCGTGTCGCATTGGCGATTACGGCCCGGGCAAAGGGAAAAATGATCCGCGGCGTCTCGACCAGGATCAGCGGCGGCAGCATCGCCTCCGGCGTATTTTTGATCGTCACCACCGCCGCATAGGCGAGTTCGACCAGGAATACCGGCTCACCCTGTGCTCGCGCGGTGACGTTGATGCTGAGGATGACTTCAAAGACCTCGGGGCCGAGATTGCGCGCCTTGACATCGACGTTGATTGCGACTTCCGGCTGGGTGGCCTGTTGGATCAGGCTTTGCGGGGCTCGCGGATTTTCGAACGACAAATCCTTGATGTATTGAACGTTGACGATCAGCTGTTGCGGCTCCTGCACATCCGCGACCGGCGGCAACGCGCCGGTTTCGCCGTTGCCTCGGATCTCTTCCGCCATGATCCTCTCCCGAGCGAGTGACGCGACCCGTCTGCGATCCGCACTGCGCCCGGGAACCGCGTGCAGGGCCAGAACCGTGGAGCCGGCTGGCTAGCACGGATCGGCCTGGTTCGGCAACGCCTCGGTCCGGCGGCCAGCGTCGTCCGGCGGATGCCGGCTGTGCTTGCCGTAAGGCCGCCGGCGCCCCATCTGATCCGATGACCATGTTCGAGCCGCGAAGCGGTTCGGGCGTGCGGGCAGCAGGGCCATAAGGCGATGGGCGATTTTCAGCAATATTTCGACATTATCCTGTTTGCGCTGATCGCCGGCTTCCTGGTGTTGCGGTTGCGCAGCGTTCTCGGCCGGCGCACCGGCAACGAACGCCGGCGCGATGCCTTCATGCGGCGCGCGGCGCCGGTTCCGGAGAAGGTAGGAGCAGCCGTCAAGCCGGACCAGGCTGCGGCGCCCGTAGCGGCCGGCGTCGAATCCGCTGACGGGGTGGCCGGTGGGCTCGACAAGATTCGCCGCGCCGATCCGAGTTTTGACCCGTCGCACTTCATCGAGGGTGCGCGCGGCGCCTTTGAGATGATCGTCAGCGCTTTTGCCAAGGCCGACAAGGCGACCCTGCGGTCGTTGCTCAGTGACGAGGTCGAGCAACGCTTCGCCGCCGCGATCGACGAACGGGCCGGCGCCAAGGAAACGCTCGAGACGCGCATCGAGCGCCTCGACAGTGTTGATATCGTCGCGGCGGAATTGTCGGGTCGAACCGCTCGGATGACGCTCAAATTGATCTCGCATCAGATCAATGTGACCCGCGCGGTGGATGGCAGCATCGTCGACGGCGATCCCGAGCATCCAATCGAGAAGACCGATTACTGGACGTTTGCGCGCGATGTCCGGTCGGCTGATCCGAACTGGGCTCTTGTCGCGACGGGCAGCGACTGACCATTCGCCGCGAAGCACGCTCGGCCATGCGGCGTCGCTAGTCGTTGCGGGATTGCTGGCTCTCGCCTTGGTACGCGACAGCGGACCGGAACGGTTGACCTTGGTGCCGACCGGCTTCGACCAGCTCGCGGGCTGGAGCGAGGATCGGGTCTCGGCGGCGGTCCCGGTGTTTCTCCGGTCGTGTACCCGGTTTCTGGTCCGTGCCGATGCGGCGCCGTTCGACGCGGCGCCGGGCGGGGCCGATGCCGGCCGGGTCGGCGATTGGCGGGCATTGTGCGCCGCGGCGCGGGCGCTGTCCGCGGACGACGACACCGCCGCGCGGCGGTTCTTCGAAACGCGGTTTCGGCCGGTGGCGGTGGCCGATTATGGCGATGTGGACGGGCTTTTTACCGGTTATTTCGAGATCGAGCTGAATGGTGCACGGCACCGGCACGGTCGCTACCAGACGCCGATCTACCGGCGGCCGCCCGATCTCGGCGCAGCACCTGATTTCACCCGGGCGCGGATCGAAGACGGCGCGCTTGCCGGACGCGGCCTCGAATTGTTCTGGGTCGATAATCCGATCGATGCGTTTTTCCTGCAGATCCAGGGCTCCGGGCGAATCCTTTTGCACGATGGCCGGACCGTCCGGGTCGGGTATGATGGGCAGAACGGACAGCCCTATGTTGCGGTCGGCCGGCTTCTCGTCGAACGCGGCGCAGTCCCACGCGACAAGGTGACGATGGCTGCGATACGGCAATGGATGGTGCAGCATCCCAAGGCGGCGGATGCCCTGTGCCGCGAGGATCCGTCCTATGTCTTTTTTCGGGAAATCCACGGCGATGGCCCGGTCGGCGCCGAACACGTCGTGCTGACACCGGAGCGCAGCCTCGCCGTCGATCCGGCGTTCGTCCCGCTCGGGGTACCGATCTGGATCATGGCCGACGAGCGGTTCGCACCGGGCCAGCGGGTGCGCGGTCTCGTCGTGGCGCAGGATACCGGCGGCGCGATCAAAGGCCCGGTGCGCGGCGACTTCTTCTGGGGCACGGGGGATATCGCCGGCGGTCGAGCCGGCGCGATGAACGCGCGCGGGCGGTATTACCTGCTGCTGCCGCGCAATGTCGCCGATCGTCTTAGCGCCGAGGCGGCCTGGCGCTGACGGGCGATGTGCGCCCGCTATCCGGGCCGCGGCTGCGGCCCAGCTCGGCCAGAGGATTGATTCGGCGACGGCAAAGCTCCTAGTTTCCGGCGGCTTGCGAATTTTGACCGGTTGATGATGGCCGAACCGCCGTTGCGCGTAGCACTCTTCGTCACCTGCCTCGTCGATCTGTTCCGGCCGACGGTCGGCTTTGCCGCCATCAAGCTGCTGGAGGAAGCAGGCTGCATTGTCGAAATCCCCGACACCCAGACCTGCTGTGGCCAGCCGGCATACAATTCGGGCGGCCGCGCCGCCGCGAAGGCAATCGGCTTGCGGGTGCTCGAAGCATTCGCCGGTTACGACTATGTCGTCGCCCCATCGGGGTCCTGCGCCGGGATGATCCGTCAGCATTACCCGGAGCTTTTCGCCGATGATCCGGCGGTGCTGCCGCGCGCGCAGAGCCTCGCGGAGCGGACCTGGGAGCTGGTGTCGTTCCTGTTCGATATCTGCGGAATGCAGGCGGTCGCGGCGCGGTGGGACCGCGATGTGACCTATCACGACGGCTGTTCCGGGTTGCGTGAGCTCGGGGTCAAGCTCCAGCCGCGCCGCCTCTTGGGATCGGTTGCCGGGCTCAGGCTGCGGGAGCTGCCGGGGGCGGAGGTGTGCTGCGGCTTCGGCGGAACCTTCTGCGTCAAATACCCCGATATCTCGGACAAGATGATCACCGACAAAGCGTCGGATATCGTCGCCACCGGTGCAGAGGCGGTCTTGGCCGGCGATCTCGGCTGTCTGCTCAACATCGCGGGCAAGCTCTATCGTCAAGGCCGGCGGATCGAGGTCCGTCATGTCGCCGAGGTGCTCGCCGGAATGACGGAAGCGACCGCGCCGATCGGCGCGCCGCGGTGAACGAGCCGGCAGGAGCCTGCACGCATGCTCGCGACGAGCCGCAGCTTCGAAGCAAACGCCCGCGCCGGGCTTGCAAACGTCAATCTGCAGCATGCGCTTGGAATGATGCAGAGCGGGTTTCCAGCGCGCCGCCGCGCCGCCGTCGCGCGGCTTCCCGAGTTCGAGGCGCTGCGCGAGACCGGGCGGTCGATCAAGGACCACACGCTGGCATATCTCGATTTCTATCTCGAGCTCTATGAAGAAAACGTCTCGGCCGCCGGCGGCACGGTGCATTGGGCGCGCACGCCGGAGGAGGCGCGAGCCGCGGTGCTGCAGATTTGCCGCTCGGTCGGCGCACGGACAGTTACCAAGGGCAAGTCGATGATCGCCGAGGAGATCGGCCTCAACGAGCACCTGGAGGCGAACGGCATCACCCCGGTCGAGACCGATCTCGGCGAGTATATCATCCAGTTGCGCCACGAGCCGCCGAGCCACCTGATCGCGCCGGCGATCCACCTGGTCAAGGAACAGGTCGCCGACACCTTCCGTGCCGAGCACCGCGGGCGCGATCCGGCGCGCCCGCTCGCCGAGCCGCGCGAGTTGTGCGACGAGGCGCGCGAGATCCTGCGCGCGCGGTTTCTCGCCGCCGATGTCGGCATCACCGGCGCCAATTTTCTCGTCGCCGAGACCGGGTCGAGCATCATCGTGACCAACGAAGGCAACGGCGATCTGACCCAGACCCTGCCGCGGATCCACATCGTCGTCGCCAGCCTCGAAAAGCTGGTGCCGACCCACGAGGATGCGGCGACCTTGCTGCGCCTGTTGGCGCGCTCGGCCACGGGTCAGGAATTTTCGTCCTATACGACAATCTCGACTGGCCCGCGCCGGGCGGACGATCTCGACGGTCCCGATGAATATCACGTGGTCCTGCTCGACAATGGCCGCAGCGAAATGCTCGGCGGCGAATTCCACGACATGCTGCGCTGCATCCGCTGCGCCGCCTGCATCAATCACTGCCCGGTCTATGCCGCGATCGGCGGCCACGCCTATGGCTGGGTCTATCCCGGCCCGATGGGTGCCGTATTGACGCCGAGCCTGATCGGCATCGCCGAGGCCGGGCATCTGCCGAACGCCTCGACCCTGTGCGGGCGCTGCGAGAGCGTGTGCCCGGTCAAGATCCCGCTGCCCAAGATGCTGCGGCATTGGCGCGAGCGGGAATACGCGGCCAAGCTGAACCCGCCCGTGTACCGGGCCGGCCTCTCGCTTTGGGCCTGGGTAGCGCAGCGGCCGACGCTTTATCATGTCCTTGCCGAGATCGCGAGCCGCGTGCTCGGCTGGGCCGGCAGCCGGCGGGGCCGGTTTCGTGCGCTGCCGCTGGCGGCTGGTTGGACCGGTGTCCGCGATATGCCGGCGCCGGAGGGCCGCAGCTTTCACAGCCGCTGGGCGGCGCGGCGCAAAGCCGAAGCGCGTAAATGAGCGCGGCGCGCGAGCAGATCCTCGCCGGCATCCGGCGCTCGCTGAAGCGCGGCCGGCTCGACCCCGACACCGAGGCGGAATTGCAGGCGCGGGTGGCGGCGCACCGGCGCAACCCGGTCCCGGCGCGGGCGACGGCGCTGGACCATCGCGGCCAGATCGAACTCTTCGTGGCGATGGCCGAGGAGGTGCAGACGACGGTAACCCGGGTCGATTCGATGGCGGCGGTGCCCGAGGCGCTGGCGCACTACCTTGCGGCCGAGAACCTGCCTGCCGAGCTGGTCATGGCGCCCGATCCGAGCCTCGATGCGATCCCGTGGGCGACGCGGCCGCTGCTGCAGATCCGCCGCGGCCGCGCCGAGGCGGCGGATGCGGTCAGTGTTGCTCCGTGCCTCGCGGCGATTGCCGAGACGGGAAGCCTGCTGCTGATTTCCGGTCCGGATACACCGACAACGCTGAATTTTCTGCCGGATACCCATATCGTCATCCTGCGCGCCGACCAGGTCGTCGCCACCTACGAAGATGGCTGGGACCGTGTGCGCGCCGGGCGGGCCGAAGGGCTGCCGCGGACGGTCAATTTCATCACCGGCCCGTCGCGGACCGCGGATATCGAGCAGCGGATCGTGCTCGGCGCGCACGGACCGCGGCGTCTTCATGTGATTTTGGTCGAAGATGGGCAGACAGCGACTTCAGCTGAAGACTGTGAACAGCCGGGATCGGATGCCTGACGACAGCTCGCTGTGGTCGCATGCGGTTCGCGGGATAACACCGCTGCGGGGCCGCGCGCCGCCGGTCTCCCCGCCGCCGGTCTCCCCGCCGCCGGTCTCCCCGCCGCTATCGCCGCCGGATCCGCCGCCCGCGAAGACTGCGGCGCCGCCGCCCGGGTTGGACCGCTTTGCCGGGATCGACCGGGCCAATGCCGAGCGTCTGAAGCGCGGTCTTCATCAGATCGAGGCACGGCTCGACCTGCACGGGATGACGCAGGGGGAGGCCCATCGCGCACTTGCCGGCTTTGTCGCGGCCTCGGGCGTTGCGGGACGGCGCTGCCTGCTCGTCATTACCGGGCGCGGCCTCGGTCCGAATGGGCCGGGGGTGCTGAAGAGCGCGGTCCCGCGCTGGCTCGCCGAGGCCGAGCTGCGGCGGCAAATCCTGGCGATCGCGCCGGCCCAGCCGCGCCACGGCGGCGGCGGCGCGCTCTATGTGCTGCTGCGCCGGCGCCGCTGAGCCGGGCGGATCTCCGGCACACGTTTTTCTTGCAAGCGGGTCCGGTTGCCGCCACAACACCGCCGACATAGCCGTAACGACAAACTGCCGATGGCCGACGACAGCGATTTGCTTCCCTATATCGACCGGCTGAGGTCGGCGCGCGTGCTGTGCATCGGCGACGTCATGCTCGATCACTATGTTTACGGCCAGGTCGAACGGGTGTCGCCTGAGGCGCCGATCCCGGTGCTGTGCATTGAGCGCGAGCAGAAGACCTTGGGCGGGGCCGGAAACGTGCTGCGCAACCTGAGGGCATTGGGCGCGGCGGCATCGTTCATTTCGGTCGTCGGCAGCGACGATGCCGGCCGCGAGGTCGGCCGGCTGCTCGAAGCAGAGGCCGGCGCCGAGGTGCATGCCCTCGTCCAACCGCAGCGCACCACCACGGTCAAGACGCGCTACGTCGCCGCCAACCAGCAGCTGCTGCGCGCCGATCGCGAAACCGCGATCCCGCTCGATCCCTATATCCGCGAGGATCTGCTGCGGCTGGCGCGCGAGCTGGTGACGGATCATCGCGTCGTCGTGGTCTCCGATTATGCGAAGGGCGTGCTGACCGAAGGGGTGGCTCTCGAAATCATCCGCGCGGCGCGCGACGCCGGCGCGTGTGTTATCGTCGATCCGAAGGGCGGCGATCATATCCGCTATCGCGGCGCCGATATCCTGAAGCCGAACCGGCGCGAGCTGGCCCATGCGACCGGCATGCCGGTCGCGACGAAAAGCGAGATCGCCGCCGCGGCGCATACCCTGATCGAGCGCTGCGACTTCGGCGCGGTCGTCGTTTCGCTCGGTGCCGAGGGGATGATGCTGATCGCCGCCGACGGCACGGTACATGTGCAGCACGCGCAGACGCGTGAGGTCTATGATGTCTCGGGTGCCGGCGACACCGCGGTGGCGGCATTGGCGTCGGCGCTGGGCGCCGGCCTCGGCCTGACCGACGCGGCGCGCCTCGCCAACATCGCCGCCGGTATCGTCGTCGGCAAAGTCGGTACCGCCGTCGTCTACGCCAGCGAGCTGGCGGCCGTTCTCGACGGCCACGATCCCGATCGCGCCGACAAGGTCGTGTCGCGCCCGCATGCGCTCGATGTCGTCGACCGCTGGCGGCGCCAGGGGCTCAGGATCGGGTTCACCAACGGTTGTTTCGATCTGCTGCATCCCGGCCATGTCGCGCTGATCGAGCAGGCCAAGGCGGCATGCGACCGGCTCGTCGTGGCCCTCAACAGCGACGCGTCGGCGGCGCGGATCAAGGGGCCGACCCGCCCGGTTCAGACCGAGTCGGCGCGGGCCGCCGTGCTGGCGTCGCTGGCGGCGGTCGATCTGATCGTGATTTTCGACGAGGACACGCCGATCGACCTCATTCGCGCGATTCGGCCGCAACTCCTCGTCAAGGGTGCCGATTACCGGCTCGACGACGTCGTCGGCGGAGATTTTGTCAAGAGCACCGGCGGTGAGGTGCTGCTGGCCGAAATCGTTCCCGGCTACAGCACGACGGCAACGATCGCGCGTTTTGCGCGTTCGGCTTGACGCCTCCGCTTGGCGAAACAAAACTCCGGCTAGACACCTGGGCCGATCACGTCCCGTCAAGCTGGCCCGCCTCGGGATCAAGGCAGCGGCGCAGCCGTGCCGCCGCGGCGCGGGCAAAACGCAAGGTCAGCGCCCGGCGTCTGCCGGATTTGAGCGGCACCGTCATGCCGTCGCGCAACAGGGCCGCGCCGAACCCGTCCGCCACCATCAAGCCACATTCCTCGGGGATCAGCGTATGCGGAAAGCCGCTCGCCACGGCGAAATAGAGGCGATCCGAAAACTCGCGGTAGGTCGACCACTTGCGATCGGCGCGGAAATCGGCGATCGAGCTCTTGATCTCGACGATCACGAGGTCGCCGCCCTTGCCGAGCGCCAGAATATCGGCGCGCCGCCCGTTGGCGAGCGGGAATTCGACGAGGCTGGCATAGCCGAGTTGGTCGAGGGCTCGGCAGACGCCGCGGGCGAGCAGCGCGGCGGAGATGGATGCGAGGGTGGGCGGGACGAGCATGACCGGCGGCGCACCATACGTCGTATAAACCCTTAAATCCGGTAAATCGGTTTGGTAGATCGGCGGAGAGCATCAATGGCGGCGGACACGGAGCGGGGATTTCTGCGAGACGCGTGGGACCTTGCCGTGCCGTATTGGAAATCGGACGAAAAATGGTCCGCCATCGGGTTGCTCGCCGCCGTCATCGTGCTGAACCTGATCAACGTCTGGCTCAATGTTCGCTTTAATTATTGGAACAACGCCTTCTACGATGCGCTGCAGCAGTACAATTGGAAGGAGTTCTGGTGGCAGTTCGGGGTCTTCGGGATGATTGCGCTGGCGTCGATTATAGTCGGCGTTTATTCATATTATTTGCGGGGCGTGCTGCATATCCGCTGGCGCCGTTGGCTGACCGAGCGTTTCCTGCATCGCTGGCTCGACGACGAGGCCTATTACCGCATGCAGCTGAGCCAGGCCACGACCGACAACCCGGATCAGCGTATTTCCGAGGATCTCGACAGCTTTGCGACGATGAGCCTGGGCTTGTCGTTGGGTCTGTTGAATGCAGTCGTCACCCTGCTCTCGTTTCTTTCGATCCTGTGGATGCTGTCCGGTGCATTGCGGATACCGCTCGGCGGCAGCGCCTCCGTCACGATTCCCGGCTACATGGTGTTCGCCGCGCTGGTCTACGCCGTCGGCGGCACGATCCTGACGCGATGGATCGGCAATCCGCTGGTTCGGCTCAGCTTCGATCAGCAGCGCTACGAGGCTGATTTCCGGTTCAGCATGGCGCGCCTGCGCGAGAACGCCGAAAGCGTCGCCTTTTACGGTGGTGAAGGTCGCGAGCTCAATGCGTTCGATACCCGGTTCGCCCGCGTCGTGGCGAATTGGTGGGGGATCATCAAGCGCCGCAAGAAGCTGATCTGGTTCACGTCCGGTTACGATCAGGTCGCGATCGTCTTTCCGTTCCTGGTAGCGGCGCCGCGCTATTTCGACAAGGTGATCCAGCTCGGCGGCCTGATGCAGATCGCCTCGGCTTTCGGCCGAGTGCAGGATTCACTGTCCTTCATCGTCTCCTCCTACGCCGAGATCGCCCAATATCAGGCGGTGGTGCAGCGCCTTTCGGGGTTTCGCGCCAGGCTCGACGAGATTTCAGCGCAGCAGCAAGCCACTCAGCCGATCGCGATCGAACGCCGGGGCAGCGGCGTCGAGGTCGAGGGGCTCGACCTCGATCTGCCGGACGGCCGGGCATTGAGCCGCGATATCGCACTGGCGGCAAACCCAGGCGAGCCGCTGCTGATCACCGGCCCGTCCGGCGTCGGCAAGAGCACGCTGCTGCGCGCGGTCGCCGGGCTGTGGCCATTTGGGCGGGGCCATATCCGCGTCGCCGATGCCCGCGCCCTGTTCCTCCCGCAGCGGCCCTATCTGCCGCTCGGCACCTTGGCTGATGCGCTCGTCTATCCCGGCGCTGCTGCCGAGATGCCGAGTGCGGGTCTCGCCGAATCGCTGCGCGCCGTCGGGCTGCCGCATCTGGTAGACCGGCTCGACGAGGAGGGAAACTGGGCGCAGCGGCTGTCGATCGGCGAGCAGCAACGGCTCGCCTTCGCCCGCGTCCTGCTGGCCCGCCCGGAAATCGTCTTTCTCGACGAGGCGACCTCGGCGCTGGACGAGGCGGCGGAGATGGCGCTCTACCGGCTGCTGCGCGAAGCGCCATGGCACCCGACGATCGTCAGCGTCGGCCACAACAGCAGCTTGCGGCGCTATCACGATACGGTCGTCGATCTGGCACACCCGAAGGTGCCGCAGGCGGCGGTCGGATGACCCGCGGCCGATTGGTCTGCCGAAGAGCGAGGAGATGTCGATGACCGACGGCGAGCATGAGGCCGGAGAGGCGGAAGACCCGCTGCGCGCCGCCCGGCTGACCAAGCTCGACAGCCTGAAAGCGCTCGGGATCGACCCCTATCCCTACGCGTTTGCGCGAACCGACGAGGCGGCGGCGCTGGAACGTCGCCATGCCGGGCTGGCGGCGGCCAGCGAAACCGGCGAGCGGGTGCGCGTCGCCGGTCGCATCCGTGCGATCCGCAACAGCGGCATGTTCATCGACCTGCACGACGCCTCAGGCAAGATCCAGATCTTCTGTCACCGCGACTTCCTCGATCCCGCCGGGCTGGCGGCGGTGCGGCTCCTCGACATCGGCGATCTGATCGGGGTCGAGGGCCTGGTGCGCCGCACCCCGCGCGGCGAGCTGACGGTTAACGCCGCTGCCGTCACGGTGCTCGCCAAGAGTTTGCGCCCGCTCCCGGAGAAGTATCACGGGCTCGCCGATGTCGAGCTGCGCTACCGCCAGCGCTACCTCGACCTGATCATGAACCCGCAGGCCCGCGAGACCTTGCGGCGGCGCAGCCGCATCATCGCGGCGCTGCGCCGCTATCCTGGTCGAACGCGGCTACCTCGAAGTCGAGACGCCGATGCTGCACACGATCCCCGGCGGCGCCTCGGCGAAACCCTTCGTCACCCATCACAACGCGCTCGATATCGACCTCTATCTGCGGATCGCGCCCGAGCTGCATCTGAAGCGGCTTGTGGTCGGCGGTCTCGCCGACAAGGTGTTCGAGATCAACCGCAATTTCCGGAACGAAGGAATTTCGCCGCGGCACAATCCGGAATTCACCTCGCTCGAGCTCTATGAGGCGTATGTCGACTACACGGCGATGATGCGGCTGACCGAGCAGCTCGTCGCGACTGCCGCCGAGACCGTGCTCGGGACTCTGCGGATCGAATATGGCGGCACGGCGATCGACCTGTCTCCGCCCTGGCCGCAGCGCGGCATGGCCGAGCTGGTGCAGGATGCGACCGGGATCGATTTCCTGGTGCTCGACAATGCCGAGACGGCACGCGGCGCGGCCCGGGGGCTGGGCGCCGCCATAGCTGGCGACGAGAATTGGGGCCAGGCGCTCGAAGCGTCGTTTGCCGCGCGCGTCGAAGACCGCCTGATCGCGCCGATCCACGTCACCGGCTTTCCGCGCGACATCTCGCCTTTGGCCAAGGCCGACCGCAGTGACCCGCGCCTCACCGAGCGGTTCGAGACCTACATCTATGGCTGGGAGGTCGCCAACGCCTTTTCCGAGCTGACCGACCCGCAGGATCAGCGGACTCGCTTTGCCGCGCAGATGCGGGCGCGTGCCGCCGGCGATGAGGAGGCGCAACCGCTCGACGAAGATTACGTGACCGCGCTCGAATACGGGCTGCCGCCCTGCGGCGGGCTCGGCATCGGCATCGATCGGCTGGTGATGCTGTTGACCGACAGCCCGTCGATCCGCGACGTCATCGCCTTTCCGACCCTGCGCCCCCCGCCCCCGGCCTGAAGCCCTGCCCTATGCACGGCGGTGCAGACGGCGTTTATGCTTGCGACGCCGCCCGCCGCCGAAGCTCCAGCGGCGTTCGCGGTTGTGGATAAAACGGGCGGCGCGCTCGTAGGATCGATACGGCGCCCGCGATCGGAGGATAACCATGCCGAAATCCCGTTTTGCTATGCCGCTGGTGCTCGGCCTGCTGCTCGCCGTGCTCGCCGATTGTGCACCGGACGCAATTGCGACGGCCGCGCCGATTCCGGCGCTCGAACCGGGAATGGCGCGGGTCTGGTTTTTGCGGGCGTCGGACTCGCCGAAAGGTTATGTCCAAGCCGCAGCGCCGATGATCTTCGCGAATGGTTCGCCGGTGTCCAACATCCCGACGAATGCCGACTTCTTTCGCGATTTCCCGCCGGGCACCCATCGTTTCACGGTAGAGCCCTACGGCCTCCCCACGGAACAGGCCGCTGTCGTCCAGCTGGCGCCGGGAACGCAGACCTATCTTCAGGTGCTGTGGGCGGCCAGCTGGGAGACCGGCTATCCCGAGGCGGGCTGGGGGTTCGGAGCCAATACCTTCAATATTCTGCCGATGTCGGCGCAGACGGCTCGAGCATATCTTCCGACGCTGACTTCTCTCGGCCGACGCTGAACCTGGAACCGCGAAGACTTACCGCACTCGAGGCCGGAGCTCACAAGCAGCGGATCGTCCAGTCGGTGAACACACCGGGCTCGTCGCGCGCCCGATCGGGAGTGTTGTTGTGAACCGACCGGTCCAAGACCCGGTAACCGCCCGGACAGACCTGCTCCGCCAGGCGCCGGTTCGGGGTGTCGGAGCCTCCCGGAATGGCGTCCGATTGGATCTGGAAGGTGCGCGAGTTCGAGCCGGCTCAAACTGGCCCCAGTGCAGGCGGCAAGCGAAACGAGGAGCAGCAGCGAAAGCGCACGCATGTCGGCTCACGCAAAAGTGACGAGATGGCTCGGAAATTTATCCCGGCCGATCCATATATGACAAGATCCGGGCAAGCGCGACACCCGTGCAATGCCGATCGGCGATGACGGTTTCCGGAGGCGTCGGATGCGCAGTTCCACCACCCAGATATTACGGCCATTGATGCAGGCTGCGGCGTCGGTATTGCTGCTGGGCGTGGCGGGCTGCGCTGTGTCGCCGACGGCGGCGCAGATCGCGGCCGCGGCACCGCCGATCCCGGCAGGCCAGGCGCGGGTCTGGTTCTACCGCCCCTTGGAGCCCTACGAGAGCCTCAATCTCGCTGGGATCGACATGAATGGCACCTATGTCGGATCCGTCGCCAATGGCAGCGCCATCTATCGCGACGTTGCCCCGGGGCCTTACCACATTGCGCCCGACAGCTGGGGCCGGGACATCAACCAGGACACGAATGTCTCCTTGGTCCCCGGCCAGCAGCTTTACATCAAGATCGTCTCGTTGGAGTCATGGGCGATAAGCGTCTCCGGCTCCAGGAGCTTTCAGCGCGACACTTTCTACGCATGGCAGGTTGTGCCGGAGGTCGCGCAGGCCGAGATCGGCCGCGGCCGCCAGGGCATTTGACGCTCGGGCGACCGCGGCCGCCAGGGCATTTGACGCTCGGGCGGCCGCGGCCGCCCGAGGCGCCCGGAGCCGGGTTCAGAAATTCTCCAGGCTCAGCACCTCGCTGTCGTAGTCGTAGGCGAAGATCTCTGCGTGGCGGCCCCAGTTGATGACGGTGTCGAGCACGCGCTCGGCCTCGTCTTCGGAGAGATGGTCCTCGAGCTCGCGCAGAAAGCGCGCGGCCGGAGCGCGGTGACCGGGGCGCTCGTCGAGGATGCGCCGGATGTGGGCGGCGAGCGGCACCTGCTTCAGCACGGCTTCGGCAAACAGCTGCTTGCGGGTCAGCATGTCCGCCTCGGCATAGGCCCGCCCCAGCGCCGTCAGCTCGATGTCGCCGCCGCTGACATGGGCGAAGCCCAGGAGCTGCACCGTCTCGATCAGCGGGAAAAGCTCGTCCATCACCAGATTCTCCTGGTCGGCGAGGTGCGGCAGGTCGGCGCGGCCGTGATAGGGAGCGTCGGTCAGGGTATCGATCAGGCCGGACAGCTGCTGCACCGCGCGCGTCGGGCAGGCGATAGCCGATGCCGATCGGCTCGGGCTTGGCCCCCCGTCGCCCGTCGCGGCCGGGTTCGGTCGTCAGCAGCGTATAGACCTGGTCGACGATCTGACGGAACGCGGTGCCGTGCGCGGCACGCGGGCGCGGCTGGGGGATCGGGATCTCGGCACGGATGCGGCCGGGGTCGTTGCTGAAGATCAAGATGCGGTCGGCGATCTCGACGGCTTCCTCGATGTTGTGTGAGACGATGACCATTCCCTTGGTCGGAATGCGCTTTTCGTCCCACAGGTCGAGCAGGTCGCCGCGCAGGGTTTCCGCGGTCAGCACGTCGAGCGACGAAAACGGCTCGTCGAGCAACAGCACGTCCGGGTTGACGACGAGCGCCCGGGCAAAGCCGACGCGCTGCCGCATCCCGCCCGACAATTCCTTCGGATAGGCGTTTTCGAAGCCATCGAGCCCGATGACGTCGATCGCCTCGACCGCGCGCCGGCGCCGCTCGGAGGCGAAGATGCCCTGCGCCTCGAGGCCGAGCTCGACATTGCCGAGCACCGTCAGCCACGGAAACAGCGCATAGCTCTGGAACACCATAGCGATGCCGCGGACCGGCTCGGTCACGTCCCGCCCGCGATATTGGACGATGCCGTCGCTCGGCGGCACGAGGCCGGCGAGGATGCGCAGAAATGTCGATTTGCCGGATCCGGATTTCCCGAGGATAGCGACGATCTCGCCATCCCGCAGTACAAAATCCACATGGTCGAGGACGAGCCGGCCGAGATGATCGGGCGTGCGGTAGGTCTTGGAGACGGCTTCGGTCTGCAGCAGCGAGTTGGTCATCGTGCGGGCCTTGGAGCAATCCTGGTGTCAATCGAGCCGCAGGCGCTCGGCAGCAACATCATACAACCGGCGCCACAGCAGCCGGTTGAAGGCCAATACATAGAGACAGAGGACGCCGATCCCGAGCGCGATGCGGGCGCTGTCGCCCTCGGCGGTGGTGCGCGCGATATAGGCGCCGATCCCGGTCGCGGTCAGGGTCGTCTTTCCCCACTGCACGACCTCGGCGACGATGCTCGCGTTCCACGAGCCGCCGGCCGCGGTGACCGCACCCGTCACATAGGCCGGAAAGATCGCCGGCAGCATCACCCGGCGCCACCACAAGAGCCGCCGGACGCCGAAATTCTGCGCCGCTCGCCGCAGCTCGGCCGGCAGCGCCGTCGTGCCGACGATGACGTTGAACAGGATGTACCACTGCGTGCCGAGGATCATCAGCGGAGAGAGCCAGATTTCCGGATCGAGACTGAACCGCAGGATCAGCACCACCACCACCGGAAAGAACAAATTGGCCGGGAAGGCGGCGAGAAATTGGACGATCGGCTGAACCCGGTCGGCGAGGCGCGGGCGCAGGCCGATCGCCACCCCGATCGGGACCCAGATCACCGACGCTACCGCGATCAGGACCAGCACGCGCACCGCCGTCACCAGCCCGAGCACGAACACCCAGCCGATTTCGGCGAGGCTGACCCGATCGCGGATGAAGACGATGATCCAGACGGCGGCAACCCCGGCGAGCATCGCCAGCACGAGGTCGAAAGCCCGCTCGGCGATCGGGTGTGGCCGCCGCTCCCCCCGTCGCTGGCGTGGCGGCGACAGGCCGGCAATCGCGCCGTCGATGACATGGTTGATCGCGAGGAGGCCGGACTGGACCAGGTCGAAGATGCGGGCGCGCTGCAGCACGATCAGGAACCACGGCCGGACATTGTCCTCGTCGGCGGACGGGTCGGCCTGGAATTTGCGCGACCAGGCGAGCAGCGGCCGAAACAGCAGCTGGTCATAGAGCAGGATGACGACGAGCATGACGATGACGGCCCAGCCGATCGCCGCCAGGTCGCGCTGGTCGATCGCGGTGGCGATATAGGAGCCGATGCCGGGCAGCAGGATCGTGTGGCCGGAGACCGTGATCGCCTCGGCGGCGACGACGAAAAACCAGCCGCCCGAGACCGACATCATCATGTTCCAGACGAGCGAAGGGATCGCGTGCGGCACTTCGAGACGCCAGAACCGCCGCCACGGCGACAGATGGTACATGCGTGCGGCTTCGATCAGCTCGCTCGGCACGGTGCGCAGCGACTGGTAGACGCTGAACGTCATGTTCCAGGCCTGCGAGGTGAAGATCGCGAAGATCGCGGCGCATTCGACGCCGAGCAGCCGCCCGGGGAAGAGCGCGATGAACCCGGTCACGGTAATCGACAGAAAGCCGAGAATCGGCACCGATTGCAGGATGTCGAGCACCGGGATCATGATCTTTTCCGCCCGCCGGCTCTTGGCGGCGAGCGCTGCATAACCGAGGCTGAAGACCAGCGAGGCGACGAGCGCCCAGGCCATGCGCAGCACCGTGCGCAGCGCGTAGGCCGGCAGCCGCCAGGGGTCGAGGCTGATCGGCAGCGGCTCGCCGATTTGATAGCGCGCGCTCATCGCCACGCTCCCCCAGGCGACGAGCGCCAGCAGGCCGAGCACCAGCGGCAGTGCGACCACATCCCAGCCGTTCGGGCGCAGCCGCGACGGCCAGGCGACGAGGGGCAGGCCCCAGCGCTGTTCCATGCCCCCTCTCGGCTCTCGGTTGTCGGCGTGCGGACGCGCTACCTCTAACCGACGCACGCGCATCGGCGAAGCACTAATTCATCGAATTGGCGTGGGCTTTCCGGCCATGGGATTGTGCTCGGCGCCGCCGCCGCGTGTATATTGAAGGCGTGGCGAAAGGTTGGAGGCTGGCCTGAGCGTTCTTGATCTCGACCGTCTGCGCGGCGCGCCGCTCGAATGTGATCCGTTCGATTTCGTCGTCGTCGAAGATTTTGTGCGCGCCGAAGCGCTGCCCGCGATCCTCGCCGATTTTCCGGCAATTCGCGGCCACGGCAGCTTTCCGGTCCAGGGCCTCGACTTCGGCCCGGCCTTCGCCGACCTTGTCGCGGCGCTGACCGGGTCGGAGCTCGGCCGGGCGGTCGCGGAGAAGTTCGGCGTCGACCTCGCCGGCCGGCCGACCTTGCTGACCGTGCGCGGCCATGGCGACGGCAAGGACGGGGGCATTCATACCGATTCCAAAACCAAGATCATCACGCTCCTCTTGTACCTGAACCCGGTCTGGGAATGCGCCGAGGGCCGGCTGCGCCTGCTGCGCGGTCCGGGCGACCTCGATGATTATGCCTGCGAGGTGATCCCGCTCGCCGGGACGATGCTGGCGTTCCGGCGCAGCGAGCGATCGTTTCACGGTCATCGCGCGCATGTCGGCGAGCGCCGTGCGCTGCAGCTCAACTGGGTGACGGACATGGCCGTGGTCCGGCGCGAACTGGCCCGCCACCGCTGGTCGGCGAGGCTGAAGGCGCTGAACCCCTTCAATTCCCCGGCCTGAGCCCTTCCGCTTGGGGGACACCGCGCGAGCGGGTGCCCGGCATCGTTCATCGTTGAAAACACACCCGCTGACGCGGATTCCCCCCGTCCGCACGGATGAGGAGAAAGCCTCGTCCAAGCCGGCGCGACTCCGAACCGTTCTCGCGCATCCGGCTAGCGCGATTTGCCCCGCGCCCGGGTTTGCCCGATCATATCCGCGGCGGCTGGCTTCTTTCCTAGGCTCATAGAATCAAGTGCTTGCCTAGGTATGTTGCAATATGGACACGCTGCGACGAAAACACCACTTGGGCGGCAAACCTTGCTTGATCGCTCGTGCCGCATCGATATTATGGCGCGAGACCGGAACGGGTGCCTTTCATCCGGCGGACCGCAACCTTTGATTTTTCGGGGGGAGCTAATGACCAGAAAGCGGAATATCGGCGGGCTGGCGGCGATCGGCGGGGTGGCCGCCGCGATCGCGTTGCTGGCGGGCCTTCCCGGGGCACGCGCCGACGAGCTGTCGGATCTGCAGGCCAATCAGCAGCTCCTGCAGCAGCGGGTCGACCAGCTGGCCCAGGCCCAGCCGCCGGCACCAGGCGGCGTATCAGGCGGCGGTCCCGGCTCGGCTTACGGCGCTGCGCCGGTGCCGGGCCAGGCGATGGCCGGCGGCAGCTTCCCGCGCTCCTTCCTGATCCCGGGCACCGACACCTCGATCCGCGTCGGCGGCTTTGTCGACATCACCGCGCTCGACTTTCTGACCGGCGGCGGCGCCGTCCCGGGCAGCAACGAAGGCACCAACTCCGGCCAGAACGGCAATCTGCATTCGATCCCGGTCGGCGAAGCCTTCGTCCCCGGCGCCCCCGGCGGCATCATCCCGCAATCGGTCAACGTGTCGAAGGGCAATGGCGTCTTCGAGGCCAGCCCGCAGCAGTCGAGGCTCAACGTCGAGACCCGCACCCCGACGGCCTGGGGCGAGTCGCGGACGTTTTTCGAGTTCGACTGGTCCGGCTGCAGCGCCGGCGGCAGCTACACCTGCCAAAGCCTGGCGCAGGGCGGCGGCTCCAGCATCCTGCCGCGGCTGCGCTTCGCCTACGGCACGCTGGGCGGGTTCCTCGCCGGCCAGGCGATCTCGAACTTCTCCGACGCCGACGCCGACACCGAATCGATGGAATTCGGCGGTACCGAAGGCTCGACCGGCGGCATGCGCATCCCGCAGGTGCGCTACACCCTGGCCGGTCCGTATGGCAGCGCCTTCTCGTTCTCGGCGGAAATCCCGTACACCGAGCTCGTATTGCCGGGCGGCACTGTCGGTTCGGACACTCCGACTGCCGGGGTAGCGACCACGACCACCCCGCCGGCCGGGGTGATCGGCGCGACCTGCAACGGCATGCCGTGCACCGGGGCGGGGACCGGGCAGGCCAACCCGGCCAAGAATACCGCGCCCAGCCTGACCGTCGCCAATTACTGGTCGCAGCCCTGGGGGCATGTCGATCTGGCCGGCGTGCTGACCTTCCCCGATGTCGATGACGGCGCCTTCATCAGCCAGCATTTCATCGGCTATGGCGGGCATTTCGCCGGCGACGTGCATCCCGGCTGGTTCGGCTGGGCCAAGGACGACTTCCTGTTCAGCTTCATCGCCGGCACCGGCATCGGCAACTACCTGAGCGGCGGCGAAAGCACGCTGTTCCAGCTCGGCAGCAACTTCAGCGTCACCACCAAATGCGCGACGCCGACGCCGACCTGCCAGAACGGGTTCGCCGCGTCGAACATCATCTTCAAGCCGATCTCCGGGTTCAGCACGCAAGGAGGCTACCAGCACTGGTGGACGCCGAATTTGCGGTCGACGATCGCGATCGGCGAATCCCAGCAATACATCAACTCGCAGCTGATCGGGCCGTCCGAGTCCAACTCGGCGAACAAGGTGATGTGGAACGGCTTCGTCAACCTGGTGTGGAACCCGGTCTCGTTCATCACCACCGGCGTCGAGTACATGTATGGCAAGCGGGTCGTGGTCTCGAACGCGACCGGCACCGAGAATGTGCTCATCGCCAAGTGGCGCGTCGCCTTTTAACGAAGAACGACATTCAGCCTCGACACCCGCCGGCGTTGCCGGCGGGTGTTTTTTTATGCGCGGGCCGCCTGATCGATCTAGACGGCCAGGCTTCTCCCGACGCAGCCGGTCGATAACCACGATCGGGAGAAAGTGGATAAAGGAATGCACCCTCTGCATTATCGCAATGCACAATTATCAATAGACCGGTACGCGGCTCGCTCGTAGAATGGCAAATCCAAATCGAGACGGAGATGCACAATGGCGAATTTGCTGAATGGGGCCCTGTTGAGCCTGGGGCTGTTGGCAGGGGTGGCAGGAGCGGCGCAGGCGCAGTCGGTATCGGCGCTGCCGCCGGAGGGCGGCATGCCGGTTCAGGCGACCCAGCCGCCGGCATACTCATCCACCCAGAGCTTCTATCCGAAGCCAGGTGGTTCGGAGGTCTTCAAAGAGCAGCACTACCAACCGCCGGCGGATTATGCGGCAAACCGTGCCGACCATCCGTATTCGACTTCGATCGGCCCCGCTCCCGGAGCGCAGTGGTCGGGGAGGGATACGCATTACGAGAAGCCGCCCGGATGGGACTCGAATGTCAATTTGCACCCCTACACCAGCAAAATCGGGCCGGCGCTGAACTAGCTAGTGGAGCGGTTCTAACGCTTGGCACCCGTCTGCTTTCCTCTTCGTCATTCCCGCGAAAGCGGGAACCCAGAGCCTGCCCCTGGCTTGAACAGGGGGCGGCAGGCGCCGGGCGCTTGCCCTGGACCCCCGCCTGCGCGGGGGCGACGGTCCGGAAGTATGGGAGTCATTTGTCAGGTTGGTACCACTAGGCGATTGCTGCCGAGGGACCGCACCCGGAACTCGGGCGCTGATGCGGAATGATCAATCCGGCGCGGCCGGGACAAGAACCCCGCATGAACAGCGGGTTCAAAGTCCGGCCGCGACCTCGCGCACGACGGCGCGCAGCCAGCTGATGGCGGGCTCGGCGCCGTGCTCCCGGTGCCACAAGCTCATGACCTCGAAGGGCGGCGATGGGTAGGGCGGCTCGAATAGCTGGAGGCGATATGAGCCGGCGAAGGTTGCCGCGAGCCGGCGCGGGAGCAGTGCCGCCACGTCCGAATGGCTGACGACTGCGAGGGCTGCGAGAAAGTGGGGCGTCGTCAGACCGACGGCGCGGCTCAGCCCATGCGCCGCCAGGGCGCCTTGCAGCAATCCCACCTCGCTTCGGGTGACGAGGCGTTCGAGCCCGTGATCGACGACATAACCGTCGACGGCGTTCTCATCCTCGCCGGTGCCGGAGACGATCAGATGACAGAGCCCGGCCAGGCGTTCGAGAGTCAGCTCCTGCCAGGCGACAGGATGATCAGCACCGAGCACCCACACGCGCGTCTCGCGGAATAGGGACTCGCAGGCAAACCATTCCGGAACCCGCCTGAAGCTTCCGATCGCCAAATCGGCGCGCCCGGCGAGAAGCGTATCGGCGACGCCCATGTTGCTTGACCGGATCCTGAATTCGGCGTTCGGCGCGGCCGCCCTCAGTCGGGCAACGAGGCCGGGAACCAGTACCGTGCCGACATATTCGCCGCACACGATGGTAAAGCGGCGCGTCGTCAGTTTGGGATCGAACTCGGCCGGGGCGAGCGCGAGTTGGAGCTGCAGCAGGCCTTGGCGCAAACGCGGCGCGATCTCGGTCGCGCGCGGCGTCGGCTGCATGCCGTCCGGGCCGCGCACGAACAATTCGTCGGCCAGCACGTAGCGCAGCCGGTTCAGCGCGTGGCTGATCGCTGATTGGCTGAGCCCGAGCCGTTCCCCGGCGCGGGTGACGCTGCGTTCCTCGACGAGGGCATCGAAGACTCGCAGCAGGTTCAGGTCAATCGCACCAAAATGAAGGGTATTCATGGTTGCGATGCGATATTATCATTTTGCATCAGCTAGGATACGAGCCAGATTGACCATTGCGATTGCTTTCGATAGGCGGGAGATAACGAGATGACAAGCTTGCTCAAATCGACGATCCTCGGTGTCGGGCTCCTGACGGGGGTCGCGTTGGCGGCACAGGCGCAATCGGTATCGTCCTTGCCGCCGGGTGGCGGCGCGCCGGCACCCGGCGCGGTGACCCAGCCTTATTCGTCCACGCAGACGATTTCGCCGAACCCGGGCGGCAACGTATCTATTCCAAACGAACACTATCAGCCGCCGGCGGATTATGCGGCAAACCGCGCCGACCATCCCTATTCGACTTCGATCGGCCCGCAGCCGGGTTCGCACTCTTCGGGGAAGGATGTGCCGTATCAGGCGTCGGCGTGGGACGCGCAGCCTGCCCAGCATCCTTATACCACGCCTGGCTTCGGCCCGAAGCCGAACTGACCGATCCCGGCACCGGTTCGACGACCCGCCGGACATTACGTTCCGCGACAGACCCGTCGGCCCGGCCGGCGGGTCTGTTCCTTTTTCGTGCTTGCTCGATCAGACGAAACGAACGATGCCTTGCGCGACGACTGCGGGGCGTTGGACACGATCAACTCCGCCTGCGATCGCGGAGATGCCGGCCGTTTCTCATGTGAGCCGCCGCGATGTCCGACATCGCGCGCGCGGCTGCTCGGTCGACTGCCGGCCGCTGCGGTGGGACATTCCGCCGCGAGGGACCGTTGCGATCGGAGGTGGGGTATGTATGGAAGCTTGCAGGTTTCCGGTCACTCGGGCGCGCCAATACACGCGCCGATTTTGGTCGCCGACGGTTTCCTGCCGCACGAGCTCGCCATAGCGATGCGGCAGGACATCGAGGCCCATTTTGCCGAGCCGGGCAAGCAGCGCGCCGATACCCATCAGGTGTGGAATTACTGGTTTGTCCCGGAACTCCACGCTTATTTGCAGACCAGTCCGGAAAAGGTGATCCGGCGCGATCGCGTCCAAAGCTTTGTGAGCGGGCTGCAATCTTGGTCGATCGCAACTTTGGGCCTGGGCAATGTAACCTGGCCCTATCTTAGCCTCTATGTGGGCGGATGCCGGCAAAACCTGCACAATGATGCGGCGAACGGGCGCTTCGGCTTCGTCTATTCGCTGACCCGCGATCAGCGTCGCACAATCGGTGGCGAGACGCTGATCTTTCGCGAAGGCGATCCCTTTCGCGGCAAACTGGCCGAGGCGTCGGCGGGTCGAAGCTTTTACGAAAGCATCGAGCCCAAATTCAATCGGCTTGTCGCATTTGATGATCGGCTGCCTCACGCCGTCGCGCTCGTTGAAGGGTCGATGGACCCGCTCGAAGGACGGTTCGTGCTGCATGGCCACGTGAGTGAAACCGGCACGATCGTCGCCGGCGCCCTGTCCGGCGCGGTGGTAGAAGAGGCGGTGAGCCGGCTGCTCCGCGACTTTGCCGCGCGGAATGCCGCCCGCATCGCGCTCTACCACGGTCCGATGGCGCTGCGTTTCGTCATCAACCCGACCGGCTCGGTCGAGACCTGCGACATCCTCGTTGACCGAGTGGCGCATACCGACCCCGGACATATCGAATGGGAGCCATTGCGTGCGGATCTCGTCGGCGAGTTCGGGAGGCTGAAATTTCCGCTGGCTTCCGGCAACACGACGGTAACCCAGCCACTTGCCTTTGGAACGCCGTTGCCCGGCCCGGGATGACTGCCGCCGTCGCGCGGCTGCGCGGAGTGATCCCCAGGACATTTACAATGGCCACCTCGCGCCGGGCCTGCCGTCATGGCGCGGCGGCGCGGAGCGACTTACCGTAGCGGCTTGAACTCCGCGAGCCTGAGCTTGGTACGGTGATCGGGCGGCGCCTTCCCGAACGATGCCGTGCCTCTGAAATAATCCTTCTGCCATTTCTGTGCCTGCGCCTCCGAGCCTGGCAAACCGAGCTGTTCATTGAAGTCTCGCCGGCGATCCGCCCAAGCGAGATAAGCCTCGCGCACCTCGCCATCGGTCTCCAATGCCCGAAATTCCGGCTCGATCTGGTCGACAAGGCCGCGCTGCAGCGGGAATATCATGCAGAACGGCTCGTCGCGCTCGAACGATATCGGGGTCAGCTTACGGGTGAATTTCCAATTCATCGTGAAGGTGAAGGGCGCCCAATCGGTCTCGACCACTCCGGTCAGCGGCTGGAGCCCGTCCTTGGGCTGATTCAGCGGGCCGGTCACCATCAAATCGTAGCCAGGCTCCGTCCGAAACAAGGCGTTGACGTTGAAAGTCAGGACGCCAAACCCGAAATGGCTCGAAGCGAGCAGCGGCGCGCCCGCACCCGCCGCGTAGAGGCCGATCGCGCCAAGACCCCGGCCGCCATCCCATTGAGCGACGAAGGGAAGCGTGTTCAACAGCAGCCAGCCATGCGCGTTGGCAATGTTCAGCGGCAGGCAGCGATAGGCGAAGCCCTGGTCGGTCTGGTCCATCCAGGCGCGCTCGACCGGCGCGGGGACAATCCTTGGCGGTTCCCCCGAGGTCGGGTAGCAGATCAGGCGCATGACAGAGGTCCTTCGCCGGGGAGCGCCATCGCCGCGCGCCTAGGCGGATGTGGTGGCGCCAGTCAAGGTATCTTGGCCGCCGCGAAGATCCCTGACGTGAAGTAGCTGCGGCCCGCTCTGAAGGCGAAGCTGCCGCCGGTTTCCGCCGCCGCCGGGCCGAAAAAGCCGCCTTTGACCGTCCCGGTCAGCGGCAGACCCGAGGGATTATTCAAGGTGAAGCTGTATTGTCCATTGGTGAGCGTGGAAGTCCCCGTGGCGACAAAGCTCAAATGGTCGTAGTTGTTGACGGTAAATCGTCCAAATCCGGTGCCGAAATTATAGCTGGCGTTCAACCCCCCCGCCGCGATGTACTGCTCGCCGCTGTTGAAGACGGAGCCGATCAGGTGGCCCGAATAACTCGCCGTGGCGCCCATCGTGACGAGACTGTTGATCTGGCCGATCGGGGTGGGCGGTCCCGCCGCCCAGAAATTGATGTTGCCGCGATCGATCCGGGAAATGTTGTCGTTGGTCGAATTCCCGGTCAAGAGGTCGCCGCCCCAATAGCCCCATTTCAGATACTGGCATTGGCAATAAGCCGCGCCGTCCGGCAGCAGTGAATTGGGCGGCGGCGCGGCTCCCGAGCTCAGCAGATAGAGTTTTCCGGCCTGGGCGAAATCGCCGTCAACGACCAGCGGGTTACCGTTGATCTGCTGCGGCGTGGTTTGGCTCTCGGCCACGCCGAAGACGTTGTTGCCGATAAAAGCCTCGCGCCCGCCGGCATCGCCCGACAGTCCGCCGAACTGCATCTGGATATTGCTGACGCCGCCGGTCTCGGACGGGTTCAGGGGGCCGCTGGTAAGGGTTGCGGCGATGCGGTTGGTGGCGGCATCCGTGCTGAGCGTCGTCGTGCCAGTGATCTGGTACGGCAGCGCCTGCGCCGTCGTGTTCATGATCCCGCCGAAATAGCCGCTGAGGTTCAGCGATCTACGATTGGCGCCGACGCCGCCAGCGCTTGTCGGCGTCGCCGGCTGGTTGAAGCCGTAGCTGGTCGCTGGCCCCGACAGCGGTATCTCGTCTGCCGTCGACGGGATTACCGGATTTGTCAGCACGCCGCTGCCCGTAGCGCTGCTGGCGTACTCCGTCTGGTCCAGGACGAAGCCCGAGATCGAGTTCGCACCGTAGAGGCTGTTGCCGTTGCCGTCGACGACCGAGGTCAGGCTGGAGCCGATGCGAATGGGTGGCGCCGCGGCCGACAGCTGGGAGGTGCCGCGCAGCACGCCGCTGATGACCGGCGCGCCGCTGCTCTGCAGCGCATCGACGGTTCCGATCCCCATGACCAGGACCGATTGCTGATCGGCTCCCTGCCCATCGATGGCGAGGCTGGATTGCAGCACCCGGGCGGCGCTCACGGTCGTCGCGTCGCCGATCGCGGTCGTCGCCGGGGCGACAAGATAGAGCGGCGATACCGTTGCGTTCGCCAGGCTGCCGCCGACATTGCCGCGGATGAACGGGATGTTCTGCTGCAGCGCGGCATCCGGCTGGATCTGAAAGGCGAAGATCCGGGTGCTGCCGGTCGGCGCCAGGAAGCTCGCCTTAACCGGCATCCCGCCGGAGATGAATTCGCGCTGTGCCGGCGCGTTGGCCGGAGTGAGATCGGCATAGAAGAAGGTTCCGTCGGCGGACATATAGCTGGTGCCGCTGACCGGGCCGAGCGGACTTGCCGTCCCGCTCGGGCCAAAGCTCGACATGCCTGGAACCAGCGGGATCGTCAGCTGGCCGACGCCGCCGAGCGGGCTGCTCAAGATGCCGTTGACCAATGTCCCGTCGTCGTAGGGAACGCGTGCCGTGGCGTTCTGCTCGACAAAGCCCTGTGCCGTGCCGTTGCCGTTCGTGCTTTTGAACATGCCGGCATAGGCGATCACGACTGGCGGCGGCGGCGGTGGAGGCGGCGGCGGAGGAGGCGGCGGCGGAGGCGGCGGAGGCGGAGGCGGAGGCGGGAGCGGCGGCGGGGCGGGAGGCGGCGGCGGTGGAGCGGTGGCGGCGAGGGCGGTGGCGGCGAGGGCGGTGGAGGCGAGGCAGCGACCATACCCTGATTTGCCGCCAAACCCTGGTTTGCGGCGGCTTGGATGTTTGTCGCGCTTTGCTGAACCGTATTGCTCACCTGGGCCGGCTGGGTAGCCGGCGGCTGGGTTTGACTGGAGGCCCGGATGCTGGCCGCGACATTGCTGGAAATCACATTGGCGATGCCGCTGTTGGCGACCATGGCCTCGGTCGGGACCGTGCTCGCACCGCCATTGCCGCCGGGGCGCCCGTCGAGCTGGGCAAGCAGGGCCGCCGCCGCACCCGCTGGCGCCGGGCCCGGCGCCGACGGTGACGCCCCGCGCCCGGCCACGGTAACCTCGAAGCCGGGCCGCGTGATGACTTGACTGACCCCATTCAGCCCCGTGACGGTAACGTTCTTGCCATAGACGAAGATCACGTTGAGCTGCGGGTCGGGGCAGACGTTCGAGCGCGCCTGCGGCAGATTGGGCCGGCAGGCGAGATCCACCAAAACCACGCCGCCGCGGATCCCGATCGTCGCGTCCGGCGTGCGCATCGTGACCGTATTGTCCCCTTTGGTGAGCTTGCCGCCGACAAAGCGGAACACGCCGCGCGTCAGGCTCGCCGCCATTCCGCCGGCCCCGGTATTCGGGTTGTAGACGAAGGAGTTGATGACCATGTTCGAGTTCGGTCCGACGGTCATTGACGACTCGTCGACAAACAGGATCTGCGTCTGGCCGTCCGTCGACGTGGCGAGGCGCTCGTTGAAGACGACGTCCTGGCCGATCAGCAGCTCGCGCGATATGCCGCCGGGCGGGATACCGGTGGCGTTGGGGTTGACCGCGCCGTTGACGCCGACGCGCTGTTGCGCAAGCGCCGCCGGGCTGACCAGCGCCGTGCCGAGCAGCAGGGGGGCGAGGACGGCGGCGTGCAGTGGATGCCGAACGAGCGCCATTCTCGGATCTTTCCTAAAAGCGGATCTGCGGGCCGAACAGTATCGAGGTGTCATTATAGGCATAAATCGGCAGGTTTGACGAGACGATGTCGCGCTCGAGCTGCACCACGATCGCGACGCGAGCCGTAATCGGCACCGTCTCGGTCACGCCAAACCGCCAGCGCTGGGTCAATTGGCTGCTGGAGCCGCTCGGGAAGGCGACCGTCGTCGGGGTCGAGGTGGTGACGCAGCAGGGGTCCGGAGCGGCGTAATAGCTCCAGGCGCGACCGAGATAGGCGGTAGTCTGCCATTGGTCGGCGCTGATCCCGATCGGATCCTGATAGCGAATTTGGTAGGAGCCGCTTAGTGCGTAAGTCGCGTTCGTATAATAGGCGAGCTGCGTTGCCTGATTGAGATAATCGAATTCCAGGTTTACCGCCGAGTTCTCGGAAACCGGCTTGGTCAGCGACAGCGTGACGAGTTTGTCGCTGCCGTTCAGCCCGGTCGATAGCGGGCGGGTGGGTGCGTTGCTGTAATTTTTCTGGCGAAATTCGAATATTGATTTCACCGCCAAGTCGTTCCAAAATATCTGGTCGTATTCGAGGCCGGTGCCAAATGCCGCAAAGTATTGATCCCACCCCAACCCTACTTCGTCAAGGATGAGATACGGTTTGACCGACGCCGGATCGGCGCCGATCAGCCCGCTCGGGAAATTGAAGCGCGGGCCACCGGTCAGTTCGAGCAGGCCAAGATCGAGGCGGTTCACGTTGGAATTGAAGTAATGATTGAGGTAACCGACCGCCGAGACCTCGAGCGCATCGTGGTTCTGCGTTTCCAAATCATAGCTGTATAATGCAGAACCACTTGCGAAGATGTCGCCGGATTCTTGCTTGGCGAACGGGGTGTTAAGCAGCACGAGCTGGGGACCGAAGATGGTCGGCGCCAGGAATTGTGACGCACCGGCGACATTGGCGTCCGTTTGATACTGGATGCCGAGGGAGACATAACCGGAAAGATGATGGCGGGACTCGGCTTTTTCGATCTGAGCCAGGTATTCATCGACACGCTTGCGGACATCGGGCGGCGGATTGGCGGCGGCGGCCTTTTCGAAATAGTCGCGGGCGAGATCGAAAGACCCCATACGAAAGTAAAGCGCCCCGAGTTCGAGCTGGACCCGCGGGAGCCTGGGGTTGAACAGCAACATCCGTTCGAGCGCCGAGACGGCTGCCTCGTAGTCCCCGAGCCGTGCCGAAACATCGGCATAGGCAAAAGTTACGTCCAGATTCGCCGGATTTCGCAGCATCTGCTGGAACAGGGCTTCCTTCCGCGCCTCGAGCGCCTTTCTGTCAGCCGCGGAAAGCGATTGTGCCGCCGCCAGCATCGGCGCCAGAAGAACCGCCAGCACGACGATGCCCCAAAGCAGCATCAAAGCTTTCCTCAGCCAGCATGCCGCACCGTCGTTCTTGTCCAGAGCATTCACCCCTTTTCCCCCGGTTTATCCGCCCCGCGACCCCAGTCTTGCCAAGTCCGAGAAGCTTACTTAACCGCAGGTAGGACCGCAAGTCCCCGGCGCGCGCGGTGCGATTGTGCTTGATAAGCGTCTTGCGCCCCGGTCGGGCTGCGCTTGCCGCAAGGGTCACACAGGGCGCAGACTGAGCGCTTGCGCCGGTCGCGGTTGCGGTCGCCGGGCGGGACAAGCCGGGGATGCCAATCGGGGAGTGAGGAGGTTGCCGGGTGGAGACGCGGTTCCTGGATGAGCTCGAAACGCGTAATCCTGCGGAGCGTGAGGCGGGTTTGATGGCGGCGCTGGCGCCGGTCATCGCCGCGGCGAAGGCGCGCTCGCCGGCCTATTGCCGCCTGCTCGCCGCGGTGCGGCCCGAGGACGTGACCGACCGGACGGCCTTGGCCCAATTGCCGCTGACGCGCAAATCCGCCCTGATCGAGCTGCAGCGCCTCAACCCGCCGTTCGGCGGGTTTGCCGCGGCGCCGATTTCCGCGCTGCGCCGGATCTTCGCCTCGCCGGGACCGATCTATGAGCCGGAAGGCAGGCGCCCGGACTATTGGCGCTTCGCACGGGCGCTCTATGCCGCCGGGTTCCGCGCCGGCGATCTGGTGCACAACACCTTTTCGTATCATCTGACCCCGGCCGGAGCGATGGCGGAAAGTGGCGCCGACGCCCTTGGTTGCCCGGTCATCCCCGCCGGCACCGGCCAGACCGAGCAGCAATTGCGCGCGATTGCCGACCTCAAACCCTCCGGCTATGTCGGGACGCCGTCTTTCCTGAAGGTCCTGCTCGATCGGGCGGCAAGCGAGGGCGGCGATGTTTCGTCGCTGCGAAGGGCGCTGGTGTCAGCCGAAGCACTGCCGGCGGCGCTGCGCGCCGAGCTGCGCGGGCGTGGGATCAATGTCATGGAGTGCTACGGCACCGCCGATATCGGCGTCATCGCCTATGAGAGCATGGATAGCGACGGAAATGTCGGCGAGGGAATGGTGCTCGAGGAAGGCGTCATCCTCGAGCTCGTCCGGCCCGGCACCGGCGAGCCGGTGATACCCGGCGAGGTCGGCGAGGTCGTGGTGACGACATTGACCCCGGAATATCCGCTGATCCGCTTCGCCACCGGCGATCTTTCGGCGATGCTGCCCGGGCTCAGCCGGTGCGGCCGGACAAATCACCGAATCAAGGGCTGGCTCGGCCGCGCCGACGAAACGACCAAGGTGCGCGGCATGTTCGTCCATCCCGAGCAGATCGCGGATGTGCTGCGCCGCCACCAATCGATCGCCCGCGCCCGCCTCGTGGTCGAGCGGCCCGGCAGTACCGACGAGATGACCCTGCTCGTCGAAATGCGCGAACCGGCGGCGGATCCGGCGCAAATCGCCGAAACGGTGCAGGCGCTGACGAAATTGCGCGGGACCGTCAGCCGCGTGCCGGCGGGCAGCCTGCCCGAGGACGGGAGACTGATCGAGGATCGGCGTAAGCTCGATTGAAATTCATCGAATCGTCACACTTTCTTCAAACGATCGTCCCAATCCGCACCCCATATAGGATGTGTAAGGTCTACCCTTACAGGTTTGTCCCCCAAACCTCGTGTTCGGCCGAAACCATCGGCCGACGGCTGCGCGGCTCCGGATTCCCCCTCCGGAGCCGCTTTTTTGCCGGCCCTCCTGTCGGTCGACCGCGGTGGCCGGTTCTGCTCCCGATCTGATCGGTCCCGACCTGACCGCCGAAGATCTGGCCTGCCGGCGCGGCGGGCGACTCGTCTTCGCGGGCCTCTCGTTCCGGCTGCCGGCGGGCGGTGCCCTGGTGCTGACCGGCGCGAACGGCGCCGGCAAGACCAGCCTGTTGCGGCTCGCGGCGGGTTTGATGGCCCCCGCCGCCGGCCGGCTCGCCTGGGGGGCGGCGCCGATCGCGGCCGACCCCGCCGAACATCGCGCTCGCCTGCACTATGTCGGCCATCAGGACGCCGTCAAGCCGGCGCTGACGCCGCGCGAGACGCTGACGTTCGGTGCGGCGCTGCGTGGTCTTGAGGTGCGGCGATCGGCCCCGGTGATTGAGCAGGCGCTCGCCGCCTTTGCGCTCGAGGCGGTTGCCGAATGGCCTTGCCGCTGGCTCTCGGCCGGCCAGCGCCGGCGGCTGGCCCTCGCCCGTCTGCTGGTGGCTCCGGCCCTGATCTGGCTGCTGGATGAGCCGATGAGCGCGCTCGACGCGGATAATCAGGCTCGCCTGGAGCAGGTGATCGCGGCCCATCGGGCGGCGGGCGGACGCCTCCTCGTGGCAACCCACGCGCCGATCGGATTGAACGCCGCCACCGATCTGGCGCTCGACGCTTTTGCGCCGCTTTCCGCCGATCTCGAACTCGGCTGAACATGGCGGCGTTCGGCGGCGTTTTCCGGCGCGACCTTCGCCTTGCGCTGCGTCAGGGCGGCGACACCGGCCTTGTTCTCGGTTTTTTTGTGCTTGCGGTCGTGCTGTTCCCGCTCGGCGTCGGTCCCGAGCCCGAGATTTTGCAGCGAATTGCGGCCGGGATCATCTGGGTGGCGGCGCTGCTCGCGGCATTGCTGTCGCTCGACCGGCTGTTCCAGGCCGATTACGAAGATGGTGGGCTCGAGCTCATCGCGCTGTCGCCGCTCCCGCTGGAACTTGCCGTGCTGTCGAAATGCGCCGCGCACTGGGTCGCGACCGGGTTGCCGCTGGCCCTGTCGAGCCCGGTCCTCGCGGTCTTTGTCGATTTGCCTGCCGGTGCGATCCCGACCCTGCTGCTGAGCCTCCTGCTCGGCACCCCGGCCTTGAGCCTGATCGGCAGTGTCGCCGCGGCGCTGACCCTCGGCGCCCGACGCCAGGGAGTCCTCCTGGCGCTCCTGGTTTTGCCGCTCTATGTGCCGCCGCTCGTCTTCGGCGCTGCTGCGGTCGAGGCGAGCGCAGTCGGGAGCGGAGCGCGTCCCGACCTGCTGATACTCGGCGCCCTGACCCTGGCGGCGCTGCCGCTCTGCCCGTGGGCGAGTGCCGCGGCGCTGCGCCAGGCGCTCGAATGAACGCGCGCGGGTGCGACCGCTTCGACGCTGACGCGAGGCCGAGTTTGCGCTACAAGGCAGCGTCGCGACCGAGGCTCCGAAAATCATGCTCAACCGGTTCGCCAACCCGGCGCGGTTCATGCGGGTCAGCACAAAGGCTCTGCCGTGGTGCGGCTGGCTGACCGCCGGCGTCCTCGCCGTGGGAATCTATCTGGCTCTGGTGGTGGCGCCGCCGGACTACCAGCAGGGCGAAGCCGTCCGCATCATGTACGTCCATGTTCCGGCTGCGTGGATGGCGCTCAGCGTCTACCTGTTTGTTGCCGTCGCCAGCGCCGTAGCCCTCGTCGCCCGCCACCCGCTCGCCGAGATCGCGGCGCGGTCGGCCGCTCCGATCGGCGCGGCCTTCACCTTTGTCTGCCTTGCTACCGGCTCCTTGTGGGGGCGGCCGATGTGGGGCACCTGGTGGGTCTGGGACGCGCGGTTGACCTCGGTGCTGGTCCTGTTCTTCCTGTATCTCGGCTATATCGCGCTGGTGAACGGCTTTGACGATCCGACGCGCGGCGCCCGTGCCGGCGCGGTTCTGGCGCTTGTCGGGGTGGTCAACCTGCCGATCATCAAATTCTCGGTCGATTGGTGGAACACCCTGCATCAGCCGGCCAGCGTGCTGCGCTTCGGCGGGCCGAGGATCTATATTTCGATGCTGATCCCGCTGCTGGTGATGGCGGCGGGGTTTGCCCTGCTGTTCCTCGCGCTGTTGCTGTTGCGCATGCGAACCGGGCTGACCGAGCGGAGAATCATGGCGCTGCGGCTCAACGGCGTGCCGTTGCGGTCCGACCCTGCGCTGCCCGAGCGCGCCGCGCCCGCACCTTCCGCGATGCGCTGAGGCGGCGGCGATGAGCGCTGTCGCCACTTATCTCGCGATGGGCGGCTATGCCGTCTTCGTCTGGCCGGCCTATGGTTTGACGTTTGCCGTTCTCGGCGGTCTCGCCTTCGTCTCGTGGCGGCGCCACCGCGACAGCATCCGCACGCTCGATCGTGTGCAGCGGGGGCGCGGGGTGGGGCGATGACCCGCAAACAGCAGCGGCTGGGCCTGCTCGCGCTCGGCATGGCGGCGCTGGGCGGCGCCACCGCTCTGGTGCTGACGGCGTTCAGCAACAACCTGGTCTTTTTTTACAGCCCGAGCGACCTGAAGACGCAGGCGATAGCAGCCGACCGCCTGGTGCGGGTCGGCGGGCTCGTCGAGAAGCAGAGCCTTTCGCACGGTCCCGGCGGGCAGACGGTGTCGTTCCGCATCACCGACGGCAAGACCGACCTCGCGGTTGTCTATCACGGCATACTGCCGGACCTGTTCCGCGAGGGGCAGGGTGTCGTCGCCGAAGGCAGGCTGCGCCCCAACGGCAGCTTCGCCGCCGCGACCGTGCTCGCCAAGCATGATGAGAAATACATGCCGCGCGAGGTCGTCGACGCGCTGAAGAAGAGCGGACATTGGCAGGAGGGCGCACCGACCAAGGACGCGGCGGCGTCGCCTGCAGAGGCGGCTGGCCGCTGAGGCTCCGGCGATGGCGCGCAAGCTCGTCTTCCTGCTGCCTGCGGCGCTCTTCGCCGTTCTGCTGGTCGCGTTTGCGATGGGCCTCTCCCGCGATCCGCAGCTGCTGCCCTCGGCGCTGATCGACCGCCCGGCGCCCGATTTCGCTTTGCCGGGCCTCGAAGCCGGCGCCGGCGGCTTGACCCGCAAAGACCTCGGCGGCCGGGTGACGCTGGTCAACTTCTTCGCCTCGTGGTGCGCGCCGTGCCGCGAAGAGCAGCCGGCGCTGATGGCGCTGGCACACCGCGCGGGCATCACCCTCGACGGCATCGCCTATAAGGACAAGCCGGAGCAGTCGCGCCGCTTTCTCGACACGTTCGGTGACCCTTACCGCCATATCGGCGTCGACCGCGACGGCACCACGGCGATCAATTTCGGGGTGTACGGAGTGCCTGAAACCTATGTCGTCGATCGCGCCGGCCACATTCGTTATCGCCATGTCGGTCCGCTGGCGCCCGAAGACGTCGCCGAGAAGATCCTGCCCTTGATCGACCGGATCGCCGCCTCGGCCGGTGCGCCGGTTGCGGGCCGGCCCGAATGAGACCGCAGATCGTGTCCGTCGCCGCGGGCGGGTCAGGTCTCGGGCTCGCGGTCTTCACTGGAGACCGCGGCGAGAAAGCCCGGCAGGTCGCGCCAGCCATAGGCAACGGCCTCGACCGCCGTGCCGCCGACGGCGAGCCTCTTGCGGTTCACCTGGCGTCCGCCCAGCCGCTCATAAAAAAAGCGGGCCGGGTTGTCGCGCAGCACCCAGATGATCGCCGCATCGCGCCCGGTCGCGACGAGCCGCCGGAACAGCGCGATCAGGAGGCGCCGCCCGATCCCCTGATTCTGCTGATCCGGGTCGACGTAGAGGGTGAACACCTCGCCGGTGAACGGGCGCTCGCCGCGGCTCGGTCCGCAACTGCCGAAACCGACAATGTCGCCGGCGCCGTCGACCGCGACGCGCAGGTCGCGGGGCTCGCGCAGGATCACGCTGCGCCACCCGGCTTCGCGCCGCCGTTCCGACAGCCCGACCAGGTAGGAGGCGGCGAGCATTCCGGCATAGGTCGTGCGCCAGGTCTCGACATCGAGCCTGGCGATGCCGCCCGCATCCGCCGGTCGCGCCGACCGGATCGCGATCTCGTCCATGCCATCCATTCTGCCGGGTTTGGCTCGAAGTTGGGAGTGCCATGCAAAGCGCGCCCGGATCGGCTACTGTCGGGATGGCGCAGCATCGCCGGGAGTGGGATCATGCCGAGCGCGTATTTCGCGACGCTGGCGCGCTATAATGCGTGGGCCAACCGCCGGCTCTATCGGGCCTGCGAGCTGCTGAGCGAGGCGGAATACCTGCGCGAGCGGGCGGCCTTCTTCGGCTCCATCCATGCGACGCTCAATCACATTCTCGTCGCCGACCGGATCTGGATCGCGCGGATCGAGGGCCGCACCCCGCTGCATTTCAAGCTCGATCAAATCCTCTACCCCGACCTGATCGGGCTGAAGGTCGCGCGCGGGGCCGAAGACGAACGTCTGCGCAACATGGTCTCCGGGCTTTCTCCGGCGATTTTCGATCAGCCGCTGGTCTATCGCAATTCGCGCGGCGAGCGGTGTGCCGTACAGCTCGGCCTCGCCCTCGGGCATCTCTTCAATCACCAGACGCATCACCGCGGCCAGGCGCACGGGCTGTTGTCGCAGACCACCGTGCCGCCGCCGCCGCTCGACCTGACGGACTTTGTTCGCGAGGACGATGCGGTCTGAGGGCGAGGGGATTTCAGCGGCGCGGCATTTCGGGTACGGACGCAACGATGGCGGGGGGTATGCGGAGATACCGGCGAACCGGGGTTTTGGCTCTGGCAATTCTCTCGGCCGCGCTGCCGGGCCATGGCGAGGCCGTGAAAAAATCGAGCCCGCCAAAGCATGCTTCCGCGACAAGTCCGACCAAGCTGCTCGGGACCGTCGATGCGTGGAGCGCCTACGTCTACCGCGAGCATTCCGGACCGGTATGCTATCTGGCCGGCAACCCCAAAAAAAGCGAGCCGGCAAATGCGAAGCGCAAGCAGCCGACGATGATGGTCACCCACCGCCCGGCGGAAAACGTCGCCAATGTCGTGAGCTTTGTCGAAGGCGCTGCGCTCAAGGAGGGCAGCGACGCGTCGCTCGATGTCGACGGCACGAAGTTCGACCTGTTCACCAAGACCGATACCGCCTGGTCGCGGACTTCAGATCTCGACAAGACGATCGTCGAGGCGATGGCCAAGGCTAAGCAGGCGGTGTTCAAGGCGACGCCGCAGAAGGGACCGGCGACGACCGACACCTACCCGCTCGCCGGGTTTGCCCGGACGCTTGCCCTGATCGACAAGGCATGCGGGATCAAACGCTAGCTGCCGGCGTAGCGCCCGAACCCGCCGCCGCCTATATTTCGGCGATCATGGCGATCGCGATCCCGCCTGCCGAACCGCGCCGCAACCTCGTCGGGCTCGGCCGCACCGACCTCGCCGCCGAGATGGCCGCGTTCGGCGCCGAGCCGTTTCGCGCGCGCCAGCTGTGGCATTGGATCTATCACCGGGGCGCCACCGATTTCGCGCAGATGACCTCGCTGTCGCGGGCGTTCCGCGACGCGCTCGCCGAGCGCTACGAGCTGCGCCGGCCGGCCGTGTCGCGCGCCCTCGCTTCGGTCGACGGGACGCGCAAATGGCTGTTGCGTTTTGCCGACGGGCAGGAGGTCGAAACCGTGCACATTCCCGAGGAGGATCGCGGCACGTTATGCGTCTCTTCGCAGGTCGGCTGCACGCTGAGCTGCACCTTCTGCCACACCGGCACGCAGCCGCTGGTGCGTAATCTCGGGGCAGCGGAGATTGTCGGGCAGGTCATGGTCGCGCGCGATGCGCTGGGCGAATGGCCGTCGCCGGCAGCGGCAGCTGCGAACGACCGGCAACTGACCAATATCGTGCTGATGGGCATGGGCGAGCCGCTCTACAATTACGAAAACGTCGCGGCGGCGTTGAAGATCGTCATGGATCCCGAGGGCCTGTCGATCTCGCGCCGCAAGATCACGCTCTCGACCGCCGGGGTGGTGCCGATGATCCGGCGCTGCGGCGCGGAGCTCGCGGTCAACCTCGCGATCTCGCTGCATGCGGTGCGCGACGACGTTCGCGACCGGCTCGTGCCGCTCAACCGGAAATACCCGATCGCCGAGCTGCTCGACGCCTGCCGCACCTATCCGGGCAGCAGCAATGCGCGGCGGATCACCTTCGAATACGTCATGCTGAAAGGCGTCAACGACAGCCCGGCCGAGGCGCGCGAGCTGGTGCGGCTCATTGCCGGCATCCCGGCCAAGGTCAACCTGATCCCGTTCAACCCGTGGCCCGGCGCGCCCTACGAATGCTCGACCGAGGCGGCGATCACGGCGTTTTCCGACATCGTCTTTGCCGCCGGCTATTCTGCGCCGGTGCGCACCCCGCGCGGCCGCGACATCCTCGCCGCCTGCGGCCAGCTCAAATCCGACAGCGTGCGCGCGCGGCGCGCCGCCCCGGCGCCGAATTGAGGCTCAGCGCGGTGATCAACCTGATCTGCAGCTCCGGTCGGCGCGGCTCAGATGGCAATTGCGTCGACGATCACCCGTATTTTTTGACCGCTGCCTCGATGGCCGGGCCGGCATTTGCCAGGTCTTGCGGCGTCATCACCGGAACGATCTCCACCTTGGCATTGCCCGCAAGAAACCACGGTTCGGCAAGAGCGGGTATCTGAGACGCATCGGTCATATCGAAAATCATGATGCCGCCCCGGTGGCCGTCTATGGTAAAAAAATATGCTGCTTCCGGTTTATGTTCGGCAAGATAGGACTCAATCAGCGCGGCGAGCTTTCCCTTACGGATTACGTCATTGCTGGCCTCGACATCCATCTTCACCTGAACCATGACCTTCATAGTAGCCTCCGCTGTCTGATTTGCATCTTTGGTTATTGTTGCGATTACTATATCATTTCAGCTGCGACCCCGTCAAGCCGTATCACCGCGCGGCAACCGGCGCCCGCATGGGATTGCTTCGTGTCGCTTGCGTTGACACAAGGGCGGTCTTTACCGTCTATCCCGCGCGTGTGGGAATCCACGGGACGGCCGGTGTGACCGTCAACCTGTCCTCCCGCTTCCGCGGACGTGACGCAATGGTGGAAGAGCAGGGACGATGGCCAAGACCGATAGCCGCGATGATGTAAAAAAAGTCGTGCTGGCGTATTCCGGCGGGCTCGATACCTCGGTCATTCTGCGCTGGCTGCAGGAGACCTATCGCTGCCAGGTCGTGACCTTCACCGCCGATCTCGGCCAGGGCGAGGAATTGGAGCCGGCGCGCAAAAAGGCCGAGCTGCTCGGCGCCGCCCAGATCTTCGTCGACGATCTGCGCGAGGAATTCGTGCGCGATTTCGTCTTTCCGATGTTCCGTGGAAACGCGCTCTACGAGGGCGCCTATCTGCTCGGCAGCTCGATCGCCCGGCCGCTGATCGCCAAGCGCCAGATCGAGATCGCCCGCGAGGTCGGTGCCGACGCGGTCGCCCATGGCGCCACCGGCAAGGGCAACGACCAGGTCCGCTTCGAGCTCGGCTATTACGCGCTGGCGCCCGACATCAAGGTCATCGCCCCGTGGCGCGAATGGGACCTCAACTCGCGCACCCGGCTGCTCGACTATGCCGACCGGCACCAGATCCCGATCGCCCGCGACAAGCGCGGCGAGGCGCCATTTTCGATCGACGCCAACCTGCTGCACGTCTCGGCCGAGGGCAAAGCGCTCGAAGACCCGTGGGCCGAGCCCGAGGAGTTCGTCTACAGCCGCACGGTGGCACCCGAGGAGGCACCCGACGCGCCGCAATATGTCGAGATCACGTTCGCGCGCGGCGATCCGGTCGCGGTCGATGGCGAGCGGCTGTCCCCGGCGGCGTTGCTGACGCGCTTGAACGAACTCGGCGGCAGGCACGGGATCGGCCGGCTCGACCTGGTCGAGAACCGCTTTGTCGGCATGAAGTCGCGCGGCGTCTATGAGACCCCCGGCGGCACCATCCTCCAGGCGGCGCATCGCGGCATCGAGAGCCTGACCCTCGACCGGGGTGCGGCGCACCTGAAGGACGAGCTGATGCCGCGCTACGCCGAGCTGATCTACAACGGCTTCTGGTTCTCCCCGGAGCGCGCGATGCTGCAGGCATTGATCGACCGGAGCCAGGAACATGTCGAGGGCGTGGTGCGGCTGAAACTCTATAAGGGCTCGGCCAGCGTTGTCGGCCGCAAATCGCCGAAAAGCCTCTACAGCCAGGCCCACGTGACCTTCGAGGAGGATGCGGTCTACGACCAGCGCGACGCCGAAGGCTTCATCAAACTAACCGCCCTCCGCCTGCGCCTCGCCGCCCGCCGCCGATGAGCGCTACGCCGCGTCTTGAACGCTCACGTCGAGACGCTTCCCGATTGCCCGCAGCGCTTGATCGAGGTGTTCGATCGTCGAGCGATGATTCAGATCGACAAGCCGATCTACTTGCGGTCCATGCCAGCCAAGGCGGCGTGCCAATTCAGCCTTCGAGATGCCATCGGAGCGCATCGCGCGGTAAAGCTCGACCTTGGCCTTAGTCAGTGGTGGCAGACGAACCATCCGTCGGCTAGGCTCGGACGATGGTACCGAAAGGGACAGGCGGATCTTGCGCCGTCCAAGTTTAACGGTACCTTGTGGCGTCGGGGCGGGGACATCCTCGCGGCGGGCAATCCTCGCCGCAAGCGCCTCCTCAATGGCGTCGGCGGCGCGCTGGAGTGCGTCATCCGGGTCTTCGCCGAAGGTGGTTACCTCGGGCAGATCGGGGCACGTGACAAGAAGCGTGCCGTTGTCGTCGGGCGTGAGGATTACGAAGTACATGAATCGCCTTTGTAGCAACGTCTAATCGAGCCCGAGATCCTTTTTGATCTTGCTGACGAGACCGGTGCCCAATTCTTTATTGCTGCTGTGCATCGGTAGCTGAGAGCGGCGATCGTGGCGGATGACGGTGAGATGGCCGCTCCCACCCTTGTGAGGCTCGAATGTGCAGCCCTGCTTTGCCAGCCACCGCCGCAACTCCCGCGCTGTCATCAGCACAACACAAATGTTGCGCTGTTGGCCGCGCGGCGCAAGTGGGATGCGGGCTGGCTTATTGACTACGGCGCTGCGCGTCGAGCCAGCCCGTCATGATGCGGTTGAAGGGGTCGGGGGCTTCGACGTTGGGGAAATGGCGCATGCCGGCGATTTCCTCGTAGCGGGCGCCGGGGACGAGGCCGGCGAGGCGGCGGTTCTCGCTGGCCGGGGTGCCGGCGTCCTCTTCGCCGCAGACCACCAGCACCGGCAGCTTCAGCGAAGGCAGGCGGGCGACGAAATCGAAATCGAGGATCGCCGCCGAGCAGCCGAGATAGCCGGCGGGCGTCGTGCCGAGGACGGTGTTGTGCAACTGCTTCCAGCGACCGGGGTTTTTGGCCTGGAAGGCGGGGCTCAGATAGCGGTCCATGCTGGCCTCGGCGATCGGCGCCAGCGAGTTCGCCGCGCGCACCGCCTTGATGCGCGGCGCCCACACCTCGGCGGCACCGGGCGGGCTCGCCGGCAAGGTGTCGCACCACAAGGCCGAGATCAGCCGGTGCCCGTGCTCGAGCGCAACGGCCTGGCCGATCATCCCGCCGATCGACAGCCCGATGTAATGCACCTGCGCGAGGCCGAGCGCGTCGAGCACGGCCGCGACGTCGCCGGCGAGCTGGCTCATCGTATAGTCGCCCGAAACCGGGTCGCTGCCGCCATGCCCGCGCATGTCGAGCCGCAGCACGCGGAACCCGGCCTGCAGCAAGGCCGGCACCTGCTCGGCCCAGCTGCCGCCGTCGGAGGCGAGCGAATGGGTGATGCAGACGACCGGGCCGTCCTCGGGACCGGCGAGGTCGTAGTAAAGGCGGCGTCCTGCGAGCGGCAACAGCATGGCATGTCCTTCGTGACGTAAGGCTCCCGGCCGGAGCCAAGCCCAGTCTACCCGCAGGCGACTCAGGGAACCATCACCGGCACGCCGGTCAGGATCGGGTGGGCGAGATAGAGGACAGCGTAGAGCAGGAGGCCGGCGACGATCCGCAACAGACCGATATCGCGCCAGCGCAGCCGGGTCCGGCCGGCGCCGAGGGCGGCAAGCGGCAGGTTCGAGGTGGTTTCGGCGAGCCGGCTCCAGTAGCTGCCGAGGGCGAGCCGTTTCTTGCGGTCGATCAGCACGGTGCCGCCGAGCGCCAGTGCGGCGATCGCGCCGAAAAACCAGACCGAGGCCAGATCGCCGTTCGCGATCAGATGGCTCAGCGCCCACAATCCGATCGCCCACATCACCGGATGGCGCGTCACCCGCAGGATGCCGGGCGCCGGGTCGTCTGCCCTCGCCCACCGCTCCATGCCGACCGCCGTTGGATTGGCGGTCGAGTAGCCGGCCACCAGGAGGATCGTCGCCAACGGCATGACCAGCACCGGGACCAACCTCATCCATCGCCGCGGCGCCCATAATTCGACGGTCGGCGCCGCCGAGTAGGCGACCACGAACCAGGCGAACGTCGCCAGGGCGGTCAGCGAATAGACCGCGAGAAACCCGGTCTCGCCGAGCTGGTCGCGCAGCGATCCGCGCAACCGCGTGCTCGACAGCAAGGTGTGGGAACCGCAAAAGGCGATGCCGGCGATGACCAGCGAGGACAGCGCATGGGCCATCGGATTTCGGCTCACCCGCCGGGCAGGGCCGCGATCTCGGTGGCGAGCCGGTCGAGCAACTGCCGCGGATCGCCCTCGATGCGCACGGTCTTATTCCGGCTGCCGGCGCCGGCGATGATCGATAAGTCACGCTGCGGCAGGCGCCACGCCCGCGCCAGGAGCCGCAGCAGCGCCTCGTTGGCGCGCCCGTCCTCGGGCGGTGCGGTGACCGAGGCCTTGACGACGCGCCCGCCCTCGGCCGCGGCGGCGACGCAGAGCAGACGATCGGTCTTCGCCCGCGGCGCCAGCCGGACCGCCAGGCGCAGGCCGTCGCGCGCCGGGGTGAGCGGGCCGTCAGGCAAAATATTCGAACATCAGGTTGCGGATGAAATAGAGCACCAGGATCAGCACCACCGGGGACACGTCGATCCCGCCGAGATCCGGCAGAACGCGGCGAATTGGCCGCAGCAGGGGCTCGGTGATGCGCCACAGAAAATCGCCGATCATGGCGACGGCGCGATTGTGCCGGTTGACGACGCCGAAAGCGACGAGCCAGCTCAGCACCGCCTGGGCGATCAGCAGCCAGATATAGATCGAGATCACCGTGCTGACGAGGTTCAATAAGGCGTACATCTGACCGGAACCTCGGCGGCAAGTGGCTTGCTGACCGTAGCGTCAGCGGCGGGACGCCGCAAGCAGAGCGGCACGGCCCGACACGCCGGGGGCCCGGCTTGACAGCTGCCGACCCGATCACCATAGTCCGCGGCGTCCGGCAAAAAGGGCTCGGGACACGCGATGGGGCCGTAGCTCAGCTGGGAGAGCGTCGCGTTCGCAATGCGAAGGTCAGGGGTTCGATCCCCCTCGGCTCCACCATCATCAACGCGAAAAACGACCAGGATCGCATGCGCATCGCGGTGATCGGAACCGGCGGCATCGGCGGACCCTATGGGGCGGCGCTCGCCAAGGCCGGTGCGGACGTCATCTTTGTCGCGCGCGGCGCGCATCTTGCGGCGATCCGCGCGAACGGGCTGCGCATCGAAGGCGACCGCGGCGAGACCCTGATCCGGCCGGCCCAGGCCACCGACGATATCGCCGGCATCGGCACCGTCGATGTCGTGCTGTTCTGCGTCAAATTGTGGGACGTTGAAGGCGCCGCCGCTCCGCTCCGCCCGATCGTCGGGCCGGAGACTGCGGTGATCGCGTTGCAGAACGGCGTCGACGCGGCCGATCGGCTGATCCCGATCCTCGGGCGCGAGGCGGTCATGGGCGGCACCGCTTTCGTCACCGGCGCAATCGTTGCGCCCGGAATCATCCGCCAGACCGGCACCTATCAGCGCATGACCTTCGGCGAGCTCGACGGCCGGCGCAGCGAGCGCGGCCAGCGCCTGCAGGCGTTGTGCGAAGCGGCTGGCTTCGACGGCGTGCTGAGCCCCGACATCAGGGTCCCGATCTGGGAAAAGTTCGTCCTTTTGGTGCCGCTCAGCGGGCTCAACGCGCTGACCCGGGCGCCGCTCGGCAAGTGGCGCGATGACCCGGACCTGTTAGCCCTCTATCAAGCGGCGTTGCGCGAAACCGTCGCCGTCGGCCGCGCCGAGGGGGTCGGGTTGCCGCCGGACAGCGCCGACAAGGGGTTGGCGATGATGCGGTCGATGCCGCCTTACCATACCACCTCGATGGGGAATGATCTGGTCCGGGGCAACCGGATCGAGCTGCCCTGGTTCGCCGGCAAAGTGGTCGAGCTCGGCCGCCGTCATGGCATCCCGACGCCGGCAAACGGCTTCATCTATGCGGCCCTGAAGCTCTACGTGAACGGGACGCCGGCCTAAGGTCGAGCCGGCGCCGACGCGGGGTCGCCGAAATGGTCTACGGCTGGCGTCCCTGCTTGACAGGCGCGCCTGGCGGGTCCGCTCTATTGGCGGATTTCGCTCGGTGGAGGAAACGTCCATGTCCGTTACAGAAATGCCGGTCGCGCGCATGACCGAGGCCGAATGGCAGACGCGGCGCGACCTCGCCGCCTGCTACCGCCTCGTCGATCTGTTCGGATGGTCGGACCTGATCAACACCCGCATCACGGCGCGCGTGCCGGGACAGCACAACCATTTCCTGATCAACCCCTATGGTCTGCTGTTCGACGAGGTCACCGCGTCGTCGCTGGTCAAGATCGATGTCGAGGGCAACAAGGTCGAGCCTTCGGAATACGAGGTCAACAGCGGCGGCTTTACGATGCCGAGCGCGGTGCATATGGCCCGGCCGGAAGTGGCTTGCGTGCTTCATACCCACTCGATCGCCGGCTGCGCCGTGTCGATGCAGAAGGACGGGCTGCTGCCGCTCAACCAGCATGCGCTGCAGGTGATCGGCGATGTCGCGTATCACGAGTACGAGGGCTCGGCGCGAAGCCCCGAGGAACGCGCGCGTTTCCTCGCCGATCTCGGCGATCGCCACATCATGGTCCTGCGCAATCATGGCCTCTGGATCGTCGGGACGAGCGTCGCCGCGGCCTTCCTCGCGTGCTACCGCATGGAACGGGCTTGCGCGATGCAGCTCGCCTTTCAGCAATCGGGTGCCGAGTTCCACCCGATCTCCGACGCGATCGTCAGCGCCGCCCGCGACAGCGCCAGAATTCGCCCCATCGGCGGCCGCAATGATCCGGCCAGGCTCGAATGGCCGGCCCTGCTGCGCAAGCTCGACCGCATCGACCCGTCCTACAAGCAATAGGGCGCAGGTCTTCGGATTTCGCTGCCGGCGCCGCCGGTCGGGAGCCCGACGATCTGGAAACCGGCGACAGGCTGCCCGCGTCTGACGGCGTCAAATGATCTTTCGGTCCCTGAGATCCTGAATCTGCGCCGGGGTGTAGCCGAGGCCCGCGAGGATTTCGTCGTTATGCGCGCCGAGCTCCGGGGCGATGCCGACATGGGCCGGCGTTTCGGAGAAATGCCACGGTGAACCGTGCACTTTCAGGGTCTTGCCGTGCTTTGGGTAATCGATCTCGGTCACGTATCCATTGGCCAGCACGTCGGGATCGTCGGCGGCTTCGAGCAAGGTGTTGATCGGAGCGGAGACGATGTCCGCGCCGCGCAGCCGCGCCACCCAATCGTCGCGCGACCCTGCCGCGAACAGCTCGTCCAGCATGCGCAGCAAGGTCGTGCGCTTTTCGTCGGATGAGATGATCACGCCGAGATCGCCGAAGCCGGCCTCTTCCAGCGTCTCGTAAAAGCCGAGCGCCACCATCGCGTCACGCCATTTGCGGGCGCCATTCAGCTGGAACACCAGCGGCTTGCCGTCGCGGTCGTTGAAGCTGGCGCTGAGGCCGGGGCGTTGCGGCGTGCCGGTAACGCGGGCCTGGCCGGTGACCGGATCGCGGTTGCGCCACATCGCCGTCGTCAGGGTCCAGCCCATCAAGCGGACCTGACCGCCGAGCAGCGAGCAATCGACCTTCTGGCCGATGCCGGTGGCGCGCGCGCAGGTGAGCGCGGCGAGGGCGCCGCCAAAGGCGAGAATGGCGCAGGTTTCGTCGGCGACGGATACGATGCCGGTGCGCAGCGGCTGGCCCGGCGTCGAGTAGGCTTCCGCGATGCCGCCGAGCGCCTGGGCCATCGAATCGGTGCCCGGCAGATCGGCATGCGGTCCCTTCGGGCCGTAGCCCGAAATCGACATGTAGACGAGCTTCGGGTTCGCCTTCCTCAGCTCTTCGTAGCCGAAGCCGTTCTTCTCGGCGGCACCGGGGCGGAAGTTCTGGCCGAAGATGTCCGCGGTCGCGACCAGCTTGCGGAGAACTTCCCGACCTTCCCCGGTTTTCAGGTTCAAGGTGACGCTCTTCACGCCGCGATTGTTGGTCTCGAAATAGGTGCTGGGGAAACCGGGCAGGACGGTCGACCCGCGCGAATTGTCGCCGACCCCCGGCACCTCGATCTTGACCACCTCCGCGCCCAGGTCGGCCATCAGCATGTACGGCACCGTGCCGGCCTGCGCGGTGGAGCAGGCAACGACCTTCACGCCCTGGAGCGGACCATGCGGCTTGGTCATGGCGAGCGACCTCCTGTGGATTGCGTGCCGGCGTCAGGATGGCACGCGGCAGCGCACGGGGCGAGCACGATTGATATGCCGCCGGTCGCGTTGACAATGCGGCGGCGTCCACCACAATCGCTTGGGATAGAGCGTGGGGAGGATGGAGCGCCATGCCGGAGACGGGTGCGGTTGCGCGTGGACCAGGCGAGATGATCGGCAATGCCGGTCCCGGCATGCTTGCCGGCCTGCGGGTCATCGAGATCGCCGACGAACGCGCGGAATATACCGGGCTGCTGCTCGCCGGCCTCGGCTGCGAGGTGGTCAAGATCGAGCCGCCGGAGGGCAATGCGACGCGGCGGATCGGCCCGTTCCTGGAAGACCGGCCGGGCCTCGAACGCTCGCTGTTCTTCTGGAACTACAATCGCAACAAGAAGTCGGTAGTGCTCGACCTGCGCGAGCCCGCAGGGTGCGAGCATATGCTGCGCCTGCTGGGCGGTGCCGATGTCCTGCTCGACGCGAGCTGCGGCGCGCTGAACACCATGCTGGGCCTCGACCGCGCCGCGCTCGGCGCGCGGTTTCCGGCACTGGTGACGGCGCGGATGACGCCGTTCGGCGATGACGGGCCGTGGGCCGGGTTCAAGGGCTCCGACCTCATTCATCTCGCGCTCGGCGGCGTGATGATGAATTGCGGCTACGACCCCGACCCGAGCCTCGAATACGACACCCCGCCGATCGCGCCGCAGATCTGGCACGCCTACCACATCGCCGGCGAGCAACTGGCGACCGGAATTATCGCTGCGCTGATCCACCGGCATAGCAGCGGCCAAGGGCAGGATGTGTCGGTCGCGGTGCACGAGGCGGTGTCGAAGAACCCCGAGCAAGACATCATGCATTGGGTGATGCGGCGGGTGCCGCTGTGGCGGCTGACCAACCGTCATGCCGCCGAGACGCCAAACCATTCGCCCGGCATCTGCCACACCAAGGACGGCCGCTGGTTCATCACCCACGGCATGGGTGCGCGCGACCTGAAGAACCTGATCCCGCTGCTGGCGAAATACGGCGCGCAGGCCGATTTGCAGCCGCCGCCACCCGACACCGATCTGCGGGCCCGCCAAGTGCCCGGCACGGCCGCCAGCGACGCGGCGCGGGCGCATATGCTCGATGTCGTGCAGCGCTTCGTGCGCGCCTGGACCTATCGCGACATGCCGTGGCGCGAGGCGCAGGATGCCGGCCTCCTCTGGGCGCCGCTTGCGCAAGCCGCATGAGAACGCGCTCGACGAACATTGGCTGCAGCGCAAGAGCTTTGCCGACGTCGCATCATCCCGAGCACGGCCGCAGCTTCCGCTATCCGACCAGCAAATGGCTCAGCACCAAGACGAGTTGGCAGGTCGGCCGCCGCGCCCCGCTGCTCGGCGAAGACACCGCCGCGGTGCTCGGCGAAGCGGCTACGCCGGCCGAGCGTGCCGGCCGAGCCGCGCGTCGTCGCGAACCCGAGGCTTTCGGCCCTGCACAACAAGCCGTTCCCGTTGCAGGGAGTAAAGATCCTCGATTTCGCGTGGTTCCTCGCGTCGGCGGGCGGCACCCGTTTTCTGGCGGCGATGGGCGCCGAGAGCTTCAAGGTCGAATGGAAGGACAACCCAGATACCCGCCTCGCCGCGATGGCGCCGGTCGGCGGCCGCGCCGCGCGCGATGCGGCGACCGGACCACTGCCCCCCGTGCGCGACCCAGACATGGGCGGCCAGTTCAACAACAAGAATGCCGGCAAGCGCGGCATCTCGTTGAATATCCGCCACCCGAAGGGATTGCAGATCGCCAAGGATCTGGTGCGCGTCTGCGACGTCGTCGCCGAGGGGTTTTCGCCAGGCGTCTTGCCGCGCCTCGGGCTCGGCTATGACGTGATGAAGAGCATTCGGCCCGACATCATCTACATCCAGCAATCCGGCATGGGCGCGCACGGCACCTACGGGCGGATGCGCACCGTCGGCCCGGTCGCCGCGGCGTTCGGCGGGCAGGGCGACATGTCGGGCCTGCCCGAGCCGGCGATGCCGGTCGGCTGGGGCTATTCCTATCTCGACTGGATGGGCGCCTATGGCTATGCGCTGGCTCTGCTCGGCGCGCTGTACCACCGCGAGCGCACCGGCGAGGGCCAGTGGATCGATGCGTCGCAATGCGAGTCGGGATTGTTCCTGACCGGGGCGACGATCCTCGACTGGTCCGCCAACGGGCGCGAATGGCGCCGTTACGGCAATCGCTCGCCGTATAAGCCGGCAGCGCCGCACGGTGCCTATCCCTGCGCCGGCAAAGATCGCTGGATCGCCATCGCCTGCTTCACCGACGCCGAATGGCGTGCCTTGGCGCAGGTGGCGGAACAGGGTGCGTGGCTCGACGATCGCCGCTTCGCCACGCTGGAGCACCGCTTGTTGCACCAGGATGCGCTCGATGCCGCGGTAGAATCGTGGACCCGCACGCAGGACCGTTACGACTGCATGATGAAATTGCAGCGCGCCGGGGTGCCGGCCGGGATGTGCCAGAACGCCGAGGACCGCGTTGACGCCGATCCGCAGCTCCGCCACCTGAACTGGCTGACCGAAGTCACCGGCACCAAGATCGGCACCTGGCCGATCTATGAATTGCCGATGAAGTTCAGCGCCACGCCCGCCTACATCGGCGGTCCGACCAACCGCGGCGCGCCGTGCTACGGCGAGGATAATATGTGGGTGCTGACCGAATTGCTCGGCCGCTCGCGCAGCGAAGTCGAACGGCTTGCCGAGGAGGGCGTCATCTGATGTTCGACATCGCGGAGCTGAAGAACAAAATCGCCGTCATCGGCGTCGGCAACAGGCCTTACGGCAATTCCCGGAGAACGGCGACGAGGGCTGGCGGCCCGGGCTTTCCGCAACGCAGTCGCAACAATCACCCCGGTCCGGGGGGCGGCGTGGGAGAAAAGCGGGCGCCGCTCAGCGCCCGCCCGCTGCCGCTTCGCGCTATCCCTATCGGACTTACAAGACCCGCCGGTCAGGCCTGGGCAGCGCGAAGCCACTCGGCGGGGATCGGTTGCGCCCGCTGGTCGGCTACGAGCCTTCGGCGACGGGCCTGCTCCTCGGCGCTGATCGACGCGGGGTTTTCGCGGAATTCCGGCCCCATCGCCATCGCCTTCTTGACTGCCGGCCGCTCGCCGATTTCCTCCAGCCAGCGCTTCACATTGGGGAACTCGTCGATCTCGATCTTCCGACTGGACCAGCTCGATGCCCAGGGATAGCAGATCATGTCGGCGATCGTGTATTCGCCGGCGGCGAAATAGCGCTTGTTGAACAAGCCCAAATTCATGACCCCGTAGATGCGATGCGTTTCATTGTCGAAGCGATGGATCGCGTAGGAAAGATCGCCATTGCTTCCGGCTTCAAGGGCACGCCGGAAGTGGCCCTGCTCGCCGAGCTTGGGGCCCTGGTTGGCCAGCTGCCAGCTGACCCACTGAGCGACGTCGTAGCGGCCGCGCGGGTCCGACGGCATAAACCGGCCCGTCTTCTCCGCCAGATATGTCATGATCGCCCCGGATTCAAAGATCGAAATCGGGTCGCCGCCGCCCATCGGCTCGTCGTCGACGATCGCCGGCATTCGGCCGTTGGGCGAAATCTTCAAGAAGTCGGGGGTAAGCTGGTCGCCGCGCCCGATATTGATCGGCTTGATCGTATAGGGCAGCTCCAACTCCTCGAGAAGGATGACGGTCTTCTTGCCGTTTCCGGTCGGCCAGAAATAGAGGTCGATCATTCGCTATTTCTCCCATTGGACAGCGCGCGTGACATAACGTCAGCGCCGTTGGCGACAGTCTTAAGCCGAACCCATCTTCCGACAACCGGCGGGGTGAGGCAAGCTGCGGGATCACAACGGCGCCGAGCCCCAAACCGACATCGCCACGCCGCGCGCCGGCCCGCGCCGGCGGTCGAATCAGGCGGAGATCGGCTTGGCATCGCCGCGCGGCTCCGGCCCGGCACGACGGGGAAACCAGCGGTACCGGCGCGGAGCACCATAAGGATTCAACTGACACGAGGCTGCCGGCGGCGCTCGAGCACTGTCTGAATCGAAGCCGCCAGGGATTCTCGACGATAAGGTTTCTCGATCAGCACAAAACCTTCTTTGACTGCCGTCGCGGCATATCGGCTATAGCCGGTGGCGAGCAGAACCGGGAGTTCCGGGTACCGTCCGCGCAACGTCCGCGCCAGGTCGATACCGCTCATTCGGCCTGGCATGACGATGTCCGACAACACCAGATCGATCGCCGCATCTCGTTCGAGCGCGGCCAACGCCTCCTCGCCGTCATGCGCCTCGACCGGCTGGTACCCGATATTCTGCAACAGCTCGGCGGTGACTTGCGCGACCTCGGGGTCATCCTCGACAAAAAGGATGCGTGCGGATTCGACCCGCGCCGCACCGTCGCCGGCCGCGGGAGCAGGCGCGGCGGGGATCGCGCTCGCCCGCGGGAGATAGAGCGTGATCGCCGTGCCCTTTCCCGGCGCACTGTCGATGGTCGCGGTGCCGCCACTCTGCTTGGCGAAGCCGTAAACCTGGAACAGGCCGAGCCCCGATCCGAGCCCCGCCTCTTTCGTCGTAAAATAGGGCTCGAATGCGCGCGCCAGAACATCGGCCGCCATACCCATGCCGCTGTCCGACAGTTTTACCGCGACGAAGTCGCCCGTCAGCCCCGCGTCTTCCGGATTGCCGGGGCGGCAGTCGACGTTCCGCGCCTCGACCCGAAAGCGGCCGCCATTCGGCATCGCGTCGCGCGCATTCACCCCGACATTCAACAATGCCAGCTCGAACTCGGCAGGATCGATCGCCACCGGCCAGAGATCCGGCGCGATGTCGACCGTCACCTCGATGTCCGTCCGCAACGAGCGGGACAGCATGTCGGCGAGTTCGCGCGTTCGCTGCGGCAGATCGACCGGCTCGGGCCGCGAGGTGTGGCGCCGCGACAGGGCGAGCAGCTGCCGCGTCAGGCGTTCGCCGCGCTCGGCGGCACGCATGATGGCGGAGGCGCGGCGCAGCACCAACTCCTCCCCGGCATTGTCGCGCAGCAGCTCGGCGTTGCCGCTGACCACCGTGAGCAGATTGTTGAAGTCGTGCGCGACGCCCCCGGTCAGCTGGCCGATCGCCTCCATCCTCTGCGCCTGATGCAGCGCCGCCTCCGCCTGCTCACGTTCCCGGACCTCGATCTGCAGGCGCCGGTTGGTTGCTTCGAGGTCGCGCATCCGCTGATCAACGATCGTTTCGATCCGGCGGGTATAGCCGGTGCCGAGCATCAGCAGCGCGCCCAGCAGGCCGGTGCTGAAGACGCCGCCGACGAGCACTGCCCAGCTCTGCCATCGGCGGTGCCGCTGGAAATAGGCTTCGGTCGGCTCCGTCTCTACGTCGTAGCGGCGCCCGCCAAAGGCGAAGGTCTCGTCGTGCTTGGCATCGCTTCGTCCCGGCGAAAAGCCGCTGAAGAGAACCGTGTTGCCGTCGAGATCGACGAGCCTGACATTGATCGACGCCTTTACCGGGGCGAGGAGCGCGTCCATGAAAGTGCCCATCTGGAGCGCAACCGACAGCACGCCGGCTCCATTGGGTCCGCCATGCACGGCGAACATCAACAACATCCCGGCCTGCGGGCCATGCTCGCCGACAAGCTGGATCGGTGCGGTCGCGGTGACGGCCTCGCCAGCGACGGCCCTGTCTACTGCGGCTTTGAGCCTGGGGTCGGAATCGAGATCGAACCCGATTGATCTTTCGTTGCCGTGCCGCGGCTCGACATAAGTCACCGGGTCGAAATGGTCCCGCGTTCCCTCGCGGCGCGGATGCCCCGACGGATCGAACTCGCGTATTTCAAACCCGGGGAGCTCGGCCTGTTGCTTCGCTTCGAACGCCGCGCGCTCGGCGGGTTCGATCCGCGGCACCCATTTCACCGCCCGGATCATCGGAACACGCCGCAGCAAAGTATGCACAAGGTGATGAAAATCCTGGCGTGACAGCGGCGCCGGTCCGCCGAAGGAACGCTCCAGCTGTTCGAGGAAGACGTCCTGCTCGTCGAACCCGGTATGGATCTTGTCGACGACCTGCCGCGACAGCAGGCGGAAATCGAGCAGCGACGCATCGTCCTCCCATTTGTTGACGCGGATGAAAATCGCGGTGAACAGCGCGAAGAGCAAAAGCATCGGCAGCGCCACCGGGAGGGCCCGGCTGCGCCACAAGGGCCGCGGTTCGCCGACCATGACGAGCATGAGCGGTAAGCCGACCAGGACGCCAAGGGTGTCTCCGGTCCACCAGGAAATCCAGCTCGAGCCCAGATTGGGAGGTGCGACGACGCCGAGGACGGACAGGCCGGCCAGGGAAAGGGTGGTGCTCGTCACGCAGCAGACCGGCGACAGCAGCACAAAACGGGCGAGGTCGCGGCCATTGTCGAGCGGCGCCGGATAGCCGACCGCGCGCCGCAACACCGCGCCGCCGAGGGCAGCTTGCAATGTCGACGCCGCGGCGATCACGACGGCGGCGGCGAGCGGGACGCCGTCAAGCTGATGACCGAGCGAATAGCCGATCCACCAATTGAGCAGGAAGGAGCCGAAAAAGATCCACGGCAGCGTTGCCGACCCCCCGACCAGCACCGCCGCCATGGCAATTCCCGCTGGGGGAAATATCGGCGATGCATAGCCGGGCGGGACGGCCAGCAGCAGCCCGAGCTTGCCGCTCAGCGTGTAGGCCGCCGTCAGCGACAGATGGGCAAGGAGGCGCCTCGTCGTCGCGATTGACGAGACGCCTCGCCGGGTCCAGAGCATTTTGGCGGCCGCCCTGCGCGCGCAATCCAACCAATATCGTAGACGCGTTCGACCGCGAGTAGAAATACGCAGCCGCACCGCCGCCCGCCCGGCGGCGCGGCCGGGCCGACGCAGGGGTCTCAGCTCAAGGCGACGGCAAAACCGCGCTGGACGCCGGGACGGGCCATGATCGTCTCGTACCAGCGCCTGACGTTGGGGAAGTCGGCCAGATCGACATGATGACGCTCGTGCCGCCAAGCCCAGCCGAGGATCGCGAAATCGGCGATCGAGATGTCGCCGCCAGCGAATGCTACATCCGCCAGCCGCTTGTCGAGCACGCCATACAGCCGGCGCGTTTCCTTCGAATAACGTTCGAGGCCGTAGCGCCGGTCCTGCTCGTTCGCCACCTGTAAAAAGTGATGGACCTGGCCGGGGATCGGGCCAAAACCACCCATCTGCCACATCAGCCACTCCAACACCGGCACTTGCTGCCGCCGATCGGCAGGCCAAAACTTGCCGGTCTTCTCGCCGAGATAGATCAGGATCGCGCCCGATTCGAAGACGCTGATCGGCGCGCCACCCGGGCCGTCCGGGTCGACGATCGCCGGAATTTTGCTGTTCGGGCTGATCTTCACGAATTCGGCGGCGAATTGCTCGCCCTTGGAGATGTTTATCGGCTTGACGGCGTAGGGCAGGCCCATTTCTTCCAGCGCTACGCTGATCTTGCGGCCGTTCGGGGTGTTCCAGGTGTGAAGTTCGATGCTCATCGGGTTCCCCTCTGCTGTCGCTTGCTGTCGAACGGTTTTGCCAGGATTACCGTGATCGCGCGGTGTGCTTCAAGGCACAATCGGCGAGTGCAGCGTCAGCGCGGCGCCAAGGACGATTGCGGCGCCGACAAAATCGACGAGAAAGACGGCCGACGGGATGCCCGTTGCGTCCCATATCACCCCGCCCAGAGGCGGGATCAGGCAGGTCAGCAAATAGCCGATCGCGAACATCCCGGCCGAAAGCCGGTGAACGTCGCCTGCCTGCGTCAGCTGCGGCGGCAGCGCCAAGGTCAGGATCAGAACGAAGGCACAGCAGAAGCCGATCGTCCCGGCGGCGAGGCCGACCATCCATGGCGACGCGTCGAGAAGCGCGGCGATGGCGACAATGGCGACGATCGGCATTGCGACAAAGGCCGATTTGCTGCGGGTGAGCGGCCGCGCCCACAGCAGCACCACCGCCGAGGCCGGCAACTGACCGAGGTTCAGCGCGCTGAGGCAAAGGCCGACGAGATCGGGCCGGCCGATCGCATGAAGATAGTCGGGGATGAAGGCGTTCGAGGCGAAATAGAGGCCGCCGGTCCCGCCCTGCATCAGGCCGAGCTGCCAGATCTGGGGGCTGCGCCAGTCGGGCCACCAGCGCGCGGCTGCCGCCGTGGCGGACCATCGGCGGTGCGGCGTGGCCAGCGCGATCAGCAGCGCGGTCGCCGCCACCGGAACCGACCACAGGACAAAGGTTGCCGGCCAGCCGCCGCCGGCGAGCGGCAGGACAAAGGGTATGGTCAGCGCCGCCGCGCCGGCTTCGCCGATCAGCAGGCCGTTGGCGTAGACCGCCGTTGCGAAGCCGGGCGATCGGGCAAACCACTCGCCGACGAGCGCCGGCAGGGCCGGCTGCACGACCGCGATGCCGGCCGCCATCAGGAACGTCATGGCGAAGAGCATCGGCACCGATGGTCCGGCCCCGCGCGCCGCCGCCGCTGCGGCGACGACGACGAGCCCGGCGAGGCAGGCGCGGCGAGCGCCGATCGACGCGATCAGCAGCGAACCCGGGATCGCCGCGAGCCCGAACAGCAGGGCCGGCAGTCCGGAGAGTGCCCCGATCGCCTTTTCGCTGAGGCCGAGCTGGTGATGGATCAGCGGCAGGACCGGCGGCACCGCCAGCACGGTCACGCGCAGGTCGGCGCCGGCCAGCCACAGCGCACCGAGACGCAAAAACCGCGATCCGTCGGGCAACGGCGATCACTTCAGGCGTTGCGGCGCGATCATGGCGCGCTTGTCGCCTGCCGCGGCGTCACGGGCGAACGCAGCTGAAATAGGCGACGTTCTGCTCCGCCTGCAAGAATTGCGGCACCCGCTCGTAGCGGGCGCAATGCGCCCTGGCCAGGGCGTCGGTGTTTGCCGGAGTGCTGCTGTAACCGACTTCGGCCGAATTGGCGTCGCCATCGATCAGGAATGGCTTTGGCCCGGCGCAGCCGGCGCCCAGGCCGGCGAGCAGGATCAGGGCGAGCCGCTTCACAAGCCGTTCCCGGCCGATGATGCCGAAAACCCCGCTTTGGCTGCGAAATCCTGGCCGCGCTCGATGAAGTCGCGATAATGCCCGTAGCTCGATGCGGCCGGCGACAGCAGCACCACGCCACCCGCCGGCGTCGCCCGCTCGGCGCAGGCAATCGCATCCGCCATCGACGGTGCGCGATAAAGGGTGCAGGGAAAATCGGCTCGCCCGGCTGCGGCGGACTGCGCCGCACGGTAAATCCGGTCGCCGCTGGCACCGAGGCAGATGACCGCCTTCGCCATGCCCGCGGCAAACGCTTCGACAAGCCTGCCGTAGTCGATCCCCCGGTCGTAGCCGCCGACGATCACCGTGATTTCGCGGTCGGCATAGACGCGCAATGCCGCGATCGTCGATTCCGGGATCGTCGAAATGCTGTCGTCGACATAGAGAATGCCGCCGATCCGGCCGAGTTCCTGCTGACGGTGCGGCAACCCCGGAAAGCCGCGTGCGGCGTCGAGCGCCTCGACGACGCCGATGCCGAGCGCCTTGGCCGCCGCGAGCGCGGCGCACAGGTCGGATAGGTTATGCGGCCGGGCGAGGTAGGGGTTGGTCATCGGCCCGATGCGCTCCGCGCCATCGTAGATCTCGCTTCCGCAGGCATGAACCCCGGTCTTGTCGTTGAACCGATAAGCCGGGGACGGAAGATCCAGGCCGAGCGCGTCGGCCGTATCGCCGTTGATGACGCGGCACCGGCTGCGATGCAGCAGATGGATCTTGTCGCGGTAATAGTTCTCGATCGAGCGGTGCCAGTCGAGGTGCTCGGGATAGAGCGAGGTCAGCACTGCCACATCGCAGACGCCATCGAAATCCGCGGCCTGATAGCTGGAGACCTCGACAACCGCATAAGCGGCGGCGGCGCTGTCGATCGCGGTGATCGGGATTCCGATATTTCCGGCCAGTGCGACCCGCCGGCCGAGCCTGGCCAGAATGCGAGCGAGCAACGACGCCGTCGTGCTCTTGCCCTTGGTCCCGGTGATGCAGATCGTCGTGATGTCGTGCCGCTCGGCGAACCACAGATTGAGCAGCGACGTGACCATGACGCCGTTGTCCAGGGCCGCCTGTATTTCGGGACGATAGAGGCTGACACCGGGCGATTTGACGATCACGTCGATATCGTCGAGGGCTGCGGCGATCCGGGCCGGGCCAAAGGCGCAGGCAATGTTGCCGCCATATCCGTCAGGCGGGCGCGTGTCGCCGGAATCATCCAGCAGCAGCAAAGGCAGGGCTGGATGCCGTTGCCGCAGAAAAGCGATTGCCGCGCGGCCTTCCCGGCCGAGCCCCCAGATCGCGACGCGCTTTGCGCCGAGATCAGCCGCAGGCATCGAGGATGGCTTTATAGCGCTCGGGCACCCGGTGCGGATGCGTGGCCTCGAGCAATGCCCGATATTCGGCCGGATCGCGCTGCCGCAACGCCGGAAAGGCGCTGTGCAATTGCCGCACGATCCGATCCTCGCGCCAGTCAGGGTCGCGTCCGAGATATGCCGTCACCGCGGTGCTCTCGGAAATTTCGCCGACGCATTCGAAGGGCTTGTGCTCGCCCAAGCCGCACAATTCGGCAAATCCCTGGAATTGCGCCGTGTCGTCGAGGAGGTTGCGGCCGAAAATCCCGATCAGCTCGGATTTGGCGATGAACGGAGCAAGCGCCAGGAAGACAAATCGGCATTTCGGGCAATCGCAGCACCAATGCCGTCCGCGCGCGCCGGGTTCTTGCCGGAAAGCGGTGTTGCAGCTGCGAAAGATTTTGAAATAAGTCGGATAATTCGCAAACCTCCGCGCGATCTCGATCTCGGACAACGGCCGCAACAGCGAGAAATAGGCGACACTCGGCGAGATGTGCTGATGAATGTATTCGGCAAAATCCTGCTCGAACTCCAGGGATTTGCTGAATTGATGATTGACTTCGACATCGTCAATCATAAGGTTGGGCGCATTTGCTGAATGCTCGTTCGACATCGCAATCGCGTCGAAACCGTAGAGCACGGCGCAGGCAAGCGCGATCGCGCTGAGGATCCCGGTAATCGGAACATGGCCGTTGAGCGCGCCGGCCGCGTTGAGCTTGAACAGATTGCTGTCGAGGCGGCGGCGAACGCTGATGGACGGCATCCCGGATGCGGCGATGCAGCCGCGGATCGGCTCGGCGTCCCCCAGTGCGAACAGGACCGCCGGCTCGCCGGCGCGCTTCAGACATTCGATGGTGACGATCGAATCCTTCCCCCCGCCCACCGGGATCGCGGTCAGCCGCGGCAGGTCGAGCGCGGCCGGCTCGGCGGGCGCCACCCGGTCGGTCTGCAATCGGATCTGGCCGCGCAGCGAGATCCCGTTCTTCCAGGCGAACTCGGCGAGGCCCTTCTCATAGAATTTCTGCACCAGCGCGGCGGTCTTGCGATCGATCGGAAACGCCTCGCAACGCAGGACCGGCGGCACGAACGCCTTGTAATAGCTTACGCCCGAGAACAGGAATACCAGACGGAAGATACGGTCGAGGACGGTCTGCGCCGCTGGCGCCAGCGGCCGGGGCGGGAAATCAAAGAACAGTTTTTCCTCGAAGCACGGGCCATCGGCGAAGCGATACCGCAGCGCCAGGGAGGCGCTCGCGGCATCGTACCGGTAGCTGTCGAAGATGAACGCGCTATACGCCATGTCCGCCTTCGACGAGGGCGCGGATCGTTCGGATCTTCTCGTGGTGCACGGCGATGTCGAGATTGTCGACGGTGAGCCTGCGCAACCGCGACACGCCGTCGACCGCCGGACCGTCCGCGACCGTCGTTTCGAGGACCCTGCGGTCGAGATCCTCGTCGAGGGTCGCGAGCAATGGCGCACGCCAATCCTCGCATAGGGCCGCGAGCGCGCCGAGCAGCGCATAGGCGCCCCAATTCGACACGCCGGCCACGATCAGATGCCGCGCCGGGGTGATGCAGGCGATGGTCTCGCCATGCGCGACATGCCGCGCGATCAGAGCGCGCGGGAGCGCGCCCATGCCGATTTCGTTGCCGCCGTCACCGACCGCGATCGTCTCCCACGGCCCGGCGAGGAACAGCTCGTCGAGCGGCACTGTATGAGACGCGATGTCGAGACCCCGCATGTTGCGCGGCGCGCCGTCAGCGCTGCGCCCGCAGCGCTCGATCGAGATCGCATGCGTGATCCCGGCATCGCGCCAGATCTCGACCAGTGCAGCGAGCGGCGCGCCGATTGCGACGGCATCGAGCGGCACTTCTGCGGCGCCGGCTCCCGCCAACGCAGCGGCGCAGGCGCTACGGCACGGCTCGTCGGTGGCGAGCCGGCAGGTGACGCCAATATCTGCGAGCCCCCGGGCGAGGAGCGCCGCGCCCACCGGCCCATCGGTTTCCGCCGCCGCGGGCGAGCCCTGCGGAACATAAAATCCGGTGATCAGCCCGATATGGGGCGCCGCCGCCGCCGCCAGCGTCGCCGCCGCGCCCCACAAGCCGCCGCGCGCAGCCCCGAACAATGCCGTCATGTTGCGCCCGACATCGGTTTGGATTGCCCGTTCGATGCGATCGACGAGCGCACGCAGCTCGATGCGGGTGGCCATTGCTTTGCCCCGCTACAGGCTCGCCAGCCGCGTGTTCCGCAAATCGGTGATCAGCATGCTGCCCGGCGCATGGGTGATGCAGAAATCCGGCTTGACCTCGGCGATCACCGCCTGCGGGGTCACGCCGCATGCCCAAAACACCGGCAGCTCGCCGTGCTCGACCGGCACCGGATCGCCGTAATCGGGCCTGGCCAGGTCGCGGATGCCGATCGCCTCCGGCACGCCGATATGCACCGGCGCGCCATGCACCGACGGGAAGCGCGAGGTGATCTGGATCGCGCGGATCGCATCGGCGGGCTTGAGCGGGCGCATCGAGACGACGAGCGGGCCGGCGAACCGCCCGGCCGGCGCGCAGGGGATATTGGTGCGGTACATCGACACGTTCGAGCCGCAACTCATGTGCCGCAATTCAATCCCGTCATCGACCAGCGCCTGCTCGAACGAAAACGAGCAGCCGAGGGCAAAGCTCACCAGATCGTCGCGCCAGAGGCGGTCCACCGCGATCGGTTCTTCGACCAGTTCGCCGTGGCGCCAGATGCGGTATTTCGGCAGGTCGGTGCGGATATCGAGGTCTGTGCCGAGTGCCGGCAGGCGCGGATCGCCGGGCTCGGATACCGCAAGCACCGGGCAGGGCTTCGGGTTCGCCTGGGCGAAGCGCAGGAAATCGTGGGCCAGCGCCTTAGGCAAAATCACCAGATTGGCTTGCACGTTGCCGGGAGCCAGCCCTGCCGTCGGACCAGAGAAGCCGCCCGCGCGAATCCGCAACCGCGCGCGCGCGCCGGCTTCGACACCTCGATCAATCACCGTGTTCATCACAGCGTCCACATCCGAACCGCCGCTTATCGGCCCGCGCCTCGCGATCCTTCAGCCGGCAAGCAGCGCGGCGCAGCCGACAAATGCCGGCAACTGGTTGGTTATGACATAGGTGGGGATCGCGGCGAGATAATCGCGGAAGCGGCCTTTGGCTTCGAAGCGCTCGCGAAACAGGGAATCGGCGAACCGCGCGCCGAGCCGCGGCACGATCCCGCCGGCGATGTAGACGCCGCCGCGCGCACCCAGGGTCAGCGCCAGATTGCCGGCGATCGTCCCCAGCATGGCGCAGAACATGTTTGTGGCTTCGGCGCAGAGCGGGTCCGCGGCGCCGAGCGCGGGATCGGTGATCTGGGCCGCCGTGTAGCCGCGCGACGGAACCCCGTCGAGCCCGGCCAGGGCGTTGTAGAGATTGACGAGACCGGGGCCGGAGAGGACGCGTTCGGCCGATATATGGTCGAAATGCCGGCGCATGCGGTCAATTGCCGCGCTCTCGCGGTCCGTAGCGGGAGCCATCGTCGCATGCCCGCCCTCGCCGGTCAGCGCGACCCATCCGCTCCCGCAGGGCAACAGGCCGGAAACGCCGAGCCCGGAGCCCGGGCCGAGAACGCCGAGCGGCGCACCGCTGACCGTAGCGCCGCCGCCGACCGGAAGCCGGTCCGCCGCCATCAGATGCGGCAGGGCGAGCGCCACCGCGGTGAAGTCGTTGATCACTTCGAGCCGCTCGAAACCGAGCCGCGCTTGCAGCGCCGCGATCGAAAAGCTCCAGGGATGGTTGGTCATCGCGATGCGATCCCCGGTGATCGCCGAGGCGATCGCGATCGCCCCTTGCCGCGGCATCGGCAACGCGCCGCGCTCGCCGAGATAGGCGGCGATGGCGTCCTCGATGGCCGGGTGATTCTCGACCGGCATGGTGCGCGTGTGCAACAGCTCACCGCGCCGAGAAACCAGTCCGAAACGCGCGTTGGTGGCACCGACATCGCCGACCAGCCAAGTCGCGGCTTCAGCGTCGCCCTGCATCACGATCCTAAGCGGCGCATGGCAGAAACCACGTCTCGCTGCCCCTGCTTGTCCCCGGCGCCGCGATCCGACGCGGAGAAGCAAAACCGCTCCAAGCCGGGCAGTGGAACCCTTATCGACAACGCCCGGCGGCGTCCAGTCGAATTCACCGCGGCCAACGCCGGCGGCAGAGGGACATTCCGTTGACGGCAGGCGGGTACAAGGAGCGCCGTCGACAGCGAAGCATCCGGCCCAGCGCCGGCGCCGAGGGGAGCTCGGGTGAGCGACCGTTCCTTGTGCATCGCACAGGAAGGTTTCGCCGATTTGTACCTAACCGCCTGATCTGAGACCGAATCTTCAACGATGCCAGACGTTTCGAAAAAGCGGCTTGACATCGTGGCGCGACGCACTAAATTGTGCAGTGCGGTAGTGATCGCCGGTTGTGGTCCTACCGTACGTCTTCTAGGCGTTTCCTCCCTAAACTTGGGCCGCTCCGACTTGCGGCCCATTTTTTTGCCCGCGCCAAGGCGGCGGTCAGATTCAGCAAGGTCGAAGGAGGCGGTCCTGATCGATCAGCGTGTCCGGCGCAATCTCGGGCAAGGCGCCGATCTCGCGGTAGATCGGCACAAAATCGGGCCGGGTCGCATCGAACAGCTGCTGGAAGTCGTCGATGACGAAATAGATCTGCTGAAACCTGTCGATGCGATAGCGCGTGCGCATGACGCGGCGCAGATCGAATCGGATTCGATGCGGCGCCGGATCGTCGAGGCAATAGACCGATTCGCCCGCCGACGACAGGATCCCCGAGCCGTAGATGCGCCGGCCGGCCGGGGTGGCGATCAGCCCGAATTCGACCGTGTACCAATAGAGCCGCGCCAGCTGCTCCAGATGGCCGAGCCCCGACGCCTTCAGCCCGCCCTCGCCATAGGCTTGCATGTAATCGGCGAAGACCGGGTTCATCAGCAGCGGCACATGGCCGCAGATATCGTGGAAAACGTCCGGTTCCTGGAGATAGTCGAGCTGGTCGCGGCGGCGGATGAAGCAGGTCGACGGAAACCGGCGGCGAGCGAGATGGGCGAAGAAGACGGAGTTGGGGACGAGGCCCGGCACCGCCACGATGCGCCATCCCGTCGTGCGCGCGAGCACATCGTTGAGCCGGCGGAAATCGGGGATGCCGCCTGCCGCCACCTCGAGCGCGCCGAGCCCGTCGAGAAATTCCCGGCAGGCGCGCCCCACCAGCAGCCTTTGCTGGCGTTCGAACAGCAGCCGCCAGACTGCGTGTTCCTCTTCGCTGTAACCCCGCCAATCCTGCTCGATGGTGAAATCCGGCCGGGTCCCTGACATCGGCCTCTCCGCAGCCTGCGCTGTCTCCCAGATGTGCTTGCTGCGGCCGTCGGTCAATTGCCCCGGTATCGCATCAGGCAGCCTGCGCCAGGCACCCCTCCATGGTCAGGCTCAACTGCCGGACGAGTTCGGTCATGTCTTCGGCCAGCCCTGCGAAACGCGGCCGTCGGCGATAGCTGTGCTCGTCCATATAGAGCGCACGGTTGATCTCGATCTGCAGCGCGTGGCGATGCCGGCTCGGATGTCCGTAATGACCGGTGGTGAACCCGCCGGCGTAGGGCGCATTGATCGCCACCGCGAAGCCGCGCTCGGCGAGGCAGCGCCGGGCAGCCTCGATGATTGCCGGGGCGCAGGCGCCGCCGTGGCAGTCGCCGAGCACGATGTCGGCCACGTCATGGCCGCAGGCCGCGGACGGCATCGAATGGCAATCGATCAGGAGACAGCCGCCGAAGCGTGTTTCGGTCTCCTCGACCAGCCCGAGCAACATCTGGTGATAGGGATGATACAGACCCTCGATGCGCCGCCGCGCCTCGGCAAAGGAAAGCTTGCCCGCATAGATCTCTTCGCCGTTGGCCACGATGCGGGCAATCGTGCCGAGACCCAGCCGGACCCGCGGCGAGCCGGCATTGACGAAGCGCGGCAGAGAATCGGAGAACATCGCCGGATCGAGCTCATAAGGCTCGCGGTTGAGGTCGAGATAGGCGCGCGGAAAGCGCGCGGAAAGAAGCGGGGCGCCGAGGCTCGGAGCGGCGGCGAACAGCTCGTCGACATAGCTGTCCTCGGACCGCCGCAGCGCCATCGGATCGAGTTGCGATGCGGCGAGAAAGTCGGCCGGGTATTCGCAGCCGCTATGCGGCGATGCGAGAATGAGCGGCAGCCTCGGGCCGATCGGCTGCTGCAAATCGAAAGTGCGACACGAAAGCTCGCCATCCATGCGGTGAGCTTAGTGCGACGCGTTCCTGCTGTCATTACCAGGGCGGCTATCGCCGTCGAGGATCTCGACACCGGCCGTTGCGGCAGCCCGGTGCCGCGGGCTTCCGATGCGAGAACAGGACGAAGACCCGGCCGTAAACCCTCTTATCGCTTGCTTGGATGAGAGGGATCGCCGCAAGATCGCACGGCGTTCACCGAACCGGAAGGGAACATGAAACGGATCGATCCGCGAGCAGTCGGCGCCGCGGCGCTGCTGCTGTCCCTGGCAGCCTGTGTCGCCCCGCCGATGGGGCCGACAATTCCGGTCGCGCCGGGACCGGGGAAGACCTTCGACGCCTTTTCCGCCGACCAAGGGTTTTGCCAGCAATACGCCTACTCGCAGACCGCACCCGGGGCCTATGCGGCCAACAACCAGGCGGTCGGCAGCGCGCTTATCGGCACGGTGCTCGGCGCCGGTCTCGGCGCCGCGATTGGCGGCGGCCGGGGCGCCGCGATCGGCGCCGCCTCCGGTGCGGGGCTGGGAACGGTGGTGGGTGCCAGTAATTCGGCCTACGCGCAGATGTCGCTGCAGCAGCAATACGACGTCATGTACGGCGAGTGCATGTCGGCCCGCGGCAACCGCGCGCCGGGTTTCTCGCCGCCGCCGGGGGCGCCGCCTTATGGCGGCCAGCCAGGCTACCCGCCGCCGCCCTATGGCCGGCCTTATTGATCGACAGCAGCGCCGTCGCGCGGCCGGACCCTGCCGGGTTCAGCGCTGGACGGTGTTTCGGTTGTCGGTGAGGTAGATCTGCGTCAACCCGCGTCGGCGCGCCAGCGACCGCCCCCAGACGACCGCCTGCTCATCCGTATCGAAATGGCGCACCATCGGCTCCATCTTCGTGGCGCCGCCGATCTCGTCCCATTCTTCGACGAGACTGGCGCGCACGCCCGCAGGCGCGGGGTCGAGTATCAAGGTCAGCTTCATCGCGACGGCCTTTCGCGTATTTCTTTCCGATCGCCGACAAGGCCGAACCAGGGTACACCGACCTGGGAAGCCCGATCTACACAGCGGAGGATTTGATGCTGGATTTGCGCATTCGCGGCCGCAAGGCATTGGTTTGTGCGGCGAGCAAGGGATTGGGGAAGGCCTGCGCGACGGCGCTGGGACGCGCCGGGGTCGAGCTGACGATCACCGCGCGCACCGCCGAGACCCTCGAACAGACCGCCGAGGAGATCCGCAAGGAGACCGGCGTCAAGGTGACGGCGGTCCCGGGCGACATCTCGACGGAAGCCGGCCGCGCTGCCGCTCTCGCGGCCTGTCCCAACCCCGACATCCTCGTCAACAATTGCGGCGGGCCGCCGCACGGCGATTTTCGCGACTGGAGCGTCGAGGATTGGCAAAAGGCGGTCAACGCCAACATGCTGACCCCGATCATGCTGATCAAGGCGACAGTCGACGGCATGTGCGAGCGCCGCTTCGGCCGCATCGTCAACATCACCTCGGGCTCGGTCAAATCGCCGATCGCCAATCTCGGCATGAGCAACGGCGCGCGGGCCGGTTTGACCGCCTTCTGTGCCGGCATCGCGCGCCAGGTGGCGAAGCATAATGTGACGATCAACGGCCTGCTGCCCGGCCCGTTCCTGACCGACCGGCTGCGTTCGGGCATCGAGTTCGAGGCGCGGCGGCAAAACATCCCGTTCGAGGAGCTGCTGGCCCGGCGCGGCCAGGCGAACCCGGCCGGCCGGGTCGGCGAGCCCGCGGAATTCGGCGATGCCTGCGCCTTTCTGTGCGCCGCCTCATCCGGCTTCATCGTCGGCCAGAACCTGCTGCTCGATGGCGGCGCCTTCAACTCGACGATGGGCTGAGCCCGCCTTTCACGATCGGCGGTGTCGCGGCAATCCGCCCGCACCGCCGCTCATCCGAGCCTGAGGGGCGCCGTGCCGGGCAGCGCAAGTCGGCGATTGCTGACACTAGGCATAGCGTTGGATTAACCACGATTATTAAAGCATTAACTACTAATTTCGTAGCGTTATTAGCTTTTTTTCACGCATATGGCACGCACCGGCGGCATGAGCCCAAAGTGCTGACGGAGCAGAGAATTTAACCAAAGGGATTGACGTGATGAATACTGCCCGCAGGTCGCTGGCAATCGCGGTTTTGATTGCCGCCGCCGGCTTCTCGTTTCAGGCTCGCGCCGGCATCTGGCTGAAGGTCACCAAAGGCGCGCTAACGGAGAAGGCGAACGGCTCAGCCACTCCGGGCCTCGCCCGATTCGACGGAACAATCGGCAATTTTACCGTCAGCGTCGACACCGGTGTCGGGTTCCCGGTCGCCGGGTCTCGCACCGATCCGGTGCTCGATCTGACCTCTCTCGACGTTACCAGCAAAAAAAAAGGCGGCACCCTGAAGGTTTTGCTGACGGAGACCGGCTTCAAGACCATCAGCGCCGGCGATCAGTTCATCAGCCGCATCGTCGGCAACTATGTGAACAGCGACGCAACGCTGACCACCTATCTCGATACGGCGAATATTCCGTTCGGGAAGGAGACGCTATTGTCGAGTGATTTGATCGACAATCAAATGGGCACTGCCTTGGCGCCGGAATTTACGGGTCGCTACTCGCTCACCGAAATCGTGACCATCACCGCAGGCGCGAAGAGCCTGACCAGCCTCGACGCCCTCGTCGACGACAGCCGCGTCGTCGACGCGCCGGAGCCTGCCTCCCTCTCGCTCCTCGGCGTGGCCTTGGCTGGGTTTGGCCTGCTCCGCCGCCGGCGCGCCGCGGCCAACCGGCAGCGGGGGTTGGCGCCCGGCTGAGAGCGATCACGATATCGCTCCCGAGCGGCGTCACCAAGCGTCGCGATTGCGGCAGTCGTTGCGGCGATCGCGAGCCCGGTGCGTCCTTCGAAATGGGCGCCGCGCCCGCCTCAGGATAACGGAAAGCCGGTTTTCTCAAGCCACCTTCGCCAGCTTTTGCAGGCTTCTGAGGTCGGGGGGCAATTGCTCGCCCTTGGCGCGGACGCGGCGGCCCCAATTGGTGAACGATACCTCGCCGACATAGATGTCGCCGCGCGAATCGACCGAGATCCCGTGCGGCGAGATGAACTGGCCGGAATCGAGCCCGGCATGGGCGTGGCCGAGCCGCGCCAGGAGTTCGCCCTTGTGAGTGTAGATGCTGACCCGCGGGCCGCAATTCGGCAGGTCGATGTTGACCGCCATGTCGGGCCCGATCTCGCCGACATAAAAGCGCGGCGTCTTCGTGCCGCTCTCCATGTAGAGCCCGGAGGGGCGATGCATGTTGTTCCATTGCGCTTCGTATTTGCCGTTGCCGTCGAACACCTGGACGCGGTGGTTTTCGCGGTCGGCGACATAGACCCAGCCGTCCGGGTCGCAGCAGATGTTGTGGGCGATGTTGAACTGGCCCGGATCGGTGCCGGGCTCGCCCCACGAGGCCACGCGTTTGCCGTCCGGCGTATATTTGTGGACGCGGGAATTGCCGTAGCCGTCGGAAATGTAGAGATAGTCGCCCTGCGGCGACAATGCGGTATGGGTGCAGCGGTGGAACGGCTCGCCGCTCATATAGGGCGCGGGCTTGCCCGGAATGCCGATGGTCAGCAGCACCTTGCCGTCGAGGGTGCAGTGCCGGACCGTGTGGTCGCCGTCGTCGGTCAGCCACAGCGTGTCGTCGGGTGCGATGTGGACGCCGTGCGGGCGCACGAAGACGCCTTCGCCCCAGGTCCGCAAGAGGTTGCCGTCGCGGTCGAAGACGCACATCGGGTGCTTGCCGCGATTGAAGGCGTAGACGTTGTCGTTTTTGTCGACGCCGACCGCGGCGACGTCGGCGTCGAACTCATAGCCGGGCGGCAATTTCGCCCAGCCGTCAACGACTTGATAGCGAAAGCCGTCTGTTCCGAGTATGGCCGACATGGCGGTTCCTCTCCCTCTGCGAGCGTCTGCGTCGAGTATAGAAGCCCGGCAGCGCAACTCAACGTGCGCGCGGGACGGCGGTGCGCGGCCGGGCGGGCCGGATCGGGCTCAGCCCGGCGGGAAACCAGAATGTCAGCGCCAGGGTCGCGGCCGCTATCAGCACGACGATCAGATGGACATTGTGGAGCGCGGCGTCGACCGCGCCGGCGAGCCTGCTGATCTCGTCGACGCCGAGGCTTTGGCGCGTCGCCGGGTCGAGCAGGCGGTTGACCGCGTCGCCGGCTCCGGGCAGCCGGCGGTGCAAGCCAAAATTGAGGACGGCGCCATAGGATGCGGCGCCGACCGATTGCCCGATCATGCGCATGAACATGTTCGAGGCGGTCGCGACGCCGCGCTCGCCCCAGCCGACGCTTGCCTGCAACGCCACCAGAAAGGCGGTATTGCAGCAGCCCATGCCGATGCCCATGACCAGCGATCCGGCCGCTGCCCACCAGGCAGTGCTGGTCGGCTGCAAGCTCGTCAGCATCACCGCGCCGGCGACCAGCGCCAACCCGCCGATCGCCGCGGTGAGCCGATAGGAGGTGCGGATCATCAGCCTGCCGGCCGCCATCGAGGCGAACATCCAGCTGACCGACATGCAGCCGAGCGCAAAGCCCGCAGTACCGGGGCTGCGTCCCATCACCCCTTGCACATAGGTCGGCAGAAACGCCGACACCCCGATCATCGAAGCGCCGGTGCCGAAGACGCCGAAATTGCTCAGCGCGATGACCCGGTTGCGCCACAGCCGCAACGGCGTCATCGGCTCCGGCGTGTGGCTTTCGTGAACGGCGAAGACCGCCAGCGCGCCCCCGCCGCCGGCAACCAGCACCGCCGTCGCAGCACCGCCCAGGCGGTCCGCCCCGACCAGCGCCAGCATCAAGGCGGTGATGCCGGCGATCAGCAGCACCGCCCCGAGATAATCAATCCGATGCGGACGCCGCTCGACCCGCTCGTGCAGGAATAGCGCGAACATGGCGACGCTCGCCGCCCCGATCGGCAGGTTGATCCAGAACACGAAAGACCAATGCGCATGCTCGACGAGGAAGGCGCCGAGCGCCGGGCCGACGATCGCAGAGCAACCGAACACGCTTGAAATATAGCCCTGGACCCGGGCGCGCTCGGCCGGCGTATAGATGTCGCCGACGATCGTGCTGGCGATCGGCTGGATGGCGCCCGCGCCGAGCCCCTGCACGGCGCGGAACAGCACCAGCATGACCATGTTGCCGGCCAGCCCGCACAAGCCGGTGCCGAGCAGGAAGATGCCGGCGCCGGTGAAGAACACGCGCTTGCGGCCATAGATGTCGGCGAGGCGGCCATAGACCGGGATCGTCACCGCCATCGCCAGCAGATAAGCCGCGAATACCCAGCTGAACAGGCTGAACCCGCCGAGATCGCCGACGATTGTCGGCATCGCGGTGGCAACGATCGAGCTTTCGACCGCGGCCATGAACGTTGCCATCAGCGCGGCCGCCAGCACCATCCCGCGCCGCGGCACGACGACGGAAGGCCGGGGCTCCTGGGTAATGGCTTGGTCCAAACCGGAACGCTCCAGCGGCAGACGGCGAGGCGGGCAGGAATATCTAGGTCGATCGCCCTCGCCGAACAATGCGCCGCGCGGTAGGGTCAGCCATCGCTCAGCGGAGGGAACAGGTGACGCAGCCGCTTTACGATCCGCCGCGCCACCCGCAGGCAGGCGCCCGCTCTATCGGGGGCTCGCCGCCGCTCGCGGCAATTCGCCGGCGCGGCATTCTGCGTGTCGGCACCGCCGGCGACCACCGGCCGTTCAGCTTTCTGCGCCCGGACGGGAGCTATGAGGGGATCGGCCAACGAGGCTTTTGCCCGCGCCAACTTCAAGCACGCCACCGTGATCATCCATCACAACAATGCCAGCGTCTTCGATGAGATCGCCGCCGGGCGCGGCGATGGCGCGCGGCACTTGGCAAGGCGCGTTGAAGAAGGCGATGGACGCCGCCGGATGAACGGCCGGTGCCGCGGATGCCGGGGCCGGGCGGGCTGTTTCAACCGGCGAGAAGGTCGCGCAGCACGACGGCGTCGTTGTGCAATTCGTCGCGCGCCGCGAACACCAGCGTGATCGGCCCCTGGCAGGCCAGCGCCCGCAGCTCGTCCAGTTCCGCGGCGCGGTCCGACAGCTCGCCCTGGTATCGCAGGCGGAACTCGTCCCATCGGGCCGGATCATGCCCGAACCATCGGCGCAGTCCGGTGCTCGGCGCGAGATCCTTCGCCCAGCGATCGATGGCGGCCTCCGATTTGCGCAGCCCGCGCGGCCACAGGCGATCGACGAGAATGCGCGTGCCGTCCTTGGGCGACGGCGGCAGGTAGGCCCGCTTCAGCCGAACATCTGATCTCTCTCTCGCGTCCGTCATGATGATCTCTCGATCCGGGCCGGTGAAACCGCGATCCCGGCGGCAAAACGCACCGCCCTCTCGGCTGCCGCCATCGCCGATTTGGCGGGCGGCGCTGGCTGCGGTTGGCGCCAGCGTCATGGTCGGCTTCATGCCGTTCATCGCATTGCGCCTCTACAAAGACGGGATCAGCGCTCCCTCGATGCTGGTCTGGCGCTACGGTCTCGCGCTGCTGCCGCTGACCGTGGCGGCGGTGCTGTCGCGGCACGATCTCGGCGCGGCATTGCGCGGCGGCGCGTGGCGCATCGCGCTGGTCGGGGCGACGCTCGGGGCCGGGCAAACCCTGTGCTTCTGGGAGAGCCTGCACACCCTCGATACCAGCATCGCGATCCTGCTGTTCTACACCTACCCCGCCCTCACCCTGGCGCTCGACCGGCTGATCTTCAAGCGGCCGCTTCGCTTGCCGGCGGCATTGAGCGTCGCGGTCATCCTGACCGGCGCCGGACTGGTGACCTTGCCGGGACTGCGCAGCGGCGGCCTCGATCCGCACGGGCTGATGTGGATTTTGCCGTCGCCGTTGATCTACGCGCTCTATCTCGCCGCCAATTCGGTCCTGATGCGGCGTCACCCGCCGCTGATCGGCGCGATCTGCCTTTATCTCGGGCTGGCGGCCACGTTTGTCGGGGCGAGCCTCCATCTCGGCCTCGACATCCCGACGGCGCCTGGCACCTGGCTGCTCCTGTTGCTGATCGCCTTCGGGCCGGGCGCGCTGACCGTCACGCTGTTCTGCTACAGCGTGCCGCGGCTGGGTCCCAGCAGCTATGCGATCATCGCCAATGTCGAGCTCCTCACCGTTGTCCTCGTCGGCGTCCTGGCGCTCGGCGAGAAGCTGACCGCGGACCGTGCCATCGGCGGCGCGTTGATCATCGTCGGCATCGTCGTACATGGATTTTTTCGTCGGCCCGGCCGCGTCTGAGCGGTCACCGGGAGCGTCCCGGCGATTCGCGGATTCGGACGTTGATCGGCGGGAACATCGCGATATGCGCACGCGATAACCCGTATCCAGAAAAATGCATGGTTGATCGCATAAAATTAGCGACAAATACGTTTTATTAGGGTAAACGGTATTCATATACCCGTTATCGGTGCGGTCGGGGCGCCACCCAGCTCGCCGGCACCGCTGAGGAGGATAATATGGGCCGCTTTGACCGTTCCCGCCTTAGGCTTTTGGTGCTCGTCGTCCTCGCCGCTCTCGCGCCGTCGGCTCGCGGCGCAGGGCAAAACCTCCAGCCGGCGCCGACCCAGCCGGCGTGCGGCGTCAGCTTTTGGATCGATGTGCGGTGCTACGGTGCGACCGGGAATGGCATCAGCGACGACACCGCTGCGATCAGGCACGCACTGCACGCGGCACTCGCCGCCGATCAGCCGTTGCTGCTTTCTCACGGCACCTATGAGCTGACCCGGCCCCTGATCATCGATTACACGCCGCGCGCGGATACCGGCTTCCGGCTGATTTCGATGGGCGCGATCCTCGACGGCCGCGGGATCACCTCCGGACCGGTGATGATGATCCGCTGTTCCGGCGGGGTGGCCCAGGCGCCGAAGGGCTGCTTCTATTTCAAGGAAGAAGGAACATTGTTCGTCAACGCCGACAGCGACAGCTATGCCGTCGTCATCGGCAACCCCGATTTTTCGGATGCGCAGAATTCGATCAAGATCGATCACCTGATCGTCAACAACGCCGGTCCGGGGCCCCGGTCCGGGGGATTGCAGCTCAACTATGTGTTGAGTTCCGAGATCTTTGCCGTCGCCGATTCGGCAGGCGGCGCCGCCGGGATCGCGTTGGAGCAGACGCAGATTTCGCGGATCAGCGGCGCCGGGTCGGCAAGCGCCAAGGGCGGCGCCGGCCTGCTGATCGAGAAAGGCTACAGCTTTGCCAACACGATCGACGCGATGGACCTCGAAGTGGCGCCGACCTGTCTCGTGATCGCGTCGCCCAACGCGGCTCACAACACCTTTATCTCGCCCTACATGGCGTGCGCCACAGCGGTCGCCGCGACTGCCGGCAACACCACCCGTCTCGTCAACCCGCTCTTCGGCGGGAACGTCAAAAAGAAGTTCGGCGCCGCCGTCGGCATCGACACGACGCCGTGACCGCAGCGGCGATCGCGGCAGCACGGAGCGGAGGACTCCGCCTCAGCCTTTGACAAAGGCGTCGTCGCTGCCCAAATCTCTTGTGCCAGACGGCTGGATGGCCGCTCCTCGCCACGGTGCGGGGAGAGGAAAGTCCGGGCTCCACGGAGGTGCGGTGCCGGGTAACGCCCGGCGGGGGCGACCCCAGGGACAGTGCCACAGAAAGGACACCGCCGAGCCTGCCTCGGGCATCACGGGGCGGGCGGCAAGGGTGAAACGGTGCGGTAAGAGCGCACCGCGCCGCCGGCAACGGCGGCGGCAGGGAAAACCCCACCGGGAGCAAGACCAAGTAGGAGCGGCAGGCGTCCCGGAGCGATCCGGCGATGCCGGGCGGGCCTTCGCGCCGCCGCTCGGGTCGGTCGCATGAGGCGCTCGGCAACGGGCGTCCCAGAGGAATGGCCATCACCGCCCGCCCCAAGCGGGCGGGACAGAACCCGGCTTACACGCCGTCTGGCGCCGCCTCGCCGATCCCGGCCGGTCCAACCTCTCATCCGGGGATGAATCGGCGGGCAAACCGGGATAACGCTGCTTTCCCGTGGACAAAGCTGTGGATGACCGGTTCCGGGCTTGCCCGCCGCGAGAATCCGGTCAGCATTCCATTTGCGCGGCCGGCGCAGTGCGGCGCGCAGCCACAGTCCGGCGATCGGTGGGCCTTGTCCCGGTGGATTCGCTGGCGGATTGCGAGCCCCCCGCACCGCGCAAGGGGGAGACGGGCGGCCTTCCGGGGTCGCCCGTTTCCGTTTGGCCGCCGGCGGCGCGATCCATGAACGATTTCGACCGATTGCACTGTCGGACAGCGGTGGCCGCCGGCTTCCTTGGTGACGCGCGGCGTGGGAATTGATTGGCAGGGGCCATATTTTTATGCCAATCTTTCGGCATTCTTTTGATGCGGGGGCGGTGGCGCGCATGGCAAGAGATTCCAACCCGGTTAAATCCGAGCTCGTCACATTGTCGCTGAACCCGCAAACCATCTGGTACCTCGACCGACTGGTAGAAACCGGCGTCTACGGCAACAATCGATCCGAGGCGGCGCGCGTCGCCCTCTACGATCATTGCAAGTTGCTGATCGCCGACGGGAAGCTGGCGATGGCGCCGCGCCTGTCGGGTGGCGAAGCCGCGGCGGTGCGCCTTTCTGCATTATCCCCCGGTTGATGACCGCGGCCCTCGGGCTTCGACAATTCCGGCATCCGGAACATTTGTAGAACTTATGCGACGATCGTGGTTCTCTCTCATTCTCAAGATCCTGGTATTTGCGATGGAGACGAGGCCAGACCTCTACATGATGTGCTCTGAGCAGATCGAGCATGACAATCTTCGACATCCAAGGTTTTATTATTCAAATGGTGTTGACACCCATCTGGCACCATGATATCCCATAACTACCCATGGACGGGCGCGGTCGACGGGGGGAACCTCGGCAGCGCCCATCGGGCGCCCCTTGCCGAGCGTCCAGGGGTGAGCGTTGGGGGAAGAAGTGGAACTGTTCTTGTCCACTTACGTGAACAAGGTCGACCGCAAGGGGCGGGTTTCAGTGCCGGCGACCTTTCGCGCCTCTCTTCTAGCCCAGCGCTTTCCGGGCATCGTTGTGTTCCCGTCCTACAAATATGACGCGCTCGATGCGAGCGGCATCGAACGGATCGAAGAGCTGACCGCTCGGCTCGACACCCTCGAGCAATTCTCCGACGAGCACGAGAACCTTGCGACATTGCTGTTCGGCGCCTCGCAACGCCTGCCCTTTGACAACGAGGGTCGTGTACTGCTGCCGCCGAACCTCGCCGCGCACGCCCAGATCACCGACAGCGCAGCGTTCGTCGGATTGGGAAGAAGTTTCCAGATCTGGGAACCGTCGCGTTTCGCCGTGCACCAGGCGGCGCTGCGCGAGCGCGCCCGCCGGCAGGGAACCAGACTGCCCCCGCTCGCCGCCTCCGGGCGCCGCGAATGAATGGGCGCCGCGCGTGACCCGACCTCGCCCCACCCGCACCGGCGCGCAAACCTCCGCGGCGCCGGCGGAAGAGGGAGAGCCGCCGCCGGACGAACATGTTCCGGTCCTCGCCGATGCGATGCTCGATGCGCTGGCACCGCGCGACGAGGCCGTCTATGTCGACGCCACTTTCGGCGGCGGCGGTTACAGCAAGGCGCTGCTGGCCGCCGCCCGCTGCCGCGTGTTCGCGATCGACCGCGACCCCGACGCGGTCCGGCGCGGGCGCGAGTTGGCCCAGGATCACGGCGGACGCCTGACCATCACCGAAGGGCGCTTCGGCGATATGGTGCGGCTGCTCGCTTCGGCCGCCGCCGAGACCGATCGCCGGCATTGTCCTCGATCTCGGGGTTTCCTCGGTCCAGCTCGATACGCCGGCGCGCGGGTTCTCGTTTCGCTTCGACGGACCGCTCGACATGCGCATGAGCGGCGAGGGACAGAGTGCTGCCGACCTCGTCGCGACATTGTCCGAGCCCCAGCTCGCCGAACTGGTCCGCACCCTCGGCGAAGAGCGTTTCGCCGGCCGGGTCGCCCGCGCCATCACGACGGCGCGGCGGAGCCAACCGATCCTCCGCACCCGCGAACTCGCCGAAATCGTCCGCAGGGCCGTGCCCAAATCCGAACCCGGACTAGATCCGGCGACCCGGACCTTCCAGGCGCTCAGGATCGCCGTCAACGACGAGCTCGGCGAACTCGACCGCGGGCTTGCCGCTGCCGAGCAGCTGCTGACGCCCGGCGGCCGGCTGGCCGTGATCTCGTTCCATTCGCTCGAGGATCGGCGGGTCAAGAATTTTCTGCGGCAGCGCAGCGACATGGCACCGCGCGGCTCGCGCCATGAACCCGGTCCGGCGGCGGCGGCGGCGACCTTCCGGCTGCTGCGGCGCCGGGCAGTCAAGCCCGATGCCGGCGAGATCATGCGCAACCCCCGTGCGCGCTCGGCGCGGTTGCGCGCCGCCGAACGCACCGCGGCTCCGGTGCAGCCATCGGAGCGCGCCAGGACCGGCCGCAGCCGGGATGGAGGGCGGCGCGCATGACCAGTCTCGCCACGCCGTTCTGGCTGATCCTCGCCGCGGCTTCGGCCCTCGTCACCTTCGCGGTCAAATACGAAGTCCAGGCGCTCGCCGACGAGCTGGCCGAAACGACCAAGGCGGCGGCTTCCCAGGAGCATGAGCTGCGCGTGTTCAATGCGGAGTGGGCCTATCTCAACCGCCCCGACACCCTCGCTCAGATGAACCAGCGCTTTCTGTCGTTGACGCCGATTGCCACCAAGCAACTGCAAACCGCCATCACCGACATTCCGCTGCGCCCGCCGCCCCCGCCCCAGGCTCCGGCTCCGGCTCCGCTCCCGGGGGAGCCTGCGGCCGCCGCTACCTCTGTTCCGGTTGCCGCCTCCACTCCTGAAGCTCCGACCATCGCCGGAGCACGGCTGCCTGGAAGCGGATTGCCGGTCACGCCGGCATCGCTCGAAAAGCCGGTGGCGGCAGCCGATCCCGCCAAGCCGTCGCCGCCCGCGAAGACGGTGGGCGCGGCGCGCCGGCCGCCGCCGCCCAGATCGCTCGATGAGCTGATCGCGCGCGTTGCAGCGGGCCGGTAATGGTCGCGGTCCAGCAATTCGACGACAACCCGTGCCGGCCGCGGCATTTCAAGCCGCCGCCCTGCGTCCCCGTTGTCCCCGATGGTCCGGCCAGGCGGGTCCTCGACGGCTGCCGCGCCCGGCTCTTCGTGACCGGAATCCTGTTTGCCGTCGCGTTCGCGGTGATCGCAGTGCGGGTCGCGCAGGTCACGCTCTACGGGGTCGGCACTGCCGTGTCGCCGATCGCGCGCGCGCACGGCCCGGCACCGCCGGTGCCGGAGCGCGCCGACATCGTCGACCGCAACGGCAAGCTGCTGGCGACGATGCTCGACAGCCCCTCGCTCTATGCCAATCCGCGGCAGATCTCCGACGCCGGCGAAGCAACCCGCAGGCTCGCCGCCGCCCTGCCGGATCTCGACAGCGCCGAAATCTACGCCAAGCTCACCTCGAAAAAGGGTTTCGTGTGGCTGAGGCGGCACCTGACCCCGCAGGAAGAGTACGCCGTCAATCAGCTCGGCATACCGGGGCTGCAGTTCGAGCACGAGGAGCGCCGGGTCTATCCTTATGGCGCCCTGACTTCCCACGTCGTCGGCTTTACCGGGATCGACAACAAGGGTTTTGCCGGGGTCGAGCGCGGTCTCGACAGCGCTCTCGACGGACGGAAAGAGCCGCTGCAATTGTCGATCGACATTCGCCTGCAATACATCGTCCATGAGGAGCTGCAGCGCGTCGTCGACGATTTCACCGCGAAAGGCGGCGCCGGACTGATCATGAACGTCAATACCGGCGAGGTCCTGGCGATGGTGTCGCTGCCGGATTTCGATCCGGGCCATCCCGATATGCCCGACCCCGACCATCCCGAAATTGCTCCCAAGGATCGGATGTTCAACCGGGTCACGCTCGGCGACTATGAGATCGGCTCGGTGTTCAAGATCTTCACCACGGCAATGGGGCTCGATTCGGGCGCCACCACGATCGCCGGCAGCTTCGACGCGACGCACCCGATCCGGATCGGACGTTTCACGATCTCCGACTATCACGGCAAGCACCGCTGGGAGAGCGTGCCCGAAATTCTGATGTACTCGTCGAATATCGGCGAGGCCAAGATCGCCCTTGCGGTCGGCGCCGAGCGGCAGCAGGAATATCTGCGGCGGTTCGGGCTCCTGACCTCGCCGACGATCGAGCTGGACGAAATCGGCAAGCCGCATTTTCCGGCGCATTGGCGCGAGGTCAACGTGATGACCATCGGCTTCGGCCATGGCATTTCCGAGACTCCGCTGCAGATCGCCAGCGCGGGCGCGGCGCTCGTCAATGGCGGAGTGCTGCGCCAGGCGACCCTGCTCAAGCTGCCGCCCGGCTATGCGCCCCAGGGTCGGCAGGTGATCTCGTCGAAGACCTCGGAACAGATGCGCAAGCTGCTGCGGCTCGTCGTCCAATACGGCACCGGCGAGATGGTGGACGCACCCGGCTATGTCGTCGGCGGCAAGACCGGCACCGCCGACAAGGTGGTCGGCGCGCGCTACGCGGACCGCAAGCTGCTTTCGAGCTTTCTTGGCGTCTTTCCGATGAACGACCCGAAATATCTGATCCTGGCGATGGTCGACGAGCCGCACGGCACCAAGGCGAGCCACGGCTACGCCACCGCAGGCTGGACCGCGGCCCCGGCGGTGGGCCATATCATCGTGCGCATCGCGCCGCTGCTCGGCGTCCGGCCGGTCGATGAAGCCTCGCCCGAAATCGCCGACGCACTGACGCTCGGGAGCCTCCGGGGTAAGCGTATTGAAGCTTACTGAGCTGATCGGTTCCACAGCACTGCCGGCTGATCCGGAGATCATCGGCATTACCGCCGATTCGCGCGACGTTCGGCCGGGTTTTCTGTTTGCCGCTCTGGCCGGGGCGCGGCTCGACGGCCGGGCCTTCGCCGCCGATGCGGTCGAGCGCGGCGCCGTCGCGATCCTGACCGACCGGGCCGAGGCGCTCGATCTCCCGCCGTGCCGCCGCGCGCGCGTCGCGATCGTTGCCGACGCGAACCCGCATCTCCGCCTGGCATTGCTGGCCGCCCGCTTTCATGCTCCGCCGCCGCGCGTGATCGTCGCCGTCACCGGCACCAACGGCAAGACGTCGGTCGTCCATTTCGTCCGCGAGATCTGGACGGCGCTCGGCTGCCGCGCCGCGAGCCTCGGCACGCTCGGTCTCGTCAGCCCCGCCGGGCGGCGTCCCGGCTCTCTGACGACGCCTGACCCGGTGACCCTGCATCGCGACCTTGCGGCGCTCGCCCGGCAAGGGATCGAATACGCGGCGGTCGAGGCTTCGAGCCACGGCCTCGCACAATTCCGGCTTGATGGAATTTCGGTCGCCGCCGCCGCCTTTACCAACCTGACCCGGGACCATCTCGATTACCATGGCGACTTGGCCCGGTACCGGGCGGCCAAGGAGCGGTTGTTCACCACCCTGCTGGCGCCCGGCGGGCACGCCGTCCTCAACGCCGACAGCGGCGAATTCGCCCGGCTGGCGCAGCTCTGCCGGGACCGCGGTCATCCCGTCCTCGCCTACGGCACGGGTCCGCCCGCCGACCTGCGGCTGCTCGCCTGCCGGCCACAGGACGCCGGCCAGGCTCTGACCCTCGACATTCAGGGGTGGCGCCGGGAGCTGATACTGCCGCTCGCCGGCGAATTCCAGGCAATGAACGCCCTTGCCGCCCTCGGGCTGGTCCTTGCGACCGGCGCCCCGACGGCGGCCGCGACCGAAGCCTTGGCCCACTTGACCGGCGTTCCAGGCCGGTTGCAATTCGTCGCCGAGCGCTGCGGCGGCGGGGCGATCGTCGTCGATTACGCCCATACGCCCGATGCGCTCGCGGCCGCGCTCGCAGCCTTGCGCCCGCATGCGCCGGGTCGGCTCGTGGCGCTGTTCGGCTGCGGCGGCGACCGCGATGCCGGCAAGCGTCCGATGATGGGCGAGGTGGCGGCGCGGCTGGCCGACCGCGTCTACGTCACCGACGACAATCCGCGCAACGAGGCGCCGGCGGCGATCCGCCGCGCCATCCTCGCCGCCGCGCCGGACGCCATCGAGATCGGCGACCGCCGGCAGGCGATCGCCGCCGCCATCGCCGAGCTCGCTCCGGGCGACCTGCTGGTGATCGCCGGCAAGGGCCATGAAACCGGCCAGATCGTCGGCGGCGAGACCCACCCCTTCGACGACGCCGCGGTCGTGGGCGAAATCGCCGGCCGGTCGGCGGTGTGGCGGGTCAGGCGATGATGCCGCTGTGGACCGCGGCAGACGCCGCCCGCGCGACGGATGGCGCGATCTCCGGCGATTGGACCGCGACCGGCGTATCGATCGATACGCGCAGCCTCGCGGCCGGCGATCTGTTCGTCGCCTTGCGGGGTCCCAACCATGACGGCCATGATTTTGTCGCCGCCGCCTTCGAGCGCGGTGCCGCGGCGGCAGTGGTGGATCGCGAAATCGCCGGCCTCGCCGCCACCGCGTCGCTGCTGCGCGTTGCCGACACGCTCGCCGGTCTCTCGGCCCTCGGTGCCTTTGCGCGCGCCCGCAGCCGGGCCCGTATCGTGGCGGTCACCGGCAGCGTCGGCAAGACCGGCACCAAAGAAGCGCTGCGTCTCGCGCTCGGCGCCTGCGGCACGATTTCGGCCTCGGCCGGCAGCCTGAACAATCATTGGGGTGTGCCGCTGTCGCTCGCCCGCATGCCGCCCGATTGCGCCTATGGCGTGTTCGAGCTCGGCATGAACCATCCGGGCGAGATCGCCGGCCTGGCGCGGCTGGCGCGGCCGCATGTCGCCGTGATTACAACGGTCGAACCCGCCCATCTCGGCTTCTTCTCCTCGGTCGAGGCGATCGCCGACGCCAAGGGCGAAATCTTCGAGGGGCTGGAGCCCGGCGGCATCGCCGTGCTCAACCGCGACAATCCGCACTACGCGCGCCTCGCCGCGGCGGCGAAGCGGGCAGGAGCGACCGAGATCATCGGTTTCGGCACCCATCGCGAGGCCGCGGTCCGGCTCGTCGATTGCGTGCTCGGGCCGTGCGGCAGCGAGGTCGAGGCGATGCTTGCCGGCTCGACCCAGCGCTTTTGCCTGCCGCTTCCCGGGCGGCATTGGGTCATGAATGCGCTTGCTGCGCTCGGCGCGGCCGTTGCCGCCGGGGCCGACCCGGAGCGTGCCGCCGCCGCGCTGGCCGGCCTCGAGGCACTGCCGGGACGCGGCCGGCGCCATGCGCTTGCCTGGCGCGGCGGGACCCTGACCCTGATCGACGAAAGCTACAATGCGAGCCCGGCGGCGATGACAGCGGCGCTCGCCGTCCTCGGCGCCATCGCGCCGGCTCCCGGCGGGCGCCGGGTCGCGGTGCTCGGCGACATGCTCGAACTCGGCGCGGCGGCGGCCAGCCTGCACCGCGCGCTGGCGGCGCCGCTCGCCGCGGCAAAGGTCGATCGGGTGTTCCTGGTCGGCACGGCCATGGCGGCGCTCGACGAGGCGCTGCCCGAATCGACCCGCGGCGGGTTGTGGCAATTCGCCGATCAGGCTATCCCTGCGCTCTCGCGTTTTCTCCAGCCCGGCGATGTCGTGACCGTCAAAGGCTCCTATGGCGTGCGCGTCGGACGCATCGTCGAGCGGCTGTGCGCGGAAGCGGCGCGGCCCGGTCCGTGATCGCATGCTCTATCTGCTGCTCTACCCGCTCGCCGACCGGTTCCAGGGCTTCAACCTGTTCCGCTACATCACCTTCCGGTCGGGCGGCGCGGTCGTCACCGCGCTGCTGATCAGCTTTGTCTTCGGGCCGCCGATCATCGCCTGGCTCAGATCAAGGCAAAAGAACGGCCAGCCGATCCGCGTCGACGGTCCCGAAGGGCATCTGACCCGCAAGAAGGGCACGCCGACGATGGGCGGCTTCCTGATCCTGCTGGCGTTGACCGTTGCGACCCTGCTCTGGGCCGATCTGGCCAACCCTTATATCTGGATCGTGCTGCTGGTCACCGTCGGGTGCGGGCTGATCGGCTTCTTCGACGATTACCGGAAATTGGCCAGCAATTCGCATCGCGGGCTGTCGGGCCGCACCAAGCTCGCCCTCGAAATCGCGCTCGCCGCCGCCGCCTGCATCGCCCTCGCCTATGCGACGCCGCATCCGCTGGCCAACACCCTGGCGGTGCCGTTCTTCAAAAATGTCCTGGTCGAGCTCGGCTGGTGGTTCGTGCCGTTCGGGGTCTTTGTCATCGTCGGCGCGTCGAACGCCGTCAACCTGACCGACGGGCTCGACGGCCTCGCCATCGTGCCGGCGATGATCGCCGCGGGCTGCTTTGCCTTGATCGCCTATCTCGTCGGCAACGCGATCTTTGCCAACTACCTGCAGATCCATCACGTCCCCGGCGCCGGCGAGCTCGCCGTCTTCTGCGGTGCGATGGTCGGCGCCAGCCTCGGCTTCCTGTGGTTCAACGCCCCGCCGGCGATGGTCTTTATGGGCGACACGGGGTCGCTGTCGATCGGCGGTGCGCTCGGCACGATCAGCATCGTCACCAAGCACGAGCTGGTGCTCGCCATCATCGGCGGCCTGTTCGTGCTCGAAGCGGTGTCCGTCATCGTCCAGGTCGCGAGCTTCAAGGTGACCGGAAGGCGGGTTTTCCGAATGGCGCCGCTGCACCATCACTTCGAGCAGAAAGGCTGGGAGGAGCCAACCATCGTCATTCGCTTCTGGATCATCGCTTCGATTCTCGCAATCGCCGGATTGGCGACCCTGAAGTTGCGATGATCGCGCGATGATTGGAATGATTTTCGCACGGATAGTAGCCAGGCACGATAAAGACCGCTACATATATTCTCTCGTCGAGGCGATGGCGGCGAGGTCCGACAATCCGCCCGGTGGGCATGGCGAGGAGCGGTGCCGATGAGGTTCGCCCGGATCGATCAGAGTCCGGTGGCGCGCTGGTGGTGGACCGTCGACCGCTGGTCCCTGGCCGTGCTCGGCGTGCTGATCGCCTTCGGCGTCATCCTCAGCCTGGCGGCGAGCCCGGCCGTAGCCGAGCGCATCGGCTATGACGGGCTGCATTTTTTCCGCCGCCAGGTGGCAAGCCTGCCGTTTGCGGTCGGCGTGATGTTCGTCGTCTCGCTGCAGCAGCCGCGCACGATCCGCCGGATTGCCGTGATCGGCTTTGCCGTCGCGCTCGCGGCACTCGCCCTGACGTTTGTAATCGGTGTCGAGATCAAGGGCGCGCGGCGCTGGATCGACCTGCCGGGGCTGTCGCTGCAGCCCTCGGAATTCATCAAGCCGACCTTTGCCGTGGTCGCCGCCTGGCTGTTCGCGGAGCAGAAGCTGCGTCCGCGTTTCCCCGGCAATCTGATCTCCGCCGCATTGCTGCTATTGATCCTCGGAATGCTGATCAAGCAGCCGGATATCGGGATGGCTGTCGTGGTGGCGATGGTCTGGCTCGCTCAATTTTACTTGGCAGGGCTTCAGATCTATTGGGTGGTGCTTGGCAGCGCCTCGGGGATAGCGGGACTGGCCGGAGCTTATGTCTGGCTGCCGCATGTCAGGCTTCGGGTCGACCAATTCATCAACCCCGCGGCTGGCGACAGCTATCAGGTGAATCGCTCGCTCGAAGCCTTTGCCAATGGCGGGTTGTGGGGCCGCGGGCCCGGTGAAGGCACGGTCAAGGACGTTTTGCCCGATGCGCATGCCGATTTCGTCTTTGCCGTCGCCGGCGAGGAGTTCGGCCTTGTCGCCTGCCTGGCCGTTATCGGGTTGTTCGCCTTTATCGTGCTGCGCGGATTTTCGCGGCTGTCGCAGGAGACCAGCCTGTTCGTGCTGCTCGCCGCCACCGGGCTGTTCATGCAGTTCGGGCTCCAGGCGGTGATCAATATGGCGTCGAGCCTGCAGTTGATCCCGACCAAGGGAATGACCTTGCCGTTCCTGTCCTATGGCGGCTCTTCGATGCTGTCGCTGGCGCTCGGGCTGGGGATGGCGCTGGCCTTGACCCGGCGCCGGCTGGCGGGGAGCGCCCTGTGAGCACCGGCTTCGTGCTCGCAGCGGGCGGCACCGGCGGGCACCTGTTTCCGGCAGAGGCGGTGGCGGCGGAGCTGATCCGGCGCGGCCGGAAGGTGCATCTGCTGACCGACGCGCGGACCGATGCGCTCGCCGGACGGGATGCCGGGATCGAAATCCACCACGTGCGCGCCGGGCGGCTTGGCGGCGGGCCGGTCCTCGCCGCCCGTGGGCTCGCCGAATTGGCGGCTGGCACATGGCAGGCGCGCCGCCTGCTGTCGCGGCTGATGCCGGCGGGCGTCGTCGGCTTTGGCGGCTATGCATCGGTCCCGACCATGCTTGCGGCGGCGTATCTCGGGTTGCCGACCGTCATTCACGAGCAGAATGCGGTGCTCGGCAGGGCCAATCGGCTGCTGGCGCCGCGGGTTCGCCATATCGCCACCGGCTTTCCCGAAACCGCGGGTCTGCGAGCGGCCGACCGTGCCCGGATCGTCCACACCGGCAACCCGGTGCGGCCGGCGTTTCTCGGGGTCACCGAAGCCGGCTACGAGGCGCCGCTGTCGGGCGAACCGATCGAGATCCTGGTCCTGGGTGGCAGCCAGGGCGCGCATATCTTCAGCGAGATCGTGCCGCCGGCGCTGGCGAGACTGCCGATGCGGCGGCGCGCGGTGCTCAGGGTCAGCCAGCAGGCGCGCCCGGAGGATCTCGGTGCCGTGGCGCAGGCCTATGCACAAACCGGTATCGCCGCACAGATCGAGAGTTTTTTTACCGATGTGCCGAGCCGGCTGGTGCGGGCGCATTTGGTGATATGCCGGGCCGGCGCCTCGACCGTGGCCGAGCTTGCGGCGATCGGCCGCCCCGCGGTGCTGGTTCCCTACCCGCACGCCGCCGACGATCATCAGAGCGCAAACGCGCGGGCCTTTGCCGAAGCCGGGGGCGGCTGGGTCGTGGCCCAGGCCGATCTGCGCCCGGATACGCTCGCGCTGCGGCTTGAAAGCCTGTTCGGCGACGGTGCGGCGCTGGCCGCGGCGGCGCGGCGGGCAGGCGGCTTCGGCCGACGCCACGCAACGCGGCATCTGGCCGATCTCGCTCTGGCGCTCGAGCCGGCAGCGGCTCGGCAGGGGCGCGCGGCATGAGGGCGCTGCCGCTCTCGATCGGGCCGCTCCACTTCGTCGGCATCGGCGGCATCGGCATGAGCGGCATCGCCGAGGTGCTGCGCAATCTCGGCTATCGGGTGCAGGGCAGCGACCTTGCCGACGGTGCCAATGTGCGCCGGCTGGTCGATCTCGGGATTCCGGTGGCGATTGGCCACGACGCCGCCAATTTGGGGCCGGCGGAGGTGGTCGTCGTCTCCTCTGCGGTGGCGTCGGACAACCCCGAAATCGCGGCGGCGCGGGCGCGGCGTCTCCCGGTGGTGCGGCGCGCCGAGATGCTGGCCGAGCTGATGCGGCTCAAATGGTCGCTGGCGATCGCCGGGACGCACGGCAAGACGACGACGACCTCGCTGGTCGGCGCGCTGCTCGAAACCGCGCAGCTCGATCCGACCGTGATCAATGGCGGGATCATCAATGCCTACGGGACCAATACGCGGCTCGGGGCGGGCGACTGGATGGTGGTCGAGGCCGATGAAAGCGACGGCACCTTCACCCGGCTGCCGGCGACCGTTGCGATCGTCACCAACATCGATCCCGAGCACCTTGATTTCTACGGCAGCTTCGAGGCGCTGCGGCAGGCCTTCGAGGCCTTTGTCGGCAATGTTCCGTTCTACGGCTTTGCCGCGCTGTGCATCGACCACCCGGTCGTGCAGGGGATGATCCCGAAATTGTCGGATCGCCGGGTCTTGACCTATGGCCTGAGCCCGCAGGCCGATATCCGAGCCGTCGATCTCAAACTGGGGCGCGACGGCGCCCGCTTCGATATCGCCGTTTCCGATGCTCTGGCCGAGCGCGGGCGCAGGATTCCTGATTTGTTCCTGCCGATGTTCGGCCAGCACAATGTACAGAATTCGCTGGCCGCCGCCGCGGTCGCCGAGGCGCTCGGGCTCGGCGACGAGGCGCTGCGGGCGGCACTGGGCAATTTCAAGGGGGTGAAGCGGCGCTTTACCAAGACCGGCGAGTGGAACGGGGTGACCGTGATCGACGATTACGGCCACCATCCGGTCGAGATCGCGGCAGTGCTGAATGCGGCCCGCGCGATTGTCGAGGGCAAGGTGATCGCGGTCGTGCAGCCGCATCGCTACACCCGCGTTCTGCATCTCCTCGACGGCTTCTGCACTTGCTTCAACGATGCCGACATCGTGCTGGTGGCGGATATTTATGCCGCGGGCGAGCCGCCGATCGACGGCGTGTCGCGCGATGCGCTGGTGGCGGGGCTGATCGAGCACGGGCACCGCAATGCGCGCGCCCTCCCGGATCCGGGCGATCTCGCCGCCATCATCGGCGAGCTGGCGCGGCCCGGCGATATGGTGGTGTGCCTGGGCGCCGGCTCGATCACCGGCTGGGCCAACAGCCTGCCGGGCGAGCTTGCGCGGTTGCGGCCGCGGAGCGGTTTTCAATGATGGCGCGGCGTGAAGAACCCGCGGCGGCGCTGATTGCGCGGCTTCCGGCGGTGCGGGGCCGGCTCGTCGCGAACGCGCCGATCGGCAGGCAGACCTGGTTCGGCGTCGGCGGACCTGCGGAAGTGCTGTTCCGGCCCGCCGATACGGCGGATCTTGCCGCTTTTCTGGCGGCTCTGCCCGCGTCGATTGCGGTGACGGTCGTCGGTGTCGGCTCGAACCTCGTGGTGCGGGAGGGCGGGGTTCCGGGCGTCACGATCCGTCTCGGCCGCGGTTTTGCCGAAATCGCCGTCGAGGGCGAGGAAATTTGCGCCGGCGCCGGCGCGCTCGACCGGATCGTGGCGTTCACGGCTGCCGAGGCGGTAATCGCCGGTCTGGAATTCCTCTCCGGCATCCCGGGCACGATCGGCGGCGGACTGCGCATGAATGCCGGCGCCTATGGCCGCGAGATCAAGGATGTGCTGGTTTCGGCGACGGCTCTCGACCGCGCCGGCCGCAGCCACACGATCGATTGCGCCGCGATGCGGCTCTCCTACCGCGATTGCGGCGTCGATCCCGGCTGGATCTTCGTCGCCGCCCGATTGCGGGGCGCTGCCGGCGATCGTACTGCGATTGCCGAGCGGATGACGGCGATTCGGGCCGCGCGCGAGGCAAGCCAGCCGGTGCGCGCACGCACCGGCGGCTCGACCTTCGCCAATCCGCCGGGCGATTCCGCGTGGCGCCTGATCGATGCGGCCGGGTGCCGCGGCCTCGCCCGCGGCGGCGCCGCGGTTTCGCAGCAGCACGCGAATTTTCTGATCAACAACGGCAATGCCACCGCGGCCGATCTCGAAGGGCTCGGCGAGGAGGTGCGCCGGCGCGTTCGTGAGGCATTCGGCATCGTGCTCGAATGGGAAATCTGCCGCATTGGCCGTCCGCTTCGTGCAATCAAACAGGCCGCCGAGCCGGAGCCGGGGTCATGACGAAAAGCGTGGCGCTGCTGATGGGAGGCTGGTCGCCGGAACGCGAGGTGTCGCTGTCGAGCGGCCGGGAATGCGCCAAGGCGCTCGCCGACCACGGCTACCCGGTCCGCATCATCGATGTCGGCCGCGACCTGCCGGCGCTGTTGCGCGCCCTCGAGCCGCGCCCCGACGCGATCTTCAACGCGCTGCACGGAGTTGGCGGCGAGGACGGCACGCTCCAGGCGGTGTTCGAGCTGCTCGGCATCCCCTACACCCATTCCGGGCCGCTCGCCTCCGCTCTGGCGATGCACAAGCCGACCGCGAAGATCATCTTCGGCGCCGCCGGCCTGCCCGTCGTCGAGGGCGTCGTCGCCCGCCCGGAGGAGCTCGCCCGGCGCGATCCGATGCCGGCGCCTTTCGTCGTCAAGCCGACCAACCAGGGATCGAGCGTCGGCGTGCGCATCGTGCGAATCCGCGATAATTCCTGGCGTCAGGAGGTGACGGACTGGCGCTTCGGCGGCGAAATCATGGTCGAGCGTTTTGTTCCCGGACGCGAGCTGACCGTGGCGGTCCTCGGCGCGCGCGCGCTCGGGGTCTGCGAGATCGTCCCGCGCGGCACTTTCTATGACTACACCGCGAAATATGTGGCGGGCGGATCCGATCACCTGATCCCCGCCCCGGTCCCGGCGGAGATTTACGAACAGGCGCTCGACATCGCTTTACGCGCCCACCAGGCGCTCGGCTGCCGGGGCGTCAGCCGCGCCGATCTGCGTTATGACGACACGCCCGAGGGAGGCGGCCGGCTCTATCTGCTCGAAGTGAATACCCAGCCGGGGATGACGCCGACCTCGCTGGTGCCCGACATCGCCCGTCATGCCGGGATCGGCTTTGACGAGCTCGTTCGATGGATCGTGGAGAACGCGGCATGCGGCGGGTGAGCGGGACCAAGCCGCGGCAATTGCGCCGGCACCGCTTTGCCGCCAGCCTCTACCAGGCCGGCTGGTGGATCGCCGTCCCCGCCATGCTCGCCGGGGGTATCTTCGGCGCCGTAAAGCTCGGGCTTCCGCCGCTTGGCCAGAAGGTTTTGCAGAACGCGGACGCCCGGCTGATCGAGGGCACCGCGATGCTGGGCTTGAGGGTTGCCGACATCCGCGTCGAAGGACGCGAGACGACCGACCGGGGAACCATCCTCGCCGCCCTCGGCGCCGGGCTTGGCACGCCGATCCTGGCGGTCGATCCGGCGCGGGCCAAGGCGCAGCTCGAGGCTTTGCCCTGGGTCCGCTCGGCAGAGATCGAGCGCCGCCTGCCCGACACGCTCTTTGTCCGGCTCGTCGAGCGCCAGCCCCTGGCGCTGTGGCAGCATGGCGGCAGGATCGAGCTGATCGACCGCGACGGCACCGTCATCCCGGTGCCTCGGCTCGACCGGTTCGCCAAGCTGCCGATGGTGGTCGGCGAGGATGCCGCGCGCCACGCGGCCGAGCTGATTGCGATGCTGGCCGGCGAACCCGACCTCGCCGCGCGCGTCACCGCCGCAATCCGCGTCGGCGGCCGCCGCTGGAACCTGCGCATCGACAATGCGATCGACGTTCTCCTCCCCGCGGACGGGGCGGCCGGCGCCTGGGCAGAGCTCGCGCGCCTCGAACGGTCGAGCGCCATCCTGAAGCGCGACGTGCAGGCGATCGACATGCGCCTGCCGGACCGGCTTGTCATTCGGGTCATCCCGGAGGCGCCGAAAGAAGCACCGACACCGAAAAAGGGACGCCCACCGGCGAAGAGCACATGACCGCGATCGACGAACCGCGCGCGCCGGCAAGAGATCGGGCACTGTCGGCGGCAACCGCCGCCGACGGCAAGGCCAAACCGCGCAAAATGCCGATCCGGCCGCGCGGCAGCCTGATCGCGGCGCTCGATATCGGCACGACCAAGGCCTGCTGCCTGATCGCTCGGGTCGAGACCGACAAGCCGCAGGTCGTCGGCATCGGCCATCAAATCTCGCGCGGGGTACGCGGCGGCACGATCGTCGACCTCGAAGCAGCAGGCGCCTCGGTCGCCAATGCGGTGCAGGCGGCCGAAGAGATGGCGGGCGAGACGATCCAGAAAGTTGCCGTGAACCTGTCCGGCGGCTTTTCCGCCTCGCGCCTCATCAAGGCCGAGACCGGCGTCGCCGGGCGCGAAATCGCCGATGCGGATCTCCAGCGAGTGCTCGATCTCGGCTACCTGCTGCGCGAGCCCGGCGATCGCCAGATCATCCATTCGGTGCCGGTCGGGTTTTCCATCGACGACAGCCGCGGCATCCGCGACCCGCGCGGGATGTTCGGCGACCGTCTCGGCGTCAACATGAACGTGGTGACCGCGAATGCCGCCGGCGTGCGCAATCACAGCTCGGTCGTCGGCCGCGCGCATCTCGAGGTCGATGCTCTCGTGGTCAGCCCCTATGCCGCGGGGCTCGCGTGCCTGGTCGAAGACGAGATCGGGCTCGGCGTGACCGTGGTCGACATGGGCGGCGGCACCACGACGATCGGAGTGTTTTTCGACGGGAACCTGATCTTTGCCGATGTGGTGCCGGTCGGCGGCTGCCACGTCACCAACGACATCGCGCGCGGGTTGTCGACCCCCGTCGCCCATGCCGAACGCATGAAGACATTGCTGGGCAGCGCCATTTCCGCGAGCACCGACGAGCGCGAGATGATCGCGGTGCCGCAGATCGGCGAGGAGGAAGACGGCAACGTCAATCACGTGCCGAAATCGCTGCTCGTCGGCATCATCGCGCCGCGCATCGAGGAAACCTTCGAGCTGGTGCGCAATCGCCTCGAAGCGAGCGGGTTCGACAAGGTCGCAGGCCGGCGGGTGGTGCTGACGGGCGGCGCCTGCCAGTTGCATGGGGCGCGCGAATTCGCCGCGTTGATCCTGGACAAGCAGGTCCGAATCGGACGGCCGCTGCGGGTTGCGGGTCTTGCCGAGGCGACCGGCGGTCCCGCCTTCTCGACCACGGTGGGCCTGCTGCATTTCTCGCTGTCGGAGCGCGCCGAGGTGCCGCGCGCCGGCCGCAGCCCGGCCGGTTCCGCGAGCGGGCTGCTCGGCCGTTTAGGGCATTGGCTGCGCGAGAATATATGAGGCAAATAGCGGTTTTGTTGCTGGTGCGGCTATCCGCTTCGCCCAAAACCGGCTAAATCGGTGTCGCGCCAATACGAGGGGGAGCCCGGTGCGAACCGGGCATGATCGAGGCGGCGCAGCAGTGGAGGGACAACCGCATGATCAATCTCAGCATCCCCAGGGACGAGCAGGAGATGAAGCCCCGCATTACGGTTGTCGGGGTCGGCGGCGCCGGGGGAAACGCCGTCAACAACATGATCCGCTCGAATTTGATCGGGTGCGAGTTCGTCGTCTGCAACACTGATGCCCAGGCGCTGCAGCAATCCACCGCGCACCGCAAGATCCAGCTCGGGATCGGCGTGACGCGAGGGCTCGGCGCCGGGTCGCGGCCCGATGTCGGCCGTGCCGCGGCCGAGGAGGCGCTCGACGAGATCCTCGAGGCGATGAACGGTTCCAACATGGTGTTCATCACCGCCGGAATGGGCGGCGGAACCGGGACCGGCGGCGCGCCGGTGATCGCCCGCATCGCCCGCGAATCGGGTATCCTGACCGTCGGCGTGGTGACCAAGCCCTTTCATTTCGAGGGCAACCACCGCATGCGCATCGCCGATGCCGGGATCGACGAGCTGCAGAAATTCGTCGACACCCTGATCATCATCCCGAACCAGAATTTGTTCCGCGTGGCCAACGAGCGCACGACCTTCGCCGACGCCTTCAAGATGGCGGACGATGTGCTCCACTCCGGGGTCCGCGGGGTCACCGATCTGATGGTCATGCCCGGCCTGATCAATCTCGATTTCGCCGACATCCGCACGGTGATGAGCGAGATGGGCAAGGCGATGATGGGCACCGGCGAGGCCGAAGGGGATCGGCGGGCGATCGACGCCGCCGAGGCCGCGATCTCGAACCCGCTGCTCGAAGACGTGTCGATGAAGGGTGCCAGAGGCATCCTGATCAATATCACCGGCGGGCCGGATATGACGTTGTTCGAGGTTGACGAGGCGGCCAACCGGATCCGCGAGGAGGTCGATCCCGACGCCAATATCATTTTCGGCTCGACCTTCGACGAGAATTTGTCGGGCAAGATGCGCATCTCGGTCGTCGCCACCGGCATCGATGCGGAAGCGGTTTCCCAAGCCCGCCCGGCGATCAGCCTGGTCGGCGGCCGCGAGACGGCGCCGGTGCTGCGTGAGGCGACCTCCGGGGCGTATACGCAGCCGATGCTGACCCAGAATGCGGCCCCGACGGGGCTGGATTCCGGGCGCGACGGCGCCCGCGGCGGGGCGCTGCGGGCCGAGCCCGACAATGATCCGATACCGCAGGCGGCCGAGGCTGCCGAGACGGCGGCGCTGCGGGGCGGGGCCTTCATCACGCCGCAGCCGGTCGATCCGGGCCCGGCGCGTGCGATCCCGGTGACGCAGCCGGCGGTCCCTCCGGCCCCGGCGATGCGAGATCCTGCGCCCAAGCCAAAGGGACGCGTGCCCAGCCTGATCGAGCGGGTCACCGGTGTCGGCCGTGCGCGTGTTGTGCCGCCGCTGCCGGAGCGGCCGGTGCATCCGCCGGTCGCTCCCGCCGTCAAGCCGGCACAGCCGCGGCTGGCCTCGCTCGAGCCGGAAGACCGGCCGGGTTCGAGCAAGGAGGACGATCTGCTCGACATTCCCGCCTTTTTGCGGCGCCAGGCGAACTGAGCGGAACGGACGGGGTGTCGCGTGTCGCGCGGCGCCCCGTCGAGGTCTCGTTTCTGGCCTGATTCGGGCTCGTTCGAAAACTGAGATTCGACTTCGCCAATCGCGTCTAAGTATTTGAGCTGGATAATCTTCTTCCGCACGTCGGCGCAACAATCTGCAATAAAGTGTGATTTGTGGCAGCGCCGGGACACCGGTAGGGTTTGGCCGGTTGGGGGCTGACCTGAAGTGTGCTGCATGTTGGGGGAGATCGCGACAGTGTCGCAGCGGACGCTGAAGACGGTCATCGGCTGCCGTGGAGTCGGACTGCATTCCGGCCGGAAGGTCGCGATGACGTTGTCGCCGGCCGCACCGGGCACCGGGATCGTATTTCGCCGCACCGATGCCAGGATCGAGATTCAGGCGAGCTGGGCCAACACGGTCGAGTCGGCATTGTGCACCGTGCTGTCGAATGGCGAGGGGATCCAGATCGGCACCGTCGAGCACCTGATGGCGGCATTGGCCGGCACTGAAATCGATAATGCGGTTGTCGAGCTCGACGGCCCGGAAGTTCCGATCATGGACGGCAGCGCGGCGCCGTTCGTTTTTCTGATCGAGTGCGCCGGCGCTGTCGAACAGGATGCGGCGCGGCGTGCGATCAAGGTGCTGAAGCCGGTGAGCGTCGTCGCGGACGGCGCAACCGCGACGCTCTCCCCCGATCGCGGCTTTTCGATGAGTTTCGAGATCGATTTCGACAACCCGCTGATTCGGCGCCAGGATATCCGCGTGGCCTTCGACGCCGGGACCTTCAAGGCGGAGCTGAGCCGGGCGCGTACCTTCGGCCTTTTGGATGACGTCGATCGCCTGCGCGCGGCGGGGTATGCACGCGGCGGCTCGCTCGACAACGCGGTCGTCGTCAGCGGCGACCAGGTGCTGAACAGCGGCGGTCTGCGCTACGGTGACGAATTCGTCCGCCACAAGCTGCTTGATGCGTTCGGCGATCTCTACCTCGCGGGCGGGCCCATCATCGGGCATTTTCGCGGCGTGCATTCGGGCCACGCGCACACGCGGCGTCTGCTCAGCGCGCTGTTCGCCGACGACCATGCGTGGTGCGGCACCGAGATCTCCCGTCCGGGCGAGCTCGAATGGCGCGACGAAAAGCAGGTCGCCCACGCCTGACGCCGGCCCGAGCCCGCTGGTGGCTATGCTTCCCGAGTCCTGTGCTATAGTCAGAGATTGGCTATTACCGGGATTGCCGATGCGCCAGTTGTCTCTCTCCAGGTGGTTCTTCGTCGCCGCGCTGATCGGGGTGCTGACCGGCTGCGGCGGGGCGAAGAAGGATGCCTATATCGAGAAGCCGGTCGACGATCTCTATAACCAGGCAATGGACCAGATGGTCGAGGAGCGCTACGCTGCCGCGGCCGCGACGTTCGAACAGGTTGAGAGCCAGCACCCTTATTCGGTGTGGGCGACCAAGGCCCAGCTGATGGCGGCCTACGCCCGTTACGAATCCGGCGACTACGACGAGGCGATCATCTCCGCCGACCGCTTCATCCAGCTCCACCCCGGCAACCGCGATGTCGCCTATGCGTATTATTTGAAGGCGATCTCCTACTATGTCCAAATCGTCGATGTCGGCCGTGACCAGAAGATCACCGAGGAGGCATTGAAGGCGCTCGAAGACGTGATAAATCGCTTTCCCGACACCAAATATGCGCGCGACGCCAAGCTCAAGATCGATTTCACCCGCGACCATCTCGCTGGGAAAGAGATGGAAATCGGTCGCTATTACCTCAGACGGGGCCAATATCTGGCGGCGATGAACCGCTTCAAGCGAGTCGTCGACAATTATCAGACGACGACGCATGTCCCCGAGGCTCTGGAGCGGCTGATCGAATGCGATTTGGCGCTCGGCCTTACCGACGAAGCCAAAAGAAACGCGGCGGTCCTTGGCTACAACTACCCGGGGAACCAATGGTATGCCGATGGTTATGAGCTGGTCACCGGGACCGGCAATCCCGGCGCGCCGACCGAAGGCTGGCTCGGCCGCACTTTCGGAAGTCTTTTCTGACCGCGGTCTCCCCACCGGAATAGCGCCCCGGCAATATTAAAAATTGTTAATTACAACTCGTCCGCCGGCTGAGGTATTCGGGTGCCGGCAGGAACCTCGGGCGCCTGCGGCTCCAGTGTCCGATAGCGCAGCCGCGACGAGAGCCGACGATAAACATCTGAGGTGTTCGGGCAATGCTGCGGCGGTTTCTCGCGGTTTCGCTGATCGTATTGACGGCGGTTGTGGTATTCGCGGATGGCATGGCCCGGGCGGCCGACAAATCGCCAGCCAGGCTTCCGGCCAGGCCGGCGGGGCTCACCGGCATCTACCTGACGACGCAATATCCGGCGCTGACCGTGCGTACCGGCGAGACCACGACGATCGATATGTCGCTGCGCAACTTCCATCTGCCGCCGCAGCAGCTGGTGCTGTCGGTGCCGGTGGCGGCAAGCGGGTGGAAGGCGACGATCCTCGGTGGCGGCCAGCCGGTCGAGCAGGCGATCGTTTCGCCCGACGGCGAGGACAAGCTCCAGCTGCGCCTCGAACCGCCGGCTGGCGCGGGTCCCGGCGACTATCATTTCCTCGTCACGGCGCGCGGCGACAGCGGCGAGATCAGGTTGCCGATCACCTTGACCGTCGGCAAGGAGCTCCCGGCCAAGCTCAAACTCACCACCAGCTTTCCGGCACTGCGCGGGACCTCGACGACCTCGTTCAAATTCAGGGTCTCGGTGGCCAATGACAGCGGTCGCGACGCCACGATCAATTTCAGTGCCGACGCGCCGAAAAACTTCCAGACCACATTCGCCGAGGCCTACGAGACCCAGCAGATTACCAGCATCCCGATCAAAGCCGGCCAGTCGAAGGACATCGACGCCGCGGTGGCGCTGCCCAGCCATACGCCGGCCGGCGATTACAAGCTCGTGCTGCATGCAAAGAGCGAGGCTGCATCGGCCGATCTCCCGCTCGGCATCACCGTCGTCGGCCAGCCGAGCCTGGCGCTCGCGGGCGAGGGCGGCCGCCTCAGCGGCGACGCCTATGCCGGCCAGCGCAGCCAGCTGACCGTCGTCCTGCGCAACGACGGCAGCGCAGCGGCGCGCGACGTCACGCTCGGCGCATCGGCGCCGAATGGCTGGAAAACGAGCTTCGACCCGAAGGAACTGCCCGAGCTCGGCGCCGGCAAGTCGCGATCGGTGCAACTCGCCCTGACGCCGTCGCCGCGCGCCATTGCCGGGGACTATCAGGCGACGATCACCGCGAATTCGGCGGACGGCCAGTCCCAATCGGCGGATTTCCGCATCACGGTCCTGACCTCGACCTTGTGGGGTCTGGTCGGGATCGGCGTCATCGCCGTTGCCCTCCTCGTCGTCGTCTTCGCGGTCGCGCGCTTCGGCCGGCGCTAGGGAGGAGGCATGGCCGCGGATACGGTGATTCGCGCCGAGGGGCTGGTCAAACGCTACGGCGCGACGATTGCGGTCGACCATGTCGATCTCGAAGTCGATGCCGGCGAGATCGTCGGTATTCTGGGGCCGAACGGATCGGGCAAGACGACGACGATCCTGATGCTGCTCGGGCTGACCGAGCCGAGCGCCGGCAGGGCAGAGGTGGCCGGCTTCGACCCGTTGCGCGATCCGCTCGAAGTCAAGCGCCGGGTCGGCTACCTGCCGGATCAGGTCGGCTTTTACGACTGGCTCTCGGCCCGGGATAATCTGGCCTATACCGGACGGCTGGCGGGCCTGTCGCGGCGTGAGGTCGACGATCGCTTCGGCGAAGCGCTCGAATTGGTGGGGCTCGGCGATGTCGGCCGCGACCGAGTCGGGACATTCTCGCGCGGCATGCGGCAACGGCTGGGCCTCGCCGAGATCGTCATGAAGCGCCCGAGCATCGCCATCCTCGACGAGCCGACGGCGACCCTCGACCCGCATTCGACGCAGGAATTTCTCGCCATGATCCGCGGCTTGAAGGCCGGCGGCACCGCGGTCCTGCTGTCGTCGCATCATCTCGATCAGGTGCAGAGCGTGTGCGACCGGGTGGCTTTGTTCAATCGCGGGCGGATCGCGCTGTCGGGCGGTGTCACCGAGCTGGCGCAGCGGGTCCTTGGCGGCGGCCACGTCATCGATGTCGAGGCGCGCGGTGCCGATGTCGGCGACAGGCTCGTCCGTGTGCCGGGCGTGGTGCGGGTGCATGCGCTCGGTCCCGATCTCTACCGGGTGGATTGCGAGCGCGACCTGCGGGCCGAGATCGCCCGGCTGCTCGCCCCGTCGGCCGAGCTCGTCGGCATCCGCTTTGCCGAGCCGAGCCTGAACGAGGTTTATACCCGATATTTCGACGAGGCTCGCGATGCGGCGTAAAGGCTCGCCCTGGACCGGGGTCGGCATCGTGCTCGCCAAGGAGGCGGCCGATTACCTGTCGGGCGCCCGCATGTGGCTCCTGGAAGCGCTCGTCTTCCTGACCGCGATCGCCGCCGCCTATGCCGCAATCCTGTCGATCCGCGCGACCATCGGCGAGAGCCCGTTTCTGTTCCTGCGCCTGTTCACGATGGCGCAGGACCCGCTGCCCTCGTTCATCGCGCTGCTGGGTTTCCTGGTCCCGCTGGTCGCGATCGCGATCGGCTTCGACGCGATCAACGGCGAGTTCAGCCGCCGGACGATGAGCCGGGTTTTGGCGCAGCCGATCTATCGCGACGCGCTGCTGTTGGGCAAATTTCTCGCCGGGCTGTTGGCGCTCGCAATCGGCCTCGTCTCGCTGTGGTTTTTGACGATCGGCCTGGGCTTGCTGCTCCTCGGTCTGCCGCCCGATACCGAGGAGACGGTGCGGATGCTGGGGTTTCTCGTTGCCGCGCTCGCCTATGGCGGGGTATGGCTGGCATTGGCGCTGCTGTTCTCGGTGGTGTTTCGCGCGCCCGCCACCGCCGCCCTCGCCGCCCTCGGCGTGTGGCTGCTGTTTGCGCTGTTCTGGTCGGTCCTGACGCCGCTCGTGGCGACGCTGGTCGCCGGCCCGCCGACCGACATCTTCGGCCCGAACCTCGCCTATCTGCATGTTGCGCAGGCGCTCGACCGGATCTCGCCGAACACCCTCTTTGCCGAGATCGCGCTCGGCCTGCTGCACCCGGCGACCCGCGCCCTCGGCCCGGTGCTCTACAGCCAGATCCAGGGAGCGCTGCTCGGCACCCCGCTCCCGGCGGCGCAGAGCTTCCTCTTGATCTGGCCGCAGCTGACCGGGCTCGTCGCCGAGATGATCCTGGTCTTCGCCATCGCCTACGTCGTCTTCCAGCGTCAGGAAATCCGAGCATAGCCTCCTCAGTCGGGTCGACCCGTGTGCTGGTTTGGCTCGGAGGCCGCCTATATTATTGGGGAATGCTGCTCGGGCTGACCATTCGCGATGTTGTATTGATCGATCGGCTCGATCTGGCCTTTCGCGCGGGGCTGTGCGTGCTGACCGGCGAGACCGGGGCGGGGAAGTCGATCCTGCTGGATGCGCTGGGGCTGGCGCTTGGCCGTCGGGCCGAAGCCGGCCTTGTGCGGGAAGGGGCGAGCGAGGCGGCGGTTACCGCCGAGTTCGCGGTCGGGCGCAACCACCCGGCCTATGCGCTGCTGCGCGAGGCCGGGCTCGACGGCGAAAGCGAGACGATCGTGCTGCGCCGGCTGTTGCGCCGGGACGGCCGCAGCCGCGCCTTTGTCAATGACGAGCCGGCGAGCATCGGGCTGCTGCGCGGGCTGGGCGACAGCCTGGTCGAGATCCAGGGCCAGTTCGAGCAGCGCGGCTTGCTCGATCCCGCCGAGCACCGCGCGATCCTCGACACCTTCGCCGAACAGTCGGTCGATCCGGCGGCGCTGGCGAGCGCCTGGCGCGGCTGGCGCGCGGCGCAGCGGGCCGAGGACGAGGCGGCGCGGCTCCTCGCCGCGAGCCGCGAGGAAGAGGATCTGCTGCGCCATCACCTTGCCGAGCTCGATGCGCTGGCACCCGAACCCGGCGAAGAGGATCTGCTCTCAGCCCGGCGGACATTGTTGCAAAACGCCGAGCGCCTGGCCGAGACCTTGGGCGAGGCGATCGGCGAGCTCGATGGCGAGGCCGGCGCGCAGGCGGCACTGGCCCGCGCGACCCGGCGGTTGGAACGCGCTCGCGTGCGCGCCCAGGGCCTGCTCGACGACGCGCTCGCCGCGGCGGAACGCGCCGCGAACGAAACCGCCGAGGCCCTGGCCGTGCTGGAAAGCGCCGCGCGCCGCCTGGAACTCGACCCGCGCGAGCTTGAAACCGTCGAGGAGCGGCTCTTCGCCCTGCGCGCGGCCGCCCGCAAGCATCAGATGGCGGTCGCCGATCTGCCGGCTCTGCGCCACGCCCTCACCACCCGGCTCGCCGCGATCGAGGCCGGAGCCGAGGATGTCGAGACGCTGGCCCGCGCGACTGCCGCGGCCCGCGCCCGGTTCATTACCGCCGCGGCAGCCGTCTCGCGGGCGCGCACCGACGCCGCCCAGCGCCTCGATGCCGGGGTGGCGGCCGAGCTGACGCCGCTGCGGCTCGACAAGGCGCGGTTTCGCACCGTGCTGACCCCGCTCGCTGAGCCCGATTGGGGCGAGCGCGGCTGCGAGCGCGTCCATTTCGAGATCGCAACCACCCCCGGCGCACCGTTCGGCCCGCTCGCGCGTATCGCCTCGGGCGGCGAGCTGTCGCGGTTCATGCTGGCCTTGAAGCTCGTCCTCGCCGGCACCTCGTCGGTGCCGACCCTGATCTTCGACGAGGTCGACAGCGGCATCGGCGGCGCCGTCGCGGCAGCGGTCGGCGAGCGGCTGCAGCGTCTCGGCACCAGCCTGCAGGTTCTGGTCGTGACCCATTCGCCGCAGGTGGCGGCGCGCGGCGCGCATCATTGGCGCGTCGCCAAGCGCCTCTCCGAGCGCCAGACCGTGACCCGCGTCGAGGAGCTCGATCCGGACACGAGACAGGAGGAGATCGCCCGCATGCTGTCCGGCCGCATCGTGACCGCCGAGGCACGCGCCGCCGCGGCCAGTTTGATCGCCGGGGCCCTGATCACCGAGGGCCTGATCACTGAGGGCCTGATCGGGGGAGGCGGCGCATGAGCGCTGCGCGGCGGCAGCGCGAAGAGACCAACCCGCGCCCGGTCGAGGAGCTGGGCGAAGACGCGGCACGCGACGAGCTGGCCGCGCTGGCCGGGGCGATCCGGCATCACGACCGGCTCTATTACGCCGAGGCGGCTCCCGAAATCTCCGACGCCGATTACGACGTGCTGCGTCGGCGCAACGCCGCGATCGAAGCAAGATTTCCGCAGCTGGTCCGAGCCGACAGCCCGTCCCACCGGGTCGGTGCGGCGCCCGCCGCCGGTTTTGCCAAGGTCACCCATACGCGGCCCATGCTGTCGCTCGAAAACGCTTTCGAGGAAGCCGACGTCCGCGCCTTTTTCGCCGGGATTCGGAATTTCTTCAGCCGGCCGGCGGACCGTGCGCTGGTCGCCGAGGATGCGATCGAGATCATGGCGGAGCCGAAGATCGACGGGCTTTCGCTCGGGCTGCGCTATCGCGACGGGCGTCTGGTCCAGGGGGCGACGCGCGGCGACGGCGTCACCGGGGAGGATGTGACCGCGAACATCCGTACAGTATCGAGCGTGCCGGAGGTGCTGGCCGGGACCGGCTGGCCCGAGCTGATCGAGATCCGCGGCGAAATCTATATGGAGCGCACCGGCTTTTTCGCCCTGAACGAGGAGCGCACCGCCGCCGGCGAGACGGTCTTTGCCAACCCGCGCAACGCCGCCGCCGGCTCCTTGCGCCAGCTCGATCCGTCGATCACCGCGCGCCGGCCGCTCAAATTCTTCGCCTATGCCTGGGGCGAGGCGAGCGCACCCTTTGCCCGCTGCCACGCGGAGGCGCTGGAGCGCTTCGCGGAATGGGGCTTCACTGTCAACGAGCATTCGCGCCGGCGCCGCGGCGTCGAGGCGGTGCTGGCCTATTACCATGACATCGCCGCCGATCGCGCGGCCTTGCCGTACGACATCGACGGCGTCGTCTACAAGGTCAACGACCTCGCCTTGCAGGAGCGGCTCGGCATGGTCAGCCGGGCGCCGCGCTGGGCCTTGGCCCACAAATTCCCGGCCCAGCAGGCCCAGACGGTCCTGCGCGACATCCTGATCTCGGTCGGGCGGCAGGGTGCCTTGACCCCGGTCGCGGTGCTTGAACCGATCACCGTCGGCGGGGTCGTCGTGCAGCGCGCGACCCTGCACAACGAGGATGAGATCGCGCGCAAAGATATTCGCGTCGGCGATACCGTCATCGTCCAGCGCGCCGGCGACGTCATCCCGCAGATCGTCGCGGTCGCAGCCGAGCGCCGCCCACCCGATGCGCAGCCCTATCATTTCCCTGATCATTGCCCGGTCTGCGGCAGCCTTGCCGTGCGCGAGCCGGGCATGGCGGCGCGGCGCTGCACCGGCGGCCTGATCTGCCCGGCGCAGGCGGTCGAACGGCTGAAGCACTTCGTCGCCCGCGACTGCTTCGACATCGAGGGGCTCGGCGCCAAGCACATCCAGGCGTTTTGGGAAGACGGGCTGATTCGCCAGCCCGGCGACATCTTCCGCCTCGACCCCGACATCATCGCCAAACGCGAGGGCTGGGGCGAGGTCAGCGCCCGCAAGCTCGTGGCCGCCATCGACGAGCGCCGGCGCATTTCGCTCGATCGCTTCATCAACGCGCTCGGCATCCCGCAGGTGGGACAGGCGACGGCGCGGCTGCTCGCCCGGCACTATCGTGCCCTGGCGCGCTGGCGGACCGAGATGGAGGCCGCGCAGGAGCCTGAAAGCGAGGCGCGCGCGGGGCTCGTCGATGTCCACGGCATCGGCGAGGACATGGCCGCCGACATCATCGGTTTTTTCGCCGAGCCGCATAACCGCGCCGTGCTCGACGACCTGGCGCGCGAGGTTACCGTGCTCGATTACGAGGCGCCGGCACAACGCGCGGCCTCGCCGCTCGCCGGCAAGACGATCGTCTTTACCGGTTCGCTCGAAGCGATGAGCCGGTCCGAGGCGAAAGCCCGAGCCGAGGCACTGGGGGCCAATGTCACCAGCTCGGTCTCGGCCAAGACCGATTTTGTCGTCGCCGGCGCCGATCCGGGCTCGAAGGCGACAAAGGCCGCTGCGCTCGGCGTCACGCTGCTTGACGAGGCCGCTTGGCTCGCGCTCGCCGGCGAGACCGGCGCCGCTGGATAACGGCAGGCGGTGTTCCGGATCGACACGCCTGCCGCCGAGGATCGCAGCGAGCCGCTCCTCGAATTTGGTCAGGCGGTGCTGGCCGCCCCACGCCTCCGGTCTCCGCCGGCCGGGCTGGTCGCGCTCGATATGCCCGCCGAGGGGCACCGCGAGCCGGCACTCCCGGCCGCACCGCCCCTGCTGCCCGGATCGCCCATGCTCCCCGAACGCGGTCCGCCCGTCGAATCGCGGCAACGCGGCTGGCCGTTCGGGTCCATCGGTTCGCTGGTGTTGCATCTCCTCCCTTTGCTGCTGCTGCTCGATTGGCCGATGCAGCCGCCGGCCGAGATCACGCCGATCCCGGTGCAGCTGGTCGTCGAGCCGCCGCCCCCACCCCCGAAACCAGCGCCGAAACCGATCGCAAAGCCGGCGCCGAAACCGCCGCCGCCGCGGGGCCGCATCGCCTCGGAGGATCTCGGCGATACGCAGGCAAAAGGACAGGACCAGGACAAGAGCGAAGCTCCCGCCGCCCACAAGCAGCCGGCCGCGGTGCAGGAATTGCCGGCCGAGGCGCCGCAGAAAACCGCCGCCGTCACGCCTCCTCCACCAGCACCGGCGCCGGCCGAAATCGCACCGGCCAAGCCGCCCGAGCCAAGGGAATTGCCCGTCCCCAAGCCGTCGCCGAAACCGGCCCAAGCCGCGCACCAGCCGCTCCGCCGGGTGCCGGAGCGGGGGCATCTACAGCCCCGGCCGGCCCGGTTTCCGGGGCCGGCCGCCACCCGCGACGAATATCTCGCCTATCTCGCGGCCCTGACCCGGGAGCACCTTAATCTCCTGCCTCAAGGGGTGGTCGGCAGCCGCCGCGGCGAGACGGTGATCGAGGTGCTGGTACTTGACGATGGCACGATTGCGACGCTGAGGGTGGGCCGCAGCTCTGGGTATCCCGACATCGACTCGCGGGTCGAGCAGATGATCCGGGCGGTCGGCCGCTTCCCGCCCTTGCCGCAATGGTTTCAGGGACCCAGCATGCAGCTCCAGTTCAGGCTTCAATTCCCCGTGGGGCTCGACAATTGACCGATATTCGGGCTGAGCGTCGGACAACGGAACGCCGCGGCCTCCGGTCGCGCCGCCGCTCGCCGCGCGGATCGCGCATCATTGGCGGCCGCGCAAGCCGCGGAGGCGGGGCCTCCTGGCCTTTCTGGGTCCGGGCCTGATCACCGGCGCGTCCGACGACGATCCGAGCGGCATCGCCACCTATTCGCAGGTCGGCGCGCAATTCGGCTATGGCATGGCCTGGGTCATGCTGTTCACCTGGCCGCTGATGGCGGCGATCCAGGAGGTCAGCGCCCGGATCGGCCGGGTCACCGGCGACGGGATCGCCGGCAATATCCGCGAGCACTATCCGCAATGGCTGCTGCGGGTCATTGTCGTCCTGCTGCTGGTCGCCAACATCATCAATCTCGGCGCCGATCTTGGCGCGATGGGCGCGTCGCTCGGGCTGCTGGTAGGCGGGCCGCTGAAGCTCTACGTCGTCGCCTTTGCGATCGTCTGCGCGCTTCTAGAGGTGTTCGTGCGCTATGAGCGCTACGTTTCGATCCTGAAGTGGACCGCACTGTCGCTGTTTGCCTATGTCGCGACGGCGCTGGCGGTCGACATGCCCTGGGGCAGGGTGATCTATCACACCCTTGTGCCGAGCCTGATCTGGCGCAAGGACTACCTGGTTGCGATCGTCGCCGTGCTCGGCACCACGATCAGCCCCTATCTGTTTTTCTGGCAGTCGTCGGAGGAGGCGGAAGACGAGCGCATCGATCCAGCCGCGCATCCACTGGTCGACGCGCCGCAGGAAGCGCCGGCCGAGATCGGCCGCATCCGCATCGACACCTATATCGGGATGGGGTTTTCCAATCTGGTCAGCCTGTGCATGATCATTACCGCCGCCGCGACTTTGAACGCGCACGGGATCACCAATATCGAGACCTCGGCCCAGGCGGCCGAGGCGCTGCGCCCAATTGCGGGTTTCCTGACATTCGCGGTGTTCGCCGCGGGTATTGTCGGGACCGGGCTCCTCGCCGTGCCGGTGCTGGCGGGATCGGCCGCCTACGCGATGGGCGAGGCTTTCGGCTGGCCGACTGGGCTCAGCCGCTTGCCGCGGGACGCCAAGGCGTTTTATGGCACGATCGCGATCGCGACGCTGATCGGCGTCTTCATCAACTTTGTCGATATCGATCCGATCAAGGCGCTGTTCTGGTCGGCAGTCCTGAACGGCGTCGTGGCGGTGCCGCTGATGGTGGTGATCATGGTCATGGCCCGCCAGCGCCGGGTGATGGGCTCGTTCGTCGTGCCGCGCCCTCTGTGGTCGATGGGCTGGTTGTCGACCGGGGTAATGGCCGCCGCCGTGGCCGCCATGTTCGCGACGTGGTAGCGGGGCCCGTCAGGAATCCTCCGTCTCCTCGGGAGCAGGGGCATCTTCGTTTGCCGCCTTGCGGAGGGCGGCACGTTCCTGCTGCTGCTTGATCTTTTCTTCCTTCTTGGCCTTCTTGACGCGGTCGCGTTCGGCACGATTGAGCCGGTAGTTCGGTCTGTACGGCATTCCACGGCACTCCCTGTTGCAGGGTCGGCGGCAACAAACGGCGATCCTGCGCCCATCCTATTCGCAAATCCCGAATTCGAGCCGCGACTTTTCGACCGCCATTTGCGACCTCGGCGGCCGGCTGATCGCTCAGGCCGAGCGCATACCGATGCATGTCGGCGCCTTGCCCAATGCGGCAAAGGGGAAACGGAGTTTTTTGCCCCGACATCCGGCGTTCCAGGCGGGAGCGGCTTTCCCCGAGCTTATTCGTCTTCTCTTGCTGTCGGTCCCCAGCGGTATACCCAGAATGGCGGGCTGCGCGAGCCGGTGAGCCGGATGACGGCGATCTTTGCGACATCGGTTTGTCCGGCACCCCTCGTATCCGCAGTGATCGTGAAGGCATGGGCCAACCGGACGGCCGAGGTCAGCCTGGTCTGGGCCGCAGCGGCTGCGGCCTGCGCCACCGCCCCTCCGGCATTGCCGGAAAGCGCGAGCAAGACATATCGCGGAGCAAGATCGGGATCGACCCACGGGGTTTGAGAATAGACGGTCAGCGCGGGCGCGATCAGGCTGAAAAGCTGCGGCGTCATCCCCATGACCAGCTTGAGCTCCGCCACGGATTCGAAAGGACCGTTGCGCGGCCCGTAAGAAAATCCGGCGCGCCGGTAGTCTGCCGCCTTGGCGCCGTTCAAGCGCCTGGCGGCACCCGGCTCGCGCCAGTCGAGGATTTTGTCGACGAGCCCGTCGGCGACCTCGACGTCGACCCCCACGCTGGTCAGGAGCCGGTGCAATACCTCTCCTTGGGCCATGTTGAGGTCGATCTTGCCGGCCTCGTCCTGAACGCTGACGCGGACCTGATGTCCGGCAAAACTTACGACGAAGGGCGTGGAATCGACCGGCGGCTGCGCCGCTGCCGAGGGATCGAGCAGGCGCAGGATCGTGATGTTGAGGGCGGCATCGGCAATCGCGTCGAGTTCCGCGAGTTCGGTGTGGTCACGCGCAAGCCGGGCTTCGGTACGGCCGGTGATCAGCACGCTCTCCACCACCACGGCGAGTATGATCGCCGCCCAGAGGACCGTGACCAGGGCAAATCCCCGCTCCCGCTCAGCCGCGCATGCCGTCATCGAATTGCCATCGCAGGGGTCAATCGTGCGGCCAGCGCGGGCTCGGGAATTTCAAGTCGTAGACGGAGCCGCCGGCGGTGAAATGAGCCGCATCACGGGTGATCCGGCGCAGTTTCCAACCGTCGAGGTCCTGTCCTTCGGCGATCATGACGGTCTTGCCGCCATCCTTGGCCTTGAACACGGCGATGCGTCTTTCCGCGCTGATGACGACGCCGCTCAATTGATAATTCTGCAGCGGCGGGAGTTCCTTTGGAGCAGGCGCGGGCGGGCCGGAGGACACGGGCACGGCGGGAGGGGCCCAAGGCTGCCGCGTCGGATAGAACAGGGGATGCCCGGCGATGTCGGGATAATTCGGCAAGCCTCGAACAACCGGCCGATTGGTCAGCGACGGCGCGGCGGCCGGGGCGATCGGCGGCGGTCCGGACACCGTCGGTTCGGTCGGCGCGACCAGTTGGGCAGCCGCGGCCAGTCCGGCTGCCAACACGACGGCGCTGCGCCAGGACAGCGGCGCCGTGACGAAAGCGATGGCGCGCCACAGGATCATGGGCGGGACGGCCGCATGTACCCGGCGACACTGAGGTCGAAATCGAGGCTGGGAGGGCGGTCGCGGGGCGCCTCGGTCTCCGCGGTCTCGACCGTGAAGCCGTCGACAAAGAGCGCCGGCTTCGTCGTCTCGACCGCCGCCAACGTCTTTTGCAGCGTATCGAGCGTTCCCTCGATGCTGAACCGGACCCCGATCTTTCGCAGGCCGCGTTCGCTGGCTTCGCTGACCTCCGACGTGCTCTTGACGCGGCCGCCGCTGTCGGTGACCGCCTGGCGCAGCCGCTCCTGGATGCCGGCGGCAATCGCCGGCGCGCTGGTGCCGTTCCAGAACCCCCCTTCCGCCGCGAGTTGCGCCTGCAACGAGCGGGCTTGCCGTTCGAGCGCCGGCTTGCGCATGATCATCGCCTGGAAACGGCCGGCCTGTGCCGCCAAGGCGGTAATATCGGTCTGGCGGTCGAGGGATAGCCCGATCAGCGGCCAAACCACCAGCGACCAGGCGGACGCCAGGACACAGGCGAGGATCGCCAACGCCAGCATCCGCCGCACCGGCGCCGAGGCGATGAAGGTCATCGCGCCGCCTCCGGTTTGACGTCGAGCGACAGATCGAACTGCTCGCTCTTGCCGTCGGGCGACAGAGTGATCGGCGAGCGGAATTGCGGGTTCTCGAACATCTCCGATTTTTCGACCCGCGCGACCAGATCGGTCGCTCGCGGCGAGAAGCCGTCGATCTCGACCGTCCGCCCGCGGACGACGAGCTGCTTGACCCAACTGTCGGTGGGCACGAGCTTCGTCAACTCGTCCAGGATCGCGAGAGGCGGCGCCGCTCTCCGCCGGCTCTGAAAAAAAGCCGCCAAATCGCCGGTTTGACCGATTTGACGGGCGAGGATCTGCACCGCCGCCACCATCGGCCGCGCGCGCTCGTTTCGGGCTTGCAGGTCATCGCGGATTCGATCGAGGCGATGCACGTAGAGGCCGTAGGCCGCCAGCGCCAGCAACACGGCGGCGATCTCGAGCCCATACCGGAGGCGACGGCGCGTATCGGTTTCCGCGCGGCCGCCGCTGGCCTGCCACAAGAGGACCGGGACCCCGGCACCGCCATCGCGCGGCGGACCCTCCACATCCGGAGCGATGACAAGCTTGGGGCTCAGCCCATCGGCCCTGGCCGCCGCGAGCGCGCCGTCGATCGTCGCGGTTTTAGTGATGGTCAGATGGACCTTCAGCGTGTTGGCGATCGGCGACCGGGTGACGACCCGGTATCCGAAACAGGTCTCCAGCGCGCTGAGCGGAACGAGCCGCTCGATCTGATGCTGCAGGATCGGTCGCAGCGACCCCTCCGCCGCCAACGGCAGTTCGATGCCCGTCTCGAAGACCAGCGAGCGGTCGAGCCGGATCGCGACGGCGCCGTCGGCGCGATGGCTGCGCATCACCGATTGGATGCGCAGCCGTCTCTCGTGATCGCCGAAGCCGGTCAACGGGACGACAATCGGGCTCGGCCGCCGGCGATCCGATAAGAACAGGATGAGCTCGTTCGCCCCCACCTGCAGGATCGAACTCGGATCCCCCGGCTTGCCGAACAGGCGGAGCAGCCAGCGCGGCGCCATCTGAGCCAGCTCGGAAAGCCACCAGGCGAGGCCTCGGTGGATCAGCTGGCCGATGGCAATCGTCGGCCGCGAAAGAATTGCCGTCGTCATCGGATCCTGCGGCAGCTGGTGGCGATCGCATCATAGATACACGCGGTGTTCATGGTCGTCTTCGTTTCCACCAGCAGATCGGGCCATCCCGGCAACCCCGGATCTTCCCGCTCGATATGCACGCGAACCAGGTCCGGCAGTCTGGAATAGCCCGACCAGCGCTGCAGCCACTGCGGGCTCTGGCTTTGGTCCGGCGCCCCATAATAGTCGAACCGTATTTTCCGGACGCGATCGAGCAGCCTGACCTGGTGCTCCGGCAACGGCTTCTCCTCATCGTCAGGCAGGTCGAGCCGCCAGCTCATGAAAAGCGCGTGCGATCGACCCTCCGCCAGGACAAAAAACCGCTGCTGCGCCTCGACGCCGGCAGCGATCGCGGCGGGGAGCGGCGCCACCAGGGTGAGCGCTTCGTGGCCGCCATCAAAAGCGATGGTCCGATCGGCGGAATCGGCGGACACAAAAGCCGGATAGGCAGAGGTGATCGCGCGGCGCAGCAGCGCTTGGACGGCCCAGAGATCGGCGTCGGCGACAGCCCGATGATCGGCCTTGGACCAGGCCTGGCCGGCAAGCCTGGTTCCGCCGAAGACCAGCGTCATCAGCAGCGCAAGCAGGGTGACGGCAATCAGCAGCTCCACCAGCGTGAAACCGGCTTCGCCGGCGCCCTTTCGGCGGATCACGGGCCCTGGCCCTTCGGTGCGAGCCGCAGGGTCGTCAATCGCACCTGCCGCTCCCGATCGCGTTCGGTCCAGCCGACCGTCACGTCGATCCGGTGTCCGATCAAGCGGTCGGGCGGCAGGTCTTCCGTGTCGCCATAGGGCGTCGTCTCGATTTGCCAGGAGAGACCGTCCGCGGTGCGGCCGCTGCTGACGCCGTCCTCGAGCGCGATGTCATGCCCCAGGCGTGCCAGCATCGATTGAGCGAGCAGCACAGCCTCTGCATTTCTTCGATCCCGATCGAGCCATTCGAAGCCGTCGGAGAGGGCTTGAAACGCGAAGCCGAAAGTGAGCGCGAGAATGGCGAGCGCGACCAATATCTCGATCAGCGTAAACCCGGCCGACCCGGTGCCCGGCCGGCCGCTACTCATTGCGCTGCACCCGGCCCGTCAGCCAATCGACCGTGACGGCCGCGGCCCGCCGGCCATGTTCGAAGACGATCGTCCCGCCAGTCGCACTGCCGTCGGCGAAAAACCGGATGCTGGCGGAGTTGTCGGAACGCCAGAATGCGGCTGTCGTGAAACCGACCTTGGCGACGACCGCGGGAAGACGGCGCAGGACGGCGTCAGTCGAGATCCGATAGGTGCGGGTCGCCGGATCGAGGATCAGCTCGGTCGTTTCGCCGCGGCGGATCGCCTGGTCGTGAAGCTGCCGCAAGGTGGCTGCCATGCCATCCGCCGCCGCACGCAACCGGATGCTCGGCAGGCCGGCGAAGACCATCGGCACCGCCGTCATCGCCAGCGCGATGATGGTCAGCACCACCAGCATCTCGATCAGCGTAAAGCCCCGCTCGGACCGGCGCGGCCGCAACTCCCGGCTGGCGCAAGCGGGCACGTCGTGCCTTAGATCGCCAGATTGTTGATGCTGATCATCGCCATCATCACCGCCGCGATGATCAGCGCGATCGCCCCGCCCATCACGATGGTGATGGTCGGCACCAGCAATGCCAGCAGACGCTCCAGCGCCCGCTGCACCTCCTGGTCATAGATGTCGGCGACCTCCTGCAACATTTCCTCCAGCCGGCCGGTCTCCTCGCCGATCCGGATCAGTTGGATGCAAAGACTCGGGAAATGCCCGGTCCTGAAGAGGGCGGTCGATAGGCCTTGGCCTTCCTTGAATTGGGTCGACACCGTCTCGACGGCAGCCGCGATGACGCGGTTGCCGACGATCCCGCCGCACAGGGCGAGCGCCCGCGGCGCCGGCACGCCGTTTGCCAGCAGCACCCCCAAAGTGCGGCTGAACCGGCCGATCTCGAATTTGCCGACGAGGCCGCGCATGACCGGCAGTGCCAGAACGAGCCGATCGCGCCGCATGGCCATGCCGGGCCGCTGCATCAGCAGATGCCCGCCGATCACGGCGCCCGCCGTCGCGAGCAGCAGAACCCACCAATAGTCGCTCAACCCCTCGCCGAGGAACATGATGATCTGCGTGCTGACCGGCAGGCTGGCGCCGGCTTCGCGAAAGACCGGTGCGAACTGCGGCAGGACGACGGTCAGGACCAGGGTGATCGACAGCGCGGCGACGACGGCGAGGACGGCAGGGTAGATCAGCGCCGATGCAATCGTCTGGCGCATGGCCTCGGATCGAACCAGAAACTCTGCGACCCGAGCCAGCACGGCTTGCAGCGCGCCGCCGATTTCGCCGGCGCGGATCATGCTGACATAGGCGCGGGGAAAGGCCTTGTCCTGGCGGCCATCGCCTCGGCGAGGCTGGCGCCGTCGCGCACCCGCTCCAGGGTTCGCCGCAAGACCGCGCCGGAACGCCGGGCCGACGCCAGGCTCGTCAGGATTTCGAGCGCGCGGTCCAACGGCAGATTGGCCTTGAGCAGCCGGGCCAGCTGCTGGCTGAACAATGCAAGATCGCGTCCCGGAATGCCCCGCGACGCGCGCAAGTGCAAGCTGAAGGGACCGGTCGCGCTCGGGAGCTTCTCGACAGCGTGGATCGGCAGCAGCGCCTGATCGTGCAGCCGCTCGATGATCGTGGCGGCGTCCGGGCCGTCGAGCTCCCCGGAGACGACGTCTCCCGCAACCGTCAGGGCACTGTATTCGAAGCGCGCCATGGCCCGCAAAATCCGGCCCAGAACGATCCCGCGGATCTCGAGGCGCCGCCGTCGCCCCCTGCTCTGCCGTCAGCTTCGTTGCGGAACGAGTTTTCACATGTCATGGGTTACCCGGATCACTTCCTCGATTGTCGTGATCCCAGCGAGCGCTTTTTTCATTCCGTGCGAATACATCGTCTGCATGCCGCCGCGAACCGCCTCGGCCTGGATCTCGCGGGCCTCGGCGTGGCGCAGCACCAGCGGCCGGACCAGATCCGTCATCGGCAGCAGTTCGAGGATCATCGTGCGCCCGCGATAGCCGGTTGCGTTGCAGGCGTCGCAGCCGGCCGGCCGGTACAATGTCGCCCCGGCGACATCGGTCAGGCCGAGACGCTCGCACAGCTCGGCGGTCGGACGATAAGGCTGCCGGCACGTCCGGCACAGTTTGCGGACCAGCCGCTGCGCCAGCACGCCGTTGATGGTCGAGGTCAGCAGGTAATCCTCGATGCCCATGTCGAGCAGCCGGGTCATCGCGCTCGCCGCGTCGTTGGTATGCACCGTCGACAACACCAGATGGCCGGTCAGCGCCGCCTGCACGGCGATCTGCGCCGTTTCCAGGTCGCGGATCTCGCCGATCATCATGATGTCGGGGTCCTGCCGCAGAAAGCTGCGCAGCGCGCTGGCGAAAGTGAGGCCGATCTGCGGCTTGACCTGCACCTGGTTGACGCCCTCCAGCAGGTATTCGATCGGGTCCTCGACGGTCAGGATCTTGCGCTCTGCCGAATTGAGCGTGGTCAGCGCGGTGTAGAGCGTCGTCGTCTTGCCGCTGCCGGTCGGGCCGGTGACGAGCACGATGCCGTGCGGGCGCTCGAGCATCTCGCGGAACGGCCGCAGCAGATATTCCTCGAAGCCGAGCGTCGTCGAAATCGAGGGCGAGAGACCCCGCGGTCGAGAATGCGCAGCACGACGCTCTCGCCGTGGATCGTCGGGGTGGTCGAGACGCGGAAATCGATCTCCTTGCCGCGGACCGCCAGGCGGATGCGGCCGTCCTGCGCCAGCCGGCGCTCGGCGATGTTGAGCTTTGCCATGATCTTGAGGCGCGAGATGATCGCGCTCTTGAGGCGCGCCGGCGGCGGCTCCAGGTCGCGCAGCACCCCGTCGATCCGATAGCGCAGGCGCAGCCGGCTTTCGCCGCATTCGAGATGGATGTCGGAGGCGTGCAGCTCGACGGCGCGGGAGACCAGTGCGTTGACGAGGCGGATGACCGGCGCCTCGCTGGCGAGATCCTTGAGCCGCTCGAGATCGGCGTCGCGATCCTCGTCGTCGCGCTCGCCGGCTGCATCGATAGATCCGGTCGATCGCCGAGCCGCCTTCGCCGTACAGCCGCTCATAGGCCGCCTCGATGTCGGCCGGCACCGCGACGCGGCGGCGGACCTTCTTGCCGAGCGCGAATTCGAGCGCCCCGGCCACGGCATCGTCGAGCGGATCGGCCATCGCGACGACCAGATCGGCCGCGTTCTCGGCCAGCGGGATCACCCGTGCCTGCTTGAGGAAGGTGCGCCGGATGCGGTCGGGGGCGACGGGCTCGGCCGGGAACAGCGCCGCGTCGACGACCGGCGAGCCGATCAGCTCGGCATAGGCGGCGGCCAGGTCTCGCTCGGAGACGAGGCCGAGCTTGGCGGCGATATGGTCGATCCGCTCGCCGCTCTCCGCCTCCAGCCGCCGCGCCCGTTCGAGCGCCGCGCCGGAGATCACGCCGCTTTCGGCGAGCACCCGTTCGATATGGGCCGATCCACTGAGCGGCGATCCATCCGGCATCGCAGGAAATCCGATTTGCCCGGCACCCGCTAGGGCGCGGTGCAGTCCGTCCCCGGCAGCTGGCTGTAAAAACAGCTGCCTGCTGTCGTGTCCGGGTCCGTCGCCGTCTTGAGGAACTTGGTCGTCCAGTCCGGCAGGTGCATGGCGTCCGCGGTCGTCGGGAACGGCGTCGGCGCCGGCCGGTGCGGCGACGGGTTGAGGAGTGTCGCATCCGGCGTGAAGCCGTCGGGCAAGGTCACGGAAAATCCCAGGCACCCGGCTGCGGGACAATCGAGGTCCTTGACCGCCCAGGTGCTGCACACCTTGGCGCACTCGCTGAGAAGATCGGGGTCCGCCTTGACCAGCGGGTCATCCTTGGCCAGCGCGCAGCCGCACGAGGTGCCCGACGCCTTGCAGAAGGTGTGGGGTTCGCACAGCCCGTTCGCTGGGGTGGGATCGAGCTCGGTGAGGCCGTTGAAGTTGACGGTGACGGTCAGGATGCCCGGGCCGTCGGTGCCCAGCGGCTTGGCCGTCAACCAACCCGGTCTCGGCGTAATGGGATCGGGTACAAAGTTTACGTCCGGGATCTTCATGTGGATCGCCTGGAGATCGGTCGCCGCGTTGAACCCTTTGTCGCCGACATAGATCTGGTAGGTTTGCTGGGTGCTTTGTTTTGCGTAAGCGAAAAAGACGTAATACGTCTCCTTGCCGGCGAACACATTGAAGAAATTGGTCAAGCTTGCGTTGGCCGCTCCATTTAGGTTGAACACCTCTTGCTTCTGAACGCCTTTCGGAACGGTGGTGTCGATATAGTAGGTGCCATTGTTGACGGTCATCGTGTTGCGTTGGGAGATGTTCGCGCCGGCCATGCGGATGAACGGCCAGCGGCACTGCACCGTCGTCTGATCCTTGTCGCACCCGTTGGCGACCCACTGCGCCCATTCCTGGGTCGTCGGCTTGCCGTTGGTCCCGTCGTTCCCGGTCAGGAACTGCCGGTAAAGCGGCACCCCGTAGCAGGTCTCGTTGCTGCACTCGCTGTCCCAGACCCCGCCGCTCGCCGGGTGGTACAAGACCGTCACGACGTAATCATAGGGGCTGGTCCTGGCTGTCGCCGCCGGGGCCGTGATGCGCGGCGCGCTGCACGCGTTCTTCGCGATGATCCCGGTATTGGACAGGCACTCCGCGGTCTCAACCGGCGAGGTGAAGAAATTGTCCTCGTTGACCGAGATCGTCTGTTTGAGCGGGTTCGGGGGGGTGGTCGCGAGCAGCGAATTGCTGAGACCGGTCAGCGAGCCGTCGTCGTCGCTCAGTTCGGTCTGCCGATCGATGCCGGTAAACCCGGTGAAAAAGACCGAATTATCGTCCACCCCCGTCTTGCCGAGAGAGCCGCAATAAGCGTCTTCCACCCCCTGAACCGTTTTCGTGCCGCCCACCGTGACGCCGTTGAGATCGGTCAGGTAGGTTCCCCCCTGGCCAAAGTTCTGCGCGGCAGTCACGCCGGCCGGCGCCTTGAACAGCGGGGCGATCACGTAATGACGGATATCGACATTGTTAAAGAACAGGTTCGTCGAGTGGAACGCCGGCGGGTAGTAGAATCCGTTCGGCTGTTTCCACGCGATCGCGGCATTCGGCAGATAGCAGGATGCGCCGTTCTTTCGTATTCCCTGGGTGCTGACCCCGTATATACATTGGTCTCCGGTGCAGGGGGTAGTCGTGATATCCAAGAATATGTCGGAATCCTGATAATTAGGGCCGTCATAAATATTCAACATCTTCTGATTGACCATGAAATTGACCAGTGGGAAGCTGACCCCTTGTTTGGCGTTGAGGCAATAGCCGCCGGGGCTGGCGCCGTTGTCGCAGGCCAGCGGACTACCCTTGTTGAAAGGTCCGGCATTGGAGGCATACGGGTTGCCGGTCTGGGTATTGCCGATGAACACGGTATTCCTGGCCAATGCCCAGTAGCCCGGGATGATGCTGGACTGGGTATAGTCGCCGCCGGAGACGAAGGTCAAAGCACCATTCTGGACGTCGGACAGCACGCTGTTATCGAGCAGATACCATTGCGGGCGCAGCCACACCGCCGAGATGTTGCCATTCGCCCAATTGAACGCCGAGGTATAGTGGTCGAGCACGGTCACCGCGCAATCCTTGGCCGGTACGCCGTAGGAAAAGACACCGCACGGCACGATGTTCTGGACAGGCGAGGTCTGCACCTCGCTGCAATCATATTGCGGCGGCTGGCCGGTAATCTGCAGCGTCGCGAGCGGGCAGCGCGTCGCGTGCCGGGCGCCGCCGAGGACATGCGGGTAATAGGGGTCCTTGACGTTATCCGGCGCGGTATGCTCGGGGGATGAGGGAGTGGCCGGGATGGTCTGCCGGACCGGCTTGGGGGCAATGCTCGGGACGCCCCTGAGGATGGGGTTGACGCCGGGCGGCTGTGGTCCCTCGGCCGGCCTGATCCCCACATCCGAGCAACCCGGCGCGTCGGAGGTGGTCTGGAAGGAATGCATCGCCGAGGTGCAGTAGTTCTTGTAGAACGATTTGAGCGGCGTCGCCCCGGCGAACGCGGTGTTCTTCTGCAGTGCCGCATAGCCCGACCAGCTCATATGCGCGCTGCCGGTCGGGACGTCGGGCATGTCGCTGTTTTCGGCCGGCACCAGCCAATAGCAGGCGCCGCAGGTGCCGGCCCCGGCCGCCATGTTGCCGATGAAGTCGTTCCAGCCGTTGGTGATCCAGAACACCGAGGGGTTTTCGTTGTCGGAACGGTAGGGGAAACCCTGGTTCGACACATTCGGCGGCGGGAAGGGACCGAGGGGCCCGGTCCCTTGGTTGTCGGCCAGGATGCCCGGGACCTTGCGGTTGTTCTGGTCGTTGTCGACCCCGGCGCGGGCGAAGATGCCGATATCGGAGTAGAAGTTGTTGTCGGTCTCGGTTCCGTCCTCAAGATAGTAGCCGTGGCCGATCGACTTCCAGCCGACATCGCGCGCCAAGGTCACGCCCTGGGTCGAGTGGATCACGTACCAGCGCGTCATCGACACGTTGACCGACGAATCCTTGACATAGGTGTCGGCCGGCGTCTTGCGCGCCATGTGGAAATGCACCGGATAGTGACCGAGCCGGCCGCCCTGGCCCATCTGTTTGAACTCGACCCCCTGTATCTGAACCTGCTTGAAACCCTGGCGCACGACCATATGCGCTCCGAACGAGTAGGTAGCCGGCATGTCCGTGAATTCTTGCGCGGGACCGTCGCCGGCCGAGACGATCCGGATGCTGCGCGTCAACAGCGCCACCGCCGCGCGCGTCTCCGCGCCGTTCTTGACCAGCAGCGGGTCGAGGGTCATTCGCCCGGCCGCGGCGGCGATCCGCGTCATCAGCGGAAAGCGCACGCCGATGTGCTTCCACTGAACCGGAGTTGCCGGGTCCAGGGGGATCGTCGTCCCGCCGGTATAGCTGGCGGCGATTTTCAGCTGTTCCGAATGGCCGGGCAGGTAGTCGGTCGTCGTGACCACGATTTCGTCGCCCGCCTTCCACTTGCCGTCCGGGTCTTTTGCCAAGGTCAGGGAGGGGGCGCCGGGCGCCAAATTGGCCCCGAGACGGATCCAGCTGACCCCGGAATTGGTCGGATCGGCGTCAACCGATGCGGCGTAGCGCGCGCCCTTGTAGCCGCGCAGGACGAGCGTGCCGCCAAACGACACCGCCAGCGTCTTGTACCCGAAATAGCCGACCTTGCCTTGGTCGGGGCCGCTCGCGACCATCTTGGCGTCGCCGTAAAGCGGTCCGTACTGGTAGAAATAGTCCTGCACCGCGACCGGGAGACCGGGCACGCACTGATTCGGCGACGACGAGCCGACACATCCTTCGAACCGGGTCACCCCATTGTCGTTCCACATCTTCTGGGGGATGCCGCACGGCGCCGTCGTTCCGTCGGCGATCGGGCTGCGGCACAGCACACCCTGCCCTTGTTTATTGGCCGGGACCGGGTTGCCGTTCAGGTCGATCGCCGAAGGCGAGGCTGCGCCGTAGATGTGGATCGTCAGGGTCCCGCCGTTCGTGCCGAAGGGCGTCGTCGTGCCGGCGGTCATGGCGCCGCCGTTCTCGATGACGATCGCGCTGGCCCACAAATCGGTCTGTGAAGCGGTCGTTTCCGCGAAGGTCAATTCCCCTTTGTCGAGAATGTTGACGTTGCTGTAATAATATTTCTTGCCGGGCTGGACGTTGCACGTTCCAGTCACCAGCAGATCAGGCTGTTCCGCTGGGGCCGGCTCCATGATCGCCTGCGCGGGAAGATCGCCGCCATTGCAGATGGTCGGCGTCGGCGGCTGCGCCTTGGCCGCCGTCGCGCCGAGCGCACATAGAAGGCCGCACAGCAGGCCGGCGAGGCCGGTTTGGGCTATCCGGCGGGACCAGCGCGATGCGACGGCCAAGCCGCCGGCGCCGAACACCGCGCGGCGGCCCTCCGAGATCCGAGACGGTTCAACTGGCGGCGCGAAGCCGACTGCTGTCGCCTGGCTCATATGCTCTATCCCCATCCCTGCATCGGCTTCGCCGCCCGCACGCCGGGGCGGGGATGGCGACCGTCAACGATCCTGCAAACGCGGCTTTGGCCTTTGGTGTGGGGCCGGCATCGTCTTCGTGCGCCCTCGCCCAACCAAGTGCAGGCCCTGATGCCGGCCAAAATGCTGCGCGCGAGATCCATTTGCAACTGCCAATTATCATGCGGCGAGTCCGACGCCGGCGCCGCGGTGCGCCTGCCGGCATCCGGTTCCGCCGCTCGCGGCCGGCCGTGCCGCAACCATCTCGAGATCGGCCGCCACACCGCCGCTCAATCGCTGGTGATCGGGCAACTTGCCGCACCGGGCAGTGCGGCATAATAGCATGCTCCGGGCGATCCTTTGTCGGGCGCGGTCAGGGTGTTCAAAAACTGCGTCGTCCAGTCCGGCAGGTGCTTGGGTGCAGCGGCTGCCGGGAAGGCTTTCGGTTGCGGCCGGTTGGCCGGCGCATTGCCGAGTTTGTTGTCCGGGTCGTAAGCGAAAGCGGCGGGGAGCGCGAAGGAAAATCCCAGGCAACCCTTGGTCGGGCAGTCGAGATCCTTCATCGCCCAGTTTTCGCACACCGTGTTGCATTCGTTGACGACCTGCTGGGGATCGGGATTGGCCTGCGCGAGCGGATCGGATTTATCGAATGCGCACTGGCAGCCGCCGCTGCCGCCGGGCTTGCAGAATTTCGCCGGCTGGCAGAGCCCCTGCGCCACCCGCTCCGCCGGGCTCGGGTCGAGTTCCGTCACTCCGGAAAAGTCGACCGTGACCTGAAGTACCCCGCTCGCCGCGTCGTATTGCGACGTCAATCCCGACCAGGAATCGGCGCTGAAGGTGGGCGTTCCCGGCCCAACCGTCTGGTCGATATGGGCGCGCACTCCCTGGGCGACCGGCGCCGGGTTCCGGTTCTTGCCGACAAAGACCTGGTAGGTCTGCTTGGTCGTCTGCTTGGCATAGACAAAGAAGACATAATATTTGCCGTTCGGTTGGAAGATGTTCCACTGCGCCGCGGTGCCGCCGCCGTCGAACAGCGGCTCGGTCTGCTGGGTGGCGCGGGAGACCGCTGTATCAAGATAATACGTCGCATTGTTGGCGGTGAGCGTGCTGCGTTGATAGATTCCGGCGCCGGCCATGCGGATGAACGGCCAGCGACATTGCGGCGTAGTCGGATCTGTAACGCATTTGTCCTGATACCAGCTCGCCCATTCGCGCGTGCTGGCGGTCGCATCGGCTCCTTTGACGCCGGTCAGAAACTGCCGATAGAGCGGGATGCCGTAACAATTCTGGTTCTCGCATTCCGCCGCCCAGGTGTCGGCGCAGCTCTTGCTCTGCGAACAGTCGGGGATCACCGCCGTCGTGACGTAGTCATAGGGGCTGGTCTGGGCGGTCGGCGGCGGTGGCGGGTTTTTGGTGGAGAAACAGGGTGCGACCCCGGCATCCGACCGGCATTCGGCAGTCGCCACGGGCGCATTGAAATACGCATCCTCGTTGACCGAAATCGTCCCCGTCGTCGGCTTCACGTCGTTGATCAATCCGGTCAGCGAGCCGTCATCGTCGTTGAGCTCGGTCTGGCGGTCGATATCGGTGAAGCCCAAGAATTGGTTCTGCGCCCCGAAATTGCAGTAGACGCCGCCCATCGCGGCATTGTCGGTCTGATAGGTGCCTGCCTTGAAGAGCGGCTCGATCACGTAGTGGCGGATGTCGACGTTGTCGAAATACAGGTTCGTCGAATGGAACGCCGGCGGGTAGAAGAAGCCGTTGGGCTGCTTCCAGCCGATGGCAGCATTGGGGAGATAACATTTCGCGCCGCTGGTGTCGGGACGAATCTCGCGCACCCCCGGGCTGCCGTGAGCATACATGCAGCCGGGCCCGGTGCCGGTGTTGCCGGCGGCCCGGCAATCAAGGGCATTCACCTTGGTCGTGGTGATATCCAAATAGATGTTCGAATCCTCATAGGACGGACCATCATAAATGTTAAACAGCTTTTGGTTCACATTGAAGTTCTCCAACGGCATGCTGATGCCCTGGTCGGCGTTGAGGCAGTAGGGGCCGCCGCCGCTGCCGTTCTTGTTCTTCTGGCAGGTGAGCCCGCTGCCATTGTCAAACGGGCCGGCGTTGGACGCGAACAGATTATCGCTCTGGGTGTCGCCGATGAACACCGTGTTGCGGGCCAAAGCCCAATAGCCCTCGATGATCGAGGAGCGCGTGTAGTCTCCGCCGGTGACAAAGGTCAATCCGGCATTCTGCACATCGGACAGCACGCTGTTGTCGAGCAGGTACCATTGCGGGCGCAGCCACAGCGCCGCGGTGGCCAACGGCGCCCAATGGAATGCCGAGGTATAGTGGTCCAGCATCGTCGCCGCGCAATTCGCCTCGGGACTGGGATCGGTGGCGGTGGCGCTGGCGCAGGGCTTGACGGCGCTGCAATCGGGCCCGTCCGTGCCGGCGGGACAGCGCGTCGCCTTGCGATTTCCCGCCGACGGCGCGCGCGGGTAATAGGTTTCCGCGTCCAAAGTCTTGGCCGGAGCCGGGGCGATGCTCTGCACAGCGTTGATCGCCGGCAGGTTGGAATCGGCGGGATTACCGGTATCGAGGGCGGCCAGGAAGCCGCTGCAAGCCGCCGTGCTGCCGACAGTCACGAACGAATCCATCGCCGAAGAGCAGGAATTGCCGTAAAAGGCTTTGAGCGGCGTCGTCCCGGCGAAAGTCAGATTTTTTTGCAGGCCCGCATAGCCTGACCATTTCATCGGCATCATGCCGACATCGGCCATGCCGCTGTTATACGCCGGCACCAGCCAATAGCACGCGCCGCAGGTGCCGGCCCCGGCTGCCATGTTGCCGACGAAGTCGTTCCAGCCATTGGTGATCCAGAACACCGACGGATGATTGAAATCCGAGTAGTAGGGAAAATAGTCGCGATCGGTATCGGCGCATTTGGCGTCGTTCGCCGGGCAGGAACACGAATTCGGCACGGCGCCGCCGGCGCCGGTGCCGTTACATTTGTTGTAGGCCAGAATACCCGGAACGCGACGCGGGTTCTGGATATTGGCGATCGCGGCGCGGGCGAAGATGCCGATATCGGAATAGAAATTGTTGTCGGTCTCGGTCCCGTCCTCGAGATAATAGCCGTGGCCGATCGACTTCCAGCCGACATCGCGCGCCAGGGTCACGCCCTCGGTCGAGTGGATCACGTACCAGCGCGTCATCGATTCGTTGACCGACGAATCCTTGACATAGGTGTCGGCCGGCGTCTGCCGCGCCATGTGGAAATGAACCGGATAATGGCCGAGCCGGCCGCCCTGACCCAGCTGGGCGAACTCGACGCCCTGCACCTGATATTTCGCGAAGCCCTGGCGCACGACGGTGTGAGCCCCGAAGTAATAGGTTGCGGGCATGTCGTCGAATTTCTGATCCGGAGCGTCGCCGGCCGAGACGATGCGGATGCTGCGCGTCAACAGCGCGACGGCGGCGCGCGTCTCCGCGCCGTTCTTGACCAGTTGCGGGTCGAGGCTCATTCGGCCTGCCGCCGCGGCGATCCTCTCGGACAGCGGAAAGCGCACCCCGATGTGCTTCCACCGAACCGGAGTTGCCGGGTCCACGGGGATCGTCGTCCCGCCGGTATAGCTGGCGGCGATTTTCAGCTGTTCCGAATGGCCGGGCAGGTAGTCGGTCGTGGTGACCACGATCTGGTCACCCGCCTTCCACCGGTCCCCCGGGTCCGTCGCCAAGGTCAGCGAGGGGGCGCCGGGCTCTAGATTGGCCGCGAGACGGGTCCAGCTGACCCCGGAACTGGTGGGATCGGCGTCGGTGGCGGCATCGTAGCTCGCCCCCTTGTAGCCGCGCAGGGTAAGGGTCCCGCCAAACGAAACCGCCAGCGTCTTATACCCGAAATAGCCGATTTTGCCCTGGTCGGCGCCGCTCGCGACCATCTTGGCGTCGCCGTAAAGCGGTCCGTATTGATAGAAATAGTCCTTCGTTGCGACCGGGAGACCGGGCAGGCATCGGTTCGGCGACGATGAGCCGACGCAGCCTTCGAATTGGGTCACCCCGTTGTCGTTCCATACCGCCTGGGGAATGCCGCACGGCGCCGTCGTTCCGTCGGGGATCGGGCTCCGGCACAGCGCGCCTTGCCCTTGCTTATCGGCTGGAACAGGGTTCCCGCCGCTGTCGAACGCCGAGGGCGAGGCTGCCCCATAGAGATAAATCGTCAGCGTTCCGCCATTGGCGCCAAAGGGTGTCGCCGTCGTGCCGGCAGTCATTACCCCGCCGTTCTCGATGATGATCGAGCCGGCCCAGAAATTGGTCTGCGAGTTTGTCTTTTCCTTGAAGGCCAGCTGTCCTTTATCAATAATGTTGACATTGGCGTAATAATATTTCTTGCCGGGCTGGACGTTGCACGTTCCGGTCACCAGCAGATCAGGTTGTTCCGCTGGCGCCGGCTCCATGAGCGCCTGCGCGGGAAGATCGCCGCCATTACAGATCGTCGGCGTGGGCGGCTGGGCCTTGACCGCCGCCGTCACGCCAGCCCCAGACAACAGGCCGAACAGCAGGCCGATGATCATTCTGGCGGGAGCGGCGGTTCGAAACCGCGCGGCCGGCATGTGCTGCCGCGGCCTCGCGCCGGCGCAGCCCTGTGCCGCTGCGCGGCGAGCGACGGCTCGGATCAGATCGATCCTCTGTGTCCGATTCCTCGTCATGCCTCCCCTATCTCCGACCTCGCCGGCCTGGACCGCCTCTCGTCCCGAGGTCGGGGAACTCGACGGCCGTTACCGCTCTCGCCAAACCGAACCGGCATTCGGTTCACATTTCGTAACAATTATCCGATTTTTGCCATGTTGTCGATTCGGGATCGGACGATCGCTTCCGGACATCGTGCGGCGATCAGGGGACTGGTCTCGACGATGATGTCGTCGATGTCGCCCACCGAATTCGGCCGCTCATAGAGGTCATCGCTCAGGCGGCCGAACCCCGCCCCAAGGGGCTTGCTGGGCGAATTGGGCGAATGGAGCGGCGCGCAAAAGTTGTTGCCTGCCCGCTCTGACTGGCTGATTATCGGGAGCAACACCCGGGCAGCCGGGGAAATCGGCAGAATGGGGGAAGGCCATGACGACCGCCGAGATCGCGTTGGGTCAATTGTCGGAGGCCGATCATCGCGCGCAGCTGCGTCGCGCCATCATCGCCAGCACGGTCGGTACGACGATCGAGTGGTATGATTTCCTGCTCTACAGCATCGTCACCGGGCTGGTTTTCGGCAAGCTCTTCTTTCCCCACTCCGACCCGTTGGTCGGTGTGCTCGAAGCGTTTGCGGTCTATACCGTCGGCTTTATCGCCCGCCCGATCGGCGCCGCGATTTTCGGCCATTTCGGCGACCGCATCGGCCGCAAGGCGGCGCTGATCGCGACCTTGCTGATCACCGGGCTGGCAACCTTTGCCGTGGGCTTTGTCCCGGGCTATGCGTCGATCGGCATCTGGGGCGCGGTGATCCTGACGATCATCCGCTTCATCCAAGGGATCGGGGTCGGCGGCGAATGGGGCGGCTCGGTGCTGTTGTCGATGGAGTGGGCGCGCACCAGCGCCCATCGCGGCTTCATCACCTCATGGCCGCAATGGGGCGGGCCGGCCGGGTTGCTGCTGGCGAACCTGGCGGTGCTGGTGTTCAGCGCAATTTCGGGCGATCAGTTCCTGGTCTGGGGCTGGCGCATACCATTCATGCTGAGCATCGTCATGGTCGGGGTCGGGCTCTACATCCGCCTCGGCATTCTCGAAACGCCGGTCTTCCGGCGCATCGTGGCCGAAGAGCGGGTCGAGCGGGCGCCCGTGCTCGAAGTCATCAAACGCCAGCCCAGGCAGGTCATCCTGTCGGCCTGCCTGCGGATGGCGGAGCAAGGCCCCGCCTACATCTATCTCGCCTTTGTCTTTGCCTATGGGACGCAGGTGCTGCACACCTCGCGCAATTTCCTGCTGACCTCGCTGATCGTCGCGGGGCTGGTGTCCTTCGTCACGATCCCGGTTGCCGGGGCATTGTCGGATCGGTTCGGCCGCAAGCGCATCTATCTGATCGGCTCGGTCGCCACCGGGATCTTCGGCTTCATCTACTTCGCGATGCTGAACACGATGGTGCCGGCCTGGATCTTCTTCGGCATCATCCTGTCCTTTGTCCCGCACGATCTGATGTATGGGCCGCAGGCGGCGTTGATCGCCGAATCCTTCACCCCCAGGCTGCGCTACAGCGGCTCATCGATCGGCTACCAGCTCGCCTCGCTGATCGCCGGCGGGCCCGCGCCGCTGATCGCGGCGGCGCTGCTGGCCGCGACCGGATCGGGCTATGTGATCGCCCTTTACATCGCGGCATGTGCGGTCGTCAGCGTCATCGCCACCGTCATGATGCCGGATCACACCGGGCGCGACATCTCGCAGGAGCACGCCTAGCCGGGAGCACGCCTAGCCGGGCCTGACCCGGTCGCTGGTTCGGATCAGCGCGGTGAGCTTCCCGCGGCGCCGAATTCCTGGAGGAGCGCGTCGCGCACGGTGTAGCGAGGCGCCTGGTCGAGACCGCGCAGGCGGGCGAGCGCTGCGGGCGGCAATTGCAGCCGCGACAGAATGCGCACGCCGCGGCTCATATTCGCAAAACCCTTCCGCCAGCGCGCCTTGAGCGGCGCTTCGCCGTTTTGCGCGCGGGCAAAGCCGCGGGCGAGCTGGACCATGAAGCGGGCATTGATGCCCTCGGGGCAGGCCGGGATGCAGTTGCCGCTGCCGCTGCACACCGAGGCCCAGCGCGCCGCATCCGCGGTCCCGGCGCCGCCGGTGATCAGATCGACGATGCCCGCGGTGGTCGCCGTGGCATCCGCCTCGCCGAGCCCGGCCGGCTCGACCATCGGACAGGCGCGAAAACACTCGCCGCAGCGCGTGCAGGCGTCGGCGATCGCCTCGCCCCGCGCCCTGAACTCGTCGAGATACCCAGCCGCCGTGCTGCCGTCGCTCATCACCAGCCCCTGAACCACCCGAGCCGACATTGGCAACCGTGCGCGCCACATCGTAACGGGATCGCGAGGATCGCGCCGTGCTTGTGCCGGCGTGCCAGGCAGCGGGTCGCTGGTGGCGCTCGAATGTCGCGGCAGCGCCGCCGCGCCGGCGACGCGGCAAAACGGCCTGGCCCAAAACCGGCCGGGCGGCGCTATGCTGGTGCCGGCCGGATCATGGGGAGGGTGCGCATGACGATGCGGATCAGGGCTCTCGTCTTTGCCGCGAGCCTTTTCATTGCTGGCGGCGCGCTGGCGCAGACCAGCCATATCGAGATCGGCAGCGCCTGGGCGCGGGCGACGCCGGGCGGGGCCACAAGCGGCGTCGTCTATCTGACGATCCGGTCGCCGAGTGTGGACCGGCTCGTCTCGGCCGCCTCGCCGGTGGCGGGAAAGGCCGAGCTGCACAGCATGGCGATGGCCGGCATGGTGATGAAGATGCGGCCGCTCGCCGGCCTCGCCATACCGGCCGGACGACCCGTCACATTGGAGCCCGGCGGCAACCACATCATGCTGCTCGGGCTCAAACAGCCGTTGCGCGCGGGCCAGTCCTTTCCGCTGACGCTGACCTTTGAAAAGGCCGGGCCGCGCGTGGTGACGGTTGCGGTCGAGAAGCCGGGCGCGATGCGCGCCGGCCCCACGGCACAGCACTGAAGGCGGATGCGATGTCGATGCGCGACCCTGCCGGCGGCACGCCGGTCAAACCGAGGCCGGGCGGCTCTCCCCGCTTTCGCCTCGCCGCCTCGCTGCTCGCCGGTTTGGTGATCCTCGGTGCTGGCGCCTTTGTCGGTTTGGAGCTGCGGGACAGCGGGCATGGCGTGGCCGGGACCGTGCTCGGCAGCGCGATCGGCGGCCCGTTCGATCTCGTCGACCAGAACGGCCGCAAGGTCACCGACGCGAGCCTCAGAGGAACGTGGCTGCTCGTCTATTTCGGTTATACCCGTTGCCCCGACGCCTGCCCCACCGCGCTCAACAATATGGCGCTGGCGCTCGACGACCTCGGGCCAAAGCGCGGCGAAGTCCGCCCGGTCTTCATCACCGTCGATCCCGAGCGCGACACGCCGCAAGTCCTCAAGGCCTATGTCGCGAGCTTCGATGCGCCGATCCTGGCGCTGACCGGGACCATGCCCGAAATTGCCCAGGCGGCGAAGAGCTACCGCGTCTATTACGCCAAGCACCCCGAAGCCGGCGGCGATTATTCGATGGACCACAGCGCCGTCATCTACGTGATGGATCCGCAGGGGCGCTTTGCCGCCAGCTTCACCGAGGAAACCACGCCCGCGGAAATGGCCGAGCGGCTGAAGAAGCTGCTCGCTTAGCTGGCCCCGCGCCGATGCGCGCTCGACGAGCACATGATGCTCTGCCTCTCTCATTTGTTGATAATGCTTAACGCAATCTTAATATTGGCGAAAATGGTTCGAAAATGTGTTGACGGGATGGCAGGCAAAGGTATTTCCTCCGTTTCGGGCAGCACCTGCCCTTGATACAATTGGTAACAAACCGATTCGGGAGGAACATATGTTGAGATATGACAGATTTGTTTATGCTGCGCTGAGGAACCATTTGCCGTCTTCAGCGATGGCGGCGGCGCTGTTGCTGGCCAGCACCGGCGCGGGGGTCGCCCAACCGCCGGAAGGGCCCGTCAGCCTGCTCTTCACCATACCGGTCCCGGTCGCGTCGACAAACAAGACCGGCGGGATGTACGGCTTTGACATCAGCTTCGTCGACCAGTCGACCCAGACCTATTATCTCGGCGACCGCTCGAATGCCTCGGTCGATGTCGTCGACGCCAGCAGCGGCACGTTCGTGAAGCATATTTTAGCGAAACCCGCGTTCGCCGGGGCCACCGGGAACAACAGCACCTCCGGTCCCAATGGCGTCGTGGCCGGGGGAAATTGTCTCTTCGCCGGTGACGGCCCCAGCCGCGTGGTCTCCTTCATGGTTCCCAGCGGCAAGCAGGTCAGCGACGTCAAAACGGGCGGTTCGTTTCGCGCGGATGAAATGGCCTTCGACCCGAAGGATGGATTGCTGCTGGTAGCGAACAACGCCGAGACAATCCCGTTTGCCACCTTCATCAGCGTCACTGCGGGTTGCAAGATGACGCTCGGCACCAAGATCATCTATACCTTTGCCACCAATGGCGCCGAGCAGGCGGTATGGGATCCGGGCACCGGCCTGTTCTACCAATCGATCCCGCAAATCGGCGACGCGGCGAACCCGGGGTTGGGACCGAATGGCCTGGTCATCAGCCTCAGTCCGAAGACCTTCAAAATCGTGGAGGAATTTCCGGTGTATCTTTGCCAGCCGGCCGGTCTCTCCCTCGATCCGACGACCCAGAACCTGCTGGCCGGCTGCAGCGTCGTCTTCGATACGGCGGGCAAGGCGTGGAGCGGCACCGACACCCACACCGCGACACCGTATCAGGTGGTCATCAACGCAAAGACCGGCCTGATTCAAGCCTACGTGCCGGGGGTGGGAGGCTCGGACGAAGTCTGGTACAATTCGGCTGACAATCACTGGTACACCGGCTCTTCAAAGAGCCAGCTCGCCCCGACCGAGGCCGTTTCCACGACGCCCCCCACCCCGCTCACGGCCCAGGGTGCGGCCATCCTCGGGGTCGTCGACGCGACGAGCCTGACCGCGGACCAGCTGGTGCCGACGATCAATGTGCCGGCGGTGACGGGCGTGCACGTCTCCGGAAGCTCGCATTCGGTGGCCGCCAATGCCGCGAACAACTGGGTGTTCGTGCCGCATCCGGCGAACAACGCTCTTCCCGGCTGCTTGAAGGGATGCATTGGCGTGTACGGCAGAGCCGATAACGACAGCGACTGAGCCCGACATCGATGCCGACCAAAGCGCGGGCCTCGGTCCGCGCTTTTTTTATCCGCCGCCGGGCGCCCGGGCGGCATCGCCACTCGAGCGCTTTGTGCCGCTTAACAGGCGCCGCCGATGCTGTTCTAATGGGCCGGGGGCGAGGAAACGCCGGTGACGAGGGGAACGAGCATGCCGCGATGTCGCGAACGCGCCGAGGGCGCGCGCATTTGTGCGTTGCGCCCCCGCTGACCCCGAGATGGAGATTTCGCTCGCGGTCAATGCCATCGTCGCCGGCCTGCTCCTCGGCGGCTTCTATGCCGCGGTCACGGTCGGGGTGACGATCTCCTTCGGCATGCTCGACATCGTCAACATCGCCCACCCGGCCTTCATCATGCTGGGCTCGTTCGTCGCCTATATCGTCAATGCGAATTTCGGCGTCGACCCGATCCTGATCGGCGTGGTCGCGGCGCCGGCGTTTTTCGTGCTCGGGATGGCGGTCTATCAGATCTATTATTATGCCTTCGAACGCCGCGGCGAAGAATCGATCCAGGGCCTCGCCTTCTTTTTCGGCCTGTTGTTTGTCGGCGAAGTGGCGCTGATCCTGATATTCGGCGTCGACTACCGCTTTGTCGAGGCGGCCTATATCGGTCCCGAGCCTGCATTTCGGCTTTATCGAGCTGCCGCTGCGCATGCTGATCCCGTTTCTGGTCTCGCTGTCGATGATCGCGGCGCTGCAGTTTTTTCTCGCGCGCACCTTTATCGGCCGTGCCATCCTCGCCGTGTCGCAGGACCGGCTGGCCTTGCAGCTGATGGCGGCCAACCCAGGCCGGATCAAGCGCCTCGCCTTCGGCATCTCGATCGCCACCGCCTCGGTCGCCGGCGCCTTGTTGATCATCATCCAGCCGGTCGAGCCGTCGATCGGCCGCGACTATATCGGGCGGATCTTTGCGATCTGCGTGCTCGGCGGCATGACCAGTTTTCCGGGCATGGTCGCCGGAGCGATGCTGATCGGCGTCGTCGAGAGCCTGACCGCGACCTTTTATGGGCCTTCCTGGGCCCCGGCCGTGGCCTTCGGCTTCCTGCTGCTGACCCTTGCCATCCGGCCGGCCGGCATTCTCGGGCGCTGAGGGATGAGCGCCGGCGAAATTCTGGCTCGCCTCGCTCGCCTTCACCGCCGCCGTGCTGGTGCTGTCGCGCTGGCTGATGGCGAACGAGTATTTTTTCTTCGCCGGCTATGTCGTTCTGCAATACGTCGTGCTGGCGACCGCCTGGAACATCCTCGGCGGCTATACCGGCTACACCAATTTCGGCGTCGGCGCTTTCTTCGCCATCGGCGCCTACAGCTCGGTCGTGCTGCACCTGACGAGCTCGGTTCCGATCCCGGTGATGATCCTGGTCGCCGGCGTCGTTTCGGGTGTCCTCGGCTTTGGCATGGGCTATCTGACCCTGCGGCTGAAAGGCGTGTTTTTCGCGATCGCCACCCTGGCCCTGGCGATCGTGGCGCAGACCCTGATCGTCAACTGGGACTATGTCGGCGGCTCGCGCGGCATCTACGTCATCCGGCCGCAGCAGGCGCCGTTTTTCGGCGGCTATATCCAATACCTCTATTCGCTGATGCTGATCCTGGCCTGGGTGTCGGTGGCGATCGCGCGGACGATCGAGCGCTCGCGGCTCGGCCTCGGGTTCAACGCGATCCGCGACGACGAGCAGGCGGCCGAGGCGGCGGGCGTGCCGACCCTGCGGCTCAAGCTGATCGCGACCACGCTTTCGGGCGCGCTGATGGGCATGGCGGGGGCGCCGCTGCCCTATTACGTCACCTATCTCGACCCGGCTTCGACCTTCAACCTTTCCTATGCGGTCAACAGCGTCGCGATGCCGCTGATCGGCGGCATGACCAGCTGGATCGGGCCGGTGATCGGCGCCGTCCTGCTGGGAACGATCCAGCAGGTCGCCACCGTGACGATCTCCTCGGCGCTGAACCTGCTGATCGTCGGCCTGCTGCTGATCGCCTTCGTGATCGTCGCGCCGAACGGCATCGTCGGGCTGGTGCGGGGCTGGCGGCGGGAGCGGCGCCGCTGATGCCGCCGCTCCTCGAAGCCAGCGGGCTCGGCAAGCGCTTTGGCGGGTTTGTCGCGCTCGACGGCATCGATCTCGCCGTCGCGACCGGCGAGCGGCTCGGGCTGATCGGGCCGAACGGCTCGGGCAAGAGCACGCTCGTCAACTGTCTCTGCGGCACGCTGCACCACGACAGCGGCAGCGTCACCTTCGACGGGCGCCCGATCGACCGGCTGCCGGCCTACCGGCGCACGCGGCTGGGGCTGGCACGCAGCTTCCAGCTGCCGAAGCCGTTCCGCACGATGAGCCTCGTCGACAATCTGCGCATTCCGCTGCTTTACGCCGTCAATGCGCGGCACGGGGCGCGGCTCTCCCAGGCCGAGATCGGCGGGCGCTGCCGCCAGCTCCTCGACGATGTCGGGCTCGCCGACAAGGCCGGCCAGCTGCCGCGCGACCTGACCCAGGTCGAGATGCGCAAGCTCGAGCTCGCCCGCGCCGTCGCCAGCGCGCCGCGGCTGCTGTTCGCCGACGAGTCGATGGCCGGGCTGTCGCCGTCCGAGGTCGAGGAGATCCTGGCGGTGCTGTTCCGCCTCAACGAAGCCGGCATCACGATCGTCCTGATCGAGCACATCATGCGCGCGGTGATGAGCTTTTCGACCCGCCTCGTGGTGCTGGTGGCCGGGCAGAAGATCGCCGACGGCGCGCCGCAGGAGGCAATCCGCAACCCCGAGGTCGAGAGGGCCTATCTTGGCGAGTAGCCTTACGATCACCGGCCTCGACGCCGGCTACGGCGCGGTGCGCGTGCTCGAGGACGTGTCGCTGAGCGTGGCGCCGGGCGAGACCGTGGTCCTGCTCGGCACCAACGGCAACGGCAAGAGCACCCTGATGAAATGCATCATGGGCATCCTGCCGCCGATGGCCGGCTCGATCGTCGCCGAGATCGACGGCAGGCGGGTGGATCTCGTCGGCCGCACGACCGAGGAGATCGTCGATCTCGGCATCACCCTGGTGCCCGAAGGACGGCGGCTTTTTCCCAAGCTGACGGTCGAGGAGAATTTGCTCCTCGGCGCCTTCCGGCCGACCGCGCGCGCCGAGATCGGGCGCAATCTCGAATCGTCCTATGCCACCTTTCCGGCGCTGCGCGAGCGGCGCCGCCAGCTCGCCGGCAGCATGAGCGGCGGCGAGCAGCAGATGTTGGCCCTGGCGCGCGCGCTGATGTCGGCGCCGAAGATCCTGCTGATCGACGAGCCTTCGGTCGGGCTTGCGCCGGTGCTGGTCAAGCGCACCATCGAAAAGATCCAGGAATTGAAGGAGCGCTTCCAGCTGACCGTGCTGATGGCCGAGCAGAACTTCAACCAGGCCGTCCGCATCGCCGATCGCGGCTATGTCATCGTCCACGGCAAGATCGCCTTCGAGGGCCATTCCGCCGAAGCCCTCAACAACAACGAGCTCGTCCGCAAATTCTATCTCGGGCTGTAGCGACAGGGCCGCGGAAGCCGCCTCAGCTACGCGTGAGGCATAGACCTATACAGCATTATTACGGACTGCCTGGTCCAGGCTGAGAGACCGGCTTCCCGATCGATCAGAGCGGCATCGAGGTTGTTGCGGGTCATTCCCTCAGGAGGGCCGCCATGACGCGGTCGCGGGTCATCGGCAGGTCGCGGAGGCGGGCGCCGAGGGCGTGGGCGACGGCGTTGCCGATCGCCGCGACGGTCGGCCCGCCGCTCGCCTCGCCGACGCCAAGCGGCGGGCTGTCGGTGCGCGGATCGATCAGTTCGACGGCGATCTCCGGCACCTCGCTGAACCGCAATACCGGATAGCTCTCCCAGTCGCGCGAGCTGATGCCGGCGGCATCGAGCCGCACCCCTTCCTTCAGCGCCCAGCTGACCCCCTGCACGATGCCGCCTTCGAGCTGGTTGATCGCGCCGTCCGGGTTGACGACGAGACCGGCGTCGGCGGCGCACCAGATACGCTCGACCCGGATGCTCTGATCGATCGCGACTTCGGCGACGATTGCGGCATAGGCAGCCATGTTCTTATAGCGGGCGAAACCGATGCCTCGGCCATGGCCGAGGCCGCCCGGTGTGCCCGCCTGCCAGGCGCTCATCGCCGCGACTTTTTCGACGACCGCCCGCGCCCGCGGATCGCCCAGCAGTGACAGCCGGTAGGCCACCGGGTCGATGCCAGCCTCGGCTGCCAGCTCGTCGACGAACGACTCGATCGCGAACACGTTGACGGTCGCGCCGAGGCCGCGCAGCGAGGAGGTGCGCACAGGGGTCTCGGCGATCAGGTGATGGACGATGCGCTTTGCCGCGAAATCGTAGAGCGGCTCGCCGTTGCGGGTGCCGGCGCCGGGTGGCCCCGGCCCCTCGTTGGCCGGCGGCGGTGGCGGTGGGTTGGGCAATGCCTCGGCGGCGAGCAGGTTGCCGCCGCCGCCCGGACGGCTGCCGTGCCGTCCGCTCCAGATTTCTGTGGTCCAGTCGGCGGGCCGGCCCGTCGCGTCGAGCGCCGCCTGCACCGACACCACCATCGCCGGGCTGACCGGCTCGAAGCCGAACTCCTCTTCGCGCCGCCAACGTACCCGGACCGGCACGCCCGGCCGGCGCATGGCGATGATTGCCGCATCGGCCGCCGCATCGTCCGCGCCGTTATGGCCGTAGCAGCCCGGCCCCTGCGCGTGGTGCACCAAAATCGCCGCCGGATCGAGCTGCAACGTGCGGGCGAGCGCCGCGCGCAGCGGATAGACGCCCTGCGAGTGCGTCCACACTTCGAGCCGCCCGCCGCGCCAGACGGCCAGCCCGCAGGACGGGCCGATCGAGGCGTGCGCCAGGTGCATCCGGGTAAAGCTCGCCTCGCGCCGTCGCGCTGCCGGGGTGCCGGCGGCAGGCGGCGGGCCGAGCGACTGGTCGATCGTCGGCTGCTGCTGCAGCCAGCGTGCCTCCTCCTGATACGGGTTGATCGGATCGATGCCGTCCCAGGTGACGTGGCTCGAGGCGACCGCCGCCGCGGCATCGACCACCGTTTCGTCATTGCCGAGGATGGCGATGAAATTGCCGTCGCGGACGATCTCGATCGGCCCCTTGGCAGCGCGCCGAATGGCCGCTTCGTCGATGCCGGCGATCGTCGCGCCGCGGCGCGGCTGGCGCACGACGCGCGCATGCATCATGCCGTCGATCGTCATGTCGTGAATGAAGGCCGGCAGGCCGAACACCTTGGCGGCGAGATCGACGCGCGGCGCGTTATCGCCGATAATTCGGTGCTCGGCCGCGCGTTTGATCGGCGCCCGCCCGGTGGCGTGGCGCGCGAGGTCGACCGTGCCGGCGAGCGACCAGTAATCGTGGCCGGTCGAAACGCCGCGATGGGTGATCGAGCCGTCGCGCACCGCCAGCTCGGCAGGGGGACAGCCGAGCCGGGCCGCGGCCTGATCGAGGAAGCGGGCGCGCACCTCGGCGCAGGCCAAACGCAAGGCGACGCCGCCGAACTGGATCGACTGGCTGCCCGCGGTATAGCCCTCGTTCGGGGTCAGATCGGTGTCGCCCGATTGCAGTGCGATGCGCTCGAGCGCCACCTCGAGTTCGTCAGCCGCGATCTGCCGCATCGCGGTCAGGACGCCCTGACCGATTTCGACCCGGCCGGTCGAGACCGTGACGCGGCCCGGTTCTTGAAACCCGACCCACTGGTCGAGGCGCGGATTGGCCGCGAGCAGCGGCGGCAAGGGGCTAGCTGCGGCTGCGCTCATCGGGAGATTCCTTCTTGCAGTTGCCCGTCCCGCCTCAGTCCGGCGGCATGTTCGACGGCGCGCAGGATGCGGCTGTGCGAGCCGCAGCGGCAGATATGGTCGTCGAGCGCCGCCGCGATCTCGCGCCGCGACGGCGACGGGTTCCGGTCGAGCAGGGCCTTGGCCGAGATCAGGATGCCGGCGAGGCAATAGCCGCACTGTCCGGCCTGCTCGGCGAGAAAGGCCTGCTGGAGCGGGTGCGGCCGGTCCGGCGTGCCCAACCCTTCGATCGTAACGATTTGCCTGCCGGCGACCGCCGACAGCGGTTTTCCGCAGGATTTCTCCGGGTTCCCGTCGACGAGCACCATGCAGCAGCCGCATTGCTCGAGGCCGCAGCCGAATTTCGTTCCGCTGAGGCCGAGATGATTGCGGAGAACATCAAGCAGCGGCGTATCCCCGTCAGCGGTTACGCTGACAGCGCTGCCGTTCACAATCAAAGGGACGGGTCGCATCGGTGCCTCGCCTGCAGGTGTCGGAAGACCTTATCGAAACATGATGCTTCAGGAGGGCATGATGCGATACCGCGAGCGATTGTGCTTTTTGCCCCCGAGGTGCCCACTCTATAGCCGCACGGAACAAAACAGGCGAGGCCATGCGCGTGCTGATTTGCGGAGGCGCGTCATCGGCGCCTCGATCGCGTATTTTCTGAGCCGCCGCGGGATCGAGGCGACCGTCATCGAACAAACCGGCCTGGCTTGCGCGGCTTCCGGCAAATCCGGCGGCTTTCTCGCCCTCGACTGGTGCGACGGGACGCCGCTCGCACGCCCTCGCCCGGCGCAGTTTTGCCTTGCACACAAGGCTCGCGGAGGAAATCCGCGGCGATTGGGGCTATCGCCGGCTCAGCACCGACCCCGGCCGATTTCCGCCGCTGGATCCGGCGTGGCTGCGCAACGGCTGACCTTTGCGTCGAGCGGCGCGGCGCGGCGGAGCCGGATCTCCGGGCCCGCCGCCGGCCGCGCTCAGCCGCGTGCGAGGGCGTAGACCTGGGTGCCGCCCGGCGGCGAGGGACAGGTGGTCCAGCTCTCGCCGCCGTCCAGGCTGCTGTAGACTTCGCCGCCATTGGTCGCGCACGACATATGGGCCGGCCGGCGCTCGTCGAAGGCCAGCGCGAACATCGTGTGCTGCGGCCGCAATCCCATATCGACCCGCGCCCAGCTGTCGCCGCCGTCGGGGCTGTGCAGCAGCACCCCGACCTCGCTCTGGAAGCTGCCGCCCGCCGCCACCCACAGCTTGCGCGGAGTGCCCGGCACCTCGCGGATGTCGCGGCAGTAGATCTGCCCCTTGGTGTTGAGCGGCTCCAGCGGCACATGCCGCCAGTGCTCGCCGTCATCGGCGCTGGCGAACATGCCGGCGCGGCCGATGCCGAAAACCGTGCCCGGCCGCCAGCGGCTGACCAGCACACCGTGCATATCGACCGGGTCGTCGTTGACGTATTGGCCGTGGCTCAGATTCTCCCAATGCTCGCCGCCGTCGGTGGAGCGCAGCGTGCCGCCGACCTCGACGGCGGCATAGAGCAGGTCGGGCTCGGCGGCGCTGGCGTCCATCTTCAGCACCCGCTTTGCCGGGTTGGCGCCCGGCGCGGTGGTGATCTCGGGAAAGCGCACGCTGACCGGCAGGCGGGTCCAGCGCTCGCCGGCATCGTCGCTGCGATAGATCTCGCAATTCTCGTAGCCGACCAGGATCACATCGGGATCATGCGGATGAAACAGCACCGACCAGACCGGCAGGCCGTGATCGGGCAGATCGACCTTGTCCCAATGCTCGCCATGGTCGGCGCTGCGATAGGGGCCGGCTTGCGTGCCGGCGTAAACGATCTCGGGCTTCAGCGGATGCACCGCCAGGGCGCGCACCGCCGGCATCTCGGGCAGGCCGCGCTGCAGCGGTTCCCATTCGTTGCTGCCGTCGGCCATGCGGAAGAGGCCGGAATGCACCACCCGGCCGCGCCCGGTTTCGCCGGCCAGGCCCAGATACACGTAAGATTGCTGGTCGTTCCTCCGGTCGGTCGCCATGACATCGCCTTCCTTTGCCGGTTTGCGGAGTTCCCGCGGTTGATCGATCTCAAATCAACGCAGTCAGGTTCCCGTCGTCGCGTCGAGGATAAACGTCGAGCGGGCATGGCTTCAAGGGCGCCGGCCCCGGCCGCGCTACTCCCGGCGCCGAAGGCGGGCTATCATGGCCGACATGACGGCAGGAGGAGGAACCCGATGTTGACGATCGAACCGACGGGTGCGGTGCTGGGTGCCACGGTTCACGGCATCGACCTCGCGCAACCGCTCGGCGAGCGTGATTTCGGGCAGATCCTGCGGGCGCTCGGCGCGCACGGGGTGCTGCGCTTTCCCGACCAGCATCTCGATCTCGGCGCGCTGAAGCGCTTTTCCGAGCGGTTCGGCGAGATCCAGGGCAGCGCCACCCGCGATCTCGACCGCACGCGCGACTATCCGGAGATCGACATCCTGTCGAACCTCAAGGAAAACGGCAAATACATCGGCAGCCCGGATGCCGGGCAGGACTGGCACACCGACATGACCTATCGCGAGGTGCCCGGCTTCGTGAACGTGCTCTACGGCATCCGCATCCCGCGGCGCGACGGCAAGCCGCTCGGCGGCACCGAATTCGCCAACATGCACGCCGCCTACGAGGGCCTGCCGGCCGGGATCAAGACCCGGCTCGACGGCATGACCGCCACCCACAACATCGAAAAGTTCTGGGAACACATGCGCCGCGACCGGGCGAGCCCGCGACCGCCGATGACCGACGAGCAGCGCCGTCGCCGGCCGCCGGTCGTGCACCCGGTGTTCCTGACCCATCCGATCACCGGCCGCAAGGTGCTGTACTGCAACCCGGGTTTCACGGTGCGCATCAACGAACTGCCGGAGCGCGACAGCGACGCGATGCTGGAATACCTGTTTGCGCACCAGCTCCAGATGAAATTCCGCTACACCAACGCGTGGACCGAGAACGATCTGCTGATCTGGGACCATCTCGGCACGCTCCATCGCGCGATCGCCGATTACGGGCCGGACGAAATCCGCCTGATCCGCCGCTGCCAGGTGATGGCGACCAAGGTCTTCGATCCCGAATTCCTGCGCCCGGCGCGCGAGTTGGCCGTAACCGGGGCAAGCGCATGAGATGGCCGCGCGGCATCGCCTGCGCCGCGGCTGAGGAACCGCGATGACGGCATCACGCCAACTGCATCTCGGCGCCTTCATGCGCCCGGTCGGCATCCACACCGCCTGGTGGCGCTATCCCGGCGCCTATCCCGACGCCAACTTCAACCTGCGGCACCTCGTGCATTTTGCGCAGACCCTGGAGCGCGGCCGCTTCGACGCGTTCTTCATGGCCGACCATCTCTCGGTGCTGAACATGCCCATGGCGGCATTGAAGCGCAGCGCCACGGTCACTTCGTTTGATCCGCTGACCCTGCTGCCGGCGCTCGCAATGGTGACCGAGCATCTCGGCCTGATCGCCACCGCCTCCACCACATTCGAGCCGCCCTATCTGATCGCCCGCCGCTTTGCCTCGCTCGATCACATCAGCGGCGGGCGTGCCGCCTGGAATTTAGTCACCACCTCGAACCCCGATTCGGCGCTCAATTTCGGCCTGACCGAGCATATGGAGCATGGCGAGCGCTATCGCCGCGCCCGCGAGTTCTTCGATGTCGTCACCGGGTTGTGGGACAGCTGGGCCGACGACGCCTTTATCCGCGATGTCGAGAGCGGCATCTATTTCGACCCCGAGCGGCTGCACCTGCTCGACCACATAGGCGAATTCCTGTCGGTGCGGGGCCCGCTCAACATCGCCCGGCCGGTCCAGGGCTGGCCGGTCATCGTCCAGGCCGGCGCGTCCGACGCCGGGCGCCAGCTCGCCGCCGAAACCGCTGAGGTCATCTTCGCCAGCGGCGGCCGCTTGGCCGATGCGCAAGCCTTTTATGCCGATGTCAAAGGGCGGATGGCACAACTCGGGCGAAACCCCGAGCATATGAAAATCATGCCCGGCGCGCTGGTCGTGGTCGGCGACACCGCGGCCGAGGCGCGCCAAAAGCGGGCATTGCTCGACAGCCTCGTCCATCCCGACAGCGGCCTGGCCTCGTTGTCGATCGCCCTCGGCCACGATGCGTCGGGCTTCGACCTCGACGGGCCGTTGCCCGACATTCCGGAATCGAACGCCAGCAAGAGCGGCCGGGAGCGGGTCATCGCACGCGCCCGGCGCGATAATCTGACGGTGCGCGAATTGGCGCGGATCGCCGGCAGCTACGGCGGGCTGGCCTTGGTCGGCACGCCCTCGATGATCGCCGACCAGATGGAGGAATGGCTCGATGGCGACGCCTGCGACGGCTTCAACATCATGTTCCCCTACGTCCCCGGTGGCCTCGACGACTTCGTCAACCAGGTCGTCCCCGAACTCCAGCGCCGCAGCCTGTTCCGCCGCGAATACGAAGGCAAAACCCTGCGTGAAAACCTCGGCCTCCCCCGCCCCGAAAACCGCTTCTTTGCCCCCGGCGGCTTCTGACCGCCACGGCACCGGCTGCTGGTCTCGCTCTCCGAAGGCTCTCGCCATTTCGCACCTAATCTTGCGCAACGGAAAAGCCCTTTGTTTTCAACGGTCAATTTCCTGTGCAGATATCTTGAATTATGACACCCGAGCGGGCGTGCGGAGCAGACAACGCTGATGTGGAAAATCTGACGGCGCTGCTTACGTGAGCGATCATGGAGTGCGGCCAAATCGCTGAACTTGTTGTCGCGGTCGGGACGTGGGCCCTAGTGTTCGTCACATGGGGTTTGGTGATAGTGACACGGCGACTAGGGCGACGGCAGATCGACGCCCAATTATCGGTCGCAAAGGAACAACTCGAAGGGCAATTGTCGGTTGCAAGAGAACAACTGCGTGTCCAGTTTTTTCTAGAGATGCGAAAGCAGTTTGACGGCCCTCTACTGCATGAGCGAAAACTACTTGCTCAACAATTCAAAGCCGGTGCCGCACATGACGAAATCAACGAGCGTGTACCCGACTTTTTTGAAGATCTTGGGATGCTTGTACGCCGCGACTACATAGATCGCGAGATGGTTTGGGACACGTTCAGTTACTACGCAATAAGATGGTGGGGCGCATGCAAAGACTATATTGCGGCTGAGCGGGCATCTGAGGGCGGTGACACTACATTATTCGGAGATTTTGGGATTCTTGTTGAAATGCTTTATGCGGATGAGATGAAAAAAAGAGGCAAGACGCGGGCGGAACTCGAGCCTTCTTCGTCAGAGTTGCAGGATTTCTTGGACGACGAAACGCGCCTTTGAAGCCATCTGGCGCGTCATTCTGGTTTCGTCAACGCCGCATAAACTCCATTATACCAAATTTTTTCGAAGGGATCGTGAAGTCTGAAACGCGCACTTTGAAGTTCTGCAGCTCTATGCGGGATTTATGACGGCTTTCCGGGGGACGGTCTCCCGCATTTGGCCTCCGACCATGCGGTAACCGTTCCTACGGCCTCGACCTTCACGTAAAATCCGCGTGCGGGTGCGGCGCGTGCCAAAGCGCGAGGCGCCCGGTTGGTTCGACTTTCTGACAGAAAGGACGCGGGATGCTGGCGATGTGGGTAAAGGTCCGGGTGAAGCCGGAGGAGCGCGAACGCTTCCTGAAGGCGATCGAGGTCGATGCCCTCGGCTCCGAACGCGACGAGGCAGGCTGTCTGCGTTTCAACGTGCTTCAGGACGCGCAGGACCAGAACGTCTACTACTTCTACGAAGTCTACCGGGACGAGGCTGCATTGGAGGCGCATCGGGCAGCACCCCACTACGCCGTCTGGCGCGCCGCCGCGGACACGTTGGACGGCATGCCCCAGGCGACGCGCTGCCAATCGGTTTTTCCTGCCGCGGCCGGCTACTGGGAGAGAAAGAACTCGTCTACCGGGTAAGTGCCGGCGCCGGACGAGTGTCGGTCAGATCGGCCCTGGCGTGATCGGTGAGCCCGGCCGCAGTCGCCGCGGCATGCATAAGTGGGCGCTTATCCCTCAGCCTTGGACGACGCGGGTCCATAGCAGGCGCGCCTCGCGGTCGGGGTCGTGGGCGATGCGGCAGTCATTGTCGAAGACCATCGCGGCGCGGTCCTTCGTCGTGTAGGCGGGCCAGGTGGGGATCGCGGGGTTGTCGGGGCTGCCGTTGCGGGCAAAGGCGATCCAGGTTGCGGAAATCCGCGCCGCCAACTCGCGGGCATCGGGCGCGCCGGCGGTCGTGTCCGGCACATCGGTATTGTCGAAGACAAAGGGCAGGTCCATCGCGTGATGCGCCTTCATCCGGCCATCATGCGCCGGGCTCTGCCAGTCGAGCGAATACATATAGACCGCGGCCCGGCGCCGCGCGGCATAGCGTTCGGCCAGCAGCACCGTGCGGATCCAGAAATTCGAGCCGGTCAATGCCGCGATCAGAAGGTCGGCCGGGCGCGCCTGAGGCATCGCGGCGCGATAGGCGGCGAGCAATGCGTCGGTCTCGGCGCCGGCCGTCGCCGCCACGCGCTTGCGCAAATCAGCCTCGCTCAACGTGCCGCTCCACACCGCTTCGTCGTCGGCGAGGAAGAAGGCGCTCTCGTATCGGGTGCCGCCGACCATCAGCGGAATCTCGTCGGCGATCGCCGGCGCGTCGGGTTCGGCCGGGTGCGCCGGCAGGTCGCCGCCGTCGACCACCGGGCCGAAATCGTAGCGGTCGAGCAACGGCCAGCGGGTTCGGCCGACGAGGCGCGCCGCCGGCGTGATCGCCGCCAACACCCGTTCGGCCGGCAGGTCCTGCAATCGCTCGCATTCGCCGGCGCCCAGGCCGAGTTCTTTCAGCACCGCCTCGGCGAGCGCGTGTGCCCGCTCGCGCGTCGAGACGCGGATCGCGGCGCCGCTCTGGATGATCGCGCGGTGGAACAGGCCCCGCGCCGGCGGCATCGCCAGCAAGACGCTGACCTTGCCGCCGCCACCCGACTCGCCGAAGATCGTCACGTTGCCGGGATCGCCGCCAAATGCAGAGATGTTGTCCCGCACCCAGCGCAGCGCCGCGACAGTGTCGAGCATCCCGGCATTACCCGAATGCGCCCAGTCCGCACCGCCGATGTCAGCGAGATGGAGAAAGCCGAGAATGTTGAGGCGATGGTTGACATTGACCACGACGACATCGCCGCGGCGCGCCAGATTGGCGCCGTCAGTGACCGCGCGATTGCCCGAGCCGTAAGCGAAGGCACCGCCGTGCAGCCATACCATGACCGGTCGCCTGCCGCCGTCGCTGAGACCCGGCGTCCACAGATTGAGCGTCAGGCAGTCTTCGCTCTCCGGCATCGTATCGGCTGGCCCGAGCAGGGTTTCGAGCACCGCGCGCCGCTTCGGCCGATTGGGCAACTGCCACGCGCGGTCGCCATAAGCGAGTGCATCACGCACCCCGGCCCAAGGTTGCGGCGGCCGGGGCGGCATGAAGCGGTTGCGGCAGGCGGTCGAGGCGCCATAAGGCACGCCCTTGAACGAATAGATGCCGGCGCCGTGCGCACCGCGCAATTTGCCGGCGGCGACCTCGACAATCGGCGCCAAGCCGGCACCCGCAGCGGCGATGTCGTCGGCCATTCCTCCCCTCCTCGCGGTTCGCTCAAAATCGATCGCAGAGTAGCCGGAAAGACCGCCGGCCAGAAGCGCCGGCATTGGGCGGGCTTCGTCCGTGCAGGGCTATTCCCAGCGCGCGACTTCGTCGAAACCGAGGCGCGGCAGGCGCGGGTGCAGCCGCGAGCGGTCGCCATAGCCGATGTTGAGCAGAAAATTCGCGTGCCATCGCCGATCCGGGAAGAACGCGGCATCGAGCTTGCCGGGGTCGAAGCCGGACATCGGCCCGCAATCGAGCCCTTGGGTGCGCAGCGCCAGGATGAAATAGGCGCCTTGCAGCGACGAATTGCGCAAGGCGGTCTCCTCGGCCAGCGCAGAATCCGCGGTAAACCACCCGCGCGCGCCGGCGTGCGGGTACAGCCGCGGCAGCAGCTCGAAGAATTCCCGGTCATAAGCGACGATCGCGGTGACCGGTGCCGTCCGCACCTTTTCATAATTGCCCGACGAGACGCAGGGCAGCAGGCGCTCCTTGGCGTGCGGGCTGCGCACCAGGACCAGACGCCAGGGCTGGCAATTGGCGCTGGTCGGGCCGAGGCACGCCAGTTCGAACGCCGCCTCGACCAAGCGCTCCGAAACCGGTCGCGCCTGCCAATGCGAGAAAGTGCGCGCCTGGCGAAAGATCTGCCCGAGAAGCCCGCTCACCCGCAATCTCCACCGTCTGTTGGCCGCGCACCGATAGTGCCGTGCGCCGGGGCCGAGGCCAAGCGGCCGAGATGTTTCCCGCGGCCGGCGGTCGAGATGCATTAGAATGGCGAGCGCCCGCTTTGCGGTACTCCAACGCAGGAGATCGGCTTGGCCATCGATTACGAAAAACGCGACGGAGTCGCCTATATCACGCTGAACAATCCCGCCAAGGCGAACATTCTCGATAAGCCGACATCGGACGCGATTTCGGCGGCCTGGGTCGATCTCTGGGAGGATCGCACGATCCGCTGCGCGATCCTGACCGGCGCCGGCGACCGGCATTTCTGCGGCGGGCACAATCTGGCGCCGCGCCGAGAACATCACCGAGGAAGAGCGCGAATATCTGCGCACCCGGCGCATCTTCTGGCCGCTCGCCGGCACGGTGCATGGTCAGAAGACCGGCGTCGACGGGCGGATGGGCGACCATTACCCGCGGGTGTGGAAGCCGGTCATCGCCGCGGTCAACGGCTGGGCGGCGGGGGCGGGGCTCTACATATTGCTGTCGTCGACCGATATCCGCATCGCCAGCCGCGAGCATGCGCGGTTCAAATTCGCGCTGACGACGCAGGGCTGGCTCGGTCACGGGCCGGGTGCCAGCCTGCTGGTGCGCCAGCTGCGCTACATCGACGCGATGAAGATGCTGCTGACCGACGAGCCGGTCGATGCCGACGAGGCGTTGCGGATCGGCCTCGTCAACGAAGTCGTGCCGCATGCGCAACTGATGGAACGGGCGGAAAAAATCGCCCGCCACATTGTTACCCTGCCGCCGGTGGCGGTGCGCATGATGAAGGAGTTCGTCATCCGCTTTGGCGACCTGCCGACCGACCAGGCCTGGCATGTCCAGAACCTGATCAACTCGCTCTTGATCCAAACGACGGCGGATGGCGAGGAGGGGCGCCGCGCCTTCAACGAAAAGCGTCCGCCTGATTTCACCGGCGCGCTGCGCCGCCGCGGCGACGCCTGGGACGAACCCTCCGAAGACGATGCCGGGCGTCTCGACGAAGCGTATCGCAGCGGCGAGTTCTGATCCTGCTGCGCCGGCAAGCCGGGCAACCACGGCAATCCGCGGCCGGCGGCGATGGCGGCGGGAGATAGTCGGTGCGATGCCGATGCTGATCCCGAACCTGGCTTCGCGGCGATCGGCCCAGCCCACTGAGATAGACGCAGCCGGCCGCCGCGGGCCAATTGCGCAGGGGCACAGCGCCGCATAGGCTGCCCGGCCGGTTGACAGACACGGAGCGTCGCGAATGCCGCAATCCCTCCCTGCTATCAGTCTCGTCGCCGTGCCGGGGCGGCGGCGCCAGACGCTCGACATCGCCCGCGACATCGAGCGGCGCGGCTTTGCCGGCATCTACATGCCGAGCCGCTACGGCAATTTGGCGCAATGCACGGGTTTGGCGCTCGCCACCGAGCGGATCCGGTTCGGCACTGCGATCGCTCCGATCTATGCCCAGACGCCCGAAGAATTCGCGACCGGCACGGCCTATATCCATGAGGTATCGGGCGGCCGCTTTCGCTTCGGCATCGGGGTCGCGCACGGGCCGACGCATCAGCGGCTCGGGATCACGGTCGGCAAGCCGCTGGCCGACACCCGCGCTTTTGTCGAGAAGCTCAAATCTCATGAAGGGATCGGTGCGTTGCCGCCGATCGTGCTCGCCGCCCTGCGCAAGCGGATGGTGGCGCTTGCTGCCGAGATCGCCCAGGGCGTGCTGTTTGCCAATGCCAGCCTGTCGCACATGGCGGATTCGCTGTCCGCCGTCCCGCCGGCCAAGCGCGCCGACGCCGATTTCCTGGTCGGCAACATGCTGCCGATCTGCATTTCTGACGACGAGAACGCGGCGATTGCGCTGCACCGCCATCGGCTGATCCGCTACACGATGCTGCCGAACTACCGCAACTATTGGAAGGAAGCCGGCTATGGCGAAGAAATGGCGGCGATCGAAAAGGCCATCGCCGACAACCGCCGCGACGACATCCCGCGCTACCTGACCGATCGCTGGATCGCCGACAACACGCTCTACGGCCCCGCCGACAAAAGTCCGCGACCAGCTCGCCGCCTGGTACGCCGCCGGCGTCAACACCCCGGTCCTCGTCCCCAACTCGCTCAACGGCAACCAGCTGACCGCGCTCGCCGAAATCTTTTCTGCTTTCGCCGGCTGACCGCGCCGTTTTCGTTCCTCATGGAGGAGGGCGGGGTAATAGGACGGCGGGCCGTATAGCCCGGAACGGTTCTGGCGCCGATCCCTCGCGGGAACCACGTCTACGGCGAGTAAGATTTAGATCCTCTTAATTCCTTCCCGCTTCGTAATCTTCGCGGACGCGACTTCTGAGGCTGGCAAGGCCGGCGGCGATGTAGCCGCCATCGATGGCGATCTCGGCGCCGCTGATAAAGCTTGATTCGTCCGAGGCCAGGAACAGCACCAGCTCGGCGCATTCCTGCGGCGTGCCCTGGCGGTGCAGCGGGATCGCGGCACGGGCGGCATGGGCAAAGGCTTCGCCGCCGCTGCGGAAAAAGCCGGTGTCGGCGATCTGCCCCGGATGGATCGAGTTGACCCGGATGTTCCACGGCGAGAACTGCAATACCGCGGTCTTGGTCAGGCCGCGCAGCCCCCATTTGCTGGCGGTATAGGCGGCATCGTCGTGCGCGGTCAGCCCGGCGGTCGAGGAAATGTTGACGATCGAGCCGCCGCCGCTGTCGCGGATCGCCGGCGCGCAATGCTTCATGCCGAGCATCGGCCCGGTGAGGTTGACGGCGATCGTGCGGTTCCACGCCTCGACCGTGGTATCGGCGATGCCTTGTCGCGCGATTGTGCCGGCATTGTTGACCAGGATGTGGAGCCCACCGAACTGCGCCAGCGCGGCCGCGACGACCTCCCGCCACGATGCCTCGTCGGCCGCGTCCTGGCGCAGGAACAATGCCTTGGCGCCCGCGCCGGCCAGCCGCCGCGCCAATGCCTCGCCGGCCGCGGCGTCGATGTCGGTCAGCACGACCGCCGCCTCCTCGCGCACGAACAATTCTGCTTCCGCCGTCCCCTGCCCGCCCGCGGCGCCGGTGATCAGCGCCACCCTGCCCGTCAGCCTTGCCATTTCCCTGCCCCCGATCCGTTTTGACGCCCTCTTACGGGAACCCGTCGGTGATGGTTCACGATCTCCAAATCGTCTCAACACTCATGCGCTTGCTTGCATCCTGGCCCAGCTGTCGCGCAGGCCGACGGTGCGGTTGAAGACGAGACGGTCCGGCCGCGCGTCGGGGTCGAGACAGAAATAGCCCTGCCGCTCGAACTGCACCGGCGCGCCGATCGCAGCTTCGGTCAGCGCCGGTTCGACACGGGCGTCGGTCAAGGTTTCGAGCGAGTTCGGGTTCAGATCGGCGAAGAAATCGCCGCCGGCGCCCGGATCGGGACGGGTGAAGAGCGGGTTGTAGAGGCGGATCTCGGCCGGCAGCGCGTGCCGCGCCGAAACCCAGTGCAACGTGGCGCGCACCTTGCGGCCGTCGGGCGCGTTGCCGCCGCGGGTCGCGGGATCGTAGGTGCAGATCAGCTCGACGGCCTCGCCGGCATTGTTCTTCACGACCTCGCGGCAGGTGACGAAATAGGCGTAGCGCAGCCGCACCTCGCGCCCCGGCGCGAGCCGAAAGAAATTCTTCGGCGGGTCCTCCATGAAATCATCGCGCTCGACATAAAGCTCGCGCCCGAACGGGATCGGGTGGGTGCCGGCCGCCAGGTCCTCCGGGTTGTTGACGGCGTCGAGCATCTCCCCGCCATCTGCGGGATAGTTCGCGATGACGAGCTTCAACGGGCGCAGCACCGCCATGCGGCGCGGCGCAATCCTGTTCAGATGCTCGCGCACCGCGTGATCGAACATCGCGACATCGACGAGGCTGTTGGCGCGCGCGACGCCGACCCGGCTGGCAAAGTCGCGGATCGCCGCCGCCGGCACGCCGCGTCGCCGCAGCCCGGCCAGGGTCGGCATGCGCGGGTCGTCCCAGCCGTTGACGTGACCGCGGCGGACCAGCTCGGTCAGAAACCGCTTCGACAGCACCGTGTAGTTGATGTTGAGCCGGGCAAACTCGTATTGCCGCGGCCGCGACGGCACCGGCAGATTGTCCAGCAGCCAGTCGTAGAGCGGACGGTGGTCCTCGAATTCCAATGTGCACAACGAGTGGGTGACGCCCTCGATCGCATCCGACTGGCCGTGCGCGAAATCATAGCTCGGATAGATGCACCATCTGGTCCCGGTGCGCGGGTGCGCCGTGTGCACGATGCGATACAGCACCGGGTCGCGCAGATTGATGTTGCCCGCGGCCATGTCGATCCTGGCGCGCAGGACCCGCGCCCCGTTCGGGAACTCGCCGGCGCGCATGCGGCGGAAGAGATCGAGATTTTCGGCCGCGCCGCGCTCGCGATAGGGGCTGTCGCGGCCGGGCTCGGTCAGGGTGCCGCGCATCGCCCGCATCTCCGCGGCCGCCAGATCGTCGACATAGGCTTTGCCGGCGCGGATCAGCTGCTCCGCCCAGCCGTAGAGCTGCTCGAAATAATCCGACGCATGATAGAGGTGCCGGCCCCAGTCGAAGCCGAGCCAGCGCAGGTCGCGCTCGATCGCGTCGATATATTCCTGCTCTTCCTTGGCCGGGTTGGTGTCGTCGAAGCGCAGATGGCAGCGCCCGCCATATTCCTGCGCCACGCCGAAATTGAGGGCGATCGCCTTGGCGTGGCCGATATGCAGATAGCCGTTGGGCTCGGGCGGGAACCGCGTCACCACCTCGCGAACCCGCCCGGCGGCGATGTCGGCCTCGATGATGTCGCGGATGAAGTCGCGCCCGGCTTCGACTGCCATTGCGGTCCTCGGTTCGATCGCCCGGCTCAATCTGGCCGATCCGCGCCCGCCCGCCAAGCCCGGACGCCCGGCCGGATAGCCGACTTAGACCTCGACCACCCGCCCGTCGGATCCGGCAGCGGTGGCGATGGCCTCGAAGGCGGCGACAGTCGCCAGCATCTCCGCCGGCGTATTCGGGTAGGGCGTGCGGCCGGCAACCGCAGCGGCGAAGGCGTCGAGATTGGCGGCGACGGTATCGACCGGCGCAAACCGCAGACGCTGCGGCTCAGCGCCGCTCCTTCGCAATATCAGCTCGTTGCGCTCGACCATCTCGGCCGAGGCATGACGGCCGAAGGCATGCAGCCGCAGGAACAACGGCGTCGAGCGGACCATCGCCAAGGTGCCGGTCGTCCCCGCGGCGAAATCGATCAGTATCGCAAGGCTGTCGAGCGGGTCGGGCGGCGGCTTGTACGATTTGAGCAGGGTCGCCACCCGGCGCACCGGTCCGACCAGGTGGATCATCGCGTCGAGCACGTGAATGCCGGTGCCGGTGAACCCGCCCGCCGGCGACTCTTCGGGCGAATGCCGCCATTCGCCGAACTGCGTCGCCGCCACCTCGTTGCTGAAATGCCCTTCGAGGTGGACGATCTCGCCCAGTTCACCGGCGGCGGCGAGGCGGAACAACTCCTGCACCGCCGGGAACCAGCGCTTGTCGTGACCGACGGCGAGCACCACCCCGGCCCGCCGGCAGGCCTCGATCGCGCGCGCCGCCTCTTCCTTGGTCAAGGTCAGCGGCTTTTCGCAGAAAACGTGCTTATCGGCCGCCGCCGCGGCGATGATCTGCTCGCAATGCAGCGAATGCGGCGTCGCCAGCACGACCGCATCGATGGCAGGATCGGCCAGTACCGTGTCAAGTCCGGTGACGAGCTCGAGCCGGTGCTTTGCCGCGAACTCGCGGTGCCGGGCAGGGTCGCGGCTGACCGCGCGGGTAAAGCGCAGCCCGCCGCTCTTCCCCTGCACCGCCTCGACGAGGGTCCTGCCCCAGCGGCCCAGGCCGACGATCGCGGCGTCGATCATCGGCCGCCCGGCCGGCTGCTAGGTGCGCGGCGCACCGAGGTTCTTGTGAAAAAAGGCAAAGACCTTGTGCCAGCCATCGACCGCCTGCTCGACCCGGTAGTTCGGGCGATAATGGGCGAAGAAGGCGTGGCCGGCGCCGTCATAGCGATGGAACTCGTAATTCTTGCCGTGCTTCTTCAGCTCGGCCTCGGTGCGGTTGACCTGGTCGGCCGACGGGTTCGGGTCTTCGTTGCCGAAGAGGCCGAGCAGCGGGCAGTTGATCCCCTCGGTGAACTCGATCGGCGCTGTCGGCTGGGCTTTGGTCAGCCGCGACTTGTCGTCGACGACGACGTTGCCGCCCCAGCAATCGACCGCACCTTGGATCAGGTGCGACAGCTTGGCCGCGACGAGATAGGTCTGGCGCCCGCCGGAACAGAAACCGATCACGCCGACCTTGGCGCTGGCATGCGGCTGCGAGCGCAGGAAATCGATCGCGCCGGTGACGTCGCCGAGCATCTGCTCGTCGGGCACGCCGCCGCTTTCGCGCACCTTGGTGACGACCGCTTCCTGCGCGCCGTCGCCGACGCGGAAATAGAGGCTCGGCGCCACCGCGGCATAGCCGTGATGGGCGAATTTGCGGGCGACCTCGCAGGTCCACTCGTCCCAGCCCGGCATGTGATGGATCACGACCACGCCCGGATGCGGTCCGTCATTGGCCGGATGGGCGTAATAGGCATCGCCGCGGTCGCCATTATGGCCGCGATAGGTTGCCATTCCCGCCTGGATATTGCGAAAGGCCATGTCAGTACTCCCTTCAGAAGCCGGCCGGTCTCTTGGCACCGAACCCGGCCCATTGCAAGCATGCATCTTCTGCAGGGGGATGGGTCATGGTCCTTTCCCGGCTACTTTTGGACGATGATCTGGCCGTACATCCACGGGTGCAGGGTGCAGATGTAAAAGTAGGTGCCCGGCTGGTCGAAGGTAATCTTTTTCGACTGGCCGGGGTTCAGGGCTCCGGTATCCCAGCTCCCGACTTTGCCGTTTACGAACGCGGTCGCGGTATGCGGCGTGTCACCGGCATTGGCGAAGGTCAAGGTGGTGCCCGCCTTCACCCGGATGCGGCCCGGGGCATAGACATACTCCATATTGTTAGTGCCGATCTTGACCGTATCGACACCCTCGATGATCGGGCCCGCCGGGCCGGCGACTTGCTGCGGCGGCGGCGGCGGCGATTGCGGACCCAGTTGCCCCTTCAGCGAAAAGACCCACACCGCATCGCCGTTCTTGCTCAGCATGCTCTGGTTGCCGCCGGTGGCGATTGCGACATATTCCTCGCCGTCCACCTCGTAGACAGCCGGCGGCGCGTCGGCCCCGTACTCGGTCTGGAACCGCCACAGTTCCTTGCCGGTCTTGGCATCGAAGGCGAGGACATTGCCGTCGGGTTCGCCGTGAAAAACCAGGCCGCCCGCCGTCGTCGCCGAGCCCGATCCTTGGCCGATGCGATAGGGCATCTGGTTCTGCCAGACGATCTTGTTGGTGTTGCCGCCGATCGCGGTAAAGGTGCCGCTCATCGGCGAGCCAATCGGCGCCGCTTGGGTGCCGCCGTCATAGCGCTGGCCCTTCATGTATTTGGTGTCGTAGCGGACAAAGGCGCTGGTCCGGACCGTGGCCGGCACATAGAAAGTGCCGGTCTGCGGGTTGTACGACATCGGCGACCAGTTGGTGCCGCCGACCCCCGAGGGCTGGATCAGCACCGGGGTGTCCCAGAAAGCCTGAAATATGCAGCCGGCCTTTCCATAACCGGGCAACGGCTTGGCGCAGTGCGGCACGACCGCGTCGCCGATCGGGTATGGCTGCGTCTTCGCGGTGTGTTGCAGCGGCTCCTGCGGCACCGGCTTCTCGACGACGCCGATCAGCGGCTTGCCGTTGGTGCGGTCGAGGATATAGACCCAGCCGGTGCGCCCCGCCTCGGCGATGCCCTTGCGCGGCTGGCCGTCGATCACGGTGTCGAACAGGATGACCGGGCTCGCCGCGTCATAGTCCCACAAATCGTGATGCACTTCCTGGAAATGCCAGACATGTTCGCCGGTCTTGGCGTTCAGCGCGACGATCGAGGTGCAGAACAAATTGTCGCCGGCGCGCGCGGCCCCGTCATAATCCGGACCGCAATTGCCGACCGCGAAGTAGACGAGCCCCAATTGCGAATCAAGTGCAGGCGTGTTCCAGATCGCCGCTCCGCCATGGGAATATTGATCGCCGCTGGCCGGCCAGGTCTCGCCGCCGACGTCTTCCGGCCCGGGCAGGGTATAGAAGCGCCACAGGATCTTGCCGGTCTTGGCGTCGAGTGCGGTCAATCGGCCGCGCACACCGAATTCGCCGCCGGTGATCCCGATATACACGATGCCGTCGTAATAGAGCGGCGCGCTGGTGATGCCATAGCCGTTCTGCCACTGCTCGATTTGGGTCTTCCACACCTCCTTGCCGGTCTTGATGTCGAGCGCCACGACGTTGGCGTCGAGCTGGCCTAAAAAGACCCGCCCCTCGCCGATCGCCACGCCCCGGTTGTCCCAGCCGCAACAGACGCTGGTGAGCTTTTGGTTGATGCCTGACCAGCGCTCCCATTGGATGGCGCCGGTCTTGGCGTCGAGCGCGAACACGTCGTCATTGCCGGTGACCACATACATGATCCCGTCTTTGACGATTGGGGTCGCCTCTAACGAATACTTGCCGCCGAGGCCGGAACCTTTGAGGTGGGTGACCCAGGCGCCCTTGAGCTGCTTCACATTGGTGGTGTCGATCTGCGTCAAGGTGGAATAGCGCTGGTTGGTCAGGTTGCCGCCATTGCCGACCCAGTCTTTGCCGACCGGGCTCTGCAGCAGGTGGTCGATCTCCGCATCGGCGGCGCGGACCGGCACGGTTGCCGCAGACGACAAACCGAGAACCACCAACGCCGAAATCAAGAGTAGCGCGCGGCGCCGCATCTGTCTTCCTCCCCAAGTCTACCGGTCTTCCCGGTCCTTTGCCGCAACAGCTTAATCCCGGCGAGAGCCGTTGACCAGGAGTTGGTTAAAGCCGGCGCCGCAACGCAACCATCTCCCGTCGCCCTGTTCAGCGCGCGCTGGATGTCCGGCCAGCGCGCAATTTCGGCTTGACATCGGCGATCGCGTCCGGACGCTGCACAGCCGGTTTGTCCGCTGGAGAATGAACGGTGACAGGGAGCGCGCTAGGAGGGCTGCGGGTGCTCGATTTCACGACGACGATCGCCGGGCCGCATTGCGGGCGGCTGCTCGCCGATCTCGGCGCCGAGGTGATCAAGATCGAGGCGCCCGAAGGCGACATGATGCGCACCCGCCCGCCGTTGCGCGCCGGCGCCAGCACCAGCTTCGGCCAATTGAACGCCGGCAAGAAAAGCGTTGTCCTCGATCTCAAATCGCCGCGCGGAGTCGAGGCGGCATGCCGGCTCGTCGCCACCGCCGATGTCGCCGTCGAGAATTTCCGGCCGGGCGTGATGCGCCGCTTCGGCCTCGATTATCCGGCGATGAAGCAGATCAAGCCGGATATTATCTATTGCGCAATCTCGGGCTACGGGCAGACCGGGCCATCGGCCGAGCGGCCGGCCTATGCACCGGTGATCCATGCCGCCTCGGGCTACGACCTCGCCCAGATCGCCCATCAGGAAGAACCGCGCCGTCCGGATTACTGCGGGATCTTCATCGCCGACGTGCTGACCGGCACCTACGCCTTCGGCGCGATCGTGACCGCACTCTACCAGCGCCAGGCGACCGGCGAAGGCCAAATGATCGACGTGTCGATGCTCGAAAGCATGCTGAGCCTGACCTTGAGCGAAATCCAGGCCGCGCAGTTCGCGGTGGCGCCGCCCGGCCGGCCGATTTTCGGCCCGATCGCCACCCGCGACGGCTACATCATGCTTGCGGTGGCCAGTGAACGGACCTTTCAAAACCTGGCGGTTGCCAGCGGCCATCCGGGCTGGATCAGCGATCCGCGTTTTGCGCAGTACACCGACCGGCGCCGGCATTGGGGCGATCTCGTGGACGAGCTCGAGATGTGGTCGAAACAGCATCCGACTGCCGAGGTTCAGGCGATCTTCGACCGCCACGGCGTGCCCTCCTCGCCCTATCGCACGGTCAAGGAGGCGATGGCCGACCCGCAGCTCGCGCACCGCCGGGCTTTCGCCGAAATCGCCGATCGCGGCGGCACGTTCCAGGCGCTCAATCCGCCCTTCCGGCTTTCCGCCGCCGCCGCCGCCGCCGCCCCCTTCGCTGCAGCGCTGGGCGAGCATACCCGGCAGCTTCTGGCCGAGATCGGCTATACCCCGGCCGAGATCGCCGCGCTCGAGAGCCCCTAGAGCACGGCGACCGCTTCGATCTCGATCAGAAATTCCGGCTGCGCCAGCGCCGCCACCGCGACAAGGGTGGAAGCGGGCATCCGTTTGCCGAAAAATTCCTCGCGGATCGCTCCGTAATCCGCCCGGTGACGAATGTCGGTCAGATAGGTGTTGACCTTGACGATATCGCGCATCGTGCCGCCGCCGGCCTCGACCTGGGCCTTCAATGCCTGCAACGCGGCGCGCGCCTGCGCCTTGAAATCGTGCGGATGGGCGGCGTGACCGTTCTTGTCATAGGCGACCTGACCGGCGATGTAGAGGATCGTCTGGGCGCCGCTGACCTTGACCGCCTGCGCATAGGTCGGCGGATCCCACGTGTCCTTGGCGGCATAGGGCTCGATCGTTGCCATGTCGGTCACTCCGCTCCATAGAAATCGCGTTGGCGAAATTAGCCGGGCGCGCAGGGAAGAGCCAGGGTCAGCGCTGCGGGACCAGCGCCTCGCGGCGCACGAGGACCTCACCCGAAGCGGTCAGCCGCACCAGATTTACCGTCTGCGCCAGCTCCGGCGAGCCTGAATAATAGGCCGGCACCGCGGTGTCGCCGACCCGCATCGGCCGGTCCCAATGGCCGAGCGCCAGATAATCGGCCGCCGTCGCCGCGATCTCCTCGTCGCCGAAGACCCAGGACGGACGCAGCGGATTGGCGCGGGTTTCGGGCGGCTCGTAATGCCCGTGCCCGACCGCGACCTGCCAGCGCGTCGAGCGCGCCCGTGGTCCGCGCAACGGCAGCATGTCGCAATAATCGCGATGCGCATGCCCCCAGATTTCGAGATCGAGGGCCGGAAACCGCACGGCCTCGTCATGGGTGACGCCCAGAATGGCGAGATTGGGGATCCGCATGAACCCGCCGCGGACAAAAACCGAAGCCGGCAGGGCCGGATCGTGGTTGCCGGGCAGGATCACCACCGGCATCCCCGCCTCGGCCAGCAAGCCGCCGGCCTTGTCGAGGATGTCCGCACCCAAATGGCTGCCCTCGAAAGTGTCGCCGGCCAGCAGCACGATATCCGCCCGCAATGCTCGCGCGGTCGCCAGCACGGCGCGCAGCCCGGCCGCGCCGTCGCCACCACGCGCCATCGCCACGCGTCCCTCATCGACATGCAGATCCGAGCTATGGACCAGCACCACCTCGGCCGCGTCTCTCGTCTCCGTTCGGCTGTCCATCGCTCACCCGCAGCTCCGGCCGTCTCCGGGCCCGACGCCCCGGCTCTGTCGCAAGGTATCGCCCGGCGGCGGCCAAATTTCAAACTCCGACACCCGACCGCGCGCCGCCTGCCGGGAAGTTTCGGGCCAAGGGATTATAACAGGCGCGGGTCGTCGTGATGCTGGAGGAGGCTGGCATGGGCGCGTGGACGCTCGATGATATCCATTGGGACCGCTTCGACCGAGGCGCGCTCGACCCCGCGATCCTATGCATCGTCAAGGCGGCAAGCCTCGTCGAATATAATGGCGGCGCCTATGCGCATCATCTGTGCCGGATCTTCGCCGACGACCCCGCGTTCCAGGCGATCGCGCGCCGCTGGGGCGAGGAGGAGATCCAGCACGGCCGGGCGCTCGGCCGGTGGGCGGCGATCGCCGACCCCGATTTCGATTTCGCCGCCGCCTTCGCCCGCTTCCAGGCCGGCTATCGGGTCGATTTCGACCGCGACACCTCGCGCCGCGGCTCGCGCACGGGCGAGATGATCGCCCGCTGCATCGTCGAAACCGGGACCAGCTCGTATTACTCGGCATTGCGCGACGCGGCCGGCGAACCGGTTCTCAAAGAGATCTGCCGCCATATCGCCGCCGACGAGATCCGCCATTACAAGCTGTTCTACCGCAACCTCGACCGATGCCTCGAGCACGAGCGGATCGGGTTCTGGCGCCGGCTGCGCATAGCGCTCGGGCGGATCGCCGAAACCGAAGATGACGAGCTCGCCTATGCCTATTACGCCGCCACCGAGACCGCCCTGCCTTATGACCGCCGCCGCTGCCGCCTTGCTTATGCGCGCCGCGCCTATGCGATCTGCCGCGAGCAGCATGTCGCCCACGCCATTGCGCTGATCTGCAAGGCCGCCGGCCTCGCCCCGCACGGCCGTCTCGCCCATGCCGCGCGCCGCCTCGCCTGGGCGGCGCTGCGCCGCCGCGCCGCTCGCCTCGCCAGGACCGCAGCCTGACAGAAATTCGTCGAAATTAATTCGGCGCCCTATTCTGCGGCCGCCGTCAAATCGTTAGCGCCGAGACCAAATCGATCGACGAGTGGCGCCGACGGCACCGTTTACCTGGGCGTTCCCGAACGCTATCCTCCAGGTATCGAAACCCTTTGCCCCTCGCTTGCTGTAGCCCGAAAGGCTGGAGACATTATCTGGGCCATCTGCGAGAGCCTGTAGCTCAGCCGGTAGAGCAACTGACTTTTAATCAGTAGGTCTCGGGTTCGAATCCCGACGGGCTCACCAATTAACCGATTGATATAGAAAGATAATCTGGACGATCGGGAAGGGTCGCCGCGAAATAACCCAAAGGCAAATAACCGAAAACGCCTACCGCCCGCGCGGGATCGCCGCGAAATCACTGGACCGCGCAGCCCCCGAGGCGCGGATTGCCGCGAGTTGGTGTGGCGGAGGGTGACTTATCTGTCAGGCTCGAACGGCTAGCCCTAAGCGCCGCCCGAGCGCCCCGAGCAGCTGCCGGCCCCGAAGGCGGGCGAGCCGAGCTACGGGGTGGCGGCCAGGCGGCGCAGGGGGCAGCCGGCCGCGGTGAAGCCTATCGCGGCCCGCCGACGACGCCAGGTCCTCGCCGCTCCGGCACGCGTGCGCCGAACGGGAGCGGAGCTAGCGGACTTGTTCCACGGCCAGCGAGCCGGACGGTAGGGCGCGCAGCAGCTCCGGCTCCGGCCGGGTGAGGTCGAGCCAGGCGAGCCAGTCGGCGCGGTCGAGGACGACCATCTGGCGATCATGGATCGGGGCTACGTCGGGGCCGGGCTCGGTCGTCAGCAGCGTGAAAGCCTCGCCTCCGTCGGGCATCGGTCGCCACAATCCGGCGAAACAAAACCAATCGTCACCTGCCTTGGTGAACCGCCATTTGCTCTTCGGCGGCTTGCTGCCGGTGAACTCGAAGAAATGCGATGCAGGGATCAGGCATCGGCCTTTCGGGAACCGCCGACCTTCCGAGCGAAAATTGATGACCGGCGCTCCCTTGGGCCGTGCCGGCGGGAAGCCCCACCGGAGCTGCACAAGCTCGACACCATCCTCGCGGCGGCGAATGACCGGCGCCGGATCGGTGGGCCAGATATCTTCGCGAGGCTCAAGGTTCGGGGCCGCCTCCGGCCAGCGCAGCGGCAGCCGGGTCTGGCTGAACGCCCGCAGGTAGTCGTCATACGGGATGCGGTTGCCGAAGTCGTTGCACATGGCCGAGATATGGTGGCGCCCGCCCCAGCGGCTAGACGGGCGCGGGCTCGCATGCGATGTTCTCGGGATTGGGAACGAACACGGAACCCAAATGGCCGCGAGTTCCAAGCTGATGATCACCGAAGCCGAGCGCCGGTTCCCGTGCCGGATCAAGCTCGGGGTCCCGGCGGGCGGGCTCGGGACGCGGCTTACCTCGATGCACGCCTGGCTTGACGAGAACTGCGGCGCCGATGGCTGGGCCGTGACACCGGCCGGGCTGCGCGGCGTCGTCAACGATGCGGTCGCGATCTACTTCCTCGATGCCACGTCAGCCGCGGCCTTCGTGTCCCGCTGGTGCGCCGGATCGAAGGTCGAGATTGCCGATGGGGCGTTCCGGGTGCGCGAGGATCAGCCGGCGCCACGGGTCGCAGCCAGGCCGCATAAGACGACGTTTTGAGCGATTGCTGTCGTCGGCGATTGAAAGAACGGGACCACGGAAGAATCCGCACCGGCGCGCTGCTCCGCTGGCAGCGCAAGCGAGGCATCCTGCGCTCGGTCAAGGACGCGCAGCACGGCCAGTTCGATCTCTGGGAGATCGCCGTCTAAACTGTAGCTGTCCCTGACGTTGCAGTTCGATCGGATTGGTTGGCAAAACGCCTCCCACGGGTCAAATCGTCGATCTCACGGAGGACAAGGTACTTTCGCGACTTTCGTCAGATCGCTCCCATAGCGCCCCATTCTGGCGAGCCGCTGAAGGCATGCGTACGCATCCGCCGGGAGCAGAGAATTTCACCAGGTGGGTTGAATGTTCGTTTTTCGGCCGGGCCATGTCGGTTCGTATTTAGGATCTGATCGAATCCTTGACGACCTAATACCAAACCGTGCGCAAAATACGGCGCACAAAAAAACGCCCCCGAAGGGGCGCGAGGTTCCTGTACTTGCTTGTCCCCTTAACGTGTTGGACCTTGGTCGGTCAGGATTCGGCCAGCTGCGGTAGTGGCTTCGGACGGTTTCCCACCGTCCGAAGCGATGCCTCAGGTATTCTCGTACGTGTACGAGTTCGCCGTTGGCATAGCGATAATCGCTCGTTGTAATAAACCCCGCGTAGGGCATCTTCAGCTGACTTTTAATCAGTAGGTCTCGGGTTCGAATCCCGACGGGCTCACCAACTTTATCAATCGGTTGCAGATAATTTAGGCGGTCATTCAACGGTCTGGCTGCGACCCTCTGGTAGTGGTGGGGCGACCAGCCTTCATCGTCTCCGTCGCCTGGCCGCTGCCCGATAGCCCGGCCCGCCGGTTTTTGGCGCCGGCAACGGCTCCGGCGGGGGCAACGGCGGATCGAGCTTTGCCAAGATGGATTCGAGCAGTAGGCCCAACGATGCCGGCGGCAATCGCGCGCTCGCCGGCAGCTCGCTCGCGTGCGCTTGGCCACCTTCGGATCGAGGTCGTTCGCAGCGAAAAGCTTTTCAGGAATCCCGCGCTCAACGCTCAATATGGTGGTCTTGGGCCGGTGAACGGCGATTGTACCAAAATTGAGGAAATCAAGGCTATCGGAGGAACAGTCCTAGAAAGATCTGTCAGTATTGCACCGTGCCGTGCTCGCTGGTGTGCGGGGGGTAGTAACCGGGCCCGTAGTAGACAGGGTTGTTGGGGCCATAGACGGCGGGTCCGGTGTAGCCATATCCGGGGTTACCGTATGGTGGGGCCGGCCCCACACAGGCAGACAAGCCTGCTATCAGTGCGAGGACTATCGCCAGTTTTTTGAGGATCGAAGAGCTTTCAACTTCCATGCTCGGGTAAACATGATTCGGCATCGTCTTCCTCCTTTGGCGCGCCCCGGCCACCCGGGATGCGTGGAAAACACCTGCGGGCGCAGGTCGTCCCGCACCAAAGCGAGTTGGCTATGGCTGCAACCGACGAGCTGCCGAGGTGAGGTTACGATGCGCGCCGCCTCAGATCTCCGGCAACCTCGGAAAGCATTCAGATTCACGCACCGCCGCCCCTGAGTTTATGGCTGCCGATGCGGATCGACCATGGCGATTACGCGAACGACTCCGTCATCGCCGAGTAAACCAGCGTGCGCAGGTCACGGCGCAGGGTCAGGCGCGCCGGGCTGCCGATCACCTGGGTCATGAACACAACCGTCAGCGCTTCCCTGGGATCGATCCAGAAGGCGGTCGCGGCCGCGCCGCCCCAGAAATATTCGCCAGGCGAGCCGGGCAGGCGGGTTTTGGCGACATCGACATTGACCCCGCAGCCGAGCGAAAAGCCGACCCCGGCATACCCGCTTTCGCTGAACATCCCGGGCAGCGCCATGTCGGCCACCTCCCGGCCTTCCGGCAGGTAGTTCAGGCTGAACAGCGCGACCGTCTTGGGGCTGAGGATCTGCACGCCGTCGAGCGTGCCGCCGTTAAGCATCATGCGGCAGAAGCGCAGATAATCGTGCGCCGTCGACACCAGGCCGCCGCCTCCCGATTCCAGCATCGGCGGTTTGGCATAGGTGCTCTCCCGGGCGTCGTCCTGCAGCTTCAGCCCGCCCTTGGTTTCCGGCTGATAGCAGGAGGTGAGCCGTTCGGTCTTGTCCGGCGGCACATAGAACGCGGTGTCGTTCATGCCGAGCGGCTCGAACAGCCGTGTGCGCAGGAACTCGCCGAAGCCGATGCCGGACAGCTTCTCGACGAGGTAGCCCAGCACATCGATCGACACCGAGTAATTCCAGGCCGTTCCGGGCGAGAAGTCGAGCGGGATTTGAGCCAGCTGGTCGACCATCCCCTGAAGCCCGCCGGCGGTCTGGCGGTCGGTCACCTTGGCCTTGCGATAGGCGGCGTCCACCGCGGTGCGCATCATGAAGCCGTAGGTCAGACCGGAGGTGTGGGTCGCGAGGTCGATGACCTTCATCGGCCGCAGGCTTTGTGTCGTCAAAAAGCCGGGCGGCGCGTCGGGCAGCAGCGACGGCGTGCCGCTGGCGTAGACGCCGAGGTTCTGCCAGCCGGGAATGAGGCTGTGGACGGCGTCGTCAAGGCCGATCAGGCCCTCTTCGACCAGCATCATCAAGGCGACCGCCGTGATCGGCTTCGACATCGAGTAGATCCGGAAGATCGCGTCCTCGCGCATCTTCTTGCCGCGCTCGATGTCCATGCGGCCGCAGATGGCGGTATGGACGAGCTGACCCTTGCGATAAACGTAGGTCAGCATGCCGGGCAGATAGCCGCCGTCGACATAGCGGCGCTTCATCACTTCGTCCAGCCGCGCCAGTCGCACAGACGACATGCCTACCGTTTCGGGCTTCATCAGTCTCCTCCTTCAGCGATGAACTCCGGGATTCCTATGTCGATAAGCGGCGTCGCAGACATCAGGCCGCGGCGCGGCGGCGGAAGGCGTCGAGGCTGCCGGCGTGGATCAATTCGCCCGGCAATTGGTGATCGACGATCTCCTCGGCCATGTGGCCGACCTCGATCAGCGCATCCAGATCGACGCCGGTATCGATACCCATCTCCTCGCACAGCAGCACCAGCTCCTCGGTGCAGATGTTGCCGGCTGCCTTTGGTTGTCCCGCGAACGGGCAACCGCCGAGCCCGCCGACGGTCGAGTCGAACTGGATCACGCCCATCTTGAGCCCGGCATGCGCGTTGGCGACGGCGAGCCCGCGCGTATCGTGCAGGTGCAAGGAGATCGGCATGTCGGGCCAGCGGCTGCGCACTTCGCCCAGCACGCGCTCGATGCGCATCGGTGTCGCCCAGCCCATCGTGTCGGCCAGCGAGAAATATTTGATGCCGGCGCCGGCCTCCTCGGCAATCGCGAGCCCGTCTTCCAGGGTCGAGATGACCTGCGCCGGTGCGATGTCGCCTTGATAATTGCAGCCGAACGCCGCCATCACGCCGATCCGCGGCACCTCGACGCCGTTTTCGAGATGCAGCGCCGTCTGCTTCTTCATCGCCTCGACGTTTTCGGCGTGGCTGCGGTGCAGGTTCTTCCGGGTGAACGCTTCCGACGCCGTCAGCGAGATCGCGCCGGTGATCGTCAGCTTGTTGCGGAAGACGAGGGCCCGGTTGAGTCCGCGCGCATTGAACCACAGCGCGGTGTAGTGCACGCCCTCCTTCGGCGTGAAGCCGGCGACGACGTCCTCCGCATCGGCCCAGCCCGGCACGATGCGCGGACTGACGAACGAGGCGGCCTGGATGTGGTGCAGGCCGGTCTCGGCGAGCGCCTCGATCAATTTTATCTTGTTTTCGGTGCTGATCGGGCCGGGCTCGATCTGGAACCCCTCGCGCGGTCCTTCCTCGTGGATGTCCACATGTTTCGGCAGATCGGTCATGTCTGATTCCTCGTTACGATCAGGATCGGGGCAGTCCCTTATCAAGCCGGCAAGCTCGCCGGCGGTCCAACCGCATCGCCACCTCGGTCAGGGTCTTGATCTGTGGGTGATAAAGCCACGTTTTGAAGGTAAAGTCGCGCGCCGGCAGCCGCTTCAGGCCGCGGCGGAAGTTCGGATCGTCCATCAGCCCCGGCGTCGGCACATAGGATGATGCGCCGACACTCGCCGGATCATGCGGCGCTGTGGCGGATGTCGCGAAAGCGCCTGCCAGCCGCGGCGATCTGCGCTTCGAGCGCCGACCTTGGGCACCCGCAAATCGGCGGAGCTGACGATGCCGGCGCAAATTTTGGTCTTGTCGCCGCGCCGGTCGCCCTCTTCGGCGATCGCCCGCACGAACTCGCCTTCGCCGATCGGCCGCATCTCCTCGGGACCGCTGGTGCGGTAGCCCCGACCGCACTGGATAAAGACGGTCGCGACGATGCTGTGCCCGGAGTTGACGTCGGCCAAGGGTTCGTCGAGCAGATGGCGGCTGCCCGGGTGATCCCGCAGACGATGGTGCGGGTCGACGCTCGGCAGACCGGGCTCGAGGATCTCCTCCGTCAGCTTGCCGAGCCATGCGGCATTGGGCAGCGGGCGGGGAGAGGACAAACCGGACAAGTCAAACCGCGAGCTGCGCGGCTGGGCGAACTCGCAGCCGTAGGCTGAGGAAGACCCCTTGCGGAACTGCGCCGCGAGCGCCATTCCGGCACCCCAGGCCGCTTTGCCCCGAATGCTCTCGGGGCAAAGCGGCGCCCGCAACAGAACCGTCAGGCAGCCGGCGGGAAAAATACCAGCGTGCGCACCTCGATGCTTTCCCGCGGCGGCGCGCCGGGGGTCAGCGGGTTCTCGAAGGACGTGTGGAACGACAGGCGGGCACGGCCGTCATTGGCGCTGTCGTGGACGCGGATGAACAGCACCTCGTCGGTTTGCATTTCCGAGAAATAATACCAGCGATGCGCCGGGTTATATTCAACCCGCGAGGTCTCGCCGCGCACATGGGCATAGACGAGGTCGCTGGCGATCAAATCGTCGTCGGTAAAGCTGCGCGCATCGCACAGGGCGAGCGGTGAATCCTGCACCGGCCCGCGGATCGGGCGCCACACATTGACGACGCCGAAGCGGTGCTTCAGCAGCTCCCCGGCATCGGCGCCGAGATGGTCGCGCACCCGGCGAGGCGCCGAATTCACGGTGTGGTCGTTGTGCACCTGACGCGAGGGCTTGGGCATGCCGGGCCGCGTGGCGTTGCGCACGTTGTGGTCAAAGACAAAGACGCGGCTGGCGCCCAGTTTGTCGCGCAGCAGGCGCTCGACTTCCGGGTAGTAGACGCTTTTGATCTCCTCAGGCGAATAGAAGTCGGCGACCGCGGTCGGCGCCTTGACCAGAGCAAAGCCGTTGCGGTCGAGCGTGAACTCGGATTCGCGGCCGCGCGCGTCCTCGATCGTGACGTCGTGCGGATCGTCGATGCCGTTCCAGCGCGGCACGCCCGGCGGCGGTTCGATGCGATAGCTTGCCGGCTTCTCGGCCCCGCGTTTCAGGTAATAGAGCGTCGAGGTGAGGGTTGTCGGGGCTACGGCGACATCCAGCGGCATGATGCAACTCCTCCGATGTTGGGGGCTCTCTTTCGGTGACGTTCAGCCTCAGCACAGCACGATCCGACTGCATCGAGGCATCGCGAGCCTCCACTACTCCACGTCATCGAGCGGGTGTCAATCGCGATTACAAGATTGACCCGTGGATAAGCTTATTCAACAGAACAGAAATGTGTGTTCTCGTGCTACGCCAAACGGTCAGCGAGGCTATCGGCCGCTCCGTTCGAACGGCGAATTTGAGCCATATCGGTTTTTGATTGCGCCTGCGATCCGGCGTCGGTCTGCTGTTGAATCCCGTCGATCGTGGGATCCATTGCGCTGGTCTTCGCTCGATCCGAGCCGCCGAAGCAACAGCGCACAGTTCTCTCATGGGAGCGCTCAACATTGCATCAATTCGATACTTACACCGTCCGGAGCGGCGACGTAGCACAATAAACTGCCGCCGATGCCCTTTTTCAGCCCGACCGGAAACGTCACGCCCTTTGCCCGGAGCTCGTCGCAGAATGCTGCGAGGTCACCCTGGTACAGGAAGCCGAAATGGTCGATCCCCCTGGCGTCGTGACTGGAGAAGTCCGCGAACTGCCGGATCGGCCTGGCGGCGACCGGGGCTTCGCCCGGCCGTCGGCCGCGGATCAGGATCGTCATGCCGCCGAGCTCGACGAAAATCTGCGGGGCGCCCCGGGCGACGGTGTCGGCGGAAATCGCGGCGCCGAATACCTCGACATACCAGTTGGCCGATGCTCTGGGATGTTCGCTGATGATGTGGACATGGTCGAATTTGAACGCCGGATTGCTCATCATTGCCCCCCGTGCCGATGGTGCAGCACCACGCGCCCGCGCACCCTTCCGCCGCTCTTCAAGTCGCTCAGCGCCGCGCTCGCCTGGTCGGCAGGCCGGGTTTCGATCGGGATCGGCGGCACCTTGCCGGACTGAACAAGGGCGAGCAGTTCGCGCAAATCGTCGAGCGTGCCGACATACGAGCCCTCGATCGTCATCATCTTGAACGGAAACAGCACGGTCGAGATCGGGTGGGCGCCCCCGTAGAGCCCGACCATGACAAGCTTGCCGCCTTTGCGCAGGGTGTTGACGCCGAATTCCATCGTCTTCGGCGAGCCGACGAAATCGATCGCCGCGGCGGCGCCGCCGCCGGTCGCCTCCATCACCTGTTTGACCGCGTCGGGCGCGGCGTTGTCGATCGTCGCGACGGCGCCCATCTGGCGGGCGTGCGCGCGCTTTTGCGCGTCGATATCGGCAACGATGACCTTGCCGGCAACCGCGGCCGGCGCGATATGCACGGCGCTGCCGCCGACCCCGCCCGCGCCGATGATGACCAGATGGTCGGCGGCGCCCACATGCCCGCGCGTCTTTTTGAGCGCCGAGAAGGCGGTGATGCCGGAGCAGGTGTAGGTGGCGGCGAGCGCCTGCGGCACGCCCGGATGCGGCAGCAGGTAGCGGCCTTCAGGTACGAGGACATGCGTAGCATAGCCGCCGGCCCGCCTCGTCCCCAAGGTGCGCGGGTTCAGGCAGAGCAGTTCTTCACCCTTGCGGCATACCGCGCATTCGCCGCAGCCGATCCACGGGTAGGCCACCACCTTGTCTCCGACCTTGACCCCGGACGCCTGCGGGCCGAGTGCCGCAACCTCACCGGCGATCTCGTGCCCCATCGTGAAGGGCAGGCGCACGCCGCGGGATTCGAGCGAAATCTGCCGGCCGCCGCCCAGATCGAAGTGTCCGTCCCAGATATGCACATCGCTGTGGCAGACACCCGCCGCCTCGACGCGCAACAACACCTCCTCGCCCGTGGGCTCGGGATCGGCATATTCCCGCGCTTCCAGCGGCTTGCCCCATTCGATGATCTGCATCGCACGCATGCTGAAATCCTCTGGTGTCACAAATTGTGCCGTGCCGTCCTTCTCCGAGGCGGGACTATCGGTGCTGCCGCCTCGGCAATTCCAGCATACTCTCCACAGGCCGCGGCAGGCTAATCTCGGCTACCCCGAGCGCGTCGGTCACGGCGTTGGCGATGCAGACCGGCGTGCCGACAAGGACACTGGAGCGGCGTGTCCCCAAATCTGAGCCGCTATCGGGTGGCAGGAATGGAGAAGCGCAATGTTGGAGCTGCTGGAGCAGCAGAAACGGCTGACCAGGAATCAGAAAAAGATCGTCGCCGCGGCCGTGATCGGCGACATGCTCGACTATTTCGACTTTGGGCTGATTGGCTTCGCGCTCGCCTTTATCGTCGGTCCGTGGAAGCTGACCTATGGGCAATCGGCGATGATCCTGCTGACCTCAGGCATCGGCGGCGTCCCCGGCGCCTTGTTCTACGGCTGGCTGGCCGATCGCATTGGCCGGCGCACCGTCTTTATCATCACCGCGCTGAATTTCTCGATCGCCACCGGGCTCATGGCGCTGACCCCCGACCAGGGCGGCTGGATCTTCCTCAGCGTGTGCCGCTTTTTTGTCGGCTTTGGCGTCGCCGGCCTGTTCACCGTCGATCTGCCCTTGGTGCAGGAATTCGTGCCGACGTCAAAGCGTGGTTTTGTCGGCGGGCTGGTGACCTCGCTGCTGCCGATCGCCGGCATCGACGCAACCGCACCGCCAACCGCGTAGCGTGCGGTTCAACTTGTCCACCAGCCGCCGTTCAGCCGGGAGGCAGGCGTTAGAAGCAATCCACTAGGTTGATATATGTTGGAGGTCTTGTCTCAGGTTAAGGAAGATGTCTCGGAAACTGACGACGTTTTAGATCAAAGGTGGTCATCGTGTGCAAGTCTGACATAGACTGGATCGCGCATTCCGAGGACGGTCTACATGTCGGATCTGGAAGGGCTTCCTACCGCAATCCACGGTTCGCGCCGTCATCTCATGAAGATGGGTGCCATAGCCGCGTCTGCGATGCTCGCCATTTCGATGAAAGCGACGCGAGCGGACGCGGTATGTGCTGCAGCGATAGGCTGCCGCTGCTTCCTGAAGGGCACCACGATCCGGACCGCGGACGGCGACAGGAAGGTCGAAGACCTGGCCGTGGGCGATTTACTGCCGACTGTTTTTGGTGGTTTATGTCCGACCCAGTGGATCGGACGTTATTCGTTTAAGAAAAGCGACCCGGCTAAGGCATGGGTCAGGGACGTACGCCCGGTTCGGGTCAGTAGATCGGCCCTTGCTCCCGATGTGCCGTGCGCTGATTTATATGTCACGAAGCCGCATGCACTACTCATAGATGGCATCCTGGTGCCGGTGTGCAACCTAATCAACGACACAACGATTACGGTTTATGATGCGCAGGAACTCGATGAATTGGAGTTCTTCCATATAAAGCTCGAACTCCACGACGTGATTTACGCAGAAGGAGCACCTTGCGAAACCCTGTTGGACGTCGATGAGAACGCGGTCAATTTTGCCGAATATCTTCGTCATTATGGACCGCCGATGATCGAAGAAACCCGGTGTGCGCCGTGGGTTGGCTTTGGGCGTCGGATTGAAATAAAGTCGCATTTCCGCAGCGCAATCTCGCCCTGGATTGACCGGCGCCAGAAGCTTGACATTATTCGAGACAAGCTGGAGGAGCGGTTCTAACGCTTAGCACCCGCCCGCTTTTCCTCTTCGTCATTCCCGCGAATGCGGGAACCCAGAGCCTGCCCCTGGCTTGAACAGGGGACGGCAGGCGCCGGGCGCTTGCCCTGGACCCCCGCCTGCGCGGGGGCGACGGTCAGGAAGTATGGGAGTCATTTGTTAGGTTAGTACCACTAGCAGCCTGTCGGATTGACGGCGGGCGTGATCATGATACGGTGGGCACCGCAAGTGGGGCCACCGGATATAGCGATGACGACCTATATGCCGTTTGATCGCGAGCAGCCTTCTGCTGCGCCGGATGTCAAGGATTGGCTGCCGGCGGACGACATCGCGCATTTTATCGTGGCGGCGGTGGCCGCGTTCGACACCGCGAAGTCAGGCGGCCTGATCATGGCCGCCATCGCGCCGGTCTTCACGATCAGCTATGTCGCCAACCTGCTCGGCGCGGACGAGGACTGTTCCCGGAAGACGGCTGCCTGTGTCTATGGCGTCGACGAGATGGCTTGCCCGCCTTCACCAAGGACGGCATAGAGAACCTGCGCCAGATCATCGCCGACCAACGAGCCGCCGGCCGCGCACCGCCTCAGGTCAAATCCGCGAGCAGCCGGGCCTGCGGTGCTCATCGCATGCTTACGGCAAACCCGCCGAGTGACGCTGTTGCTGCCGGTGGTCTGGTGGTCGAGCACCTGCACGGGCCCGTCGTATCCTCGAAGCCTGCATGGTCGACCGGCCGAATCAACCGCATCGGAGAGCTGCCACCCTCGGAACTGGACGCCGCCCGCCAGCGAAGGCCGACGCCCGGCCGCCGCCCCGGTCGCGTGAAACCTGGCACCGGGCGCTTGGTCCGCAGAGACCGCAAAGCGGGTCAAGGTTGCGTGAACGGAGTTCCTGCATTGTAACGTGCCGTAGCGGGCAAAGTGTTGACGACCCCGTGGATCGGGTCGAATGGAGGCCATGTGTAGCCACTGCCGGCCTCGAAAAACGCCGGCTCAGAACTTAGGTAGAGCGAGTTCGGCAAGATATGCGATGTGTCCCTTGACGCCCACTTGATCTTCTTCAAAACATAATCGTAATTTCCGTCAATGATAGCTGTGGCAGATACTTCAGGATCCGTCGCGCCGTTGCAGCTGTCCCAGCCGAGTGTAAAAATAGCAGAGGTGTCGGCCGTAGGGTCGCGGTAAACCCAGCCGCTCATATGGCCGGACGTCCCGAGCATGTTGCCAATGTAACTGTTGTAGTATGCCCAGTTCATCATGGACGCCGCGCGCAATGGGGCGTTGCCGCCAGGCTTGTTTGCAAGGTCATTTACAACAGTGCCGTTTAGGTAATCTGTGAACGGTGCGCGGAAGCCGGTGAACCAATTGCGAAAGAAGGTCTGCTTCACAGCCGAGCCCCAGGTACCATCCTCATCTCCATCGAACGCCTCGTTCCCCTCAAACAGGATGTGGTGCGAGCCGATCAAGTGGCTGCCGTTGATGCCGGTCTCGACCCACGCATCCGTACCGCTGATGAAACCATCATCTAAGTAATTATAGGCAAAAACCGAGCCGGCCCCTGACGCTCGCACCACGTCGACCTTGTTGGCAAGAACCGAGATGCTGTTTTCGACCAATATTTCGGATGATCCATTCGCAAGACTGATGTTGTAGCCGCCACCGCCAGGAACCGGCCAAACCGGCTTGTGGGCGTAGATCTCCTCCAGTTGGTCTCGAAAGCCATCGTATATGGAGAATCCGGCGCCGAGCCACAGCGTCGTCTCGACCTTGTAGGCATAGCAATAGGCACACCAGATGAATTCTACGTCGTCGTCGTCGGCATACTTTGCAGTCAGGCTTTCGACCCCGGCGTTCTGCGTGAACGGTGTCTGGAAAGCGTAGAGCCGAGCCCGATGGCTGACCCGGTAATTGGTGGACAGCGGCGAGTCGAACGTAACAGTGTTTCCAGCAACTGACACGACTTTCTTTATCTCATTTGTAAATCTGTCGAGGTTACTGAACCAGTCTCCCGGACCATTCGCCTGTGTGGGCAGCTGCCCGGATGCATTGTCGCAAGCCATCTGCGGCTTATGGTCCGGATAGACCAGCTCATAATTCGGGTAGGTACCCGCTGCCCATACCTTCTGTGAGAATCCCTCTGGATCTTTCTGCCAGCTCCCGCCCATGGCCTCGTCGATCAGTACGAATTGGCCAGCCGAGAAGCCGGTCGCGCTTGCTGCCTGTATAGAATACGAGCCTTGCTTGCCCTCCGATGTCAGGGCCGTAGTCTCAGAGTAGTTATTGTTGTACTGCTCCGGCCCCAGGATGATCATCGGTGATGGGTTCGAGCCGGGATTGTAACTGCCTAGCTCGGCTCCGTTGGTCCGCGTCAGGATCGTAGAGCCGGCGCCGGCTCCTCGCAACGTTATGCCCTTGTTGATCAGGATGAAATTTCCGTCGCCGATCGTGAAGGTTCCCGCCGACAGCAGGACCACGTCGCCGGCGGGGCATTTATCGATCGCGTTCTGGATATTGCTCGTATCGTCCCTGCCGGATCCGAGAGGACTGATCGTTGAGCCGCACTGAACCGAGCGGTTCGGGATGCCGCCGACGGAGAGCAGACCGGCCATCTGCCAATTCGCGCTCGCGTCTCGATTTTGCGGCAAGATGCCGGCGCCAGTGCCTCCTCCACTCGACTGCGCCAGCGCCGGGCCCGCGCCGATCGACACCACCACGAGCGTCAGAAAAATTGCACGGCCGCTACATTTGCCGCGCGCTGTCATCGGCCGCATGTATGTGCTCCGAATAGCTCTGTCCCGGCTTTTCGAAGGTTGCAAAAAAGGTTTTAAAGAGGCGTAAAGCCGATCGATCAATGCTCGTCGTCGCAAGGCTGGCGATATCCCCTCTATTTGATGAGATACGCCCAAAATTAATCGTTTTCTGGAATTCAGTTCGACCGTTTCGAGCGGTATAAGCCGCGAACCTCTCGCACCGAAGCTCGCCGAGCTACCGCGAAACCTGAACGCATAACCGCTCTCGTCTTGATGCAGGAGCAGGTTCAAATTTGTGGCTCTCAGCCACTCAAAGAACAACAAGCTGAGCATGTCACCCGCCTTCCCTCTCGTCTCGCTCGCAGCAGCTTTGCAGCCAAAGTAAACTCATGCCCGTCCGCAGAGAGCGCGACTCCCTCGGCTGCAAACACGTCCCGCTATCGGATCCCCCCGAGACACAGGTTGACGGCCGCAGGTATCGACCGGTGGAGCGCAGGCTGTCAACCTTGGCCACTTCTTTGCCACATGCCGTCAATATCGCTCCTAGTGGATTGCTTCTGACGCCTGCCTCCCGTTGGACGGCGGCGAGGATGGCGGCGGCGGATTTGGTCCAGACGAACGGTTTGAGCGATGAAGCGGGTGATGGCGTTGGCGCCGTTGCCATCCGCCGTCAACAGAACGATCCGGGCGCGCCAGACGTGCTTCTGCGGGCTGTTGCGATCCAGACGATCGCATCCAACCGCACCCGATCGGCCGGCGTGACCGTAATCGATATTCCCTTGCGCATCGCGCATGCTCGCACAACAGCCCGCTGCGCGGCATCGCTAATGGGAGTCATCCGTTAGGGGCTATCCACTTGGGGTATGCGGACGCCGGAACATATTGACACGACGCAGCTAGCGGCTATGATTTCCTGCGATCGATGTTTCGGTGCCGACAGTACGATCGACGACAAATTACTGATGATGAATAGCAAAGACTGCCGGTTTTGCGGAGGCGCCCTCACAGAATTTGTTGATCTGGGCATGTCGCCGCTGTGCGAGAGCTATCTGTCAGGCGACCAGCTCAACACGGTGGAGCCGTTCTATCCGCTCGCGGCTTATGTCTGCCGCCGGTGCTTCCTCGTCCAGCTCCAGGAATACGTCGCACCCGAACATATCTTCTCTGAGTACGCGTATTTTTCGGCCTTTTCGAGGGCGTGGCTTGATCACGCGCGGCAATATGTAGCGATGATTACCGGCAGGCTCGGCCTCGGGCCGAAGAGCCGGGTCATCGAGCTCGGCAGCAACGACGGATACCTGCTGCAATTCTTCGTCGAGAGGGGGATTCCCGTGCTCGGCATCGACCCGGCCGCGAATATTGCCAAGGCTGCCGAACAGCGCGGCGTCCCGACATTTGTCAAGTTCTTCGGCGTGGAGGCGGCGCGCGAACTGGCCGGAGCGGGTACGCAGGCCGACCTTGTCATCGGCAATAATGTTCTCGCCCAGGTTACAAACCTCAACTCCTTCGTCGAGGGTGTTCGCGTTATCCTGAAGCCGCATGGCGTCTGCACTATAGAATTTCCACACTTGCTCAAAACGATGGCCGGAAACCAGTTCGACCAGATCTATCATGAGCATTTTTCGTACTTCTCGGTGCTTACCGCGGAGAAGATTTTTTCAGCTTACGAGATGCGCATTTTCGAGGTCGAGGAGTTATGGACGCATGGCGGTTCGTTGCGCATTTACGCGTGCCATGCCGGCGACCAAACCCACCCGACCGAACCCTCGGTCGCGGAGCTTGTTCGCCGCGAGCGCGACGCGGGCCTCGATCGTATCGAGACCTATGCCGATTTCGCTGCACAGGTTCACGCGACCAAGCGCAAGCTGCTGAGCTTTTTGATCGAGGCGAAGAGCCGCGGCAAGTCCCTCGCCGGTTATGGCGCGCCCGGCAAGGGCAACACGCTCCTCAACTACTGCGGCATCCGCACGGATTTCCTCGACTACACGGTCGATCGTAATCCCTACAAGCAGGGCAAATATCTGCCGGGCACGCACATCGCGATTTTCCCGCCCGAGAAAATCGCCGAGACGAAGCCCGATTACGTGTTGATCTTGCCGTGGAACCTCAAGGACGAGATCACGGCCCAGCTGTCCTATATCCGCGAGTGGGGCGCCAGGTTTGTCGTACCCATCCCGGAAGTGTCGGTGCTTTAGCAGGAACGGCTCGTTGCTTCGCTTCGTTCTCCCGCCGGAGCGGCAGAGGCCGCTCCGGCTGCTTTGCCTCGGTGCGCATGCGGACGACATCGAGATCGGCTGCGGCGGGACCGTCCTGCGGCTCGCCGCGGAAGTTCCGGACCTCGCCGTGCGTTGGATCGTCTTCAGCGGCGTGGGGACGCGCGGAGCCGAGGCGCGTAACAGCGCAGCCGACTTTCTCGACGGCGTTGCCAAAAAGCAGATCGAGGTGGAGGCGTTCCGCGACGGCTATTTCCCCTACCACGGCGCCGATATCAAGGATCGTTTCGAGGCCGTCAAGCGGGATTTCGTCCCGTCGCTGGTCTTCACACACTATCGAGGCGATGCGCACCAGGACCACCGGCTGGTCGCCGATCTCACCCATAATACATTTCGTGACCACCTCGTGCTCGAGTATGAAATTCCCAAGTACGACGGCGATCTCGGTAATCCCAGCTTTTTCGTGCCGCTGACGCCGGCACAGATCGACCGTAAGGTCGAAACCATCTTCCGGCATTTTCCGAGCCAGCGCCGGCGGAGCTGGTTTTCCGCCGAGACGTTCCTCGCTATGGCCCGGTTGCGCGGCATAGGGTGCAACGCCCCGGAAGGCCTCGCGGAAGCTTTCTACACCACAAAGATCGTCTTCTGACCACTTTCGAGCAGCGCCAAATCAGACCGCGGGGGGAATCTCGGCGGCGCGGTCGAGGGCCGGCCACTGCAGGTCGCGCGCGCTGATCACCGTAACGGGCAGCGGCCAGGCGACGCCGAGCGTGGCGTCATCGTAGCGGTAGCCGGCTGCCGCCCCCGGCGCATAGAACGCCGAGATCTGGTACGCGAGCTCCGCATCGTCGGTTAGGCTTTGAAAGCCGTGCGCAAAGCCTTTCGGGATATAGATCGCGCGCCGATTTTGGGCGGTCAGTTCGAACCCTTGCCATCGAAGATAAGTGGGTGATCGGGATCTGAGGTCCACGATCACATCGAACACCGCACCTCGGGTGCACCGCACGATCTTGGTTTCCTCGTGCGGGGATCGCTGGAAATGGAGGCCGCGCACCGTGCCGCGCTGCCGGTTGTACGACAGGCTTTCCTGGGCGATTTCAATATCGAGCCCCTGCGCCGCCAGTTCTTCCCGGCACCAGGTCCGGGCGAAGAAGCCACGTTCGTCTTCTCTCAGCTCGATGTCGATCAGACATGCGCCACCGAGTTGCGTCGCCGCGAACATCATTCGGATTGTCCCGCTCGCGCCATCAGCCGAAGCGGATGCCAATAGAAGTCGGCATCAATCTGCCGGGTCTCGATCAGATACTTCAACTGTTCGAGCCGAGTGAAGGCCCTGAAGTTGAACATCTGCTCGGTCATTTCCACCCGCTCGAAGACATCGTGCAGCTGTCGCGCACCGAGTTCGGCCGGCCAGCGACACCGAAACTCGGGCAAGTGCCGGCGGATCTTGCCGAATGCGGTACGATAGCTCCGATTGTCGCCGCTCGGTTGGCCTAAGCTTACGGTGGAGCCGTCGAATACCCGGCCGACGATGGCGGCGATTTCGCGGATCCGGTAGTTCTGCTCGTCGTCGCCGACATTGAAAATTTCATTGTGGACCGCCTCGCGCGGCGCCGAGAGCGCGAGGATCACCGCCTGGCATATGTCCTCGACATGGACAAGCGGGCGCCACGGCGTGCCGTCGCTCGTCATCCGGATTTCCTTGGCGGTCCAGGCGAACCCGGCGAGGTTGTTGAGCACGATATCGAACCGCATCCGGGGGCTGGCGCCGAAGGCCGTCGCGTTGCGCAAGAACACCGGCGAGAAATGGCTGTTGGCGAGAGCGCCGACATCGCGTTCGACGAGCACCTTGCATCTGGCATAGGCGGTCTGCGGATTGGGTGCCGACTGCTCGCTGCGCTCGCCGCCGTCCTCGGCGGCGCCATAGACGCTGCACGAGGAGGTATAAACAAAGCGCGAGACCCCGGCCGCCTTGCAGGCCCGCGCCAGCGCGACCGAGCCGAGGTGGTTGATCTCGTGGGTCGTGCGCTCGTTCAGTTCGCCGAGGGGATCGTTCGACAATTCGGCAAGATGAACGACGGCCTCGAACCCTTCGACGTCTCCGGGGGTGATCCGGCGCACGTCCTTGGTGACTGTGAGCGGCCGCGGCCGGCTGTCGTTGTAGAGCCAACCGTCCCGGTAGAAGCCGCAATCCATGCCGACTACATCGAAGCCGCGCTCCAAGAGCAGCGGTCCGAGAACGGCGCCGATATACCCATCGACCCCGGTAACCAATACCCGCATTCCCGTCATCGCCGGCCTCTCTAAAAATGCTGTAGAACTTAAGAAGCTGCCTTATTTACTGAGGATCGGAGATAGTCTAACGGAAGCCGTCATCTGCCGCCACCCTTTTCCTCTGCGCTGTGGCCGACTCGTGATCTGTCCTGATTTCGCAGCGCGTGATCTGTCCGGTTCTAGAACCGCTCGAAACGGGAGAGCGGGAGATGGGCCGGGCGGAGGCGCTGCAAGGGGTCGCACAGACGCGGTTCGAGAACGGTCATGTCTTGTGCATTGGCCGCAGCACGACATCGGTCACCTCGCAAGTGCGCGGCAGCTGCAGCAGCGAGAGGACAAGTCGAGCGACATCGGTCGGCTGGATCAACCTCTCCGGCGGATAGGGCCGCCCCTCCAGCGCAAAGATCGCGCGCTGCAGCTCGGTTGCCGTTCGCCCGAGAAAAACCGACGCGACACGAATGCCCTCCGCGTTGACCTCGTCTCGCAGGCTGTCGGCGACGGCTTTCAGGGCATGTTTGGTTGCGGCATATTGCCCGACCCCGGCCGCAGCTCTGAGCCCTTGCGTCGAATTGATGAACACCACCTGCCCCTTAGCCCTGAGGAGCGGCGGCAACAGTTGTTGGATGAGCGCATAGGGCCCGATGAGATTGGCTGCAATCTGTCGCGCGAATACTGCCGCGTCGTGCGAACGTTCATAGACGCCTGAGCTCACAACGAGGATATCGAGACGGTTTCTGCTCGAAATCGTCGCGGCGACACGTTGGACAGCATCATTGTCGGTCAGATCGGCCGCGACGAAATGACACCTGCCGCGCACGTCCTCCGGGAGAACCGGCTCGGCAAGCCGCGTCACGCTGCGCCCCAGCATGAACACCTCGATGCCGGCTCCGAGGAGGTGGAGAGCGATGGCGCGCCCGATCCCCCCGGATGCACCGGCGACCAAGGCAACGGCGCCGTCCGGTATCATCTTCAGCCCCGGAATCCCTTCGCCCCGTTTCAGCGCTCAGGCCCGAAACGGGCGGCAGGCTCGAGCAGCTGAGCGCCAAGAAGCGCGTCCGCCGCCGCGCGGATGGTCGCGAAGGCGATCCCGGAACGTTCGGCCACGTCGAGCAACGAGTGACGGCCATCGGCGAGGTTCAAGATCCACAGCAGCGCCATTTGATCATGGCCGGCCGACCGGTGTCCGCCCATGGCCGCATATAATCCACGCCGGCCGAGCTGCGGCTCGCCTTTCGGATTGCGGCTGCGGTAGATGCCGTCGCCTTCGATGACGGCTACGATACGCCGCAGCACAGAGAGCGAATGGGCGAGGCTCTCGCCATGCAGCAGCGACAGATTGTCGGCTGAGCTGTGGTATTCGGGGTATTCGCCGTTCGGTGTGCGCATCAGGCAACCGACGGGCAGGTCAAAGCCCGGCGAGCAATACTGCCGTTCGTCGTAGCCGTATGGCACGAAAGGCCTGATACGGTGCGGGACCTCGTCGTGCCGCAGCACCTCGGCGACGATGCGGTCGATCGCGGCGTTGCCCCGCCGGCTCTGCTTGTATGTCATGCCGCCAGCGTCGCCGAGGCAGGAGAGAACGAGTTCGTGCACGACGCGTCCGATCTGGTCCTCGTTGCGGGCGAGCCAGGTCAGCGACCCGATCGTTCCGGGAATGAACAAAAAGCGATAGCTGTGGCGCCGGCGGAGGGACTGGACATGCCGCGCCAGCAGTGTTGCAACCGCGATCCCCGATAGATTGTCGTTGGCGAGCGAGGGATGGCAGATATGACATGAAAAGAGGACCGTGTCGTCGGTCTCCCCGGGGATCAGCAGCTCGCCATAGGTGAGATGACCGGGGCGCAGATCGGAGTTGATCACGACGCGGTAGAGCCCGTCGGGCAGACGCGACAGTTGCCGGTGGGTGAGGCAGAATCCCCAATTCTCGGAATAGTAGGATGTCCGATAGGGGATCCAGTCGGGCTGCTCCGGAAGGGTATGGAGATGCTCGCGGAGCTCGGAGAGGGGCAAGACCGCGTCGACCGGCAGGCTGTACTGGACAACATGGAGATTACTGACCGCAAAATCCACGATGCGCGTGCCGTCCTGTAGCCCGATATACGCATCCCGAATGTTCCACTCGGCCGGCACGGTCCAATCCAACACCGGAGTCCCCGACGGGACCTCGCTGATCTCGAGCGGGATATGGCGGCGCAAGATCTCGAGCGTCTGCCGCACGCCGTCGCCGGTGATGCTCCGGCAGATCGGAAAAAGCTCCTCGATGAGCGCCACCATCGCGCTTCCGTCCGCCTCGCCGACGAGCGCGGGGCCGCGCGGCTCACAACGATCACCTGCAAGGACAGGCTCCCCCGAGCGGACGGAGATAGCAGGCTCAGTGCCAGGTACGGACACGTCCGATGTCATATTAACTATATTTCCCCTGCGTCTGCCGAGGACCTGCCGCATAGATTTCTTATACCCGCCAAATGCCGGTGGACAAGCGGCTTTGTTCTATGGCATGCTTCCTCCATATCTCAAGAACGATAAAAGGATGTCTGCACGACGATGACACACGCCATGCTTGCGGGCCCAGACCTCTGCCCAGCACCGGCGGATCCAGCGAGATTGTGGGCAATTACGCATGTCGGGATCCGCGCATACCGCTGATCAAGTACTTCCAGTTCGTTCCCCAGCTAGCGAACTATACGTGGATTGACGAAAACAACGGGAGCGAGTGGGCCTTTGTCAAGCGACGCGCAGCAATCGCGGATGCTTCAGGAGGAGGCCGCTTCGACGGCCACCAGCAGATCGTGTCCTCTGTTAGACATGCAGGAGGAGCCCCGGTAGCGCAGCAGCAGGGGGTCCTTACACCTGAGGGTGTCGAGAAGGAGCATTTTCTGATGAAAGTCGTGCTGTTCTGCGGTGGTCTCGGATTACGATTACGGGATTATGCCGACCATATTCCCAAACCGATGGTGCCGATCGGTTATCGACCGATCCTCTGGCATGTGATGAAATATTTCGCCCATTTTGGACATAAGGAGTTCATTCTTTGTCTGGGCTATCGAGGCGATCTGATCAAGAAATATTTCTTGAGCTATGACGAATGTTTGTCAAACGACTTTGTGCTGGCTAACGGCGGAAGGACGATCGAGCTCGCCAACAGCGATATCCATGACTGGAACATCACCTTTGCCGAAACCGGACTTCGGTCGAACATCGGACAACGGTTGATGGCGGTCGAGAAATACCTTGGGGGAGACGAGATGTTTCTGGCCAATTATAGCGATGGCCTGACCGACCTCGATTTTGCAAGCTATCTTGACTATGCGCTCCAGCTGGACAAGATTGCTACCTTTCTAAGCGTTCGTCCGAACGCGAGTTATCACATCGCCCGGACCGGCCCTGGGGGCCTCGTGACCGAAATCAAGGAACTGACGCAATCCGGCGTTCGCATCAATGCCGGATTTTTCGTCTTGCAGAAGGAAATCTTTCGGCATATGCGTCACGGGGAAGAACTCGTCATTGAACCCTTTCAGCGACTGATTCGGGAAAGGCAATTGGCGGCCTACGAATATGATGGTTTCTTTGCCGCGATGGACACATTCAAGGACAAGCAGCAGCTCGACGATCTCTACGAGAGCGGCAGCCCGCCTTGGCAAGTGTGGAAGGGCGGAAACGGCGGCACGGAGCAAAGCACGTCGATCCGGAATGTGTCAGCTATCGCGGAAGCCGAGGGAAGCCTGCCACTCGATCATGGCCTAATTAAGGATCGCTGAGGACGCGGCGAATTCCCAAGGGTGCTTCAGCCGGCCCCAGCGCGGTGCAGCCCATCTGGCGGCCGCACAAGCGTACAACAAGCTGCAGCCCCGCAGCCGTTACCGGCTGCGCACCTTCAAGCGGTTGCGCGACCCCAGCCGTGCCGCCAAACTCACCGACAACGACGTGGATCGGCTTCGTAGACAGCCCCAAGCCCCCGGGAAGTCAGGCCGTTGCATCACATCCTGACGCGTCGTGTCGTACCTCCAGCGGAGCGAGTCATAACGTTAAGCATCCGCTCGTATTGCTCATCCAGCGCTGCGCAGTAGCTCTCCGTCTGTCGCGCGGTTTGAGCGCTGATGGCAGGCGCATTCTCTTGGAGTCTAATGACTTTTCCGATCAACTCGTCGACATCAATGTGATCGATGTCGAGATAAAACTCATTCAACCCCACGCCCTCCATAAGCGGTTGAAATTTCTCTTGATATGAAATCGCAAAAACCGGCTTCTTGAGAATCAGAGCCAGGACCAGGTTATGGAACCGGCTCGAAACGACAATGTCTACTGACGACAATTGCAACAGAAGCTCGTCGACGGAAGGGGCGGGTATGTCGACTATATTACCGCCCTGATAGACGACTCCTCGCTCTTCGAGAGCCCTCCTCAGGTCTTGCCTCACCTCTTGATCGTACGCGAAATCACCTATAAGGATTTGCACAGCATAGTTGCGTCCCAGCATGGCAGTCACAAAGCAGGCAACGCGCCGGACGTAATCGTGGTAGGTCGCCTGATCGCTCGCGGGACGACCAGCCCCATAATAATCCATGAGACCAACGCCAATGACAACTCCCCGGCCGCCAGACCCGTCATCAGCAGGGACAGCAACTGCTGGTAGGCTGAACGCGAGGTCAGGATAAACCGGATCATTCTTCACGTCGACACCAATAGTCTCCAGGTAATTCCTGGAAAACGAATCCCGGTAGGACCGATAATCCGCCACTCTCAGGGCCGTCTTGACGAACCACCTGCTAAGCGGCTGGCGTATCGTACCTGCGCCGACGCTCACAAACAGCAATTTACATCGACGCAATTTCGCAACCATCGCCCAGCGAAATATCTCATAGTGCAAATACTCATCGCCCAGCATTCCCGTTCCTGTCATAACGAGTGAAGTGTTCCCCTTCAGCGCGTTGATCGCCTTCCACCATCGATATGCTTCTACAAGCGGATAAGCACAGATGCGCAACGGCGTCCTTAACTTGGCTAAGGCCTTCAACGACCGACCAGCCTCCGCCGCGGCATAGACGGCCCCGTTTGAGCTTCTTGCCGGCTCATTCTCGGTGCTTGACGCACTGGGCAGGTGCCAGATCGGGAACGGCGCCCGGATCGGGACAGCAGGCATGTTATACTCCGATGCGGCCTTCGTCGGTCCGGAACACACACAGATAATTTCCACGCTGGGTAAATGCTTTCGAAGATTATACACCATAGCTCTGAGCGTTGCTTCGTTGCCCAGGTTGCCGGCACCAAAGTGCCCAAACAACGCAATCCTTTGGCGCGTCGGGTCAGGCCGCATTTGGATTACCCCCAACCGTCGGATGCGGCCGAATTCAGCCCCTGTTCGGCGCTGGTCGAAAGATCCGCCAGATCTTTCAGACGCTGCTCGCGTGCTGCTTTGCGCGGCGATGGTTCAATGCCGGCGATTCGAAACATCTCGTTCCACCGGTGAACCCAGTCGTGCCGCAACAGCGATTCCTTCGTGTTTCGCGCGCTGATCGCAGTCATCCTTTCCGGGTTGGAACGGAGCTCATGAAGAACGGCCATCGTGTCAGATCCATCGGCCTGGATTGGGATAACAGCTTCTGGCCACCCGAATAATTCTCTGTACGCGTCACAGTCCGGCTTATCTCCAATCATCACCGTGCCTGCAGCCGCCCCTTCGTAATAGCGATAGCCAACCTCTACTTGGCCTTGCGTGTTGAGTTGATCCATCTTCGCGGCAGCTACCACAAAACATCGGCTGCGCTTCGCTATGTTGGCGAAAAGTTCCCGGTGCTGACGACAATCGTACACCTCTGTCATACCCCCGCCCACATGGGTGTCATGCACATAAAAGATCTCGCCCCGTTCTGCTTCCTTGAGCATTTCATGGTGGATGCCTGCGTGTCGACGCCCGATGCTGTACACGTCAACAAGGCGGGTCGCAGGAAAAGAAGACGGGCTGAATTGAAGAGCGTCGACACCACCGGGTAGCCAAAAGCAATTCCGATTGGCAGCGTGTGACAAAGCGGAAACGGTGCCCTTCATACCCACGAATACATAATCAAATTGTCTGAGAGCCGGGAGCCAATATCTGTAATTCGGTAAATCAGACACCCACAACTCGTCTAGCCAACATACGCTAAGCTTACAGTGGTCTCTCCACCGTTCAATGGCGTTGATGTAAGGAAGATCCAAAATAGTGGCGCAGACAGCAATGAATAATTCGTAATATTTATTGAGTTGTACCTTTCGCATCCCTGGATTCTTGAATATCAATTTGCTGAACACGTCATGATAAAGCGGTCTTCTCAGCCAATATTCGCCTAACCATGCTCCCCAGGTCATATCGAGATCAATCAAGTCGACATCATCGATTTCACCGAGCACATCCTGCGCCTCGTAAAGGCCACATCGGTAGGCGGTTTTTGAGAAATTCCTCCAAGTTGGCATGCATATTCTCGGTAATAGTGATCGAGAAAGAGATGCGTCACTATCGTCGTCCTTTTTATCGAATCCCACCAGGACTCTCCTCATTCAAGGATCTTCTCCGGCGCAGAACTCAAAACGATGCTGGAGTCACGTGGTCGGTACGCTCACGCATCCTTCGAACTTTCATTCCCCTAGAGGATGAAGAGCTTTAGCCACATATTACGGTTCTGGAACTTCAGGAGTATCCTACGCGCGATCGATCGGCACAGGCAAGCCCTTCGAGTGGGCCAAGCAAAATCGCATTCTTGCATCACCGGCGCGTCCTAGACTGGTTTTCATCGAGAAACAGTGGGATTTTGGAATCATTGATTCAATCGAGATTTCATGGAAGCGGGGCGCGGCGGTTTCGGGTAAGTTGCGGGTGTGGCCGAGCGCTGCCGGCCAGTGCCAACAAAGGCCGGCTGGAAAGCGGCGCCATGGTGCGGCTCGACAGCACGGTCACCGCGGCGCAGATGCACGAACCCAGCGACAGCGCGCTGTTATGGGATGCGGTGCGGGTGGATGACGCGGCTGCTGGACCGCGGCGAGGCGCTGGCAGCGGCGCCGGCGATCCGCTGGGGCGACCGTCGGCGCCTCGCCGAGAAACGGGCGCGCGCGATCGAATACAGCCGCGGGCCGAACAAAAAGCGCCGGCTCTACCGCGGCCTGATCAGCGCGGCCCCGGCCAGCCGGGCGGAACTGCCGGGGATGGCCAAGCAGCCGGGCGCCATCGCCGAGACCGCCGTTGCCCGCTGGCGTGCCGAGGTGACCATTATCTGCCGCTGATCGCGCGCGCCATCGTCCAGACCCAACGCCGGGTATTCGACGGCGCGACAGTGCCGGCCGGCGACAAGCCGGTCAGCCTGTTCGAGCCGCACGCCGGCATCATCGTCAGGAGCCTGTCCCGGCGAAGGCCGCGGGCGGCCGGCCGGTTCAGTACGGACACAAGCTCAACCCGGCGACCGGCAAAGGGCGTGGCCCACAACCTGACGCTGTTCGCCGGTCTCAAACCGACATAGCTGCGACTGCCTGCGCCGGTCGTCGGGCGCCAGCCCCGTTCAGCCTGGGCAATGCCCGCCGGCAACGCGAGTCTAGCTCTTTCCCGGCGCTGCCGGCGCGTGAAAGCACCGCGGCCCAGCCCTCGCCTGCGCCATCCCTCGTCCTGCTGTCATGCTGAAAATCAGTCGTTTATGGACGCGCACCAGACTAGGCAACCGGCCTGTCTCAGGCGGCGGCGAACAGGACGATGCCGCCGGCGACCGAGGCTCCACCGACGACGATCCCGAGCAGCCGCACCCCCATATGGGGGAAGGTCACATCGCTGGCACCGGCAGGGCCGACATGCAGCATCACCGCGGACAGCCAAAGGAAAATCCCCAAAGCAGCGAGAGCCGCCCCGATTTTTCTCTTGCGGGCTCGCGTCAGAAACTGCGGCTGCATCCGCGGCCTTCTCCTTTCTTCGCATGCCGTCGGCCGACAGTCCTGACGCGCGGTCGGCTAGACGGTCGTCGGGTCCTGCGCTTCCTGATGCCAGCGCAGCAGGTGGCGGCGCAGCACGGCGATGCCTTTGACGAGGCAGAAGCCGGCAATTGCGATCTCGACGATGCCGGCGAACACGCCCGGCGAATTGGCAAAGCGCGACGCGTTGATCATCGCGCCGCCGAGCCCGGCTCCGCCCATCAGCATCTCGGTCACGATGGCGACGATCAGCGAGACCGGCAGCGCCACCTGAAGCCCGGTCAGGATCTGCGGCAGTGCCGCCGGCAGGATGATCTCCCACAACAGCCGGCGCTCGCCGGCGCCCAGGCTGCGCGCCGACCACACCAGCTCCTTCTCGACCCCCTGGGTGCTCGTCACCGTCGCCACCACCACCGGAAAGATCGCGCTGAACACGATCATCGTCAGCTTGGACGCGTCGTAGAGGCCGAACCACAGCATGAACACCGGCAGGAAGGCGATTTTCGGCATTGGAAAGCCGACCGACACGATCGGGTCGAAGAACCAGCGCATCGCCGCATTGCGCGCCATCAGGATGCCGAGCGCCACGCCCAGCGCGGCGGCGATGGCAAAGCCGAGGAGGCCGCGGTAAAGGGTCAGGCCGAGATTGGTGACGAGGTCGCCGGAGAGCGCGTCCTGCCAGACCCGCTCGAGCACGACCGACAAGGGCGGCAGCAGAAAGGCGCTGACCGCGCCGCTGCGGGCAAAGCCCTCCCAGGCGGCCAGCACCACGATCAAGGTCAGGATGCTGCGAATGCCCCGGCCAAGGCCGAAACACGCCGCGACCGCCAGACGCCCATAGGTTCGCTCCGCCGGCGGGACGCGGAGCGGCGATGCGGTCGATAAATTCGCTCATTCGCGCCACCGCAGCAGCCGGTTCATCAGCAGAAGGTAGCCGCGGTCGGCGGCAAATCCGAGCAGCGCCACCGTCAGCACCACCGCGAACATCGCGTCGTAGACGCCGCCGTCGCCGAGCCAGCCGATCATGTAGCCGAAGCCCTGGCGCGCGGCGATCAGCTCGGTCGTCACCAGCAGCACGAAGGCGAAGGCGAGCGCGGTGCGGACGCCGGCGAGGATTTCCGGCAATGCGCTCGGCAAGACTACCTGCAACAGGGTCGCGGTCCGGCTCGCACCCATGCTGCGCGCCGACCAGATCAGCACCTGATCGGCGCCGCGCGCGCCGTTGAACGCGCTCAAGGTGATCGGCAGCATGCAGCCGATGAAGATGAACACGACCTTGGAGGCGCTGCCAAAGCCGAGCCACAGCACCATGACCGGGATCAGCGCCGATTTTGGCATCGGATAGAGCGCCTGGACCAGCGGGTTGAACAATGTGCGCACCGGCCTGTACCAGGCCATCAGCACGCCGAGCGTGGTGCCGACGGCGATCGCGAGGCCGAGCCCGGCGGCGCCGCGCGCCAGCGAGACGGCGCCGTTGCTGACGAGGTCGCCGCTGACCAAGAGGCCCCACCAGGCGGCGAACACCTGGTCGAGCGCCGGCAGCTCCAACGGCGACACCAGGCCGAGCCGGGTGGCGCCCTCCCAGGCGGCCGCCAGCAGCAGGATCGGAAGATAGCGCCACAATGCGGTCGAGAGCCGCGCCGCAGCGGCGAGCCCGCGCGCCTCGGGGCGAGCAAAGCCGATGATGCCGGCGTCGGCCGGCGCGCCGATGGCCAGTTCGGGCCGGTCAAGCGCCATGGCCGTCGAGGCGTTCCTTGGCCGCCTTGATCAGCGACAAATCGACATATTTCGGGCTCACCTGGACGGCGCGCGGCAGGACCCCGAGCTTCACATCCTCATCGATCTCCCGCTGCACCGCCGCGACATCGGGCACCATGTCGGGGGAATGGTAGAAATCGTGCCTGGTGAAGGCGAAATCCAAATCCTTCGCCGATTTGTGCGTGACCGCGACGGTCAGGGCGAGCGCCTCCGGGCGGTTGGCCGGGGTCAGAAACCAGTGCAGGGCGCGCATGTAATCGGTGAAGAAATCGATCAGGGCGGGCCGGTGCGCGGCGATGAAATCGGCCCGCATGCACCAGAAAACCGCCTCGGAGACCCCGTGCACGTCGACGCCGGTAAACAGGATCTTGTATTTGCCGGCCGCCGTCAGCTCGGAGGCGAATTGCGGCAAGAGCTCGATCATGTCGACCTTGCCTTCGATGAGCATGGCCGGCTGGTTGGCGAAATTGGCCTCGACCGTGGTGAAATCGCTGTCCTTGATGCCGTGCTTGCGCAACATCGCGCGCATCGTCGAATTGGCTTCCGAGCCGATCGCGTTGGTGGCGACCCGCTTGCCCCTCACATCCTGCGACCGTCTTGATCGGCCCGTCCTTGGCGACGACGTATTCGCCCGGGAAATAGCCCGGATGGCCGGTCTGAACCACGTCGGCGACGATCGGCACGTCGAGATGGGCGTTGGCGACGGCGAGCGCGAAGGCCGAGTTGGAGAAGGCGGCGATCTCGAGGTCGTTGATCGCCAGCGCCTGGATCTGCGGCGTGCTGCCGGGATAGCGCACCGGCTCGAAATCATAGGTCTTGCCGTTGTTGGGCATGATTTCCGGATGCCGCTTGGCCAGCGCGGCAACGAGCGGGGCCAGATGGCCCGGCGTCTCGGCCCAGCCGACACGGATCGGCAGCGGCGTCGATTCCGCGGCGCGCGGCGCGTTTGCGCTCGACGCCACGCCGATCACGATCGCAGCGGCGATGAAGAGCATGAACCTTGGCCGCATGGCTTTCCTCCGACGTTTCCCGGCTTCGTCCCTGTCCCGATCTTACACCTATCATGATCATGCCGCGCCGCCCCGTTGCGCCAGGATCGCCTCGGCGCGCACCAGGTTCCAGACATGGTCGACCATCTCGACAAAGGGCGCCGTGCGGGTCAGCCCGGGATCTTCCTTGTCGAAGCGCGCCTCGACGATCTCCTTGATCCGGCCCGGCCGCGCCGACATCACCGCGATCCGCTCGGCGAGAAACACCGCCTCCTGAACGTCATGGGTGACGAAGATCACGGTCTTGCGCGAGCCCTGCCAGATGCGCAGCAGCTCCGCCTGCATCAGGCTGCGCGTCTGCGCATCGAGCGCGCCAAAGGGCTCGTCCATCAGCAGGATGCGCGGTTCGATCGCGAGGGTGCGGGCGATCGCCGCGCGCTGCTTCATGCCGCCCGAGAGCTGCGCGGGATAGCTGTCCTCGAAACCGCCGAGGCCGACGAGTTCGATGAAGTCGCGCGCCCGCCGCAGGCGCTCGTCGCGTTCGAGGCGCTGCTTTTCGAGGCCGTAAAGCACGTTCTGCAGCACCGTCTTCCACGGGAACAGCGCAAAATGCTGAAAGACGATGCCGCGGTCGGGACCGGGCCCGGCGATCGGCTTGTCCTCGACCCGGATCGCCCCCTGCTCGACCGGCAGAAAGCCGCCGACGAGGTAGAGGAGCGTGCTTTTGCCGCAGCCGCTGGGGCCGAGCAATGCCACGAATTCGCGGTCGCGCACTTCGAGCGACACGCCGTCGAGCGCCGTTACCGGGCGGCCGCGCGGCGGCCGATAGACATGGCTGACCCGGTCGATGACGATTTGCGCCGCTGCGTCCACGATCCCCGTTCGCTCTCCCGCCGGTTCCGCGGCAGGTGTGGTAGCATAATATCGCGGCTATCGAGGGAAAGCGAAAATGGCCTGGAAACGCATGGTGCTGCAGATCGGCATGGGCACCGATATCCGGGGCGCCGACTATACGAAGGCGGCGGTGCGCGCCCTGCGCGACGCGCTGTGGCACAACGGGCTGAGCGTCGCCGACGCCGTCGGCCTGCCGGTCGATGCGATGCGGGTCGAGGTGACGATCGGCGTGCCGCATCCGGAAGCGGTCGACAAGGCGGCGGTTCTGGCGGTGCTGCCGCATGGCACGGGGACGGTCGCGGTCGTCGAAGGCGGGCTCGAAATCGCCAATGATGCGGGCACCGGCAAGACGGTGATCGCCAACGCGGCGGCGGTCGTGCGGCTCGACATCGCGGAGGGCAAAGCGCCATGACCGCAAAACGCGTGATCCTGGAAATGGGCAGCGGCAACGACCTGCACGGCGGCGACTACACCAAGGCGGCGGTGCGCGCCGTCCAGGACGCGATCCACCACAGCTCGCTGACCCTGATCCGCACGCTCGAGCTCGACCCGCGCAAGATGCAGGTCGAGGTCACGATCGGGGTCCAGCAGCCCGGCAAGGTCGACGCCGCGGCGGTCAAAGCGGCGCTCCCGCATGGCGAAGTCACGGTCAAATGCGTCAAAGGCGGTCTCGACGTTCCGGACGACGAGACCGGCGACGTCGCGGTCATCGCCAGCGCCGCCGTCGCGGTCCGCATGGAATTGCCGCAAGCGGGAGGCTGAACAAGCCCCGTCTATTCGCGGGCGGCGATGGCGGCGATCTATTCCATAAATCGTCAACCGCCTCGTCGAGGCTGACGGAACCGGTCATTGCGGGGTCATGTCCCTGCCCGCCAGTGGCTGCCGGCGCCGGACCGCTGCTCGAAAGTCACCTCGCGCCCGTTATCTGACGCCTCTTTGATGGCGTCGACCAGGCGGTGCAGGTCGAGTGCGGTCGCGAAGCCCGGCTGGCGGCTCTCGCCGCCGCGGATCGCCGCGTCTCGAGCCGCGTCTCGAATAGCACGCGCGAACAGCGTGTACATCTGGCCTACGTTGGCGACTTCACCCGGCGGCGTCGCGGGTGCCGCGAAGGTGAAGCGCTCCGGCACAGGGATCGGCGCGAGCGTGTTGCCGCTCTTCGCGCCGTGGAGAACGACCTCGCTCAACTGCGGCGAATCCTCGCCCGATACGGTCAGGGTCCCGTCGTTGCCGTAGATTTCCATCCGATAGCCGCTGCCGGCGAACGGTATGGCGCCGATATGGGCCGACACCACGGCGCCGTTCGCCAGCCGGCCGCTGAGCAGCACGTTGTCGGGCGAGGTAACGTCGAGCAGCGTCTTGGCGCCGGTGTCGAACCACTGCTTCGCCTGCGTCGCCACCACGGCGGACAGCCGGGAAAAATCACCGACGACAAAGCGCATCGCGTCCACGGTGTGGCCGTTGGCAATGGTCAGCGTGTTGGCGCCGAGCTGGGCGTCGCGCTGCCAGGTGCGGTGCGACGGTCGGGACAAGACACCCTCGCGCAGCAGGCTGACATGGACGGCCATGACCTCGCCGACAAAGCCGGATTCGACCAGCTCCTTCATATGCATCAAGGCAGGATTGACGCGGGCCTGCAGGCCAACCGCGGTGATCAGCCCGCGAGCCGCGGCCAGCGCCGCCAGTTCCGCGGCCTCCGCCGTCGTTCGCCCAAGCGGCCACTCGCAATAGACATGCTTGCCCGCCTCCAGCGCCGCCTTGGCCGGCGCATAGTGAGAGGGCACGCGCACGACGACCGCGACCGCGTCGATCTCCGGCGAGGCGATCATCCTGCGCCAGTCGTCAAAGGCCAGCCGGGCATTCCAGGCCTGGCGCGCCGCCTCGGCGCTGTCGGCTCTAGTGGTGCAGACCGCCGTCAACTCCACATCCGAGCTGGCCTGCACCGCCGGCAGGTGGGAACGGGCCGACCAGGTACCCTTGACGCTGGCGCCGATCAGGCCCAGCCGCAGCTTGTCTGCCATGCCGCTTCCTCCGGAAAAATCTGCATCGCCGTCGCGGTATCTTACGTGCTGCTGGAGCCGGACAACAGCGCGCGGCAGCGCAAAGAAGGCGCCATCCGGCAGCGATCGGGATAGCATCGCCGCTGCTGTTTCAAATCAGGGGGAGCATCATGAAGTCCGGTCTCGGAAGCCTGTTGCTGGCAGGCGGACTGCTTCTCTCGTCATTCGGTGCGGCACCGGTCGTTCGGGCGGCGGAGCCGTTCGAGCTGACCTCGCCGGCCTTTGCCGACAACGCCCCGCTGGCCCAGAAATACGCGGGCGACCGCAAGGGCAATCCCAACTGCGTCGGCCAGAGCGTCTCGCCGCCGCTGGCATGGGCGAACCCGCCGGCCGGGACCACGAGTTTCGCGCTGTTGCTGATCGATCCCGAGGGGCGCGGCGGCCTGGGCGTGATGCACATGGTGGTTTACGGCATCCCCGCCGCGGTGACCGGCTTTGCCGAAGGCGAGCTCAGCAAGCCCTCGGACAAGTTCGTCGGCGGCAAGAGCACGATGGGGTTGCCGACTTATTTCGGCCCCTGCACGCCGCCCGGCGACTGGCACCACTATACCTTTACCGTGATCGCGACCGACCTCGACCCCAAGGCATTGCAGCCGGGGCTGACTCGCGATGCGCTGTTTACAGCGCTCGCCGGGCATACCAAGGGCGCGGCGGGCCTGATCGGCCGCTTCCGCCATCCCTCGTGAGGGCGGATCCGGCAACTACCGGTTATGCCGATGCCTATGCTACCGCGGCCCGCTTCTCCTTGGCCTGGAAGTGGGGGATGACCTGCTCGCCGAACAGGCGAAGGGTATGGAGCACCTCCTGGTGCTGCGCCGGCCCGATGGCACACAATAAAAATACTTCCTCGATACCCAGGGCTTCGTAGATTTCGAGAAACCGGATGCAGTCGGCCGGCGTGCCGACGCAGAATTTGGTGCCTTGCTCGCGTACTTCCCGCGGTGTCGGCTCACCCGGATGCGGCCCGCTGGCGAGGCGCTGGTCGCGCGCGTAATACCCCTGATAATCGGCCGGCACGGTGCTCGCATCATAGTCGCGCCACACCAGACGGGCGCGCTCGCGCTGTTGCTCGATATACCAACTCACCAGCTCGGTGCCGCGCTCGGCCGCGATTTGCGGGTCTTCATGGCAATAGCCCGCAGTCATCAGCGCAGTGCGCGGGGCGGACCCGGTGCGGTTGCCCGCGGCCGTCCGCAGCGCCTCCTGATACAGCACCATCAGCTGTCCGACGCGGTCCGGGCCGCCTTCGCTGCCGAACAGCCCGCCCATCGCGAGGCTGCCGGTCAGGCGCGCGGTTTCGTCGCTGCCGCACGCGGACCACAGCGGCGGGTGCGGGCGTTGCACCGGCTTCGGCAGGACCTCCCGGCGAGGAATCTGGTAATATTTCCCGTCATAGGAGATCTCCTCCTGGGTCCAGATCCGCGGCAGCACCTCAGCAAATTCCTGCCACATGCCGCGCGTGTCGTGCAAATCCGTCCCGTACGGGGTGAGCTGGTAGGGATAGCCGGTCCGGCCCAGGCCCACATCGACTCGCCCATGGCTCAGAATATCGAGCGTCGCCATGCGCGCCGCTACGTGCAGCGGGTGGTGGATCGGCGCCAGCACCACGCCGACGCCGAGCCGGATGCGGCTGGTGCGCTGGCTCACCGCCGCCAGAGTGAGGTCCGGGGCGCTGTTATGCGACCACACCGGGCGGAAGTGATGCTCGGAAAACCATACGCTGGCAAAACCCATCTGTTCGGCGTAGGGGATTTGCTCCAAGGCTTCGTGAATGCGTTGCGATTCACTGGAAGGGGTCCAGGGCTTGGGGACTTGGATCTGGTAAAACAGGCCGATTCTCATGGGACTTTCTCCTTGGGCGAGCCCCTTACACAGCACCCTGACCCAGTGGCGGCGCAACAGCCGCACCGGCTGCGGAATTGTCGGGGTGCCGAGTGCGGCGGCACCCCCCGCACGGCCCTCAATGCAGCGGCGAGAACGCGGCCGGGACGACCAGCATGTTTTCTTGGCGGATCATCATGTTGGGTCCGCCTGACGAGGGCGGCGGCCAGATGCCCTTGGCGCGGGCTTCGTCGCGGATGCGGAAGCGGTCGGCGGCGTCCTTGTAGGCCCAGATGTGGCACCATTTGTTGAGCCCGCCGAGTTCGGTGTGCCAGGCGCCGACCAGCGGCGACAGCTCGTTGCGCCGGGCGATGTGGCCGCTCCAGCGGTCGATCACGCCGGGGATGCCGCCGGGCTTGAAGGTGTAGATGCGGATCTCGTAGAGCCCGCCCAGCTGGCGCGGTTCGAGCGCCGGCGAGAATGGGGCGGGCAGATAGATGTCGCTCTGCTGTTCGACGACGAATTCGCGGACATTGGGCGGCCAGCCGTCGAGCTTTGTCGCCGCTTCGCGCAGGTGGGTACGGGCGGCGAGGTCGTCATAGGTCCAGACATGGATCACGCGATTCAGCGGCCCGACCTCGGTATGCCAGAAGGCGGCGAGCGGCGAGACCTTGGCCCGCACCGGCAACGCCTGGCCAAAGCGCTCTTCAAACGTCGCAACCGTGCCCGGCTGCAAGGTATAGGTGCGCATCTCGATGATCATCTCGTTTCCTCCGTTGCGAGGGTCAGCGCGCGGACGCTAGCCGCTGAGGGCGGGGTGTCAAGCACGGCGTTGCCCCGCCACGGCAGCGGCACGGCCTCGCCGACGCTTCCGCCCATCAGATAGACAAGGTGCTCGATCGCCGCCTGTTCCTGTCGGAACGGGAGGATTTCGGCGGTGATGCTGTTGGCGATCCAGGCGTCGTCCAGCATGTTCGGATAGCCGGTCTTGTGGGCGCATTGCGGGGTCGCATGACGGCACCACAAGCGAACCTCGTTCACATAGCTGACGTCGTTGCGGAGCGCCTCGACCGATTCCACCGTCATCGGGCTCATGCACCAGTAATTCTGATAATTGACCAGCCGGGTCAGCCCGAGATTGACCGGGCCGCTGAAGCACATCTCGCCATCGGCCGCGACAAAGAAGGCGCTGCCGGCCGCGGTGTATTTGAGACCGTCGTCGATGTATTTGATCGTTGCGAGATAGCCGGGCTGGCCCGGCAGCGGCGGCCGGGTGTTGAAGGCGGGCGAGTTGAGCGGCGGCGGCGGTTCGGGCGCGCAAGCCGGCAACAGGATCATGAGGCCGATGATCCAGATCGCCGGTATCGCTCTCATGCAGCCAGTCCCTTGCCGGTCCCGCGACGGCCTCGTCACCGGGCCAAGCTAACCTGTTTCCCGCGGTGCGCGCTACAGTCGCTTTCCTTTCCCCGAAGACAGCGGCGATACTGGCATCAAACGCAGTATTCGATACCACAGGGCCGCCGATGCCGATCATCCCGCAGGTGCGCGACTACCAGGACGAGCTGACGGCGATTCGCCGCGACATCCACGCCCACCCGGAACTCGCCTTCGCCGAAGAGCGCACCGCCGACCTCGTCGCGGCAAAGCTCGCTGAATTCGGCTGCGAGGTCCATCGCGGGCTGGCCGGGACCGGCGTCGTCGGCACGATCCGGCGCGGCAATTCGACCGCCGCGATCGGGCTGCGCGCCGATATGGACGCCCTGCCGATCCACGAACTGAACGACTTTGCGCACCGCTCGACCGATGCCGGCAAGATGCACGCCTGCGGCCATGACGGGCATACGACGATGTTGCTCGGCGCCGCCAGATATCTCGCCGCGACGCGGAATTTCGAAGGCGTCGTGAACCTGATCTTTCAGCCGGCCGAAGAAGGCGGGGGCGGCGGCCGGGTCATGGTCGAGCAGGGGCTGTTCGACAGGTTTCCGTGCGATGCCGTCTTTGCGCTGCACAACAAGCCCGGCATCGCGGTCGGGCAGATCGCGACGCGGCCGGGGCCATTGCTCGCCGCCTCGGACCGCTGGGACATTCGCATCAAAGGGCGCGGCACGCACGCCGCGCACCCGCATCTCGGCACCGACCCGTTCGTGATCGGCGCCGAAATCGTGCTGGCGTTGCAGACGATCGTCAGCCGCAGCCTCGATCCGCTCGATACCGCGGTCGTCAGCGTCGGTTTTGTGCGCGGCGGGTCGGCCTACAACGTGATCCCCGACGGGTTGCATATCGGCGGCACCGCCCGCAGCTTTCGCCCCGAAGCGCAGGACCTGATCGAGCGCCGGATCGGCGAGATCGCCCGCGGCATCGCGGCCGTGCACGGCGCCGTGGCCGAAGCAGACTATCGGCGGAGCTACCCGCCGACCGTCAACCACGCGGCCGAGACCGCATTCGCCGCCGATGTTGCCGCCGAGATATGCGGCGCCGACCAGGTCATCCGCGACGTGGCGCCGTCGATGGGCGGCGAGGATTTCTCGTTCATGCTGAACGCGCGACCCGGCGCGATGCTGTGGCTCGGCAACGGCCCGGGCGAGGGCGGCTGCCTGCTGCACAACGCGCGCTACGATTTCAACGACGACGCCCTGCCGATCGGCGTCAGCTTTTTCGCGCGCCTCGCCGAACGGTTCCTCGAAAAGGCGGCCCGCTGAGCCTCACTCCACGCCGAGGCCGAGGAGGCGGCGGGCCAGGGTCAGATGCGGGCGGTCGATCATCCTGCCGTCGAGGGCGATGGTGCCGGCGTCGGGGTTTTCGGCGAACAGCGCCACCACTTTGCGCGCCCAGGCGAGCTCCTCGCCGCTGACGGAAAAAGCGGCGTTGATGACCGGGATCTGCGCCGGATGGATCGCCATCTTGGCGGTGAAGCCCGAGCGGCGCGCCGCGGCGCTTTCGGCGGCGAGCCCGGCTGCATCCCGGAAATCGGTGTAGATCGTGTCGATCGGCATGACCCCGGCCGCGGCGGCCGCCAACAGGCACAATGAGCGCGCCAGGCGATAGACATCGTCATAGACGCCGTCGCTGCGGCGGTTGTGGCCGCCGATGCAGGCCGCCAGGTCCTCGGCGCCCCAGGTGATGCCGGCGAGCCGCGGCGAGACGCCGGCATAATTGCCGAGCGCGAACATCGCGGCCGGCGTTTCGGTCGCGATGGCGATGATCCGGATGGTGCCGGACGGCAATGAGGCGGCGGTCTCGAACGCCGACAGGTAATGATCGAGCGTGCGCAGATCCTCGGGAACGCATTTCGGCAACAGGATGCCGTCCGGTTTTCCCGGCACCACGGCGGCGAGATCGTCGAGCGCGCTGCCGCTCGCCAGCGGGTTGATGCGGACCCAGCGGCGAAAGGCGGCGGAGCCGCTGGCAGCGAGAAAGGCGCGCGCCTGGGTGCGCGCCAGCGGCCGGTTCGCCGGGACCACCGAATCCTCGAGGTCGAGGATCAACGCGTCGGCCCCCGATTGCGGGGCGCGGTCGAGCTTGCGCGGACTATCGGCCGGAACGAACAGGAACGAGCGCATTCACCCCTCCGACGCCGCCGGGCGGCGTTTCATCAGCCCGGCGCGGCGGCAAATTGCGACGGTCTCGCCGCGCTGGTTGATCCCCTGGTGCTCGAACTCGACGATGCCGGCGTCCGGGCGCGACCGGCTGATGCGCTTCGAGTGCACGATCGTGCGGGCGTGCAGCGTGTCGCCGTGAAAGACCGGCTTGGGAAAGCGCACGTCGGTCATGCCGAGATTGGCGATTGTCGTCCCCAGCGTGGTTTCGCCGACGCTGATGCCGATGACGAGGCCGAGGGTGAACAGGCTGTTGACGAGACGCTGGCCGAATTCGGTCTGTTTCGCGAACTCCTCGTCGAGGTGGAGCGGCTGCGGGTTCATCGTCAGGGTGGAGAACAGCACATTGTCCATTTCGGTGACGGTACGGCTGATCGCATGCTCGAAGACCTGGCCTTCCACGAACTCGTCGAAATACAAACCCGCCATCGGCCCTCCTTGCCGGCTGCCGGCCGGACGCGGCGTACCCTAATCGAGCCGATGGGCCCGTGTCTTCGCGCTCGATCGGTTCGGCGTCTCCTGCGGCATGGGAGGATTCGGCGGCGGCATCTTCATCCGCCGTTAAGTCGCCCGTTCGACGATCGCGCCCGGTTTTGCGGTGCGGCGGAAATGCGCTCGACCCTCGCCGCAGAAAAACCTAGCATGGCGCCGCGCCGAAAGGGGATTGGGCGGCGGCGCGGAGCGGCGGGAAATGGTCGGGAATGGACATCAGCCAGCTGATCGCTGAAATCGCCGATCATGGCGCCTGGTTCTACCCGATTGCATTTGTGTGGACCTTTCTCGAAGGCGAGACGATCGTCCTCGTTGCCGGTTTTGCCGCGGCGCAAGGTCTGCTCGACCCGTTGCTGCTGCTCGTCGCCACCGCGCTCGGCAGCTTTGCCGGAGACCAGACCTATTTCTGGATCGGGCGGCACTTCGGGCTGAAGCTGCTGAGCCGGTTCCCGCGCTGGCAGCACGGCGTCGAGGCGGCGCTGCAATGGCTGGAGCGGTACAACACTGCCTTCATCCTGTCGTTCCGCTTCATTTACGGGGTGCGAAATTTTTCTTCCTTCGCGATGGGGCTGAGCGCGATCCGCTGGCAGCGCTTCTTGTCGTTGAACCTGCTTGCCGCGATGTTGTGGGCGGCGTGCTTCATCGCCCTCGGCTATTTCTTCGGCAGCGCGTTCCGCGCCGTCCTCGGCGATATCATTCATTCCTTCAGCCTCGGCATGCTCGGCGTATTTATCGTGTTCGCCTTGGGCGTCGGGCTGGCGCATCGCCTGCAGCGGCGGCGTCAGTTCCGCATCCCGCCGGGCACCAAGGCGGCCGCCCCGCCGCCGTGAAACCGCGCCGACCTAGCCCGCGACGAACCCGAGCGGAGTGCCGATGCCGAGCCCGAGCGTGCGATCGGCGCGGCCGCCATTGACGGCGATCTCGGCGAGCCCGTTCGAATTCTCGTACCAGAACGCGCCACCGGGCGGGACATCGGAAAAGGTCCGGGCGCGTGCCAGCACATGGCCGGCGACGGCGAGCCGCACCTCGGGGGCGAGGATTGCCGCACGCAACCCGGTGATCGCGTTGCCGTATCCGTCGATATAGACGATTTCGGGCAGATCTGCCGGCCAGTCCGGATACCGGGCGGCGGCGCCGGCGCGCAGCATATCGCCGGATGGTTCGCCGTGGGCGAGCCGTGCCGCCACCGGCGCAAACAGGTCGCGCCCGTGGAACGTCGCCGACAGCGACGGCGGACGCCACAGGATCTCTCGGCAGCGGCTGCTGCCGGCCCGGCGCAGAACAAGCTCGAAGAGGCCGTTGTCCGGGCCGACGTACAGGCGGCCGTCGGCTTCGACGACAACCGGCCGGCGCGCGCCGCCCACCCCCGGATCGACGACCGCGAGAAACACCGTGCCGGGCGGAAACCACACCCCATAGGCCGCCAGCAGATAGGCGGCGGGTTTGGGCTTTGCGGCCGGCGCATCGGCGAACAGATCGACGACCGGAACCCCGGGAGCCTCGCGCTGCAGCACGGCCTTGACCTGGCCGAGATAGGGTCCGGCCGGACCGAAATCGGTGAACAGGACGATCATCGGCCGCTCCATCCCGCCGTCGCGCCGCCAAGCGAAGGACGACCGCTTTTTCGGCTTCCCCAACATAAGAAAATCCGCGCTTCCCGAACAACAATTACCGGAGCGCTTGAGATTATCGCCCGACCGGTATCGGGTTGCTTCGAGGGACGCCCCATCGATCAATCGGCGGTTGGGCGATGGCCGCTGCTGCGCCAAATGAATAACCCGCTGATCTCTTCCGAGACACCGGTCGGCGACACCGATCGGCCGCCGGCGGCCTTCGTTGCCCTTGATCGTTGCCGGCGGGTGGGTATGCTGGCGCCGTCGCAGATGGCTATCGGGGGAAATGCGATGGGGAAGGTCGTGCTCGCCGCAGCGTTTTTTGCTGCTGTTTCGTTCCAGGCCGCGTCGGCCGCAGACAGACATTGCTATTCGGCGGCGGACATCGAGGCGGAGCAGGCGCTGCTGTTCCAGACCAATCTGATGGTGGTGAGTTCGGCGTGCCGCGACCCGGTCTATGGCGAGTTTCGCGCGCGCAACCAACAGGCGATCATCGCTTATCAACGGGCCATGATCGCGCATTTCCGCCGCGAGGGCTTTCGCAACGCCCAGAGCCAGTTCGACTCGTGGGACACCAGCCTCGCCAACGAGATCTCGCTGAAGCAGGGCGCGATCCCGACGGTGCAAGTGTGCCAGCAGGCGGCCGATATGCTGAAAATGGCCGCGACGTTGGACCCGAAGGGGTTTCACGATTACGCGGTCGCCCAGGCGGCGACGGCCGCCAATACCCATCCGCGCTGCGCTAGGTAGAGCGCGCCTCGCCAGTCGGGTTCACGGCGGCACCGGGCGCCGCAGCCCGACCGCGCCGGCGAGACCGGCGGCGGAGAGGACGGCCATGAACAAATAGGCGTGCCCGCCATAGTTCGCGTAGAGCGCGCCCGCCGCGGCCATGACCAGACCCGAGCCGAGGCCCGAGGAGATCGCGGCATAGACGGTCTGTGCACTCGCTGCCGCCTGCGGTGGGACTGCGCGCGACAGGAAGTGCATGGCGCCGAGATGGCTCGCTCCGAAGGTCAGCGCGTGCAGGAGCTGCAGCGCCGCGACGAAGGGCAGCCACGGCAGCAGCCCGGCCAGGCTCCAGCGCACGATCCCGGCGGCGCCGCCCAGCGCCATCAATCCGGCCGGACCCAGCCGGGTGAGGAGGCGCCAGCCCTGCCAGAACAGCAGGATCTCGGCGACGACGCCCTCGGCCCAGAGCCAGCCTATGGTCGTCTCCGAGAAGCCGAGCGAGCGCCAATAGAGCGTGCCGAACCCGTAATAGACCTGATGGCTCGCCTGCAGCGCCGAGGCGGCGGCAATGAAAAGCCAGAAACGCGGATCTGCGGCGAACAGGCGTATGCCGCCACGCCGGTGGGAACGGCCCGGCTCCCGTAAAGGCGGCGGCATGCCGAGGCAGGCGAGCAGCACCAGCGCCGATGCGCCGATTACCAGCGGCAGCACCCGCTCGCCCGAGGTCGCGGCGAGAACGGCGCCGCCCGACAGCGAGGCGAGGATGAAGCTCACCGAGCCCCACACGCGGACATGCCCGTAATCGAGCCCCTGCGCGCGCGCGACTGAGAGGGTGACGGTGTCGCCGAGCGGCATCAGCGCCGATTGCGCGGTCAACGCGGCGAGATTGAGCGCGAGCAACGCCCCGAAGCCGGCGACAGGCCATAGGCCCGCATAGGCGGCAAGGGCCGTCGCGGCGAGAACGCCCATCACTGCGCGGTGCCCGAGGCGATCGGCGACGATGCCGATTGCCGGCGTCGCGGCGACTTTTGCCCAGATCGCCGCCGCCAGGGCGATCCCGATCTCCTTGGCCGAGAGTCCGCGCCCGGCGAGCCAGACCGGCCAGAACGGAAGCTGGATGCCGGTGACGAGAAACGTCGCCGCATAGAACGCCGAGAGGCGCGCGGCCGGGCGCGAAAGAACGGGTTTCGGCATCGGGGACGGCCTCGACGATGTGCGGATCAGTGCTTATGTGGCAAAGGTGCTGATCGGGGTTAATCAACTCGGCGCGCTGCTGTCGGTCGTCATCATCGACGTGGTGCTCGCCGGCGACAACGCGATCGTCGTCGGCATGGCGGCGGCCGGACTGCCGGCCGGGAAGCGGCGGCGCGTCATCGTTCTCGGCATAGCCGCGGCGACCGTGCTGCGCATCCTGTTCGCGTATTTTACCACTCAGCTGCTGGAGATCATCGGGCTGACTTTGGCCGGCGGCGTGCTGCTGCTGTGGGTGTCGTGGAAGATGTACCGCGAGTTGCGCGAGACGCGCGGCAACGAAGGCGCGGCGAAAAACCACGGCGGGATGTGCGGCCGGGTCCAGGTTCAGCGCAAGAGTGCCACCGAGGCGCTGGTCCGCATCGTTCTCGCCGATGTGTCGATGTCGCTCGACAACGTGCTCGCGGTGGCGGGAACCGCGCGCGCCCATTTCTGGGTGCTGGCCTTCGGGCTGGTTCTCTCGGTGGCGCTGATGGGTGTCGCCTCTACTTTCATCGCCCGGCTGCTCGAACGCCATTTCTGGATTTCGTGGGTCGGGCTCGGCATCATCACCTTCGTGGCATTAAGGATGGTCTGGGAGGGTTCGAGCGAGGTCCTCGGACAAACCGCGGCGCTGAGGCAGTGGTTTCTGTAAGTCATGTGCCACGGGTCGCAGCGAGCCTGCGTCGACTGGCGCAAATGCAGCTATCCTGGCGCGGTCGGCGACAACCGGGAGAATTCGCGCGAGGCATTCAGCCGCGGCTGCAGGCGCCACCGCCGAGCACGCAGAATTTGGCGCAATGGGGGTGGTTGAGCGGCACCGCACCGCTCGCCTCGGCGAGGCTATGACCGAGTTCGAAGCGCGGGTCGTAGGGGAGAAGCGTGCAGGCAAGCACGGCCGGGCGCGTCGCGCCTTTGCGTTTGACCACCATGCGCGAGGTCGCGCACATGACGCTCTCCGGCGATTTGCCGAGGATGCCCCAGCACGCCTCGGTGATCTCCGGGACATCGGCGGCGGCGTCCATCTCGGGAAACACCATCAGCGCCACCGGGTCGCCGGCATCGATCGCAATCCCGAGTTCGGCGAAGAGCCGGGCAAAGCCGCGGCGAATTGCGTCTTCCGGCTCGCCCGAAAGCCGCCGGCTGGCGACGTGCAGCGCGAAGCCGTTGCGGGCGAGCCAGCACAACCCATCGATTGTCGGCTGCCAGCTGCGCCGGCCGCGCTCCGCTTCATGCACCGCGCGCCCGTAATGGTCGAGCGACACGCGGATCGTCAGCCGGTCGCCGTAACGCTCGTGCAACCGCAATAATGCCGGCTTGCACTTGGCCATCGGCCGCATCGCGTTGGTCAGCACCAGCGCGCCAAAGCCGCGGGCCAGCACCTCTTCGAGCATCGCCGGCAATTCGGGGTTCATGAACGGCTCGCCGCCGGTGAAACCGATCAGCGACGTCGGCAGACCGCCGCTTTCGATCTCGTCGAGATACTCGGCCACCTCGGCCGCGCTCAGATAGGCGAGCCGGTCGTTCTTCGGCGAGGATTCGATATAGCAATGCCCGCAGGTCAGGTTGCAGAGGGTGCCGGTGTTGAACCACAGCGTCTCCAGCCCGCGCAGCGCGATTTGGGCGCGCCGCTCGCCCTTGGCGGTCAGAAAGGGATCGTTGAACTTGCGCGGGTCCGGCGCCAGGGTCATTGCCATCCTGTAATCAAAGGTTAACAGCGACTACTCTAACTTAGCAAAACGCTCGTGTTTCGATAAGCTTCGTCGCAGATTCACGCCATCGCCACGCAGGCCGCCGCCTTGCGGCCCGGTGGCATCGCCGATACCTTCGGCGGCGTTGATCCTTTCCGTGCGGAAGGCGGCATGGAGCACCTGATACCGCGGCACATCCGTCTGACCTCCCATCCGGGAGATGCCGGCGGCGGCGCGATGCCGCTGTGCTGGGGCGCAGCCGACGCGGCGGAACGCGGGCCGGTGGTGGCGAGCCCGGCCGAGCCGCGCCGGCGCAACGCGATCGGTTCCTATTCCGGTGCCTATGCCATTTATCGCGCGCTGGCGGTGGCGACCCGGGTATTGGCGCGCGACCATCGCCCCGACCTGACCGACACCGCCCCCGCGGCCCTGATCGCGCAGCGCCCGCAATGGGCCGATCCGGGCAGGATCGTGTCCCTCGATCCATGGGGTCACCTCGTCGGCGAGGTTTTTGCGGCGCATATCCGCGCCGGGATCGATGTGCGGCCGACGATCGCCGTCACCACGGCGCGGATTGCGATGCCGGAACTGCAATCGCTTATCGCCGGAGGCGGGCTTGCGCCGGACGGCAAGGTATTGCTCGATAACGGCGAGATTCGCGTGACCAAGGCGGCGATCGATCCGGTTTGGCACCTGCCGGGGCTCGCCGCCCGGTTCGGCGTCGGCGAGGCCGAGCTGCGGCACACCCTGTTCGAAGAAACCGGCGGCATGTTCCCCGAACTGGTGACCCGGCCCGATCTCGGAGTGTTCCTGCCGCCGATCGGCGGGATGACGGTCTATCTGTTTGGCGCGATCGAGCGGCTCGCCCGGCCGGAGACGGTCATCGCCTGCCGCGTCCATGACGAGTGCAACGGCTCCGACGTCTTCGGCTCGGACATCTGCACCTGCCGGCCCTATCTCGTGCACGGGGTCGAAATCTGCGTCGAGACCGCGCAGCAGGGCGGCATCGGGATCATCGTCTACAACCGCAAAGAGGGACGGGGGCTCGGCGAGGTCACCAAATTCCTCGTCTACAACGCGCGCAAGCGGCAGCCGGGCGGCGACCGGGCCGACACCTATTTCCGCCGCACCGAATGCGTCGCCGGCGTGCAGGATCTGCGCTTTCAGGAATTGATGCCGGATGTCTTCCACTGGCTCGGCATCCGCCGCATCGACCGCTGGGTGTCGATGTCGAACCTCAAGCACGACGCGCTCCGGGCGCAGGGGATCGAGGTGGTCGAGCAGGTGGCGATCCCGGACCGCCTGGTGCCGCTCGACGCGGCGGTCGAGATCGAGGCCAAAAAGGCGGCCGGATATTTTTCGCCGGACGGCCTGCCTGGCCCGCAGGAATTGCACCGCGTCAAGGGCCGTGCCCTCGACGACTGACGTAGCGGCAGCGCTGCTGAGTGCCGCCGCCGTGCGCGAGCGCTGCGGGATCGTCTTGGCAGCGGCGGAGCGCGGCGAGACCGGGCACTTTCGCCTCGTTCCCGACCGGCTCGACGAGGCTGCCCGCCGTGTCGTCGCCATCACCCGGCGGCGCTATCCGGATCTCGAGGTTCCTTATCACAGCCGCTGGCGGCATTTTTCGGCAGGCGGCATCGACCGCGCCGCGCTCGTCGCGCCCGATGGTGATGCGGCCAAGACCGCACGGGCACGGATCGACCTCGCGGTGGTTTCGGTCTTGCTCGACGCCGGCGCCGGGCCGCGCTGGCGGTTTCGCGAGGCGGAGACGGGGCAAATTCTAGCCGCGCTCGGAGGGTCTTGCGGTCGCCAGCCTGCGGGCAATGGCGGCCGGGCTCTTTTCCGCCGAACCCGGAGATCCGTGGCGGGTCGATGCCGCAGCGCTGGCCCGGCTGACACCGGAGCGGCTCGCCGGGGCCCTGCAGCATGGCCCGGAGAACCAGCTCGTCGGGCTCGAAGGCCGCGCGACGTTGCTGCGCCGGTTGGGCGCAGCATGTGCCGCCGATCCGGCCCGGTTCGGCACGCCGGCGCGGCCGGGACATCTCTGGGACCATTGGCGGGCGCGCGGCGGATCGATCGCGGCGGCCGAGATTCTGCGCACCTTGCTATTCGCGCTGGGACCTATCTGGCCCGGCCAGACCAGCCTCGGCGGGGTTCCCCTCGGCGATTGCGGCCGGCATTTCGCGGTTCCGGGCGACGGTTTGGTGCCGTTTCACAAGCTGTCGCAATGGCTCGCCTATTCGCTGGTCGAACCGCTCCAGGCCGGCGGGTTGGCGGTGACCGGGCTCGACGGGCTGACCGGCCTCGCCGAATACCGCAATGGCGGCCTGTTGCTCGATTGCGGAGTCATCACCCCACGCGATCCCGGCCTGCTGCGACGCCCGCTCTCAGCGCTGGACGAGCCCGTCGTCGAGTGGCGGGCATTGACGGTCGCATTGCTCGATCGGCTGGCGGAGCGGGTGCGCACGCGGCTCGGCAAGAATGCGCGCGACTTTCCGCTCGCCTGCGTGCTCGAAGGCGGGAGTTGGCAAGCGGGACGGGAGATCGCGTTCGAGCGCCGGCCCGACGGCAGCCCGCCTTTGCAGATCGTCAGCGACGGCACCTTGTTCTAGGGAGAAGTGTTCATGCAGCAGCAACGGCCGGGTCTGATCGTCGTCGAGCACCCGCTGGTCCAGCACAAATTGTCGCTGATGCGCGACCGCAATACCTCGACCGCGGAGTTCCGCCGGCTGGTGCGCGAGATCAGCCTGCTGCTCGCCTATGAGGCGACGCGCGAATTGCCGCTCGAACCGGCCGAGATCGAGACGCCGCTCGAACGCGCGAGCTTCCCGCTGCTCGCCGGCAAGAAATTGTGCCTGGTATCGATCCTGCGCGCCGGGAACGGCATTCTCGACGGAATGCTCGATCTGCTGCCCTCGGCGCGGGTCGGGCATATCGGCATCTACCGCGAGCCGGGCACCTTGCAGGCGATCGAATACTATCTGAAACTGCCGGCGGACTTGGCCGAGCGCGACGCGATCCTGGTCGATCCGATGCTGGCCACCGGCAATTCGGCGGTGGCGGCGATCTCGCGCCTCGTCGAGCTGAAGGCGCGCTCGATCAAATTCGTCTGCCTGGTGGCCGCTCCCGAGGGCGTCGGCAAGGTGCAGAGCATCTTTCCCGAGGTGGCGATCATCGCCGCCGCGCTCGATCGCTGCCTCGACGCGCACGGCTATATCCTGCCCGGCCTCGGCGACGCCGGCGATCGCCTCTTCGGCACCAAGTAGCGGCTATTTCCCACCGCCGCACCAGCATTGCCGGAAATCGGCGATGGCGGTATGGCCGGTGGCGCAATAGGCGGCGCGGACTCCATTTGCCTCGCTCGCCCCGCCGCCGGCGGCGCGCTGCCAATAGAACGGGCTCGACGCGACAAAGAGCGCATGCCAGCGCTCGCGGTCCGCCGGCACGCTGCCGATCATCGCATAGAGCCGTTCGAGACTGGGAAGATCGACCCGCGGCAGGCGCCATTCGCGGGTGAAACTGTATTCGGCCTGCCATTTCGGCGGGGCGCTGCCGGTCTCGGAGAGGTTGGCGAGATCGTAGGTCGTCTGGTCGAGGATGCTGCCGGCGGAATCATAGGCAACGGTGCGAAAGGCAGGGTTCTGGCCGAAGATCGGGCTGATCGCCGGGGTAATCACGGCAAAGGCGAAATCGCCCCCGGCGTCGCCGACCAGGCGGAAATCGTCCATATGGGTGTGGCCGGCAAAGCTCGCAGTCACGGTTGCGCGATAGCGCCGCAGCAGCGCGTAGACGGGCTGGGCGTAAGCATCGGCCCACATCGGGATGATATGGTTGGGGCACGACCCCAGGCGCCAGGTGGCAAAGCCGTCGATGCCGGGCGGGACGTGATAGGCGAGCCAGACCCGCCGATGCGCCCGTTCGGCCGCTGCGAGCTGGGCCGCGAGCCAGGCGATCGTCGCCTTTGCCGGATCGGCGCCGCCCGCCATGCCGCAGGCGTTCCGGTAGCGGTGCGAGAAGAAGACGGTATTGGCGAAGATCAGCCTGACCCCGCGCAGGCCGGGCACCGAGGCGCTGTAATTGCCGTAGCTGGTCCAGGCCGCGCCGAAATCGGGCTTGCCGCCATCGACGAGCCCTTGCACCAAGGGCAGCATGTCGGTGAGGAATGGCCCGTTCGGCTGCAGCTCGAAATCGCCGCACACCTCGTCGTTGTTGCCCAATGCCGGCAGGATCGGGATTTTCGGGAAAGCCGCTTCGATCTGCAGCGCGAGAAACCGCATGGTGTTGTCGACAAAGACGCGAAAGGCCGGGTCCGCATGGTCGCGCGCCGCGGCATCGAACTGCTCGCGGAAATGGTGGGCGAGGAAATCGCCGGTGATCAGCAGAAAGGCGGGATGCGGCAACGCCGCCTTCATCTGGTTCAGGGCAGAGCGCAGCAGCCGCCAGTTGGTGTCGGCGCCGTAACGGCCGAGGCTCTTGTCGGCGGAGCCTTCCAGGATAGCGGGCCAATCCGCGGGTGCGGCAGCGGCGAGCCGGTCGACCAGGGCCGGGTCGGCCATCGGGTTGAAATGGACGTCGGTGAACAGCAGGAATTGCCCGGCGACGGACGGGTCGGCGGCCTTTGCCGCCGCGATCGGCGCCCAGGCGAGCATGGCGACAAGGATGACGGCCAGCATGGAGCGGATCGCCCATGCGCATGTCTCGGACGCTCTTCGCGACATCAGGCGGAACACCGAACCAACAGGAAGCGGAGACGCGGAACTATCGCGAGCGGCGGGCCGCACCTCAACCCTTACGCTTTGACGGGCTGCGGCGCGGGCACCGCCACAGCGGCCTGCTCGGCAGCCAGCCGTTCCTGCCGGCGGCCGAGCCACAGCGCGTCGACGAGCCACAACCCGGCGAGGGGGATCGCCACCAATGCCATCTCCGCGGTGCCGAGACCCGCGCCGCGCAGCAGGGCGACGGACCACGCGCCGATCTGGTCGCCGGCGCGGTAGACGACGGTATCGATAAAACTCTTGGCCTTGTAGCGATCCTCGCGCGGAACGACGGTGAACAGGATTTCGCGGGTCGGCCGCGTGATCGCGTAGTCGCCGGCCCGGCGCAGCACCTGGAACACCGCGACCGCGGCGATCGTCGGCATCAGGGCCAGCGCGCCGAAGCCGATGATGGTCAGGACCGGCAGCAGGCCGAGGGTCAGCGCCACGCCGAGCAGCACGACGATATGCCCGGTCAGAAACAGCTGGATCGCGAGCGTCAGGATGTTGACGCAGAGATCGACGGTGGCGAAGAACGCGGTCTGCGCCCCGCGCCCGCTGATGCTGTGGCTGACGATCCCGGCCTGCTGAAAATAGAGGATCGTCGAGGTGACCGTGAACAGCAGCACGAAGAAGCTGACATTGACGAGGTAGCGCGAGCCGAAGGCGCGGGTGATGCCGGCAAAGACGCTGCCGCCGATCGGCGCCTCGTCGGCGGCTGCCGCCGCTGCCGGCCCGCGATGCAGCGCCGGCGACAGCCGCGACAGCCGGCCGACGCTGAACACCGCGATTTCGAGCAGGATCGCCGCGCCGAACAGCAGAAAAATCGGCGAGACATGGCGCGCCAGGCCCGCGGTCACGCTCGATCCGACGATGGCGCCGATCGAAGCCCCGGCGGCGATCAGGCCGAACAGCCGCTTGCTCTGCTCGGGGCTGAACAGATCGACGTTCAACTGCCAGAACACCGAGACGACGAAAAGATTGTAGACCGAGACCCAGATGAAAAAGATGCGGCCGATCCAGATCGTCTGCTGCGCATCGGCCCAATGCAGAAGCACGGCGAACAGCACGATATTGGCGGCGAAGAAATGGTAGGTGATCGGGATGAAGCGGCGGCGCGGCAATGTCTTGACGAGATAGGCGAACGGGATGTTGAGCAGCACCATGCCGAGCAGGGTGCCGGTGAACAGCCATTGCAGGTTGTTCACGCCGCCCGCGATGCCGGCCTCGTCGCGGATCGGACGCATGATGTAATAGGACGACAGCACCGCGAAGATGAACAGCCAGCACCAGCCGACCACCGGTACCTCCTCGCGCCGGATCTCGACGAGCCGGCGCAGCAGGCGATAGAGCCGATCGCTCAAATGCGGCTCAGCCGAGCCCGGCGGCAATCTTGCGGATCTCGGCCGGCGTATGCTCGCCGCCGAGCGGTGTTCCCGGAACCAGGTATTTGCCCATCGCCAGCCCGCCGATCAGCACCGGCTCGAAACCGATCTGGCGGATCAGGCCGGATGCGACGGCGATGGCATTCGCGTCGTCGCCGGCGATCGGCACCCCGACCGGCCCGCCGGCGCGGTGCGCATCGGCGGCGATCTTGGCGGAGCCGATCGCGTTGAAGGCGCGCACGATATGCGCGCCGGGCAGCATCTTCGCCGTGGCGAGCCCGGCGCCGCCCTCTTCGTCTACCGATTTGACCAGATCGGCGCCGTCGCGCCTCGCGATCGGGTTGCTGACGTCGATGACCAGCATTTTCTTGGCGAGTGCCGAGGCATAATCACGGCCGATCTGCTGCATCGCGCCATAGGGCACGACGATCATCACGACATCGCCGAACTCGATCGCCTGCGCGACCGTGCCGGCCTTGGCGAGCGGGCCGAGGCCGTCGACCAGGCTCTTGAGCTCTTCGGGATGGCGCGAGGAGAACATCACCGGGTGCCCGGCCTTGATGAGCGCGGTGCCGAGAGCGCCACCCTCGCGCCCGGCGCCGATGATGCCGATCTTGAGCGGTGCGCCGCCGGCGGTCTGTGCCAGCGCGCCAAGCGGCGCGGCGGCGAGCGCGAGCAGGGCCGGACCAGCTGCGGCGAGGCGCAGAAGGCCGCGGCGGCCGTGATTGATGAAATGATCCGTAGCCATTGCCAACTCCTAGAACGGCGCGGCCGATCAGTGCGACCCACGATGGGGCGGTGCGCTCCACGGCGGCGACCGCCGGCGCGCCAGCTCGACGAATTCGGCCCGCTGCTCGGGCGACAATGTCGCCAGGAACGCATGGGTCGTCAATGTCATCCCCTGAAGGAAGCGGCGCCGTTGTTGCGCGGCTTCGTCGAGCAGCTGCATCACCCTGGTTTCGTCCGCCTCCGGTTTGGCGACCTCGGACCAGGCCTGGCCGATCAGCGGCCGAGCCGCCTCGCGCATCAGCCGCAACTGCTCGCGCATGGTTCGCGCGTAGTCATCGAAGGCCTGCCGCTGCTGCGAATCGAGGCCGAGCTGCGCCGCCATCTCGTGCAGCCGCTGCTCCGGGGTGATCGGCGCAAAGGGTTTATGAACCCGGATCCACAGGGCGCCGACGACAAAGAACAGGTTCAGCGCCAGGGACAGCGCCAGCAATACCCACAGAAAACGTCGCGGCGCCGTGCCGCGCGACGCCGTCTGGGCGATCGTCACGTCTGCGCGCTCTCGCCGGGGTCGCGCATAAAGCCGGTCGCGGGATCGAACAGCTCGGGCAGGAAGCTGTCGTCGCTGCCGATCTGGCTGGGCCGGCTGAGGGCCAGCGACGTATCGCTGCCCATGGCAAAGCCGAGCCACGCCGCCATCGCGATCGCCGCCGCGAGGCTGCCCCACTGCGCCAGACCCCGCACGATGATCCGCCGCGGCGCGCGGGGGAGAGGGATCACGCTGCTGCGCTCGGGCGCCGTATCCGGGCGCAATGCGACAGCGCGGGCGACGATGCGCGCCAGCCCGGTCGAGGTTTCGCCGATGCCGCCGGCGAGCGCCCGGGCCGCCGCGACATCGCTCGCCGCGGCCGGGTCGGCGGCAAGGAGCGCCGCGACCCGGTCGTGTTCATCCGGGTCGAGCAGCCCGTCGGCAAAACCGGCAAGATCGAGAAGACGCGCCGCTTCGTCCACGGGCGCGTCGGTCAAGCCGCAGCGCTGCCACAAGGCGCGATCGGATATGGGACCGGAGGGCCCTGCGGGGTCCTCGTGGGTTCGGCTCATCGCACTGCTCTTCCGGATCTTAAACCTATCTTACGCCGGCCGCGGTGTGGGCATCCCCGCAACTTTCTGGTTTTGACGGGCAATCATTGCGCATCGGCCTTGAAATGGGCGCGCAGCTTGATCATCGCCTTGTGATGGGCGCTGCGCACGGTCTGCGGGTCGATGCCGAGCGCCGCCGCGATCTCGGAAACTTCCATCTCGCGATCATACAGCATCGTCAGGATTTCGCGCTGGCGCGGCGACAGCAGCGCCTCCGGCAGCTTGAGCTTGCGTACCGGCTCGACCGGGTCGACGGCGAGCCGGGATTCCGGCACCGCCTCGATCGGCACCGTGACCGGCCGATGCCGCCGCTGGGCGTCGCGCGCGGTGCTGCGGGCGACGATCGTGATCCAGGTGGTAAGCCCTGCCCGCGCCGGGTCATAGCTGCGCAACAGCCGGAAATCGTTCCGGCACAGGCGCAGAAAGACCTCCTGGGTCAGGTCCTCGACCTCGCCCGGCTCACGCGCAATGCCGCGCACGGCAGCGGTGACGAGCCCGGCATAGCGCCGGACGAACGCCTGCCACGCCCCCTCTTCGCCGCGCGTCAGCGCATCCAACACCCGCTCTTGCGCCAACGGCAGGCCTCGCCGCAACCACCCTGTTTCAAAGGGGGCGCACCGAGCCGGAACAACTCAAGACAGGCGGCGCCGCTGATCGGTCTCCCCATGACGCAGGATCGCCGTTTCCGCGCTGCCGTCAAGCGGCCGGCACACCCGGGCGAACCATGCTGCGATGTCTTCCTGCGGCGGGACCACGCGCGGTACACCGATATTCGGCAGCGAACGCTACCGTGGCGGGCTGATCGGCGGCATCGTCAGGACGCCGGGGGCATCGAGCAACGCGGCGAGGCGCTGCACGAACGGCAGCGCTGCGAGCACGCTCCCGACCGCCGCCGCGCCGCCGCCATCCTCTCGCCGCTTGCCGGTGAGCCGATCGAAGAGCAGTTGGATCGGGCTCTCGCCGCGCGGAAAGACGGTCAGCTGAAACGGCGCGCCGGGCGGGATCTTGGCCGCCTGCTCGGCGAAGCGGAGGGCCACGTCGTAGCCGCCGAGCGCGTCGACGAGCCCGTTCGCCTTGGCTTCCTCGCCCGACCATATCCGGCCTTTGGCCACCGCCTCGACCGCTTCGGGGGTCATGTGCCGGCCGGCGGCGACATGGTCCTTGAAGCCCCGATAGGCGGCATCGAGAAACGCCTCGAGGCGGTCATGGGCGAACGCCGAGAATTGGGTCGTCGGGCTGAACATCGCCGCATTCGCGCCCACCTGCGCCGAATCAGTCGAGACCCCAAGCTTTTCGAGAAGATCGGCGACGACCAGCTTGCCGGCCAGCACGCCGATCGATCCGGTCAATGTCGCCGGCTCGGCAACGATCTTGTCCGCCGCCGCGGCGATGTAATAGCCGCCGGAGCCCGCCACGTCGCCCATCGACACGATGACCGGCTTGCCGCGGTCGCGGGCAAAGACGACGTCGCGCCAGATCGTCTCCGAGGCGACGACGGAGCCGCCGGGACTGTCGACGCGAAACAGGATCGCGCGCACCTGCGGGTCGCGGACCGCCGCGCGAAAGGCGCGGGTGATGTCGTCCGCGGCCATCTCCTCCGACGTCGACAGCGGCCCGGCCGAGCTGCCGCCGCGGACGATCAGGCCGGTGCCGTAGATCAGCGCGATCCGCTCCCCCTGGCGATGCGGGCGCCCGACGCCATCGAGATAGCTGGCGAGGCCGACCAGCTCGGCGCCGGATCCGGCGCGTTTGCGGGCCGCGGCGATCGCCTCGTCGCGATAGCCGAGACGATCGACGAGCTTTGCCTGGAGCGCTTCGTCGGCGAGAAACGGCCCGCGATCGATCGCCGAGCGCACCGCCTGCTGCGGCAATTTGCGGTCTTTGGCGATGCCGCCGACGACCTGGCCGGCGACCGAGGCGAGCAGCCCCTCGACCTCCTGGCGGTGCGGCGGGGTCATCCTGGTTTCGGTCAGGCTGTTCATCGCCGTCTTGTATTCTTCGCGGCGCCCGAATTGCGGCACGATACCCAGCAGATCGAGGGTGCCCTTGAAGAACGGGACATCCGAATAAAGCCCGGTCAGGCCGACGCTGCCCATCGGCTGCAACCAGATCCGGTCGAATGCCGTCGCCAAATAATAAGGCCGGGTGCCTGGACCGAACTCGCCGAAACTATCGGCAAAGGCGATGGCGAATTTGCCCTTGGCGCGGAAGGCGGCGATCGCGTCGCGCAGCTGCTGCACCTCGGCGAGGCCGAACTCGTCGTTGCCGACCCGGGCGAGGAGGCCTTTGACGCGCAAATCGTCGGCGGCGGCCCCCAACCCGTCGAGAAAGTCGCGCAATGTCGGCTTGCCGCCGGTGACGAGCTGCAGCAGGCGGTTCTCGCGCGGGCCGTCGGTGAGGCCCTGGGTCAGGTCGACATTCAGGATGATGTTGTCGGCGAGCGCCGCAGGGGCCGGCCTCAGCCGCACGATGACGAGCAAAGTTGCGACCACGACCAGCACCGCCAGAACGCCGATGACGGCGAAAAAACCGACGATGAAGCGACGCATGCGCTCAGGTGTCTCCGCCGAGCGCGCGCTGGCGCAACAGATGGTCGGCGAGCACGCAGGCCACCATCGCCTCGCCGACCGGAACGGCGCGGATGCCGACGCAGGGATCGTGCCGGCCGTGGGTGGCGATCTCGACCTCGTTGCCGTCGACATCGACGGTGCGCATCGGCGTCAGGATCGAACTCGTCGGCTTGACCGCGAAGCGGACGACGATTTCCTGCCCGGTCGAGATCCCGCCCAGGATGCCGCCGGCATTGTTCGACAGGAAGACGACCTCGCCGTCTTTCATCCGCATCTCGTCGGCGTTCTGTTCGCCGGCGAGCGCGGCGGCGGCGAAACCGGCGCCGATCTCGACGCCCTTGACCGCGTTGATCGTCATCAGGGCGCGGGCGAGATCGCCGTCGAGCTTGTCGTAGACCGGATCGCCGAGCCCGGCCGGGACGCCGCCCGCCACCACCTCGATCACCGCGCCGGCCGAGGAGCCGGCCTTGCGCACGCCGTCGAGGTAATCGGCCCAGCGCAATGCCATCGCGGCGTCGGGGCACCAGAACGGGTTCTCCCCGACCGCCCGCCAATCCCACTGATCGCGGTCGATCCGGTGCGGCCCGATCTGGACGAGCGCGCCGCGGATCGTCACGCCGGGGCCGAGGATCTTGCGTGCGACGGCGCCGGCGGCGACCCGCGATGCGGTCTCGCGCGCCGAGGCACGGCCGCCGCCGCGATAGTCGCGCACGCCGTATTTCTTCCAATAGGTATAGTCGGCGTGGCCGGGGCGGAACTTGTCGGCGATATTGCGATAGTCTTTAGAGCGCTGATCGGTGTTTTCGATCAACAGCTGGATCGGCGTGCCGGTCGTCACCCCGTCGAAGACGCCGCTCAGGATGCGCACCAGATCCTCTTCGCGGCGCTGCGTCGTAAAACGCGACTGGCCGGGCTTGCGCTTGTCGAGCCAGTGCTGAATGTCGGGCTCGGCGAGAGCCAGGCGCGGCGGCACGCCGTCGACGACGACGCCGATCGCCGGCCCGTGGCTCTCGCCCCAGGTGGTGAACCGGAACAATGTGCCGAACGAGTTGCCGGCCATCGCCTAGGCCCGCACTGCCCGGACGAACGTCATTTCGGGCTGCCCACGATGTCCGGAGTTTGTCATGAGCCGTTACACGACTGCGATGTCGGGGGCGTCGACGGCCTTCATGCCGACGACGTGGTAGCCGCAATCGACATGGTGGATTTCGCCGCTGACCCCGGCGGAGAGATCGCTCAGCAGATAGAGGGCGGCGCCGCCGACGTCTTCGATCGTGACGTTGCGCTTCAACGGCGAATTGAGCTGGTTCCACTTCAGGATATAGCGGAAATCGCCGATCCCCGAGGCCGCCAGGGTCTTGATCGGGCCGGCCGAGATGGCATTGACCCGGATATTGTCGCCGCCGAGATCGACGGCGAGGTAGCGCACGCTGGCCTCCAGCGCCGCCTTGGCCACCCCCATCACGTTGTAATGCGGCATGACCCGCTCGGCCCCGGAATAGGTCAAGGTCAGGAGGCTGCCGCCGTCCGTCATCAGCGGCGCCGCGCGCCGGCAGACATCGGTGAACGAATAGCAGGAAATATCCAGGGTGCGCAGGAAATTGGCCCGCGTCGTCAGCAGGTATTTCCCTTTCAGCTCGTCCGAATCGGAGAAGGCGATCGCATGGACGACGAAATCGAGCCGCCCCCAATGCTGCGACAGCGCGGCGAACACCGCGTCGAGGCTCTCTTCTGAGGCGACATCGGCCTCCAGAACGAAATCGCTGTCGAGGCTGAGCGCGAGCGGCCGCACCCGTTTGCCGAGAGCCTCGCCCTGATAGGTGAAGGCCAGCGCCGCGCCTTGGCCGTGCAGGGACTTCGCTATGCCCCAGGCAATCGACCGCGCATTGGCGACACCCATGATCAGGCCCTGCTTACCCGCCATCAGCGGCATCGTTTTCCCCATCCTTCGCGGCTCGGCATATCCTACACGAAGGAAGCGTGCGGGGCCAATCGGCGGTCGAAACCCCGCCGGTGGCGCGACGCTGCTTGTTTAACGCGGCTCGGGCTCCTAGCATCCCCTTGATGACGCCCGATGAGGAAGACGGCTCGATCGGCGGGCGCCGCGGCAGGCCGGGCGACAGGTTGTCGACAGCGTCGGCCTTTGCGCTCTATGTGCTGCGCCGGTTCAACGCGGACGGCTGCTTTGCCGCCTCCGGCGCGCTCAGCTATACCGCGCTGGTCTCGCTGGTGCCGCTCGCTGCGATCGCGCTCGGGTCGCTGTCGGTGTTTCCGATTTTCGCCCACGTGCATGACGAGCTGCTGGCGCTGATGTTCCGTAATTTCATCCCGTCGATCGGCGAGCAGGCGGCGTGGTGGTTTGGCAAATTCGCCGATTCAGCCGCGCAGACAACGGCGATCGGCATCTTCGGCATTGCCGCTACCGGCGTCCTGCTGCTGGCGACGGTCGAGGACCAGCTCAACCTGATCTGGCGGGTCAGCGCACCGCGCCCGTGGGGGCAGCGCATCCTCGCCTATTGGACCTTGATTACCTTGGGGCCGCTGCTGCTCGGAGTCAGCCTGTCGCTGTCGACCTATTTCGAGATCGCGGCGAACCGGACCGGCTTCGGCGAGCACGCGGTCGCCCTGATCGCCGGCGGCTGGCTGCACGGGCTGGCACGCGCGGTGCCGGCATTGCTCGAATTCGCCGCCCTGACCCTGCTCTACTGCCTGATCCCAAATTGCGCGGTGCGCTGGCGGGACGGCGCGCTCGGCGCGCTGATCGCGACCGCGGCGATCGAGATCCTGAAGATCGGGTTTTCGATCTATATCGCGGCAACGCCGTTCTATCAGAGCGTCTACGGCGCCCTCGCCGCGATCCCGGTCTTTCTGCTGTGGATGTATATTTCGTGGATGGCGGTGCTGCTCGGCGCGGTCGCCGCCGCCGCGCTGCCGAACTGGCGGATTGACCGGCGCGTGCGCGGGGTATCCGCCGCCGGGGTGCAGCTGGGGCTCGGCCTGGCGCTGATCGCAGCGCTGGCGCGCGCCCAGCGCCGCGGCGAGGCGATGACCACGGCCGCGCTCGCCGCGGCGCTGGGGATCGCGACGACGGCGGTCGACGAGCATATGAGGCCGCTCGCCGCCGCCGGTTTCGCGGCGCATACGCAGGAGGGAAGCTGGGTGCTCGCCTGGAACCCCGAAACGGCGGCCTTGCGCGATTTGTACGAGGCGCTGCACCTGCCCCTCGCCGGGAGCTGGACCGGGCGGATGTCGGTGCCGTGGCAGCGCCAGGTCGCTCCTGCGATGGATCGGATCGTCAAGGCCGAGGGCGCTGCGATGCAGGTGACGATCGCCGCCCTGATCGGCGAGACGATCGAGCCGCCGCCGGGCCGGCGCGGGCGCACCCCGCCGGCATCTGCCGAGAAGGTCGCTTCGGAATAGCACGGGGAACCCGGATCATGGACGAGATCGGCGACGCCGAACCGCTGGCGCCCTTTGCCCGATGGTTTGCAGAAGCCTCGGAAGGCGAGCAGGACGCGCATGCGATGACGCTCGCCACTACGACCCGAGAGGGGCAGCCGTCGGCACGGACCGTCCTGCTGAAGGGGTTCGACGCGCTCGGCTTTGTCTTCTACACCAATCTCGAAAGCCGCAAATCGGCGGAGCTGCACGACAACCCTCGCGCCGCGCTGTGCTTTCTGTGGAAATCGCTGCGGCGGCAGGTGCGGGTCGAGGGCGCCGCCGAACCGGTCGCCGACGCGGAGGCCGACGCCTATTTCGCCAGCCGGCCGCGCGACAGCCAAATCGGCGCCTGGGCCTCGGACCAGTCGCGCCCGCTCGCCGACCGAGCTGAGCTCGAACGCCGGGTCGACATGTTTGCGGGCCGTTTCGGCGCGGGCACGGTGCCGCGTCCGCCGTTCTGGTCCGGTTTTCGCATCGTGCCCGAGCGCATCGAATTCTGGCAGGAGCGGCCCTCCCGGCTGCATGATCGCTGGTTGTTCATTCGCGAAGGCGACAGATGGCGGCGCGAGCGGCTGTTTCCGTGATCTATGGGCCTGCGGCAGAGCGGCTTCGGCGGCTCGCGACCTACGCCTCGGTCGCCGCGGCGCTGTTGCTGATCGCGGCCAAATTCGTCGCCTGGCTCGGTACCGGGTCGATTGCCTTGCTGTCGAGCCTGATCGATTCGCTGCTCGACCTCGCCGCCGCGGTGCTCAATCTGATCGCGGTCCGCCAGGCGATGGTCCCGGCCGACCGCGAGCATCGCTTCGGCCACGGCAAGGCCGAGCCGCTCGCGGTGCTCGGCCAATCGGCGTTCATCATCGGCAGCGCCTTGCTTCTCCTCGCCGAAGCGGTGAGCCGGATGGTCCATCCGGCCCCGGTGCAGCACTCGCCGCTGGGCATCGTGGTGATGGCGTTTTCGATCGCGGTAACAATCGCGCTCGTCCTCTATCAGCGATATGTCGTGCGGCGCACCGGCTCGATCGCGATCGGTGCCGACGAGCTGCACTATCGCAGCGATCTCGTGCTGAACGGCAGCGTGATCGCCGCGCTGGTGCTGAGCGGGCCGCTCGGTCTGCCGATCCTCGATCCGCTGTTCGGCGCCGCCATCGGCATCTGGATCATCTATTCTGCCGTGCGCCTGCTGCGGCTGTCGCTGACCCAGCTGATGGACCACGAATTGCCCGATGACGAGCGCGAGAAGATCCGCGCCGTTGCGCAGTCGCACCCCGAGGTGGTCGCCGCGCATGATCTGCGCACCCGGGTCGCCGGGCCGACCGCTTTCATCCAGATCCATATCGAGATGGACGGCGGCATGAATCTGATCCGGGCGCATCAAATCTCCGACGAGGTTGAAGCACGCTTGCGCGACGCCTATCCGAACGCCGAAATCATCATTCATCAGGACCCCGCCGGGGTCGAGGAGGCGCGGTCGAGCTTTCCGCGAAGGGTCGAGGCGCAATGAACGGCGACAGAAAAGTCCTGCTGCTGACCGGCGCCAGCCGCGGCATCGGGCACGCGACGGTCAAGCGCTTCAGCGATGCCGGCTGGCGCATCGTCACCTGCTCGCGCGACGTGGTGCCACCCGAATGCAAGCGCGATCCGAACTGGACCCACCACATCACCGCCGATCTCGGCGACCCCGGCGATCTCGATCGCTTTGTCGCCGAAGCGCGGGATTTTCTGGACGGGACGCTGCACGCCCTCGTCAATAATGCCGGGGTGTCGCCGAAAACGCCGACCCGCGAGCGGCTCGGCTGTCTCAACGGCGATATCGACGACTGGCATCGGGTGTTCCAGCTGAACTTTTTCGTGCCGTTGACCCTGTCGCGCGCTTTTGCCGCCGACCTCGCGCGCGGCCAGGGGGCGATCGTCAACATCACCTCGATCGCCGGCCACCGGGTGCACCCCTTTGCCGGGTCGGCCTATGCGGTCTCGAAAGCGGCATTGTCGGCCCTGACGCGCGAGATGGCGGCCGAGTTCGCCCGGCTCGGCGTCCGCGTCAACGCGGTTGCGCCCGGCGAGATCGAGACCGCGATGCTGTCGCCCGAGACCGCCGTGCTGCTGCCGCGCATCCCGCTCAACCGGCTCGGCATCCCGTCCGACGTCGCCGGCACGATCTTTTTCCTGTGCAGCGACGACGCCGCCTATGTCACCGGCACCGAAATCTTCGTCAACGGCGGCCAGCACGTTTATTGAGAAGACGCCTGATGATGACCGACCGCCGGTGATCTCGACCCGCAGGTTCGTGCTTCGGCTGATACGAAGCCCGAGTGCAGTGGTATCGCATCGCGCCCTGATCGCACCGCCTACCGGTCTCACATCGCCCGGGTTTGTCGAGGGCAAGTCGTTCAATGCGAATAAGGATCTTGGCGCGCGCCGTCCGATCCTTCAGCGAGCGTAGGATGGGCTGAGCACAGCGATGCCCATCGCATTGGCCGAGAACCGAAATGATGGGCTTCACGGACGTTCAGCCCATCCTACGCGCTGGCAAGCCGGCCGAGCCTCCCGTTCAGCTCACGCGGCGCGGCGCAAGGTCAGGCGGTTCCAGACATCGGCGAGGCCGGCGACCAATGCCTCGATATCCGCGTCGCTGTGCAACGGCGTGGGCGTCAGGCGCAGGCGTTCGGCGCCTTTCGGCACGGTCGGGTAGTTGATCGGCTGCACATAGATATGGTGGCGCTGGAGCAGCTCGTCGCAGGCGTCCTTGCACAGACCGGCATCGCCGACCATGACCGGGACGATGTGGCTCGGCGACGGCATCACCGGCAGCTCGGCCTCGGCGAGGCGGCGCTTCAGGGTCGCGGCGCGTTCCTGATGGCGATCGCGTTCGGCCTGGCTCTGCTTCAGATGGCGGATGCTGGCGAGCGCGCCGGCGGCGAGGGCAGGCGGCAGCGAGGTGGTGAAGATGAACCCCGGCGCATGGCTGCGCAGAAAATCGACGAGCGCCGCCGAGCCGGCGACATAGCCGCCCATCACGCCGAACGCCTTGGCGAGGGTTCCCTGGATCACGGTCGGGCGGTGCATGACGCCTTGGCACTCGGCGATGCCGCCGCCATGCGCGCCGTACAGGCCGACGGCGTGCACCTCGTCGAGATAGGTCATCGCGCCAAAGCGGTCGGCCACGTCGCACAGCGCGCCGATCGGGGCGATGTCGCCATCCATCGAATAGACCGATTCGAAGCAGACGAGCTTGGGCCGGCCGGGTGCGACGCCGGCGAGCAGGTGCGCCAGATGGTCCGGGTCGTTATGGCGGAAAATCTGCTTTTCGGCGCGGCTGTTGCGGATGCCGGCGATCATCGAGGCATGGTTCGCCGCGTCCGACAGCACCAGCGTATCCGCCAGCTCGCGCGCCAGGGTCGACAACACCGCCTCGTTGGCGACATAGCCCGAGGTGAAGACGAGAGCGGCTTCGCGGCCGTGCAGATCGGCGAGCTCCTGTTCGAGCAGCAGGTGAAAATGGCTGTTGCCCGAGATGTTGCGCGTCCCGCCGGCGCCGGCGCCGAGCGCGCGCAATGTCTCTTCCATCGCCGCCAGGACCGCCGGATGCTGGCCCATGCCGAGATAGTCGTTGGAGCACCACACCGTGACCTCGGCGCCGATGCGGTGATCGAAGGCGCGCGGAAAGCGGCCGCAGCGCCGCTCGAGATCGGCAAAGACGCGATACCGTCCCTCGGCGCGCAGCCGGTCCAGGCGTTCTTTGAAAAAGCTCTCGTAGTTCATCTTCGCGACCATCTCCCCAGACACCATGACGATAGCACGAGAGCCGAGCCATGTGGTCAATCGCCGCGATCGGCCGGCAGTGCCGTCCCGCCGGCCGGGATCACATGGATCGCACCGGGTGCGATTTCGGCTTCGATTTCGGTCCCGGCAGCGAGGCCCATGTCTCGCACCTGCCGCGCCATCGCGCAGGCGTGGAGCGGAAAGCCGCAATCGAGCCTGATCCTGGTCAGCATCCCCTCTTTTGCCACGGCAAGAACGCGGCCCGTCAGCCGGTTGAACCCGTCCCGCGAACACCCGATCGGATGGAGGTCGATGTCCTCGGCCCGGATGCAGAGCCAGACCTCGCATCCCAAATCGAGGGCGGCATTCCCTGCCGCGGCATCGATCAGCGTGCCGGCGAGCGCGATCGTCAGCCGGTCGCCCGGCTTCTCGGCGATACGGCCGGCGAGGATGTTGTCGAACCCGATGAACTCGGCGACGAACCGGTCGGCCGGGGTTTCAAAGACCGCCGCTGCGATGCCGGACTGAACGATGGCGCCGTCGCGCATGACTGCGATCCGATCGGCGAGCGCCCGCGCATCGTCCAGGATCGGCCGGCTGGTGCAGCTCGGTGATCTGCCGCGCCATCTTGACGCTGCCGCCGAATTGCGGCTGGACGACGACATCGGGGTATCGGCGCAAAAAGATCGCGTCGATCTCCCGAAAGGGTTGGGCGAGCGTGCCGGCGGCCAAGATGCTCAGCCTGACCGGCTCGGCCGCCCGAGCCGCGCCGAAGATCGCCAGCAGGGCGCAGGCGGCCGCGGTGGACAACATGGCACGACGCATCACGTTTCTCCCGAAGCTCCGCATATTTTTCAGAGGTGAAATACCGGATCAGATGATCGGACCGAAATATGCCGAATCGGGCCTATCAGGCGACGGCTTCCGCACGCGCTTGCGACGGCCGGCGCACTGCCGGACGCGCTCGGCGCGGGGTCATTTCTTCTTCTGCGGCGTGCACACGAAGGTGGCCCGCGCCGGGAGCAGCAGCGGGCAGTATTGCAGCAGCCAGTCGGTATCGACCCGGGTTGCGCGCGCGTTCGCCGCGCATTCGTCCTGCGCCGCCTTCTGCACGGTGTCGCGAGAGCTGACGGCGGGGTCGTAGCAGATCGCCACCCGCGGCCCAGGATCGGTCACGCCGGAAGCGGCCTGCCTGGGGTAGGAAGGGAAGGGATCGAGCGCCGAACAGCCGGCGAGCACCGCAGCGATGCTCAGCGTCGACAGGATCGCGACGGCGCCGCTCATGCCGTCCCGGCGAGCGCCTGCTCGAGAAAGGCCGCGGCCGCCATCACCCGCACATCGTCCTGCACCCGCCCGACGAGCTGAACTCCGGTCGGCAGGCCGTTCCCGGCCCAGCGCGCCGGCACGGTGGCGCATGGCACGCCGAGCAGGGTCCACATCCGGTTGAAGACCGGGTTGCCGGTATAGTCGAGCCCGACCGGCGCCTCGCCCGGCGCCGCCGGAACCAGGACCGCATCGCACCGTCCGAAAAACCTTTCGAGCCCGGCGCGCGCCGCTTGCGCTCGCGTGAGCGCCGCGTCGTATTCGTCGGCCCCGACCGCCATTCCCGCATCGAGCAGCTGGGCGAGGCGCGGCGACAGCTCGGCGCTGTGCCGGATGCGCTCGTCGGCGAGCGCGCGCGAGATCTCGAACCCCATGATCCGGTCCTGCGCCTCGGTCAAACCATGATGCTCGGGCGCGATCGCCAGCTCCTCGATTTGCGCGCCGGCGCGTTCGAGCGCCGCCCGCGCGGCATCGAGCGCCGCCACCGTCGCCGGCTCGGCTTGGTCCCAGACCGGCGTGCGGTAGAGGCCGAAATGCGGGATCCGTGGCATCAGGGCGAGATGGCGCAACGCCGGCCGCTCGGTCAGCACGCCGGCGAAGAAGGCGGCGTCGGCGACGGTGCGGGCGAAAACGCCGACCGTGTCGAGGCTGTCGGCGAGCGGCTTGACCCCGGCGCGGTTGATCAGCCCGAAGCTCGGTTTGTAGCCGACAACGCCGCAGAACGAGGCCGGGCGGATCACCGAGCCGGCGGTCTGGGTGCCGAAGGCGAGCGGCGCCATGCCGTCGGCCACCGCCGCGGCCGAGCCGCTCGACGAGCCGCCGGGGGTGTGCGCGGGGTTGCGCGGGTTCGCGGTCCTGCCGGGGGTAAAGGTCGCGAATTCGGTGGTGACGGTCTTGCCGAGGACGACCGCGCCGGCGGCGCGCGCCAATGCCACGCAGGAGGCGTCGGCGGCGGGGCGATGGCCGCGATAGATCGGCGAGCCGTAGGCGGTCGGCATGTCGCCGGTGTCGATCAGATCCTTGACCGCGATCGGCACGCCGTGCAGCGGCCCGCGCGGCGGTTCGGCGTCGCGCCGGCGCGCCTCGGCCAGCGCCTGCTCGCGATCGAGGTACTGCCACGCGCCGACGACGCTGTCGCGCGCCTCGATACGGTCGAGATACGCCGTCGTCAGCGCCTCGGCGGTCAGCCGGCGCTCGGCGATCTGCCGGGCGGCCTCGCGGGCGGTCAAAGCGCGCAAATCGGTCACGACAGTCTCCTTTTTCGCCGCGCCGCGGCGTGCCGCACCCCGGGAAAAGCCGCGATCCGCGCCCACCGGATCGTTGCCCCCCGCCAACTCCGGGATAACTACCGCCGATCCCGACCGGCGGCAATCCAGGCCGCGATCGGCGCGCGCCGGACCGCCCGCGTTTTGCCGGGCGCGGATCAGCGCGGTCACGATCGGCGGATCATGCGTCCTATAATAGCGGGCTCGGGCGTTGCGGCCGGGTCATCACCTGCAGCAGAGAGGCGGCCCATGGCGCAACCCCCGGACGATCACGACGGCCAGCGATCGCGATCGTCGGCGGTGATCGGGCTGATCGTGGTGCTGGTCCTGGTCGTTGCCGCCGTCTACCTGTTTCACGCGCTGCGAAAGGAATCCCGGCTCGAGGACTGCCTGATGTCGGGGCGGACAAACTGCGCGCCGATCGAGGTTCCCTCGGGCGGCCGATAGCGAAACAGGAGAACCGGATGCGCAGCCACCTCGCCGCCGTCGCCGTCATTGCCGCGCTGGGGACGGCTTTTGCCGCCGCCGGCCCGGCCCGCGCCGGCGACCCGCTCGCCGCCGCCGAAGCGAGCAATATGCGGATCATCGGCCGCAGCGACCTGAACGGCGCCGGCAAGGGCGGCGAAGGTCTGGCGCTGAAGCAATATCCGGACGGCAGGCGCATCCTCTATCTCGCGCACGAATCCGCGCCGATGTGCTTCAGCGTCGTCGACGTCACCAGGCCCGAGCAGCCCGCCGTGGTCAGCCAGATCCCGGTCGAGGCGGATTTCGTGCGCTGCAACTCGCTCGGCCTCGCCGGCGACACGATGGTCGTCGCGCATCAGACCGAAAAGCATGGCCAGCCCTATGCCGGGATCGACATTTACGACATCGGCGATCCGGCGCATCCGAGGAGGCTGTCGCATTTCGACACTTCCGGGCCGCATTCGCGCGGCGTGCACTATGTCTGGTTTACCGACGGGCGGTACGCCTACCTGTCGACCGGTGCCCGCGACTTCGTCCCGCGCGACCCCGCGGACGACCAGTTCATGATGATTGTCGATGTCGCCGACCCGGCGCATCCGCACGAGGTCGGCCGCTGGTGGCTGCCGGGCACGCGGGTCGGCGATGTCGCCGCCGCGCCGCCGCGGGTCGAGTGGCCCGATTCCGGCATCCGCATGCATTCGCTGACGGTCCCGGCGGACCAGCCGAGCCGCGCCTATATCGGCTGGATCGACGGCGGCTGGGTGATCCTCGACATATCGGACAAAGCGCATCCGCGGGCGGTCGTGCGCCGCTCCTGGCAGTCGCTCGACGAAGGCTTCGCGCATACCGTGGTGGCGATCCCCTCGCGCCAAATCGCGATCCAGAGCGAGGAGGCGATCGGGCAAAACTGCGCCGACTGGCCCAAGCGCAATTGGGTGTGGAGCATCGCCGACGAGCGCCACCCCTACCCGCTGGCGCCGTTCCCGCCGGTCTACGACCAAGCCGTGCTGTGCCGCGCCGGCGGGCGGTTCGGCGCGCACAACATCGACATGAACCGGCCGATCGCGACCTCGCGCACCCTCCGGAACACGGTCGTCGGCAGCTATTTCAACGGCGGCGTGCGCGCCTATTCGATTGCCGACCCGTCCCACCCGGTCGAGATCGGCTATGTGATCCCCGCGCCGCCACCCGGCAACCCGACCCATACGATCCAGATCAACGACGTCTATGTCGACGAGAACGGGCTGATTTATGCCAACGACCGGCTGACCGGCGGGCTTTACATCATCCGCTACACCGGTAATGTGCCGCTGAACTGATGGCCGGCACGACCAGATCGAGCGGGACCCCGGCCTTGCCGGGTTTTCTCGACGCGACGGTCGGGCGCCGGCGACGCTCTGTTGCGCCGTACCCTCTCGGAGGAAAATCGATGGTTGAACTGATCCTGCTCGAACGGGTCGAAAAGCTCGGCCAGATGGGCCAGCACGTCAACGTAAAGCCCGGCTATGCCCGCAACTATCTGCTGCCGCAGAAAAAAGCGCTGCGTGCGACGAAGGAGAACCTGGCCTATTTCGAAAGCCAGCGCACCCAGCTCGAGGCGAACAATCTGCAGCGCCGCGGCGAAGCGACGGAAATCGGCGCCAAGCTCGAAGGGCTGAGCGTCGTCATCGTTCGCCAGGCCGGGGAAAGCGGGCAGCTCTACGGCTCGGTCTCGGCCCGCGACATCGCCGAGGCGGTCACCGGGGCCGGTTTCACGATCGAGAAGCAGCAGGTGGTGCTGGAGCGGCCGATCAAGAGCCTGGGCCTCCATTCGCTGCGGGTCGTGCTGCACCCCGAAGTGTCGGTTACGATCGCCGCCAACGTCGCCCAGTCGGCCGAAGAGGCGGCCATGCAGGCCAGGGGCATCGACCCGCTGCGCATGCGCGACGAGGACGAGACCGACGGCGAACCGGCCGTGCCGGCAACCCGCGGCGCGGCGGACGACGCGCGGTAGTGCCGCAGGGCTTGTCTTTCCTTTGCAACTTGGTGGATAGTGGGTCGTCGGTTTCCTGTCTGGTCTCGTCGCGATGCTGCTGGCGCGCCTGTTCGAGCGAATCATCACCATCGGCCGGCTCGACCTCGTCGATGCCGCCGGAACATCCCACGCCTTTTGCGGGGCGCCGGGGCCGGGTGTCGCGATCCGGCTGCACGACCCGGCCTTGCATTGGAAGCTCGTCGTCCGGCCGCGCCTCTATCTGCCCGAAGCCTTCACGGCCGGGACGCTGACCATCGAGGAAGGCAGCCTCTACGATCTGATCGACCTGCTCGCGGTCAATCTCGAAGCGTTGCCGAACGGATTTTTCGCACGTCATCTGGATGGCTCGCCGACGCTGCTGCGCCGGGTCCATCAGTACAACCCGCTGTCCCGCGCCCGGCGCAACGCCGCCCACCATTACGATCTGTCGGATCAGCTTTACGAGTTGTTCCTCGATCGGGACCGCCAGTATTCCTGCGCCTATTTCCGCGACGGCGGCGGCGACCTCGACACCGCCCAGCTCGATAAAAGACGCCACATCGCGGCCAAGCTGCTGCTCCGGCCGGGGCAAAAGGTGCTCGACATCGGCTCGGGCTGGGGCGGCCTCGCGCTTTATCTCGCCGGCGAGTGCGGCGCCGACGTGACCGGGCTCACCCTTTCGGTCGAGCAGCACAAGGTCGCCACGCGCCGTGCCGCGGCGGCCGGGCTCGCCGACCGGGTCAGGTTCCATCTGCGCGACTACCGCGAGGAGCGCGGTCAGTACGACCGCATCGTCTCGGTCGGCATGTTCGAACATGTCGGAGTCGACCATTACCGGGCGTTCTTTGCCCGGCTGCAGGCGCTGCTCGCGCCGGACGGCGTGGCATTGCTGCACTCGATCGGCCGCATGGACGGGCCGGGCTCGACCCACCCTTGGATCCGGAAATACATCTTTCCGGGCGGCTATGTGCCGGCCCTGTCCGAGGTCCTTCCGGTGGTCGAGCGCGCACGTCTGTGGATCACCGACATCGAGATCCTGCGTCTGCATTATGCCGAGACGTTGCGGGCGTGGCGGCGCCGCTTCGAGCACAACCGCGACCGCGTGCGTGCGATTTACGACGAGCGGTTCTGCCGGATGTGGGAAATGTACCTGGTCGGGTCGGAGATCGCGTTCCGGCGCGGCGGCCATCTGGTTTTCCAGATGCAGCTCGCCAAGGCGGTCGGCACCGTGCCGCTGACGCGCGACTACATGCTCGATTGGGAGCGCGAGCACAGCGCCGCCTCGGACCGGGCGGCCTGAGCCGGACACCGCGGCCGTCCCCGCCTTGCACAGGGTGGGGACCGTTTTCGCCGCCGGGCCGGCGTGCCGGAGATGGTATTCTCCGGCATGGAAACGACGATGGCGACCAGGGTCACGCCGCTGCGCGAATCCGTGCCCGCACATGATCCGGCTGCGGTTCGCATCCCGCCCTACAACACCGAGGCCGAGCAGGCGCTGCTGGGGGCGATCCTGATCAACAATGCGGCCTATGCCCGGGTGTCCGAGTTTCTCGCGGCCGAGCATTTCGGCAATGCCGTGCATGGACGCATCTACGCCGCCATCGGCAAGCTGATCGAGCGCGGCCAGATCGCCAACCCGGTGACGTTGAAGAACCTGTTCGACCAGGACGGGGCGCTCGCCGAGATCGGCGGGGCGCAGTATCTGGCCCGGCTCGCCGGCGCCGCGGTGACCGTCATCAACGCCGAGGATTACGGGCGTGCGGTGCACGACCTCCATTTGCGGCGCGAGCTGATCGCCATGGGCGAGGACGTCGTCAACGACGCCTTCCGCCAGGATCTCGACGACCCGGCAACCGAGCAGATCGAACGGGCGGAGAAAAAGCTGTTCGATCTCGCCACCGCCGGGCAGGCCGAGGGCGGGTTCCGCACTTTTACCAGCGCGCTGACGGATGCAATCAACAGCGCCGAAGCGGCTTACAAACGTGACGGCAAGGTTGTCGGTGTCGGGACAGGATTTCAGGATCTCGATGACAAGCTGGGGGGGCTACATCCGTCAGATCTGGTTATCCTTGCCGGCCGGCCATCGATGGGCAAGACCTCGCTTGCCACTAACATCAGCTTCAGAGCCGCCCGCGCCTATAGGCCGGCAGCCAGCCCCGACGGCCGGAAGATAGCCGAGGAGGGTGCCGTTGTCGGATTTTTCTCCCTGGAAATGTCGGCGGAGGAACTCGCCACTCGGATTCTCGCTGAAGAGACGGGCATCTCATCGGATCGGATGCGCCGTGGCAAAATAAACGGAGAAGAGTTCGATAGATTGGTTCAAGCAAATCTATACTTACAGTCTCTGAAATTATTTATCGACGACACGCCGGCGCTTAGTGTGTCGGCCCTGCGCACGCGGGCACGGCGGCTGATGCGCCAGCAGGGGCTCGGGCTGATCATCGTCGATCATATCCAGCTGATGCGCCCATCGGTGCAAGTACGCACGCTCGAAAACCGGGTGCAGGAGATCTCCGACATCACCCGCGGCCTGAAGGCGCTGGCCAAGGAGCTGAACGTCCCGGTGCTGGCGTTGTCGCAATTGTCGCGCGCCGTCGAGCAGCGCGAGGACAAGCGGCCGATGCTCGCCGACCTGCGCGAATCGGGCTCGATCGAACAGGATGCGGATATCGTGATGTTTATCTATCGGCAAGAATACTATGATGGCCGCGAGCCGCCAAAGCATCCCGGAGAGGATGACTCAAAGTACAATGATCGCTATGCGAAGTGGTTGGAAGATCTTGAAAAGGTTCATGGATTGGCAGAAATTATTATAGCAAAGCAGCGGCACGGCCCGATCGGCCAGATCAAGCTGCATTTCGACGCCGAAACGACGAAGTTCGACAACTTTGCCGCGCCCGACCACTTGCCGGCCATGCGCTGATCGGCTAGGCGCTGCGATGGCCAGCGATCCGGCCGACCGCGCGACCGCCATCCTCGAGATCGATCTCGCGGGTGTGGCGGCGAATTGGCGCGCGCTGGCGCAGCGGGTCGCGCCGGCGGGCTGCGCCGCGGTCGTCAAAGCCGATGCCTATGGCTTGGGCGCGTTGCCGGTCGCGGCCGCGCTCGCCGAAGCAGGCTGCCGGCGGTTTTTCGTCGCCACCCTCGACGAGGCGATCGCCTTGCGCGGCGTGCTCCCCCAATCGATCGAGATCGGCGTCCTGAACGGCCCCGTGCCCGGCTCGGCGGCGGAATTCGCGGCGCATCGGCTCGTCCCCATCCTCAACGATCCGGGCCAGATCGCCGAATGGAGAACGGTCGCCGTCCGGCACGGGGAGCTCGCGGCGATGCTGCATGTCGATACCGGCATGGCGCGGCTCGGCCTGACCCCGCGCGAATTCGATCGCCTCGTCGCCGATCCGCAGGCATGCGGCACTGATCCGGTGGAGCGGGCTGATCAGCCACCTCGCCTGCGCCGACGAGCCGAGCCATCCGCTGAACCAAATCCAGCGGGCGAAATTCCTCGCCGCGCGCGAGCATTTCGGCGGCGTGCCGGCCAGCCTCGCCGCCTCGTCCGGGATCTTCCTCGGCCGCGACTATCACTTCGACTTCGTGCGCCCGGGCGCCGCGCTCTATGGCGTCAACCCGCAGCCCGGCACGCTCAATCCGATGCGCCAGATCGTCCGGCTCGACGCAAGAATCCTGCAAATCCGCGAGGTTGACGAGGGTCAGCCGGTTGGCTACGGTGCCGCGCACGTGATGGCCGCGGCGGGGCGGCTGGCAACCGTCGCGGTCGGCTATGCGGATGGCTGGCTGCGCGCGCTCAGCCATCGCGGCTGCGGCCGCATCGGCGGCAAGCGCGTTCCTCTCCTCGGCCGAATCTCGATGGATCTCGCCGTCTTCGACGTCTCCGCGGTCGACCCTGCGCTGGCGCGGCCGGGCGGCTTCGTCGAGCTGCTCGGCGAGGCGTACGGCGTCGACAATGCGGCAGCCGATGCCGGCACGATCGGCTACGAGATCCTCAGCGCGCTGGGCCGGCGCTATCACCGGGTCTATCGCGGCGGGCCGCGGCGATGCTGAGCCTGGTCGCCTCGATCGGCGCGGCGTTTCTCGCCTTTCTCGCTGCGACCGGGCGCCTTGTGGCGTTTGCCGGGCTGGCGCTGGCGACCGCGTTCTCGCCGCCCTACCATTTGCGCGCGGTCCTGCGCCAGATGGTCGAGATCGGCTATTTCTCGCTGCCGGTGGTCGGGCTGACCGCGATCTTTACCGGCATGGTGCTGGCGCTGCAATCCTACACCGGGTTCAGCCGGTTTGCCGCCGAGAGTGCGGTCGCGACGGTCGTCGTGCTGTCGGTCACCCGCGAGCTCGGGCCGGTGATCGCCGGGCTGATGGTGGCCGGCCGGGTCGGCGCGGCGATGGCGGCCGAAATCGGCACGATGCGGGTCACCGACCAGATCGACGCGCTGACCACCCTGTCGATGAACCCGCTGCGCTACCTCGTGCTGCCGCGGCTGGTCGCGGGGCTGGTGACCTTGCCGCTCTTGGTCGTCGTCGCCGACATCATCGGCGTCTTCGGCGGGTATCTCGTCGGGATCTACAAGTTCGGCTTCAATCCGCAGGCCTATCTTGCCCGCACCCAGCAATATCTCGAGACCGGCGATGTCGTCTCCGGCCTGGTCAAAGCCGCCGTCTTCGGATTTATCGTGGCGCTGATGGGCTGCTATCACGGCTACTATTCGCGAGGCGGCGCCCAGGGGGTGGGCCAGGCGACGACGCATGCGGTCGTGTCGGCCTCGATCCTGATCCTGTTCTTCGATTACGCGATCACCCAGGCGCTGTTTACGTGATGAGCGGTCCTTTGCTGTGACCGATGCCGCCGCACCGAAGATCTCGGTCCGGGGGCTGGAAAAGTCCTTCGGCCGCAACCGCGTGCTCGACGGCATCGACCTCGATTGCGCGGCCGGCGAAAGCCTGGTCGTCATCGGCGGCTCGGGAACCGGCAAATCGGTGCTGGTCAAATGCATTCTCGGGCTGCTCCGCCCCGACGGCGGTTCGATCCGCATCGACGGCGTCGAGACGGTCGTGCTGCGGCGCGCCGCGCGCGAACGCGTGCTGCAGAAATCGGGCATGCTGTTCCAAGGCGGCGCCCTGTTCGATTCGCTCAGCGTGTGGGAGAATGTCGCGTTCGGGCTGATCCAGGGGCGCGGCATGGAGCGGCAGGCGGCAAGGACGATCGCACTGGCCAAGCTCGCCGCGGTCGGACTCGGGCCGGAGATCGGCGTGCTGCGCCCGGCCGAGCTTTCCGGCGGCATGCAGAAACGCGTGGCGCTGGCGCGGGCGATCGCCGCCGAGCCGGAAATCGTCTTTTTCGACGAGCCGACCACCGGCCTCGACCCGATCATGGCCGATGTCATCAACGACCTGATCCTCAAATGCGTGCGCGGGCTCGGGGCGACGGCGGTGTCGATCACCCACGACATGGTCAGCGCGCGCAAGATCGCCGATCGCATCGCGATGCTGCACAAGGGGCGAATCGTCTGGCAGGGGCCGGCAGCCGAGATCGACCGCTCCGGCAACCCGTTCGTCGACCAGTTCATCCACGGCCGCGCCGAGGGACCGATCCGCATGGAGGTTCGCGCCGCATGACCGGCCGGCTCCGTCGATCGCTCCCGGCTTGAGCCGATGGCACGGTCCCAGCCTCGTTACGTGTGCCAGCAATGCGGCGCCGTTCACGTCAGATGGACCGGCCGCTGCGACGGCTGCGGCGCCTGGAACAGCCTGATCGAAGAGCTGCCGCGCGAGACCGTGCCGGGCAGTCTCGGCAGAGGAGGGCTCGGCAGAGGAGGGCTCGGCAAAGGGGGGCTCGGCCGTGGCGGCGACGGTGCCGGGCGGGCGCTCGGCTTTGTCGGCCTGACCGGGCCGAGCATGCTGCCGCCGCGCCGCGGCACCGGCATCGCCGAGCTCGACCGCGTCTGCGGCGGCGGGTTCGTCCCCGGCTCGGCGATCCTGGTCGGCGGCGATCCGGGCATCGGCAAATCGACCCTGCTGCTGCAGGCGGCGGCGGCCATCGCCGCCGCGCCGGGACACCCGGCGAGCGCGGCCTACATCACCGGCGAGGAGGCGATCGACCAGGTCCGGCTGCGGGCCGAGCGCCTCGGCGTCGCTGCGAGCCCGGTATTGCTCGCCGCAGCGACCAATGTGCGCGACATCGTCGCTTCGCTCGACCGCGACGGCGCGCCCGACCTCGTCGTCGTCGATTCGATCCAGACGATGTATCTCGACACGCTCGACAGCGCGCCGGGCACGGTCAGCCAGGTGCGCGCGGCGGCGCAGGAGTTGATCCGCGCGGCCAAGCGCCGCGGCTTCGTCGTGGTGCTCGTCGGCCATGTGACCAAGGAAGGCGCCATCGCCGGGCCGCGCGTGCTCGAGCACATGGTCGATACCGTGCTCTATTTCGAGGGCGAGCGCGGCCATCAGTTCCGCATCCTGCGCGCGGTCAAGAACCGCTTTGGCGCCACCGACGAGATCGGCGTCTTCGAGATGAGCGGCCGCGGCCTCGTCGAGGTGCCGAACCCCTCGGCCCTGTTTCTCGCCGACCGCCCGCCGGCCGGCGCCGAAGGGTCGAGCGCGGGCCAGCTCAGCGGTTCGGCCGTCTTTGCCGGCATGGAAGGCACGCGGCCGGTGCTCGTCGAAATCCAGGCGCTGGTGGCCCCGGCTCTGCTCGGCACGCCGCGTCGCGCGGTCGTCGGCTGGGACGGCACCCGGCTCGCCATGATCGTCGCGGTGCTCGACGCGCGCTGCGGCCTGTCGCTCGGCGCCAACGACATTTATCTGAACGTCGCCGGCGGCCTGCGCATCGTCGAGCCGGCCGCCGACCTGGCGGTGGCGGCGGCGCTGGTCTCGGCGCTGAGCGAGCACCCGGTTCCGGCCGACACCGTCGTCTTCGGCGAGATCGCCTTGTCGGGCGAGGTCCGGCCGGTGGGGCATACCGAAGCCCGGCTCAAAGAAGCGGCCAAGCTCGGCTTTGCCGAAGCCTGGCTGCCGAGCCGGCGCGGCGGACCGCGCGAGGTCGCCGCCGCGGGGCTCGCCACCGTCGCGATCGGGCATCTGAGCGAGCTCGTCGAGCGCCTGGCGCCGAAGCGGCCAGCCCTGCGCCGCGGCCGGATCGGGGTCGCGCCGTGAACGCGCTCGACCTCGCCGTCGTCGCGGTCATTGCGCTGTCGGCGGTTTTCGCCTTCGCCCGCGGCTTCGTGCGCGAGGCGCTGTCGATCGTCGCCTGGGTCGGCGCGGCGCTGATCACGCTCTACGGCTTCGACGACGTCTACGGCATTACCCTGCGGTTCGTTACGACGCCGCTGCTCGCCGAATTCGTCGCCGGCGCCGGGCTGTTTCTTGTAGCCTTGATCGGGCTGACCATCCTGACCGGCTTCGCGGCGCGCTTCGTCCATTCGAGCGCGCTGTCGCCGATCGACCGCACATTGGGCTTGATCTTCGGCCTCGCGCGCGGCGCGGTTCTGGTTTCGCTCGCCTACCTGCTGCTCGATGTCAGCCTGCCGCAGAGCGATCGCCCGGGCTGGATCATGCAGGCGAAGAGCGAGCCGCTCCTGGCCCAGGGCGCCGACATGCTGCGCACCATGCTGCCCCCGGCATTGCAGCTGAAGAGCGCCTCGGCGTCCGACGATGCGCAGCGGCTGCTCGACCAGGCGAAAGCGGCACGGGCCGCCATGGGGGCGCTTTCCACCCCCGCCGCCCCGCCGCCGCAGACCGGCCAGGCACCGGCACCGGCGTACAAGCAGGGCGAGCAGCGCGGCCTCGACCGGCTGTTCCAGAATGCGCGATAGCGGGGTTGCGGCATGGAGTCCCACTCGCATTTGCCCGGCAGCATGACCATTTCGAGGGGGCCGAGACGAGGATCGCCGATGCTGCGCATCGATCCCCTGGACGCGGATCATCTGCACGAGGAATGCGGCGTCTTCGGGGTCTATGGCCATCCCGAGGCGGCGGCGCTGGCCGCGCTCGGCCTGCACGCGCTGCAGCATCGCGGGCAGGAGGCGGCCGGCATCGTCGCCTATGACGGCGAGCAGTTCAGCGCCCATCGCGGCATGGGGCAGGTCAGCGACAATTTCAGCTCCAAGGAGGTGATCGGGCGGCTGCCCGGGCGCGCCGCGATCGGCCATGTCCGCTATGCGACGACCGGCGAGGTGGCGTTGCGCAACGTGCAGCCGCTGTTCGCCGATTTCGAGTTCGGCGGGCTCGCCATCTGCCACAACGGCAACCTGACCAATTCCTATCAGCTGCGCCGCCAGCTGGTGCATCGCGGCAGCCTGTTCCAATCGACGAGCGACACCGAGGTCATCGTCCACCTGATCGCGACCAGCCTCAAAGATACCGTCGTCGAACGGCTGACCGACGCGCTGCGCCAGGTTCAGGGCGCCTATTCGCTGGCGGCGCTCTCGCAGGACGAGATCATCGGCGTGCGCGACCCTTTGGGCGTGCGCCCGCTGGTGCTCGGCCGGCTCGCCGACGCCTGGATCCTGGCCTCGGAGAGCTGCGCGCTCGACATCATCGGCGCCGAGTTCGTGCGCGACATTGCCGCCGGGGAGATCGTCATCATCGGGGCGGATGGGGTCCGCAGCCTGATGCCGTTCGGCTACCGGGAAAGCCGGTTCTGCGTCTTCGAGCATATCTATTTCGCCCGCCCTGACAGCGTCGTCGAAGGACGCAGCGTGTACGAGGCGCGCAAACGCATCGGCCGCGAGCTCGCGCGCGAAAGCCATGTCGACGCCGATATCGTCGTGCCGGTTCCCGATTCCGGGGTGCCGGCGGCATTGGGCTATTCCCGGGAATCAGGGGTGCCGTTCGAGCTCGGGATCATCCGCAACCATTATGTCGGCCGGACCTTCATCGAGCCGACCGAGCAGATCCGCCATCTCGGCGTTCGCCTGAAGCACAATGCGAGCCGCGCCAACCTCGAGGGCAAGCGCGTGATCCTCGTCGACGATTCGATCGTGCGCGGCACGACCTCGATCAAGATCGTCGAAATGGTCCGGCGCGCCGGCGCGCGCGAGGTCCATATGCGGATTTCAAGCCCGCCGACGAACAATTCCTGCTTTTACGGGATCGCCACGCCCGAGCGCGACCAGCTGCTCGCAGCACGTCTCGATGTCGCCGGGATGGCCGAGCTGATCGGCGTCGACAGCCTCGCCTTTCTGTCGATCGACGGGCTTTACCGCGCGATGGGCGAGCCTGGGCGCGATCCGGCGGCGCCGCGCTTCTGCGACGCCTGCTTTACCGGCGACTATCCGATCCCGCTGATCGATGCCGATGACGGCAAGGTCTCGGTGCAGTTTTCGCTGCTCGCCGAGCCCGCCTGAGGCAGATGGACGAAAAGGCGCCGGAGCCCGGCCGCCTCGCCGGCAGGATCGCGCTGATCACCGGGGCCTCGCGCGGCATCGGCGCCGCCGTCGCCCTGCGCTTCGCCGCCGAGGGCGCGCATGTCGTGTTGGCGGCGCGCACCGTCGGCGGTCTCGAAGAGGTCGACGACGCGATCCGCGCCAAGGGCGGCAGCGCCACCCTCGTCCCCCTGGACCTGCGCGATTTCAGCAAGATCGACGAACTCGCGGCGGCGCTGTTCGAGCGCTGGGGCCGGCTCGACATCCTCGTCGGCAACGCCGGCGAACTGGGCATGTTCTCGCCGCTCGGCCATATCCCGCCGGCGATCTGGGCCGAGATCATGGACCTGAACCTGACCGCCAATTGGCGGCTGATCCGGGCCATGGACCCGCTGCTGCGCGCCGCCCCCGACGGGCGCGCGATCTTTGTCACGAGCGGCCTCGCGCGCCGCACCCTGGCCTATTGGGGCCCCTATGCGGTCAGCAAGGCCGGCCTCGAAATGCTGGTCGGGATCTATGCCAGCGAGATCGCCAAGACCCGGATGCGCGCCAACCTCGTCGATCCCGGCATCGTCCGCACCCGGCTGCGCGCCCGCGCCTTCCCCGGCGAAGACCCGAGCCGGCTGCCGATGCCCGAAAGCGTGGCCGACGCCTTCCTCGCTCTCGCCCTGCCCGAATGCACGCGCAACGGCGAATTGATCAACGCGCAGGCTCTGCCGGACTGACGGCGACGCCGGCTCGCCCGAGGTTCCGCGTCGGCAGATCCGGTCGTGCCGCGGAGATTTTTGGGCGCCGCCTCATTGGGCGGTCTTCGCGGCGGAGCTCTTTGCCGAAGAAGTATGAGTACGGTGGCCGGCGGCGTGGAAGCCGGCCTGGTCGGCGTCCTTGCGGCACATGAAGGCGCCGTGCCTGGTTTTGCCGTAATATCGGTCGCCGCTCAAATGGTAGGCCTTGGAGCTGCCGAGATTGGCCCATACCACCGTGTCGTCCGGACAATGCGACTTCGCCGCCTGTTCGGAGGTGAAGTGGTTACCGGCGGGATTGGCGGCCGCGTTTGCCGCCGGGGCGGACGCAGACGGGTTCGAGGGGGTGGATGCAGGCGGGTTCGACGGAGCGGATGCGGCCGGAGGCGACGGAGCGGGCTGGGCCGAGACCGGACCGGCCGCGGCCAGCAACACGACAGCACAAAATGCAGACAGCCTCAGCATCGCGCTCGCTCCCCGATCACGCCGCTTCGTTCGGCGTCCAACCCACGGCTTGTCTGTCCGCATCCCGCCCCAACCTCGTCGCAGACGCCTAAGTTGCTCACGACAGTAACCATGTTAACCCGCCCGCGCACAGCGCGCAACCGGCGGGCCGGTCGGTGCAGCTCGGTTACCGTTTCTCCGTCGCGTCATACGGGTTCTTGCCGTGGCGCAGCATCATCCGGATCGGCGCGCCGGGCAGGCCGAAATCCTGGCGCAGCGCGTTGACGACATAGCGCCGGTAGGAAGGCGGCAGCTCGCCCGGCTTCGAGGCGAACAGGGCAAAGCTCGGCGGGCGGGTGTTGACCTGGGTCAGATAGCGCAGGCGCAGCCGCCGGCCGGCGACGAGCGGCGGCGGGTGGCGCTGCTGGATCGCGGCGAGCCAGCGGTTGAGGTCCGCGGTCGCCACCCGCCGGTTCCATATCGCGTCGGCCGCAAAGACAGCCGCCATCACCGCGTCGAGGCCGAACCCGGTCAGCCCCGACACCGGCACGACCGCAACCCCCTGAAGCTGGGCCAGCGAGACCGAAGCCCGCTCGCGCAGGCGCTCGAGCGTGCCGCCGCGATCGGCGACCGCGTCCCATTTGGTCGCCGCCAGCACCAGTGCGCGTCCCTCTTCCTCGACGAGCCTTGTGATCGTCAAATCCTGCCGCTCGAGCGGCTGCAAGGCATCGACGACCACGACCACGGTCTCGGCAAAACGGATCGCGCGCAGCGCATCGCCGACCGAAAGCTGCTCGATCTTGCCCTCGACCCGCGGCCGGCGGCGCAGCCCGGCGGTATCGACAAGACGGACCCGGCGGCCCTGCCACGCCCAATCGACGGCGATCGCATCGCGGGTGATCCCGGCTTCGGGACCGGTCAGCAGGCGATCCTCGCCGATCAGCCGGTTGACCAGCGTCGACTTGCCGACATTGGGGCGGCCGACGATGGCGAGCTGCAACGGCTTTGCCGGTTCTTCGAGACCCGCGCCGGCCGGCTGGCCGCGGGCAAACGGCGCCAGCCGCTCGTAGAGCAGAGCCAGGCCCTCGCCGTGCTCGGCCGAGACCGGGATCGGATCGCCGAGGCCGAGCCGGTACGCCTCGCCGATGCCAGGCAGCGTCGCGCGGCCTTCGGCCTTGTTGGCGACCAGCACGACGGGTTTGCCGCTGCGCCGCAGCCATCCGGCGAAATGACGGTCGGCGGGGGTAACCCCTTCGCGCGCATCGATCACGAGCAGCGCCACATCCGCCTCGGCGAGCGCGCGCTCGGTCTGCACCTGCATCCGCCCGGCGAGCGAGACCGGCGCCGATTCTTCGAGCCCGGCAGTGTCGATGACGCGGAAGCCGAGATCGGCGATGCGCCCTTCGCCCTCGCGGCGATCGCGGGTCAGCCCCGGGGTGTCGTCGACGAGCGCGAGACGCCGGCCGACCAGCCGGTTGAACAATGTCGACTTGCCGACATTGGGGCGTCCCAGGATCGCGACCGCGAAGCTCATCGGCGCGGAAACGACACCGGCCGGCTCAGCGATAGGCCGAAAGGGTGGCGTCGTCGGTCATCACATAGAGCGTGTTGTCGGCGATCACCGGGTCGAGATAGGCGCCTGCCGGCATCTCTTCGCGGCCGAGCGGCTTGCCGGTATAGGGCGAGACCGACAGCGCCCAGCCATCCGACGACAGCACGATCAGGCGGTCGCCGCCCAGAACCGGGCCCGCCCACTCGATCGGGTCTTCCTTTTTCTTTTCGTCCTCGTAGCTCGGGAGCTGGCGTACCCAGCGTACCTTGCCCTCGTTGCGGGTCAGACAGACCAGTTCGTTGTCGGTCGTCAGGACATAGAGGTAATCGCCGGCCACCCAAGGGCCGTGGCTCGTACCGATTTCCTGTTCCCAGACGCGCTCCCCGGTTCTGATGTCGATCGCCGCCATGCGCCCGCTGTGGCTGGCGGCAAAGACACGGCCGCGGTCGATAACCGGCCGCCCGCGAATATCAGCCAAGGCGGAAACCGCATCGACGGTGCCTGTCGATGCGAGGTTGTCGGACCACAGCGCGCGCCCGTTTTCGACCGTGAGGGCGTAGAGCTCGCCCGAGGAATAGGGCGCGATGACAACCTCGCCCTCCACAGCCGGACTGGCGCTGCCGAGCAATCCAGCCGTCTCGGGGATGCCATTGTGGCTCCACAGGCGTCGTCCGTCGTCGGTAGCGAGCGCGACAAGCTCGTCCTCGACGGTAATGACATAGACGCGCCCATCCGTCACCGTGGGTCCGCTGTGCACCGGGGCGCCGACCGGCTTGCGCCAGATCACCTTGCCGTTTGCAGGATCGAGCGCCAGAACCTGCGCGTAGCCGGTGGACACGTACAGACGGCCCTTCCAGAAGGCGACCCCGCCGCCGAACCCGGTGCCGAGATCGCCTTCAGGCTTCAGGTCGACCTGCCAGAGCTGGTTGCCGTTCGTCGTATCGTAAGCGCCGACCTTGGTCCCGCCGTCCATTGCGTAAACCCGGCCGTTGGCCACGATCGGCTGCGCCAGCACTCGCGAATATCGCGACGAGCCTTCACCAACGCTTGTCTTCCATGCCTGCCTCAGCGTGCCGGGCAGCGCCAGATGCTGCATGGCATGATTCGGATAGCCGCCCGGCTCGGGCCAATCCGGATTGACCACCGGGCGCGGCAGCGAGATCGGTATCTTGGCCAGGTTCCGATCCGGCTCGAGCCGGCGATCGAGGCTGAGCACGGAAATCCGCTCGCCCGGCAGCGGCTGCTTTTTAGACCCGAACCAGCTGCACCCGGCGAGAACCAGCGCGGCGAGCATCAGGGGGACGATGACGCGTCCGCTCATCCGGGTGCCGAAGCAAAATCAGGGAGCGAGAGCCGCCGCCATTTCGGCAGCGCGCGCGCGGAGGCTCGGCGGTGCCGACAAATCGTCGGCGAGGTTCTTGTAGAGCCCCAGCGCCCCTTTCCGGTCGCCGGCATCGAGCCGGGCGATCGCCGTCAGCTCGAGCGCGCTCGGGCGCCAGGGGTCGCCGGCGGTGGTCAGTGGTGCCAGACGCTGGATCGCCGCCCGCGAGTCGCCCGTTTGCATGCCCTGCATGACCGAAAGCAGTACGGCAAGGCTGCGGAAGACAGGAGCGACCCCCGGCGCCGCGGCGATGCGGTCATAGGCCGCGACCGCACCCTTGCGGTTGCCCGATTGCGCCAGCAGCCCGGCCTCTTCAAGGGATGCCAGCAGGCCAAACCCGCCGCCCTCCCGCGCAATCGCGCCGAACACCTTGGCGGCGTCGCCTGTCTTGCCGTCGCCGGCAAGCGCGAGCGCTCCGGCGTAGCGGGTCGATTGCGCGCGGCGCTCAGACAGCTGGTGATCGCGCCAGGCGACCACGCTCCCGGCGACCAGCACCACCACCACCACCGCCGCCACGACATACCGCCCGTACCGGGACCACAGCTTGAGCAGATTGTCGCGGCGCAGCTCTTCGTCGATTTCGCGGAAGATGTCGCTCACAAGCGCCCTGCCCGGCCGTCGCTGCAACGCCAGCTACCATATCCGCTCGCCCGAGGGGAGGCAAATCGCACCGGCGGGCGGCGGCGCGGCCGTCGCATCCGCGGCGCCGGGGGCCGCCTTGACAAGCGCCGCCGTTCCGTGCCGTGTTCCGATCTCCCCGCAACGCGGCGCCGGATTTCCCGTCGATGCATGTTTATCGGACCCATACCTGCGCAGCGCTGCGCCTCGCCGATGCCGGCCGGCCGGCCCGGCTGTCGGGCTGGGTGCACCGCAGGCGCGACCACGGCCATCTTCTCTTCATCGACCTGCGCGACCATTACGGCGTGACCCAATGCGTCATCGACGCGTCCTCGCCGCTCTTTCAGGCGGCCGATGCGCTGCGCCTGGAGAGCGTCGTCACCCTGACCGGCACAATCGCCGCCCGTTCCGCCGACACCGTCAACCCCAGGCTCGACACCGGCGAGGTCGAGCTCGCCATCGCCGCGATCGAGATCCGATCCGAGTCCGAGCAGCTGCCGTTTCCGGTCAACGCCGAGGCGGAATATCCGGAGGAAATGCGCCTCGCCTATCGCTTTCTCGATCTGCGCCGCGAGGGCATGCACGCCAACATCATGCTGCGTTCGCAGGTTATCGCCTCGATCCGCCGTCGTATGATCGCGCTGGGCTTTGCCGAGTTCCAGACGCCGATCCTGACCGCGAGCTCGCCTGAGGGCGCCCGCGACTATCTGGTGCCGAGCCGGCTCCATCCAGGCAAGTTCTACGCGCTGCCGCAGGCGCCGCAGCAGTTCAAGCAGCTCTTGATGGTGGCCGGGTTCGACCGTTATTTCCAGATCGCGCCATGCTTCCGCGACGAGGCGGGCCGGACCGACCGGTCTCCCGGCGAGTTCTATCAGCTCGATTTCGAGATGTCGTTCGTCACCCAGGAGGATGTCTTTGCCGCGATCGAGCCGGTGCTGCATGGCATCTTCGAGGAATTCGGCGGCGGCAGAAAGGTCACGGCGCCGCCCTTTCCGCGCCTATCCTACGCCGATGCGATGAGGATGTACGGGACCGATAAGCCTGACCTGCGCAATCCGATCCAGATGACCGATGTCACCAGCCGATTCAGGGGTTCAGGCTTCAAAATTTTCGCCGACATGACCGCCACGGATCCCAAGGTTCGGGTATGGGCGTTACCGGCGCCGACCGGCGGCAATCGCGCCTTCTGCGATCGGATGAATGCCTGGGCGCAATCGGAGGGGCAGCCGGGGCTCGCCTACATCTTCTTTCGTGATGGTGAGGGCGCCGGTCCGGTTGCGAGAAATTTCGGACAGTTGCGGACGGCGGAACTGCGAACGGCGCTGGGCCTCGGCGACGGCGACGCCGTCTTTTTCGTATGCGGCGTCCCCAAGGCCGTTGCTTCCTTCGCCGGTGCCGCGCGGCTGAAGATCGGGCACGAGCTGGGGCTGACCCGGGAAGGGATCTTCGAGTTCTGCTGGATCGTCGACTTCCCGATGTACGAACGCGACGAGGAGACCGGAAAGGTCGACTTCAGCCACAATCCATTCTCGATGCCGCAGGGCGGGCTCCGGGCGCTCGAGGAGCAGGATCCGCTCGACATCGTCGCCTTTCAGTACGACATCGTCTGCAACGGGACCGAGTTGTCCTCCGGCGCGATCCGCAATCATCGCCCCGATATCATGTACAAGGCGTTTGCCATCGCCGGCTATTCCGCGGCCGAGGTCGAAACCCGCTTTGCCGGCATGCTCAACGCCTTCAAGTACGGGGCGCCGCCGCATGGCGGCTCGGCACCCGGCATCGACCGCATCGTCATGCTGCTGGCGGACACCCCGAATATACGCGAAGTCGTCGCCTTCCCGATGAACCAGCAGGCGCAGGACCTGCTGATGCAGGCGCCGGCGCCGGTGCCGCCCGAGCGGCTGCGGGAGCTGCATATCCGGCTGGCTCTGCCGCCGGACAAAGCGGCACAGCCCTAGACCGCCGCCACGCTGCGCTTTTTGGAGGACGAGATGTCTTGTGATCGGCCGGTGCCCCGGCCCGCAATCGGCGGGCCTGGTCCAGGAGGGTCGCGCCGATGATCCTGCGGCGTCTCAAGGATTTCGTTCTGGCGGCAGGCCTCGCCGCCCTGACGGCGTCGGCCGCGAGCGGCGCCGACATCTCGCCGCACCGGGCGCTCTATACGATGACATTGGGATCGGTGCGCTACGATTCGGGTGTGGTCGACGCACGTGGCACGATGGCCTACCAATGGGGCGAGACCTGCGGCGGCTGGACGATCGAGCAGCACTACCGCCTGAAGATGCGCTACGCGGAATCGCGCGCGGTCGACATCACCTCGAGCTTCGTCACCTGGGAATCGAAGGACGGGCTGCGCTACCGCTTCAATCAGCGCCAGACCCGAAACGGCGAGGTCGATCAGGAGATCCGCGGTGACGCGAGGCTCGACGGTCCCGGCAAAGGCGGCATCGTCGAATTCTCGAAGCCGGAGCAGGAGACGATGAAGCTGGCGCCCGGCGTCCTGTTTCCGAGCGCGCACACGATTTTGCTGATCGACAAGGCCCAGGAGGGGGAAAACTTCATCTCCCGCCTGGTGTTCGACGGCGCCGCCGACGAGAACGCCGTCCAGGTATCGGCGGTGATCGGGACCAAGGTTGCCCTCGATCCGGCATCGGCCAAGCTGAGCCCGTTGCTGGAGCGGCCGGGCTGGCGTGTCCGGCTCGCCTTTTTCCCGGTGGATCCCAACGCCGAGGAGCCGGATTACGAGCTGGGAATGGACCTGCTCGACAATGGCATCTCGCGCGACATGGTGATCGATTACGGCGACTATACGATCCGCGCCAAGCTCGACGATATCGAAGCGCTGGCCAAGCCGCGTTGCTGACCGCCGCAGGCTATCTTCATTTCTCCGTGCGCGGCGCGGTCTGCGCCGGGCGGGCGGCCGCATCGGAGACCGGCAAGCCGCGCCCGAGACCGACCGAGCCGGCGCCGAGCCTGGCGCGGATGTCGTCGACCGCCTGCTCGACCCGGCGCGGGCGATCGAGCGTGCGGCCGAACAGGGTCGGCAGGTCGGCCGTGCCGCCGTCGACGAGCGCGTCGGCGCCCACCCCGATCAGGCGAAACCGGGTGACGCCGTCGGCTTCGGCCGCGAGCAGTGCCGCGCTGGTGCGAAACAGGGTATCGGCGAGCTGGGTTGGGTCCGGCAGGCGGCGCGATCGCGTGCGCACGCGAAAATCCCGGGTCTTGAGCTTGAGGGTGATCGACCCGGCGGCGAGCGAGGCCTGCTTCAAGCGCGCCGACACTTTCTCGCAGAGCGGCCAGAGCACCTGCGACAGCGCCTGCTGATCGGCCTCGTCATGCGCCAGGGTGGTCTCCGCCGAGATCGTCCGCGCCGGCATATGGGCGATGACGGCGCGTTCGTCCGCGCCGCCGGCGAGGCGGACGAGCCGGGCGCCGATCCGGCCGTAGCGGCGGGCGAGGTCGCGCTCGTCGAGGCCGGCGAGCTGGCCGACCAGCGCGATGCCGTCGGCGGCGAGCCGACGCTGCAGCGCAGCCCCGACCCCCCACAGCAGTGAAACCGGCTTGTCGGCGAGAAATGCCGCGGCTTCGGCGCGGGCGAGGACCGCGAAGCCGCGCGGCTTGTCGAGTTCCGAGGCGATCTTGGCGAGGAATTTGGTGTCGCTCAGGCCAATCGACAGGGTGACCCCGAGCGTCTCTTCGACCCGGCATGCGAGGGCGGCGAGGAGCTGGGCCGGGCAGGCGCCGTGGAGCCGTTCGGTGCCGGCGAGATCGAGAAAAGCCTCGTCGATCGACAGGGGTTCGACGAGCGGGGTGAGCCGCCGCATCTCGGCGCGGACCGCGCGCCCGACCTCCTGATATTTAGCCATGTCCGGCCGGATCACGACTGCGTCGGGGCAGGCGGCCAACGCCTTGAACATCGGCATCGCCGAGCGCACGCCATAGAGCCGCGCCACGTAGCAGCAGGCCAGCACGACGCCGCGCCTGCCGCCGCCGACAATAACCGGCCGGTCGGCGAGGTCTGGCCGGCCGCGCTTTTCGACCGTCGCATAAAACGCGTCGCAATCGACATGCGCGATCGACAGGGTGGCGAGCGCATCATGGCAGACGAGCCGTGGCGAACCGCACCGGGCGCAGCGATCGCCCGACCCCGGCGATGATCCCGCCGATGCGGCAAGCGCGCCGCAATCCCGGCACAGCGTCGTCAACCCGGTTCCTCCGGCCGCCACAGCCAGGCCGCGCCCCGCACCCCGCTCGAATCGCCGTGCGCCGGGCGCAACAGGCGGGTCGCGACCCGGTCCGAAAAGACATGGGGCGCCCACCGCCGAGGCACCTCGTCATAGAGCGCGGCGATGGCGGAAAGACCGCCGCCGAGCACGATCGCGTCCGGATCGAGCAGGTTGATCACCGTTGCGAGCGCGCGGGCGAGGCGCTCGATGTAGCGCCCGAGGGTCGCACGGCAATCGGGGTCGCCGGCGGCGGCGGCGCGGGCGATCGCGGCCGCATCGAGGCTCTGCCCGGTGCGCCGGCGGTGCTCGGCGGCGAGCGCCGGCCCGGACAGAAAGGTCTCGATGCAGCCCGAGCGCCCGCAATAGCAGGGCGGTCCCGGCATCTCGTCCGGCGCCGGCGCGGGCAGTGGGTTGTGGCCCCATTCGCCGGCGATCGCATTGGCCCCGGCGAGCACCCGCCCGCCGATGGCGATGCCGCCGCCGACCCCGGTGCCGAGGATCACGCCGAAGACGGTTTCGAGCCCGGCCGCGGCCCCGTCGACGGCTTCCGACAGGGCGAAGCAATTGGCGTCGTTGGCCAGCCGCACCGGCCGGCCGAGCGCGGCTTCGAGATCGCGCCGCAACGGGCGGCCGTTGAGCCAGGTGGAGTTGGCGTTCTTGACCAGGCCGGTGGCCGGGGAGATTGTCCCCGGCATTCCGATCCCGACCGTAGCCGCTGCACCGAGCTCGCGCTCGATGCCGGTGACGAGGGTGGCGACCGCGGCGATCGTGGCGTGGTAATCTTCTGCGGGCGTCGCGAGGCGCCGGCGGACCGGGACCGACCCGGATGCGTCGACTGCGGCGCCCTCGATCTTGGTGCCGCCAAGATCGATGCCGATGCGAAAGCCAGCAGCCATTTCCTCGATCACCTCCCCGGGACGGCAGGCAGCCGGCACCGGCTGTTACGATTTCTTAATTTCGATCGCTTAAACGATCCGATGCCACCGCATGCGCGGCGCTGGCAGCCCGAGCGGCCCGTCGACCACCCTCGCCCGCGCCAGCTATATTTCAGCACCTTTTTCGAGGCCGGCGAAGCATGAGGCGCGAAGTTCCGGAGACCGGCACAGGCTGCAATCGGCTGGTGCGGCGGAAGGTCTTGATCGTCGAGGACAATCTTCTCAATATGAAGCTGTTCCACGATCTTCTCGTGGCGCATGGCTACGATACGCTGCAGTCCAAGGACGGGGTCGAGGCGTTGGCGTTGGTCCGCCGGCACCGCCCCGATCTGATCCTGATGGACATTCAGCTCCCTGAAGTATCCGGCCTTCAAGTCATCAAGTGGATCAAGGAAGATCAGAATTTGCGCATGATTCCGATCATCGCGGTGACCGCTTTCGCAATGAAGGGCGATGAGGAGAAGATCCGCGACGGCGGCTGCGATGCCTATATCGCAAAGCCGATCTCGGTGGCGGGCTTCCTGCAGACCGTCGAGCGCTTCCTCGCCGGGGGCGGGCCGTTGCCGTGCCTTTGACGCATGCGAGGCGCTGATGCCTGCCCGGGTCCTGGTCGTCGATGACATCGAGATGAATCTCAAGGCTGCTCGAGGCCAAGCTTTCGAGCGAATATTTCGATGTGCTGTCGGCATCGAGCGGGCGCGCCGCGTTGCGGATTGCCGATGCCGAGCTGCCGGACGTCATCCTTCTCGACGTGATGATGCCGCGCATGGACGGCTTCGAGGTCTGCCGCCGGCTGAAGGCCAACCCGCGCACCGCCGACGTTCCGGTGGTGATGGTGACGGCTCTGTCCGACACCGCCAACCGGCTCCGCGGTCTCGCAGCCGGTGCCGATGAATTCCTGACGAAGCCGGTGAACGACCTCGCGCTGTTCGCCCGCGTGCGGTCTCTGGTGCGGCTCAAACGGATGATGGATGAGTGGCGCCTGCGCGAAGAGATCTGCGGCCGCTTCGGCGGGCGACCCGTCGCCGATGATCCGACCCCGGCGCGAATCCTGATCGTCGAGGAGGATGCCTGTGCCGCCGCCGGAATGGCCGAGGCGCTGATGCCGATAGCGCGTGCGGTGACCCGCGCCGCGACCTGCGCCGAGGCGCAGGCGCGGCTCGACAGCGCCACCGAGCTGGTCATCGCCAGCCTGTCGGTGCCGGACGGCGATCCGCTGCGGCTCGTCTCGCACTGCCGCGCGACCGAGGCGCTCCGCCAGCTGCCGATCGTGCTGATCGCCGGCGACGGCGATCTGCCGCGGCTTGCCAAAGGGCTCGACCTCGGCGCCAACGACTATCTCGTTCGTCCGATCGACCGCAACGAGCTGCTGGCGCGCGCCGGGACCCAGATCCGGCGCAAACGGCTGCAAGACCGTTTGAACGAAAACTACCAGCGCAGCCTGTCGCTGGCGCTGACCGACGAGCTGACCGGGCTCTACAACCGACGCTATCTGCTTGCCCATCTCGACGAGTTGATCGAGCGTGTCAACCGCGACGGGATCGGCGCCGCCATCCTGGTGTTCGACATCGATCATTTCAAACAGGTCAACGACACCCACGGCCATGATGGCGGGGACGCCGTGCTGCGCGAGCTCGCCGCACGGACGCTGAACAGCGTGCGCAGCGCCGACCTCGTCGCCCGGCTGGGCGGCGAGGAGTTCGTCGTGGTGATGCCGGAGACCGATCTGTCCGTTGCCGTTGCGGTCGCCGAGCGGCTGCGCGCGGCGGTGGCGTCCGAGCCTTTTATCCTCGGGGCGAGCGCCGTGGCTGTCGGGGTCACGGTCAGTATCGGCGCGACTACCGCGATAGCGCTCGACAGCCGCCGCGACCTGTTGAAGCGCGCCGACGATGCTCTTTACAGTGCCAAGAGCGGCGGCCGGAACCGCGTGATTGCTCGCTCGGCCGGGTTCGCGCCGCGCGCCGCCGCTGCGCCGGCCGAGGCCGCGCCCCGGCAGCCCGTTACTTGATCTTGGCTTCCTTGAAGAGGACGTGCTTGCGGGCCACGGGGTCGAATTTTTTCAGTTCGAGCTTGGCGGTCTTGGTCCGCGGGTTCTTCTTCGTCACGTAGAAAAATCCGGTATCGGCGCTGCTGACCAGCTTGATCAGGACGGTGTTGGTCTTGGCCATTCAAAGACCCTCTTGGTTCGAGGAATGTCTAGGCTGCACGATAACGATCCGCTGGAACCTGTCAAGGAAGCCCGGCCGCTGCCGGCACTGCGGCCACCGCGCCGGCAGCCGGGCTCTGCGCCGTGGCGATCACGTGCACGGCCTCGCCGTAGAGCACGGGATCGACGAGCAGGCGTTCCGCCACCGTCAAGTCGATCGGATGGTTGCCCCGGCGTGCGGGACAGGAGCGGCGCAGCCGGGACCAGTCGTTGTCATCCAACGACGCGCGCGGGCGGGAGATCAGCGGCGACGCCAGGGACGGCGCGCCCGCCCGCTGCAACGCGATCCGGATTGACCGTTCGTCGTTCCCCAGATCGCTCGTGCACACGGTCGGGACGACGCCATGCTGATTAAGGAAATATCCCGACGGTGTGACCAGCCTCGCCCAGGTCAAGGTCAGTTCGCCGTCATTGGGCAGGCGCAGAACGGTTTGCACCGTGCCTTTGCCGTATGATGCGCTGCCGATGACAACCGCGCGCCCGTCATCCTGCAGCGCCGCGGCGACGATCTCGGAGGCCGAGGCGGAACCGCCGTCGATCAGCACGACGATCGGGATCTGCGGTGCCAGGCTGTCGCCCGAAGCCTCGAAAAACTGATGGCTCGCCGGGTGCCGGCCGACGGTGGACACGATCGGCCCCTTGGCAATGAACACATCCGAAAGGCTCACCGCCTGATCGAGCAGCCCGCCGGGATTGCCGCGCAGATCAAGCACGATGCCGCTCAGCCTGGTCTCCCGCTGCAGCCTGCCGAGGTCTTCGACAATCTGCTGGGTCGTGTCCTGATTGAAGCTCGTCACGCGCAAGACGGCGATGTCGTCGTCTCGCGACAGGGTCACGGTCGGCAGGATGATCAGCGCGCGACGAAGCCGAAAACTGCGGCTCCCGGCGAGGCCGGGGCGGTCGATGGCGACCTCGACCGGGCTGAGGACCGGGCCGCGCAGCTGGTCGACTACGTCGTCTTCCGATCGGCCGGCAGTGGCCTGCCGATCGATCGCGACGATCCGGTCGCCGGGCCGGAGACCGGCGACAGCGGCGGGCCCGCCCGGCGAGACCGAGGCAATGCGCAACTCGCCGGAGGACACATCGAGGGTCACGCCGATCCCGCCGAACCCGTCGCGCGCCGCGCGCTGGTCGCGGGCGGCCTCGGGCGAGGCGTAGCGTGAGAACCGGTCGAGCGCGCTCATCATGCCGTCGAACACGGCCTCGTCGATCCGGTCATCGGCAAGTGCAGCAACCGCGCGCGAGCTCGTCTTTGCGTCGGCGATCAGCCGGCCGAGCCACGCGCCCCAGGAATGCGGGTCGTCGGGCGGGCTCGGGTAATCCGCGACCTCGCGTTCGCCATAGGACAGCACGATCTCGGTTCCGCCTTCCTGCCCAGGGCTCTCGACGACTGCAAATTTATCGTCGAGGCCGGAAAGGCGCGCGGCTCCGGCGAGGGCGACCAAGCGGCTCGACACCGGCGAAATATAAAACTCGGCGATGTCGTCGAGACCGCGTGCGAAAAGCCGCCCGGCCGGATCGGCCGGCAGTGGCGGGCCTCCGGCGCAGCCGGCGAGCCCCGCGCCGATCAGCAGGATGCCCGCGGCCGCGAGCGCAGCAGCCGGGCGCAACGTCATCGGCATCGAGGCAGCCCCCGATCTCCCTCGCGCCGGCCTGCACGGCAATCGGCGCGCCTCGAAGAAACGTTCTTCGCCTCCGGGCCCGCACAGTAGATTGCCCGCGGCCGGCGATCAACCGCGCCGGCCGGCGCGGCGGGTCCCGCCTCTGCCGCGGGGCGGTGGCCGGATCGTCCGCGCGGCACGCATCGCGGCCCCGATGGCATTGGCTCGGCCGCCGGAGGCAGGGGGCCCGTCCTCTTCGATGCGGAAGACGAGCCGGCCGCCGATGGCATCCGCTTCGACGAGCCGCACCGAGATCTCGCTGCCGAGCCGGAAAACGCGGCCGGAGCGCCGTCCGACCAGCTGCTGGACCCTGCCGTCCCGGTCGTAGAAATCGCCGGGCAGGGTCGAGATCGGCACCAGCCCGACCGCTCCGCTCGGGGTCGCGGTGACGAACAGCCCGAACTCGGCGACGCCGCTGATGCGGGCGGCGAAAACCTGGCCGATGGCGGGCGCGATCAGCATCATCCGATAGCGCTCGACCGCCGCACGCTCGGCCGCTGCGGCGCGGCGCTCGGTCGCCGAAATGTGCTCGCCGACGGCAGCCAGCTCATCCCGGCCGCTGCCGGCCGGCGCGGCGCCCGGCCCGAATTCGCGGCCGGCCGCGTTCGCGCCGGCGATCAGGGCGCGGTGCACGAGCAGATCGGCATAGCGGCGGATCGGCGAGGTGAAATGGGCATAGCGCCGCAACGCCAGCCCGAAATGACCGATATTGTTCGGGCTGTAGGCCGCCTGCGCCTGGCAGCGCAGCACCAGCTCGTTGACGAGCGCGGCGGCCGGCGTCGCCGCGGCCCGGCGCAGCAGCCGGTTGAACAGTTCCGGCTTCGGTGCCTGCCCCTTGGCGAAGGCGAGGCCCGGCAGGCCGAGCGCATCGAGGAAGTCGCACAATGACACCAGCTTTTCCGGATCGGGCGCGTCGTGGATGCGGTACATGCAGGGCTGCCGCTGCGCCTCGAGTTCCTCGGCGGCGGCGACGTTGGCGAGGATCATGAATTCCTCGATCAGCCGATGGCTGTCGAGCCGGGCGGCGGGGACGATCGCGACCGGCCGCTTTTCGGCATCGAGCACGACCCGATCCTCGGCGATGTCGAGTTCGAGGACGCCGCGCCCGGCGCGTGCCCGGGCGAGGGCGGCAAAGGCGCCGTAGAGCGCGGCCAGCGCCTGTTGCGGTATCGGCAGGGCCGATGTCGCGTCGCTGTCCCTTGCCGCCTGGACTTCTTCATAGGTCAGTCGCGCGGCCGACTGCATGACGGCGCGTTCGAACCGGTGGCCCCGCTTGCGCCCGGCGGCGTCGATCCATAGATGGACGGCGAGGCAGGCGCGATCGACATCGGGCTTCAGCGAGCACAGCTCGTTCGACAATGCCTCCGGCAGCATCGGCACGACACGGTCGGGGAAATAGACCGAGTTGCCGCGCCGTTCGGCTTCGCCGTCGAGCGCGCTGCCGGGACGCACATACCAGGCGACGTCGGCGATCGCGACGACGAGATGCCAGCCGCCGCCGTTCGCCGGGTCGGGATCGGGCTCGGCCCAGACCGCATCGTCGAAATCGCGCGCGTCGCTGCCGTCGATCGTGACCAGCGTCAGGTTCCGCAGATCGGCGCGCCCGATCGGCGTTATCGGTTGCGCGGCCTCGGCTTCGGCGATCGCAGCGGCCGGAAATTCGGTTGGGATCTCGCCGGCGGCAATCGCCAGCAGACTGATTGCCCCCGGGCCCGAGGCCGGGCCGAGCCGTTCTCGGATGCGCGCCCGCGGCAGCGCAAGCCGCGCGGCCGGCAGCTCCTCGGCGATGACCAGCTCGCCATCGCCGGCGCCTTGGGCATCGCGTTCGGCGACCCGATACTCGGTTTTGTTGCGGCGATCCGTCGGAACCAGCCTGCCGCCTTCGCGGTCTTTCTGCAGCACCCCGACAATGCGCGCGCCGGCCGGGTCGAGCCGACGAATGATCCGGGCCTCGATCCCGCCGGTTTCGAGCACGATCAATCGGGCCGCCGCGCGCGCGCCGATCGGCAACGCCGCTTCGATCCCGCTCTCGGCGATCCGGATCGTCGGCGCCGTACCGGGCCCCGGCCAAGCCAGCGGCCGGGCGAGCGCCACGCCGTCCTCGTCGCTGCCGAAGCGCTCGATGATCGTGACCTCGGGAACAGGCGGCGCGGCGGCGACGCGCTGCTCGCCGGCACGGGTCGCCCCGCCCGAGCGTTCGATCTGGCGCAGCATGTCGCGCAGCGCCGGTCGGTCGGCGGGCGCCAGGTTGAAGGCGCGGACGATTTCGCGCCGGTCGACGGCGGACGGGCTCTCGCGGATAAAGGCCGCCAGCTCGGATGGCGATGGAAGCGCGCGCCGCGCCCGCCGCCGCTGGCCGGTAGCCATCATCTAGCCCGGCTGTGCGCGCGACCGCGGTCGCGGTTTCTTGGCCGATCGGGCGGCGGGCTTGCGCACTGCGCTCGTGGCGGCATGGCTGTCCGCAGCTGCGGTCTTCGCCGTCTTCCGCGCCGGTGATTTTGCCGCGGCCATGGTCCGTTTGGGCGCCGCCGCCTGCCGCGGCGAAGCCTTCGCCGCCGGGGCTGGGGATTTGCCGGTCTTGCGCTGCCGGGCCCGGCCCTTGACGGGCCGCGCGGCGAGCAGAGGGATCGCCTCTTCGAGCGAATAGGCCTCCGGGTCCGCGCCTTTCGGCAGCGATGCGATGACGCCGCCGTGACCGACATAGGGGCCGTAGCGCCCCTGATAGAGCGCCACGACGCCGCCTTTGGGATGCGCACCGAGTTCGCGCAGCAGCCGCGCCGCGCCGCGCCGTTCGCTCGCCGGCTCGGCCAGAAGCACGACCGCGCGGTTCAAGCCGATGGTCAGCACATCGTCGTCGGCGCCGAGCGATTTGAATACGGTTCCATGCTTGATGTACGCGCCGAACCGGCCGATGCCGGCGACGATCGTCTCGCCCGTCTCGGGATGCCGCCCGAGCTCGCGCGGCAATGCCAGGAGCCGCAGGGCGGTGTCGAGATCGACATCGGCGGGTTTGAGCAGGCGCGGCAGCGCGACCCGCTTGGGTTTGTCCGCGCCCTCGGCGGCGCCGAGCTGGATATAATGGCCGAAAGGTCCCTTCTTGAGCGTGACCGCGAGCCCGCTGGCCGGGTCGGTTCCGAGCGCCGAATCGGCGGCGGCGTTCTCCGCCTCGCCGCCGACGGCGAGCTGCCTCGTATAGCGGCACTCCGGATAATTGGAGCAGCCGATGAACGCGCCGAACTTGCCGAGCTTGAGGCTGAGCCGGCCGGCACCGCAGACCGGGCATAGCCTCACGTCGCGGTCGGAGCCGTCATTGGGAAAGAAATGCCGCCCGAGATCGGCATCGAGTGCGGTCAGCACCTGACTGATCGTCAGCTCCCTGGTGCCGTCCACCGCGATCGAGAAATCGCACCAGAAATTGCGCAGCACCTCCTTCCAATCGGTGCGCCCGCCCGATACGTCGTCGAGCTGGTTTTCGAGATCGGCGGTGAAATTGTACTCGACATAACGCTCGAAAAAGCTCGTCAGAAAGGCGGTGACGAGGCGGCCGCGGTCTTCCGGCACAAAACGCCGCTTTTCGAGCCGGACATAGTCGCGATCCTGCAATACCTGCAGGATCGTGGCATAGGTCGAGGGGCGGCCGATGCCGAGCTCTTCGAGCCTCTTGACGAGGCTCGCTTCGGTATAGCGCGGCGGCGGCTGGGTGAAATGCTGGCTCGGCAGCACCGCGCCGCGGGCGAGTTCCTCGTCCTTTCGCATCGCCGGCAGCCTGCCGCCGTCGCCCTCCTCGTCGCCGACATCGTCGCGGTCTTCCTGGTAGAGCGCCAGAAACCCGTCGAAGACGACGACCGAGCCGTTCGCCCGCAGGCGCAGGCGCCCGCTCGGATCGGCAATGTCGACGGCGACCTGTTCGAGCAGGGCCGAGGCCATCTGGCTCGCCATCGTGCGTTTCCAGATCAGCTCATAGAGCCGGCGCTGGTCGCGGTCGAGATGGGCGGCGACATCGGCGGGCCGGCGGCCGAGATCGGTCGGCCGGATCGCCTCGTGCGCCTCCTGCGCGTTCTTGGCCGGGCTGCGGTAGAGGCGCGGCGCGTCCGGCAGGTATCCCGGTCCGAACTCGGCGCCGATCAGCCGGCGCGCGGCGGCGATCGCCTCGCCCGATATCGCGACGCCGTCGGTGCGCATATAGGTGATCAGCCCGACCGTTTCGCCGCCCAGATCGATGCCCTCGTAGAGGCGCTGGGCGATCTGCATCGTGCGGCTGGCCCCGAGGCCGAGCTTGCGCGACGCTTCCTGCTGCAGGGTCGAGGTGGTGAAAGGCGGAAACGGGTTGCGGCGGACCTCGCGGCGGTCGATCTCGGCGACGGCAAAGCCCGGCACGCGCAAGATCGCAGCGGCGGCGGCGCGTGCCTTTTCCTCGGTGTCGAGATCGAAGCGGTCGAGCCGCTTGCCGTCGAGATGGGTCAACCGCGCGGTAAAGCTTTGCCCGGCTTCGGTCTTGAACTCGACCTCGACCGTCCAGTACTCGCGCGCCTTGAACGCTTCGATCTCGCCCTCGCGCTCGCAAACGAGGCGCAAGGCGACGGATTGGACGCGGCCGGCCGAGCGGCTGCCCGGCAATTTGCGCCACAGCACCGGCGACAAGGTGAAGCCGACCAGATAATCGAGCGCGCGGCGGGCCAGGTAGGCGTCGACCAGCTCCTGGTCGATCTCGCGCGGGCGGCTGAACGCCTCGACGACGGCGTTTTTCGTCACCTCGTTGAAAACGACGCGCTTGACGTCGAGGCCGTTGAGCGCCCGGCGCGACCGCAGCACCTCCTGCACGTGCCAGGAAATCGCCTCGCCCTCGCGGTCGGGGTCGGTGGCCAGGAACAGCCGGTCGGCGCCGCGCACCGCCTCGGCAATCTCCTTCATATGCTTTTCGGATTTGCCGTCGACCTCCCAGGACATGGCGAAATCCGCATCGGGCAGGACCGAGCCGTCCTTGGCCGGCAGATCGCGGACATGGCCATAGCTGGCGACGACCTTGTAGTCGCTGCCGAGGTAGCGGTTGATGGTCTTCGCCTTGGCAGGCAATTCGACGACGACGACTTTCATGGATCCGTTCGTTCCGGCGGCGTCAGGGCGGGAAGCTCAACGCAAGGAAACGAGGTTGCCGGGATGACGCTCGACCCGGCCGGCCAGTTCCAGCTCGAGGAGGAGAGTGGCGGCGGCAGCGGCTGTCAATTGGCATTGCCGCACCAGTTCGTCAACCGCGACCGGCGTCGGCCCCAGTCTTTCGAGGATCATGTCGAGCGCACCCTCGTCGGCGGCCGGTTCGCCGGCGCCGGCCGCGGGCAAGGCCGATGGCCAATTATTCCCGGCCGGCAGCGGCGAGGGCAGCGGGGTCAGCGGGCGCGGCGGCGGCGCGCCCTGCAGCAAGGGTCCGAGCTGCGAGAGCACATCTTCCGCGGTTTCGGTCAGGACGGCGCCGCGGCGCAGCAGATCGTTGGCGCCGCGGCAGCGCGGGTCGAGCGGCGAGCCGGGGACGGCGAAGACCTCGCGGCCCTGTTCCAGAGCGTAGCGGGCGGTGATCAGCGAGCCCGACCGCGCCGCCGCCTCGACGACGAGGACGCCGAGCGCCATCCCGGAGATGATCCGGTTGCGGCGCGGGAAATGGCGTGCCTGCGGCTCGCTGCCGAGCGGCAGTTCGGCGACGACCGCACCCTGCCGCCGCAACGCGTCGTAAAGCCCGCGATTCTCTTCGGGGTAGACGATGTCGACACCGCCGGCGACGACCGCGACGGTGCCGGTTTCGAGCGCTCCCAGATGGGCGGCGGCGTCGATGCCGCGGGCCAGCCCGGAGACGACGACGAGCCCGCCCTGGCCGAGCCCGGTGGCCAATTCGCGGGCGAGGCGCCGGCCGTTGGCCGAGGCGTTGCGGGCGCCGACCACCGCCACCATCGGCCGGTCGAGCAGGTCGGGCCGCCCGAGCACCGTCAGGATCGGGGGCGCATCCTCGATCTGGGCGAGTGCGCTCGGATAGGTGGGCTCGCCCCAGCAGACGAGGCGGGCGCCGAGGCGATGAGCCGCGGTCAGCTCGGCGACAGCGGCGGCGCGGGGCGTCGCGGTGATGGTGCGGGCACGCTCGCCGCGGCGGGCGAGGCGCGGCAATGCCTCGATCGCGGCATGGGCCGAGCCGAACCGGCGCAGCATCGCATAAAAGGTGATCGGCCCGACCGATTCGGTGCGGCTGAGGCGCAGCCAGTCGAGGCGCTCCTCGGGATCGAGCTCGCGCGCGGCCAGGGCGCCCTCAGCCTTTCCGGAACGAGATCCGGCTTTCCCTGCCCGCGATCAGGCGCCGGATGTTGGCATGGTGCCGCAGGATGATCACCAGCGCGATGACGGCGATCAGGAAGGCCGTCGCCCGGTCGGCGAGGAACGGCGCCATGGCGGCGCTGGCGACCGCGGCGACCAGCGCCGCCAGGGAGGAATAGCGGGAGAGGAAGGCGGTGCCGAGCCAGATCAGCGCGGCGACGAGCGCCACCGGCCAGGCCAGCACGATCAGCACGCCGAGTGCGGTCGCCACCCCTTTGCCGCCGCGAAACCCGAGCCACACCGGAAACATATGGCCCAGGATCACGCACAGCCCGGCGACCAGCGCCGCCGGCGCACCCCAATGCCGGGCAATCGCCGCCGCCGCAATCCCCTTGCCGACATCGAGCAGCAGGGTCAACGCCGCCAGGCCTTTGCTGCCGGTGCGCAATACGTTGGTCGCGCCGATACTGCCCGAGCCGATATGGCGGATGTCGCCGAGACCGGCCAGCCGGCTCAGCACCAGCCCGAACGGGATCGACCCCATAAAATAGCCGAGGATCGCGGCGGAAATCAGCGGGGTCATGTTCGCCGCACCCCGACCTCTCCTGTCATCCCGGCGAAGGCCGGGACCCATGTTTGTCGCGCGCCGAGAAGCAGATCGACGGATCCCGGCTTGCGCCGGGATGACGAGCTAGGAGGTTGCGGACAAGCCAGGCTGAGCACGGCGCTCACCCGTCCCGCTGGAAGATGGTGCGGCCGTCGACGATCGTGCGCCGCACCCGGCCTTGAACCGGGCGGCCGTCGAAGGGCGCGTTCTTCGATTTTGAGCGGAACTCGTCGGTGCAGATGCGCCACGGCGCATCCGGATCGAACAACACGAGATCGGCGGGCGCGCCGGGGGCGAGGCGGCCGACCGGCAGGCGCAGGATATGCGCCGGGTTGGAGGTCAGCCGGCGCGATCAGGTCGAGCAGGCCGAGATGGCGGTTGTGGTAAAGCTCGAGCGACAGCGGCAGCAGGGTTTCGAGCCCGACGATGCCGTAGGCGGCCGAACTGAACGGCAGCCGCTTTAAATCCTGGTCCCACGGCGCATGGTCGCTGGCGATCGCATCGATCGTGCCGTCGCACAGCCCCTCGACGATGGCGCGACGGTCCTGCTCGCTGCGCAGCGGCGGCGACAATTTGGCGAAGGTCCGGTAATCGCCGATCGCGGTCTCGTTCAGCGCGAAATAGGGCGGCGCCGTATCGCAGGTCACCGGCAGGCCCTGCGCCTTGGCCCGGCGGATCGCCTCGACCGCGGCGGCGGTCGACAGATGCGCGGCGTGGTAGCGCGCGCCGGTCAATTCGACGAGGCGCAAATCGCGCTCGACCATGATGATCTCGGCCGCCGGGGTGATCGCCGAGAGCCCGAGCCGGGTCGCGATCTCGCCTTCATTGACCTCGCCGGCCCCGCCGAGGCTCGGTTCTTCAGGATGCTGGACGACCAGCAGATCGAAGCTGCGGGCATAGGACAGCACGCGGCGCATGACGAGCGCGTCGGCGACGGCCTTGACGCCGTCGGTGAAGCCGAGCGCGCCGTTCGCCGCGAGCAGCCCCATCTCGGTCAGCTGCCGCCCGGCCAGCCCCTTGGTCGCCGCGGCGTAGGTGTGGATCTTGGCGAGCCTGGCCTCGCGCGCCCGGCGGGCGAGGAACTCGACGACCGAGACGTCGTCGACCGGCGGGTCGGTGTTCGGCAGCGCGACCATCGTCGTCACCCCGCCCGCCGCGGCGGCCCGCCCGCCGCTCTCGATCAATTCCATGTGCTCGGCGCCGGGCTCGCGCAACTGCACGCGCATGTCGACGAGGCCGGGCGCCAGGCACAGCCCGTCGGCCGCGACGATCTCCGCATCCGGCGCGGAGAGCATGCCGCCGACGGCAGCGATACGCTCGCCTTCGATCAGCAGATCGCCGGTCTCGTCGCGCCCGCTCGCGGGATCGAGCAGCCGGGCGCCGCGGATGATCAGGCGGCGGGCACCCGCCGGCGAAGCGCTCACGGCAATGGCGGGCCGTTGCCGAGATCGCGCGCCAGGATCTCGAGGCAGGCCATGCGGACCGCGACCCCCATCTCGACCTGATGGCGGATCAGGCTGCGGTCGATGTCGTCGGCGATCTCGCTGCCGATCTCGACGCCGCGGTTCATCGGGCCGGGATGCATGATCAGCGCGTCGGGTTTGGCGGCGCGCAATTTGTCGTAATCGAGCCCGAAGAAATGAAAGTATTCGCGGGTCGACGGCACGAACGAGCCGTGCATGCGCTCGCTCTGCAGCCGCAGCATCATCACGATGTCGACATCGGCGAGCCCTTTCGCCATGTCGTGAAACACCTCGACGCCGAGCCGTTCGATTTCGGCCGGCAGCAGGGTGCGCGGCGCCACCACCCGCACCCGGGCGCCCATCGTATTGAGCAATGCGATGTTCGAGCGCGCCACCCGGCTGTGCAATATGTCGCCGCAGATCGCAACGGTCAGCCCGCCGAGCCTCCCCTTGCGCCGGCAAATCGTCAGTGCGTCGAGCAAGGCCTGGGTCGGGTGCTCGTGGCTGCCGTCGCCGGCATTGACGACCGCGCAATCGACCTTTTCCGACAAGAGCTGCACCGCCCCCAATTCGGGATGGCGCACGACCAGCACGTCGGGGTGCATTGCGTTCAGGGTCATCGCCGTGTCGATCAGGGTCTCGCCCTTGACCATCGAGCTGACCGCCACGGCCATGTTGATGACATCGGCGCCGAGGCGCTTGCCGGCGACCTCGAACGAGGTGCGGGTGCGGGTCGAATTCTCGAAAAAGCAGTTGATGATCGTGCGCCCGCGCAACAACGCGCGCTTTTTTTCGGCCTGGCGGTTCAGCTCGACAAAGCCGTCCGCGAGGTCGAGAAACTGCTCGATCTCCGCCGGCGACAAGCCCTCGATGCCGAGGAGGTGGCGGTGCCGGAACGCGGTGTCGCAAGCGGCTCCCTGCATGAGCCCGGGACTATAGGCAGGGCGCTTCCCGGCGGCAAGGCCCGGCCGAAATTACCCTGTTTGCAACTTGCGGAGGAGCAGCGCAGGACCACCTTTGGGCGATGGTATTGCGAGGGATCATGGCACGTTCAACCGTCTCTGAAAGCAAAAGCGGCCGAGCCGTGCGTCTGCGCCTGTTTGCGCCGGTAGATCGGCGATGGGGCGACTTCTTCCTCAAAGGGCCGAGAGTCTCCGGAGACTTCATGCGTGAGCGCGCCCAGCCGCTGGCGGAGGAACGTGAGCCGCTCCCTGGTATCGGCTCATTACGACAAGATTCGACCGGGCCATGACCCCGAACCCGATCTCGCTTGCCATCGTCGTCGTACTCGCCGGGCTCGGCGTGCTGGCGATCGTGGTCGGCCTCGTCGTGCCCGGCGGGCTGCTGATCGTCGCGGCCGTCATCGTTCTGGCCGCGTTCAAGATGGCGCAGCAATGGGAGCGGGCCGTCGTCCTGCGGGCCGGCAAATTCCTCGCGGTCCGAGGTCCCGGCCTGTTCGGGATCGTCCCGATCCTCGACAATATCGCTGCGGTCATCGACACGCGACTGCGCACGACCCAGTTCATCGCCGAGCGGACGCTGACCAAGGACACGGTGCCGGTCGATGTCGACGCGATCATCTTCTGGACCGTCATCGATGCGAAGCGCGCTGCGCTCGAAGTCGTCAGCTATGGGGATGCGATCGCCTGGGCGGCGCAGACCTCGTTGCGCGAGATGATCGGCGCCGCCGATCTCGCGATGCTGCTGTCGAACCGCAAGGCAATGGACGAGGAATTGCGCAACACGATCCATGCGAAGACTGCCGACTGGGGGATCGAGGTCAGATCGGTCGAGATTCGCGATGTCAAGATCCCGGTTGCATTGCAGGACGCGATGAGCCGGCAGGCGCAGGCCGAGCGCGAGCGCCAGGCTCGCGTCATTCTCGGTACGGCCGAGGCGGAGATCGCCCACAGTTTTGTCGAGGCGGCCCGGACCTATGCCGACAATCCCGCCGCCATGCATCTGCGCGGCATGAACATGCTCTATGAGAGCGTCAAGGAACGCGGCAGCACGATCATCGTGCCGAGCAGCGCAATCGACAGCATGAACCTCGGCGGCCTCGCCGGCATCACGGCGCTGGCGAGCAAGGCCCCGGCCCCGGAGGTGAATGCGGAGACACCGCCCGGGCCGTGGTCGCCACCTGCGCCTTCGACATCCTGAGGAACGCTCAGCTCCCCGCACGGTCGAGGAAATCAAGGCAGCCTTGCAGGATATAGGCGGCGGCGACCCGATCGACGATTTGGGCGCGGCGCTTGCGGGTCAGGTCGGCGGCGATCATCTCGCGGGTGACGGCGGCCGTCGACAGCCGCTCGTCCCACAGCGCCACCGGCATGTCGCGCAAGCCCACGAGGTTGCGGGCGAACTGGCGCACCGACTGGGTGCGCGGCCCGTCGCCGCCGGCCAAGGTCAGCGGCAACCCGATCACCAGCCCGCCGACGCTGTGCGCTATCGACCAGCGCAAACAGCCGCGCCAGGTCTTCGCGAAAGTTCCGCCGGCGGATGGTTTCGAGCGGCGTGGCGATGACGCGGCGCGTGTCGGACAAGGCGAGGCCGATCGTCTTGCTGCCGACATCGAGGCCCATCAGCCGCAACCCGGCCGGCACGGCCTCGCGCAATGCCGCGGGGTCGGCTAGGATCATGGCCGACAATACCCCATTTCCCACATCCTGGGCGCGGGTTGCGGAGACGGTAAAATCATGGCGTCGGGAAGAACATGGCGTTAGACGGGGCCGCGGTGGCGCATATCGCCGCTTTGGCGCGGATCAGGCTTGCCGAAGCCGAACTCGAACCGCTCGCGGCCGGACTCTCGCAGATCCTGCACTGGGTCGAGCAATTGAACGAAGTCGACACCACCGGGGTGGCGCCGATGGCGAGCGTCGCCGATATGGGTTTGCCGATGCGCGACGACCGGGTGACCGACGGCGATTGCCGCGAAGCGATCCTCGGCAATGCTCCGCGCTCGGCGCCGAATGCGACCAACAGAGGCTTTTTCGCGGTTCCGAAGGTCATCGAGTGAGCAATTCGCTGACCGCGCTGACCCTCGCCGCAGCCCGCGACGGGCTCGCCCGCAAAGCGTTTTCGGCACGCGAACTGACCGAAGCTCATATCGCCGCAGTCGAGGCGGCGCGGCCGCTCAACGCCTTCATCACCGAAACCCCGGAGCAGGCGCTGGCGATGGCCGAGGCTGCCGACCGGCGGCTGGCGCATGGCGAGGCTTTGCCGCTCGACGGCATCCCGATCGCCGTCAAGGACGTTTACTGCACCAAGGGCGTGCTGACCACCGCCGGCTCGCACATCCTCGACGGGTTTCGCCCGCCCTATGAATCGACGGTGACCGAAAAGCTGTGGCAGGCCGGCGCGGTCATGCTCGGCAAGACCAATCTCGACGAGTTCGCGATGGGCTCGTCGAACACGACGAGCTTTTACGGCCCGGTCGAGAACCCGTGGCGCCGGCAATCTGAACGCCATCTGGGCGACAACCGGCCGCTGGTGCCGGGCGGCTCGTCCGGCGGCTCGGCGGCGACGGTGGCGGCGTGCGCGGCATTGGCCGCGATCGGCACCGATACCGGCGGCTCGATCCGCCAGCCGGCGAGCTTTTGCGGCATCGTCGGGCTGAAGCCGACCTATGGCCGCTGCTCGCGCTGGGGCGTGGTCGCCTATGCCTCCTCGCTCGATCATCCGGGGCCGATGACCCGCACGGTGCGCGACGCCGCGATCATGCTGGCGGCGATGGCCGGGCACGACCCGCGCGATTCGACCTCGGCGCCGGTACCGGTGCCGGATTTCGTGGCGGCGCTGACCGGCGACATTCGCGGATTGCGCATCGGCGTCCCGCGCGAGTACCGTGCCGACGACATGCCGGGCGAGATCGAGGCGCTGTGGCAGCGGGGCGTCGATTGGCTGCGCGATGCCGGCGCCGAGCCGGTCGAGATCAGCCTGCCGCACACCAGATACGCGCTCCCGGCCTATTACATCATCGCCCCGGCCGAGGCGTCCTCGAACCTCGCGCGCTATGACGGCGTGCGTTTCGGGCTGCGCGTCGATGGCGCCAGCCTCGACGAGATGTACGAATTGACCCGCGCCGCCGGCTTTGGCGCCGAGGTCAAACGCCGCGTGCTGATCGGCACCTATGTGCTGTCGGCCGGCTATTACGACGCCTATTACCTGAAGGCGCAGCGGGTGCGCGCGCTGGTCGCGCGGGATTTCGCGCAGGCCTTCGAGCGGGTCGATTGCATTCTCGCTCCGACCGCGCCCTCGGCCGCCTTCGCCATCGGCGAAAACAGCGACGACCCGATCGCGATGTATCTGAACGACGTCTTCACCGTGCCGGCGAACCTCGCCGGATTGCCGGCGATCTCGGTCCCGGCCGGGCTCAGCGCCGATGGGCTGCCGCTCGGCCTGCAAATCATCGGCCGCGCCTTCGACGAAGAAACCGTGCTGCGCGTCGCCGAAGTGCTGGAGAGCGCGGCCCAATTCCGCCATCTGCCGGGCTTCATCGCGGGAGGCCGCCGATGACCGCCGACGGGATCATCGAAGGACGAACCGGCATGTGGGAGACGGTGATCGGGCTCGAAGTCCATGCCCAGATCGTGTCTAAGGCGAAACTGTTTTCGGGGGCGGCGACCGCATTCGGGGCCGCGCCTAACACCCAGGTGTCGCCGGTCGATGCCGCGTTTCCCGGCATGCTGCCGGTCATCAACCGCCATTGCGTCGAGCAGGCGGTCAAGACCGGGCTCGGCCTCGACGCCGAGATCAATCTGAGGAGCGTGTTCGATCGCAAGAATTACTTCTACCCCGATTTGCCGGCCGGCTATCAGATCTCGCAATACCTGCAGCCGGTGGTCGGACATGGCCGGGTCGTGCTCGATATGCCCGACGGTTCGGTGCGCGAAATCGGCATCACCCGGCTGCATCTCGAGCAGGACGCCGGCAAGAGCCTGCACGACCAGCACCCGAGCCTGACCTATGTCGATCTGAACCGGGCCGGGGTCGGGCTGATGGAGATCGTCTCGGAGCCCGATCTGCGCAATGCCGAGGAGGCCGGGATCTATCTGCGCAAATTGCGCTCGCTCCTGCGCTATCTCGGCACCTGCGACGGCAACATGGAAGAGGGCTCGATGCGCTGCGACGTCAACGTGTCGGTACGCCGCCCGCACGAGCCGTACGGCACCCGCTGCGAGATCAAGAACGTCAACTCGGTCCGCTATGTGATGCAGGCGATCGAGTACGAGGCGCGGCGCCAGGTCGAATTGCTCGAGGAGGGCGGCCGGGTCGCGCAGCAGACGCGCCTGTTCGACGCCGGGCGCGGCATCACCCGGCCGATGCGCTCGAAGGAGGAGGCGCACGACTATCGCTATTTCCCCGATCCCGACCTGTTGCCGCTGGTGCTCGATCCCGAATGGGTCGAGCGGCTGCGCGCCGGGCTGCCCGAATTGCCCGATGCAAAGAAGGCGCGGTTCGTGTCGGCCCTCGGCCTGTCGCCCGAGGATGCGGCGGTACTGGTCGCCGATCGGGAGACCGCGCTCTATTTCGAACGGGTCGCCGAGGAGCGCGATGCCAAGGCGGCGGCCAACTGGGTGATGGGCGATCTGTTCGGCGCGCTGAACCGGCTCGGGCTCGGCATCGAGCAATCGCCGGTTTCGGCCGATCGGCTCGGCGCATTGATCGACCTGATCGCCGACGGCACGATTTCGGGCCGCCTCGCCAAGGATGTCTTCGCCGAGATGGTCGCGACCGGCGCCGACCCCGCCGCGATTGTGGACAAGAAGGGCCTGCGCCAGGTGACCGACGCGGGCGCCATCGCCGCCGCGATCGACGCGGTCCTCGCCGCCCAGCCTGACAAGCTCGCCGAATACCGCGCCGGCCGCGACAAGCTCTACGGCTTCTTCGTCGGCCAAGTCATGCGCGCCACCCAAGGCAAAGCCAACCCGGCGCTGGTCAACGAACTGCTGAAGAAAAAGCTGGCAGGGTAAAACACGTATTGCGTGAATTATTGGCGATCTGGCTTCGCCCGCATGACAACGCTTGCGCCGGACGCGCGGGCAACGCTCAGCCTAACCCTTCGCAGTTTGCCGCGAGTTGCGACGCGCCTATAGGGCAGTGAAGCACCTCTCGGAGGTGCGGTCACTCCCGGCACCAGATCGCTTCGCTTCGCTCGCAATGACAACGCTGGCGCCGGACAAGCAGGCAGCGCTCAACCGTAACCCTTGCGCAGTTTGCCGCGGAAGCATGCCCGGCCGGCGCCACACCCGGGCCGCGGCGCGGTTCAGTCGCGGCGATAGGGGTAGCAGCGCGTCCGTTCCAGAGCCATGCCGAAATGCTGGCCGAGCACGCGGATCGCGTCGGCATGCTCGACATACGGGTCGGCGTTCGCCAGGCCGACGATGATCGGGCGAAAGCTGCGGTCGTCGTGTCCGCCAGGCGGCAGCATGGCTGTGGCGAGCGGATTGCCGTCACCGTCGCGCAGGGTCAGGAACAGCGGCATTTCGCGCTGAATATGCGCCTTCAGCCCGATCTCCTGCTCAAAGGACACCTTGGAAATAGGCTGATAGGTCTGCGCCGCCTTCTCCTGCTCCTTGCGAAAGAATTTCTCGACGGCGTGGCGCATGACATCCGATTCACTGACCGCCTCGGCTTCGGTCTCGATCCGGAACCAGGTTTTCCCGGCTGGAGCATCGCAAACGTATCTCATGCATCCTCCAAATTCTTCATTCGACGGGCGGCGGCGTAAGCCTTCCCGGGCAGGTGTCGTGGCGGCGCCTAATATAGCAGCTTTGTCGCCGGCGTTGGCCAACTGCGACGCTTTATCGAGCAGGTCTCCCGGCGCGATGTCAATGCCTCAGCCAGGAGGCGGCCGGTTGTCCGGCGGCGGGAGACCGGCTGCCGGCAGTGTCTGCGTCCAATCCCGCCACAGCGACATCAGCGCCGCCATGGTGACCGGGCCGAGAAACAGGCCGAGAAACCCGAACGTCTCCAATCCGCCGAGAATCCCCAGCAATACCCAAAGGAACGGCAGCCGCGCGGCGCCGCCGATCAGCACCGGGCGGACGAGATGATCGGCGACGAACACGACGACGAGCCCGAAACCGAAGACCGCCGCCGCCGCAACCGTGCTGCCCACCGCAACCAGGTACAGAGCCGCGGCACCGAAAGCGATCGGCGCGCCGAACGGAATCACCGCCAGCACACCGGTCAGCGCGGCGATCGATACCGCATGCGGCAGGCGGGCGACGGCGTAGGCAACCCCGAGCAGAACGCCCTCGGCCAGGCCGACCAGCACCAGGCCGTTCACGGTCCCGTGCACCGCCGCGATCATGTGGCGGCTGATGCGCTCGCCGCCGGGGCCGAGCAGGCGGTCGCTCAGGCCGACGAGCTGGCGAGCGAGAGCGGTGCCGTCGCGAAACAGGAAGAACAGGGTGACGAGGGTGAAGGCGAAAAGCGTGAGCCGGTGAACGATCTCGCCGCCGAAATGCCGGGCCGAGCCGGCCGGAACATGCGCATAGATCCGCCCGAGAAGGTCGCGGGCGGCCTCGGGATCGGCCAAATTGTCGCGCCACCATTCCGCCAGCGGGTGGCCGAGCCCGGGCAGCTGCACAAGCCATTGCGGCACCGGTATCCCGTTGCGCTGCGCCGCGGTCAAATACTGGACGATGCCGGTCGTCTCGCGCAGCACCGCGACGGCGACCCAGAGGAGCGGCACGATGAAAATGAGGCCGATCAGCAGGCTGGCGACGAGCGGCGCCAGGACCTGCGGCGCCCGGCGTCCGGCAGATTGGCGGACCAGCCGCTCGTATAGCGGCCAGACCGCGACCGCGAAAATAGCGGCCCAGGCGAGCGCCGGGAGAAACGGCCGCAGGATCCACAGCCCGAGCAGCCCGAGCCCGCCCGCCAGCAGGAATCGTGCACTGCGCTGCAGCGATGCCGCGCGCTCCGCGCCGATGCCGCCCGGCCGTGGCGGTGGATCCGGGTCGCACCCCATGCGATTCGCTCCGTTGCCGATCCGTCATCCGATTGCCGGCTCCGGCGAGTAGAACGCCGCCCGTCGCCCGTCAAGCGCGTCGCCGATCAGGCTCGAAGCCTGCTTTGTCTTGTCGCAATACGACTGTCGCGATAGGCTACGGCTGCCGTTGTGAACAGCAAATCGGATTGAGGAGGTCGGTCGATGGGCTACACGCTCGAACAGCTTTCGGCGGCGTGTCACCGCGCTCTAGAGGACGATGCCGGGGTCGAGGGCCGCAAGGAGGTCTGCGCGCTGGTCCAGGAGGCACTGAAGGACGATGCTTTCGTCGCCGCCCATCTCGGCGACGAGGTGCCCGAACGCAAGATCCTCTACGAGGACCCGGAACTCGGCTTCTGCATTTTGGCTCATGTCAACAAGGGCGCCAGGGAGAGCAAGCCGCACGATCACGGCCCGACCTGGGCGATCTATGGCCAGGCGCGGGGCGAGACCATCATGAGCGATTGGGCGCTGGTCGAGCCCGCCAGCGAGGAGACGACCCGGCAAGGTGCGGCTCGTCCGGGAATATTCCCTGACCCCCGGGATGGCCTATGTCTACAACGAGGGCGATCTGCACTCGCCGCGCCGCAACGGTCCGACCCGGCTTATCCGGATCGAGGGCAAGAATGTGGAAAAGATCCGCCGCCTGGCCTACGAGGCGGTCTGAGCACAATTTTTCCCGCCGCGCCGCAGCGCGAGGCAGCGGAAAAGGGCGCCCCAGGGGCGCCCTTTTCATGTCGACCAGCTAGCTTGGTTATTGCGCCGGGGGCGGCGGCGGCGGCGGCGGCGGTGGACGCCCCGCCTTCGAGGATCTCGACGCGGCGGTTCTGCGGCTCGCGCACCCCTGGCGGCGTCGGCACGCGCAGGTCGTTCTCGCCGTGTCCGCTGACCGCCAGTGCGGTCTGCGGTACGCCCAGCTGGGTCAAGACCGCGGCGACGTTCTGGGCGCGCCGTTCGGAGAGCCGCTGATTGTAGCCCGGCGAGCCCGAGGTGTCGGTATATCCGGTCACTTGCACCGTGGCCGGCGCTCCCTTGCCGAAATCGTCGGCAGCCACCTTCAGGATCTCCTTGCCGTCCGGAGTGACCGAGGCGCTGTTCCACGGGAAGAACACGATAAAGTTGTTTGCCGGCGGCGGAGCCGGCGGCGGGGGCGGCGGGGGCGGTGCCGTGGCGACCGGCGGGGGCGGCGGCGCGCACGCGGCGATCGCAAGGAGTGAGCACAACAGGAAAAAGCGCTTCATCTGTTCCTCCGACAGTTGAACGCCGAACCTTATGAGAAAGCGGCCAGTCGCACCAGCCGCAAAACTGATTTTTCTGTAAATATCTGCGCCGCCCAAGGGCGCGGCCGGACTGGGCCCTCAGCCGCCCGCGGCGCCCTCGGTGTTGACATAAATCGAATAGACCGATTGGCTGGCGGCCATCAGCAGGCGGTTGCGCCGGCGCCCGCCGAAACACAGATTGGCGCAGCGCTCCGGCAGGGCGATGCGGCCGATCATCGTCCCGTCCGGGGCGAAGACGACAACGCCGTTGAGGGCGGCGCTCATGCCCCAGCCGCACCAAAGATTGCCGTCGACATCGCAGCGGAACCCGTCCGGCGTGCCCTCCCCGGCGTTGACGAAGACCCGGCCGTTGGCCAGCCCGGTGCCGTCCTCGACGACGTCGAAAACGCGGATCAGCCGCGGCAGCGCGCGCGATTCGACGATATAGAGCCTGCTTTCGTCGGGCGAAAAGCATAGCCCGTTCGGCCCGTTGATATCGCCGGCCACGACCGTCGCCTGGCCGGTCCTGCCGTCGACCCGGTAGACGTTGGTCGGCAGTTCCGGCGCCGCTCGATCGCCCTCGTAGTTTCCGAGAATCCCGAAGGGCGGATCGGTGAACCAGATCGAATCGTCGGATTTGACGACGACGTCGTTCGGCGAATTGAGCCGCTTGCCGTCGAAACGGTCGAGAATGATCGTGATCGCACCGTCATATTCGGTGCGGACGACCCGCCGCCCGCCGTGTTCGCAGGTGACGAGCCGGCCCTGGCGGTCGCGCGTATTGCCGTTCGCATAATTCGACGGTTTGCGAAAGATGCCGGCCGCGCCGCTTTCCTCGTCCCACCGCATGATGCGGTTGTTGGGAATGTCGCTCCACAGCAGGCAGCGCGCATCGCCGAACCAAACCGGCCCCTCGGCCCAGCGAAATCCGGTTGCGAGCCGCTCGACGGCCGCGCTGAACGGCGGCTTGATCCTGTCGAAGCGCGGGTCGAGCGTGTCGACCGCCGGATCCGGATAGCTCTGCGCCGGCTCCCAGCGGGCCGACACCGCAGCGGGCGCAAATTCGATCGATCCCCTGGCGCTCGCACTCATTCGGCTGGTCCCTCGCCGATCGCCGTCGCCGGAGGCCGCAGAGCCGGATCATGCGACGATGCTGATCCGGCTCTGCCTGCCGGGGCTCTCGATCCCGACGGGCTCGCCCCGGCCGCGTTCTTCAGATGGCTTTTTCTTCGCGCAGGGCCGCAATCTCTTCCTTGCTCAGGCCCAGGAGGCTGCCGTAGACCGCCTCGGTGTCGGCGCCGAGCAGCGGTGACGCCGTGATCGGCACCTTCGAGCCGCTCATCTTGACCGGCCAGCCCGGCATCTTGAAATCGCCGCGCACCGGATGCTTGACGGTGACGAAGATCTCGCGGCGATTGAGGTCGGGATCGTTCGACAATTCCATCGTATCCATGACCGCACCGGCCGGAATACCTTGCTCGCCGAGCCGCTGCATGACCTCGAGCTTGTCGTACTGCTTGGTCCATTCCGAGAGCATCTCGTCGACCACATGGCGGTTCTTGAACCGCTCCTCCGGGCTGTCGAAACGCGGATCGCCGATCAGGTCCTCGCGTCCCATCATCTTCAAGATTCGTTCCCAATGCTGTTGGTTGGCACGGGAAGTATAGATATAGCAATAGTCGTTCGGGCCGCCGCCCTTGCATGGATAGGTCTCGCTCGGCGAATTGGTGCCCATGATGCTCTGGTTGCCCATGCGCGGAGCAGCATGGCCCCACAGATACTGGGCGGCATAGGAGATGCGGCCGTAATTGATGACGCATTCCTGCATCGCGCAGCGTATGAGCTGGCCCTCGCCGGTGAACTGGCGCTGATAGAGCGCCGCCAGGACACCGATCGCCGCATGCAGCCCGGTACCGGTGTCGCCGATCGTCGGACCTGGTTTGATCGGGCGGCCGTCGGGCTCGCCGGTGATCGACATGGCGCCCCCGGTCGCCTGCGCGATCATGTCAAAGGCGAGGAAGTTCTTGTAGGGGCTGTCCTCGCCAAAGCCCTTGACCGAGACGTAGATGACGCGCGGGTTGATCGCGCGCACTTCGTCATAGCTGAAACCCAGCCGCTCGATGACGCCCGGCGCGAAATTCTCGGTAAAGACATCGGCCTTCTCGATCAGCCCGCGCAGAATGGCGCGCCCCTTGTCGGTCTTCAGATTGGCGGTCACACTCTTCTTGTTGGCATTGAGCAACATGAAATATTGGGAATCGACGCCCTTTTTGTCGGTCGACGCGCCACGGCCCTGCTCGCCCCTGGTCGGCTCCTCGACCTTGATGACCTCGGCGCCGAGCCATGCCAAGGTCAGGGTGCAGGACGTGCCGGCCTCGAACTGAGTGAGGTCCACCACCCGGACGCCATGCAGGGCGCCGCGCGAAACGCTCGGGATTTGGCCGTTGGTGTCCGGCGTCGGGTCGTTGGGCATCGGATTTCCTCCTGGTCGCGATCGGTTACCGCTGCGCGCGGCCTGCCTTGCAGTTTATCGCCCCCCGGTCGCGGCGGTCCATACCGGCTATGCGCGGCTGACCTGATCCTTGATCGGAACTGTCAGTGTTCGCAGCCGCTGCGTCAATGGTTTCGCGCTTCGACCCCGAACGGGCGCCGGCCTTCCATCATCCGGTCGCTATCCGGCCGCGCGGCCCGAGCGCTCGGCGGCGATCAGCCGCTCGACCATGCGGCGCATCTGCATCCGCGTGGCGTCGGACGCGATGTCGACGAGGCCCGCCTCGCCGAACTCTTCGAGCCGCGCCTGCTGCGCCTCGACCATGACCCGGTCCTCGACAAAAGTCGGCGCGATCTCGCGGTAGAGCTGCCCGGTCGCCTCGGGCTCGTTCTGGCGATAGCCGTTCGCCACCGACCAGAAATAAAAGCAGCTGGTCTCGGTCTCCGGCGTCAGCCCGTGGAACAGCCGGAACTGGAACGCAAAACCGTGCTTGCCGTCGTCGCTGCCGGTGCCGGCGTCGGCCGCGCCCGTCCATTGCAGCACGCTCGATGGGGCAACGAACTCGAATTCCTGGCAGCGATCGACCCGGCCGGTGAAGCCGGCGGCCTTGACATAGCTCGGCGGCGGCACCGAGTTCTTCATCCAGCGCACGAATTTGACCCCGGTCGGCGTGCGTGTCGTCTTCATCTCGGCCGCGAGATGCTGCGACGGGTTGCCGCCCACCGTCTTGGCGTGCAGATAGCCGAGATGCGTCAAATCCATCAGATTGTCGATCATCAGCATGTAATTGCCTTTGATCGGATAGACATCGTGCTTGTTCGGCCATCGGCCGGGATCGTTGTGATAGGGGTAGTCGACGATCCGGGCCGGGTCGGCCTGCTCCGGATCGCCCGGCCACAGCCAGACCAGCTGGTCCTTCTCGACCACCGGGTAGCTGCGGACCCGCGCGTCCTGCGGGATCAGCGCCTGCCCCGGAATCCGGACGCAGCGCCCCGATCCGTCGAAGACCAGCCCGTGATAGCCGCACTGGATACCGTCCTCGACGACGGCGCCCATATGCAGCGGCGCCGCACGATGGCAGCAGCGATCGGCCAGCGCAGCAACTCTGCCCGCCCGGTCGCGAAACAGCACGATCGGCTCGCCGCAGATCCGCCGTGCCAGCGGCTCGTTGCCGATTTCGTCCGACCAGGCGGCGATATACCAGGCATTGCGCAACAGCACCGCGGACCTCCCTCGTAAGCGCGCCGATCGTAAGCGGACCCTTGTGCGATGAGAAGGGGCGAGCTCGTGCTAGGCTGCGATCCGACAAGATTTCGACAGCACCCTGGGGGAGACCGGCCATCAACACCATCACTGCATCCGAGGAATCGCCGCTCGAGGCGCGGCTCGCGGCGGTTCTCGACCATCTCGGCATCGGCCGCGCGCATTTCGCCGGCCGCGCCAGCACCGACTGGCACGGCTTTGCCATCGGACATCCCGAGCGCATCGCGTCGCTGACCATCCTCTGCCCCGCGGCGCTCGACCGCAGCGCCTTGCAGCCGCTGGCCTCGCGGCTGCTCGTCGTCAGCGGCGACGAGGGGCCGGGCGCGCGCCGGGTGCAGGCGGTGCTGCCCGATCTGCCGCAGGCCGAGACGGCGGTGTTGCACGGCTATGCCGGCCTCACCTGGTCCGATCTGGCGGCCGAGCGCGGCGAAGAGATCCTCGGCGCGATGCAGGATTTTCTCAACCGCCGCGACGGGAACCCGCCGCTGCCGGCGCCGACCCGCCCCGAGCCGGAAGGCGAGATCGCCGGCATCTCCTACCGCGTTGCGGGGGCCGGGCCGCCGCTGGTGCTGCTGCCGCTCGATCTGTCGCCCGGCCAATGGGGAATGCTGGCTCCGTCGCTGGCGGCGCGCTGGAGCACGGTCATCCTCGGCGGCGCGCATCTCGGCAGCGTCGCCAGTCTCGAGGAGCGCGGCCGCTCGGGCTATATCGGAATTGTCCGCAATCTGCTCGACGAGCTGGCGATCAGGCCCGGCGAGCAGGTGCTCGAAATCGGCTGCGGCTCGGGCGTGATCATGCGCGAACTGGCGCGCCGCACCGCCGGCGCCAACCGCCTGACCGGGGTCGACCAGAACCGCTATCTGATGCGCGAGGCGCAGGCATTGGCGCGGCGCGAGGGCGTCGCCGAGCGGATCGAGCTGCGCGAGGGCAGCGCCGAGGCCTTGCCGCTGGCCGATGGCTTCGCCGATGTCGCGCTGTGCTGCACCGTCGCCGAGGAGGGCGACGCCGGGCGGATGCTGGCCGAGATCGTGCGCGTCACCAGGCCCGGCGGGCGCATCGGCGTCATCGTGCGGTCGATCGACCGCGGCTGCTGGGTCAACCTGGCGCTCGACCCGGCGCTCAAGGCGAAAGTCGAGATGCCCGGCATGATCGGCGGCGGGATGAGCCCCGGCGGCTGCGCCGATGCGAGCCTCTACACGCGGTTCCACGCGCTCGGGCTGACCGGGATCCGCGGTTTCCCGCAGCTCGTCGCGGTCCGGCCGGGTTCGCCGCGCCTCGACCGCTACCAGCAACAGATCCTGGCGGCGTTGAGCCCGGTGGAAACCGAGGCATGGCGCCGCGCGGTCGCCGCAGGCGAGGCCGACGGCACGTTCTTCATCGCCCAGCCCTTCCATTGCGCCGTCGCGACCAGGCCCGGTTGAAGACGGTTGAAGGAATTGACGGAGAGCTGACAGCGACCCGCGATCGGGTGCGGTGATCGCGATGGCCGAGATGGATTCACCACAGGTTGTTCGGTCGTGACGTGATATGTCGTCGGATCGCGACGATAGCGGCCGGCGCCCGCCGCCGGGCGGGAACGACGCGGTGACACAGGGGGAGGGAGCCGTTGGCCCAATCAATCGAGGCGTTCGTCGGCAGCGCGATGGACGATGCGCGGATGACGCCGATCCACTGGCGGGTTCTGGCGCTCGTCGCCGGCGGCTATTTTTTCGACGTGCTGGACCTGACGATCCTCGGGGCATTGGTGCCCGACATGATCAGGAGCGGCTTTATCACCGCACCGCAGGTCGCGGCGGTGGGGAGCGCCACGCTGATCGGCCTGCTGATCGGCTGCCTCGGACAGGGCGAGTTCACCGACCGTTTCGGCCGTAAGGCCGTCTATCAATTCAACCTGCTGCTCTACGGCGTGGCGACGATCGCCGCTGCCTTTTCGCCGAATTTCATGTGGCTCGCGGCGTTTCGGTTCATCGCCGGGATCGGGCTCGGCGCCGAGCAGCCGCTGTGCTTTTCGTATACGGCCGAATACGCGCCCAAGAACATCCGCGGCCGCATCCTCGCCTTGATGCAGCTGATCGGCGGCGCCTTCCCGTGGCCGGTCGGCATCCTGCTCGCGCTAGGGTTCCGCGGCATGATCGGCTGGCGCGGCATCTGGGTCGTGATCGGCATCGGCGCGCTGATCGTCTTCGTGCTGCGCTTCTCGCTGCCCGAATCGCCGCGCTGGCTGGCCACCCACGGCAAGGGGCAGCGCGCCCTCGACCTGCTGAAGCGCATGAACCTGACGGTGCCGCCGCTCGAAACCCTGACCGCCGACGAAGCGAGCGACACCAGGAGCGATCCGATCGCCGTCGTGTTCCGGCAATACACGCGCAACGTGATCGCGTCGATGATCTGCTTCTTCGCGTTCTTCGGCATTGCGAACGGGCTCGGCACGTGGCTGCCCAACATCATGGCCGGCCGCGGGTTCACGATCACGAAATCGCTGACCTTCATCCTCGGCATGACCATCGCCTATCCGTGCAGCAGCGCGTTCATGATGTTCGCGCTCGAACGGTTCGGCCGCATTCGCACCGCGGTCGCCGCCTTCGTGCTCGCCGGGCTGTTCGCCGTGGCGTTCGCCATGGCGCAGTCGGTGCCGATGCTTGTCGCGGTCGGCTTCTTCATGTTCTTCTGCATCCAATTGGCCGGGAACTCGATGCAGATTTTCGCCTCCGAGGTGTTCCCGACCAACGCGCGCGCTTCCGGTTTCGGCTTCGCCCATTCGGGCGGCCGGATCGGCGCCGCGATCATCGTTCCCGGCTTCCTCTTCATCCAAACCACCTGGGGGGTCCCCGCGGTATTCGGCACGATCGCGGTGATGCTGGCGGTGGCCGCCTTCGCGGTGACGCAGATCGGCTCCGAGACGCGGGGCCTCGCCCTCGACGCGATCGCGCCGCCGACCGGGTGACGACGCATCTCGATCTTAAGTGGGACCCGCTTAAGGAGAGCTTCATCTCGGCAAAAAACGAATCGGATATTTCGATTATCCGGCTGGGCTCAGCGATCATCGGGAGGCTGAGGCGCGTTCCTCGGCAGCCTCGCACCAGCGAGAGCAATTCCTCGTCTTCGTGAACAAGCAATGGGGCGCGGGGAGGCGGCGATGAAATGGCGGATCGGGGCGGTGACGGTCACCAAGATCGTCGAGCTCGAAGTGACCGGCGGCAGCCGTTTTCTGCTGCCCCAGGCGAGTTACGAGGCGATCCTGCCGATCGACTGGCTGCGCCCCGATTTCGCCGACGAGCGCGGCCGGCTCAAGATGAGCATCCACGCCCTCGTCGTCGACACGCCGAGCCGCCGCATCATCGTCGATACCTGTCTCGGCAACGACAAGGAAAACCGCCGCATCCCGACCTGGAACCGGCTCCAGACGCGGTTTCTCGCCGATCTCGCCGCCGCCGGCTATGCGCGCGAGACGATCGATACGGTGCTGTGCACCCATCTCCATGTCGATCATGTCGGCTGGAACACGATGCTGGTCGGCGGCCGCTGGGTTCCGACCTTTCCCAATGCGCGCTACCTGATGGGCCGGGTCGAGTTCGAACATTGGACGACGCAGCACGAACGCGACGACATGGCGGCCGTCCTCGCCGATTCGGTGATTCCGGTGCAGGAGGCCGGTCTCGTCGATCTCGTCGAGACCGACCGGCGGATCTGCGACGAAATCAGCCTCGTTTCGACGCCGGGTCACACGCCGGGCCATGTCAGCGTGCGGATCGAATCGCAGGGCGAGATGGCATTGATCACCGGCGATTTCATGCACCATCCCTGTCAGATTGCCCGCCCGGACTGGTCCTCGACCGCCGATTCCGATCCGGTCGCGGCGCAGCAGACGCGCCGGCATATGCTGGCCGGCCTCTGCGATGCCCCGATCCTCGTCATCGGCACGCATTTCGCCGGGCGCACCGCCGGCCACATCGTGCGCGACGGCGACGCCTTCCGCCTCGCCGTTTGATCAAGCTGCTTCGGCTCCCCATCGGCGCGTGATCCACGAAGACGAGCCGCGCCTCCCTGCTCCTACGAGGTGGATGACATGGCCTATTCGCTGATGGCGCGATTGCAGCGGCGTTTCGGACGGCCGGTCGACCGGACGACGCGCCGCGAATTTTTGCGGCAGTCGCTCGCCGCCGGCACGGCGATGCTGCTCAGCGGCCGGCGCGTCTTGGCCGAACCGGCAAAGCCCGCCGGAAAATCCGTCGTCGTGATCGGCGCCGGATTCGCCGGCCTCGCCGCCGCCTACGAGCTCGGCAGCGTCGGCTACGACGTCACCGTCATCGAGGCCCGCAATCGCATCGGCGGCCGGGTCATCACCTTCGATGATTTCGTGCCCGGCCGGTTTGTCGAGGGCGGCGGCGAGCTGATCGGCCGCAACCATCCGGTGTGGATCGCTTATGCGAAGAAATTCGGCCTCGAATTCATCGAGATCCCGACGACCGACGCCACGATGCCGATCGTGCTCGACGGCAAACTCCTGTCCGACAAGGAAGCCGCCAGGCTGTGGCATGAGATGGATCAGCTATCCAGGATGATGGACCACGATGCCGAACCCGTCGTCGCCGACCAGCCGTGGCGCACGCCGCACGCCGGAATTCTCGACCGGCGCAGCGTCGCCGACTGGCTGCGCGGCAGGCGCGCCTCGAACCTGGCAAAAAACGGCCTTGCCGCGCAGCTCGTCGCCAATAACGGCATGGCGGTCGACCGGCAGAGCTATCTCGGCATGATCGCGCTGGTCAAAGGCGGCGGCGGCGCAAAATACTGGACCGAGACCGAGGATTTTCACTGCAAAGGCGGCAACCAGCAGCTCGCCGAAAGGCTGGCGGCGGCAATCGGCCCTCCACGCATTCGCCTGAACCAGCCGGCGACCTCGATTGCGATCGAGCACGACAAGGTCGCCGTCATGTACGGCGACGGCCGGAAGCTCGTCGCTGACGATGCGATCCTGGCCATGCCGCCGAGCGTGTGGGACCGGATCAAATTCCGTCCGGAGCTTCCGCCGGCCCTGACGCCGCAGCTGGGCAGCAACGTCAAATATCTGATATCGCTGAGGAACCGATTCTGGAAAAACGACGACCTGTCGCCCGATTCGCTGAGTGACGGCAACATCCAGTTCACCTGGGAGGGAACGGCCGGTCAGGTGGGCGACGCCCCGGCTGAAATGGTCGCGTTTTCCGGCGGAGCTGCCGCCGAAGCGATGCGCGCGGTCCCGGCCGGCCGGCGCGACGTGGTCTTCCGGGCCGAGCTGGCAAAGCGCTACCCGAACCTCGCCGCGGCCTTTGTCGCCAGCCGTTTCATGGATTGGCCGGCGGCGGCATGGACGCGTTGCGGCTATTCGTTTCCGGCGCCCGGCCAGGTGACCACGATCGGTCCGCTGCTCTATCAGGGGATCGAGGACAAGCTTCACTTTGCCGGCGAGCACGCCTGCTACAAATTTGCCGGTTATATGGAGGGGGCGCTGCAATCCGGCGTATCGATCGCCCGCCGCCTCGCCGCCCGCGATGGCGTGGCCAGATGACCAATCGATTCGCGACCGCAAAAAGTGGCTATCGGTCGATTCCGAGCTGCCGTTCGAGGGAAGGAGATCCGCGATGACCGAGCTCGTCTTTGACGGCTTGAAGGTGATCGACTGCGCCAGCTTTATCGCCGGCCCGGCGGCGGCGACGGTGATGTCGGATTTCGGCGCCGCGGTGATCAAGATCGAGCCGCCGGGCATGGGCGACCCCTATCGCCGGCGGGCGACGCCGCCGGTCGGGCCGGGTCTCGCCGGCAACCCCGGATTTGTGCTCGACGGCCGCAACAAGCGCAGCCTGGCGCTCGACCTGCGCAAAGCCGAGGGGCAGGCGGTGCTGCGCCGGCTGGTGGCCGAGGCCGATGTGTTCGTCACCAATTATCCGCCGCCGGTGCGCCGCCGGCTCGGCATCACCTATGAGGAATTGGCGCCGCTGAACCCGCGGTTGATCTACGCCTCGTTCACCGGCTATGGCGAGACCGGCCCCGAGGCCGACAAGCCCGGCTTCGACGCGACCGCGTGGTGGGCGCGCTCCGGGCTGATGCATCTGGTGCGTGCCGGCGAGGAGACAGCGCCCGCCCGCTCCCTGCCCGGCATGGGCGACCATCCCTCGGCGATGGCGACCTACGGCGCGATCGTCACCGCGCTCTATCGGCGCGAGCGCACCGGCCGGGGCGCCTATGTCGGCTCGTCGCTGCTGGCGAACGGACTGTGGGCCAATGGCTGCTCGGTGCAGGCGGCATTGTGCGGCGAAAAGATCGTGCCGCAGCCGCCGCGCGAGCGCGGCGTCAATGCATTGCGCATCCATTACCGCTGCCGCGACAATCGCTGGATCTTGCTGTCGATCGCCGCCGACGAGTGGCGCTGGGACAAGTTCAAGGAGTGCATGGGGTCGGACGCGCTCGACGATCCGCGGTTTGCCGCTTCCGCCTCGCGCGAAGCCCATGCGCGGGGGCTGATCCCGATCCTCGACGAAATCTTTGCGACCAGGGATCAGGCTGAATGGCGCCGGATTCTCGACGAGGCCGGGCTGATTTTCGGCATCGTCGCCGATCTGGACGAGCTCCACGAGGACGCCCAGATCCTCGCCAGCGAGGCGCTGGTAGGGTTCACCGACGGCAGCTCGCTGACCGTCAACAGCCCGATCTGGATCGCCGGCGAGGAAAAGCTGCCGCCCCGCCCGGCCCCGACGGTCGGCCAGCACAGCGCCGCTGTGCTGCGCGAATTGGGATATAGCGAGGGCGATATCGCCGCGTTGCGCGAAGCGGGGGTAATCGCCTGATCGCCTATGGCTCCTCAGTCGGCTACCACCTTGATCTTGGCCATCATGCCGTTGTCCTCGTGCTCGAGGATGTGGCAATGAAAGACGAACTCGCCGATATCGGCCTTGGTGAAGGTCATCAGCAGCTTCAGATAGCCCGGCGCGCCGGGGCGGCCGGTGGCCACACTGCCGATCAGCGGCGCCGCCGGCAGTGTGGCCGTGTCGAGCATCGGTTGCAGATCCGGGTTCGTGCTGTCCACCGTCACGTCGCGAAAATGGATCTGATGCATGTGGAAGGCGTGGATTTCCAGGGTCGAGTTCTCGACCAGCCATTCTTCGGTGACGCTGTCCTTGCCGCGCAGATGGACCACCACCTGGGAGCTTTGGTTGTTGGCGAGGAACGGGATAACCGCGGTTTTCTGCGGGTTCGCCTCGCCATCGCTGGCGGCGACCTGGACGATATAGAAGTCGGTCGCACCCGGGTTGTAGTCGGCCGTCGTCGGCGGGCCGGTCAGCCATTTGGTCACGCCATAGGTAAAAGCGCGGGTGTATTCGGCAAATACCAACGTCCGCTGGACGGTCGGCGTCTTGCTCAAGGTCGAGAGATAGGGGGCTAGCGAGGGAGTCTTCTGCAGCAGGTCGGTATCGTCCGGGGCGCCCGGATTGACCGGCGAGCCGGTGGTGGTGATCATCAGCAGCCGGCGTCGCGGGTAGGCATTGCCGCCGCAGCCGGGGTCGACCTCGGCGCTTTGCAGATAGAGCTTGGCCCCGACCGGCGGGGCATGCACGACGAATTCCACCCGTCCGGCGGGGGGCACGATGAACTGGCCCTTCGATACGTCGAAATAGCCGAAATGCCGGTTGCCCTGTGCGTCGGCCAGGCCGACGCCGTCGCGGGCGAATACCTCCAGCTGCTCTGTAGCTGCGGAGCCGTGTTCCGAAAATACCAGTTGCGGCGCAATGAAGGAGTCGGCGCCGGCGTTCACCAAACGGAAGATCTGCCGCTCCCCCGGCCGCATCGTCTTCTTGAGCAGCTCGCGGTCGGGTGGGAAGCTGCCGTCGAGATTTTCCGGCACCGCCGCGCCATTGAGCTTCAGCGTCCACAATTCGGTGCCGCCGGCGGCGCCGTAGGCGCCCGAGGCGCATTCGCCGGCCTGATCGACCTGGTCGATATGCCGATCGAGGGTCGGGCCGGCGGACGGGGAGGGTGCGGCGGCAGCCTCGGCAGCCGCCTCAGTGGCGGCCTGCTCGACGGCGCGACTGGCGGCCGCGGCGGCAGTCGATGGAGGCCGTCTCGTTACATCGCAGCCGAGCCCGATGGCACAGGGGCTTCTCGGCGTGTCGCTGACGATCAGCACCTCGTCGGTGACGCCGATCGAGCGGCGATAGACGTCACCGCTGTCCTCGACGACGATCGCACCGACGAGGCCCATCTGGGTCTCCTGCTCCGCCTCGCCGTGGCGGTGCGAGTGGTACCAATAGAGGCCCGCAGGATGGTCCGCCGGCAGGTTGTAAGTGTAGGTCAACGTATTAGGCTCGGTCTGACAGGGCTGCAGCGGCGCTAGCGGGCCGGTCCAGTTGGCCGGGTAGATCGTGCTGTCCAACACTTCATCGCTGCACGGGAGCGGCGAGACGAACATGCCATGCACATGCAGGTTGACGGTGCCGTCCGCCGGATGCGCCTCGTTGGCCATCAGCGGGTAGAACTTGCCGTCCGGTCCGGGTTGTTCCCGGTAATACGGCAACGGCAGGCACAGCTGCTCGCCGCCGAAAACATCGATCGGGCAGTTCATTTCATGCCCTCGTCCGGTGTTGTGCAGCGTGTTGGTCAGATTGACGGTAAGCTTGTCGCCGACGCCGACGCGGATCACCGGCGCCTCCGGCAGCGATGGGGTGACATAGCACAGGCGGTCGGTGTCGGGGTCGTAGCCGATGCTGAGGTCGACGGTGGTGTCGCCGTCGCCGCCGACCGAGTGCAACTCATGGAACCTCGATGGCACAGCACCGCAATGCGCCACCGGCGCCTGCGCCGCCGGGGTCAGCGCGGCGAACCGCAACACCTGTCCGGTCCCGACGTGGCAGATGATGTTCCAGTCCGGGTAGTCGGCTTCGATCGCAATGGGAGAGAAGGCGAGCAGCGCCGTCATCACCGGTGCGGCGCCGGAAAGCATCTTTCGGGAGCGCATGATTGCTCCTTTATGCGTTTTGGATCTGCCGGATCGGCGGTTCGACAAAAGAAGGCGGGCGCGTTGCCGCACCCGCCTTCTTTGACATTTCAGCTTACGGCGTCGCTGGCTTTGGGAATTTGAAGTAGTCCATCAAATCGTCGAGCGCCGGCATATTGGTCGGCACATAGGGATTGTCCTTGCTGACCTTCGGGTTCGGCAGGTTGTCACGGGTGTAGCTGGCAATCGGCTTGAGACCCCAGTTCGCGTCGACGAATTTGATGAACGACGCATGGTCGCCGTAGCCGTGCACCGGGCCGACGCCCTTCGAGTACGGCGAGACCACCAGCATCGGGATGCGGGTGCCGTCGCCAAAGAAATCGACTGCCTGCACGAAGCCGGAATCGTAATAGCCGCCGCCTTCGTCGTTGGTGATCATCACCGCAGTATCCGCCGCCAGGGCCGGCTGGGCCTGCAGCGCGTCGATGATCTTTTTCACGAAGGCTTCGAAGATGTCGTATTTGGAGGACGCCGGATGGCCGTCGTTCAGTCCGCCCGGCTTCACCCACGACACCGCCGGCAATACGCCGTTTTGCAGATCGGCGTAGAGGTCGAGTGTGTCCTTCAGGTTATTCTTTCGCTTTGTTGCATTCGTCATCACGTACGACTGGTAGAGGAACGGGTTGCAGATGTTGCAGTAGGTGGAGAGGGACGGGTTGGAGACGAAAGTGTTCCACCCCTCGCCGTAATACGTCCAGCCCACCCCCGCCTCATCGAGGCTGTTTGCGATTGAAACCTGCGACTGTGGCGGGATGGTAAAATCGTTCGGCCCGAGCGGCGCTGGCGTGCCGTCACCGTTATAACCCGGGTTGTAGTTGTTCAGCAGATAGTAACGGCCTGCCTGACAGTTCGCGGCCGGTGCGTATGACAATGCGGCGAGGTAATCGAGAATGGTCGCGACGGCCGGCTGCATCGGGTCCGAACAGTTCGTGTAGGAACCGCCCGAATAGCCGTCCTGGGTGTACCAGTTGTTGGTGCCGGCTGCCGGGTTCGGGTTCTCGATCTGGTTGGCCGGCGGCACGCCGGGATTGCCCTTTGCATTAGTGTACCACACATCCGAAGCAAAGCCGAGATAGACGCTGTCCGCCCCGGTGCCCCCCTTGACCGGCTGGTGGTAGTTGTCGCCCAGCGCGTATTCGTCAGCCAACTTCTTGAAGTAGGGCATGTCGCCCTGCTGCACATTGTAGAACCCCATCGCCGTGGAGCCCTCGCCGGTGGTCTGGTTGTTGAACCCCTTCGGCTGCGCCGCGCCGTTGCTGCCGGCGCCGATGGTCACCTCAACCCACGGGAACAGGTCGGCGAGACAGCCCGACGGATTCCAACCGTCGGCGTAGGACGCGGAGCAGTCGAGCTGCTGCCACATCTGATAGAAGCGATGCACCGGGCTCGCCGCGTAGTCGTCGTACGAGATACGCGGCGTGAGCTGGAACGGCCCGTTGAACGGCGCCGCCGCACTCAGGTGCCGGGTGTCGATCGCGCCCTTCGGCAGGCCCGTGGCGCCGGTCGTCAGCCGGTAGTAATCGGCGTTCTCGAGCCCGTAATCGGCTTTCTTCGCGGCGATGATTGTCTCGAACGGCGGTGGGTTGGTGTCGCTCGCAAACTCTGGCGCGCCGCCGGTCATGATCGGCGGCAGGTGCGTGTACGGTTTCTTGCCGCCAGGGGCGATGCTAAATGTGCCCGTGTCGATGGCGGAATATTGCTCGGCCCAGCCGATATTGGGGCCCGGCGTGCCTTTGGCCGTGATGATGCCCTTGCTGAGCAGGTTGTCCACTGTGCCCTTGGGTGGCACGTAGGTGGCGAACACATGGTCGAAACTGCGGTTCTCGCCGATGATGATGATCACGTGCTTGATCGGCGTCGTCGTCTTGCCGTCGTTCGGGCCGGTGGTCGCGGCCATCGCCGGCGCCGCCGAATTGATCGCCATCGCGCAGAGCGCTGCACCGCACAGGAGCTTGTGCCGATACCGCGAACCTCCACGCAGCAAACCCTGGTTTCGCATCGTCCGACCCTTTCGGTGAAATTTCAGCTGCGGGAAGACCGTAGCGGTCGAATTTTGCCGAAGGGTGACGGTTGGATGACGTTACTATGATGTCATTGGCCAGGTATCGGGACGCTCGCGGCCAGCGGGTGCCGGCGTCAGTCGATGATCGCCATGACCTCGATTTCGATCATCGCGTCGGGATCGGCGAGGCGGCTTATTTCGACCGTCGTGCTGGTCGGCGTCGCCGGGCCGAAATAGCGCATTCGCATGTCGGGATGTTTCGAGAATTCCGCGTAGTCGGTGACGAAGGTGTTGGTCTTGACGATGTCGGCGAGGGTAGCGCCGGCGGCCTCGAGGCAGGTCTTGATGTTCTCGCCGACCTGCTCGATCTGGGCACGCATGTCGCCCTTGCCGACGCAAACCCCTTGCGCATTGCGCGCCAATTGGCCGGCAACAAAGATCATCTTGCCGGTGCCGCTGACGGTAACGACCTGCGTGTATCTCGCTTGGCCGTCGACCGTGCGGACGTGAATCCCGGCTGGCTGGATCTTTTCGCGCTTGATCGCCATGCTGCCCTCTCGCTTGCCTGCGCCCTGAGGCTTGCCTGCGGCAGCGGGTGTTTTCCTCTCCCGCGGTCTTCGGCTAGCATCGCCGGCGCGCCGTCTCTCGGGCTCTTGCCCGGAGAATGAGCGGTAACCCAGCGAGGGCCCAATGTCACTGATCAATCTGCGCCACGGCATCTTTCTGCCGCCCTTCCATCCGATGGAAGAGAACCCGACGGCCTGCCTCGACCGGGATCTCGAATTGATGCAGTGGCTGGACCGGCTGGGCTATCACGAAGCCTGGATCGGGGAGCACCATTCCGCTGGGTTCGAGACGATCAGCTCGCCCGAGTTGTTCATCGCGATCGCTGCCGAGCGCACCAAATTCATCCGCTTCGGCACCGGCGTCGTGTCATTGCCCTATCACCATCCGCTGATGACTGCCGACCGCATCGTCCAGCTCGACCACCATACCCGCGGCCGGGTCATGTTCGGGGTCGGGCCGGGACTGCTCGCGTCCGACGCAATCATGCTCGGCATCGATCCGATGGTCCAGCGCGACCGCATGGCCGAGGGGCTCGACGTGATCCTGCGCCTGTTCAAGGGCGAAATCGTCACCGAAAAAACCGACTGGTACACGCTCGTCAACGCCCGCCTGCACCTGCCGCCTTATACGAAGCCTCATCCCGAGGTCGCCGTGGTCAGCGCGGTGACGCCGTCGGGCGGGCGGCTCGCCGGCCAATACGATCTGGCGATGATCTGCATCGCCGCGACCAACCCGTTCGGCTACGACGCGCTCGCCAGCAACTGGCAGATCGCCTGCGACATCGCGGCCGGGCAGGGGCGGACCATGGACCCGTCGCGGCTCAGGCTGGTCGGACCGATCCACATCGCCGAGACCCGCGACAAGGCGTGGGCGAACGCGCGCTTCGGCTTCGAGCGCTATCTGAACTACTCCAACAACAACCAGCGCCGCTTTAATATCCCCACCGGCGCGGACCCGCTCGAATGGTTCGTCGAGAACAAGTTCGGCATGGTCGGCACCCCCGACGACGCGATCGCGCTGATCGAGCGGCTCCATGAAAAGCAGGGCACCTTCGGCGTCTTTCTGCAGCAGGCGCACAATTGGGCCGATTGGGAGGAGACGAAGCGCTCCTACGAGCTCTACCAGCGCTTTGTGATGCCGCATTTCAGCCGAGACAATGCGCCCCGTATCGCCTCCTACGAGTGGTGCGGCGAGAACCGCGACGATTTCGGCGCCAGGCGCCAGGCGGCGGCGCGCGCCATGTTCGAAAAGCACGAGGCCGAGCAAGCCACCGCCAACGCGGTGCGCGACACGGTGCCCGCGAGTCGTCCGGCCCGCGGGCGCGAGGCATGGTGAGGGCGTGCCGATAAGCCGCTGCGGTTTTGCTCAGACCCAATATCCGCCGGTCATCAAGCCGAGACGGATCAGCTGCTCGGGTGATTCGTACCGCACGCTGATCCCCTCGCTGTAAGGGGACACGCTGCCTGCTACGCGATATCGCGTGTACTCGCGCCCGCCCGCATAATGTTGCTTGCGCTCGGCCTCCTCGGTCGCCTTATCCATCAGCGTCGCAAGGAACTTGAAGTGGAACAAGCACCCGGTGAGCGACACCTCACCCGGCGTGTGGGCCGAGTTGAGCCGGATCGGCACCAGATCGTGCGTGGAGCTCTGGTAGGTGAAATGCTTCTTCCACCAAACCACCGGAGCTTTGTTCAGTGCCGGAGCGAGCCACGGTGTATCGCGGTTGTAAACCCGCATGCGCGGGCCCCCTTGAATCCATGTGCTGTTGTTCTTCACGACCCGGGTCTGGATGTAGCCGTCGCGATCAAAGAAGGGGCAGACCATGAACGGATTGTCGCCGGCGCGATAGATTGTCTCGTCGAGGCGGCGATCACTGTAGCAGTCGAGCATCAGCACATGCATCGACTGGCGATGGTCATCCTTGAGGAATTGCCCGAGGTCCGGCAGCGTGCGAAAATTACAGCGCGGATAGACGAGGAACTCGTCGGGGTCGACAGTCACGCAGAGATGGCCCGGACCGTACCGATTTAGCAGGTGATTGCACCACTGCATGCCAAAATCGGACGTCAGGTAGCTTGCTGTGGTGTGCCAGACCGAACAATCGTCGAACTGCGCGATCCAGCCGGGAAAGCCGTCAGTCGAATCATTATCGATGATCAGGAAGTGAGCGACGCCGAGATTGCGGTAGTAATCCAAAAAGAACGGCATCCGGAACAATTCATTGCGCAGGCAGCACACCAGAAGAACATCGTCGGCCTTGATCCGTCTGGTGTTGTCTTGGGTCAGACGAAGTGATCGGCCGTGAACGAAGACGCGGCCGATACGATAGGTATCCCTGGCAAAGTGGGTTGCACCTGTGGCTGCCCGGGACTGCCACAGCCGGTTTATGCTGCGAATATTCAAACGCATTGGGAAGGCCATGGAAGGCGGTCGGGTTTGGCGAAGATCGTCGAGGCGGATCTGATCCAGGCGAAGGCTCTCGGCGTGGCCTCCTGCACGGCGAGACGAGCATTGCTTGCCCGGGTCATGGCCGCCGCCCGACCGATCGAACCAGTCGCATCGTAAGATCAGTCCTCGGCATTGGCGGCAAACCGGCGGGCGATTACCGACAGGTGGGGGCGCGCGGCCGGCGTTGGCCGCGGCAGCGGTTCCAAGACCGGCCGGAAACGGGGTTGCCACGAGGGCGGCAAATTGTCGAGCAATTCTCTCGGCGCGAGTCCGGAAAGCCGCTTGCTGAGGCTGTCGATCGCGCCGAGCAGCGGCAGGATCGTCGGCCCGATCGCCACAAGTATATCTCGGAAATTCCTCTCCCTCTCCCGTTCTTTCTCCGGCTGGCGGTTCACATGCGACCGCGCTTCGCGGCTTCCAGTATCGAAATACAAGTGGATCATGTTCTTATTGTCATGCTCATTGAAGACTTGGCCGGCGACCCATTCGCAGTGCTCTTTCAAGGTAAATTTTTGCATATGCCGATTGATCATTTCGCGAAGAAAGTGATAGTTGTTTTCCTCAGCGTTGCGGTGCTCAAACCCGGGCACGGCACCCTTCGGATGGGCGAGCGCCGTCAGCACCCAATAAAGATATCGCCACTCTTCGTGGTCGAAATGACGAGGTACGCAGGGCAAAAATACGGCCTTATCGTAATACCGCAAGGCGCCCTCTACATCGCGGTCGTCGCCCGGTGAAATCTGGATGATCGGAAAACCGGCGGCGCGCTGGATGATTCGGCTGAGGTAGAGCGGCTTGTCCATTGCGCGAATGTGAATGTCGCCGGGCGTCAGGCCTTCCCAGGAGGGACCATTCGGTCCGAAATCCACTTCATCGGGCTTGAAAATCCGCCCGAAAAGCGACAGGCCCGGCACATTGCGCAGGTGCTCGATGGCTATTCTCGTCATAGCCGGCGGGCCGTACAGCACGGCAAAGCTGACCCCTGAGAAACCGAAGCACTCCAGGCCAGCCTTGATGAGAAAGCTGATCGCCATAGAAAATCTGGCCGGGCCGCGGCAATTCCACCTGCTGCGCCACCCGGTCGCGAAAAGAGAGGCCTTCCGGCATATCTCCGACGACAAAAAGCGGATCTCCAGCAACAAAAAGCGGAGCCTCATCGTCAGCTTCGCCCGCAATTTTTGCCAGATATTCGCGGAGCCGTATCGCGTTCGGACTTATCTTTCGTGCAAAGAAATATGGAAATTTCTTGATCAGATCGAAGCTGTCATCGAAAAATACAGTCGGTTTCCCTCTGTAGGAAAATTCAAAATATGTCAGTGTTTTCCAAAACATTCTCTCCGAACCAGCCAATTTCAAGGCCATAGTTTGAAAAAACATTTCGTCCGGTATGAAGGTAGATTTAAAAAATCGATAATGAAATGGATGTTTGTTGATGTAGTCCAGAATTTTGTAACAGGTTTCTGTGGTCAGACACCACCATTGCGAGCCAAATTTTGGCACCAATCCACGAGGGAAGCGTCGTTTCAGCCCGTATTTTGACTGCAATCGGACTGATAAATCAAAAAGCCAAGGTTGGGTCAGGTGGGAGAACCAGTGACGAAACTGGTATCGCTCTTCTCTTAAACCGCCGACGATCCAGCTTGAGGGTTCCGCTTCAATGAACTCCAGGTGCGGATGCTGGTCGAGGAAGCGCTTCAGCTGAGCAAGAGGCCGCACCGGCAGGCACGATCCGCTCAATAGATAGACATGATCGCATGGAAGGTCCTTTTGCCGGATCAGGCGCAACGCCCGCACCACACCATCGACCAGACCGAATTGTCCCCAGCCGCAGACGACCCTATCCGGCACCAGATGTGCCCGCTCCGATTCATCAAACGCCTCCTGCAGCCGCTGAAAATCCGGTTTTGGCGACTTCGCGTCGTAATGAATGACGACATGCCCGGTCTTGTCCGCAGCGAGGAGCAGCTCGGCCAACCAGATGATCGGTTCCGCGGGACCATGTGACAATATAACGTAGGCCAGCCTCGCCATCGCCTGTTTCCTCTTGCCGAGCCTCTGGGTGAGCAGGAGCGAAGGCGACTATAATGGGCGCATGTTCCCACTCGAGTCAGGGCCGGCGCTTGGCCGGTTGATATGGCGCGAGTCCCATGGTGTCAAGGGATCGTGCCGGAGGGCGTGGTGCGAGAACGCGCGTTCATCGCGCCGAGATCCGCGCATGTGGGGTTCGAGATTGGCATCCTCTCGTCAGGGCTTTCGGGTTCGGTACGGCGCCGCGAGCAGGCGCTCGACGGCACTCAGAATCCCGCTGAACGCCCGCTGCCGCCGCTGCGGCAGTTGCAGCGCGCGTGTCGGACGCCGCCGATATTGCAGCCGCGCCAGCGCGAGCAGCATGCCGATCCCGACCTTGCCCGCTGCGATGTCGGCGCGCAGCATCCGATTACGAAATACCGCATCTTGAAGACGGTGGAGGTCGCGCTCGGCGAAGATGGAATTGGCGTAACGCGAGGTCGGATCTTGGGCGCCCATCCGCACATGATAGTTCGCGAGCATTTTCGGCAATACGCGGATGTCCCCCTGCATCGCTACTTTCAGATTGAATTCCCAGTCACCCAGCACCGGAAATTCTTCATTATAGCCACCGACCGCGTCATAGATTTGACGACGAAAGAGAAAGGAGATTGGAGGGAACAGATTATTGATGACGAGGTCTGCCAAATATACGACCTGGAGGCTGCGATTTTGCGGCTTTCGACTGATGGTTACGATGGTATCTCCGAGAATCTGTTCCACCACGGTCGTCGAATGGGTGACGACGCCGACGAACGCGGTCTCCTGCTCGAGCGCCGCCACGGTTAATGCCAGAAACGGAGGGTTCCAGCTGTCGTCATCGTCGTGGATGACGATGTAACGGCTCGAAGACGCTCGGATGCCGGCATTGGCGGCGGCTTCGATGCCGCTGCTGTGCTGCCGATGGATGGCGACTGCCTGGATCCCGGCGGCGCGGGCGGCCTCGGCCTCGGCTTCGACCGGGCCGGGCTCGCCGCCATCGTTGACGATGACCCACGCCAAGTCACCGAACGTCTGGGAAGCGATGCTCGCGCGCGCCCGGCTCAGCAGTCGCGGACGGTCTCGCGTTCTCGTAATGACGGAGACAGCTCGTGCGGGAAACGACGGCGCGTTAAAACCCATACAAGGCCATACGACATGGTGGCGCGGCGGCAAACATATTCTGCCGGCGATGACACCTTCAATCGCCAATTGATCTAATGTTCCATGGCGAGGGGGCGGCGTGCGGGTATCGCCGGTCAAGGGGCTGACCTTGATGTTCCACAACATCTATAATAGCTGGCACGTGGAAAATTTGCGGTTCGACAAATTGCAACCGGAGAAACCCGATGGCCCGTACGATCGGCAGCCTGCTGGTGGACAGCCTCGAAGCGCACGACATCGACCTCGTCTATTGCGTCCCGGGTGAAAGCTATCTCGGCTTTACCAATGCGCTGGCCGACAACAACCGCATCCGGTTGATCGTCTGTCGGCACGAGGGCGGCGCCGCCTTCATGGCCGCGGCCGATGGCCGCATGCGCGGCGGCCGCGCCGGCATGCTGGTGGTGTCGCGCGGCCCCGGCCTGTCGAACGCGATGATCGGGCTGCACACCGCCTATCACGACGCCACGCCGCTGGTTGTCCTGATCGGCCAGGTCGAGCGCTGGGAAGCCGGGCGGATGGCGTTGCAGGAGCAGAATTACAGCCGGCTTCTATCGGATGTGACCAAGCTGGTCATCGAGGTCAACGAGCCGGCACAGGCCAGCGAGGCGATGGCGCGCGCCTTTCATGTCGCCGAAGGCGGCACGCCCGGCCCGGTCGCCGTGGTGATCCCGGAGGATGTGTTCGATGCCGAGACCGATGCCGCGCCGGCCCGCCCGCGCCCGTCCGCGCTCGGCGGCCCGCGGGGCGAAGACCTCGATCGCCTCGCCGCAATGCTGGCGGCGGCCGAGCGGCCGCTCGTCTGGGTCGGCGCGGCGCTGCGCCCGAATGAAGTGCCCGAGCTCGTTCGCCTGGCCGAACGCTGGGTCCTGCCGGTGATGCCGACCCATCGCCGGCCTCATCTGTTCGATCCCGGTCACCCGAATTACGGCGGCTACATGAGCGGGCGAGTGCATCGCGATGTGATGGACGAGCTGAAGCAGACCGATCTGGTGGTCGCGCTCGGCGAGCGGCTGACCGGCACGGTGTCGCAGGGTTTCAGCTTTCCGGCCGCGCCCGACCCGCAGATGCCGCTCGTGCACATCTGGCCCGGCCCGGAGGAGGTCGGACGGGTCTGGCGGCCCGAGCTGGCAATGGCCTGCGAGCCCGCCGCGGTCGTGCGGGCGCTGCTCGCCCGCGGCGCCCCGGCCGGCGCCGACAAGCGGCGCGGCTGGATCGATCGCCTGCACGCGGCGCACGACAAAATCAGCCGGCCGGAATGGCAGCCGACCGATGACGGGGTGAATTTCGCGGCGGTCGTCGCGGCGGTCGGGCGGCACCTCGACAGTGACGCGACGGTGACGACCGACGCCGGGAATTTCTCCAGCTTTGTGCAACGCTATCTGCCGATAAGGCCGGGGCAGATGTATCTGAGCTCGGTAGTGGGCGCGATGGGCGCCGGCATGCCGATGGCGGTCGCCGCCTGCCTGCGCCGGCCGGGCACGCAGGTCATCGGCTTCGCCGGCGACGGCGGTGCGCTGATGACCGGCAACGAGCTTGCCACCGCGCGGCAATATGGGGTGAGCCCGGTATTTATCATCTCGGACAATGGCTGCTACGGCACAATCGCCCAGCACCACGATCTGCGCTATCCGGGCCGGCCGTATCAGGCGGCGACCCAGTTGACCAACCCGGATTTCGCAGTCTGGGCGACGGCGTTTGGCGCCAGGGGCATGACGATTCGCGAGGAATCCGAGGTCGAGCCGGTGATCGCCGAAGCCCTGTCAACCCGCCATCAGCCGGTAGTCGTGCACGTACACGCGTCGCTGCAGCAGATCAGCGCCTGGCGCCGGCGGAACGTCGGTTAGCGCGTAACGCGCTAACCGACCCGGCGTTGCCGCCTCAGCGAAAACCGGCGCCGAGAACGAGGACGACGAGCAGCACCAGCAGAACATAGGCCGCGTAGGCGTTGACCTGGCCGCGGTGCATGCGCCGCACGAGGTTCGCCAGCCAGCCGAGAGCGCGCACCGGCGGATCGACGACGAAGCGGTCGACGATGTGCACCTCGGTCTGCTCGCGCCGGATCGCCGTCAGGAAATGATGGGCGACGGCTTCGGTGCTGTCTTCGGCGGTCGCCGGGCTCATGATCGCGGCAAAGATCACCCGGACGGGGTTGGAAAAACCCGTCGCGGTGTAGGTGAATTCGGGCCGCAGGCGGCGTATTCCGCCGGCCCAGACCGCACCTCGCCGCAGCGCGCGCTTTAAGGTCAGCAGCCGGAACACGACGAACACGATGCCGAGCAGCGCGGCAAAAGTGACCAGCATGTACGAGGTCGACATCGCGAAGACGACCGGGTTTTGCGCGTCTCGCCGCGATGCAGCACGACGAGGCCCCGGCCGGGCAGCACGTTCCGGCCGATTTGCGCGCCGAGCTCGTGGAATTCGGCGACAAATGGCGGCGGGAGCGCCTCGCCCGGTGTTTGCGGAGCGAAGAAGGGCGGCACCAATGCGGCGATCGCGCTGTCGCGGGTAATCGGCACGACGACCCGATCGAGCACCGGGATGACATAGGTCGGCAAGATGCCGAGCGCGATGCAGCTGAGCGCCAGCAGCGCCAGCGGCACCCGGGTGCCGAGCCGCGCCTCGGCGGCGCCGGCCGCCTCGGGCGAGCGCGGCATGCCGAGGAACCCCATCGCGAAAACCTTGGCGAAGCACGTTGCCGCAAGCCCGGCGGTCAACGCCAGCAGCGCGCCCGAAACGGCAAAGACGATCTTGATCGCCGGCGACGACAGCAGCGCCGAGCGCAGGATCGTCTGCAAGGTCAGCCATTCGCTGACAAAGCCGTTGAGCGGCGGCAGCGCCGAGATCGACAATACGCCGATGAGGAAAAACCCGCCGGTCCACGGCATCCGCCGCAGGATGCCGCCCAGGCGGTCGAGGTCGCGGGTGCCGGCGCCGGCTTCGACGGCGCCGGTCCCGATAAAGAGCAGCGCCTTGTAGGCCGAGTGGTTGGCGAGGTGATAGAGGGCGGCGATCAGCGCGATGCCGGCGACGATCCGGTGACCGGCGGCAAGAAAGGTCATGCCGGCGCCGATGCCGGCCGCGACGATGCCCATGTTCTCGATCGTGCTGTGCGCGAGCAGGCGCTTCAAATCGGCCTGGGTGGTCGCGTAGAGGATGCCGATCAGCGCCGAGACGCTGCCGATTGCCAGGACGACGAGGCCGGGTCCGGCTCCGGCCGTAGGAGCGAGGTCGAGGTTGACGCGGATGATCCCATAGATCCCGAGGTTGTCGATCGCTGCCGACAGCAAGGCGGAGACATTGATCGGCGCGGCCGGTTGGGCCAGCGGCAGCCAGCTGCCGAACGGAACCAGCCCCGCCTTGACCGCGAAACCGAAGAACGACAACAGGAACACGGCCCAACCCGCCGCCGCCCCGAACCGCGGCGCCGCCGCGGCCATGCCGGCGAAATCCAGGGTGTGCGCGGCCTGGCCGACGATGATCAGCGCCACCACGACGGCGATCGTTCCGGCCTCGCCCATCGCCAGCATCAGGTATGCGGGAAACGAACTCTCCTCTGGCTCGCGGCCGTAGGCGACGAGGAGGTAAGCGGCGATCGACATCGCCTCCCACCCCGACAGAAACGAGATCGCGTCGCCGGCGATCAGGATCAGAACGACCGACGCAAACAGTCCGAGATAGAGCAGGCTGAAATAGCGCAGGCTGTATTCCGCGCGATACATGGCGAGATAGCGCGCCGAAAAGATCGAGACCGGCAGAAAGACGAGACCGCTGATAAAAAGGAACAGGCCGGAGAGGCGGTCCGCACGCAGCACCAATGTGCCGAGCGAGAGCAGCGGCCAGAGATCGACACGAAAGGCATCGTCGGAGACGAGGAGACGGGCGCTCGCAGCGAGGACGACCAGCGCCGCGAGCGATCCGACCACGCTCGGCACGAGCGCAACCCACCGGCCGGGGACGGCAAGCGTCGCCACCGCTCCCACGGCGCAGAGAGCAAAGAAGGCGAACAGGAGCTGGGCCGAAAGGCTCATGCCGTCGCGGCCGGCGCCGAGACCGGCATTGCCGGCGGTTTTCTCTCGACCACGACGAGCAGCGCGTGGAGGATCGCCAGCGGCGGCGGCGGGCAGCCCGGCACCGCGACATCGACCGGGATGATCTCGGCGACGCCGCCGGCGGCGGCAAAGCTCGGGCCGAAGACGCCGCCCGACAGTGCGCAGGCGCCGATCGCGACGACGCGCTTCGGGCTCGGCATCGCCTCCCAGACTTTCTGCAGCGGCAGCCGCATCGCGTCGGAAACCGGGCCGGCGACCAGCAGGACATCGGCGTTGCGCGGCGTCGGCGTCATGAAAAAGCCGAGCCGGTGCAGGTTGTAATAGGGGTTTGCGAGCTGCCGCGCCTCGCTGATGCAGGCGCCGCAGGCGCCGGCGTCGACAAAGCGGATGTGCAGCGAGCGCCGGAACGCCGCCGCCAATCGCAGCTGCACCGCATCGGCTTCGCCGGGCACGGAACGCCCATTCATAGCCGTCTTCCCAGGCCGCGGCGGGCCCGTTCCCGTCGTCCCGGCAGCGAAAGCAATGAACGCAGCTGCCTTGCGATATTGCCACTCCGCCGTCCTGGCGCAGGATCGCGCCGGTCGGGCAGCGCGCGACGAGCGCGTCCGCCGCCTCCGCAGAACCGAAAGCGTCGCCGCTCGGCCGGCCGGGCGAGACCCCGGGGGTTTCCTCGCGCCGATCCGGGTAGACGGTGCTCTTTATTCCGGTGCGCAGACCTCTCAGCACCCAGTTCGCCATCGCCCGCCCCTACCGGTCGCACTCGGCATTCGAGAGCCCAAAGCTCGCGAGAATGATCGGAAAATCCTGAAACGCGAAATTCTCGGAGGCGAAATGAAACCCGTGCCAATTGATAAAAGAGGGCGGCGTCACCCGATAGCGCGCGATGGTGCCGTCTTCCCGCAACCGCAGCCAATGGAACGCGGCGCCCAGCGGCGCCTCGACGGCGGCCAGCGCGACGCCGGCGTGCCAGGTCACCGGACCCGCCGCAATCGGTCCCTCCGGCAGCCGGTCCAGCATCTGGCGGATGATCGCCACCGACTGCTCGGCTTCCCGAAACAGAATGCGCAGCCGGGCATATCCGTCCCCTTCCAACTCGACCGGCACGGCGAATTCGGCGGTTGCATAGGCGGCGTAGGGAAACAACCGGCGGATGTCGCGGGCGAGCCCCGAGGCGCGCGCGATCGGGCCGACCAGACCGTAGGAGGCGGCGTCGGCCGCGGTGACGATGCCGACCTCCTCCAGGCGATCGAGAAAGCTGCTCGAATAGCGCAGCATCTGGTGGAGTTCGTGGAGTCTGCCGCCGATCTCGGCGGTCGCGTCGAGCAGGCGGCGGCATTGCGCCGGCGCCAGGTCGCAGGCAAGACCGCCCGGCCGGATCATGCCGAACAGGTAGCGGTGCCGCGCTGTCTCGCCGCTCAGGCGTAAGAGATCCTCCTCGATCAGTGCCGCCTGGCTCGCCGCCACGACGAGGGCGGTCGAATTGCAGATGCCGGTGATCGCCGCCGCGTGGTGGCGCAGGCGTTCGAGCTCGGCCCAGACCGTGCGCAATGCCTCAGCGCGGGGCGATGGCGCGATCCCGCAGATCGCCTCGACCGCGCGGCAGAACGCCATGCCGTGGGCGAATGCGGAGGTGCCCGAAAAGCGTTCGGCGAGCAGCAGCGCATGGTCGGCCGACCGGCCCTCGGCGATCTTTTCGAGGCCGCGGAATTTGTAGAAAAAGCGCGGGATCGTGTGGATCACGTCCTCGCCGACGGTTTCCAGCAGAAAATGCGCCGATTCGGCGAAGTCGGAGAAGACCGGGCCGATCGGCATGGCAAAGGCGCCCGGCGCCATGACGATCGTAGGCGGCTGCCAATCGGGATCGGGCTCGCGGGCATGCGGCGGCTGCCGGGCGTCAAAGGCGTGGCGCATCGGTGCCGTGCCCTCCGGCCAATCCTCGTGCAGGATGAATTCGCCGAGCCGCGGGTGCCCGTCAAAGGTTATCCCGAACAGATCCTCGACCTCGCGTTCATGCCAGTCGGCGGCAGCGACGACGCCGCTGATCGAGGGAATCGTCAGGCAGCGTCCGTCGGGGTGGAGCACGACATGGACCCAGGGCGAGCCGACCGCCTGGTAAAAGACATAGGTCAGCGACCACACCGGGCGCTCTTCGGCAATCAGCGTGGCGAAGGCGAAACCGAGATCGCGCGTCAGCCAGGCGCAGATTTCGGCCAGCTGCTCGGGACGGCATCCGATCCGGCACACCCGCGCCCGCTCGTCGAGCGAGGCGGCGACATGCTCGGCCCAGCGCCCGCGGCAGATGTCGACGAGGCTCGCCCCGCCCGCCGATACGGCGATGTCCTGTTCGAGAATTTCCATCGCCGCAACCTTCAGCCGCCGAGCGCCGCCGCCGCCGTCCGCAGCAGCGCCTGCAGCGGCATCGGCAGGTAAATTCCGATCACGATCAGCGGGACCGCCGCCAGCACCAGGGTCGCCTTGCACGAAAGCGGCGTGGCGTGAGCAGTCCCGTCACCGCCGACGCCGAAGACCATGCGCGTGACGTGCAGCATGATCGCGCAGAAGGCGATCACGACGAGAATTGCGAGCAGGCCGACCGCCATGAAATGGCTGCCGGCGAGCCCGCCCTTGAGGATCAGGAACTCGCTGACGAAGACGGCGAAGGGCGGTGCCCCGGCGATGGCGAAGGCGCCGAGGACGAGCGCCGCGGCGGCTGCCGGCGCCGATCGCGCGAGGCCGCGAACCGCGGCGATTTCCTGGGTGCCGCCCGCCATCACCGCCATGCCGGCAGCGAAAAAGCAGAAGGATTTGGCGATGGCGTGGGCGGTGATCTGATAGGCCATGCCGAGATGCGCGTCGACCCCGCCGAGCCCGGCGGCGACCAGGATGATGCCCATGTGCTCGACCGTCGAGAAAGCGAAGAGCCGCTTGAAGTCGCGGACATGGACGAGGAGCAGGGTGGCGACTGCCACCGATAACAGCCCGAAGCCGATATACCACGGCCGGGCGTCGAGCCCCGGCGCGCCGCCAACCACCGGAAACAGCCGCAAAACGACGTAGAGCGCCGTCGTCGTCTCGACCCCGGAAAGGAGAGCACAGATCGAGGCCGGAGCCTGGCTGTGGGCATCGGGCAGCCAGGTGTGCATCGGCACCAGGCCGATTTTGGTCCCGAAGCCGACGAGGATCAGCAAAAACGCCGGCCACAGCAACGCCGGCGGCATGTTCGGGGCCGCCTTGACCAGCCCGACCCAGGTAAACGGCTCGTGGCCGGCAACCTGCGAGCCCCAATAGAGGATCAGAAAGCCGAGCAGCGCCAGCACCGCGCCGAGGCTGGTCAGGACCACGTATTTCCACGCCGCCTCGAGCGCTTCGGGGGTGTCCTCGAAGCCGACCAGAAAGGCCGAGAGCAAGGTCGTCAGCTCGACGGCGATCCAGATCAAGGCGACGTTGGCCAGCAGCGGCACCGCCAGCATCGACAGGATGAAGAAGTTATAGAGGCAGTAATACTGCTTCAGCCGCTGGCGGTGCTCGGGCCGGTGGCCGATATAGCCCCAGGAGAACAGCGCCGCGGTGAACGCGACGAAGGCGATCAGCAGCAGGATCAGCGCCCCGAGCGCGTCGCAGGTCAGCCAGCTGTCCAGTGCCTCGACCCGTCCGACCCGCGCCGCATTCCCGGCCACGACGACGGCAAGCGCCAGCACGGCGGCGCTCCCGACCAGGGTCAGCGGCGCCGCCAGCCGCGGCCACGGCAGGAACAGCGAGAGGCCGCCGGCCAGCGCGGGGATGATCAGGATGGCGGCGAGATGCATCGCTGCCCTACTGCTCCCTGAGGCTGGCGAGTGCGCCGACCGATGTCGTGCCGAGCCGCGTGTAGATGCGGCGCGTCAGCAGGCCGAAGACGAGCGCCAGCACCGGGACATCGACGGCGGCGGCGAGTTCGGCGATCACCGGAAGGTTCGGGACGACCGCGATACCGGCAAAGAACACGCCGTTCTCGACGGCGAGCAGCCCCAACAGCTGCGGCACCGCTTCCCGGCGCACCACGATGGTAAAGGCGCCGAGGAACATTGCCGCAAGCCCGAGCGGCAGATTGATGCCGGCGAACGGGACCGCGACCGCCGCCAGCACCGGATCGGCGACGACATAGGCGAGTACGATCAACACGGCCGAAGCGAGCAGCGAACTCGGCACATTCAGGACCCGCTCGATTTCGCGCGTGCGATAGACCTCGGCGCCGACCGTGCGGCGCAGCAGCCACGGGATCAGCAGGATCTTGGTGGCGACCGTGATCGCGGCGACCGCAAGCAGATGCGGCGAGCCGGTGGCGACGGCGAGCAGCAGCGCCGAGACCGTCAGCAGCGCCGACTGGAGGATGAACAGCTGCAGCGACGCCAACACCTGACGGGTCGCGACGACCCCGAGTGCCGTCAGCAGAAACAGCGCGCCGGTCAACGCGTCGAGAGCGAAGACCAGCGGGAAAGCGGGTGAGCCGCCCATCGCCGCGCCTGGGCCTAGATCTCGGCAAGCCGGGTGATCATCGCCACGACGCAGATCACGAACGCCGCGCCGAGGAATTCGGTGATGCGAAAAAGGCGGAGCTTGGCCAGTGAGGATTCAATAACCACGAGAACCAGGATGAACCCGAATATCTTGAGCAGGACGAGCGGGATCGCGGCCAGCACGTCGATCGCGCCGATGCCGCGCGCCAAGCCCCAGGGAGTGACAAGGACGTTGAGAAAGACGATGACCAGAACGAGAAACTTCATCGCTCCGGCCCATTTCATCAGCGCGGCGCCGCGCCCCGAATATTCGAGCGATTTGGAATGATCGATCATCGCCAGCTCGAAATGCCCCGACGGGCTGTCGACCGGGATGCGGCCGTCCTCGGCGAGGATCAGCATCAGCCACGCGATCATCAGCAGGACGTGCGAGGGCTCGAAGAAATTGGCGAGCGGCGTCACCCACCGGGTCTGCACGATGTAGGGAATGGTCGAGCCGGCGACGAAGGAGACGGTCAGGAACACGATGATGAACACCGGCTCGGCCAGAAAGCCGACCATCCGGGTCCGGCTCGCGCCCATCGGGCCGTAGGGATTGGCGGTGTCGACGGCGGCGATCGTGCCGAAAAATCCGCCGAACGCGAGAATGAAGCCGACGCCCAGCATGTCGCCCATGAACGCGAAGAACAGCGGGTAGCGCGTCAGCACCGGGATCAGCAGGGCGACGAAGACCGGCGCGGTGAAGGCGATGTAAGGTGCGGCACGGAAGACCCAGGAGCTGTATTCCGAGACGATCTCGTCTTTGTGCAGCAGCTTCCACAGGTCGCGGTAGGGCTGAAAAATGCTCGGGCCGCGTTTCGACTGAACGATTTCCTTGAGCCGGGCAGCGACGCCCTCGACCAACGGGGCGAAGCCGACGACCACGGCGACTTGCAGCAAATTGAAAAAAATACGCTCGGGCACGGCTCATGCCGCTCCGGCGCCGGATATGCACATGCGGGTCGTTACGGCGAAGTTCAGCATCGCACCCTACCCCCCTGACAAGCCTTCCTACCGCAGCCCGCCCGCGCCAGCGAACGAACCAAGGGTAGGAGTCATCAGCCCCCGGAGGGCGGTTCCGGCGAACTCCATCGCCGCTGCCGGCGCGTCTCGAACGCCAGCCGGCAGTCCTTCATCATAGCCCGCGCGGCATTGAATGCAATCGGGGTTTTAGAGGAGGTTACAAACGGGGGACGCCCGAGTGCCTTGACAGCGGCATGCCGAGCCGCCAGCCTCCGCCCCCAGGCGAAGGGGTTCGCCTTCAACCGCTGCCGTCACGGCGCGCAGCTGATGACTCCTGATCCGGTTGGCCCGGTCGAATTGTCGGGCCGTTCGGACCGTTAATGGAGCATCGGCATGGATGTTGTCGGCAGCGATCTTCTGAACTTATTCGGCGGCGAGCGGTCGCCGAGCGCCGAACCGGCTCAATGTTCGATAAGTTCGGTCGTAGACCACATGACGGGGCGGCGCTCCCTGATCCGATTGCCGTCATGTCCGGCCGTGCGGGCTCGGCGTGGGGACGCAGACCCGTGACCTTCCAGAGCGTCCTCTTTCAACACGTTACCGACCACGTAACGGATGGGCGGCTTGATGAGCCGGAGTTTTTCACGGATCTCAATCTCGATCAGATCGTCGCCGCAATTATCGCGGGCAGAGAGGAATACAATCTGAAGCCTTTCTTTCATGCGCCGTTGCACGATGTCGATGCCGTTATCTTTCGCCACGAAATCATGCGGGATCTCGAAAACGACGACCTGCTCGAGAACCTCAAAACCTTCGCCCGGAGCATGCGCACGATGCGCGCACATCTGGCGCAGAGCGAGAAGCTCCGACACCCCTATCAGAAAGGGCGGGCGTTTTTTGACGCCGGGCAAATCTATTGCGACGCCGTAACCCGTCTGGTCCGCGACTTGTCTGAAACGACATTCACCTCCCGCGGCCTGTTGGCGCTGCGAGAATATTTGACCCTCTATGTCGCCGCGGCACAGTTCACTTCGTTGCTCCGACAAACGAAGGAGCTTGCGGCCGATCTCTCCGCGATCGTCTACAGCATCCTGATCCAGACTCCCCGCGTCGATGTCCGCCTATACGACGGCGAGCCCGACTACAGTACCGAGGTGCTGGCGACATTCGAGAGATTCAAACAAGGGACGGTCCAACGATACAAATTCGATTTCAGCGATTCGCCGGATGTCAACCATATAGAAGGCCAGATTCTTGATCGCGTCGCCCGGCTTCACCGCGAAACGTTTCTCAGGCTCGGTGAGTATTGCACGAGAAATAAAAGCTTTCAGGACATCACAATCACCATTTTCGACAGAGAGATCCAGTTTTATATCGCCTACCTCGATTATGTCGCCTCTTTCAAAAAGTCGGGGCTGAGCTTCTGCTATCCGCGGATTACCCAGACCCGCGGTGAAGTTTTCAATTGTCAGGGCTTCGATCTGGCCCTGGCGGGCAAGCTCGCCGGCGAACACGCCACTCCCGTTTGCAATGACTTTCAGCTGCGTGGCCCGGAGCGGATCATCGTCGTCTCCGGCCCGAACCAGGGCGGCAAGACCACTTTCGCCCGCACCTTCGGTCAGTTGCATTACCTTGCGAGCCTGGGCTGCCCGGTTCCCGGCACGCATGCGCAACTCTACCTTTTCGACAAGATGTTTACGCATTTCGAGAGAGCCGAGAACATGGCCAATCTGCGCGGCAAGCTGCAGGACGACCTCCTCAGGATTCACCGGATCCTCGACCGCGCCACGCCTGAGAGCGTCATCGTCATGAACGAGATTTTTGCATCCACGACATTGCGGGATGCAATCCTCCTCAGCGCGAAGATCGCGACGACGATCATGCGTCTCGACCTCTATTGCGTGTGGGTGACGTTCATCGACGAGCTGGCGGCGCTGGGGGAAAAGACTGTCAGCATGGTGAGCACGATCGCACCCGGGAACCCGGCGCAGCGGACCTATAAGATCGTCAGGCGGCCTCCCGACGGTCTCGCCTATGCGATGTCGATCGCCGAGAAGTACCGGCTTACCCATGACATGATCAAACGGCGCATCGGGTCATGAAGGCGCATCTGCTCCATCGAAACCGGGATTTCGACTGGAGGTGGCCGTTGCAGGCGGCCGCGGCGCGCGAAGCAACGCGGACCGGGCGACCATATCGGGGGCCGGATTTCGACCGGCGGTCGGGACTGCCTTGGAACGAGGAGGCACTGACGACGGATCTGGCGCTGAACACGCTGTTCAATGCGATGGCGGGCGGCGACGATTGCGTTTTCGAGGTCGCCAGAAAGGCGGTTTTTGAGGGCCTCAAAGGCGATGTCGAAGCCATCCGATATCGTCAGGCTGTTTTGCAGGATTGCCTGGATCACCCTGCCATTGTCCGAGAACTCTATGCTGTCGCGGTCGAAGCCACGGAAAAACAGAGGCGGCACGTTCTCGGCTCCATCCTCGCCCGCTATCCGGACCAGGTTCTGCGGCATTCCGTAGAGCTGATGTCGGTGCTCCTCGAATTGCAAAAGAAGCTGAGGAAGATCGCCGATTCCCATGCCGATGAGTTCGTATCCGAAGGCTGGACCGAGTTTTTTACGGTGCTGAAGCACGATCTCGATGACGACTATTTCGTTCGCGCGCGACGTCACCTGCAGCAGCTGACGTTCCGTGATGGGGTGCTGCTCAGTGCCGCGCTGGGCCGGGGCAACAAAGGCAGCGATTATGTCCTCCGCCGGTTTCCCGAACGCAACGGAACATGGCCGGAGCTGTGGTGGAGGTGCGTCGACGCGCTGCTCCGCCTGTTGCCCCATCGTGAGGAAACGTGCCCGAGCTGGCTGCGGCCACGGCAATCGCCGGTCTACAGCTTTTCGCTGCATCCCCGCGACGAAGCCGGCGCCCGCGCGCTCGGGGAGCTGCGAAACCGTGGGATCGCCCTTGTCGCCGATGCGCTCGCCCAATCCACGGACCACGTTCGCGATTTTTTCGGGATGCTGCAGGCCGAACTGGCATTCTACATCGGTTGCCTGAACCTGCACGGGCAGCTCACCCGTAAGGGAGCGCCGGTGTGCATGCCCGTGCCTGCGGCGGCCGAGGAACGGCGAATGTCGTTTCGCGGATTATCCGATGTCTGTCTGGCGTTGAACCTCGATCAAACCGTGGTCGGCAACGATGCGGACGCCGACAAGAAGGACCTCGTGATCGTCACCGGCGCCAACCAGGGCGGCAAATCGACTTTCTTACGCAGCGTCGGCCTGGCGCAGTTGATGATGCAATGCGGGATGTTTGTATCGGCGGATTGCTTCTGCGCCAGCGTCTGTGATGGTCTCTTTACGCATTACAAAAGGGAAGAAGACCCTGGAATGAGAAGCGGCAAGCTCGACGAGGAGCTCAGGCGGATGAGCGAGATCGTCGATCATGTCACACCGGATTCCCTCATCCTTTTCAATGAATCGTTTGCCGCGACCAACGAGCGCGAAGGCTCGGAAATCGCGACGCAGATCATGACTGCCCTGTCGGCCAAACGGATCAGGATCGTCTGCGTGACGCACCTTTATGAATTGGCCCATGGTTTTTTTAAGAGGGACAGCGGGAACGTGTTGTTTTTGCGGGCCGAGCGCGCCCGTACATTCAAATTGATCGAAGGGGAGCCATTACCGACGAGCTTTGGCGACGATCTGTACGACAGCATCTTTGTCTCTGGAATTGATCGCTTCAAGCTTGATGATGCAAACATAAATGCGGTTGTGCCGTGATCGGCAGGCGCGGTGCGCCTGCCACCGTACCGCTCGCCTTCAGGGAGACGGGAAGCAGCCCGAGGATGCTGCGCGAGTCGCGGCGATGCGGTCGCAGAGACACGGGTCGGCGATCAACGCGCGGAAGAAACCGACAGCGTGCAGCAGGGAACACTGATCGGTGCAGTGTCGTCGGGCTGTCGAGCCCGATCATGACCGCGCCGTTCGCGAGCGGGAGCAGCCGCCCGACCCCGGCCCAGCATCGCCGCCGACACCTTTGCGGCGCAGCCGCCGCAGCACATCGAACCCGCTCCCGGCTCGGGGAGCATCTCGGGCAATGCGCGACAGCACCCATCCGGCGCTGGTCGGTGCGGCCGGTGCGGCGGTCGCCACGGTACCGCCGCCATTCGCGGCCTTCGACACGCTCGAAGCATACCACCAATACCGCATAGCTGGTTTACGCGCCGGCGGTCCGCACCGTAGGCTGAACAAAACGAACCGAGCGGAGCACAGCGATGTTACGGAGCCGAGCAGAGATCAGCCAGGACAAGTCCTTTGGCCCGCTGACCGACGCGATCCTGGAGCGCGACCAGCCGCGCACCGCCGATCTGTTCTTCCGCATGGTGGCGCGCGACGGGCGTCCGATCGGCGAGGCGCTGAGCGTGGTCACAGCGGCCGAGGCGCCGTTTGTCCAGGTGCCGAGCCACATCAACGTCAAGGACGGGCAGATCTCGCTGATCAACAACGATCATACGATCCTCGGCCTGCGCGCCTCGGCTTACCTGATGCCGTATCTGCCGGAGAAATACCGCCTGCTGCCATTGCTGCAGAGCGTCTGGTACATTCCGGCCGGGCTCGACATCTGGAACCAGCTGGCGGGCCGATACCCCGGCCGTTATGCGACGATGAAAGGCATGAACGTGCCGCCGCCGAGCTATGGCCCGGTCGTATGGAACGACGACCAGGAGCCGATCCGCGACGAGGGCACGGTCGAAGAGCGGCTGCATTCCTACATGATCGCCACGGTCAGCGGTGATTCGCGGCGGTCCCATGGGCTCTTTCTCGGCTTGGCCGAGGACGAGCAGCTGCGTCCGATGCTGCGCGACCAGCTGGAATTTCTCGGCCTGATCGATTTGCAGGACACCGTGGTCGGGCGCAAGGCGCGCAATACCGGCCACAAGGCGATCCGGGCGCGCGCGGTCACCGACCTCGCCGATTTCATCGGCTGGGATGCGGCGCACGGCGTCTATTACATGGGCGTGCCGGACATGGCGGTCGGGCCGCTTTATTACTCGCTTTACGATTCGGTCTGCGTGCGGCTCGCCGCCGAATTCCCCGATGCCGGCAAGAGCCTCGTCCAGACCAACCTGACGCCGTTGAGCCCGGCCGAGGTCGAGGAGCTGGTCGAGCAGCTGATGACCGCCGATTCCGGCACGGTCTGGGATCTGCTGACCAACCATCTGAAGAACGGCAAGTCGATCCGCAGTCTCGGCGACGCGATCCAGATCGGCGCCGCCGAGCTGATCCTGCGCACCACGGTGCCGCGGCAGTTCACCAACGGCCAGCATCCGTTCGACTACTGCAATGTGGCGAACAACTGGATGCGGATGCGGGACAACCCGTACCAGCCGCGCATCCTCTATCTGATGGCGAGCTTCATCAACGATGTCGCGCATGAGAACAAGCTCTACGCCTCGGTCATCGAGCAGGAATGCGCCGGGTTCGACGCCGGCAGCCGCACCCCGGCGGCGTTGCTGCAAGAGCTCGACGACGCGATCATGGCGCTCGACTTCCCGCGGACCACGGCCGTCGCCAACGCCTATCTGCAATCGGGCGCCGACCGCCGCGCCTACCAGGAAACCGTTGCGGTCTGCGCCTGCCGCTTTCAGGACGATCCGCACAACCAGAAGATCACGGTTTCGACTTTCGAGGAATATGGCCGCAACTCCACCCATCTGCGCGATCGTCTGCTGCTGGCGTCGCCGCGGCTGCTGGCGGGCTGGCTCAAGATGCCGGGCGAACGCGAGTGCCACGCCCGCTTCATGAAGGAATGGATCAACAATTGACGATCGGCGCGGGGACCTCAAAGAGCCCTTGCGCGGAGCGCGTCGTCCCGGCGTTTGCGCGCCAGCGCGGCTTCACCGCCATGCGTCGCGTGATAGAGATCGAGGCTGTCGAACTCATCCTCCCGGGGCGGCGCGATAGACAGGTCGGAATAGCTCTCCCGGTCGGGATCGGCCAAAACCCCTTTGAGAATTGCCTTTGATTTCCGATAGACCCCCCAATACCGCCAGGCCTTGATGGCGATCTCGCCGAAGCAGCGCGGGTAGAAAGTGACGGCGCTCTCGAGCGGCAGCCCGTGGCGGCGATCACACCGCGACTTGCGCCGGAACGCCCCGCCTTCGAGCGGATGGACCGCCTCGAACATGGTCATCAGCTTGAACCACAGCAACGTCGTCAGGGTGGCGTGCGGGCGTCCGAGCGGGTTCGCGGCGGCCCGGCTCAGGATCGTCCGCATGTGGTCGAAATCGTAAAAGCTCTCCCAGGCGGCGCGATAGACTTCCTCCCAATCGGCATCCGTCATTTTCGGATGATGCGCTACCCGATGGAACAGGTCGTATTTGTTGAGGTCCGCATCCATCCAGGCGCCATTTTGAAACAGCACCTTGTGGTCCTCGGAGCCAGGCAGCGGCGTCAGATAAAATAATTCCAGGATGTCGAGCGGCATCTCGCGCTTGATGATGCCGATGTCGCGCAGCACTGAATCCTTGGTGTCTCCGGGAAAGCCGATGATGTAGCCGGCGCAGGTGATGGCGCCGTGCTCGCGCCATTTCTGCAGCATAACGCGATACTCGGTGATCTTGTTCTGGTGCTTTTTCGACGCGATCAGATTGTCGGGATTGATGTTTTCGAGGCCGATAAAGACCCGGCGGACCCCGGCCCGCGCCGCCTTTTCAATGAAATTCGGGATGCGGTGGCACAACGTGTCGACCTGGATCGTAAAGCCGATCTTCAGACCTTCGCCGACCCGCAATTGGATCATGCGGTCGAACAACGCCTCCCAATGTCCGTTGCGGGCGAAATTGTCGTCGGTGATGAAGAACCGCCGGATTCCCACGGCGTAGTTTTTCCGGATCGCACGTTCGAGATCATCGGGGGTGCGGTACCGGCTCTTGCGACCTTGAACATTGATGATCGTGCAGAACGAGCATTGGTAGGGACAGCCGCGCCCGAGGTCGAGGCTCGACAGCGAGCCCGATATCCGCCGGATGTGGCGCGGCGACAGCATCGGCGGCGGCTCTCCCTCCAGCGCCGGCAGGTCGTTCATATAATTGTACAGAGGCTGGAGGGCACCGTCCCAGGCGTCGCGCATGACCCGATCGAGGCGGCCCAGTTCGGCCTCGCCGGCGAAGAACGAGATGCCCAGCGCCTCTGCCTCGGACATCTCGGGCGGCATCGCCGGCAGCATCGCGATCGAGCCCGAGACGTGAAACCCGCCGATGCAGACCGGCAATCCGGCAGCGCGAAACGGCCGGGCGAGGTCGACAGCGCGCGGAAACTGGTTCGATTGGACGCCAACCATCCCGATCAGCGTGCGGCCGCCTTCCCTGGCGATCCGACGGATGATTCGATCGGGCCTGACCCGCTGATTCGTCTCGTCGAAGGTGTGCACGCGGATTTCGACGCCGGGACCCAGCACCTGGCGGCGGCTGGCATCCTCGGCGAGGCCGTTCAGGCAGGCGAGCGTGTTCGACGGGATGGCGGCCTTGACCCATTGGATCGGATAGCCGTCATCGTCGTAATGCGTCGGCTTGATCAGCACCAGGTGGAAGAGACCGCCGTGGCGGCGTCGGCTTGGCATCATTTTTCCGGAAGGTTGCGCCGGGCCGATCATCGCTTTATTCGCCGGCGGTATCCAGGCGATTGCGGCCGCGGCTCACCGGCGTGACCGGAGCGGGCGCCAGAAACGCGATCGAGCGTTGTTCGCGAGCGGGGCTGGTCGCTACAATCGCCGCCATGCGGGTTCTCTATCACCAATGGCTGTCTCCCGCCGCGCGCAAGGTGCGCATCATCCTGCGGGAGAAGAACCTCGACTTCACCCTGAAGGCCGAGAAGACCTGGGAAAGGCGGCCGGAATTCCTCGCCCTCAACCCGGCCGGAGAGGTGCCGGTGCTGATCGAGCCGGACGGCACCGTGCTCGCCGATGCCGCGGCGATCGTCGAATATCTCGACGAGGTCTATCGCGAGAAGATGCTGATCGGGATCAACCCGATCGACCGCGCCGAGGTGCGGCGGCTGACCGCCTGGTTCGACATCAAGATGAAGCTCGAAGTGACCGAGAACCTGCTCGGCGAGAAAATGATGAAGCGGTTTCTCGGGCACGGCCAGCCGAACTCGCAGGCGATTCGCGCCGGGCACGCGAACCTGCCGCATCACCTCGACTATATCGGCTATCTGGTCGAGCGCCGGCGCTGGCTCGCCGGCGACCATTTCTCGATCGCCGACATCACCGCCGCGGCGCAGTTGTCGAGCCTCGATTATCTCGGCGATGTGCCGTGGGACGCGCACGAGCCGGCCAAGGAATGGTATGCGCGGATCAAGTCGCGCCCGAGCTTTCGCCCGATCCTGGCCGACCACGTGCCGGGCGTGCCGCCGCCGGCGCATTACGCCGACCTCGATTTCTGATTCTTTCGTCTGGGCATTTGATAAGTTGGATCTGGGATCAGCGATCCGGCGGTTCTGTCCATGCCTGGCAGCTGGGTTCGTCGGGTGTGAGCCCTTTGCGGGGTTGAGCCGGCGGGCGAAGTTGCAGGGCAGGTCGCCTTCGCCAGAAAGGCCGGGCGGCTGATAGGCCAGCGGGCAAGGGATACAGCCAGAGGCGAAGTTTCGCTGTAGATTTGCTGCAGATGCGGCAGCGAGTGAAATCCGCCTTGCGATTGGCGATTATCGTTCGGGACAGCCCTGACGCCTATCCTGGATGCTTTGATGCGGGTGAATTTCTTGCGAATTTTCCAGCCGCTCGATGGCGGTTGGCAAAGACGTGCGCAGCCATCATATCCAACGCCGGCGCCGGCGCTGCAGGAGCGGCTGCCGGCGGCGGCGAGCTTTCCAGCTATAGCTGAACCCGATCGATGACTTGCCTTACCGACGAGATCGCACGCCGGCGGACCTTCGCGATCATCTCACATCCGGATGCCGGCAAGACCACCTTGACCGAGAAATTGCTGCTGTTCGGCGGGGCGATCCAGCTGGCGGGCGAGGTCAAGGCGCGCGGCGACCGGCGGCGGGCGCGCTCCGACTGGATGGCGATCGAGCGCGAGCGCGGCATCTCGGTCAGTTCGGCGGTGATGACCTTCGAGCATGACGGGCTGACCTTCAATTTGCTCGACACCCCGGGCCACCAGGATTTCAGCGAGGACACCTATCGCACATTGACCGCGGTCGACAGCGCGGTGATGGTGCTCGACGCGGCCAAGGGCATCGAGGAGCAGACCCGCAAATTGTTCGAGGTGTGCCGGCTGCGCGACGTGCCGATCCTGACCTTTGTCAACAAGCTCGACCGCGAGAGCCGCGACCCGTTCGATTTGTTGGACGAGATCGAGCAGAGCCTGGCGCTCGACGTCACTCCGGCGAGCTGGCCGATCGGCATGGGGCGCGACTTTCTCGGCACTTACGATCTGTTTGCGAAAACGCTGCTGCTGTTCGAGCGCAATGCGCACGACCGGGTGGTCGAACCGGTCCGGTGCAGCGGTCTCGACGATCCCGAGCTGGCGCGGCGGCTGCCCAAAGCGGCGGTCGCGAAATTGCGCGACGAGGTCGAGATGGCGCGCGGCCTGTGTCCGCCATTCGATCCTCAGGCGTTTGCCGAGGGCCATCTGACGCCGGTGTTTTTCGGCAGCGCGCTGAACAATTTCGGCGTCCGCGAGTTGCTGCGCGGGGTTGCCGATCTGGCGCCGGCGCCGCGGCCGCAGCCGGCCCTGGGCGCCGCTGGACCGCGCCCGATCCTGCCGCAGGAAGCGCAGGTAGCGGGGTTCGTGTTCAAGGTGCAGGCCAATGTCGACCCGCAGCATCGGGACCGCGTCGCTTTTGTGCGGCTCAGCTCCGGCCGGTTCGAGCGCGGCATGAAATTGAAGAACATCCGCACCGGGCGGGTCATGTCGGTGCAGAGCCCGGTGTTTTTCCTGGCGCGCGAGCGCAATCTCGCCGAGACGGCGTGGCCCGGCGACATCATCGGCATCCCCAACCACGGCAGTATCAGGATCGGCGACACCTTGACCGAGGGCGAGGAGATCCGGATTTCCGGGATCCCGAGCTTTGCCCCCGAGATCCTGCGGCGGGTGCATCTCGACGACCCGATGAAGTCGAAGCATCTGCATCATGCGCTCGGACAATTGGCCGAGGAAGGGGTGACGCGGGTGTTCAAGCCGCTCTCCGGCGGCGACTGGATCGTCGGCGTCGTCGGCGCGCTGCAGCTCGACGTGCTGGCCGCCCGGCTTCAGGTCGAGTATGGGCTCGCCACCCGGCTGGACGGCGCGCCCTACCAGGCCGCGCGCTGGCTCGACGCCGACGACCCGGCCGAGATCGAGCGTTTCCGCACCAAGAACCCCTCGGCCATTGCCGAGGACCATGACGGCGTGCCGGTCTTCCTCGCCCGCAACGCCTGGGAATTGCGCACCACGATCGAGGAGTGGCCGGGAATTCGCTTCAAAGAGACCCGCGAGCAGAGCTGATTTGGCTTCCCCGGTCGCGGTTTGCTCGTGGGGGGCTGGGCGTTCGCGCGACCGCGATTGGCCCTGTTCGCCACGACGCGCAACCTATAGCCTTTTGGCCGGGGCTGTTGGCAGAGAGGGTCAAGCATGCAGGCGGCGATCATGGTGCCTGGGGCGGATGGCGGCGTCTGGGATATTCGCGAGGTGCAGCGGCCCGCGATCACCGCCGGCCATATCCTCGTCAGGGTTCGCGCCTCGTCGGTGAACCGCGCGGAAATGCGGGCGGTCCGCAATTTGCGTCGCGAGCCGGGCAACCCGGCGCCGGCCGAGCGCCTGGGCGGCGGCGATGCGGCCGGCGAAATCGTCGAAACCGGGTCGGGTGTGGCCGGCTTCAAGCCCGGCGACCGGGTGATGGGGCGGTGCAGCGGCGGCTTTGCCGAATACGCCCTGATCGACGCGCGCGAGGCGATGCCGGCACCCGAGCGCCTGTCATGGGAAGAAGCCGCCTGCGTGCCGATCGTCTTCGTCGTCGTGCACGACGCGCTTTATGCGAGCGCGCAGCTGCGTGCCGGCGAAACCGTGCTGGTGACCGCCGCCTCATCCGGCGTCGGCGTCGCCACCCTGCTGCTGGGAAAGCTGATCGGCGCCAAGGTCATCGGCACATCGCGCTCGGCAGATAAGATTGAGAAGCTGAAGGGCTATGGGCTCGATGCGGGTGTCGTTACCGGCAGCGACGGGTTCGCCGCCGCGATCGGGCGCGTGATCGGCGAGGACGGTGTCGATATGATCGTCGACAATATCGGCGGCGACGTCTTCCCTGCCTGCCTCGACGCGCTCGCCGTCGGCGGCCGTTTCGTGACCATCGGACGGATGAGCGGCGTGCAGAAGGGGGAGCTCGATCTCGACCGGCTGGCCTTGCGCCGCCTGCACCTCTATGGCGTCAGCAACCGGTTGCGCAAGCCGGCGCAGCGTGCCCAATCGACGAAGCGGTTCGTCGCCGATCTGATGCCGGCATTGCAGAACGGCAGCCTGCGGCCGATCGTCGAGCGCACCTTTGCGCTGACCGAGATCGCCGATGCGCAGGCCCATCTCGAAGCCGACCGGCATGTCGGCAAACTCGTGATCCGGATTTAGCCGATAGGAGAGAAGCATGGCTTACGAGCATATCCTGGTCGAGACCGATGACGGCGTCGGGATCGTGACGCTCAATCGACCTGACAAGCTCAACGCGATGAATTGTCAGCTGTCGAGCGAGTTGCGCGACGCGGTCAAGCGGATGGACGCCGACGATTCGATCGGCTGCATCGTCATCACCGGCGCCGGCGACCGCGCCTTTTCGGCCGGCGGCGACATCCACGAGCAGCGCGAGGATGATCGCCGTTTCACGCAGGCGGAACTGGATGGACGCCGCGGCCGCGGCAGCTATGAAATCGCCGCGAGCGCCAAGCCGACGATCGGCATGTTGAACGGCCTCGCCTATGGCGGCGCGGCGGTGCTGGCCTCCTCGCTCGACCTGCGGGTCGGCTGCGAGGATACCCGTTTTCGTTTCTTGGCGGCGGCCTACGGCCGGATCAACAGCACCTGGACCTTGCCGAACCAGGTCGGTTGGCCGATCGCCAAGGAATTGCTGTTCACCGCGCGGATCGTCGAAGCCGACGAGGCCCACCGCATCGGCCTGCTGAACCATCTCGTGCCGCGCGAGCAATTGCGGGCGAAGACCATGGAGCTCGCTCATATGATCGCCGGCAACAACCGCGCCGCGGTGATCGGCGTCAAGGCATTGCTGCTCAAGCAGAAGGGGCAGAACCTCGAGCAGCAATGGACCGAGGAGCGCGACTTCACGACCCATGTGGTCCGAGGTGCCAGGGCCGAAGAAGCCTTCCCTGAATTCATCGCCCGACACGGCCGTCCGCTGGCCTGACGCCGCCGGGTCGACATCGGCGGCGTCACCGTCGCCACGTCTCCTGATCGGCCGCGATGATGCGCGAGAAACAGCGTGCGCAGCCCTCCCGATCCGCTGGGCGCGAGGAACACGACGGCCCGGTCTTGAACAGGATGGGTCGGATCAACGGCGCGCGATCGTAGCGGCCGAGGAACGGCATCGCGGTGGCGAGCATGAAGCCGGCGAAGGCGACGGCGGCTGTATATGTCTTGGCGCCAGGAGAGGATGATCGTCTCTCCAAGACTTGAGCTTTTAATATTCAAGTGCCGCGATCAGATGAGCCCCCGCACAACCGTGCCAGTCTCTCAGCTCTCTCGTGCCCGGCGAGAGTAGGCAAGGATCAGCGCTGACCGAGATTGGTCATCGTGGGCAGGTAGGACTGGGCATCCTGCGGCGACATCGACATCACCGTAAAGCTGGCGCCCCCGGCGGTCGAGCCCATTTCCCAGTTGGGCACCGCCTCGACCTGAACATAGGCCTCCGTCCCGTGTGTGAGCTGGAGGGTGTCGACGAGATTGGCGGGCGTTCCGTAGGGCTGCACCGTGAAACGGTAGGTTCCTGGCGGGAAATCGTGGAAGAAAACGGTCCCCTGCGCGCTTTGAGCAAGGGACGCGCCGTTGACGAAAACCATCGGATCCGACGCTGCTACATTGCCCCCCGGCGAGCTCGGCTGCCGCAGCACCCATACCCGCGCCATGTTCGGCTGCAGCGCCGCAACCGGCGCCGGCGAGGCGGTCCCTGTCGGCTGCGCACCGCAACCGGCCAGCACGAGGAGACCGAGCCAGAACCACCCTGCTGCCATTAGCCGATATCTGCGCATTGTTATCCTCCCGCCCCGACACCGGGTCACCTTTGCGCCGCGAGGGCACGGGAGTTCCCAGCCCCCTTGCAGGTGCTCGGAAATCCGACGCAGCCCTCAGGCAGTTACCGTTGCGGGGTGCCGGTGCTGTAGGGCGTAAGGCCCGGGCCGCCCATGCTCGGACCGGGCATCCCCATGCTGTTCCCCCCTGACGGACTGGGCATCGGGGCCGGTGGCGGCATCGTGCCCATTGGCGCCGGCGGCGGCATCGCGCTGGCTGCCTGAAGGCGGGCGAGCTCCTGTTGATTCAGCTGATTGGCCGTATCTCCCGGCAGAGGTTTCGCTGCCATATGATGCATCGTGTGGTGGGCGCGCGCGGCCCGGTGCATCGGCGGCATCGCCGAGGTCGATGCGGGCGGGGGCGCCGCCATGGCAGGAGGGGGTGATGCGCCGGTGCTGTAAGGGGTCAAGCCGCCGCCCCCGCCGGGGTTCGGGCCGGGCATTCCCATCCCGTTTCCGCCGGTCGGGTTCTGCGCCCAGACAGGTCCGGCAATCGCAAGCGCGGCAGCAATCGCAACACCGTTCAAGAGTTGATTTCATCTTCATCGGGTCGCCTCCCATGGTCGAAACTTCGGCAAGGATGCCGGAGGCGATTGTACTCGCGGGCGGAAGCGTCGCGCTATGCAGTTTCGCAAAAATACCGAGTGCCAGTCGAGCGCGTTTCCGCTGCTCTAGGGGGCAAGCGGCGGCAGCAGGCGGTGGCGCAGGGTGCGCGGCAGGATGCCGTGAAGACGCGGGTCCTCGAACGACGCCGGGCGGCGGGCATAGACGACAAAGCCGGCGCGCTGATAGGTGCCGAGCGCCTTGGGATGGTCGTAGGTCGAAGTATGCAGCCAGAAGCGGTCGATCGGCCGCGCAGTCCAGGCCCGGTCGATCGCCGCCTGCAGCAGGTAGGGACCGAGGCCGCGCCCGATGAAGTCCGGGACGAGGCCGAAATAGCACAGCTTGGTCTCGCGCGGGGCGGCGCTGTCGAGCTCGAAAAAGCCGGCCGGAACCCCGCGCACGTACAGGACAAAGATGTCGATCGTCGGCCTGGCGATCAGCGCCGCGAGCGTCGCGTCGTCGACGAGCCGGCGCTCGAACCACAGCCAGGGCTCGCCGACGGTGTTGTAGATATAGCGATAGAACGAAACCGTGATGTTCTCGGCGCGCATCAGCGCGAGCTTGTCGAATGGCGCCGGGACCCGCCGCCCCGCCGGCCGCGCCAGCATTTCGAGATAGGTGATGGTGTCGTCGAGCATCTCAGCTCTTGATGGCCGGGCCGGTCTCGACCGGGATGTCGCCGGGCAGCCCCCATTCCGACCAGCTGCCGTCGTAGACGGCAGCGCCCGGATGGCCGATCAGATGCAAGGCAAAGGCGAGCGCGCAGGCGGTCACGCCCGAGCCGCAGCTGGTCACGACCGGGCGGTCAAGCGCCACGCCGGCAGCGCGGAACCGCGCCGCCAGCTCCTCGGCGCTGCGCAGCCGGTGGGTCTGCGGGTCGGTAAGCTGGTCGAAGGGAAGGTTGCGGCTGCCGGGGATGTGGCCGCTGCGCATCCCCGGCCGCGGTTCCGGCGCGGTGCCATCGAAGCGGCCGGCGGCGCGCGCGTCGACAATCTGCTCGTGCCGGGTCGCCAGGTTGTTGAGCAGGGCGGCCCTGTCGCGGACCAATGCCGGGTCGAAATGTGCGGTGAAGCGCCGCGGTTGCGGGGCCGGGGTCGCGGCGTCGAGCGGCCGCCGCTCTTCTTTCCATTTCGGCAGCCCGCCATCGAGCAGCGCCACATCGCGATGGCCGAAGAGGCGCAGCATCCACCACGCACGCCCGGCCGACGACAGGCCCACGCAGTCATAGACGACGATTTTGTCGCCATCGCCGATGCCGAGCGCGCCGATCTTCTGCGCGAACAGACCGGGCGACGGGACCATGTGCGGCAGGCTGGTGCCGGGCTCGGCGATATCGTCGATGTCGAAGAACACCGCACCCGGAATATGCTCACGGTCGTAATCGGCGCGCGCGGTCGGGGTGACGCCGGGCAATTTGAACGAGCAGTCGACGATCCGCAGATGCGGGTCGTCGAGATGCGCGGCGAGCCATTCGCTGCCGACCAGCGCCTCGGGATGGGCATAGGGCATGGCGGTTCTCCTCGCTCACTCGGCGAAAGCGATGATGACTTCGACGGTTCTGCCGGCCCTTGCTCTCGATCTTGGTCACCGCGACCGGGCCGATCTCGGCGGTATTGCGGACGTGGGTGCCGCCGCAGGGCTGCAGATCGACGCCGGCGACCTCCATCAGGCGGACCCGGCCCGTGCCGGTCGGCGGCTTGACCGACATCGTGCGGACAAGCTCCGGCTGGGCGGCGAGATCCTCGTCGCCGATCCAGCGCGGGGTCACGGGGTGCGCCGCGGCGATCAGCGCGTTGAGGCGTTCGGCGATCGCAGCCTTGTCGAGGCCCGACCCCGGAATATCAAAGTCGAGCCGGCCCCTGCCGTCGGCGACCTGGCCGCCGGTCACTGCCCCCGGCACGACGCTGCACAGCAGGTGCAGGCAGGTATGCATGCGCATCAGCCGATGGCGCCGCTGCCAATCGATCTCGGCAACCACCTCGCTACCCGGCTCGGGCAGCGCCGCGCCGGGGTCGGCAACATGGATCACCTCGTCGAGCGCATCGCCCTTCACCGTATCGACGATTGCGATCGCCTGTCCGGATGGCAGGCGCAGAAGGCCGGTATCGCCCGGCTGGCCGCCGCCCGTCGGATAGAACACCGTGCGGTCGAGCCGGATCCCCCGCTGGTCGGCGGCAACCACCCGCGCCGCGCACGAACGCAGGTAGCCGTCGTCACGAAACAGAAGCTCGGTCATGGCTGCCTCCTATCGCTCTCCCAGGCTTTTCCGGAACAGCGTGGCCTTTCTCTCTAGAGCCATGGGGGGAGAGGGAGGTCGCGCTCCTTCAGAAAAGCGGGGTTGAACAGCTTCGACTGATAGCGGGTGCCGGAATCGGCGAGAATGGTTACGATCGTGTGGCCGGGGCCCATGAGCCGCGCCAGGCGGATGGCGCCGCAGACATTGATGCCGGTCGAGCCGCCGAGCACGAGGCCCTCCTCGACGACGAGGGCGAACAATACCGGCAGCATCTCGGCATCGGTGATCTGGAACTGGCCGTCCGGCGTAAAGCCTTCGAGGTTCCCCGTCTCATGGTTGTTGCCGATGCCCTCGGTGATCGAATTGCCTTCCGGCTTGAACTCGCGTCGCGCATACCAGCTGTAAATTCCCGAGCCCATGCAGTCGGACAGATAGATCTGGACCTTGGAGTTGCGTTCCTTGAGCGCGATGCCGACGCCGGAGAGGGTGCCGCCGGTGCCGACCGAGCAGGTGAAGCCGTCGACCTTGCCGTCGGTCTGGTCCCAGATCTCGGGGCCGGTCGTCTCGTAATGGCCGCGCCGGTTGGCGAGATTGTCGAACTGGTTGGCCCAGATCGCGCCGTTCGGCTCCTGTGCGGCGATCTCGTCGGCGAGCTGGCCGGAATAGCGCGCGTAATGCATCGGGTTGGAATAGGGCACGGCGGGCACGAGGCGCAGATCGGCGCCGCACAGCAGCAGCATGTCCTTTTTTTCCTGGCTCTGCGTCTCCGGCATGACGATGACCGAGCGATAGCCGCGCGCATTGCCGACGAGGGCGAGGCCGATGCCGGTGTTGCCGGCGGTGCCCTCGACGATGACGCCGCCCGGCCGCAGCAGCCCGCGCTCCTCGGCATCCTTGATGATGGCGAGCGCCGCCCGGTCCTTGACCGAGCCGCCCGGGTTCAAAAACTCGGCCTTGCCAAGGATCGTGCACCCGGTCTCTTCCGAGGCCCGCCGCAACTTGATCAGCGGCGTGTTCCCGACCGTATCGACAAAGCCGTCGCGGATCTGCATGCCCTACCCCTAGCCTCCGGCACGGTACAAATTGCCGATAACACTAACGGTCACCGTGCATCGAGGGCAAGCCGGCCGCGATTTACGCTGCGGCGCCGGATGGCGTAAAACCGGGCTATCGCCAATCGGAGGACACCACCGGATGACCGAAGCGCAGGCAGGCGCGCTGTTCCCGCTGCCCGAAGCCGAGCCTTCGACCGGGGACCTGTTTCCGCCGCCCGAACCGCGAGAGCTCGAACATGCAACCGGGATTTTGCCGTACCAGTTGTTGCGCGATGCTATCGAGCGGACCCACGAGATCCAGTCCCTGGAACCAATCGTCGCCGATCAGATTCAGCCTGCCAGCCTTGATCTGCGTCTCGGGAATGTCGCCCATCGGGTTCGCGCGAGCTTTCTTCCCGGCCCCGATCGCACGGTTAGCGAGAAATTGCGCACTTTGCAGCTTCATACCCTTGATTTGCGTGAGGGTGCCGTCCTCGAAAAGGATTGCGTCTACATTGTGCCGTTGCTCGAACACCTGGCGTTGCGGTATCGCACCTCGGGGTCCGCCAATCCAAAGAGCTCAACCGGCCGTCTTAACGTTTTCGCGCGGGTGATTACCGATTATGGTACTGAGTTCGACAGCATCAAGTCCAATTATTCCGGCCCGCTTTTCGCGGAACTGTCACCCCGATCATTCAGCATCCTCGTTCGAAAGGGATCACGCCTCGTTCAGCTCCGGGTTCGGCGAGGGAGGCCGACTTCGAGCAACGCCGCTCTGCGCCGGCTGCACGAAGAGGTCGGCTTCAGCATCGTGCCCCCTGGGTCCCCTATCGGCCGGGAATTAATCGAGGGGGGGCTGGCAGTTACTGTTGATGTGAGCGGCACCCTCCAGAGCGGCTTCGTCGGATACAAAGCGCGAAAGCATACTCCGGTAATCGATGTCGATCAGACAAACCACTATAACGTCAGAGATTTTTGGGATTTGGTATTCGCGAACGACGATCGCGGCATAATCCTGGATCCCGAAGATTTCTACATTCTAGCGTCGCGCGAGTCGGTCGCCATACCGACAGACCAGGCGGCGGAGATGCTGGCCTATGATACGTTAGTCGGCGAATTTCGGGTTCATTATGCGGGTTTCTTCGATCCGGGCTTTGGCACGGCTGAGACCGGGGGCAAAGGCAGCCGCGCGGTGCTGGAGGTGCGCGCGCACGAGGTGCCCTTCCTGATCGAGCACGGCCAGATCATCGGCCGCCTCGTCTATGAGCGGCTGATCGCCCGGCCGGACAAGCTCTACGGCCGCGCCATCGGCTCGTCGTACCAGAGCCAGGGGCTGGCTCTGTCGAAGCATTTCAAGGAAGCCGCCGCGCGCTGACGCTCGGTCGATCCGGTTGCCGCGATGGCGATCCGCCCGGCCGCGGCGCCCGCGCACTGTCCGCGGGCTGGCGTCATCCGTACCCGCAGGTTATGTGATCGTCGCAACGACAAGGGATGCGGCGAACATGCGACGGTTCGAGGGCACCGACACCTATGTGGCGACGCAGGATCTGCGGGTCGCGGTCAATGCCGCGATCGCGCTCGAGCGGCCGTTGCTCGTAAAAGGCGAGCCCGGCACCGGCAAGACCATTCTCGCCCACGAGATCGCTCGCGGCATCGCCAAGGACCTGATCACCTGGCACATCAAATCGACGACCAAGGCGCAGCAGGGGCTGTACGAATATGATGCGGTCTCGCGCCTGCGCGACGGCCAGCTCGGCGACGAGCGCGTCCGCGACATCGCCAACTACATCGTGCCCGGCAAGCTGTGGGAGGCGTTCGAGGCGGACGACGCCCCGGTTCTGCTGATCGACGAGATCGACAAGGCCGATATCGAATTCCCGAACGACCTGCTGCTCGAGCTCGACCGGATGGAATTCTACGTCTACGAGACGCGGCGCACCATCCAGGCTCGGCATCGGCCGATCGTCATCATCACTTCGAACAACGAAAAGGAGCTGCCGGACGCCTTTCTGCGCCGCTGCTTTTTCCATTATATCCGCTTTCCCGACCGCGAGACGATGCTGCGGATCGTCGATGTTCACTTTCCCGACTTGAAACATGATCTGGTGCACGAGGCGCTGACGATCTTTTTTGAAATCCGCCAGGTTCCGGGATTGAAAAAGAAGCCCTCGACCTCCGAATTGCTCGACTGGCTCAAGCTGCTGCTGGTCGAGGACATCTCGCCCGAAACCCTGCGCACCCGCGACCCGTCGAAGCTGATCCCGCCCTTGCACGGCGCCCTGCTCAAAAACGAGCAGGACGTCCATCTGTTCGAGCGCCTGGCCTTCCTGCATCGCCGCGAGCGCGGCTGATGCGCCGGCGTTCGACCTCGCCGCGAGCGCGGCGAGAGCGGGGGTGAGCATCGTCTGGCGCGTCCTCGCGCGGGTCCGCGGCTTGGCGGCGGCGGAAGCGGTCTTCGCGCTCGTCGACGAGGCGGCGGGGGCGGTTTCGGCCTTTGAGACCGCGCCCGAGGAATGGCGCATCGAGGCCTATCCGCGCCTCCCCTTGCCGATGCCGGCGCTGACGGCGCGGCTGGCGGTGGCCGCCGCCGCGGCGGGCGGCGCGCTCGTCGAGATCGGCGAGGAGCGGCTGCCCGAGCGCGACTGGGTGGCGGAAAACCAGCTCGCCTTTCCGCCATTGCGGGTCGGCCGGTTCTTCATCTATGGCTCGCATTATCGGGGCGGCGTCCCGGCCGGCGCCATCGGGATCGCGCTCGACGCCGCGACCGCCTTCGGCACCGGCGAGCATCCTTCGACCCGCGGTTGCCTGATCGCGCTGCAGCACCTCGCACGCCGCCGCCGGTTTCGCCATCCGCTCGACATCGGCACCGGCACCGGGGTTCTCGCGATCGCCGCGGCCAGGCTGCTGCGCCGCCCGATGCCGGCGCGCGACATCGATGCCGGAGCGGTTGGCGTCGCCCGCCGCAACCTCGCGCGCAACGGCGTCGCCGGGCTGGTACGGGTCGGCCGGGCGGCGGGATATCGCGACCCTGCGCTGAGCAGGCGGCACTACGATCTGATTTTCTCGAACATCCTGGCGCGCCCGCTGGCGCTGCTGGCCGCCGATCTCGCACGCCATCTCGCTCCCGGCGGCCGGGCGGTGTTGTCGGGATTGCTGCGCCGGCAGGAGCCCATCGTGCTGGCGCCGCACCGCGGCTGCGGCATCGTCCTCGAAAGCCGGGTCGTCATCGACGGCTGGTCGACCCTGATCCTGCGCGCCGGACCGATCCCGAAAACGGCGATGGGGGCCGAGGCCCCCATCTATCAAGACGGCGCGGTCGAGCGGCCGGTCAGGCGGCCTTACGCCGGCCGAGGGGCGCGTCCTTCCGCGACGCTGCCGATTCCGCCGATCGGGCCGCCCGGCTATCGGCTTCGACGATCGCTCGGATCTCCGAGCGGCGAATTCCGATATCGGCAAGCGAGTGGTCGTCGAGCGCCATCAGTTCGGCACAGGCCCGTTCCCGGCGATGCCAGTCGGAAAAGGCCTTCCCGGCCGAGAGGAAGAGGTTCACAACAAACATGAGGATACTCCCATGCAACAGAATGCTGCGTCGCACAAAATTTGGCGCTGCGCCGCAGCAGGCACCAGCGGCGGCATCGCAATCCAGCCATGCCAAGGCGTTGGTGGGAATGCGGGGGGCGGAGAGAGGAGCGGTCGATGAGGTCTGACGGATCGGCGCCCGATCGGGGCGAGCTCGCACGGCTGCTGAAGGAAGCGGGATCGGTTTACGACCCCGAAGGGATCGAGGCGCTGATCGCCGGGGTGCTGGCGGCGCCGCCGGAGGTCGGGACCGGCTGGCACCCGCTGGTCGCCGATCCGGTGACGCCGGCGCTGGCGCAGGCGCTCGAAGCGCGGCGGGCGGCGCGGGCGGCCGGGTATCGCGACGGTCTCGCACGCGAGGATTTCGTGCGGCTGCCGCGCGCCGAGCGGCTGGCGCGGCTGCGCCGGGAATTGGCGGCGAGGACGCTCGACGGGTTCGTCGTGCCGCGCTCGGACGAGCACCAGGGCGAGTATGTACCCCCGCGCGGACAGCGCCTCGCCTGGCTTACCGGCTTTACCGGCTCGGCCGGCCTCGCGATCGTGCTGCGCGATCGGGCCGCGCTGTTCGTCGACGGGCGCTACACGTTGCAGGCGGCCCAGCAGGTCGACGGCGGCCTCTTCGAGATCCGTCATCTGATCGACGAGCCGCCGGCGCGCTGGCTCGAGACGGCGCTCGCCGCGGGCATGCTGCTCGGTTACGACCCGTGGCTGCACACGCCGCACGAGGTGGCGCGGTTTCGCGCCGCGGCCGAAAAGGCCGGAGCGGCGTTGCGCGCGGTTTCCGACAATCCGCTCGACCGGGTCTGGGCCGATCAGCCGGCCGCACCGCTGGCGCCGGTGGTGCCGCATCCCGAGCGCTTTGCCGGCGAGAGCGCCGCATCGAAGCGCACCCGGCTCGGCCGTGCTTTGGCCGAGGCAGGTGCCGCGGCGGCGGTGCTGACGATGCCCGAGTTGATCGCCTGGCTGCTGAACATCCGCGGCGGCGACGTCCCGCACACGCCGCTGCCGTTGTCTTTCGCCATCCTGCGCCAGGACGGCAGCGTCACCTTGTTCATCGACCCGCGCAAGCTCGCCCCCGGCCTCGACCGCCATCTCGGCAACGGGGTCACGGTGGTGCCGCCGGAAGAATTGGGGCCGGCGCTCGACGCGCTCGCCGCCGAGGGCGGGCGGGTGCAGGCCGACCCGGCGAGTGCCGCGTCATGGATCTTTGATCGGCTCGAAACGGCAAAGGCGAAGATTCTCCAGGCCGCCGATCCATGTCTGTTGCCGAAGGCGTGCAAGAATGCGGCCGAGCTCGACGGCACGCGGGCGGCGCACCGCCGCGACGGCGCTGCATTGACCCGGTTTCTCGCCTGGCTCGCCCATGAGGCGCCGAAGGGCGGTCTCCGCGAGATCGCCGCCAGCGACCGTCTCGAAGCCATCCGCCGCGAGGGCGAATATTTCCGCGACCTGAGCTTTCCGACGATCTCGGGCGCCGGGTCGAACGGCGCCATCGTCCACTACCGGGCGATGCCCGAGACCGAGAAGCGGCTCGAACCCGGCACGCTCTATCTGCTCGATTCGGGCGCCCAATATCTCGACGGCACCACCGACGTGACGCGCACGGTCGCGATCGGCGAGCCGACGCAGGAGATGCGCGACCGCTTCACCCGCGTGCTGAAGGGCCATATCGCGCTGGCCTTGGCGCGGTTTCCGAAAGGGACGACCGGGACCCAGCTCGACGGCTTCGCGCGGCGCGGGCTGTGGCAGGCCGGGCTCGACTACGACCACGGCACCGGGCACGGCGTGGGCAGCTATCTCGGCGTGCATGAAGGGCCGCAGCGCATCTCCAAGGCGCCGAGCGCTGCAGCCGCTGCTGCCCGGCATGATCGTCTCGAACGAGCCCGGCTATTACAAGACCGGCGCCTACGGCATCCGCATCGAGAATCTGGTGCTGGTGCAGCCCTCGAACGGTGCGGCCGAGCGCGAGATGCTGGGCTTCGAGACCTTGACCCTGGCCCCGATCGATCGCGCGCTGGTCGAGCCGTCACTGCTCGAGGACGAGGAGATCGCCTGGCTAGACCACTATCACGCCCATGTCCGCGAGGTGCTGACCCCGCTCGTCGACCCCGCCACCGCTGCATGGCTCACCGCGGCGACGAGGCCGGTCGGTACGGCCTGACGGGCGAGGACGTCCTTACACTGCCTCCTCGCCGCGCCTGCGCCGCCGTTTCCCGCGTTTGGCAACCTCAGCTCGGACCTCGGACCGAAGCCGGCGTGGTCAATTCGCGCCGGGTCGGGCGTAATGGTCGGCCACGACCTGGGTGATCACGGTGGAGATGCGCTTGGCGGTTGGGATGTGCAGGAATTCGTTCGGGCCGTGCGCGTTGGAGTGCGGGCCGAGGACGCCGGTGACGACGAACTGCGCCTGCGGGAATTTCTCGCCCAGCATCGCCATGAACGGGATGCTGCCGCCCTCGCCCATATAGGCGGGCGCAGCCCCGAAGGCCGCCTGCGAGGCGCGGGCGAGCGACTGCTCGAGCCAGGGCGACAAAGCGGGGGCGTTCCAGCCGGCGGCACCCGGCCCGGAGGCGAATTCGACGCACGCGCCGTAGGGTGGATTTTCTTCCAGCAGCTTGCGCAGGACGTCGCCGGCCCGTTCCGGGTCCAGTGTCGGGGGCAGGCGCAGGCTGAGTTGCGCGACGGTCGCCGGCAGCAGCACGTTGCCGGCGTTGATCGGGATCGGCAGCCCGTCGATGCCGATGACCGCCAATTGCGGCCGCCAGGTCCGGTTCAGCACCAGCTCGGTCGTGTCGTCCGACATCGGTGTCATGCCGGGCGGAAACGGGAACTTGGTATAGACCGTGCTGCCCAATGCCGCCGCGGCGCGGCGGGCCTGGGCGACGCGCTCGGGCGGCACCTGCGCATAGAGTTCCGCCGGACGCACCTCTCCGGTTTGCTCGTCTTCGAGCCGCGACAGCAACCCGCGCAGAATCCGAAAGCTCGACGGGACGACCCCCGAGGCGTCGCCCGAATGCACGCCCTCGTCGAGCACCCGAACGGTCAGGGTGCCGGAGGCGATGCCGCGCAGCGAGGTCGTCAGCCAGAGCTGGTCGTAATTGCCGCAGCCCGAATCGAGACAGACCACCAGCGATGGGTTGCCGAGCCGGGGCGCCAGGTGATCGACGTAATAGGGCAGGTCATAGCTGCCTGATTCCTCGCACGCCTCGATCAGCACGACGCAGCGCGCGTGCGGAACCCCCTGCTCGCGCAACGCCAGCAGCGCGGCGAGCGCGCCGAACATCGCATAGCCGTCATCGGCGCCGCCGCGGCCGAACAGCTTGTCGCCTTCGAGGCGCGGCACCCATGGGCCGTAGCCCTCCGCCCAGCCGGTCATCTCGGGCTGCTTGTCGAGGTGGCCATAGAGCAGCACCGTGTCGGCGCCCGCGCCCGGCACGTCGATGACGATGACCGGCGTGCGGCCCGGCAGGCGGACGGTGTCAAGCGTCGCGCCGGGCAATAACGGCAGATGGGCCCGCGCCCAGCGTTCGAACAGCGCCACCGCCTCTTCCATGTGGCCATGCGCCGCCCATTCCGGGTCGAAGGCCGGCGATTTGTTGGGTATCTTGATGTATTCGATCAGGCTAGGGATGATCTCGTCACCCCAGCACTGATCGACGAATTTCTTGGCCTTGGCGATGTCCATCGTTGCTATATCCCGATCAATAGAGACCAAAGGCGGCGAAGAGGCAATCGGCCAGACGTTTGCGGCGATTCCCGCGCCGGTTGACGTACTCGTGCGCTTGACGATACGCTGTTGTTGCACCTTACCACGTCCGCGACACGCGGAAGGAGGAACGGGATGGCCAAGATCGTCCTCGGGATCGCCACATCGCACACGCCAATGCTGAATACCCCGGCCAAGGATTGGCCGAGCTTCATCGACCGCGACGGGGTCCGCGACTTTCTCGACACGGAGGGCAACCCCGCCAGCTATCGAGGAGTTGCTGAGCCGCCCCGACCCGAGGGCGCTGCCGGAACTGACGCCGGAGCGCTTTGCCGCGCGCCATGACGAGGCGCAGGCGGCCGTGGATCATCTGAAGCAGAGTGTGCGCCGCGCCGAGCTCGATGCGCTGATCATCCTCGGCGACGACCAGAAGGAATTGTTCCACGAAGACCACCTGCCGGCCTTCCTCGTCTATTACGGCGAGACCATCCGCAACGTCCCGCTGTCGCCCCAATTCAAGGGCCCGGAATGGTCGCGGCTCGCCACCGCGCGCTATTATGAGGACAAGGAACCGCACGACTACCCGGTCGCGGCAGCCCTGGCGCGGCACCTGATCGGCGAGCTGATCGACCGCGAGTTCGACATCGCCTCGTCGAACGGGCTGCCGCCCGGGCACGGCGAAGGCCACGCTCACGCCTTCGTGCGCAAGCGGCTGATGGAAAAGCAGGACCTGCCGGTGGTGCCGGTGTTCCTCAACACCTACTACCCGCCGAACCAGCCGACGCCGCGGCGCTGCTGGAAGCTCGGCCGGGCGATCCGCGAAGCGGTCGAGAGCTGGCCCGGCAACGCCCGCGTCGGCATCGTCGGCTCGGGCGGGCTCAGCCATTTCGTCGTCGACGAGGAGTTGGACCGCGGCATCATCGACGCCCTGGCGCGCAAGGACGGCGAGGCGCTGCAATCCCTGCCGCGCAAAAAGCTCAATTCCGGCAGCTCCGAGATCCGCATGTGGATCGCCGTCGGCGGTGCGGTCGAACATCTCGATTTGGCCTGGTCGCATTACGTCCCGGGCTACCGCACGCCTGCCGGGTCCGGCACCGGGCTCGGCTTCGCCGTTTTCCAATGAGGTCGGTGATGGGCAGACAAAAAGACAGCGAGGATCTGGTCCGCGTCGGCCCCGGCACGGTCATGGGCGAGATGATGCGGCAATACTGGCTGCCGGCGGCGATGGCGTCGGAACTCGAGCGCGACGGCGCGCCGATGCGGCTGATGCTGCTGGGCGAGCGGCTGCTGGCGTTCCGCGACAGCTCCGGCCGGGTCGGGGTCATGGACCACCGCTGCCCGCATCGCTGTGCTTCGCTGTTCCTCGGCCGCAACGAGGAGAACGGCCTTCGCTGCGTCTATCACGGCTGGAAATATGATGTGGCGGGAAACTGCATCGATATGCCGAACACGCCGGCGAAGCAGGACTACAAGCAAAAGGTCAAGGCCAAGGCCTACAAGGTGGCCGAGCGCAACGGCCTCATTTGGGTCTATATGGGCACGCGCGCCGAGGCGCCGCCACTGCCCGGGATCGAGGCTTCGCTGTTGCCGGAGAGCGAATTGCAGGTCACCTTTGCGCAGCGCGAATGCAATTGGCTGCAGGCGCTCGAAGGCGACATCGACACCTCGCATTTCGGCTTTCTGCACGCCGGCTCGGTCGATGCCGCCGATCTCGCGGCGGACAATCTGATCCGCTGGACGGTCGCGAACCGCGCACCCGAATACCACGTGGCCGACACCGATTGGGGTACGCTGTATGCCGCCTACCGTCCGGCCGAGGCGGGCCAGACCTATTGGCGCTTTGCCAACTTTCTGTTCCCGTTCTGGACGCAGACCCCGCAAGGCGCGTTTGACCGGGTCAACAGCCGCGCCTGGGTTCCGATGGACGACACCCATACGATGTTCGTCAGCCTGTCCTGGAAAGGACTGCCGGCATCGCGCGCGGCGCTGAGCAACAGCCGGGTGCTCCCCGGCTCCAAGCTGACGATGGATTTCGTGCCGAACACGACCGATTGGTATGGCCGCTGGCGGCTTGCCGGCGTCCAGGGCAATGACTGGCTGATCGACCGGGAGGCGCAGAAAAACGGCGGGATCTACACCGGCATCGTCGGCATCCAGGCGCAGGACCAGGCGGTCACCGAAAGCATGGGCCCGATCACCGACCATGATTTCGAGAATCTGGGGCCGAGCGACATCATGATCGCCCGCACCCGCCGCCGCCTGCTGCGCACTGCCCGCGCGCTGAAAAAGGATGGCACGGCGCCGCCCGGCGTCGACGACCCGCGATCTACACTCAAGTCCGCAGCGGCGATTTCCTCGCCGATGCCGGGATCGCTTGGCGCGACGCCTATGCGATGCAGCTGCGCACCGCGCTGCGCCCGCTCGCCCAGGCCGCCGAATAGCGCGCGGCGGAGTAGAGCGCCGCAGGATGCGGCCGAGCTGATCGGCTCCTCACGCTCGCGCGGCGCGCGTCCGGCGCTCTCCCAGGTGCGGGGAGAGGGCCGGGACAAGGGCCGTCGGATCAGGCGAAACGCGACACGTCGACTGCCTTCTCGGTGATGAATTCGAGCAGGGCCGGAGTGCCTTCGCGGGTCTTGGCGATGCCGCGGCGGATCGCTGCCTGGATCTCGCCGGGCTCGGTGACGCGCTCGCCATAGCCGCCGAGCGCCTTGGCGAAATCGGCGTAATGGCCGCTGATGTCGGTCGAGCGATATTTCTCGGTCGCGACCGGCATCACCTTCAATTCGATCGCCATCGAGAAATTGTTCATCAGGATCGACAGGATCGGGAGACGCTCGCGCACTGCGGTCTCGAAATCCATCCCGGTAAAGCCGATTGCGGCATCGCCCCACACGTTGATGCACAGCTTGTCGGGCTTGGCCAGCTTGGCGCCCATCGCGAGTCCGAGCCCATAGCCGAGCTGGGTCGTCTTGCCCCAGCCGAGATAGGAGAGCGGCGCCTCGCTAACCCAGAACGGCGACAGCTGATCGCGCGGGCTGCCGGCGTCATGGGTGATGATCGTGTTCTTGACGTCGACCGTGTGCAGCAATTCCCAGATCACGCGATAGGGCGACAACGGTTTTGTGTTCTGGGTCAGCCGCGGCATCCACTGCCCCATCCATTCTTCCCTGTGGCCACGGATCTCGCGCGTCACCCCCGGCAGCCGGTCGCGGGTCTTGCCATGGAGCCGGTCCTTGACCTCTGCGAGCAGCGCATCGAGCGTCAACCCGGCATCGCCGACCGCGGCGAGTTCGACCGGCACGTCCTTGTTGATCGCGTATGGGTCGAGCGTTGCGTGCGCGATCTTCTTCCCCTTTGGCATCGCGGTGCCAAAGGAGGTACGGGTAAAGCTGCAGCCGATGCCGAAGATAAAATCGGCGTTCTGCAGCATGTGCCAGAGATGCTCGCCGATGCCGATGCCGCCCGAGCCGAGCGACAGTGGATGGTTTTCCGGGAAGCTGCTTTTGCCGCCGAGGGTAGTCATGACCGGGGCTTCGAGCAGTTCCGCCAGCGCCTTCAGCTGTGGCCACGCCTTGCCGTAATGCACACCCTGCCCCGCCACGATGACCGGGCGCTGTGCCGCGACCAGCGCCTCGGCGATCTTCGCGACTGATTGCGGGTCGGGGCCGCTCCTGAGCTTTGGCGTTTTCTGGTACTCGGCGACAAGCGCGTCCGGCACCTCCTCGCGCAGCAGGTCGCTCGGGAACTCGACCAATACCGGGCCGGGGCGGCCGTTCTTGACCGTCGTAAAGGCGCGGCGCAGCGCCTCGCCGGTCGCGTTGGCGACCGTCACCTGCTCGCACAATTTCGTGACGTTGCGGTAATTGAGCGCGGCATTGAAGTTGGGGTGCACCTGGTTGATATTGCGGGCATAGCCGGCCGGCAACACGACGACCGGGGTCGAGTCGCCAAAGGACTGCGCCACCCCGCCAAAGGCGTTCTCGGTGCCCGGGCCATGCTGCATGGCAAAGACCCCGATCCGGTCGCCCGAGGTGACCTTGGCGATCGCGTCGCACATATGCAGGCCGATGCGCTCCTGGCGCACCATGATCGTGCGGATATCGGCCTCGGCGGCGGCCTCGATGATCGGGTTGACCGGATAGCCGATCAGGAACTCGATCCCTTCGCGTTTCAGGATTTCAGCGACGGCATTGGCGACTTTCATCGGACCCTCTCGGTGTTCGGCGGTGATTTTGCGATTGTGACACAAGCGGTGCCCGGGTTGCGAACTCTTACGCTACCGGGAGGTCGATAGGCGCTAGGGCGGGATTGCGCGAACAATGCTCCGCTCCGTGCCGGGTTTCCGGCAGCACCGGGAGCTCCAGAAAGGACGGCGTCGCCGCGGCATGATGGACGGTGTTGAGGGCGACGCGGATATCGCCGTCGCCGTCGCGCGCCAGCACCGGGTTGCCGCTGTTGGTGTTGCGGGCGCGGCGCGGGAAATTGCTGCTGGTCACGTCGATTTCGATCCGGTGGCCGGCGCGCAAGGTGTGGTGGATGTCGCCGAGGCTGATGGTCAGCCGCTCGACCCGGCCGGGAACGAGCTGCCGCGGCTCGGCGGCTGCGGGATCGCGATAAAGGGCGCGCATCATCCCGTCCATCAGCAGCAGGGCGCGCCCGTCCGGCATCACCTCGATCAGCTTGGCGATAAAGTCGGTGTCGGGGCAATCCGATGCGACGTGCAGGGTCACGCGGACATTGCCGGCGATGGTCAAATCCTCGGCCAAAGCCGCGCCGCGGTAGATCAGGCCGTAATCCGGCAAGGCCTGGGCCGGGCGCTGGTCGCGCGGACCGGCATCGATCAGCATGTTGCGCCCGCCGAGGCTCGGGATCGGCCGGCGCGGGTCGTACTCGTAGCTGAGCGGCTCGCCGCCCGGCCCGTCGGCGTCGAGACTGCCGTCGCCGCGCAAATAGAGCCGGTGCGGCATCGTGCCCGGCGGCGGCCAGCGTTCGGCATGCCGCCAATCGTCGGCGACGTAGCCGGCGCGGTCCTCGACCCAGGCGCGCGGCGAAAAGTACACCGCCGGCTCGTCGATGATGGCGCTGCGCTCGCCCTTCAGCCAATGGTCGAACCATTCGAAATAAGGATCGCGCGACCAGAAATTGCTCGCATAGACGAAGTAATGCTCGTTCGGGCCGATCCACAGCTTCTGGCTGCCGGTGCGCGCCTGGATCTCGCTGAACGCGGCAATCACGCTGGTCTGGAAGATGTCGAACCAGGTGGTGACGTGAAACCCGGGGATGTCGATGGTGCGGCGGAAATTATGCCGCGCGCGGAAATTGTCCGGCGCCGGATGCGTGACGATCTCGTCGAGGAAAGGCTGCCAGGCAGCAAAATCCGGGTAGCCGGCGAGCGGCAGCCGCAGCCAGTCCGGCGAGCGGATGAAGGGCGGATCGTCGAGGCGCGCTGCATCGAGACGCGCGTAGCGTTCCGCGGCCGAGGCAGCGGCGGCGTCGAGCGCGGCGGCGCCGATCCCGGACCGCCGCAGCACCGCCTCGCGATGCGATCGCGACAGGCCCGGGATATTGCGCGCGACCCACAGCCACAGCCGCTCCATCTCGATGCCCTGGCCCTCATAGACCACGTCGTCGTAGATGCTCGAGGCGCCGGCCTGAGCGAAAAAGGCGCGCAGGCTCGGATGCCGGCTCGACGCCGCGGCGAAGGTCGTGGTGGCGCCGGCCGAGGAGCCGGACATGCCGACCATCTGGTTGCTCCAGGCCTGCCCGGCGATCCATTCCAGGGTGTCGTGGCCGTCCGCCGCGTCGTCGGCATAGACGCGGTCTTCGCCTTCGGAGGCGTGGCGGCCGCGCGTGTCCTGATAGACGGCGGCGTAGCCGTGGCCGACGATCTGCTGCCAGCCGCGCAGGATCGAGCCGCGCATCGGCTCTGCCGCGCTCGGCAGCCAGGCCCGGCTGCAATCGGTCTTGTCGCGCGCGTCGGCCGCGGCGATGCCGTAGGGCGTGCGGTGCAGGATGACCGGCCAGCGCGGCCCGCCCGTCTCGGGCAGGAACACGAAAGTATTGAGCCGGGCGCCGTCGCGCATCGGCACCATGGTCTGAAAACAGCGGGCGGTGCTCATTGCCCGCCGACGATACGCCCGGCCGGAAAGCCGTACAATCGGCTGCGGGCAAGACCGCGCGATCGGGTCCGTGGGGATTGTCGGGCGGTGCGGAAATCGGCAATGCTGTAACCGGTCGGCAACTTTCCGGCGCGACGAGGAGATCACGCGACCATGAAGATCGATCAGGCCGTCAATATCGAAGACCTCCATCGCATGGCAAAGCGGCGGCTGCCGAAGATCGCGTTCGATTTCATCGAAGGCGGGCTGGAGGACGAACGCGGCCTCGAAACCAACACCTCCGCGTTTCACAAGCATCAGCTGCTGCCGCGCTATCTCGTCGATGTGTCGAGCCGCGACCAGACGAAGACGATCTTCGGCCAAACCTTTGCCAGCCCGTTCGGCATCTCGCCGACCGGCGGGGCGGGGCTGTTCCGCTACCATGGCGATCTGATGCTGGCCGAAGCGGCGCGCGACGCGAACATCCCCTACATCATGTCGGGCGCCAGCAACGATTCGATCGAGGCGGCGGCCAGGATCGCGCCGAAGAACCATTGGTATCAGCTCTATGCCGCGCGCGACCCGGCGATCAACGCCGATCTGATCCGGCGCACCGCCGATGCCGGGCTCGGCGCGCTGGTATTGACCGTCGACACGCCGGTCGGCTCGAAGCGCGAGCGCAACATCAGGAACGGCTTTGGCAATATTCGCGGCGGCTTGATGCAGGCGCTGAGCCTGAAACCGTCGATCCTGATGGAAGCGATGACCCACCCCGGCTGGATCGTCGAATATCTCAGGCGCGGCGGCGGCACGCCGATGCTGGGCAACTGGCAGGCCTATGCGCCGGCGGGTGCCGATGCCGAGGAAGTCTACAAATTCACCTCGTCGGTGCGCCCGTTCAACGCGCAGACCTGGCGCGACCTGGAGACCTACCGCAAATTGTTCCCGCGCGCCCTCGTCGTCAAAGGCATCATGAGCCCCGCCGACGCATTGCGCTGCGTCGACATCGGCGTTGACGGCATCCTGGTGTCGAACCACGGCGGCCGTCAGCTCGACCAGGCGCCGGGCTCGCTCGACGTATTGCCGGCGATCAAGGCCGCGGTCGGCGACAGGCTCACCTTGCTGCTCGACAGCGGCGTGCGGCGCGGCGCCGACATCCTGATAGCACTCTGCCTCGGTGCCGATTTCTGCTTTTTCGGCCGCCCGACCCTCTATGGCGCCGCCGCCGGCGGGCTGCCCGGCGTCAAAAAGGCAATCGACATCTTCGTCCACGAGATCGACCTCGTCATGGGCCAGATCGGCTGCCCGAGCCTCGACCAGCTCGGCCCCGATTTCCTGTGGCACGACGACTGGCAAAGGAACCGCTGACCACCGATCGAAAACGGTTGCGATCGGGCCACTTCCGGCAGTTCGTTGCGATCAGGAGTTCCGCACCGCGCCGGCGGCCCTGCGTTCGCCGATCCGCTTCCGTCACCAAAGGCTATCCTCGTCGCGTCCGGCTGTGCTCAAGCCCTGGGCGATCCACAGCAGCTTGTCGGCTTCGAGGTTTGCGGTTGCCATCTCCTGCCACACCGCCTGGACGCCCCGTTTGCACGCTGACCGTAGCAGCCGACGGACCGGCGCGTCGTGCCGCTCGACCGATAGCCATCTCGTGGCTATCTTCGGCCGATGAGCACGCACAGCGTCGCCGAAGCCAAGAACCAGCTGTCGAAATTGATCGATCGCGCTCTCAAGGGCGAGGGTATCGTCATCACCCGCCGCGGGGAGCCGGTGGTCGAGTTGAAGCCGGTGCGACCCGCACCGCGTCCGATTACCGCGGCGGATATCGAATGGCTCCGTGTCCGTCGGGTCGGCCGAACCCCGGCTAAAACCGATGCGGGCACCCTCATCCGCCAGATGCGCGATGAAGGCGAGAAGTGAGCCTTTACCTAGATGCCAACATTCTCGTTGCGCTAATGACTTCGGAGCCGTTGAGCGAGCGCGCGGATGAGTTTCTTCGCAATAACCCGCAGGCCTTGATCGTCAGCGATTTCGCCGCCGCCGAATTTGCGTCCGCAATCGCGAGACGCGTTCGAACCCAGGAGACCACCGTCGAGGACGCGCAAAAGGACCTCACTGAATTTGACGTTTGGGTCGCGCGGTCGACCGAGCGAATCGACCTCAATACCCGCGACATAGCGACCGCCACGGTCTACTTGCGACGGCTCGATCTGACGTTGGTGACGCCCGATGCGCTTCACATCGCCATCGCCGGCCGCCTGGAGGCGACGCTGGTCACCTTCGACCGCGCAATGGCATCCGCCGCCCGCGCGCTCGGCATGGCGGTTGCGATGCCCTGACGGGTTGTCGGCCGCCCGCGAAACCAGCATTGTTGCTTCGATCTGGCGCCTTTTTTTGCGGGACCCTGCGGGATGAGACTTGAGAACGCGATCAACATCGAAGACCTGCATCGCATGGCGAAGCGGCGGCTGCCGAAGATCGCCTTCGATTTTATCGAGGGCGGTCTCGAAGACGAACGCGGGCTCGAACGCAACACTTCGGCGTTTCACAAACATCAGCTGCTGCCGCGCTACCTCGTCGACGTGTCGGTGCGCGACCAGTCGCGAACCTTGTTCGGCCATACTTATGCGAGCCCGTTCGGCATCTCGCCGACCGGCGGCGCCGGCCTGTTCCGCCGCGGCGCCGATCTGATGCTGGCCGAGGCCGCAGCCAAGGCGAACATCCTCTACATCATGTCGGGGGCCAGCAACGATTCGATCGAGGCGGCGGCCAAGGTCGCGCCCGGCAATGCCTGGTATCAGCTCTACGCGGCGCGCGAGGCCAGAATCCGCGAGGACATGATCCGCCGTACCGCCGATGCCGGGCTCGGCGCCCTGGTGCTGACCGTGGACGTGCCGGTCGGCTCGAAGCGCGAGCGCAACATCAGGAACGGCTTTGCCAATGTCCGCGGCGGCTTGATGCAGGCGCTCAGCCTGAAGCCGTCGATCCTGGCCGAAGCGCTGACCCATCCGGGCTGGATCATCGAATATTTCCGCCACGGCGGCGGCACGCCGATGCTGCAGAACTGGCAGCCTTACGCGCCAAACGGCGCCAATGCCGAGGAGGTCTACAATTTCTCGCGCTCGCTGATGCCGTTCAACGCCCAAACCTGGCGCGACCTCGAAACCTACCGGCGCCTGTTCCCGCGCAATCTCGTCGTCAAAGGGATCATGAGCCCGGCCGACGCGGTCCGCGCCGCCGAGATCGGCTGCGACGGGATCATCGTCTCTAACCATGGCGGCCGTCAGCTCGACCAGGCCCCGGCCTCGCTCGATGTATTGCCGGCGATCAAGGAGGCGGTCGGCGACAAGCTCGCGGTGATGCTCGACAGCGGCGTCAGGCGCGGCGCCGACATCCTGATCGCGCTGTGCCTCGGCGCGCAGTTCGTCTTCATGGGCCGCCCGACGCTCTACGGCGCCGCCGCCGGCGGCATTCCCGGCGTCAACAAGGCGATCTCGATCCTCAGCGGCGAGATCGACCTGGTCATGGGCCAGATCGGCTGCCCGAGCCTCGACCAGCTTGGCCCTGATTTCCTGTGGCGTGACGGCTGGCCGCGCAACCAATAGGATCCCGTCCCGACGGCAGCGGCGCTCTGTGATACAGTGGGATTTGTCGCTGCTTTCGGGTAGCCTTAATAGCCGTCAACACGAGGAGAAACATCATGAAGGTGGTCACGCTTCAAGACATACCGGATCTGCCGGTGGAAGGCGCGGAGCGGATCGAAGGGTGGACAGGGCCGGTGTCCCGGTCCCGTCAGACCATCATTCAGCCTGGGGACTCCACGAACTACAACTGCAGCGTGGTGAACTTCAGCCAGGGCTGCACCACGGGTTGGCACACCCATACCTGCGACCAGATCCTGGTCGTGACCTCGGGCTCCGGCATGGTGGCGACGGAGCACGAAAAACACGAGATCAATGTGGGCGATGTCGTGCACATCAAGGCCGGAGAACGCCATTGGCATGGCGCCAAGGCCGATACGACGATGGGCCACATCACGATCACGGCCGTCGGCGGCCAGGCCAGCTGGGGATAGTCTGGCTCGGCCAGGTCCCGTGATGCGTGCGGTGTGAGGCCGGACAGGGTGTTGCGGCGGCCGTCGTGGCGCGAGCGGCGGCGGTGCCGCGTTCATCCGCGGCGGCTCGGGGTATAGCCTCTGCGCGGGTATTCCTCCCAGTATTGGCGGAAACCGTGTGCCGTCGCCTCCTGGTGCGGGTGGGCGCGCAGCTTTTCGACATCGATGTCGATGCCCAGTCCGGGGGCGGTCGGCAGGTCGATCCAACCATCCTGCACCGTCAATGACCGGGTGGCGATGTCGCGGCACAGATCCTGAAAATTCACGAAATACTCGGCAATGCGGAAATTCGGGATCACTGCCGAGAGGTGCACGGTCGCGGCGAGCCCGGCCAGGGTGCTGTTGTAGTTGTGCGGCGCGATCACCACCGCCTGCGGCTGCGCCATTGCGGCGATGTCGAGCATCGCGGTGATGCCGCCGACGACGCAGATGTCCGGGTTCAGGATGTCGGCGGCGCGTTTGGCGAGGCATTCGAAAAAGGCTTCCTTGGTATGGAGCGCCTCGCCGGTGACGATCGGGATCGGCACCGCGCGCCGCACCTCGGCGACGAGGTCGATATTCTCCGCCAGGCACGGCTCCTCGTACCAGTCGATGCCGAGCTCGGCCAGGCGGTGTCCGATGCGGATCGCGTGCGACGGGGCAAAGCGGCGATGCGCCTCGATCAGCAGTTCGAAATCGGGGCCGAGCGCCTGCCGCATCGCCTTGACATAGTCGATCGCGAAATCCTCGTCGCGGCGGTCGACGAAGGTTCGCCACGGGCCTGGGAACGGATCGAATTTGGCGGCGGTGAAACCCATCGCCTTGACTTCGAGCCCGTGCTCGACGCCTTCGTCGATCGTCGCACCGCGCGACCAGCCATTGGCGTAGATGCGCACCCGTTCGCGCGAGGCGCCGCCGATCAGATTGTAGACCGGCAATCCGGTGTGCTTGCCGAGAATGTCCCAGGAGGCGATCTCGACCGCGCTCCACGCCGAGAACAATTCCGGCGAGCCGCGCTTGATCGCGAAGTCCTCGAACATGATCTGGCCGGTGTGGCGGATGTTGAAGGCACTGCGGCCGATCACATGCGGTGCCATGGTCCGGATGATCTCGGCGACGACGGTCTCCTTGCCGTGGGTGACATAGGCTTCGCCCCAGCCGTGGAGGCCGCTTTCGGTCTCGACCCGGCAGAACAGCAGGTCCTTCGAGCTGCCGGTGCCGAGGATGAAGCTTTCGATGCGCGCGATCTTCATGTCACAGCCTTTCGAAACCGCGAGTTCGCGTCTTCCGACCACGGCGCCGGTATTCCGTGCATCCGCGGTACCCTACCATTCGCCGCCGTCGCGCGGCCAGTGCGACCACCGGCCGCGATCGGGAGGCTTCGGCTCGTTCGCGGAAAAGGGTTATGGTCAGGGCGTCTCGGGCCGGGTATGGATTTGCCCCGACAGCGGCTTGCATGGTGACGGAACACGCGATGACCGATGAAGCTTATTCCCGGACCGCCCTGAGCGCCGCGCATGGCGGCGTGCCGGAGGAAACGCGCCGCGATTTTCTGGTCCTGGTGGCCGGTGCGATGGGGGCGGTCGGCGTCGTCGCGACCGCCGTCGCGGTCATCGATTCGATGAACCCGGCGGCCGATGTGCTCGCCGCCGGCGGGCCGGTCGACGTCGATTTGAGCAAGGTGGCGCCCGGCCAGCAGATCATCGTCCAATGGCGCGGCAAGCCGATCTTCATCGTCGATCGCACGCCGGCGCTGCTCGAGACGCTGCAGGACCCAAAGCTCGTCGGCCAGCTCAGCGATCCGAATTCAGAGGCGCCGCAGCAACCGCCCTATGTCGAGAACTGGCATCGCTCGGTCGATCCGAAATATGCGATCATGGTCGGGGTATGCACCCATCTCGGCTGCATCCCGAATTTCTTCCCGAACCCCGATCCGGCAAATCCTGCGCCCGATTGGCTCGGCGGTTATTTCTGCCCGTGCCACGGCTCGAAATACGATTTGGCGGGCCGGGTCTTCAAATCGGTGCCGGCGCCGTACAACCTGCCCGTGCCGCCCTACCATTTTCCGGACAAGACGACGTTGCGCATCGGCGAGAACCCGCCCGGCCAGGACTGGGATTTCGGCTCGATCGACCAGGTGTGAGGCGGCGGAACCCGCCTCAATCGCCGCTTCTCCCTTCCGGGGATGCTCGCGTTTCGAGGGCGTGGCGGATCGCGCGCCCCAAGGTCGCCAGCCGATAAGGCTTGCGCAGGATCGGAACGCCGGCTTCCGCGGCATTCGCCGCCCTGGTGTAGCCGGTCGTCAACAGCACCGCGACCCGCGGGTATTGTTCCTTGACTCGCTGCGCCAAAGCGAGACCGTCGATCTCCCCCGGCATGACCACGTCGCTGAACACCAGATCGACCGGCGCGCCCGAAGCCAGCGTCGCCAGTGCCGCCGATGCGTTATCGACATGCATCACGCGGTAGCCGAGCTCGCCGAGCAGCATGCCGGCCACTTCCTTGACATCGGGATTGTCCTCGACCAGCAGGATTGCTTCGCTGCCGTGCGGCGGCTCGTCGCCCGCGGCTGACGGATCGGCGGCCGTGCGGCGGTTGCGCGGCAGATAGATCGTCACCGCGGTGCCGCTGCCCACCTGGCTCGAGATAACCGCGGTTCCTCCCGATTGCCGGCCGAAACCATAGACTTGCGACAAGCCAAGCCCGGTTCCTCCGCCCGGCTGCTTGGTCGTGAAAAACGGCTCGAAGACTTTGCCGAGCTGAACCGTTTCGATCCCGCAGCCCGTATCGGCCACGGTCAGCGCGACAAAATCGCCGCGCAGCCCTTCCGGCGTATCGTCCGCCGACAGTCGGACGTTCTCGGCCGATATCCTCATCGTCCCGCCTTCGGGCATGGCGTCGCGTGCGTTGACGGCGAGATTGACCAGCGCCAGCTCGAGTTCGGCGATGTCGACGGCGACCGGCCAGACCGTCTGCCGGATATCGATGGCGAGCGTAATGTCGCCGCGCGCCGAGCTGGCGAGCACGTCGTGAAACGCGGTAAGGCGATGTTGCAGATTGATGAGCGTTGGGTTGAGGGCCTGACGGCGCGAGAAAGTCAGGAGCTGTCGGGTGAGGTTGCCGCCATGCGCCGCCGCGCGCCCGATCGCCTCGATCGCCCGCAGATCGGCCGGACAGGTCAGCCGCCGCCGCAACGCCTCGGCGTTGCCGCTGACCACCATCAGCATATTGTTGAAATCATGGGCGATGCCGCCTGTCAGCTGGCCGAGCGCCTCCATCTTCTGCGACTGAAGGAGCCGCTCCTGCGCCTGCTGCAGCCTGGCCTCGGCGTCGCGGCGCTCGGTGATATCACGCGTGATCTTGGCAAAGCCGAGCAGGCTGCCGGTTTCGTCATGAATCGCGTCGATCACGACGCTCGCGAAGAACAGAGATCCGTCCTTGCGGACGCGCCAGCCTTCGGCCTGATAGGTGCCAGACCGCGCCGCGGCGGCGAGAGCCTTTTGCGGAATGCCGGCCGCCCGCTCCGCGGCGGTGTAGAAGCGCGAGAAATGCCGTCCGAGGATCTCATGATCGGAATAGCCCTTGATCCGCTCGGCGCCGGCGTTCCAGCTCGAGACGATCCCATGCGGGGAGAGCCTCATCAGCGCATAATCGGTGACGCCGGCCGCGAACAGGCGGAACATCCGCTCGCTTTCGCGCAACGCCTCGGCGGCCTCCTTCTCGGCAGTCACGTGGCGGCCGATCAGATAGATCAGGCCCTGCTCGGCCGTCATGGTCCACGCGATCCACCGCCATGAGCCGTCCTTGTGGCGAAACCGGTTCTCCATCCGCACCGTCGATACGCCGGCGGCGAGCCGCGCACGGCCGGCCAGCGAAGGCGCCGCGTCGTCCGGATGGCGCAGCTCGCTGACGTGCATCTTCCTGATTTCGTCCTCGCTCCATCCGAGGAGCGCGGTCCAAGCCGGATTGACGCTGACCAAATAGCCGTCGAAGTTGGAGACGCCGAACAGGTGTTCGGAGATTTGCCAAATGCGGTCTCGCTCGCGGGTCCGCTGGGCAACCGCCGCTCCCAGCGTGTCGTTCAGGATCCGCAGCGCCTCTTCTTTGCGAACGCGGCCCGTGGTCTCGATGCAGGTGGTCAGGATGCCGCCGATGCCGTTCGCGGCGGTTTCGTCGGGGATCGGGCTGTAGCCGATCGTGAACCGCGCCGCCTCGACGGTTGCGCCCTCGCGCTGCACGGTCCAGGGGTGATCTTCGGCAAAGAAGGCGCCGCGCTCGCCGCGCAAAATTGCCTCGTTGAGGGGTCCGAGCTCGGGATAGACCTCCCACCAGACCTCGCGCAGCGGCTGGCCCAGCGCGCCGGGATGCTTGTCGCGAAGAATTGGCCGGTAGGCGTCGTTATAGATCAGGACGAGTTCGGGGCCCCAGCGCAACGCCATCGGGAAGCCCGAAGCCAGGATCATCGCAAGGCTCAGCTTCAGCGATTGCGGCCAGGTCTCGACATGGCCGAGCGGCGTCGCCGCCCAATCTTTCTCGCGGATCAGCCGCGCCATTTCTGCCGGGGCACGGAAAGGCGGAGAAGAGTTCATGGGATCGGTGCCAGGCGAGCGGGACGGAGCGAGGAACGCCTCAGGTCTTCGACCATGCCGGTGATGTCCGCTGCCGCTGGCCTGTGCTAGCATGCCGTCGCAGTGCAGGGTCTAGGAGTCGAGGGCAATGAGGACGTTTGTACGCTGCGGCCAGCTTTTCACCGGGCGCGAGGACGACGCCTGCACCGGCGCGACGCTGGTCTTCCTCGACGACGGCACGCTCGATTATGTCGGGGCTGAGGCCGACGCGCCGCGCCGCGCCCGCGATGACCGCATGATCGATCATTCGGATTGTTTCGTCATGCCCGGGCTGATCGATTTGCACACCCATCTCGCCTACGGCAACGCCAAGAGCGAGGAGGACATCGATCTCTACGGCCCGCTCGAATTCCGCGCGCTGCGCGGCATGTTCTTCGCACAGCAGGTTGCCGCGGCCGGTTTCACCGCGCTCTGCTCGCCTGGCGACGCCGGGCAGATCAGCCTGTCGATCCGCAATGCGATCCGGGCTGGCTTGTTTGACGGGCCGCGGGTGATGGCGGCGGGACGGTATCTGACGACACATCAGGGTCTGACCGACTGGTACCCGACTTGGATCGGCGCGCCCGAAACCTCTATCGGCAAGCTCGTTACTACCAACGCCGAAGCGGTCGAGGAGATCCGCCGTCAGGTCAAGGACGGCGTCGATTGCCTCAAAATCGCCCTCGACGGCATTCAGCGCCGCGACAATGGCGAGCTCGTCGCCGCCTTCAACCAGGAAGAAACCGAGATCATGGTGCGCGAGATCCACCGCCTCGGCAAAAAGGCGGTGGCGCATGCCCGCGGCCGCGAGGCGACGCTCTATGCCGCGCGCAGCGGCGTCGACCTGATCTTTCACGCGAACCATCTCGACGGCGAATGCATTGCCGCAATGCTGGAGACCGGGAGCGCAATCTGTCCTACTCTGACCCACCCGCGCAACACGATCGACTTCACCCAGCCGCACGAGCCCGCCTACCTCAAGGGTCGTCCCGTTCATGCCCAGCGCGAATACGAAATCGGCTGCGTCAATTGGAAAAAAGCGCGCGCCGCCGGCGTGCCGATGATGACCGGTACCGATACCGGCTTTGCCGTGACGCCTTACGGCGAATGGCATGCGCGCGAGCTCGAGCTCTATGTCGAGGATCTCGGCTTCACGCCCGCCGCGGCATTGCGCACGGCAACCGAGGTCAATGCCCGGTTCATGACCGGCGGGGACCGCATCGGCGTGCTGGAGCCGGGCCGCGCCGCCGATTTCGTGGCGCTCGCCGCCTCGCCGCTCGCCGATCTCCGGGTGCTTCAGGACCGCAGCCGGATCCGCGCCGTCTACATCGCCGGCAAGGAAATCCGCATCGCCGAGCGCGCCTACGATCCGCGCCAGGTCACCGATTTCGCATTGTCGAACTGGACCGATCTTTATACCCGCGCGCGGGTCGCCGAATTGCGCCGGCAGCGGCCGCATCGCGCCGCCGCCGAATGAGCGGCCGGCGCCGGAGCCGGTGAGGGTCGGGGACACACCGGGCGCCAAACTCAATCCGATCCGGGAACGATGCCCTTTGGCAAGCTTGCGCAAAAGCGCGCGATCTCGCCGGGTGTCGTGATCCACAGCGCATCGCGGTGTCCGAGGATGTGGCGGACCGCACCGCGGAACGCGCGCAGCCGAAACGGCTGGCCGATGATGAAAGGGTGCACCGCGACGGCGAAAACCAGCGGGTATTTCTTCGATTGTTCGAGCATCTCGTCGAACTGGTCGACGATCATCTCGGCGAATTGGCGTCCGGTATGGCGGCGAAAAACCAGCGAAGGCGAATCGTTGAGCTCGAGCGGATAGGGCACCGACAGGATCGGCCCGGCGCGCGTGCGCAGCCAGATCGGCTGGTCGTCGAGCGCCCAATCCATGACATAGCGGTAGCCGGCCTCCTTCAACAAATCCAGCGTGACCGCGCTCTCGGCGATATAGGGGCCGAGCCAACCCTCGGGCGGCTTGCCGGAGAGGCGCGTCACCACCGCGGTGCATTCGGCGATCAGCCGCGCCTCGTCCTCTTCCCACAGCACATCCTGGCGCTCGGAATTGGTGCGGCCATGGCCGACATATTCGTCGCCGCGCGCGTTCAGCCGCTCGACGATGTCGGGACAGGCTTCGAGCGCCGCCGAATTGACGTTGTGCGCGCCCGGCAGCCCGAATTCGTCGAGCAGATCGAGGTAATGCCACAGGCCGACCCGGTTGCCGTAATCGCGCCAGGCGTAATTGCGCTGGCTCTGGGGCGAGGGTGCGCCAGTCGAATCGCTGCCGAGGCCGGTCCCGAACGCGAAATGCTCAATGTTGTTGTTGAAGGTGACGGCCAGCCGCGCGCCCTCGGGCCATTCGTATTGCGGCCGCTTGTGGATCGGCACGTAGTCGTAGCGGCCGTGGGCGGGGAGTTTCATGGTTCGCGACGCCGAACGGCCATGTCATTGTGGGGGGAGCGCAGCGACGAAGCAATCTGGCGGGCAGCGTCTCTACCGCCCCTTGAACGCGGGCTTGCGCTTTTCCATGAAGGCGGTGCGGCCTTCGGCGTAATCCTCGCTGGCGAAGCATTCGTCGACCAGACGCTTGCACAGCGCAAGGTCGCGCGCCGATTCGTCCTTCAGCGCCTCGCGAATGCTCACCTTGGCCGAGCGCACGGTCAACGGCGCGTTCGCTGCGATCATCGCGCAATAGTCGTCGACATAGCTTTCGAGCGTGTCGGCGGGCACGACCTGGTTGACGAGGCCCATGCGCAGCGCCTCTTCGGCGGTGAACTGGCGCGCGGTGTAAAAGATCTCGCGCGCACAGGCCGGGCCGACCAGATCGGTCAATTTCTTGATGCCGTCATAGGCATAGCCGAGCCCGAGCTTGGCCGCCGGAACGCCGAATTTCGAGCCCTCGGCGGCGATCCGCAGATCGCAGGCCAAGGCGGTGCCGACGCCGCCGCCGATGCAATAGCCGCGGATCATCGCGATCGTCGGCTTCAAGGTGTCCTGCAGCCGGTGCCGCGCCCCTTCCGAGATCCTGCTGTAGGCCGCGGCCGCCGCCTCCGAGGCGCGCTTTTCCTTGAATTCGGAGATGTCGGCGCCGGAAACGAAGGCGCGCCCGCCGGCGCCGCTGACGACGATGACCCGGACCGCCTCGTCGCGCTCGAAATCATCGATGATCTGCGCCACCGCCTGCCACATTTCGAGCGAGACCGCATTATGCCGCGCCGGATTGTTGAAGATCAGATGGCCGACCGCACCGTCCTTCCGGGCGATCATCTTGCTGGTCAAAGGCTGGTCGAGCATGACGGGTTTGTGCTCCTCATTGGTCGGTGCAATGTGGCAGATCCGGCGGCGCCGCGCATCCGGCATTCCGGTTGCCGTCTATTCCCCCGCCATCGCCAGGCCGGCAACAGTCGGAGCCGCGGCGATCGGACGGTCGGGCCGAATCCAGTGGGTCATGACGATGGCGAATACCAACAGACCGACGGAGAAGGCGAACGGTGTCGTCCAGCTGCCGGTCCGCGTAAGGATCCAGCCGAACGCGACCGGCGACAATATGCCGGCGACGGCGCCAGCGGCATTCATCAGCGCGCTCGAAGAGCCGGCGTAATTCGGCGCGATGTCCATCGTCGCGGTCCACAGCGGCGCAATCGCAAAGCCCAGGAAGAACAGCGCAAGCGTGAAGCCGGCCAGTCCGATAATCAGATCGTGGACGAGTATTGCCGGCACCAGCGCCGCCACGACGAGGGTCCAGCTGAATGCGATCAGCAGCGAGCGCGCGATCTTCAGGTTCCCGGTGCGGCGCAGCAGATAATCGGTGACGACGCCGCCGAGGAACTCGGCGAACATCGCGCATAACAGCATCGCGGCGTAAAACAGCGACGATTTCTTGAGATCGAGGCCGTAGTTTTTCTGGAACAAGGACGGCATCCAGGTCACATACAGCCAGCCGGTCCAGCCCTGGCAGAAGTAGATGATCATCAACGGCGCCACGCGGGGAACCAGCCGCCGCCACGGCACCGGACCGGAACCGAGCCGCCTTTCGGGATCGGCGGCCGGCAACGCGGCCAGCTCGGCGCTGGTGATGGCGGGATGCCGGCGCGGATCCTCGCGGAAATACCACCACCACAGGGCTGCCCAAACCGCCGACAAGACGCCAAGCGCGACGAACGAAAAACGCCAGGAGAACCAGATAATCAGGAAGGCGACGATCGGCGCCGACGCTCCAGCACCCAGACGCCCGGCAGCATGGGTGATGCCGACCGCGGTGCCGCGCGACGCGAGCGGGGTCCATTTCGAGAGCGCGCGGGTCGCCGCCGGCAAGGTGGCGCCCTCCCCCATGCCGAGCACCAGGCGCACCGCAAACAGCGAAGCAAGCCCGGTCACCGCCCCGGTCACGATCGTCGTCACCGACCACGCGAGACCGCAGACCGTCAGCGTGCGCCGCGCGCCGAAGCGGTCGGCAAACCAGCCCCCGATCAGCTGAAACGGCGCATAGGCGTAGTTGAAGGCCGAGAAGGCGATGCCGAGCGCGATATTGCTGAGGCCCAGGTCCTTCTGCATCACCGGTGCGGCGGCGGCCAGGTTGACGCGGTCGATAAACAGGATGAAGTGCATCAGCACCAGAAGGGCCAGGAAATTCCTGGTGGCGCGTCCATTGAAGGCGAACGGCATGTTTGCCCCCTCCTCGCTGAGCCGGTGCAGTCTGACAGATCATGGATGCGCACGCACCCGCGCTCGCCGGGAATTTCCGGACTGCATGGCAGCCAAGCGACAACAAGGGTGCCCGCCGCGGCGGCTGCGCAGGCCGACCGGCTACGCCAACGCGACGAACGCAGTGGAGAAGCCGTTGCGCCGAACAGCCACGGTGTTGCGGCAGCGAGCGTGTCTTCGCGCCGTCAGACCACCTCGCGGGCACGCAGATCGGCAATCGCCGCGGCGCTGTAGCCGAGGTCCAGCAGGACCTCCTCGGTGTGCTGGCCGAGACCGGGGGTCGGGCGCAGCTTTTCCGGTTCGGGCGTGCGCGTCATGTTGATCGCCTGCCCTACCACCTTGATCGGGCCGAGCTTCGGATGGTCGATCGGCCGCGCCATTTCGAGGTGCTGCACCTGCGGGTCGGCAAAGGTCTGGTCGATCGTGTAGAGCGGCCCGCACGGCACGCCGACCTCGTTCATCAGCTCGACCCAATAGGCGCTCGGGCGCTTTTTGGTGATTTCAGCGATCCGCTCGTTGAGCGCCTTCCTATTTTTCGAACGCTGCGGGCCGGTCGCGTAATCGGGGTCGTCGAGCAGTGCCATTGCGTCGGCCGCCTCGCAGAAGCGGCGGAACATGTGGTCGCCCGAGGCGGCGATGTTGATCTGCCCATCCGCGGTCGGGAACAGCCCGGTCGGGATGCCGGTCGGGTGGTCGTTGCCGGCCTGCTTGGCGACCTCGCCGGCCATCAGCCAGCGCGACGCCTGGAAGTCGAGCATGAAGATCTGCGCCTCCAGCAACGAGGTATGAACCCACTGCCCCTCGCCCGACGCCTCGCGCTCGAGCAGCGCCATCAGAATCCCCTGCGCCAGCAGCAGCCCGGCGCAGAGATCGTCGATCGGGATGCCGACCCGCACCGGCCCCTGCCCCGGAAATCCGGTGATCGACATCAGCCCGCCCATGCCCTGGGCGATCTGGTCGACGCCCGGCCGCTTGGCGTAAGGCCCGGTCTGGCCGAAGCCGGAGATGCTGCCATAGACGATGCGCGGGTTGATCTTTTTGACGCTCTCATAATCGACGCCGAGACGGTGCTTTACCGTCGAGCGGAAATTCTCGACGATGACATCGGCCTTTTCGGCCATCTTCATGAAGATCGCGAGCCCGTCCTTGTTTTTTAGATCGAGGGTCAGGCTGCGCTTGTTGCGATGGAGGTTCTGGAAATCGAACCCTTCGCGCCGCGAGCCGGTCACGTCGCGGCCGTCGTCGCCGCGCCGCTCGATCTTGATCACCTTGGCCCCCCAATCGGCGAGCTGGCGCACCGCGGTCGGCCCGGCGCGCGCATGGGTCAGGTCGAGGACGGTGAAGCGGGCGAGAGGCAGGGTTCCGATGCTCACGATGGGGCCTTTCTTCATAGGAGACACCCGCCGGTCGCCCTGCCGACACGGGTCTGGCAATCCGTGAACAGCGCAACGGCCGGTTCCGACGCCAACTCTCGCCCCTCCTGCGTATCGAGGTCAAGCTGCGAGCCGAGGTTCGCCCCATCCATCGGCGGCAACTTTGCCGGTCCCGTCCCGCAGCCGCCGCTCGTTTTCGATACACCTGTGGACGTCGAAATCGATGTCGACTGTTCGGAAGGACATGGCTCCACTTTCCCGAATGCGGGGAGCCGATTCGACATGTTGGTGTTGCTGCGCCGTCGCGTTCTCACTGTCCAAAGCGGCGTAATCGCCATTATGCCGACCGTTCGACGACTTCCCGAGCAGCGATCCGGGCGATCGAATACTCCGTGCCGTAACCTCCGTCGGCGCTGGTCTTGCCGCCGATGGATCAGGAACGAGCTTTCCCGGCGCGCCGTTGCTCCGACCTCAACGGCCGCAAGCTATTGATCGAGGTAGTTTCGCATCCGCTGCGCGCGCTCGCCAAAGCGGCCATATGAGGGGCCTGCGTCGCCGGCGGTCGAGGGTTAATGTTTTTCGAGCTGGAAAAGTTCGTCCTTGATGCGCAGCTTCTGTCGCTTCAGATCGGAGATCGCATCCTGGTTCGGGAGCGGATGTCGGTTCTCCTCGTCGATGGCGCGTTCAAGGGCAGCGTGCTTTTCTCTCAGCTCCTCGATGCGATCCTGCAGCGACATTCCTCCTCCTCCTGCCAGACGATGATTGCGGCCGAAGGTAATGCCGGCGGCACCAGCTCGCCAAGGGATCGCCGGCCCTTCGTGACGAAAATATGTCGCAACCGAGAATTTTACAGAGGGTGTCGTCGTGGAGCGGTCCGCAACTCCGATGCAGTGCACGCGAACGCTTTGAGCGCGTCGCGAATTGCGGTCGCCTCGGCGCTGCGGCCGGCTTCGCGGCCGAGACAGAGGGCGAGGTTGGCGTAGGCACCGACGAGGCATGCCGCGGGATCGGTCTCGGCGGACGGTCCGGCGCCCGCCGCGAGCCGATGCTGGATGGCTTCCTCGGCTGCGAGCTCGATGGCCTTGACGCCATCGCGCAAGCGCTGAACATCGGAATCGCCGCTGGGTTTGAGCCGGCGACGCAGCCGCCGCAACGGCTCGACGATTTCGGCCCGGAGCGGGTCGATCGCCCGATCGGCGGCAGCGAGCGCCGTGCCGGTAAGCGGCGGGCGCCCCGACAGGCCAAGCCACAGCCCGAACAGGATCAGATTGACGTCGAGACCCCGGCAGTCCTGCAATGCGAGCAGCGCCTCGGCGACGCCGGGGCATGCGTAGAACGCCAGCGAGAAGCGCCACAATGCCGCACCGTCCGGCGCCGCGCCGGCGCCGGTCGTCAAGCCGCTTCGCTTGGTCATGTCGCTGCCCACCGCGGCGATGGTATAATAAGCGCGAAATCTCGGGTCATCCGCCATGGACCTCGATGCCGAAGCCCTGAGGGCAAGGCTCGCCGTGCTCAAGACCGAGCATCGCGATCTCGACGATGTAATCGCCCGGCTCGCCGAGCGGGCCCCGTTCGACCAGCTCCAGCTGCAGCGCCTGAAAAAGCGCAAGCTCCTGCTCAAGGACCAGATCTCGAAAATCGAAAGCGAGCTGTTGCCGGACATCATCGCTTAGCTGCCCGCTTTCAACAGCTGTTGCATTCGGCGAGGGTCGCGGCCACGGAAGCTGCGGAAGCGTTGCCGGTCCTCGGGAACCGCAGGAACGTCAGAAGAAGGCCCGGCTGATGCCGGCCGGTGAAAAGGTCATGGTGCCGCGAGTTGTTGCGGGTGCGCGCCCGAGGACGGCAAAACCCACCCTCGACCGCCACCGCTAGCGGGTTCGTTGGCGGGCGATTGCCGGGATCAGCAGCGACAGCGCGAGCGCTGCGGCGCCGATCAGGGTGGGCGCCAGCCAGTCGGCGCTGCCGATCGCCAGCCGCTCGCCGGCAGCGCCGAGATCGACATAGGCGATCGTCATCGGCAGCTGCCCGGCGAGCGACCCGAACGCGAAAGCCCAGAGCGGCACACGCGTCAGCCCGAGCGCGTAATTGGCGGGGCTGTGCGGCATCACCGGGATCAGCCGCAGCACCGCGACCGCGCGCCAGCCGCCGCGCTCGACCCAGGCCAGAATCGGCCGCAGGCGGGCGCTGCGGTCAAGGTCGACGAGGCCGGAATTGATGTAGCGCGCGACGAGAAATCCCGCGACCCCGCCGACGACGCTGCCGATCGCCGCCCAGACGATGCCCCAGCCCATGCCGAACAGCAGCCCGGCAGCGATCGCCAGCAAAGCGCGCGGCACGAACAGCACGCTGGCCGCGACATGGACGCAGAGAAATACCAGAGGCACCGCCGGATAACGCTCGATCATCGCGCCGATGGCGGCCGGATCGAGAGCGGCCCGCCAGCGCCAGGCAGCGATGACCCCGGCCACGAGCAGCGCAAGCACGATGAGCCGTGCCGCGTGGCGCCAGCCGGCGGATGGCAGATCGAGCCGCGCCGCCCCTCTCCCGTTGACCCTCATCGCCAGACCGGGACGGTCGGCGGAGGCGGACCTGCCGGCGCATTGACCTCTGCTTCGACCGGCGCATCGCCGACGAGCTGCGGACGGATGCCGCGGCGCTGCAGCCACCACACGCCGCACAGATCGACGAGCCCGACACCGAGCCGGTCGAAGATGCCGTATTTCGATGCACCGCCGCCGCGCGGCCGGTGATTGACCGGCACCGAGCGCACGGTTCCGCCTGCGCGCAGCACCAGGGCCGGCAGGAACCGATGCATGTGGTCGAAATCGGGCAGATCGAGAAACAGCGCGCGCGGAAAGAGCTTCAAGCCGCAGCCGGTGTCCGGGGTGGCGTCGCCGAGCAGCCGGGTCCGCACCGCATTGGCAATTCGCGAAGCCGTCCGCTTCGACCAGCTGTCCCGGCGGTTGCGGCGACGGCCGGCGATCAGCAGCGGCGGGTCCGCCGGCGCGGCGCGGGCGAGGCGCCACAATTGCGGGAGGTCGGCCGGGTCGTTCTGGCCGTCGCCGTCGAGCGTGGCGATCCAGGCTCCGTTCGCCGCCCTGACCCCGGTGCGGATCGCCGCGCTCTGTCCGTAGCTTCGGACATGGCGAAGCAGCCGCAGATTCGGCATGTCCGCGGCTAGCCGCGCGATCTCGGCAGCGGTCGCATCGGTGCTGCCGTCATCGACATAAAGAATCTCGTACGCGGCCAAACCATCGAGCGCCGTTCTGATCTCGGCGACGAGCGGCGCGATGTTCTCGACCTCGTTCCTGACGGGAATGACGACCGAAAGATCCATGAAGCCGACGACAAGATTGTTCGACCGGCCGTGCCTGCGGCAAAGCCGACCAGCCGCCGTACCGCCTTTGGCAATCGGCGGCCGATGTAGCATGTTTCTATTGCGCAGACAAATTGCCCGCGGGGGAGAGATTCTTGGCGGACGACATCGACGCCGTAGCCCGAGCCGCCGGGTCACCAGCATCCGGACCGGGACCAAACCCGCCTTCGCGTCCGCTCCCCGGCTGGCGCGTCGGCCCGTCCCCGTTCGGGTTGATCCGCATGTCGCTTCTCGGTTTCGCGGTCGGGGTGGTCAGCGGCTTTGGAGCATTCGTTTTCCGCGAGCTCATCGGCTTGATCCACAACCTTTTCTTCTTGAGGACCGTAGCGTTTTCATACGACGCGAACCTGTTCACTCCGGCGAGCCCATGGGGGCCGCTGGTGATCCTGGTTCCGGTCGCCGGCGCAATCATTGTCACCTTCCTCGTCGTAAACTTCGCGCCCGAGGCCAAGGGACACGGCGTCCCGGAGGTCATGGACGCGATCTACTATGGCGGCGGCGTGATCCGCCCGGTGGTGGCCGTCGTCAAATCGCTCGCTTCGGCCATCGCCATCGGCAGCGGTGCCTCGGTCGGGCGCGAAGGCCCGATCGTCCAGATCGGCTCGTCTTTCGGCTCGACCCTCGGTCAGCTGATCCGAATGAACCCGGCGCAGCGCATCGTCCTGGTCGCCGCCGGCGCCGGTGCCGGCATTGCGGCGACCTTCAACACCCCGATCGGCGGCGTGCTGTTCGCGATCGAGCTGATGTTGCCCGAGGTCAGCGTCAACACCTTTCTGCCGGTCGCCGTCGCCACCGGAACGGCGACGTTCATCGGGCGCCTGTTCTTTGGTGCGCATCCCTCGTTCCAGGTGCCGGCGATCGTCGCGCTCCCCGCCGACCCGGCGGCGGCCGCGCTGATCCTCCTGCTCTATTTGGCGCTCGGCTGCGTCGTCGGGATTGCGGCGGCCGGCTTCATCCGCGTCATGTACACGCTCGAGGACCTGTTCGACCGAATCCCCGGCCGCTACCTGCGTCACTGTCTCGGCATGCTGCTGATCGGCGTGCTGATCTATTGGTTCCACAAAACATTCGGGCATTACTTCGTAGAAGGGGTCGGCTACGCCACGATTCAGGCGGTTCTGACCGGCCAGCTGGCCGCTACGGGCCTGCTCGCCTTGCTGTTCGCCGGTAAGCTCGCGGCGACTTCGCTCAGCCTCGGCTCGGGATCATCGGGGGGGATCTTTTCGCCATCCCTGTTCATGGGCGCGACGCTCGGCGGCGCCTTCGCCGGGTTGGTCTCGATCGTCGCGCCGGCGTTGCCGATCAATCTGCCGGCTTTTGCGATGGTCGGCATGGGCGCCATGGTCGGCGGCGGGACCGGTGCGGCGATGACCGCGGTGACGATGATCTTCGAGATGACCCGCGACTACGCCATCGTCCTGCCGATGATCCTTGCGGTCGCCGTCGCGCTTGGCGTTCGCCGGCTGTTGTCGCGCGAAAACATCTACACGCTCAAGCTGACCCGGCGCGGGCACGTGATCCCGAAGGCGCTGCAAGCCAACATGTTTCTGGTGCGTAGCGCGAAAGAGGTCATGGAACGGGATTTTCTGACCGTGCCCGCCGAGATCGGCCTCGACGCCTTTCTCAGGCGGCCCGACCACCACGGCGCGATGCGCCATGTCGTGGTCACCAGGGGCGACCGCATCGCCGGCGTGGTGCGCATCAATACCGGCCTCAGGCACGGCCTTGCCGGGCTCGAGACCGGCATCACCCTCGGCGATGTCGCGGCGCGCAACTTCACGCTCGTCCGCGAGAACGACGTCGCGTTCGACGTCATTGCGCGGATGTGGCGAAAGCAAGCCGTCATGGCCATCGTGGTGCGCTCGGAGGGCCGCCGCTTTCGCTTGCCGAGGCCGGGCGACGTGCGAGGAGTGATCACCAAGGAGCATGTTGCCGATGCGGTAGCCGGCAGCATCCAGGTCTATCCCCGGTAGGCGCGGCATAGACGGCCCCGCGCGATGCCGAGGCCATGCGGTCAGCGGTCGACCCAGGCGATGCGCAGCACGTTGGTGGCGCCGGGGGTGCCGAACGGAACCCCGGCGGTGACGACGACGCGCTGGCCGGGCTGGGCGATCCCTTCGCGATGGGCGATGCGCACCGCCTTTTGCACCATGTCGGCAAAGCTTTTGACGTCGCTGGTGTGCACGCAATGCGCGCCCCACAACACGGCGAGCCGGCGGGCGGTGCCGAGGTTCGAGGTCAGCACCAGGATCGGCGCCGCCGGGCGTTCGCGCGCGGCCCGCAGTGCGGTCGCGCCCGACGTCGTGTAGGACACGATCGCCGCCGCGCCGACCATGTCGGCGACCTGGCAGGCGGCGGCGCTGATCGCGTCCGGCGCGGTATGCTCGTGCCCGATCCGCGTACTTTCGAGCATCGGGAAATAGAGCGGGTCCTCCTGCACCCGGCAGGCGATGCGGTCCATCATCGCCACTGCCTCGACCGGGTAATGCCCCGCGGCGGTCTCGGCGGACAGCATCACCGCGTCGGCGCCCTCATAGACGGCGGTGGCGACATCGGAGGCTTCGGCGCGGGTCGGGGTCGGCGAGAGGATCATCGATTCGAGCATCTGGGTGGCGACGACGACCGGCTTGCCGGCGAGACGGCAGGCATGGACCACCTGCTTCTGCACGCTCGGCACATCCTCGGGCGGCATCTCGACGCCGAGATCGCCGCGCGCCACCATCAACCCGTCGGCCAGCTCGATGATCTCGGCAAGATGATGGATCGCCGACGGCTTTTCGAGCTTGACCATGACCCCGGCCCGGCCGGCGACGAGCTTGCGCCCTTCGGCCACGTCGTCCGGGCGCTGGACAAACGAGAACGCGATCCAATCGGCGCCGCGATCGAGGGCGAAGGCGAGATCGGCGCGGTCCTTCGCGGTGATCGCCGACAGCGGCAGCACCGCGTTCGGCACGTTGACCCCCTTGCGGTTGGACAGGGATCCGCCGACCAGACACCGGGTCTCGACCGAGCCGGCACCGCAGGTCTCGACTTGGAGCCGTATCTTGCCGTCGTCGAGCAGCAGCTCCGTCCCCGGCTGGATCGCTTCGAAAATCTCGGGATGCGGCAGCGGCGCGCGAGTCTCGTCGCCGGGGTGCCGGTCGAGGTCGAGGCGGAATCGGGCGCCGGGGACAAGCTCGATCCGGCCTTCGGCGAAGGTGCCGAGCCGCAGCTTTGGTCCTTGCAGATCGGCGAGGACGCCGATCGGCCGCCCAGCCGAGCTTTCCACCCGCCGGATCGCCTGGAAGCGGGCGTCGTGCTCCTCATGCGTCCCGTGGCTGAAATTGAGCCGGAAGACATCGACGCCGGCTTCGAACAACGCGCGGATCAGGTCGAAACTCGAGCTCGACGGCCCGAGGGTCGCGACGATCTTTGCGCTGCGCCGATGCCGCATCTGCGTCTCCCTGCGTTAGCCCTGCTACGCGACGACCAGGATCGCCCGGAAATCATTGACGTTGGTCAATGTCGGGCCGGTCACGACGAGATCGCCGAGAGCGGCAAAGAACCCGTAGCCGTCATTGTCGGCAAGGGCTGCGGCACCAGCGATCCCGCGGGCGGCGGCCCGTGCCATGCTGTCCGGATAGAGGATCGCTCCGGCATTGGCTTCGGTGCCATCGATGCCGTCGGTGTCGCAGGCGAGCGCCGAGATGCCCGGGGTGCCGTCGAGCGCCACCGCGAGGGCGAGCAGAAACTCGGCATTGCGCCCGCCGCGGCCCTTGCCCGTGACGGTGACGGTCGTCTCGCCGCCCGACAGCAGCACCGCGGGGGGCAAGACGACGCGGTCGCCGGCGCGAAATTGCCCGGCGCGTAGCTGCAAGGCGATCGCCGCGTGCACCCGCGCCACCTCGCGGGCTTCGCCCTCGATCCGGTCGCTCAGCACGATCGGCGCGATGTTTCGCCGCAATGCCGCCTCGGCGGCGGCGCGCAGCGATTCCTGCGGGCTCGCGACGAGCTCGAACTGGGTGCGCGCAAAGATCGGGTCCTCGCGCTTCGGCGTCTCCGCCGCCGCTGCTGCGAGATGCGCCATGACCGCGGCGGGCTCGCCGATGCGGTATTTTGCCAGCACCGCGCGGGCATCGGCAAAGGTGGTCGCGTCCGGCACCGTCGGCCCCGAGGCGATGACCGCCGGATCGTCGCCGGGAACGTCGGAGATCGCCAGGGTGACGATCCGGGCCGGCGCCGCAGCGGCGGCGAGCCGGCCGCCCTTGATCGCGGAGAGGTGCTTGCGCACGGCATTGATCTCGGCGATGGTCGCGCCCGAGCGCAGCAATGCCCGCGTCACCTGTTGCTTGTCGGCCAGGGTGAGGCCGGGGGCGGGGAGGGTCAGCAGCGCCGACCCGCCGCCCGAAGCGAGGAAGACGAGCTGGTCGTCGGGTCCGAGGCCGCGGGCGAGCGCCAGGATGCGCCGCGCCGCCCGCACGCCCGAATCGTCCGGCACGGGATGGCTCGCCTCGACGATTTCGATGCGCTCGCAGGGGACGGCATGACCATAGCGCGTGAGAACGAGGCCTTCGAGCGGACCCGGCCACAGGGTATCGAAGGCGCGCGCCATCGCCGCCGACGCTTTGCCGGCCCCGGCCACCACCGTGCGCCCGCGCACCGCCGCCGGGAGCCGCTGCGCAATCGCCTGATACGGGTCGGCGGCGGCGAGGGCGGCATCGAACAAGGCGCGCAGAAATTCGCCGGCCGCCACTTGATCTTGCGTCGTCACGTCGCCGTTCCGTCTGGTCGAGCCCGCCGCCATTTCATGTCGAGCGCCGCGGAAAGACCAGCATCGGATCTGCTGCGGCGCAGGCGCCGCGCGAAGCGACGACGGTTCGGGTGAAGGAGGCGGCTCGTGAGATTCCGGAGCCGCGGGGGCACGACACGTGCGGCGCTGTTGACGCTGGGTTTGCTCGCGTCGGCGCCGAGCCGTGCGGAGGCGCCGCAGACGACACCTTTTTCGGAGGTCTTCGCCCATTTGGCGGCGCGGCTGGTCGGCGTCGTCGTCAACATATCGACGACCCAGGCGGTCGCCGCGACGCCGTCCAAGGGCATGCCCGAGGCACAGCCGCCGTCCCCAGGGTCGACGCTCGACGAGTTTTTTCGCGACTTTTTCGGCGAAAAGGGCGCGCTGGGCGGGCCTAACGGGCCGACACCGCGGATTGCCTCGCTCGGCTCGGGTTTCATCATCGATCCCTCCGGGCTCATCGTCACCAACAACCATGTGATCGCCAACGCCGAGCAGATCAATGTGACCTTGTCCGACGACACCACCCTGAAGGCCCAGGTAATCGGCCGCGACGCGGTCAGCGACCTCGCGCTTCTGAAGGTCGACGCCAAGACGCCGCTGCCGGCAGCGAGCTGGGGCGATTCGACCAAGGCGAAGGTCGGCGATTGGGTGCTCGCGATCGGCAACCCCTTCGGCCTCGGCGGGACCGTGACGGCCGGGATCATCTCGGCCACGGCGCGCGACATCCACTCCAGTCCGTATGAAGATTTTCTGCAGACCGACGCGTCGATCAACCGCGGCAATTCGGGCGGGCCGATGTTCAGCCTCGCGGGCGAGGTGATCGGGATCAACACTGCGATCTTCTCGCCCTCGGGCGGCTCGATCGGCATCGGCTTCGCGATCCCGGCGGCCTATGCCCGGTCGATCATCGATCAGCTCAAAGCGACCGGCAAGGTCGAACGCGGCTGGATCGGGGCGCACATCCAGCCGGTCTCCGGGGAGGTCGCCGAAGCGGTCGGGCTCGACAAGGGCCGCGGTGCGATGATCGCGGCGATCGATCCGGAGAGCCCGGCGTCGCAGGCCAAACTGCAGCCGGGAGACGTGATCCTGAATTTTGACGGCAAGCCGATCGAGCGCAGCCGGCAGCTGCCACTCCTGGTGGCCGGAACGCCGCCCGAGAAATCGGTCAAATTGTCGATCTGGCGCGACGGCAAGCAGCAGGAGGTCGCGCTCAAGGTCGCCGAGTTGAACCCGAACCGGCCGGTGCCGGCGGCGCCCGAGCCGCCAAAGCCGAAACCGCCACCTAGCGTCGAGACCGTCGGTCTCAAGCTCGCGAAGCTGACGCCCGACCTGCGCAAGCAGTTTTCATTGCCCGAGACGGCGAAGGGCGTCGTCATCACGGATGTTCCGGCAAACAGCATGGGAGCGGCGCAGGGGCTGCAGCCGGGCGACCTCGTCGTCGCCATCGGTCACGAGCCGGCCGACAGTCCCGAAGAGGTCGAGCAAAGAGCCGCCGCTGCCAAAAAGATCGGGCGCAAGAACCTGCTCGTCCGCGTCGAGCGCGACGGCACCACCCGCTTCGTCGCCCTCCCCGTGGAAGGCGGCTGATTACTCGGCGGCCGCCAGCGCGGGCGATGGCGGTGTCGCGCGGAAGTGGATGAGGAGGGCCGCTTCTTGCGCTTTGGTGCGGGCGAGGTTGGCCTCCTTGACGTGGCCGAAGCCGCGGATTTCGAGCGCCAAGGACGCGAGTTCGACCGCGGTCGGGTGATTGGCCGGCGACAGCTCGGCGACGAGCCGGTCGATCAGCGTTTCGTATTCTGCGATCAGCCGACGTTCGGTGCGGCGTTCCTCACTGCGGGCGAACAGGTCGAAGCGGGTGCCGCGCAGGCGGCGCAGCTTGGCCAGCACCCGAAAGACCCGCAGCATCCACGGGCCGAACTCGCGCTTGCGCAAATGCCCGGTTTCGGGGTCGCGATCGCCGAGAATGGGCGGCGCCAGGTGAAGGCGCAGCTCGTACGGCCCCTCGAACTGGTCGGCGACGCGCTTCAGGAAATCGGTTTCGGTATAAAGCCGGGCGACTTCGTATTCGTCCTTGTACGCCATCAGCTTGAAGAGGGAGCGGGCGACCGCCTGGGTCAGCGCCGTCGTGCCGGGCACGCAGGCGGCCTCGGCGTCGCGGACGCGCCGCACGCCGGCCATATAGCGCGACGCATAGGCGGCGTCTTGATAGTCGGTCAAAAAGGCGACGCGGCGCTCGATCATCCGATCGAGGGTTTCCGACAGAAGATGGCTCGGCGGGATCGCAGCGCGTGGCGTCGCGCGGGCTTCGACGAGGGCCGGGTCGATTGCCGCGCGCCGCCCCCAGCGCAAGGCGCCGCGGTTGAACTCGACGGCGACGCCGTTCAATTCGATCGCGCGCTCGATCGCTTCAGCCGTGAGCGGCACCAATCCGCGCTGATAGGCATAGCCGAGCATGAACAGGTTGCTCGCGATCGAATCGCCGAAGAGGCCGGTCGCGAGCCGGGTCGCGTCGACAAACTCGGTGTTGTCCGGCCCGGCCGCCTCGGCGATGCTGCGTTCCAGCGCGCCGGTCGGAAACACCAGATCCGGGTTGCGGGTGAAATCGCCGGTGATGATTTCGTGGCTGTTGACGATCGCGCGGCTATGGCCGGGCTCCAGCTTCGACAACGCTTCGGCGCTGGCCGAGACGACCAGATCGCAGCCGAGCAGCAATCGGGCATCGCCCGCGGCGATGCGCACCGCGTGGATCTGATCCGGCCGGCGGGCGATGCGGACATGGCTGTAGACGGCGCCGCCCTTCTGCGCCAGGCCGGTCATGTCGAGAACCGTGCAGCCCTTGCCTTCGAGATGCGCCGCCATGCCGAGCAATGCCCCGATCGTGACGACGCCGGTGCCGCCGACGCCGGTGACGAGGATGCCGTAGGGTTCGTCGAGAGCCGGCTGCGCAGGCTCGGGAAGCACCGGCAGCCCGTCCCCGGCGAGGTCGCCGGCCGGGCGTTTCTTGAGCCCGCCGCCATGCACGGTGACAAAGCTCGGGCAGAAACCCTCGACGCAGGAATAATCCTTGTTGCAGCTCGATTGGTCGATCGCCCGCTTGCGCCCGAATTCGGTTTCGACCGGCACCACCGAAACGCAGTTCGACGTCTTTGAGCAATCGCCGCAGCCCTCGCAAACCAGATCGTTGATAAAGACGCGTTTGGCCGGGTCCGGGAAACGGCCGCGTTTGCGGCGGCGGCGCTTTTCGGCGGCGCAGGTCTGGTCGTAGACGATCGCGGTGACGCCCGGCATCTCGCGCAATTCGCGCTGGACGGCATCAAGGTCGTCGCGATGGCGCACCGTCGCGCCCCGCGCAAAATCGGTCGCGGGCGGATATTTGCCGGGCTCGTCGGTGACGACGACGATATGCCCGACGCCCTCCGCCGCAAGCTGGCGGGTCAGCACCGGCACGGTCAAGCCGCCGTCGATCGGCTGGCCGCCGGTCATCGCCACGGCGTCGTTGAACAAGAGCTTGTAGGTGATGTTGACCTTGGCGGCGACCGCGGCGCGGATCGCCAGCACGCCCGAATGGGTGTAGGTGCCGTCGCCGAGATTGGCGAAGACGTGCCGGGTCTCGGTGAACGGCGCCTGCCCGATCCACGGCGCGCCCTCGCCGCCCATCTGGGTGAAGGTCGCGGTCGACCGGTCCATGAACTGGGCCAGGTAATGACAGCCGATGCCGGCGAGCGCGCGGCTGCCGTCGGGGACTTTGGTCGAGCTGTTGTGCGGGCAGCCGGAACAGAAATAGGGCGTGCGCGCGAACGGCACGACATTGCTGCCGAGCCGGCGTTCCCTGGCTTCGAGCAAAGCCAGGCGCTCGGCGATGCGCGGCGACGCCTGAAACCGGGCGACGCGCCGGGCGATCACGCGCGCGATCTGCGCCGGCGTCAGTTCGCCGTTCGACGGCAATATCCAATCGCCGTTCTCGTCGAACTTGCCGATGACATGCGGGCGCCCATCCGCGCGGCCGTTGTAGAGCTGCTCCTTGAGCTGGGTTTCGATGACGCCGCGCTTTTCTTCGACGACGAGGATTTCTTCGAGGCCCGCGGCGAAACGGCGGATGCCCTCGCCTTCGAGCGGCCACGACAGCGCGACCTTGTACAGGCGAAGGCCGATCGCGGCGGCGTGCGCCTCGTCGATCCCGAGATCGTCGAGCGCCTGGCGCACATCGAGATAGGATTTGCCGGTGGTGACGATGCCGAAGCGCGGCTGCGGGCTGTCGATGACGATATGGTCGAGCCGGTTGGCGCGGGCGAAGGCAAGGGCGGCGTCGAGCTTGTATTTGTGCAGCCGGTATTCCTGGTCGAGCGGCTGGTCGGGCCAGCGGATGTTGAGCCCGCCCGGCGGCATCGCGAAATCGGTGGGCAGGGCGATGTCGATCCGCTCCGGCGCGAGCTCGACCGAGGCCGAGCTGTCGACGGTCTCGGCGACCGTCTTGAAGGCGATCCAGCAGCCGGAATAGCGCGACATCGCCCAGCCATAGAGGCCGAGATCGAGGATCTCCTGCACCCCGGACGGGTTCAGCACCGGAATGCAGGCGTCGATGAAGGCGTATTCGGATTGGTGCGGCAGCGTCGAGGATTTGCAGGTATGGTCGTCGCCGGCCAGCAGCAATACCCCGCCATGCGGCGCCGAGCCGGCGGCATTGCCGTGCTTCAGCGCGTCGCCGCTGCGGTCCACGCCCGGCCCCTTGGCGTACCACATGGCGAAGACGCCGTCGTATTGGGCGCCGGGAAACAGGCCGAGCTGCTGGCTGCCCCATATCGCGGTGGCGCCGAGTTCCTCGTTGATCGCCGGCTGGAAGCGGATGTGGTTCTTTTCGACGAAGCGGCGTGCGCCCCACAATGCCTGATCGAGCCCGCCCAGAGGCGAGCCGCGATAGCCCGAAATAAAACAGCCAGTGTTGAGCCCGGCCGCCGCGTCGCGCTGCCGTTGCAGCATCGGCAGGCGGACCAGCGCCTGGGTCCCGGTCAGATAGACGCGTCCCCGGTCGAGAACATATTTGTCGTCGAGCGTGACCGCTGCCAACGCCATCGCGACCTCCGGAACCCGCTGCAGTTTCCGAAAACGTAGTGTCTGACGGAGGCTTGCTCAATGAGAGCTGAACCCGAATCGGGAAAACGACACGAAACGGCGCACGCGTCCGCGTTTTCGGCCGGAAATAACGCTGAGCCCACCCTGACGGAACGATCGATGTCGTGCCGCCAACCCTGTTCGTTTCGGGGTTGCGGGGGCCGAAGCAATGCTCAATTGTGAAAGCCGTCAGCGATTTTTTCGGCCGCCGTCATGACCATGTCCGCCCTTCGCCGCGAGCCCCCCGACGCAACGCTGCTGGCGGCGCTCCGCCAACTCCTGGGCGCGCGACTATCGACCTCGGCGGCAATCTGCGCCCAGCACGGCAGGGACGAATCCTATCATCCGGCGCATGCGCCCGATGCCGTGGCTTTCGCTCAATCCACCGACGAAGTCGCCGCGATCGTTCGGCTTTGCGCCGATCGGAAGATTCCGGTGATCGCTTTTGGCACGGGCACGTCGCTCGAAGGTCATGTCGCGGCACTGGCCGGCGGCGTCTGCATCGACATGACACAGATGAACCGGATCCTGCGCGTCAGTGCCGAGGACCTCGACGCCACCGTCGAAGCCGGGGTGACGCGCAAGCAGCTCAACGAGCATCTGCGCGACACCGGCTTGTTCTTTCCGATCGACCCCGGCGCCGATGCGTCGCTCGGCGGCATGGCGGCGACCCGCGCATCGGGCACCAATGCCGTGCGCTACGGGACCATGCGCGAGAACGTGCTGTCCTTGACCGTGGTATTGGCCGACGGTCGTGTCATCCGCACTGCGCGCCGCGCCCGCAAATCGGCTGCCGGCTACGACCTGACCCGCCTTTTCGTCGGCTCGGAGGGCACGCTCGGCGTCATCACCGAGCTGACGGTGCGCCTTTACGGTATCCCGGAAGCAATCTCGGCCGCGGTCTGCGCCTTCCCGACATTGGAGGCCGCCGTCGACACCGTGATCCTTACGATCCAGAGCGGCGTGCCGGTTGCCCGGATCGAACTGCTCGACGAAGCGCAGATCGCCGCGATCAACCAATATTCAAAGCTCGATCACAAAGTGGCGCCGACGTTGTTTTTCGAGTTCCACGGCACGCCGGCTGGCGTCGCCGAGCAGGCCGAGACGGTGAAGGCCGTCGCCGCCGAGCATGGCGGCGACGATTTCCGCTGGGCGACGACGCCGGAGGCGCGCTCGAAACTGTGGCAGGCGCGCCATGACGCCTATTACGCAGCGCTCGCGCTGCGGCCGGGCTCGAAGGGCTGGGCGACCGATGTCTGCGTGCCGATTTCGCGCCTCGCGGAATGTATTCGCGAGACGAAACGGGACCTCGCGGAATCGACCGTTCCATCGGCGCTGGTCGGGCATGTCGGCGACGGCAATTTTCACCTCGTCTTTATGATCGACCCGAATCGACCGGAAGAAATCGCCGAAGCGAGCCGGCTGAACGACCGCATGGTCGCCCGCGCATTGGCGATGGAGGGCACCAGCACCGGGGAGCACGGCGTCGGCTACGGCAAGATGGAGTTTCTGATCGCCGAACATGGCGAGGCGGTCAGCGTCATGCGCACGATCAAAAAGGCGCTCGACCCGGACAATATCATGAACCCGGGGAAAATCGTGCGGGTCTGACCGCGCGGCGGGTTTCGAAGCGGCGGACGGCGAAATGCGCCGGGAACGAATAAATCGCTTCTCTGTTGACTTATTGGCCGCTATTGTGCGGTATCCGAAAAACAGGCTCGGGTTGCGGTGCTCCCGTTAGGACTCGGCAAGCTGCCGGTTGGAACCTCACTCTAGCCGCCGAATTTTCTGCTTCGAGACTTTCGGCAATGCCGCCTTGGCATCGCGCTCGAACGCTCCGAGTAGGAAACCGAGAACACACAACATAAGTTCTGCAGCCGAAGGTCCTTGAGATGGAGAAGTCGAGTAAAAGAGGGAAAATCCCCCAACAGGATTGGCCGTCGATCATCACGCGATACGAGGCCGGCGAAACGCTTGCAAGCATTGCCCGTACCTATGACTGCTCGCCGCCGGCAATCAGCTACATCGTAAGTCGAACCCGTGCGCGCAACGCCGCAGCCGAGGCGGTGGCACACGGGGCGCCGGCGGCCTCGGAGCCGCAATTGATCAAGGGCCGCCCGGCAGAGACGCCACCGGCCGAGACGCCGGCCGAGACGCCGCCGGCCGAGACGCCGCCGGCCGAGACGTCATTCAGCGAGGCGCCGGCCGGTGAGGCGGCGGGAAGCGATTCGCTGCTTTTCGTGCCACGCACCGCCGAGCGCCCGGACGACCGGTCGGTCGGCGCGCGTCAGCCCAGCGAGCCGCGGCTCTTTCCTGACGAGCCGGCATCGGCTCCCGGCCCGCGCAAGGAGCCCTTGCCGCATGGCGGCAATGGGCTGGCCGAGCGATACGGCCAGGGCCAGCGCGAACCGGCCACGGCCGGGAACGGCGACCCGGGGAATGGCAGCCCGGGAAACGGCAACCCGGCACGCTCGTTCGGCGCTGCCGGCGGGTCGCCGCAGAACGGCGAGCCGCGGCGCACGCTGCACCTGTCGCTGCCGCACGGCAACGAGGATCCCCAAGGACCCGATCCGCAGCCGCAGCATTCCCAGAGCGTCGCCTCCCCGAACCGCGACGAGCGCTTTGCACCGCGTCCGGTCGGCCGTCAGCCGGGCTTCAACCAGCCTCCCCGGCAGGCTCCGGGACAGTATTTGCCGCCGGGCCTTGGCGCCCCGGTTCGCCTGCCCGGGGAGCAGCATCGCGGCAAAGACGGCGGGGCGTTCATCGACCGGGCATTGCGCGAGCGGGTCGACGGCGACATCGCGGCCTTTCTCGCCGCGTTCGACGCGGCCCTCGATCAGGATACGCCCGAGAGCCGTGCCGGGTTGCGCGAGGCGACCGATCGGCTGTTGCGTGCCGGCGCCCGCACGCGGATCGAGCTCGAACGGCTGGAGGCGCGGGCGCCGTTGCCGGCCCGCGACAAAACCGGGCAGGCCGCACCGGGTTTTCGGCAGCGCTGACCGCTCGTTCGACAAGCGCGCCCCCGCGCTTTCCCCCCTGGTAGGTAAAGAGCGGGGGGATAGCACGGGTGGCCTTGGCTCGGCTCAGCCCTGATCCTTGCCGAGATTGACGCCGACATATTCGGTGACGCCATGCCGGTTCAGCAGCAGAAGGGCGCTCTTCTTCGACGAACGGACGGCCTCGTTTAATTTATCAGCCGCCTCTTGCGGGGAGCGCACCGGCTCCTGGTTGATCGCCACCACGACGTCGCCCTCGCCGAGTCCGATATCCGCTGCGGCGCTGTTGTTGTCGACGCTTGCGATCACCACGCCGCGAATGTCCTTGGCGATGTGCAGCTCGCGCCGGACCTGGTCGGTCAGCGGGGCGAAATGCATCCCCAGCGCATCGGCACTGGCCGGCTGCGCCTCCTCCTGCCCGCCGGCGGTCGAGGCGACCTGCTCGTTGTTGGCGAGCTCGCCGACCGTCGCCTCCAACGGAACGGTCCGACCGTTGCGCCACACGGTCACCGGGGCCTTGCTGTCGGGCGCGGTGGCGGCAACCAGCCGCGGCAGATCGTGCAGCTCGCTCACCTCGCTGCCGTTGAACGACAGGATCACGTCGCCTTGCTTGAGCCCGGCCTTCGCCCCGGGGCTGTTCGGCGTGACGACGGCGACGAGCGCGCCGTGGTCGCTCTTCAGGCCGAGGCTCGCCGCGATCGCCGGCGTCACGTTCTGGATCTGCACGCCGAGCCAGCCGCGGCTGATCTTGCCGTGCGCCTCGAGCTGCGCGACGATGGTCTTTGCGACGTTCGATGGTATGGCGAAGCCGATCCCGACGCTGCCGCCATTGGGCGAATAGATCGCGGTGTTGATGCCGACCACCTGACCTTCGAGATTAAAGGTCGGGCCGCCGGAATTGCCGCGGTTGATCGGCGCATCGATCTGCAGGAAATCGTCGTAAGGACCTTCGTTGATGTCGCGGCCGCGCGCCGAGATGATCCCGGTGGTCACCGTTCCGCCGAGCCCGAAGGGATTGCCGACCGCCATCACCCAATCGCCGACCTCGGCCGCGCTGCTGTCGCCGAAGCTGACATAGGGCAGCGGCCTGTCGGCCTTGATCTTCAGCACCGCGAGGTCGGTCTTGGGATCGCGGCCGACGATCTTGGCGGTATATCTGGTCTTGTCCTGGAGGATCACTTCGACCTTGCCGGCGTTGCCGATGACGTGGTTGTTCGTCACCACATAGCCCGACGGGTCGACGATGAAGCCCGAGCCGAGCGCAATGCTCCGGCTGGCGCCCTCCGGCATCTGCGGAAACAGGCGGTGCTGGCCGTTCTGCCCTTGCTGCTCGAAGAAGCGGCGCAGGAATTCGTCGAAGGGCGAGTTTGGCATGCCCTGAAACGGGGCCGTCTCCGGCTCTTCGGCCATCTGGTCGGCCGCAGGCTTCTGCGTGACCGAGATGTTGACGACGGCCGGCAGCACCTTTTTGACGAGCGGCGCGAAGCTCTGCTGCTGGATCAGCGCGACCGGCGACGTCATCGTCTGCGGCGCCGCCAATGCTGCCGGCGGCGGATTGCCGGCTTTCGGCGGGTTCTCGGCCCAGACCAGGGGCGACAGCGCGAGCGTCGCCCCGAGCCCGAAGCCGAGCGCTGCGGCGCGGCCCCGCGTCAACTTCGGGTGAGTCTGTCTCGGGTGGTGGGAAGTGTCGGCTGAAGGTTCCGTCATGTCGTCCTCTTGTCGAGCGGTGGATGCCCGCGCCGGCCGCCGGAAACGCGATGAGCGAGAGCGGATCGCCATAGAATTGGTCCGGCGAGGTGACAGAAGGCTGTCGCGCGCATTAATTCGGCGTAACTTCGGCCAGGTCGAACGCAGCAAGAGGGAGACGACCATGAGCCGGTATCGCGACATCGCCCCAGACGACATGACGCCGGCCCAGCGCCGCGTCCACGACCAGATCGTCGCCGGCCGCCGCGGCCGGTTCGGCGGCCCGTTCCAATTGCTGGTCCGCGCGCCCGAGATTTGCGAGCATCTGTCAAAGCTGGGCGAGCATCTGCGCTGGGGCAGCTCGCTGTCGCCGGCGTTGTCCGAACTGGCGATCTGCCTGACCGCGCGCCATCTGCGGGCAAATTACGAGTGGCACGCGCATGCGCCGCTGGCGATCGAGGCCGGCGTGCCGGCAGCGGCGATGGAGGCGATCCGCACCGATGCCATGCCGCGGTTCGAGGCGACGGATCAGGCGCTCATTTATCGCCTCGTCACCGAATTGATCGATACGAAGCGTCTGTCCGACGCGAGCTTTGCCGAGGCAATCACCGCGCTCGGCGAGCACGGCATCGTCGAGGTTGGCACGATCATCGGCTATTACACCGCGATCGGCAACGCGCTCAATGTGTTCGAGGTCGCGCTGCCGGCCGGGGTGGCGCCGTATTTTTCGCAATAGGCGAGATGCCGCCCGCTCGCCCCGCCCTCACTCCGGAGTGAGGACCTTTGGGTATCGTCGAGACCAGCGCCGCCCTCGGCGCCTGCCTCCTGGTGCTAACGGCAGCAATTATCCTCGACCGCCGCCCCTATCGCCCCGGCAAGTACAACTATATTCCGATAATGATCTTGGCGCTCGCTGCGAGCCTGGTCCTCGGCCGGCACCTCATAGGCTTGATCACTTAAGACGGTTCGGACGCTTGGCACCCCCGCGAACCGAAGCGCCGAGCCGCGAGCGCGGGCTCGGTAGGATGACCTCCGTCAGGAAGCATCACCTGGCACGGGCAGTTCAACAGGTCCCGCCGCAACGCTCGCCTGATGCGAAGAGCTGGCAATGCGCCGGCGGATCCGGGCTCATCTCGGCGCCGGAGCGAGTCATGTCTGCATCCAGGCATGGCGCGCGATGGGCACCCGCTCCCGGATTTCGATGTGCTCGCGCCACTCGCCGCTTCGCTACACGGCCGGTAGACCGCGTTCCAGGAGCGCGGCGAGCCGGCGGGCGAAGGCCGGCGGATCGGGCAGCAGCTCGCCTTCCAGAATCCGCGCCTGGTCGAGCAGCAGCCAGGCGAATTCGCCGAGCTGGTCCGACGCGCCGACCTCGCCGACGCTCGCCGCGAGGCTCTCGATCAGCCGATGCCGCGGGTTCAGCTCGAGGATGCGTTTCGAGGCCGTGTCGAGCTGGCGGTGCTGCTTAAGCAGGCGCTCGAAATGCATGTCCATGTCGCCCTCGTCGGCGACGAGGCAGACCGCGCTGTCGGTCAGCCGCTCCGAGCCGCGCACGTCCTTGACCGCATCGCCGAGCGCCAGCTTGAAGATCGCGATCAGGCTGGCGAGCTTGGCCGGCAGCGCCGGTTTCTGCAGCGGCTGCTCCTCGGGCGGGGCGATCTTGTCGAGATCGGCGCCGCCGCGGGTCGCCGATTTGAACGGCTTTTCCTTGTAAGTGCCGATCGCCGGCACCCAGAACTCGTCGATCGGGTCGGTCAGCAGCAGCACCTCGATGCCGCGGGCGCGGAAGCCTTCGAGCTGCGGGCTCTTCCTCACCGTATCGAGGCTGTCGCCGGTGATCGTATAGATCGCTGCCTGCCCCGGCCGCATTGCTGCGAGATAATCCTCGAGCGAGACGAGCCCCTCGCGCGTGGTCGAGTGAAAGCGGGCGAGCGCCAGCAACGTCTCGCTCTGCTCGCGGTCCTCGTACAGCCCTTCTTTCAGCACCGCGCCGAAATTGTCCCAGAACTTGGCATAATCCGCGGGCGCCTCGTCCGCCTTTTTGCCGAGCTCGGTCAGCACGCGGCGGGTCAATTGCTGGCGGATCTTCGCCGCCGTCGGGTTCGCTTGCAGCATCTCGCGGCTGATGTTGAGCGGCAGATCCTCGCTGTCGACAATGCCGCGCAGAAAGCGCAGATAGGCCGGCAACAGATCCGTGCCCTCATCGGTAATGAAGACGCGCCGGACATAGAGCTTGACTCGGCTCTTGCGATCCGGGTCGAACAGGTCGAACGGCTTGGCCGAGGGCACGAACAGCAGGTTCGTGTATTCGAGGATACCTTCCGCCTTGTTGTGCAAGGTCAGCCATGGGTCGTCGAAGCCGTGGCCGACGTGGTGATAGAACTCCTTGTATTGCTCGGGTGAGATCTCGGATCGCGGACGGGTCCACAAGGCCGAAGCGGTGTTGATCGTCTCTTCCTTGCCATCTGCCTGGAGCACGATCGGCAGCCCGATATGGTCGGAATAGGTGCGCACGATCGTGCGCAGCCGCGCCGGATCGAGATATTGGTCCTCGTCTGCCCGCAAATGGACGACGATCGCCGCCCCGCGCGGCGCATCCGGCAGCGTGTCGATCGTGAACTCGCCCTTGCCGTCGGAGACCCAGCGCCAGCCTTCGGCCTCGCCGGCCTTGCGGGTCAGCACCTCGACCTTTGCGGCGACCATGAAGGCCGAGTAGAAGCCGACGCCGAACTGGCCGATCAGGCTCACATCCTTGCGCGCGTCGCCCGCCAGCTGGTCGAGAAAGGCGGCGGTGCCGGAACGGGCGATCGTGCCGAGGTTCTCGATCAGCTCGGCCCGGTTCATGCCGATGCCGTTATCGGCTACGGTCAGGGTGCGGGCGGATTTATCGGGGGTCAGCACGACGCGGTAGGCGCTGCCGCCTTCGCTCAGCGCCGGTTCGGTCAGCGCCGCATAGCGCAGCCGGTCGCAGGCATCGGAGGCATTGGAGATCAGCTCGCGGAGAAAGATTTCCTTTTCGCTGTAGAGCGAGTGCGCGACGATCTCGAGAAGGCGGCTCACTTCCGCCTGGAAGCTTCTTGTTTCCTGGGTCATAGCCTGCCGTCGCGTGGTGGCGGGAATGCGCCGAGGATATGTGGCGCAGAACCGTTCCACGCAAGTCCGGCGATCGGATCGACCCGTCCCCTTTAACCGGGCGGATCGATGCCGCAACGCCGCATCCTCCGCTCGCCGATCGGTTTGCGCTTGCTTTGCCGGCCTTGCGACCCGATACCTTCGCGGCATGGCCATGTTCAGCCCCGCGCCGCGCCTCGTCGCGGTCCTCGGGCCGACCAATACCGGCAAGACCCATCTCGCCATCGAGCGCATGCTCGGCCATCAGAGCGGCATGATCGGCTTTCCGCTGCGCCTGCTCGCCCGAGAGAATTACGACCGGATCGTCAAGCTGCGCGGCCCACGCGCGGTGGCGCTGATCACCGGCGAAGAAAAGATCCTGCCGCCGAACCCGTCATATTTCGTCTGCACCGTCGAATTGATGCCGCTCGATCGCCAGGTCGAGTTCCTCGCCGTCGACGAGATCCAGCTCTGCGCCGACCACGAGCGGGGCCATGTCTTCACGGCGCGCCTGCTGCATGCGCGCGGGCTGGCCGAGACGATGTTTCTCGGCGCCGACACGATCAAGCCGCTGATGCGCCGGCTCCTGCCCGAAATCGAGCATGTCGGCCGGCCGCGCTTTTCGACGCTCTCCTATACCGGCCATAAAAAGGTGACGCGGCTGCCGCCGCGCAGCGCGGTCGTCGCCTTTACCGTCGCCGAGGTGTTTTCCCTGGCCGAGCTGATCCGGCGCCAGCGCGGCGGCACCGCGATCGTGCTCGGCGCGCTGAGCCCGCGCGCCCGCAACGCCCAGGTCGGCATGTTTCAGGCCGGCGAGGTCGACTATCTCGTCGCTACCGATGCGATCGGCATGGGGCTCAACATGGATCTCGACCATGTCGCCTTTGCCCGCATCAGCAAGTTCGACGGTCATGGCCCCCGCCGCTTGACCGCTGCAGAAATCGCCCAGATCGCCGGCCGCGCCGGGCGGCATATGAGCGACGGCACCTTCGGCACCACCGCGGAATTGGGTCCGCTCGACGCGGAAATCGTCGAGGCGGTCGAAAACCATCGTTTCGATCCGTTGACCGGGCTCAATTGGCGCAATACGAGGCTGCGCTTCGAATTGGTCGAGGCCCTGCTGAAGAGTCTCGACCAGCGGCCGTCGGTGCCGGGTCTCTTCCAGGCGCGCGAGGCCGACGACCACCGCGCCCTGCAGGCGCTCGCCCGCCACCGCGAGGTCGCGGCATTGGCCCGTCACCCGGGCGCCGTCCGCCTGCTCTGGGAGGTCTGCCAGATCCCCGATTTCCGCAAGGTGCTGAGCGACAGCCATACGCGGCTCCTCGCCCATTGCTTCGTGCATCTCGCCGGACCCGAGCAGCGTTTGCCGACTGCCTGGATCGCCGGGCAGATGGCGAATCTCGACCGTGTCGACGGCGACATCGACACCCTGATGGCGCGCATCGCGCACATTCGCACCTGGACCTACATCACCCATCGCGGCGACTGGGTCGAGGGGGCGGCGGCGTGGCAGGAGCGCGCCCGCGGCATCGAGGACCGGCTTTCGGACGCGCTGCACGACCGCATCACCCAGCGCTTCGTCGACCGGCGCTCGGCTTTTCTCGTTCATCGGCTCGCCGCCGAGGGCGAGCTGATGGCGGCGGTATCGCAGACCGGCGAGGTCAGCGTCGAAGGAGCCTATGTCGGGCGGCTCGACGGGCTGCGCTTTGTTCCCGATGCGATCGACGGGGTCGAGATGCGGATGCTGACCGCCGCCGCCGGCCGGGTGCTGCGCAGCGAAGTGGCGACCCGCGCCCAGCTGCTGGCCGCGGATACGGACGAGGCCTTTGCGATCGACGCCGCCGGCATGCTGCGCTGGCGCGGCGGTCTCTTCGGCCGCCTGACCGCCGGCGAACGGATGTTGACCCCGCGGGCCGAGCCGCTGTCCAGCGATTTCATCGCGGGCGAGGCGCGCGAGCAGGTGCGGCGCCGTCTGCAGGCGTTCGTGCGCAGCGAGGTCGAGCGTCGCCTGGCGCCGCTCTTTAATGCGCCCACCCTGCCGCTCGGCGGCGTTGCCCGGGGGCTGCTCTTTCAACTCGCCGATGCGCTCGGTGCTTTGCCGGCCTCCGAGGCGGCGGCCCAGGTGTCGGCGCTGGACCCCTCCGACCGCGCCGCGCTCGGCCGGCACGGCGTCCGCTTCGGCATCGCCACCGTCTATTTCGAGCCGCTGCTGCGCCCCGAGCCACTACACATTCGCGCCCTGCTGTGGTCGGTGCGGCATGGGCGTCCCGTGCCGCCGCTGCCCTCGGCGCGCCGCCTTGCCAGACCGTTCGAGATCGATCCCGCACTGCCGCCCTCGTTTTATGCCGCGCTCGGCTTCGTTGTGATCGATGGGCTGGCGTTGCGCGCAGACCGGCTGGAACGGTTGGCCGGCGCGGCGCGAAGGCTGGCCCGCCGCGGCCCGTTCCCCGCCGATGCCGCGCTCGCGGCCATCGCCGGCGTCGAGCGGGTGATGCTGCGCCGGCTGCTCGCGGCGCTCGGCTATCGCGCCGTGATCGAAGCCGGCGCGGAGATTTTCCTGGCCCCGCCGCGCCGCCGGTCCGGCGCCGCCATTCGCGGCCGGCCGCGCCAGCCGTTGGGCGAGGGCCACCCCTTCGCCAAGCTGCGGGAGCTCAAGCTCGCTTGACCGGCGACGAGGCTTCACCGGAGACGGCGGGGGTCGAGACGGCGGGCCGGCGCCTCGATCGGTGGCTCTGGTTCGCGCGGCTGGTCAAGAGCCGCGCGCGCGCTGCCCGCCTCTGCGCCGTCGGTGCGGTCGCCGTCAACGGCGCCGCGGTCAGAAAGGCGAGCCACATGGTGCGTATCGGCGACACTGTCGCGATGCCGCAAGGAGGATTCCGCCGCACCGTCCGGGTGCGGGCGCTGGGCGCGCGCCGCGGTCCGGCGGCGGAGGCGCGATCGCTGCACGACGAAATCGCCGCTCCGGTCCCGCTGTCCGAGCTGGCGCCGCCGTGGTGCCCGCTGCTCGCGGACGACGCTGCCGGCGAGCATTACGACGACCAGCCGGCTTGAGCGAGCGCCGGCGCGTGCCGCGCCGATTCACAGCCCGGCCGCGGCCAACAGCGCACCGAGAACGCGGTCGCCGGCAAAATACTCGCGGGCGAGCGCCCGCGCCGCGCGGCTGTGGCCGGCATAATCGACAGCGACGGCATCGATGGCGGCCAGCGCCTCGTCACGGGTCGTGAATTCGAACAGGCCGCGCCCGACCGGGTAGAACTTGCCGAACCCCGTGCGCATCGTCACCACCGGCCGGCCGGCGGCCAGATAGCAGGCGCTGCGATCGCTGAACCAGCCGCTGTTCGGCCGGACATAGATGTCCTTGGCGACCGTGAACTCGCCGCGCGAACCGGTGATGAACGCCGCGTACCGAGCCATGTCGGCCGAGATCGGGCCGGGATCGGCGATGCGCCAGCCGCCGGTCTCGACCGTTTGACGTACGGCTTCGTCGGGCGGCTGCATCGCGATCTCGAAACAGGTTTCGCGCCGATACTGCGGCAGATCGAGAAATCGCAGAAAGTTTACGTGCTTGGACCAGACATAGCGCGAGCCCTCGAAGTCGATGTCCTTGCCCTTGTTTTCCCAGGTGGCGACGGTCGTAAAGCAGGGCGGCACCCCGCGCGCCTCGGGCCACAGCTCCGGCACCACCGGCGGACGGGTCGGTCGCCAGGCGACCCCGCCGAGCGGTATCGGGCAATCGGCGGCCCCAAGGTTTTCGCCGTAGCTGAAGAAATGCGTGTGCGCGTCGAGATAGCCGCGGGCCGCCTGATCGGCTTTGGCATATTTGATCTGCTCGTAGACGGGATCGGTGTCGATCATGATGCGCACGGGGCAGGCGAGGTGCTCGTCGCGCAAGAGGGTCGCACCGCACAGATTGATCAGCGCGTCCGCCTCTTCATAGAGCGCGCGCACCCGCTCGCGCGGGATCCCGTGATGCACATCGTGGATCGCGTCCCAATAGGCCCACCGCCCGCCGAGCCCGTGGCGCTCCATTACCCGCCGCAGAAAGGCGACATTGTAATCGCACGCCATGGCGACGCTGTTGATGCGGGGATCATAGGGATTGGCCCCGCCGTCCTCGATGTACCAGACCTCCCAGCCGAGCTGTTCGAGCCCCAACAGATAATGCATCGCCTGCCATGCGATCCCGGCGAGCGGCATCTGGCCGACGAAATGGAGAACGAGGATCTTGCCGCGCTTGCTCACGGTCGCTCCCTGATCGCCCGCTCATCGCCTCGTGATCGCCTCGGGGCGTCGATGACGGCGAATTGGTCGACAACGGTCCGGGCGCCGGTTCATTTCCATCGTCGCGGTCACGCCCGCAGGCAACCCGGCAAAACCCCCAATTCGCGGAGGGTTGCCCCGGCGGCGACCCGCATGCTAGGCAGCGTGCATGATCGAGAGCATCCTTGGCTGGCTGACCGGCGCTCCGCCCGACGGTGCAGCGCAGCCGCGGGACGAGCTCCAGCTTGCCCTGACTGCCCTCCTGGTCGAGGCCGCCTACAGCGACGACCGCTTCGACGAAAACGAACGGGCGGTCATCGCGCAACTGGTCGAGCGCCGCTTCAGGCTGTCGCCGGCCGAGGCGCGGCAGCTGCTCGCCGCCGGCGAAAGCGAGGCCCGCCGTTCGGCCGAGCTGTTTCACTTTACCCGGACCATCAATGAGCGGCTGTCCTTCGAGCAGCGCATCGAGCTCGTCGAAATGCTGTGGGAAGTCGCCTATGCCGATGGAGTGCTCGACCAGTACGAAGACAGCCTGCTGCGCCGCGTCGGCGGGTTGATCTATGTGCCCGACCGTGATCGCGGCATGGCGCGCCGGCGCGTCCTCAGGCGGCGGGGGCTCGACGCGACGGTCTGATCCCTCGTGCGCCTAGCCGGCCGCAAAAGCTCAGGAGAAGAACCCACCACCATGACTTATGTCGTCACCGAAGCCTGCATCCGCTGCAAATACATGGATTGCGTCGAGGTGTGCCCGGTCGACTGCTTCTACGAGGGCGAGAACATGCTCGTCATCCATCCCGACGAATGCATCGATTGCGGCGTGTGCGAACCGGAATGCCCGGTCGAGGCGATCATTCCGGACAGCGAGACCGAAGCCGAGCGATGGGTCGAGCTCAATCGCCAATACGCGGCAAGCTGGCCCAACATAACGCGCAAGAAGCCGTATCCCGCCGATGCCGACGAATGGAAGGATGTTCCCGACAAATACGAAAAGTATTTCACCCCCAACCCGGGCGGAAGCTAGCGGCGGCGCGGCGAAATCGGCGCGGGCGTTCGCGCCGCGGCCGCTGGTCTGCGCCGCGGACATGCCTGACCTGCTGGCTATCGACAGCGTTTTCATGATATTGTGACGCCGGTGCGATTAAGGCCCTCGCTCCGGTTTTGCTCTCCGTCGAGTTGTGGGCGTTCGCCGGGCATGTCGCGCAGCGTTTGGTTGAAGCGTTCCGGCAGAACCACTCGGGTCGATGGTGAGTGATGGATATGACGTCGGAGAAGGTCCTTTTCACTACGGGTGACCTCGTCGTCTACCCGACCCACGGCGTGGGCAAGATCGTCGGTATCGAGATGCAGGAGATTGCCGGTCTCACGCTCAACGTCTTCGTCGTGCTGTTCGACAAAGACCGCATGACCCTCAGGGTGCCGCTCGCCAAGGCCAAGGTCTCGGGCCTGCGCAAATTGTCGAGCCGCAAAGAGATGGATGCGGCGCTCGGCAAGCTGCGCGGGCGCTCGCGCGCCAAGCGGACGATGTGGAGCCGGCGAGCCCAGGAATATCAGGCCAAGATCGCTTCCGGCGACCCCGGCTCGATCGCCGAAGTGGTCCGCGACCTCTATCGCAATACCGGCCAGCCCGAGCAGTCCTATAGCGAGCGGCAGATTTATCAGGCGGCGCTCGATCGCCTCGTTCGCGAGTTCGCGGCCGTCGAGCGGATCGACGAGACCACCGCTACCCAGCGGGTCGAGCAATTGCTGACGGCCTGACCGCTCGGCCGAGATCGGGACGCGGCCGGGCTTGGGGTGAGTGCGGGGTGAACCGGGCAAGGCCTGACCGGAAATTTGCTCGCATGCACGGCGCCCGGCGGGTGTGGGCGATCGCCGCCGTGCATGCGCAGGCGCGCCGCCTCGCACGCTTGCATGATTTGATCAGCGAGCGGTTCCAGGATGGCGACCGGATCGTCTATCTCGGGAATTACCTCGGGCATGGCGAGGCGGTTTTCGCCACCATCGGCGAACTGCTCGATTTCCGCAGCCGGGTGCTGGCGCGCGCACGCGGTTTTGCCTGCGATGTAGCCTTTTTGCGCGGGGCGCAGGAAGAGATGTGGCAAAAGCTGCTGCAGCTGCAATTCGCCCCAAACCCCGGCGAGGTGCTGCAGTGGATGGTCTCGGCCGGCATCGAAACAACCGTGAACGCCTATGGCGGCGATTTGCGGCAGGGTTTTGCCGCCACCCGTGACGGACCGCGCACCATCACCCGTTGGACGGGGGCATTGCGCAGCGCAATGAATGCCGCGCCCGGCCACACGACGCTGTTCTCGGCGCTGCACCACGCCGCCTTTACCGAAGCAGGCGGGCTGCTCTTCGTCCATGCCGCCATCGACCCGCAACGCCCGCTGGCTGCGCAGGGCGACGCCTTTTGGTGGGGCCGCGACGACATCCTCGATCTCGCCGCCCCGTTCGAGGGCTTCCGCCGGGTGGTCAGGGGCGTCGACCGGCAGCGGCGCGGGTTTGTCGAGCGCGACTTCGCCGTCTCGCTCGATGCCGGTGCCGGGCACGGCGGCCGGGTGATCGCCGCCTGCTTTGCGTCGGACGGCACCGTTCTCGACCGGCTCGAAGCGTGATCGCGCTCGTAAGCGCGTAAGGCACCGACAGCTCGAAAGCGACGTCAGACCGCGGTATAGCCGCCATCAACCAGCAAATCGCTGCCGGTCACAAAGCTCGAAGCATCGCTGGCGAGAAACACCGCCGCCGCCGCAATCTCCGACGGCTGGCCGAGCCGGCCCAGCACGTGCCTGGGACCGATCGCCGCGCGTGCGGCTTCGAAACTGCCGTAGCGGCGGGTGATTCGCTCGGTTTCGACCGCCCCCGGCGAGAGCGTGTTGACGCGGATGTTCTGGCCGGCATGGTCGATAGCCAGGACCTTGGCGAGCTGGATCAGGGCGCCCTTGGTCGCGCAATAGGCGGCCCGTCCGGCGCTGCCGACGCGCCCGAGCTGCGAGGCGATCAGGATGATCGATCCGCCGCCGCCGGCGATCATCAGGGGCAGGACCGCGCGGCTCAACAGGAACGATCCGGTCAGGTTCACCCGCAGCACCTGGTCCCAATCGGCCAGGCTCGTCTCCAGGACCGTGCCGCTCGGCTCGTGCGGGGCGGCGGCGCTGACCAGGATATCGAGCCGGCCGAAGGCCTCGTGCGTCGCGCCGGCCGCGGCGGGCGTTTCGCTCTCGCTGGCGACATCGCAACGCCGGGCGATCGCTCGGCCCCCCGCCTGCCGGACCAGCCGCGCCGTTTCCTCCACCCCCGGCAGGTCGATGTCGCAACAGGCGACCGCCGCCCCGGCCTCGGCGAAGGCGAGCACGATCGCCCGCCCGATGCCCCCTGCCGCACCGCTGATGAGCGCGGCCTTGCCGGCGAGCGGCGCCGTCACGGCATCGCCGTGCCGCCATCGATGGCGTTGGTTTGCCCGGTCACCGGGGAGATTGCGTCCGACGACAGCCAGATCACGGTTCCGGCGACATCGGACGGCGCCTGGTCGCGCCGGATCGATTGCCCGGTCTTGATCACTGCGAGCGCCGGTCGTCAGGGTCCACGCCGGCTCAGATCACAAGATCTGTGCGCGGGTCGATCAGGTGCATCTGGTTGAGGTCGGCGACGAGCGGCATCGCCTCGCCGACGACGCCGGCCGCAGCCGGATCGACACGGCCGCAGACCTCGACCCCGTCGACGACGAAATAGACCATCGTCTCCATGCCCATCGGCTCGACGACATCAAGTCGTGCCGCGAACGGAGCCGCGCCGGGCTTTGTCTCGCCGCGCGCCTCGGTGATGTGCTCGGGGCGCAGCCCGAGCGCCAGCTCGCTGCCGACATACGGGCGGTAGCGCGCCTCGCGGCCGGGCGGCACCGGGAAAGACAGCCAGTCGGACAGCCGCGCGGTCAGCCCGCTGCCGTTCGCGACGAGGCGGCACGGCAGCAGGTTCATCGCCGGGGAGCCGATGAAGCCGGCGACGAACTTCGTCCTCGGGTTGTGGTAGACCTCATGCGGCGTGCCGAGCTGGTCGATCCGCCCGGCATTCATGACCACGACCCGGTCGGCGAGCGTCATCGCCTCGACCTGGTCGTGGGTGACATAGACCGTCGTCGTCGTCACCGTCTGATGCACCTTCTTGATCTCGGTGCGCATCTGCACGCGCAGCTTGGCATCGAGGTTCGACAGCGGCTCGTCGAACAGGAAGACCTTCGGGTTGCGAACGATTGCCCGGCCCATCGCCACCCGCTGGCGCTGCCCGCCGGAAAGCTGCTTTGGCCTCCGGCCGAGAAGCTCGGTGATATCGAGGATGCGCGCCGCGGCATCGACGCGCGCCTTGATTTCCGCCTTCGGGAATTTCTTCAGGCGCAGCCCGAACGACATGTTCTCGAAAACTGTCATATGCGGGTACAGCGCGTAGTTCTGGAACACCATCGCGATGTCGCGGTCCTTGGGCGGCACGTCGTTGACCAGCTGATCGCCGATATAGATTTCTCCCGAGGTGCATTCCTCGAGCCCGGCGATCATGCGCAAGGTCGTGCTCTTGCCGCATCCCGAGGGTCCGACCAGCACGATGAACTCGCGGTCGGCGATGTCGAGGTCGATCCCCCGCACCGCCGGGGTCTTGTCGAAGGTCTTGACGATATTGCGGAGCGCGACCTGCGCCATGCGGTTACCCCTTTCTCGCTCCGGCGGTCAGGCCGGAGATATATGGATCAGCGCATTCCGCGCCTCTGCGTCGGCTCGCGGCCGGCAGACCGTACCCGAACTGCACCGCGGCTCGACCGGTGCGAGCCGCCTGCGTCCGAGAGTCGCGGCCATTGTAGCGGAGCCATCAAAATAGCGTCATTTATTTTGCCCGGTCCGGCGGCTTCTGCGGCGCATCGCCGGCGGCGGGGCTGAAGATGCCGGCATCGTCCTGGCGGGCGCCGCGGTGCCGCTCCAGTTCGTAGGCGTAGCGGCGGAGCGCGTAGGCTTCGCTCAGATAGCCGATGATACGCCGATGCTCGGGGTTGTCGATGACCGGCAGAATCTCCTGCGCGGCATGACTGAAGCGATCGAGCGCAGTGCGCAGATCATCCCCCGGGAGCAGGAACGCGGGGGGTTCCGTGACCAGATCGCCAATGGTCTTGCCTTCGTCGGCCGCCTCCGGCCCGTTCGCCTCGGCGGGGTCGATGATGCCGGACAGGCGGCCCTCGCCGTCGACGACGAAAACCTGCTTGATGCTGCCGGCCGGGAAGCGCGGGCGCAGCTCCTCGACCGGCAGCTCGGCGGCGATCACCGCCGGGTCGCGCCGCATCATCGGGCCGATCAGGAGCTCGTTGATCCAGCCGACATCCTCCGGGCTGCGGATCGCCAGGCCGCGCAGGTGGAAACGCCAGGTGGCGAACGAATAGCCGAACCAATGCCGCACCGCGAAGGCGGCAGTGACGACTCCGACCATGACCGCCATCGTCGCGGAAAAATCCCCGGTGGTCTCGAGCACCAGCATGATCATCGTCACCGGCGCGCCGACGATCGCCGCCGCCACCGCCCCCATGCCGACGAGCGTATAAACGAGCGGATCGGCGACGAGATGGGGTCCCAGGCGCGCGAGCAATCCGCCGACGAAGCTGCCGAACAGGCTGCCGAGGTAGAGCGACGAGCTGAACATCCCGCCGCGAAACCCGGCTCCGATCGATACCGCCGAGCCGATGATCTTCGCCACGATCAGACCGCCGAGGAAGGGCAGATCGACGCCGGGGGAATGCAGCTCGCTGATAATGCCGCCGTGACCGCTGCCGAGGATCTGCGGGAACGGCAGCGCGATGGCGCCGACGATCAGGCCGCCGAGCGCCGGTCGTGCCCAGCGCGGCACCGCCTGGGCACGAAACAGCCTCTCGGTCGAGGTCACCCCCTTCATGACCAGGATGCCCAGCCCGGCGGAGGCCAGCCCGACCACGAAAAAGGCCAGGTAATCCGACGGCGAGAGAGCGATCTCATGCCAGACGACAAAGATCGGGTTCGAGCCGACCAGCCCGCGGACCACCAGCACCGCGGTCAGCGCGGCGATGCCGACCGGTGCCAGGGTTTGCAGGGTATAGCTGCCGATGATCAGCTCGAAAGCATAGAATGCGCCGGTCAGCGGGGCGTTGAAGGCAGCCGCGATGGCGCCGGCAGCACCGCAGCCGACGAGGGTGCGGATGTCGTCGCGGCGCAGATCGACGCTTCGGCCGAGCCGCGAGGCGAGTGCTGAGCCAAGCTGGGTGTAGGCCGCTTCGAGCCCGACCGAGGCGCCGAACCCGCCGGAGAGTAGGGTCACGCCGACCAGCCCCAGGCTGTCGCCGACCGACATCCGGCCGCCGAACAGGGCGTTCGCCTCGATCGCATCGACGACTTCGCGCGGGCGCCAGCGGCGCAGCAGAAGTGTGGCGAGGCCAACGAGAAGACCGCCCAGGATGGGCATCAGCAGCACGCGGGCCGGGGCGAGCGCGGCCGCGTCGCTCAGATGTACTTCCGAATTGATCCCGAAGGCGAGTTTTCGCACCAGATCGAGCAGCAGGTCGACGGCCACCACGCCGACCCCCGCGGTGACGCCCGCCGCCAAGGCGAGCGCCAGCAAAAACAGCTCGCTGTCGCGCAGCCGCGCCGCGGCGCGGCGGGCGCCGGCCTCGTCGTCATCGGTCTGGTCTCGGTCGTGGGCGGGTGCGATCTCGGCCACGACCGAGCGCATAGGCGAGTTGGCCGCGACTGGCAAGATCCGTTTCGGCGAAACGCCGCCGCTCTGTTCGCGTGCGCTGCCGCCGTGCCCCGGTCGGTGCGCACATTCCGCGACCATCCGAGCGGATGGCGTCCCCGGCAGGACTTCGAACCTGCGACCCACAGTTTAGGAAACTGTTGCTCTATCCGCCTGAGCTACGGGGACGCGATATGGCAAACTACTCGGCGCGCGCACTCGCCGCCAGTGGTCTCGAACCGCCCGCCGTACCGGCGTTACGCGCCGCCAGTCGCCCGCGCCGAACCGGCCGGTGCGGGCTGCGGCCGCTGCAGGCCCCGCAGGTTGCCTGGTGCGGCCGGGATAGCGCGTGATCGCCACCGTGGGAAGCGCCAGCCGCTAATCAATCACAGAAGGGAGCCTCCCGCGAAATTTATCATCCCTCGTCACGTGTCGTGGGATCGCTCAGCCGGCAAGCCGCGAATTGATCAGAACCCGGTTACGATCGGCCTTACCGGGCCGGCCGGGCTTCGACGTAGCGGCGCTCCCCGGTAGACGCGCGGTAATAGACGGTGACGAGCTTGCCGCTTTCCGGGTCGACAAACTGCTCGTTCGTGGCAATCCATCCGGGGCCGGGAAGGCCGCCCGCCACCTGCTTATACCGCCAGCGCTCGACGGCGAGGGCGCCGATCAGGATAAGGCCCGGAAGCGCAAGACGCAGGACGGCGCCGGGCGTGCAGCCGGCGCGTGCCAGCGCGGCCGCCCCGGCGACCATGGCGAGGCCGATGACCAGGAGCGTGGCGCGCAGCACGTCGCGGCTCACCCCGGCAGGCGCTCGACCACGGCCGCGGTCCCGTAGGCGACGATCTCGCTCATCGTCTGACCGATCTCGGCGGAATCGAAGCGCATCATCAGGATCGCGTTGGCACCCATCGTGCTGGCGTTTTCGACGAGGCGGTCGATCGCGTGGCGCCGCGCCTCTTCGAGCAGCAGGGTATATTCGTGGATCTCGCCGCCGACGATCGAGCGCAACCCGGCCATGATGTTGCCGCCGAGACCGCGGCTGCGGACGACGACGCCAAAACACTGCCCCTTGATCTCGGTCACCCGGTGCCCGGGCAGGTTTTCCGTGGTAACGACCAGCATGGTTTTCTCCATCTCGGTGTCGGTTGAGCGTGGGGCGGGTACCTGATAAGCACGCTTATGATCACGTATGCTTATTGATTTGCAACCCTGCAATGATCAAACGGTCGGTTGCGGGCTCGGGCGGCGAGGCGCTACGCTGAAGTCGCACGGCATCGCGAGAGGAGCGGCAATGGCGACGGGCACGGACTGGACCCGAACGGAGGTCGAGCTGGCCGGTGTGACGCTGCATCTCGCCCGCGCCGGCGGCGGGCGCCCGGTTCTGGTGCTGCACCACGATATCGGCAGCCCCGAGCGGCTCGATTTCTACGATGCGCTGGCGAGCCGCTTCGACGTGCTGGTTCCGCATCATCCGGGCTATGGCAGATCCGAGCGGCCGCAATGGCTGCGCAGCGTGCGCGATATCGCCGTCATGTATCGATCGCTGCTGTCCGATCTCGGGATCGAGCGGCCATCGCTCGTCGGCCTCGGCTTTGGCGGTTGGATTGCGGCAGAGATGGCGACGATGGCGCCGAGCGACCTGCACCGGCTGGTGCTCGTCGGCGCGATGGGCCTGAAGCCGCCGGAAGGCGACATTTTCGATCAGGCGATCGTCAGCTACCTCGACTATGCCCGAGCCGGGTTTCACGATCAGCAGGCCTTCGCTCGAATCTACGGCGATGTGACGACCGATCAGCTGGTCGATTGGGACCTCTGCCGCGAAATGTGCTTCCGCATCGCCTGGAAGCCCTACATGTACAGCCAGACCCTGCCGCATCTGCTGGCCGCAGTAAAGGCGCCGGCGCTCGTCGTGTGGGGCGACGACGACAAGATCGTGCCGCGGAGCGCCGGCGAGCTTTACGCGGCTGCCCTGCCCCAGGCCCGGTTCGAGATCGTGCGCGCTGCCGGGCATTGCCTCGAGATGGAGCAGCCCGAAGCGCTCGCCCGGCTCGTCGGCGGGTTCATCGCCGAGAATTGACGTTTGCGCTCGCTGCGCCCGCGGGCCGCAGAGCGAGGGGAACAGGAGGAAACCATGCATGTGATGTATTTCACCGAGCAGCCGATGTCGGCCTACCCGGCCGATAAGGGTCTCGAATTCGGCGCCACCGCGCTGATGTTTTCTAACAAATATTACGATTCGGTTGCCGGCAGCCGCCTCTACAACGAATATATCGAGCAATATATTTACGCCGAAGAGATGGGCGTCGAAGGCTTCATGCTGAACGAGCACCATAATGCGCCGTTCTGCATGCAGTCGAAATGCAATATCTTTGCCGCGATCCTCGCCGCGGTAACGAAAAAGGCGAAGATCGTGCTGCTCGGCAACCCGCTGCCGTTGGCCGAGAACCCGGTGCGGCTGGCCGAAGAGCTGGCGATGATCGACATGATTTCGAAGGGCCGGCTGGTTTCCGGCTTTGTCCGCGGCGGCGGGCAGGAGCAGCTCGCCAATGGCGTCAGCCCGGCCTACAACCGCGAGCGCTTCGAAGAGGCGCATGATCTGGTCGTCGCAGCGTGGACGCGGCAGGGTCCGTTCCGCTGGGAAGGCACGCACTACCAGCACCGCGTCGTCAACCCTTGGGCGGTGCCGCTGCAGAAGCCCTATCCGCGGGTTTGGATCCCGGGCGTGTTGAGCAAGGAGACGATCATCTGGGCCGCCAGGCAGCGCTATCCGTATATCGCGCTGAACACCTCGATCGAGGCGACCAAGACGATCTGGAAGCTCTACGACCAGATAGCCGCCGAGGTCGGCTACGAGGCGGGGCCGCAGAACCGCGGCTATCTGCAGCAGGTCCATGTTTCGGACAGCGACGAAAAGGCCGAGAAAAACGCCCGCCAGTTCCTGTGGATGCAGGGTGAGTTCACCGGCCTCGCCCATCCCGTGTGGTCGAACCCGTCGGGCTATTTTTCGCCCGAGTTTCGGCGCCAGTTCGTCGAGTTCGCGGTCGGGCGGGCGGAGAGCCCGCGCGGCCGCCCGACCTTCGAAAAGCAGGTCGCCGACGGGCGGGTCATCTACGGCACGCCGAAAACGGTGATCCCGAAGCTGCGCCGCGTCCTCGAAGAAACCCGCCCCAGCATCTACGGGCTGTGGGGCAATGACGGCAACGTCAGCAACGCGGATGCGCGGACCTGCATCCGCCTGCTCGGCCAGGAGGTCATGCCGGCGATGCGCGAATTCGGCAAGGAGCTCGGGCTGACCGACCCGTTCGAGGCTGACGCTCCGGTGCATCTGCGCTATTCGACCGATTTGAAGCAGATGCCGCAGGCAGCGGAATAGGCCCGGCCTTTTCTGACGGTTTCGGCGGCGAGCGGCCGTCGGCGCGGGTCTCCGTCCACGGCGATTGCGACCGCCGAGCGGACCCCCGCTGGGGCTGTCCCACGAAAGCGCTAGTGCTGGGCAGTGTCGGGTTCGCTGCGCTCGGCCGCGAGACGCGAATAATATTCCCGTTGCTTGTCGCGCCACGCGGCGCGCTCGGCGGCGTCGAGCTTGCCGTCGTGATTGGTGTCGATCTTGTCGAAGCGTGCCCGGAAGAGTTCGTCGCGCTCCGCTGCGGGCATCGCCGCCAGCCGATCATAATAGGCCTTCTTGCGCTCGAGCGCAGTCTTCTGCTCCGCTGAAAGACCCGGCGCCGCCAGTTGCTGTGCCAGCCTCGCCTGGCGCTGCGCCAGATCATGCATGCGGAAATCGCGATATTGGTCGAAAGTGATCAGCTCCGCCGCGGCGGGCGGTGCGGCTTGCTGAGCCGCTGGTGGTGCGGCCCGCTGCGCCGTGGCAGGCAGGTGCCACAACGCCGCTGCGAGAAGGGCGGCGGCGGCGGTCGCGAGCGTCCATCGTCTCATAGCGGTCTCCCGGTCGGGTTGATACGCGACACATAGAACAAAACATGATCGGGTTTGGCAAGCGTTTTTTCTAGCGGATCGCGATAAAATCGCGTCGACGCCGGCCCAGCCCGGATCACGCAACCGCGAGGTGGCAATGGCACTCGCAACAAAGGTCAAACCGGGGTTCACCCTCGCCGGGGTCGATCTCGACCGGCGGCTCGAGGACGCGGAGAGCTATCAGCGCCGGCTGCGCAAATTGCAGATCGCGCTCCTCGAGGTCGAGCAGATCTACCGGGTCGAGCAGCGCCGCGGCATCATTGCGCTCGAAGGCTGGGACGCCGCGGGCAAGGGCGGCGCGATCCAGCGCCTGACCGAAAAGCTCGATCCGCGCTGGGTCCGGGTCTGGTCGATCGGCAAGCCCAGTGACGAGGAACAGGGCCGTCATTACCTCTGGCGGTTCTGGCAGCGCCTGCCGCCGCCCGGCCATATCGCGATCTTCGACCGGAGCTGGTACGGCCGCGTCCTCGTCGAACGGGTCGAGGGATTTGCCCGCCCGGAGGAATGGCGGCGCGCCTATGACGAGATCAACAGCTTTGAAAAAATGCTCGTCGATGACGGCGTCAGGCTGGTCAAGCTGTTCCTGCACATTTCCGACGAGGAGCAGCTGCGGCGTTTCCACGAGCGCATCACGACGCCGACCAAGCGCTGGAAGATGACAGCCGAGGACATCCGCAACCGGGCGCGCCGGCGCGACTATCTCGAGGCGCTTGACGAGATGTTCGCCCGCACCGCCACCGCCGCGGCGCCCTGGCACGTGGTCCCGGCGGAATACAAGTGGTTCGCCCGCGTCGCCGTGGCGAAAACCGTCGTCAGGACGCTCGGCCGCGGCATCGCGCTCGGCCCCCCCGCCCTCGACCCGGCAGTTGCCGAAACGGCCGCGAAAATCCTGGGGGCGCAGGAGATCGCGGCGCTCGATCTGCCGCGCGGCGATTGAGCGCACGCCTCAGACGAACAGGCGCTCCTTTTCGAGCCCGTCATAGAGATGGGCGACAAACTCGCCATAGCCGTTCCATTTCTGTGTCGGGACGCGCTCGTCGGTGCCGATCACCCGCTCGGTCGCCTGACTCCAGCGCGGATGGGGCACCTCGGGGTTCACGTTCGCCCAAAAGCCGTATTCGTCGCCCTGCACGGTCTCCCAGAACGACACCGGCCGCTTGTCGGTGAACGAGACGCGCACGATCGACTTCGCCGATTTGAACCCGTATTTCCACGGCAGCGCCAGGCGGAGCGGCGCCCCGTCCTGTTTCGGGACCGGCTTTCCGTACATGCCGGTGACGAAAAAGGCGAGCTCGTTGCCGGCCTCGGCGATGGTCATGCCCTCGATATAGGGCCAGGGATACCAGAACTGCTTTTGGCCGGGCGCCTCCGCGGTGTCGAGAAAGGTTTCCAGCCGCACATATTTCGCCGAGCCCAGCGGCTTGGCCAAGGCGAGAAAGGCGGTCATCGCGAAGCCGCTCCACGGCACCGCCATCGACCACGCCTCGACACAACGGTGGCGGTAAAGGCGCTCCTCGAGCGGCATCTTTTTCAGAAGGTCGTCGATGCCGACCGTCATTTCCTTCTCGACCATCCCGTCGATCTTGACCGTCCACGGGCGGATCTTCAGCGCCTGGGCGTCGTCGGCGATTGTTTTTTCCGATCCGAACTCGTAAAAGTTGTTGTAATTTTCGGAGTATTTTGCGCCGGTTATCGGCCGGTCGAGCGTGTAGCGCGGGTTGCGCTTGAACGGGTAGAGGCTCGCCGAAGGATCCGCCTCGTCCGCCGTGGCGGTTGCGATCGCCGACACGATGGCGGGAGCGAGCATCGAGCCGACCGCCATCGCCTTGAGCAGCCCTCTGCGGCCGAGATGCAGCGCCTCTGGTGTTGCCCTGCTCTCCGGAAGCTCCCATCCTCGCTTGTGCCGAATCAGCATCGCCGCATCCCGTGATCGTTGCGATCCATAATCTGGAGCGGCGCCGTCGCGCGCCAAGTCACGGTTTCGCGAGCGAAGGGGCCTCCCGGCGTCTACTGCGCCGCCTCCGCCGTGCGCGAGGCGAGCACCTTTTCCGCCGGCTTGCCGGTCAGCTCCTGCATGTGGTCGAAACGATGGGCAAAGCTGCCGACGCCCAAGGTCAGCGAGCGCAGCTCGACGATCAGATCGTGCAGCTCGCTCTGCGGCATATGGGCGCTGACCACGTCCCAGCCGGGCCAGCCTGCCTTGGCGTCATAGCCGAGGATCTGGCCGCGCCGTCCGGAGACCAGCCGCTGCACCCGCGCGGTAAACGCGTTCGGCACCGAAATCTCGACCGAATCGATAGGCTCGAGCAGGATCGGCTCGCATTTCGGCAGCGCCTCCTGAACCCCCTGCCGTCCCGCGGTCTTGAACGCCTGATCCGAGCTGTCCACGGCGTGGAACTGGCCGGTGATCAGATTGACCGCAACATCGACGACCGGGAAGCCGAGCGGCCCGACGCGCAGCGCCTCGACCACTCCCTCCTCGACCGCCGGGATGTAATTGCGCGGGATCGCGCCGCCGACGACGCTGTCGGTAAACGTAAAACCCGAGCCGCGCGGCAATCCCTTGACCTCGATGGTCACGTCGGCGAACTGTCCGTGGCCGCCGCTCTGCCGCTTGAAGCGGGAATGCTGCTGCGTCCCGTGCCGGATCGTCTCCTTGTAGGGGACCGCGGCGGACCTGCCGGTGACCGCGAGGTTGTGCCGGTTGCGCAAGCGATCCATGGCGATCTGCAGGTGAATGTCGCCCTGCCCCCACAACACCATTTCCTGCGTATCGGCATTCTGATCCAGCTCGAGGGTGGGATCCTCCTCGACGAGCTTGCCGATGGCGCCGGTCAGCTTGACGTCGTCGGCCCGCTTGTCGGTGGCGATGGCGAGACCGAAGACCGGCTGCGGCCGGTCCGGCCGCGCCAGCGGATCGGCTTTGCCCGAGGGCGTCAGCACGGCGCCGGTCGCGATATCCTCCATGCGGGTCAGCCCGACGACCTCGCCGGCCTGGGCCGAGGGGATTTTCTCCTGCTGGGCTCCGGTCAGGCGCAATAGGCCGGCAACGCGGGTGCCGTTCAGCACCATGCCTTCCGAGATCGTGCCGCGCCATACCCGCGCCAGGGACAGCTTGCCGGTATGCGGCAGGTGGTAGGTCTTGATCACCTGGGCCAATGGCTCGCCTTCGGCGGCGATGCCGAGCCGCGCCGCGGTCTGCTGCGGCGACGGCGTCTCGTGACGCAGCGCCTTCCACAGCCGGCGCACACCGTGATCGGCGAGGGCCGAGCCGACAAACACCGGCACGACTTGGGCACTGCTCAAGGTGCGGGTCAGATGCTGGTAGATCTCCTCCTTCGAGGGCTCGACATCCTCGAGCAGCTTTTCGAGCAGCGCATCGTCGAAATCGGCGAGCTTTTCAATGAGGCCGGCGCGGGTCTCTCGTTCCTCGTCCCAGAAGCCGTCCGGCAGCTTGATCAGATCCGAGGCCTGGCCCGGGCGATAGCGGTAGGCGCGCTCGCTGACCAGATCGACATAGCCGGTGATTTCGGAATCGGGCCCGCGCAGCGGCACCTGGCGCAGCACCAGCGGGCGCTCCGATACCGATTGCAGGGCCGCGAGCACGTCGCGCACGCGTGCGTTCGCGGTATCCATCTTGTTGATGAAGATCATATGCGGGATCTCGTGCCGGTCGAGAAACCGCAGCAGCGGGCTGATCGTCAACGCGCGCTCGACCTCGGGCTCGACGACGACGACCGCGACATCGCTCGCCAGCATCGCCCCCTGCGCATCGTAGAGCAGCTCGACCGAGCCGGGGCAATCGAGGATCGTCCACGGATCGCCTAGAAACGCGGCGTTGGCGACGTTGAGCTCGGTCGACATCTGCCGCGCCCGTGCCTCCGGCGCATGATCGCCGACCGCATTGCCGTCGCGCACGCTGCCGCGCCGGGTCGTGCCGCCGCTGGCGTAAAGAAGGGCTTCGAGCAAGCTCGTCTTGCCCGACAGATACGGGCCGATCAGGGCGGCACAACGCGGGGCCGCAGTCGCATTTGCCATGAGGCGCCTCCAATCATCTTGCCGGGCGAGCGCCGCGGAGCCCAGACAGCGGTCCCGCGGCGCCCGGTCTCGCTGTCCCGATCGTGGCGCGCCGGCCGGCAGGATGGCAATCGAAATCTGGCCGGCACCGCTCCGCCGGGCGTGGTACGATCTCCCGGAGGGGAGTTCAGGGAGGTTTCGCATGGTTCGCCGGTTGTCGACCGCGGTTTTGGCGGCGCTCTTCGGCTCTGCGCTCGCCCTGACGCCGGCGCCGCTCCTGGCGCAGACCGTCAGGATCGGGCTCATCAACAGCTATACCGGCTTTGTCGCCGAGGCGGCCGACCAAGCCCAGAAAGGCATCGATCTCTACGTCAAGGAGCACGAAAAGGATTTGCCGGCGGGGATCAAGATCGAGATCATCCGCCGCGACGACACCTCGAAACCCGATGTCGGCAAGCGGCTGGCGCAGGAATTGATCACCCGCGACCATGTGCAGCTGCTGGCCGGGGTCATCCTCTCTCCGTCCGCCGCCGCGATCGCCCCACTGACCGCCCAGGCCAAGGTGCCGCTCGTGCTCTGCGCCGCCGCCGCCGGCGTCGCCATCCCGCGGATCTCGCCCTATGTCGTGCGCGTCTCCTTCACCCTGTGGCAGCAGGCCTATCCGATCGGCAAATGGGCGGCCGAGCAGGGCTGGAAGACCGCCTATACCGCGGTCACCGACTTTATCGCCGGTCATGACGCCGAGGCCGCCTTCAGCAAGGCCTTTACCGATGCCGGAGGCAAGATCATCGGCGCCGACCGGTTTCCTCCGGCGAACCCCGACTTCACCCCGTTCGTGCAGCGCATCAAGGACGCCAAGCCCGACGTCGCCTTTATCTTTGTGCCGGCCGGCACCCAGGCCACTGCGATGATGCGGGCGATCAAGGACCTCGGCCTGCGCGAGGCCGGGATCAAGATCGCCACCACCCAGGACCTGCTGCCCGACGAGGAATTGCCCAATATGGGAGATGCGCCGCTGGGCATGATCAGCGCCGGCACCTATTCGGTGGCGGGAAAGCGGCCCGCCAACGAGGCGTTCCTCAAGGTCTGGAACCGCGCGTACGGCAGCAAGGCGATCCCCGATTTCTTCTCGGTCGACGGGTGGGACGGGATGAATATGATCTTCGACCTGATCAAATCGACAAAAGGGGTGTTCACCGCCGATCAGGCGATGGCGTTCTTCAAGGACTGGAAGGATCCGGACAGCCCGCGCGGGCCGATCGCCATCGATCCCTCCACCCGCGACATCATTCAGAACGTCTATATCCGCCGCGTCGAAAAGGTCGACGGCAGGCTCGCCAATATCGAGATCGCGACGATCCCGATGGTCAAGGATCCGTGGAAGGAGCTGAACCCGCAGAAATAGCCGGGCTTTGCCGCACCGCTTCATCTGCGCCGCCCGGTTCGGGACATGCACAGCGCCCTCGCCGCCGCGGTCGCGATCGCCTTTCACGGTCTCGCCTTCGCGATGGTGCTGTACCTGATCTCGGTCGGGCTGTCGGTAACCATGGGGATGATGGGTTTCGTCAACCTGGCGCACGGCGTCTTCGCCATGGCCGGCGGCTATGTCATGACCGGGCTGATCAACCGCCACGGGGTGCCGCTGCCGCTGGCGCTGGCGGCGGCCGCCGGCGCGGTGGCGCTGGCCAGTCTCCCGCTCGAACGCCTGCTCTATCGCCGGCTCTACGGCGGCGACGAGCTCGACCAGGTGCTGCTGACGATGGGGCTCGTCTTCATGTCGGGTGCGGCGGCGGTTTACGTGTGCGGGCCGCTGCAGCAGCCGCTGCGGCTGCCGCCGAGACTGAACGGCGGGGTTGATTTCGGGGTGGGCGAGTTTCCGCTCTTCGAGATCCTGCTGATCGGGTTTGGCGTGGCGCTGGTGACTGTCCTGTGGCTCGGGCTCGAGCGCAGCCGGTTTGGCGCGCAGATTCGCGCTGCGGTCGATAATCTGCGCATGGCGCAAGCGGTCGGCATCGACACCTCGCGGCTGTTCAGCGCGACTTTTGCGCTCGGCAGCGGGCTCGCCGCTCTCGGCGGCGCGCTCGGCTCGCATCTGATCACGGTCGTCCCGAGTTATGCGCTCGACAACCTCGTTTATTTTCTGATCGTCGTCGCGATCGGCGGGCTCGGCAGCATCCGCGGACCGTTCCTGGCGGCATTGCTGGTCGGCGTCGCCGACAGCGTCGGCAAATATCTGCTGCCGCAACTCGGCGCGTTCTTCATTTACGCGATGACGATGGCGCTCCTGCTGTGGCGGCCCCGCGGCCTGTTCGGGCGAACGTGAGCGGCGCGCCGCCGCCCGCTGCCGCGAGCGCGGCAATCGCCGGCTTTGCCCGCCGCCACCATTTTCGCCCGCTCGAAGCGCTGCCCTGGCTCGCCGCGCTTGCCGGCTATTTCCTGTTTCCCGATTATCTGCCGCTCGCCGCCCAGATCCTGGCGACGATCCTGTTCGCGCTGTCGGCCGATCTGGTGCTGGGCTATGCCGGGATCGTAACCCTGGGCCAGGCCGCGTTTTTCGGCACCGGCGCCTATACCGCCGGAATTCTGGCCGCGCATGGCTGGGGGGAGCCGATCAGCGGCCTCGCCGCCGCCGCCGGCGCCGCCGCCGCCGCCGGATTTCTCAGCGGCCTCGTCATCCTGCGCAGCACCGGCCTGACCCTGCTGATGCAGACCCTGGTCGTCGCCGCGATGCTGGCCGAGGCGGCGAACAAGGCGAGCGCCCTCACCGGCGGCGACGATGGCCTGCAGGGAATGCAGGTGTGGCCGGTTTTCGGGCATTTCGAATTCGGGCTCTACGGCCGCACCGCGTTCTTTTATTGCCTAGCCACACTGTTTGTGTGCTGGCTGGTGGTGCGGCGGATCGTTTATTCCGCTTTCGGACGCTCGCTGACCGGGATTCGCGAGAATGTCGGGCGGATGCACGCGATCGGTGCGCCGGTGGCCGCCCGCCGGCTGATCGTCTATACGATTTCTGCGGCTCTGGCCGGCATCTCGGGCGCTCTGATCGCGCAGACGACGGGGTTCGTCGGGCTCGACTCGCTCGGTCTCGAACGCTCCGGAACCATTTTGATCATGCTGATCATCGGCGGTGTCGGACGGCTCTACGGCGCCTTTATCGGCGTGCCGCTCTACATGATCGCGCAGGATCGCTTCTCGGTGGTCGAGCCGGTCTATTGGTATTTCTGGATCGGGCTGCTGATGGTTCTGCTCGTGATCTTCGCCCGCGGCGGCGTGCTCGGGCTTCTGGATCGGCTGCGGTCGCGAGAACGTCCGGTGCGATGACGCCACCGGCGCTCGAGACGCGGGGGCTCGGCAAGAGATTTGGCGCCCTCGCCGTGGCCAACGCCATCGATTTTCGACTCGAACGCGGCGCCCGCCACGCGCTGATCGGACCGAACGGCGCCGGCAAGACCAGCTTCGTCAACCTGGTGACCGGGGTGCTGCGGCCGAGCGCCGGCGAGATCCTGCTCGACGGCGTCAACGTCACGGCCCTGCCGCAGGCCGCTCGGGTCAGGCGCGGGCTCGTCCGCACCTTTCAGATCACTACACTGTTCCGCGGCTTGAGCGTGCTCGAAAACGTCACCCTGGCGGTCTGCGAGCGCCGCGGCGTCGGCGGCGATCTGTGGCATTCGGCCGGGCATCACCGCGCCGCCATCGAGCAGGCTTATGCGCTGATCGAGCGCCTGGGGCTCGCGGAAGATGCGCTGCGCCTGGTCGGCACGCTTGCCTACGGCCGCCAGCGGCTGACCGAGATCGCCGTCGCGCTCGGGCTTGAGCCCAAGGTGCTGCTGCTCGACGAGCCGGCGGCCGGCGTTCCCTCGGGCGAGACCGGCACGATCATCGCGGCGATCGAGAGCCTGCCGGCCGACATGGCCCTGTTGATCATCGAGCACGACATGGATCTGGTCTTCCGCCTGGCGCAGCAGATCACGGTCCTGGTGCAGGGCAGCGTGCTGGCTGAAGGCCCGCCGCACAAGATCGCCGCCGACCCGCAGGTGCGCCGGGTCTATCTCGGCGAGCGCGTGCCGGGATGAGCCGGTCGGACGGGCTGGCGCTTGCCGGCGTATCCGCGGGCTATGGCGACACGATCGTGCTCGAAGACATCACCCTTGCTTTAGCGCCGGGCGCTACTTTGGCGCTGCTTGGCCGCAACGGCGTCGGCAAGACGACGCTTCTCGCCACGATCATGGGGCATACCCGGCTGCGCGCCGGCGATATCCGCTATGGCGGCCTGGAGATCGCGGCGCTGCCGCCCTATCGGCGGGCGCGGCTCGGCATCGGCTTCGTGCCGCAGGAGCGTGAGATCTTTCCGTCGTTGACGGTCGAGGAGAATTCTGCTGGTCGCGGCGCGGCCGGGGCGGTGGTCATCGCCGCGGGTTTACGACTTCTTTCCAGCGCTCGCCGAGCGGCGGCATAACCGGGGCAATCAGCTTTCCGGCGGCGAGCAGCAAATGCTGGCGATCGGCCGCGCGCTGATGGGCAACCCCTCCCTGCTGTTGCTGGACGAGCCGCTCGAAGGGCTGGCTCCGATCATCGTCGACGCGCTTCTCGCCGGCCTCGACCGCTTGAAGCGCGAGGACGGTCTCGCATTGCTTCTGGTCGAGCAGCATGCGCGCCTTGCATTGGAGCTCGCCCAGGACGCGCTCGTCCTCGATCGCGGCGCGATCGTCTTTGCCGGGACGAGCCGCGAGCTGCTCGACACCCCGGACCGGCTCGACGCCCTGATCGGCGTCACCGGACGCGGCCCGCAGGGTTGACCCGCCTGCATCGGAGACCTGCGCAGATCGGCGTGGAATATCGATCCGAACCCTAGATAGAGTCAGGTGGGAGAGATTGTCTCGCGGCGTTGCTCCTGGGTCCAACTCGAGTGGAGGGTGCGTTATGCAGTACCGGCGAATCTCGGCCGATTGTCATCTCGACATGATCTGGTTGCCCCCGGACCTGTTCACCTCCGAGGCATCGCGGGCATTGAAAGAAAAGATGCCCTATGTCGCCGATCAGGCGGACGGCACCAAGCGCTGGGTCTCGAATGACGGCGCCGATTTCGGCATGGCCGGTGGGGTCGGCGCTGTGGGCTCGCCCTATGTCCCCGGCAAGCAGCTGCGCGTTGACAAGATGCACGAAGCCGGCCTCTACGACGACTTCACAAAAAAAGGTCACCGCCGCCCTGGCGACCCCCATCTGCGGGTCAAGGAGCTCGACCGTGACGGCGTCGATGCCGAGGTCATTTACGGCATTCTCGCCGCCTGCGGAAAAATGGACGATCGCGAAGCGGCGAACGAGATGCTGCGCATCTACAATAATTTCATGAACAATTTCTGCAGCTATCATCCCGATCGTGAGATCGGCCTCGCCTGCCTGCCCTACAGCGACATCGATGCCGCCGCCGCCGAGGTGCACCGCGTCGCCAAGCTCGGCATGAAGGGCGTCGAGCTTAGCTGCTCATGGCACATGACGCCGATGTGGCACCCGATGTGGGATCCGCTCTGGGAAGCGGTCAACGAGACGCAGCTGCCGCTGCACTTCCACACCTTCCCGGCGACCGACCCGAAACTGCGCGCGTCGCTGACCGGCAACACGCTGCGGGCGATGACCTATAGCGGTCTGTGCCGCTTCCAGATGACGCTGGCGACGATCCTGACCGACCTGATGGGCGCCGCGGTGTTCGAGCGCTTCCCCAACATTCGCATGGTGCTCGGCGAGAGCGGCATCGGCTGGATCCCCTACGTGCTCGACCGCATGGATTTCGAGTTCCAGGACCAATACCAGGATCTGAAGCTCAAAATGCTGCCCAGCGAATACTGGCGCCGCCAGTGCAAGGCGACGTTCCAATACGATCGCGTCGGCACCAAGCTGATCGACGAGATGGGCATCGAGACCCTGATGTGGGGCTCCGACTACCCGCATCCCGATGGGGTGTGGCCGGAATCGAAGAAGTACATCGAAGACCAGTTCAGCCACCTGCCGGCCGATGTCACCTACAAGATGACTTGCGAGAACGCCGGCAAGTTCTACGGTCTGATCAATTGACGAATTGCCGCGGGGCGGGCATCGGCGCCCGCCTCGCGGCGTTGCCGCTTCTCACAGCAAGGCCTCATGTCTCGGCGGCGTGAGGCCTTGTTCTTTGACGCTGGCGCACGGTCGCGGTCCTCTCGACAGGAATATAGCCACTCGTCGGCGGACGACCGCTGCGAGATCCGCGACTTCCCGCGCGCGGATGCTCGGCCATGCCGAACCTTAGCATCGTCCAGAATGCCGCAGATCGCGGAGTCGCGCTGCTGCCCTGACTGACGCCACGCCCCGTCCCGGGGCGGCGATGAAACCGGTCGGGGGGCGATCTCACATGGCTCGCTTGCCAACGTAGTGCTGCTGCGGTATCGTTATATTCATACGGAAATTACGTGGGCCCCGCTCTGCCAAATCGTCCGATGCCCGAAAAGATTTTGTCATACCCAAATGCGCTCGGATCTTCTCCGCGCCCGTCCTGGCCTGCCGGAGCCGGGATCAATCGGGATGGCAGCGTGCCGCTGCTCGGGCGCGAACTGGCGCGCGAGGTCCAGCAGATTCTCGCGCCCGCATCCCGGAACCGGAGGAAGATTTGGGAGTTCGCGGCTAATCTGCATTGCTCGATCATCGGCACCTGCCTGACGAATGCCGAGTTGCGCCAGGTTCTGGTCAAACTTGGCCTGAAGGAAGCCGCCGGCGCTGCCGAGCACGATCTGCATGCGAGCGGCGTGATGCTTGCCGGCAAACCCCAGGAAGGCGCCAAGCTGCTGCACAAGGCGCTCGACCGGCGGCACCGCGTCGCGATCAATCGGTTCGATCGCGCCAAGTGCCTGGCGGAGGTGCGCACGCTGTGGCAGGAAGCGGTGCAGCGCGGCGAGATCCCCGGCGCGTACTGGGCGGCATTGACGCATCCGGCGACGAACGACCCGCTGGTGCGGGAAATCTTTTCCGAAGTCCACATGCTGTCGCACCTCGTCGGCGCCGCCAACCGCGCCGACATCCGCCGATTGCGTCAGCTCGAAGCCGAGAACGCCGAGCTCCAGGCCAAGGTCGAACGCCAGCAACGGCTATTGCGCGATGCGATTGTTGCGCGTGACGCGACGATCCGCGAACTCGGCCATGCGCTCGAGCAACGCATCGGGCAAAGCGGGACCGCCGCACCTCGATGCCGGCCGTCCTCGGATGACGCGGCATGGACAGCGCTCACCGCCGACTTGAAAGGCCGCCTCACCCGGTCCGAGACCCGAGGTCAGCGGATCGAGCGGCAACTCGCGGAAACCCGCTCCGCCCTGAGTGCCGAGCGGGATGCTCGCATTGCCGCCGAGCAGCGTGAAGCCATGCTCCGCCGCGAAGTCGAGGCGATCGAGGCCAGCCTTGAGGTCGCCGACGCGGGAGATGAGGCTGCCCCGGGCGCCATCGCTCCGTTGAACGTCACGCTGCTTTATGTCGGCGGGCGGCCTGCTCAAATCGGCCATCTGCGAGCCTTGTCCGAGCGTTCCGGCGCGCTGTTCCTGCACCATGACGGCGGCATCGAGGAGCGCGGCGGTCTGTTGCCCGGTCTCGTCGGCCGCGCCGACGCCGTGCTGTTCCCGGTCGATTGCGTCAGCCACACGGCGATGTCGCTGGTCAAGCGGCTGTGCCGGCAGGCGGGCAAACCCTTCGTGCCGCTGCGCAGCGGCGGTCTCTCGCCGTTCTGTGCGGCATTGGGCAGCACCGCTCTCCTCGGGCTGGCGAACCGTCGCGAAACAGATCGCTGATCTTCGGATGCGCGCACGAATCCTGCTGTTGACGGCGCTTTCCGTCGTAGCGCTGGTCGGCCCCGCCAAGGCGGCGGGGTTGCACGTGCTCGCGGCCGGCAGCCTGCGCGAGGTCATGACCGAGATCGGCAATCGCTACCGGCAGGCGACCGGCAGCGAAATCATCGCCGATTTCGGCCCGTCCGGGCTGCTGCGCGAGCGGATCGAAAAGGGCGAGCATGCCGACCTGTTCGCCTCGGCCGACATCGGCCAGCCGCTGCGCTTGCAGCGCGAAGGGCGCGCGGTCCGCATCGTGATGTTCGTCCGCAACACGCTGTGCGGGGTGGCCGTGCCGCGGGTCGGGTTGACGACCGCAAACTTCATCGACCGCCTGCTCGATCCGGCGGTCAGGCTCGGCACGTCGACGCCAAAGGCCGATCCGGGCGGCGATTACACCTGGGCGATGTTCCACCGCATCGAAGCGCTGCGCTCCGGCAGCTACCAAATCCTCGACAAGAAGGCGCAGCAGATCGTCGGCGGGCCGGCCAGCAATGCTCCGCTCGGCGGCGAGGATCCCGTCGTCGCCGCGCTCTCGCGCCGGGCGGGTCGATCTCGTTCATCGGCTATTGCAGCGGCGCCAACCGGCTGCGCTGTCGCAGCTGCCGGCATTGCAGGTCGCCGAGGTGCCGCGCGCGATCGCGACCGGACCCGAATACGGCCTGGCTGTGCTCAAAGGCGCCGACCCGCGCGCCGCCGACCTCGCGCTGTTCATGCTGTCGCCCGAGGGGCAGCAGATTTTCGCCCGCTACGGCTTTGCTCCGGTGGCGCTGCCCGCCTCCGGCCGCTGAGCGCCGCCCGCACCCCCCTAGAGGTACCCGAATGGACGGCAATATCGATATCGAACGACTCGCGATGACCAGATACGGCATCGGCCAGCCGGTGCCGCGCAACGAAGACCCGATCCTGATCAGCGGCAAGGGGCGGTACACCGACGATCTGAACCTGCCCGGCCAGGCCTGTGCGGTGATCCTCCGCAGCCGCTACGCGCACGGCATCATCAATGCCGTCGACACGACCGAGGCGCTGGCCATGCCGGGCGTGCTCGGGATCTATACCGGGCCGGACCTGACCGCGGCCGGGATCAAGCCGATGCCGCTCGGGCAGGCGATCCCGACCAGCGACGGCGCTCCGATGCATCGGCCGGCTTGTCCGGTGCTGACCAGCGACAAGGTGCGCTATGTCGGCGACCCGGTCGCGATCGTCGTCGCCGAGACCGCGGTGCAGGCCAAGGACGCCGCCGAAGCGGTGTTTCTCGATATCGAGCCATTGCCGGCGGTCAGCCGGGCGAGCGAAGCGGCGGCACCGGGCGCCCCGCAATTGCATGACGCGGTGCCCGGCAATGTCGCCGCCGAGTTCCACTATGGCGACGCGGACAAGGTCGCGGCGGCGTTTGCCGCGGCCGCGCATGTGACGCGGCTCGAAATTCCCAGCAACCGCATCGTCGTCTGCCCGATGGAGCCGCGCTCGGCGATTGCCGAATACGATCAGGCAAGCGAGCCGCTGGACCTTGCGCGTCGGCTGCCAGGGCGTGTTCGGGCTGCGCCAGGGCCTCGCCGCCGTGCTCGGCGTCGAGCGCGACAAGGTGCGGGTGCTGACCGGCAATGTCGGCGGCTCGTTCGGCATGAAGTCGGCAGTCTATCCGGAATACCTCGCCTTGTTCCATGCCGCGCGAATGCTGGGCCGGCCGGTCAAATGGACCGACGAGCGCTCGGAAAGCTTTGTCTCCGACAGCCACGGCCGCGATCACGAGATGACCGCCGAGCTGGCTCTCGACGCCGAAGGCAATTTCCTTGCCGTGCGGGTGACCGGCTGCGGCAATCTCGGCGCCTATGTCGGACGCGGCGCCGGCGGCCCGCCGACCGCCAACGCGGTCAAGAACACGATCGGCGTCTACAAGACGCCGCTGATCGAAGTCTCGACCAGGATCGTCGTGACCAATACGCCGCCGGTCGGCGCCTATCGCGGCGCCGGCCGCCCCGAAGGCAATTACTATATGGAGCGGCTGGTCGACACCGCCGCCGCCGAGATCGGGATCGACCGGATCGCATTGCGCCGCCGCAACCATATCCCCGAAAGGGCGATGCCGTACAAGGCGCCGAACGGCACGACCTATGACAGCGGCGAGTTCACCGCATTGCTCGACCAGGCGCTGGCGCGGGCCGACTGGGACGGGTTCGCCGCCCGCAGGGAAGAGAGCCGCAGGCGCGGCCTGTTGCGCGGCCTCGGGATCGGCGACTATCTCGAGGTGACCGCGCCGCCGGCCAATGAGATGGGCGGCATCCGCTTCGAGGCCGATGGCGGCGTCACGATCATCACCGGCACGCTCGATTACGGCCAGGGCCACTGGACCCCGTTCGCCCAGGTGCTGCACCAGAAGCTCGGCGTGCCGTTCGACCGCATCCGCCTGCTGCAGGGCGACAGCGACGAGCTGATCGCCGGCGGCGGCACCGGCGGCTCCAAATCCTTGATGGCGAGCGGCACCGCGATCGTTTCGGCCGGCGAAAAGGTCATCGAGCAGGGCCGGCAGATCGCCGCCCATGTGCTCGAAGCCGCAGTCGCCGATGTCGAGTTCTCGCGCGGCCGCTTCGTGATCGCCGGCACCGACCGCTTTATCGACATCATGGAGCTGGCGACGATGCTGCGGCGCGGGCTGGAGCTGCCGCCCGAGCTGCCGCAGACGCTCGACGTGCGGCATATCCACGAGAGCTCGCCGTCGGCCTTCCCGAACGGCTGCCACGTCGCCGAGGTCGAGATCGATCCCGAAACCGGCGCTGTGGCGGTCGTCAAATATTCGATGGTCAACGATTTCGGGGTGATCGTGAACCCGCTCCTGGTCGCCGGCCAGGCGCATGGCGGCGTCGTGCAGGGGATCGGCCAGGCGTTGATGGAGCGCACCGTGTTCGACGAGGACGGCCAGTTCCTGACCGGCTCGTTCACCGATTACGCTCTGCCGCGCGCCTCGGATGCGGTGACGTTCGCGATCGACAGCCATCCGGTGCCGGCCAAGACCAATCCGCTCGGCGCCAAGGGCTGCGGCGAGGCCGGCTGTGCCGGCGCGCTGCCGGCGGTGATGAACGCCGTCGTCGACGCGCTCGCGGAATACGGCATCCGCCACATCGACATGCCGGCGACGCCGTTCAAGGTCTGGCAGGCGATCCAGGACGCCCGCAGGGCCGGCTAGCCTAGCCCTTCGCCACTTCGTGGCGGGCGAGGTGCTCGAGGACGCGGACCAGGCCGGAATGGTCCCAGCCCTTGCCGCCCAATGCGGCGGCGGCGTTGAACAATTCCTGTGTCGTCGCGGTGTTGGGCAGGGAGAGGTTGAGGGCGCGGGCGCCTTGCAGGGCAAGGTTCAGATCCTTTTGGTGCAGCTCGATGCGGAAGCCCGGGTCGAAACTGCGCTTGATCATGCGCTCGCCATGGATTTCGAGGATGCGCGACGAGGCGAACCCGCCCATCAATGCCTGCCGCACCTTGGCCGGGTCGGCGCCGGCTTTTGACGCAAACAACAGCGCCTCGCCGACCGCCTCGATCGTCAGCGCGACGATGATCTGGTTGGCGACCTTGGTGGTTTGCCCGTCGCCATTGCCGCCGACGAGCGTGATGTTCTTGCCCATCAGGTCGAACAGCGGCTTCATCCGGGCGAAGGCGCGTTCGGGTCCGCCAACCATGATCGTCAGGCTGGCGGCTTGGGCGCCGACCTCGCCGCCCGAGACCGGCGCATCGAGATAATCGCAACCAAGCCTGTTGACCTCGGCGGCAAAGAGCTTGGTCTCGATCGGCGAGATCGAGCTCATGTCGACGACGAGCTTGCCCGCCGCCAGGCCCGCCGCGACCCCATCGGGATCGAAAAGCACGGCTTTCACGTCGGGGGTGTCCGGCACCATCACGATGACGATCTCGGAGCGCTCGGCAACCGCCTTCGAGCTGTCGCAGACGGTGGCGCCGGCAGCCGGCACATCCTGCGGCATCGTGTACTTGTCGTGGACGAACAGCTCATGCCCGCCCTTGATGAGATTGAGGGCCATTGGCCGCCCCATGATGCCGAGCCCGACAAATCCGATCTTCATGACCCCTCCTGCGCGCTGGGTGACGACAACCGCACACTGCTACAGTTTCGACCGAGGTCTCAAGCCGGCCGTATCGGCTGTCACCCGGCCACGCGCTGAGCCGGCCACGTGCTAAGATGGACGAACACCGTGGAGAATTGAGCAGCGGCTGCAGATCGAGGAAGTCTTCACTGAGTCGCCGAGCCTCGGGGCACGCGCCACGGGCATTATGCCACAGGTCTACGCGATCGCCCGCGCCAGAGCGATCGCCGACACCGGCCTCGCCGAGGCGACATTTCCCGAGAATTGCCCCTTCACCCTTGACGAGGTGCTGTCGCGCTCGTTCCTGCCGGAGGCGTGAGCGCGTAGGGCGGCCGGTGCAGGCCGGCCGGCGAGATCGTGAAGATCTCGTAGCCCTTCGCGGTCACCCCGACGCTGTGCTCGAACTGGGCCGACAGCGAGCGGTCCTTGGTCACCGCGGTCCAGCCGTCATTCAGAATTTTGACCTCCCAGCGGCCGGCATTGATCATCGGCTCGACGGTGAAGATCATCCCCTCGCGCATGACCGGCCCCTCGTCCGGGCGGCCGTAATGCAGGATCGAGGGGGCGTCGTGAAAGATCCGGCCGACGCCGTGGCCGCAGAAATCGCGCACCACCGAAAACCGGTGGCTTTCGGCATAGCGCTGGATCGCGTCGCCGATCGCGCCGATCCGGATACCGGGGCGGACGACCGCGATCCCGCGCATCATCGCCTCATAGGTCACGTCGACGAGCCGCCGCGCCTTCAATGGAATGCGCTCGCCGACCAGGAACATCCGGCTCGTATCGCCGTGCCAGCCGTCGAGGATCGGGGTCACGTCGATGTTGAGGATGTCGCCTTCCATCAGCCGCCGCTCGCCCGGGATGCCGTGGCAGACGACATGGTTGACCGAGGTGCAGATCGATTTCGGAAAGCCGCGATAGTTGAGCGGCGCCGAAATCGCATGGTGATCGGCGGCGAAATCGTGGCACAGCCGGTCGAGCTCGCCGGTGGCGACACCGGGGTGCACATGAGGGGTGATGAAGTCGAGCATCGCGGCGGCGAGCGCGCCCGCGCACCGCATGCCCTCGAACGCCTCGGGACCGTGGATCTTGATCCGGCCGTCGTGCGCCCCGCCTCTGCTCATGTCCTGCTGCATACCGCACCTTCCCCAGCCCTGAAATTAGGGAGTTGGTCGGCGCACGGCAATCCTCGCCGGCGATTGTGCCGGTGCCGGCATTCGCCTATGAAGGACGCAGCAGCGGAAGCGGTCGAGGCCGAGGAGAGAGGATGAGCGCAAGCAGCCCCGGGCGCGGCCCCGCCATGACCGAGCCCAAGATCGTCACCGCCTGCGTGCTGATCATCGGCAACGAGATCCTGTCCGGCCGCACCCAGGACGAAAATCTCGCCTTTCTCGCCGGCGGCCTGAACGAGGCCGGCATCCGCGTGCGCGAGGCGCGGGTGATCCCCGATGATCCGGCCGTCATCATCGCCACGGTCAACGAGGTGCGGCATGGCTTCGATCATGTCTTTACCACGGGCGGGATCGGTCCGACCCATGACGACATCACCGCGCAGTGCATCGCCGACGCATTCGGCGTGAAGCTGATCGTGCACCCCGACGCCAGGCGGCTGCTCGAAGCCCATTATCCGGCGGGCCATCTGAACGAGGCGCGGCTGCGCATGGCGATGGTTCCGGAAGGAGCGGTGCTGTTGCCGAACCCGATCTCGCAGGCGCCCGGGTTCCAGATCGGCAACGTCTATGTGCTGCCCGGGGTGCCGCGCATCATGCAGGGGATTTTCGCCCAGCTGAGGCACCGCCTCCAGGGCGGCGACAAGGTGCTGAGCCGCAGCGTCAGCTGCCGCCTCGGCGAGGGCACCCTGGCACAGGACCTCGCGGCGTTGCAGGAACGCCATCCCGACCTCGAGATCGGCTCCTACCCCTATTTCCGGCGCGGCGATTTCGGCGTGACCCTGGTGTTGCGCGGCACCGACCGGAGCCGGCTCGCCGCGGCGACCGAAGAGCTCAAAGCGCTGATCCGCACGCTCGGCGGCGACCCGCAGGAAGGGCTCGGCGAAGGCTGAGCGGGGCTCCACCCGGGGGGCATGGCGACGGGGGCATGGCGACGGGGGCATGGCGAAACGGCAGCTTCGGGCGGAGTTCAAAATCACGCGATCCGAGCCGGAAGCAAGGGGCCCCCGCATCAACGGCGAGCCCTATTGGCGCAGGCCGGCGGCACCGCTATAGCTACCTCCGGCGCGGGCATGGCGAAACTGGTAGACGCACGGCACTTAAAATGCCGTTCCCTCTGGGAGTGCCGGTTCGATCCCGGCTGCCCGCACCGGTATTCAGCCGGGAGTGCCCGTCGGCAGCCTGTGCGGGATGCGGCAATTGCTTCACGCGCGCTGCCGTGGGAACGACGGTTCGGTTCGATCGAATGAGCCTCTGATCTCGACCCAAGAGCAGCGGGCGCATGCCTGCTTCCGGCCGCTTTACAAAGTCGCATGCTTCGGGTTAATCTTCAGCATCACGTAATAAGAATTAATTATGCTTGGTTAACGGATGCCCTCGCCGGCGCCGGGGCAAAGGTTCACAGCTCTTCGGAGGGACCGATGGCCGGAACCATCTATAGCGGCACCTATACCACGCTTATTGCTCTGACCAACCCAGCGGCCCAACGGCCAGCGACGGTGACCGGAACGATCACCAACGCCAGCGGCCAGGGAATTTTCGGTAACTCCGACTTTGCCTGGACCGTCGACAATCAAGGCACAATCGAGAGCACCGGGGGGACTTTTAGCTTCGGGGTCCAGCTCTTGGCGGGCGGCGTCGTCAACAACGAGAGCTTCTCCATCGGCGGCGGCGACCCGGCCGGACTGATCGAAGGCTACAGAGACGGCATCCTGATCGAGTTTGCCCCGGGCACCGTCAGCAATTTCGGTCAGATCGAGGGCACCGGCACCAACGGCATCGGGGTCAATCTTTTTATGGGCGGCGGGCAAGTCGTCAACGGCTCCGCCGCAGTGACGACCGCGCTGATCTCGGGCGGTAGTAACGCGGTGGTGATCGCCGGCGGCATCGGTACAGTGACGAATTTCGGCACAATCTCGACGACGGGCACTCACGTCACGGTTGATTTGTCCGCCGGCGGCAATGTCAGCAACGGCAGCAGCACCTCGACTGCCGCCCTGATCACTGGGAGCGGGACCGGCATCGCCATCACCGGCGGCGCCGGCATGATGACCAATTTCGGAACGATCCAGGGGAGCACAGGAGTTTTCATGCTCGATGGCGGCAGCGTCACCAATGGGCAGAGTGGCTCCACCACCGGGCTGATCGTCGGGACCAGCGGCGACGCTGTCGGCGTCGCTCGAGCCGCTGGAACCTTGACGAATTTCGGGACTATACAGGAAATAGGCACCGTTTCTGCCGTCGGCCTGACTGCCGGCGGGAGCGTCACCAACGGCGCAGCCGGGGCGACGGCCGCGTTGATTACCGGAACTGGAACGGGCGTCTATGTAAATAAGGGTCCGGGCACCGTCACCAATTTCGGGCGGATCATGGCCATCTCCGCATCGAGCGGAGCCGGTATCGCTTTGGAGGATGGTGGCAGCGTCAGTAATTTTGGAACAATTCAAAGCATCGATACCAGCGATGCTGGCGTCTACCTCCGCGGCGGCGGCAGCGTCACCAACGGTAAAACCGGCGCCGATGCCGGATTGATTTTGGGAGGCAGCAACGGCGTTTCACTTCGCGGCGGTGTCGGGACGGTCGCAAACTCAGGCTCGATCCAGGGTTCGGCAGCAAATGGGATTTATCTCGGCGACGGTGGAAGAGTGACCAATGAAGCCGGCGGTGTGGTTGCCGGACCCGAAAACGGCGTCTTCTCTCGCGGCAATCCCGTGACCGTGGCGAATTCCGGATCGATAGAGAGTCCCGGATCGAATGGGATTTACATCACCCTCGGTGGCAGCGTGACAAACCAAGCGGGCGGCGTAATCGCCGGTCACCTGAACGGCATCTACAGTCGCGGCTTTGCAATTGCCGCAACGAATTCCGGTTTGATCGAAACCACGGGCACCGCGGACGGCATCTACCTGCGCGGCGGCGGCATCATCATCAACAATACCTCGGGAACCATCACCGGCAACACCGCCGGCATCGCCATCGGGCAGCAGGGCGGCACGGTCACAAATCGGGGGCTCATCGATGGCGTGATCGGCTTCTACGGCGGGCTCCATCATTCCGGCAATAACAGGCTGATCAATTTCGGGACCGTTGCCAGCACCGGCGGCACGGCCGGGGTCGCGGTCCAGATGGGCAACGGCGACGGCAGGCAAATGTTGATCGTCGAGAAGGGAGCGGTGTTCACGGGGTTGGTCGAAGGCGGCGGCCGCGGTGAGATCAAATTCGCCGCCAACGGCATCGCGCCGATGGGGGCCAACATCTCCGGCTTCAACACCGTAGAGCTCGCCAATGGCGGCGCCGACAGCCTGACATTGGTCGACGCCAATTTTTCCGGTGTCGATGAACGGCTCGTCGTAATCGGCAGCAGCGACGGCAATACGGTGAATGCGTCGGCGGTGACGACCGGCCAGCTGACCATCGAGGGCGGCGCCGGCAAGGACGTCCTGACCGGCAGCGCTAACGGCGGCACGATCTTCGTGTTCACCGCAGCGGCGTTGACCGCTGCCGACAAGCTCACCGGCGGCGGCTTCAACAACGAATTGGAGATGACGACGGCAGGAACGATCGCTGCCGGCGGGGTCAGTGCGGTCGAGATCTACCGGCTCGCCGATGGCGCGGCGAACAGCCTAACTTTGACGGATGCGAACTTCACCGGCCTCCTCAGCAACACCATAAACGTCTATGCCGGCACCGGCGGCAACACGATCGACGCCTCGGGGGTGACCGTAGCTGGTCACAATCTCGACATTTACGGCGGCGCGGGAACCGACGTGCTGAAGGGCGGCGCCGGCAACGACATCTTCGTTTTCACCGCCAAGAATTTGACCGGCACCGACACGATCACCGGCGGCAGTGGCAACAACGAGCTGCAGATGACCACCGCCGGCAATGTCGCCGCTGGCGGGGTCAGCGGCGTCGAGACTTATGTGCTGGCCGACGGCAGACCCAATACCCTGAGCCTGACCAGCGGCAATTTCACCGGGGTGACCGGCGCCGCGGTCACGATCTCCGACGGCGACAACGGCAACACCGTCAGCCTCGCTTCGGCGGTGCCGGCGGCGGACCACATCATCGTCTATGCCGGCACCGGCCTGGACAAGCTGACCGGCGGCGCCGGCAACGATGTGTTCTATGCCGGCGGCGACACCAGGATGACCGGCGGCGCCGGCGCCAACGAGTTCGTCTTTTCGGCCGCCGGAACGAACACGATCGCCGATTTCGGCATATCATCGACGAACGAGCTGGTGTTCGTCAGCGGTTCCGGGTTCACCCTGAGCGGCGCGACACCGGCCTTGCAGCATTTGCCGACGGGCGACTTCGTTGCCGACGAGACCGGCACCTTCACCGCGTCCGGCCAGCGTTTCGCTTACGACACCAGCAACGGCAAGCTGCTCTACTCCGCCACCGGCGCTGCCGGCGCCTCCGAATTCGTTGCCACCTTGACCAGCCACCCCAACATCAATGCTGCCACCCAATTGTTCTTTATGTCCTGACCAGCTCGGCGGCGATCGCTGCCATCACCGGCTCCCATAGGCGCTCCGGCCCCTGCCGGAACAGGCGGGCGGTCGGATACCATGGGCTGTCGGCGCGGTCGAGCAGCCAGCGCCAGTCCGGCGCATAAGGCAGCATGATCCAGGCCGGCCTGCCCATCGCCCCGGCGAGATGCCCGACCGAGGTGTCGACGGTGACCACCAGCTCGAGGCATTCGATGACCGCCATCGTGTCGGCGAAATCGTGCAGCTCCGGGCCGAGATTGAGCAGCGGCGCGCGGCCCCAATAGGTGCCGATCTCGGCCTGCGCCGGGCCCTTCTGCAACGATACCAGCGCTACACCCGGCAATGATGCCAAGGGTGCGAAGGTGGCGAGGCGGGTCGAGCGCCGGAGGTCGTTGCGGTGCGTCGGGCGGCCGGCCCAGGCGATGCCGATGCGGCTGTAGCCGCGGGGCAGCAGGGCCCACAGCCGCTCGGCCCAGGATGCGAACTTGCCCTCGTCGGCGCGCAGATAGGGGATCGCGGCCGGGATCGTCTCCAATTTCGTGCCGGCGAGGCGCGGCAGGCTCGACAACGGACAGAACGCCGCGAAATCGGGCGCCCGCTCCCAATGATCGAAAATGACGCCGGCGCCCGGCAATTGCGCCACGACCGGCTGCAATTCGGCGCTGCAGGCGATCGCGATGTCGGGACAGCGCGCCGCCGCCCACGGTATGTAGCGGGCGAACTGGATCACGTCGCCATAACCCTGATCGGCGATCAGCAGCAATGTCTTGCCATGGCCGAGCGGCCTGCCGTCCCATTGCGGCTGATCGCCGGGCGGCATCAGCGGCGGCACGCCGGCGAGCCGCGAGCGCCACTCGTACTCGTCCCAGCCGCGGGCGAAATCGCCGGTCAGCAATGACGCCTCGGCAATGCCGAAATGCGCGCCGGCGAATTGTGCATCGAGCGCCAAGGCACGCTCGGCGCAGCCTATCGCCTCGGCCGGCTCGACCCGGTCGTAATGCAACACCCCGAGATTGTGATGGCAATGCGGGTCGTCCGGGTCGAGCGCGACGGCGCGGCGGCCCGCCGCGAGCGCCTCGTCGCGACGGCCGAGCGCGCGATAGACCTCGCACAGATTGCGGTGGAACAATGCCGAGCCCGGCGCCAATGCGATCGAGCGCTCCATCAATTCCGCCGCCTCCGCCGCCCGGCCGCGACGAAACGCGACGATGCCCTTCTGGTGCAGCGCGCCCGGCTGCTGCGGCTCCTCGGCGAGGATGCCGTCGAGAACGGCATCGGCCGCGTCGAGCCGGCCCTGCTGCTCGTGCTCGTTGGCCAGCGCCAGCGATGCCGGCACGTCGCGCGGCTCGGGCTCAGGCAAGTGCGTAGCCTAGGCGCTCGATGGCCGGCATCAGGATCTCGGCCGCGGGCCTCAGCTGCTCCCGGTAATGCCGCCAGCGGTAGCGCGAGCCGGCATAGAGCGGCTCGGTCACCTGGGCATAACTGGCGGTGCGCGCATAGCGCCGGTTTTCGTGAAAATCGAGGCAGCGCGCGTCGAACGGTTCGCCGATGAAGTCGAGCATCCGGCGCACGCTCGCTTCCTGGTGGTCGACGATGTCCTCGTAGCGGATCGGCAGATAGCGCAGCAGCATCTGCGCCCGGTAATGCTCGACCAGATCCAATGTCAGCAGGTAGTGCCGCGCCGCGCTCTCCAGCGCATAGGCGCAGTAGAAGCCGTGCGTCAAATTGTTGGAAAACACCGACAGGACGACGTCGAGCGGGTGGCGCAGCACATGGATCAGCGGCGCGCGCGGAAAGATCAGCGCGATCAGGCCGAGATGGGTCTCGTTGAGCGGCATCTTGTCGGTGAACCACGCCGTGCCGGGCTCGACGATGCCGAGCCGGCGGACCCGTTCGAGATAGTAATCGCGCAATTCGTCGAGCCCGCCCTGGCGGTCGCCCATCCACAATTCGGCCAATGCCTCGGGATAGCCGAGCGGGCTGTTGAAGCTGCGCTGCATCGTGCCGGTGATCTCGGTGACGAAAGGCAATTCGTCGCCGGCGGTGATGCGCGGATGCGCCGACAGGGTCTGCTCGACCAGGGTCGTCCCCGAGCGCGGAAAGCCGAGGATGAAGATCGGCTGGGCGATATCCTCGCGCAGGCCCGCCCGCGGCAGGATGCGCATCCGCGTCTCGGTGAAAAAGCCTTTGAGCCGATCGGCCGATTGCCGTGCCTGGTCGGCCTGGTAGACGAGGCCGCCGGTTTCGCGGCACTGGCGTTTGCCTTCCTCGAACGCGGCGAAAGCTTCGTCATAGCGCCCGATCCGGTCGAGCAGCCGCCCCTTCTCCAGCAATTCGTTGGGGCCGAGCCCGCGACCGCCGTTTTGCGCGGCGCGGTCGAGCACGCCCAAGGCCGCGTCGTATTCGCCGGTGCGCCCACGCAGCACGGCGCGGGTCAGGAGGATGCTCGGGTCGTCGGGCAGCAGCGCCTCGGCGCGGGCGAGCAATTCGCCGGCGCGCGCGAAATTGCGGTCGGCCTCCTCCATGCGCGCCCAGCCGAGCAGGGTCGGCACGATTTCCGGCGCCGCTTTCGCCGACTCCTCGTAAAGCCGGCGCGACTCCGCCATCCTGCCCTGGTTCTTCAAATTCCAGGCGAGGTTCGCCAGGACGATCGGGTCGCGCGCCCCGGACAGTTCGAGCACCCGGCTATAGTGGTATTCGCCGATCTGCGGCCGGTTGGCCTCGGTCAGGACCATCCCCAGCAGATGGTGCGACTGCGGGTTCTCGGGGGCGATGCGCACCGCATTGCGGGCATGGATCTCGGCCTCGGCGGCGGCGCCCTTGGCCAATAGTGCTGCCGTCAGCTCATGCGTCGCCCACAAGCGTATTGGGATGCAGCCGCACAATGCGCCGCAGCAATGCCTCGGCGGCAATGGCGCGGCCATCCGCCCGGCAGATCCGCCACAATGTCGCCAATGCCTCCGGCTGCCCCGGCACCAGCTCCAATACTTCGCGGCACAGCCTGTCGGCCTCGCCGGCCGCCCCCCGCCGATGCGCTTCCACCGCCCGCTCGATCACCGGCAGCAGCGGCCCTCCGGCCCCCACCGGCGGCAGCGCCGCAACATCGAGCCCGCAGCACCGCACCGTGCGGAGCCCGCTGCCGCACGCGCACAAAGACTGGTTTCCGAGCATCGCAGCCTGATCGATATGCGACCTTGTCGGATCTGAGCGAGAAAACCGAATGGCGTCAACAACTCGCTAGCCGTCTCGCCGCGAGGGCGCGGATTACGAGCCTGTTCATCATAAATTAAGCTAGCCATCCGCCTGATCACCCGTCAGGGGTTAAAGGGTTAGATAACACGAATAGGCTGCCCGCCGGCCAGCCGGGGTCCGTCCTCGGCAGCAAGCGCCGGAGAGGCGCTCCAGGGAGGCACCGGTGACGAAGATCAGCCAGAGCACGACCTTCCCGATACCGATTTGCACTAACGTAAGACTGCCGTAATATACGACTAAGATTTACCCTGTAACCTGCGGCATCATCGAATTCTTGATCTTATCGAGAAATTACGGTAAAGAGGGATCCTCGGATAAGAGGCCTCGGCCGCTCCATCTCGTCTGAAGGCGCCCGGGATCTCTGTGCGGGACCGCGCTGCGCGAAGCTCATCGCTCGTGCGTTCGTCGGCGCCCTGACAGGAGGGTCCAGATGTCGACCATCACCGGCACCCATAATTCCGGCATCTCCCTCAACAATTACACGAACCCGGTGACGATCGCCTCGGGTGCGATCATCAACGGCAGCATCGGCCATTACTTTGGCAACGCGGTCGTCAGCGGGTCGGGCGTGTGGACGGTCGTCAATGACGGCACGATCCAAGGCCAAGGCTCGCGGGAGCCGTATTCCGGCGACGGCATCTATCTTTCGGACGGCGGCACCGCCACCAACAACGGGTTGATCGCCGGCGTGCTTGCGGGGGTCGAACTCAGGGGCGCCGGCAGCGTCGCCAATGAGGGCACGATAAGGGCGACCAGCGGCATCGGCGTCGTTCTGTACGGCGACGGCGACACCCTGACCAACGGCGGCAGCACTGTCCGTCTGGCGACAACGATCGCCGGCACGGTCACCGGCGGCTTTGACGGGGTGTTCGGCGGCCTCGGCCTCGCCTGCACGGTAACCAATATCGCGGGCACCATCGCCGGCGGCACCACGGGCGTCTATCTCGAGGGAGCCGGGAACGCGGTCACCAATTTCGCGGCGATTTCGGGCGGCAGCGGCGCCGGCGTCGAGCTGACGGCAGGCGGCGCCGTCAGCAACGAAAGCCGGGGCCTGCTCGGGTTGGCCTTCGGTGTCATCACCGGCCCGACCGGCATCGAGATCGGCGGCGGCGCCGGCACTGTGTCCAATGTCGGCGAGATCGAGGGCAGCAACGGCTACGGCGTCTGGCTGGAAGCGGGCGGCAGCGTCACCAACAGCAGCAGCACCAGCCTTTTCAGCTCGACTCCGGGGCTCATCAGCGGCGGCGTGACCGGGATCCGGATCAGCGGCGGCCTCGGCACGGTCGTCAATTCAACGCAGATCACCGGCAGCAGCGGCGACGGGATCAACCTGATCGGCGGGTCGGTCACCAATTTCGGCGCAATCGAAAGCGGCGGAGGTGGCAGCGCCGACGGCATCTACATTTTTACCGGCGCCGGCAGCGGGGCCGTCGCCAACGCGCCGAGCGGCGCTGCCGTCGGATTGATCGAGGGCTACGCGGATGGCATCAGCATGGTCGGCGGCGGCGGCAGCGTGACCAATTCCGGCACGATCCGCGGCACCGGCGCCACCGCCAACGGCATCTATCTGGCCGGCGGGCCCGGCGGCGTCACCAGCACCGCCGGCTACATCTACGGCCCGGCCAGCGGCGTCGAGCTCAGGAACGGCGGCGCCGTGACCAATGCGGGCACGATCCTCGGCGGGCAATCCGGCATCGACCTGTTCCTCGGCGGCAACGTCTACAACAACGCGACGGCGGCGCGGATCGTCGGCGGCGTCGACGGGATCACCAGCCCCGGCGGCGCGGCCGCAGTGACGAATTTCGGCACGGTCGAGGGCAGCGGCAATTACGGCATTTATCTGCTGGAGGGCGGCAGCGTCACCAACGGGCAGGCCGGCGCCGCCACCGGGACGATCTTCGGATACGGCGGCGTTTATATCGGCGGTGGATTTGGTTTCGTGGCCAATTACGGCACGATCCAGGGCACCGGCGACGCCGGCGTCGTGCTGAGCGCCGGCGGCATCATCAGCAACGGCGCTCAGGGTTCCGGCGCCGCACTGATCGAGGGGCGGGCGGCCGGCATTTCCCTTGCCGGCTCCGTCGCCGCGACGATCATCAATTACGGCACGATCACCGGCGCGGTCGGCGTGCAGGTCGCCGCCGGGGACAAGGCCGCCAACAGCATCACCAATGCCGGCACGATTACCGGCACCGGCGGGACCGCGGTACAGCTCGCAGCCGGCAATGATGTGCTGGTCATCGAGCCGGGCGCGATCTTCCTCGGGGCTTCGGGCAACCCCGGCATTGTGGATGGCGGCGGCGGCAGCAATACGATCGAGCTGGCGGGGACGGCGCCGGCGACTTTCAGCGGGCTGGGCACACAGTTCCTTAATTTCGCCACGGTGACCATCGATGGCGGAGCCGATTGGCAGGTCGAAGTCACGGCCGCCACCCTCGTCGGCGAGACGATCAGCGGCTCCGGCGCGGCGGATGAGCTGGTCCTGACCAGCCCCGGCACCTTCAACCTGGCAGAGGTCAGCGGGTTTGCGACGATCGAGGTGGCAAACGGCGGCAGCAACACGCTGACTTTCACGACTTCAAACTTCACCAACGTGACCGGCAAATTCATCACCTTCGACGGCGGCGACGGCGGCAATACGGTCACCGCGAGACTGGCGGCCGGGCTGGGCCTGGTGCTCGACGGTGGAACCGGGAACGACGTTTTCGATCTGTCGCCGGCGACCTTGGCGGCATCGACGGTCAGGGGCCGCGGCGGCAGCGACATGCTCGATCTGACCGGCTCGGGCGCGATCGTGGTTGCCGGAGTGCGCGGGGTCGAGACCTACGTGCTCTCCAGCCGCAACGCCAACAGGCTGACCCTGACCAGCGCCAACTTCACCGGGGTGAACGGCCGCACGATCACGATCGATGGCGGCAATGACGGCAACACGCTCAGCGAGGCCGGAGTTGCTGCGGCGGACAAGGCCATTTTCGATGGCGGCACCGGCGCCGACACGCTGATCGCCGGTCAGCACGCGGTGATGACCGGCGGCGCCGGCGCCGATGTGTTCGTGTTCGAGACGCCGGGCACGACCGCCACGCCGGACAAGAACACGATCGCCGATTTCTCCCCCGGCACCGACAAGATCGCGTTCAGCGATGCCGGCTTTGATCTCGGTCAGCCCAGCCCCAGCGCCACGCCGCAGGCGTTGCCGGCCGATTTGTTCTCGTCGAAGACAAACGGCGCCTTCAACAACGCCAGCGAGCGCTTCGCCTATAATGCGACGACCGGCCGCCTCTTTTACGACGCCCAGGGCAACACCGCCGGCAGCTCGCGCGAGCTGGTCGCCACCCTGAGCGGCCACCCGGCCCTCGCCGCGACCGATCTGTTCTACGTCTCGTGATCGGGCCTCAGGCGTAGAGTTCCGGGGCGAGCTGCGGCGCCGAGCGGCCGCGGGTGTGCAGATAGGATTGCCAGAACAGGCAGGCGGCGACCGAGCGCCAGGGCCGCCAGGCCTCGCCGAGATGCCGCAATTCGGGCTCGGCCGGGCGGGAACCCAGGCCGAGGCGCTCGCCGGCCGCGACCTGCAGGCCGAGATCGGCGGCCGGCCAGATGTCGGAACGTCCGAGGGCGAAGATCAGGTAGATCTCGGCGCTCCACCGCCCGATGCCCTTGAGTGCGAGCAGCCGGGCCAGCGCGGTCTCGTCATCGGCCTCGGCGAGACGGAGAAAGTCGAATTCGCCGCCGGCCGCCTTTTCGGCGAGATGGCGCGCATAGCCCATCTTCTGCCGGCTGAAGCCGCAGGAACGCAGGGTCGCATCGTCGAGGGCAAGGAATGCTTCGGGCAGCAACGGACGGCACAGCCCGCTGAGCCGGCGGTGCATCGCCGCCGCCGCGTCGATCGACACCTGCTGCTCGAGGATGATGTGCAGCAAGGTCGGGAACCCGTTGCGGCGGCGGCGAAAACGCGGCGCGCCCGCCTCCTGCAAGATCGCGGCGAATACCGGCTCGCGGCCGAGAGCGGCGATGCCGTCGCCGAGCCCCTGCGGCGCATAGACCGCCGCACCCTCCTCCGGCCGATCTGTTCTCGTCGAAGACAAACGGCACCTTCGAAAACGGCAGCGAGCGCTTCGCTTACAACGTAGCGAATGGCAATCTTATTACGACGCCCACGGCAACACCGCCGGCAGCTCGCGCGAGCTGGTCGCAACCCTGACCGGCCACCCGACCCTCGCCGGCACCGATCTGTTCTACGTCACCTGAGCGCGGCGCTTTTCCTTACCGGACAGCGCCCATCACCCCCACGGGCCGCGCCGGGACCGGTAGGGGCGCCCGGCGGCGGGCACCGAGCCGCCGTGGAAGGTGCGCCGGCCGGTGAAGGCGGCGGGCCGCGTCGCGGCAAAGCCGGGGCCGCGCGGCGGCTGCAGGAACATCGTGCCCGGCGGCCGCAGCAGCACGACCAGGACCAGCCCGGCGACAAACCCGCCGATATGCGCCCAGAACGCCACCCCCGGCGTGCCCGGCGGGCGCATCAGCCCGCTCGCCAGCTGCATCGCGAACCACAGCCCGAGCAGGATCGCGGCCGGAACCGTGACGATGCGAAAGAAGATCACGATCCACACGAAAACATGCACATTGGCCCGCGGATAGAGCAGCAGGTAGGCGGCCAGCACCCCGGCGATGGCGCCCGACGCGCCGATCATCGGCACATGCGCGGCCGGGCTCGACAGAACCTGGGTCAACGCGGCGGCGACGCCGCAGCAGAAATAGAGGAGCAGGTAACGCACGCGCCCGAGCGCATCCTCGACATTGTTCCCGAAGATCCACAAAAACACCATGTTGCCGATCAGGTGGAACCAGCCGCCATGCAGGAACATGCTGGTCAGCACCGTCGCCCAGGGCGGCAACACCCGCAAATGCGGTGCCAGATGGGCCGAGCCGAGCAGCACCGCCGGGATCAGGCCGTAGCTGTACAGCACCTGATGCTGGTTCTGCCCGAGCTGCCACAGGAAAGCGCCGACGCACAGGCCGATCAGGAACCAGGTGACGACCGGCAGACGCTCGGTCGGGTTGTCGTCATAGAGCGGCAGGGCAAAGATCACGCCCTATGCCCGCGCCGCTGCCGGGCGGCCCGGGAGCCCGGCTCGCCAACCGCCGCCGGACGCCGCCTCAGGAGCCGACGAGGCCGAGCTGCGGGCTCGACGGCTCGGCGAAATTGCGCCTCGGGATACGGCCGGCGAGGCGGGCCAGGCGGCCGGCTTCGACCGCGCCGCGCATCGCCGCCGCCATGCGGCCGGGGTCGTACGATTTGGCGATCGCGGTGTCGACCATCACCGCGGCGCAGCCGAGCTCCATCGCCTGCGCGGCATCGGACGCAGTGCCGATGCCGGCGTCGAGCACGACCGGCACCGGGCTGCGCGCGCAGATCAGCTCGATCGCGCCCGGATTGGCGATCCCGCGCCCCGAGCCGATCAGCGAGCCGAGCGGCATCACCGCGGCGCAGCCGACATCGGCGAGCTTGCGGCAGGAGACCGGGTCCTCGTTGCAATAGGGCAGCACGACGAAACCTTTTCGCACCAGCTCGTCGGCCGCGTGGACGAGCTGCTCGACATCGGGGTAGAGCAGGTCGCGGTCGCCGATCAGCTCGAGCTTGACCCAATTGGTGTCGAGCGCCTCGCGTGCCAGCTCGGCGGTCAGGATCGCATCGCGCGCGGTGACGCAGCCGGCGGTGTTGGGGAGGATCCGATAGCGGCCGCCGAGCAGGTCGACGAGGCTTTCGGCATAGCCTTCGAGGCTGATCCGGCGGATCGACATCGTGACCATGGCCGGCCCGGCTGCTGCGAGCGCGTCGAGCATCACCTGCTGGTTCGGATAACGGGCGCTGCCGACAAACAGCCGCGACGGCAGCACGGTGCCGGCAATCACAAACGGGTCATCATTCATCGGGAATATCCTGCCAGAATCCGCTAGCCGCCCTGTAGCGGACGGACGATTTCGACCTCGTCGCCGGACGACAACAGCACCGCCGGCCATTCGGCGCGCCGCACCACCGCGCCGTTGACGGCGACGGCAAGAAATTTCGCGGCCGGGTCGATGCCGCGCAGGGCCAGCAGCTCGGCGACCGACTTCGCCGCGACCTCCTCGTCGAGACCGTTGATCTTGAGCCGGGTCATGGCGCCTGCGCCAGCACACGAGCCGCGCCGCCGACGGCAAAGCGCTCGGGCCGGAACGGCCGGGCGCGGTCGGGCAAATGCCCGCTCAGCACACAGGCGCTGACGACCGCCGCGGTGACCGGGGTCAGCAGGATGCCGTTGCGATGGTGTCCGGTGGCGACGACGAGGCCGTCGAGCCCGCTCGGGCCGAGCATCGGCGCGTCGTCGCGCGAGCCGGGGCGGAAGCCGACCCAGGTCTCGGCAATCGGCAGCTCCTCGATCGCCGGCACCGCGCGCCAGGCGGCATCGAGCAGCGCCAGCATGCCGCCGGCGGTCAGCGACGCATCGAAGCCGCGCTCCTCGACCGTGCCGCCGATCACCAGGCGCCCGTCGTTGCGCGGCACCAGATAGCCGTTCGGCAGCCAGATCACGTGGCGCAGCAGCGGCGCCGCCGGGTCCATCTGCAGCGCCAGCATCTGGCCCTTGATCGGCCGCACCGGCGGCACCTGCGCCGGCGGAATCCCACCGATCTCGCGCGACCAGGCGCCTGCCGCCAGGACGATGATTTCGGCGGGATCGTGCCCCCGCCCGGTGACGACGCCGCGGGCGCGACCGGCCTCGACGGTTATCTCGCGCACCGCGCAATGCTCGTGCAGCACCGCGCCGGCGCCGCGCACCGCGACGATCAGTGCCCGGGCAAGCGCCCGGTTCTCGACCTGATGGTCGTTGGCGCTCAGCACCGCGGCGGCGATGCCCGGCTTCAGGTGCGGCTCGAGCCGTCGCGCTTCGCTCGCCGACAGCCATTCGAGATCGAGGCCAAGGCCTTTCTGGAACTCGTAGGAATGGCGCAACGTTTCGGCGTCGTCGCGATTGAGCGCGACGACGAGCGTCCCCTCGCCGCGGTATTCGACCGAGATCCCGGAGGCGGCTTCGAGCTCGCGGGCAAAATCCGGCCACAGGCGCTGGCTTTCGAGCGTCAGCGCCAGCAGCTTTTCCTCGCCGGGTTCGGTCTCGACCGCGGCGGCCAGCATGCCGGCGGCCGCCCAGCTGGCGCCGTGGCCGGCCGCGGCACGATCGTACAGGGTCACCGGACAGCCGGCCTGCGCCAGACGCCAGGCGATCCCCAACCCGATGACGCCGGCGCCGATGACGACGGTTTTCGGGCGGGACGGCGATCCGGAAAGCGACGCGGTGATGACGGACTCCCTTCGCCGGGCGCACCCGGCCAGGTTCATTGGGTCTGATCTCAGCCGCCGGCGCTGCGCATCCTCGACCGCGCGAGCCGGCGACACCCCAGCCTCGCGTCAATTTCGGATCAGGGGGGTGGCGATGCAAGAATTTTCTTGTGGAGCGGCGCACCGCAGCGATTCCCGACAACCCGCCGATCGGGTACATCGCCCGACGGAGACCGTCGCCGCGGCGGACGCCGCGCGCCCTCGTGGTGGTAAAGGATCGACCGAGATGCCGGAAATCATGCGCAAGCTGCCGTGCGAGGGCGGCGCGGCCGGGCGGCGTGGCCAAGCCGGCGCAGGGAGGACGGGCTGAATGCCGTTGCCATCGGGGCGGCTCTACGGGATCGGCGTCGGCCCGGGCGACCCGGAGCTGCTGACCTTGAAGGCGCTGCGGCTGCTGCGCCAGGCCGCGGTGATCGCCTATCCGGCGCCCGAGCACGGCCCAAGCTTTGCCCGCTCGATCGTGGGCCAATGGCTCGACGGCAGTCGCCCGGAAATCGCGATCCGTTTTCCGATGCGGCCGGGGCCGCCGCCGCTGGCGATCTACGAGGCCGCTGCCGCTTCGCTCGCCGCCGAGCTCGACCGCGGCAATGATGTGGCGCTGCTGTGCCAGGGCGATCCGTTGTTCTACGGCAGCTTCATTCACCTGTTCGGCCGGCTGGCGCGGCATTATCCGGTCGAGATCGCGCCGGGCGTCTCGTCGCTGACCGCCTGCGCCGCGGCCGCGGCGGCGCCGCTCGTCGTCCGCGACGAGAGCCTGGCGGTGATCCCGGCGACGCTCGACGAGGCCGCACTCGCCCGCCGCCTCGCCGCGGCGGATGCCGCCGCCATCGTCAAGCTTGGCCGCCATCTGGTCAAAGTACGGCAAACGCTGGACCGGCTCGGGCTGCTCGAACGCACGCTCTATATCGAACACGCGAGCTTGCCGAGCCAGCGCGTGGCGCGGCTCGCCGAGGTCGACCCCGACTGCGTCCCGTATTTTTCGATGGCGCTGGTTCGCCGCGGCGGCAATCAGTGACAGCGCCGGTCCGATAGCCTCGACTCGCCGGTTCGAGGCGATTAAGATCGATGACAGGAACAAATCGGGACCCGATCTGCGGAAGACGATTTATATTCTTTGCCGGTGTCTGAGCGGAGCGAGGCCAAGGCGGCATGGGCAAATCCGCGCGAACGGTGCCGCCGGCTAAGCCTCATCACCTGCCGTCGAGCGAGATTCATCAGTGCATCGTCAAAGTATTACCACATCCGCCACCCGCCGCATCGGCATAAATATCTCCACTGCGCCCGTCACCCCTCGTCAAAGCTGGCCCGCCGGCACATGAAGAGCCCAATGGCTTATCGCCGCCCCGAGAGCCGCCGGCACTGCTGCTATGTCAACAAGCGCGGCAAGGAATACATAATGGCGCTGCAAGGCGATGCAGGCGAGCGGCCGGTCGATCGGCCGTAGGCGCGGCACCGCGGCACGATTTTCCTCCATATTTATTAAATAGCGGCGCTTTCGGATGCCGGACGGACATCGAGAACGGTCTCTGGTGACGACCCCGGCGCAAATTCTTCATGCGCTTCGCTGGAGCGCCATCGTACGCACCATGGCGCAACTCGCCGGCTGGCTCATCACGATCGTCGTCATGCGCCTCTTGAGGCCGGTGGATTACGGGCTCATGAACCTCGCCGAGATCTTCATGGGGCTGTCCGTGCTGGTCAATCATTTGGGGACGATCCCGGCGCTGATTCAGCGCCAGGAAATCGATCGGCCGCTTGTCCGCAAGACGTTCGGCCTGGTGCTGCTGTCGAACGCGGCCTTCTATCTGGTTGCCTTTTTCGGTGCACCCTATTTTGCCGCATTCTTCGGTGAGGCGCGTCTCGCCACGATCGTCCGCGTTCTCGCGCTCGGTCTGATCATCGGCGCCTTTTCGGCGGTTCCAAGCGTCTTGCTGCAGCGCGATCTGAAGTTCAAGTCGATCTCGCTGATCGAGTTCGGCGCCGGCCTCGCCGGCTCGGCGCTGACCTTGGTGCTTGCGCTCGAAGGCGGGGGCGTCTGGTCGCTGGTCCTGGGAAACCTGGCCACCACAATCTTTATTTCCGGCGCGTTGATTTCAGTCACCCGGTTCAGCATCGCGCCAACCTTCGATTTCTCCGGACTTGGCGGAGTTTTCTCGTTCGGCATGAAGGTCAGTGCGGCGCGGATCATGTGGTATTTCAACGGCAATTTCGATGGATTGCTGGTCGGTAAAATTCTTGGAAAACACGAGCTTGGGTACTATTCGGTGGCAAACACGCTGGCTCTGATGCCGGTAACGAAGGTCATGGGCCTGACGAATCAAATCGCGTTCGCCGCTTATTCACGAATCCAGGATGACCGCATCAAGGTTCGGAATTACTTCCTGGAGAGCACCAGCATTGCTTTTCTGGTGTTTTTCCCCATCGCCTGGGGAATGTCGGCGGTTTCCAGCGAGTTCGTCGACATTGTTCTCGGCCCCAAATGGAACGATGTATCGCTGGTATTGCGGATCGTCGCGCTTGGCGTCCCGTTCAGGGCTCTCACGCTGCTGATGACTCCTCTGATCGATGGGGTAGGCGAACCAGGGCTCACGCTGAAAAACACGATGACGACGAGCCTGATCGTCCCTGCCGCCGCAGCGGCCGGTCTCCATTGGGGCCTCGTCGGGGTATGCAGCACCTCTCTCGCCGGCATCCTGTTGGCGGTAGGAATCATCCTGCGGCGCAATCTTGCCCTTCTCGACATCGGCTACGGGCAGCTCTTCTCCGTCATTTTCCCGTCGATGCTCGCCGCGGGCATCATGTATGCGACGGTATTGGCTGCCCGCGTGGTCCTGCTGGATACGGTGCCGCCGTTATGGCGCCTGCTCTTGCTGGTTCTGCTGGGCGCTCTGGTCTATGGCGCGATGACCGTCACCTTCAACCGTGGTGCGGTGCTTCGATCCCTCCAGCTGATCAGGGGGGCGATCTGAAGGGGCGCTCGCCATCCGAGCCGGGCATGCCAGCCCCGGAGCTGGTCCGATTTGGCCGCGCGTTGACGGACGCACGGGTGGCCGCCATCATGACGTATAATGCACAGGTCGGGACTGGCGATCTCGAAGTGCGGGAGCAAAGCGCCGATGAACTTCAAATTAAATTACGCGGATATCGCCATTCTGTTCTTTCTGACCCTTGGCCCGCTCAAGGCGATCCCGCCCTTTGCCCGGCTGACGCACGGCACCGCGCCTGCCTTTCGCCGGGCCATGGCCTGGCAGTCTACGGCAATCGCGACCGCGATTGTCCTCGCTGTTGCGCTGCTGGGGCCGTTCGTGCTGACGAACTGGCATGTCTCGCCGCCGGCTATCGCCATCACCGGCGGCATCATCCTGTTTCACCAGGCCTTGCGGATCATCATGCAGACGCCGACGGCTGCGCCCGCGGCAGCCGGTTCGGAGGCGAGCGCGCCGCCGCCTGCTCCGGCGATTGCCGTCTTTCCATTGGCCATTCCAGCTCTGGTGACCGCACCCGGGATCGCAGCCATTGCCGCGATTCTGGTGCTCAACCGGCATGATTTGGCTCATCAGGCGATCATTGCTGCAATCCTGCTTGTGGTGATGGCGCTCAACCTGCTCGCATTGTGGTACACCGAGGCAATTCTCAAGCGCATCTCTCCCGGTCTGTTGTACCTGGCCGGGTGGGTGCTGGCCGTGCTTCAGGCGTCGCTGGCGGTGCAGATCGTGATCCACAGCCTGCGCGTTCTCGAAGTCTTACGCTGGCCGGTTTCTCCGGCCTGATGCAGGGCAGCAGCGATGAGCGACTGACCCACAGACCCCGGCCGACAACGCCGCCCGGTTCGAAGTAAGGGCAACGGCGGCTGATCATTTTGCCTGGGTCCGCACTCGCCTCAGCCTCGAGCGCACGATGATGTCGTGGCAGCGTACCGCGACTGCGCTGATCGGCTTCGGCTTCGCTATCGTCCAGTACCTTGAGCACTTGCAACAGTTGCCCGGCGCCCGATCCGCCTATCTTCCGGACGCGCCGCAGTTTTTGGGGCTGGCGCTGATTTCATGCGGCATCCTGTCGCTTGTCGTTTCGCTTTGGCAATATTGGTGGACCGTTCGCTACCTGTGGGGCGGATCCTTCGCGCCGATCGCCGGCATGACAAAGGAGGCAAAGCAATCGCCGGTTATCGCGGTTGCCATTCTCCTCATCGGCATCGGCCTGTTCGCCTTCTTTGCCGTGCTGTTGCGCCTGACTTAGCCGGAAAGGCCGAGCAACCGAAACCAATCCGCATTTCCGACACCACCCGACCAACGAAAGGAGATCGAGATGGCCAGATCGAGGGCGCCCGCCAAGCCGAACATCGTCGTCATCTGGGGCGATGATATCGGCATGACCAATTTGAGCTGTTACAGTGACGGGTTGATGGGCTACCAGACGCCCAACATCGACCGCATCGCCCAGGAAGGCATGCGTTTCATCGACTGCTACGGCGAGCAGAGCTGCACCGCCGGACGATCGTCGTTCATCACCGGTCAGCACGGGTTGCGCACCGGGTTGACCAAAGTCGGTCTGCCGGCCGCCGCCGTCGGTCTGCATAAGGAAGATCCGACCCTCGCCGCGCTGCTCAAGCCGTTGGGCTATGCCACCGCGCAGATCGGCAAGAACCACCTCGGCGATCGCAACGAGTATCTGCCGACCGTGCACGGCTTCGACGAATTCTACGGCAATTTATATCATCTGAATGCGGAGGAAGAGCCGGAACTGCCTGATTACCCGAACGAGTTCGGATTTTCCGCACTTTCGCGAGAGGTTCGGTCCGCGCGGCGTCATGGACTGCAAGGCCGCCGATGCTGACGACGCGACGGTCGACCCACGTTTTGGCAGGGTGGGCAAACAGACCATTCGCGACACCGGCCCATTGACCAAGAAGCGCATGGAGACGATCGACGACGATATTGCCGGCCGGGCCGAGGAGTACATCAGGCGGCAGGCGCAGGCCGGCACACCCTTCTTCCTCTGGGTGAACTTCACGCACATGCATTTCCGCACGCATGTGAAGCCGGAGAGCCGGGGCCAGTCGGGGCGCTGGCAGAGCGAATACCACGACGTGATGATCGATCACGACAAGAATGTCGGCGCCGTGCTCAAGGCGCTCGATGATGCCGGCATCGCCGACAACACCTTTGTCATGTACAGCACCGATAACGGTCCAAATATGTTCTCATGGCCCGATGCGGCGATGACCCCGTTTCGGAACGAGAAAAACACCAACTGGGAGGGTGCCTATCGAGTGCCGTGCGTGGTCCGCTGGCCCGGCAGGATCAAGCCCGGCACGGTGTCGAACGAGATCGTCGCGCATCACGACTGGCTGCCGACATTCCTCGCCATGGCCGGCGACCCGGGGGTCACCGACAAGCTGCTGAAGGGCCACACGATCGGGGACATGACCTACAAGGTCCACCTCGACGGCTATAATCTGGTGCCATATTTGACCGGTGAAGCGCCGAAGAGCCCGCGGGTCTCGTTCGTCTACTGCAACGACGACCAGCAGGTCGTGGCACTGCGCTACGACAATTGGAAGATCGTGTTCGCGGAACAGCGGGAGCCCGGCACGATGCGCGTCTGGTCCGAGCCGTTCGTCACCCTGCGCGTGCCAAAGATGTTCAATCTCCGCACCGATCCCTTCGAGCGTGCCGACATCACTTCGATCACCTACTACGATTGGCTGGTCGATCACGTCTATCTGCTGGTGCCGGCGCAGGCCTATATCGGCGAATTCCTGCAGACGTTCCGGGATTACCCGCAGCGCCAGAAGGCCGCCAGCTTCAACCTCGACGACGTGCTCCGCAAGATGCAGGAGAGCGCTCACCACTAACCGGGCCGAACTGGATCCGCGTGCCTGGGATCCGCCTGAGGACTGAGGGGCGCGGACAAACGCACATGGCTCGGGAAGAGACGAGACCACCCACATCCGCCGGTCCGGCCGGCGCGGTGCGCGTTTTTTACGAAAGCCACCCCTATCCGGCGCCGCTCGGCAACCTCGATCGGCATCGCGAGCTCTATCGCAACCCGGATCGGCGCCGGGCACGGTCGCTTCTGCTGTGGCCGGCGAAGAAGCCGCGGCCGGATCGCCATATCCTGGTCGCCGGCTGCGGCACCTCCCAGGCTGCCGTCTATGCGCTGCGCGAGCCCGATGCGCGGGTGACGGCGATCGATATCAGCGACACGAGCCTGCGCTGCACGCGCGATCTGCAGCGGAAATACGGCTTGCAAAACCTCGATCTCCATCGGCTCGCGATCGAAGAGGCCGGGGAGCTCGGGCGCAAATTCGACCAGATCGTCTGCACCGGCGTGCTCCATCATCTGCCCGACCCGGATATCGGCCTGCGGGCATTGCGCGGCGTCCTTGCGCCCGACGGCGCGATGCATCTGATGGTCTATGCGGCATATGGGCGTGCCGGCATCTACATGATGCAGGAGTATTGCCGTTTGCTGCGGATCGACGCTTCGACGGCCGAGCTGCGGGATCTCGGCGCGACGATCGGGGCGCTCGCCTCCGACCATCCGGTCGCCGGCGTGGCGCGGCGGGCGAAGGATTTCCGGGATCCGGACGCGCTGGCCGATGCGCTGCTTCATCCTCAGGACCGCGCCTATACGGTGCCGCAGCTTTATGCCTGGCTCGAGCAGTGCGGGCTGGCCTTCGGGCGCTGGCACGAGCAGGCGCCCTACCTGCCGCAATGCGGGGCGCTGGCGCGCCTGCCGCACGCGGCGCGGCTTGCCGCGCTGCCGCCGCGATCGCGGCACGCCGCCGTCGAATTGCTGCGCGGGACGATGGTGACGCACAATCTGATCGCCTATCGCGACGATCGCCCAGCCGAGAGCCAGCCGATTGCGTTCGCTGGCAATTCGTGGCCGGGCTATGTTCCTCTGCGCCTGCCGTGGACCCTGTGCATTCGCGACCGGGCACCCGCCGGTTCAGCCGTAGTCCTGGTCAATCGGGCCCACACCTATTCTGACCTCGCCCTCCCAATCGATGCGGCCGAGTACCAAATCTTCACCGCGATCGACGGCAAGCGCTCGATCGACGAGATTCTGCGGATCGCCGCCGCCGCGGGCGGCAGGGAGCAGGCCCGCGGTTTCTTCGAGCAGCTCTGGCAATACGATCAGATCGTGATTGACGCGTCCGGCTCACGCTGAGTTTTGCGACGATTGGCGGCTGAAGATCGAGGACAAGGCGGATGAGGAGCACGCGCGCTCGGGACGCCGACCTTAGTCCGAAACTCTATGTTGCCGCGGGACCGGCCGGCGACTGAGCCGGCTGGCCGATGCTCACTCGATCGATGAGTTCCGCGATCCGGCCAGCGCCCCCCACCATCAGCTGGTCGATATCGTGCAGCGGCTCGCACGATAAACCGGACGCGCACCCCTCGACCGAATGATCAAGCGCGCGCGACGCGTCCTCGGCACAGCAGCGCTTTGGGGCGGCCAGGCCCTGGCCCACGCGGCGGATAAGGGGATAAGCCCAGGGTTAGCGGTGAGATCTCTGATCCGACGTCAGTCGCTTTCGGCAAAGGTGGGATGCTGATAAAATGCCGACCATGATCCCCGGCCGTGACGGCATCCGATCGTGCTCCGACCCCGACATGGCGTGGATCAAAGGCGGCGGGTTCTTGATGGGTTCGGACTTTCACTACCCGGAGGAGGCCCCGGCCCACCGCGTGACGGTCGACGGCTTCTTTGTCGATCCCTATCTCGTCACGAACCGCCAGTTTGCCGCCTTTGTCGCCGCCACCGGCTACCGCACCGTCGCCGAGCGGGCGTTGAGCCCGGCCGATTATCCCGGCGCTGCGCCGGCCATGCTCAAGCCCGGGGCGCTGGTCTTTCAGAAGACGCGCGGGCCGGTGGATCTGCGCGACATCCGAAATTGGTGGCGATGGACACCAGGCGCGTACTGGCGCCACCCGGAGGGCAGGGGCAGCTCGGTCGCCGCGCGGCTGGATCATCCGGTGGTGCAGGTCGCGTTCGAGGACGCGGAGGCTTACGCCCGCTGGGCCGGCAAGTCGCTGCCGACCGAAGCGGAATGGGAGTTCGCGGCGCGCGGCGGGCTGGATGGCGCCGAATTCGTCTGGGGCGAGGCCCTAACGCCAGACGGGCATCAGATGGCGAATACCTGGCAAGGTGAATTCCCTTGGCAAAACCTGGGTACCGACGAGTTCGAAAGGACATCGCCGGTCGGCGCCTTTCCGGCCAACGGTTATGGGTTGTCCGACATGGCCGGCAATGTCTGGGAGTGGACCACGGACTGGTTCTCCTCCCGCCATCCGGCCGATAAGCCGAGCCCCTGCTGCGTGCCGGACAATCCGCGCGGCGGTCCGATCGAGGCCAGCTGCGATCCGGCCCAACCGCAGATCCGCATTCCGCGCAAGGTGGTCAAGGGCGGCTCGTTTTTGTGCGCGCCGAATTACTGCCGGCGATATCGTCCGGCCGCGCGCCATGCGCAAATGATCGACACCGGCATGAGCCATATCGGCTTTCGCTGCATCAGACGCCCAGAGGCTCACTCGGCACCTGTGAAATGACGCAGACGGAACATCCGCCGCGATTTGGCGCGCGCGTCACGTCTCTGCGCTGCCCGAAGGCCGTCCGCTCGACACTGGTGGTTCTTATCCTGGCGATGGCTGCGGTCATGGCTGTGGTGCATTCAGCCGGAGCGCAGGAGGCGGCGGCTCCACCGGGACCGCAACTCATTGTCACGCCTTATCTGTGGCTCTCCGGGATCAATACCACGATCAAGACGCCGCTGCCGCGGGCGCCCTCGGTCAATTCGGATGTCGGCGCCTTCGAGCTCCTCGGACATCTGAACGGGGTTCCGGTTACGGGGTCGGCCGAGCTGCGCGACGGGCCCTTCAGCCTGCTCGGCGACGTGCTGCACGTCCCGGTCGGCACCGACATCACCACCCGCAACGTCTTCTATCAGGGCGGCAACGCCGCGCTGACCACCAACACCGGCACCGCGATCTTCTTCTACCATGCGCTCGATCAGCCGCTTCAGGAGCTGGACGTCGGCGGCGGCTTTCGCACCTGGGAGTTTTCCAGCGGACTGACATTAAACGGCGGGCTGCTGCCGACAGCCAATGTGTCGCGCAGCGCCGGCTGGGCCGATCCGCTGCTCGCCGCGCGCTATCATCGGGCTTTCAGCGACGGGTTCGGGTTGACCGTCTACAGCGATTTCGGCGGCTTCGGGGTCGGCGCGCATGTCGATTGGCAACTGATCGGCACGCTCGACTATGCTGCCAAGTCCTGGCTTACACTCCGTCTCGGGTATCGCAGCCTGAACTTCAACTATTCGACGGCTGACAACGTCGGCTTCAACGTCCACATGAAGGGGCCGATCGTCGCGGCCACTTTCCGGTTCTGAAATCATCTTGCCGCTTTGCCCGACCGACATCGTCGCGCCGGGCGCGGCCGATGTCCCGGGCAGAAGGATTGACCCGAGCGGCGAGGAGCACGAAATTGCGGCATCCGGAAGAAAGCAGCACGGAATCGCGCCGCGTCGCGGGGAGCCAGCAATGACCAATCTCACCGAGCCGCCGGTGCTCGCGCATGCCGCGACCCGGCGCTCGCGGCATGTGTCGGTGATCTGGCTGATCCCGCTCGTCGCGATCGCGATCGGCGCGTGGCTCGCCTGGGACACCTTGTCGAAGGCAGGGGCCGACGATCACGGTCACCTTCGACTCCGCCGAGGGTCTGCAGGCCGGCCAGTCGCAGCTCAAGTTCAAGGACATCGTCTTCGGCACGGTCAAGAGCCTCGATCTCGCTCCCGACCACTCCCATGTCGTCGTCACGATCGACACGACGCGGCAGGCCGAGCCGCTCCTGACCCACAAGACCGCGTTCTGGGTGGTCAAGCCGCGCCTCTTCGCCGGCTCCATCTCCGGTCTCGAGACGCTGCTGTCGGGGAGTTATGTCGGCATGCTGCCGGGCGCCGGCTCCGGCAGGCCGCAGCGCGCATTTACCGGCCGCGAGGACCCGCCAATCCTCGACGAGCACGTCCCCGGCCACATCTTCCTGCTGAAGGCCAAGCGGCTCGGCTCGATCTCGCTCGGCTCGCCGATCTTCTATCGCGATCTGAGCGTCGGCGAGGTGCTCGGCTGGGACATCGCCGACATGGCCGATTACGTGACGATCCATGCCTTTGTCCGGGCGCCCTACGACGGCTATGTCCACGACGGCACGCGGTTCTGGAACGCCTCGGGGCTGTCGGTCAAGCTCGCCGGGACCGGGGTCGAAATCCAGCTCGAATCGCTGCGCGCGCTGATCCTCGGCGGCATCGCCTTCGATACCCCGGAATTGGAGGGCCCTGCCCAGGCGGCAAGCGCGGAAAACCACGTCTTTCCGCTGTTCATCGATCGCGACACCGCGCAGGCCGCCTCCTATACCCGCAAGATCCAGGTCGTATCGTATTTCCCCGGCTCGGTCAGCGGCCTGGCGCGCGGCTCCGCGGTCACGATGCACGGCCTCGTCGTCGGCCGCGTCACCGATGTGCATCTCGTCTACGACAAGGCCAAGGACGCCGTGTTGGCGCCGGTCCGCTTCGAGGTCGAGCCCGAGCGCGTCATCGGCATCGGCGTCCAGATGTTCAAGACGCCGGCCGAGGCGATCGACGCGCTGCTCCAGAAAGGATTGCGGGCGACGGTGCAGAGCGCCAGCCTGATTACCGGCCAGCAGCAGGTGGCGCTCGACTTCGTGCCCAACGCGCCGCCGGTCAAGCTGGCCATGGAAGGCGAGGATTTCGTGCTGCCGACCGCGCCCGGCGGCGGGTTCGCCGGGCTTCAGGCTTCCGCGAACGACCTGCTCGACAAGGTCAACACGATCCCGTTCGACCAGATCGGCCAGAACCTCGACGGCATCCTCAAATCGGTCAACGAGCTGGCCAGAGGCCCGCAGATGCGCGACGCCTTGACGAGGCTCGCGGCCACGATCGCGATCGTCGAGCAGGTGACCCGGAACCTGAACAGCGGCACCGCCCCGGCGCTCAAGCAATTGCCGCAATTGTCGGCCGAGCTGCAAAAGACGATGGCCAACGCCAACAAGCTCGTCGTCTCGCTCGACAGCGGCTATGGCGACAACACCAAGTTCAACCGCGACATGGAACGGCTGCTGGTGCAGACGAACGACGCGGTGAGCTCGATCCGCGCGCTCGCCGATCTGTTGGCGCGGCATCCCGAGGCGCTGGTCAAAGGCCGCCCGGCCGGAGGGACGGAATGAGCCCGGCACGCCTGCTCGCCGCGCTGGGGCTGGCGGCGGCGCTCGCCGCCTGCACCTCTCCCGACCCGGCGCTGTTCACCCTGGCGCCGGCTTCGGGCGCGGTCCGCACCGGCGGAGCCAAGGTGGTGCTGCTGCAGCAGGTCGCGATCGCGCACTATCTCGAACGTCGCGAGATCGTCCGCTCATCCGAGAATTACCGGCTCGCGGTCATGTCGAATGATTGGTGGGGCGAGCCGCTCGGCGCGATGCTGAGCCGGGTGCTGGTCGAAGAGCTGGGCCAGCGCCTGCCGCAAAGCACCGTGATCGCCGAGAACGGCGCGATATCGGCGCGGCCCGACGCCACGCTCGAGCTGAACATCGAGCGGCTCGACGAGGATGCCGCCGGCAATTTGATCCTGCAGGCGCAGGTGGCGGTGCGGTTTACCGGGCAGGCCTCACCGGTGCTGCGCAGCTTCCGCTTCAGCGTGCCGCCGCCGGCGCCGGGTGTGCCGGGAGAGGTCGCGGCGGTCAGCGCCGCGGTCGGCCGGCTCGCCGACGGGATCGCGCCAATGGTGGCCGTGGGAGGTGCGGCGGGGTGAAGCGGCGCTCTCCGTCCCCGCCGGCGACCCTGCCGCAGCTGCGCGAGTGCCCGGGCTGCGGGCTCCTGCAGATGGTTCCGGAGCTCCAGCCCGGCATGACTGCGCAATGTGCGCGCTGCCCGACGATTTTGCGCCGCGCCGTCGCCCATCGTCTCGACCACATCATCGCGCTGACCGTGGCGGCACTGGTGCTGCTGGCGGTCATGTGCGCGAACGCCTTGATGAGCGTCCAGACCGCCGGGATCCGCCATGTCGCCAACCTGTTCTCGGGCCCGGAGGAGCTGGTCGCGCGAAACATGGCGCCGCTCGCCTTGGTCGTGCTGTTCGTGACCGTCCTGGCACCGTTCGGCAGGCTGGTCGGCACGCTCTACGTGCTGATCCGCGCCCATGAACGAACCCCGCCTCGTCATCTGCGGCGCATTTTCGCGCTGGCCGAGCGGCTGCGGCCGTGGTCGATGATCGAGGTTTTTGTGCTTGGCGTCTTCGTCGCCTATGTCAAGCTCGGCGGGCTCGTCCAAATCGGCTTGCAGACCGGCGTCTATGCGCTTCTCGCCTTGACCATCGTGCTCGTTTGGGTCGACGCCGCACTCGACCGCGAGAAGGTCTGGGAGCGGCTCGACCGCGAGGACCGGCCCGACGGCCTGCCCTGCGGCGGCCACCGCGCTGCGGCGGCCGGGGCGGTCGGCTGCGAGACCTGCGGCCTCGTCAGCCGGCCGCACCCCCACGATCGGCGCTGCCCGCGCTGCGGTGGCGTGCTGCATCCGCGCCGGCCGGACAGCGTGGCACGGACCTGGGCCCTGGTGATCGCCGCCGCAATTCTCTACATCCCCGCCAACTACTATCCTGTGCTGACCGTGGTGCAGCTCGGCGCCAGCATGCCGAGCACGATCATCGGCGGCGTCGAGGAGCTGATCGACACCCGCGAATACCCGCTCGCCGTGCTCGTTTTCTTCGCCAGCATCGCGGTGCCGATGCTCAAGCTCGTCGGCCTCTCGGCCATGCTGATCGCGACCCAGACCGGCCGTGCGGGCTGGCTGCGCGACCGTACCCGGCTCTACCACATCGTCCGCTTCATCGGCCGCTGGTCGATGATCGACATCTTCATGGAGTCGCTGCTCGGCGCGCTCGTCACCTTCGGCGCGGTGATCACGATCCAGCCCGGAGTCGGCGCCCTCGCCTTCTGCGCCGTCGTCGTGCTGACCATGTTCGCGGCCGAGACCTTCGATCCCCGCCTGATGTGGGACGCGGCGGCAGCGCGGGCCTCGCCGCCGGCAGCCGCGGCGGGCATGATCGGCCATTGACAGCAGCCGGACGCCCGGCTGCATTGCATGCGACGGCTTAAGAGGAACGCGGGCCACGGATGAAGTGAGCCGGCCTGCCGGCGGGGACTGAGCTATCGGCTCCGGCGCCGACCCTGAGCGCGTCGCTTAACAGGCTGCGGAAAAAGGCCCGATCATTGTCATTCCGGGGCGGGGGCCACGCCCGCGAGCCCGGAAACCATGAACACCGGCTTCGAAAAATCAGGGGCTTGGCTGGTGTTCATAGGTTCCGGGCCCGGCCCCGGAGGGCCGTCCCGGAACGACAGCAGACTTTTTCCGCAACCTGCTAAGCGGGCGGCCCGGCGAAGAAATCCCGCAGCGCGCGGTAAGCGTCGTCAGGGGCTTCCTCCGGGATGAAATGGCCGCTGTCGACCGCCGCGCCGCGGACGTTCTCGGCATGGTCGCGCCACACCCCGAGCACGTCATAACCGCTGCCTTGCGAACTGCGCTGGCCCCACAGCAGCAACAGCGGCATCGCCAACTTTCGGCCGCGGTCGGCGCGGTCGTGAACGAGATCGATCGAGGCGCCGGCGCGATATTCATCGCAAGTGGCGCGGATCGTCTCCGGGTTTCTGAAGCAGCGCAAATATTCGGCGAACGCTTCCGGCTCCAGCTTTGCCGGATCGCGCAGCAAGCCGGCGAGCTGGTGGCGCAGAAAGAACTCTGCCTCGCCACCGATCAGCCGTTCCGGGAAGCCGGCAGGCTGGATCAGGAAGAACCAGTGCCAGCTCGAGGTCGCCGCCTTCTGGTCGATCGTCTCGAAGCGGTAGAGGGTCGGCACGATGTCGAGCAGGGCCAGGCGCTCGATGCGCTCCGCATGATCGCGGGCGAGGCGGTGGGCGACGCGCGCACCGCGGTCATGGCCGGCCACCGCGAACCGCTCGAAGCCGAGCGCCGCCATCGTCTCGACCTGATCCTGTGCCAGCGCGCGCTTGGCGTAATTCGCATTGTCGGGCCCGGCCGGCGGCTTGGAGCTGTCGCCGTAGCCGCGCAGATCGGGGACGACCACGGTGAACTCGCCGGCGAGACGGGGCGCGAGCTTGCGCCACATCAGATGGGTCTGCGGGTAGCCGTGCAACAACAGCAGCGGCGGTCCGCCGCCGCCGATTACCAGGTTGATCGCGGCGCCCGATGTCTCGATTCGGCGGCGCTCGAAGCCGGGGAAGAAATCGGTCATCCGCGGGCGCCTACAGCCCTCGCGTGGCTTCGCCCTTGAGCTCGACCGTGTTGCCGTCGGGGTCGGTGATGTAGAGCGACGGGCCATAGCCCTCGGCGCCATAGCGCTCGCGGACCTCGCCGGGGTCGATGCCGTGCCGCCGCAGATGCGCGGCGATCGCGCCCGCATCGAAGCCGTCGATCCGCACGGCGAAATGATCCATGTTGCGGGCCGCCATGCCTTGCGTCGGCGGTGGCGATGACGGCGCCGGAACCAGGTCGATCAGCGACGCACCGGCGCGCAGCTGGACGAGCTTCGGCTGGTCGAGCCGGCGTTCGACGCGGCAGCCCAGCACCGTCCGATAGAAATCGATCGCGCGTTCGAGATCGCCGACCCGGAGCACGACATGGTCGAGGCCGGCGACGCGGACCGCCGTTTCGGCCTTCGACGCGTCGCTCGTCTCGAGATTCACCGCATCAGGCATCATCGGCTCCTTTCCTGCTCGGGAGATGGCTTTGGAGATTGTTTTATTGCGGCGGCGGCTGGCCGGAACGCGGCGGGTGCTGCGCCCGCCACGCGCGCCGCTCGTCCGGCGTCAGGATACCGTCGTGGTTCGTGTCCATCTGGTCGAACAGCACTCCCGCCCGCTCCGCCGCGCGTTTGACGAACGTATCTCGGGTGACGCTGCCGCGAGGCAGCGGCGGCGCTGCGCCCGGCGGCGGCGCGCTCGCGGGCGGCGGACCGGACGGTCCGGGCGGGGCTCCCTGGGCAAGAGCGGCACCGGGCGCTAGCGACAGGATGAGAATCAGTCCGATTGCAACCGAACGCATGCTCTTCGACCTCCTGTCGATATTGCCGATCGGGCGTCGGCCTCGTGCGGCAGGATGATGGCGCATTCCGTCGAACCGAAGCAAGCGGCCCGAACTCCCGGCACCAAACTCTTGGCACCGAACTCGAATGCGCGGCGTTGCGTCCCATTCATGTCGCATCGGCAAAAACGCCGGGCATACCCGCCGCCGACGCTAGGAAATCGGCGGGCGGCGGGAGTACAGTCACCCCGGCCCTTACGCAACCTGAAACGGGAACCGCGACATGCAATACCGCAGAATCTCGGCCGATTGCCACCTCGACATGCCGTGGATGCCGCCCGACCTGTTCGTTTCCGAGGCGCCGGCGGCGTTGAAGGATCGCATGCCCTATGTCGTGGACGGACCGCAGGGGCCGCAATGGACGGCCAGGAACGGGGCGACCTTCGGGCTCAAGAATGGCGTCGGGCCGGGCGGCGCGCCCTTTGTTCCGGGCCAGAACCACCGGGTCGACAAGATGGCCGAAACCGGCATGTACGAGGACGGCAAGAAAGACATCCGCCGCTGCAGCGATCCGCATCTGCGGATCAAGGACATGGACCGCGACGGCGTCGATGCCGAGGTGATCTACGGCATTCTCGGTGCCGCCTCGCGCCTCAATGACAGCGAAGCCTCGAACGAGATGCTGCGCATCTACAACGACTGGCTGAAGGAGTTCTGCAGCCACTATCCCGAGCGCGAGATCGGCCTCGCCTGCCTGCCCTATGGCGACATCGACAAGGCGGTCGCCGAGATCCACCGGGTCGCCAGGATGGGGATCAAGGGGCTCGAACTGTCCTGCTCGTGGGATATGGAGCCGATGTGGCATCCGGTCTGGGAGCCGCTGTGGAAGGCCGTCGAAGACGTCCAGCTGCCATTGCATTTCCACACCTTTCCGACGACCTCGCCGCGGGCGCGCGAAGGCGTCTCCGGCCAGACCCGGCGGGCGGCGATGTTCACCGGCGTGTCGTCGTTCCAGATGGGCCTCATTCACATCATCGCGGCGCTGATCGGCGCCGGCGTGCTCGAGCGTCATCCGCGCTTGCACGTCTCGTTTGGCGAGAGCGGCATCGGTTGGCTGCCCTATGCGCTCGACCGCATGGATTTCGAATATGAGGACCGCTTCCGCGACCTGATAACGATGAAGCCGAGCGAGTATTGGCGCCGCCAGTGCAAGGCGACGTTCCAGTTCGACCCGATCGGCACCAAGCTGTACGAGGATATCGGCGTCGAGACCCTGATGTGGGGCTCCGACTACCCGCACACCGACGGGGTATGGCCGGAATCCTCGAAATACATCACGGAGCAGTTCGCCGGCCTGCCCGCCGATGTCGTCCACAAGATCACCTGCGAGAACGCCGCCAAGTTCTATGGGCTGATCAACTAAAGTCCGATCGCCTGTTGCCGCTCTCCCCGGAACACGATCCGGGGAGACGGCGATCCCGCCCCAACAATTCTCAATACCCCAGGGAATTCTAAATATCGGCGTAGATGTGGGTTTCGGCGCGGGCGCCGGGATGGGTGACGGCACCCTGCTCGGCGTCGCCGACGGTCTTCGAGTAGCGCCACAGCGCACCCGACTGATAGTTGTTGCGGCGCGGCGTCCAGGCCTGCCGTCGGGCGGCCAGTTCGGCGTCGCTCAACGCCACCTCGATCGTGCACGCCTTGCCGTCGAGGGTGATCATATCGCCGTCGCGAACAAGCCCGATCGGCCCGCCGACTGCCGCCTCCGGTCCGACATGGCCGACGCAGAAACCGTGCGTCGCGCCTGAAAACCGGCCGTCGGTGATCAGCGCCACCTTGTTGTCGACCCCCTGGCCGGTCAGCGCCGCCGTCGTCGACAGCATCTCGCGCATGCCCGGTCCGCCGCGCGGCCCCTCGTAGCGGATCACGATCACGTCGCCCAGCTGGTACCGGCGCTTTTCGACTGCCTCGAACGCATCCTCCTCGCAATCGAAGCAGCGTGCCGGCCCGGTGAAGCGATCCCCGCTCATGCCCGCGACCTTGACGATGGCCCCCTGCGGCGCGAGGTTGCCCTTGAGCACCATCAGGCCTCCGGTCGGCGAGAGCGGCGCCGAGGTCGGTCGCACCACGTCCTGACCCTTGGGAAAGACCACATTGCGTAAATTCTCGGCGATGGTCCTACCGGTGACGGTCATGCAGTCGCCGTGCAGATAGCCGCCGTCGAGCAACGCCTTCATCAGCACCGGCACGCCGCCGATGTCGTGCAGATCCTTCATCACATAGCGGCCGCCCGGCTTCAGATCGCCGATATAGGGCGTGCGTTTGCAGATCTCGCCGAATGCGTGCAGGTCGAAATCGATGCCGGCCTCGTTGGCGATCGCCGGCAGGTGCAATCCGCCATTGGTCGAACCGCCGGCAGCGGCGACCACGGTCGCGGCGTTCTCCACCGCCTTGCGGGTGACGATGTCGCGCGGGCGGAGATTCTGCCGCAACAACTCCATGACCGCCTGGCCCGAGGCTTCGGCATAGGCGTCGCGGGAATCGTAGGGCGCGGGCGCCCCGGCCGAACCGGGCAATGCCAATCCGATCGCCTCCGACACGCAGGCCATCGTGTTGGCGGTGAAGAGGCCGCCGCAGGAGCCCGCAGACGGGCAGGCGGCGCATTCGAGCTCGTGCAGCTCGTCGTCCGAAAGCTTGCCGATGCTGTGCGAGCCGACCGCCTCGAAGACGTCGCCGATGGTCACGTCATGGCCCTGAAAGCGGCCCGGCAGGATCGAGCCGCCATACATGAAAACCGAAGGCACATTCAGCCTGATCATCGCCATCATCAGCCCGGGCAGCGATTTGTCGCAGCCGGCCAGCCCGACGAGCGCGTCGTAGCAATGCCCGCGCATCGACAGCTCGACCGAATCGGCGATGACCTCGCGGCTGACCAGCGACGATTTCATCCCCTCGTGACCCATCGCGATCCCGTCGGTCACCGTGATCGTGGTGAATTCGCGCGGCGTGCCGCCATTGGCCGCAACCCCCTTTTTCGCCGCCTGCGCCTGGCGCGACAGCGAGATGTTGCACGGCGCCGACTCGTTCCAGGTGGTGGCGACGCCGACCAGGGGCTGGGCGATCTGCTCGTCGGTCAGACCCATCGAATAGAGAAACGCGCGATGCGGCGCCCGTTGCGGTCCAACCGTAACGTGCCGGCTCGGCATATGCGATTTGTCGATCGTCGGTCTGCGGGCGTCGTCGGGCATCTCGGCATCTCCGGTGGGCTTCGCGGCCGCCACGCTAGCGATCGGAACGGGCTTGATCAATCCCGATGCGGCGCCGCTGCCGATGCCCTCGTCGACAGTCGGCGGCGATTCCCCTTGCACGGCCCGCGGCGGCTTTCTAAACGTCTGCCCGCGGTCCGCGGCCGGTTCCCGCCGCGGTCGCGGAGGGGAGGAACCGGCGATGCGATTTCCGGGATGGCTGTGCGCGGCGCTGGTCCTGTCGGCCTGCTCCTCGGGTTCGAGCCGCTCGGCGACGTTGACCCTGAACGATCCCTATTGGGACCGCGTCAACGTCGAGGCGGTCATCACGACGAATGCCGATTGCGACAGCCGCGGCGACGGCTTTGTCGAAACGAAGAAATTCGTCATGACCAGGAACCGCACCCAGGACATCACGGCGCCGAACGCCGAATCCATTTGCTGGCGGCACGATCGCGATCCCAACAATCCTGTCCCCGGCGACTGGTCGGAGTGGAGCAAGGCGACCTTGTTTCCCGGCCAGTCGACCGCAACGGACCTTTAGGTGCAGACACATCCCGACCTCGTCCACCGTCAGAACCTCCGGATACCGTGCGCCACGGTCGAAGGGCGCGGACAATCCGGTTAAAATCGCCGGCGCAAATGGCACAGGGAGTTTGCCGATGCCGCAGCACCACATCCTGCGGGCCAGCCCGCAGACCTGTCATTGGGGGTTCTTCGATGCCGCGCTGAAACCGGCCCTGAGGGTCGCGTCGGGCGATACCGTCGGCATCGAATGCGTCTCGGGCGGTCCCGACGTGCTGCCGCAAGGCGGCCGCTTCGACATTCTCCCCGACCATCTCGCGATCCACCGCGCGCTCGAGCCGCGGCTCGGCGCGCACATCCTGACCGGGCCGATCGCGATCGACGGCGCCGAGCCCGGCGACGTCCTCGAGATCGAGATCCTGTCGGTCGATTGCCGGCAGAATTGGGGGTACACCCGCATCCGGCCGCTCTCGGGCACGTTGCCGGAGGATTTTCCGGTGCGCCGGATCTGGCATACCGCGATCGACCGCCAGCGCGGCGTCGCGACCGTGCCGTGGGGAGCGGAGATCGATCTCGCGCCGTTTTTCGGAGTGATGGGGGTGGCGCCGCCGCCCGTCTATGGTGCTGTGACCTCGATCGTGCCGCGGGAGTTTGGCGGCAACATGGATTTGAAGGAGCTGGTCGCCGGCACCACGCTCTATTTGCCGGTATGGGCGCCGGGGGCGCTGTTCTCAGCCGGCGACGGCCACGGCGTGCAAGGTGACGGCGAAGTCTGCGTGACCGCGCTCGAAACGGCACTCGGCGGCACCTTTCGCCTGACCCTGCGCAAGGATATGCGGCTCGACCTGCCGCGCGCCGAGACGCCGACGCACCTGATCACGATGGGTTTCGACGAGGATCTCGACGACGCCGCAAAGACCGCGCTGCGCCAGATGATTACCCTGATCGGCGAACGCATGGGCCTCGGGCGCGAGGACGCCTATATGTTCTGCAGCCTCGCCGTCGATCTGCGCGTGACCCAATTGGTCGACGGCAACAAGGGCATCCATGCGATGCTGCCCAAACGCTACGCCAACGGCCGAAATTAGCCTGAATTAGAAAGCAATCGCCGGATAGAGCGAACGCCTCCTCTTCTCCATCCTGGCTCTATCGATAATGCGGAGGAGAGGACGATGCTGGATTTCGAGGAATGCTGGGCCGCCGTCGAGAGCCGCGATCCCGGCGCCGATGGCAGGTTTTATTATGGCGTCAAGACGACCGGCGTCTTTTGCCGGCCGGGCTGTGCGTCGCGGCGGCCGCTGCGCAAGAACACGGTGTTCTTCGCCACCCCGGCAGAGGCTGAGGCGGCCGGATTGCGGCCGTGCAAGCGCTGCCGCCCGCTCGACGCCTCGGCCGCGTCGCGGCACGTCGCTGCGGTCGCGAAGGCGTGCGCGCTGATCCGGTCGAGTGCGACGATGCCGAGCCTCGCCGAATTGGCCGCGGCGGCGGCGCTGAGCCGCTATCACTTCCACCGGGTGTTCAAGCAGGTCACCGGCACGACGCCGCGCGATTACGCGCGCACCCACCGGCTCGGCCGTCTCGCCGAGCAGCTCGACGCGGGACAGCCGGTCGCCGCGGCAATCTATGCCGCGGGGTTCGAATCGAGCTCGCGCGCCTATGAGGCCGCACCCGCCGCGCTCGGCATGACCCCGGCGGCGCGGCGGCGCGGCGGCAATGGCGAGACGATCCGCTTTGTGACCGTCGAGACGCCGCTCGGCTGGGCGCTCGTTGCCGCGACCGGGCGCGGGATCTGCATGACGGCACTTGGCGACGATCGCGCCCGCCTCGCCGCGATTGTCCAGGAGCGCTTCCCGGCGGCGTCGGTGATCGCCGAGGATGCCGGGCTCAAGAACTGGGCCGACCGGATCGTGCGCTTCATCACCGATCCGGGCCACGCGCTCGACCTGCCGCTCGACATCCGCGGCACTGCATTCCAGGCGCGGGTGTGGCGCGCACTGCAGAAGATCCCGCTCGGCCGTACCGCCAGCTATTCGGAGATCGCGCGGACCCTCGGCCAGCCCAGGGCAGTGCGCGCGGTGGCGCAGGCTTGCGCCGCGAACAATCTGGCGTTGCTCGTGCCGTGCCACCGGGTGATCCGCGAGGACGGCGATCTCGCCGGCTATCGCTGGGGGCTGGAGCGCAAGCGGGCATTGCTCGAACGCGAGCGGCAAGCGGCGGCGGCCGATGCAGCCGCCTGACGCGGCGGCCGACCGCGTCACCGCGATCGATTGGGCAGCAGGTCGCGGCCGCGCTCGACGAGCACGGCTACGCCACCCTCCCGCGCTGCTCGATGCCGGGGAATGCCGCGAGCTGGCGGCGCTCTACGCGAATGACGGCGCGTTCCGCAGCCGGATCGTCATGCAGCGCCACGCCTTTGGCCGCGGCGAGTACAAATATCTGCGCTACCCGCTGCCGGATGTCGTCGAGGTGCTGCGCCAGGCGATCTTCCCGCAGCCTCGCGCCGATCGCCAATCGCTGGCGCGAGCGGCTGCACGACGAGGGACGGTTCCCATCGGCGCTCGACGCCTATCTCGCCGAATGCCGTGCCGCCGGGCAGGCGCGGCCGACGCCGCTGATCCTCGAATACGCGGCCGGCGATTACAACTGCCTGCACCAGGACCTCTACGGCGCCCTGGTCTTTCCGTTGCAATTGACCGTGCTGCTGAGTGCGCCGGGCGAAGATTTCACCGGCGGCGAGTTCCTGCTGGTCGAGCAGCGCCCGCGCGCCCAGTCGCGCGGCGAGGTCGTTCCGTTGCGGCAAGGCGAGGCGGTGATCTTTCCGGTGCATCACCGCCCGGTCGAAGGCAAGCGCGGCCCCTATCGCGCCACCATGCGCCACGGCGTCAGCCGCCTCCATTCCGGCCGGCGCCATACCCTCGGCATCATCTTCCACGACGCCGCGTGAGGGGGGAGCCTGCGTCGGCCACCGCCTCGGCCCCTGTTTGACCGGCCTGGCCGCGCCTTTCCCGGGGGCGGCCGCCCCCGAAATCTGGCAGCTCAGCCGGAGCCGGAGAGGCCGCTGATGTAGAAGAGCTGGCTGGTGCTGATCGCGGCGTGATCCGACAAGGTGGCGACGAGGTGCGGCGTGCTGCCGCTGCCGTCGCTGCTGGAAAACAGCTCGTGGCTGGTGGTGTCGTAGGCGAGGCGCTGGCTGGTATCGGCAAAGGTCCCGGTCGGGTTGGCGGTGAACAGGGCCGCCGCCTCGGCCGCGGTGAATCGCTTTGGCGTCGCGCTGCCGCCGCTCAGGCCGAGGTCGAAGCCGGAATTGCTGAACACCAGCCGGTTGGTCGATGATTTGGCGAAATCCTCGATCGTGTTGCCGCCCGGCGCGGTGAAGATGAACTCGTTGGTGCCGAGCCCGCCGATCATCGTCGTGTCGCTGCCGGCATAGAACACATCGTTGCCGGGCCCGCCGGTCAGCGCGTCGAGGCCGGCGCCGGCATGGACGACGATCCGGTCGCCCGCCGCCTCCCCGATGGCGCTGACCGTATTGCCGATGTTGCCGTCCTCGATCGTGATCGTGTTCCCGGTCACGCCGGCTGAAATTCGCGCTCTTCAAGGTCAGCGTGTCGCTGCCGCCATCGGCCAGCACGATCGTCTCGAAGCCGCTGAACCCGGTCACGGTCGAGCGTGCCGGGCGCGCCCTCGACGAGCTTGTTGGTCCCGCCGCCGCCACTGACCGCGCCCTTGAACACGGCCCCCGCCTCGACGGTCAGCACGTCATTGCCGGCGCCGAACGCGACCGCCGTGCCGCCATTGCCGATGATCGTCCCGGCATTGGTCAGGTTCGTGGCGGCCGTATCCGCCGGCGGCGACGGCAAAGCCGAAGCCGGACACGCCCTCGATCGTGCCGAAATTGGTTACCTTGCCGGTGCCGCCCCCAATCCCGACGCCGTTTCCTCCGGTGATCAGCGCCGCCGTCGAGCCGCTCGACCCGTTGGTCACCCGGCCGCCGGCGCCTAAGCCGACGCCGTCGGAGGCGGCGTCGGCGCCTTTGATCGTGCCGAAATTGGTCACCGTGACAGCACCGCCCGTCTGGCTGCCCGCCACTCCGAACCCGTTCTTCTCGCCCTCGATCAGCGCCGTGGTCACGACGCCAGACCCGTTGGTCACCTTGCCGCCGGCGAGCCCGACGCCATTGGCGTAGCTGCCCGTGCCCTCGATCGTGCCGAAATTGATCACTGAGCCGCCGGCGAGACCGACGCCGTTGGAGTTACTGCCGGTGCTTTCGATCGTGCCGAAATTGGCCACCATGCCGGTGCCGCCGGTAACTGCTACGCCGTAGCCGGCGCCCTTGATCAGCGCCGCCGTCGAACCGCTCGACCCGTTGGTTATTTTGCCGCCCGCGGCGAGAAAGATACCGTCTGAAGATGTGCCGGTGCCGTTGATCGTGCCGAAATTGGTGATCGTCCCCGCGGCACCATCCACCACGACGCCGTCAATGCCGCCCTCGATGAGCCCAATCGCGGAGCCGCCCCGCCCGTTGACAACCGTGCCACCTTCGTCGAGCCCGACTCCGTAGCTCCCCGTCCCGGCAGCCGTGACTGTGCCGGAATTGGCCACCGAGCCACGGCCGCCCTCGACCCTGACCCCGACCTCGCTGCCCGTGATCAGCCCGCCTGCGTGGTTCGAGACGCTGCCACCGAGGCGGAAATAGATCCCCTCTATGAGGGTGCCGACGATGGTCCCGGAATTTACCACTGCTCCGGGAGGCCCGAAGAATTCGACCCCGACCTCGGTCCCGGTGATCAGCCCCGCGGCGGCGGCGCTCGCCCGGTTTGAGACAAGGCCGCCGGCACCCATTAAGACCCCGACGCCAATGCTCCCGGTGCCTGCGACCGTGCCGAAATTTACAATAGTGCCGGCGCCCTTGAAAGATTCAACCCCCGTATTGCGCGCTGTGATCGACCCGCTCGACGCGCCGCTCGTCCCGTTCGAGACATAGCCACCCGCGAAGAGCTGGACCCCGATGCTAACCGAACCGGTTCCCGTAATCGTCGAGAAATTGACGACGGTGCCCGGGAGGCCTGAAATCTCAACGCCCCGGCTATAGCCCGAGATCTGCCCTCCCGCCGCTCCGCTCCGACCGTTGGTGACGCTGCCGCCGGCCTGCAACAGAATGCCATAGCCCGCGATGCCGGTGCCCTTGACCGTGCCGAAATTGGCGACGGTCCAGGACTGTCCCGTTTGGCCGAGCAGCGCGACGCCGGTATTGCTGATCGTCCCGGTTGCGTCGATCGTCGCCGGGTTCTCGGTCGCCGGAGTATTGAGGACGATGCCGGTAAGGTGAGTGCCGCTGATGATGGTTCCCGCCACCTCCGCCTCCCCTCGGGCTTTTCTAAGAGGGTGGTCGCCCAGCCCAGCCTGCGACGCTTGATCGCCGCACGTCGTAAACTTATTGTAACAATAATACGTTACGCATTGTTACAATTTGTATCCTTATACCGGCCTGCCTAGGCCAAAGCAACCAAAAAATGCCAAAAACTCGTCATTCCGGGGCGCGGGCGCAGCCCACGAACCCGGAACCTATGAACACGAACCTACAACCTGTTGGAAAGGCCCGTGCTGTTGGAAAGGCCCGTGCTGTTGGAAAGGGACCCGTGTTCATGGGTTCCGGGTCTGCCTCTTCGGGGCATCCCGGAATGACGGTTGCTGCCCAGCGCAATTTCTTCACACGCTCGCAAGCGGGGGTCCAGAGCGACCGCCGAGCCCTGGGAAGCTCGGTTCCCGCTTTCGCGGGAATGACGATTTAATAATTGTTCTGCCGCGGCAAATACACGAAGGGCGAGCCGCCGCTGCCTTGAGTTGGCGCCGGCGGAAGGGAATGCCGGGCGGAGCTGCCTCAAGAAACAAAAAATACCTCGGACAAGATCGGGTGGCCGGTGAGGGTGGCGACATGCTCGCGCGAGCTGCCGGCGCCGTTCCCGCCGGCGTCGTAATAGAGGCCGCCGGTCTTCGTGTCATAAGCGAAGACATCGGCACTGCTGGTGAAGCGGCCGGTCGGGTTCGCCGCGAACAGGGCCGCGTCCAACAGCTGCGGCGTGGCGCTGGCACCGGTTTGCTGGAGGTCGAACCCGGCATTGCTGAACGCGATCCGATCGGTCGCGGCAGTAAAGCCGGTAACGAAATTCGTGTTCGGGGCGGCGATCGAGCCCGGCGTCGTAAACACCAACACATTGGCCCCGGCTCGGCCGTTCATCGTTGTATTCTGACCCGCGATCAGGGTGTCGGCACCGGCGCCACCCCGCAGGATCGCCTTGTCGGTTGCCGCTGCCCCGGCCGCGCTGATCGTGTTGCCGGCATTGCCGCCGTCGACCGTGATCGTATTGCCCGCCGCCCCGGCAAAATTCGCACTGGTCAAGGTCAGCATGTCATTACCGCCATTGGCCAGCACGATCGTCTCGAACCCGCTGATCCCGCTGACCGCGAGGGTGCCGGGCATGCCCTCTACGATCTTGTTGCTCCCGCCGCCGCCATCCACGGAACCGATGAATACCGCGCCGGGATCGATGGTCAGCAAATCGTCACCGCCGCCGAACTGAACCGCGATCCCGCCGGTGCCGACAATCCTGCCCGAGTCGGTCAGCGTCACACCGGCCGTATCGCCCGTGGTGACGCCCAGGCCCACTGCGCCTTTGATCGTCCCGAAATTGACGACGGCGCCGGTGGTGCCGCCGATCGAGACGGCGGCGGCAGAGGCGGTGCCATGGGTCTCGACGACGCCGTAGTTGGTCACCCGTCCGCCGTCGCCGAGATATATTGCCGCAAAGCCGGCGGTGCTCTCGATCGTGCCGAAATTGGTGACTCGTACCGCGCCCCTTTGCGCCGGACCAGCGACGGCCGTCGGTCGGGCTCTCGATCAAAGCGGCCGTGGAGACTGCTGTGGCCGTTGGTGAGCCGTCCCGCCGGCCAGGTAAACCGCAACCGCCGTTACCGCCGGTCGCCGTCGATCGTACCGAAATTGACGACAGCGCCCGCGGCGCCATCGATTTCGACGCCGTTGACGCCCCCTTCGATCAACCCAGCCGCCGAACTGCTTTGCCCGTTGGTGACGATCCCGCCCGATCTGAGGCGGATGCCGTCACCGCTCGTGCCGGCGCTGTCGACCGTGCCGAGATTGGTCACTCGCCAGGCGGTGCCGGCCATGCCGTAGATGGCGGTGCCGAAATCGGAGGTGCCGTTGTTCGTGACGTGCCCGGTCGAGGCTATCGTCGCCGGGTTTTGCGTCGCGGCGCTGGAGAGGACGATGCCGTTTACGTAATTGCCGGTGTAGATTTTCCCTGCCACGTCCGTATTCCATAATCGTCATAAATGCGTCGGCCCCGGCGACTTGGGTCGAGCAATCTCTCGAGCACGAGCAGGGTCAGTTATCCGGTCCGCGATTGCAGACCGTCGAAACAGCGCTCGAGATCCTCCCCGATGCCCGCTCGGGGTGCTGGCTCAATTACGCGGCGTGACGATCCCGATGCCGGAACAGCGGCTTGTCAAGCCGCAAGCACCGGTGGCGCCCGCCGGCAGGGATCAACGTCATTTCTCGCCCAGCCGGCCGCCATCGAGGCCGCAGCGGACGCAGTTGGCGAGGGTGAAGGTCACCGTGCCGCTGTCGTCTTCGACGATGAATTTTACCGGCACGCCACGCCCGTCGAGCCAGACCGTATAGCGGGTCTTGCCGTCGACGTCGTATTTGCGCGCGGCAATGGGGGTGCCGCCGATGGTCACCGTCGTCGGCTCGCCGGCGCTGACCTTGACCCGCTCGACCCGGCCGGTGTCCGGCCGCATCATCGTATGCGAATCGAGAAAGTTGGACGACCACGGGTTCGCCGGATGAACCGTCGCCGGCGCGTCGACCGTCCCCTGCGGCGAGGTGATCACGAACGCGTCGCCGCGGGCCTCGCCCTTGACCTCGGTCGGCCCTTTGCCCCTGTCGGTAACGCCGTGAAACGCGACGAGGCGGTTGCCCTGCCAACGCTCGGTGCGCTGGGCGTCTTCGCGGTACACATCGACCCCGAGCAGGCTGACCTCGAAATGCGCCCGGGTCAGAACCATGGTATCCTCGCCGACCGGCTCGACCGTGTTGATGTAGGTGCCGATATTGCCGTAGATCGAGTGCGTGACCCGATAAACCAGCTGGGTTGGCGCCCCCGCCGCAATTGCCGCGCCGGCGCCGGCGATCCCGGCGAGGAACGCGGCGGTCGCGGCAAATGCCAAGGCCCTGACGAACCGCGTTGCCGGCCCCTTGCGCCAACCCGGATTGCCCTCGGTCATGATCTGTCCCCCAACCAAGTCTCGCCCCTTTCCACACAACGGAAGGGCACAACGCCAAAGCATTCCTCGAACTTACCCGTCAACGCTTACAACATACCGTCCGCTCCGCGATCGTTCAAAACAAATGTCGCGACTGCTCCGGCTGGAGATCGCCGGCGCCGTCGGCGGCCCGGCCCCGGCATCATTTGGCTGCGCTGCGAACGCCCCTGGCGATTTCCTTCTGCCGGTCGAATTCCTGACGCCGGCGTTGCAACTCGTCCGGCGACAGGCGCGCGATATTCGAATAGTCGAGCTTCCACGCCGGGTCGGTGCTCCAGCGCAGCGGCGATTGCACGGTGGTGCGCGCCGCCGGCGCTCCCTCGAGGACGCGCAGCGCCAGATCGAGGGTGAAGGCCTGCGCTTCGGGATCTTTCGGCCGGCCCGCCGCGTTGCCGAGCGGGAAATCGCTGAACAAAAAGCGGGGGACGCCGACATGTTCGACAATGTCCTTGGCGCATCCCATGACGACCGTGGCGATGCCGTTCGCCTCCAGATGCCGGGCGGCCAGGCTCACGGTCTGATGGCATACCGGGCAGTTGGCGACGAGGATCGCGGCGTCAATCATGTCGGCGCGGCAGCGCGCCAGCAGTTCGGGGCAGTCCGTCTCGATCGTCGTGCGCTGGCTGCGGTTGGTCGGCACACCGTGAAAGCGCGGCGCCACCGTGCCGATCCGCCCGAGCTTGGCCGTTCGCCGCAGCTGCTGCAGCGGAAACCAGGTGTTGCTGTCCGCGGCGGTGGTGTGCACCCGGTCATAGGCGACATGGGAGATCCGCAAATCGTGGTCGACCGCGCTGTCGCCCGAATAGACCTGGTAGAATTTGGCGGCGGCATTATAGGCCGCGCCCGGCCCCTGGTCGCCTTTATCGGGCTGGTACGGGGCCGCCGTGGTGATCAGGGCGAGGCGGCATCCGGACAGCGGCTTCGGCAATTTCTGGAACGGCACCTCGGCATAATGCGCCCAGCGGTAGGGCGCGCCGTAGCCCAGCCCCTGATAATAATCGCGGACGCGCCGCAGGTAGGGGATCGGCACGTCGTCATCCGCGGCAACCCCCAACTCAGCGTCCCGCCCGGTCATCGGCTGCCGTCCCGCTTCGCGGCTAATGAGCGAAGCCGAAAAGCCTGTGCGCATTGCGGTGCAGGATCTTGTCGAGATCGGCCGGCGCCAGCCCGAGCCGCTCGATATAGGCGAAGGTCTCCTTGTAGGCCTCGTAATCCTGCAGGACGGGATAGTCGCTGCCGGTCACGAGGTGATCGGCGCCGAAGGCTTCGAGGGCGCAGGTGAAGGCCGCTTTCGAGCCGTAGCAGACGGTGTCGTAGTAGAATTTCTTCGCCGTCACGCTCGGCGCCTCAGGCAGGTTCGGATGGCCGCTCTGGCTCTGACCCTGCTGGTCGAGCCGGTTCAACAGCATCGGGACCGGACCGCCGAGATGCGGCACGATGAATTTGATGTTCGGATAGCGGTGCGGGATCTGCTTGGCGATCATGTGCAGGACAAAGGTCGCGTCTTCGAGCGAGGTGCCGACCGCCGCGCGATAGCCGTATTCGGTGATGAGCGGCGAGCAGATGCCGGTCCCGGCCGGATGAACGAACAGGATCGCGCCGCGCCGGTTCATCTCCGCGTAAATCGGCTCGAACTCGGTCTCGGCGACCGAGCGATTGAGGCAGGTGATGTTCATGTTGACGCCGACACAGCCCAGCTGGTCAAAGCCGCGCTCCATCTCGCGCAAGGCGGCGTCGATATGCGGCAGGGGCAGCATGACGTAGGAGGCGATGCGCGCCGGATAGCGGTGCGCGAGATCGGCATAGCCGTCGTTCAGCATCTGCACGGCCCTGACGCCTTCGGCTTCGTCCGGCAGATAGGGCGGATGGTTCGGCGACAGCACCTGCTTTTCGACGCCCGCCATATCCATCAGCTCGAACCGCCCTTGGATGTCTTCGGCGGAATCCGAGAACGGATGGCGCGCCATCCCCCGCTTGACCGGCAGATGAACCGGCGAGGCAAAGCGGTCGCCCATCAACTCGCTGAAATTCCTGGGGGTATAATGCGCGTGGACGTCAACGATCATGAGTGCCGCCCCTCTCCTGCAATGTCGCAGCCGAAGGTAAGCCGCGCCGCCGCCTACAGGCAAGCCGCCTGCCATCGCGGACCCGCCGGTTCTCAGAACAATGCCAGCTGATCGCCCTGCTGCGGCGGCAGGCGGAAGCGGGTGGCATCGAGCGGCTGGATCGTGCGCCTGTCGAAGCCGAGCCGCCGGCAGGCGCGGTCGAAACGCAGCCGCAGCATGTCGGCGTAGGGGCCGTAGCCGGTCATCCGCTTCGACCAGGCCGAATCGTAGAGCCGGCCGCCATGCGTCTGGGCGACCAGCGAGAGCACATGCGCCGCCCGGTCCGGGCAGTGCGCCTCGAGCCATTCCTTGAACAGCGCCTTCAATTCGAGCGGCAGGCGCAGCAGCGTGTAGCCGGCCGATACCGCGCCGGCCGCGCGCGCCCGCTCGAGGATCTGCTCCATCTCGCTGTCGTTCAGCGCCGGGATCATCGGCGCCGCCAGAACCCCGGTCGGCACCCCGGCGGCGGCAAGCGCGGCGATCGTCTCGATCCGGCGCTCCGGGGTGGCGGCGCGCGGCTCCATCCGCCGCGCCAGCGCACGGTCGAGCGTCGTCACCGAGATCGTCGCGATCGCCAGCCGCTCTTTCGCCATCTCGGCCAGGATGTCGAGGTCGCGCTGGATCAGCGCCGATTTGCTGACGATCGTCACCGGATGGCGGAAATCGCGCAGCACTTCGAGGATCGCGCGGGTGATGCCGAGCCGGCGCTCGGCCGGCTGGTAGGGGTCGGTGTTGCTGCCGAGCGCGATCGGGCGGCAGGAATATCCCTTTTTCCGCAACTCGGCGGCGAGCAGTGCTGCCGCCTGCGGCTTGTAGAAGATCCGGCTTTCGAAATCGAGCCCGGGCGACAGCCCGAGATAGGCGTGGCTCGGCCGCGCATAGCAATAGATGCAGCCATGTTCGCAACCGCGGTAAGGGTTGATCGAGCGGTCGAACCCGATATCCGGCGAATCATTGCGGGCGATGATCGTGCGCGTCGCATCCACGGTCAGCGTCGTCGGCAGCGGCATCGGGGCGGCGTCCGCAGAGCCCCAGCCATCGTCGAACATGACGCGATTTTCGGATTCGAAGCGCCCGCTCTCGTTGCTCTCGGCGCCTCTTCCCTTGCGCGTCCGAACGGCGACCGGCATATCCATGCCTCGTAATGTGACCCGCCTATGGGAACTTTTCAAGAACGAAATCGGGTGTCGGTCGTCATTCCGACGCTGAACGCGGCGGCGAGCCTGCCGCGCTGTCTGGCAGCGCTGCGCGGAGCGGCAATCCTGCGCGAGGTCATCGTCGCCGATGGCGGCTCCTCCGACGAAACCTCTTCCGGCGCCCGCGCGGCCGGTGCCTGGGTCGTCGCTGCGGCGCGCGGGCGCGGACCTCAGCTCGCCGCCGGCGCCGCCGCGGCGTCGGGCGACTGGCTGCTGTTCCTGCACGCCGATTGCCGCCTGGAGCCGGGTTGGGACAAGGCCGCGAGCGCCTTTCTCGCCGCACCGCACGCGGCGCAGCGCGCCGGCTATTTCGATCTCGCGCTCGACGATCCCGCCGCTGCGGCGCGGCGGCTCGAGCGGGTGGTCGCCTGGCGCTGCCGAGCCCTGGCGCTGCCCTATGGCGATCAGGGGCTGCTGATCGCCCGCGCCCTCTACGACCGGGTCGGCGGGTTTGCGCCGCTGCCGCTGATGGAGGATGTCGATCTCGCGCGCCGGCTCGGCCGCCGCCGGCTCGCCCCGATCGGCGCGCGCTGCATCGCCTCCGCGCGCCGCTACCAGGCGGACGGCTATTGGCTGAGGCCGCTGCGCAACCTGCTCTGCCTGTTGTTGTACTTCGCCGGTCTGCCGCCCGAGCGGATCGTCCGGCTCTACGGCTGATGCGGCCTCATCTCGTGCTGTTCGCGCGGGCGCCGGCGCTGGGCGGCGGCAAGCGCCGGCTGGCGCGGGAAATCGGCGAGGTCGCGGCCCTGCGGTTCGAGCGCCTGATGATCGGGCTGCTGCTGCGCCGCCTGGCCGGAGACCCGCGCTGGCGACTGCAGCTCGCCGTCACCCCCGACGCCGCGTGCCGGCGAGCCCGGCATTGGCATCGGGGCGTCGCTGCCGTGGGCCAGGGCGATGGCGACCTCGGCCGCCGCATGCGCCGCGCGCTCGCCGGCTGCCCGCCCGGTCCGGTGGTATTGGTCGGCGCCGATATCCCCGCCGTCGCCGCCCGCCATGTCGCCGCCGCCTTTCGCCTGCTCGGCGCGCACGATCTGGTCTTCGGCCCGGCCGAGGATGGCGGCTTTTGGCTGGTCGGCGCGCGCCGCCGCCCGCGCCTGCCGCCGCTGTTCGAACGGGTGCGGTGGTCGAGCCCCGATGCTCTCGCCGACACGCTCGCCGGCCTGCCGCCGGGGATCAGCCTCGGCTTTGTCGACGCCCTCGAAGACGTCGACGAGCGCTGCGCCTATCGCCGCCTCACCCCGCGCCGCGGGTTCTGAGCTACCGCTCCTGCAATCGCGGCATCAGCTCGACGAAATTGCACGGGCGAAAGCGGTTGTCGAGCTGGTGCACGAGGATGCCTTCCCAGGCGTCGCGGCAGGCGCCTGGCGAGCCCGGCAGGGCAAACAGATAGGTGCCGCCGGCGACCCCGGCCGTCGCCCGGCTCTGGATCGTCGAGGTCCCGATCTTGTCGAAGCTGAGCCAGCGGAACAGCTCGCCGAACCCGGCGATCTCCTTCTCGTAGACGCTGTGAAAGGCCTCCGGCGTCACATCTCGCCCGGTGACCCCGGTGCCGCCCGTCGAGACCACGACATCGATCTGCGGATCGGCGATCCACGCCCTGAGCTGGGCGACGATCGCGTCCTGCTCGTCGCGCACGATCCGCCGCGCGGCAATATGGTGCCCGGCGCTGGTGGCGAGATCGGCGAGGGTATTGCCGGAACGGTCCTGCGCCGCATCGCGGGTATCCGAAACCGTCAGCAGCGCGATGTTGACGGGCAGAAAAGGTCGCGTTTCATCGAGCCGGCCCGGCATGACTATCACTCCTCCCGTGACGCCGGCAAAATAGAACGACGGACCGCTTTCGGCTAGCCGGGCAGCGCATGCCCCGTGCCGAGCAATTCGTCGAGGCGCGCGCGCAGTGCGAGGAGGTCGCGCCAGGCTTCGCGCTTGCGTTCGGGCGCGCGCAGCAGAAAGGATGGATGGAACATCGGCAGGGTCGGCATCGGCTGGTCGAGCCCGGGAATGGCGAGATCGAGCCAGCGGCCGCGCAGCCGGGTGATGCCAGGACCCGGTGGCAGCAGCGCGCGCGCCGCGGTGCCGCCGGCAAGAACCAGCATTTGCGGCCGGGCCAGCGCAACGTGGCGCAGCACGAAGGGCAGGCAGGCGGCGATTTCGTCTGCGGTCGGAGTGCGGTTGCCGGGCGGCCGCCAATAGATGACGTTGGTGATCAGCACGCCTTGGCGATCGAGGCCGATCGCCGCCAGCATGCGGTCGAGCAATTGGCCGGCGCGGCCGACAAAAGGGCGGCCGATCCGGTCCTCGTCGGCGCCCGGTGCCTCGCCGATGATCATGACCGGCGCCGAGGGGTTGCCGTCGGCGATGACCGTGTTGGTCGCGGTGCGCTTCAGGGCGCAGCCCTCGAACCCGGCGATGGCGGCTTCGAGGGCGGCGAGCGTGTCGGCGCCGGCGGCCAGCAGGCGCGCCGATTGCGCGCCCTCCGCCAGCGACTCGGCATAGGCGGCGGGCGGCAGCGCCGCCGGTGCGCGGCCGGCCGGGGGTGCAATGCGTTCGGGTTTCGGCGGCGCCAGCCGGTTCGACGGCTGGTCGGTAATCGCCTCGTCCGCCCCCATCTCGACATACCAGCGCAGCAGCGCCAGCGCCCCCTCGGGCCCATCCGGTTTCGGCCGATCGTCCGCAGCTGACATCGGCGCAACACTATCATCGTCATCGAGCGCCGCCGCCCGGTTTCGATCGCACGGCTTGACCTGGGGCGGGGGATCGCCTAAATCGGCGCCTCTGCCGGGCCGGTGCGAAACTGGCGCCGGCCATGGTGGTCCGGGTGATGAAAACTTTCTCTGCCAAACCGTCCGATATCGAGAAAAAGTGGCTGCTCGTCGATGCCGAAGGCCTGGTGCTGGGCCGCCTCGCCGCGATCGTCGCGACCCGGCTGCGCGGCAAGCACAAGCCTTCCTTCACGCCGCACATGGATTGCGGCGACAACGTCGTCGTGATCAATGCCGAGAAGGTCGAGCTGACCGGCAACAAGCGTCAGGACAGCATCTTTTATTGGCACACCGGGTATCCCGGCGGCATCAAAGGCCGCAGCAAGGGCGCCATTCTCGACGGCAAGCATCCCGAACGGGTCGTCCAAAAGGCGGTCGAGCGGATGGTGCCGCGCGGCCCGCTCGGCCGGCGGGTCATGAAGAATCTGCGGGTGTTCGCCGGCCCCGACCATCCGCACGCGGCGCAGCAGCCGACGCCGCTCGATATCGCCGCGATGAACCGTAAGAATTCGAGGGTGTGACGACGATGGCCGACAACGACCAGCCGACGAACCCGCCGGCAAACCAGCCTGCCGGCCAGCGCGGGGCGGGCCAGACCTTTCAGGGCTTGGCAAGCCTGCGCCAGGCGATAGCAGCGGCGCGGCCCGCCCCGGCATCGCCCGCTGCGATGGCGGCGATGCCCGTCGATGTGCAGCCACAGCTCGATGCGCTCGGCCGTGCCTATGCCACCGGCAAGCGCAAGAATGCGGTCGCCCGCGTGTGGATCAAGCCCGGCAACGGGAAGGTCACGGTCAATGAACGCGAGAGCCCGGTCTATTTCGCGAGGCCGGTGTTGCGCATGCTGATCAACCAGCCTTTCGCCGCCGCCAACCGGCTCGGCCAGTTTGATGTCGTGTGCACGGTCAAGGGCGGCGGGCTCTCCGGCCAGGCCGGCGCGGTGCGCCACGGCATCAGCCGCGCCTTGACGCATTACGAGCCGGGCCTGCGCGCGCTGCTGAAGAGCCAAGGTTTCCTGACCCGCGACAGCCGCGTCGTCGAGCGCAAGAAATACGGCAAGGCCAAGGCCCGCCGCAGTTTCCAATTCTCCAAACGCTGATCGGCGCCCGCGCTCAGGCGGGGAGGTGAGCGGCGAAATATGCCTCGATCGCGTGCGCCAGCCCGCGGGCAAGCCGCTGCTGATAGCTGCGCTGCTGCAGCAGGCGTTCCTCGGCGGGGTTCGACAGGCAGCCGAGCTCGACCAATGCCGAGGGGATGTCCGGTGCCGTCAGCACTGCGAAATCGGCCGAGCGCTGCGGGTGCTCGAGCAGGGTGACCTCATGCCCGAGCGCCGCCACGACGTCGTGCGCGAGCGCGATCGACAGATTGTCGGTCTGGCGGCGCGCGAGGTCCGCCAGGATGTTGCCGACCACGCGCGGCTGGCGCGACAGGTTGACGCCATCGACCACATCCCGGTTTTCGCTGATCGCCAGGGCGGCAGCTTCACGGTCCGAGGCTTGGGCCGACAAGGTGAACACCGATAGCCCGCGCATCGCCGCATCCGGCAGCGCGTCGGCATGGATCGCCAGAAACAAATCGGCGCCGAGCGTGCGGGCGAGCGCGACCCGCTGGCGCAGCGGGATGAATTCGTCGCCGTCCCGGGTCAGTGCGACCCGGAAGCGGTGCGTCGCCAGCAGCAGGCGCGCCAGATCTCGCGCCGTTGCAAGGACGATGTCCTTTTCATAAGCGCCGCTGGCGCCGATCGCGCCGGGATCGATCCCGCCATGTCCGGGATCGAGGACGACGATCGGAACACGCCGCAGCCGCGGTCGTGCCCGCCCCGGCGGCTGGGCCAGCGCCGCCTCGGACCGCCATCCGATCGCGCCGCACAACAACAGGCGCAGCACCCTGCGGCGCCCGCGAGCGACATCCCGCATGCCCCACCCCCGACCGTGCGATGCCGCCCCTGCCGGAACCCCCGATCAGCCCGCATGATGCTCCGCGGCAGCGGCTTTCGCCATGAATTCCTGCGAGAGCACCCGTCTCAGACGCAATCGAAAAAGGCGAAGCGCTCGCCGGCGCCAAGGCCCTCATAGTAGGTTTTTCGCAATTTCGCGGTCTTGCCGTGCGCGGCGCAGGCACTTCGTGCGAGCTCGGTGGCCTGATCCAACCCATTCACAATGCCGTCGTAGCGCACCGAAACATGAGTGTCCGAGCCTTCGACGACCTCCACCGGATCGCACCCGCCCAGCACCAGCACGGCCAGCAGAGCCGCGAAACGCACCGTTCCCGGGCGATGGCGGCAACATCGGCGCATCGGATCTGTGACGACAACGCGCTTCTGCCGCCGCGCCGCACGCACTATCCTCTGTCTATGATATATAGAGATCATCATCCCGTCAGGCGCCTTCTACTGGCTGTAACCGGCGATGTGCGAGCGCAGCGCCGCCGCCAGCTTTTACGTGTCTTGGTTCGGCCCGCAAGTCGGCGGCACCGCGGCGGGCTTCGGCCAAGCACCGCGTCGACCGCGATCCGCCTCCAGCGCGGCTCGATGGTCCGGAGACCTGCGTGCGCCTGACATTGTCGCGCCAAATGCTGGTGCCGCTGGTTGTCGCCTGCGCGATGTTCATGCAGAGCCTCGATTCGACGGTGATCGCCACGGCGTTGCCGACGATCGCGCGTTCGCTCGGCGAAAGCCCGTTGCGCCTCAACGTCGCTATCACCTGCTACCTGTTGAGCCTCGCCGTGTTCATTCCGATCAGCGGCTGGACCGCGGACCGGTTCGGCGCGCGCCGCGTGTTCGGCTCGGCGATCGTCGTCTTCACCCTGGGCTCGATCGCCTGCGGCCTGTCCAATTCGCTGGCGGCGCTGGTCGCTTCCCGCATCCTCCAGGGCATGGGCGGGGCGCTGATGGTGCCGGTCGGGCGCCTGGTGCTGCTGCGCACCGTGCCGAAATCGGATCTGGTGCGGGCGATGTCGTACGTCAGCGTGCCGGCGCTGATCGGCCCGGTGATGGGGCCGCCATTGGGCGGGTTCATCGTCACCTACGCCTCGTGGCGCTGGATCTTTTTCATCAACATCCCGATCGGGATCCTGGGCATCATCCTCGTCAACCTGCTGGTCGGCGACCTCAAGGAGACCGGTCGCCGGCCGTTCGACCTCAGCGGGCTTCGCGCTGACCGGGATCGGGCTCGCGACCTTGGCCTTCGGGTTCGAGAATGTCGGCCGCGGCGCGCTGCCGGGCATCGCGGTGGTGACGTTGCTGGGCGTCGGTGCCATCTGCATCGCGGTTTATGTCCGCCACGCCCGTCGCGTCTCGCATCCGATCATCGATCTCGCATTGCTGAAGATCCCGACCTATGCGATGGCCTCGATCGGCGGTTTCCTGTTCCGCATGGGGCTCGGCGCCTTGCCGTTCCTGCTGCCGCTGATGCTGCAGGTCGGGTTCGGGCTAAGCGCGCTGAATTCGGGGCTGCTGACCTTCGCCAGCGCCGCCGGGGCGATGTTGATGAAGACGACGGCAGTGCGCATCCTGCGCATGTTCGGCTTCCGCATCGTGCTGGTCGCCGACGCGGTGATCAGCGCCGCGTTTCTGTTCGGCTACAGCCTGTTCCGTCCCGATACGCCGCACCTGGTGATTTTTCTGGCGCTGCTGGCCGGCGGTTTCTTCCGCTCGCTGCAGATGACCAGCATCAACACCCTGAGCTATGCCGACGTGCCGCCCGCGATGCTGAGCCGCGCCACCAGCCTGACCAGCATGGCGCAGCAATTGTCGCAGACCGCCGGCGTCGCCACCGCCGCGCTGATGCTGCACACGGTATTGACCCTGCACGGCGGCACCGCATTGTCTGCGGTCGATTTCTACCCGGTCTTCGTCGGCATCGCGATGATCTCGCTGCTGTCGGTGCCGTTCTTCCTGAGAATGTCGCCCGACGCCGGCGCCGAAGTCAGCGGCCGCGCCCCGGCGCGCTGAACCGGATCGGTTACGCCCCCGGCTGCTGTGCGGCGGCGAGTTCGGCGTCCTTGCCCCTGGCCCTGACGGAGGCCGGCCGCGCGCCGATGCGCTGTACGTAGCCCATGATCTCGGGCAGCTCGGGCACCAGCTTGAACATCGTCGTCCAGTGGAGCGCGGTGCCCCACAGCACGTCCGCCGCGGAAAACCGCTCGCCGAGAATATACGGCCCCTTGGCGAGCTGGCCCGCCAGGGTGCCGAGCATCGTATCGTAATCGCCATAGGGCGACATCATCTGCGGCGCCGGGTCGTGCTTGGCGGCGCGGTCGACGACCGCCGGCTCGAAGCACGCCGGCGTAGAACACCATCCAGCGCAGATAGGGACCGCGCAACGGGTCGCCGACCGGCGGCGCCAGCCCGGCCTCGGGAAACAGATCGGCGAGATACAGATAGACCGCGACCTGCTCGGTGACGATGGCATCGCCATGCTTCAGCGCCGGCACCTTGCCCATCGGGTTGACCGCCAGATAAGCCGGCTGGCGCTGCTCGCCGGCCTTCATGTTCAGCACATGCAGATCATATGGCACGCCCAGCTCTTCGAGCAGGATCAGCGCCCCGGTGGAACGGGTGTTCGGCGAGTGGTAGAGGGTCACTCCGCGATCATCGGACATCTGCGTCTCCGCTTGGCGTGGTCGATGCCGACAGAACATAGGACGAACGAGGGAACGCCGGCAAGGGTCGCCTGTTGCCCTGCCTTCTGGTCATCACCGGACTTTGGCCGGCGATCCAGGCATTTCTGCATTGGCGCCTGATGCGGGGGAAGGCCCGGCTTGGCCCAGGGCTGTCCGGTGCGGATGGGATCTCTACGGCACGACTACGCTTGGCGGCGCCGGCAGCGGGGTGTATTCGAGCTGACGCCGAACACGGCAAAGACCGCGCGGACGGAAACCGCCCTGCACAGCTTTTGCGATCGGGGCGGCAACTGTATCGACGGCGCGAGTCTCCGGAACGTGGTCATGGACGGGGCGGGCGATCTCTGCGGCGCGACCTAAGGGGGCGGCGGGCTCTATTCCACCGGCGTCGTGCTCGGGCTGACACCGCAGCGGACCACCCCGCCGCTGGCGGTTTGATTGCCATTACCCGGCATCGGGCGGAGGGCCGGCCGATCAGGACAGGGAGAGTGGCGGCCTGGACGGGCGCACAGGGATGGGCAAGGTCTCGCCGTTCTATGCATTGCGGCTGGCCCGCCGCGAGCTGCGCGGCGGCGTCCGCGGGTTACGCGTCTTTCTCGCCTGCCTGGTCCTCGGCGTGGCGGCGATCGCCGGCATTGGCTCGCTCGCCGCCTCTGTCGCCGCGGGCATCGCCGGCGATGCCCGCGAGTTGCTTGGAGGCGATGCCGAGGCGCGGCTCGCCTACCGCGCGGCCGATGCGGCCGAGCGCGCCTTTCTCGTACGCAGCGGCCAGCTGTCGACGATCGCCACCTTGCGGGCGATGGCGCGCACCGAGGACGGCACCAGGCGGAGCCTGATCGAGCTGAAGGCGGTCGATGCGGCGTATCCGCTCTATGGCGCGGTCGCCTTGTCGCCGGCGCAGAGCCTGGCCGCGGCGCTCGCCCGGCAGGGCGGCGCTTTCGGCGCCGCGGTCGATCCCGCGGTTCTCGGCCGGCTCGGCCTTGCCCTTGGCGGCATGATCAGGATCGGCCGGGCCACGCTGCAGTTGCGCGCCACAGTCGCGCGCGAGCCCGACGCCCTGGCGGGCGGTCTCGTCCTTGGCCCGCGGGTCATCATCGCGGCCGCGGCGCTCGCGCAAACCGGCCTGATCCAGCCCGGCGCGCTGGTTGACTACCACTACCGGCTGCGGCTTCCCGCCGGGGTCGATCCCGCCGCCTGGGCCGCGTCGGCGCGCGCCGCTTTTCCCGCGGCCGGCTGGCAGATCCGCACCTTCGGCGAAGCGACGCCGTCATTGCAGCAGCTGGTCGACCGCGTCGCTGTCTTTCTTTCCCTGATCGGGCTGACGGCGCTGCTGGTCGGCGGGGTCGGGATCGGCAACGCGGTCGGCGGCCATATCGCCGGCAAGACCATGACGATCGCCGCCCTGAAGAGCCTCGGCGCCTCGACGCGGCTTGTCTTCGCCGTCTATTTTGCCGAGATCATGGCGCTCGCCCTTGCCGGCATCGCCGCGGCGCTGGTCCTCGGCGCGCTGCTGCCGCCGGCGGCGGCGCCGTTTCTCGGCACCATCCTCCCGGTCTCGGCCCGGCTCGGCGTCTATCCGGCGCCGCTCGCCCTGGCCGCGCTCTACGGTCTGCTGACGACGCTCGTCTTCTCGCTCGGGCCGCTCGCCGGGATCGGGCGGGTGCCGGCCGCCGCGCTGTTCCGCAACACGGTCGACCCGGCGCCGCGCCATATCCCGCTGCCGGCGCTGGGCGCAACGGCAGCGCTGGCCCTCGGGCTCGCGGTGCTCGCCGTCGCCGGTTCGCAGGATCGCAATGTCGCGCTGTGGTTCGTCGCTGGCGCCATCGCTGCGTTCGCCCTCTTTCGCGCGGCGGGGGCGGCAATCGTACTGATGGCGCGAGCGCTCGGCCGGCCGCGCCGTCCGGTGCTGCGCCTCGCGCTCGCCAACCTCCAACGCCCAGGTGCTGCAACCGCCCAGATCGTGCTGTCGCTCGGCATCGGGCTGACCGTGCTCGTCGCCGTGACTTCTCGTCGAAGGCAATCTCGCCCGCGAGATCGAGACCCGCCTGCCGGCCGAAGCCCCGGCCTATTTCTTCATCGACATCCAGCCGGAGCAGCTCGCCGGCTTTGAGGAGATCGTGCGCGCGACCCCCGACGCCCGTTTCGAACAGGTGCCGATGATGCGCGGCCGGATCACCCGGCTGAACGGGGTCCCGGTCGGCCAGGCGCGCGTCGCGCCGGATGCGCGCTGGGCGCTCGGCAGCGACCGCGGCCTGACCTATGCCGCGAGCCTGCCGCCGGGCTCGCGGCTGGCCGCCGGCGGCTGGTGGCCGGCCGATTATCACGGACCGCCGCTCGTCTCGTTCGATGCGGCGCTCGCCCGCGGCATGGGGCTCAAAATCGGCGACACCTTGACCGTCAACCTGCTCGGGCGTGAGATCACGGCGCGCATCGCCAACCTGCGGGCGATCGATTGGCAGCGGCTCGGGATCAATTTCGTCATGGTGTTCGCGCCGGGAACGCTCGAACACGCGCCGCAGACCCATCTCGCAATCGTCTATCTGCCGCCGGCCGAGGAGGAACGGCTGGTCCGCCAGGTGACCGAGCGCTTTCCGAACGTCTCGGCGATCGAGGTCCGCGAGGCGCTCGCCGCGGTCGATCATATCATCGGCATGATCGGCGCCGCGGTGCGGCTGACGGCGCTCGTCACCCTGGCCGCCGGCGCGCTGGTCCTCGGCGGGGCGCTGGCCGCCGGCCATCACCGCCGGGTCTACGACGCGGTGGTGCTGAAGGTGCTGGGGGCGACGCGCGGCGCGATCGTCGGCGCATTTCTGATCGAGCATGGCCTGCTGGGCGCGCTTTCCGCCTTCGTCGCCGGGATCCTCGGCACCGCCGCGGCCTATTTGCTGGTGACCCGGCTGATGCAGATCGATTGGGTGTTCCTGCCGCTGCCGCTGCTGTGGACGACGGTCGGGGCGACGGCCCTCGCCCTGGCGCTCGGCGTCGCCGGGACCTGGCGCGCGCTCGGCGCCAAGCCCGCACCCTATCTGCGCAACGAATAATCGGCGGGGCCGCGGGCAAGCTGATCGACCGGCGCAAGCTTATTGAAAAGATCCCGTTTTGTGCCAATATGCCGGGCGCGGGGAATCAGCCTCGCTCGCGGTTCTCTCATTGGAGGGGCTTTATGGCTCTGGGTTCGCAGCCCCGCTGGACGGTGCGGTCGGCGGACACGCAGCTCGGCATCGATGCCGGTCTGCGGGAGTATATGCTTCGCGTCTACAACTATATGGCGTCGGGGCTGGCTTTGACCGGCATCGTGGCCTATGCCGCGGCCGCTTCCGGCTTCTACGCGTCGATCGCGCGGACGCCGGTCATCTGGCTGGTGATCCTGGCGCCGCTCGGCCTCGTCATGCTGATGAGCTTCGGCGTCAACAAGATGCGCGCCAACACCTTGCAGATGGTGTTTTGGCTCTATGCCGGGCTTATGGGGCTGTCGCTGGCGATGGTGTTCCTGGTGTTCACCGGGGCCAGCATCGCGCGCGTCTTCTTCATCACCGCCGGCACCTTTGCCGCGATGAGCCTCTACGGCTATACGACGCGGCGCGACCTGTCGCAGTTCGGGTCGTTCCTGTTCATGGGGCTGATCGGCATCGTCATCGCCTCGCTGGTCAACATGTTCCTGGCCTCGAGCGCGCTGCAGTTTGCGATCTCGGTGATCGGCGTCATCGTCTTCACCGGCCTGACGGCGTGGGACACGCAGCAGATCAAGGAGATGTATTACGCCGCCGACGATGCCGAGACCGGCAGCAAGAAGGCGGTCATGGGGGCGCTGCGCCTCTACCTCGACTTCATCAACCTGTTCATGATGCTGATGCAGCTGCTCGGCACGCGCCGCGACTGAGCCGCCGCCGGTTTCCCGAATTGCCTTCGAGCGGCCGGGCCCGGCGCCCGGCCGCTTTTGTGTGCGGGCGGACCGGTTGCCTGGGCGGCCGCGAACCCCATAATCTCTGTCATGGATTTCGAGCTTTCAGCCGAGCAGCGGGCGTTCGAGGAGACGGCGCGGGCGTTTGCGCGCGCCGATTGGCTGCCGCAGGCGCCGGGGTGGGATGAACGGCAGGAGTTTCCGGTCGAGGCATTGCGGCGGGCGGCGGCGCTGGGCTTTGCCGGGATCTGCGTCGGCGAGGAATTCGGCGGCAGCGGGCTCGGCCGGGTCGATGCCGCGATCATCTTCGAGGAGCTGGCTGCCGCCTGCCCGTCGACCGCCGCCTATCTGTCGGTCCACAACATGGCGGCGTGGATGATCGACCGTTTCGGCACGGCCGTGCAGCGCGCCCGGCTGCTGCCGAAGCTGACCTCGCTGGCGCAGTTTTCGAGCTATTGCCTGACCGAGCCCGGCAGCGGCTCGGATGCGGCGGCGCTGGCCACCCGCGCCGTTCGCGCCGGCGACGATTACGTGCTGAACGGCACCAAGGCGTTCATCTCCGGCGGCGGGGCCAGCGACCTTTATGTGACGATGGTGCGGACCGGCGGGGAGGGACCCCGCGGCATTTCCTGCCTGGTCGTCGAAAAGGGCGCCGCCGGCCTCTCCTTCGGCAAAAAGGAACGGAAGCTCGGCTGGAATTCGCAGCCGACGGCGATGGTGATCTTCGAGGATTGCCGGGTGCCGGTTGCGAACCGGATCGGTGCCGAAGGCGACGGGTTCAAGATCGCGATGAGCGGGCTCGACGGCGGCCGGCTCAATATCGCCGCCTGCTCGCTCGGCGGCGCGCGGGCCTGTCTCGAATCGGCGCGCGCATATCTGCTCGAACGCCGCCAGTTCGGCCGTCCGCTCGCCGATTTCCAGGCGCTGCAGTTCAGGCTCGCCGACATGGCGACCGAGCTCGACGCGGCGCGGCTGATGGTGCGGCGCGGGGCGGCGAGCCTCGATGCCGGGCTTGCGGACGCGACGATGCATTGCGCGATGGCGAAACGCCTGGCCACCGATGCCGGGTTCCGCATCTGCAACGAGGCGTTGCAGCTGTTCGGCGGCTACGGCTACCTGAAGGATTTCCCGGTCGAGCGCTATCTGCGCGATCTGCGCGTGCATCAGATCCTCGAAGGCACCAACGAGATCATGCGCGTCATCATCGCCCGCCGCCTGCTCGCCCCGTCGAATGAGTGACGCCGGCGAGATCCTGCTCGGCCGTGCCGGCGGGCTCGCCACCCTGACGATCAACCGGCCGCAGGCGCTGAACGCGCTGACCCTGGCGAACTACCGGCGGATCGCCCCGGCGCTGGCGGCATGGGCCGAGGATCCATCGGTGCATGCCGTCGTCGTCCGCGGCGCCGGCAGCCGTGCCTTCTGCGCCGGCGGCGATGTCCGCGCGGTCTACGAGGCCGGCAGCGGGATCGCCGGCGATCCGAGCCTGACTTCGGTGTTCTTCCGCGAGGAATACCGGCTGATCCGCGCCATCCACCATTTTCCGAAACCATACATCGCGGTCATCGACGGCATCACGATGGGCGGCGGCGCCGGGATCTCGGTCAACGGCGCCTACCGGGTGGCGACGGAGCACACCCTGTTCGCGATGCCGGAGACCGCGATCGGGCTGTTTCCCGATGTCGGCGCAACCCGGTTTTTGAACCGATGCCCGGGGCGAATCGGGCGCTATCTCGGCCTCAGCGGCGTTCGATTGCGCGCAGCCGACGCGTTTTATTGCGGCTTTGCCACCCATGTCGTCGCACAGGAGCGGGTCGAGGCTTTGGTCGCGGCGCTGGCCGAAACTCGGTGGCGAACGGCAGATGAGTCGAAGCAAGTCGAAGCACTGCTCGCCGAGTTTGGCGGCGATCCCGGCCCGCCTCCGTTGGCGGCGTTGCGCCCAGCGATCGATCGGTGCTTCGCCGGCGAGAATGTCGAGGCGATCCTCGATCAGCTCGCGGCCGAGGCGGCGGCAGGGGGGCCAGATGCGGGCTGGGCGGCGGAGACCCACGCCGGGCTGCGGACGAAATCGCCGACCAGCCTGAAAGTAACGTTGCGCCAGCTGATCGTAGGGCAGAACTACGGCGTCGAACGGGCGCTCGAGCTCGAATATCGGCTGACCCAGCATTTCATGGCCGCGCACGATTTTTACGAAGGCGTGCGTGCGGCGCTGATCGACAAGGGCCAAACCCCGCGCTGGCGGCCGGCGACCCTTGCCGAGATCGGCGACGCAAATGATCGAGGCCTATTTCGCCCCGATCGGCGACCGCGAACTGCGCTTCGACGATTAGGATGAGGCGATACGCCCCACTAACGCCGCTTGGCGCGTCATTTCAAAGCGGCACGCGAGCGACATTTTGATCGGGCGCCACATCGGCAAGTCGCATAATGTCTACATATGGAAAAGCGGGGCGCGGATGAAATGGAATGCACGGGGGCGACGATGATCTCAACAAAAACGCGGGCATGGGTAATTAGATGGGAGGACATGACCACAAGAATCCATCGTAAAATAATTGCAATAATGGACCCGCGAATATCGGGTGAGCGTGTTAAATGGTTTGTGGAACAGTTTTATATGACGCAAACCAGCACTCCGGCAGAAATGGTGCTCTATGCCAAAAACAAGCAACGTAACCCCGATAAAGCCAAATTCATGACCAATGACGATAAAATCGGGTGTATGGGTTACATAAGTTGTGGTCATGAACCACGTGTTATAGCAACTATAGTAACAGATGTAATAGTACAAGATGCTGGCGACGGCACACAGCAAGTATCGTGGACTGATATTCCCATGCCGCCCCGCATACTACCCGGATTGCCACGCTACAGTGGTGCAGACGATCCCAAGGAATGAGTGGGCGAAAGTCGGATAAGGGGGATTCCTGAAAAGGGAGGCCGTTCCTACTCGGACGGCGCATCATCCAGCGCGTCGTCGTGGCTTTGACGAAGCGCTGCGCGAAGGCGATTTCGTCCAACAGCCAATGCGCTCCGGCGGCGTCGGCTGCATTATGCGCCAGGATTAATCCGACTTATAGTCCAGAATACCGTTAGTGAACGAGGCCATCTGCCCGCCGGGAAAATGCCAGAAGGTTGTTACGCTGCCAGGGGTCTCAGTTTTGTCCAGCTGACCGCAATTCCGGAGATTTTGTTGATCTTGGCCTAATGCTTCACTGAGCGATTTCGCCCATGTGCAACGAATGATATAGATCATCGCACGTTAGCGGATAGTGGCCTGGTCCTAATAGGGCGTCTCCAAGTGTGATCCTGAAATCTTCACCGGACATGCATCCGGTCAATCCGAGTGCGACGACTGCTACACCAAGGTTCTTTCTCACAGTACTGTCCTTTCTCTTTCTCGAGCGGTGCGATAGAGCTCGTAGGATGGGTTGAGCCGTAAGCGAAACCCATCACCGCTCGCCGAACCCGCTCTGCTGGTCCTTACCGCCGCCCGCCCAGTCGCTGGGGTAGAGGCCGAGCCGCACCATGCGATGGAATGATGAAAAAGGCCATGCCCCGACGCGCTCTACATGACCATGCTTGACCGGGTTGAAGTGAATGTAATCGATGTGCCGCGCGAGATCGTCTTCGTCGCGCAGCGCATGTTCCCAAAAGCGGCGCTGCCAGATCCCTCGCTCGCCTTTGCGCAAGCGACTGGTCGAGACGCGCTCGGTATAGGGCAACCCGCGCGAAAAGCTCGCCTTGATCAGCCGCCAACGAACCGGGAAATCGCTGTCTCCTTCCGGCAATGTCCAAATCGTGTGCAGATGATCCGGCAATACCACGATGGCGTCGATGACGAACGGGTGCCGCTTTCGCACGTAGCGGAACGCCCGACGCAGCAATTCGACATGATTGGTGAGCAGCCGTAACTGACGTTCGGCCAGATTCACCGTGAAGAAGTAGGAGCCCCCTTCGACGAAGCTGCGGCGGTAAATCGTGATCGGCCCGCTCTCCTCAGACGGCGATGGGTTTCGCCTTAGGCTCAACCCATCCTACGTGCTCACGCTCGGCAACGTAACGCGCGTAGCCGCGATTTTTGTCAAAACCGTCTCGTCGCTCCAAAACGCCCAGAATGAAACCCGCGATGGGGGTTAATGCCCACAATAAATGCCTTGCAGTCACACGGGTTGCCGTCTCATACGAAAGCACGCATCGTAGCGGTTTCTTCCGTTCTGGCCTGAAGGCGTGCACTACGAGCAAAGACTATATTGGATGCGCCGTTGATTTGGCTCCCCTGTGTCGGCCGCAAAGCCGGTAAGCGGGGAGGAGCGAGATAAGGGCGCATCAGGCGGGCGAGCGAGCGACAAAGTGATCCGAGCGCGGCTTGGCCGCTACGATGTCACATCGCCTCGCTGCTCGCGCCTGCTCGTCGCGTTCAGGCTGATGGGTGGCGCTTTCGTATTTGTTCGCTTATCTCCATAAACTCTGCCATTACTTCCTGCAATATTGCAGGCGGTGTGAATTTGGATTTTTTAGCAGGTACGCTGTAACCTTCATTCACCTTTTCAAGGCCTCTGCCCAATCTGATTAACACCTCAAATAGCTGCAATGCTACAATGCATTCCGTATTGGAGATGCGTGTTTTCATTTGCATTGCACTCTGAAAACTATACAAATTATCTGCTCCCTCCCGAAAATTGATGACATTCGCGGCGGCTTCAATATTTCGGTTACGCTGCCCTGTCACCTCTTCGATTTCACGCACTCCGGCCACCAACCAACCTGAGTGTTTTACTATTTCTGGATCACGTTCGATGACAAAGGGTAGCTCCACCGAAAACTCACACTGTATAAGCGACATTTGTGGGCAGGTCGTAAATAGTGAAGGGTATTGCGGTTGAGAACGGATAATTTGATTTATGCGGTTGTTATTTCCTTGCGCTTCTTGAAGCGCTGCCATACACCGTATGGCTATCTCGGTAATGGGGAATGATGTTTTGGGATGCAATGTGCAAAAGGCGCTCAATATTGAATACGATGCGAGATATAACCGCGTTTATTTGTTGTATCTCGTGCTCTTGTTTTGCCTGCGTCGCGTTCGCTTTCTCTCTCCTGCTTCGGAGGCTATCCAAGAGAATACCCACTATAATGCCAACTATCATAGCCAAAAGCGCGCTTACAAATACCGAGACAACCGGCCACCACCCCTGTTGGCCATTAAGCCCCGCACGAATTTGATGAAATTGTGCTTCGTTCAGCGAGAAGATCGTATCCGCCGCCATGGTGAGAACCCCTACGTCGTCACGTTCAGATCATCAGCGAGCGTAGGGCGGGTGCAACCCGCCATGTTGCCCGCGGCATCGATGGCGGGTTGCGCTCCGCTTCACCCGCCCTACGAATTGCCGAATTGCGTCGATTTGCGGTCGATCGCGCCGCGTCGTTCGCCGGCCGGCCCTTTCGGCCTTAGTGCCGACCCCTTATCATCGTGCGAAACACCTGCCAACCGAGAGGGAATCGACAACATGGCGGCGATCGGCTTTATCGGGCTCGGCAATATGGGGGCGCCGATGGCGGCGAACCTGGTCAAGGCCGGCCATCAGGTGACCGGTTCGACATCGTGCCGGCAGCGGTCGCCGCCCTGGCGGCGAAAGGCGGCCGGGCCGCGGCGAGCGCCGCCGAGGCCGTCGCCGCGGGCGAGATCGTCATTACGATGCTGCCGGCCGGGCCGCAGGTGCGCGAGGTCTACCTCGGCAATGGCGGGGTGCTGGGCCGCGCACGCAAGGATGCGCTGCTGATCGACTGCTCGACGATCGATGTCGAGACCGCCCGCGCGGTCGCCGCGGCGGCGCGCGAGGCCGGCTTCGACATGCTCGATGCGCCGGTGTCGGGCGGCACCGCCGGGGCGGCGGCGGCGAGCCTGACGATCATGGTCGGCGGCAGCGCCCAGGGGTTCGCCCGCGCGCAGCCGATATTGGCGGCGATGGGGCGCACGATCGTCCATGCCGGGCCGGCAGGCAGCGGCCAGGCGGTCAAGATCTGCAACAACATGCTGCTCGCCATATCGATGATCGGGGTGTGCGAGGCCTTCACCCTCGCCGACAAGCTCGGGCTCGGGGCGCAGACTCTGTTCGACGTCGCCGCCAAATCGTCCGGCCAATGCTGGGCCTTGACGAGCTATTGCCCGGTGCCGGGGCCGGTCCCGGCCGCGCCGGCCAACCGCGATTACGCGCCGGGCTTCACCGCGGCGATGATGCTGAAGGATCTGCGCCTCGCGCAGCAGGCGGCAGGGGCGAACGCAGCGCCGACCCCGCTCGGCGCCGCCGCGGCCAGCCTCTACCAGCTCTTTGTCGATCGGGGTGCGGGCGGTCTCGACTTTTCCGCGATCTTTCGCTTTATCGGCAAGCCTGACGGTAAAATTTGAAACGATATATTTACAAACGAGGCGTTAACCTCGGCCGAATTACCGGCACACGAGGCTCGGATGACCAACGCGTATCTGGAAGCGATTTCGCTCGTCGAGCGCCTGCATCGTCATTTCCTGGAGGTGGTGAAGCTCGAGCTGGAAGGGCTCGGCATCCACGACATCAACAATATCCAGGGAATGATGCTGTTCAATATCGGCGACGCCGAGATGACCGTCGGCGAATTGACCCTGCGCGGCTGCTATCTCGGCTCGAACGTCTCCTACAATGTCAAAAAGATGGTGGAGAACGGGTATCTCGTGCAGCAGCGCTCGCTGCACGACCGCCGCTCGATCCATGTCCATCTGACCGACAAGGGGTTCAAGCTGCGCGACAGCCTGACCGAGATGCATCGGCGCCATGTCGAGATGCTGGCGCAGGCCTCGATCGGCGCCGGCGATCTCGAAGCCGTCTGCGTGACCCTGCGCCGGCTCGAACGGTTCTGGATCCGCGCCGGCGACATGATGCAGCGGCCACCGCAATTCGCCGCCTGATTTTTCTGGTGACCGCGGCGTCCCGGACTGCGAACCTGCGCCATCAGAGTTGTGGAGGAGCAGCATGACAGCCGAGCTTTTTGCGTTGGCGCCGGGGCTGAGCGCCGCCGGCCGGCTCGATCGGGCGGATATCGAGGAATTGGCGCGGGCGGGCGTGCGGACGATCGTCAACAACCGGCCCGACGGCGAAGACCCGGGGCAATTGCCGGCGGCCGAGGCGCGGCAGCTCGCCGAAGCGCACGGGCTCGCCTATCACCACATCCCGATCACCGCGGCGACCTTGACGCGGGCCGATGTCGATGCCTTTGCCGCCGCCTTGCGCGACGCCGAAACGCCCGTCGTCGCACATTGCCGCAGCGGCACGCGTTCGACCCTGCTATGGGCCTTGACCCGCCTGCGCGAGGGTGCCGACCCGCTGGCGCTGATCGCCGAAGCCGCGCGCCACGGCATCGACATCGCCAGCCTGCCGGTGGTGGCCGCGCGGCTGCGCTGATTGCCGGCTCCGCGACGCACGGCCGATGGGCCGGAACGCGGGTTCAGCCGCCGCGCCCGTTCGCGACGCCCGCGCAGCGCCGCAAACCACGCAGCGCGGCGCGCGTGATCGAGGTGGAGAAAGCGAGCGGGGTGGTTCGGGAGCGGCTGCGTCCCGATCTTTACCCCGGCAGATTGGGCGGCGAAGCGAGCGGCCGGGGAGGTGCGAGGATGATACCCGAGCAGGCTATTCGGGGCGACGAGCCGCGCCCGTTTACCGGGGTCGAATATATCGAGAGCCTCCGGGACGATCGCGAGGTCTATATCGACGGCGAGCGGGTCGCGGATGTGACGACCCATCCCGCCTTTCGCAACTCGGTGCGCTCGCTGGCCCGCCTTTACGATGCGCTGCACGATCCGGCGACACAGGAGGTGCTGACCTCGCCGACCGATACCGGCTCTGGCGGCTTCACCCACAAATATTTCCGGGTCGCCCGGTCGCGCGAGGAGTTGATCGCCCAGCAGCGCGCCATCGCCGAATGGTCGCGGCTCAGCTATGGCTGGATGGGGCGCACGCCGGACTATAAAGCCTCGCTGATGAACACGCTCGGCGCCAATGCCGAGTATTACGGCCAGTTCGCCCAGAACGCGCGAAGCTGGTACCGGCGCGCGCAGGAAAACGTGCTGTTCATGAACCACGCGATCGTCAACCCGCCGGTCGATCGCGGCCGGCCGACCAGCGAGGTCAAGGACGTCTATGTCACGATCCAGCGCGAAAGCGATGCCGGCGTCGTCGTCTCCGGCGCCAAGGTGGTGGCGACCGCCGCGGCGCTGACGCACTACAACTTTCTCGGCCAGAACGCGGCGACCGCGACCGCCGACCCCGATCTCGCGATCATGTTCATCCTGCCGATGGACGCGCCCGGCGTGAAGCTGATCTGCCGCAATTCCTACGAACGGATCGCCAATACTCTGGGTTCGCCGTACGATTACCCGCTGTCTTCGCGCTTCGACGAGAACGACGCGATCTTCGTCCTCGACAACGTGCTGATCCCCTGGGAGAACATTCTCGTCCACCGCGACCCCGAAAAGATCCTGAGCTTCTACCCGCGCTCCGGCTTCCTGAACGGCTTCTGCTTTCAGGGCTGCACCCGGTTCGCGGTCAAGCTCGACTTTATTGCCGGGCTGGTGGCGCGGGCATTGCACGCGACCGGCGGCGGCGAGTTCCGCGGCAACCAGGCGATGCTGGGCGAGATCGTCTCCTGGCGCAATTTGTTCTGGTCCTTGTCCGATTGCATGGCGACCAACCCGCAGCCCTGGGTCGGCGACGCGCTGTTGCCCAATCTGCAAGCCGGGCTGTCCTATCGCGTCTTCGCCCCCGACGCCTACTCGAAGATCAAGGAGATCATCCACAAGATCGTCGCCTCGGCGCTGATCTATCTGCCGTCCTCGGTCAAGGATTTCGCCAACCCGGCGATCGACCCGCTGCTCGCACGCTATGTCCGCGGCTCCAACGGCATCGGCTACAAGGAGCGGATCAAGATCATGAAATTGTTGTGGGATGCGGTCGGCACCGAGTTCGGCGGCCGGCACGAGCTGTACGAGCGCAACTACGCCGGCAACCACGAGGACATCCGCATCCAGGCATTGACCGGCGCCCGGCGCGACGGGACCCTGGATCGGATGACGGCGCTGGTCGATCGCTGCATGGCCGAATACGACGAAGCCGGCTGGGTCGGCGACACCTGGCTCAATCCCGAAAACTGAGCAATTCACCGCAGGTCGTCGGCCGCGCCTCGGGTGCGCCCGCCGCCTATAGCCGCAGCAGCACGCCGGTGCCGACCGCGATCTGATAGATGATCTGGGTCAGGTCCTTGATGAACGGCAGCGCCCAATTGTCGGGCGACGGCAGCACGATGATGCGGTCGCCGGCCGATACCGGGGGATCGCGGCCGACCAGCGTTTCTCCGCTCGGCCGGATCACCAGGATCTTCGACTTGTCCGCCCGCTCGGTGAACCCGCCGGCAGTGGTGACGTAGTGATCGATGCCGGCGCCGCGCACCCAGACCAGCGATTGCGGCACCCGCACCTCGCCGCTGACCAGCACGAGGTCGGTGCGCGACGGCACGACGATGACGTCGCCGTCTTCGAGGCGGACATTCGAGGGATGGCCGTTTTGCTCGACGACGAGCCGGCCCTCGGGCTGGACATTGGTCAGCTGCTGGGCGAACTGGAAGACGATCTGGGCTTCCTGCTGCCGCATGCCGGCCTGCTCGGAGGTTACCGTCGGCGCGGTGACGATCGCGCTTTCGAGCCGCTGAAAGGCGTCGTGGATGGCCTTTTGCTGGGCCTGTGCGATGCTGACCCGGCGGATATAGATCGACGAGATGTCGGCGAAATAGGGGTCGACCGGGAGGTAGGAGAGCACATCGAGCAGCCTTGCTTCGCGCGTCACGACGAGCGTGGTCGGTCCGTCGATGCGCCCATCGACCGATACGGTCATGACCGAAGTCGGCACATCCGAGGTGAAGGTGACGATGTCGCCGTCGCGCAGCGGCACGCGACGGAATTCGTCCAGAGTGTCGTAGAAGGATTCCGGCCGGCCGCCGCGCACGCCGACCACATCGACATGGGTGGCGTCCGGGTAGGGCCGCGCCAGCGCGACAAGCTCTGCTCCGGTATAGGGTTTCTGCAGCTCGTAGCGGAAAACGCCGCTGACGTCGCCTTCTGCCGCAACCGTCGGCCCCTGGCCGCCCACCAGGATGGTGTCGCGGTCGCGCAGGCGGCCCGGCGGCAACGCGCCGCGCAACAGGAAATCGTAGAGATCGACCGTCGCGACCGTTCGCCCGTCGCGCAGGATGCGGATGTCGCGATAGCTGCCCCGGTTCGGATCGATCCCGCCCGCCGCCTGGAGGAAGGTGATCACGCTGGCGGTCGAGGGCAGCGAATATTGGCTCGGCAAGACGACCGCGCCGGTGACGAAGACATCGACCGGGACGGCGGCGGCCAGGGTCACGTAAACTTGCGAATTCTTCTGATAAACTGCCGCCACCGCCGCGGCCACCACCGATTGCAAATTGCCCGCGGCGGCGCCGGCGACCGGCACCGGCCCGACGCTCGGCAGGAAGATGTCGCCATTGCCGTCGACCGTCGCCTGCTGGTCCAGCGATGTCGCCCCGTAGATGTGGATCTGGACAACGTCGCCCGGCGCCATCACGTGGTTCGGATCGAACGCCGCCATGCCGGCCGGCGGCTGGACCGAGGTTGGCTCGGCCGTGGGCGGCCGCAGCGGGCCGATCGCGGAGCCGGCCGTCTGGTTGCCGACGGCCTGGGTGCCGGCGAGGGCGGCGCCGAGCCGCCCGGCAACGCCTGCGGCCGTGGTCCCCGACGAGGTGCCGGCGCCGCCAATCTGCCCGGTCGCCGGTGTCGTCCCTTGCAGGCGAATCCCGGTCTGGGGACCGGAGCGGAACAGGTTGGCGCCGAACATCGGCGGCAGCCGGCTGCGGTTGGGCAGGCTGCGCAGGTCGGCGCCGCCGATCGGCACCGCCGGCTGCGTCTCCAGCGTGCTCTGCGCCTGCGCCGGTGCCATCAACGCGAGCGTCGCGCCCAGCACCAGCAGCATTCGTCTCATGCCGGCCCCTCGATCCCCTCTCGGTCCTTGACCCCGATACGCGCGGGGCTTCGAGGCCGCTAAAGGGATGGTTGGATAGCGGGCGTCAGCGGAGCGTCCGAATTCATCGATATGTCTGTAAAGATCAGTAGCCGCTGACCACCACCGGCTTCATCTCGTACCATCGGTCGCCCCAGCGGCAGAACGGGTAGCTGGCGGGGCCCGCATTCCCGGTGTCGGCGGTGCTCATGCGCCCGATGCGGCATGGCAGGCCGCGGCTCGACTGATAAATCGGGCCGAGCACGAGCCAGGCCTCGCGCCCGTCGGCGAGCCGGTAGCGCAGGCGCTGCCCCGCGCTGCCCGCTTCGAGAATGCGGCTGGCGCCGGCATCGACCGGCGTGCTGTCCGCGGGGGTGGCGGCCGCCGGCTCGGGCTGGCCGCCGGACGCCGACGGGCCAGGCTCGAACCGGGCGGCGCAGCCGGCGAGCGCGACGGCCAGCAACAGGCCCGCGATGAAAGGCGCCGCCGGCGTCCTACAAATCAGCAAAACCCGCCCCCCGCTGCCGTCCGAATCGCCGATCCAAAAGGGCGCCATCCTCTTGGTTAACTCGATATTATACCCAGCGTTATGCAGGGACCCTTGTCGATGCAAGCCTCCTGCTGCTCAGGTAACGTCGCGGTTTAAAATGCGAGGATCGAGGTTGGCCACCATTCGAGCGTCATTCCGGGGTGCTGCGCAGCGGCGAACCCGGAACCTATGAACACCGGCTTTTCCAGCAAGCCATCGACGATCGGGATCAATCCGTCAGCGGCGGTGTGCATGGGTTCCGGGCCTCGTCCGCAGCCTTCGCCGGAGGACGATCCCGGAATGACGGGCTTTTCGATTCAAAATGAGACGCACTTCCGCTGCGCACCATACGAATCGGCGAAGACGGGCCCGCATCGGCGAGCAGCGGCGGCCCGACCGCCTCGATAATGCGGAAAGCCGCGCCGGCATTGCGACCGCCGGAATTCCGAGCCAAGCTTCCCGCTTCGATTCCCGTTCGGGCGGACGCGATGAGCTGGCTTACCAATTTCGTTCTCCCCAAGATCCGCGGGGTCGTCGCCCGAAAGACGGTGCCGGACAATCTGTGGCGCAAATGCCCAGGCTGCCAGCAGATGCTGTTTCATCGCGAGCTCGAGGCCAATCTCCATGTCTGCCGCAATTGCGGCCACCATCTGCGCATCGGCGCCGGGCAGCGCCTAAAGATGCTGTTCGACGACGGCGTCTCGACCCGCATCGAGCTGCCGAAAACACTCGTCGATCCGCTGCGCTTCCGCGACCGCAAACGCTATTCGGACCGGCTCAAGGAAGGGCAGGCGGCGCACGGCGCCGGCAGCGACGCGGTTGTCGTCGCGCATGGGCGAATCGGCGGCCATCCGGCCGTCGTCGCCGCCTTCGAATTCGACTTCATGGGCGGGTCGATGGGGCTGGCCGCCGGCGAGGCGGTGCTTGCCGCCGCCCGGCTCGCCGTATTGCAGGAGGCTACGCTGATCGCGGTTCCGGCCTCGGGCGGCGCGCGCATGCAGGAAGGGGCGCTGTCGCTGATGCAATTGCCGCGCACGATCATCGCCGCCGACATGGTCAAGGCGGCCGGGCTGCCCTATATCGTGCTGCTGACCGACCCGACGACCGGCGGTGTTTCGGCGTCATTCGCGATGGTCGGCGACATCACCCTGGCCGAGCCCGGTGCCGTGATCGGCTTTGCCGGCGCGCGGGTCATCGAGGAGACGATCCACGAAAAACTGCCGGAAGGGTTCCAGCGCGCCGAATACCTGCTCGACCACGGCATGGTCGATCTGGTGGTGCCGCGCGCCGAATTGCGCGCGACGCTCGAGCGCATCATCGGGCTGCTGCGCGACCCGCACCCGCCCGCTGCCGTCGCACCGCCGACGCCGGCAAGCCCATGACGCCCGCCGGCCGATGATGCCCACTGGCCGATGATGCCCACTGGCCGATGACGCCCACTGGCCGATGACGCCCACTGGCCGATGACCACCGAGACCAGCGACCGGGTGCTCGAACGGCTCGGGCATCTGCACCCGAAGCTGATCGACCTGTCGCTCGGCCGCATCGAGCGGCTGCTCGCGGCGCTCGGCGATCCGCACGAAAAGCTGCCGCCGGTCATCCATGTCGCCGGCACCAACGGCAAGGGCTCGGCGGTGGCGACGATGCGCGCCTGCCTCGAAGCCGGCGGCTGGCGGGTGCACGCCTATATCTCGCCGCATCTCGTGCGCTTTCACGAGCGCATTCGCCTGGCCGGCAGGCTGATCGATGAGGACGCGCTGCTGGCGGTGCTCGAAGAATGCGAGCGCGCCAATGGCGGGACGCCGATCACCTATTTCGAAATCACCACCGCGGCGGCGTTTCTCGCCTTCGCCCGCACCCCCGCCGACATCGTGCTGCTCGAAACCGGGCTCGGCGGCCGGCTCGACGCGACCAACGTGATCCGCCATCCGGCGGCGACCGCGATCACCCCGATCTCGCTCGACCACCAGGCTTTTCTCGGCGACACGATCGCCGCCATCGCCGGCGAGAAGGCCGGCATCCTGAAGCCCGGCTCGCCGGCGATCATCGGCCCGCAGATGCCCGAGGCTGCCGCCGTCTGCGCCGCCCGCGCCGGTCAGGCCGGCGCGCCGCTCTATCGCTTCGGACAGGAATGGCATTGCGAGGCTGGCGGCGGCGGCATGCGCTACGAGGGCCGGCGCTGGCATTTCGATCTGCCATTGTCCGTCGCTGCTCGGCCCGCATCAGATCGTCAATGCCGGCACCGCGCTCGCCTGCCTCGAACAGCTCGACGGCATTCCGCTGTCGCGCGACATGATCGCCGACGGCCTGCGCCATATCGATTGGCCGGCGCGCTTGCAGCATCTGACCCGCGGCCCGCTCGTCGAGATATTGCCGCCCGGCTGGGAATTATGGCTCGACGGCGGCCACAACCCCGGCGCCGGCGAGGTCCTGGCCGCGACCGTGGCGGATTGGCGCGACCGCCCGCTCCACCTGATCGTCGGCATGCTCAACACCAAGAACGCCGCCGGTTTCCTCGCCCCCCTCGCCGCGCATGCCCGCAGCCTCCACGCCGTCACCATCCCCGGCGAAGAAAACCCGCTCCCCGCCGCCATCATCGCCGCCGCCGCCCATTCGGTCGGCCTCCCCGCCCACGAATCCCCCTCGGTCACCGCCGCCATTCGCGTACCGTCACCGCCGACCCCACCCCCGCCCGCATCCTGATCTGCGGTTCCCTCCACCTCGCCGGCACCGTGCTCGCCGACAACGGCTGAGCGAAGCGGCTGGTTTTCGCCAATCCCGTAGGGTGGGTTGAGCGCTGCGAAACCCGCCGCCGGGGCCGAAACGACGGGTTTCGCGCTGCTCAACCCATCCTACGGGATTCACTGACTCCATTATTTGCGTGACCTGATCGCCATGACATCAAAGCCCTCGATCGCGACGAATTTTACTTGGGCCCGCCTGGTCCCCGAGCTGCTGGTGGCCGATCTCCACAAGAGCCTGCGGTTCTGGCGCGACCTGTGCGGCTTTGCGGTGGCTTTTGACCGCTTTGATGAGGGCTTTGCCTACCTCGATCTCGACGGGGCGCAGATCATGCTGGAGGAGCGCGGCCGAAACCGGAATTGGGTGACGGGACCACTGGAAATCCCTCTCGGACGCGGTGTGAACTTTCAGATCAGCGTCCCGGCGATCGAGCCGATTTTGGCAGCGCTCGCCCGTGCGAACTGGCCGCTGTTCATGGCGGCCGAGCAGAGATGGTATCGCACCGGAGCGGTGGAAACCGGCGTGCATCAGTTCCTGGTGCAGGACCCGGACGGGTATCTGATCCGCTTTTCGGCCCGCATCGGTGAGCGGTCGGGGAATAGTCAGGTCTGCACTAGGGGTGTAGACCGGCATCAAACTGAGGCACCGCCCCCGAACCAGGCTGGCCTTCGGGTTCGCGCGGTGCTAAAGACGAGGGGCTGATTGCACGCCCGCAGGAGAGGTCGCACCCCCAGCCGAAATAGGGGATGCGGCGCCGAAGGAGCAACCGCCCCGGAAACTCTCAGGCAAAAGGACTGCAGGCGGAAGGGCGCTCTGGAAAGCAGCGGACGGGGTTCACCACCCGGCCGCTCACCGAAGGAGTAAGCCCGCGCCCCATCCTCCTCCGCCGCAAGGGAGAGGACCGAGATGGGGCACGGGTGAATCTCTCAGGGTCCACGACAGAGGGGGCATCGCCGGACGCTTGGCGTCCGCTCTGTCGGAGGTGACCGGGTGCCCGCTCTTGATGCCGTGCCGCCACTGCGGCGCACCCCGCTCTACCCGCTCCACCGATCGCTCGGCGCCAGGATGGTGCCATTTGCCGGCTATGAGATGCCGGTCCAATACCCCTCCGGCATCCTCGCCGAGCATCTGCATACCCGCGCGCAGGCCGGGCTGTTCGATGTTTCGCATATGGGGCAGCTTCGGCTGGCCGGCCAGGACCCGGCCGCGGCGCTCGAAGCGCTGGTTCCCGGCGACATCCGCGCGCTGGCGCCGATGCGGATGCGCTATACGCTGCTGCTGAACGAGCAGGGCGGCATCCTCGACGACCTGATGGCGACGCGGCTCGGCGACGGGCTGTTCGTCGTCGTCAACGCCGGGCGCAGGGAGGCCGATCTCGCGCATCTGCGCGATCGCCTCGGCGGCGGCGCGACCGTCGAGCCGCTCGACGATCGCGCCTTGCTGGCATTGCAAGGGCCGGCCGCCGCCGCCGTGCTGTCGCGCCTTGCCGACGGCATCGCGCAGCTGCCGTTCATGACCGCGGCCGAAATCGCGCTCGACGGCCGGGAGTGCCTGGTCACGCGCTCGGGCTATACCGGCGAGGACGGGTTCGAGATTTCCGTGCCGGTGGCTCACGCACAGGCGCTGGCCGAAAGGCTGCTCGCCGAGCCCGAGGTTAGGCCGGTCGGTCTCGGCGCCCGCGATTCGCTGCGGCTCGAAGCCGGGCTGTGCCTCCATGGCCACGATATCGACGAGACCACGACCCCGGTCGAGGCCGGTCTCGCCTGGACCATCGGCAAAGGGCGGCGCGGCGACGGCGGCTTCCCCGGCGCCGAAATCGTGCTGCGCCAGCTCGCACAAGGGGCATCGCGCAAGCGCGTCGGCATCCGGCCGGACGGCCGCGCGCCGGCACGCGAGGAAACGCCGATCGTCGACGCCGCCGGCAACGATATCGGCCGGGTGACGAGCGGCGGTTTCGGCCCCTCGGTCGGCGGCCCGATCGCGATGGGTTACGTCGACAGCCTCCATGCCGCCACGGACACCGCGCTGTCCCTGCTGGTGCGCGGCACCGCGCGTCCCGCCCGCGTCGCCCCGCTGCCCTTTGTCCCGCACCATTACTACCGCGGCTGAGCCCGCAGGAGGAAATGCCGATGAGCGCGCTCCGCTTTACGAGGGACCATGAATGGGTTCGGCTCGACGGCGATCTCGCGGTGATCGGCATCACCGACTATGCGCAATCGCAGCTCGGCGACGTCGTCTATGTCGAATTGCCGGAAATCGGCCAGCGGGTCGAGCAGGGCAAGGAGGCGGCGGTCGTCGAATTGGTCAAGGCGGCGAGCGAGGTTTACGCGCCGCTCGCCGGGGAGGTCGTGGAAGTCAACGAGGCGCTCGCCGCCGACCCCGCCCAGGTCAATCTCGACCCGACGGGCGAAGGCTGGTTCCTGAAACTGCGCCTCGACGACCCCAAAGAGCTCGACGGGCTGATGGACGAGGCCGCCTATCGGCGCTTTATCGAGGAGCAGCATTGATGCGTTATCTGCCGCTGACGGCGCGCGACCGCGGCGAGATGCTGGCGGCGGTCGGCGTCGATTCGATCGACGCGCTGTTCGCCGAAGTGCCGCCGGCGGCGCGGCTCGACGGCCTTCTCGACCTGCCGCGGGCGATGGGCGAGATCGAGGTCGAGCGGGCGATCTCGCGCATCGCCGCGAAGAATGTCCCGGCCGGGTCGGCGCCGTTTTTTGTCGGCGGCGGCGCCTATCGCCACCATGTCCCGGCCGCGGTCGACCATCTGATCCAGCGCGGCGAGTTCCTGACCTCCTACACCCCCTATCAGCCCGAGGTGTCGCAGGGCACCCTGCAATATCTGTTCGAGTTCCAGACCCAGGTCGCGCTCTTGACCGGCATGGAGGTCGCGAACGCCTCGATGTATGACGGCGCGACATCCTGCGCCGAGGCGGTGATGATGGCGAACCGCGTCACCGGCCGCAAAAAGGCGGTGCTGTCGGGCGGGCTGCATCCGCATTACCGCGAGGTGTGCGAGACCTATGCCCGCTTTGTCGGCTTCGAGCTAGCCGCGCAGGACCCGGCGCCGGGAGAGACCGAGGATCTGGCCCGGCTGGTCGATCGCGGCACCTCCTGCGTCGTCGTGCAGAACCCGGATTTCTGGGGCGAGTTGCGCGACTGGTCGGGGCTGGCGCAGGTTTGCCACGATGCCGGCGCGCTGCTCATTGTCGTGGTGAGCGAGATCGTGTCGCTCGGCGCCATCCGCTCGCCCGGCGAGATGGGGGCGGACATCGTCGCGGCGGAAGGCCAGTCGCTCGGCAATGCGCTCGGTTTCGGCGGGCCCCATCTCGGCCTCTTTGCCAGCCGTGACCGGTTCGTGCGCCAGATGCCGGGTCGGCTCGCCGGGCAGACCGTCGATGCCGACGGTCGGCGCGGCTTTGTGCTGACCTTGTCGACCCGCGAGCAGCACATTCGGCGCGAGCGGGCGACGAGCAACATCTGCACCAATTCGGGATTGTGCGCGCTCGCCTTCACGATCCACCTGGCCCTGCTCGGCGAAGCAGGGCTGGTGCGGCTGGCACGGCTCAACCACGCCGCCGCGGTGCGGCTGGCCGGGCGGCTCGAGCGCGTGGCCGGCCTGCGCCTCGTCAACCGCGCCTTTTTCAACGAATTCGCGCTGCGCCTGCCGTGCCCGGCCGCACCCGTCGTGCAGGCGCTCGCCGACAGGGGCGTGCTCGCCGGGATCCCGGTCAGCCGGCTTTATCCGGACCGCGCCGAACTGGCGGACCTGCTCCTCGTTGCGGCGACCGAGATGGTGACGGACGAAGACATGGACCGGCTCGAACGGGGGCTGCGGGAGGTGCTGGCGTGAGCGGGTGGAGCCGGGCGCTGAGCGCCGGCGCTGCCACGCAGCCGGCGGCGGCGGCCGGGACCTTCAGCGGCAATCGCGGATTGCAGATCGAGGAGCCCCTGATCTTCGAGCAGGATTCGCCGGGGCATTGCGGCGTCGATCTGCCCGAGCCGGCACCCTTCACCGCCCGCCTCGGCGGCCTCGAACGGCAGGATGCGATCGGGCTGCCGGGGCTCGGCGAGCCGCAGGTGGTGCGCCATTTCACCCGGCTGTCGCAGAAGAACTACGCGATCGACAGCGGGCTCTATCCGCTCGGCTCCTGCACGATGAAGCACAACCCGCGCCTCAACGAAAAATTGGCGCGGCTGCCGGGCCTGGCCGACATCCACCCGTTGCAGCCGCTATCGACCGTGCCGGGCGCGCTCGAGCTGATCGATACCCTGGCGCATTGGCTCAAGACCCTAACCGGCATGCCGGCCATCGCCTTGTCGCCCGGTGCGGGAGCGCATGGCGAATTGTGCGGCATGATGACGATCCGCGCCGCGCTCGAAGCCCGCGGCGATGGGCGCCGCCGGGTGCTGGTGCCCGAATCGGCGCACGGCACCAACCCGGCGACGGCGGCGGCCTGCGGCTATATGGTCGATGCGATCCCGGCCAATAGGCAGGGCCGGGTCGACCGCGCGGCGCTCGAAGCGAAACTCGGCTCCGATGTCGCGGCGCTGATGCTGACCAACCCCAACACCTGCGGGTTGTTCGAAAACGAGATCGTCGACATCGCCGCCGCCGTGCACGCGGCCGGCGCCTTCTTCTACTGCGACGGCGCCAATTTCAACGCGATCGTCGGGCGGGTGCGGCCGGCCGATCTCGGCATCGACTGCATGCATCTGAACCTGCACAAGACGTTTTCGACCCCGCATGGCGGCGGCGGGCCGGGCAGCGGGCCGGTGGCGCTGGCGGCGGCCCTCGCCCCGTACGCGCCGCTGCCCTGGCTGGTGCATGGCCGGAACGGGCTCTCCTTGGCCGAGCACAAGACCGGCCCGGCCGAGCACGCGATCGGCCGGCTCAAGGGCTTTCACGGCCAGATCGGCATGTTCGTGCGGGCGCTCGCCTATATGATGAGCCATGGTGCCGACGGGCTGCGCCAGGTCGCCGAGGACGCGGTGCTCAACGCGAATTACCTGCGCGTCCGGCTCGAAGGCGATCTCAGCCTTTCCTATCCGGGTCCATGCATGCACGAGGTGCTGTTCGACGACCGGTTCCTCAAGGACACCGGGGTGACGACGCTCGATTTTGCCAAGGCGCTGATCGACGAAGGCTACCACCCGATGACGATGTACTTCCCGCTGGTCGTGCACGGCGCCCTGCTGATCGAGCCGACCGAAACCGAGAGCAAGGCCACGCTCGACGCGTTTGCCGGGGTGGTGAAGGCGCTCGCCGCCGCAGCCCGGTCGGGCGACGCCGCCCGTTTCCACGCCGCACCGGTGCTCACCCCGCGCCGCCGTCTCGACGAAACCGCCGCCGCGCGCAAGCCGATCCTGCGCTGGCGCCCCGCATCGACAAGCCCCGACCCCGTGCACCGCGAGGCGGCCGAGTAATCGGCTCGCGGCGTCAGTGGATCAGCGGGCGCGGCCCCAGGCGATAAAGCCGTCGTTCTTGAGGCCGGGCTTGCCGTAGCCGAGCCGGGTTCCGGCGAAGGTATCGACCCGGCCGCCGGCGGCTTCGAGGATCGCCTGGCCGGCCGCGGTGTCCCATTCCATCGTCGTGCCGAAGCGCGGGTAGAGGTCGCCTTCGCCGGCGGCGAGGAGGCCGAATTTGAGCGCGCTGCCGCAGCTCCGGCGCGCGCGCACCGGATAATCCTGCAAGAACTCGCCGAGCCGGCGGCTGTTTTCGTGCGAGCGGCTGTGGACGATGACGAGGCCGTCGGACGGCGCAAGGCGCGCCTCGATCCTCTCCGGCGCGGCGCCGTCGCGCCACCGCGTCGCCGTTCCCGGCCCGCATGCGGCGTAGGTCAGCCCGACCGCCGGGCCATGCACGACGCCGAGCACCGGCACGCCGTCCTCGACGAGGCCGATGCAGACCGCGAACTCGCCGTTCTTGGCGACGAATTCGCGAGTCCCGTCGAGCGGGTCGACCGCCCAGAAGCGCGCCGCTGAGGGCGGCAGCCCCTCGGCATCGACCAGTTCCTCGGAGACCACCGGGATTTCAGGAAAGGCGTCTTCCAGCATCGCCACGATGACCCGCTCGGCGGCGAGGTCGGCCTCGGTCACCGGGGTCTTGTCGTCCTTCTGGCGGACATCGAAAGGTGCTGCATAAACCCGCATGATCGCCTCGCCGGCGGCGAGCGCCGCGCGCCGAGCGGTTTCGAGCAGCTGCTCGCGCGTCGCCATCATGCCGCTCTCCGCTCGTCGAGCCCGCGGATCGCGCGCCACAATCGCTCCGGCGTCAGCGGCATGTCGAGGTGATCGATCCCGAGCGGGGCAAGCGCGTCGACGATCGCATTGACCAGCGCCGGCGGCGCGCCGATCGCCCCGGCCTCGCCGGCGCCCTTGACGCCGAGCGGGTTGGTGCGGCACGGCACGACATTGTAGGCGAACCCGATCGCCGGCAGGTCGTCGGCGCGCGGCAGGCAGTAATCGGTCAACGAGCCGGTGACGAGCTGGCCCGTTTCGGGATCGAAAACGCAATGTTCGAGCATCGCCTGGCCTACCCCTTGCGCGACGCCGCCCTGCACCTGGCCGCGCAGCAGCAGCGGGTTGACGACCGTGCCGAAATCGTCGACGACAAGATAGCGCAGGATCTCGACATGCCCGGTCTCGGGGTCGATCTCGACCTCGCAGGCGTGGCAGCCATTGGGAAAGGTCGGCGAGGGCGGGGTGAAATGTCCGCTCTCGGCAAAGCCGGGCTCGATGCCGGGTGGCTGCTGCGCCGGGTTGAAGGCGGCGCGCGCGACGTCCTCGATGCCGAGCCGGCGGTCGGTGCCGGCAACGGTAAAGACGCCGTCGGCGAATTCGACATCCGCCTCGGCCGCCTCGAACAAATGCGCGGCGATAGAGCGCCCCTTGGCGACCAGCTTGTCGGCGGCATGAACGAGCGCCGCGCCGCCGACCGGCAATGAACGCGAGCCGCCGGTGCCGCGGCCAAAGGCGATCACGGCGGTGTCGCCCTGCAACACCCGGACCTTGTCGGGGGCGATGCCGAGCCGCTCGGCGGCGAGCTGGGTATAGGCGGTCTGGTGCCCCTGGCCCGAGGATTGCGTCCCCATCAGGATCGTCAAGGCGCCGCTCGGGTCGAAGCGCAGCTCGGCGAATTCGTCGGGTGGGAAACCCGACTGCTCGATATAGACGGCATAACCCAGGCCGCGCCAGCGCCCGCGCGCCCGTGCCTCGGCCCGCCGCGCCGGAAAGCCGGCCGCATCCGCGGCGGCGAGCGCCTGATCCATGTTGCGGCCGAAAACGCCGCTGTCATAGGTCACGCCGAGCGGCGTCGCATAGGGCATCGCCTCGGGCCGAACGAAGTTGCGCCGGCGCAAATCGTCGGCCGCCACCCCGAGCCGGCGGGCGGCGACGTCGATCAGCCGTTCGAGCGCATAGGCCGCTTCGGGCCGGCCGGCGCCGCGATAGGCATCGACCGGGACGGTGTGGGTAAAGACCCCCTTGACCGCGACATGGATCGCCGGGATCCGGTAGACGCCGCTCAGCATCGGGCCGCCCGAGCCGGTCGGGATCTCCGGCGCGAAGTTCGACAGATAGGCGCCCATATTGGCGATCGTCGCGACCGACAGCCCGAGAAAGCGCAGCTCGCCGTCGAGCGCAAGTTCGAGCCGGGTGATGTTGTCGCGGCCCTGCGTGTCGGTGACGAAGGCGTCGGAGCGCTCCGGCGTCCATTTGACCGGACGGCCGAGCTGCTTCGCCGCCCACAGCACCAGGATGTGCTCGGGATAGAGGAACAGCTTCATGCCGAAGCCGCCGCCGACATCCGGCGTGACCACGCGGATGCGGTTTTCCGGCACCTTGAAGATGCTTTCGGCCAGCAGGTTGCGCAGAAAATGCGAGCCCTGCGTCGAGCTCCACAGCGTATGGAAATCCTCGCCGGCATCGTACTCGCCGATCGCGCCGCGCGGCTCCATCGAGTTGACGACGACGCGGTTGTTGACCAGATCCAAGCCGATCTGGTGGCGCGCCGCAGCCATCGCCCGCGCCACGGCCGCGCTGTCGCCCAATTCCCAATCGAAGGAAAGATTGCCCGGCGCCTCGTCCCACACCAGGGGCTGGCCCGGATCGAGGGCGTGCGCGGTCTCGACCGCGGCGGGCAGCGGCTCGTAATCGACTTCGATCAGCTCGGCCGCGTCGCGCGCCGCGGCGGTGCTTTCCGCCACCACCATCGCCACCGTATCGCCGACATGCCGCACCCGCTCGCGGACGATCGCCGGACGCGGCGGCATCACCGCCGGCGAGCCGTCGCGGTTGGTCAGGGCGCTGAGGCACGGGATCGGCCCGAGACCGGCGCGGGCGACATCCTCCCCGGTATAGACCGCCAGCACGCAAGGCGCCGTGGCGGCCGCGGCAATGTCGAGCGCGCGGATGCGGGCATGCGCGTGCGGCGAGCGCAGCATGTAGGCATAGGCTTGCCGGGGGCGGACGAGATCGTCGACATAGCTGCCGCGGCCGGTAATGAAACGCCGGTCCTCGACGCGGCGGACCGGCTGGCCGATGCCGAATTGGTTCATGGAACGAGACCTCCAACCTTCAGCATATCGGCGGCGAGAACGGCTTTTGCCATAGGGCGGCTCATGGTTTCACCCTATGGCTTGCCGGCGCTCCAGGTGGCGTTGGCGTTGAACAGCGACACCGCGGACAGGCCCATCTTGGCGCTCGCATCCTTTACCTGCCGGCTGTAGGCGACGTAGACCAGCGTATTGTTTTTCTTGTCGTAGATTCGGCGCACTGCGATCGACTTGAAGAACAGGCTCATGCGCTGCGAGAATACCTCCTCGCCGTTGGCTCCGGTCACGATCTTGCCGATCACGATCGGCCCGCTCTGCACGCACGAGATCGCGCTGTTCGACGGGTTTTCGAACCAGTTGCCCTTGGTCAGCCGGTCGATGACGCTGCGGTCGAAATGCACCAGATGACAGGTGACGCCGGCGACCTTCGGGTCGGCGAACGCCTCGACGACCATGCCGTTGCCGGTCCAGTCGTTGCTGAACCGGCCGACCTCGTCCGCCCGCGCCGCGCCGACGGCAGCGCAAAGGAACAGGAGCAAAAGCATGGTCCTGGTCATCAGGACGGGTTCCGATCAGCTTGCATATCCGGCTTGGGTGAAAAAATTACGGCATTCTCGCGGCTGGTAGCGCTCAGGGTGCGCGGCCGGCGATCCCGCCGCGGCGCAGACCCGCCAGCAGCGTGGTCAGTTCCCCAGTGACCTGCCTTCGAGACGGTCCTTCGGGCCTCCTCGGAGCGAGGTTCCTATCCGCGGAGGCCCATCGGGTGAAAAAGGGGCTAGTCAGGGGTGCGGGTCGATTGCCAGGCGACCATCTGCCACTGGCCGCCCTTGTTGGACCAGATGTCGGTAAACCGGACGCCAAAGCTGTTGGGGCGCCCCTGCGACATGACGCTGATGCGGCACGATCCGGTCAGCACTACCGTATCGCCCAGATCCTGCGCCTTGACGTCGGACGGCACCACCGAGGTGTAGACCGTCCCCCCGGACTCCATGTTGCCGATCAGGCTCTTCTTCGTATCGAGCCGCGCCGTCGAATGCGTGTAAACGAGATCGTCGGAAATCAGCCCGTTCAACGCAGCGATATCTTTTTTCGCCATCGCGTCCATGCGCTGCTTGTCGAGGTCGATAACTTTTTGTGAGTTGCCCGCCATTTATCTCTCCTTTCTAAGGGTTAGTTGTTGCTTCAGTGCATTTCCAGCACCAGCTTGCCCTGCAGGTGGCGCCCCTCGCTGACGCGGTGCGCCTCGGCCGCGTCGGCGAGCTTATAGCGGGTGATGTGCGGCGGCCAGACCGCACTCTGATCGTAGAGCTCGATCATCCGTTCGAGATGGGCGCGGTCGCGGACGACATTCGGGCGCAGCACCTGGACATCCTTGCGGCTCGGTTGGAACCCCGCCGGTGCGGCCGCGATCCACACCAGCCGCCCGCCCGGCTTCAACACCTCGTAGGAGCGTACCTGCACCTCGCCGCCGACCGTGTCGAACACCACGTCGCAATTGAAAACGGCCTTGGTGAAATCCTCCGCGTTGTAGTCGATCACGCGGTCGGCGCCGAGGCTCGTCACATAGTCGTGGTTACGGGCACTCGCCGTCGTGATCACCGTGGCGCCGAGATGCTTCGCCAGCTGGATCGCGAACCCGGCGACGCCGCCGGCACCGCCCTGGATCAGGATGGTCTCGCCGGGTTTGAGCTTGGCCGTGTCCTCGACCGCCCACAGTGCGGTCAGGCTGGTCAGCCCCATCGCCGCCGCCTCGGCATCGCCGAGCCCATCGGGTTTCCCGGCGATGATCGCCGCCTTGATCGCAAGCTTTTCCGCGTAGCAGCCCTCGATCCCCTGATCGGTGACCCCGAACACGGCGTCGCCGACCTTGAAGTCGGTGACCGCCGGCCCGACCGCGCTGACCACGCCCGAAAAGTCGCGGCCGAGAATATGCGGAAATTTCAGGCTGCTCGATCCGCCGCTGCCCAGCCGGACCTTGTAATCCGCGGCATTGACGCTGGCCGCGTGAATGTCGACCACGACCTCGCCGGGACCGGCAACCGGATCCGGCGCCTCGCCCAGGCGCAGCACTTCCAGCCCGCCATTCCTGGTCAGCAATATTGCCTTCATCGTCCCCTCCTTCGCATCGGTTCGTCAGCCTGTGACGCAATCGTAGCACGATACTTGCCCGCTGGCCCGCCCGCCGGAACCGGGCCCTAACCGTAGCGTTCAGTCTAATGGGGTTCGACTTGTGGTTCTGGAGGTTGCAATGAAGAATGGAAAACGCCGTGGCGGGGTTGGCTTGCTGTTCGCGGTGTTGATGCTGTTGGCAGCGGGCTCGCTGCTATCGGCCTGCGACACGGTTGCCGGAGCCGGCCAGGACGTGTCGAACATCGGCCATACGGTCACCAGCGGGGCATCTCAGACGCAGCGCACGACCGGCGTTCCCTGACCGCACGCCGTCGTCTTCGTCCACTGATGGAGGCGATCCGCCTCGGGGATCCCGGGCCGGATGGGCGATGGAGCTGATGGGAGCCGGTTACCGGCGCACGTTCGGCGAATTGTGCGACCGGTTGGGTGCTGTTGATCGGCACGCATTCCGCCGGCACCACCGCAGCGCCATATCGGGCGCGATGGCGATGGCTACCGCCTCGCCGCCTGATCGCCGCGGACTTCGGCCGAATATCGCTCCACCTGCCGTTTCAGATTCTGCGCATCGGGACCGGCGCGGGTGATTGCACGCGATACGGACGGGATCACCCTCGCGTAGTGTTGGGCGAAATCGCGTCTTACATCGGCGACCGTCGCGCCCTGCGCTCCGATGCCGGGAACCAGCATCAGCGCGTTCGGCAGGCGGGCGGCGAGTGTGGCGGCTTCGCGGTCGAGCGTCGCGCCGACGACGGCGCCGATCGGGCCAAGCCCGTCCCCGCAGGCGAAGCCATTGTATGCCGCGATGTCGTCGGCCAGCCCCTCGGCGACGGATCGGCCGTCCGCCATCAGCGCCTGCTGCACCGTGCCGGCTTGCGGGTTCGACGAGCGCACGACGACAAAGATTCCGGCGGCGGTGCGGCAGGCGATATCCAGGATCGGCGCCAGCGATCCGAAGCCGAGATAGGGGTGCAGCGTCATCGCATCGCCGCCGAACGGGCTGTCGGGTCCCAGAAAGGCTTCGCCGTATGCCCCGGCGGTCGAGGCGATGTCGCCGCGTTTCGCATCGATGATCGTGAGCGCGCCATGGCTGCGGGCAGCGGCGACCGTGTCGCGCAATATCGTCATTCCGTCCGGCCCGTGCCGCTCGAAGAAGGCGGCCTGCGGCTTGACGACGGCGACGCGCGAGGCGCAGGCCTCGACCATCCGCTCGCAGAAGGCGCGCAGCCCCGCCGCGTCATCCGCCAATCCCCAATCCCGAAGGGTTTCGGCCGATGCATCGATGCCGACGCACAGTGCCGACCGCTCTGCGGCCAATTCGACAAATTGCTGTTGAAACGGCGTGGTCATGATGTCGCCTCATAGCACGAACGGCCGATCTCGGGAGACCGGAATGGCAAAACAGCAGATTCGCTCCGACAAGTTGCGCGAGCCGAGCGGCGTGTTCTCGCACGCCACCGCGATCGAGGCGCGCGGCCGGCTCGTCTTCATCTCGGGCATGACCGCGCGCCGCGCCGACGGCACGATCGCCGGAATCGGCGACATCGAGGCCCAGACGCGCCAGGTCTGCGAAAATCTGAAAGCCGCGATCGAGGCGGCCGGCGGCCAGATGGACGACATCTGCCGCGTCGATGTCTATATCCGCAATATGGAGCATTTCGACATCATCCACAAAGTCCGGCGAGAATATTTCAAAGAACCGTTGCCGGCTTCGACCATGGTAGAGGTGGTCAAGATGACCTCGCCCGACTACCTGATCGAGATCGGCGCGATCGCCGTCATCCCCGACGCTCCCGCCTGAGAGTGCCCGCCGGCAGCCTGCGTCAAAGCTCAGCGGGCGGTTGCATTCGCCGCCCCCGGGCACCACACTGAGCGCCCGCAGGAAAGGATCATGCCGATGGAAATGACGGGCGAATTTCGCATCCCCGTGCCGCGCCAGCGCGTCTGGGAGGGTCTCAACGATCCGGCGATCCTGAAGCAGGCAATTCCCGGCTGCGAGACGATCGAGAAGCTCTCCGACACCGAGTTCAGCGCCAAGGTCGTCGCCAAGGTCGGGCCGGTAAAGGCAACGTTCAACGGCAAGGTGAACCTGTCGGATCTCGATCCGCCCCAGGGCTACACGATCAGCGGTGAAGGCAGCGGCGGCGTCGCCGGCTTCGCCAAGGGCAGCGCCAAGGTCGGGCTCGACGAGGATGGCGAGGCGACCGTGCTGCGCTACGAGGTCCAGGCGCATGTCGGCGGCAAGCTCGCCCAGATCGGCTCGCGTCTGATCGATGGCACCTCGCGCAAGATGGCCCAGGAATTCTTTGAGCGCTTCGCCGCGGTGATGACGCCCGAGGAGGCGGCCTCGCCTCCCCCGGCCTCGGCGGCCGATCAGGCAAATTCGGTGGCGCGCGTCGTTATCGCTCCCGATCCTGCCGAGGCCGAGCCCGCGGCGGGTGCCGTCTCCGCCAGGCTGTCGCCGGCGGTGTGGGTCACCGGGCTGACCGCGATCGTCGCCCTGATGCTCTACTATTTCACCCGCCACGGCGGGGTGCGCTAGCCGCCGTCGCCGGACCGCGAACGCCGCCTTGACCGGAACGGCCGCGCGGAACAAAACTCCGGCCGGCCAGTCGCGCCCGCTGACGGCGATGATTTGTGATCCAGGGAGGGTTCGATGCAAAAGACGGTGAGCCTCACCGTGAACGGCAAGCCGGTTTCGGCAACGGTCGAGGGGCGCACCCTGCTGGTGCAATTGCTGCGCGAGCAGCTCGGGCTGACCGGCACGCATGTCGGCTGCGACACCAGCCAATGCGGCGCCTGCGTCGTGCATGTCGACGGCGAGGCGGTCAAGTCGTGCACGTTGTTGGCGGTGCAGGCCGAGGGCCGCTCGGTATTGACGATCGAAGGGGTGGCGACCGGCGACATCCTGCACCCGATGCAGGAAGCCTTCCGCAACAATCACGCGCTGCAATGCGGCTTCTGCACCCCCGGCATGGTGATGAGCGCGCTCGACCTGGTCAAAAACAACCCCAGCCCCTCCGAGCACGAGATCCGCGAATATCTCGAAGGCAATCTGTGCCGCTGTACCGGCTATCACAACATCGTGCTGGCGATCGCCGAGGGGGCGGCGGTGATGCGCGGCGAGGCGCCGGCCGGCGTCCACGGCGCGGCGGCGGAGTAGGGCGATGGCCACAATCGGGACGCCGGTCCGGCGGCGCGAGGATTTCCGCTTTCTGACCGGACAAGGCAATTATACCGACGACATCGACCGCCCGCACCAGCTGCACGCCTATGTCCTGCGCAGCCCGCATGCGCATGCGCGGCTCGGCGGCGTCGACACCGCGGCGGCGGCATCGGCCCCCGGCGTCGCCGCCATCTACACCGGCACGGACATGGCGGCGGACGGCGTCGGCGGGCTGCCCTGCGGCTGGCAGGTCCATTCGAAGGACGGCTCGCCGATGGCCGAGCCGCCGCATCCGCCGCTCGCGGTCGATCGCGTGCGCCATGTCGGCGACCCGGTCGCGGTCGTCATCGCCGAGACGCTCGAACAGGCCCGCGAGGCCGCCGAGCTGGTGCGCGTCGATTATGTCGAGGAGCCGGCCGTCGTCGATCCGGCGGAGGCATTGAAGCCCGGTGCGCCGCAGGTCTTCGCCGAAGCGCCGGGCAATCTCTGCTACGACTGGCATTTGGGCGATCTCGCCGCGGTCGAGGCCGGTTTTGCCAAGGCGGCGCGGGTGGTCAGGCTCGACCTCGTCAACAACCGGCTGATCCCCAACGCGATGGAGCCGCGCGCCGCGATCGGCGAGTACGACCGCGCCACCGGCGACTACACGCTCTATACGACGAGCCAGAACCCGCATGTGATCCGCCTGCTGATGGGCGCCTTCGTGCTGCACATCCCCGAGGCCAAATTGCGGGTCGTCGCTCCCGATGTCGGCGGCGGTTTCGGCTCGAAGATCTATCATTACGCCGAAGAGGCGATCGTCACCTGGGCCGCCGGCAAATTGCGGCGGCCGGTCAAATGGACGGCCGAGCGCTCGGAAAGCTTCATGTCCGACGCGCATGGGCGCGACCACGTGACCCATGTCGAGCTGGCGCTCGACGGCGAGGCAAAGTTCCTGGCGCTCAAGGTCTCGACGATCGCCAATATGGGCGCCTATCTGTCGACCTTCGCCCCCTGCATCCCGACCTATCTCTACGGCACCCTGCTCGCCGGCACCTATACGACCCCGGCGATCTACGTCGAGACCAAGGCGGTCTTCACCCATACCGTCCCGGTCGACGCCTATCGCGGCGCCGGCCGGCCCGAGGCGACGTTTTTGCTCGAACGCATCGTCGACCTCGCCGCCGACGAGATCGGCATGGACCCGGCCGAATTGCGCCGGCGCAATTTCATCCCGGCCAACGCCTATCCCTACCAGACGCCGGTGGCGTTGCAATACGACAGCGGCGATTACCGCACGACCTTGGAGCTGGCGCTGAAGGCCGCCGATTACGCCGGCTTCGAGGCGCGCCGCCGGGAAGCGATGGCGCGCGGCAAGCTGCGCGGCATCGGCATCGCCACCTATATCGAGGCCTGCGGCATCGCTCCCTCCGCGGTCGTCGGCTCGCTTGGCGCGCGCGCCGGGCTTTACGAAAGTGCGGCGGTGCGGGTGCACCCGACCGGCAGCGTGTCGATCCTGACCGGCTCGCACAGCCACGGCCAGGGCCACGAGACGACCTTCTCGCAGCTCGTCGCCGACCGGCTCGGCATCCCGATCGAGAATATCGAGATCGTCCATGGCGACACCGCCAAGATCCCCTACGGCATGGGCACCTACGGCTCGCGCTCGCTGGCGGTCGGCGGCTCGGCGATCGTCAAGGCGATGGACAAGGTGGTCGCCAAGGGCCGCAAGATCGCCGCGCACCTGCTCGAAGCGGCCGAGGCCGATGTCGAATTCGCCGACGGCAACTTCACCGTCGCCGGCACCGACCGCTCGAAGAGCTTCGGCGAGGTGGCGCTGACCGCCTATGTGCCGCACAACTATCCGGATGATCTGGAGCCGGGGCTCGACGAGACCGCGTTCTACGACCCGAAAAACTTCACCTATCCGTCGGGCGCGCACATCGCCGAGGTCGAGATCGACCCTGAAACCGGGCATGTTTCAATCGTCAACTTCACCGCGAGCGACGATTTCGGCCGCATCATCAACCCGATGATCGTCGCCGGCCAGGTCCATGGCGGGCTTGCCCAGGGGATCGGCCAGGCGCTGCTCGAAGGCTGCGTCTACGACAAGGAGAACGGCCAGTTGTTGACCGGCTCCTACAACGACTACGCGATGCCGCGCGCCGACGACCTGCCGTCCTTTGTGCTGTCGACCAACGTGACCCTGTGCACGCACAACCCGCTCGGCGTCAAAGGCTGCGGCGAGGCCGGGGCGATCGGCGCGCCGGCGGCGATCACCAACGCGCTCGTCGATGCGCTGAAGCCGCTCGGGGTCCGGCATGTCGAAATGCCGGCGACACCCGAAAAGCTGTGGCGCGTCATCCAACAGCACCGCCAGCCGCTCGCCGCGTAACAGGAGAGCCCCGATGTACGAATTCGACTATCACAAGCCGACGAGCCTCGACGAAATCGCGAATTTGCTCGGCGCCAACGAGGAAGCGAAACTGGTCGCCGGCGGCATGACCCTGGTCCCCACCCTGAAGCTGCGGCTCGCCAAACCGTCGGACCTGATCGACCTCGCCGCGATCCCCTCGTTGCGCGGCATCACCGACGCCGGCGACGCGCTGGTCATCGGGGCGATGACCCGGCATGCCGAGGTCAACCGCTCGCCGCTCGTCAAGCAGGCGATCCCGGCGCTGGCGGCGTTGGCCGGCATGATCGGCGATCCGGCCGTGCGCAACCGCGGCACGATCGGCGGCTCGATCTCGAACAACGATCCGGCGGCGGATTACCCGGCGGCACTCGTCGCCCTCGGCGCCACCGTGCACACGACCAGGCGCGACCTCGCCGCCGAGGATTTTTTCACCGGCATGTTCGAGACCGCCCTCGAACCGACCGAGATCGTCACCTCTGTCCGGTTTCCGAAAACCGCGTCCGCGAATTATCAGAAATTCCGCAACCCGGCTTCGCGCTACGCGATCGTCGGCGTGTTCGTCGCCCGCACCGGCAGCGGGGTGCGCGTCGCGGTGACCGGCGCCGGCCCCTGCGTCTTCCGCGTCCCCGAAATGGAAGCGGCCCTGGCCCAATCCTTCACCCCCGATGCGATCAAGGACATCGCGATCCCCGACGACGGCCTCAATTCCGACATCCACGCCAGCGCCGAATACCGCGCCCATCTCGTCGGCGTGATGGCCCGCCGCGCCGTCGCCGCCTGCGCCTGACAAGGTCAGGGACGGCCGCCCGCTATGGCACCCGCACCTTAACGTCGCTGAGGGGATTGGCTGTCGCCGCGAAACGCTGGTCGAAGCTGACAAAAGCTTCGCAGCCTTGTGCCGCCGCGAGGTGAAGCGCATCCGCGAAATCCAGGCCGCGTCCCATCCAATCCAATGCTTTGGTGGCAAGGGCGGCGTCCTCCAGCGTGACGCGCGGGAGCCCGGCGAAGGCGCGGAGCGCTTCGGCAAGCCGGGCGCGGGCAAATCCGTAGGCACTGCGCAATACCCACTCGGTCTCCAAGAGAACCGTTATACACACATACACATCCTCGCCGTCGATCAGCGCCTGCGCTTGCGCCGCCTGGTGCGGGTGGTCGCCGGTCAGGTAACGGACGATCACATTAGTATCGATCGCCAGCATGACGCCGCCTTGCTTCGGCCTCGATGCCGGCATTCATCTCTTCCAGAGTCTTTGGCGGTCCGGCGTAGACAAGCGACGCGAACACGTCTTCCGGCCGTGTCGGCGGAAACAGCGGCGCGGCCTTCAGCAGCACGCCGTCCGGCGTCTCTTCAACAACAAGGCGCGTTCCGGCCGCCCAATGCCGCCGCTGGCGGATGGCCTTTGGCAGAATAACCTGTCCCTTGGTCGATACGGTCGTCGTCAATCTTTCGACGGTGCTCATGCGCAGCGCCCTTGCGCGAAGTAGGTAAGACGGTAGTAAGATAGCGATCGGCCGGCGATCCTTCAACTGAGTGCGATCGCCAAGGACCATGCCGGAGTGGCGCCACTGCAGCGGGTGCATTAAATATCATGCTCAAGCGAGCGAGCCCATGCGATTGTTGGGCTCGCACGCCTCCCCACCCTCTCCCGTCGGGAGAGGGATTTTGTTGATCGGGATCGCTGTCGATGGATGTTGCCGTTGCCACCAAACTCCCTGCCTCAGTCGATGACACCTTGGCCATGCTCGGCAGCGCCGACTACATCGCCGACCGCAGTCTGGCGACGGCGGTGCATCTGGCACTGCACCTGAAGCGGCCATTGTTTCTCGAAGGCGAGGCCGGGGTCGGCAAGACCGAGATCGCCAAGGTGCTGGCGAGCGCGCTCAGGCGGCGGCTGATCCGCCTGCAATGCTACGAGGGTCTCGACGTCGCCTCGGCGGTCTACGAATGGGACTACGCCCGCCAGATGATCGAGATCCGCCTCGCCGAGGCGGCCGAGGAGGGTCGCAGCGAGATCGAGAGCACGATCTTTTCCGACCGGTTTCTGATCAAGCGGCCGCTGCTGCAGGCGCTGGAGCCGGAGATCGGCGGCGCGCCGGTATTGCTGATCGACGAGCTCGACCGCACCGACGAGCCGTTCGAAGCCTATCTGTTGGAACTCTTGTCCGATTTCCAGGTGACGATCCCCGAAATCGGCACGATCCACGCGGCCGAGCCGCCGATCGTGATCATCACTTCGAACCGCACGCGCGAGATCCACGACGCGCTGAAGCGGCGCTGTTTCTATTACTGGGTCGATTACCCGAACGCCGCTCGCGAGCTCGAAATTCTGAAGCGCAAGGCGCCCGGCGCCAGCGAGCATCTGTCGCGCGAGGTCGTCGGCTTTGTACAGAAACTGCGCACGATGGACCTGTTCAAATTGCCCGGCATCGCCGAGACGATCGACTGGACCGAGGCGCTGATGCAGTTGGACGTGCTCGAACTGAGCCGCACGCGATCAACGACACGTTGGGCGTCTTGCTCAAATACCAGGACGACATCGCCCGCCTGCAAGGCAGCGAAGCCGCCCGCCTGCTCGACCAGGTCAAGGCCGAGGCCGCCGCTGCGGCTAGCTGACGCCGTGCCCTCGTCGCCCTCACCCGCCTCGCTGCGCTCGTCACCCTCTCTCGCAATGCGTGAGAGGGCCGGGGTGAGGAGCTTTAGGCTCGGAGCCTGACCGACATGGCATCGAACCCCGGCGGGTCGCTGGTCGCCAATCTGATGCATTTCGCGCGTACCCTGCGCGCGGCGGGGCTGCCGGTCGGACCCGGCAAGGTCATCGATGCGGTCGATGCGGTCAGGGCGGTCGGCATCACCGATCGGCGCGACTTCTACTGGACTTTGCACGCGGTGTTCGTCAACCGGCCGGACCAGCGGCTGATCTTCGACCAGGCCTTTCACATCTTCTGGCGCAACCCCGACCTCCTCAAAAAGATGATGGGGCTGGTGCTGCCGGAATTGCGGATCGAGGCCGAAGCGGATCGGGGTGCCGAGATGGCGCGGCGCCTCGCCGAAGCGCTGCATCCGAACCGCGAGGAACCCGCCGGCGAGTCCGAGGAGGTCGAAACCGAGATCGACGCGGTCATGACTTTTTCCGACCGCGAGCAATTGCGCAATATGGATTTCGATAAGATGTCGCTCGACGAGCTGGCGCGCGCCAAGGCGGCGATCGCCCGGCTGCGCCTGCCGGTGCTGGACGTCCCGACCCGCCGCTTCGCCCCCGACCGGCACGGCAGCCGCGCCGATCTGCGCGCGACGATGCGCGCCGCATTGCGCTCGGGCGGGCTGATCGAGCTGAAGCGCAAGAGCCCGCGCCGGCGTCCGCCGCCGCTCGTCGTGTTGTGCGACATCTCCGGCTCGATGAGCCGCTACAGCCGCGTCTTTCTGCATTTCATGCATACGGTCACCAACGACCGCGACCGCGTCTACGACTTTGTCTTCGGCACCAGGCTGACCAACATCACCCGCTATCTGCGCCATCGCGACGTCGATCTCGCCTTGGAGCGGGTCGGCGAGGCGGTCGCCGACTGGTCGGGCGGGACCCGCATCGGCCACTCGATCGCCGAGTTCAACCGGTTGTGGTCGCGCCGCCTGCTCGGCCAGGGCGCGATCGTGCTGCTGATCACCGACGGCCTCGACCGCGACGCCGGCACCGGGCTCGCCGGCGAGATGGACCGGCTGCACCGCTCGTGCCGCCGGCTGATCTGGCTGAACCCGCTGTTGCGCTATGAGGGGTTCGAGCCAAGATCATTGGGGATGAAGGCGATGATGCCCTATGTCGACGAGTTCCGGCCGGTGCATAATCTCGAAAGCCTCGAAACCCTGATCGCGGTGCTGAGCGCGCCGATCCCGAGGCGGGGCGCCGCGGCCGCGGCATGGCAGCAAAACGGGCAGCACAACGGAAAGAGGGCAGCATGAGCGATACGGCGGAAATCCTCGAACAGGCGGCGCGCTGGCGCGAGGCCGGGTCGGGCGTCGCATTGGCGACCGTGGTCACCACCTGGGGCTCGTCGCCGCGGCCGGTCGGCGCCAAGCTCGCGGTGGACGAGACCGGCGCCATGGTCGGCTCGGTCTCGGGCGGCTGCGTCGAGGGCGCGGTCGTCAACGAGGCGCTCGACGTGATCCGCGACGGCAAGCCGCGGCTCCTCGATTTCGGCGTCACCAACGACCAGGCCTGGGAGGTCGGCCTCGCCTGCGGCGGCAAGATCCAGATCTTTGTCGAGCGCGTCGAATGAAGGGCCGCATTCTCGACCGCGTGGTGGCGGCGGAGCGCGAGCACCGCTGCGTCGCTCTCGCCACCGACCTCGCCACCGGCCGGCAATTGCTGTTCGACGGCGATGCGGCCGAAGGCGATCTGGCGCTCGACGACGCGGCGCTCGACCGGGTGGGCGAGGCCTGGCGCACCGGCCGCAACCGGACCATCGAGACGGCCGCCGGCCCGGTCTTCGTCGAGGTGCTGACGCCGCCGCATCGCTGCTTTGTCATCGGCGCGGTGCATATCGCGCAGCCGCTGGCGCAGATGCTGGCGCTGGCCGATTACGCGGTGACGGTGATCGATCCGCGCGGCGCGTTCGCGACGGCAGCGCGGTTCCCCGGTGTCGAGCTGGTCACCGAATGGCCCGACGAAGCGCTCGAACGGCTGCAGCCGGATCGCGGCTCGGCGGTCGTGGCCTTGACCCATGACCCGAAGCTCGACGACCCGGCGCTGGCCGCGGCATTGCGTTCGGAATGCTTCTACATCGGGGCGCTCGGCTCGCGCCGCAACCATGCCGCGCGCTGCTCGCGGCTCAAGGAGCTGGGCTTCGGCGACAGCGATCTGGCGCGCATTCACGGGCCCGTCGGGCTGGCGATCGGCGCGATATCGCCGGCCGAGGTCGCGGTCTCGATCGTCGCCGAGATGACCAAGATCCTGCGCCGGGGCGAGGGCGCGGAGGCGGCATGAAATTCGGCGAGGTCGCGGTCGCCGAGGCGGAAGGCGCAATCCTCGCACACAGCCTCAGGCTCGGGACGACAGCCCTCAAAAAAGCGCGGCTGCTGTCGGCCGCCGATGTCGAGGCGATCGCCGCCGCCGGCCTGACGCGGATCGTCGTCGCCCGGCTCGAGCCCGGCGATGTCGCCGAGGACGAGGCGGCGCGGCGGGTCGCCTTGCTGCCGCCGGCCCCGGGATCGAGACCGCGGCGCCGTTCACCGGCCGCGCCAATCTGTTCGCCAGGGCGCGCGGGCTCCTGGTGTTCGAGCCCGAGCGGCTCGACCGGCTCAACCTCGTCGACGAAGCGGTGACGCTCGGCACTTTGCCGCCGTTCACTGTCGTCGAGCCGCGGCAGATGGTCGCCACCGTCAAGATCATCCCGTTTGCCGCCCCCGAGAAGGCGGTGGCAGCCTGCGCCGAGGCCGCCGCCGCGGGCGGTCCGCTGCTGCGGGTGGCACCATTCCGGGCATTGTCGGCCGGGCTCGTCCAGACCCGGCTGCCCGGGCTCAAGGAGAGCGTCCTCGACAAGACCCGTCAGGTGACCGAAGGCCGGCTCGCCGCCCTCGGCTGCAGGCTCGTCTTCGAGGAGCGCTGCGACCATGCGGATGCCGCGCTGATGCCGGTGATCCGCGACGCAATCGGCCGCGGCATCGACATGCTGCTGATCCACGGCGCCTCGGCGATCCTCGACCGGCGCGACGTGATCCCGGCATCGGTCGTCGCCGCCGGCGGACGGATCGACCATTTCGGCATGCCGGTCGATCCGGGCAATCTCGTGCTGCTCGGGCATGTCGGCGAGCGCGTGGTGCTGGGGCTGCCCGGCTGCGCCCGCTCGCCCAAGGTCAACGGCTTCGACTGGGTGCTGGAGCGGCTCGTCGCCGGATTGCCGGTCGGGCCGGCCGAGATCATGCGCATGGGCAGCGGCGGGCTCCTTGCCGAGATCCCGTCGCGGCCGCTGCCGCGGGCCGAGGCGAAACCACCCGCGCCGCACGAAGAAAACCGCAAGGCCCGCGCATCGGCGCGCTGCTGCTCGCCGCCGGCCAGTCGCGGCGGATGGGCGGCCCGAACAAGCTGCTGGCCGAAATCGACGGGGTGCCGATGGTGACGCGGGTGGCGCGGCGGCTCCTCGCTTCGCGGGCGCGGCCGATCGTGGCCGTGCTCGGCAACCGGGCCGACGAAATCGACGCAGCTCTCGGCAATCTGCCGATCGAGCGCGTGCGCAACCCCGATTTCGCCGATGGCCTGTCGACCTCGCTGAAGCGCGGCATCGCCGCGTTGCCGGGCGATCTCGACGGCGTGCTCGTCTGCCTCGGCGACATGCCGCTGATCGCCGGCCGGCATCTCGACCGCCTCGCCGCCGCCTTCAACCCGCTCGAAGGCCGCGCCATCATCGTGCCGACCCGGCGCGGCAAGCGCGGCAACCCGGTGCTGTGGGCCAAGCACTTCTTTCCCGAAATGACCCAGATCGCCGGCGATGTCGGGGCCCGGCACCTGATCGGCGAGCACGCCGAGCTGGTCGCCGAAGTCGAGATGGACGACGACGCGATCTTCGTCGATATCGACACCCCCGAAGCGCTCGCCGCGCTGCGGGACATGCAGCGTCGCGACGGCCCCTCTCCCCGCGAACGGGGAGAGGGCGGGACCCGCGCCGCGGGAGGGTGAGGGGCGACGCTCGGAGCGGCCGACGTAGCGCCGCTTCAGCGCAGCGCGTTGTGGATCAGGTAATCGGCGAAATCGGCGGGTTTCAGCTTGAGTTCGGTGCGGTCGCCCTGGCCGGCCAATGCCCGGGTCACGATGATGTGGTTCTCGACCTGCGCCGGGGTCAGGCGGAACACGCCGACGGTGCCCTTGAGCTTGGGATAGAGGTTGGGGTCGATCATCTTTTCCTTGCGCGCAAGCCGCGCCAGCGCCTCCTCTTCGCCGAGACCTTCGACCGGCTGCCGGCGCAGGATCGTCCAATCGGTTTCGCCGGCCCAGCCCGCGGCGGCGAGCGGCTTCGGATCGCCCTCGGCCACCCCGACCTTAAAGACGTGACGGCCGAGCCCGACATCCGATGCCCAGCGGCCGAGCCTGACGCTGCGCGCGACATAAAGGTTTGCCATTCCGCTCTCCTAATCTGGAGGGTGTCAGGAATAGCGGCGGTCCGCCATCCGTTTAACGATGTCTTCACCCCGCCGCCAATCACCGGGACCCGCCCTGATGCCGTTCCTGATCGGAGCCGCCACCGCCGCTGCCACCTTGATCGGCATGGCATGCGGCCAGATCGACACCGGCTTTGCCGGGATGGGCGTGCTGCTCGCCGCCATCGTGCTGATGACCCTGCGCGAGACCGGCCGGTAAAGCCGCGCCGTCCGCTGCGCCAGTTCGTCGCAGTTCCGAGATCTTCGGGCCGCGCCGCGACGGCCGTCGCCGTTCCGGCCGCCACCTTCGCGGTTTACGAAATGACACAAGGGGTAACACTTCGTTAAACTCCGCCCTCGCAGCTTCGAGCACGGTTGGGGGCGGGGGAATTGCGAAGAATGCGGCGGCTCATTCCGGCGGGAATCTGCGCCTTGGCTCTCGCCTTGGGGATATCAGCGAGCGGCCCGGCGGCGGCGGCCGGGCTCGATCCGGCCTTTCACCGGCCGCTGCTCGGCCCGCAGCACGCCAAAGGCGTCGTCGTCTGGAGCCACGGCCGCTCGGTCAACTCGGAAGATTCGCAATCGCCGACGCCGCCTTATCTGCGGGTGCTGCGGGATGCCGGCTGGGATGTGATGCGCTTCGACCGGCCGCGCGACGACGACACCCTGGCCCGCAGCGCGCGCCGCCTCGTTGCCGACGTGGCCGAGCTGAAACATCAGGGCTACCGGCATATCGTGCTCGCCGGGCAATCCTTTGGCGCCTTCCTGGCGCTGATGGCGGCCGCCGCCTCGACCGATGTCGACGCCATCGTCGCCACGGCCCCCGCGGCCTTTGGCGATTTCGACGAGTTCTACGATTCTTGGCGCTTGAACGCGACGCGGCTCTATCCGGTGCTGCAGCAGGTCCGGCGGGCGCGGGTGATGCTGTTCTTTTTCCACGGCGACGATTTCGACCCGGGCGGGCGCGGCGAGAAGTCGCGCCAGATCCTGGCTGCACGCGGGCTGGGCTATGCCGTCGTCGATCAGCCGGCCTATCTCGTCGGCCACTGGGTCTCGTCGACCGGCCTGTTCCTGCGCCGGTTCGGCCCGTGCATCCGCGATTTTGTCGATGACGACACGCTGACGGGCGAGCTCGTCTGCAATCCGGTCTGGGGCGACATGCCGAGCGCCCAGCTGCGCCTGCCGGATGAGCTGCTGCGCCCGCGCACCGTCGCCCCCTCCGTCGCGGCGGCGACCGGCGGTTCGGCGCCGGCATCCTCGATTTCGGCCGGCGCGCGCAGCAACCCGGCGATCCGCAATTCATGGTACGGTTTCTACCCGAACGGGCGGGAGGTTCTGCTCGTCATCGAAGCCGTGCACCGGCGCAGCCTCGACGCGGTTTATGCGATCGGACCCGGCATCGACAAGGGCGAGCCGGCCGATTATGACCGGCGCAAGGGCCGCATCGTCGGCGACGCCTTCGTCTTCGCGGAAAAGGGCAAGAGCACACTGCGCTTCCGGCCGCGCGACGATGGCGGCCTGGAAGCCACCTGGAGCTCGGCCGACGGCAAGACCACGATGCATGCCGGGCTGCGCCGCATCGACCCGCCCTATCTCACCCGGCAGGCCGCGGCGCGGTAGTCCACGCCTCAGCCCCAATAGCGGCCGCTGCCGCCGATCGCGACGGTGACGAGGCCGAGCACCAGGTTGATCGTCACCAGGGCGCGGATCTGGCCGAGCTGTCGCCCGGCACCGGCCCAGTCCTGCTGCCCGACCGCGGCGCGGAACCGGCGCCACGGCGCGAAATAGAGGTGGAAGAACAGCAGCATCATGACGATGCCGAGGCCCATCATCAGCTGGATGTAGAGGCCGATCCCGGCAAAGCCGCCATAGACGCCGAATACCATCGCCAAGCCGCTCAGCAGCAGCAGCACAATCGCGGCGACGACCCAGGCGAAGAACCGGCCGAGCACGCGCGACCACAGCGACAGACGCGGCCCCGGTTCGAGCGCCGCGGCGGCGGGCCGCAGCACCTGGTGGGCAAAGAACATGCCGCCGACCCAGACGACCGCCGCGAGGCTGTGCAGGATCAGCGCGATCGTGGCGACCGTTGCCGTCTCGGCCATCGCTCAGCCGCCGTAACCCGGGCTCTTGCGCGCGAGGCCGCCATGGGCGTCGAGCATGCGGCCGCGCCATCCGGCTATCGGATCATCGGCGGCGAGAAGTTCGAAATCGCTGATCGCGCGCGCCCATTGAAAGGCGCCGAAGACGACGTAATCGGCATAGGCAGGCGCCGCCCCGGCGAGAAACTGCTGGCGCTCGACGGTGCGGCGTAATGGCGCCAGGCTTTCGCGGAACGCCGGCAGCCGGCTTTCGCGGTCCTTGACGACGGTTTCGAGCGTGGTGCCGAACCGCTCCTCGCGCGAACGCCGGAAATAGCCCTGATCCGCGGGGCCGACGTGATTGTAGATGTCGAGCACGACAAATCCCACGATCCCCGGCTGGACCACCGTCTCGGTCCAGTTCTGCACGAACCGGGTCAGCGCCTGTCCGGCCGCGTCGCCGAACAGCGAGGCCCGATCCGGATAGCGGGTTTCGAGATATTCGGCGATCGCCGTGGAGTCGTGCACGACACGGTCGCCGTCCACGATTACCGGGACCCGCCCCTGATTGGGCTGCGGCAGCCTGTCCTTCTCGGTGAACCGCCACGGCACGGTTTCGACCGCGAGCCCCTTATGGGCGAGCGCCATCCTGGTGCGCCAGCAGAACGGGCTGAACCGGCGCTCCGCCTCGATGCCGGCGAGATCGTAAAGGGTGACGGCCATCCTCTCCTCCGTGCTGGGTGCGCGGGCCACTATGGCGGCCTCCCCGCTTGCAGAAAAGGCTTCTGATCGGCACCGCCGCTGATTGGCACGCCGGTTGCTCTGTCACCTGCAACGCGAAACATCGGCTGTTGCAGGCTTATGGCGCACGATCACGGCTTTACCGACGATCAGAAGCAGTATCTCGAAGGGTTCATCGCCGCGATTGCCAAGAAACGCGGCATCGGGACGCCCGCGACTTCAGCATCGGCTGCGGATATCGGCAAAACGGACGCGATCCACGACCCTCGCTCTATTCATCTGGAGGCGCAGGATCGGGTGGTACGGGCAGGAGGAAAGCTGGCGCCCGAAGAGCTCGCCAAACGATCGAAGGACCCCTTCGAAATGTGGGACGAGATGCTCGCCAACGCCGCGGCCGGGCGGTTTCCCAAAGGGCTCGACGTGTTCCTGCACAAATTTCACGGCCTGTTTTACGTCGCCCCCAATCAGGACGCCTTCATGCTCCGCCTGCGGTTGCCGGGCGGGATTCTGTCGGCCCACCAGGCGATCGCGTTGTGCGATGTCGCCGAGCGGTTCGGCGGCGGCTATCTCGATGTCACCACCCGGGCCAATCTGCAAATCCGCGAGATCGGCGCCGAGCATCCGATCGCGGTGCTGAGCGCGATCGACGAGCTCGGATTGACCTCGCGCGGCGCCGGTGCCGACAACATCCGCAACATCACCGGCAGCCCGAGCGCCGGGATCGACCCGCAGGAGCTGATCGACACCCGCCCGCTGACCCGCGAGCTTTACCACTACATCCTGAACCATCGCGAGCTCTATGGCCTGCCGCGTAAATTCAACATCGCCGTCGACGGCGGCGGACGCCTGGCCGTGCTCGAAGACACCAACGACATCGGCTTTGCCGCCGTCGCTGTCGGGCCGGGCAAGGCGGCGGTGGCGGGCGTCTATTTCCGCATGCTGCTCGGCGGCGTCACCGGGCACGGGACCTTTGCGCGCGACAGCGGCGTGCTGCTCGAGCCGCATCAGGTGGTGCCGGCGGCCGTCGCGATCCTGCGCGTCTTCATCGCCCATGGCGACCGCACCGACCGCAGGCGGGCGCGGCTCAAATACCTGATCGAGCGCTGGGGCATCGAGAAGTATTTGGCGGAAGCGGCCTGCTACCTCGCATTTCCGTGGCATCTGGTGCCGCTCGACGCCTGCGAACCGCGCGGGATCGTCGAAAAGCACGGCCATACCGGCATCCATCGGCAATCCCAGCCCGGCTTCTCCTATATCGGCGTGGTGCTGCCCGCCGGGCGTTTGCAGGCGCCTCAGCTGCGCGGGATCGCCGGGATCGCCGAACGCCGCGGCTCCGGCACCCTGCGGCTGACGGTGTGGCAGAACCTGCTGATTTCCGACATTCCCGACCCCGAGCTGCCGGCGGCATTGGCCGAAATCGAGGGGCTGGGCCTCGCCGCCTCAGCCAGCGCCGTGCGCGGCGGCCTGGTCGCCTGCACCGGCAATGCCGGCTGCAAATTTGCGCTCAGCGACACCAAGCGGCATGGCCTTGAACTGGTCGATTACCTCGATTCGCGGCTGGCGCTCGACCAGCCGATCAACATTCATCTGACCGGCTGCCCGAATTCCTGCGCCCAGCATTATGTCGGCGATATCGGCCTGCTCGGGACCAGGGTCGAGCAAGGCGAGGACGAGGTCGAGGGCTATCACGTCATGGTCGGCGGCGGCAGCGGCGCCGACCCCCGGCTCGGCCGCGAGATCTACCGCTCCGTGCCGGCCGAGGCGCTGCCGCAGCGCCTCGAAACGATGCTGCGGCGATATCTGGCGACGCGTCGTGCCGGCGAGTTGTTTTCGGCCTTTTCGAACCGCCGCAGCCTGGACGAATTGATCCGGTTGTTCGACGCCGAAGCGGCCGTGGATTGCTGAGATGACCGCGCCCCGGCTTCCCGACAGCGCCCCCTTTTCGCCCAGTCAGCGTGCCTGGCTCGACGGTTTCCTCGCCGGCCTGTTCGGCGCCCCGGCGGATTCCAGCACCGAGCCGGCGGTGGTGCACGAGTTCTCGGCGTTCTCGCACGAGGCCGAGGATTTTCCCTGGCACGATCCGGCCCTTGCGCTCGACGACCGCCTCGCCCTCGCCCGAGGCGAGCCTCCCGAGCGGGTTCTGATGGCGGCAATGGCGCAGCTCGATTGCGGCCAATGCGGCTATCTCTGCCGCACCTATGCCGAAGCGATCGCCCGCGGCGAGGAGACCAGCCTGGCGCGCTGCGTTCCGGGCGGCAAGGCGACATCGCGCAAGCTCAGGGAACTGACCGCCGCGCCGGCAGGGCCGATCCCCGCCGCCGTCCCGGCGCCGGCCGCCGCCGCAGCGACACCGGTCGCCGCCGTCGAACCGGCGGACACCGTCTGCGCTGTCCGATTCCGCCACGCGCTTCCCCTCAACGGCGTGGGATCGGAAAAGGACACGCGCCATGTCGTGCTCGCTGTCGAGGGGGGCGTGGCCTACGAGGCGGGCGACCGCCTTGGCGTCCGCGCCCGGAACTGCTCGGGGCTCGTCGGCGCGATCGTCGAGCGCCTGGACGCCGCATGCGACACGCCGGTGCGCACGCCGGATGGGATCGAGCGTCCGCTTGCCGAAGCGCTGGCCGAGGCGTGCGAGATCCGGCGCGTGTCGGACCAGGCGATCGAAGTGCTGGCTTCGCGGGCACATGACCGCAGCGAATCGCTGATCCTGCAGGCGATGGCCGAAGGCTATCCGGGGGCCGGCCCCGACGACGCCGATTTGCTGGACCTGCTGGAGACCTTCCCATCGGCGCGGCCGCCGCTTGCCGAGCTGATTGCCGCGCTCGATCCGTTGCAGCCGCGCCTCTATTCGATCGCCTCGTCGCCCAAGAGCACGGCCAGGGAAGTCCATTTGACCGTCGCTGCGGTGCGCTACGAAAAGCGCGCCCGCCGGCGCTCGGGGGTGGCCTCGACGTTCCTCAGCGACCGGGTCGCGGCGGGCGACCCGGTTTGCGTCTCCGTCCACCCGGCGCCCGGTTTCCGGCTGCCCGCCTCACTCGACGCCCCGATCGTCATGATCGGTGCGGGCACCGGCATCGCGCCGTTTCGCGCCTTTCTGCAGGAGCGGCGCGCGCTGGGCGCGCCGGGCCGCAACTGGCTGTTCTTCGGAAATCCGCGGCGGCGTACCGATTTCCTCTTCGAAGAGGAGCTGACGGCCCATCGCCGGGACGGCCTGCTGACCCGGCTCGACACCGCCTTTTCACGCGATCAGGAGAGCAAGATCTACGTCCAGCACCGCATGCTCGAGCGCGCCGCGGAGCTGTGGTCGTGGCTCGAGGACGGTGCTCACCTGTACCTGTGCGGCGACGCCCGGCATATGGCGCGCGATGTCGAGGCCGGCCTCGCCTACATCGTCGCCAAGGAGGGCGCCATGGGCTCGGCCGCGGCCAAATCCTATCTCGCCCGCCTCGCCGCCGAAGGCCGCTTCCAAAAAGACGTCTACTGACCGGAGCCAGCGATGTTCCTCGAAACCGTCGATCAATTCGCCGCAATAGCGGTCGGCAAGGCCGGCTTTCTGCGCCGCTCGCCGCTCGGGTTCTGGATCAGCTCGATGATCGCGGGGGCCTATGTCGGGCTCGGCATCATCCTGATCTTCTGCGTCGGAGCGGGTGTCGATTCGGCGCTGCGCCCGGTCGTCATGGGTGCTTCATTCGGAATTGCGTTGACCCTCGTCATCTTTGCCGGCTCCGATCTCTTTACCGGCCATACGATGTTCATGACCATCGGATGGCTGCGGCAGCGCGCCGATTTACGCGAACTCGGGGCATGCTGGACGGTGTCCTGGCTCGGCAACCTCGCTGGAAGCGCCGTGCTGGCGGCGCTTTTCGTCGCCGGCGGCGGCGGGCTCGCCCTGGCCGGCAAAGCGCCGCTGCTGGTCAGCGTCGCCGCCGCCAAGATGAATGCGCCGGCCCTCGCCCTCGTCGCCCGCGGCATTCTCTGCAATTGGCTGGTTTGCCTGGCGATTTGGACTTCGGCGCGGATGACCAGCGACACCGCCAAGTGCATCGTGATCTTCTGGTGCCTCTATGCCTTCATTGCCAGCGGATACGAGCACTCGGTCGCCAACATGACATTGTTTTCGATCGCGCTGCTCGCCCCGCACCCGGCGAATGTGACGTTGGCCGGGATGGGATGGAACCTTCTCTGGGTGACCATCGGCAACGTCATCAGCGGCGCCGGCATCATGGCCGCGGGCTATTGGGCGGCGTCGCGCCCGGCGGCGTCGGCGCCGGCCGCGGCGATGCATCTGACGGCCGCCGAATAGGGCGCCTGCGCCGGGACTGCGGCGCCGGCTCTGCGTTGGGCCGGGCGCCGGCCGGCCCCTCCTTGCCGTCGTTCTCGCGCATGCTGTAACCTTCGGGTGTCCGCTGCGGGAGTGCCGGCGTGCCGACCGTCTTTGTCCTCAACGGCCCCAATTTGAACCTGCTCGGGGTTCGTGACCCGTCACAATACGGCCACGACACCCTCGCCGACATCGAGGAGCGCTGCCTGGCGCGCGCGGCCGCTCTCGACCTGCAAATCGATTTCCGGCAGACCAATCACGAAGGCCAGCTCGTCGACTGGGTCCAGGAGGCCCGCGAATTGGCCGACGGGATCATCCTGAATGCCGGCGCCCTGACCCACACCTCGGTCGCGGTGCTCGACGCGCTGCTCGCCAGCGAATTGCCGGTGATCGAGGTGCATCTGTCGAACATCTTCCGGCGCGAGCGCTTCCGCCATCACTCCTATGTCAGCCTCGCCGCCCGGGGCGTGATCTGCGGGCTGGGCGCCCACGGCTACGAGCTGGCGCTCGATGCGATCGCGAGCCTGATCGAAAGCGAACCAGACGAGGCTGCTCGGTGAGGTTCGGCGGCCGCCGGCCGACCTTGCTGCCCGACCCCGAACTGATCCGCACGCTCGCACAGCTGTTGGCCGAGACCGGCCTGACCGAGATCGAATACGCCGTCGGCCATCAGCGCATTCGCGTCGCCCGCGGTCTCGTTGCCTCTGGCGCGGCTATGCCGGCCGCGGCTGCCGGCCCTGCCGCCGCCGCGTCGATCGCCGCCGAGCGCGGGCTCGCAGACCATCCCGGCGCCCTGAACGCGCCGATGGTGGGGACCGCGTATCTGGCGCCGCAGCCGGGCGCACCGCCCTTCGTCCGCCTCGGCGACAATGTCGTCGCCGGCCAGACCTTGCTGATCATCGAGGCGATGAAGGTCATGAACGAGATCCGCGCGCCGCGGCCGGGGCGGGTCGTAGAGATCCTCGCCGCCGACGCGCAGCCGGTCGAATACGGCCAACCGCTGATGCTGATCGAATGAGTTTTCACGCACGATGTTCGAGAAGGTGCTGATCGCCAATCGCGGCGAGATCGCGCTCAGGATTCACCGCGCCTGCCGCGAGATGGGGATCAAGACGGTCGCCGTGCATTCGACCGCGGATGCGGGCGCGATGAATGTGCGGCTGGCCGACGAGACCGTTTGCATCGGCCCGCCGCCGGCGCGCGACAGCTATCTGAATGTCGCGGCGATCCTCACCGCGGCGGCGATCACCGGCGCCGACGCGATCCATCCGGGGCTCGGTTTTCTCGCCGAGGACGCGGATTTCGCCGAGGCGGTCGAAGAGCACGGCCTGACCTTTATCGGTCCGGCGCCCGAGCATATCCGGCTGATGGGCGACAAGGTCACGGCGAAGGCAGCGGCGGCGCGGCTCGGCATCCCGACGGTGCCGGGCTCGCCGGGCGCGGTGCGCGATCCGGCCGCGGCCGAGGCGGCGGCCGCGGCGCTCGGCTATCCGGTCCTGATCAAGGCCAGCGCCGGCGGCGGCGGCCGCGGCATGAAGGTGGCGCGCGACCGCGCCGAGCTCGCCCGCATGCTGCCGATCGCACAGCATGAGGCGGCATCGTTCTTCGGCCGCGGCGAGGTCTATCTCGAACGCCACCTCGACCGGCCGCGGCATATCGAAATCCAGATCCTGGGCGACGGCCAGGGCGGGGTCGTGCATCTCGGCGAGCGCGACTGCTCGCTGCAGCGCTCGCATCAGAAGGTGGCAGAGGAAACCCCTTCGCCGGCGCTCAATCCGGACGCGCGCGACCGGCTCGGCGCGCTCGCCGTCGCGGCCTTGCGCGAACTCGGCTACAAGAGCGCCGGCACGCTCGAATTCCTGTACCAGGACGGCGCATTCTATTTTATCGAAATGAACACGCGATTGCAGGTCGAGCACCCGGTCAGCGAGATGATCAGCGGCATCGATATCGTGCGCGAGCAGCTGCGCATCGCCGACGGCGCCCCGCTCGGCTATCGCCAGGCCGAGATCAGATTGTCGGGCCACGCCATCGAGTGCCGCATCAACGCCGAGAACCCAGAGGATTTCCGGCCGTCGCCCGGCCGGGTCACCGATTACCACGCGCCGGGCGGGCTCGGCGTGCGCGTCGACAGCGCGCTTTATCAGGGCTATGTCGTGCCGCCCTATTACGACAGCCTGATCTCCAAGCTGATCATCCACGGCAAAAGTCGCAACGAATGCCTGATGCGGCTGCGCCGGGCGCTCGAGGAATACGTGATCGGCGGCATCGAGACGACGATCCCGCTGCATCGGCGCCTTGTCGACGCCGCCGATTTCATCAACGGCGATTACGACATCCGCTGGCTCGAAGAATTCGTCGGGCGGCCGGCGTGAGCCGGGCCATGTTTTGGCTGAACCCGGACATTCTGCTCGCCGCCTACGCCGCCGGCATCTTCCCAATGGCCGAATCGGCCGAGGATCCGGAGCTGTTCTGGGTCGATCCGCGGCGCCGCGGCATCCTGCCGCTCGACGCCTTTCACGTGTCGCGCCGGCTGGCCCGCACCGTGCGCCGGGGCGTCTTCGAAATCCGCTGCGACAGCGCCTTTGAAGCGGTCATCCGCGGCTGCGCCGAGGCCGGCGAAAAGCGGCCGAACACCTGGATCAACGACGAGATCGTGCGGCTCTACGCGGCGCTCTTCGCGCGCGGCGCGGCGCACAGCGTCGAATGCTGGTCGGAGGGCGCGCTCGCCGGCGGCCTGTACGGCGTTTCGATCGGCGCCGCCTTTTTCGGCGAGAGCATGTTCAGCCGCCGCAGCGACGCCAGCAAGGTCGCCCTCGTCCATCTGGCCGCGCGGCTCAGGCTCGGCGGCTATCGCCTGCTCGACACCCAGTACCTGACGCCGCATCTCGCCCGCTTCGGCGGGATCGAAATCAGCCGCGCCCGCTATCATCGCCTGCTCGCTTCGGCGCTCGCCTACCGCGCATCCTTTCCCACGGAGCTGCCCGGCGGCGCGGCCGGCGCCGGCGACCCGCTCGCCGCCTTGCAGTCGAGCACGATCACGTCATAGACCGGGTCTTCGAGCGCCGACAGCGCCGGGCTCGAGGCGAACATCCAGCCGCTGAACCGCCTGACATTGTCCTCGCCCGGCCGGATCTCGTCGATCTGCAGGAAAGCGGCGCTCTCCGGGGTGTCCTCCGGCGGGTTCTTTTCGCAGTCGCGCACCAGGATCGACAGATTGCCGAACCGCACCGGGGCGCCGACCGGCGCGTCGAATTGGGAAACCCGAGCGGTAATCTTGTCGAGCCCCTGCAATACCGCCATCGGCTCGGCAATCGTGTCGGCCGCCGCTGCAACCCCGGCAACGGCGATGCTCAATAGCACGGAAGCGACAATAACCTGCAGCGGGACGCCGCTCACTTCAGATACGGGTTGACGAGGCCGGCCACGATCCCGGCGAGGACCTCGCGCACCTGGTCTTCGTCGCAGCCCATCAGCACCGCATCTTCGAGTGCCTCCTGCGCCAGCTCGCGCAATTCGGCGAGGTTCTCGTTCAGCACCTTGATCTTTTCGACGCAGGAGACCGGCTCGCCCGCCGGGGTGCGCCAGACCGGAAATCCGCTCGGATCGCTCATGGTCGCGCCGTAACCCGCCATTGCGGCTTATTTGGGACCGCCCGCCGGGGGACCGCCCGCCGGGGGACTGTTTGCCGGGGGGCTGCCGGTGGGGGCGCCACCATGCGACGTCCCGGCGGCGCCCTCGTCCGGCTTCTTCTGCCCGCTCGGCGGCGAAAAGATCATCTGCCCGATCAGGTTTTCGAGGCTGACCGGCGCCTGGGTGTATTTGATCCGCCCGCCCGGCGGGATCATCTGGTCCGAGCCGCCCGGCACCAGCGCCAGGTATTTGTCGCCGAGCAGGCTCGACGAGAGGATTTCGGCCACCGAATTGTCGGGCAATTTATAGGCCGGGTCGATGCTCATCGTGACGGTCGCGAGATAGGTCTTCGGGTCGAGCTTTTCGGACCGGATCGAGCCGACCTTGACCCCGGCGATGCGCACGTCGCTGCCGTCGCGGATGCCGTCGATGCGCTCGAACTGAGCCGTCACCGGATACCCCGCCACCGCCCGCACCTGGCTCGTCGTATAGGCAAAGAACAAAAACACCGCGGCGACGACGAGCACCACCGCGCCCATCACCGTTTCGATCACGCTGCCGCTCATCGGCGCCTACCCGGATCGAGCCGCGGCCGGCATCAGCCCTGCTCGGGCGTCCACGGCTCGTAATCGGCGGTCGAGGGGGCGCGGGCGCCGCCGCGCAGGATCGAGCCGGGCGGGTGATAGGCCAAGGGCGTCCCGGTCATGTTCGGCAGGTGCTCCTTTTCCCAGGGATGGCGGGTGCGGGCATCCGGGCGCGGCACCTCGTCGACGCTGTGGTGCAGCCAGCCGTGCCATTCGGACGGCACCTTGGACGCTTCCGGCTCGCCCCGATAGATCACCCAACGCTTTTCGCGGCTCGCCCGGCCGCCGCCGCGGCGCAAAGGTCTTGTTCCCTTCTCGCGGTAATAGCGGTTGCCGAAATTGTCGGTTCCCACCAGCTCGCCGCGAAACCAGGTCAACAGGCGCGTGCCGAATGTCATCGCTTCATCCATGCCGATTCCCGTCCCCGGACGCTGAGGACGGCGTGGGCGGCGGGTTTATCGCACCGCTTCTGCTTCGCCCGCAATGACATAAGCCGTCAAGAAATTTTTCTTTACAACCCCACTTATTGCGTACCTGCTGATGTCCAGACGCAAGATATTGGGGAAGGCCATGCGTATCACCAGACGGTTTACCACGGCGGGACAGGATCCCTACCACGCGGTTGCGTTCCGCAGCGCGGTCAGCGAGATCCGCAATCCCGACGGCTCGGTGGTTTTCCGCGCCGAGGGGATCGAGGTGCCGGCCGAATGGAGCCAGGTCGCCGCCGATATCATCGCCCAGAAATACTTCCGCAAGGCCGGCGTGCCGGCGCGCCTGGCGCCGGTCGAAGAGGCCGGCGTCCCGTCCTGGCTGTGGCGCCGGCGAGCCGACAAATCGGCGCTGGCGGCCCTGCCCGAGAGCGAGCGTCGCGGCGGCGAGACCAGCGCCCGCCAGGTGTTCGACCGGATGGCCGGGACCTGGACCTATTGGGGCTGGAAAGGCGGCTATTTCGATGCCGAGACGGACGCCGCCGCGTTCTATGACGAGATCCGGCTGATGCTGGCGCGCCAGATGGGCGCGCCCAACTCGCCGCAATGGTTCAACACCGGGTTGCACTGGGCCTATGGCATCGACGGCCCGTCGCAGGGCCATTGGTATGTCGATTATGCGACCGGCGAGCTGCACGCCTCATCGAGCGCCTACGAGCACCCGCAGCCCCATGCCTGCTTTATCCAGAGCGTCGCCGACGACCTCGTCAACGAGGGCGGGATCATGGACCTCTGGGTGCGCGAGGCGCGCATCTTCAAATACGGCTCCGGCTCCGGCTCGAATTTCTCGAAGCTGCGCGGCGACGGCGAGCGCCTGTCGGGCGGCGGCCGCTCCTCCGGGCTGATGAGCTTTCTCAGAATCGGCGACCGCGCCGCCGGTGCGATCAAATCCGGCGGCACGACGCGGCGCGCCGCCAAGATGGTCATCGTCGACATCGACCATCCCGACATCGAGACCTTCATCGACTGGAAGGTCGTCGAGGAGCAGAAGGTCGCCGCGCTCGTCGCCGGCTCCAAGCTCGCCGCCCGCCATCTGAACCGGATCATGGCGGCCTGCCGCGACGGCGCCGACCCGGCGGCAAACCCGGCGCTGAAGCGCGAGATCCGCGCCGCCCGCCAGGCCATGATCCCGGAAAGCTATATCCAGCGGGTGATCCAGTTCGCCCGCCAGGGCTATGCCGCGATCGATTTCCGCACCTACGACACGGATTGGGATTCCGAGGCCTATCTGACCGTCGCCGGCCAGAATTCGAACAATTCGGTGCGGGTCTCGAACGATTTCCTCGAACAGGTGCGGACCGACGGCCCTTGGCAGCTGACCCGGCGCACCGACGGCAAAATCGCCAAGACATTGCCGGCGCGCGAGCTGTGGGACCGCATCGGGCACGCCGCCTGGGCCTCGGCCGATCCCGGCCTGCAATTCGACACGACGATCAACGACTGGCACACCTGCCCCGAGAGCGGCCGGATCAACGCCTCGAACCCGTGCTCGGAATATAATTTTCTCGACGACACCGCCTGCAACCTCGCCTCGCTGAACCTGATGGCGTTCCGCGCGACGGATGGCGGGTTCGATGTCGACGCTTTTAGCCACGCGGTGCGGCTGTGGACGATCGTGCTCGAGATCTCGGTGCTGATGGCGCAGTTCCCGTCGCGCGAGATCGCCCGCCGGTCCTACGAGTTTCGCACCTTGGGCCTCGGCTACGCCAATCTCGGCGGGCTCCTGATGGCGATGGGGATCGCCTATGACAGCGCCGCCGGGCGGGCGCTGGCGGCGGCCATCACCGCGCTGACCACCGGGGCGAGCTATGCCGCCGCGGCCGAGATGGCCGGCAATTCCGGCCTGCGCCGGGGCGGCCCGTTCCCCGGCTATGCCGCGAACCGCGAGGCGATGCTGCGCGTGATCCGCAACCATCGCCGCGCCGCTCATGGCGAGAGTGCCGGGTATGACGGGCTGTCGATCCCGCCGGTCGCGCTCGATGCCGCGAACTGCCCGGACCGGGTGCTGGTCGCGGCGGCGCGCAAGGCCTGGGACGACGCCCTGGCGCTTGGCGAAACGCACGGCTTCCGCAACGCCCAGGCGACGGTGATCGCCCCGACCGGCACGATCGGCCTCGTGATGGATTGCGACACGACCGGGATCGAGCCCGATTTCGCGCTGGTCAAATTCAAGAAGCTCGCCGGCGGCGGCTATTTCAAGATCATCAACCGCGCCGTGCCGCAGGCGCTGACGACGCTCGGCTATGACGCCGACCGAGATCGCGGCGATCGAGCGCTATGCGCTGGGCCACGGCACCTTGGCCGGCGCGCCCGCGCGTCAACCACGAGAGCCTGCGCGCCAGGGGCTTCGACGAGCCGGCGCTGGCCGCCGCCGAGGCCGCGCTCGCCACCGCTTTCGAGATCAAATTCGCCTTCAACAAATGGACCTTCGGCGAAGCCTTCTGCACCGGGCGGCTCGGCATCGCCGCGGCGGCGCTGGATGATCCGGGGTTCGACCTCCTGGCCGCGCTCGGCTTCAGCCGGGCCGAGATCGACGCCGCCAACACCTGGTGCTGCGGCGCGATGACCCTCGAAGGCGCGCCGCATTTGAAGCCCGAGCATCTGCCGGTGTTCGACTGCGCCAGCCCCTGCGGGCGCACCGGCACGCGCGCGCTGTCGGCCGAGAGCCACATCCGCATGATGGCGGCGGCGCAGCCTTTCATCTCGGGCGCGATCTCGAAGACGATCAACATGCCGAGCGCGGCGACGGTCGAGGACTGCAAGGACGCCTATTGGCTGTCCTGGCAGCTCGGCCTCAAGGCGACGGCGCTCTATCGCGACGGTTCGAAACTGTCGCAGCCGCTGGCCGCGAGCCTGTTCGCCGACGACGAAGATGCCGAAGACCCCGACGGCGCCGATCGGGCCGCCGAGCTGTTCGAAAAATCCCCGGCGCAGCGCGCGCCGATCGTCGCCGAGCGCATCGTCGAACGAATCGTCGAGCGGGTGGTCGAACGCGTCGTGCAGCGCGGCGAGCGCCGCCGCCTGCCCAACCGGCGCAAGGGCTACACGCAAAAGGCCACGGTCGGCGGCCACAAGGTCTATCTGCGCACCGGCGAGCACGAGGACGGCCGCCTGGCCGAAATGTTCATCGACATGCACAAGGAGGGCTCGGCGTTCCGCTCCTTGATGCACAATTTCGCGATCGCGATCTCGATGGGCCTGCAATACGGGGTGCCGCTCGAAGAGTTCGTCGAGAGCTTCACCTTCAGCCGGTTCGAGCCGTCCGGCGTCGTCGAGGGCAACGACGCGATCAAGATGGCGACCTCGATCCTCGACTACATCTTCCGCGAGCTGGCGATCTCCTATTTGGGCCGCACCGACCTCGCCCATGCCGAGCCGGACGATCTCTTGCCCGACGCGGTCGGCAAAGGCGAGGCGCAATCGACCCTGTCCGACCCCGGCCCCGGCTACCGCCCCGAAGTCGCGGCAATGATGCAGCGCGTCACCTCGAAAGGCTTTGTCCGCAACAAGCTGACCGTGCTCCGCGGCGGCGCCGCCCAGCCCGCCACGGCCGCCCTCGCCCTGGCCGACCCCTTCCCCCTAGCCGAGGACGACACCAGCCTGGCCCCGGTGGAAGCGGGCGCCCTGCGCCGCGAACGCATCCGCGCCGCCCGCATCAAAGGCTACGAAGGCGACAGCTGCGAGGAATGCGGCAACTTCACCCTGATCCGCAACGGCACCTGCCTAAAATGCGACACCTGCGGCGCCACGAGCGGGTGTTCATGAATATCGGCTGTCAATTATGCCGATGGCCATCGCGAAGATGTCGAGAGATGGCCGATCCAGACAGAGGAAATAACTTCGCATCCAGCGCGATAAAATCGGTCTGAGAACTTGAGGCCCATCATCCGGAGTACCTCGCCGTAGCGTATGCGGACTATTTCGCGACAATTTGCTCGACGACGATCCGTATTGAGCTGAGAATTTTGCCAGGACGTAGTGTGCGGATGAGCTATCATGGCGAAGCCCATCCTATCGGTGGGTCCTCGCGGCAGATGGATTTCCCTGCGGTCAACCCATGCTACGGTTGCACGGGCGCCTTTCACGCAGTTCAGACCGAGACCATTTTCGTGCTCTTCTGGACCGTGGCAACCTCGGGGTGACCTTCGAGCCTGACCATGCGGTGAAGGACGGAAAACAGTCGATCTCGGACACGCCCGACATGGCCGTGACTTGACCGGATTGAAATGGATGTAATTGGCGTGCCGCGCGAAATCCGTCTCGATCGTGGAGCGAGCTCCCAATAGCGGCGCTGCCAGATGCCTGCGATTCGCGTTTGCGCGACGACTGGCCGAGATCGTCTCCCCTCGCGGCATGCCGTAGGAAACGCTGGCCTTGATCAGTCGCCAGCGGACCTGAAATTGCCGTCACGCCTGCGGCAACGTCCAAACCGCGTGGATGTGGTCCGGCAACACCACGATGGCGTCGATCGAAATCGGTGTTGGCGGCGCAGCCGTCGCGAAACGCCGCGCGCAGCAATTCGATATTGTCAACGAGCAGCCGTGTCAGCCGATCGGCCAAATTGCCGTAAAGAAATACGCTGACCATCGGCGAAGCAAAGCTGCGCCGATACGCGGTCATCGGCGGTTCGCCGACGATGCATGGGTTTCGCTTCGCGTCAACCCATCCTACCTACGCTGTCCGTCTGGGCGCCTCAATCGCGATGGGTCAGCCATGGATCCATCGAGCAAGCGTAGGGCGGAAAAGCGAAGCGCATTCCGCCGCCGAACGGCGGGCTATCTGCCCGGATATGTCACTTGCGGGTACACCGCCCAGCATAACGCGCAACCCGGCTCCCCTTCGGCTCGGTCCCTATATCGCTTGCCGGATCGCTGCTCCAGCAGATGGGGCAGCGCGGCGTAATGCGGATCGGCGGAATGCGCTGCGCTTTTCCACCCTACGCCTTTAGGAGGCAGCGTCGATATTCGGCATCGCCATCCCCCTTCGGCGCCGGTTGCAATGGGATGCACTGCGCTATCCTATGCCCCTGATCACGCCGCGCGGGCCACGTCGACGACGAGCCGCAGGCCGAGCGCGGCGAGCGCGGCTTCGACCTGCTCCATCCGGGAGGCGTGACGCAGGTCGAGCACGCGAGCGACTTGCGGGAGATGCCAGCGCAGCCGGCGGGCGAGCTCGGCGCGGCCGACACGCTGCTCGCGCATCGCGTCGTACAATGCCGCCTTTGCCATCCCCAACGCCGACAGCGGCACCAATTCCTCGCCGGGCTCGACCGCGGACGACACCGGCAACGGTTCCCCGGCGGCAACATACATCGCGAGCGCCGATTCGAGAGCGTCCTCGGCCCGCAACAGCGCCTCTTCCCGCGTGTCGCCTTCGGTGATCGCCTCGGGAACATCGCGGAAGCCGACCGTGAAACCGCCATCCGGATCAGGGTTCAAGACCGCAGGATAAGCACGCATTCAAACCTCACTTGAGCTCCAGCTGCTTTCTGATGGCCGCGACTGTGCCGCGTTTCATCTCCCTGCGGCTGCCGTGCATCGGCAGGATCGCCCGTCGGCCGCGGAGCATGACCCAAATGTGGCCGCCCTTTGCCGGTTCAAAGTGGCTCCCTGCCGTTCGAGCCATCGCTTGAATTCCGCGCTGGTCGCCAGGTGAACATATATGTTCACCTGGTTTCAGCAGCGGCGCCGCTTGCCACGGCGCTCAGGCCGGGCGACGGAGCAATGCGGACGCGTTGGTTGACAAAGCCTGGCCCGGCGGTCAGCAATTGGCGGAGATCGTCGCGCTCGCGGAGGTACCATGCTGTCGCAATCCGTTTTGGAAACCTATCGGCGCGACGGGTTCATCGTGCTGCCCGATATTCTGGCACCGGAAGAGGTCGCGGCGCTGCGCCGGGTGACCGACGCATTCGTGCAGGACGCGCGCAATGTCGCCGCCAATAACGAGATCTACGACCTCGAGGATTCGCATTCCGCCGCCGAGCCGCGGGTGCGGCGGATCAAGACGCCGCATCTGCACGATCCCGAATATGCGCGGGCGGCCCGCCACCCGAAGATCGTCGAGGTGCTGCAGGATCTGTGGGGCACGGTGCGCTTCGACACCGGCAAGCTCAACATGAAATCGGCGGGCTACGGCGCGCCGATCGAGTGGCACCAGGATTGGGCGTTCTACCCGCATACCAACGAGGACCTCGCCGCGGTCGGGATCATGCTCGACGATTGCGAGATCGACAACGGTCCGATGATGGTGGTGCCGGGCAGCCATCGCGGTCCGATCCACGATCACCACGGCCCGGACGGCCGGTTCTGCGGCGCGATCGACCCGAACATCTGCGGCCTCGAGATCGCGCGGGCGGTGCCGTGCCTGGGCAAGGCCGGCTCGATCACCGTGCATCACGTGCGCGCGCTGCACGGCTCGGCGACTAATTTCTCCGGCAAGCCGCGACGATTTCTGCTGTTCCAGTACCGCGCCGCCGACGCCTGGCCGCTGCTCGGCTTCAAGGACGGGATCGAGAAATTCGACGAATTGCTGCTGGCCGGCGCGCCGAGCCTGATGCCGCGCCTCGTTCCGGTCCCGGTCCGCCTGCCCCTGCCGCCCGCCGCGCATCAAGGCTCGATCTACGAGAACCAGCGCGCCACCGGCCGGCGGTTCTTCGCGACCGCAGCGATCCCCGAGAGGATGGCGGCGGCAGCGGAGTAGCGCCTCCCCCGCCTCGACGCTTGCCGCGCGGATTCAGCCGCGTCGGCCGTCAAGGCGCCCGGTATGGCGGCCGGGGTGGCAGGCGAGCACCAATCCGCCGCAGAGGGGACGCTCCCCAACGGGACGCTGCCGCGGTTGCCCAAAGATTGGTCTTCTGGCATGGTTAGCGTGCCCTGACCCGCCCCCGCCCTGTCCGGGCATGATGGAGGCGGGCGTTTTATCTTCGGCTTGACGCGGGGGAACCTCTTCGATGCCGCTCGTATATTACCTCGTCATCGGCTGCGGCGTGCTGGCGTTGCTTTATGGCGTGGCCGCCAGCCGGCAGGTGCTGACCGCCAGCGCCGGCACCGCCCGCATGCAGGAGATCTCGAGCGCCGTCCAAATCGGCGCGCGCGCCTATCTCAATCGCCAATACCGCGCCGTCGCGGTGGTCGGGGTGGTGATCCTGGTCGTGCTCGGCGCGACCCTCGGCCTGCGCGTCGCGATCGGCTATCTGATCGGGTCGGTGCTGTCGGCTGCGGCCGGCTATATCGGCATGAACGTGTCGGTGCGCGCCAATGTGCGCACTGCGCAGGCCGCGCGCAGCGGCCTCGCCGCCGGGCTCGCGGTCGCGTTCAAGGCCGGTGCCGTCACCGGCCTCCTGGTCGTCGGGCTCGGGCTGCTCGGGGTCGGGGTCTATTACTTCATCCTGCGGGCGACGACGACCGGCGAGGATCTGCGCCCGGTGCTCGAAGCGATGGTGGCGCTGAGCTTCGGCGCGTCGCTGATCTCGATCTTCGCCCGTCTCGGCGGCGGCATCTTTACCAAGGGCGCCGATGTCGGTGCCGATCTCGTCGGCAAGATCGAAGCCGGCATCCCCGAGGACGATCCGCGCAACCCCGCGGTCATCGCCGACAATGTCGGCGACAATGTCGGCGATTGCGCCGGCATGGCCGCGGACCTGTTCGAAACCTATGCCGTGACCATCGTCGCGACGATGCTGCTTGCCAATATCTTCTTCGCGCCGCCATTGCGCGACACGATGCTGCTGCTGCCGCTGGCGATCGGCGCGGTCTGCATCGCCACCTCGGTCGTCGGCACCTTCTTCGTGCGCCTGGGCGCCGACAACGGGATCATGAAGGCGCTGTACAAGGGGCTGGTCGCGACCGGAATCCTGTCGATCGTGACGATCGCGCTGGTGATCTATTGGCTCGTCGGTTTTATGGTGCCGCTGGCGATGAGCTCCGGCGCGGCAGTAACCGGGCTCGATTTGTGGCTGTGCGCGCTCGTCGGTCTCGGGGTCACCGGCTTGATCGTCTGGATCACCGAATATTATACCGCGACCGATTATCGCCCGGTGCGCAGCATCGCGCAGAGCTCGACCACCGGCCACGGCACCAACGTGATCCAGGGTCTCGCGGTGTCGATGGAGGCGACGGCGCTGCCGGTTCTCGTGATCTGCGTCGGGATCGTCGCCTCGTTTCTGATCGCCGGCCTGTTCGGGATCGCGGTGGCGGCGACGACGATGCTGGCGCTCGCCGGCATGATCATCGCGCTCGATGCTTACGGCCCGGTCACCGACAATGCCGGCGGCATCGCCGAGATGGCCGATCTGCCGCGCGAGGTGCGGCGCACGACCGATGCGCTCGACGCGGTCGGCAACACCACCAAGGCGGTGACCAAGGGTTATGCGATCGGCTCCGCCGGGCTCGCCTCGCTGGTGCTGTTTGCCGCCTACACCGAAGACCTCAAGCACTACTTTCCCAGCCTCGACGTCAATTTCGGGCTGCAGAACCCGTATGTCGTGATCGGGCTGTTTATCGGCGGCCTGCTACCCTACCTCTTCGGCTCGCTCGGGATGACCGCGGTCGGGCGGGCGGCGGGCTCGGTGGTGGTCGAGGTGCGCCGGCAGTTCCGCGAGATCCCGGGCATCATGGAGGGCAAGGCGAAGCCCGATTATGGTCTCGCGGTCGATCTGCTGACCCGCGCCGCGATTCGCGAGATGATCGTGCCGTCCCTGCTGCCGGTGGTGGCGCCGATCGCGCTCTACATCGCGATCGCGGTCATTGCCGGGCGGGCGGCCGCGTTCAGCGCCCTGGGCGCGATGCTGCTCGGCACCATCGTCACCGGGATCTTCGTCGCCATCTCGATGACCTCGGGCGGCGGCGCCTGGGACAACGCCAAGAAGTACATCGAGGAAGGGCATCACGGCGGCAAGGGGTCGGAGCCGCACAAGGCTGCGGTGACCGGCGATACGGTCGGCGATCCCTATAAGGACACCGCCGGTCCGGCGGTCAACCCGATGATCAAGATCACCAACATCGTCGCCCTGCTGCTGCTCGCCATCCTGGCGAAATGGGCGGGCTGAGCCGCTCGCCCGGTCAGGAGCCGCCAGTCAGGAGCAGCCAATCAGGAGCAGCGCCGGTCAGTCCTCTTCGCTCTGCGGGTTCGGACCAGGCGGGCGGCCCCCCTGACCGCTCTGGGTGCCTTCGGTGCCGACGCCGCCACCGCCACCGCTGCCGTTGAACTTGCCGAGATTGCCCAGCACCTGTTCGACGAAGGTCAGCTCGCGGCCGGGCGCCGGGGTCGCGCCGGGCGCCGGCGTGATGTTCTGCGCATCCTTCAACCCCTTGCGGTCGAACGCCTCGACGACGCCCTTATTGTCGAAATCGACGATATAGACCTGCTGGGCCGTTCTTTCGGGAAGGAAGAAGGCGACCTGCTGGGTGCGTTCGCTGACGTAATACCAGGTTTTATCGTTGAAGACGCCGACGCTCGACGGCGTCCCCAGGATCTTGACGACTTCGGCCTTGGTGGTTTTGCCGGGATGGATCTGGGCGATTTCGTCGGCGGTCGGCAGATGGCCGAGATCGTAGACGTCGGGAGAGCAGCCGGCGATCGCTGCGGCGGCCGCGATCACGGCACAGAACGAGGACAAACGCGCGATGGACATGGCTCGGCAACAAAGCAGGGGGAACGGCGTCTCGGTTGAAACAGGCGGGACCGCGCCCATTTCTCTATGGTAGCTTCAGCCGGGAGTTGTTCGTTGTCAACGCCTCCTGTCGCGCGAGTGAAACGGTGATCTTTTCCGCCCGACGAAGGCCGGTCCGCGCCGCCGCCGAGCTTGCGTATCGGCAGGTGGTCGAGCAGGCGCGGCGGCCGGTGTTCTTCACCGAATACGGCATGCCCGATACGCTCGACGGGCGGTTCGAGCTGATCTGCCTGCACGCCTTCCTTTATCTTCATCGTCTCAAGCCGGAGCGGCCGCAGGCGAGCCCGCTGTGCCAGATTTTCTTCGATACGATGTTCGCCGATCTCGACCGCGCGCTGCGCGAGATGGGCACCGGCGATTTGAGCGTCGGCAAGCAGGTGAAGCGGATGGCGCAGGGCTTTTACGGCCGGATCGGCGCTTATGAAGCGGGAATCGCCGGCGATGACGGAGTGCTCGGCGCGGCCCTCGCCCGCAACCTCTTCGGCACGGTTCCGGAACCGGCGGCGCATGTCGGCGCGATGACCGGGTATGTCCGCGCCGCGGCGGCCCGATTGCGCCGGCAGCCGGCGGCGGAGCTGCTCGCCGGCCGGCCGCATTTCGATCCTCCACCGCCATGCGACCCCGCCGTATTTGCCGCATCCGGGGCATCCCGATGACCGGGGCGAGGCCCGAATTTTCCCGCCTCGTGCCGCTCGCCCGGTTGGGCCAGGAGGGCTTCCATCGCCGGATCGAGGCAGTGCCCGACGAATTGGAGCGGCTTTCCCGGCGTTTCGGCCTGATCGCCCTCGACCGGCTGACCGCCATGGTAGAGCTGCGGCGGCAGAGCGCCGAGACGATCCTGATGGAAGCGGCGTTCGAGGCCGAGTTCGTGCAGAGTTGCGTCGTCACCCTCGAGCCGGTTCGCGGCGCGATTGCCGATCGCTTCACGCTGGTCTACGGCCCGGCGGATGAGGCCGAGGGCGAGGTCGAGCTGGCAGCGGACGCGGCGGCGTTCGAGCCGCTGAGCGGGGACGCGATCGATATCGGCGAGGCGGTGGCGCAGGAGCTGTCGCTGTCGCTGCCGCTGTTCCCGCGCGGCCCCGAGGAGATGGTCGATGCCGCGACCGACGAGGAGCCGGTTCGGACCCCGTTCGCCGCCCTGGCGCGCCTGCGCAAGCCGGATCCGGGTTGAGGGCATGTCCGGCCGGACCCGAACCTTTGCCGGCGAGCCGCGCGAGGCCGCCGGATCGCTGTTGCTGTCGCTGCGGTTTTGGGCTTATTACCGGCGGCCTGTAGGTCGCTGCCCCGGATTACGAGTTTCCCATGGCCGTTCCGAAGAAAAAAACCTCGCCGTCGCGCCGCAACATGCGACGCTCGCATCACGCACTGAAACCGGCGGCTTATGCCGAATGTCCGAATTGCGGGGAGCTCAAGCGTCCGCACCACCTTTGTCAGTCGTGCGGATATTACGATGGCCGCGAGGTGACGGCGCCGCGCTCGGAGACGGCCTGACGCGCCAGCCCCGGCGCGAGGACCGCGCAAGGTGAGCCAAGGCATCACGATCGCCCTCGATGCGATGGGCGGCGACCGCGCCCCCGAGATCGTGATCAAGGGCGCCGAGCTGGCGCGCAAGCGTGCCCCCGACGTGCACTTCCTGCTGGTCGGCGCCGCGGACGAGATCCGCCCCTTGCTGGCGAAGTCGCCGGGTCTCGCCGAGACGGCGACATTGCACCACACCGCCGAGGTGGTGCCGGGCGACGCCAAGCCGTCGCTGGCGCTGCGCACGGCGCGGCAATCGAGCATGCGCCTCGCCATCGACGCGGTTGCCGAGGGTCGCGCCGACGGCGTCGTTTCGGCCGGCAATACCGGCGCGCTGATGGCGATGGCCAAACACGTGCTGAAGACATTGCCGGGGATCGACCGGCCGGCGATCGCCTCGTTCTTCCCGACCCGGCGGGGCGAAAGCGTGATGCTGGATCTCGGCGCCAACATCGATTGCGATCCCGAAAACCTCGTCCAGTTTGCGCTGATGGGCGACGTCTTCGCGCGCACCGTGCTGGGCCTCGTCGAACCGACCGTCGGCCTGCTCAACGTCGGCTCCGAGGATCTCAAGGGCAACGACGCGGTGCGGCGCGCGAGCGCGAGGCTGCGCGGCGCGATGACGCCAATTCGCTTTCACGGGTTTGTCGAGGGCGACGACATCGCCGCGGGGACCGTCGATGTCGTCGTCACCGACGGGTTCACCGGCAATATCGCGGTCAAGACCGCGGAAGGAACGGCCAGGCTCTTCAGCGAATTTCTCGAAAGCGCGTTCCGCCATTCGCTGATGGGGCGGATCGGCTGGCTGTTCGCGCGCCGCAGTTTGCGCAAGCTGCGCCTGCGCATCGATCCGCGCCGCTACAATGGCGCCATGTTCCTGGGGCTGAACGGGATCGCGGTCAAGAGCCACGGCTCGGCCGACGCGCTGGGCTTTGCCAATGCGATCGGCGTTGCTGTCGACATGAAGGCGAACGGCTTTCTCGACAAGATCCGGGTCGACCTCGCCCGGCTCAACGAGGCGTCCTCGGCGCCTCAATCGGCGGCATTGTAAGCGCCCGATGACGGAGCTGCGATCCCAGGTCGCCGGATGCGGCGCCTATCTGCCCGAACGAATTGTCACCAATGACGAGCTCGCCGACCGGCTCGACACCTCCGACGAGTGGATCCGCCAGCGCACCGGCATCGGCGAGCGCCGGATTGCCGCCGCCGGAGAGCTGACCTCGGACCTCGCCGCCCGCGCCGCGCAGCGGGCGCTCTGCAGCGCCGGCATCAGCGGCAGCGATCTCGATCTGCTGGTGCTCGCCACCGCGACCCCCGACAACACCTTTCCGGCCACCGCGACGCGGGTCCAGGACCGGCTCGGGATGAAGCGGGGCGCCGCGTTCGACATTCAAGCCGTCTGCGCCGGCTTCATCTTTGCGCTGTCGGTAGCCGACAATGCGCTGCGGCTCGGCCAGGCGCGCACCGCGCTCGTCGTCGGGGCCGAGACGTTCTCGCGCATTCTCGACTGGGAGGATCGCGGCACCTGCATCCTGTTCGGCGACGGCGCCGGCGCGCTCGCGCTGACGGCGGTCCCAGCGGGCGGGCCCGGCAGCCGCTGCGTCCTCTCGAACCATCTGCATTCGGACGGCAGTCAATACGACATCCTCTATGTCGATGGCGGCCCGTCCTCGACGCGCAGCACCGGCTATCTGCGGATGGAGGGCCGCGAGGTGTTCCGCCAGGCGGTGCAGCATCTGAGCGAGGTGGTCGACGAGGCGCTTGCGGCGAACGGCCTGACCGCGGCGGATATCGATTGGCTGGTGCCGCATCAGGCGAACAGCCGGATCATCGGCAGTGTCGGACGCAAGCTCGGCCTGCCGCCCGGCAACGTCGTCACGACGATCGACCGCCACGCCAACACCTCGGCCGCCTCGATCCCGCTCGCCCTCGATACGGCGGTGGCGGACGGGCGGATCAAGCCCGGCCATCTCGTGCTGATGGAAGCCCTGGGCGGCGGCTTGAGCTGGGGCGCGAGCCTGGTGCGCTGGTAGGCGCCGGCTCTGATCGAAGCGGGGCAACGCTTTGGAATTTGACGGAATTTTAGCGCGGGGGTAACCTCCCGCCAAAGCGGGGAGGACCTCATGGCCGGGCATACGGTGACTCGCGCTCAGCTCAGCGAAGCGGTCTATCAGGAGGTCGGGCTGTCGCGCAATGAATTGGCGGAGCTCGTCGAATTGGTGATTGCCGAGATTTCGGGCGCGCTCGAACGCGGCGACATGGTCAAGATCTCGTCTTTCGGAAGCTTTGCCGTTCGCCAGAAGGGCCAGCGCGTCGGGCGCAACCCCAAGACCGGCCAGGAAGTGCCGATCAGCCCGCGCCGCGTGCTGGTTTTTCGCGCCAGCCACGCGCTGAAGGACCAGATCAATCACAGCTTGGCCGATGCCGGCGACGACAATGCTCGCGAAAGCCTGGCTCACGGCAGCGCGGCGGCGCCCGAACCGGCGGCGGCCAAGGCGCCGTCGGCCTGATGTGACGCGGGCCGACGAGGCGGAAGCAGCCCGGCGCACCCGGAAATCGGCGGCCGCCTTTCGGACGACCGGCGAGGTTGCCGGGGAACTCGATCTCCCGGCGCATGTGCTGCGGTTCTGGGAGTCGAAATTCCCCCAAGTCAAGCCGCTCAAACGCGGCGGCGGACGGCGCTACTATCGGCCGGAGGATGTCGATCTGCTGCGCCGCATCCGGCAATGCCTCTATCAGCAGGGCTATACGATCCGCGGGGTGCAGAAGCTGTTGCGCGAAGGTGCGCTGCGCAGCAACGAGCCACCGCCGCCGCCCGTAGACGAGGAGCCGTCGTCGACCCTGTTCGCGCTCGAGCCCGTCGCCGATCCCCCCGAGCCCGCCAGCGCCCCGGCGCCGTCCCGCCAAGCCCTGCGCGAGGCGCTCGAAGATCTGCGGCGCGAGCTCCTCGAAATCCGCGCCGTGCTGGACAAGCTGCTGCCGCGATGATCGGCGCGGGGCCGCGGCCGCCGACCGGTTGCGCGGCTCTGAACGAGAGACTATGTTCTGCGCTCGGCATAGCCGCCCCGGTCGGAGCGTAGCGCAGTCTGGTAGCGCATCAGCATGGGGTGCTGAGGGTCGTGAGTTCGAATCTCACCGCTCCGACCAATCCTGTCTCCCGTTCCGCCGCTCTGCCGGCCGAAGCATGGACGAGGAGGAGAAGGCATGACGGCTCCCAACCCCGATCTCGAACCCTGGCAATGGCCTGAGGAAGAATGGCGACGGCGCGTCGAGCGGGTGCGCGCCGGGCGCAGCCTGCGGCCGGCGGAATGGCCGGGCGGCGCGCGCTGCGCAGTCGCGCTGTCATTCGACAGCGATCACGAGACCAGCGATTTGCGCGACGGCGGCAAGTCGATCGGCCGGCTCGCCTGGGGCCAGTACGGCAGCCGGGTCGGCGTGCCCAGGATTCTGAAGCTGCTCGAAAAATACGCCGTCAAGGGCAGCTTTTACGTGCCCGCGGTGACCGCGCTGCTGCATCCCGAGGAGCAGCGCCGGGTGGTCGCAGAAGGGCACGAAATCGGCATTCACGGCTGGATTCACGAGCTGAATTCGATTCTGCCCTATGAGGCCGAACGCGATCTGATGCGGCGCTCGGCCGATACGCTCGAAAAGATCGGCGGCGTCCGGCCGGTCGGTCTGCGCACCCCGTCCTGGGATTTCAGCCGGCATACCCTGGAGATCGAAAAGGAGATGGGGCTCCTCTACGATTCCTCGCTGATGTCGGACGAGGATTGCTACGAGCTGCTGCTCGACGGCGTGCCGACCGGGGTGGTCGAGCTGCCGGTGGAATGGGTGCGTGACGACGCGGTCTATTTCATGATGAACCGGTTTCAGTCGCTGCGTCCCTATACGGCGCCCGGCGACGTGCTCGACATCTTCCGGCGCGAGTTCGACGCGGCCTATGACGAGGGCGGCATCTTTCAACTGACGATGCACCCGCACGTCATCGGCTATCGCTCGCGCATCTGGATCCTCGAAGAGATCATCCGGCACGCGCAGGCGCGCAAAGGGGTGTGGTTCGGGACCCACGCCGAAGTGGCCGAGTGGGCGAAGCGGCATGCGGCTTGACCGTCGCGCGTTCTGATCGTCGCGCGCATGGCTGAGGCGTCTTCGGGAGCCACCCGCTGCGGCTATGTCGCGCTGATCGGCGCGCCGAACGCCGGCAAATCCACCCTGTTGAACCGGCTCGTCGGCCATAAGCTGGCGATCGTGACGCCGAAGGCGCAGACGACGCGGACCCGCCTGCTCGGCATCGCGATCGCAGGCCGGGCGCAGCTCGTCTTTGTCGATACCCCCGGCATCTTTGCGCCGCGGCGGCGGCTCGACCGGGCCATGGTGGCGGCGGCCTGGTCGGGGGCCGAAGACGCCGACGAGACGGTGCTGCTGATCGATGCCGCGCGCGGTGTCGACCGCGATACGCGCCGCATCCTCGACCGCCTCGCCGAGCGCCGGCGCAAATCGGTGTTGGCGCTGAACAAGATCGACCTGGTGCGCCGCGACAGCCTCTTGGGCCTCGCCGCCGCACTGTCGCGGGAGAGCTGCTGCGGCCCGGTCTTCATGATTTCCGGCCTTGGCGGCGACGGGGTCGGCGATCTGATGCAGCATCTCGCTGCGGCCGTGCCAGTGGGTCCGTGGCTGTTTCCGGAGGACCAGCTGTCGGACATGCCCGAGCGCCTGATCGCCGCCGAAATCACCCGCGAGCAGGTCTTTCTGCAATTGCACGACGAGCTGCCCTACGCCTCGACGGTCGAAACCGAGAGCTGGCAGGACCGGCCCGACGGCAGCGTGCGGATCGAGCAGGTCGTCTATGTCGAGCGGCCGAGCCAGCGCGCGATCGTGCTGGGCGAAGGCGGGCAGCGGATCAAGGCGATCGGCGCCCGCGCCCGCGCCGAGCTGGGCCGCCTGCTGGAGCGGCAGGTCCACCTGTTCCTGTTCGTCAAGGTGCGCCAGAACTGGAGCGAGGACCGCGACCGCTTTGAGGCGCTCGGTCTCGATTACGACGTTTGAGAAGAAAGCCCGACGATGCCTCCCGGCATTCGGAAGTTGTCGTCACTCCGCGAAGAACACGTAAGAGAATTGGTAGAATGGGGCTAACTCTCTGTCGAGGCGGCGGTCATTCCGGGATGCCCCGAAAGGGGCAGGCCCGGAACCTATGGACGCGGACCTATCCCGTGCCGTCGTCGGCCGGTGTTCATGGGTTCCGGGCTCGCGGGGTCATGCCCGCGCCCCGGAATGACGCCGCAGCGGGCCGGCGAAGCCGCGATTTCTTCATGTTCGACCACTGATGCAATGGGCTGATTCCGGGTTTGTCGTGGCCGCTCGCCGGCACGGCGAGAGCGCCGTCATCGTCGAGCTGCTGACCCGCGAGCACGGGCGCCATCAGGGGCTGGTGCGCGGCGGGCAGTCGCCGAAGCAGCGGGCGGTGCTGCAGCCGGGAAACGCAGTCTCGGCGGTGTGGCGCGGGCGCCTCTCCGAGCATCTCGGCACGATCGCCTGCGAGCTGGTGCGCGCCCACGCCGCCCGCTTTCTCGACGATCCCGACCGGCTTGCCGGCCTCGCGGCGGCGGCGGCGCTGGTCTCGGCCGTGCTGCCGGAGCGGGAGCCGCAAACGGATGTCTTCGCGGCGTTTGCGCTGCTGCTCGAAGCCCTCGATTCGGCGGCGGACTGGCCTGCGCGCTATGTCGAATGGGAGTGCGGCCTGCTGGCGGCGCTGGGCTTCGGCCTCGACCTGACGCGTTGCGCGGCGACCGGGGCCACCGCCGGCCTTGCCTATGTCTCGCCCCGGTCGGGCCGCGCGGTGTCGCGCGAAGCCGGCCGTCCCTACCACGACAAGCTGTTGCTGCTGCCCGATTTTTTATGGCGGGACGCGCCGGCCGGACGCGGCGATGTCGTGCTCGGGTTGCGCCTGACCGGGCATTTCCTGCTGCATCACGTGCTGCTGCCGCAGGACCGGGCCATGCCGGCGGCGCGCGCGCGGCTGGCCGAGCGCATGCGGCAGGCGGCGCCGGCTGATACGATCGCCATCTGAACCATTCAAGGCCAGCGCCCGATGCCCGTCAGCGATTTGCGCGGCGAGATCCGCGATGTCGACTTCGCCGCTGCGCTCGGCGAGCGTTATCTCTCCTATGCGCTGTCGACGATCATGTCGCGCTCGCTGCCGGATGTGCGCGACGGGTTGAAGCCGGTGCATCGCCGCATCCTGCACGCGATGCGGCAGCTGCGCCTCGACCCCGCCTCGGGCTACAAGAAATGCGCCCGCGTCGTCGGCGACGTGATCGGCAAGTTCCACCCGCATGGCGAACTGGCGGTCTATGACGCGCTGGTGCGTCTCGCGCAGGATTTCTCGCAGCGTTATCCGCTGGTCGATGGGCAGGGGAATTTCGGCAACATCGACGGCGATAACGCCGCCGCGATGCGCTACACCGAAAGCCGGCTGTCGGCGGTCGCGCAGGCCATGCTCGACGGGATCGACGAGGACACGGTCGATTTCCGCCCGACCTATGACGGCGAGGACAGCGAGCCGGTCGTGCTCCCCGCCCGCTTTCCGAACCTGCTCGCCAACGGCGCCTCGGGCATTGCCGTCGGCATGGCGACGAGCATTCCGCCGCACAATGCCGGCGAGCTGTGCGCGGCGCTGTTGCACCTGGTCGACGACCCGGCCTGCTCGATCGAGGCGCTACTTGCGCACATTCCCGGCCCGGATTTTCCGACCGGCGGGGTGCTGGTCGAGCCCGCGCACAGCATCCGCGCGGCCTATGAGACGGGCCGCGGCAGCTTTCGCCTGCGCGCGCGCTGGGAAACGGAGCCGCTGGGCCACGGCGCCTATCAGATCGTCGTCACCGAAATGCCGTATCAGGTGCCGAAGGGGCGGCTGATCGAAAAGATCGCGGGTCTGCTCGAAGAGAAGAAGCTGCCGCTGCTCGCCGATATCCGCGACGAATCGACCGAGGATGTGCGCCTCGTCCTCGAACCGAAGTCGCGCAACGTCGAGGCCGAGATGCTGATGGAGCAGCTGTTTCGCCTGACCGAGCTTGAAATCCGGGTGCCGCTCAATCTGAACGTCCTCGACCCCGCCGGCGTGCCGCGGGTGATGAGCCTGAAGGAGGCGCTGCAGGCCTTCCTCGACCATCGCCGCGATGTCTTGCAGCGCCGCAGCCGCCACCGGCTCGCCGCAGTCGCCCGCCGCATCGAGATCCTGCGCGGGCAGATCGTCGTCTATCTCAATCTCGACGAGGTGATCCACATCATCCGCGAGGCCGACGACCCGAAGGCCGAGATGATCGCGCGCTGGGATTTGAGCGAGGTCCAGGTCGAGGCGATCCTCAACATGCGGCTGCGCTCGTTGCGCCGGCTCGAAGAGATTGCGATCCGCAAGGAGCTGGAGGGGCTGTCGGCCGAGGAAGCGGGGCTCGCGCGGCTGCTGGCGAGCGAGCGGCGGCAATGGCGTGCTGTGGCCAAGGAGATCGGCGAGACCGGCGCCGAGTTCGGCGGCGATACGCCGCTGGGCCGGCGCCGAACCGCACTGGCCGAAGCGCCCGCCCCGGTCGAGATCCCGGCCGAGGCGATGGTCGAGCGCGAGCCGGTGACCGTGCTGTGCTCGGAAAAGGGCTGGGTGCGCGCGGTCAAGGGGCACAATTTCTCGGCCGCGGAGCAGAAATACAAGGAAGGCGACGGCCCGCGCTTTGCCGTCGCGGCGGAAACCACCGACCGGCTGATCGTGTTTGCGACCAACGGCCGGTTCTACACGATCGGGATCGACCGGCTGCCGGGCGGGCGCGGGCAGGGTGAGCCGCTGCGGCTGATGGTCGATCTGCCGAACGAGCACGACATCGTCGCGATGTTCCCCTATCGGCCGGGCATGGAACTGCTGGTCGCGGCAAGCGACGGGCGCGGCTTTGTCGTCGACGGCGAGGAGGCGGTGGCCCAGACCCGCGCCGGCAAGCAGGTGCTGACCCCGGCCGAAGGTGCGGTCGCGCGGATCTGCGTGCCGGCCGAAGGCGGCGACACGGTCGCCCTGGTCGGCGACAACCGCCGGATGCTGGTCGTCAGGCTCGACGACATCCCGCTGATGACGCGCGGCCGCGGCGTGATCCTGCAGCGCTACAAATCGGGCGGCCTCGCCGACGCCAAGGTGTTTCGCCTCGCCGACGGCCTCACATGGCGCCAGGGCGAGAACCGCACCCGCACCGAACCCGACCTCACCCCCTGGCTCGGCGCCCGCGGCACCGCCGGCCGCCTCGTCCCCACCGGCTTCCCCCGCTCCAACCGCTTCGCCTGAACACCGCTCGCGGCCGGCGGCGAACAGCAATCCGGGACCGGCGGCGAAATTGCCGCTCGCTGTCGAAATCGCGCATAGATAGCCGTACACGACGGACGGAGCGGATCATGGCGATCGAGGCGGCGCTCGAACGGATCAAGGCGGCGGTCGGCCGGCGGGGCTGGATCGCCGACCCCGGCGATATGGAGCCCTATCTCGTCGAGGCGCGCGGCCTCTACCGGGGCGCGACGAGTCTCGTCGTCCGCCCGGCCTCGACCGCCGAGGTCGCGGCGGTGGTGCGGATCTGCGCCGAGGCCGGGCTGGCGATCGTGCCGCAGGGCGGCAATACCGGGCTCGTCGGCGGTGGGGTGCCGCCGCGGGACCGGGACAGCATCGTCCTGGCGCTCGGCCGGATGAACCATATCCGCGCGATCGACCCGGTCAATTTCACGATGACGGTCGAGGCCGGCTGCATCCTCGCCGATCTGCAGCAGGCCGCCTCGGAGGCCGACCGGCTGTTCCCGCTGAGCCTCGGCGCCGAGGGCAGCTGCCAGATCGGCGGCAATCTGTCGACTAATGCCGGCGGCATCGCCGTCTTGCGCTACGGCAACACCCGCGAGCTGACCCTGGGCGTCGAGATCGTGCTGCCCGACGGGCGGATCTGGGACGGTCTCAGGGGCTTGCGCAAGGACAACACCGGCTATGACCTGAAGCAGCTCTTTATCGGCGGCGAGGGCACGCTCGGCATCATCACCGCGGCGACGGTGAAGCTCTTCCCAAAGCCGCGCGAGATCGAGACGGCCTTTCTCGGTCTCGCCCGGATCGCGGACGCGATGGCCCTGTTCGCCCATGCCCGCGCCGCCACCGCCGACCAGCTGACCGCTTTCGAGCTGATCCCGCGCGGCGGTCTCGATCTGGCGCTCGCCCACATCCCCGGCACGATCGATCCGCTCGCCGCATCCCATCCCTGGTACGTGCTGCTCGAAATGTCGTCGAGCCAGACCGAGAGCGGCATCCGCGCCCTGATGGAAAGATTGCTCGAAACCGCGCTCGGCGAGGGGCTGGTCGCCGACGGGGTCATCGCCCGGAGCGGGGCGCAGGCAAGGGAGCTGTGGCGGATCCGCGAGGCGATCGTCGAGGCGCAGCTCTATTCCGGCTCGATCAAGCACGACGTCTCGGTGCCGGTCAGCCGGGTTGCCGAATTCATCACCCGTGCCAGCGCCGCGGTCGGCGACAGGCTGCCCGGCATCCGCCCGATCGCCTTCGGCCATGTCGGCGACGGCAACATCCACTTCAACCTGACCCAGCCCGCCGGCATGGACAAGGCGGCCTACCTGGCGCGCTGGCAGGAGTTCAACGACATCGTCCACGGCGTCGCGCGCGAGCTCGCCGGCTCGATCAGCGCCGAGCATGGCGTCGGGCTGATGAAGCGCGACGAGATCACCCATTACAAGCCGGCCATCGAGATCGAGCTGATGCGCCGTATCAAGCAGGTTCTCGACCCAGCCGGCATCATGAACCCCGGCAAGCTCGTCAGCGTGTAGGGCCGCGGGCTCTGCGGGGCTCAGCGGCCGGCTTCCGGGGCGTCATGCCGCGGCCGCTTCCGGCACCAATCGTCGCGCTGGACGAAAGGCACCGAGGCGGCGAGGCGGTCACGCCAATGCGCCGCATAATCGGCGGCGAGAGCGGCGGAGACGACCCGGTTCAGGTCTTCGGAGTTGTGCGCGGCGTTCCGGCTCCAATTATAGGATCCCATCAAGGTGATCTCGCCGTCGATGACCATCGTCTTGGCGTGTGCGATCCTGACGCTGCGATCGATCCAGATCGGCGCCCCCGCACTGGCCAGCGCGTCGACCCCGCCCTTGCGCTCGCAGGGCGTCGTCTTGTCGACGATCAGCCGCACATCGATGCCGCGCCCGATTGCGCGGATCAGCGCCTCGACGATGCCGGAGCCGACCGTCAAATTGTACGCGCCGACCAGGATCTGTCGTCGCGCTGCGTCGATCGCGCGGACCGCAAAACCGGCGCAATCCTGCTCCGGCGCAAAGCAGACGGCGATCCTCGCCTCCGACACTTCCGCCATCGGCAACGGCGTCGACAAAACGCTTGATACGAGCAGGATGGCAGACCACAACACGCATCGGATGATAGACGGTCAAGATTAAGGCGTGGTTATCTTTCCCCGCTACCGGCGGGCAAACATGCCGTATGCCGCGACAAACGGCGTTACTATCGACAAGCAATACAGGGAGGTTCAGGTGATCGACAGACGCTACGTGATACGCCTCGGCATTGCCGCGCCGCTGATCGGCCTCTTCGGCGGCGGCGCCGAGGCAGCGGGCGAGAAGATGGTCCTCAAGGCGTCGGACGTGCATCCCGAAGGCTATCCGACCGTCCAGGCGGTCGAGGACATGGGCAAAAAGCTCGCGGATGCGACCGGCGGGCGGCTGACCATCCAGATGTACGCCTCGATGCAACTCGGCGGCGAGAAGGAGGCGATCGAGCAGGCACAAATCGGCGCGATCCAGCTCGCCCGCATCAGCGTCGGCGCGCTGGGGCCGGTCGTCGACGACCTCAACGTCTTCAACCTGCCGTTCCTGTTCCGCAACACGGCGCATATGGAGAAGGTGATCGACGGCCCGATCGGCCAGGAATTGCTCGACAAGGTCACCGACAACCCGAACACCCATCTCGTCGGGCTCGCCTGGATGGATGCTGGTGCGCGCAACTTCTACGACACGAAGAAGCCGATCAGGAGCATCGCCGATTTGAAGGGGCTCAAGATTCGCGTCATCGGCAACCCGATCTTTGTCGACATGATGACCGCGCTCGGCGGCAACGGCGTGGCGATGGGCTATGACCAGGTGTTCGCAGCCTTGCAGACCGGCGTCGTCGACGGCGCCGAGAACAACCCGCCGAGCTTTTATTTCGACCACCATTACGAGGTCGCCAAATACTACACCTTGACCGAGCATCTGATCGTGCCCGAGATCCTGGTGTTCTCGCGGCCGAGCTGGGACAAATTGTCCAAGGACGACCAGGCGCTGATCGCCAGGCTCGCGCGCGAGGCCCAGGCCGACGAGCGCCGGCTGTGGCAGGCGAAAGAAGCGGAAGCCATGGCCAAGATGAAGGCCGCCGGCATCGAGATCATCACCATCGCCGACAAGACCCCGTTCCAGCAGGCGGTCAAGCCGGTCTGGGACAAATACGGCGGCAAATACGCCGGTCTGATCAAACAGATCCAGGCGGTGAACTGAGCCGGATGAAGCCGCCTATATCGGAGCCTCCGTTCCTCACCCCGGAGCCGCGGCTTCCTCGTTTTCTCCGCGCGCGGAGAAAAGGCTGGGGTGAGGAGCCATTGCGCAACGCGATGGACGCGCTGTATCGGCTCTGCGCCTTCGTCGCGGGCGCGGCGCTGGTGCTGATCTCGCTGGTCATTCCGTGGGGCGTCTATACCCGCTATGTGCTGAACCGCGCGGCGCCGTGGCCCGAGCCGATGGCGATCCTGCTGACGGTGATCCTGACCTTCATCGGCGCCGCAATCTGCTATCGCGCCGACGCGCATATGCGCGTCTCGGTGCTGGTGCGGCTGCTGCCGCCCGGCTGGCAGCGCCCGGTGGAGTTGTTCGCCGAGGCGCTGACTGGGCTCTTGAGCCTGTTCATGGTGGTGTGGGGCATCGGCCTCGTCGGCACGACCTGGCACCAGTCGGTCGCCGAGTTTCCGGCACTGTCGGTCGGCGTCACCTATCTGCCGATCCCGATCGGCGGCGCCATCACCCTGGTTTTCGTCGTCGAGCGCGTGCTGATCGGCCGCCCGCCGCATATCGCCCTCGACTGACCCGGCCGCAGGCGCCGCCGATGGACATCCTGATCGTCATCGGCACCCTCTTTATCGGCATCGCGCTCGGCGTCCCGATCGCCTATGCGCTCGGGCTCGCGGCGCTCGCCGGCGCCTGGTGGATCGGCATCCCGCTCGAAGCGGTCATGCTGCAGGTGTCGAGCGGGGTCAGCAAATTCGCGATGCTGACGATCCCGTTTTTCGTATTGGCCGGCGCGATCATGGCCGAAGGCGGCATGGCGCGCCGCCTCGTCGCCTTCGCCAATGTGCTGGTCGGCATGGTCCGGGTGCGCGGCGGGCTGTCGGCGGTCAACGTCCTCGCCACCACTTTTTTGAGCGGGATCTCCGGCTCGGCGGTGGCCGACACCTCGGCGATCGGCTCGGTGATGATCCCGCAGATGGAACAGGCCGGCTATCCGCGAATCTTCGCCACCAATGTGACGATCAGCGCCTCGGTCCAGGCCTTGCTCGTGCCGCCGAGCCACAACGCCGTGATCTATTCGCTGGCGACCGGCGGCACGATCTCGGTCATCAGCCTGTTCATGGCCGGGGTGGCGCCGGGCCTGCTGCTCGGCGCTTCGCTGATCGTGCTGTGCCTCGTCCTCGCCTATCGCAACGGCCACCCGCGCGGCGAGGCCGTGCCGCTGCGCCAGGCGATCGGCACCGCATTGGACGCCTTCTGGGGCCTCGTCACCCTCGTGATCATTCTGGGCGGCATATTGGGCGGCGTCTTCACCGCGGTCGAGGCGGGTGCGGTCGCCTGCCTGTGGGCCTTTTTCGTCACGATGTTCGTCTATCGCGACTATCGCTGGCGCGACCTGCCGCTGCTGATCCACCGCACGATGCGCACGGTGGCGATGGTCATGACCCTGATCGCCTTCGCCGCCAGCGTCGGCTACGTCATGGCCTTGATGCAGGTGCCGGCACGGATCACCGCGCTGCTGCTGACCTTTTCGAGCGACAAATATGTGATCCTGTTCCTGATCAACATCCTGCTGCTGGCGCTCGGCTGCGTCCTCGACATGGCGCCGTCGATCCTGATCGTCACACCGATCCTCCTGCCGGTGGTCATGAAGTTCGGCGTCGACCCGGTGCATTTCGGCATGATCATGCTGCTGAACCTCGGCATCGGGCTGTGCCATCCGCCGGTCGGCTCGATCCTGTTCGTCGGCTGCGCCGTGGGCCGAGTCCGCATCGAGGAGGTCGTGCGCGAGATCTGGCCCTTTTACGCGGTCATGTTCGCGGTGCTGATGCTGGTAACCTACATCCCGGCAATCTCGCTGTGGCTGCCGCATCTATTGTCGTTGTGAGGAGCCCGTCTGTGGCCGACCGGAACATCCTGTTCATCATGTGCGACCAGCTGCGTTTCGATTATCTCGGCTGCTACGGCCATCCGCGCCTCGCGACCCCGAACCTCGACGCGCTGGCGGCGCGCGGGGTGCGCTTTACCCGCGCCTATGTGCAGTCGCCGGTCTGCGGGCCGTCGCGCATGAGCTTTTACACCGGCCGCTACATGCGCTCGCACGGCGCCAACTGGAACGGCTTTCCGCTGCGCGCCGGCGAGCCGACCCTGGGCGACCACCTGAAGGAAATCGGCGTCCGCAACGTGTTGGTCGGCAAGACCCATATGGCCGCCGATACGGAGGGGATGGCGCGGCTCGGCATCGATCCGGCCTCGATCATCGGCGGGCATCTCTCGCAATGCGGTTTCGAGCCGTTCGAGCGCGACGACGGGCTGCATCCCGCGGGACGGCCGCGGCCGCTTTATGATTCCTATCTGCGCGGGCACGGCTTCGATGCGGCCAACCCGTGGGAGGAATGGGCGAATTCCGCCCAAGGCGCCAACGGCGAGGTGCTGAGCGGCTGGCTTCTTGCCCATGCCGACAAGCCCGCCCGCATCCCCGAGGAGCATTCCGAGACCCCCTACATCACCCGCCGCGCGATGGCCTTCATCGACGCTGCGGCAAGGGACGGCCGGCCCTGGTGCCTGCATCTCTCCTATATCAAGCCGCATTGGCCCTATATCGTGCCGCCGCCCTATCACGCGATATACGGCGCCGCCGACGTATTGCCGGCGGCTCGATCCGAAAACGAGCGCGCCGACCCGCACCCGGTCTATCGCGCGATGATGGCGCTGCGGCCGTCGCGCAACTTTGCCCGCGACGAGGTCCGCGCCCGAATCATTCCGGCCTATATGGGCCTGATCAAGCAGATCGACGATCAGCTCGGCCTGCTGTTCCGCTTTCTCGACGAGCGCGGCCTCGCCAGCAACACGATGATCGTCTTCACTTCCGACCACGGCGATTACCTCGGCGATCACTGGCTCGGAGAGAAGGATTTTTTCCACGACTGCGCGGTCAAGGTGCCGCTGATTGTCGCCGACCCGCTGCCGGCAGCCGACGCCACGCGCGGCACGGTGTCCGAAGCGCTGGTCGAGGCCATCGATCTGGCGCCGACCTTCGTCGAATATTTCGGCGGCGTGCCGAAGCCGCATGTCGTCGAAGGCCGTTCGCTGCTGCCGCTGCTGCATGGCGCAAGGCCGGCCGAATGGCGGCATCACGTGTTCTCGGAATACGATTACGCGATGCTCGAAGCCCGCCTCGCCCTGGACCAGCCGATCGGCGATTGCCGGCTGTTCATGGTGTTCGATGGACATTGGAAATATGTCCATGCGACGGGCTTCCGGCCGCTGCTGTTCGATCTCGTCACCGACCCGCAGGAATTTCACGATCTCGGCGCCGATCCCCGCTTCGAGGCCGAGCGGGCACGGTTGCGCGAGGCATTGCTCGACTGGGCTCTGCGCGACCACAACCGCATCACGATGCCCGACCGGAAGATCGCCGCCTATGCCGAGGGCCGGCAGCTCCGCTCCGGCATCCTGATCGGCTATTGGGACGAGGCAGAGCTGGCTGCCGCAAGAGGGCGGCTCAGCCTTGGCGCCGCCGGCATCGGCGGCACGAATACCAGCAATTCGTAGTTAATTCTTCAAATATGAATTGCAACTGAACCCGATTTCTCACAAGATGTTGTCTGCATCGTTCATGTCCCCCCAACGATGCGGTTCCTCCTGTCGGAAGGGCAACCCGCAGGCGGCAGAAGCCCCGGCCTCCCCCGGCCGGGGCTTTTCTGCGTCCGCCGCACGGCATCTGGCGCGCATCGGCCGGCGCTCTCTACAATGCGCGAATTCCAATGGATGAGGAGTTGGCGATGGCGCTCGATCACGATGCCGGGCGAGTTGTCGAACTGGTCCGCCTGTCCGGGCGCCCGCCCTACGAGAAGCTGAGCCCGGCGCAGGCGCGTGCCTTCTTTCTCGCCAGCCGCGAGGTGCTGGCGCCGGAGCCGCAGCCGGTCGCCGAAATCCGTGCGCTGGCGGCGCCGCGGTCCGATGGCGGCGCCCTTCCGCTGCGCCTCTACCGCCCTGCCGGGACCACCCCGGAGACGGTCCTGCCGGCGCTGCTGTTCTTCCATGGCGGCGGCTGGGTGATCGGCGATCTCGACAGCCATGACGGTATGTGCCGCCATCTCGCCAATGCCGCCCGCTGCGCCGTCGTATCGGTCGATTATCGCCTGGCGCCCGAGCACAAATTCCCGGCGGCGGTCGAGGATTGCTTCGCCGCGACGCAATGGGTCGCCGACAGCGGCGCGGCGCTCGGCATCGACGGCGGCCGGCTCGCGATCGGCGGCGACAGCGCCGGCGGCAACCTCGCCGCGGTGGTCGCCCTGCTGGCCCGCGATCGGGGCATGCCGCTTCTGCGCTGCCAGCTATTGCTTTACCCGGCCGTCGATTTCGATGCGAGCCGGCACCAATCCCACGCGCGCTTCGCCGAAGGCTATCTGCTGACCGAGGCGACGATGCGCTGGTTTTCCGAGCAGTATCTGCGCGGGCCGCAGGATGTGGCGGATTGGCGCGCCTCGCCGTTCTGCGCCGCCGATCTCTCCGGTGTCGCGCCGGCTTTTGTCCTGACCGCCGGCTTCGACCCGCTCGGCGACGAAGGCATCGCCTATGCGAGGCGGCTGCAGGATCACGGCGTCGCCGTCCGCCACCTTCATATGCCCGACCAGATCCACGGCTTCCTGATGATGGGCAAGATCATCCGGGCTGCCGCCCCGGCGCTCGACGAGACCGCGGCGGCGCTGAAGGCGTGGCTCGATGCGGCCTGACCCGCCCTGACGGCTCAGCCGCGTAGCACTGCCGGCGTGTCCCTGGAGCGCGACCGGCGATGACGGCCGGGCAATGGCTTCGGCTGCTGCTGGTCGGTCTGGGTACGTCGATCGTGCCGCTCGACACCGCGGTCAACATCGCCTTTCCCGACATCACCAAAAGCTTCGGCTTTCCGCTGCCGATGATCCAATGGCTGGTCATCTGCTACGTCCTGACCTATGCCAGCCTGCTGCTCGCCTTCGGCCGGGTCGGCGACATCTTCAGCCATGGCCGGGTGTTTCGCGCCGGGCTCGGCTGGAGCGTCGCCGCCTTCCTGCTCTGCGCCGCGGCCCCGGCTTATGGCTGGCTGCTGTTCTTCCGGTTTTTGCAGGGGATCGGGGCCGGGCTGGTGATCAGCGTCGCGCCGGCGCTGGTGACCGGCCTCTTTCCCGAAGAGCGGCGGGCCCGCGCCGTGGCTGCGTTCACGATGATGTTCGCGGTCGGCTCGGCCGCCGGGCCGCTGGTCGGCGGAGTGCTGGTCCAGCATTGGGGCTGGCCGGCGGTGTTCTGGTTCCGCGCCCCGATCGCGCTGACCGCGCTGTTGCTTCTGAGGGGATTGCCGGCGGCACCGCGTCCGGGAGCGCGCGAGCCGCTCGACATCCTCGGCGCCGTTCTGTTGGCGCTGGGGATCAGCACGCTGCTGCTGGCGCTGAACGAGTTCCAGCATTTCGGCCGGCGCGACTGGCTCGCCCTGCCGCTGAGCGCGGTGGCGATCGCCAGCCTTTTCGGCTTTTCCCGCTGGGAGCGCCGCGTCGCCCGGCCGATCGTCAACCTCGACGTTTTTCGGATCGCCGGCTTCGCCTTCATCAATTTCGCCAGCGTGCTGATCTATCTGACCGGCTTTTCGGTGTTGCTGTTCGTGCCCTACTATCTGGTGCGTTTCACCGGGCTGCCGCTGGCGATGGCGGGTGCCGTGCTGGCGCTGTCTTTTGCCGGGATGATGGCGGCATCGCCGATCGCCGGGCGGATGATCGAGCGAATCCCGGCGGGGCGCGTGGCCTTGCTCGGCGGGTTGCTCGGCGGCGCGGGATTGATCCTGATCGGCAGCTGGGACGCCGGCGCGCCCGGACAGACCATCGCGATCGTTTCGGCCCTATTGCTGCAAGGGTTCGGCGCGGGCCTGTTTCAGGTCGCCTATACGGATGTGGTGATGGGGACGATCCCGCGGCAGCATCGCGGCATCGCCGGCAGCCTGGCGATGCTGACCCGCACGCTTGGCATCGTCGGCGGAGCAACCTTGCTGACGCTCGTCTTCCACGCCGTCACGGCCGCCGCGCAGGCCCACGGAAACGATGCGGCCGCGGGCTTCCTGACCGCCTTTCGCGCCACCTTTCGCCTGGCCGGCGTGGTTTCGGCGCTGACCGGAGTGGCCGCGGCGCTGGCTGCCCGCGCCCGCCCCTGAGGATCGCCGCGCGGCGGCCGGCCCGCCGCTACGGGTCACTCGTCGTCGAGTGTGAACCCGACTTTGAGGATCACCTGATAATGGGCGACCTTGCCGTCTTCGACATGGCCGCGGGTCTGCAAGACCTCGAACCAGCCGACCTGCCGCAGGGTGCGCGAGGCGCGGCCGACGGCATTCTGGATCGCTTCCTCGATGCTTTTCTCCGAGGAGCCCGCGACCTCGATGATCCTGTAGACATGATCCGGCATCGGCACTCTCCTTTGATGAGCGGCTGCGCTCGACCCTGAGACAACGCTCCCGGCCCTACTTCGTCCCGGCCCGGCCGGATTTAAAGGCCTCCGGCGCCGGGGCCTGCTATGTTGCGCACCGGAGTTTTCCGCGGACCCGCACGGAGGACGCAAATGCCGGTGACGATGTATCACAACCCGCGCTGCAACACGTCGCGCAAGACCTTGGCACTGCTGCGCGAAAAGGGCGTCGAGCCGGACATCGTCGAATATCTGAAGACACCGCCCACGGCGGCCGAGCTGAAGAAAATCCTCGGCCAGCTCAAAATGCCGGCGGCAAAGCTGGTGCGCAAAAAGGAAGCCGCCGCCGCCGGCATCGACCCCAAGGCATTGTCGGAAGACGCGCTGATCGCGGCCATGGTCGCAAATCCGATCGTCATCGAGCGGCCGATCGTGATCTCGGGCAGCAAGGCCGCCCTCGGCCGCCCGCCCGCGGCGGTGCTGTCGGTGCTGTAGCATCCCACGTCGGTTGAGCGCCCGTAGCGACGTCGTCAGGTAGTGTTCTCGGCGCTGATCGTCATGGCGGTTGTCAGCACGGCGCTCGCCATGCCCTTCACTCGGCTGATGCTGGCCCAGGCAGACAAGGGGAAGCGGGGCCGGCAGCCGATCGCCTCGCCCGGCCGGCCGTCCTGCGCCTTATCCGCGTTCTCGGCTGACCGGAGCCGCCCTCCGCGGCAGCCGCAAAACCCGCAGGAAGACGGGCCGGCGGCCGGCGGCGCGCGCCTTTTCCTCATAACGCGTCGGCGGCCAATCCGCCGGGCGTTCGCGCCAATCCGCAGCGCGTCGCGCCGGCCACACGAAATCGGGGTGGCCGGTAACCTCTTCGAGCATCGCACCGAGATAGTCGCGATCGTCGCTGGCGAGACGCAGTTCGGCGCCGTCGGTCATGATCCGGGCCAGGCCGTCGAGAGTTTCGCGCGACACGATCCGGCGCTTGCGGTGCCGGCGCTTCGGCCACGGGTCGGGAAACAGGATGAAGACACGATCGATCGACGCTTGCGTCAGCTGCTCGATCAGCAGCCGTGCATCGTCGATAAAGAGGCGGATGTTGCCGAGGCGGCAACGCTCGATGTGGCCGAGCAGCCGGGCGATCCCGTTCTCGAACACCTCGCAGCCGATAAGCCCCGTCTCGGGATCGCGTTCGGCCTGCCGGGCGAGATGCTCGCCGCCGCCAAAGCCGATTTCGAGCCAGATCCGGGGCGGCGTACCGTCGAAAAGGGCGCGCGGGTCGAGCAGGCCGGACGCCGGCAGGTCGAAGGCCAGCCGCGGCAGCAACCCGTCGGTCAAGACCCGTTGGCCCGGCCGCAGCTTCCGTCCCCGGCGGCGTCCGTAGACCAGCCGCCGTCCGGCCATCGTCAAGGGGTCAGAACGCGCGGCGCAATTCGTCGACGAGGTCGAGCCGCTCCCAGGAAAAGCCGCCATCGGGCTCCGGCGTTCGGCCGAAATGGCCATAGGCGGAGGTGCGCGTATAGATCGGCTGGTTCAGGCCGAGATGGGTGCGGATGCCGCGCGGCGACAGGTCCATCAGCTCGTTGAGCACCCGCGTCAGCTTGCCCTCGTCGACCGCGCCGTCCGTCGTCACATAGAAGGACAGCGGTTTGGCGACGCCGATCGCATAAGCGACCTGGATCGTGCAATGATCGGCGAGCCCGGCGGCGACGACATTCTTTGCGAGGTAGCGCGCAGCATAGGCGGCCGAGCGGTCGACCTTGGTCGGGTCCTTGCCGGAAAACGCGCCGCCGCCATGCGGCGCCCAGCCGCCATAGGTGTCGACGATGATCTTGCGGCCGGTCACGCCGGCATCGCCGTCCGGCCCGCCGATGACGAAGCGGCCGGTCGGATTGACGAGAAAATTCTCCTCGTCGCACATCCACCCGTCGGGCAGGCTGTCGCGCACGAAGGGGCGGACGATCTCGCGCACCTGCCGGTCGTCGATCTGGTCGGAGTGCTGGATCGAGACGACGAGCTTTGCCACGTGCACCGGTTTGCCGTCGACATACCGCAGCGTCACCTGGCTTTTCGAATCCGGACCGAGCTGCGGCGTCCGGCCGGCATGGCGCGCCTCGGACAGCGCGCGCAGGATCTTGTGCGCGTAAAAGATCGGCGCCGGCATCAGCTCCGGCGTGTCGCCGCAGGCAAACCCGAACATCATGCCCTGGTCGCCGGCACCCTCGTCCTTGTTGCCCGCGGCATCGACGCCCTGCGCGATATCGCTCGACTGGTTGTGGATGTGGCAATCGATCGTCGCGCGCTGCCAGTGGAAATTGTCCTGCTCGTAGCCGATCTCGCGGATCGCCCTGCGGGCGACCTCGATCAGCTGTTCGCCGCTGATCGATTTAGGCCCGCGGGTCTCGCCGGCGAGCACGACACGGTTGGTCGTCACCAAGGTCTCGACGCCGCAACGCGCCTGCGGGTCGGCCGTCAGATAGGTATCGACCACGGCATCCGAGATTCGATCGCAGATTTTGTCGGGATGGCCTTCCGACACGGATTCGCTGGTGAACACGAAGTCGCGTTTGGCCACGGGACCGCCCCTCCTTAAAATTTCCATACGACAGAGAAACCCACCCGCGCCGTTGATGAAGTCTGGCAGCGTTGGCGTCAAGCCGGATCTCGCTGCCAAGGCGGGCGCCCGCGGCGCGACGGGCTATGTCGCCGGCGGGCGTTCGCCGCCGGCCGCCAGGGCTTTGGCGAGATCGAACAGGCGCCGGCGGACGACGGGATCGTCGATCCGGTAATAAGCGCTGACCAGCTCGACCGTCTCGCGCTTGCGCAGAGGATCGGAATCGAAGGCTTCGGCCGGAGGCTCGGCAAAGCCCCCGGGGATCGCCGGCGCGCGGACCGGATCCATGTCGTCGAAAAAGAACGACACCGGCACGTCGAGGACACGGCTCAGATCGTGCAGCCGGCTCGCCCCGATCCGGTTGGCGCCGCGCTCGTATTTCTGAACCTGCTGAAACGTCAGGCCGATCGCCTCGCCGAGCTTCTCCTGGCTGAGCCCGAGCATGTTGCGGCGCAGCCGGACGCGGGAGCCGACATGGATATCGACCGGGTTCGGCTTGTCCGCCTTCTGGCGGCCCGGCCGTCGGGGCTCGCGGTTCGTCACCATGTTGGATCGTCGGCTTTCTCGATAAGATTGTGGGATATTATTAGATTATTCAGGCACGGCCCGTCAACAGCGCACTTCAACCTGAGATAACCCGGCACAACCTTAGAGTGCCGCATAGCGGTCAACGCAGCCGGAATGCGACCGGGAGTGCGCCGACGAGCAACAACACCGCCAGTATCCAATCGTGCCCGCGGGCATAGGGCGTACGCGCACCTGGCGCCGGCAGTTCGACATCGGCATAGCCGACCGCGTCGAGACTGGTCCGGGCCGGAACCCGCCCATACGCATCGACCACGCCGCTGACCCCGTTATTGGCGACGCGCACCAGCGGCAACCCCTCCTCGACGGCGCGGGTGCGAGCGATCGCGAAATGCTGAAACGGGCCGGAGCTGCGCCCGTACCAGGCATCGTTGGTGATGTTCAGGATCCAGGAAGGACGGTCGCTCTCGTCGATGACCGCGCCGGGGAAGATCACCTCATAGCAGATCAGCGGGGCGAACGAGGGCAGCCGCGGCAGCGCGATCGTCGCGGGACCGGGACCGGCGCTGAGATCGATCGTGCCGGCGGTGATCTTTTTGAGCGGCAGCACGTCGCGGAACGGAACATATTCGCCGAACGGCACGAGGTGCGCCTTGTCGTAGCGCGCGACGATCCCGCCCCCGGCGTCGACCGCCTCGAGGCTGTTCCACACCTGCACCACCGGGCCCGGCGGCGGGTTCGCCCGCAGCGCGCCGGTGATCACGTAACCCCGCGCCGGGGCGATCGCGGCGATCGCACGGCGCGCTGCGGCGTCGCGGCCGAGAAAGAACGGGGTTGCCGCCTCGGGCCACAGCACCGCGGCGATCGGATGGCTGGCCGGCGCCGCGCTGAGATCGAGCAGCCGGCGAAAATCCGCCGCCGCCGCGGCCGGGTCCCATTTCAGGCTCTGCGGCGTCGACGGCTGGACGATGCGCAGCCAGATGCCGGCGGCGGCAGGCGGCGAGGTCGCCAGCCGGATCGCACCGGCCGCGCCCGGGACGAGGACCAGAAGCAAAGCCGCGATCGCCGGCGCCCAGCGCCGCAGTGCTGAAATCGGGAGCGGCGACGGCGTCCCGAGCAGGGCCGGCAGCGACGCGGCGAGGATCGTCACAAAGCCGAGTCCGTAGATCCCGACCCAGGCGACGCTCTGCAATATCGCGATCGCGCCCGGAAAGCCGCCCGACCAGACATAGCCGACCAGGTTCCAGGGAAAGCCGGTGAAGGCGTGGCCGCGGACCCATTCGGCCGCGGTCCAAAGGATGGCAAAGGCGAAGATCCGCGCCGGCGGCGGCAGGCGCAGATATTCGGCGGCGAGGCGGGTGGCGAGCAATGCCAGCCCGATATAAAGCGCGAAGGCCGCCGGCAGCCCCGCCGCCGCGATCGGCACGAGCCACCAATAGGCGGCGATATCGACGAACAGCGCGGCGGCGATCCAGTAGAGGCCGGACAGGAAAAATCCGAAGCCGAAGACCCAGCCCAGGCGAAACGAAGCGCCCGGGCCGGCGCTGCCGTCGTCGAGCCAGAGCAGCCCCGGAACAGCGATGAAGAGCAGCGGGGTCAGATCGACCGGTGGCAAGGCCGCGGTGGCGGCGACGCCCAGCAGAAAGGCGAGGCCGACGCGGCGCCAACCCGAAAGCGCCGCCAGCCCACCAGCCAAACGGCACAGCGGCGTCTCGATCCGGGCGCCCGGCTGAATGCGGAAGAGCGAGACTTCAGGCACCGGCGGGGCGCCTCGACCCATCCGGCGCGGGGCTGCGGACGCGCAGCCGCTCGATCCGGCGCGGATCGCCGTCGAGCACCTCGAACTCGATCCCCGACGGATGCACGATGACCTCGCCGCGTCCGGGCACACGGCCGGCGAGGGCCGAGACGAGCCCGCCGAGGGTATCGACCCCTTCCTGGTCCCCGGCGGGGCGCAAGCGGATGCCCTGGCGCTCCTCGAGCGCCTCGATCGGGATGCGCGCGTCGGCGATCAGGGTTCCGTCGCTGCGCTCGACGAGACGCGGGCCGTCGGCCACGTCATGCTCGTCCTCGATCTCGCCGACGATCTCCTCGATCAGGTCCTCGATCGTCACCAGCCCGTCGATGCCGCCGAATTCGTCGACCACCATCGCGATATGGGTGCGCGCCTGGCGCATCTGCACCAGGAGATCGAGGATCGGCACCGACGGGGCGACGAACAGCACCTTGCGCAGGATCGGGGCGAGCTTTGTCTCGCGCCGCCGGGCGACAGGCGCCAGCACATCCTTGACATGGATGAAACCGATCACGTCGTCGAGCGTCTCGCGATAGACCGGCATGCGCGAATGGCCCTGCTCGACCACGTATTCGACCGCCTCGGCGAACGGCGTCTCGACATCGAGCGCGACGATGTCGACCCGCGGCACCATCGCGTCGCCGGCGGTCCGGTCGTGCACCTTCAGAACATTGCCGATCAGCACGCGCTCATGCGCGCTGAACGGGTCCGGCCCGTCAGCCGGCGGTTCCTCGATCATTTCGTCGATGGTTTCGCGCAAGGCTTCGCCGTTGCGCGGCCGTCTGATCAGCCGAAGAAAGTGACGCAGGCGCGCGAAAGACCAATCGCGGTCGGGGTGGCCGCCGGTTGCCGGCGGCTCGGGGTCGGTCATCGAGAAACAGGCTTGCGGTTGACCGTCACATGGTATCGCGATAGGGGTCCGGCACCCCCAGATTTCGCAGTATAGCGGTTTCGAGCGATTCCATCGCCGCCGCCTCGGCCGGCGTACCGTGATCATAGCCGAGCAAATGAAGGACGCCGTGCACGGTCAGGTGGCGCAGATGATCGGCAAGCGGCTTCTTCTGCTCGTCCGCCTCGCGCGCGACGGTCTCGAAGGCGAGCACGACATCGCCGAGCAGCAGCGGCGCTTCGGGCGGCGGGCGGCTCCCCGGCTCCCAGGCCGGGAAGGCAAGCACGTTCGTCGGCAGGTCGCGGCCGCGGTAGGCGCGGTTGAGCCGCCGCTGCCGGCGGTCGTCGGCGAGGCTGATGCCGAGCTCGATCGGCTGCCCGGCCAGCGCCAGCCCCACCCCCGGCGCCGCCAGGCCGCGCGCCAGCGCCAGATGGGCGGCCTGGCGCACGAGTTCCTCGGCCTGCGGGCAGGCCCGGCGCCAAAGGGCGCAGGGCGCGGCGATGTCGATCGCGGCGGCCGGTTCCATCATGCCTCGCCGGCTCGCAGCGCGCGCTCGCGCGCCTCGTAGGCGCGCACGATGCGGGCGACCAGATCGTGCCGCACGACATCGCGGTCGGTAAACCGCACGGCGGCGATCCCGTCGATCCCAGCCAGGGTTTCGAGCGCCTCGGCGAGCCCCGACCGGGCGCCCGCCGGCAGGTCGATCTGGGTCGGATCGCCGGTCACGACCATGCGCGAGGCTTCGCCGAGCCGGGTCAGGAACATCTTCATCTGCACCGGCGTCGTGTTCTGCGCCTCGTCGAGGATGACGAAGGCCCGCGACAGCGTGCGTCCGCGCATGAAGGCGAGCGGCGCCACCTCGATCTCGCCGGTGCCGAGCCGGCGGGCGAGCTGATCGGCCGGCAGCATGTCGTTGAGCGCGTCGAAGATCGGCCGCAGATAGGGGTCGACCTTGTCGCGCAGATCGCCCGGCAGAAAGCCCAGCCGCTCGCCGGCCTCGACCGCCGGCCGCGACAGGATGATCCGCTCGACCCGGCCGGTCATCAGCAGGTCGACCGCGGCAGCGACCGCGAGATAGGTCTTGCCGGTGCCGGCCGGCCCCAGCCCGAAGACCAGGTCGTTCTCGCGCAACGCCTTGATGTAGGCGGCCTGTCCCGACGAGCGCGCGGCGATGCGGCGCTTGCGGGTACGGAACGCGGCGTCCTCGAGCCACAGGCTCAGGCTCTTGTCGCCGAGCTCGGCCTCGGCAAGCCGGATCGCGGCTTCGACCGCCGGCGGATCGATCTCCTGGCCGCGCTTCAGCCGGTCGTAGAGCCGCGACAAAGCGAGGTGCGCCGCCTCCGTCGCCGAAGCCGGGCCGGAGATCGCCAGCCGGTTGCCGCGGGTGACGACGGAAACGCCGAGCTGCCGCTCGAGCCGGTCGAGATGCTGGTCGCGCTCGCCGTAGAGCAGCGGGAGCAGCAGATTGTCGTCGAATTCGATCTGGGTGCGCCCTTCGCCGGGCCGGCCGCCGACGATGTCGGAAGGGAGCCCGGTCATGCCGCGAGGGTCCCGGACAGGCTGTTCGCGCCAGCCGCCGAGATCAGGGCCGGGACAATGCCGCCGATCTGGTGCGGTTCGGCCGTGACATGGACGCTTTGCAGATAGGGGCTGCGGCCGACGAGCTGGCCGTCATGGCGGCCCGGCTTTTCCAACAGCACGGGCAGGACGCGGCCGATGCAGGCCGCGTTGAACTCGCGCTGCTGCCGCGCCAGCAATGCCTGCAACGCGGCCAGGCGCTCGGACTTTACCGTCGTCCGGGACCTGGTCCGCGGCGGACGCCGCCGGGGTGCCGGGGCGCGGCGAATATTTGAACGAAAACGCCTGGGCGAAACCGATCTCGCCGACGAGGTCGAGGGTCGCCCGGAAATCCGCGTCGCTCTCGCCCGGAAATCCGACGATCAGATCGGAGGAGAGCGCGATATCCGGGCGCGCGGTGCGCAGCCGCTCGACGATCCGCCGGTATTGGCCGGCGGTATGGCGCCGGTTCATCGCCGCCAGCACATGGTCGGAGCCGCTCTGCACCGGCAGATGCAGAAACGGCATCAGCTGCGGCACGTCGCGATGCGCCGCGATCAGCCCGTCATCGACATCGCGCGGGTGCGAGGTGGTGTAGCGGATGCGGTCGAGGGACGGGATCTCGGCCAGGGCGCGCACGAGGTCCGCCAGACCCCATTCCCGGCCGTCGGGGCCGTCGCCGTGATAGGCGTTGACGTTCTGGCCGAGGAGCGTGATCTCGCGCGCTCCGGAACCGACGAGCCCGCGCGCCTCGGCGAGGATCTGCGCCGCCGGACGCGAATATTCGGCGCCGCGGGTATAGGGCACGACGCAGAAGGTGCAGAACTTGTCGCACCCTTCCTGCACGGTCAGAAAGGCGCTCGGCCCCTGCCCCGGACGGGATTGCGGCAGCGAATCGAATTTGGGCTCGGCGGGAAAGCTGGTCTCGACGACGCCCGCGGGCGAGCGGGCCGCGCGCGCGATCAGCTCGGGCAGCAGATGATAGGTCTGCGGACCAAAGACGAGGTCGACATAGGGTGCGCGGCGCCGGATCTCGGCCCCCTCGGCCTGGGCGACGCAGCCGGCGACGGCGATCGTCATCCGGCCGCCCTGCCGCGCCTTGCGCAGTTTCAGCCGGCGGATCTTGCCGAGTTCGGAAAACACCTTCTCCGCGGCCTTTTCGCGAATGTGGCAGGTGTTCAGGATCACCAGGTCGGCATCCTCCGCCGCCGCCGACCGGGCATAGCCGAGCGGTGCCAGCAATTCGGCCATGCGGGCCGAATCGTAGACGTTCATCTGGCAGCCATAGGTCATGATAAAGACGCGCTTGGTCACGTCCTGCACCGTTTTCCCGTTGACACTGGTTTCGTCATCCGGCGATTGCCCCCCGAACCGCCGCCGAGACCTCATGCGGCGCGGCCGCGCCGGCGGTTGGCGGCTCCGGCACCGGCTGCGGCCGGCCCGAGATGGCGGCGGCGACCCCGCCGGCGATCCGCGCGTAACAGTATCGGGCAAGCTCCTTGCGCGATCCGCAATCGGCGAGAAAGGTCGGCGGATGGAACTCGACCACCACCTCCACCGTGCCGAGGCCGACCATGCTCCACAGATGCGGCGCCAGATCGATGGCGCCATACCAGGCGAAGAACGGACGATAGAGTCGGCCGAGCGGTATCCCGTCGAGCCTCGTATAGGCGATCGACACCGGCTGCACGACGACCGGACCGGCCTCGCCTCCTTCGACGGCGCTGAACAGCGCGCTCTTGAACGGCAGCACGCGGGCGCCGTCGCCGCTCGTTCCTTCGGGAAACAGGATCAGCGCGTCGCCGGCGGCCAGCCGCTCGCCGATCGCATCGCGCTGCGAGGGCGTGCTGCGCACGCGCCGGTCGACGAAGACGGTGCGCTGCAATCTGGCGAGCCAGCCAAAGAACGGCCAGGCCGCGACCTCGGCCTTGGCGACAAAGGAACCGGCGATCAGCGAGCCCAGCACGGTGATGTCGGTGTAGGAGATATGGTTCGCGGCAAACAGCGCCGGGCGGCCGGCGGTCGGCGCCCCGATCGTGCGCACGCGAAAGCCGAGGATATGGCAGCACCAGCGGTGGTAAAAGGCCGGCAAGGCGCCCGCCCATCGACAGCGCATCAGAAGACCTGCCCCCTGCACCGGCATCATGCTCAAGGTCCAGGCGAGATAGAGGGAGAGGCGCGCGATCCTCAGCGTCGATGAGCCCATGCAGTCATGTCCATGCGTCTTTGGCCCAGGCTTCGTCGGCACAGGCTTCGTCGGCGCAGGCTGGCTTGGCCCGCCGTTCGTAGTGACGCGAATACTTGTCGGCGACGAGATCGGTCCTGACGACGACGCAGACATCGGTGGTGTTGAATTGGTCGTCGATGACCGCACCGTCACCGACGAACCCGCCCAGGCGCAGATAGCCTTTGATCAACGGCGGCAGCGCGGCGAGTGCCGCCGCCGGATCGAATGCGGCAGGCGGCAGCCGGGCCATGTCGATATAGCGGTGGGCCAGCGCGCGCGGGCGCAATGCAGGCGGCGCCAGATGATGGTGCCGCAGATAGGAGAGCGGCACCGCGAGGGCATCGGGATCGGTGCCCGGCAGGCTGGCGCAGCCGAACATCAGGGCGATGTCGTAATGAAAGACATAGGCCGCGATCCCGCTCCATAAGAGCTGCATCGCTCCGCGCTGGCGGTAGGCGGCATCGACGCAGGAGCGGCCGAGCTCGAGGATCTCGCCCGGGCAGGCGACGAGCGGGGCGATGTCGTATTCGGCAGCGGAATAAAAGCTGCCGAGCCGCGCAGCCGCGGCGCGGCGGATCAGCCGATAGGTGCCGACCACCGTCTCCGAACCCGTGCCGCGACGGTGGTCGAGGACGAGAAGGTGGTCGCAATCGCCGTCGAAGCGGTCGATGTCGCGATGCCGACGGGCCACCCCGGCAAGCGGCCGCGCACCCAGCTTTTCGTAAAAGATCCGGTAGCGCAGCGCCTGCGCCGCATCGATGTCGGCCGCCGTCTCGGCGAGCCGGACCCGCAGCCGGCCGGCCGCGATATCGACGATCCGGCCCCTGTCGCGGCCGGCCTCGGGCGCGATCGGCAGCACGGACGGCGCGGCGGCGATGCTGTCGATCACGCCGTGGCACCGGGATCGGAGCGGGGACTGCCTGCGCCCGGTTGCGGCCGATGCGGCAGCGACCGCAGGCGCCGAGGCCGATCGGACCGATATGGGCGCCTCATTCCGTCTCGGGCGGACGCTTGCGCCCGCGCGGCACGGCGTAGAGCTCGAGTCGATGCCCGACGAGCTCGTAGCCGAGCTGATCGGCGACGGCGAGCTGGAGCTTTTCGATCTCCTCGTTGCGGAACTCGATCACGCGGCCCGATTGCAGGTCGATCAGGTGGTCGTGATGTGCGCTCGGCATCTCCTCGTAGCGCGAGCGGCCATCGCCGAAATCGTGGCGCGCCAGAATGTTCGCTTCTTCGAAGAGCCGCACGGTCCGGTAGACCGTGGCGATGCTGATATGGGGATCGACCGCGGTGGCACGCCGATAAACCTGCTCGACATCGGGATGATCGGCCGATTCCGACAGCACGCGGGCGATCGTCCGACGCTGCTCGGTCATCTTGAGGCCCTTGTCGAGGCAGAGCTGCTCCAGCCGCGAGATCATCGCATCTCCGTCATGGCGGGGCGGTCGGCAGGCACTATACCCCAACACCTCTCCCGCGCCTACAACGCGGATGCGATTCCCGCAGGGAAGCCCGGCTGCCAGAACTGCGCTGCCGCGCCGAGCGCGGCGGCTCTCACATCCGCGGCTGCCGCGCCCTGGTGCCGAGACCGATCTCCTTGGCGAGCCGGCTGCGCTGGCGCGCATAATTGGGCGCCACCATCGGATAATCGGCGGCCAGCCCCCAGCGCTCGCGGTAGCTCTCGGGCGTCATGTTGTACGCGGTCTTCAGATGCCGCTTCAGCATTTTCAGATGCTTGCCGTCCTCCAAGCAGACGAGGTAATCCGCGTTGACCGATTTCTTGATCGGAACCGCCGGTTGCGGCCGCTCTGCCGGCGGCGCCGGGACATTCCCGATATTGGCCAGCGAATTGTAGACTTGGTGGATCAGCTGAGGCAGATCGCCCACCGACACCGTATTGTTGGAAACGTGCGCGGCCACGATTTCCGTCGTCAGCGCCAGCAAGTCGCCGGCTTGTCCAGAGTTGTTCATTGCGATGGTCCCACTGTATGTCTGTTCTCCGGATATAAGTAACAATCTGCGGAAAGGCAATCCGTTTAACGACCGATCTCTTCAAATTCCGCGTCCGGCGGGAAAGAACAGGCGGCCCGGCGAGCACGGCGAAACGAAAGTGTCGAGTGCTGCGAATTCAGATGGATAGCGCAGAGCCGGCGAGCATCAGGCGCAGTATCAGCGCATCCACCGGAGGCCCGGCCCGCCGATAATAATTCCGTCTTCTGCCGACCGGGACAAACCCGCTTGCGGCATAGAGGGCGCGTGCCGCGGCATTGTCCGCCGCCACTTCGAGGACGAGGCTCCGCGCGCCGCGACCGCGTGCCTCGCCGCCGATCGAATCGAGCAGCGCTGAGCCGAGCCCCGCCCGCCGCCGGCCAGGCACGACCCCGAGCGCCAGAATCTCGCATTCCCCGCCAAGATCGACGGCGAAGGCGAACCCGGCGGGCTCGTCATCCCGCCAGGCGATCCGGCCGAAAAATCCGGGGATGCCGAGAATCGCGGAAATCGCCGACGGGTCCCAGGGGTCCTCGGGAAAGCAGGCGCGGTGCAGCAGCGAGAGCGGCAGCGCCAGCGGGCCGGCGGCGGCCGGCGTCAGCGGTTCGAGACGGCCGGCCGCATGCCGGCCGGTCACGGCCCGGTGGGGGCGGGGCGCCCATGTGCCAGGGTCACAGCCGGCGGGCGCAGATAGAACGGCCGCGCCGCGCCGCCACGCCCGCCCTGCCGCCAGCGGCCGAGCGCGGCGGAGAGAACGCCGATGACGGCGGGCGGCGGGTTGGTGGCGACCTCGATGCGCGGGCGCCGGGCAAGCGCGCCGGCGGCGCGCTCCGCCGCATCGCCGGCGATCAGGAGCGGCGCCGCGCCGACGCCGCGATTCACCCAGGCGGCGAGCGCGGCGGGCATGACCGCCGCGGGCGGCCCGAGCTGACGCCGCGCGCCGTCGAAAAGCTGGACGTAGAGATCCGCGCGGCGGCTTTCGAGCGCGGCGAGGAGAACGCGTCTGCCGTCGTCGCGATCGAGCGGAACCGAGGCGGCAACCGCCTCGAAGGCAGTCACGCCGAACAGCGGTATGTCGAGCGCGAGCGCGATCCCGTGTGCGGCGGCGAGCCCGACGCGGATGCCGGTGAAGCTGCCGGGCCCGACCGTCGCCGCGGCGAAATCAAGCACCGCAGCCGGCAGCCCCGCCCGGCGCATCGCCGTTTCGACCATCGGCAGCAGCGCCTCGGCCTGACCGTGCGCCATCGCCTCGCATTCCACGCCGAGCACCCGATCGCCGGCGGCGACCGCGACCGAGCAGGCCGACCCCGCCGTATCGAGCGCCAGGACGAAGGGCTGGCGGAGTGACGACCGCTCGCTGCGCCGATGCTCGCCCGTGGAAATCAGACCGCTTGGACCGCGACGACCTCGGGAATGTAGTGGCGCAGCATGTTCTCGATCCCGGCCTTCAAGGTCGCGGTCGAACTCGGGCAGCCCGAGCACGAGCCCTGCATGTGCAGATAGACGATTCCGTCCTCGAAATCGTGGAAGATGATGTCGCCGCCATCCTGCGCCACGGCGGGGCGCACGCGGGTCTCGATCAGCTCTTTGATCTGCGAGACGATTTCGTCGTCTTCTTCCTCGGCGCCCGCCGGCGCCGCTTCGCTGCCGGCCAGCAGCACCGGCCGGCCGGCCGTGAAATGCTCCATGATCGCGGCGAGGATCGCCGGCTTCAGCTGATACCAGTCACCATCGCCGTCTTTGGTCACGGTGATGAAGTCGGCGCCGAGAAACACCCCGGCGACCTGCGGCAGCGAGAACAGCCGTTCGGCCAGCGGCGAGCGCAGAGCCGCGTCTTTGTCGGGAAAGTCCGCGGTCCCCGAAGCCATCACCGCACGGCCGGGGAGGAATTTCAGGGTTGCCGGGTTCGGCGTCTGCTCGGTCTGGATGAACATCGGCGGCTCCGAAGACATGATGAACGCTATGGCATACTAAGCATGGGAGGCCGGCGTGCCGAATCAACCCTCGGCTGCCTGGCGAATCGCCGGATGGTGCCGGCTCAGACGCGCAACAAACCGCTGATCTGCTGCGCCTCGCGCAGGACCGGGTCGGCGATCGCGTGCGCGCGCTCGGCGCCGCGGTGCAGCACGCCGTCGATATAGGCGGGGTCGGCCATCAGCCGGCGCATCTCGCCGCCGATCCGCCCCAGCACCTCGACCGCGAGTTCGGACAGATCCTCCTTGAAGCCCGAGAAATTCCGGCCGGCGAAGCGAGCCAACGCCGCCTCGCGCGAGAGCCCGGCGAGCGCCGCGTAAATGCCGACGAGATTGTCGGCCTCGGGCCGGCGCTCGAGCGCGGCGAGCGTCTCGGGCAGCGGCTCGGGATCGGTCTTGGCGCGGCGGATCTTCAGGCTGATCGCGTCGGCATCGTCGGTCATGTTGATGCGCGAATAATCCGAGCTGTCGGATTTCGACATCTTTCTGGTGCCGTCGCGCAGGCTCATCACCCGCGTCGCCGTGCCGAAGATCTGCGGCTCGGGCAGTGGGAAGAAATCGCGCTCGTAGCGTCGGTTGAAGGCGCCGGCGATGTCGCGGGCGAGCTCCAGATGCTGCTTCTGGTCTTCGCCCACCGGCACGTGCGTCGCCTGGTAGACGAGGATGTCGGCCGCCATCAGCACCGGATAGGCGTAGAGGCCGAGGCCCGCCATGTCGCGCTGCTTGCCGGCCTTCTCCTTGAACTGCGTCATCCGGTTGAGCCAGCCGAGCGGGGTCAGGCAGCCCAGCAGCCAGGCGAGCTCGGTATGGGCGGAGACCATGCTCTGATTGAAGATCGTGCAGCGCTCGGGGTCGATGCCGGCGGCGATGTAGGCGGCCGTCACCTCGTGCGTCGCGGCGCGCAGCAGGGCCGGGTCCTGCGGCAAGGTCAGCGCGTGCAGGTCGACGATGCAGAAGATGCACTCGAAGTCTTTCTGCAGCTCGACCCAGTTGCGGATCGCGCCGAGATAATTGCCGAGATGCAGATTGCCGGTCGGCTGGACGCCGGAAAAGATGCGGTTCATGGCGCCTGTTATCGCCGTCGCGCCACAGAGGTCAAGCCGGTTGCCGGCGCAGCCGCCCCCACAGGTCGCGCCAATCGGCGATGCCGAAAGCGAGCGCCAAAAGGGTGAAGGCGGCGAGCCCGGCGCCGACCAGCCCGGCGAGCGCGCCGATCCGCAATAGCGCCGGCCCGGCGAGCGCAGCGGCGAAGGCCAGACGCAGGGCAGCGAGCAGCACGCCCATGCCGAGCGCAGCGGCGCCTATTCGCGGCAGATTGCGCCGCGCCCGCCGGTCGAGCGCGAAATGCCCGCGCCGGGTCAGCAGGGCCAGCAGGGTCAGTGCGTTGACCCAGCCGGCGGCAGTGGTGGCGAGAGCAATCCCGACATGCGCCAGAAACTGCATCAAGCCGATTGTCAAACACAGATTGACCGCCATCGCCGCGACCGCGACCTTGACCGGCGTCGCCGTGTCGTGGCGGGCGAAAAAGGCGGGGGCCAGCACCCTGACCAGGACGAAGGCCGGCAGGCCGGCGGCATAGGCGGCGAGCGCCGCCGCGGTCGCCGCGGTATCGGCCGGGCCGAAGGCGCCGCGCTGGAACAGCACGGCGAGGATCGGCTGCGCCAGCACCGCCAGCGCCACCGCCGCCGGCAAGGTCAGCAGCAGCGCCAATTCGAGCCCGCGATTCTGCGTCGCGACGGCGCCGGCATGATCGCCGAGCCGCAGCTGGCGCGACAAGGCCGGCAGGATGGCGGTGCCGACGGCGATGCCGACGACGCCGAGCGGCAATTGGTTGAGGCGGTCGGCATAGTAGAGAAACGACACCGAACCGCTCGGCAGGAACGAGGCGAGTGCGGTCGAGATCAACAGGTTGACCTGGGTGACGCCGGCCCCGAACGCCGCCGGCCCCATCACCCCGAGGGTGCGTCGCACGCCCGGCGTCAGCCGCGGCGCCGGCAGCCGCAATGCCAGGCCGGCACGGGCGCAGCTGAACATCAACCAGAGGAATTGCGCAAACCCCGCCGCGGTGACCGCCCAGGCCAGGGCGCGGCCGTCATGCCAGCCGAAACGCCGCGTCAACAGCAATGCCGAGATCAGGAACAGGTTCAACAGGATCGGGGTCGCGGCGGCGGCGGCAAAACGCTCGATCGAGTTCAGGACGCCGCCCTGCAGCGCCACCAGCGCGATGAACAACAGATAGGGAAAGGTGATCCGGGCGAGATCGACGGCGAGGCGGAATTTTTCCGGGTCCTTCTCGAACCCCGGCGCGATCACCCGCATCAGCGCCGGCATGAAGATTTCGCCGAGCAGAACGAAGGCGAGGAGGGCGGCGAGCAGCACGGCCAATGCGTCCTCGGCAAAGCGGCGCGCCGCGGCCTCGCCGCGCTCGGCCATCGTGCCGGCGAAAAGCGGGACGAAGGCGGCGCTGAAGGCGCCCTCGGCAAACAGGCTGCGGAACAGATTGGGCAGGCGCAGCGCGACGAAGAACGCATCCGCCACCGGCCCGGCACCGAGCAGGGCCGCGGTCAGGATGTCGCGGACAAAGCCGAAGACCCGGCTCAACAGCGTCAGGGAGCCGACCGTGGCGACGGAACGCAGCAGGGCCATGCCGCGCGGGTGTAGCGGAAAATGCCGCCTGGGAAAACCTCGCTGCGCCGGGCAATTGCGGCCGCTTGTGTTTTATCAGGCAATCGGTAACGGTTCCGTGATCCGGAATACGGAGGCAAGCATGGCCAAGACCAGGATGGGAGTCGTCGGCTGCGGCGGCCGGATGGGCAGGATGCTGGTCGCCGAGATCGCAGCGACCGAAGGCTGCGCCGTCGCCGGCGGCAGCGAGGCGACGGGCAGCGGCTATGTCAACCAGGATATCGGCGAGCTGGCCGGGATCGGGCGGATCGGCATCCCGGTCGGCGAGGCCGTCGACAAGCTGATCCGCGACAGCGACGTCGTGCTCGAATTCACCTCGCCCGCGGCCACCGCCGAGCACGCCGCCCTCGCCGCCGGCCTCGGCACGCCGATGGTGATCGGCACGACCGGGCTGTCGGCCGAGCAGGGCGAGGTGGTGCGGCAGGCGGCGCGCACGATCCCGATCGTCTGGGCGCCGAATATGAGCCTCGGGGTCAACGTCTTGCTCAGCGTCGTCGCAGAGGTCGCCGCCCGGCTCGGCCCCGATTGGGATATCGAGATCATCGAGATGCACCATCGCGGCAAGGTCGATGCCCCGTCGGGCACCGCCCTCGCCCTCGGGCGCGCGGCGGCGGCCGGCCGCGGGGTGGCGCTCGACGAGGTCGAGCAGCGCGCCCGCGACGGCATCACCGGCGCGCGCCGCAGCGGCGACATCGGGTTCGCCGCGTTGCGCGGCGGCGACGCGGTCGGCGACCACCATGTGATCTTTGCCCAGCCCGGCGAACGGCTCGAATTCACCCACCGCACGACGAACCGCGCGGTTTTCGCCAAGGGCGCGGTGCGCGCGGCGCGCTGGATCGTATCGCGGCCGGCGGGGCTCTACGGCCTCAAGGAGGTGCTCGGCCTGTAAGGCAGCTCACCGCGGCGGATCGGGGGCGGCGCCGGCCGGGTTGAGCGACGCGCGCCAGCGGCCGAGCGCCTCGCGGATCGTCGCCGCCAGCTCGCGCCGCGCGGCGGGGCCCAGGAAATCCGCGATCACCAGCCCGCGGCCGTGCGAGGCGACCAGCAGACGGTTCGATTCGTCGGACCGTTCTTCGAGGACCACCCGCAGCCAGAACGCCTGGAACCGCCACATCCGGCGCTCGCCGCGCACGCCGACCCGCTCGACGGTGAAGGCGTCGCCGGCGAGCCGAATCGTCTCGCTGCGGCGCGCGCTGCGGTAGCTGAGGCGGAAAGCGACATAGACGAGCGCGACGTCGAGGCCGAAAAAGCCCATCACCGGCCAGGCGCCGAGCGAGACGAAGAGAATACTGTAGGCGAGGCTGACCAGGCCGAGGATCAGCATCAGGATGCGGAAGCCGCGCGGCGGCAGGCTGCGGTGCGGCAGCAGCACGCGTTCGAAAAAGGCGTCGGCGCAGGCGGAGCCGGGGATCATCGGGCCGATCATAAGGCGCCGGCGGCCGCCCGGTAAAGCAGCCAAACCGCGCGTCGCGCGGTTTGTCGCCAAGCCTGTTTGTCGGCCGCCGCCGTGGCCTCTACACTCGCTGCCGATGCGCCCGTTCACGAAACGCGAGGTCCGGGAATTCTACCGGCGGCTGGCCGAGACGCGGCCGATCCCGCAGACCGAGCTCGAATTCATCAACCCGTTCACCCTGCTCGTCGCCGTGGTGCTGTCGGCGCAGGCGACCGATGTCGGGGTCAACAAGGCGACCCCGGCGCTGTTCGCGCTCGCCGACACGCCACAGAAGATGCTGGCGCTCGGCGAGGAGCGGGTGACCCTGCTGATCCGCACGATCGGCCTCTTTCGCACCAAGGCGAAGAACGTCGTCGCGCTGAGCCGGCTCCTGGTCGAGCGCCATGATGGCGCGGTGCCGCGCGAGCGCGCGGCATTGGAGGCGCTGCCCGGCGTAGGGCGCAAAACCGCGAACGTCGTGCTGAACGTCGCCTTCGGCGAGCCGACGATCGCCGTCGACACGCATATCTTTCGCGTCGCCAACCGCACCGGCCTCGCCCCGGGGAAGACGCCGCTCGCGGTCGAGACCGGGCTCGAAGCCTGCACGCCGCCCGAATACAAGCGCTACGCGCATCACTGGCTGATCCTGCACGGGCGCTATGTGTGCACGGCGCGCAGCCCGGATTGCCCGAACTGCGTCCTCGCCGATCTCTGCCGCTACGGCGCCAAGACCCTGATCACTGCTCCAGCCCCGCGGGCGGCGGCGAAGCCCCGCGGAAAACCCCCGGCGAAACCGGGCTTGCAACCCTCGGCCAACCCCCGGGTCAGCTCGCCGCGCGGGCGGCGGGCGCGTCCGTCGTGACCTCGCCCGGCTCGGCGGCCGGCTGCGCCTGGATGTCGCCGGAGATCTGGCCGCCGCACTCGATCTCGATCTGGCCGTAGCGGATCGTTCCCGAGACCCGCCCGCTGGCCTTGATCAGGAGCCGCTTCCTGACCGTCAAATTGCCTTCGAAGCGGCCGCGGATCTCGGCCTCCTCGATCGCGGCGGAGCCTTTGAACAGACCGCTCTCGGCGATGTCGACGTCGCGGCAATTGGTCAGATTGGCCTCGACGCTGCCCTCGACCATCAGCTTGTCGCAGGAGGTGATCTCCCCCGACAGCGTGATCTCGCGGCCGACGATCAATTTGCGCACCTCGGCTTCGTTGTGCCGCGGCGGAACGGCCGGATCGCCGGGACGGCGCGGCGCCTCGGCGGCGCGGGCCGAATCGACGGCGCGCGCCAGATCGGCCGCGCGCGGCGGCATCGCCGCGGGCCGGACCGGAGCGGCGGCGCCCAGACCGGCGGGGCGGGCAGGCTTCATCGGGATGCCCAGATCGTCAGACGCATCTGCCATTTTGCGGTCCTCTGCCTCGGTTCTCTTGCGGCCGAACATGGATTGAACACCTGATCGACATTGTTGAGGGGAGCGTCATACCGCGCGGCTTTCGGCATCCGGCTCACCGCGCGGCAGCGCCTCGAAGACATGCACCATGAAGGCCGTCGCAATCACCGGCGCGACGAGGTTGACGAGCGGCAGGGCAAACAACCCGGCAATCACCACCCCACCGACAAAGACCCGTCCCCCAAACCGGCGGCGCACCCGCTTGGCCGCCGCCGCGTCGAGCCGTCGCAACGCAACGACTTCAAAGTACTCCCGGCCGAGAAGATACCCGTTGAGCGCAAGGAAAACAAAGATATTTATCCCCGGCACCAGCAGATAGAGCGGCAGCGCCAGCAGGTTGAGCACGATGGTCAGCCCGGTCAGCCGCAGCATCGCCGCCGCCGTCTCGCCGACCGGCTGGCGGCGCGGCGGGCCATGGCCCGGATAGTCGAGCGCCTCGACCGCGGCGGCGATGCGTTCGATGAAAAAACCCATGATCAGGGTGACGATGGCCGGGAACAGAAGCCAGCTCAGGGCCAGCACCGCGACCCCGCCGAGCAGGTCGACGAGCCAATCGAGCGGCCGCCAGGCAAACAGCGCCGTGTCGTAGAGAACGGCGGCGATGGCGAGCCACAACAGCGCGAAAGTCAGCACCGCGAGCCCGAGACCCAACGCGACGACGCGCCGCAACGGCGGCGTCGAAAGCGCCGCCAGCGCGCGAAGGAAGGCAGTGACCATCGGCCGAGCTTCTAGCCGAAGCCCCGACGCGCGCCAACCGGCGCCGCCCGAACGGACTGCCGTCTTGCCGGGGTGCGTTCGGCAACTCGGAGGACCGCGCGAGTGTTTCCGATTTGCCCGCGTCGGGCGGGCTAACTCAGGAGCGAATATGCCGACTATGCCGAAAGAGACACACAGCAAGGCCGCCGAACACCACGAGAATGCCGCCAAGGCTCATCGGACGGCCGCCGAGCATCACGAAAAGGGCGACCACGAGGCTGCCCATCAGCAATCCACCAGGGCGCACGAGCACTCGACCCAGGCGCATCAGCACTCGGCCGAAGCTCACAAGATCAGCTCGGAGCAACGCTCGGCGAAGCAGTAACCGCGGGGGTCCCCAGGGCGGTCAAACCGCCCTGGGGACCGTCACCATGAAATCCGGTTTGCGAGCATGCTCAAAGGAAACGTTCTGAACCTTTCAGAACGACCGACTGTTTTCCTTGGCACCGCAATCGGCCGGCGCAATCCCACGGAGAGAGATCCATGCCCGCAACAAAGACCAAAACTGCCCGCAACGATAGCAAGAGTGGTGCAAAGTCAAAACCCACCGACGCAATCGCACTCCTGACGCAAGATCATCGAGAGGTGGCGAAATATTTCGAAGACTATGAAAAATTGGAGAATGACCGGGAGAAGGCAGCGCTCGCCGAAAAAATCTGCCTTGCGCTCGAGGTTCACATGGCGATTGAAGAAGAACTGTTCTATCCTGCCGCGCGTAGGGAGACCGGCGACGACGATCTCCTCGACGAAGCCGCCGTCGAGCATCAGGAAGTGAAGCAGCTCGTTGCGGAAATCGAAGCGATGAAGGTCGGGGACGAACTATACGACGCCAAGGTGAAAGTCGTCGGCGAGAACGTGGCGCATCATGTCGAGGAAGAGGAAACCAAGCTGTTTCCGATGACCCGGAAAACGGATCTCGACCTCGACGAGATCGGCCGGAAGCTGGCGCAGCGCAAGGCCGAGCTGATGGCCGAGCCGGCTTCGGCGCGGCGCCGCTGACCGCGCCGGCGGGCTGTGGAGGCTAGCGACCGAAGCGCAGGAGGGCATGATGGGCGCATCCATCGGCGACCGCATCCGGGAAGGTCTGCCGTATCCGCTCGGCGCCACCTGGGACGGCGAAGGGGTCAATTTCGCGCTGTTCTCGGCGTATGCCAATTCGGTCGAGCTGTGCGTTTTCGACGCAACCGGCGGGCGCGAGACGGCGCGGATCGAGCTGCCTGAATACACCGACGAGATCTGGCACGGCTACCTGCCCGACCTGCATCCGGGGACGATCTACGGCTACCGCGTGCATGGTCCCTACGAGCCCGACAGCGGCCACCGCTTCAACCCCAACAAGCTGCTGCTCGATCCCTACGCCCGCGGGCATTTCGGCGATCTCGAATGGGACCCGGCGGTGTTCGGCTATCGGATGGAATCGGGCGACGACACGACCTTCGACGAGCGTGACAGCGCGCCTTTCGTACCGAAATGCGTCGTCGTCGATCCGAATTTCGACTGGCAGGGCGAGCCGACCCGCCGCGCCGTCCCCTGGGATCGGACGATCGTCTACGAGATGCATCTGCGCGGCTACACCAGGCGCCATCCGGAATTGCCGGAGGAATGGCGCGGCACCTACAAAGGCCTGTCGAACGAGGTCGTCGCCTACGTCAAATCGCTCGGCGTCACCTCGGTCGAGCTGCTGCCCATCCATACCTTCATCAACGACAGCATATTGCTCGACAAGGGCCTAACCAACTACTGGGGCTACAATTCGATCGGGTTTTTCGCGCCCGACCCGCGCTATGCCCATGAACGCGAGCAGACCCTGCGCGAATTCAAGGAAATGGTGGCGCGCCTGCACGAGGCCGGGCTCGAAGTCATCCTCGACGTGGTCTACAACCATACCGCCGAAGGCAACGAGCTCGGTCCCACCCTGTCGTTCAAGGGCATCGACAACGCCTCCTATTACCGGCTGCTGCCCGACCAGCCGCGCTATTACATCAACGACACCGGCACCGGGAACACGCTCAACCTCAGCCACATGCGGGTGATCCAGATGGTTGCCGACAGCCTGCGCTATTGGGCCGGCGAAACCCATGTGGACGGGTTCCGCTTCGACCTCGGCACCATCCTCGCCCGCGAGCCCAACGGCTTCGACAATCAGAGCGGCTTTCTGAAAGCCTGTTGCCAGGACCCGGAACTGCGCACCGTCAAGCTGATCGCCGAGCCCTGGGATTGCGGACCGGGCGGCTATCAGGTCGGCGCCTTCCCGCCGGGCTGGGCCGAGTGGAACGACCGGTTCCGCGATGTCGTGCGCGATTTCTGGCGCGGCAAAGCGCCGGCGAATGCCATCGCACCGCGGCTATGCGCCTCGGCCGACCTGTTCAATCACCGCGGCCGCAAGCCCTCGGCCTGCGTCAACTTCGTCACCGCCCATGACGGCTTCACCCTCGACGACCTCGTCTCCTACAACGACAAGCACAACGAGGCCAACGGCGAGGACAATCGCGACGGCAGCTCCGACAACCGCTCCTGGAACTGCGGCGCCGAGGGGCCGACCGACGACCCCGAGGTCAACGCGCTGCGCGCCCGCCAGCTGCGCAACATCCTCGCCACTTTGCTGTTGTCGCAGGGCACGCCGATGCTGCTCGCCGGCGACGAGTTCGCCCGTACCCAGAACGGCAACAACAACGCCTATTGCCAGGACAACGAAATCGGCTGGGTCGACTGGGACATCGCACAGAAAGGTCAGTCGCTGATCCGCTTCGTGCAAACGCTGACCGGGCTGCGCCATAAATACCCGATCCTGCGCCGCGGCCGGTTTCTGACCGGGAATTATGACGAGGAGCTGGGCGTCAAGGACGTGACCTGGATCAACGCCTCGGGCGCCGAGATGAAGCCCGAGGAATGGGACGATGCGAACATGCACTGCTTCGGCGTGCTGATGGACGGCCGCGCGCAGCCGACCGGCATCCGCAGGCGCGGCGAGGAGGCCACCCTGCTGATGGTGCTGAACGCCCATGACGACCTCGTCCGGTTCACCCTGCCCGAGACCGCCGGCGGGTCGCAGTGGTCGCTGCTGATCGACACCAACCTCGCCGACGCCGCCGCGGCCGGCAGCTTTGCCACCGGCGATTCCTACGGGGTGACGGGGCGGTCGCTGCTGCTGCTTGCGCTCGAGCCGCAGGCCGCCGAGGAAGGCGAGAGCGCCTGAGCATGAGCAAAGGCGCCCCGCGCTTCACCAGCTTTCCCGAGCGCTCCGAGGTTTTGCGCCGGTCGCGCAATCTGAAGATGGCCGGCTCGGCGCACGCCTATGTGCGCGGCAACACCCGGAAATTTTACGAGTGGCTGGCGCGGACGGATGCCGCGAGGATCCCGAAGGGGCCGGCGGTGTGGATCTGCGGCGATTGTCATGTCGGCAATCTGGGACCGGTCGCCGCCGCCGACGGCGAGGTCGACATCCAGATTCGCGATCTCGATCAGACGGTAATCGGCAACCCGGCGCATGATCTGATCCGCCTCGGCCTGTCCTTGGCAACCGCAGCACGCAGCTCGGACCTGCCCGGCGTCACCACGGCCAAGATGATCGAGCAGCTCGTCGAGGGCTACGAGGAGGCGCTTGGCGACGGCGAGCCGGATCTGCGCCGATTGCGGCCGGACTGCGTCCGGGTCGTCATGCGCCGGGCGGTCCGCCGCACCTGGGCCGAGCTCGCCCGGGAGCGCATCGCGGACACCAGGCCGACAATCCCGCTCGGCAAGCGGTTCTGGCCGTTGACGGATGGGGAAAAGTTCCAGATCGAGGAGCTCTTTGCGACCGACGAAGCGCGCCGGCTGGTGACCTCGCTGCGCTCGCGCAACGATGATGCGCGAGTCGAAGTGCTCGATGCGGCCTATTGGGTCAAAGGATGCAGCTCGCTCGGGCGCCTGCGTTTCGCGGTGCTGGTCGGAGTCGGCAAAAGCTCCTCTGAAAAGGGCGCGCTGTGCCTGATGGACATCAAGGAAGCGGTGCCGGCAGCGGCGCCGCCCTATCCCGATGCGACGATGCCAAGCGACCATGCGGCGCGCGTCGTCGACGGCGCGAGAGAACTCTCCCCGGCGCTCGGCGAGCGGATGCTGGCCGCGCGTTTTCTGGACATGACGGTGTTTCTGCGCGAGCTGTTGCCGCAGGACCTCAAGCTCGAGATCGAGACGCTGACCCGCGACGAGGCGATGAAGGCCGCGCGCTACCTGGCGATCGTCGTCGGCAAGGCGCATGCCCGCCAGATGAACGCCGACACCCGGGCGATTTGGCGCGAGGCGCTCGCCCGCAACCGCACCGCGACGCTGGACGCTCCGTCATGGCTGTGGTCGACCGTCGTCGAGCTGGTGGCGAGCCATGAGGCGGCCTATCTCGACCATTGCCGCAGCTATGCGCTGGAGAGCATGGCGTCCGCATAGGCTGCGGGGGCCGGGGTGACCGAGGCGATCGGCTGGTTCGCCGCGGCGGTGCTGCTGGCGACGATCGGCCGCCAAGTGTACACGCAATGGCGCGAGGGCAGCGCGAGAGGACTTTCCCGCTGGCTCTTCGTCGGCCAGATCACGGCGTCGATCGCCTTTGTCGTCTACAGCTGGCTATTGGCGAACTGGGTGTTCGTCGTCACCAATCTGCTGATGCTGGTCACCGCGGCACTCGGCCAATGGGTCTATCTGCGCAACAAAAACCGCCGCAGATCCCCTGCCGCTTAGCGGTCTGGTCAATATATAAATCACTCTATTTCAATTAGTTGACGCCCTTTTCGTCATTCCCGCCAAAGCGGAAGCCCCAGAGCCCGCCCCTGGCTTGAACAGGGGGCGGCGGGGGCGTGCCTTGCCGCGAACCCGGTGTCAGGCGGAAGATTGTTTCGCCGTGCTCGCGATAACAGCTAATGACAGCTATAGCCAAAATCGCGGCGGACCCTTCGCACACCGCGTCCCTGCCGTGACCAAGGAAGCGCTGGCCTGGCTGTAGATTTCCTGCAAAAAACAGCGGAAGCAGCCAGGGTGCTTTTGGGAGAACGCGATGCCCCGCCACATCAAGACCGCCGCGCTGGCCGGAACGCAGGACGAGACCGACGCCAGGACCCGCGCCGCGGTCGAAGCGATCATCGCCGATGTGCGGGCGCGCGGCGACGACGCGGTGCGCGACCTCAGCGAGCGCTTCGACAAATGGTCGCCGCCGAGCTTTCGCCTGTCGGACGGCGAAATCCGCGAACTCGTCGCCAAGGTTGCGCCGCAGACGATCGCCGACATCGAATTCGCCCAGGCGCAGATCCGCAACTTCGCCGAAATCCAGCGCGCCTCCCTGAAGGATATCGAGGTCGAGACCCTGCCCGGCGTCGTGCTCGGCCATCGGCACATTCCGGTCGGCAAAGTCGGCTGCTATGTGCCGGGCGGGCGCTATCCGATGGTCGCCTCGGCGCACATGTCGATCGTCACCGCGCGGGTTGCCGGGGTCGGCCACATCACCGCCTGCACCCCGCCGAACCAGGGCGGGCCGCATCCCGAGACGATCGCGGCGATGCATCTGGGCGGCGCCGACGAGATCCATGTGCTGGGCGGCGTCCAGGCGGTCGCGGCGATGGCGCTCGGCACCGCGACGTTCAAGCCGGTCGATATGCTGGTCGGCCCCGGCAACGCCTATGTCGCCGAAGCCAAGCGCCAGCTCTACGGCCGGGTCGGCATCGATCTGTTCGCCGGCCCGACCGAGATCCTGGTCGTCGCCGACGACAGCGCCGACGCCGAGATGTGCGCGACCGACCTGTTGGGCCAGGCCGAGCACGGCCCGACCTCGCCGGCGATCCTGTTGACGACCTCGGAACAGCTCGCGCACGCGACGGTGGCGGAGGTCGCCCGGCAATTGACCGTGTTGCCGACCGCCGACATCGCCGGCGCCGCCTGGCGCGATTATGGCGAAGTCATCCTGTGCGCCGACGACGATGAAATGGCCGCGGAGGCCGACCATATCGCCGCCGAGCATGTCGAGGTCTTGACCCGCGAGCCGCGGGCCTGGCTCGGCCGGCTCAAGAATTACGGCGCCCTGTTCCTCGGCCCGCACACCAATGTCGCCTATGGCGACAAGGTGATCGGCACCAACCACACATTGCCGACCAGGGGGGCGGCGCGCTACACCGGCGGGCTGTGGGTCGGCAAGTTCCTGAAGACCTGCACCTACCAGGAGGTCAAGACCCCTGAAGCCAGCGCCATGATCGGCGACTATTGCAGCCGGCTGTGCGCCATCGAGCGCTTCTGGGGCCACAAGGAGCAGGCCGATCTCCGCGTCCGCCGCTACGGCCGCAACAACGCGGCGGAGTAGTTCTCCGGTCGTCATCCCGGCGAAGGCCGGGACCCATTTCGATGGCGCGCTCCATGTTCTATGTCTACTTGCTCGCGAGCAAGCCCTACGGTACCCTTTATGCCGGGGTTACTTCTGATCTTGTGGCACGAGCTTGGCAGCATAAGAACAAAGCCCTACGCGGATTTACTGCGCGTTACGGCGTCGACCGGCTCGTCTGGTTCGAGGTGCACCAAATGGCTGAAGCGGCAATTCGTCGCGAAAAGCAAATCAAGGAATGGAAGCGCGATTGGAAGATCAACCTGATCGAGCGCGACAATCCACATTGGATCGATCTGTCTTCCTGAGCCAAAGGTTACCCCAACCGGTGCAGTTGCTGTCAGCCGCCTTGACCGTTCTGCAATGGGCACCGGCCTCCGCCGGTGTGACAAAGGGGGCTGGGCGAGCGCCATGGTCGGCGAATATTGCAGCCGCCTCTGCGCCATCGAACGCTTCTGGGGCCACAAGGAGCAGGCCGATCTGCGGGTCCGCCGCTACGGCCGCAAGCATCCTCATTGCCGCTTGTAGAACACGCCGCCTTTCATGATGTGGGTCAGGTGCTCGCCCTGGCCGTCGAGCAGCGAGATGTCGGCGAGCGGGTCGCCGTTGATTGCGATCAGATCGGCGCGGGCACCGGGAGCGACGATGCCGAGTTCGCCCGAGCGGTTCAGCAGTTCGGCGTTGACGATCGTCGCCGAGCGGATGATGTCGAAGGGCGCCATCGCCTCGGCGCGGATCGTGAATTCGCGCGACTGATGGCGGTGCATCGCGCCCAACAGATCGGTGCCGAAGCCGATCCTGACCCCCGCCGCCTGCAATATTTCGAGTGAGCGCAATCCGGCTTCGCGCACGTCGCCGAGCTTTGCAAGGCTCACTTCAGGAAACCCCAGCTCGCGGCCGAAGCGATGCATCGCGTCGAAGGTGACGAGGGTCGGGACGACAAACGCGCCGGCGGCGGCGACGTGCTCGGCGGTCGCGCGGTCGATCAGGTTGCCGTGCTCGATCGAGCGCACCCCGAAATCGATCGAGCGGCGGATCGCCTCGGGCGTATAGGCGTGGGCCATCACATAGGTCCGCCAGGCGCGCGCCTCTTCGACGATCGCGCGCACCTCGTCCTCGCTGTATTGCAGGTTCCACACCGGGTCATAGGGCGAGGCGACGCCGCCCGAGGCCATGATCTTGATCTGCGTCGCCCCTTTGCGCAGCTCGTCGCGTGCGGCGCGGCGGCATTCCGCGACGCCGTCGGCGATGCGGGCGAGCCCGGCGCCGCCCTCGCAGCAGGCGCAGGCGACGACCGAGCGGGTGCGCGGCCGCAGGTCGCCATGCCCGCCGGTCTGGCTCAGCGCCTGGCCCGACGGAAAAATCCGCGGTCCGCGCACCAGCCCTTCCTCGACCGCCTCGGCGAGCCCGCCATCGGCCCCGCCGGCATCGCGGACCGTCGTAAACCCGCGCTGCAGCATGCCCTCCAGCACGCGCGCGGCCTGCAACGTCACCAGGCTGACCGGCCGCTCCGCGAGCCGCGCCAGCGCCTGGTCGACGGCGATCACATGCACATGCGCGTCGATCAGCCCGGCCAACGTCACCGGCAACGACAAGATCGTCGGCTCGGTCGATCACGTCTTCTGCATCACCGATCCGGCGCGCGGCAAGCCGGTCTCGTTTCCGTACAAGGATGCGATGCGCTGCCCGATCCATGTCGACGAGATCGCCGAGATCTTCGCCCGCGTGATCATGACCGACAAGCCGCGGCACTGGGTCTACAACACCGGCGGCATCGCGATCAGCATCGGCGACATCGCCGACATGGTGCGCGAGTTTTTACCGGACGCCCGGATCACCTTCGACAAGGAGACCGGCGGCAGGGAGCTGTCGGGCAACTACCTGATCGACAACACCCGCCTCGTGCAGGAGTTCGGCGTGCAGTACCGCCCCTATCGCGAGCGCGTGCTGCAGATCATCAACGAGGTGCGGCGCGAGGAGGGCCTGCCGGCGATCGCCGACCGCTAACCCAATCTCTCCTTCCCCCATTCCCGCTTGTCGCCGGATCGGGATAGGAGATGATGCAAAGATATGTTCCGGCGCAGCCGGCAGGGCCGGCCAGTCCTTATTGGGGAGATGACCTTGCAGGCAACTGACTGCTGACGTTGCATTGCTTCGCCGGACAAACGGCGATTTTGGCCATACCGACCGCAAGCGGCGAGGATTCGGCGCAGCGGGAATGCGGGGAGAGGCGAGATGGCGGCGGTACACTGGAAGAAAGCGGTCAGCGGCGATTGGACGACCGCAGCCGATTGGAGCACCGGAGCGGTTCCCGGCGCCGGTGACAGCGCGACCATCGGCATTGCCGGGGTCTACACGGTTTTCCTGACGACGCCGATTACCGTTCACTCGATCACGATCGGCGATACCGGTGCGACGCTGGCGATCGGCGACCCCGGGCAAACCGATGCAGTGACCGCAAGTCTGACCAACAGCGGCACCCTGACCGTCGATGGGCTTTCCGCGCCGGGCGGCAGCACGCTGACGGTCGGCGGCACGCTGACCAACAACAGCGGCGGTGCGCTCGCGATCGGCAATGCCGGCATCACCGCAAACGCGACGGTCACCGCGCATGGATTCTCCAATGCCGGCGCGATCGACTTGACCGGCGGCGCCTCGGCGCGGGCGAAGCTGACGGTCGACACAGCCGGCAGCAACACCGGCACCATCAGCCTCGTCGGCCCTGCGGCGCTCCATGCGACCGCCGATTTTACCAATGGCGGCACATTGCAGGTCGATGCGTCCGGGACCGGGGGCAGTGTCCTCTCGATCGTCGGGACATTGACCAGTCTGAGCATCCCGCTGGTCGAAAGGGCAGTATTGGATATCGGCAACAGCGCGCTGACGACCGCGGCAAAGGTGACCGTGGACGGGCTCAGCGGCAACGGCACGATCGATCTCGCCGGCGGCACCGCCAAAGCGTCGTTGACGATCGACGGGACCGCCGGCAATGCCGGCGCCATCAACCTCGCCGGCGCTGCGACCTTCACAACCTCGACCGATTTCACCGACAGCGGCACCTTCGGCCTCGATGCGGGGTTCGGCGGCGCCGGCGGCAGCACCGTGACCGTGCGAGGGACGCTGACCATCGCGGCCGGCGGCGCGCTCGATGTCGGCAACCAGCTTCTGGTCGGGGCGACGGCAGAGGTGAAGGCGGACGCGCTTTCCAACCTCGGCACGATCAGCCTCGCCGGCAGCGCAGCGCAGGCGGTGCTCGACATCGCCGCGGCGGCGCCGGCGACACTCTCCGGCGGGACCTACGACCTCGTCGGCGACACGCTCCTCGAATATGCGAGCGGCGGCATCACCGCGATCGCCAGCGGCACGGAGCTGAGGCTGTTCGGCGCCGATGCGCTGGTCGCCGCGGCGGGCAGGTTGCCCAAGGACAGTGCGCTCACCCTGCTCGCCGAGAACGACGGCACCTTTGCCCTCGGCGAGGGAGTGCAGCTCGCGACCAGGACTGCCTTTACGAATACCGGCACATTGAATGTCGACGCGTCCGGCACCGGCGGCAGCAATCTGACGCTCGGCGGGACGCTGACCGTTACCGCCGGCGCGGTCAATATCGGCAACAGCACCCAGACGGCGGTAACCAATGTGACCGCCGGCGGGCTCAGCAACAGCGGTACCATCAGCCTCGCCGGCGGGTCCGCCGCGGCAACGCTCAACCTCCTCGGGGCCGCGGCCAACGGAGGGACGCTGACCCTCGCCGATGGCGCTGGTCTCAACGCGACCGCGGCCTTTACCAACAACAGCACGCTCGACATCGACACGACCGGCGCCGGCGGCAGCAGTTCTGACGATCGGCGGCTTGCTGACCGACGGCAGCGGCAGTTTGCTGGCCATCGGCAATAGCGGGCTTGCCGCACCGACAGTGGCGACCGCAAATCGGTTCGCCAATGACGGCTCGGTCATACTGGCGGGCGGTTCGGGAAGCGATACCGCGACGCTCAACCTGTCCGGCGCCGCCTCCGATGCCGGGGAAATCATCATCGGCACCGGCGGCGTTCTGGCACTCGGCGGTCGGCTGACGGTAACCGGCTCCCTGTTGCTTGACGGCGCCACCGTATCGGGCGGCACGCTGGCCGGAGCGGGCACGATCGGGACCGCTGTGGGCTCGACCGACACGCTGGAAAATGTCACGATCGCCGCCAGCGCGACCTTTACCGCCGGGCTCGGGCTCGGCAGCACATTGACGGTGGAGGGTCTGACCGTGAACGGCGCGCTGTCGGGCAGCGGCTTCTCGACGCTCGATTTCGGCCAGCCCGGAACCGACAGCATGACCAATATTTCGCGGCTTCGCCGCGATCGGGCTCGCCAATGGCGGGGCGACCAGCAGCCTGACTCTGACCGACGCCAACTTTGCCGGCGTCGGCGTCGGCGGCCACGTCATCACCGTCAACGACGGCAACACGCCTTTCGGACAGCGGTCTCGGGAGCACCGTCAACGCCTCGGGGCTTTCGGCCACGAACTCGGTCGTCGTTCATGCCGGCGACGGCAATGATGTGCTGACGGGCGGGCCCGGCAACGACGTGTTTTACGCCGCCTCGAGCTACACCGACCTTGGCGAGACCACCGCAATCGGCGCGGGCGGGGCCAACCAATTCGTTTTCAGCAGTGCGGCGGCCGGCGATTTTTTTGGACGACCCCAGATGGAAATCACCGATTTCGGGGCGTCTTCGGCCAACGAGATCGTGTTCAGCAATTCCGGTTTCAATCTGGGGCTGAGCGGCGCAACCTCGACGCCGCAGCCGCTGCCGGCAGACCTGTTCACGACTAGCTTCTCCAACACCACCCAGCGCTTCGTCTACGACACCGTCGGAGGAACCTTGTATTACGGTCCCGACGGCAGCGGCAGCAGCGGCAGCATCGCCGGAATCGCCCAGCTCGACGGAGCCCCGAACCTCACCGCCGCGCATCTGTTCTTCATCAGCTGATCCGGCGGCACCGCGTGATCCTGCGCGCGGCTATTTCCGCGCCGCGTCGTAGGGGTAGATCACCTCGCCGTCCTTGTACTTGGCGGGCCAGACGATGACCGGGTTCTTGCCGCCCTCGAACTGGTCGATGCCGTTGCCGGTCAAATGCTGGTACTGGACCATCAATCCGCGCGATTCCGCGAGCTCGCCGTCCTCGCCGAACGCGATGTCGCCCATGACCGTCTTGGAGGTGTGGTCGCGCAGATAGGCCGCGATCTTGTCCTGGTCGAGGCTGCCGGCGCCCTCGACCGCCTGGCCCAGCACCTGGAGATAGGCGTAGGCCCAGGGGGCGAGGTAATAGCCCAACGGATCGACCCCCTGCTTGGCGGCCTGCACCTGGTACTTCTTCAGGAAGTCGAGCACGCCCGGGAACTGCATGGTCGGCGCCGGGATCCAGAAATCGTAATTGACGATGCCGTTCATCAGCGGGCCGAGCTGCAATTTGACCGAGGTCGTCTGCAGCCCGACCATGCCGCCGCCGAACAGCTTGGTTTTCAAGCCGACTTCGTTGGCGGCGCGGACCATGCCGACCGTGTCGAGCGGATAGGAGGCGACAAATACCTCGTCGGGCTCGGTCGCCTGCACCGCGCGGATGATCGGGCTGTAATCGGTCGTCGATGGCGGGTAGGTCTTGTCGTAGACGATCTTCAGCCCGTAGGTCTTGGCGTTCTTGCGCACCCCCTCCGAGGCGTTGCGCGGATATTCGGCATCGGCGGCGACCAGCGCCAAGGTCTTGGGCTTGGGGTTCTGGGCGGCGCCGACCTCGAAAAACCCCTTGGTCACCGACACCGCGGCGTCGGGGCCGGTCGGCGTCATCGTGAAGTATTTCGGGTAATGGAACTCGCTGTTCACCGCGAGGCCAAACAGCGCCAGGAAGGTCTTGTTGTGGGCGATGATGACCGGCATCGCCGGGGCAATGACATTGGTGCCGTAGCCGGAAACAACGAGATCGACCTTGTCGACATCGAGGAGCTTTGTATAGATGCCGGGCACGATCGAGGGCTGGCTCTGGTCGTCGTAGAAATCGAGCTGGACCGGCCGGCCCAAGAGCCCGCCCTTCTTGTTGGTGTCGTCGGCCCAGATCTGCATCGCGATCAGCGCCGATTTGCCGTTCGCCGCCAAGGGCCCTGTCTGCGCCATGCCGAAGCCGATCCTGATCGGGGCGGCCGCAGCGGCCGCTACCGCCGGAGCAGCCGCAGCGCACACCATCGCCACCGCAGCGACCAGCGCCGCCGCCAATCTCGAACCTGCGATCATTCCCTCCCCCTTCTGCCGCCGGCCTGCCGCCGAAGCCGAGACAGCCGGCTCGGCCGCATCACGGACGCCTTCGGGGGATCCTGTCAAGCGGCCGTGAAACGGGGCTAACGCCTCGTCGAAAAATGGTTAATGTGCGTGTCCGCGGCGCCGGCGGCGCTGTCATCGCGTCCGCGGCGAGGCACGCGCAACAACATCGTGATGCCGAGGGAGATTCCGATGCGACGACGCCATTTTCTCCAATCCGCCCTGGCCGGGGCCGCCGCGCTCGCCGCGCCGCACATCGTGCGGGCGCAGGGCGCCAAAACGATCACCTTCGTGCCGCACGCCGATCTCGCCTCGCTCGATCCGGTCTGGACCACCGCCGACATCACCCGCAATTTCTCGCTGGCGGTCTACGACACGCTGTTCGGCTACGATGCGGGCTTCAAGATCCAGCCGCAGATGGTCGAGGGCCACGCCACCGGCAATGACGGCAGGGAATGGAGCCTGACCCTGCGCGACGGGCTCAAATTCCACGACGGCACGCCGGTGCTGGCGCGCGACTGCGTCGCGACGATCAAGCGCTACGCCAAGCGCTATCCGATGGGTCAGGCGCTGGCCGCCCGCACCGACGAGCTGTCGGCGGTGTCGGACAAAGTGATCCGCTTCCGCCTCAAAAGGCCGTTTTCGCTGCTGCCCGACGCATTGGCCGAACCTTATTGCTCGATCATGCCGGAGCGGCTGGCCCGGACCGACCCGTTCGACCAGGTCAAGGAGGCGATCGGCTGCGGGGCCGTTCAAATTCGTCGCCGCCGAGCGCATCCCCGGCCAGCGATCGGTTTTCGCGAAAAACCCGGACTATGTTCCGCGCGCGAACGGCAAGCCGAGCTTCACCGCCGGTCCCAAAGTCGTCTATATCGACCGCGTGGTGTGGAATTTCGTGCCGGACCCGTCGACCGCCTCGGCGGCGCTGGCCCAGGGCGAGGTCGACTGGTGGGAGAACCCGACGATCGATCTTGTCCCGCAGCTCAAAACCAATAAGGATTTGGTGGTCACGGTCAAGGACCTTACCGGCGAAATCGGCTGCCTGCGCTTCAACCAGCTGTTCGCCCCGTTCGACAATCCCGCAGTGCGCCGAGTCGTGCTGTCGGCGATCGACCAGAAGGACGTCATGACCGCGGTCGCCGGCGCCGAGCCGAGCCTGATCAAGACCGATGTCGGGCTGTTCGTGCCGGGCACGCCGATGGCGAGCGACGCCGGCGTCGGGATCACCCGCGGCCCGAAAGACCTCGGCAAGATCAAGCAGGATCTGGCCGCCGCCGGCTACAAGGGCGAACGCGTCGTCATCCTCGCCGCTTCGACCATCCCGACGATCTTCGCCGAGGCCCAGGTCGCGTCGGACGTATTGCGGCGGATCGGCATCAACGTCGATTTTCAGGCGCTCGAATGGGGCAGCGTCGTCGCCCGGCGCGCCAGCCGCGAGCCGATCGACAAGGGCGGCTGGAACATCTTCTATACCTACCTCGGCGGGTTCGGAAACATCTCGCCCGGCCCCGATATCGCGATCCGCGCGAGCGGCGCCGATGCCTGGTTCGGCTGGCCCAGCGATCCCAAGATGGAAGCGCTGCGGCAGGCCTGGTTCGACGCCCCGGACCTCGCCACCCAGCAAAAGCTGTGCCGCGACATGCAGGTCGAGTTCTGGCAAAACCCGTCCTACGTGCCGCTCGGCATGTACGACCAGCCGGCGGCATTCCATTCCTATCTGCAGGATGTGCGCGACGGCTGGCCGCAATTCTATGGCGTGCGCCGCGTGTGACGGCCGCTCGCTGCCTTGAGCAGGGCAAGCAACCATCGCCGCCCGGCGACACCGTATCGTATTGAGCACGAACAGGCTCCGGCGGCGAAACCGGAAGTTTGGACGGATTTGTGTTGCTTCTTGTCAGATCCTGTCGTAATTGCAACCAGACCTTTATCCGGCGGCAAACGTCGGAATAATTAACCTTAATATATCGCCGATACAGTACACCTACGGAGGCCAAAGATGGCTGCGGTGAGTTGGAAAAGCGCGGTCAGCGGCAATTGGACGACCGCAGCCGATTGGAGCACTGGAAAAGTTCCGGGGGCAGCCGACGACGCGACCATCGGGGTCGCCGGTTTCTACACCGTCTCGTTGACTTCGTCGGTTACCGTCAGCTCGCTGACGATCAGCGACCCCGGCGCGACCTTGGCTGTTGCGGCGAAGGATTCGCTGACGGCGGGCAGCCTCATCAACACCGGCACGATCGACCTGACCGGCGGCATATTGAACATTACCGGGAGCGGCGGGGGCGGCGGCGGCGGCGGCGACGTTGTCGTCGCCGTCAAAAGCCCTCAAGCGCCGGCCGCGGCGAGCAGCGACGCCACCAACGACGGTACCCTCGTCCTCGCGCAAAAGGCGTCGGCGACCACCAGCGCCGGCCTCGTCAACAACGGGATGATCGATGTCGCCGCCAATGTTCTCGGCACCGGCGACGCCGGCGGCAGCGCGATGACGATCGGCGGGACGTTGACCAACAATGGCGATCTCGACATCGGCAACAGCGGGCTCACCGTTGCGACGACGGTGACCGCTACCGGGCTCAGCAACACCGCGCTGGGCACGATCAATTTGATCGGCGATACGGCGCGGGCGACATTGGACATCACTGGAACCGGCGGAGCGGCGCCGGCGACCCTGACCGGCGCCGTTTTTCTGCAAGGCGACGCGCTCCTCGAATTCGCCAGCGGCCACATCGCGACGGTCGCCACCAACACCGTGCTCTCCCTCGACGGCGCCAAGTCTTTTGTGGCGCTCAGCAGCGCACCCACCAGCAACAGCGCGTTAACCCTGCTGCACCTCAACGACGGCGTCATCAATCTGCAAGACCACGCGTCGATCGGCGTTACCTCCACCACCGCTTTTCAGAATTTTGGTTCGATTTTTGTCGACCTCTACGGCGACGGCGGCAGCAGTCTGAAGCTGGCCGGTTCGCTGAACAACACGATCAACGGCGACATCGAGATCGGCAGCGATTCGATCACCGCGGCGGCAACACTGACCGCCGCCGGTCTCACCGATACCGGGACGGTCTATCTGACCGGGGCCGCCGGCCGGGCGACTCTGGACATCACCGGCGCGGCCTTCGCCACGGTGACCAATACGCTCGATCTCTTCGGCAATGCGCTGTTGGAGTTCGGCAGCGGCAGCATCACCGCGATCGCCGAAAGCGGCGCTCTCGTCCTCGACGGGCCGTGGGCGCGGATCGCCCTGAGCGGCGACACGAGCAGCAGCGGGGCGCTGGCCGGGCTCGCCGGCAATGCCGGGACCTTCACCCTCGCGGACGGCGCGTCGGTCGCAACCAGCGTCGGTCTCGCCAACAGCGGCACGACCTCGATCGATCGTTTCTTCAATTCGTCTTTCTCGAACGATGGCGGCGGCAGCAGTCTGTCGATCGGCGGCACGCTGAACAACAGCGATCGCTTGGAAATCGGCAACGAAAACATCACCGCGGCGACGACGGTGACCGCAGCCGGCCTGAGCAACACCGGCTCGATCAGCCTGGAGGGCAGCGCAGGGACGCAGGCAACCTTGAACATTGCTGCGGTGGCGCCGACGGCGTTGACGGCCGGGGAGTACGAGCTCAGCGGCGATGCGCTGCTCGAATACGCCAGCGGCAGCATCGGCGCGATCGACGCCGGTGTGGTGCTGTCGCTCGACGGTACCAAATCGCGGGTGGCGTCGGGCAGCGCGCTCGGCAGCAACACCGCCCTGACCGGGCTCACCAGCAACGCCGGCAGTTTCACGCTTGCCGACGGCGCCAAGGTCACGACCGCGGGCGGCCTGACCAACACCGACTTCGTGGCAATCGACAAATCCTCAGCCGGCGGGAGCAGCCTGACGGTGGGCGGGACGCTGAGCAACGTCGATTTCCTCGAAATCGGCAACGCCGAAATCACCGCGGCAGTGACGGTGACCGCAGCCGGTCTCGCCAATACCGGCACGATCGAGCTGAACGGCGGCACAGCGACGCAGGCCACTTTGAAAATCACGGGGACGGCACCGACGGCGCTGACGAGCGGCAGTTCGAGCTCAGCGGCGATGCGCTGTGGGATTACAGCGCCGGCGGCGCCATCGCCGCGATCGATCTCGGTGTGACGCTGTCCCTCGACGGTGCCAAATCGCGGGTGGCGTCGGGCAGCACGACCGCCGGCAACACCGCATTGGCCACGCTCGCCAGCAATGCCGGCAGCTTCAGCCTCGCGAATGGCGCGGCGGTTTCCACGACCGCCAATTTCGCCAATACCGGCACGGTGGAAATCGACAGCTTTGGCAGCGGCGGCAGCAAATTTACGATCGGCGGAACGCTGACCAACAGCGCCGCGCTCGACATTGGCAACGCGGGCATCGCGACGGCGGTAACGGTCACAGCGGCGGGGCTCGCCAACACTGCGACGATCGATCTGGCAGGCGGCACCGCGCGGGCGACGTTGGATATCGGCGCGGCGGCGCCGTCGACCCTGAGCGGTATCCTGGACCTCTCCGGTAACGCGCTGCTGGAATTCAAGAGCGGCAGCATCACCGCCATCGGCAGCGGCGCCGATCTTTCGCTCGATGGCCCGAAGGCGTTTGTCGCGGCCAACGGCAAGCTCGGCAGCAACACCGCCTTGACCGGGCTGGCCGGCAACGCCGGCACCCTGGTTCTGGAAAACGGCGCGGCGCTCACGACCCCCGCCTTCACCAACACGGGGAGCATGGAGATTGACGAGTTCGGCAGCGGCGGCAGCAGCCTGAAGGCGGGCGGCACGCTGACCAACAACGAATTTCTCGACATCGGCAACAGCGCTCTCACCGCCGCGACGACAGTGACCGCGGCCGGCTTCACCAATTCCGGCTCGTTCGAAATAACCAGCGGCACGGCGGCGGCGAAATTCACGGTGACCGGGACCGGGACATTTACGAACACCGGCTCCGTGGCAATTGACGAGTTCGGCAGCGGCGGGAGCCGTGTTGCGATCGGCGGGACGCTGGCCAACGGCGGTTTCAGCGGCTTCGACGTCGGCAACGCCGATCTCACCACGGCGACCAATGTGACGGCGGCCGGGCTGACCAACGCCGGCACGATCGAGCTGACCGGCGGCGCCGCCCTGGCGACATTGGATATCGGCGCGGCGGCGCCGCCGGCCTGGGCCGGCGCCCTGGAGCTCGCCGGCAATGCGCTGCTGGAATTCAAGACCGGCAGCATCACCGCCATCGGCCCCGGCGCCGAGATCTCGCTCAACGGCCCGAAGGCGTTTGTCGCGGTGAGCGGCAAGCTGAGCAGCAACAGCGCCCTGGCCGGGCTGGCCAGCAATGCCGGCACCTTTGTCCTGGAGAACGGTGCATCGCTCACCCTCACCGCCGCCGCGGTCCCCGCCTTCACCAACAGCTCGATTATTGAAATCGATGATTTCGGCAGCAGCGGCGGCAGCCGCCTGACCCTGGGCGGAACGCTGACCAGCAGCGATTTTCTCGGCATCGGAAACAGCGGCATTACCGCCGCCACGGCAGTGTCCGTCGCCGGCTTCACCAACAGGGAGACGTTCGAACTGACCAGCGGTGCGGCCGCGGCGAAATTCACGGTGACCGGGACCGGGACATTCACCAACAGCGACTTCGTCGAGATCGACACCTCCGGCGGCGGCGGGAGCAGCCTGGCGATCGGCGGCACGCTGACCAGCAGCGATTTCTTCGAGATCGGCAATACCGGGCTGACCAAGGCGACCACTGTGACTGCCGCCGGGCTCGCCAACACCGGCACGATCGAGCTGACCGGCGGCACCGCGCGGGCGACATTGGACATCGGCGCGGCGGCGCCGCTGACCTGGGTCGGGACTTTGGAACTCGCCGGCGATGCGCTGCTGGAATTCAAGAGCGGCGGCATCACCGCCATCGGCAGCGGCAGCGAGATCTCGCTCAACGGCCCTTCGGCGCTGGCGGCGGTGAGCGGCAAGCTCGGCAGCAACAGCGCCCTGACCGGGCTGGCCAGCAACGCTGGCACGCTGATCCTCGCCGGCGGCGCGGCTCTCACGACTCCCGCCTTCACCAACACCGGGTTCATGGAGATCGACGCGTCGGGCAGCGGCGGCAGCAGCCTGACGGTGAGCGGGACGCTGACCAACAGCGACCTTTTAGAGATCGGCAACAGCGGCATCACGAATGCGACGACGGTGACCGTGACGGGTGCGCTCACCAATACCTCGCACGCTCGACCTGACCGGCGGCACCGCGCAGGCGAGCTTGAAGAGCGGCGCGGCGGCGCCGGCGAGTTGGACCGGAAGCTTGGCACTCTCCGGCAATGCGCTGCTGGAATTCGCCAGCGGCGGCATTACCGCGATTAATTCTGGCGCGGAGATCGAACTCAACGGGGCCAACTCGCTGATCGCGATCAGCGGCAAGGCGGGCAACAGCGCCTTGACCGGACTGGCAAGTAACGCCGGCAGCTTCACGCTGGTGAACGGAGCGAATGTCTCGACCACCGGCGGCTTCTCTAACAGCGCTACTGTCGAGATCGACTCGTTCGACTCCGGGGGCAGCAGCTTCACTGTCGGCGGGGCGCTGACCAATAGCGATTTCTTGGACATTGGCAACGCCGGCATCGCCGCCGCGGTTCAGCTGATTGCGAAGGGCTCCCTGGACAATACTCCTGGCGGCGCGATCGATTTAACGGGTTCCGGCACGGCGAACGCCACGTTGGCGCTCGCCGTGCCATCGTTCGACGCGGGTTCCATGACCATCGACAACGGCGGCGTGCTCTCCCTCAGCCTCGCCACCTTTACCGTAAACGGCGAACTCACTCTGGACGGCGGCACCGTGGCCGGCGGGACGCTCTCGGGAGTGGGCACGATGGAGACCGGGTTTGACCAGACCGGGACGCTCAATAACTTGGCGATCGGCGCCGGTTCGACATTTACCGCGCTAGGCGGCAGCACCTTGACGATCGAGGGCGTCACCGTTACCGGTTCGATCACCGGCAGCAGCGGCGCCGCGCTCGATTTCGGCCAGGCCGGTCCCGACACTATGACCAATATCTCAGGCTTTGCGACGATCGGGCTCGCCACCGGCAGCAAGGCGAACACGCTGAGCCTGACGGACACAAATTTTAACGGCGTGTTCGGTCCGATCACCGTCAACGACGGCAATTCGGGCAATACCGTCAACGCGACGGGGGTCGCGACGCCGGGCCACGACATCACCATCAATGCCGGCACCGGCCTGGATAAGCTGACCGGCGGCGCCGGGACCAACCAGTTCTACGCCGGCGGCGACACGACGATGACCGGCGGCAGCGGCCTCAACGAATTCATCTTCACCGCGACGGGCAGCAACACGATCGCCAATTTCGGCGCCTTGGCGACCAACGAGCTCGTCTTCAGCGACTGCCGGGTTCAACCTCGGCATTGGCAGCGCCACCCCGACGCCAACGATGATGACGACGGCCGAGGTGTCGCAACTGTTCACCGCGAACAGCACCGGCAAGTTTGCCAACACGAGCCAGCGCCTCGCCTACGATACCGCCAACGGCGAGCTGTTCTCCAGCACGGACGGGAGCGGCAGCTCGGCGCACCTGATCACCACCTTGACCAATCATCCCACGATCGGCGCCAGCCAGCTGTTCTTCGTCACCTGAGCCGCCGGCCCCGTCGTCCTCCGCCCGACGGCCGCTCGATACCGGTTCATCGCGCACCCCTTGTTGCGCTATGATCCGGGTCAAGCGAACCACTGAGGAAAACGGAGATGGACCAGGAGGCCAAGAAAACCGCGCTGCGCATGATCCCCTACGGGATCTACGTCCTGACCGCCGATGACGGGCAGGGCAACGTTGCCGCCGCCACCGTCAACTGGGTGACGCAGACCGCCTTTGCCCCGCCGCTCGTGGTGGTCGGGGTCAAGACCGATTCCGGCGCCTATCCGATCGTCAAGAACACCAAAAACTTCACGTTGAACATGCTCGGCAAGGAGCACAAGGGCGTGGCTTTCACCTTCTTCAAGCCGACCAGGCTCGAAGACGGCAAGCTGTCCGGCCAGGCGATCCACAAGGGCGCCAACGGCCTGCCGATCCTCGATGCGGCGGTGGCCGCGGTCGAATGCAAGGTCACCCAAATCGTCGAGCAGGGCGATCACCACATCGTCGTCGCCGAGGTCGTCGAGGCGCACCTGCCCAAGCCGATCGCCGGCCGCCCCGACGCCGCGATCCTCGAAATGAAGGAATTGGGCGACAACGTCTTCTACGGCGGCTGAGCGCCGCGCGGCAGCCGGCGACGTGCCGCTCGACGCGACCCCGCTCGGCAATGCAGTGCGCCGCCTGCGCGAAGGCCTCGCGCGCCATCAGCGCGAACCGACGGACGAGCAGTTGCGCGACGGGTTGATTCAGCGTTTCGAATTCACCTATGAGCTGAGCCACAGAATGCTGAGGCGCTATCTCCGGGAGAACGCGGCCTCGCCGGAGGCAATCGACCAGATGCCGTTCGCCGATCTGATCCGCACCGGCGCGGCGCAAGGGCTGTTGCGCGGAGGCTGGCCGGAATGGCGCCGTTTTCGCGAAATGCGGGCGCGTACCAGCCATACTTACGACGCCGACGCGGCGGATTTGGTCGTCGCCGCAATACCGGACTTCCTGGCGGAAGCGGACAATCTCCATGCCGAACTGCACCGTCGGCTCGCATGAGGTGTGCCGGCCCGCTCGATCTGTTGCCCGGCCACCGCCGGCTGGCGCTCGCCGTTCTTGCCGCGCATTTGCCGCTGGGTAGCGCCGTTTGGGTGTTCGGCTCGCGCGCGACCGGGCGGGCGCGGCCTCTTTCCGATCTCGATCTGGCGATCGATGCCGGGCGCCGCCTGACCCTCGACGAAATCGCCGGGTTGGCCGAGGCGTTCACCGAAAGCGACCTGCCCTACCGGGTCGATATTGTCGATTGGCACGCCATCGACGAACCCTTCCGGCAAGCGATCGCAGCCGAGCGCGTGGCGTTATGCGAAACGATACCGGTCGGGGTGCCGCCGTAATTTCTCCGGCGGCCATGCGCTTTCGCGGGAACGGCAGACCGTTTATGCTTTGGCGCGCTTAGATCGAACGGTGAACGAGGTGGTCCGATGTCGATTGAACCCGCGCTCAAATGGCCGGCCGAGGGCAATGCGCGCGTTCCCTATCGCGTGTTTTCCGATCCGGAGATCTATCGCGAGGAATTCGACCGCATCTTTCTCGGGCCGACCTGGCAGTTCCTGACCCTCGCCGGCGAATTGCCCGCGGCGGGCGACTATCTGACGAGCTTTCTCGGCGAGACCCCGGTCATCGTCACCCGCGGGCATGACGGCGCGATCCATGCGATGGTCAATCGCTGCGCTCATCGCGGCAACCTCGTCTGCCTGAAGCGCCGCGGGCACGCCGACAATCTGACCTGCGTCTACCACGCCTGGCGCTATGACCTCGAAGGCAACCTCGACAGCGTCGCCTTTCGCCGCGGCATTGCCGGGCGCGGCGGGATGCCGGAAAGTTTTCGCCTCGAAGATCACGGGCTCAAAAAGCTGCGCGTCGACCGCTTCGGCGACCTCGTCTTCGGCACCTTGTCGCCCGAAGCACCCTCATTGGGGGATTACATCGGCAATCTGATCGGCTCGAGAATTCACCGGGTCTTGCACGGGAAGCCGAAAATCCTCGGCACGACCTCGCAGATCCTGCACAACAACTGGAAGCTCTATTTCGAGAACGTGCGCGACACCTACCACGCGACCTTGCTGCACAGCTTCTTTACGACGTTCCGTATTTCGCGTTTGACCGCGGAAGGCGGCGTCGACATCGCCGAGAGCGGAGCGCATCACGCGAGCTACACGCGCAACAAAGTGGACCGCGTTGATCCCGCCACCTCCGACCAACTCTATGCCGGCATGCCGTCGATGCGCGAGAATTTCCGGCTGGCCGACCCCGGTTTTCTGGCGATGACCGAGGAATTCGGCGACGACACGACGACGCAGATCCTGTCGCTGTTTCCGAATTTCGTCCTGCAGCAGATCCAGAACTGCATCGCATTGCGCCTGGTATTGCCGAAAGGGCCGGACAAGACGGAATTGCAATGGATCTATCTCGGTTTCGAGGAAGACGACGCCGAGATGACCGCGCTGCGGCTGGCGCAAGCCAATCTGGTCGGGCCGGCCGGATATGTGTCGATGGAAGACGGCGCCGTCGGCAATTTCATCCAGCGGGCGATCCGCGGTTCCGAACAGGAGTGCTCGGTGCTCGAAATGGGCGGTTTCGGCCACGCCTCCGAACCCAACCGAACGACCGAAGCCTCGGTCCGCGGCTTCTGGCACGCCTATCGGCCGCTGATGGGGTTCTGAGGCGATGGAATTCGCGGCGGTGGCGCGGCGGCTGGAGCTGGACGAGCTCTATACCGGCTATGTCCACTGCCTCGACGGCGACGAACTCGAGCGCTGGCCCGATTTCTTCACCGAAGACTGTTTCTACCGGATCACCTCGGCCGAGAATTACGAGGCGGGCCTGCCGCTCGGGCTGATCTACGCGACCTCGCGCGCCATGCTGAAGGACCGGGTCAGCGCCTTGCGCGAAGCGAACATCTACGAGCCGCAGCGTTACCGCCACCTCGTTTCGTCGATCGGGATCGTCGGCGAGGCGGCGGGGACGCTTGATCTCACGGCAAATTTCCTCGTCGTGCGGACCATGCAGGATGGGGAGATGACGATTTTCGGTGCCGGCCGTTATGACGACCGGGTCGTGCGCGACGGCGGCATCTGGAAATTCGCCAGCAAGACCGTCATCCTCGACAGCCGCCAGGTCGACACCCTGCTGGCGATCCCGATCTGAGATCGTTCACCCTCGGCCGGTGATCCCCAATTCGCCGCGGAGATCCTTGACCACCTGCTCGCGGGTGCGCGTCTGCCAGCGCCGGCGGCGGCCGATCGGCTCGTTCTCGATCTCCGGGACGACCTTGCAAGCGACGAACACCGGGCCCGGTCCGGCCATGATGCCCGGCAGCTCGCGTTGGAAATCCTCGATCTCGGTGAAGGCAAAGGTGCGCGGATAGCCGCAACCGCGCGCAATGACATCGTAGGCGATATTGTCGGCGTTCGGCACCGGCTGGCCGCCAGTCGTCGCATAGACGCCATTGTCGATCAGGAAATGATAGAGGTTCGTCGGCGCCTGTTCGGCGACGGTGGCCAGCATGCCGAGGCTCATCTGGAGGTCGCCTTCGGAATCGAACAGCATGACCTTCTTGTCGGGGCGAGCCAGGGCCAGGCCCAGCCCGAGCCCGGCATGGCCGCCCATCGCCGGATCGCCGACCTCGACATCGAGGTTGTGGTTGTCGCTCAGATCGATCCAGTAACGGCCGCTGCGGCCGGGAACGAGGATCGCGGCGCCACGGTAGCGGGCGACTGCCTTCATCATGTCGGCGGTGTACATCATGGCAAGTCGCCCCTCTACCGGTTGAAGCCGTGATATTCGTCGCCGACCAGGATCACCACCGGCCGCTGGGTGCGTTCCGCCTCGTCGAAGGCGATTGCGATGCGCTCGGAATCGGCGTCGTTTTCGATCAGATAGTAGTTGAGGCCGAACGCCATCAGGAAGCGCTCGGTGTAGGTCGCCACGGTGTCGGTGGTCACGCCGTGCCGGGTCCAGCCGCGGTAGCCGACCATCAGCACGATCGGCACGTTGAGGCTCATCAGCCAGCCGCGGATCGAATCGCCGGCCTCGAGCATCCCGGTGTTCTGGATCAGGATCAGCGGCTTGGCCCCGCCGAGCCACAGCCCCGCGGCAATCGAGCAGGCATTCCCCTCGCGGCCGACCCCGACGAGGTGCACGGCCGGATCGGCCTTCATCAGCAGGTAGAGCCAGTTGGTCTCGCTGTCGGGCAGGTACACGACATGGGTCACGCCGTGCTTCTTCATTTCGGCGAGCACCGTCTCCGGGCTCAACGCCGCCGCCGCCATCTCACTCATCGCCGCCTCCAATACCGGGGATCTGCCGCAGCATAATTCGGCCGGCGCGATAAAGCGACGCGTTCAGTGGGCGGTGGTGCCTCAGTTTGAATTGTAACAAACGCCGCATTGACAAATCCGGATCGATGTGATAGAGAAATTGCGGTTATGACAACCTGGTGGCTCAGCGTTGCGGTTTCCCGAAATTAACCATGCGCCGTCCTTGACGCCATCGAGCTTATCGGTTCAGGCTCCTTTCCCGGAACGGAAGGCCCGTTGCACCTGTTTTTGAACTATCGCAGGCAAGAATGGCGCGCTCTGTGCCCTTACCGGAGAAGCCGCCACGGGGATGCACGTGTACCTGCCGAGCAGATGCCGACGACAGCATGCCGGGGAACTTGAGGCCCGGCCTAGCATATGTTTTCGCTACAGCCACGGCTTCCGACTGCGCAGGAGCAACGAAAGTGGCCAAACAAGACGCAATCCACACCCTAGGAATGAAGCCGAAGCACGTAAAATGTCGATGCTCTGATTAGAGCGGAGTGAATCCTGATGCCTGACATGCAACCGGGTGATCTCGTAGTCCTCATCGGCGTGCCAGCGACACTGTTTTCCGGCCTGCCAAAAGAGGACCAAACGGCAATACGCTCCGTCATAGGTAAACCAGTTAAATTTGCTGGGATAACCTATGGACAAGCCGAGCTTGAATTTAGGGATGGGCACGGAGATGCGCACACGATTTGGGTCGATATTGATCGAATAAGGCCAGCTTGATCGCTATCCCACCGTTTCGCCGCCGACCTTCGCTGACCTAGCGTCGATCAGCACAACCACGTCCTCTATCGACCAGAGCCGCGTTTCGATACCATATGGGAACGGAGCGCCCGACGCGACACCCACGTCAGGCTCTATTACAATTCAAACTGAGACACTGCCGGAGGGGCCGTCCCGATCGGAAATGGTCAGGCGGGGCGCGGCAGGCGCACGCGCGCCACCAGCAGTGCCGACAGGCTGAACCACAGCGCCGCGATCGCGAACGCCACCGTATAGGCAAAGCGCGCCGAGACCGCCAATCTGGCGCGTGTGATGATCCAGCCGGTCGCGGCCGGGCCGAGAATTTGCGGCAAGACCAGTGCGACATGCCAGATGCCCATGTCCTTGCCCGAGGTTTCGCTGTGCGGCAATACCTTCAGCGCCAAGGCCCAGTCGACCGCCTGGTAGGCGCCCCAGCCGGCGAAATAGACCAGGAACACTGGCACCATCAGTGCCATGCGCGGATGAAAGGCGATCAGCACATAGGCGATGGCAGCGCCGGCCATCATCCAGTTGGTGCCTTTGACGACGGCGACGATGCCGTACCGGTCGGCGAGGCGCGCGGCGGCAAGGCTTGCCGGTATCCCCAGCATGGCGCCGAGGCCGAGCAGCATCGGCAATATCTTTCCCGGCTCGGCGACCCCGATCACGTTGCGCAGATAGAACAGCAGAAAGGTCAGCATCGACCACACGCCGAGATTGGCAAAGAGCCGGGTAACCAGGACCCAATAGAAATTCCGGTGCGCGCCGGGGCTGAGCCAGAACGAACGCAGGAACCGGCCGAGCGCGAAGGGATGATCGGCGCCGGCCGCCGGCGGCTCGCGGACACCCTTCAAGGTCAACGCCAGGCAGGCGAGATTGATGACGATCAGGCCGCTGATGGCGGCGCCCGGACGGCCGTGGACATAGAGCGCCACGGCGATCCCGTTGCCGGTAAAGGTGCCGAGGATGCTCATGATGTTCATCCAGGCGCTGGCCGAGGCATGATCGGCGGCGGGGACGACATCGGGGATCAGCCCCGGCATAGGGGCCGCACGCCCAGTTCCACCAGAATTGCAAATTCAGGATGACGAGCGCGTAGAGCAGTATGTTGCTGCCGGGACCGAACGGAACGAGCAGCGAGACCGAGATCTGCTGCGCGACCGAAAGCCCGCCCGATTGCCGCATCGAAGCGGGCATTTCCGGCGCCGAAGCGGCGGCCCCAGACCTTTCGATCATGCCAGACCCGTCGCTCATGATGGCATCTCCCGTCGCGACATGACGGGGCATAGAATGCATCAATTCCCTCCCGGCCGCGAAACCGGCAGGCGCGCGAGGCTCAAACAGGAGCAAGGTGTTGTCCGGGTCTGATCGGGAGAGCATGCGATGAAGGCGGTGGTCTGCGAGGCGTTCGGCGGTCCCGAGGTGCTGGCGGTGCGCGAGGTGCCGGATCCGCCGCCGCCCGGCCCCGGCGAGTTGCAGGTGCGTATTCGGGCGCGCGGCGTGCAGTATGTCGACGTCCTGATGCTGGCCGGAAAGTACCAGTTCCGGCCCGAGCCGCCCTTCATCCCCGGCGGCGAGGCGGCGGGCGAGGTGGCAGCGCTCGGCCCCGGTGTCGGCGGGTTCAGGATCGGCGACCGGGTGATGAGCCGGCACCGGCTTGGCGCCTTTGCCGAATTGGGGAATTCCAAGGCCGAGGATTGCGACTTCGTGCCGGCGGCGATGAGCCTTGACGAAGCGTCGGTGTTCCGCGGCGCCTATCACACCGCCTACCACGCGCTGTTGCAGAGAGGTCGGCTCAAACCCGGCGACCGGGTGCTGATCCACGGCGCGGCGGGCGGGATCGGCTTGCCGGCGATCCAGATCGCCAGGCTCTACGGCGCGCAGGTGATCGCCACCGCGAGCACCGACGAGAAGCGCGCGGCATGCCTTGCCGACGGCGCCGACCACGCGATCTCCTATCAGGGCGGGTTCCGCGACCGGGTCATGGAGCTGACCGGAGGGCGCGGCGTCGACATCGTCTATGACCCGGTCAACGGCCCGACATTCGAGGAATTGCTGCGCTGCCTCGCCTGGGGCGGGCGCATCCTGATCCTCGGCTTTTTGGGTGGTGCGCCGGCGCCGGCCCGCTCGAATTACCTGTTGATCAAGGGCATCGAGGCGATCGGCGTGCGCATCGGCGGCCTCAGTGAAAATCACCCCGAAATCGCCGCCGCCAATATCAAGACCCTGGTCGATCTGGCCGCGCAGGGCAAACTCAAGCCGCGCATCTGGCGCCGCTACCCGCTCGAGCAGGCGGCCGACGCGGTGCAGGCCCTGATCGACCGTGCGGTGATCGGCAAGGCCGTGCTGTCGGACAGCTATCGGACGCAAAGCCCGCCACGACAGGACCCGCAATGAGGCGCGACCGCACGCCCGATCGATCCGTCCCCTCCCGTCCCTCCGGGCTGTCATCGCCTGCGCTGCCGGCGTGCCGGGCTTTGGCGGCCGCGTCACAGCGACCGCGGTTTCCTCCTGGCTGCGGCTGAACGAGGCCGCAGGCCGGGACGTCTGACTGAAGCGGGTCCGCTTATTTGGACGAGGGCGGCGTGCGGGTCGAGATTGCCGGCAGCGCGTTGTGGTCCGTGCGCGGCACAATGTCCCATTTCGGGTTCCTGGCGAGTCCTTGTGCCAGCGCCGGAGCGTGCACGTTCGCCATCATCCAGCTCCAGGCCTGCGCGCCGCCGCGCTCGCCGGTCTCGTAAGACAATGCCGACAGCGCGTAGAGCGGGTAGCCCTCCGACCCGAGATCGCCGACAAAAGCCTTCTGGCATCCGATCGTGCGGTAGTACGGCTCGAAGGTCGCGGTCATCGCGGTCCAATTCGGGAAAAAGCCGCCGGGCGAGTAGGCCTCGGTCGCGTTTACGTACTGTTTGAGCAGGCACGGATAGCCGGAATTGTTGATCATCCCGATCAGCCACGGAGCAGCGCGCGCCTGGATCGGCTCGGCCGCGAAGCCGAGTTCCGCGACCCGCCCGATCGCGTAGCGGAAATACCATTCCATGAAACCTTCGGAGATGTTGCCGACGGTGTTCGGGATGAAGTATCTGCCGGGAGTTCCCGGTGCCGTCCCGCCTTCCCATGTCGAGATGTAGCCGCTGCACCGGCCCGCGCCGGTCTGCGTCGCGTTGCACAGCCCCGACACATTGCCCAGCGGCGGTTGCGTTCCGTGGCTGGGGTCCCCCGCGACGAGCGGCGACGCCGTGTTCCCGAGCGCGGCCTGCCACGTCTTGATCGCGGTACCGTCGAACGCGGTCCCGGTAACGCCCAAAGCCCCCTCCCATTGCCCCAGGGCATCGTTTATCAGATAGGTGAAATAGGCCTTCTCGGGGTCGGCGTCCGGTGCCATGAAGGCGATCTCCGCCCGCCCGCGCAATCCCCAGGCAAGATTGCGTAGCTGGCTGCCCGAAATGATTCCATAATCTCCCCGGCCGGGACCGCGCGGGAAATTGGCCTGCGCTGCGACGAACCCCTCCCACAGATACGCTTCGTTCAGGTACCAGGGGTCGCCGGTCAGGATGTAGGGCACGAAAAAGTACGGCGGCTCGTGCGCGGCATCGAAGGTCCAAGGCTGATGGAGATTGACCGGCCCGGCGATATCCAGCTTGTCCGCCGCTTTCGTATCGGCATAGCTGCGCCACAGGCTGCCATAGGTCAGCAAGGTCGGCCGGTCGGTGATCGAGATCGTACGGCCGAGCCCGGTCGAGCTTCCCGTTGGATCGGCGCGGCTCAGCCGCCTGCCGGTCGCTCCCTCGCGCAAATTCGCCGGGAAGGCGCCGGCGTCATCGGTCAGGTTGAGCGACATCTGCCGCATCCGCCAGTCGCCGGTATAGAGCCAGAGCACGTCCCAGGTCGGAACCGGCCCGATCTCCGGATGCGCCCCCGCATCGCCCATCGGTGTGACCAGGAATTCGACCGCCATCCCAGATGCCGTCGTAGATGTCGTGCGGATGGGCGTTCCAGCGCGCATATTCGCTGGCGATCGCGGTTTCCGGCACCGTGATCGAGGTGTCGTAGTTCGGGATGAACCGGGTCGCCTCCAGATAGGCGAGGTTGTCGTCGATATCCACCTGCGCCGGCGGCGTGCCGCCGAGCCAGAAGCGCTCGCTCCAGGTGGTGAGGGCCCAGTGGAGTTTACGGTACTTGGCCTGGGTGCCGGTCAGATCGGCGGTGTAGACCGGCGCCGGCCGGTCCGCGCCGGCGCTGATCGAGAGCCTGTAGGCCAGATCCTCGAGCTCCTGGGTGTTGCCGTTCTCGCCGACCGCGCGGATCGCGACCTGATGCGTCGCCGGCCAGAAGGTCGCATAAAAGCGCGGCCGGAACGGGCGGTGGCCGTCGCCGAGGCCGAGATCGTATTTGCGCGCGGTGCTGTCGTCGCCGAGCATGATCGTCTGGGCGACCGGCCCCGCGGTCCACAGCCTGTAGTCGCCGTTTGCCAGCATCTGCCGGGCGTCGGCCGTCTGGGCCGGGCCGCTCGCCGGCGTCAGCGTCATTCGCGCATCGAAATCATAGGCGGAGTCGAGCATCTGCGCCCGGCTGAGCGGTGTGTTGTCGCCCGCCGGCTGGTTGCGGAACGTCAGCCTAAGCGAGCCGCTCGCCGGGATTGTCGGGATGACGACGGCGACCACCGCGAATTCGACCGAGCCGTCCGGATAGCGGTTCTTGACATCGGCCTGCGTCGCAACCGGGCGGCCGTCGATCAGCACCTGCGGCTGGCGGGCGATCATGCCGTCGAGAAACGGCCGGCCGAACTGCAGCGGATAGCTTCCGCGGGCCACGCCGCTGCGATTGGTGATGGTGATCGAATTGACCGGGCTCGCCGGCCGCGCCGCCGCCGTCCGAACCCAGCGTGGCGGCGGGCCGCCGCCGGGCATCGGCGGGACCCCTGAAAGAAACGTAAACAACGCGGCAAGCGAAACCAGGACGAACCGAATCATGCCCCGAAGCCCTCAATGCGATGCCGGTCGCTCCCGGTCGCCGCCCAATCGACCGATCAAGTCATCGGCGGCACGCTAGCAGATCGTTCGATGAAAATTGCGGCCAATTGCAGGCGCCGCCTTGGTCTCCCGGACGCGCAATCCTCGATGTCCGGCGAGCGCGCTTGACCGCGGCAATAGGATCGGCATCCTGATCGCGGCTCCCGATCGGCGAGATCATGGTGCGGATTGCGATGCGGATCCTCGGCAGGGTTGCCTGTGAGCCGCCGTTTCGGCTGGCAGCCCGCTGGCTCGTGCAAAAATTCTCGACGAATGTCGCGACCCGCGCGCGCTGGGCTGCCGATCCGTATGCGCCCTATCAATTCGGGATGCTGGAAGGTGCGCGCCTAGCGAAAAACGAGGGCCAACGCCAGATCAGGGTGCTGGAGTTCGGCGTCGCCAGCGGTCGCGGGCTGCTCAAAATGGAGGAATATGCCAGGCGGATCGAGGCCTTCACCGGGGTATCGATCAAGGTGGTCGGATTCGACTCCGGCCACGGCCTGCCGGCGTTCATCGGCGATTACCGTGACCACCCCGATCAATGGAAACCAGGTGACTATAAAATTGACATCCACGCTCTGACCGACCGGATCGACCCGACCAGAACCGAGCTCATCGTCGGCGATGTCCGCGCAACAGTTCCAGAGTTCCTGGCGCGAGGCGATTTATCCCCGGTCGGATTTGCCGCGTTCGATCTCGATCTATATTCTGCTACGCGGGACGCGTTGGAAATATTTCGCAGCCCGGACCGGAAAATGTTACGTCAGACACCGGTATATTTCGACGACATCGATTTCATCTCAACTCACCGTTGGGCCGGAGAACTGCTGGCCATTGAAGAATTTAATAAAACCTGCGATTTTGTCAAAATCGATCGCTGGTACAATATCAAAGCCGGCAAGCCATTCCCTGAAGCCTATCATTGGGATAAATTGATGGTCGCTCATGACCTGGCGGCAATCTCGAGCTATCGGCGGGCGGAGGAGGACCCAAGGCTCGGGATCGCGGGAAAAGCCAGGGGAGGTGCGCTGTCCGCCACCCCGCCGGCCGACATGGTCGAACCGTCGCCGGCCGCTTCGAAAAGCAGATGACGATCATTAATATTCTTCCGCTGCGCTGGGCCTGCCGCCGCCCGAAATCACCCCGCCACCCCGTCGATCATGCTTCGTCGAGCCGGCATTACGGCGGAAGACGACTATTCCTCCGCCACCTGGTTGCGCGAGCGCAGACCCAAATGCCAAGGTGGCGCCATCTTCGACTTGTCGATTGGGACCGTGTCGAACGCATAGTCTTCGTCTGTAAAGGCAATATATGCCGCAGCGCCTATGCGGCGGCAAAGGCAACGTCGCTCGGTCTTCCCGCCGTGTCCGCCGGGCTGGAGGCGAAGCCGGGTCTTCCGGCAGATGACCAGGCCTTGCGCCACGCGGCTTCGCGCTGCATTTCCCTCTCGGCGCATCGGACCCGTCGATTGGCGGAGTTGACGACCGGTTCCGAGGATCTGGTCGTCTGTATGGAGCCGCCGCAGCTGGTGTCTCTGGCGCGGATGATCGCGCGGCGGGGATGCCAGGTGACGTTGCTCGGATTTTGGTCTCGCCCAATTCGGCCCTGGATCTTTGATCCATATGGCCTGAGCGATGCAGAGTGGGAGAGCTGCCTCGACATTATCGACGGCGGCATCGAGCGCCTCGCCGCCGAGCGTCTGCAGCGGCGCGGCGCTCTCCGAAACCCATCCGGCAATTTCTAATTCGATGCTCGACCGGCGGGCTCACGCAATTCTGGTGCCGGCTGCCCATTCGACCGCGGGGATCGGCATCATTCGCTCGCTGGGCGCTGCCGGATACCGCGTTCACGCCGCCGCGGCGAGCCCCGATGCGCTCGGCCTCAAATCCCGCTATGCCGAAAGAAATGTCGTCCACCCTCCACTCGGATCGCTCGATTTCGAGCCATGGTTTCGCGATTATGTGGAACGTCACTCGATCGAAATGATCTCGCCGGGAGGCTTCGACTACGATCCAACAGGAGTATTCAGCGCGTATCGGCAGCTGTTCACGACTTCGACCGACCCCGACCTGCTCAAAGGAGTGAGGTCCAAATACGCCCTGTTCAAGAAGCTGGCCGCCGGCGATTCATGTCATCGCGAGCATCTGCCGCCTTATCTTCTCGTTGATTTCGATCACAGCCTGCCGACACGCGACGAGCTTGCGGTCCTCGGCACTCCCCTTTTCATCAAGCTGGATGCCAGCGAGGCGCGCCGAACCGCGCCGAACGAGGTAGTGAGAGTGGAAAATGTCGACGCGGCGAGACTCGCGCTCGAAAGGCTGGGCGGTCGTTATCGGCACGCCCTGGTGCAGGGCTTCGTGCCGGGATCGGGCGCAGGGGCGTTCGTGCTGCGGTGGCAGGGGCGGATCATCGCCCGCATGATGCACCTGCGGCTGCATGAGATGCCGCATACCGGTGGTGCCTCGTCGCTGCGCGTCTCGTGGTGGCACGAGGCGATGATGCGCGACGCCGCGGCCAAACTTGCACACATCGACTGGCAGGGCGTAGCGATGGTCGAATACCGTTGGGACCGGGCACAGGATTCGTTCCATCTGATGGAGATGAACTTGCGTTTCTGGGGATCGTTGCATCTGGCGCTGTTTGCCGGAGTCGATTTCCCACGGCTGCTCGCGGACGCGTTTTTCGGCCAGGTTCCCGATCAAATCGTCGAGGGACGTCAGGGTGTGGTTTGTCGCAATACCATTCCTTTCGAGATCGGCTATCTCGTCTCGCTCTGGCGCGATCCATCGGTATCGCGCCGGCGGAAAATCTATTCGCTGATCGAAGCCGTCTTGCTCACCCTCGATCCGCGCGTCTATAATGACATGCTCTACCCTGGCGATCGGATGCTGTTCGTGCACCGCTTGCGCGAGATCTTGCCGGTACGCGGCGGGAGGTCGCGATGAAGCAAAGCCTGCTCAGAATTGCCAAGATGACGGGAGGCTTTGCGTTGGCCCGGCACGCCATGCATCGACATTTGCGAGTTTTGGCCTATCACGGCTTGTGGACCACACCCGGCTTTCAATACGGCGATCGGCTCTTCATCAGCCCCGAGCAATTCGAGCGCCGCATGACCTGGCTGCGGCGCAGCCGATACCCGGTCCTTGCCCTCGACGATGCCATCACTGCCCTCGCGAGCGGGACCCTGCCGGCAAATTCGGTGGTAATCACGATCGATGACGGCTGGAAGTCGACGTTCACGCATATGCTCCCGGTCCTCGAACGGCTGCAGCTCCCGGCGACGGCCTACGTCACGACCTGGTACGTCGACAATCAGTCGCCGATCCTCAATGTGGCGCTGAATTACGTTCTGCAGAGATCGGCCGTGCCCGGTTTCGTCTGCCCGATGCCGGCCGGCCCCGGCGTGGACGTGCGGCTCGGCGACAAGGAGAGTCGAGAGCGCAACGCAGCGATGCTGCATCGGATCGTCCAGGAAATCCCGTCTGTCACCGAGCGCCTCGACGCTTTTCGCGAAATTTGCAGGCTCGCCGAGGTTCCCACCGAACCCTGGTGGAACGAGGGTCAGTTTCATCTGATGACGCGAGAAGAAATCAAAGCTGCCTCTATCCGTGGGCTCGATATCCAATTGCATACCCATCGGCATCGCAATGTGGAATCCAACATCGAAGCTCTCACCGCCGAGCTGTCCGATAATCGCCGGGTGCTCGCCGAGACCTGCGAAACCGACGACTTCGCCCATTTTTGTTATCCGAGCGGACGGTACAATCCCGCGGCGGCCGGCATTTTGGCGGCAGCCGGCATAAAATCGGCGATGCTCTGCGACCATGGCCTCAACGCACCCGGCACCGACCCGTACGCGCTGCGCCGGTTCCTCGATGGCCGTTCCGTGACGCAGGAAGAATTCGAAGCCTTTCTGTGCGGCGCCCTCGACATCTACGCGACGGTCTCGGCACGGATCGGGCTGGCCCATACCGGCTGAGCCGGCAGGACCCCGAACGCCGTGCAATCCGCTGCGGAGTGCGGGCGCTTGACCCCGGCAGCCGGATCGGCATCCTGATCGAGGTTGACGATCGGCGAGATCGCGGCTTTTTGCCGGACCATTTGGACCATGCCCGATGTCTCTGCTCGCCCGTTTTTTCGCCGCCAATCGCCGCCTCACCCGAGCTACCGAGGACCGGCTGCCCGCATTGTTCAAGCGCCATCTGCATACCTTGTACAAATACGAGGTCGCAGCTTGGATGAACCGTCGGCCGGGGCAGGTCGTCCTCGATATCGGCGGGGGCAAGGACTGCCCGTTCCTGCCCTTTGTCACCGAGCCCCGCGCACATCTGGTCGTCGCGGTCGACTATTCCGAGCAGGAGTTGCGCTGGAACGGCTCTCTCGACTGCAAGATCGTCGCGGACGCAGCGGCGCGCGGGTTCCCGTTTCGCGAAGCCTCGGCCGATCTGATCGTCTCCCGCTCGGTGGTCGAGCACCTGCACGACAACCGGGCCTTTTTCGAAAATTGCGCAACCGTGCTCCGCCCCGGCGGCGTGCTGGTGCACACCTTTCCGTGCCGGTTTGCACCATTCTCGCTGCTCAACCAGCTGCTGCCCAACCGTTTGACCCGCCGGCTGATTGCTTACTTTCAACCGCAATGGCAGGACGATTGCGGTTTCCCCGCGTTTTATGACCGCTGTTACTTCTCCGCTGTACAAAAATTACTCACCCGTAACGGCTTCGTCAATCCGAAATTCATTTTTCGTTATTATCAAAGCGTTTATTTCGATTTTTTCTTTCCACTTTATGCTCTGATGTTGGCTTATGATCTCGTGATCTCGTACCTGCAGGTGCGAAATCTTGCTTGTGCGATTTTGGTGACCGCGGAACGCGCACCCGAGCGGCCCGATGCCAGGGCCGCGCGGGTGCCCGCCGTTTCCGAAGCGCAGGCGGTGCCGAGCAGTCCTAGGACGTGATCCGGCAGATCGGGCGACGAGTGTCGCATTGGGGAACCGGGAACTCTTTCCGACTTTGCTCCAGTCGGGCTTCGACTGTCCCAGCCTTGAATCCGGCATGAAAATGTGCCATAACTCACCGAATTCGAATAAAGGTTGTCGCGAAATAAGCGTGCCGGGCAAATCCTTAACCTTACCCGAGGCTCGCTTTTTGGATGGATGCCTCGGGTACAGCTGCATGCCGACCTGTTTGCGGTTTCTTAACCAATCTCGCGAATCGTGCTTTCGGGCTGCCCGACGGGCTGATCTTTCGCCCCGCGCAAGCAGAAAGGTGTCGGTGAGATCGGAAAAATGCGGGCTCCGTCAAAATGCGGGCCGGGCCGCGGGGATGACGCGCTCGCTCGAAGCGAGCGTGCGCCGGCACTCGGCGGGCCGCGCCGATATCGGGCAGCGCCGGCGCGCGCGATGATTGCGGCGCTGCTGCCGAGGGGTTTGAAGGATCTGATCAAATCGGCAATCCGCTCCCGGCCGTTGCGATGGTCGAACGATGTCCGCAAGTGGCGGGCCGACCGCCGCTACAGAAAGGGAAGGCGCGCGACTTCGCCGGCGGAGATCTGCGCTGCGCTGCGCGAGTTGCCGCTGCCTGACGGCACGGTGGTGTTCGTGCACAGCGCGATGAGCAAGCTCGGCTACGTCGAGGGCGGCGCAGGGACGATTGTGACGGCGTTGCGCGAGGTGATCGTCGGCGAGCGCCGGAGCACGGTGGCCGTGCCGACGTTTTCGATGACCGGTCTGATGGCCGATACGCTGCGCGCCGGCGGCGTGTTCGACCTGCGAACCACACCGTCGGGCACGGGGCGTCTTACCGAGCTGATCCGCCGGCAGCAAGACGCGCGGCGCAGTCTCCATCCGACACATTCCGTCGCGGCGATCGGCCGGCATGCATCATGGCTCGTCGACGGACATCACCTCGACCGCCGAACGTTCGGGCCATCCTCGCCCTTCGGCCGGCTGATCGATGCCGACGGGTTTATCCTGGGGCTCGGTGTCGATCTGGGACCGGTCACCTTCTATCATGCGATCGAGGATGCCGGAGCTTTTCCAGTTCCGGTCTACACTGCCAATTCACCGATCTCGGCGACCTGCATCGATCAGCACGGCCGGCGAACGGAATTGCAGATCATGGCGCACGACCCGTCGGCATCGGTCACGCGCATCGACAAGCCGAACGGGACGGCGATCCGCTCCTATATGACAACCGTGTTCGAGAATGCCGCCGGGCTGACCTGGCACGAGATCGGCGAGGGCCGGATGTGGCTGGTTTCCGCGCGCCGTCTATACGAATGCCTCGATCGTCTGAAGGATCGTGGAATCACGATTTATGCGGCGGCCGAGGAGGTGGCATTGTTTCCCCCGGCATCGTCCGTTCTGCGGCCTCTGTCGACCGGCTGACGGGCGAGACCAGCTCATGCTTGGCCAGCGGCCGAGGGCGTATGCGAAAGCCGTGCTCAATCCGGTTCTCGCCTATATCGAATTCAGTCGCCTGCCCGCTGCCGCGAAACGCGCCGTGCGCGACGATGCGGCCGGCCCGTCCGCCTTCGATCCGGGTCCGATGGCGGCGATCGAGGCGGCGCTGGGCTGGCTCGCGCGGGCACAGGATTGTTCCCGCAGTAGAGATGGCGGCGTCGCCCGGGATTACAGCCTGCTGACAGGCTGGGCTTCCTCCTATCCCGAAACGACGGGCTACATTGTCCCCACGATCCTGCAGCAGGCGGCGCGACGGCACGACCCCGCGCTCCGAGAGCGGGGTCGCCGGATGCTCGACTGGCTGGTCTCGATCCAGCACCCCGAAGGCGGATTTTCCGGCGGCATCGTCGATCAGGGATCGGTGCTTCCGGTCACCTTCAATACAGGGCAGATCCTGCTCGGTCTGGCGGCGGGCACTGCGGTTTTCGGCGACAAGTACCGCACCGCCATGCGACAGGCCGCCGATTGGCTCAGCGGCACCCTGGACAGCGACGGGTGTTGGCGCCGGTATCGCACGCCTTTCGCCTCGCAAGACGACAAGACCTATGAGACGCACGTCTCATGGGGACTGTTCGAAGCCGCCCGGGTCGACGGAAATACGCACTGGGCCGAAGCCGGGCTGCGCCAGGTGCGCTGGGCACTGACCAAGCAGCGGCCCAACGGCTGGCTGGAAAGCTGCTGCCTGGAAAACCCGTCGCGGCCGCTTACCCACACGCTTGGATACGCCCTGCGCGGAATCGTGGAATGTTGGCGGTTTTCGCGGGATGCGGAATTTCTTGCCGCGGCGCGCCGCCTCGCGGACGGACTCGCGACCGCGCAGCGGCCGGATGGCCGCCTGCCCGGCAAACTGAAGTCGGACTGGTCTGCGGCCGTGCCGTGGGTGTGCCTGACCGGCACCGCGCAGATCGCTCATTCCTGGCTGATTCTGTACGGTGAAACCGGTGAGCAGCGCTATCGCGCCGCCGGGTTTGCCGCCAATGCGTTCGTCAGGCGGACGTTGGCCTATGTTGGTTCTGACGAGATCCGGGGCGGCGTCAAAGGCAGCTTTCCGATCGATGGCGACTATGGCCGGTTCCAGTATCTGAACTGGGCGGCGAAATTCCTGATCGACAGCAATCAGGCCGAAGACGACATTCACGCTGCCGCCGGCCTGTAGGAGCGACGACCGAATGCGCGGAATTCTTCTTGCCGTGGTTTTTTTTGTAGCGCTGCCGTTTATATTGGTGAAGGGCCCGTTCTTCGGGATTCTGATGTGGTTCTGGCTGTCGATGATGAGCCCGCAGAAGCTCGTGTGGTACGGGTTCTTTTCCCAGATTCCTTACGATCTGATCGTCGCCGTCACCACTTTTCTGGCCTGGGTCGTGAAGCCCGGCGAGCCGAGAATGCCGCCGCTGGATAAAACGACGGTCCTGTTGTTGCTTTTGATGTTTTGGATTTCGATCACCTCGCTGATGGGCATCGGACCTTCCGACCAGATTTTCGACAAGTGGCAGTTGACCGAGAAGATGCTGCTCATGACGGTAGCGGCTTACATCCTGACGAATACGCAGCCGCGCCTCGATCAGCTGGTCGCCGTCGTCGTTCTTTCAATCGCCTTCTATGGGCTGCGCGGCGGCGTGTTCGCGATCCTGACCGGCGGCGCCTTCCGCGTCTACGGGCCGAACGGCACGATGACCGGCGACAACAACGATCTCGGCGTCGCCCTGACGATGACCCTGCCGCTGCTGTTCTATCTGCGCGAGCGATACAGCCGGCCGGCGCTCAAATGGCCGATGCTGGCGCTGATCGGGCTGACTATCTTCGGCGATATTTTTACCTATTCGCGCGGCGCGCTCGTCGCCGTGATCGCGATGAGCGGCGTGCTGTGGCTGCGCTCGCGCAAGAAGATCGCGACGATGTTCATCATCGTCATCGCCGCAGTCGGGATCTGGAACTTCGCGCCGGAAAAATGGTTCGAGCGGATGTTGTCGATCGAGAGCTATCAGCATGATCAATCGGCCGAAAGCCGCTTGTACATGTGGCAGCTGGCTTTCGCCATGGCTAAGAAAAGCCCCGTCTTCGGCGGCGGCTTTCATTGGTCTTATGACCCGGCCGAGGTGAACCGGCAGCTCGCGGGCAGCGGCCTGCCGAGAGACGTCGTGCCGCGGGCGCCGCACAGCATCTGGTTCGAGATGATGGGAGATCATGGCTTCGTCGGGCTCGCCATCTTTATCGCGATCCTGCTGAGTGCCGCCCTCGATGCCGGCTGGCTGATCCGACACTCGCGCCGCGATCCCAACCTGCTGTGGGCGAACAATCTCGGACGGATGCTGCAGGCGGCGCTGGTCGGGTATTGCGCCGGCGCCAGCTTCGCGACTTTGGCCACCTATGACGGGCTCTATGTCGTCGTGATCATCGCTGCCGCGGCGCGCCGTCTCGTCGTCGCCGAGCTGGCGAGCCGCGAGGCCGCCGCGGTCAATAAAAAGATCCTCGCCGTCGCGCGGCTGCCGGGTGCGCTCAGTCCACAGCCGACAGGGTGATCGGATCCGCGAACCTGCCAGGCGATCCGGGCGCCGCCGCCGCACGGGATCAGCAGCGGTCGGCCGTCCGGTCGCTGAATTGCGGCGGCTTCCCGCGGTGCGGTCTTTGTGCCGCCTCTGCCGGCGCCGGCCCGGGCGCGCGTAGCGCCACGAGGCCACAGCCGAGCGCCAGCGCCAGGCACACCCCGACCACGACGACCATCGACAGCGCCGATTCCCGCGGCATTCGGCCGACCAGCAGCGTGCCGAGCGCCGCAATCATCATCTGCAGAAACCCGATCAGCCCGGAAGCGGCCCCGGCGATCCGGGGATAGACGCTGAGTGCGGCGGCAATCCCGGCAGGCTGGCTGAGACCGTTGCCGATCGAGCTCAACGCCATCGGTACAAAGAGCGCCCATGCCGACAAACCGAAAGCGACCAGCCACAGAATCAGCATCGCCCCCGAAGCGAGCGACAAGGCGAGGCCAAGGACGAACAGAAGCGAACTGCCGAGGCGCATCGAGAACCGGGCGGCGGCGCCGCTGCCGAGCATGTATCCGGCCATCGGCAGCAGGATCATCAGCCCATAGGTGCTCGGCGGCTGGTGGAGTTGTTCGGAGAGGAGGTAGGGCGCACTCGCCAGGAAGGTGTACCATGAAGCGCTGGTGAACGCGGTGCAGATGGAGAAGCCGAGAAACCCCGGCGAACGCAGCAACCGGACAAAAGACCCGGCCATGCCGGCGAGATCGATCGGCGTGGCACCGGTGCGGGTCTCTTCGAGCCTGGCCGAGGTCAGGATCAGCACCGCAGCGCCGAGGATGCCGAGCAGCACGAAGTCGGCGCGCCAGCCGGCCCATTGGGTAAGATAGGCGCCGACCGCGGGGGACAGCGACGGCGCCAGGGTCATCGCCATCGCGATCATCGCGATGGCGCTTGCCGCGCGTTCGCGATCGAAGACATCGCGGACGATCGCCCGGCTCAGCACCATCCCGGCGCAACCGCCGCTCGCCTCGATCGCCCGGCCGAGGACCAGCACCGGCAGCGACCAGGCGAGCCCGCACAGCGCCGTGCCGGCGAGAAACAGCACGAGCCCGGCGATCAGCACCGGACGGCGCCCGTAGCGGTCGGAGACCGGCCCATAAACGAGCTGCCCCGTGGCGATGCCGACGAGATAGACCGTCAGCACGAGCTGGACGGTGCCGGGCGCGCCGTCGAACACGGCGGCGAGGAGCGGCAGCGACGGCACCAGCATGTGCAATGCCGCCGGCGCGAGCGCCGTGATCAGGATCAGGACGGTAAGCGGCGGGCTGCGCTTTGCCTGCGGGCGGACGCGTGGCGCCGGAATGAACATCCGCCCCGCCAGATCGCCCACCAGATCGAAGGAGCCCCGGAGGATGCGGAAACCGCTCAGACCGGCACCGTGCCCTTGACCACGGTGCGGTGCAGCACGCGCCGTTCCTCGCCCATCCGGTAATTGGCGACGGCGCGGTGCAGCAGGCAGCGGTTATCCCACATCACCAGATCGCCCCTGCGCCAGCGGTGGGCGTAGACGAATTGCGGCTGCGTCGCATGTTCGAGAAGCGTGTCGAGCAGCGCCGCTCCTTCCGCCGCGGGAAGGCCCTGGATGTGCGAGGCGTGATTGCCCAGATAGAGCACCTTGGCGCCGGTGTCCGGATGGGTGCGCACGAGCGGATGGTCGACCGCCGGGCGCGCGCCGCGTTCGGCCAGCGCAGCCGGCAGGCGGCCGGTGCGGCCGGCGCTCGCCCCCCAGCGAAAGACCACGCGCAACCCCGCGATCCTGCGCCTCGTCTCGTCCGGCAATGCGGCATAGGCGAGCGCGGTGTTGGCGAATTCGGTATCGCCGCCGCGGGCCGGCAGCTCGACCGCATGGAGCGTCGTCATCAGCGGCGGCACCGGGTAGTAGGACTTGTCGGTGTGCCAGCGGGAATTGCTGACCGGCGAAGCGGACCTGTCGACCGGATTGCCGTCGGCGTCGAGGTTGGAAATGACGTGGGCGACTGCGTATCGCTTGCCGCTCCCGTCGCCGGCGCCGTGCCGCTCGACCTCGCCAAAATTCGCCGCGAACGCGAACTGCGCCTCGCGGGTCAGCGCCTGATCGCGGAACACGACAATATGGTGATCGCGAAAAGCCCGGAAGATCAGGTCCTTCATCGCCGGCATCAGCGGCGCCGACAGATCGATGCCGGTAATGACGGCACCCCCCGCCGCCGACAGGCGCGGCCCGAGGATACAACGCATATCGGCCGGCTTGCCGACGCCTGCATTCCCCGCAAATTCGCCGCTATCGGCACTGCTCCAACTCTCCGGGACGGCTTCGGTCATCGCCAGGCAGCCTCCCTCGGTGGCGTGAAATCAAACCCGCTGGCCGCGCGGGACGGCGGCACGCCGGCTGGCGGTCAAAAATCGGTACAGCGGCCGTTATATTCCCAGTCGCCATAGCGCGTCGGCTCGGGACCCTTCGGGCCGCCGATCTCGCGCGTCGCCGGAAGCGGGACGGGCACCCGGGCAGCCGGCTCGGCCGAACCGGGTTCGTTGTTTTTGCGCGGCAATTCGTCCATGTCTGCAATATAGCAACAAATCCGCGGGTCGCCAACCGGCAGGCATCGGCGCCGAATGGCCGCGGATAACCGGGAACGATCCTTGCGGCGCAGTGTTTGCCCGGGCAATCTCGGACGCGGATCGAGTTCGATCTCTGGAGATAGCAGCGGTCTGCTGGCTGGAGCTGGGCTAGAAGAACCTTGATGTCCCAAGTGTCGACTGCACGCCTCGCGGCGCTCGATCTGATTGGTGCGGTGCTCCGCCGCAAGCACCCGCTCGACGACGCGATCGAAGACAACCCGGCGATGGATGAGCTGGCCGGGCGCGATCGCGCCTTTGCCCGGCTTCTCGTCGCCACCGTGCTGCGCCGGCTGGGCCAGATCGACGCGCTGATCGCCCGCTGCCTGACCACGCCGCTGGCGCCGCGGGCGGCACCGGTGCACGACATCCTCCGGCTCGGCGTTGCCCAGCTGATGTTTCTGCGCACGCCCGCACATGCGGCGGTCGCCACCAGCGTCGATCTCGCGCAGCGCCGCGGGTTTTTTTCGCACAAGGGTCTGGTCAATGCGGTTTTGCGCCGGTTGAGCGTCGAAGGAGCGGCGCTTGTCGGCGACCAGGACGCCCCCCGGCTCAACACGCCCGATTGGCTGTGGCGGTCGTGGAGCGGCAGCTATGGTGAGGCGACTGCGCGGGCGATCGCGACGGCGCATCTGAAGGAGGCCCCGCTCGATCTGACCCTGCGCGCGGATGCCGAAGCCTGGTGCGAAAAATTGCAGGGGGTCGTGCTGTCGACCGGGACCGTGCGTCGGGCGGCCGGCGGCTCGGTCACCTCGCTTCCCGGCTATGCCGAAGGCGCGTGGTGGGTTCAGGATGCCGCCGCGGCGTTGCCGGCGCGATTATTGGGCGATGTCGCCGGGCGCGAGGTGATCGATCTGTGCGCGGCGCCGGGCGGCAAGACTGCTCAGCTCGCGGCGGCCGGCGCGCGGGTCGTCGCGGTCGATCGCTCGACTCGGCGATTGGATCGGCTCGTCGCCAATTTCGGCCGGCTCGGCTTGCCGGTCGAAGCGGTAGCCGCCGACGCGCTGAGCTGGCGCCCGCCGCGACCGGTCGAGGCCGTGTTGCTCGATGCGCCCTGCACCACGACCGGCGCGGTTCGCCGCCATCCCGATGTGCCGCACCTGAAGCTGCCGGAAGACGTCGCCCGCCTTTCGGCGGTTCAGGAAAACCTGCTGCGGGCCGCGCTCGACATGCTGCGGCCGGGCGGCACGCTGGTCTACTGCACCTGCTCGCTCGAACCGCAGGAAGGGCCGCAACGCATCGAGGCGCTGTTTCGCGGCGGTGCCCCGGTCGCGCGCCGCGCCATCGAGCCGGACGAAATCGGCGCCCGCCCCGAATGGATCACCGCCGACGGCGATCTGCGGACATTGCCCTGCCATCTCGCCGAAAGCGACGGCCTCGACGGCTTCTTCTGCGCCCGGCTCGTCAAGCTCGACCCGCCGCCGTAATTTCCCGCGTTGCCCCGCCGGCTTGCGGCTCTCCCGTTTCCTTGTTACGAGACGACATGGGTTCGATCGTCAGGGAAGCTTTTCCCGACCCGGCTGCGGCGCCGCCGGGCCGGGCATGCGGTCGGATGCCCGGCCGATGAGGTCGACCTCGAAGCGCGGGAGAGGCGGTGCCATAAGGATGTCCCCGGCCGGCGACGCACCCGGGGCGTTGATGCGGTGGCGGCGCGACGCCCTTTGGCGGCTTGCCGCCAGCCCGCTCTATCGCCACACGCTGATCGGTCGGGTTCCGGCCGATGCGAAGCCGGCAATCGGTCAGCGCTGGCCAGGCGATGCCAAGCGCGGCGCGGCGATCGCCGCGGGCGAGATCGAATTCGCCGGAGAACTAATCCGCAACCCGTCGCCGCGTTGGTTCCCGCCTGCGGCCGGGACGGAATGGCTCGCCGCCTGGCACGGCTTCGCCTGGATCGCGGACGTCAGCGCCGCCGGCGGTTCCGCGCGCGAGGCTGGACGCGAGCTGGTGCGCAGCTGGCTGGCCGAGAACGGGGCCTGGCACGAACTCGCCTGGCGCTCCGACGTGCTGGCGACGCGGATATTTGCCTGGCTCGCACATTTCGACGAGATCGGCGGCGGCGACCAGGATCCGGCGCTGCGCCGCGCGATGCTGCAAAGCCTTGCCGCACAGCTGCGTCATCTCGGGCGCACGGCCTCGTGGGAGTGCGGCGGCGCCGCGCGGCTGCGCGCGCTCAAGGGCCTGATCGCCGGGATCACCGTGCTCGGCGGTTCGCGGTCGCGCCTGACACGAGCGCTGAAGACGCTGGAACGCGAAATCGCCGCCCAGATCCTCCCCGACGGCGGCCACCGCTCGCGCAGTCCTTTGGTGCAGCTGCAGATCCTGCAAGATTTGATCGACACCCGCGCAGTGTTGCGCCCGGTGCGGATCGAGACGCCAGCCGCGCTGCAGGCCGCGATCGAACGGCTGGCGCCGATGCTGCGCCTGTTCCGGCACGGCGATCGGCGCCTGGCCCTCTTCAACGACTCGCTCGAAGAGGACGGCGTGCTGATCGATCTCGTCCTGACCCGATCCGAGACCAGGGGGCGCGCCCCTCAGCACGCGCCCGATACCGGCTTCGACCGGCTCGAAGCCGACGGCAGCGTCGTTCTCGTCGACACCGGCGGCCCGCCGCCGCGCGGCTTCGACGAGCACGCTCATGCCGGCATCTTGTCCTTCGAGATGAGCCATGGCCGCGAGCGGATCATCGTCAATTGCGGCGCCTATCGCGGCCCCAAGCCGAATTGGTCGCTGGTGTCGCGGGCCAGCGCCGCGCATTCGGTGCTGGTCGTGGCCGACACCAACTCGGTAGAGATCCGCGAGAACGGCGCCGTCGAGCGCGGCTCGGGGAGGGTCGCCTGCGAGCGCGCCGAGCACGAAGGCCAGCAATGGATCTCGGCAACCCATGACAGCTATCGTCAGCGCTTCGGGCTGACCTATACGCGGCAGATCTTCCTCGCCGCCGATGGCCAGGACATGCGCGGCGAGGACCAATTGGCCGGCCGGCCGGGGGCGGCTTTCGCCGTGCGCTTTCACCTGCATCCCTCGGTGCAGGCCTCGCTGGTCCAGGATGGCGCCGCCGCCTTGCTGCGCTTGCCGAGCGGGATGTCGTGGCGCCTGCGCGCAGCCGGTGCCGAGATGAGCCTCGGCGAAAGCGTCTATCTCGGCTCCGGCGAGGCGCGCAAGACCCAGCAGGTGGTGCTGAGCGGGACCGTCGCCCCCGGCGGGACGGCGGTGCGCTGGGCCCTGCGCCGCGAGGCCAGAGGGGCAACCGCCGATTAGCGCGACGGGGATCGGCCATCTCGGCATCGGCGACGTGGCGGCGACGGTGGCAGTCGCCACTGCCGCCGGCTTCGTCTCGTGCCTCGCCACCGGGGCGCTGATCCCGATCCTGCGGCGCCGAAATGTTCTCGATCGCCCGAACGAGCGCTCCTCGCATACCAGGCCGACGCCGCGCGGCGGAGGGATCGCGCCGGTCGGTGCGGTATTGCTCGCCTGGATCGCGCTCGGGCTTTCGGGACGCGTTTCGCCCGCGGTCATCGGCGTCGTTCTCGGGACCTTGCTGTTGGCGATCGTCTCGTGGATCGACGATCTGCGCGGCCTCTCGCCGATGGTGCGCCTGCTGGCACAGGCCGTCGCGGTGGCGATGGGGCTCTGCGCCCTGCCGGCAATCCGGGTTCCGCTGGCGGCCTGGCTCGGAACACCGGCATGCATCGTCGCCGCCGGCCTGATCTGGGTGTGGTGGGTCAATTTATTCAACTTCATGGACGGGATCGACGGCATCGCCGGCAGCGAGGCGGCGGCGATCGGCGCCGGGCTCTCGCTGTTCGCCGCCATCGGCAGCGGCGTCGATCCCGAGACGGCGCTGCTCGCCGCCGCGATCCTCGGCGCCGCGATCGGCTTTCTGGTGTGGAACTGGTCGCCGGCGCGGATCTTTCTCGGCGATGTCGGCAGCACGGCGCTCGGCTATCTGACCGGCTTTCTGCTGCTCGGCCTCGCTGCCCGCGGCGATTGGAAGATCGCGCTGATCCTGCCGCTCTATTTTCTTGCCGACGCGACGATCACCCTGGTCCGGCGCCTGTTGCGCGGCGAACGGATCTGGCAGGCGCATCGCGAGCATTTCTACCAGCAGGCGATCGGCCGCGGGCTCGGCCATGCCGCGGTCGTCAAGCGCGTCATCGCCGCCGATCTGCTGCTGATCGTCTGCGGCTGGACCGCGGAGAACGGCTGGGGCGTGCTGTCGCTCGAAACCGCGTTCGTGACCGTCGCGGTGCTGCTGGCGGCACTTGCTGCGGGTCGCTGACCCTCTCCGGAACTTGCCGCCGCTACGCGCCGACCTTATACCCGGCGGATGGCTTCCGCCCCGCACCCGATCCGCCGCGCGCTCGTTTCAGTCAGCGACAAGACCGGGATCGCCGAGTTCGCCGCTTCTCTCAGCGCCGGCGGCGTGACCCTCGTCTCGACCGGCGGCACGGCGCAGGTGCTGGCGGCGGCCGGGCTGCCGGTCACCGAGGTGGCGGCGGTCACCGGCTTTCCCGAAATGCTCGACGGGCGGGTCAAGACCCTGCATCCGGCGATCCACGGCGGCCTGCTGGCGCGGCGCGACCGGCCGGACCATCTCGCGGCGCTGGCCGAGCGCGGGATCGCCCCGATCGACCTCCTCGTCTGCAACCTCTACCCGTTCGCCGAGACCGTCGCTGCCGATGCCGGCCCCGAAGAGTGCATCGAGAACATCGATATCGGCGGCGTCGCGCTGATCCGCGCGGCCGCCAAGAACCACGATGCGGTGACAGTGGTGACCGACCCCGCCGATTACCGCCGCGTGCGGGCCGAGATCGCGGCCGGGGGCGGCGCGGTCGGCGCCGCGCTGCGCCGGGAATTGGCGCGCAAGGCCTTTGCCGCGACGGCCGCCTATGATGCGGCGATCGCCGAATGGATGGCGCGCGCGGATGGCGAGGCATTTCCCGCGACCCTGGTCTTCGCCGGGAAGCTCGCCCAAAAGCTGCGCTATGGCGAGAACCCGCATCAGGCGGCGGCCTTCTACCGTAACGGCGAGCGGCGCCCCGGCGTGGCGACCGCGCGGCAGCTCCAGGGCGGCGAGCTGTCCTACAATAATTACGGCGATGCCGATGCCGCCTTCGAACTGGTCGCCGAATTCGCGCCGCCCGCGGTCGCCATCGTCAAGCACGCCAACCCGTGCGGCGTCGCCACCGGCGCGAGCCTGGGCGAAGCATGGGAGAAGGCGCTCGCCTGCGACCCGGTGAGCGCGTTTGGCGGGGTGGTCGCGCTCAACCGGCCGCTCGATGCGGCGACCGCCGAGGCGATCGGCCGGCTGCTGATCGAGGTCGTGATCGCCCCGCAGGCGGCAGCGGAAGCGGCGGCGGTGCTCGCCCGCCGCCCGCGGCTGCGCCTGCTGGTGAGCGGAGCCATGCCGGATCCAGCGGCACCGGGCCTCTCTTTCCGCTCGCTGTCGGGCGGCTTTCTGGTGCAGGAGCGCGACCGTCTCGCGCTCGGTCGGGGGGCTTTGCGCACGGTCACCCAGCGCGCGCCGAGCGAGGCCGAGATCGCCGATCTCCGGTTCGCCGACACGGTGGTCAAGCACGTCAAATCGAACGCGATCGTCTTTGCCCGCGGCGGGGCGACCGTCGGCATCGGCGCCGGCCAGCCGAGCCGCGTCGACAGCGTGCGCATCGCCGCGCGGAAGGCGGCGGAGATCGGCTTGGCCGCCGGTTTGCGGCAGCCGCCGACGCAGGGCTCGGTGCTCGCCTCGGATGCGTTCTTCCCGTTCGCCGACGGGCTCGAAGCGGCGATCGCGGCCGGCGCGACGGCGGTCATCCAGCCCGGCGGCTCGGTGCGCGACGCCGAGATCATCGCCGCCGCCGATGCCGCCCGGATCGCCATGGTCTTTACCGGCACCCGCCGCTTCCGGCACTGAGCCGTCCGATCGCCGGGTGGTCTCTGGTCGGAGCGGGCGGGGCGATCGCAGCGCGCAAGCAGATGTTGCGGCTAATCGCGTCGGCGATATACAACGCATAGGTGATCGCCGTCATCGACCTGCCCGATGAAGCCGCCACCGCGAGGCTCGCCGCCCGCATCGCCGAGCGCGCCGCGCCGGGCGACGTGGTCGCGCTCCGGGGCGATCTCGGCGCCGGCAAAACCGCTTTCGCCCGCGCCTTCATACATGCCCGCGGCGGCGCCGAGGAGGTGCCGAGCCCGACCTTCACCCTCGTGCAGGTCTATCGGCCCGGCCCCGCCGCGATCTGGCATTTCGATCTCTACCGCCTGCGCTCGCCGGAGGAAGCCTGGGAACTCGGCATCGAAGACGCCTTCCGCGACGGCATCTCGCTGATCGAATGGCCCGACCGGCTCGGCCCGTTGTTGCCCGGGCACCGTCTCGACATCGCCCTCGACTTCGGCGACCGGCCCGAGGCGCGCCGGGCCACCCTTGAGGGCGACGCCGAGTGGCGGGCGCGGCTCGGCGGGATCGCGACCGATGCCTGATCTGACCGCTCCCGAATGGCGCGGCGATTCGCGTTTCGGCGCCGCTTTCGCCGCTGCGGGCCTGTCGCCGCGCCAGCGGGCGCTGGCCGCCTTTCTCGACGCCTGCGGCTGGGGTGGTGCCGTACCGGCGCCGCTCGCCGGGGATGCGTCCTTCCGCTCCTACTGCCGGCTGCGCGACGGCGGGCGGGGCGCGATCGTCATGGATGCGCCGCCGCCGCAGGAGGATGTCGGCCCCTATGTCAGGGTCGCGGCGATGCTGCGCGGTCTCGGCCTCAGCGCCCCCGAGGTGATCGCCGAGGACCATGCCCATGGCTTTCTGCTGATCGAGGATTTCGGCGACGGCACCTACACCCGGCTGCTTGCGGGTGGCGCCGATGAGCCCGCGCTCTATGGGCTCGCCGTCGACACGCTGGTTGCCGTGCAGCGGCGAATCGAGGCGGCGGATGCCGCCCCCGACCTGCCGCCCTACGATGCGGCGCGGCTGCTCGGCGAGGCGGCGCTGCTCGTCGACTGGTACATGCCGGCCGTCCTCGGCGCGCCCGTGGCGGACGATCGGCGCGAGGAATATCTGGCGCTGTGGCGCGCGGTGCTGCCGCAGGCGACGGCGCCGATCCGCCCGACCCTGGTGCTGCGCGACTTTCACATCGACAATCTGATGCTGCTGCCCGATCGCCCGGGAGTGCGGCGCTGCGGGTTGCTCGATTTCCAGGATGCGGTCTGCGGCGCGCCTGCCTATGATCTCGTCTCGCTGCTGCGGGATGCCCGGCGCGACGTTGCCGAAACGCTGCGCCAAGCGATGACCGCGCGCTATCTCGCTGCTTTCCCGACGCTCGACCGGGCGAGTTTTCAGCGCTCGGCCTCGATTCTCGCCGTCCAGCGCAACTGCAAGATCCTCGGCATCTTCACGCGGCTGTGGCGGCGCGACGGCAAGCCCGGCTATCTCGCCCATATCCCGCGGCTCTGGCGCCTGATCGAAGAGGATCTGCGCCATCCGGCCCTGGCGCCGGTCGGGCGCTGGCTCGATCGTCATCTGCCGCCGGGCGCAAGGGGCGTCCCCGATCCGCGGAGCCTCGCATGACGCCGCCGCCGCGCTCGGCGATGGTGCTGGCGGCCGGGCTCGGCACGCGGCTGCGCCCGGTGACCGAAACCGTGCCGAAGCCGCTCGTCGAGATCGGCGGCCGCACCCTGCTCGACCGTGCCATCGACCGGCTGGCGGCTGCCGGCGTCGAGCGCGTCGTCGTCAACACCCATTACAAGGCGGCGATGGTGGCCGCCCATCTCGCCGGCCGCGACCATCCGCGTATCGAGATTTCGCACGAAGCCGAGCTGCTTGACACCGGCGGCGGGGTCGCGCGGGCTTTGCCGCTGCTCGACGACGCCTTTTTCGTCGTCAACAGCGACGTGTTCTGGCTCGACGGCCGCGACCCTGCCTTGCTGCGTCTCGCCGCCGCCTTCGACCCCGAGCGGATGGACGCGATCCTGCTGTTGCAGCGCACAGTGACCGCAATCGGTTACGACGGCAGCGGCGACTACTTTCTCGACCCGCTCGGCCGGCCGCGCCGCAAGGGCGAGCGCGAAATCGCCCCGTTCCTGTTCGCCGGCATCCAGCTATTGCACCGCCGTCTGTTCGCCGGCGTGACCGGGCAGGTCTTCTCGGTCGTCCGCCGGTTTGACCGCGCCGAGCGGGCGGGCCGCCTGTGCGCGATCGTGCATGACGGCGAATGGTACCATATCGGCACCCCCGCCGGCCTCGCCGCCACCCGCGACCGCCTTTCTTCTCACCGCATCGAGCGGTAGCCTGGGTGCCCGCCGGTCCGCCCGAATTTGGGATGGATACTTATCTGGGCCACGGATTTTGCGGATTTTTGGGCAGGTTCAGATGCACATTCGGCTTCTCGGCGTCCGGCAGCACACTCACGTAAGCTACGTCACCGTTGAAATTGGGTGAGACATTGGAGTTGATGCAGACAGCCGCAGCGACCAGCGCCGGGCTCGAATTTGTTTCGCAGTAATTGTTATCGAGAGTCAGCTCGGTGACTGACTGCGTCGATCCGGTATAGGTGTCCGTTACCGTCTTCGACGTCTCGGTAACGCGATACTTCGCAACTTCCGTACCGGCCGAATCGGCAAAGAAAGCCAGATCGCAGCTGGTCTGATGGACCCCGTCCAGCCAAAATGAAATGGGCGCGTTCCCCGGGTTGCCCCCCGGGATCGAAACCGCACGCCCGCAGACGGTGGCGTGATCCCAGCCGGTCGCAAATCCCACGTCATACTGTTCATAAGGATCATAAGCTTCTTTGTTCAATAACGCGGTCGTGGCTCCGGCATCGACGATAAAGCCGGACGCGCTGCTTTGGAAATTCCCGTAGCGGTCGTCGATGGAAAACGAATAGGCGCCGGGCGCGTCCAGACCGTCGGTCGGGTTGTGAACAAAACGAGTGTAGGGATTCAGATTGAAGATACTGTCGTAGGGCGCCCAGAACAAGATGAATTTATCGAATGAATACTGGAGTTGCCCTTTGGTCGGATCACCCCAAGGCACGCTTCGCTGCAGAGCTTGAACGCTCTCCGGCAGCTGGCCTTTGGCGTCGTGGCTTTCATAGCCGACGATCTGGTCGACGATGCATTGATCCTTGGCAGGGCCGGACATGCCGGCGCAGATCGGTGCGAACTGGTCCCAGACGTATTTCGCCGTTGCCTCGAAAGTATCGCAGAATGCCTGCTTGTTGAACGCGGTCAGATTGCCGGGCCATTCGGTGATCTTGCTCAGATCGGTACAGGGGTTGCTGGTGATCCAAGTGGTCCAGCGCTGGACGAACGAATCCGCGGAGGGATTGCTGGCGGTGCCGATTTGGTCCGCGACCGTCTGATTTGTCTTCGTCGTATTGTCGATCAGATAAGGCGCTACGGCGCAGCAGGTGAGGAAGGTGCCATTCTGCGCAGGGCAACAGTTTCCAACAAGACCAGCCTTCATGCAGATCGGATTTTCCGAATTCTGGCACGAGGCGGCACCCTTATACGTTGGCGTATACAAGGCAGAAGTTGAATTGACCAGCACATTGTGAACTAGATTGTACGCACCCTCGACCTGGTCGGTTCGCTTGGAGACCAAGTCGCTGAAGACGTTGTTGGGCCAGTTAACCGGTGAATACGCGGCAAATTCAGACCAGACCGGGTGCTTGGCAGTGTCTTCGAGGCCGAGAAACGCCTGCGACCGTTGGTTGAACGTATCGTAGGGCAGCGCCGTCCCCATATACCGGGTGGCCCCATGATCCTCCAGATTTATCGCCACCGGCAAATACACGCTGTCGACAAACGATATGTCGAGATCCACGAAAGGGATGCCCTGCGGACCATTCGGATCGACGAAACCTTGAGAAAACATCGTGTATTCGAGTAGCTGAGCCGGCGCATCAATCGGGTATTGGGTAACGGCGGTGCCGGTCCAGCACGCGTCGTCGGCACACAAGGGTGGATCCCATTTGGCACCGTCGGCGACGGTTTGTTCGTCCGCGTTGAGCCGCGTCTCGAACTTGGTGAGATCGACGCTGAATATATACACGCGGGCAGCGTTGTACCAGCAATGCGGGGATTTCGGGATGTTCACTTTCACTGTCTGCCCGGGCGGTATTCCTGCACCTTTCTGCCCGTAATTGACGATAATCCGCCGCAGCATTTTGGTCGTCGCGCAATTGTCGATTTGATCGGCGGTTATCACCGGGTAGATCGCAATCGGCAGATCGTTGCGAAATGTGATGTCCCGCTGAAACGGATCGTCGGCTGCTGCCGGTACGGTGAAAACGCCGAAGAGCGCGAACGCAGCTGCCAAACAGCCCGAGAGCGCAAGCCTGGGCAGGCAGGCCGCCGCGATGACGCTCACGCCGCGCGCTTGTCGAAGAAAAAGGCTCTTCACCAGACCCTCTCCCAGCATGTTGATTTTGCGGTTCGGCCGCGCCGGATAACATCGGTGCGCTTAGCCGACAGGCCCGAATCTCCAGCCCGTCGGGATCAAATCCTGCCTCATCTCGGACGCCGCCGCAACGACATCCAATCGCCGGGCAGGCTTGACCGTGCAAAGAATATGTGGATCAACCATCGAAATATGGTAGGATGCTGTGCTCTAGCCTACAGGATCGTGTAGGCGCCATCATCGTGCGATATGCCGTAAGCCGGCAAAAAAAGGCCTTTGCGGATCGCTACTTTTATGTTAGAACAAATCATGAATACGCGGCCCGCCGCCATCCCGGTTGATCTCATCATCGCGGTTTGGCCTCTGCGCGGCGGCGGCGCGGCTCGAATCGCCCGAATTCCCGACAATTTTCGGGTGGGACCTGGAATTCCGCGATGGGAGTGACCCGGCGCAACCTCTTCACAATCGCGCCCGACCGGCCGTTTCTGGCGACGTTGGCGGGCGGTCTGCTCGGCATGGCCGGCGATGACCCGCTATACCTGCCGCGCATCACCGTCTTGCTGCCGACGCGGCGCGCCGTGCGGGCGCTGCGCGACGCCTTTCTGCGTACCGCACCCCGAGGCGTGGAGCCCGGAACGCCGCGGCTGCTGCCGCGGATGCAGCCTGTCGGCGACCTTGATTCGGACGAGCTGTCGCTCGCCGAAGGCTCCGCCGGCGAGACCTTGGCGGTGCCGCCGGCGATCCCTGAGCTGCGCCGCCGCCTGCTGTTGACCCAGCTCGTGCTGAAATGGAGCGAGCGGCGCGGCCACGATCCGCTGCTGCCCGGCCAGGCCGCCGCACTCGCCGCGAGCCTCGTCCGCTTTCTCGACACGGTGGCGACCGAAGGAGCGAGCTTTGACCGGCTCGACGGTCTGGTGCCGCGGGATCTCGCCGAGCATTGGCAGATCGTCGGTAAATTCCTCGAAATCCTGCCGCTGCACTGGCCCGCCATCCTCGCCGCCGAAGGCGCGCTCGATCCGGCCGAGCGCCGCAACCGCGTGCTCGCGCACCAGGCCGCGCTGTGGCGCCGAGAGCCGCCCGGCGATCCGGTCGTCGCCGCCGGGCTCGTCGGGGGTATCCCGGCGCTGACCGAGCTGGTCTCGGTCGTCGCCGGCCTCGATCGCGGCGCCGTCATCCTGCCCGGTCTCGACCGCCGCTGCGATGCGGCGGAATGGGCAGCGATCGCGGAGGACGAGGCGCATCCCCAACATCTGATCGCAACGTTGCTGAAAGCGCTCGAAACCGGCCCCGCCGACATCCGCGACTGGCCCGCCGAGGACGCGGCGCGGATGCCGCCCGATGCCGGCTCGCATATCCGGCGGCTGCAGCTCCTCGGCGAGGCGTTGCGCCCGGCAGGCACCACCGATGCATGGCGCCTGCTGCCGCCCTGTCCCGCCGACGCGCTGGACGGGCTGAGCCGCTTCGATTGCCCGAATGCCCAGCACGAGGCGTTGACGATCGCGCTGCTGCTGCGCCGCAAGCTCGAAACGCCGGGCGCTACCGCCGCCCTCGTCACCCCGGATCGCGAGCTCGCGCGTCGGGTTGCGGCCGAACTGCGCCGCTGGGGCATCGAGATCGACGATTCGGCCGGTCTGCCGATGGCCCGCACGCCGCCCGGAATCTTCCTGCGGCTGGTTCTCGAGCTCGCCGGCAGCCGGTTGGCGCCGATACCGCTGCTCGCCGCGCTGAAGCACCCGCTGGCGGCCGGCGGGCTCTCCCCCGCCGTCTTCCGCGACCTGACCCGCGCGCTCGAACGGGCGATCCTCGGTCCGCGCCCGGCTCCCGGCTTCGACGGTCTCAAAGCCGCCCTCGGTGCCGCCGACATCAAACTGCGGCGCTTTGCCGATCGGCTCGAAGCCTGCCTCGGCGCTTTGCCGGACCTGCTTGGCGCCGATGCCGTGCCGCTCGCCCGCCTCGCCGCCGTTCATATCGAAGCCGCCGAGCGGCTCGCCGCCAGCGACAGCGAAACCGGCAGCGGGCGGCTGTGGCGCGAAGCGGCGGGCGAAACCGCGGCGCGCTTCTGTCACGAGCTGATCGACGCCGCCCGCGACTCGCCGCCCGTCGCCGGCCGCCATTATCCGGCGCTGTTCGAAGCACTGGCGGCCGATGCTGTCGTCCGCCCGGCCTTTGGCCGCCACCCCCGGCTGGCCATCTGGGGCCTGCTCGAAGCGCGGCTGCAGCAGGCCGATCTGCTGGTGCTCGGCGGGCTCAACGAGGGCAGCTGGCCCGGCGCCGCCGGGCACGATCCGTGGATGTCGCGGCAGATGCGGCGCGACTTCGCGATCGCCGTGCCGGAGCGCGCAATCGGCATCGCCGCGCATGATTTTGCCCAGGCCTTTGCCGCGCCGGAAGTGGCGCTGACCCGCGCCGCCCGGCGCGAGGGCGTGCCCGCCGTGCCGTCGCGCTGGCTGCTGCGCCTCGATACAGTGCTGCGCGCCGTCGGCCTCGACAACGCGCTGCGGCCGGACGCGGCGTTGAGCGGCGCGACGGAGGCGCTCGATGAGCCCGCGCGATACCGGCCGCTGCCGCCGGCAGAGCCGCGCCCGCCGCTTGCCGCCCGGCCGCGCCGGCTCTCGGTCACGCAGATCGAAACCTGGCTGCGCGACCCTTACGCAATCTATGCTCGCCACATCCTCCGGCTGGACAAGATCGACGAACTCGATGCCGACCCCGGCCGGGCCGAGCTCGGCACGATCATCCATCAGGCACTCGACGAATTCGTCCGCCGTTTCCCGCGCGCACTCCCCGACGACGCCGAAGCGGAGCTGCTGCGCATCGGCCGCGAGAGCTTCGGCCCGTTCCTGTCGCGTCCCGGCGTCGGGGCGTTCTGGTGGCCGCGCTTCGAGCGGATCGCCCGGTGGCTCGTGGCCGAGGAGGCGGCGTGCCGGCCCGCCATCATCGAGAGCCTGAGCGAGCGCCGGGGCAGTCTGACCCTGCATGCCTCCGGCGGGCCGTTCGAGGTGACCGCCAAGGCCGACCGCATCGACCGGCTGGCCGCGGGCGGCTTTCGCCTGGGTGATTACAAGACCGGCGCGCTGCCGTCGAAAAAGGAGATGTGCGCAGGCTTCGCCCCGCAGCTCCCGCTCGAGGGGGCGATCCTGCGCGACGGCGGTTTCGGCGATGTCAGCGGCAGCCCGGCGGCGCTCGAATATTGGCGGCTCGGCGGCGGCGACCCGGCCGGCGAGCGCACGCAGCTCGGCGACGGCGACCCGACTGGCCTGATCGACGGCGCGCTCAGCCGCCTGCGGGCGCTGATCGAGCTTTTCGACGATCCCGCGACACCCTATCTCGCGGTGCCGGCGCCGCTGTGGCAACCGCGTTTCTCCGACTACCGGCACCTCGAGCGGTGCGACGAAAGCGACTCGGAAGAATGAGCCCGGCCGCAATCATCGCGCCCGGGCCGGCCGATCCGCGCGCCTCGGTCTGGGTCTCGGCCTCGGCCGGGACGGGCAAGACCACGGTCCTGACCGAGCGGCTGCTGCGGCTGATGCTCGACGGCACCGATCCCATGCGGATCCTGTGCCTGACCTTTACCCGCGCCGCCGCCGCCGAGATGGCGAACCGGCTCGACGCCGAGCTGGCCAGATGGGCGATATTGCCGCCCGGCGAACTGGCGCAGACATTGACGAGGCTGACCGGCGAGTTTCCCGACGACGCGCTGCTGGCGCAGGCGCGCCGGCTCTTTGCGCGCGTCCTCGACACCCCGGGCGGCATCAAGATTGCGACGATCCACGCCTTCTGCCAGGGCTTGCTGCGACGCTTTCCGCTCGAAGCGGGCGTGCCGCCGGAATTTGCGGTCATCGACGAGCGCGGTGCCGCCGAGGCCCTGGTCGAGGCCGGGCAAGGCGTGGTCTCTGCGGCTGGCGACGGTAAGGACCCCGAGCTCGCCGCGGCACTCGCGGTCATCGCCGCTCACGCACCCGAAGAACGGTTCGGCGATCTGATGGCCCTCCTCGCCGCCGAGCGCGGCAAGCTGCGGCGGGCATTGGCCGAGGGCCACGCGGATTTGCGCGCCAGGCTCGGCCAGGCCCTGGCTTTGCCCATCGGGGCCACACCGGCAACGCTGCGCGCCGCCTTCTGCGCAGAGGGCGCCGGCGACGAGGCCGGGTTGCGCGCCGCCGCCGCGGCACTCGCCGCCAGCGCTTCGGCGATCGATCGGGAGCGCGCCGCCATCCTCGCCCGGTGGTGTGCGGCGCCGGACCTGCGACCCGAGATGTCAGCCGCTTATGAAAGCGCCTGCCTGACGGCCGAAGGCACGATCCGGAAGATCCTGATCACCAAAGCCGCGGCGTGCTCGGCCGGCGACGGCGTCGTCGGGACCCTCGACGCCGAAGCGGGGCGGGTGCTGCAGTACCGGCAGGCATGCGCGGCAGCGACATTGCTCGAGGCGAGCTGCGCCCTGATCCGGCTCGCCGACGCGCTGCTGCGCGCCTATGAAGAGGGCAAGCGGCTCAAGGGCCAGCTCGATTTCGACGACCTCGTGCTGAAGACGCTCGACCTGCTGCGCCGCCCGGGGCTCGCTTCCTGGGTCTTGTTCAAGCTCGATGGCGGTCTCGATCACATCCTGATCGACGAAGCGCAGGACACCAACCCCGAGCAATGGGAAATCGTCGCGGCCCTGGCCGAAGAGTTCTTTGCCGGCGAAGGCGCCCGCGACCGCATCCGTACGGTCTTTGCCGTCGGCGATCCAAAGCAGTCGATCTACAGCTTTCAGCGCGCCGAGCCGCGCGCCTTTGCCCGCATGCGGCGGCATTTCGAGGCACGCGCCACCGCCGCCCGGCAGAATTGGCAGGTCCTGCCGCTCGAAACCTCGTTTCGTTCGGCCGAGCCGCTGCTGCGCGCGGTCGATGCGATCTTTCGGCCGGCGGTCGCGCAGGATGGGGTTGCCCTCGACGGCGGCGAGATCCGCCACCTCGCCGTTCGTACCGGGCAGGCGGGGTTGGTCGAGCTGTGGCCGCCGGTCGTGCCGGAACCGGAGGAGGAGCCCGATCCCCAGGCACTGCCGGTCGTCCGCCACCGTCTGGCCGAGCCTCGCACCCGCCTCGCCCGCGCGATTGCCGCGACGATCGGGCGCTGGCTCGATTGCGGGGAAAGGCTGGAGGCGCGCGGCCGTCCGGTACGGCCCGGCGACGTCATGGTTCTGGTGCGGCGCCGCAGCGAGTTCGTCGGGGAATTGCTGCGCGCACTCAAGGAGCGCCGCATCCCGGTTGCCGGCGCCGACCGCCTGGTGCTGACCGACCAGCTCGCTGTTCAGGATCTGGTGGCGCTCGGCCGGTTTCTGCTGCTCCCCGAGGACGATCTGACGCTTGCTACGGTGCTGAAGGGACCGCTCTTCGGCATCGGCGAGGAGACATTGTTCGATCTTGCCCATGGCCGCGGCGAGGCACGGCTGTGGAGCCGCCTGCGCACCCGCGCCGCCGCCAGCCGCGAACTGCGCCGGGCATCGGAACGGCTCTCCGCCTGGCTCGCTCGTGCCGATTTTGTCCCGCCTTACGAACTCTACGCCGAAATCCTCGGCGCCGAGGGCGGGCGGCGCGCCGTGCTCGAACGGCTCGGGCCCGAGGCGGAGGACCCGGTCGAGGAATTCCTCGGGCTGGCGCTCGCCTATGAACGCGAGCATGTGCCCTCGCTGCAAGGGTTTCTGCGCTGGCTCGCCGCCGGCGACACCGAGGTCAAGCGCGATCTTGCGGCGCGTCGGCGCGACGAAGTCCGCATCCTGACCGTGCACGGCGCCAAGGGGCTCGAAGCGCCGATCGTCTTCCTGCCCGACACGATGGCCCTGCCGAAACCGCCGGAAACGCTGTTGTGGACCGAACGCGGGGAGCTTCCTCTATGGTGCCCGCGGCGCAGCCTTGCGGTCCCGTTCTACGCCGCCGAAAGGGAGGCGCTGCGCCGCCGCCAGCTTCAGGAATACCGGCGCCTGCTTTATGTCGGCCTGACCCGGGCGCAAGACCGGCTCTATATCTGCGGGTGGCAGACGCGCCGGCCGCCGGTGGAGACATGCTGGCATACGCTGTGCCATGCCGGGCTGGCCGGGATCGCCGCCCCGTTCGCCTTCGACACGACAGCGCTGATCGGCCGCGACGGATGGTCTGGCGAAGTCCTGCGGATCGAGAGCGCACAGACCGCGGCTCCGGTCCGAGAGCCCGCGGCACAAGCGGCCCGCGTTGCGCGCGTGCTGCCCGATTGGGCGACGGCGCCGCCGCCCGCCGAGCCCAGCCCGCCGCGCCCGCTCGCCCCATCGCGGCCGACCGACCCGGAACCGGCAGCCCTCTCGCCGCTCGCGCTGACGGGACCGCTCGAAGGACGGCGCGACCGCTTCAAGCGCGGGCTCGTCATCCACCGGCTGCTGCAGAGCCTGCCCGAACTGCCGGCCGGGGAACGCAATGCGGCGGCCGAGCGCTTTCTGGCATTGCCGACGCACGGGCTCGCTCCCGCCGAGCAGGACGAGATCCGGCGCGAGACGCTGGCGGTGCTTTGCCACCCCGATTTTGCGCCGCTTTTCGGCCCGGGCTCGCTCGCCGAGGTGCCGCTCGTCGGGCTCGTCGGCGGCTACGCGCTGTCCGGGCAAATCGATCGCCTCGTCGTCGCCGGGGGTTGCGTGCTGATCGTCGACTACAAGACCCTGCGCCCGCCGCCGGCGACCGCGGACGAGGTGGCGCCGCTCTACCTTCGCCAGCTGGCGAGCTATCGCGCCGCCCTCGCCCGGATCTATCCCAGACATGAGATCCGCTGCGCGCTGTTATGGACCGAAGGCCCGCGGCTGATGCCGATCAGCCCTGAGCGCCTCGCGAGCTACCTGGCTTGACGCGGCTTTTTCGGCTCCCCTAATGTCGACAACGATCACGGAAAGGATCATGCGATGAAGCCGACCGCCGTCACCGACAGCAATTTCGAGACCGCGGTGCTGCGCGCCGAGGGCCCGGTCCTCGTCGATTTCTGGGCCGAGTGGTGCGGCCCGTGCAAGATGGTCGCGCCCTTTCTCGAAGACCTTGCCGCCGACAAGGCCGGCAAGCTGACCGTCGCCAAGGTCAATATCGACGAAAATCCGAAAACTCCGATGAAATACGCAGTCCGGGGTATCCCGACGCTGATTCTGTTCAAAGGCGGAAAAGTCGCCGACACCAAAATCGGCGTCATGCCCAAGAGCAAGCTCTACGAGTGGGTCGAATTCGGTGCTGTGACCGATGCACCGCGCCCGACTCGGTTTTCGGCGATTATCCCAATCGACAAACCCACGGCGATGTAAGCCGCGTTAGTATACGGAATGCGGAGCTGTGCCGCGTGACCGCGAGCGGTGGAACGGTTTTTTCGGCTGGTTCCGACCGGAGATAAATGTTGGCGCTGTCGGCTGAGTGACACAACCCAAGCGCGGGGTGCAGGGCGGGGAGACACGCGCCAAAAGGGGAGACCGCCATGATGCGTCGCGTCGCTTATGTGCTCTGCGCTGCTCTCTGCATTGTCACACTCGCCTCGGCCGCACGTGCCGGCGCTCTGGTGACGTACACTTGGCAGACGCAGTCGCAGTCGAATCCGGGGCTCGATCTCAAGCTCTCCTTTACGGTCGACGGCGACGTATCGATCGGTGCGGATAGTCAGTTTGTGCCTCCGGCCGGCCCGACAGATCCGACGACGCCCTTCCCCTTCCCGCCGGAGCTTGTCTCCTTCAACTTGCAGGTCGGGATTCTGTCCATCACGTTGGATGACTTCACCTCCGGGGACTTCTACGGCTTCCCGTTGTGGTCCCTCGGACTGAGCGCCGATCCTGCGGATCTTAGCGGTGATCTTTCACTTTTTTTCATCAACAGCTTCGACTCGGATGAGATCTCCGGCGCGAGGGAGGCGGGCGCTGCATTCGCGAGCACCGGCGCTGTTGGAACGATCGGCTACACCTCAGACGACGAGGAAACCGGTTGCTTCCTTGGGACATGTACATTCATCGGAACACTGGTCGCCAGCGAGGTGCCGGAGCCGCCGGGCCTTTGGATCTTGATCGCCAACATCGTCATGCTCGGGCTGCTGCTCAGCCGGCAGTTTCGCGCCGGAGGCGGCCTCAGCAGCGTCGCGGTCACCGGGCTGCTTCGCCCGGCTGTTCCACGGCCCGGTCCCTCCCGCCGAAGAGGCTTCCGGCGCTGCGCGCGGCGGCGACGGGCTGGCCAGGGTGCTAGCTGAAAGCTGGATACCCCAACCAGTCTCTTCACCTAACTGAGTGATTTAGCTGGTGCCCCGAGTCGGATTTGAACCAACGGCCTACCGCTTACGAAGCGGTTGCTCTACCACTGAGCTACCGGGGCGGCACTCGCGGGACTTTAACCTATCCCGTATCGAAGGCCAAGCCCGGCGGCTGGTTTGCCGAGCGCGGCCGGATCGGCCTCAGCCACTTGTCCCATGTCCGACCGGCAGCTCGGTCAGGGGCGCCGTGGGAGCGCGCGGCGTGGTCGGCAATGTGCCGCCCGGAGGCGCCCAGGCCGGCATGCGCCAGGCCAGGGTGTCGAAGCTGCCGCAATGAGGGCATAGCGAGCGCCAGTCGAGGCTCTCGCCGCCGCAGTCCGCACAGACATAGCGCGGGTCGGGCATCGCCCCGACGGCGTGGTCGAGCCAGTCCCGCACCCGGCCGAGATCGCCGTGCTCGGCCTCTTCGAGGCGCGCCATAAGCAGGCATAGGCGCCGGGTCGGACCAACGGACGAACCGGCAGGAGACGACGGCGGCGCAGCCAATGCCGAGTTCGAGATGGCGGCGGGCTTCGCCCCAGAGTTGCGCCACGAGCGCGGCTTCGGCCAATGCCAGATGGCTTTCGCGGGCGTCCGGGTTCTGCGCCGCCAGCCGCTCGAAGCATTTGACGCGGGCGAGCGTCGCCGCGTCGCCGTGGATCTCGGCATAGACCTGCGCCAGCTCGGGCTGTGGCGCCGTCCGCCAGGCGTGCTCGACCGCCTTGGCTGCAGGGCCGGTCCGACGCTCGGCGAGGAGCAGCCGCGCGTGATGGACCGCAGGAGCCACGAGGTCCGGCGTCAATCCCTGGGCCTCCGCCGCCAGCGCCGTGCTGCGGCGCCGGTCGCCGCTCGTCAGCGCGGCGCGGCTCAGTTCGTAAAGGATCACGCCGCGATGATGACGGGCACGCTCGGCCGGGACGAGCCGGTGTTTGACGGCTTGTGCAAGCGTGTCGCGCGCCGCCTCCCACCGTCCCTCGCGCGCTTCCAGATCGAGCAGGCTCAGCGTCGCCCAGCCGGCGTTCGGACGCAGCATCCGGGCGCGCTCGGCGAGGCGCCGCGCGGTGTCGCGGTCGCCGGTGCGCAATGCGTGGTTGAGCAGACCGCGCAGCCCGAGAAATTCGGTCTCGGGCCGGGCGAGCATCGCGGTGAAATATTTCTTTGCCGCCGTCTCGTCGCCGTCGAGTTGCGCCGCCTGGGCGGAAAGCAGCAAGGTCAGCGGCGGGTCGGCGAGCAGCGCATCGGCACGGCGGGCATGGCGCTGCGCCTCCTGCTGGTCGCCGGCCGCGACCGCGACCATCCCCTGGGTCAGCGCCCGGTAGCCGGCGCGCCTCCGCCGTTCGCGCCGGCTGCGCAGAAACGCCCGCGGACTGCCGAGGATCAGCGCCAGCAGCCGCAAGGCGAACACCGCCGCCAGGGCCGCCAGGATCGCCGCGGCCGCAAACACCGCAACCGAGGTCTCCACCCGCCATCCCTGCCATGCGATCACGACCCGGCCCGGATGATCGGCGAAGAAAACCGCAGCAGCGACCAGCACCGCGATGACCAGCAAGGCAATGAGGGCGGTGAGGACACGCATCAGGACGGCGCTCCGGGCTTTGCCGGGGCGGCGGCCGGGGCGGTGGTCGGGGTCCCGGCGGGGGCTGTCGCCGAAGAGTCGCCCAGACGCGCCACCAGCAATTCCTGCACGCGCGCCAGCGCCGTCTCTGCCGCGAAGTTCGTGCCCGCGCCATTTGCAGCCACGGCCGCGCCGCCTCGGCAGCAGCGCCGGTGAGCGCGGCGAGCGCCGCAACGGCATCCGGCAGATCCTCGCGGGCGAGGGCGGCTCGGGCGGCGCTGACCGCCGCCTCGGGTCCGGTGCGCGCCGCATCGTCGATCCGGCGGATCGTCACCAGCGAGCGCAAGCGGGCCAGCGCCTGCGCCCGCCAATCTCCCGCGGCCGGGGGCGGCGGCGGCGCCTCGATTCGCTCGGCGAGCGCGTCCAGACGCTGTTTCAGTTGGGCGCGGCCGGTCACCCCGTCACGCGCGGCTTCGGCGAGCGGCGCCGCGGCTGCCGAGAGGTCGCGGTCGCCGCGGGCCAGCGTCGAAAAGGCGGCGTACTCGGCCGCGAACGGACGCGCCGCTTCGACCGCCTCGCGCATCTGCAATAGCGCCAGCAGCAGTGCCGGCCCGGTCCGGTCGGCGCTGCGTTCAGCCGCCGCCCGGCGTTCGAGCGTCGCAAGCCGGCCGGCGAGGTCGGTGTCGCCGCTGCCGAGCTGTGTCACCTGCTGCTGCAGCTTCTGCAGCGCGGCCGCCTCGCTCGCCGCTTGCGCGTCGACGGCGCCGAGCCGCTGCCCGAGCCGCTGCAGCGTCGCCTGTGCCGCTGCGACGGCGGCTTGGGTTTGATTGTCCGCGTCCAGGCCGGCTTCGAGCCGATCGACCCGGCGCGCAACTGTGCTCTGCGCTGCTTTGACCGCGTCGAAATCAATGGTGGGCGGGGCGGGGCGCTGCTCGATCGCGCTGAGCCGCGCCGCGAGTGCGGCGTAGTCCCGTCCGGCACCGGCCCGCTGCTCCCCCCAGGGCAAGAGCGGCACGACTGCCGGCGCCCAGAACGGGGAGGTGCCGACCCCGGCGACGACCAGCGCCAGCAGGCCCGCCAGCCACGGCCATGCTTTCCCGGCGGCGTCCTTTGGCGACGACGGCGGCGCGGTTTCGCTGAACGTGACCGGCTCCGGCGCGGCGGAGGCGGCACCGCGCTCGCCGGGAGTCTCTTCGCCGTGCCCCTCGCTCATATCGTCCTTATCCTGTCTGCCGGCTCCGCGGTCAGCCGCACCGGCGCTCGGCGAGGACGCGGTCGAGCGCGTCGAGCAACGCCGGCTGGTTGGGCCGCTCGGCGATGCACCGGTCGCGCCAGCACAGGTCGCCGAGGGCCGCGTCGGCGGCGCGGCTGATCGACAGCGCGGCGATCGCCCGGCACGATTCGGCGGCGCCGGCGACGGCTGCGAGCCTAGCAAATAGCGCCGCGGTGCGCGGCGAGAAAAACAGGGCGAAATCGATCGTGCTCGAGCGCAGCGCCTGCGCCGTTGCCGGGCTCAGCGCCGCTGCCGGCCGAGCCTCGTAAAGGACCCGGCGTTCGACATCGAAACCGCGGCGGCGCAGCACGCCGACGAGATCGCCGGCGACGACACTGCCGGCGATGTGCAGCAAGGGTCCGTCCTGCGGCCGCAGCCGCGCCGCGACAAGGCGTACGAGATCGGCGACGTCGCCGCCCGCGCTCTCCACCGCGGTAAAGCCTTCGGTACGGGCCCGCCCCGCGCTCGCCTCGCCGACCGCCAGGAGCGGCGGTCCGCGCGCCGCCGTCGCCCGTGCTAATGCCCGCACGCCATTGGCGCTGGTGCACAATACCGCCTGCACGCCGGTGAGATCGAGCGTCGCCGCGTCGCGATAGCGGATCTCGATCAGCGGCTCGACGACCGCCTCGACGCCGCGCGCGCCGAGCGCCGCCGCGAGCGCTTCCGCCTCCTCGCGCGGGCGGGTGACGAGCGCCCGCATCTGCCGCCGCAACGCAACCGTGATCATCGGCCTTCATCACCCAAACCCGCGGCCGCCGCAAGCCCCCGGCGCGATGGCGGAAACCGGCTAAATCGTCCATGATGGCATCCTTCATGCGCGCAGGCTGCCATGCTCGATCCTTGGAAGTCCCGGGAAAGTCCCGACAGATCGATGACCCAGGTCAAGGTGATCGGCGGCAATTCCGAAAGACGCCGCGCGGACGGCTCTACGAGCGATGAAACCGGGAGAATGCCGATGTCCTTGACCCGAGATCTCGGCCGGTAGGAGAGGGCCGGGATGGGATTCAGCAGGGTCCAAACCGGCCTTCTTGCCGCGGTCTTCATCGCGCTGTGCCTGTCACCTGCGGCGCTGTCGCAGCCGGCGGATCGGGAGCCGATGGTGCTGCACCTCACCCAGACCGCCGAGCAAAAGGTCGTGCGCGACCTGCTGCGCATCGAGCTGCGGGTCGAGGAGACGGGGGCGGACGCCCTGACCGTCCAGGCGGCGATCAACCGCCGCATGGCGGCCGCGCTCGACCGTGCCCGCCAGGTGCAGGGCGTGCAGGTCGAAACCGGTTCCTATCCGGTCGGCGAGGAGCAGCCGCAGAACGGGCCCGCGCGCTGGCGCGGCAGCCAGTCGCTGATTTTGACCGGCAAGGCCGCGGATGCGATGCTGAAGCTCGCCGGTGTGCTGCAATCCGATGGGCTCGTCATGTCCTCGCTCGCCTATGAGGTGTCGCCCGAGACCGTGCGTGGCGCCGAGGAGGATTTGACCGCCGAGGCGCTGGCGGGCTTGCAGCAGCGCGCCGCCTCGATTGCCGACCGTCTGCACCTCGCCGTGCTCGGTTACCGCGAGTTGCGCGTCGGCAATGCCGAGACCGGAGCCCAGCCGATGCCGCGCTTTGCCGCGATGGCGATGGCGGCGCCGGTCGCTGCGGCCGGCCAGTCGACGATCCGGCTGACGGTCGACGCCGCGGTGTTGCTCGGCCCGCCCCGGCCATAGGTCAGGCCTTTGGCGACATTGCCGATTCCGCCGCTGCTCGTGATCTCCGACCGCCATCAGGCGCGGCGGCCGCTGCACGACATCGCCGCGGCCGTGTTCGCCGGCGGCTGCCGCTGGTTCAGCCTGCGCGAAAAAGATCTGCCGCCGGAAGAGCGACGTTGCCCTGCTCGCCGAACTGGTGGCGCTCGGCCGCCGCTGGGATGCCGTCGTGACCGTGCATGAGGATGTCGAGGCCGCCGCGGCGGCAGGGGCGGGCGGGGTGCATCTGCCGGCCGGGGGAAGCCCCGAAGCCGCGCGCGCCCGCCTGCCCGCCGCGCTGATCGGGGCGTCGGCGCATTCGGCGGCGGAGGCCGCCGCACTGCTGCGCGCCGGGGCCGATTACGTGACCGTCAGCCCGGTCTTTCTGACGGCCAGCAAGCCCGGCTATGGGCCGGCGCTCGGCCTCGACGATCTCGCCCGCATCGCCGCCGAGTTGCCGGGCCCGGTCGTGGCGCTTGGCGGCATCACTGCCGGGAATGCCGCGCTCTGCCTGGATGCCGGCGCGCGCGGCGTCGCCGTGATGGGCGAGATCATGCGGGCGCCCGACCCTCGGACGACCGTGGAGGGCCTGCTGCGTGCCCTGGCCGCCGATCGCCGCCTCGCCGCGCCGGCGTGACGCGGGAGTAAGGCCGGCCGCCCTAGCTGTTCCGGCCGACCATCTTGCCGGCGCTGGTCCCGGCGAGCTTGCCGAAGACCGAGCCCGAGACGAGCCCGGTGCCGCCCGGATAATTGAAATAGAACAGCCCGCCCACCAGCTCGCCGGCGGCGTACAGACCGGGGATCGGCCGCTGCGCGGTGTCGAGCACCTTGCCGTCGGTGTCGATGCGCAAGCCTCCAAAGGTGAAAGTGACCCCGCAGGTCGTGCAATAGGCCTCGAAGGGCGGCTTTTCGAGCGGCATCGCCCAGTTGGTCTTTTCGATCGCGAGGCCGCGTGTCGTCCGCCCGTCCTTGACCGTCGGATTGTACGGGACGTCGCGCTGCACCGCGGCGTTGTATTCGCGGATGGTGTCGAGAAACCGCGGTTTGTCGACTGCCGCGTATTCGGCCATCTTGTCGGCCAGCTCCTCGATCGTGTCGGCGGTGACCTTGGTCACTTGGCGGATGCGGTATTCGTCGCGCTGCAGATGCACGACCTGCTGGTCGAAGATCTGCCAGGCGAACTGGTGCGGCTGCTCGAGCACCAGGCGGCCGTATTTGGCGTAGGTGTAGTTGCGGAAATCGGCCCCCTCGTCGCAAAAGCGCACGCCATCGGCATTGACCATGATGGCGAATGGGTAGCTGTGCTTCTGGAAATTGTCGCCGACCGCGAGATCGCCGAATTCGGGCGCGTTGTAATCCCAGCCGACCGCGTGGCAGCCCGACCAGTTGCCATAGGGCATTGCCCCGATATCGAGCGCCATCTTGATGCCGCCGCCGGTGTTGAAGCGGGTGCCGCGCACCTTGGCGAGGTCCCAGCCGGGGCCGAGATAGCGGGTGCGCATCTCGGCATTGGCCTCGAACCCGCCGCAGGCGAGCACCACCGCTTTGGCCGGGATGTGGGTGGTCTTGCCTTCGACCCTGGCGACGACGCCGTGGACGCCGTCATCGTCGGCAATCAGCCTTTCGCCAACCGCCTCGTAGACAACCTGGATCTGGCGCTCCTCGGCGGCCTTGAACAGCCCCTCGACGAGGCCCGGCCCGCCACCCCAGGCTTCGAGCGCGAGCCCGCCCCAAAACACGAACCGGCCCTCGTGCTTGAAGGCCTGGCGCGAATACATCGGGGCAAAGCGGATGCCCTGACTGCGCATCCACAGCAGGGTTTCCTGGCTTCTGGTGATCAGCAGCTCGGCCATGTCGGGGTTGCTGCGGTAATCGGTCAGCCGGCCGAGATCGTCGTAATATTTGTCGGTCGTATAGGTGCCGAAATCGCTGGTTGCAATTTCGGTCTCCGAGAGATCGCAGAGCTTCAGCAGGTCCTCGACCCCGTTATAGACAAAGCGCAGCGCGCCCGCGGTGTAGCGGCTGTTGCCGCCGCGCTCGTCGAAGGGCGCAGCCTCCAGCACCAGCACCCGCGCCCCCTCGCCGCGCGCCGCCAACGCCGCGCACATGCCGGCATTGCCCGCCCCGACCACGACGACATCGAACTCGCCCGAAATCATCTCGTTCCCTCCGCTCCGATTGGCCGCAAACCGAGTAGCGCGATGCGGGCGACGGAGGCAAGCGCCGTGCGGGGGTGCTTTGTGCTCGCGCGATGTGGCGCTTAGCCCCCGCTTAGCCCGCCCTCCACACCGAGCAGACCACGCAGCTCACATCGGGCGGCCGGGTTTGGCGTTGCGGAAGGAGGTGTTGGTCTCGGCGAGACGGCGGAGGAACGGCGACGGCGCCCAGCGTTCGCCGTATTGCTGGTGCCAGAGCGGCGATCTGGCGGTACACCTCGCCGACCCCGATGGCGTCGGCCCAGTACATCAGCCCGCCGCGGTAGCGCGGGAAGCCGAAGCCGTTCAGCCACATCACGTCGATGTCGCCGGCGCGGTAGGCCTTGCCCTCGTCGAGGATCTTGCAGGCTTCGTTGACCGAGGCGAACAGCAGCCGGCGCAGGATCTCCTCGTCGGTGAAGTCGCGCTGCGGCATGCCCATCTCGACCGCCTTTTCCCTGATGATGCGCGCGACTTCGGGGTCGGGATATGGGGTGCGGTCGCCCTTCTCGTAGCGGAACCAGCCGGCGCCGGTCTTTTGCCCGAGCCGGCCCATCTCGACGATCGCGTCGGCGATCGGCAGTTTGCGGTAGCTCGGGTTCTGCGCGGCACGGCGCTGGCGGCTGTCATAGCCGATGTCGAGCCCCGACAAATCGGCGGTCGCGAACGGCCCGATCGGATAGCCGAAATCGACCATGACCCGGTCCACCTGCTCGGGCAGGCAGCCCTCTTCGAGCATGATGGTCATCTCGGTGCCGAACGGCGTGCGGCTGCGGTTGGCGACAAAGCCGTCGCCATTGCCGGCCATGGCGCTGATCTTGCCGATTTTGCGACCGAGATCCATCGCCGTCGCCAAGGTGTCGGGAGCGCTTTTGGCACCCTTGACGACCTCGAACAGTTTCATGACGTTGGCGGGCGCAAAAAAATGCGTGCCGGCGACATCCTGCGGCCGCTTTGTCGCATTCGCGATGACGTCGATGTCGATGCCCGAGGTGTTGCTGTAGAGCAGCGCGCCCGGCTTCATGATCTCGTCGAGCTTTTTGAACACCTCCTGCTTGACCGGGATGCGCTCGAACACCGCCTCGATGACAACGTCGCATTGGGCAATGTCGTCGTAGCTGGTGACCGGCTCGATCAGGGCCAGGCGCCGGTTCATCTCGGCCTCGGTCAGGCTGCCGCGGCGGATGCTGGTCTCGTAATTGGCGCGGATGCGGGCGAGGCCGCGGTCGAGCGCCTCCTGGCTGACTTCGAGCAATTTCACCGGAAAGCCGAATTCGGCAAAGCTCATCGCGATGCCGCCGCCCATCGTGCCGGCGCCGACGATCGCCGCGGTCTTGATCGGGCGCAGCGGCGTCTCGCGCGGGATGTCGGGAAGACGCGCGACCTCGCGTTCGGCGAAAAAAGCATAGCGCAGGGCGCGCGCCTCGGCCGAGTTTTCGAGCTCGTCGAACAATTCGCGCTCGCGCACGATGGCGTCGTCGAACGGCATCGTGCAGGCGTTTTCGACCGACTGGATGCAGTGATAGGGCGCCTTCTGGTTGCGGGCGCGCCGCGCGATCGATTTCCTCATCGCGTCGAAGATGCCGGGATCGGTTTTGGCCTCGGCGAGCTTGTCGTCACGGTCGCGGATGCGCGGCAATGGCCGCGATATCAGCGACGCGGCGGGCAAAGGCGATCGCCGCCGCGCGCAGGTCGCTGCCTTCCGGCACCAGTTCGTCGATGATGCCGAGGCGATATGCCTCCTCGGCCGGCACATGGCGGCCGGTGACGATCATGTCGAGCGCCGCCTTTGGCCCGACCAGCCGCGGCAGGCGCTGGGTGCCGCCGCTCCCCGGCAATATGCCGATCAGCACTTCGGGCAGGCCGATTTTGGCGCTCGGCACCGCGATGCGGTAGTGCGAGGCGAGCGCTATCTCAAACCCGCCGCCCAGCGCATAGCCGTGGATCGCGGCGACCACCGGCTTGCTGGCGGCGTCGAGGATCTGGTGCGGGCGGCGGCCGTGAACCGGCGGCGGCCGGTTGCCGAAGGTGCGGATGTCGGCGCCGGCGATAAAGCTGCGACCGGCGCCGATCAATACCATCGCGCGGATCGCAGGGTCGGCATCGCCGCGCTCGACACTCTCGACGATGCCCTCGGGCACCCCCGGCGACAGCGCGTTGACCGGCGGGTTGTCTATCGTGATGACCCCTATCCCGTCGAGATTCTCGAAGCGAACCAATGCATTCTCGGGCATGTCGTGTCCCTCCCGCATATCGCGCGCGTCCATTATTCGTCATTCCCGCGGCAGCGGGAACCCAGAGCCGGTTTTCTTTTTCGTCCACACCGGCCCACGCTGTGCGCGGCCCGAGGACAAGCTCCCGCCGGTGCCTATGGCAACCATGGGTCCCGACCTTCGTCGGGATGGCACTATCAGTAAACGGTGCGCGGAGCCACGCCGTAGCCTGCTTTCCCTTTAGTCCACACCGGCGAAGGCCGGTGCCTATTGTCATGGCGCTCCGCCCGAACCGGCGGGCGACAACGGCCGTGATCCGAACCACCCAGAATTCCACTGGCTCCATTTTGACCATGCGGGAGCAGCGCTCACAGTCGGAGGCGCGGGTAGAGGTCCAGCCAGTGCGGGTTGTCACGTTCGAGCAAATTGATTTTCCAGTCGCGTTTCCATTCCTTGAGCTGTTTTTCGCGGCGAAGTGCTGAGGCAGCATTTTCATGGGCCTCGTACCAAACGAGCCGCTCGACCTGGTACCGTTTCGTGAAGCCGGAAACGAGTTTGTTTTTGTGCTCCCAAACGCGCCGCGCGAGATCGGAAGTCGTGCCGATGTATAGGGTTCCGAACGGTCTGCTGGCGAGGAGATAGACGTAGAACATCGATTTTAGCGGCCACGATGGGTCCCGACCTGCGTCGGGATGGTCTTATTAGCGAAATGCCGGACGAAACGGGGTGCCTTCCGAGCCTAGCGTTAAGTCTCAGCCTCGGCCGCGGCCCACGCAAAGACCTTGTCCTGCTGCTCGCGCAAAAAGGCTTGCTCATCGGTGGCCACGTAGTCGAGGTCATGAGCGGCGGCGATGAAACCTTTCAGCGTTTCGGGATCCAATGTGCCGGAGTTGACATTCGACTTGTTGACAACAATCGCGCTGAGCATTGGCCAACCCTTGCGATGGGCAAATTCGACGAGAGCCCAGAGGTGGTTACCGAGCGAGTAGCGAACCTGACCCCAATCCGCACCACTAGCGTCGGCTAATTCTTTATAGCTTAGGAACCGGTGTTCTCTTGCCGCGGCTTTGATGATCCTAAATGATTTGTCGAAGTCCAAACCGTTGCCCTTGCGCACCTGCCATTCACGTAGGGCATCCACGTAAGCCGGCGCATTTGTGGCCTTCTGTCTGCGGTGGTTTTCGATAAATCTCTTCAGCTGGTCGTTAGATAAGTGAGCTACGTCGATTGGCATATCGGCCCCTTTTTGAGCCCAAAATTCAAACTGTAGCTTGCGTGCCGAGGATGACGGTGGCTTGCGAGGAGAGGACGCCGCCGTTGCCGTGGGCGAGGGCGGTTTCGCATTTCGCGACCTGGCGGGCGCCGCATTCGCCGCGCAATTGGCGGGTCGCCTCGATCAGCAGAAGGAGGCCGTACATGCCGGGGTGGCAGTAGGACAGGCCGCCGCCATTGGTGTTGACCGGCAGCGCGCCGCCGGGAGCGATACGACCGTTCTCGACAAAGGACCCGCCCTCGCCCTTTTTGCAGAAGCCCAAGTCTTCGAGGAACAGGATCGGGTTGATCGTGAACGCATCGTAAAGCTCGAGGACGTCGATGTCGGACGGACCGAGCCTGGCCATGTCGTAGGCGGCGCGGCCGGATTGCAGGGCGCCGGTGACGGTCAGGTCGGGCATGCTGGAAATATTGGCGTGGGTGATGGCCTGGCCGCAGCCGAGCACATAGGCCGGCGGCTTTTTCAACGAGCGGGCGCGTTCGGCGGTGGTCATGACCACCGCACCGCCGCCGTCGGTCACGAGGCAGATGTCGCGCACCGTGAACGGATAGCTGATCATCCGCGCCGCCAGCACCTCGGCGATCGTCAGCGGCTGCTTTTCCCACGCGACCGGGTTCAGCAACGCCCATTCGCGCGCCGCCACCGCGACCGCGGCCAATTGCTCGCGCGTCGTGCCGTATTCGAACATGTGGCGCGAGGCGGCGAGCGCATAGGCGGTCGAGGGCAGGAACGGGCGGAACGGGGTCTCGTAGGGGTTGTACTCGCGCACCGAGGCGTGATGGCGGCCGATCGTGCGCTGGGTCGAGCCATAAGCGATTACCGCGACCTGGCACAGGCCGAGCTGCAACGCCGCCTGGGCGTGCGCGACATGAAACATGAAGGACGAACCGCCGAGGATCGTCGTATCGATAAAGGCGGGCGAAATCCCGAGATATTCGGCGAGGTTGAGGCCCGAGGTGCGGCTTTGCGCGGTGGCGCAGACGAGGCCGTCGATGTCCTTGAGCGCCAGCCCGCAATCCTCGAGCGCGCGATGGATGCCCTGCGCCATCAGGTCGATCGGGCTCATCTCGGCAGCGACCGCGCCGAGATCGCTTTCGGCGACGCCGACGATCGCCGCCGAGCCGCGCGTGAGCCCGTTCATAACCCCGTCTCCAGCGGAACGAAAACCGGATAGGCCGGTTCGTCGCCCCTGGATCGATCGCCGCCGGGACGATGGACGCGAAAGCGGACGCGCATGCCGATCCGCACCGCCTCAGGGGCAATGTCCTCGACCCGGCTCATCAGCCGGAAGCCTTCGTCCATATCGATCAGCGCCACGTTATAGGGTGCCCCCTCGCGCGGATGCGTGGCCGTTGTCGCATAAACCGTGCCGAGCCCGGCGCTGACCCGCCATTCGAGCCGGTCGCTGCCGGTAAAGGGGCAGATCACCCGCGGGTAAAACACCGCTTTCTGCGCCGCCGGGCTCCACTGATAGGCGAGCTCGCCCTTTTCCAGGTGTGCCTGATAGGCCGCCAGTGGTGATTCCGCGATCCGCTCCATCGCCCGCTCCCTCGCCTCAACCATATTCTGTCGGTGGCGGGGTCGGACGGCAAGGGTTGGGCGGCGCGCGGTGCGCGGTGGCGCTCGCCCGGCAGTGCTATTATCGTCGCGGCGGCGGCGAGCGGAGGAACAGGGCGATGGCGACGAAGATGATCCTCACCGGCGACATTAACCTGATGAGCGTCACCGATCCGGCCGTGCCCTTCGCGCTGGTGCGGGACGAGCTGCGCGGCGCCGGCATCGTTTTTGCCAACCTCGAATGCTGTCTCCATCAGCCGCCGGAAGGGCATTCGGTCGAGCGCGAAGGCTTTTTCGCCGATCCGATCGTCGCCGGCGAGGCGCTGAAATCGGCCGGCATCCAGGCGGTCGGCATCGCCAACAACGTCAATTACGGCGAGGCGGCGATCCTCGGCTCGATCGCCCGGCTGGACCGGATCGGCATTGCGCACACCGGCGCCGGCCGCAACCGGGCGGCGGCACACGCGCCGGCAATCGTCGAGCGGGACGGGGTGCGTTTCGGTTTTTTGCAGCGCAGCTCGGTTTATTGGCCGACCAATCACGAGGCCGGCGACGCTGCGGCCGGCATCGCCGTGATCCGCGGCCACACCGCCTACCAGGTTCCCTCGCAGGGCAGCCGCCCGCCCGCCAACCGGCCAGGCATCCCGCCGCAGATCGTGACCTGGGCCGACAAGCAATATCTGCACCGGCTCGGCGAGGACATCGCCGCCCTGCGCGCCCAGGCCGACATCGTTGTCGCTTCGTTTCACTGGGGGCTGCACCGCGAGATCCTGCAATACATGAGCGAGATCGGCCATGCCGCAATCGATGCCGGCGCCGATCTGGTGATCGGGCACGGCCCGCATTACTCGCTGCCGATCGAGATCTATAGCGCTAAGCCGATCTTTTATGGGCTCGGGAGCTTTTCGTTTCATACCGGCCACGGTGGCGTCAGGCACGGCGACTGGCTCGGCATGATGGCCAGGCTGTGGTGGGACCGCGGACGGCTCGACAAGGCGGCGTTCCAGTTCGTCCGCCACGATGCCCTCAACCGGACCCTTCCCCGCGCGCCTGCCGACGAAGGTGCCGCGTTCGACGAGATCGCACGGGAGAGCGCCGCTCTCGGTGCACGGCTCGACGCCGAGGCCGACGAAGCTGTCGTCGCGCTGCAGGCTTGACGGCCACGGGGAGGCTGTCGGATTTAGATCCGTTCGCGGTTCGCGCCCCCTATCCCGGCGATAGGTATCCAACCGATAGGAAGACGATGCCCAAGATCACCTATGTTCACACCGACGGGGCGCAGGACGTGGTCGATGTGCCGGTCGGCACCAGCGTCATGCGCGGGGCGATCCTCAACAATGTCGACGGCATCGTCGCCGAATGCGGCGGCGAGATGATGTGCGCGACCTGCCACGTCTATGTCGAAGAGGCGCAATTGCCGTTGACGCCGGCCCAATCGGACGACGAGAAGGCGATGCTCGAATTCACCGCGAGCGAGCGCAAACCCAACAGCCGGCTGAGCTGCCAGCTGGTCGTCACCCCGGAAATGGACGGTCTCGTCGTTCACCTGCCGGAGACGCAAATCTGATGACGGAACCGGTCGTCGCCGTCGTCGGCGCCGGGCAGGCCGGTTTTCAGACGGCGTCGTCGCTGCGGCAGGAGGGCTTTGCCGGCCGCATCCTGCTGGTCGGGGACGAACCCGTGCTGCCCTATCAGCGACCGCCTTTGTCGAAATCCTACCTCGCCGGCGAAAGCAGCCTCGACGAATTGTGGCTGCGGCCCGCGGCGTTCTACGAAAAGCAGGAAATCGACCTGGTGACCGGCGCCAGCGTCGCTGCGATCGATCGGCGCGGGCGCTGTCTTCGGCTGGCCTCGGGCGGCGAGATCGGTTTCGACCATCTGGTCCTGGCGACCGGGGCGCGCAACCGGCCGCTCGCCGTCCCGGGGGCCGAATTCGACGGCGTCCTGGCGCTGCGCACCCTCGCCGACACCGACGTCCTGCGGCAGCGATTGACCGAAGCGCGCGAGGTGGTCGTCGTCGGCGCCGGCTTTATCGGGCTCGAATTCGCCTCGGTAGCGATCGCCGCGGGTGCCGCCGTGCACATCGTCGAGTTGACGCAGCAGCCGATGGGCCGGGTCGTTTCGGCGCCGGTCTCACGCTTTTTCACCGAGGCGCATCGGCGCTGGGGAGCGGAGATTTCGCTCGGCACCGGCGTCGCCCGCATTTTCGGCGACAGCGGCCGGGTCAGCGGCGTCGAAACCAGCGACGGCCGGCATCTGCCCGCCGGCCTCGTCCTCGTCTGCATCGGGGTGGTACCCAATGCCGAGCTGGCGGATGCGGCCGGGCTCGCAATCGGCAACGGCATCGCCGTCGACGGCCATCTCGCGACCGGCGAACCGGCGATTTCGGCGATCGGCGATTGCGCCAGCTTTCCGACCCGCTTCGCGCGCGGCGCGGGTGCGGCTCGAATTCGGTGCAGAACGCCGTCGACCAGGCGCGCTCGGTCGCGGCCGGCATCGCCGGCAAGCCGGCGGTCTATGACAAGGTGCCGTGGTTCTGGAGCGATCAGGGCGATCTGAAATTGCAGATCGCCGGCCTCACCACGGGTCACGACGCCGCCATTCTCCGCGGCGATCCGGAAAGCGGCAGTTTCTCGGTATTCTGCTTCCGCGACGGCCGCCTGCTCGGCGTCGAATTGGTCAACCGGGCAGCCGATCATATCGCCGCGCGCCGAATGCTTGCCGGCGCGCCGCCGCTGACCCCGGAGCAGGCCGCCGACACCGATTACGATCTGCGGGCGCATGCGGCGCGGCGCTCGTGACCCAGGACATCCTGATCCGCGGCGGGCTCATCATCGACGGCAGCGGACGGCCGGGCGAAATCGGCGACGTCGTGGTGCGCGACGGCCGGATCGCATCATCGGGTTGCGCGCTGCCGGCGAATACGGCCAGGGTGATCGAGGCCGAGGGGCTGGCGGTGACGCCGGGCTTTATCGACATCAAGACGCATTCCGACTTCACCCTGCCGATCAACCCCAAGGCCGAAAGCAAGGTGCGCCAGGGCGTCACCACCGAGATCGCCGGCCATTGCGGGTTTTCGGTGGCGCCGATCCTGCCCGGCAAATTGGCGCTGATCCGGGACTATCTGAGCGCCAGCGCGCCGTGGCTGCCGTTCCGCGAAACCAGCTTTGCCGAATACCTCGACGGCTTTCCGCGGGTTGCGGTCAATGCCGGCATGCTGGTCGGCCACCACACCCTGCGGCTCAATGTGATGGGCATGGCGGCGCGGGCGCCGAGCCAGGCCGAGTTCGACCGGATGGCCGGGCTGCTCGAAGAAGGTCTCGCGGCCGGGGCGCTCGGCCTTTCCACCGGGCTCTTCACGCCGCCCGGCAGCTACGCCGACCGCGCCGAGATCGTGGCATTGTGCAATGTGCTGAAGCGCCGCAACGCGGCCTATTTCACCCATATCCGCGACGAATTGAACAAGGTCGTCGCAGCGGTCGAGGAGGCGATCGACATCGCCCGGAGCGTGCGGCGTGCATGTCGAGATCGTGCACCTCAAATGCTCGGGCACCGACAATTGGGGCAAGGCGGCGCAGATCCTCGGCATGATCGCGGCGGCGCGGGCCGAGGGGCTGGCGGTCGATTGCGATGCCTACCCCTATGCCGCCGGCAGCAACCCGCTGAAGAACCTCCTGCCGCAATGGGTGCAGGAGGGCGGCTTGGAGGCGATGCTGGCGCGCCTTGCGCTGCCCGAGACCCGCGCGCGCATTCGCGCCGAGATCGAGCGCGACGGGCTCAACAATTGGGGCCGCATCCCATCCTGGGAGAATGTGCAGGTCTCGATCTCGCCGCATCTGCCGCAATATGCGGGCGAGACGGTGGCCGCGATCGCGGCGGCGCGCGGCCGCGACCCGATCGGCTTCGTCTGCGATTATTTGATCGAGGACAAAGGCGCGACGCGGGTGCTGATCACCTCGATCGCCGAAGCCGACATCCGCGAGATCGTGCGCTCGCCCGCGGCACTGGTCGGCTCCGACGGCAATTGCGTCGCCGATTACGGCATCGTCAGCCAGGGCCTGCCGCACCCGCGCTTTTACGGCACCTTCCCGCGCATCATCGGCCATTACGTCGGCGAAGAGCACCTGCTGCCGCTCGAGCAGGCGGTGCACAAGATGACCGGGGCGACCGCCGCGGCCTTGCGGCTGCGCGACCGCGGGCTGTTGCGCGAGGGCTATCGCGCCGATATCGCGATCTTCGACCCCGCCGATTTCAAGGACCGTGCGACCTATGCCGAGCCGCACCAATACCCGACCGGCGCGCGCACCACGGTGCTGGTCAACGGCACCATCGTCGTCGAGGACGCCCGCCACACCGGCGCCCTGCCCGGCACCGTCCTGCGCCGCGCGCCCGACGGCACGGTCGGCTGAGCCCGCCTCTCTCCCCGGCGACACCGAGCCGGTCGAGCCGCGCTCATGGTGTGCCGATAGCGGTCGATGCGAACCTATCCGCGACGGCGGGATTGCGGGTTGGTTTCGGTTATATGTTGCGGGAATCGTGGCCCATTGATCGGGCTGACTCAAAGAGAGTTCCCGGAATCCTTGACCCCAACGCGAAGATTGCCGGGCGCCCTCCGACACCCTGGTGAATAACACCGGCTAGCCCGGATATCTCATAGGGCAGGTGCATCGGGGCCCTGGCTCTGAGAAAATCGTGTTGCACAAGCGGTTTATCTGAGGGCCAAGGGGATCCCGATGCAGACAGAGCGTAGCGCGGATTTGTCAGGGTTTGCACGCGTCGAGGGGCGAGCGGTGGTGGCGGCATTCGACGGCAGCGGATGACTTCGGAGGCCGGCGCGATGCTGCTCGGTGCAACCGATGGTCAGATCCGGCTGATCGAGCGATTTGCCGGCTGTTTCACCGATTACCGCATGCCCGAAAAAGACCGGCCAGCCGGCACGCCGCTTCAAGGACTTCACCTGGCGCACCCGCAAGAGCTGGAGCCGGGCGCGCCGCCTCGCCGGCAAGGCGCAATCGACCGCAGGCGAACCCAACCCGCGCTTTGTTGTGACCTCGCTGGCCCGTGACGAGCACGCGGCCCGCCACCTCTATGAACCCGCCACCTCTATGAACCCGCCACCTCTATGAGAAGGTCTGCTGCGCCCGCGGCGAGATGGAGAACCGCATCAAGCAATGCCAGCTCGACCTTTATGCCGACCGCACCGCGGCCCACACCATGCGCGCCAACCAGCGGCGGCTGTGGTTCGCCTCGATGGCCTATGCGCTGATCTGCGCCTTGCGCCGCATCGGTTTGGCCCATACCCGGTTCGCCCGCGCCTCATGCGGCACGATCCGCCTCAGGCTCCTGAAAATCGGCGCGCTGGTGCGCACCAGCGGGCGCCGCATCAAGCTCGCCATGCCCTCGGCCTGCCCCTATCAGACCGAGTACCGCGCCGCGCAGGCCGCACTCGCCGCAGCGGCCTGACGAACCAGAAAACGCGGTCAACAATAACCCCGCAACCCGCCTCGGGGATCGCTGCCCTCGACAGAACCCGCAAAAGTTGAAAACCCGATGCCTCAACCCACAACCGCCACTCTGCCCGGCCACCCGGCCGCCGACCGCGCCGCCAACCGCGACCAATCGGCCGCCCTATGAGAAATGCGGGCTAGAACCGCTCCACTAGTGCCCCTTTTGAGCGGTTCAAAAACCGGACAGATCACCCGCTACAAACACCGGACAGATGACGAGTCAGCCACAGACTGTCGCTTGACGGCTTGCCAATAAATTCCTTTCGGATTACGACCCTGGCTGCGCTTAAGTATTAAGCGTAGGGCCACGGTCCGAGGGTCGGGCGGCAGCCGCATACGGGGTTTGATCGTGCGCATCATCGACAACTACACCACCACCAACGGGGTTCAGCTGACCGCGACCACCGACAACCCGGTCACGATCACCGGGTCATGCGAGATCAGCATCGACGAGACCGCCGGCTCTGCTGTTGCAGTGGAATCCGTCAATGGCCAACCTTATCCCTGGTACATCAAGAATTTCGGGCTGATCGCGGCGGCGGGGGTGGGTTCTGCGGGTGTCGGGCTTTTCGGCGGCGGCACCGTCTTCAACGAGGGCGGCATCGGCGGCGAAACGCAAGGGATCTATGCCGGCTACCAACCGGCGACGGTGATCAATTTCGGCTTTATCTCCGCCTCCGGCAGCGGCGGGCGCGGCATCCTGCTGGCCGCCGGGGGTGAGGTCGTCAACGACCGGAGCATCCTCGGCTATGTCGGCGGCATCAAGATCGAAGGCGCCAATGCGACGGTCGCCAATTACGGCGAGATTTTCAACACTGCCGGCAGCTATGGCGTAAAGCTGTACGGGTCCCTCGGCAATTTGCTGACCAATGGCAAGACCGGCGTGATCCAAAACGGCGTGATCGCGCAAGAACTCACGGACGACGCTGATCAACAACGGCTCGATTTCGGGCAGTGTCAGCTTCTCCTATGGCGGCCTGATCCGGAACGGCTCCAGCGGCTCGACTGCCGCTGTGATAGCCGGCTTTTTCAACGACATCGCCGGCGCCGCCGGAACCATCGTCAATTACGGCACGATGTCCGGCTATTTCTTTGGCGTCGAATTAGATGCGGGCGGCAGCTTTAGCAACGCGCAGCCCGGCGCACTGGTCACGACCGCGACAGCAGGGCAGGACGGGGTCTTCATCGGCGGCTACGCGGCCGGAACGGTGACCAATCTCGGCACGATCGAAGTGGCCGGCACCGTCGGGGCTGCAGCCAATCTCGCCACTGCCGGCGGCACCGTAACCAACGGCTCGTCGAGCATCACCACGCCCTTGATCGAATTCACCACGGCAAGATTTGGCATTGGCATTTATTCGAGCCCGGCCGCTTCCGTGACGAATTACGCCACGATCAACGCCGGGACCGGGATATTTCTGCGAGGCGGCGGGGATGTCGCCAACATCGGCACGGCGGCGCTGATCGCGGCCAGCTTCACCGGCGTCAATTTGCCCGGATCGGCTGGCAGCATGGTCACCAATACCGGCACGATCAGCGCCAGCGATCCGAGCTTCACTGTCTATGGCGTCTCGATGAGCACCGGCGATGTCGTGAACGGCAGCAGCGTTGCGACCCAGGCGCGGATCGTCGCCGATCCACCTGGCCCCGACCCATCGGCGATCGGCTCTTCGATAAAGAGCGCCGGCGTCGTATTTGGGACCACGGGAACCCTCGCCAATTACGGCACGGTGGCGGGGGCGAGCGCCGGTGTCGGCATCCCCGCGGGTAATGTCACCAACGGCTCGGCCGGCACGCGCACCTCGCTGATCGAAGGAGGATATTACGGGGTGCACGCTGCCGGGACGGTCACCCAGTCGGTCGCGATAACCAATTTTGGGACGATTGCGGCTGTCGGCACCGCCGGCATCGGCATCGATTTCGACGACGCTGCCGACAATACCGTCACCAATGCGGGCACCATCGTCGGCGCCGGCGGGACCGCGATTGCGTTCGGCACCGGGGACGACAAGCTGGTTGTCCAGCCGGGCGCCGTCTTTGACGGCGTCGTCAATGGCGGTGGCGGCAATAACGAGATCGATTTCCATATCGGCGGCAAAATCAGCCTCGCGCCCGACTTCAGCGGCTTTGCGACGGTGCGCCTGATCGCGCCCGCCAGCCTCGCCTTGAAGCCATCGGATTTGGCTGGTCTCGCCGGCAATGCGATTACCGTCGTCGACGGCAATGCCGGCGACACCGTCAACGCCGCCGCATTGACCGCAGCCGAGCAAGCAACCGTCAAAGGCGGCACCGGCAACGATGTCTTTGTCGGCGGCCCCGGCAAGGACATCTTCACGGGCCGCGCGGGCGCCGACACTTTCGACTTCTCGGCTGCCGCGCTCACGGCGGGCGATACAGTGCGGGGTGGCTCGGGCGCTGACGAGCTGGTCATGACCAGCGCCGGCACGGTCACCGCCACCGGGGTCGGCGGGGTCGAGACCTATCGGCTCGCCGACGGCAAGCCGAACAGCCTCCAGCTGATTGCCGCCAATTTCATCGGCACTGCCGGGACGGCGATCACGGTGATCGACGGCAATGCCGGCGACACCGTCGACGACGGCGCGCTCTCTGCGCCCGACCGGACCACCGTCACCGGCGGCAGCGGCAGCGATGTGTTTATCGGCGGCGCCGGCACGGATGTGTTCTCCGGCAATGCCGGCGCCGACACGTTCAGATTTTCGGTCGCGGATCTGTCGGCAAGCGATGTCGTCATAGGCGGCGGCGGCAGCGACACCCTGTTTCTGACCAGCGCCGGCACGGTCGCGGCGGGCGGGGTCGGCCAGGTCGAGACCTACGACCTCGCCAATGGCGGCGCCAACAAGATCACCCTGACAGCGGGAAATTTTGCTGGAGTGACGGGGGCGACGATCACCGTGGAGGGCGGCAATTCCGGCAACACGGTCGACGCACATCTGGTTAGTGCGAGCGACCATGCAATCATGGTCGGCGGCGCCGGCAAAGACGTCTTCACCGGCGGCCCTGGGAACGATAGTTTCAGATTTTCTGCCGCGAACCTCTCGGCGAGCGATGTCGTCAAGGGCGGCAGCGGCAACGACACCCTGTTTCTGACAAGCCCCGGCACGGTCGCGGCAGGCGGGGTCAGCCAGGTCGAGACCTACGACCTCGCCAATGGCCACGCCAACAAGCTGACCCTGACGACCGGCAATTTTGCCGGAGTGACAGGGGCGACGATCACCGTGGCCGGCGGCGATTCCGGCAACACAATCGATGCGCATCTGGTTGGCGCCGGCGACCACTTGGTCATGATCGGCGGGGACGGCAAAGATGTATTCACTGGCGGGCCGGGCAACGACACGTTCAGATTTTCGATCGCGACCCTGTCAGCGAGCGATGTTGTCAAAGGCGGCGGCGGCAACGACACCCTGTTTCTGACGAGTGCCGGCGCGGTCGCGGCGGGCGGGGTCAGCCAGGTCGAGATCTACCGGCTCGCCAATGGCGGCGCCAACGACCTGACCTTGACGGCCGGCAATTTTGCCGGAGTGACAGGGGCGACAATCACCGTGGCGGGTGGCGATTCCGCCAACACGATCGACGCACACCTGGCTGGCGCGAACGACAAGACGATCATGGTCGGCGGCGCCGGCACAGATGTGTTTATCGGCGGCGCCGGCGCCGACATTTTCGAATTCTCCGTCGTCTCCCTGGCGATGACGGACATCGTGCAGGGTGGCGGCGGCAGCAATCGGCTGCAGATGACGGGCGCGGGCAAGATCGCGGCAACGGGGGTCAGCGGGGTCGAGACCTACCGGCTCGCCAATGGCGGCGCCAATACTCTTTCCCTGACCAATGGCAATTTTGCCGGGACGTCGGCCGCGACGATCACGGTGATCGGCGGGGGAAACGGCAACACGCTCAGCGAAGCCGGGGTATCGGCATCCGACCTGGCCGTTTTGGTGGGTGGCGCCGGAACCGACATCCTGACCGCAGGACAGCACGCCAAATTGACCGGCGGCGCCGGCGCCGACCAATTCGTGTTCGCCACATCCGGCTCGGCCGCCAGCCCAGACGCGAACACGATCACCGACTTCACCCACGGCCTCGACAAGATCGTCTTTCGCGATGCGGGCTTTAACCTCGGCGCCGACGAGGGCAAGGGCACCGCGACCCCGCAGCCGATCGCAAAGGCCCTGTTCTCGCCCGACATCAACGGCACCTTCGCCACGACGGCGAACCGGTTCGCCTACAACACGAAAACGGGAGGGCTGTTCTACGACGCGGACGGCATCGGCAAGGCCCATGCCAGCGAACGCATCGCGACGCTGACCGACCACCCGACCCTCACCGCCAGCGACATCTTTTTCATCAAATAGGTCACTTGGAAAAGACGGCAGCGGCCGGCACCACCGGCCTGCCCGGCAACCGCTCTGAACCAGCATTCCCGGCGCAAAAAAAAGACCGCCCGCAACCTGAGCCGCGGGCGGTTTTCGACCAGTTGTGCGATCAGGTCAGGCGTGGTTGGCGTGGTAGTAGGTGTTGCGCAGCACTCGGCCTGGGAGCGCTCCGGTGTGCTTGCCGTTCTCCATCAGCACCTCGCCGTTGACGATCGTCGCCATGATGCCGGCCGCCGGCTCCTTGACCCGCCAGCCGCCCGCCGGGAAGTCATGAACGATGCTCTCGGGCAATGGACGCACCGTGTCGGGATCGAAGATCACGATGTCGGCCGCCATGCCGGGGCGCAACAGCCCGCGGTCGTACAGCCCCAACGCCGAGGCCGAGTCGAAGGTCAGCCGCCGCACCGCGTGCTCCAGGGTCATGACCTGCTTCTCGCGCACCCATTCCGAGAGCAGACGCGTGCAATAGCCGTAGCCGCCGTGGAACTGCACATGCGCGCCGCCATCCGACAGCCCGACGATGGCGTTCGGATAGGTCAGGATCTTCGCCATCGCTTCGTCGTCGACATTGTTTTCCGACTGCATCAGGCCGGTGTCGAGGTTCTCTTCGACGACGAGGTCGAGGAAGGCGTCGATAACCCGCTTGTTCTGCTCCTTGGCGATCTGACCGATGGTCTTGCCCTTGAGCCCCTGGTTCTTTTCCAGGACCGGCGTCTCGACCCACATGTAATTGTACCACTCCTTCGAGTAGCCGGCGGCCGGCACCTGAACCGAGTGCTCGACGACTTCCTCGTGCAGTTTCTGCCGGATTGCCGGGTCGGCATAGGCCTTCAGCTTTTCGTCGTCCGAGGACAACAGGATCGGGTGCCAGGTCGGCGAGCCGCGGAACACCTGGCAGTTGCGCATCGTGAAGGTCTGGGTGACGCGGTTCGGGCTGCACAGCGGATAGGCGCGGATGCCGGCCTTCGAGGTCTCCTCGACCCGCGCCATGTGCTGTTTCCAGGCATCGGGCTCGCGCACGGTCTGGCCGAGGTTGTTGTAGATGACGGTGCGCCCGGTCGCCTCCGACAGACGCGCCATCAGGCCGTTGTCGAGCTCGGCGACCCGGCCGCCGCCCGATTGGATGATGCCGGTGCCCATTTCGCGGAGCACGTCGCCGAGCGCGAAGATCTCCTTTTCATCCGCCCACAACGCCGGGATATGGACGCCCTGCGGGTCGTAATGACCCTTGTTGCGCGACACCGACAGGCCGAGCGCGCCGCCGGCGATGCCGTCGCGGACGACATCCTGCATCTTCTTGATCTCGTCGTCGGTGGCGGTGCGCTTCTGGCACTCGTCGCCCATCACATAGTAGCGCACCGTCGAATGGCCGATCAGATTGCCGACATTGACGCCGAGATGATGGTCGAGCCGGTCCATGTATTGCGGGATCGTCTCCCAATCGACCTCGACGGTGTTCAGCACTTCCATCGGGATCGCTTCGACGTAGGACAGGAACTCGGCGACCCGCTTTTCGGTGCCGCGGCGCACCGGCGCCAGGGACAGCGAGCAATTGCCGAACATGACCGAAGTGACGCCGTGTTCGGGAGAGAACGAGCACAACGGATCCCAAGTGACTTGCGCGTCGTAGTGGCAGTGATTGTCGACAAAGCCCGGCGCCACCACCTGGCCGGCGGCGTCGATCGTTTTGTTGGCCGGGCCGCTCAATTTGCCGATTTCGACAATCTTGCCGTCCTTGACGCCGACATCGCCGCGAAACATCGGCATGCCGGAGCCGTCGACGATGCGGCCGTTCTTGATCAGCAGATCATACGCCATTTCCGTCCCTTTCCTGGTGGTTGCGAGAGACGCCCGTTTCCTCAGTGAAAAGTGTAGCACGCCCGCGCCGCCCGTCGGATACGAAATATGCGCGTCTTGTCGTCCAGCTATGCGTTGGCTACAGGGGTCGCGAGTGCGGTCGCCGTGGTCGACGTGGTTCGCCAAGGCGCAGGCTTGAGCTGAGCCAGGGACGTTATCGCGCCAATCACCACCGCGTAACGGTCTAAAATTCAGGAAATGGATCTGGTTCTCCCACGCAAAGTTCTTTGACCTTGATCATGATTTCAAAGGTAGCATTCCCGCCAAAATTCGGCAGAATTTGTAATAAGATAACGGCACCTACGTAATACGCCGCGATATAATGCGCATAGGCATCCAGCTTTGCGAGGCGCGCGCCCGCATCACGGTTCGGATCCGGCGTCTCTCGCTCGGCAATCCCGGCGACGTCAAGCCGGTGGGTAACGGCGTGTCGGAGATGCGGATCGATTATGGTCCTGGTTACCGGGTGTATTTCGTCCGGCGTGGCGAGAGCATGGTCGTCCTGCTCTGCGGCGGCGACAAACGAAACCAGGATCGCGACATCGCGCACGCCTTCGAATTGGCACGGGAAGTTTAGAGAGGACAAAATGGCTCGCACAACTCGCCGTTGGGATGCGGCCGAAACTCTGGAGACCAAAGAAGACATCGCCGCCTATCTCGATGCCGTTCTGGAGGATGGCGACCCCGATTTACTGAAGGCGGCGCTTGGGGACGTCGCTCGCGCCAAGGGCATGACCGAGATTGCCCAGGCCGCCGGCCTCGGCCGCGCCAATCTCTACAAGGCACTGTCGCCGAACGGAAATCCGGAGTTTGCGACCGTGGCCAGGGTCCTGAAAGCCCTCGGACTGCGGCTCTCTGTTGCCGCCTGACGCCCGGTCTCGTCGCCTTCTGAGCAAGTCGCGACCGGTTTGGAGTGCCCCTCGCGCGTCGAGGAGGGTTGTTTCGGCTTTGCGACCCTGCGGCCGGAGAGGGCGGCGGTCAGATGGAATATTCGAGGATGGGGTCGAGCGGGGTGCCGCCTTCGACCGGGTGGCCTTCGGCGCGCCAGCGCAGCATGCCGCCCGAAAGGTTGGCGACATCGGCAAAGCCGGCTTCGCGCAGGATCACGGTAGCCTGCGCCGAGCGGCTGCCGGCACGGCAGACCGCGACGATCGGGCGGTCATGCGCGAGTTCGCCGGCGCGTCCGGCCAATGCGCCCAATGGGATCAGGACCGCGCCGCGGATATGGCCGAGCGGACCGATAAATTCGTTGGCCTCGCGCACGTCGAGGACCTGGATATCGCGCGCATGCTCTTCGAGCCCATGCGGGTCGATCTCCCAGATCCCGGCAAAGCTGTAGCGCAGCGGCGCCCAGCCCGGCGCTGCAGTGACATCGATCTCGCTGTCCGGCCGACCGCATTGGAGATTGGCCGGCACCGCGACATCCAGTTTTTTCGGATGCGCCAGGCGCAGATTGTTCATGTAGCCGGTAAAGTCGGCCTCGCCGGTCTCGCCGCCGAGGCGCGGGTTGAAGCGGCGCTCCTCGCGCACGCTGGTCACCGTCAGGCCGCGGTAATCATGCGCCGGGTACAAGAGGCAATCATCCGGCAGGGTGAAGATCTGCTGGTGCACCGAGCGGTACATCGCGTGCGGGTCGCCCTGCTGGAAATCGGTGCGCCCGCTGCCGCGCACCATCAGGCAATCGCCGGTGAACGCCATGCTGCGGTCGTCGAGCACATAGGTCAGGCAGCCATTGGTGTGCCCCGGCGTCTTGCGGACCCCCAGATTGCGCCCGCCGAAGGCGACGACGTCGTCCTCGACCAGATAGCGGTCGGCCCCTTCCGCACCGCTATCGGCCGACAGCGCGATGCGGCACCCGGTCTGCCGCCTGAGGAGCCAGGCGCCGGTCACATGATCGGCATGGACATGGGTTTCGAGCGTATAGACGAGCTTCAAGTCGAGCTCGGCGATCAGCGCCGCGTCGCGCCTGACCTGCTCGAACACCGGGTCGATGACGATCGCGGTCCCGCTGGCGCGGTCGCCGAGCAGATAGGTGTAGGTCGATGACGGCGGATCGAAAAGCTGTCGAAATACCAACATCGCCCACTCCCGGAATGTGCCGAAGCGGTTATTTTATCATTTCCTCCAGCAAAAGGGATATCGCTCGAGATGGCCGAGATCGTGATTACCGGGCTCGCCGCAGACGATCGCAACCGCTGGGCCGCACTGTGGCGCGGGTATCTCGGGTTTTACGAGACGCAATTGCCGGACGAGATCTACGAGCACACCTGGCAGCGGCTGATCGCGGAGGAAAGCCCGATTCGCGGCCTGGGAGCGCGGTTGGACGGCACCGGCGCACCGCTTGTCGGCATCGTTCACTATTTGTTTCACGCCCATGCCTGGAGCCCTAAAGAGGTCTGCTATCTGCAAGATTTGTTCGTCGATCCCGCCGCCCGCCGCGCTGGCATCGGGCGCAAGCTGATCGAAGCCGTCGCCGCCATCGCCCGCGAACGCCACTGCCTGCGCCTCTACTGGACGACCAAGGAAGACAACGCAACCGCGCGCTCCCTCTACGACCGCATCGCCCGTTTCAACGGCTTCATCCGCTACGACTACCCGCTCGACTGAATGGGGGCAGTGCAAGTCGGAATGCGCTGCGCTTTTCCGCCCTGCGCTTGCTCCAATGTGGGAATATCCCCCGATCCCGGCGCGACGGTGAGCCGAGACAACTTTCGCGAGGAGGTCGGCATATGCCCAACACACTGATGACGCCGGCGACGTTTGGCGAGCTAGCGAAGAGTCAGGAGCGCATTAGCCGCAGGTCCACTCGCACCCCGGCCGGATGGAAGCTTAGCGGGAGATCTTGGTGCCGTGGGCCGGACCACGGTTACGGACGGAGGGAGGCATCTACTATGTAGGGATGGCCACGGCTGGCGATTACATGGGTGACGACGATCCGCCGACCTTTGACGCACAGTTGCGGCTTGCAGAATTGCTTTGCGTCCGCAATCGCAATCTCTCGGGTTCGCCGTTTTGGCAGTTTCTCGACGGCTTGACTTGGGCGCTGCTAGGCGCTCCTTTTGACGAAACCTCGGACAGGTGGGGCTGGTCGAATCTTCTGAAGATCGGATGGAGTAGTGAATACAACCCCATCCGATGGCCACAGCCTCTAATCGGGGATCAGCAGGATATATGTGCAACGTCACTTTACGAAGAATTTATGGAACTTCACAACAGCTTGATAATCATCCTGTCACGTAATGAGTTCTACGTGCTCGACAATTCTAAATGTTTCCCGAAATTGATTTCGCAGTGGAAACCCGCATATCTCGACAACTTTGGAGGTCATTATAATGAACAAACGAGTGTCTGGTCGTTCGCCGACTCTAATTCTGGCAATCTCTACGTCCACTGTGATCATCCGAATTATGCCAAAAACGCGAGATTTTGGGGATCGGCGCTAGGTCGGATAATCCATTTGGCCCGTGCGATGCCGAATTTCTCTCGACCGTAGGTGCGGCCAGGGCTTGAGGCATTGGCGACCGGCGTGCGGCGCGGCCGCGTTCTCTCAGCGCTGGGCACCAGCAGATCGGGTGCTGAAACGCCGGTCGGTCCGCGAGCGAGCCTAGGGGGCGCGCGGTCATTTTCGCGGGCGGGCCTTGCGGGCGGCGTAGCGGGCGTCGCGGGCGGCCTTGCGTTCGGCTTGCCGGGCAACGTCATCGGCGGCCTGTTTCGCGATTTCGGCATCGCGCGCTTCCTGCTCGGCTGCCGCGGCGGCATCGCGGACGGTCTGCTCGGCGGCCTCGCGGGCAATTCCGGCCAGCCGGGCAGCGTTGCGCTCGGCAGCGCGCGCGTCGCGAGCGGCGCCGACCGCCTGCCGGGCGGCCTGGCGGTCGGCGGATGCAGGGTCGTTTGCCCCGGATCTCGCACGAAACTTCTCCAATTCCGCCTTCTTCGCGTTTGCCGCCGCGTTCAATCGGTCGTCAAAACCCGTCTTCCTGGAATTATCCATCTCACTCCACCCCATGCGAGCGTCCGGCCGCGTCGATGGTCCGGCATCGGCACAGCATGCCCGAGATCCGGTCGTCGGGGAACGCGCCGATGGCGGTTCGCGGGGCGGGTAGAGCGCCGCGCGATCTGGCGGGCTCCCTATGTTGCCGCGGCGCGGACGAAGCGCTCGACCTCGGATTCGTCGTTGTAGTAGTGCACGCTGGCGCGGACGAGCGCGTCGAATCCGCGCGCCGGCGGATCGAGCGGAGAGGCGCCGGACACGTGGGTGTTGATGTTCAGGGCGCGCAGCCGGTCGCGCGTCCGGGCCGGCGCTTCGCCGTCCTTCCGAAAGGTGACGATGCCGCATTGCTCGACGCCCTGATCGTGCACGCTGATGCCGGGGCGCTTTGCGAGCTCCCGCCGCAACAGTGCGCCGAGCGCCCTGACCCGTGCTTCGATCGCGTCGATGCCCAGCCGCAGCGCGTAGCGGGCGGCGACCCCCAGGCCGATCTGGCCGGCGACGAACCGCTCCCAGTTCTCGAACCGGCGCGCGTCGTTGCGGACGGCGTAGGTGTCGGCGTCGATCCAGGAGGCCGCCTGGAGATCGATGAACGGCGGGTCGAGCCTCGCGATGGTGTCATGCCGGACGTAGAGGAAGCCGGTGCCGCGGGGCCCGCGCAGATATTTGCGGCCGGTGGCCGCGAGCATGTGGCAGCCGATCTCCCGCACATCGACCGCGAGCTGGCCGACCGACTGGCAGGCGTCGAGCAGATAGAGGATGCCGTGGCGCGCGGCGATGCGGCCGATTTCGGCCGCCGGATTGACGAGCCCGGGCCCGCCGCGCACATGCGTGATCGCGATCAGCCTGGTGCGCGGACCGATTGCGCGCTCGAGTGCTCCGGGGTCGAGCTGCCCGGACGCGTCGTCGTCCACCACGTCGATCTCGATCCCGACCCGCGCCTTCATCTGCAGCAGCGCGAGGTAGTTCGACGCGTACTCCGCGCGCGCGGTGACGACGCGATCGCCGGCCCGAAACGGGATCGAATAGAACGCCATGTCCCAGGCGCGCGTGGCGTTTTCCACAAACGCGATCTCGTCCGGGCGGGCGCCGATCAGGGTGGCGACGGCGTCGTAGACATCGGCGATGCAATCACCCGCTTCGGCCGCCGCCTCGTAGCCGCCGATGGCGGCCTCGCGCGCCAGGTGGCCCGTCACCGCGTCGAGGACCGGGCGCGGCGGCAAGGCAGCGCCCGCGTTGTTGAAGTGGAGAACATTGGCCACGCCGGGCGTGTCCGACCTGAGCAACGGCACATCGAGCGTCACCCGCTCGATGCGATCGGGTCGGATATTCATGACAGCCTCCTTCCCGCCCGAAGTAGATCGTGGTCAGTTTGTAGGGCAGGTGGAGCGTAGCGCAACCCGCCATCGGTTCCGTCAGCGGCTGCTCGATAGGGCAGCGGCCTGCGCTGGTACCCGACTTACAAGAAATCCGTGCGATGATCGCGCCGGTTTTGTACACTCTCACGAGCGTCTCAAAAAGGAGTGTCCGTCCATGGCCCAAGCAGCACAGAAGACAAGGTTCACGGCAGGCCCGTTGACGTTCGTCGTCAGGCACGAGCTGTGGGACGGCAACATCCACGATCATGCCGACCAGGGTGTCTCGATCGCCGTGGCGGCGGAGGTCGCCGGCAAAGAGACGACCCTCTTGCGGTTCAACTGCTTCGATCAGGAAAAGAGCTACGTCTATGGGCCGGAAAATCGCGATGCGCCGACGGCGCCGGATGACCTGCCCGCAACCCTGAACGAGGCGGCCAAGCTCTACAGAATGGACCCGATCGCCGACGGCAATCCGATCGGCTGGACGATCAGGACCGTGGAGAAGAAGCTCCCGAAGATGCTGGAGAGAGCCGGCTACCCGCAAATCGCCGCGGCGACCGATCTCGCCGAGGTGGGCCGCCTCCTGCCTGAGGTCGAAGCCTGCGCCAGGGAGCTGTTCGCCGCCAGGCGGAATACGGTCAAACATAATCGCGGTACGCACATCTTCGAAGCCGGGAATATCAGATTTGGCCTCGAGATGCGGCGGCAGGCGGGCGGAGATGGCGGCCTCGCCGTCCATGTCCTGACGGATGTCGGCGGGTCGATGGGAAAATCGTATGTCGAAGAAACCGAGATCCTGGCCTTCGACTGCTTCTGGCAATTCCCGCATTACCACTATGGCCCGCGCAACAAGAACCACCGCATTTTTTGGGACAAGACATTGGTCGACGACCCGCTCGGCTGGGTGTTCGACCAGTTCGAGAACCGAAAACTGGGGCTCATGATCGAGCGGGCCGGTTACCCGGGAGTCGCGGCCGATCTCGACCTCGAAAAAATCACCTCGCTTCTCCCGATCGTGAAGAAGAAGGCACGCGAGCTGCAGGCCGAAGGCGAGAGATTGACCGGCCACCCGGGGTTGCCGTTGGAGCCGACGCCGAACCTGGCCGGCGGCGGCTGAAGCGCAACGACACAGCCCGCAGCCGGTAGGGCGGGTGGAGCGCCGCGCCACCCGCCATCGGTATCGCGGGCGACCCGCGGGTTACGCTTCGCTCGCACCCCCTGCGGCTGCCGTATCCTCCTGCATCGCGCCAGGGGTGGAGATGCCGCACGCCGTTCCTTGAGGTCGATGCGTCTCAGGCACGGATGCGGTCGCAAAAAGGGGTTGCCGACGTTGTTGGTATACCATATACCTCGGTTATGTCCGAAGCCGGCCCGCGCCTCGTCCAAAGGTTAAACCGGCCCACTCTCGACGTGCCGCGGCTGGATACCGGCACCAGCGTCGCCAAGGAAGCCTATGCCGCGCTGAAGCGGGCCATCACCGCGATGGATATCTACGGCCATCGGCACGAGATCCGGCTCGACGAGCGGCGGCTCTCGGAGGGGCTCGGGGTCAGCCGCACGCCGATCCGCGAGGCGATGACCCTCCTGGAGCAGGAAGGCTTTGTCCGGACGCGCCCGCGCCGCGGCATCTTCGTCGTGCGCAAGACGAAGCGCGAGATCGTCGAGATGATCACGGTGATGGCGGCGCTCGAAAGCATGGCGGCGCGGCTCGCCGCCGAGCGCGCCGCCGACGCGGACATCGCCGATCTGCGCCGGCTGATGGCCGAATTCCGCACCGGTCCCAACGGAGCCAATGGTGGCGAGCGGCTCGCCGAGTATTCGGATGCGAACATCGCCTTTCATCAGGCGATCATCAGGATGAGCGGTTGTACCTTGCTCGCCGAGATGACGGAAAACCTGTTCATCCACATGCGTGCGATCCGCAACATCACGATCCATCAGGACAACCGGGCGGCGCGTTCGATTGTCGAGCACATGGCGATCATCGAGGCGCTCGAACACCGCGACCCCGAGCTTGCCGAGCGGCTGGCGCGCGAGCACGCGCTGGAACTCGCCGCGCATGTCGAGCAGCATGGCGATTTCCTCGACGCGATGCGCGGCGATGTTTGCGTTAAGTGAGGTAAGCGATGAGCAAAGCATTGGAAGGTGTCCGCATTCTCGATTTTGGCCATGTCCAGGCGGGACCGACCGGGACGCAGCTGCTGGCCTGGATGGGCGCCGATGTGATCAAGGTCGAGATGCCGGGACGCGGCGACATCACCCGCGGCCAATTGCAGGATGTGAAGGGCGCCGACAGCCTGTATTTCACGATGCTGAATTCGAACAAGCGCAGCATCACGGTCAACCTGAAGTCGCCGAAAGGCAAGGCGGTCATCGAGGCACTGGTCAAGCGCTGCGACGTGATCCTGGAGAATTTCGGGCCGGGCGTGCTCGACCGCCAGGGCTTCACCTGGGAGCGGTTCCAGGAGCTGAACCCGCGGGTCATCTACGCCTCGATCAAGGGCTTCGGCCCCGGCCCCTATGCCGACTGCAAAGCCTATGAGAATGTCGCGCAGTGCATGGGCGGGGCGGCCAGCACGACCGGCTGGGACGATGGCCCGCCGACCGTGGGCGGCGCCCAGATCGGCGACAGCGGCACCGGCGTGCACGTCGTCGCCGGCATCCTGGCCGCATTGTTCCAGCGCGAGCGCACCGGCAGAGGCCAGCGCGTCGAGGTGGCGATGACCGATGCGGTGCTCAATCTGTGCCGGGTCAAGATGCGCGACCAGCAGCGCATCATGAAGGGCCCGTTGCCAGAATACCCGAACAAGGAATTCGGCGACGCGGTGCCGCGCGCCGGCAACGCCTCGGGCGGCGGCCAGCCGGGATCGGCATTGCGGTGCGCGCCAGGCGGCCCGAACGACTATGTCTACGTGATCATCCAGCCGCCCTCGTGGGCGCCGCTGATGAAGCTCGCCGGCCGGCCGGAGCTGATCGACGATCCCGCCTATGCGACCCCGGCAGCGCGCCTGCCGAAGATCCCCGAATGCTTCTCGATCATCGAGAAATGGACGATGACCAAGACCAAATTCGAGGTCATGGCGGCGTTGAACGAGGTTGAGGTGCCGTGCGGTCCGATCCTGTCGATGAAGGACATCTACGAGGATAAGTCGTTGTACGAACGCGGCTATCTGGTCGAGCTCGACCACCCGACCCGCGGCCGCTACGTCCAGCTCGGCTCGCCGATCAACCTGTCGGACTCGCCGGTCGAGGTGAAGCGCTCGCCGCTCCTGGGCGAGCACACCGACGAGGTGCTCGGCTGGCTCGGCTATGCCAAGGACGATATCGCCGAATTGCACAAGGAAGGCGCGGTGTGATTTGCTCCAGCCTCGGGTGAGTTGTCGTAGTCGTCGTAGGATGGGTTGAGCCAAGCGAAACCCATCTGCGGCTGCAGCCAGCGCGGGTCGGACGAAAGGGAGATGGCGGTGGCACATTTGGTCTACGAGACAGTCGTTGCGGCAGTGAGAGCCGGACGACTGAGAGAGCCATCCTCTAAAGATGACTTCGGTGCCGCTTGCGCCGGTCTCGGCAACGGCACCTATAGCGCTTTTCTGTGGAAGCATCGACAAGACAACCCCGGGCAGACATCCGAGCTGTTTGCCTTAACGTCGCCGGGACGGTTCAAGTGCCTGCGGCCCTTTCGCTACGGTTTGTAAAACTGGGCGCGATGGGTTTCGCTCCGCTCAACCCATCCTACGAATCGCGAGTTGATTGGAACGGCTGATGCGTTCGCAGCATACCCACGACCGGCGCATCCATCCGGGCTCGGGGCGGCGGCGCGGGCTCGATCACCCGAAGGGCCGGCAGGTCGATCCGGCGGCCTCGGCCGAGGTGCAGGGGCTGCTCGGCAACCGCGAGCGCCGCCGCGACCTGCTGATCGAGCATCTCCACCTGCTGCAGGACCATTGCGGCTGCCTCTATGCTCGCCATCTGGCGGCGCTCGCCGAGGAGATGCGGCTGGCCCTCGTCGAGGTCTACGAGGTCGCGTCGTTCTATGCCCATTTCGACATCGTTATGGATGACGAGGCGCCGCCACCCCCCGTCACGGTGCGGGTGTGCGACAGCCTGAGCTGCGAACTCGCCGGGGCGCGGCAACTGCTCGCCGAATTACAAACGGGGCTCGGCGACAATGTGCGGGTCGTGCGCGCGCCCTGCATGGGCGGCTGCGACAAGGCCCCGGCCGTCGCGATCGGTCATGCTCTGCACGAGCACGCGACCGTCGCGAGCGTCACCGCCGCCGTCGCCGCGGGCGAGACGCATATGCCCGTCCCGGCCTATGTCGGCCTCGACGCCTATCGCGCGGCGGGCGGTTATCGCCTATTGCAATCCTGCCTCGCCGGCGAGCGCAAGCCCGATGAGCTGATCGAGGCCCTCGAACATTCGGGTCTGCGCGGGCTCGGCGGCGCCGGCTTCCCGACCGGCCGCAAATGGCGGCTGGTGCGCCAGGAGCCGGCGCCGCGGCTCTTGGCGGTCAATGGCGACGAGGGCGAGCCCGGCACCTTCAAGGACCGCTGGTTTCTCGAAACCGACCCGCACCGCTTTCTGGAAGGGATGCTGATCGCCGCCTGGGTCGTCGAGGCCGCCGACATCTACATCTATCTGCGCGACGAATACCCGCAATGCCAAGCGATCCTCGAAAGCGAGGTTGCGGCGCTGACCGCCGCCGGGCTCGCGTCGCATGCCCGCATTCATCTGCGCCGGGGTGCGGGCGCATATATCTGCGGCGAGGAATTGGCGATGCTGGAATTGATCGAGGGCAAGCGCGGCCTGCCGCGGCAGCGGCCGCCGTTTCCAGCCCAGGTCGGGCTCTTTGGCCGGCCGACCCTGTGCAACAACATCGAGACCCTCTACTGGGTGCGCGACATCGTCGAAAAGGGCGCCGACTGGTTCACGAGCCAAGGCCGCAACGGGCGCAAGGGGCTGCGCACCTTCTCGGTCTCCGGGCGGGTGCGCGATCCCGGTGTCAAGCTCGCCCCGGCCGGGATCACCGCACGACAATTGATCGACGAATTCTGCGGCGGCATGGCCGAGGGTCACGCCTTCAAGGGCTATCTGCCGGGCGGCGCCTCGGGCGGCATCCTGCCGGCGGCAATGGCCGACCTCCCGCTCGATTTCGGCACGCTCGAACCCCTTGGCTGCTTTACCGGCTCGGGTGCGGTTGTCGTGCTGTCCGACCAGGACGACATGAAGGCGGTGGCGCTGAACTTGTTGCGCTTTTTCGAGGATGAGAGCTGCGGCCAATGCACCCCCTGCCGCGCCGGCACCGAAAAGGCGGTCAAATTGATGACCGCGCCGCGCTGGGACGAGGACCTGCTGCAGGAATTGACGCGGGTTATGAGCGACGCCTCGATCTGCGGCCTCGGCCAGGCCGCGATGAACCCGGTCAAGCAGGTGCTGAAGCATTTCCGCGAGGATCTGTGAGGCCGGCCATTTGTTTGCACCGTCATTCCGGGACGGCCCGCCGGGCCGGGCCCGGAACCGATGAACACGGACCGTCGGCCTTGCGCCACAATCGTTCGTGCGCGGTTGGAGAAGCCCAGGTGCATGGGTTCCAGGTTCGCCGCTGCGCGACGCCCCGGAATGATGAGGTGGACGGCCCCTGCTCCGCGGCATCGAAGTGCCATAAGGTGGCCGCGATGCAACACGTCCACATGGAGGAGGCCGTCCATGGCCGAGGTTAGCACGATCGGGCTGGATATCGCGAAGCGGGTGTTTCAGGTGCATGGCGTCGGCGCGGCCGGCGAGATCGTCCTTCGCCGCCAGCTGCGGCGGGCGGAGGTGGTGAAGTTCTTCGCCAAGCAGCCGCCCTGCCTGGTCGCGCTGGAAGCGTGCGCCACGGCGCATTACTGAGGCCGCCAGATCGCGGCCCTCGGCCATCCGGTGCGGCTGATGCCGCCGACCCGGGTGAAGCCCTACGTCAGATGTGGCAAGAAGAACGACAAGGTCGATGCGGAAGCGTGCTGCGAGGCGGTGAGCCGGCCGAGCATGCAGTTCGTGCCGCTCAAGAGCGTGCCCGAGCAGGCAGCGCTGATGACCCATCGCGCGCGCCAGCTGCTGGTCGAGCAGCGCACCCGCCTGGCCAATGCGATTCGCGGCCAGATGGCCGAGATCGGGATCATCGCGCGCCGCGGACCAGCCGGGCTCGGCGCGCTGCTGGCGATGATCGAGCACCCGGAGGACCCGCATCTGCCGGCCGGGATCCGCCCCATTCTCCAAGTTCTGGCCGAGCAGTGGCGCAGCCTCGGCCCGCAGATCGCGGCGCTCGAGCGGCAAATCCTCGCCTGGCACAAGAGCAACGCCGACAGCTTGCGGCTCGCCACCATCCCGCAATTCGGCCCGATCGTGTCGAGCGCGCTGCTCGCCACCGCAGGCGATGCCCGGCGCTTCAGGAGCGGCCGGCAATTCGCCGCCTGGGTTGGGCTGGTGCCGGCGCAGAACTCGACCGGCTGCAAGGAACGGCTCGGCAGCATCACCAAAGCGGGCGACCGCTATCTGCGCCAGCTTCTGGTGATCGCCGCGACCGGCCTCATTCACCGGGTGCGCGCCAACCCCGAGCTCTCGCCGTGGTTCGCCGGGCTGCTCAAGAGGATGCCCGCGCGGAAAGCCACCGTGGCGTTGGCCAACAAAATGGCCCGCATCGCCTGGGCATTGCTCGCCAAACAGACCACCTACCGCGCCGCGGCGCCGATCGCGGCCACCCAAGCCGTCTTGATGTCGCCAACCGCCACCAAGAAAGACTACCGCCAGGAAACCAAATGCGAGGGCGATGGATCGTGATGAGCACCGATCGGGCGAACCGAGGAAAGGACCATCCCGTCATGTCATTGAGCTTCGAGCTCGTCGGAATGATTACGGGAGCCAATCCGCGGACCTCATCAGGGCCAGCGGCCAAGCGCGCCGCACTCATAGGCCGGACACATGACCGCACCCGATCCGATCTGCCCATCCGCTCCGTTTCCCCTTGCACCGCAGGGGCCGTCCACACATGACGATTAAGAGAACCAATTTCGGGCGGCGAGAATGACCGATTCGGTAAATGTACCAGAGCCTCAAAAGCTTGGCGTGATTATGGCTGCGCTGGATTGGACATATGACAAAGCCGTTAACGGCATTCCAAAATTAGATCGGGCCGAGGATCTCGCTGAGAACTATACATCTAGAGCACAGTCGCCAGAAGAAGCCATTGACAGCTTAATTGCTTGGCAAATTGGAAAAGCTGGTATCGCTGGATTTGTTACCGGACTCGGAGGCATCATTACCCTTCCAATCGCAGTCCCAGCGTATTTCACGAGTATCCTTTGGGTTAAAATCAGAATGGTCGCTGCGATTGCCTATATTCGAGGATTTGACATACGGAGCGATCAGGTAAAGACGCTTGTATTGGCCTGCTTGGCAGGGACATCGGCCACCGACCTTTTAAAGGACTTCGGGGTTAACGTCGGGTCAAAGCTGACTCAACAAGCCATCGCTAGGATCTCCGGTGCGACACTAGCTCGGATAAACCGAGCGGTAGGCTTTCGGCTTGTGACCAAGGCAGGAGCGACGGGGGCTGTTAACCTCTCAAAGATCGTCCCTTTCATAGGCGGCGTGGTTGGAGGTTCTTTCGATGCCACGATTACGCGCGCGATTGGCGAAGTTGCGAAGAAAATGTTCTTAAATCAAGCGCCCGAAGCGAATGAGAGGAGTACAACAGGCTCCAATGAGTAAGGATTTGATATGACCGATCCGATCCGCTTTTTTCTCGACGGCGCCGAGGTCGAGGCCGAGCCGGGCGAGACCATCTGGCAGGTGGCCGACCGGCAGGGCACCGAGATCCCGCATCTGTGCTGGCTGCCGAAGCCCGGCTATCGCGCCGACGGCAATTGCCGCGCCTGCATGGTCGAGATCGAGGGCGAGCGGGTGCTCGCCGCCTCCTGCGTGCGCCAGCCGACACCGGGCATGAAGGTGCAGAGCGCCAGCGAGCGGGCGCGGTTCTCGCGCAAGATGGTGTTCGAATTGCTGGTCGGCGACCAGCCCTCGCGCGCAGCCGCGCACGATCCGCAATCGCGCTTCTGGCAATGGGCGGACAAGGTTGGCGTCAGCGACAGTCGCTTCCCGTTGCATGCATCGCCAGCACCCGACCGCAGCCATCCGGCGATGGCGGTGCAACTCGACGCCTGCATCCAATGCAATCTCTGCGTCCGCGCCTGCCGCGAGGTCCAGGTCAACGATGTGATCGGCATGGCGGCGCGCGGCCATCACGAAAAAATCGTGTTCGATTTCGACGACCCGATGGGCGACAGCACCTGTGTCGCCTGCGGCGAGTGCGTGCAGGCCTGCCCGACCGGCGCTTTGATGCCGGCGAGCCTGGTCGATGCGAACGGCGTCTATGCCAACGCGCCCGACCGCGAGGTCGACAGCGTCTGCCCCTATTGCGGGGTCGGCTGCCAGCTGACCTACAGGATCAAGGACGACCGCATCGTTGCGGTCGAGGGGCGCGACGGCCCTTCGAACCACAACCGGCTATGCGTCAAGGGCCGCTTCGGGTTCGATTATGCGCACCATTCCGACCGGCTGACCGAGCCGCTGATCCGCAAGGACGGTGTCTCCAAGCACGACACCGGGATCGATCCGGCCAACCCCTACACGCATTTCCGCAAGGCCACCTGGGAGGAGGCGCTGGACCGCGCCGCCGCGGGGCTCGCGCGCATCCGCGATCGCGACGGCAGGCGGGCATTGGCCGGCTTCGGCTCGGCCAAGGGCTCGAACGAGGAGGCCTATTTGTTCCAGAAGCTGGTGCGAACCGGCTTCGGCAGCAACAATGTCGACCACTGCACCCGGCTCTGCCACGCCTCCTCGGTCGCGGCATTGATGGAGGGGATCGGCTCCGGTGCCGTGACCGCACCCTTCACCGCGGCCGAGGATTCCGACGTCATCATCGTCATCGGCGCGCGGCCGACCGAGAACCATCCGGTGGCGGCGACCTTCTTCAAGCAGGCGGCAAAGCGCGGCGCCGTGGTTTTCGTGATGGACCCGCGCGGCCACAGCCTGGTGCGGCACGCCACACTGACCCTGCGCTTCAACCCCGGTCGCGACGTGGCGATGCTGAACGCGCTGCTCCACACGATCATCGAAGAGGGCCTGACCGACCGTCAATACATCCAGGCGCACACCGAGGATTACGAACAGCTGCGCGAGCACATCCGCGACTATTCGCCCGAAAAGATGGCGCCGATCTGCGGCATCGACGCCGCCACCTTGCGCCATGTCGCGCGCACCTATGCCCGCGCCGAACGGGCGATCATCTTCTGGGGCATGGGCATCTCGCAGCACACCCATGGCACCGACAACGCGCGCTGCCTGATCGCGCTGTCGATGGTCACCGGGCAGGTCGGCCGGCGCGGCACCGGGCTGCATCCGCTGCGCGGCCAGAACAACGTCCAGGGTGCCTCGGACGCGGGCCTCATTCCGATGGTCTATCCCGACTATCAATCGGTCGCGAACCCGGAAATCCGCGCCAAATTCGAGGCGCTGTGGGACACGCCGCTCGACGACAAGGCCGGGCTGACCGTCGTCGAGATCATGGACGCGGTCCATCGCGACGAGATCAAGGGCATGTACATCATGGGCGAAAACCCGGCGATGTCCGACCCCGATGTGCAGCATGCACGCGAGGCCTTGGCCCATCTCGAGCATCTCGTCGTCCAGGACATCTTCCTGACCGAAACCGCCAAATACGCCGATGTCGTGTTGCCGGCCTCGGCCTGGCCGGAGAAGGACGGCACCGTCTCCAACACCAACCGGCAGGTGCAGATGGGCCGCGCCGCGCTACCGCTCCCCGGCAACGCCCGGCCCGACTGGTGGATCATCCAGGAGATCGCGCGCCGCATCGGGCTCGAGTGGAATTACACGCATCCGCGCGCCGTGTTCGCCGAGATGAAGCAGGCGATGCCGTCCTTGAACAACATCACCTGGGAGCGTCTCGAACGTGAATCCTCGGTGACCTATCCGTGCGATGCCGAAGACCAGCCGGGCAATGAGATCGTCTTTGGCGACGGTTTCCCGACCCCGTCGGGCCGGGCCAGGCTGGTGCCGGCGGCGATCATCCCGCCGGCCGAGGAGCCCGATGCCGAATATCCGATGGTGCTGACCACCGGCCGCCAGCTCGAACACTGGCATACGGGTGCCATGACCAGGCGCGCCAGCGTGCTCGACGAGATCGAGCCGGAGGCCGTCGCCAGCCTCGCGCCGATGGAGTTGCGCCGGCTCGGCATCGCCGCCGGCGAACCGGTGCGCGTCACCACCCGCCGGGGCATGATCGAGTTGAAGGCACGTGCCGACAGCAATGTCGCACCCGGCATGGTGTTCATCCCGTTCTGCTATGCCGAGGCCGCCGCCAACATCCTGACCAACCCGCAGCTCGATCCCTACGGCAAGATCCCCGAATTCAAATTCTGCGCCGCCAAGGTCGAGCCCGCCACGATCGCCGCGGCCGCGGAGTAGCGAATTCGGGGTACGGTTTTGTCATCCCGGCGAAGCAGCGTGAAAAAACGCTGAACGGAGTTCGTTCCGGGATGGGCCCGAAGGGACAGGCCCCTAACCCGTGGATACGGACCGTCCGGTGCACGCCGGCCGCACCCGATCCGACTTGCCGATCCGTTCGTTTTTCCCCTTGCACGGCAGAGGCCGTCCACACATGACTATCATTGCGCAGGCTGCCTGACGCGAGGATCGGACGATGCGAGAGCTGACATATAACGAGGCTGCGGTCGAAGCCATCGCCGAGGAGATGCGGCGCGATCCCAAGATCTTCTACATGTCGACCGACGCGCTGCCGCCGCTGCTCAAGGAGTTCGGCGCCGAGCGCGTCAGGGCGACGCCGATCACCGAAGCGGCGCTGACCGGCATGGCGATCGGCGCCGCCGGCTGCGGCTTCCGCCCGATCGTCGATTGGCGGCAGGTGACATTCTCTTTCGTCGCGATGGACCAGATCGTCAATCAGGCCGCGAAGATCCACTACATGTTCGGCGGCCAGGTGCGCTTCCCGATCCTGTTTCGTGCATCCGTCGGCGGCGGCGGCCTGGTCGCGGCGCAGCACTCGCAATCGCCCTATTCGATGTTCATGAATGTGGCCGGGCTGAAGATGTTCCTGCCGTCGACGCCCCACGATATCAAGGGGCTGTTGAAGACGGCGATCCGCGACAACAACCCGGTGATCTCGTTCGAGTCGGGCCGGCTGATGGCGCGCAAGGGGCTGGTGCCGGAGGAGGACTACGCGATCCCGCTCGGCCAGGCCGACATCAAGCGAGAGGGCAGCGATGTAACGGTCGTCGCCCTCGCCTGGCTGGTCCACGAGTTGCTCGCCGCGGCCGAAGAGCTGGCCCATGAAGGGATATCGGTCGAGATCGTCGATCCGCGCACCTTGGTGCCGCTGGATGTGGACACGATCCGCAGCTCGGTGCAGAAAACCGGCCGGCTCGTCATCGCCGACGAGGCGGGGCCGACCGCCGGCTTCTCGGCGGAGGTTGCCGCGATTGTCACCGAGGATGCGGCGACATTCGTGCGGCTCGATGCCCCGGTGAAGCGGGTCTGCGCCTTGCAGGTGCCGATACCCTACAGCCCCGTCCTCGAAAGCCATGTCTTCCCGGACCGCAAGCGGATCATCGCCGCGATCCGCGAGGTGCTGCAAGGACGCAGGCCCGCCGCGGCGGCGTGAGGGCCGCATCGACGTTGGGGGCGCCACCCAGCCCGTAAAAATAAAGGAAGAGCCTGCGATGCAGATCGTCGATGCCCAAATTCACCTGTGGGGATCGGGCTTGCCCAGCAACCTCTCGCACCGACAGGTGACCGCGTTCACCCCGGATGAGGCCATTGCTTTGATGGATGAAGGCGGGGTCGATGCCGCAATTATTCATCCGCCGGGCTGGGACCCGAATTCGACCGAGATGGCACTGGCGGCGGTGCGCAACTACCCCGGCCGGTTCGCGATCATGGGTGCAGTGCCGCTCGACCGGCCGGAATCGCGCGCCCGCATCGCCGGCTGGAGAGGGCAGCCGGGGATGCTCGGTCTGCGCTACGGGTTCCTCGCCGATCCGGCGCGGCGCTGGCTGCATGACGGCACTCTCGACTGGCTTTGGGCGGAATCCGAAAAGGCCGGTGTTCCGATTGCCGCGCTGGCTACGGGTTCGCTGACCGAGCTCGGCCGGATCGCCGAGCGCCATCCCGGACTGCGCCTGACGATCGACCATCTGGGCGGCCGCGGCGGCACGTCGACGCTGAAGGACGCGGCGGCAATGACCCACATGCCGGAACTGCTGGCGCTCGCGAAATACCCTAACATCGCGGTCAAGGCGACCGGCGTGCCGCACTATTCGAGCGAGGCTTATCCGTTTCCGGCGCTCCATACCTATTTGCGGCAGGTCTACGACGCCTTCGGCCCGCACCGCATGTTCTGGGGCACCGACATCACCAAGATGCCGTGCTCCTGGCGGCAATGCGTGACGATGTTCACCGAGGAATTGCCGTGGCTCAAGGGCCGCGATCTCGAATTGGTGATGGGCGAGGCGCTGTGCACCTGGTGGGGCTGGATCCGGCAGCGGCCCTGAAAGGGGTTGGGCCTCGACAGATCCCCGACCGCAGAGGCGCAATGCGATCTTGCTTCCCGAAATATGGGCTACTGATCGCACCCTCTCCCGACCCCTGCGGGCGGGGAGGGTTCGGGAGGGGCCGTGTATCGCGACCCAACCGGCATGAATGCTTCCCGCTCCAGCCCGCTGACGCCGCTCTACGTCGCTGGGCCGTTCAGCATGGGTTACGTCGATTTCTATACCTTTCTGATCCCGCTTTACGGTCTGTCGCTTGGGTTCGACGCTTCCGAGATCGGCATTCTTGTCGGCGCCCGCTCGATCGTCGCCATGTTCCTCTCGATCCATATCGGCGTGTTGATGGACCGGTTCGGCACGCGCAAGGTGACCCTGTTCTTTGTATGGGCGGGTATGGCCCTGGCGCCGCTGTTCCCATTGGTGCCGTGGTTCTGGACCTTGTTGCTGCTGCAACTGGTCAACGGCGCGGCGGTTTCTTTCGCCTGGTCAGGCGCGCAAACCCTGATCGCCCAGCTCGCCGAGGGAGACGCCCGGCATCTCGGCAGGTTCACCTTCTTTGCCCGGCTCGGGTCGACGACCGCGCCGATCCTAGGCGGGGCCGTCTGGGATTTCGGCGGCGCCTGGCCGGCCTATCTTCTTGGCACCGCCTGGGGCGGCGTACTGACCATCGCGCTGCTGTGCGCGCCGGAGGCGGAGTTCTTCGCGCCGCCGCAACGAGATGGAATGACGCGAATGCGGTTCCGTGCCCGCGATGCCTGGCCTCGAGCTTCGGACTATCTCGACTCGGTCAGGCTGATCGCGATCCCGGCGATTGCGCTGTCCATGGCGATCATGTCGATGCGAAATTCGACGTACAGCATCCAGACATCGGTCTATGTCGTTTACCTCCACCGGATGGGGCTCGTCGGCACCACGATCGGCGCGCTGTTCGCCGCTGCCGAGATCGCGAGCGGGTTCGGCGCGCTCTTCGCCGGGCGCGCGATGCGTCTGGGTGACGCGCAGCGGACGATGCTGAGCGGCACCGCCCTGTCGATCCTGCTGATAGCGGCGACACCGCTTTTGGGTGGGATCTTTGCGTTCCTGCTGCTGTTCCAGGTCGCGCGCGGCTGGCTGGAAGGGGTGATCCAACCGGTTGTCCTGTCGGTGCAGGCGCGGGCGGTGGGGCGCCATCAGCAGGGCGCGGTGGTCGGTTTGCGCCAAACCGGTCAGCGGCTGACCTCGATCCTGATCCCGCCGCTTATGGGGGGAATCGCCGACCATTGGGGCGTAAGTCCAAGCTTCTTCATTCTCGGCGCATTCATGTTGCTGCTGTGCGCGCCAATCGCGCTGGTCATCCGCCGCATCGGGCGGCTCCGATCCGCGGACGAACCCATGCGGACTGAACTATGATAGCGTCGGTGCTCATCGCGACATCGCCGCGGCCACGCAGATGGGCGACGAGGCGGGCGCCGCGACCATCCCTCTTGTGGGCCGCAGCGCGAACGATGCGCACAACCTCGCCATCGAACTCATTGGTCCTTCGTCCGATCGGTGTACTGCTGGCAGCGCGCGAAGCACTGATGTTTGCGCCATCCATCATTGCTTTCAGGCGGTTTGTCATCAGCGAAAGCTGGACGGCAAGGGAAAAGCCTGGCTGTCCGGCGCGCGTATGTAATTGGGATAGTTGAGATTTTCAGCGACCTGGCAAGGAGGCCCTGCCAGCCGTTTTTCCCAGAACGCTAGCGATTTCAACGGACAAAGCGCCATCCAGCCCCCGGCTGGCCATTTTGCTTGATCGAGTTACTTCAATCTGATAACTCACTGCCGTGACTGAGCGGCGCGACCCGACCCTCGATGTGCTGCTGGACCTCGACGGACAGGTGCTCGTCGTCGACCCGGAGGGCGGCCACTGGGTCCGGTTCGTGGTGACGCGGGTGCCGGTGTCGCCGGAGAAGCCGCATGGGCTGGACTACTCGCTGACGCTGCACGGGCCGGATGGCGAGCGGCTGGTCGGCTTCGACAATGCCCATCCGGTGGCGCGGCAGAAGCGCGGCGAGCCGCAGGACCATCGCCACTGGCTGCGGACGATCAGGCCTTACGAGTACCAGGACGCGGCAACCTTGCTCGGCGATTTCTGGGAGACGGTGGACGCGGTGTTGCGAGAGAAGGGAGTGATCCCATGACGACGTTGAAGGTGGGCATCGCCAGCTACGAGGACATGAAGGCCCGCACCATGGCGGTGGCGCGCGGCGAGCAACGCATCGCGCCCGACGAGCCGAAGGTCTGGTTCACTTCGACCGAGTCCTTCGCGAAGGTGCTTTCCGCCGGCAACCGCGAGCTGCTGCGCGTGATTGCAGAGAAGGCGCCCGGCTCGCTCGATGAACTGGCGCGGATCACCGGCAAGGCCAAGTCGAACCTGTCGCGCACGCTGAAGACGATGGCCGGATACGGCCTGGTCCGCCTGGAACGCGGCGAGCGGGGCCGGATCACGCCCAAGGTCACGCATGACCGGGTGGAGCTCGACCTGCCGCTCACCCGGTCCCGGAAGGCGGGCTGAGCCATGACCGCCTGGCGGCCCTGAGGCTGGACCGCCGCCGCGATGATCCGTCGCGGCGATTGGCGTCCCCAAGGGGATTCGAACCCCTGTTACCGCCGTGAAAGGGCGATGTCCTGGGCCTCTAGACGATGGGGACGCGAGAGCCGCGGGCGCATGGATCTAGAGCGGCCGGGACAAGAAATCAACCGCCGGGGTTTCCCGAGGTGCCCCGCGCCTCGCGGCGCTACCTCGATCGGCACGCGCGGCACCCCATTTACCTCAAAACGCCATCGATAGAACTCTTCATGCCGTCTGCGCCTGTCTTCGATGCCGAGTTCCGCACCCGACTGCGTGCGCTGCTGACCTGGCGGCGGGACGTCCGGCGCTTTCGCCGCGATCCGTTGCCGCCGGGCGCCGTCTTGCAGCTGCTCGACCTCGCCTGCCTCGCCCCCTCGGTCGGGCTCAGCCAGCCCTGGCGCTTTGTCCTCGTCGACGATCCGCCGCGCCGCGCCGCGGTCCGGCAGAATTTCGCGGCCTGCAATGCGGCAGCGCTCGCCGCCCAGGAACCCGACCGCCGCGCCCGCTACGCGCGGTTGAAGCTCGCCGGTCTCGACGAGGCGCCCTGTCAGCTCGCGGTTTTTGCCGATCGCGCGACTGTCCAGGGCTACGGCCTCGGCCGCCATACCATGCCGGAGATGATCGAGTATTCGGCCGTCGCTGCGGTGCACACCCTGTGGCTCGCCGCCCGCGCCGAAGGGATCGGCGTCGGCTGGGTATCGATCCTCGACCCGCAGCCGATCGCCGCGATCCTCGACGTGCCCGCCGACTGGAAGCTGATCGGCTATTTCTGTCTCGGTTATCCTGAAGAGGAGGACGATTTGCCGCTGCTCGAAACCGCGGGGTGGGAGATGCGCCGCGCGGTCCCGTCGTTCGTGATCCGTCGATGAGCGGCGGCGCTGCCATCCGCGTCGGCATCGGCGGCTGGGTGTTCCCGCCGTGGCGCGGCGTGCTGTATCCGCCGGGCCTGCCGCAGGCGCGCGAGCTTTCTCATGCCAGCCGGCAGGTCACCGCGATCGAGATCAACGGCACCTTTTACGGATCGCAGAAGCCCGAGAGCTTTCGCCGCTGGCATGACGAGACCCCGGACGATTTCGTGTTCTCGGTGAAAGGCCCGCGTTTTGCGACCCACCGCCGCGACCTGGCGACGGCCGGTCCGTCGATCGAACGCTTTCTGGCGAGCGGCGTGCTCGAATTGCGCGCCAAGCTCGGCCCGATCCTGTGGCAGTTCGCCCCGTTCCTGCGTTTCGACGAAGCCGGTTTCGGCGCGTTTCTGGCAATGCTGCCGCGTGAGATCGACGGTCGCGCCCTGCGCCACGTCGTCGAAGTGCGGCATGCGAGCTTTACCACGCCGGCTTTCTCCGAACTGTTGCGGCAGCACGAGATCGCGGTCGCCTTCGTCGATGACGAGAAATATCCGGCATTCTCCGAGATCACCGCCGATTTCGTCTATGCCCGCCTGCGCCGCTGCACGTTGGACGAACCGGCCGGCTATGCGCCGGAGGCGTTCGATGCCTGGGCCGGTCGCGCCCGCGACTGGCGCACCGGCGGCCGCGATTGCTTTATCTATTTCATCAACGGCGCCAAGATCCGCGCGCCGGCGGCGGCGGTTGCCCTGCTGACGCGATTTTCGCGGTGATCTGGTCAGAGCGTCAGCAGCGCCGGCAACTCGGTGAGCGAGCGAATTTCACGGTCCGGCGCGCCGGGCAGGCGTTCGCGGGTCTGGCGCTGCCGGTTGCACCAGATGGCCCGCATGCCGAAGGCCGAGGCGGCCCAGGCGTCCCAGCCGTTCGACGACACAAAGGCGATCGCTTCGGCGGCGGTGCCGAGCCGGCCGCAGGCGAGCTGGTAGACGCGCGGGTGCGGCTTGTAGACCCCGACCTCCTCGACCGACAGCACGGCGTCGAAGAGGCCGCCGAATCCGGCATGGTCGATGGCGGCGGCGAGCATATCGGGCGAGCCGTTCGACAGGATTGCCGCGGCAAGGCCGGCGCCGCGCAATTGCCGCAGCACCTCCGCCACTTCCGGGAACGGGTCGAGCGTCAGATAAAGCTGCATCAACCGCTCGCGCAGGTCGGGTTGGGCGAGGCTGAGCGCATCGAGCGCGAAATCGAGCGCGTCGCCGGTCACCTGGCGGAAATCGGCGTGCCGGCCCTGTGCCGCCCGCAACCAGGTATATTGCAGCTGCTTGTCGCGCCACAGCGCGCTCAACCGGTCGGCGTTGTCGCCGAGCGCGTCGCGGCAGCGCGCGGCGGCCGCGGCGACGTCGAACAAGGTGCCGTAGGCGTCGAAGACGCAGGCGCGGATGCCGTGCAGCTTGCCGCCGTTCATCGAGCGGTCATGCGGCGCCGCGAACGGCAAGGGCAGGCGCAGCCCGCCTCCTGGCCCTCGGCCAGCGTGCCGCGACAAGGGGCAATACTTCCTCGACGAGCCGCCGGGTCTGGGCCAGCATCTCGTCGTCGCCGCGCGCCGCCGGGCGCAGGATGAATTTCGAGATTCCGGCCGCGGCAAAGGCGGCGATGCGCTCGACGATCGCCGCGGCGTCGCCGATCGCGAAATGCACGAGCGGGTCGCGCCCGGTGCGCCGGCGGTAGGCGTCGAACAACCGGCCGAGGCCGGGATCGTCGGCCCGGCCAAAGCGGAACGGGATGCCGGCGCCGTAATGGTCGTCGTCGATCGGGCGGCCGGCGGCGATGGCGGCGTCGCGGATCGCGGCGACGACCGCACCGATATCCTGCGGCGTCTCGGACCCCGCCTGCCAGCCGGTGCCGAAGCGCGCGGTGCGCCGGATCGCCGCTTCGGACGAACCGCCGATCCACATCGGCAGGTCGGGCTGCACCGGCTTTGGGCTGATCGAGGCGCCGGAGAGATGATAATGGACCCCCTCGAAATCGACCTCGTCCTCGCACCACAGCCGGCGGATGATTTCGAGCCCCTCGTCGGTCTTGCGGCCGCGCGTCTTGGTGTCGAGGTTCAAGGTCCGCCATTCGGGCGCCAGCGGGCTGCCGATGCCGAAGGCGGGCAACAGCCGCCCCTCGGACAGAACGTCGATCGTCGCACACTGCTTGGCCAGCAATACCGGGTCGCGGAATGCCAGGGACAGCACATTGACGCCGAATTTGAGCCGTCGGGTGCGGCCGGCGAGGGCGGCCATCACGCTCATGCATTCGAGGATCGGCTCGCGGCTGACCATGCGGTCGGTCTGCCACAGCGAATCGACGCCGCCGGCCTCGCACAAATCGACCCAGCGCCAGAACCCCGAGATCCCGCTGAACGGAAACTCCATCAGGCCGAGCCCGATGGCGACGTTCCTCGACATGGCGTTCTCCTCGTCCCTGGTTGCCGCCCCGTGCCGGCTCGCCCAAATTGGGGCGACAGAGCCTAGCCCAGACGACCCGACCGTGGCGAGGGGAGACGCCGTGGCATGATCCGCGCAGATCAGCCGGTGACGACGCGATGCATCGGCCCGACGCGGTGAACCGGGCCGGGAGCAGGGCCGGGCGCAGAGGCCGGCGCCCGGTGCTCGTGTGGGACCTGCCGACGCGGCTGTTTCATTGGTCCGTCGTGGCCCTGGTGGCGGCGGCCTATGTTACCTGGCGGCTCAATTGGATGGGCTGGCACGCCTGGACCGGCGATGCGCTGCTGGCGCTGGTGCTGTGGCGCGTGTTGTGGGGCTTTGTCGGCAGCGACAGCGCGCGGTTCTCCCGCTTTCTCGCCTCGCCCGCCGCCGCGGTGCGGCATCTGGCGCATGTCTTTCGCCGCGAGCCCGATCGCGAAGCCGGCCACAATCCGGCGGGCGGCTGGATGGTCCTGCTGCTGCTCGCGCTGCTGCTCGGCCAGACGTTGACCGGGATTTACGTCGACAACGACGTCGCCGATGTCGGGCCGCTCACCGAGATGATGCCGGCCCCGTTCGACAACGCGATGACGGCGCTCCATGGGCTGTTCTGGGACGCGCTGCTGGTCGCCGTGGCGTTGCACGTGCTGGCGATCCTCGTCTACGCCGTGGCGAAGCGGCACAACCTGCTGTTGCCGATGATCACCGGCCGCAAGACCTTGCCTGCCACCGTGCCGGCGCCGCGCACGGCTCGTCCGCGACGCGCGCTGCTCGCACTCGCCGGCGCCGCCGCTGTCGCCGCGGCGCTGGCGAATTGGCTGTAAGGATGCCTCAGCTCTTGGGCGGCATCACCTGACCGCGGATCTCGCCCGCCGGATGGTCCTTGGTGTGCAGGTTGATATACCAATCGCCCGCGGTGAATTGCGCGGCCTGCGCCGGAGTCAGAGTTGCCTGTCCGGTGATCGGGCTCTCCGGCGGGCTTCCCTTCTTGCTGAGCCAGATGGCGACGGGGGCGTTCTTGCCCGCCGCGGCGGGGCCGTGGAAATGCGCCATCGTGGCCGCGCTCGACAGCCCGCTGTAAGTGATCGACCAGGTGACGGTGCGGGTGGCGGGGTCATAGGTCAGATCGGCCGTGCCGGCGCCGGCGGTCTGCACCGGCGGCGTCTGCTGGGCGCCGCTGAGCGGCACCGTAAAGGATGATGGCGCGGCCTGCGCCAACCCCACCGCCCAGGCGGCCGACAGGACGCAAGCCATGACCATGACTATCCGCCGAGAAACTGCCTTGCCCATAGTGACCTCCCTTGCTCGTGTCGAAGAGCGTCGTTGATCCCGGATGATAGGATGAATCGGCATCCCTGACCAGCGGGCGCAGGCAGGTGCTGGGCAGAGCCGCCTGATTGACATGGTTCGCATTTTTGCTCAGTATGGCTTCGCAATTTTGCGAAGGTCCATCGATGGAACACGGGCAGACCCGTTCGGTCAACGACAGTTCGGTGATCGCCGCCGGCTGCGCCCATAAGCTTGCCGAGCTGCGCCGGGATGCCGGCGAGACGCAGCGGCAGCTGGCGCTGCGCTTGGGCATGACCGAGTCGATGATCTCGCGTCTCGAGCGCGGCGATCACGTCCCCAGCCTCAAGACGCTCGCCCGGATCGCCGATGCGTTCGGCCGCCGGCTCGAGATCGTCTTTCACCAGCACGAGCACGTTCACGCCGACGGCACCCGCCATTCGCATCCCCATAGCCACGACGATCCCGATCACCGGCACAGTCATCGAGGGGACCAATGAGTCACGGCCCCCAGCTGCTGCTGGTCGGCGCGGTCGCCGCCGTCGGGGTGCTGCATACGATCGTGCCCGATCACTGGCTGCCGATCACGCTGATCGCCCGGCAGCGGGGCTGGTCGAAAGCCGAAACCGCGTTTGCGGCGCTGCGCGCGGCAGCCGGCCATGTCGCATCGACCTTGCTGATCGGCGTCGCCGTGTGGCTCGCGGGCGCCGCCGCGGGGCTGCGGTTCGGTCATTTCGTCGACATGGTCTCGAGCCTGGCCCTGATCGGTTTCGGTGGGTGGATCTCGATAGCCGCATGGCGGGAGCAGCGCCGCTCGCGCCCCCACGCGCACAACCATCGCGATCACCGCGATCATCTTCATCACCATCAGAGCCGGCACCTCGATACCGAGCCGCCGCCGGACGACGACCCGCTCTACGCGCCGTTGCGCGGCGGTGCGGCGGTGCTGACCCGTCATGTCCATCTGCACCACCATGGTCGCAGCCGGGAACATGCCCATTGGCACGATCATGCGGCCGCCACGGCCCATGTGATCGCTGTCGGGCCGCCCCCGCTGCACGAACACCTTCACAAGACCACTGGACGCACCGCGCTGCTGCTGGTTCTGGGCTCCTCGCCGATGGTCGAAGGCATCCCGGCATTCTTCGCCGCGGCACGGTACGGGGCCGCCCAGATTGGCGTAATGGCGGCAATCTTCGCCATCAGCACGATCGCGACTTACGTCGTGCTGTGCGTTTCCGCGTCGGCCGGGCTGCAGCATGTGCGGTTCGCGGCGGTCGAACGCTACGGCGAGGTATTGAGCGGCGGCGTCATCGCGCTCGTCGGCCTGGCAGTCTGGATGTGGCCGATAATGTGAGCCGCGCCGGGCTTGTCTCGCCGCGCATGTTGTGGCCCGATCCTGCTGCAGCAGCCGAAGCCGACCAGGAAGGAGGGCCCCCGATGCGCATATTCGCAACGGTACCGCAACAGGATCTGCGCAAGGTCGGGCCGGCAGCCCGGGCGATCGAGGCCGAGGGCTATGACGGTGTCGTCGCGATGGAGAACAAGCACGACCCGTTCCTGGCGTTGGCGGTGGCCGGTGCGGCGACCGAGCGGATCGAGTTGCACACCGGCGTCGCGATCGCCTTTGCCCGCACGCCGATGGCGGTCGCCAATGTCGGCTGGGACCTGGCCGGCGCCACCGGCGGGCGCTTCGTCGTCGGCTTAGGCTCGCAGGTGCGGGCGCATAACGAGCGGCGCTTCTCGGTGCCGTGGACGCCGCCGGCGCCGCGCATGCGCGAATATGTCCGGGTGTTGCGGGCGATCTGGCATTGCTGGAAAACCGGCGAGAAGCCGGGCTTCGAAGGCGAGTACTACCGCTTCACGCTGATGACACCCAACTTCGCGCCGGAGCCGATCGAGGCACCCTCGCCGCCGGTGATGATTGCCGCGGTCGGCCCGGCGATGCTCAAGGTCGCCGCCGAGGAATGCGACGGCGTCAAGCTGCACGGCTTCTGCACCCGCGAATACCTGACCGGCGAGATCCTGCCGCGCATCGCGGCGGGCCTCGCCAGGGCCGGGCGCACCCGCGCGCAATACGAGATTTCCGGCGGCGGCTTTCTCGCCACCGGGCCGGACGACGAGAGCGTCGCGCGCCGTTTCGAATGGGTGCGCCAGCGCGTCGCCTTTTACGGCTCGACCCCGGCCTATTACCCGGTGCTGGCGGTCCATCGGCTCGAGGATCTCGGCCACAAGCTCAACGCGCTGGCGCGCCAGGGCAAATGGACCGAGATGGCGAAGGAGGTGCCGGACGACGTCGCCCGTCTCTTCGCTGCGGTCGCGCGTCACGACCAGATCGCCGCGGCGATCGGCCGGCGCTTCGGCGGCCTCGTGGATGCGCTGACCCTGCGCGCGGACGGCGCCGGCGAGCTGCCGCCCGATCTCGTGCAGGACATCCGCCGCCTGCCGCATGCCTTCCGCGGCTTCGCCGGGCGGGGTTGAGCCGCCGCGGCCGGCGCGCCGCCTCGCTCATCGGGGGTGGTCGTCGGGCACCGCCGCCGCGAGCTTTGCCTTGGCCTTGCGGGCGACGAGAACGGCGGCGGCGACGGTAGCCATCAGCCCGACGCCGAACAGCGCCCATTCGAACGGCCCGCCGGAGCCGCCGCCCTGCTTCGCCGCGTTGCCGAGCGCGCCGAGATAGACGTAGAGCACCGAGCCCGGGACGATTCCGACGCATGTTGCCGCAACATAATGCGCAAATGGGACTGCGGTGATGCCGAAAACGTAGTTCTGCAGGTTGAACGGCACCAGCGGGCTGAGGCGTAGGAGGAAGACGATTTTCCAGCCCTCCTCGGCGACGGCCTTGTCGACAGCCGCGAGCCTTGGCCGCCCGCCGAGCAATCCCCGTACTTTGCCGCGCAGCAAATAGCGCGCTGCAAGAAAGGAGATCGAGGCGGCGATCGTGGCCGCGGCGAGCACGACCGGCAAGGCCCAGAGCCCATAGACAAAGCCGGCCGTGATCGACAGCGGCCAATCTGGTGCCAGGACGAGTGTCGTGGCGATGAAGAGCAGCGCGAAAATGGCCACGCCCCACAGGCCGAGCCCGAGGATCCAGCGCTGAAAAGTGGTTACCCATTCGCCGACCGGCAGGATCAGCGAGCCGATGCACAGCAGCGCTATCAGCAGGCCGAGCCCGATCCACACCCAGGGCCACTGCCTGCTGCGGCCGATCACCACATCCGATTTGAGCAGCGACATCCCTACCGGACCTTCGCGGGAGGTCGGCCGCGCAGGTTCCGCCGGAACATCTTACAATCGGATGAATGCACGCGGGTACCTGTAAGCCTATTGCCACGGGATTTGCGGTGAAGGCCTGGATTATGGGCAAAGGATCGGTTTTCCGGCAACCCCGACGAGACCGGCGCCGCGCGTCCGGGCGCGGAAGTCCTGCTCAGGGCGTCAGGCCGAGCCGCTCGAGCGCCTCGGGCAATTCGGCGAAGTGATCGAGCAGCGCGTCCGCCGCGAGCGCTTCCGGTGCGACGCGGGCATAGCCGTAGCGCATCACCACGAGCGGCACCACGGCAGCCCGCGCGGCGGCGGCGTCGTTCTCGTTGTCGCCGATCATCGCCGCCCTGTCGGTGCGCCCTCCGACCTCGGCGATGACGCCGAGGAGATGGCCGGGGTCGGGTTTTCTGACGGGAAAACGGTCGCCGCCGGCGATCGCGTCGAACAGCGGCAAGAGGCCGAGGCCGTCCAGCACGGCCATCGTCGCCCGCTGCGGCTTGTTGGTGCAGATCGCGGTGCGGTAGCCGCGCCGGCGCAGCCCGGCCAAGGTTTCCGGCACATCGGGATAAGGTCTCGTCAGGCGCGCCGCATTCGCCTCGTAGAGTTCGAGAAAGCGCGGCAACGCCGCCGCCTCGTCGGGGTCGGCACCGCTCGCCGCGAGCGCGCGGGCGACGAGCGCCGGCACGCCGTCGCCGACCATATGCCGCACCTGCGCCGGCGACAGCGCCGGGCGGCCGCGCTCGCGCAGCATCCGGTTCACCGCGGCGCGCAGATCCGGCACGCTGTCGACCAGGGTGCCATCAAGATCGAAGACCAGCAGGAAGCGTTTCATGCAGCAATCTCTGCGTTGTTGTGCTATACTCTGCAACAATCTTTGTGTTGTACCGAGCTCGGCGGCGGCCGAATGTACCGCCGGTCTGTGTCGATCGCGCTCGAGCCTCCGGCAAATCAGCGATGAGCCAACCCCGCTTCGCCGCAATCATCCTCGCCGCCGGCGCCGGCACGCGGATGAAATCCGCGATCCCCAAGGTCATGCATCCGGTCGCCGGGCGGCCGATGATCGCACATCTGCTGGCGGCGCTGGAGCCGCTGTCGCCGGCCGCCTCCGTCGCCGTGATCGGCCCGCGGATGGATGCCGTCGCCCGGCTGGTCGAGCCCGCGCAGAGCGTCGTGCAGGACCCGCCGCTCGGCACCGGCGATGCCGTGCGCACCGGGCTCGCCGCCCTCACCGGTCGCCTCGCGCCAAAAGGCGAGATCGACGATGTGCTGGTGCTCTACGGCGACACGCCGCTGTTGAGCAGCGAGACCTTGGCGCGGATGTTGGATGAGCAAAAACGGGCGCCGGCCGCAATCCTTTTGGCGGGCATGCGGCCCGCCGACCCCGGCCCCTATGGCCGGCTCGTTTCCGCGCCGGACGGGCAGGTCCTGCGGATCGTCGAAGCCGCCGACGCCAGCCCCGAAGAGCGCGCCATCGGGCTCGTTTGGGGTGGCCTGATGCTGATCCAGGCGCGCCACGTGTGCGAGCTTGTCGACGCGGTCAACCGCGACAACGCCAAAAGCGAATTCTACCTGACGGGCATCGTCGGATTGGCGACCGGCAAGGGGCTCCAATGCCGCATGGTCGAATTGCCGGCCGAGGAGCTGATCGGCATCAACACCCGTGCCGAACTGGCCGAGGCCGAGGCACTGATGCAGGGCCGGCTGCGGCGCGCCGCGATGGCGGCGGGTGCGACCCTGGTGGCGCCCGAGACCGTGTTCCTCTGCGCCGACACGCGGTTCGGCAGCGATGTCGTGGTCGAGCCGAACGTCGTCTTCGGTCCCGGCGTGACCGTCGGCGAGGGTGCACGGATTCGCTCGTTCTCGCATCTCGAAGGCGCCGCGATCGGAGCGGGCTGTATCGTCGGCCCGTTCGCGCGGCTGCGCCCCGGCGCCGTTCTCGAGGCCGAGGTCCATATCGGCAATTTCGTCGAGGTCAAGGCGGCTCGGATCGGCGCCGGCGCCAAGGCCAGTCACCTCTCCTATATCGGCGACAGCGAGGTCGGGGCCGCGGCGAATATCGGGGCCGGCACGATCACCTGCAATTACGACGGCGTCAGCAAACACCGCACAATCATCGGCGAGGGCGCTTTTATCGGCTCCAACACCGCGCTGGTGGCGCCGGTTACGGTCGGCGCCGGCGCCATCGTCGCCGCCGGCAGCGTCGTCACCCGCGATGTCCCGGCCGATGCCCTGACCTTGGCGCGCGGCCAGCAGGTCGACAAGCCCGGCCGCGCGACGGAAATCCGGGTCCGGTTGAGGAGAAATCACTGATGTGCGGCATCATCGGCATCATCGCCAAGGAGATGGTGGCTCCCGGGCTGATCGAGGGGCTGCGGCGGCTGGAATACCGCGGCTATGATTCGGCCGGGATCGCGACCCTGGTCGACGGCCATATCGAGCGCCGGCGCGCCGAGGGCAAGCTCGCCAACCTCGCCCGGCGGCTCGACAATGAACCGGTGCAGGGGGCGATCGGCATCGGCCACACGCGCTGGGCGACCCATGGCCTGCCGACCGAGACCAACGCCCATCCGATCGCCACCGAGCGCGTCGCCATCGTCCATAACGGCATCATCGAGAATTTCCAGGCCTTGCGGGCGGAGCTCAGCGGGCTCGGCTATGTCTTCCAGACCGAGACCGACACCGAAGCCGTCGCGATCCTGACGACCTATTTCCTCGATCAGGGCCTGTCGCCGCAGGACGCGGTCGGCAAGGCGCTCGGCCGGCTCGAAGGCGCCTTCGCCCTCGCCTTCCTGTTCGCCGGCGAGCACGATCTCTTGATCGGCGCCCGCCGCGGCAGCCCGCTCGCGATCGGCTATGGCGACGGCGAAATGTTTCTCGGCTCCGACGCCTTGGCGCTGGCGCCGCTGACCCGCCGCATCACCTATCTCGAAGAGGGCGACTGGGCGGTGGTGACCTCCGGCTCGGTGAAGATCTTCGATGCGGGCGGCGCCGAGGTCGAACGTCCGATCCGCGAATCCGCCGCCTCGGGCGCGCTGATCGGCAAGGGCAACTATCGCCACTTCATGCAAAAGGAGATCTTCGAGCAGCCGGCGGTGATCGGCGACACGCTGAACGCGCTCGTCAACCCGACGACCCGCACCGTGCACCTGCCCGAGCTCCCCTTTGCCTTGGCCGAGGTCGAGCGGATCACGATCATCGCCTGTGGCACCGCATACCACGCCTGCATCGTCGCCAAGTACTGGCTCGAACGGGTCGCCCGCATCGCGGTCGAGGTCGACATCGCCTCCGAGTTCCGCTACCGCGCACCGGCGATGCCGCGCGGCGGGGCGGCAATCTTCGTCTCGCAATCGGGCGAGACCGCCGACACTCTTGCTGCCTTGCGCTATGCGCGAGCGCAGGCGCAGCGCATCATCGCGGTCGTCAACCAGCCGGAAAGCTCGATCGCGCGCGAAGCCGATATCGTCTTGCCGACCTTGGCCGGGCCGGAAATCGGCGTCGCTTCGACCAAGGCGTTCACCACCCAGCTCGCGGTGCTGGCGGCTTTCACGGTGGCGCTGGCGCGGGCGAGGGGCGCCATCACCCATCAGCGCGAGGCCGAGCTGGTCGGCTTTCTGACCGAGATTCCGTCGCGCGCCGCCGAAATCCTGAACCACGACGCCCGCATCCGCGAGATCGCCCAGACGATCGCCGAGGCGCGCGACGTGCTCTATCTCGGCCGCGGCAGCGCCTTTCCGCTGGCCCTCGAAGGGGCGCTGAAGCTGAAGGAGATCTCCTACATCCATGCCGAGGGTTATGCCGCCGGCGAGATGAAGCATGGGCCGATCGCGCTGATCGACGAAAGCGTGCCGGTCATCGTGCTGGCGCCTAATGACGATCTGTTCGAAAAGACGCTCGGCAATGTCGAGGAGGTCATGGCCCGCGGCGGCCGCGTGGTCATGATCTCCGACGCGGCCGGCGTCGCGCGGCTGGCCGACCGCCTCGCCTTTCGGCATCGCGGTGCCGAGCTGCGACCCGTTCGTCGCCCCCTTGCTCTACGCGATCCCGATCCAGCTCCTCGCCTACCACGTGGCCGTCCTCAAAGGCACCGACGTCGACCAGCCCCGCAACCTGGCGAAAAGCGTCACGGTGGAGTAGGTCCGGCGATCAGCCGACCCGAATCGGCAGATGTGCTTATGGCGGGCCTGGCCAAGCTCTTACGCGCGGCAATCGCCGGCGCGCGCCGGCGCACCTTGAGGCGCGTTCCTTTGAGGAGCGGGGCCGGGTTGCTGCCAGGCACGCGCCCGGAAGGTCGTCAGCACATCGTCGCCGACCGCTTCGGTCGAGACCCGCTCGAAGCCAGGAGCATCGGCTAATGCCGCGCGGCCGAGAGCGGCGGCCGCCGGGACGCCGTCGCCGCCGATCAGCAACGGCGCGTGAAACCAGACGAGGCGGTCGATCAGGTCGAGGCGCAGCAGCGCGGCGGCCAGGCGCGCGCCGCCCTCGACGAGAAGCCGGGTGATGCCGCGCTCGCCGAGCGCCGTCAGCGCCGCCGCGAGATCGATGCGGCCCTCGGGATCGGGATCGAGGTCGATCAGGGTTGCGCCGCTGCCGGCAATTACACTGCGCCGGGTGGCGTCGGCGGAGCGCAGGGTCAGGAGCCAGGTCGGCACCTCGCGCGCTTCGGCGACGATATGCGCGGTCGGCGGGATGCGCAGGGTGCGGTCGAGGACGACCCGCACCGGCGAGCGATGACCGAGCCCGGGCAGGCGGCAGGTCAGTTGCGGGTCGTCGGCAAGGATTGTCCCGGTGCCGGCCATGATCGCGTCGTGGCAGGCGCGCAGCGCATGCCCGCGCTGGCGCGCCGGCGAGCCGGTGATCCATCGGCTTTCGCCGCTTGCGGTGGCGATGCGGCCGTCGAGCGACGTTGCGAGCTTGAGGGTGACGAGCGGCCGGCCGAGACGCAGCCGGGTGAAGAAGCCGGCATTGATGTCGGCCGCTTCCGCGGCGCATACGCTCGTTTCGACTTCGAGACCCGCTTCGCGCAGCCGGCGGAGCCCGGCGCCGGCGACGCGCGGATCGGGGTCCTCGATCGCGACCACGACCCGCCGCACCCCGGCAGCGATCAGCGCATCGGCGCAGGGCGGCGTCCGGCCCCAGTGGCTGCACGGTTCGAGGCTGACATAGGCGGTCGCCCCGCGCGCCAGCCCGCCGGCTCGGCGCAATGCCTCGGCCTCGGCATGCGGCCGTCCGCCGGGCTGGGTCCAGCCGCGGCCGACGACCCGGCCCTCGTTGGCGATAACGCAGCCGACCGCCGGGTTGGGCCAGACATTGCCGAGCCCGCGCCGGGCCAGTGCCAGCGCCGCCCGCATCCGGGAAAGGTCGAGGCGCCGGTCCGCGGCCTCACTCGCCATCGGCGGCGATCCGCCCGACGAAATCGCCGAAATCCTTGGCCTCGCGGAAATTGCGGTAGACCGACGCGAACCGGATATAAGCGACCTGGTCGAGGCTCGCCAACGCCTCCATGACGAGCCCGCCGATCATATCGCTCGGGATGTCGGTCTCGCCCGAGCTTTCGAGCTGGCGCACCAGCGAGTTGATGATGCGCTCGACCCGGTCGGGCTCGACCGGGCGCTTGCGCAGCGCGATGTAGATCGAGCGCGCCAGCTTGTCGCGGTCGAACGGCTCGCGCTGCGCGTTTTTCTTGATCACCGTCAGGTCGCGCAACTGCACCCGCTCGAAGGTGGTAAAGCGGGCCGCGCAATTCGGGCAGAAGCGGCGCCGTCGGATCGCGCCGCGATCGTCGGTCGGCCGCGAATCCTTGACCTGGGTATCGTCGGTCCCGCAAAACGGACAGCGCATCTCGTCCTCCCTATCCCGCTCGGGCGCCGCCCGCACTGCCCGGCCAGCCCCGGCTTTCCGGATAGATCGGGAAGCGGGCGCAGAGTTCGCGGACCTCGTCGTGTGCGCTTGCTTCGGCCGCGCCATTGTCTGCCGGTCGCCGCGCCAGCCCCCGCAGCACCTCGACGATCAGCCGCCCGGCGGTGCGGAACTCGGCCGCGCCGAAGCCGCGCGTGGTCGCCGCCGGCGAGCCGAGGCGGATGCCCGAGGTGACGGTCGGCCTTTGCGGGTCGAACGGGATCCCGTTCTTGTTGCAGGTGATGCCGGCGCGCTCGAGGCTCTGTTCGGCATCCCGGCCGGTCAGCCCCAGCGGCCGCAGATCGACCAGCAGCAGATGCGTGTCGGTCCCGCCCGAGACGATCGCAAGCCCCGCCTCGGCCAATGTCGCCGCCAGCGCCTGCGCATTTTCGACGACGGCGCTCGCATAACTCTTGAAGGCGGGCTGCAGCGCCTCGCCGAGCGCCACCGCCTTGGCGGCGATCACATGCATCAGCGGGCCGCCCTGGAGCCCGGGGAAAATGGCCGAGTTGATCCGTCGGCCGATCTCCTCGTCATTGGCGAGGATCATCCCGCCGCGCGGGCCGCGCAGGGTCTTGTGGGTCGTGGTGGTGACGACATGAGCATGCGGCAGCGGGCTCGGATGCACGCCGCCGGCGACGAGCCCCGCGAAATGCGCCATGTCGACCATCAGATAGCTGCCGACCTCGTCGGCGATGGCGCGGAAGCGGGCGAAATCGATGATCCGCGGATAGGCGCTGCCGCCGGCGATGATCAGCTTGGGCCGGTGCGTCCGGGCCAGTGCTGCGACCTCGTCGAAATCGATGCGCGCATCCTGCGCCCGCACGCCATAGGAAAGCGCGTTGAACCACTTGCCCGACAGGTTAGGCCGCGCGCCGTGCGTCAGGTGACCGCCGGCGGCCAGCGACATGCCGAGGATCGTGTCGCCCGGCGAGAGCAGCGCCAGAAACACCGCCTCGTTCGCCTGGGCGCCGGCATGCGGCTGCACATTGGCAAACGCGCAACCGAACAATCGTTTGGCGCGGTCGATGGCAAGGGTCTCGGCGACGTCGACGAACTCGCAGCCGCCGTAATATCGGCGGCCGGGATAGCCTTCGGCGTATTTGTTGGTCAGCACCGAGCCTTGGGCCTCGAGCACGGCGCGCGAGACGATGTTCTCGCTGGCGATCAGCTCGATCTGCGACTGCTGGCGGCCGCACTCGCGCTCGACCGCCGCCGCCAGTTCCGGATCGGCCGCGGCGAGCGAGTCCGTGAAGAAGCCGTCGGCAGCGGGCCGGCGCAAGGTGAGTGGGGTTGAAACCATCGGAGATCGCTCATCAGGGGTACGGCCGACCGGCGCGTCGCAAGGCTGCGCGGGAGGCGCTTTTTCATGTGGGCGCCAACATCCTGACCGGGATGCCGGCGACGCGAGGGGAGCGTACCAGATCTCGACCGGCGCCGCCAGCCGCCTACCACTGCTCGCGCCCGAGACCGGAGCCGGGCAAAGGATGGATAGCGCCACCCTCGCCCGAAGCCGGCGAATTCGCTCGCTCTCCTTCGACGACGACTGCGCCGGGCCGGCGCTGTGCTGCCGGAGACACGGCTCGAACGCGGCCGACAAGTCGTCGGTCGGGCGACCCCAATGACGATTACTGTGCTCTCTGATAAGTTTCGGTTGACACAAGAAATTCGTGCTGGGATTATGCAGACCTACGCGTACATTTCATGATTCGTCGGGGCAAGAGATGGCAGAATCGGCAGCGCCGAAGATGGCGGAAGACGAGTTGATGCGGATGACCGCGGATGTGGTCGCCGCTTACGTCAGGAATAATGCGTTGCCCACGGCCCAGCTGGCCGAGGTCATCAGCGCCGTGTACAATTCCCTGAAGGGGATCGACGGGCGGGTGGCGGAGCCGCCGCCCGAACCGCTGAAGCCGGCGGTACCGATCCGCAGGTCGATCACCCCCGACTACCTCGTCTGCCTGGAGGACGGCAAGCGGCTCAAGATGCTGAAACGGCATCTGCGGTCGACCTACAACATGACCCCGGACGAGTATCGCGCGCGGTGGGGGCTGGCGCCGGATTATCCGATGGTGGCGCCGAGCTACGCCGAGCAGCGTTCCGAATTCGCCAAAAAAATCGGGCTCGGCCGCGACACCGGACGGCAATCCGGCCGTCGATCATCGGCGGCCTCCACGAAAAAATAGCCGCGGGGAAATAGTCCCGGGGAAATAGTCCCGCGGAAATAGCCCGCCGGGAAAATAGCCCGCGCCGGCGAGCGACCCGGCCCATTTGAGCCGGCGTCGAACCTGCGTCGCGATCTGCGGCGAGCACGGCACCATCTGCCGCCTCGGCGCGTCCGTTGCGTGGTTCTGCGGCGGCGGCATGGATATACTGCCCGGCCCTGCTGCCGATGCCGCCGAGGTCTACGATGCAAGGTGACGCCGCGTCCGCTCAAATCTCCGCTGCTCCGGCCGAGACGGTTTTCGACTGGGCCGATCCGCTGCTGCTCGATGCGGAGCTGAGCGAAGACGAGCGCATGGTGCGCGACAGCGCGCGCGCCTACTGCCAGGAGAAGCTGTTTCCGCGGGTGCTCGACGCCAATCGGCACGAGCGCTTCGATCGCGAGATCATGAACGAGATGGGCGCGCTCGGCCTGCTCGGCTCGACGATCGACGGCTATGGCTGCGCCGGGGTCAACTATGTCTCATACGGGCTGATCGCGCGCGAGGTCGAGCGCGTCGACAGCGGCTACCGCTCGGCAATGAGCGTGCAGTCGAGCCTCGTCATGTATCCGATCCATGATTTCGGCACCGAGGCGCAGCGCCGGAAATATCTGCCCAGGCTCGCCGCGGGCGAATGGGTCGGCTCGTTCGGCCTGACCGAGCCCGACCACGGCTCCGACCCCGGCGGCATGACCACGCGGGCGCAGGCGGTAGCGGGCGGCTGGCGGCTCAACGGCGCCAAGATTTGGATCACCAATGCGCCGATCGCCGATGTGCTCGTGGTCTGGGCCAAGACCGAGGACGGCAGGATACGCGGCTTCATCCTCGAACGCGGCATGAAGGGTCTGAGCACGCCGAAGATCGAGGGCAAATTCAGCCTGCGCGCCTCCGCCACCGGCGAGATCGTCATGGACGATGTGTTCGTGCCCGAGGAGAACATCCTGCCGGGTGTCTCGGGATTGCGCGGCCCGTTTTCCTGCCTCAACAATGCGCGCTACGGGATCGCCTGGGGGTCGCTCGGCGCCGCCGAGTTCTGCTGGCACGCCGCGCGCGCCTACACGATCGAGCGCCGCCAGTTCGGCCGGCCGCTCGCCGCCAACCAGCTGATCCAGAAAAAGCTCGTCGACATGCAGACCGAGATCACGCTCGGCCTGCACGCGGCTCTGCGCCTCGGCCGCCTCAAGGACCAGGGCCGCGCCATGCCCGAGATGGCGTCGCTCTTAAAGCGCAACAATGCCGGCAAGGCGCTCGACATCGCCCGTACCGCCCGCGACATGCATGGCGGCAACGGCATTTCCGACGAATACCACGTGATCCGCCACGTGATGAACCTCGAAGCGGTCAATACCTACGAAGGCACGCACGACATCCACGCGCTGATCCTCGGCCGCGCCCAGACCGGCATCCCCGCCTTCGCCAATTGAGCCCGCACGGCCCATGACCGATGTTGATTTGGTCGATTACCACTAGCAGGGTGCGGAAAAACGCAGAACACCGGAGCCAATTTTAGAGTGGATAGCGTAAACACATGCCATGATTGCGGAGATCATGGTATTGGAACGGCTCTCGAACCGGGTTTTGGCCGCGTGCTCGGCATTGGGACGCGATACGGGCATGGCTATGCCGCGGCGCCCAATAGCTTGGGCAGACGCACCAGGTTGTAACGCCAGCGCCGCCAGCGCGGCATTGACGATCTCGCCGATCGCTCGCAGCGGGTGGTCCTTGGCGGACCTGCGGCTTCAACGCAACCGCAGGTTTGCCCGAGGAATCTCGATCTCGGAAACGAGGTGGTCAACTGCTTCAGCTTAGCCTGCGATTCGCAGACATATACCGCCCGGTCGGCGAATTGTTTGCCGGTACGCCGGTTGCGCCGCGGACCGCGTTTGTGACTTAGGCCGGTCAGGGCGATCCGCGGATCTGCGGGGATCATCCCGTCGCGCTGCCGCTGCCGCTGCAGTAATCGCCGAGTTGCGGCTTCAGCTTCTCCCGGGTCTCGACCGCCGCCGGGGCCGCGGCCCTTCGGTTGACCGCCTGCGCGGCGCGATCGTACGATCGCCTTTTCGCGAAGGAGCGCAGCAATGGCCGAAACACCCCGCCTGAACGGCGTGATCGGGGCCCTGGAGCAAGGCAAGCCCGCCTTTGTGACGTTTTTAGGGGCCGAAATCGGCGCGGCGCAGGCGGTCAACGCCGCACCCTATGACGGCGTCGTCTTCGAGATGGAGCACCGGCCCTACGATATCCCGGCGTTGCGCGACTGCCTGCAATACATGCTCGACCGCCGCCAGATCCTGAGCCGGGGCACGCTCGCGCCGGCGGTGACGCCGTTCGTGCGCATCCCGCCGAATGGCGGCGAGACCAGCCAGTGGGTGGCGAAGCAGGTGCTCGACCAGGGCGTCTACGGCATCGTCTGGCCGCATGTCAGCACCGTCGAAGAGGCGCTGAACGCGGTCACCGCCTGCCGTTACCCGCGCCCGCGCTCGGCCCCCTATTACCAGCCGGCGGGCCAGCGCGGCGACGCTCCGGCCGCCGCGGCGCGCTATTGGGGGCTGTCCCAGCAGGAATACTACGCGCGCGCCGATGTCTGGCCGCTGAACCCGCGGGGCGAAGTGCTGGTGGCGATCATGTGCGAGGAGGTGCGGGCGATCCGCAACCTGCCGAAGATGCTGGAAGAGGTGCCGGGCATCGGCGTCGTCATCGTCGGCGAGGGCGATCTGTCGCAGGATCTGGGTTTTCCGCGGCAATACGAGCACCCGACCGTCGCCGCGGCGATCGACGAGATCCTGGCAATCTGTCAGCAGCACAACGTCGCCTGCGGCCACCCGCATGTCGACGCCAGGAACGTCGAGAAATTGCTCGAAAAAGGCTTCCGCTATCTGATGCCGGCGCCGGCTTATTCCTTCACCGCGCTGGAGCTCGGCCGCAAAGCCGCCGGCCGCGCCTGAACGGCTCCACATCTTCCGGCACGCCGGGGAGACGCGCGGCCGGGCTCCGAGCCGGGCAGGCCGGGGAGGGGACGAATGTCGAAACGGACCGCCATCGCCGCGGGGCTGGCGGCGCTCGCGGTTCTGCTGCCCGCGGGGGTCGCTGCCGCCGCGGACGAGATCGTCCTTCAGCTCCACCGCCCGGCGCAATTCGAGTTTGCCGGCTATTACGCGGCGCTGTGGCAAGGCTTTTATCGCGCTGCCGGGCTCGACGTCGCGATCCGGCCGGGCACCCGGCCGGATTCCACGGCGGGCACCGCGCCGATCGACCCGGTCCGCGAGCTGATCGCCGGCCGTGCCCAGTTCGGCACCGGTACGGCGCGGCTCGTCCTCACTGCCGCCGAAGGTTTGCCGCTGCTGCTGCTGGCACCCGTCTTTCAACAGAGCGGCGCGGCCGTCTATTACCGCGCCGACGCCGATTTCTCCTCACCGGCGGCCCTGCGCAACGGCCGCATCGGCCGTCTGCCGGCGAGCGGCATCCTCGATCTCGAATTGCGCACCGCCCTCGCCGCCGCGGCGATCGACATCGATCAGCTCAGGTCCGTTCCGCTCGACCCGGCGCAGACCGTCGCCGCCCTCGCCGACCGCCGGATCGACGCGGCGATCGCCTCGCCCTGGGAGCTGCCCTGGCAGGCGCGCGAGCACGGCCTCACCCTTAAATCCTTCGATCCCGCCGCCTATCGCCCGGCGTTTTACGGCGACAGCCTGTTTACCCTGCGCAGCTTTGCCGAGGACCACCCGGCAACCGTCCGGCGCTTTCGCCAAGCGTCGCTCGCGGGCTGGGACTACGCGCTCCGGCATTCCGATCGGATCGCCGCCCGCATCGCCGCCGAGCTGGCGAAGGACGCCCCGGTCTCCGATCCGGCCGGCCTCGCCCGCTATCAGAGCGGGGTCGCGCGCCGGCTTGCGGGCTATCCCGCAACCCCGCTCGGTCAATCGGACCCGGACCGCTGGCGGCAGATCCGGCAAAGCATGATCAAGACGGCGGCGATCACGCATCCGGCCGATCTCGACGCGTTTCTCTACAGCCCTGCCGCGCCGGCAACTGGCCGCACCGGGCGGTCGGCCGCATCGCTGATCGCCGCGGCCGGCGCCGCCATGCTCTTCGCCGCCGCCATGCTCTTCGCCGCCGCCTTCATCTGGCGCCGCCGCCGGGCTCCCGGTACGGCGGCGGCCGCCTGGATGACGGCGCGATTGACCCCCGCGCGCCGCCCGGCCGTGCCGCCCCCGTCCGGCACCGATCTCGAGGCCGTGTTGACGGCGCTCGAGCGCTCGCTTCGGCGCTCGCTGCCGAGTTCGGTCGCGCTCCGCCTGTCGCTCGCTCCGGAGCGGTGGCGCTGTTGCGCCGACCGTGCGGCCGTCGCCGCCGCGACGCGCGACCTCGTCGCGGAGGCGGCCGCCGCCATGCCGGCCGGTGGCGAACTCACCGTCGGAACCCGCCATCGCACCATCGGCGACGGAGTCTCCGACGCGCTTCCCGGCGATTATGTGCGGCTCACGATCCGCGACAGCGGCCCCGGCCTCGCGCCGGAACGCCTCGACGCGGTTTTCGACCCGGCGGAAACAGTCAAGCCGGCGGCGGCGCCGCCGCCGCCGAGCTGGCGCGGCGGCAGGGCGGCTTCGTCCAGGTCGAAAGCGCCGAAGGCGTCGGCACCGCAATCCACCTCTATTTTCGCCGCGCCGCCCCGGCAAGCGGAGCGCGCTGCGAATCCGCCGATCCGGCAAAGACCGCCGGATAGGCCGACCGCGCGCCCGTCGCGACGACGACGCCCCTTGCTCTGCCGCGGCGGGTGCGCGATATCAGCCCGGCACATGCCGACCCTCTTCCTCATCGTCTTTGTCGACCTCGTCGGGTTCGGCCTCGTCATCCCGTTGCTGCCGTTTTATGCGGTGCGCTTTACCGCTTCGCCGCAGCAGGTGACCTTGCTGCTGGCCACCTATTCGCTGATGCAGCTGTTGACGGCGCCCTGGTGGGGCAGGCTCAGCGACCATATCGGCCGCCGCCCGGTGTTGATCGCCAGCATGGCCGCCTCGGTGCTGGCCTATCTGTGGCTCGGGAGGGCGGAAGCGCTGTGGATGCTGTTCGGCGCCCGCGCGCTCGCCGGCGCCTGCGCCGGCAACATCGCCGCGGCGCAGGCCTATATCGCCGACATCACCAAGCCCGAGGATCGCGCGAAGGGGATGGGGCTGATCGGCGCGGCCTTCGGCCTGGGCTTCATCATCGGCCCGGCGCTCGGCGGATTTCTCGCCGGCAACGACCCGGCGACCGCCGATCTCGCGATCCCGGCCTGGGTCGCTGCCGCGCTGTCGCTTACGGCACTCTGCGGCGTCCTCGTTCTGTTGCCGGAGAGCCTGTCGCCCGATCGCCGGGGCGGGCCGTCGCGCGGCCGCGTCGGCGCGATCCTGAGCGTCCTGAGCCGGCCGGTCCTGTCGCGCCTGATCCTGATTTTTTTCCTGGTCATCCTCGCCTTTGCCGGCATGGAGAGCACCTTCGCCTTGTGGGCGATGCGGCAGTTCCGCTGGGGGCCGGAGCAGGTCGGCTATGTCTTCGCCTATGTCGGCGTGCTGTCGGCGATCCTGCAGGGCGGGCTGATCGGCCGCCTGACCCATCGTTTCGGCGAGGAACGCCTGCTGCTTTGCGGCCTCGTGCTGGTCGGCGCCGGGCTGCTGGTGCTGACGGCGGCGCGCGACGTGCCGATCCTCGGCATCGCGGTCTCCGGGCTGGCGCTCGGCATGGGGCTGACCCAGCCCTCGCTGAACAGCCTGATCTCGCGCCGCGCCGGCGCCGAGGAGCAGGGCGAGGTGCTGGGCGTCTCGCAATCCGTCGGCAGCCTCGCCCGCGTCCTCGGTCCGGCCGCCGCCGGATTCCTGTTCGGCGATTTCGGCCGCACCAGCCCGTTCTTCTGGGGCGCCGCACTGATCGCCGTCGCTCTGCTGGTGGCGTCCAGGGCGAGCCACGGCAAGGCCGGGCTGGCCGATGCCGAGCCCACCGGCGGCAGCGAATGAGCCCGCGGGGGCGCCTCGTCACCCCCGGCCCGCCACGGCCGCGGGGCCGGCTCAAGGACGAATTGCGCGCCCTGCGTTCGCTGGCGCCCTATCTCTGGCCGCGCGATTCGCGCGAGCTCCGGGTGCGGGTCGTGCTGGCGGTCGCCTTCATGGTCGCCGGCAAGCTCGTCAACATCGGCGTGCCGTTTCTCTACAAGCATGCGGTCGACGCGCTGGCGCCGGGCAGGGCCGCGATCGTCGTGCCGGTCGCGGTCATCGTCGCCTACGGCCTCGCCCGCGTCATGTCGCAGGGCTTCAACGAACTGCGCAACGCCGTGTTCGCCAGGGTCAGCCAGCGCGCCGTGCGCCGCATCGCGCTGACGGCCTTCCGCCATGTCCACTCGCTGTCCTTGCGTTTTCATCTCGAACGGCGCACCGGCGGGCTGACCCGCGCCATCGAGCGCGGCACCGCCGGCATCGATTTCCTCTTATCTTTCATGCTGTTCAACGTCGTGCCGACGGTGATCGAGATCGTGCTGGTCTGCGCGATCCTGTGGCGGCTCTACGACTGGCGGTTCGCGGCCGTGACCTTTGCCACGATCCTCGGCTACGTCGTCTTCACCTTCTCGGTCACCGATTGGCGCGTGCGCTTCCGGCGCGAGATGAACGAGCGCAACAGCGAGGCCAACACCAAGGCCGTCGACGGCCTGCTGAATTTCGAGACGGTCAAATACTTCGCCAATGACGAGCACGAGGCGCGGCGCTACGATTCGGCGCTCGCGGCTTACGAGCGCGCCGCAGTCAGGAGCGAGACCACCCTGGCCATGCTCAATCTCGGCCAGGGCTTGATCGTCGCGGCGGGCCTGATCGCGATCATGGTCCTCGCCGCGCGCGGGGTCGCCGCGGCGCGGATGTCGGTCGGCGATTTCGTGCTGGTCAACGCCTATCTGATGCAGCTTTCCATGCCGCTCACCTTTCTCGGCATGGTCTACCGCAACATCAAGCAGTCGCTGACCGATCTCGAACAGATGACGGCGCTGCTGGCGGTCAGGCCCGAGATCGGGGAGCGGCCCGGCGCGCCGGCGCTTCTCGTCGGGCGTGGCGCGCTCGATTTCCGCCACGTCGATTTCCGCTACGACCCGCGCCGGTCGATCCTGCGCGACGTCGATTTCCGGGTGCCGCCCGGCGCCACGGTCGCGATCGTCGGCCCGAGCGGGGCCGGCAAGTCGACGATCGCCCGCCTCGTCTTCCGCTTTTGGGATGTCGATGCCGGCGCAATCGAAATCGACGGCCAGGACATTCGCGAAGTCAGCCAGGACAGCCTCAGGCGCGCGATCGGCGTCGTGCCGCAGGACACCGTCCTGTTCAACGACACGATCTTTTACAACATCGCCTACGGCCGACCCGGCGCGAGCCGCACCGCGGTCGAGGAGGCTGCCCGCCTCGCCCATATCCACGACTTCGTCGCGGCGCTGCCGGACGGCTACGACACCATGGTCGGCGAACGCGGGCTCAAGCTCTCCGGCGGCGAAAAGCAGCGCGTCGCGATCGCCCGCGTCATTCTGAAGGCGCCGAAGATCCTGATCTGCGACGAGGCGACCTCGGCCCTCGACACCCGCACCGAACGCGAGATTCAGGCCGGTCTCGCCGAAGTCGCCGCCGGCCGCACCACCCTCGTCATCGCCCACCGGCTGTCGACGATCGTCGACGCCGACGAGATCCTCGTGCTCGACGAGTGGCCGCATCGTCGAGCGCGGCCATCACGCCGAACTGCTGCGGCACCAGGCCGTCTATGCCGCGATGTGGGCGCGTCAGCAGGAGGCGGCGCGGCGCGAAGCGGCATTGGCCGCGGAGTAACCGCCGGCGAGCGACCGGCATGCGCGAAACCGACTGGGATGGGCAAGTGGCGAAAATCTGCAAGGTATTGATCGTCGAGAATGACGATTACATCCGCGAGCTTCTGGGTGAGGCGTTCGACAGCGAGGGCTTTCTCTTTTCATTGATAGCGAGCGGCGCGGCCATGGAGGACGCGCTCGACGAAGACGATTATGACATTGTGATCATCGACGTGACCCAGCCCGGCGATAAGGACGGCATCGCACTTGGCAAGATCGCTCACGAGCAGGGATGCGGGGTGATCCTGACGACCGGCGATCACCGCCATGCCGAGCGCCTGGAGCAGAGCGGGCGGCATCATCTCTTGAAGCCGTTCCGGCTCCAGAACCTGATGAGCTTGGTCGACCAGATCCTGACGGCGGCTTCCAACGAATGCGTGCGCCGGCAGCGCCGCGACGGATCGTACTTTCCCGCCAGAGGCGAGTGACCGCGCCGCAATCCCTGCTGCAGGAACTGCAGCGCGGCGACCGGCGGGCACTCGCCCGCGCCATCACCCTCGTCGAATCGTCTCGGCCCGACCATCGCGCCGAAGCCGAGGCGCTGGAGGCGGCAATCCTGCCACAGACGGGCGGCGCTATCCGCATCGGCATCTCGGGCCCGCCGGGCGCCGGGAAATCGACCTTTATCGAGCGTTTCGGCCTCGCCGGCATTGCCCGCGGCCGCCGGATCGCGGTGCTCGCGGTCGACCCGGCCTCGAAGCGCCGCGGCGGCGCCATCCTCGCCGACAAGACGCGCATGGCCGAGCTGGGGCGGTCGCCGCGCGCCTTCATCCGCCCATCCTCGGCCGGCGCCAGGAGCGGCGGCGTCGCCCGCGGCACGCGCGAGGCGATCCTCTTGTGCGAGGCCGCCGGGTTCGACACGGTCCTGGTCGAGACCGTCGGCGCCGGGCAGAGCGAGACCGCCGTTGCTGAAATCGTCGATATGTTCGTGCTGATCCTGCCGCCGGCGGCAGGCGATGAATTGCAGGGGATCAAGCGCGGCATCGTCGAGTTCGCCGATCTCGTCCTCGTCAACAAGGCCGACGGCGAATTCGCCGGGGCGGCGCAGCGTGCGGCCGCCGACTACGCGAGCGCCATGCGCCTGATCCGCCCGCCGCTCGCCGAATGGCAGGTTCCGGTGCGCGCGGTCTCGGCGCTCGCAGGGACCGGCATCGACGAGATCTGGGACGATGTCGCCCATTTCCGCGCCGCCCTCGAAGCCGCCGGCCTCTGGTCGCAGCGGCGCCGCCAGCAGGCGCGCGCGGCCATGTGGGCGGAAATCGACAGCAGCCTCGGCGAGCGCTTTCGCGCCACCCCGGCGGTCGCCAGCCGGCTTGCCGCGATCGAGGCCGAGGTCATCGCCGGCGCCCGCACCCCCACCGCCGCCGCCCGCATCCTCCTCGCCGCCTTCCTTGGCCAGGAGGTCGGCGGCTGACCTCGCAGAACGAGACGGCTTGCTCAGATCAGGCCAAAGCCGCCCACCACCCCACCGCCCGCCAGGATCAGCAGCGGATTGATCCGGGTGCCGAGCATCAGCGCGAGCGCGGCGATGGTGATCGCGGCGGCGCGCCAGCCGGTATCCGCAGCGCGGGCCATGACACAGCCACCCGCGATGACGAGGCCGATCGTCAGCGGAACGAGGCCCTGGCGCACGATCGTCTGCCAGCGCGAGCGGCGAAACCGGTCCCATAGGCGATAGGCGACATAGCTGAGCGAGCAGGACGGGCCGAAGATCGCGAGCGCACTCGCCACGGCGCCGCCGACACCCCCCACCTTCCAACCGATAAAACCCATCATCAGGATCATGTTCGGCCCAGGGACCGCCTGCACCAGCCCGAAATACTCGGCAAATTGCCGGTCGGTTACCCAGCCGTGGGCGGTGACAACAAAATTATGGATATCGGCGAGGACCGAAGGCACGCCGCCAAAGCTGATCAGCGACAGCACGGCGAGGTGCGCGCTCAAGGCGACGGGGGCGGATGGGCCGGTCATTGCGCTTTGCGGCTGGCGAGCGCGGCGGCGGCGATGCTGAGCGGCGCCAACCCGTTAAGCACGATAAGAAGCGGCAATTTGGCAAAGATAATCCCGGCGAAAGCGAGCGCAGTGAAGACGAGCCCCGCCGGACGGCGGCGCTGAGCCGAGAGCAGCCTGATCCCGGTTGCGATCACCAGACCGGCCGCGGCGGCGGCAATCCCGCCTAGGATGTTTCTGAGGACGCCGATATAGGCATATTCCAGGTAGAGCGAACCGAGCGCGAAGCCGACCACCCACGGAACCACGATGTAGCCGGAAAGGGCGGTGAGCGCGCCGACCGGCCCGCGCAGCTTCGATCCGATGCACACCGTAAGGCCGGCGATGTTCGGGCCGGGCATGAGCTGGCAAAAGCTCAAGATTTCGGCGAACTCGCCGTCGCTGATCCATTTCTGCCGATCGACGACGAGCCGGCGCAGCCAGACCAGCCCGCCGCCGAAAGCGCACAGCCCGACCCCGAGAAAGCCGAAAAACAGCGCCCCCAGCCTCACCGCCTCGTCGGAAGCTCTCGCCGCCGGCATCCGCGTCATGCTTACCTCGGCCCCAACCGCGCTCTGACCCAAACCGATCCTACTCGCGGCGGCAATGGGTTGAGCGTTCTATCTTGCAGGCGGCCGGCTCAAGCGCTATTTGCTGCCTTCCGGGGCAGGGCAGACGCCCCGTCAGACGGCCTCTCCGTCCAAGTGCTGCACCCTTCGCTATGCGAGGAGTGCCGGACGGTGAAAGTAACGAGATACCTTCTGAAAACGGGCGCTGCATTGGCCCTGACGCTCGGGCTATCGGCTCAGGCGCTCGCGGCCGACAACGATTGGCAAGCCCAAATAGCGCAGGCGCTCGGCAAACCGGGCGCCGCAATGCCGGGCGGCGTCTACCGGGTCGCACTGCCGCGCACCGACCTCAAGGCCACCCTCGACGGGGTCGCGCTGAAACCGGGGTTCGCGCTCGGCGGCTGGCTCGCCTTCGAGAAGACCGGCGGTGAGGGCATGGTCATGGGCGATCTGGTGCTGACCATGGACGAGGTCGGCCCGGTCACCAAAAAGCTCGTCGACAGCGGCATCGAAATGACCGCGTTGCACAATCATCTGCTGCGCAACCAGCCGTTTACGATGTTCCTGCATGTGCTCGGCCGCGGCGATCCGGCGGCGCTCGCGGCAAAATTGCACGATGCGCTGGCTGCCAGCGGGACCCCGCTCGGCGCCGCTCAGCCGGCATCGGCGGCGGCGCCGCCGCCGATCGACCTCGATACCGCGGCGATCGACAAGGCGCTCGGCGCCAAGGGCAAGAACAATGGCGGCGTCTACCAGTTCGGCATCCCGCGCGCTGAGACGGTCAAGGAAGCCGGCATGGTCGTGCCGCCGGCAATGGGGTCGGCGATCGGCATCAATTTCCAGCCGACGGGCGGCGGCAAGGCGGCGATCACCGGCGATTTCGTGCTGATCGCGAAGGAGGTCAACCCGGTGGCGAAAGCACTGCGCGACCACGGGATCGAAGTCACGGCGTTGCACAACCATATGCTCGACGACCAGCCGCGCCTCTATTTCATGCATTTCTGGGCCAACGAAGACGCCGTCAGGCTGGCCCAAGGCCTGAAGGCGGCGCTGGCCCAGGTCAACACCGCCGAGCACTGAGCGTCGAGTGAAGGCGCAAATGCTCATCGCGACCGCACTGGCGCTGAGCCTGCTGGCCGTCGCGATGCCGGCCCGCGCAGAAGAGCCGCTGCTGCTCGAAAGCCGGATCGCGCTCCCCCATGTTGCAGGGCGCATCGACCATATGGCGGTGGATGTTGCACGCAAGCGGCTGTTCGTGGCGGAGCTCGGCAACGGCACCCTCGACGTTGTCGATCTCGCCGCCGGCGGCGAGATGCGGCGCGTCGCCGGCCTCGCCGAGCCGCAGGGAGTGGGCTATGCGGCGGCGGCCGATCTCGTTGTTGTCGCCGGTGCCGTCGACGGCCGGGTGCGGTTCTTTCACGGCGCGGATTTGGCGCCGGCGGGTGCGATTGCACTCGGCAGCGATGCCGACGACATCCGTATCGATCCACGCCGCGGCAACATCGTCGTCGGCTATGGCAGCGGCGGGCTCGCAATCATCGACCCGGGCACGCGATCGAAGATCGGCGACATCAGGCTCGCCGCGCACCCGGAAGCGTTCGAGATCGATGCCGCTTCCGGGCGAGCCTTTGTCAATCTGCCCGACGCCAAGGAGATTGCAGTCGCCGATCTTGCCGCGGGAAAGCAAATCGGCCGCTGGGCCGTGCCCGGGTTGCGGTCGAATTTCCCGATGGCGCTCGATCAGGCCGGTGCTTTGCTCGCCGTCATCTTCCGCCAGCCGCCGATGCTCGTCCTGATCGACGCCAGGACCGGCGCGACCACCCTCCGGCTCGACACTTGCGGCGACGCCGATGATGTCTATTTCGACGCGCGGCGCCGGCGGATCTATGTCAGCTGCGGCTCGGGTGCGGTCGATGTGTTCGCGGCGGCCGGCGCCGGCTATCGTTCGCTCGCCCGCATCGCGACCGTCGCTGGGGCGCGGACTTCGCTGTTCGCGCCGCAGCTCGACCGGCTCTATGTCGCCGCCCGTGCCGGCCCAATCGGTTCCGATGCCGCGATTCTGGTTTTTCGGCCATCGCCCTGATCCGGCGCCGCGCCGCTCCAGCCGACCGTCCGTTCAAAAATCGACGGTGACGCGAACGCCGAAGATCAGGTCGTTCTTCAGCGGCACCGGGCTCTGCGTGCTCGGAATTCCGGCGCCGGGGTTGACGACGTATTGCAGGTCGGGCTGCACCTTGAGCCATGGCGTCAGCCGCGCCCGATAAGTGGCTTCCACAATCGTCTCTCCCGGGCTGTAGGGCGTGCCGAACCCGGTAAAAAACACCGCGTCCTGGCTGAAACGTACGGCTGCGGCGCCGATCCCCGCATGGGTCACCGCGAGCCCGGCGGCATCGTGCGATCTGCCGGGGATGATCCCCTTCCAATCCAGCCCGCCCTCGATGAACAGATCGCTGAGATTGCGGTTTTCGGGGGCGTGCATGATCTGCACGAACAAGGCGATGCCCTGCGTCGCGGTCTTCGGCTTTTTCCAGATCATCTGGTCGATGATCGCATAGACGGCGTGATCGGTGGCGTGCTGGAGCGGGGTGCCGGTGCTCGCGGGATCGGCGAGCGGCAAGCCTACGGTGTCCTGAACCGGGTCGGCGAACGGCCCGGTCGCGACCCACATTCCGAGCTTATAGGTGCCGGGTTGACCAAGATTCATCAGAATGGCGGGCGAGTATTGCAGCTCGGCGAAGGAAAGCGTGTGGTCGTTCAGGCGGAATGCAGTGCCGTGGAGATCGCGCAGTTGCGGGCTGCCGGTGCCGGGCGGCGCGGGATCGCCGTTGTACACCGCCCCCAGCAAGGTGAATTCGCCATTCGGCTGAAACTGCGCCCGGACGAAGGGTGTGGCCAACGGATACTCGGGCCCGCCGGAGGGCAAATCGAGCGCCGGCAATGCCGGAAACCCGAAGCTCGAATTGAGAAACAGTCCACCATATTGGGTAAGCATGAACTCCGCGTCCGCACCCTCCTGGCCGAGGCGTAGCGAGAATAGGGCGCCGAACAGCCGCTGTTCGAACCACAACTCGTAAAGCTTGACGCTGGGCGTGGCTTCGATGCTGCTGATGGTCTGCAGAGCGCCGACGAGCTGTCCGGTCGGTCCCACACCGTGGATCTGAAAGCCATTGGCGAAGAGGGTGGCACCCGTCCAATGGATCGCTTTGTCGAAATCGACGCACAGGCTTGCGGTCGTGAGGCCGTCATAGGCGGCCCCGCGCCCCAGGCCGCCCGTCGCATTGCCCCAGACCTCGCTCTGTTCCTGCAGCCCGAAGCCGATGCCGTGATCCGCAAGGCGGCTGCGCAAGCCGCCCCAATCTCCGAGCAGCATGTCCGGTGCGCAGGCATCGTTGGGGCCGATCCAGGTCTGCGCCCGACCGGCTGCGGACACGCCAAACGCAGCGAGCGCGAAAGTCAGCAGCGCCGCGCAGCGAAGCCTGCGAAAACCGGGTAGCGGTGGACAGGACAATGAGAAGCCTGACCGGCTGTCATGTATTCGGTGCAGATTTCTATAGACGGGAGGTGTCTAGCGTCCACGATTGATTTTTTTCACCCGATTTAGAATTACCCTATCGGCAAATTGTCGTAGCCCTTGGCCCGGTAGATTATCGTCGAGACGAGCCAGCTCGCGATGAACACGCCGACGACCGCGAACCCGAAGCTGGTGAGGTTGTTGTTGAGACCGCCGATCGCGCCCCAAAAACTGCCCTCCAGGCCCAGCTTGTCGCCGATCAGGCCGAGCGCCTCGACGCCGCCGATGAAGACGGCGACTACCACGGAGGCGGCCGTGATCGTGAGGTTGTACCAGAGTTTGCGGATCGGGTTGACAAAAGCCCAGCCATAGGCGCCGACCATCAGCACGCTGTCGGTCGTGTCGACCAGGGACATGCCCGCCGTGAACAGGGCGGGGAACACCAGGATGCTCCAGAAGGACATGCCCTGGGCGGCCTGCGCCGCCGAAATTCCGAGCAGGCCGATCTCGGTCGCCGTGTCGAAGCCCAGGCCGAACAGAAACCCGATCGGGTACATGTGCCAGGAGCGGGAAACGATCTTGAACATCGGCCGGAAGATGCGGGCGAAGAACCCGCGCCCGGCCAGCAGCGCATTCAGATCCTCGTCGACGACGCGCCGGCCGCGACGGGCATGCGAGAACGCCGCCCAGATGCCCTTCAGGACGAACAAATTGGCCACGCCGATAACGAGCAGGAACAAGGCCGAGACGGCCGTTCCGACAACGCTGCCCAGATTGTGAAAGGTTTCGAGCCTGCCCTGCATCATGGCGGCGGTCGCGGCGATGGCGACCGAGGCGAGGACGACGATCGTCGAATGGCCGAGCGAGAAGAAGAAACCGGCCGAGAACGGGCGTTTGCCCTCCTGCATCAGCTTGCGCACGACATTGTCGATGGCGGCGATGTGGTCGGCGTCGAACGCATGCCGGAGGCCGAACACATAGGCGAGGAACGCCGTCCCGAGCAGGGTCGGCCTATTTGAGAACGTAACCCAGGCCCACAGCCAGGCCGAGAGATTGGCGGCGGCGAGGAAAACGTAAACAGCGCCCGTCTTGGCCCTGGCACGCCCGGGCCGATCGTCGAACGGGTTGGGCAGCATGTCCGGATTACCGATAGGCCAGCCCGCTCGCGCGGCGCCGGGCGGCGTCCCAGCCGAGACTTTTTTCGGCGGCAACGCCGAAGCCCAGCCCCAGCACCTGTGCTTGTTCATGCCGAATCGCATCGTTTCGTGCGGCCGTTCACCGGGCCGGAACCCGCCGCGTGGCAAATCTCTTGTTTGCGATTGATCAGTGTGTGGTGCTGCCGGTAAGGATTGAACTTACGACCTCCCCCTTACCAAGGGGGTGCTCTACCACTGAGCTACGGCAGCCTACGGTCGAGACCGGCCATCGAGACGTTGCGATCCGAATACACGATGGCTCGGTGCGTGGCAAGGTGAGCGGGCAGGATGCCGCAGGTTCAAATCGCCTTGAGCCGCAACGGCATCTGGCGGCCCGACTCGCTCGGGATGCCAGAGTTTAGCAGTACGAATGAGCGGCGCCGCTTTCTCGGGTCCCGCTGCAGCTTAGCTGGTGCGCGTCCATAAACGACTGATTTTCAGCATGACAGCAGGACGAGGGATGGCGCAAGCGAGGGCTGGGCCGCGGTGCTTTCACGCGTCGGCAGCGCCGGGAAAGAGCTGACTCGCGTTGCCGGCAGGCATTGCTCAGGCTGAACGGGGCTGGCGCCCGACGACCGGCGCAGGCAGTCGCAGCATCGCTGGCGCGGGGAAGCAGAGAAGGCCGGCCATAGCATTAACCGGATCGCGGCCGCACCAGGGTGCCGCTTTCCAGCCGGCCTTTTTTGGCACTGGCCGGCAGCGCTCGGCCGCACCGCAACTTACCCGAAACCGCCGCGCCCCGCTTCCATGAAATCGTGATTAAATCAATGATTCTAGAAATTCACTGTTTCTCGATGAAAACCAGTCTAAGAAAAACTCATGTCCACAAACACTCGTTTCCGATCTCCGGCCCCCGCGTATTCCCGAGCACCATGTCTGCCTTACGCCTTACGCCTTACGCCTTACGCCTCGCCCTCGCAGCTTCAGCCGGGTTGCGGTATCCCCTCCTTGAGACGCTCATCATAAGATTAGATCGCTTGCTCGCCGTTTATCGTATGGCTAATCCTCAGGGTCTGAGGTGAAGAAGCCTTTTCTGGTCAGGAGCACCACCGCAATATGTTTATTTTGGGCAAGTTGGCCTGGGCAGTGCTGCAACCTGGTAATCTGCTGACACTGTGCCTCGTCGCCGGGGTGATCGTCTCACGGACACGATGCGGCAGGGTTCTTATCGGCTTTTCGGCTTTAGGCTTTGCATTGCTGGCTGTGGCGCCGATCGGCCCCGCGATGATGTTGGTCTTGGAAGAGCGATTTCCGCGGCCGGCCGTTCTGCCGGAGCGGATCGATGGGATCGTGGTGCTCGGGGGCGTAGTTAACCCAGTTCTGTCGTCCTCTGGCGGTACCGCCTTCAACTGCTCGACCGCCCGCCTGCTCGGCGCGGTTGCGCTGGCCCGTCGTCATCCCGACGCGAAGCTGGCGCTGGTCGGTGAAGGGATGTTTCCGGCCGGGTATTCCGATGCGCCCGCGACTTTGAAGTTCGTCGTCAACGAGGGGATCGCGCCTGCGCGCATTGTTGTGGAGGGGAAATCGCGTACCACACATGAAAATGCCGTCTACGCCAAAAAATTGATACGGCCAGCACCGGGCGAGACCTGGGTGCTCATTACTTCGGCTTTCCACATGCCCCGTGCCGTGGGCGCTTTCAGGGCAGCAGGGTGGCGAGTGATACCCTACCCGGTCGACTTTTCGATTGATCCGAGAGCGGATCTACGTGCGAGTTTCAACCTGGTCGATGGGCTCGACGACAGCACTTTGGCCGGGCACGAATGGACGGGCCTTTTGGTTTATCGGATAATGGGGTGGACGCAGGAGTTGTTCCCCGGTCCGGGCACTTGGGCGGCAACCGGTTGAGGGCGTTGTATTCGGGCAGGTCACTATGGGGCCGACAAGGGTCTGGAGTACTTCGATTACGACAGCAACGATGGAGCCTTTATTGTCTTTAACACAATTAGCAGGCCGCCGGCGAACGGCGGGTTTGGCTATTTTGCAGTCAACGAATGGACCGGCGATGTGTGGGCGCTGTGGGGCGCTGTGTGCCATCGATTATCGACGCCCGCCTTGCGCAAATCACAGGCGGCAATCCGCAAGTGGTTCACCCCGGACGAGCTAAGCCAATATGCCCGACTACGGCGCCTCAAGCCCGAATGCATCGTCGAGGACTGACCCTTGCCCATTCGCGGGCTGCGCGCGATCGTCGCTCGGAGGACGCCATGAGGCTGATTCTCCGGTCGGTTGTCCAAGTTTTGGGATCGATCGTCGCTGTGATGATCCTGTGTCACGGTGCCCCCGCCGGTGAAGCCAAAATCCCAGAAAAGATCGATAAACGACTGCCCAGCATCTGGCGGCCGAAGCCGTTTTTGGGGCGGACAGGGATCTGGGGTTCTTCGAATATGACGACGGTGTCAGCGACAACTTTAACTCCTCCATTTCTTGTTTATCACGGCTCCAATCAGCCGCCGGCGGGAGGCAGCTTCGGATTTTTCGCCGTCAATCCCTGGACCGGCGACGTATGGGCGCTATGGGGCTGCGCTCGCTTGTCCACTCCGGCCTTGCGCAAGTCGCAGGCGGCGATCCGCCGGTGCTTCACCCGCACGGAAATGCAGCAATACGCCCGGCTGCGTCGTCTCAAGCCCACCTGCACCGTCGAGGATTGATCCCTGCCGTGCCGGGGGCTAAGCCTAAATCATATCGGTATCGCTCGGCGCCCATGCACCGAGCCGCCCGTGCCTTGTGCAGCTGCCGCGTCGGGACAGGCCGGGGATTCCTCCCGAGGCTTGCCCGCCATCGCTCGGACCGGAGACGCCCATGACCAACGCCGCCCTCCGCAACCCTCCGCCGCCGACCGCGGACGAGCTGATCGCCCGCGCCCGCGGCCTGGCGCCCGAGATCCGCGCCCTGGCCGAGGAGACCGAGCGCAACCGTGCCATTTCCCCGCACATCATCGCCAGGATTCGCGAGGCCGAATTGCTGCGCACCACCCGGCCCAAGGAGTTCGGCGGCTTCGAATACGACGCCGTGGTGGCGCTCGAGATCGCCCTGACGATCTCGGCCGCCTGCGCCTCGACCGGCTGGGCGGTCAACGGTGCGCTCTCCAACGGGATCTCGTTCGGCCATTATCCGATCGAGACGCAGCGCGAATTATGGGGCCGCGGCGGCGACCCGTTCAGCTGCGCCTGCTTCGCCCCGACCGGCAGCGCGCTTCCGACCGAAGGCGGTTATGTGCTCGGCGGCAAATGGTCCTTCGCCAGCGGCGTCGACCATGCGAGCTGGATCCGGCTCGGCGCTTTGATCAAATCGCCGGACACTGCCGCGTCTCCCGACGGCGCATTTTTTCTGTTGCCGATCGGCGATGTCGAGATCGAGGACAATTGGTTCGTCTATGGCCTCTGCGGCACCGGCAGCAAAAACATCATCGTGCACGACGCCTTCGTGCCCGCCCATCGCGTGTTGCTGTTTTCCGATACGCGCGCCGGCCGCAGCTCGGGCGCGCAACATCATTCGAACCCGCTCTATCGGCTGCCCTTGCTCGTGCTGGGCGCGTCGATGCTGGCTTCGACCGCGGTCGGCGCCGCGAAAGGCGCGCTTGCCGACTATCTGGAGATGACGACCGGCCGCAAGACCCGAGGCGCGCTCGCCGGCGGCGGCCTCGCGATGGCCGAATTCGCCACGGTCCAGCTGCGCTTTGCCGAGGCTTCGGCAGCGGCGGCGGCTGCCGAGCTGATCCTGATGACCAATATCCGCAATGCGATGGCGAAACTGCACGCCGGCGAGGACATCACCGTCGCCGACCGCATCCGCATCCGCCGCGACCAGGCCTATGCGACCAGGCTCGCCTTGCAGGCGGTCGAAACGCTGAACGCCTCGACCGGCGGCGCCGGCCTGGCGCTGAGCCACCCGATCCAGCGCGCCTGGCGCGACGTCAACGCGGTCGCGCGCCATGTCAGCCTGAATTGGGACGCGGTCGGCACCATGTACGGCCAGCACGCCTTCGGCCTCGAACCGCGCGGCCAATATTAGGCCGGTTTTCGCTCCGGTCGACGCGATTTCTCTGAGGAAAAAGCCGTCATCGCGAGGAGCGCGGCGCTCGCCGAAGCAACCCCTGACGCTGAGACCTCTCGTGTCGGGGCGGCGGGGCAAGGGTCAGTAATAGTCGGCGCCGCCGTTGACATGGATAGTCTGGCCGGTGATGAAGCCGCCGTCGTCGCTGATCAGGAACAGGCAGGTGCCGGCGATCTCGTCGACATGCCCCTGGCGCCCCAGCGGGATGCCGGCGGCGCTCGGCGCGCGCCCCTGATACCATTCGGGATTGTCCCGCCGGGTATCGATGCTGCCGGGGGAGACCACATTGACGCGGATGTTCTGCGCGGCAAACTCCGAGGCCAGTGCCCGCGCCAGCCCGACCAAGCCCATCTTCGCCGCCGAGACATGGGCGCGGCCGCTGCCGCCGGTGAAAGAGCCGTCGCCGGTGAAGAACAGGACGCGGCCATATTGGTTCTTGACCATCGACGGGATCACCGCCTGGGTGCAGTAGATTGCGCCGTCGAGGACGACGCCTCTGACGTGCTCCCAGTCCTGCACGCTGACCTCGGTAAAGGGCTTATGCGGCCGGATCGCGGCATTGTTGATCAGGATGTCGATACGGCCGAACTCGGAGAGTGCCTGCGCCACCATCGCGTCAACCTGGTCTTTCCGGGCGATGTCGGCGAGGATTGCGAGCGCCCGGACCCCGCGGTCTCGGGCTGCGCGCGCGACCTCCTCGGCCTCGGCCAGGTTGGTGCGGGCGTTGACGACGACATGCGCGCCTGCCGCGGCCAGCTTCAACACTGTCGCGCGCCCGATATTGCGGCCGGAGCCGGTGACAAGGGCGACTTTCCCGTCGAGCTTACCCATTGGCGCACCTCCATGACGATGTTCGTGACGCAGCAGGAACCCGCATCCTATCACGTGCTGCGCTCGCCGCTGCATGACCGGTGTGCAGCGGGTTCGAGCCGAGTGACGAAGGCCGGCCGAAACGGGCAGAATGGACGATGAAAGAAATCGCTCGTTAGAAGGGACCACGATGGCTGCTGTCTCTCCGCTCGCCCCGGCGCGCTTTCCCGAGCTGTTGCCGATCGCCGGCGTGCGGCTTGCCGCTTTCGCCTCCGGCATCCGCTATACCGGGCGGGACGATCTGATGCTGGCCGAATTGGCGCCGGGCAGCACTGTCGCCGGCGTGTTCACCCGTTCGCTGACCGCCGGAGCGCCGGTGCTGTGGTGCCGCGAATGCCTGCCGGGCGGCGCGGTTCGCGGCATCGTCGTCAATTCGGGCAATGCCAACGTCTTTACCGGGCGCGCCGGCAAGGAGGTGGTCGAGACGACCGCCGCGGCCGTGGCTCGGGCTTTGCGCTGCTCTCCCCGTGAAGTGTTCGTCGCGTCGACCGGCGTGATCGGCGAGCCCCCGCCGGGAGAGCGGATCACCGCCGCCCTGCCGCAGATCGTCCCGCGGCTGTCGGCGGAGGCGTGGGAGCCGGCCGCTCGAGCGATCATGACGACCGATACCTTCCCCAAGGGCGCCACCGCGACGGCCGAGATCGACGGCGTCGCGGTTCGTCTCAACGGCTTCGCCAAAGGCTCCGGCATGATCGCACCGGACATGGCGACGATGCTGGCCTATGTCTTCACCGATGCCGCCTTGCCGCCCGCCGTGCTGCAGCCGCTGCTCGCTGCGGCGGCCGACCGGTCGCTCAATTCGATCACGGTCGACGGCGATACTTCGACCAGCGACACCGTCCTGCTGTGCGCGACGCAGCAGGCACCGCATCGACCGGTGACAAGCCCGGGCGATCGCCGGCTCGCGGATTTCCGCCGGGCGCTCGATCGGGTGATGACCGACCTCGCCCAGCAGATCGTGCGCGACGGCGAAGGCGCGCAAAAATTCGTCACGATCGAGGTCAGCGGCGCCGCGACGGCGCGGGCGGCGCGCCGCGTCGGCCTGGCGATCGGCAACTCGCCGCTGGTTAAGACCGCACTGTCCGCCGGCGACGCGAATTGGGGCCGCATCGTCATGGCTGTCGGCAAAGCCGGCGAAAAGGCCGATCGCGACCGGCTGTCGATCTCGGTCGGCGGGATCGAGATTGCCGCCGATGGCGGGCCGGTGCCCGGATATGACGAGGCGCCCGTGGCCGAGCACATGAAGGGCCGTGACATCATGATCGCCGTCGATCTGGGCATCGGCCGCGGCAGAGCGACGGTCTGGACCTGCGACCTGACCCACGGCTATATCGACATCAATGGCAGCTATCGCAGCTGAGCCGGCGCCCCCCCTGATCCTCGTCGCGGCGGTGGCGCTCGTCGACGCCGACGGCCGGGTGCTGCTCGCCCGGCGCCCGGAAGGCAAATCGATGGCAGGGCTGTGGGAGTTTCCCGGCGGCAAGGTCGATCCGGGCGAGACGCCCGAGACGGCATTGATCCGCGAGCTGGCCGAGGAATTGGGCATCGACGTTGCGGCGAGCTGCCTCGCCCCGTTCACTTTCGCCTCGCATGCCTACCCCGATTTCCACCTGCTGATGCCGCTCTATGTCTGCCGCAAATGGTCGGGGATTCCGATGGCGCGGGAGGGCCAGCGCCTCACCTGGGTGCGCCCGGCCCGCCTCGGCGAATACCCGATGCCGCCGGCCGACAAGCCGCTCGTCGCGATGCTGCGCGATTTGCTGGGATTTTAGTCGATCCGCCGATGCCGGGCGTCATCGGCTTGGTTTACGCGGCGGCGCCGCCCGGTCGCCGGCGGAGATTTCGACCGTGCCGAGGGCGTCGGCGAGGCGTCGTGCGGCGCTGCCTGGCCGCAGCGGCTTCGGCTGGCTCGCATCGGGCGCCCAGCCGGTCAGGAACAGGATTTCGAATGTCGCCGGGATGCGTCCGTCAGGGCCGCCGAACCGCTCGCGATAGACGGCCACGGCACGGGCCAGGGTGCCTCGACGCAAGGTTGTGCGGCGGCGCTCAGAGAGCGCGTTCGTTTCCCCCATGCCGCGCAGATCGCGCATCAGCGCCAGCGCATCGGGGTAGCTGACCGTGATCGTCTCGGCATCGGCGACCGGCAGCGCAAAGCCCGCCCGCTGCAACAGAGCCGCGGCGTCGGCGAGATCGGCGACCGGCGACACGCGCGGGCTGGCGCCGCCTTCTTCGGCCAGCTCCGCCTCGATCAGCGCGCGGCGCAGCTCGGCGAGGGTGGCGCCGCCGCACATCGCCGCGAGGAACAGGCCGTCGGGTTTCAGAATTCGGCGCAGCTGGATCAAGGCACCGGGCAGATCGCCGATCCAGTGGAGAACGAGGGCGCTGACAATGAGGTCGAAGCTCTCGTTGCGAAACGGGACGAGATCGGGATCGGCGGCGATACGCACCCCCGTTCCGCGCGCCAGGAACGCCGGGGAGGGCTCCGCGGCGGCGACAAGCGCAATCCCCGGGCGCCGCGCGAGCGCGCGCGACAGCGCACCGCCGCGCGCGCCGAGATCGAGCGCCGTGCGGAATTGCCGGCCGACACCGTCGAGACGGTCGAGCAGCCGGTCGGCGACCTCGGCGTGCAGAAAGTCGACGGAGCCGGTGCGCGCCGCGCGGTCGCGGTGCAATCGCCACGCATGGCGGTCGAACAGCACCATCCCATTGCTCTCGGAGCCAGCCATCGGACCATCCAGCGGTGCGGGTTGACGAGCCTGCCCGCGAGCTGATGATGTGTTTCGATGCAGGCATCGGCAATCCTTTCGAGCAAGCCCGTCATTCGGTTGCAGCGGATCGGCCGTGCCGTTGTCGATGGGGTGTTGCCGCCGCGCTGCCTGTCCTGCGGCGAGATCGTCGATGAGCCGGAGGCGCTGTGCAGCCGGTGCTGGAGCGGGATCATGTTTTTCGCGCCGCCCTGGTGCATGGTTTGCGGCTTGCCGTTCCCGCATCCGATGGGCGATGACGCGGTCTGCGGGGATTGCGCGCGCGGGCGACGGGCCTGGGACCGGGCGCGCTCCGTGCTGCGCTACGACAAGAACAGCCGACGGCTCGTCCTTGCTCTCAAACATGGCGACCACACCCATATGGCGAGCGCATTTGGGCGCTGGATGCACCGCGCGGGCGGCGAGGTTCTCGCCGGCGTCGATCTGCTGGTCCCGGTGCCATTGCACTGGACCCGATTGTTTCAGCGCCGCTACAATCAGGCGGCGCTGCTGGCGCAGGCGGTGCATTCCGCCGGCGGCCCGCGGGTAGCGGCAGATTGGCTGGTGCGGCGCCGGCGAACGCCCTCGCAGGGTCATCTCGGGCCGGCGGCGCGCGAGCGCAACGTGCGTGGCGGCTTTGTCATGCGGGCCGGCCGCGACCTCGCCGGGAAGCGGGTAGTGATCGTCGATGATGTGATGACAACGGGGGCGACGGCTGATGAGTGTGCTCGTGTGCTGCGACGCGCCGGCGCCGCGTTCGTCGGCGTGCTGACCCTGGCGCGGGCGTTGCGGACAGGGACATAATCGCCGCGATGGATGATGCGGATCGGAGTGAGAAAGGCGATGGCTGAGGTCGAGCTTTACACGACGAGGTTCTGTCCTTACTGCACCCGCGCCCGCGCGCTGTTGCAGCGCAAAGGGGTTGACTTCACCGACATCGACATCGGCGAATACCCGGTACGGCGCGACGAGATGATCCGGCGCGCCGGCGGGCGCACCTCGGTACCGCAGATCTTCATCGACGGCGAGCATATCGGCGGTTCCGACGAGCTCGTGGCGCTCGAACGCGCGGGCGAGCTCGACGCGAAGCTGGGGAGCACCAAATGAGCGACGGCTTTATTGCCTCTTGCGTTCAATTCACGGCGGCGCGCGACTGCGAGCCCAACATCCGGGTGGTTTCGGATCTGGTTCGCCGCGCCCGCGACGGCGGCGCCGATTTTGTCCTCACCCCGGAGAATACCGGCTTGATGGAGCCGGTCGGCCGATTGCGGCGCGAGAAGGCGCGCGACGAGGCCAGTCATCCGGTGCTTGCGGGCTTGCGCGAGGTCGCGCGGGAGACCGGGGTGTGGCTCCTGATCGGTTCGTTGGCGGTCGAGATCTCGCGCGAGCCGGGCATCCCCGAAGGCGAGCGCCGACTCGCCAACCGTTCCTACCTCGTCGATTCCGGCGGCGGGATCGTCGCCCGCTACGACAAGATCCACATGTTCGACGTCGACCTCGCCAGCGGCGAAAGCTATCGGGAAAGCAACGCGTTCCGGCCCGGCGACCGGACCGTGCTGGCGCCGACGCCGTGGGGCGTGCTCGGCCTGACGGTCTGCTACGATTTGCGCTTTCCGCAGCTCTACCGCGGGCTCGCGCAGGCCGGCGCCGATTTCCTGGCGATCCCCTCGGCCTTTACGGTGCCGACCGGAACGGCGCATTGGCATGTGCTGCTGCGGGCACGGGCGATCGAGACCGGGTGTTTCGTCTTCGCGCCGGCGCAGTGGGGCGAGCACGCCGAGGGCCGGCGGACTTACGGCTATTCGCTGATCGTCGACCCCTGGGGCGAAGTGCTCGCCGATGCCGGAGAAGGCGTCGGTATCGTCACTGCCCGCATCGACTTGGCGCGCATTGCCGAGGCGCGCCGCATGGTGCCGTCATTGCAGCACGACCGCGCCTTTGCGCCGGCGGAATTGGCGCCTCGCCCGCTCGCGGCCGAGTAGGGTCGAACTCGGTATCCTGCAAATCGGCAACCTGCTGCCCCCTATGACAAAGCCACCGTCGCAACAGCGTTGCTCAGCATTGTCCGCAGCGAATTGCTAAGTCTGCCCGTACCGGTGTAAAATATCCCCAAGGAGGCGGGCTCGATGATCCTGTTCACGCTGCGCTGCGCCCACGGTCACGAATTCGAAGGATGGTTTCGTGACGGCGACGGGTTCGAGGCACAGCACCGGGCCGGCGAAATCGCCTGCCCGCATTGCGGCGACACCGAGGTCGAAAAAGCGGTGATGGCGCCGCGTCTCGGCCGCTCGCGCGAAGCAAAATCGCCGGCGGTCGCGGTTGCCGAGATGCGCAAGACCCTGCGGGAGATGCGCCGCCAGATCGAGACCAATTGCGATTACGTCGGCGACCGCTTTGCCGAGGAGGCGCGGCGCATTCATTATGGCGAGACCGACCCGCGGGGCATCTACGGCGAGGCGAGCAAAGAGGAATTGCGCGAGCTTGCCGATGAGGGGATCAGCTTCGGCCAGATCCCGTGGATCCCGCCTACCGACGGCTGACGGCGCGCGGCAGCGGTTCACCGCCGCACTGCCATGACCAGGTAGTTGACCTCGATGTCTGGTGAAAGCGACCAGCCGCCGGCGCCCAATTCGTAGCTGACTCCGGCAATCCGCGTCGCAATGAGGCCGTTGCGGCGCAGATCGAGGACGAGTTCCGACGGGCGCAGAAATTTGCGCCAGTCATGGGTGCCTCGCGGCAGCCAGTGCAGGATGTATTCGGCGCCGATGATCGCCAGCGCGAACGACCGGGCGGTCCGGTTCAGGGTGGCGGCGATGAAGGCGCCGCCCGGACGCACCAATGTTCCGGCGGACGCGAAGAAGACAGCCGGATCGGCCATATGCTCGATCACTTCCAGCGCCAGCACGGCGTCGAAGCGCTCGCCGGCACCGGCTACCGATTCGGCGGTGGCGATCCGATAGTCGATCGCCAGGCCGGTTCGTTCCGCGTGCGCACGGGCGGCGGCAATCGCTTCCGTACCCGCGTCGACGCCGGTTACGCGGAAGCCGAGGCGCGCCATCGGCTCGGCGACGAGGCCGCCGCCGCAGCCGACATCGAGCAGGGTGAGCCCGGCAAAGGGTCGCAACAGGCTGGGTTCGCGCCCGAAATGTCCCAGCAGCTGAGAGCGGATAAAGCCGAGCCGTGTCGGATTGAGCCGATGCAGCGCCCGGTAGGCGCCGTCGGGATCCCACCAGGCGCCGGCCTGCCCGGCGAAGCGGTCGATCTCTTCGGGGTCGACGGTAGCGCTCGTCTCACGCACGGTTGCGATCCTTCTCGTTCCGCACGGCACGGCCGGATGGCCTGATCGGCCGGAAAGGAGTATGTGATGGGCTCGCAACACCGGCAACGGTTCGGATGAGCCTTGAGGGCACATGGCGCGCCTTGTGCAAAAGTTCGGCGGCACGTCGCTCGCTGGTATTGAGCGAATAAGAAATGTTGCCCTGCGCGTTCGACGCGAAGTCGATGCCGGGAATGAAGTAGCGGTGGTCGTCTCGGCCATGGCGGGGGTGACGAACCAGCTGGTCGACTGGGCGCGTCAGACGAGCCGTCTGCACGATGCCCGCGAATATGACGTTGTCGTCTCCGTCGGCGAGCAGGTAACCGCGGGACTTCTTGCGCTCGCGCTGCAGGAGCTGGGGATCGAGGCGCGCTCGTGGCTCGGTTGGCAGATCCCGATCCGCACCGACGGCGTGCACGGCAAGGCGCGGATCGAAGCGATCGAAGTCGCCGAGCTTCGGCACCGCCTGGCCCAGGGGCAGGTCGCCGTCGTGGCCGGGTTTCAAGGGATTGATCCGCGCGGCAGAATCACCACGCTCGGCCGCGGCGGCTCGGACACGTCGGCGGTGGCGCTCGCCGCGGCACTCGAAGCAAACCGCTGCGACATCTTCACCGATGTCGACGGCGTCTATACCGGCGACCCGCGGATCGTTGCGAAGGCGCGCAAGCTCGATAGAATTACCTACGAAGAAATGTTGGAAATGGCTTCGCAGGGAGCCAAGGTGCTGCAGACGCGCTCGGTCGAGCTGGCGATGAACCGCCGGGTGCGGGTGCAGGTTCTGTCGAGCTTTTCCGACACCCCCGGAACCCTTGTGGTCGACGAAGACGAGATCGTGGAAAAGCAGGTTGTGAGCGGCATCGCGTACAGCCGCGACGATGCCAAGATCACCGTGCAGAGAGTGCCGGATCGCCCGGGTGTCGCGGCGGCCATCTTTGGCCCGCTTGCCGACAACGCGATTAATGTCGACATGATCGTCCAGAACGTATCGGAGGATGGCCGGACCACCGACCTCACCTTTACCGTCGCGCGGGCCGATCTCGATCGCGCCGTGTCGGTGCTCGAAGAGCGGCGCGCCTTGCTCGGTTTCGTCGCACTGAAGCCCGATTCGAACGTCGTCAAGATCTCGGTGATCGGCGTCGGCATGCGCAGCCATGCCGGGGTCGCCAAGCAGATGTTTCAAACGCTTGCCGACAAGGGCATCAACATTCAGGTGATCTCGACCTCGGAGATCAAGGTCAGCGTCCTGATCGCTGCCGAATACGCCGAGCTCGCGCTGCGGGCGCTGCACACCGCCTATGGGCTCGACGCCGTCGAATGACCGTGGATATCGGCGCAGCGGCGATTGCGGCAGGCGACGGCCAGGCAACGGGCGAATGGGGCGCCGAGCTCGACAGGTTGTGGGCGCGCGGCCGGGCGGTCCTCGGCTGCGATCTGGCCATCATGGGCGGTGCGATGACCTGGGTGTCGGAGCGCAGCCTTGTCGCCGCGATTTCCAACGCTGGCGGGTTTGGGGTCATTGCTTCGGGAGCGATGTCGCCGGAGCTGCTCGCGGCTGAAATCGATGCGACCCAAGCGCTGACCAGGCGGCCCTTCGGCGTCAACCTGATCACCCTTCACCCTCGGCTCATCGAGCTGATCGACGTCTGTGCCGCCTATCGCGTGGGTCACGTGGTGCTGGCGGGTGGTCTGCCGAGCGGTGCGTCGATGCGCCGGATCAAGGCGAGCGGAGCCCGGGTGTTCTGCTTCGCCCCGGCGCTCGGCTTCGCGCGGAAGCTCGTGCGCATGGGGGCCGATGCGATCGTCATCGAGGGCAGCGAGGCGGGCGGGCATATCGGACCGGTCTCGACCAGTGTGCTGGCGCAGGAAATCCTCCCGCATCTCGCCGATGTCCCGGTCTTTGTCGCGGGCGGGATCGGGCGCGGCGAGGCCATGCTGGCTTATCTCGAGATGGGTGCGGCAGGGGTTCAGCTCGGCACCCGCTTCGTCTGCGCCGACGAATCGATCGCCCATCCGCGCTTCAAGCAGGCCTTTATCCGTGCCGCGGCCCGCGATGCCGTCGCCTCGGTACAGCTCGACCCACGCTTTCCGGTCATCCCCGTCCGGGCGCTCGCCAACCCGGCGACCGATCGGTTTCTCGCGGTTCAGCGTGAGCTGATCGACCGGTTTGCCCGAGGCGAAGTGTCGCAAAAAGCGGCACAGCTCGAGATCGAGCATTTCTGGGCGGGTGCACTGCGCCGGGCGGTAATTGACGGCGATGTCGAGGCGGGCTCGCTGATGGCGGGGCAGAGCGTCTGCTTTGTGACCCGCGGGCAGAGTACCGCCGAGATTCTCGCGGAACTCGTCGACCAGGCGATCACCGTGCTCGCCGGGCGCAGCGGGTTTGCCCCCGACCAGCCGAGTGCGGCCCGGAGGGACCGGGCGGGGAGCTGGGGCGGACGGCAATGACGGAGGTTGCAGGGAGCGTCAGCGGGACCCGCCGCCTGCTGCGCCGGCTTCGCGACATCATGGCGGGCTCGGGTACCGCGCAGGAGCGGCTCGACCGCATCGTCCGCGTCGTTGCCGCCGAGATGGTGGCCGAGGTCTGCTCGGCTTACATCATGCGCGCGGGCGAGGTTCTCGAGCTGTTCGCGACCGAGGGTCTGCGCCCGGAAGCCGTCCACCGCACACGGCTGCGCGTCGGCGAGGGGCTGGTCGGGGTAATCGCCGCCACGGCGCGACCGCTCGCACTTGCCGACGCGCAATCGCACCCGGACTTCGCCTACAGGCCGGAGACGGGCGAAGAAATCTATCATTCGCTGATGGGCGTCCCGATCCTGCGCGGCGGCCGCGTGCTGGGCGTTCTCGTCGTGCAGAACCGCACGTTGCGCCATTATGATGAGGACGAGATCGAAGTACTCCAGACGATCGCGATGATCGTCGCCGAGCTTGCCGCCAGCGGCGAACTCGTCAACCCGCTCGAAATAGCGCAAAGCCAAGCCGCGGCTATGCTCCCGGTCCGGCTCGTCGGCGTCCGGCTCAACCCCGGACTGGCGATCGGGCCGGCGGTGCTGCACGAACCCAGGCTGCTGATCCGCCAGTTCGTAGCCGAGGATGTGACGGCCGAGCTCGAACGCCTACGCCATGCGGTCGCAGCGATGCGCGAAGCGATCGACGAACTGGTGGCGGCGCATGGCGGGCTCGGCGTCGGCGAGCACCGCGATATTCTCGAAACCTACCGCATGTTCGCCGCCGATCGCGGCTGGGTGGCGCGTATCGCCGACGCGATCCGCAGCGGCCTGACTGCCGAAGCGGCGGTGCAGAAGGTCCGCGACGAAACACGAACGCGCATGATGCAGGCTACTGATCCTTATCTGCGCGAGCGCCTGGTCGATCTCGAGGATCTCGCGAACCGCCTGCAACGCCATCTCGCCAATCGGCCGCCGGGCGCCACATGCGCCGATTTGCCGCCCGAATTCATCCTGGTCGCTCGCGCAATGGGGCCGGCCGAGCTGTTGGATTACGCCCACCGACGGATCACCGGGCTCGTGCTCGAGGAGGGGTCGCCGACCGCACATGTGGCAATCGTGGCGCGTACCTTCGACATCCCCGTCGTCGGGCGGGTCGAGGAAGCCACGAGCCGGATCGAGGCGGGCGACATCGTCATCGTCGATGGCGACCACGCTCAGGTCCTGATCCGTCCGAGCGAAGACATTCACCAATCGGTGGCGGCGACGGTCGACGCGCGGACTCACCGCCGCACCCTGTACGACATGCTACGCTCGGCGCCGTCGATCACCCGTGATGGGGTTGCGGTGAAGCTGTTGCTCAATGCCGGGCTGCTGATCGATTTGGCGCAGTTGTCGGCAACCGGCGCCGAGGGCATCGGGCTCTTTCGCACCGAACTGCCGTTCATGGTTCGGGACACCTTCCCGGATGTGGAGGAGCAGACCGAGTTCTACCGCAGCGTATATGAGCAGGCGGCGGGACGCCCGGTTGTGTTCCGCACTCTCGATATCGGCGGCGACAAGGTGCTGCCTTATCTGCCGCATGCGGTAGAGGACAACCCGGCGATGGGCTGGCGGGCGATCCGCATCGGGCTCGACCGGCCGGCCATGCTGCGGCAACAGTTGCGCGCCCTCATTCGGGCAGCGGAAAGCCGAACCCTGCTGGTGAAGTTTCCGATGATCGCCGAGATTGCCGAGCTCAAGCGTGCCCGGGCACTTCTCGCCATGGAGCTCAACCGGGCCGCCAGCACCGGGAGACGGCCGCCCGAATCCGTCAAAATCGGGGTCATGCTCGAGGTGCCGGCCTTGTTGTGGCAGTTGCCGGCGCTCTGCGAGCACATCGACTTCCTCTCGATCGGAACCAACGACCTGACGCAGTTTCTTTTTGCCTGCGATCGCGGCAACCCGCGACTGGCCGATCGGTACGATCCGCTCAGCGCGCCGATGCTCACCCTCTTTCGCGACGTCATCGCGCGCACCGCCGCCGCCGGGGTGCCACTCAGCATGTGCGGCGAGATGGCGGGCAATCCGATCGAGGCGATGGCGCTGATCGCGCTCGGCTTCAGGACTTTGTCGATGACGGGAACCGCGATCGGTCCGGTAAAGACCATGATCCGCAGCCTCGATGCGGCGGCGGTCGCCGCCTATCTCGACGAAATCGGCAATCGGCCGGATCATTCGCTCCGGCCCAAGCTCGAAGCCTATGCTCGGGACCATGCGATCGCGCTGTGAGCGGCCGGAACGCAAGCCTGACGACCGCTGTTGACTGACGATGCCGGCCCAAAGAATGCGCCGTCCGGCGGGTCGCAGTCCATCGCATGGACAATTGAAGCGTTTTCCGGCTAGAGTTCCTCCGCAGCGGAACCCTTAGATGGCATTGTTCCAGCGGATCAAGACCCCTTTCGGCGAAAGCATCCCCGAGGGTGAAGTGGTGCCGCTTTCCGGGCCGCGATCCGCCGGCGATGTACTCCGGCAACAGCGCGAAGCGCTCGGGCTCGATCTCAGTCACGTCGCGGCCGCGTTGAGGATCAAACCAGCCTACCTCGCAGCCCTCGAGGAGGGGCGGCCGGACCGCCTTCCCGGCCCTGCCTACGCGGTCGGCTTCGTGCGCGCCTATGGCGATCACCTCGGTCTCGACAGCGAGGAAATCCTGCGGCGCTTCAAGGTCGAATCGGCGGCGCTCGACGCCAAGCCGGATCTCTCTTTTCCGATGCCGTTGGGCGAGCGCAGCATGCCCGGCAGTGCGATGCTGCTGGTGGCGCTTATCCTGGCGTTGTGCGGTTACGGCACCTGGTATTACCTGTCGACCGGCGAGCGCGCGCGTCCGGAGCGCGTCACCGAAGTGCCGATGGCGCTGCTGCCGCCGACGCCGGCACGGCCGCGAGCCACGCCGAGCGCTCCGTCGCCCGCCGCCCCTGCGCCGGCAGGTGCAACCGCCGGCCACGCGGCGGTATCCGCTGTGCCGAGCCCGGCGCGGGGTCCGGGCGACGCAACGGCCGCCGCGACCGCGGCCTCACCGGCACCCCTCACCGCGGGGCTGCCTGCTCCTCCTCCGCCACCGGCGACCTCCGCACCTTCCGCCCCGCCTGCCACGCCGTCACCGGGCGGATCGAGTCAGGCCGCGGCGGAAACCTTGCCGCCGACACCTCAAAGCGAGGCGCCACAGATCTACGGCGTCACGAACGGTCCGGCACGGGTCGTCTTGCATGCGGCCGCCGACAGCTGGATCGAGGTGCGCAACGCCGACCAGTCGGTGCTGTTTACCCGCGTGCTGAAGGCCGGGGAGAGCTATCGTGTGCCCGATCAGCCCGGGATGTCGATGCGAACGGGAAACGCCGGCGCTCTCGACATTTCGGTCGATGGCAAGCCGGTGCCGGCGATCGGTCCTGTCGGGGGGGTGCGCCGCGTCGCGCTCGATCCGCAGGCGCTCATGGCGGGCACCGCCGTTCACCAGTAGGCAGCCAGGGTTTCGCCAGCACCTTTTGTGCGCTGCCAAAACGGTCTATAAGCCCGATCCGACCAATCACCGAGCGAGGTTGATAATGAGCGTCAGGCCCTACCGCGATATCCAGCGCCGGATCTGCCGCCAGATCCACGTCGGCAAGGTACCGGTAGGTGGCGATGCACCGATCACCGTGCAATCGATGACGAACACCGTGACGAGCGACGTCAAGGCCACCGTCGCGCAGGTCCAGGCGCTCGAGGGCGCGGGTGCCGACATCGTCCGCGTGTCGTGTCCGGATCAGGAATCGGCGCTGGCCTTGAAGGACATCATTCGCCAAGCGACGGTGCCGATCGTTGCCGACATCCACTTCCACTACAAGCGCGCGATCGAGGCGGCGGAGAGCGGCGCCGCCTGCCTGCGCATCAATCCCGGCAATATCGGTTCGGCCGCGCGCGTGCGCGAAGTGATCAAGGCGGCCAAGGACCACGGGTGCTCGATGCGGATCGGGGTCAATGCCGGCTCGCTCGAGCGCGACCTGCTCGAAAAATACGGCGAGCCCTGCCCCGAAGCCATGGTCGAAAGTGCGCTGAACCACGCCAAGATCTTAGAAGACAACGATTTCTTCGAATTCAAGATTTCCTGCAAGGCGTCCGATGTGTTCCTCGCGGTCGCCGCCTATCAGCAATTGGCCGAAGCCTGTGACTATCCCCTCCATCTCGGCATCACCGAGGCCGGCGGTCTGCGCAGCGGTACGGTCAAATCCGCGATCGGGCTCGGCATGCTGCTGTGGTCGGGCATTGGCGACACGATCCGGGTTTCGCTGTCGGCTGATCCGGTCGAGGAGGTCAAGGCCGGGTTCGAGATGCTGAAATCGCTGAACCTGCGCCGGCGCGGGGTCACGGTCATCTCCTGCCCGTCCTGCGCGCGCCAGCAATTCGAGGTGATCAAGACGGTCGAGCGGCTCGAGGAGCGGCTCGCCCACATCACGACGCCGCTGACCGTGTCGGTGATCGGCTGCGTCGTGAATGGTCCCGGCGAAGCGCGCGAGACCGATATCGGGTTTACCGGCGGCGGCAACGGTACGCATCAGGTCTATATCAGCGGCCTCACCGACCACCGCTTGAAAGACGCCGACATCGTCGATCATCTGGTGGAATTGGTGGAAAAAAAGGCTGAGGAGCTGGAAGCGGCGCGCCGCTTGGCCGCCGAGCCGGCTTTGGAGCCGGCCCAGTAGCCGACGACAGCGTCTGGGCGCCGCCAGCCCTTCCCGTTCCCGGGCAGGGCGTTGGCGCGGGAGCAGCGATCGACAATGCCGACTTTGCAGCCGGTCCGCGGCACCCAGGACATCCTGCCGGAGATGGCGCGCCGTCATCGGCGGGTCGGCGCCACGGCGCGCGCCACGGCCGAGCTTTACGGCTTTGCCGAGATGGCGACGCCGATCTTCGAATTCACCGAGGTCTTCGCCCGCCCGATCGGCGAGCACACCGACATCGTCGCCAAGGAGATGTATTCTCTGAAGGATCGCGGCGGCGAGGAGTTGAGCCTGCGGCCGGAAAACACCGCCGGGGTCGTGCGCGCGGTGCTCTCCAACGGCCTGACCCAGGCGGTGCCGCTCAAATTCTTCTACAGCGGCCCGATGTTCCGCTACGAGCGGCCGCAGAGGGGCCGGTTTCGCCAATTTCATCAGATCGGCGTCGAATTGCTCGGTGTGCCGCAGCCGCAAGCAGATATCGAGGTTATCGCGCTCGGCCAGCGCATCCTCAGGGAATTGGGGGTCGGCGACCGGGTGGTGCTCGAGCTCAACACCCTGGGCGATGCGGAGAGCCGCGCGGCCTATCGCGCGGCGCTGGTCGATTATTTCTCGTCGCGCCGCGCGGAGCTGTCGGCAGACAGCGACCGCCGCCTCGACACCAACCCGTTGCGCATCCTCGATTCGAAGGATCCCGCCGATGCGCACATCAACGCCGACGCACCCGCCTTCGAGCGCTATTTGAACGCGGCTTCGCGCGGCTTCTTCGACGCCGTCCGCAACGGGCTGCATTCGATCGGCATCCCGTATCGGGAGAATCAGCGTCTTGTCCGAGGCCTCGACTACTACACGCATACGGTGTTCGAGTTCGTTACCACCGATCTCGGCGCCCAGGGCACGGTGTTGGCCGGCGGCCGCTACGACGGGCTGGTCGAATTGATGGGGGGCCCCCCGATGGCTGGGGTCGGCTGGGCCGCCGGCATCGAGCGGCTGGCGCTCTTGATCGCCGAGCCGCCGGCGCCGCCGCGACCGGTAGCGGTCGTGCCGATCGGCGAAGCGGCAGAGGCCGCGGCGCTGACCCTGGCCGAACAGTTGCGCAATGCCGGGCTCGTCGTCGATCTCGGCTATTCGGGCAATCTGACGCGCCGGTTGCGGCGCGCCAACCGGCTCCATGCACGCGCCGCGGTGTTGCTCGGCGAAGACGAGATCGCGCGCGGTGTCGCCACATTGCGCGATCTCGACAGCGGCGCGCAGGTCGAGGCTCCGCTCGGCGAGATCGCGGCACGGCTGGCCGGCTGATGCAAGCGACTCTGGAAGGTCGTCTCGATCAGCTGGTCCGGCGCCACGCAGAACTGCGCGACGCGCTCTCCGGCACCATCCTGAGCGGCCCGGACTTCGCGAAATTGTCCAAGGAATACAGCGATCTCAGACCGATCGTCGAGGATATCGAAGCGCTGTGGCAGGTCGCGCCGGGAAGCGGCTTCGCTCGCTGCGATGGCGCAATCGGGGGACGACCCAGAATTGCGCAGCCTCGCCGAGGACGAGCTGCAATCACTGCGCGAGCGCCTGCCCGCCCTCGAGGAGAGGGTCAAGCTGTCGTTGCTGCCGAAGGATGCCGACGACGAGCGCAACGCGATCCTCGAAGTTCGCGCCGGCACCGGCGGCGAGGAGGCGGCGCTGTTTGCCGCCGAGCTGTTCCGCATGTACCAGCGCTATGCGGCGCTGCACGGCTGGCGCTTCGAGATCCTGGACCTTTCCGAGACCGGTCTCGGCGGCTGCAAGGAAGCGAGCGCGGTGATCAGCGGACCGGATGTCTTCGCGCGGCTCAAATTCGAATCCGGAGTGCACCGCGTGCAGCGGGTGCCTGAGACCGAGGCCGGCGGACGCATCCATACCTCCGCCGCCACCGTCGCGGTGCTGCCGGAGGCAGAGGAGGTCGATGTCAGGATCGACGACAAGGATCTGCGCATCGATGTCTACCGCTCCAGCGGGCCGGGCGGGCAATCGGTCAACACCACCGACAGCGCGGTGCGGATCACCCATCTGCCGACCGGGCTCGTCGTCATCCAGCAGGACGAGAAATCGCAGCACAAGAACAAGGCGCGGGCGTTGAAGGTGCTGCGCTCGCGGCTTTACGAGATGGAACGGCAGGCGCGCGACAGCGCCCGCGCCGCCGAGCGCAAGAGCCAGGTCGGCAGCGGCGACCGGTCGGAGCGGATCCGCACCTACAATTTTCCGCAGGGCCGGGTGACCGATCATCGGATCAATCTGACCCTGTACAAGATCGACAAGGTGATGAGCGGCGAGGCATTGGACGAGATCGTCGACGCGATCCGCGCCGACGACCAGGCGGCGCGGCTGGCCGCGGTGGAGGGCTGACGTCGAAGGTGAGGAATCCGCTCGGATCGATGCTTGCCGAGGCCGCCGCGGCGCTGGCGACGGCCGGCTTCGACGAGCCGCGCCGGCGCGCCCGCCGGCTGGTCTCGGCGGCCTTGGACCTGTCCACGACCGAGCTGTTGAGCGGTTCCGAACGCGAACTCGCCGGGGACGACGCCGCACGCATCCGCGCGTTGCTCGCGCGGATGCTCGAGGGCGAGCCGTTGAGCCGCATCTTCGGCCGGCGCGAATTCTGGGGGCTGAGCTTTGCCCTGTCCACCGACACTCTCGATCCGCGGCCGGAAAGCGAGACCGTGATCGAGGCCGTGCTCCGCCGGATATCCGGGCGCAGCGCGCCGCTCCGCTTTCTCGATCTCGGCACCGGTACGGGCTGCCTCCTGCTCGCGCTTCTCGCGGAGTTTCCGGCCGCCACCGGCGTCGGCGTCGACATCGCGGCGGGTGCGGTCGCGATCGCGCGCGGCAATGCCGCCGCGCTCGGAATGGCCGGCCGCGTGCGGTTTCTCGTCGGCGATTGGGGAACGGCGTTGTCGGGGCGGTTTGCCGCGATCGTTGCAAACCCGCCCTATATCCCCAGCCGGGCGCTTCCCCGCCTGCCGCGCGAAGTCGGCGACTACGACCCGCGGCGCGCGCTCGACGGCGGCGCCGACGGGTTGGCGGCCTACCGTGCCATTGCTCCCGACGTTGCCGCTTTGCTGGCGCCGGAGGGGATCTTTGTAGCGGAGGTCGGGGCTGACCAGGCGGAGGCTACTGCTGCGATTTTGCGGGCCGGAGGTCTGGCGATCGTCGGCGTCGAGCGCGATCTCGCCGGTATCGCGCGCTGCATCGTGGCGCGCGCGGCGCCGGCATGATGCCTCGGAGCGCCGCCTGTGCCGCCAAAAAATTGTTGGAATGCGCTGCCGTCCCGTCTAGGGTAGTAGGATCGAGACGTCGGTGCCGCCGGGGAAAGCGGCGCAAATTTGCCGGAAATTACCTCGAAATCGCCCAAGGGCGGTGAGGGAATGCTCCCCGCGGACCAAAGGTCCGAGAGCGTCCACCAAGATCAGACAGGTGTCATGAGACCAGGACCAAACAAACGATCGCGCGGTCGCAACAACGGAAACAACCCGCACCACAATCGCCCGCGGATGCCGCAGCGAATTCAGACTTTCGACAGCAACGGGCCGAATGTCAAAATCCGCGGCAACGCCTACCAGGTCTTCGAGCGGTACGTCGCGCTGGCGCGCGAGGCGGCGGCCAGCGGCGACCGGATTGCCGCCGAGAACCTCTATCAGCACGCGGAGCACTATTTCCGTGTGATGAATGCGAACGGCGAGGGCGGTCAAAATGGAGCGCCCCGGCCGACGACCCCGGCCGACGTCGAAATGAGCGGGGCCGAGGACGACCGCGGTGAATCCGATGAAGCGTTGGTCCAACCGCTGCCGCCAATGCCACCGCGCGACGATCAACCGCCGGGCTTTTGAACCGGCACCGGCGGTGGCCATGCGCCGCCGCGAGCGGCGACCGCAGCCTGCGAATTCGATGCCTCGCGTATCGGCGTTTCCGGCAGTTGCGGGGTGGCCCGGCTGAACTCATATAGCCTGGGAAGGGTCGCGGGGCCGGCTGAGCAGGGGCGCCGCTACTGGTTCGGCGGAGCGAACGCATCATGGAAATCGAGAAATATACCGAAAGGGCCAAGGGTTTTGTCCAGTCGGCGCAGGGGCTTGCCTTGCGTAGCGGGCACCAGCGGCTGACGCCCGAGCATCTTCTCAAGGTGCTGCTCGACGACAAGGAAGGCCTCTGTGCAAATCTGATCAAGGCGGCGGGCGGCGATCCACAAATCGTGCTGCGGGCGGTTGAGGCGGAGCTGGGCAAGCTGCCGCGGGTCGAGGGTTCCGGTGCCGGTCAGGTTTATCTCACACCCGAAATCGCCAGGATCTTCGAGCAGGCCGAGCAGATCGCCGAGAAGGCCGGCGACAGCTTTGTTACCGTCGAGCGACTGTTGCTGGCTCTGTCGATGGCCAAGGAGACGCCGTCCGGCAAGGCGCTTGCCGCCGGTCAGGTGACGCCGCAGAAGCTCAATGCGGCGATCGAGGAGCTGCGCAAGGGTCGCAAGGCCGACAGCGCCTCGGCCGAGGAAGGCTACGATGCGCTCAAGCGCTACGCCCGCGATCTGACGGCTGCGGCACGCGAGGGCAAGCTCGATCCGGTAATCGGCCGGGACGAGGAGATCCGACGCACTATTCAGGTACTGTCGCGGCGGACCAAGAACAACCCGGTGCTGATCGGCGAGCCTGGTGTCGGCAAGACAGCGATCGTCGAGGGCTTGGCGCTGCGCATCGTCAACGGCGACGTGCCCGAGAGCCTGAAGGACAAGCGCCTGCTGGCGCTTGATCTCGGCGCCTTGATCGCCGGCGCCAAGTATCGCGGCGAGTTCGAGGAGCGCCTCAAGGCGGTGATGGCGGAGATCACCGCGGCAGCCGGCGAGATCATCCTGTTCATCGACGAACTGCATACGCTCGTCGGCGCCGGCAAGGCGGAAGGGGCAATGGATGCCTCGAACATGCTGAAGCCGGCGCTCGCTCGCGGCGAGCTGCATTGCGTCGGCGCCACGACCCTCGACGAATACCGAAAGAATATCGAAAAAGATGCCGCGCTGGCGCGACGGTTTCAGCCGGTTTTTGTCGACGAGCCGTCGGTCGAGGATACGATTTCGATCCTGCGCGGGATCAAGGAGAAATACGAGCTGCATCACGGCGTCAGGATCACCGATGCGGCGATCGTCGCCGCTGCCACGTTGTCGAACCGCTACATCACCGACCGATTTTTGCCCGACAAGGCGATCGACCTGATGGACGAAGCCGCCTCGCGGCTGCGCATGGAGGTCGATTCAAAGCCCGAGGCGATCGATGAGCTCGACCGCCGCATCGTCCAGCTCAAGATCGAGCGCGAAGCTCTGAAGAAAGAAAACGACGGGGCGTCGCGCGACCGCCTGGAAAAGCTCGTCAAGGAGCTGGAGGAGCTTGAGCAGCGCTCGGCCGAGCTGACCGCACAATGGCGCGCCGAGAAGGATAAGCTCGCCGGTGCGCAGAAGCTCAAAGAGCAGCTGGACCAGGCACGCGCCGAGCTCGATATCGTGCAGCGCCGCGGTGATTGGAGCCGGGCGGGCGAACTCACCTACGGCGTGATCCCCGAGCTCGAACGCAAACTGCAGCATGTCGAGGCGGCCGAAGACGGGCGCATGCTCGAGGAGGCCGTCACCGAGGAGCACATCGCCGGGGTGGTGTCGCGCTGGACCGGGATTCCGGTCGACAAGATGCTGTCCGGCGAGCGTGAGAAGCTTCTCGGCATGGAGCAGAATTTGCGGCGTCGGGTGGTCGGACAGGACGAGGCGGTCGTCGCCGTCTCGAATGCGATCCGCCGTGCCCGCGCCGGCTTGCAGGACCCCAACCGGCCGATGGGCTCGTTCCTGTTCCTCGGGCCGACCGGCGTCGGCAAGACCGAGCTTGCGAGGGCGCTCGCGGAGTTCCTGTTCGACGCCGAGAGCGCCATGATCCGCATCGACATGTCGGAATACATGGAGAAGCATTCGGTCTCGCGCCTGATCGGCGCTCCGCCCGGCTATGTCGGCTACGACGAGGGCGGCAGCTTGACCGAGGCGGTGCGGCGCCGCCCTTACCAGGTCATCTTGTTCGACGAGATCGAAAAGGCGCATCCGGACGTCTTCAACGTCCTGTTGCAGGTGCTCGATGACGGGCGTTTGACCGACGGCCAGGGGCACACGGTCGACTTCCGCAACACGCTGATCATCTTGACCTCGAACCTCGGCAGCGAGGCCTTGGCGAGCCTGCCCGAGACGGCGGACGTGTCGGTCGCGCGCGAGGCGGTGATGGAGGCGGTGCGCGCTGCCTTCCGGCCGGAATTCCTGAACCGCCTCGACGAAATCCTGCTGTTCCGGCGGCTGTCGCGACAGGATATGCGGGGCATTGTCGAAATCCAGCTCGAGCGGCTGAAAAAGCTGCTCGCCGAGCGCAAGATCGCACTCGAAATCGACGCGGCGGCGAGTGCATGGCTCGCCACCGCCGGCTATGACCCCGTCTACGGCGCGCGGCCGTTGAAGCGGGCGATCCAGCGCGAATTACAGAACCCGCTGGCGCAGCAGATCCTCGAGGGCCGCATTCCCGACGGATCGACAGTCCATGTCAGCGCGAACGACAAGGGGCTGGCGATCGGCGATGTGATCACGGCCAAGGCTGCCTGACCGTCCTCGTCGGCTGCGGGTTTCGGCTCGCGCCCGACGATCTGCCGGACTTATCCTTCCTGGTCGGCGCCGACCACGAGGTGGCATTCGCGCACCTCGCCGCGTGGAATGCGCAATGTCTCGGGGGGGTTGAGCTGGCGCAGCACCAGGGTATCGCCTTCCCAGCCGACAAATTGTTTGATGAGGACAACGTTTCCCCTTTTGTAGACGACAACATCACGGCCGCGGGTCGGTGGCTTGAACGGGTTGACGTGCAATAGCCAACTCTGCTCGTAGCGCGGCTCCATGCTGTCGCCGACCATGTAGATGGCGTATGCCTCGCGCACGCCGGAGAGATTGGCGGGGCGCGGCGTCGATCCGATCGGGTCATTGAGAAACATTTCCTGATCGGTGCCGCCGCGCCCGCCGCTGCGAACCGGGATTTGGTCTGCGCCATGGGCGGACCCCAAACCGGCACCGGGCGGACGGCCGCGGCTCCGCCGGGGCGGTTCGCTGTCCGACGCCGGAACTCCGTTGCCGACGGCGCGGCTCAGAACCTCCTCCGGGGCCACCCCGAGAAAGCCGGCGATCTGCACCGTTTCCAGCGGCTTCATCTGACGCTCGCCCTTGAGCATGCGGGAAACCGCCGAAGGGGCAAGGCGCAAATGGCGGGCGAGATCGGCCTGCGACGCGCCGCTTCGTGCGAGGGCCTGGTGGAACCATGACGGATCCATGATGCGAATCACATAATTTATATATTGACAACGATCCGGATCATGCTATCATCCCGATGCGATCGTGACAAGAGTGTCCGATCGGCAAGGGAGGCCTGATGGCGGATTTTCCAATGTCGGCGCGGCCGGTGCAGCGCCACGACGACCCGGGCTGCGCCTATATTCTGGATTGGGGCGGCGACCGTCGGACTTGCGCCGCGCCCTGCCGGCCGGGCTCGCCTTATTGTCCTCGACATCATGCGCTCTGCCATGTCGCTTCCGGCACGACCACGGAGGCCCGGCATCTGCGTGAGGTCGAAGTGCTCGCGCGCGTCGTCGGCGGTCGCCACGCTCGCGACGGCACCGGGCCGTCGCGGCAATTCCTCGAAAAATTGGAACGGATTGTCCGGGCTTTTTCGTGATCGATATGTTCTCGTTTTGTACCAAATATACCGCATGATCCGTCCGCATTCTCGCCGCATCAGCACCCTTCCCGCCGCAGAGGGCGGGAACGTGCCGACACCGGAACGCCGCGCGCATGGCTTGATCGAGCGCCTTCCCCGGCCGATCGCGGACGATTCGGGCGGATCGGCACGGCCCTATCGTGCTATCGATACGCTGGCGGCGATGGAACGCCGCGGCTCGATCACCGCAGGGATGCGTCAAGCTGGAGAGGATTTCCGCGCGCGCTTTGCCAGGGCGCAGCTCGACCCGCTGCGCGCCCTCGATTTGTCGCGGCTGAGAAATGGCGCGGCAACGCCCCTCAGAAGCGGCGAGGACCCCGGCTTGCGGATCGAAGGCGCCCGCGAGTGGGTATGGCGCGCCATCCTCGCAATCGGCGGCCTCGGCTCGCCCGGTGGTTCATGTCTTTGGCACGTCGTCGGCTGGGAGCGCTCGCTGAAGGAATGGGCGTTCGAGCAAGGCTGGAATGGGCGCCGGGTCAGCCAGGAGGCAGCATCGGGCATCCTGATCGCCGCGCTTGGGGCGCTCGAGGCGCATCATCGCCGTGGCGATTTGTTGCGGAATTCAGATTTTATGGTTGACAAATCCGGATCGATATGATAGGAATTGTCGAAATTGGCAAAGGCGGCGACGCGGTCGGTGCCGGGGCCGGCGGCAAGCGGGACGGCGCCATCGCCCCTCACCCGGGAAGTGTTTCCGCCGTCGGCTGAGGATTTCCGAACCGTCAGCAATGTCCTGAATTGCGAGCGGCGGAGTTGGCCGTCCGGTGTTTGCGGCCGGTCTCGGTGGACAGGACGGCCAGCGTGCAACGCAGATAAGAGCATCGACATTGGCATCTCGATCCGGTCGTCGGCCCGCCGCTCGATCGGTGCCGGGTAAGCGCCGCCGCAATCCGGCGATCGAGCCGGACAGCAGTGCCGCATCGGCTACGGCTCCTGACGAGATCGCCGAGCGGGCCGCGCGGCTCGGGGTGACGCCCGAGCGGGTGCTGCAGGAATATGCGCGGATCGCCTTTGCCGATCTGCGCCGCGTCGCCGATTGGGGACCGGACGGGCTCGTCCTGAAGACGCCGGAGGCGCTGAGCGATGCCGACGCCGCGGCGATCTCGGAAATCACCGGTGCCGGTGGCGGGAATTATCGGGTGAAGCTTTACGACAAAAAGGCGGCGCTCGACGCCATCGCCCGGCATCTCGGAATGTTCGTGCGCCCGCCCCAGCGGCCGGAGGACGGCGCGCCGGCCGATCTTGCGGAGGACGCGCGTGAGGTGCTTGCACGCCGATTGGCTCGCCTCGCTGCCGGAGGCGCTGCGGGATGATCTCGTCGCTGCGCTGAGCCAGGCCGAGGCGCGCGCGCTGCTCTGTAATTGGCCGTTCTGGGCACGGCCCAGTCAATTACCGCCGCCCGGCGACTGGCGGATCTGGCTGCTGATCGCCGGCCGGGGATTTGGCAAGACGCGCACCGGCGCAGAATATGTGCGGGCGCGGGTGCGATCCGGAAATGCGCGCCGGCTCGCCCTGGTCGCCCCGACCGCCGCCGACGCACGCAACGTCATGGTCGAGGGCGAAAGCGGCGTCCTCGCGGTGTCGCCGTCCTGGGACCGGCCCCGGTACGAACCGTCGAAACGGCGGTTGACCTGGCCGAACGGGGCGATCGCCACGCTCTACAGCGCCGACGAGCCCGAGCGGCTGCGCGGGCCGCAACACGATATGTCATGGTGCGACGAACTGGGCAGCTGGCGCTATCCCGAGGCTTGGGACATGCTGATGTTCGGGTTGCGGCTCGGGACCGACCCGCGCGTCGTGGTGACGACGACACCGCGGCCGACCCGGCTGATCCGGGGTCTCATGGCGGACAGCACCGCCGTCTTGACGCGCGGCACCACGTTTGAAAACCGGGCCAATCTCGCGCCCGACTTCGTCGAACAGATCGTCCGCAAATACAAAGGGACCCGACTCGGTCGCCAGGAACTCGACGCCGAACTGCTCGACGACGTGCCGGGCGCACTATGGACGCGCGCCGTCATCGAAGGGTGCCGCGCGGGCACATTTCCCGTATTGGCCCGGGTGGTGGTTGCGATCGACCCGGCGGTGACATCGGGCGAGGCAGCCGACGAGACCGGCATCATCGTTGCCGGCAAGGATGGGCAGGGCCACGGCTGGTTGCTCGCCGACGCGTCCGGCCGCTACGCGCCGACGGAATGGGCAAAGACGGCGATCGCAGCCTATCGCACGCACCGCGCCGACCGGATCGTAGCCGAAGTCAACAACGGTGGCGAGATGGTCGAGGCGACCTTGCGCATGATCGATCCCAACGTTTCCTTTGCGGCTGTCCACGCCTCGCGCGGCAAGGTAACTCGAGCAGAGCCGGTTGCCGCACTCTACGAGCAGGGCCGGGTGCACCATTTCGGCGCCTTCCCGCAGCTCGAAGATCAGATGTGCGGTTTCAGCCGTGGAGCGCAAGGCGAGTTCGATGTCCAAGCGGCAGGGTATTCTCCCGACCGAGTTGATGCATTGGTTTGGGCGCTGACCGATTTGCTGGTCGAGCCGATGGCGGGCGAAGGAATTTACGAGGTCTATCGGCGGCTCAGCGGTCAGTTGTTGGAACCCGATCCTGCGAAGCGCGCCCGCTAGCGCTTTCCGAACGGAACTCGGCGCCGCCGAGGTAGCGTCCCGCAATTCCGGTTTCTGCTTCGAAGGAGTTTGTCAGTGGCCCTCCTGGTCAAAGATGCCAACACGACGACGCAGTCGATCTCGACGGGGCTCGACAGCAGCGGCAACCTCGTGCCGGTCCACATTCCCGCGGCCGTCGTCGGCGGCATCGCCACCCCCGTCGCCAGCACGGCGCCCCTTCCGGTGATCAACGCCGCCGGTTTCCCGGCGCTAGACGGCAGCGGCACGGTCGCGGCCGGCGGCACCGCGCAGACACTGTTCGGCGGGATCGCACCGATCAATGGCTACCTCGTCGCCAACAACTCGTCGGCACCCCTGTACGTGTCGGATGTCGGCACCGCGACATCCGGTGGCGCGGCGGTACCGATCGCGGCCGGCACGGTGTTCGCCACGCCTTCAGGCTACCAGCCGCCGGGCGCAGTCAGCCTTTACGGCGGCACGACCGGCCAGGCCTTCGCGGCGCGGCGGTGGTGATGAAGACGCTGCTCGGCAGCGCTGCATTCGCGCTCGGCCTGGGGACCGCGCTACCGGGCTTCGCCCAGTCTCCCGGCAGCTTTTCGACCTTGGCGACGACCGGCACCGCGACGCTCGGCGGCGATGTGCTGATGTGCAGCGGCCGTCCCTGGATCGACATACGCTGCAACGGCGCGGTCGGCGACGACAGCCACGATGACACGAGCGCGATCCAGACGACGATCAACAGCGCGGTCGCCGGTAACTGGCCGGTTCATTTTCCGGCCGGGACCTATCGGGTCACCTCGGAGCTGACCATCGATTACGCCGGCCAGGCGACCAATGGCTTTCGCCTGATCTCGCGGGGGGCTGTCATCGATGGGCGGGCGATCGCCTCGGGGCCGGTCTTGCAGATCCAGTGCGGCGGCGGCACGACGGGCAGCCCGACCGGCTGCTTTTATTTCAAGGAGGAGGGCTCCCTCTTCGTCAATGCGGCGACGCCGGCCTATGCGGTCGTGTTCGGCAAGAGCGATTTCTCCGACGCGCACAACTCGGCCAAGATCGACCAGCTGATCGTCAACAATGCGAGCAGCAGCGCCGCGGCCGGCGGCTGTCAATTCAACTATGTGCTCGACGCCGACATTTTCGCAGTGTGCGACAGCGCTGGCGGAGCGGCGGGCATAGCGTTCGAGCAGACGCAGTTTTCGCGCATCTCCGGCGCCGGCACAGCCTCCGCGACCGGCGGGCGCGCCGTGGTGCTCGAAAACGGCTTCGATTTCAGCAACACGTTTTCCGGGCTCGACCTCGAAGCATCGCCGATCTGTCTGTCGATCACCTTCAATCATAACGGGCTCAACACGTTCGTATCGCCCTATTTCGATTGCGTCACCGCCGTTAACGCCACCGCATCGATCGGCAATGTGCTGATCAATCCGAATTACGGCGGCGCCACCATCAATTTCGGCCCGAATTCGGTTGGCGTCACGGTGCAGGGCAGCGGTTCGCGCACGCAATGGATGTTTCCGACGACGGCGACCTATACGGCGGCTCCGATCGACGATCGAATGGCGATTTCAAGCTTCAACGCGCCGGGCGCGTCGATGGCGGTCACGTTGCCGCCGATCGCCGGCGTCAATCCGGGCTGGTCGATGGCTTTCGCCACCGACAACGGCAAAGGCATGACGGTCACCGCGCCCAGCGGCAGCATCGTACTCGGCAACAAGTTTCTGCCGGTGATCACGCTCGGCACCGGCAATTACGAGTACGTCAAGCTTCAATCCGACGGAAACAACTGGCGGGTCGTCTCGTCGACCCGCAACACCCGGCTGGCGAACGGCTTCGAGCCGCCGCCATGGCCGAGCAACTGGCTCTACCCGTCGGGCGCGGGATATGCCGCGACGCTCGCCGACAACGGCAACGTCCTGTCGAGCTTCAACACGCCATCCGGCCTGACCGTGACCCTGCCGACGACGACGGGCCTGCCGAATGGCTGGAGCATGGGCTTTGCGACCGACAGCGCAAAGCCGCTCTCGGTTCAGGTCAACGGAATCTCCGGCGGGAACATCCTGTGGCCCGGCAGCGGCGCGACCTCGACCGCTGTGACGATGGCCAATACCAGCCAGGGCGCCTACGAGTTCATGGTGCTGCAGTTCGACGGCAGCGGTAATTTCAGGGTCGTCCAGGCGACGCCGGCGACGGCACAGGCGATCGGCATGATCGGCGCCTCCGCGATCAGCCATTGGAGCTTCCCGGCAGCCAGCGGCTACAGCGCGGGCGTCGCCGACAACGGCAACGTCATTTCGAGCTACAACAGCCCGCTCTCTTATATGGCGGTGACTCTGCCGCCGGTCACGTCGATCCCAATGGGCTGGACGATCGGGCTCGCGACCGACAGCAGCAAGACGATGTCGGTGCAGGTCAACGGGGTTTCCGGCGGCGCAATTCTCGAGCCGGCGCGGGGCGGGGTGTCGACCTCGTCGCTGACGCTCGCCGCCGGGCAGAATTACGAGTTCGTGCAACTGCTCTTCGACGGCAGCAACTTCCGTGTCGTGGCGGCGACGCCGCAGACGATCAATGATTTCGGCGGCCTGATCTCACCCGGCACTCCGGCTTCGAGCGCGGCGGCATGCAATACCGGGCAGCTCCAGGCCGACAGCAATTACCTCTACTTCTGCACGGCGCCGAACACGTGGAAGCGCGCTGCACTATCGGGGTTCTGAGGGGATGACGCGACGGGTCTTTCCGGTCCTGTGCCTGCTGGCGCTCGGCTGCGGCATACAGCACGCAAAGGCATATGAGCCGGGGATCGCTCCGGTCGTCTCTGCCATGCCTGAATCGAGCCACCTGATCAAGGCCGCACCGGGCAATCTCTATTCGCTCTACGCGACCACCGGCGCAACGGCCGGTTATGTGATGACGTTCAATGCGACGACGGCGCCCGCCGATGGCGCGGTGAATCCGATCGAATGCGTCACGGCGCCGGCGAACAGCACAATTTCGATCACCTTTGACGGCCCGCCGGACATTTATTCGGTCGGGATCGTCGTCGTGTTCAGCTCGACCGGATGCTTCACGAAGACAGCGAGCGCTACCGCCTTTTTCAAGGCGCGCGCGCAATGAGGATCGGCGTCGTCGCCGGCGCCCTTGCCCTGCTCGGCGTGGCACCGGCCTGGGCGCAGTCGGTCCAGTACGGACCGGGTGCGAGCAGCGGCGGTGTCAGCCAATCCGGTTCGGTCACCGCCGGCCATGTCGCGACCTGGGCCGGCAACGGTCAAATTCAAGACAGCGGGAGTTCCGCAGGGACCGGCACTGTCACCAGCGTCGCGCTCACCGTACCATCATGGCTGACGGTTACCGGCACCCCGGTCACGACCGGCGGAACATTGGCCGTCACCGGGGTCTCGCAGGTCGCAAACCAGTTCCTGGCGTCGCCGAGCGGCTTGGCCGGCGCCGTCGCGCCGCGGGCGATCGCCGGTGCAGACCTGCCGGCGCCCGGAGCAGCGAGCCTGGGCGGGATCGAAAGCCTTGCCGCCGTCTCGCATGAATGGCTCGACAGCATCTCGACGGCGGGCGCGCCGCACGCTTCACAACCAGGCTGCGCCGATTTGTCGAATGCGGCGGCCTCCTGTTCCGTCGATGCGACCAATGCGGCCAACATCTCGTCGGGAACATTGGCGGCGGTGCGATTGCCGACGATGCTGACCGCGAACACCACCTTTTCGGGCAACAACACCTATTCCGGTACATCGACGTGGAGCGGATCGCTCTTCGTCCCGATCCGGGTAGTGACGGCGGCCGGCCCGGTGTCGGTATCGGTATCGACTGACTATCTGATCGTGATCGACCAGACAACTCCTGCAGCTACCGTAATCAACTACAGCTGCTCGCCGGGGTTCACCTTCCTGGTCAAGGACGGCAGCGGCAGCGATGCGGCCAAGCCGATTACCCTGACCCCGGCTTCGGGGACCATAGACGGCGTCGCCGCGTTCGTCATGAATGCGAGTACGCCGGGATCACCGCCGTATGACGCGCGTGCCATAACCTGCGACAACAGCGGCAATTCCTGGGTGAACTGACAATGCGGTTATTGCCGATAGTTCTCGTGACTCTCTGTACGGCGTTGCCAGTCCATGCGGCGACGCCGTTTCTCTGGGAGCCGGGTCCTTCAAACAGCGGCCTTTATGCACCGGCGGTGACGTTGATGAGCGCTGAGCTCAACTCGTTGGCCTCGGCGTCGGTCGCCGTCAGCACTATCGGCGGTTCGAGCGGCGTCTTCAGCAATGCGAATACCGCGCAAGCGGTTTGGGCGCCGATGGCGCTTACCTTGGGCGCCACCGCCGGGGCGCTTCAAACCGGCGGCAATCTTTCGTGCTGGTTCCTGCAATCGCTCGACGGCGCGACGTTCGAGAGCATGGTCACGGCGCCGCCGCGCGCGCCCGATGTCGTCTTTCCCCTTCCCGCCGCAGTGCTCGTCGGTACCAACGTGTTTCTGTCGCAGGGGCTGGTACGGTTGCCCGCATTGAAATTCGCGCTGCTTTGTCAGAACAACAGCGGGCAAACGCTGAACGCCGCGGGCAATACGATTGTCCTTGCACCGACCGCGGTGCAGTACTGATGCATCCGACCCGACGGAGGTTTCTGGCCGGGCTCGCTGCGAGCGGCGCCGGATTGGCCGCGCCGCCTGCCGCACGCGCGCTCCAGCTCGAGATGCATCCGTTCCGCGGTCTCTATCGGCCACCGGGATTTCCGCGTCTGGCAGCCGATCCGATCACCGAGTTTCTCGCCGATGCGTGGCACCTAGACGGGTCGGCCTACGACCCCAATCAAGGCGCTGCAGGCGCGCCGTTATGGGGATTTTCATTGCGGGGGTATCCCTATCGCACGCAATTTGCCGCGTTCAGCCCGGCCCTCACGATGGCCGGCCAGGGCTGCGGCTTCAACGGCAGCTCGCAATACATCAATACCTCCGTCGGTGCCGGCCGGGGACCCTGGTCGGCGAGCCCGTCGCAGCAGACCATGCTCGTCGTCGCTCAGCTCAACGCTCAGCAGGCGAGCGCGCAGACGTTGATGGGGATCGAGGGGCATGCGGTCCTCCGCCGGGCGTCGATGCAGATTGCCGCGAACGCGTCGAATTTCTCTCTGGACTGGGTAACGACCAATACCACGACCGGAAATTTTTCGCAAACGGTGACATTGGGACAGCCGTTTGCCGCTGCCATGACTTTGAATTATACGACTGGCTCTGCCGCCTTATTCTTTGACGAAGCCAAAAGCACCATCACCGGACCGGCGAAGGCCGTCAACCAGTGGGACGAAATCAATTTCGCAAATTCGGTCGTCGGCGGCACCAACCAGAATAATTACCTGAAAGGTGTGGTTCTATTCGGGGCCGCGTGGAATGCGATACTGCCAGATTCGGTAATCTACGGCCTCTTGCAGAACCCGTTCGGCTTTCTGGTGTTCCCGGACGACGAGATGATGTCTGAACTGGTCGGCGCCGCAGCGGCGGCAATCCCGCCGCGGGGCGGCGCGCATGGTTTTCCGAGGTAGTCCAATGCCTCCATCCGGCGGAAAGCGCACCTCGCTTGCCTCCTACAGCTGGGGCGGGTTTGGCACGCAGAACGACATCACCCAGTTCCGCGATGTGTTCCAGCCGGACCAGGGGATTTTCTCACCTGGCTATCCGCTGGTCCCGCCCGAACGCGAGCGGGTACGTCTGTGGAATTTTCCGGTCGGCTACAACACGATTTACACGCCTCGCTCTTACGAGCCGATCGGCTTTCATGAGCTGCGTGCACTGGCCGAGAACCACGATATCACCCGGCTCGCTATCGAAACGCGCAAGGACCAGATCGAAAAGCTCGAGTGGACAATCAGGTCGCGTGACGAAAAGCACCCCCTGGCCGACGCGCCGGCGCGTATCGACAAGCTGACCGAATTCTGGCGCAAGCCCGACGGGGATCAGCCGTTCGCCACCTGGCTGCGCGAAGCACTCGAGGATTTGCTGGTGCTCGACGCGCCGACATTCGAGCTGCGCCGCGACCGTGGCGGGGAGATCATCGGCCTCGATATCGTCGACGGCTCGACGATCAAGGTGCTGATCGACGACACCGGGCGGCGGCCGCGACCGCCGGCGCCGGCTTACGAGCAGGTCATCCATGGGCGCCCGTGGCGCCTGCTGACGACCGATCAGCTCCTCTATCTGCCGCGAAACAAGCGTCCGCATAAGGCCTATGGGTTCGGGCCATGCGAGCAGATCGTGATGACGATCAACATCGGGCTGCGCCGCCAGGTGATGCAGCTGCAGCACTTCACCGAGGGCAATGTTCCGCCTGGGCTCGTGAACGCGCCGGATGGCTGGAACGCCGAGCAGATTCGCCAGTTTCAGGAATGGTTCAATTCGATCCTCGCCGGCAATACCGGCACCCGCACCCGGCTCATCTGGGCGCCGACCGGAGCCAAGTACCAGGCCTTCAAGGAGGCGCCGTACAAGGACGAATTCGACGAGTGGCTGGCACGCATCGTGTGCTACGCCTTCTCGCTGCCGCCCACCGCATTCACGCCCCAGGTAAACCGGGCGACGGCGCAGACGGCGCAGGAGGCAGCCCTCGAAGAGGGGCTGGCGCCGCTGTCGAACTGGATCAAGCGGTTGATCGACACCGTCATCCAGGACCGCATGGGTCATGCGGACCTCGAATTCGTCTGGTCGGATGTGCGGGCGACGGACCCGAAGGACCAGGCAAGCATTCTCGACACCTATGTCAAGGCCGGGATCTACGCCCCGAACGAGGCGCGCATCCTGCTCGGGCTTGCCCCGGTCGAGGGCGGCGACGAGCCCCTATTCCTGACCGCGCAGGGACCGGTTCCTCTGAGCGGTGTTGCGCCGAGGAGCTGACGACAGCCGCAGCGCCCGAATCCTCCGGTGCCAGCTGCGCCGGAAGCAGTCGACCTGACGCCGGATCTCGCCCGCTGAATTTCATGTAGATCGGCCGTGGCCCGGCCGGCGGTCGATCGATCTGACGCCTCAATCAGACGAGAAAGCAAAAGGAGTCGCCGATGAGCGTTCTGCCCTCGGATCTGGTGACCTATGGCTCGATCGACATGCCGGAGGCCGATGGCGTCATCGTCGGCGGTGCCGTCGATTTCACCACGCGCGTCGCCTTTTACGACATCACGCCGACCGGCACGGTCGACGTGATTTCATCCTCGGCCAGCGATACCGCGACGCAATGCCATTATTACGGCCGTGACGCGACGGGTGTGATCCAGAACCAGAGCTTGACCTTGAACGGCCAGACCTGGGTCGCCGGCTCGCAATCGCTCGAGCGGCTCCTCTATGCCGCGATCTCCGGCGGGGGCGGCGCGACCAAGCCGATCGCCACGGTAGCCGGCACGGCTGCGGTTGGCGACGTGGCGCTGGCGGCGCATTCCTGCGTATTGCCTTCGGGCTCGGTCACCACCGACACAACCGTGCACACCGCACAGGCAGGCTCGGCCAATGCCGCCGGAACCACGCCGGCTCTGTTCAAATTGCAATCGGGCGACGGCACCGGCGTCTCGGCCGGGCAGATGATTTGGATCAAGGGCGGGACGGGCGCCAGCCAGCTCGCTCAGATCATTGCCACCTCGGGCTACGGCACCGATGTCGTGGCGGTCGGGAAAAATTGGGGCGCTGTCCCGGACGCCACCTCGACCTACAAAATCCTGCAAGGGATGATGTTCGAGATCTCGCCGAACAAGGTGACCTGTATCATCCGCGCCTTCTCGACCGCTGCGGCCGATGTGCCGACCGGCTCGACCCGGACTTTTTACGAGAAGGTTTTTGTCGTCAACAACAACACCGCGACGGCGCTGAGCGGGGTACAGAGCGAGATCGCAAGCGAGACGCCGAACCTCCCCTCGGGCGCGCTGCTGGACATCGCGCTGTGCACGGCGCTCGCCGATGCCAACACGACGGCCACCCGCCAGACCGCTCCGGCTTCTGGCGCCGGCTCGTTCGTCAGCCAGCCGGCCTTCGTCCCGGTGCCGGGCGCCGGCAACCTGCCCTCGGGCTCGGTGCCCAACAGCGCCGGCGCGCAGGGCGTGTGGTTGCGGCTGACCCTGCCGGCCGGCACTGCGGCCTACAAGGGCGCGGCGGATCTGCGCATCCAAGGGACGACGACGTGATCTTCACCGCATTGGTTCTAGCTGCTGCCGTCGCCGGGGCGGCTCTGATCCTGCTCGTTGCTTGACGGACAGCAAGAATGACCGGACCCGTCATCACTACGCTGCTGTCGCCGAACCCGGCGCAGGGCAGCCAAACCGCCGACGGCAGCGAGGACACGCTCGCCTCATCGACCTCCCTCGGTCAAGGCGGGACGTTCCAGGCGCGGATCAACCTGTCGAATATGGCGGACGGCGATATCGTTGAGATCCGCTACTACGATCAGGCGAACAGCTCGGACGTCGAGGGGCAGGCGTTCTATGCCAGCTTCGCGAACAAGCAGACCGATGTGTTGCCGCCGCTTCCTGCCTGGCCGGCGACGGTCGCCTTCAAAGTCACGTTGAAACAAACCGCCGGCACCGACCGCGCCTTTCAGTGGTCGGTGCTCAATTTGAACGGAACGTGAGCCGTGGGTTATGGCAACGCGCTGGCGTGTTCGACCCGTTTCGAGACGCTGGGACTGTCGGGTGCGATCGGCACCCTCGTCACCTCCGGGAGTGGTGCCTACGGAACATTGACGACGATCGGCACAACGAGCTTTGACTATGACGGGTTCATCGTTGATTTTCAGCCATATACCAGCACGTCGGTGACGCAGGCGCGCGTTACGATCACGGCTGGCAACGGCGGCGGTGACGAGGCGATAGTCGCGGATTATTTCATCGACGGCTCTTACGTCTATTCCGCGCGCTCTGTCGATTTCGCCGTCGCGGTGCCAAAGGGCGCGGTGCTGAAAGCCAAGCTCTACGGCCCGAACACGAGTGTCGCCGAGTGGATGACGATCTGCGGCTATCAAGGCGACGGCCGGCGCCCCCGTGGTTTCAGCCGCGTCGTCTCCCTGACCGATTGGACCGGCCAGGACCCGACCGGCAGCATCACGATGACCGGTACGACCCAAACCGGCTGGGCCCAGATCCAGGCTTCATCGCCCAACCGGGCCGGCGGGCTCTACTGGATGCTGGATGGGCGCGGCAAGGGCAACAGCGGTCTGACTTCGCTCCGCGCGTCGTTCGACATCGGCTGGGGCGCGTCGGGCTCCGAGCGGGTTTTTTACCAGATTGCCACCTGGACCAATATCGCCAACGGACATGGGGGCCCGATTCCGTGCGACTTTCCGGCCGGCACGCGGTTCGCGTTCCGCGGCGTCGCCAGCGGCGCCGATACTGATGTCCTGAGCATCGTGCTCTGCGGGCTCGCGGCATAGGTCGCGGCAATGTTTTGGGGCGGCGCGCCGGCACAGGATGTCATTGCTGCGACGATCAATACAGGTGGTGGGGGTACGCCGGTCGTCACCAGCTTCGACTTGGCAAACGAGGTGCTGGCGGCGCAAAAAAGCGACCATGCGCTCGCGACAGAGTTCTCCTCGACGCAGAGGGGTGACGCCGCGGTCCCGATCGAGCTCCCCGCTCTTCGGAACGCCGATCTCGGGCTGCCGGTCGAATGGTCGGGAGCGGTTGGGGTTGTTGCCGATGAATTCGCGCCGATCGAGGTCAATCGGCTCCTCCGCGATGACAGCGCCGTTCCGCTCGAATTCGGGGCGGTCCTGACCCGCGGTTCCGGCACCGCGTTGGAACTGTCGCTGACGGCACTTGCCGATGCGGCCACGCCGCTCGAATTCCTCGGCGCTCTCCGAGCCGCCCCGGCGCTTCCGGCAGCGGCCCTGGCCGCGCTGCGGGTCGATCCACCGGCGGCCGGCGAGTTTTCGACGCTGCTGGTACGCGCTGCAGGCGATCCGATCGAATGGCTCGGCGCGACGGGCATCCTCGTGGACACCGATACGCTGATCGCGATCGAATTTCTGGCGGCGCCGGCGCTGCTCGTCTCGCTCCAGCGCCTGCTGCGTTCTCCCGGTCGGCGGCGGCTCATCGTCACGCCGGGACGCCTGCGGATACTCGGGAGGCGATGACATGCGGTTGCCGACGGCATTCGATCCGATCGAGATCGGCGAGATCGATAATTTTGCCTTCGATTTCACCGCCGACATCGGCGCGGCGACGATGGTGTCGACGAGCTGGACCTGCGCGCTGTCGCCATACCAGACCGCGACCGACCCGGCGCCGCAGTCGCGCATCCTGTCGGCCTCGCTGGCAACCGCGATCGCGATCCGCGATCCGCTCGCCGGCACATTGCTGAACAAGACCGGCTACTTCTCGATTGCCTCGGTCGGTGGCATGCCGAGCTCGGCGGTCGGCGGCACCTATGTGCTGGAAGCAACCGTCACGCTCAGCGACGGCCGCGTCATCAGCCTCAATTCGTCGGTGCTGTGTGCATCGCCGGGTGCGTGATCGATACCCACAAATCAGAAATCGCTGCATGAAAATCTATTTCCCGATTGCCAAAGTCGATGCCGAAAGGCGCGAAGTTTGGGGTTACGCCTCAACCGAGGCCCAGGACGACCAGGGCGAAATCGTCAAGCGCGAAGCGCTGACCGCGGCGCTCGGCGACTACATGAAGTTCGCCAATATCCGCGAGATGCACCAGCTCTCTGCGGTCGGCGTCGCCAAGGAAGCCGGGGTCGACGATAAGGGGCTCTATATCGGCGCCAGGATCGTCGACGACCAGGCCTGGCTCAAGGTCGTTGAGGGCGTCTACAAGGGCTATTCGATCGGCGGCCAAGTGACCCGGCGCGATCCGGCCGACTACAAGACGATCACCGGTCTCGTCCTCAACGAGATTTCGCTGGTCGATCGGCCGGCCAACCCCGAGGCAGTGTTCGATTATTGGAAAGCAGCCGGAGGTTCCGTCATGTCCGAGACGCGGTTCAATCCGCCGCTTCAGATCTGGGCCTGCGGCGTGCCCGAACATCGCCACATCGCCAAAGCCGACGCGCTCAGATGCCTCGAACAACAAGCCTCTCCGGGTGAGACCGGCGCCGAGGCAAGTCTGATCGCCGCGGCGAAAAGGGCGATGGCAACCGCCGAGGGAGCGCTCGACAGAGCCGGCAGCCGCAAGGGCGAAGCGGCTTCCGGAGAGGTCGAATATGCCGACCCCGGCTACCAGAAGGACGGCAGGAAGCGCTACCCGATCGATACCGAGCGGCACATCCGGGCTGCCTGGAACTTTATCAATCGGCCGATGAACGCCAAGCGATATACGAGCGCAGAGCTCGATCGGATCAAGGCCAGGATCATCGCCGCCTGGAAGGAGAAGATCGACAAGAACGGGCCGCCCTCGGCCGACGGCGGCGCCAAGGCGCAGCGCGATCTGGGACGCGCCGCGCTGCGCAAGGCGCTGTGGGATGTCGGCCACGTCGCCCGGATCATTCTCGACCTCGACTGGCTCGAAGAGCGCCTCGCTGTCGAGGCGGCCATCGAGGGCGACGATTCGCCTCAGCCGGAGCGGCTGCAGGCGATCATTGCCGAGTTGTGCAGCTTTCTGAACGCGCTGGTGGCCGAAGAGACGAGCGAGATCCTCGACGATGCCGATGACGACGACGAGCCGATCGCCCCGGCCGCCTACGGCATCCTCGCCATGGCCGCCGGCGTATCCGGCGCCGCCCGCGTCGCCGATCTGTGCCGAAGCAAAGGTCCGAAAATGCAGAAATTCGCCGTCGCGATTCTCGCCAAGGCCAAGCATTCGCAGGGCGATCAGGCGCTCCTCGACCTTGCCTGGCACGCCGTCGACAAGTGCATGAAAATGAGCGGGCTGGCGGCCGGCGAACGGGGCCAGATGGGTCAGGCGCGCGCGGCGCTGGAGGCGGCGGGCGCCGCGCCGACCGAGGAATCGACGGTCAATACCGCCCGCAACCCGGAGGTCAGGCCGCCGATGCTGCAGCCGCCGGCGCCCGAGTTCCACCCGGGCGAGAACGCCACTGTCGACACCGCGAAATCCACGATCGAGATGATCGCCGCGGCGCTCGGCAAGCGCGGCAAAGGCCATCAGGCGCTGATGGATCTGGCGCATGACTGTGTCGGCAAGCTGACCGACGGGGCCTGCTGCGCCGCGGCCAAGCTCGGCGCCCGCCATTCCCGGGAGACGATGCGTCAGCTGGCGGAGGCGCACGATCATCTGGTCGCGGCCGGCGCCCAATGCGACGGCGCGGGCCGCGCCGAAGAGGAAGGCGAGGGTACGAGGTTCGAGCCCGGCAAGGCCGCGCATTCGGACGACCTCCTGAAGGCGTTGGCTGACGAGCGCGCCGAGAAGACCGCGCTGATGACCACCCTGGCGGATATCGTGCCCCGCCTCGACCAGCTGAGAAAACGCGTCGAGGACATCGCGCGGACGCCGCTGCCGCCGGCAACGATCGCCAAAGGCATTACCTCGGTGTCGAAGCAGCAGGATAGCGGCGGCGCCGAGGTCTCGTCCGACGAACTCGCGGCGGCCTTCGCCCGGATGAGCCGGGAAGAGCAGACCCTGACCCTGATCAAGGCCAGCCATGCCCGGCCCATTCATCCGCCCGGCCTCGGAGCCGCGCAGCATCCGCACGACGACCTGCCCTGATCCGACTACGCTCCGTTCGGCCTCGCGGCGAACCTTTTACTTTACCGGAGGCCGTGACCCTGCCCGCCCTTTGGCGGGTTTTTCTTTGCCCCCCTATCGGGAGGATTGTTGCATGAATCCGATGACCCAGGACTCGCTGGAGCTCTTCAAGAGGGCTCTGGCCGAGCCGGACGATCTGCTCGCCAAGTCGATCTCGACCGCGACCGGTCTCGTCGCCTACGATTTGCAGGCGCCGGCCAAGAACCTCTATCCTTTCGTGACCCCGATCCGCAACGTCATGCCGCGGGTCGGCGGCGGCACCGGCACGGCGACCAACTGGCGCCAGGTGAACGCCATCATCGGCTCCGGCTTCGACGCCATGGGGTGGGTCCCGGAAGGCCAGCGCTCGGGCCAGATGTCCTATTCGACTTCCAGCAAATCGGCCACTTTCGTGACCATCGGCGAGGAAGACGCAGCGACTTTCGAAGCGATCTCCGCCGGCCGGCAGTTCGAAGACATCCAGGCGCGGATGACCTTTCGCCTGCTGCAAAAAATGATGCTGAAGGAGGAGATGGCGATCCTCGCCGGCAATGCCTCGTTGCAGCTCGGCACGCCGGCCGCCCCGACCTTGTCGGCTTCGGGCACCGGCGGCACGCTCCCTGCCGGGACCTATTTCGTCAAGGTCGTGGGGCTGACCCTCGAAGGCTACCAGAATTCCAGTGTTTCGGGCGGTGTCGCCACCACCAAGACGGTCACCGGCGTCGACAACAAGACTTTCATGTTGTCGGGCGGCTCATCGAACATCAGCGCCGAGGCAAGCCAGCCGATAACCAGCGGCCAGACCCTGTTTTGCAGCGTCACTGCGATCCAAGGTGCCGTCGCTTATGCCTGGTACATCTCGACCTCGACCGGGGCCGAGACTCTGCAGGCGATCACGACCCTCAACAGCCTTGCGGTTTCAGCCCCGCTCAGCACCGGCAACCAGCCGCAGACGGCCGTCACTGCCGATAATTCGGCCAATCCGAGCTACGCGTATGACGGGTTGCTGACGACCGCCCTCAAGGCCGGGTCGAATGCCTATGTCAATATCCTGCCGACCGGCACGGCCGGTACCGGCACGACGCTGACCAGCTCGGGGCGCGGCTCGGTCGTCGAGATCGACACGATGTTCCAGACCATGTGGAACGACTTCGAGCTGTCGCCGACCGTGCTTTACGTCAATTCCCAGGAGCTGAAAAACATCACCACCAAGGTGCTGTCGAACAGCTCCGGGCCGCTGCTGCGCTACGACACGCCCGCCGACGGCAGCGAGGGCGAGTATCAGCTCACCGCGTCCGGAGTGGTGCAGTTCTACTATAACCCCTTCGCCATCTACGGCGGCCTGCGCATTCCGATCCGGATCCATCCGCGGGTGCCGCCCGGCACGATCCTCGGCTGGGCCGAGAACCTGCCGATCCAATACCAGTCGAACGAGGTGCCGAACGTCGCCGAGGTCAAGACCCGGCAGGACTATTACCAGATCGACTGGCCGATCGTGACCCGCCAGCGGCAAGTCGGCGTCTACGCCGAAGAGGTTCTGGCCGTTTATGCGCCGTTCGCGATGGGTGTGATCACCAACATCGCCAACGGCTGATCCCAAGGAGGCTGCGATGCCCGAGCTGATAGCGCTGCGCGCCGTGTTCGGCCAGGACGAGGCCAATCACGGCACCACGCGCTACTGCGTCGACGAAGAGGGTCTCGTGCGGGTGCCGCCCGAGGCCGTCCCGTTTCTCACCGGCAAAGGAGGGTTCATCGTAGCCAAAACGACCGCCGGACCGACCCTTGAAAGCTCGCCCCGGGGCGGCGGCTCGACAGGCATGGTCAGGCTGCACCACGACGACGCCGGCGGGTGCAGCTACGGCGGATGCGCATATCCGGGGGACGAGAACGGCGACGTGGTCGTCCCGGCCGCAGCGGTGGCCGAATTGCTGGCGCACGGATTTGCACCAGCCTCGCCGACTGCGGCAACGGCGCCAAAGCCGCCCAGCCGGCGGTCCGGCGCCCGAGCCGCGAAGGAATGATCCGGTGGCCTACGGCGACCTGACGACCCTCGCCGACGTCAAGGCGTGGCTGCAGACCGGGCAGAGCGCTTTTCCGTCGACGGACGATGCGATGCTGACGCGCCTCATCACTGCGGCGAGCCAATACATCCAGACCTGGCTCAATCGGCGGATCGCTCAAGCCGACTATATCGAGGTGCGGGACGGCACCGGCGGCCACCGGCTGCAATTCGCCAGCTTCCCGGTCGCGGCGGTGCTGTCGCTGACGATCGACGGCATCGCCGTCCCGCCATGCTCGTCGAGCTGGACCGCCGGCTACATTTTCAGCCCGACGCAACTTGCCGTCCGCGGCTACGGGTTCACCCGCCGGGTGCAGAACGTCGTTGTCGTCTACACAGCCGGCTACACGACGACGCCTCCCGAAATTGCCCAGGCCTGCATCGAGCTCGTCGCGCTGCGTTACCGCGACCGGACGCGCATCGGCGAGGTATCGAGGGCCATCGGCGGCGGAGAGACCGTGACCTACTCGCAGAAAGACATGAGCGCCGCGATCACGACGATGCTGCAGCAATACCGCGCGGTAGCGCCGGTCACCTTCTATGCGCCGATGCTGGCGCCGACCGCGACCGACCCGGCGACCCTGATCGGCGCGCTGTGATCGCGTCCCAACTCATCGGCGCCGACCAGGCGCTGGCGCGGCTGCGGGCGATGCCGGACATGGCCAATTCAGGTCTCGCCCGTGCTGTCGCCAGGCTCGGCGTCGATCTCCAGCGCAATGTCCAGCAGAACAAGCTCAGCGGCCAGCTGCTCAGGGTCCGCAGCGGATCATTGAAATCGAGCATCGATCTCCAGGTCGAGCAGAGCGCGGCGACGTTCACGGCAACCGTGTTCACCGACCTCGATTATGCCCATGCTCAGGAATACGGCTTCGACGGCACCGTCAATGTCCGGGCAAGCCTGCGGCGCATCCGGGAGGCCTTCGGCCGCGAAATCGCCGAAAAGACCATCAGCGTGCGGGCGCACAGCCGGCGGATGGATCTTCCCGAGCACTCGTTCCTGCGCTCGGCGCTCGAGGACATGACCCCCGACATCGGCACCGAGGTTGAAGAAGCCCTGCGGGTGGCGGTGACGCGATGATCATCCGCGAAGCGATCTATGCCGCGCTGTGGACGCTCGGCTCCGGCGCGGCGAGCTTCGCCAGCGCGAACCGCCGGCTGCGGCATTGGGCCGATGCGGCTCCGACCGAGCAGCCGGCGCTGTTCATGAGCGAAAAGGGCGGCCGTGCCACGGTCAAGGTGCTGGGGGCGCCGATCGTCTGGACGCTCTACGCAGATTTCTACATCTACGTTCATTCGAGCGATCCATACCTGGCACCGGCGACAATCCTGAACCCGCTGCTCGATGCGCTCGAAACGGCATTGGCGCCGCTGCCGGCGACCGGGATCCAGAACCTCGGACTGCCCGAGATGGTGCAGCACGCCTACATCGCCGGCAAGATCGAGACCGACGAGGGCGTGCTCGGCGACCAGGCGATCGCGATCGTCCCAGTCGAAATTCTCTGTGTCTGAAAGTGTGGAGACGAGCGATGGAGGACAACAATCCGGCCGGTGACAGCCCGTCCAAGCCGGAAGCTCTCGACGCGCTGCTCGAGCGCTGGTGGGAGGACCATTTTCCGGGCTCGGCCGTCGCGCGCGACACCCAGGCCTGGAACGTCGCGCACGCCGCCAAGGAAACCCTGAAGCGGCTCCTGGCTCAGGCCCGAGGGGACAGCCCAGGGGACAAAGTTTTGAAAGGGAGTGTCTGAGATGCAGCTCAGCTTTGGCTCGGGGGCCGTCTGGGGCGAACGCACCGACGTGACCGGCTCCGGCATCGGCCCGCGCCAATTCGGCGTGCTCCAGGACATCCAGGTCGATTTCGACTGGACCGACAAGGAGCTTTACGGCCAGTTCCAATTCCCGGTCGCGATCGCCCGCGGCCAGGGCAAGATCAGCGGCAAGGCGAAGTTCGCCCAGATCCTCGGCCTGCTTTACACCGACCTGTTTTTCGGGACGACCGCGGCGACCGGACAATTCGCCGTGGCGCAATACGAAGCGCAGACGGTGCCGGCCTCGACGCCGTACAGCGTCACCGTCGCCAATGCGGCAACGTACAATGACGATCTGGGCGTCACCTATGCCGCGACCGGCAGGCGCTTTAACCGGGTGACCACACCCGCCGCGGCCGGGCAATACTCGGTCAATTTCGCGACCGGGGTGTACACCTTCTCGGCGGCGGATGCGAGTGCGGCGCTGCTGATCTCGTACACCTACAATGTCGCGACGAGCGGCAGCAAGCTGACCCTGACCAACCAGATCATGGGCACGACACCGACCTTCAAGGCGACGTTTTACACGACCTACGGCGGCAGCGGCACGGCATTGCGGCTCAACGCCTGCACCGCCAACAAATTGTCGCTGCCGACCAAGATCGACGACTGGACGATCCAGGAGCTCGATTTTATGGCTTTCGCCGATGCCTCGGGCACCATCGGCTATCTGAGCACCGTCGAATGATCCCCGGCATCACGGTCGCGATGGGCGGACAGGATTGGACGGTGCCGCCGCTGACCCTCGGCCAGCTCCGCCGTCTGATGCCAAAGGTACGCCAATTGACCGAAATCGGCGCGGAGATGGACGAAGCGCAGATCGGGATCCTTGTCGAAATCGTTACCGCGGCATTGGAACGCAACTATCCCGACATCACAGCGGAGACGGTCGAGAACCTGCTCGATCTTGGTAACGCCGGTGCCGTGCTCAGCGCCGTTCTTACCGGATCGGGTTTGAAGCAGGGGGAAGCGGCGGCGGTGGCGAGGTCGAATGGGGCGACATCTACGGTCTCCTCGCCACCGCCTGCGGATACAGCTATGCCCTAATCGACCAGATGACCCTCCGCGACTTCGAGGAATTGTGCGGCTATTGGGCTGTTCATCCGCCGGTCCACCTCGTGGTGGCCGCCTGTCTCGGCCCCGCCAAACGCACGCCTGGGCCGAGACCCTTCGGGGCTGATGGCGCGGCGTTTCCACCCGCCGATCCTGCTGCACTCCTCGCCGAGCTCGGGCCGGGCTTCGGCATTGGGGACGTTCACGCCGGCTTCGCCCCCGTCGTCCTCGACATCGCCGAATTGAGGCGTCGCGAAAAAGCGGTGTAGTCAGATTTTGGCCGTTCGCGGCACGCCTGGCCGTCGGGCGGAGCGCCCGGCGCGATTATTTTTATTGAGAGGCGATCGTGGCCGATATTCAAACCAGCGTCGTCATCACCGCCCAAACCGACGATCTCCAATCAGGGATGGAGGCGGCGGCGAGCTCGGTCCAGACCGCGACGCAGGCGATGCGCGCGCAGCTCATGAGCCTGGGCGCCGGCGCCCAACAGGCGCAGTCGCGGATCGGCAATGCAGCGGCGCAGATCGGATCGACGCTCGGCGCACTGAAGGCGAATGCCGCGAGCCTCGCGGGAACGCTCGGCGGCAACGTCATCCCAAATGCGACTGCCGCAGCTGGGGGCGGTCCGGGCCACGGCATGACGGGTACGCAGCAAGCCTCCCCGATCAAGGGAATGAGCTTCACCTACGTGGGGAGCGGCGGGTCTACGGGTGCTCTGGGGGGTGGCGGCCAGGATCGGATTGGCGAATGGCGTGCGGAGTTGCAACAGCAGCTCGAAGCCGAGAACAGCTTCTTCGGCGACAGCAAGGCGGAAGAGCTGAAATTCTGGCAAGATAAGCTGGCGCTGACGCAGGCCGGGTCGAAGGCAAGGCTCGCGGTAGAGACGCAGGTCTACAACCTCGAAAAGCAGCTCGCGGTTGAAAACGAGCGCGACGAGCTGTCGAAATTGACCGCGGCGCAGCAGGTCGACGACGCGATCTATCAGCGCAAGAAGGCCGAGATCGACAGCGAGCGCGAACTCGGCAACGTCAGCGCCACGGACGCACTGGCGCAGCAGCAGGCGCTGCTCGACGGAAAATGGGCGTTCGATCAGGAATATTACGAGAAGAAGCTGGCGGCCGCCCAGGGCGACGCGAAAACCCAGGACCAGGTCGATAACCAGGAACTGGTTGCCTATCAGAACTACCTGACCGAAAAGGCGGCGCTCGACGAACAGGCGGCCAAAGCGTCGCAGGATGCCTGGTCGAAGTCGATTACCCCGATCGAGGACCAGTTCGCCAAACTGGCGACCGACGTGGTCATGCAGACCAAGACGATCCAGCAGGCCTTCGACGATCTCGTCAAATCGCTGCTGACGGACACGCTCAACTCGGCGTTCAAGAGCCTGTTCAACGCGATCCTGGGACCGGGCCTCGGCGGCGGTTCGGGCAGCGGCGGCGGCTCAGGCGGCCTTCTCGGCAGCGCGCTCGATCCGCTGCTCGGCGGCCTCTTCGGCAAGGGGATCTCCGGGCTGATCGGCAACCCGTTTGCGGCAGGCGGCGGCGGTCTGCTCGGCGGCTCGCTCGCCGGCCTGTTCGGCGGCGGCGCCGAGGATGCGTGGGGTGGCATCGGCGCCGCCAGCTCGAGCGCCGCCGGCGGTCTGTTTGGCGGCATCGGCGGCCTGTTCACCGGCCTGTTTGGTCTGCTTGGCTTCGAGCATGGCGGCATCGTGCCGAGCGCGGCCGGCGGCTGGACGGTACCGCAGCTCGGGTCGGGCGGGGTTCTGGCGCAGCTTCACAGCCAGGAAATGGTGTTGCCCGCCGGCATCAGCTCCGGGCTCCAGGGCATGATCGCCAATGGCGGCGGCGGCCATACATTCAATATCGGGGTCAATGCCGTCGATGCCGGCAGCGTGGCACGGCTCTTCTCCAGCAACGGCAGCGCCCTGGTGCAGGCATTGAACACGGCATTGCGCCACGGCTCTGCCCTCTATCAGAGCTAGGCGGCATGCTCGTCTCATCCTCCGCTTGGCGGCTCTATCGACGGAGCATCTAGGGATGGCCGATATCGGCGTCTTGCCGGTGCTGTCGGGGCAGGGGTGGAGCGTCACCAAGACGCCGACCTTCCAGACCCGCATCCAGCGCGCGGTATCCGGGCGCGAGCTGCGCGCGCTCGATTACCCCTATCCGCTGTGGCAGTTCACCGCCGTCTTCAACCTGCTGCGCGACCAGCCGGCGGCGGGCTACAACGACTTGCGCACCCTGATGGGCTTCTTCATGGCCTGCAATGGGGCGTTCGCGACCTTTCTCTACGACGACCCGACCGACGACAACGTGACCGGCCAGCCGATCGGCATCGGCGACGGCAGCACCAATGTATTCCAATTGGTGCGATCGTTCGGCGGCGCGATCGGCTTTATAGAGCCGATGCCGGCGCCCAACGTAGTCACCGCCGTCTATTTCAACGGGCTGGTGCAGAGCCCGGCCGGCTATTCGGTCGACCCGGCGACGGGCCTCGTCACCTTTGCCGCGGCGCCGGGCAGCGGCGTCGTGATCGCGGCCGACTTCACCTATTACTTCCGCTGCCGTTTCGTCGACGACAGCTATGACTTCGAGAACTTTATGTATCAGCTATGGCAGTTGAAAAAACTGACCTTCATCTCGGTGCGGCCATGAGCGATCGCCGTCTCCACGTGTTCACCGCGCGGTTCAATCCGCTCGGCTGGCGGGTTCCCCATCGGCACTACCTCGATTGGGCGCGGCACATGCACGGGCTCGGCGCCGATGTGACGGTGATCGAATGCGCCTATGGCGAAACGCCGTTCGAATGCGAGCTGCCGGGCCTCGTCACCCATATCGGATTGCGCGCCGACAGCTGGGCGTGGACCAAGGAATGCCTGCTGAACATCGGCATTCAGCGGCGCCCGGAGGCGAGATATGTCTGCTGGTCCGACAGCGACGTGTTTCCGCGCCGACGGAATTGGGCCGAGGAAACCGTCGGCGCGCTGCAGCATTACCGCATCGTCCAGCCATGGTCCGATTGCTACGACCTCGGACCCGACGACCAGCACCAGGATCATTGGCGTTCGTTCTGCCGCCAATACGTCCACGGCCATCCGATCGTCGTCGGCGAGGGCCAGGATTTCCACAAATTCTGGGTCGGCGGCGGCGGCCGCCACGATTATCCGCATCCCGGCTATCTGTGGGCGATCACGCCGCGACACCCTGAACCTGATCGGCGGCCTGTTTGAATATGGCGGCATGGGTGCCGCCGACCATCACCAGGCCGTCGGCCTGTTGGGGCTCGTCGGCCGCTCGTTTCCCACGGACGTGTCGAGGACCTATCGCGACATGCTCGAAGCCTGGCAGCGGCGGGCGGTCCAGGCCGTCAACGGGCGCATCGGCTATGTGCCGGGCACGATCGAGCATCGATTTCACGGGGCAAAGGTCAACCGCCAATATTGGAGCCGGTGGCAGATGTTCCTGCGTCACGGCTTCGACCCGATCACCGATCTGAAGCGCAACACCTGGGGCGTGCTCGAGTTCGCCGGCAACAAGCCCGAGCTCGAACATGAGTGGGATCAGTATCTGAGGTCGCGCCGCGAGGACGACAATTTCGTCCACTCGGCCTTCCTGGCGCCAGAGCGCCATCATCCGCTGCCCCCGGACCTTCCGGTATCGCACCCGCAGGGGCCGGTCCATCACCCCAAGCGCCATGATTGAGGGCGTGCCGGCTAGCCTCGCCGGGCTGCGATCCGCATTTAGGCAGAGCCGGCTGCTCGGCACGGCAAACGCGCTCTTCCGGATGCTTCCTGCCGCAGCGTGGCCGCAATGAAACCCGCCAGCCCGGCGCTGATCGCGCTGCTCAACGGCAGCGAAGAATTCATCATGGCGGACCTCTACACCTTTACGCTGCAAGGCGGCGGCCAGCTGCTCTATTCGGCGGCGGCGACGGCGATCACCGATACGACGACCGGCCGCGTCTTTGCGCTCGGCCCCAAATTCGAGCGGTCCAAGGTCAGCACGGCCGTCGGCATCCAGAATGACGAGCTCGACGTCCAGGTCTATCCCGAAACGACCGATCTGATCGGCGCGACACCGTGGCTGCAGGCGGCCTGGCAGGGCCAGCTCGACGGCGCCCTCCTGCAGCTCGAGCGCGCCTTCATGCCGAGCTATGGGGTGACCACGCCGGGGACGGTGGTGCTGTTCGCCGGGAAGGTGTCCGACCTCGATTGCAGCCGCACCGGGATCGAGATGAAATGCCGCTCGCACCTCGAATTGCTGAACATCCAGATGCCGCGCCGGCTGTGGCAGCCCTCGTGCAGCCATGTCTTCGGCGACGCGATGTGCCAGTTCGACCGGTCGAGCATAGCCGTCACCTTCGACGCGCTCGCCGGATCGACGCAGACAGTCGTCAACAGCACCCTGGCGCCGACGCCGCCCACCCTCTTCACCCAGGGCACGGTCACCGGGCTCACCGGCGCCAATGCCGGGCAGAGCCGCACCGTCTCGACGCTGACCGGTGGAGCGATCGCGGTCAAGCTCGCTTTTCTGTCGCCGGTCGCGACGGGCGACCAGTTCGAGATCCTGCCCGGCTGCGATCACACGCTCTCGACCTGCACCAACACCTTCGCCAACCAGATCCATTTCGGCGGCATGCCGTTCATCCCGACCCCGGAGAACGCGGTCTAAATCAGAGGAGAGATACCGATGGACGAGACGTTCAATGTTGTGGTGACGGCCAAGCTGAATGGTCTGACACAGGCTCAGCTCGCCGCCTTCATCACTGCGGCGCTGGCGGCCGTGCCGAGCAACATGCTGGCATCGGCGGACCTCAACGTGGTCATGGCACCCGCAGCTTCGGCAGCCTTGGCCTCACTTGCACCGTGACGCTGCGCTTCTCGGTCGTGGCCGAAGCCGTCACCTGGCTCGGCACGCCCTATCACCATATGGGCCGGGTCAAGGGAGTCGGGGTGGACTGCCTGACCCTGCTCGCCGAAATCTATGAATTGGCCGGCGTGATCCCGCATGTCGAAATCCCGTTCTACCCGCCGGATTGGCACCTGCATCGCGGCGTGGAGCGCTACTTAGAAGGACTTCTGGGTTACGCGCAGGAAATCGAGGCGGCGCCCGAGCCCGGCGACGTCGCCCTGTTCCGCTTTGGGCGCTGCTTCGCGCATGGCGCGATCGTCACGGCCTGGCCCATGCTGATTCACGCCTGGCACAGCGCCGGCGTTGTCCGGGCGGACGCCACGGGGCCGCAGCTGCAAGGCCGAGCCGCGCGGTTTTTCTCGCCCTTCTGACATGTCTTTGCGAGGCGCACAGCGCCGCGGCAACCCGGAAGTGCCAAAGCCGCAGCCCGAGATAGCTGTCGCTGACGCTGGCAACGACGCGAGGGCCTCGATGACCGGCATCCTCGGCGGCGGGTCGAACGCCAAACAACAGACGGCGATCGGCTCGCTGCAGTTTCAGACCTCGCAGAAGGGCGGCGCAATCCCGCTCGTCTACGGGACGACGCGGGTCGCCGGCAATCTGCTCGACTATCAGGATTTCACCGCGACCCCGGTATCGTCCGGGATCAAGGGCAAGGGCGGCGGCGCCGGCAAGGGCACCCAGGAATACGACTATTCGGCCTCTATCGTCATGGGGTTGTGCCAGGGGCCGATCCTCGGCTGGGGGCTGGTCTGGTACGACAGGAGCGTCAACAACTTCCTCGCCCTGCCCGGCCTGTCGACGGTCAACGCCGGCAATGACGGCCAGGCGCCCGATCCCTATTGGGTGGCGAACCATCCGGCCAACGCGATCGGTTATTCGGGCACCGCCAATTGGACGGCCGACAATTACCAGCTCGGCATGAGCGCCCAGCTGCCGAATTTCTCGGTCGAGGTGCTGGGGCTCGAAAGCACGTCCGGGGTCAATGGCTACGACGCCAATCCGGCGGCGATCGTCATCGATTTTCTGACCAACCCGCGCTATGGCGCGGGTTTTCCAATAGCCAATCTCGATACCGGCGGCTCGCTCGTCAGCTACTCCGAATATTGCGCGGCAGCCGGGATCTTTCTGTCGCCGGTCGTGGACCAGCAACAGGAAGCCCAGCAATACCTCGCCAACATCGCGCAATTGACCAACAGCGCGATCGTCTGGTCGGGCGGTCTCTTGAAGATCATCCCCTACGGCGACGAGCCGCTCGCCATCGACTATACCTTCGCGACCGTGGCCGGCGACATCACGGTCGGCGGTGGCGACATCATCGAGCTGATCTTTTCCAACAGCGGGATCGCCGGCTCGCCGGTCACGGCGCAATACGTCACCTTGACGACCGACACCGCCGAGAGCGCCGCGGCAGGGCTCGCCGCCGCGGTCACCAACGCGCTGGGGCCGGCCTGGGGCATCGTCGGCGGCGCCGCGGTGAACGGCGTCCTGATCATGAACCGTGGGCCGGTTGCGGGCACGAGCATCGCCGCCGTCGCATCGGGGCTGCTGTCGGTCGCGCTGGGATCGACCGCCAGCGCGGGCTGGACCCCGGTGACGACACCCTTCTACCAGCTCGGCGAGGACGATTTTATCGTCCAGGAATTGACCGTCGGCGTCTATCCCGGCGTGACGCCGGGCGGCCCGGCATTGCGGATGGGCGCCACGCCGATTACCGGCGGGTTCACCGACGATCCGGTGCATGTCGTGCGTTCGTCGCCGGCCGATGCCGACAACATGATCCAGCTCGAGACCCTGGACCGCGCCAACAGCTATAACACGACGATCGTCGAGACCTTCGACCAGGGCTCGATCGATCTCTTCGGCGTGCGCCGCAACACCTCGGTCAAGGGGCGCGCGATCGTTGACCCGTCGGGCACCGGCCAGATCGTCGCGCAGCTGCTGCTGCAGCGCGCGCTGTTCTACCGCAACACCTATTCGTTCCAGCTCGGCTGGAAATATTGCCTGCTCGAACCGATGGATCTGGTGCAGATCAGCGATGCGCGGCTCGGGCTGTCCAATTTGACGGTGCGGATCACCTCGATCACCGAGGATGACGAAGGCACGCTCTCGATCGCCGCCGAGGATTTCTTCGGCACCCCGGGCGCCATCGTCTATCCGCCGCCGACCCCGATCAACGTGCCTGGCGTATCGAGCCTCGGTTCCGGCGCGGGAACGGCGAGCGTCAACCCAACGCAGACGACGACCGGCACGGCGTCGAACTATGCCGCTGCGGCATCCCCGGTCAACACGCCCTTCATCCTCGAGCCGACCGGCCAGCTGCTGGCAGCGCAGGGGCTCTCGTCGCCGCAGTTGATCGTCGGGCTGTCGGGCGGCCCGAACGGGGGCTACGACCCGAATTGGGGCGGCGCGCAGGTCTATGCGTCGCTCGACGATGCGAGCTTTGGCCTGCAAGGGCAGTTCCAGGGCCGATCGGCCATGGGGATGTCGACCGCGGACCTTCCGGCCCTGGGCGGTACCCTCTCGGTGGACCTGACCGAGAGCCACGGCAGCCTCGCCAGCGTCTCGGCACAGGCCGCGGCCCAGGGCGTCTCGCTCTGCGCGATCCGGACGCCCGGCGGCCAGCTCGAATTCCTCAGCTTCACGACGGCGACCCTGACGGCGCCCTACACATACGATCTGACCGGGCTCAATCGCGGGCTCTATGGCACCTTCGCAATCGATCAGCCGGCCGGCGCACAGTTCCTCTTTCTCGGGGCCGGTTCCTACTATGTGCAGACCCTGCCGACGCAATATGTCGGTCAGGCCTTGTGGTTCAAATTCCCATCCTTCAACATCACCGGCGGCGGATTGCAGCCGCTCTCCTCGGCGGCCGCCTACGAATACACGCCGCAAGGCGCACAGGTGAACCCCGCCGGCTTCCCGCTGATCGTGATCCGTGACATTGCCGCGCCGTTCGAGGTGCGCAGCAGCACGGTGCGTCGCGATGCGATCGCGCCGATCGAGACGCGATAGCCGATAAAACCCCGCGACTTTCCCGCGACAGCGGGAAACCGGATCGCGTACCGGGCGGCCACCCGCGGATCAAGTCCCGAGCTTGCCCGGACGTCCGCCTTTGCGGGGCGATAAGGGGCTAATTCGACCTGATCGGATCGGGCTCCGGAGTGCTGAAACGGAAGTTCGCGATATCTCCGGCATCGTCATCCCGATGCCGGTCGGGGATCTATTGCGGCCATGGATACCGGTCGTCGCCGGTGTGACGAGTAAGAAATCGCGACAGCCAGATCCAATCAACCTCCAATCCACCACCCTAATTCACACCAAAAGGGAGAGGTCTGATGCTGCCGAGAAAACTGACGGGAGAAGATCCCGAGGCCGAGCGTTGCCGTTACAGGATCGTGCGTACGGATACGATGCAGGACCTGCCCGGCACGATCCTGTCGGCCGATGTCGACAGCGGCGACTGCGTGCTCAGGCAGTCCGACGGCTCGGCCAAGCAGTTCAGATTCGGTGCCGGCGGGTTCGTCATCATCGCCCGCACCGTCGTGCTCGCCATGGCGTTGACGCTCGGCCTTGCGGCCTGCTCGCAGCTCGGGAAATTCACTGAAGGCGATCTCGCCAACGCCGCTGCGCTGGCGACCGCCGGCAGCGATACCGCCGGCGCGCAATGCTGGAACGGCCTCGCGCCGGCGGCCGCGCCCTCGCCGATGCCACAGACCGACGGCATCGCCGTCGTCGCCGAGCGCGACCGGCTGCTGCACGCTGCCGTGGCCGGGCCTTGCGGCGCGGTGATCGCGCCGGCGCTGCTGAACCTTCTCGGCAAAGCCATCCCCGTGCCGTTCTGAGCCGATGGTCAAACCCCGCTTTTCGCCCGAGGTCAATTTCGGGCACATCATGCAGGCATGTGTGCTGCTGCTGACGGTCGGCGCCGGCGCCGTCACCAGCTATGTCACGCTGCGCAGCGAAATCGAGCACCTGCGCGCCGATCTGACGACGCAGCTCGCCGCGCACGAGCTGCGCATTGCCGCGCTGGAGGAGACATTGGCGGAACGGGGCGCGGACGACCGCGACTTTCGCGCCGAGATGCGCACCGCGCTTGCCAGGATCTTCGATGCGCTCGGCGATCTGCGAACGCAGATCGTGCAAAAGCAGGACCGGAAATAGGCGATGCCGGGCGCCGCCACCCCCTACCTGCCGCCATTGATGTCGGATGCTGTGCTGGATTTGAGCCATTGGCAGGAGGTCGTCGATTTTACAGCGGTCGCGCAGTCCGGAACAGCGGCGGTGATCCTGAAGGCGACGCAAGGCACCGGCTGGGTCGACCCGACTTTTGCCGATCGCGCGGCCGCCGCTGCCGCCGCGGGACTGATGGTCGGCGCCTATCATTTTCTCGATGCCTCCGATCCGCTTGCCCAGGCCGACCATTTCCTCTCTGTCGCGGGCTTCCTGCCCGTGCTGGCGCTCGACCTCGAACCGGCGCCGCCAACGCGGCTCGCGGTGTCGGCGGCTGGCGCGGCGGCGTCGCGGATCGCCGGTCAAAAGGGGCAGTGGCCGGTCGTCTACACCGGCCGGTTCGAGGTTCCGGCAGCGGACGCGATACTGTCGCAATGCCCGCTTTGGCTGGCCGAATACGGCTCGCGGCCGGTTTGTCCACCGGGCTGGGCGGCTTGGCGGCTATGGCAATACACCAGCTCGGGCACCGTTCCGGGCGTCGCCGGTCCCTGCGACCGCAGCCGCTTTGCCGGCTCGCTCGACGATCTCGCCGCATGGTGGGGCGGCGCCGGCCCGGCGTGACCCGAATACGTTGCGGCCGGCGCATCTCGCTGAACCTTCCTCTTATCCGAAAGGAACCGGCATGAGCCTCCTCGCTTTCCTTGTCGCCCGTCTTAAAGAACCATCGAGCTATGCCGGCCTCGGCGCGCTGCTCGCTGCGGGTGGGGTACACATCGACGCCCCGGTCTTGCAGGCCACGATCCAGGTGCTGGTATCGGTCGCCGGCCTCGCCGCCATCCTGACGCCCGAGAAAAGCCGCACGCCCTGAGCATCGCGCCGGTTGTGACTTGATCGTGACCCCGCCTCTGGTCATGGTGCGGCGGGGCGGGGAAGGGACGCAGATGGTCTCCAAGGCAGTGATGGCGGTCGCGGCGCTCGCCGGGGCTATGATCTTGACCGGCTGCAGCACGACGGGTTCGAGCGCGTGCCAATGCCCGAAGCTGGTGGCCTATGACGACGCGACGTTACAGAAAATTACCGACGCCCTGAAAGCCTTGCCGGCGGATAATGTGCTGCACGAGGCAATGGACGATTACGAAAATGAGCGCGACGATCTCCGCTTCTGCCCCGCCGGCACTCACTGAGGGCCGCTTGCGCCATCCTGATCGTTTCGTTTGTAGGAGACGCCCATGGTAGCGGTCATCGAAGGCAAGGAAGAGGCCGGCAGCGCGCGATACATTGAATTCAAAGTCTATCGGAGCCCAACCGACCCCGATCGTATTCTGGGCAGCTGGCGCTTTGTTCATGGCAACTCGACACTGATCGATCAGAGCAAGCTCGACGCTCCGATATGGATCGAGTTTCGGAACGTCCTCGATTGCGCTGATCAGCACGGCATTCCGTTCGTATGGGTCAACGACCCGGACGAATTGTTTCCACCCTGGGAGCGCCGTTGACGACGCGCAGCACCGCAATCGGACAGCCCAACCTTGGCGTGGCAACGCTGTTTGTCGTCTCCCATCCTATCAGGCCCGGCCGCGAAGAGCGCCGGAACGGCCGGATTTCCGATAGGTTGCCGTTGGGGATCAGGCGCCGGGGATGAGCTTGCGGATGCGGTGATTTTCGGTGTCGCCGATATAGATGGCGCCGCCGGGGCCGACGACGGCGCCGTGCGGGCGGCCGAGCCCGGCGGCAAGGGCCGGGCCGCCATCGCCTTCGTGGCCTCTGCGACCGCCGGCGATGGTGTCGACAATGCCGCTGCTCATATAAAAGCGGCGGATCGCATGGTTTTCGGTATCGACGATCAGGATGTCTCCGCCGGGGTCGAGGGTCAGCTCCTTGGGCGCATCGAAGACCGCGGCGAGCGCCGGGCCGCCGTCGCCGCCATAGCCGCGGGCGCCGGTGCCGGCGACGGTCGAAATGACGCCGGTGCGGGGATCGACCGCGCGCAAGGTGCTGCCCTGGCGTTCCAGGATATAGATCGTGCCATCGGCGGCCACCTTGACCGCGCGCGCGCCGAATACCCCGGCCGCGTTCGCCGGGCCGCCGTCGCCGCTGTGGATCGCCTCGCCGGTGCCGGCAAAAGTTGCGATCGTGCTGTCTGCGAGATCGACGGCGCGGACGCGATTGCCGGCGACATCGGCAATAAAGAGCCGCTGCTCCGCAGGGTCGAGCGCGAGCCCATTTGGTTCGGCCATTTCGGCGCGCAATGCAGGACCGCCATCGCCGCCGTACCCGGCCGTGCCATTGCCGGCGAAGGTTGTGACGATGCCCGCGGCGGCATCGACCCGGCGCACGCAATGATTGTGGCGGTCGGCGACGAAGATGTTGCCGGCGCGGTCGAGGGCGATGCCGTAGGGCTCGTTGAAACGGGCGCTCGTCGCCGGCCCGCCATCTCCGGTATAGCCGGCTTCGCCCGAGCCGGCGCAGGTGGCGATAATGCCGGTGACCGCATCGACCCGCCGGATGCGGTGATTGAAGGTGTCTGAAAAATAGAGGTGGCCGGCGGCATCGAAACCGACATCGAAAGGGCCGTTCAGCGTCGCCCGCGCCGCCGGGCCGCCATCGCCGCCAAAGCCCCGCTCGCCGGTGCCGACTGCCGTCGTGATGATCCAACCGCCGTTTGCCATGATCGGACGATCCTCTTTTCGCCGTTCCGATCTTAGCACCGCTTTCCCGCGCAGCGACCCTGGATGTAAAATCGGCGCCATGGGTTCCGCCCGCCTCTCGTTCCTGCGCTGGCTGCCGGCTGCGGCGCTGCTTGCAGCGGCGATGCTGCTCGGCGCCGCTTCTCCCGCCCCGCCCGACCAATCCCCGCTCGTCGGCCAGCTGCTGATCGCCGCGCCGACGATCGGCGATCCGCGCTTTTTTCATACGGTCATCCTGATGGTGCGTGCCGATGCGCACGGCGCCTTCGGCATCGTCATCAACAGGCCGGTCGGCGAGCGCTCGATCAAGAGCCTCCTGGAGGGTACCGGCGACAAGGATGGCGGCGTCGATGGCAGCCTGCAGATCTTTGCCGGCGGCCCGGTTCAGCAGGAACTCGGCTTTGTCGTCCACAGCGCCGAATATCGGCGCCCCGAGACCATGACCATCGACGGCCGCATATCGATGACCGCGAGCCCGCAGATCCTGCGCGACATCGGCCACCATCACGGCCCGAAACAAAGCCTCGTCGCCTTCGGCTATACCGGCTGGGGACCGGGCCAGCTCGAGGGCGAGATGGCGCGCCACGACTGGTTTACCACCCCGGAAGAGCCGAAGCTGATCTTCGACGAGGACCGCGGCAATCTGTGGGATGAAGCGATGGCCCGCCGCACCCGCGAGCTATGACCTTGTCGAAGTCATGGCTCCGGATTCCAGCGGACATCCGGGTCTTTGCCGGTATCGCGGACCGCTGAACAAAAATCCCGATTCTTCAATTGTGCAACCGTCGAGGATCGCGCATGCCCACCTTTCGGGTCCCGCGATGAGCGGAATTTTCCTGAACGGGTGAGGCGCCCCGGCTCAAGCCGCGTTCGGTTTCTGGTCCTTTGGCCGGACATAGGCGATCGCCGCGTGCTCGGCGCAGTAGGGCTTGCCGGGCAGCGGGCGGGCGCCGCAGAAGCGAAAATTCGGATCGTTCGGGTGGCCGTAGGGCCAAAGGCAGCTCGGCCCGGTATATTCGAAGACGTTGCGACGCGGCGCAATTCTCGGCGCGGAGTCGCGCCGGGTCATCGCGTTGCGGTGCAGCCGGCCGATGACCGCATTTTTGGTGAGCCCCAGGCGGCGGCCGATCTCAGCGGTCGGCAACCCCTCCTCGAACAACGCGGCCAGCCTTTCGACGCGCTCGGGCGTCCAGGTCATTTCCATCGATTCCCCCGCATCCTGTGGACCCCCCGGTCCACCCCCACAAAATACGGTAGCACCCTTCGAACGCGATGCCAAGCCCAATTCTATTAGTGGTGTTTAAAGATAATCGTTGCAGCGCCGGTAGCTCAGCACCTTGGAAAAATATGCCGGAACATGTTCGGCCGGGGTGAAGCCGGGGCTGATCAGCCGATCGAGATCCTCGCGCAGGTAGCTCGCGTAATAGGGCTCGTGAAAGGCCGCCGGGAAATAATCGAGCATCGCGTCGTAATCGGGCTCGTCGCCGGTTTGCAGCGAATCGACAAAGATCAACGTCCCGCCCGGCCTCAGCACGCGCCGGATCTCGGCGACGACGGCACGGCGGATCCGGGGCGGCAGCTCGTGAAAGAGATAGATGCAGGTGGCGGCGTCGAATTCGCCATCGGCAAACGGCATCGCCTCCGCCGCCCCCTCGACCAGCCGGACGCGCGACCAGGGAGCCAATGCGCGCCGAGCGACCGCGAGGTAATGCGGCGATAAATCGAGCCCGGCGACGTGGAGGCGCGGGTGGTTTGCCTTGACCTCGCGCAGAAACCGGCCCGTCCCGCAGGCGACATCGATCAGCCGGCCTGCGGCGCGCCCGGACAGCGCGCCTTTGAGCGGTACCAGCGCCTGCCGCCGCATTGCTGCCGCGCCGCCGCCGAACAGCACCTCGACCTGATGGTCGTAGCGCGCGGCCGAGGCGCCGCTCAAATAGCCGTCGCTCTGAAAGTGGAATTTCTGCAAATAGTAGGGCGGATAGGAGCCCTGCGGCGCCTCGGGCAGCAGCCGCTCCTCGGGAGCGCCGTGACGCCGGCCTTCGACCGCGGCGAGATCGGCGAAGAAATCGACGGCGCGGCGCAGCGCCTCGGCCGGGCCGCCGAGCCAATCGGCCGGCGGCGCGTAATAGCCGGCCTCGATGTTGTGCCAGTCCCGATCCAGGAGGGCGCGCAAATCGGCGAGGATGCGCCGCCGATCCGGCATCGTCCGTCCGCGCAGCGCCTCCGGCACCGGCACCGGGCGGCTCAACCGCGCGGCCAGGAGCTTTTGCCCGAAGAACCAGGACACCCGCGCGGCCTGCACGGCATCGAAGGCGAGCTTGTCGAGAGCAGTCGGCACCACGCGAGGACGTACCGCGCCAGAAAGGTTTTGCCAAGACCCGGCCTCGGCTCGCCCGACCTGGCCGCGGTTCCGAAAACGCCGCACCAGCAATCCGCCGGCGGATGTCAAAACGGCGGAGGCCGGCTTGCCGCGGCCGGAAGCGCCGCCTATGATTGTGCGATCAGAGGAAATTATCGGCCAGCCAATGCCGTGTGATGCTGCACCTCTCCCGCCCGCTGATCGAGGCGGGATTTGCGTGTGATCGGGACGGCGATCTCGAATCGCGATGTCGGACGATACCTCGCTGCGCGGTCCATCGGTTCGCGGCATTCCCGAAGGCGACAACCGCGAGCGCATGATCTGCGCCGATTGCGGCTATATTCTTTATGACAATCCGAAAATCGTCGTCGGCTCGGTCGCCAGACTGGGCGAGCGTGTGCTGCTGTGCCGGCGCTCGATCGAGCCTCGCCACGGCTATTGGACCTTGCCCGCCGGCTATCTCGAGCTCAACGAATCGGCGAGCGCCGGCGCCGAGCGCGAAGCCTGGGAGGAGGCGCGGGCGCGCATCGAGATCGAGGGGCTGCTCGCCATCTACGACATTCCGCGGATCAGCCAGATACAGCTGATCTATCGCGCGCGGCTGCTCGACGAAACCGTCGCGGCCGGGCCGGAGAGCCTCGAGGTCGGGCTCTTTCTTTGGGAGGAGATCCCGTGGACCCGGCTCGCCTTCCCGTCGATCCGCTGGGCATTGCAGCAGGAGCGCGAGGCGCGCACGACGCGCGATTTTACCACCCGCATCAACCCGCCCGGCTTTTGACCGCTCCGGCGCGGCCGGCACAGCTCAAGGATCGAGCCCGACCAGGCTGCGGGCATAGGCGCGGGCTTCGAACGGGCGCAGGTCCTCGGCGGTTTCGCCGACCCCCAGGGCGTGGATCGGGATGCCGTATTTCTCGGCCAGCGACACCAGGACGCCGCCGCGCGCCGTGCCGTCGAGCTTGGTCATGACGATGCCGGTGACGCCGATCATGTCGCGGAACGTCTCGGCCTGGGCATGGGCGTTCTGGCCGACCGTCGCGTCGAGCACGAGCAGCACCGAATGCGGCGCCTGCGCGTCGAGCTTTTTCAGGACGCGCACGATCTTCTGCAATTCGCCCATCAGATCGGCCTTGTTGTGCAACCGTCCGGCCGTATCGATCAGCAGGATGTCGTCGCCCTCGGCGCGCGCCTCGGCGAGCGCATCATAGGCGAGCCCGGCTGCATCGGATCCCGCCGGCCGCGTCACCACCGCGCAGCCGGTGCGCTCGCCCCAGATCTGCAACTGCTCGACCGCCGCCGCGCGAAAGGTGTCGCCGGCCGCGAGCCTGACCCGGTGCCCGGCGTCCCGATACTGCCTGGCGAGCTTGGCGATCGTCGTCGTCTTGCCGCTGCCGTTGACGCCGACGACGAGGATCACGAACGGCTTATGCCCGAAATCGAGGCGGAGCGGCTTCATCACCGGCTCGACCAGCCTGGCCACCTCGTCGGCGAGCGCCGCGCGCACCTCCTCCGGCGACACTTCCTGGTTGAAGCGGCTCTTGCGCAGCGCCTCGGTGACCTCGCCGGCGACGCCGATCCCCATATCGCTGGCGATCAGCAATTCTTCGAGTTCGAGGAGTGCGGCATCGTCGAGCCGGCGGCGGCTGAAGATCGCGTTGATGCCCTCGCTCAGCCGCGCCGAGCTGCGCGCCATCCCGGCCCTGAGCCGGCCGAACCAGCTTCTCCGTTCCGTGCTCTCGGCAGGTTCCGCAAGCGCGGCGGGTTCCGCAAGCGCGGCGGGCTCCGCGGGGGCGGCCGGCTCCGGCGGCGATTGCTCCGGCGGCGCCTCGGTGGCGTCCGCCGCGGTTTCGCCCGCCGGAATTTCGCCGGGACCGCCGCGCCTCCAGAACCTCATCGCGCGGCGCTTCCGACGAGGCTGCCGGCGCTGCTGTCGACAAGGCGCATGCGCTGCACCGAGCCGACCTCGCCAGGGCCGGCAAAGTGCACGGCGGCGTAGAAGGCGGCACGGCCCATCCCCGGACGTTCGATCAGCACGTCGGTCTCGCTGCCGATCCGCGTGCGCAGGTTGGCCGCGAGCGCCGCCTCGCCCGCCGCGCGCAGCCGCTTCGCGCGCTCCTTGACGACGGGAGTGGGCAGTTGCGGCATGCGGGCGGCCGGGGTGCCGGGCCGCACGCTGTACGGAAACACATGGACGAAGGCGAGACCGCATTCGGCGACGAGGTCGAGGCTGCGGCGAAACATGTCCTCGCTCTCGGTCGGAAAGCCGGCGATCAGATCGGCGCCGAGCGCCACCTCCGGGCGCAAGGCGCGGGCGCGGCGCGCGACGGCGATCGCCTCGGCGCGCGAATGCCGCCGCTTCATCCGCTTCAGGATCAGGTCGTCACCGGCCTGCAGCGACAGGTGCAGATGCGGCATCAGCCGCTGCTCCTCGGCCAGCAGCCGCCAAAGATCGGCATCGATCTCGACCGGGTCGAGCGACGACAGGCGCAGGCGCTCGAGCTCCGGCACCGCGGCAAGCAGCCGCCGCGCCATCTGGCCGAGGCTCGGCGTTCCGGGCAGGTCGGCGCCGTACGCGGTCAGATCGACGCCGGTCAGCACGATCTCGCGATACCCGGCGGCGGCGAGGCGGCGCGCCTGATCGGCGATCAGCCCCATCGGCACCGAGCGGCTCGGCCCGCGCGCTTCAGGGATGATGCAAAAGGTGCAGCGGTGGTCGCAGCCCTGCTGCACCTGCAAGAACGCGCGGCTCCTGCCCTCGAAGCCGTCGACCAGATGAGCCGCCGTCTCCGCCATATCGGCCGGCTCCGCATCGTCAACCATCGGGGAGGTAGCTTTGCGGGCGCAGCTTCGCCCGGTTGTCGAGCACGCGATCGACCTCGGGCAATGCCGCATAGCGCTCGGGAGCGATCTCGGCGGCGCAGCCGGTGACGATGATCGTGGCCCCGGGATGATGGCGGCGGGCGCGGCGGATCGCCTGGCGCGCCTGGCGCTCGGCCTCGGCGGTGACCGCGCAGGTGTTGACGATCACCGCGCCGTCCAGCCCGGCCGCCGATGCGGCATGCCGGATGACCTCGGATTCGAAGGCGTTCAGCCGGCAGCCGAAGGTGATGATTTCGTTTTCCGACATGACCGGCTCAGCTTTCGGCGAGCAGCGCCCGGTCGAAAACGCCTTCGAAACTCAGCGCGGCCGGTCCGGTCATGATCGCGTGCCCGTCCTCGCGCCAGGCGATGTCGAGGCTGCCGCCGTCGAGCTCGACCACGGCCCGGCGTTCCGCCAGCCCGCGCCGATGCGCCGCAACGAGAGCCGCGCAGGCGCCGCTGCCGCAGGCGCGGGTGATGCCGGCGCCGCGCTCCCAGACGCGCAGCCGGATATGCCGGGGATCGCGCACCGCGGCGACGCCGATATTGGCCCGCTGCGGGAACAGCGGGTGATGCTCCAGAACCGGCCCAAGCACCGCCAGATCGACGGTTTCGACGTCGTCGACAAAAAAGGTCGCGTGCGGGTTGCCGATATTGGTGCAGACCGGCGTCGCCAGCGGGCCTACGCCAGTTCGACGTGCTCGGTATCCATCGCCCGCGCGAGTGGGATTTCGCGCCAGCCGGTGCGCGCCGGTCCCATATCGACGGCGACGGTCCCATCCGCCATGGCCTCGGCTTCGAGCAGCCCGGCGGCGGTTTCGATCCGCACCCGCGGATCGCCGGTCTCGCGCTGCAACAGCCAGGCGACGCAGCGCGTGGCGTTGCCGCAGGCCTCGGCCTCGCTGCCGTCGGGATTGCGGATGCGCATCAGGATTTGCGCCGCCGGGTGGCGTGGCGGCTCGAGCACGATCACCTGATCGCAGCCGATGCCGGTATGCCGGTCGGCCAGCGCGCGCGCGGCTGCCGCGCCGACCGAGATCCCGCCGCCTCGGCCGTCCAGCACGACGAAATCGTTGCCGAGACCGTGCATTTTAAGAAACGGGACCTTGTCCATGCCGCCCGCTTATATGGCGGCGGGCCCGGCGCTGTCCAACGTCCGCACGCGCCGGCCGGCGCCGCCCGGCGCTCACCCCTTGCCGGCGTCCCAGTTTTGCAGCGTCAGCCGCTCCATCAGAAAGAGATCGGTCGTGCGCGCATACCAGCCGCGGCCGTGCATGCGGCCGATCAGGCGAATCCGGTCGGTGTGGACATAGGCCTTCTCGGGATCGACGAGATCGTCGCGGATGTGGATGTGGATCACCCGGCCCACTTCGAGCGTCGAGCGCGCCCCGAGCGACAATCCGGTGATCCGGCGGCATTCGAAGCTGACCGGCGATTGCGCAATGCGCGGCGGGCGGACCCCGGCCGAGGGCAGCGGCGTCAGGCCGGCCTGGTCGAGCTCGGCGATGCCGGTCGGGAAATCGACGGCGCAGATGTTCATGCGCTCGGCCAAAGCCTCGTCGACGAGGTTGACGACGAACTCGCCGCTGTCGCGGATGTTGCGCTCGGTATCCTTGTAGCCGTCGTCACCGGCATCGCCCGGGCTGATGCCGAGCACGACGACCGGCGGCACCGAGCTGACGGCATTGAAAAAGCTGAAGGGCGCCGCGTTGACCCGCCCCGCCCCATCGATCGTCGTCGCCAGCGCGATCGGCCGCGGCACCACGGTGCTGACCAGCAGCTTGTAGGCATCCGCCGCCGGAATCTTCGCCAGGTCGAAATGCATTCGATTTCCCCAAAGTCTATGACTATGCGGTCGTAGTACGAATTCTTTGCCCGGTCACCCGCCTAAATTCATAATCCCGGCGACGACATCATCGGGTCCGAGCTGCTCCCGCGCCGGAAACGGCGGATCAGCCTTTCGACGGCGACCAGCTGTACGCCTGCGCCAGGGTCTCACCCATCAGAGCGGATCAATCGCCGGCGGACCCAGAGGTTGCGTTCACAGCCGTGCACCCGGGCATCTGATATCGGCATAGCTTCCACCCTTGCAGATAACGCTATCGTCGAGGTTATGCGTCGCTTGGTACGAAGACGAGTTCAAACCGATGATGACCGCCCACGACCGCGGATGGGCCCGGCGCGGCGACTCGCCATCGGCGAGGACAACAGGCCGCGCTCGCCCGCTTCAAGTCTGACACCGCAACCTGCATCCACACCGGAGCCATGCCGCCGATGCCATATGAATGGGACGTCGAAGCAGATGTCGTTGTCGTCGGGTTTGGGGCGGCGGGGGTGGCCGCTTCGGTCACGGCGCATGAGCTGGGCGCCAAGGTCGTCATCCTGGAAAAGGCGCCCGAAGGTCAGGAAGGCGGCAACACGCGGGTCGCGGGCCAAGGGTACCTGAACACGTCATCGGCCGAAGCCGCCGCCGCCTATCTCACTGCCCTGTGCGGCCCGTACCCCGTGCCGGAGACCATGGTGAAGGTGTGGGCGGAGGAAATGTGCCGGAACAATGCCTGGCTCGAAAGCCTCGGCGGCGATCCTCAAGAGCATCAACATCCGCCGGTCGGGATCGAATTCCCGGATCTGCCCGGCTCGAACTGCGTGCATAAATTCCACGATGGGCCCAGCTATGGCTATTCCAACACCTGGAAACGATTCGAACGCCTGGTCAAGCAGCGTCCGATCCCGATTCTCTATGAAACCCCGGCGAAAGAACTGATCCAGCACGATATCACCAAGGAAATTCTTGGGGTGCGGGGCCGACGGCGGGACGAATCGGTCTATGTCAAGGCGCGCAGGGCGGTGGTGTTGACTTGCGGCGGTTTTGAAAACAACCAGGAAATGATCCGCGATTACCTTCCTGGTGTCCCTTACTGCTACACCTCCGGCACGCCCTACAACGAAGGCGACGGCATCGCGATGGCGATGTCGGTCGGGGCCGATTTGTGGCACATGAACAACTACGCGGGGCCGTCGATGGCCCTCAAAGTCCCGGAAATCCGCACGACGTTTTCGATGCAGGCGTTGCACTACAGCAAGGAAATGCCGGGCGGCATGATCGTGGTCGGCCCGGACGCCAGACGCTTTACCGACGAAAAGTATAAGACCCGCCACGGGAAGATCCCGGTGAACGGGAGCTGGCGGCCGCTCTCCGCTCCCTGCCCGATGTTCCTGATCTTCGATCGCGCCCTCTTTTCCGCCGGACCGCTCTACGACAAGCACCCGAGCCACGGCTGGACCCAGATCGTCGAGCGCTACGATTGGAGCGAGGACAACAGCGCCGAGCTGGCGAAGGGCTGGATCAAGACCGCCGCCAGCCTTTCGGCTCTCGCCTCGGTCCTAGGCCTCGACCCGGCCACGCTCGCAGATACTGTCAGCCGGTGGAACCGCCATTGCCAGGCAAAACACGACCCGGATTTCGGCCGAGCCCTGATGATGGCGCCGCTCGCCGACGGGCCGTTCTATGCGATCGAGCTCTCGCCCTCGATGCTCAACACCCAAGGCGGCCCGAGACGCAACGAGAAAGGCGAGATCGTGCGCCCCGACGGCTCTCCGATCGCCCGGTTGTACAGCGCCGGAGAACTGGGCTCCATCTACAGCTACCTCTACCAGGGCACGGGCAATATCGGCGAGTGCCTGGCCTTTGGCCGCGTTTCCGGGCGCAACGCTGCTGCCGAAGCGCCATGGGAGTAGGAATAATTTGCTGACCGACAGCCCGGCGATGGCTGAGAAGGCGCGCTTCCTGCTGTCTTCGTTGCAGCAATCGTCCCTGAACAACAGGATTGGACTTCGTGGCCGGCTGCCTGCGCCGGACGCGAACTTCCCGACACCATGCGCCGCGGCCTCGACGGTTTTTGTCCGCCGTAACGGCGCCGACGAATTGATGGTGCGAGTTAGCGCGCCAGAGATGGCGCCGGTCGGCGAGGTCGAGAGGGGGTGACGCCGAATTACTCCGCCGCACGGCGGGCGACCGGGCCGAGCGCCCGCTCGACCCTTGGCCTGACCTCGCTCATCATCAGCTCCATCGAGCGCATCGCCGCCTTGTGCGGAGTTGCGCCGACCTTGAACGAAAAGCACATATGCGCCGGATCGGTCGCTCCTATCTCAGCGACCAGCTTCTCGGCCACGGTCTCGACGTCGCCGATCAGCAGATCCCTGTGGATCTGCTCGAGTGAGGGCTCATCGGGAAACGGCTTATCGACCAGCACCGTGCCCTGCATGACCTCCTGGCGCCGCCGCAGGCTGGAGGCGAGGCGGCTTTGGTAGCGCGCGTTCTCTGCGAAGCGCAGCCCGTCCTCCTTGCTGTCGGTGATGTGGCAGAAGCGGTTGACGGTGATCTGGGCGTTCGCCAGCGGCACGCCCTCGGCTTGAAAAGCGTCTTTGATGATCCGGTACTGCTCGGCCAGCAGCGCGGCACCGCCGACCCTGCCCGACGACAACACCCGGTAGCCGTGCCGTGCCGCAGCGCGGAACATCGCCTCGGTATGGCCGGCAACGTAGATCGGCAGCGGCTTCTGCACCGGCCGGGCCGGGATATGGGTCTCCGGGATCTGGTAATGCTTGCCGTCGTAGCTGAAGAAATCCTGGGAAAAGGCACGGTCGAGGATGTTGCAGAACTCCTCGGTCATCTCCAAATTGGCTTTGATATCGACGCCGAACCGCTCGAATTCGTAGGGCTGGTAGCCGGCGCCGACGCCGAGCATCAGGCGCCCGTTCGACAACGCGTCGGCGGTTGCGATTTCGGCCGCGAGCCGCGCCGGGTTGTAGAGCGGCAGAACCACGACCGCGGTGCCGAGCCGGATCTTTTTGGTGATCGAGGCGCAGTGCGCGACCAGCATCAGCGGCGACGCGCACAGGCAGTAATTCGAGAAATGGTGCTCGGCGAACCAGGCGATCGCATAGCCGAGCTCGTCGGCGAGCTTCGTCTGCTCCGTGACCTCGGCAAAAACTTCCGCTGTCGGCTTTTCGGGATCGCGTGATCCCATCAGGTTAAAGATCCCGAATTCCATCGCCCATCCCTCCGTTTTGCCGATCAGAGGCGTCAGATATCCGCAGGGTCGGCGATGGCTACCGCGAGATGTTCAAATTCTTCGCAAACGGTGCCGCAGATCTGCTTGATCGCCTGCAACTGGGCTTCGGCGTGTGCCCGGTCGCCTTTCAGGAGATAGGCCTCGCCGAGGTATTCGCGGACCTGCGCGTAGTGCGGATCGAGTGCAACCGATTTCAGATAGTAGCCGATCCCCTCATCGATCCTGCCGAGCTTGCGCGTCGCATAGCCGCGGTAATTGAGGGCGACCGGCGTATTTGGGTTCTGCAGCAGGTCGAGCACGGCGAGCGCCTCGCCGTAGCGTCCGGCCTTGACCAGCGCGTAGGCGTAGTCGGTGAGCGGCTTGTCCGGCAGCACCCCGTTCTCCGCTTTCACGCATTTCTGGTTCCTGCTGTCCCAGACTTCTCCCTTGCCGCAGGTCGTCGTGTTCGAATTGTCGTTTCCGCCGCCTCCGTCGGCATATGCCGGACCGGCCGCGATCAGGCAAATCCCGAATGCCGCCGCGAGAGCCGCCTCGATCCTCATAATCTCACTCCTGGCCAGTGCACGGATCAGGAACGCGTCGCGGCCGGCATTGTCCGCTGGATCGGACGTCGAATTCAACGGCTATCCCGGCTTGCCGTGACACCCCGGGAAGGCGACAGACAGTGCGGCTGAGCGCATTCTCGATGGCTCAGTGCCAAACGATCACGCAGCCGGTTTCGCGGCTCGATGGGGTTCCAGCCCGAAGCCTATGGCTCGCCGCCGCGGCTCGTGTCTCCGATTCGTTCCTACAAAACAGAACGTGATCAACTATCGGTGGGACAATCACCTCTCCGGTCGCACCGGCGACGAGAGGATCGGAGACGCGGCTGCAAAGCCGATTCTCGGTTTTCCGGAAGGCCGGCAAAAACCAGACCTCGGCACAACTGAATAACAAGCGTTCGCGTGGTTCAGCCCCCGCTCGCCGCCTCGTTGTACTCGGCGTCGCTGACGTGCGTGCCCCAGGCGGTGCCTTGGCCCTGCTCGCCGGCTTCCGACAGCGCCAGATGCGAGAACAGGCGATCGGGCGACGCGCCGTGCCAGTGCATCGTATCCGGCGGAATATTGACCGTATCGCCCGGGTTCAGCACTTGCGGCTTCTCGCCCTTGAAGCAGATGCGGCCGACGCCGGACAAACAGAAGAGCGTCTGCCCGACCGGGTGGGCGTGCCACGCGGTGCGTGCGCCCGGCGTGAACGTAACCACCGAGCCCCCCAGGCGCGACGGCGATTCGGCGGTGATCACCGGATCCTGGAACACGACGCCGGTAAAGGTCTCGGCGGCACCCCGCCTAGTGGTGCGCGCGCCGGCGCGAATGACCCCGGCTTTTACTGGCATGATCGGGCTCCTTCCGGTGGCGACGGCCTCGCGACCGCCCAAATAACAGGGGAGAGCATAGCAGCCGCGACCGGCGCGGCGCAATCAAGGCGGATGAAGGGCAGCGCAGCGCTGGTTGCGACCGGCCCCCAATGATGGTCGGCATGGGATGTCAGATAACGGCGGGAGGGAACGATGAGCCACGGACGGACGGCACGGCGGCGCGTATTGGCGCTTGGTCTCGGCGGGATCGCCGGGCTCGGGCTCGGAGCGCAAACCCTGATCGGAGGACGCAAGGCGATGGCCCAAGGCACACCGGAAACGGTCGTCTATGTATCGAACGCCGGCAGCAAGGAAGTCTTCGTCCTGGCGATGAACCGGGCGACGGGCGCGCTCGAGCTGATCGAGAAGACCCCGGTTCCCGGCTCCGACAAGCCGTCGCCGGCCAGCCTGCCGATGGCGACCAGCCCGGACAAGCATTTCCTCTACGCGCAGCTCCGCAGCGCGCCGTATCCGGTTTCGACCTTTGCCATCGACCGGACCACCGGCCGGCTCGAGCACGTGGCGGCAACCCCGCTGGTCGATCAGATGGCGTACATCAACACCGACCGCACCGGCCAATTCCTGCTCGCCGCCTCCTATGTCGGCGCCAAGCTGGCGATCTACCCGATCAACGCGCAGAGCATCGTCGAGGCGAAAGCGACCCAGATTCTCGACACCAAGCCCAAGGCGCATTGCGTGGTCATCGATGCCGGCAACAAGCACGTCTACGTTCCGGTGCTCGGCGGCGACATCGTGATGGAGTTCAACTTCGACCCGATCACCGGCACGGTATCGCCCGACGGTCCCGGCCAGGTAGCCACCAAACCGGGCGCGGGCCCGCGCCATTTCACGATCCATCCGAACAAGCGCTGGGGCTACCTGATCACCGAGACGACGGCGACGATCGGCGCCTATGCGATCGACCCAGGCTCGGGGCTCCTGACGGAGCTGCAATTCGTCGATACCAACGAATACAAGGAGCAGCCTGCGGCCTCGGACATCCATGTGACGCCGGACGGCAAGTTCCTCTATGGCGCCGAGCGCAAGACCAGCATGTTGATCGGCTACAAGATCGACCCGGACAAAGGCACGCTGACCCGGATCGGCCGCTTTCCGACCGAGAAGACGCCGCGCGGTTTCGCGATCGACCCGCGCGGCAGGTTCCTGCTGTCGGTCGGCATGGACTCGGCCGGGATGACGGTCTACGCGATCGACCCGGCGAGCGGCGAGCTGAAGCCCGTCGGCCACTACCCGATGGGGATGCAGCCGAATTGGATCGAAATCGTCGATCTGAAATAGCGCTCCTGGTCATTCCGGGCGACCCCCGGATTCGGGAATACGGTCGCTCTCGGCGCCGGCGCCAGCGGCGTGCCCGGCACCCGTCATTTCTCGGCAGCCGAGTGATGCGCCGGCGATGGGCGGCGACGCAGGTGCGGCCGGCCGCACCAACGATGCGGTCACGCTCGACGCGGCTATTGCCGTCCAAAGGTGAAATTGCAGATGCGGGAGGTAACCCAATTGCCGGTGCCTCGCGAGGCGTCGAAGCGGGCGGTCACGTCGTGTTCATAAGGAACGCCCTGCGCGGTCTGATTGATATTGTAGTTGGGGTGGCCGGTCAGGCCGCGTGCTTCCAGATTGGCGGCGCCGTCGGGTCGAATGCGCCCGTCGAGCGACAGCCAGCCCGGCTGGCCCGCGACACCGTGCTCGCCGTGGAGCACGGCGTCCTTCACGGCGGCGGTGAACTCGAAGGTGAACGGCAGGGCGCCGTCCGGGGCTTTCGGACAGACGAGGATCACGCCCCACCGCCCGTCGAATGGGCCGGCGTCCGGTGTCGCCGACGAGGCGCCCGCGGACCAGAACGCTGACAGCAGCCCAAAAACACAGAGCACCCCGCGCTGCATTTCCGTTTCCCTCCCTCCCAATCTGGGGTCGTGCCGTCGTCTACCGACGACCGGCCATCAAAAATTACGGTCATAAGCGGTGCTGGAAAAGCGCCGGGCCGTTTGGGACAGTTCCCGTTCAGGGCGGGAAAAGCGGCTCGACTGCTCAACAGCGCCCGTCGAAGCTGAGCGGCGGATCGCGGAGCAGTATTTCGGTGCGGCCGAGGAGCGGAGCTCCGCGATAAACGCGCGCGGATATGGTGTTGGGTGCGGTGCGCTCTGCGGTGACGTCATAGGTAATGCCATCTTTCGGGTCGTAAAGCCAGCCGTTGGACCAATGACCTGGACCATCGGGCCGCAGCCCCCAAATGATGGTCAGGCCGCACAGCGGCCGCCGCCGTAATGTGGCATCGGGATTGAGGTAGTCGACATCGGGCTGCCCGGAGGGAGTACGCGGCCTCAGCAGCCATACGATTTTACCGCACACCAGGCCGCTGCATGCGAAGACCTGTACGGCTACCCTGTTTGCAAACAACCAAGTCCCTTCCGGTACTTCCGATGAAGCCGGGCGACTGTGGATGACGAGCAACAGCAAAACCGCGCAAATCGCCCGAAACGTCAGCTTTACCATTGATTTTCGATAGTCATCTCGGGGGCTTCGATAGCCGTCTCGCCGCTCACGCCACCGCGATCCTGGTCCACAATAGCCGCGCCTCGTGTTGCGGATCGGTCTGCACCCGCCACTCGGTGTCGATCATCATGGTCGCCCGATCGGCCGCCGTATAGGCGGGCCAGTGCGGGATCGCCTTGTTATCGGGCGTGCCGGAGCGGGCAAATCCGGCCCAGGTGGCCGACTCCGCCGCCGCGATCGCCGGTGCGGCCGGCGCGTGGCCGGTAATGCCGACCGCATCGAGCGTGTCGAAGACGAACGGCACGTCGAGCGCGTGCGGCGCCATCAGCTTGCCGTCGAATACCGGAGTTCGCCAGTTGAATGAGTACATGTAGACAGGCGCCTTGCTTTTGGCGGCCTTGCGCTCGGCAAGCAGCACCGAGCGCACCCAGAAATTCGAATTGGTCGTGATCTCGATCAACAGCTCGGCCGGGTTCATGCCGGGATGCATCCGGCGGTAAAGCGCGAGCACCGCGTCCGTGTTCCCCGGTGCCACCTTGGCGACACGGGTCTTCAGCTCGTCCTCGCCGAGGGTGCGGTTCCATACCGTATCGTCCGGGGCGAGAAAGAGCGCGTTCTCGTCCCTGGTGCCGCCGACCATGACCGGCACGTCGTCCGACAAATCCGTTGCCGCCGGATCGAACGGGTGGTGCGGCAGATCATGACCCTCGACCACCGGCCCGAACCCATAGCGGTCAAGCAGCCGGAAGCCCGCCGGGGCCACCTTCTTCTGCGCCGGCGCGATGGCTGCGAGCAAGCGCTCGAGCGGCAGTGTCTGCAATATGTCGAGCTGGTTCGCCGTCAGCCCGACCTCGCCCAGGACCGCGTCGGCAAGCTTTGTCGCGCGTTCATGCTCGGCCATGCGGATGCCGGCACCGCTCATCACGATGGCACGCTGGAAAAGCCCTTTCGCCGCCGGCATCGCCAGCAGGGCGCTGACCTTTCCGCCGCCGCCGGATTGGCCGAAGATCGTCACGTTGCCGGGGTCGCCACCGAAATTCGCGACATTGTCGCGGACCCATTCGAGCGTGGCGACGAGATCGAGCACTCCGGCATTGCCCGAATGCGCGAATTTCTCGCCGCCGAGCTCCCCAAGATCCAGAAACCCAAAAATGTTGAGACGGTGATTGACGGTCACGACGACGACATCGCCGCGCCGGGCCAAATTGGCGCCGGCAGTGCGCGGCGTATTGGCCGATCCATAGGAGAAGGCGCCGCCGTGAAACCAAACCATGACCGGGCGTTTGCCCCCATCGAGGCCGCCGGTCCACAGGTTCAAGGTCAGGCAGTCTTCGCTGACCGGCACCTTGTCGGGAACGCCGGACAGGTGCGCCACCTCGGGCCGCCGGCGGCCGGCAAAGGCTTGCGGCGCGTGCCCGGCCCAGTCGAGAGCCTCGCGCACCCCACCCCATGGCGCCGGCTTTTGCGGCGGCATGAACCTATTCGCCCCGGCAGTCGAGGCGCCATAGGGGATCCCCTTGAACGCGTCGATCCCGTCGACCCTGACCCCGCGGATCTTCCCGGAGGTGGTGTCGACGACCGGCTCGCCCGCCCCCGCCGCCCAAGCCCGTCGACAGGGGACAAGCAACGCCGCGCCGGCCAGCGCCGACTGCACGAGGAACCGGCGGCGGTCGAGGCGAAGCATCGTCGTCATGGTGTCAGACCCTCCCTTGCGGCCCTCGGTTTCTCCTAATCGGCGCGAAGATATCATATGCTTGCCGCACGGGCATGTGGGCGCGGCAGCGCCTCGACAAGAATCCGGCGAGCGCCCGGCGACGGCGCTCACCCCACCCGGCCTGTTTAAGAGCCGCTGACAGGTCTCGCGGGCAGTTGAGATGCGGGAAGGCGCCAGACCGTGTGTGCTGATGTTTTGCTCAGCCGTCGATATCGAGCTTTTCGTGGCCGGGAAGCCGCCAGCGCGTCGTGGCGAGTTCGAACGCAATCAAAATGGTCGAGATCCTCGGCCCGCCGCCCGCCGCCTACATCGCCAACAGGCTTTCGGCCATCGCCGAGGCACTCAGCCCGCGCTTGCGGACCTTCAGCCTGACCTCCCGGTCGATCACCGCCGCCGTCCCGGTCCGGCAAAATGCCTCGATCAGCCCGGGCACCCCGGCATACCCGGTGATCAGCCCTGCTTCCAGCTCGACATCGATCTCGAAATCCAGCCGATCCGCCATTCCCGCCCCCGCACCCAACGGGTGAAACCTGCCACGGTGGCAGAACAAAGCCCGAATCAACAACTTCCATCCGCGATCCGCCGAATCTCCAAACCCTGGCCGGGGATCAGGGACCGCGTTGATCGGTTGACACCGCAGACGGCTCATTCCTAGTGTGGGCGGCCTACCACGGTTGGCGGAAGCCGGTGACATTCCGGCACGGTCGCGCCACTGTATCCGGCCCGAGCGCCTGGCGGCGTTCGCTCCGGGAGTCAGACCCGCTCCGTGGTTCGACGTTCTGCAACGGGACGCGTCATCCCGAGGAGGTACCGCCATGTCCGATACAGCATTGTCGCCTGTTGCCCGGCCGGTTCCGATCCCGGTCGGAAAAATCCTGCCCTGGGCCGTCTTCGCCGGCCTCGTCTGCCTGCTGGCGATCTATTTCGTCGGGGCGGAAGAGGGCGCGACGGCGCTGGTCCACGGCATGTACGTGCACGAATTCGTCCATGACGGCCGCCATCTGCTCGGCTTTCCCTGCCACTGAGGGGCCGGCATGGTGACGAGCCTTCTGCTGCGCGGCATGCTGGTTGGGCTGGTCGCCGGCGTCCTCGCCTTCGGCCTGGCCCGGATCTTCGGAGAACCGCAGGTCGATCGCGCCATCGCCTTCGAAACGCGAATGGACCAGGCCAAAGGCGAGGCGCCCGAGCCCGAGCTGGTCAGCCGCCATACCCAGGCCGGGATCGGCCTGTTCACCGGCATTGTCGTCTACGGCACGGCCATGGGCGGCCTGTTTTCGCTGGTGTTCGCCTTTGCCTACGGTCGTGCCGGCGATTTCAGCCCGCGCGCGACGGCCGCTCTGCTGGCGCTCGCCGGCTTTATCGTCATCGTCGTGGTGCCGGCGCTGAAATATCCGGCCAATCCGCCCTCGGTCGGCGATCCGGCGACGATCGGCCGGCGGACGGCGCTCTACTTCATCATGATCGCAACGTCGCTGGCGGCCTGCATGCTGGCGGCCGGCCTCGCGCGGCGCTGGCGCGAGCGTCTCGGCGCCTGGAACGCGACGCTCCTGGCGATCGGCGTGTTCATCGTCGTGATTGCCGTCGTCCAATATCTGCTGCCGGACATAAACGAGGTGCCGGACCGGTTCTCGGCCGTCGTCTTGTGGCGTTTCCGCCTCGCCTCGCTCGGTATTCAGGCGGTCTTGTGGACGGTACTGGGGCTGGGCTTCGGCGTTGCCGCCGAAAAAAGTCTCGGCTGGGACGCCGCCCGGCGCCGCGCGAGCGGGCTGGCCTATCGGTAATCCGGACATGCTGCCCAACCCGTTCGACGATCGGCCCGGGCGTGCCAGGGCCAAGACGGGCGCTGTTTACGTTTTCCTCGCCGCCGCCAATCTCTCGGCCTGGCTGTGGGCCTGGGTTACGTTCTCAAATAGGCCGACCCTGCTCGGGACGGCGTTCCTCGCCTATGTGTTCGGCCTCCGGCATGCGTTCGACGCCGACCACATCGCCGCCATCGACAATGTCGTGCGCAAGCTGATGCAGGAGGGCAAACGCCCGTTCTCGGCCGGTTTCTTCTTCTCGCTCGGCCATTCGACGATCGTCGTCCTCGCCTCGGTCGCCATCGCCGCGACCGCCGCCATGATGCAGGGCAGGCTCGAAGCCTTTCACGACATCTGGGCGGCGTTGTCGGAACGGCCGTCTCGGCCTTGTTCCTGCTCGTTATCGGCGTGGCCAATTTGTTCGTCCTGAAGGGCATCTGGGCGGCGTTCTCGCATGCCCGTCGCGGCCGGCGCGTCGTCGACGAGGATCTGAATGCGCTGCTGGCCGGGCGCGGGTTCTTCGCCCGCATCTTCCGGCCGATGTTCAAGATCGTTTCCCGCTCCTGGCACATGTACCCGATCGGGTTTCTGTTCGGCCTGGGCTTCGACACGGCGACCGAGATCGGCCTGCTCGGAATTTCGGCGGCGCAGGCCGCCCAGGGCATGTCCTTCTGGAGCATCCTGGTGTTCCCCGCCCTGTTCACGGCGGGCATGTCCCTGGTCGACACGACCGACAGCGTGCTGATGGTCGGCGCCTATGGCTGGGCTTTTGTCAACCCGATCCGCAAGCTCTGGTACAACCTCACGATCACGGCCGCCTCCGTGGTAGTCGCCGTCTTCATCGGCGGCGTCGAGGCGCTCGGCCTGATCGGCGACAAACTGGGCCTGGAGGGCAGTTTTTGGGGCGCGATCGGCGGTCTCAACAACAACCTCACCAGCTTCGGGTTCGCGGTCGTCGGCGTGTTCATCGCGAGCTGGCTCGTCTCGACGATCATCTACCGGGCCAAGGGCTACGACAATTTGCCGATAGGGTAATTCTTTCACGCGCCGGCCAGCGCCGGGAAAGACATATTCGCGTTGCCGGCGGGCATTGCTCAGGCTGAACGCGGCTGGCGCCCGACGACCGGCGCAGGCAGTCGCACCTATGATCGGTTTGAGACCGGCGAACAGCGTCAGGTTGTGGGCCAGCCCT
>CAWFEN010000013.1:0-48631 GCA_963814865.1 uncultured Alphaproteobacteria bacterium | reverse complement strand
GGTGAGCGTGCCAAAATCTTTCGACGATATGCCGCCATAGTATTCGTCATTGAAGGGTTGGCCCGCGCGCGTGCCGTCGATGGCGATCGGATCGCTGCTTCTGGGAAGGCCGTTGTTGCCGATGTCGGTGGCTGACGCGTTGGCCAGCTGGCCGGACTGCGGATTGACGCCGGTTGAAACGTTAAACACCACGGACCAGCCCCGCGCAAACTCTTCCTTACCGCGGATGCCGAAACCGGTCTGCTGCCAGTTGCTGTTCGGCGCCACCAGGAATCGATGTTGATAGCCGTTCCGGTTCACCAGAGATTCGCCTTCATAGTTGGTGGCGTTTTCCGGTAAGCCGTGACTGACCCAGCCCCACGCCGACGTCATCAGCGCCGTACAGGGGCGGTGCCCGTGCCAGGTCAGCGTGCAATCGGTGGTGACGAACTCGTGGCCGGTTGTCCCCTGCCGCTACTAACTCAGCGTATTGCTAGTTTTTTCTTGGCCGAGCCGAATTTCGACCTCTTCGGGGACCCGGTCGCCGAGCGGCAGCCGCGCGGCGGCCGCCCGCCGCATATCGCAACGCAGGAAAACCGCAACAAAGTCAGCATGTTGCTGGCGTTTGGCTGGAACAACGAGCGGATCGCGCGGGCGCTTCACATCACGCCGCCGACATTGCGGGCGCGGTATTTTTCCCAGCTGCGCTACCGCGACCGGATGCGTGATCGGCTCGATGCGGCGCTCGCGATGAACCTCTGGCGCCTGGCAGAGGCCGGCAACGTCAGCGCAATCCGTGAATTTCGCGACCTCCTCGAACACAACGATCTGATGCTGTTCGGGGGGCGGCGCGATACCGACGACAGGCCGCCTCGCCCGCCAAAGCTCGGGAAAAAGGAAGAGGCGATCCTCGCCGCTCAGCAGCCCGATCCCGAGACCCCGCTCGGCCGGCTGATGATGGAGCGCCGGCTCAACTAGCTGATGTGGGATCTGAGCTGCCCGGATTGGGAAGAGCGGCTGCGGGCCGGCCGTTCCCTGATCCCGGCGCTGCCGCTGACCGCCGAAGCCGATATCGGGCTGGCGTTCTTCGATGAGTTTCAGTTGCCCGATGTGCCGGACCGGCCGCGGCTGGGTGAGGCGGCCGGCCCTTGGTTTCGCGATCTCGTGCGGGCCGCGTTCGGGTCATGGGATCCCTCGACGGGGCTGCGCTACATCCGCGACATCTTCTGCCTCGCCCCGAAGGCGCAGTCGAAAACGAGCTATGCCGCGGGCTTGATGCTCGCGGTCATGCTGATGAACCGGCGCTGGAATGCCGAGGCGCTGTTCGTCGGTCCGACCCAGTCGATCTCCGACCGCGCCTACGACCAGGCGGCCGGCATGATCGAGATTTCACCGGCGCTGAAGCGGCGCTTCCAGACGATCGACCACGCCAAGACGATCCGCGACCGGATCAACCGGTCGGAGATGCGGGTCAAGACCTTCGATGCGAGCGTCTTGACCGGGGCGATCCTGATCTTTGCGCTGCTCGACGAATTGCACCTGCTGGGGAAGAGCGTTCACACGACGAAGGTGTTGCGGCAGGTCAGGGGCGGCCTCGACAAGACGCCGGAAGGCCTTCTCTTGATCACGACGACGCAGAGCGACGAACAGCCGGCCGGCGCCTTTGCCGACGAGCTCGTGGCGGCGCGCAAGATCCGCGACGGGTTTTACCGCGGCGTCGAGATCCGGCCGATGCTGCCGGTGCTCTACGAATTCCCGACGGAGATCGCGGCCAACCCGGTGCGCTGGCAGGACCCGGCCAACTGGCCGATGGTGTTGCCGAACCTTGGCCGCTCGGTGCATCTGCGCGACCTGGTGCCGAGCTGGGAAACCGAGAAACAGAAGGGCGAGCATGCAACCCGGATCTGGGCGTCGCAGCATCTCAATATCGAGATCGGCGTCGGCATCGGGTTCAAGAGCTGGATCGGCACCCGCTACTGGGAACGCCGCATCGACGCCGAGTTGACGCTCGACCGATTGCTTGAACGCAGCGAGGTCGTCGTGGTCGGGATCGACGGCGGTGGCCTCGACGACCTGTTCGGCCTGGCGGTCCTGGGGCGATGCCGGACCACAAAGCATTGGCTGCTCTGGTCGCATGCCTGGTGCCATAAGGGCGTGCTCGATGCGCGCAAATCGATCGCGTCCCGGCTGCTCGACTTCGAACGGGACGCGGAACTGACGATCGTCGACGACGAGCTCGACGATCTCTCGGCGATCATCGCCATCGTCGAGAGCATCAAGCGCCGCGGGCTGCTCGCTGGCGTCGGCGTCGACCCGGCCGGGATCGGCGAGATGGTCGACGCACTGGCCGACATCGAGGTGACGCAGGAGAACAAGCTCCTGGTTGGCATCGGCCAGGGCTACCGGATGATGAACGCGATCAAGACCGCCGAGCGGCGATTGGCGAATGGCACGCTGTGGCATGGCGGCAGCTCGCTGATGGCCTGGTGCGTCGGCAACTTGAAGATCGAGCCGACCGCAACGGCGATCCGCGCGACCAAGCAGAACGCCGGCGACGCGAAGATCGACCCGGCGATGGCGATGTTCGATGCGATCGACCTGATGGCATTGAGCCCGGAAACCCAGCGCTCTGTGTACGAGGAGCGCGGCCTGCTCGTCGTCTGACCAAGGGGAGATGACCGAACATGTCGTCGACGGTCTACGGGATGATGCTGATGACGTTCTGAGCCGTGAAAGTGAAATTTGCGGAGTTGGCAATTGACCTGGTGGGCGTGGCGGGGGCCGCGGCGATAACCTTTGGCGCGTGGTCGGTCTATCGGCCCGCGGGGTGGATTGTCGGTGGTGCGCTCGCGCTGGTCGCTGCGGCGCTGCTCGGAAGGTCAGAGAGCTGACGGTCGTCGATGAACTTAGCGACTGACACGCTCAAAAGCATCACAGCTCAATTATCGATGTTGTTGGGTGACGAAGAAGATCTTGCAGAGTTGGCTCATCCGCCGGAGCCAAAATCGTTCGAGGCGCTTCTGAGCTACTTAGCGGGGCATTTTTGGGTTAAAGCCCCAGCGTTGACTTTGTCCCACGGCGGGACCTTCGTTGCTAACTGGAGACCTAAGCCACGTGCGAAAGCACGCCTATCGATTGACTTTGTGGGCGATGGCCGGGTCCGTTGGTCAGCTGTCGACGCGCGCATCGAAGCAACGGCCGCTCTCACCGGGGGATCCTGCTTAGTTTCGGCCCTCGACCAGCACTTGCAGCCTTACCGTGGGTGGCTTCGTCTGTGAGAGGCGATCCGCTTCCCGATGCGCACCACGTCCTTCGCCACTGTTCTGGGACCGTGATCGAGCGGGATACTGTAACGCAGGAGGGCTTTGCTTGCGATGGTTCGCGAGACGAATGCGCTAGCTCTGAGCGCGGAAATGGTTGTCGCCGCACGACTTCTTGGCGAGGTCATTGCCGACTCGTGGCTGACGGTCGTGTCCGACGGTGGCCTGCTGCCGCCGGCGCCGCTCAAGCCGCATGCTCAAATCGACGCCGCGGTGAGAGGCGTCATCGATGACCGCCGGGCGGCATCGCTCTTCGGTATGAGGCGCTGATCGTGGGCCTGTTCAGCCGCATCGCGCATCGTGCCTCGGGCGCCGGCGTGCCCTCCTACGGCATGATTCCGCCGTTGGGCAGCGTGCAGTTGGCGACCGGGTTGCTGGTCAGCCAGGCTACCGCGATGGGCGTCAGCACGGTTTATGCCTGTGTGCGCCGGCGGGCAATCGATGTGGCCCGCTGCGCCCCATCGCTCTACCGGCTCGATGCCGACAACAGCCGCGATCTCGTCACCGATCATCCGCTCGCGCAGCTGTTCAAGCGGCCGAATCGGGAACAGAACTGGTTTGAATTCGTCGAGCAGATGCAGGTCGGGCTGCTGCTGCGCGGCAACGCCTACGCCGCGATCCTGCGCGACAAGCGGGGCGTCCCGACCGAGCTCGTGCCGATCAATCCCGATGCGGTGATGGTGCTCGAAACCTCGGGCACGGACATTTTCTACAACGTCAACCGCATCGGCTTGTGGCAGATCGCGATGCTGCGAGACCTGCCGATAACGATCCCCGAAGAGGACATGTTCCATCTCCGCGGGCTCAACTTCAATTCACTGGTCGGCGTCTCGACGATCGGCCTCGGGCGCGATGCGATCGGCCTCACGATGGGCTTTGAGCAGCAGGCCGCGCGCTGGATGAACAACGGCGCCCGGCCCGCCGGCTTCCTCGAAAGCGGAAAGATGCTTTCCGAGGACGCGGCGAAGCGGCTCAAGACCAGCTTCAACGAGATGCACGCCGGCATCCAGAACACCGGCGGGACGGCGGTGCTCGAGGACGGCCTCACCTGGAAATCGGCGAACTTGACGAGCGTCGATCTCGAATTCCTGCCGCAGCGGCAAAATCAGGTGCTGGAAATCTGCCGGTTTTTCCAGGTCCCTCCGCACAAGGTCTACGTCGTCGACCGCGCGGCGGCGATGAATATCCCGCAGCAGGATCAGGATTACGTCAATTCAACCGTCGCCCCCGACCTCGAGCGCTGGGAATACAAGCTGCGCCAGGTCTTCGATCTCGACAAGGACGTGGTGAATGGCGACCAGGGTATTTTCGTCAATTTCGATGAGTCATCGCTGTTGCGCGCCGACATTCTGACCCGCCGCAGCGCGGCTCGGCTCGGCATTCTGTCGTCGCTCACTACGCCGGATGAAGAACGCATGGCCGAGGGGTTGCCGCGCAAGGGCGGCCGAGCGGGCGAGCTGCAATATCCGACGAACACCGCGGCGGCCGGGTCGGACGTCAGCGGCACAGCAGCCGATGGCGCCGGTCGGCCACCGGGCGGATTGCCGCCGCCGCCAGGTGTCTCGACGGGAGGCTCGGGCGGTCCGATGACCGACGGCGGCGAGGAAGAGGACGCCGCGGCGACCGCGGCGCATCCAGGCGGCTCGCTGAGGGCGGTCGCATGACAAGGTGGGAATATCGCGTCGAGGTGATCGACGACGCCGGTCACCGGCTGGCCGCGCTGCTCGACGAGTTGGGCGCCGAGGGTTGGGAACTGGTCGGCTTCCGCGGCTTCGCGATGATCTTCAAGAGGCCGCGGCAAATGGCCCGTGACGCGGCGATGCTGAGTATTGGAGCATAACGATGTTCCGCCGCGTCATGCCCATTACCGAAATGAAGGTCCTCGGCGAACGCGAGGTCGAGATCCTGATGATGACCAGCGGCCTCAAGGGGGACGGCCTGGACTTGGTGCCGGAAGGCTGCGACCTCACGAACTACCGCTTAAACCCGATCCAGCTTTGGCAGCATTCGCCAGAATTTCCGGTCGGAACGAACGATAACATTCGGGTAGATGGCCCCGGCATCCGAGCGAGGACCACATTCGCGCCGGCCGGCATAAGCCAGAAAGCGGATGAAGTCGCGGGGTTGGTCAAGGCTGGAGTTGTCCGCGCGTGCAGCATCGGGTTCGAGGTTCGCAAGCGCGAGAGGATTGACCCACGCGATGGACCGCAGGCTACCGCGCGACCAGCTGGGAACTGCTCGAGTGCTCATTCGTCAGCGTGCCACTCGACCCGGCGGCGGGCGTCACGGCGCGACAGCAAGGAGGAAGCCGAGCGATGGCGGAATGGAAATGCGGCGCGGCCCGGGGGCTCGACATCCAGGCGGGCGACCCCGCATGGGACGGCGCGGCCGCGCAGGCCGCGATCTTCGAATGGGCCGGCGGCGACGATTTCGACCCGGCCAAGGCGCGCCAGGGCTTTCTCGCTTATGACGCGAGCGAGCCGAAGCTGCGCGGCTCCTACAAGCTGCCGTTCTGCAATGTGGTCGGCGGCAAGCTCGAAGTGCCGAAAGCGGCGCTGCGGGCCGCTTCCGGGGCACATGGTGTTGGCGCGGCGGATATCGACGGCGCTCGCGAGGAGGCGCAGGCGGTGCTCGACGCCTACAAGAAAAAGGCCGGCATCGGCGAGGACAGCGAAGAGCGTCACCGCTCGACGCGACCGGCGCGCAGGGTGCGCAACGGCCGCCAGGCGGTGCCGCTGATCCGGGGCATGTATGGGATCGCGCAGCTCGCCTACGCGATCGAATGCGTCAGCGACAGCTACCGCATGGCGGATATCGAGGCCGCGATCGAGGGCGACGAGTCGAAGGTCCCGGCGATGATCCTGGTCGCGCTGCGCCAGTTGGGCGATGCGCTGACGGCGATGACAGTCGAAGAAGTCGGCGAGCTGCTCACCGGCACCGACGAGGACGATGCCGTCGGGATCGGCTTGGCGCCGGCGGAGGCGGCCGTGATCCTGATGGCGAAGACGCCGGCGGCGAAGCGCTTCCTCGCCGCAAAGTTCCGCGCCAGGGCAGCGCTGACGGCCGGCCGCGCCGGCGCAGCGCTCTCGGCCGCCAACGTCGAGAAGGTCTCGACGGCCGAGCGTCATCACGCGCGCGCCCTCGAATGCCACCGCGACGCAACCGAGGCGCACGCCAATCTCGGCGACCATCTCGACGGCATTCGGTCGGCGCACGAACGCTGCCGCGCCGCGGTTGGCGAGATCGGCCAGACGATCGGCACCGTCCCGCCCGACAGCGAGACGATGAAGGCGCACCACGAGGCGCTGAGCCGGGCGCTCGACGGCATGGCCGAGCACGTCGACGGTGCCGGCGACGAGCACGAGGCGATGAAGCCGGCACATCGCGAGATTGCCCGTAACGTCCGCGGGGCCTCGCGCTGCCTGCGCGAGATGGATGGCTATGAGGAAGCTGCTGGGGGCGGCCAGGGCGCCGCCGGCGCGAATTCGCAGGTACAGAAGTCGAATGGCGTGCAGCAGGACGAAGGCTCGCGCGACCTCGACTACCGCAAGCGCCAGGCCGACCTGATCGTTCTCACGAGCGGCGCAGCCGCGTAAACGCAATCTCGCCGGCGCTCGCCGCCGGCTGCCCAAACAGGCCCTTGGGCAAGGCCGTTTTGCAGCGTCGAGAGACGCCGCGTCCCTGAGATGGAGCCCAGACGATGCCGAAGCTCGCCGAGCTGCGCCAGACCCGCGCGACGAAGGTCGACGAATTCACCGCTCTTGCCAACAAAGCCTCGCTCGACGAAGCGGAGCAGCGCAGCTACGTCGCGCTGAAGACCGAGATCATCGATCTCAACGGCCAGATCGAGCGCACCACCGAGGCGCTCGACTTCGCAGCGCGCAGCGCGCAGCCGGTCGCGGGCCAGGATCAGCACTGGCGCGTCCCGGCGCGTCCCGAAGACGATCCCTATGCCAACGACAACGCGGCGCGCTCGCTGGCCGGCAGCCGCGGCACGCTCGAAGGCAGCGCCAAAAGCCTCGTCGTCGGCGGCATGCTGAAGATGTGCGGCCTCGCCAACGGCGATCTGCGTCGGGCCCGCGAGATCGCCGGCGAAATCTACGGCGAATCGCATCCGGTCACCCGGGCGCTGATCACCTCCGCCGGCGCCGCTGGCGGCTTCATCGTGCCGCCCGACTACATGAACGAGATTATCGAGCTGTTGCGCCCGCTGGCCGTTGTGCGCTCGGCTGGCCCGCGGATGATCCCGATGCCGCGCGGCACGATGCGGCTTCCGGGGCAGGCCTCGCCCGCGAGCGCGACCTACGGCGCCGAAGACACGCAGATCACGCAGTCGCAGCAGTCGCTCAACTCGATCCTGGCGACCTACAAGAAGATGACCGCGCTCGTGCCGATTTCGAACGACATGATGCGGTATGCCGACCCGGCGGTCGACGCCTTCGTCCGTGACGATCTCGTCAAGGTCATGGCGCTGCGCGAGGACCTCGCCTTTCTGACCGGCGATGGCACGCAGGACACGCCGCTCGGCTATCTCGCCTTTGCGCAGCGCTGGGTGCAGAACCAGGGCGGGACGGCCGGCTTCTTCAGCTCGACCGCCAACTCGGTCTTCGCAGTCAACGGCGCGGCCGGCAGCGCGCTGATCGGCGCCAATGGCGGCAACTTCATCACCGCCAATCAGACCGTGACCTTGGCGACGGCGGCGGCGGAATTCGGCGGCGCGATCAACAAACTCGACACCGCCAACGTGCCGGCGATGAAACGCGCCTGGTTCTGGAACCCGCGGACGAAGAACTACCTCTACAACGTGCAAAACTCGCTCGGCGTCTACGTCTACCGCGACGAGATGAACGGCGGGAAGTTCCTCGGCTGCCCGTTCTACACGTCGACGCAGGTGCCGATCGGTCTGTGGAACGCCGACGGGACGAACAAGGACCTCAGCCTCGTTTTCCTCGTCGAGATGACCGAGGACATGATCCTCGACTCGATGACGCTCGAATTGGCCGTGTCGCGCGAGGGCACCTACGTCAATTCCTCGGGCTCGACCGTCTCGGCGTTCCAGAACGACGAGACGCTGATCCGAGCGATCGCCGAGCACGACCATCAGATCCGCCACGACTCGGCCGTCGCGGTGATCCAGGCAGCCCGCTACGCGCCGGCGATTTCGTAGCCTGACCAGAAAAGGCGGGGCGCGGCCGCCGGAGGGGTCGCGTTTCGCTTGATCGCGTGACCCTTACGCTCAAAGAGGACATCGTCATCATGGACCAGGTCTATTCGAAGAATATCGGCGCGCTGGTCACCCCGCGCGAAGGCTCGCTGGCCCAGACCGCAACGGCCGGCAGCACCGGCGACAACACGACCCATACCGGCATCGCGATCGACCGCGAGGAATTGTCGAGCACCTATGGCGGGATGCCGCTGTCGATGGTTGCCAGCGTCGTCTACGACGCAACGCTCGCCTCGGGCTCCGGGCTTGCGGTGCAGGTCATCGTCAATGACAGCGCCGACAACTCGACATTCGCGCTCTATGCCGAGAACTCGAACACGAGCGTGACCGTGGCGACCGGCGCCTCGGGCGGCGGCGTCAGCTCCGGCATCGTCAACCTGGCGGTCAACCTGTCGTTGGCGCGGCGCTATATCCGCATCGACCACATCCCACGCCTCCTGCGCGGTGGCACCGATACCTCGGTGACGCGCGCCGTCGCGGTGATGGGCGGCATGGACCGGCTGCCGGCGCCGGCGTAGCCCCCTATGCCGTTTCACGCCGAATACGGGCAGGACCGCTGGCTTGCCGAGGGCATCTTCCGCGGCAAGCGGGATGGCGTCTTTGTCGAATTCGGCGCGCTCGACGGCCTGCTCGACAGCAACAGCCTCTATTTCGAGGAGGAGTGCGGCTGGCGCGGGCTTCTCGCCGAGCCGAACCCCTATCTTGGTGCGCGATTGCGCCGCAACCGGCCGAAGGCGACGGTCCTCGATGTCGCGATCTGCGGCGTCGAGGATTGCGACGCGGATTTTCTCGTCGTGCACGGCGCCGTCTTCGGCTGGAGCGGCCTTCTTTCGGCGATCGAGCCGCAGCACATGGCGCGGATCGCCGCGCGCGACGAGCGCACCGAGCGGGTCCGGGTGCCGTGCGCGAGTTTGGCGAGCGTGCTGACGGGAGCCGCGTTGCGGCGGGTCGACTATCTCTCGATCGATGTCGAGGGCGCCGAGGCAGCGATCGTCGCGGGCTTTCCGTGGGCCGGGTTCGACATCGACGTCGTCGGGGTCGAGGACAATTTCGGCAATGCGCCGCTCGATGCGCTGATGGCGCGCGGTGGCTATGAACGGATCGCCCGCATCGGCGTCGACAATTTCTACCGCAGGCCGGCATGACGGGCGTCTACCACCATCCGCCCGGCAAGCTGTCGCGCCGCGGCGTCGTCGATGTTGGGCTGAAATGCGTGCATTCCTGCGCCCATTGCTTCTACGCCTATCTCGACGGCTCCGATGATCAGTTTGCCGGCATGCGGCACGCGCGCTGGCACAAGCGCGAGAACCTCTTGGCGCTCGTTGACTCGCTGGCCGATCACGGCTTCGAATCGTTCGATGTGACGGGTGGCGAGCCGACGCTGCATCCCGACATCGTCGAGCTCGTCGCGCGGGCGACCGAGCACGGGCTGGCGAGCCGGATCATCACGCTGGGGCAATTTCTCAGCCGCCGCGATTTCGCGCTGTTGCGCCAACTGCTCGACGCCGGCCTGGTCGATTTCCGCTTCTCGCTGCACGCGGTCGAGCAGGAGATGTTCGGCCATATGACCGGCGGGCGGCTCGAGCTGCTGGTTGCCGCGATGGACGAATTGCAGCGCCGCGGCTTCCAGTACGTCACCAACACGACGGTCACCGAAGAGAATTACCGGGCGTTGCCGCAGATCGCCGCGTGGATCGCAAACCGGCCGGAAATCTATCAGGCGACGCTCCTGTTCTTCATGCCCTACTACCAATGGTCGACCGCGGGGCATGCCGGAGCGCACCGGGTGCGCTACAGCGAGATCGCCCGCTACATGCGCGAAGCCGTGGCGATCATCGAGGCGGCCGGCATCGGCTGCACGATCCGCTATGCGCCGCAATGCACAATCGGGGGCATGGAGCGCAACCACGTCGGCATCGCCGGGGTGCGCCACGATCCGCACGAATGGATGAACTGCATCAACCATACGGCGGACCCTGAGACGACGACCGCGGGCGAGATGCATGCGATGGGCCGGCCGCTGCCGCTCCACGATTGGGACCAGGGCGTCGCGCTGGAAGAGATCGCGGGCGCTGATCCGGTCGCGCGGCGCGGCAGCAAGCTCTTTCCCAGAGCGTGCCGCAGCTGCCGGGCCCTGACGATCTGCGATGGCGCCGACAAGGCCTATCTCGACGAATTCGGCGCCGGCGAGCTGCGCCCCTATGCGGCCTTTCGGGGCGATGTGCTCGACCGGGAACGGTTGCGCTACCTGCCGGGCTTCATCGCCAAGGCGGCGCCCGATGCCGACGCGCGCTTCGCGGTGCGCCAGGCTTTCCAGGAGATGAACGAAGATGTGGTGGTGGCTCCGCAACTCGCCGGAACAGCGCAAATGGAAGCGGCGTCGTCGTTTTGAGAGGGCCGTCAGCGAGCTGGATTTTGACGATCTGCAAATGCTTTCGGAGATCGTCGAGGCGTCAAGAAAAAGCCGCGCCATGATGCTGGATTTGTTCGCGGGTAGAGGCCGGCCACCGGAAATGACAAGAGGATGTCTGTGAAATGTGGCTGCTGCCGAGTAAGGGTCGACCCGAGAACCTGCGCCGGTTCTTTGAGGCCTACCGCGCGACCGACGGCTCGACGCCGGGGATGGTGCTGGTCGGCCGCGCCGATTTCGCCGAGCATCGGCTGGCTTACGATGAGCTAATCGACAACCCGCCGCTCGGCTGGTGGCTGAAGGTCACCGAGGACGAGTCACAGGGCGACAAAATCCGCGAGGTTTGGGACGAGGTCAAAGACTGCGCCTGGCTCGGGCTGATCGGTGACGACTGCGTGCCCGAGACGCCGGGCTGGGATCGCCGCATGGTCGAGGCGCTCGCCAAGGCGAGCATCGTTTCCTGCAACGACGGCTGGCAGGCGCCAACCCGGGTTGCCAATTGCTGGATCGTCGACGGCGAGATGCTGCGGCGGGTCGGCTACTTCTTCCCGCCCGGGCTGCACCACCTGTTCATCGATGACATCTGGGAGGAGATCGGCCGCGAGACCGTTCGTTGGCGCTGCCTGATGGACGTCATGGTGCGTCACCGGCACGTCATGAAGGGCGAGGCTGCGGCCGACGGGACGCACCGCGCGGCCTACGGCCAGGGCTTTACCGCCGGACATCCCGGAGCCGACCGATCAAGCGGCTTCTGGGCGCACGACGAGGCCGTCTTCACCGTGTGGAAGATGGGACCGGGAAGGGCCGACGCGCTCAATGCAGCGCTGCCGGTCGCGCGCTGCCCGCGGCCAGCGTCGACGCTCGTTCCACTGACATCACAGCAGCGCGCCGACATGACCGAAGCCGAGCGGATCGCCGCTCGTGAGGCTCGCCTGCGCGGCCGCAAGGTCATGATCTGCACGCCGACGCATCGCGGGACGGCGTGGCAGTACGCGGAAGCCTACGCCAGATCCTGGGTGACGCTGTGGCAGTATGGCGCCCATGTGCAGGGCCAGTTCGTCGCCGGCAGCTCCAACCTGCCGAGGGCACGCAGCGTGCTCGCCAGGGCGTTCCTGGACAGCGACTGCGACGACATGATCTTCGCCGACGCCGATATGGGATGGCAGCCGAGCGCGGCCGCCCGGGTCATAGCGTCGGACAAGGAGATCGTCGCGGGGATCGGCAGGAAGCGGGTCGACCTTGCCGACCCGAAAGACCTCGCCGGGTGGTGCGTACGCCTCCTGCCGGGCTCCGAGCGGGCCCTCGTTCACGACAACGACATGGGGATGATCGAAGTCGAGGCGGTCGGCACCGGCTTTATGAAAATCAGCCGTTCGGCCCTCGAGCGCATCCGCGCGCGCGCGGCCCGACCTCGAGCGCGCCGATTACACCCGGTTCTTCTGGTTCAACGACCAGGACGGCGGCGAAGACTACGAATTCTGCGCGCTCGCCCGTTCGGTCGGGCTGTCGATCTGGGCCGATCCGACGATCGACCTGAAGCATGTCGGCGACAAGGAATACACCGGCAAATTTGCCGACCTGATCACCTTCGGCGCCGGTCTCGTGCATGAGCCGGTGGCCGAGGCAGCGGAGTAGACCCTGATGTTCGATGACCTGGTTACCCTGATCGGGGCGAGGGCGGATGATCTAGCGGCGCATGACGGCGTGTCGCCGACGGCGCCGCGGCATTTTCATGCGGCGGCGCACCAGATCACCGAGATGATCGCCCGCGCCCGCGACCATCTGATGCTCGGCGGCGCGCGCACGCCACCGCCGCCGCCATTGCCATCGGAGCGGGCGCCGCAACAGCCGGCAGCCGGTGCTCAGAATGCGGCTGATACGGCGCAGCAGGCAGCCGCGGTTCAGGACAAGGATGCCGCCGATCCAGCCGCCGCGCAGGATAAGGCTGCGGCCGAAGATCCTGCCGAAGCCGACGCGGCCGCTCAGCCGGCGAGCTGATGGCGCAGCAAATCCGCTTTCTCGTGCCGATGTCGCCGCACAGCGTCGGCGATACGCGCGTCGTGGCGGACGATACCGCTAAGCGCATGATCGCCGCCGGTGAGGCCGAGCGCATGCCGAGTGCCTTCGATAGCGGGACGCGCGATATCGTCGCCGAACCGCGCCCGGCGACGCCGCGGCGGCACTACAAGACCCGCCTGCCGCTGCTCCACACGCGAGGATAGGCCGCGATGACGCAGGTTCTTCAACCGACCGCGGTCTCGGTTCCGATCTCCTCGGCGCTGGCGACGAGCCCGATCGTGCTGAACGGGTCGCCGCGCAGCCTCGCGATCCAGGCCAATTTCAGCCCAGGCGCATCCGCGAGCGGCAGTTCGATCGATGTCTATGTTCAGACGACGATCGATGACGGCTCGACCTGGGCTGATGTGGTCAATTTCCACTTCACGACGGTAGCGCGCATCGCCGCGGTGAACATTACGCCGCAATCGCCAGTCGGCACCCCGCTGAGCAGCGCCACTGCGCCTGATGCGCAGACGCCAGTCACTCTGACCGATGGCACGATGGCGTCGAACACGGCGCGCGATGGACTGCTCGGCCCGCAGATCAGGGCGAAATATCTCTCGACCGGCACCTATAGCGGGGCCTCGATTCGCGTTGATGTGGCCTCGGTCGATCTCGGCTCGTATTGAGGGCCCCGAATGGCCGTCACCCGGGTCACGACGCTGGTTGCGGCAGCGGCGGATTACGCGCTGATCGATCTGGCGACAGTGAAGGACGAGCTCGACATTCCCTCGACCGACACGTCCCAGGACAATTTTCTGAACCGCGCGATCGCCCAGGTTTCGGCGGCGGTCGCGCGCTATTGCAACCGGGCGGCCGCGTTGGCGGCCGAGGCGAGCTTTCCGGTCGAGACCGTCGCCGACCTGTTCTATCCCGATCGCGACGCCTATCCCTACCAGGTGCCGGGTGGGATGCAGCCGTTGCAGCTGTCGCACTGGCCGATCGCCAGTTTCGTGCAGCGGGCGACGACGACGGACGCCTCCGCGAGCACGCTGAATTTCGCCAGCGCCGGCGGCATTACGACAGGCCTGACGGTTGGCGGCGCCTATGCGCCGGTGCAGGGCTTGCCGCCCAATGCCGGGCCGCAGAGCATCGCGGTTGGCACGGTCGTCGCGAGCGTGACCGATGCGAGCCTGACGCTGAGCGCCGGCATCACCGAAGACCTGCCGGCCGGCACGGTCCTGACCGTCGGCAGCGGTTCGGTGACGACGACTGTCGCGGCGACGACCGACGATGTGACGCTGTCGATCGTGAGCGATGCAGGGCTCGCGGACGGGCAGACGGTCAGCGGCAGCGGCATCGCCGGCGGCACGACGGTCCTCAGCTTCACCGACGCCGCGATCGGCCTCAGCCTGCCGCTGACGAACGAGTTGGCGGCGGGGGTGCAGATCACCTTCGGACTGTCGGTGGCGCAGACCGATCCGCCGGGGAATACCTCGCTGCTCGTCGCCGGCGCCGATTTCACGATCGATGCGCCGACGGGCCAGCTGATCCGGCTCGACCAGTACACGCAATATCCGACGCTGTGGCCGGCGGTGCAGCAGCTGGTGACCTATTCGGGCGGCTACGACCCGATCCCCGACGACGTGGTGGATGCCGTCTTGCGGTGGATCTGTTCGCGCCAGGCCGGCAGGAAGCACGACCCGAACCTGCGCAGCGTCGAGCAGCCGGGCATCGGCATCCAGACCTACTGGGTCGGCGGGCCGCCGATGTCGGGCGGGGTGCCGCGGGAGATTTCTTCGCTCCTCGACCGCTACCGCGTGCCGACCGTAGCCTGAGAGGATCGCAGATGGCCGACCTCGACACGAAACTGCCGGATGCGACCGAGGCACCGCTCGGCGCCAGCGTGACGAATTTGCGCGCACTGGCGGTCGGCGGCGGCGGCGGCGATGCCACCAAGTTCCTCGACGGCAGCGGCAATTTCAGCGCCCCGGGCGGGGGCGGAGTCACGATCCAGTCGACCGGCCCGATTGCGATCAGCAGCGCTGAGTTGCTGGCGCTGCATGATAGCCCTGTGGCTATCATCCCGGCGCCTGGCGCAGGAAAGTTCATTGCACCAATATTCGCAACGTTGGATTACCACTATGGCACGACGGATTATTCAGAAACTGGTATTGATTTCTTCTGGGGGACGGTAACGGATGCCGATATGTATGGGCAAATGAATGACCCCATTGCAGTAAGCGGCGGCGATGCTTTTGGCGTTAGCAATTATGTTGTCGGTTTTGGAACCAAGCAAGTCTTTCGCAGATTGTAGATCAACCACTTAACTTTTGGGATTTTTCTGCGAACCCGACCGATGGTGATGGCACCGCGACGATCACCGTGCTCTACATGATTATCGACATCACGGCATGAACCGCGACCTGATCATGCAGGCACTCGCCGCACAGCTCGCGTTGGTGCCGGGGATCCAGACCAGAGGGCGCAAATACCTTTGGTATACGGAAGTGAACAGTCAGCCGGCGCTCTTCGTCGTGGACCGCAACGATGAATACCCCGGCGGCTCCTATCTGAAGCCGCGGCTCTTGTCGATCGGCGCCCATGTCGTGCTCTACACGAATGCCGCCTCGGCAAAGGCCGCCGGGTTTGACCCCGGTGACAACACCGTCAATGCGCAGATGCAGCAGATGAACCTGCTGATCGACCAGGTCGAGGCGGCGCTCCTGCCGAGCGTCTTCCGCTCGCCGGAGACATTGGCGCTGACGCCGATCCTGCGGGCGCGCATCGAGGGCACGATCGAGAAATCGCCAGGCTCGCTCGGCGACCAGGCGATCGCGTGGCTGCCGATCAGCATCCTGGTTGGTGAAGCGCTGAACTGAGGGGCGGCCCGGCGTCGTGAGACGCCTCATTTCCCAAGCGATGGAGCGACCAGATGGCAACCGCAATCACCGTTCAGCCGATCAGTGCCTCGCCCTTCGGCAGCATTCCCGTACTGCCGCTGACGCCGGGCGGCAACGACCTCACCTGGACCGGCACGAGCGACCCGACGAGCCGCTATGCGCAGCTGGTCAATTCGAAGACCGTGATCCTGGCGCAGAACCTCGATTCGACCTCGCACACGGTATTGGTCGTCAGTGTCGCCGACCCCTACAACCGCACCGGCGACATCTCCGGCTACTCGGTCGGCCCCAACACGACTTCGCTGTTCGGCCCCTTCAACACCGCCGGTGGGCCAATTCCGGGAGCGTCTACATCAACGTTTCCGACGCCCACGTGCAGCTCGCCGTCATTCAGCTGCCCTGATCGGGCTCGCGCGCAAACCCCGGCAATCGCAGCCTGATCGGAGGCCATCATGGCGAGTTTTACGTCGCCCGACATCCGCAACTACACGGTTGGCAAGGGGTTGGCACCTGGACGGCGACCGGCGGCTCGTCGGTCGACCTCGGCAACATCCCGAAATTCGAGTTCACGCCGAAGCCGGAGAAGCTCGAGCACTGGTCGCACCGGGTTGGCACGCGCTTTCTCGATGCCGCGATCGTTGTGGCAAAGTCCGGCGAGTTGATGGTGACGTTCGACGAGTGGACCTATGAGAACCTGCAGATCGCCCTGCTCGGTTCGCTCAGCGGCTCGACGAACAACATCCTCGACCTTGCGAATTTCACGGGGCAGCTCGTCTTCACCGGCACCAACGATGTCGGCCCGAAGAAGATATGGACCTTCCCCACCGTGATCCTCTTCCCGACCTCCAAAATCGACCTGATCTCGGAGGGGTATGCGGAATTGGAGATGCAGGGGCTGGTCACCGGCGACCCGACGACCGGGTCATTCGGCACCGTCGCCGACGTGAGCTGAGCGGGGTTTTCCGAAAAAGCCGCAATCGGGGGAGATTTGGACGCAATGATCCGATGCCGCATCGACCTCGGGGGCTTGGACGATGCCTCCCTCGCCCTCGCCCTCGGCGCCCTGTACCGCACCGTGACCGCCGCCCGCTTGGGCGCCGACACCGACCTCGACCTGACCTCCTGACGGGGAAGGTCCGGTGAAGGGGCATCATGATCCTGGCTTAGGGGTGCCCGATCCAAAAATACCAGATTGGGCATGGTGGGTACTCGATCCTGCCGATTTGGATTGAGGATCGTATCAGAGAGTGGCGTATCAGACGATGATGGACGATCATGGTGTCCTGAGTTCCGCAAGAAACGCCCTTGCGGACGCTCTAAAAGCGCTCTTGAAGGCCGAAATTATGACGGCCGCTGACTTTTACCACGCCCGAGAGCGGGCGGTATTGGCGGTGGATTTGTTGAATGTTCTGCTACGCCAGCCGCACCGGGACTAGACGCAACCTTGATGCCATGCGCAGGCATGGGCTGGGGGTTGTTGATTTCCCGTGCTGGTGTCTGGCGAACAGAAGGGTTCACGCGCATCTGTGGCGACAGCGGTGCGTGGTCCGACTTTCAAGCAGGGCGGTCGTTTGACGAAGATGCTTACGACCGCTTCCTCGATTGGCTTGCGGCTCAGCCAATTACGGCGGATTGGCTGGTGCTCCCTGACATTGTAGCCGGCGGCCTGACGTTGCTGGAATTGTCCTGCCGCTTTCTCAACCGTTGCCTTTCCGTCGCGCCGCAGGTGCTCATTGCCGTGCAGGATGGGATGACAATCAGCGACCTGGAGACGCTGATCGGACCAACGATCGGAATTTTCCTCGGCGGCTCGACCGAATGGAAACTCGCGACGATGCGGTATTGGGGCGATTTTTGCTATAATCGTGGTGTCTATTATCATGTTGCTCGTGTTAATTCAGCCAGACGAATGCTTATAGCGATACAATCACGGGCGCATTCTGTTGATGGATCTAGTGGAACACGTTATGCGGTGACGATACCCCCGCTTACTCGGGCGTCACGTGTCAAACGACACCCGGAATTGTTTGACTTAGGAAAGGTCCGGTGAAGGGCGAGACGATCGACCGTCGCACCGCGCGGCTCAGGGCGCTGCGGCTCGCGGCCGAGCGCGGCAGCTGTGCGCTCTACCTCGAGCTGGAACGCTACGACCGGACCGGTGACAAGGCGTCCGTGGTGCGCGAGCGCATCATCCAGTTGCCGGAACAATAGAGGAAATTCGCATGGTTTCGTTAACCGATCTGCGCGATGCAGGGCAGCAGACCGAGCCCGTTACGGTAGCGGGTCTCGAAATCGCCTGCAGGCCGCTGCTGATGCGGGAGATCGCTGGCCTTTTGCAGCGTTTTCCGGCGCTTAACGGCTTTGTGGGCGGTACCAAGGCCAGCGCCGCCGATCTGATCGATACCGTTCCAGAGGCTATTGGCGCGATCATTGCTCTCGGCGTGGGATGCGGCGGCGATCCCGAGCAGGAAAAAGCTACGATGGATCTGCCGCCGGGCCAGTGGCTCGCGCTGCTCGAAAAAATTATGGCGCTTACGACCCCCGGTGGCATGGTCCCTTTCGTCGATCGGCTGACGATGCTTCTGGGCGTCAGTCGTTCCGCGAACGCTGGGAAGGGCCCGGTTACGAACTTGCCGCCGCCATCGAGCAGCTGATCGTGCAGGGACACCACCTTGCCGAAATCTGGGAATACACGCCGCGCCAGTGCGCGGCTTTTCTGTTTCTCGGCCGCCGGCGCCAGGGCCGCGAGCGGGCGGTGATGCTGACGATCGCGCAGGTCGCGGCGCACGGCTCGCCCGACAACGTGAAAAAGCTGCTGCGCGAATTGGAGCGGGCGCGATGAGTGATATCGGGCTGTCGATCGATGTCGACGACCGCCGCCTGCAGGCGCGGTTCGAGGCATTGCCGGAGGCGCTGAAGGCGCAGCTGATCCCGCGGCTGCGGGCGATCGACGATGCATTTCTCGCCGCCGTGCACGCCGCCGAGCCGCGCCGCACCGGCCGACTGATCCAAGAGACGCAGGGCTTCCTCAATGTCGGGCCGGATTACGTCCGGGCCGTCGTCAAGGTGTTGCACGATGCGGGCGGCACCGGCCGCGACAACGCCAAGGCGGCGGCGCTCGAATACGGCGCGCATGCGACGATCACGGTGCGCGGCTATGAGGCGTTGCACGGCGAGAACGTCGCGGCCTACCAGCGCCGGGTCAGCATCGCCGAGCACCGCTTTCTGCGCGATCCGTTCGAGCGCATCAAGGGACCGGCGCAGGCAGCGATCGAAGAAGCGATCGCCGCGGTGACAAAAGAGGTCTGACCCAAAGTGGCTGACGCCCTCACCTTCTCGGTCGGCGCCGACACAACGAAGCTGCGCGCCGACCTGGCGGTCGCGCAGGCTTCGGTGCGGCAGCTCGGCTCGCAACTGCGAGCGGCAGCCAACGAATCGCTGAAGACCGGCGAAACATCGGGGGCACTGCAAACGCTGGCCTCGCGGTTCGAATCGGCTTCGGCGAGCGTCTCACGGCTGCGGTCGCGCATGGCCGAGGCGCGCGAGGCAACGTCGAGTTTCGCCCGGGAAGCGCACGGTGTCGGCGAGGCGGTCGAGGCGGGCGAGATCGGCCTCAACCGCTTCAGCCATGCCTTCGGCGACCTGCGTGGCGTGATTGGCGCGATCGCGCCGGAAATCCGCGAATTTGCCGAGGCGGGGGCGTTGGTCGCGCTGATCGGCGCGGCGAACCACGCCTCGAATGCAATTCATCAGCTCGAGGTACAGGCGGGCGCGCTCGGCACGACGACCGAGGCCTTGGAGCGATGGAACTTCGTTGCGGCGCAGGCCGGCGTCTCGTCGGAAGCCTTCTCGCGCGGGCTCGAACGCTTTGCCGCGGTGCTCGGCAAGGCGCAGGAAGCCGAGGGAAAGCTCGCGGACGGCGCCGGGGTGCTCAGCGAGGAGCAGGATCTCGCGGCGCGCCGCCAGAGGGTGGCGGCCGACCAGGCCTCGGGCGCCGTCATCCAGGCGGCCGACAACCAGCGCAAGGCTGCAACTGCCTTCGAGGCGGCCCAGCTGTCGGCTCAGAAGCTGACCGATTCCTACAACGCGCTGAAGGCCGGCACGGCCGACCTCACGGCGGTGATTGCACCGAACGCCGCGGCCAACGACAAGGGCGTCCTGGCGCGCGAGCGGCTCAACGACAGCTATGCCGCGGCGCAGCTGGCGAGCGAGCGCCTCGCGGAGGCGCAAGACGGCATCGCGGCTGCGACGCGGCGAGCCAACGAGGCGCAGGCGCAGCAGCTGCTCGGCCAGAAAGAGGCCGAAGTCGCGCAGGACAAGCTGCTGCGGGCTTCGGCAGTCGCCGAGCAAAACGCCGGCGGCGCCTTTGCGCTGTTGGGCATCGACCCGCGGCAGATCACCGACACCGTGCAGGGCTTCCAGCTGGTGCTGGAAAAGCTGCGCGAGATCCCCGATGCGGCGAAGCGGGCGAATGTGCTCAGCCAGCTGTTCGAGCGCCGGGAGTGGGCGCAGCTAGCGCCGCTGATCAACCTGACCAGCGAGCAGATCGCCAAGCTCGGCGACCGCGCCATCATCGCCACCGAGGGCGAAAAACAGATGGCCGACCGCTTCTTCTCGTCCTGGGCGGCACTGAAATCGGCGCTCGACGGGATCGGCACGGCGGTCGGCAACATCGTCGGGCAGCTGTTCCCGCAGCTGTTCGACACGATCACAAACTTTTTCACCTCGAACCAGGATATGATCCGCACCTTTACCCAGGCGGCGGTCGACGATGCGCAATTTTTCCTCAAGGGTTGGATCGACGCGGCGAAACTCGTCAAGCTCGCCTTTGACGGGCTGCATATCGCCTTCAACGCTGTGGCGGCGGACGTCAACCGGCTGTTCGGCACCGATGTCAGCGGATTGCAGCTGATCGTCGGCCTGGTTGGCGTGCGGGTGCTGCTGCCGCAGATCACGACGGTCTTTGTCGGCCTGCGCGGCGCCGTTGTCGCGTTGACCGCGGTCTTCCCGGTGCTGACGAGCGGCCTGGCGCTGCTGCGTGCCGGCCTACTGGCCCTGGCGCCGGCGACGGCGGCCGGCTTTGCCCCGATCCTGGTATTCCTCGGGCCGGCCGGGATCGTGCTTGCGGGGCTCGCAGCCGTCGTTGCCGTGCTGATTACCTGGAAAGGCGCCTGGGGCACCGTTTTCAAATTCATCGAAGATGGCTTTCACAACATTATCGAGACCGTGAAAGCCTTCTACAAGCTGATCCTGTCGGCGCTGGGCGCGGCCGAGCGGCTGTTCAGTTCCGGGCAGCCGAGCGGTGGCGGCGGAACCGGAGGCTATGCCGGCGGCGGCCGCATCCACGGCCCCGGCACCGGGACCAGCGATTCGATCATCGCCCGGGTCAGCGCCGGCGAATACGTCGTCAGAGCAGGAGCCGTCGCGCAGCCCGGGATGCTCGGTCTCCTCAACAGCATCAACGCCGGCCGGTTTGCGCTCGGCGGCCTGATAGCTGGGCTGCGCGAAGGCGGCGGCTTCGCGATGGGCGGCTTTATCGAGCCGAGCCTATCGTTCGCTGGCGGCGGCAGCGTCTCCGGTGGGGCGACAGGCGGCACGCCGGTGCACATCCATCTCGACGGCCGCAGCTTCGAGCTCAGCGGCCAGAGCGCCGTCGTCGACGAACTCGGGCGTTACGCGACCGGGCGCCGCATGGCGAGCGGCGGCCGCAAGCCGTCGTGGTACGGGCCGGGGCAGACCGGCGGCTAGTCAGCCAAAAACGATGCGGCCCAAGATCCCGAGAAACACCAGGATCACCCCGACCGCGATCGGCAATGGCACAAAACCTTTCGGTCGGGCGGCAATTGCGGGTGCGGATACCGCAGGGGCTGCCGGGGTTACCGCTGCCTCCTGCCCTGCCAGCCGCGTCTGCTCAGCGCTGGCGATCGAGACGGTCTTGCGGACCAGCGACGGGAAGAGCGCCACCGGCCAGAACCACGGCGACACGATGATCGCGGCGCCGACGCCGAGCTTCTGAGCGCCGCTGAACTTCGCTTTGGCGATTGGTCGCGGCGCGGCGGCGGCTGAAATTTCGTTCTCCATATCGCCGATATGGTCCCGGACCTCTCAAAAACCAGTGAACGGACCTGATGAGCCATGTCGGATAACGGCCCCACCGAGCTCCTGGTCATCACGCCGATCGGCGTGCCGCCTTACAGCATCCGCAACGCGAGCCAGCAGCTGCAGCCGTCGAGGGCTTCGGTCAACATGAAGCGCACGGTCAACGGCGCGCTGATCAACCTGGCGCCCCCGCAACTGCGCAAATACACCTCGACGATCAGCTGCACCGACATGGACTCGCCGGCGCTCGATGGCGTGATGCCGGGCGACACCGTGACGATCGAGTGCATCTCCGAATTGAGCTACCTGACCGGCGGCTCGCCGCAACGGCCCGTCGTCGTCAGTTCGGACGGTCTCGGCAGCCCGCGCATCGACGGCGATTTCACATTCTACCGGCCGCTCCTCGTGATGCTGGTCACCGGCTACGAAGTCTCGACCGACGAGTGGGGCGCCAAGGTGGCGTGGAAGCTCGACCTCGAAGAGGTGTGAGGAATGGCCGAGCCGGTAAGGGTCAAGATCACCTGCGACACGACAGAAGCCTGTGCATTGCTCGCGGAGCTTCGCGCCCGAGTCGAGATCATCGGCCGCGCCGAGGCCGAGCGGCGCCTTGGCTGCAATCTCGACGACGCCTTTGATAACGCTTTCCTGATCGAGAGCGCTGGCAGCACCGTCCGCTGGCGGCTCGCGCCAACGCCAGCCTTCGAAGCATCGCTGCGCAAGCTCTGGTAGATGGCCGGCCCGTTCTATTTTGCCTGGACCGGCGGCATCCTGTCGCCGGCCTTCAGCATGGTCACTGCCGGCGACATCTATGGCGGCTCGGTCGAGACGTTTGGCGACGTGTGGGGTGGCACCTATGCGACGCAGGCCAATATCACGCAGGGCTCGAACGTTCTCGAAAACATCCTCGACCCCGAGGGGCTGATCTACGGCCAGGTCTACCTGGTCACCGGGCCCGGCATCCAGACCGACACGAGCGAACAGGATTACGGCGCGCCGATCGTGACTTTCACATGGACCGGTGGCACCTCGGCGGTGATGACCGAGCCGGCGGTAACGACGCATCCGGGCGCGATGATCATCATCCGCAACGCCGATCAGGTGACCACGGTATCAAATGTCGGCTCGGATGCCTCGCTGGTCATCGGGCAAGCATACGGGATAAGCGGCGCCGGCATCCAGGCGGGCACGACGACGGTCTACGACACCTCGGGCTCGCTCACGCTGTCGCAGCCCGCAACAACGACGCACCCGCTCACCAACCTGACGTTGACCTCGAACATCGGCACGAACGTCATCAACAATCTCGCCTCGGTCGCCGGCCTCAATATCGGCGAGACCTATCATATCTGGGGCGCGGGGATCCCCAACAACACGTTCTTCACCTATGAGGGCGGTTTTTCGGTGACGCTGACGCAGGCAGCGACGCTGACCCAGCTGCAGGGTTTTCTGTCGATCAGCAAGGGCATCACCGAAGACGACGGCGGCGCCTTCGATCCGGCGACGATGCTGGTCAACGACCTCGATGCGTTCGATGCGGAGGGCGAGCAGACCGGCGGCATCTTCGACATCGACATCACCCACCTCGAAGGCGAATGCGCCTCGCTGAAGCTGACCGTGCGCAACCCCGAGATCGGGCTGCTCGGGAACGGCGGCCAATTGTGGTGCTGGCTGGCGTGGGACGGCGACTTTGTGCCGGGCATGCCGCCCTATCCCGAGAACGTGATCGCACTGTTTCACGGCCGGGTCGTCGGGGTGCCGCAGAAGCTGGCCGACGAGGTGATCGTCCTCGAATTCGTGGCGCGGCCGACCGACTTTTTCGTCCAGAAATCGGCGCTCGCGGCGAGCCTCGAAGTCCTGCCCTATTGGGACCCGATCTGGCTGCAGCGTGGCCTTGCGGACCCCGACACGGCGCTCGAAGCCTATAGCGCCCTGTGGCATATCGACCGAACCTCGCTTATCGTCACAGTCTCGGACATCATCGACGGCGAAGACGGCACGCTGACGATCGACGAGACCGAAGGCTTCTACGACGAGCTCGACGCCAGCTATTCGCACTCGCCCCTAACCAGCGTCAGCGTTTCGGCGACCGTGACCTGGACGCAGGCCGGGACGGGCGATGTCGACCTGACCTACAGCCTCGTTACCGCGTTTGAGAATGCCGGCTCGCCCTACGGCTATCCGCTGGTCGGCAGCTATACGGCAGACGGACTTCTGTCGAGCTGGCCGAAGCCGCTGGCGAGCTTTGGCGGCGGCTGGACGATGAGCCCGGACTCACTCTCGGAAGCCGCGAGCTGGGCGCCGCAGACCTTCTTCAACGTCAAGTATTCGTCCTCGGGCAACAATTTCAGCACGTCTACATTGTCGCCGACGATGCAGGTGCAGCTGCTCGGCAATGGCGGGACGCTTCCCGGATTGCCGAGTGCCTATCCCGGGGCGACCGGCCCCGGCAGCATCAAGCTCGCGCCGCTCGGTCTCAGCTATGAAGAGAACACGCAGAATTACGGCCTCAACGCCTTTGTCGGATACCAGAATTACGACGTGAGCTTTACGATGGACGCGATCTTTGCTTCGTTCGTCGTGACCTATAACGCCTCCCGGAAGCGCAGCGAGACGCTGGTCTTTGTGCTGGACGCCGACGTGCAATTGGTGCTGACCGACCCGATGGGGGCGGACACCGAGGTCATCGAGATGAGCAGCGCCTTTATCGACCAGCCGGTCGACCCCGGGGGCGCCTTGCCGATCGGCGATGTGCGGCGCAACAGCTATTTCCCGACCGACCGCGGCGGCCAGAGCCTGCAATACCTGATGCTGTTGGCCCGGGCGAAGCTCCTGATGCGGGCACGCGGCATCAACATCAAGTTTCAGACGGCGTGGGGCGTCTTTGTCAACCTCACGGGGCCGGCGCTGAGCTGCCGGCTCAATATCGAGCTGGTCGACCATCGGCTACCAGGCGGCCAGGCGGTCGGTAAGATTGTTGCCTACAGGCTGCACGCCAGCGGCGACGGTAATACGATGACGGCCGACATCACGATCGGATGCACGCTCGGCATGGGCACGACAATCTCCCCGGCGCCGGTGCCGGCTGACACCTATGCGGACGACTACTCGACCGGATACGACGCGATCGCGGTTGGCAGCGCGATCGACCTCATCGTCGGGCAATTGCAGTACCAGAGCCTCGACGGGACCTATGTGCTCGACGATGACGGGGTCGACCTGTTCAACATGATTCCAGAGCACCGTCGTCGAAGCGATCACGATCACCAACGGCCCCACCGACCAGATCGCCGCGATCCTCGCCGGCGCCCAGGGCATCCCGGAATTCTCCGGGTCGAGCGGTAACACGAATGCGCTCCTCCTGTCGACCGTGGTCGGCGATCCGGTCGGCGGCCTCAAAGCCGCGCCGACCCAGGTCGACGTGCAGCTCGTGCCGGTCACCGGCGGCGATTTCCTGACGCAGATCGGGGTCAACGTGCAGCCGCTGGCGGTGCCGAAGACGATCGACCTCAGCGCGCCGAGCCAGGCATGATCGCGCTCGAAACCCTCGTCCGTCCGTTCGCGACGCCGACCGCGACCTTCACGCCGCGCACGATCGCCAGCTCCCAGAAACAGGCCGCCCAGATCGCGAGATTGCATTGGGGCCAGGTCGGCACCCTGCCGACGCCGGTCTCCGAAAGCCTCGCCCTATCTCAACTTTAAGGTCGTCAACGCGACGAATTTCTCCGAGGTGCCGGGAGCGCGCAAGACGACCAACGTCACGGTCGCCAACCCCAACGATTCCTCGCAATACGTCGTCGTGCAGCGGGTCGACCAGACCCAGTTCACCGGGCCGGCGGCGAGCGTCAGCGGCGGCACCTCGGACGGCGCGACGAGCGATTACACCGCTTATTCGAACAGTCCCGGCACGACCGACGGCAGCGGCAACCAGAGCGGCGGCACCTCGCTCTACACCTACAGCTTCGACAACACGGCGAACCAGAGCAGCTGATGACGCGATACCTGGAGGTCAGGCCTGGGGAAGCCTTTTCGTTGGGCAATGAGCCGATGATCGTGACCCTGATCCTGGAATCGCCTCTCGCGCACCAAATGTTGGGCGCCGGAATACCGCCGGTTCCGGCCGTGCCGCTGTGCGGGTCGCGTCATCATGCACACTTGCTGGATCGGGCGCCGCGGTCGGCGCGGTCGGCGCGGCGCGGTCAACGCTGATGCCCGACAGCCCGGAAGGCAGCGCCAGCAACCCGGTGTCGCTCGATCCATTTCAGACGATCGTCGGCGTCGGCTGGTCTAGCGGCCCTAAGCCTGGCCTTTTGGTACAGGCCAGCTCAGTCGCGACCACCGTTGACAGCGGCACCGATCCGCCGCCGACCGAAGTCATTTACACAACGACGGTGCCAGGATCGGTAGATGTCATTGTCAACTATGTCGGCACAGACACCGAAGGCACCCAAGTAATAAAGAACTACGTCTTTTGGCAGATCATCGTACCGAACGATCTGGCGACGCTTTGCTCAGTCGCGGCCAACGGACCGACGCTCGACACCGCGCAGACAATCATCGGCTATCTGAGTATCAGTTATCTCGGTGACACGACTGGCGTGCATGCGGTCGGTGATGGAATGGGCGGCTTCCAGCTGCTCGACAAGAACGATAACCCAATTGGGGGCGCGCCGCTCGCCTACGGTAGTTGCAACGGCAACGTACACGGCAGCACCTACCTTTCAAGTTCGCCACCGGCATCCGGCGTCGGCAACGATTTTACCGTCGCGGTACAGAATCTCTCGACCAGCCCCTATGACCCGACAGCTTGGGAAGCGATACCCTGATGTCGTCCGATCTTTCGATCACCTACCGCACGACCGGCGAATGGGGCGCCGGCATCGGCATGAACCTGTCGGCCGGGCAGGTCGACCAGAATTTCTACAATGTCGCGGTCGCGGTCGGCGCGCTGCAGGATGCGCAGATTCAGCCGAACAACATCACCGCGATCACGACCAGCAACAACGCGATCACCTTCACCTTCGCCGACGGTTCGACGATCGGCCCGCTGCCACTGCCGATCCTGATGTTTAAGTATCGCGGCGCCTGGGCGCCCTCGACGATCTACGCCCAGCTCGACACGTTCACGGTAGAGGACGGCAGCGATAATGCGGGTCTCTATGTGGTGCTCTTGGCGCATACCAGCGCCGCCAGTTTCGACCCGGCGGCGGTAGACGGGTCCGGCAACCCGCTTTACCAGGAGCTGTTGCCGATCCAGCCGGCAAACACGCTGGCTGAAATTTTCGCGCTCGAAGCATTTGGGGAAGTTGGGGCGTAATGACGACAGCCAACAGCGTCATCCTGCCGCAGACGCCCTACGCGGCGCTGGCGCAGATCGCCAATGCCGACACCAGCAGCCTCAAGGCCGCGGTGACCGGCGGCGCGGGGGCAACGAAGGTCGCCGGCCTTGTCGCCTCCAATACCGATGCCAGCAACAGCTATACGCTGCAGCTCGTCTATAACCAGGGCGGCAGCAATTCGAGCGGCACGGTAACCGGCGGGACCAACTACCTCTTTGGGATCAAGCAACCTGCCGATCAGTGCCGGCAACGTTTCCGCCGCGCCGCCGGTGAACCTCCTCGCCAGCGCCAGTATCCCCGGACTGCCAGTTGACGCGACCGGCGCGCCCTATCTCTACGTCAATTCCGGCGATTTCCTCTGTGTGGCGGTGACCGGCACGGTGGCCTCGGGCAAGCTGGTCTCGGTTGTCGGCGCGGCCGCGGATTACTGAGATGGCGAACCGCGTTTTCCATTTCGCGGCAGGGGCTGTCGCCGCGCTGCTCTATGCCGCCGCCGCAATCGCGCAGCCGGTGTCGCCGGCGATGTCGCGCAACGGCCAGAACGCATCACCCGCCGCGCTCGGCAATATCGGGGCCGCTGCCGGCGTCACGATGCCGGCGAGCGGCGCCGTTCTTGTCGCCGGCGGGGCCCTCGGCGCCCCAGCCTCGGGTGTCCTGACTAATGCTACGGGGCTGCCGATTTCGACCGGCATCGCGGGCCTCGGAACGGGCGTCGCGACGGCGCTAGGCGTCAATGTCGGTTCGGCCGGCGCCGTTCTTGTCGCCGGCGGGGCCCTCGGCGCCCCAGCCTCGGGTGTCCTGACTAATGCTACGGGGCTGCCGATTTCGACCGGCATCGCGGGCCTCGGAACGGGCGTCGCGACGGCGCTAGGCGTCAATGTCGGTTCGGCCGGCGCCGTTCTTGTCGCCGGCGGGGCCCTCGGCGCCCCAGCCTCGGGTGTCCTGACTAATGCTACGGGGCTGCCGATTTCGACCGGCATCGCGGGCCTCGGAACGGGCGTCGCGACGGCGCTAGGCGTCAATGTCGGTTCGGCCGGCGCCTTCATCAGCGCGGCGACGAACGCAATCCTCGTCACGAAGGCGATGTCGCCTTACAGCTACACGCCGACGAGCGGGATGAAGGCAGCCCAGGTAAGCTGCCAAGGTGCCGGCGGCGGCGGTGGTGGAGGCGCGCTCGAGCTCGCCAGCGTCGCGGCGTCAGGCGGTGGCGGTGGTGGCGGCGGCGGTTACGCTTCGATTTTGTTCAATGCAGCCGCAATCGGAGCGTCGCAGACTGTCACCGTTGGCGCTGGCGGAACGGTAGGGGCGGCAGCCTCGACGATTACGAATCCCGGCGGTAACGGCGGCGTTGGCGGCAGCAGCAGCTTCGGTTCGCTGCTGATCGTCGGCGGTGGCGGCGGCGGCCAAGGTGGGCAACTCGCTGCCACGGCGTCGACCGGCGGGGGCGGCGGATCGCTCGCCCATGTCGGTACCGGCGGCGCGAGCGGCGGCGCCGGGTTGGGGACTTACGGCGCGGGCAACGGTGGGGGTTGGCGTCGCCGGCACAACGATATCGAACCTCGTTGGTGGCGCGGGCGGCGGCGGTTCGTCTGCTACGGGTGGCGGCCTCGGCGGCGGCGTCGCGTTCATGGCCGCCGGCGGCGCGAGCGGTGGCGGTCTGACGTCGGTCAGCGGTTCGAACAACGGCGGCGTCGGCGGTCCCTCGATTTACGGTACGTCGCTGTCCACAACCCCCACAGCGGGGAATAGCGGCACGCCGAAAGGGGCCGATGGGTCGTCGGTCGCGTCGGTCACGTCTTACGTCCCAGGCGACGGCGGCGGCGGCGGCTACGGCAACGCGACGACGGCCGGAGCCGGGGGCGCCGGCAACCAGGGGGGCGGTGGCGGTGGCGGCGGTACCTCGGAGAACGGCGGCACTGCCGGTGCCGGAGGTGTTGGCGGTGACGGGTTCTGCCGCATCGTCGAGTTTTTCTGATGACGGACATGCAGCCGCCGCATCGTCGATGGGATGATGGCGATATCCGCGAGCGATTGGCGAAGTTCGAGGTGGCGGCGGCCAAGATCGGACCGCTGCGCCGCGTTGTGCACGACATGGCCTCAAACGTCGCGGTGCTGCTCGACGCCTCGGAACGGGCGGAAAAGGCGCATGACGAGATGATGCTCGAGCTGCGCGAGGCGCGGGCCGAGGCGCGGGCCGAGCTGGCGCAGCACGATCTGCGCGACGACACCCGCTTTGCCAGCGTCGCCACCAGCTTTACCGGCATCGACCGACGCATGGGCGCGATCGAGATAAAACTCGGCGTTCACGACGGCAGGGTTGAGGCGGAGCTGCACGACGTCGACCACACGCATGACCGGCGCAACGCCATGTATGCCGGCGCGCTGGGGGTGCTCGCGGCGATCGTCAGCGCTGTCGTGCTGGCTGTGTTGGCGCCGATTTGTGAGCACGTCATCGCGAGGTTTTTCCAATGACCCTCGCGCTCGATGTCTGCATCGATGTCAGCGACAACAACGGCGCGGTCGATTGGCCGGCGGTGTTTGCCGCCGGCATCCGGCTCGCCTTTGTCAAGATCATGCAATCGCCAACCTCGCCCTACCCGTGGGGGCGGATAAACCTGCTGGCGGCGCGCCAGGCCGGGCTGATCGCGGTGCCCTATCTGTTCGTGCAGAACTGCGCCGCCTCGGCGGCGATTGTCGAATTCGTCGACCGCGCCGAGCTCGCGCGGGGCGAAGCCTTCGCGCTCGATTGGGAGGGGCGCGCCAGCCAGGCCGGGCCGGCCGCGCTGGTCGAGGAAATCGGCGAGGGGATCGCGGCGATCGCCGGCCGACCGCCGATCGGCTATTGGGGCATCCCCGGCTCGACGCCGGCGCTCCCGACCGTGCGCATGTTCATGTGGGACCGTTCGGGTCCACGCTATCCCAACGGGGGCGTGCGCAGCTGGAGCGATGTGCCGGCGAGCTGGCGCGCCTATCCGGCGCGTTACTGGCTTGCGGCGATCGGCGGCGGATTGCCGCTCGTCGCGCAATATACCGCCTGGGGCCGGATCGCCGGCATCAGCGGCAATGTCGACCGCTCGGTGATCTTTGCGCCGGACGGCGCCGGCGACGACTGGCTCGCCGGCCGCTTCACGCCACCCGCAGCGGGCGCGCCGGAAGCCCGCTGACGCGCTGAAGCGCGGACCGCACCTGCCCTAGCCGGGCATCCCCTTTCCCCTATCACCCGGCCGCCCCGCGCGGCCGGATTTTTCTTGCAACGGAAGGACGAGAGATGAACACCACAACCGCGGTGGCGCTGGCCTGCGCCCACCAATCCGACATCACCCAGTGGCTGGCCGTCGCCGGCGCGACGATGCCGGTCGCCTCGGTGCTCGCGTGGTTTACCGCGCGCTGGAAGGCGATGCCGCTGGGCGCGCAGGCGCTGCTGCAATTCCTCGCCGGCAACGTCATGCACTCGTTGCTGGGCGAGCCGACGCCGCCGCCCCCGCCGCCGGCGCCCGGCGCGAAAGATCCGCCGGTCGTGGCCGTCGCTCAGGCGCCGGCCGCCCAATAAGTCCACAACCGTATCAAAGGAGAAAGACCATGCGTGAAATGACCCGCCGGTCGCTGCTGCGCAGCACCGCCTTGGTTCCCGTCGCCGCTGTCGTCGCCTGCGCCGGACAAACTGCCGCCGGCCTGCCGGCGCAGCTGCTTTCGGACGTCCAGACGCTCGCCTCGGGCGTTGCCGGCATCCTGCCGACGCTCGGTGCCGTCGCCGGCATTCCTGCCGCCACAGTGAGCCAGGTCGGCGGTGATATCGCCGAGCTGCAGCAGGCCGCCGGCACGCTGAGCGGCGTCGCGACGACGACCGCGGCGCAGCCGGTCGTGCAGCAGATCGAGGGCTATGTGAACGCGATCGTCGGCATCGCCGCGCCGCTGCTGGCCGCGACGCCGGCTGGGCCGATCCTCGCCGCCGCGACCGTGCTGCTGCCGGTCATCGAAGCGGCGGTCGGCCTCGTGCTGCCGCCCTCGGCGCCGCCGGTCGCCCTCGCGCGTGCCGCGTCGCAGATGACGCCGGCGCAGGCGCGCCTGATCCTGGCGGCTGCCAGGCGCGGCCGCTGAGCGATGCGCGGCACGATCCCGCCGTTTCCGCCGCTGCCGCCGCCGGAGCGGCCCTCGTTCGTGGCGCTGTCGATCGCCGGCGCCCTATTGGCGGTGGCGATCGGTGCGCTGGCGCTCGCGCTGCTGGGCTGCGCGGCGCCGCCGGCGAGCGGGCCGCACGAGCTCGACCCCGGCTTTACGGCGTTTTGCGCCGCGCACCCGCATCAGGGGATCTGCCCATGAGTGAAGAGCAAATCAAACACATGGTCGATCGCTTTCTCGGATGGCGATTGCCGGCCTATTTCAGTCCCGATGGCGGCATCAGCTACCAGCGGCCGAACTACGCTCACGCGCCAGCAGAGCATGATCGGCCAACCGGGACCAATCTCTTCGACGCCCAACAGGCGACGGAGATGGTGCGCTACATGCTGCAAGGGCTGCCCGAATGAGCGCCAGCACCGAGCAGCTCGCCCAGATGCGAGCAGTCAACACCGAGGTTGATGCACAACCCTATGACGCGATCCCGTCGCGTGACGAGGGCGGTGACGTATGGAAGGACCGGCCGGACGGCGGGACCTGGGTTTGCCGCGATTATGCGCTGCTGAAGGCCGAGAAGCTGCAGCCGCTCGGCTTTCTGCCAGCCGCGATGACCTTCATCATCTGCTGGACCGAGACCAACGAGCGCCACGGTGTCTTGTGTGTCGAGATCGACGGCGACGACTGGATCCTCGATTCGCGCATGCCCGACATTTACCTGCGGACCCAAGCGCCCGAACCCTACCGCGCCGAAGAGCGGCAAGTGCCGGGCACAACCGATGCGGTGCCGCTGCCGGCCGACTGGTTCATCTGTCGGCGATTATATACGTGACTGACGGCGGGACCTGCCCACTTTTGGAGTGACAGGCCGGCGCGTTGGGGCGATTCGGGACGTTCCATCGAAAACGCTTGACAGAAAATGACCTCCCTTTCGACCAGAAACCGACCTGAGACATACTAGATGTTGATACCGAGAAAAGAGGAACTTGCCGATGGTGTGACCCTATATCTGGGGGATTGTGCCAAAATTCTGCCTGTGCTCGGCAAGGTCGATGCTGTGGTGACTGATCCGCCGTATGGGATCGGCGCTGACAAGGGCAAGGTGGTAAAGCCCCGTTCTTTCAATGGTAGCAAGCCGATCCCATCAATGCACTGCCCGGACGATGACTGGGACGGCGAAAGGCCACCAGCGAAACTCCTGATGGCATGTGTAGACGCTGGAAAAATCGCCATCATTTGGGGCGGCAATTATTTTGCCGACGTTCTTCCCGCAGGTGGCCGCTGGCTGTGGTGGGACAAGTGCCAAACCATGCCCAGCTATGGCGATGGGGAATTAGCTTGGACAAACTTACCTCAAACTACGCCAAAGAAGTTCGTTCTGGCCAACAATAAGCTTTTCGCCAACCGCGTTGAGCGTTTTCACCCTACGCAAAAGCCGCTCCCACTAATCAAATGGTGCATCGGATTTCTACCCAACGCCCAGACCATACTCGATCCGTTCATGGGTTCCGGGACGACGGGCGTAGCCGCTGTCAAGGCTGGCCGCCGATTCACTGGAATTGAAATTGAGCCGCGATACTTCGACATCGCCTGCCGACGCGTCAGTGAGGCTCTAAAGCAGCCTGACCTATTCATCGAAAAACCAGCGAGCGTGAAGCCGATGGAACTCGACCTAGCCCCCACAGGTAGACCATGAAGGAAAACACAAGATGTAGTGGTCAGGGAGTCAACGGTATAATTCCCCTAGATATGGGAATTATATAGATGACTACCTGGCGTGAGGAAATCATCGGCGGCGCGCGGCTGATCATGGCGGATTGCCGCGAGGTGCTGCCGACGCTCGCGACCGGAAGCGTCGACTTCATCTTCACGGACCCGCCCTACGGGCACAACAACAACAACAACGGCGACCTGATACACCGCTGGGAAGCCGCCCTTAGTCGCCTTCCCCGCGACGGAGATATACCGCTAGGTCGGGCGATTGCGAATGATGGGGCCGAGGCTAACGATCTTGTCCGGTGGTTCTTTGGCGAGGCGGACCGGCTGCTATCTCCTGGCTGCTGCTGCTGCTGCTGCTGCGGCGGCGGCGGCCCCGATCCGCAATTCGCGCGTTGGGCATTGTGGCTCGACGAGGCGATCGGCTTCAAGCAAATGATCGTCTGGGACAAGGGGCCGATGGGCATGGGTTGGCACTATCGCCGGTCATACGAGACGGTGTTGGTTGGTGAAAAGCCCGGCGCGGCCTGCCATTGGTACGATACGAGCAATGCCGTCGAGAATGTTATTCGGCCAGGCAAGATCAAGAAAATTATCCCAACCGCCAGAGCAACATCCGACCGCCAAAGACCCATCCCTGCCGCTGCACTTCATCCGTTTGCACAGCCAGCGCGGCGAGGTCGTGCTCGACCCGTTCATGGGAGCGGGATCGACGATGCAGGCGGCACTACACTCGGGCCAACGCTTCATCGGATGCGAGATTGCCCCACGATGGTTTGAAGACCGCTGCCGAGTAGCCGAGCGCATAGCGAGCCAGGATGCGTTTCTCGCCCAGGATGTTCGCGAGAGTTACGACGAGGCGGTGCGCGAGATTGGCAAGCGGGTAAAAGCCGGCGCGCCAATTCCCGACTTCTTCCGGTGTCAAAAAGACCGAGCACATGTTGGAAGTCAAATATATAATTCCGTTTGGAAATACGTTGCTGAGTTCTCGTATCGCCGGAACTACCGGCACTCGCACCGAGCTATGTTTGATCGCTTGGTGGACGCTTTTTCGCTGCCTCTCCTACCAGTCGGTTGAAATCTTCCCGGTGACGCGGATTTGGCTGATCAGGCCTTCCGGCGGATTCGACCTTCGGCTCAGGCGCGACAGCGTCGCTCGCCAAATCCGGAACTTGCATTCTTATCAGACCCCGCTTGCTGAAATACGGTTCGGGATCGTTCCCAAACGGGGTCAACATCTAGTCGGGCGAGACGACGGAGCAGCCGGTGACGATGTTCCACGTCGCGTCGGCCGATTCGATCGGGGTGTTGTCGGCCATCTCAGCCGTCCGCCAGGCCGCGCGGCTGCGGGCGAGCAGCTGCTCGACCTGCACCACAAGCGGCAAGGCTTTAAGCGCCGCCAGATGCTCCTCGAGTTGCGACGTGCAGTTGCGCAGCGCCGTGGCGAGCGCCCGCGCCTGGCAATATTCGTAGGGGCACGTCTCGATCGGGTAGTTGTGGCCGCAGCGGTGCGCGGCGGCGTCCGTCGCGGGGTCGTTCTTGATCAGCGGCATCACGTCACTCCGGCCAGCACGAGGAGCGCCCACAGATCGGCGAGGGCGACGAGGGCGCCGAGCAGATGGCGCCAGGTGAAACGGCGGCGCCGGCGGGGCGGCGGCGACGCCGCCAGCGCGCCGCCCCAGGCGAGCCAAGAAAGGCCGGGATCGTCGCGGTCGGCGCCGCCGGCGAACATCATCGCCCGGCCTCGGCCGCGGCGCGGGCGCGCGGCAACAATTCCTGGATGCGGCGCCAATCGGCGCTGGTCCACCCGCCATCGGCGATGCGTACTTTCAATCGCGCTAGCTCATCGATTTCGCCGAGGCTGAGATGGGCGAACGGAAAGCCCGCTGCGGCCGTCGCGGTCGGCGTCTTGGTGCGGGGCGGCATCACGCCGGCCCCCGCTCGTCGAGCGCCGCCTCGACCTGGCGGATATCTGCGGCGAGCTTGCCGCGCCGCTTGTCGTCGAGCGGCAGCTCGCCAAGCTGCGCGACGAGATCGTCGAGCAGCTGCTCGAGCGAGCGCCGCGGCGCCAGCAGCGCCGGGCTGCACACCGCCCCTACTCCGCCGCCTGGCGGCCGGCATCGGCGATCGGCAATGCCGCGAGGCGGCGCTGCAGCGCGAGGTGGGCGCGAAAGCCGACATGCCAGCGCGCCGGGATCGCGACCGGCTCGCCGGTGCGCGGGTTGCGGCCGGACGACGCCAGGCGCATGCGGCGTTCGAGCACGCCCAGTTCGGGCAGCCGCGTGCCGTCGCCAAGCGCCACCGAATCGGAAATCGCGGTAAACAGCCGCTCGATGCCGCGGCGGGCGGTGGCCCGGGCAATGCCGCATTCGTTGGCGAGCAGGTTAACCATTTCGTCTTGTGTCATCACAAAGATCCTTCTCTGACGGGGGGAAAGCGCTCCGGCCGCCGGCACGAAGGGGTGCAAGGGCAAAAGGCGGCCGGAGCGACGCCGGGCCATCCCGGCATTTGGGTGAGTTTGAAATTGCGGCGATCAGCGGTCATGACCGACCGGCCCGCTCATGCTCGGGGCCGGGTTTGGGCGCGTCGAATGACACGGCGTTGCCCGTGACATCCTTAACCGCGCCTGCAAAAACCGCCTGCATCAGCGCCATAAAGGCGTGCTTGCGCGCCTTGCTATGTTCGACCGCGTTCATGCGGATCGAGCCCAGCAGGACAGCATCAGCCATGCTGCGTTGCTGCGGCGCCGAATAGGCGTTCCAGAATGCACCCTCGACGCGGAAAGCGAGGCGGCCGAAGGCGGTCATCGTGCGTCCGCCTCGTGCAGCGACAGCCGCATCGCCGCATCGGGCGAGCGGCACACCAGCTCACGCGCAATCGCGGTCAGGTCGAGGCCGTGGCGGTCTTCGAAGGTGCCCTGGCCAACCTGGTGCTGCTCCTGGTGGTGGTTGAAGCACAGGGGCACGCCGAAGCAGTCATGCGGCTTCAATCCGACGCCGCTGTTGTTGGCCGAGCGCACATGAGCAAACTGCACCTCGGCCGCCTGGCAGCCCGGTACGCAGCAGCAATGCGAGCGGACAAACTTGCGGTGCCGCAGCCATATCCGCTGTGGCGCCCGCGGGATCGCCGAGCGCAGCCGCTTGCGCCGCTTCGGCAATGGAAAGGGAGCGCGGACCAGGTGGCCGGCGGTCCCGTAGATCGGGATCGTCTCGGTCATCAGTCGAGCACCTTCTGGGCCGCCAGCGCCGAGGGCACGAAGAAGACGCCGCGCGCCTCGTCATGCGTCACCAGCCGCTTCGGGACCCAGGCCCGGCGGATGCCGGTATCGATCAGGAAGGCCTTTTGCGTCTCGTGCGCCAGGCGGCCGCGGATCGGGCGCAACGACCCGACCAGCGCCGCCGAATGGTCGCGCCAGCGGCGACCACTGAATGCCATCTTTTTGCCAGACATCGGGGGATAGCCTCTTTGGGGGAGGAAAGAGGGGAGGAGGGCGTGATTGCGTGATAGCCTCTCGCCGGGGGACAAGGCTGGGGGCAAGGCATGGCTCGTGCTGCGATGAAGCCGTTGGACAAGATCGCGCTAGGGGGCTTGGGCGCCGGCGCCGCGGTCGGTGCGTTATTGTATTTTGTGGTGGGAATTCCCTGGATCGGCTCGGCGATCATCGGCGCCGTGATCGCTGGCGCTGTGATCGGCCAGGTGCGAAAATGGGTCGCGGAAACCCGCATCATCGATCGCGATGTCGAGCGTCGGTAATTCCGCTGGGCCAAGGCGGCCTCCCGTCGGTGACGGGAGATAATCGGACAATTCGTCCGGTGTTGTCAACCCTTAAACGGACAAACTGTCCACTGTTCTCATCGCAGCCCGCAGAACTCGCCGGTTTCGCGCGCCGGTCCGATTGTCAGGAAGATCACCTGGCCATCGGGAGTGTCGCGCCCGAAATGGTGCGGCGGCGACTGTTCGAGCCCGTACAGATAGACAGTGTCGCGGACATTGGGAAGCAGTGCGTAAATATCACCGTGCCGACAACAGCGATGCCTAAGCGCATTCAGCGCTCGCGCACGGCAGGCTGGTGCATGCCAGCGTTCGCGATCTACGTCGGGCGCCCGACGATCTACGGCAACCCCTTTGCGGCCAGCATCTACGGCCAGGCGCGTGCGGTCGAGCTGTTCCGCAACTGGGTCACGGGCAACGTGTCGGCTCACGAGATGAGCCAGCTCTCCTTCGAGTCCCGCTACTCGTCATGGGTGACCGCGCGCAGCGTCCTTCAGCAATCTCTGCCCGAGCTGAGAGGCCGAAACGCTGTGCTGCTGGTGCCGTCTCGACCAGCCGTGCCACGCCGACGTACTGCTGGAATTGGCGAATGCCTGAGCGTGGATCATCTCTGCCGCCCGGGATGACCCCGCGCCTATTATCGCGCGCCGCGCGGATGCAGAAATACATCACCAGCGCGCACGATCGCGCCACGCGTGCCGCATTCACGCTCGCCCGATTTGACCACAATGGCGATCAGAACTGGACCTACAATCCGGCGCGACTGAAATGGCCGCTGCCAAACGTGTGGCTCGGCGTCTGGCCGAGGACCAGGCGCGCGCCGACGAGCGCATCCCCGAGCTGCTGGCGACGCCGGCCGCCAAACGCTTCCTGTCGGCCAAACCGCTGCTGGGGCCGATCGATCTAACCATGCTTATCCGGTTGACACCCACACATACCATCCCTAAGCATGGATCTAACCAATATCCGCGACATCTATGATCCGCTGATGTCGGGCGGTGGCGATCGCCCAGTTGGCAGCGCTCCGCATCTGCATTGGGTGATTTCTGGAGGGGAGAGCGGCCTCGGCGCGCGCCCAATGCACCCGGACTGGGCGCGCACCCTGCGCGACCAATGCACCGCCGCCGGCGTTCCCTACTTCTTCAAGCAGTGGGGCGAATGGGCGCCAGGAGATCACAGGAAATCGGAGGCTGACGACTGCGCCCTGCTTGGTCAGAACGGGATCAGCGCCTACGCCGCGCGCGGCACCTGGCCAACCGAACTAGCTCCGTTAGCGCTGATGCAGCGCGTCGGCAAGCGCGCCGCCGGCCGCCTCCTCGACGGCCGCGACTGGTCGGAGTTTCCGGCATGAGGATGTCTTTCGCCAGCCCTTCCGGCGGCCGCGCCGGATAGCGGATCTCGCCGGGCCGCTGCACGCGGACCGCTCCCGGCGAGTTTCCACAACTGGCTCAGCTGCTACGACGGAGCGATATTTGCAAGGGCCGGTTTCGTATCCGATCCATTTCGCCGTGACCCCGCCTTGGCGCTAAACCCGGGAAGGCTGGCAAGCGAGCGAAATCGAGTTATCCACCGCCTCGCCCAACGTGTATCTGCATCCTCGTGCAGCCTGTACGTCGCTCGACTACGTGTCTCTCAGCCCCCTTTCGGGCGCCGTAGCGAAATTCGTTTGTACTCTATCCCCAGCCCACTGACCAGCCCCGTTTAGCGGATCGTTCATCAAAGGTGCCATGCGGACATTCTGTCCGCGCGGATCGACTTTGCGCGGCCCATTATCTCCGGCCGCTAGGGGACAAATTTTCCGCTTGCATTTACCGGACGGTTTGTCCGAATAAGGCGGGCATGACGAATGCAGAGGCTTGGGAGTTCATTGAGGTTTCCGCGTCGACGATCGGCGTCGGCTCCGAGGCGCTGCGCAAATGGCGCCGCCGCGGCGTGCCGCATCGCTGGCGGCTGGCGCTGATGGAACGGGCGCGCGCGACAGGCACCGATCTTCCGAATAAGCGCTTTCGACGCGCCGCCGAAGCCGGTCTGCACCCAATCCACCTCAGCGGCCGCCTAGATGCCCCTTGCATCACAGATAGCCTTTGCCGGGGTCGAACCGCCGGTCGGTCTTGTGGCCGCAGCTCGGGCAGGTCATCTCGTGCCGCTTGACGCCAAAGACGCGAAATGGTCGTCGGCGACTTCGCGGTCGATCTGCATGCGATCGCCGCACAGCGGGCACTCCCGCGCGTCGGGTTTTGGAGCTGCGCCCGGCGCCCCTTCGAGCGCAGCAACCCGCGCCTCCAATGCCGCGAAGCGGCGTGATGGCGATGATCGCGCTGCCGTCGCGCTCGCGCCTCTCGGCCGAGGAATTGACCCGGCGGGCGACGGCGCTGACCGTTGCGGAGGCGACCAGGAAGCCGCGCGGCAACGGGATCGCCCACGCGATCGAAAGCGCGGTCGCCAACGCGTCGCCCTATCCCTGCCCCGATCCCGGCCAGGCGCCACTCGACGGCGAGGAGGCGTCGCCACGCGCGGCGCACGAAACGCCGCCATCGCCTGTCACGCCTGCCGCCTCGCCCGACCGATTGCTCGGCCAGCCGGCCGATCGCTGGGTCGTCGATGGCGGCGGCATCGCGCGCTGGCGGCCGCAGGTCGACCGCCTCGATGTCACCGATCTTGGCGGCGGCGAGCGGGTGCTTGTGCTCACCAGCGGCTTTCGCCTGACGCTCGACCCGGCCTGCGCGGCGCATCTGGCGATGCAGTTGATGCCCGAGGAGTGGCGGGTCGCGCTGCTCGGGCGGCTCGGCGAGGGGCGGTGATGGATACGCCATCGTCGCCCACCGCTGCGCCCTGGGTGCTGCTGCGCCGCGGCAAGCCGCGGCTGCGCTTTGCCGAGCGCATGGAGGCGATGCGGTTTTATGACCAGCTGAGGCGCAACGCGACACAGCCGAGCGCGGCCCTGTTCGGGCCCTCGGGCGAAGCCTGGTATTGCACCCCCGAGCGGCACGCGCAATGGCAGCGCGACGACGGCAGGCGGCGGCGCGAGGAAACGCCGCTGCTGGCGCCGGAGGATGTCGCGGGAGGCGGCGAATGAGCGGCCCCGGCGGCGCGTTGCCGGAACTGGCGTGGCTGCCGGTCGACAAGCTCGATGCCAACCCGGAATACCAGCGCACGCTCGACACCGCGCGCAGCCAAAAGCTGATCGCGCGGATCGCCGCGGAATTCGACTGGCGGCGGTTTGGCGCGCTGATCGCGGCGCCCAACGGCGAAGATCGCTGGTGGCTGGTCGACGGGCAGCACCCGGCGGCGGCGGCGCGGGTGCGCGGCGACATCGCGCACCTGCCGGCAGTCGTGCATGCGCATGCCGGGCTCGGCGAGCTGGCGGCGGCCTTTGTCGGCGCCAACCGCGACCGCGTGCCAATGTCGCGCCAGGCGATGTTCCGGGCGCAGCTGGTCGCCGGCGACGCGCAGGCGGTGCGCCTCAAGGCGATGTGCGACGCCGCCGGCTTCGAATTGTTGCCCTACCACGCCGCCGCGGCGCAGTGGCCTGCCGGCAAGACCGCGGCGGTGCCGGCGCTCTTGAGTTTGCTGCGCGACTACGGGACCGGCGCCACGACCGAGCGGGCGATCCTCGCGGTCGGCACGGCCTGGCGGCATCGGCCGGGCGCGCTGCGCGGCGAGCTCTTTCACGCCGCCGCGATGTGGCTGCACCGCCGCGGCGCCAACAGCCGCGGCCTGCTCGACGCGGCGCTGGCCCGGCTCGACATCCGCAAGGTCGAGGAAACCGTGCACGCGACGGCCGGCGGCCAGGGCTCGCGCCATGCCGCGGTGTTCGAACTGCTCGTCCGCACCGCCGACAAGCTCCCGCCATCAACCGCCGCCGCCCGGCCGAGCGAAGGGTGCTCACAGGAGCCTCCCGCGCGACGTGTAGACGCAGAACGCGCCGTTGCGGCGGCGGTTGAACCGAACAGAATACCCAGAGGAGCGGTCCGGTACGGCTCGCGAGGCCCCCGGCACCGGTATGAGGGACGGCACAGCGCCGGCGGCGGTCCACACGCCGGCGGCGGCTTCCGTAGGGGTTCAGCCCGCCGCTCCGTTACCCTCCGACGTGCAGCCGCGATGCCGCAAATGTGGCCGCGAATTTGTCCGGTCGCACCACAACCAGCGCTATTGCGGGCCGGAATGCCAGCAAACGCGGGTGCGCCCCGAAGGCTATCGCAGGGCGCGGCCCGTAACGAGCGCGCCGATCGAGCGCGAGAGCGAAACGCGCCAGGCGCCGGCGGCGCGGCCGCCCTGGCGGCTGGAATGGCATTCCGAGGTGGTGATCGGCCCGGATCGGCCGGCGCAGCCCGGCACGCAGTATTTCAAGCGCCACGCCAACGGCACGCCGTGCCGCTACCAGGACGACCTGGCGGCAATCGCCGAGCACGGCTCGCCGGGAAGGCTGCCATGAGCGACCCGCTGCTGATCGACAGCCAAGGAGAACGCGCAAAATGACTGACGGCGCCTATGAAGTCCGCACGGTCGACCAACTGCTGGCGGTGCTCAACCACGGCGACGACGCGGCCGAGGCCAACCGCCTATACGGCCAGGTCGTCGAGGCATTGCGCCGCGCCGGCAACGAGTATGGCGGCAAGCACCGCGCGTCGCTGACGCTGGCGATCGACTTCTCGATCGACGCCAACGGCGGCATCGACGTGGCGATCACCGCAAAGGCCAAGCTGCCGGGCAAGCCGCCAAACCGCGAGCGCTTCTTCCTCGCGCCGGAAGACGTGCTGACGTTGAAAGACCCGGCGCGCGATAGCCTCTTTCCGGGCAGCGATCTCGGCCGCCGCGGCGGCGCGCCGGCGTAGCCCTTTAACGGAGTACGAGCATGGACGACGCAAAGGCAATCATCGAGGCGATCGAGCGGCTGATTCCCGGCGAGACTTTCGGGGTCGAGGGCGCGCACCTGATCGACCTGCCGACGGGCCGCACGGTCCACAACCTGCAGCCCCATATCGACGCGCTGCTGCCGGCGCCGCGGCGCATCGAGGCGGCAGCCCGAGCGAGCAACGTCAAGTCGCTGATCGATTATCTCAACCGGTTCAAGCTGGCCGATTCGGCGCTGTTTGCCGATGACGAGCCGAGTGCGCCGTCGCTGCTCGGGATCGTCGATTTTCACGGCGCCACGGGCGGCGACGGTCCAGGACCGGTCGACGAGACGCCGGGATCGACGGCCGTGCCGCGCTTCGGCCGGCACACCGTGCGTTATGATTTCTCGGTGTCGGAGCAGGTCAAGGCGTGGTCGGCGATTTCCGGCCAGCCGCTGGCGCACGCCAACATGGCGGCCTTTCTCGACGAGCGGCACTACGACATCGCCAACCCGCCCTTGGATTGGATGCAGGTCGACCGCCCCACCGTCGAATTGATCCTGCATCTGTTAAACATCGCCGACGACCACGGCGAGATCGACGACGCGCGACCCGACGCCGAGCCGGGACCGGAGGACGACGACCGCTATATCCCGCGCTCGGGGCTCTACAAATTGCGGCAGATCCGTTTCGCCTCGGCGCACCGCCTCGTGCAGATGGCGCGCACAGTCGAAATCTCTGCCAGCGCCAAGACGATCGAGGGCTACCAGCCGAAGACCGGCGAGCGCACGGTGCTGTTCCAGGAGGAGCACCAGGCCGCCGACCGGGCCGGCCGCAAGATCGTGGTGCCCGACGCGTTCCTCCTGCGCGTGCCGGTCTGGGAGGGCGAGACGGCGCAGCTGGTGCCGGTGCGGCTGCAATATCGCCGCGTCGCCGGGCATATCGCCTGGGTTTTTACGCTCGTCGAGTGGCGCCGGGTGATCCGCTTCGCGGTTAAGACCGAGGCCGAGCGCGCGGCCAAGGAAACCGATCTGCCACTGTTCTACGGCGCGCGCAGCAGCAAGAAGCCCGCGGCAGGCGGGTGATGGTTTTGCCGCCCGGGGTCAAGCGCATCGAGAGCGGCCGCGATCTCGATGGGCAGGCCGTCGTGCGGGTCGATCTCGAAGCGCCGCTCCTGGTCGCCTCGCGCGACCGCACCGTGGCGATCGTCGGCCGGCCGCGGGCGATGCGCGCCTTTGCCGCCCTGGTGTTGCGCCAGGCCGACCTGACCGAGGCGGCCGAACGCGGGGAGTTTCCGCGATGAGCGGGCGTAACCGGGCAGCCGACGATTTCGCGGCGATCCGCGCGCGGGTTGCCGAGCTGGCGGCCGACACGGCGCCGCGCTGCCCAGTTCCGGGGCGGCCGGCCTTTGTGTTCGACTGCCTGCGCCATGCGGTGCCGTGCCCGGACAATTGCGACCTGCGCGGCGACTGGATCGGGCCCGCCGCGCCATGACGCCGCCCCGCGAAATCCTGCCGCCGCGGCGCGAGCAATTGACCGAGACGCTGCTGGTCGGGCGCGGCGAGGGCAACCGGCTGCCGGTCGAGGTGTCGGTCGGGTTTGACCCAACGAGCGGCCAGCCGCGCGAAGTCTTTCTGTGCGGCGCCAAGGACGGCAGCGACCGTGCCTTCGAACTGGCCAATATCGCGGTCGCCTTGTCGGTCGCGCTGCAATCCGGGGTCAGCGCCGCGGCGATGGCGCATTCGGTGGCGCGCCTGCCATCGGGCGAGCCGGTCACCGCGACCGGCGCGGCGCTCGATCTCTTGGCACAATACGAACGGGGGGAATTATGACCCATGCCTATCCGGTTGCCACACACAGGGGATAGAGGTTGAATTTCCCGGTTTTGCTAGCGCGCCGGACTAAAAGTCGTTGGCTACATGAAGTCGGAGCTAGAACCCGATGGAAGCGAAACTGAAAACTCATATCGAGACGTTGTTGGTCAAGGCGGCAAGTGCCTTTGAGGCACATAACGCCATGAACTTTGCTCAAGCAGCTTGCAACGCGGCAAACGCATTGCGAGTGCTCGTAGATATCGAGAACGTCGAGAAGCAGCCGTAAACTTAACGGAAGGAGGACACACAGCCTCTAAATATTGGGGCTGTGTGTCTTAACCGGATAGGCATGTTATGACCAAGGTTGCTCGACCGCCGCCGGCGGCAAAGCCCGGCGCGCTGACCGCGGCGCGGGCGGCGACGCACGGCGCCTGGCGCGATACCGCCGATGCCACCGAGCGGCTGAAGGAAGTGCTCGGCGAATTGGAAGAGGACCGCGCCTGCCGCGGCCAGCCCGGGCTGACGCCGCAGCAGCGCCAGGCGCTCGTCGCGATCGTCGGCAAGATCGCCCGCATCCTGTCGGGCGACCCGAACCACCCCAACCATTGGGACGACATCGCCGGCTACGCGCAGCTCGGCAAGGGCGAGGCGAGCGATGGCTGAGATGATCACCGCGGCCGAGCTGGCGGCAAAGGTCGCGGCCGCCGAGGCGGCGCCGCGGGCACACCACATCGAGGTCGCCAGTTGCCCTGACGGCTGCGCCGTGCTGGTGCTCTACGACAGCGCCAACCGCGCGCTGCTGACGGCGCACGGGCCGCCGGAGGTGATGCCGGCGCTGTTCGCCGATATGAAGCGCTCGGCGCGAGCGGGCAGCGCGTGGGCCGGCGACGTGGCGGGGCGGGCATGACGCATCGCTGCCACGCGCTCGGGTGCACGGTGGAAGTGCCGCCGGCGATGCTCATGTGCAAGCGCCACTGGTTCTGTGTGCCGAAAGCGCTGCGCCGCGAGGTGTGGCGGCTCTACCGCAAGGGCCAGGAAGAAACCAAGGACCCCTCGCCCGAATACCTCGAAGCCGCCCGGGCGGCGATCGCCGCCGTCGCGGCGGCCGAGGGCCATCAGGGGTCGCTGTTGTGATCGCGTGGTGGTGGCTGCTCGTCGAGGCAGCCGTGCTGGCGCTGGCGTCGATGATCCCGGTTTGGGCGATGCGCGCTGCCCGGCGATCTGCGCCGATCGGGAGAGAGGCCGGCACGGGGAATTGCGCGACCGATCCCGTCGACAAGGGCCGGGCGTTGGCTTGCGGGTTGCCGCGCGGCTGCCGCTACAGCGGCTGCGCCGCGCGCGGCCACTGCCTCGGTGCGCAGACGATAGCGAGATAGCGGGATGATCGCGTGCGATCCGGGCGCGCTAATCGGGCTGTGGCTTCCGGCATTGGTGCTGCTGGCGCAATTCACGCTGGCGCTGCGCGGCGACGCGTCACCGAGCGTCACGGCGTCACCGAGCGTCACGGCGTCACCGAGCGTCACGGCGTCACCGAGCGTCACGGCGTCACCGAGCGTCACGGCGTCACCGAGCGTCACGGCCGACGAGCGGCTGATGCGCCGCCGGGCCGCCGGTCGCGAGCGGACGCGGCGCTATCGCTTGCGTTTAGCCGCGGCGCGGGAAGCAGCGTCACAGCCACGGTCACGCGTCACAGCGTCACCGGCCAGCAAAAGCGCACCACTCTCTCTTGTCTCTACGACATCTGATCCATCGCAAGCCGAAGAAGGAAGTGGGGGGGTGATGCGCAGGCGCGCGCGAGGCCAGGCGCAGCAGGGCGTCCTGCTGCTGCCGGTGACGGGTGGGGCCGCACCGGCGCAACCAAAGGGGGATACGATTGGACCAGAACCACGCGGCATCCGGCTGGCGGCAGGCTGGCAGCCTGCTGCCGGCGATATCGCCTTTGCCGAAAAACTCGGGCTCGACGCCGGCGACACCGCCGCCCGCTTCCGCGACTACTGGCACGCGATTCCCGGCGCCCGCGGCCGCAAATGCGACTGGCCGGCGACCTGGCGAAACTGGTGTCGCAAGGAAGCCGACGGCCTCGCCCGCTACGCCGCCCGCGACGACCGCCGCGCTGGTGGCATCGTTGCCGCCGCGCGTGCGGTGCTCGCTGCAGGCCCGCTACGACGACCGGATTGACCTGTACGGCTGGGATGGCGAGATCGTCGGCTACCGGCTCCTGTCCGACACGATGCTCGATATGGCCGAGCGACAGCTTGCAGCGGCGATCGTGCAGGCGGCGCTGCGGCCGCTCGATGATCCCGGCATCGTCACCGAGCTCGCCCGGTTGAGCGCCAGCTGCAAGACGCGGGCGCAGGACCAGCAGGAGGTGACGCTGACGCTGCGGGTGCTGGCCGAGGAATGCGCCGAATACCCCGCCGATGTCGTCGTCTACGTGCTGCGGAATTGGGCCCGGCGCGAGACGTTTACGCCGTCGCTCGCCGAGCTGCGCGACCAGCTGCAACGCGCCGCGCGCTCGCGCCTGTCGCTGGCGCAGGCGCTGAAATCACCTGTGGAAGTGTGACGTGATGACCGTGATGGCCGAGGCGCTGAGCCGCGCCGGATACCGCAAGCCGGAGGATGCCGCAGCTCGGCTGCGGCGGATGATGCGCGAGGCGATCGCCGCCGGCGGCGGCCGGGCCGAGCCGAGCATCGACCATTTCACCGCGGCATTGGCGCGAGCCGACGAGGCGGCATTGCTGTGGGAGATGTTCGCGGCGGTGCGTCGCCCGGTCATCGCGGCATTGTTCAGCGAGATCCTGAGCGAGATGCGCGGCGCACAGCCGCCACGAGACGCCGATGACACGGCCGGGACCGCATCGCCGCAAGGCCCGTTGCAGCATGCTGTGTCATCGGCAACCAATGCGGCGGCGGGGGCCGTTCCGCGCGCGCCGGAAGGCCGAAGTCAAAATGCTCCTGCTGCCGCGCCGATACGGCCGCCGCTACGCGTCGATTACGCCGCAAGGGAGCGGATCGCACGGCTGTCGATCCTGCAAACCTTCCGGCGGGTTGGCGGCATGCCGTTGGCCGAGGTAACCGGCGGCGAGGCGCGGCAATGGCTGCGCTCGCACGAGCGCGACGGCCGCTTTGTCCGGCTGGTCAGCGACCAGGTGCCGGACGAGATCAGGATCGGCGCGATGATCCCCGAGGAGGAAGCCGACCGGCTCTACCGCCTGGCGGAAGAGGCGGCCAATGGCTGAGCGCAAACCGCGAAGCAACAGAACCCGCTCCGGGCCGGCCAACAGCGAGCTGCCGAAAGGCCAAAATAATGGTGCCGCGCCCGGAGCGGCCAGCCCCAATGTGTCGCAAGACCACCGCGCTGCTTCTGTGTCCGGGATCGACGAGCTGTGCGGCGTGCTCGTCGCGTTGCAGCGCGACCGCTGTTTTGCGATCCGCCAGCAGGGGCAGTCCAACCACGCCGCGCTGGCCTATATCCGCAACCGGCTCGGCTACACGACGGGGCTGGCAAAGCCGGGGCGCGCTGCCCTGGCGGCGGCGGCGATGCGCATCAAGAAGGCGATCGAGCGCGGCATGCCGGAGGAAGCGTGGCCGGAAGAGGCGGATATGGTGCGCGGCTGCACCTATGTCGTGCTGCGGCTGGCGTTGGCGCGGCAGGAATGGGACCGCATGCGCGCCAACACCGAGAAAGAGATGCAGCGGCTCGCCAGGCGGCTGCCGGCGTGGCCGTTCGTCGACGGGGTGGCCGGCGCCGGGGCGCTCGGCCTGGCGGTGCTGGTCGGCGAAGCGGGCGATCTGGCGCGCTATCCGACAAAGGGACATCTGTGGAAGCGGCTTGGGCTCGCGGTGGTCGACGGCGGCCGGCAGGGCAGCGTGCCGCCCGGGCTCGACCCGCAGGCGCGCAAGGAGGCGTGGATCGAGCGCAAGTACAACCCGCGACGGCTTGCCGAAATCTATGCGTTCTTTTACGACGCCCTGCTGCGCCAGCAATGGCAGAAGAACACGGCGCGGGGTCCCTACGGCGAATATTACGCCAGGAAGAAGGCCGAATATGTCGAGCGCGGCCATAAAGGGGCCGACCGGGCGGCGCGCCGGGCGATGGCGAAGATGTTTGTGCGCGATGTGTGGAACGCCTGGCGCCGCGCGGTTGCGGCGGCAGACGCAGTGCCGCAAGAGCGGCGGGCGGCATGATCAGGCGCGCGGGCGACGAGCCTGCTGATGGCCAGCTGCGCCGGCTGACCGAGCGCGAGCGCGAGATCGCGACGCCGGAGCGGCGCAGCCACGGCGCGGTCATGGGGCTGGTGCGGCCGATCGCCGACGATAACGGGCATATCGCGCAGCCGCTCAGAGCCTTGTCGACCGTCGAATTGATGGCGCGGAAGGGCGCGGTGACGGCGCGCCAGCTCGCCGCGGCGGGGGAGTTTCACCGGCTGTTTCGCCTGGCCGGATTGGATGCGCTGAAGGCGGCCGATCTCGGGCGGGTGCCGAATGCCGGCGGTGCAGGGACAACAGCGGGGTCGGGCCACGAATTCGCCCGGCGGCGGATCGCCCGGGCGATCGCGGCATTGGGCGGCGAGGCGACGTGTCTGGCAAGCTGCGCCTGGCATGTGATCGGGCTGGAATGGTCGCTGCGCGACTGGGCGGCGAAGGCGACGCGCGGCAACGTGCACCAGGCCTCGGGCATCCTCAAATCGACCCTCGAGCTGCTCGAGCGCGAAATTGGGGCTTGACGTGGCTGTGACACAAGATGTAGACGCTTCGCCCATCGTTCGACAGGTGCGCCGGCGATGAGGCTGCGGACGCAGCCGCCGCGGGTGACAACCGCCGCCGGCCGGATCAAACCATCCCCGAAGACCGCTGACCGTGACCTGACGCAGGGCCACTGGCGTGCGCTCGTCGCCGAGATCATTGGCGAGCGCGGCCGCGTCTGCGAAGGGTGTGGCCGGCGGGGCTGCTACCTGGAAGCCGATCACGTCGTCGAACGCCGCGACGGTGGCGCGCTGCTCGACAAGCGCAACGTCGTGCTGCTGTGCGCCAAATGCCACGGCAAGAAGACGATGGCCGCCCGGGCCCGGCGGATGGGGGTGGGGGTTTCGCCCTAGCCGTCGGATGGTCG
>CAWFEN010000012.1:0-132777 GCA_963814865.1 uncultured Alphaproteobacteria bacterium | reverse complement strand
CGGCACGGGCGCGTGGTAGAGAGGCGGCATATGGCCGACGGGAGCCTTGCCTGATGACGGACGGCTTGGTCATCATCGACGCTGGCGGGCGTGCCGTCGATTATGATCCGGCCTGCCGGTTCCTGAAGCCGTCGAGCGACGACGCCCGGTTTGACGTGACGGAGGCCGCCGCTCGTCCGGTGAACCGACGATCTACCGGCCTCGGCCCACCGGAGCCGGTGCCTGACGTACATCTCAATCCCGATACAACCATTATTGAGCCTGGCGCCGGCGGCGGCCGCTCAACAAATAAATCGCGGCACGCAACTCCAGTAGCGGATCATCCGAGGGCTCGATACCGTCCACGCGAGGAATCGGGTCGAAGATGATGTGCTTCTGCTGCGGTCCGTTATCCGCAGCCTGCGCGTTCAGAGTGACGGCGCCAAACGGGATCACTGGCCGATCGTCAGGCCAGTGGACGGTTGCGTCATCGACTATGTCACCCTCGCCGGCGATCTGTACGCCGATTTGAAACCGGATGGGGCCGGCTGCCACGCGATGAGCAAGCTCGTCGAACAGGTAGCTGGCGTTCCTGCCCGTGGACGCCGCTTCGTCAAGATGTTCGATGCCCGATTCCGGCCGAATGCGGTAGCGTCCGTGCCGGGCGACCCCGGGGTGGTTGATGAAACGGAGCGCGGTCACACCGAAATAGGCCTCCTTGGCGAAGCTGGCAGGGCTGGGCTTGGGCGCCTGCACGAAGGCGAGGGCGGCCGGATGTGCTCCGAGGAACACCTCGATCGGCGATGGGGAAGGCTTCGAGGGATCGCTCGCGGCGACGGCACGCAGGAATTCGAGAAACTCCTGACCGGTTCGCGTCGGGAAGCCGTCCGTCGAATGGGCAATGATGTCGGTGTGGACGCGATCGGCCAGATGGAAGCGGATCGCCAGTCCGCGAGGATTTGCGTTGGGGTCGTTGTCGGGGATCATCGGAAGTCCGGTGGAGTTGGAAAACCGCACGGTTACGGGCGTGGATTCGCGACCGGCGTGCGGCGCTCGCGTCAGAGAAGCGGCTTCGGGAGACGGGCTGAACGTGCCGGTGAGTAGAACGCCTTTTGCGTGAGCCGGGCGAAGCCCGGGATGCAGGCCGAAAATGGCGTCGAATTGCTGGAGCAAATCGTTGGCGAGCTGGATCAGCTTATCGTCGGGTGGAAGCGGCATGTTGGCTCCCTCTGGGTCATGCTGAAGCTACTTAACGCACCTTGCTCGCGGGCAACCGTCCGCCTCAGTAGTAGCGGGGAATGGGACCATTGTGCGGCGTGGCGCGATCGCTGAGGTCAAGCATCGTCTCGTCGACGTAACACCATCCCCAGCCTTCGGGCGGGTCATAGCCTTCGATGACCGGATGGTGCGTGCGGTGAAAATGCTTCGTGGCGTGGCGGTTCGGCGAGTCGTCGCAACAGCCGACATGGCCGCAGGTCCGACACAGGCGCAGATGCACCCAGGGCGAACCAATCTTCAGACACTCCTCGCAGCCGAGCGCGCTTGGCGTCACTTCGCGAATGGCGTCGGCATGAGCGCATTCCTGTGGCATCAGGATCCTCCGGGGTGGGTGGGGAGCGCGGCTTTGTCCCCGGCTTCCGCCAGGAACGCGTGAAGCACGGCCACCACTTGGGCCCCTTCCCCAACCGCAGCGGCAACGCGCTTGACCGAGCCCGCGCGCACATCGCCGATTGCGAAGACGCCGGGCAGGCTGGTCTGAAGCGGCCGATGGATGTTTGTATCCGTGCGCACAAAACCCTTGTCATCGAGGGTTACCCCCGACCCTGCCAACCAATCGGTGTTCGGCTCTGCACCGATGAACAAGAAGAGGTGGCGGATCGCGCGCCTCGTCTCTTCGCCGGAACGGTGCGACCGGCAGCGGATCCCTTTCAGAATACCATCCTGCCCCTCGAGGCCGGCGACGGCCGTCTCGGTCAGAATTTCGATGTTGGGCGTTGCGGCGATGCGGTCGACCAGGTAGCGCGACATGCCCGTGTCCAGGCTGGGTGCGCGAATGATAAGCCAAACCTTGGCGGCCTGGCTCGATAGGTACACGGCTGCCTGGCCGGCGGAGTTGCCCCCGCCCACGAGTGCTACTTCCTGCCCCGCGCATAGCCGTCCTTCCAACGGCGACGCCCAGTAATGCACGCAGGAGCCCTCAAAGGAGCTGAGATGCTCGACATCGAGACGGCGATACCGAGCTCCACTCGCGATGACGACCGCGCGGGCACGGGCGCTCTCCTGGTTGGCCAGAGTAAGCAAGAAGCGTCCGGCGTCCGCATCAACCAGTCGCTGTAAGCTTCCGACCTCATCCGGGATCGCCATTTCAACTCCGAATTTCTGCGCCTGGCTGTGGGCTCGCCCCATCAGGGCCATGCCGGTAATGCCGGTAGGAAAACCCAGGTAGTTCTCGATGCGCGCCGACGCGCCGGCCTGACCGCCGAATGCGCGGCAATCCAGCACGAGCACCGACAGCCCCTCGGATGCGGCATAGACCGAGGCAGCAAGCCCCGCCGGTCCGGCGCCCACGATAATGACGTCATGAATTTTGTTCGGATCGATCGGTGCGACAAGCCCGATGCAGCGGGCAAGTTGGACCTCGCTCGGATTGCGCAGCAGTTCTCCATTGGGACAGACGACGATCGGCAGCTCGTCGGGGCCGATATGGAAACGCTCGATCAGCGTTTGCCCGCAGGGGTCGATGTTCGGATCGAGCCGCTGGTGAGGGTGACCGTTGCGGGCAAGAAATCCTTCGAGCCGCAGCACGTCGCCGTTATCGGCCCGGCCGACGATCACCGGACCGCCGCCGCCGGTTTCGAGCAGCCCGACGCGGCGCAGGATCAGCGCCCGCATGATCCGTTCGCCCAATTCGGCTTCTTCCACCAGAAGATCGCGCAACCGTCGTGGCGGAATTACGACGGTCTCGACGGGCTCGTTCGCGACGGCGTCCACCAAGGACGGGCGGCCGGAGAGCTGCGCCAACTCGCCCATGAACGAGCCTGGACCGTGAGTAACGATGGGATCGGAATGCCCGAGTCCACGCTGGCTGACATCGACCCGGCCGCTCAGGATGAGGAAGGCGCCTGGCGCGATTTCACCGGTGGCGACGATGCTCGCACCCGCCGCATAGGATTTATGCTCGCCGAAACGCGCCAGCCGCTCGATTTCCACCGGCGCGAGCGTGGGAAACATCTGATCGTGTCGCGCCGCGATAAACGGATGCACTGACGGCGGCATGGCTTCCCTCGCGGCAGGGTGGCGACTGCGGCCCGGCCGATCGATTATCGCCGCAGCCTTCGAGACATATAGGACCGCCGGCTCCTGAAATCCGATCCAACCTTTGTTTGGCCAGCGCCGCGGGACGGTCGGCCGCAGTGAGGAATGGCTTCGGCATTGAGTGACCCTTGTGCGCCGGAACCGGTCCTTCGGGCGACGTGGATCGAGCGGGTCAAGCGTCGCCGGCGATCCTGACATCGGGCTATTGGCTCACTCCTCGCCATTGCGGATCTGCGTTGCGCGGCGGTCTGTGGCCGGGCCGCGGTTTCCCGGCCGAAGCAGTGCATCACGACACGCCGGTGTAGTTGACGTCGACGCCGCCGTGATGATCACCCGACAGCGTGAAGCTCGCGGCGGAAAAGGTGCCGTTGAGCAACACCTGCTCGCTGTGCTTGCCGGCACTGACGCTCAGCACGCCACTGGCGAATTTATCGGTCGCGGTCGCGAAGGATATGCCCTCGAAATCGATCGTCTGGCCGACGTTGAGGTCGAAGTTGAACACGGTGCCGCTGTAGGCGTGGCCAAGCGTCAGCGCGAGGGTCGCATCGCTCAAGAACGTGACGTTCTGCGCCGCCGCCTGATCGAGGGTCAGAATCGATCCGCTCGTAAGCTCGTAACCGCCGGTGAACGTATCGTTTCCCGAGACCTTGAAGTCTCCCAACACCTCGATGCCCGTCGCGCCCTTGATCTGCCCGGAGAAATCGCCGTTTTCCACCTGCAATTCGCTGCCGGAGGCGCCAATGATCGTGCCGGCGCCGAGCAGATCGCCGATCGCGGGTTCGAATGCTCCGATATTGAGGGTGGCGCCGGCCTCGATGGTGGTGCTTTCGGCGAGAAACAACAATACGCTCAGGTTGGAGTCGGCCGCCTTGAGAACGCCGGCGTCGATCGCGACGGTATAGACGTCGCCCGATTCTATGCCGGCGCCGCCCGGAGGCGTGTGCCAGACGATCGTGCCGGAATTGGCGTTGTCGCCCAAGGTGATGCTGTTCGCGTCGAACGACCAGGAGGAGAAGTCCATATTCAGCGTGGTTTTCGCCGCGGCCGCGATCGTCGCGGCGCCGGAAACGGTCAGACCGCTCGAAAGCTTCAGGTTTGTCGAGGCAAGAAACGTGCCGCCTTCGAGGTCGAGCGCGGCGTGACTGGCGGTGTCGTTCACCGACAATTCGCCGGCGACGACGTCGAGCGTGCCGTCGAAGCCGGCAAGATTGGATGCCGTCGTCGTGCCGCTGCCGAATTGCTCGATCGTTCCGCTGCCGGTGACCGCGTTCGCGAACTGGAAGGCATTGCGGTGATCGATGATCAGGGTGCCGCCGGTAACATCGATCGGGGTAGTGCCGACGGAACCGCTCGTACCACCGTCGCCGAGCGCCAGCACGTCGCCGAGGTCGAACTTGAGGCTGCCGAGGCTCCCGCTGTCGCCGCTCAGCACGACGGCGCTGTCGATCCTCAGGCCGATCGCTCCCTGGAACACGCCGGCGAAATCGCCGCCGTCGACGACGAGGCCGGTGGCGGATGTCCCGCTGACCGTGCCCGACCCCAGGAGATTGTTGATCCCGACAAGCGTCCCTTGCAGCGCCAGCGTCGCGCCTGCGGCGACCGTCGTGGCCTGAAATCCCGAAAGAAAATCGCCGAGCGTCCCGTCGCCGTCTTTCAGCGTGCCGTTGGCGATTTCGAGCGTCGACAGGTTGTCGCCGAATGTGCCGCCGGAGCCGCCCTTCCAGACGACCGTGCCGCCCTCTGCGGCATCTCCGATCATGACCTCGCTCTCGCCGCCGACCTCCCAGTTGCCCGATTGATCGAGCGTCAACGTCTTGCCGGTGGCCGCTGCGATTGTTCCTGAGAACAAAGACAGGCTGTTGTCGATTGTCAGAGTGCCGGTCGCCAGAAACTCACCGCCAGCGCCAACGGAGAGCCCGCCGCCCCCGAGCGAGGCCGCTCGCGTAGTTTCGTAGACCGCGCCGGCGATATTCGTGCCGCGGCTATCTGTTTTTGCCGGTGACGACGTAGGTGCCGCCTTCGTAAACGACAGCTCCAACCCCGATAATCGTGTTTGCTACCGTCAGCGAGCCGGTCCGGTCGAACTCCAGAAACGAATTGAAATTAGCCAAGTCGACGGTGCCGGTCCCCAGCGTACCGCTTGTTCCATCTTCCCCGAAATCGGCGCCCCCGATGTCCAGCGAGACATCGGCTTCTATCGTCGTCGTTCCTGTGTAGCTGTTGTCGGCTGTAAAAACATAAGTCGTAGACGGCTGACTGTTGCTGTTGGCGAGGTCGAGCAAGAGGTGCCCCGTCAGCGTGTTGGCCACGACCTCTCCGAATTCAAACTCATTGAGTAGAGAACTGGTCGTCAGCGACAGCGTCGGCGCACCGGCGCTGCTGATGATCTTGCCGGCGCCGGTGAGATTGGAGAGTGCGGCATTTCCGCCGGCCAGGTCGAACGTTCCGCCTGCCTCCAGCGTGAGGCCGCCGATTGTGACGCTGGCGCCGCCGAGATCGAGGGTCGCGCCCGCCGCTACCGTGGTTCCTTCGAGCGCGTTCGTGAAGAGGACGCCAAACTTTGCGTCGCCGCCGCGCAGCGTCCCGCCTGCTACCGTGATCTGACTGATCTCCTGCGTGCCGGGCGACGACGTGTCCCAGACGATCGTGCCGGTATCGTCGGCGGTTCCGAACTGGATCGAGGTGACGCTCTGCGTGATCGACCAGTCGCCGTTGCTCAATGTCAGCGTTGCACCGGCAGCGGCGGCTATGGTGGCAAAGGCATTAAGCGTCAGTGGACTGCTAAGCGTCCCGGTCGCGGTTGCCAGCAGCTCCCCGCCCGACAGCTCGATCGGATCCTGACCGAGGGCGGCGGGGTTGGCGAGTTCGAGCAATCCGCCGTTCTGGACGGCAATATTGCCGCCGGGGCCGGTGCTGACGTCGCTCTTGCTGTTGCCGCGGACGACCAGGGTGCTGCTGCTGCCGGTGATCAGCACCCCACCATCGGCAATGGTTTGTCCTTCTCCGTCCAGGATCGCAGTGCCGGCGTCGATCGTCAAGGCGCCGCCCATCGCAAGCCCGCCGAACTTGGCTTCGAAGAACGTCGCGCCGGCTGAATTGAGTGTCAGCGAGTTGGCGAATTCGGTCCCGTCCGCATTCGAGAGCGTGACCGTGTAGGTGCCGACCACGTCGATCGCCACATCCGTCGTGCTGACCGGCGCGCCATCGGTCCAGTTCACGGCCCGGGACCAGTCGCCGCTCAACCCGATCGTCCACGACGTGCTACTCATGGTCCGGCTCCGTTCGCGTGACTCACATCGGTCACGGAAATCGTATACCGGCCCGCGCGATCTCGAAACGGCTGCAAAGGGGTCGATCTTGGGAATTAAGCACACCCTCGCATGAGCAGCTTTGGATCGCAAACCGGTAGCCAGGCGTAGACCGCACCGTAGATCGAAGCGGCGGCTTGCTCTTCATCCCGGCGCGGGGCGGGATCGGCCGTTGGCGCGGGCGCGGTGACTGCGGTGCGGCTTCGGCGGACTGGGCGCCGCTCGCGGCAGCGGGGTCGGGGTTGACGCGCCGCCTCCGATAACATGCGGCACGGGCGCCTGGCCGAAAGGCGGCATCCGGGAAGCCTTGCTTGATGACGCACGGCGTGGTCATCATCGACGCCGGCGGGCGTGCCGTCGATTACGATCCGGTCTATTAGTTCCTGAAGCCGTCGAGCGACGACGCCCCGGTTTGAAGTGACGGACGCCGCCGCTCGTCCGGTGAGCCGACGATCATGCCGGGAGGATCGCTCGTGGCGGTGAACTGGGTACAGACAACAAGCTGGGGCCCGCTGACCAACGCCGGCGCCCTGCAAAACAATTACTTTCGAATCCCGTTCCAGGGCACGCCGCATATCCTCGCCTCGGCGTACCTGAACGAGGTGAGCATCGGCGAACTCGATGGTCAGGCCGGCGTCGCGGTGGCGGCGTTCAAACGCTTCGAATTCCTCGACGAAAACGGCGTGGTGCAGGAAACGGAGGTTGCCGCGATCACCAGCTGGATCGATGTGCCGAACTGCGTCTCGATAACGGTCGCCCTCGACATCGTTGCGGCGACCGCCTGCGGCGGCTGGGTGTATTACACCCTGGCATGAGGACGAGACGATGATCACGATATCGAAAGGGCCGGGCGGCGAGGCGATGCACATGACGGTGCTGGTCGCCTTCGACCGCATCAGCGGCGAGGTTCACGCAACCTTCGTGCACGGATCGCTGGAGCCGGGAGATATGGCCGGTTTGGCGCGCAGCCGGGAGCATTTGCTGGCGGATGTCGCGGCCCGTCCGGGCCGGGAACGCGCGCGGCTCGACATTCTGGAAATGCCGTTGCATGAACTGCCGACGGCGCCGATCGAGCGGGTCGATCCGGCGACGCGGCGGGTGGTGACAAAGCCGGCACGCCAGCCGTCCGGCCTCACGCTGCCGTAACCCGGTCTTTCTGATTTCGGCACGCCGGTCCGGGCGGATCGCGCCGAGTTTGCAACGGCATATCAGGGAGAGAGCCATGCCTAGAATCGCAGCGGAACGCCTGACCGAGATCGGCCGGGCGTTGTTCGAGGCGGCGGGGACGCCGCCGGACGAGGCCGGGCTGGTCATGCGCCACATCGTCGGCGCCAACCTCGTCGGCCACGATTCGCACGGGGTCATCCAGATCCCGACCTATATCGAGCGCATCAAGGTCGGGCACATCGTGCCGGGGGCGCCGTGGACGATCGTCCAGGAATCGGCGACGACGACCGTCGTCGACGGCCATTGGGGCTTCGGCTACGTCGCCAACGAGCGGGCGATGCGGCTGACCATCGACAAGGCGCGGAAAGCCAACGTCGCGGCGGCGACGGTGTTCCGCCAGGGCCATATCGGCCGGTTGTCGAGCTATACCCAGATGGCGGCGCAGGCCGGCATGATCGGGCTCTGCACCGCCGATTCCGGGCGTTCGCCAAAGGCGGTGGCGCCGTTCGGCGGGCGCGAGGCGCGGCTCGGCACCAACCCGATCTCGATCGCGATCCCGTCCGACCTCGAGGCGCCGCTCTATCTCGACATGGCGACCTCGGCCGCGGCGGCCGGCAAGATCGCGCTCGCCGTCGCCCGCAACGAGGAGGTGCCGGACAACTGGGTCATCGGCAGCGACGGGCGGCCGACCAACGATCCGCGCCAGCTGCGCCAGGGCGGGGCCCTGCTGCCGCTGGGCGGTCCCGAGGGCGGCTACAAGGGCACCGGCCTCGCGGTCATGGTCGAGATCCTGTGCGGGCTGCTGACCGGGCTCGGCTTTGGCGTCGAGCCGACCGGGCGCCACAATGACGGCTGCTTCATGGCGGTGTTCAACGTCGCGGCGTTTCGGCCGCTCGCCGGGTTCAAGAAGGATGTCGGCGAGTTCGCCGCCTATCTCAAATCGACCCCGCCGGCCGAGGGTTCGAGCGGCGTCCTCTACCCCGGCGAGATCGAATACCGCCGCCAGCAGGACCGCAGCGCGAACGGCATCGAGGTCGAGGATGCGACCTGGTTCAAGCTGCGCCAGCTGGCCGACGGCTACGGCCTCACCGAAAAGCTGGATTTCGAGGAGCCCGAATGAGCGCGTCCGATGACCGGCTGACGATCTACGGCAGCTTCACCTCGAGTTCGAGCTACAAGCCGATCCTTTATCTGGCATTGGCACGGCTGCCCTACTCGTTCCGCACGGTCAACCTCAAATTCGGCGTGCAGAAGATGCCGGATTACCTGGCGGTCAATCGCTGGGGGGTGGTGCCGTCCTTGCGCCATCGCGGGCTGACGATCCTGCAATCGAACGTGATCCTCGACTATCTCGCGCGCACCACCGGGCATTTCGAGCCCGCGGCCGAGCAGCAGCGCTGGCAGGCGCGCGAGTGGCTGTCCTGGGAAGCGGATCACATCACCGCGGTCGCCAAGGTCCGCCATTCGGCGCGGTTTCGTGCGTCGCACCCGGAGGTGATCGCCGAGTTCCGGCCGAAAGCCGAGGCAGCCCTGGCGTTTGTCGACAACACCTTGAAGGACCGCGAGTGGCTGGTCGGCGAGGCGTGCAGCATCGCCGACATCGGCTGCTGGGGCCGCATGGTGTTCATGGCCGAGGGCGGCTTCGACATCGCCCGCTGGCCCAACCTCGAAGCCTGGTCGCGGCGTCTGAAGGCGATGCCCGGTTTCGCCCTGCCCTATGATCTGATCCCGAGCAAGGACCGCGAATATGAGCCCGCCTGATCGGGCGCGGCCGGGCCGGCTCGCATTCGGGGGGTAGCGCCAGCCGGAGCGGCCGGATAAAGTCGCCGCGGGGAATGATTGCGGGGGTCGGATGCGGGGGATAGCCTTTCTTATCCTGTTGAGCCTTGCGGGCTGCGCGGCACCGAATGCCGTGGGGCCGGCGAGTTCCTCCTCGGAGGTTGCCGGCTGGCAGGAAGCGAGCGGCAAGTCCCCTTCCCGGGCCGAGTTCGCGGCCGTTGTCGCGGCCTGCCAGGACCGGGCCGGGAGCGGGCCGCTCGATGGCTGCCTCGCCGATCTCGGGCTGCGCCGCGTGCAGTAGCGGGACGGGCGGAGAGGTGCCGATGGCCGAGATTGCGATCTCCAGCCCGCAGGCGATGGGCAGGCCGCTCGGCCAATATTCGCAAATCGCCCGGGTCAAGGCATCCGAGCTCGTCTTTATCGCCGGCCAGGTCGCGACCGACAAAGCCGGCGATATCGTCGGGGCGGATGATTTCGATGCGCAATGCGTTCAGGTCTTCGCCAATATCGCGGCGGCGCTTGCTTCGGTCGGTGCCGGCTGGAGCAGCATCGTCCAGTTCACGACCTATCTCGTGCATTCGCAGGACATCGCCGGCTTTATGGCCTATCGCGGCCGCGCCTTCCCCGCCCTGTTCCCCGGCGGCGCCTGTCCGCCGAACACGCTGCTGATCGTCGACCGTCTCGTCCACGAATCGTTCCGGATCGAGGTCCAGGCGGTCGCCGCCTTGTAGAAGGCCGGGTAGAAAGCCGGGCTACAGCAGCAATTCCGGCAATGACCGGATGATCCGGTCGGGCCGTGCCGGCGGGTCGGGCGGCAGGCCGAGCCCATAGCCGTCGTGCCAGATCGCATGGATGCCGAGACGCTGCGGCGCCGCGATTTCCCATTCGAGGTTGTCGCCGACCATCCAGGTCTCGTGCGGGCCGACCCCGAGCGCGGCCATTGCATGGGTATAGGCGCGCTCCTCGGGTTTGCCGAAGCCGTGCTCGCCCTCGATCTGGATATGGTCGAAGCGGTGCTCGAGCGCGAACCGCACCACCTTGGCGCGCTGCGGCTCGGCGGCGCCGTTGGTGATCAGCGCCAGGCGCACGCCGAGTTCCCTGAGACGGTCGACGGTCTCGTGCGCGCCGGGAAACATCCGCAGCTCGGCCTCGTGCAGGGCGTTGTAACGGTCGGCGAGCCGGTCGCCGACCGTCCGCACCGGCATCCGGTGCCCGGCGGCGGCGAGCTCGTCGAAGGCGTCGGCGACGATCCGCCGGCGCGCCGCGCCGATCCGGTGGCGCCAATATTTGTGCTGCGCCGGATCGGCCCACAATTCGCGCGAGGCATCCTGGATCGCCTCGATCACCACCGCCGGAGCGAGTGGGGCGAAATGCTCGGCATGGTCTGCGACGACCCGCCGCCATTGCGATTCCGCCGGCCCGAACGCGATCAGCAAGGTGTCGTCGAGGTCGAACAGGATGGCGCGCGGCAGTTTCATGCGATCGTGTCGGTTACACGATGGCAGCGGGTGCTTGCGGCACGCCCAGCCAGAATTCCGGGTCGTGGCCGAAAAAGATATGCGCGCCGCCGGCCTCGAGCGCGGCGAGCCTGTCGAGCGAGGCCAGCATGCCGTCGCGGTCCGCGACATGGCGCGGCAGGCGCCGCTCGCGCAGGGTGCGGCAGAAATAGCAGGCATCGGCGGCCAGCACGATGTCGCGTCCACCGGGCAGGTGTGGATGGCCCCGGTCGAGGCGCAGGCGCAGCGACTGGTGCCCCGGCGTATGGCCGTAGGTCGGCAGGCAGACGACCGAGCCGTCGCCGAACACGTCGTATTCGCCGTCGATCAGGCGCAATTTATGTCCGAGGTCGAAGTCGCGCGGGTTGAAGCCGCGCCTTGCTGCGGTCTCTGAATCCATGCCGGCATCCCATTCGCGCCGCTGCACCAGCATCGTCGCGTTCGGGATCAGGGCATTGCCGCCGACATGGTCGAAATGAAAATGCGAGTTGATGACGAGGTCGATCCTGCCCGGGTCGCGGTCGATCGCCGCGAGCCGCGCGCTGACCTCCTCGCCCGGGCGAAAGTCGATCCTGAACAGCCCGGCGAGCCGCGCCCCGAGCCGCCCGGCCGGATCGTGCCGGCAATCCGGGTGCAGCCCCGTGTCGAACAGCACGCGGCCCTTGTCGTGCTCGATCAGATAGACCGGGACCGGCACGGTGATGTCGCCCTCGCCGCCTTCCATCAGATGGGCGTATTCGCCGGTCAACCGGCCGCAGGTGAAGGCGTACAGCTTGACGCTCATCGGCTGATTTACCCGGCCGCCGCGGCGTTTGCTTCGTTGAACAGGCGCATGTTCTTGTCGAGATCGTAGCGGCTTTCGTACAGCGTCTCGGGATCCCATTCGCTGCGCTCGACCGCGAAGAAATCGCCGCCGTACACGTGGATTGCGCCGGTCAGCCGCGGCAGCGGGTTGGTGACCGAATGAATGATGTCGCGGCCGAGCGGCTCCGCGTCGCGCTCGCCGAGCGATCTGACCCCGGCGGCCTCGATGCGGCCGTTCGCCCCGTCCGGCAGCCGGCGCCAGAAGATGTTGTTCTCGCGCCCGGTATAGATGCCGATCACCGCCCACATCAGGTGGTTGTGCGGCATGATCGTCATGTGCCGGCCCCAGATCACGTTGAGGATCGTCAAATCCGGGCCGCGGTAAAGTTTTTGCACCTCGGCCCGCCGCGGCTCGCCGAGCCCCGCCAGCACCGCACCCAATTCCGAAACGGCGCGCGCGACCACCTCGCGCACGGCCTTGTGCGAGGGGTCTTGGGCTACCGCGGCACGGCATTCCTCGATGAACCGGTCGAGATCGAACATGTCGCCTCCTCCCCTATTCGGCCGCGGCCAGGCGCGCCGCCTCGGATTGATGCCCTTTCTGAGGGAAGTAACTGGCCCGGTAGAATTCGAGCACGGGGCCGCGAAAGATGGCTTTCGGATAGCGCGGCCCGCAATCGATGACCGGGACCGCCTGTGCCGCCGCGGCACAGTCCCGCACCGCCCGTTCCTTGAAGAGGTGCATCCCTTCCCCCACGCCGCTCTAAGGCGCGATTATAGACCGGCGCGGCCGCCCGCGGCGCGTCATTTAGCCCGGGTTTTTCAGCGAGAGTCGGGTTTTTCAGCGAGAGCCGGGTTTTCAGCGAGAGTAGGCGCCGGCCGCGAGCTCCGGCGCGGCTGCATGCTCGGGCGCGAACTGGGTGCGGTAATAATCGGCGAAGATGCCGCCGCGGCGCAGCAGCTCGGCATAGCTCCCCTCTTCGACGATAGCGCCGTCGCGCAGCACGGCGATCCGCTCGCAGCGCCGCACCGTCGACAGCCGGTGGGCGATGATGAAGGTGGTGCGCCCCTCCATCAGCCGCTCGATCCCGGCCATCACCAATGCCTCGGTGGCGACGTCGAGCGCCGAAGTCGGCTCGTCGAGGATCAGGATCGGCGCGTCGCGCAGCAGCGCGCGGGCAATCGTCACGCGTTGTTTTTCGCCCTCGGACAAGGCCATGCCGGATTCGCCGATCACCGTGTCCCAGCCCTCCGGCAGCGCGGCGATCAGATCGTCGATGCATGCCAGCCGGGCCGCCCGCGCGATCGCCGCGTCGTCGGCGCCGGGGCGGCCATAGGCGATGTTGTCGCGCACCGACAGCGGAAAGATCAGCGGCGGCTGCAATACCAGCGAGATCTGGCTGCGCAGCGATTTCAGCGTGTATTCGCGTACATCGACGCCGTCGATCTCGACCACCCCGGCCGACGGATCGAAAAACCGCGGCAGGAGGCCGAGCAATGTCGATTTGCCCGCACCGGTCGGGCCGACGACGGCGATCCTGGCGCCGGCGGGAACCGCAAGCTCGATGCCGGCCAATACGGGAATGTCGGGGCGGTAGCGAAAGCTGACGCCGCGCCAGGCGACCGCGCCGCGCGCCCCTTGGGGCGGAAAGCTGCGGCTCCCGTCCGCGAGATCGGGCTCGGTGTCGAGCACCTCGAAGACCCGGCGCGCCCCGACGCGGGCGCCGGCGATCAGGCCCCAGCTCTGCGTCATCTGGTTGATCGGCGCATAAAGCTGGGCGAGATAGGAGATGAACACGATCAGCTGTCCGACCGACAGCGCACCCGAAAGCACGGCGCGGGCGCCGGCATAAACGACAAGCGCGGTGCCGCACGCGATGACCAGATTGACGGCGCCCGAATAGAGCGTCTGCCAGCTGTAGAGCCGCAGGGTCGCGCGCAGGCTTTCCCGGCTCGCCCCCATGAAGCGGCGATGCTCGTCCTCCTCCTTGGCGAAGGCCTGGACCACCTTGATCGACGCCATCGCCCATTGGACCAGCGAATAGACCCGGCTCTCGGTGGTGCGCACCTCGGTGGCGACGTCGACGATCTTGCGGTTGAACCCCGAAATCAGCGCGAACAGCACCGGCACGACGGTCAGCGCCAGCAGGGTCAGGCCCGGATCGAGCGGAAACAGGACGATCAGCATGCCGGCGAGCAGGATCACCGCGGACAGGATCGGCAATGCCCCGTTCATGATCATCGTCTGCACGGCAAAGCTGTCGGCGGTGATCCGATAGAGCAGGTCGCCGACGCGCTGGCGGCCGTGAAAGGCCAGCGACAGGCGCTGGAGATGGGCGTAGAGCGCGCCGCGCAGGTCGTTGACCATGTTCTGGCCGACCCGGATCGTCGTGTAGTTGTGCCAGACGGTCAGCGTCCCGCTGCCAAAATGAACGACGACGATCGCGAGACAGGCGAAGACGAGCAGCCGGCCGGGCGGCGGCGACCACCACGCGGCGAGCGCGAACGGCTTGCCGCCGAGCACGTTGTCGATGACCATTTGCAGCGGCCACGGCTTCAGCAGCTCGAAGCCGGCGATCAGAAACACTTGCGCGAGCGCCGCGGCGACCCGCCAGCGGTGCGGCCGCAGATAGGGCAGGAGCTTTCTCAGCACGGCGGCCGCGCCCGGCTGCTATCGGGGCACGGGGATCGCCGGCTCGACCGGGAGCAGCCGCACCTGCCGGGCGACGCCTTCGACGATGCGGTGCATCAATCGGCCAAAGCCGACGAGCTGGCAGGCCATCGCCGCGAACCCGGCAAGCCCGGCGCCGCCGATCACCGCCGCGGCGAGCGGCCAGCCGAGGATCAGCGCGATCGCCGTCAGCCCGGCGCTGCCGCGCAGCAGAAAAGAGGCGAGGCTCGACAGGCGCATCGTGCAGCGCACCCGCAACAGCCGCTTGGCGCCGCCATGGTTCTCGGCGCAAACCACAACCCGCGAGCGGCCAAACAGGCCGCGCGCAATCTCGAGGTCCCAGCCGTTCCAGCCGGTATCCGCCGTGACGACGTATTTGTGCGGCACGAGGAAGTCGATCAGCGCGCCGAGCAGCTGCTCTTTTTCGGCTCCGGCCTCGCTCCAATAGGAGAGGTACAAGGCGCGATCGGCCCAGGCGATGCGGGCGCGCTGCCCGGTTTCGGGCAGGCCGATATGGGTCTGCCCGCGCATCTCGCGCAGCCGCCATTTGAGCCGCTCCCAGCCGCGCAGCAGCGGTCCGAGATAGATCAGCAGGGCGACCAGCGCCCGCGCCTGAAATCCGGTGAAGCGCTCGTCGATCGGCGCCTTGCGCGCGCCGTTGATGCACAGCCAGAGGGTGGCGAGCAGCGGCACGGCCAGCAGCCACCACCACCCGCCGCCGACGATCCCGGCGAGCGCCAGCACCAATGCCGCGGCACTCCATTCGAAGGTCAGCGGCAGGAATGCGCTCAGCGACGAGGGCGGCTCGTACAGGGTCTGGAACAGGCCGCGCCCGAACACCCCGGAATAGATCACCGGCCGGCGCGACAGCAGCAGCGAGGTGGAGAGGTCGCCATAAATCCGGCCGAGCCACTTGGCCTGCCCGAACATGTTGAAGCGGAACGGATGTTTCGAGTAGACGAGGGCCTCGGCCTTGCCGTAGCCGCGCTGCTGGTTGCAGTAGGCGGCAACCGTGTTGCGGCGGAAATGCCAGACGACGGCGGCCGCGCTGAAGCCGATGACATGGCCGGCGTCCTGAAACCGCCAGCAGATGTCGATATCGTCGCCGGCGGCGCGGTAAACGGGATCGAAGCCGCCGAGGCCGAGCAGGGTCTCACGGCGGAACGCCATGTTGCAGCCGGCGATATGCTCGGCGACCTCGTCGCTCAGGAGCACATGGGTCGGTCCGCCCGGTGCGACGGCGACCGCAGCCGGAACCAGGCTGTCCTCGGGCGGCGGAAAGTTCGGCCCGCCGCAGGCGGCGAGGCGGCCCGCCTCCATCTTGGCGACGAGGTAGGTCAGCCAGTCGGGGTCGGCGACGCAGTCGCTGTCGGTATAGGCGACGATCTCGCCGGTCGCGGCTTCCGCGCCGACGTTGCGGGCGGCGCTCAGCCCTTTGTTCGGCTGGCTGATGATCCGGCAATAGGGATGGCTCTCGGCGATTTCGAGGGTGCGGTCGCGCGAGCCGTCATTGACGACGATGACCTCGTAATCCGGGTAGTTCAGCGTGGCGAGCGACGCCAGGCACGGCTCCATCGTGCGCTCGGCGTTGTAGGCGCAGACCACGACCGAGACCCGCGGATGGCGCGGCAGCGGCGGCGGCAGCGCGCCGCTGTAGCAGCGCTCGACCGCCGCGAGCGCCGCTTTCGGCCGGCGCTCGCGATCGACCAGGCCGAATGCCCAATCCTCGATCGCGTGGCCGCCGGTGAACCACTCGTCGGTCCAGGCAAAGACGCAGGTGCCGGCGGCACCCGCCGCAAAGGCGGTGCGGACCTGCCAGGACAGGATATGCCGCTGCTCTTCCGCGCCCTGCCGCATCGAATCGACGCCGAACTCGGTCAGCACCAGCGGCCGGTCGACGGCGAGGTTGTGCAGCCGGGCGATATACCGCCGAAACGCAGCCTCGTCGTGGAGGTAGACGTTGAAGCAGACGAAATCGGTGAAGTCGATCGTCAGATATTCGGTCGACGGAAAATTGGCATAGCTGACGAGCGCGCCGGGGTGCTCTTCCTTGACCGCCGCGACAAGGCTCCGCACAAACCGGCGCACCTTTTCGGCGCCGTGCCAGCGCACCATGTCGGGCGGAATCTCGTTGCCGACGAGGTAGGCGAAAACCGCCGGGTGGCGGCGGCATTGCCGCACGCCGGCGACCACCGCCTCGCGGATCTGGGCGCGCACCGCGGCGCTGTCGAGAAAGGTGATGTGCTGCGACCAGGGAAGTCCGACCAGGAGCTTCAATCCTGCCCGTTCGGCGGCGTCGAAGAACCATGGCGGCGGCACCGTGAAGACGCGCACGGTGTTGATCGCGGCCTCGGCCATCAGCGCGAAGTCCTTGTCGACGACAGCGGGCTCGGGAAAGGGCGCACCGTGACCGCCGACGGCAAAAGGGCCGTAGGTGACGCCCTTGACAAAATGCTTCCGCTCGCCGGCGAAGAAGAATTTGCCGTGGACGCGGATCGGAACCGGCGGCGCCGGGCGCGCCGGCGGCATCGGAACCGGCAGCGCCGCGATCCCGGCGGTCTCGACCATCGTCATTCTGCGGGTCTCCCGGGGCTCGCGGACAGCGTGCTGCCGGCCATCCTCCCGGCAATCGGCACGCGCGCGCAACGGGCGGCAGCAGCGAGTCATTCCGTGCGCCCCCTGTGCCAGGCAAGGGCGGTGCGCATGATCGTCTCGAGGTCGGACAGCTCCGCACGCCACCCGAGCAGCTCGGCCGCCCGCGACGGATCGGCGACCAGCGCCGGCGGATCGCCCGGCCGTCGCGGCGCTGGGCACCAGGGCACCGGCCGGCCGCTGACCGCCTCGGCGGCGGCGATCACCTCGCGCACCGAATGGCCGCTGCCGGTGCCGAGGTTGAGTGCCGCGCTGCCGCGCCCGGCGTACAGATGTTCGAGCGCCCGCAGATGCGCCGTGGCGAGGTCCCGGACGTGGATGTAGTCGCGGATCGCCGTCCCGTCGGGGGTCGGATAATCGGTCCCGTAGATCTCGACATGGGGGCGGCGGCCCAGCGCCGCCTGCAGCACCAACGGCACGAGATGGGTTTCCGGGTCGTGCCGCTCGCCGATTTCGCCTTCGGGATCGGCGCCGGCGGCGTTGAAATAGCGCAGCGACACCGAGCGCATTCCATACGCCTCGCCGTACCAGTGCAAAGCCCGTTCGATCGCGAGCTTGGTCTCGCCATAAGGGTTGACCGGCAGCTGCGGTGCCGTCTCGCTGATCGGCACACCGGCGGGGATGCCGTAGGTGGCGCAGGTCGAGGAGAAGACGATCTTGTCGACGCCGGTCTCGCGCATCGCGTCGAGCAGCGACAAGGTGCCGTTAAGATTGTTGCGGTAATACAGCGCCGGATCGGCCACCAACTCGCCGACATAGGCATAGGCGGCGAAATGCATGACCGCCGCAACCCGATAGCGGTCGATCGCGGCCGACAGCAGTGCGCCATCGGCGAGTTCGCCCTCGACGAGCGGCCCCCAGCGCACCGCCTCGCGATGCCCGCGCGACAGATTGTCGAAGACGACCGGCCGGTAACCGGCCGCCGCCAGAGCCTTGCAGGCGTGGGACCCGATATATCCCGCCCCGCCGGTGACCAGGACCGCTTGAGACATGCCAGCTGCCGGTTCGGATCGTGCTATGGCGACGACAACGCGGCGCGCCCGCCTCCTCTTCCGGCCGGGCGCGCTTTTTCGCCGCGTCCGCTTGCCGCGGGACGAGGCGGTGGAATAAGGCGGTGCCGGCGCCGTTTTTCACCGCATTCGCTCGGAGGTCCGGCAGCATGCGCATCGCGATAATCGGGACGGGGTATGTCGGGCTGGTCTCGGGAGCATGTTTTTCCGAGTTCGGCGTGTCGGTGACCTGCGTCGACCAGGACGCGGTCAAGATCGCGCGGCTGCGGCGCAACGAGATGCCGATTTTCGAGCCGGGGCTCGGAGCGCTGGTGGCGAAAAACGCGGCGGCGGGGCAGCTCGTTTTCACCACCGATCTGCCGGAGGCGGTGGCCGGCGCCGAGGCGGTGTTCATCGCGGTCGGGACGCCGTCCCGGCGCGGCGACGGGCATGCCGACCTGTCCTACGTCTTTGCCGCGGCCGAGGAGATCGGGCGGGCCCTGACCGATTACGCGGCGGTGGTGACCAAGTCGACAGTGCCGGTCGGCACCGGGCGTCAGGTCGCGGCGATCCTGCGCCGGGCGCGGCCGCGGGGCGGCTTCGACGTGGTGTCGAACCCGGAATTTCTGCGCGAGGGCGCGGCGATCACCGATTTCATGCGCCCCGACCGGGTGGTGATCGGCAGCGACAGCGAACGGGCGCAGGCGGTCATGCGCGCGCTTTACCGGCCGCTGTTCCTGCTCGAGACGCCGATGCTGTTCACCGGTATCGAGACCGCCGAGCTGATCAAATACGCCGCCAACGCATTCCTCGCCACCAAGATCACCTTTATCAACGAGATCGCCGATCTGTGCGAGCGGGTCGGCGCCGATGTCCAGGACGTGGCCAACGGCATCGGTCTCGACGGCCGCATCGGGCGCAAGTTTCTGCATGCCGGGCCGGGCTTCGGCGGCTCGTGCTTTCCGAAGGACTGCGTCGCGCTGGTGCGCACCGCGCGCGAGACCGAGGCGGAGCTGGCGATCGTCGAGGCGGTGGTGCGCGTCAACGACGCGCGCAAGCGCCGCATGGCCGACAAGATCGCCGCCGCCTGCGGCGGCACGGTCGCCGGCAAGACGCTCGCGGTGCTCGGCCTGACCTTCAAGCCAGACACCGACGACATGCGCGACAGCCCGAGCCTGTCGATTGTGCCGGCATTGACCGCGGCCGGCGCGATGATCCGCGCCTACGATCCCGAAGGCATGGCCGAGGCGGCAAAGCTCTTGCCCGACATCGCGTATTGCGGGGACGCCTACGAGGCGATGGCGGGCGCCGATGCGCTGGTCATCCTGACCGAATGGAACGCTTTTCGCGCGCTCGATCTCGGCCGCGTCAGAAGCCTGCTCGCAGCCCCTCTGGTAATCGATCTGCGCAACATCTATCAGCCGGAGGAAATGGCCGCCGCGGGCCTCTCCTATGTCAGCGTCGGCCGCCCGCCGCGGATCGTGCGCCCTGAATTGCGGGTGCTCGCGTGACAGCAGGAAAGACCATCCGATGAGCATCGTCGCCAAGCGCGTCCTCGTCACCGGCGGTGCCGGGTTTCTCGGCTCGCATCTGTGCGAGCGGCTGGTCGCCCGCGGTGACGACGTGCTGTGCGTCGACAACTATTTCACCGGACGCAAGGACAATGTCGCGCAGCTGCTCGGCGACCCGCATTTCGAGGCGATGCGGCACGACATCACCCACCCCCTCTTTGTCGAGGTCGACGAGATCTACAATCTGGCCTGCCCGGCCTCGCCGATCCACTATCAGTTCGATCCGGTGCAGACGACCAAGACCAGCGTGATCGGCGCGATCAACATGCTGGGCCTTGCCAAGCGGGTGAAAGCCAGGATCTTTCAAGCCTCGACCTCGGAGGTCTACGGCGATCCGACCCTGCATCCGCAACCCGAAAGCTATCGCGGCAACGTCAACCCGATCGGCCCGCGCGCCTGCTACGACGAAGGAAAACGCTGCGCCGAGACCCTGTTCTTCGACTATTACCGCCAGCACGATCTGCGCATCCGCGTCGCCCGCATCTTCAACACCTACGGACCGCGCATGCACCCCAATGACGGGCGCGTCGTCTCGAACTTTATCGTCCAGGCGCTCAACAATGCGCCGATCACGCTGTATGGCGACGGCACCCAGACCCGCGCCTTCTGCTATGTCGACGATCTGATCGAAGGGTTTCTCGCGCTGATGGCCGCCGCCGACGACATCACCGGCCCGATCAATCTCGGCAACCCGATCGAAACCTCGGTCGCGGAGCTCGCCGATCTGGTCATCGCGCTGACCGGATCGCGCTCCGCCATCACCTACCGCCCGCTGCCGGTCGACGACCCGGTGCAGCGCTGCCCGGACATCGCCCAGGCGCGGGCGGTGCTCGGTTGGGAGCCCCGTATCGCGCTCAAAGACGGCCTCGAGCGGACGGTTGCCTATTTCGACAACCTGCTGTCACAGCACGGGCGAAACCGGGCGCGGGGCGCCATCCCGGTGTTGGCGGCGATCCGCGAACTCTGATCCGCCGGCGCCGCGGCGGCACCCGGCGGCGCGAACGCGGCACCGGTCAGAAATAGCCCTCGCGCTTCTTGCGCTCCATCGCCGCGTCTTCGTCGCCGTCGATCAGCCGCCCCTGCCGTTCCGACTGGCTGGCGCCGCGCAGCTCGGCGAGAATCTCTGCCGGGGTCGCCGCCGTCGAATCGATGGCGCCGGTCAGCGGATAGCAGCCGAGCGTGCGGAAGCGGACGCAGCGCCATTCGGGGCGCTCGCCCGGCAGCAGCGGCAGGCGGTCGTCGTCGACCATGATCCAGGTCCCGCTGCGCTCGACCACCGGCCGCTGCTTGGCAAAATACAGCGGGACGATCGGGATCTGTTCCGCCGCGATGTATTGCCAGATATCGAGCTCGGTCCAGTTCGACAGCGGAAAGACGCGCATCGACTTGCGCTCGCGCAGGCGCGTGTTGTAGAGCCGCCAGAGTTCCGGCCGCTGGTTCTTGGGGTCCCAGCTGTGGTTGGCGCCGCGCAGCGAAAAGACGCGCTCCTTTGCCCGGCTTTTCTCCTCGTCGCGGCGCGCCCCGCCGAACGCCGCATCAAAGCGGTGGTGATCGAGAGCCTGTCTCAAGGCTTCCGTCTTCATCACCGCGGTATGCAGCGCCGAGCCCGACGCGATCGGGTTGATGCCGCGCCGCACGCCTTCCGCGTTGGTATGGACGATCAGCTCGAGCCCGAGCCGAGCCGCGGTGGCATCGCGAAAGGCGATCATTTCGCGGAATTTCCACAGCGTATCGATGTGCAGCAGCGGAAAGGGCGGCTTGGCGGGAAAGAACGCCTTGCGCGCCAGATGCAGCATCACGCTCGAATCCTTGCCGATCGAATAGAGCATGACCGGGTTGCGGAACTCGGCCGCGACCTCGCGCATGATCCCGAGGGACTCGGCTTCAAGGCGGCCCAAATGCTTGGACCGCGGGTGCAGGGATGTTGCGGGTTCGGCGAGGGCGGGCACGGCTATTCTTTCGTAGGGCTGACAGCAGCGTCGATCTCTCGTTAGCGACGGGTGCGGCATCTGTCAACCTCGCGGCGGCGCTGGAGTGCAGGAGCCGAAATCCGGCGCCGCATCGAGAACCGGCGGCAGCAGCATGATGTTGACGAAAATCTGTGCTTTCTATGCAAGCGTTCGGCCAGTCCCGCCCCGGCGGTATCGCGGTGGATCACCCCCGTCGGCATCGCGCTCCTCCTCGGCTTCTACATTATCGAGATTGGCGTATTCCTTCGGATCGTCTGAGTCGGAGCCTGTGCCAGCAGCAATGTTATTTTAAAAGATCGGGTTTATCGCTGTACACGAATGCCGAGCCGTGTCCGATGTGCGCCGCCGCCGCCTATTGGGCCGGCATCGAACGGATCTACTTTGGCGCGACCGTCGGCGATGCGCTGGAATATGGCGGGTTCGACGACGCGATGATCTTCGAGCAGTTGCGCCGTCCGACGCAAATCGCACGATCCCCGCGACGCAGATGCAGCAAAAAAATACCGGCGAATTCGTCGGCGCCCAACGGTCCCGTGATCGACGGCGGCGTGCCTGACGCGGCGACCCCGCCCGGCCGGTCATTGCGGGCACCGAGCTTCAGTGCAGCTTCGGCGCCTTGAGAAAACGCGTCCGGTCGGCCGAAAGGACGCGGACCTGCAAGGTCTCGTTGTCGCGCGAGACCTGCAGCGCGATTTCGCTGCCGGCCGGACCGCCGGCCCAGACCTTGCGCCAGAAGCCGGCGAGGCTGGCGACCGGGTCGTCGCGCACGGCGAGGATGCGGTCGCCGGGCTGCAACCCGGCCCTGCTGGCCGGCCCGCGCTCGGCGAGACCGGCAACGACGATCGCGTCCTCGACCTCGGCGGCGTAGAGGCCGAGCCAGGGACGGATCGGGCGGTTCGGGCGGCCATAGGTCAGCATGTCGTCGAGGATCGGCGGCAACAAATCGATCGGCACCACCATGTTGACGTCGCGGCGCAATTCGCGGCCGCTGGAGTGCTGGACATGGAGCGAGCCGATCCCGATCAGGCTGCCGTCGGCGCCGATCAGCGCGGCGCCGCCCCAGAACGGGTGTGCGGGTGCGGTAAAGATCGCCCGGTCGAGCACGTATTCCCAATAGCCGGCGAATTCCTGCCGGGCGACGACCCGGGCGGCGATGGCGTGGCGGCGGCCACCCTCGGCGGCAATGATGGCGCGATCGCCGGCGCCGACGCGCAGGCCGGTGCCGAGCTCGATCGGCGGGACATTCAGCCGTCCCAGCGCCTGGACCAGACCAAAGCCGGATTCCTGGTCGTAGGCGAGGACGTGGCCGGGCACCGCACCGCCATCGGCGGAGGTGAGCCAGATCGTTTCGGCCTCGGTGACGAGATAGCCGATGGTCAACACCAGGCCGTCGCGGCGGATCAGGACGCCGCTGCCGGAACGCTCGGTGCCGAGCGTTCCGGCGGTGAAGGCGTCCTCGGGGACCGTGGCCCGCAGGCCGAGAACGGCGCCCAGCGCCCGGTCCAGATCGAAGCTGCAGTCGCCGGGCTTCGGCTGGATCTCGCCCGGTATCTCCCAGTCTGCGGTTCGTGGCATGATGGCGGCTCTTCGGTGGCTGCAGTTGCGATTATAACCGGGAAAGAGTGCCCCGAGACCGCGTTCTTGTCAAAAGCCCTGGCCAGCCCGCGCCGCCCGGGCGCCGGCGGGGCTCGCAAACTGTGGTGCGACGGTGTAAAGTTTTCTATTAATGTTCCCCTTTGGTAATGTTCCCCTTTGGCCCAGGGCGGCGAAACAGGGACCGGACGATGAAGAATTTGCTGACCGTGGTCGGGGACGGCAACGCGGCGCCGGTCCTCGAAGCCGCATTGCTGGCGGCGCGCCGCTTCGACAGCCACATCGTCGGACTGCACAGCCTGACGACGGAATATGCCGTGGTGTTCGGCGGCGAAATGGGCTTCTCGATCTCTTCCGAGGTGGACCGCACCCTCGAGCGCGAGGGCCACGACCGGCGCGACCAGGCGCGCCGGCTGTTTCGCGAGTTCATGAATGCGCACGGCGTCCCGATCGGGCCGCCGCCGGCCGGGCACACGGGTCCCACCGCGTCGTGGCGCGAGGAGGACGGGCGGCAGAACGCCGTCGTCGGGATGATCGGCCGGGTCTACGATCTGATCCTGGTCGAGCAGCCGGAAAAGCTCGCCTCGATCGCCGAAGCGACGCTCGAAGACGCGCTGTTCGAGAGCGGCCGTCCGATCCTGATGGTGCCGAAGCGGGCCCCGGCGACATTGGGCGAGGTTATCGCCATCGCCTGGAACGGCAGCACCGAGACCGCGATGACGGTCGCGCTCGGCATGCCTTTCATCGTCCAGGCGCGGCATGTCGTGATCGTCGCCGTCGGCCCGCAGCACATGCCGGAGCCGGGGCCCGAGGGCGAGGAGCTCGCCCGCACGCTCGAGCGCTGCGGGGTCAGCGTCAGCCTGCGCACCGCCTATGGCCGGCAGAAGCCGCAGGGCGAGTCTTTTCTGAAGGAAGCGGTGGCGGCCGGGGCCGATCTGCTGCTGAAAGGCGCCTACACGCAAAGCCGCATCCGCCAGATGATCTTCGGCGGCGCCACCCGGCACATCATCATGGAGGCGAACCTGCCTGTGCTGATGGCGCGCTGAAGCGATGGGTCGGCAATCGTGATCGAGCCTGACGGCGCGCCGCGCCTTCTGTTCCTGTTTCGCCATGGTGAAACCGATTGGAACCGCGACGGGCGGCTGCAGGGGCATACCGACGTGCCGCTCAACGCCGCCGGCCTCGCCCAGGCCGAGGCGCTGGCCCACCGGCTGCGCCCGCATCGCCTCGATGCCGTGCTGTCGAGCGATCTGTCGCGGGCGCTGACCACCGGGCGGATCGTCGCCGACGCCTCGGGCGTGCCGCTGCTGACCGATCCGGGCTTGCGCGAAACCAATGTCGGCGACGCCGAAGGCCTGCTGTGGGCCGACGCCAAGACCCGCTTCGGCGAGGGGCTGACCGAGCGCTGGTTTACCGACGAGGATACCGCCTTTCCCGGCGGCGAGACCGGACTTGCGACGCGTACGCGCGGCCTTGCGGCCTTGCGCCGGTGCGCCGCGGCGCACCCCTACCGGCGGATCGGCGTATCGACGCACGGCGCCATGCTGCGCCAGTTGATGAAACATGCGCTGCCGCCCGGCAGCCTACCGGTCAAGACCCGCAACACGGTGCTTTACGTCCTGCATTTTGAGCCGGCCGCCGACCGCCTCGTGCCAGCGGCGGAAAACGAGATCGAATGACCCTCAGAACGGCCGGTCGCCCTTGATCTGCGAGCGGTGCATCAGCCGCCGGCTCGACGGGTCGAACTCGTCGCGGCGGTGCATGACGCAGCGATTGTCCCACAGCACGAGGTCGCCGACCCGCCATTGCTGATACCAGGTCAGCTCCGGCCGCGTCGCATATGACCACAGCGCGTCGAGCAGCCGCTCGCTGTCGTCGAGCTCGAGCCCCGGGATATAGGCGTTGCGCCGGCGGCCGAGAAACAGCGCCTTGCGGCCCGTCACCGGATGGGTGCGGATGACCGGGTGGTCGGCGCCCGGCGCCTGGCGCGGATCGGTCACCTCGGTATTGCCGCGGCGCAATTCGCCGGCGCTGTTGCGGCTCGAATCGTGACGGCACAGGCGGCCCTCGACCCGGCGCCGCAGATCCTCGGGCAAGGTTTCATAGGCCAGGTACATGTTGGCGAAGCCGGTGTCGCCGCCCGCGGGCGGCACTTCGAGCGCGTAGAGCGCGCTGCCGATCGGCGGCTCCGGATTGTAGGACATGTCGGTGTGCCAGATCGCCTCGTAGGCGCCGAGCGCGCCGATCGCGACACCGTTCTCGACGATGTTGGAGATGACCGAGATGTAGCGGTTCCCCTGTTCGGCCGAATCGACATAGCGGTCCTCGCCGCGGAGCTTGACGCGCGAGGCGGCGATGACCGGGGCGAGATCGAGCTCGCCGAACAGCGCGCTGAAGCGCATCAGCTGGTCGTCGTCGAGATGCTGGCCGCGAAAGCGCAATACCAGATGGTCCGACCAGGCCTCTTTGATTGCATCGACCGTCGCCGGCGGCAACGCCTGCGCCAGGTCGATGCCCTCGACATCCGCGCCGAGCGCCGCGCCGGTCGGGCGCACCGTGATCCGTTGCCGCTCCAGAACCGCCGTCATCCGCCGAGCCTCCTTCTCACTCGAATTGCATGCTGATGGTCTCGGCGACGAGCGCCGGGCGCGAGGCGCCTTCGACCTCCATCGTGCTTTCCGAGGTGATGCGCACGCCGCCGCCCTCGACCGGCTCGACCGATTTGATCTTCTGGTGCAGGCGGATGCGCGACCCGGCCGGGACCTGCCCGGTAAAGCGCACCCGGTTCGAGCCGTAATTGAGCCCGCGCGAGCGGTTCTTGACGCGGCAGAGCGTCGCCGCCAGCCGCGGCACCAGCGACAAGGTCAGGTAGCCGTGGGCGATCGTCTTGCCGCCCGGCATCTCGCGCCTGGCCCGCTCGACATCGACGTGGATCCATTGATGGTCGCCGGTGGCCTCGGCGAATTTGTCGATGATCGCCTGATCGACGGTGAACCAGTCGCTGACGCCGATCTCTTTGCCGACATATCGGGCGAGATCTGCCGGGCGCTCGACTTCGATCATGCTGTTTCCCTTCTCCGGATTGGCGCCGCATCCTGCGCCGGCGAGATTAGGAGCCCGACCCGGCGACCGCAACAAATGCGCTATACCAAGATCGCCCTGCTCAGCTTCGGCGCCGGCCTCCTCCTGGGGCTCGTCGTCATCGCGACCGAGATCGACTGGCTCGATCGCGTCGCCAGCTGGCTGATGGCGCTCGGCATCGCGGCGCTCCCGATCGCCATGCTGGCCGATTGGCGCCGCACGGTCAAAGCACTCGGCCGGGCGCCGCGCCGGCGCGGCAAAACCGCCGTCCGCCGCCCCGCTCCCGCCGCCCGCCGCCCCCGTCCGCGCAAACCGGCCGCGCCGGACCGATAGGGCTCAGCCGAAGAAGGAGAGGCCGCGGCTGCCGGCGACGGCGCCGAAAATGGTGAGGAGGCTCAACACCAGCAGGACCCAGTGCAGCCGCCGGAGGAGGGTGAACGCCGCCTCGGGCGCCGCCTGTGCGCGCCGACGGAGCCAGCGGTCGAAAAACAACGGTTCCGCCACGAACAGCATCAATGTGAACAGCAGCCAGACGAGCACCATTGCGTCGAGCCACCAATACGCAATCGTCGAAAAGCCCGGCCACAGATCCAGCCGATCGACCATGTAGAAGCCGCTGATGCCGGCGAGCAAGGTGGTGCCCCGCGCCTGCCGGGCAAACCGCCTTTCGACCGCCTCGAAGAAGGCGAACCGCTCCCGCCCGCTTTCGCAGCGCCGCGCCGCGGGCAGCAGCACGGTCGTCACCAGCGCGACGCCGCCGATCCAGAGCACGATCGCGAGCACGTGGATCGCAAGCGCGATCGTCACGTCGTCCATGCAACCGCCTCGCAACAACTTGCCGAATCGGTATTTTCGCCATGCGGCGATTAGCTGCTTGATCATCGCCGGATGCACTGATCTGGATCAAGATCGGCATCGCCGGGTCCCTGCAGTTTGCGCGGGGTGGGCGGTCAAACCGGCTCGCGCCGTTCTGCTCGAGACGAGGCGGGAACCATGACTATCGAAGCGACCACAGCCAATCGCCACGGGGAAGATCCGGTCAGCACCATCCTCAAATGGGTGTTGCTGGCGGTCGCGGTGATGGCCTTTGCAGCGCTCGGCTGGATGACCGACCTCACCTACAAAGCAGCACCGCCCTTGCCCGACCGTCTGATCGCGCCGGACGGCACGATGCTGATGTCGGCCGCCGACATCGAAGCGGGCAAGGCGGGGTTCCAGCAAGCCGACCTGATGGATTACGGCAGCCTTTACGGGATGGGCTCCTATTTCGGCGAAGACTACACGGCCGACAACCTCGTCCGCCTCGCCGCCCTGACCGAGGACAACATCGCCGCGGCGCCGGGCGCCGGCATATCGTCGGCTCTGCCCGCGGCGCAGCGCGCCGTGGTCGAGGCGGCGATGCGGGCCGAGCTGCAAGGCATCGATCTGAGCAAGCCGGCCGTCGCGGTGCCGGACGCGCTGGCGCGGGCGATCGTCACCCGGCGCGACCAGATCGTCCAGTCGCTGCTCCATAACGACTTCGCCAAGGGCTGGACCCGGGCCTACAGCCTCGACGAACCGAGCGCGCGACTGACCGCGGATTTTCTGCTCTATTCTTCGCTGACCACGGTCGCGCGGCGCCCCGGCACTAATGTCTCCTGGACCCAGAACTGGCCGTTCGAGCCGCTGGTCGGCAACACGCCGACCACCAGCACCTTTCTTTGGACGTGGATCAGTTTCTGCTTCACCTTTTTCGCTTTCGGCGCCGTGGTGTTCATCTATCAGCACTATCTGAGCGACCCGGACCGGGCGCCGATGGACCCGGTGCTGGCGCATTTCCGTACCCTGACGCCAAGCCAGCGCCGCATCGGAAAATATTTCCTCGTGGTCGCCGCCATCCTGCTGCTGCAGATCCTCGCCGGGTCGATCATGGCCCATTACTATTCGGATCGGTCGAGTTTCTACGGGATCCCGGTCGACCGCTTCCTGCCGTTCAATTTCCTGCGCGACGTGCACACCCAATCGCCGATCGTCTGGATCGGCCTGTCGTGGATCGGCGCGGCGCTGTTTCTCGCGCCCTCGATCAGCGGCGGCGAAGCCAAAGGCCAGAGCGTCCTCGTCGAGCTGCTGTTCTGGGTCACGCTCGCCGTCGTCGCCGGCGCCCTCGTCGGCGATTATCTCGGCGTCATGGGGTATATCCGTCAAGGCTGGTTCTGGTTCGGCAATCAGGGCCTCTCCTACATCCAGCTCGGCCGCGCCTGGCAGATCGGGTTCTTTGCCGGCCTCGCAATCTGGAGCGTGCTGGTGTTCCGCGCGCTGTGGCCGACCCGCACCGCGCTCGCGCACGCGACCCGGCAATTCTGGTCGGGCCGGATCCGCCTCGAGCATCTGATCTGGGCGTCGACCGTCAACATCGCGGTGCTCTACGTGTTCGGCATGATCCCGCTCACCGGCATCGAGAAATCCTTCACGATCACGGATTTCTGGCGCTGGTGGGTGGTCCATCTCTGGGTCGAGCAGTCTTTCGAGTTCTTCGCCGCGGCGATCAGCGCCTATCTCCTGATGGCGGTCGGGCTGGTCTCGCGCCGGCTGGCCGAGCGCGCCGTCTATTTCGAGCTGATCCTGATCTTCCTCGGCGGCGTGCTTGGCACCGGGCACCATCTCTACTGGGCGGGCGAGCCCAGCCTGTGGGTTCCGCTCGGCACGATGTTCTCGTTCATCGAGGTATTGCCGCTCGTCCTGCTGATCATCGAGGCGATCCAGCACCGGCGGCTTATCAGGGCCGATCAGCAGTTCAAATACAACCTCGCCTATACCTACATCATCGGCGCCGCTTTCTGGAACTTTGTCGGCGCCGGCGTATTCGGCGGCGGCACGCTCAACGCGCCGCTGATCAATTATTACGAGCACGGGACGTTTCTGACCCTCAACCACGCGCACACGGCGCTGTTCGGCGCGTTCGGCCTGCTCGGCATCGGGCTGATTTATTTCTGCCTGCGCTACGTCGCGGCCGACCGCCATCCGTTCGGCGAAACGCTGGGGCAGGCGGCGTTCTGGCTCTACAATGGCGGCCTGGTGTTGTGGATCCTGCTCAATTTCTTCCCGATCGGCTGGCCGCAACTGGCCGCGGTCTACGAGCACGGGCTCGCCTACGCACGCAGCAGCGCGTTCTACGATACGACCACCCTCTGGCAATGGATGCGGTTTCCGGGCGATGTGGTGTTCGCGTTCGGGGCCTTGCTGATGGCGTGGGATTTTATCGTCAAGCTGCGTCCGCTCTACCCGCACTTTGTCGAACGCCTGCTCCCGGGACGGCGCGCGATTGCGGAATCGGTCGGGGATGCGCCGTGAGGGTCGCGGCCGAACCGATGGCGTGACGCGCGCTATCGGACCGTACTAGGATCGCCGCAGGAGCACGCGGCGGGGCGCGCCGCGAACCTGAGGCGGAGGAAAGACGGAATGGCGAAAAACAAGATAGCGATCGTCGGCGCGGGCGCGGTCGGCGGTTATGCCGGGGCCCATATGGTGCAGGCCGGCGAGGACGTCACCTATATCGATCCGTGGCCGGAAAACGTCGAAGCCATCCGCAAGGACGGTCTGCGGATCACCCATATCCGCGATGTCGAGCCGTTCACCGTCAGGCCGCGCGCGCTGCACCTGACCGAGGCGCAGCAGCTGAGCAAAGAGGCGCCGATCGACATCGCCTTCGTCTGCATGAAATCCTACGACACCGCCTGGGCCACGACCCTGATCAAGCAGTATCTGGCGCCCGGCGGCTTTATCGTCTCGCTGCAGAACTGCATGAACGAGGAAACCATCGCCGGCATCGTCGGCTGGGGCAAGACCCTGGGCTCGATCGCCAGCTCGATCACCGTCGAATTGCACGCGCCGGGCCAGGTGCGCCGCGCCGCCGGCAAGTCGGGTTCGCGCCATACCGTGTTCCGGGTCGGCGAGGTGCACGGCCGCATCACCGAGCGCGCGAAGGAAGTCTGCCGGCTGGTCGGCTATTCCGACAGCGCGATGGTCACCGAGAATTTGTGGGGCGAACGCTGGTCGAAGCTCGTTACCAACGTCATGGGCAACGGGTTGTCGGCCTGCACCGGCCTGATCTCCCGCGACATGATCAAGAACGACGCGATCCGGAATTTCTCGACCCGGCTCGGCAGCGAGGCGATCCGCGTCGGCCAGGCGCTCGGCTATACCTTCGACGAGGTCAGCCACATGGACCCGGAGACGATCGCCCGTGCCGGCGAGGGCGATGCGGCGGCCACCAGGGAAATCGACGAGCACCGTCTCGCCGAGGCCAACCGCGCCGGCGGCGGCGAGCATCGCCCGTCGACCGGCCAGGACATGTTCAAGGGCCGCCGCACCGAGATCCAGTTCCTGAACGGGTTTGTCGTGCGCAAGGGCGAGGAGGTCGGCATCCCGACCCCGACCAACGCGATCCTGACCGACATCGTGACCCGGGTCGAAAAGGGCGAATTGAAGCCCGATCCCAAGCACATCGTCGATCTGCGGCTGAACTGAGACCGTCAGCCCTCACCCGCCCAGCCCTGTGGCGGGCCGGGCAGCGGCGCAGCGAGGCGGGTGAGGGAGAGGCCGCTTCAGGCCCAAACCGTGCGAGGTAGCAAATGCTCGCTCTCGTCAACACCCCGAACGGCGCGGCGCCGGTCGAGCTGCGCGATCTGCCCGAGCCGCGCCCGGCGCCGAACGAGGCACTGGTCGAGGTGCGCGCCTTTTCGCTGAACCGCGGCGAATTGCGGCTGATGCAGGTCCGGCCGGAAGGATGGCGGCCGGGCCAGGACATCAGCGGGGTGGTGGTGCAGCCGGCGGCCGACGGCACCGGCCCCAATGCCGGCACGCGCGTCGTCGCGTTGACCGACAATGGCGGCTGGGCGCAGCGCGCGGCGGTGCCGGTGCATCGCCTCGCCGCCTTGCCCGACAAGGTGCGCTTCGAGGAGGCAGCGGCGTTGCCGGTCGCCGGGCTGACGGCCTTGCGCACCTTGCGCCACGGCGCGCCTTTGCTCGGCAAGCGGGTGTTGGTTACCGGCGCCGCCGGCGGGGTCGGGCATATGGCGGTGCAGATCGCGGCGCGATCGGGGGCGTATGTCACCGCCATCGTCGGCAGCCCCGAGCGCGGCCGGCACCTGCGCGGCGCCACCGCGATCGTCGACGGCATCGCCAAGGCGCCGGGGCAATTCGCCCTGATCCTCGAATCGGCCGGCGGCGCCTCGCTCGCCGCGGCGACCGCGCGCGTCGCGGCGAAAGGGACGATCGTCATCTTCGGCAATTCGTCGGGTGAGCCGACCGCGATCAATTTTCGCGACTTCGCCGAGCACCCGAACGCCCGCATCCAGAGCTTCTCCTATTTTACGTCCGAGGCCGAAGAGCGCTTTGCCCCGGACCTGGCATTGCTGGCTGCGCTCGTCGGCGACGGCTCGCTGCAGCCCGCGCTGGTCGAAAACAGCTGGCGCGACCTGGCGCGGATCGGCCCCGAGCTGCTTGAGCGGCGCATCGCCGGCAAAGCCGTCTTTCGCGTCGAGCACGCCTGACCGGCGCCAAAATCGAGGCTGGAGAATGGCACCCGACCGAGTTCATCTGAGTGTCGCCGAGGCGCGCGAGCATGCCGGGCGCGCGCTGCGCGGCATCGGCTACGACGCCGAGGAAACCCGCATCCCCGGCGAGCGTGCGTTCCGCAGCCGCGAGCGCCTGTTGCGCGATGGGATCGACCTAGACCGCGCGGTCTACGAGGCGCTCGCCGCGCTGCACGCCTGACAGAGGTCGGGAGGCGGGTTGCAAAGCATGATCGGCCGCGCTCCGCTGTCCTGGCTGCTGATGCCGGCTCACCTCGCCGCGGTGGCGACCCGGGCGAAGTCGTTTCGCGGCAACCCGGTCATCGGCAGCCCCGCCCTCAACCGCGCGGGCCTGCATGTCGCCCGGATGCGCCTCGCCCAGCGGATGGCCGAATGGCGCCGCGATAGGCTGGCGCCGCTGCTCTCCGACCAGGATCGGGCGGCCTTTGCGCGCGACGGGTACATTCTGAAGCGCGACTTTTTGCCCGCCGCCGTCTATGCGGCGGTCAGGCGCGAGGTCGTCGCGTTTGCGGCACCCGCACGCCAGCAGGTCGAGGGCGACGCGGTGACCCGGCGCCTCGCCCTGGACCGGCGCGCCCTCGCCGCCCTGCCCGCGGTCCGCGCCATGATCGAGAGCCGGCAATGGCTGGGGCCCATCCGCTATGTCGGCTCGTCCCGGCTGGAACCCCTCGTCTACATCCAGACGATTTTCGCGCGGGCGGTCGGGGCGCCGTCCGATCCGCAGACCCGGCTCCACGCCGACACGTTTCACTCCACGGTCAAGGCCTGGTTCTTTCTGACGGATGTCCCCGAGGATCAGGGCCCGTTCGTCTATGTGCCGGGGTCGCATCGGCTGACGCCGCGACGCCTCGCCTGGGAACGCCGGGCTTCGGTAACGGCCGCGCAGAGCCCCGACCTGCACTCCGCCGACGGTTCGCCGCGGATTACGGCGGAGACCGTCGGCCGGCTCGGCTTCGGCAAGCCCAAAATGTTCGCCGTGCCGCAAAACACGCTCGTCGTCGCCGATACGATGGGTTTTCACGCACGCGCCGTTTCGGCTGCCGCCTCGGCCCGGCTCGAGATCTGGGCCTACAGCCGCCGCAACCCGTTCATCCCATGGCTCGGACTGGATGCCGCGGCCATGCCTTTCGTCAGGGGCCGTGCCGTGCCGCTGCATTGGTCGGCAATGGATCTGTGCGAAGGGCTCCACCTCGCCCGCAACCCGTGGCGCCCGGCCGGGATCGTGGCGCCCCTTGCCCCACTCGGCCCGACCGGCCGGCGTGGCTGAGACCGGCAGCCGGGATCGATCACCATTTTTGTCGTCTGCCGCTGTGGCGTCGTTATTGCATGTGGCTCGCCGCGGTTGACATTGCGGCCGTCTTCGACGAGGACAACTCGGGTGGGTCCGACTAGATGGTTAAATAACGGACGCTCCGAGCAACGACTTCGATGACGAGGGGACATGGAGGAGGGTAGTTCGCCGGAGCGATCGATTGATGGTGGGCTCGCAGGTGCGGCGATGTCACCGGACCGCAGCCGAGTCGGCGATCGACGCTGCGGGGGTGCGGCGAAGATGCCCGCGGCGCCGCCAACCGCCGCCAATCCCGCCGTCGCCAATCCGGTCCGTCTCCGAGACAAATCCGCCGCCACGCGATGACTGACGGATCGATCGCGATCGTCGGCGCATCGTGCCGGTTCCCGGGGGCCACCGATCTCGAGGCATTCTGGCGGCTGCTCGCAGCTGCGGGGGATGCCGTTTCCGAGATCGACCCGCAGCGCTGGTCGACCCGCTTCTATTATCATCCGGACCGCGCCGCGCCGGGCAAGAGCTATACCTGGTCGGCCGGGCTGATCACCGGGGTCGATCTGTTCGAGCCGTCTTTTTTTGGGATTTCTCCCCGCGAGGCGGTGCAGATGGATCCCCAGCAGCGGCTGCTGCTCGAGCTCGTCTGGCACGCGATCGAAGACGCCGGCATCCCGGCGGCCAAGCTCAGCGGCGACGCCGCGGGGGTCTATATCGGCGCGTCCGCGACGGATTACTCCGATCTGCGGCTCGGCGATCCGGCCGGCGGCGACGCCTATTTCATGACCGGCAATACATTGAGCGTTCTGGCCAACCGGATTTCCTATGTCTTCGATTTGCGCGGACCGAGCCTCGTCGTCGATACCGCCTGCTCGTCGGCGCTCGTCGCCCTGCATCATGCCTGCGAAGCCATTCGCAGCGGGCAAATCGCCAGCGCCATCGTCGGCGGCGTCAACCTGCTGCTGGCGCCCTATCCGTTTCTCGGCTTCTGCCGGGCCTCGATGCTGTCGCGCCGGGGACATTGCTTTGCCTTCGACGAGCGGGCGGACGGCTATGTCCGCGCCGAAGGCGGCGGGGTCGTCATTCTGAAACCGCTCGCCGACGCGCTCGCCGACGGCAACCCGGTGCGCGCGGTAATCCTCGGCTCGGGGGTCAATTCGGACGGGCGCACGATCGGATTGTCGCTGCCGAGCGAGGCCGCGCAGGCCGCGCTGCTGCGCGCCGTCTACGCGCGCGCCGGGGTCGCCGCGGACGAGCTTGCATTTTTCGAGATGCACGGCACCGGAACGCCGGCGGGAGACCCGATCGAAGCCGCCGCGGTCGGGCATTCGCTCGGCCAGCGCCGTTCCGAGCCGCTGCCGATCGGGTCGGTCAAGAGCAATATCGGCCATCTGGAGCCGGCCTCGGGAATGGCCGGGCTGCTCAAGGCGACACTCGCTCTCGACCGGCGCGTCGTGCCGCCGAGTTTGCACTGCGAAACGCCGAACCCGCAGATCCCGTTCGACGCGCTCAATCTGCGGCTGGTCCGCGACGTCGAGCCGATCGCGCCGGTCGGTCCGCGGCCTTGCGCCGGCGTCAATGCGTTCGGTTTCGGCGGCACCAACGCCCACGTCATCCTGACCGCACCACCACGGCGGCAGGCGGCGCCGGCATCGGCTGAACCGCCGCTGGTGATTTCGGCCCGGACCGAAGCCGCGCTGCGCGAACTCGCCCGCGGCTGGTGCGGCACGCTCGCGGCTGCCCCGGCCGAGCGGGTGCCGGATCTGTTGCGCGGCGCGGCGCGCGGGCGCGACCACCATCCGCACCGGCTCGTCGCCCTCGGCCGCGGCCCGGATGCCACGGCGAGGCTGCTCGCCGGCTTTCTCGACGGTGCCGCAGCGCCGTCTGTCGTCACCGGCACCGCGCTCGCCGAAGGCAAGCTCGCCTTCGTGTTCTCCGGCAATGGCGCGCAATTCCCGGGCATGGGGCGCGGCGCATGGCACGGCAATGCGGCGTTTCGCGCGGCCATCGAGGATGTCGACCGGGTGCTCGCCTGGCAGCTCGGCTGGTCGGTCGCGGAACTCCTCGAAGCCGGTGTCGGCGCCGAAGCGGTGGCCCGTGCCGACATCGCCCAGCCGCTGCTGTTCGCGATCCAGGTCGGCACCGTGCGCACCCTGCGCGATATCGGCGTCGAAGCTGCCGGCTATCTCGGGCACAGCGTCGGCGAGATCGCCGCAGCCTGGGCCGCGGGGGCGCTGTCGCTGGCCGATGCCGCCCGCGTCGTCGTGTGGCGCAGCCGCAACCAGGAGCGGACCCGGGGCAAGGGACGGATGGCGGCGCTGGCGCTGGCGCCGGATGCCGCGCGCGAGCTGCTGGTCGAGCTCGACAGCCCGGCCGAGATCGCGGCGTTCAACGGCACCCGATCGCTGACGATCTCGGGCCCGGGCGGGGAAATCGAGCGTCTCGCGATCGAGGCGCAGCGCCGGGGCCTGTGGTTTCGCGCCCTCGATCTCGATTTTGCTTTTCATTCGCGCGAGATGGACCCGATCCGCGAGGATTTGCTGGCGAGCCTGGCCGGTCTGCGGTCGCGTCCGCCGGCGGCCAGGCTGGTATCGACGGTCACCGGCGCGGTCGTCGACGGCGAGGCGCTCGGCGCCGAGCATTGGTGGCGCAACATCAGAAATCCGGTGCGGTTCGTCGAAGCGGCGGCACGGCTGATCGACGAGGGCTGCCGCATCTTTGTCGAGATCGGCCCCAGCCCCATCCTGCAATCCTATCTGAGGGACGCGCTGCGTGCCGCGGAGGTCGAGGGCCGGGTGCTCGCGAGCCTGTCGCGCGAGGAGAGCAATGACGACCCGTTCCCGGCGATTGCGGCGCATTGCCATGTCGCCGGGCATGATATGACGGCCGCGCCGTTGTTCGACGGCCCGGCCAATCCGCAGGGACTGCCGCTTTACCCTTGGCAGCGACAGCGGTTTTGGTTCGAGCAGACGGCCGAGGCCGTCGAGCTGGCCAACCCGCCCTTGGACCACCCGCTGCTCGGCTTTCGTCAGGCGGGTCAGGTGCGGTGCTGGCTCAATCACCTCGACGAGCAGCTGGTGCCCTGGATCGCCGACCATGCCGTGGGTGGAATGCCGGTCCTCCCGGCGGCCGCGATCATCGAGATCGCCCTCGCCGCCGCGCGGTGCCGCTGGCCGGACGCGCCGGCGCTCGAGGCCTTCGACCTGGAGCTGCGCCGCCCGCTGCCGTTCGACAAAGGGAGGACGCGCGAGCTGCGCACGATGCTCGGCTCCGACGACGGCGATTGGGAATTGGCGAGCCGTCCCCGCCTGTCGAGCGAGCCGATGACGGTCCACGCCGTCGGCCGTGTCGGGGCCGCAAGCGACGCGCGCGCGATCCTGCGCTGGGCCGAAGAGGTGTCCGGTCGGGCCCGAATCGACGGGGACGCGCTGTATCGCCTCGCCCATTGCGCCGGCCTCGATTACGGCAGCCGGTTCAGAACCGTGGATCGCATCGAGACCGAAGGTCCGGATAGCGCCATCGCCTATCTCGATCCGGCGCCGATCGGCGAGCCGCTCGACGGCTACCTGCTGCATCCAGCACTGCTCGACGGTGCGCTGCAGGGATTGCTCGGGCTGTTGGCGGACCGCCGCGGCGAGATGCCGGGCGTCGGCTTTCTGCCGTGGCGTTTCGGGCGCGTCCGGCTGGTGGCGCCGTTCGCCCGCATAGCGTGCCGCGCCCGGCTCCGCCTGACCCGGATCGGGGTCCGCTCGGTCTGCGCCGATATCGCGCTCTACGACGAGACCGGCGACATCGTAGCGGAGCTCTCCGATTGCTGGTTTCGCCGGATCGAGCTGACCCGGCGCGGCGGGCCCGGCGAGCGCGCGCTTCGCGTCGATCTCGTCCCGGCCCCGTTGGCCGAGTCCGGCCCGCCCGCGGTGCTCAGCCGCATCGGCGGCCGGTTGCGGCGTCTCGCTGCAGCGCGCGAGCCCGATCCGGCGCGGCGCGATCAGACCCCGCTGCTCGACGCCCTGATCGCTGCGATGGCGCTCCGATCGTTGGCGCCGCTGATTGAGCCCGGCCATCCCTTCACGATCGGCGAACTCGTCGAACGCGGAAAGCTGGCGGCGGCCTCGCGCGGTCTTGCCGAGTGCCTGCTGCGTTTGCTCGAACGGCTTGGGGCTGCTGCTGAAACCGATTCGGAATGGCGCCTGGAATTCCCGAGCGACCTGCCGGAAGCATCGGAAATCTGGCGTCTGCTGCTCGCCGAAGCGCCGGATCTGGTGGCGGAGCTGGCCCTCGCCGCGGCGGCGGGCGAAGACCTGCCGAAAATTCTCGCCGATGGCCCACATCGGTCCGAAGCCCGGCTGCCGCCGATGGCGGCGCAGCTGCTGCGCGCGTCGCCGGCGAGCGCTGCCTGCATCGACCTGTTGTGCGATGCGCTGCAAACGATCGCCGGCTCCTGGCCACAGGGCCGGCCGCTGCGCATCCTTGAAATCGGCGCGGGAGACGGCGGAGCAACCCGCTCCATGCTCGATCGTCTGGCACAATCGGGAGTGGCGTTTGCCTATCTGGCGACGAGCATCGACTCCGAGCAGGCGGCTCCACTGTCGTTTCTGACGGAAGCATTTGCCGGGGCCTCCGCCCGGTGCTGGTCGCCGCAAGACGGGAACGATGCGCTCGACGGGGCGCGTTTCGACATCATTGTGGCGATCAACGCCTGTGCCCGCCTGCAGCTCGATGCGGCGGCCTTGGCCAATTTGGCGGAGCTTCTCGCTCCGGGCGGGGTCTTCCTCGCAGCCGAGCCCGAGCCGAACGCGATCTGGGACGTTGTTTTCGGGCAGCGCGCGGGATGGTGGCTGCCAGCCGCGTCGACCGGCGGGGCGTCGCCGCTGCGCACCGGCGACGAATGGCGTGCCGAACTCGCCGCGGCGGGGTTGCGCTCCGCCGGCGCTGTCGCGCTCGCATCGGCGCCGTGGCCTTGTGCGGTATTTTGGGGCGGCGCACCAGCGCGTGCCGAGCCCTCCAGCCCCGCACCGATGCCGCATTGCACCGTTACCCTTGTCGGCGGCGGCAGCGCCTCGACCGCCGCGTTGCGGGCCGGGCTGGCGGCGGCGGGCCACTCCGCAACATCGGTGCAATACCCCGATTTCTTTGCCGCAACGCCATCGGACCGCAGCGGCAGGAAGGGTGGCAAAACGCGCGAGATCATCCTGTTCCTCGCCGATGAGCCGGATCTTTCACCCGGTGTCGAGCACGCCGCACAGCCCGTTGCCGCACTCGCCCGCCTTGCGGCCCGGGCGGTGGAATGGTGCGCCGAGTTGTGGGTCGTCACTTGCGATGCGCAGCAGCCGACGCCCGAAATAACCGCGTCCGGCCCGGTTGGCGCCGCCCTGTGGGGCCTCGGGCGCGTGCTCGTCAACGAGATGCCGCGGCTCTCGCTTCGCCTGATCGATCTGGCGGGCGCCGCGACACCCGCCGACCGCGCCCGGCACATTGCCGCCGAATTGGCGGCGCCGCCCGCGGAGGCCGAGATCGTCTGGACCCCGCACGGGCGGCATGTCTCGCGTCTGCGCCCGGGCCTGCCGCCGCGTTTCGCCGCCCGCAGCGATGCGCTGACGCTGTCGGCGAGCCACTCCGGCGGGCTCGATTCGCTCGGTTGGGAGGTCTGCGCGCGCCGGCCGGTCGGACCGGGCGAGGTCGAGATCGAAGTGCATGCCGCCGGGCTCAACTTTCGCGACATGATGTGGGCGATGGGCCTGCTGCCCGAAGAGGCGCTGATCGACGGTTTTGCCGGTCCGACCTTCGGGCTCGAATGCGCCGGCGTCGTCCGTTCGCTCGGTCCCGGCGTCGAGGGGCTGGCGGTCGGCGACCGGGTCATGGCGTTCGCCCCCGCCGCGCTGAGCACGCGCGTCGTCACCATCGCCGATGCCGTCGCGCCGATCCCGCCCGGCACGAGCTTTGCCGCGGCCGCGACGATCCCGGTCGTCTTCGTCACCGCGATCTATGCGCTGCGTCACCTGGCGCAGCTCGCACCCGGCGAGCACATCCTGATCCACGCTGCCACCGGCGGTGTGGGACTGGCGGCGATCCAATACGCCCGGCATTGCGGCGCGGTCGTCATCGCCACGGCCGGATCGGAGATGAAGCGGGCATTTCTGCGTCTGGCCGGCGCGGATCACGTCCTCGACTCGCGCAGCCTCGCTTTCGCCGATGCCGTGCGCGAGATCACCGGCGGGCAGGGGGTCGACATCGTGCTCAACTCGCTGAGCGGCGAGGCGATGGAGCGCAGCCTGGAGGTGCTGAAGCCGTTCGGCCGCTTCCTCGAGCTGGGCAAGAGCGATTTTTATTTCAATCGGCGCCTCCACCTGCGGCCGCTGCGCCACAACGTGTCGTATTTCGCGATCGACATCGACCAGCTGCCGCTGCGCCGGCCGCAGCTCGCCCGCGCGCTGCTGGCCGAAATCTCGGCGGCACTCGCCGAGGGTGCGATCCGGCCGCTCGCCCACCGGGTATTTCCGTTCGGCGAAATCGACGATGCCTTTCGACTGATGCAGAGCTCGGGCCATATCGGCAAGCTCGTGCTGGTCCCCGGCGCGAACGCCGGCGTGCGGCTGCGCCGGCCGCCCGAATTCGCGGCGCGCCGCGATGGGACCTATCTGGTCACCGGCGGGATCGAGGGGTTCGGCTTCGAGGCGGCGCGCTGGCTCGCGGCGCGCGGCGCGGGCTCGATCGCGCTGGTCGGGCGCCGCGGGTCCGAGACGCCGGGTTGCGCGGCAAGGATCGGCGAGCTGGAAGCGGCCGGCGCCGAAATCCGCGTCTACCGCGGAGATGTCGCCGACCGCGGCTCGCTCGCCGCGATCCTCGCGGAGATCCGGGCGAACCAGCCGCCGCTGCGCGGGGTCGTGCACGCGGCCTCGGCGATCGATGACGGCCTTGCCGGCGAAATCGACCTCGACCGGGCCGCGCGCGTTCTGCATCCGAAGCTCGGCGGGGCAATCGCCCTCGACGAATTGACCCGCGGCGACCCGATCGAGCTGTTCCTGCTGTTCTCCTCGGCAACGACGTTGCTGGGGGCACCGGGGCAGGGCGTCTATGTCGCCGCGAACATGGCGCTCGAAGCGCTCGCCCGCCGGCGTCGGGCCGAGGGGCGCCCGGCGCTCGCCATCGCCTGGGGACCGATCGAAGATGCCGGGTATCTGGCCGAGAGGCCGGAGGCACGCGAAGCGCTCGCCCGCCGGCTCGGCGCCAGGCCGATGCCGGCGGCGCAGGCTCTTGCCGGCGTCCCCGCACTGATCGCCAGCGGATTGCCGGCCGCCGGTTTCGCGGAAACGAGCTGGAACGAGACGCGGCGCTTTCTGCCGATTTTCGCCGGCGGGCTGTTTTCGGAAATCCGCGCCGAGGCGGCCGCGTCGCCTGCCGACGATTCGTTCGCCGAACGGCTCGCTGCGGCGGACCCGGAGATGGCGCTGGCGCTTCTGAAGACGGTCGTTGCCGACGAAGCCGCGGCAATCCTGCGGCTGCCGGCAGGTGCGATCGACCCGGCCCGGCCGCTGTCGCAGCTGGGGATGGATTCGCTGATGGCCGTGGAGCTTCGCCTCGCGCTGGAAAGCCGGCTGCGCATCGATTTGCCGCTGGTGTCGATCGCCGAAGGCACCAGCGTCGCGTCGATTGCGGCCCGGCTCGCGGGCACCGTCGGGACCGGAGTAAAAGACGCCGAGGTGATCGCGTTGGCGGCACGTCACGAAACCGGCGAAGATGCCGACGACGAGGCACCGCTGCCGCTTGAAACGGACCGGGTGGCCGAGGCGCGGCGCGAGGCAAAATCGGTTGCCGCCGAGTAACCCGTTGGAGCCGGGGCGCAACCTCTTCGGCTTGTCGGCGCAGGCCAAGGCGCGGCTCCTCGAAAGGCTGACCGCCGTGGCCTTGCCGCGATCGCCGCATCGCCGTGAGCCGGCGGCGGGCGGCGAGATGAGCCCGCGGCTGGACGTTGCGCACCTGGAGGGATTCCGCGAGATCCAGATGATCCGCCAGGCCGCGGAATTTCTCGGGATCGCCGACCCGTTCTTTCGCGTCCATGAAGGGATCGCCGGCGCCGAAACGGCGATCGACGGCCGCACCTACGTCAATTTCGCCTCGTACAACTATCTCGGGCTGAATGGTCATCCCGAGATCGCAGCGGCGGCCAAGGCCGCAATCGACCGCTATGGCACCTCGGTATCGGCGAGCCGTCCGGTCTCCGGCGAGCGTCCGGTGCACCGCGAGCTGGAGCAGGCGCTGGCCCGCCTCCACGGTTCCGAGGACAGCGTCGTCCTGGTCGGCGGACACTCGACCAACGTCACCGTGATCGGCCATCTGCTCGGCCGCAACGACGCGATCGTCCACGACGCGTTGATCCATAACAGCATCGTGCAGGGGGCGATGCTGTCCGGGGCGCGCCGGGTGCCGTTCGCCCATCTCGACCCGGAAGCCGCGGACCGGGCACTGGGCGAAGCGCGGGCGCGCAGCGGCCGTACGCTTCTGGTCGTCGAGGGGCATTACAGCATGGACGGCGATGTCCCCGATCTGCCGGCGTTTATCGCGGCGGCGCGGCGCCATCGCGCCTGGCTGATGGTTGACGACGCACATGCCCTGGGGGTGCTGGGGCCGCGCGGCTTCGGCTCGGCGGACCATTTCGGCGTCGATCCCAACGAGGTCGACATCTGGATGGGGACATTGAGCAAGAGCCTGGTGTCGTGCGGCGGCTATATTGCCGGGAGGCGGGATCTCGTCGAATATCTGAAGCTCGTCGTCCCCGGTTTCGTGTTCTCGGTCGGCATGGCTCCGGCGGCGGCGGCGGCGGCGCTCGCCGCGCTCCAGTTGCTCGAACGCGAACCGGAGCGGGTGCGTCGGTTGAACGACCGGGCCGCGCTCTTCCTGCGGCTGGTGCGGCAGGGCGGTCTCGATGTCGGCGGTTCGGTCGGCGCCTCGATCGTGCCGGTCATCACCGGCAGCTCGATCCGGGCCGGACGCCTGGCGCAGGCAATGTTCCGGCGCGGCGTCAACGTCCAGCCGATCCTCTATCCGGCGGTGCCCGAGCGCGCCGCCCGGCTGCGGTTCTTTCTGACCACCGCGCACAGCGAGGCGCAGGTCCGCGACACCGCCCGCATCCTGATCGAGGAAAGCCGAAACGTTGCATTGGAGCCGAACGATCTCGCCGCGGTTGCCCGGCACCTCGGCACGGCAATGCCGTCGCGCTGAAATTACCGGGCCTGCGACTGCGGCACCGGCGGGCCCGCCTCGACCGATGCGGCTCGACCGCATGCGCGCGCTGCGGCTTCGGCGATCAGCGGCCCGACCGCGGCAAAGTGGTCCTGCCAGCTCGCCGGCTGCCAGCCGGCCAGCCGGCGCAGCTGCGCGTCGCGCCGCGGCGAGGCGGCGGGCGAATAATCGAGGATGGCGGTCCGCCAACCGGGGCCGTCGAGCGGGTCGAAATATTCCGGGACCGCGCCGCCATTCTCACGCAACGCCCCGATATTGCTGCATAGGGCGGGAACGCCGAGGGCGAGCGCCTCGACCAGCGGAAAGCCGAAGCCTTCGGCAAAGGACGGCAGCAGCAGCGCCCGTGCTCCTTTCAGCAGGCGCACCATGCCGATATCGGTCAGATGGCTGCGTTCGACCACGATCCCGCGCAGCCTCGGGCAGCGTTCGAGCATGTCGAGGGTGTTTTCGGTCTCCCACCCGCGCCGCCCGATCAGAAAGAGGCGTGGTGCCTGCGCGCCGCGCTCCTCGACGATCCGGCGCCATAAATTGAGCAGCAGGAGCTGGTTCTTGCGCGCTTCGATCGTGCTGATGCAGACAAAATAGGGCGTCTCGATCGACCCCGTCGCCGGCAGATCGGGCAGGCTGACGCCGAACGGTGCCACCAGCACCGGCGGGGCACGCCCGGCCCGATCGAGATAGGGCTGGAGGGCGTCGCGGGTCGCGCGGGAGTTGACGATCAGCGCATCGGCGAGGGCGGCGGCCGTCTCGATGCGGCGGCGATGCTTCCCGGCCTGGCCAGGCACGGCATATTCGGGAAATTCGATCGGGATCAGATCGTGGATCAGACAGACGAAAGAGGCCCGGCCGCGCGCCTTGAGACGGGCAATGACACGGCGCTTTTCGAGATGGTGGTGGGAGACGAGGAGATAGACCGGCTTTTCGACCGCGGACCGCATTCGAGCGGGGAGTGCGACAGCGCCGCGCCACGGCGGCTCGACCCGTAGCCGGTACGCCAGCCGGCGCGGCTGCTTGCCGCCGCTGTCGCCGCGCCATACCCGGCCGATCGCCGCGACATAGGCTTCGGCCGCCGCCCGCGGCACCGACCCCAATCGACCCCAGAGCGTCATCGCGGCAAAGCCGAGATCCGCCCGATTGGCGATCAAATGCTGGGCATAGGCGAGCTCGACACGGTCGATGCCGGTCGGAGTGTCGCGCTGGGCGCGGGAGATCAGGCGCGACAGATCGAGGACGATCACCCGACCTCCCCCGATGGCCGGCAGTCGCTGCCGCACAAAGCCTTACGATGGGCCATCGAGATAATCTCGAATGCCCTCCTCGAGCGAATGAAACGGGACGGTAAAGCCGGCGGCGCGCAGCTTGGCCGGGTCAGATCGCGTGAAATATTGATATTGTTCGCGCAGCTCTCGAGGCATGTCGACAAAGCGGATCTTCGGCGCGCAGCCGAGCGCCGCGCAAACGGCGCCGACCAGATCGACAAAGCTGCGCGCGGTGCCGGTCCCGACATTGAACAAGCCGCCGACCGCGGGGTTTTTCAGCAGCCAGCCGACCACGGCAACGCAATCCTTGACATAGACGAAATCGCGCAGCTGCCCGCCATCCCCATATTGCGGATGATGAGACTTGAAGAGCTCGACTTCCGCGCCGGCCCTGACGACCGGCACGATCTTGCTGACCATCGACTGCATCGGGCCCTTATGGGCCTCGTTCGAGCCGTATACATTGAAGAATTTGAGCCCGGCCCATTGCGGCGGTGCCGGCAGGCCGCGCATCACGTCGTCGGCGATGCGGCGATCGACCAGGTGCTTGCTCCAGCCATAGGCGTTGAGCGGACGCAGCGCGGCAAGGGCGGCCGCACTCTGGTCGTCGCGGAAGCCGAGGACGCCGTCGCCATAGGTCGCCGCCGACGAGGCGTAGATCAGGCGGGTCGCGTTCGCCGCGCACCATTGCCACAGATCGAGCGTCAGGCGGATGTTGTTGGCGACATAACGGTCGGCGTCGGGCTCGTGCGTCGTCGAAACGGCACCCATATGCACGATTGCGGCGACCCTGTCGCCGTGCCGGCCGAGCCACTCGAAAAGCGCTTCGGGGCGGACCAGGTCGTGCAGCTGCGCATCGGCGAGATTGCGCCATTTGCCGCTTGACCGCAGCAGGTCGGAGACGACGACGCGATGCCCCGCCCCCGCCAGGTCGCGGACAATGTGCGACCCGAGAAACCCCGCGCCGCCGGTCACGACGATGAGGTTGTCGCTGCGCAGCTCCTCGAACCCGGACATCGGCATCTCTCGGTAGCCAGATCGTTTGCCGCCGGCAGCGGCCGCAGCCGATTATCGCGCACGATCGACAGATCCCAAACCGGTTCCGCGGGCGGCACGGCGCCGCCGCCGCATCGGCGAGCGCCCGAACGCCCCGGTCCCTTCCCGCCTGTCGGCCTAGACCACCTGGAGCTGCGTCGCAATCAGGCGCGAGGCGTAGACGCCCATCCACCCCGCCGGATCAAGCCAGCCCTTTTCATTGCGCGGCGGGTGGATCGCCCGGATATGGGCATCGGTGATCTCGGCAAGGCCGTTGATCGGGCGCGGCGGGTCGAATTCGGTGGACCAGAAGAAGCGGGCGCTGCCGCCGACCTCATGCTTGGCGACGAGGCAGTTGGGCGCGCCGCCGGCCCGGTTATAGAGGCCGACTGCCGAATAGCTTTCCTGATGGCTGACCATCATCACGCCCTCCGTGCCGGGAAACGCGAATTTCCACGCCGAGAACCATCGGCACAGGGCGGCCAGCTCCTCCTCGGTGAATTCATAGGGGCAAGGCATCGCAAAGGATGCCGCATTGATTGGCGGCGCCATCCCGCGGACCGTCAGCGGGAAAGCCACAACGTTCGTCTGCTCGGACACTTCCACCACTTCCCCCACTTCATCGGGGCCGCGCTGCCGGCGGGCGCAATCCCGCTCCCGCATACCAACCGATCGTTGTGCCCGTGCCGAAGCGGTTCGTCAGCGAACCGAATAGGCGAGGTGTTGCCGACTACTTATCGATTGGCGATCGATACAACGCGCACGCCGAAATTGACCGGAGAACACTATCGGGCGGCGATGTCGAGTCAATCGAGCCCAAGGCTGGCGCGGGGCTTTTCTGCCGGGTGTGGGCTTTTAGCAACAGTTGCAGATACGCTACAGGTTGTTGAGCTTGTGGTTTCGCGTGTCGGCGGCGCCGATTGCCGGCACCTTTCCTGATCCATGACCATTTCGGCCGGACGATGGAGGTGCTTGACGTGCTGCGCCTCGTCTGCTAACGAGGGGGCGATGGTTACCGCGCGCTACGAGCTGCGACTTATTACCTCGGCGTCCTGACCGGCGCCGACCCTGCTCGTTGCCGTTCCCCGTCGAGGGAACTTCCTGTGCCCGGTAGCGCCGATGCCTACAGCTCATTCGATCGACAGCGTTATTTCCTGCCGCAGCCCTTTGGCGGCCGGCCCGCGGCCGGCGTGCCGGCGACTTAGCAGCGGCCGGCGGCGCTGATCCCCGCCGGCCGCGACGCTGCGCCCGTTCCGGCCCCTGCGGCCGCCATCCCGCTTCAGGAGTTTTCGATGTCCGCCATGCCGATCCACAAATACCGCCCCTTTGCACCGATTGATCTGCCCGACCGACGCTGGCCGGGACGGGTCATCGACCATGCGCCCACCTGGTGCAGCGTCGATCTGCGCGACGGCAACCAGGCGTTGGTCGAGCCGATGGGACCCGACCGCAAGCGCCGCATGTTCGATCTGCTGGTCAAGCTCGGCTTCAAGGAGATCGAGGTCGGGTTCCCGGCCGCGTCCGAGACCGATTTCGCCTTTGTCCGCGAGCTGGTCGAACAAGATCTGGTACCCGAGGACGTCACCATCCAGGTGCTGACCCAGGCGCGCGCCGAGCAGATCGAGCGCAGCTTCGAGGCGATCCGCGGCGCCCGGCGCGCGATCATGCATCTCTATAATTCGACCTCGACCTTGCAGCGCCGCGTCGTCTTCGGCCTCGACAAGGGCGGCATCGCCGACATCGCGGTCAACGCGGCCCGGCTGATCCGCAATCTTGCCGAGGCGATGCCGGCAACGAATGTCCTCTATCAATATTCGCCCGAAAGCTTCACCGGGACAGAGCTCGATTTCGCGGTCGAGATCTGCGAGGCGGTGATGGATGTCTGGCGGCCGACGCCCGACAAGAAGACGATCCTGAACCTGCCGGCCACCGTCGAAATGGCGACGCCCAACGTCTACGCCGACCAGATCGAGTGGTTCGGCCGCACCATCCGCGATCGCGACAGCATCGTCTTGAGCCTGCATCCGCACAACGATCGCGGCACCGCGGTGGCGGCGGCCGAGCTCGGGGTCATGGCGGGCGCCGACCGGGTCGAAGGCACCTTGTTCGGCAATGGCGAGCGCACCGGCAATGTCGACGTCATGACCCTGGCGCTGAACCTGTTCAGCCAGGGGGTCGATCCCGGCATCGTCATCACCGACATCGACGAGATCGTGCGCACCGTCGAGCACTGCAACCAGCTGCCCGTCCACCCGCGCCACCCCTATGCCGGCGAGCTCGTCTACACCGCCTTTTCCGGCTCGCACCAGGACGCGATCAAGAAGGGGTTCGAGGCGCTGGCCAAACGCAACGATGCATTGTGGGAGGTACCCTACCTGCCGATCGACCCCAAGGATCTCGGCCGCACCTACGAGGCGGTGATCCGGGTCAATTCGCAATCGGGCAAAGGCGGCGTCGCCTATCTGCTGAAACAGGATCACGGGCTCGACCTGCCGCGCAACCTGCAGATCGAGTTCAGCAAGATCGTGCAGGAGGTCACCGACCGCACCGGCAAGGAAACGACCAGCGCCGATATCTGGGAATTGTTCCGCGAAACCTATCTCGGCCAGGACGGCATCGCGCTGGTCGATTACGCGGTGCTGCCCGAACGACGGCCCGGCGACCGGCGGTTGAGCGCAACGGTGCGGGTCGACGGCGCGGACCGGCATATCGAAGGGGTCGGCAACGGGCCGATCGCCGCCTTTGTCGATGCCTTGCGGCGCGATTGCGGCGTTGCGCTGACCTTTCTCGACTACCATGAGAATGCGGTCGGCGCGGGAGCCGATGCCCAGGCCGCGGCCTATGTGCAGATCGGCATCGCCGGCGGCGACGACGCTGTTCGGCGTCGGCATGGACAGCGACATCCTGACCGCGTCCCTGCGCGCCGTCGCCAGCGCCGCCACCCGCGCTGTTCGAAGCTCGACGGGGAAATAACGGGCACTCCGGCTCGTCATACCGATGGCCGGCATCCATGTCGGCCATCGGTCCCGGGCCGAGGCGCCGGTCATTCCGGGATGCCCCGGAGGGGCGGGCCCGGAACCCATAGACACGGACCTGTCCATGCTGTCGCCGGCCGGTGTTGATAGGTTGCGGGCCGTGCCCGCGACCCGGAATGACGCCGCCTGGTATTTTTGCAACTGCTCCTTCGGCGGGCGCGGACCGCTTGTTCTCGCCCCTTCGCACCCGGCATGTGGTATCATCGCCCGGCGCGCGGACAGCACGGAGCGACGGCGATGGCGCGTCTGCCCTATCTCGACAGATCCGATCTCCTGCCGGAGCACCAGGATCTCCTGGCGCGGAACCTCAACCTGTACCGCGTCCTCGCGCACAGTCCCCACGCCGCGCGCAGCCTGAACACCTTGGCGCGGTTCATCCGCGACGGCAGCCGCCTCGACCCGAGGCTGCGCGAGCTGGCAATCCTCCAGGTCGGCTATTCGACCCGCTCGGCCTACGAGTATTCGCACCACATCAGGATCGGCCGCGAGTTCGGCGTCGGCGACGACGATATCCGCGCCATCGCCGACGAGACCGCCGGCCGCCCGAGCGGGCTCGACCCGCTCGCCAAGGCGGTATTGCGCGCCGCCCGCGAGATGACGCGCGACCTCGGCATTGCGGATGAAACCTTTGCCGCCTTGCGCCAGGGCCTCGACAACGAGCGCCTGACCGACCTCGTAATGACGATCGCCTTCTACAACGGCCTGGTGCGCCTGCTCGGCGCGATGCAGGTCGATGTCGAGGAGGATTACCTCGCCTACCTCGACGAGTTCCCGCTGCCCGATACCGGCTGAAAGCCGGCAGGCGTCACCGGCTCGCCAAGGCGCGGGCGAGCTGGCTCACCGCCTCCTGATGCTTCTCGTTGCGGATCTCGGCGAAGTTCCGCGCGATCTCGAGCAGCATCCGCTGGTGCGGGGTGATCTGGCGCGGGCCTTCCTGCCCGATCCCTTCGTAGAAATAGCTGATCGGGGCGCTCAGCGCGCGGGCGATCTCGAACAGCCTTCCGGCCGAAACGCGATTGATCCCGCGCTCGTATTTGTGCGCCTGCTGATAGGTGACCCCGATCATCTCGGCGAGCTGCTGCTGGGTCAGCCCCAGCATGATGCGGCGCTCGCGGATGCGCGCCCCGACATGATCGTCGATGCTGGCGGTCGACCGCCCTCTCTTCGGCTTGGCCATGCCTTCACCCATGCAAGTCTGCTCGAACGTTATCGTGCCCAGCGGCATTTCTATCAACACGATGGCCGCCGGTTAATTCCGACTGCGCCATCGAACGGCCGGCAGAACACGATAAGAGGAACCCCGATCCCGACCGCTATCAACGAGAGCGGCAGTCCGGGCCTCCAATAATCTCCGAAGTGGTATCCCCCCGGTCTCATGACAAGGGTGTGCGACCGATGGTCGGTCGCCGACGGGAAATCCGATCCACCGCCATGCTCGCATCCCCCTCCTTACCTCGTTCGGCACGGTTAAGCGGAGACTTGCGCTTGCCGGGGATCGGCGTCCCGCGGCAAGCTCGCCAATCGAGGTCTTATGCGAGATCCACTGGCTCAGGGATGGCGCGCGAATTGGTCAGCGGCAATTACGAGGCGATCGGCGACCAGACTGGCGGGCTGCTGTTGGCGGCGCTGCTCGCGGCTCTCGCCGGGATGGTCGATGCGATCGGCTATCTGCGCCTCGGCCACCTCTTCGTCTCGTATATGAGCGGCAACAGCACCCAGTTTGCCGTCGCCCTCGGCCGCGGCGATGTTGCGGGGGCGGGGTCGATTTTCGTGCTGATCCTGCTGTTCGTGCTGGGGGCGGCGGCGGGTCAGCTGCTCGCCCGCTGCACCGGCCGGTGGCATCTGACCGCGGTGCTCGGAGTGGTGACGATCCTGCTGGCGCTCGCGGCCGTCCTGGCAACGGCGCCGGCGCCCCTGGTTCTGGCGATGGGCGCGTTGAACGCGTCGATGCATCGCGTCGGGAGAGTTGGCGTCAGCCTGACCTTTGTCACCGGAACATTGGTCAAGTTCGGTCAGGGGTTGGGCGATTTCCTGATCGGCCGGACGCGCGGATGGGATTGGCTGGCGCAGGCTTCTCCCTGGGTGGGGCTGATCGTCGGGGCGACGATCGCCGGCGCCGCCTATCTGCGGATCGGCGGCGCCGTCATCTGGATCGCGGTCGCCGCGGCGGCGCTGCTCGCCGTCTGGTCGGTCGTTATTCCGGAACCCGACTGACGCAGCCGCTTGGCGAGGCGTCCGGAGACGGCGCGAGACACGCTTCGAGCTGCCGGCGCAGGCGCGCTTTGTCGAGATCCCGGCCGATCAGCACCAGCCGGTTCATCCCCGACCCGCCCGGCGGCGCCTCATCCAGCGTAAACCGCTTGCCGACGAGATGAAAAACGTGGCGCTTGTCGCTGCCCTCGACCGCGAAAATGCCTTTCCCGCGGAAGATTGCGGTCGGCAATTCTTCCAGAAACGATTGCAATTTGTCGGCTGCAAATGGCCGTTCGCTGGCAAAGGAAACCGCCTCGAACCCGTCCTCCACCACATGATCATGGCCTTCGCCGGCGAAATACCCTTCCGCCCGGAAATGCCCGACGCCGAGGATCAGCGGCAATGAGATCCGGGCATGCGCCGTCCGGACGATCCGCGCCCCGCCATGCAATGCCCGGATCTTTTCTTCGACCGCGCGCAGGCGGTCGGCCGCGACCACATCGCTTTTGTTCAACAGAATGACGTCGGCGTAGCGCAGTTGGTTGGCGGCGGCTTTGCCGGCGAACAGATCGAGGCTGAAATTTCCGGCGTCGGCCAGCGCGACGATCGAATCGACGCGCACCCGATCGCGGAATTCGGAACGCAGGAAGGTCAGCGCAATCGGCAGCGGATCGGCGATGCCGGTAGTTTCGAGGATGACGTAATCGACCTCTTCGGCGCGCCCCAGCACGCGAAAGACCGCATCCATCAGGTCGTTGTTGATCGAGCAGCAGATGCAGCCGTTGCTCAGCTCGATCATGTCGTCGCCGGTTGCGATGATCAGCTCGCCGTCGATGCCGATATCGCCGATTTCGTTGACCATCACGGCTATCCTGAGCCCGTGCCGGTTCGCCAGGATATGGTTCACCAGGGTGGTCTTGCCGCTGCCGAGAAAGCCGGTGACGATGGTGACCGGCAGGCGGGCCTCGGGCTCCATGGCCGGCATGTCAGGCGGCGAAGGTGTAGGTGGTGCCGACCGCCGACTGGCTGACGGCGTCGCCGAAGGCGTTGGCGAGCGCATGCAGCGCGCGCCAGCCGGTGCAATGGCCGGTGATGATGTGCGGAATCGCAAACGGCCGCAGCGCCTCGACCGTTTGCGGAATGATTCCCTCCATGACACCGCCCAAATGCAGCCCGCCCATCAGGCAATGGATCGGGGTATCCGGAAACAATTTGTCGACCTCGGTGCAGACATTGACGATGCCGGCATGCGAGCAGGCGCTGAACACGATCAGCCCCAATCCGCCGACATGCGCCACCAGCATGCGCTCGTCCATCAGCAACGGGTCGGGCTGCCACGGCGCGTTGGGGCCGGTGCGGCACAAGTGATCGACGCGGCCCTTTTCGAACGGGGTCACCCGCGGGATTTCGCCGCTGTAATAAAAATGGCCGTCGAGCAGCAGCCGCTCGGCCGGGTCGTTGACGACGGCAGCGCCGCGCCGCGCCAATTCCGCCGGCAGCGGCACTTTGGCGACCGGCACGATCGACCCGCTGCTCAAGCGGACCCCGCGCTCGTTGAACATGTCGGGGTTGACATGCACGGTCGCCGCCCCGCCGTGCTCGGCAATGGCGTCGAGGGCGGCCGGCAAGGCACCCATGTGGTCCCAATGGCCGTGGGTGATGGCGATCGCTTCGACCTCGCCGAGCGGGATGGCGAGGTTGGTGCAGTTGCGGATAAAGGCGGCGCCCTCGGTGCCGGTGTCGAACAACAGGCTATGCCGCACCGCGCCGCTGCCGGAGACCAGCCGCAGCCCGTAGCCGAGATTGGCGACCAGCAGCGACTCGCCGGAAATCGTCGCCGCCCCGGCGCGCACGATGTTGGCGAACTCGGAGACCGCAAAGAGCGTCTTGCTGACGTAGGAATCGCTGACGTCGTCGGTCAGCACATCGACGCTCAGCCTGTCGATCGGGACGAGGGAGCGACTGACATCGGTCATCGTATCGTCTCCGGCGTTTGCTGACCTGCTCCCATTTCTCTTCTTCGGCCGATCGCGGCGGCAGCTGTGCCGCCGGGCGGATGATTGCGACCGGGGGACTCAGTCCAGCCCGGCGCGCGCATAGAACCGCACCGCATTGTCCCACAGCAATTTGCGCTTTCGCGCTTCGGCCATGTCCCACGCCGCGACGAGCGCGGTCGACTCCGGAAAATGACTTTCGCCGTGCGGATAGTCGGAGGCGTACATCAGCACATGATCGCCGACCAGATCGGCCACGGCATTGGTCAGCCGCGCACCCTCCGGGATCTCGATGCTCTGGAAATAGCGGCCGCCGCAGATGTATTCGCTGGGGCGCTGTGCCAATTCCGGGAGCGCCGCCTTGATTGTCAGGGCGTGCTCGTCGAGCCGCATCATCCAGAACGGCAGCCAGCCATGCCCGGCCTCCAAGGTGCCGACCCGCAATGCCGGGTAGCGATCCATCGCACCGCCGCCGATCAGTGACGCCATGTTGCGCATGCCGCACCAGGGATGCGCCGCCGAACGCTGCAACCACAGATTGTCCCAAGTGTCCTGCCCGCCGGGCGCATAGGGCGGCATCACCGTGAAGGTGTGCAGGACGACCGCAAGGTCGAGCGCCGCCGCCTCGGCATAAAACGGCTCGAGGGCGGGATGATCGAGCGGCATGCCGACCGGCGCATAGACCATCATGCCCCAGGCCCAGCCCGATTTGCCCCAGCGCCGCAGCTCGGCAACGCCGCCGTCGATGTCGCGCGCACCGGCGAGGATCACGCCGCCGAGCCGCTGGGGATAGGCGCCGCAGTAATCCTCCATCCAGCGGTGATAGGCCCGGTACATCGCCATTTCGAGCGCCACGTCGTCGCCGGCGCTCCAGGTGCCGAACCATCCCGACGGCAAGGTCAGGTTCACATCCACTCCTTCGAAATCCATGTCGGCGATGCGCGCCGCCGGGTCGGCATCCACCCGCGGCGAGGGATCGCGCCGGCGCCTGACGCCGGCAAAGCCGGCCATGTATCCGGCCGGCGCGCTATCCGGCTCGGCCTCGCCGAGCCGCCGGCGATAGCGGCGCTGGCCCTTTGTGTAGGTCACGCGGCCGTGGCGGTCGCGCGATTCATACTCGGCCCAGCCGGTCAGGCGGTCCTTCTCCGTCGCGCTCAGGTATTTCGACAATATGCCCGCATCGGGGCCGACATGCGTGTCGGAATCGAAGATCCGGTAGCCGTCGCGCGCCATTACCTGCCCCCCTGTCGATCGCCGAAATACCGCCGTTCGAGCTCCTGCTGCCTGGCGTCGCCTTCGCCCTCGGGCGGCGTCTCGGGGGTCGGGTAGGGGCGATCGCGCCGGCTGTCGACAAAATCGTCCCACGCCCTGGTGCCGCGCGCCTGAAAATCCGTCATGAAATCCCACAGCGCCGCCCAGGTGACGGCATGGCTGAACCCCGGATACCAGGCGATCGTCACCCCGAGCGCCAGATGCTCGTCGAGGTCGAGATAGCGCCCGAGCTTGCCGCGCATAAACGAGAACGGACCCTCGACCGCCCTACGTGCGATGCGGATCTCATCGACCGAGTGCGGCGATTCGAACTGCACCCAATCGACCTTGGCCGCCTCGCGATAGGCCTGCATCCGCGCGATCGTGTCGTCGAGCGTCCCGCCGGCAGCGTCGCGCGCATAACATTGCGCCATGATGACGAAGTTCGGATCGAGCTCGTTCTTCATATCGACGGCGGCGCGGTAGCGGGCAATCGCCTGATCGAGCGGCACGACATCGATGCCGGCATTCTGGGTCTTGCGCTTACCCTCGATCGGCTGGTCGTCGATGCGGATGCCGGCGAGCCCGGCGCGGATGCTCTCGCGGATCAGGCGCCGCACCGCCATGGTGCCGCCGTGGCCGGTGTCGCCGTCGATGATGACCGGGATCGATACGCTGTCGGCGATCCAGCCGGCGATGGCGACGCATTCGGTCATCGTCGCCGTGCCGACATCGGCAAGCCCGGTATAGGCGCCGACCACCCCTCCGGTGCCCACGAACAACGCCTCGCAGCCGGCCTTCTCCATGATCCGCGCATGCGCCGCGGTCGGCGGGTGCAGCACCGCCAACACCTTGTCGCGGCGCTGGATCAGCTCCCGCAGCCAGGCTGAGCGCGAGTGGCTCATGATGGAGCACCTCCCTGGATTCGGCAAAACATCAGCGCGCGAGGGCGCGGTCGTCGACCCCCAATATACATCGGCTCGACAGGCTCATGCCCGCTTCCGGCCGCGAGGTCCGCCGATATCGCAGCTTTGTGGTCGAACGCCGAAGCTCGGACCGGGACGCCACCATCGGGCGGACACCGTGCGGCGCTTGCCTGCGGCAACGCCCGGGCGGCAAGGTAGCGCGTCTTTGCTGTCGAGAGGAAGCCATGACGGAACCGGTCGGGCTCGGCCCCATTGGATTGTCTCGGGGGCTCACCAATTACGGCGACCCCGATTTTGCGCTCTACCTGCGGCGCTCGTTTGCCCGCTCGATGGGCTATTCGACCGACCTCCTGGCTCGGCCGGTGATCGGCATCGCCGACACCTTCTCCGGCTACAACAACTGCCACCGCCACTTCCCGGAGCTGATCGAGGCGGTCAAGCGCGGCGTGCTGGCCGCGGGCGGGCTGCCGCTGACCTTCCCGACGATCTCGTTGGGCGAAGTCTTCCTCAGCCCGACCAGCCTGATGTTCCGCAATTTGATGGCGATCGACACCGAGGAGATGATCCGCGCCCAGCCGATGGATGCGGTCGTGCTGGTCGGCGGCTGCGACAAGACCGTGCCGGCGCAGCTGATGGGCGCGATCTCGGCCAACCGCCCGGCGATCGGGCTCGTTGCCGGGCCGATGATGACCTCGCGCTGGCATGGCGAGCGGCTCGGCGCCTGCACCGATTGCCGCCGCTTCTGGGCGAAATACCGCGCCGGCGAGATCGGCGCCGATGAGATCCACGAGATCGAGGGCAACCTCGCGACCACCGCCGGCACCTGCGCGGTGATGGGGACGGCGAGCACGATGGCTTCGATCGCCGAGGCGCTCGGCATGATCCTCCCCGGCACCGCGGCGATCCCGGCGGTCCATGCCGACCGGCTGCGCGCCGCCGAGGCGACCGGCCGCGCCGCGATGCAGCTCGCCCGGAGCGGTCTCGCCCCCGACCGGATCGTGACGCCGGATTCGGTCGAGAACGCGCTCAGGGTATTGATGGCGATCGGCGGCTCGACCAACGCGGTCCTGCACCTGACCGCGATCGCCGGCCGCGCCGGCATCGACATCGACCTCCGCCGCCTCAACGAGATCAGCGATTCGACGCCGGTCCTCGTCGATCTGAAGCCCACCGGCCCGCATTACATGGAGGATCTGTTCGCCGCCGGCGGCATCGGCGCGGTCATGCGCGAATTGCAGCCGCTGTTGCATCTCGATTGCCTGACCGTGACCGGCGAAACCGTGGCGGAACGCCTCGCCGCACCCGCCGGCCCCGTGGACCGCGCCGTGGTCAAGCCGCTCGCCGACCCGCTGCAGCCCCAGGGCGGGCTCGTCGCCTTGTTCGGCTCCTTGGCGCCGCAGGGAGCGATCTTCAAGCGCTCGGCCGCCGACCCGAAGCTGTTCGAGAAAGAGGGCAGGGCGGTCGTCTTCACCTCGCTCGAGGATCTGTCGGCGCGCATCGACGACCCGGCTCTCGACGTCACCCCCGACGATTTTCTGGTATTGCAGAATGCCGGACCGCTCAGCGCCTCGGGCATGCCGGAGGCCGGCTACCTGCCGATCCCGCAGAAGCTGGCCCGCGCCGGGGTCAAGGACATGGTGCGCATCTCCGACGCGCGGATGAGCGGCACCGCCTATGGCTCGATCGTGCTGCACGTGACCCCCGACGCGGCCTCCGGCGGCCCGCTCGCCAAGGTCCGCAACGGCGACCATATTCGCCTCTCGGTCAAGGAGCGGCATATCGACCTCCTGGTCCCGCCGGACGAGCTCGCCCGCCGCCCCTTCGCCCCGCCGCCCGTCCCCGAGCGCGGCTACGCCCGCCTCTACCGCCACGAAATCCTGCAGGCCGACAAGGGCTGCGACTTCAACTTCCTGCGCCGACACCCGCTCGCGCCGGATTAGGCCGGATGTTCTCCGCACGAGGGGGCTTCGCGCACTAACCAGCGCCATGAAGAATGGGCTGAACTGTCGGATCGAAAAGCTTCCGGAAACTCTGCGGGTTTGGGCTTAAAATCCCAGCTGCGCGCGCCTCCGGCCGAGACGCATACGGACGCGGGCATCACACCGTGTTTATCCACCGGGCAAGGGAGAGACTGCCATGCCGTTCTACGAAAAAGGCAATGTCCGCATCCGCTACGAGGAGGCCGGCTCCGGCTTTCCGCTCCTGGTCACTCCCGGCGGCGGCCTGAACTCGCGGGTCAGCAACTGGCCGACCGCCGTGTTCAACGCCCCGGAGGCGCTCAAGAACGATTTCCGCGTCATCACCATGGACCAGCGCAATGCCAATGGCGGCGAGTTCGACCGGCCCGATCCCGACCGGCGACCCGTGGGAGGCGTTTGCCGACGACCAGCTCGGGCTGATGGATCATCTCGGCATCCGCGAGTTCTTCTATATGGGCTACTGCATCGGCGGCTGCTTTGCCGGCAAGCTGCTGCAGCGCGCGCCCGGGCGCGTCGCCGCCGCCGTGTTCTGCCAGACCGTCGGGCACCGGCCGGAGCTCCCCGATTACATGTACGATTCCGGCAAGGATGTCTGGGCTCCCGAGCTGCTTCCGCGCCGGCCCGAGCTGAATATGGCGCAGGTCGAGCAGTACCTGCACAACCTCTACCGCGTGAACCCCGACTTCCTCTACAGCGTGCCGCGCGACTTCATCAGGAACTGCCGCACGCCGATGCTGGTCCTGCCCGACGACACCCCGGCGCACCCGCTCCAGACCTCGATCGATGTCGCCGCGCTGGCGCCGAACGCCGAGATCACGGTCTTCCCGTGGCGCGACCCCCCGGAGCTGAAGGAACGCACCATCAACCGGGTGCGCAGCTTCCTCAAGGCACATCAACCGATGCGAGCGGCCGCCCAATAAGAGAGGGGTCCTGACGCCCTACGCCTGCTGGCATAGCCGATTCGGTGGATTTCGGCGGAGCGGCCGATCAAATTTTCTTTGACGACATCGCTCCCGGCGCGAACACATTACTCCCGGCACCCGCGCCCCTGATCGCCCGTTCGGTGCGCGCCATTATCGGGAGCGTGAGGCAGGCCCCTTGGGCGTTCTGGAATCCCGCCTCACCCCGACCCTCTCCACGCCCGGGGGTGGAGAGGGAGATGAGGTGCGCTGTTGCGTACTCGTTGACGGCCGGGGCCAACTCTCATTAGACCCTGGCCCACCTAGGGAACGGTGGACGAGATGAGCGCAGCGGATATGCCAGGGGAGATGACCGACGGCTTTCACCTGGTGGTGGAGGCGCTGAAGCTGAACGGGGTCGACACGATCTTTGGGGTGGCGGGCATCCCGATCACCGACCTCTTGCGCCTGGCGCAGAATGAGGGAATCCGCTATCTCGGCTTTCGCCACGAGCAGTCGGCCGGCAATGCGGCGGCGATCGCCGGCTATCTGACGCAGAAGCCGGGCATCTGCATGACGGTCTCGGCTCCCGGCTTTCTGAACGGGATGGTGGCGCTCGCCAACGCCACGACCAACTGTTTCCCGATGATCATGATCAGCGGGTCGAGCGACCGCGCGACCGTCGATCTCGAGCAGGGCGATTACGAGGAGATGGACCAGCTCGCCGCCGCGCGGCCGTATGCCAAGGCGGCCTACCGGGTCAACCGCCCGCAGGACATCGGCATCGGCATTGCGCGGGCGATCCGCGCCGCCGTCCTCGGGGCGCCCGGGCGGCGTCTATCTCGATCTGACGGCCGGGGTGCTGGGCTCGGCGCTCGACGCCGATATGGCGAGGAAGTCGCTGGTGAAGGTCGTCGATCCGGCGCCACCGCAGCCCCCGGCGGCGGAATCGGTCATGCGCGCCATCGAATTGCTGGCGAATGCCCAGCGCCCCCTGGCGATCCTCGGCAAGGGTGCGGCCTATGCGCGGGCGGACGAGGAAATCCGCTCGTTTATCGAGACGACGGGCATGCCGTTCCTGCCGATGTCGATGGCCAAGGGCCTGCTGCCGGACGACCATCCGCAATCGGCCGCCGCCGCCCGCTCCTACGCGATCGGCAACGCCGATGTCGTGATGGTGGCCGGGGCGCGCCTGAACTGGCTGCTGTCGCACGGCAGGCCGCCGCTGTGGTCCGAGGGGACGCGGTTGGTGCAGGTGGACATCTCGCCGACCGAGATCGACAGCAACCGGGCGATCGCCGCCCCGGTGGTCGGCGACATCAAGTCGGTTTTCTCGGCGTTCAACGCCGCGCTCAAGCCGGGACAGATCAAGCGTCAGGCGGCCTGGGTCGACGAGATCGGCAAGCGCAAGCAGCAGAATGTCGAACGCATGGCGGCGCGCCTCAACGCCGATCCGAGCCCGATGAATTTTTCCTGCGGCACTGCGCGCCGTGCGCAACGCGATCGCCACCCAGCCGGATGTCTATATCGTCAACGAAGGCGCCAACACACTCGATTTCGGCCGCAACATCATCGACATGGACAAGCCGCGTCACCGGCTCGACAGCGGCACCTGGGGCGTCATGGGCATCGGCATGGGCTATGCCGTCGGTGCTGCCGCGGTGACCGGCAAACCGGTCGTCGCCATCGAGGGCGACAGCGCCTTCGGCTTCAGCGGCATGGAGATCGAGACGATCTGCCGCTACGAGCTGCCGGTGGTCACCGTCATCTTCAACAATAACGGCGTCTACCGCGGCGACATGCCCGGCACCGCCTATACGCCGACCGGCCTCCTGCGCGACGCGCGCTACGAGAAAATCATCGAGGCGTTCGGCGGGGCCGGCTATCACGTGACCGACACGCCCAGCCTGACGAAGGCGCTGACCGAAGCGCTGGCGTCAGGCAAGCCGGCGCTGATCAACGCCGTCATCGACCCGACGGCCGGCACCGAGAGCGGGCACATCCAGAGCCTCAATCCGCGGAGCGCCGTCGCCCAGACGAGATAAAGATGCCGCGGGGCGGCCGGGCGCGAACGAACGCTTCGGTGGTCCCGGCAAGAAGTCAGTGCGCGAGGACCGCCTTGTCCCGCTTGTCGTCGATCCATTCCCACACAGCTGTCGGCGCGGAGCCCCATCGGTCTGACTCGGCCGAGGTGTCGATCTGCAGAATGACGACAGACCCGTTTTGGCCGATCAGCGGTTTGACCAGCTCATTCAGGTGCATTGCCCTGTCCGTCGTCCACACGTACCAGTTGAAGTCGTTCAGCCGCAGCCAATCTCCCGCGAAATCAAATGCCTTTTCCAGGCGCGCCCGGTCAAGGGGCCCGTCAGGGCGGATTCCGACATGAAAGAGCCGATGGGTTGTCATCGCTCGGATCTCGGGCTATCGGGCTCCGATATGGGCCTGTTCTCGATGCTGGGGACGGCCCTGGCGGCGATGTCCATTTGGCGCCATTGGATCAGCTCCGCACCTTCCAGCAGCGCAACTCCAGGGTGGCGGTTGGCGAACCACAAGATGCCGGCGAAATAGACCATGAAGACAACCGCCATCAAGATCGAGACGACCATCAGCAAGATGGGATCGTGCCACCTCCACGCAATCCCGCCGGCCACCCCGCCGAGCATCAGAACTGCTGCGAGAGCCACATAACTCGCCTTCCCGACCACGCCGCGGGCCAGCCGGATTTGGTCGAGACTGGAAACGTTGATCCCGGATCGATCGAGAGCTCGCTGGATAGGGTCCATGCCGGTTCATTGGCTCAGTTCTCAGCTCACCTTATTGGCGATTGTCCGTCGATTTAAATCTCGCGGGTGCGCGCCGCATTCCTTGACGAGCTCGCCCGCCACGGCGACAAGCCAAGGCATGACCGAGCCGCCCGCTATGAGCCAGACCGTGGACGTAACCGGCGCGCAGAACCCCCGCGGCTCTCCGTTCGAAGTGCTGCGCATATTTCTGCGGCTGGGGCTGACCTCGTTCGGCGGCCCGGTCGCCCATCTCGGCTATTTCCGGGCGGAATTCGTCGCGCGACGGCATTGGCTCGACGAGCCGGCCTTCGCCGACATCGTCGCGCTGTGCCAGTTCCTGCCCGGACCGGCGAGCAGCCAGACCGGGATCAGCCTCGGTATCGTGCGCGCCGGCCTGCCCGGAGGATTTGCCGCATGGCTCGGCTTTACCGGGCCGTCAGCCGTCGCGCTGATCCTCTTCGGCTATGGCGTCACAAGCTTCGGCGACCTCTCGCATGCCGCGTGGCTGCACGGGCTCAAGATCGTCGCGGTGGCGGTGGTGGCAAACGCAGTGTGGGGTATGGCGAGGAATCTGTGCCCGGACCGCGAGCGCGCCACGATCGCAGTCGGCGCCGCTGTCCTGGCGCTGGCGGTCCCTTCCGCCGCGGGGCAGATCGGCGCGATCGCCGCCGGAGGGCTGATCGGCTGGGTTTTGCTGCGCAACAACCCGGCGCCGCTGGAATTGGCGCCGCTGGCGATCCGTCTGCCGCGGGCCTTGTCGGTGGCGGCGGCCGTCGCCTTCTTTGCCCTTTTGATCGGGTTGCCGGTGCTTGCGGCGACGGTGCCGTCGCATACGATCGCGCTCGTCGATTCGTTCTACCGCTCGGGCGCGCTGGTGTTCGGCGGCGGCCACGTCGTGCTGCCGCTGCTGCAAGCCTCTGTCGTGCCGCCCGGCTGGGTGACGAACGACGCCTTTCTCGCCGGCTATGGCGCAGCGCAGGCGGTACCCGGCCCGCTGTTCACTTTTGCCGCCTATCTCGGCACGGTGATGGGGCCGCGGCCCAATGGCTGGATCGGCGGGCTGATCTGCCTGATCGCCATCTTCTTGCCGTCTTTTCTGCTGTTGATCGGGGCCCTGCCGTTCTGGGACAGCCTCAGGCGGCGTCCGGCGGTGCAAACGGCGTTGCGCGGGGTCAACGCCGCCGTCGTCGGGCTGCTGCTGGCGGCGCTCTACCAGCCGGTATGGACGAGTGCCATTCTGGGGCCGGCGGATTTCGCCATCGGGATCGCGGCCTTTCTGCTGCTGGCGCTGTGGGGGGCGCCGCCCTGGCTCGTCGTGATCCTCGGCGCCGTCGCGTCGACAGTCGTCGCGGCGGTTGCGGGGGCGCGTTGAGCGGCTGACGAAGGGGGATCGTCGGGTGATGACCAGATCATTGCTGTTGTTGTGCCTTCTGCTGGTCGGGGCGGGCTCGGTGCGAGCCCAGCCGCGATCGGATGTGTTTCTCCAGGATATGACCTGGACCGAGCTGCGCGCCGCGATCCAATCCGGCAAGACGACGATCATCGTCCCGATCGGCGGGACCGAGCAGAACGGCCCGCACATGGCGCTCGGCAAGCACAATGCGCGGGTGCACGCGCTCTCGGAAAAGATCGCCGGCGCCCTCGGCAATGCCCTGGTCGCGCCGGTCATCGCCTATGTGCCCGAAGGCAATGTCGACCGGCCGGAGGGACACCTCAAATTCCCCGGCACGATCACCGTTCCCGAGGCGGCGTTCGAGCAGGTCCTCGAATACGCAGCACGCAGCTTCAAGCTCGCCGGCTTCCACGACATCGTCTTTCTCGGCGATCACGGCGGCTACCAGCGCGCCGAAAAGGCGGTGGCCGAGCGGCTCGACCGCGACTGGGCCAAGACCAGAATCCGCGCTCACGCCATCGGCGAATATTATCTCGCCAGCCAGGTCCAGTTCCCGCAATTGCTGAAGAGCCGCGGCTACAGCGAGGCGGTTGTCGGCACGCATGCCGGCCTCGCCGACACCTCGCTCTTGCTCGCGGTCGAGCCGCAGATGGTGCGGATGGACCGCCTGAAGGCCGCCGCCGGCGACAGCGCCGACGGGGTCCATGGCGATCCGAGCCAGTCGAGCGCCGCGCTCGGGCAGCTCGGCGTCGATCTGGTGGTGACGCGGACCGTTGCCGCCATCAAGGCGGCGATCGCCGAGGACTGAGTCCGGCGGATTTGCGCAGAGACCGGAGCGGTCAGCGAATTCGTCAGCGTGGGGGGCGCCGTGCAGCAGCAGGTCCGTCTTGGCTTCCGCGTTACGCTGTGGCTCGGCCCGGCATTCGGGCTCTGCCTGTGGGCCGGCGCCGCGACCCTGGCGCCGCTGCCCGGCGCGCCGGAACGCGGCACCGTGCTGTGCTCGGCCAGCGCCGCGGCATTGCGCACGGCGCAGGCGGCACCGGCGCCGCTCCGCGCCCGACCGCCGGCGCCATCGAGGCCCCCCGCCGCGGTTCCCGCCGCCCCGGTGCGCACCGTGCCGGGCATGCCGCCGGTCCTCGACCCGGCCAATCTCTACAGCGCGGCCGGGGCCGGTGATTTCAGCCCGGCGGTCGCCGGCGCGCTGACCCGCATCTATGTGCCGAACCGCCAATCGAACAGCGTTTCGGTGATCGATCCCTTGACCTTCAAGGTCGTGGATACCTTCAAGGTCGGCATCAGCCCGCAGCACGTCGTCCCGTCCTGGGACCTGAAGACCTTGTGGGTCGCCAATAACGGGATCCGGGCGCGGCGCGGCAGCCTGACGCCGATCGATCCGAAAACCGGCAAGCCCGGGCGGGCGATCCCGGTCGACGATCCCTACAACCTCTATTTCACGCCGGATGGGCGGTCGGCGATCGTCGTCGCCGAATCGCTGAAGCGGCTCGATTTCCGCGATCCGCATACGATGGCGTTGCAGGAATCGCTCGCCACCCCGGAATGCGCCGGCGTCAACCACGGCGATTTCTCGATCGACGGCCGCTACGCGATCTTCACCTGCGAATTTCACGGCGGCGGGCTGGTCAAGGTCGACATGATCGACCGCAAGGTGCTCGGCTATCTGAAGCTGTCGCAGAACGGCATGCCGCAGGACATCCGCATCTCGCCTGACGGCCGGATCTTTTATGTGGCCGACATGCTCGCCGACGGCGTCTTCCTGGTCGATGGCGACAGCTTCGCCAAGGTCGGGTTCATCCATACCGGGGTCGGCACGCACGGGCTCTATCCGAGCCGCGACGGCCGGAAGCTCTATGTTACCAACCGCGGCAGCCACAGCGTGGTCGGCCGGCCGCATGGCGACGGCAGCATCTCGATCATCGATTTTGCCACCCGCAAGGTCGAGACGACCTGGCCGATACCGGGCGGCGGCAGCCCCGACATGGGCAATGTCAGCGCCGACGGGAAATGGCTGTGGTTGTCGGGGCGCTTCGACAATGTCGTCTACGCGATCGACACCGCGACCGGCGCCATGCACGTCATCCCGGTCGGCCTCGAGCCGCACGGCCTCGCCGTCTGGCCGCAGCCCGGCCGCTACTCGCTCGGCCACACCGGCAACATGCGCTAGCAGACACCCTTGGTATAGGGTTCCGGCCGCGGTGACCGCGACGAGCGCCAGCCGGACCCCAGCGCCGTGGCGCTGCGCACCAGGATCGCGGCTGGCCGCCGGAGAGGATCAGGCGGCGGCTCTTTCGCCCGGTGCGGTCTTTGCGACGCCGGCGAGCACTGCCGCGGCATTGCGCTGCAGGATCTGCTCGCGCGCTTCCTCGCCGATCTGCGCTTCGGCGACGGCCTTCCTGGTCCAGTCGCAGCCGAACTCGGTACCGTCGGTGCCGCATACGATGCGCTCGGCGCCGTACAGCCTGACGGCCGCCTCGATCCCGTGCGGGCCGAACGAGTTGCAGTCCACATACACCTTCGCCTTACCGATGCGCGACGACGGCAATTCCTCCTTTGGCGTGTCGAGCAGGCAGCGATGGTCCATCCGCTCGACCTCGTAGGGAAGGTTGCCGCCCAGATTGTGGACGACGATCGTTGCGTCGGGGTAGCCCGCGAGGCAGTCGGTCAGGCACAAGGTCACCATCACCGAGGAAAGGCTCGCCTGCATGTCGAGCGTGCCGTTGCGGCGGCGCGCATTGTCCGTGTCGCCCCCGACCTTGGGGAAAGCGTCGCCGGGCCGCGGGCCGTGGTGGATGAAGAGCGTCGCGTGATGGCGGTTGGCAACCTCCAGCAGCGGACGCATCGCTTCGGCGTCCTTGCTGGTGAGGAAGCCGTTGCCGGGCAGCTGCGCGCCGATGACGCCCGGCAGCCCGAGCGCCCGCTCGAGTTCGGCGGCAGCGGCGGACATGTCGGTCAAGGGCAGCGCGGCAAAGGCGGCAAAGCGGCCGGGATGCTTCTGGCAGATCGCCGAAAGCCCGTCATTGACCTTCCGGCACAGCGGCCCGGACACCTCCGGCGGCTGGGACTCGATCCAACAGAACGAACCGAGGAGGGACAGCACGCTCGTCTGCACCCCCTGGCGGTCCATCCGGGCAAGATGGAAATCGACGTCATCGAACGCCTCGGCCAGCGGCGCTTCGCCCATCCGTCCGGATTTCAGCACCTCGACGCCATCGGGATTGCGCAGGATGAGCGGTTCCCTGGTGCGGGCGCGCAACGCGTCGGCGACTTCGGCGGGCCGCCAATGGGCATGCATGTCGATCATGGCTGTCATGGCTGTTTTTCCTTCAATGGGCCGTCCGCAGCTTAACCCCGCGGCGGCGCGCCGCAAAGTACGACAAATCGCCAGGATGGGCCGATTGCGCCCCGCAGCATGTGCAACCCCGGTGATGATCCGCCCCGGCTCCTGCTATCATGATCGCGACAGGGAGGATCCGGGTATGAGCGCCGCTCGGAAGTACGCCGTCATCGACCCCGCCGCCGGCAAGATCGATCGCCATATCTTCAGCGAGCAGGCGGTCTACGACGACGAGATGGCGAAAATCTTCGGGCGTGCCTGGCTGATGATCGGGCATGAGAGCCTGGTGCCCGCGGCCGACGATTTCTTCCACACCTATATGGGCGAAGACCCGGTCATCCTGACCCGCGACGGGGAGGGCCGGCTGCACGCGCTCCTCAACATGTGCCGCCACCGCGGCAACCGCGTATGCCGCGTCGACGACGGCAACGCCAGGCGCTTCATGTGCAGCTACCACGGCTGGACCTACCAGAACGACGGGGCGCTCGAATACGTGCCCGGCGGGTGCGAGGCCTATTACGGCGCGCTCGACAAATCGTCCCTCGGTTTGATCGAGGCCCGCCTCGAGACCTATGCGGGGATCGTCTTTGCCACCTGGGCCAAGGACGCCCCCGGCCTCGAAGCCTATCTGGGCGATGCGCGCTGGTATCTCGACACCGTGTTCAATCGGCGCGACGGCGGCATGCAGGCGCTTGGGCCCGATGAAATGGCTCGAGCCCGTCAACTGGAAGACATTGGTCGACAACTGCTCGGACAACTACCACGTCCCGACCAGCCATCTCTCCAGCGCCCGGGTCCAGACCCGCTGGCTCGGCCGGCCGGCGTTGTCGCACGAGGACCAGTTCGCGAGCCCCAACCGGCACGCCTTTGTCAACGGGCACGGGATCACCTTCCGCGACGCCGCCGACAACACGCCGCGCTACGTGCACGGCATGTCGAGCGAGACGATGCGGCTGTTCCAGGAATACCACGATACGACGATGCCCGAGGTCGAGCGCCGGCTCGGCACCTTGCGCGCACGCCGGGTGCAGCTCGGCAACCATTCGATCTTCCCGAACGGCATCCTGGGGCTTCGCCTCGCCCTGCCGCGCGGCCCGCTGAAGACCGAGTTCTGGCATTTCGTGCTGGTGGACCGGGATATGCCGGAGGAGCTGAAACGCGTGATCCGCATCGGCAGCCAAAGCAACAACGGTGCGGCGGGCATGTTCGAGCAGGACGACGTCGACAATTGGCGCCAGGTGACCGCCGCCAGCAGCAGCCGCCTCGGGCGCCAAATCCCCCAGGATCTGTCGATGGGCCTGGGGCATGCGGGGCCGCATCCGGATTATCCGGGGCTCGTCTCCGAGCGCTACATCTCGGAGAACAACCAGCGCCTGTTCTACCGGCGCTGGGAAGAGTTCATGAATGCGGCAAGCTGGGCCGACATCGCGCTCGACCCGATCACCGCCGATTTCGCCGGCACTGCCGCGATGCGGGGCTAATGTCGTGATTCTGAATTCGCCGCATCTCTTTCTCGCCACCCCGGCGAGGGCCGGGGTCCATCCCTGCCATGGATACCGGCCTTCGCCGGTATGACGGAGAAGAGGGGCGGCGATCCGTGAAAACCAAGCGCACGCACGAGGCCGCGGCCTCCCTGCTCGCGCTGACCGCGCAGCAGGCGCTGTGGCTCGAGCTGATGCAATTCTACATCCGCGAGGCCTGGCTGCTCGACGAGCGCAAGCTCAAGGAGTGGCTCGATCTCTTCACCGACGATGTCCTCTACTTCATGCCCCGCCGCAAGAACGTCCCGCGCCGCGAACTGCACCGCGAATTGACGGCGCAGGGCGATCTCGCGATCCTCGAGGAGGACCGGCGCTATCTCGAGATGCGCGTCGCCCGGCTCGACACCGGCATGGCCTGGGCCGAGGATCCCCCGTCGCGCACCCGCCACCTGATCGGCAACCTCGAAGCGGCCCCGCTCGACAACGGCGAGGTCGAGGCCCGGACCGCGTTCCTCGTCTACCGCTCGCACCTGGAGACCGACCACCAGCTCCTCTCCGGCTGCCGCGAGGATGTGCTGCGCAAGGTCGAGGGCGCGTGGAAGATCGCCCGCCGCACCATCGTCCTCGACGCCAACGTCCTCCTCGACAAAAACCTCAGCGTCTTCCTGTAGGTGCCGTTGCTTGGCGAGCCTGAATGAACGAAACGAAATACTGGAGGTACTACGAAGCAGTGCGTGGCGATGTAATCAAAGCTTCGTACTGTTATTACGCGAGCCAACGAGGTTCACGCTTTTGCTCGTGAAGTACAGATAATTTTGACCTGCTCAATGCTCACGCGACCTTCTGGAACATCACGCTTCATGGGCTACAGATAGCGTCGTTCATGGCGCTTTCCCGCCTCTTCGATCAAGGGCGGACGGTATACACTATGAACCGTTTCTTAGAGCACACAGTGGCTCATCCAGAATTCTTTTCTCGAGAGGCCTTCGATCGACGACGCATGAACGACGTGCCGAGCGGCTTACGCCCGGATTGGCTCGACAACTATGTCGCAAACATTTGGGTGCCCACCGCGGATGATCTTCGGGATTTAGCTCGCATGCTCCGTCCGTACCGGCAGAAATGGAACGGCGATTATAATGAAATTCGAGACCGGGTTTTCGCCCATACGATCACGGTAGATCAGGCGGATATCGCTACCCTGTTTTCGCGGACGCTTGTCACGGACATCGAGGAAATCCTTCAAGGGCTTCACAATATCCTGGAGATCGTTCAGGAGCTCTGGATGAACGGCCGGCACCCCAATCGGCACCATCCAAGCACTCGCTCATAGATGACATTGTCAGGGAGACGCGCGAGTTATTAGGGAGCTTCAGACGATAGATAGCCTTCCCGCTCTATACCCCTTGAGGAATGCGAGGACCTGAGCGGTGTATTCGGCGCGCTTTTCAAACGGCGGCCAGTGGCCGCCGTTGTTGAGCAGGACGAGGTGCGAATCGGCGATGTGATCGCAATGCTGACCTCGGACGGCACCATCCGGTCGCGGCGCCCGTAGACTCCAGAGGACGGACACCCGGATGCGGGCGAGGTTTTGTGAGTAGTCGCGATCCCGGCGCAACGCCGTAAGGTTAGCGACAAAGCGAACCCCGTTATACGAATTGCCCGCGGCCCGACAGCGGCGGCCTTGATGAGAACGGGCCATGAACTTACATGCTCGTTCCCGCGCCCGCGCACCTCCGACAGGACCTTGCCGATGCCGGAAATCGTTGCCGATCCGCCTTCGCCCGCCTGTTATCTCCTGTTTTCGGGAGACGGAATCAAGGAATATCAAAAACTTGGTCCTGATCTCTTTTCCCCTCGCGCGCGCGACGCGCGCGGGCGCTTCGCCACGGGAAGCTCCGGCAACCCGCGCGGCCGGCCGCGCGGCATCCCCAACCCCAGGCGGCGCGTGCCCGATCTTGTCGCCCGGCCGCTGAGCGCGCCGGCGCTGTCGGATCTGCTCGACCGCAAGCCGCATCTGTTGCGGCCGCTCGCCGCGCGGCTGTTGCCGCCGCCGCTCGGTGCCATCGACCCGGCGGCGCGTCTTGGGATCGACCTGGCGTCGTTGCGCACGGCCGAAGATTTCCGGCAGGCGCTGTCCGCCGTTCTGATGGCCGTTGCGCGCGGCGCCATCGCGCCCGCCGAGGCCGCGCACATCGCAAGACGGGTGCGTGCCCGGCTGCGCGCGCTCCGGCGCCTCGTACGGTCGGGGTGCGCTCTACCCATCCTGCGCGGCGAGCGGACTGACGGGTTTGACCCTTGCCATCCCGCTCAGTAGCCCTGCAGGAAGGCGAGGACCTGGGCGGTGTACTCGGCCGGCTTTTCGAAGGGGGGCCAGTGGCCGCAATTGTTGAGCAGCACGAGGCGCGAATTGGCGATGTGGTTGAGGATCGCGATGCTGACCTCGAAAGGCACCATGCGGTCGTAGCGGCCGTGGATCAGCAGGACCGGCGCCTCTATGCCGGCGAGGTCGGGGGTGTAGTCGTGCGGCAGGCTGACCGATTGCGCGCGCGCCGCGGTAAACTCCGGCGAGTAGGTGTGCGCGCGATGGATGTAGTCGACCAATTCGTCGGTCACCAGGCTCTCATCGTCGATGTGCACGCGCAGGTAGCGAGCGATGTTCTCGCGGCTCGGGTCGGCGATCGCCCGCTGGGTGGCGCGGCTGCCTTCCGACGGGCGGTTGGCCATCAGGTAGCGGTCGCCGCCGGTGCCGATATGCGAGCCGCCCATGACGAACTTTTGCACCCGTTCGGGGTAGGCGATGGCCGCCACCATCGCCGACTGGCCGCCCTGCGAGTTGCCGACCCAGCATGCCCGCTGGATGCCGAGGGCGTCGAGCAGCGCCGCCGCGGTCCGCGCCTGGACGGCGTGCAGCCCCTCGCGGTAGACGATCGGGCCCGTCTTCGAGAAGTTCGGCAAATCCATCAGGATGCAGCGGAAATGCGTTGACAGCGCGCCGGCGACTTTGTGGAACGTGATCCATGCGGTGGTGCCGGGACCGTACGAATGCAGGAACAGGACCGGCTCACCCTCCCCCACATCATGGTAGTGCACGGTCATTCCGCCAGCTGCGATGGTCTTGGCCGTGCCCGCCTCGGTCAGGCCATTCGACGCGATGAACGGCATCTCTTCCTCCGTTTAGTCGTCTCGGGACAACGGGCTCGTGCCCCCTTAGGGGTCGGTTCCGAATCGGTGCCGCTCAAAACGCCTTGCACGATCCGTCGCACTCGTCGGGGAACAGGCTCCTGCCGCAGGCACAAGGGCCGCGATGACCGGCGCCGCCGGTATTGGTTGTCGGGGCGGGTTGCCCGGGCAGCCTCGCCCGCCGCAACTCCTCCATGCGGGCACGGATCGTCTCGAAATCGTCAGCTGCCCGGGGCCGTGACATCAATCCCTCCAGGCGGAGCGCTGGCTGGACGCGGGGTTACAGCCGCACATGGCGCAATCGCAGGGCGTTGCCGATGACGAGCACCGAACTCAGGCTCATCGCCGCGCTGGCGATCATCGGATTGAGCAGCAGGCCAAAGGCCGGATACAGCACTCCGGCCGCGATCGGGATCGCCAAGGCGTTGAAGACGAAAGCAAAAAAGAGGTTCTGGCGGATGTTGCGCATGACCGCGCGCGACAGCCGGCGGGCGCGGACGATGCCGTCGAGATCGCCTTTGACGAGCGTCACGGCGGCGCTTTCGATGGCGATGTCGGCGCCGGTGCCCATGGCGATGCCGATTTCGGCCTGCGCCAGTGCCGGAGCGTCGTTGATCCCGTCGCCGGCCATCGCGACGAAATGGCGCCGGTCCTGAAAGCCTTTCACCGCCGCCGCCTTCTGATCCGGCAGCACTTCGGCGACGATTTCGACGATGCCGAGCCGGCGGGCGACGGCTTCCGCCGTGGCGCGGCTGTCGCCGGTCAGCATGACCACCCGCATGCCGTCGTCGCGCAGCGCCTCGAGCGCGCCGGCGGCGCCGTCCTTGACCGGGTCGGCGACCGCGGCGAGCCCGGCCGCCGCACCGTCGAGGGCGATCAGCATCACCCCTTGGCCGTCCCGCCGCAGCTCGTCGGCGCGCGCCGCCAGCTCGTGCGGAGCGATGCCGAGGCCGCCGAAGAGAGCCAGGTTGCCGACCGCGACACGCCTGCCGTCGACGACCCCGGCGACGCCTTTTCCGGTCTGCGCGGTGAACTCCGAGGGCGTCGTGAGCCGCAGGCCGCGCGCCGCGGCGCCTTCGACGATCGCCGCGGCCAGAGGATGCTCGCTGCCCCGTTCGAGGCTGGCGGCAAGCCGCAGCAGCTCGGTTTCATCGATCCCGTCCGCGGCGACGATGGCGGCGAGGCGCGGCCGGCCCAGGGTCAAGGTTCCGGTTTTGTCGAGGATGAGCGTGTCGGCCTTCTCCATCAATTCGAGCGCTTCGGCGTTCCGGACGAGGACGCCGGCGCGGGCGCCGCGCCCGGTGCCGACCATGATCGACATCGGCGTTGCCAGGCCGAGGGCGCAGGGGCAGGCGACGATCAGCACCGCAACCGCGTTGACGAGCGCGAAACCCATCGCCGGCGGCGGCCCGAATATCGACCACACGATAAAGGCGAGCACGGCGACGGTGACGACCGCCGGCACGAACCAACCGGACACGGTATCGGCCAGCGCCTGGATCGGTGCGCGCGAGCGCTGGGCCTCGCCGACCATATGGACGATCCGGGCCAGCAGGGTGTCGCCGCCGACCCGTTCGGCGCGCATCACAAAGCTGCCGGTGGTGTTGAGGGTGGCGCCGGTGACCCTGTCGCCTGGAGCCTTTTCAGCCGGAACCGGCTCGCCGGTGATCATCGATTCATCGATGGCGCTCGCCCCGTCGATAACGACGCCGTCGACCGGGACCTTTTCGCCGGGACGCACGCGCAGGCGATTGCCGGGGACGATCGCTTCGAGCGCAACGTCGGTATCGGACCCGTCCTCGCCAACGAGGCGGGCACGCTTGGGTGCCAGATCCAACAATGCGCGGATCGCGCCGCCGGTTTGCGCGCGGGCGCGCAATTCGAGGATTTGGCCCAGCAATACCAGGGTCACGATCACCGCGGCGGGCTCGAAATAGACCGGAACCGCGCCGTCGGGGGTGCGGAACGAGGCCGGAAAAATTCCGGGCATCAGCGCTGCCAGCAGGCTGTACGAATAGGCGATGCCGGTGCCGAGCGCGATCAGGCTGAACATGTTCAGCCGGCGGTTCACGACCGAGGCCCAGCCGCGCCGGAAAAACGGCCCGGCGCACCACAGCACCACCGGCGTCGCGAGGACGAACTGGACCCATATCGCAAAGCGCGGCGGCAACAGCGTCGCCGCATGTTCGGTCATGACGATCGCCACCAGCGGCAGCGCCAGCGCCAGCGCGACCCAGAAGCGTCGCGTCATGTCGCGCAACTCGGGATTGGCCGCCTGGCCGCCAGCGGGCGTCGTCGGCTCCAGCGCCATGCCGCAGATCGGGCAGCTGCCGGGCTCGTCGCGCACGATCTGCGAGTGCATCGGACAGGTCCACCGGCCGGAAGCAATCGTCGGCACTGCCGCAACGGGAGCGGCCGGCGTCAGATAGCGCGCCGGGTCGGCGTCGAAGCGCTCGCGGCATCGGCTGCTGCAAAAGAAATAGGTGTGGCCGGTTTGGTCGCTGCGGTGCCCGGCGCCGGCCGGATCGACATTCATGCCGCAGACCGGGTCGCGCACGGGTTTGGAATCCGCCATGGTCGGCATTGTTCGCTTTCCGCTCTGTCTTTTCCGCTACGACGAGAGCGAGTAGGGTGTCGCGCCGGGCTCGGGGTGCGGGAGCGTTAATCGTTCAGATCCCCGATATGCCGCGACAGCATGCAACTCCGGGAGGGAGTAAGAATGCCAAATTATGAAATCACGACCGAGGATGTCGAGTATCTCCGCCACGGCGACAAGAGGCTGACTGCTCGCCTCTACAAGCCGCAGGGCAACGGGCCGTTCCCGGCGGTGGTCGATCTGCATGGCGGCGCCTGGACCAGCGGCGATCTGACCGGGACCCAGGGTCTCGACGAAACCCTGGCCAAGAACGGCTTTGTCGTCGCCTCGCTCGAGTTCCGCCACAACGCCGACGGCTATCCGACCTCGCTGATCGACATCAATTATGCGATCCGCTGGGTCAAAGCCCATGCCCGCGACCTCAAGGTCGATCCCAATCGGGTCGGCAGCGGCGGCGCGTCGAGCGGCGGCCACCTCGCCATGCTGGCGGCGATGCGCCCCAATGATCAGCGCTATGCCTCGGTGCCATTGCCGGCCGGCTCGCCCGCCGTCGATGCGACGGTGCAGGCGGTCGCGATGTCGTGGCCGGTGATCAACCCGCTGTCGCGCTATCGCAATGCGCAAAAGGCGGCCAAGACCCCGAACCCGCCCGCTTTCTCGATCGGCATGAAGGAAAAGCACGACCTTTACTGGAAGACCGAGGCCGCGATGACCGAGGGCAACCCGATGCTGATGCTCGAACGCGGCGAAAAGGTGGCGATGCCAACGGCATTGTGGGTCCAGGGCAGGCCCGACATCGTCCACGACTATCACGACGATGATTTCGAGCTTCCCCGGCAACGAGCCGGAGCGGTTCATCTCGAACTACCGCAACGCCGGCGGCGATATCGAGATCGTCTACATCGACAATGAGAAACGGCAGTCGAACGCCTCGTACGACCCGATCACCGCTTTCTTCAAAAAGCATCTCGGCTGAGCCGACATCGCCGGCGCCTCGGTTCTCCGCCCGGTCTCGACACCGGGCGGGGACGGCAGGCGCCAGCGGCCCTCACGCCGCACCCGCCGAGGCGGCGATCCGCAGCGGGTGGGCCGGATAGACGCCGAGGATCTTGACCTCGCGCGAGAAGAAGGCGAGCTCCTCGAGCGCCAGGGCGAGCGGGCGATCCTCGGGATGCGCCTCGACATCGGCATAGAATTGCGTCGCCGCGAACGTGCCGCCAACCATGTAGCTTTCGAGCTTGGTCATGTTGATGCCGTTGGTGGCGAACCCGCCCATCGCCTTGTAGAGCGCCGCCGGCACGTTGCGGACGCGGAACAGGAAGGTGGTGACGGTCGGCGTCCCGCGCGGCGGCCGCAGCGCCTCGCGCGACATGATCAGAAACCGGGTCGTGTTGTGCTCGGCGTCCTCGATATTCTGCTTCAGCGCGACGAGGCCGTAGATCCGCCCGGCGAGCTCGGAGGCGATCGCGGCGGCGGTCGGGTCGCGGCGGGCGGCAAGCTCGGCCGCGGCCCCGGCGGTGTCGGCGGCGACGACCGGTTCGAGCCCGAGCGCGCGGAGCGTGTTGCGGCATTGCGACAGCGCCTGGATATGGCTTCTGACGGTGCGGATCGCCGCTAACGTCGCGCCGGGCAGAGCCAGCAGATGATGGTTCACCCGTTCGAAATGCTCGCCGATGATGTGCAGTCCCGAATCGGGCATCAGGTGATGGATGTCGGCGACGCGGCCAGCGACCGAATTTTCGATCGGGATCATCGCCAGCTTGGCGCGGCCCTCGCGCACCGCGGCAAAGGCGTCCTCGAACTGGGCGCAGGGCAAGGTCGCCATCTGCGGGAAGACGCGCCGGCAGGCGAGGTCCGAATAGGCGCCGAACATCCCCTGGAACGAGATCGTCCGCGCCGGATCGCCGACGCAGTTTTCCGAATCAGCCATGTTCGAATTGTCTGATATAGATGTGGAGCCGCAAAGGCAGACTACACCCCTTCATCTGTCCCTCATCCACCTTTCCAGTAACAGGGTGGAGCAGCATAGCAGGCTCGCCCCCGGCTAGCTGCGACCGACGGCCGGCCGGGCGGGGTGCGCCGCCACCTCCGGCTCGAGGCTCGCGATGGCGCGGCCCCGCGTTTCCGGGAGCAGCAGTAGCATGACGATCATCAGCGCATGGGCCAAAGTCGAGAACAGCGCGATCGCCGTGCCGAGCGGCATAATTGCCGTCGCAAAGCCGATCGCGGTCATGAACACCGACCCGATCGCGCGCCCGGCATTGTAGCAGAAGCCCTGCCCGGTGCCGCGGATGCCGGTCGGATAGAGCTCGGTCATGAACGGTCCCATCGGCGCGAACTTCATCAGGATCGCGGTGTTGAGCGGGATCCCGAGGAGCAGGAGGCCGGTGTTGCCGACCGGCACGTACAGATAGACGAGCACCATGACGATCGACGCGATGGCCGAGATCATGAACGTCGCTTTGCGCCCGATCGCGTCGGCGAGATAAGCGCCGCAGAGGAAGCCGATCAGCGATCCCACTGCCAAAACCGCGACATAGAGCCCGGTATGAGAGGCGGAGAGATGGCGCACGGTGCGCAGATAGGTCGGCATCCAGAACCCAACGGCCCACACCCCGCCCTGCGCGCCCATCACCATCAGCGACACTTTTATCGTCAGCCACAAATACGGCCCGCGAAATGCCGAAAGCAGGTGGGCGATCCCGGGCTGCCCGTCGCTGTCGCGCCGGCCCTGGAACGCTTCCGATTCCGGAATGCTGCGGCGGATCCACAGCACAAAGAGGCCGGGCAGGATGCCGACCATGAACAACGCCCGCCACGCGATCGCCTCGGGCAGAGCGGCGTAGAGCCCGGCATAGACGAGCGCCGCCAGGCCCGGGCCGAAGGCGGCGCCGGTCTGCACAAAGCCGACCCCGCGGCCGCGATACTTGTCGCGGATGACCTCGCCCATCAGGACGGCGCCGGTCGCCCACTCGCCGCCGAAGCCGAGCCCGTGCAAGCCGCGCAGGATGAACAGCTGCTCGAAGTTCTGCGCGAAGCCGCACAGAAAGGTGAAGACCGAGTACCACAGAATAGCAAATTGCAGCATGCGCACGCGGCCGAAGCGGTCGGCGAGCGCGCCGGCGAACCAGCCGCCGAACGACGAGGTCACGACGGTGACGGTGCCGATCGTGCCGGCGGCGCCGGTCGACATGCCCCATACCGCGATGACCGTGGGCACGACGTAGCTGTACAGCCCCTGATCGAAGCCGTCCAAAGTCCAGCCGCCCCAGCAGGCGAGCATCGTCCGTCGTTCCCGCGCGGTCAGATCGCGTAGCCAGGCCAACATCGCGTTCCTCTCCCTTTTCGGCCGATCCGTCGATGTGTCGGCGCCCCGATCCTAGCTGGCCAAGCCTGCCGCCGCATTCCTTATGCGCGCTCCGCCGCGACCCCGGCGATGGATGAGAGAACAGCTTGACGCTTTGAGCGGAGAGCCGCCCCCGCGCTGCTTGTCGGATGATGCCTTTGCGCCGAAAGCAGCCCGCTCGGAAACTGCTTGTACGCTATCGGCGGATTTCGGCGATTGGCGTATTCTCGGGCCGATGAAGAACTTCGGGCCGAAGGATGCGCCGGATGCTGATCGTCGATGGCCAGATCCATCTCTGGGAAAAGGGCACACCGTCCCCGCAACATCGTCAGGAGCCGTACTCGGCCGAGCAGGCGATCGCCGCCATGGACGAGGCCGGTGTGGACCGGGCGCTGGTTCACCCGGTGCTGTGGGATCCCGACTCGAACGAATTGGCCGTCGCAGCGGTGCGGAAATACCCCGGCCGCTTTGCCATCATGGGGTGGTACTATCTAGACGATCCGAATGGCCGCGACCTCGTTGCGCATTGGAAAGAGCGGCCGGGCATGCTCGGCCTGCGCTTTTATTTCAACGAGCGGCACAAGCGGGAGTGGATGACCGACGGTACGCTCGACTGGCTGTGGCCCGCGGCCGAGCGCGCCGGTGTGCCGGTGGCGCTCGCCGCCGCGTTGTTCCTGCCGACTGTCGGCGAGATCGCCGAGCGTCACCCGGAGCTCAAGCTGATCGTCGATCACATGGCCGCGCCGCCAGGGAGCCGCGGCGAAGCTGCCTATCGCTTTCAGCCCGAGCTGCTGGCGCTCGCCAGATACCCCAACGTCGCGGTCAAGGCGACCGGTCAGATCGGCTACGCCGAGGACGCCTATCCGTTCCGCAGCTTCCATGAGCCCCTGCACCGCGTCTTCGATGCATTTGGCCCCGATCGGATGTTCTGGGGCACCGACATCACCCGGATGCCGTGCTCGTGGCGGCAATGCGTGACGGTGTTCACCGAGGAACTGCCCTGGCTGAAGGGCAGCGATCTCGACCTCGTCATGGGCGAGGCCCTGTGCAACTGGGTCGGCTGGCGCCTCCCCGGCTGACCGCGGCTATCGGCAGGAAATGCAATATGATGATTTTTGCGCGGCCCCGTGACGCCCAGGGTAGATGGGTCCTCTTGTCGCCACCGGCCGGTAGTCGATTCAGCGCCGATTCCGGCCGTTCTAGAAATCGCCCAGCCGTGATGCGCTAGCGCTATTGGTCTCAGTGATCGGGTAATTTTATGAGTTCACAGCCTGGACGACGGAGGGATGATGGCCAAAGACCAGCCACCCGAGCTGCCACGATGAAGCCGCATCTCGAAAAGTGGATTGCCGGCGAGGCCACATTGATGACTGATGAGTTCAAGGCGTATAATCGGCTTGGCAAGTTTTGGAAGTGGCATTTCCGCGTTCAGCATGGAGCCGACGAGTTCGTGCGTGGCGAGGCGCATGTGAATACCGCCGAGTTGTTCAATTCGACCTTGAAACGGGCGCAGATGGGCGTCTATCATTACATGTCGCCGAAACACCTGTTGCGGTATGTCGAGGAAGCGGTGTTCCGGTGGAACAACCGACCGAGCAGGACACTCGGCCGGCTGTCGCTGGCATTGGGGAATAGCGTCGGGCGGCACATGCCGTATGACGTGCTGACCACGTAAATACCGCATGAAGATCACATGAGCGAATGCGGAATTCGCTCGGTGCCAACCTACTTAGGCACTCGTAAGGCGGTGTGGGATACCAGCAGCCACGCGCCGCCTTGCTTTTCGAAAACGAAGTTCTCGAAAGTCGGTGTGTTGAGCACAGCACCGGTTTTCGGTTTGATTAGGGCTGTCTCGACTTGTGACGCCCACGCCACATCGCCTTTTACTTGAATGTATGGACCGGCCATCGGAGTGAGTTTGAATTCCGAGAGGCGGCTGAACCAACCGAAGTCTTTCTTAACGGCATCCCAGCCAACGGCGATGCTCTTGTCGCGCGGCTGGATCACCATCACCGAGGCATCGTGCACCCACAGCGGCTCCAGTTTGGTTATGTCGAGAGATTCGAGCGCGGCATGAAAGGTAGCAATGGCGGCCTTCACTTGTTCGATGTCGGATTGCTGCGCGTAGCTGGTTCCATTGCCGGCCGCGAACAGGACGACGGCGGAAAACAGCAATGCGCGGCCGATCATCGTGATTGAACTACGTCTCTTCATGGTGCTTCTCCCTGCTTGTGTGTGCGTGACGCCATATACCGGTTTTATCGGATTTTCAAGCGGCACTTTTAGTAAATACGCGTATGAAGGTCATGCAGGCCGGCAAGGGCAAGATACTCGGAACGTCAAACCGTATCAAGGACATCGCCAGGATCGGCGTGCAATGCCGATTTGTGTGGAATCATTTCCTCGCCGTTAACATCGAGTCCTACCGTGAGACCGGGAAGTTCATCTTCTACAAGGAAATGGCGGCGCGGCTGACGAAACTGCTGCACACCGAGCCCGTCCTGGCCGGTTGCCCACATCGACCAGCACAGATGACCTTGCAACGGCTCGACCGGGCCGTGAAGGATTGCGGTCGGTCGAAAGGTAAGACACGCAAGGGATTTCCCCGATTCAAGCGGCACGCTGAGAACGCCGATGCGTTCTCATTCGTTGGTTCCGAGATCAGATTATCAGACGGACGAATCCGACTGCCGAAGATCGGTTGGTATCGCATCCGGGGTCTCAGCACCCCGGCCGACGCGGGTCTCAAACAGGTGCATGTGCGGCACCAGCCGAACGGCTGGCATGTCGCTGTGCAGTTCGAGAGCGAAGCCAAGGCATATGCAGAACCAACACAGCCGGTTGTCGGCCTGGATGCCATCGCCGTCCCCGCCGCCTGTGACAGCTGGTCTATGCTATGGCGTGTAAGCTGGAAACGTACAATCGGCGGGCGTGTTCGAGATCGGCGGGGGTGTCGACCTGGACGCCAAGCTGGGTGGGATCGATCAGGCTCACCGAAATCCGCATGCCGGCTTCGAGCGCGCGCAATTGTTCGAGCCGCTCGCGCTGTTCAAGGACGCCGCGCGGCAACGCAGCGAAGCGTTCGAGTGCGGTCCGGCGATAGGCATAGAGCCCGACATGCTCGTAATGGGGGCCCGGCCCCCAGGGCACCACGGCCTTGCTGAAATAGAGCGCCAGCGCCGGGCGTGCCGGATCGGCGAAACCGGCGACGACCTTATTGACGCTGGGGTCGGCGAGTGCCGCCTCGTCCTCAATCGGCGCCGCCAAAGTGGCAATGTCGATCTGCGGGTCGGCGAGCGCCTCGACCGCAAGGCGAATCGCCTGGGGATCGAGGAACGGCATGTCGCCCTGTACGTTGACCACCGCATCATACGCGCGACCGGGATCGAGCAATGTGATCGCTGCATGAACGCGGTCGGAGCCCTGGGGAAGCGCCGGGTCGGTCAGCACCGCCCGCCCGCCTGCCCGCTCGACCGCCTCGGCGATTTCGCGATCGCCGCAGGCGACGACGACCGGTCCGATCGCGGCCGCGACCGCGCGGCGCCAGACATGCACGATCATCGGCGTGCCGGCGATGTCGGCGAGCGGCTTGCCGGGCAGCCGCGTCGCGGCGAGCCGGGCGGGGATCAGGATGATCGGGTTCAGCGGTGCGGTTCGGGTCACGGCGTCTCTGAGGAACCATCATGCGACGATCGGACAGCGACAACATGCCCGGTTCGTCCGATCGCCGAAAGCGTGATAATTCATTTGAATTGTCGGGTGGAATCCGATTTTCTCCCGGCCCGGCAAGGTCGTAAGGGTTGTCGATGGCGACTTTCGAGTGGAACAAGATCATTGCCTCGGTCCTCACCGCGCTGATAGTGGCGATGGTGTCGGGGCTTTTGGCGGGCGAGCTGATCCGGCCGAAGGAGTTGGCGAAGCCCGTCTATGTGGTGGCCGGCGCCGAGCAGGGGGCGGCCGCTCCGGCGGTGCAGCCCGCCGCCGCCAAGCTCGAGCCGATCGCGCCGCTACTCGCCAAGGCCGACCCGAAAAGAGGCCAGCAGCTGACCAAGGTCTGCTCCGTATGCCACACCTTCAACAAGGGCGAGCCGAACAAGATCGGCCCGAATCTGTTCGGCGTCGCCGGCGGCCCGATCGCCGAGGACCGCGGCGGCTATGCGTTCTCGTCCGCATTGTCGGCGGATAAGGGCCAGAAATGGGACCCGGAAAAGCTCAATGCATGGCTCGACGACCCGCAGCACTTCGCTCCGGGCACCAAGATGACCTTTGTCGGGTTCCCCAAGGCACAGGACCGTGCCGACGTCATCGCCTATCTGCAATCGCTGAAATAGGCTTTGCGGAAAGAGCCCGGTGACGCCGACCGGGATCGATGACTATCTGGCGCTCGCAGCCGATTTGGCCGATGCCGCCGGCGCGGCGATCCGGCCCTATTTCCGAACGCCGCTGGCGGTCGACGACAAGCCCGACCTGACCCCGGTAACCGCTGCCGACCGTGCCGCCGAACGGGCTATGCGGCATCTGATCGAGCACCGCTTTCCCGGTCACGGCATCATCGGCGAGGAGTTCGGACGCGTCCGCGAGGATGCCGAGCTCGTCTGGGTGCTCGACCCGATCGACGGGACGAAATCCTTCATCAGCGGGGTCCCGCTGTTCGGCACATTGATCGCGCTGACGCAAGCCGGGCGCCCGATCCTCGGCATCATCGACCAGCCGATCCTGCGCGAGCGCTGGGTCGGCGCGGCCGGGCGGCCGACGACCCTGAACGGCGCGGCGATCCGCTGCCGCACCTGCCCTGCGCTGGCCGCCGCCACCCTTTTTGCCACCACGCCCGACATGTTCACCGGACGCGATGCCGCGGCTTTCGCCCGAGTTTCAGCAGCAGTCAAGCTGAGCCGCTTTGGCGCCGATTGCTATGCCTATGGGCTGCTCGCCGCCGGCTTTGTCGATCTCGTTCTTGAAGCCAGCCTCAAGCCCTACGATTTCTGCGCGATGATCCCGATCGTCGAAGGGGCGGGGGGCGTAGCCGGCGATTGGCGCGGAGCAGCCCTCGACCTTGCCTCCGACGGTCGCGTCCTGGTCGCCGGCGACCGCCGGGCCTACGCGGCGGCGCTCGCTCTGCTCGACGATCGAGGCGATCGCGAGGAGTGAGGTGATGCGCAGAGGCGTGGCAATCGCGGTCGGTCTGTTGCTGTCGCTCGCCGTTGCCGCGGGAGCGGCGCAGGCGATCGCGACCTACGGCATGTCGCTGTTCGGCGACCTGAAATACGGCCCCGGGTTCACCCATTTCGACTACGCCAACCCGCAGGCGCCGAAGGGTGGCACGATGCGCTTTTCCGCGATCGGCACCTTCGACACGCTCAACCCCTTCGTCATCAAGGGCGTGCCGGCGGCCGGCATCGGCATGATCTTCGACACGCTGATGGCCGCTTCCGAGGACGAGCCCGGCAGCGAGTACGGCCTCGCCGCGGAGAGCGCCCAGCTCGCCCCCGACAAGCTCTCGGTGCTCTACACCCTGCGCCAGGGAGCGCGGTTTCACGACGGCACGCCGATGACGCCCGACGATGTGGTGTGGACCTTCGAGACATTGCGGGCGAAGGGGCAGCCGATGTACAGCTCCTACTACCGCGACGTGACCCGGGTGGCGAAAGAGGGCGAACGCGCCGTCCGGTTTTATTTCAAATCGGCGGATAACCGCGAGCTGCCGCAGATCATCGGCGAGATGCCCGTGCTGTCCAAGGCCTATTGGTCCGGGCGCGATTTCACCAAGACGACGCTCGATCCGCCGCTCGGCAGCGGGCCTTACAAGATCGAAAAGGTCGATCCCGGCCGCTCGATCACCTATCGCCGGGTGGCCGATTACTGGGGCGCCGATCTGCCGGTCAACAAGGGCCGGTTCAACGTCGACAGCATCCGCTACGATTATTACCGCGATGCGACGATCGCGCTCGAAGCGTTCAAGGCCGGGCAATATGATGTCCGCCTCGAGAATTCCTCGAAGGATTGGGCGACCGGCTATGATGGCCCGGCCCTGCGCGCCGGCCTGATCAAGAAGGAAGAGATCCGGAACCAGCTGCCGAGCGGGATGCAGGGCTTCGGCTATAATCTGCGGCGGCCGATCTTTCAGGACCCGCGGGTGCGCGACGCGCTCGCCTACGCCTTCGATTTCGAATGGTCGAACAAGAATTTGTTCTACGGCGCCTATCAGCGCACGCGCAGCTATTTCGACAATTCCGAGCTGGCGGCGACCGGGGTGCCGCAGGGGCAGGAACTGGCGATCCTCGAAAAATTCCGCGGGCAGATCCCGGATGCGGTGTTCACCACCGAATACGATCCGCCCAGATATGACGGCTCCGGCAACATCCGCGACGGGTTGCGCGCCGCGCTGAAATTGTTGAAGGCGGCGGGCTGGACCTTCAAAGGCGAAAAGCTCGTCAACGACGAGACCGGCCAGCCTTTCGAGTTCGAGATCCTGCTCGACAACCCGCAATTCGAGCGGATCGTGCTGCCCTTTGCCGACAATCTCAAGCGGATGGGGATCACCGCGCGGGTGCGCACCGTCGACACTGCGCAGTATGAGAGGCGGATGGAGACGTTCGACTTCGACATGACCATCGTGCTGTTCCCGGAATCTTTGTCGCCCGGCAATGAGCAGCGGGAATATTGGGGCTCGCAGGCCGCCGACCAGCCGGGTAGCCGCAACCTGCTCGGCGTCAAGAGCAAGGTCATCGACGCGCTGATCGGGGAGCTGGTCCGGGCGCCCGACCGGCCGAGCCTCGTCGCCCATGCCCGTGCGCTCGACCGGGTGCTGCAATACGGCTACTACGTGATCCCGAACTTTCATTTGTCGGCGTTTCGCGTCGCCTACTGGGACAAGTTCCGCCGCCCCGCGATCTCGCCCAAATATGCGGTGGATTTCGACACTTGGTGGGTCGATCCAACCGCCGCAAAATCGGTCGAAGCCAAGAAGGGCGCGGTGGTGAAGCAGTGAGCGGACGCGCCGCCCTCACCCGTCTTGTCGAGCCCTATGGCCGGGTGGGCGGGGGCAATGGGCCGACCTGGGGCGTCGCATGATCGCCTATGCGCTGCGCCGCATCCTGCTGATCATCCCGACCTTGTTTGCGATCATGGTGGTGAACTTCGTTATCGTGCAGGCCGCCCCCGGCGGGCCGGTCGAGCAGATGATCGCGCGCCTCAAAGGAGAAGCGGTCAGCGCCACCGAGCGGGTCAGCGGCGGCGCCGGCGAGATCAAGCTGCAGGCGGGCGGCGCCAATCTGCGCTATCGCGGCGCGCGCGGCCTCGACCCCGCTCTGATCAGACAGCTCGAAAAGCAATACGGCTTCGACCAGCCGCCGCTCACCCGCCTGTTATTGATGGTGCGCAACTATGCGACCTTCAATTTTGGCACCAGTTTTTTTCGTGATCAGCGCGTCATCGACCTGATCAAAGAGAAATTGCCGGTGTCGATCTCGATCGGGTTGTGGACGACCCTGATCACCTACCTGGTTTCGATCCCGCTCGGGATTCGCAAGGCGGTCCGCGACGGCAGCCGGTTCGATGTGTGGACGAGCGGGGTCATCATCGTCGGCTATGCGGTGCCGAGCTTCCTGTTCGCCGTCTTGCTGATCGTGCTGTTCGCGGGCGGCAGCTATCTGTCGATCTTTCCGCTGCGCGGCCTCGTCAGCGACAATTGGTCGTCTTTGTCCTGGCCGATGCGCATCGGCGATTACTTCTGGCATATCGCGCTGCCGATCGCCGCCCTGGTGATCTCGGGGTTCGCAACTTTGACGATGCTGACCAAGAACTGCTTTCTCGAAGAGATCAACAAGCAATATGTGTTGACCGCGCGCGCCAAGGGGCTCTCCGAGCGCCGGGTTCTCTATGGCCATGTCTTTCGCAACGCGATGCTTCTGGTCGTCGCCGGGTTTCCGGCCGCGCTGGTCGGCATCCTCTTCACCGGATCGCTGCTGATCGAGGTCATCTTTTCGCTCGACGGTCTCGGGCTGTTGGGTTTCGAGGCGGCGATCAACCGCGATTACCCGATCATGTTCGGCACGCTCTACATCTACACCTTGATCGGCCTGGTGCTGAAGCTGGTCAGCGATCTGACCTATATGCTGATCGACCCGCGGATCGATTTCGCCGCGCGCCGCGCGTGACCCTGTCAGCGTCCCGGTCCGAGCCAGTTTACCCGCCGCGCAAGATCGATCACCGATTGCGCGATCGTCCGGCCGACCCGCCGGGCATCGGCATCGACGTCGGCGACCCGCATGCCATGAAATTCGTCGGCGCTGCCGGCTGCCGCGGGTGAACGAGACGGATCACCATCGGCAGGTTCCTCGGAATCGGCGTGCAGGGCGAGGAGTTGGCGGGCGGCCGATCCCGGCGCCGTGTAGTCGATCTGCACGTCGGCGACGATTCGGCTCGCCCCGGCACCGGGCGCCACCTGGCCGACGCGGCGGCGCAGGCCTTCATTGATCCGGCGGAAGACGCCGCTGACGACCAGCGCGTTGGCCGCCGGTGGAGATGCCGCCGCGGAGACCGAAACCGCGTCGAGGCCCGCCGCTTTCAACTCGTCGGTCAGCGCATCCGACAGATTGGCCGCGACCGCCCGTTCGACCGCCGCCGCCCGCTCGGTGCGCGGCACGCCGGGCATGCCGCGCTGAAGCGAAAAACCGAAACTGGGGTCGAGGACGACGACGCTTTCCGATGCCTCGAACGGCCGCACGATGACGATAGCGGGCCTGGCCGGATAGCCGCCCGGACCGGCCTGATTGCGGGTCGGCACGCAGGCGGTCAGAACGAGCACGGCGGCAACGAGCAGCGCGGCAGGAACGGACCGGGTCACGAACTCATTGTAACCCGACGCAGACGGCCGAGTGAGCCCCGTCTCCACAGGCGGTTCCCGAATGTCCGTCGCGCATCGCGGCCGGCCGCGATAATCTCGCGCCACGGCAAAAGGGACAAAATTTTCGATGAAGATCCGATCGGTCGAGGCGCGTCGGGTGGATATCCCGATCTCGCTCCTGCGCGCGGGCCATATCGCCGCGCACATGGTGCTGCCGTGAAAGCGCTGTTTCTCGGCGCTTTCGCCGCGTCGCAAGCCGAGCGGATCGCCGGATATTTCGAGACCGGCATAGTTGTCGAGATCCTCGCCGATGACGGTGACCGCGCCGCGGTCGCGGCAGCACTGGCCGACGCTGACATCGTGCTGACCGGGGCATGGCCGGCGGGGTATCCGCCGGCGCCGCTGCTGCGGCTGGTGCAGGTGCCGCTCGCCGGCACCGATGCGATCGATGCGTCGGCATTGCCGCGGGGCGTCACGCTGTGCAACGCCTACGGCCACGAGCCGGCGCTGGGCGAATTCGCGATCATGGCGATGCTGGCCTGGCGGCATCGCTTTCCCGAGATCGCGACCTCGTTTCGGGCCGGATCGTGGCGCTGGAGCCCGCTCGCCGGCGGGCCGCTGCGCGGCGAGATCGCCGGACAGACCGTCGGCATCGTCGGGCTCGGCCATATCGGCCGCGAGGTCGCCTGGCGCGCCGCCGCCCTCGGCTGCCGCGTGCTCGCCGCCAATCGCACGCCGCGCGAGAAGCCGCCATCGGTCGAACGCGTCTTCCCGCTCGCCGATCTCGACAGGATGCTCGCCGAATCCGACATCGTCGTCCTCAGTTGCGCGCTGACGCCGGAGACTCGCGGCCTGATCGACGCCCGCCGGCTCGCGGCGATGAAGCCCGGCGCCTTTCTGATCAACCTGGCGCGCGGTCCCGTCGCCGACGAGGATGCGCTCTATCGCGCGCTGCGCGACGGGGTCATCGGCGGCGCCGCGCTCGACACCTGGTGGCGCTACCCGAGCGCCGACGAACCCGAGCCGCGCCCATCGCGTCATCCGTTCCATGAATTGCCGAACGTGGTGATGACGCCGCATTGCTCGCCCTGGACCGCGGGCACGGTCGAGCGGCGCTCGCGCGACGTTGCCCGCAACATCGACCGCTTCGTGCGCGGCGAGCCGCTCGAAAACGTCGTGGCCGTGACCTGAAGGAAACCCGCATGACCGACGAAATCGCCTTCCTGCCGGCGACGCGCCTGCTGGCGCTCTATCGCAGCAAGGAACTGTCCCCGGTCGAGGTCGCGAGCGAGACCCTGGCGCGGCTCGAACGCTACGAGGGAGCAGTCAACGCCTTCGTGCTCTACGACCCCGAGACGGCGATGGCGATGGCGCGCGCCTCGGAAGCGCGCTGGCAAAAGGGCGCGCCGCAAGGGCTGCTCGACGGCGTCCCGGTGGCGATCAAGGATACGTTGCTGACCCGCGGCTGGCCGCGTCTCGTCGGCTCGCGCACGATCGACCCCAACCAGGATTGGGACGAGGATTCGCCGATCACCCAGCGGCTGCGCGCGCATGGCGCGGTCTTTTTCGGCAAGACGACGACACCGGAATTCGGCTGGAAGGCGGTGACCAACTCGCCGCTCAGCGGGATCACGCGCAACCCGTGGGACCTCGCACGCACGCCGGGCGGCAGCAGCGGCGGCAGCGCCGTCGCCGTCCTGGCCGGCCTCTGCCCGCTCGCGGTCGGCACCGATGCCGGCGGCTCGATCCGCATCCCGGCATCCTTTTGCGGTCTCGTCGGCTTCAAGCCGACCTTTGGCCGGGTCGCCGTGTACCCGCCATCGGCCTTCGGCGACGTCGCCCATGTCGGGCCGATGGCGCGCAACGTCGATGACGCGGCGCTGATGCTCGATGCGGCGAAGGGGCCGGATTCGCGCGACTGGCACAGCCTGCCCGATGACGGCATCGCCTATCGCGAGCGCGTGGCCGAGGGCGCGCCTGCCCAGTCCTTGGCCGGCAAGCCGCTGGCGGGCGTGCGCGTGGCGTTGTCGCCGACGCTCGGCTATGCCGAGCCGGCGCCGGCGGTGCGCGCGGCGGTCGAGCGCGCGGCGCAGATCTTTGCCGAGCTCGGCGCCGTGGTCGAGCCCGCCGACCCGTTTGCCGAATCGCCGGGCCGGGTGTTCCAGACATTGTCGCTGGCCGGGTTCTGGGCGTTGCTGCGGGCGCAGACCCCGGCAGGGGTGGCGGTGATGGACCCGGGTCTCGTCGCGCTCTGCCGGCGCGGCGCGGCGGTGACGCTGGAGCAGTATGTCGAGGCGGTCGGCAAGCGGGCCGCGCTCGGCCAGGGCCTGCGGCGCTTTTTCGACCGCTTCGACCTGCTGCTGTCGCCGACCATGCCGATCGCGGCGGCCTATGCCGACCCGCGCGACGACGACATGCCGAACCCCAACAATTTCACGACCTGGATGCCCTATACCTACCCGTTCAACCTGACCAGGAACCCGTCCTGCTCGATCCCCTGCGGCTTCACCGAGGGGCTGCCGATCGGGCTCCAGGTGACGGGACCGCTCTATGACGACCTCGCGGTGCTGCGCGGCTGCCGCGCCTATGAAGCGGCAGCGGGTCTCGCCTGGCCGAGCCCGGCGCTCGCCGCCGCCCTCGCCAAAGCCGCCGCCGGCGCCGATGCGGGCGTTGCCGCCAAGCGGTGGACGCAGCCTGTCCCGCAATAGCCGGTTGCATCGGCGCCCATTCGACGCATATTCGCAGGCGGACAGCATCAGGAGGAGGATGTCGTGGCCAACAAGGAGCAGAAGCGGACCAGCCGGGAAGCGAAGAAGCCCAAGCAGAAAAAGAAGGGCGCCGGCAAATCGGCCGCCAAGCCGCAGCCGGCGAAAACCTGAGCCCCTCGCCGGCGCGTTCCGCAATCTCGTCATTGGGGGTGCCGCGCGGCCGGTCGCGCGGGGTGCCGGAATTTTTCCTGGGCGAAGCACCCGTTCGCCTCGCGCGCGGCGAAAAAGAGATCAGGAGCAAGCATCTGATATTATTTGATTCCGGGTCTGGAAAACAGGCAATAACAGGGTGGCGAACACGGCTCGAGTAACGGCTTCCGTCAAAGGGGGCGCTCCCGAACGGCGAGTGGGCCTGGTGCCCGGCATAAATGTAATTCATGGTTTGTTCTTTTGCAAGGACCCGGACTCCCTTTCCCGCCTTCCGGACCCCGTTACCGGTTCGATGGAAAATCGGACGCCGCAGGGTCAAAACCCAACCAGCTTGACGCCTCCCAGCCCTGGCGGACGCTCGGGGAAGCGATCGCGAGGGCGAGTTATGCCCCCTAATCTGCCGTTCCGGGAGGGGCTTAGCTGGAACTCGGAGAGGCCTCACCGTCGAGGCGGCCTGACACCGCCGCGCCGCTTAATTTTAGCGGCGACGCGAAATATATCAGGCATGTTGATTCGATCCGCAGACCGCTCTTCGACCACGCCAATATTTTTTAAGGCCTCCAGAAGAGCCGCCTCTCGATCAATCCCCGCTTGCTCTAACTCGATCGGGCCGGGTCGGTCGCTATCGATGTGATTGATGCTGTCGATCGTCTTTCTGTCGCGCCACCGGCCGACAAACATAGTGGGCGTGCACGGCACCTCTAGCCCCTCAAGGTGCTCCAGCACGGTGCGAATCCACGGATAGTCCTCTTGCAGCTGATTTACCCTAACTTCCGAGGCTTGCTGCACCCCTTCCCGAATCCCGTAATGATCTATTACGGTTCCAGATGGTCGATTTCGGGTACTGGATGCTCGCTGGATAGTTATCAAAAAGCTCCGGGGTGTCGTCTCGTGAAAAGCATCGGCCAAATGATCGATGAGCCAGGTATAAGTTCGTCCCCGGCGACGGTCCGAGCCCATATATTCACCGGCCAAGAGTTTGAAGACGGCCATTTGCTGACCTGGGTCTTCGATGTTTTCGGCGTTACTGCCCCTGCCCAGTACGGAGCGTACAATCCGCTTAAAGCAAGTTCCCGCATGGCTGCTGCGGTCGAGCATGCCGAAAAGCAACCCGTAAAGTTCCGTGGCGTGCCAGGCGAGATCGACACGCGCCGCTAGCATTTTTGACGCATCGGGAAATTGGAAAAGCTTTTCGTCTTTGGCCTGATCCGTTCGCATGAACACCTTTGCTTTCATGGCCCGGTAGCCGCTCATTCCAAGTGCGAGCCGCAAAATACCTACTGACAGTGGCCGGATCACCTCCCAGGTATTTCCAAGCCTATCTAGGGCATCAAAGACTAGAAGAAATTGTAGCTCGTTCTTCAAAAAATGAGCGTCTGCTGTTCGTAGCGCCGCCTCCGCGTCTTCTACGTTCGCGGCCACCCAGGCGACTGTGTCGCCCAAGCGTTCGGGTACGCGCAAGTGCGATTCACCGGCCACCGCACGCAAGAGAACTGCCGTCCAAATATCCTCTGGGTTCACTCCTCTAGATAACAAGTTATCTAAAACTCTCGGCGATGGCGCCATATCTCCGGTAATACGTCCCGCATGTTCGTGAAAGCCAAGCTTCACGGTAAATTGATTTAATTTCAACCGTGGATAATAGGGCGCAATTGCGACCCTCGTCATTTCATCTGCGAGAACGCCAGACCACACACTCTTGCCTACTCCCCGATTGCCGACTACGAGAGGTCTCGCCGGGTCGAGAGCATTCGCATGGGCGGCGGGCGCATAAAGCTCATCGGGCGGCAAAGGGGCGGCCGCACTTGCCGAGGATTTCGGATCAAGCGCGCGTAAGACCGTGCGAATGGCGTCGATATCCGCAGGTTGTATTGTCATTCGGATAATCCCACTCTCTCACCTAAACCCGTAATTAGAGAGCTAAACGTTCTCATATAAATCAACTCACTAAGCTGTTCCCGATGTCCCACCGGGTCAAAATGATAATAAGTCGGGTCGATCAGGATCGGCCATGCGTAATGAGGTGCTTCGCGATCGTCGATGTCAAATCCAAACGCTGCGTCTTTCGATACTTTAGTCTCGTCGAGTTCATCATAAAGATGTTCAGCAAATAACTCAAAAGAATTGTCTCTATAATCGGCCCACGATTGAGGATCAGCCGCTGCTTTCGCGTGCACCATTTTGAGCCGATATCGCCAGTCTTCCCCATCCACGGCTTTGCGAGGCTTAAATCTTGCGAGGTGCGCTAAGAAAAATCGATACCCTTCCCAGGTTTGCGGGGTATCAACGGCAAAAAACAGGATATCCGCACCAAGGCCCTGGATTGTAGCCGCAGTCGTTTCATTGAGTCCTGCTCGTGCGTCTACAAATACAGCGTCATAGCTATCGCGCTCGCAAAGCCCACTGACCATGTTTCGGGTTCGATCTAAAAACGTGAGCGTCCTGGGCTCTCCGTCGGCTTCGTCGATATCTTCGAGGTAGGCACGCGATATCTTCCCAATCACGTTCTGTGGAAATTCTCGGCATCTCTGCCCGGCTGCCGGAACCACCATTACGCGGCCCGTCCCGCGCGCTAGTGGGCTTATCGAAACCATGTTGCTGAAAAAGGCCTCGTCAATTGGTCCTCGACCGCTTTCGACATAATAATCGAGGGCACCAAATGCCGGCAGTTCGTCGGCTGGAAGCAACATTCCACCTAACCCAGGCGCTTCAAGATCGAGATCGATCGCGAGGATTGATTTGCCACGATAAGCGAATTCCGTTGCAGCCACAGCTAGGGCAGTGGATCGGCCCACCCCTCCTTTCTGGCTCGCGAACACCACAACGGCTGGCACACGCGGGATTCGTGGTTGTATCCCTCGCACCCAGTCCTGGCCGACGAGTTGCCTCTCAATTAGCCGTACGAAACGATTGTTCACGAACTCCCACTGATCAAGGGTGTAGTCGGCTAGCTTGGAGTTCATCAACTCCGAAGGTGTGGCGACCGGGGCTGCCGCTGCATAGCTTCCGAGCTTTTCCCTTACTTCTGCTTCTAATCGAGACCGTAGCTCAGCTTTGACCTGCCCCGAACCACGAGCGTCAAGACGCCATCAGCGTCTCGGAGGAATGCGTTTCTCCTAAAGCCGCTCTCGCCTAAGTAGTTGCCAACGATTTCCACGAAGAGCGGAAGGGCGTTGTCGTATCGGATAATTCGTGCGCCGCGCATTTGGCTGCCTCAACTTGACCGGCGAAGACCGGCGGCGCTGACCAGGCGTACCGCGTGATCGCGCCATAGCACGTACTTTGCTTCGTCTACCGCGTCGTCGCGCGAGTAGCGGAGTGATATGTCCCAACCCTCCATCAGATTGGTCATCTTCAAAACGGCGTGGATCGTGGTATCGCGCCTTTTTGAGAGGTGACGCCTAGCAGCGTTCAGGATTTCGGGGAAGTGGCCGTGTGGGGCCCCTTGCTCAGGCCGCAAAGTCTCGATTCGGTGCTTAATCGCGCACTCCGCGGCAAAGCCGACGAGATGCCCCGCTCCCGCCCACCGTTTTCTCGTGGCCAGAATTTGGGCATCTGCCAAGTGCCGGACCGCCGCTGTCCCGTACTCTTCTGTAGTCGGCACCTTCGCAACCTCGCAGCCCCGTTGCCGCTCTCGACGCCGATTGACGTTTTGCAATCGTGGCGGGGAAGACGGACAAACAATCATACATTATCTAAGGTCGTCCTCCGCATGCTTGTTAAACGAACTGCCCAAATCCTCGCTTCCGATCAGCGCCCTGCTCTGGATGGCGGATTTCGATCTGCCTCCACGGGTAGTCTAACGTCCGGTTTCGGCGCGAAGGCGTCGCCCGGCGGCGCACTGGGGAGGCGCGGCTTGCCACCCGCCCGCCAATTGGGACGAGCGGGCTGATCGGGTTTTGACCCCAGGGCGGGCGGAGCGCCGCGCAACCCGCCAGCGGGCGCGGCCGGTGCGGCGGGTTGCACCCGCCCTACGCGGCGCGGGCCGGCGAGGCGGGCGCCGGTTCGAGGGCGGCTTCGGTGACGTCCTCGATCCGCTCGGCCCAGGTGAAGCGCAGGCTGTCGCGCGCGCTCTCGGGGATCTCGTCGTAATCGCGGCGGTTGCGCGCCGGCAGGATCACCGCGGCGAGCCCGGCACGCGCGGCGGCAGTGACCTTTTCCTTGATGCCGCCGACCGGCAGCACCAGGCCGCGCAGGCTGATCTCGCCGGTCATCGCGGTGTCGCTGCGCACCGTGCGGTTGGTCAGCAGCGAGACCAGCGCGGTGTACATCGCCACCCCGGCGCTCGGCCCGTCCTTCGGGATGGCGCCGGCCGGGACATGGATGTGGATGTCGCTCTTCTCGAACATCGCCGGGTCGAGATCGAGGCGCGACGCCCTCGCCTTGACCAGGGTCAGCGCCGCCTGCGCGCTCTCGCGCATGACTTCGCCGAGTTGCCCGGTCAGGATCAGCCGGTTGCCGCCCGGGGTTCGGGTCGCCTCGATGAACAGGATGTCGCCGCCGACCGGGGTCCAGGCGAGACCGGTGGCAACGCCGGGGATGCTGGTGCGCATCGCGACCTCGCTTTCGAAGCGCGGCGGCCCGAGGATCTCCGGCAAATCGCCGGGCTCGATCCGGACCTGCTGGGCGCTCGCTTCGGCGATGCGCATCGCGACATTGCGCAGCACGGCGCCGATCTCCCGCTCGAGCTGGCGCACGCCGGCCTCGCGCGTGTAGTCGCGGATGATCGCGCGCAATGCCGCCTCGCCGATCTCGGCCTGCTCCGCCCGCAACCCGTTGGCCGCGAGCTGGCGGTCGACGAGGTAGCGGCGGGCAATTTCGAGCTTCTCGTCCTCGACGTAGCCGGGCAGGTCGATGATCTCCATGCGGTCGCGCAACGGGCCCGGAACCGTATCGAGCACGTTCGCCGTGGTGATGAACATGACCCGCGACAGATCGAACGGCACGCCGAGATAATTGTCGCGGAAGGTGCCGTTCTGCTCGGGGTCGAGCACTTCGAGCAATGCCGAGGCCGGATCGCCCTGGATGCCGTGGCCGAGCTTGTCGACCTCGTCCAGCATCATCACGCAATCGCGGCTGCCGGCCCGGCGGATGCTCTGGATGATGTTTCCCGGCAATGCCCCGATATAGGTGCGCCGATGACCGCGGATCTCGGCTTCGTCATGCACCCCGCCGAGGCTGACCCGGACGAATTTCCGGCCGGTCGCCCGGGCGATGCTCTGGCCGAGCGAGGTCTTGCCGACGCCGGGCGGGCCGACAAAGCACAGGATCGGGCTGCGGCCGCCGGGGTTCAGCTTGTGGATCGCGAGATATTCGAGGATGCGCCGCTTGACCTTGGCCAGCCCGTAATGATCGGCGTCGAGGGTGCGGCGCGCCTCGGCGATGTCGATCGGGGTGCCGGATTCGACCGACCACGGCAGCTCGGTCAGCCATTCGAGATAGGTCCGCGCCATCGAATATTCGCCGGCCGCTTCGGGCATCCGTTCGAGCCGTGCGAGCTCGCGTTTCGCCTGCGCCTCGACTTCGGCCGGCATCTTCGCATCGGCGATCTTCTTGGCCAGCTCGGCGATCTCCTGGCTCTTGGCGTCGTCGCCCTCGCCGAGTTCCTTCTGGATCGTCTTCAGCTGCTCGCGCAGCAGGAACTCGCGCTGACGGTCGTCGAGCTTCCCTTTGGTCTGCTCGTTGATCTGCTGCGACAGCCGCAATACCTCGATGCGGTAGACGAGCAGGGCCGACACCCGGTCGAGCCGGCGCTCGATGTCGACGGTTTCGAGGATCTCCTGCTTTTCCGTCGGGGTGATGTCCATGAAGCTGGCGATCAGATCCGCAAGCTGCGCGGCCGAGCCGACCGATTGCAGGGCGTTGACCAGTTCGGGCGGGGTCTGCGGCAGCAGTTGCACGACCTCCATCGCCTGATTGCGCAGATTGAGCATCCGCGCCTCGACGTCCTTGGTCGCGGCCTCGGCCTCCTGGATGCGCTCGACCCGCGCCGCGAGGAACGGATAGCCGTCGAGAAAGTCGAGGATGCGAAAGCGCCGCTCGCCCTGGCAGATCGCATGATGCTGACCGTCGGGGCTGGTCAGATAGCGCAGGATGTTCGCCTCGGTGCCCATGCGATGCAGATCGACATGGATCGGGTCCTCGGTCGCGGGGTCGCGCTGCAAGATGACCCCGACCGGACGGCTGAGCCGGATCGCCGCCTGGACCGCCGCGATCGAGCGCTGGCGCCCGAGCGTCACCGGCAGCACCGTCCCGGGAAACAGCACGAGGCTGCGCATCGGCAGCAGGATCATTGCATCCGGCGCCAATGCCGGAATCCCGGCCAGCGCCGCCTCGATGGCGCCGGTGGGCGGGGGTGCGGCGGTTTCCGCCGCGCGCAGTTCTCGGTCCTCCAATGGCATCGGGATGTCCTCGAAAAATTATTCGCGCGAAATTATCGGCGCGCCGGGCGTTGCCGGCTCATCGAACCTTGTGCAGCTGCACCATCAGGCAGCCATCGGCGAGATGCCGCCCGGAAATCTCGAACCGCGCGGCCGGCAATTCGATCCGCCGCTCGAAATGGCCATGCGGTATTTCCAGGCGATGGATCCTGGCATGATCCAGCTCGCGCGGCAGCGGCCGCTCGCCGCTGACGATCAGCACGCCGGCGCTGAGCGTCACCGCGATCCGGTCGGGCTCGACCCCGGGCAGGGCGATGACGATCGTCAAGGTGTCGTCGGTCTCGAAGATGTCGCACGGCGCCTCCCAGTTCGGCGTTGCATGACCGCGATGAAAGAACTGGCGATGCAGGTGCTGAGCCCGTTCCATCGCCTCGCAAGCCTGCGCCCACATCAACGCTTCGAGCTGTCGTATCGGCATCATCAACTCCGAGCGGCGCCGCCGTTCCCGGTATTAGCCCGGCAATTGCCGCCTCGGCTGATATAGTAACAAAACCGCCGGCGGGGAGATCCCGCGTGTTTCCGGGGGGCGCGGGGACGTGAGCCTCGGCATGCGGCGGCGTGCCGTGATCAGGCGACCCGGTCGCCCTGCCTGATCTCGACGGTGCGGTTGTCGACGGCGGGCAGCATGCGGGCGGGGTCGCGGGTGACGATGACATCGAGCACCGTCGGGCGGGTGCGCTCGGCGAGACCGGTCGCCAGCGCGGCCGCGAGCCGGTCCGGGTCCTCGACGCGGATCCCGTTGCAGCCCATCGCGCGGGCGATCGCGGCGTAATCCATCTCGACCAGGTCGGAGGATTGGTAGCGGCCGCGGAACATCGCGTATTGCAGCGCCTTGACATAACCCGAGGCGGCGTTGTTGACGACGACGATGGTCAGCCCGATCCCGGCCCGGCGTGCGGTTTCGAGCTCGCCCAGCATCATGTTGAAGCCGCCGTCGCCGGTGATCGAGACGACCGGGGTGGCGGGTGCCGCGAGTGCTGCCCCGATCCCGCCGGGCAGCCCATAGCCGATCGAGGCCAGACCGCGGTCGGGGATGAAATGCCGCCCGGCGGTCTTGGTATCGTAGAGAAGGCCGGTCCAATGCCCGGCAAAACCGCCATCGGCGACAAGGATGCTGTCGGCCGGCAAGGCCCGGTTCAGCTCTCGACAAAGCCGCGCCATGTGGATCGGCCGCTCCGCCGAATCGAGCCGGGGCGCGGCCTCGTCCCGCCACGCCGCCATCCGCCTGGGGATCTCGGCGATATAGCCGGCATGTGCGGCGCGGGCATGCCGGCCGTCCTCGGCAAGGGCTTCGGCGAGGTCCTCGAGCCCGGCGCGGGCGTCACCCCATAATGCCGCCTCGGCCGGCAGGCAGCGGCCGATCTCCTCGGCGACAATCTCCAGATGAATGAGCGGGATCGATCGCGCCGGCAGCGCATAGCGCCTGGTGGCGATCTCGCCGAGCTTGCAGCCGACGACGACAAGACAGTCCGACGCCTCGATCAATTCGTTCGAAATCCGCGAATAGCGGCCGAAGAGGCCGGCCGAGAGCGGGTGCGTGCAAGGGATGCCGCCCTTGCCGCTCATCGTGTGCGCGACCGGGATCGACTGCGCCTCGGCGAGCGCGAGCAGCGCCTCGTAGCCGGCCGAGAGATGGATGCCGCCGCCGACCAGGATCAGCGGCCGCCTGGCGCGAGCGATCAGGGCCGCGGCGCGGCTGATGTCGGCGCGGTCGGGCCGGATGCGCCGCGCCGGTGCGCGCAAGGTCGTCGGGTCGATCGCAAAATCCTCGGCGGCGAAATCATGCTCGCCGTGGCAGACATCCTCGGGCACATCGACGAGGACCGGCCCCGGCCGGCCCGAGGTCGCCACCGCGAAGGCGCGGCGCAAGAGCTCGGGCACGCGCGCGGTCTGCTCGACCCGGATCAGTTCCTTGACCGCCGGCCGCAGGATTTCGACCTGGCGGCATTCCTGGGTCATGTTCTTCCAGGAATGGGCGCGGTTGGTGTCGCCGGCAAACGCCACGATCGGCGTTCCGGCGTTCAGCGCCTCGATCAGGCCGGTGACGAGGTTGGTGGCGCCGGGTCCGAGGGTGCCGTCGCAGATCCCCGGCCGGTTGGTGACCCGCGCATAGGCTTCGGCGGCAAAGGCGCCGCAGCGCTCGTCGTTGATCAGGAAATGCCGCATGCCGAGCTGGGCCAGCGCGTCGTAGAACGGCAGCAGCTGGAAGCCGCCCATGCCGAACATCGGCCCGACCTCGGCGAGCCGCAGCATCTCGGCCATGGCGCGGCCGCCATTCATGCGGCCGGAGGGGCGGTTGCTGGCGCGGTCGGCTTCGCTCATGCGTGTTTCTCCCGGTCGTGGGCTTTTAGGCCGCGGGCTTGACCCGCGGCGGCGGTGCTGCGGACGATGGCGACAAACTCGCGCGCGCTGATGCCCGCTGCCAAGCCGAGTGCCGCGGCGCTGGCGTTGACGTGGGACAGGATACCATCCTCATAGGTCGAGCGGGCATCGCCGATGCGGGCACTCGCGGCGGCGACGGTGGCGGCGGCGATGCCGCGTGCGTCGAGCGCCGGAAGCCGGGTGATGCCGGCTTGGTCGATGCCGATCCCGGCATCGTTGAAGAGCGCCGCGAGGGCATCGTATTTGAGCGCGGTCTCCGGCTTGCCGCCCAACAGCCCGCCATGCGATCCGGTGACGACGATCGCGCCGACATGATCGGGGGCGACCGCCGCGGCCGAGTCGAGCGCCCACACGGCCGGCGGCTCGGCGATCAGCAGAAACACCGATTCGAGCGCCGGCGGCGGCTCCGGCCCGCCCGCTTCTGCCTGCGCCAGCGCGCCGGCGGCGTCGCGGCAGGCGACGCCCGCCCGGCAGCCGAGTGCCGCCGCCGGGAGGTTTGCATGGGTGACGACGCCGCGCGCCATCATATCGGCGCCGTCGCCGATGCGCGCCGTCATGTGCCCGACCGCGGCCGCCGGAATGCCGAGCTGCGCCAGATAGTCGAGCCCGGCAATGCCGGCATGGTCGCGCCCGATCCCGGCATCGTTGAAGATCGCCGCGGCGACGCCGAGCTTTGCCGCCGCATACGCCGCATAGACGCCGCCATGCGAGCCGTTGACGACGACCGCACCCCTGGCCTCGGGGCCGATTCGGGTGATGCTGTCGGCAGTTACGATCAGCGCGGGCCTGGCGGGCATGGCATCGTCTCGCGCAAGAGGGGTAAGCCACCGCCATCATGCCGGGACCGGCAAAACCTGCGCAAGCGTCAAACCCGGCCGGCTGCAGCTGCCGCCATGACGGCCAGCCTGGACGAGCCGGGCTGCGTCGGGGGCGACGATATCTTTGCCGGTTTCCGCTCGGTGGAGCTTCCGAGATCGGTCGATCACCCACCCGCGGTGAATGCAAAAGCGGGCGCCGGGTAGGCTGCCTCCGGCGCGGCGTTAAGGGCGAGCTTGGTTCTTGACCTGCTTGCGCAGGGTTCGCGCGGGATGTAACGCTAGGACAACTCCTGGTTTGAGGCACCCTTGCCTGAAGCATCGGCACCAGTCGTTACGGGGCTTTGCTCTTTGTAACCTGCAAGCGAAACCTGAAAGGGAAGAACGGAATGCAGAGATGGCTGGGATTGGGCCTCCTGCTCGGCGCCGGGCTCGGGAGCGTCGCGTTCGCGCAGGGCTCGGCCAAGTTCGATGGCCAGTACATGGGTGAACTCACCCTCACGAAAATAATCGATGGCGACTGCACCCAGCCTCCGATCGGAGCGCTTTATCCACTGACGATATCCAGGGGCGACGTTCGGATGATGTACCTCCCGAGATTCGACACCACATTACACGGTAAGGTTAATGAAAACGGGATTTTCACAGCCTCTGCCCGTTTGCGAAGGGGATTTGTACAGATGAATGGTCATATCCAAGGAAATAATATTACCGCTCATATCGTATCTCCAAGCTGCAATTACACCTTTCAAACAAAACACTAGGCTAAAATCACCTCATTCATCGCCAGAAACCTGTCGTCCTTCGCATTACGACGGGCAGTGATTCGGGGTGGCGATCGTGACCTGCTCAGCCGTCGCCGGCGGCAGCTCGCTCAGGCAACCTCGTGGCCGCGATATGTCAGGATGATCCGGTCGCCGCGGTCGAGCACCGAACAGACGCCGACCGCGCGCCCCCTCGCCGCCGATCTAAAAGACCATCCGATCAAATCAAATCGTCATTCCCGCGAAAGCGGGAACCCAGGGCAAGCGACAAGCGGTCTCCCTGGACCCCCGCTTTCGCGGGGGCGACGAGCGGATGGTCCGATCTGATCGGCGGTATCTCAATACCGGGCGTTGCCGGGGGTGCGCGGGAAGGGGATCGCGTCGCGCACGTTGGCGAGGCCGGTCGAATAGGCGAGGGTGCGCTCGAAGCCGAGGCCGAAGCCGGCATGCGGCACCGTGCCGTAGCGGCGCAGGTCGCGGTACCAGGCGTAGTGCTCGCGGTCGATATGGCACTCGGCCATGCGCGCATCCAATACCTCGAGCCGCTCCTCGCGCTGGCTGCCGCCGATGATCTCGCCGATCCCCGGCGCCAGCACGTCCATCGCCGCGACGGTCCGGCCGCCGTCGTTGACGCGCATGTAGAACGCCTTGATGGCCTTCGGATAGTTCATCACGACGACCGGCTTTTTCGCGTGCCTGTCGGTCAGGTAGCGCTCGTGCTCCGATTGCAGGTCGATGCCCCATTTGACCGGGAACTCGAACTTCTGCTTCGCCCGCTCGAGCACCTGGATCGCCTCGCCGTAATCCATGCGCACGAATTCCGAGCCGACGATCCCTTCCAGCTTCGCGACCAGCCCCTTCTCGATGCGTTCGTCGAAGAAGGCGAGGTCTTCCTGCCGTTGGTTCAGCAACGCCTCGAAGGCGTATTTCAGCAGCGCTTCCGCCAAGCCCGCATTGTCCGACAGGTCGGCGAAGGCGATCTCCGGCTCGATCATCCAGAACTCGGCGAGGTGGCGGCTGGTGTTCGAGTGCTCGGCGCGGAAGGTCGGCCCAAAGGTGTAGACCCTGGTCAATGCCAGGCAGTACGCCTCGACGTTGAGCTGCCCGGACACGGTCAGAAACGCCTCGCGGCCGAAGAAATCCTGCGCGAAATCGACCTTGCCCTCCGGTGTGCGCGGCAAATTGGCGAGATCCAGCGCCGACACCCGGAACAAGGCCCCGGCCCCTTCCGCATCGGACGCGGTGATGATCGGCGTGTTGACCCAGAAAAAGCCGTTCTCGTCGAAGAAGCGATGGATCGCCTGCGCCAGGCTGTGCCGCACCCGCGTCGCCGCCGCGATCACGTTGGTGCGCGGCCGCAAATGCGCCACCTCGCGCAGGAACTCCAGGGTGTGCGGCTTCGGCTGGATCGGATAGGTCTCCGGGTCCTCGACCCAGCCGACCACGCGGAGCGCGCTCGCCTGCATCTCGAAGGGCTGCCCCTTTGCCGGCGACGGCACGATCGTCCCTGTCGCCGCCACCGCGCAACCGGCCGTGAGCCGCAGAACCTCATCGGTGTAATTGGCCAGCGTCTTCGGCGCGACCACCTGCAGCGGATGGAACGACGACCCGTCCGACAGGTGCAGGAACGAAATGCCCGCCTTCGAATCCCGCCGGGTGCGCACCCAGCCTTTGACCGTGACCGGCATGTCCTGCGGCGCCTGACCGGCCAGGATCCCGCGCACGCTGAACGCTCTCTTGTCCATCGATCGAGAGTGACTCGGGCAGAGCGATCTTGTCCAGCGATCCCGACGAACCGGCGAAGCCAGCGGGAAACGCGATCTCATGACCTGTGGATGGCCGGAGAAATCTCCTGCACCGTCCGATGCGGTTGGACCGCCGGCGGCCATCGTTTATGGTGGCAGATGTCTTGCTCCAGGCGAAGCAGGACGATCGCCGGCATGATCGTCACGCGGTTTGCGCCGAGCCCGACGGGGTATCTGCATCTCGGGCATGTCTGCTCGGCGCTCGCAGGGTGGCGGGCGGCGCGCAGTGCGGGCGGGCGGTTTCTGTTGCGGCTCGAAGACATCGACCGGACCCGCTGCCGCGAGGAGTATGCCGCGGCGATCATCGAGGACCTGGCCTGGCTCGGCCTCGCCTGGGACGGGAAGGTGCGCCGGCAATCCGAGCATTTCGACGACTACCGCCATGCGCTCGACCGGCTGGAGGCGCTCGGCGTGCTCTATCCCTGCTTCTGCACCCGGCGCGAGATCGCGGCCGAGATCGCGCGCGCCGGCGCGGCGCCGCACGGGCCGGCGGGGCCGCCCTATCCCGGCACCTGCCGCGCGCTCGGCCCGCAAGAACGCAGGGCAAAGCAGCGCGCGGGGCTCGATTACGCGCTGCGGCTCGATCTCGCGCGGGCGCTGGCATTGACCGGTCGGCTCGACTGGGTCGAGGAAGGCGGGGACGGTGCACCGCGAGGCATAGAGGCCGATCCGGCGCCGCTCGGCGATGTCGTGCTGGCGCGCAAGGACACCCCGGCGAGCTATCACCTCGCGGTCACCGTCGACGATGCGATCCAGGGCGTGACCCTGGTCACCCGCGGCGCGGATCTCGCCGCCGCGACGCATGTCCAGCGCGTGCTGCAGGCGCTGCTCGGCCTGCCGACGCCGCGCTATCGTCACCATCCGCTGCTGACCGACGGCACCGGCCGGCGCCTCGCCAAGCGCGACCGGGCGCTGACGGTCCGCGACATGCGGGCGAGCGGCATGACCCCGGCGGAAATCCTGGCGCAGGCCCGGTTTCAGCCGCGGTGACACCGCCCCGCGGGCGCATTGCAGCATCCATGCGCGAACCCTGTTGCCAAGGACGCCGAAAGCGGCGGACAATCGCCCTGGTAGAGCGGAAATCCGGCGAATGCCGACGAATCAGCTGGGGGGAAACCGCATGCATTACCGCGCTCAAGCGATGGTTCTGGCTCTGGCGGCGCTGGTCCTGTCGTGCCTCGGCGGCGCCATCGCCTCGGCGGCCGATCCGGAAATCGACAAGCTGCTGACGAGCCCGGTCGGCAAGGACTGGGTGAACAGCGGCGGCAATATGACCAATCAGCGCTATTCCACGCTGAAGCAGATCAATACCGACAATGTGAAGCAGCTCAACGGCGCGTGGATGACGCGCCTCAACGGCTCGGGCATCGGCGGCAAGTATTCGGCCGAGGCGACGCCGCTGGTCAAGGACGGCATCATGTATGTCGTCACCGGCAATGACGACGTGTTCGCGCTCAACGCCAAGACCGGCCAGATCCTGTGGGAGCGCAAATCGGGGCTCGACCAGACGATCACCACCGTGTGCTGCGGCTGGCTCAACCGCGGGCTGGCGATGGGCGAGGGCAAGCTGTTCCTCGGCCAGCTCGACACCAATGTCGTGGCGCTCGACATCTCGACCGGCAAGGAAGTCTGGAAAACGCCGATCGAGAAGTGGCAAGACGGCTATGTCGTCACCAGCGCGCCGCTTTATTATGACGGCATCGTCTATAGCGGCATCTCCGGCGGCGAATTCGGCACCCGCGGCCGGCTGACGGCGCTCGACGCCAAGACCGGCAAAATCCTGTGGCGCGCCTATACCCTGCCGGGCCCGGGCGAGGTCGGCGACGACACCTGGCCCAAGGCCAGCAACCAGGCGATGCGGGGCGGCGCCCCGATCTGGAACACCCCCGCGCTCGATCCCGAGCTCGGGCTGATCTATTTCGCCACCGGCAATTGCGGCCCCGACTACAACGGCGCGGTGCGGGCGGGCGACAACCTGTTCTGCGCCTCGATCATGGCGCTCAAGGCCAAGACCGGCGAATATGTGTGGCACTTCCAGGAAGTGCATCACGACATCTGGGATTACGACGCGGCCAGCCCGGTCGTGCTGTTCGATACCGTGATCAACGGCGAGAAGCGCAAGGGCATCGCCGAGGCCGGGCGCACCGGCTGGGTCTACATACTCGACCGCACCAACGGCAAGCCGCTGGTCGGCATCGAGGAGAAGCCGGTGCCGCAGGAGCCGCGGCAGTTTACCGCCAAGACGCAGCCCTACCCGGTCGGCGACAACACCGTGCCGACCTGCGCCAAGCCATTGCCCGGCTATGACAAGGTCGGCTGCATCTTTGCCGCGTTCTGGGAAACCCCGGTGCTGGTCGAGCCCGGCGGGCAGGGCGGGACGAACTGGTCGCCGATGCCCTACGACCCCGATACCGGGTATTTCTATGTGCCCGGCACCATCCGCGCGAGCACCTTCGTGCGCTATGGCGATGTCTACAAGAAGGGCCTGCGCTATGTCGGCGGGACCCAGGCGCCGCCGATCGGCGCGCCCTTGGCCGGCACCTTCACGGCGATCGACGCCGCCACCAACAAGATCGCCTGGCAGCAGCAGATGCCGTACCGCATGGGCGGCGGCGGCGGCTCGTCGACGACCGCCGGCGGCCTCTTACTGCGCGGCGAGCCCGACGGCAATTTCGTCGCGCTCAATGCCAAGACCGGCGAGGTGCTGAAGAAGTTCCAGACCGGTTTCGGCGCCGACGCGCCGGCGATGGTGTATGAGGTCGATGGCGACGAATACATCGCGATCGTAACCGGCGGCAATTCGATCCAGGGCAGCGCCAACGGCGATGCGCTGTGGGCGTTTTCGCTGAAGGGGCAGGTCTCGCCGCTGTGGCCGCCGCCGCCGCCGCTGACCACGGCCGGTCCCGGCGGTCCGATCGCCGCCGGCGTCGACAAGGTCAGGATCGCCGATCTCAACGCCGAATATGCCTATTTCCCGGCGCGCACCGAGGTCAAGGCCGGGACCCCGGTGACCTTCACCAATCTCGGCGACTTGCAGCACACGGCGACCGGGGTTGCGGCCGATGCAGGCAAATGGGACACCGGCCTGCTCAACAAGGGCCAGTCGAAGACGATCACCTTCACCGAGCCCGGCATCCACTATTACATCTGCACGATACACCCGTGGATGTACGGCGCGGTGATCGTCAAGAAATAGGGCGGCGCCGCCATTTCCGTCTTGCCCGGCCCTGCCGAATTCCTGGCGGGGTCGGTTGGCCTCAGTCGAGGGGGCGGTGCAGCCCGCTCGCGACCTCCAGATATTCCGCGCCGTCGGGCCGCAGGATGCCGTGGCGCACGGCGAAATCGAGGATCACCAAATTTACGTTGAACTTGAAGTCGGCCGTGTCGCGAATGCGGTCGAGCACCGCCGCAACCGGCATCAGCGTGAAATCGGCGACCTCGCCGTCGCGGTTTTCCGGCACGAAATCGGCCGGTAGCTCCAGGTCGTAGACGAACAGCACATCGTCGCGGATGCCGAGCTCGGTTTCCATGCGATAGGAGACGGCGCCGGCGGGGACCGCCCGATCGATCAGGCGCGATGCGATGGCGGCTTCTTCGCCGGCCTCCTTGACCAGGGTGTCGGCCGCCCCGTAGCCGCTGGCGATGCCGCCGCCGACGAGGTTGTCGAGCTTGTTCGGCGCGAGCCGCCTGTCGGGGGCGCGGCGGGCGACCCACAGGCTCAGCCCATCCTGGTCGCGGCGATAGCCGTTCAGGTGCACGCCATAGGCCCGCGTCCCGAAAAACGGGACCGCGCCGCGATCGAGGCGAAAGACCGGCGGCATCCCCCAGCGCGCCGCCACATCGAAGGTCTCGTTGCGGTATTTCGGCACCCGGTGCTCGGCGACGAGCGCATCGACCACCCGGTCGACGGCATCGCTGACCGCCGCGGCGTCGCCCTCGGCCGTCAGCGCCACCACCTCCTCGGTCACGGCAAAAACCTCGGCAAACCGCCGCAGCGCCGCGGCATTGTCGCGCCGCACCAGCCCGATCCGATGGTTTCCGGCCAGCAGCGGCACCGCGCGCGCCGGAACGTAGCTGTTGCACATCCTGAGGTGATCGCCGAACGACACGGACAGGTAACTCCGATCAGCCAGCGCCCCCGCCGCCCCGCGTCGTCAGCACGATTTCGACAAAGGCGATCTGCCGCAAACAAACAGCAATGTAGTCGATGATTTCGCGATCGAGCCCACCCATCTCTATGGCGATCGCCAGCTCGCCCGGATCGGACCCCGATATGCCGCTATGCCACCTGGTCGGCACTAAGCCGCGCTTGGCGAACAGTTCGAGGACGCGCGGCATGACGCCGGGCTCGGCGCGGGCGTGAACGAAAAAGTAAGCGGTGTCGGGTAGGTTGGCGTCAGCGGCGAGCGCGGCAGGAAGCGACATGACGTTGGTCCTCGGCGAAAATGGGACGAATCGGCAAAGCCCGAACCCTGATCGGGTTCGGGGCCGTAATTCGCCGGTCCCGCCGGTGATGCGTCAGCGCAGCCACAGGGCAAGATTTAGGCCGGCCTTCGTCGGCCGTCAACTCGCTTTTCGGTGCTCTACGCCGCTTGGATCGATCGTGATGCCCCTCCCGTTTGCCCCGAGAGGAGTCCAGGCATCAAGGATCACCAGCCATGACAAAACGGATCGTCGTCAGCGAGACCGACGCCCGGCAGGCCACGAAAGAGGGGGTCGTGCGCTATGTTTTGCTGGGCTCGCTGGCGCTCGTCGTGGTTCTATTCGTGGTGGCTTATGAATTCTTTGTTTGAACGGAGTGATTGATGCCCCCCTTTCGCCTCGGCTGCGTCGTTGCGCTGGTGCTCGGTACCGCTGCCGGTTGCAGCGTCGGTGCGCCGGAGCGAGCCAGGAACATCCAAAACCTGAACGGGATCGCAGACGACATCTCGGCGGTCCGGATGACCCAGTCCGACTCGCTCAAGATCCCCGATCCGAACCTGCTGACGACCTACCCGCACAGCTATCAGTTGCCGCAGGATTGATCGGGCGGCCGCTCGGGCCGCGAGATCGCCTCTGGCCGCGCCGGCCGATCGGGCTCATACTGGCCTGATGCGGGTCTTCGTGACGGTGCTGCTGGTATTCGCCTTGCTCGGCGTGCTGACCGTGCTGGGATTGGGCATCACCTCGATGTTGCGCGGCGGCGACCCGCGCCGCTCCAACAAGCTGATGCAGGCCCGCGTCGTCATGCAAGGGCTGGCGTTGCTGCTGCTCGCCATCCTGATGCTGCTGGGCCGTCATTAGACATGGTGCGGCTGACCCGGATCTATACCCGCGGCGGCGACAAGGGCGAGACCTCGCTCGGCGACGGTTCGCGGGTGCCGAAGCATTCGTTGCGCGTCGCCGCCTACGGCACCGTCGACGAAGCCAACGCCGCTATCGGCATCGCCCGCCTCCATGCCGATGCGACGGCCGATCGCGATGCTGGGCCGCATCCAGAACGACCTCTTCGATCTCGGTGCCGACCTGTGCACGCCGGAAGGCAGCCGGCACGGCACCGGCGCGCTGCGCATCCTCGCCGCCCAGGTCGAGCGCCTGGAACGCGAAATCGACGCGATGAACGCGGGTTTGCCGCCGCTCGAACTCGTTCATCCTGCCGGGCGGGACGGCCGCCGCCGCGCACCTCCATCTGGCGCGCACGGTGACGCGCCGGGCCGAGCGCCTGGCCGGCGAACTGGCGCAGGCCGAGCCGGTCAACCCCGAGGCGATCAAATACCTGAACCGCCTCTCCGATCACCTCTTCGTTCTCGGCCGCCGGGTCAACGGCAACGGCACCCGCGACGTGCTCTGGGTCCCCGGCGCCAACCGCTGAGCGCGCCCGGTATCGCAATGGCGCGCCGTCTCCGGTCTCGGATGCAAACTGGGGGGCGCGCCTGAAGCTCCTCTTTCTGGTAACGGAGGATTGGTATTTCTGGTCGCATCGGCTGCCGGTCGCGCGAGCTGCGCGCGACGACGGCTTCGAGGTCGTCGTCGCCGCCCGGGTGCGCGCGCACGGAGAGCAGATCCGCGACGAAGGCTTCGCCTTGCGCCCGCTCGCCTGGCGCCGGCGCGGCGATCGGCTGCGCGGCGCGGCGCGGGCGGTTGCCGAGATCGCGCGGCTCTACCGTGCCGAGCGGCCGGACATCCTCCATCACATCGCCCTGAAGCCGGTCCTGTTCGGCGGCCTCGCCTGCCGTCTCGCCTTCAGGGGCGCTGCCGACCGGCCGGCAGAGGTCGCTGCGGTCATGGGGCTCGGCTCCGGCTTTTCGACCGCGGACCTCGCGGCGAGGCTGCGCCGTCCGCCGCTGCGCCTGGCGCTGCGCCTGGCTGTCGGCCATAGCCGCGGCCGGGTCGTCGTGCAGAACCCCGAAGACCGCGCCGCCCTCGCGACGCTCGGCATCGATGAAGCGCGCATCGCGCTGATCCGCGGGTCGGGCGTCGATACCAGGCATTTCGCCGCGCTGCCCGAGCCCGCGGGCGAAACCGTCACCGTGGCGCTGGTCTCGCGCATGCTGCGCGGCAAGGGCGTCTTCGACGCGGTTGCCGCGATCCGCCTGCTGCGGGCGCGGGGCCGCGATGTCGAGCTGTTGCTCGCCGGGCCGACCGACCCCGACAATCCGGGCTCGCTGTCGGCCGCATCCCTGTCTTCGCTCGCCGCCGAGCCGGGGATCCGCTGGCTCGGCCCGGTCGCCGATATACGCGAAGTGTGGCGCCGCGCCGCGATTGCGGTGCTGCCCTCGACCTATGGCGAGGGCATCCCCAAGGCCCTGCTCGAGGCGGCGTCCTGCGCCCGGCCGATCATCGCCAGCGATGCTCCCGGCTGCCGCGAGGTGGTGCGGCCCGGCGAAACCGGGATGCTCGTGCCGCCGCACGACATCGCCGCCCTCGCCGACGCGATCGGCGCGCTCGCCGCCGACCCGGCGCGGCGCCGCGCCTTAGGGCAGGCCGGGCGGGTCTTGGCCGAGCGCGAATTCGCCGAGAACATCGTCGCCCGGCAGACCCTCGCCCTCTATCACGCGCTCTTGCGGGAAAGGGCGCTGCCGCGATGATCCGCGCCTGGCTCGCTATCGCCGCGCTCGGCGGATTTTTCTCGATCGCCGCGGGCGCGGCCGCCGCCCACCTCGCCGCCGGCAACGCCCATGCCGCCGAATTGCTGCGGACCGGCGCCCTCTACGGCCTGGTCCATGCTGCCGCGCTCGCCGCGGTCGCGGCGCTGGCCGAGCACCGCGGCCGGCCCGGTGTCGCCCTCGCCGTCGCCGGATGGGGTTTCGCCGCCGGCCTGCTGTCGTTCAGCCTGAGCCTCTTCGCGCTGGCGCTGACCGGCATCGCCGGGTTCGGTCTCGTCACGCCATTCGGCGGCATCGCGTTGCTGGCCGGCTGGGCGGCGCTCGGGCTCGCGGCTCGCGGCCGCCGCTAGCTCATCACACCCGCTCACCTCAGGCCCGGCGGCACCATCATCCCGGCTTCGGTGCAATAGCGCAGCGCGCCCGGATGGAGCTTGACCCCGAGGGTCGCCATCGTCTCCGGCGTGATCGCCGCCCAGAACGGGTCGCGGGCTTCGAGCGCCGGCTTGTTCTGCCCAGAAGGCTTTGGTGACCCGGTAGGCGTCGGCCTCGCTCATCTGCAAGGTCGTATAGATTCCGGAGGGCATCGCCACGGTCATCACGTCGCTGTCGACCCCTGCATAGGTCCCCGCGGGGATCACCATCGCGGTCAGGCCGTCATCGCCGGCCAGCAGCGTGTCGAGCGCCTGGCGCGGCAGGCCGAGGAGCCGGATCGGCAGGGTGTGTGCGAGAGCCGCGATCTCGCCGTCCGGAACGGCGGTTGCGGCGGCGAACCCGACGGCCTGTTTCGCTTCGAGCATGGTCGCGACGGCGCCCGGAGCGGCCTCGATCAGCCGGACCCGCTTGTCGAGGCCGAGCAATGCCAGCACCGCCGCCGTCTCGGTCGCGCTCGCACTGCCGCTCCGGCCGGCGATCACGGCGTGCCCGGCGAGACCCGCAAAGCTCGCGACCCCGCTGTCGGCGCGGACGACCCAGTGCAGCGACCGCAGCGGCAGCGGGAACAGCGCGCGGATTTCGGCATAGCGCGGGTCGGGCCGGAATGGCGCGGCGCCCGCCAGCGCCCGCCGGATCGATCCCGATGCCGCGGTGAACAGCGATTCGGCGCCGCGGTCGGGCGCTTCGACGACGTTCTGAACCGAGCTGCTGCTTTCTTCGACGCTCAGGGCGAGCGGCGTTTTCGGCGCCGCGGCCAGGATCTCGGCGAGTTCGATCGCCAGCCGGTTGTCTGCGCCCCCGGTCCGGCCGGCGCGAATCACGAGCGTGCTTTCGGCCGCCCAGCCGGTCGCCGCCGCGAGCAGAACCGCCGCCGCGGCACCGATCAGCGCTGACCCGGCGCGGCCAAATCCGATGCTCAGCAAATTCGATCCCCGTCCTGCCGAAAGCGCCGGCGACGGCCCGCGCCTAGCAGGCGGCGTCTGGCCATGCAAGCGGCCTCTGTGCGACAATCGAGGCTCGTCCGCCTGCGAGGCTCAGCGATGACCACGCTGCTCTATACCCACCCGGCCTGTCTCGAACACGATCCCGGCCGTCATCATCCGGAATCGGCGGCGCGCCTGCGCGCGGTGCTCGACGCACTCGCCGGTCCGCAATTCGCCGGGCTGGAGCGGCGCGAGGCGCCCGAGGCGAGCCGCGACGACCTGCTGCGCGTGCATTCGCGGCACCATGTCGACGGCATCCTTCATGCCGTTCCCAAATTCGGCCATATCGGGATCGATGCCGATACGGTCCTGTCGCCGGCCTCGGGCGCGGCGGCCCTGCACGCGGCGGGCGCCGTCGTCGCCGCGGTCGACGCCGTTGTCGCCGGGGAGGCGGACAACGCCTTTTGCGCCGTGCGCCCGCCCGGACATCACGCCGAACCAGGGCGCGCGATGGGGTTCTGCCTGTTCAACAACGCCGCGATCGGCGCCTTGCATGCCCGCCAGGTGCATGGGCTGGCGCGCGTCGCGGTCGTCGATTTCGACGTCCACCACGGCAACGGCACCCAGGCCGCATTCGCTGCCGATGAGAGCCTGTTCTATGCCTCGACGCATCAATACCCGCTCTATCCCGGCACCGGCGCGGCGAGCGAGACCGGGGTCGGCAATATCGTCAACGTGCCGCTGCGCCCGATGTCGGGGTCGGAGCCGTTTCGTCGTGCCGTCAGCGAGCGCGTGCTGCCGGCGCTCGACGCCTTCCGCCCCGACCTGGTGCTGGTTTCCGCCGGCTTCGACGCGCACCGCAGCGACCCGCTGGCGCAATTGATGCTGGAGGAGGCCGATTACGCGTGGGTTACCGAACAGCTGGTCGAAATCGCCTGCCGCCATGCCGGAGGACGGCTCGTCTCGACCCTCGAAGGGGGTTATGATCTGGCGGCGCTCGGCGCCAGCGCGGCGGCGCATCTGAGGGTGCTGATGGCGGCGTGACCGGTGCGGCTGTTGCAATTCCGCCACATTCATGAGCTTTGCATTCCCGTTCCTCGCCGGCATGCCCTACCAACCGCAGGTTATTTGCTAGAAGAATACGGATGGCCGAGACGATCCCGCCCACCGACATCGCGGCGATGAGTTTCGAGGATGCGCTGGCCGAACTCGAGCAGATCGTGCGGCGCCTCGAAGCCGGGCAGGTCAAGCTGGACGAGGCCATCCTCTCCTACGAGCGCGGAGCGCAGCTGAAGCAGCATTGCGAGAGAAAGCTCAACGAGGCGCAGCAGCGGGTCGAGCGGATCGTCATCGGCCCGGAGGGCGCCATTTCGGCGGAGCCGGCGAAACTTGACTGATACGCTGTGGTCCCAATCGGTTCCGTTTCCGGACGCGCTGACGCAGGCGGCGAGCCTGACCGATTCGGTGCTCGAACGGCTGCTGGTCGTGCCGGCGGGTCTCGAAGCGCGAGTCTACGAGGCGATGCGCTATTCGGCGCTCGCCCCGGGCAAGCGGCTGCGCCCGTTCCTGGTGCTGGCCGGCGCGCGTCTTTTCGGCGTCGCGCGGCGCTGCGGCCTGCAGGTGGCGGCGGCGATCGAGATGGTGCACGCTTATTCGCTGGTGCATGACGACCTGCCGGCGATGGACGACAGCGACCTGCGGCGCGGCCGCCCGACCTGTCACAAGGCGTTTGACGAGGCGACCGCGGTGCTGGCCGGAGACGGGCTGTTGACGGCCGCCTTCGAAGTGCTGGCGCAGCCCGATACGCATGGCGATCCGGCGGTGCGCTGCGAGCTGGTGGCGGCACTCGCCGCCGCGGCCGGGACCGCCGGGATGGTCGGCGGCCAGATGATCGACCTGATCGCCGAGCGTCAGCCCCTCGACATCGGCGCGATCACGCGGTTGCAGCGGATGAAGACCGGGGCGCTGATCGCCTTTGCCTGCGGCGCCGGGGCGATTCTCGCCAAGGCGCCGGCCGAGGCGCGCGCGGCACTGCACGGCTATGCGCACGATCTCGGCCTCGCCTTTCAGATCGCCGACGATCTCCTCGACGTCGAGGGCTCGGCCGCCGAAACCGGAAAGCCGGTCGGCGCCGACGCTGCCGCCGGCAAGGCGACTTTCGTGTCGATCCTCGGCGTCGAGCGCGCGCGCGCCCAGGCCGAGCTTCTGATCCGCCAGGCGGTCGCGCATCTTGATTTGTTCGGGGGAAGAGCGGAACTTTTAAGAGAGGCGGCGCGATTTGTAATCGCCCGCCGCACCTGAGGAGCGCAGCTTTGGATTCAAACCCGACACGCCCGATCTCCAATCGGACGCCGCTGCTCGACCGGATCGAGGTGCCGGCCGATCTGCGCCGGCTGCCCGAATCGGATCTGCGCCAGCTCGCCGACGAGCTGCGCACGGAGCTGATCGACGCGGTCTCGATCACCGGCGGTCATTTCGGCGCCGGGCTCGGCGTCGTCGAGCTGACGGTGGCGCTGCACTACGTCTTCGACACGCCATACGACCGGCTGATCTGGGATGTCGGGCACCAGGCCTATCCGCACAAGATCCTGACCGGCCGCCGCGACCGCATTCGCACGATTCGCCAGGGCGGCGGCCTCTCCGGCTTTACCAAGCGCTCGGAAAGCGAATACGACCCGTTCGGCGCGGCGCACAGCTCGACCTCGATCTCCTCGGGGCTGGGCATGGCCGTCGCCCGCGACCTGCGCGGCGAGCGCCGCAACGTCATCGCCGTGATCGGCGACGGCGCGATGAGCGCCGGCATGGCCTATGAGGCGATGAACAACGCCGGCGCCATGGATTCGCGGCTGATCGTGATCCTCAACGACAACGACATGTCGATCGCCCCGCCGGTCGGCGCGATGAGCGCCTATCTGTCGCGCCTGCTGTCGTCGAAATCCTACCTGTCGCTGCGCCACATCGCCGGCGAGGTCATGCGCCGCTTTCCCAAGCCCTTCGAAGAGGCGGCGCGGCGGGCCGAGGAGCTGGCGCGCGGCTTCGTCACCGGCGGCACCCTGTTCGAGGAGATGGGCTTCTACTATGTCGGCCCGATCGACGGGCACAACATCGACCATCTGCTGCCGGTGCTGAAGAACGTCCGCGACAGCCGCGAGGGCGGGCCGATCCTGGTCCATGCCGTGACCCAGAAGGGCCGCGGCTACCTGTCGGCCGAGCAGGCCGACGACAAATGGCACAGCGTCGCCAAGTTCGACGTGATCACCGGCGCCCAGGCCAAATCGGCCTCGAAGGCGCCATCCTATACCTCGGTCTTCGCCAAGGCGCTGATCAAGGAGGCCGAGGCCGACGACCGCATTGTCGCGATCACCGCGGCGATGCCGTCCGGCACCGGGCTCAACCTGTTTGCCGACAGGTTTCCGAAGCGATGTTTCGATGTCGGCATCGCCGAGCAGCATGCGGTGACCTTTGCCGCCGGGCTCGCCACCGAAGGAATGAAGCCCTTCGCCGCGATCTATTCGACCTTTCTGCAGCGCGCCTACGACCAGGTCGTGCACGATGTGGCGATCCAGAAATTGCCGGTGCGCTTTGCCATCGACCGCGCCGGGCTGGTCGGCGCCGACGGCCAGACCCATGCCGGCTCGTTCGACGTGACCTATCTCGGCTGCCTGCCCGGTTTCGTGATCATGGCGGCGGCGGACGAGGCCGATCTCGTCCACATGGTCGCGACCTGCGCCGCGATCGACGACGGGCCGTCGGCGGTGCGGTTCCCGCGCGGCGACGGGGTCGGCGTGGCCTTGCCGGAAACCGGCGTGCCGCTCGAAATCGGCCGCGGCCGGATCGTGCGCGAGGGCACCACGATCGCGCTGCTGAGCCTTGGCGGCCGTCTCGCCGAATGCCTGAAGGCGGCGCAGGAGCTGGCTTCCTACGGGCTGTCGACGACGGTTGCCGATGCCCGTTTCGTCAAGCCGCTCGATACCGAACTCGTCAACCGGCTGGCGCGCCAGCACGAGGTCGTGATCACGGTCGAGGAGGGCGCGATCGGCGGCTTCGGCAGCCATGTGCTGCACCATCTGGCGATGACCGGCCTGCTCGACCACGGGCTCAAGATCCGCACGATGGTGCTGCCCGACATCTTCCTCGACCATGACAGCCCGCAGGCGCAATACGACCAGGCCGGGCTCAACGCCCGCCACATCGTCGCCATGGCCTTGTCGGCGCTCGGCCGCGAGATCGTCGAGCAGCCGGCCCGGGCATAGCCCTCGCCGCGATTGCCGGGCAAGCGCCGGGCCGACCAGCTCCTCGTCGAGCGTGGCCTCGCCGAAAGCCGGGCCAGGGCGCAGGCGCTGATCCTCGCCGGCCTCGTCTTTGCCGGCGAGCGCCGCATCGACAAGGCCGGCGAGACGCTGGCTCCGGACGCGGCGCTCGAGGTCAGAGGGCGCGACCATCCCTGGGTGTCGCGCGGCGGCGTCAAGCTCGCCCATGCGCTCGACCATTTCGGCATCGACCCGACCGATCGCGTCGCGCTCGATATCGGCGCCTCGACCGGCGGCTTCACCGATGTGCTGCTGGGGCGCGGCGCGCGGCGGGTCTACGCGGTCGATGTCGGCCATGGCCAGCTCGCCTGGAAGCTGCGCCAGGACCCGCGCGTCGTCGTGCGCGAACGGGTCAATGCTCGCCGGCTGACGCGAGACGATATTCCCGAGCCGGTCGACATCATCACCTGCGATGCGAGCTTCATCGGGCTGGCCACCATATTGCCGGCACCGCTGGCGCTCGCCGCCGGAACGGCGGCGCTGGTGGCGCTCGTCAAGCCGCAATTCGAGGCCGGCCGCGAGCACGTCGGCACAGGCGGCATCGTGCGCGATCCGGCAATCCGGCAGGCGGTGTGCGAGCGCATTGCCGCCTGGATCGCCGCGCAGCCCGGCTGGGCCGTCATCGGCACCGTCGAAAGCCCGATTGCCGGCGCCGACGGCAACCGCGAATTCCTGCTCTATGCGCGGCGCGGCTAGCCGGACGCCCGGAAGGCGATAATTGCCCGGGGGAGAGCGGCGGGAGCAAAGCATGGCGCAGCGGCCGAACGACCGCTACATGCTGCCGCCACCACCGTCACCACCGCCGTGCATGCTGCCGTTGTCCTTCGGCGAATAGGGCGCGTCTGGCGCCTGTCCCGACGCGGTTCCCGTCGGGACGCATCCGGCCAGCGCCAGCAGGATCAGAAACGCCGCGAGCGGAGACGAGGGACGGGCACGGCGGGACATGGGAAAGCAATACCACCGCCCGAGCTGCCAGACAGACGATCTGGATGGGGACCGGAGAGCCGCCGGCCGCCGCTGCCGGCTACGCGCCGCCCAGAGCGTCGATTTCGGCGTCTTCCGGAAAACGCCCGAGCCGTTTCTTGGAAAAGGCAAGCTTGCCGTCGACGGTAATCTCGAACACGCCGCTGGTGCCCTTGACGAGCGCCACCTCGGCGCCATGCTTTTCCTCGAGCCGCGCCTTCGTGCGGAGGGCTCTCGGCAGATAACCGCAGGGCACGCAGTATTCGATATCGACCTTCATCGCCGCGACCTCCGGCAATTCGACGGCACAAAGTAGCACGCCCGGCATGGCCGCCGCCATGATCGCGTGTCGATCATCCTAACGTATATAACGAGACGGCCGCAGCGGAGGTGAAGCGATGATCGGCGACACCTGGCCGGCGCAAGGGCTTTGACCCGTTGGCCGGTTTCCTCGGTTTCAGCGCGGACGAGATCGACGCGGTCAGGCTCAGCCTGCGCGTCGCCTTTTGGGCGACGTTCGGCAGCCTGCCGGTCGCCTTGGCGATCGCGATGGTGCTCGCGCGCGCCCGGTTCTGGGGCAAGGGCCTGCTCGACAGCATCGTCCATCTGCCGCTGGTCATGCCGCCGGTCGTCGTCGGCTACCTGCTGCTGCTGTTGTTCGGCCGGCAGGGACCGCTCGGTCGGGTCCTCGCCGACAGCTTCGGGATCGTCTTCGCCTTCCGCTGGACCGGCGCCGCGCTCGCCGCCGCGGTCATGGGGTTCCCGCTGATGGTGCGGGCGATCCGCCTGTCGCTCGACGCGGTCGACCGCCGGCTCGAAGAGGCGGCCGGGACGCTCGGCGCCGGGCGCATTTTCGTCTTCGTGCTGGTCACCCTGCCGCTGATGGCACCCGGCATCATCGCCGGCATGGTGCTGTGCTTTGCCCGCAGCCTCGGCGAGTTCGGCGCGACGATCACCTTTGTCTCCAACATTCCGGGCGAGACGCGGACCTTGCCGCTGGCGATCTACACCTTGACCCAGACCCCCGGCGGCGATCCCGCGGCATTGCGGCTGACCGCCGTCGCGGTCGCCCTCTCGATGGCGGCGCTGCTCGCTTCCGAGATCGTGGCGCGGCGTATCGGCCGGCGCCTGTCGGGCGACTGAAGGCGATGATCGAGGTCGATCTCGAGCACCGGCTCGGCAGCTTCGCGCTCGACATCCATTTTACCAGCGGACGCGGCCTGACCGCGCTGTTCGGCCGCTCCGGCGCCGGCAAGACCTCGGTGGTCAATGCGATCGCCGGTCTGTTCCGCCCGCAACGGGGGCATATCGCCGTCGACGGCGCGGTGCTGGTCGACACCGAGCGCCGCATCTTCACCCCGGCCCACCGCCGGCGGATCGGCTATGTCTTTCAGGAAGGCCGGATCTTTCCCCATCTGACGGTCCGCCGGAACCTTTTGTTCGGGCGCTGGTTCGCGCCGCGATCGGCAGCGGCAGCGGCGCCGCGGCTCGACGACGTCGTCGACCTGCTCGGGATCGGCGCGCTGCTCGAGCGGCGGCCCGGCCGGCTGTCGGGCGGCGAAAAGCAGCGGGTGGCGATCGGCCGGGCATTGTTGGCCGGGCCGCGGCTGCTGCTGATGGACGAGCCGCTGGCCGGGCTCGATGCCGAGCGCAAGGAGGAGATCCTGCCCTATATCGAGCGGCTGCGCGACGAGGCCGGCCTGCCGATCGTCTATGTCAGCCATTCGGTCGCCGAGGTCGCCCGGCTCGCCGGCACGGTCGTGCTGATCTCGCAGGGCAAGGTGCGCGCGGCCGGCCCGGTCGCCGAAATCATGGGGCGCGCCGAGCTTTATCCGCTGACCGGCCGCTTCGAGGCGGGTGCGGTTCTCGCCGCGCGCGTTGCCGGGCACGACGCGAGCTGGGCGCTGACCGAGCTGGCCGGCGGGTTCGGCCGGCTGACCGTGCCGCGGCTCGACGTGCCGCTCGGGACGGTGCTGCGGGTGCAGATCCGCGCCCGCGACGTGATCCTCGCGGTCCGCCCGCCCGAGGGGATCAGCGCGCTGAACGTGCTCGCCGCACGGGTCGAGGCGCTGGTCCCGATCGAGGAGGCGGCGCTGGAGGTCGAATTGCGCGTCGGCGGCGGCGAGCGCCTGCTGGCGCGGGTGACCCGGCGCTCGGGCGAGGCGCTGGGCCTCGCGCCGGGGCGAGAAGTCTTCGCCGTGATCAAGACCGTCGCGATCGACCGGCGCAGCCTCGGCCGCCCAGGCGACGACGCCGAGCTCGACAGCGAGGTCGAGATCTTCGACGGCTGAGATCAGCTGCTGCGCAGCGGGATTTCCTTGAACCCGAAGGCGGCGGCGGTGGTCAGCGCCGAGATGATCGCGGCGTAGAGAAAGACGTGCGAGAAGGCGGCATGAAACGCGTGCATCAACCCGGCGAGGAGGGACGGGTTCAGGTTGTCCTGCTGGTCGAGATGTAGGAGCGCGATGCCGGGATCGGGTCCGAGCACATCGTGCCCCGGAACGGCGAGCGCCGCCGAATTGAGCTCGCCGACGAGCAGCGCGGTCAGCAATGCCACGCCGAAGGCGCCGCCGATCAGGCGGAAGAACATCAGGACCGACAAGCCGATCCCGGCATCCTCCAGCTCAAGCGCATTCTGCACCGGGACGATGACCGTCGGCAGCTGAAACCCGAAGGCGAGGCCGAGGGCGGCGGTCAGCAACGTATCGAGCGGCCATGCTTGGCCGAGACCGATCGCCGCGATCGTGCCGCAGACGATCGTCATCACGCCGGCGCCGAGGATCGGATAGATCCGGTAGCGGCCGGTCCGGCTGACCAATTGCCCGGCGATGAACGAGCCCAGAACGGTGCCGCCGGTCATCGGGATCAGGCGAATCCCGGCCTGGTCCGGCGCCAGCCCCGCGACCAGCTCGAAATCGAGCGGCACGAGGATGATCATCGCGATCATGACCATCGACATCGTAAAAGCCATCAAATTGGCGACCGCAAAGATCGGGTTGGCGAAGAGGCGCAGCGGCAGCATCGGCTGACGCGCCTCGCGTTCCCGGACGATCAACCCGGCGAGCAGCAGAATGCCGATCGCCAGCAGGCCGAGCACGTCGGGCCGGCCCCATCCGCCCGCCGCCTCGGTCCGGCCGACCGCGATCAGGATCGGCGTGGCCGAACCGAGGATCAGCACCGCCCCCAGCCAGTCGATCACCGGCTTTCGCTGCGGCCTGGCGAGGCGGCGCAGGTTTCGATTGCACAAGACGAGGGCCAGTACGCCGAACGGCAGGTTGATCCAGAAGATCCAGTGCCACGACAGATATTCGGCGAAGACCCCCCCGAGCACCGGCCCTAGCAGGTTCGAGATCGCCATGACGCTCGAAAAATAGCCCTGATACCGGCCGCGCTCGCGCGGCGGCACGACGTCGGCGATCGCCGCCTGCGACACCGAGCGCAGGCCGCCGCCGCCGATACCCTGCAGAGCCCGCGCGCCGATCAGCTGCAGCATCGTCTGCGACAGCGCGCACAGCACCGAGGCGGCGAGGAACACCGCGATCGCGGTCAGCAGGATCGGCCGCCGGCCATAGAGGTCGCTGAGCCGGCCATAGATCGGCGTGGTCACCGTCGAGGCGACGAGATAGGCCGAGACGACCCAGGACATCGTGGTCCAGCCGTTCAGGTCGCGCGCCATCGTCGACAGCGAGGTCGCGACGATCGTCTGGTCGAGGCTGGCGAGGAACATCGCCAGCATCAGCCCGGACAGGATCGAGACGATCTCCGACCGGGTGAAGTGCGAGCCTTGCGTGCGGGCCTGGTCGATCATTCCGGGCTACGAAAGCAGAAGCGCGCCGATGCCGCAAACGCCGTACCCGCGGACCGGCGCACGCCGTCCTCAGTCGGCGGACGCATCGCGCAACGGCCGCTCCGGCAGCAACAGCAGCAACACGACGCCGATTCCGGCGATCGCGGCGCCGGTCGCAAAGGTCGTTCCGATGGCCTGGCGATAGGCGGCGGCGACGAGGCCGTGGAGTGCGGGCGGCAAACCGGCGATGCCACCGGCGCCGCCGGCGACCGCCCGCCGCGCCGCCTCGGCGGCGCTTCCCGCTGCGGCCAGCGAAGCATCGACGCGGCCGGCCATCAAGCTGCCCGATAGCGCGACCCCGAACGCCCCGCCGAGCGAGCGAAAAAACGACACCGCCGAGGTCGCAACCCCGAGCATCTCCGGCGCGACCGCGTTCTGGATCGCGACGGTCAGGTTCGGCATGACCAGCCCGAGCCCCGCGCCGATGATAACGAGCGCCGCCTCGATCGCCGGCAGCGGGGCCGCCGCGCGTGCTGCCACGGCGATCGCGACAAGGCCGGCGACCGCGAGACCCAATCCGAGCACCGACAAGCCCTTGTACCGGCCGAGCGCCGAGACCAGCCGGCCGCCGATCACTGAGGCGACAATCAGGCCGGCCATCAGCGGCGCGGTCAGCAGCCCGGCATCCGACGGGCTCTCGCCCTGCACCAACTGGAAGAAGGTCGGCAGATAGACGAAGGTGCCGAACAGCGCCGTCGCGGTGACCGCGACGACGGCGACGGCGACGGCGAAGACCGGGTTCCTAAACAGCGGCAACGACAGGATCGGCTCGGCCGCGACGCGCTCGCGGGCGAGCAGCAGCACCAACAAAGCCACCACGCCGAGCGCCAGCCCGACGATCGTCGGCGATGACCACGCCGCGACCGTCCCGCCCCAGCTCAGAAGCAGCAGCAACGCGGCTGTCATCGTCGTCAGCAGCACCGCTCCGGGATAGTCGATCCGATGGGCGATTGAGGGCCGTTGCGAGCGCGGCAATGCCGCCAGGATCAGGCTCAGCGCCGCGGCGCCGACCGGCAGGTTGACATAAAAGATCCAACGCCACGACAGCGCATCGGTGATCACCCCGCCGAGCACCGGCCCGGTCACGCTGCACAGCGCGAAAACGCTTGTAATCAAGCCCTGATAACGGCCGCGGCGACGCGGCGGGACAAGGTCGGCGATCGCCGTCTGCGCCAGCACCATCAGGCCGCCGGCGCCGAGGCCCTGCACGCCGCGGAACAGGATCAGCCCGGTCATCGAGCGGGCGAGCCCGCACAGCGCCGAGCCGGCGATGAAGACCAGGATTGCGACGACGAAAAGCGGCCGCCGCCCGTGCATGTCGCTGAGCTTGCCGTAGAGCGGCGCCGTCGCGGTCGCGGTCAGCATGAAGGCGGTGATGACCCACGGCAGATGAGCGAGCCCGCCAAGCTCACCAACGATCCGCGGCAACGCGGTGCTGACGATGTTCTGGTCGAGCGAGGCCAGCGCCATGGTGGTCAGCAGCCCGGCAAAGCTGAGGCGGAAGGCGCGGCGCCCGGTGCGCCCGCCAGCCTCGTCGCCCACCGCGGACGGATCGGGCATGCGCACTCCTTCGCTGGTTTCGACCGCTGCCATTATGCCATCGCCGCCGGGCCGGCGAGAGGGCGCGGCCGGACCAGGGGGGCGGGCATTCGGCGGTTGCATTCGTGCCGCATTGGCGCGACGGTGGATGCTCGTCTCGCTGTGCTGGAGGGTGTTGCGCATGACCGACGCGGCACGATGGCAGGATGAGCTGTACGACCTGTTGCGCCGCAACAACGTCACTCAGTTCGCCTATGTGCCTGATGCCGGCCACCGCATCCTGATCGACCGCTCGCTCGCCGACCCGCAGGCCCGGTCGGTCGCCCTGACCACCGAGGAGGAGGGCGTGGCCCTGCTCGCCGGCGCCGATCTCGGCGGCGCCCGCGGCGTGCTGCTGATGCAGTCGAGCGGCACCGGCAACTGCATCAACATGCTGTCCCTGGTCAAGGGCGGGCGCTTTCCGTTTCTGACCCTGGTCAGCATGCGCGGCGATTTCGGCGAGGGGAATCCCTGGCAGTTCCCGATGGGCCAGGCGGTCGAGCCGGTGCTCGCGGCGATGGGCGTCATCTGCCTCAGGGCCGAGCGCCCGGAGGACGTCGTCTCGACGGTCGGCGCCGCCTTGACGATGGTGTTCCAGGGCGGCCACGCCGTCGCCGTGCTGCTGACCCAGAAGCTGCTCGGCGCGAAGCAGTTTTGAGCCAGGCAATTCTGAGAAGGTGGCGAATGGCGACCCCGCACGACGATTTCAGCCTCGACCGGTGCCGGGCGGTCCCGGCATTGATCGGCCGGCACGAGGATTTCCTGATCGTCAGCGGTCTCGCCGGCGCCGCCCGCGACGTCGCCGCGCTGACGCAGGATGGTGCGCATACCTATACGATGGCCGGCGCCATGGGCGGGGCCGCGATGATCGCGCTCGGCCTGGCATTGGCGCGTCCCGACAAGCGCGTGCTGGCGGTGACCGGCGACGGCGAGCTGCTGATGAATTTGGGCGCCCTCGCCACGATCGCGGTGATCAACCCGCCCAATCTCGCGATCCTGTGCGTCGACAACGGCCATTACGGCGAAACCGGCTACCAGAAGAGCCATACCAGCCTCGGCGTCGACCTCGAAAAGATCGCGATCGGCTCGGGGATCAAGGCGACCCGCACGATCAGCGGCGAAGCAGAGATCGCCGACGGCGCGCGGCTGTTGCGCGCCGGCAACGGCACCGCCTTTGTCGTGCTGCGCGTCAAGCCGACCGACCCGCCCGCCTACAAGCGCAACCTGGACCCGTCGGCCTGCCGCAACCGCTTTCGCGCGGCACTGCTCGGCCGCGGCTGATCTTTCGAGGAGGAACGCGATGCTCTCGACCCCGGGCTTTCATCATTTGCATCTGAACTCGGTCGATCCCGACCGCGCGATCGACTTCTACACGCGGCAATTCCCGAGCACGACCAAGGGGAGCTGGGGCGGGTTTCCGGCGCTCGCCTCGCCGAATGACGTACTGGTGCTGTTCACCAAGGTCGACGCGCCGCCGGCGACGATGCCGCAGAGCGCGATCTGGCATTTCGGCTGGCACGTGACCGACGCGCGCCGCAGCCTCGAAACCTACCGGGACCGGCCGGAGGTCGAATTGCTGCCGCTCTATACGACCGACGAAGGCGGCTCGGTGCTGATCAGCAGCGATAGCTGGCCGAATGTCGGCGGCGTGCTCGGCCTGACCAGGGCGCAGATCGCCGAAGCCAGGGCGAACGGGATCGGGCCGGCGGGCGGCGGCGGTTTTTCCTATATGCGCGCCCCCGACAACGCGCTCGTCGAATATGCCGGCAATCACCCGGCCGAGCGCTTCAACCACGTCCACCTCTACCAGGAAGACCCGATTGCCGCATTCGCGTGGTACCAGAAGCACCTGAACGCGCCGATGCGCCCCGGCTATACGCCGGCCGCCGCCCCCGAAGGTGCGTCGCGCGGGCCGGACCGCACCTGGCCGGCGCTGAACCGGGAAGGGATGTTCCGCACGCCGCGCGCCGGCGTCGAATTCGGCGGCGTGTCGATGATGTGGTACGCGAACCAGGGCGAGGCGCCGCTCGCCAGCTCGCGCGGCCAATTGCAGGACCACATCGCGCTCTCCGTCGCCGATCTCGACGCCTGGGTCGCCAAGCTCAAAAGCGAAGGCGTCACCTTCCTCGAAGAAATCTACCCGCTCGGCGACACCCGCGCCGTCATGATCGAAGGCCCGAGCCGCGAAGCCCTGGAGCTGGTCGAGGTGAAATAAATGCGCGAGCTCTATCCCAGCCGGTAGAATTTGGTGGCGGTGGCGGAGAAGAGGGCGGTTTTTTCGGCGGCGGAGCAGCCGGCGGCGATGCGTTTGAAGGCGTTCCACAGCACGTGATAGCTGCAGCTGCCCTTGTCGACCGGGAAGTTGCTTTCGAACATCGCGCGCTCGGGGCCGAAGGCGGCGATGCAGGTCTCGATATAGGGGCGCCAGGCCGCGGCCAGCTCTTCCGAACCCGGCGGCAGTTCATGGGTGTGCACGGTGAAGCCGAACATCCGCATGCCGAGCCCGCCGAGCTTGATGTGGACGTTGGGGCAGGACGCCAGCTCGCGGATGCGGGCGCTCCATTCGGCGAAGACCTCGTCGCGCCGGCCGGCATAGGGGCCGAGCCCGATGGCGCCGCCGACATGGTCGAGCACGATTTGCGTCGCCGGAAAGGCGCGCGCCAGATCGACGAGCTCGCCGAGCTGGGTGTGGTACACCCAGGCGTCGAAGCCGAGGCCGAGCGGGGCGAGCCGGGCGAAGCCCTCGCGCACCTTCGCGTCCAGCAGCAGGCCGGCCGGCCGGCTCACCATCGAGCCCCAGGCCGCCTGGTCCGGATGCGTCGCCGCGATGAAGCGGATGCCGCGGAACCGGCCGCCGCCGGCCGCGATCTGCGCCTCCAGCACCTGCTCGACCGCGGCGCCCAGCGCCAGATCGGCATAGCCGACGATGCCGGCGCAGACCCGCGCCTTGCCGTAGGTGCCGCTGGCGCTCATCGCGGCGACGCCGTTGGCGAACTCGACCTCGCCGACCGGGCGCAGCTCGGCCGGGCCGGCACCGCGATACATCGACAGCCATTCGAGATAGACGGTCGCGGTGACGTCGTGGCCGCTGCCGAGATCGGCGAGCAGCTCCGGCAGCAGGTAGCGGCCGGTCTCGGGCCGCTGCACCAAATGATGATGCGGGTCGACGATCGGCAGGTCCGGCTCCAGGATCTCCTCGCGGCGGCGGTCGAGCCAATCCTGCCGCACCGCCAGATGCGAGGTCGTGGCATTTGCGGGTGTCGCGGATTGCATCGGCTGTTCCCCCGTCGTCAGGCTCCTTTTCGGCGTCTTTGAGTAGCACAATTCCACCGGGCGCGGACCGGCTCGATACGATTGGCCGGTGCTCGGCGGCGGCAGTGTCGGCGGGCTTGGCGCCGGCCGCGAGGCTTCGCTAGGGTGATGCGAGAATCATGGCGCGGAGAGGTCCCGTAATGGAATTCGGCATGTTCCACGAGTTTCCGTCCCTGCCGGGTCGAAGCGAGAGCGAGGCCTTCGACGAGGCGCTCGAGCAGGTCGACGCGGCCGAGCGCTGGGGGCTCGACGTGATGTGGCTGGCCGAGCTGCATTTCGAGCCGCGCCGTTCGCTGTTGTCGGCGCCGCTCAGCATTGCCAGCGCGATCGCCGCGCGCACCAAACGCATGAAAATCGGCATCGCCGTGCAGGTGTTGCCGTTGTGCCATCCGCTGCGGCTCGCCGAGGAGGCGGCGACGGTCGATCAGCTGAGCCACGGCCGGCTGATTTTCGGCGTCGGGCGCAGCGGCGTGGCGCAGACCTACGAAGCCTACGGCGTCTCCTATGCCGAGAGCCAGGACCGCTTTCGCGAAATCCTCGACATCGTGCAGCAGGCCTGGACCCAGCCGACCTTCTCCTATGACGGCCGCTACCACCATTTCAAAAACGTCTCGCTGGTGCCGAAGCCCTACCAGAAGCCGGTGCCGCCGATCCGCATCGCCGCCAGCACGCCCGACACCTTTCCGGCGATCGGCCGGCGCGGCCTGCCGATCTTCGCCTCGGTCCGCCACACCAGCTGGGCCGACCTCGCCGGGCAGATCCGGAGCTATCACGACGCCTGGGCAGCGGCCGGCCATCCGGGCCGGGGCCAGGTCTTCGTCTCGGCCCCGACCTACATCGCCGAGACCGAGGAACTCGCCCGCGCCGAACCGAAGGCGAGCATCATGCATTTTTACCATGAACAGGCGAACCTGCTGGAAGGTGCCGCCAGGCTGGTCGACCCGGCGACCGCGGCCCGGCGCATGCAGCGCGTCCACCAGCTGCGCAGCCGCAGCTACGAAGAGGCGCTCGATGCCAATGTGCTGATCGGCACCCCCGACACGATCGCCGGCAGGCTCAAATCACTGCAGGCCGAGATCGGCTTGAGCGGCATCCTCGCCGAACTCAATTGCGGCGGCCTGATCCCGCACGCCAAGGTATTGAGCGCGATGCGGCTGTTGTGCGAAGCGGTGAAGCCCGGCTTCCCAACCTTGAGCGCTGTCGGATCACATTGAACCGGCGCGCGGCCGGGTTGCCGCGAGACGCCGGCCCGCAGCATCGGAATGCCTGGTGCTTGCGCCTTGGGCTTCTCGTGCTCAGCCGTCGTGCTGGCCGGCGTCGGCATATTCGGGCACCCGATAATAGACCCACGCGAGGTTCGCCAGCAGCACCGCGCCGGTGATCAGAAACACCCAGCGCAGCCCGAATGCGGCCGCCACTGCACCGCCGCTCAGCGGTCCCAGCGAGTTGCCGAGAAACATCGCCGAGGCGGTGATGCCGTACACCGTGCCGCGCTGCGACCGCGGGACAAGACGGCCGACCAGTGCGTTCGCGGTCGGCAGAATGCCGCCAATGAACAGCCCGACTGCGAACCGCTCGGCTGTGAACGCCCAATAACTGCTGGCGAAGGCCTGCGGCAAGGTCGTCAAACCTGCTCCCAGCAGGGCGATCAGCAGCACACGGCGATAGCCGATCTTGTCGCTCTTGTTGCCGAGGAACGGCGCCGCAACGACATTGGCGAGCCCGGTAATGGAAAAGGCGATGCCGCTCAGCGTCGCGAGGTCGGGCCGGTCGCCCAGCAGCTCCTTGACGAACAACGTCACCACCGGCTGCACCGTGCGCACGCCGAACTGCGCCATCAGCAGAACGAAAAACAGCGCCAGCAAACCCGGCGAGCGCGCCACCGCAATCAGGTTGCTGAGAGCCGCCCGCCCGCCACGCGCCTGCGCGGTCGCGACAAAGCGCTCACGCACGCCGAACCAGACGAAACCCGTCGACACCGCTATCGTCGCCGCGGTGCAATAGAATGGGATGCGATAGCTGCCCGTTGCGTCGGCCAGGGCACCCCCGATCAGCGGTCCGATCAGCGAGCCGACGAGCTGGCCGGTGCTGAGCCAGCCGAGGGCGAAGCCGAGCCGTTCCTCCGGCGCCTGGCTCGCCACCAGCGCGATCGCGGTGCTCGAAAAACCGGCAAAAACGCCCATCAGCGCCCGACAGGCAAAGAGCTGCCAAACATTTGCTGCCGCACCCATCAGCGCCGCAAACACGCCGACGGCGATGCTCGACCGCAGCAGCATCAGTTTGCGGCCGTGCCGGTCGGCAAGGCGCCCCCACAGCGGCGAGGCGAAGGCGGCAACAAGGGAAGTCGTACCGGCGAGGATGCCGGCCCACAATGCGACCGCGCTCGCCGAGCCGACCCCGAGCACCGGCAAAAACAGCGGCATGATCGGGCTCAGCATCGAGAACGCCATCGTCATGATGAACTGGATGCCGACCATCGCCCACAAGGTGCGCTGCCAGGACGGCTCGGCCTCCGGCTGGTCCGGGCCCCCGGTCGCGCGGATCCGCTCTTCGGCCATCTCGCCCGCTCTTCCAATCACCGCCGGTTGCGGCCGGATCGGTGCTTTGTAGAGGAAGCCGGGAAGCTCGGCACCGGCTTTTGGCGGCTCCGGCTCCGGCGAGATCGGAGTGCCGTTGGAGCAATTTCGATGCGGGAGGCCCAGCCACGAAAAACTGAAAAAAACGAGAGACAATCGCGCATCGCCGCTCTACAGTTTCTGCAAGGCTCCATTAGAGGGTCCGTATTCAACGGAGAGGTGAGGCTATGTCAGCGGCTGAGAGCGTAGGGGACGTTCCGTGGTGGAAGGAGCCGACCAAGGATCAGTGGTACGCGTTCGGGGCCGCGTGGATGGGGTGGACGCTGGACGCGTTCGATTTCACCATCTTTCTCTTGATCATGGTGCCGATCGCCAAGGAGTTTAATGTTCCGCTGACCGCAGTGACGATCGTGTTCACCCTGACCCTGTGGATGCGGCTCATCGGCGCTACCGCGTCGGGCTGGCTCGCCGACCGGGCCGGACGCAAGATTCCATTGATGATCTCGATTTTCGGCTATTCGTTGTGCAACTTTATAGCCGGATTTTCGCCGACCTTCTGGTTCCTGCTGTTATTCCGCGCACTCCTTGGTCTGTTCATGGGGGCGGAATGGCCGGCCGGCGCCTCATTGGCGATGGAGACTTGGCCGATCCGCTCGCGCGGCTTTATGAGCGGCGTTCTGCAAGGGTCATGGGGGCTGGGTTTTCTGCTGTCGAGCCTGGTCTACGGCCTCTTTTACAAATACGTTGGCTGGCGCGGCATGTTGTGGGTCGGCATCGCGCCGGCGCTGGCCCTCGTCTATATTCGCTACTACGTCAAGGAGCCGGCGGTCTGGCTCGAGAACCGGCGGCTGCAACGCACCCAGCACCGCGAGGTCAGGGTTCCGCTGCTCAAGATCTTCAAGCGCGGCATGGTCGGCAACACCTTGACCACGTGCTGGTTCCAGGCGGCCGGGTTCGTCACCTACTATTCGATCAACGCGCTGTTCGCGACGCATCTGCAAAAGGATCTGGGCCTGAGCCCGGCACTGATCGCGACGCCGATCGCCTTCGCCAACATCCTGGTGTTTCTCGCCAGCTCGGGCTGGGGCTGGGTGTCGGATAAGATCGGCCGCCGCCCGGCGATGATCATCCCGGCGCTGTGCGCGATCCCGCTGGTGCCGATCTATCTGTTCTCCGGCAACTTTACCTGGGTCGTGGTCGCTTTTATCGCGCAGGGGCTGTTTGCCGGCGGCGGCATGTACGGGCAGGTGCCGAGCTATCTGACCGAGCGGTTCCCGACCGAGATCCGCGGCACCGCGACCGGCTTCTGCTATCACGTCGGCGCCATTCCGGGCGCGATGGTGCCGCCGATCCTGACCTATTTCGCGATCACCTGGAATTTGGGGTTCGCCATCCCGATGGCGATCGGAACCCTGTTCGGTTTGGCCAATTTCATCCTGTCGGTCGCGTTCGGACCGGAGACCCGAGGAACCGAGATGGTGCCCGATCTGGTCGTCGCCTGAACGCGAGTCCAAAGAACAACCGAAAAGGCCTCTTCCGGTATTGCCGGAAGGGGCTTTTTTTGTAGTGCCGTTACGGGGTCACTGTCGGCCTCCGGCGAAGGGAGGCCGCGGCGACCCGAGGTTCCGCCAAAAGGGACTGCATTCAAAGGGAGGTGTTTCATGACGATCGCTGTCGATGCCGGCAGGCCCATCCCATGGTGGAAGGAGCCGACCAAGGAGCAATGGCTGGCCTGGGTCGCCGCCTGGCTCGGCTGGACCCTGGATGCCTTCGATTTCACCATCTTCCTGCTGATCATGCTGCCGATCTCGCAGGAATTCCACGTGCCGCTGACGGCGGTGACCGCAGTCTTCACGATAACGCTGTGGATGCGGCTGGTGGGGGCGACCGGCTCCGGCTGGCTCGCCGACCGGATCGGCCGCAAAAAGCCGCTGATGATCTCGATCGCCTGGTACTCGGCGTGCAATTTCATCGCCGCCTTTTCGCCGGCGTTCTGGTTCCTGTTTCTGTTCCGCGCACTGCTCGGCATCGGCATGGGGGCGGAATGGCCCTGCGGCGCGGCGCTGGCGATGGAAAGCTGGCCGATCCGCTCGCGCGGCTTTATGGCCGGCGTCCTGCAGTCGTCATGGGGCCTCGGCGCGCTGCTGTCGAGCGCGGCCTATGGCCTGCTCTATACGTCGATCGGCTGGCGCGGCCTGCTGATGCTCGGCGTATTGCCGGCGCTGTGGATTGTCTTTGTGCGCCGCTATGTCAAAGAGCCGCCGGTCTGGGTCGAGAACCGAAGGCTGCAGCGCACCGAGCGGCGCGAGGTCAAGGTGCCGCTGCTGAAGATCTTCAAGCGGGGCCTGCTGTACAACACCCTGACCGCGTGCTGGTGGATGGCCAGCGCCTTTGTCGTCGGCTATTCGGTGGGCGGGCTGTTCCCGACCTATCTGCAAAAGGATCTGCACCTCAGCCCGGGGCTGGTCGCGTTGCCGATCATGCTGCAGAGCGTGGTGTTTTTCCTGTCGGGTTCGGTTTACGGCTGGATGGCAGACCGCTTCGGCCGCCGCTGGGCGATCATCATCCCGGCATTGCTGACGATCCCGATCGCGCCGTTCTACCTGCTGACCCGCGATTACACGATGATCGTGGTGTTTTTCACGTTGCAGGGCGCCTTCGGCGGCGGCGGCATGCACACGCTCTACCCGGCCTATCTCGCCGAGCGATTCCCGACCGAGGTACGCGCGACGGCGGCGGGTTTCGTCTATCATCAGGGCGCCATCTTCGGCGGCCTGACGGCGCCGATCATCACCTATTTCGCCATCAACTGGCATTCGGGATTTGCCATCCCGATGATGCTCGGCACCATTCTCGCCGCCGTCAGCGTCGCCTTGGCGGTTCTGTCCGGCCCGGAGACACGCGGCAAGCAGCTCGTCGCCGAGCTCTCCGTGGCCTGACCCGGCACAATGATCCGGGGCTCGGGCGGTGGCGCCTGAGCCCGCCGCCGGGACCGCCGCAACGCCCGCGCGGCGCGCCGCAGACGATGCGGGATGGCGCCGCAGCCTCAGCGCCGGGTTCGAATTCGCTCGCGCCTTTTCACCGGTTCGAGGGTCATCTCCGTGCGCGTCGGCTCAGGGGGTTGACCCGGTGCGGGAAGGAACGAGAATTCCTGCCGGGCGGTGACGGAGGGAATGAGGATGGCTGATTATGTGATCATCGGCGCGGGCTCGGCGGGATGCGTCCTTGCCAACCGGCTGACCGAGGACCCGCATGTGCGGGTGCTGCTGATCGAGGCGGGCGGGCGCGATTGGAACCCCTACATCCACGTCCCCGCCGGCTTTATGAAGATGCTCGATCACCCGACCCTGACCTGGGGCTACCACGCCGAGCCCGACCCCGGCACCGACGGGCGCGCGATCCTCTACCCGCGCGGCCGGGTGCTCGGCGGGTCGAGCTCGATCAACGGGCTCATCTATGTCCGCGGCCAGCCCGAGGATTTCGACCACTGGGCACAGCTCGGCAATCGCGGCTGGGGCTGGGACGGCGTCCTGCCCTATTTCAAAAAGGCCGAGAATTGGGAAGGCGAGGCCAACGAATGGCGCGGCAAGGGCGGCCCGCTCTTCACCTCGCGGATGACCGACATCCCGCCGCTGTGCCGCGCCGCGATCGAGGCCGGCCAGCAGATCGGGCTCGAATACCGCGACGACGTGAATGCGCTGCCGCATGGCGGCATCGGCTATTGCCAGCAGACCCGCGGCGGCCGGCGCCGCGCCAGCACCGCCCGCACCTATCTGCGCCCGGCGATGAAGCGGCCCAATCTCCAGGTCGTGACCAAGGCGCTGGTCAACCGCATCGTGTTCGACGGCAGCCGCGCCGTCGCCGTCGAGTACGAGCGCGGCGGGGCGGTGCAGCGCGCCGACGCCGATCGCGAAGTGATCCTGTCCGCCGGCGCCATCGGCTCGCCGCACATCCTGCAGCTTTCCGGCGTCGGCATGCCCGGGCATCTGAACCGCGTCGGCATCCCGGTCCACCACGCGCTGGCGGGGGTCGGCCAGAACCTTCAGGACCACTATATCGCGCGGATCAGCTATCCGGTTACCGGCACGCCGACGGTCAACGAGCGTTCGCGCGGCCTGGCGCTGGCGGGCGAGGTGCTGCGCTACCTCGTCACCGGCAAGGGCATGCTGACCTACAGCGCCTCATTGGCGGCGGCTTCGGTCAAGGTGCTGGAGGAATCGGCGACGCCCGACATGCAGTGCAGCATCGCACCCGGCAGCTTCAAGGACGGCCAGATCGGCGAGCTCGACGATTTTCCGGGCATCACCGCCGGGGCCTGGCAGATGCGGCCATTGTCGCGCGGCTATGTCGAGGCCAGGTCGGGCGATCCGAGACAGGCGCCGGCGATCAATCCGCGCTACCTGAGCGACCAGACCGATCGCCGCGCCATCGTCGGCGGCCTCAGATTTATCCGCCGGCTGTTCGCCGCCCCGGCGCTCGCCAAATATTGCGGCACCGAGATCCTGCCGGGCAGCGCGGTCGAGACCGATGACGAGCTGTTGGACTACGCGCGGCAGAAAGGCTCGACCGTCTATCACCCGACCTGCACCTGCAAGATGGGCAGCGACCAGATGGCGGTGGTGGACGACCAGCTGCGCGTGCATGGGCTCGATCGGCTGCGCGTGATCGACGCCTCGGTGATGCCGACGGTGACCTCGACCAACACCAACGCGCCGACGATCATGATCGCCGAGCGCGGCGCCGACCTGATCCGCCGCGCCGCCCGCGAGACTGTGCCCAGCGTTCGGGCGAGGGCCGCCTGACGCCCCTCCGCCGCAACCCCTTCGCCGTCCCGGCGAAAAGCCGCGACCCACCTCGCCGCGAGCCGCAATATTCGCCGCCCCAGCCTATCCCCGTCGTCCCGGCGAAAGCCGGGAGATCAGAGTTTCTTTAAATGCCATCGGAATTGGTGCTGGACCGAAAAACAGGGCGTTGCGTGGACGCCGGGCGTGGTAGTCCTTAAGCCATTTCGATGGGAATATTTTTAGAACAGAGTGAGGCACCGCGGATGGCGGTTGCACCAAGCTATGGAGCGGCGCAGCCGGCCGAGGGGGCTTTCAATTACAGCAACTCCGCGGCGCCTAGCCGGGGCGCACCGCGGTTTGTACATAATCCAGGTTCCAAAAATTCGACTAATTCGTGCAAGACCATATTGCGAATGAAAGAGATGAGTTTTTAGTAATTAGACTTCTAGAAGAAAATAAAGGAGAGACAACGTTGAGATTTCTTGCAGATGGGCCATGGCTTCCGGACGAACTGCTTGTGGCGCGCGACGAAGGTCGCGTGTTGTTTTTCTGCGGGGCCGGCGTTCGCGCGCGAAAGCAGGTCTGTCGGATTTTTTTGGCCTCGCAAAATCCGTGCTGCACGAATTGCGTGATTTCTTGCCGGAAAGCTCGGCCCAGAAGCTTGTCGACACGGCAGAACGGTTGGATCCGATCGCTGGCGTCGGCGGAATACTAGCCGCGGATCGCATCTTCGGTCTGCTCGAACGGGATTTCTCGGTCACCGATATTGAGCGCGCCGTCGGTGCCGCGCTCAAACCGCAAGATGAGGTCGATTTGTCAGCGCACCGTACTCTGCTCGCTCTGAACCGCGATGCCAGAGGAAAGGTGCAAATTGTCACCACGAATTTCGATCGGCTGTTCGAAGCGGCGGCACCCAAGGTACCCTTGTGGACACCCAATCGCCTTCCCGATCTCAGGGGCACCGAGGGTTTTGAGGGAATCGTGCATCTGCACGGTATGTTCGCTCCGGCTTACGACAAGCCTGTTGGCGGCAGACTTGTCCTTTCCAGCGCGGAGTTCGGCCGCGCCTATCTCGCGGAAGGCTTGGCCACCGATTTCATCCGTGCCGTGATCCGTAGCTATCTCATCGTCTTTGTCGGCTATGCCGCTGATGATCCACTCGTCCAGTATCTGCTGGAAGCACTGAACCGCGTTGCCGGTACCCCGCCGCAGGGTCTCTACGCATTCCAGGCCGGCCGCGAAGGGGAAGCCAAGGCGCTGTGGACCCAGAAGGGTGTCCGCGCGATTGCCTACGCGCCGGACAACGGCCACGCAGCGCTATGGAAGACGCTGAATGCCTGGTCGGACCGGGCACGCGATCCCAAGCGCTGGCGCGAACGGCTGATCAGGCGCGCAAGAAAAGGCACGCAGGTGCTCCAACCGCATGAGCGCGACAGATCGTTCACCTCGCCGGGACCGAAGATGGCGCGCGGAGCATCTCACAGACGAAGCAGGTGTTGCCTGCGATTGGCTTTGCGTGTTCGACCCCGCAACGCGGTATGGCCAACCGGGAAAAGCCAAACCCTTGACGACGACTCCCCCGACGTCGATCCCTTCACGGATCACAGCCTCGATTCTTATCCGACACCCCCGCCGGCCAATGAGAACCAACCATTTCAGCGTCGCGAAATACCTGCGGGCGTTGTCGACGTGCTGGCGCCAAATCCGTTAGATCAAAAAACAACGGGCGGGCGCTTCCGCCGAGGCGAAGCACTTCACGCATCCGAACTCTCGCCACGCCTGGTCTTTTTGGCGATTTGGCTGCGGCGGGTCTGCGGCGAACCGGCGGCGCTGTGGTGGGCGTCAGGCCTCGCTGGCCTTCACCCCACCGTGATCCAGCAGATCGATCCCGCTCTAAATCAACAAGGGCTAGCGCTCCCCCCGCTCGCGCGTAGCGCGTGGCGCTACCTCTTTGAAGCCTGGAAGGGTACGCCGGGGCCTAATTATCATGCCTACGCATTGAAGGACGCCATCGCGAGAGACGGCTGGACGAAGCAGCACATACGGCGCTTTGCGGAGATCTCTCGTTGCAGATTGGCGACCACGACCCTTTTGGGCAGGCCCGCTTCCTCCTAGAACATTAAAATGGCCACGGCTTCGCGATCTCGTCGATCTCGATGTGCGTTATCCCGAGTCGCACGTGAGCTTCGAAATTCCGGACGAGCAGCTTCTCAGCGTCATTCCGCTCCTGCGCCAGAACCTGGAATACGCGGTCGATCTGCAGCGCGAGGTCAACCCCGTCGGTTTACCCCACATCCCTCCAATTGAACCCGACCCCTATCTTGCTGGGACATCGGCGGATCGCGATTTCGGAATCAATCCTGGCGTACTTAATTTTGCCGACGCTTTCGCCGTCTCGTGCAATACGACAAAGCCGCGGCGTTGTGCGAACTGGCGGCATGGCGGCGACATGACGATCCGGTGTTCGGACGGCTAAGAATTTGGGCAGCGGGACTCGACAAGTTTCTCGATGATGGGGCTGCGAGCGAGGTTCTCGCGACTGCTGATGACGCGATCTTTTGGGGTTCGCGCGACCAGCGAGATCTGCTTCTGAGTTTGCGGCGCAGATGGCAGAAGATCCCAGCGGATATCCGTGCAACCATCGAAGAGCGCCTACTTGCAGGACCGCCCACCGTCAAAAACCTGTCCGCGGCTTGGAACCGGCAATCGCGTGCCTTCGCGATTCTCAACGGCATCACGTGGCTGCGCGACCAAGGCTGCGTCTTTGCAACCAACGTTGAGACGACGCTTGCCCGGCTCCGCAAGGTGGTTCCGCAATGGACGCCCGCGGAAGCCGCACGCGCAGTGGACTCGAAGAAGCCCGGGGCGGCGTGGTCAGGACCGACAAATCTTTTGCGAATTGGCGGATGTAGCAATTGCCGAATTGATCCCGCAGGCCATGCAGGGGCAGAAGCGCGTATGGGGTGAATCGCAGGAATACGATCCGTTCGCCGGCCTCTGCGAAAAACGTCCCGTCCGTGTGCTCGCCGGCCTCCGCTACGAACTGCATAAGGGCGCCGATGTTGCTCTGGCATGGTCCCAGTTTCTTTATAGCGCCGGGCGGCAGACGGATAACTCGAGGGTCGCGGTCCTCATCGCCCGGCGGTTGGCCACACTTCCGCAGCCAGCGCTTGATGCCATCATCATGCCGGCGAGCTACTGGCTGGAGAGCGCACAAAAACGACTCTACGAGCGCGATCCCGAGGCCTTCCGGGCAGTCTACGACAAGCTTGTGTATATCCTTGCTGGCCGCCCTGCATCGACGGAGCCGAAGGCACCGGCGCCGGGCCAGGCCCGCGATTGGGCTAACTTTTCCTTCAATTCAGCGGCCGGCCGTCTCGTCGAGGCGTTGTGCGGCGATCCCCGCTCGTCCAAATCGGGCCGCAAGACGCCTTGTCGGACGCGTGGTTGGCGAGGGCGGAGGGCCTGCTCTGCCTTCCCGGCGACCACGGCCGCTTCAGCCTCGTCCACTTCGCACGGCGTCTTGGGTGGCTGCATAACCGCGCCGCCGCATGGTCGGAACAACACATCGTTAGGCCAATGCTCGGGGACGGCGCAAATCGTGATGCTGCGCTCGCCGGGTTCCTCTTAAATCCAGGGGTTGGCGACAAGCAACTCTACATGCTGCTCAAGCCGCTTTCGATCGAACTCGCCATGAGCGAGCGTCATTCGCAACGGCTCCACCTGCGGCCGCTCGGCGTTTTATTCGTAAGCGGCTGGCTTACCACTGATGGAGACGGCACGCGTTGGCTCTCTGACGACGAGTTTCGCCGGGTTTTGATCT
>CAWFEN010000011.1:0-213120 GCA_963814865.1 uncultured Alphaproteobacteria bacterium | reverse complement strand
TCGGCGCCGCTCGGCGAGATCCGTGACAATTCGCCGACGCACCTCGTTGCCGATATCGAGTGCCTGCGCAACGAGCTCGGCATCGAAAAATGGCTGGTCTTCGGCGGCTCCTGGGGCTCGACATTGGCGCTCGACTATGCCGAAACCCATCCCCAGGGCTGCGCCGGGCTCGTCCTGCGCGGCATCTTCCTGTGCCGGCGCGAGGAGATCGACTGGTTTCTCTATGGCGTGCGCCGGGTCTTCCCCGAGGCTTGGCGCGCCTTCTCGGGGTTTCTCCCCGAGGCCGAGCGCGGCGACATCCTCGCCGCCTATTACCGGCGCCTGCTCGATCCCGACCCGCAGATCCATATGCCGGCGGCGCGCGCCTGGGGCATTTACGAGGGGCGGTGCTCGACCTTGCTGCCCAATCCGGAGACGGTGGCGGCCTTTGGCGACGACCGGCTCGCTTTGGGCCTGGCGCGGATCGAAGCCCATTTCTTCAGCCGCCATCTGTTCGCCGGCGACCGCGATCTGATCGCGCGGGTCGGGCGGATACGCCATCTGCCGGCGACCATCGTGCAGGGGCGCTACGACATGGTTTGCCCGATCGGCAGCGCCGACGAACTCGCCCGCGCCTGGCCCGAAGCCGAATACGTGATCGTGCCCGATGCCGGGCACTCGGCCATGGAACCCGGCATCCGCGAGCAGCTGGTGCTGGCGACGGAACGGATGAAGCGCTGGTGAGCATCCCGGTGGCGGGCCGGGCGGCAGGGCGGACCCGGAGCCGACCGGGTTTCGCTTGCGCGGCGCAGCATGTCTTCTAGAATTGCGCCCGCCAACCTGCGCGCAACTGCTGGGGGACGAATGTGAGCATTGGGAGAGCCATCGGCCGGGTGGGGATGGGCATGCTCCTGTTGCTCGGGATCGCCGTGTCGCATCCGGCCGCGGCGCAGATCACCTTCGGTTCGCCCGGCGATCCGCCCCGCGTGGCGCTCGGCGGCGGTGCCTTCGACGTGTTGCCCGACGAGAAGAAGCTGCACGCCGGCGTCTCCGGCTTGTTGTTGAGCGAGTACCGATTCGGCGACGTGCTGTGGATTTTTTCACCCTTCGTCGGCGTTTCCGGGGACACCAGCGGCGGCTTTTTCGGTTATTTCGGGTTCGGTTTCGATATCCATCTCCCGTATGACCTGATCCTCACCCCAAGCACCTCGGCCGGATATTACTACAGTGGCCAGGGGATCAATCTCGGCTCGTGGTGGGAGTTCCGCAGCGGCGTCGAGCTCGACTATCGCTTCGCCGATATGAAGCGGATCGGCGTCGGCTTTTATCACATGTCGAACGCCGGTATCGGCAAGGAAGACCCCGGCCAGGAGATGGCGACGTTCGTTCTGACCGTGCCGTTCCGCTGACGAAGCGGGCGAGGGGCCGATCGCGGCCCCGCAGCGGCGCAGCCCCGCAGCAGCCGTCAGGGCAGCGGCGGGCGGCGGTCGCGTTCGGCCGCGATTTCGTCGATCGCATGGGCGAGGCGGATGTCGCGCTCGCTGAGGCCGTCCACGTCATGGGTCGCCAGGATCAGCTCGACGCGGTTGTAGACGTTGAAGATCTCCGGATGGTGATCCATTTTTTCAGCATGCAGCGCCACCCGCGACAGAAAGCCCCAGGCCTCGGAGAAGTTGCGGAAATGATAGCTCTTGCGGATCGCGTCGCGGTCCTCGACCTCGACCCAGCCGTGGATCTCGTGCAGCGCCGTATGCCGCGCCGCGCCGACCAGCTTCTCGACCATGCCGCCCTCCCTTGGTGTCGTCTCGACAGGAAGTGAGCAGTGCGGTGTGCGAGGTCAAGCGCGGGGTGAGGCCGTGAGCGAACAGGTTCCGCCCTCGCTCGCCGATATCGAGGAATTGGCGCGGCAGGCGCTCGCCACGATCCCGCGCAAGCTCCGGCGGCATGTCGGCCCGGTCACGATCCGCGTCGAGGAATTTCCCGATGAGGAAACCGAAAGGGCGATGGATCTCGACAGCCCGTTCGACATCCTCGGCCTCTACCGCGGCGTGGCACTGCCGCACAAAAGCGTCAGCGATCCGCACCCCCAGCTCGACATGATCTTTCTCTATCGCCGGCCGATCCTCGATTACTGGTGCGAGACCGGCGAAGACCTGGCGGACCTGGTGCGCCACGTGCTGATCCACGAGATCGGCCACCATTTCGGCTTCAGCGACGACGACATGGCGCGGATCGAGGCGTCCGATTGAGCGCCGCGGCGACCCGCGCGCGCAGCTCGGGCAACGCCTCGGCTCCGAACCAGGGATTGCCGGCGAGCCAGAGTGCCGCACGCCAGCTCGGATGCGGCAGGACAAAGAATTCCGGCAGGAAATCGCGCCAATCTGCGACCGTCTCTGCCATCGGCCGGCTGCGCTGCGCCGGCAGGTAATGACGGATCGCATGAAGGCCGACGAGCAGGGTCAGCTCGATCGCCGGCAACAGCGGGCGCAGCCGCCCGTGCCAGCGCGGCGCGCATTCGGGCCGCGGCGGCCGGTCGCCGCCCTTCATGTCGCGGCCGGGATAGCAGAAGCCCATACCCATGACCGCCACCCGGCTTTCGTCGTAAAACGCCTCGCGGTCGAGCCCGAGCCAGGCACGCAGCCGGTCGCCGCTGCGATCGTCGAACGAGAGCCCGCTTTCATGCACCCTGATCCCCGGCGCCTGGCTGATGATCAGGAGCCGCGCCGAGGGCCGCCCGCGCACGACCGGGCGCGGCCCCAGCGGCAGGTATGGCGCACAGACGGTGCAGGCGCGGATCTCGGCGCTGAGATGGTCGAAGGCTTGGCTTACGGCGCCGCAGCCGCTCATCCGTGGGCTTTTGGGCCGGAATGGGCGAGGTTGCGGATCAGGACCAGGTGGTTGCGGCCGTCCCGGCGGCAGTAGCGGGCCTCGTCGACGAAGGCGCGCAGCAGACGCAGGCCGAGCCCGCCGATCGGCCGTTCCGTCGCCGGGCGGTCGAGATCGGGCGGCGTGCGGGCGAGCGGATCGAACGGTCGGCCGTCGTCGCTGAACGCAATCGTCAGCGCGGCGCCGGCCACGGCGAGCGTTATATCGATTCGTCCGGCCGCACGACCGCCGGGGTAGCCATGATTGACGGCGTTGGTGAACAGCTCTTCGAGAACCACCAGGAGGCGCGCCCGCTCAGCCCCCGGGAGCAGGTGGCGGCGGGCGAATGCCTCGGCAAAACCGATCAGCCGGCAGAGCTCCGCGTGATCGCTGCGCAGGTCGACCCGCGCTCTGTCCGGCATCGGTTCAGACGGCGATTTCGAGCCCGTCGAAGGCGGCGATGACGTCCACCTTGTGGCGGTCGCGGCTGATCTCCTCGAACCGGATCGTCTCGGCGAGCACGGAGCCGATCATACGGTCGTCGTAAGCCGGCTCGTGGTGATAAAGGACGAGGCGCTTGACCTGGGACATCTGCGCCAGCTCGACCGCGATGACGTTGCTCGAATGTCCCCAATCCTCCTTGATCGTCACCATGTCCGCTAATGAATACATCGCATCGAAAATCAGAAGATCGGCATTCCGGTAAAAGTGAACCAGCGGATAAGATTCGTCGAGCACTGAATATTTGTGCTCGCAATCGGTCGAATAGACGATGACCTTGTCGCCACGCAAAAAGCGGTAGCCGTAGGAATCGCCGGTGTGAAACTGCCGGATCGGCAGCACCGACAGGCCGCCGATCTGATAGGTGCGGCCGGGCATCAGCTCGACAAATTCGATCGTCGCCCTGAGCGCCTTGAAATCGACGGGAAAGCTTGGGTCGGAATGCTGGCGGTGAAAGGCCTCGGCGAGGGTCTTGTGACAGCCGTGAATGCGGATGACGTTGCCCGGAATATTGGCCTGGGCGAAAAACGGGAAGCCCATGATGTGGTCCCAATGCAGGTGCGATTGGAACACGTTGAAGACATGCTTCTGTGCCGGTCCGTGTTCGGCGAGGATTTTTCTGCCGAACTCGCGCACGCCGGTGCCGAGGTCGCACAGCACGTATTCGTCGCCGCCGGTGACGATCTCGACGCAGCTCGAATTGCCGCCGAAGGTGCCGCGCACGGCGAAGGGCAGCTCATCGTCGATAAAGGCGTCGATCGCTTCGGCGGTGTCGAGGGCGCGGCCGCGCGCGGCGAGCAGCGCGTCGCGGATCTTGCTGCGCACGGCAGCGAAGCCGAGCGGCGTCGGCAACGAGCCGCGGGTGCCCCAGAAACGCACCCGCAGCGGCTCCGGCCGGGCCTCGGCGCCGGGCACCGCATGGCCGGCGTCGATCGCGTCGGCGATGCTGTCGAAGACCGGGATCACCTCGGCAAACCGGCTGATCGCGAAAATCTCGCCGACCACCGGGTTGAGCGCGACGACGGCGATCCGCCGGTCTTTCGGCTTCTGCCGCTGGGCCGCCATCAACGCCCGCAGTCCGGCGCTCGAAATGTACTCGACATCGGTAAAGTCGATGACGAGGTCGGCGGCGCCGGAGCGGGCGGCGACCAGCAGCCTTTCCTGAAACGCAGCGCTCGTCAGATTGTCGATCCGTCCGACCGGGCGCAGGACGAGAAGATCGCCGTCGCGCGATTCACCGATTTCCACAGGACCCTCCCTGTCGCCGGCGTCGGCCGATAGTCCCGGATCGACACCGCGGATGCAAGCCGGCGGCTGGCGGGTCGGCAGGCGAATTGACAGCATCGGGGACGACGCCCAAAATAACCGTGGCATGCGCCGTGTCGACCCCACTCATTGGTGGAGGGGTGGCCGAGTGGCTGAAGGCGGCGGTTTGCTAAACCGTTATAGGGCTAAACCCCTATCGTGAGTTCGAATCTCATCCCCTCCGCCACCTCCCATTATAGATATAACCGGATTTGATCTCCGTACGGCGCCGCCGACGGAGGTTCGACGGCTGGCGGATCAATCGTCATCGGCGAGGATGGCCAGGCACGGCTGCCCAGGCTCCGCCGGCTGCCGAAAGAGTTGGTTTTGCCGGGTGCGCATTTACCAAACGGAATCATCTTTTAACAACTCTTTACCGCCGCGATACGCGGATACATCAAGGGGTTACATGCGCAACCTATGTTGGGCTCATCCAACGGCCCGGCGCAAGCCGAGGTCGGAACACCGCAAAGGTGAGCGTGATGAGCGATTTCACGCGGCGTCTCGAAGGCGAAATTCCCCGGTTGCGGCGCTATGCCAGAGCGCTGACCCGAGACGCGTCGCGGGCTGACGATCTGGTGCAGAGCTGCCTGGTGCGCGCCCTCGCCAAGGAGCATCTGTGGCAGGTCGGGACTGATCTGCGCGCCTGGCTCTTCACTATTCTGCACAATCAGCATGTCAATGATGTCCGCCGCGCGGTGCGCGAAGGGCCGGCCGTCGCGGTCGAGGATGCGGCGCCGGTGCTGACCGTCGCCGCCAATGCCGGAGCGGTGCTCGAACTGCGCGATCTCGACCGGGCGATCGCCGGGCTCGCCGAGGAGCAGCGCCAGGTGATCCTGCTCGTCGGTCTCGAAGGAATGCGTTACGACGAGGTCGCGGCGATCCTCGGCATCCCGATCGGCACCGTGCGCTCGCGCCTGTCGCGCGGCCGCGAGGCGTTGCGCGAGATGATGGGCCGGGCCGCCGGCGCTCCCCGCTCTGACGCCAAGCAAGCCGCTTGACCGCCGCGCCGCTTGCCTCGCCGGAGTTGCGCCGGCCCGCCCGACCCTTTACAAACCGCGCCGTCCGTGGTGGCGGCGGGGCGTGGCTCAGCCTGGTAGAGCGCCTGCTTTGGGAGCAGGATGTCGGAGGTTCGAATCCTCTCGCCCCGACCAGGCTTCCGATGGCGGGGGATTGGTGCGGGAGGGATCGGCAGGGCGATGGCGCAGGCACGCATTTTCAGGCCGGCAAAGACGGCGATGCAGTCGGGGCGGGCGATGACCCGCAAATGGATCTTCGAATACGCGCCGGCGACGAGCCGCGAACCCGACCCGCTGATGGGGTGGACGAGTGCGCAGGACACGCTGAGCGAGGTGCGGCTGCGCTTCGACACGCTCGCCGAAGCGGTCGCCTATGCCGACCGGAACGGGATCGACTACATGGTCGTCAAGCCTCATGCCAGCATTGAAAAGCCGAAGAGCTATGCCGACAATTTCCGCTATGACCGCGTCCGCGACTGACCCTCCGGCAATGCGGCTCCCGGCTTCGACCCCGTAGCTCAGCTGGATAGAGCACTCGCCTTCTAAGCGAGTGGCCGCAGGTTCGAGTCCTGCCGGGGTCGCCAGATTTCCGGTATTATGCAGCATGCGCCACCACTGCAGATTTGCCGCATTGTAGCGGCTGCGCTGCTCTAAACGCTGCCCCTCCTAGACCGCGCGGACGGCGGGGCCTCGGTCGAGGAGCAGAGCGGACAGCGCCTTCTGCGGCTTGATCAGATCGGCGAGCGTGTAGTCGTCGAAGACGGTCAGGAAGGCGGCGGCGGCGGCGCGCACGATTCCGCGCAGCACGCAGACGCGCTCGATGCGGCAATAGCCGGTATGATGAAGGCAGCCGAGGATGTCGAGCTCGTCTTCGGTGTCGCGCACGACCTGGCCGATGTTGATGTCGCGCGGCTCGCGTCTCAGACGGACGCCGCCGTTGCGGCCGCGCACCGTGTCGAGATAGCCCTTCTGGCCGAGGTCGTTCACGACCTTCATCAAATGGTTCTTTGAGATGCCGAAGCTCGTGGCGATGTCGCCGATCGTCGTCAGCCGGCCCTCGTTGAGCCCGACATGGATCAGCACGCGCAGGGCGAAATCGGTATGAAGCGTCAGGCGCATCGACTGTCTCCGGGGGTGAGGTTCGGCGCACCAATGCGCGCGTCCAGACGCTGCTTTATGCGGTGAACCGCGCGGCCGGACCGATGCCGTCGCGTGACTGCCGCCGATCCCGACTCGGCTGCGACGGCGGCCAGCCAATGAACGCGGCGAGAAACCATAGCATTCCGAGCGCCGCAGCGACGGCGATCAGGGCCCAGCCGGCAATCGCCTGCTGATCGAGCCGGTAATAGGCGCAGAGCCGCGTCGGCGCCGCGAGATAGAGGCCGCCGACAGCGCCGAGCTTGGGAATGAAATTGGCCCACACGAAGGCGCGGCCGAGCGACGGCATGCGGCGCCAGCTCAGCCCCAGGGGCAGCCCCGCCAGCAGCGGCAGGCTGACGAACTTGCCGAGATCGACCAGCGGATCGGCCAGCGCGCCGTCGAGCATGCGCGGCAGCATCCAGAACGAGGTGGCGAACAGCACCAGCAGCAGGCCGGGAATGCCGAGCCAGTCGGCTTCGGCAAGGCGACGCGGCTCGCGCGTCCGCAGGACCGTCGCCAGCAGCACGCCGCCGCCGATCAGCACCGGCAGCTGCACCATCATGTGGACGGCCATGTCGCGCTCGAGCGCGACGCGCACCGGCGGTAGCCACAAAATCGCCCACACCGCCGCCGCGGCGAGCAGCCGGGTCTGCCTCATCGCACGGTACGCAGGGCAGCCGCGATCTGCTGCGGCGGCGTCTCGGGATCGATGATGCGGGCGAGACTGCCGCGCGGGTCCACGAGATACACGGCGCCGTTATGCACGAAGCCGCCGAGACCGTCGGGGATGACGACGACGCCAAACCTCTGCAGCAACGCCGCAAGGCCGCGTCGGTCGGCGGGCACGGCGATGCGCCAGCGCGGCGTCGTCGCGCTATAGCGCTCGCCGTAGAGCTGCAATGCCTGGCGATCGTCGTGCTCCGGGTCGAAGCTGATGCTGAGCAGGTTGATGCCGCGATCTGCTGCCGTGCCATCCGTCAATGCGAGCACCTGGCGGAAGTCGTCGCCGAGCACGCCGCACAATGTCGGGCAGCGCGTGTAGATGAATTCGACCAGCACCGGGCGGCCGCGGTAATCGCCCAGCGAGAAGACATTGCCGTCCTGGTCGACAAGCCGGACATCCGGAACCGTCTGCGGGTCGCGTTCGACCGCGAGCTCGCGCGCGCCCTCGCTGGTGACGACGCGAAAGCCCTCGGTCACCCAGGCGAGCGCGCCGATCCCGGTCGCCAGCACGAGGGCGAGCAGCGGGACAAAGCCGCGGGTCATGCCGCCGTGTCGTCGCCGCGCAATGCCGCCGGCAAGGCGCCGAGGAACCGCACCACCAGGATCACCGCGCCCGCCACCGCCAGAAAGGCGCCGATCGAGCCGATCCGGTCATAGGGCAGCCAGGCCTGCAAATGCACGGCGTAGCGGCGCGGCACGCTGGCGCTGCCGGCGGCGAGGAAGGCGAGCACGAAGATCGAGCCGCCGAAGAGGTAGAGCCAGAAGCCCACCGGCGCCATGCCGAACTCCGACTTGGTGCCGCCCATATAGGTCATGAAGCCGAGCACCATCGCGATCGTGCCGAGCAGCAGGTAGGTGTGGAAATGCCCGGGCACCCATTGCGTGTTGTGCATGACGCTGTTGATCGCGATGGTCCCGTCGAGGATGGCCGGAATGACGCCGATCGCCCAGCCGGCGGCGCCGACAAAGACCAGCCCCGCTGCCACATTCCATTTGAGCCCGGAACGATAGACGTTGGTCATCGCGCCGAACGCGGTCACCAGCAATACCGGCAGCCCGCTCAGCCACGAGATGATCTGGCCGGCGATCAGCGCCCAGGTCGGCATCGCGAAGTCCATCAGCAGGTGATGCGGATAGACGGTCAGCACCATCAATGTCGACATCACCCAGGCGAGATAGAAGGTGCGGTTCGTCCGCCAGGCCCGATGGCTGTAGATCGGCAGGATTTCATAGACCGCGATCACCGCCATGTAGATCGTGGCGTTGATGAAGACGTGACCGAAGAAATAGATCATGTTCTTCGCGGCGAGCGCGTTAAAGGTGAAGCTCGGCACGTAGAGGTTCACCAATGACACCACCAGCACCGCGGCGCCGAGCAGGATGCCGAGGATGTTGACGACCGCCACCATGGTCGATGCGGCGACCGCGGGCGGCGGCCCATCCGCCTCGGGCGCCAGGCCGAAGGCCTGCTTGAAGCCGAGCGCGGCGCCAAGCCCGCCATAGACCGATAGGATGCCGCGGGCGATGTCGAGGTGCAGCAGCAGGAAGCCAACACCGATGAACAGCAGGCCGACGAGATACGCGGCGGCGGCATTCACCGACCAGGCGTCACCGGAATGGGCCGGCAGCGGGAACAGGAAGGTCCAGGCGGCGGCGAACCCGCCGATGAACCCGGAGCCGAGGATGAGCACCGCGCCGATCAGGAAGAACACCAGATTGGCGAGGAAGACCCCGGTGCTGACCGGGACGTGGCGGCGCACGAAATGCCACATCACTGCCGCGCCGCTGAGGCCGGCGATGCCGACCATGCCGGCGCCGTGCATGGTCATGATCACGTAGAAGAAGGCGGGATCGAGATTGATCCATTGCGCCTGCGCCATGCGCATCGTCAGGCCGAGCAGCATCATCAGCAGCAGCACGACGCCGCAGACGGCAAGGTAGGCGAGCACCGCCGCCCGCGCGCCGATCGCGCTGCGGCCGGCAACGGCTTGGATCGTCATGGCATCTCCCTGGACATCCGTTCGGCGGCGCCAGCGCTCACTGCGCGGCGACGTTGATTTCCGTCTTCATGTCGTGATGCGCGAGCCCGCAATATTCGAGGCACAGCACGTGATAGGCTCCCGGCTCGGTAAAGGTGTAGCGCAGGACATTGGTGTAGCCCGGCATCGCCTGCGTCTGGGCGACGATGCGCATGGCCGGATCGTAGAGCGCGAAACCGTGGTTGACGTCCTTGGTGGTGACGTGGAATTCGGCGGTCTGGCCGACGACAAAGGAGTTCGGCGTGACCGTCCACGCCCATTGCTCGCCGGTCGCATCGGCGTGCCGCACCTCGGCTGCCGGCAGCCGAGGCAGGCTCGACAGGTAGGGCAGTTCGCCAAGCGTGCGGTAATTTGCCGCGACGAGGACCAGGACGGAGAGCGCGAGCAGCCAGCCGCGCATGCGATAAGCGGAGGCGACGGCCGGGCGGTAATCGGCGAGCGCCGCATCGGTGCCGGCCGCGACCCAGGCAAACACGGCGGCGAGCGTCCCCATCAGCACGATCGAGACGGTCCAAACCACGTCCTGGATCATGACCGCTTCTCCATAACATGCATATGATATGCATGTTATGCCCCCCGGTTCGCCACCGTCAATGCCGCGATCATTTCATCGCGGTGGCGCCGGGATGCTCAGCCGAAGGACGGCGCGCGCGGCTGTTGCGTGAAATCGAAACCGTCGAGCAGATTGTACGCCCCGGCGTCGCGCTGCTGCAGCGGCTGCAGGCCGAACCGCGCCTCGATCAGGGCCAGGATCGAGGTGGTGTCGGCGATGCGGTGATCGATGTAGCCGCGGCGCGCCCAGGGGCTGATCAGCAGCGCCGGCACGCGGGTGCCGCAGCCATAGGCGTCGGGGTTCGGCGGCGCCACGTGGTCCCAGAACCCGCCGCCTTCATCATAGGCGACGATCACGGCGCTCTTCTCCCATAAGCGGCTTTGGCCGAGCGCCTTCAAGAGCCGCATGACCCATTCTTCGCCCCATTGCGGGGCCGAGTTCGCCGGGTGCTCGTCGCGCCCGCCGGTCGCCTTGATGTACGAGACGCGCGGCAGCCGGCCTGTCTCGAGATCCTCGAAAAAATCCGCGCTGTCGCGCACATGGCCGGCTTTCACATTGGCGAACCAGCTCGGGTAATATTGGAACGGGTTGTGATGCGACACGTAGAGGTTGGGCGTGTCGACGACGATCGAGCCGTCGCCGGGTCCGAAGGCGGTCTTCAACGCCCACGGTTTGACCGCGTTCCAGCCCTCATTGTACCAGGCCCAGGAGAGCGCGGCGGCGTTGAGCCGGTCGCCGATATTGGGATAGGTCTGCTGGTCCGGCGGCGGGCTGACATCCAACGGCCCCATGAATACCTCGGTCGGGCCGTTCACCGGCGCCAGATCGTTGATCATCATGCCTGATTTGTCATACGGCCGATCGAAGACGGGCGGCGGCAGGCTGCCGGTCTCGCCTTGCGGCGGGTCCTGTCGGACCGCCGAGCGCGCCGCCACCAGGTAAAGCGCGTTGCCGGTCGAGCCGCCCGACATGGCTTGAAAGAAATGGTCGCACAATACGTATTCGTCGGCCAGATGATGATAGAAGGGAAGATCGTCGCGCATATAAAAGCCGAGCACCGCGCCGGACGGCGTCGATTGCGCGAACATCATGTCGATGGGATCGGTCAGCTTCCCTTGTTCGAGCAGGATATGGTGGCCGGGGAGCGCCAGCGCGACGAACCGATCCATCGCGCCATTGTCGACTTGTGCCCGCATGCGGAAAAAATGGTGCATCGGATCCCACGGCACGTTGTACCCGGCGGGGATGTAGGGGGCCAGGTGAAACGGCCGGTTTTCGAGCAGCGCATTCTGGAAGCCGGGAACCTGAAAAGGCACCGGCAGATAGCCGTAGGGAACCCCGGCCGCGTTCTTCTGCAGTCCGGTAAAGCGCGCATCGAGTCGCCCTTCCCGGTCCAGCAGGCCCGCCACCGTGCCGCCGCCGGATGGCCGGTACGCCCCGAAATAATGATCGAAGCTGCGGTTCTCCTGAAAGATCACGACGATATGGTCGATTTTCTCGCGCAGACCCCGGATGTCCGGCCCGGCGGGTGCCGCGGCCCGCGCCAGCCCGGTGCAGCGCGCGGCGAGAAACGCAGCGCCGCCGGTTGCGGCGAGCGATTTAAGAAATTTGCGGCGGCTCTGCCTGAGAATCGTCATCGCCTATCCCCCTCGCGCCTTGTCGGCGCCCGCCCGACGAAGCGACCTTTGCGAATATCACGCGTCGATGACAGTTGCGAGAAGGAGAGCGGTACCCGCATCTCACGCGGGCATGAACGGGCTCGTCACCGGAATCGGCCGGGTGGGACGAGCCACAGGAGAGCCAGCGCGTAGCCGAAGACAACGATATAGAGCACGACGAAAACCCAGATCGGCACCGGCCAGTAGATCAGCCGATCGACCCAGCTCATGATCAGCGGCGTGCGGTCCGCCGCGGTGCCCGCGAGATCCGCCTGCCAGAGCGTCAGGATGCAGGCCCGGCCGGCGATCGCCTGCGCGGCGACCGCCGCCAGCAGTAGCACGTGCAGGATGCGCCACCAGCGGATTCGCACGAACCGCCAGCCGCAAAACGCGCCGACGGGCACGGCAACGAGGCCGAACACATTGAACAGGATGATCGCGATATGCGCCGCGAAAATGATTTCGGTCAGAGTCTGTGTCAGCCTGCCCGCGGCTGGGCCAAACCGTATCAGCAGCGGCGCGCGGCCGCATCGCGACGGCGGCGGCCGAAGGCCAGTCCGACGAGCGGCAGCCCGAGCAAGGCGAGGGTCGCCGGCTCCGGGACCAGATCGACATGCAGAGGACCGCGGGTGGTCGTCAGCGACCCGCCGCCAGTGACGATCTGGATATCGATAAAGACGTCGAAGAAGCTGGTGATCAGGAAATCCGAACCCACCGGCACGATCGAGGTCCGCCCCGAAGACAGTTGGGCGGAGTCGAGCCCGACCGTGATGGGGTCGCCGAACAGCGAGCCGGAAAGGTCGAGTGCGTCGAGGTCGGCGGTCCAGGTGCCGGTGTCGGTCGGACCCGAGCGGCGGGTGACCAACTCGTCGACCGTGCCGGTCAATGTCAGGGTGGCGACCGGCACGTGGCTGAGATTGGTCACCCCGCTCGTATAGAGGACATCGGCCTGAATGTCCTGGCCCGAAGGGTCGAAGGTGGAGCTGATCACCGATGTTATGGACAGCGTTCCCGCCTCGAAGCACAACCCGACGGCGGCAAAACAACCGGGCGCCGTCGAGCTGGCATAGACGCTGTCCGCCGGCGGCAGGGTTGGCGTCGAGCGGATGACCGAGGCCTGCGCCGCGCCGGCCCCAGCCGCGGCAAGGAACAAGGCCGTGGCCCAGAATTGCAGATTCGAGCCGATCCGCCGTTGATGAGTTCGCATCGGTGTTTCCTCCGGATATTGAAGTCTGACGAGCACACCACCGTTAACCTTAAACAGTTGCGTCCCGTGCCGCCAGCATGGATCGGCTCGCCGTCGTCGGGAGAGTCCTGTCAAAAAAAAGCCCGGCGCAGCGATCTCCCGGCCGCCGTCGCGCTGCTGACCGTGCCGATGGTCGCGACCAATTTCGGGCAGGCGCTCGAGAAACTGGGCCGTCAGCGGGACCGAGATCAGCGGCAGGCCGATACCGAGCGCACCTTTGACCACGCCGCTGAGGAAAAGGATCGCCACGAGACCGGCATCGGCCAGCGCCGGCAGGCCGAGGACCGCCTTTGTCAGCATCGGCCGCGGCGCGTCACCGCCGGCGCAGATCCGCCTCGGTGACGATCAGATCCATCGGGATGTCGTGCGGCTGCGGATGGATCGTCTCCAGGAATGCGAACTCGAAGCCGACGCCGATCGCCAGCGGCCGCGGCGAGAGTGCGGCCAAGGTGCGGTCGAAATAGCCGCCGCCATAGCCGAGCCGATAGCATTCCCGGTCGAAGCCGACGAGCGGCGCCAGCACGGCCTGCGGAATCACGATGTCGCGCTTTTCCGGGATCGGGATGTCCCACACCCCGTCGACCAGCTTCTCGCCCGGCCGCCACGCCCAATATTCGAGCGGGCCTTTCCTGTCGATGACGACCGGCAATGCCACAGAACAGCCTTCGGCGATCAGCCGGTCGATCAGCGGGCGCGGGTCGAATTCGGCCTGAAACGGCCAATAGACGCCGAGCATGATCCCCGGCCGGTCGGAGAGCGCCGTGTGCAGCCGCGCCTCGATCCCTTGCCCCCACAGCCGGCGCTCGGCCGGAGCCGTGCCGGTGCGCAGGGCCAGCAGGCGCTGCCGCTGCGCCCGGCGCCAAGCCTTGACCTCAGCCGGATCCACGTCAGAACAGGCCGGTAATGCGCCCTTCGGCGTCGACCTCGATATTGTTTGCCGCGGGTACGCGCGGCAGGCCGGGCATCGTCATGATGTCGCCGCACACCACGACGACGAACTCGGCGCCAGCCGACAGCCGCACCTCGCGGATCGCCACCGTATGGCCGCTCGGCGCCCCCTTGGCGTTGGGATCGGTGGTGAAGCTCAGCTGAGTCTTGGCGATGCAGACCGGAAAATGGCCGAAGCCCTGATCCTGCAATTGGGCGAATTGGTCCTGCACCGGCTTCGTGGCCTCGATGTCGTCGGCCGCGTAGATGCGCTGGGCGATGGTGCGGACCTTTTCGAGCAGCGGCATCTCGTCGGGGTAGAGGAACTTCAGTTTTGCGGCTCCGCTCTCGGCGAGGTCGACGACCTCGCGGGCGAGCTCGATCGCTCCCTCGCCGCCCTGTGCCCAATGGTCGGCGATGACCGCCTTGACGCCCTCGGCCGCGCACAACTCCTTGAGCCGAGCGTGCTCGCGGGCGGTGTCGGCGCTGAAGCGATTGACCGACACTACCGCCGGCAGACCGAACTGGCGGAGGTTGGCAAGGTGCCGGGCGAGGTTGGCAAAGCCCTTTTCGAGTGCGCCGACGTTTTCCTCGCGCAGCGCGTTGAGCGCCACGCCGCCATGCATCTTCAACGCCCTGACCGTGGTCACGACGACGGCCGCGGCCGGGCTCAGCCCCGCCTTCCGGCACTTGATGTCGATGAATTTCTCGGCCCCGAGATCGGCGCCAAAGCCGGCTTCGGTGACGACGTAATCGGCGAGCTTCAGGGCCGAGGTGGTGGCGATCACCGAGTTGCAGCCATGCGCGATGTTGGCGAACGGGCCGCCGTGGATGAAGACCGGGTTGTGCTCGATCGTCTGCACCAGATTGGGCGCCAGCGCATCCTTCAACAGCGCGGTCATCGAGCCGGCCGCCTTGATGTCGGCGGCGGTCACCGATTTGCGCTCGCGCGTCTGGCCGACGACGATGTTGCCGAGCCGGCGCTGCAGATCCTGCAGGCTGGTCGCCAGGCAGAAGGTCGCCATCACCTGCGAGGCGGCGGTGATGTCGAACCCGTCCTCGCGCGGATAGCCGTTGGCGACCCCGCCGAGCGAGGAGATGGTCGTGCGCAGGGCACGGTCGTTCATGTCCATGGCCCGGCGCCAAGTAACCCGGCGCGGGTCGAGGCGCGGCTCGAGGCCGTAATAGACATGGTTGTCGACCATTGCGGCGAGCAGGTTGTTGGCGGCGCCGATCGCGTGGATATCGCCGGTAAAATGCAGGTTGATGTCCTCCATCGGCACGACCTGGGCGTAGCCGCCGCCAGCGGCCCCGCCCTTGACGCCGAAGCACGGCCCCATGCTCGCCTCGCGCAGGCACAGCATCGCCTTCTTGCCGATCAGGTTCAGCGCGTCGCCAAGCCCGACCGTCGTCGTCGTCTTGCCTTCGCCGGCCGGGGTCGGGGTGATCGCGGTGACCAGGATCAGCTTGGCGTTGGGCCGGCTGGGCAGCGAGCGGACATAGTCGAGCGCGATCTTTGCCTTGTATTTGCCGTAAGGCTCGATCGCCGAGTCCGGGATGCCGAGCTTCTCCGCGGCGAGGGCGCCGATCGGCCGCATCTCCGCTTCCTGGGCGATCTCGATGTTGGATTTCGGATTTTTGTGCTGGTCCTCTCCGCGCGCCACGCCACCTCTCCCTCGCTGATTGACTGCAGCGTCTTAGTCCCTTCGGGAGGGTAGGCGCAACCGCGTCTGAACCGGGGCACCCGGCGGGTGCCCGTCAACACGCAGCGATGCCGGCGGCTTCTATTTGACCGTATCGGCGCCGGCCTTGGCGACTTGCCCGTCTTGGGCTGCGGTGCCGCCGCTGGCACCGATCGCGCCGACGATCTTGCCGGCGGAGACGAGCGGCACGCCGCCTTCGATCGGCGCCGTCCCGCGCAATCCGAGGATTGCGGTGCGCCCCTTGGCGAGCGCGTCTTCGAACACCTTCGACGGCCGCCGGAACATCGCGGCAGTTCGCGCCTTGTCGAGGGCAACGCGGATCGAACCGAACTGGGCGTTGTCCATGCGCTCGAAATAGACGAGCAGGCCGGACGGATCGACGATCGCGATCACGTCGGGCGCAGACCCGGCCTTGGCAACCTCGGCGACCGCCGCATCCGCGGCTTTTTTCGCGTCATCGAGGCTGATCGGGAGCCCGTAAGGCAACACCGCCTGTGCCCGAGCCGCACCGCTCGACAACAGTGCCGCCAATGCGAAAAAAAGGGTGATTGGCTTCAACATCCGATCCTCCAAGTCCCGATGCATACGATGGCGGCGAGAGTGCCGCCATTCAGGATTGGGTGCAAATCGGTTGAAATCCGGCCGCCTCGATTCGCTCGCCCCTATTCGGTTTTTTCCGCCTGCCTGAGGCTGGCGAGGCTGGCGCGCTGGCGCCCTTCGGCATCGAAATTGGCCGGGTCGAGCCAGCGCTCGAACGCGGCCCGCAGGGCCGGCCATTCGCTGTCGAGGATCGAGAACCAGGCGGTGTCGCGGTTGCGCCCCTTGTAGACCGTGGCTTGGCGGAACAGCCCCTCAAAGCGGAAGCCGAGGCGCTGCGCTGCGCCGCGCGACGGCGCGTTCAGCGAATCGCATTTCCACTCGTAGCGGCGATAGCCGAGCTCGTCGAAGACGCGGCGCATCAGCAGATACATCGCCTCGGTCGCCGCCGGCTTGCGCTGCAGCCGTGGACTGTAGGTGATGCCGCCGACCTCGATCACGCCCGCCGCCGGGTCGATGCGCATCAGGCTCGCAACCCCGACGGCGCGTCCGGTGCGTGCGTCGACGATCGCGTGGCGCAGCGGGTCGTTGCTGCGGCAGGCGGCTGCCACCCATCCGAGAAAGAGATCGAATGCGGGGAACGGTCCGTAGGGGAGGTAGGTCCAGTTGCGGCCCTCGGCGTCCTCGCTGTTGGCGGCGAAGAGATCGGCGGCGTGCCGCTCGGGGTCGAGCGGCTCGACCCGGCAGAACCGTCCCTCGATCGGGGTGCGCGGCGGCAACGGCCGCGGCGACCACTCCGGCAACGGCACACCGATCGGCTGGCCGAACTCGTTTCTGCGCAATTCGCTCATGCCTCACCTCCGACCGATCGCACTGATCTGATGTCGCCGATAAAGGCGATCGCCGCAAGGGCTGCCGGCGCGGCTGCCTCGCTGCCCCGGGCCGATTGCCCGATCCCCAAACCCGAGCGCGCTCCGCGATACTAAAGCGCTTGCTTATCTGTTCGAGCCAGGATACTAAAGGGAATGCTTAACCAATTATCTCCGCTCGACCTGGCCTTCCAGGCCCTCGCCGATCCGACCCGACGGGCGCTGATCGAGCGGTTGTCGCGCAGCCCGGCCTCGGTCAGCGACCTGGCCCGTCCGCTGCCGATGTCCCTGCCGGCGGTGATGCAGCATCTGGCCGTTCTGGAAGGCTCGGGCCTGGTGGTCTCGGAAAAGATCGGGCGGGTCAGGACCTGCCGGATCGAGCCCCGGGCGCTGAGCCTGGCGGAAGAATGGATCAACGCCCGCCGCGCTGAGTGGGAGCGCAAGCTCGATCGGTTGGGCGATTATCTTCAGCAACTAAAAAGCAATGAAGGCGGCGATGACACGCACGAATGACGCCAAGACCGGCATGAAGCCCGAACCCCTGGTGATTTCCCGCACTTTTCCAGCCCCGCGCGAACTGGTGTTCAAGGCGTGGAGCAGCGCCGAGCACATGAAGCGCTGGTTCAGCCCCGAGGGCTGCACCGTACCCGAGGCCGAGGTGGATTTTCGGCCGGGCGGGGTCTGCGCCATCTGCATGCGCTCGCCCGAGGGCCAGGATTTCTGGTCCAGGGGCAAATACCTCGAGATCTCGCCGCCGGATCGGCTGGTGTTCACCAGCGGGGTCTCGATCGGGGATTCGTTGAAATTTACCGCGCACACCACCGTCACCTTCGAGGCGGACGGGGCCGGGACCCGGATGACCGTGCATCAGGTCTACGAGGTTTACGACGAGAGCTTTTTGTTTGCCGTCGAGGGAGCCTCCGAGGGCTGGCGCACCACATTGGACAAGCTCGCGCAGGAGGTGGCGCGCATCCAAGCCGCCCAAGGCCGTTCCGTCGTTCACGCCAGCTTCTCCGTGGAGCGCATCTACGAGGCCGCGCCGGCGCGGGTGTTTCACGCCCTCTCGGACCAGGCGGCCAAGGCTCGCTGGTTCGAGGGCGGCGAGGGCTTTGCGGTGCTCGAGCGCGACATGGATGTCCGCCCCGGCGGGCGCGAGCGCCTGAAGGGGCGCTGGGCGAGCGGCATGATTTCGACGTTCGACGCCGTCTACTACGACGTGGTGCCGAACGAACGGCTCGTCTACGCCTACGAGATGCATCTCGATGATCGGAAGATCTCGGTCTCCCTGGCCACGATCGAGCTGACCCCGGCGGGCACGGGGACCCGGCTCGTCGTCACCGAGCAGGGCGCCTTCCTCGACGGCTATGGCGACGGCGGCTCGCGCGAGCAGGGCACCAGCTTTCTGCTGGATCGGCTGGGCGCGTCGCTCGGCGGCTGAAACGCGCATCCGCCCAGCTTGGGAGCCATGGGTTAATTACGCGGCGGCATTCCGGTTACCGCAGCGATCGTCACAGCCACCACAGGCCGACGAGGATCGTCAGCACCGTGACCGGCGCGCCGACCCGGAAATATTGCCAGAACCCGATGCCGACGCCGCGCTCGGCCGCGCGCTGGACGACGATCAGATTGGCGACCGAGCCGAGGAGCGTCAGATTGCCGGCCAGGGTCGCGGCCATCGCGGCGACCAGCCAGGCGCGCCGCGGATCGGGCAAGGCCATGACGAACGGCTTCAGCACCAGCACCGCCGGCACGTTGCTGACCAGGTTTGACAACACCGCCGTCGCCACCGCCAGCACCGGCATCCGGTCGAGGTGCTGCCGGCCGATTGCGGCGACGATCCGCGGCGACAGCATCGCCTTCTCAAAGCCGGAGACGACGATGAAGAGGCCGATAAACATCAACAGGAGCGGCCAGTCGATCTCGCGATAGATCTTCCTGCTCCTGACTGCGCGGGTGACCAGCAGCAGCGAGCCGGCGACCAGCGCCAGCCTGGCCGGCTCCAGGCCGGCGAAAAACCCGGCGGTCATCGCCAACGTCACCAAGGCCGATTTGACCGCAAGCGGCCGGTAGGCATGCGCCGGCGCCGGCGCGCCGTGCAGCCGCTCGCGCGTCCGGAATTCGGCCCGGTGAAACAGCGCGATCAGCGCAAAGGCGACGGCGAGCCCGATCGCGGCAACCGGCGACAGCGACGGCGGCGAAAGGCGCCGTAGGGAATCCGCGAGAAACTGCCGATCATGATGTTCTGCGGGTTGCCGGTGAGCGTCGCCACGCTGCCGATGTTGGAGGCCATTGCCACCGCCAGCAGATACGGCACCGGGTCGCGGCGCAGGCGCATGACGAGATCGAGAACCAGTGGGGTCAGCGCCAGGCAGATCGTGTCGTTGACCAGAAACGCGGAGAAGAAGCCCGAGGTCACGATCACCGCGGCGAGCAGCAGCAGCGGATGACGGGCGCGGATCACGACCCAATTGTTCACCAGCCGAAAAAAGCCGGAGAGGCGCAGATTGCCGACGACGATCATCATCCCGAGCAGCAGTGCGATCGTATCGAAATCGATCGACCGCAGCGCCTCGTCGAGCGACAGCACGCCCACGCCGACCATCAGGCTGGCGCCCAGCAATGCCGCTCCGGCGCGGTCGAGATAAAATCCCGGCAATTTGCCGATGGCGATGACGATGTAGGTCGCGGCAAAGATCGCAACTGCGGCTGCCTGCAACCAATTCGGCGCCATTCCCGCGAAAATCCCCGTTCAGCGCATCGAGCGAGATCGGTCCGAGGCGGCGCCCGGCGTGATCAGACCCCCGCAGCGGCGCCTGCTGGTGCCATGAGCCGGGTTTTGCATTATCTTTCCGATGCGAGCGCAAACAGGGAGGCTGGCGATGCCGCTGCCGCGCAACAAGACCGAAGACGACATCACCGCCGAGGTGCTCCGGCGCTTTGCGCAGACGCCGGACCCGCGGCTCAGGCAGATCATGCTGAGCCTGATCGGGCATCTGCACGCTTTCGTCAAGGAGGCGAGCCTGACCGAGGCGGAGTGGTTCAAGGCGATCGAGATCCTGACCGAGGCCGGCCGGATGTGCAGCGACAAGCGCCAGGAATTCATCCTGTTCTCGGATACGCTCGGGGTGTCGATGGTGGTCGATCTGTTGAACCACCGCAAACCCGACGGCGCCACCGAATCGACCGTTTTCGGCCCGTTTCATCGCCAGAACGCGCCTGAAATGTTACCGGGCGGCAATATCGCGCATCTCGACCGGAAGGGTGCGCCGACCCTGGTCAGCGGCCGGGTTCTCGATCTCGACGGGCAGCCGATCGCCGGCGCGATGCTCGATGTCTGGCAGGCGCAGACGAGCGGCCTCTACGATTCGCAGGACCCGAACCTGCAGGAATTGCACATGCGCGGGAAATTCCGCACCGACGCCGAGGGCCGGTTCCTGGTCCGCACAGCGTTGCCGGTCAACTACCCGATCCCGTCAGACGGCCCGGTCGGCGCGATGCTGCGCGCCACCGGCCGCCATCCCTGGCGCCCGGCGCACATCCATTTCGTCGTATCGGCCGAAGGCTTCGAGCCGGTGACGACGCACATCTTCGACCGCACCGACGAATATCTCGGCAGCGACGCGGTCTTCGCCGTCAAGGATTCGCTGATCTGCGACTTCGTCCGGCACGAGACCGCCGATGCCGAGGCCGCGCGCCTCGGCATCGAGCCGCCTTTCTACACCGCCCGGTTCGATTTCCGCCTCAAGCCGGCCGAGGAAGGCGGCCCGAATGTCCTCGACGCGCAGCGCCGGCTGGCCGCGCTCGGCGCCCTGGCGTAATCGAGCCGCCGCCGATCCTGCCGCCCGGGGTCAGGTCCCGGCGTGGCCCGCCGGCGCCGGTTCGTCCTTGTCGAAATCAAACTCGACCTTGGCACCGTGCGGATCGTTGAAGAATAGCTGCCAGATGCCGCCGCCGGGGAGACGGCGCAGCTCGTACTCGATCCGCTCGCGCTTCAAAGTCTCGACGGTGCCGGGCAAGTCCTTGGCGCTGAATGCCATATGGTCGAGCACGCCGGCGCGCTCCTGCGGCAGCGGATCGCGATGGATGACGTGCAGGATCGGCGTCTCGCCATCGGCATAGAGCCACCAGCCGGGAAACTGGAACGGGGGCCGCCAGCCCACCTTGAAGCCGAACAGGTCGCAGTAAAAGCGGCGGGTAGCCTCGAGATCGTCGCTCAAGACCGTGAAATGGTTCATCGCAGCCACGCCCATGCGCAAACTCCTTTGCCGATACGCCCGACCGCGCCCGGCCGTCGGCCGCCGCAGCCTGAAGACGAGATTTGGGCGATTCGGGGTGCGCCGTCAATCAAACCGCGCGCCGGCCTCGCGGACGTCGTTCCCTGCTGCTCCGCCGCGCCGTAGACTGCCCCTGTCGCCCATGCCGAAGGGGCGTGAGAGGGATTGAGAAAGGCCGAACCAAGATGTTGTCGAGACCCAATGCCGCGCTGTCGCAGATCCATCTGCAGATCATGTGGAGCCGGCTGATCGCGGTGGTCGAGGAGCAGGCGCAGACCCTGGTGCGCACCGCGTTTTCGACGACGGTGCGCGAGGCCGGGGATTTGTCGGCGGGTGTGTTCGACCGCGACGGCAACATGCTGGCGCAGGCGGTGACCGGCACGCCCGGCCACGTCAATTCGATGGCGGCGGCTGTCCGGCATTTCCTCGACGCCTTTCCGCTGAAGACGATGCGGCCGGGCGACCATTACATCACCAACGACCCGTGGCTGACCTGCGGCCATCTGCACGATCTGACCGTGGTCAGTCCCACCTTTCTGCGCGGCGAGCCGATCGGCCTTTTCGCCAGCACCGTGCATGTCGTCGATATCGGCGGCCTCGGCATGGGGCCGGACGGGCGCCAGGTCTTCGAGGAGGGGCTGTCGATCCCGCTGATGGCCCTGGCCCGCGAAGGCCATATGAACGAGGATCTGCTGCGCGTGATCCGCGCCAATGTGCGCGAGCCGCTGCAGGTCGAGGGCGATGTCTATGCGCTCGCCGCCTGCAATGACGAAGGCAGCCGGCGCCTCGTCGAGATGATGGAGGAGTTCGGCATCGCCAATCTCGACCGGCTCGGCGAGCATATCGTCGAGACCTCGCGCGAGGCGACGATCGAGGCGATCGGCAGGCTGAAGCCGGGCCATTACAACAACAGCCTGACGATGGACGGCTACGACCGCCCGTTAACCCTGGCCGCCGAGATGACGATCGGCAACAGCGGCATCCACGTTGACTTTTCCGGGACCTCTCCGGCCAGCGCCTTCGGCATCAACGTGGTGCTGAACTACACCACCGCCTATACCGCGTTCGGGGTAAAGTGCCTGGTGGCGCCCGAGGTGCCGAACAATGCCGGCTCCTTGGCGCCGATCACGGTCAGCGCTCCCGAGGGCTGCCTGCTGAACGCCAAACGGCCGCGCGCGGTCGCCGCCCGGCACACGGTCGGCCACATGCTGCCGGACGTGGTGTTCGGCTGCCTGCACCAGGTCATCGACGGCGGCGTGCCGGCCGAGGGGGCCTCGTCCTTGTGGATTCCGCAGATCTACGGCGGCGCCGATGTGCTCGACGAATTGGGGGCGGAGGAGGGCAGGGCGCCGCCCGAGATCAAGCCCTTCAGCACCGCGATCTTTCATTGCGGCGGCGCCGGGGCGCGGCCCGGCAAGGACGGGCTCGACGTCACCGCGTTCCCCTCCGGGGTGCGCACGATCCCGGTCGAGGCGACCGAATCGGTGGCGCCGGTCGTGTTCCGACGGCGCGAGTTCCGCGAGGGCTCGGGCGGGACCGGGCGCCATCGCGGCGGGCTAGGCCAGATCATCGAGTTGGGCGGCGCCGACGGCACCCCGATCGCGATGCTGTGCAATTTCGAGCGCATCGGCAACCCGGCGCGCGGCCGCGACGGTGGCGGCGCCGGCGCGCCCGGCCGGGTTACTCTCATTTCCGGCAGGCCGATCGGCCCCAAAGGCCGGCAGAGCGTGCCGGGCGGCGATTTCATCCGGCTCGAACTGCCGGGCGGCGGCGGCTTTGGCGACCCGGCCGAGCGCGACCCCGAGCAGGTCGCGCTCGACGTCGCCGACGGGCTGATTTCGCGTGAGACGGCCCGGCACGACTATCGCGTCGAACTCGCCGCAGACGGCACCCTCGACTGTGCCGCCACGGAAACGCTGCGGGCGATCTAGTGCTCAGACGCGTTTAGATGGTGCATCATTGATGCTTCTTCGTCATGCCCGGCCTTGAGCTGGGCATCTCCCTTCGCAATCCTGAGTTTCTATTCGTTCAGGATGTCGAAATCGGGCGAAATCCAACTTTGTCCTTTCATTTTGCCGGAGCGCTCGGCTCGGGCTCTTCGGAGACCGGGACAAGCCGGACGAGCGGCTTGCCGTTGCGGGCGATCACCACCTCCTCGCCCGCCAGCGCCCGTTCGACGAGCCGCGAGAGCGAGGCCTTCGCCTGATGCATGTTGACGATTTCGGCCATCGCGTCGGGCCTTTGCTGATTTGGCGAGGAACATCACGCCCGAGCGGATTGTCGTCAACTCTCTTCGCCCTCGTTGCGCATCAACTGCCCGGCGCCGGTTTGGTGCTCTGCTTCTCCATGTCGATCTCGGTCGTGCAGGGACCGGTCGGCGCATCGGTCTCGGCCGCGGCGGGCGGCTGGCTCGCGTGCAGATCGGCCAGCAATGCTCGATAGCACGGGTGCCGGCGCAGCAGGAAGCGGCCGGCCGCTTCGGTCACCTGCAATTGAGGGGCGGTCAGAGTCCAACGAGTTGGCACGTCCTTGGCCTGGTCGCGCAGCTGGCGGTGCGCCGGCGTGTCGGCCGGAATCTGGTCGTAATCGACGGTGATCCCGTAGACCCGCATGCCGCCGAACCTGGCTTGGCTGCCGGCCCCGGCGGCGGCGTTCGACAGCTCGCCGAGCAGTCCGGAAAGCGCGATCTGCGAGTTCGCCGTATTGGCATCGAGCGGCACCGAAGTAACCGTCTGCACCATGCTGACCAGGCCCGGCTGACTGTTCTGCCGGTATAGCTTGTTGGGCGGATCGGAACGGGCATTGACGACGACGATGACGAGCCTGCGGATCTTTCCGTCGTTGATCGCGCGCAACACGCCGGCATCGTCGTAGGGCGCCATCAGCGCCGAGCGCAGCGACTGGGTGCCGAGGTTGTCGGCCAACCCGCCATCGAGAAAATAGAGGTAGTCGATCCGGCGAAACGGGTCAGGCCCGTGCCGCAAATCATTGGCGTAGCGCGCCTCTTTGTACTCCGGCAGATTGAGATACGGCGTGTACGGGTTCGACAGATCGATCCTGATCCAGTCGCCGCCGCGCAGCCGCCCGGCGCAGCCGTCGGAGAAGTCCTGAAAGCCGACCGGCGTCAGCAGGATCGGAAACGCCGCGGATGCCGACACCGCCGTAGCGACCGGAAGGGCGTCGTAGCTCGAGCAGACGTCGTCGAATTGCCGCGGCACCAGCGCGAAGGTTTCGCCGCCGGCCATGTCCGTCGTATTGAACACGATGTACGGCCGGCCCGGCTGATTGAGCTCGGCCAGCGTCGCGCCGTGGAACAGCCGGTCGTTGAACAGCGCCTCCTCCGCCTCGATCCGCGTGAAATTGCCGGTGACCAGACCAAACCAGGTGATCGGATTGACGGCATCAAGCTCGAGCGCCGCCATATTGTCCCTGGTCAGAAAGTCGTTGCGCAAGCCGTCGAGGTCGCCGTCCGGATGGCCGGGTCCGCGATGCAGACCAAACCAGGCCGAGGTGACGCTGCCGCCCGAAACCGACGAGATCAGCTTCACATCCTCGGTCAGGACATGGTTGCCGTCGGCGGCGGCGTAGCTGGTCGCGGCCATCTCGCGCAACACCGATTTGGCGAGCGCCGCGGCGCGCGAGCCGCCGCCCGAAAAGGTCATCAGGATGACCGGACGGTCAGGGCTCTCTGGATCGATGCTGCGCCGGTCGGGATTGGCCGCGCCAGCCTGCAGCGGCGTGTTTTCGAAATGCGTGCTCGCACACCCGCCGGCGAGCAGGACGCATAACAGCAGCAGGCATCGTCCGCACATCCGCATCTCTCTATGTCTTGCTGAACTGGATGGATAGCGGATCGCCGGGCAATGTGCCGCTGACCACGCCATACCAGTGCGATGGCGAATATCCCGAGCCGGACAGAGAAATGACGTAATAATTCGTCGGCAGAGTGAGCTCCGTCCCGGTCGGGCCGATCACGTTGCCGCTGGCGATGACGTCGCGGACGTCGCTGGGATCAAAGCTGACGCGAATGTATTCCATGACGCCGCTCCCTCCGGTTGGACAAGATTAACCAAAACATCACGACCTGTAACGCGGATATCGCTGCCTCGGCGAACCGACGGGCTCACGTCCTGCATCGCCCGGTTTCGCGGGTCGGCCGCGACGCAGCCGTTTAGCCCGGCTTTACGGGTGGGATGGACGTGGGCGTCGGCGCGGCGTAAGTGGAGGGATGGTCCCCCTGGTTGGTCTTGCGCCTTATGCGTCGAGGCCGGAGGAGTCCCGCGGGCGGCTCCATCCGGAGCCCGAGCATGCGATGCGCTCGCCGTTTCAGCGCGACCGCGACCGCATCATTCATTCGACCGCGTTTCGCCGGCTGATCCACAAGACGCAGGTCTTTGTCTACCACGAGGGCGACCATTACCGCACCCGGCTGACCCACAGCCTCGAAGTGGCGCAGATCGCGCGCACGATCAGCCGGGCGCTGGGCCTCGACGAGGATTTGGCCGAGACCCTGGCGCTGGCCCACGATCTCGGCCATACCCCGTTCGGCCATGCCGGCGAGGAAGCCTTGAACGCGGCAATGGCGCGGTTCGGCGGGTTTTCGCACAATGACCACACCTTGCGGATCTTGACCCGGCTCGAACGGCGTTACGCCGAGTTCGACGGCCTCAACCTGACCTGGGAAGCGCTCGAAGGCACGGTCAAGCACAACGGCCCGCTGCGCGGCCCTGGCATCGAGCGGCCGGTACCGCCGACGATCGCCGAATACGACCGCCGCCACCCACTCGCACTCGACACCTTCCCGGGCGCCGAGGCGCAGGTGGCGGCGCTGGCCGACGACATCGCCTATAACAACCACGACATCGACGACGGGCTGCGCGCCGGGCTCTTTGCGATCGACGATCTCGTCGAGGTGCCGCTTGTCGGTCCGGTGTTTCACGAGGTGGCGGCGCGCTATCCGGGGCTCGAGGAAGCCCGGCTGATCCACGAGGGGATCCGCCGGATGATCGATCGGATGGTCCGCGACCTGATCGCCGAGACGCGCTCGCGGCTCGGCGAGAGCCGGGTCGGATCGGCCGACGAGGTCAGGGCGCTGACGGCGCCGATCGTCGCCTTTTCCGCCGAGATGCGACAGAACGACCGGGCACTCAAGGACTTCCTCTACGAGCGCATGTACCGGCACTATCGCGTCAACCGGATGAGCTCGAAGGCGCGCCGGGTGGTGCGCGACCTGTTCGCGTTCTACTTGGCCGAGCCGGAATGCCTGCCCGGCGAATGGCGCGGGCTGGCGGCCGGCCCCGACGACCCGCAGACTGCGAGGGTGGCGGCCGATTACCTCGCCGGGATGACCGACCGCTATGCGCTCGACGAGCATCACCGGCTGTTCGATGCTTATGCGCCGACATGACTGTTTCTCGATGACCAATATTTTCCAGGATGTCCGCCAGCTGGTGCTGGCCACGCTCGGCGATCTCGCACGGGCAGGGCGCGCTGCCGCAGGGACTCGATCTGGCCCGGGTCGCGGTCGAGCCGACGCGCGATCCGGCGCATGGCGACCTCGCCACCAACGCGGCGATGGTGCTGGCCCGGCCGGTCAAGGAAAACCCGATGGCGCTGGCCGAGCGGATTGCCGCCGCACTTGCGGGCCGCGAACTCGTCACCGGCGATTACCGCGGCGGGGGCTTTACCGTCGCCCTAGCCCGGCCGGGTTTTCTGAACATCAAGCTGGAGCCCGAGGTATGGCAGGCGCAGCTGCGCGCAATCCTGCGGGCCGGCGCGAGTTTCGGCGATTCGACGTTGGGCGGCGGCGAGCGCGTCAATATCGAATTCGTCTCGGCCAACCCGACCGGGCCGATGCATGTCGGCCACGGCCGCGGCGCGGTGGTCGGCGACGCGCTCGCCTCGCTGCTCGCCAAGGCCGGGTTCGCGGTCCACCGCGAATATTATGTGAACGACGCCGGCGCCCAGGTCGACATCCTCGCCCGCTCGCTCCATTTGCGCTATCGCGAGGCGCTGGGCGAAGAAATTGCCGCGATCCCCGAGGGTCTCTATCCCGGCGATTATCTATTAGCGCCGGCCCGCAAACTCGCGGATCAGGTGCGGCGAGGCTTGGCTAGGCCGGCCCGAATCAGAATGGCTGCAGACGATCCGCGATTTTGCCGTAGCGGAAATGTTGCGGTTGATCCAGGGTGATCTTGATCTGCTCGGCATCACCTTCGACACGTTCGCGTCGGAACGCCAGCTGGTCGAAGCGGGTGCGGTCGATGAATGCCTCGCCGCGCTCGACGCAGGCGGGCTGATCTATACGGGCGTGCTCGAACCGCCCAAAGGCAAATTGCCGGATGATTGGGAGCCGCGGGCGCAGACATTGTTCCGCGCCACCCGGTTCGGTGACGAGGTCGATCGGCCGCTGAAGAAATCGGACGGTTCGTGGACCTATTTCGCCGCCGACATCGCCTATCATTACAATAAGTTCCGACGCGGTTTCGTGAATCTGATCGATGTCTGGGGTGCCGATCACGGCGGCTATGTCAAGCGCATGCAGGCCGCGGTGCGCGCCGTGACCGAGGGCCAGGCCGCGCTCGACGTCAAGCTCTGCCAGCTGGTCAATCTGTTCGACAAGGGCGCGCCGGTACGGATGTCGAAGCGCGCCGGGACCTTCGTCACTTTGCGCGAGGTCGTCGACGAGGTCGGCAAGGATGCCTTTCGCTTCATGATGCTGACGCGGCGCAACGACCAGGCGCTCGATTTCGATTTCGCCAAGGTCCGCGAGCAATCGCGCGACAACCCGGTCTTTTACGTGCAGTACGCCCATGCCAGCGCCGCCTCGGTCATGCGCCACGCGGCCGAGCGAGTTCGCCGCAGGACGATCATGTCCGATGCGGCGCTGGCCGAGGCAGCCGCTCGACCGGCTCGATGACCCGGCAGAGCTCGCGCTGATTCGCCAGTTGGCGCTGTGGCCGCGGCTCGTCGAAAGCGCCGCCGAGGCGCACGAACCGCACCGCATCGCATTCTATCTTCAGGAAGTGGCGGCACAGTTCCATATGTTGTGGAACAAGGGCAAGGACGAGACGACATTGCGGTTTATCCTCGCTTCCGACGCGGCGCTGACGCGCGCGCGGCTCGCCCTCGTCCGCGGTGTCGCCATCGTCATCGCCTCCGGCCTCGCCGTGATCGGCGTCGAGCCGGTCGAGGAGATGTAGAAATGTCGTACAATCTCGGACAGATCGAGCCCGATCAGCGAACCGAGCTTTACGCCGACCGGCGCGAGGAAGAACCTCAACCGCGCCGCTTGCTGGCGACCGTGATGGTGCTCGCGGTCATGGGGGTGTTTGCCGGCGGCCTTTGGTTTGCCTATGTCGAAGGGACGCGCCATGAGGGCGGCACCGCCGCGAGTAGCGACGTTCCGCTGATCCGGGCCGATTCGCACCCGGACAAGGTCAAGCCGGCGCAGCCGGGCGGCATGCAGATCCCGGATCGCAACATGCTGATCTACGGTGAAGACCGTTCGATGGTCGAGCACCTGTTGCCGCCGCCGGAAAATCCAATGCCGCGCCCGGTATTGGCGCCGGTGCCGGCCGAGACCTCGCCGCCGCTCGCATTGCCGGCGACGGCAGCGTCGGCGGTACCGGCGCCCCCGCCGGCAATTCCTGCACAGACCGCTGCCGTCGCTGCCACGGCCCCGTCGCCGCCGGCCGCCGTGCCGCAAACGAAGAGCCCGCCGACCACGGCAAAGCGAGAGGCGACACGTCCGTTGCCGGCAAGAGGCGGCGGCGTCCGGCTTCAGCTCGGCTCGGTACGCAGCGAGGATCTGGCGCGCAGCGAATGGGAGCGGATCAAGCGGAAGAATCCGGATCTGCTCGGCGAGCTGTCGGCGTCGGCAATCCGCGCCGATCTCGGCGACAAGGGCGTCTATTACCGCATCCAGACGGGACCGGTCGGCGATCTCGCCGCCGCCGATCGCATCTGCGGCGAGTTGAAAGAGCGCAATGTCGGGTGCATCCTTGTCCGATGAACCCGCCGATCCGCTCGACAGAACACCGCGCGCGATCATTCTCGGCTGCGCCGGGGAGGAGCTGAGCGCGTCGGAGCGTCGTTTCTTCGCGGCGGCCGATCCGGTCGGGTTCATCCTGTTTCGACGCAACTGTCGCATGCCCGGCCAGGTCCGCGATCTGGTCGGCTCGCTGCGCGCCTGCGTCGGCCGGCAGGACGCTCCGGTCCTGATCGACCAGGAGGGTGGCCGGGTGGCGCGACTGCGGCCGCCCCATTGGCGCCGCTACCCGTCGGCCGCCCATCTTGCCTCTTTGCCCGACCCATTGGCCGAGGAGGCAGCCTCGGCTCGGGGCGAGGCTGATCGCCGATGACCTCGCAAAGCTAGGGATCACGATCGGTTGCCTGCCCGTGCTCGACCTGCCGATTGCCGGCGCCGACCCGGTGATCGGCGACCGGGCTTACGGAGCGGAACCCGGCCGCGTCGCCATTCTCGGCCGTGCGGTTTGTCGGGAGTTGATCTCAGGCGGCGTGCTGCCGGTTCTGAAGCACATTCCAGGCCATGGGCGCGCCCGCATCGACAGCCACTATGCGTGCCCGGTGGTCGAAGCCGAGCATGACGCGCTGTCGCGCACTGATTTTGCCCCGTTCCGGGCGCTCGCCGCGATGCCCTGGGCGATGACGGCCCATATCGTCTATCGGGCGATCGACCCGCTGGCACCGGCGACCTTGTCGCCGCGGCTCATCGCCGAGATTATCCGCGGCGAGATCGGCTTCAACGGGGTGCTTCTTTCCGACGATCTGTCGATGCGCGCGTTGGGCGGCAGCCTCGGCGAGCGGGTGCGGCGGGCGCTTGCCGCGGGCTGCGACCTCGTGCTGCACTGCAACGGCGACCGCGCCGAGATGGAGGAGGTGATCGCGGCGGCCCCGTCGGTGAACCCGGAAGCGGCGGTGCGGCTCGCACATGCAGAGGCGATGCGCGGGCGGGCGGGCGGGTTCGATCGCGGCGCGGCCGAGGCGCGGTTCGACGCCTTGCTGGCGGGCGTGCAGTGATGGGCGGAGCAGCTTCCACTGCGGCAATGATCTATCAGGCGAGCACGTGGGTCGCGCCGGTCGTCTTTGCCGTGACCCTGCACGAGGCGGCACACGGGCTCGTGGCCTATCGCTTCGGCGACGACACGGCCTGGCGGATGGGGCGCGTCACCGCCAACCCGTTCAATCACATCGACCGGTTCGGCACGATCATCCTGCCGGCGCTGCTGATCCTGCTGCGCTCGCCGTTTCTGTTCGGCTACGCCAAGCCGGTGCCGGTCAATTTCGCGCGGCTGCGCAACCCGCGGCGCGACATGGTGTGGGTGGCGCTCGCCGGACCGGCGACCAACGTGCTGCTCGCGATCGTCTCGTCGCTGTTGTTCTACGGCTTGGTCCTGATGCCGCCTAGCCCGGCGGATTGGTTCGCGGCGAACCTCGTTCATTCGATCCAGATCAATGCGTTGCTCTGCGTCTTCAACATGCTGCCTTTGCCGCCGTTGGACGGCGGACGGGTGGCGGTCGGGCTGCTGCCGACGGCTCTCGCCATGCCGCTGGCGCGGCTCGAACGCTATGGCATCATGATCGTGCTGCTCTTCCTGTTCGTGCTGCCTTATATCGGCGAGCAAACCGGCTTCAATCTCAATATCCTCAGCCGGTTGATCGGCGGGCCGACCGAGGCGCTGATCCGGTTCGTCCTGACGATCACCGGGCAGAACGGATGAAGCCGCGAACCGGTGCCGAGCCCGAACAGCTGGTGCTCGACCTCGACGGGTATGAGGGGCCGATCGATCTGCTGCTGACCTTGGCGCGCGAGCAGAAGGTCGACCTGTCGAAGATCTCGATCCTGGCGCTCGCCGACCAATACCTCGCCTTCATTGCCGAGCAGCGGCGGCTCCGCCTGGAGATCGCGGCCGATTACCTGGTGATGGCGGCCTGGCTCGCCTATCTGAAATCGCGCCTGCTGCTGCCACAACCGCCGCCGGACGACGAGGCGGGCGTGGAAGAGATTGCTGCGGCGCTCGGCCACCGGCTGAAATTGCTGGAGGCAATGCAGATTGCGGGACGCCGGCTGCTGGACCGGCCGCTTCTCGGTCGCGACTTCTTTTTTCGCGGCGCACCCGAAGGTCTCGCGGCGGTCACGGTCCCGGTATTCGAGATCGGGCTTTACGAGCTGCTGCGCGCCTATGGCGATCAGCACCGCCGGCGCGCCGCGGCGGTGCTGACGATCGAGCCGTCGGCATTTTTTTCGATGGACGAGGCGTTGAAGCGTCTGGCGCGATTTCTCGGGCATGTGCCCGATTGGCGCGCGCTGACGCGGTTTCTGCCGGATGGGCCGGGCGGCGAAACGTTTCGTCGCTCGGCCCTTGCCGCAACCTTTGCCGCGGTGCTCGAGCTCGCCCGCGACGGCCGCATGGAGCTGCGCCAGGATCGCATCTTCGGCCCGATCTGGCTGCGCAGCCCCGCCTCGCGCGCGGCGCGGCGATGAGCGGGCGGGCGCAGCAATTGCGCCTGGTCGAGGCGCTGCTGTTCGCCGCGGCCGAGCCGCTCGGCGAACACGCCTTGGCGCTGCGGCTTGGCGGCGCGGCCGACATACCGGCACTCCTGCGCGAGCTGGCCGAGCATTATGCCGGCCGCGGCGTCAATCTCGTGCGGCTGGCCGGGGGTTGGGCGTTGCGCACCGCACCCGATCTCGCCGGCGCGTTGCGCATTGAGCGGCCGGTCGCTCGTCGGCTGTCGCGCGCCGCGGTCGAGACTTTGGCGGTCATCGCCTATCACCAACCCGTGACCCGCGCCGAGATCGAGGAAATCCGCGGCGTCAGCCTCGGCAAGGGAACCATCGACACCTTGATGGAAGCGGGTTGGGTTGGCCCCAAGGGCCGGCGGATGACCCCCGGCCGGCCATTGCTCTGGGTGACGACGCCCGCGTTTCTCGCGCATTTCGGCCTCGACAGTCTGCACGACCTGCCGCAACTCGACGAACTGCGCGCCGCCGGCCTGCTCGACCTCACCCCGGCGACCCTTGGCGAAGTCGCGCCGGAAGCGGGCGATTGACACCACGGTCCCCAAGCATTCCCGATCCCCGGCGCGCGAGCCATGCCGGGACACGAAGCGGGCGTCTTTAACGCAACTCAGTTGCCGAGGTTGAAGAATTCGACGGCGTTGTCGGCCCAGATCCGGCGTTTGTCGGCTTCGGGAATGTCGGCGTAGATCTTGTCGATCAGCGGGCGCGAATTCGGCCACTCGCACTCGATATGCGGGAAGTCGGTGGCGAACATGATCCGGTCGACGCCGACATGCTGGCGCTCCTCGACCGCGACGCGCTCGTACTGCACGCTGAAGTAGACGTGGTCGCGGACGTAGTGGCTGGGCAATTCCTTCAACGGCTCAAAGCCGAGATATTCCTGCGCCCAGCCGAGGTGGCGCTGATACCACAGATCCATGTGCTCGAGCCAGAACGGGACCCAGCCGAGCCGGGTCTCGGCAAAGAAGATCTTCAGCTTCGGATGGCGCTCGAACACGCCGGCAAGCACCAGCTGGGCGATGCTGACCGCCGGCGCCAACCCGAAATTGCACAGCCATTCGAGGAAGGGACGCCGCAGCCTCTGCATGACAACGGGGTCTTCTTTCGGGTAGCGGAAGGTCGGCTGCGCGGCGCGGGCGCCGGTGCGGTAGAACTGGACATGCACGGTGACCGGCATCTCCATATCGACCGCGGCGGCCCAGAACTTGTCGTCCTCTGGTGTCGGATAGCCTTTGGCGTTGGGCAGGGCGCCGAGCAGCACGCCTTTCAGCCCGAGCTTTTTGCAATGCGCCATCTCGGCGATCGCGTCGTCGACATTGGTGATCGGGATCACGCCCATGCCGATCAGCCGATCCGGCGCCACCGCGCAATATTCCTCGGCGAGCCAGTCGTTGTAGCCGCGGATCACTGCCTTGTAGACCTCGTCATGGCTGATGTTGCGCCAGAACACCGGCCCCGCGACCATCGCCGCGAACAAGACTTCGGCCTCCATGCCGTCGCGGTCCTGCTCCTTGACGCGCTGCTCGGGCGAGCCGGTGCCGGCGGCATCCGCCACCTTGAGGCCGAAGGGTTGCCAGGTGCCCTCGGCGCGGCCGGCGCGCAGGTCAAGGAAATTCGCCTCCAGCAAAGGCTGGCCCTCGATCATCAGCGCATCGCCGCCATCCGGCAGATGGACGGTATGGGGCGCGCGGTCGCGGTACTTTTCCGGCACGCGGTGCACCCACCGCTCGGGCGGCACCTCGAGGTGCCCGTCGCTCGACATCAGGCTGTATTTGCGCGCCATCGAGATATCTCCGTCCTCAAATCCTGAGTGCAGGGATGCCGTCATTCCGGGACGGCCTCGGGGCCGGGCCCGTAACCCATGAACGCCGGCATGCCCAGGTATCGGCGGTCCGTGTCCATAGGCTCCGGGCTCGCAGGCTGCGCCTCGCGCCCCGGAATGACAAATGTCGTTATTGTACCACCTCATATTGCACCAGGGCGCCTGGCGCCGGGCAGTAGTCGAGGCAGTCGCCGCAGCCGGTGCATTTTTCTTGCTGCACCTCGTAGAGATGGCGCGGCTCCAGCAGCTTTGGCCGGATCGCGCCCTCGGGGCAGACCTCACGGCAGAGGCCGCAGGAATTGCAGACCGCATAGTCGATCCGCACCTTCATCGCCGAGCCCTCATCGCCAGGCCGTCAGCGGATGCCGCCGATCTGGTGCAGCAGATAGCCGAGCGCGTCCTCGACCGGTTGTTGCGTCTCCGGCGTTGCGCACAGGAAATCGATCTGGAACTTGCCTTCCATGAAGTGCATCAGCTCTTCGTCGCGCTGGCTCAAATGCTCGTGCCGCACCAGCGGGTCCTCGATGCGATCGAGGTAGCAGGCGATGCCCAGACAGGCGATCGCCTCCTGGTAATAGTTCTGCGCGGCACGGGCGAGCGGATGGATGTGCGGGAACATCATCGACAGCCCGAAATAGGCCGGCAGCGGCTGGGCGTTGGCCTGGGCGATGTCCATCAGTTCGCGCTCATTCTCGATCCAGCCTTTGCCGAGCAGCACGTCGGCGTGCAGTTTGCTGTGTTTGCATTCGTCCCAGATCTGGCGCGCGCGCATCCGCTGCAGGTCGATGTAGCGCTCCTGGTCGGCGATATCGATCGAGAGCAGCTGCGCCGACATCTGCTTGATCGACATGTGCACGCCTTCGGCCGCATAGCCGCGCAGCGCCCGGTCCCTTTTCCAGCCCTCGTCGTTGCTGCCCAGTTCCTGCTCGATCTCGGCGAGCGTCCGGTCGACCGCGATCTCCCAGCCTTTCAGGCATTTCTCGCGGGTCAGCCGCAGCCGGAACCCGGCGCCGGGCGCCCCCGGCATCGTCGGCCACACCCATTTGTCGAGAAACTGTTCGAGGATCGGCTGCATGTCACGCCTCCTGCCACGCCTCGGGCGGGGGCGGCACCAGCGAACGCCCGCTTTCGGCCTCGACGATAGAGCCTTCCGCCGGGCAGTACATCAGGCAGGCGGTGCAGCCGGGATAGGTGCATTTCGTGGGATCGATCTCGATGCGGTGCAACGGCTCGAGGGCGACGTAGACCGCGTTGAGGTCGATCTCGCGGCAGACGACGTAGCACATCCGGCATTCGGTGCAGCGCTCGTGATCGATTTTGAGCGTGGGCATCGATAGATCTTTCAATCGGTCACCAGCACCCGCGGCAATGGCGGCTCCGGGGTCTGCCGGTCGAGCACGAAATCGCCGAGTTCATGCAGAAACCGGCCATAATCACGCTTGGCAAGGGTACAGGCCCAGCGGCACAGCTCGGCCTCGACAGGTTTTGCGACGAATTCCTCGACGATGCGGCGGCCCATACTGATATGGCTGCGGTTCTCCACCGCCTGGCTCGCGAACACCGCTTTCAGCTCGGGGTCGGTGATTGCCTCGGCCAACCCCTCCATCCAGCCGAGCTCGATGATCTTGGGACCGAGGTTCAAGGCGGCGATGCGGATCGGCTGCGGGTAGGTGGCGAGGTTGCGCAGCGAAAAGACGTAATAGGCGAGCGCCGAATCGACCGTGAACCGACCCCACGGGTGGCGAAACACGTCTTTCTGGGTGGCGGCAAAACCGCGGTGCAGCAGCGCGTCGAGATACAGCATCTCGTGCGTCGATTCATCGACGATCTGCCTGGCGAACAGATATTTGACCGAGGCCGGGAAGTCGTTCATTTCGAGGCCTTGGCCCCAGCCGCCATAGATGTAGTAAAACATCCGCTCGAGGGTCCACAACCGGGCGATCAGGCGGTTGGCGGCGTCGCCGTCGATGGCGCCGTCGCGGACCGCGCGAATGACGTCCTCGACCGGGCTGGCGCGGCTCTCTCCGCGGCTGTTGTCGATCAGCTCGCGTGCCAGCGCCTTTCCCGGCAGGGCGGACATGGCTCGCTGCTACGGGCTCACGCCTCGTAGACGGCAAAACATTTGTTGGAGTTGAAGATCCAGCTTTCGACAAAAGCGGTTTCGGCCGGCCGCCGCCCCAGCTCCTTCATCGCGCCGAGGAGGCACATCCAGTTCAGCATTTCCTGCTGGCCGCTGTCTTCGATGGCACTCAACGGCCGCTGCCGCCAAGCCGCGTAATCGCTCCTCTGCAGCGCTTCGTACAGCGCCCGGTCGGCCGGGACATCGGGGTAGAGCAGGTAATTCTTGGGGGTCAGAAAGGCGTGCGACCAGCTCGAGGACGCGATCAGCGCGACCCGCCACGGGCTGTCGGCGACGATGCGTGCGCAGGCGCCGCCCAGATCGAAACAGCGCCACGGGGCAGGGGAGGGCGGGTCGAGATCCGCTTCTGCCGGAAGCTCGCTCAGCGAGCGCACGCCGGCCTGCTGGGCGATGACCCGGCGACCGTAGCAATTGACCTGAAACGGCACCACCGGATAGGGGAAGCCCTGGCGGTCGTAATCGAGGAACAGCAGCGTATTAAGAAAGGCGTGGCCGAGCTGGTGATGCAGCGGCTGGTAGGCATAGGCGACGTCGAACCCGGCTTCGAGCATGCCGCCGGCAATGAATTTCGCACCGCCGGGATGCCCCTGATAGGTGAAGGTTTTGTCTTTGGGCTCGTTCCAGACATTGGCGCCGCGGTAGATTTCCCACGGCTTCGGCGCCATCGATTGATAGGCCATCACGCAATAGGGCGGGATGATGTCCTCGCGGAAGTTTTCGTACTGGTCGTCGCCCCAGACCACGACGAAGTCGGGGGCGAACTCGTCGAGGACGCGGCGTGCGTTGCGGAAGCCGGCGAGAAGTGCCTCACGGTGACGGCGGGCGGCAGACAATCCTTGATCGGCGCCGTATTCCTCGCGCATCGGTGCCGGCCAGCCGTCGGGCTGCCGGTATTTCTCGGGCAGCGCAGGGTCGTCGAGGGCGCGCTTCAGGATGCGGCCCATGCTCTCGTCGGTTCCCGAGAGCGGCGGAAAGTGGGTGACGCCGAGGCCCAGAATCTCGCCCATATCGCACTCCTCCCAGAAAACTCTCTGTATCAACTCTGCGTTACGTTCGGCGTCCTCTTTTGTCAAGGTCGCCGGCGAGCGGCGCCGAACGATTCGCCGACGGGGATCGCACAACTTACAGACCGCAGACCTCGGCGAGGGCGGAAGCCGCGCGATGCGGTCTCGGCGGTTGCGCAACCCGGCTCGGTTGTGGCAAAAATGGGCGAGGGGATGAGTACCAAAAGGGGGGTCTGCGATGACGCCTGACCGCGTCAGCCGCCGGCTGATGATTGCGGCCGCCGCCTTGCTCGCGGCACCGACAGCGATGGTCGGACGGGCCAAAGCCGCCGAGAACGGCTTTGCTGCGTTCCTCTATGCCGTGCGCCGCGACGCTGCCGCGCAGGGCATTGGGCTGTCGACCGTCGATTCCGCGCTGCGTGGCGCACAGTATCTGCCTCATGTCATCGAGCTCGACCAGCACCAGCCCGAGCGGGTGCTGACCTTTGCCGAGTATCTCGCCAAGACGGTGTCGCCGCAGCGCAAGGAGAACGCCCGCCGCCAGCTCTTCGACAACCGGGTCCTGCTCGGCGCTATCTGGCGGCGCTGGAACGTCGAGCCCCGGATCATCGTCGCGTTGTGGGGCCTCGAAAGCGATTTCGGCGCAGTCACCGGCAACTACATGGTGGTCTCCTCGCTCGCCACCCTCGGCTTTGACGGGCGGCGCGGCTCTTATTTCCGCGGCGAGCTGATCTCGGCGCTGCGCATCCTCGACCAGGGCAATGTCGGGATCGCCGAGATGACCGGCTCGTGGGCCGGCGCCATGGGCCAATGCCAATTCATGCCATCGACCTTCCTCGGCTATGCTGTCGATTACGACGGTGACGGCCGCCGCGACATCTGGAACGATCGAGCCGACGTCCTGGCCTCGATCGCCAATTTCATCAGCCGGCTCGGCTGGCGCGGCGGCCAGAGCTGGGGGAGCAAGGTTTTGCTGCCGAGCGGTTTCGACGTGCGGTACACGGGGCTCGAGGTCAGGCGGCCGATCTGGGAGTGGAGCCGGATGGGGGTCCGTGATGTCGAAGCCCGCCCGCTCTCCGGCCGCGACGGCGAGGCGTCACTGGTTCTGCCGGCCGGGGAGGGCGGGCCCGCCCTCCTCGTCTACGACAATTTCCGCACCATCATGAGGTGGAACAAATCCACCTATTTCGCCGCCGCGGTCGGCTATCTCTCGGACAGCATGGCTCAGGCCTGAGCCAAGCGGGGTCGGACGCCGCAGGGTGATCGCGATGGCCGCCGTCCGCCTGCGCAGCCTGGTGCCGGCGACGATGATGGTTCTGCTGCTGGCGGCCTGCGGAACGGCGTCGCATACCGGCAGTCACCAAGCGGGCGGCCGCTACCTGGCCGGCCACCCGAGCTACAAGATCGGCGCCCCCTACGAGATCGGCGGCGTCTGGTACTATCCGAAGGTCGATTACGATTACGACAAGGCCGGGGTCGCCTCGTGGTACGGCGAGCAGTTCAACCAGAAATACACCGCCAACGGAGAAATCTTCGACCTCAACCAGTTGACCGCGGCCCACCCGACCTTGCCGATGCCGAGCGTCGTCGAGGTGACCAATCTCGATAACGGGCGCGAGGTGCAGCTGCGCGTCAACGACCGCGGTCCCTATGCGAACGGCCGGATCATCGACGTGTCGCGCCGGGCCGCGCAGCTTCTCGGTTTCGAGACCAGGGGCACGGCCCGCGTCAGGGTCAAGATCATGAAGGACGAGAGCATCCAGGTCGCCGAGGAGGCGATGCGCAACGAAGGCGCCATTGCCGTTGCCGACGCCGCGCCAGCGATGCCGTGGCCGCCCGCGCGGCCGGCAGTCCCTACATCGCCCTTCGTCCCGCCGCCCTTCAGCCCGCCCCCCGTGGCCGCACCGCCCGTCGCGCCGACTCCCGTTGTTTCGGCGCCGCTCGTCCCGCCGCCGGCTCCGGTGGTCGTCGCACAAATGCCACCTTTGCCGGAGACGGTTACCGCCGCCCCGACCAGCGCTGCAGGACGGATCTTTATCCAGGCCGGGGCTTTCTCGGTGCGCGACAATGCGCAGCGCGTACAGTCGCATATCGCCGGGTTGGGGAATGTTCAGGTGACGGCGGCTTCGGTCAACGGAACCGAAATATATCGCGTGCGACTCGGGCCGCTGATGAACGTCGAAGAGGCCGACCGGCTGCTCGCGCGCCTCGCCGGCAGCGGCTATCCGGAGGCGCGGATCGTCGCCGATTGACCGGCGCGGGGACGCATAGCGAGGTTGAGAATGAGGCTGGCCATGGCGCCGCGGTTCATCGGAGTTGTCCTCGCCGCCGTGCTCGCGGCGGCTCCGGCCGGCCGGCCGGCCGAGGCCGCCCGCGCGGTGCCGGTCCACAAGACGAAGCCGGCCCCGGTCGAGCCGCCGTCGCCTTCCTCGATCGGCATCGATACCCAGGCCAAGCACGCGCTGATCGTCGAGGTCGAAACCGGCGCGGTGCTGCTCGACAAGGCCGCCGACGAGCGCATGCCGCCGGCGTCGATGAGCAAGGTGATGACCGCCTATGTCGTCTTCGGCATGCTGAAGGCGGGCCGCGCCAAGCTCACCGACGAGCTGCCGGTCAGCGAGGATGCGTGGCGGACCGGCGGATCGAAGATGTTCGTGCCGCTCGGCGGGCGGATCTCGATCGACGATCTGCTGAAAGGCGTGATCATTCAATCCGGCAATGACGCCTGCGTCGTCCTCGCCGAAGGCCTCGCCGGCAGCGTCGAAGCCTTTGTCGATCTGATGAACCAGAAGGCCAAGGAGATCGGGCTCAAGGACAGCCATTTCGCCGATGTCGACGGCCTGCCCGATCCCAACCACTGGATGACGGCGCGAGATCTGGCGACGTTGGCGATCCGGACGATGAAGGACTTTCCCGAATACTATCATTATTATTCTCAGATGGATTACGACTTCAACAATATCAAGCAAGGCAACCGCAACCCGCTGCTCTACAAGAACATGGGCGCGGATGGGCTGAAGACCGGGCATACCGAGGAATCGGGATTTAGCCTGACCGCGTCGGTGGTGCGCGGCAGCCGCCACATCGTCATGGTGCTGAATGGTCTGCCGACGATGAAGGCGCGGGCCCAGGAGAGCGAAAGGCTCGCCGATTGGGCGTTTCGCGAGTTCGACGATTATCGTCTCGTCGCCGCCGGCGACAAGGTCGACGATGCGGCGGTCTGGCTCGGCAGCGATGCGCGGGTGCCGCTCACCGTAACAAAGGATCTGGTGGTGACCCTGCCGCGCAAGTCGCGCAAGGACATGAAGGTCACCGTCGACTACGACAGCCCGATCCCGGCGCCGGTTAAAAAGGGCCAGACGGTCGGCAAGCTCGTCGTGACCGCGCCGGACGAGGCGCCGGTCGAGGCGCCGCTGGTCGCCGCAGCGAATGTCGGCCGCATGGATGCGGTGGGGCGGGTGGCGACGCTGGCGGGCTATCTTGTCTGGGGCGACCGGCATTGAGCGCGCTGCCGCGCGGCCGGTTCATCACCATCGAGGGCGCCGAGGGCGCCGGCAAGTCGACGCAGACGAGGCTTGTCGTCGCGGCGCTCGAGCGGGCCGGGATCACCGCACGGGCGACGCGCGAACCCGGCGGCTCGCCGGGAGCCGAGGCAATCCGGCGCCTGCTCCTCGAAGGCGAGGGCGAGCGCTGGGATGCCGTCGCCGAGGCGCTGCTGCTGGTCGCGGCGCGGCGCGACCATGTCACCAGGCTGATCGCCCCGGCGCTGGCGGACGGGGCCTGGGTCGTGTGCGACCGGTTTGCCGATTCGACGGTTGCCTATCAGGGCTATGGCCGCGGGCTGGCGCTCGACGACATTGCTCGGCTCAATCGTCTCGCGCTCGGCGACCTGATGCCCGACCTGACGCTTATTCTCGATCTGCCGGTCGAGACCGGGCTCGCCCGAGCGGCCCGGCGGCTGGCCGCCGCCGACCGCTTCGAGCGCCTCGACCTGGCTTTCCACGAGAGGCTGCGCCAGGGGTTCCGCCAAATTGCCGCCGACAACCCTGTCCGCTGCGTGCTGATCGACGCCTCGCCGGAACCGCAAGCGGTGCATCGAGCGGTGCTCGCCGCCGTCGGACAGCGGTTGGGGGTGGTGTTCCAATGACGAAGACCGGCGATTGCCCATGGCGCGCGGGGTAGAGACGCCGGCCGAGACAGAGGCGGGGATCGCACCGCGGGCGAACCCGGAGCTTGTAGGACATGAGGGCGCCGAGCACGAACTGAAACGGCTTTATCAGTCCGGGCGGCTGCCGCATGCGATCCTTTTCAGCGGGCCGCGCGGCATCGGCAAGGCGACGCTCGCCTTCCGCTTCGCCCGCTTTCTGCTGGCCCGGGATCCTGATACAGCCGGCGAGGATCGCGGGCTCGCGATCGATCCGGAGAGCGGGGTGTTTCGCCGCGTCGCTTCCGGCGGCCATGCCGACCTTTTGACCATCGAGCGCGGTTGGGACCCGAGGCGGCGACGATTGCGCGGCGAGATCGTGGTCGATGACACCCGCGAGATCGCCGGTTTTCTTCATCTGACCGCGGCCGAGGGAGGATGGCGCGTCGTCGTCGTCGACGGCGCCGACGAGATGAACCGCAACGCCGCCAATGCGCTTCTCAAGATCCTCGAAGAGCCGCCGCGGCAGGCGCTGCTGCTGCTGGTCAGCCACAGCCCCGGCCGGCTGCTGCCGACGATCCGGTCGCGCTGCCGGCGGTTCCCGCTCGAACCGCCGCCGCCCGAGGTGGTGGTGCGTCTTGTCGAGCGATACCGTCCTGAAATCGAGGCGCACGAGTGCGAAGCCTTGTCGGCGCTGGCGGGCGGCAGCATCGGCCGCGCGCTCGAACTCGCCGATGCCGGCGGGGTAGCGCTCTACCGCCAGCTGATCGAGATGCTGTCGCAGATGCCGCGGCTCGACGCGGTCCGGCTGCATGGTCTCGCCGACAGGCTCGTCCGCTCCCGAGGCGGATGACGCCTATCGAGCCGCTGCCGAGCTGCTGTCGCAATTTCTCGCCCGGATGGCGGCGGGTATGGCGCGCCGGCAAATTCCGGGCGGCGAGATCGTCGCCGGCGAAGGCGAGGCGATGCGCCGTCTCGCGGCCCGTGCCGATCCCGCGCGCTGGGCCGCACTGCGGGAGGAGATAGACGACAATTTCGTCCGCACCGAGGGTCTCAATCTCGACCGCAAGCAGGCCATGCTCGGCGCCTTCTTTGCGATCGAAAGCCTGGCGCGGTAAAACCCTGACGCCGATCGCCCACTGCATCGCGACCGGTCCCGGCCCACATCCGGGTTATGGAGACAGCGATGACAGCGGACCGGCCCTTTTTCATCACCACGCCGATCTATTACGTCAATGATTTGCCGCATCTGGGCCACGCCTATACGACCGTAGCCTGCGATGCGCTGGCTCGGTTCATGCGGCTGGATGGGCGGCGGGTAAAATTCCTGACCGGAACCGACGAGCACGGTCAGAAGGTCGAACAATCGGCGCGTGCAGCCGGGATCTCGCCGCAGCAGTTCGCCGACCGGATTTCCGCAGAGTTCCGAGAGGTGACGCGGCTCCTCGATATCAGCAACGATGACTACATCCGCACTACCGAGCCGCGTCATACCCGCGCCGTTCAGGCGTTCTGGCAGGAGCTGGAACGCCGCGGCGAGATCTATCTGGGCCGCTTTGCCGGCTGGTATTCGGTACGCGACGAAGCCTTTTACGAGGAGAGCGAGCTGATCGACGGGAAGGCGCCGACCGGGGCCGGGGTCGAGTGGTTCGAGGAGGAGAACTATTTCTTTCGGCTTTCGGCGTGGCAGGACAGGTTGCTGGCCTACCATGACGCCAATCCCGATGCGGTAGCTCCGCGCAGCCGCCGCAACGAGGTCATCAGCTTTGTCCGCGGCGGGCTCAAGGACCTCTCTATCTCACGCACCAGTTTCAGCTGGGGCATCCCGGTGCCGGGGAATCCGCGCCATGTGATCTATGTGTGGCTCGACGCGCTGACCAACTACATCACCGCGCTGGGTTATCCCGACGTCGATAATAAAGATTTTTCAACATTCTGGCCTACTGCTCTTCACGTAGTAGGTAAGGATATCCTGCGTTTCCATTCGGTTTACTGGCCGGCTTTTCTGATGGCCGCCGGGATCGATCCGCCGCGTCGCGTCTTTGCCAATGGCTGGTGGACCGTCGAGGGTCAGAAGATGTCGAAATCGCTCGGCAACGTCATACCACCACAACAAATGGTTGAAACCTATGGGGTCGATCCGGTCCGTTATTTCCTGTTGCGCGAATTGCCCTTCGGCAGCGATGGCGATTTCTCGCATCGCGCCGTCGTCGGCCGGTTGAACGGCGATCTCGCCAATGATTTCGGCAATCTGGCGCAGCGCGTGCTGGTCATGATCAACCGCGACTGCGGGGCCACAATGCCCGAACCCGGTGCCCTCGCTGCCGCTGATGGGGCATTGCTCGACGGCGCGAGCGGACTTCTCGAAACGGTTCGTAAGCACATGGAGGAACAGGCCTTTCACCTCGCGCTCGAAGCAATTTGGCGGGTCGTGGCCGAGGCGAACCGTTATGTCGATGAGCAGGCGCCTTGGGCGTTGCGCCGCAGCGACCCGGCGCGGATGCGGACCGTACTCCATACCCTCGCGGAGACGATCCGGAATCTCGCAATCATCGTACAACCTTTTGTTCCTATGACAGCAAGCAAGCTCCTCGACCAGCTTTCGGTGCCCGAAACGGCGCGGAATTTCGCAGCGCTCGAAGGGCCGCCGCCGGTACCGGGAACGCGGCTGCCGAGACCCGAGGGGATTTTCCCGCGCTTTATCGACGCTTCATCCACATGAGCGGTGAGGGGAGGGCACCGATGCTGGTCGACAGCCATTGCCATCTCGATTTTCCGGATTTTGCGGTCGAACGCGACGCGGTCGTCGCCCGCGCGCGGATGGCCGGGGTCATGACGATGGTGACGATCGGGACGAGGCTCGACGAGTTCGCCGGCGTGCGCGCCATCGCCGAGGCCGATGACGGGATCTGGTGCTCGGTCGGCGCCCATCCGCACGAAGCGGCGGACCATGCGGCGCTGACGCCTGAGGAGCTGGTCGCCTTGTCGGCGCATCCGAAAGTCGTCGGGATCGGCGAGACCGGGCTCGACTTTCATTATGATCTGAGCCCGCGCGAGGTTCAGGAACGCGTTTTCCGCGCCCATATCGCGGCCTCGCGCGCGACCGGATTACCGCTGATCGTCCATGCCCGCGAGGCTGACCGCGAGATCGCGCGGATTCTCGGGGAAGAGCGGCCGCCGCCCGGCGTCCTGCATTGCTTTTCGAGCGGTCTGGCATTGGCCGAGGCGGCGCTCAGGCTCGGCTTCTATATCTCGATCTCGGGCATCGTGACGTTCAGGAATGCCGAGGATCTGCGCGCGATCGTGCGCGATCTGCCGCTCGACCGGCTCCTCGTCGAGACCGACAGCCCTTATCTCGCCCCGGTGCCTTATCGCGGCAAGCGCAACGAGCCGGCCTTTGTCGCCGCTACTGCGGCGGCAGTCGCCGCCCTCAAGGGAATCGATCCGGAGGCTCTCGCGGCGGCGACGAGCGAGAACTTTTTCCGCCTGTTCCGCAAGGCGCGCCCGTTCGGCCGATGAAGGTGACGATCCTCGGCTGCGGCGCCTCGACCGGAGTGCCGGCGATCGACCTCGGCTGGGGACGCTGCGATCCCACCGACCCGCGCAATCGGCGTCGCCGCGCGTCGGTGCTGGTCGAGACCGGTTCGACGGTAATACTGATCGACACCTCGCCCGATCTGCGCGAGCAGTTGCTCGATGCCGGGGTGGAGCGCCTCGACGCGGTGCTGATGACGCACGCCCATGCCGACCATCTGCACGGCATCGACGATCTGCGCGCGGTGAACCGGGTGATGCAGCGGCCGATCCCGCTCTATGCCGATGCGCCGACGATCGCGGAAATCAACCGCCGCTTCGACTATGTCTTCGAGCCGGTCGAGGAACCGGACCGATTTTACAAGCCGACATTGGTGCCGCACGAGATCGCCGGCCCCTTCGCGATCGGCGGTGTCCCGATCGTCCCGTTCGCGCAGGATCACGGCTTCGGTACGACGCTTGGCTTTCGCATCGGCATGATGGGGTATTCGACCGATGTGACCGAACTCGACGGTGCCGCCTTTGCCGCGCTCGCCGGCATCGAGTTGTGGGTCGTCGACTGCTTGCGGCGTGCGCCGCATCCGACCCACAGCCATCTTGCGAAGACGCTCGCTTGGATCGCCCGCCTGCATCCGCGCCGCGCCGTGCTGACGCATATGGACCAGAGCCTCGACTATAGCGAGCTTTCGGCCGAATTGCCGGCGGGCGTCGAGCCCGGCCAGGACGGGCTCGTCATCGATCTGCCCGACCCGTGACGGTGACGATGCCGCGCGATGGGTTTGCCAGCGTCGCGCCGCCACGGTGATTATTTTCCATAATATATATTATGCGATATTCTCGTGTAGGCGCCGGATCAAAATGTCACGCTCGTGCCGATTTTTATGGACTGATAAATCGTGCCCGATGGGATTCAGCGCGGCTGATTCCGCCGTGACCGAATCTGATAGGATGCGCAGCCGCCCTTTCGATGATGCGGCAGTGGAGGCGCATCGTGGACCTGCCGGCGGGATTTCAGCTCAGCATCGAAGACCGGCCGTCTGCCGAGGATTGGGACAGGCTCGGCGTTGCACTCGACGCGTACAACCGCGCATTTCTCGGCGAAACCGGCTTTTCCCGAATGGGTCTCTTTGTTCGTAACGAGCATGGCGAAATCATGGCCGGGCTGGCTGGCGTGACCTATGCGAACTGGCTCTTCGTCGCCGAGCTTTGGGTGCACGCGGATCTGCGACGTCGCGGCATCGGCAGCGAGTTGTTGGCGATGGCCGAGCGCCGGGCGATTGCACTCGGATGTCACTCCGCCATGCTTGATACGTTTTCGTTCCAAGGGCCGCGGTTCTATCCGCGCTTTGGATATCAGGTCTATGGCAGGCTCGATTATCCGCCCGATCACCATCGATTATTCTTCCGAAAGCAATTGGTCCCGGAACGCTCTCCCGGTCTCGCAAAATTATTCCCGGTTTCGATCAAGGGCGTGCTATTCGAAGCCGGCCGCGTTGTGCTGCTCGAAAACGAGCGGCGCGAATGGGAATTGCCGGGTGGAAAACTCGAAGCCGGCGATGAACCGGGCATCTGTCTTGTGCGCGAATTCGCCGAGGAACTCGGTGCCGATGTCGTCGTCGGGGCCATTCTTGATTGCTGGGTCTACGAGGTCCTGCCGCATCGCGACGTAACGGTCGTCACTTATGGGGTACGGCGCACGGACCGGCGGACATTGCGAGCCAGCGACGAGCATCGACGGTTCGGGCTGTTCTCGATCGGCGAATTGGATGGATTGCCAATGCCGGACGGCTATCGCCGCTCGATCCGGGCCTGGGCCGAGCAATGCGGCATACAGTGACTGATCGCGCTCAGGGCCGACCGTGACCCCTGCCCTCGACCGCCTTCTGGCGATTATGGCGCAACTGCGCGACCCTGCGCATGGCTGCCCGTGGGACCGGGAGCAGGATTTCGCGACGATCGCGCCTTATACGATCGAGGAAGCCTATGAGGTCGCCGACGCGATCGCGCGCGGCGATCTGGCAGCGCTGAAGGACGAGCTCGGCGATTTGTTGTTCCAGGTCGTATTTCACGCCCGCATGGCCGAGGAAGCGAGGCTGTTCAATTTCGACGATGTGGCCGAGGCGATCGCCGACAAGATGGTGCGCCGCCACCCGCACGTCTTCGGCACCGCCAAGATTGCCTCGGCAGCGGCGCAGAGCCGAGGCGTGGGAGGAGCACAAGGCGGCGGAGCGGCGGGCGCACGCCGAGCGCGGCCGGAACGCACGACAGCGTGCTTGACGGCGTGGCGTTGGCGCTCCCTGCCCTGCTCCGCGCCGCCAAGATCCAGGCGCGCGCCGCGCGGATCGGCTTCGACTGGCCGCAAGCGCGCCCGGTCATCGCCAAGGTCGCCGAGGAGATGGCGGAACTCGAAGCCGCGCTCGACATGGGCGAAGACCCGGCGAGGATCGAGGACGAAATGGGCGACATCCTGTTCGCCGCCGCCAACCTCGCGCGCAAGCTCGACATCGATCCCGAAGCGGCATTGCGCCGCGCCACCGCGAAATTCGAGCGCCGCTTCCGCCGGGTCGAGGCGCTTGCCGCCGAGCACGGCACCGGCCGCGATCTCGATGCGCTCGACGCGTTGTGGCAGGAGGTCAAACGAGACGAGGGTTAATGCAGGCGCTGGCGATGGTGCAGGCGGGCGATGTCGGGTTCGGAGAGCCGGACCGAGAGATGGGCCGCCTCGTTGTCGTCGCGGCGGCCGAGCACCTCGCCGTGCCGGTAGAGCCAGGCGAGCGTCTTGCCGTCGCTGAGCGGGATGTCGAGCCGCACGGTGCGATTTTCGCTGTCGAGCTTGCGGTCGATCAGGTCGAGGAGCGCATCGCACCCCTCCCCGGTCACCGCCGAGAGTGCCGCGGTCCGGGCATTGCGCATGGTCTGGTTGGCGAGGCTCGTGCGCCGGTCGGGCTCCAGCAGGTCGATCTTGTTCATTGCCTCGATCAGCCCGTCCTCGGCCGGCTCCACAACCCCGAGATCGGCGAGTACGCCGAGCACGTCGGCGCGCTGGGCCTCGCTGTCGGGATGATGGGCGTCGCGGACATGGACGACGATGTCGGCCTCGGTGACCTCTTCGAGGGTTGCCCGGAAGGCGGCGACGAGGTGGGTCGGCAAATCGGAGATAAAGCCGACCGTATCGGAGAGGATCGCGGCGTGTCCCGAGGGCAGGTCGAGCCGCCGCATGGTCGGGTCGAGGGTCGCGAACAGCATGTCGCCGGCAGCTACCTCGGAGCGGGTCAGCCGGTTGAACAAGGTCGATTTTCCGGCATTGGTGTAGCCGACCAGCGCCACCACCGGGTAGGGCACGCGGCGGCGCGCTTCGCGGTGCAAGGCCCGGCGCCGCTTGATCGCGTCGAGTTCGGTCTTCAGCCGCGCGATCCGCTCGCCGATCAGCCGGCGGTCGATTTCGAGCTGGCTCTCGCCGGGACCGCCGAGAAAGCCAAAGCCGCCGCGCTGGCGTTCGAGATGGGTCCAGGAACGTACGAGGCGCGAGCGCTGATAGGAGAGTGCGGCGAGCTCGACCTGCAGGCGGCCTTCATGGGTGCGTGCCCGGGCGCCGAAGATTTCGAGGATCAGGCCGGTGCGGTCGATGACCTTGGCCTGCCAGCGCCGTTCGAGATTGCGCTGCTGCACCGGCGACAGCGTGGCATCGACGATGACGAGCCCGATGTCATTCTCGCTGATCAGCCCGCCAAGGGTTTCGACGGTGCCGCTGCCGAGCAGGCTGCCGGGACGTGGTCGCACGATGCGGGCGATTTCCGCGCGGACGACATCAAGCCGGATCGCTCGCGCCAGCCCGACCGCCTCATCGAGACGCGCGTCGACCGAGCGGCCAGTTTCCTCCCCCAAATGGCGACCGGATGCCGATTTCGGCGCCGGATGGAGGACGAGCGCGCGACCGGTCGGGGCGTTATCGGCAATCGTCGCGGTATGAGAGCGGCTCAGGATTCGTCGGTCTCCTTGTTCCCCTCGAAGAGCTGGATCGGCTGCGCCGGCATCACTGTCGAGATCGCGTGTTTGTACACCAGTTGGGAATGCGCGTCCCGCCGCAGCAGCACGCAAAAATTATCGAACCAGGTGATGATCCCTTGGAGCTTGACGCCGTTGACGAGAAAGACGGTGACCGGCGTCTTGTTTTTCCGGACATGGTTCAAGAACACGTCTTGAACGTTTTGCGACTTCTCCGCAGACATGGGTGAGCTCCCATCCGCTTCTTGGAGCTGAGTCGGCCCAGCCCACGCCAACAGGGGCGCCCCGGCGAAGCTGCCGAGGTGCCGGTACGAAGATGGGCAGGACTTGGTAAATCACAAGTCCCGGACAAGCCGAAACAGGTCTGCGGCATCGGCGCAAACGAAGCGCGGCGCGCTGAGCGCAAGCTCCGCCTCGGCCGGTCCGGCGCCGAGCAGAACCGGGACGCAGCCGCTGTTGCGCGCACATTCCATGTCGATCCCGGTGTCGCCGACAAACCAGACCGTCTCGCCCATGTCGATCCCGCTCGGTTCCAATGCGAGCGCCACCGGGGCGGCATCCGGCTTGTCGGCGGCTGCATCGCCGGCGCCGACGACACGGCCGAAAAAGCGCGACCAGCCGATCTCCTCAGCCTCGCGCCGCAACAACGCGCCGGTCTTGTTGCTGACGACAGCGAGATAAAGCCCCGCTGCCGCGAGTCCTTCGAGCAGTTCGCCGCGGCCCGGCAACGCGGTCAGCCGCTGGAGATGGATCGCACGAAACGCGTCGAGATAGATCTGCTGAGCCTCCTCCCAACGCTCGCCGAAATGGTGCGGGAAGCTTTCGCGCAGGCTGAGCCGGACGCGTTCCTTGGTCTCGTCGAGCGACCATTGCGGCTTCTCCATCGCCGTCATCGTGATGTTCAGCGCATCGTGGATGGTCGCCCAGCTGTCGACCAGGGTGTTGTCCCAGTCGAAGAGAATCGCGCGCGGACGGGCCATGGCGGCCGGCATCGGTTCAGGTCCCGACCTTGAGCGGGCGGTCGTTGCCAAAGACCCCCAATGCTTTCAACTTGCGGTGCAAGGCGGAACGTTCCATCCCGACAAAGGCCGCGGTCCGCGAGATGTTGCCGCCAAAACGGGTCACTTGCGCAAGCAGGTATTCGCGCTCGAACACTTCGCGCGCATCGCGCAACGGCAGGATCATGATCTCGCTGCCCTTGTCCCATTTGACGACGGTAGGGGCGATCACGGTGATCTCGTTCGGCAGCATGTCGGCCCGCACCGGCTCGCGCGCGTCGCCGGGCGCCATGATCAGGAGCCAATCGACGACATTCCGGAGCTGGCGCACGTTGCCGGGCCAGCTATAGGCCTGCAGCGCCGCCATCGCATCCTCGCCAATCTCACGCGGGGCGAGCCGCGCCGCCTCGGATGAGCGCACCATGAAATGGCGGGCCAACAGCGGAATGTCCTCGCGCCGATCGCGCAGCGGCGGGACCTTGATCGGCACGACGCTCAGCCGATAGAACAGATCCTCGCGGAACCGGCCAGCGCCGATCTCGGCACCGAGTTCGCGGTTCGACGATGCGACGACGCGGACATCTACCTCGACGCGGCTCGACCCGCCGATCCGTTCGAAGGTCTGCTCCTGCAACACCCTCACGATCTTGCCCTGGGTCTCGAGCGGCATGTCGGCGACTTCGTCGAGGAACAGGGTGCCGCCATGCGCGCGCTCGAAGGTCCCGACCTTGCGCGGGGCACCGTCGCTGCCGGTTTCCGTGCCGAACAGCTCGATTTCGAGCCGGTCGGGCCGCATCGTTGCACAGTTGACCGGCACGAACGGACCCTTGGATCGGCGCGAGCGCTGATGCAGCAGCCGGCCTACGACTTCCTTGCCGGCGCCGGGTGGGCCGGTGATCAGCACCCGGCTGCCGGTCGGCGCCGCCCTTTCGATCTGCTGGCGCACCTGGTGTGCCGCCGGCGACGCACCGACAAGATCAATGTCGCCGCCGGCGCGAAGCCTCAGCTCTTCGTTTTCGCGCCGCAGCTGAGCGGCTTCGATCGCCCGTTCGACGACCAGCAGCAGCCGATCTGATTTGAACGGTTTCTCGATGAAATCGTAAGCACCGATCTTGATTGCCTCGACCGCCGTCTCGATCGTCCCGTGACCGCTGATCATGACAACGGGCACGGACGGCATGTCGGCACGCAGCTGCCTGAGGATCTCGATTCCGTCGAGCTCGCTGCCTTGCAGCCAGATATCGAGGATGACAAGCGTCGGCTGGCGGGCGTGGATCGCGGCCAACGCCCGGGCACTGTCGGCAGCTTCGCGCGTGGCATAGCCCTCGTCCTTGAGCACGCCCGCGATCAGCATGCAGATGTCGGCTTCGTCGTCGACGATCAGGATGTCATGCGCCATAGGCGGCTGCGCTCAATTCCAATGGCTCACCGTCGGTCTCCAGCCGATCCGGGGAACGGATCTCCGCCGCGAACACGAGTTCTGATTTGCGCCCCGTCCGGTTCCCGATCTTCCAGCACCAGCTCTCCGAGGTGATCCTCCATGATCTTCTTGACGATGGCGAGACCCAACCCGGTCCCTTTTGCGCGGGTCGTAACATACGGCTCCGTCAGCTGCTCGCGGCCTTGCGCCGGCAAGCCTCTGCCATTGTCCTCGACGATCACCGAGGCCTGCGCCGCGGCGTCGGTCACCGACACGCGGATACATCCTGGAGCGCCCGCACCGCGCTCGGCGATTCGCGCCTCGATCGATTCGATCGCGTTCTTGACGATGTTAATGACAGCCTGCCCGACGAGGCGCGCATCGCAGCTCACCGGGACGGCGCGGGCCGGAAAGACCGTCTCGAAGGCGATCTCGCCGTGAGCGGTACGCTGCAGGAACACCGCCTGGCGCACGATGTCGACCAGATCCCCGGGTTTGAGCACCGGTGCGGGCATCCGGGCGAAGGCCGAAAATTCGTCGACCATGCGGCCGATATCGCCGACATGACGGATGATCGTGTCGGTGCAGATCGTAAAGGTTTCGGCGTCCTTCTTGATCTCCTTCAGGTATTTGCGCCGCAACCGTTCGGCCGAAAGCTGGATCGGGGTCAGCGGGTTTTTGATCTCGTGGGCGATGCGGCGAGCAATATCAGCCCAGGCCGCCTTGCGCTGCGCCGACAACAGCGCGGTGATGTCGTCGAAAGTGACGACGAAACCGCTGATTTCGTGCTCGTCGTGTTCTGCCGCGATGCGCACGAGCAAGGTGCGGGTGCTGTTGCCGCGGGCGAGCTGCACCTGCCCCTGCGCCAAACGGTCCGGGCGCCGCTCGGCCTCGGCGAGCAGCCCCGCCATTTCCGGCGCCACCTCGGCGAGGTCCTGCCCGATCGATTGTTCGACGTCGGTCCCGAGCAGCGCCGAGGCCGAGCGGTTCGGCAGATTGACCCGGCCGATGCGGTCGAGCCCGATCACCCCCGCCGACACGCCGGTCAACACCGTTTCGGTGAAGCGCCGCCGCTCGTCGAGTTGCCGGTTCGCCTCCCTCAGCTCGCGCTGCTGGCTTTCGATCTGATAGGTCATACGGTTGAAGGCGCGGCTCAGCGAGGCGAGTTCGTCGTCCTTCTCGCCCTCGGGGACACGGGCCGCGAGATCGCCGCCGCGGACCTGCTCCGCCGCCGTGGCGAGCCGGCTGATCGGGATCGCGAGCTGGGTGGCAAAATGGATCCCGATCGCCACCGCGGCGACGAGGAACAGCATCGCCACCATCAGGAAAATCAGGGCAAACGTTATCTGAAAGCCCGATCGCTGACTTTCCATCTTCTCGTATTGAGTGGCGGCGCGCTGAGTCTCCTCCATGTAATTCAGGACTCTCGGCTCGATGTAGCGTCCGACATAGAGATAGACCGGACCCCACTGATCGAGCCGGATGAGGGCGCGTACCCGGTTGTCGCTGTCATTGGTCATGACCGCCACATCGCCCTCGTCGGCGACGCGCATCGCGCCCTCGGGAACCGGTTCGAAACCGAGCGTAAATGATAGGCTCGACCGCGCCAGCACCTGTCCGCCGCGGTCGAAGACCATCGCCTCGGTCAGCCCGCGCAAGGCTGCTTGGGCCGACACGACCTGGTTCAGTTGTTGCGGGTTCAACTGAAGCTCGGCGGCATTGCGATTGAGATCGTTGGCCATGGCCAACGCATCGGCGCGAATCGCCCGCTTGTGCTCGTGCAGATAGGCTTCGGCGACTGCCAGCGATTCGGAAATCGCCGTGTGCACCTTATCGCTGAACCAGGATTCGACGCCGTAGCTGAAGAACAGGTAAGAGAACATCGCGACGATGATCGTCGGCGTCACTGCGATCAGACTGAACAGCACGACGAGCCGGATTTGCAGCCGCGATCCGGCAAGCCCGCGCCGCCGCTCGGCCCAGACCTGGAGAAGCCGTTTGGCGATCAGCGCGCCGAGCGCCAAGAGCAGAACGAGGTCGAGATTGAGCAGCGAAAGCACGGCGTTGGGGTGACGTCCGAAAGGCGGTGCCCCGGTCAGTGCCAAATACGTAGCGACTCCCGACGCCAGCGCCGCCAGCGCCAGAGCAAAGGCAAATTTGTGGCGCAACCCGATACGGCCGGCCCAGATCCGAACCCGCCGCATCACCCTCATGCAAAACCCCTACCCGGAAACAGCCCCCGCCGCGGCCGTGAAGCTTGGACGTGCCGACCGACGGTTCGTCTACTTTAGACCGCGGACCACCGGAATGTCCAACTCGCGGATCTTCTTGCGCAACGTGTTGCGATTGAGGCCGAGCAGGTGCGCCGCCCTGATCTGGTTGCCGCGGGTGGCGCCGAGGGTAAGCACGATCAGCGGCCGCTCAACTTCGCGCAGCACCCGGTCATAAAGCCCGGCCGACGGCAGACCGCCCTTATGCGCGGCGAAATAGTCTTTGAGATGATGTTCGACCGCCGCCGCCAGCCCCTCCCCGCCCGGCATCTCGGCCGAATCAGTCGATGCCGGCATCTCGCCGAGTTCAGCCTCGACAACACCAGCATCGATCACCTCCTGCGAATAAAGCGCGGCCAGACGCCGCACCAGATTTTCGAGTTCGCGCACGTTGCCGGGCCAGCGATAGGTGCGCAACCGCTCTATCGCCGTCTCGTCGAGCGTTTTGAGCGGGAGGCCCTCGCGCACGGCAAGCGCCGCGAAATGGCGGACGAGCGACGGTATGTCCGCGGTTCGCTCGCGCAATGGCGGCAGGCGGATGGGGGCCACGTTCAACCGGTAGAACAAGTCCTCGCGGAACAGGCCCTGCCGGATCAGCTGCCGCAGATCGTGATGGGTCGCGGCGACAACCCGGACATCGGCGCGGATCGGCACGCGACCGCCGACGGCAGTGAACTCGCCCTCTTGAAGCACGCGCAAAAGACGAGTCTGTGCCTCGATCGGCATGTCGCCGATCTCGTCGAGGAACAATGTTCCGTCCTGGGCCTGCTCGAACCGCCCCATGCTGCGCGCGTTGGCGCCCGTGAAGGCGCCTCTTTCATGGCCAAACAGCTCGCTTTCGATCAGTTCGCGCGGGATTGCCGCCATGTTGATCGCGATGAACGGGCCGTTTCTGCGCTTGCCGTAATTGTGCAGCGCGCGGGCGACCAGTTCCTTGCCGGTCCCGCTCTCGCCCATGATCATGACCGTCAGGTCGGTTCCCATCAGCCGGGCGAGGAACTCGATAGACTTCCTGCATGGCCGGCGAGCGGCCGATCAGCGGCAGGTCCTCGGTGTCGTCTTCGGCGGCTGGAATCGGCAGGTCGGGCGGGGCGGTCAGCGCGCGTTCGACGACATTGACGAGTTCGCGCAGATCGAATGGCTTCGGCAGATATTCGAAGGCACCACGTTCGGTCGCCTTGACCGCCGTCAGCAAGGTATTCTGCGCGCTCATGACGATGATCCGCAGTTGCGGGCGGATCTTCTTGATGCGCGGGATCAGGTCGAGACCGTTCTCATCCGGCATGATCACGTCGGTGATGACGAGATCGCCTTCGCCGTCGGCGACCCAGCGCCACAAGGTCGCGGCGTTTCCAGTCATCCGCACCTCGTGCCCAAGCCGGATCAGCGCCTGATTGAGCACCATTCGGATCGCTCGGTCGTCATCGGCTACCAGGATCGTCGAAGCCATCACCCGATACCGTGTTGCGCGACCACCGGCAAAAACACCCGAAAAATCGTTCGCCGGGGCTGGCTGTCGAATTCGATGACGCCGCCGTGGTCGCCGATCACCTTGGCCACCATTGCAAGACCAAGGCCAGTGCCGTTGCGCTTGGTCGTGATGAACGGATCGAACAGATAGGGGCGCAGATCCTCGGGGATACCGGCGCCGTTGTCAGCGACCGAAACCATCAGCGGCAGGTGTCGGCGGCCTTCGCCGTCCGGGCCGGCGAGGCGCAGCCCGTGGCGATAGGCCGTCGTCAGGATGATCTCGCCGTCGGCATTCGGCACCGCCTCGGCGGCATTCTTGACGATGTTGAGAAACACTTGAACGAGCAGGTCGCGATTGCCGTGAACGGGCGGCAGGGACGGGTCGTATTCCTCGATCAGCCGGGCATGGCGGGCAAAGCCCGACTGCGCCGCCCGGCGCACCCGTTCGAGCACCTCATGGATGTTGACGGCCTCGCGTTCGATCGGCCGGTGATCCGAGAACGCCTCCATCCGGTCGACCAGGGCAACGATGCGATCGGTCTCGTCGCAGATCAGCTGGGTCAGTTGGCGGCCGGCCGCGTCGGCATCCTGCTCAAGGAGCTGGGCGGCGCCCCGGATACCGGAAAGCGGGTTCTTGACCTCGTGCGCGAGCATCGCCGCCATCGCCGTGATCGACCGGGCAGCGTTCCGATGGGTCAACTGGCGGTCCATCTTGTCGACCATCGAGCGCTCGTGGAAGGTCAGGACCAACATGCCGCCCGCCTCGCCAGCCAGCGCCCCTTGGATCGTGACCAGGCGACTGCCGAGGCGCACGCCTTCGAGCAGCATGTCGTATTCGGAGATCGAATTGCCGACGCGCCAGACCAAATCGACGAGCGCCAACAGCGGACTATGCGGCGCCACCAGGTCGGCGAGCGGGTTGCCGAGGAGCCCTGCGGCGCTCGACCCGAAAAACTGCTCCGCGGCCGGATTGACTGAACGGATCTGTCCGCCGCGGTCGATGACGACCACCGGGTTCGGCAGGGCTGCCAACACCGCCGCCGCTTCGGGTTGGCTGCCGCCCGCCGGACGTGGCGTTGCCGCGCCTCCACGGCGCCGGAGCGAGCCCATGATCATGCTGCCCGGCGTGCCAGAAGCGGCTCGTAAAAGGCGCGGAGGAGGTCGTTGACGCGCTCGATGTCGAGAGTCTGGTTGACCGCCGCGCGGAATTCCGCCGAGCCCGGCAGACCCTTCGAATACCAGGCGAGGTGCTTGCGCGCGATGCGCGAACCGATTTCGCTCCCATAATGAAGGAGCATGTCTTCGTAATGGCCCTGCACGATTTCAAGCTGCCGGTCGAGCGGCGGTTCGGGAAGGCGCCGGCGGTGTGCGAGCCATTCGATGACCTGGCGCACGAACCACGGCCGGCCATAAGAGCCGCGGCCGATCATCAGTCCGTCGGCGCCGGACAGGGCGAGCGCCCGGTCGGCGTCTTCGAGGCTCTGGATATCGCCATTGGCGATGACCGGGATCGTCACCGCGTCTTTTACGGCGCGGATGAATTGCCAATCGGCGGAGCCGGCATAGAGCTGGCAGCGGGTGCGTCCGTGCACGGTAATCATGCGAATGCCGCAGGCTTGGGCGATCCGGGCGAGCCGAGGCGCGTTGCGGCTGTGCTCGTCCCAGCCGGTACGCATCTTCAAGGTGACCGGTAGATCAACGGCCTCGACGGTGGCTTCGAGGATATGCGCGGCATGAAGCTCGTCGCGCATCAGTGCCGAGCCGGCGTGACCGTTGACCACCTTTTTGACCGGACAGCCGAAATTGATGTCGATGATGGCCGCGCCGCGATCGGCGTTGAGCTTTGCCGCCTCGGCCATGACGCGCGGCTCGCAGCCGGCAAGCTGGACCGCCATCGGCTGCTCCTCGGGGCAGCTCCTCGCCATCGTCGTCGATTGCCGGGTCTCGCGGATCATCGCTTCGCTCGCGATCATCTCGGAGACGACGAGACCCGCCCCCTGGCGCTTGACGAGGCGTCGGAACGGGAGATCGGTCACCCCCGACATCGGTGCGAGAATCACCGGATGCGCGAGAGTGAGAGAGCCGATGGAAATGCTCATAATTTGCGCAGATCGTGAGGATGCCTATTGATTAGGCAAATGCTAACCGGTTTCTTTTTGCAGCGCAACATCCACGGCGCCCCACTCCCGATCTCGGCAGCACGCACCATAACCTGATTATCCATCGGCTCGTGATCCTCCCTCCACTCTCTGTCCCCGAGAGTGGAGGGAGGATCAAGCGATTCGAGGGGCGTGGCGCATCCGGGCGCCCGGAGATAAATTCGGGCATGGCATCCGTCTACGCGCTTGTCGTTGCGGCCGGACGGGGCAGCCGTTTCGGCGGCGATCTGCCCAAGCAATACCTGCCGCTCGGCGGTCAGATGGTGCTGCGCCACGCAGTGGTTGCCCTGGCGCGGCATGATCGGGTCGCCAACGTGCTGGTGGCGATCCGGCCGGAGGACCGGCCTTTGTTCGATCGTGCCGTCCTTGGCCTGCAAATATTGCCGCCTGTCTCGGGAGGCGCCACGAGGCAGGATTCGGTGCGACTGGGGCTAGAGGCGCTCGCGATCCATCGTCCCGAATATGTGTTGATCCATGACGGGGCGCGGCCGTTTCCCGATCCGGGACTGATCGACCGGGTCATCGACGGGCTCGACCGGGCACCGGCGGCGATCCCCTGCCTGCCCTTGCGCGACACGATCAAACGCGCCGATGGGGCAGCGATTTGGGGGACGATCGACCGATCCGATTTATGGCGGGCGCAAACGCCGCAGGGCTTTCGCTTCGATGCGATCCTCGCCGCCCACCGCGCGGCGGCCGGGCACGCGTTTACCGACGATTCGGCCGTTGCCGAAGCGGCAGGGCTGGTGCCGGTGCTGGTCGAAGGCGGCGAAGGCAATCTGAAGGTGACGACCGCCGAAGATCTCATAGCCGCCGAGCGCCTTATCGCCGCCCGGCAAGGAGATTTTCGCGTCGGCCAGGGGTTCGACGTCCATGCCTTCGGACCGGGCGGCAAGCTCGTGATATGCGGGGTCGAGATCCCGCACGCGGCGGGCCTCGTCGGGCATTCCGACGCCGATGTCGGGCTGCACGCGCTGACCGACGCGGTGCTTGGCGCGATTGCCGCCGGCGATATCGGCATGCATTTTCCGCCTGGCAACCCCGAGTGGCGCGGCGCAGCCTCCGACCAGTTCCTGCGTCACGCCGCCGATCTCGTCCAGGCGCGCGGGGGCACCATCGCCGCGGTCGATGTGACGATCATCTGCGAGCGGCCGAAGATCGGCCCCTATCGAGCGGCGATGGTCGAACGGATCGCCACCATCCTCGGCATCCTGCCCAACCACGTCAGCGTCAAGGCGACGACGACCGATCGCCTCGGCTTTGCCGGCCGCGGCGAAGGCATCGCTGCACAGGCGGTCGCCACCGTGCGCCTGCCGCTGTGAACGCGATGCTCGCTGAGGCAACTTCCTTCGGCATGCCGGATCCGTTCGGCCATTCGCTTCACCCTCGACGATCCGCGGGTCGCGGGCTAGGTTGGGCTCGTCTTGTCGGCGACTGGCGGAGTGTTCGGTGTTTGCGGTTGAAACCCTGACCCTGGCGCAATCAGTCCTGGATGCCTGCCGCGCCCGCGGCTGGCATGTCGCTACCGCCGAATCATGTACCGGCGGCCTTGTCGCAGCCGCGCTGACCGCGATCGCCGGCTCGTCCGACGTGGTCGAGCGCGGCTTCGTCACCTATTCGAACGAAGCGAAATCGGAATTGCTCGGGGTTCCGCCCGCGACCATTGCCGAGCATGGCGCCGTCAGCGCCGAGACCGCGGCAGCGATGGCCGAGGGGGCACTCGCCCGCGCGCCGATCGACCTCGTTGTTTCGATTACCGGCTTTGCCGGTCCCGGCGGCGGCAGCACCGAGAAGTCTGTCGGGCTCGTCCATTTCGGCTTGGCCCGGCGTGGCGGAGCCGGCCGGACCGAGCGGCACATCTTCCCCGGCGACCGCTCGGCGGTGCGGGACGCGGCCTTGCAGGCGGCGCTTGGCCTGCTCGCCGACGCGGCTAGATCCGGCTGACCGAGGAGACCATCAGATGAGCCACTTCAACATCGCGGTGATCCAGCCCCACACGAACCCGCCGCCGGACGACGCCGGGAATGTCGACGATGCGGTGCAGTGGATCGGGCGCGCCGCCGATCAGGGCGCCGATTTTGTCTGCTTTCCCGAAAGCTATCCCGGGCCTTGGCGTATGCCGGCCCCGTACGATCCGACCGCGCGGATCGCCGAGGCCGCCCGCAAATTCGGCGTCCATGTCGTGTTCGGCACAATGGAGCCGATCGATAACGCCAGGAAGACAGCATACAACCTGACCTGCATGGCCTTTCCCGACGGGCGCGAGCCGGCGCGCTATCGGCGCACCCACCCGAACGGCCCGTGGATCTATTCCAGCCGCACCGGCGGCAGCGGCGTGTGGGAGTTCGAATGGGTCCCGGGCAACGAATTCCCGGTCTTCGACACCGTCCACGGCAAGGTCGGGCTGGCGATGTGCAGCGAGGTCTACATGCCCGAGGTGTCGCGCGCTCTCGCACTGCGCGGGGCGGAAATCATCTTTTTGCCGGCCGGGCTCAGCGGCACCGGGAATTTATGGGAGACCTGGCACACCCTGTTGCGGGCGCGGGCAATCGAAAATCTCGCGCTCGTCGTCTCGACCCGCAACATCTTCAACCCGGCGGCCGAACGCGGGTTGGCGATCATTGCCGGGCCGGAGCGCACTTTATACGAAAGCACGAATGTCGGCATGTCGGTGGTCGAGGTCAGCCTCGATCGCGTGCGCGAATTGCGCGCCGGCTGGGACGGCAACGACAAGACGCCGTTCTGCGGCACCAAGCAGGGCGTGCTGTCGGCACAATGGCAGCGCCCCGAGCTCTACGACAGCGTCCTGCCGCGGCGGTCATTGCCGGCGGCGGCCGAATGACGACGAGAGTCGGTTGGATGGACGGAACGGTGACGGCGGTCAGCCGCAGCGCACAGCACACGCTGAGGAAGCCGAACGAAGACGGCATCAGGCTGCTGGCCGGCCTCGGCGTCGAGGGCGACGCCCATCTCGGCACCACGGTGAAGCATCGCTCGCGGGTCGCGCGCGACCCGACCCAGCCCAATCTGCGCCAGGTCCACTTGATCCACGCCGAACTGCACGACGAATTGCGTCAGGCGGGCTTTGCCGTCTCGCCCGGAGAAATGGGTGAAAACGTCACCACCCGCGGCGTCGATCTGCTCGAGCTCGCGGCCGGGACGCGGCTCCATCTCGGCGCGAGCGCGGTCGTCGAGGTGACCGGCTTGCGCAATCCCTGCGCCCAACTGGACAAGATCCAGAAGGGGCTGATGGCCGCGACCCTCGATCGCGACGCGCAGGGCAACCTCGTGCGCAAGGCCGGCATCATGGGCGTCGTGCTAGCCGAGGGCGAGGTCCGGCCCGGCGACCCGATCCGCGTCGAGCCTCCTCCGCCGCCGCATCGGCCACTCCCCGTGGTCTGACGAACCGTCGCCAATTCCTGCTCCCTGTCGGCTGCGAGGCTGGCACCGGCTCGCGTCTCCCGTCACCTTCCAGTGGCGCGGGCGGGCGCTGCTTGCCGCAAATGAGCCGGCGCAACGAATCTCGGAAACTCCTCGGCCATGCATCGGGAACCTGCGGTTCGGCGCCCCGGCGCCAGTCTTCGCGGCAGTGGTATCGCCGCGACCTCGCGCTTGGCGATGCTTGCGCCGTTTCGGGTGCGCAGCTTCCGCTTTCAGTTCCCGGCCGATCTGACTACCTCCTGGGGCATCGAGATGGAAAACCTGGTGCTCGGCTGGTACGTGCTGGCCGAGACCGGTTCGGTGCTGCTGCTCACCTTGTTTTGGGCGCTGCAATATCTCGGGACCCTGCTCGCGCCGCTATTCGGCATGGCTGGAGACCGGTTCGGTCACCGCCGCATCATCTGCGCGATGCGGATAAGCTATGCCGGCCTGGCCGCGGTGATGATGGTTCTGGCCCTCACCGGCGTGCTGCGCCCGGCGCAGGTGTTCGCCATCGCCACCTTGTCGGCGCTGGTACGAACCTCGGACCAGGCGATGCGCAACGCGCTCGTCGCCGCGACGATGCCGTACGATCGGTTGATGGCGACCATGGGCCTGTCGCGGTCGACGGCGGATTCGGCGCGGATCGGCGGTCCGCTCGCCGGCGCGGGATTGTTCGCGGCCTTTGGCATGGGCGGGGCCTATCTCGCTGTCACCGCCTGCTATCTCACCGGGTTTCTGCTGACCCTGGGGGTCGCCGGCGCCCGGCCGAGGCCGTATCCGATCGGATCGCCTCGCTCGTCACTGTGGCTCGACCTGAAGGAGGGGATCGCCTGCGTGTGGGACGCGCCCCCGTCGCTCGCGGCGATGTGGCTGGCGTTTCTCGTGAATCTGACAGCGTTTCCGCTGACGAGCGGGCTTCTGCCCTACATCGCGAAAGACATCTATCACATCGGCCAGACCGGGCTCGGCACCCTGGTGGCGAGCTTTGCGCTCGGCTCGCTTCTGGGCTCGATCCTGGTCAGTCTCGCCGGCCGTTTGCTCCGTCCCGCGCGCATGATGATCGTCTTCGCGCTGGCCTGGTATGCCGGGCTGCTGGTGTTTGCCCAGATGTCCGGACCGGGCGGTGGCCGGGTCATGCTGGTCGTCGCCGGCTTTGCCCAGAGCCTTTGCCTGGTGCCGATGTCGGTCATGCTGCTGCACAGCGCCGGCGAGCGGCTTCGCGGCCGGGTCATGGGCGTGCGGATGCTGGCGATCTACGGGGTGCCGATCGGGCTGCTGGCCGCCGGCGGGTTGATCGACCATATCGGCTTTGCCTCGACCGCGTCGCTCTACTGCGCCGTCGGCCTCGCCTTGACCCTGCTGATCGCCTTGCGGTGGCGCACCCATCTCTGGCCGCTCACGGCCCCTGCGAATGCGCGTTGAAGCTTCCTAGACCATCCCCATCCAGAACATCTGGCGGCCGCCGACATCGACATCGTATTTGCGTACGAAATCGAGCTTCCCGTCGCCGCCGATGCGGAACAATGCGAGGCTCGCCGGCACGGTGCGGACAGTCGAGCCGTCTTTGACCGGCAATGCCATGATATGCGCGGCGACGAGCAGGCGGCCGCTCGGATCGATATGGAAGGTGCGGCAGTGGATGCCGCGCGTGTCGATATGCTGGATCGCGTCGGGCTCGCCGGTTGCGGGATCGATCGCAAAGACGGCGAGCGTGTTCTCGCCGCCGGCGAAGACGCGCTGGCCACCAGTCTCGATCGTGCTCGAGGCGCGGTTGGCGACATAGACGAAACGGCCGTTCGGGTGGATGTGAACCGTGCCGGCGACCTGCCGGCCGCGGATATTGCCCGGCTCGGCCAGGGTCCCCTTGCGGAAGAGCGGCGCGGGCGACAGGGAATCGCCGTCGCGCGCGAACATGTCGAGCCGGTTCTGACGCTCCAAAGACGCATAGACCCACGGCTTTGTCGGGTGGAAATCGAGATGGCGCGGGCCGAAGCCGTAGCCGCCGTCGGGAGCCACTGAGGTTTCGTCGGTCAGCAGCCCGTTTCTGTAGGCGAATACCTTTAGCGCACCGGGCTCCTCGGGTTTCCCTCCGGCGGCGTCGTGACCGCGCGTGACCAGGATCGTCAGCCGGTTATCCAGGCTTACCCGCACCTGGTGACCGTAGATGCCGGGGTCGATCGGGTTCGGCTGTTCGACCTCCTCGCCTGGGGTCGCATCGGATTGATCCGGTAGACCCGCAGCCCGCTCGGATTGCTGAATGCGACCAGCAGATGCTGCGAAGGGATGTCGCTGGTCATGTGGATCGGGCGGGTCGGCAATGCGATCGGATCGCCGTGCGGCGACAGCGCGCCCGAGGCCGGATCGATGCGGAATGCAGATACGTGGTGCTTGTCGCCGACCACGCCGCCGATCCCGGAGGCGCTGTTGCTCGACGCGACGTAGAGATATTGCCGCGAGGTGTGCGGCCACGCGTAATGCACGTTTGCCGGCAAGGTTACGGCGCCGTGCCTCGCGAGCGTGGCGCCGTCGACATCCACCTCGTAATAGGCGAGCTCCGGTCCGACGCTGGCGTAGAGCATGAGTTTTCCTGAGCTGGGCATTGAGAAGGCTCCGCGAGAGGTTCGGTCCGTCACCATAAGGACCGCGACCGTGCCCGCGGAAGAGGGATCACTGAGGCGGCCTAGGGCTCGCCAGTTTCGAGATCGGCGACCGTCACAGGGCTTCCACGAGGCGCCGATTACCGCCGGCCCGATCCCGGGCAGCAGATCCGTGACCTCCGCGTGATCGAGCATGCGGCAATCGAAGCCGAAATTGCCGGCCTGCGCCCGCATCCGCTGCATCCGCGCGCGGCGCCCTTCAAACTCGGCTTCATCGAGGCAGAGATGCACGCCCCCCGCCACTCGTGGCCGACCGCGATCCCGGTCTTCGCCAGAAGCTCGGCGGCGAGCGAGGCCATTCATCGGCCGAGCACCGGGTCCAGCGCTGGTAATGCGGCGCGCCGTCGCCCTTGCTCTGCACCCAGACGAGCCCGAAATTGCCGCGCGAGGCCCGAAACGCGACATCGCCCTCGTCGAGGATCGCCGTTCCGAGCCCGGCGCCGACGAGGCCGTAGGCGATCGCCGAGCCGACCAGTCCGCCGCCGATCACGATTGCGTCATAGCGCTGCATCCCGCCTCCCGGCCGCCACGTCGGCTTGCGTTCCGAACGGCGCATAGTAGCATGGGGAAGAACGACGGAGCCGATGGAACGGATCGGGCTGCAATCCGTTCGACCGGTTCGCAGGGGTGGTTCGAAACCCATGAGCTTTGTCGGCCGCATCATTGCCGGCGCTCGGGAGCTGCCGTTCGGCGGGCCGCTCGGCGCTCTGCTGGAACGTGCGGCGCGCCATATCGCGCATTGGCACGTCGGCGACGGCGAAAGCGCAGATGCCGACCCGCGCCGCCGCGTCGCCTTTACCATTGCGGTCATCGCGCTCGGCGCCAAGATGGCCAAGGCCGACGGCGCCGTTACCCGTGACGAGGTTGCCGCTTTCGGCGAGGTCTTCCAGGTTCCGCCGGGCGAAGAGGAGCATGTGCGGCTGGTCTTCGACCTCGCCCGCCGCAGCACGATCGGGTTCGAAAGCTATGCAAGGCAGGTCGGTCGGCTGTTCGCGGCGGACCGGGGCGTGCTCGAAGACCTGCTCGGCGGGCTGTTCCACATCGCCCTCGCCGACGGCCTGCTTTGCGCTGCCGAAGACGACTATCTCGGCGAGGTCGCGCGACATTTCGGCTTCGACGCGGCAGACTATGCCCGCATCCGAGCGCATCACGTCGGCGGCAGCGCGGCCGAGACCGAGGATGCGCATGCGATCCTGGGGATCGCGCCCGGCGCGCCTCTGGCGGCGATTCGCGAGGCCTATCACCGCCTGGTGCGCGAGAGCCATCCCGACATCGTCGTCGCGCAGGGGTTGCCGCCCGAATGCATCGCGCTGGCGACGGCCCGGATGGCGCGGATCAATGCCGCCTACGACCGGCTGGCAAAGGCCCGAGCCGGCCCGGCATGAGCGCCCTCGCGATGCGCGAGCGGGCGTCGCCCAACCACGACCGCCGCGGCGACCCGGCGCGCATCGACATGCTGGTCTTGCATTATACCGGAATGCAGAGCGCTGCGGTCGCGCTCGACCGGCTGTGCGATCCGGCGGCGCGGGTCAGCGCCCATTACGTCATCGACGAAGACGGCACCGTTTGCCGGCTCGTGCCCGAGACGCGGCGCGCCTTTCATGCCGGAATTTCATGCTGGGCCGGGGAACGCGACCTCAATCTCGTCTCGATCGGGGTCGAGATCGTCAACCCCGGCCATGAATGGGGCTACCGGGCGTTTCCCGAGGCGCAGATGCATGCGGTCCGGCGTCTCTGCCGCGACATCCTGTCCCGCCACCCGATCCCGGCGCACCGCGTTGTCGCCCACTCCGACATCGCGCCCGACCGCAAGACCGACCCGGGCGAACTCTTCGACTGGCCCAGCCTCGCCCGCGCCGGGATCGGCATCTGGCCGGAGCCGTCTGCCCGCGCGGCGGATCTGCCCGTCGATCGCGCGCAGGCGATCAAAGATCTCGGTACGATCGGCTACTGCGTGACGTCGGTGGTCGAAACACCGGCCATTGCCGCCTTCCAACGGCGCTTTCGTCCGGCCTGCTGCGATGGCGTGCTCGATGGCGAAACGGCGGCGCGCATTGCCGAGATAGGAACGGCCTTCGCGCGGTCACGCCAACGGTAATTCGGACCCTCCGGCGCTGCCGCCGTATCTCATAGGGGGCTTGCCAGGGTATCGTGCAGCGCGCGAAGAAAAACGGCGCCGTCCCAAACTCGCGACACGGCAAGCACAGCGATGAACAGCGTTGTTGCAATCATCGTCGTAGTCCATGCCGCGACGAGCGAAGAGAGAGCAGTATCGGTCATATCCGGAACCCTGACGACGGCGACGGAGCGCGGCTTGGCCGCCTCCGACCGGCGCATTCTCGCCGGCGCTTCGCGGGCGCCTGTGAGCGGGATCACATACCGCAAAGAAATTCCCAGCCCCTGGCCGACGAGCCGGAATCTGCGCGACGATTATTATCGCTGCCGATAGGGCGAGCCAAAAGACGCGTCAATTGAGCCGCGAAGGGCGTTGCCCCGGCGCCCGCCGCTGGACGATTTGACCGGCGTGATGGTGAGCGATCCGCCAGGCTCCGTCTTCGCGGACAAAAAAATTGCTCGCGGCGAGGATGCCGCCATCGAGCTCTTCCTCACAGAGCACCAGTGCCGTGTCTCCATAGAATAGGACGTGCTCGTCGAAGCAGGCGATCCGCGGTGCGCCGGGATTCGACAGAATTGCTTCCCAGCTAGCCATGATGGCGTCTCGTTCAGTCAACACCGTCCAGCCGGGGTGCAAGCAAGCAACCGGGGTGCGCCGCGCCCAAAGCGCGTTCATGGCAGCGAGATCCCGAGTTCCGAATGCGCGATAGAATTCGAGATTGGTCGCGAGCACGGCGTCATCATCAGTCATGGCGCACCCCTTTCGGCAGATCGAACGAAGCATTTACCAGCATCGATGACAAATATACGGAGATCATCTGACTATTTCTACAGTAACTCATAGCGCACCCGTCATTGCCGAAAGTTCTCTCAGCCTCCGACGCTTCAACCGGCCTCGACGGGCGGGGTAAAGATGTACCCGCTGCCGCGTACCGTCTTGATCATCGTCGGCCGTTGCGGGTCGTCCTCGAGCTTGCGGCGAAGCCGGCCGACCTGCACGTCGATCGTCCGGTCGAACGGCCCGGACTCGCGGTTGCGCGCAAGATCCAAGAGCCGGTCGCGCGTCAACACCTGATTGGCATTGTTGACGAACGCTGCGAGCAGATCGAACTCGCCCGTGGTCAACCGGACCTCCCTGCCCAGAGGCGAAAGCAGCTCCCGGCTCGACAGATCGAGGTTCCAGCCGGCGAACCGGGCCCTCACGCGAGGCGGCGTCGTTCTTTCAGCCGCGCGGCTCGAGACCCGACGCAGAACGCTCTTGACGCGGGCCAGCAGCTCGCGCAGATGAAATGGCTTCGGCAGGTAATCGTCCGCGCCCATTTCAAGCCCGATGATGCGATCGACGGTCTCGCCGCGCCCGGTCAGAATAATGATCCCGATACCCGATTCCTCGCGCAGCGAGCGGGCGAGCGTAAGCCCGTCCTCGCCCGGCAGCATCAGGTCGAGGATGACCAGATCGACCGGAGACTGCGCCATTGCGCGGCGCATGCCGGCACCGTCATGCGCCGTCGAGACTCGATATCCCTCACCGGACAAATAGTCCCGGACGACATCGCAGATCTCGCGCTGATCATCGACGACCAGGATGTGAGCGTTGTCGTTCATGCCGGACAGCTATGCCTCGTGTGGCGGCTGAACCCCTGGGAGACGGATCGGGCCGATGGGGTTCCAGGGCGGCCCGAGGGGCTGATCATGCGAGGGGTCGGACATACATATGGTTACAAAATCTTACATAAAATCATCTGCCCTGACATTATCGAATTACACTGCCCGACAAATTCCTTGCATCCGGATCGGCCCTCCGGTCGATAGCCTCACAGCATCGCGAGCCCTCGGTTTATCTTCCCGGGATATCGGGAACCATCCGCGATCCGGTCCGTTGATAAGGCGGGCGGGTTGCCGGATCTCCGCCTGATTTCCGTGGTCCGGTTTGGCAAAGTCTCCCTGTCGCGGGTTTGCCAGCCCGCAAACTCGCCGGAATCGGAAAATCCGATGCCGGCGTTTTCTTGCCTGGTCCGAACGTGCCTGCCGTCGCATCTTCGCCAGCCTCTCGGAGACCTACCGCAGCGTTCTCGGCGGCCTGCGGTGGGGCCGGATTCGCGCGGGGGCGCGCTACTCGAGCTGCTTATCGTCGAGACCCTTTTCCGTGCGCTCGCGCTCGCGTCGATCCTTGCTACGGTCCTCTTTGCTGCGGCCGAAACGGACTCGGTTCTCGGCGGCGCGCCGGTCCGCCTCGGTGCGCTCGCGCTTCTTGCGGTATCGATTGAGGTTGACGATCATTGCCGCGCCTCGGGTTCAATTCGCGGGAGGATCGCGCCTCCCTGTTGGGTAGAAGGTTATAAGCTGCCGATCGCGTGTGCTGACAATTTTGATCGAGTGGGCGGCAACCCGTTGACAAAAAGGGCGGACATCCGCGGCCCGATAGCCGGCTTGCAAAGGCGGCTGTGTTCCGCAAGGATCGGCTCCTCGCCTTGGGGAGATGCGCGGCGAGCATCGGCAGCACGGACCCGGGCACAACATGGGTGGTCGGGCGATCCGACAAGCGGGTTCGGTTGAACGAACGGCCGGCCTGCGTGATCGCCCGCAATTTCGGATTCGCGGTCAGATGTTTGGAAGAATGTTGGGTCTGTTATCCGCCGATATGGCGATCGACCTGGGTACGGCGAACACGCTCGTCTACGTGAAAGGGCGAGGAATTGTCTTGAACGAGCCGTCGGTGGTGGCAATCGCGAGCGTCAAAGGCAGGAAACAAGTCCTCGCTGTCGGTGAAGAGGCGAAGCTGATGCTCGGTCGCACCCCGGGCAACATCCAGGCGATCCGTCCGCTCCGCGACGGCGTCATCGCGGACTTCGAAGTGACGGAGGAAATGATCAAGCATTTCATCCGCAAGGTGCATAATAGGCGCAGCTTTGCTACTCCACAGATCATCGTCTGCGTGCCCTCGGGCTCGACCGCAGTCGAGCGGCGGGCGATCCAGGAATCGGCCGAGAGCGCAGGCGCCCGGCGCGTCTTTCTGATCGAGGAGCCGATGGCGGCGGCGATCGGCGCCGGCCTTCCGGTGACCGAGCCGACCGGCTCGATGGTCGTCGATGTCGGCGGCGGCACCACCGAGGTGGCGGTGCTGTCGTTGGGCGGCATCGTCTATTGCCGGTCGGTCCGGGTCGGCGGTGACAAGATGGACGAGGCGATCATCGCCTATATCCGCCGCAACCATAATCTCCTCGTCGGCGAAAGCAGCGCCGAGCGGATCAAGAAGGAGATCGGGTCCGCCTGCATGCCCGACGATGGCGAAGGCCGGGTCATGGAAATCAAGGGGCGCGACCTGATGAACGGCGTGCCGAAGGAAATTGTGATCAGCGAGCGCCAGATCTCGGAAAGCCTCGCCGAACCGGTCGGTTCAATCGTCGAGGCGGTCAAGGTGGCGCTCGAACATACCGCGCCCGAACTCGCCGCCGACATCGTCGACAAGGGGATCGTGCTAACCGGCGGCGGTGCATTGCTCGGCAATCTCGACCTGGTGCTGCGCCATTCGACCGGGCTGCCTGTGTCGATCGCCGACGACCCGCTGAGCTGTGTCGCGCTAGGCACCGGCCGAGCCCTCGAAGAGATGAAGACGCTGAAGAATGTGTTGATCAACATGTGGTAGGAGTTTCCGCTTGACGGGCGATGCGAGGCAGGGGGCGATGGAAGCGGATGGCGCCGCACCGCCGCCGGCATGCTTTTTGCGCCCGGCTTTCGAAGCTTCACGGAAATCCCTGTCGCAGCCGCCCCGTTTCGGCTGGCGCTAGGAGGCGGCGATGATCTGGCTTACGCCGCCGCGGCGCGCTACCCTCCAGCGGGTTACATTTCCGATCCTAGTCTTACTGTCAGCGGGGATGATCATCTTCGGCAAGGCCGACCAGGTCGTGTTCGAGTTCGCTGCGGGTTTCTCTGACCGATGCGGCCGCGCCGGCTCTCGACGCGGTGTCGCGCCCATTCACGACCATCGGCGAGCTGGCGGACCGGGCCTGGAGTGTTGTCACCGTCTATCAGCAGAACGCCCGCCTGGCGCAGGACAACGACCGCCTGCTGCACTGGCAGCAGGCGGCGCTGTCCCTCGCCGCCGAAAACGCCCAGCTGCGCAACCTCCTCAGGCTGGTGCCGCAATCGGCAGTCTCTTATGTAACAGCGCGGGTCATCGCCAACTCCGGGGGTGCCTTTGTCCGTAGCCTGATGGTTGATGCCGGCAGCACCAGCGGCGTGGCGCGCGGCCAGGCCGCAGTGACGGGCGATGGTCTTGCCGGCCGAGTGCTGGAAGTTGGCAGCCGGGCGGCGCGAATCCTGCTCGTTACCGACCTCAACTCGCGGATCCCGGTAATCGTCGAAGGCTCGCGCCAACGCGCCGTGCTGGCGGGCGACAATTCCGAGCGTCCGTGTCTGCGCTATCTGGACGCGGCCTCCACAGTAAAGGTCGGCGACCGCGTCGTTACATCGGGAGAGGGCGGCGTTTTCCCGCCTGGGCTGCCGGTTGGTGTTGTCGCGAGCGTCGACGATGGGGTGCCGCGGATCGAGCCGTATGTCGATTCGGCAGCGATCGAATATCTTCGCATTGTCGATTATGGCCTCCTCGAAGGGCTGCCGCAGCCTGTCCGCGTCGCCCCGCGCGGCGCTCGGCATGCGCGACCGATCGCCGGCGGCGGGCCGGGCCGGGGCTGAACTCGCAATGGCGCTCAAGGCAACCGTTACGCCCACATTGCCGCGGGCCGATAACGCCGCGGCGCGCCTGCTGCCGGGTGTGACGACGATCGTCGCGACGGTGCTGTCGATCCAGCCGATCCCTATTCCGGGATATACCGCACTGACCCCCGCCTTCACCTTGATGGCGGCCTATCACTGGACGATTTACCGGCCGGACCTGCTGCCGCCTCTGGCGCTGTTTGCCATCGGCGTCGCCTACGATTTGCTTGCCGGTGCGCCACCAGGGGTGACCGCTTTCCTCTTGCTCCTCGTCCGCGCAGTTGTATTGCGTTATCGGCGCTGGTTCGTTAATCGGCCGTTTCCTTTCGTATGGGTGGGATTTGCAATGCTGACCGGGGGCGCAATGCTGTTCCTGTGGATCTTGCACTGCCTGCTCGACGCGGCACTGATCGATTTTCGCCGCACCGTGTTTCGCGCGGTGTTGACGATTTCCTTATTTCCGGTCGCCAGCTTTCTCTTGGGCCGCACCCAGCGCGCGCTGATGGGCGCGGGCTGACTGGCCGCATCCGAACGCGCGCGTCAGGCAGACCGGCAATGCAGCAGGAAACGAAGCGCCAAAAGCTCCTCGGCCGGCGGGCAGCGATTTTAGCCTGCGGCCAGGCAACACTCGTCGGCGCGCTGGCGGGGCGCATGTACCAGCTCCAGATTTTGGACTCGGGCCGCTACAAGATGCTCGCCGACGAAAACCGCATCAGCTTGCGGCTCCTGGCACCGCCGCGCGGTCGAATCCTCGATCGCTTCGGCGTCGTCCTAGCCGGCAATCGCCAGAATTACCATCTTGTCATCGTCGCCGAGCAGGCCGGCGACATCGAGACGACGCTGGCTGCGATCGGTGCACTGATCACGCTCGATGACACCGATCGCCATCGCGTTATGCACGAAATTCGGCATAAGCATTCTTTCGTACCGGTTGTGGTCTGCGACAATCTGAACTGGGACGAGATGGCGCGGATCGAGGTCGCGATCCCTGAGCTGCCCGGCGTCTCGATCGAGCAGGGGCTGACCCGACACTATCCGTTCGGCGAGACCTCGGCGCATGTCGTCGGCTATGTGGCCGCGGTTTCCGAGCGAGACTCGACCGGGGACCTGTTGCTCGAATTGCCGGATTTCCGCATCGGCAAAAGCGGCATCGAGAAGTCGCAGGACGTCGAGTTGCGGGGCCGTGCGGGGACGCGCCAGGTCGAGGTCAATGCGTTCGGCCGAGTGGTTCGCGAGCTCACCCGTGTCGAGGCCAAGCCTGGACAGGACACTGTGATCGGGCTCGACATAGCGATGCAGGATTTTTTGACCCGACGTTGCAGCGGAGAGCAGAGCGTATCGAGTGTCGTCCTCGACGCGGTGACTGGCGAGGTGTTGGCGCTCGTCTCGAACCCGAGTTTCGACCCCACCGTGTTTTCGGCGGGATTGACCCCGGCGATGTGGCAGGCACTCTCGAGGGATCCGCGCCACCCCCTGTCGGACAAGGTGATCAGCGGCGTTTACCCTCCCGGCTCGACATTCAAGCCGGTGGTAGCGCTCGGCGCGCTGGCGGCTGGAGTGATCACGCCGGAGACCGGCTTCACCTGCCCGGGATATTTCAAGTTCGGCAATGCCACGTTTCACTGCTGGCGGAAGGGAGGCCACGGTACGCTGCGTGTGCGGGATGCGATCAAGGAATCCTGCGACGTCTTTTTTTACAACACCGCGCTGCGGCTCGGGATCGATCGGCTGGCGGCAATGGCCCGCTGTCTCGGCTATGGCGCCCCCCTCGGTCTCGACATCCCCGGCGAGCAGCCGGGGCTGATCCCGACCCGCGAATGGAAGCTAGCGACGACCGGAACAAGCTGGGAGCGGGGCGAAACGCTGATTGCCGGCATCGGTCAAGGATCGGTGCTGGCGACGCCGTTGCAGATCGCGGTCATGGTCGCGCGCCTCGTCACCGGTCGGGCGGTGGTGCCGCGCCTGGTCCGTCCCGACGGGGTGCTCGCGCCGAGCGGCGATTCGGCATCGCCGGACTTTCCCTCGCTCGGTGTCAGCCCGTCGACGCTGGCCCTCGTCATCGATGGAATGGATGCGGTCGTCAACGAGCGGGGCGGCACCGCCTATGCGGCGCGTATCACCGAGCCCGGCTTCGCGATGGGCGGCAAATCGGGCACTTCGCAAGTGCGGCGCATCACCGAATACGAACGCGAGCATGGGCTGCCCAAGCCCGACAGAATCCCCTGGAAGGACCGCGATCACGCACTGTTCGTGGGTTTTGCTCCAGTCGGCGCGCCGCGTTACGTGTGCGCGACCGTAATCGAGCATGGCGGTTTCGGCTCCGAAGCGGCCGGACCGATCTGCCGCGACGCGCTGCGCGAGGTGCAGCGGCGCGATCCTGCCCGCCGGGTCCCCAGTGCGAATGCGGTGGCCGCTTTCACCGCACCCTCGCCACCTGCTTCGGGCGGTGCCGGCGGCTAAACCGTGGCAACCCTCTCCGCCAAATTTCGGCCGCAGTGAGCCGACGCTTGCTGAAAAGGTCGGCAGTATCAGCTGGGGTCTGGTCGCGCTGATCTGCGCCATTGCAGGCTTCGGCATTGCAGTGCTTTATTCGGCCGCCGATGGCAATATGCAACCTTGGGCCGCAAAGCAGACGATGCGTTTTGCGATTGCCCTGGCGCCGATGATCGCCGCGGCACTGATGAAAATCCGCTATTGGCTGCGCGCTGCCTATTGGGTTTACGCGATTGCGCTGCTGCTGGTCGTCGCCGTCGATCTGCGCGGCTTTGCCGGCATGGGGGCGCAGCGCTGGATCGATCTCGGGTTCATCCAACTGCAACCCTCCGAGCTGATGAATGTGGCGCTGGTGCTGGCGCTCGCCCGCTACTTTCATTGCCTGGCCAACGAAGATATCGGCAGACTGAGGTATCTGATCGCACCGGCATTGATGATCCTGCTGCCGGCGGCTCTGGTCCTCAAGCAGCCGGATCTCGGCACTGCCATAATGCTGCTGATGGGCGGTGCCGTGCTGATTTTTCTCGCCGGGGTGCGCCTGCGGATCTTTCTCGTCATGGCTGCCGCTGCTGCCGGCGCGCTGCCGCTCGTCTGGCGGTTTCTGCGCGATTATCAGAAGAGCAGGATTTACACGTTTCTCGATCCCGACAGCGATCCGCTCGGCGCCGGCTATCACATTCTGCAATCGAAGATCGCCCTCGGCTCGGGCGGGCTCTTCGGCAAGGGCTTTCTGCTTGGCACACAGAGCCATCTCAACTTTCTGCCGGAGAAGCAGACCGATTTCATCTTTACCACCTTGGCCGAGGAGTTCGGGCTGATCGGCGGGCTCGGGCTTTTGACCCTTTATATCCTGATCATCGTCTATGGTTTTGCGATCGCGCTGCGCAGCCGCAACCATTTCGGCCGGCTCCTCGGCCTCGGAATTGTCACCAATTTCTTCCTCTATGTGTTTATCAATACGGCGATGGTGATGGGGATGATCCCTGTCGTCGGCGTCCCGCTGCCGCTGATTTCTTATGGGGGCACTGCGATGATTACCGTGATGTTCGGCTTCGGCCTCTTGCTCAATGTTTGCGTGCACCGGGATGTGCGCTTGAACCGAAGCGGCGCCAGCCCGCCCGACTAGACGGCGGGCCGGCGCTAATTTTCGTCGCGCCCTCAGCAAACGCCGCCTAGAATCGGAACGGCCGGCCGATCGGGTGGGTGTGGAGGGAGAATTCATGGCGGAGAAGGATCCGGCGGAAAGCGGGCGACGCCTCCATGTGACGACACTGCTCGTCGCTTCCCGGCGCGCTCTGGACAATGCGCTCGCCGAGCTCGGGTTTGCCGAGGATGACGATCGGGTCGTCGAGCATGACGGCCGCCTGGCCTTCCTAACCTGCTCGCATGAGGAGGACAGCGACGACCTGTTCGCGCTCGTCACCGAACTGTCGGCCCGCGGCGAAAGCTGGGAATTGCAATCGCGCATCGACACCGAGCCCGGCCACGCAATCTACCAATCGTTGACGCGGTATCGGCCGGTCGAGGCGATCGACGCCGCGGTCGAGGAAGAGCAGGCGCCGGAAGCTTCGGAAACGCCCGTCTACGATGTCGAGACCCCGGATGGCCTCCAGGCCTTGAAACGCGTGCTCAAGCGGATCGAGCCGGCCGACGTGTTCGCGACGATTCGTCCTGGCCGCGACGGGCGCGCCACCGCGCGGGTGCTGCGCCGCGGCTCACGCCGTCTGCTGGCCGCCGCGGTCGCAGCAGACGAGGCGACGTTGCGGGGCGTGATCCGGGAGATCTTGCCCAACGTCATGCTCGACGTGGCGATGAAGCCACCCGGATAGCACCGGGGCCGACGGCACCTGTCGCTGAATACGTCCGATCCGGATCGCCAAGCTGCCGACGCTGACCGAACTCTTCCGCGACCGGACGGTGCGGCTCGCAGTTACCGGCTCGCCCATTCGGGCAAGACCGCGTTCATTACCAGCCTCATCCAGAATTTGCTCGCCGCTGAAGGCCGGGTGGCTCGCCTGCCCGTTCCGCGTGCCGCCGCCGACGCGCGCATCATTGCAGTTCGGCTGGATGCGCCCGGGGGCGGCAAATCCGCGAATTCCCGTTCCGCGCAACGCTCGCCTCCCTCGCGGCCGATCCGCCGCGCTGGCCGTCGAGCACGGCCGACTTGCGCCGCGCCGATCTCACGCTGCGCTTCCTCGCGACAGGATTTTTCGGAAGCCGCGGCCCGATCGGGCCTCGCCGGGGGCAGCGCCGGACTGTGCCTCGAAATCCTCGACTATCCCGGCGAATGGCTGCTCGATCTGCCGATGCTGAACCAGCGCTATGCCGAGTGGTCGCACATCACTGTTGCGTTGGCGGAGCGCAGCGTACGGGCGCCGCTTGCGCGGGAGTTGCTGGACTATCGCGCACCCGCCTAACTCGCGCGCCGATGCGGAAATCGCGCGCGCCCACTGCCTCTATCGGGATTTTCTCGCCGCCTGCCGCGCCGAAGAACAGTTGAGCCTGCGCAGCCAGGGCGGCTGGTGAACCCGGGCGATATCGCCGACCAATCGCTGCTGTGGTTCTGCCCGATGTCCGTGGCGGCCGGTGAGCAGCCGCGACCGGGCAGCTTCGGCGCGCTGATGGAGGCACGCTTTGAGACTTACAAGCGTATCATCGTCGAGCCGTTTTTCGTGGCGCTCGCCCGCGATGTCGATCGCCGGATCATTCTCGTCGACGTGCTGCGGGCTCTCAACGCCGGTGAGGAGGCCTTTGCCGATCAGCGGCTGGCGCTCGAAACCCGTCTCGGGGCTGCTGAAATCGGGCCCGATCCGAGAAAGCTGATCGCCAACGCAAGATCGGGTAATCTGCGGTTCTCGACGTCGCGCCGAGTTCGGCACGATATTTGCCGGGGAACAGGACAAGGTCCAATGCGGGGAGGTTTACCATGCTGTCGCGCCGCTCTCTGATCGTCTATCTGTCGACAACCGCCCTCACCGGCGCCTTGGCGATCCGTTCGAAGGTGACGGCAGCTGCCGACAAGACAATCACAATCGGTATAAACCTGCCCTTCACCGGAGCCGACGCGCACGACGCCGAACTGATCAAGGACGGCGCCATACTGGCGATCGACGAAGCCAACGCCGCGGGCGGGGTCGCCGGATACAAATTAGATGTCCTGCAGCTCGACGACGGCACCGCCACCGCGGGCCAATACGACCCGGCGCAGGCCGCGACCAACGCACGCAAAATGGTTTCCGACAATTCGGTCGTAGCCGCAATCGGCCCACAGATGAGCGGGTCCGGCAAGGCGATGTCGCCGATCCTGAGTCAAGGCGGGCTCGCCACGATCACGCCGAGCTCGACCAATCCCGACATCACCAACCCGAAATTCGCCGGCCAATACCGGCCCAAGGGAAAAGCCGTCTATTTCCGCACGGTGACGACCGACGCCTTTCAGGGACCGAACATGGCGAACTATTTCGCCGACACACTGAAGGTTAAATCGGTCTACGTGCTCGACGACAGCGGCGCCTATGGAGTCGGGCTGGCCGATGCGTTCCAGGCGCAGGCGAAGCAACGCGGACTCAACGTGCTCGGCCGTGATCAGCTGAACCCGAAGGAGGCCGACTACACGACGACCCTGACCAAGATCAAGTCGCTGAGCCCGGACGCCCTGTATTACGGCGGCGTGGCTCAGGCTGGGGTCAAGGTGGTCAAGCAGTCCTACGACATCATCCCTAACGTGATCAAAGCCGGCGGCGATGGGGTTTATGGCGCCGAGATCCTGAGTGGCGGCGGGTTCCCTGCAGCCGAGGGATGGTATGCGACGATCGCCGCACCGAACGTGCTCGAAAATCCCGATGCAGCCGCATGGATCGAGCGCTTCGCCAAGAAGTACGGCAAGCAGCCGGACAATTATTCGATTACCTCCTACGACGCCGCCCTCGTGATCCTCGATGCCGTCAAGCGCGTCGCCGCCGCGGGCAAGGACGTGACGCGCGACGCGGTGCGCGACGCCATCCAGCAGTCGCATCTAAAGACGCTGCAGGGCGAAGTCAGCTTCGACGCCAACGGCGATCTCGAGAACCGGGTGATCAGCGTCTTCAGAATCCACCGGAACGACAAGTACCCGCTAGACGATGTCCTTCATCAATACAGATATATGGGGGTGGCGCCGGCGAGCTCGTGACCAGTCGGGCCCGATCATGCCCGACTACGCGGTCCTGCTTCAGCAGGTAATCAACGGGTTGAGCCTGGGTGCCATGTACGCATTGCTGGCGCTCGGCTTCACCCTCGTATACGGCATCCTCGAGCTGATCAACTTTGCGCATTTCAACGTGTTCATGGTCAGCTCCTTCGTCGGAATGTGGGCGCTTCAGCTCCTCGGGATTTCCGGCCAGAGCCATGTCCTGACGGGACTGGCGCTGGTGGGCGCCCTCAGCTTCGCCTTTGCCGTCACGATGCTCGCCGCAGGCGGGCTCGGTGTCGTGATCGAGCGCGTCTCGCTGCGGCCGCTGCGCGGCGTGCGAGGCCCGGCTGCGATGATCACGACAATTGGCGTTTCCTACATCCTCTTCAACGGCATCCTTTTGACGGTGGGCGCTGAATCTAAGAACTTCCCCAACCCGATGCCGGTCATCCGCTGGCAGTTCGGCCAGGTTACTCTGCAATTGCGCGAGGTATTGATCTGGGGGGTCACCCTGGTGCTGATGACGGCGCTCCACCTGTTCGTGCATCGCACCCGCCTCGGCAAGGCGATGCGCGCAACCGCGCAGGACGCCGAAGCGGCGCGGATGATGGGAGTCGAGGTCGACCGGGTCATCGTCACCGCGTTCTTTCTAGGCTCGGCGCTGGCCGGTGCTGCAGCGCTGATTTTCGGCCTCTACTACAATTTCACCAGCTTCATCATCGGCTATACCGCTGGTCTGCGGGCCTTCACCGCCGCTGTCCTGGGCGGCATCGGCAGCGTCGGCGGCGCGATGGTCGGCGGCCTCTTGATCGGTCTGATCGAGAGCTTGGGCGGTCAACTGATCGCCGTACGGTGGACCGACGTGATCATCTTTTCGATCCTCGTCCTGGTTCTCGTCTTTGTCCCGAACGGCCTCTTCGGCCGCGCTAACCCTACGAAATCCTGAGATGGCGGAGCTTGGCGACCGCAAACCGGCACGGAACGCTACGCTACGCTTGGCCGCGCCGATCGGCCGCATCGAGCCGCAGACACGCGCCCGGCTCGGCATCCTCTGCGTCATTGTCGCCGCCCTCGCGTTCCCGCTCCTGATCCGCAACGACGCCAACATTGATTCAGCGGCAAACGCGCTCGCTTTCGCTGCGCTCGCGCTCGGCCTCAACATCGTCGTCGGCATGGCCGGGTTGTTGGACCTCGGCTATGCCGCGTTTTTCGCGATAGGCGCCTATGCCTATGGCATCGCCAGCTCGTGGCAGGTACAGCCCGAATGGAGCAGTTTCTGGGAACCTTTCCGCTGGCTCGACCTCGTCGCGCGCTACCATGATACGGGCGGCGATGTCGTTCATTTCCAGGTCTCGTTCTGGTTGATGCTGCCGGTTGCGGCAGCGATCGCTGCCTCGTTCGGAGCCCTGTTCGGAGCCCCGACCCTGCGCCTCAAAGGCGACTATCTGGCGATCGTGACCTTGGGGTTCGGCGAGATTGTGCCGATTGTCGTGCGCAATACGCCGAGCCTGACCAATGGCGCGATGGGGTTGAACGGCGTCGCCGCTCCGCAGCTTTTCGGCTTTGATTTCGGCATCGATGCGACGCCCTACTATTACGTCGCGGTGACGCTCGTCGCGTTCTTGATTTTGACCAGCCATCGCCTGAAGAACTCACGGGTCGGCCGTGCCTGGATGGCAATCCGCGAGGACGAGATTGCCGCTGCTGCGATGGGCGTCGACCGCGTTCGCTTCAAGCTCCTCGCCTTTGCCATCGGCGCCGCCTTTGCCGGCGCCACCGGCACATTTTACGTCGCGAAATTGCAGACCGCGACCCCGGACATGTTCGGCTTTCCGGTTTCGGTCATGGTTCTGGTGATGATCGTCTTCGGTGGGATCGGCAGCGTTTGGGGCGTCGTCCTCGGCGCACTTTTGCTGCAGATGCTGCAGTCCTGGTTTCTCGAAGACCTGTCGGGATGGCTGCACGCGCTCGGCCGCCTTCTCTCGGTCGACTGGCTCCAGCACGTTGAGCTCGCCCCGTCGATCGAGCTGATTTTCGGACTGATCTTGGTGTTTATGATGCTTTTCCGCCGGCAAGGGCTGATCCCGGCGTCGCGACCGGCGGTCGCGCTGAGCCTCGAGGAGCAGGCCGCGCATATCGTCCGCGGCGGCTTCGACAGCCTGCCGCGTGTGGCCGCCAGCGACCTGGGTTCCGACGCGCCGCTGCTCGAAATCGCCGGTCTCACCGTGCGCTTCGGCGGGCTCGTTGCGCTGAGATCGGTCGATTTGGCTGTCCCGGCGCACCATGTCGTCGCCGTTATCGGGCCCAACGGCTCCGGCAAGACCACATTGTTCAATACCGTTACCGGGCTGTTGCCGCCCGATGGCGGGAGTGTCCGCTTCGGGGGCGAGGAGATCGGCCGGCGCTCGCCGCATCTGGTGCTCGAGCGCGGCATCGCCCGCACCTTTCAGAACATCCGCTTATTCCCGAACCTGACCGTTCTTGAAAATGTCATGGTCGGCATGCATGCGCGGCTCGGCACCGGTCCCTTGGGAGCGCTGTTGCGGCTGCCGGCGACCCGCCGCGAGGAGATCGAGGCGCGCGAGCGGTCGCTCGAAATCCTGGCGCTTTTCGGCAACCGGCTGCTGCCGCGCGCCGGCCATCTCGCCTCCAGCCTATCCTATGCCAACCGCCGGCGGGCTGAGATCGCCCGCGCGCTCGCCTCGCGGCCGAAGCTGTTGCTGCTCGACGAGCCGACGGCGGGGATGAACCCGGCCGAAACCCTGGAACTCGCCGACCAGATCAAGAGCCTGCACCGGGGAGGACTGACGATCGTGCTGATCGAGCACAAGCTCGATGTCGTTGTCAATCTGGCGGACAAGGTCGTCGTCCTCGATCACGGCGAGAAGATTGCCGAGGGGGCGCCCGATGCGGTGCGACGCGACGAGGAGGTGATCCGCGCTTATCTCGGCCGCAGCGCCGCCTTTGCTTGAATATCGCCATGCTGGAATTCAGGGCGGTCGACACGCATTACGGCGATCTCCACGTGTTGAAATCGGTCGATTACCGGATTGAGAAGGGCGAGATCGTCTGTCTTCTCGGCGGCAACGCCTCAGGCAAATCGACGACGATGAAGGCGATCATGGGGGCGGTTCAGCCAACTCACGGCGATATCCTCTACGAAGGCCGGACGCTGAAAGGCGTCAGCACCGCCGAGCGGGTGCGGCGCGGCATCGCGCCGGTGCTGGAGGCGCGGCGGCTCTTTCCCCGGATGACCGTCTACGAGAACCTTGAAATGGGCGCCTATACGCGCCGCCGCGGACCGGAATTCTACGAGGACTTGGCGCGCGTTTTCGCCCTCTTCCCACGCGTCGAGGAGCGGCTGCGCCAGATCGCCGGAACCTTGTCGGGCGGCGAGCAGCAGATGGTCGCGATCGGCCGTGCCCTGATGGCGCGGCCCAAGCTCCTGTGCATGGACGAGCCGTCGATGGGCCTCTCACCGGCCTATGTCGAGCAGGTTTTCGACATCATCCGCACGATCAACCAGCAGGGGGTGACGATCTTCATGGTCGAGCAGAACGCCAATATGGCGTTGACCATCGCCGACCGCGCCTATGTCCTGCAAACGGGCCAGGTCGTGCTGAGCGGCCCCGCCGCCGAGTTGCGCCAAAACGAAATGATCCGCCATGCCTACCTCGGCGAGCTCCAAATCCCCCACACTGCGGCATAGCCGCGCCGACAGGATTGCTTGACGCGGAGCCGATTACCGCGCCCGCTTGGAGTTGAGATTCCGCCAGCTGCAGGTCAGCCCCGCGACGCCCGCTGCATCGCTGCCTCGGAAGGCCGGGCCAACTCGTCGCGCGACCGGTTCTCGATACGGGTGGCGATCCACCAGCGGCGAAGGCGCGCTTCAGAAAATCGATCAGCTTCGCCGCTCCGTCGACGACGAGATACGGGGCGACCGCGTGATAACCGTCGGGAATTGGCCTTACCGGCATCGTCGACTTCTCCATTGCACGAGGAGGATGTTTCGACGACACCCCAGCCCGCCCTGATCGGCGAGGTTGGCCGAATTGACTTCGGCATGAAGCGGCCCATAGGGTTTCGATTGCGGCTCAAAAGGAGACCATCAATGAGCGATCACGGCCATTTCAACCCCGAACAGGTTCATTCCCGGCTGAAGCATCCGGTGATCGACGCCGATGGCCACTGGATCGAATACGGGCCGGTCTTCGCCGCGCGCATGCGCAAGGCCGCCGGCGACAAGGCGGCGGACGGGTTCCTCAAATCTGTGCGCCGGATCTCTGACGTGCTGTCGCTGTCGATCGCCGAGCGGCGCCGGCGCGGCATCGCGATGGAGGGATACTGGGGACGGCAGTCGACCAACACACGCGACCGCGCGACCGCGATGATGCCGCGAATGCTGTACGACCGCCTCGACGAGTTGGGGATCGATTTCGGCATCATCTATCCCACTGCCGGGCTGGGCATTCCGCGCATCGAGGATGACCAGACCAGGCGAGCCGTGATCCGCGGCTTCAACATCGTCACCGCCGAGTATTTCCGAGATTTTGCCGATCGCCTGACCCCGGCGGCGGTAATCCCGATGCACAACCCCGACGAGGCGATCGAGGAGTTGGAATTCGCCACCAAAGAGCTTGGCGCCAAGGTCGGAATGTTCGGCAGCGGGATCAGGCGGCCACTGCCGGGCGCCAACGGCGTCGACCCCGAAGTCGCCCGTTTTGCCGCGCATTATGATCAGCTCGGCATCGACAGCGATCACGACTACGACCCGGTCTGGCAGAAATGCCGGGAACTCCGGATCGCACCGACCTTCCACACCGGCGGCCGCGGCCTCGGGCTGCGCAACTGCCCGAGCAACTTCACTTTCAACCATATCGGCCATTTCGCCGCCGCCGGCCATGCCGTCGCCAAGGCATTGTTCCTGGGCGGGGTGACGCGCCGGTTCCCCGATCTGCGCTTCGGTTTTCTCGAAGGCGGAGTGGGTTGGGGCTGCCAGCTGTTCGCTGATCTGATCGAGCATTGGGAGCGGCGCGGTCGCGCGGGGCTCGAATACATGGATCCGACAAAGCTCGACCGCACCCTGCTGGCGCAGCTGGTCGACAAATACGGCTATGAGGATATCGCCGCCGAGCTGCGCCGCCGCGACGGCTGGCCGAGCCGCGCGGAAGATGAACTGACCGGCGGGGTCGAGGTTCTCGACGATTACGCTGCCTGCAAGATCACCCGCAAGGAGGACTGGACCGATCTTTACGTCACGCCGTATTACTTCGGCTGCGAGGCTGACGACCGGATGAACGCGTGCGCCTTCGGCCGGACCAACCCGTTCGGCGCCAGATTGAATGCGGTCTTCAGCTCCGATATCGGTCACTTCGACGTGCCCGACATGCGGCAGGTGCTGCCCGAGGCTTATGAGCTTGTCGAGGACGGGCTGATCACCTCCGGCGATTTCCGCGACTTCGCCTTCGCCAATGCGGTGCGGCTGTGGGGAACGCAAAACCCGAGATTCTTCGAGGGAACGCGGGTTGCCAAAGAAGCTGCCGCTGTGCTGGCCGAGGAGATCCCAGCCCGCGCGGCCGCCGAATAGCGCGGCGCACCGTCATGAGCGTCGAGGCGAAGGCCGCCATTCTCGAGCATCTCGGCCATCAGCATCAGGCGATGGTCGCCTTGTTGGCTGATCTCGTGAACATCGATTCCGGCAGCTACAACAAGCTCGGCGTCAATGCCGTCGAAGACCGTTTGAGGTCCTATCTCGAAGCGGCCGGGATTGCGTGCGAGACCTTTCCGAACGCGGCCTTCGGCGGATGCATGGCGGCGCGGCTGTCGGCTGACGGCGCCGGCGGCAACCGGCCGATCGTGCTGATGGGTCATTGCGACACCGTGTTTCCCGACGGCACCGCCGCCCGGCGGCCGTTTCGGATCGACAGCAACCAGGCGTCCGGGCCGGGGGTTGCCGATATGAAAGCGGGCCTCGTGATGAATACCTTCGTGCTCGAGGCGCTTCATCGCTTCGGTGCGCCATGCCCGCTGACCGGGCTCTACACCGCGGACGAGGAGATCGCCTCGCCCTCCTCGCGCCCGATCATCGAGGCCGAGGCCAGGGACGCGCGCGCGGTCTTCAATGCCGAGCCCGGGCGGCCCTCCGGCAACCTCGTCTCGCGGCGCAAGGGAGCCGCCTTCATCGAGTTGGAAGTGACCGGCCGGGCGGCGCATTCGGGTGCCGCCCATGCCCAAGGGGTCAGCGCGATCGAGGCAATGGCCCGCAAGATCCAGCGTCTGCACAAGCTGACCGACTACGATCTCGGCACGACGGTCAATGTCGGCTTGGCGCAGGGCGGGACCGCGGTCAACACCGTCGCGGCACGCGCGACCGCAGCGATCGACGTGCGCTTTCCAACGCTCAACATCATGGAGAAGATACTCGGCGAGGTGCGCGAGATCTGCAATTGCTGCGAATTGCCGGGCAGCGAAAGCCGGATTCTGCGTGAGGGGAATTTCCTGCCGCTCGAACAGGATGAGGCGAGCCGCGCGCTGCTCGACCTCTACGCCCGTTCGGCGGCGGATCTCGGCCTCAAGGTCGCGGGCGAAGCGACCGGCGGCTCTGCCGACAGCGGCTTTACTGCGGCACTCGGCACACCGACTTTGTGCGCGACCGGCCCGGTCGGCGGCAATGCCCATACCGACGACGAATGGTGCCGGATCGACACGATGGTCCCGCGCGCCCAGGCGCTGGCGCTGACGATTTTAGGGGTCGCGGGCCGCTGAGGCGTTGTGAGTGGTATCGCCTGCGCAGAAGAACCGTGTGGCTCGATCCGACTTTGGCGCATCCGGCCTGCGTGGCGGCCGAAAGGGGTGTGCGCGGTCGCAAACATCGGCAGGAAAGAGCCGCGACCTAAAAATTCGTTAACAAGAAATTGGCGATTCGAGCCTTCAACATTTACATATTGCCTTAAACTGCGGTAAACATCCGACCGGAGGTAAATATTCGTCCAGAAGTATGAAGTTTCCGATCAGAGACCCGAGCTATCCACGAAACGGCTCTCGGTGCACGTAGCTGAGCCGGCAGCAACCCGGCAAAACGCTGTTGGCGCCCGAGGAGCGCGGGGCGGTTGACACCGGCTCTTTACCCTGTTTAGCTCGGCATGTTCCTGCCTGTCCTACCCGGATCTGTCGAAAATAATCCGGGACGACACCGATCTGCATCCTTGAGCCCACCCAATACCAAAGCGTAACGACGCGCCCGCTGTCGCCCGCCGGGAGGGGATGCCCAACGAGAAGGAGACGATGTCGGATGCCCTTGCGTCAGACAATCGGTATTTCGCTCGCGCTTTTGGTGATGTCCGCCGGCGCGATGGCTGAAACGCTGGAACAGGACGCCGCGCACCATTCCAGCCAACCTCCGGGGAGCAAGCCCGAAACAGCGGAACGGACCAAGAAAGTCCACAAGCCTTCACACAAAGTCGTGCACGCCGTCGCCCCGACGAGGTTAGCAGCCCACCGTGCGGGACGAGTCCGATATCGACACGCAGCCGCTTATCGGGTCGCCGATGCGAGCGCGAATTCGCTCGACCCCTACGCTGCTCCGATGCACGCGACGGGAGCGCGAGAGATCGGCGAAGCAGCGTGGTATGGCCTCGTTGGCCACTATACGTCGAGCGGCGAACTCCTCGATAGCGTCACCCCAACCGCTGCGCACCGCTCGCTCCCGCTAGCCTCTTACGCCAAGGTCACCGATCTCGAAAGCGGTCGCTCGGTGATCGTCAAGATCAACGATCGCGGACCGTATAACCGCCGTTTCATTATCGATCTCTCGCCGCGTGCGGCTGACGAGCTGGACATGCGGCATGCCGGGACAGCTTCCGTCCTCGTCGAACCCGTGGCCCCTGAGGTGGTGCCGACGGTTGCCACTTATCGAAGCTCGGGTGCCGACACGGTTCAATAACTGTTACCTGCGCGATCGGGAGGGAGAGATGACGATGCCATGTCGGGGCCCGCGCGAAACCACGCAGAAACCGGGTTTTTCGGTATCGGCGATGGTGCGCGCGGATACTGGCCGGATCACCGAGCGGCCGCCCCGTCCGAAGGGTTCCGCTCGAAGTATTCGAGGTCCTCGGCGCGCGGTTTCCAGTCCGAATTGCTCGGCCATTCCCGGGTCCGGCCCGACATGCCTTCGCCATAACGCACGCGGAACAAGAGAGTGCGCCTTGGGCCATTGATGTATTCGTGCAACTCACCGCGCGGATGGACGACGAACGCCCCCGGCTCGATCACGATCGACCCGCTTGGGGTCCGCATCCTGCCGCCGCCCTCGAAGCAGAAATAAATCTCGGTTGCGTTGGGGTGACAGTGATAGGGGCTGGTCTGGCCGGGCTCCCAGCAGGCGATCGTGACATCCCCTTCCCCGGTCGTGCCGAGGACCCTTTCAAGATGCTTTTTGGGATCGAACGCCTGCTCCGCCTTCAGATCGAAACTGTACATCGGCTCCCTCCACGATTGCGCGCAGCCTAGACCGCACCCGGCTGGCCATCAAGGGACCGGCGACGGAACTGGGGCTGGACGGACGGGCGTATCGGCGCCATAGCTAGCCTCCGCTGATCGCGTGAGAGGAAGAGATGACCCAAGCCCGTCGCTTTCGTGAATTGCTGCGCCGGGACGGCATGGTCGTCGCGCCCGGCGCTTATGACTGCATCACTGCCCGACTGATCGCGCAGGCCGGGTTCGGCGCGGTCTACATGACCGGGGCCGGCACCGCTGCGACCCTCGGCTACCCCGATTTCGGCCTCGTCACGATGTCGGAGATGGTCGGCAACGCCGAGCGCATCGCCGCCGCCGTCGATCTGCCGGTCATCGCCGACGCTGATACCGGCTACGGCAACGAGCTCAACGTCTTTCGCGCAGTGCGCGAATTCGAGCGCGCCGGCGTCGTCGGCATCCACATCGAGGACCAGGGCTTCCCGAAGAAATGCGGCCATCTCGACGATAAGGAGATCGTGCCGCGCGAGGATTGGCTGGCCAAGATTCGCGCCGCTGCCGCCGCCCGCCGCGACAGGAATTTCCTGATCATCGCCCGCACCGATTCGCGCGCCGGCGCCGGCTTTGACGAGGCCATTACCCGGGCGAACGCGGCCCTCGCGGCCGGCGCCGAGATGGCCTTTGTCGAAGCGCCGCAAACCATGGAGGAGGTTGCCGCGGTGCCGCGCCTCGTCAACGGGCCATGCCTTTTGAACGTCGTCTATGGCGGCAAGACCCCCGACCTAGATCTGCGCGAAGCGGAGGCGATGGGGTACAAGCTCGCGATCGTGCCGGGCCTGCTGATGAAATGCGTGATCGGCATCTGCGATGAAAAGCTGGCCGAGTTGAAGGCGGTTCATCGCCATCCGGCGCCGCTCAAAGAAATGACGGTGCGCGAGATGTTCCGGCGTGTCGGTGCCGATGAATGGGACGCGCGCCGCAACCTCTTTCGCGCCACCACCCCTGCCCGTGACGCGGCTGAATAGCGCGAGACTGTCATAGGCCGGTCGGTGGCATCGCGATCGCAACGCACTAGGCCGCGAATTGCTCCCTCTCTCCGTTCGCTGGGGGAGAGGCATGGTGGGCTGCCGTGGCTCGGCGATCGCGTGCTCTACCGCGACGGGCTGATCCTGGTCATCGACAAGCCGGCAGGGATCGCCGTGCATTCCGGACCTGGCGGTGGTCCGCACCTCGAAAGCGGCTTCGCCGCGTTGCGCTTTGGCCTGCCGCATCCCCCTGCCCTCTCCCACCGTTTGGACCGTGACACCAGCGGCTGCCTCGTGCTCGGCCGCCATCCGAAAGCCTTGCGGCGCTTAGGCGCTCTGTTTGCCGAGGGCAGGGTCGAAAAGATTTATTGGGCCATCGTCGAAGGCCGGCCACCGCGGGATGAAGGCCGGATCGAAATCGGCCTCCGGAAACTCAACCGCGGGAGCGGCTGGCGGATGGTGGTCGATCCCGGAGGCCTGCACGCGCTCACCGATTATCGTATGCTCGGCGCCGCAGACGGCCGCACCTGGCTGGAATTATGCCCGCGCACAGGCCGAACGCATCAGATCCGCGTCCATTGCGCCGCACTTGGCTGCCCGGTTGTCGGCGATCCCGTATACGGCCGGGGAGTTGGCGGGCCGCTGTTGCTGCATGCCCGCGCCATTACCTTGCCGCTCTATCCGGCGAAGCCGCCGATTGCGGTCACTGCCCCGGTCCCGCCTTACCTGCTCGCGGCGCTCGGGCCGCTCGGCTATGATCTCCACCGGAGAAACGCAGATTGGCGGGAGATGACGTGAGCGGTGCTGAGATCGAGGTACGGCGCTTGCTGCCGGCGGATGCCGCCTTGTATCGCGACATCCGGCTCGAAGCGTTGAAATCCGATCCGGATGCGTTCGGCAGCATGTTCGAGGAGGAGAGCGTCCAGCCATTGCAATGGTTTGCAGACCGACTCGATGGGTCCGCGGTGTTCGGCGCCTTCGACGGCTCCGATCTGCTCGGTATCGCGGGCTTCCTTGTCCGGCAAGGCCGCAAGGAGGCGCATAAGGGCCTGCTCTCGGGTATGTATGTGCGGCCGGGCACGAGAGGGGCCGGGATCGGAAGACGGCTTGTCGAGGCGGTCATCGACCATGCGCGCCGGCATGTCGAACAACTCCAGCTGACGGTCGTCGCCGGCAACGAGCGAGCACAGCGTCTGTACACCGGTCTCGGCTTTGTCGCATACGGGCTGGAAAAGAACTCGCTGAAGATGGACGGGCGTTATTGGGACGAGGTGCTGATGGCCAAACCGCTATCGCCGGGCGAGGCGGCCCGCTGATGATCCCGCGCTATAGCCGGCCGGTGATGAACCGGATTTGGGCGCCGGAAAATTATTTCCGCATCCAGCTCGAGATCGAAGTCTACGCCTGCGAGGCACAGGAAAAGCTCGGCGTCATTCCCGCCGGCGTGGCGAAGGCGGTGCGCGAACGTGGCGCCTTCGCGGTCGAACGGATCCGCGAGATCGAGCGCGAGGTCCACCACGAGACCATCGCTTTTCTGACCAACCTTGCCGATCATGTCGGTCCCGAGGCCCGTTTCATCCATCAGGGGATGACCTCGAGCGACGTGCTCGACACCTGCTTTGCGGTGCAGCTGAAAGAGGCGGCGGACCTGCTGCTGGCCGATCTCGACGCGCTGCTGGCGGCGCTGAAGCGGCGCGCTTTCGAGCACCAGTACACGCCGACAGTCGGCCGCAGCCACGGCATCCATGCCGAGCCGACGTCGTTCGGGCTCAAGCTCGCCGGCCATTACGCCGAATTCGCCCGCGACCGCGAGCGGCTCGTTGCCGCGCGCAAGGAAGTGGCGACCTGTGCGATTTCGGGTGCGGTCGGAACCTTCGCCAATATCGACCCTGCGGTCGAAGCCCATGTCGCCAAACAGCTCGGCCTCGAACCCGAGCCGATCTCGACCCAGGTGATCCCGCGCGACCGCCACGCCCAGTATTTCATGACCCTGGCGTTGATCGCCGCCGGCATCGAACGGCTGGCGACCGAGATCCGCCACCTGCAACGCACGGAAGTCCGCGAGGCCGAGGAATATTTCGCGCCGGGGCAAAAAGGCTCCTCGGCGATGCCGCACAAGCGCAATCCGGTGCTTGCCGAAAACCTGACCGGCCTCGCCCGGCTGGTCCGCTCGACTGTCGTGCCGGCGCTCGAAAACGTCGCGCTGTGGCATGAGCGCGACATCTCGCATTCCTCGGTTGAGCGCGTAATCGCTCCCGACGCGACGATCGCGCTCGATTTCGCCTTGGCCCGGCTGACCGGGCTCGTCGATCGGCTGGTGATATATCCGGATCGAATGCGCCAGAACCTCGAATCACTGGGCGGGCTTGTCGATTCGCAGCGCGTGTTACTGGCGCTGACCCAGGCCGGGATGAGCCGTGAGGACGCCTATGCCACCGTCCAGCGCCACGCGATGGCCGCCTGGCACGGCGGCGACCGCTTCGCCGATCTGCTGAAGGCCGACCCGGAAATCGGCTGCTATCTGTCGCCGCACGCGATCGACGGCCTGTTCGATACCGCCTATCATCTGAAGCATGTCGACACGATATTTCGCCGCGTCTTCGGCGAATAACCTCAAAACAGGAGGAGCGGGATGAGTTCGCTGCGCCGCCGCGACGGTCCTCGAATCAAGTATGTCGCCAACGAGGCCGGGCCTTACGACACGGTCACCGTCGACAAGCTGACGCCAATCATCGGCGCCGAGATCGGCGGCGTCGAGTTGGCGCAGCCGCTCGGCAATCGCACCCTCGACGAGATCCACCGGGCGCTGGCTGAGAATCTGGTCATCTTCTTCCGCGACCAGCATTTGACCGAGGACCAGCATCTCGCCTTTGGCCGGCTGTTCGGCGATCTGCACATCCATCCGGCGGCACCGCACGCGCCGGGCAAGCCGGAATTGATGATCATCCACGCAGACAAGGATTCGCCGCGTGCCAACGGCGAGGGCTGGCACAGCGACGTGTCCTGCGACCCCGAGCCGCCGATGGGCAGCATCCTCTACATCAGGCAATGCCCGCCGCATGGCGGCGACACGCTGTTCGCCAGCATGTACGCCGCCTATGACGCGCTCAGCGACCGGATGAAGGCGTATCTCGACGGGTTGACGGCCGAGCATAGCGGCGACCATTATCGCGGCCAATACGCGAATTACGGCGTCGCCGACAAGCCGGAATATCCCCGCGCGGAGCACCCTGTCGTGCGCACGCACCCGGTGACCAGGCGGAAGGCACTCTACGTCAACAAGGGCTTCACCAGGCGAATCCTCGGCATTCCGATCGACGAGAGCGAGGGGATCCTGAGCTATCTATACGAGCACATGGCGAACCCGCTGTTCCAGTGCCGTTTCCGCTGGCAGGAAAACTCGATCGCCTTCTGGGACAACCGCTGCGTCCAGCACCATGCGATGTGGGATTACTGGCCGCACACGCGCTCCGGCAACCGCGTCACGGTCAAAGGCGAGCGGCCGGTGTGAGTCCCTATTCCTTCATCAGCTGCTGCTTTGCCTGCTCGGCAAAGTGCTCGAGTTCGAAGGCGATGCGGGCCGGGGTGATGGCCGGGTCCTTGGCGGCGAGTTCGCCGGTCAGCTTGTCGACAACCCGTTTGTCCCCGCCCGGTTGGAACTGGGCGGCGATAATCTCCTTGGCGTAGGCTTCGGCGGCGTCCCCGGTGAGGCCGAGATGCTCGGCCGCCCACAGCCCCAGCAAATGATTGCGTCGCGCGGTGGCCTTGAAGCGCAGCTCCTCGTCGTGCTTGAACCGCGCTTCGAATTCTCTCTCACGATCGGCAAAGGTGGCCATGATCACCTCATCCCCAGACTGCGACGGGGCGCGAGCCGCGCTTTTTGCGATATGGCTCGTCGATATGACGGCGGCAAGGCGGTGACGGAAGACGAATGTGCACCGTGGTGATCCTGCGCCGGCCCGACCATCGCTGGCCGGTGCTGATCGGCGCCAATCGCGACGAGATGCTCGACCGGCCGTGGAAGGCGCCCGCCCGGCACTGGCCGGACCGCCCGGAAGTCGTGGCCGGGCTCGATGTCCTCGCCGGCGGGTCATGGCTTGGAATCAATGACTGGGGCGTCGCCGCCGCGGTGCTCAACCGAACGGGTTCACTGGGGCCGGCCCCCGGCCTGCGCTCCCGCGGCGAACTCGTGCTCGAAGCGCTCGACCATGCCGACGCGCTTGCCGCAGCCGAGGCGCTGTCGCATCTCGATCCCGCTTCCTACCGTACCTTCAACCTGATCATCGCCGACGAACGCGACGGATTCTGGCTGCGTCATGCCGGCGGTCCGAACATCGAGGTTCGCCCGCTGAAGGAAGAACTGTCGCTGATCGCGGCGGGCGATATCGACGATCTCGGCACGCGGCGTCTCGAACTGGCGCTGCCGGCATTTCGCGCCTGGCCCGTGCCGGACCCCGACCGTCCCGACTGGACTGCCTGGCAGGCGCTTCTCGAAAGCCCCCGGGTGCCGCCCGGCGAGCCGGCCAGCGCCGCGATGCGCTTTCGCACCGATGGCTACGGCACGGTGTCGAGCGCGCTGATCGCCCTTCCTACCCGCAGCGAGCCCGACCGCCGACCGGTTTTTCGCTTTGCCGGATGGCAGCCACAGGAAACGCCGTGGCACGATATCAGTCTGGCGTGACCGAGCCCGGCCGGCATTGTCTGCCCCGGCTGTGCTTGTTATATCGGACGCATAACAACTGCAGCGTCGGCAATCGCCATGAAAGCGCGCGTGCGCGTGACCCTCAGACAAGGTGTGCTCGACCCGCAGGGGAAGGCGATCGGCAATGCGTTGGCGGCGCTGGGCTTTACGGGGGTCGGCGAGGTCCGGCAGGGCAAGCTGATCGAGCTCGATCTGGCCGAAACCGACGCCGCCCGCGCCCGCGAGCAGGCCGAGGCGATGTGCAAAACGCTGCTCGCCAACCCGGTCATCGAAGACTACGCAATCGAGATATGCTGAGGCTCTGGTGAAGACCGCAATCGTCATCTTTCCCGGCTCGAACCGTGAGCGCGACGTCTGCATGGCGCTGCAGCGCGCCACCGGGCGGGAACCCGTTCGCGTCTGGCATCGCGAATCTGCCTTGCCGGAGGTCGATCTGATCGTGTTGCCCGGCGGCTTTGCTTATGGCGATTATCTGCGCTGCGGGGCGATGGCGGCGCATTCCCCGATCATGCGCGAGGTGCGCGCGCGCGCCGACCGCGGCACGCCTGTCCTCGGCATCTGCAACGGCTTTCAGATATTGACCGAGGCCGGAATGCTACCGGGCGCGCTGCTGCCGAACCGCTCCTTGCGCTTCACCTGCCGCGACATCCACCTGCGCGTCGAGAACAACCAGACGGTCTTCACCTGCGGCTACGAAGCGGGTCAGACGATCCGGGTGCCGGTCGCGCATCACGACGGCAATTACACCGCCGACCCCGACACGCTTGACCGGCTCGAAGGCGAGGGCCGCGTCGCTTTTCGCTATTGCGGTGCGAGGGGTTGTCTTTCGAACGAAGAGAATTTCAACGGCTCTGCACGCGCGATTGCCGGCATCTTCAACGACAGCCGGACGGTCCTGGGCCTGATGCCGCACCTCGAGAACGCAACCGATCCATTGCTCGGCGGCACCGACGGGAGGGCGCTTTTCGATGGGCTGATGAGCGCGTTCAGGTGAAAGGCAAGAGCAATGTCACCCCTGCCCTGGCGATAGAGCATGGGCTGACGGAACGAGAGTTCGAGCGCGCCGCTGCGATCCTTGGCCGCACACCGAACCCGACCGAGCTCGGCATCTTCGCGGCGATGTGGAGCGAGCACTGCTCGTACAAATCGTCGAAAATCTGGCTGAGGACTTTGCCCACGGCGGGGCCGCGCGTGATCTGCGGCCCGGGCGAGAATGCCGGGGTCGTCGATATCGGCGACGGCGACGCGGTCGTCTTCAAGATCGAGAGCCACAACCACCCCTCTTTCATCGAGCCCTATCAAGGCGCGGCGACCGGGGTCGGCGGCATCCTGCGCGACGTTTTCACGATGGGTGCCAGGCCGGTGGCGATCCTCAATTCATTGCGCTTCGGCAGCCCAGACCATCCGCGTACCCGGCATTTCGTCGCCGGCGTCGTCGCCGGGATCGGGGGCTACGGCAATTGCGTCGGCGTGCCGACGGTCGGCGGCGAGTGCGAATTCGACCCCGCCTATGACGGCAACATCCTGGTCAACGCGATGTGCGTCGGGATCGCCCGCGCCGACCGGATCTTTTATTCGGCCGCCGCCGGGCCGGGTAATGCCGTCGTCTACGTCGGTGCGAAGACCGGCCGCGACGGCATCCACGGTGCGACCATGGCCTCGGCCGAGTTCGGTGCCGATGCCGGCGAGAAGCGGCCCACGGTCCAGGTCGGCGACCCGTTCACCGAGAAACTGCTGATCGAGGCTTGCCTCGAATTGATGCAGGGCGACGCGATCGTCGCGATCCAGGATATGGGCGCGGCCGGCCTGACCTCGTCCTCGGTCGAGATGGCCGGCAAGGGCGGGCTCGGCATCACCCTCGATCTCGACCGCGTGCCGATGCGCGAAACCGGCATGACGTCTTACGAGATCATGCTCAGCGAAAGCCAGGAACGGATGCTGATGGTGCTGCGCCCGGGCAGCGAGGCCGAAGCACGTCGTATCTTCGAAAAATGGGAACTCGATTTCGCGGTGATCGGCTACGTCACCGAGATCGGGCGTCTGATCTTGCGGATGCACGGCGAGACCGTGGCCGACATCCCGGTCGGGCCGCTGGTGACCGAGGCGCCGTTCTATGAGCGACCATGGAGCCGTGCCGATCCCGAGCCCGAAATCGATCCGACATCGCTGGCCGACCGCGACCCGCTCGAATCGCTGAAACGGCTGATCGGCTCGCCGGCGCTCGCCTCGAAGCGCTGGATCTGGGAGCAATACGACCACCTCGTCATGGGCAACACCGTCAAGCGCCCGGGCGGCGATGCCGCGGTGGTTCGGGTCGGCGGCACCAAAGCTTTGGCACTCGCGACCGATTGCACGCCGCGCTATTGCCGGGCCGACCCGGTGCGCGGAGGGGCACAGGCCGTCGCCGAGAGCTGGCGCAACCTGACCGCGGTCGGCGCGCTGCCCGTGGCGCTGACCGACAACATGAATTTCGGCAATCCGGAGCGGCCCGAGATCATGGGCCAGTTCGTCGGCGCCGTCGAAGGCATGCGCGCGGCTTGTCTCGCCCTCGATTACCCGGTCGTGTCGGGCAACGTGTCGCTCTACAACGAGACGAGCGGCAACGCGATACTGCCGACTCCGGTTATCGGCGGGGTCGGGCTGATTTCCGATGCCGGCGGTGCGATCGATCTGGCGCTGAAGCGCGCCGGCGATGCGCTGATCCTCATCGGTACGACCGCCGGTCACCTCGGCGCTTCGCTCTATCTGCGCGAGATCGAGGGCAGCGAGAGCGGCCCGCCGCCCCCCGTCGACCTCGTCGCCGAGCGACGGAATGGCGATTTCGTCCGCGCCCAAATCCGTGCCGGACATGTCGCTGCGTGCCACGACCTGTCGGATGGCGGGTTCCTGGCCGCGATCGCCGAAATGGCGATGGCCGGCGGACACGGCGTCGTCCTCGATCCGCCACCCGCCGGCCCGCCGCGCATCGCTTGGCTGTTCGGCGAGGATCAGGCGCGGTATCTGATTGAAGCGCCGGACCCCGATGTGGTGCTCGCGGCGGCTCAGGCGGCCGGGATTGCCGCTCGCGTCATCGGCGTAGTCGGCGGCATCGCGTTGACACTCTCCGGTGCCGGTGCCATATCCGTTGACGCACTGAAGACCGCGAACGAGGCTTGGTTGCCTGGCTATATGGGGCAGGGCTGAGCGAGGGGGTCGGGCGATGGCGATGGACGCGGCGATGATCGAGCGGCTGATCAAGGACAGCCTGCCGGATGCGCAGGTCTCGATCGAAGACCTACGCGGCGACGGCGACCATTACGCTGCCCATGTCGTCTCCGCCGCGTTCCGCGGCAAGACCCGAATCCAGCAGCATCAGATGGTGTACCAGGCCCTGCGCGGCCGGATGGGCAACGAACTCCACGCGCTCGCCTTGCAGACGGGCGCCCCCGAGGATTGAGGCCGAGCGTCATCACCCCAGCCTTCTCGAAACCGAGGACGAACATCATGGACATCACGGTTCAAGAGCGCATCCGCCACGAGATCACCGACAGCCCGGTCGTGCTGTACATGAAGGGCACCCCGGTCTTTCCGCAATGCGGTTTTTCGGCGGCCGTGGTGCAGATCCTGAGCCATCTCGGGGTCAAGTTCAAAGGCGTCGACGTCCTCGCCGACCCCTCTATCCGACAGGGGATCAAGGAGTTCTCGAACTGGCCGACGGTACCGCAACTCTATGTCAAGGGCGAGTTCGTCGGCGGCTGCGACATCATTCGCGAGATGTACGAAACCGGCGAGTTGCAGCAGGTCCTCGAACAGAAGGGCGTCCCCGTCCGGGCGTAGGACCGACCGTCACTCGGCCCCGCGCAGCCGTGTGGGATCGAGGCGGAAGATCAGCGGAAAGAACGGATAGCGCAGCGGGAAGTGGCGCACCCCGGCTTCGGAGACGCACCAGAGACGGCCGGTTGCGTCGAACGGCAATGCCCTCGATGCCGCCGGCGACGGCGTAGCGCTTTTCGAGCCGGCCGGTGGCGGCGTCAAGCCGGTCGAGGAAACCCCAACCGAGATTGCTCCGCGCGATCCAGAGCTTGCCTGAGGTCTCGGCCGCGCCGCCCTGTCCATAATTCGGTATTGGCACAACGGCGGAGGCGGCATCGGCGCTCAGCACCTCGTCGTCACGTAGCGATTCGAGGATGCCGAGATGGTATTTGAGAATCCTGGCCGCGCGGACCTCCTCGTAATCGCCGATCCATATTTCGTGATCACCTGAAACGGCGAACGCGCCTTTGACGCCGCGGCCGAGTGGAATGATCCGAAACCGCGGTGTGGGGGTAGTAAAGGCGCGATCGAGATCGACCTCGAAGAGCGTGTGCGTATCGGCGACGAAGAGCTTTCCGGCGCCGGCATAGGCGAGGCCGCCGGCATGGCCGCAGGGCGGTGGAACATCGAAATGGCCGGTCTCTCTCCCGGTTGCGGGATCGACGCGAAACACCCTGCACGGACCTCGGTTCGCCCACATCCCGCTGCTCCGGTAGCCCGAGATCAGAAGACTCCCCTCGGCGATTGCCAATCCTTGCGGGTCCCAGCCGGCATCGAGCCCAGGCATCCAGATCAACCGGTCGATCGCCGCCAGATTCGGCACCTCGCTGATCGATGCCGGGCCATAGCTTGGCCTTTGCCCGAGGATCACGCGATTGATCGCGTCGGGCGCCGGCGAGATGCCGCAGGCTGCGGTCAGCGCGAAAGCGGCGAGCAGACGCCCAGTCCGTGCCGCCAATCGAACGGATCGCACCGTCATTTCCCCTCCGATCGCATTCGCAACCTCACAAACCTCCGCTTCCGCTAAGATATGCGATTGGTCCCGGGCTCCGGCACGAGGAGCGCTACAGAAAGATGGAACGCAATCCACATGGCTCCGCGACTCGCCCATTCATGCGGGCAACGAGCCTGACGCCGGGACCGGTGCGGTGACAGCGCCGGTTCACATTGCGCAAGCGCTCGCCTGGGTTGATGCCGCAACCCCTCGGCTGGAGACGGAGGAGGTGGCGCTGCGCGATGCATCGGAACGGGTCCTCGCGGAGGATATCCGTGCCGCCGCGCCGATCCCGCCGCACGATCGCGCGGCACTCGACGGGTTCGCCGTGTCGGCAAGCGACAGCATCAGCGCCGGGATATACAGCCCGCTCAGCCTGCCGACGATCGCGGTGGCGGCAGGTGACGCAATGCCGGAGGGAATGGACACGGTGGTGCCGCTCGACCGAGGCCTCCTCGAGGGAGACGATCGTGTCCTGTTGGTCGAGGCCGTGGCGGCGGGCGACGGTGTCGAGCGGCAAGGAACCGCGGCCGATGCCGGCGACCTGCTCGCAGCGGCATGGACGCGGCTGGCGCCGCGCCATATCGGATTGCTGGCGGTCGCCGGCCTCACTCGGGCGCCGGTGGCCCGGCGGCCTCGAGTACGCATCACAATCGCCGGATCGGTGCGGTCGGGGGATGCCGGCGACAGTGACGGGCCGATGCTGCGCGCGGCGGTCACGCGCGACGGCGGGATCATCGCCGAGACGGTGCTCGCCGACGCGTTCGCCGCAGGCGCCGACATCATTCTCGTCGTCGGCGGCACCGGGCCGGGCCGTGCCGACGTCGCTGCCGCGGCGCTGGCCGCAGCAGGCGAAGTCGCCATTCATGGCATCGCGCTGCGTCCGGGCGAGACGGCCGGGTTCGGCCGCATCGCCGCCGGGACGCCGGTGCTGCTGCTGCCGGGCGCGCCGCATGCCTGCCTGTGGACCTATGAGCTGTTCGCCGGGCGCGCGATCCGGCGGCTCGCAGGCCGCGATCCATGCCTGCCTTACCGCAAGCTCGAGATGACGACGGCCCGCAAGATCGTCTCCGCGATCGGCATGGCCGAGATCTGGGCCGTGCATTACCGACCCGATGGTCTGGTCGAGCCGATTGCGTCCCTTGCCGAAATCGGGCTGCCGGCCGCGGCCGAAGCCGCCGGCTTTGTGATCGTGCCCGAGGCGAGCGAAGGCTATCCGCAGGGTACTGCCGTGACCGTATATCTATACGACGATCGCTGAAGCGCCGATGGAGGCGCCGCCATGAACGATATTACGACGACGCTGCAGAGCCTGGCACGGCAGGAGCAGTTCCTCGACGTGGTCGACCGCGACGAGGCGATCCTCCGTTTTCACCGCCATCTCGACCTGCGCCCGCTTGGCAGCGAGAGGGTGCAGCTAGCGCAGTCGCTGGGTCGGGTTCTGGCACGTGCGGTCGTCGCCGAGGTTGACGTGCCCGGATTCGACCGCGCCAATGTCGATGGGTTCGCGGTACGCGCCGACGACACCGTGGGCGCCAGCGAACGAGCACCGCGGCGATTGACCCTTCTTTCCGAAATCCTGACTCCCGGCAGGGAGCCGCTGCTTCCGGTCGTGCCCGGCACGGCTGTGCTGATCGCCACCGGAGGAATGGTCCCGCGCGGCGCTGACGCGGTTGTCATGGTCGAGCACACCGAGGTGATCGACCATGACGGGGAGACATTGATCGAAATCCGCCGGCCCGCCGCCGCCGGCCAGTTCATTTCCTTTGCCGGCAGCGATATGGCGCGCGGCGAGACCGTGCTGCGTGTGGGACAGATGCTGACATCGCGCGAGATCGGCATGCTGGCGGCGGTCGGCTGCGCCGCGGTCGAAGTCTGGCGCCGGCCGCGCGTCGCCATCCTTTCGACCGGCGACGAGATCATCGCACCCGGCGCGCCGATGCGCCCCGGCGCCGTCTACGACTCGAACGCGGCGATTCTGGCCGCCGCGGTCGAGGAGGCAGGCGGAATCCCGCACCCGCTCGGCATCGGCGCCGATGACGAGGCGGTGCTGCGGCGTCTCGTCGACGACGGGCTCCGATCGTGCGATTTGGTGATCCTGTCCGGCGGCACCTCGAAGGGCGCCGGCGATCTCTGCTATCGCGCGGTTGCCCGTTTTGCCGATCCGGGCATCGTCGTGCACGGCGTCGCATTGAAGCCGGGCAAGCCATTGTGCCTCGCGGTCACCGGCGATAAGCCGATCGTCGTCTTGCCGGGCTTTCCGACCTCGGCGATCTTTACCTTCCACGAGTTCGTCGCGCCGGTGATCCGCGCCTTTGCCGGGCTCCCGGCCGAGCGGTCGGAGCGTCTCCCGGCAACGTTGCCGGTTCGGATCTCTTCGGAGCGCGGCCGGACCGAATATCTGATGGTCGCGCTTGCCCGCGGCGAAGATGGTGGCGTCTGCGCTGCCTATCCCACCGCCAAGGGATCGGGTGCCGTCACCGCTTTCAGCCAGGCCGACGGTTTCATCACGATCGGCCAGCATGTCGAGAATGTGCCCGCGGATACACCGGTCGAGGTACAGCTGATCGGCCGCGCCCATCTCGCCGACCTCGTCATCATCGGCAGCCATTGCGTCGGGCTCGACCTGTTGATCGGCCGGCTGCACGCCGACGGGATTTCGGTTAAGGCGCTCAATGTTGGCAGCATGGGTGGACTCGCTGCCGCCAAGCGCGGCGAATGCGACATCGCCGCCGTTCATCTGATGGACCCCGAGACGGGCCTGTACAACCGGCCCTTTCTGACCCCGGCGCTCGAGCTCGTGCCCGGCTATCGCCGCCTGCAAGGCATCGTCCACCGCAGCGACGATCCCCGCTTCGAGGGCCGCGCGGTCGAAGACGCGATCGCGATGGCCGTCAGCGCCTCCGAATGCCTGATGGTCAATCGCAACGCGGGCAGCGGCACCCGCATCCTGACCGACCGGCTGTTGCAGGGCGCCAAGCCGCCCGGCTATTGGGCGCAGCCGAAGTCGCATAACGCCGTTGCCGTAGCGGTGGCGCAGCGACGGGCCGATTGGGGTGTCGCGATCGAGAGCGTGGCGCGGCAATACGGGCTCGGCTTCATCCCTGCGCAGGACGAGCATTACGATTTCGTCGTGCCGAAGACGCGGCTCGAACGGCCTGCGGTCATACGATTTCGTGCAGTGCTCGCGGATCGCTCGGTGCGCGAATCATTGGCAGCGCTCGGATTTGCGATGTGAGGCTGCGCGCTGAGCGCGAATTACCTGGTTTCTTTTGTGCGCGATCGTACGAATCCGGCAGTTTTTTTGCTGTCCTGTTAAGAATTATGATGATTTTCGCTTCCGACCTGGGGTTTCATGGCTGCTGTTAACGAATCTTAACCGGCACACAGCCGGGAATCGCAGATACCGACGGCGTCCCAACCGTCAGCAGCCGGGGGGCATTGCATGCGATCGAAGGCAGGGTGGAGCCTCGTTTGGGGTGTGTTTATCGTTGCCGGCCTGATCGCGCCGACTCGCAAATCCGCGGCCGCCAATTGTGCGCTTTACGCGCGCGCCGAAACCGGAGTCTATCTTTATGGCTCGGCCGGCGGCTGGTGGGACGAGGCGGCAGGCCGCTACCAGCGGGGACACGTTCCGGAAGCCGGCGCTATCCTCGTTTTCAAGCGCACGCGGTATATGCCTTCGGGCCATGTCGCGGTCGTCGCAAAGGTCGTGAGCCCGCGCGAGATTCTCGTCGACCATGCGAATTGGTACCATGGAACGGTCAGCCGCGGCATGTCGGTGATCGACACTTCGCCAGATAACGATTGGAGCTCGGTATCGGTGTTGGATTTGGCGTCGGGCAGACATGGGCGCGACAACCCTGCCGATGGTTTCGTCTACCCGGAAACCGGCCCGCGCGAGACCGTCGCGAACGAGACATATGTTGCCTACAGCCAGTCCCCTGGGGACATGCGCACGCCGGGGAGCCTCGTTCATTTCGCGGTTTTGACCGACGACCGCTATGGGAAATTCCGCCGCAGGACCGCAGCCCATTCGAGCCGCCACAGAGGGCCGGCCTCCCACCGGGTTGTTGCCGCTGCAACCGCGCATGAGCGCGGCCACGCGCCGGCGCGGCATGTCGAGCATGCTTTTGCCGCCCACCCGTCCCACACAAAGGGCGCCTCGACACACGCCCACATCACCCACGCGGCAACGACGCGGACGGCAGAGGTCAAACATCATCGGGCATAGAAACCGCTCGAACGATTGACAGCCCTCGCCGCACGGAGCGTATGTTGACGCCCCTGCCCGTTGCGACGCCGTACCCATGCCGTCTCCCACCGTCGACCCGACCCTGCTGTCGGCTCACGTGCTTGCCGCCGATATTGCCGCCGGCCGGATCTCTCCCGTCGATGTCGTCGATGCGTTGCTGGCGCGCATCCGCGCCCAGGATGCGAAGCTGCACGCCTTTGTAGAGGTTTACGCCGAGGATGCCCGGCTCGCCGCGGAGGCCGCCGACAAAGCGGTCCGCTCCGGACATGCGGTCGGACCGCTGCACGGCGTGCCGATCGCGCTCAAGGATTTGATCGAGATCGAAGGACGGATAACGACGGGCGGCTCTCAGGTTTGGCACGACCGGCGATCGACTTGCACGGCGACCCTGGCCAAGCGGCTGATTGCCTCCGGGCTGATCGTGATCGGCAAAACCCACACGGTCGAGTTCGCGATGGGCGGTTGGGGAACGAACCAGCACCGGGGCACGCCGTGGAACCCGTGGGACCCCGCGGTCGCGCGCACGCCGGGCGGATCCAGCAGCGGCACCGGGGTGGCGGTGGCCGCCGGCATGGCGCCCTGGGGGATCGGCACCGATACCGGCGGCTCGGTCCGGCTGCCGGCCTCGTGGTGCGGGCTCAGCGGGCTCAAGACGACGATTGGCCGGGTCAGCACCTATGGCATCCTGCCATTGAGCCCCACCCTCGACACGCCCGGGCCGATGGCGCGTTCGGTCGAGGACGCGGCCCTGCTTTACAGCATCATGCAAGGACCCGATCCGCTCGACCCGCGTACTTTCGGAATCCTGCCGAGCGATCCGCTGCCGGGGCTGAAGCGTGGGGTGCGGGGGCTGCGGCTGGCGCGGATGCCGGCGGCCGAGCGCGACGGGGTCGCGGCCGATGTGCTCGCCGCCTACGATCTCGCGCTCGACGATCTGGCGCGGCTCGGTGCCGAGATCGTATCGGTGGACCTGCCGGGCCGGTTTGCCGATTGCACGGCAGCGACCGGGCGGATCATCGGCGCCGAGGGTTATTTCCTGGTCGGCGATCTCGTCGACGATATGAGCCTGCCGATCGACGATGCCGTCCGGCCGCGCATCCGCATCGGCAAAGGCATCTCGGCGCGGGACTATCTGGCAGCGTTGCGCGAGCGCGACGAGTTAAAGCGTAAATTCGCCACCGCCCTCGCCGATGTCGACGGCTTGCTGACGCCGACGACCCGGACGGCCGCCATACCCCTCGATGCCGTGGACCAGAACACGACACCGGCGCATTTCACCCGCTTCGTCAATTTATTGGAGCTCTGCGCCCTGGCCGTGCCCAATGGCTTCACTACCGCGGGGCTGCCGATCTCGTTGCAGATCATCTGCCGCGGCTATGACGAAGCAACCGCGCTGCGCATCGGTTGGGCCTATCAGCAGGCAACCCAATGGCACGAACGCCGCGCACCGGCGGTCGGCAACTAAGCCGTCAGGCGCCGAGGCCGAAGCGGCGGCCGAGGAAATCGAGCACGTCGCCGGCGCAGCGGTCGGGGTAGGCGTCGCAGATATTGTGCGGCGCGCCCTCATAAACCCGCATTTCGACATCGGGGACGAGGCGGCGGAACGGCTCGTAATTCGCGGGCGAGCCGATCGGCTCGGCGCCGGGGACGACGACCATGGTCGGACAGCGGATGCGGGCGAGCTGGTCGCTCCAATCGTAGCTCGCCATCAGCAGCACGAACTTGCCGATAAAAGCCGGGTCGTTTTTGGCCGCTTCGTCGAGAAACCACTCGACGAGCCCCGGATCGACCTGGTCGAGCGGCAGCCGCTCGGCGATGGTGTCGGCAAGAAAGCCGCGCAGGCCCTTGGCCGCAATCTGCGGAATCCAACTCGGCGCCTGGCTGTTTTTGAGCCCCGGAGTGGAGCCGAACAGCATCAGGCTGCGCACCCGCCCGCCCTGGTTCATCGCCAATTGCTGGCCGAGATAGCCGCCGGCCGAGTTGCCGACGATATGCGCCTCGGCGATGCCGATATGGTCCATCAGCTCGGCGACATCGGCGACCAGCCGCTCGAGGGTCAGCGGGCGGTCGAGAGGCGGCACTTCCGAGCTGCCGTGCCCGCGCAGATCCATCCGCACCACCCGGTAATGCCGGGCGAGCGGCGGGACCCATGCGTAATAGCGCCGCGAACTCCCCATCGCCGCATGCAGCAGCAACAGGGTCGGCGCCTGCCTCCACGGGTCGGTGAAGTCGTCGATATAGTAGGCCAGCCGCACGCCGTCGCCCGCAACAAAGCTCTGCATCCCGGCCTCCCTTGCCTCGGTTGCGGCGATCATCTACGACGCCGCGGAATGCAACAACCGGTCGGGCCGTGAAATCATGAAGATCGGGATATTTCTGACCAGCCAACACCCGCCTGGGAGCGACGTCGTCGCCGAGCTCGAAGGCCAATACGCGATGACCCGGCTGGCGCGCGACCGCGGCTGGGACGCCGTCGCCACCGGCCAGCATTATCTGAGCGACGGAGTGCGGCAGCTGCAATTGATCCCATTTCTGGCGCGCCTCGCCGCCGAAGCGGGCGAGATGACCGGCATTGCCGGGGTACTGCTGGCCGGCCTGCACAACCCGGTCGAAGTTGCCGAGTGCATCGCCTCGCTCGATGCGATCTGGCGCGGCAATTTCGTCTTCGGCGTCGGGCTCGGCTATCGCGACGTCGAGTTCGACGCCTTCGGCCTGCCGCGCGGCCAGCGCGTGCGCCGTTTCGAGCAATGCCTCGACGTGGTCCGGCGGCTATGGACCGAAGACAGCGTGACCTTCGAGAACGAGGTCTGCAAATTATCGGCGGTGACCCTGACATCCCGGCCGGTGCAAAAGCCGCATCCGCCGATCTGGATCGCTGCGAACAGCGATGCGGCGGTCCGCCGCGCCGCGCGCCTCGGCGACAGCCTGTTCATCAACCCGCATGCGACGATGCCGGTCATTACCCGCCAGATGGCGCTCTACCGCGCCGAGCTGACCCGTCTCGACAAGCCGTTTCCGCGCGTGCTGCCATATTTGCGCGAAATTTTCTGTGCCAAGGACAAGCGCACGGCGCTGGAGATGGCCGGACCGCATCTTGCCGAGAAATACCGGACCTACGCGCAATGGGGGCAGGACGAGGTATTGCCCGGCAATGAATCGTTCGACCAGCCCTTCGAGGCGCTGCTGCGCGACCGTTTCATTCTCGGCAGCCCCGAGGAATGTTGGGAGCAGCTCCGCCCGTGCTGGGAACAGGCCGGCGCGAACTTCCTGATCTTCCGTACCCATTGGAGCGGCATGCCGGTCGGGCACGCGCTCTCCAGCATGCGGCTGATCAGCGACGAGCTGCTGCCGGCGCTGCACCGGGCGCTTGTCGCTCCCGGACGGTAGATATATCATTGGTAGATTACAAACGCCGGGAGTGGAGAATGGCGACGGCAAAGATTTTCTGGTCCGGACGATCTCAGGCGGTGCGGCTTCCCAAGGATTTCCGGTTCGACGGCAAAGAAGTACGAATTCGCCGGCACGGCCGCGCCGTGATTCTCGAGCCGATCGTCCACGATTGGAGCTGGCTTGACGCGCTCGTCGGCCAACTGGACGATGATTTTGTTCGAGCAACCGAGGAAGAGCCGCCATCGCAGGAACGCCCCGCGCTCGACGAAGTCTTTCCCTGATGCGATGCCTGCTCGACACCAACGCGGTCGTCGCTTTGCTCCGAAACCGGCTTTCCCCGATCGCGCGCCGTGTGCGGCAGGAAAGCCCGGACGACATTGCGATCTCGGCGATCGTCGCTCACGAACTGTTTTACGGCGCGTTCAAGAGCCGGCAATCAAGCCGCAACTTGGCGCTGGTCGATCAATTGCAGTTTCCGGGTCGAATTCGAGGACCGCCGCAGATCGTCGGCAGGCCGTCGGCGAGGGCGAAGACCCGCGCGCGATCGAGGCCAGGAGCGGAGTGTTGTCGACGACGAGCGCACCCGGCTTGGTGCGGAGCATTGTGGCAAAGGTCGAGGGAAGCTCGGCCGCATCGCTGATCGAATACTGCTCGATCGTGATGCCGGCGCCCAAATGCTGCGCCGCGGCGCGCATCTCTGTAATCGTGCCGGTCTCGCGCGAAGCGGGCGAGGCCCCAAACAGCACCGCGATGCGTCGCGCGTTCGGTATCATCTCGCGAAGCAGCTCGATCCATTTGCCGGCCAGCTCGTAGCTGGCTTCTATCGACAACCCGGTGATGTTGCCGCCCGGATGGGCAAGGCTCGCGGCAAAGCCGAGACCCACCGGATCGCCGTTGACCGAAACGATCGGGATCGTCTGGGTCAGCTTGGCGACGGTTGCGGTCGCGATGCCCCCTTCGGTGACGAACACGTCCGGATGCTCGGCGATCGCGGCGGCGGCCAATTCGGCAAGCCGCGCCGGGTCTCCGTCGGCGTAGTAGCCATCGATGACGAGGTTGCGGCCTTCCTGGTAGCCCAAGTCGTGCAGGCCGGACCGCAATCCCCCCAGAATTTCCCCGTCGCTGCCCGCCGATCCGAGCCAAAAATAAGCTATATGCGGTACCCGGCCCTGCGCCACTGCGAGCCGTGTCACAGCGACCAAGCCGCAGGCAAACGCCGCCATGAATTGGCGCCGCCTCATTGGATGATGAGCCAGGCCCGGCGGAGGAGACGCCAAGTCCAGCCAGATTATGTCCCGCTAACCCTCGACCCCCAAGCTATCACGGACAGGTTGCCTCGAGCATCAGCGCGGTGAGGTCAGCGACATTTTGTGGGCTTTTGGGTTGGGCCTCTCCTACGACGGCCTCGCCGGAGAACGGCCGGAATCGTTAAGGGTTTTCGAACGCCTGCCATACGCAGGCGCGCGGGACGCACGGAGGTAGGCGTCTGAGAAGCCGGCGCATCTTGCCCGTTCCAGTGAGTGCTGCCGAACGTCCCTCGCCGAAACCAAAAGAGCCGTTTGCCGCCGCCGGCAACGGCACCGGCGCGCCACGAGCGGTGCCTATCGACCTACTCCTTGCTACGCCGACTGAGGGCGAGAGTCTAGGCTCTTATCGGAGTTCGACTGGCAACGTGACTCGGCATCGGCATCTAATATAAGTCATTACCGAAATACCCTCTCCTCCGCGTGCAGCGGGCGTCTCAGACGCCGCCCGCAACGTGCGGGGTGAGGAGGAGGGCAGAGGCGAGGCGTTGCTACGCGCCGGGCGGGAAGAAGACCAGCGTGCGGACTTCGAGGCTCTCGCGCGGCGGTGCGTCGGGCGACGAGGTCGGATCATCGAAGCCGGTATGGGCGGAGAACCGGTGCGCCCCTTCGCGCGCCGAATCGAAGCAGCGGATCAGCACGACCTCATCGGCCTGCATCTTCGGAAAATAGTAATAGCGCTGATCCGGATTGTAGGTGATCGCATAGGTCTCGCCGGTACGGTCCGGATATCTGAGGTCGCTGGCGATCAGGTTCTCTTCGGCCAGGCTCTGCGCGTCGCACAGGGTCAGCGGCGATTCGAGCACCGGGCCGCGGATCGGCCGCCACAGATTGTTGACCGCAAAGCGGTATTTCAGCAGCTCTTCCGCTTCGTCGCCCATCAGGTCGCGCACGCGCTGCGGCGCCGACCAGGCGGTGTAATCGTTGTGGACGCGCTTTGCCGGGATCTTGATGGTGCGGTCTTTCGCCGACATCGCCGCGTTGCGCACGATGTGGTCGAAGGCGACGACACGCGCCGCACCGGTCGCTTCCTTCATGACCCTTTCGCATTCGGGGTAATAAACCGCCGTGATCTGCCCCTCGTCATAGAAATTCGATACCGCCGTCTGATGGTGCAGCAACACGAAGCCCTGCTTGTCCAAAGACAACTCGCTCGCGATCGGGCGGGCATCATGAATCCGCACCTGATACTCGGCATTCCGGCCGGTGCGCTGAGGCGTCCCCGGCGGCGGCTCGTAATTGTAGGCAACCGGCTTTTCCGCCGTTGGAACGAGAAAGTTCAGCGGCGCCACGACACTGCTGGTATTGGGGAATGCCAAGCCGTCCATCACATCCTCCGGGATTGCATGACCGTTCGTTGCCGATGCCGCAACCCTAGGATAGGGCAGTCGAATCGTCAAAGGAGATATTTATACACTCATACTCCGCAAAATCTGCGCGAGTTCAATCTTGCGCACGAGGCCGCCCTCTGCGACAATTCAAGTGTTGCAATCATCCCTTGAGAAAAAGCTGGGGAGCGCCCTGATGACCGAAGTTAGAGGTTACCACGCCCACGTCTATTATGACGCCGCAACCAAGCCAACCGCCGCGCGGCTGCGCAAAATGATCACCGAGAAATTTTCCGTCGAGCCCCGCGATCTCAGCGACGAGCCGAGAGGCCCGCACCCGATCTCGCAGTTCGCCGTGGTCTTCAGGACCGAGGAATTCCAGAGCCGTCGTGCCGTGGCTGATGTTGAACCGCGAGGGCCTCGACGTTCTCGTCCACCCTCTGACCGAAAGCTCCTACGACGACCACAGCAAGAATGCGCTGTGGCTCGGGACCCCGGTGCCAATGCGCCTCGATGTCCTGCGCCCGACCTATCGCGCCGAGCAGTTTCCGGGCGGCGTCGCCCATTCGGCGTAACGCCGCAGTCAACAGCCTTCGAGGGGCCGTATCAGCCGGGCGAGTTCCTCGTCGAGCAGCGAGTGGTGCGGCACGTCCCGGAACGTGAAACGGCACGGCCCCGATCGCGATCGGGGAGTACGACTTTAAGCGGCGAATTTGGCCCCTTCGTCGTCGGCCGCGGTTACGTAAACCGTTGTCTTGCCTGTGCTCTTCGTTCGTCGCCGCCCCGATCACGACAAGGCGGCAAAGCTGTTTCGGCGGGAGTTGGCGCGGGCCGCTTTGGGAAACTCTACCGCCCGGACGATGTTTCCCCCGGCATCGCAGCGTCGGGATGTTCCTATGGCGGCACGGATGGGGGATCATGGCCGAAGCGCCGCACCAGGGAGCAACGCGGAACTAGGAGGGAAGATGCGTAAGACCGACAGCTGCCGCCTGTTTCACGTCGCTGCATTCATCCTGCCGATAGCTTTCGCGGTGGCGCCCGCCCTGGCGCAAGTCAAATGGAAGTTCGCCGCGCCGATGCCGCAGCCGATGGGGGAGATCGTCGCCGCCAGCGTCGGGGGCAAAATCTATGTCCTGAGCGGCTTGAACGACAAGACCTTCGATCCCTACGGAGTGGTCTGGGCGTACGATCCGACGAGCGACAGCTGGGCGGCAAAGAAGCCTATGCCAGCCCCCGCCCATCACATCGCGGCGGTTGCCTACCAAGGCAAGATATACGTCTTCGGCGGCTTCACCCGGCCAAAGGATTTGAAGGCGTGGCAGCCGACGAACGCCGCCTGGGAGTACGATCCGGCAGCCGACGACTGGAAAAAGCTGGCGCCGATGCCGACGCCGCGCGGCTCCGCCCAAGCGGCCGAGGTCGGCGGCGAGATCTACGTGATCGGCGGCGTCCGCTCGAACGTCTCCGGCCATTGGGATACCCCGCTGGCGCCCGCTACGGCGCAGCTCGTCGTCGGCACCACCGAGGCCTACGATCCGGCCACCGACAAATGGCAGGAACGAGAACCGATGCCGACGGCGCGCAATCACTTCATGGCGGCTGCGGTGAACGGCAGGATCTATGCGATCGACGGCCGCATCGGCACGGTGTTCGTGACCATGTCGGACGTGATCGACGTGGTCGAGGAATACGACCCCGCCAAGGATCATTGGATCTTCAAGACCCGCAGCCCGACCAACCGCGGCGACATCTCGGGCGGGGTCCATGACGGCAAGATCTATCTGACCGGCGGCGAGTATCAGGATACCAAGCGAAAAATGGTGTTCTGGGCGGTCGAGACCTACGATCCGGCGACCGACGAGTGGGGGTCACTCCCGCACATCCAGGACGGCCGCCACGGTTTCGCCGCGGCTTTTCTCGGCAACAGTTTCCATGTCATGGGCGGCAGCATCCAGTCGGACGGCATGCCCGGTGTCGACACGCCGACCGCATCGCACGAGGTGTTCCAGGTCAAGTAGCGGTTCAGCCGGCGGGTGGCGGCACAAAACCACCGAATTCGCGCTCGACGAGCCCAGCAAACGCGATCGTCGTATGGTCTTCGAGATAGGGCCCGATGATCTGGACGCCGATCGGCAGGCCGTCGCCGCTGTGCCCGATCGGGGCGACGGTCGCCGGCAGGCCCAGCAAGGTCGCCGTGCTGGCCCAAACGATCTGCTCGAAATAGGGGACTTTCCTGCCGTCGATGTCGAGCCGCCGCATGCGCTGGTCTTTGGTGTGGTCGTGGGCAAAGGCCGGCGTCGGCATCGGCGGGCACAGCACCACGTCGAACGCCTTGAACAGATCCCGCCATTGCTGGCGGATGTGCCCGCCGACGCGGATCGCCGAGATCCAGTCGCGATGGCTGAAAGCGAACCCCCGTTCCCGCGCGGCGGCGAGACTTCTCATCGTCGGGAGGTAAGGACTTTGCCGAAGTTTCGGCGTGCTGATAGGCGTCGGCCGATAAATCTGCAGCATTCCCAGCGGCGAGCAACTCGACATAGACCCGTGCCGTCTCCGCCGGATCGGGCAGTAGCGGAGTGGTGCGCGCAACACTGGCGCCCGCCCGGCCGAGACCCTCTGCCAAGCGGTCGAGCGCGGCCTGCACGCTCGTCGCCGTCGGGCAGAGCGGATGGGTGTCGATGACGAGCGCGCGAAAACTCTTGAGATCCTGATGCCGGGCGGGCGGCAGCGCCAGCTTGTATCCGACGCCCTCGGTGAGTTCGTCCGGGCCGGCCAAAACCCCGAGTTCGAGAGCGAGGTCGGCCGCGCTGCGGGCCATCGGCCCGGCGACCGCGAGACTGCCGCGCACCGGCAATGCCGAAGCATGCGGCGGACCGGCGCCGCGCAGCGGCACGAGATCGAGGCTCGGCTTGTGCGCGAAGACCCCGCAGAAATGCGCCGGGCAGCGCAGCGAGCCGCCGAAATCCGAGCCCAGCTCCAGCGCGACAAAGCCGGCGGCGAGCGCCGCCGCCGCACCGCCCGACGATCCGCCCGGGGTGCGGCCGAGATTCCACGGGTTGTTGGTGGCCCCGTAGATCTCGTTAAAGCTCTGCCAATCCTCCAGCATGAACGGCACGTTGGTCTTGCCTAGAATGACCGCCCCGGCGGCTTTCAGCCGCGTCACCGCGAGAGAGTCGAAGTTCGGTTGCCAATCCTCGAACTTTGGATTGCCCCAGGTCGTCGGCAGGCCGACGACATTGAACGCCTCCTTGACCGTCATCGGCAGACCGAGAAGCGGCCGAGTCTCGCCGTGCGCCAATGCCGCGTCGGCCGCCTTGGCCGCCGACCGCGCGCGGTCGAAATCGTGCACCACGACCGCATTGATCGGCTTGTCGAGCGCCTCGATGCGTGCGATCGCGAAATCGGTCAGCTCGACGGACGAGATATGCTTGGCGGCGAGCGCCGCGACGAGATCGCCAGCGCTGCGATACGCCAGATCGCCCGACGCGGCCGGACCGGCTTCGCCGATGGCGAGAGCGCGGTGCAGCGGGACGACGCCCGCGGCTGCCGCGGCTCCGGCCCCGGTCAGAAATTCGCGTCTGCGCAACTCTACGCTCACTGCACCCTCCTTCCTGCAAAGGCGCTGCACCGGCTCCTTGTCCCGTCAGCCCATACCGGCGCGCAGACTCTGGTATTCGGCCTGGGCGCGTCGCAGCGTTCACGATCGATCACGGATGGCGCCAGGCGGTCGGAGCCGTCTCGCACCCTGCCGGCGTTACTTCTTGGCGGCAGCGTGCTCCGCTTTCGACAAGGTCAGCTTCTCGGGGTGGACGATGGTTTTGTTGGCAGCGGCACGGGCGGCGCCGAGGTTGGGAAATTCGGTGTCGACGCCGTCACGTTGCAGCAGATACGTCGCCGACATCGCCTTGCTGCTCTTCTGGTCGGCGACCGAGCGCTTGACGATCGTCCAGTGCACGCGTCGGGTTTCGTTCTCGCCGGCCTCGTCCTCGATATCCTCAAAGCCGCGGTCCACCACCGATTCGAGCTCATAGAGCTTCCGCTCAACCGGTCGCGGCGGTGCGCCGCGACCCCGCCCCCGCTGGCCATCCCGCGGCCCGCCCGGACCCCGGCCGCGAGCGCCTCGGTCGTGCTGGTCGCCGCGATCCCGACGTTCCGGACCGGCCCCGATCGCTTCCCCCGGCTGACGCGCACCGGGTTGCCGCGAGTCCGCCTGCTGCGGCCTCCTGTCGCCGGCGCCGCGAGAGCGCGGCTCGCGGCTGGGTCCGGTTCGCAAGCCCGGCGCGGACTGATCTTCCCTCCCCGCCAGCCCGTTGCCCGAGCCCGGAGCCCTGTGCCGCCGATGGCGGCGTGGACGGTCGTCCGCGGGGCGCGGCTCGCCCGCTGCGGCCTCGGCCGCCGGTACATCTCCGGCCGTCGCCGAACTTTCCCCCGGTGGCCGTGCCGGGGCTGCCGGACGCAGCGGCCGACGCCGACGGCGGCGAGCGGGCAAATGGAGCGTGCCGCCAAGCGGTACCGCACCCGGCGCGGCAGCGCTCTGCGACAGTTCCGATGTGGACGAGCTCTGATCGACCGGGTTTTCACCATCGGACGCCACAATTTCGATCGCTGCCGCAGGCGGAGGTCGGCGGCGCCGTCGCCGGCGGCGCGGGCGCGCCTCGCTCTCGGCGGGCACGGGGCGCAGCGTGGCATCGCTCTGCGGCGGGTCGCCGGCAGGCGAGCTTGCCACAGCCGGGCTTTCGCCGGTTTCGGCCATCTGCTCGGGAACCGCCTCGCGTGGCGGTCGCCGCCGCCGGCGGCGGCGCCGATGCTCGCGCGGCTCGACGTTCGGTGAAACCGTACTTTGCGGGTCGTGTTCGACCGGCGGACCTGGCAGCGTGCCGTCTGCGGTCTCAACGGGCGCCGCAGTCGATGGACCCATGCTGGCCGGCTCACTCGGCGGATCGTCGGGAGAATTCGACATCGGCGGCGTTTCCTCGGACGGCATTATTATGCGCGACCGTAGCATGAGCCGCCACAGGATCGAATGGCTCCGGCGCCGCGCACTGCCTGAAGCTGTGAGCGGGAACGACTGCGGGAACCGCACCGCCGGCCTAAAAGCGCGCTTTCGGCGTCGTCCGAAACCGCGCTCAGTGACGCAGGAAGTAGATGCGGTAGAGCTGCTCGCGAAAACTGGCGCTCGCTTCGATCGCCGCGCGGAAATCCGACTTGCCGAGCACATAGGTATCGAGATCTTCGCTGGCAACGACGGTCGCGTTGCGCGGATCGCCGCTGATTAATGCCGATTTGCCGAAGAAATCCCCCGGGCCCAGCGTCGCCACTTCATGATCTTGGCGCATGACCTCGACCGTGCCGTCGGATATCAAGAAAAATTCTTCGCCGGAATCGCCCTCGCGAATGACGGTGTCGCCCGCGACAAAGCGGCGCTTGGCCATCTTTTCGGCGACATTGGTCAGCTCGATCGGGGTCAGGTCTGAGAACGCGTCCACAGTCTTCAAGAATTCGCAGATCCGCAGCGCATCGTGCAGCACCACGTCGGAAGCGATCCTCCCATCGACCATGTGAACCAGCCGATCGGCCTTTTCGATGATCCGGTGGTCATGGGTGACCATGACGACCGTCGAGCCGTCCTCGACCGTCATTTCCTTCAGCAGGTCGACGACGTTGCGGGCCGAATCCTTATCGAGCGCCGCCGTCGGCTCGTCGGCGAGCACCAGCCGAGGCTGGTTGACCAGCGCCCGGGCGATCGCGACCCGCTGGCGCTGACCGCCGGACAATGATCGCGGCTTGTAGTCAACCCGGTTTGTGAGCCCGAGGCGATCGAGGATCGCCGTGCCGCGCTGCCGCATCTCGGCCGGCGGACAGCTGCCGAGCTGCATCGCCATCTTGACGTTCTCGTAGGCCGACAACGCGTCGAACAGATTGTGCATCTGAAAGATGAAGCCGACATGGCGCCGCATCGCGACCAGCTCGCCGTGACCGAGCGCCGACAAGTTGCGGCCGAGCACCTCGATCCGCCCCTCCTGGACGGACCGCAGCGCACCGACCAGGGTGATCAGGGTGGTCTTTCCGGCTCCGGACGGGCCGGTCATCACCACGAACTGCCCGGGCGCGATCTCGATGCGGTTGTCGAACAGGACCTGGTTGCGCGACTCGCCCTGACCGTAGAAATGGTTCAGATCATCGACTCGCACGGCCGGCTGCGGCGTGCCCGCCGCCGGACCGGTGACCGGGGCCGCGACCATCAGAACACCTCCGCGGGATCCGCCGCGATCACCCGCCGGACCGCGAGCACGGCCGAAATCAGGCACATGCCGAGGGTCAGCAACAGGCTGAGAAGGGCGAGTCCCAGGGTCATGTGCAATGGCAGAAGGGCGATCGCGCCGACGACGCGGAACAATAAGATGGCAACCAGACAGGCCGGGACCCAGCCGGCGAGCGCGCTCAACACAGCCTGTTCGAGCACCACGCGAATGAGATAGCGCGTCCGATAGCCCATCGCCTTCATGGTTGCATATTGGGGCAGTTGCTCGGCAAGGTCGGTGTAGATGATCTGGTAGGAGATCAGCATGCCGACGACAAACCCGACCAGGGTTCCCATCGCGAAGATCGGCCCCGCCGAAGACACGTCGGCCTGAAATTTGCGCTCCAATTCGAGAAGCTGCGCTTTGGTCATGACGGCGATGCCGGCGGGCAATGCCGAAACGATCGCCTGCTGCACGCCGGTCAGGTCATGGCCCGAGCGCAGCTTGATGACGCCGAGTTCGACCTCGGGGGCGCCGCCGCGCGGCCCGGGCAGCAGCTTCGCGAAGGTGCGGACGCCGGTCACGACGGTGCCGTCATTCTCGAAGTCGGGGCCAAGCTCGAAGCTCCCGGCGACGCGGACCTTCCGGCCGTTCAGCTCGGCTTCGGACGGCTGCCGGTTCATCCCGAGAAACCGCCGGCTCCGCCGATCGACGACAACCGTATCCAAATCATCGAGTTCTTTCAGATTCGCATCGAGCTGCGGCAGGCGCAACACCGGATGGTCGGGATCGAAGGCCAAAACCCGGACCAAAAAGTTCTTACCATCGAAAGGATTTCGCCAAAACACCTCGTGCCAATCGGCATAGAGCGGCCAGGCGCTGGCCACCCCTGCCACGGCGCGGGCCGCATCGAGATCTCGGGCGGGAAACGGGTCTCGTGTGGCGAACCGGTATTTGCTCGCGCTCTGCAGAAAGATATCGCCGTCGAGCAGCCGGATGATCTCGAGCGACGCGTTGAAGAACGCCGTCTCGAAGCCGAGCTGCGTCAGCATCAACAGCACGGCAAAACCGATGCCGCCGCTCGAACGCAACAGCCGCGGCTTGTTCGCCAGCAAATTCCGCCAGGCGAGCGGCACAAAGCCGGCGCGCCGCCAAAGGCGTCGGGCATCGGGCGCGGCAATCGACAACAGCGCGGCCTCTCGTCAAAAGATGTCGGCAGGATCGGCGCGGCGCAGGCCGCCCACCGACAGCAACGCCGATGCGACCGCCATGACGAGAGTGGCGGCGAAGACGGCGGCAACGCGCGTCACGGTCATCGTCACCGGCAGCAATGTCTCGTGTCTGATCACCGCATAGACGCCCGCCGACGTGGCCAGCGCTGGAACAAAGCCGGCCACGACGATCAGCAACGCCATGGTGACCACCGTGCCGCTGAGGAAACGGTCGCCATAGCCGACCGCCTTCAGGGTGGCGAATTGCGGCAATTGTCTGCTGACCTGGGTCGCCAGGATCTGATAGACCACCATGATCCCGACGATGAACGCGACGAGGAGGCCCGATCCGAAGAGCAGGCCGACAGAGGTGCGAGTCGTCCAATAAGCCGTCTCATGCGTTGCAAGCTCCGACCGGGTAAAGACCTGGATATCGCCACCCAGATCCTTGCGCAACGCGTCGGCAGCACGGTCGGGGTCGACCCCCGGCTTCAGCTGGATCAGACCGAGATTGACCTGCTCCAGGCTGCGATAGGGGAAAAGCCGGGCAAAGTTCGGCCCGCTGACGAGGATCACGCCGAGACCCATGAAGCCGGTTCCGAGCACGTAATGCCCGCCGATCTGCATCAGCAAATCGTCGATCCGGACCACTCGCCCGGTCGTCAAGGGACCGAACATCGGCCGCGTTGCGGTATCGACGAGGAACGTGTCGGCGTGGTCGAGCACGGCGCGCTGGCGATTGATGTCGTCGACCGCGAAGACATGGGCCTGAGGGTCGAAGCCGATGACAAAGACATCGGGCGACTTGCCGCCTTCACCGCTACGCCATTTGGCCGAGCCGAAATAGAGCGCGGCCGCCTGCGCCACCCCCGGTGCAGCCCGCGCCCGGTCGAGCTGGGTGCGCGAAAATTGACCGGGCTGGGCCTGGTATTCGTATCCGGTCGAAGCGATCAGCAAATCGAACCGCGTCCGATCGTAAAGCAGCATGCCGCCGCGCGGCACCGCGATGAAAAAACCAAGCTGGACAAAGACGAGCACGATCGCCATGAACACGCCAGCCACCGCAAGAGCCGCGCGCCCTTTGTCGTAGGTGAGGATTCGCCAGGCAAGCGCGAACCTCACCGGCCGCCGCGCTCCACAGCGGGATTGCGCAGATCTGCGGCGACGGCGCAGCCCGGGCCGATCGTCCGAGCCCGGCGACGCTTATGATGGATACGCACGGCGCAGCCTCTTCGAACCCGTCACCACGACAGTCGCCCGGCACTATGGTTCAACCGGCCTGTCACCGACAACGGCAGTGATGATGATCTTTGCGCGTTTTGCTCGGTTGCTGGCAATGACCGCTGCGTTCTCTGCCTGCCCCGGCGCATACGCGGCGCCGGAGGGCGCGCCAAACCCGGTCGAGCTGCGAATTGAGGTTTATGCCTTTGCCGGCTTGCACGTATTGACCAACCGCACCACGATCGACGCATCGGCCGACCGCTATGCGATCGCGACGGACATCGATACGCGCGGCATCGCCAGCATATTCGTCGACCTGAACAGCCACTCGGAGGCACACGGGCGTCTCACCGGCGATGCGGTCATTCCGGAGGCGTATCGAAGCGACGTGCGCCGCAACGGCGTCGACCGTCAATACCGGATCGACTACCGGAAGACCGGCCCGGCAGCGAGCGAATGGGCGCCGCCTGCGGATTCGTGGCGCAGCCCGGTCCCGCCGGACGAGCTGCGCGGCACGGTCGATCAATTGACCGCGTATTTCATCGTCGAACGTCAGCTCGAGCAGCGCGGCAGCTGCGCGCTCAGCGTCCCCGTGTTCGACGGCCACGGGCGCTACGACCTCCGCTTCACCGATGCCAGACCGGAGAGACTGGCCACCTTCGGCCCGCATGATTTTGCCGGCCCGATCCATGTCTGCGACGTCACGCGCGAAGACGTCGCCGGCTTTCCCGGCGACCGGGATCAAGCCGAGGGAACCTATCAAAGAGGCAGGGTATGGTATGCCCGCCTCGCGTCCGGCGGTCACATGGTCCCGGTGCGCATTGAATACGACACCGAATTCGGCATCGTGACCGGCTATCTCGCCGAGCTTCGCGGCCCCGGCATCGACCGCCGCTTCATGGAGTGAACCCGCGCCGATCGCTACGCCGTCGAGCCCATTCGGGTTTCGTCGACGAAGCGCTCGGTTGCCGCGTCGGTGGCGCGCCCCTTGCGGCCGCGCGGCGGGTGGATGTAGAGCGAGGCGCGATCGGGCGCGCGTTGCTCGGCGGTGACAGGCGGCGGCAGCGGAATCTGGTAATCGACCGGTCGCATGTGGTCGGCGAGCAGATATTCGGGCCGGAACACCCGTTCGAGATTGAACAGGCTGCCGAGGAAATTGGTTTGGCCGCGCGCCAGCTGGCCGGCGACGATCCCCGCCGTCTTCATCAGCCGCCGCCAACCCATATGCTTGCGGTATAAGGCTTGCTGGGTGGTTACCAGCTCCTGATAGAACTCGGCCAGCGGCAGCCGCGTCGGCAACACCGCATGCTGAATGTCGTAGAGGCGATAGTCGCGGGTCGCGACCCGCGCGCCCTCGTTGATCCAGCTCTCGGTTCCGGGATAGGGCGTGTTGACGCTGACGTTGACGACTTCGGGCAGTTCGAGCGCCCATTCACGCAGGATCCGGAAGCGGTCATGGTCCCAGTCGGGGTCGGCGATTAGATTGACCAAAACATAGATCCCAAGCGAGCGGGCGAATTCGAGCGCCTCGAAATTGCGGCCAAGCGTCACGCGCTTGCGGAATTTCCGTAATCCCTCCTCGTCGATCGCCTCGAGGCCGATGAACATGTATTCGAGGCCGAGCTTCTTCCAGAAGCGGAAAACATCCTTGTTGCGCAGCAGCACGTCGCCGCGCGTTTCGAGGTAATATTGCTTCTTGATGCCGGCGCGGGCGATCGCCTCGCCGATTGCCATGCCGTGCCGTTCCTGGAGGAACGCGACATCGTCGACGATGAAGACACCCGGCTCGCGGATCGATCGCAGATCCTCGATGGCGCGCTCGGGGCTGATCAGCCGATAGCTGCGGCCGTAAAACGTCCAGGCGCTGCAAAACGAGCAATCCCACGGGCAGCCGCGCGAGAATTCGATCGTGGCGCAGGGATCGAGCGTGCCGAGAAAGTATTTGCGGCGATGGCGCAGCAGGTCGCGCGCCGGCATCAGATCGTCGAGCGAATGGACGGTCTCGGGTGCCGGCCCCTCCCCGTCCGCGGTGACCACGCCCGGAACCGTCGCCGGGGCGCGGCCTGCCTCGATCGCGGCCAGCAGAAGCGGCATCCCCGCCTCGCCCTCGCCTTTGAGCACGCAGTCGATCGCGCCATCGCCGTGCTCGATCAGGGCTTTCGCCGTGAACGACGCGCTGTGTCCGCCGACGATGACAAAGGTGTCGGGAAACCGCGCCTTCGTCTCTTTGGCCACGTCGACGATTTCGGGGACGTTCGCCAGATAGTTGCAGGAAAACGCCACGACCTCCGGCCGCCAACGTTCCAAGATCCGGAAATAGGCGCGGTGGTCCTCGACCTGAAAGTCGATCAGCCGGACCGCATGCCCGGCTTGCCGCGCCGCCTGGGCGACGAGTTCGAGGCCGATCGGTTCGAGCCGCAGGAAGATCCTGGAATAAAGGAGGACGCCGGGATTAACGCCGAGAAGCCGCACGGGACTCTCCTCTCGCCATCATTGAGCCGAACAAGACAACCAAGCGCGCCACCGCTAATCTGTCAACCGGACATCCGCCGAGAGATTTCGCCATGACCGCAGACTGGACCAAGCTCGTCGCCGATCTGGAGCGCCTGCTGAAGCTGCGCTCGATCCCGTTCGGCATGAAATTGTTCGAGCGTCGCGAAGAGATGGAGGCGATCCCCAGGATCCGCCGGCCGAAAGCCGTGCACACGCTCGACCAGATCGTGGCGCAGGCGGCGCGCCTTGGCTGGACCGTCGGCCTGACCAGCGAGGACCTCGTCGGCGCGCAGTGCCGCGCCGTCGTCGGGCTCGGTCTCGCCAAGGATGAGGCGTGGCATTCGGGGCAGCACATGGTCGATGTGTGGTACAGCTCGCCGGACGACGCCCGCGCGCATCAGGCGGCGATGGAATGCGTGCCGGACGGCCGCTTCGAGGCGCTGGCGGTAGCCCCGCTCGCCGGCGGCCGGCTCGACCCGCCCGACATCGCCCTCTTCTACGCGACGCCGGGGGCCATGATCTATTTCATCAACGGGCTGCAATGGTCAGGCTACAAGCGCTTTGATTGGAGCGTGGTCGGCGAATCGGCCTGCGCCGATTCCTGGGGCCGTGCGTTGAAAACGCGCCAGCCGAGCCTTTCGATCCCGTGCTTTGCCGAGCGCCGCTACGGCGGCGTTCTCGACGACGAAATGCTGATGGCGCTGCCGCCAGACGATCTCGGCAAGGCGATCGCCGGCATGGAAGCCCTCTCAAAAAACGGCCTGCGCTACCCCTTCCCGCAATACGGCATCCAGCAGGACGCCCGCGCCGGCCTCGCCGTCAGCTACCCAAGAGGAGGAGACTGATCTGCTGCCTTGGGCGGAGGAATCAGCGCGGCGCGGCGGCGATGTTGCCGCCGTCGACGGTGACGAACGACCCGGTGGTGCTGCGCGCCGTCGCGAGCGCCAGAAAGGCTTCGGCGACATCCTCGGCGGTGACCTCGCGACCCAGCAGGTTGCGCGCCATGTAGGCGGCCTCGCTGAGACCGTAGGCGGCAGCGCGCGACTTGATGTATTCGGGGGTCATGATCCCGCTGCGGATGCCGTCGGCATTGACGGCATTCGAGCGGATACCGGCGCTGCCGTATTCGAGGGCGTACTGCTTCATCAGGAACAAAGTTGCCGCTTTGGGCAATCCGTATGGTCCGGCGTTCGGGCCCGGGCTGATCGCCTGCCGCGACACGTTGAACAGCAGACAGCCGCCGGTGCCCTGCGCTGACATGATGCGCACGGCATTTTGCGCGACAGTCTGATGGGCGAAGAAATTCAATTCGAAGCTTTGGCGCAGCACCGCGTCCTCGACCTCGCCGATCCGGCCCTGCCAGGCGGCGCCGGCATTGGAGACGACGATGTCGACGCCGCCGAAGGTCGCCGCGACGCGGTCGAAGGCGACGCGCACTGAGGCGGGATCGGTCACGTCGCAGGCCAGGCCGAGCGCCGTACTGCCGAGTTTTTTTGCTGCCGCCTCGGCCGCATCGCCGTCGATGTCGAACACTGCCATCTCGGCCCCAGCACGAGCCATGGCGCGCGCGGTCGCCAGCCCGATCGTGCCGGCACCACCGGTGACGACCGCGATCTGGCCGGCGAGCGGCTTCTCGACCATCTGGCCGAGCTTCGCCTGTTCGAGCGACCAGTATTCGATGTCGAACAGATCGGCCTCGCTGATCGATTCGAAGCGGCCGACGGCTTCGGCGTCGGTCACGGTTTCGATCGTCGATTCGGCGAGGTCGGCGGCGATCCGCGCGTCGCGGGCATGGCCGCCGAGACCGAACAGCCCGAGCCCCGGCACCAGAATGACCCGCGGCATCGGGTCGAGTTCGCGCTTCGCGGTCGCCTGGCGGGCGTTGTGCCGAACGAAATAGGCGTGATAGTCGGCGGCGAAACGTTCGACCGCAGCGCGCACCGCGGCCTTGAACTCGTCGAGCCGGCCGGCTTCCGGCGCCGGCACGATCAGCGGGTAGTTCTTGGTGCGGATCGTGTGGTCGGGGGTGGCGACGCCGGCTTGGCTGTAACGAGCAAGCCCGGCGCCGTTGACGTAGTCGAGCACGGCCGCGCTGGTACGGAACTCGAGGATGAACCGCTTATAGGCGCCGGCCTCGGTTGACGAGGCGATGGCGCAGGCGCCGCGCAGGATCGGCGCCGCCTCGGCCGGGCCGGCGATGGCGGCGCGCCGGCGGGCGGCGGGGAACACCGTATTGCGGCTGCGCGCCAGCCGCTCCTCGGCCAGCGACACCGCAGCGATCATGCGCTCATAGGCTTCCCGCGCGGTTTTGCCGAAGGTGAAGATGCCGTGCTTCAGCAGCACCAGCCCCTCGACCGCCGGATCTTTCTCGAAAATCTCCACCGCCGCCTTAGCCAGCAGGAAACCCGGCATGATGTACGGCACCAGCCCCAGCCGGCCGCCATAGAGATCGGCGCAGCGTTCGGCCGCATCGGGCTGGTCGGCGAGGCTCAAGACCGCCGTTGAATGGGTGTGATCGACGTATTTATGCGGCAGAAAGGCGTGCAGCAGGGTCTCGACCGACGGGTTCGGCGCATTCGGATCGATCAGGTTCGCGCGCTGCACGCGGACCATTTCCTCATCGGCTAAGCTCTTTCGCGCCCGCAGTTTGCGCAGCGGCGCCAGCCGCACGGCCGGCAGCCCGGCGGGCTCGATTTCCGCCATGTCCCAGCCGCTGCCCTTGACGCACAGCACCTCGGCCGCCTCGTCGAGCAGGTCCTTGACGACGGTCTTGACCGAGGTGTTGCCGCCGCCATGCAATACCAGCTTTGGATCGCGGCCCAGCAGGCGCGAGGTGTAGACTCGCAAAGCGAGATCGCGTCCGATGCCGCGGTCCGCATAGCGATCGACCAGTCGCTCGGCCTCCACATCCGACCATTTGCTGCGCATCGTCGACTCCTCTCGTCAGCCGATGCCGGCAGGTTGTCCGATCACCCCTCCGCCGGCGCGTAACGCTCCTTCTTGAACAGCCCGCGGGCAAACGCCAAATAGGCGTCCTTGGTCATCGCCGGCTCGAACTTGGCCAGGATCTCCCGGGCCGGTGCAGCGTCGTTATAGAGCAGGTCGATCGCGGTCATCGCCAATAGCTTGGCCGGGGTGAGATAGCCGTGCTGTGGGTCGTTGATCCGCCAGTTGGCGGCATGGGCGCGGCCTTCGGCGGCGGCGACATGAGGATGAATCACCGGCATCAGATGCGGCAAGATCGCCCATATCGGTCGACCCGGTGCGGTGCCCGCCGATCTGGAACTCGCCCGGTCCGAATATCGCCTCGACATTGTCGCCGAAGATCCGCGCCAGACCCATGTCGTTGCGCTGCGGCAGGTAGCCCGGGATGGTGTGGATTTCGACCTCGGCGCCGATCGCCATCGCCCCGGCGCGGAGGCAGCGATCGACCTTGCGGTTGGCATCGAGGATTGCCTCCAGCGAGCCGCCGCGGACAAAGGTCTCCATCGTGACCTCGGCCGGCACAACGCTGACCGCGTCACCGCCCTTGGTGATGATCGGATGGATGCGGATCGTGTCCTTCTCCCAGAAGGTCTCGCGCTGGGCGGCGATCGCGTTCATCGCAATCATCGCCGCATTGAGCGCGTTGACGCCATACTGCGGTGCGCTGCCGGCATGCGCCGCCCGACCGAGAAAGCGGATCTGCTTGACCAGCGCGCCGTTCGAAGATTCGGCGACGGCGGAACGCGGGCTTTGCCCGCCATGCGCGCCGGTATGGATCATCATCGCCATATCGACATCGTCGAAATGGCCCTTGGCGACGAGCTCGGGCTTGCCGAGCATGAACTCGATCTCGCCCCTCGCGACCCGGCCGAGCCGCTCTTCGACATCGATGAACTCTTCGGCCGGCACCGCGAAGAAGACGACCTCGCCGGCCAGTTGATCGGCGATTTTCGCATCGCGGAAGGCGATCGCCGCTCCCAGCATCCCGGCGATCTGGGCGTTGTGGCCGCAGCTGTGCGCAGCCCCGGTGGCGGGGTCGGCGAGCGGGTGCTCGGAGGTGCGCAGGCTGTCGAGCTCGCCGATTAGGGCGAGACGCGGTCCCGGCAGCCGCCCCGACAGCCGGCCCTTGACCCCGGTCAAAGCGAGGCCGGTACACGGCGTCAGCCCCAGGGCTTTCAGGCGCTGGGCCACGAGGGCGGCGGTCTTGACTTCGTTGAAGCCGGTCTCGGGGTTGCGCAGGATCGTCTCGCCGAGGTCGATGATCGCATCCGCGTGACGGTCGACCGCCTCACAGACGGCGCGCTTCAGGTCTTCCTTGCTGGTCATTGGTGCTCCGGTGTGGTGTGGACTGAGCCGATGTGGTGCCAAAAAAAGTCGGGCGGGCGCCGCCGTGCGAGTTGGGCACTATCGAGCCGGGGAGAGCCGTGTGCCTGCTATCGAACCATGGCCGCCTTGCCAGCGGTCGATGCTTAGGCTGTCCGTCGCGGCCGGTTGGAGGGGTCTTCCCCATTGCGCCCTCCTTGCCCGGTTGACCTTCACGCGGCCGAGTATCCGGTCAATCCGGGCGCGGCGCAACGCCGCGCCCACCGACGCTGCGCTGGTGCATCGATGGTCCATTAATCGTCAGCAAATCCGTCACAATATGACCGCCTGCGATCGGTGATTGGTCTTCTGTCCTAAATAGCGTCATAAACTGGTCTATTTGTCGCCCTGATGACAGAGACATTATCAATGTTGAGGATTTATGGATGTCCAACCTACCTTTATGAGCAATTTTTGATTGACTTTCTACTGAAAGACGTTAAGTTTCCATCAACATTCGACAAAATCGTTAACACTCGGTTCACGATGACAACGGGCCGCATGCACACCAAACCGCCGACACCGCAATCCGGCATCGGACAACGGAGCTTGGTTGCGCGCGCGGATAGGTCCACGCGGCGTCTTCAGCGCGAAACGCTTGCCGGCACGGTCATCGCTGGAGCGACGATCCTTGCCCTGGGAGCCTTGCGATGACTTTGATCTATCCGAATATCGTCCCCGAAAACAATCTGCGCCTGCCGGACGCGCTGACGATCAAGCACGGGCCGGCCCCGCTGCTCGCCCGCTTCGTGCTGGAAGGTGACAAGGCGGTACGTGACAAGGGCATCCGCTTGCGTCTGCGACACGATTTCGGTGAGCTTGTCTACGTCAACAAGCAGCAAACCAGTAAAGGGAACTGGTTTCAACTCGTAAACATGTTCAATCCTGAATATTCCGACCTGTCCCCAGAAAATTCTTATTGGATTTCCGGCGAAAACGAACAAGGCGAGATCATCGTGACGCAGGCTGGACGTGTCTATCACTGGCCGGACACGACTCTTGAGCAGGAGGCCCGCCTGATGTTCTATGCCGGTCGCGAAGAGGGGCAACGCTGTATCGTGACGGCAGCAGATGCGACGAGAATAACCGGAGTTGTGTTTTATGGGGGGTCAGTGTGGGTTCGGCCCGATTTTCGTGGCAGGCAGCTTTCCCAGCTTCTTCCCAGGCTCGGGCGGGCTTATGCGGTTGCCCGTTGGCCGGTCGACTGGGGGATTTCGTTCGTGGCGCCTTCTCTCGTCGAGAAGGGCATCGCGGCGGGCTACGGGTACAAGCACGCGAGTTACAGCATCGCCTATCCGGAGTCGCCCTGGGGTGATCTTGAGGTAGTGCTCGTGAGCCTGTCCGCCGAGGAAGCCTACAACGACTTCGCTCGAATGTTATTCAGCCCGCCCTCCGTTTCTGCAGCTTCCAGTTCCATCGTGCCAACCTCGCCTATCCTCGTTGACGATAGCGTAACGAACACCTCGTCCGACGGCGTCCTCCATGGAAGCAGCAGTCGCTCGTAGCGAGTCATGTAAAAATTTGATTTACTCGGTCGTGATTGGATCGCTGCGGTGACGATATCGTACCTTGGTTCACCTGTGCTGGCTACGGATCTATAAAATTCGGAAACCCAAGTCCCATACTCTTTGTCCGGTTGATTCTCTATCTTTTCGCCGATACCATGGAATTGATAATCGGCATCGAGCCATTTGAAGCCATCGCCAATGAAGCGGAATATTGGATCCGTCCGGCGCGGCTTGATCCCGACGATCATCATCCGCGAGAGGAGGCGATGCTTGATAGCAAAGGATATGACCGTTGGGTCGAAAGATCCAAACGACATCCGCCATTTCTGAGCAATCAAGCCCAACCGGTTTTCCGAATTTGTGAACAATATTCTGTAATCGTGCGGGTCGGCAACAAATCTATCGCTGTACGGTGGGGCGAACGCTGGGGCGCACAATTCGGAAAGCCGCGACACCGCGAGCTCGGCGGACACCATGATTTCGGACTTCCACGCGGTCTCGAAATGCTTGACGCGAAACAACCTGACCGGCGAAGTCAGGAGCTGTTGCTGGACCGCGAGCAGAGCGGGGAGCGCCACGTTGCGCGGATGCAGCTCGACTTCGACGACCGAGCCGGTGAAGACCTGGAACTTGATGAAGCCCAAATTCTTCACCGCGAACGCGGTGGCGTCGTAATCCGGATCGGGATCTCCCAATGCCGTGTGAAACTCGGCGCTGTCCTCGAGCACCCACTGCCCATCGGACGTAACCAACATCGTCAGCGGTTTCACCACAGCCCTCGCACGTTGAATTCATGTCCTCGGACACGCTCCCGGGGACCACGCATTGTCGCCGCACGGGGTTAATTAATGATGAATTCGGCGAGGGTCGTCACGGCAGCCGTGTATATCGCGGATAGCGGCGCACAGCATTCCTTAACCGATCTGTGCTCTGCTGCTGCGCGTCATGGACGCGATCATCGGTCTTCTGACACGAAAGCCGGCGGGGGCTTGCCCGCTGGTCATTGCAGGGCTCGCCATTGCCCACGTGCCCCGCGGTGCCGCTCGTCGGCCTTCCGCCGGCTCCTGGCATCGCCGGCCATGCCGGGATCAGTTCCGGCGAACCGAACGAGAGGGTGCGCGGAAGGACGCTTTCCACCGCGGCATGCCGGCGCAGCGCGATGACCGTCAATGGCGCCCATCTTCGGGTCGCGGCCGCTCTGCAGCGCAACATCGTCGAGCGCGATCTCGCCGTCCGGCTCGAATTGGGAGGCGGCACACAGCAAGTTGACGGCACGATGACGGAGATCCACACGGTTTTTTGACTGGGTTCATAATAACAATCTGTGAAAAACATAGAGCAGTATCATTGGAACGTACATTGCTGGAAGGGAGGACGCCATAGAAGCAATAGCTATAAGATTATTTGGATACGCATTCATCAATTCTGATCGTTTCGAAAAGTTCGACGGCACTGACCGAGGTCAAGCGGGCTTTGCAGCAGCAGAAATCGGTTCGCGATGTTCCGAAGGCTGCGAGCGGATTGCCGGACAGCGATGAATCTCGGCCGATCCCGACGATGAAGGGTTCGCGCCGCTCTGCGCGACGAGACCCGCCGGTCTCCGTGTCGCTCGCGACAGCCCTTTTCGAAACGCGAAATCCGGTCGTCGCAGATTCGAGCGCGCCGTCGAGGTTGGGCCGGCGGCAGGCGACTCTCGCCTTGATGACCGCGACCGCGATGCAGGCCTTCGACGCCACCATCGCGAATGTCGCCCTGCCCCGGCTGGAGCTGCAGTTGGGCGGCGGCATCGATCTCGGCATTTGGGTGATGACGAGCTATCTGTGCGCCGCGGCCGTGATGGCCGTCATGACCGGCTGGTTTCGCCGCCGCTACGGAGCGCGCGCGGTTTTCGCCGGCGCAATCGGGCTCTTCGTGGTCGCTTCTTTGCTGTGCGCGGTCGCGTCGTCGCCAGGCGAACTGATCTTGTTTCGGCTGATCCAAGGTGCGGCCGCCGGCATCATTCAACCGTTGGCCCAGGCGATCCTGCTCGACATCTATCCCAAGCGGGACCACGGCCGCATGTTGGCGATGTTGGGCGCCACGATCATGGCCGGCCCGATGCTCGGCCCGGTGCTCGGCGGGCTGATTACCGATTTGGCCTCGTGGCGCTGGATCTTCGCCTTGAATGCGCCGCTCGGCGCGATCGCGATGTTGGGGTTGGCGCGAATCCCGCCGGATGCCGTACCGGCCGACAAGACCGCCATCGACGGCGTTGGGATTGCGCTTCTGATCGTCGGCGTCGGATCGCTGCAACTGGCGCTCGAGCGCAGCATCGGCCGGCTTTGGCCGCCCTCTGCGGAAACCGTTGCGGAATCCGCCATCGCTGTTTTCGCCCTTGCCGCCATCGCCATCCGGAGCCGCCGCTCGCGCTTTACCCTGTTGCATCTGGAGGTGTTTCGAAATCTCAACTTTGCTGCATCGTCACTTTACAACTTCATGGTGGGTGCGCTGCTGTTCACCACGATCGTGTTTTTGCCGGCGCTCAGCGAGGGTCCGCTCGGCTATGACGCGACCGGGGCCGGCCTGATCATTTCGCCGCGCGGCATCGGGACGATGGCAACGATGCTGGCGGTCCGCTGGCTGATCAATCGAGTCGATCATCGCGCCCTGCTCGCCGTCGGGCTGGTGTTGACCGCGGGCGCCCTCGAGCTGATGGCGCAGGTGCCTCCCGTCAACGGCGGGTGGTGGCTGGCGGCGACGAGCACGGCGCAAGGCGTCGGCGTCGGGCTGCTGTTCACGCCGCTCAGCACTCTCGCCTTCTCGACCCTTGCTGCCGGGCTGCGCACCGACGCCGCCGGCATCTACAATCTGATGCGACAGCTCGGCTGCGCCGCCGGCGTCGCGGTCATGACGGCGGTGCTGCAGGCCCGGATCCTCGCCAATTTGTCCGGGACCGCTGATCGCGGCGCCAGCCCGCAACTGCTCGACGCTGCGAAATTCGCGGCTTACGCGGCTTCTTTTCGCACGCTCGCGATTGTCGCTGCCCTGCTCATTCCCGGGGTATTGATATTCCGCATCCTGCGCCCGGATGCGGACGGCGCGGACCGCCGGATGAGGACACGCACGGCCGGGATCGCCGCCGCAGCCGCTCACCCGGTCTGAGCCGGGTTCAGCCTTGCGATCAGCTGGGCCTCGGGCTTCAACCGCGCCGGTAGCGTCGGCAGAACGATGCGGACGGTGGTTCCCACACCGGCTTGGCTGCAGAGCCTCAGTATTCCCCCATGCGCTTCGACCAAACCCCTGGTAATCGGCAGCCCAAGCCCGGTGCCGCCATAGTTGCGCGTGGTCGCCGGTTTGGCCTGGCCAAAAGGTTGCAATGCCCGCTCCTGCTCGTCCTCGGTCATGCCGATGCCGTGATCCTCGATCTCGAACGCGGCGAACCCGGTTTCGTCGGCAACGCCGCGGATCACGACGCTGCCGCCGGCTTCCGAAAACTTGATCGCATTCGACAGCAGATTGAGGAATATCTGCCGCATCGCGCGCTCGTCGGCCCAGATCACGACATCGTCGTCGACGCGCCGCCAAATCAGCTCGACGCCGCGGCTGTGCTGCCCGCTCGTGCATCATCCGCACGACATCGGCAATGACGCTCTGGATCATCACTGCTTCTCGCGAAAGTTCGAGCTTTCCCGCTTCGATCTTCGACATGTCGAGCACATCGTTGATGATCGACAGCAGATGAAGACTGCTGGCGTAGATGTCCTTCATATATTCGAGGTATTTCTCATTCGTGAGCGGCCCGAACAGCTCATTGGAGATGATTTCGGAAAATCCGATGATCGCGTTGAGCGGAGTGCGCAATTCATGGCTCATATTGGCGAGGAATTCGCTCTTGGAACGGTTGGCCAATTCGGCCTGGCGGCGCGCCTGAATGATTTTTTGCTCGCCCTCCCTGAGTTCGGTGATGTCGGAGTATGTCGAGAGGACGGCGCCGTCCGGCATTGCGCGGCGGCGGATCTGCAAAACCCGCCCCGCCACGGTCACGCGCTCCTTGACTGTCGGTACCAGCCGAAAAAACTCGTTGGAACGCCGGGCAACTTCCGCCGCCGGCTCGATCGCGCCGAAATCCCCCCGCACCGCCTGACGCATCAGGATGTCGCAGAGCGCCGTCCGGGCGCGGAGATCGGCCGGCAAATCGAGCAGTTCGCAGAATCGGCTGTTCCAGGCGATCAGTCGGGCGCGACCGTCAAAGACGCTCAGCCCTTCGCCGATATTCTCGAGCGTGCTCTGGAGCAGCGCGCTCTGCCGCTTCAACCGCGCTTCGCTGCGGCGCAGATGGGCCGCCGCCAATTGGGCGCGGCGCAGCGCCCGGTCCGCGAGCCAGGCGAGCGCCGCGACCGTCGAGGCAAACAGCGCGAAAGCAAAAACCGAGGCCGCGCGCTTGCTGGACCATCGCTGCAGGATCTCGGGGCGGGTTTGCGCGGCCGACACGATCAGCGGCAAGCCGGGCACGCGGCGGAATACCCTTATCCCGTCCGCGCCGTCGCCGCCCGCCGCGGGTCCGAGCCGGCCGGCCGGTTTTGTGGAGGCGGCCGCCAGCAACGCCGGCGCAAAGCTCGGGACATGTCCGACCGTCCGCCACTCCTGGGGTTCGCCCGCAATCAGGATACCGTCGCCGCGCAACAACGCGATGCTGGTTTTGCCCGTCGTCGCAATCGCGCGGAACAGGTCGGCAAAGCCGCTGATCGGCATCACGGCGGCAATTACCCCGACGACGGCGCCGCGGCGGATCAACGGCCGGCTCAGCGTGATCGACCAGGCGCCGCCGGGACCATCCCGTTGCGGCGCGCCGATGAACAGCGCCGGCGCCGCGCCCGCACGATGGACCGTGAAGAAGGCGCGGCCGGCATAGTTTCCGGCGCCGCCTTCCGCGGCATTCGAGCTGTTCACTTTCAGCCCCTTGCCGTCCAACAGCAGGATGTCGCTGACGGCCAGGCTCTGCTGATCGAACTGGCGCAGGACGAACCCCACCGACGGGTCGTCGAGGGGCGCCGCCGGCAGCACCGTTTCAATGATCCGCTCGACGCCGAGCAGCATCGCATCGGTCTCGAAGAGCGATCGCTCCACGCCGAGTTCGGCCGAGCCCGCCATCTTGTCGAGCGCGACATCGGCATCATGCAAGGCGCGAGCGTGGGAGCGTCGCAGCGACCCGACCGTGCTGGCGCCGTAACCGATGACCAGCGCCGCGCTCAGCGCGATGACCGCATGCTGGGGCCGCATCCGCCGTCTGCGGCGGAGTATCAGAACCAGCCGGCGCCACGCACCGCCGGCCGCCCCGCAACGAGCGGCCCAAACCCGCCCCGGCGACGCGATCTGCAACAATCCCTCCTCGGCCGCCCCCGCTTCACCGGCTACCGAGGGCGAGCCTGCCGCGGTCCGGCGAATTTCGCGATCCGGGACCGGCCCGCACCTGGTCGGAGGATGATTATCGCCGCGAAGACGGTTAATCTTGCCTTACGGCAGGCCTTGCGACGATTTCGATCCGCCCTCTTGCGACGATCTGACCGACATCCATTTTCGGCGTCTATGCGATCAGTAGAGATGGCAGGCGACGCTGTGGTGCGGGGCCGCTTCCTTCAGCACCGGCGCCTCGCGCGCACATCGCGCCATCGCATGCGGGCAGCGCGGATGAAAGCGGCAGCCCGCGGGCGGATCGAGCGCGCTCGGCACCTCGCCGGTGATCGTCAGCCGCTCGCGCCGTTCGTCGGGGGTCGCCGGCAGCGCCGCGGCAAACAGCGCCTGAGAATAGGGATGGAGCGGCTTGCCGCAGAGTTCGAGGCTGTCGGCGAGCTCGACGATCTGCCCCAGATACATGACGGCGATGCGGTGGCTGATATGGGCGACCGTGGCCAGATCGTGGCCGATGAACAGATAGCTGACCCCGAGCCGATGCTGCAGCTCCTCCAGCTGGTTCATGATCTGCGCCCGGATCGACACGTCGAGCGCCGAGACCGGCTCGTCGAGCACGATCAGTCTCGTATGGGTCGCCAACGACCGAGCGATCGCGATCCGCTGGCGCTGCCCGCCGCTGAATTCGTGCGGGAAAAGCCGCGCCGCGTCGCGCTCCATCCCGACCAGCTCCAGTACCTCGCCGACCCGCTCGTCGCGTGCCGAGCGGTCGAGATCGGTATGGATCGCCAACGGCTCGGCAACGATGTCGCCGACCCGCATGCGCGGGCTCAGCGAGCTGTACGGGTCCTGAAAGACGACCTGGACCTCGCGGCGATAGCGCATCAGCTCTTGCCCGCGCAGACCCGTGATGTCCTCGCCGTCGAACCGGATCTCGCCCGCAGTCGGGCTCTCCTGCAACAGGATCAGCTTCGAGGTCGTCGTCTTGCCGCAGCCCGATTCGCCGATCAGCCCCAAGGTTTCGCCGGGATAGACCGCGAAATCCACCCCGTCGACGGCCTTGACCCAGCCGGTCCTGCGCCGCAGCAGCGGACCGCTGCGGACCGGGAAGTATTTCTCGACACCCTGCAGCTCAAGCAACGGCGCTGACATACTTTTCCTTTGCTTCCGCGTCGAGGAGCCAGCATCGCGCCGTCCAATCCGGCCCGAAACGGCGCTCTGCCGGCTCCTGCGCCATGCATTGCGGCATCGCATGGGCGCAGCGCGGATGAAAGGCGCAGCCCGCGGGCGGCTGGGCGAGATTGGGCGGCTGGCCCGGGATGGCGTAGAGCGGCTCCTTGCTGCCGAGCTTTGGCATCGAACCGAGCAGCGCCGCCGTATAGGGGTGCTTCGGCGCGCGGAACAGGTCGCGCACGCTGCCCTGCTCGACGATCTTGCCGGCATACATGACGGCCATCCGGTCGCACATGCGGGCGACGATGCCGAGGTTGTGGGTGACGAAAACGAGGGCGACCCCGGTCGCCTGCTGGATGTCCTTGAGCACGTCCAGATACTGCGCCTGGATCGTCACGTCGAGGTTGGTGGTCGGCTCGTCGGCGATGATCAGCTTCGGCCCGCCGGCCATGGCGATCGCGCCGACCACGCGTTGGCGCATCCCGCCGCTCATCTGATGGGGATATTCGCGCATCCGCACCTCCGGCGAGGGGATGCGCACCCGATGCAGCAGCTCCTCCACCCGCTGCCGCAGCCGCCGGCCGCGCAGGCCGCGGTGATGATAGGCAGGTTCGGCGACCTGCCAGTAGATGCTGAAAAGCGGGTTCAGCGACGCCATCGGGTCCTGCAGGATCATCGCGATCTGCCGGCCGCGGATCCGGCGCATCTCGCGCGGCCGCTTCGAGGTCAGCTCTTCGCCGGCGAATTCGATGCTGCCGCCGACAATGCGCGCCGCAGACGGCAGCAGCCCCAGGATCGACAGGCAGGTAGTGGTCTTGCCGCACCCCAACTCGCCGACGAGGCCCAACGTCTCGCCTTCGCCCAGGGTGAAGCTGATCCCGTCGACCGCCTTGACGATGCGGGAGCCGCCAAACGAGGTGTACCAGGTCTGCAGGTCGGAAACCCGCAACAGAGGGGTCATCGCGGTACCTTCCGGGCCTACATGTTGCGCAGTTGCGGGTCGAGCCGGACTCGCAGCCAATCGCCGAGCAGCTGCGTCGCCAGCACGACGAACAGGATGCCGAGGCCGGGAAAGACGGTCAGCCACCAATCGCCGACCATCAGCATCGAGCGCCCGTCGGACAGCATCGAGCCCCAAGCCGGCTGCGGCGCCGGCACGCCGACCCCGAGAAAGCTCAGCGAAGCCTCGGCGATGATGACGACGCCGATCGTCAGGCTGGCCAGCACCATGACCGTGTTCATCACGTTGGGCAGGATGTGATGGAGGATCACCCGCGCCCTCGAGGCGCCGGCGATCTCGGCGAGCTTGACGAACTCGCGTTCCCGCAGGCTCAGCACTTCGCCGCGGATGACCCGGGTATAGCGGGTCCAATAGACGGACCCGAGGATGATCACGATGTTCCACATGCTGGGCCCGATCATCGTCGCCAGAAAGAGCGCGAAGACCAGCGCCGGCAGGGCGAGCCAGGCATCGGTGATGCGCATGATCACCTGATCCACCCAGCCGCCGAAATAACCCGACACGATCCCCAGCGCGGTGCCGATGCTGCCGGCGACGATCGTCCCCGTCACGCCGACGATCAGCGACACGCGGGCGCCGAAAATCAGCCGGCTCAGGACATCGCGCGATTGGAAGTCGGTGCCGAGCAGCGCATGCGGATTGCTGCCCGCCATCCAGAACGGCGGAGCGAAGATCTTCGCTCCCGGGATCGGCTCGGTCGGGTCATAGGGGGCGATGAAATTGGCGAACAGCGCCATCAGGATGAACGGCACGAGGATGGCGATCGGCAGCACCGGCAAATTCCGTGCGCTACGGCTCCAGGACCGGCGCCCGCCGGCAAATTCGCGCGGTGCGGCGGCTAGCCCCGAGCCGCTTGTCTCTTCGATGGTGGAGACCATGGCTAACCTATCTGGTCAGGCGAATGCGCGGGTCGATCCAGGCATAGAGAATGTCGATCAGCAGGTTGATGCCGACGATCATGATCCCGGCCTCCATGACGATGCCCTGCACGAGCGGGAAATCGCGCTGGAAAATCCCCTCGTAGAGCAGCCTGCCGATGCCGGGCCAGGCGAAGATCACCTCGATGATCACCGCCACGTTGACCATGATGACGAGGTTGACGCCGGCCAGGGTCAGCACCGGGATCAGCGCGTTCTTGAAGGCGTGCAGCGCCAGCACCGCATAGCCGGGCAGGCCCTTCAGGCGCGCGAGCTTGATGTATTCGCTGCGCAGCACCTCGAGCATGCTCGAACGCGTCAGGCGCAGCAGCGAGGCGGCAAAGTACCAGCCGAGCGCCAGCGCCGGCATGATCAGGTGACGCCAATCGCCCTGCCCGCTGGTCGGCAGCCATTCGAGCCACACCGAAAACACCAGGATCAGGATCAGCCCCAGCCAGAAGCCGGGGATCGACAAGCCCAGCAGGGCGATGACCTTGCCGAAATTGTCCCACCAGCTGTTGACCCGCACGGCCGAGACGATGCCGGCCGGAATGCCGATCAGAAACGAGATCAGCGAGGCCGCGAAAGCCAGTTCGAGCGAATTGGGCAGGCGTTGGAAATAGAGGCTGCTGACCGGCATCTCATAGTTGAAGGACGTGCCCAGCCGACCGGTGATCACGTTTTTGGCAAAGGCGAGGTATTGCACCGGCCAGGGGCGGTCGAGCCCCCATTCGACCCGCACCCGCGCCAGATCCTCGGGCCGCGCGCCGGGCTCCGCCAGCAACGTCACCGGATCGCCCGTCAGCCTGACCACCGTAAAGATGGTCAGGCTCAGGATGAACAAGGTGACGACGGCATAGAGCGTCCGCCGAATGATGAATTGTCCCATCCCCGCTCCTCGCCGAGCCGGGCTGCCCTAACCCGTGGTTTCCTTCAGCTCGATGTCCTCCCACGGATAGGCGTAGCCGCTGGTGGGAAAGCTCGGGAACACGTCCTGCCATTTCTTGGCGGCGATGCGCGGCCCGATCGCGTTGACGAAGGCGTGGCGGAACACCGGCACGAAATAATAGTTTTCGAGGATCTCGCGCTGGATCTCATAAGCGAGGTTCTTGCGTTCGTTGCGGTCGGCCGAGGCGAGATATTTGTCGAACTTGGCGTCGAGCGCGGGCACGCAATTGCGGTCGCGGCCGTTGAAGCCGCCGCATTTCATAAAGCTGTCGTACCAGTTGGACCAGGTCCCGCCGACCCGAGCCGCGTTGAGGATGATCTGCACCCCCGGCCATTCCTTCAATCCGCCCTGCAGCTTTTTGAGAAAGACGCCGCGCTCCATGGTCTGCATCCTGGAACGAATGCCGATCGCCTGCAGCTGCGAGACGATGCGCTCGCCGCGCGAAAAATAATCGGGAACCGGGGTGACCCAGTCGACATTGAAGCCGTCCGGATGGCCGGCTTGGGCCATCAGCGCCTTGGCCTTGGCGATGTTGTGCTCGCATTTCGGCCACGGCATGCCGTATTCGACGTCGTCGTTGATCCAGTTGCCGTCGACGGTTCCCATCCCGTCGCATTCGGCCTGGTTCATCGCGTCGCGGTCGATCGCGAGGCTGATCGCCTGGCGCACGCGGATGTCGTGGAACGGGCTCTTGGGGTCCTGGAAGCCCGGAAACTCGAGCCACCAGTTACCCGAGAGCACCGGCGCCAGCATCAGCTTGGGGTTGCTCTTCACCCGGTCGATCAGCTCGCCAGGCACGAAGTACACGATGTCGGCTTCGCCGCGCTCGAGCATCGCGATGCGCGTCGCCGCCTCGGGCACGCTCAGCATCGTCAGCTCTTTGATGTGAACGGGACGGTAATAGTCGTCGAACGCCGCGAAATCGAGCCGCACTCCCGGCTGCTGCGAGACGAGCTTGTACGGGCCGGCGCCGATCGGCTTCTGCATATACCCGTCCTGCCCGACCTGCTGGTAGTACTTCGCCGGAACGACCCAGCCGGCGCCGCACACATTGCCGGTGCCGAGCAGGATCGGAAAATCCAAAAACGGATTGTTGAAGTGAAAGCGCACGGTGTGGTCGTCCACGATCTCGACGCCCTGGGTGTTCTTGTGCAGCACCTCGCTCCACGCGCCGTGATAGTGCTCGTAGCTCCATTTGACATCAGCGGGCGTGATCGGAGTGCCGTCGTGAAACTTGATCCCCGGCCGCAGGTGAAAGATTGCGCTCTTGGCGTCCTCGGCGAATTCGTAGCTCTGGGCGAGCGCCGGGTGGTCGTAATGCACCTCGCGGAAGTTTTTGATCAAGGCGTCCTGCAGCGCGAAGATGAAATTGTCCGGGCTCGCGGTGCCGTCGTGCTGCTGCGGGTCGAGCCAGCGCGCCGCGATGTTGGTGTGCCAGGCAAGAACCATCTTGCCCTTGGGAACGACGAGGGGCGCCGCGCCGCGCGCGGCGCACGAATGGCGCCGCCAGCGCGGTCGTCGCCAGCGCCGTCCTCAGAACGGTGCGCCGGGTCAGCAGTGTCGTCTTCATTCTTCTTTCCTCCCTTCCGCGAGCGGGGCTCGCTTTGCCCTAAGTTTTTAGGGCGATGTCCTCCCAGGGATAGGCATAGGCGGTGGTGGCGAAGCTCGGGAACACGTCCTGCCATTTGCTGGCGGCGATGCGCGGCCCGATCGCTTGCACGGCGGCGTGGCGGAACACCGGCACGAAATAATAGTTTTCGAGGATCTCGCGTTGGATCTCGTGAGCCAGGTTCTTGCGCTCGGTACGGTCGGCCGAAGCCAGGTATTTGTCGAATTGCGCGTCGAGCGCCGGCACGCAGTTCCGGTTTCGGCCAAGAAAACCGCCGCATTTCATGAAACTGTCGTACCAATTGGACCAGGTGCCGGCGACGCGCGCGCCGTCGAGGATGATCTGCACCCCCGGCCACTGCTGCAGCCCGCCCTGCAGCTTCTTCATGAAGACGCCGCGCTCCATGCTCTGCAATTTCGAGCGGATGCCGACCGCCTGCAGCTGGGTGACGATGCGCTCGCCGCGCGAAAAATAATCGGGCAGCGGCGTCACCCAGTCGACATTGAAGCCGTCCGGATGACCGGCCTGCGCCATCAGCGCCTTGGCCTTGGCGATGTTATGCTCCCATTTCGGCCACGGCATGCCGTATTCGACATCGTCGTTGATCCAGTTTCCGTCGATCACCCCCATCCCGTCGCATTCGGCCTGGTTCATCGCGTCGCGGTCGATCGCGAGGCTCACGGCCTGGCGCACGCGGATGTCGTGGAACGGGTTCTCGGGGTCCTGAAAGCCGGGAAATTCGAGCCAGAAATTCGCCGACACGACCGGCGCCAGCATCAGCTTGGAGTTGCTCTTGACCCGGTCGATCAGCTCGCCCGGTACGTTGTAGACGATGTCGGCTTCGCCGCGCTCGAGCATCGCGATGCGCGTCGCCGCCTCCGGCACGCTCAGCATCGTCAGCTCTTTGATGTGAACGGGACGGTAATAGTCGTCGAACGCCGCGAAATCGAGCCGCACCCCCGGCTGCTGCGAGACGAGCTTGTACGGGCCGGCGCCGACCGGCTTCTGCATGAACCCGTCCTGCCCGACCTGCTGGTAGTATTTCGCCGGAACGACCCAGCCGGCGCCGCACACATTGCCGGTGCCGAGCAGGATCGGAAAATCCAAAAACGGATTGCTGAAGTGAAAGCGCACGGTGTGGTCGTCGACGATCTCGACACCCTGGGTGTTCTTGTGCAGCACCTCGCCCCAGGCGCCGCGATAGTGCTCGTAGCTCCATTTGACATCGGCAGGCGTGACCGGGGCGCCGTCGTGAAACTTGATCCCCGGCCGCAGGTGAAAGGTCGCGCTCTTGGCGTCCTCGGCGAAATTATAGTTTCGGGCCAGCGCCGGATGGTCGTAATGGACCTCGCGGAAGTTTTTGATCAAGCGCATCCTGCAGCGCCATCAGTGAAATTATCCGGGCTCGCGGTGCCGTCATGCTGCTGCGGGTCGAGCCAGCGCGCCGCGATGTTGGTGTGCCAGGCAAGCACCATCCTGCCTTTCGGCATGACGGTCGCGGCGCCAGTGCTGCGCACGAACGGCGTCGCCAGCGCGCCCGCCGCCAGTGCCGCATTGCGCAGCACCCGGCGCCGGGTCACTCCTTCATCCCTGTTCGTCTTGTTTTTCATTTTCCTTCGGGTCGAATTCCCGCCCGCAATGTTATCGCGCCGAAGCCCGCGGGCCGAGCCGCCGCCATCACCTTCTCCTTCCCGACGTCTCCGTCAGCGAGAGCATTGCACCAAATGTAATCCAGCCATGCAGCAATGTCTTCTCTTATCGCCGCGACCGGTCCACCGTCGCTTGCGGCGATGCGTCACGCCGCGCCTGATGGCAGCGATCGCTGCCATCAGGCGCGGAATTGCCCCGAATACGCTGATCTCGAGACTGCCTGCCATCGCCGGCCGCCCGGACTTCCTTTGGCTGCGTGATGGTTCCAACTAACGCGGGCGGACCTTCGAGGCCTGCTCCGTTGGGCTCCGCGCGACGGCGTCGCCCGATCACACCGCAGGTTCGCGAGCGCCCTCCGGCGACGGGGCGCCGTAGAGGTCGCGCGCGCGCTTTTCGAAGGCGCCGACCATGCGGCGCACCGCTTCGCTGAACAAGATCTCGATCACCCGTTGCATCAGGCGCGACTTGAACTCGAAATCGACAAAGAAATCGATGCGGCAGCCGCCTGCGGCCGGGGTGAAGGTCCAGTGGTTGGTCAGATAGCGGAACGGCCCCTCGGCATAGGTCACGTCGATCTGCCGCGTCGGATCGAGCGCCACCCGCGAGGTAAACCGCTCACGGAACATCTTGAAGCCGATGATCAGATCGGCGACGACGAGATCGGCCCGCCGCTCGCGGATGCGCGCGCCGATGCACCATGGCAGAAACTCCGGATAGCGCTCGATATCGGCGACGAGCGCGAAAAGCTGCTCCGGCGTGTAGGGCAGCACACGCTGTTCGGCATGGGTCGGCATCGCGGCGGGTCTACGATGCAGCGGCGAGCCTGGCGGCACGCGCGGCGCGCAACCGCGCGAAATCCTCGCCGGCGTGGTACGAGGACCGCGTCAGCGGCGAGGCCGACACCAATAGGAAGCCCTTGCCGAAGGCAAGGCTGCGATAGGCGCGAAACTCCTCGGGCGTGACGAAACGGTCGACGGCATGGTGTTTCGGCGTCGGCTGCAGATATTGCCCGATGGTCAGGAAATCGACATCGGCCGCGCGCAGATCGTCCATGACCTGCAGCACCTCGGCCTTGTCCTCGCCGAGCCCGACCATGATGCCGGATTTCGTGAACAGCGCCGGATCGAGCCGCTTGACCTGGTCGAGCAGGCGCAGCGAATGGAAGTACCGCGCGCCCGGCCGCACCTCGGCATAGAGCCGCGGCACGGTTTCGAGATTGTGGTTGAAGACGTCGGGCCGGGCCGCGACGACGGTTTCGAGCGCCCCGTCCTTGCGCAGGAAATCGGGGGTCAGCACCTCGATCGTCGTCGCGGGCGCGGCGCCGCGGATCGCGCGGATGGTGCGCGCGAAATGTCCGGCCCCGCCATCGTCGAGATCGTCGCGGTCGACCGAGGTGACGACGACATGGGCGAGGCCGAGCCCCGCCACCGCCTGCGCCGACACGCTCGGGCTCATCCGGGTCGAGCAAGGTCGGGCCGGCCGGTCGCGACATTGCAGAACGTGCAGGCGCGCGTGCACACCCGGCCGAGGATCATCACCGTCGCGTGCTTCTGCTTCCAGCATTCGCCGATATTCGGGCAGGCCGCCTCCTCGCACACGGTGTTGAGCTCGCAGCTCGCGCATCAGCCGCCGCGTCGCGTGGTATTCCGGCGAGCCCGGCGCCTTGACGCGCAGCCACGGCGGCTTGTGCGGGATCGGGCTGTCGGCTTGACGGGCCTTTTCGGGATGGCGGAGCGGCACGGCGGCCGTCGGCAAGCTCATCGGCTAGAAGTGGATGGCCCGGCCATAGGCGTCAAGCACGGCCTCGTGCATCGTCTCGGACAGGGTCGGGTGCGGGAAGATCGTGCGGATCAGCTCGGCCTCGGTCGTCTCCAGGGTCTTGGCGATCGCGTATCCCTGGATCAGCTCGGTGACCTCGGCGCCGATCATGTGCGCGCCCAGCAATTCCCCGGTCTTGGCGTCGAACACGGTCTTGACCATCCCCTCAGGCTCGCCGAGGGCGATCGCCTTGCCGTTGCCGATATAGGGGAAATGCCCGATCCGGACCTCGTAGCCGGCGTCCCGGGCGCCCTGTTCGGTGAGCCCGACGCTGGCCACCTGCGGGCGGCAATAAGTGCAGGCCGGGATGTTGCGCCGGTCGAGCGGATGCACGTCGTTGACCCCGGCGATGTGCTCGACGCAGATCACGCCCTCGTGGCTCGCCTTGTGAGCCAGCCAGGGCGGACCGACGAGATCGCCGATCGCATAGATGCCGGGCTCGCCGGTGCGCAGCCATTCGTCGACGACGACATGCGTGCGCTGAACTTCAACAGCGGTGTTTTCGAGGCCGATATCCTCGACATTGCCGACGATGCCGACCGCCAGGATCACCCGTTCGACGGTCACATCGAACCCCTTCCCCGCCGCCTCGATCGTCGCCGCAACCCCGTCGCCGTTCTTTTCCAACGCCTTCACCGTGGCCCCGGTATGGATCGTAATCCCCTGCTTTTCGAAGGATTTGCGGGCGAATGGCGAGATCTCGTCGTCCTCGACCGGCAGCACGCGGTCGAGCACCTCGACCACCGTCACTTCGGCACCCATATCTCGGTAAAAACTGGCGAATTCGATGCCGATCGCGCCCGAGCCGACGACCAGCAGCGATTTCGGAATCGCTGCCGGCACCATCGCCTCCTTGTAGGTCCAGACCAGCTTACCCTCGGGTTCGAGCCCGGGCAATGCGCGGGCGCGCGCGCCGGTCGCCAGGATGATGTGCGGCGCGGTCAGCTCGGCAACCTCCCTGCCGTCCTTGGTCACCGCGAGCCGTCCTTTGCCGGCCAGCCGCCCCTGCCCGTCGAAAACCGTGACCTTGTTTTTTTTCAGCAAGTAAGCGACGCCGTTCGAAAGCTGCTTCGCGACCGCGCGCGAGCGAGCGACGACCTTGCTCGCGTCGAACCGCACGTCCTTCGCAGAAAATCCATACTGATCGAGATGGTGCAGGAGGTGATGGATCTCCGAAGTGCGCAGCAGCGCCTTCGTCGGAATGCAGCCCCAATTGAGGCAGATGCCGCCAAGATGCTCGCGCTCGACGAGTGCTGTTTTCATGCCGAGCTGCGCCGCGCGGATCGCCGCGACATAGCCGCCCGGCCCGCCGCCGACGACGATCAGGTCGAAGGAAGTTTCGGCCATCGCGTGATCTCCGCGCCGCTACAGCAGCATTGTCAGCGGGTCTTCGATGATCTTTTTGAAGGCGGCCAGGAATTGCGCGCCGACGGCGCCGTCGACCGCGCGGTGATCGCAGGACAAGGTGCAGCTCATCACCGTCGCGACCGCGAGCGCGCCGTCCTTGACGACCGGCCGCTGCTCGCCGGCACCGACCGCGAGGATGCCGCCATGCGGCGGGTTGATCACCGCGGCGAAATCGCGCACCCCGTACATGCCGAGGTTCGAGATCGAGAAGGTGCCGCCCTGGAACTCGTCGAGCTTCAGCTTGCCGGCGCGGGCGCGCGTCGGCCAGGTCCTTCATCTCGGTGGCGATCGCCGCCAAGCCCTTGCGGTCGGCCTGTTTGACGATCGGCGTGATCAGCCCGTCGTCGAGCGCCACGGCGACGGCGATGTCGACCGTGTCCCAGAGCAGGATCGCGTCGTCGCTCCACGACGCGTTCGCCGCCGGCACCTGCCGCAGCGCGAGCGCCGCCGCCCGGATGACAAAATCGTTTACGGAAATCCTGTAAACATCTGATTTAATGTTCAACGCGGCGCGAGTTCCGAGCAGCGCATCGATCTCGCAATCGACCGTCAGATAGAAATGCGGAATGGTTTGCTTGGCTTCGACCAGCCGCCGGGCAATGACCCGGCGCACCGCGCTGAGCGGCCGCTCGGTATATGGCGGATTGCCCGCCAGCGCCAGCACCCGCTCCTTCGACAGGGCCGGTGCAGGTGCCGTCGGCCGCGGGCGGGGCCGGCGGCGCGCCGGCGGGTGCCGCTGCTGCGGGTGCGGCTGCGCGGGCGGCGGCGACGACCGCTTCGATATCGGCCTTGACGATGCGGCCCTGCGGCCCCGAGCCGTTGATCGCAGCGAGGTCGAGCCCGGCCTGCTGCGCCATGCGCCGCGCCAGCGGGCTGGCGAAGATCCGTCCGTTGCCGCGCTGCGCCGCGACCCCTACCGCCGGCGCGGACGGCGAGCGTTGTATGCGATTCCTCGTGCTGCGGCGGCGTCGGAGCGGGCTCTGCCGGCGGATCGGGTTTTGCCGCCGGACCGGCAAAACCCGCCAGCGTTGCGGCATCCTCGCCCTCGCCGAGCAACAGCGCGATCGGCTGATTGACCTTGACCCCTTGTGCGCCTTCCGGGACGAGAATCCGGCCGACCCTGCCATCGTCGACCGCTTCCACCTCCATCGTCGCCTTGTCGGTCTCGATCTCGGCCAGCACGTCGCCCGAATGCACCTCGTCGCCCTCTTTCTTATGCCATTTGGCGAGGTTGCCTTCGGTCATCGTCGGCGACAATGCCGGCATAAGGATTTCGATCGGCATGATCTCTTCCTCGGTTGGCCGAGCCAGCCGGCCTCAGCGATAGGCGACTTCGTGCGCCGCGGCGACGATGTCTTCGACCTGCGGCACCGCCAGATGTTCGAGGTTGGCGGCATAAGGCAGCGGCACGTCCTTGCCGGCGACCCGCTTCAGCGGCGCGTCCAGCCAATCAAAGCACGCCTCCATGACGATCGCCGCGATCTCCGCGCCGATGCCGGCGAACGGCCAGCCCTCCTCGACCGCGACGATCCGGTTGGTCTTCTTGACCGAGGCGATGACGGTCTCGATGTCGAAGGGCCGCAGGGTGCGCAGATCGATAACCTCCGCCGAAATACCGGCTTTCTCCAATTCTTCAGCGGCTTGCAGCGCGAGCTTCACCATGCGCGAGAACGCGGTGATGGTGACGTGCTCGCCCGGCCTTGCGATCCGCGCCTTGCCGATCGGCACCAGGAATTCGGTATCCTCGGGCACCGGAAAGCTCTCGCCGTAGACAAGCTCGTTCTCGAGAAAAACCACCGGGTTCGGATCGCGGATCGCCGATTTCAGCAAGCCCTTATGATCGGCGCCGGTATAGGGCGCGACCACCTTGAGCCCGGGGCAATGCGCGTACCAGCTTGCATAGCATTGTGAATGCTGCGCGGCGACGCGCGCGGCGATGCCGTTCGGCCCGCGGAAGACGATCGGGCAGCTCATCTGCCCGCCCGACATGTAGCGCGTCTTGCCGGCGGAATTGACGATCTGGTCAATCGCCTGCATGGCGAAATTGAAGGTCATGAACTCGACGATCGGGCGCAGCCCGGCAAAACCGGCGCCGACGCCGAGCCCGGCGAACCCGTGCTCGGTGATCGGCGTATCGATGACCCGCCGCGCGCCGAATTCCTGCAGCAGGCCCTGGCTGACCTTGTAGGCACCCTGATATTCGGCGACCTCCTCGCCGAGCAGAAACACCGTGTCGTCGCGCCGCATTTCCTCGGCGATCGCGTCGCGCAGCGCTTCGCGTACGGTCATCGTCCGCGTCTCGCCGGTGTATTCGGGCTCACCCGCCGGGGAGCTGCGAGGCATTGCCGGCACCGGCGCGGCCGGCGCCGCCGGCAGCGGTTTCGCGATGGGTGCCGGCGGCTGCGCGGCGGGCGCGGACCCGTTCGGCTTTTCGACCTTTTCGCCGTCCGCGGCGATCAGCGCGATCGGGGTATTGACGGCGACGTGGTCGGTGCCCTCGGGAATAACGATCTTGGCAAGCACGCCCTCGTCGACCGCCTCGACCTCCATCGTCGCCTTGTCGGTCTCGATCTCGGCCAGCACGTCGCCGGCACTGACCGGCTCGCCTTCGCTCTTCAGCCAGCGCGCGATCTTGCCCTCGGTCATCGTCGGCGACAGCGCCGGCATCAGCACTTCGGTAGCCATGGCTCAGCACAATCTCCGGCAGGCGAACGCGCCGCCCGCATCAATCGAGACTCGGTTCAGGCTTCGGCCAGCACATCGGTCCACAGCTCGGCCGGGTCCGGCTCCGGGCTGTCCTGCGCGAATTGCGCCGCCTCGGCAACGAGCTGGCGGACCTCGCCGTCGATCGCCTTCAGCGCCGCTTCCGTAGTTCCGCCCTCGACCAGCCGGTGGCGCAGCTGATCGATCGGGTCGTGCTCAGCGCGCATCCGGTTGACCTCGTCTCGGGTACGGTATTTGGCCGGGTCCGACATCGAGTGGCCGCGATAGCGATAGGTCGACATTTCCAGGATGATCGGCCCCTGGTCCGAGCGCGCGTGCTCGGTGGCGGCGAGCCCGGCCTCATGCACGGCAAGCACATTCATGCCGTCGACCTGCTCGCCTGCGATGCCATACGCCATGCCGCGATGAAACAAATCGGTGCGGGCAGAGGCACGGTCGATCGAGGTCCCCATCCCATAACGGTTGTTTTCAATCACGTAAACCACTGGCAGCTTCCACAGCGAAGCCATGTTGAGGCTCTCGGCGACCTGTCCCTGGTTGATCGCGCCGTCGCCGAGATAGGTGACCGAGATCAGCCCGTCCTCGCGATAACGGTGGGCAAAGCCGAGCCCGGTGCCGATCGGCACCTGCGCGCCGACGATACCGTGGCCGCCGAAGAAATTTCTCTCGCGGCTGAACATGTGCATCGAGCCGCCCTTGCCGTGCGAATAGCCGGTCCGGCGCCCGGTCAGTTCGGCCATGACGCCCTTGGGGTCCATGCCGCAGGCCAGCATATGGCCGTGATCGCGATAGGAGGTGACGGTCGTGTCGCCCGGCTGCAAGGCCGCCTGCATGCCGACCACGACCGCCTCCTGCCCGATATAGAGGTGGCAGAACCCGCCGATCAGTCCCATCCCGTACATCTGGCCGGCCCGCTCTTCGAAGCGCCGAATCAGCAGCATGTCGCGGTAGTATTTGAGCAACTCCGGCAGCCGGATGTCGGGTTCCGCGAATTTGACCTCGCCTTCGATTGCCATGCCGCCTCCTCCGCGCGCCCGCTCCGAACGGCCCAATCTCGCCCGGAAGCATGGTGGCGAATCGGTTCCGTTGCAACCTCGACCAATTCAAATCGTTGCCGGACAAGAAAATTTCACGAGCAGACGCGATGCCGAAACAATCGCTTAAAGCGGCACCGAAAATTCCTCGATGGTGCCCGATTTGGCGTGAGCGCAGGGGTTCAGGGCCCTGCAGCATGCTTGAATTTGCGGACATAAGCATCGAGCCAGGTGGTGAAGACATCATTTGAATAGCCGACAACGAAGGCGAGCACCAACGGCGACAAGAGCACATCTGACGGGATCAACGCACTGAACGCGCTGATCGCAATCCCGGCAATGCCCGCCATTAAAAACCGGCTGAACCGCTCGGGTGACGAATTTATCCGTCGTTGCTTGCCCTGGGCCGGCCACGATCGCAATGCGTACAGAAACGCTCCGAGCAAAGCGTAAAGGACCGGCAGCAAGTATGCGGAGATCGCTCCAAAAAATCCCTTATAAAAGTTTGATTTATCTTGAGCGTAATCTCTTATAGCTTGGTACAGCTCGATTTGGTACATTCCCTGCTGGAGGATATTGGTAGCGTTCGTCTGCGGGGTGACACCAAAATGGTCAAAATAACATGTCTGCCCTGAGCCCGGCTGGTTCCCATCCGTCGGGATGATGTATGCACATATCTTTTCCCACGATGTACCCGAGGACAAGACATTTGAGAAGTCGAGCCGATGTACAGTCTTTATTATGGTTGCATTCGCCCTCGAAAATTCGACAAGGTCTTCAAACAATCCCGGTGGAAGTGACGTATCACCGGGTTGACCGTGCGTGTTGTGGTGTTGATAATAATCGAGGTTGGTCCACAGCTTCAAGCTTGCGGCGTTCTGCTGAGTAATCAACGTGCTGATCTGATCCGATGCCGCGTTCATCAGGAACAGTACGATCGAACCGGCCACGAGAACGATCCCGTAGATGAGCACGATCCACTCCAGCCACCGCAGAGAGGGCGTGCGGTCCGAAGACGGGGCTTCAGCGCTCCTGGCTTGACTGATCTGGCTCATCGCCACGGGCTCCCGAGAGACATTTGGACAGCTGCGCCCATAGTGAGGGGCGCGGAAGCGAGCCGATTGTGACCGGCGTCACGTTCCGACAGGGCCTCTCCTGATCCATTCGGCGGATGCTCGCCGCATCGCCGTCCCAGAATCGGTGCGCCCTGTCTCCGCTGCCGCCGGACCCGCCGGCTCTTTCGTCAAAAGCATCCGCGCGCGGCGCTTCGGGCCCGTTCAGCGAGCTGATGCCGGCGGCGCGATCGCCGGCTGCATGATGACAATTTCGTCGGGGCGCGCCAGGTTCAGGGTCGCGCGCACCCGCTCATCCAGCAGATCGGGATCGAGATGATCGGGCGTCAGGTTCGAGACCGTCATCGCGAGTGCGGCGCGCTCGGCGCGAAGCGCCGCGAGCGTGTCGTCCTCGGCGCGGATCTCGCGCGTCAGCCGGACCCACGCCAACAGCCCCCGGTCGCCCTCGACGAGGTGATAGGCGAAATAGCCGGTCAGCGCCATTCCCAGCGCCGGACCGAGCAGGACGCGCGCCTGCCGCCGCAATTCGCGGTTTAGGATCACGGCCGGAGTGGATCACCGCCGCCGGCGACAGTCAACCTCGGATTGCGGCCGGTTTATCCCGGCGGCCGGCCTTTGGCCAGCCGGTCGAAGGCGACCAAGGTCTCCAACAGCGCCGGCAGCGCCTTCAACGGCACCATCGTCGGGCCCTCGCACGGCGCATGGTCGGGATCCTGGTGCGTTTCGATGAACACCGCAGCAACGCCGATTGCGACCGCGGCGCGCGCGAGGATCGGGGCAAATTCCCGCTCGCCGCCCGAGCGATCCCCGAGCCCCCCCGGCTGCGCCACGGAATGGGTCGCGTCGAACACCACGGGATAGCCGGTCTGCGCCATGATCGGCAGCGCGCGCATGTCGGTGATCAGCGTGTTGTAGCCGAAGCTGGCGCCGCGTTCGCACAGCAGGATCTGCTGGTTGCCGGTCGAGGCGATCTTGGCGGCGACGTTCCGCATGTCCCAGGGTGCCAGGAACTGGCCCTTCTTGACGTTGACCGGCTTGCCGGTTGCCCCCGCGGCCAGCAGCAGATCGGTCTGGCGGCACAGAAACGCCGGGATTTGCAGGACATCGACGATCTCGGCGACCGGCGCGCATTGCTCCTTCTCATGCACGTCGGTCAGCACCGGCAGGCCGGTTCTTTCCCTGACTTCGGCAAGGATCGGCAACCCCGCTTCGAGCCCGATGCCGCGGGCACCGGCGAGCGAGGACCGGTTGGCCTTGTCGAAAGAGGTCTTGTAGATCAGACCGATCTTCAACTTTGCCGCGATCTCTGCCAGCGCGGCGCTGATCTCCAAGGCATGCGCGCGCGATTCCAGCGCGTTCGGCCCGACGATGAAGACCAGCGGCAGATCGTTGCCGAGAGTAATGCCGCCGATCGTGACGTGACGAGGTGTCATGACTGCCCCTCACACCAGCCGCGACTGGTCGAGTGCTGCGCGCACGAACGAGGTGAACAGCGGATGCGGCTCGAACGGCCGCGATTTCAACTCGGGATGGAACTGCACGCCGATGAACCAAGGGTGGCCGGGCAGCTCGACGATCTCCGGCAGGATGCCATCGGGCGACATGCCGGAAAAGTGCAGACCGGCTTCCTCAAGGCTCTGCTTGTAGCCGATATTCACCTCATAGCGATGCCGGTGGCGCTCGCTGATTCGCGTGGCGCCGCCATAGATTTCGGCCACCCGGCTCCCCGGCGCCAGCACCGCCTCGTAGGCGCCGAGCCGCATCGTTCCACCCAGATCTTCGTTCGAATTGCGCCGTTCGATCGTATTGCCGCGCATCCATTCGGTCATCAGCCCGACGACCGGATGCTCGCACGGCCCGAATTCGGTCGAGCCGGCGCCGGGCAGGTTCGCCAGGTCTCGCGCCGCTTCGATCACCGCCATGTGCATGCCGAAGCACAGGCCGAAATAGGGCACGCGGCGCTCGCGGGCAAAACGCGCGGCCTCGATCATGCCCTCGGTGCCGCGCTCGCCGAAGCCGCCCGGAACGAGGATGCCGTGTACGCCTTCGAGCTGCCGGACCGTTTCCGCCTCGGCCTCGAAAACCTCCGAATCGATCCAGTCGAGATCGACCGCGACATTGTTGGCGAGCCCGCCATGAGTCATCGCCTCCGCCAGGGATTTGTAGCTGTCCGGCAGATGCGTGTACTTGCCGACGACGGCGATCGTCACCCGCCCCTCGGGCTTGTGGAAATGGTCGACGATGGCATTCCAGCGCGCGAGATCGGGCTCGGGCGCGTCGAGGCCGAAATGCCGGCACACCTCGCGGTCGAACCCCTCGGCGTGATAGGAGCCGGGTACCGCATAGATCGTATCGACGTCGAGCGCGGGGATCACCCGGCTTTCGCGCAAATTGCAGAAGAGCGCGATCTTTTTGCGGGCAGCGGGCGGGATCGGCCGGTCGCAGCGGCACAGCAGGATGTCGGGCTGGATGCCGAGGCCGAGCAATTCCTTGGTCGAATGCTGGGTCGGCTTGGTCTTGAGCTCGCCGGCCGAAGGGATATAGGGCACCAGCGTCAGATGCACGAACAGCACCCGCTCGCGCCCGAGTTCGTTGCCGAGCTGGCGAATCGCCTCGAGGAAAGGCAGGCTCTCGATGTCGCCGACCGTGCCGCCGATCTCGCACAGCACGAAATCCTCGCCGTCGAGATCGGCCTGGATGAATTCCTTGATGGCGTCGGTGACGTGCGGAATGACCTGGACCGTGGCGCCGAGATACTCGCCGCGCCGCTCGCGCCCGATCACGGTCGAATAGATCCGGCCGGTCGTGACCGAATCGCTGCGCCGCGCCGCGACGCCGACATAGCGCTCGTAATGGCCGAGATCGAGATCGGTCTCGGCGCCGTCATCGGTGACGTAGACCTCGCCGTGCTGGTAGGGGCTCATCGTCCCCGGATCGACGTTCAGGTACGGATCGAGCTTGCGCAGCCTGACCCTGAACCCGCGCGCCTGCAGCAGCGCGCCGAGCGCCGCCGCCGACAAGCCCTTGCCCAGAGAGGAGACCACGCCGCCGGTAATGAAGATGAACCGCGTCATGGAACTCCAGCCTATAGCATCGGGCATGTCAGTCCCATCGGTAAATGACGGCTGGGACCGCCTGCGCCCGCCACCGCTCATTCGTGGCTCGGGTCCGGGGCCGGCTGGCGCTGCGGGGGCCTCTCCGTCTCACCACCGGCGGGGCGAAGGAGCCCGTCAATGCGCCAGCGGCGCGCTCGGCGCTCTCGGTGCCGCTGGAGCGGTCGGTGCCATCGGGGAAGATGGCGCGGTCGGGGCGAGCGGGACCGCCGGCGTGCCCGGGATCGCCGGCCCGCCCTGGTCGATGATCGAGGGCGGCGCCCGCTCGCGGTTGTGCAACACGACGAGCAGCACGCTCGTCATCATGAAGGCGGCCGCCAGAACCGCGGTTGCGCGGGTCAGCAAATTCGCCGTCGACCGCCCGGTCATAAAACCGGTCATGCCGCCGCCACCCATGCCGAGCGCCCCGCCCTCGCTTTTCTGCAACAGGATGACGCCGATCAGCGCGAGCGCGATCAAGATATGGATGACGAGCAGCAGAATGAGCATGGACGGAACCAATTGGCCGGAAATGCCGGGGGGCGCGGCAACTTTTAACCCGATCGCGGGTGACAAGCCAGCACCGCCGACAAATCCGCGAGCCAGGCGCCAGCGGCGTCGGCCGCTTTCACCGGCAGCTGCGGGCGATCGCCCAAAAATCGGCGGCGTCGAGGCTCGCGCCGCCGACGAGCGCGCCGTCGACCTCGGCGAGTGCGAGGAGCTGGGCAGCGTTCTTCGGGTTGACCGAGCCGCCATAGAGGATTCGCGTTTCCGGCGGGACGCGGGTGCGGATTGCCGCATGCATCGCAGCGATGTCGGCCATGGTCGCGGTTAATCCCGTCCCGATCGCCCAGACCGGCTCATAGGCGACGATCAGGCCGTCGGGCGGAGCGCCGTCCGGGATCGATCCCGCGAGCTGGGCCGAAACCGCGTCGATTGCCCGCCCGGCCCGACGCTCTTCCTGCGTCTCGCCGACGCAGAGAACCACCCGAAGCCCTGCCCGCGCGGCCGCATTGAGCTTGGCGCGAATTTCGGCATCGGTCTCGCCGTGGCCGTGGCGGCGCTCCGAATGGCCGAGAATGACGTGGCTGCACCCGATATCGGCCAGCATCTCGGCGCTGATGTCGCCGGTATGGGCACCCTTCGGCGCAGCATGGCAATCCTGCCCGCCGAGCGCGATGCCGCTGCCGACGAGAAGCGCATGCACGGCGGCCAGCAAGGTCGCCGGCGGGCAGACCAGCAGCTCGCAGGCTAGTGCTTCACCGCCCGTCGCCGCCCTCGCCCGCCGCGCCAGCTCGCCCGCCAGCTCCGAGCCGTCGGCGCACAACCCGTTCATCTTCCAATTGCCGGCGACCAGCTTTGTCCGGTTCGCCATCTTCCTGAACCTTTCGCGAGTTGATGAGCCGATGAGGTTGCGACCCCGCCGGCCCGTCCCTATCATTGCCAGTATACGATCCCATCAGCATCCCGACGGGTTAATCTGCCCGGTCGGCAAAACAGAGGCCATCCGCCTCCATGCTTCAAGCGATCCGCTCAAAGGCCGGGTCCATCGTCGTCAAGGCACTGTTTGCCGCGCTGATCGCCAGCTTCGGAATCTGGGGAATCGGCGACATCTTTCGCAACCGCGCGCCCGATACCGACGTCGCCACAGTCGGCGGCCGGAGCATCGATGCCGACGCGCTGCAGAACGCGCTGCGCCCGGCGCTCGACCGGCTGAGCGTACAGACCGGCAGTTCGGTCGATCTCCAGCGGGCCAAGGAGCTCGGCATCGTCGACGATGTCCTCCGACAGCTGATCAACGAGGATTTGGCCGATCAGGAAGCGGCCCGGCTGCAACTCGATGTATCCGACGAGGTGCTGCGCAGCGCCGTTACCCAAAACCCGAATTTCCGCGGACCGACCGGGGCGTTCGACCGCGCGGCGTTCGATGCAGCACTTGCCGCCAACCATATGAGCGAGGACCAGTTCGTGGCGCTGTCGCGCCGCGAGATACGGCGCACCGATCTGCTCGGTGCGGTGACGGCCGGGGCGGCGGCACCCGGGCCGATGGTAGACCTCCTTTACCGTTATCGCGACGAGAGGCGCACCGCGGACATCGTGACGTTGCCGATCGCCGGCGCCGGCGATGCGGGGCAGCCGAGCGAGGCTGAGCTGACGGCATTTTACAATGCGCATAAGGACATGTTCCGTTCCCCCGAATATCGCGCGTTCACGTTGGAGAGCCTGACCCCGTCGGAGCTCGCCCAGAAGATCGAGATCCCGGAAGCGCAGCTGCAGCAGGAATACGACCAGCGCCGGGGCGAATTCGTGGTCCCGGAGCGCCGCGACGTGCAGCAGATCCTGACCTCTTCGGAGGAGAAGGCGAAAGCCGCCGAGGCGGCGCTGGCCGCCGGCAAGGATTGGCAACAGGTCGCCACCACGATCGCCGGCCAGGCCCCGGACACGATCGACCTCGGCCTGGTGAAACGCGAGGAGATGCCGAGCGAGCTCGCCGACGTCGCGTTCAAGCTGGCGTTGAACAAGCCGAGCGCGCCGCTGAAGAGCCCGCTCGGCTGGCACATTCTGCGCGTCGTCAAGATCGCGCCGCCGGCGACGCAGACATTCGCCGAGGCGAAGGCAAAGCTTCAGGCCGAGATTGCCAATCATCAGGCCGTCGATCGCATCTACAAGATCGCCAACCACGTCGATGATGCGCTCGCGGGCGGCGCCACCCTCGCCGAGGCCGCGGCCAAATTCGGGCTGAAGAAGACCGTGGTCGCTGCGATCGATGTCCACGGCCTCGACCGCGACGGCAAGAAAATGGCTCTGCCGATCTCGCCCGCCGACGTCGTCAAGCTCGTCTTCGCCACGGACGAGGGACAGACGAGCCGCGTCACCGAGACCGACGACAACGCGGTCTACGTATTGCGAACCGACAAGGTGATCCCGCCAGGGGTCAAGCCGCTTGCCGAGGTCAAGGAAGAGGCGATCACGGCTTGGCAGGTGGAAAAACGACGCGAGACGGTCGCCAAGGAGGCTGCGGCGCTCGCTGCATCGGTCACGCCGGGGATGCGGCTCGCCGCCACGGCCGCGGCAAAGGGGCTCAAGGCCACCACCTCGCCGCCGCTGCTGCGGCGCCCGAGCCCCGGCGACACGTTGCCGCCGGCCCTCGTCGCCAAACTGTTCTCGATCAAGCCGGGCGAGGTCGCCGTCGCCTCCGATTCAACGGGCTCTTACGTCGCCCAGCTCGACACCGTGACGACACCCGAAAACGGGCCGCAGGCCGCTGCGGCAAAGACCGAGCTGTCGCGCGAATTGACTGCGGGTCTGCAAGCCGATCTCGGCGACGAATTCATCCAGTCGCTGCGCTCCCGTTTTCCGGTCGAAATCCGCCGCGAGACGCTCGACCGCCTGTTCTGATCCGGACGGCTACTGTCCTGCCGCGACGCTCTCCCGAGCCGGTTCCGACTGCCCGCCGAGCAGCGAAAGCATTGACGCGATGATCGGCATGCCGATCTCGGCGCGCGCCGTCATCACCGATTCAGGATGGAACTGCACGGCGGCGATCGGCAGATCGGCGTGCTCGATTGCCATGACCACATGATCGGCCGTCTCCGCCGTGACCCTGAGCACCGCCGGCAGGGTTTCCCGCCGCGCATGCAGCGAGTGATAGCGGCCGACGGTGAACTCGTCCGGCAGCCCGCGCAGCAGCCTGCCGCCCAGAACCCGCACCGGCGACGCCTTGCCGTGAAACGGGATGCCGAGCACATCGAGCGCGCCGCCGAAATATTCGACGATCCCCTGCAACCCGAGGCAGACGCCAAAGACCGGGATCCGATGCCTGACCAACAGATCGAGCGTCTCGGCCATCGCGAAATCGGCTGGCCGACCCGGCCCCGGCGACAGCACGGCGAGATCAGGGCTGGCACCCTGCCGCAATTCGGCGCGTGCCAGATCGGGGCGCATCGTCGCCACCTCCGCGCCGGTCGAGCGGATGTAGTTGGCGAGCGTGTGCACGAATGAATCTTCATGGTCGATCAGCAGCACCCGGCGCCCAAGCCCGACCGCCTCCGGCATCATGGCCGCGGGAGCCGCCGCCGCCTTGCCGCGGATCGCGGTGAACATCGCCGACGCCTTGAGCCGGGTCTCGGCCTCCTCGGCCTGCGGGTCGCTGTCGTAGAGCAAGGTCGCGCCGGCGCGAACCTCGGCCACGCCATCCTGCATCCGGATCGTGCGCAAGGTGAGCCCGGTATTCATGTTGCCGTCGAAGGTGACGCGCCCGATCGCGCCGCCATACCACCGGCGCGCCGATCGTTCGTTCTCCTCGATAAAGCGGATCGCCCAGAGTTTTGGCGCGCCGGTCACGGTGACCGCCCAGGTGTGGCTAAGAAAGCCGTCGAGGGCGTCGAATTCGGGGCGCAATTCACCCTCGACATGATCGACCGTGTGGATCAGCCGTGAATAAAGCTCGATCTGGCGACGGCCGATCACCCGCACGCTGCCGGGGGTCGACACCCGCGACTTGTCGTTGCGGTCGACATCGGTGCACATCGTCAACTCGCTCTCGTCCTTCGCCGAGTTGAGCAATTCGCGGATGCGCTCGGCGTCCTCGACCGGATCGCGGCCGCGGGCGATCGTACCGCTGATCGGGCAGGTCTCGATTCGCCTGCCTTCGACGCGGACATACATCTCGGGCGAAGCGGAGACCAAAAACTCGCCCTCGCCGAGATTGATCAGCGCGCCATAAGGCGCCGGGTTGGCTTGGCGCAGCCGCTGAAAGACGGTGCTCGGCGGGTCGGCGCAGGCATCGGCGAAAAGCTGGCCGGGAACCACCTCGAACAGATCGCCGCGGACAAAGGCCTCCTTGGCGCGCTCGACGAGCGCCGCATATTCGCCCGGCCCGTGGTCGCTTTCGCTCGGCCTGATGGCGGGTGCCCGGTCGAGGCGATAGGGGGCGGCCGGGGTCGCGCGCGCCAGCCCCGCGGTCGACCGGCCGGCCGCCTCGAACTCGTAGCGATGGACCGCCGCGATCTGCCGCATATGGTCGACGACCAGGATCTCGTCGGGCAGGTAGAGCACCAGGTCGCGCTGGTCCGCAGGGCGCGTCAGCCGCAGCTGCATCGGCTCGAACTGAAAGACGAGGTCGTAGCCGAAAGCGCCGTAGAGCCCGAGATGCTGGTCTTCACCGCTGCCGAACAGGTGGACGAGCGCGCGCAGCACCGAAAACACCGAGGGCTGGCGGCTGCGCTGCTCCTCCGGGAAGCGCTCGACAGCCTCGACGATTTCGCCGGCGAACCCTTCCGGGCCCGCCCTCTCGACACGGGTCGCGGGCAAGCTGGCGAGAGTCTCGGCAATGACCGGCAGCAGCACCTGCCCGCGCGGGTTCAGCGCATCGATGGAGAATCGACGCCCGCGCGCGCTGAAGGCCAGGGGCGGATCGACAAAGCCCATATCCCAGCGCGTATATCGCCCAGGAAACTCGAAGCTGGACGAAAAAAGGACGCCGCGCCGATTGTCGAGCGCCTCGGCCAGCGTATTGTCGGCGGGCCGATAAAGACGGTTCTCGACCTCCCGCTCGACGCGGATGCCGCCCTCGGTCACGTAGCTGGTCTGTTGCATCGGAACCTCCTCCGCGCCGCCTCGCGGGTTCCGGGAAGGTTCGCTCTGGAAGCTGCGAAGGCCGCCCGGAACTCCGAAGCGGCCTCTCTGAAAAAAGACAAGGAACGGCCGCCCGAATCAGACGAGCCGCCACCACGCTGCCGATTGTGCAAACCTTGTCATAGCCACATCGTAGCGGCCGAAACGCCGCCGCGCAACCACTCTTCGAAGATCCCCGGCGTCAGTGGCCGGCCGCCCCATCCTCCTCCATCCGGTAGCGCACGACCGCGCTGACGGGGACGAGGACCAGCCCCTTCGCAGGCAATGACGGCAGCCAGGCCCGTAACGCCGCGATTGTCGGGTCATGGGCGTGGCCGATGGCGATCGCGCTGCCGTGCCGCTGCGCCACCTCTTCGACGAGCGCGAGCTGCCGGCGAATCGCCGCCGGCGTCAGATCGTCATCGAGGAACACGTCCCGGGTGGCGTGCGGAACCCCGTCCGCGGCTGCGAGGCGGATTCCGGCGCTCCTCGCCGTTGTCCGCGAATTGAGAAAGACGAGGCCGCGGGCGCGCAATTCCTCGATCACCGGCGCCATGGCCTGCGCATCGGCGGTGAATTTGCTGCCCATATGATTGTTGATCCCGACAAACCCGTCGAAGCGGCCAAGCCCCCAGCGCAGCCGCTCGATGATCTCGTCGCGCGACAGCGCGGTATAGAGCGCATGCGGGCCGGGATCCTCATGCCGATCGATCGCCTCCATCGGCACATGCAGAAACAGCTCGTGGCCCGCCCGCCGCGCCGCCTCGGTCTGCTGCGGCAGATCGCTCGCATAGGTCATGAAAGACAGGGTCAGCGGCCCCGGCAGCCGGACCACCTCGGCGGTCCGTGCCCGGTCGAGCCCGAGATCGTCGAACACGATGGCGACAAGCGGCCGATTGCCGGCCGGCGCCGCCGGCACCGCAAACCGTAACCAGGCCGGCTTCGCCTGCATCGGCGCCGACATCGGCGGCGGCGGTCGCAGCGCGGCCTGCTCCATCGGTTTCGGCGGCGCCGCCGGGTTCTCGGGTCTCGCGATTTGCTGTGCCGGCGCGCTCGCGCGAGCCGCCCTCGGAACGGTCGGTGCTGCTGCCTCGCGCCGCGCGGCCGGCGCCGGCAGCTCTAATCCGCGGTGACCGGACAGCGTCGACACCCAGAACCCCACACCGAGCACCGCGAGCAGCGCGATCGGCACCAGCAGCAGGCGCATGCGGGCGTGCCGCCGCCAGGCGCGAATCAGCCCGCGCCATTTCGCCTTTGCTCGCCGGCCGCGACGCGAGCGTGTTCTAGGCGGCAAGCGGGTTCATCCGGCGCAAGCCCGCGAATCGGGCGAAGCCGGCATGTGCCGAGCACAAAATCACGTCCTGCTCCATCGCCAACGTCCAGCCATGCCAGCACTTTCACCCATGCCGTAACGATCGGCTCGGGGATCGCATCAACGCTTAATGAACTTGATGCGCCGATGTCAAACAGGGGCGCTCGTCCGCCGGATCGACCGGCGTCGGCCCGACCGTTTTCGTAAAGCACAGGAGGCTGATATAATTGCGCCGGTTTCACGCGAGCGCCGCACAGAATGCCGATCGAACACCCGGAAACCGCCGCATGACCGGCGACCTCAAATCGCTGCTGGCGCATGTCGCTTCCGGCCGAAGCTTAAGCGAGAGCGAAGCCGAGGCGGCGTTCGACATCATCATGAGCGGCGACGCGACGCCGTCTCAGATGGGCGGCTTTCTGATGGCGCTGCGGGTGCGCGGCGAGACCGTCGACGAGATCGCCGGGGCGGCGCGGATCATGCGCGCCAAGGCGCTCGCGATCGACGCTCCGCCCGGCACGATCGATACCTGCGGCACCGGCGGCGATTTTCGGGCAGCTTCAACATCTCGACCGCGAGCGCCTTGGTCGCGGCCGGCAGCGGCGTGCCAGTCGCCAAGCACGGCAACCGCGCCTTGTCGTCGCAATCGGGTTCGGCCGATGTGCTGATCGCCCTCGGCGTCAATATCGACGCCGATTTCTCGGTCGTGCGCGAATGCCTGTGGGAGATCGGCATCGGCTTTTTGATGGCGCCGCGCCACCACAGCGCGACCCGCCATGTGGCGTCGACGCGGGTCGATCTCGGCACAAGGACGATCTTCAACCTGTTGGGGCCGCTGTCGAGTCCGGCCGGGGCGCGCCGCCAGCTGGTCGGCGTGTTCGCACCCGAATGGGTCCGCCCGATGGCCGAGGTGCTGGGGCGCCTGGGCGCCGAGCGCGCCTGGGTCGTGCATGGCGACGGGCTCGACGAGCTGAGCACCGCCGGCCCGACGCTGGTCGCGTCGCTCGAAAACGGGGAGGTCGAGACCTTCGAAATCACTGCTGCGGACGCTGGTTTGCCAGCCGCCCGGCTCGAAGACATCAAAGGCGGCGACCCGTCGCACAACGCCCGGCTGATGCGCGGCCTGCTTGACGGGGCCGGCGGCCCGCTGCGCGATGTCGTGCTGTTGAACAGCGCCGCGGCCCTGGTGATCGCCGGCCGCGCCGCGGCTCTCGCCGAGGGGGTCGCGCTTGCCGCCCGATCGATCGATTCGGGCGCGGCCCGGCGCGTGCTCGACGAGCTCGTCGCACGGACCAATGCGGCGGCCGCAACCAGGGAGACTGCCGGATGAGCGATGTGCTCGCCCGCATCTGCGCCGAAAAGCGCGCCCATGTCGCGCGTGCGAAGGCCGCGGTGTCCGAAGCGCGGCTGCTCGTCGGCCTCGCCGAGACGCCGCCGCCGCGGCCCTTCGCAGCGGCACTCGAGCACCGCCTCGCCGCCGGCCGCTGGGGCCTGATCGCCGAGATCAAAAAAGCATCGCCCAGCGCCGGGCTGATCCGCGCCGATTTCGATCCCGCCGCGTTGGCCCGTGCCTACGAGGCGGGCGGAGCCGCCTGCCTCTCGGTGCTGACCGACACGCCGTTTTTTCAGGGCGGCGACGACGATCTCCGCACCGCGCGCCGCGCCGCCGCCTTGCCGGTGCTGCGCAAGGATTTCATCCTCGACCCCTATCAGATCCTAGAAAGCCGCCATATCGGTGCCGATTGCGTGCTGCTGATCATGGCCGCCCTCTCCGACGCGGCGGCCGGCGAGTTGGCTGTCGCCGCCGCCGAACTGGGCCTCGATGTTCTGGCCGAGGTGCATGACAGGGTCGAGCTCGATCGGGCTCTCCAACTTGGAGTGCGGCTGATCGGTATCAACAACCGAAATCTGAACACCTTAACCGTCGATCTCGGAGTAACCGAGGCATTGGCGAGAGAGGTGCCGGGGGACCGCATCATCGTCGCCGAAAGCGGGATTCGGCGGCCCGAAGATCTCGATCGTCTCGCCGCCGCCGGCGCCCGGTGTTTTCTGGTCGGCGAGACCCTGATGCGCGAGCCCGATGTCGCAGCGGCGACGCGGCGGCTGCTGCGCCTTCGCGAATTCACCCATCTCGACGCCGAAGGCCGCGCCCGCATGGTCGACGTTTCGGCCAAGGACGAAACTCTTCGCGTCGCCGTCGCGGGCGCCAGCATCGTCATGCGCCCCGAGACGCTGGAACGCATCCGAGCCGGAGACGTCGCGAAAGGCGACGTGCTGGCGGTTGCGCGGCTCGCCGGCATCATGGCGGCCAAACGCACCGCCGAGCTGATCCCGCTCTGCCACCCGCTGGCGCTGACCGCGGTCGAAATCGAACTCGCCTGCGTGCCGGAGCGCAGCGCGGTCGAGATCACCGCGACCTGTCGATTACGCGGCCGCACCGGGGTCGAGATGGAGGCGCTGACGGCGGCGAGTGTGGCCGCGCTGACCGTCTACGACATGTGCAAGGCGGTCGATCGCGGCATGATCGTGACCGATCTGCGGCTGCTGCACAAATCCGGCGGAAAATCAGGTACGTGGGAGGTAGCGCTGTGATTTCAGTTGAGGAAGCGCTGGCGCGTCTGCTCGAATTGCTGACGCCATTGCCCGCGGAGCAGGTCTCGCTCGCCGACGGGCTTGGACGTGTCCTCGCCGAGGATGTCGCCGCCCGCCGCACCCAGCCGCCCTTCGCTGTCTCGGCGATGGACGGTTATGCCGTGCACGCCGACGATCTCTCCCGCATTCCGGTCCTGCTGCGCATCGTCGCCGAAGTCCCGGCCGGGGCCGGCTTTGGCGGCCATGTCGGCGCCGGCGAGGCGGCGCGCATCTTTACCGGCGCACCGATGCCGGCCGGCACCGATACCGTCGTGGTCCAGGAAGACACCGAGCGCGACGGTGACCGGGTCCGTGTCCTCGAAGGCGCGCCCTGCGGCCGCTATGTCCGCCGGGCGGGCCTCGATTTCGGCCAGGGCGACATCCTGCTGCGCGCCGGAAGACGTCTGACGGCACGCGACATCGGCCTCCTGGCCGCGATGAACCGGCCCTGGCTCTTTGTCCATCGTCGGCCGCGAATCGGCATCCTGTCGACCGGCGACGAGGTCGTCATGCCGGGTGAGCCGATCGGGCCGCACCAGATCGTCAGCTCGAACAGCCTGGCATTGACCGCATTCGTGGCGGCCTGCGGCGGTATCGCGGTATCGGTCGGCAACGCGCCCGACGATCCGGCGGCGCTGCGCCGCATCGCCGCCGCGACGAGCGGGGTCGATCTGTTGGTCACGACCGGCGGCGCCTCGGTTGGCGAGCATGATCTGGTGCGCGAGGCGCTCGCCGCCGACGGGTTCGAGCTTGATTTCTGGCAGATCGCGATGCGGCCGGGCAAGCCGCTGATGGTCGGCAAATATCGCGGCACGCCGATGCTCGGCCTCCCCGGTAATCCGGTTTCGACCTTTGTCTGCGCGCTTCTGTTCCTGAAGCCCGCGCTCGACCGGTTGGGCGGCCTGCCCGCGGCGGCATCGGCGATGCCGGCGGTGAAGCTCGGCGTGGCGCTCGCTGAGAACGACCGGCGCCAGGATTACCTGCGCGCCCGCCTGGCGCATGCCGCCGACGGCACTGAGGAGGTGTTTCCGTTCGACGTTCAGGACAGTTCGATGATGCAGCTCCTCTCCGCGGCCGACTGTCTGATCATGCGCCCGCCGCACGCTCCTGCCGTCCCGGCTGGAACCAGCGTGCCGATCCTGCGCTTCCCGTCCGAGGCGCTGCCGATCTGAATTTTATCTCCTTCCGGTACTTGACGGCTCGCGCGAACCAAAGTAGAACGCGGTGCAGCGTTTAGGATTTGTTCTGCACCGCACCGCGAGGGCTCCATGCTCACCGTCAAACAGCGCGAGCTGTTGCTGTTCATCAATCAGCGGCTGACCGCGACCGGCGTTTCGCCCTCCTTCGACGAAATGAAAGATGCGCTTAACCTCAAATCGAAATCAGGCATCCACCGTCTCGTCAGCGGGCTCGAGGAACGCGGCTTCATTCGCCGTCTGCCGCATCGCGCCCGCGCGCTTGAAGTCGTCAAGCTGCCCGAGGACAGTGCCGCTGGGCCGGCGGCCGAGCGCAACCGCTTTTCGCCGACCGTGATCCGCGGCGATTTCTCGGGCTCGCTGCCCGGCGCCCCAGTTGCGCCAGGTACCGAGGCGGTCGATCTGCCGCTCTATGGTCGGATCGCGGCCGGCACGCCGATCGAGGCGTTGCGCGACCAGAGCGCGACAGTCGGGGTGCCGGCAAGCCTGCTCGGCCGGAGCGGCGAGCATTATGCGCTCGAAGTCGCGGGCGACAGCATGGTCGAGGCCGGCATCTTCGACGGCGACACCGTCATAATCCAGCGCAGCGACACGGCGGAGAGCGGCATGGTTGTCGTCGCGCTGATCGACGAGCAGGAAGTGACGTTGAAGCGCCTGCGCCGCCGCGGCGCCTCGATCGCCCTCGAACCCGCCAACAAGGCCTACGAAACCCGCATCTTCGGCCCCGACCGCATCAAGGTCCAAGGCCGCCTTGTCGGCCTGCTGCGCCGCTATTGATCGGACCCGCGGTTCTTCCCTCGCCAGCATGCGGCGAAGGGGCCTGGGGGTGAGGGGCGCCGGCGGTGTTTGGACTGAACGCGCGATCCCCTTGTCGCCGGGCCGAAGTCGCGGTCTATTTCTCCGGCAGCAACGGAAGTGGCGGCAGCGCGGGAGGAAGCGATGCTGGGATTGATGTCGGAGCGGCCGCTCCTGGTCTCGTCGATCATCAGCCACGCGGCAATCTTTCACGGCGACACGGAGATTGTTTCGCGGACCGTCGAAGGCCCGATCCATCGCTACACTTATCGCGACGCGGAGCGCCGTTCGAAACAACTCGCCCGCGCGCTGCTGCGGCTCGGCATCGTACCCGGCGACCGGGTCGCCACCCTCGCCTGGAACACCTTTCGCCATTTCGAGCTCTATTACGCGATCTCGGGCATCGGCGCGGTCTGCCACACGATCAACCCGCGGCTCTTCGACGACCAGATCGTCTACATCGTCAACCACGCCGCCGATCGGCTGCTGTTTGTCGACACGACTTTCCTGCCGCTGGTCGAGCGCCTGGCCCCGCGCTTTCCGCCTGACTGCCGAATTGTGCTGATGACCGATGCCTGCGCGGCACCCGCAACCGACCTGCCGGTGCTGGCCCCCTATGAGGAGCTGATCGCGCCCGAAGACACGGATTTTGCCTGGCCCGAATTCGACGAACGCGCCGCCGCCGCGCTCTGCTACACCTCCGGCACGACCGGCCGGCCCAAGGGCGCGCTCTACAGCCATCGTTCGACCTTGCTGCACGCCTTCGGGATCTCGCTTCCCGACGCGATCTCGATCTCCGCCCGCGACGTGGTGTGTCCGGTGGTGCCGCTGTTTCACGCCTGCGGCTGGGGCATTCCCTACGCGGCGCCGATGAACGGAGCCAAGCTCGTTCTGCCGGGGCCGCGTCTCGACGGCGCGAGCCTTTACGAGCTGTTCGAGGCCGAGGGTGTCACCTACAGTCTCGGCGTCCCGACCGTGTGGCTCAACTTCGAGGCCTATCTCTCGACCACCGGATCGCACTGCTCGACCCTGCGCCGCGTCCTCTCCGGCGGCTCGGCGGTGCCGCCCTCGATGATCGAGGCGTTCGCGCGCCACGGCATCGACGTCCGCCAGGGCTGGGGCATGACCGAGATGAGCCCGCTCGGCACGACCGCGGCCTTGAAAACCAAGCATCGGGATCTCGAGCGCGAGGTGCAGGTCGCGGTCAAATCGAAGCAGGGCCGGCCGGTCTTCGGCGTCGAAATGAAGATCGTCGACGATCGAGGCCGCGCCCAGCCGCATGATGGAAAATCGATGGGCGAGCTCCTGGTGCGCGGCCCGTGGATCGTCAGCGGCTATTTCGAGGATGCCGAAGCAAGCGCCGCCGTAGTCGAAACGGACGGCTGGTTCCATACCGGCGATGTCGCGACGATCGATCCCGACGGCTATTTGCAGATCACCGACCGGAAGAAGGACGTAATCAAATCGGGCGGCGAATGGATCAGCTCGATCGATCTCGAAAACGCGGCCGTCGCCCATGCCGATGTCGCCGAAGCCGCGGTCATCGCCGTGCCCAACCCGCGCTGGGGCGAGCGGCCGTTGCTGATCGTGATGCCGCGCCCCGGCCGCAAGCCGCAGGGCGACGAGCTGATCGCACTGCTTGCTGGACAATTTCCGAAATGGATGCTCCCCGAGAAAGTCGTCTGCATCGACGAGATGCCGCATACCGCGACCGGCAAGGTCATGAAAACCCGTCTGCGCGAGATGTTTGCCCTGCCCGGGCCGTCCGACTCTTGAGTCGCTGGCGTTGATCTCGCTGCCACCCCTCCCCATCCTCGGGAGGTTGCCGCCGCGTTTGGGGCCAACATGACCGTCACCGTCCGTTTCGCCCCGTCGCCGACCGGCTTTCTGCATATCGGCGGCGCCCGCACCGCACTGTTCAACTGGCTGTTCGCGCGCCACCACGGCGGCAGCTTTCGGCTGCGCATCGAGGATACCGACCGCGTGCGCTCAACTCCCGAGGCGGTGGCCGCGATCATCGACGGCCTGCAATGGCTCGGCCTCGCCTGGGACGGCGAGATCGTCGATCAATCGACCCGCCTCGCGCGCCATGCCGAGATCGCCCGCCAATTGCTGGCGGCGGGCCGCGCTTATCGTTGCTGGTGCACCCCTGCCGAGCTCGAAGCGATGCGCGAGCGCGCCCGCGCCGAAAAGCGCTCGGTGCGCTATGACGGCACTTGGCGCGACCGCGATCCGGCGACTGCGCCGCTTGGCATCGCACCGGTGATCCGTCTCAAGGCGCCGCAGCAAGGCGTGACGACGGTCCACGACCGGGTTCAGGGCGAGGTCACGGTCGCCAATGCGGAGCTCGACGACCGGATCATCCTGCGTGCCGACGGCACGCCCACCTACAATTTGTCGGTTGTCGTCGACGACCACGACATGGGTATCACCCATGTGATCCGCGGCGACGAGCACCTCAACAACGCGTTTCTCCAGACGCAGATCTACCAGGCGCTCGACTGGCCGGTCCCGGAATTCGCCCATCTGCCGCTGATCCACGGCGCCGACGGCGCCAAATTGTCGAAGCGCCACGGCGCCCTCGGCGTCGACGCCTATCGCGACATGGGCTATCTGCCGGAAACCTTGCGCAACTATCTGCTCCGCCTTGGCTGGAGTCATGGCGACGACGAGATCATCTCGAGCGAAGCCGCGATCCGCTGGTTCGATCTCGATGCGGTCGGCCGCGCCCCGGCCCGTTTCGATTTCGCCAAGCTCGACAATCTGAACGGCCTTTACATCCGCGCCGCGGAGGACGACCGCCTCGTCGCGCTCGTCGCCGACCGGCTTGAGCGGAGCCTCGGCCATCCGCTTACCGAAACCGGCCGCGAGCGCCTGCGCCAGGCGATGCCCGAGCTGAAGCTGCGTCCGAAGACCCTGTCCGAACTTGCTGCCAATGCGCGTTTTCTGGTCGCTAGGCGACCGCTCGAACCGGACACCAAGGCGGCTAGGCTGCTGACCCCCGAGGCGCGGCGGCTCCTCACCGCCCTGCGTCTCCGTCTTGACGGCGCGCCGTGGCGGCCGGAGGCGCTCGAAGAAACCCTGCGCGCCTTCGCCGCCGAAACCGGGACGACGCTCGGCACCGTCGCCCAGCCGCTGCGTGCGGCACTGACCGGCTCCGCCGCCTCGCCCGGCATCTTCATCGTGATGGCCGTTCTCGGCCGCGAGGAGACGCTCGGCCGCATCGCCGATGCCGCCGCTGCGCGGGGCTGAGGGCCACCGGCATCTCGCACCTGCGAACGGTTTGCCAACCAGACTGCGGAAGGCTATTTTATCGCTGGATTCGATAATCGCCTGCGGGCGTCGACAGCGAGGTGCATCGATGGACGGGAACAACATGACCACCGGAACGATGACCTTGACCGACAACGAGACCGGAAAGTCGGTCGAGCTGCCCGTCCTGAACGGGACGATCGGGCCGCGGGTCATCGATGTCCGCAAGCTTTATGCGCAGACCGGCTGTTTTACCTATGATCCGGGTTTCATGGCGACCGCCGCCTGCCGGTCCAGCATCACCTATATCGACGGCGACGAAGGCATCCTGATGTACCGCGGCTATCCGATAGAGGAGCTGGCCGAAAAGAGCGACTTTCTCGAAGTCGCCTATCTGCTGCTGAACGGCGAATTGCCGACCGCAAAGGAGAAGGCGCAATTCGTCCACGACATCACCCACCACACGATGGTGCACGAGCAGCTGACGACGTTCTTTCGCGGCTTCCGGCGCGACGCCCACCCGATGGCGGTAATGTGCGGAGTGGTCGGCGCCCTCTCGGCCTTCTACCACGATTCGACCGACATTCACGATCCCTACCAGCGCATGGTCGCGTCCTATCGCCTGATCGCCAAGATGCCGACGATCGCAGCGATGGCGTTCAAATATTCGATGGGCCAGCCTTTCATTTATCCGCAGAATTCACTGAGCTATGCCGAAAACTTTCTTCATATGGCCTTTGCGGTGCCGTGCGAGGAGTACAAGGTCAACCCGGTCGTAGCGCGGGCGATGGACCGTATTTTCATCCTGCATGCGGATCATGAGCAGAATGCATCGACCGCGACCGTGCGCAACGCCGGGTCGAGCGGCGCCAATCCGTTTGCTTGCATCGCCGCCGGCATCGCGTCCTTGTGGGGCCCGGCGCATGGCGGGGCCAATGAAGCAGTGCTCAAGATGCTGGCGCGCATCGGCGACAAGTCGAAAATCCCCGAGTTTATCAGCCACGTAAAAAACAAGAACGAACACGAGATCCAATTCGGCTTCGGCCACCGCGTCTACAAGAATTACGATCCCCGCGCCCGCGTATTGCGTGACAGTTGCCACGAAGTGCTCGACGAGCTCGGCTTCAAGGACGATCCGTTGCTCGACCTGGCGATGGAGCTCGAAAAAATTTCACTCAGTGATGAGTACTTCATCAGCCGGAAGCTGTATCCGAACGTCGATTTCTATTCGGGGATCATCCTGCGGGCGATGGGCTTTCCGACCTCGATGTTCACGGTGCTGTTCGCGATCGCGCGCACCGTCGGCTGGGTGGCGCAATGGACCGAGATGATCGAGGACACCGACGCGAAGCTGATGCGCCCGCGCCAGCTCTTCATGGGCTCGGACCAGCGCCATTACGTGCCGGTAGCCGAGCGCGGCTGATCCATGTCCACCTTTAGGCTTGCAAACGCGGCCCGCATCGATCCCGCGCGCGAGATCGATGCGGCAAACTTGGACTAGCAGAACGCCCTTGCATCGCGCTCCGACAGTTCCGGATTACCTCTGATCCGACCGAACCCTTCCAACGCTTGCACTGAAACAAAACCTGGAAGGAGGTCAGATTGACGCGCAACACTCCCACACCGTCTGTACCACCGTCGCCCGACATGCCACTAACCTCAACGCGAATGAAACCGCTCTCGCGCAGTAGGTGCTGAGACAAGTGCTCAAACGCGGTGGGGTCGATGGTCTGCATGCGTTGAAGCAGCGGGCGTTTCCGATGCAGAGCCCTCCTGCGGACCGCCTCGACGAGCTGCGCCCGTGCCAAACCCCTCCGTTATGTCTCCCCTTTACACCATCGGTACAGAGGGGATGGGGGAGTTGTTCCTACGGGCGCTGCACCAGTTCGATGCGATAGCCGTCGGGGTCTTCGATAAAGGCGATGACCGAGCCGCCATGCGCCATCGGCCCGGCCGGGCGCGGGATCTTGACCCCTTCGGCGGCGAGCCGCTCGCAGGTCTTGTAAACATCCGGCACCCCGACCGCGAGATGGCCGAAGGCGCTGCCCAGATTGTAGGGCTCGGCCTGGTCCCAATTATGGGTCAGCTCGAGCACCGTGTTGCTGGTCTCGTCGCCATAGCCGACAAAGGCGAGGGTGAACTTGCCGGTCGGGTAGTCGCGCTTGCGCAACAGGTTCATGCCGAGCTGCTCGGTATAGAACTTCAGCGACTTGTCGAGGTCGCGGACCCGGATCATCGTGTGCAGAAACCGGAACTTGTCGGTATCGGCCGTCGTCATCGTGAATTCCTCCGTGCGCTCGCCGTGAATGGGGTACCGCCTTGGCGGCGTGCGGCGACGATTTCGAGGACTCTGGTCGGCCGCCCGCAGGCTCGGCGACAGACCGCCCGCGCCCAGCCGCCGCATCGCTTCATCATAACCCGTCAGGTGCCGCGCGCGAACCTGTTCGTCGCGGATCAGCGATGCGGCCGCGGCGGCCAGCCGCTCGGGCGTGCAATCTTTCCTGAGCAATTCCGGGACCAGCTTCTCGCCCAGCACGAGATTGACGAGATTGACCTGCCGGACCTGCAGCACCCGGTCGAGAAATGCCTCGGTCAGCGGGTTCAGGCGATAGGCCACGGCCATCGGCAGCCGGGCCATCGCGAGCTCGAGTGCGACCGTCCCCGAGGCGGCGAGGGCCGCACGGCTGGCGGCAAAGGCGTCGTACTTCTCCCCCGGCCGCGCGACGACGATTGGGGCTCCGGGCCAGCCGCGCACCGCCTCGGCAACCGTGGCCGCGACCGTCGCGACGGTCGGCACCGCCACGCGAAACCGGCCGATCAGGCCTGCCAGATGCTGCAGCGCCGCGCCGAAGACCGGCAACAGCCGCCGCACCTCCCCGCCGCGGCTGCCCGGCAGAACCGTGATCAGCAGGTCGTCCTCGGCAAGCCCGTGCGCGGCGCGGAACCGGCCGCCTTCGCCGCCATCGGCGCCGCTTTCGACAACCGGATGGCCGACACAGCCGCACGGCAATCCGACCCGCTCGAAATAGGGCGGCTCGAACGGCAGCAATGTCATCAGGTGGTCGTACCACCGCGCCATGCGCCGCGCCCTGCCGCCGCGCCACGCCCACACCATCGGCGCGACATAATGGACGAGCGGCAAGGTTTCGCCGCGGCGCCGCAGCCCATGCGCGATGCGCCAGCTGAACCCCGAGCTGTCGATCGTCACCACCGCGTCGGGCCGCATCGTGCGGACCGCCGCCACCGTCTCGCGCACGCGGCGCAGGATCAGAGGTGCGCGCGGCAAAACTTCGGCGATGCCCATGACCGCCAGATCGTCGAGCGGGACAAGGCTCTCGATACCCTGCTCGCGCATGCGCTCGCCGCCGATTCCGGCGACCCGCAATGCTCCCCCGATGCGCTGCCGCAATGCCGCGATCAGTGCGGCGCCGAGCACATCCCCGGAAGGCTCTCCGGCGACGACGAAAATGCAGAGAGCGTCGGCGCTCACGCCCGGCGCAGGCCGATCACGAACAGCCCGGCCCGGTCGGCGGCCCGCACGACCTCATCGCGGTCGATGACAATCGTGGCGCCGGCCTCGACCGCGATGCCGCGCAAGCCGGTTTCGGCCGCCAATGCGACCGTGCGCGGCCCGATCACCGGCTGGTCGGCGCGGCGCTCTTGGCCGGGCTTTTCGATTTTGACGAGGACGCCGCCCGGCCCTTCGCGGCGCAATGCCGCGCAGCGCCGGATCAGCTCATCGGTGCCTTCGATCGCCTCGACGCCGAGCACCAGCCCCTCCTGGACGACGACCGCCTGACCGATATCGAGTGCGCCAAGCCGGCGCGCGACGTGCAGTCCGTGCTCGATATCCGCGATGGCTTGCGCATCCGGCCGGAACTCACCCAGCGGACCCTCTCGTGCCAGGCCCCGATCGAGCAATTGATCGGCTCCGATCACCCGAAACCCCTCGCGTTCGAGTTCGCCGACGACCGCCGACAGCAGCCCGTCATCGCCGAGCGCCTTGCGGCCGATGCGGGCAAAGAGCCTGGCCGCGCGCCAGTCGGGCCGCAATGCGGCCAGCGACGGCCGCCGGATCGTGCCGGCGAGAACCAGCTCGGTCACGTCGTTCTCGCGCAACAGGGCGAGGCCCCTGGCGGCGGCGCCGAGACGGCACCAGGCGTGCGGCACGCCCTCGACTGTCTCGGCCTCGGCCGCGCCTTCGAGGGCCAGGACAAAGACGTCGCGTCCCACGGCGCGGCACGATTCGACGAGGCGCCGCGGCAGCCCGCCGCCGCCGGCGACGATGCCCAGCTTGTTCGCCACCGGCCTGTTTGCCACCGACCTATCCGCCATTGGCCTCCTTGGGCTGGCAGATCGCACGGCTCGAATTCGGCGCGGATGAACGCGATGATGTCCTCGACCGGGGCAATGCCGCCAAAGCGTTCAGCGGCTTCGGCGACCCGATCGCTCAATGTTCCATCGGAAAAGAACAGGAACTGATAGGCGTTGCGCAGCCCTTGGAGGTCTTCGCGGCTGAAGCCGCGGCGCTGCATGCCGATGATGTTGAGCCCGGTGAGGCGGGCGCGGTCGCCCATGACCTGGCCATAGGGGATGACGTCGCGCTCCACACCGGACATGCCGCCGATCATCGCATGCTTGCCGATCCGGACAAACTGATGAATGGCGCACAACCCGCCGAGCACGGCGTAGTTCTCGACGACGACGTGGCCGGCAAGGGTCGCATTGTTCGCCATGACCACATGGTCGGCGATCTGACAATCATGGGCGACATGGGCGCCGACCATGAACAGGCAGTCGTCGCCAACCCGGGTGACCATCCCGCCGCCGGTCGTTCCGGGGTTCATCGTCACATATTCGCGGATCCGATTGCGGCGGCCGACGATCAATGTCGACGGTTCGCCGCGATATTTGAGATCCTGCGGCTCGAGCCCGATCGAGGCGAACGGAAAAATGCGCGTTCCCTCGCCGATTGTCGTATGCCCGTCGATGACCACGTGCGAACGAAGGCTCACCCCGGCGCCGAGGGTCACATGCTCGCCGACGATGCAATACGCGCCGACCGCAACGTCCTCGGCCAGCTTTGCTCCCGGCGCGACGACGGCCGTGGGGTGGATCTGCGTCATCGCGAGCTCGCCTAATCGTTCAGGATCATTGCGGCGAACACCGCTTCGGCGGTCAAATTGTCCTCGACCTTGGCCCGGCCTTCGAACTTCCACACATTGCCGCGGTTGCGCTGCTTGACGACATGGACGCAGAGGCGATCGCCGGGAAACACCGGGCGGCGAAACCGCGCGTTGTCGACGCTCATGAAATAAACGAGCTTACCCTCCGATTCGCGACCCAATGTGTGAACCACCAGCACCGCGGCGGTCTGCGCCATCGCTTCGATGATCAGCACGCCCGGCATGACCGGCCGCGCCGGAAAGTGGCCTTGAAAATAATTTTCGTTGATCGAGACGTTCTTGATCCCCGTCGCCCGCCTGTTCGCCACCACATCGACGACCTTGTCGATCATCAGGAACGGGTGGCGATGCGGGATCATTTCCATGATCCGCTGGATGTCGATCTGGGCAATTTCGCCTTCGGCGCAGACCGGATCGATCATCGCCCGTCCTTCTTTTTCGCCAGGCGCTGCACGACCGCCGTTTGCCGCAGGAACTCGGTCATCGGTACGGCGGGAATGCCGCCCACCGTCATCCCGGCCGGCACGTCGCGCATCAGACCGCTCTTGGCGGCGATCCGCGCGCCGCGGCCGATATGCAAATGCCCGGCGAGGCCCCCCTGCCCGCCGATCATGACGAAATCATCGAGCCTCGTGCTCCCCGAAATGCCGACCTGACCGGCGAGGACACAGCCCCGTCCGATGACGACGTTGTGCCCGATCTGCACCAGATTATCAATCATCGAGCCGGCGCCGATCACAGTATCGTGTCCCGAGCCGCGATCGATCGTGGTATTGGCGCCGATATCGACGTCGTCGCCGATCAGCACCCGCCCGAGCTGAGGGACCTTGACCGGACCCGCCGGATCGGGGGCAAAGCCGAACCCATCCTGACCGATGCGCACGCCGGGGTGCAGCACGACGCGCAAACCTATCAGACAGTGGCTCAGGGTGACATTGGCGCCGATCCGGCAATCGTCGCCGATCTCGACTGCGGTACCGATCACGGTATTGGCGCCGACCGCACAGCGCCGACCGAGCCGTGCCCCCGCCTCGATAACGACGTGGGGGCCGACGGCGCAATCCTCCGGCACCGCCGCCGCCGGATCGATCAGCGCCGAGGGCGCACGGCCGGGAACCAGCGGCCGCACCGGATAAAAGGCCTGCGCCGCTCGGGCATAGGCCTTGTAGGGCTCCTGGGCGACGAGCAGCACCATTGCCTGCGGCGCCCGCTCGGCCGCCCATTCGTCGACAAAGACGGCTCCGGCGCGCGAACCCAGAAACGCCTCGAGATATCTCCGGTTTTCGAGGAAGCTCACATCCGCCGGCTTGGCCGTATCGAGCGGAGCCACATCATAAATCAGCCGCCCGCCCTGTTCAGGGCGCAGCAACCGCGCGCCGCTCAATCCCGAGAGCGCTGCGAGCGTAAGAGGCCCGGCGCGATCGAAGAAGCGCGGATCCGGCATCTGCCGACCGGGGAAGCGATTCGCGCTATTTCCGCTTCGCCTTGGCGACGGGTGCGGTGGATGGCGCAGCGCTGGCGCTCGGCATGACCGGGGTGACAAAGTTGACGTTGAGCACCGGCATCTGCTCGTCCAGCTTTTGCATGACCTCGTCAGTCACATCGAACTTCTGGTCGAACACCACAAGATCGCTGCGCTGGAACACCAAATTTGCCTTTCGCCCTTTGGCGATATCCTCGATGATCTTGAGCATTTCCTGCTGAATCATGGCGAACGCGTCGTTATTGGATTTCTCAAGCGCTTGGCGCTTGCTTTGCACGTTCCGGTCGAGTGCGTTGACCTTCTCCTGGAACTCGCGCCCCTTCTTGTTCAAGGTTGCCGGCGAAAGCGTCGCCTGCTGACGCTGCAATGCGTCGCGCTCCGCGCGGAGCGCCTCCTCGTCTCGGGATATCTCCTTGGTGTATTCGGTACGTTTCTCCTCGATCTGGCTGCGCACCATCTTGGCGGCCTTCGAGTTCTGTAGCAGCGCCTGAACGTCCACCACCATGACGGTTAAATTCTGCGTCGGCGGCAATGCGGCCGGGAGCGGTGCGGGCGCAGAAGGCGCCGGAGGCGATACCTTTGGCGCGGGCGGCGCCTGGGCGGCGGCATTGCCCGCGGCTAGACTGAACAACAACGGCAGCCCGAGCGCGGCCAACCGAACGGACGACATCAACATCAGAACCTCGTGCCAAAACTGACGCGGAAAAACTGGGTCTGGTCGTAGGATTCCTTTTTGACGGGAACCGCGAGATCGAGTTGGATCGGGCCGACCGGCGACTTCCACGACACCCCGACCCCGACACTGGCGCGGATCGCCGACGAATTGAGAACCAGCGGCGTGAACCCGCCCGTCGTCAACAACTGAGCCGGAGTCAGCACAAGGTTCGTCGGCTCGAGATGCCACAAAGAGCCGAAATCCGTGAACACGCGCCCGCTGATGCCGAGTTCCTTCGGCAAACCAAGCGGCACGCCCAGTGTCACCGATCCGACGTAATAGTTCTGGCCGCCGAGTGCGTCATCGGTGACCGAATTGCGCGGGCCGATGCCGGCGTCCTGAAAGCCGCGCAAATTGTCGCCACCGACAAAAAACCGGTCCTGCAGGAGCACCTGCTGGTTGTTCCAACCGACGATCGTGCCGGCTTCCCCGGTGAAGCTCAGCACCCATTCCGGTGCGACCGAATAATAATAGCCGAAATTTACCTTGCCGCGCATATAGTCGACGCCGAAACCGAGGCCGGCAAAGTCAGTGCCCAACGACGCGTAATAGCCGCTCGTCGGATCGATCCGATCGTCCCGGCGGTCGTAGAGCAACACCTGCCCGATCTCGGAGGTCAGGTGCTGGCCCGCCTGCAAGGCAATGAACAACGACGCATCGCTTTGAATATCGGTGATGTCGTCGGAGCGCGCCGTGTATTTGAGCGTCTGGCGCAGATTGTCGGTGATCTGATAGCCGGTGCGCAGCGACCCGCCATAGGAGAATTGCTCGTAGGGCGGGATAATCCCAGAGAAAAACGAGGCCGTCGGGCTGGTCTTGATCTCGAAGATGTCGAACCCTGCGGCGATGTTCCGATCGAGAAAATAAGGCTCGGTAAAGCTGAGTTGGACCTGCTGCGAGCGGAATGAGACGACGCCCCCGATCTGCAGGTCCTGACCGCGCCCGAGGAAATTGCGCTCGTGGATGTCGATGTCGGCCAGCGGGCCGTCGCTGGTCGAAAAGCCGAGCCCCAAGGACAGTTCGCCGGTCGACTGTTCTTCGACTTCGACCGTCACGACGGTCTGGTCCGGTGTCGACCCCGGCGCATTCGTCACCGTGACTTTTTTGAAAAACCCGAGATTCTTGATGCGCTGCTGCGAGCGCTGCATCTTGTTGGTGTTGAAAGCGTCGCCCTCGACAAGCTGAAACTCCCGGCGGATCACTCTGTCGAGGGTGCGCACATTGCCGATGATGTCGATCCGCTCGACATAGACCCGCGGACCCTCCTGCACGTCAAAGGTGATGTCGATAGTGTGGTTCTTGCGGTTGCGGGTGATCTCCGGCTTCACTTCGACAAAGGCGTAGCCCCGGTTGCCGAGCGTATCAGTCAATACCGAGATCGACTTCTCAAGCTCCTCGGCATTATACCAGTCGCCCGAATGGACTGTCAGCAGCGGCAGCACCGAGGCGGCCGGCAGGTCCTTGAGCTTGATATTGACGTTGATCTTGCCGAAGCGGTAGCGCTGGCCCTCGTCGAGAGTGAAGGTGATGACAAAGCCGTTGCCCGAGGGGATCAGCTCGGCCACTGCCGCGACCACCCGAAAATCCGCATACCCCTCGGTCAGATAGAATTTGCGCAACAGCTCGCGGTCATAAGTCACCCGATCCGGATCGTAGGAATTGCTGGTCGACAGGAACCGGTACCATCGGCTTTCCTTCGTCTCGATGATCCCGCGCAGCTTGCTCTCGCTGAACTCGTGGTTCCCGACAAAGTTGATGCTGCGCACGCCGGTGAATTCGCCCTCGTTGATTTCAAAGACCAGATCGACGCGGTTCTCCGAGAGCTGGATCACTTTCGGCTCGACCGTCGCGCCAAATCGGCCATGCCGGCGGTAAAGGTCGAGAATGCGCTTGACGTCCTCTTGTACCCGAGACCGGGTGTAGACAACGCGGGGGCGCTCTTGGATTTCGGCATTGAGGTCTTTGTCGTTGAGCTTGCTGTTGCCCTCGAATTCGATGCGATTGATGATCGGGTTCTCTACCACCTTGACGACCAGGGTGTTGCCGACCCGGTCGAGCCTGACATCGGCAAAGAGCCCGGTGGCGAACAGCGCCTTCAGCGATTTGTTGACCTGTTCCTCATCCCAGGGGTCGCCCTGCCGGATCAGCAGGTAGGAGCGAATCGTCTCAGGCTCGATCCGTTGCGCCCCTTCGATCCGAATATCCGTAACCGTCCCGCTCCCCAGCCCCGGCAGCGCGGTCGGAACCTGCTTGGCGGTCTCCGCGCCCGGCACCTGACCCTTGGTCTGGGCAACCGGCGCTCCCGCTGCCGCGGCGGAGACCAACAGGATTGCGCCGATGATCGCCCATCGCACGGTGCTCAGACTGCTGCAAGGCAAAACTCGCCCACCCCCATTCGACCCCCGCCCCGCGAACGCGTGGCCGCGTCAGGTCACGAGGCCTTTCAACCAACTCCAGATCCCAAGATGGACGAGATCGTTCCTGGTGGCGAAGACCATCAGCGTGAGCACCAGGGCCAACCCGATGCGATAACCGTATTCCTGCGCGCGCGGACCCAAGGGTTTTCCGCGAAGCGCCTCGGCGGCATAAAACAACAGGTGTCCGCCGTCAAGGACTGGAACCGGAAACAGGTTGATCAGTCCGAGGTTGATCGACAGGACCGCCATGAACCACAGCACCGGGACGATGCCGTCCTGCGCGACATCTCCCGACATCTGGGCGATGCGCAGCGGTCCGCCCAGCTCGTCGGTGCTGCGCATGCCGATGACGATCTGCCACATCGCCTTGAGCGTCGCGACGGACAGCCCCCAGGTCTCGCTCCCCGCCTGCACGAGCGCGGTCGCCGGATCGCGCTTGACATAGTTCATCCCGCTGTGAGCGATGCCCAGGAGACCGATCTCGTAACGGTTGCCGAAACGGTCGGTCAGCTCCGTCCGGGCTGGCGTGACGTCAAGCGTGACCTCTGCGCCGCCACGCTTGACGACGATCACCATCGGCCTGCCCGGATCCATGCGGACCGCCTGCTGGACGTCCTCGAAGCGCTGGACCGATTGCCCATCAATGCCGAGAATCACGTCGCCCGGCTTCATGCCGCCTCGTTCGGCCGCACTGCCCGGCTGCACCTGGCCAATTTCCGCGGGTGTGAAGGGTTGGCCGAAGGTCATGAACAGAACGGCCAAAACGACGACCGCAAAGATGAAATTCGCGGCCGGCCCGGCAGCGACGATCGCCGCCCGCTGGCCGAGCCTCTTGCAGTGAAACGACCCTTCCCGCTCGGCCGGGGCAAGCCCGGCGAGACCTGCGGCAGGCAGGCCCGACGTCGCATCGCTGTCGCCGAACATCTTGACGTAGCCGCCGAGCGGGATTGCGCTGAATTTCCAGCGCGTCCCGGCGCGGTCCCACCAGCCGAACAGCTCGGGGCCAAAGCCGATCGAGAAGACGTCGACCCGAACGCCGTTCCAGCGCGCCACCAGAAAATGACCCGATTCGTGAACGAACACGAGCACGGTCAAAATGATCAGAAACCAGCCGCCATATTGCAGCGCGTTGTGGCCAAGCGATTCCAGAGATGCCAAATGTATCATGCGGGTTCCGTTGCCTCGCGGCTGCGCGCCGGCTCGGGGGCACCGGACAGCCTGCCGGCAATTTCCCGCGCCATTTCGTCGAAATTGTAGACGTCGTCGATAGATTCAAGCTTGCCGTCCGGGACCGCGGCGAGCGTGCGCTCGACCGTCTCGACGATCTCGAGAAACCCGATGCGGCCCTCGAGAAAGCCGTGGACCGCGGTCTCGTTCGCCGCATTCAGCACGGTCGGAGCGACGCCCCCGCGCAGCAGCGCCTCGCGGGCGACGCGCAAGGCCGGAAAGCGGCGCTCGTCGGGCGGCTCGAAGGTCAGGCGCCCGATCGCCGCCAGATCGAGCCGCTTGGTCGGCGTCGCGATGCGCCGCGGCCAGGCGAGCGCATAGGCGATCGGCGTGCGCATGTCGGGCGCGCCGAGCTGCGCCAGGACCGAGCCGTCACGATAGCTCACCATGCTGTGGATCACCGATTGCGGGTGCACGACAATGTCGATGCGATCGGACGGCATTCGGAACAGGTGATGCGCCTCGATCACCTCCAGACCCTTGTTCATCAAGGTCGCCGAATTGACCGAGATCTTCGCTCCCATGCGCCAATTCGGGTGGGCGACGGCCTGCTCCGGCGTAACCGCGCGCATGTCCTCGACCGCGTGCTCGCGGAAGGGGCCACCGCTGCAGGTCAGCGTGATCTTCTCGATCCCCTCGACCCGGTCGAAATCGAAACATTGCCAGATCGCGTTGTGCTCGCTGTCGACCGGCAGCAGCGTCGCGCCGCAACGGGCGACCTCCTGCATGACGAGCGCGCCGGCGCAGACGAGCACCTCCTTGTTGGCAAAGCCGACGATCACGCCGCGCCGGATCGCCGCCAGGGTCGGCGCCAGCCCCGCGGCGCCGACGATGGCCGCCATCACCAGATCGGCCGGACGCTGCGCTGCCTCGATCAGCGCCGCGGCGCCGCAGGCCGTCTCGATCCCGGTGCCCGAGAGCGCCGCTTTCAGCGCCGGGTAATGGGCCGGGTCGGCGATTGCCGCAAAGCGCGCCCGCACCGCGCGCGCCTGCTCGGCCAGGCGGATGGGATTGCGGTTCGCGGTCAACGCCTCGACAGCAAACATGTCGGGATTGCGCAGCACGAGATCGACGGTGTTTTGCCCGACCGAGCCGGTCGAGCCGAGAATGGTCACCCGTCGCATCCGATCGCTCCGATTCCCAGCACCGTCGGGCGGGGCGCCACCGAACGGAGTGCTGGGCGGGGTCATCGCCATGTCAGAACGCTGCGCCCGCCGACCAGGGTCAAAAATGCCACTACCGGGACCACGGCGAGGAGGCCATCGAGACGGTCGAGGAGCCCGCCATGCCCGGGGATGAGGCCGCTCGAATCCTTCACGCCAAACCTGCGCTTCGCCAAGGATTCGGCAAGATCGCCCAATTGCTCGACAATCGCAAGGCCCGCGCTGACAAGCACCAGCGGCAGGGCCGGCGAAATCCCGAGGGCGGCTGCCGTCGCGGCGCCGGCGAGCGCGGCGCAAACCATGCCGCCGGCGAGCCCGGTCCAGGTTTTCCGCGGGCTCCAGTGCGGCGCCAGGCGCGGGCCGCCGAAGGTGCGGCCGATCGCGTAGGCGCCGATATCGGTCGCCCAGACGATCGCGAAAATCCACAATAGAATCGCCCGGCCGCCCCTTCCTTCGCCGGCGAGCCACAACAGGCAAACGCAGGGAAGCATCACCCACAGCGCGCCCAAAGCCGCCCACCGGGGCTCGACCTCGGCGTCCCGCTGCGCCGCGCAGAAGATGATGCCGGTGCCGAGCACGGCCGCGCCGAGGGCGAGTCCAACCGCGGCAAGCGCCGCAGCCGCGACCGTCGCCAGCACGGCTCCGACCAGGACGATTCCAAGCGCACCGGAGCGGCCGCGCCGGCACAGCCCTCCCCACTCCCAGACCATCACGGCGCCGGCGAGCGCGGTCAACAGCGGCAGCCAGGGCGGCCCAAACCAGATTGCGGCAATCGGCAGGGGTGCCAGCGCCAGCCCCGAAAAGATGCGCCGGCGCAGTTGGCTAGGGTCGGCGCGAGCCAATCGAGGCCCCGTATCGGCGCTCGCGCCCGCAATATTCATCGATCGCCTGCTCGAGATCGCTTTTGGCGAAGTCGGGCCACAGCGTCTTGGTGAAGATCAGCTCGGAATAGGCACACTGCCAAAGCAAGAAATTGCTGATGCGCTGCTCGCCGCTGGTGCGGATCAGCAAATCCGGGTCGGGAATCTCAGCGGTGAACAGGTGGCGGGCGAGGCAATCCTCATCGACCGCTTCGACGGCCAAGCCGCCGCGCGCCACCTCGCTGGCGATCTCGCGCACAGCGGCAACGATCTCGGCGCGCCCGCCATAGGACAAGGCGATCGTCAGAGTGACCGCCTGATTGTCGCGCGTCAGTTGTTCGGCATGATCGATCAGGCTGACGATGTCGGGGGCCAGGCGGCCGAGCTGGCCGATGACCTTGAGGCGAACGCCTTTGCGCTGCAATTCGGCGATCTCGCCGCGCAAGTAATGACGCAGCAGCCCCATTAAATCGTGGATCTCGGCCGAGGGGCGCTTCCAGTTCTCCGACGAGAAGCCGAACAACGTCAGATAGGCGATGCCGAGCTCGCCAGCGGCGGTCACGGTACGGCGCACCGCCTCTGCGCCGCGGCGATGTCCGGCGATGCGCGGCAGGCCGCGGGCCTGCGCCCAGCGGCCGTTGCCGTCCATGATGATCGCGATATGCCGCGGCACAGCGCGCGGCCGGGCGAGGTCGGCGCTCGTCGAATTGGCCATCAGACTTGCAGGATCTCCTTGTCCTTCTGCGCCAGCGTGTCGTCGATGCGTTTGATGAAGTCGTCGGTCAGGTGCTGGATTTCGTGCTGCAGCTTGCGCTGCTGATCTTGTGGGATCGCGCCGTCCTTTTCCTGCCGCCGCAGCCCTTCGATCCCGTCGCGGCGCACGTTGCGCACCGCAACGCGGGCCTGCTCGGCGTATTTTGCGGTGACCCGCGTCAGCTCGCGCCGCCGCTCCTCGTTCAGATCAGGGATCGGCACACGGATCACCTGGCCCTCGGTCTGCGGGTTCAGGCCCAGCCCCGATTCGCGGATCGCCTTGTCGACCGCTTTGACCATGGCGCGGTCCCAGACCTGCACCGTGATCGTGCGCGGCTCCGGCACGCTGACATTGGCAAGCTGGTTGAGCGCCAGGCTGCCGCCATAGGCGGCGACGGTGATCGGTTCGAGCAGGCCTGCCGAGGCTCGCCCGGTCCGTAATCCGCCGAATTCCTTGCGCAACACCTCGATGGCACCGTCCATGCGGCGCCGGAGATCCTGAAGCAGAGCATCTTCCGCCATGGTCTCTCCTCCGTCCGTCCTTGGCTCTCGTCGCCGCTTCCTAGCCTTGTCCGTCGATGATCGTATAACGCCCGCGCCCGCGCACCGCTTCGGCGAAGCCACCGCTCTCGAAGATCGAGAAGACCAGGATCGGGATGCGGTTTTCGCGCGCCAGCGAGATCGCCGCCGCGTCCATGACCCGCAGGTCGCGCGACAGCACTTCGAGATAGTCGAGCCGGTCGAAGCGCCGGGCGCCGGGTACGCGATTGGGATCGGCATCGTAGACGCCGTCGACTTTGGTCGCCTTGAGAAGCGCGTCGCAGCCCATCTCGGACGCGCGCAGCGCCGCCGCCGTGTCGGTCGTGAAAAACGGATTGCCGGTCCCGGCGGCAAAAATGACGACCCGCTTTTTTTCGAGGTGGCGCAGCGCGCGGCGGCGGATATACGGCTCGCAGACCGCCTGCATCGAGATCGCCGATTGGACGCGGGTCGTCACCCCGCGCCGCTCGAGCTCGTTCTGCATGGCGAGCGAATTGATCACCGTCGCCAGCATGCCCATGTAATCGCCGGAGGCGCGCTCCATGCCGACCGCGGCGCCCGACAGGCCGCGGAAAATATTGCCGCCGCCGAAGACCAGGCACAATTCGACGCCGAGCGCGTGCACCGACTGGACCTCGTCGGCGATGCCGGCGATCATGTCGGGATCGAGGCCCGATTCGCGCGCGCCCATCAGCGCCTCGCCCGACAACTTCAAAAGCACGCGGCGATACCTGAGGTCGGCTGCCATGGGGCCTGCGCTCGTCCCTTTGCGCGCGCCCGTCGCGCGCCGCTGTCGCAAGATACACCAAACAGGCCGCCCCGTCGCCTGTCGCTCAGTGCGGCGCCTGTCGAGGCCGGCGGCAGCCGGGACGCGTCAGTGCTGCAACTGGGCGGCAACCTCGGCGGCGAAATCGGTGTGCTGCCGCTCGATCCCCTCACCCAGGGCAAAGCGGGCAAAGCCGGTCGCCCGGATCGACGCGCCGGCTGCCTTCGCTGCGTCATCGATCACCTTGGAAACCTTGCTCTCTTGATCGACGACGAAGATCTGCTCAAGGAACACGACCTCTTCGTAAAATTTGCGCAGCCTGCCGTCGACCATCTTCTCGATGATCCCATCGGGCTTGCCGCTCGCCCGCGCCTGCTCGCGCAATACGCCGCGCTCGCGTTCCAGCGCTGCTTGCGGCACCGAGGCGATGTCGAGATAGAGCGGGCTCGCTGCCGCGACATGCATCGCCAGCTGCTTGCCAAGCGCCGCCAACCGGTCGGTCTGGGCATTCGAGGCGAGCGCCACGATCACGCCGATCTTGCCGATCCCGGGCCCGAGCGAGTTGTGCACATAAGAGACGACTGCGCCCTCGGCAACGGCGAGCCGCTCGACGCGCCGCAGCACCAGGTTTTCGCCGATCGTCGAGATCAGATGGGTCAGCTCGCTCTCGACGGTGCGGCCGGTGCCGGGAAACGCGGCCCGGTTCAGCGATTCGAGCTCGCCGCCGCCTGCCGCCGCCAGTTCAGCGACATGCTGAACAAACGCCTGGAACGCCTTGTTGCGTGCGACGAAATCAGTCTCCGAGTTGACCTCGACGACGGCGCCGACAGGACCTTTCGTGGCGACCCCGATCAGCCCTTCGGCCGCCACCCGTCCGGCCCTCTTCGCCGCCGCGGCGAGCCCCTTTTTGCGCAGCCAGTCGACGGCGGCTTCGATATCGCCGGCGCTGTCGCCGAGCGCTCTCTTGCAATCCATCATGCCAGCGCCGGTCTTGTCGCGGAGCTCCTTGACCAGCGCCGCGGTCACCTCGGCCATCGTCTTATCCTCTCGTTCATACCTGCGGCATCACGCCCGCAGCTCACGAAGCGGCCGCCGGCTCTGCCTCGGCCGGCGCATTCCCGCCCGCCATCGCCTCGGTGATTTCCCCGGGCAATTCCTCGGGCAATTCCTCGGGCAATTCCTCGAGCAGCGCCTCGGGCGCGATCTCGGCGCGCGCCCCGATATCGACCCCCGAGGCGGCGAGTTCGGCCTGCAGCCCGTCGAGGACGGCGCTCGACACCAGCTCGCAATAGAGGTGGATCGCCCGCATCGCATCGTCGTTGCCGGGGATCGGATAGGCGATCCCGTCAGGCGAGGAGTTCGAATTGAGGATCGCCACGACCGGGATGTGCAAGGTGTTCGCCTCGGCGACGGCGATCGCCTCCTTGTTGGTGTCGATGACGAACAGGACGTCGGGCAGACCGCCCATCTCCTTGATGCCGCCTAGCGCGCGTTCGAGCTTGTCGCGGCGTCGGGTCAGCTCCAGCAGCTCACGCTTGGTCAGGCCGCTTTCTTCCTGCGCGATCCGTTCCTCGACCTCGCGCAGCCGGCGGATCGACAGCGAAATCGTCTTGAAATTGGTCAGCATGCCGCCGAGCCAGCGGTGGTTGACGTAATACTGGCCGCAGCGCTTGGCCGCTTCGGCGATCGGCTCCTGCGCCTGACGCTTGGTGCCGACGAGCAGCACCCGCCCGCCGCCGGCAACCACGTCGCGGATCGCCTGCAAGCCCTGGTGCAGCATCGGCACCGACTGTTCGAGATCGATGATGTGGATGCCGTTGCGCTCGCCGAAGATGTACGGCGCCATTTTCGGGTTCCAGCGCCGGGTATGGTGACCGAAATGAACGCCGGCTTCGAGCAGCTGGCGCATCGTATAGGTGGGTATCGCCATGTCAGGTCCTTTTCCGGTTGGGCCGCCGCAGGGAGAATCAGCGCTCCCGGCCGCACCGGGAAACGCCGACACCGGAGCGGCCCGCGCCCGGCAACAACCGAGCGCCGCGACCGCGGCCCTGCGTGAGGTATCAGCAGCGGTTACTTACGGTGCGTGCGCGGTTTTGGCAAGCCCGCCGCGCATCTTGCTGCCTCGCACCCTCCTGCGCGCCGGCACCAACTGGCGCAGACGGGACTGGGATTCGGATGTTCACTCATCCGTCCACTGCCGGGCTCGCCGGCACCGCACCCGGCATGACAAAAAAATCGACCATGGTCGAGCAGTTCAGCCATTCGGCTTTCGCCCTCGCAGATCCGGACTTGCGGCTTTTTTCCCGCACCCGGCTCTCCCGGGGATGACCCGCGCCCTTGCCTTGCCGTGCCGTCCGAGCGCGGACAAGATGGGAAAGATGACGCTCCATTGCCAAGGCTTCAGGAAGGGCGAGGTTCCGTCGCGCGGCGTGGCGACGCGTCACCCACGGCTTGCGGACCGGAGCGGACAATCCGCGCATCAGGGGCCGAGGGATCCCCGCGATCGCCGCTGATGGGGTTCGCTGTCGCCATTGAGAATTTGGTGCAGGCGCTCGTCGCCGGCCTCCTCATCGGTGCCGTCTACGGGCTGATGTGCGTCGGGCTCGGCCTGATCTTCGGGGTGATGCGGGTCATCAATTTCGCCCAGGGCGATTTTCTGATGCTCGGCATGTATTTCAGCCTGTACGTGGTAAGCGGGCTCGGCGCCTTCGCATTTTTGGGTCCGGAGGCGGCGCCGATCGCCGGGGCGCTGCTTGCCGGGCCGGCATTGTTTGCCGGCGGCTGGCTGCTGCACCGTCTGCTGATCGCCCGCGTCACCGGTACCCGCGTCGCCGGCACCGAGGGCGCCGGTCATTCGGCGCAGCTGATCCTGACCCTCGGCATCGCGCTGATCCTCGAAAACGGCGGGTTGATCGCGTTCGGATCGACGCCGCAGGTCGTGCACACGCCGCTCTCCTGGAGCGCCTGGCAGATCCCGCTGATCTCCGGCAGTTTCGGCGAGGTGTTCGTCAACAAGGCGCGCGGCATCGCCTGTCTGGTCTCGGTGCTGGTCGGCGGCGGGCTCTATTGGTTCATCAGCCGGGCGCGGCTCGGCAAGGCGCTGCGCGCTGCGGCCGACAATCCGGAGGCCGCGACCTATATGGGCATCGCCGTCGACCGCGCACACGGGATCGCGTTCGGCATCGGCACCGGCATCACCGCGATCGCCGGCGGGCTGGTCGCCACCTACTATCCGTTTCAGCCCTATGTCGGCTTCGATTTCGTCATCATCATGTATGCCGGCGTCGTGCTCGGCGGCATGGGCAGCATCCTCGGCGCCTTTTGGGGCGGCATGACGATCGGGCTGGTGCAGCAGCTCTCGACGCTGGTGCTGCCGTTGCAATTGCAGAACGCGACGATCTTCGTCGTCTTCCTGCTGATCGTGCAGCTGCGCCCGCAAGGGCTGTTCGGCCGCGCTGTCGAGCGCGCCTGAACCGTGAGCGCGCGCCGGCACGGCCTGCTCGGGCCGCTCGCGGTCATCGGCGGGCTTGCCGCCCTATGGCTGCTGGTCGGCATGGCGGTCGGCGATTCCTACTACCAGCTGATGCTGACCCTGGTGCCGATCTGGGCCGTGATGGGCCTCTCCTGGAACCTGCTCAGCGGCTACAGCGGCCTCGTGTCGTTCGGCCATGCCTCGTTTTTCGGCCTTGGCGCCTACACCGTCACCCTGGCGCTGGTGCTGTTCGACGTGACCCCGTGGTTCGGCATCCCGCTCGGCATGGTGGTGGGCGCAGTTGCCGCCGTGGTCATCGGCTATCCGACCTTCCGCCTGCGCGGGCACTATTTCGCGCTCGCCATGCTCGCCTATCCGCTGGCGCTGCTCTACGTCTTCGAGTGGCTCGGCTACCAGGAAGTGGCGTTGCCGATGAAGCGCGCCGCACCCGGCTGGTACATGCAGTTCGGCGATTATCGCGTCTACATCGCCGTCGCCGTCGGTCTCCTGGTGCTGGCGCTGCTGGTCTCGCTCGCGGTCGAGCGGTCGCGCTTCGGCATGTCGCTGCTCGCCATCAAGCAGAACGAGCCGGCGGCCGAGGCGGCCGGGATCGACACGTTGCGCTGGAAGATGCGCGCCATCGTGCTGAGCGGCGCGCTCGCCGCGGCGGCGGGCGGGCTCTACGCGGTGGTCCTGCTGGTCGTCACCCCCGACAGCGTTTTTGGCGTGCTGACCTCGGCGCAGGCGCTGATCATCGTCCTGTTCGGCGGCGTCGCCACCTTGTGGGGGCCGGTCATCGGCGCGGCTGTGCTGGTGCCGCTCAGCGAGACGTTGCAGGCGCAGCTCGGCAACACCGTGCCGGGAATCCAGGGCGTGGTTTACGGCTTGGCCATCGTTCTCGTCATCCTGCTGGCGCCCGAGGGCATCTATTGGCGGGTGCGCGACCGGCTGCTCGGGCATCGGCCGCCCGAACGCGCGCTGTCGCCGCCGCCGCCGGCGATGCCGCTCCATTTCAGGCCAAGCCCCGCGGGCAGCGGCACGGGGCTGCCGATCCTTGCGGTCGAGGGCCTTTCGAAGTCCTTTGGCGGCCTGCACGCCGTCGACGAGGTCGGCTTCGAGGTGGCGCGCGGGACGATCCTCGGCATCATCGGGCCGAACGGCGCCGGCAAGACGACCCTGTTCGACCTGCTGAACGGCTTCCTGACGCCGGACCGGGGGCGGATCGCGCTCGACGGCCGCAACCTCGTCGGTCTCAAGCCCAACCGGATCTGCCGGCTCGGCGTCGGCCGCACCTTTCAGGTGGTGCGCCCGTTTCGGCGGATGTCGGTATTGCACAACACGATGATCGGCGCCTATGCGGCGGAGCGGTCGGACCGCGCGGCGCTGGCCGCGGCGCAGGCGGCGGTCGAGCGCGTCGGTCTGGCGGCGCGCGCCGAGACGATCGCCGCCGGCCTCACCACCAAGGAGCTGCGGCTGATGGAGCTCGCCCGCGCGCTGTGCGGGCGGCCGCGGCTGCTGCTGATGGACGAGCCGCTCGCCGGGCTTGGCGCTGCCGAGATCGAGGAGATCCTGACCGTGATCCGCGCGCTCGCCGCCGAGGGCGTGACGATCGTCATCATCGAGCATACGATGCAGGCGATGGTCCGCCTCGCCGACCGGCTCGTCGTGCTCGATCACGGTCGGCTGATCGCTGCCGGTCGGCCCGATGCGGTGATCCGGGACGAGCATGTGATCGAGGCCTATCTCGGCAAAAAATGGATGGCGCTCGGTGCTCGAGGTTGAGGCACTGACCGTCGCCTATGGCGGCCTTGTGGCGCTGAGCGGGGTTTCGCTGAGCGTCGGCAAGGGGCAGTTCATCGCCATCGTCGGCCCCAACGGCGCCGGCAAGACCACGCTGTTCAAGACGATCTCGGGCACGGTCGCGCCGCTCGGCGGCGCGGTCCGCTTCGAGGGGCGCGATCTCCTCGGCGTGGCGCCGGCCGAGCGGGCGCATCTCGGCATCGCCCATGTGCCGGAAGGGCGGCAGGTGTTTCCCTCGCTGACTGTCCTGGAAAACCTCGAAATGGGGGCCTATCCGGCGATGGCCCGCCGTCATTGGACGCGCAATCTCGAACGGGTATTTGCGCTCTTTCCGATTTTGCGCGAGCGGCGTGGCCAGCTTGCCGGCACGCTCTCGGGCGGCGAGCAGCAGATGCTGGCGATCGGACGCGGCATCGCCTCGTCGCCGCGGCTTTTGATGCTTGACGAGCCGTCGATGGGCCTGGCGCCGGCGGTCGCCGATCTGATCTTCGAGCGCATCGAGGAACTGCACCGCGACGACGGCTTGACGGTGCTGCTGGTCGAGCAGCGGGTCGCCGAGGCGTTGCAATCCTGCGACATGGGCTATGTGATCGAGGCCGGGCATATCGTTCTCGAAGGGCCGAAAAAAGTGCTGCTCGCCGACGACCGCGTGCGGCGCGCCTACCTCGGCATGTAAAGGCGACAACCCAAGGAGAGGAAGCGATGGTTGGACAAATACGGCTTTGGTTGCGCCCGTTGCTGTTCGCCGGCGCCGCCGCGACGATGCTGTGGCCGGCCGCGGTCAGGGCGCAACCCAAAGACGTCGAGATGGCGCTGATCGCGCCGATCTCCGGCCCTTGGGCGCGCCAGGGCTACCTGGTGCGCGCGGGCGCGCAGATGGCCATCGACGACATCAACAAAGCGGGCGGCATCAAGGCATTGGGCGGCGCCAGGATGAAGCTCATCGTTGCCGACGCCGGCGACAATCCGGAAAAGGCCAAGAACGCCGCTCAGCGCGTGGTGTCGCAATACCCGGACCTCGTCGCCGGTGAAGGCTCGTGGCTCAGCTCCTTCACGCTGGCGGTGACCGAGGTGACCGAGCGCGCGCACCTGCCCTGGCTGACCTTGTCCTATTCCGACGCGATCACCGACCGCGGCTTTCATTACGTCTTCCAGAGCTCGCTGCCCGGCAACGAACAGGCGCAGCAGACCTTGCCGGCCGTCGTGGCGCTGGCGGCGAAGGCGACCGGCGCCAAGCCGAAGACGGTCGCCATCATCCAGGACAACACCGCCGCGCCGATGAGCTTTGTGAAGCCGTTGCTGGCGGGAGGGCTCGACAAGGCGGGGATCAGGCTGGTCGCCCACGAAACCTTCACGCCGCCCTTGTCGGACGCTACCCCGATCGTTCAGAGCGTTCGTACGGCGAAGCCCGATTTCCTGTTCGAGATTGTGTCGAGCGTGCCCGACAATGCGCTGATCCTGGAAAAGCTGGCCGAGATGGGCCTGTCCCACGCCCGCCTCCCGGTAGTCGGCAACGGCACGCCGCTGGTAACCCCGGAACTGCTCAAGGTCACCGGACCGGACATCGTGGACGGTGTGATGACGGTGGTCGCGAACTGGCCGGGCAAGGGCGATACGGAGCTGATCGCAGAATTCAAGAAGCGGACCGGTGAGCCGTGGATGACCCAGGACAGCCTGTGCGGCTACGGTCATGTGATGATCGTTGCGGCCGCCCTCGAAACGGCCGGGGTCGCCGACCGTGAGAAGGTTAATGCGGCGATCCACGCGATGGATACGGACGCCGGCCCGGCCCGGTTTTTCCCCGGCGGTCACCTGCAATTCGACGCCAGGGGCCGCCGCGTCGGCGCGCCGCTGATCACGGTACAGTGGCAGAAGGGGGAGCCGGTAACCGTTGCCCCGGCAGAATTCGCGAGCGCCAAGGCGATCTGGCCCAAGCAGGCGGGCGAGTAACGAGCGCAGCGGCGGTCGGCGCTCCCTATCAGCCCCCGCTGTCGCGCTGCCGCAACTCCTGCAGCAGCTGGCGCACCCGCCGCGCCGTGCGCAATTTCCTGGCGATGTCGGGCGCCAGGCGCAGATCGCCGTGGGCGTCGAGCCAGCCGGCCTCGATATCGGGCGGCAATTCGCGCATGGCCTCGGCGAAAGCGAGAAAGATCTCCTCGACCTGACGTGCTTCGAGCCGCCTTTCCGTCGCCACGCCGGCGCCTCCTCTCGTTCGCACCGGGAGAGAGTAGAGCGGCCTCCCTCTGCCGTCGAGCGTGCCGCCGTTTACCGTGCGGCCGATCGCGCCTTCACGCCCGTCGCCTGCGCCGCTAAGATGGGCACGGCGTCAACCTTAACCAAACAACCGGAGGAATGTTTCATGGCCATCAGCATGTACCACGCATCGGTGCCGACGTTTCTGCAATTGCTCGGCGGCCTGAAGGGGGTGCTCGACAAGGCCGAAAAGCATGCGACCGAGAAGAAGTGGGATACCGCCACCGTGCTGAATTTGCGGCTTTATCCCGACATGTTCACATTGGCCCGGCAGGTCCGGCAGGCGAGCGAGCATGCGCTTGGCGCCGGGCGTGCCGCCGGCGTCGAGGTGCCCAAACTGCCGGACATCGACACCAGCTTTGCCGAGATGCAGACGCGGATCGACAAGACCGTCGATTTTTTGAAGACCTTGAAGCCCGACCAGCTCGACGGCAAAGAGGATTCACAGGTTACCATCGTCCAGGGTGGGCAGCCGCGCCACTTCCGCGCCCAAGTCTATCTTTATCATCTGGCGATGCCGAATTTTTATTTCCATACGACGACGGCCTATAATCTCTTGCGCCAACTCGGCATCGAGATCGGCAAGCGCGACTTCATGGGCCAGATGCCGTCATAGGATCGGCCGACCGTATCCGTGCCCCGGCGCAACCCCGGGGCACGGGCGCCGCCGCCGCTACCGCCCGCTATGGCCGGCCGTTATCATGGCCCGCCCCAAGTCGACAGGAGATGCGCGCCATGGCCTTCTACGAACTGCGTCAATACAAGGTTCTGCCCGGCAAGATCGACGAATGGATTCGGATCATGGAAGAGGAGATCATTCCCTTCCAGGTGTCCAAGGGCATGGTGATCTGCGGCAGCTTTCGCGGCGAGACCGACCCGTCCGTCTATGTCTGGCTGCGCCGCTTTGAAAGCGAAGCCGAGCGCGAGGCGCTCTACAAGGCGGTCTATGACAGCGACTATTGGAAAGAAAAGATTGCGCCGCGCGTCCCCGATTGCCTCGACCGCTCGGCGATCGTCGTGACGCGGATCGTCCCGACCGGAAAATCGACGATGCGCTAGCAGCACGGCCGCCGCGGCGCCGTCTTCACCCCGGCGAGGCGGCGGTCCGCGGATGTTGCGCGCGTTTCAGTTGATCGATGCGAGTTCCTCGACGCGCAGCCCGGCGCGCACGCGCGCGACCAGTTCGTCGGGCTCGTAGACGATGCCGACCGGGTTCTTGTCGGTGGCCGAGCGCTGCCGCATGTAGGCTTGGCCATCGGCCGCGGTCGCGAAATTGTCGACCAGCAGCTCGACCTGATTGTGGTCGGGATCGTAATAGTACATCGAGGTCGTGACGCCGTGATTGACGCAGCGGTGCGGGCGGATGCCGATCTCGTTGAGCCGCAAATAGTTGTCGGTCAGATCGTCGAGACCGGCGAAGGTGAACGCGACGTGATGCAGGCCCGCTTCTTTTCCAGCCCTGGGCCCGTCCGGTTCCCGCTCCGTCAATGGCCCGGGGTCGAGGAAGGCAACCCGGTGATGCTCGTCATCATAGCTGATGAACGAGATGCGCTCGGCTTCGTAAAGGATCTCGGCTCCGAGCACCGTGCAGTACCAATCGATCATCTCGCGCCGGCGGTTGGTCTGCAACACGATATGCGACAGCTTTTTCGGTGACGCCATGATCTCCTCCCTGGCGAAGACAGATGTTTCCCAGGGATCGGTGCATCAGAAGCCGGCGCGAGTCAACACCGACGCCGAGCACCGGTCGATGCCGGGCCCGGCATCGACCGGGCCCAGCCGACGGATATCGAGGATTACTCCGCCTGGAAGCAGTACGCCGCGAGCTTGTTGCCGTCGAGATCGCGGACATAGCCGGCATAGGCGTTCGGCTTCCAGCTGCGCGATCCGACGGCACCTTCATCCTGGCCGCCGGCGGCCAGAGCCGCCTTGTGGAACTCCGCGACCGCGGCGCGGCTGGGTGCGACAAAGCTGATCGTGCCGCCATTGGCATGGCTCGCGGGTTGCCCGTTGGCCGGCTTCAACACGAAAAACTCGGGATCGCCTTGTCCCCAGATCGAGCCGTTGTCGCCAAGATCGTTCAGGCGCTTCAACCCGAGCGGCGCCAGCACGCTGTCATAAAACGCGCGCGCCTTCGCCAGATCATTCGTACCGACCGTGACATGTGTGAATATGGCCATTCGATCCTCCCTTGGCGTTCAACGAGCGTGCTTCCGCCGCGGCGACCTGCGACGGACATGGCAGCCCAGCCGACCGCAGAATCATCGCCAACGTTCCACCGGGCATTGATAGCAGGATCGCGGCGGCGCGCCAAGAACGGATCGGCTGGAGACCGCGCGAGGACCGGCCTCGAAACGCCGAAAGCGAGCCAGGCGGCAGGCGCCTCTCGGGGCTAAGGCTTCCCGAACGTGGCGATGCGGTCGATACGGCAGACGAACAACACTCGCTTCTCTTCGATCTTCGGGTCGCGGAGACCGTAGGGCGGCGGATTGCCGGTGTATTTGGTCCAAATCCGATCGAGCTGCCGGGTGACGCAGCCGCCGTCCGGCTCCCACTCCCGCAGCTCCTTTTCCACCGTGTGCTTGATCTGAACCCAGTGATAGGCGTTGTCGGGATTGACCAGCAGGCTGGTCATGCGCGGGCTCTTGCGGATCCAATCGCACTTGCTGCGATGGGACGCGGTATTCACCAGGATCTTGTCGTCCTCATGGTCGAACCACATCGGCGTCAGGCTCGGCCGGCCATCCGGGCCGACGATGCCGAGCGTCTGGACGATCGGACGGTCCAGCAACTGCCGGTAGATCGGATCGAGGGCGTCGAGGCTCGCTGCCCTTTTACGCTCGCCAACCGCAAACTGGCCTTCCTGCAAGCCGTCGGCGACGTGTCGGAAGTTGGCGATGACGAAGCTGCCCGGCATGCGTCCCTCCTCTGCCTCGAAGCGCTTCTGCTGCGCCGCTCCAAAGCATTATGCAAAGCCGCCGGCACGCCGGTCAACGCACGCCGGCCGGCGGACGCCGCGCGGTGGAATCCGCGCGGGTTCTGCGAGATCGGATCGGATCAGGCGCGGGTAACGGCGGTTCGCACAATATCGTAGCCCGTGGCCGGGACCAGGCGGGCGCGTTCATCGACCTCGATACCCGCGCTCCAAAGAAGGTCGGAAGGCCGCCTTTGTTCGGGTCCCACTCCTTGTGAACCTGCCCCTCTACCGGTAGCCCGTCATCGGTCATCGGATTGTGAACCCGTCCGCGCGGGAACCTTTGTTCGTCTGCGTCGCCAATCAAGGGATCGGGGTTCGACTTGCCGCGGCGAAGCCATCTGCGCAGGTGTTTTTCTATTGAGCGTTGATCCATATCCCGGTCCTCCCACCTGACGATCTTAACCTCGGCATCGCGGTTTGCAAACCGGCCCTCCGGATCTTAACCTTTCCACGGAGGCCAGCTGCCCGATCGTCGACAGAAGACACGCGGTGCCGCCGTCGACGATATGCACGATCGGCCATTCAACGCGCAGGATCGCGGAGCTGATGATCTTGCTTGACCGGGTTTCAGTCGATCTCTTCGCCGATGTACACCCGGTGCCGCGTTCACGGGCGAATCCGCGATGCAGCCCGGAAATGCTTGCATCAGAGCTCGCCGCGGCTGGGATCGGCTATCGTCACCTGCCGGCGTGGGCGGATTGTGCCGCTGGCGGGAGGGGTTATGGGGTCCGGCAGAGCCGATCCGACGATGCTCGGCTCCGGCGCCCACCTGCTGCCCGACGCGACGCTCGCTTATCCGGAACCGGAAGATGATCCCGCCGCATCCTAGCCGAAGCTGTGGCCGGCGCGTCCGAGTTCGCGGCCGGTCAGCTCGATATTGCCGTCACCGGTCAGTTCGCGCCGGCGCAGCTTCGCTTCGGCCGCCCGCTCCAGCTCGGTGCGGCAGAGATGGTAGGCTTCAATGCACTTCTCGGGCGTCGCCCTTTGCTCCAGCAATCGCCGGAAGACCTCCCGTCGGACGCGGACGACGCCTCGGTATTCGCCGATCGCGACACCGAACTCGACGGCATCGAGCGCAGCGTTCCAGCGGACGTCTTCGGGAAACGAGAACAGGGGCATGGGCTGGCGCGCTATTTACCCTGGCGCCGACAGGGCCGCGAATGGATACGCCCCAGTCTGCTCGAGTTTGTCTTCTCCGGCCTATGCACGCCGCAGCCGTTCGCGTTCCTTGCCGAGCGAGGCGTAGCGGTAACTCTGCTGGCGTGTGCTCCGCAAACCGGGGATGCCATTTTTGTCGAGTGCCGCCTCCCAGGCGGCGAGCTCCTCGAGCGAGAGCAGGTAGCGCTCGCACGCTTCCTTGCGGCTGATGGCGCCGGCGCGGGTGGCTGCGACGACGGCAGCCTTGCGCCGAGGCGACCATCTCTGAGTATCCGGCGGCGGCAGCGAGACCACGATCGCGCTTTCGCCCTGCTCTACGGGGATCGTGTCATACAGAGGCATGTTTGCTCCACCACACAGCGAGCCGCCGGGACTCCTTCGACAGGGGCCGGCAGGCGGCACCAAGGTCTACCGATGCAGGTTAGGACTCGCCGTGGCGATATTTATTCCGTTGACGGGTTGTGTGCGGTTCTTTTGTCGCAGCGTGGCCATCTGATTGACGCGGAAATGACGGATTGATGCCGCGTATCCGCACGATGGTACCAAAACTGGCGCAAGGTGTCTCCAAAATCAGGGCCGGAAGGCGTTCCTGCCCGAGGAGCAGGACCGCCGGGTTGCTGCGACGCGTTTTGCGATAGCGTTGCGGGCTTGAACCGATTATCACGACGGCGCCGCCGAGCTCCGCGACGATCGGTCGGATCCCGGCTGAACCTGCCGGACCGGCCGCGACGGACCAGTATCGCCCAGCTCGGTGTCCGATGAGCTTCCAGTCCTTGCTCGCCGGCCTCGTCGATCGATGCCGCCGCAACGCAGTCGCCGTCGTTGTGGCTGCCGCTGCGCTCGCCGCCTTCGCCGGCGCCTATGCGGCGAGCCATCTCGGGATCAGCACCGATACGGACCGGATGTTCGCCGAAAGCCTGCCGTGGCGCCAGCGCGCGGCGGCCTTCAAGGCAGAGTTCCCGCAATTCACCGATCTGCTGGTGGCGGTGATCGACGCGAAAGAACCGGAGGAGGCGGAAGCCACTGCTGCCGCGCTCGCCCAGGCGATGGCGGCCGACCACGCGCATTTTCATGCAGTCAGCCGTCCCGACGCCTTGCCCTTTCTGCGCAAGGAAGGGCTGCTGCTGTTGGATACGAAACAGCTCGAATCGCTGCTCGACCGGACGATCGACGCCCAGCCCTTTCTCGGGCAACTGGCGAGGGACCCGAGTGCTCGGGGGCTGTTCGCGGCGCTTTCGCTGCTCGGAAAAGGGGTGATCGAGGGGCAGGTCGACCTCGGACCCTACCGGGAGGCGCTGACAGGGTTTCACCGGGCAATGGCCGCCGCGATCGCCGGCCATCCGCAGCCGCTGTCGTGGACCCGGCTGCTCGGCGGAAAGGTCGCCGATCTAAGTGGTCCATACAAATTCGTCCTGGCGCAGCCGGTTCTCGATCACACCCGGCTCGAGCCGGGCGGAGCCGCCACGCAGGCGATCCGCGACGCCGCGGCAAAGCTCGAATTCGTCAGATCGGGCGATGCGCGCGTGCGCGTCACCGGCAGCGTGGCGCTCGCCGACGAGGAATTCGCCAGCGTCGCGCAAGGCGCGGTCGAAGGCATGATCGGCAGCGTCCTGCTGATCGCGCTGTGGCTGTTTCTGGCCGTCCGGTCGTGGCGGCTGATCGTCCCGATCCTGCTGACGCTTGGGCTCGGGCTGATGCTGACATTGCTGTTTGCCGCGGCCGCGGTCGGGACGCTGAACCTGGTCTCCGTCGGTTTCGGGATCCTGTTCATCGGCATCGCCGTCGATTTCTCGATCCAGTTCTGCGTGCGCTATCGCGAGATGCGGCATCGCCATTCCGACCCGGCCGCCGCGCTGGCCGAGACCGGCCGTCGCGTCGGCGGACAGATCCTGGTGGCGGCGGCGGCTACCGCGGCGGGGTTTCTCGCCTTTGTGCCGACTGCCTTTCGCGGCGTCGCCGAGCTGGGGCTGATCGCCGGGGCGGGAATGCTGATCGCGTTCCTGTGCACCCTGACCTTTCTGCCTGCCGCGATCAGCCTTTTCCGGCCATATGGCGAGGCTGCGGAGGTCGGTTTCCGCTGGGCGGCGCCGCTCGACGGGCTGGTCCGCCGCCGCCGCCGGCCGATGCTGATCGTGTTCGCTATGCTGGCGGCGTTCGGCGTCGTTTTGCTGCCGCGGCTGAGCTTCGATGCCGACCCGCTGCATACCAAGAACCCGAATACCGAAGCGATGCGGACCCTCCACGACTTGACGGATTCGCCGCTGACCAACCCGTTCACGATCGACATCCTGACCCCGAATGCGGCCGCCGCCGCCAGTCTGGCGAAACGACTGAAAGCGCTGCCGCTGGTTTCGGGGGTCTTGTCGATCAACAGTTTCGTACCCGAGGACCAGCCGGCGAAGCTGGCCCAGATCGCGGATGCGGTCACTCTCCTGGGCCCGACCCTCGCTCCGCACGGGCCCGCCGCACCGGCCACGGCCGCTGCGATTCGCAGCGCCGCCAGGGCCGCCTTCGCACAGATCGAGCCGGCACTGGCGAAGGCGCCGCGCGATCATCTGCTCGCGGCCATCGCCGGCGATCTGCGCCGGCTCGCCGCCGCGCCCGACCCGGTTCTGCTCGCCGCCGACCGGGCGCTGACCCGCTTTCTGCCGGCGCAGCTCGACGAGTTGCGCACCGCGCTCGAGGCGCAACCGGTGACGCTCCGGACCATCCCGCAAGACCTCGCCCGGGACTGGCTCCTGCCCGACGGGCGCGCGCGCATCCAGGTGCTGCCGAAGCCGCAGGCGCGGAGCAGTCGAGGTCTTGCCGAATTCGTCGCCGAAGTGACCGCGGTGGCACCCGATGCCGGCGGCTCCGCCGTGACTATCGAGGCGACCAGCAGGACGATTGTCGGAGCCTTCCGCTCCGCCGCGATCGCCGCCCTTGCCGCGATCACTGCGATCCTGTTCGCGGCCCTGCGACGCGGGCGAGATGTGGCGCTGGTGCTGGCGCCGCTGCTGCTGTCGTCGCTGATGACCGTGATCGTTATGGTAGTGCTGCCGCTGCCGCTGAACTATGCGAACATCATCGCGTTGCCGCTGCTTTTGGGTGTCGGCGTGTCGTTCAACGTCTATTTCGTGATGAATTGGCGAGCCGGGCAAACCTCGGTGCTGGGCTCGGCGACGGCCCGCGCCATTCTGTTTTCGGCATTGACCACCGGCACCGCCTTCGGCGCGCTGGCACTGTCGCAGCATCCCGGCACGGCGAGCATGGGCACGCTGCTGCTGACCAGCCTCGGCTGCACCTTGATAGCGAGCCTCGTCTTCATCCCGGCGCTGCTGGCAGCGATGCCGACCCCGTCTGCGGACGGCGCGTGCCGCGGCCGGCGATATTAGCGGTGACCGCCGCGCCCGATGCAGCCTAGTCGCCCGACCCGACCGACGGCCGCGGGGCCAGCTTGGGGAAATGGCTCGCCGGCGGCGGCCGACCTGCCGCGACCTCGGGCCGGATGCGGAAGCGCGCAACATAGCGCGCATAGCGCTCGCGCTCGCGGGCGGCGTCGAGGCCGTGATCCTCGAAGCGATAACTGCGGGGACGGCGGCCGCCGGCGGGAGTCGCCGCGACCAGCCGGGTGATGCGTGCGGCTGCCTCGGGCCCGAGAGCCGTCCCGAAATGGCGGTAGATGGCGGTCACGGTTCCCAGCGGGTCGCTCACCAGGTCCGGATAGTGCACGTGGAAAATCGGTTCGCCGAACCGGTCCGCATCGGCCGCGGCGATCATCAGCTCGGTGGCTGCGAGCCAACGGCTGCTGTCGTCGCGGCCGATCTCGATTTTGTCGACGCGGCGCGTGAACGGCTCCCGCAGCACCCCCGTCAGCCGGGCAACCGACAGCAGGACCGCCAGGGGATCGCGGTGCACGAACACCAGCCGGGCATCGGGATAGACGCTGCGGATCGCGGCCAGGGCAAAGATGTGGTCGGGGCATTTGAGCGCCCAGCGCCCGGGCCGGCCCGCCTGGTGCTGGAGGTGCTGCAGAAAGCGTTTGTGAAACCGATAAGCGTTCAGATGCCCGGCGGCATCGAGCCAGCGGCGATAGCTTGGAATCCGATAGGTGCTGTCGAAGCGCAGGCTGGCGAACACATGCGCCGTGATCTCGGAGCATTCCTGCGGCGAGCCTGCCGCGATCGGGTGCAGATGGCGAAACTCCGGCGCCAGCATGTGGAACATGCGCAGCTGCCGGGCGACCCGCTGCGGCCGGCGGTCGGCGCCCGGTTCTCGCGGCGGGTAGGGATGGATCAGCTGCCAGACGCGCGGCACGAGATTTGCCGGATCCTCGGCCAGCAGGCTATGCAGAAAGGTGGTGCCGGAGCGCGGCAGCCCGGCGATGATGATCGGCCGCTCGATCGGCTGATCGAGAATTTCCGGCCGGCGCGTCTCTTCCTCGTGCAGCCGCAGCAGGTTCGATAGAAAGCGCAGCGTATCCCAGCGCACAGCGATGCGCCCGAACAGGCTCAGATCCGCCTCCTCGCGGCAGGCGCGCAGGAAGACCCGCAATGGCTCGGCGAACGAGGTATCGCCGAACTCGCTCAAACCCGTGCGGCGCCGCGCCCGCGCGATCAGCCGATCGGCGGTCGGAAGGCGGCCGAGAAACGCAAGCATGTCAGCCATCGCCGCCGGGATCGCAATGATTGCGATGATCGCCGGATCTCATCCCTCGATCCGCCTCGACGTCCTGCATCGGGGCGGACGCCTCTGCCCATGATGCGATAGTCGAAGCGCGCCGCTCGCCGGATCATCAGTCGTGTTCGGTGCCGCCATGTTGGTCCTCTGTCGGTGTGGCGTTTCGCGTCGTGCGTCGCCCTCAGGTAGGAGATGCCAAACGGTTTGTCGAGAATGTGGGGCAGATGGCTATGATGCGGCCCGACTTTAGGGAAATCCGGAGGGATCGGAATCACCTGTCTGGCCGTCGCGAGCGCCAAGCCAATCGAGCGCCGCGCGCATTCGGACGACCTCGCCGACGACGATGATCGCCGGCGTGTCAATTCCCGCCGAGGCCGCAGCGACCTCGCCCAATGTCGACACCAGCACGCGCTGCGCCGAGGTCGTGGCGCGGCTCACCACCGCCGCCGGCTCGTCGCGGCGCCGGCCGCCGGCGATCAGCTGATCGGCGATGGCGGCGAGATGCTTCAGCGCCATATAGAGCACCAGGACGGGCGCGCCGCGGGCGATGGCGTCCCAATCGATCCGGTCGGGCACCGCGCCGCTGCTGTTGTGGCCGGTGACGAAGGTGACCGCGGAGTTGGTGTCGCGGTGGGTGACCGGGATCCCGGCGTAGGCGAGCCCGCCGATGCCGGCGGTGATACCCGGAACGATCCGAAACGGAACCCCGGCAGCGACCAGCGCCAAAGCCTCCTCGGCGCCGCGTCCGAAAACGCAGGGATCGCCGCCTTTCAGACGCAGGACACGGTTACCGGTCCGGGCGAGCCGGACGAGCCGCGCCGAGATGTCGGGCTGGCTCGGCGACGGCCGGCCGCCGCGCTTGCCGGCGTAATCGAGCACGGCACCCGAACGCGCCAGGCGCAGGATGCGCGGATCGACGAGCGCGTCATAGACGACGCTGTCGGCGTGACAGAGGGCGTGCAGCGCCAGCGCCGAGAGGAGTCCGGGGTCGCCGGGCCCGGCGCCGACCAGCCAGACATGGCCGGTCTCGAATTCCGGCAGACCGAGACGCGCACTGTCGATCACAAGAGGTCCCTACCAGACCTGCGAGGAGAAAGCCGGATGGCAAGAGGCCACAAGGTAGTCATCCGCGCCGGTTTTGCTAAGATCGGAGCATGGCAGGGCACGATAATAGAGCGCTGCGGCGCGGCTGGACGACGGGCGCCTGCGCCGCGGCCGCCGCCCGCGCGGCGTTTGCGGCGCTGCTCTCGGGGCGTTTTCCCGACCCGGTCTCGATCCGCCTGCCGCGTGGCGGGAGCGCGCGCTTTCCGCTGGCGCTGGCCGAATTCTGCGAGGGCCACGCCCGCACTGGCATCGTCAAGGATGCGGGCGATGACCCCGACGTGACCCATGGCGCGCTGGTGATCGCCGAAATCGCCTGGGGGCCGCCGGGCTCGGGCGTCGTTTTTGCGGCGGGCGAAGGGGTCGGCACGGTCACCCGCGCCGGGCTCGCGCTTGCCATCGGCGAACCGGCGATCAACCCGGCGCCGCGCGCGATGATCCGCGAGGCGCTCACCGAAACGGCGGCGGAACAGGGCGCCCCGTCGCCCGATGTGATGGTGACGATTTCGATCCCCGGCGGCGATCGCCTCGCTGCAAAGACGATGAACGCGCGGCTCGGCATCATCGGCGGCCTCTCGGTCCTGGGCACCACCGGCATCGTCGTCCCTTATTCCTGCGCCTCCTGGATTCATTCGATCCAGCGCGGGATCGATGTCGCTCGCGCGGCGGGGATCGGCCACATTGCGGCGGCGACGGGCGCAACCTCGGAGCGCGCCGTCCAACGCCTCTACGATCTTCCCGACCATGCGCTGATCGATATGGGCGATTTCGTTGGCGGCACCCTGAAATATCTGCGCCGCCATCCGATCGACCGGCTGACGATCGCCGGCGGCTTTGCCAAGCTTGCCAAGCTCGCCGCCGGGCATCTGGATCTCCATTCGGCGCGCAGCCGGGTCGATACCGCCGCGCTCGCCGACATGCTGGCCGGGCTCGGCGCCGACGCAGAGGCCTGCGAGGCGGCGCGCAATGCCGCAGGTGCGGCGGAGATCCTTGCCATCTCCGGCGCCGATCGGGAGGGTCTGGCCGGCGGCGTCGCACGGCGCGCGCGCGAGGTCGCGCTGGCGACCCTCAGCGGCCGGACCGCGGTCGAAATTGCGGTCGTCGACCGCGCGGGCGGCTTTCTCGCGCGAGTCGGCGGATGACGGCACCGGCGCTGCTGATCCTTGGCGGGACTGCGGAAGCGGCAGCCCTCGCTCGCGCTGCCGTCGCGCGCTTTGGCGACGGGCTTGACGTCACCACCTCGCTCGCAGGACGGACCGAGCGGCCGGGTCCGATCCCAGGCCGGGTCCGCATCGGCGGGTTTGGCGGGCCGTCGGGCCTGGCGGCTTATCTCGGCGAGCACGGCATAGACCGGCTGATCGACGCAACCCATCCTTTCGCCGCCCGGATTTCGCGCGCGGCACGCCTCGCCAGCGAGGCAGCCCAGGTGCCGCGATTGATGCTGCTGCGCCCGGCTTGGCGCCGCCATCCGCTCGACCGTTGGATCGAGGTCGATACGATGGCGGAGGCCGCCGCGGTGGTCGGCCGCATCGCGCGGCGCGCCTGGCTCACCGTCGGCGCCGGCGAGATCGCCTGCTTTGCCGCCGCCACCGGGGTGCGTTTTCTGGTCCGCCTCGTCGATCCGCCGCGCCGGCCATTACCGTTGCGGTTCTGCCAGGTCGTCATCGGCCGCGGGCCCTTCACCTTGGCCGAGGAACGCCACCGGATCGAGCGTCATGCGATTGACGTGCTCGTCTGCAAGGCGAGCGGCGGGGCGGCTACCGAAGCCAAGATCATCGCCGCGCGCGAGCTCAGCCTGACCGTCGTCATGGTGCGGCGACCGTTCCCGGAACCGGGAGAAGCGGTGGAGAGCGTCGAGGACGCGCTCGATTGGCTCGCCGGGCCGCATCCGTGCCCCGAAGCGAGGAGAGTGTCATGAACACGCGCCGGACCGCGATCCTCGCGCTCGCAGCGGTCGCCATCGCCCTTGGCGGTCCCGCTGCTCGCGCCCAGCTCAATTTCAATCCGTTCAGCACCTATTACGAGAATGTAGCCCGCGCCGCGGCGCAGAACGATGCAGCTCTCGTCAGCCATCTCGTCGGCGGCGGCAATGGCAATCCGGACGAGACCGATGACCAGTCGCGCACCGGGCTGCATTACGCTGCAATGAACGGCAATCTCCAGATCATCGCGATCCTGGTCAAGGCAAATGCCAAGCTCAATGTCGAGGACGCGCTCGGCGACACGCCGCTGCACCTGGCGGCCGATCAAAACCAGACCGAGGCGGCCAAGCTGCTGCTCGAGGTGGGCGCGGCGGTCGATCCGCAGAACAAGGACGGGATGACGCCGCTGATGATCGCGGCGAGCCGCGGCAATCTCGATCTCGTCCGCGCCCTGCTCGCCAAAGGCGCCAGCACCGCCAAGACCGACTACACCGGGCGCGATGCCGTGGGCTGGGCAGCCGAGGGTCACCGCCCGGCGGTCGTCGAAGCGCTGAAGCGGGCCGAGAGCGCCAAAGGCTCGTGAAGGACACCGGTTGTCATCATCGATCGCGGAATGCCGGCTTGCGCTTTTCGATGAAGGCGGTCATGCCTTCCGCGGCGTCGCCGGTCTGAAAGGCGAGGGCATTGAGGTCGGCTTCGATCGCCAGGCCCTCCGACAGCGACATCTGCAGGCCGCGCCGGACAGCGTCGCGAGCGAGGCCGAGCGCGATCCGGCTGTGTCCCGTCATCTCGTCGGCGAAGCTCCTGCCGGCCGTCAACAGGTGGCCGTCGACGATGCGGTTGACGAGACCGATCGCCAGCGCCTCTTCGGCGGCGACGGTGCGCCCGGTCAGAATCATCTCGAGAGCGCGCGCTGCGCCGACAAGGCGCGGCAGGCGCTGCGTCCCGCCATAGCCGGGGATCAGGCCGAGCTTGATCTCTGGCAGGCCGAGCCTGGCGCCGGATGCCGCGAGCCGAAAGGTGCAGGCAAGCGCCAGCTCGAGCCCGCCGCCGAAGGCGTAGCCGTTGATCAGCGCGATCGACGGGATCGGCAGGGTGTCGAGCTTGGCCATCACCGCCTGGCCGAGGACGGCCCCGTCGCGCGCCGCCTGGAGCGGCCGGCCCATCAGTTCGGTGACGTCGGCGCCGGCGCAGAAGGCCCGGTCGCCGGCACCGGTGATCAGCAGCGCGCGGGCATCGCCGGCGGCGGTTTCGTCAAAAGCGGCAGCGAGCTCGCGCAGCAGCGAAAAGCTCAGCGCGTTCAGCGCCTCGGGGCGATCCAGCGTGACCACGGCGAGTTTGTCCATGCGCACCAGATGCACCGTCATCGGATCAGGCTCCCCGCCAGCGGATCGGCGCCGGCACGATGCGGCCCCCCTTGGCCCACGCGACCAGCTCGCGCTTCAGGATCTTGCCGCTTGCGGTCAACGGGAACGCGTCCAGCGCGATGAAATATTCCGGCATGTCGTAGCGGGATAGGCCGGCGCGGTCGAGATGCGCCAACAGCGCGTCGGGTTCGATGCTCTCGCCGTCATGCAGGATCACCGCGAGGCAGACCTTTTCGCCGAGCCGCTGGTCGGCGACCGGAAAGGCGGCGCAGCGGGCGACCGCTTCATGCAGCATAGTCAGATCCTCGATTCGCGCCGGATGGATGTTGCGCCCGCCGCGGATGATCAGGTCCTTCTTGCGGCCGACGATTTCGAGACAGCCCTTAGGATCGAGCCGGCCCAGATCGCCGCTCATGAACCAGCCCGCCCGGTTGAACGATTCCTCCGTTGCCCGCTGATCGTCGAAATAGCCGAGGGTCAGGCAGGCGCCGCGCCCGCCGATCTCGCCGACCGTGCCCGGCGCGGCTTCGATATCGGAATTGTCCTGGTCCCAGATGCGGATCTCGTACGCGGCGCAGGCGCGCCCGCAGCTCTCGACGATGGTCTGCGGGTCGTCGCCGGGCAGGGTGTATTGGTGCGAGCCGTTCTCGGTCATGCCGTAGACGTTCTGCGGCAACACGCCCCTGTCGAGAAAGGCCTGCGCGGTCTCGCGCGGGATCGGCGCGCCGGCCATGTAGAAGACCTTGACGGCGCCCAGCTTTTCGCCGTCGGGGCGGTCGAGCCGGCGCCGCCGCATCTCGGCGAGGATGTCCATCGCGTGGGTCGGCACCCCCATGACGTAGGTGGCGCCGGTTTCGATGATCCAGTCGAGCGGGGTCAGGCCCGGCGGCGGCGCGTTGACGACGAGCTCGAGCCCGGCCGCCACCATCTGCTCTACCGCGACGATGCCGATGTGGTGGCTCATCGGGCTCAGGCTCAACAATACCGAGCGCTCGTCGTGACCCCAATCGGCGACCATCGCCCGGCCGTTCGCCAGCAGCGTATTGTCGGAGTGCATGACGCCTTTGGGCGTCCCGGTGGTGCCCGAGGTAAAGGCGAGGTAGACGATCTTGTCGGGGTCGGTGTCGGCCGGCGGCAGGTCCGCAATTGCGGTCGGAAAGGCGGCGACCTCACGCGGCCCATCGCCAAGCCGGCAGATCCGCCGCAGCGAAGGCAGCGCTGCGGCTGCGGCGAAGATGTCGGCGTTCTTCGCGTCGGCGCCGTAGCCGGGCTCGGCGAACAATGCCGCGGCGCGGCTGCGCGCCAGCAATTCGACGATCTCGCCGACCCGGTAATTGCGATGCAATGACGGGTTGCAGACATAGCCCTGGCGCGAGCAGGCGAGCAGGATCGCGACCGCTTCGACCCGGTTCGGCAGCCAGACCGCCACCCGCTCGCCACGCTTCAGCCCGGCCGCATGAAGATCGGCAGCAACGGCGTCGACCATTGCGCGCAGCTCGCGCCAGGTCAGCCGGCAGCCGCCGTCGCGCAGCGCGAACGCCGCCGGCCGCCGTTCGGCATGATCGCAGAGCAGCGAATAAAATGTCTCCCTCCGCCACAGCCTCTCGGCGTAATAGCGCTCCGCCGCCGCCGGGTCGTGCAGGGTGAGAAGCGTGTTGGTCATCGGCGGTGGCTCGCCTTTTTTCCTCCCCCGACTCGCGGCGAGAGAGCACGGGGTGAGCAGGGTGTCGACCACGCATTACGGCGGGAGCCCGCCTCACCCTCCCGTCGCTGCGCGCTGAGCCCCTTCATCTCCCACAATGGGTGGAGGGGCTTAGATACTCGGACATATGAACCGAACTGAGCCGCTCAAGGCAATCTTGAGGAGAGGAGGTTTGAGCTGGGCTTGGCTACGAGCAGTCGGTGGCTCTCCTCAAGTAAGCCCGAAAGCGACAGATTGCGCCAGTCTCGGGCGCGGCGCTGATCGGGTTGAGATTGGTGCCCAGCGGTAACCTGAATACAAGATTGCGTGCGGTCCGTCACGGGGTGAGCATGAACACCGTGCCGTGCTGACGGGAATTTACGCCTGAGGTTGTGCCGTAAAGATTGCCTTTGCCGTCGAAGATCAGGCCAGAACTAGGACTGGCTCCATCGTTGCCGCCGGTAAAGATATGCAGCACCGTCTCGGTCCAGACAGTCGTACCTCTGGCCGGCGGCGAGAGTTCGAACACAATACCACATCCGGCAAAAAACCCAATGGATGGGCATTTTTTGGCATCGCCGCCAGAAAACGTCGTCCCGTACAAATTGCCATCCTTGTCGCGTATCAGCGCGGCGGTAGGCTCTGTGCCGTCGCTCGATCCGCCCCGGAATTTGTATAGAACCTTCTCAGTCCATTTGGTCTTCCCCGATGCGGGTGGCGACAGTTCGAAGACCACGCCGCAACTGGTAGCGGCTCTGGCATCGCAGTAAATACCTCCGTATACGGTCGTGCCGTACAAATTACCGGAATTGTCGAAGATCAGATTGGCATCAGGAGCTTCGCCGTCTCGGATGTTCTTGAAGGTATAAAGCACAGCCTTAGTCCAGCCTTTCTCGCCCGTGGCTGGCGGCGACAGCTTGAACACCTCTCCGAGTGATTCATTTGGAAAACCGGCGTCGTCATAATAGATCGCACCATACAAATTTCCGGAGTGGTCGAAGATCACGCCGGCTGCGGGCAGATCGCCGTCGCTGCCACCCTTGAAGCGGTGCAGCTGCACCTCGGTCCAGGCTGTTTTCCCTTCGGCGGGCGGCGACAGCTCGAACACTGTCCCGCTCCCGCCGCTCCCGATCGTACCTCCCTCTGCGGTTGTGCTGTACAGATTACCGGCGCCGTCGAAGATCACGGCAGCCGAAGGGCCGCAGCCATCAAGGACGCCCGTGCACTCCGGAAAGCTATGCAGCCGGCTCTCAGTCCAGGCGGTCTTGCCCTTCGCCGGTGGTAAAAGTTCGAAAACCACGCCGCCATCGGCACTCCCTCCGCGTCTGGTTGTGCCATACAAATTGCCAGCCTCGTCAAAAATCACGCCAGCAAAGGGATAAGCGCCGTCACCGTTGGTACGGCCATGTACAAAGCCATGCAGCACCGCCTCGGTCCACCTATCCTTGCCCTTGGCGGGCGGCGACAGCCTGAATACAGTACCCAAGGTAAGGGGGCCTCCTGCTTCGGTCGTGCCGTACAAATTGCCGGACTTGTCGAAGATTACACCCGCGTAAGGTTGGGAGCCGTCCGGACAACCGGATTGAGCGCAGAAGCTATAGAGCGTGGTCAGGACGGGTTTGGCATGCGCAACGTCCACGATCATGAGGCCGGCGATAACGATGATGAGCCCGGCAATCGCCCCGTAGCGTCGCTGTCGCGCAATGCGACAAATCTGAAGGTGCATCCTGACTCCCTCCGATCTCTCCGATTTTTCACCGAACGCCGACCAAACACGCAACTGTGTTACGTAAGTGTAACTAAAATATATGCCGATAGCAAATACAGCGTATCCCGCCGCCACAGCCTCTCGGCGTAATACCGCTCCGCCGCCGCCGGGTCGTGCAGGGTGAGAAGCGTGTTGGTCATCCGGGCCCCCACCTCCCTCCTCCGCGGCACCGTGCCGGCACCGGCGCGGTAGAAAACCCCGCATTTCCGCCTCCGAACACAGGCATGCGGATACCAGCCATGTATCCTCGAGGGGTCGGTAGCGCTTGATCCCGCCGCGTCGAACCGTTATCAGCAATGGTAGGGAGGTAGCCAAGGGGAAAGCGGTGTGCGCCGGACGACCAGCGAACATGAATTCCTCTCGACAAACCAGACCTGACCGCACCTAACGGAGGGTTCACCATGCCGATGCCGCAGCGTATCCAATATTCGGACACGATCGAACCGCTGGTCCAGTTCATCGAGGAAACTCCTCCCGGCGAGATTCTGGATCGCACCCTGGACAAGCTGCGTGCCGGGGTACCGACGCAGACCATGCTGACCGCCTCGGCGCTCGCGGTGATCCGCTCCACCGAAATGCCGCCGGGCCATCACGGCGGCCCGTTGCACCCTATGGCAGGCCTCTACGCGGTGTCGACGCTGGTCGAGCGCCTGGAGGGCGAGCAGCGTTTTGTCCCGGTGCTGCAACACGTGGCGCTGGTGAACAAGCACATTCACCACCCGGCAATGGGACCGTACAGCCTGCTCGCATTCGAGCCGGAGGATGCCGGCGGGGTCGAAAAGACCAAAGCGGCCTTTCTGACGGCGGTCGGGCGCGGCGAGTGGAACAAGGCGGACCACCTTTACTTGTGGCTGTGGGACCACGCTCCCCGGATCGAAGCCTTCGATCTGCTGCTGAGCGTCGCCATCCCGAAGAATTTCCACGATGACCATTACTTCATGTTTCCTGGCACCGTGTGGCGCGCGCTGGAGACCGGTGTCCTCGACAAGGCGGATCTGCCGACGCTGATGCGGCCGGTGGTGCGTTTTGTGACCCGTTCTCCGGTTGCCCCGAACAATCCGATGCCCTCGCCGCTGCCGGCGATCGAAGCGCTGATCGAGGAGCACCAGCTGCTGAAACGCATCCTCCGCCAGCGCAGCGGCGAGGATGAGACGGCTGCGATCGGCGAACTCGGTGAAGCGATCGGGCGCGTCGGCGTCTTTGCCGACATTCCCGTGCTGATGGCCAAGGCGCTGGCCGGGGGGCTTTCCCTGGAAGGCGCCGGCGAGGCCCTGTCGATCGGCGCTGCCGGTCTGTTCCTGCGCTCCCTCGGGGGGAACCCGATGGATGTCCACCTGCATACGAGCGTAAATCTGCGGCGCTACCTGCTGCGGCTCGACGGGCTGAGCCTGCGCAACAAGCTGTTGCTGCTGTTGACCTGGCAGTCAGGCCCGGAGATCCGCTCGACCGCGTCTCGCATGGAGCCGGCGCCGCAGCCCGATATGGCCGCGATCGCAGCCCTGCCGCCGCGCACGCAGGAGGAATTGCTCGATGCGATCACCTACAGCATCTACCACCAGCCGCCGACCGATTGGTCCACGGTCACCAATCTGGGGATGATGCGGGCGGTGCCCGAGGTCAAGGAGACGGTGAACCTGGCCACGCAATATGTGCAGTGCGGCTACGACCCGCAGGCCTTTATCGCGCGGCTTGCCGAGATCGTGTGCCACGACAATTTCACCGAAATGCACGCGTTCAAGCACCACCAGTCGATCGTCGAGGAATTTCACGCCACCCGCGAGCCGTGGCGCTGGATGCATCTCGTCTGCGGCGCCCAGGCCGCGGCGATCTCCTTCGGCAAGAATATGACGATCTACGAAGACTATCTGGAATTGCTGCACGCGGCGTAACGCAGGGGCAGACAAGAAGGGAGGCTTTGCCCCTCAGGCAAAGCTTCCCTGCTTTTTTTGCGGTGTGCTGTTTTTCGGTGTCCGCCGAAAGCAGTATCGCCATTAAATCGGCGCGGCGCGGATCGGGGCGCTCATCGGGCGGCGCGCAGGGCGTGAAAGCCGTTTTCGAGGTCTTCGATCAGATCCTGCGGGTCTTCGAGACCGATATGGAGGCGCAGGGTCGGGCCTTCCGCCTCCCAGCGCGTTGCACTGCGGATGCGCGCCGGCGTGGTCGGTTGGATCAGGCTCTCGAAGCCGCCCCAGCTGGCGCCGATGCCGAACAGGTCGAGCGCGTCGATCAGCGCATGGACGGCGGCCTTCGGCGCCGGCTTCAGGACCACGCCGAAGAGCCCGCTGGCGCCGAGGAAATCCCGCTTCCACAGCGCGTGGCCGGGGTCCTCGGGCAGGGCCGGGTAGAGCACGCGCGACACTTCCGCCCGGGTCTGCAGCCAGCGCGCCACCGTGAGCGCATTCTTCTGGTGGCGTTCGAGCCGCACGCTCAAGGTGCGCAAGCCGCGCAAGGCGTAATAGGCGTCGTCCGGCCCGGCGCAATGGCCGAGATCGGCCGTCATCGTGCGCACCGGCAGGTACATCTCCTCGGTCGTGATGACCGCGCCCAGCATCACGTCGGAATGGCCGACGATGTATTTGGTCGCGGCATGGATCGACACGTCGACGCCATGGGCGAAGGACGGGAACAGCCAGGGCGAGGCCCAGGTGTTGTCCATCAGCACCTTGGCGCCGGCCGCGTGCGCCGCCGCGGCGATCGCCGGCACATCCTGCACCTCGAAGGTCAGCGAGCCCGGCAATTCGACATAGACGACCCTGGTATTGGGGCGCATCAGCCGGGCGATGCCCTCGCCGATCAGCGGGTCGTAATAGGTCGTGGCGACGCCGCAACGGGTCAGCACCTTGTCGCAGAAGCTCCGCGCCGGCCCATAGGCCGAATCGACCATCAGCACATGATCGCCGCATTTGAGGCAGGCCTGCAGCGGGGCCGAGATCGCGGCCAGGCCCGACGACATCAGCATCGCGCGATAGCCGCCTTCGATCGCCGCCACCGCTTCTTCGAGAGCAAAGGTCGTCGGCGTCCCTAACAGCCCGTAGCGGACGACGTCGAACCGCTGGCCCGGCTGGCGCTTGGCCTCCCACTCGGCCATGTTGGCCGAAAGGATCGTCGAGGCATGATAGACGGGCGGGTTGACGGCGCCGTGATGCGCCTCCGGGTGGCGCCCGAGATGGGTGAGCAGCGTATCCTTGCGATAATTCCGTGGCCTGTCGTCGCTCTTCATCCGGTTCCACTCCGCTGTCGCAGCGCTTGCCCCAGCGCGCTGGGGGACGACGCGGGACTCTACCTCGCCGCATCGGCCGCGGCAAAAGCCTCGCCGCGGCCTCGGCTTGCCGGGAGGCGTGTTGCCGCGCCCGGTCTGCCTTGAAATCGCCGTACCGCCGGCCGCAGCATTCGTTCTGTGGATGCGGGTCGGGCGGGCGCGGCACCCTTGTTCCGATCCGGTCCCGATGCACAGGAGGCGCGCCGGTGAGACTGGGAATTCTGGCCCTGATGGCTGTCTTTCTGGCGGCATGTTCCGATGCGACGCCGGTGGCGCCGGCGAGCGCCACCGAATCCGCGGCGATGGTCGCGAAAAACTGCGCGGACCCGCATTGGCGCGACCAGAATCTCGGGCTGTGGTACTCGGTCTGCCGCAAGCCCCTGAATTGGTGACCGAACGCACTTCTCCCCGACTGGCGCGGCACCCGCGCTTGCCTCGGTCTCGCGTTTTCGCTAAACACCCGCCGTCCCGGCCATGGCAAGGGCGCGTAGCTCAGCGGGAGAGCACTACGTTGACATCGTAGGGGTCACAGGTTCAATCCCTGTCGCGCCCACCATTTTTTCAATAGCATAGAGAGAAAGCCGCGAAAACCGCCGTGGTCTAGGTATCCCCAAGGTATCCCACGGCCCGAACTCGCCTGCGGAATGCGCACATTGCCGGGTTGCGCAGACCTTCTGCGCCGGCCGCGACGCGGGCGCGGACGGTCCGTGGGTTGGTTACAAGCGCGTCCGCGGCTGGCCCGGTCTAAACCCGATCGCGGCCCACCAAATCCCTGAGCCGAGAACAAACAGGATTGCCGGCACGCCAAGGATGAAAGCCAGGCTCCAGAACATTCCCCCGCGGTCGGGACCGGCAATCCTTTGCTCCACGGGCGGTACTGCCGGGAAATCGGTAATCGGGCGCCGATTGCCGGCTCTATCTTCGATTTCCCGAAGCTTGCTGCCATCGCCCGCTACGATCCTGAACGCGACGGGGACCAAATCGACGCCCTCTTCCTTGGCGAAGACAACGAGGCAACGGCCGGGCGCGGCGACAACCCGGCCAACACCATTGTCCACAACCAGCTCAAGCGCGGGGATAGCGGGGATCGGGTCAACAGGGCCGCCAGCCGCTCGCTGTGCTCGGAGCTTCGCGCAGAGCGCGTCATAATCCGTCGCTGGCCTTACCGAAGCGACCAACTCCCGGCCGAGTTGCGCCAGTTCCGCCGACCATAAGGCAACCCAAATTCCGCCTGCGATTGCGAGCCAGATCGCCGCGAATAGCACCCAAACCCGGATCAGGCCGCGTTTGACATTTAACCGTCGCGCCGGTTTCGCGGCAGGGGTGCGTCACTTCGGGCGCCATTCTCGGGCAAGCCTCTGCGCCTCCGCGATCTGACCAGCGGTCATCAGCTTAGAAATCTGATCGCGATCGGCGATCGCCTCAGCTCGAAGTTCCTGTTGCGCCGCTGAGAGACGCGAGGCGGCAAGATTGAGCCACATGTGTACCGCGATGCGATCCTGGGGGATCCCCTGCCCATTCATGTAGCAGATGCCGAGGTTGAGTTGCGCTTCCGCGTAACCCTGATCAGCGGCCTTGCGGTACCATTTTACAGCCTCTGCATCATCCTGCGGCACGCCGCGCCCGAAAACATACATCTGGCCCAAATTATATTGGGCCGAATTATAGTCCTGATCTGCCGCTTTCTTAAACCATTTCAATGCCTCTGCGTAATCCCTTGGACCGCCGCGGCCGTTTTTGTACATGAGCCCAACATCGTTTTGCGTGGCGTTGCTCCATTTCAGAGTGCCGAAGCCGTGGCTACCCGGAACAATATTGCGGTGCCGGAGAAGGCGGTTGATGTCGAGTGTCAACCCGCTTTCGACTGTTGGTGGCCCGCCGTATCGTCCTGAACCAAACCCGCCCATCGCGTACCTCTGCGCTCAGATTTTCCGAAATCATCAACCAAAATCGGCGCGTTTCGCTCTAACTAACTGATAAGACGGTTGAAAACTCATTTTTTTGCTGATCGTCTGGGATCGCACCGGTTGCAACAGCATTTCCGGCCCGGCGGAGCAGCCGCAATATCTGCGCCGGTCCCCATTGGCGCCCTCGCGCCGACCGAATCCCGTGCTCATTCAGCGCGGCGGCAATGTCCCGCAAGCTGCTCCCGCCCGACCGCAGGCGCGTGATTCTCGGCGCCAGTTCGACGGCCAATTCATCGGCGCGAGCCGTTGAACCGAGTTCGCCTTTTCGCGGCCGATGTCTCTCGCGTTCTCAAACCGGACGCGGCGTTCTTCGTCGGCATCTTGCACGATCACGGAGCCGTTCGGGCCGTGTATCCATTTGGGATATTCCTGATAGGCGTATGGCCTGCCGATCACAGCACCAGCTCCCACACCAGCACCCGGCCCGGTTCGCGCGGCTTGCGTCGCCAAGTCTGGCGCGCGCCGGTGCGGGTCTCGATAGTCGCCGCATCCTCGGCGAGCATGACGAGCCGATCGCCATTCAAGAGCCACAAGAGCCCGGCCCGATCCATCCGGGAGAACGGCCGGTCGCGGTCGCACCCGAACAGATCGTACGGTGCCCAGCCGAGCGCCGCGGCATAGTCGGCCCAACGGTCGAGGAACAGGCCCACGTCATCGACGAAGCGCTGCCACCGCGACGGCGGTACGTCGGCGGGCGGCCGGTCGGGATCAAGCCGAGCGAACCCTTCGGCCCATCCGCGCAGGATGTCGCCGTCATGCTCGACGATGGCGGCGCGCTCGTCCTCGGCTTCGCCCCAGATGGCGGCGGCGCGATCGGCTGGCGGCGGCATCGACGGCTCGGGTGCGGCGGGCGCAGCCGTGACACTGTTGACACTCTGCGACACTATGGAACGCGACACCTCAGAGTGTCGCATTGTGTCCAGAGTGTCAGCGCCTCCCGACAGCGCGGCGAACGTCTCGGCCCAGCGGCTCATCCTGCCGCCTCCCGCAGCCGGGGATTGACCGCATAGGCAACCCGCCCGCGCTGCCCGAACTCGCTTCCCTGCGCCGGAGGATGCAGCCAATCCGCCTCGATCAGCGCATCGGCGGCAGCGCGGATTTGCTCCGCGCTGCGCAGCCCCGGCAGCCGCACATTCCGTCTGCAGGTGACGCACGTGAAGTTCTGCCGGCCTCTCGGCGACGATCCAGCGCGCCAGCGTCGCGGCGGCGCGCTCGCGCCCGCTCGCGGCGGCATCGCCGTACACCCGCTCGGCCATCGGCACGAAATAGTCGGCGACCATCATGGCCGCTGCCGCAAAGGCGCGGGCGCCAATTTCCCGCGGCGGCGCCGTCGTTGCTCCCTGGCCGCACCACCACAGAAACTCGAGCCCCAGGGCCAGCCGAAGCGCCTGACCGCGCGCCTTGCCGATCGCCGAGCGCAGCGGCCCGCCGGCGTTCGCCTGGCGCTGCTGCATCTCGCCGCCGAAGGCCTCGATCATCGCGCGCGCCTCATCGTTCAGCGGCACCATGATCGGCGACGGCGGATCGCCGGGTTGCAAGTCGAGTTCGCGGAGCCGATCAAGGGCGCAGATCGCCCATTCGACACCGGGCGCCTGATTGCCGAGCCGAAACGGGATCGGCTCCGGCCAGGCCCACAGTACGCGAGCGAGCAAGCCGTCATCGGCTTCGCGCATCAGCAGTGCGAGCTTGTCCGGCTGAGTGCCGCCATAGGCCGCGACGGCGAGCCGCGGGATTACGATCGGCTCGGGATGCTTGACGCGTTCGACGCGGTAAGGCCGTCCGCCGTAGGCCTCGATCCAAAAGGCGCGGCCGGCGTCGTTATAGGCGTTCATGCCGGCGATCCAGCCCGCCAGCTCGTCCCGCACGATCAGCAGCCCCTTGGGCGCGGTTGCCGCCAGCAGGTGGGCAACCTTTTCGATCGTGACATCGTTCTGCCGCAGCCGCGGCGCCTGCGGCTCCGGACCGGCCGTCCCGATCGGCGGCAGCGGCGCCGGGGCGCCCGTCTTTTCGGCTTGGCGAACCTCTTGTTGCCACCGCTCGGCCGCCGCCTTTTCGAACTCGACGGTGGCGCGCCACCGCCGCAGCCGGTCGGGGAAATCGCCGAGCATCGTCCGCTCGATCACCGGCAGCACGTCGCGCATCAGGCAATCGGCGCCGGGCGACTTGCCGTTGCCGCTGTCGCCGACAGCGCCAAGCCATAGATGCGCGGCTCCGCCCAGCCCGGTGTTGCCTGCGCCCATCGACGCGTTGGTCAGCAGCTCGCCGCCGTTCGATTTCGGCAGGATCGCGCTGCCTGGCAGGCATCCTTGAGTGATCACAAGCAAGCCGCGCCGGCACAGCTCGGCAATCACCTGGTCGCGCCCGCAGCCCGCATGGCAATGGACGACATCATACCGCCGTCGCCGTCTCGCAACGCCAGGGTGGCGCCGCCGCTGTTGTGTGCCGGGGGGGGCAGCGCCACCATTACCTGAGCGCTGCGCCGCGCCGAGTGCGGCGGCAATCTTGGCCGCGGTCACGCGGGCTTCTCCTGGTCGGAGGTTGACCGGCGGGTCGGCAGCGCGGCCAGCCACGCGGCAACGTCGATTCGCGGTAGCACACCAGCGCACCAACGCGGACATACGGGATGCCGCGCCCGACGCAGCGATCCTTTTGCAGAGTCGACCGAGCGCGGCCAGTGATCCGCGCGACTTCGCGATCAGAGAGCAGAGTGTCGAGCATATGGCTACCTCAGCCAGTGCGCCGCAGCGGCGCAATGCCTGAGGTATCGCGATAGAGCGCCCGGAAATCACGGACGCGAGGTCAAATTCTCGATATGCCTCGCGTCCTGCATCTCCTGCACCATCGCCTCGCGCCGAGCGCGCTCGGCCTTCTGTGATCGCCGAAATGCCTTTATTGCGCGCTCCGGGACATAGTCGCGCGGCGCGCCAATAGTCTCGTAACAGACCTGTACGATCGCTTCGAATTTCCGTTTCGCATTGCCGCGAGATTTAGGCGTGATCCGGGCCATGCCGTTGCGATACTCCGGCTCGGGTTCGAAGTTGAATGCTCGCCCGCCACCGCCGCGCCCCCAACCCAACACCAGCGCATGATAGATACGGTCAATAGGGTGAGGCGATGCCGCCTTGGTGCGCCGTTGTTCCTTCGGCAGATCGCCCAGCGCGTTGCCGAGCACGTCGTTTAACGCTACGAGTGCACTTTGCGCGTGCTCGATTTCGCGACACTCGCCCCCAGCGTTATACGACACCATCTGCACGCGGTTCAGCGCTTCCGGAGCACCGGTGAGCTTTCCGCCGATAGCCGCCGCGTTGCGGCTAACGCCCCGTTGTCGCCCGCCGCACCGATTGCGGCTCGCTGCGCACGACGCCCAGCGGCGCCGCATCCTCGGTGTCAAGCCGGCAAAACAGCAAAACCTTTCTCCAGTTCCTCGATCTGCTGATCGATCAGCCCATGTTCCCAGAGAGCAGTGGGAATTGGCGCTGGACGAATAGGTCGCAAGGTCGCTTGACGCTCACTATGCCGCCTGCAATGTCGGGATCGCGTCGATTTCGGCGGCCTTCTCGCGGCGCAGCCGTTCAAGGTCGTAGCGGGTCTGCAAGGCAAGCCACAGCTCGGGGCCGTTGCCGCACAGCTTGCCGAGCCGCAGCGCCATGTCGGGCGTCACCGCGGCGCGCTCGGCGAGAACCGCGTGAAGCGCCTGCCGCGACACGCCCAAAAGCCGGGCGATCTCGACGCGCGGCCGGCCGAGCGCCGGCAGGATTTCCTCGCGCAACAGCTCGCCCGGATGCATCGCCGGCAGCCCAGTTCCGGTCGTCGGCTCGATCGTCAATGGTAATCCTCCAAATCGACGGCGACGGCATCGGCGCCATCCCAGCGCAAAGGTGATCCGCCAGTTCCCGGTTACCCGGATCGTCCAGCGCGCTTCGCCTTGCAGCGCGTGCCAGTAGAAGCCCGGCAGGTTCAGTTGCTCGGGCCGGGTCGCGGCGTCGAGCGCGCGCAGCATGCGCCCGACTCTCGCGACATTCGGCACGCTCAACCCGCTCGGATCGCCGGCCTCGAAATACCGCCTGAGCGCCCGGTTGCGGAAACTGCGTATCACCAGCGGAAACGTGATGCGGCAAACGGCAAACGTCAAGTTCCGCTTTACGCGCGTCAGCCAAGAGCATGACCTCAAGGCCCTACATGGCCCGGCGGCGGAGGACCGCTTTCGAAACCGACAACGGCCTCAGCCGTCGCCGCGGGAACGGTGGTCATGCCCCATCCAAGTTCTGCCCCAACGCTTCATCGGTTGTTCACCCGGCGAACAGCCGGCCATTCCGGTTTTCATTCTGTCTATCCGCATCGATTGGGCTCCAAAATCGACCACCCCAGCCGAAGAGCTCGATGGGCTCGGTGAAGCCCTTCGCCAGGTGGGCTCCGAGGGGAACGCACATCCGGTCGGCCGAGTAGATCGGCAAAGTGCTCGACATAAGTCGCTGACAGGAGACGGCGCGCACGATAGTTGCAGCCGGCTCGTCGAATTGACGGCCGCCGGATCGCCGTGAAATGAGCCGCCGGCCGGAGCCGAGATTGCCGTAGCTGGCCTCGCCGTGATCAGGGCGATCCCTGCAGCTGGGCCGTTATCGTCGGGCGGAGCATCGAGGCAGGCGAGAAACGAACGCGACGCGGCGAAGGCGGCGGCGCGATCGACTACCGGGCCGCGAGCGAGCGCGAAGATCGCGAGGACGCCGTCGCCGAAAAATTGAGGACCTGACCGCCTTCGGGCTCGACCGCGGGGACGACCTGATCGAAGGACAGGTCAAGCAGAGGCAGCACGTGCTCTGCCGGCGACCGGTTCGAGAGCGCCGTGGAATGATGCAGGTCGCAGAACATCATCGCCGCCTCGATCATCTCGCAATCGCCGCGTCGGATCTGGCCGGCCAGACGCGCTGCGCTCGCCGGGCCGACGTAGGTATCGAGCGAGATCGCTCGATCCGGCGCAGGCCGCGCAGTTCGCGGATGGTGCTGAACGCTGGCACGACGCGTTCGAGCGCGGCCTGCTCCTCTGGGGTAAGAGCCCGAGGGGCATGCGGTCGCGAACACGGCGGCACTCGCTGGGCCATCGCCATAGCATAACGGAAAGATCACCAGTCGGTGAGAACGCCTGCCGCGAACACATCGAGTACCTCTCGTCGGTATCGCCGGGGGTCGAAACGCGCGACCATTGCCGTCGCGTTTCCATGACCTGCGCGGTGGGCTGTAGTAAATTGACGAGGTCTCAACGGCGTATTCGCGGTCCAGGATCTCAACCGGCTCGCTGGGCGCCAGAGCGAGCGTCCGGCCGATGATCTGCGGGTGAACGTACGCAGGTGTAACGTCAGGCGGTCGAGCGGCAGAGCAGCCTGAGCAGCCGGACCCGAGCCCCTCGATCATTTCTTTGTCATCGAGCGCGCGGCATTCGTCGCCGACAATCCACTCGATGAGGCACGACATGGCCAGCGCGCTCAGATACAAAGCGCCTGCGACATGTGTCCCTCCACCCGTGTCACAGCCGGCCTCATGCCGCATGCGCGCCCCAGGGGTGAACGGCGCGGAAACCGATGGCGATCAGTTCTAGGCTGTGTGGACGGATCTGACGAGGATGAAGGCGCAGGCGAGCGAGATGAAGGCGGCGATGTTTTGCGCGGTCTTCTCGCGGCACAAGGCGATGCGTATGAAGCGTTTGATCGTGCCGATGCCCTGCTCGATGCGGGCTCGGCCCTTATAGAGGTTTTAGGGAAGAACTTCGGCTTGGCCGCAGCGTTCTGGCGGTACGGAATGGCGGCAACTGCCGTGCCGGCGGGGAGATCGGTCTGAGTTTATTTGGTTTTGACGACTCGCCCGGGCGCTCGAGAAGCACAAGGTGTTGGAGATAGAGCTGCATCGCCGTGAAAATGAAGGCCGTGCTGATACCGAACAGCAGCATGCCGTCGGCCGCCTCTAGCGCGCCCATCATCTGCCAGTGCGCCTGCAGCATCAACCCCGAGCCGCCTCGCGTGGCCATGAGTCGACGGAGTAGAGGATCGCGGTCCCAGGCGAGTCGACCGCGCCAAGCCACAAATACGCCGCGGCCCAGAACGCCGCCTCTATCCCGTGTAGTACGGCCAGCAGCAGCCCCATCGCAGTAAACGCCGCAACCATCATTTCGACCACATGGGGAAAACCAAGGCTCCGGCTCTCTAACCGAACCCGGAAACGATGCAGCACGGACACCAAGAGCGTTACGCCTGTCAGATGAACAGCCATGGTCAGCGCGATGAGCGACAGGCCCCAAAGCCAGTTATCCAACAAAAGCTGCCCTCTTAACCGCCATTGATGCGAGGTTTGAGGTGGTAGCGACGGCGGAGTGGATTGGACACATTCACTCCGAGGCGACGTGGGCTCCTTTCTCAGCCACGGAGCGCTTCATTAACAGCACCAAGAAGGCGGTCGCGAGCGTCAACACGGCGATCATCCAGAAGCAGTCGAAATAGGCGAGCGCAGAAGTCTGCTGCTGACGCGGGTTTCGAGTTGCTGCCAGGCGAATTGCTGTGCCGCCACCGGATCGGCGGTTTGCTGAACGGAGAATGCCCTAGCGTCGCGAGGAAGGAATTGGCGGCGGCGTTGAAGGGATCGAGATACTCGCCGAGACGCAGCGTGTGGAACTGCTTACGCCGCTCCTGGAAGGTTTGAGCCAACGACACCCCGACGCTGCCTCCCTCGTTGCGCAGGAGGCTCAATAAGCCGACGGCAGCACCACGCAACGCCATCGGCGTATAGAGATAGGCGGCGACATTCGCGGGGGCAAAGCACATCGCCAGTCCCCGCAACGAGGACCACTCGGGGCCAAGACGGCCTGCCCGGGGCTGATGTCCAGGTTCAGCTGGGACATCCAATAATTGCCAGCGGTCATGAGTAGCAGGCCCGCTGCTATCAGCCAGCCAGCATCCATTCTCAGGCCGATTAGGCGGCCCACAATAGGCATCGTTATCGCCGCAAAGAAGTTCAGCCAGGCAACATGACCGGCCCTGCACTTGATACAGCGTAGCCCAGACAGGTATAGTAACAGAGCGGGCAATGACGTGCTAGCCGCATAGAGCGCAGCATAAGCGCAAAAGATGATGATGCAGCAGGCCGCGAAGTTGCGTTCGCCCAGCGGGCGGAAATTGACCACCGGGTTGCGGTGACGCAACTCCCACAAGACCAGCCCCACCAAACCCGCGATAGCGCCAATGGCGAGCGTCTGGACGCACCCTTCAGAATGGATCACCC
>CAWFEN010000010.1:0-834937 GCA_963814865.1 uncultured Alphaproteobacteria bacterium | reverse complement strand
GCATCTGGTGCAGGAAAAGCCCGGCCGCGTACCAAGCCCTCCTGGTCGATGGAGTGCTCGGTGCCGGCGCAGGCCAACGTCTCGACCGGAACGCCGGCGGCCCGCAATGCCGTCTCTGCTTCCGTCATCGCGTTGAGCGGCACGCGCGAGTTGCTATGAAGTGCACGAGCAGCACCGGCGGGCGCGAGCGCAATTCCTCGACGAGCAAGTGGGCCCTGATCAGCCGTCCGGAATAGCCGATGATGCCCGCGAGCGGCCGCTCTCGGCGTAGCCCGACGTGAAGCGCTATCATCGTTCCCTGCGAGAAGCCGACGAGCGCCGCGTCGCTTTCGCTGAGGCCGCGCCTCTGGAGTTCCTCGTCAATGAACGCGTCGAGGCTCGGCGCGGTCGCGCACAAGGCAGCCAATGTGGAATCCGGGCTGCGATCCTGTGTCCTGAACCACTGGTAGCCCCCAGTCGCCACGTCGCTCGGGAATGGTGCGTTCGGCGAGATGAACTCCGCCTCTAGCACTATCCGTCCCCGAGAATCGCCGCAAGTCGAGCAAGTCCTCGCCGTTAGAGCCGCGCCCGTGTAGTCGATCACGAGGCCGGGCGGGCTTGTCGCCGGAGACCGGCGGGCGGGACGGGCCGGAAAGGGCCATCACATCGGCCCGGCTCGCTTCTGCTACCTCTAATGGACCGAGTTATAGACGTCACGCCAACGCCTGATGGCTTCGATGTGACCGTCCACCGTGGTGAGGTTCGCGCCCATCGTCACGACGGAGATGTGGCTCCCCGCAGCTTCGCGCCGAAGCCGCAATGTCGCCAGGCCATTGGTTGTCTCCACCACTGTATTGCTGAGTCGATTCGAAGCCGAAAGCGCCAACGTCTTTACCGAAACCGCGCAGCTTGGCCTCGATCCTCGCCTTGATTTGGACCGCCTCGGTTTGCATACGGCCGCCAAACAGAAAGCGGTCCCCGATCCGGGCCGCCCGGTCGTACGCGGCCTCGCTGGAACCACCCAGCCAGATCGGTATCAGCCGTTTCGGCCGTGGCAAGATGCCGGCCCGGTCGATCCGGTGGTCGGCGTCCTCGTATTCGACCACGGGCTCTTCCCACAGTTTGCGGATCAAGGCGATCTGCTGCTCCTGCCGCTTGCCGCGGCGGCGAAAATGTCGAGGCATTTCGAGACCGTCGAATTCGACCCAGTTCCAGCCGACCCCGACGCCGAGGCGAAGCCGGCCGTCTGAAAACAGGTCGACATCCGCAGCCTGTTTGGCGAACAGAGCGGTCTGCCGCTGCGGCAGGATGATCACGCCTGTGACCAATTCCAGTTTCTTGGTGACGCCGGCGAGATAGGCATAGGTGACCAACGGCTCGTGGAACGGGTCGGTTTCTTTGTAGGGGCCAGTCAACTTCGGTTCCCTGCCGGCATGAACGGCGCCAAGGACATGGTCGTAGATGACGATATGGTCGTAACCCAGGCCTCCGCGGCCTGGGCAAACGCCTTAACCGCCCCCTGTATCGCCGCCGAGTTCGATCTGCGGATAAACCACGCCAGCTTTCATCGTACGCGTCCTCTTTGATGGTGTGAGGTTGTGTGTGCCAGACCCGCACTTGCCTGGCAATGCGCGACCAGGGCCGTGCAGGCGGGAGCGGCGGACAGGTCGAAACGGACGTTGCTAGTCCCGCGCATGGCCGCCCATCGGCTCAGCGAGCGCCCCTCAATCGACGCGTCATCGTCAGACTGCAAAGACCCGCAAATTCTGAAAACCACCTGCCGCGGCGAGCGGCCAGGGTCGTGGTGGCGCCGCCGGCGCCCACCACTTGATGAAGCTCGACTAGGTGCGCAGCCACACTGCCTTGACGGCTTGCAATGTCGAATTGGATCGAAGATCGGAAACTCAATCAATGCAGGCCGGTTTCACCCACGATAGTGCCGCAGCGCACAAGAGTTCGTTACCTACACGTTCATGGATATGGCGCGACTTTGCGCGACACGGGGTTGGGACACGGTTCGCAGCCGGAGTGTCGAGCGTTTGCAGGCCGATCTGACGCCCGCCCCGCTGGCTATCGCCGGGGAATGGTTTCGGGTCGCCAATTATTCTTTTTTTGCATGCTTATCGCCTCATGAGAGATCCGATCTTCGAATCCCGGCTCATCGCCTGTTCGCCGATCTGGGGAGCCATTTCTGGGATAGCTGCCAACGGTGGATGGTACTTCAGTCTCGACGACGACAACACGCCGCACGATGCAACCAAAGATTTGTACAGCCACGCCTTTATAATGTTTGGTCTTGCTCACTATCTTGCGATTTTTGCAGACAAGGACGCCTTGGATTGATAGCGGCCGCGCTCACGCAACGCGGCGGACGCGGGTCCGTTGGGTCGGCTTGAAGGACGGCGCAACGGCCGTGTCGGGCATGGGTGTCTCCAGGGCATCTACCGGGAAATTACACGCGGAGGCCGGCGTCCCGTTGTTAATGCAAAACGGGGACGGCGCGGCGTCGCCGTCGGATTGGCCGGTTCAGTCTATCGCGCCGTATTCGCCATCCGTACCGCCTGTTCGCGCCGTTCGGCCATCGTCTCTTCCATCGCCCGCGGATAGCGGCGCGGCAGGGCCGAGATCTTGTCGAGCCGCTGACGGCCTCCTGGGGCAATTCCCAGCCTGCGGCAGCGAGTGTGTCGCCAAGCTGCTCCGCTGTTCTGGCGCCGATGATGGCGCTGGCGACGAGCGGCTGTTCCAGCGCCCAGCGCAACGCCACCTGTGCAGGGCTGCGGTCCGATCTCGCCGCGCGACAGCGAGCAGCTCGGCCAGAATCGCTTCGTGCCCGGATTGAAGAACGGGGTCGGGAAAGCCCAGTTCTCGGCCGAACGCGAACCGGCAAGTGTGTTGACCCGGCCGATACTTCCCGAAGATAGCCGCCGGCGAGCGGTGACCATACCACCATGCCTAGCCCCTTGAGGTCCAAACCGGAACCAGTTCCTCCTCGATGTCTCGGACGACGGGGCTGTACTGGGTTGGTACGCCTCGAACCGTGCCAGCCTTTGCTGTCGCTGATCCACAGCGTTTCCATCAGCCGCCAGGCCTCGTAATTGCTGCAGGCCGGTAGCGGATCTTGCCCTGGCTACGAGGTCGTCGAATGCGCGCAGCATCTCCTCGAGCGGCGCCTGCATGTCGACGTGATGGATGTAATAAAGATCGATCTAGTTGGTTCCGAGCCGGCGCAAGCTGTCCTCGACCGCCTGCATGATGTGGACACGGGACATCCCTGAATTGTTGGCCCCGGACCCCTCAGGGCGACCACCTTGGTGGCAATGACCGTCTCGCGTCTCCGCGACCCAAGGCCCGGCCGAGCATGGTCTTGGATTCCCGCTGCTTAGCCGTCGGCCGTGTCGAAGAAATTGACCCCGGCTCAAGCGAGGTGGCACGATGCGTTCTGCCTCGGGCGTCGGTCCGTGCCCGAAAGTCATCGTGCCGAGGCAGATCTCGGACACCTTGAGGCCGCTTCGCCCAGCCGGCGATAGTCCATGCCCTATCCTTTGAAAACGTGTTTCAGAACGGGTAGTGCTGCGCGCCTTCGATCGTGATCCAGCGCAGTTCGGTGAATTCGTCGATCACCGCCTGTCCGCCGAAGCGACCGTGGCCGCTTGCTTTCACGCCGCCGAATGGCATTTGCGCTTCATCGGCAACAGTCGGGCCGTTGATATGGCAGATGCCGGATTGAATTCTTTTGGAGTCGGCCAAGGCGCGCTGAATATCCTTGCCGAACACCGCGGCGGATAGTCCGTATTCGGTGTCGTTGGCGACCCTGACCGCCTCATCGACACCGCTACCCTAACGATCGGTTTCACCGGCCCGAACGATTCCTCCTGGTAGAGGCGCATGGCCGGGGTAACGCGATCGATCAGCGTCGCTTCGACGATTGTGCCGCTGCGACGACCGCCGCACACCAGAACTGCGCCTTTGGCGATCGCGTCGGCGATCAGTTCATCCATCCGCTCGGCGGCCGAGAGGTCGATCATCGAGCCCAGAACCACGGGCTCGCGCGGATCGCCCGCCAGCAAGGAGGATGCCTTGACGGCCAGCTTGGTGACGAAATCATCGGCAAGGGCTTCGTCGACGATGAGGCGTTCGGTCGACATGTAGACCTGGCCCTGATTTCACGAAGGCGCCGAACGCAGCGGCTTACCGCCTGATCGAGGTCGGCGGCTTTGAGCAGCAGGGCGCGCCGCGCGTTTGGTCCAATCTCCGACCAAGCAAGGAAGCCGTTTGCTGCCGATCCGACGGCCTTTTCGACGTCCGCCACGCTCGCCGCCGCAGCCGATGTCGCAACCGCCCCGGTCATGGGATTGCGCCGCTCGAACCTGGCGGCCGCCGCGACGGGCTGCCCGTCGATGAGAAGATCGATATCCACTTTGTCTCCTTGGCCGGTCGGCGCCCACCGCGAAGCGTTTGTTTAAATCGATCCCGAGTGGCGTCGGATCGGCGGGTAGCGTTTATCAGCGGGAGCGGACGCCCGGAGGGGCGCTTCGTCCTCCGGGCGAGGCGATTTCGCTGCCGGCGTGCTGGCATATGACTTCGCCCGCTCGCGCTGCAACTCCTCCAGGCGAAGACGGATCGCCTTGAAATCGTCGGCGGCGCGGACGCGGTTCATGTTTTGTCCTACGGGAAGTGCGGCATGATCTCCGACACAAAAAGTTCGAGGGTTTCCATGTCGTTTCTGTGGTCGCTGTTGATGAGGAGTTGCACACCGGCATCGCGGTATTGGCCGACCAGGTCGATAGCCTCGGAAACGGTGCCGACAAAGCCCCGCAACGGGCCGCGAGCCGACAGGCGCTCGCGCTTTGCGGCGACTGCGACATCATCGCGGGCAAGCAGCCAACTGAAATTATGAGTACGCTCGATCGCGTCGTAATCGCGCTGCGCCGCCTCGCAATGGCCGCGCAGCACGGCGAATTTATGCTTCACCGTCGCCAGATCGCCGCCGACATTGCAGGCATCGGCGAGACGGGCCACCGCGCGCAAGGTCATCTGTTCGCCGCCGCCGGCGATCATCACCGGCGGACGAGGTTTCTGCACCGGCTTCGGCTCCAGGATCGCGTCCTCGACATGGAAGTACCGGCCATGGAAGGTGGTGCGCGGCTCGGTCCACATCTGGATGATCAGCCGGACGGCTTCCTCCATCTGACGGATGCGCGTCGCCGGCCGCGGCGGAAATTCCCAGCCATATTGCTTGTATTCGGCCTCGTTCCAGCCGGCGCCGAAGCCGAAAGTCAGCCGCCCGCGGCTGATCTGGTCCACGCCGGCAGCGATCTTGGCGAGATGCGCCGGGTTGCGGTAGCCAACCGAGGTAGCGAGGGTGGCGAGGCGAATGCGGCTGGTGACGGCGGCGAGCGCCGACAGCATTGTCCAACCCTCCATGAACGGCTCGGTTGGCGCGCCGACACCGCCGATCTGGATCAAATGGTCCATCACCGAGAACCACACGAAGCGGTGGTTCTCGGCCCATTGCGCCTTCGCCTTGAGCCCCTCGAAGGCCTCGGCAGGATCGGGACCGTACACCCATGACGGATTGTGAACGCCGAATTTCATGACCGTACGCTCCCTTCCTAGCAGTTGACCTCAGGCAGTCGTGCCGACGCTGTACGAGTGCGCCCCGGTGCCGGCGAGCTTGCCGCCGTCGACGATCAAATATTCCGGCCGGATCGGGCGGCCTTCGAACCAGCATTCGAGGATCTCGCGCGTGCCGGCGGCATAGCGGGTCTGAGCCGACAAGGATGTACCAGACGTATGCGGCGTCATGCCGTGATGCGGCATGGTCCGCCACGGATGATCCGGCGGCGCCGGTTGCGGATACCAGACATCGCCGGCGTAGCCTGCCAGCTGGCCGCTCTTCAGGGCGCGGACCACGGCATCGCGGTCGCAGATCCGGCCGCGCGCCGTGTTCACCAGGTAGGCGCCGCGCTTCATCTTGCCGATCAGATCGTCGTTGAAGAGGTGCTCGGTCTCGGGGTGCAGCGGCGCGTTGATCGTAACCACGTCGCACACCCGCACCATGGCTTCCACCGTGGGGTGGTAGGTGACGTTGAGCTCTTTCTCGACCGCGTCCGGCAGCCTGTGCCGGTCGGTGTAGTGCAGCTTGACGTCGAACGGCTTCAGACGGCGCAGAACCGCCAACCCGATCCGGCCGGCAGCTACGGTGCCGACCTCCATGGCTTCCAGGTCGTAGGAGCGCGCCACGCAATCGGCGATGTTCCAGCCGCCGTCGATCACCCATTTGTACGAGGGGATGTAGTTGCGCACGAGCCCGAGAATCATCATCACCACGTGCTCGGACACGCTGATGCTGTTGCTGTAGGTGACTTCGGCGACGGTGATCCCGTGCTGGATCGCGGCCTGCAGATCCACATGGTCCGAGCCGATGCCGGCGGTGATCGCGAGCTTCAGCTTCGGCGCCTTGGCGATCCGCTCCGCCGTCAGGTAGGCGGGCCAGAACGGTTGCGAGATGACGATCTCGGCGTCGGGAAGCTCGCGCTCGAACACCGAGTTTTCGCCCTCCTTGTCCGACGTCACGACGAAGGTGTGGCCAAGTCCTTCGAGGTATTTCCTGAGACCCAGCCCACCCGATACGCTGCCGAGCAATGTTCCCGGCGTAAAATCGATCGCTTTCGGGGTCGGTGCGGTCTGGCCCCCCGGTAACTTCTATTTTGGGGATCGAGTTGCGGGCGTACGAACGCGGGTATCTGTCCACCGGATCGTCGTAGAGCACGCACAAGATCTTTGCCATGTCGCCCTCCATCATGCGCCAGTCCCGTCACAGAGACTGTGATGCAGCCAGGATGTCTTATCTCGGTTGCGCCGTTGCATGGTTCAGTGCGAAGAAACCGGGCGGGCGGCGCCAATCGTGCGCGATGTCGCGACCAGGGCCATTCCAAGGGAACCGGCGAGTTTGCTGTTCAAGGCAAAGGCCACCTCGAAGCCGTCTGGGGTCGACAGCTTCAGGATCAGCCCGATATCGCCCTCGGTCTGCTCCAAGCACCATTGCCCCAACAACTGGGCCACGCGCAGCGAACCGCCGGAACAACGCACATCGAGTGCTGCTTGGAGCATGCGCGGCAACGTCATCAGCAGGCTGCTCAAGGCATCGAAGGGCAACACGACCTGGCGAGCCGTGCTATCGGCGGCGGATAGTTCGAGCCGGATGCTTTCCCCGCCAGGCAGGACTTCCCAGCCGGTCAGCCGGCGGCCTTCGATGGGCTGCATTTCACTCGGTTTACTCACTCTTCAAAACTCCGCCTGTCGATGCCGAGCTTTCGTTCTGTTGCGCAGGATTGGCGACGAAGTCCGGCTACTCGGCTGCCATCGTCGCCGATCGCGCCCTTTTTGGTTTGGAACGGGCAGGCGGAGCCGGCGTCGATTCCGTCAAGGATGCGGCAAGTGCCATGAGGTGCGTGCCGCCCGCCATTCGCGCTGCTGCTTCCAAGGCTCGATAATGGCGGACGATGTCGGAGCCGAGCGGTGTCAATGCCGCACCGCCACCTCCTGTTCCGCCAATCTGCGCAGCAACGACCGGCTGGCGGAAGTAGCTGTTCAAGCAGTCGACAAGCAGCCAGGCGCGGCGGTAGGACATATCCATCTGACGGCCCGCCGCCGAAATCGACCCCAGCCGGTCGATCAGCTCCAGCAATCTGATCTTGCCGGGGCCGATCGCCCGGACCTCGTCGAAATCGATCCGCAACGTCAATCGCAGCATCTTCGGCGGGGGCGAAGCGCCGCCGCTGAGTGCTTCTTAGGCAGTCTTGATCCAGACCGCTTTGACGTTGAGGTATTCTTCCATCTGCTGGATGCCGGATTCACGGCCGTAGCCACTCATCTTGTAGCCGCCGAACGGCACCGCCGGGTCCATCGCCTGGTAGCAGTTGATCCATACAGAACCGGCGCGCAGCCCCTTCGCCAGCCGGTGCGCCTTGCTGACATCGCGCGTCCACACCCCGCTGCCGAGCCCGAACTGGGTCGCGTTGCCGCGCTGGATCACTTCCTCGACATCGGTGAACGGAATCGCCGAGATCACCGGACCGAAGATTTCCTCCTGAGCGATGCGCATGTTGTCGTTGACGTCCGCGAACACTGTGGGCGGCACGAAATAGCCCTTGGCGAACGCACCCTCGGTCAAGGCCTCGCCGCCGGTCAGCGGGCGCGCGCCTTCCTGCCGGCCGGTCGAGAGATAGCCGGTCACCCGCTCGTATTGCTGCTCGGAGACCAGCGGCCCGATCTGCGTGTCGGGGGCGAGCCCGTTGCCGACCTTGAGCCCCTTGCCGAAATCGGCCACCCGGCCGACAAACTCGTCATAGATCTTCTTCTCGACAAAGAGCCGCGTGCCGGCGCTGCAGATTTGTCCGGAATTGGCGAATACCGCCATCCCGGCGCCCGGCACCGCGGTATCGAGATCGGCGTCGGCGAAGACGATGTCCGGCGATTTGCCGCCGAGCTCGAGCGACACGCGCTTGAGGTTGAAGGCAGAGGCGCGAACGATTGACTGCCCCGTCAGGTGGGAGCCGGTGAACGCCACCTTGTCGACGCCGGGATGCTCGGCGAGCGCGGCACCAGCGGTCTCGCCGTAACCGGGCACGATGTTGACAACCCCCGGCGGCACCCCGGCATCCATCAGCAACTCGCCGAGCCGCAATGGGGTCAGCGGCGCTTCCTCGGCCGGTTTCAGCACCACGGTGCAGCCGGTCGCCAGCGCCGGGCCGATCTTCCAGATGCAGGCGCCAAGCGGGCCATTCCACGGGATGATCGCGCCGACCACGCCGATCGGCTCCTTCAAGGTGTAGGAGAAGATCTCGCCGGGCAGCGAGTTCTCGATCGTCTCGCCGTGGATCGAGGTCGCCATCCCCGCATACCAGCGCAGCATGCCGAGGACGCGCTGCTTGGTGCCGCGGGTGCGCGCGGACGGAGCCCCCATGTCGATCGTATCGAGCAGGCTCAACTCGTCGTAATTCTTCTCGATGATATCGGCGATCTTCAGCAGCAGCGCCTGGCGCTCGTAGGGCTTGAACTTCGACCACGGCCCCTCGAAGGCGCGGCGCGCGGCGGCGACGGCGCGGTCGATGTCCTCCTTGTCGCCTTCGGCCACCATCGCCAGCAGTTCGCCGGTCGCCGGGTTGCGGCTCTCAAAGGTTTTCCCGGACGCGGCGCGCACCCATTCGCCGTTGATCAGCATCCGTTTGACTTCGGGGCTGACCGTGAACGGATGACGATAGGTTTCAATCGCTTGCGGCATAGCCATGGGTCCGCTCCTTCGCTATATCTATATAAATATAACGATGGACTCCTGTGGAGTCGATCTTGAGGAGCAGGTTTTTCAAATAATGCCGAGCCCCGGCAAAGCTATTCGATGGGCCGCGCGGATAGCCTCGATTGAGGCCGCCGCAAAAGCCGTTCGATCGCCTATGGAGCGCCGTCGCGAAGACCGGGTTCGGCCGCACCGGCGAGCGCAGGGCGAATGTACCGGTGGTCGCCTTGCCGAACGGCGTCTGCAGGACGAGGTCGCGCCGCGCCTGGTGCATCCAGTACAGCACCTGGACGCGCGTGCCCGGCGAGCCGGCAGCCCGTCGCGCCAGCGCTCATCGATGACGATCGTGCAGACCGGGCCATCCAAGCTGCCGCGTTTCGGGCATTCGCGGCGGGTCTTCCAGGGCGTACGTATCGTACCGATAAAATAGACCCCTACTTCGGTCTCCGCCGGCAGTTCGACGGCCATCTCGCCGGTGCGCAGGTTGCTGTCGCTCATGCCGCAACGATGCCAGGGACGGTCATGTCGAGTCCAGTCGCTGGACGGGCATCGTGCGTCCTTCGAGACGGCTGCTTTGCAGCTCCTCAGGATGAGGGCATTTCATGATGCCATCTGACATCTTCCCTCATCCTGAGGAGCGACCGCAGGTCGCGTCTCGAAGGATCGTCACGACCGCTTTGCAGCCTTACAACGCCGCGGTGATCGCCTTGATTTCGGTGTAGTCGTGATCACCTCTTCGCCCATCTCGCGGCCCCAGCCGGATTGCTTGTAGCCGCCGAACGGCAGCGCGGTCGTCGAAATTATGGCAGTTGATCCACACCGTGCCCGAGCGAATGCGGGCGGCGAGCTTGTGCGCGGTGCCGCCATTGCGCGTCCACACACTCGCCGCGAGGCCGTAGATCGTGTCGTTGGCCAGCCTGGCGATGCGGTCGAGATCGTCGTCGTCGAACGGCTTGGCGCAAACCACCGGCCCGAAGATTTCCTCGGTATCATCTTCATGTCCGGCCTGGTGTTCTCAACACCGTCGGCGCACGAAATAGCCGTGGTTGCCGACCCGCCCGCCGCCGACCACGACTTTCGCGCCCTGCTGCCGGCCGTCCTTGATGTAGCCGGTGACCCGCGTGAACTGCTCGTCCGACACCAGCGGACCGATCTGACTTCGGGGTCGAGCCCGTGGCCGACCTTGATCTTGCCGGCGTTATCGGCGATGCCCGCGTCACCCGGTCGAACACGCTCTTATGGGCATATAGCCGCGAGCCGGCGGTGCAGCACTGCCCCATGTTGAAGAAGATCGCGCTCGAGGTACCGGCGATCGCGACCTCCATGTCGGCGTCGGGAAACACGATCGCCGGCGACTTGCCGCCGAGCTCCAGCGACACCTTCTTGAGGTTGCCGGCGGCGGCCTGGACGATCAGCTTGCCGACTTCGGTCGAGCCGGTGAACGCGACCTTGTCGACATCGGGATGCGCCGCCAGCGCGGCGCCGGCGGTCTCGCCGAACCCGGTCAGGATGTTGACGACGCCATCCGGGAACCCGGCCTCCAGGATCAACTGACCGAGGCGGATCGCGCTGAGCGGCGTCTGCTCGGCGGGCTTCAGAACGATCGTGCAGCCGGCGGCAAGCGCGGGCGCGATCTTCCACGCCGCCATCATCAGCGGGAAGTTCCAGGGAATGATCTGGCCGACGACGCCGATCGGCTCGCGCAAGGTGTAGGCATGCCAATGACCCGGCGCCGAGACGGTGATCGTCTCGCCGTTGATCTTGGTCGCCCAGCCGGCCATGTAGCGCAGGATCTCGTAGGAGCCGGGAAGATCGACATTCCGCGAGTTGCGGATCGGCTTGCCGTTGTCGAGCGACTCGATCTCGGCGATCTCGTCGGCGTTCTGCTCCAACAGATCGGCAAGCTTCCAGATCAGCTTGGAGCGGTTCATCGGCGACATTTTCGACCACGGGCCGGTCTCGAAGGCGCGCCGCGCGGCCTTGACCGCCTCGTCAATATCCGCCGCATCAGCCTCGCTGACCGCGGCGATCGCCTGGCCGGTCGCCGGATCGAACACATCGAAGCGCTTGCCGGATTTGGCGTCGACCCATTTGCCGCCGATCAGTAATTGGTGCCTGCCGGCGAGGAAGGATGAGGCGGCATTGCCGAGCCGCGCATGAGCAGTTGCGACGTCCATGACTTCTCCTCCGATCGGGTTATCGCTATATTTTCGAAAATATATCGATCGACCGGATGTGAGTCCATCATCATCGGAGGGGCGCCGGCACGCGCATCGAAGCGCGCTCGAGGGTAAGGCGATCAGGAGCCCCGACATGGAACCCAACCGCGCGTCAGAAACCGGCCTCGACGGATGCAGCGACAGCGTTCTGCGTCACGTACGGAACCGTATGATCGCCTTGCGTCGATAGCCCCGCTGCCGATGCTGGAAAAGCAACGCAGGAGGAGGAAACATGCCCCAGCATCCGGCACTGAGCAACGGTCGCGTCGCGGTTGTCACCGGCGGCGCCAGCGGCATCGGCCTCGCCGCGGCGAAACGCTTTGCCGCGCTGGGCATGAGGCTGGTGCTCGCCGATCTGAGCCAGGACGCGCTCGAGAAGGCGGCGGCCCAGCTCGCCGGCGCGGCGGTCGTGACCGTGCCGACCGACGTCAGCAAGATCGACGAGGTCGTGCGTCTCAAGGACCGCGCCTATGCCGCGTTCGGCGAGGTCGCGGTGCTGATGAACAATGCCGGCACCTCGCCCGGTGGCGGTCCATTCGACCATTACGAGCGCTGGCAGCACGTGCTCGGGGTCAATCTCTGGGGCGTCATCAATGGCGTGCATGCCTTCGCCCAGGCGATGATCGACCAGAAGACACCGGGTGCGATCATCAACACCGGCTCCAAGCAGGGCATCACCTGCCCGCCGGGCGACACCGCCTACAACATCACCAAGGCCGGGGTGAAAGTGCTGACCGAGGGTCTGGCGCATTCGTTGCGCAATATCAAGGGCTGCCAGGTGACGGCGCACCTGCTGGTCCCAGGCTCGACCTTTACCGGCATGACCGCACGCGGCCGGACCGAAAAGCCGTCCGGCTCGTGGACCCCGGACCAAGTGATCGACGTGCTCGTCGAGCGCGTGGGCAAGGGCGATTTCTACATCATCTGTCCCGACAACGACGTCACCACCGACATCGACAACCGGCGCATCCTGTGGGCGGCGGAAGACATCATCCGCAACCGGCCGGCATTGTCGCGCTGGCATCCAGATTATAAGGAGGAATTCGCTGCCTTCCTCGCTCTGGAAGCGCCGTTCCGCAGTTGAGATGCGACGTTGCGCGACGCCCGACGCCTCCACGGCATCCGTCGACGATAGCGACGCCGGTACGTGCCGCCTTCGGTTTGACTGAGTGGATTTGCGGCGGGAGGCCGGGTCTGCCTGTTAGAGAGCTGGAATGATCAATCGGCCGGAGTTAGTGATTTTTGATTGCGACGGGGTCCTCGTCGATAGCGAGGTCATGCCTCCCGTATCTTCGCTGCTTGCGAATAAGCGTCCTACTCTACATGTTGCGGTGCCGATCTCGTCGAGGCGCTCATAGAGCAGCTTCGGCATCATCGCCGTCGCCCGGTCGAGCGTGTTCTCGCCCTGGCGGTTCCAGAAATTGGGCTGCGCGATGCGCCGCTCCGTGCGCTCGCCCCGGGTCATTTTCAGCGCGTCCCCGGCGCCACGCGGCGCAAGAAAACCGTCGGCCGCCTTGTCGCCGCCGACCTTGCGCATCTTCTCGGCGAAGACCGGCGGAAACTCGACCCAATGGCCGTCGCCGTCGACGATCGGATGCTTCAATTTGGCGTGGACTTGCGCGGGGCTCAGACGACCATTGCCGCTCATATGCATCCTCCCGAACTTTTGGCGAGAAAACCTCGTCCGATATTACCTGTGAAGGGTCGGTCTGTCTCCGCGGTTGGTCAAGTACCGCGGCAGCATGCGATTCTATGCTCGTACCGCATCGCGCGCATCGTTCCTTTACGCAAGAGAGCAAGTCTGGCCGAAAAGACGCAGGCACCGGCTGATCGGGTGGCGAGGCAGACGGAACCGGAACAAACTCGCCTTCCGCGAGACGGTGGCGGCCCGGCCGCATTATACGATGGCGCGAACAGCGTTTCCGATCCCATCGCGGCGGCTCGGGATGGGCCAATTCGAAATAGAGGCAGATCGCGATGACCTCCGCGATGCGCCGGCCGTCATCGAACTCGAGCACCGGTACCGTGCATTCCGGGTTAATCGAGCGGAATTCGGGCGTGAATTGCTCGCCAGCGCGCAGATCGACCTGCACGGTCGGAACCGTGATCCCTTTTTCCGCCAGGAAGATGCGGACGCGACGCGGGTTTGGCGCGAGCTGGTAATCATAGAGCTTCATTGCACGGTCCTCCACGAGGTATGGTCACTGAGTAGAGCTTAGCAACAATTTGGCATCCCGGGGATTTAGGGCCGCCGGTGCTTCGGCAAGACCCGATGCAGGCCTTCCTTGATTTGACGACCGTGACCTGATAGAGCCTGCTGGCAGGCCCGGCTCGAACGCAGAGTTCATTCGCTTGTGGCGAAGGACCGCTTTATTAACCGACTACCGCCCTTCCGCCTTGGTCGGGCGAACTGGTGTTCGTGCCCCAAAGCGGCGAGCGGCCGCAGCTCGCCCGAAATTATCACCTGGCGATCGGCCGTTTATATTCCCCGTCTCTAATGCCGCCGGAAGCGGTAGATAATCCGGCAGATCTGGTGCTGAGCACTAACGGAACGCGAATTCCTGGTAACCGCCTTTGGCGACCTCATCGGTCGTCCGCCGGAAATGCGCGCCGTTGCCATTGTAGCCGAGAACCCGGCGCACGGTTCGACCCTCGACGTTGCGATTGACGCCGTTCTGCCACGAATCGACCTTGAACGACAGCAATGCTTCGCCCGCCTTGATCACGATCCGCGTCCACTCGTCCACTTTTTCTGGCCGGGTCTCGACACGCGCGTAGTTGTGCTGTTGCATGAACCGCAGCATGCTCGCCTGGAATTCAACACTGTGTGAGATCGCCTGCGGAATATTGCCGCGCGCGGTGTGCGGGCCGAGCACCATCAGCATGTTGGGGAAGCCTTCCGCGAGCATGCCGAGATAGGTGCGTGGGGTTTCGGCCCAGGCGTCTTTGAGCCGCAGGCCGTTCTCGCCGCGGATATCGATACGGTCAAAGGCACCGATAACGCCATCGAAGCCCGTGGCGTAGACCAGGATGTCGAATTCGTGTTCGTGCTTTGTGGTTTTTATGCCTTGGGGGGTGATGCACTCGATCGGCTCATCCACGAGGGTGTCGATCAGCGTCACGTTCTCGCGGTTGTAAGTCTCGAAATAACCGCTTTCTAACGGCACCCGGCGCGTGCCGAAGCCGTGATCTTTGGGGATCAGCTTGTCCGCCACTTTCGGGTCCTTCACGCGCTGGCGGATCTTTTTCGCGATGTAGGCGCTGATGGCGGCATTGGCTTCCTCGTTGGTCAGAATATCGCGGAAGTTGCCCATCCAGATGCCAAAGCCGGGCTCGCCGTAAAGCTTCTCCCAGAACGCTTCGCGCTCCTCGGGCGGCACGTCCAGGGCCTTGCGGGGGTCAGCCTGATGAATGAACCAGCTCGGCGTCGTCGCGCAGTGCGCGTAGATTTCCTCGTAACGGGATTTGATCTCCTCCATCTCCTCCTTGCTGATCTTGGAATTGTGCAAGGGCGCTGCCCAGTTGGGACGGCGTTGGAAAACGGTAAGGTGCTCCGCCTGTTTGGCGATTTCCGGGATTGCCTGGATGGCGGTCGCACCGGTGCCGATGATGCCGACGCGCTTGCCGGTGAAATCCACCGGCGTGTGCGGCCACCGTGCAGGGTGATAAGCGGGGCCCTTGAAGCTATCCCGGCCCGGAATGGCCGGCAGTGTATAGGCCGAGAGGATGCCCATGGCGGTAAACAGGAACCGCGACGTTGCCCGCTGCCCGCCTTCCAATGTCACGTTCCACTGGTTCGCCGCCTCATCCCAATGCGCAGCCACGACCGTGCTGCGGAACTCGATGTCCCGGCGCAGGCCGAACTTGTCGGCGACGTAATTCAGGTATTCCAGCGTGTCGGGCTGGGGGGAGAAATGCTCCTTCCAGTCCCATTCCGCCATCAGCTCCTTGGAAAAGGAGTAGCCATAGGTCCAGCTTTCGGAATTGAAACGCGCGCCGGGATACCGGTTCCAGTACCAGGTGCCGCCGACGTTCGTGCCGGTTTCGAACACCCGTGCGGTCATGCCCAATTCGCGCAGGCGGTAGAGCATGTACAATCCGGAGATCCCGGCGCCGATGACGATAGCGTCATAGACCGCAAGCTGTCCCTGGCTTGGGCGTGCCGCCAAGGCGTGTGTGTCCGGCATGACGTGTTTCCTTCGTTGCGATGCGCAGCCAAATTCTCGGCGGGCCGCCGGCGCTTCCATCGCCGGGGCAATCTGCCGCTTCAACGATCATCGTCAAGGTAGCTCAACCCCCATCCGGCGAGACAAGCAAATGCCGAATACGGCATCGGCACTGCTCGACACCGTGCCTGAACCGGCGATCGCCGTGGAGGGGTGAGCCCGATGGGAGAATGGCATCCCAGCCGCTAGCTGAGGACGTTGTCTTTCTCCAGAGCTCGGACAACGGCGAGCGCATAAGGCGGCCTGACAGCAGCACTTACAGAAGGGGACTCCTAGCCTCCCCAGCTGTGCCTTCGGCGGTCACGCACCGCGGCGGCCGAGCTTGCGAAGCCCCTCGGCGATGTAGCGTTCGAGCCGTATGCCCATGAGGTAGCCGGTCTGCGCCGTCTGCGGGATGCGGCGCGTGCGCCGCAGTGCCGCCTCAAAACTCAATAACGGCCGCTGTACCAGCCAAATAAGCGCTATAAGCTCGCGTCGCGCCTCGGGCGAAAGCTGCGCGATTGCGGCCTCGAGGCGCTGCCGCTCCTCGCTCTCGAACGCGGCAAGGTCGAGAGCATCTGGGCGGCGCAAGAGCGTACCTTCCAGGGGCGCCTCCTTGACGCGCGCGCCCCCTCGGCCGATGCCGAGATATTGGGCCATTGCCTGCTCGTCGCGACTGCGCCGCCGCGACACCTCGGCGATCGCGAGCGCGTCTTCTGCCCCAAGCGCCTTGAGCATGGCGCAATCGTAGCGCGCTGGCGAGCCTGCGCAACCAGGCTTGAGGTCGTGAGCGGCCTCCTACCCGTATGATTTCGCGCAGTATAAGCATCACAGTGTCGGAGTATATCTTGAGGATATCTCTATTCGGTTTAGATAAGGTAGGATCTAAACAGGAAAACCGAATGGGCTCTGCAAGACTATAACTTATAATCCACGTGCGACGCTCTTGAGTTTGTGTATGAACTTGTTGCATACCAGCGGCGATATTTTCGTGCATAGGGCTGTTGGTTTCGCCGACGCTGCTGCCGCGAGCCCAGGCACGATTGAGCCTTGCCAAGGAGCGCCGCTGTGGGTGGCTGCTCGCGGGGCCAACGGCGCGTCGGGCCCTGGCCGGATCCGGGGGGTCATTGCTCGGCGCTCCTGGGCCCCAGGCCGTCGAGCCCCCTGGACTTATGATGGCGTGGCGTCCGCACGAGGCGACCCACCTCCGGCGGGCGTAGTCATGGGCCTTGTTGATCATCTGGTTCTTGTCTTCAAGTTCGGTCGGCGGCGGGCGCGGGCGCGCCCGACAAGACCGGCCGCTCCTCCGCAGCGGCCGCCACCGGCTGCGCGCGCCGCACGGCGAAAACTGCAGCAGCCAGCCCGAGCGCGACAAAGCCGCCGTACAGCGCGATCATGCCGAACGCGTTCCGGTACGGCAGCAAGGCGACGACGAAGCTGCCGAGAGCGGCGGCGGCCATCTGCAGAAAGCCCATCAGCCCCGCCGCGGTGCCGGCGCGCCGCGGCTGGATGCTGAGCGCCGCCGCCATGACCGCGGGCCCGCTCATGCCGTCGCCGATTTCGGCCAGCGCGATCGGCACGAACAAGAGCCAGACGCTGAGAGGGGCCGAGCCTGCCCACAGCACCATCCCGAGCGCGGCGGCAAAGGCGAGTGCCCGGCCGGCGACCAGCAGCTGCAAGCTGCCGAAGCGCTGCACGAACCGCGCCGCCGCGGCATTGCCGAGCATGTAGGTCGCCATCGGCAGCAGGATCATCAGCCCGTAGGTGCTCGGCGGTTGGCGCAGCGCTTCCGCCAGGATGTGCGGCGCGCTGGCGATGAACGTAAACCACGAGGCGCTGGTGCAGGCGCCGCACACCGCAAAGCCGACAAAGGCGGGCGAGCGCAGCAGCGCCAGGTTGGCCGCCGCCATGTCGGCGACATCGAGCCGGGCCCGCTGCCGGTTGGTCTCGCCGAGCCGGATGACGGTCACAACAAGAACGAGGCCGCCCAGCCCGCCGAGCACCGCGAAGACCGCCCGCCAGCCAAACCATTCGGCGAGGTAGGCGCCGATTGCCGGCGAGATCGCCGGGGCCAGCGTCATCGCCATCATGACGAGCGCCAATCCGCGCGCCGCTGCCTCGCGCTCATAGACGTCGCGGATCATCGCGCGGCTCAGCACGATGCCGGCGCAGGCGCCGAACGCCTGCACGACGCGTCCCGCGATCAGCGCCGGCAGCGACCATGCGGCGCCGCATAGCGCCGTGCCGACGAGAAACGATGCGAGACCGGCGAGCAGCACCGGACGGCGCCCGAAGCGGTCGGATACCGGGCCGTAGACGAGCTGCCCAGCGCCGATCCCGGCGAGATAGAGGCTCACCACGAGCTGCACATGCGCCGGCGTGTCGGCGAAAACCGCGACGAGCAGCGGCAAGGCCGGAACGACCATGTGCAAGCCGCAGAACGCGAGCGCCGTTATCGCCGACAGCAGCGCCAGCGATGGTGCCGTTCGGCCGCTCATCCGGCGTCGGATCGCAGATTCGCCAGGCGCCGGCGCTGGCTGCCGTCGGCCGCGAAATTGCCCGGGTCGAGCCAGCGTTCGAAGGCGGCAAGCAGAGCCGGCCAGTCGCGGTTGATGACCGAGAACCAAGCGGTGTCGCGGTTGCGCCCGCGGGTGATCATCTGCTGGCGAAACAGGCCCTCATACTGAAAGCCGAGCCGGAGAGCGGCGGCGCGCGACGGCAGGTTCAGCGCATCGCATCGCCACTCATAGCGGCGGTAGCCGAGTTCGTCGAACACCCGGCGCATCATCAGATACATCGCCTCGGTCGCCGCCGGCCGGCGCTGCAGTCGCGGGCTGAACACGAGGCCGCCGATCTCGATCGTGCCCATCGCCGGCACGCAGTTCTGATAGACGGCGACGCCGACCGCCCGGCCCAGCGCATTGTCGCGGATCGCGTGATAGAGCCGGTCGGGATTGGCGCAGGCGGCGTCGAGCCAAGCGCGATATCCCGAAAGCGTCCCGAATGGACCGAAATTGTAATAGGTCCACAACCGCCCCTCGCGGTCCTCGGAATTGGCGTCGAACAGTTCGGCGGCATGGCGCTCGGGGTCGAGGGGCTCGACGGTGGCGAAGCGGCCGGCCATCGCGGTTCGCGGCGGGAGCACCCGCGGCGACCAGCCCTCGACCGGCCAACCGACTGGCTGGCCCGGCGCATCGCGCTGCGGTTTGTGTTCCATGACGCCGCAAAGCCAGCACACGCGTTCGGCGGCGTCAACACGCTCGCCGGTTGAAGTCGAGCGGGCAGAGGGCATAGCGTCGGGTGTCAGATAAACAACGGGAAAATCGAACGAACTTGGAACAGACCGTTCTCCTGGGTGTCCCTATCGGGCAATTGGTATCCCAAATGGGAGGACGCCAGGGTGTCTCAGGAGAAAGACTTACTTCGGGGAATTGCTCGGCTACCGGCTCGGGCGGTCCCGATTGCGTCACCGAGTGGTTCACCGAGGACTTCCGGCTGCACGAGCCAGCCAAGCTGACGCGAGGATCCGTTCTTGGACGTTATATTAGGCTCTCTTCCCCTTCGATCCCTCGCCGGGTACAAACCGGATGAACGAGGAGAAGATCGTATGAAAAATACGTGGCGCGCTGATCCGCTTGTCTGGGGCCACGGGCCTCACGTCTTTGAAGTGTTCCTGGAACCGACCTGCCCGTTTTCCGTGAAGGCGTTCGGCAAACTCGGCGACTTGCTGGAGCAGGCGGGCGAGGACCGCATCACCATTAAGCTCCGCCTTCAGTCGCAGCCTTGGCACATGTACTCGGGCGTCATCGTGCGCTGCATCCTGGCCGCCTCGACCCTCGAAAGCGGGAAGGCAGCGGCGAAATCTGTTATGGCCGCCGTTGCCGCGCATCGCGAAGAATTTGAATTCGACCGCCATTGCAGCGGGGCGAACCTTGATGCCACGCCCAACGACATCATCAGGCGCATCGAACGCTACAGTGGCGTGAAACTTACCGAAGCCTTCGCGATCCCCGATCTCGACCGCGAGATCAAGTGGCACTGCAGATATGCCCGCCAGAACGGTATCCACATATCGCCGACTTTCATGGTCGACGGGCTGGTTCAGGCCGACATGAGCAGTGGCGATCCCGTCGCCGATTGGCTGTCGCGGATCCTAAAAGATTGATTCAACCGAGAGGCGCAGCATGCAGCGTCGCAGGCTTGGGCAGTTGGAGGTCTCGGCCGTCGGTCTCGGCTGCGGCACGATGACCCCGTTCTATGGCGAGCCCGACCGCGCCGCGGGGATCGCGACGATCCGGCGGGCGCGTGAGATCGGCGTCGATCTTCTGGATACCGCCGACGGCTATGGCCGCGGACGCAACGAGGAGCTCGTAGCCGAGGCGGTCCGAGGGCACCGCGGCGATTACGTTATCGCGAGCAAGTTTGGCAATCTCGGACTGCTCGGCGACCCACGCTTCGCGGACGGCCGGCCGGAATATGTGCGCGAAGCCTGTGAGAAGAGCCTTGGGCGGCTCAACACCGACGTTATCGACCTCTACTACATTCACAGGGTCGATCCGACCGTTCCGATCGAAGACACGATCGGCGCAATGAGCGAGCTTGTCCGCGAGGGCAAGGTACGCTTTCTCGGCATCTGCGAGGCCGGGGCAGCGACCATCCGGCGGGCGCATGCGGTGCATCCGCTCGCCGCCTTGCAGATCGAATATTCGCTGTGGACGCGCGACGCGGAGAGCGAAATCTTGCCGCTTTGCGAGGCGCTCGGCATCGGCTTTGTCGCCTACAGTCCCTTGGGCCGCGGCTTTCTGACGGGAAGCGTCGCGACCGCCGACGCATTCGGCGCCAGCGACGTGCGGCGCAACATGCCGCGGTTTCAGGGCGACAACCTGCGGCGTAACCTCCTCCTCGTTGAGGAATTGAAGGCGCACGCGCAGGCGGAAAACTGTACTCCGGCGCAATTAGCGCTTGCCTGGTTGTTGGCGCAGAAGCCGTTTGTCGTGCCAATTCCCGGCACGAGCCAGGTCCGCCGCCTCGAAGAGAACGCCGCGGCCGCGACGCTTTCCGTTTCCGCCGACACAGCGGAGGTGCTCGCCCGTGTCTTCGCTCCAGGCGCCGCAGCCGGGCTGCGCTACCCGGAAAGCCACCTCGCGCGCCTTGGCATCTGATGGCGGGTCTCGGAAGATCATGCCGGTTTCCAACAAGGAAGAGTGGGATGAGCGAGACCATTGATATCGAGCGGGTCGATCACATCGGTATTCGGGTGCGCGATCTCGACCGGGCCCTCGCCTTTTACCGGGTGCTCGGGTTCACCCTCGCGCGCCGGGCAACGGGCGATGACGTGGCCATCGTGCGCAACCCGCAGGGGGTCGAGATCAACCTTATTTTCAATGCCGATGCGGGCGACCCGACCGAAAACATCTTGATGGACATCGGCAGGAAATATCCGGGTTATACGCATGTCGCGCTTCGCGTTTCCTCGATCCCGCAAACGATCGCTGCGCTCGCCGCAAACCGGATCGCGATTACGCAGGGGCCGGTGCAGATGGGCCAGGCCGGGAACGTTTCGGTTTTCGTCCGCGATCCCGACCGTAACGTCATCGAGCTGCGCGGCCGCGACCAGGGCGAGATCCCCGGCTTGACGCGCTACGTCCCGTGACTCCGCCAAGGGTTGTTCGATGAAGGAAGAGGAACAGGCCTCCAGAACTTTCCCCGACCGGGCATGCGGCAGCCGATTGCCGTTGCTCGAACACCCCCGAAGGATGATCCTCGCCTCACAACAGAATTTGGGCCAGAACCACCCGTCGATGAGGCAGCAGCAACCATGAACCCGACGGACCTCGCCGCAGCGCTCGCGCAACCGGGCCGCGCCAGTATTCCCTACATCGACCCGTTCAGTGCCGATCGGCCGCTGATCCTCGAATGCTTCCGTCCCGAGCGCCACGACCCGGACAAGCCGGTCGTCATCGTACAGCACGGCATGAGTCGCAATGGCGCGGAATATTGCGAAGCCTGGGCTCCAGTCGCTGAGACGCACGGGTTTCTCGTCGTCGCGATCACCTTCCCGAAGAAGTAGTCGCCGGATGCGGTGACCTACAACAACGGCCACGTCCTTACCGAGAACGGGACGTTGCGGCCGCGCGACGCCTGGTCACACGCAATTCCGGGCCGCCTCTTCGTGCTGTTGCGCGAGGCCGGAGTCACTGCCCGCGACAAGATGTATCTGTGGGGTCATTCGGCGGGCGGACAGTTCGTGCACCGGCTGCTGGCGACGCAGCCGCATGCCGTCCTTCAAGCAGTCGGCGCGGCCAATTCCGGCTGGTACACCCTGCCGACGCTCGATAAAGCGTATCCCGACGGGCTTGGCGGCATTGGCCTGACTCAGGACGATGTTGTCCGCCTGCTTGGCTATCCGCTGGTGATATTCTCCGGCGACCTGGACATTGATGGCACGGCGGAGAATTTCCCGAGGCACCCAGCGGCAATGGCCCAAGGCGGCAATCGCTTCGAACGCGCGCAGTTCTATCTGGAGTACGGTCAGGCCGAAGCCGTCCGGCTTGGCGTGCGCTGCCACTGGAAGCGCGTCGTCGTACCCGGCGTTGCGCACGAGGGGATGAAGATGTCGGCTTTCGCCGCGGATTATTGGTTCGACCGCACGGCAGGCTAGTTCCGGCCGCTCAGGCATCGGACGTGCACGCCACGTGGTTCCGCAAAGCCCTCGATGCCGGTGTACGAATGGCACTGGGGTCCGACATCCGGCCCCTCAGGGAGGCTGCGCTGCTTGAGATGGGGCTGTGGGTTCGCGACGGCGCGACGCCATGGCAGACGCTGGTAGCGGCCACGCGCCATGCCGCCGCGGTGTGCGGCGTCGGCGCCGAACTGGGCACGGTGGAGGTGGGCAAGCTCGCCGACCTGATTGTGGTCGGCGCCAATCCGCTCGAGGACATCGCCAATGTGCGGCGTCTGCAGCTGGTCCTGAAAGAGGGCAGAGTGGTATCGGACAACCGCCATGTAAGTGGCGCGGTTCCATGACCGGAAGGTGGCGGCTTTCGGCCGAGCTGCTCTCCGGCAGATCCATCGGGTTGTCCGCGTTGCGTTGCTGACCGCGACGGTCGGCCAGCGGCCCTTGAAGGGCGGCAAGGTTAATCGCGCACGATCGGGCAGCTCTCGTCGCGCACCCAATCGCCGAAGCTCAGATAGTAGACCCGCACGTCGCCAAATCCGGCGCGCACCGCCGCCGCGGCGCCTAGCGCGGCCCTTCCGCCGCCTTCGCAATGGGTTACGATATGGTCGCCGGGGCCAAATCCGACCCGCTCCAGCATCGCGCGCAGGGCCGGCGCCGGCCGAACCACGCCATTCTCGATCAGGTCCACGTGCGACAGGTGGCGCGCCCCCGGCAGATGGCCGCTACGGGCACGATTACGCGCGTCCTCGCCGGTGAACTCCGCGCGCGTCCGCGTATCGAACACATGCGCGCGACCGTCGAGCTGATCCCTCAAAGTCTCGCGGTCGACCAGCCCGACCGACCCTGACCCCGGCACCGCCCGGAAACCGCCAGCGGATGGCGCGGTTGCCGGCGGCAGCCCGGTCGCCGATGCAAGGGCAGGCCAGCCGCCATTCAGGATGACGGCGTTCAGGCCATAATACTGCAGGATGAACCAGACCCGCGCGGCATTTGTCATGCCGCCGCTGTCATAAGCGACGGCGGTCACCGTCGGGTCGAGTCCGAGCGCGCTCAGCGCGTTGTCCCAGTAGGCAGTCTTGGCGAAGCCGGTATCGGCGGCCTTGGCGGCGGCGTCCCATTCGTCGAGCGGCACACGCAGCGCGCCGGGAGCATGAGCGGCATCAAACGCCACTTGATCCCGCACATCGAGATACCGTAGCGGGCCGAGCGAACTCAGGTCGCCGAAATCGACAAAGGGATCGTTTGGCATCGCAGGCTTCTCCTCCTTAGGTTGGCGTCCACACTCGTTGCGGAAAAATCGGCACTAAGCGCGGGTCAGCCTTTTAGCTGAGCTGGGATCGGCGGCCCAGAACCCGGCGACAACGACATCGGCTTCGAGATCCCAGTACAACGGTAACGACGGTGCATGCTCGATCATGTATCTAACTCATGGCCAAATGGGTTATTCCGCGGCAGCGGGACGGGTAAACAGCCTGACGGCTTCGTCGGCGGTGTAATAGCCGCGGGCAATGTCGCAGGAGGTCATCCTCAACCTTATCAACGAGGGGGAGATTTTCGGCGAGATCGCGCTGCTCGACGGCAAGGAGCGTACAGCCGACGCGACGGCGATGACCGATTGCGAATTGCTCGTCGTCGCGCGCCGTTCGTTTTTGCCGCTGCTCGAACGGCCGGTCGTGGCGCGTGAGCTGCTCAACGTTCTGTGCGAACGGTTGCGGCGGACCAGCGAGCAACTCGAAGACGTGCTGTTTCTCGATGTCGAGGCGCGCGTAGCAAAGATCCTGCTTCGCTTCGCGGAAGCTGGCGGTGCACCGCAGCCGGGCGCGCGCGTTGTCCTCGGCATGTCGCAGCGCGAGCTCGGCAATCTTGTTGGCGCGTCGCGCGAAAAAGTGAACAGACGACTACGGGCGTGGCGGCGCGCCGGGATCATTGCCATCGAGAAGGGGACGATCTTCATTCGCGATCCGGCCGCGCTGCAATCTCTCAAACTAATCGCCCGCGCCGAATGACCTGGTGAGCGGGCGTCGGACGAACCCGGTCGATCACTTCCGGCGTTGATAGGCGACCTGTGACCTGGGTCACACCTATAAAGCCGCTGCTCCGCTATCCCTATGACGCCTGAGCGTTAGTCGGAGGGATTCCTGCCCGGTAGGCTACCGGCGGCGCCACCGTACCGCTCGATACGAATACCTACGCAGCGAGTGAGGCATGACGCCCAGTCGAATCCTCAAAAGCTCTTGGGACAGCGCGGTGTCCAGCGTGGAATGTAAAAAGCTGTGGTGCGTTATTCCGAGCCAGAAAACCAACACGCCTCGCACCCCGCGGTAAATGGAGAAACATCCGCGACCCGCCGGTCAACAGCCGGTAGCGCGACGGCGCCCATTTGGGGAGTGCGGCCTGAAGTTTTGCCGGTTGCCGTTGGCTGGACAATCGGTGTCTACCGAAACTTCTGACGGTCCTGCAATCGTTCAACGGGATTCGGCTCGGTCGACAATTCTGCCCCGACTTTTGGGTTGGGTGTGCATTAACTATCTCGTGAAAAGCTGAAAGGCGCATTCCGGTCATTCATTTCCTCGAACGCCACCGTTCCGCCCCATGGAAGCTTCAGGGCATGAAGACCAGTTCCCGCCGCCAAGCCTGAATGACCGCTCCTGGTCTGGTGAAGCGACCTTCGCCGGGTGGGCAGCAAGGAGGATGATGCGCCGGAAGCGGTTGTTCCTTCCTCAATTATTTAGTCGCGAAATCGCGGTGGGGTGGTCGCAAAGGCCACCCTTTGTGCTTGCGCGGCAAGAGGGGCTTGTCCCTGTGCTTACGCTGGAAACCCAAGACGGTTTCTTCGGACGGCCGAGCGTGAGTGGACGCGGCTCGCTTTTGTTAAGCGGCAGGCGGCCAGCGGCGTTAGGTTGGGAGCGCCAGCCACTGATAGATGATTTCGGCCGACAATCCCCGACCGCTTGACCAGCGAATACCGCCGAAATCATCGATGTCAATTTGGCGAAAGGTAGCCTCATCAAGAAAGGCGGCAGAGTAGTCCAGAAGTCGGGCGCGCACGTCATCAATCATACCGCCGACACCGTCGTCGAACTCGACGAGCAGCGCAAAATCCGGCAGCGGCGTCACGTTGGTAAGCCGAGCGGTTGTCTTCGCCGTGACAATGCTGATTTCCTCGACATGGCCGCCAGCCAGGCGGAAGATGCGGTTCTGCGGGATCGGCAGCGACAACGCTGCCAGCCGCGAGAGCCCCACATAAAGCCCGCGCAGCACCCGACTAACGATGCCATGTGTGACAACAATCAGGTTCGGATCGTCGGCGGCATCGCGCAGCCAATCCGCTATTCGAGCGGACAAGTCGTTACAAGGTTTCGCCGTCAGGGGCGTGAAAGCACCACTCATAGCGGCCGTCACCATCGAAGGTGCCGGGCGCAAGCGCGACGATCTTTTCGTGACTACAGCCCTCCCAACCGCCGATCGAAACCTCACACAGCCGGTCGTCGGTAGAAATGGTGGCGGCGTCTCGGCCGAGGCATTTGGCGATTATTTCTGCTGTCCGAAGCGCCCGCAGTTGTGGGCTGGCGACCAGTCGCTGCATCCGCGCTTCCGACAGCGTTGCGATATGCTGCCCGATAGCCTGGGCTTGCGCGATGCCGCTCTCCGTCAACGGGGAATGAGTCGCCCGTGATACACCCGATTGAGGTTGGCTTCAGTCTCTCCGTGCCGAACAAGCAACATCACAGAGAATCAGAGACCTCGCGTAGAGAGGGCCGCAATGCAGGCCTCACGGACGGACCAAGCCTCCTTAAGGGTCATAGAGACCTCATTCGCAGCAAGCCAGGAAGCTAGAAACTTCTTGTGGATAGCTACCTTATGGGCGTCGATGCCGTCCGGCTCGATTTCTTCCGCATGCAGCGGATACCCAGGCGGACCAACTCGGGGGTGCGGTGGGTGCGTAGCATCGATGAGCCCACATGGCGTACGTAGCAGGCAGTGAGCTTCTGGCAACGACGACAGATCGTTTGAAAGCAATACTGAACCAATTCCTGGAGTGTTTTCCTGGTCCATAACGTAGATCAGAAGCATTAGCCCGACATCCAAACGGTTTTCGCGTCCCACTGCCGCCAGGAACGCGTGCTTCGTCGAGCAAGTACCCTGCTGCCCGCGTAGGACGAGCATTCAGTGTTTCCGATCCGAATTGCGGCCATACGGGAGTTTACATACATGATCGACGAGCTGGCCAAAGGTGGTCAGTCCCCTACTGCATGCAAAGCGTGTTTGCCGGACCTGCATTGGGATCCAAATGAGTGGCAGATAGCCCGTAACCAAGGATATCCATGGCCGATTTGTTCCCGTCGAGGGGCGTCGCTGGCGGCAGGTCCATCAGTCCTTACCTCTCGGTTTACGCAGTGGTGGCTCTAGCAGGCTGCTGAAAAAGAGAGAGCTTTCCGGTTTTTTCTGGTCCCGGAAGGCTTGACATGAGCGATTACGAGGAGTGCTCGATGCGCTCTTCATCAAATCGCGAGTATGCGGTGGCGAGTGGGGCGGGGATATTGGCCGGCGAGTGTGATGGCCGGTCACGGCGCCGGCGCGGCCAAGCAGTTTGGGCAGGCGGACGAGGTCGTAGGCGGCCATCGCCAGGGTGAATTGCCAGTCGACCTTGGGCAGGCCGCGATGGCGCATCTTGCGCAGCCCGGCCACCGTCTTGGCCCAGCCGAAGGCCTCCTCGATGCGCTTGCGGATGCGCTGGGAGATCTCGTAGCCGGAGTGCCGGGTGGTGCGGCGGTCGATCGCCGAGCGCCGGCCGGTCGTGTTCTGCGCGACATGTGGGGTGACCGTGTGCTCGCGACATTCCATCACGAAATCGCTGGTGTCATAGGCCTTGTCGGCGCCCAGCGTGATCGGGTTGGGGCGGTCGGCGCGCGGCTCGATCAAGGCGATCGCGGCCAATCGCTCGGCATGGCCCGAGGCGCGCGTCGTCACCGCATCAAGGATCAGCCCGTTGCGGTTCTCCATCAGCGCGTGGCCCATAAAGCACAGGCGCGCCTCCTTGCCCCTTCCCTTGCGGAACAGCCGGGCGTCGGGATCGGTGGTCGAGGCATGCGTGTCGTTCTGGCGCCGCTCGCGGTGGAAATCGCGCTCGGCATTGCGCCCCGGCCCGGGCGGGGTGCCCGAGCCGTCCTTTGGGCGGAAGCTCTTGGGGCTGGCCCAGGCTTCCAACAGCGTGCCGTCGACCGAGAAATGTTCGCTCGACAACAACCCCTTCACTTTGTCGTGCGCCAGCAGCGCGGCGAGAAATTTGCCCGCCACCTCGCCATCGAGCAGCCGGTCGCGGTTTTTGGTAAAGCTGGTGGCGTCCCACACCGGGTCCTCGATACCGAGCCCAACAAACCAGCGGAACAACAGGTCGGTGTCGAGCCGCTCGACCAATTGCCGCTCCGAGCGGATCGAATAGAAGGCCTGCAGCAGCAAGGCGCGCAGCAGCCGCTCTGGCGGGATCGACTCCCGGCCGATCGGCGAGTACAGCGCGTCGAAATCGCCCGACAGCGACACCAGCGCCGCGTTGGTGATCTCCCGGATCACCCGCAGCGGATGATCTGCCGATATCCGCTTCTCCAGATCGATGTAGCTGAACAGACTGCCTTTGGTCGCATCGTCACCGCGCATCGACATCCCCCATTCCCCAATGGGCGAGAGAATCAGCGATCCGCAAAATCGGCAACCCTTTTCAGCAGCCTGCTAGACGGTTGAGCGGTAGCGCGGAACGTCTCCAGCTTTTCGAGATACCAGGGTGGGAACCCGAATTGACGCGCGGGCAATGTGATGCGGTCGAGGTAGACCGGATCAGCTTTAACGGGCATTATATTGTGCGAGATGTAGGTATGGTGGGCCGCAGCTTGCCTTCGGCGGTAACGGTCAGGATCGCCTCCGGTAGATACGTCTGACCGAGCGTTCCGCGTGGGTCGCCGTCGCGTTGATCCCCCAAACCGTGTGCTGGTCCGAACGAACAAGATTAGCGGGCGGCGCGATGCGAATATCAAATCCGGGGGCACGCGCGACTTCCCATTCCCCAGGCACCAGACCGGCAGCTTTGAGGACATCGAGATTGATGTTCGATCCGTAGAAGAAGACCCAAACTCTCGTCTCTGCTTGATCGGCCATAGCAGTCCCCACACGCTCATCTACGCTCTTCGTGGTGTTCAGGCAAATCGTCCCGGACGATCCAGCGCAACCGACTGCTGACGCGGGTGTGATCGCGCGGCGGCAGCACGTTCGGATCGTCGAGGCTGCATGTCGTTATGTCGATCCCGTCCGGATAGCTGACGTGCTCGAACGTCAATTGGGCGCCACAAGCCGGGCAGAAGGACCGCACCCCTACCTCGGACGACTGCAACCCGGCGGGATTTCCTTTGATCAGGCGGAAATCTGCCGCCGCCACGCTGAACCATGTGACGAACGGTGCGCCCAAAGCGGCGGACGATTGCCTTGGTCTTCAGGAAATAGCTGTCGGTGCGCGCCGCTAAGTCGTCCATGCGACAAATCTGTCGTTGCGGGCGCCGCGAGGCAATCCCGCGAAGGCCCTCCTCTCGCTCCCGGAGTCCCGCGGCGACCCCGCCGGGACACCCCGGCCCGCCCGGCGCCTGCGCGCCGCAAGCGGTCGTGGATCAGCATCGCCAATTCCTGGCTAACGGGGGCCGGGCGCTCCACCGGCCATGCTCGCGCTGGCGTCAGGGCCACCTCTCAACTAACGTTGGCCGATCAATTCCGTGGGGTCCAACGCCGAGATGCCGGAGGGGTGTGATGCCTGTAGTCACCATTCACATGGAAAAGGGTCGCTCCATAGAGATAAAGCGAGCACTTACCGATGCTGTAACCAAAGCTGTCACAGTGGCTCTCGACGTGCCGCCCGAATGGGTGACCATCATTATAGCCCAAGTTGAGCGTGAAAACTGGGCTGTCGGCGGTCGATTACAACTAGACAAATTCGGCCGTGGCTACGGCAGAGCCGGTGTCGACGACGCCACGCTAGAAAGGCGTGATCGATGACCGTCGAAATCAATGGAATGGCGCACGTCATACTGACGGTGAGCCGCTTTGACGCTGCCCGCGAGTTCTATCGTCGCCTCTTGCCCGAGTTCGGGATGAGGGTGGTGTCCGACAGCGACAGGTTCTTCTACTGCGTCGGGGCGCGGACCGCGATTGGCATCGAACCATGCGATCCGGCACTGGCTCACGAGCGCTTCGTGCAGCAGCGGGTCGGCCTGCACCATCTCTGCCTCCGCGCCCGCTCGCGTGAGGATGTGGACAAATGCGCCGCCCTGCTCAGCGAGATGGGCGCGACCACCGTTCGCGGCCCCGCCGAAGACACATGGGCACCGGGCTACTACTCCGTTTTATTCGAGGACCCGGACGGCATCAGACTGGAGGTAAACTTTGTTCCGGGTGCCGGTCTGCTCGCCCAGGGGGCGCAGTTTCGCCCCGGCCCACCGAATATGGGCTGAGGCTCACGCATGGGGACCGCTTACGGCGGCAAGTCATCGGGGGTCTGACCGGCACGACGGCTCTCAACGAATTCGCCTTACCGGCGGCGGTCGAACATCGAGCGTACAGCGCTGCCAAAATGACAGTCGCCGCGCGAGACCATGCGAACACTCGGCAACTCGTCCGCGTGGGCTCGAATGACGCATTTGGGGCATGAAGACCAGTTCCCGGTGCCCCGGCTGACCGTCCGCTGTCCTTGGGTGAGGCGAACTTCGCCGGGGCGCACGACAATGGGCGAGACGCGCCGATTCTAGACCTTCCCGCCTTCGCCCCGGAACAGGGAGGTTCGACCGATAGCGGTCAACCGCACCGGAATTCTGCACCGGCTAAACGACTGATCCAGCTGGCCTCCGTAAGCGGTGGGATATTCCTGATTTTTGCTTCTCGCGGCTGCTGTCTGACCCATCGACGAATGCTATCATGGGCAGGCGGCACTAAGGATGATACCGGCGTCGCCCAAAGGACGACGGTAGGGGTGGTTATGGAAGCAACCGAGCTCGAGATTGTTCGCCGTGCGTATGCGAAAAAGGTCATGGCGGCCGCTGGGGCCCAGGACACGCGCGTCGAGGCAGCTTTCGCTAAGGTGCGTCGGGAGGATTTTCTCGGCCCGGGACCGTGGCCTATTCTTCGCTCGTTTCACGGCTACGTGCCAACTCCGAGCGACGATCCAATCTATCTCTACACCGACGATGTCATCGGGATCGTTCCGGAGCGCGATCTCAACAATGGCCAGCCGTCGCTTCACGCGCGCCTAATCGCTAGCGCTGCGCCAGGAGGAGGCGATCACGTCGTTCATGTTGGCGCCGGTGTTGGCTACTACACCGCTATCTTGGCCGAACTTTCCGAAGCCTCGGGCGCGGTGACCGCAATCGAGTATGACGCTGGGCTTGCCGCGAGGGCCGGAGCAAATCTCTTACGCTGGACGAATATACGAGTAATGCAAGATGACGGTGCGTCGCTTCCCTTTGAACCGGCGGATGTCATTTACGTCAATGCCGGTGCGACCCGACCGGCGGCGTCATGGCTTGACGGGCTCAAGGAAGGTGGTCGTCTCCTCTTGCCGCTTACCGCGCTGCCCGCGAACGACCGAGGCGAAATCCAACGACGCGGCGCCGTGTTTCGCATCGAGCGTTGTGGATCCGAATTCCTCGCATGTTGGATTTCGTCAGTTGCGATATTCCCTTGCGCGGGTGCGCGTGACGACACGTCAGAGGCAGCGCTCGCCGAAGCATTCAAAGTCGAGCGCTGGCGGGAGGTCACCCGGCTATACCGACGCGACGACCTGCCAACGGAGCGATGCTGCTTCGCGCACCAGGCTGGTGCCTCGCGTATCGTTGAGATCGGCACAGGTCTTCCGACACGGGTGCGTGAAGCCTTGTCAATCGTCATCACATATATTGGGGACCGCATGAGCACTGTTATCACGGGTGGCTGCTTGTGTGGCAACGTTCGATTTGCCTATAAGGAAATCGTTGGCACGCAGCTTACCGTGCGGCCACTCCGGCTTTGCCTGCACGGTGATTGCAGCCCTTAGTCGGACATTTCGGGCGGCTGTCGCGCGGGGATGGTCCCCGCCTCCAGACAGGAGCCGGAACAATGTCTCAACCCCTCTCAACCGCTCACGCCCAAGCCTGGAATCCCCGCCACCACCCTGATGCTCTGCAGCATCACCGTCTTCCAGGCCGGCAACGACAAATTCGGCATCCTGCCCTCCGCCGAATATGACGGCGATCCCGCCGCCATCGTCCACGAGTTCAACTCCTTCCAACCTTGAGGGGGCGACGGTCACGCCAAGCGGCGCGGAGGTCCGGACCGGATTTCCGCTGCCACCACCCACCGTCTTCAGCTATATTCTCTGGCGCGCCGTGGTGGTGGTGGAAGGCGCGACCGATTGACCTTTTGTCACGGAGGTATCCGCGTAGACGGCGAGCGTGAACAGCAGCCAGCAGAAGAAGCCGATGCCGAACACGCTACGGATGATCCCGACGATGATCATGGTGGAGACGGAAGATCGATGCGGCGCTGAAGGCGAAGATCGCCTTGGAGGCGCTGCGGGAGCAGTCGACGGTAGCCGATCTGGCACAGCGCTACGAGGTCCATCCGAACCAGATCTACGCCTGGAAGAAGCAGCTTCAGGAGCAGGCGGCACGCGCCTTTGACCCCGGGGTCGGTCGCGACGCCGAGGCCGACCGGGAACGCGAGATCGAGAAGCTGCACGCCAAGATCGGGCAGCTGACGGTGGAGCGGGATTTTTTAGCCAGGAGGTCCGGAAGATGAGCGCCCCGGACCGTCGCGCGCTCGTCGATCGCGATCACCGCCAGCCGTCGATCCGCCGGCAATGCGCGCTGCTCGGGGTGGCGCGCTCCGGCGTCTATCGCCAGCCGCCGCCGGCGAACGACAACGATCTGGCGCTGATGCGGCGGGTCGACGAGCTGTTCACGGCTTGGCCGTTTCTCGGCTCGCGGCGGATGACGGCAATGCTGCGGGCCGAGGGGCATGCGATCAACCGCAAGCGGGTGCAGCGGCTGATGCGCCGGATGGGCATCGCCGCCTTGGGGCCGAAGCCGCGGACGACGAAGCCGGCGCCGGGGCACAAGATCTTTCCCTACCTGCTGCGCAATCTGGCGATCGACCGGCCGAACCAGGTCTGGGCGGCCGACATCACTTATTTGCCGATCGGGCGCGGCTTTCTCTATCTGGTGGCGGTGATCGACTGGGCGAGCCGGGCGGTGCTGGCGTGGCGGCTGTCGAACACGATGGACGTGTCGTTCTGCGTCTCGGCGCTCGAGGAGGCGCTGGCGCGCTTCGGCACGCCGGAGATCTTCAACACCGATCAAGGCAGCCAGTTCACCAGCGCCGCCTTTACCGGCACGCTTGGTCGCGGCCGGCATCGCGATCTCGATGGACGGGCGGGGCCGCTGGATGGACAACGTCTTCGTCGAACGGTTGTGGCGCAGCGCTGAAATACGAGGACATCTACCTGAAAGGCTATGCCGACGGCCGCGAGGCCAAGGCCGGGATCGGCGCCTGGTTCGCCTTCTACAACCACCGGCGGCCGCATCAGGCGCTGGCGAACCGGACGCCGATGGCAGTCTGGCGCGAAGGCATCACCGGCGCGCTCGGCGAGATAGCTGTGGATATGACGCTGCGCTTGGACAACGCGGGCGCGTTGCCCACATACCCACAGCCGCAACAGCCACCACAAAGTCCTTGTAGCTTGATTTGACGAGATCGGAACGGCAGCGCTTACAACCAACAAGCCGGCGTCAATGGTCCCGCGCCTGGGGTCCACTTCATACCGCCGCCGCTTAATCTCTCGATATGGTCTGATGATGCCGCACGCAAGGTGACAGACCGGAGCAGGAGAATGGTATGTTTTACATCATTGGTATGGTTGTAGTGGCAATCGTGATCGCAGGCTTTTTGGGACTGCGCTGATCATCCGAGCCCGGAGGCCGAAATCCTCTTCCCTGCGGCAATCAAGCACGGCCGGGCGCCGGGCAATTAACTTTTCGGTGGTAACCCCGATGGCAGGCTGGTGGGCGATCATGGTGGCTGCGCGGCGCCGGATGGGCAGGGACAACCTCTCGGTCCTCGCCGCCGGCGTCGCCTTTCAAATGTTCTTCTCCCTCTTTCCGACGCTGACGGCGGTGGTTTCGCTTTACGGTCTCGTCGTTGATCCAGGCGTGGTGGAGCAGCAGATCGGATCTATGCGGGGCGTGCTCCCGCCGGAAGCCGTCAAACTCATCGCCGCGTGGCTGCAAGCCCTTGTCCAAGGCTCGGCCACGAGGTTCGGCATCGGCCTCGTCGTCAGCGTCGGGGTCGCCTTCTGGAGCATGTGGTCGGCAACGAGCATGCTGATGACCGCCGTCAACACCTGCTACGGCGAGGAGGAGAAGCGCGGGTTCATCTCGTTCAACCTACGCGCCGTGGCGCTCGGCTCGGGCCTTGCGCTCTTCGGCGTCGCCGCGCTTGCGCTGGTGGCGGTGCTGCCCGCGGCTTCCGCCCTGCTGCCGATATCCGACGCTTGGGGCGAAGCGCTGGGTCTCGTCCGCTGGCCGCTGCTGGCCGGGATCGTCAGCCTTGCGCTCGCCATCGTCTACCGCTACGCCCCGGATCGGGCGGCGCCGACATGGCAATGGCTCAGTTGGGGATCGGTTGCGGCAACCGCGCTCTGGATCTTGGGTTCGATCGCCTTCACGACCTACGTCTCGAAGGTCGGAAGCTACGACAAGACCTACGGCTCGCTCGGTGCCGTGATGATTTTGCTGCTCTGGTTCTATCTGACCGCCTACGTCGTCCTCGCCGGGGCTGAATTGAACGCAGAGATCGAACGTCAAGCGACGCGAGAGAAACGAAATCCAGCGCGGGCCTGACCGCCTGATCCGCGACAGCGGCACCACGGCAAGCCAGTCGCAATCGAGGTCAAACTCGCCGCTGCGTCCGCCGCCAAGGCGCCCATGGCGATCAACCCCGTCCCGGCGGTTACACCGGCAGCAAAGCAGAATTCTGAGTTCGCTCAACATCAGGGACGAAGCGCCGGCGCTTCGGCGCGGCACCCGTCATAGCCGCACCGTTCGTCGCCTCGGTTCCGTCTCCCCAGCCCATCAATATGCGGAGCGCCGTGCGGCCGCGCGACAAGCGCGAGCGAATGGTTCCGATCGGCACATCGAGGATCGTCGCGGCCTCTTCATATGAAGTGCCTTCGAGACCGATCAGAAGAATCACCTGGCGCTGCTCCTCGCGAATCAAGGCGAGAGCGCGATCGAGATCGCGCAACGCCAGCAGCTCTGTCGGATCGGCTGCGGTGGTACGGAATGGCGTCATCTCGTCGATCGCGACGGCTCTGCCTTCGCGCACGCTGCGTCGGATAACATCCGCATTCTGGTGATGCATTATGGTGAAGAGCCAAGCGCGCAGGTCGGTACCATACTGCCAGTAACATTGCTTCGCGATTGCGCGGACCAGCGTGTCCTGGACGAGGTCGTCCGCCCGGGATCTGTCGTGGGTTAACGCCCGAGCATAGCGCCGCAGCCGCGGTATTTCTTTCTCGAGAAGTAGACCAAAGTCGTTCATCCTAGCCCCTATATTTTTGATAAATTACCATCCGACCGCGACAACCGGGAGACGGGCGCAGAAGACGTCTCGATTACGATGAAGCCCAGTTCTTCCAGTATCTTTCTCTCGGTTACTCTATGAGACTGATCAGGGACAAGCTTCATGCCGGCTTCACCCGGCCGCTGCGCATTCCGGTATAGGATCTTCAGACCCACTCGCACGACCCTCCGGCCCACCCGCACTTCGCGAACATGCCAACGGGGTTCGATCCCGGGTAGCCTCGGAAATTACTTATGGGGAGCGGGGAGATCCGAAGATTCCTCTGGCGTGACACGCCGGAGAGGCAGATTGCTGGCGCCGTCGCGGTCGGGGCCTGGCTCAAGTGGCGCTAGCAAATCCTTCCGAGCCCGGCTGCGGGAGGCAGGTAGGCAGCGCCAGCCGCGTGGCGCAGCCAGTCTGTGCAATCGGCCGAAGCTGAAATCTGCACGATCCACTCCGGCCGATCACGTCATGGCCGGCCTCGATTTCTCGGAGCTCAGAAGGTTAGGGACCCGAGGTGCCCTTGCACCAGCCACCCGATCACGAGGACGACAAGGATCAATCCGAGTATGCCGCCGATTCCGACCGGTCCGCCTTGACGGTAATAGCCGCCGCGGTAAAACCCGAACCCGCCGCCGAAAAGGATCACGAGCAGAACGATGATCAGGATTAGGCCCATCGGTTCTTCTTTCATCAGTTTTGTCGGCAATCCGTGCCGAGCGGCCGCGGCTGGCGGTTTTACACCAGGGTCAGTCGAACCAACTGTGGCGTGGCCGCCGAGTCAAAGGGGTCGAAGATGTACCGGTATATCGGGTCGCCAACATAGAACTGCAATGAGTAATACTACCATGAGTACTCATACTCATAGATTCCGATTTCTATGTAACTCCCGCGCAGAGCGCGCTCGACTCGAAGTCAGCCGGCCAAGTCCAATGCCCCAGCCAGATCTCCCGGCGGCGCGCAAAGGTGATCGTCGGTGGCCGAAGGCACGTAGGTAGTTTCCGAGCCTGCCGCGGCGGCATCATCGCCCGATACATTCTCATCGCCAGCCTTGGGTGAGGCGATCCGAACCGCCACAGCCGACGCCGACCGGTGCTCAGATCGAGCTGTTCGGCTGCTGAACCTCAGCCGTTGGACCGTAAATCTGCCGCTCTCCTACCGAAAGGCGCACGCCGTGTTATCCTCATCGCTGTATATCATCCCGATCGTGGTTATCGTGGCCTTTTTCTTGGCCCTGGCTCTGATCCGGGCGGCCGTGAAGGTCCTGCGCCAATATGAGCGAGCTGTGGTCTTTACCCTGGGCCGCTTTCAGAAAGTCAAGGGGCCGGGCCTGGTGCTGCTGATCCCATTCTTTCAGGAAATGGTGCGGGTCGATTTGCGCATCCAGGTCATCGAGATACCGAGCCAGGATGTGATCTCCCGCGACAACGTTTCGATGAAGGTCGACGCGGTTCTGTACTTCAACGTCGTCAATCCCGAACGCGCCATCATTCAGGTTCAGTCCTACCTTCCCGCCACAACCATGCTTGCTCAGACGACCTTGCGCGCAGTGCTGGGGCAGCATGAGCTCGACGAAATGCTGTCCGAACGAAAAAAGCTCAGCACCGACGTTCAGAGCATCCTGGATACCCAGACCGAAACCTGGGGGATCAAAGTCAGCAACGTCGAGATCCGAACCGTCGAGCTGACGGATAACATGGTGCGCGCCATTGCCAAGCAGGCAGAGGCGGAACGCGACCGGCGCGCCAAGGTCATCCATGCGGAAGCCGAATTCCAGGCCTCGCAAACCCTGGTCAACGCCGCCCAGATCCTCTCGAGCATCCCAGCCGCCATGCAGCTGCGCTATCTGCAAACCCTGACGGAGATCGGCGCCGAACAGAATTCCACCGTCGTCTTTCCGATGCCGATCGACATCATCAAGCCGTTCCTCGAGCTTCTCGAGAGACCCGGCAAGGCGGCTGGCGCCAATGGCGCCGCCCGTGTCCCGCTGATGAAGGACGTCCCATTGGGCGTGTCAGGAACCAGCGCACACGAGCGGGGTGAAGCCGTCGAGTAGCGACGCCTGCCTGCCCCCGGCTCGGGTCTCCCCCAGCTCGCGCGACGCAGTAACGACCGATGGCTCGCGCCAAGGCGATCCTCGGCACGGCCAACCCCTCACGCGCTGACCTGCATGCCGGCGTGAACGCGCTGGAGCCGGCGGCGATCTGACCCGCCGACCCTAGCGGGAGCCCTGTTTGCTGCTGGTGAACCCAACGACCATCGGAGCGTAACTGGAACATGTCGATGACCACCCCGCTGTCCGCGGTCGACGCTTTACCTGCCAGGCCGGAGAGCATCCCTGGTGTCGGCCCGCCGAGCGGCTTGACGAGCGACGAGGCGCGCTACCGGCTGGAGAAGTTCGGCCCGAACGCGACGCCCGATACGACGCTGCATCCATTGGCCATGGCGCTTGAAAAATTCTGGGCGCCGGTTCCATGGATGCTCGAGGCTGCGATCGTGCTCGAGCTGGTGCTCGGCAAGTATGTCGAGGCCGCGATCATCGCCCTTCTGCTGGTGTTCAATGCCGCACTCGGACTGCTCCAGGAGAGCCGTGCCCAGGCGACCCTTGCCGCGTTGAAGTCGCGGCTGGCGCTGAGCGCGTCGGTGCGGCGTGACGGTGCGTGGCAAACCGTCCCCGCGACCGAACTGGTGCCGGGCGATGTGGTGAAGCTGTCGCTGGGCGGCGTGGTCGCCGCCGATGCGCAGCTCACCGATGGAGAAATCCTGCTCGACCAATCCATGCTGACCGGTGAATCGATCCCGATCGAGGCGGGCGCGGGGGTGCAGACTTTTGCCGGGGCGCTGGTGCGGCGTGGCGAGGCTGAGGCGGAGGTGACTGCGACCGGGGCGCGCACCAAATTCGGCCGCACCGCGGAGCTCGTCCGCACCGCCCATGTCGCGAGCTCGCAGCAGAAGGCGGTGCTGCGCGTCGTGCGCAATCTCGCCCTGTTCAATGGCGTCGTCATCGTGATGCTGGTGGCCTATGCCTGCTTTCTGGGATTGGCGCTTGCCGAGATCATTCCGCTGGTGCTGACGGCGGTCCTCGCATCGATACCGGTCGCGTTGCCGGCCACCTTCACTCTTGCGTCGGCACTCGGCGCGCGGGCCTTGGCAACTCGAGGCGTCCTTCCAACCCGACTGTCGGCGGTTGATGAAGCGGCGTCGATGGATGTCTTGTGCGCCGACAAGACCGGCACCTTGACGCGCAATGCGCTGACGGTGACGAATGTTCGTCCGATGTCCGGCTTCGACGCGGCACAGGTTCTGATGCTGGCGGCGCTCGCCAGCTCGGATGGTGGGCAGGACCCGGTAGACGGAGCCATTCGCATGGCCGCAGGCGGCAAGGCCGTCGGCGATGTGCCCCATCTGGTAAAATTCGTCCCGTTCGATCCGGCAACGAAGATGTCCGAGGCGACGGTCGCGGTATCGGGCGGCGGGCTGCCCGGCGGGACCCGGCGTGTCGTGAAGGGCGCCGTTGCCGCGGTCATCGGCCTCGCCCAGCCGTCGCCGATCGCAACAGCGGCGGCGAAGGAGCTCGAGGGACAGGGTTTCAGGGTGCTGGCGGTCGCGACCGGACCGCAGGAAGCGATGAAGCTCGCTGGGCTGATTGCCCTCAGCGACCCGCCGCGCGCGGACTCCGCGGCGCTCGTCACCGAATTGCACGAGTTAGGCGTGCGCACCGTCATGGTCACCGGCGATGCGCCGGCGACCGCGGCCATCGTGGCTCATGCGGTGGGGCTCGATGGCGCCGTCTGTCCGCCCGGGCCGATCCCCCACGATGTGCGCCCCGAGACGTTCGCGGTGTTCGCCGGCGTATTGCCGGAGGACAAGTACAAGCTCGTAAAGGAGTTCCAGACGGGCGGCTATATCGTCGGCATGTGCGGCGACGGCGCCAACGATGCACCGGCGCTGCGCCAGGCGCAGATCGGCATCGCTGTCTCGACGGCAACGGACGTCGCCAAATCGGCCGCTGGCATGGTGCTGACCGAGCCCGGACTCGCCGGCATCGTTGCCTCGGTCAAGGAAGGTCGGGTGATTTTTCAGCGCATCCTGAGCTATGCGCTGAACTCCATTACCAAGAAGACAGTGCAGGTGCTTTTCCTGGCTGTCGGCCTGATCATGACCAGGCATGCGATCCTGACGCCCTTGCTGATGGTTCTGATCATGATCACCGGCGACTTCCTCGGCATGTCGTTGACGACCGACAACGTGCGGCCGTCGCCCATGCCGAATGCGTGGCACATCGGCAATCTGACAGTCGCCGGCGTCATCATGGGAATTGGCGAACTGGTCTTTTGTACCTCCGTCCTGGCTCTCGGCGCCTGGCGGATGGGGTTCGGCATCGGCGCGCTGAGGACGTTGGCCTTTGTCGCGATCGTGTTCGGCAACCAGGCAACGACCTATACCAATCGTGGACGTCCGCGGCTGTGGTCCTCTCGCCCGAGCTTCTGGCTCGGCGTATCGTCCGTTGCCGATATCGTGGTCGCTTCGACATTGGCCGTCGGTGGGATCGCAATGACGCCGCTGCCGGTCTCGGCGGTAGCCGGCGTCCTTGCCGCATCGGCCGCTTTCGCCTTTCTTTTGGACGCGGTCAAGGTTCCGGTATTCACCCGCTTCGGGATCGCGTAGGGCGCCCTCCGCGCCTTCCCCGATGAACGAGCGGGTCGGCAGGGCAGGTCAGGACACGAACCATTCCTGCATCACCTCCGGCAACATCAGCCTAAGTAGTTTCCGAGTCTGACGACGCGATCTCGCGATAACCATTATAAATTGATTGGCTGGAATCGGCAATCCCGGTGGTTGCTGGGATCAAAACGGCAGCAAGGAGGCAGAAATAGATGAAACGCACGATGCTCGCCGGCGCGACGGCGGTCGTGCCGGGCTGGCGGCAGCAGCAGATCGTCGCCGCGCCGTCGGTCACGAGCAAGAATGCCTCGTCCCCTGGCCACTTCGATCGGCAGAGTCAGAAGGTGGATGCTTATTGGAAAGCGCATCTCTCCAACAAAATCAGCAATCAATCCGATGGCTGATCTCGCAAGTATCCAGATCTTCTAAGCACATAAACGCAACAGGAGATCACAATGTTGAGGAATGCATCGGCGGTTAACGGCTACGCCATTGCCGCAAGCGACGGTCGGCTCGGCACCGTCAGCGACTTCCTCTTTGACGATGCCGGCTGGTCGGTGCGTTGGGTGGTGGTCGATACCGGCAACTGGCTGTCCGGTCGCAAAGTTCTTCTGCCCGCCTCCGTCCTGGGTCGCCTCGATCCAAAGGAAGAGGAATTCGCGGTCGGATTGACCATGCAGCAGGTCAAGGACAGCCCGGATATCAACACCGATCGGCCGGTGTCGCGGCAGATGGAGGCCAACGTTTACGATTACTACGGCTGGAGCCCGTATTGGGGCACCGGCTTTTACATGGGCGGTGTCGGCTACATGGGCGGCGCCATGGCGGCGTCACCCCCGTTGGAAGCAAGGCGTCACGAGGACGAAATTGCCGATGCTCAGCGAAGCCGCGACGATCCGCATCTCCGCAGCATCGAAGAAGTGACCGGATATCATATCCACGCCACCGACGGCGAGATCGGTCATGTCGAGGACTTCCTCGTCGAGGACGCCGATTGGAGCATCCGTTACCTCGTCGTCGATACCAAGAATTGGTGGCCCGGAGAGAAGGTGCTGATTTCGCCGCGCTCGGCGCAAGAGATCGATTGGACCGACAAACTGGTGAACCTCAACGTCGATCGTCAGAGAGTCAAGGACAGCCCGACATACGATCCCTCGACAACAGTCGACCAGGACTACGATGTCCGGTTCCTGACATATTACGGGATCAGGTGGATCGATGAATGATCGTCCGTTTGTCGCGGTCAAAAGCTACGGCCGGCGTCAGAAGTCTCGCAACCAACGTGCGCGACAGATAGAGGAATAGAGCGCACCCCAGAAGGACCAACAACGCAGCGAGCGCGACATCGATGCGGGAGCCCATGCCCGGCTGCTGGACATCGCTGTCGATGTTTCTCGCGGTGATCACATAGCGGGCTGCCGCAATGGCGACCATTGCAGTGCCGAGAACGATCAGCGCGAGGCCGGCCAGGTTGCCAAATCTCTGGCCCGGCAGCGACACCGCGCGGCCAGCCAGGGACGGAGCGGCGAGCTCCAGGAACAGGTCGAATTTTTCGACGATGAATCCGAAGGCCATGACGGCTATGGCCGTGCGCACCCAGGCGAGGAACGTACGCTCATTCGCAGAATGGTCCGAGAAATTCCCGATCATGGCTCTCGAGACGCGATGTGGGTCGGCCAAGAGCGCACGCCGATGGCCGGTTCAGGTCGGTGCTAGCGTAGTTTGCCTCGACAATGGCGCAGTTCCGGTCATCAATTCCCAGGTATGACGGGCGATCTGCTCGTCCTCCTGCGAGGCAAGCACCTGCACCGCGCAGCGCGAGGCGGGATCGCTGATCGGATTGTTCGCCGACCGGTTCCGAGCATCGTCGAGGCTGACGCCGATCCAGGACAAGCCATCGCAGATCGCCGCGCGTGCTTCCCCATCATTCTCGCCGATGCCGCCGGTGAAGACGATCAGGTCCGCTCCATCAAGCGCTGCGATCATCGCGGCCACCTGCTTGCGCACCGAATAACAGAACATTTCCAGGGCCAGCCGCGCATCGGCGTTTGACGAAGCGGCTTCATGCAGACGGCGCATGTCGCTGCCAACTCCGGAAATTCCGAGCAGACCGGAACGGCGGTCGACCAGCTCTTCGAGCATAGCCGCATCGAACTTCTTCTCGCGCACCAGATAGACCAGGACGCCGGGATCGAGATCGCCGCAGCGCGTGCCCATGATCACCCCGCCGGTCGGGGTCAGCCCCATGCTGGTGTCGATCGATGTGCCGCCTTTGACCGCGGTGACGCTGGCGCCATTGCCGAGGTGGGCGATGACGAGACGGTTCGGCAGGCCGCTCCCGAGCTGGCGCACGATCGACTCGCACGATAGGCCGTGAAACCCGTAGCGCTGGATGCCCTCCGACTGCAGCTCCTTGGCGATCGGAAGGACCCGTGCGACCTCGGGCAGCCCGGCGTGAAACGCGGTGTCGAAGCACGCCGCCTGCGGAAGCCCGGAAAAGTGCTCTCGCGAGAAGCGGATGACCGATAGCGCCGAGGGCGTGTGGAGCGGCGCGAAGGCGGTTGCGGCTTCGAGCTGCCGCAGCACCGCATTATCGATCAAGCAATGCTGCCGCAGCTTCGGCCCGCCATGCACCACGCGATGCCCGATGGCGGCCGGTGCCGGCATTTTGGTGTCGGCGAGAAGTTTTCCGATGCGGATGACCGCTTGCCGCTGGTCTGGGATCGATGCGGTCTCGGAGAGCAATTGATTTCCGTGCAAATCTTGGGTCTGGAACCGGCCTTGGGCGCCGCCGATCGACTCGGCCTCGCCCGAGAGCAGCATTTCGGTCCCGGAAGATCCGACGCGGTAAAGCGCGAATTTGAGCGATGAGGAGCCGCTGTTCAGCGCCAGCACCGGCGGCCGAGATTCAGCGGTGGTCATATGGCAACCCGGACGCAAACATGGTGCTCACGAGGTCCAGCGCCAGTTCTGAACCTCGGGCATGTCGTCGCCATGCTCGCTGATATAGAGCTTGTGGCGCTCCATCGTCGTCCAATAGCGCGCCGTCGCGGTCTCAACCTGATCCTTGAGCCGGGGGATTCGCCGGATCGCGTCGAGTGCGAGCTGGTAGCGGTCGAGATTGTTCAGCACGACCATGTCGAACGGGGTCGTGGTGGTGCCCTCCTCCTGGTAACCGCGCACATGAATATTGTGGTGATTATGTCGTCGGTAGGTCAGCTTGTGAACCAGGGCGGGATAGCCGTGATAGGCGAAAATCACCGGCTTGTCCGTTGTGAACAGTTCGTCGAAATCCTGATCTTCCAGACCATGCGGATGCTCGGACTGGGGCTGGAGCGCCATCAAATCCACCACATTGACGACGCGGATGCGGATATCCGGGACATACTCGCGCAACAGGGTTACGGCGGCGAGCGTCTCCAGGGTCGGCACGTCGCCGGCGCACGCCATCACCACATCGGGATCGCCGTCGTCGTTGCCGGCCCATTGCCAGACCCCGGCGCCGGCGGTGCAGTGGCGAACCGCGGATTCAATGTCGAGCCACTGCCATTCCGGCTGCTTGCCGGCGACGATCAGGTTGATGTAGTTGCGGCTGCGCAGACAGTGATCGGCCACCGACAGCAGGCAGTTGGCGTCGGGCGGCAGATAGATGCGCACGACGTCGGCTTTCTTGTTCGCGACATGATCGATAAAGCCCGGGTCCTGGTGGGAAAAGCCGTTGTGGTCCTGGCGCCAGACATGCGAGGTCAGCAGGTAGTTCAACGATGCGATCGGCTTGCGCCAGGGAATGTTGCGGCTGACCTTGAGCCATTTTGCGTGCTGATTGAACATCGAGTCGACGATGTGGATGAAGGCCTCGTAGCAGGAGAACAGGCCGTGGCGCCCGGTGAGCAGGTACCCTTCGAGCCAACCCTCGCACAGATGCTCGCTCAGCACCTCCATGACCCGGCCATCCGGGCCGAGGTCGATGTCGACCTCTTCGATCGCGGCCATCCACTCCTTGCCGGCGACTTCGTAGACCGCTTCCAGCCTGTTCGATGCGGTCTCGTCAGGACCGAACAGGCGGAAATTCCGCTGACCGAGGTTCAGCTGCATCACGTCGCGGAGAAAATTCCCCAGATTGCGCGTCGCTTCGGCCCTGACCGTTCCGGGGGCGGAGGTCGCGATCGCGTGGTCGCGAAAGTGCGGCATCGACAGAGGCACCAGCAATTCGCCGCCATTGGCGTGCGGATTGGAGCCCATGCGCCGATGGCCGGTCGGCGCCAGTGCCGCGAGCTCGTCGCGGAATTTGCCGTGCTCGTCGAACAGCTCGTCCGCCCGGTAGCTTTTCATCCAGTCTTCGAGCTGCCTGAGATGTTCGGGGTTGGTGAAATCCGCGAGCGGGACCTGATGCGCCCGCCAAGTGCCCTCGACCGGCTTGCCGTCGACGAATTTCGGCCCTGTCCAACCTTTCGGCGTGCGGAAGACGATCATCGGCCAGCGCGGGCGCTCCGGGCGTTCCGTACCGACGCCGGATCGCGCTACGTTTTGGATCTCGCGAATCCGCGCCAGGCTCGCATCGAGCGTCCCGGCGAGGCATTGGTGCATGACCGCCGGATCGTCACCCTCGACGAAATGCGGATCGTAGCCATAGCCGCGCAACAGATCGGTCAGTTCCTCGCGGGTGATCCGGGCCAGCACCGTTGGATTGGCGATCTTGAACCCGTTGAGATGCAGGATCGGAAGAACGGCGCCGTCGCGCGCCGGGTTCAGAAACTTGTTGGAATGCCAGCTGGCGGCCAATGCGCCGGTTTCCGCTTCGCCGTCGCCGACGATGCAGGTAACGATCAGATCCGGGTTGTCGAAGGCGGCGCCATAGGCATGGAGCAGGGAATACCCCAGCTCGCCGCCTTCGTTGATTGATCCGGGCGTTTCCGGGGCGACGTGACTGGGGACGCCATAGGGCCAGGAGAACTGGCGAAACAGCCGGTGCAGACCGTTCCGGCTGCGCTCGATCGCCGGATAACGCTCCGTGTACGACCCTTCGAGGTACGTATTCGCCACCAGGCCGGGCCCACCATGGCCCGGACCGATAACATAGATCATGTTCAGGTCGTTCTCTTTGATCAGCCGGTTGAGATGAACGTAAATGAAGTTCAATCCCGGCGTCGTGCCCCAATGCCCCAACAGCCGAGGCTTGATATGTTCCAGCTTGAGCGGGGATTCCAGCAGCGGGTTGGTTTGCAGATAGATCTGCCCGACCGACAGGTAATTCGCCGCGCGCCAATAGGCGTGCATCTTCTCGAGGAGATCAGGCGACAAAGGATCGGGCATCAGGGTCCCCTACGATGATTGCACTCTGCCGATCATGATGCTGAGGCGCAGTCGGCGGAGCTGATGCCGACCGCCCATGGCTCCGCCGGCGACGATCATGGGGACTCTAACCGTCGGCAAGGGGCGCGGTAGATTCGGAAACTACTCAGATCCGTGCGCGCGAAATACGTATTGGCCGATGAACGGGGTTGGCGTCGCCAATGTGCTCCTGTTGCCCGAACCCACTTCATCGTCACTGGTCGGAGTTCGGCGGCGGCACTGTGGGAAGATTGTGCCGACAGAGTTGGCGGTTCGCGGGCTTTCGTGCTGCGGACGGCAAAACGCCCCCGAAATTCGGGGGCGTTCTGATTTTCCGACAGCGCGGTTTGGGGCGCCGATCAGGCCGCCTTTTGCTCGGTCATCTGCGGTTGTACGGCCTCGACCGTGGTGCCGATCTTGATCGTGCGCGGCTTGGCTGCCTCAGGCACTTCGTGAGCCACGTCGACACAAAGCAAGCCGTTGTCGAGGCTGGCCCCGTCACCTTACATGTGGTCGGCGAGGCTGAACCGGCGCTCGAAGGTGCGTCGGGCAATGCCGCGACGCAGGTAGCCGCCGCCGTCCTCGTCCTCTTTCCGGGCCTTGCCTGTCACCAGGAGCGTGTTCTCCTGAGCGGTGATGTCAAGCTCCGCCGGCGAAAACCCGGCCACGGCCATCGTCAGCCGGTAAGCGTCTTCGCCGGTCTTCTCGATGTTGTAAGGCGGGTAGGCGGCGGCCGTTCATGAATGTCGGATTGCCGAAATCGACGACCTCACCGTTCGGAGTCTGATTCCGAAATGCTAAATCCGGTTGATTCGGGTAATCCGGTCACCTCTCCGCACGGCGCGGAGCGCCAAACACCCGAGGAAAATCCCGTAAACCATCCCGTTCTATCCAACAAAGCCTCTAAATCGGATAAATTGCGAAGGCAACAGTCTTTCATCCCCAAAGTCTTCCGTGAGTATTTTCCGAGGGCTGACACCGAAAAATTCGAGCTTTAGGGTAGCCTATCCTCGTTTCGTTGTTCATAAGCAGCGAAGCGGCGATATCGCCTCCTTGTTGCCGAAATCCAGAAAGGATACCACCATGTCATCTTTCAGCCGCCCGATTGTCAAATCCGCGCCGTTCGTGCGCTCGGTAGCGATCGCGGCATTAATGGGCGCCACGATGCTCGCCGGTCCGCTGACCGCGGCCCGCGCCGATAGCGCCACTAACGCGGGGGTCCAGCTGGCGCAGGCCGCTGCTCAACAGAGCCGCACCGCCGCGGTAGCCATCGATACGAAGGGCGAGACCGTCGAACAACGGATCACCGAACTTCACGGGTCGCTGCAAATCACGACCGACCAGGAGTTGAAGTGGAACGACGTAGCGCAGGCGATGCGTGAAAATGCCGCCAACATCGAGAAGCTGGTCGCGGCCGATCGGACAACGCCGCCGCAAACGATGACCGCCGTGGAAGATTTGAAGAACTATCAGAAATTCGCGCAGGCGCATGTCGACGGTCTGAAGAATCTGATTTCGTCCTTCGAAACGCTCTACAATTCAATGCCTGATCCACAGAAGAAGATCGCCGACGGGGTCTTCGAGACCTCCGGAAGTGAGCCGGCTCGGTTGCATGGCTAGCAGCGCTAACGCGATTGCCGCACTAGGCTCATCAGAGGAGGTCGCTATGACCCGGATCATCGACACCAGATCGAAACGCCATCTGTCGGCGAAGCTCGCTGCGGGGTTCGTAATCGCTGCGATGTTCGCCCCCGGGATGTTCGCCCTCGGGACGTTCGCCGTACCGGCTCACGCGGAGTGGAACGGCGATCATCGTGACTATCACCGCAACTGGAACGGCGGGTATTATCGCGCCCCGCCAGTGGTGTATGGCTCGCAATACCGCTCGTCATACTACGGCGCGCCATATTACTATCCACCGGTGGTGTACGGCCCTGGCATCGGCATAAGCCTGCCGGGCATCAACATCGGTATTCGGTAGGTTTCCACCCCGATCCAATGGCAAGCGGCCGGCAGCGCTGCCGGCCGTTTGCCGTCAACCCGGCGATAATCAGTAACTGCGGCCATGCTTGGAAGCCCCTCAGCTGCGCGCTCCGCCTGAGTAGTTTCCGAGCCTGCCAGCCTCCGAAGCCGGATGGGCTAAAATCCGCGTTCGCCCCGGATGGAGCGAGATGCACCGCGAGCTCGGAGGAAATATGACCACAGCGCGTCCAAGCCTGGAGGATCGCACCTCCGCAGGGGCCCCCGATCAAGCCGCGCGGCATCATCCCCGAGCCTCCAAGCTCTTCAAAAAAGACCACGCATATGCGGCTCGGCTGGTTCAAATCGCGACCGCCATCCGTAGCGCGGCGCGGTCCGCCATGATCACCCGGCCGCCGGGTCAGGACTCGTCGGAGATCCGAGGCGATGATGGGATTACCGCAGGCGTCGTCGGGCAATCGCGGGCGCATGGGAGCGGCCCCTAGAGCGAGGCCGCGACGTGGACACGCACGCCGGTTCCATCGGTTTCGCGCAAGGGCGACAGGAGCCGGCAACGACGCCCAAGCTATCTTTTCTGGACCGTCCGATCTCTCCCGCAGCCGAGCACGTGCGGCGCCTGCCGATCGGTGCCGAGCCGCAGCCCGGCGGCGGGGTGCATTTCCGCGTCTGGGCGCCGAGCTGCCGCGAGGTTGTCGTCGAGATCGAAGGCCTCGAACCGGCGCCGCTGCAAGCCGAGCCTGACGGCTATTTCGCATCGTGGAGCCTGCCGGCCCGCGCCGGCATGCGCTATCGTTTCCGTCTGGACCGAGGCGAGCTGGCACCGCCCGACCCGGCCTCGAGGTTTCAACCGGAGGGTCCGCACGGACCTTCGGAAATTATCGATGCCGGGGCCTTCGCCTGGACCGACGATGGGTGGCGCGGCGTCGAGCGCAAGCGTCTCGTCATCTACGAGATGCATGTCGGCACCTTCACCCCGGAGGGCAGCTGGGAAGCGGCTGAGCGAGAGCTGCCGGCTTTGGCCGAACTCGGTATCACTTGCCTCGAAATCATGCCCGTGGCGGAGTTCCCGGGCCGGTTCGGCTGGGGATATGACGGCGTCAACCTCTTCGCACCAACCCGGCTCTACGGCCGGCCGGATGATTTCCGGCGCTTTGTCGACCGCGCCCATGCTCTGGGCATCGCCGTCATCCTTGATGTCGTCTACAATCATATCGGCCCGGACGGAAACTATCTGAAATCATTCTCGGCGGCCTATTTCACCGATCGCTACGACAACGAATGGGGCGAGGCCATAAACTTCGACGGCCCCGATGCCGGCCCGACCCGCGAATTCTATGTAGCCAATGCGGGCTACTGGATCGACGAGTATCATCTCGACGGGTTGCGGCTGGACGCGACGCAGCAGATCTTCGATCAATCGGAAGATCACATTCTTGCGGCCATCGTCCGGCAGGTGCGAAGGGCGGGGCGCGGCCGAACCACCTTTGTCGTCGGCGAGAACGAGGAGCAGAAGGCCCGGCTGCTGCGCCCGGCCGAGCGCGGCGGCTACGGGCTCGATGCGCTGTGGAACGACGACTTCCATCACAGCGCCATGGTCGCCTTGACCGGACGTCACGAGGCCTACTATTCGGACTACCGCGGCCGCCCGCGCGAGTTCGTCGCTGCCGCCAAGCATGGCTTCCTCTATCAAGGGCAGCGCTATCAGTGGCAGCGGAAAGCGCGCGGCACGCCGACCTTCGATCTCCCGGCGGAATGCTTTGTCGTCTTTCTGCAGAACCATGACCAGGTCGCCAATTCCGGCACCGGAGAGCGCTGTCACGCGTTGACGAGTCCGGGTCGGCTGCGCGCGATGACCGCGTATTTCTTGCTGATGCCGGGAATTCCAATGCTGTTCCAGGGGCAGGAATTCGCCGCCTCGAGCCCGTTCTTCTATTTTGCCGATCACAAAATTGAGCTGTCGCGCGATATCCGCGAGGGACGCCGTCTCTCCCTCGCACAATTTCCAAGTCTCGCGACGAGCGAAATCCGGGCCGAGCTTGCCGATCCCGGCGATATCGACACGTTCCGCCGATCGGTGCTCGATCTTGGCGAGCGTCAACGGCATGCTTCGATCTATGCGCTGCATCGCGATCTTCTGGAGCTGCGGCGCATGGACCCGGTGCTCGGGCAACGGCCATGCCGGATCGACGGTGCCGCGCTTACGGATGAAGCCTGGATATTGCGCTTTTTCTCGCAGAGCGGCGCCGACCGCTTGCTGGTTGTCAATCTCGGCCGCGACCTGCTGCTCGGTCCCGCGCCCGAGCCGCTGCTGGCACCGGTGGAGGGCCAAGCCTGGCGGCTCTTATGGTCCAGCGAAGCCCCATGTTACGGTGGTGCGGGAGGCCCGGCGCAGGATGTCGCGGGAGATTGGCTCATCTCGGGCCAGAGCGCTGCCGTCCTTGCCCCCGGCTCCTCCGTCGCGATACCCGAGGCCAAGAAGGTCTTCCATCTCCGAAAAGCCGATGGTTGACCCGCACCGGGCCATCGGCGACGAGAACCCGGCACCGGAGACGCCGCGCGAATGGCTCGTGGCGAACGGATTGGGCGGCTACGCCTCGGCGACGATAGCGGGGGCGATCACCCGGCGTTACCACGGCTTCCTGGTTGCCGCCCTCCCCGCTCCGCTCGGCCGCATAGTGGTCCTCAACGATCTCGAGGTCGACATCGAGCTTGCGGACGGCAGCGTCGCGAACATGCGCGAGAACGGCCGCTTCCTCGATTTCACGCTGAACAGTGGCCTGCCGAGCTGGCGCTATGAAGTCGATGGCGTCGTCATCGAGAAATCGATCGTCGTGCCGTCGCGCCAAAACATCGTGCATGCCACCTTTCGCTCGCTCGGCGGCGGCAAGCCCGTCCGACTGCGCCTCAGACCCTTCATCAACTTTCGTCTGCTCGAGGCGTCGGTCAGCGAGCCGCTTTCCTCCAGCTATGCGCTGACCGTTCGAGGACACCAATACGAGATCACCGCCGGGCTGGATCTTCCGACTTTGCGGCTGGCCATGGAGGGTTGCGAGGACCCGACCTTCACCGCCGATGGCGGCTCGCGCCGCGAGTGCTTCTACGAGATCGAGGCGCAGCGCGGTTACGATTCGCGAGGCTGGCTGTGGACCCCCGGCTACTTTACCGGAGAGGTCCGCGAGGATTGCCCGCTGACCCTGATCGCCGCAACGGAGCCTTGGCATACCGTGCTGGCGCTGAGCCCCGACGATGCGCTGACCTTCGAAGGCGAGCGCCGCCGCCGTCTCGTCGGGATGGCAGCAGCGCCGGTGCAGACCGGGTTTGCCGCCGAGCTCGCGATTGCCGCCGACACCTTCGTCATTACCCCGGTGGGGCGCATCGCCGACGGTGCTCGGGCGCGGGCCGAGGGAGATGAAATTCGCACCGTGATCGCCGGCTATCACTGGTTCACCGATTGGGGGCGGGACACGATGATCTCGCTCGAAGGGCTCACCCTGTCGACCGGGCGGGCGGTCGAGGCACGCTGGATCCTGCGCACCTTCGCTCACTACGTGCGCGACGGGCTGATCCCGAACCTGTTTCCGGAAAGACAAAATCAGGGTCTCTACAACACTGCCGATGCCACGCTGTGGTTCTTTCATGCGCTGCACCGCTATCTTGAGCATAGCCAGGACAAGGCGACCCTGGAGCTCCTTCTGCCGATCCTGAAGGACATCGTGCGGCATCATCTCGAGGGCACCCGTTTCGGCATCAAGGTCGACCCGCGCGACGGCCTCCTCACCCAAGGTGCGGAGGGTTACCAGCTCACCTGGATGGATGCGAAAGTCGGCGACTGGGTGGTGACGCCCCGCCGCGGCAAAGCAATCGAGATCAATGCGCTGTGGTACAACGCGCTGCGGCTGCTGGCGGATTGGCTGCGCGACGCGCACGATCTGCAAGCCGACGAGATCGCCGCCCATGCCGAAACGGCGCGCGACTCGTTCAATCGCCGCTTTTGGCACGCGGCGGGCGGTTATCTGTACGATGTCGTCGATGGCGAAGACGGTGACGACGCCGCTTTCCGGCCGAACCAGATTTTCGCGATCGCGCTCGAACACCCGGTCCTCGACCGGGAATACTGGGAGCCGGTCGTGACCGCGGTGCGTGCGAAGCTGGTGACGCCGGTCGGGCTGCGCTCGCTGGCGCCGGGCGAACCCGATTACCAGCCGCGTTATTTCGGCGACCGGCGCGCCCGCGATGCCGCATACCATCAAGGCACCGTATGGGCCTGGCTGATCGGCCCGTTCATCGACGCCTGGCTCAAAGTCTACCCCGACGACCGTGCGAAGGCGCGGCATTTTCTCGACGGCTTCGAGCCGCATCTCGCCGAAGCCGGCATCGGCTCGATCAGCGAAGTCTTCGACGCCGAGCCGCCATTCGCGCCGCGCGGTTGCATCGCCCAGGCCTGGAGCGTCGCCGAAGTGCTGCGCAGTCTGGTAAAGACGGCTCCGGAGCGGAAATGAAAATTTCGCCTCTGTTAGAAAATCAAGGTTCAAGCATCGTGGGGTGGTCGGCGACCCCACGATGCTTGGGGCGATGAAGCTCCTACTCGACGACGAGGCGGCTGGATCACATCGTTGCTGGAACCGGGAACTTACCGAACCGCCGGGGTGATCACACCGTCAGCCATCGACAAGAGAAGTACGTGCCAATATTACCGCCAGCGGCTGTAACCCCAAAAACCACCGCCTCCAAAGAGCAGGACAACGACGACGATAATCAGAATTAATTCCATGACTTCCTCCAAAAGATGTGTCGGGGAGTTGCCCTTCTGAATGTGGATACGGGATAACTGCGTCACTAGGATCGGAATCTACTTAATAATTTGAGCGCTGCGGGGGCCGGGGTCGATCGGTGCCGGGAGCCTCTCGGCCGGCCGCGGCGGGCTCTTGGTCAGCCGGGAGATTGCAGCGCGGTGCCTGCGCCGGCGGCGAGTGCCAGGCGGATCAGCGCCGAAAGCGAGCGCGAGCCGGTCTTCTTCATGACCGCGGCACGATGATTCTCGACCGTGCGCTGGCTGATGCCGAGATCGGCGGCAATGTTCTTGCTGGGATGGCCGGCCAGCACCAGCTCCATGATCTGGCGCTGGCGCACGGTCAGGGCGGCGAGGCGCGTTGCTGCCGCCTCCCGCCGAACCGACAGCTCGTCCGATCCTTGGATGTGTTCCAGCGCATGCTCGATGCTGGCGAACAGCTCGTCGCGACGGATCGGCTTCTCGATGAAATCCGCAGCTCCGGCCTTCATCGCCTCGACCGCCATCGGCACATCGCCCTGGCCGGTGATCATGATGGCCGGCAGCCGGCTTCCGTTGCTCTTGAGCTGCCGCAGCAGTTCGAGCCCGCTCATGCCGGGCATCCGGGCATCGACCAGCAGGCACCCTTCACGGTCGGAACGACAGGCATCGAGGAACGCCTCGGAGCTGGCATAGGTCTCGACCGTCCGGCCATCTTCCCGGAGCAGATCGCGCAGCGCCTCGCGCACCGCGCTGTCATCGTCGACCACGAAGATGGTCGGCGGTCGTGGGCCGCCGTCGGCCGCTTCGGCGGGTTGCCGGGTGCTGGCTTGCCCCGGCGGCCGCAAATCAGCGAGGCAGCGCTGGATCAGGTCGATCAGCTCTCTCGCTTTCACCGGCTTGTTCAGGTGCAGGTGGCCGCCCCGCGCGATCTCGCGCAGGGTGCCGGTCGAAATGTCGCCGGTCAGGATGATAGCCGGGACCTTCCGGCCGAGCGCTTCCCGCAGGCCGGCGACAACCTGCAGGCCGTTCACGCCGTTCGGCAGATTGTAGTCGGCGACCACGAGATCCGCGCGTATCGCCCCGCGCGCCGCCAATTCGAGCACCTTTGGCCCGTCCTCGACGGCAGTTGTGCGGTGACCCTCGCCGTCGAGCACGACCGCCAGCATTTCGCGCACCGAAGGATCGTCCTCGACGACCAGGATGGCGCCGCTCCGATGTGCGCTTTCTGCAGCCTCGTGCCAGTCTTGCCGGGGCCGCCAGTGTGGCGCGTCCTGTCCGAGCGGAACCTCGACGGCAAAGACCGAGCCCTTGCCCGGGTGGGAGCGAACATCGACCGCGTGACCCAGCAGGTGCGCCAGGCGCTCGACGATGGCGAGGCCGAGGCCGAGGCCCTTGCTGCGTTCGCGCGCCGGGTTGTCGAGCTGATGGAACTCTTCGAAAATTGCCTGGAGCTGTTCTTCTGGAATGCCGATCCCGGTGTCCCAGACCTCGATGCGCAGCATGTCGCCGCGCCGGCGGCAGCCGAGCAGGATCTTGCCCTCGTTGGTGTATTTCACCGCGTTCGAGAGCAGGTTGCGGACCATCTGCTCGAGCAGGCGCGGATCGCTGCGCGCGCTGAGGCTGCACGGGACGACGCGCCAGCCGAGGCCATGTGCCGCCGCGTGAAAGGTGAACTGGGTGCGCAGCTGGTCGAGCACGGCATTGATCGGGAAATCGACCATCTCCCGGCGGACGATCCCGGCCTCGAGCTGATTGATGTCGAGGAGGGTGTCGAGCATGCTCGACATCGAGCTCACGGTCTCGTCGAGCCTGCCGACCAGCCGCAGGGTGGCTTCGTCCTCGACCCGCTTCGCCAATATTTCATGCAGCAGGCTGATTGTCTGTAACGGCTGGCGCAGATCATGGCTGGCGGCGGCCAGAAACCGCGATTTGCCGAGATTGGCCTGCTCGGCCTCCCGCTTTGCCGCCTCCAACGCCTCGGTTGCCTGCTGGCGTTCGGTGATGTCATCGATCGCCAGCAGGATCTTGCGTCCGCCTTGCAGCCCGTCACGGATCTCCCGGGCAGTCAGCAGCAGGCGCCGCCGCCCGAGCCGCGGGAACTCCATTTCAACCTCATAGTCCTCGACCGGAAAGGGCTTGACCCGGACGCGCTCGAGGAAGCCGCGCAGCCCTGGGATTTCCAGGTGTCCGTCGCCGGCAAACCCCAACGGACGGCCGACGGCTTCCTCGGGCGCGCGTGCGAAAATCCGATAAAAAGAACGGTTGGCAGAGACCACCCGCCATTCCTCGTCGAGCACGACCAGCGGCTGGCGGATCGTGTCGATGATGCTGTCGGAATAGGCGCGCGCCGCCTGGATCTCGCGCTCCGCCGCCTTGATCTCGGAAATGTCGGCGAAGGTGATGACCACCCCGTCGATCCGGTTGTCCTGGGTACGGTAGGGCAGGATGCGGCGAACGTACCAGGCGCCGCCTTCGGCTTCGATTTCGCGCCCTAGCGCGGCGAGGCTGGTAAGCACCGCGCGGGCGTCCGCGAGCAGATCGCGGTCGGCGGCGAGCGGAGTGAGGTCGGCGAGCGGTCGGCCGATGTCGGTGGCGATGACGCGGAACAGCGATTTGGCCGCTGGCGTGAAGAAGCGGATGTTGAGCGCGCTGTCCAGGAACAGGGTCGCCACCCCGGAGCTGTCCAGGATGTTCTGCAGATCGTTGGACGTGCTGCGCTGGCGTTCGAGCGTTTCCTGAAGCTGGCTGTTGAGGGCGGTCAGCTCTTCATTCAGCGATTGCAGCTCCTCCCGCGAGGTCATCAGCTCTTCGTTAGTCGACTGAAACTCCTCGTTCGCCGACATGGCTTCCTGGTTGATCGCCTTTTGCTCCTCGTTGGCGATCTCGAGGTCGTGTATGGCGCTCTGCAGCTCCTTGCGGGTGGCGTCGAGCTCCCGTTCGAGCTCGGCTACCCGCGAGAGGTCGGCCGCCGACTCGATCGGCCGGTCCGGCCTGTGCTCGGGCGCAGGTTCGTCAAAGAAGCTGACCAGCAGCAACTCCTCGCCGTTGCTCTGTACCGGATGGACCTCGATGCGGACCACGACGGCATTGCCGCTGTCGCCCGTCTTCGCGTCTGTGACGGTCGCGCACACGTTCTCCCGGCTTGCCTGCCGGATCGCCGCCCTCAGCTTGTGGCGCAGCCCCTCGCGCGCCATCTTGAGCAGGTCTCGGCTGGGCTCGCCCGCGGCTACCCGCAAATAGCGGTCGGTCTGTCCCGAGTAATAGAGGCACTCGTGCTTGCGGTTGATCAGGACCGATGCGGGCGCATAGGTCTCGAGCAGCAGGCGGTGCGTGAGGTCGCCGGGGGTAAGGCCTCGCGCTGCCGCGGGGTGCGGCCCTCCCGGCCAAATCGCGCGCGCGCCTCCTCCCGAGCCGATCGGAAAATCGACTTCGCCGGGCCGGCCGCGGCCGATCTGCCGATAGATCCGCTGCGCCTTGGAGATCGGCTCGAACCGGTCGTCGAGACCGCCCACCGTCTCGGAGCCGCCGAGCAGCAGAATGCCGCCCTCGCTGAGCGCGAAGTGGAACAGCAGAAGCACCTTTTCCTGCGCCTCGGAGCGCAGATAGATCAGCAGGTTGCGGCAGGAGATCAGGTCGAGGCGCGAGAACGGCGGATCGGCCAGCACATCCTGCACCGTGAACACCACCGCACCGCGCAACTCGGGCACGACCCGATGGCCGTGCTCCTCCTGGGTAAAGAAGCGGGCGAGCCGCGCCGGCGACACATCTGCCGCGATCGATTCCGGATAACGCCCCTCGCGGGCGACAGCGATCGCATCCTCATCGACATCGGAGGCGAAGACCTGCAGCTTGATGTTCCGTTTCGCCCCGGCGATCTCTTCGAGAAACAGCATGGCGAGGGAATAGGTCTCCTCGCCGGTGCTGCAGCCGGCGACCCAGATCCGCAGCGGCCGGTCCGCCGGGTGGCGGCGGACGAGATCGGGAATCACCTCCTCCGCCAGCAACTCGAAGGCCGTCGGGTCGCGGAAAAAGCTGGTGACGTTGATCAGCAGATCCTTGGCGAGCAGATCGAGTTCGCCTGAATTCTGCCGCAGCATGTCGAGATAGCGGCCGCTGTCGTTGACCCCGGCCAGCGCCATGCGCCGCTCGATCCGGCGCAACAATGTGCCCGGCTTGTAGAGCGCGAAATCGTGCGTGGTCTTGGTGCGCACGATATTGACGATCTCCGCCAGCCGATCCGGGGGATCCTCGTCCGGCGCCCGATCTTTCCGTTCCCCGTCGAGACCACGCTGTCGAGCGTATCTGGCGAGGATCTCGGGAATCTTCGCTACCGGGAGCACAAGGTCTACGGCGCCGGTCATGATCGCGCTGCGTGGCATGCCGTCATACTCGGCATCGTCCGGATCCTGCACGATGACCAGCCCGCCTTTCTCCTTGACCACCTTGAGCCCCAGGCTGCCGTCGCTGCCGGTTCCCGACAGGATCACGCAGATCGCGCGTTCGCCGAGCTCTTCGGCCAACGAGCGCAGGAAGAAGTCGAACGGCAGGCGCGCGCCGTGGCGCTCGCGCGGCTCCGAGAGGCGCAGGGCACCGCCGCGGATCGAGAGGTAGGCGCCCGGCGGGATCAGATAGACATGCTCGGGCTCGAGCGGCACCCCGTCCGCCGCCTGCTCGACCGTCAACGGCGTGTGGCCGGCCAGCAGGTCGACCATCATGCTGGCATGCGTCGGATCGAGATGCTGGATCAGGATGAAGGCCATGCCGGTGCCGGCGGGGAGCACGGCGAGAAGCCTGCGGCAGGCCTCGAGGCCGCCGGCCGAGGCGCCGAGCCCGACGACCGCGAAGCTCTCAGCCGCGAGCGGCGACGCACGCTTTTCCGATGACCGCCGCGTCGCCCGCGGGCGAGCCCCTCCAGCCTGTCGCGGACCCCGTCCTCTCATAGCGAGGCACGCTCCTTTGGCATCCCTGAAGGACGTTCTTCAGGAGCCGATATGCGATGCATCCGAACCTTGCCAGACGGCTGACGTCAGCCTCCCGCCAGTCTTGATTGTGAGCCCGTCGAGGGGCGTTGTCGGTAATGTACATTACCGAACTGGTGCGGGCTCGCTTTTTATGCGTATGTTTTGGGAAGATGAGCCGCGACGCGCGCCCGGACCAACAGATAACATTCGCAAGATTCCGCCACGAGGCCCGGCCGATCAAGTATCGTGACTTGCCGTCGGCCGCGCGCGATCAAGCCGGCGCGTTCCAGCTCCCGGGCCGCATTGGTGACGGTCGGCCTCTGGACACCCAGCATTTCGGCGAGCAGGTTCTGGGTGATCTGCAATGTGTCGTCGTCACCGCGGTCGCGCATCGTGAGCAGCCAACGCGCCAGCCGCTGCTTGAGGCTGTGCGCTCCGTTGCACGCCACCGACACCAGGACCTGCTCGAGAAAGGCCTGGACGTAAGCGTACATCAGGATTCGGAAGGACGGCATCGACCCCATGGCCCGGGTGAATGCCACGCGCGGCATCTTTGCTGCGCTCCCGGGGATCTGGACGAGAAGCCGGATGGAGGAATTCTCGGCTCCGAAGACGGCTTGGACACCCGTGCAGCCCTCCCGACCGATCGTTGCCATCTCAATGATACTGCCATCCGCATAAACCGCCACCGCCGAGACGACACCGCTGTCGGGGAAGAATACATGGTCGAGCGAACTGTCAGCGTCCATCAGGACCTGCCCGCGTTCGCAGCGTATGTGTTCAATCTCCGGCACAAGCTGCTGGAGATCGGAGGACGGCAGGGCGAGTAAAAGCCGATTGCGGGGCCGGTTTGACAGAGCACTCATATACGTTAAATGATCGCCGATAGTCCGTCCCCGATAGCGTCGGAAACTACTCATTCATGTGGGCGCGGAGCGCGGCGGATGAAAGGCGTGCGACAGATCCTCCCGCGCCAGCTAGTGTATTGACTGCAATGCCGGTTTCCCTTGCCTGACCTTTTCGACGCTGGCGGCTGGGTCGGCGGTCCAGGCGAAGGATGTTGGATTGTCGTTGGTTTCTCGCAGGAAGCGATGGATGGCGGCCCGGATATCGACGATGCCGTTGAAGACGCCGCGCTTGAGCCTCTGCCGGGTCATCTTGGCGAAGAACCCTTCGACGGCGTTGAGCTAGGAGGCCGAGGTCGGGGTGAAGTGGAACTGGAACCTCGGATGCCGTTCTCAGATCTCGACCTCGGCGCCAAGCTCTACGACCTGGTCGGGCGGGATGCGGAAGAAGTCGGTCGGCCGCGTAGCTATCTGAGTGAAAAAGACATAGAGATGCTCGCGCCATCGGGCCATCCCAGGCCGCGCTGTCGACTTGACGTTGGCTCGGCCCACAAAGAAAGAAATTTTGCCGGGATCGAGGCTGATCCTTGGGATTTCTGCGCGCCCGAGCTCCCGCGGCAGGTTCGGAGTCTGGGCGAACCCGAAATGCGCGTCGATCTGCCAAAAGCCGTGGCCAAGCTCTTGCGCCTTGATCCGGTCCGGACCGGCGACCCGCGGAATGTTGTCGGTCGCGACGCGGACGAGCAATACCGTCCGGTGCAGTACCTTGTTGTGCTTGAGATTTTGCAGAAGAGTCGGCGGTACGTGTTGGGTATGGGTGCTGAGAAAGATGGCGGTACCGGAGACTCGGGCCTCCGGCGCCTCTTCGCAACTGGCGAGAAAATCGGCGAACGACATCGTCTCGCTCTCGATCCGCGCCAACACCAATCGGCGGCCGGTGCGCCAAGTGGTCATCATCGTGAACATGACGAACGCGATCACCAGCGGGAACCAGGCACCGCTGGGGATCTTCAGTGCATTCGAGCCGAACAGTGCGAGATCCACGCTCATGATCGGTACCAGCGCGGCAGCAATCGTTGGCCACCGCCACCGCCAGACAGCGCGGATGACGGCGCCAATCAGCACCGTCGTCAGGGTCATCGTCCCGGTGACCGCAAAGCCGTAGGCGGAGGCGAGGGCGCTAGAGCTGCGGAACGACAGGACCAGCGCGAGCACCGCCGCGAGCAGCAGCCAATTGATCTGCGGGATATAGATCTGGCCACGCGCTTGCGTCGAGGTTTGAAAGACGTCGAGCTGCGGCAACAGGCCCAATTGGATCGCCTGCCGCGACAGCGAGAAGGAGCCGGAGATCACCGCCTGCGAGGCGATCACGGTCGCCGCGGTCGACAGCAGCACCAGCGGGATCAGCCCCCAACCGGGCACCATGCGAAAGAACGGGTTCTCGATCGCCGTCTTGTCGCCGAGGATCAAGGCGCCCTGCCCGAAATAATTGAGGGCGAGGGCCGGCAGCACCAGCCCGAACCAAGCGAGCCTGATCGGCAACCGGCCGAAATGACCCATATCGGCGTACAGCGCCTCGCCGCCGGTAATCGCCAGGGAGACCGCCCCGAGCACGATAAAGCCCCGCAGCGGAGAGGCGACAAAAACCCTGACGGCATGCGCCGGGTTCAGCGCCAGCAGCACCCGCGGGGCCTCCGCGATTTGGATCATTCCGTCGACCGCGATCACCGCGAACCACGCCACCATCACTGGGCCGAAGAAATATCCAACCTTCTCGGTGCCACGCTTCTGAACGAGGAAGAGCGCCAGCTAACACCAGCGACGGTGATCGGCACCACAAACGGGTTCAATGCCGGAGTCCCGACACCGATCCCTTCGATCGCGCTCAGCACGGAAATTGCCGGGGTGATCATGCTGTCGCCGTAAAACAGCGCGGCGCCGCCGAGGGCGAGCAGAACAAGAATATTGCGCGCGCGGGGACTTCGCACCGCCTCCTGGGCCAACGCCAGCAAGGCCAGGATCCCGCCCTCGCCCTGGTTGTCGGCGCGCATGATCAACAGGACGTATTTGACGGCGACGACCAAGATGAGCGCCCACACGATCAGCGACAGGACTCCGAGCACGTTTTCCGGCTGGAGCGCGAGCCCGTGCTCCGGGTTGAAGCACTCCCGGAAGGTATAGACGGGGCTCGTCCCGATATCGCCGAACACAATACCGAGCGCCGCGACGGAAAGCCCCGCGAGTCTGGTCGGGGGCGCTGGCCCCTCGCGCTCGTCGTCGGTGCTTGGCGCGGCGTGCCCAGCGGGGATGACCTCGGTCGAAGAGGCGGCCTTCGCGGGTGGGTCCGCCATACGCTTCTCCTTCCCGTTGTTCCGGAGCGGTCCGCGGTTGTCTTACCTCGGGTCATTTATGAAGGGTATCGTGTCGTGTCGGAACCGGCCTATCCGGGGCGTCCGTTGGGCCGCATCTGACGCCCTCACGAAGCGATCCGCTTAGTGCAGGTCGACCGTATCAGTCCGCCAGTAGGACAAAACCCTGCCACTTAGTTCCGGAATTTTGGCACGCGCCCGCACGTGCGAGGCTGGGCTCTCGGCGCGAGTATTTCGGCGCGCAACGGCACTACTCCTCGCGAGTAAGGTGCTGGTGCAAATCGGACGCGGCGCCCCATCACGAAACGCCATGATCAATTCAAATTTGCCAGATCGAACGGTACTTACGATCGTCACGGCTGGGCAGCCCGGAATGGCCTGCACCACAGGGACCACCACAAAGCGTAACAGGCCTTGTTCCGGATTGATTTCGAATGGTGGCGCGACGAGGCTGGGTACGATTATGTGCCCGCTGGTAATGCGAGCTATTCATTAGAAGGCACTCTCGCCGACCTTCTGCCGTTAAGCGCAGGCGGCGAACCCAGCCGGCGGGACCGCATCGTCAGACGCGGCGGCCGGTTACTACCATATCGCCCCTTTGAGCATGCCGGCGGCATGCTTCATCGGGTGTTTGTGACTTTAGGAAGCTCCGTCGAAGGATTTCTCGAATTTTTTGCAGGTCTTGATCAGACTTGTGGTGAAGACATTCGTTTATTCGTTTTGCTCGGGCGGCGGCGAGTTCAATGAATGAGGTAGTTTCTTATGCTCCGCATGAGCGAGCGCAATTTTTTGCAAGGTTCGGCGATAAAGGCCTCTCTTGGAGCCGGATCGACGTGGCTCTCGCATTCAATCCTATCAACGGCAAGCCACAATTCAGGTTGACGCAGCCCACACTGGTCAACGCGCTTTGGTTGGAACTCGGGCAGGCCCTCTCCAGCGATGCTAGCATCCGGAATTGCCTGCATTGCGGAGAGTGGTTCGAAGCCGGCCCTGGTAACGGCAGGCGCGAAGACTCGAAATTTTGTCCGATGCGCACCGGATTGCGTTCAACAGCCGCAAGCGCGGCAAAGCGAGGTTAGCGCATGCGTAGGACGACCGGCCAAATTCGTGAGCGCTCGCCGGGTTCATTCGAGCTTCGTTACGAGCTTGGCACCAATCCCGCGACCGGCAGGCGCCGGATCGCCACCGCGACCGTGCGCGGCACCCGAAGGGATGCCGAGAAGGAATTACGACGGTTGTTGCGCTTGCTCGATACCGGCGAGCATGTTGATCCAAATCGGTTCAACGTAGGGGAGTGGCTCGAAAGCTGGCTGGGCGCGATCCGCCGGGAGGTCGCGCCCCGAACGGCGGAGCGCTATACCGAGATCGCCGACAATTTCCTCGCCCAGCACTCGGCAATCTGCAACTGTCAAAGCTCGCCCCGGTACACATTCAAGACGCCTACAATGCTTGGGCTGCCGGTGGTCGACGCGACGGCAAAGCAGGCGGCCTCTCGCCGCGGACCCGGCGACATATCCATCGTATCCTCGGCGCCGCGCTCGGCCGCGCCGTCGAGCAGCAACTCGTCGCCCGCAACCCATGTGACACCTTCCGGAAGCGGCTACCAAAGGTCGAGCGGCGCGAAATGGCAACACTGACGCCGGAGCAATCCGCACGGCTTCTCGAGGCGGTGCGGCACTCGCATATTTACCGGCCGGTGCTGATCGTGCTCGCCGCCGGTGCCCGGCGCGGCGAAGCCTTGGCGATGCGCTGGCGACATGTGGATCTCGACCGCGGCGCGGTGCGGATCGTCGAAAGTCTGGAACAGACGAAGGCCGGCTTGCGGTTCAAGTCGCCGAAGACCGAGCGCGCCCGCGCCGTCGCGCTCCCGACCTTTGCCGTCGAGGAATTGCGCCGGAGGAGATGCGAGCAAGCCGAGGCTCTTCTGGCACTTGGCGTGCGGCAGACAGAGGACACACTGGTATGCGCCCGGCGCGATGGCGAGCCGCTACAGCCGCAAAGCCTTACTCACGAGTTTCCGCGGTTCCTGGCTCGAACTCGGCCGAGACTTCCCGCGGGTCCGTTTCCACGATCTTCGCCACAGCCACGCAACGCAACTTTTGCTGGCTGGCGTGCATCCGAAGATCGCGCAGGAGCGCCTCGGGCATTCGACGATCAGCACGACGCTCGACCTTTACAGCCATGTCACGACGACGATGCAGGAGGACGCCGCCAGCCGGCTCGACAGCGCATTCCGCGATGCTATAAGGCATCGCGGAGCGGAGACGACCCGCGCGCGACCACATACATTCCAATCAAATGACTTGGGGTAGAAGATATGGCCGATGAAAGCACCGCGCGAAAGGTTGATTTCGGCCTGGTTGGGCAGATCGTCCGTGGTTATGTCGCGCAAAATAGTATCGGCGTCGATCAGGTTGGGGGCCTGATTGCGACGGTGCATTGCTCGCTCAGCGACCTCGGCAACAGCGCGCCGGCATCGGCCCCACTGGCCCCGGCGGTCCCGATCCGGCGATCGGTGCAACCCGACTACGTTGTGTGCCTTGAATGCGGGTTTCGCGGGCGAACCCTGCGCCGGCATCTGCGGGTGCAGCACGGGCTTGAGGTCACCGACTATCGCGCCCGCTGGAAATTGTCGCCCGATCACGCCTTGGTCGCGCCGGCCTATTCGGCGCACCGTTCGGCGATGGCACGGCAGCTCGGCCTCGGCCGCAAGCCGGCCCCGGTCGAGGCACCGCCGGCGCCAAATCGGCGGGATCGTCCGCGGCGTTCGGCCGCGATGTAGCCAAGATCGGTTTACGAATCCGCAGACCAACGGGATTTTGGACAGCCCTGTTCCCCGGGATGGGGAAAGATGCCCGCCAGGAGGCATCGTCAGAAATGCTCACTGCCAGCCAACAGCGCGCCGTCGACCGCTTTGCCAAAAGTCTGTCGACGCTCGCCGACGATTCTCTGATCGATGCCTATCATCAGGCTTGGGAAGCGGGCTTCGCCCAGTGACGACAGGGAGCGCTCCAACAGCGCAGCAATCGCCTTAAACCGAGCCGCTTTGCAGCCCGGCATTCCGTGGCGTGCCGGGCACGAGGTTTCCGAAGGGGAAATCGACAATGGCGACGACAGACAACTGGATCGGCACGGCCAGCGCAGATTGGGGCACGAGCGCTGCAAATTGGAGCACCGGGTTCCCGACCAGCAATAGCAATGTCCACATCAACACGACGAATATTTTAACGATCGGGTTCGGCAGCGGCGACAATTATATCATTAATTCGCTGACCGTCGGCAACGACTTCTTCGACATGAGCGGCGGCAATCTGACGATTCTGGGGGCCGCTAGCTTCGCCGACAGCTTTACACAGACCGGCGGTACGCTGTCCGCGGGCGGCGCGGTCACGATTAGCGGCACCGGCACCCTGACCGGCGGTGCCGCCGAGGGGAAGACCACGTTTACCATCAACGGCACGATCTTTCTCGCCAACTATACGCTCGGCGGCTCGACGGTGCTCAACAACGTCAAGACGACGAATGAGACCGGCCAGATCAGCCTCGGCGACGACACCGGCGTCGACGCCACGATCAACAACGAGAAGGGCGCCACCTTCGCCATCGCCGGCGATTTCGGGATCACGCAGGGCGCCGCCACGGCGCGCTTCATCAATGCCGCCGGCGCCACTTTGGAGAAGACCGGCGGCGACAACACCAGCTTGGTCGCTGTCAACCTGACCGATACCGGCGCGATCGTGGCCGCGACCGGGGCGCTCGAATTCAGCGGTCCCGACAACAGCTTTGCCGGGGCGATCTCGGGCGCCGGCCAATTCGAGCTCGGCGGCGGCAGCAACGACCTGATCGCGGCCGACGCCACGATCGCGTCGGCGACATTCGGCATCACCGACGTCGGCACTCTGGTCACGCTCGGCGAGAATCTGAGCTACGCCGGCGCCTTCAATCTCGAAAATTCGGCGACCCTCGACCTCGCAGGGTTCACCTTGACCCTGTCGGGAACCGACACGTTCTCCAACGCCCCAACCATCGACGGTACCGCCACGCTCGTCACCGTGAGCGGCAGCACCACCGGCGTCAATTCGTTCACGCTCGGCGGGACGGTCGACTGGCGGAATTCGGGGACGGTCAGCGAGAGCGCGTTGCTGACCATCGGCGACGGCAGTGCCAACGCCGCGACCTTAACCAACGAGACGGGCGGCGTCTACGAGTTCACCACCGACAACGGTATTGCGCGAGGCGCCGCATCGAGTTCGCGCTTTATCAATCTGGCCGGCGCCACGCTGGAGAAGACCGGCGGCAGCGGCGACAGCCTGATCAGCGTCGATGTTACCGACAGCGGCGCGATCACGGTGAGCAGCGGCACAATCGAATTCGAGGGGCCCGACAGCACGGTTGCCGGGGCGGTATCGGGTGCCGGCCAGTTCGCGCTCGGCGGCGGCAGCATCGACCTGATCGCGGCCGGCGCCACGATCGCATCGGCGACGTTCGGCATTATCGACCCCGGCACTCTGGTCGCGCTCGGCGAGAATCTGAGCTATGCCGGCGCCTTCAATCTCGAAAATTCGGCGACCCTCGACCTCGCCGGGTTCACCTTGACCCTGTCGGGAACCGACACGTTCTCCAACTTCTCGACCATCGACGGTACCGGCACGCTCGTCACCGTGACCGGCAGCACCACCGGCGTCAATTCGTTCACGCTCGGCGGGACGGTCGACTGGCGGAATTCGGGGACGGTCAGCGAAACCGCGCTGACCATCGGCGACGTCAGCTTCAACACCGCCACCTTCACCAACGAGAAGGGCGGCGTTTACGAGTTCACCACCGACAACGGTATCGCGCGAGGCGCCGCCTTGAATTCGAGTTTCGTCAATCTCGCCGGCGCGACCCTTGAGAAAACCGGCGGGAGCGGCGACAGCATCGTCAGCGTCGATGTGACCGACAGCGGCGCGATCACGGTGAGCAGCGGCACGATCGAATTCGAGGGGCCCGACAGCACGGTTGCCGGGGCGGTATCGGGTGCCGGCCAGTTCGTGCTCGGCTTCGGCAGCAGCGACCTGATCGCGGCCGGCGCCACGATCGGGTCGGCGACGTTCGGCATCACCGACAGCGGCACCCTGGTCGCGCTCGGCGAGAACCTGAGCTATGCCGGCGCCTTCAATCTCGAAAATTCGGCGACCCTCGACCTCGCCGGGTTCACCTTGACCCTGTCGGGAACCGACACGTTCTCCAACGCCCCAACCATCGACGGCGCCGGCTCGCTCGTTACTGCGAGCAGGAGCACCATTGGCGTCAATTTGTTCACGCTCGGCGGGGAGGTCAATTGGCAGAATTCAGGGACGATCGACGAGCTAAATATACTGACGATCGGCGACGTCAGCTTCAACACCGCCACCTTCACCAACGAGAAGGGCGGCGTTTACGAGTTCACCACCGACAACGGTATCGCGCGAGGCGCCGCCTTGAATTCGAGTTTCGTCAATCTCGCCGGCGCGACCCTTGAGAAAACCGGCGGGAGCGGCGACAGCATCGTCAGCGTCGATGTGACCGACACGGGCGCGATCACGGTCAATACCACGGGGATCATCGAATTCGAGGGGATGAACAACAGCTTTGCCGGGGCGATCTCGGGTATCGGCCAATTCGTGCTCGGCTTCGGCAGCAGCGACCTTGTCGCGGCCGGCGCCACGATCGGGTCGGCGACGTTCGGCATCACCGACAGCGGCACCCTGGTCGCGCTCGGCGAGAACCTGAGCTATGCCGGCGCCTTCAATCTCGAAAATTCGGCGACCCTCGACCTCGCCGGGTTCACCTTAACCGTGTCCGGGACCGATACGTTTTCCGGCTTCCCGACGATCGACGGCATCGGCACGCTCGTCACCGCGCACGGCGGCACTGCCAGCGTGAATGCAATGACGCTCGGCGGCGAGGTCGATTGGCAGAATTCGGGAACGGTCGACGAACTCGGTCTTCCGCTGACGATCGGCGACGCCAGCTATGACGTCGCCACCTTCACCAACGAGAAAGGCGGGGTCTATGACTTCGTCACTGACGACGGCATCGTGATCGGCGCCATTTCGACCTCGAGCTTCGTCAATCTGGCCGGCGCCACGTTGGAGAAGACTGCCGGCACCGGCGACAGCGCCATCGCGGTTGCGTTCACCAATGACGGCAAGGTCTTGGTCGATAGCGGCAGGATCGAGTTCCAGAGCACAGTTAACGGGACCGGCACATTCACTCTGAACTCGGGCACCGTGTTGCAATTCGATACCAGTGTCGCCAGCGGCTCGAGCGTCGACTTCGCCAGCACCACCGGCGGCGAACTGGTACTATTCGACAGCCAGCAATTTGGCGCCGCGGTACACGGCTTCGGCGGCACCAAGACAGACGAAATGGACTTGCGCGACATCGATTTCGGGGGCGTCGCATTCAAGCTCGGCTATAGCGGCAACACGACCCAGGGCGTGCTGACGGTCACCGACGGCACCCATACGGCCCATCTGACGATGTTCGGGAATTACACGAGCGCCAATTTCCACGCCTCCGGGGACGGCGCCGGCGGCACCGCGATCGTCGACCCGGCGACACACCCGACGCTCCTCGCCTTCGCCCGTTGAAGCGCGCGGCCGAGTGTCCCGACAATCCCGGTCATTTATTGTCACCCCGGCCCCCGGGTCCGGCCTTCGGCCGGCCCGAGGACAGGCTCCGGCCGGGGGTCCACGTCACCGCCGCACGAGCCGGTCAGGATTCGCAAGTCCTCGCTTTCCTTTGAACAGTTCGCTTTGGTGCAGAAATGGGTCCCGGCGTTCGTCAGGCGTTCGTCGGGACGACGACCAAAAGGAAGGCATCGATTTCGACATTCACAAGCTCTGAGGGAGGAGATCGTGAGAAATCCGCGCATGAACCAGCCGCGGCGGCAGGGCACGCGGCGCCTTCCGGCGTCGATGATTGCGCTGTGCCGGATGCTGGGATTGGCGGCTCTCTTCGCGGCCGGCGCCGTGACCTCGGGCCTCGGCGCGTCCGCGCCGGAGCAGGACATGGCGGGTGCGCGGATCGCGGCTGGGCTGGCGGCGGCGCATTTGCCCGAGCCGCTGGTGGCGACCGGACCGACGAACGCGGCCGAGGACGAGGCGCTGCTGCGGGCGGCTGCAAGTTATGATCAGCGCGGCGACCCGGATGATTTTTCCAGCCTCATCGGATTTCTATCGGCCTATCCGGGTTCCGCCTGGCGGGCCGCGGTATTGACCAATCTCGGCATCACCTATCTGCATTACGGCTATTTCTCCCGGGCGCTCGATACCTGGGAGGCGGCTCGGCATGAGGGCAAGAAGGCGACCGACCGGCGCGCCCGGGCCTTGGTCGACCGCGCCGTCGCCCCTCAAACATTGTGGGTCATGAAGACCGACCCGAAGCACCCTTATCTGTGCGGTCCGACGGCACTGAAGATGCTGATGCTGTCGCGGCACGCAACGTTGGAACAGGTCAAATTCCTGAACAAGGTGCGGGCCGGCCCGAAGGGGACGAGCCTCGCCGAGGTCGCGCAATTGGCGAAGCAGGCAAAGGTGCCGTTCGCGCCGGTGTTCCGCAGACCCGGCGAGACGGTGCCGGTGCCCTCGATCGTGCATTGGCAGGTGGGTCACTTCGCGGCGATCGTCGGCGAGGCCAACGGACGCTTCCACCTCGAGGACCCGACTTTAGGGCGTCAGGGCGCATGGGTCACGCGCGCCGCGCTCGACGCCGAGGCGAGCGGGTATTTTCTCGCTCCCGTCAGCGAGGCAAGCTCCGCGGACTGGCGCAAGGTTGGCGCGGAAGAGGCCGGCCAAGTCTGGGGGGCAGGTCCCACCAATGATGACAGCGGCAACCCGAATTGCGGCATGTGCGGCTATGGCATCAATGAGCAGAAGGTCAGCGTGCACCTGACCGACACGCCGGTCGGCTACACGCCGCCAAAGGGCCCCTCGGCCGTGGTGACGCTCGCCTACGCCCAGCGCGATCAAGGCCAACCGGCGAATTTCAACTTTTTCAACGTCGGCCAGAAATGGACCGTGAACTGGCTGAGCTATGTCGAGGACGAGCCGGGCACGCCGGGCGTGAACGTGACGCGCTACCAGCGCGACGGCGCCCTCTATTCCTATACCGGCTATGACGGCAGCACGAATCTCTTCGCTCCGCAGGAGGACGACGCCTCTGTTCTCGAACTGGTGTCCACCAGCCCGGTCGCCTACGAGCGTTTTCTGAACGATGGGAGCATCGAGATCTATGCGCAATCGGACGGCAGCGCGGTCTTTCCGCGGAACGTGTTTCTGACCCAGATCATCGATCCGCAGGGGAATACGTTCTCGCTCAATTATGGTAAGGTCAGCGGCCAAGTCCGGCTGCTGTCGCTGACCGATGCGACCGGGCGGCGGACGATTTTCAGCTATGGGTCGGCGACTTCGCCGCTCCTGGTCACCAAGATCACCGACCCGTTCGGCCGCAGTGCGACCTTGATCTATGACGGCAGCGGCCGGCTGAGCTCGATCACCGACGTGCTGGGTTTGACCTCGCGTTTTACGTATGACGCCTCGTCGCTGATCGATGCGCTGACCACGCCCTACGGCACCACCCAATTTGCTTACGGCGGCAGCGGCAATCGGCGCTTTTTGAATATCGTCGATCCGCTCGGCTACGGCGAGCGCGAGGAAGCCTTTCAGCCGGCCCCGGTGCCGGCTTCCGACCGTAATGTACCGAACGGAATTATCGCGCCGATCAACGCATACCTCAACTATCGCGACAGCTTTCACTGGGACAAGCATCAATATGCGGTCGGCCGCTGCGCCCCCTCCGGCGGCTGCGAGTATGCCGACGCGCGAATCACGCATTTCACCCATGACGCCAACAACATCAGCCTCGAATGGGACACTGTCGAAAGCAGCAAGGAGCCGCTCGAAGGCCGGGTCTGGTACAACTATCCAGGGAATTCGCTCTCCACCATCGGCGCGGCGGCGTCCGGCACCTATGATATGCCGACCGCAATCGGACGCGTGCTCGACAACGGCCAGACCCAGCTGAGGCAATTCGCCTACAACGCCGCCGGCAATCCGACCCAGTTGGTCGACCCCGTCGGCCGGCAGACCTTGCTTACCTACGCCGCCAATCAGACCGATGTCGTTTCGGTCGCGCAGACGACCGCCAGCGGGAATGCGACGATCGCCGCGTTCACCTACAACAGCCGCCACCGGCCGCTGACCGCTACCGACGCCGCCGGGCAGACCACCTCCTACACCTACAACGCCGCCGGCCAGCCGACCTCGATGACCAACCCGCTCGGGCAGAAAACGACTTATGACTACAATTCGACCGGGGATTTGACATCCATCGTCAACGCCGACGGCAAGACTGCGGCGAGCTTCACCTTCGATTCGTTCGACCGGGTTGCGACCTATACCGATTCCAAAGGCTGGACCGTCAGCTTTGTCTACGACGCGGCAAACCGCCTGGCCCAAGCGACCTATCCCGACGGCACGACCGAGCAATACACATATAACAGGCTCGACCTCGCTTCGCTCAAGGACCGCGAGGGTCATGTGTGGAGCTATGCCTACGACGCCGATCGCCGCCTGACTTCGGTCACCGACCCGCTCGGCCACGAGACGCAATACGCCTATTACGAGAACGGCACGCTGAAGAGCCTGACCGACCCCAACGGTCATGTTACGAGCTGGGACATCGATGTCGAGAGCCGGCCGACCGCCAAGATTTACGCCGACGGCACCGAGACCGTCTATGGCTACGAAATCACGACGAGCCGGCTCAAATCGGTCACCGACGCGCTCGGCCAGATCAAGAATTATCAATACGCGCTCGACGACCAATTGGCCGGCGTCGGTTATCAAAACGCGCTGCACCCGACCCCAAGCGTCGGTTTTGCGTACGATCCGTATTTCCCGCGCATCACGACGATGACCGACGGCACCGGCACCACCACGTACAGCTATGTCTCGGTAGGCGCATTGGGCGCGCTGAGCCTGCAACAGGAAAGCGGGCCGCTGCCCGGCGGCGCGATTGCCTATGCCTACGATGCGCTCGGGCGGGTCGTCACCCGCACCGTCGGCGGCGCGCCGGCCGAAAGCTTTCAGTACGATGCAATCGGCCGGCTGGCCGGCCATAACGACGCGCTCGGCACATTCGCGCTCGGCTATCTCGGCCAGACCGGCCAGTTGGCCCTACGTCAGCTGACCGGCGGCAGTGTCGCCACCGCGTGGAGCTATCTGTCCAATACCGGCGACCGGCGGCTCGCCGCCATCGCCAACGAGCATACTGGCGAGCGCCAATTCAATTACACCACGACGCCCGAAGATCTGATCACCCAGATCAAGGAGGAGAAGTCGGGGAGCCTGCGGCAAACGTGGAATATCGGCTATGACAATGAATACCGGCTGCTGAGCGCCGATTCCACCAGTGAGGGGAAGTACGGCTACGCGCTCGATCCGACCGGCAACATCAGCGCGTTCGGCACCACCGCCGCAGCCTATAACAATGTCAACGAGCTGACTAAGGTCGGGACCCAGCCCTACGTCTCCGACGCCGACGGCGAGCTCGTCGCCGACGGCGCGCGCACTTATGCGTGGGATGCCGATAACCGGCTCGTCGGCATCACCTATACCGCCCAGCCCGGAAAGCAGACCAGCTTCGCCTATGACGGTCAAGACCGCCGGGTCGCGATAACGACGACGGTATCCGGCATAGCGACCACGACCAACTATATTTGGTGCGGCCAGCGGATCTGCCAGTCGCGGAACGGGACGAGCGCGGTCAACCGCCTCTATTATGACGAGGGTGAGACCATCCCTGCATCGAAGGCACTGTTCTATTACGGCCCCGATCAGCTCGGCTCGGTGCGCGACGTCTATGCGACGAGCCCGCTGTTCTCGATGGTGCAGGCCTACGATTACGACCCCTACGGCAACCCGACGGTGACGCCTGCGACCGGGCCGCTGACCGATTTCCGCTACGCCGGCATGCTCTACCACGCCGACAGCGGGCTCTACCTGACGCAATACCGCGCCTACGATCCGCGCACCGCGCGCTGGCTGTCGCGCGATCCGTTAGCGGAGGTGAACGGGGCGCGGATGGCGATGGACCTGAGCCGGTCCGCGCACCAACCAAGCGGCCTCATGCTCGCGGTATCCGACCACTACTCGCCGGCCATGAGTTCTCTATACTTATGCGATCAACAACCCATTAAATTTCACGGACCCGCGTGGCTTAGACCCCCGAGACTCGTTCTTGGGAGCCGTACTATGGATCGTCTCGAACATTCTTGGTATAGGCCCTGCCACACAGAACGGGCCGCCGGCAGATTTTCCCGTCCCGGCGCCACCCTCGCCGCCGGCACCAACCCCGACGCCGGTATCACCGCCGCCGACCGGCGGACCCGGCGGTGGCGGCGGGGGTGGCGGTGCCGGCGGCGGGGGTGGCGGTGCCGGCGGCGGGGGTGGCGGTGCCGGCGGCGGGGCTAGTTGCCGCGGCGGCGGTTGTGGGGAGCTGGAGCAGGCGACACAAGAGATTTTGGAAAGTATCGAGTGCTTTATCAACAGCGAATTTCTATTCTTTCCGCCGTTGCCGGTTTCCGGCCCGGCATCCTGATCGACCCGACCGACGGCGCATACCGTGACGCGTCCGCCTGTTCCTTTCCGCTCGGACCCACCCCATCGTCCGACGCGGCACCAACCGCCAGCCGGTGTTTTTCGCGACGGAGGATTACCAGCTGATCGGCGTCCGATCGGCGACGCGGCCCGCCGGGCCGGCGCCGAGATCTGGGCCTGCTGCTTGCTGCCGAGCCTTGTCCACCTGATCGTCGCCCCGCAGCGCGAACACGGGCTGCGGGCGACCTTCGCCGAGGCGCACCGGCGTTATACCGGTACGATCAGGCAAAGACGACGTCGAATTCCGGTGCGCTATCCCGGGAGCATCATATGGGACAAATCCGAGGGATCGGTTGAGCTGGACGGCTTTCTCCGCATCCTGAACCGCACGCTTCCTGCAACGGCGAATGCCTCGCCTCGCTACTATGCTCCGCTTCGCCGTCAGGCGGGAAGTCCAGCGAGAACGCCGGTGCCGAACTCTCGAACGCCTCCCACCGCAGCAGGGCCGCAACTTTCTTAGCGCAGCGCTTCTGCGGCCATAGATTTCGGGGTGAGCTTTATCACGAGGCCCGTAAACTCGCCCGGGATGCATCACCGGACATGATGCGGGAACTGATTGAACTGGCGAAGACTGCCGAGGACGAGCGAGTCAGGTCGGCCGAGATCCAAATTTCGACCCCCACCCCCTATATGGGAATTCGCGCCGTCGCGGGTCCTTTCGATTGGACACTTATTTGGAGTGCGCCCCTGAGGGCGGACAGGCAACGGGTTAGGAATTGACCATCGGTGCTGGGCTTTCACAGGATGAAAGCCATGACTAGGCATCGCTCCCCCAGCGCAGCGTTCAAGCGACAGGTGGCGCAAGAGTTCATCACCGGCGAGACGCTGCATGGATTGTCGCACGGCATGACATTTCACCGACGACCCGCTGCACGGGCATCAGGAAGGTCGCTTCTTCCACGGCTATTACGACAATTACTGCTACCTGCCGCTCTACGTGTTCTGCGGCCGGCATCTGCTGGCGGCCAAGCTGCGTCCGGCCAATATCGACGGCAGTGCCGGCAGCATCGAAGAGGCGGCACGGACCGTCGCGCAGATCCGCCAGCGCCGGCCGGCGGTGCGCATCCTGTTGCGCGCCGATTCCGGCTTTGCCCGCGACAGCCTGATGCGTTGGTGCGAGAACAACGGCGTGGATTTCCTCTTCGGTCTGGCCAAGAACGATCGCCTCAAGGGCGAGATCGAAAGCGAACTCGCCGGGGCCGAAGAGGAGAGCAAGCGGACCGGCAAGCCGGCGCGCCGCTTCAAGGACTTCACCTGGTCGACGCGGGACAGCTGGAGCCGCGAGCGGCGGGTCGTCGCCAAGGCCGAGTGGACCCAAGGCGAGGCCAATCCGCGCTTTGTCGTCACCTCGCTGTCTCGCCAAGAGCACGAGGCCCGCCACCTTTACGAGAAGGTCTACTGCGCCTCGGCGACATGGAAAACCGCATCAAGAGCCTGCCCTCGCGAAAAGCGCGCGCTCGTTGATCTGTCCGACGACGTGGCGACGCGCGTCCAATCCCTATTCTACCTCGACTCTGCCGATGCTCTGAGGAAGGCGCTCAACGAGAGTTAGGCGATCCGCACGCGGGACTCCGGACCACCTCCACCGCCGCACACCCGATGCCGTATCCCGCGGCTTTCCCCCGATCGCGTAGAAACTGCTTAGTTTTCTCATCGTGGCCGACAATCTAAGCAGAAGCGGCGCCGAAGGTCCGAGCGGCGGGCGAAGCGCCGCGAAATGAAGATGAGCGGCCTGATCGATCTTTATGAGGCGGAAGGGAGTGTCATCCAGCGCGGCAAGCGGCAGGGTGAACCCATGAAGCCGCTCACGAGGCAATTCACGCTGGCGCGCCTTAGGAATCATGTTGTGCCGCTGCTGGGTCACAAGCGGGTGTCCGAAATCAATTCCAGACCGCGCGCGACGAAAGGTCGGGCCACGAAGGCGCCTTATCGTCCGCGGCGGCGAGGGTGCTGCGCGCAAGGTCGTGCGCGACCTTTCGGCGGTTTTCAGCTTTGCGGGACGACGCGAGATCGTGTCCCGCAACCCGTGCGAAACCGCTGCTGTGCGAAAGACGGACAACAAAAAAAAGCGCTTCCTCACGCTTGAGGAGGTCACACGTCTCGGCGCGGCCCTCGATGAACTCGAGCGGGAAGGCGTCAATCCAAAGGCACTGAATATGCCCGCCTCTGGGTCCTCACGGGCTGCCGCCGCGACGAGATCGCCGGCCTGACCTGGCCAGAGGTGAACATCGAAGAGGGTCTCCTCGAACTCGACCATAGCAAGACCGGGAATTCCATCCGCCCGGTCGGCGCCGCGGCCGTGGCTCTCCTGAGGAGCATCGACAAGCAAGACGACAGCGATTTCGTCTTTCCCGCCGAACGCGGAGACGGCCATTTCCAAGGCACCAAGACCATGTGGTCGAGGGCCATCAATAAGGCCGGGCTGCCGGGTGTGACCCCGCATACGTTGAGACACACGATGGGATCAACCGCTATCTCAACGGGCGAGGCGCTTGCGCTGACTGGCGCGATTCTTGGGCACGCCAATCCGAGGTCGACGGCTATCTATGCTCACGTGCAGAACGACCCGTCGAGGCGGGCCGCCAATCGCGTCACCAAAAAGATAGCCGCCGCTCTTGCAGGAGAGCGGGCTCCGAAGACACTCAAGGCGCAGAGGGGGGACCGACCCGGCTCGGACAGCGATAACGAGCTGATCCAAGCCCTCGCGCAGCGCCTCGCGGAGGATGCCCCGACGCGGCGCGGTTTCGGGCGGCGATCACCCAGACGATCGCGGGGGGGAAGGCGGGTTCGCCGGCGGCCGGCCGCGGCAGAGTGAAAAGCGCATTCCGGCCGCCTACCGGCCGGGCAACCCGTTCTGCCCGTCGTTTCTCATGGTTTCATGGTAAGATGAATTCATGAAACAGACGGCCACGGCATCTCCCGACGAGGTTGACGAGCACCTCCAGATCCAGGTGCCAGCGATCACGAAGCGGCACCTGGGAATTCGGGCTGCCGAGACACGAGAACCGATCCGCGTGATCGTGCTTCGAGCGCTGCAGGCCTACGGCGTGCCCGTGCCGCCGGACGCCATTTCGGATCGACGCAAGAGGCGGCTGTCATGACGGACGACTTCTCCCCGCTCACGGTCGCGGATTACGCCGCGCAAGCCCTGACGACGGACCAGCGCAGCGACAACGGATCGCTGACCTTCCCGTTGTTGGGCCTGTTCGGCGAAACCGGGAGCCTTCTCAGCGAGGTCAAGAAAAAGCAGCGCGATCGGGCGTCCTACATCGGCTACGCCGGCGCCGTCGTCGAGGAACTAGGCGACGTTCTGTGGTATCTGACGGCCGTCGCCGCCAAGGGGGCCTGGCGCTGAGCGATATCGCGGCCAACCTCGGGAGGGGCTATTCGGATTGGCAAAGCGGCGGCGATGCCACGCTCTCCTTCGCGTCCTTGCAGCCGGAGATCATGCCGCGGCCGGCCGAACCTAGCGCAGCCTTCGAGAAGACCTTGCTCCAGCTCGCGGGCGAGGTCGGCCTCCTCGTCGCCGACCACGAAGCCGGCTGTCTGACGGACAACCAGTCCGCGCTCGCCGGCCGGCTGATCGCGATCAGCCGAACCCTCGTGCACGCCGCCAATGATGCCGGGGGTCACGCTGGAGGCCGCGGCCATCAAAAACCTCGCCAAGATCTTCGATCGCTGGCCACGGGAACGGATCTACCCGAAGCCCCTCGACGCCGATGCCGAACCCGAAGAGAGGCTGCCGCGGGATCTATACGTCGACGTCTTCGAGCGCGCCGTGCGCGGCCAGACCTATGTGTTCCAGCGCTGCAATGGCATCAATATCGGCGATCGGCTGACCGACAACGCGATGACGGCGGACGACTATCGCTTCCACGATGTCTTCCATTTCGCCTATGTCGCCGTACTCAGCTGGTCTCCGGTCGTGCGGTCGCTGTTGCGGTTGAAGCGTAAGAGCGACCCGAAGATCGACGACGCGCAAGATGGCGCGCGGGAGACGCTCATCGAAGAAGGCGTCACGACCTGGATCTTCGGTCAGGCAATCGAGCTGGACTTGTTCGCCAACATGAAGCGCGGCGACCTGCCGTTCGATCTTCTCAAGCACGTTCGGCAATTCGTCGCGGGCTATGAGGCCGAGCAGTGCCCGCTGTGGCTCTGGGAGGAGGCGATCCTGCAGGGCTACGCCGCGTTCCGCTTCCTCGTCAGCACCGTCGCGGACGCATCCACATCGACATGACGAACCGTCGATTGGGTACCGAGACGTTACCGTGAAGACGCCCAAATCGTTCGCCGCCGCGCTCTCCCAGACGCGGCTTCCATCGGTCTTCAATCCCTGCGGCGACTGCCGTCCCGTCCATGACCGTCCCGACGCAGCTCGCGTGCGCAAGCGCAACTTGGTGCGCTACCTGGAAGCGGCGCTGGCCGCGCGCATTGATACGATCTGGATCGCGCGCGATCTCGGATACCGCGGCGGTCGACGGACCGGCATCCCCCTCACGGACGAGATCCATCTCAGTCAGGCCGGCGTTTTCCTGGGCGGGATCGCCTTGGATCGCGCGACGCGCGGCCCCGTCGTCGCCGAGCGCACCGCGGCGATCGTATGGGAGCGTCCTATCACGTATCGGCGAACCGGCGGTTCTGTGGAACATCTTCCCGCTGCATCCCCATGCGGCGCACGATCCTTTTTCGAACCGCTGCCACACCCGCGCCGAGCGTGACGCCACCTGGGTGCTGCTGACGGCGCTGATCGCGATGATCCAGCCCCGGCGCATCGTTGCGATCGGCCGCGATGCCGGCATGGCGCTCGCCGGCATCGATATCCCGATGCAGGCAGTGCGGCACCCGAGCTATGGGGGACAAAGCGAGTTCATCGCGAGCGTCCACGCGATCTACGGTGTCGTCGAGAACCGGGCCCGCGAGGAGGCGCTCGAACTCCCGCTGGCGGGCGGTCACGCCGCGAGCGGCGGCGCCCTGGCCTGATCGAACCTGCCGATCATCGCCGCGATGTCAGAGCGGCGCACGCGGCCGGGCTTGTCGATCTCGGCATGGGTGGAGATGACCGTGAGCGGGCCGACCTCGACACTGCTTTCGCGGGCGACGAACGCCATCAGCCGTCCCAGCCCAATGAGGTTGCCGAGCAGCTTCTCGATGTAGAAGTGGTTCCGGTACACGGCGGTCAGTGTCAAGGTCTTGACGGCGCCCGGCACAATCTTGAAGCTTAGAAAACTGAGGCACTGGCCGCCATAGGGCGAGCCGTCGATATCGCGCGACGGATCGAATAGGGATAGCTCGAACTTGTTCAGAGCACGAACATGCTCGTCGCGGATCCGCTCGACCACACCCCAGAGCTGATTTCAGCGGCTTTCCGGCCGGCACCGGATATTGGATCATCCGCTCGAAGTAATAGCCGGACCAACGTTCACTCCGGCGCACTTTCTTCAGCACGTCGTCGCGAAACACGTCAAAGAACGCCGGGGCGCCATAGCGATGATAGAGCCCAGCCGGGAAGATGGTGTTCGCGACGGTTTGCACCGATTTGTCGCAACCGGAAAGAAAATTGTCGACAACCGCGATGCGAGGATCCTGCCGGGTGTTGTCGGCGGTCGGATGGGCGACATCGATGATCACATTGTAGGCCGAATGACCGGGTTGGCCGTCGACGGCCCGCACGGCTTCGCGCCACGCGCTCGCACAGTCAGGCTGCGGCGGAATGGGCAGATACATCGACTTCCTCCATCAGCGTGGCGGCGGCGAAGATGCGCGGGCCCAAGAACTGTTCCGTCAGCCACCCATGGCCGGCCTCGCCCCATTTCAGCCCCCAACTGTTGCGGATCAGAATCGCCCGCTGTCCATCGACGGTCCCATGGCCGACCGCGACGGCAGCGTGACGACGCTCGGGTTCCGGCGCTTCGCCGGCGGCCGGGTCGACCACGGCTTGGGCGGTTGGATTGTAGAAGGCCCGCGAGAGCATCAGGAGGATGATCACCGGCCGCCCCTGGTCCAGCTCGCGAATGATCTGATCGAGCGAGGGGCCGGATTTCTCGCCGTCCCGGCCGAACAGCGGTCCAACCTCGGCCGGCGGTGCCCAGGATGCCGCATCGGCCGGCGTCACCGCCAGATAGGGCCAGCCGCTTTCCGCCGGCTGGCCGTCCTGACGCGGCCCCTCCAGCATCGACGACAGCAAGGCGCCTTTGCTCGGCGGGCGGTCGGCCCGCCGCTGGGCCTGGTAGAAGGCGTATTCGCAGGAGAGCGGCACCCAACCGCTACGCAGCGCTGCATGTGTGTCGCTGGCGGCAAATGCCAGGCAGGTGGGGGAGCAAGCTCCGACGCTCCGCGCGAGAAAGCCCCTCCTCTTCGGGGCCGGTCAGGTCAAAGTCGACGTTGAGGCTCGATAGCGGCGGCTCGGGATCCCACGGCCGGCGCTCATCCAGAGACATGCAGCCCCGATGCGTGTCGAGCGGGGCCGCGGTGACCCATCTGATCACTGGGCCCACGAAGCCCTCGCCGTCCGTAGCCTCGAGTTCATCGCGAACGATTCGAACCCGCTCGCCTTGAGCTGGTCGATGTTCCAGAGATAGCCGCCGCCGCTATGCTCTTCGAGCCGGAAGACAAACAGATCGTTGCGGCTGCCGTCGATGCGCGTTCCGGCGTCGCGCTCCGTCAAGAGCCAGACATCGCCGCGATAGTCTTGAGCCAGGTACAAGATCGGGCGATAGCGCTCCCATGAACGCCGAACCTGTGGGTTTTTGGAATTCGCCAACCTGTCCGCCGCTGTCAACAATGCCATCACCTCTTTTTCGGATGGGATCGTGACCGGCTCCTCATACCGGGATCGCTCGCGGATCGCGACGCGTGCCGCTACATCGTGCAGGAGCGCGCCACGGAATACCATTTCAAGGATCATCGAATGGAGCTCGACAGGACGAAATGTGACATCGAGCGCGGATAATTTTTCAGAAGCCAAGACCGGACCTCGATGCGCACGCCGCCAAAGCGCGTGCGCTTGCAGGAACGCGTCCGTCGCGACCTTCTTTCTCACAAACCTCCAGCCATTTTTTCGACACCATCAGCGACCGTGACGATTTACGGCAATCCGGATCGCGGCACCGGCATCCTCAACAACGAACTCCATGTCGGCAAGCTGGTCTGGAACCGGCTTCGCTATATCAAGGACCCCGAAACCGGCAAGCGCGTCTCGCGCCCCAATCCGGAGTTGGAATGGCGACCTGCACGGCCATCTGGCGGGCATCCTGTCGCTGGCGACCAAAGCCAAAAGGCCGCTTGGTGAGAGCGGCCTTGAGATCGGGTATATGAAATTGGTTGCGGGGGCAGGATTTGAACCTGCGACCTTCAGGTTATGAGCCTGACGAGCTACCGGGCTGCTCCACCCCGCGCCGGGATGCCGTGCCGGGCCTGCTGTGCCGGGCCTGCTGTGCCGGGCCTGGCAGCCGGCGGCATTGGCGGGCCGCGCCGGCCGACCGGATCGGGGTCTGGGCGGCGGGCGGGCTGGCAGCGGGCTGAATGGCAGCGGGCTGAATGGCAGCGGGCTGAATGGCAGCGGGCTGGGCGAGCCTGGCGGCGACCTACTCTTCCACGCCTTCGTGGCGCAGTACCATCGGCGCTGAGGGTTTTCACGGCCGAGTTCGGGATGGGATCGGGTGCTTGGCCCCTCGCTATGGCCACCAGGCTGGCCCGGCCCGCCGGCGGGCCGGCGTGGCGATGGGGAGCTGCGCTGCGACGAGGTGTCGAAAGTGCCTCGCTGGGGGCCGCCGGGCTCGCGGGCGCCGGGGTTGGCGCTGGCCGCTGCACGCGGGCGGTTTTTTGGGATCGAGCGGGTTCGAGCGATTAGTACCGGTCAGCTGCGCCGATTGCTCGGCTTCCACCTCCGGCCTATCGACGTGGTGGTCTTCCACGGCTCTCGACGAGACCTGGTTTTGAGGGGGGCTTCCCGCTTAGATGCGTTCAGCGGTTATCCCGTCCGCACTTAGCTACCCGGCGCTGCGGCTGGCGCCACAACCGGTCCACCAGAGGTGCGTCCCTCCCGGTCCTCTCGTACTGGGGAGAGCGCCTCGCAAGTCTCGAACACCCACGGCAGATAGGGACCGAACTGTCTCACGACGTTCTAAACCCAGCTCACGTACCGCTTTAAATGGCGAACAGCCATACCCTTGGGACCTGCTCCAGCCCCAGGATGCGATGAGCCGACATCGAGGTGCCAAACGACGCCGTCGATATGGACTCTTGGGCGTCATCAGCCTGTTATCCCCGGCGTACCTTTTATCCGTTGAGCGATGGCCCGTCCACGTGGGACCACCGGATCACTATGGCCGACTTTCGTCTCTGCTCGAGCCGTCGCTCTCGCAGTCAGGCGGGCTTGTGCCATTGCACTCGACAGCTGATTTCCGACCAGCCTGAGCCCACCATCGCGCGCCTCCGTTACTCTTTGGGAGGCGACCGCCCCAGTCAAACTACCCGCCATGCAGGGTCCCGGACCCGGGTGACGGGCCGCGGTTAGATGCCAGAGATCGTGAGAGCGGTATTTCAAGGTTGCCTCCACCCCAACTGGCGCCAGGGCTTCAACGGCTCCCGCCTATCCTACACACACCATCCCTAACACCACTGCAAAGCTGTAGTAAAGGTGCACGGGGTCTTTCCGTCTGACCGCGGGAACTCCGCATCTTCACGGAGAATTCAATTTCGCTGAGCCGGTGTTGGAGACAGCGGGGAAGTCGTTACGCCATTCGTGCAGGTCGGAACTTACCCGACAAGGAATTTCGCTACCTTAGGACCGTTATAGTTACGGCCGCCGTTTACCGGGGCTTCGATTCGGAGCGTGAACCCCTCCTCTTAACCTTCCGGCACCGGGCAGGCGTCAGACCCTATACGTCGTCTTGCGACTTCGCAGAGCCCTGTGTTTTTAGTAAACAGTCGCCACCCCCTCTTCTGTGCCCCCCGCCCCTGCTTGCGCAGAGACGGGGCCCCCTTCTCCCGAAGTTACGGGGGCATTTTGCCGAGTTCCTTCAACACCGTTCTCTCAAGCGCCTCGGTATGCTCTACCAGTCCACCTGTGTCGGTTTCGGGTACGGTCTTGGTGCCGGCGCTGTTTCCTGGAAGTCCTGCGCCGCCCTCCCAATCCAGTAAGGAAAGACGGCTTGCGGCCTTCGTCACGTCCGGCAGGCTGGGGAATGTTGACCCCATTCCCATCGGCTACGGCTCTCGCCCTCGCCTTAGGGGCCCGGCTAACCCTGCGCGGATTAACCTTGCGCAGGAACCCTTGGACTTTCGGCGACAGCGTTTCTCACGCTGTTTATCGCTACTCATGTCAGCATTCGCACTTCCGATACCTCCACGGACGCTCGCGCGCCCGCTTCGCCGGCCTACGGAACGCTCCGCTACCGCGTCGGAGGACAGAAGACGGACGACAGACGACGGATCGGCTCAGAGCTTGTCGGCCAGGCTCTGCACCATCCGCGTGACCGTCTGATACTCGTCGCGCCAGCGCCGCCAGCTTGGTTCGTCGATATAGCCGAGATCGAGGGCATAGCGCCGCCACACCCGCATCTCGTCCGATGAACCGATCGCCATCCGCAGAAAGCGGCGGAACTCCGCTTTCGACCCTTTCTGGCGACCATAGCCTTCGGCGATGTTGGCACAGATGGACTTCGAAGCGCGACGTATCCGGTCGGCCAGAGCCCGCTGCTCCACCGCCGGAAACGTCAAACTCGCCCGCTGGATGTCGAGCGACACTCGATACGCGCGCCGAAAGACGTCACGGTCCTCGAACGACACGACCGGCTTGCGCTCCCCTTCCATTCTGTCCTCTGTCGTCTGTCTTCTGTCCTCCGACACCCGCAGCTTCGGTGCGTGGCTTGAGCCCCGTTACATTTTCGGCGCAGGACAGCTGTTAGACCAGTGAGCTATTACGCTTTCTTTAAAGGATGGCTGCTTCTGAGCCAACCTCCTGGTTGTCTTGGCCGTCCCACATCCTTTCCCACTTAGCCACGACTGGGGGACCTTAGCTGGCGGTCTGGGCTGTTTCCCTCTCGACGACGGACCTTAGCACCCGCCGTCTGGCTGCCGCCCTCCGCTCGCCGGTATTCGCAGTTTGGTTAGGTTTGGTAAGGCTCGCGCCCCCCTAGCCCATCCAGTGCTCTACCCCCGGCGGCGAGCAAGCGACGCTCTACCTCAATAGATTTCGCGGAGAACCAGCTATTTCCGAGTTTGATTGGCCTTTCACCCCTAGCCACAAGTCATCCCCTACTTTTGCAACAGTAGTGGGTTCGGTCCTCCAGTGCGTGTTACCGCACCTTCAACCTGCCCATGGCTAGATCACCCGGTTTCGGGTCTGGTCCCGGCAACTTGTCCGATTGCTCGGAGCGACGCCCTATTCAGACTCGCTTTCGCTGCGCCTACGCCTAGCGGCTTAAGCTCGCTGCCAAGACCAACTCGCTGACCCATTATACAAAAGGTACGCCGTCAGACCAGACGACAGATAACGGACGACAGAGGACAGCTAAATCTGTCGTCCGTCGTCTGTCTACTGTCGTCCAACCCTCCGACTGCTTGTAGGCATCCGGTTTCAGGAACTGTTTCACTCCCCTCGTCGGGGTGCTTTTCACCTTTCCCTCACGGTACTGGTACACTATCGGTCACTGAGGAGTACTTAGGCTTGGAGGGTGGTCCCCCCATCTTCAGACAGGATGGCTCGTGTCCCGCCCTACTCGAGGACCCTTGTCCCGGTTTCCCGTACGGGGCTGTCACCCGCTCCGGCCCGCCTTTCCAGGCGCTTCCGGTACCAAAAACAAGAGCCGCTGGCCTCGTCCGCTTTCGCTCGCCACTACTCGCGGAGTCTCGGTTGATGTCCGTTCCTCCGGCTACTGAGATGTTTCAGTTCGCCGGGTTCGCCTCCCGCACCTATGGATTCAGCGCGGGATACCCGCAAGAGTTGCCCCTGGCGGGTGGGTTGCCCCATTCGGAGATCCCGGGATCAACGATCGCTCGCATCTCCCCCGGGCTTTTCGCAGCGTGCCGCGTCCTTCATCGCCTCTCAGTGCCAAGGCATCCACCAGATGCCCTTAGATTGCGCTTGATCCCTCGCACCTCCTCGCGGAGATGCGGCAAAAACCGCCGCGCACAGCGGCCAGCCCCAAGGGGGCCCGCCCCGCCGCGGCAGCGGCCTCGCATGAAGACACTTTCCGGACGCGCAACGCCCGCCGCGGGCACACCCCGCGCCGGCCAAAGCGCATCCGCCTCGGTCACATCACAACTCCCTCTTCACCCGTCAATCAACCCCCGTCCCGGACCCGCCGGCCGGTTCCCCGGCCGCCCGCTCCCGGACCGAAATCCGTGCTTCTCCGAGCATCGCCATCAGACACCAGACCCCCGTCAGGATCAAACCGCGGGATCGTATCCGGCCTCTGTATTCCGACCTCCGACCCCCGGCCTCTGTCCCCCGGCCTCTGTCCTGTGGAGGTGAACGGGATCGAACCGATGACCTCCTGCTTGCAAAGCAGGCGCTCTCCCAACTGAGCTACACCCCCCTCAGAGGACGGACGGCGGAGACGGAGGACGGAATAAATCCGTCGGCCGTTATCTGTCCTCCGTCGTCCGGATGGTGGGCCAGGGAGGATTTGAACCTCCGACCTCACGCTTATCAAGCGCGCGCTCTAACCAGCTGAGCTACTAGCCCCGCAGACCGCCCCGGCAGCCGGCCCGCAGGGCCGCTCTCCAGCAGCAGCAGCCGGCAACACCGGAACAGCCGGCCGGGCCGCGCCCGACGACGCTCGGGAGCCCAACGATGCTCGGGAGCCCAACGATGCTCGGGAGAAGGGATGCGCAGGCGGCGGCGTCGCGGCCGGAGAGCGGCGGTCGGATCGCAGATCCGCCGAGCCCCGGCATTGTGGAAAGCCGGAGGAAAGATCGCATCAGCGACCGTTGCCGGTCTCTGTCTTCTGATCTCTGACCTCTGGACATCCAGAAAGGAGGTGATCCAGCCGCAGGTTCCCCTACGGCTACCTTGTTACGACTTCACCCCAGTCGCTGACCTGACCGTGGTCGGCTGCCTCCCCAGGTTGCCCCAGGGTTGGCGCGCCGCCTTAAGGTCAAACCAACTCCCATGGTGTGACGGGCGGTGTGTACAAGGCCCGGGAACGTATTCACCGCGGCATGCTGATCCGCGATTACTAGCGATTCCGACTTCATGCTCTCGAGTTGCAGAGAGCAATCCGAACTGAGACGGCTTTTCGAGATTGGCGCACGGTCGCCCGCCTGCCGCCCTCTGTCACCGCCATTGTAGCACGTGTGTAGCCCAGCCCATAAGGGCCATGAGGACTTGACGTCATCCCCGCCTTCCTCCGGCTTGTCACCGGCAGTTTCTCCAGAGTGCCCGGCTTCACCCGATGGCAACTGAAGATGAGGGTTGCGCTCGTTGCGGGACTTAACCCAACATCTCACGACACGAGCTGACGACAGCCATGCAGCACCTGTGTCCCCGCCGGCCGAACCGAAGAATGGGGTCTCCCCCACCCATACGAGGCATGTCAAGAGCTGGTAAGGTTCTTCGCGTTGCGTCGAATTAAACCACATGCTCCACCGCTTGTGCGGGCCCCCGTCAATTCCTTTGAGTTTTAACCTTGCGGCCGTACTCCCCAGGCGGTGTGCTTACAGCGTTAGCGGCGACACCGGAGAGCTAGGCCCCCCAACGTCTAGCACACATCGTTTACCGCGTGGACTACCAGGGTATCTAATCCTGTTTGCTCCCCACGCTTTCGCGCCTCAGCGTCAGTATCGGTCCAGAGCGCCGCCTTCGCCACCGGTGTTCTTCCCAATATCTACGAATTTCACCTCTACACTGGGAATTCCACGCTCCTCTCCCGAACTCCAGCACCATAGTCCCAAGCGCAATTCCCAGGTTGAGCCCGGGGCTTTCACGCCTGACTTACGGCGCCGCCTACGCGCCCTTTACGCCCAGTAAATCCGAACAACGCTCGCCCCCTTCGTATTACCGCGGCTGCTGGCACGAAGTTAGCCGGGGCTTCTTCTCCCGCTACCGTCATCATCGTCGCGGGCGAAAGAGCTTTACAACCCGAAGGCCTTCATCACTCACGCGGCATTGCTGGATCAGGCTTGCGCCCATTGTCCAATATTCCCCACTGCTGCCTCCCGTAGGAGTTTGGGCCGTGTCTCAGTCCCAGTGTGGCTGATCATCCTCTCAGACCAGCTACGGATCAAAGGCTTGGTGGGCCGTTACCCCGCCAACTACCTAATCCGACGCGGGCCCCTCCTCGAGCGATCAATCTTTCCCCCCGGGTCGCCCCGGGGGCGTATGCGGTATTAGCCGAAGTTTCCCTCGGTTATCCCCCACTCGAGGACAGGTTCCCACGCGCTACTCACCCGTGCGCCACTCCCCTGAAACCGAAGCCCCAGGAGCGTTCGACTTGCATGTGTTAGGCATGCCGCCAGCGTTCGTTCTGAGCCAGGATCAAACTCTCAAGTTCATCCCAAGCCCACCCTGCCGACATCGCCGCGGCCAAAACCCCGGCAAATGCCCGCCAGACAGACCCGTTCAGGGCCACCAAAACGCTCGCATTGCGCGCGAACGAACGGCAAACCCGCGCCGCCGCCCGCGCATCCCTTCCCTTCCCCACAATCTCAATCAGCAGCCCCAGCCAACTCCCGCCAATACCGCAGGCCCAGCCAAGGGGTCGCGCTTATAACCCCACCCCATAACCCACGTCAATACCCGATCTCGCGGAGACGGAGTTTATCGAGGGGCAACAGGGTCGGCTCCGCAAAAGCAGCGCGGCGAGCCCAAGATCGAGGCCGCGACCCAGGCCACCCAGAGGATCGCCGGCAAAATCTTCACATGCTCAGATCAGCCCGAGCGCCCGCAGCTCGGCCAGCATGCGGTCGGGCAGCAATTCCTCGCCGCCGGACCGATCGGGCGGTGCCGTCTCCGGCAGCAGATAACGCCAGCCCTGGAATGGGCGGAACGGCCGCGGCAGGGTCAGGACCAGAACCGCATCGACCCCGATCAGGCAGTAGCGGCGGCCGTTGTCGTCGCGCTCGCTGCGGAACCCGGTCACAAGCTGCCGGACCCGAATGTGGCCGCGGATGATCCAGTAGATCGAGCCGCCGTCGAGCACCTCTTCGGCGCGGCGCGGCCGGTTCCGGGTATAGACCCAGCTGCCGCCCAGCTGGGCCGTCCGCGCCGCGCGCACCTGCCGCAGATGCTCGATATCGTCGATGCCGACGGCGAGCTTCAAGAGATGCAGCGGCATCGGCGCGGCGCCGGCTCAGGCCTGATCGGCCCCGGAGATTGCGAGGGCGACGAGCTCGGCGCCCTCTTCGACCAGATCGCCGACGGCGAAGCGCACCGCCGCGACGGTCCCGTCGGCAGGTGCCGCCACGGTGTGCTCCATCTTCATCGCTTCGAGCACGATCAGCGGCTGGCCGCGCCGTACCGCATCGCCGGCCCGGACCAGGAGCTGGGTGATGCGCCCCGGCATCGGCGCCGTCAGCCGGCCGCCAGACGGATCTTCATCCCGATGCGCGGCGAGCGGGTCGATTTCGACGAGCCGCCAGCTTTCGCCGTCGAAAAACACCGCCCATTCGGAGCCGTGACCGAGCACGATCAGTCGCCTGTGGGCGCCGTCGAGCGCGATCGCGAAGCTCCCGTCCGACCGGGGGCCGCCGCTCGCGACGACCGTCCGGCAACCGACCTCGCCATCGAACTGCAGCCGCCAGCCGGTTTCGGCGGCGGTCGCTGTGACCGTGCGTTCTTCGGTGTCGTCGCGAAACACGAGATCCTGGTGGCTTCTGCCGCTCGGGCGCCAGCCGTCGACGCTCGCCCAGGGTGAAAACGGGTCGCCCGCGCGCGCCGCCCTGGCGCTCGCCGCCGCCGCGCCGGCCAACAGCCGCGCCAGTGCGGCCGCGGCGAGCGCGGCATCGGGCGCCTCTCGGCGCGGTGGAAACAGTGCCGTGCGGTGATGTTCGATGAACCCGGTGTCGATCTCGGCCGCGGCGAATTCGGGCTGCGCCGCGACCCGCGCCAGAAGGCCGAGATTGGTGCGCAGGCCGAGGACCGCCGTCTCGGCGAGCGCCCGGCACAGCCGGCCGATCGCGGCCGGCCGATCCTCGCCCCAGGCGATGATCTTGGCGATCATCGGATCGTAATAGGGCGTCACCGCATCGCCCTGCCGCACCCCGGTATCGACCCGCGCGATTTCCGCCGCCGGCAGGCGCAGGCCATGGAGCGTCCCCGTCTGCGGCAGAAAGCCGCGCGCCGGGTCTTCGGCATAGAGCCGCGCCTCGATCGCGTGTCCGCGGATGGCGAGATCCTTTTGGCGCAGCGGCAGCTTTTCGCCGGCCGCGACCCGCAATTGCCATTCGACGAGATCGAGCCCGGTCACCGCCTCGGTCACAGTGTGCTCGACCTGCAAGCGCGTATTCATCTCGATGAAATAATAGCCGTCGGCGTCCGCGATGAACTCGACGGTGCCGGCGCCGGCATAGCCGACCGCGCGCGCGGCATTTACCGCGGCCTTGCCCATCGCCAGTCGCCGTTCTTCATCGAGCGCCGGCGCCGGCGCCTCCTCGATGACCTTCTGGTGGCGGCGCTGGATCGAGCAGTCGCGGTCGAATATGTGGACCGCATTGCCGTGCCGGTCGGCAAAAATCTGCACCTCGATGTGCCGCGGCCGCGCCAGGTATTTTTCGATCAGCATCCGATCGTCGCCAAAGGCGCCGGCGGCTTCACGCTTTGCCCCTTCGAGCGCCGCGGCGAATTCGCCGAATTCGGCGACGACGCGCATCCCCCGTCCGCCGCCGCCGGCCGCGGCTTTGATCAGCACCGGAAAGCCGATCCGCCGGGCTTCCTCGGCGAGATGGCCGGGATCCTGGTCGTCGCCGTGATAGCCCGGCACGAGGGGCACGCCGGCCCGCGCCATCAATGTCTTGGCCGCCGCCTTCGAGCCCATCGCCCGCATCGCTCCGGCCGGCGGTCCGATGAAGACCAGCCCCGCCTTCTCGCACGCCTCGGCGAAATCGGCATTCTCCGACAGAAAGCCGTAGCCCGGATGCGCCGCCTCGGCGCCGCTTGCCCGCGCCGCCGCGATGATCGCGCCGATGTTCAGATAGCTGTCGCGCGCCGGCGCCGCCCCGATCGGCCACGCCTCGTCGGCGAGTTCGACGTGCAATGCCCCGCGATCGGCCTCGGAATAGACCGCGACCGTGGCGATCCCCATCCGCCGCGCGGTGCGGATGATGCGGCAGGCGATCTCGCCGCGATTGGCGACCAGGATCTTGGCGAACACGTTAGGCAAAATGCGGCATGACATCGGAGGCGAAAAGTTCACGCGACTCTTCGTCGTTCCGGTCGCCATTGATCAGCAAATCGATGCCCGCATCCTGGTATTGCCCGACCAGATCGACCGCCTCGGATACCGTGCCGACAAAGCCGGGCGACGCTTCAAGAGCAGTCGCCGGCCGGTCGCGTTTTGCCGCTGTTACGGCTTCGTTGCGGGCCAGAACCCAAGCCTGAACGTGCGTCTTTTCAATCGTGTCGTAATCGCGATTTGCCGCGTCGCAATGCCGGCGCAGCACCGCGAGTTTGCGCCGCGTCTCCGCCACGTCACTGCCGACGAGATTGCAGGCATCGGCCAGATGGGCGACCGCGCGCAACGTCATCCGCTCGCCACCGCCAGCGATCAGCACCGGCGGATGCGGTTTTTGCGCCGGCTTCGGTTCGAGGATCGCGTCCTCGACGCGGAAAAACCGGCCGTGAAAGGTCGTCCGCGGCTCGGTCCACATCGTGAGGATCAGCCTGACCGCTTCCTCCATCTGCCGGATGCGGGTTGCCGGCTTTGGCGGGAACTCCCAGCCATATTGCCGGTATTCGCCCTCGAAAAAGCCGGCGCCGATGCCGAGCGTCAGCCGTCCCCGGCTGATCAGATCGACGCTCGCCGCGATCTTGGCGAGATGCGCGGGATTGCGATAACCGACGGCCGTGCACAGGGTGGCGAGACGGATGCGGCTCGTGACGCCAGCCAGCGCCGCCAACACGGTCCAGCCTTCCAGGAACGGCTCATCGGGCGCGCCGACACGGGGGATCTGGATCATGTGATCCAGGACCGAGAACCAGACAAAGCCGTGATCCTCCGCCCACTGCGCTTTCGCCTTCACCGCCTCGAAGGCCTCTGCGGGATCAGCAGGATCGAGCCAGGATGAGTTTTGGATGCCGAACTTCATGGCGATTGGCCCGTTGCTGGGAGTTTTGATTTTCGTCTTGGCGCAGTGCAGTCTCGCTTTAGGGCGACCCGGCGCGCCGCCGCCAGCGCCGCTTCCGCCCATGCGACGAACTCATCCGGTTCGTCGAACAGCCTCTCCGGCACCCGCCAGAAAGAGAGATCGATGAGTTCCCCCTTTTTCCTGTAGTTGAGCGGCGGCAAGGACGCTGCTTCCTCGAAAGTCGCGCGATTGCCGTCATCGACCCGGAAGTAGAGCGTGTTGTCGGTTACCATCCCGAGCATCAGGCCGTCGCAGAACACGCCGGTCTTGCCGAACATGCGCCGCATGGAGATGTGGCCGAGCGGCGCCAGTTGCTCACGCAGGAAATCGGCAAAACTGTCGCTGGCAACCATGCTCGGATTCTTACGATCTCTCACATGCGGAACACGCCGAAGCGGGCGCCGTCGCGCCACGGTTCGACCGGCGCGTTGAGGCTCGCCGAGATCGCCAAGGCCAGTACCATGCGCGTATCGGCCGGGTCGATCACCCCGTCATCCCACAGCCTGGCACTCGCGTAACAGGGGTGGCCCTGGGTCTCGTACTGGGCGCGGATCGGCGCCTTGAATTGCTCATCTTCGGCGGCGCTCCACGTCTCGCCGCGTGCTTCGCGCGCATCGCGGCGGATCTGCGCCAGGACCGAGGCCGCCTGCTCGCCGCCCATCACTGAGATCCGCGCATTCGGCCACATCCACAAAAAGCGCGGGCCATAGGCGCGCCCGCACATGCCGTAATTGCCGGCGCCGAAGCTGCCGCCGATGATCACGGTGAATTTCGGCACCGCGGCGGTGGCGACCGCGGTCACCATCTTGGCACCGTCCTTGGCGATGCCGCCGGCCTCGTATTTCTTGCCCACCATGAATCCGGTGATGTTCTGCAGAAACACCAGGGGGATCAGCCGCTGCGCGCACAATTCGATAAAATGCGCGGCCTTCAGGGCGCTTTCGGAGAACAGAATGCCGTTATTGGCGAGGATGCCGACCGGATACCCCCAGATCCGGGCAAAGCCGCAGACCAGCGTCGGCCCGTAGAGCCGTTTGAACTCGTCGAATTCGCTTGAGTCGACGATGCGGGCGATGATTTCGCGCACGTCGTAGGGCTGGCGGGTGTCCTGCGGAACGACGCCGTAAAGCTCGTCGGCCGGGTAGTTCGGCTCGACCGGCGGCATCACCTCGACCCCAATCTGCTTCGCCCGGTTCAGATTGCCGACGATCCGCCGCGCGATTCCGAGCGCATGATGGTCGTCGAGCGCGTAATGGTCGGTGACCCCGGAGATCCGGCTGTGCACCTCTGCGCCGCCCAGCTCCTCGGCGGTGACGATCTCGCCGGTCGCGGCGCGCACCAATGGCGGTCCGGCCAAGAAAATCGTCCCCTCGCCCTTGACGATGATCGATTCGTCCGACATTGCCGGCACATAGGCGCCGCCCGCGGTGCACGAGCCCATGACCAGCGCGACCTGGGGCACCCCCGCCGCCGACAGCCGCGCCTGATTGTAGAAGATGCGGCCGAAATGCTCGCGGTCAGGAAACACCTCGTCCTGCGCCGGCAGAAAGGCGCCGCCCGAATCGACCAGATAAAGGCAGGGCAGCCGGTTCTCGGCGGCGATCTCCTGGGCGCGCAGATGCTTTTTGACGGTGATCGGAAAATAGGTGCCGCCCTTGACCGTCGCGTCGTTGGCGACGACCACGCATTCGCGCCCCATGATCCGGCCGATGCCGGTGATGATCCCAGCCGCCGGCACCTCGCCGTCATACATGCCGAAAGCGGCGAGCGGCGACAATTCGAGAAACGGCGATCCCGGATCGAGCAGCAGCCGCACCCGCTCGCGCGGCAATAACTTACCGCGCCGCAAATGCCGCCGCCGCGCCTCGGCCCCGCCCCCCTCTTCGATTCTCGCCAATTTCGCGCGCAAATCCGCGACCAGCTCCCGCATCGCCGCCGCGTTGCCGCGGAAAGCCTCGGAGCGCAGATCGAGCGCGGTGGCGAGCACGGTCATCGTTCCCGACACCTTGCCCAAGCGCGGGCCGGCGGAGCAAGCGGAAAGCATATTTCCGGGCGCCGTCTCGGCTTTCTCTTCGAGTTCTGGCGACCGGGCTCGCAGCGGCGCCCGCCCTTGCCCGCCGCCTGTCGCCGCGATTTAATAAAGAACGGATGCATCCGGACCGGCGCTTGCCGGTCTGGGAAGCCGGGGAGATGTCGACGTGTCCGGGAGGATCGCAATGCCAGTGCTCGACACCGATGATTTGCCGCTGTGGTATGCGCTCAACCGGCTGATGATCAATTACTGGGCCGAGGTGGATCAGAACGGCGGTAATAATGCACACGAGTTCTATTTGCCGGATGCGCTCTACGCCGTCGGCAACAACCGGTTCGAGGGCAGCGAAAAGATCTGTGCTTTCTATGAGCGGCGGCGGCGGTTCGGCAATACGACGACCCGCCACCTGCTCGGCAATATCAGGATATTTTCGGTGGATGCGCGGCATGTCCGTGTGGTCGGGGTGATGAGCCTCTACCGTGCCGACGGCCGGCCGCCGATCCGGGGCGTAAGGCCGCCCGCCATGATCGCGGATTTCGAGGCCGAATGCGTCCTCGATGACGATGGAGCGTGGCGCTTTCAGTCGCACCTCGTGCAACCGATTTTTGTCGGCAGCGACCTCCCGGCCTCGATCACGATCGATCCGCAGCGCCTATGACGGCAGACCGGAAACCGTACCGAATTGCCCGGATGAAACAGCGTAAATTGCGACCGGCCTCTCACCCTCGATTGAATGCCGGCATCACGTCGCGGGCGAACCGGCGCAGCTGGTCCTTGAACTCGTCGGGCGGCAGCCCCTCGGCCCAATGGATCATGAAATCCTCGAGGCCGGGATATTTCGCCTCGATCGATTTGATGCCGTCGATGACCTCGTTCGGCGGGCCGCAGAACCAGGCCTTCTGCGCGACGCCGTCGGCGAGCGAGGGCACCCGCACCGGCGCGCCGGGCGTGCCCCAGGTGCGGCCCTCTTCGTCGGCATAGCGCACAAAGCCGAACGGAGCGAACCATTTGAAGCGCTCGTCATGCGACGGCTCGAGCCGCCGCATCGCCTCCTCGCGGCTCGACGCGAGATAGAGGCCGGCACCCCAGATCATGTCCTGGCCGAGGGCCACGTCGCGGCCGTGGCGCAGGCAGGCGGCGTGATAGGCGCGCACCACGTCGTCGAGGATCTTCTCGCCGTTCAGGGTCACCATCGCCTTGATGCCGTATTGCGCCATCATGTCGATGGTTTTGCCGCTGGCGATCGGCATCCAGATCTCGACCGGCAGATGTTTCGGCCGCGGCACCATCGTGATCTCTTCGAGCTGGTAGCCGCGATAGGGCACCCGCGGCGGGCATTCGAAATACTTGCCCTGGTGGCGGAACGATTCCTCGTTGAAGCATTTCAGCAGCAGCTGCAGCCCTTCCTCGAAGATTGCGCGGTTGGCGTCGGTGTCGAGCAACGGCGCGCCGAAGGTCTCGACCTCGCGGGTGTGATAGCCGCGGCCGACCCCCATGATCACCCTTCCGTCGGTGACGATGTCGGCCATCGCGTAGTCTTCGGCGAGGCGAATTGGGTGCCACATCGGCAGGATGTTGAAGGCGCAGCCGAATTTGAGGCGCCTTGTCTGCGTCGCCAGCCACAGCCCGAGCTGGATCAAATTGGGCAGGCATTCGTAGCCCTCGCGCTGGAAGTGATGCTCGGCGCCCCACAGCGCATAATAGCCTGCCTCGTCCATGACCCGCGCCACGTCGCGCGTCGTCGCGAAGACCTCGGACAGGCGCTCGTTCGAATAGCGGCGCTCGTTCGCCGGAGTGCCGTCGACCCCGATATTATCGAGCGCGATCTGGCCGACATAGAGGGCGTGGAACCGCTTGATCATGATGTCGTCGATCCTCCGTTAGAGGGCCTAATGTCATGGATTAGATCAGATCAGCGCCGCTGCGGCAAAAGGGCTGTAGGGGATCGACTGACATCGAGCGCCGCGGTTTCGCCGGCGCCGCCATAAACAGCGGCTCGCCCGTGACGGTCCGCATCCCGCCTCAGCCGACGCAACCGCAGGCAGAATATAATGCGAACGTGGCAATAGCGCGGCTGTCGAACCCCCGATCCGCCCAGCGGGGTATTTCGAACCTGCCGGTGCGTGCCGAGGCCGGGAACGGCGGGATCGAGCCGGTGCTTCGACGGATCGATCCCGGCCGTGCGGGTGTCGAGCTGCATCATCCTGGCCGTCCCCGCCTGCTGAGCAAACCCGAATGCGACCGGGATCGAGATCGGATGTGGTTCCGGCATAGAGAACTCCATAGAGCTTGCCGGCGAGCATGCAGACGTAGAACATCGCGCTTGCCATCGGGATGGGTCCCGGCCGGAGTCCATCCTCGGGCCGGCCGCAAGCCAGACCCGTGGGCCGGGATGAAGGGAACGTATCCTGGACCGCAAACCCAAACCCTGCAGACGAGAAGGAAGTTCCGCATGACGACGAACACCAAGGGCAAGCAGGTCGCGGTGGTGATCGGCGCCACCTCCAAGTGGCAGTCGGACGGCCGCAATACCCTGCTGGCGCACGGCAGGCCGGTGGACGACAGCGAGCTGCCGGTCGGCGTGCGGTGGGGCGTCGGGGGCGCGGTCGCGCAGAAATTCGCGCAGGAGGGTTTCTTCACCGTGCTGACGACCCGCAAGGAGGCCAATGCGTCGAGACTGGCGACGGCCATCCACGAGCAGGGCGGCGACTGCATGATCGTCGAGCTCGATCTCGTCTCGCAGGACTCGATCGCGAACGCGTTCGCCGCGATCCGCCGCGAGGCCGGCGATCCGGACGTGCTGGTCTACAACGCGGGTTACCTCGAAGGCCGCGATCTTCCGCCCGAGAAGGAGCTGCTCGAATACATCCCGGTGGAGATGTTCGACACCACGCAGCACATCGCCTGCCGCGGGCCGTTTCTCGTCGCCAAGGAGGTGCTGCCGGCGATGCGGAAGAAAGGCGCAGGGTCGTTCTTCTTCTCGAACAATTCGAGCTCGCTGCGCGGGAAGAAGCGCATGACCGGGCAGTCGCTGTACTACCCGAGGGTCATGATGCGCACCTTGGCACAGGTGCTGACCGAGGAATACTCCGAGCACGGCGTGCACGTCGCCAACATCGTGATCGACGGCAGCATCGACTCGCCCGGCAGCCGGGCATTGCCGAGGAACCAGAACCGTCCCGATCTCCAGATCAATCCGGTCAAGATCGCCGAAGCGTTCTATTACCTGCACACCCAGGACCGGTCATGCTGGACCCATGAGCTTCAGCTCACGCCGTTTCCGACCAAGCCGAGCTATTGATCGCGCGTCACGGAATTCGATTTCCAGACCGTCACGATCTTCCGCGCCAGCCCGCAAACCGGCGCGACGCGGCAAACCAGGATAACGACAACGGGAGAGCGACGATGACCTCACGCGTGCCAATGGTGTCGCTGGAGCGCGCCCGCGAGCTCGGTGATGCGATGGGGATGCCCGCGCGGCGTACGCAGAGCGAAGCGTTTCGCGTGGTGGCCAACAATCCCGGCGTGGCCAGGGTCGCGTTCAGCCAGTTGATGCAGCTGTTGGAGAACAACAAATTCGACACGCGGCTGCGCGAGCTGATGATCATGCGGATCGGCTGGGTCACCGGCTCGGCCTACGAGTGGACGCAACATTGGCGGGTGGCGACCGCGGCGGGGATCCCGCCCGAGGATGTGCTGGCGGTGCGCGACTGGCGGAGTTCCGAGCGGCTGACGGCGGCGGACCAGGCGATCCTGGCGGCCACCGACGAGTGCCTCGCCGGCAAATCCATTTCGGATGCCGCCTGGGCCGCGGTGGCGAAACATGTCACCGAGCCAGGACAGCAGGTGGAATTCATCATCGCCATGGGCAACTGGATGATGTTTTCCTTGTTGTTTCGCAACCTGCGCATTCCGCTCGCGGAGGGGATCGCGGTCTGGCCGCCCGATGGCTTGGCGTCCCCGGCGGCGGCGGGATAGCCTCGGCCGGATACCGGTGAAGTGATCGCGACTCCGAAGCCGCGGGACCGTGCGGCGGCAGAGCGCGCTCAGGTCTGGCGAACAGAATCGCGGCAGGAGGAGCCGATGGACATGATGGCCGAAGCGACGCGCTTGCCGGCGGATATCGATGCGCAACCGGTGGTGCAGGCGGCGGCCGCCCTGCGGCCGGTGCTCCGCGACTATCATGAGCAGATCGAGCGCGAGCAGCGCTTGCCGCCAGCCCTGGTCGAAGAGCTGCGCGCCGCCGGCTTCTACCGCATGGTGATCCCGCGCGCCCTGGGCGGCCTGCAGGCGGACCCGCTGACCTACCTGCGCGTCGTCGAGCTGTTGGCCGAGGGCGCCGGCTCGGTCGGCTGGAACCTCGCCAACAACGGCGTCGGCCAGCTGGTCACGCTCGGCCTGCCGGACGACGGCGTCCAGGAGATCCACGGGGGCGGCACCCCCGCGATCATCGCCGGCACCGCCGTGCAGGGCGGCGGGCAGGCGGCGGCGGTCGAGGGCGGCTACCGCGTCAGCGGGCGCTGGCAGTTCGGCACCGGCTGCCAGGAGAGCGCCTGGATGCTGGGGAGCTTCCAGGTCCTCGACGACGGCCGGCCGCGCCGCCGCCCCGACGGTACCCCGCTCTACTGGCGGGGGGTGTTTCCGCGGGCGGAAGCGGAAACCGTCGCCGGCAGCTGGGACGTGGCCGGGCTGCGCGGCACCGGCAGCTTCGACTGGACGGTCGAGGACGTCTTCCTGCCGGAGCGCAGGACGGTAGCCCACGCTCACGCCCCGCTCGACAACGAGTGGCAGCGCTGGCCGGGTGTCACCTACGCCTTGCCGTCGCAATGCTGGGTCGGGCCGCACCACAGCGCCGTGATCACCGGCATTGCGCGGGCCGGCATCGACGCGCTGATCCAGCTCGCCGGCGAGAAGACGCCGCGCGGCCGGACCGGCATGCTGCGCGACAATCCGCAGGTCCAGGACGCCGTCGGGCGGGCCGACGCGATCCTCAACGCCGGGCGCGCCTACCGCAGCACGATGATCGCCGAGCTGTGGAACAGGGTCGCTTCCGGCAACGAGACCACCCTCGAGCAGCGCGCCCGCTGCCGGCTGGCCGCGATCTACGCCGCCGACAGCGCGCGCGAGGCGATGGATCTGGTGTACCGCCACGGCGGCAGCACGTCGTTCAAGCGCGAGAGCCGGCTCGCCGAATGCTGGCGCGACCTGCACGTCGTCGGCCAGACGGTCACGATCGCGCCCGAATGGTACCCGATCGGCGGCAGGGTATATCTGGGGATGGACCCCGGCCCGCGTCTGCGCTAGCTACGTTCCCGCGCAAGAGCAGGTTTTCGTAGACGGCGCCGGGAACTGTCCAGCTAGTCATCGGCCGTCACCGGCTGCCGGCGCGGACCGCGGACCAGCAGCAATAATGGCAAGGAGGCGAGGATGACAAACAGCATCAACGCGAAATCGTCGATATAACCGATCATCGCAGCCTGTCGGGTGACCTCCTGATTGAGCGCGGCGATCCCCGATGGGGTCGTCAGACTGAACGGCGCTGCCAGGTACGGCGCGTGCGCCAGAGGGTTGTCGGGGCGCAGATGCTCGACCAGACGGGAATGAACGATCTGGGTGTTCTGGGTGAGTTGCGTTTCGAGGATGGCGATGCCGATGCTGCCGCCGAGCATGCGCATCAGAGCACGTATCGCGGTTCCCTGAGTCAGGATGTGGTGCGGCAGGCCCGAGAGGGCGAGGAGGTTGAGCGGCACGAAGGTGCAGCCGAGCCCGAAACCTTGGGCAAACCCGGCAAACAGAATTGGGCCAGACCCCATGTACAGCGAATAACCGGTCATCTGCCACAACGAGGCCGCAGTCATCAGGAACCCGACCAGGATGAACAAGCGATTGTCGACCCGGTCGATGATTCGGGCGACAAGAAACATCGCCAGCATTGTCCCAAACCCGCGCGGCGCCATCATCCACCCGGCGTCGAACACCGGGTAGTTCATCAGCACCTGCATCATCGACGGCATCAGCGCCAGGGTGCCACTGAGGATCATGCCGACCCCAAACATCAGCAAACTTCCGGCGACAAAATTCGGGCTCTTCAGCAGTTCACGATTGAGGAACGAGCGCTCGCCAGCCGTCAGGGTGTGGACGACTAACAGATAGAAACACAATGCCGCGGTCATCGCCTCGGCCCAAATTTCGGTCGAGTGGAACCAATCCTTGATCTGGCCGCGGTCGAGCAGCAACTGCAACGAGCCGACCGCTATACTCAGCATCCCAAAGCCGAACATGTCGAACTGGTCGCGCTGCACCGGGCGGGAGGGGCGGATGAAGACGAAGATGCCGAGCGCGCACAGCGCCCCGACCGGCAGGTTGATATAAAAGCACCAGCGCCAATCGAGGTTCTCGGTCAGCCAGCCGCCGAGGGTCGGGCCGATGATCGGCCCCATCATCGCGCCGGTGCTGAAGATCGCCATCGCGTAGCCGTGGCGCTCGCGTGGATAAACCGTAAACAGCGTGGCCTGACCGAGCGGCACCAGCCCCGCGCTGCATACGCCTTGCAGAACGCGATAGAGCACCAGCTGGGTCAGGCTCGTCGCGGCGCCGCACAAAGCCGAGGCAAGCGTGAACCCGATGACCGACGCGAGAAAGATGTATTTGACGCCAAACCGGCCGGCGAGCCATCCGGTCAGCGGCATCATGATCGCGGAGGAAACGATGTAGGACGTCAATACCCACGAGATCTGGTCCTGGGCCGCCGACATGCTGCCCTGGATATGAGGCAGGCAGACGTTGACGATCGTCGTGTCGAGCCCCTGCATGACGCAGGCGCAGATGATCGTCGCGGTCATCCAACCCCGATTGGCGACCGGAGGTGCGGCCTCGCCCCTCACAGCCCGCCCCGTCGCAAAGATCGCAGCTCAGGTCTACGCCTGGTCATAGCGCGTAGGATGGGCTGAGCATTTGCGAAGCCCATCATGATATCGGGTTTGCCGAGGGCAGGAGGGGTTGCGCGGAGCAAGCGCATTACGATCGATTTCATGCGCCGGCGATGGGTTTCCCCTCGGTCAACCCATCCTACCATGGCTGGGTTAACAGCGAGCGTGCTTGGAGACGCGCCGCGGCCGTCACGAACGACGCACCGCCTCGACCCGGCTCCTATGGCAATACGTACCCAGCGTCTGCGCCCGCCGTGTGGCCTAATCCATCAGCCTTGTCTCGCGCAATCAGGCATCAAGCCTTTACGGTCGAGGCCCGGTAGATCTCGTCGATGGATTTTGCCAGGGTCGCCTCAAACGCGGCGTCGCTCATCCCATGCTTGAGGTCTTCGGCGAGCGCTCGCGAGAAGCTCGCGATCATGCCGTGATTGGCGGCGAGGCGTTGGCAGGCGTCGGCTCGCGTATAGCCGCCGGACAGCGCCACGATCCGCGCCACCCGCTTATGCGCTACCAGCGGCGCATAAAGATCGGGGACATCCGGGAGCGTCAGCTTGAGCATCACCTGGCGGCCTTCCGGCACCGTGTCGAGGTTTCGGGTCAATTCGGCGAGAAGGATGGCTTCCGCAGCGGCCTTGCCCGGGCTCTTGATCGAGACTTCCGGCTCGATGATCGGGGTCAGCCCATGCCCGGCGATCTCTGCCGCCACCTTGAACTGCTGCGCCACGACGGCAGCGATCCCGTCCTTCGAGGGCAGGTTGACCACGGAACGCATCTTGGTGCCGAAGACGCCGAGCTTTACCGCCCGGGTCAGCAGCGCATCGAGTTCCGGCATCGGCCTCATCAGCTGGACACCGTCTTTCTCAGCCTCGAGCCCTTTGTCGACCTTCACAAAGGGGATGACGCCCCGCTCCTCCCACAGGAAAGCCGGAACCGGCTTTTCCCGCACCTGCCCGTCCATCGTGCCTTCGAACAGGATCGTCGCGATGACCTTGGCGCCGGTGAAGGCCGGCGCGGTCATGATCCGCACCCGCATCTCGTGCATGAGCCTGAACATTTCCGCGTCGCCGCTATAGGCGTTGTCCGGAATGCCGTAGAGGCGCAGGGCGCCGGGTGTCGAGCCGCCGCTCTGGTCGAGCGCGGCAATGAAGCCGTCCCGCCCGGAAATTTGTGCCAGCATCTTGTCATTGGCCATGATCGTCATCCTCGCGCCGAGTCCGGTACCCTCAGGAAACGTGCCCATCCTCGACCAAACGCCATCGAGCCGGCAAGTATTGGCATGGCGTTCGACCTTCGGGCAATCTTCATCTCGCGGAGGGGGACCCGATCGGCGGCGGCCGTGCATCTGGGGATGGACCCAGGCCCGCGTCTGCGCTAACCATTACGGCATGGAACGGTCGCCGGCCGGGCGGCCGACCTGCTGGCAACGATAAGGGAGAGCGACGATGGCCTATGAAGGCATGATTGCGGAAACCATCTCGATCAGCGGCGACAAGAACGAGCCGATCTCCGCCTATGTCGCGCGACCGTTGGGGCCGGGTCCCTTCCCCGGCATGGTGCTGCTGCATCACGCGCCCGGCTGGGACGAGTGGTACCGCGAGGCGACCCGCAAATTCGCGCATCACGGTTACGCCGCGATCAGCCCGAACCTCTACCACCGCGCCGGCGAGGGCAAAGCCGACGATGTCGCCGCCAAGGTGCGCGCCGAGGGCGGCGTTCCCGACGCCCAGGTCATCGGCGACACCGAGGGTTCTGTCGCATGGCTGCGCGCCCAGCCCTGGCTCAACGGCAAGGTCGGGGTTTTCGGCACCTGCTCGGGCGGCCGGCAGACCTTCCTGTTCGCCTGCAACACCAAGAGCATCGACGCCGCATGCGAGCTGTGGGGCGGCCGCGTGGTGATGAGCGGGGAGGAGCTGAACCCGAAGCAGCCGAAAGCGCCGATCGATTTTACCAAGGACCTGTCCTGCCCGCTGCTCGGCCTCTTCGGCAATGAGGATCGGTCACCTACCCCGGACCAGGTCAACCAGCACGAAGCCGAGCTCAAGAAGCACGGCAAACAGCACGAGTTTCACCGCTATGACGGCGCCGGGCATGGCTTTTTCTATTATGACCGGCCGGCCTACCGCATCGAGCAGGCGGTGGACGGCTGGCAAAAGGTGTTCGCGTTCCTAGGCAAGCACCTGGCCGCATAAACCCAGCACGGCAGAGCCCTGGCATGTGCACCTCGATCGTCGAGATCGTCGGCGCGGCCGGCGCCGGCAAGAGCGGTGACGGGTGGATCGACCTGACCCATTCGGTGGTGTCTTACGACCACCCGCACCACGCTTTGCTGGAAGAGGCCATCACCATCGATTTCGTCAACTCGGCGCTCGGGCCGGGCGCGCGCGTCGCGGTCGAGCTGACGCTCGAATCCGCCAAACAGCTGAGCGGCGCGCTGGCGCGGGCGATCGAAGCGGCCGAGATCGAGGAAAGCGCACGTCAGGGACCTCGCCGCTGACGCATTCCCGACCGGTCCCGCCGGCGAGCCGGCGGCGGGACCGGAGCAGGCCAGTGCGAGTTGCGAGAACCGCCCAGCCCTGGTTCAGGCGGTAGGCGATCTTCATGCCGCGAATACCCGCATAGCCGGTCGGATATTCGATCTGCGGACGCAGTGCCGTCAGCCGGCGCGGATGCGGGCCGTCGCTGGCGCTCTGCATCAGGGCGAGGTCTTCAAGGCTGCGCGCCATCGGCCCCGAGATACCCCGCGGCATGACCTCTCCGCCCGGCTCGGACGGGACCCGGCCATGCGGCGGCTTGAAACCGTAGGCATGGGTTTGGTGAAGCGAGCACTGCCGTGTCGAAGAGCGGGGGAGAATTCTTGATGGATACGGAGCGGCGGGAGGCGGATCTCGGCGACGGCCGAGCGGCAGGGGAATCGGGCGCGGATCGGGCGGGCAGGACGGCATCGGCCGCGGGACCAGGGCTGCATGCACCGGCCAGATGGGATCGCGTCGCCGATATCGTCGTGATCGGCGCGGGCGCGACCGGGCTTCCCGCCGCCATTGTCGCGCGGGAGGCCGGCGCCTCGGTGATCGTGGTCGAGGCTGAACCGGATATCGGCGGTCACGCCATCGCCAGCGGCGGCAATGTTCCGCTCGGCGGCGGCACCAGCGTGCAGCAGCAATATGGCATCGATGACAGCCCGGACCTGCTGTTCCGCGATCTGACCGACTGGTCGGTGGTCGGGCCCAACGGCTTTCCGGATTACCGGTATAATGATCGGGAGATCATTCGCGCCTTCGCCGACAACAGCGTCGCCGCCTTTGAATGGCTGGTCGCCCACGGCGTCATTTTTGTCGACAAGGAACCGGATGCCCTTGGCGGCAACTCCGTTGGCAATTCGGTGCCGCGCGAAATGCATTGTGCGGTGATGGGCTGGCCGATGGTGCAGACCGGCAAGCCGGCCGATCCGATGACCCAAAAGACCCGTTCCTCCGGCAACGGCTTGATGCGGCCGCTCGAGGCCGCGGCCAGAAAAGCGGGTGTCGAGATCCTGCTCGAACACAGAATGACCGGGATTTACCGGCAGGCTCCGGCCTCCGGCCCGGTGCTCGGCATCGCGGCCGGCCACCGGGGTGCCGCGTTGAGCATCCGCGCCCGCAAGGCCGTCATCATCGCCACCGGCGGGTCGACCGGCAATGTCAACTTCCGGCGCATGTTCGACCCGCGCCTGACCGAAGAATATTGCGGCCTCGCCGGCATGCCCTGGTCCGACCAGGATGCCAGCGGCGAGCTCGCGGCGATGGCGATCGGCGCGTCCTTGTGGGGTCTGTTCAACCAGACCGGCGAATTCGGCGCCAACCTGACCAAGCCGGGCTCGATCGGGTGCCAGTACAACTACCGAAATCTCCAATGGATGCCGGGCAGCCGCGTCTTCGATCGCGCTCGCGCGACCGGCCTCAGGGTGGCGAACTGGCAGGATTTGATCCTGGTCAACATGCTGGGCCAGCGCTTCCATGACGAGACCGGCGGACAATACATCGCCAACAACTACAATTCCCTCGATCCCTATGTGCAGGGCAGCTGGCGCAATGCCGAAAACATCAACTACAGCCCTAATAATTTTTTGAATGCGGCGCTCGCCGGGATCGACGACGGCCACAATGGCGGCGGCCCGATCTGGGCCATTTTCGACAGCGATGCGGTCGAACGCGAGCAATGGCGGCCAACGCCGCCACACGTCGATATCGCAGCCGGATTCTTTTTCAGCGCGAACCGGCTGGCCGATCTCGCCGAGAAAATCGTCATGAAATATCAGCGCATGCCGATGCCGCCGGCGAATCTGGAGGCAACGGTGGCGCGCTATAATTCCTTTGTCGATGCCGGCTGCGACGAGGATTTCGCCAAGCCCAAGCCGCTCTACAAGATCGTCACCCCGCCCTTTTATGCCGCCTGGGCCACGCCGGTCGTGCACGATACCCGCGCCGGGCTGCGCATCAATGCCAAATGCCAGGTGATCGACATGAACGGCGCGGTCATCCCGGGTCTCTATTGCGGCGGCGAATTGGCGGGCGGCTTCAGCCAGCACGGGCTCGCTCGCGCGACCTGCCAGGGCTACATCGCCGGCAGCGCGGCCGCGGCAGCGCCACCTCTCGAAGGGGCTGTTTGATCGCGGGTCGGCGACCCGGTCTCGACAGCGACCGCCTCGTCGCCGAAGTCGAGCGCGCTCGCGCGCCGCAAAGCGCGCGATGCGGCGTTCTCCCTCATGGAGACGACGCGGAGCCCGTCGCGCTTCCATCACCAAGGCCAACACGCCGACCGTGTTTGGTCTGCAGGTATTCAAAAGTCGAGCCCAGAGGCTGCTTTGAATGATTAATGTCGGATTTGTTTACAGGCGATTCTGGGAGACCGGATGCCCGCCGGCTCGATATGGCTCCGTTCCTTCTTGTTGCATGGCTCACTTACAGCCTCATAAACATCCAATATCCTTGAGTCTTTTGGCTCCGGTGGCGAAATTAAGCAAAGGATATTCGCCTCGAATAGGACTGCCGGCGGTGCGTCGGAGATCTTTACACTGTCGCCGTGTTCTCATCGATAAAAGGGAAAATATTGCACGAAATCAATCAGGTATGCGATCGGCATGGCAATTGCAGCTATGAGGCATCCGCTTGGCCGGGCCGTTGGTGGCAGGGTTGGCGGAGCAGTTGACGCCCTATTTCTTGCTCCCAAGGAGGTATCCATGAAGTTGCTCAAATCAGCCGCGATCGGCGTCTCCGCCATCGCCCTGTCGCTGGGCCTTGCCTATTCGGCCCAGGCGGATGTGCTGCCGGTTACGAACCTCACCTTCAATCTGCTGACCAACCCGCTAACGCAGCAAAAGGACTTTTTCAACAAAGTACTGCCGACTGACTGGTCAGTCGGTACGGCCGGCGCGGGCGGCAGCCTTACCTATGTCGGTCAGCAGGGCTCCGAAGGCTATACTGGAACCGGTGGCAATATTTATCCCGTTTATACCAACCCCGGTTTCTCGGTTACCGTTCCGGCCGGCACCAACTTCTTTCAGGCGGACGGCAATCCGGAATACGAGAACACGATCTTTCAGACCGTTTCAGGGCTGACGGCGGGCACGACGTACAGCCTTCAGTTCCAGCAGGCAGCCGGTCAGCAAACGGGCTTTAGCGGCGATACCACCGAACAGTGGAAAGTATTCCTAGGCGTGGGCGGGATCGGTGTGAGCTGCACGGCGAAATCCCTGCATCCGTCACCGGGACCACCAATAATGACGAGCAAGATTCGACGCTGATGAACACCCCGTCGGAAAGGAACGTTGATTGGAGCTCCGTCACGCTGAGCTTCACGCCAACTGCCGCGGAGCTGACCGACGGGAGCGCGATACTGACGTTCCTGGCCTGGGGTGACAGCGGCAGCACCACCAACCTGCCGCCGACGGTATTCCTCGAAGGCGTGAACACGCCGCCGGTGGTGCCGGAGCCGGCGACCTTGTCGCTCTTTGGCGCCGGCCTTCTGGGTCTCGGCGGGATCATGCTGCGTCGGCGCGCCAAGCGCAACGCCGCGGCCTGATCACCCGATCGGTTTGATGCACCCGGACGGGACTCCGTCCCGTCCGGGTGCTACCATCGTCCCGGCCGCGACCGGCAAATCGGGACAGCACCCTTGCCAGCCTTTCTCGACCCCCAGCATCTCCACGCATTCCTGCTCAGCATGATCAGGCTCGGCGTGTGGCTGCTGCTGCTCGCCGTGGTGTTCCTGCCGCTGGAGCGCCTGTTCGCGCTGCATCGACGAAAAATCGTCGGCAAGAGCCTCGCCGGCGATGTCGGCTTTTATTTCATCAGCGGCATGGTGCCCAGCCTGCTGCTGACCCCGCCGCTGGCGCTGGTGGCCCTCGGCGCGCACGCCGTTGTGCCGTGGCACCTGCAGACAGCCGTCGCGGCCTTGCCGATCTGGGCGCGCGCGGCGGCGGCACTGGCGGTGAGCGAGATCGGCTTTTACTGGGGCCATCGCTGGACGCACGAAATCCCCTTTCTGTGGCGTTTCCACTCGGTTCACCACAACCCGGCCGAGGTGTATTTCCTGATCAGCGCCCGCGCCCATCCGGTCGACAATGTGTTCACCCGGCTGTGCGGCCTGATCCCGGTCTATATCCTCGGGCTGGCCACCCCGCTCACCCCCGCGGGCGGCGTGGTGTCCGCACTGCTGGTGCTGGTCCTGACCATGTGGGGCTTCCTGATCCACGCCAATCTGCGCTGGCGGCTCGGTCCGCTGGAATGGGTGATCTCGACCCCCGCCTTCCACCACTGGCACCACACCTTGGCCGATCACCGGGACCGCAACTTCGCGTCGATGCTGCCCTGCATGGACTGGATCTTCGGCACCTATTACCTGCCGCGCCAGCAATGGCCCACAGCCTACGGCATCACGACGAAAATGCCCGGTTCGCTGGCCGGACAGCTGATCTATCCGCTCCGTGACCCGCCGGCCGGGTTGCCGGAGGCCGTCGCCACGGATCGCTGAGCCACGCGCGTACCCTTGCGCCCCCGTGGCCGATCGGTGAAGATCGCCCCTTGGTCAAGGGGAGGCAGCGATGCGTAGGGTCGGTCCGCACAGCTACACCGAAATCTATTTCGCCGGCTGCAATCCGAGCTTTGTCGAGACCAGCGACGGCTATGTGATGATCGATTTGCCACAGCAGCCGATCGACGCGGTGCGCTGGCGCGAGCGCATGGAGGACAAGGCGCCGATCCGCTACCTGATCAATACCGAACCGCATGGCGACCACATCTCGGGCAACGCCTATTTCACCAATACGAAGATTGTCGGCCAGGTCAAATTGCAGGAATGCTTCGAGCGCTATCTCTATGCGTTCGGCACACTCGACGAGAAGCGCGAGCGCTTCAAGGAGACCGACCCCGACAGCGTGTGGCTGGTCGGCCATCCCGACTACCCGGCCGTCAACCCGCCGACCCTGACCTTCGACGACACGCTGACCCTCCATGTCGGCAATCACACCTTCAACATCATCCACATGCCCGGCCACACCGCGCCGCAGACCTCGGTCCACGTGCCCGAGGAAGGCGTCGTCTTCACCGGCGACAACGTCTTTTTCAAATGCCGTTCCTGGCTGCAGGAATGCGACCCGTGGGAGTGGCTGGCGGCGCTGAACAGCATCGCGGCGCTCGATGTCGAACTGATCGTGCCGGGCCACGGCGACCCGTGCACCAAGTCCTATCTGAAAGAGCAGGGCCAGATCGTCGAGAACTGGGTCGGCTATGTCGAGCGCTTCGTCGATCGCGGCATGACCCCGGACGAAATCCTCAAAGGTCCGGTCGAGGTCGCCAAACAGGACCCCTACCCGATCGGCCAGCGCCTGTTCATGCACAATGAGCGGCTGACCGACATGATCGTGCGCAACCTGCACCACCGCATCCTCGACAGGAGACAGCAGGCGGGCGCCGCCTGATTACCGCTCGATCGCCGCGCCCTGCGCCGAAACAGCGCCGGGCGACGCGCCGGTGATAGCGACGATCGCGGCGCCGTAGCGCTCGAGCTTGCTGCGGCCGACGCCGGGGATCCCGGCCAGGGCCGAGAGCGCCAGCGGGCGGCGGCGCGCGATTTCGAGCAGGGTCGCGTCGTGAAAGATCACATAGGGCGGCAGTTCCTGGCGGCGCGCCTCGGCGAGACGCCAGGCGCGCAACGCCTCCCACAGCGCCTGCGCGGCGGGGTCGAGCCCGGCCGCGCCCGCTGCGGCCGATGCGGCTTTGCGGCCGGCTCGCCGGTTCGAACGCGCCTGGTCGGACACATCGCGGCGAAAGCGGACGGTCCTGGCGCCGCGCAGGATCTCGGCCGCTTCGGGCGAGCAGCGCCAAACCGCCATGCCCGCCGGGATCGGCGCGTGATCAGACCCTGCGCCGCGAGCTGCCGAAAAACCGAGAGCCAGCCGCGGCGATCGAGCTCGGTGCCGACGCCAAAGGTCTTCAGCCGGTCGTGCCCGAACCGCTTGATGCGTTCGCTCGCCGCGCCGAGCAGCACATCGACGAGGTGGTGCGCGCCAAAACGCTGGCCGGTGCGGTAGACGGCCGACAGCGCCTTTTGCGCGGCGACCGTGCCGTCCCAGCTCGGCGCCGGAGCGCGGCAATTGTCGCAATTGCCGCAGGGCGGATGGTCGCGCTCGCCGAAATAGCCGAGCAGGACCTGGCGCCGGCACGACACCGTCTCGCAATAGCCGATCAGCGACTCGACCTTCTGCCGCTCGATCCGGCGCTGCTGCTCGCCCGCCCCGCCGGCATCGAGCAGGCGCAGCAGGTTCATCACATCGGCGATGCCGTAGCTCATCCAGGCATCGGCCGGCAGCCCGTCGCGGCCGGCGCGGCCGGTCTCCTGGTAATAGGCTTCGAGGTTCTTCGGCGCGTCGAGATGGGCGACAAAGCGGACATCGGGCTTGTCGATGCCCATGCCGAAGGCGATCGTCGCGGCGACGACCACCCCCTCCTCGCGCAGAAAGCGGTCCTGGTGGCGCTCGCGCATCGCCGGGTCGAGGCCGGCATGGTAGGGGAGCGCCACGCGTCCGCGCGCCGCCAGCGATTGGGCGGTCGCCTCGACTGCCTTGCGGGTGAGGCAGTAGACGATCCCGGCATCGCCCGCATGCTCCTCGGCGAGGAAATGCCACAGCTGGTCGAGCGGGTTGTGCTTGGCGACGACGCGGTAGAACAGGTTCGGCCGGTCATAGCCGGCGGCGAACACCGGCGCCTGGCCGAGCCGGAGCTGGGCGACGATGTCGTGCCGGGTCGGCCCGTCCGCGGTCGCCGTGAGGGCCACCAGCGGCACGCCGGGAAAGCGCTCCTTGAGGATCGAGAGCTGCTGGTATTCCGGGCGAAAATCGTGGCCCCATTGCGAGATGCAGTGCGCCTCGTCGACCGCGAAAAGGGCAAGGCGGCAGTGCCCGAGCAGATCGAGGCAGCGCGGCGTCAGCAGCCGCTCGGGCGACACGTAGAGCAGATCGAGGGCGGCGGCGCGCACCGCGGTTTCGATCGCGGATGCTTCGCCCGGCGACAGCCGCGAGTTCAACGCCGCGGCGCGCACCCCCGCCTGGCGCAGTGCGTCGACCTGGTCCTTCATCAGCGCGATCAGCGGCGATACGACGACACCGATACCGGGGCGCAGCAACGCCGGCACCTGGTAGCACAGCGACTTGCCGCCGCCGGTCGGCATCAGCACGACCGCATCGCCGCCGGCGACCACCTGCTCGATGACCGCGAGCTGCTGGCCGCGGAAGCTGTCGAAGCCGAAGACCGCGCGCAGCACCTCCTGCGGCGAGTACGCTCCGGCGCCGCCGCTGGACGAGCCTTCAGTCGAAGCGCCCGGCATACCCTGCCCTTTGCTGGCTTGAGAGAATTCCGGCGGCGAGCGCAACGATCGGCGAATTCCGCGTTTTTCTCGAAACCGGACGTGGAACCCGGCCGGCTCGTTTGGGGTTTCTACCTGCAGTGATCAACGACGCGCACGGTCCGCCATGCTCGGCACAATCCTTCTGATTATCCTGATCCTGCTGCTGATCGGCGCGCTGCCGACATGGGGCTACAGCGGCGGCTGGGGTTATTACCCGACCGGCGGGGTCGGCCTGCTGCTCGTCATCGTCATCATCCTGCTGGTCCTCGGCCGGATATAGCGGCCGGGGGTCAGCCCGCCTGCGCCGCCCGCCGCAGGGTGTCCAGCCGCAGCGGCAGCGGGGTCCCCAGCCACAGCGCATGGCGGGTATGGTCGGCCAGGCCGTCGCCGGTCGTCGGATGCACGAGCACGTCGAGCCCGTCGCGGTTCAGCATCAGCCACGGCACCAGGCGGGGAAATTCCTCGGCGGCGAAGGCCACCTGATACATCGACACCGGATGCGGCCCGACCGGCTCGTCGTGCCAGCTGCCGAGCCGTGTCTCGAAACGCTCGCCGATCCCGCCGCGCAGCCTTTCCGCCTTGGCCCGCGTCGCCGGATCGTAATAGATGTGGGCGTGATAGCCCTGGATTTGATCGGATTCGGCAAATGCGTCAGCCATGGCCATCTCCTATGCTGATCGGGATCGTCGTCGCACCGGGACCGAGCGTACGCTGCATCAGGACGGTATCGACCCAGCCGCCGAATTTGAAGCCGATTGCCGGCAATACGCCGATCCAGCCGAAGCCGAGCGCCCGATGGAGCCCGATCGACGGCCATTGGTCGCTGCCGCCGATGACCGCGACCATCTGCCGGTAGCCCTGCCCGGTGCAGCGCCCGATGAGGCTGGTAAGCAGCGCGCGGCCGATCCCGCGGCCGATTTCCGCGGCGTCGATATAGATCGAATCCTCGACCGTGAAGCGATAGGCCGAACGGGTGCGGTAGCGGCTGGCATAGCAGTAGCCGACCACCCGCCCGGCACGCTCGGCGACCAGATAGGGCAGCCCGAGCGCCACGATGTCGCGGCGCCGGCGGGCGATCTCGCCGGGCTCGGGCGGAACTTCCTCGAACGAGGCGACCCCGTGCAGCACGTGATGCCGGTAGATCGCCGCGATCGCCGCGAGGTCGTCATCGCCCGAAGGCCGGATCGAAATGCCGTTGCTCATGCCGGAGGGCTAGTTCGGGGCTCCGATGACGCGGATCGGGCTGCCGTCGAGAAAGGCCGCGACATTCTCGACGATCTGCGGATAGGAGCTGCGATAGTTCTCGTCGGTGACGTAGCCGATATGCGGGGTCAGGATCACGTTCGGCGCCGTGCGCAGCGGGTGGTCGATCGGCAGAGGCTCCTTGTCGTAGACGTCGAACCCGGCATAGGCGAGGCGTCCCGACTTCAGCGCGGCGACTATCGCTTCGGTGTCGCAGATCGGCCCGCGCGAGGTGTTGACGAGGATCGCCGAAGATTTCATCAGCCCGATCTCGCGACCGCCGACCAGCCCGCGGCTGCGCGGGCTCAGCACGAGATGCACCGAGAGAATGTCGGAGCGGCGGAACAGCTCGTCCTTCTCGACTCGCTCGACGCCCTGCGCCGCAGCCTTTTCGGCGGTCAGGTTCTGGCTCCAGGCGATCGCCTTCATGCCGAAGGCGAGACCGACGCGGGCGACTGCGCTGCCGAGCCGCCCCAAGCCCAGCAGACCGAGCGTCTTGCCGGCGACGCGGTGGCCGATGCGGGTCTGCCACCCGCCTTGCCGCATGAGCTGATGATCCTCGGCAATGCGCCGGGCGGCGCCGAGGATCAATCCCCAGGCCAGCTCGGCGGTGTCCTCGTTGCCGCCGCCGGGACCGCCGGTGCCGCACACGGTGACGCCGCGGTCCTTCAGCGCGGCCATGTCGAAGGACGCGTTGCGCATGCCGGTGGTGATCAGCAGCTTCAGCCTGGGCAGACGGTCGACGACCGATTTCGGAAACGCCGTGCGCTCGCGCATCGCCGCGACCAGCTCGGAATCGGCGAGCGCGCGCACCACCGCTTCCTCATCGGCGAAGGCATGGCGCTCGACGGCGATCTCGACGGCGCGGCTCCGCACCGGCGTCCAGTCCGCCATGTCGAGCGCCACGCCCTGGTAATCATCGAGAATGCTGAGCCGCATCGTTCTTCCTCCGTTGTTTTGGCCGTCTCCGGCTCAGTTCATTGCCTTCTGAAAGTTCGTGTCGAGCTTGTCGAGGAACTGGTTGGGGCGGCTCCACCTGACGCCGCGTCAGAGAGCGGCGAGCGCAGCGTTCAGCGTCTCACTCGGCCGCATCGCCGCCGATGTCTTAGCCTGATCGGGCAGATAATAACCGCCGGTATCCACCGGCTTACCCTGCGCGGCGATCAGCTCAGCATTAATCTTGGCCTCGTTGGCCGCCAGCGCCTCCGCCAGCGGTTTGAAGCGGGCTGCCAGTGCCGGACTGTTGTGCTGCCCGGCCAGCGCCTGGGCCCAATACAGCGCCAGGTAGAAATGGCTGCCACGATTATCCAGCTCGCCAAGCTTCCGCGCAGGCGAACGGTTGTACTCAAGGATCTTGCCGTTGGCCTCATCGAGCGTCTCGGCCAGAACCCGCACATCCTCATTCCCACTTGTCTGCGCCAGATGTTCCAGCGAAGCGCCAAGCGCCAGGAACTCGCCCAGCGAATCCCAGCGCAGATAGCCTTCGTGCTGGAACTGCTGCACATGCCTGGGCGCCGAACCGCCGGCCCCGGTCTCGAACAACCCGCCGCCCGCCAGCAGCGGAACGATCGACAGCATCTTGGCCGAGGTGCCCAGCTCCATGATCGGGAAAAGATCGGTCAAGTAGTCGCGTAGCACATTGCCAGTGACGGAGATGGTGTCGAGCCCCTTGCGGATGCGGTCGAGCGAGAACTTCATTGCCTCGACCGGCGCCAGGATGCGGATGTCGAGACCCGATGTGTCCTCGTTCTTCAGGTATGTCTCGACTTTGGCGATCAACTGCGCGTCGTGCGCGCGTTTGGCGTCGAGCCAGAACACCGCTGGGGTGCCGGTCAGGCGCGCGCGGCGCACCCCAAGCTTGACCCAGTCCCGGATCGGCGCGTCCTTGACCTGGCACATCCGGAAGATGTCGCCGGTCTCAACCGGCTGTGACAGCAGCACCGTGCCGTCATCGGCGACCACGCGCACCGTTCCGCCCGAGGCGACCTCGAACGTCTTGTCGTGCGAGCCATATTCCTCGGCTTGCTGCGCCATCAATCCGACGTTCGGCACGGAGCCCATCGTCTTCGGGTCGAAGGCGCCATGCGCCTTGCAGTCCTCGATGACGGCTTGGAACAGCGGCGCGTAGCAACGGTCGGGGATCGCGGCGATCACGTCGTGCAGCTTGCCGTCAGCGCCCCACATGCGCCCGGATTCGCGAATCATCGCCGGCATCGATGCATCGATGATCACGTCGCTCGGCACGTGCAGATTGGTGATTCCCCGGTCGGAATTGACCATGGCCAGGCCAGGCTGCTTCGCGTAGGTGGCCTCGATATCGGCCTTGATCGCCGCCTTTTCAGCCTCCGGCAGCGTCTCGATCCGGGTCAGCATGTCGGCCACGCCATTGTCGGGATCAATGCCCAGGCGCGTCAGTGTGGCGCCATGCTTCTCGAACACATCGGCGAAGAACATCGAAACGCAATGACCGAAGATGATGGGATCAGAGATCTTCATCATCGTTGTCTTGACCTGCAGCGAGAGTAGGGCGCCGTCCTTTTTTGCAACATCGATCTGCGCGGCGAAGAACGCGCGCAACGCCTTACGGTTCATCACCGACGCGTCGATGATCTCGCCGGGCTGCAGCGGCGTCTTCGCCTTCAGCACCGTGACCGCACCCCCTAGTTCCGCTGGGCCGACCAACTCGATGCGGGCATTGGTCGGCGCCGCAATGGTCGTCGCGACCTCCGAACCGTAGAAATCGCCGCCCGACATGTGCGCCACGCGCGTTTTCGAGTCCTTGGTCCAGGCGCCCATCTTATGCGGATTGTTGCGCGCGTACTGCTTCACGGCGCCGGCGGCGCGTCGGTCGGAATTGCCCTCGCGCAGCACCGGATTGACGGCGCTGCCGAGCACCTTGCCGTAGCGGGCGCGGATTTCCTTCTCCGCTGGCGTCGCGTCGCTGTCCGGATAGTCCGGCACGTCGTAACCCTTGCTCTGCAACTCGTTGATCGCAGCCTTCAGCTGCGGGATCGAGGCGGAGATGTTGGGCAGCTTGATGATGTTGGCCTCCGGGCGCATCGCAAGTTGGCCAAGTTCGGCGAGCTCGTCGTTGATCTTTTGCGCTGGCGTCAGTTTGTCGGGGAAGTTGGCGATGATGCGGCCAGTCAGCGAAATGTCCTTCAGCTTCATCTTCACGCCGGCCGCCCCGACGAAGGCTTCGACGATCGGCAGAAGGGAAAACGTAGCAAGCGCAGGTGCTTCATCAACCTTCGTCCAAACGATTTCGAGATCTGACATGCTTGCACCTCCCGCGCGCCGCTTTCGTTTCGGCTGAGTTGATCTGTTGACGATTATGGCCTGTCTTGTCGCACTGACGTGAGGGCGTTGTGGCTCTCCATGCCGAGGTCGTAATATTTCAACTCGATGTCGAGATAGGGCAGGATCGCCTTGTTCTTGATGAAGCTCCACATAATCCGCGCCATCTCGTCGCCGTCGAGTTCGACGATGGGCCGAGCCACCTTGATTTTTGCCATCGCTGTCATCCTCGCATGCCGCCGAAGCGGTGCGCCGGCCGGGCGCTTCGCCGGCCCGCGAAGATAAAGGCCGCGACAAAGCGAGGCAAGCCGCAGCCGAGTTGTACACAGGGCTCCGCATTCCCGGCAAAACCCGCCCGAATTGCACAGTTTTCCGGAATTGTCACCGACGGTTTACCATCGGCTCTCGCGCCATGCCGCGCCCAGCAAAATTTGCGTAGCAATTCCAATGGGCTTCAACAAGCGGTTAAATATTAGGCAAAAACCGAAAAATGAGGGAATTGCTCGGCGGCGATGCCGTGTTGCGGGGTTTTTCCACCAAAATATCCACTGTTTCCGTGGATATCGCCGATCCGAATCAAATCGTCTCGCCGCTTCAACCGCTTGGCTTCCCGGACCGAGGTCCGCGCCCGGCTCGTGAGTTTCCCGCCGTTCATCGCGCCGTCGGCTCCTCCGCCAGCACCGCCAGCAACGCCGCCACGTCCGGCACGGCGCGCATCAGGCGCCGTGTCTCCGGCCGGGCAAAACCGCCCGCGACAATATGGTCGAGCAGCACCTGCAATGGCGCCCAATAGCCCTCGATATCGACCAGGAAGATCGGCTTGGCGTGCAATCCGAGCTGCTTCCAGCTCAGCATCTCGAACATTTCGTCGAGCGTGCCGATGCCCCCCGGCAGGATCGCGAAGGCGTCGGCCCGCTCGGCCATCAGCCGCTTGCGCTCGTGCATGCCGGCGACCACCACCAGTTCGCTGACGCCGCGATGAGCCAGCTCGGCATCGCGCAGACGCTCCGGGATGATGCCGGTGACCCGGCCGCCCGCCGCGAGCGCGGCCTCGGCGAGCAGCCCCATCAGCCCGACCCGCCCGCCGCCGAACACGATCTCGATCCCGGCGGCGGCGAGCCGCGCGCCAAGCTCGCTCGCCGCCTGACGATACGGCGCCGCGACCGCTCCCGACGAGCCGCAATAGACACACAGCGCTCGAATGGTCTGCATCGTTCCCGAAGAAAGTTCAGTACGCTCCGCCACCGTAACGATCGCCCCCGCCGCTCCGCCGCACAAGCCGAAAACGGATAGTGATCACTTTGAGGGAGTCACGACCACACCTTCTTGACGATCCGCTTGTGCCGGATGGTCGACGCCCTGCTCGATACGACCAGTTCGACTTCGAGGCTTCCGCCGTTCCAGGCTGGCGGAAGCGACACGAACAGCGACATCCGCCGCGTTTCGGGCGCATCAGGCAAGCCGGCTATGCTTCCCCCGATGTGCCCCGTGCGCCAACGGAATTGCCGAACGCGTTACGGCCGGCGCGGGATTGACGGCGATCATCGCCCCGCGCAGGGTTCCATCGGCGCTGCCTCGGACCTGCCCGGAATTCCCGACCACGCGCGCGGCGGCGACGCCAAAAATTCATGGCAGCGAAGGGTACGGTGATTTAAGTCCGAGCCGGCGATCGAGACGTCCTCCCATCCACAGGCCGTCAATAGATGCCGACCAAGCTGGTCTGCGTCCAGCATGGATGGTCGTCATTGCCGCACGGCGATGGCGGGATCGGCGGCAGAACGGCGGCCATCGGTGCGGAGGCACTGGGCGGCAACAGCGGCGGCGGGACCGCGGAGGGCACGAGCGCGACCGGCCCGTATGGCTGAGCGGCCATAGGCATGACCGGCGACGGCGCACCCGGCGCGACCGCAACATAGCCGTTCTCCTGCATGCACAGATCGAAGGCGTGATTGATCGCCATGCCCTGAGCCACGCCGCTGCCGATATCGGCCAGGGCATCGAAAGGCGAGATCGCGGCTTGAAGGAGCCGGTCCGAATAGTTGCCGGAGGCGCGCTCTGGATTGAGGCTTTCTGCCATTAACTGGCATCGCGCGCTGTCCATCGCCGCCACCTGTGGTGGCGTGCCCGGTCGCTCCCAGACGACCGACGCGCAGCCGGCGAGCACCAGTGCGCTGAACAGCAAGCCCATGGCAGCCAGCTTGCTCTTCATTTGCATCCTCCCTTCGATCGCGGCGCGCGCCCAGCCGCCACGGGACGATCTTTCCCGCTCTCGATGAATCAATCGTTCGCTGACGCGATCGGCTCGTAAATTTTTTAAGGGGATTTCTGACCGCGAGTGCTCGGACCGACGGAAGAGGCCTCCGCAAGCGATGGCGGGTCACGACGGTAGGATTTGCGAGTGGGACTTATCAGCACGGCACCGTCGAGGCCTACGATGCGAGAGGCCGACATCTCGGCGAGTTTGACGCTCCGACGGGCAGGCAGCTGAAGGGCCCTAATCCCAATTATCGAGCGGGCCGGCTTCGATGAGCGCGAGGCGTTCGGGGCAGGCCCGATATTGCGCCCGCGCGGGTCCTCGTGCTGCTATTGCGTCCGAACTTGCCCCAGGTTCGCGCCTTGCCGCCGGACATATGCCGGGGCGGCCGAGCCTCGTCGCCCGCCGCCCCGGCAGCGGTCCGGGCCGTTGTCGAAGGGAAGCCGTCATGTCGTTGAGCCGAGAATTCGCCGCGTTCGTCGCCAGGCTGCGCTACGAGGACCTGCCGCCGGCGGTCGTCGACCGGGCGAAGGGCGTCACCCTGGAGGCGTTGGCCTCGGCGCTGGTCGCCCACCGGATGCCGGCGAGCCGGCAGGCATTGGCGCTGATGCAGGAGGAGGAAGCGGGCGGCGGCGGCGCCGCGACCGTGTTGTGCCATGGAGCAAAGCTGACCAAGGCCGGCGCCGCCTTTGTCAACACCGAAACGATCTTTGCCGGCGGCAAGTGGGACACCTTCCGCATGCTGACCCATCCGGGCACCGCGATCCTGCCGGCGGCGCTTGCCGCCGCGGAGTTGGCCGGCGCCTCGGGCCGGGAATTCCTGACCGCGGTCGCCGCCGGCTATGAAGTCATGGAGCGCATGGCCGCCGAGTTCATCCCGACGGTCATGTCGCGCGGCTTTCATGCCGGGCCGGTGTTCGGCATTTTCGGTGCTGCGATCGCCGCCGCCAAGCTCGGCGGCCTCGACGAAAGCCAGATCCACGGCGCCATCGCCCAATGCGTCAACCTCGCCTCGGGCAACCTCGAAGGCGCGCGCAGCGGCGGCCGTTCCTTGCGCGAGGGCGGCGCGGTGCGCAATGCGCTGCTCGCGGTCGCCCTGGCCCGGCACGGCACGCCGGGCGGCGAGACGACATTGGAAGGCGAGGCCGGGTTCTACCACGCCTACGCCGGCAACAATCTTGGCGAATTGCGCTACAGCTTCACCGGCGACAACCGCACCGACTTGGCGAAGATCACGCAGGGCCTCGGTCGCGACTGGATCTTTCTCGAGACGCTCTACCGCATCTATTCGACCGCCGGCTACAACATCGCCCATATCGAGGTGACCGCGCGGCTGTGCGCAGAGCACGACATCGCCACCGCGGACATCGACCACATCGAGGCGCTGGTCAACTGGTTCGAAACCGAATATCCGAGCCCGGCCTTCCCTAGCCGCGGCATCGAGAGCCCGCCGCAGGTCGGCAGCACGCAATATTTCACCGCCTGGGGCGCCGCCGAGCGCGGCTATCCGCTATTGCGCGGCGCCGAGCCCGGTCCCGGCGAGAGCGACCCGCCTGCGGTGCTCGAATTGATGCAGCGCGTGGCCCTGATCCCGACCGTGCGCCGCACCCTGTTCGGCCCGCGCATCACGGTCTTCACCAAGGACGGCCGGAGCTTCAGCAAAGAGGGCACCGGCCGCGAATTCATCTGGGATTTCGAGGAGGAGGCGCAGCGCATCCGCCCCGTCGCCCCCGGCCTCGCCATCTCCGAGATGCAGTTCGCCGAACTGATCGACACCTGCCGCCATCTCGACACGATCGACCGCGCCGCCGAAAAGCTGATCGCGCTGACGGTCCCATCCTGACCGGCGGCGACAAGGCAAGGGCGGGGCCGCGTCAATAACGGGTGAGGGGTGGGCCGCATCATCGCCGATAATCGCCGGGAGTGAGATTCGGTGATTGACGCCGGCTGCGGAGCCGCGCGACATGCGGCAACGGCCGCAGCGGAACCAGCAGCAAAAGGATCCGGAAGATGGCGATTTCCGACGTGAAAGCCCTGACTTTCGACGTGTTCGGCACCGTGGTGAACTGGCGCGACAGCATCGCCCGCGAGGCCAAGGCGTTTCTCGGGCCGAAGGGCTACGACAAAGACTGGCACGGCTTCGCCGACCAATGGCGGGCGCGCTACCAGCCGGCAATGGCGAAGGTGCGCACCGGCGAGCGCCCGTGGACGCGGCTCGACGATCTGCATCGCGAGAATTTGGTCGAGCTGCTGCCGGAGTTCGGGATAACGGGGCTCAGCGAGACGGAGATCGACCACCTGAACCGCGCCTGGCATCGCCTCGACGGCTGGCCGGACACGGTCGAAGGCCTGACCCGGCTCAAGCGCAAATACATCCTGGCGACGTGCTCGAACGGCAATGTCGCGCTGATGGTCAACATGGCGAAGCACGCCGGTCTGCCGTGGGACGCGATCCTCGGCGCCGAAACCGCGCACGCCTACAAACCGCAGCCCGAGGCTTACGACCGCACCGCCGCCTTCCTCGACCTGAAGCCCGAGCAGTGCATGATGGTCGCGGCCCATAACGGCGACCTGATGGCGGCGCGCGGCCGCGGCTTCCGCACCGCCTTTGTCAGCCGGCCGTTGGAGCACGGCCCCAACAAGACCCGCGATCTCAAGGCCGAGCACGATTTCGACGTGATCGCCGACAGCTTCGTCGACCTCGCTGCCAAGCTCGGCTGCTGACCGAGGCGGCCTCCATCGGCGATCGCGTCCGACCCGGCGCTTCGCCGGGCGGCGTCCTGCCGCAGCCGGGTATGGATCGCGCCGGTTTGGCCGTAAAAGCCGAGGCCTGCAATCCCGGTCGGAGCCTGCCATGATCCGTCGTCTGCTCCTGCTCCCGTCCCTGCTGCTGGGCGCCGCTGCGGCGATGGCGCAGGCGCCGCCGCCCGCCGACGTGCCCGAAACGGGCCGGGTGTTCTGCGAGCAGAGCGTCAGCTATCGGCTGGCCGACCCGGCGAGCGTCGCCGAGCGCTACCGGCGTTTTCTCGGGGTATGGAGCGATGCGGCGTGGGACGCGCGAACCTGCGCGGCGCTGATCGTCACCGACATCCGGCCGGACGGCACTGCAGCGATCGTCTACGTCTATGGGCCGCTCGGATCGAGCACGCCGGCGCCGGGCGGGACATTGCACGGCACCGGGATCATCCGCAACGGCGAGCTCAGATTCCAGAATTCGGACGGCAGCCAGTTCGCCTTCCGTCCGGCGATCGTCGATCTGGTCGGCCGGCTGACGACGCCGAAGGGCGAAACCTTCCAAGCCACCTTCAAAGAGACGCCGTAGCCGGCAACCCGCGCGAGTTGACGCGCGCACCGCGCGTTCCCAAATTTCGCCAACGCCGGGTCGATCGCGCAGCATTCCGATCGACACAGGCGGGCGACGCCCGTCCGGCCGAATCGGATGCTCGACCGCGCTTTTGGCAAGCTTTGCATGCCCGGACCAATCGCCCCCTCGCCGATCAACGAGCTCAACGAGCGCAGCCGCGAGATCTTTCGCCTGATCGTCGACGGCTATGTCGCCACCGGCGAACCGGTCGGCTCGCGCACCCTGTCGCGCCGGCTCGGGCAGAACCTGTCGCCGGCGACGATCCGCAACGTCATGGCCGATCTCGAAGAGGCGGGACTCCTCTATGCGCCGCACACCTCGGCCGGCCGCCTGCCGACCGAGGCCGGGTTGCGCCTCTTCGTTCACGGTCTGCTCGAAGTCGGCCGTCTCGCCGAGGACGAGCGGCGCAATATCGAGAGCCTGTGCGCCGCGCGCGGCAAGAGCCTGCCGCAGGCCCTCGAGGAGGCGACGAGCGCGCTCTCCGGGCTGTCGCATTGCGCCGGCGTCGTCGTCGTCCCCAAGCAGGACCGGCCGCTGAAGCATCTCGAATTCGTCCATCTCGGACCCGGACGCGCCCTCGTCGTGCTGGTCACCGAAGACGGGCTGGTCGAGAACCGGGTCATCGAGGTGCCGCTCGGGCTGCCGCCGGCGGCGCTCGTCGCGGCCGGCAATTACTTGAACGCCCGGCTGATCGGCCGGACCATCGAGGAGGCGCAGGCCGCGATCCGGGACGAGATCGACTCGAACCAGGTGCAGCTCGACGAGCTGACCTCGAAGCTGGTCGCGGCCGGGCTGGCGAGCTGGGCCGGCGGCGACAAGGGCAGCGCCCTGATCGTGCGCGGGCAGGCGAACCTGCTCGAGGACGTGACCGCGCTCGCCGATCTCGAAAGGCTGCGCACGCTTTTCGATATGCTCGAAACCCGCGAGACGATGCTGCGTCTGCTCGACGCCAGCAAGCAGGGCGACGGCGTGCAGATCTTCATCGGCGCCGAGAGCCACCTGTTCGGGGTGACCGGCTGCTCGATGGTGATCGCTCCCTACCAGAACAGCCGCGAGCAGATCGTCGGCGCCATCGGGGTCATCGGCCCCACCCGGATCAACTACGCCCGGATTATCCCGATGGTGGATTACACCGCCAAGGTGATCGGGCGCCTCATCGGATAGGACGCGTTATGAACGAGAACCCCGACGAACGCGTGGCGGCGCCAACCGCCGAGGAAGCTGCGGCAAACAACAATGCGGACGGCGCCGACGCCGCAGCTCCCGAGGCGCGGGTCGCCGCGCTCGAAGCCGAGCTCGCGGCGCAGCAGGACCGCCTGCTGCGCGCCCTCGCCGAGGCCGAGAACACCCGCCGCCGGGCCCAGCGCGAGCGCGAGGATGCCGCCAAATACGCGATTGCGGGGTTTGCCAAGGACCTGCTGTCGGCGGCCGACAATCTGCGCCGCGCCCTCGACAGCCTGCCCGAGCCCGAAATCGGGGACGAGCGTACGCGCAGCCTCCTGGCCGGGGTCGCGGCGACCGAGCGCGAGCTTCTGGGGGTCTTCGAGCGGCACGGCATCCGGCGCATCGATCCGGCCGGCGAACCTTTCGACCACAACCTTCATCAGGCGATCTACGAGGCCGAGCGTCCGGACCGGCCCGCCGGCACGGTCGTCGAGGTGCTCCAGCCCGGCTACGTGCTGCATGGCCGCCTGCTCCGGCCGGCCATGGTCGGCGTCGCCAGGCCGCGCCACGAGCCGGACGAGACTGGCGGCGCGAACCGGTTGTAGCGGTCGGGGGGCTCACATATATAACCCTTCGCAGTCGGGGGATGACTGAACCACCACTTCCCGGGGGATCGGAGCGGTGCTTCCTGGGCCGCCCGGTCCTGCTTTGAAATGAGGTGTCCATGAGCAAGGTCATCGGTATCGATCTCGGCACGACGAATTCCTGCGTCGCCGTGATGGAAGGCAGGAATGCCAAGGTGATCGAAAACAGCGAGGGGACGCGTACCACCCCCTCGATGGTGGCGTTCACCGAATTGGGCGAGCGCCTCGTCGGCCAGGCCGCCAAGCGCCAGGCGGTGACCAATCCCGAGAATACGTTCTTCGCGATCAAACGCCTGATCGGCCGCCGTTTCACCGATCCGATGGTCAAGAAGGACACCGATCTCGTCCCCTACCGGATCATTCCCGGCGACAATGGCGACGCCTGGGTCGAGAGCCGCGCCAAGAAATACGCGCCCTCGCAGATCAGCGCCTTCATCCTGCAAAAGATGAAAGAGACCGCCGAGGCTTATCTCGGCGAGACGGTCTCGGAGGCGGTTATCACCGTTCCGGCCTATTTCAACGACAGCCAGCGCCAGGCAACCAAGGACGCCGGCAAGATCGCCGGGCTCGAGGTCCTGCGCATCATCAACGAGCCGACCGCGGCGGCGCTCGCCTATGGCATGGAGCGCAAGGGCAGCGGCACGATTGCCGTCTATGACCTGGGCGGCGGCACCTTCGATATTTCGGTGCTCGAGATCGGCGACGGGGTCTTCGAGGTCAAGTCGACGAACGGCGATACCTTTCTTGGCGGCGAAGACTTCGACAAGAACATCATCGACTATCTTGCCGACGAGTTCAAAAAAGAACAGGGCATCGACCTGCGCAACGACCGCCTCGCCTTGCAGCGGCTGAAGGAGGCGGCGGAGAAAGCCAAGATCGAGCTCAGCTCGTCGATGCAGACCGATGTCAACCTGCCGTTCATCACCGCCGACCAGCACGGACCGAAGCACCTCAACATCAAGCTGACGCGGGCCAAGCTCGAAGCGCTGGTCGACGATCTGATCCAGCGCACGATCGGACCCTGCCGCAATGCGCTGAAGGATGCCGGGCTCAGGGCCTCCGAGATCAACGAGGTGATCCTGGTCGGCGGCATGACCCGCATGCCCAAGGTCATCGACACGGTCAAGCAGTTCTTCGGCAAGGAGCCCAACCGCAGCGTCAACCCCGACGAGGTCGTGGCCATCGGCGCGGCGATCCAGGCCGGCGTCCTGAAGGGCGAGGTCAAGGATGTCCTATTGCTGGACGTGACGCCGCTGTCGCTCGGCATCGAGACCTTGGGCGGCGTCTTCACCCGGCTGATCGACCGCAACACGACGATCCCGACCAAGAAGAGCCAGACCTTCTCGACCGCCGAGGACAATCAGACGGCGGTCACGATCCGCGTCTTCCAGGGCGAGCGCGAGATGGCGGCCGACAACAAGCTGCTCGGCCAGTTCGATCTCGTCGGCATCCCCTCGGCGCCGCGCGGCATGCCGCAGGTCGAGGTGACCTTCGACATCGACGCCAACGGCATCGTCCAGGTCTCGGCCAAGGACAAGGCGACCGGCAAGGAGCAGCAGATCCGCATCCAGGCGTCGGGCGGCCTTTCGGACGCTGATATCGACCGCATGGTCAAGGACGCCGAGGCGCATGCGGAAGAGGACAAGCGCAAGCGCGAATTGGTCGAGGGCAAGAACAACGCCGACGCGCTGATCCACACCTCCGAGCGGACCTTGAAGGAAAACGCCGACAAGATCCCGCAGGGCGACCAGGATGCGGTGCAGCAGGCGGTGCAGGCCTTGAGGGATGTGCTCGACGGCGACGATGCCGGACAGATCAAGGCCAAGACCGAAGCCCTGGCCGAGGTCTCGATGAAGATTGGCGAAGCGCTCTACAAGGCACAGCAGGCGGAGCAGGCCGGAACCGGAGGCAGCGGCCCGTCCCAGGGCGGGCCGGGTGCCGCCGCGGGCGACGGCGACAAGGTTGTCGATGCCGATTTCGAGGAGGTCGACGACCAGAAAAAGCGCGGCTCCGCGTAACCCCTTCGAGCACGGAGCCGAGATGGGGATGCGATCGCCCCGGCCGGTTTCCGCCGGGGTGACGCAACGCCGCAAACCCTTGCACCGAACGCCTCTCGATCATGGCTAAGCAGGACTTTTACGAGACCCTCGGCGTTGCGAAATCGGCCAGCGCCGACGATTTGAAGAAGGCCTATCGCAAGCTGGCGATGCAGTTTCACCCGGATCGCAATTCGGGCGACAAGAACGCCGAGCAGAAATTCAAGGACATCAGCGAAGCTTACGACATTCTCAAGGACGAGCAGAAGCGCGCCGCCTATGACCGGTTCGGTCATGCCGCGTTCGAGCAGGGGGGTGGGCGCGGTCCGGGAGATTTCGGTTTCAGCGGCGGCTTTGCCGATATCTTCGACGAGATGTTCGGCGAGTTCATGGGCGGCGGCCGGCGCGGACAAGCCGGGCCGAGCCGCGGCAGCGACCTGCGCTACAACCTCGAAATCTCGCTCGAGGAGAGCTTCCGCGGCAAGCAGACGACGATCCGCGTCGCCAGCCTGGTTGCCTGCGAGGGGTGCAAGGGCAGCGGTGCCGAGCCCGGCTCCAAACCGATCGCCTGTCCGACCTGCCACGGCCGCGGGCGGGTGCGCGCCCAGCAGGGCTTTTTTTCGATTGAGCGCACCTGTCCCGGCTGCCAGGGCGCCGGGCGGGTCATCGACAAGCCGTGCCGCAGCTGTGCCGGTCAGGGCCGGGCCCGGCGTGAAAAGACACTGTCGGTCAACATTCCGCCCGGCGTCGAGGACGGCACCCGCATCCGGCTCGCCGGCGAGGGCGAGGTCGGCATTCGCGGCGCCTCGGCGGGCGATCTCTACATCTTCATCAGCGTCGCGCCGCACCGGATCTTTCAGCGCGACGGCGCCAATATCTACTGCCGGGTGCCGCTTCCGATCACCACGGCGGCGCTCGGCGGCGCGATCGAGGTGCCGAGCGTGGATGGCGGCCGGGCCCGCGTCACGGTGCCGCCGGGAACCCAGTCGGGCCATCAGTTCCGGCTCAAGTCGAAGGGGATGACGGTGCTGCGCTCGACTGCCCGCGGCGACATGTTCATCGAGGCGGTCGTCGAAACCCCGGTCAACCTGACCAGGCGCCAGCAGGAGCTGCTGCGCGAGTTCGAAAAAGAAGGCGACAGCCGTCGCACCCACCCCGAAAGCGAGGGCTTCTTCGCCCGCGTCAAGGAATTTTTCGAGGATCTGCGGGAGTAGCTCCGCACCTTCACTCTGTGGGCCAATCTTCCTCGACGGCGTAAGATCCGGACGGCTGGCCTTGTGCCGGCCATCCGGGTCTTGCGAAAAAGCGATTGCTGCGGAAGATTTCGAGGAAGCGAGTCGAGCTGGCATGAACTCGGCTGAAGTCTTACATTCTGTCGCCATGCTGCCGCTTCTCGTCGCCGAACGCCCGCAGAGCGATGTCGGCAAACCATTTGCGATCAGTTCCGAATTCCGCCCGGCCGGCGACCAGCCGCAGGCGATCGACGAATTGTGCGAGGGGCTCGACCGCGGCGAGCGCGACCAGGTGCTGCTCGGCGTCACCGGCTCGGGCAAGACCTTCACGATGGCTCACGTCATCGCCCGCACCGGGCGGCCGGCGATCATCCTCGCCCCGAACAAGACCCTGGCCGCGCAGCTCTACGGCGAGATGAAGAGCTTTTTCCCGGAGAACGCGGTCGAATATTTCGTCTCTTATTACGATTACTATCAGCCCGAGGCCTATGTTCCGCGTACCGACACCTATGTCGAAAAGGAATTGTCGCTGAACGAGGAGATCGACCGGATGCGCCATTCGGCGACGCGGGCGATCCTCGAACGCCGCGACGTCGTCGTCGTCGCGAGCGTGTCGTGCATCTACGGCATCGGCTCGGCCGAGACCTATTCGCAGATGACCCTGTCGCTGGCCAAGGGCGACCGGGTCAACCGCACCCACCTGCTGGCGCGCTTCATCGAGCTGCAATACCGGCGCAACGACCACAATTTCTTTCGCGGCGCGTTCCGCGTGCGCGGCGACACGATCGAGCTGTTCCCGGCGCATTACGAGGACCGCGCCTGGCGGCTGTCGCTGTTCGGCGACGAGATCGAGGCGATCCACGAGATCGACCCGTTGACCGGCGAAAAGACCGCCGCCTTGCAGTCGATCAAGATCTACGCCAACAGCCACTACGTGACGCCGCGCCCGACCCTGTTGCAGGCGATCGAGCAGATCAGGCGCGAGCTCAAGCTTCGGCTCGACGAACTCTTCACCGAGGGCAAGCTGCTCGAGGCGCAGCGGCTCGAGCAGCGCACCAACTACGACCTCGAAATGATCGAGGCGACCGGCAGCTGCGCCGGCATCGAAAACTATTCGCGCTATCTGACCGGACGCAAGCCGGGCGAGCCGCCGCCGACCTTTTTCGAATACATGCCGCGCGACGCGCTGGTCTTTGTCGACGAGTGCCACGTCACGGTGCCGCAATTGGGCGGCATGTTCCGCGGCGACTGGATGCGCAAGACGACCTTGGCCGAATACGGTTTCCGGCTGCCTTCCTGCACCGACAACCGGCCGCTCAAATTCGAGGAATGGGAGGCGATGCGCGGCCAGACCCTGTTCGTCTCGGCGACGCCGGGGCCGTGGGAGATGAACCGCGCCGGCGGCGTCTTCGTCGAGCAGATCGTGCGGCCGACCGGCCTCGTCGACCCGCCCTGCATCATCCGGCCGGTCGAGAACCAGGTCGACGATCTGATGGCCGAATGCCGCGAGGAGGCGGCGAAGGGCCACCGCGTGCTGGTTACCACCTTGACCAAGAAAATGGCCGAGGCCTTGACCGAATATCTGCACGAGGCCGGGCTGCGCGTGCGCTACATGCATTCCGATGTCGACACGCTCGAACGCATCGAGATCATCCGCGACCTGCGCCTCGGCGCCTTCGACGTGCTGATCGGGATCAACCTGCTGCGCGAAGGGCTCGACATCCCGGAATGCGCGCTCGTCGCCGTGCTCGACGCCGACAAGGAGGGCTATCTGCGCTCGCGCACCTCGCTGATCCAGACGATCGGGAGGGCGTCGCGCCACATCGACGGGAGGGCGATCCTCTATGCCGACCGGGTGACCGACAGCCTCAAAGCGGCGATCGGCGAAACCAACCGCCGGCGCGAAAAGCAGCAGGCCTACAATGCCGCAAACGGGATCACGCCCGAGAGCGTGCGGCGCGGCATCGCCAACATCCTCGAAAGCGTCTATGAGCGCGATCACGTGACGTTCGGGCTGTCGGAGGGCGAGGCGGCGCATTATCAGGGCGCCGACCTGAAGACCGTCATCGCCGATCTCGAAAAGCGCATGCGCGACGCCGCCGCCGATCTCGAATTCGAGGAGGCGGCGCGGCTGCGCGACGAGATCCGCCGCCTCGAGCAAGTGGAGCTCGGCCTGCCCGCCTCACCATCGGGCTCCGCCGCGGCAGGGTCGACACATCCCGAAACGGCCCGCGGCCGCTCGACCGCCGGTCGCGCCGGGGTTTCGGCGCGCGACGTCATGCGCGCCAAGATGCGCGCGCGCAAGGAACGCCGTGCCCGCCGCTGACGCCGAGCCGGCGGAGGAACCGACCGGAGCGGCGCCGGTCGCACCGATCCCCAAGGCGGCACTGGTGACCGGCGGCGGGCGCCGGATCGGCCGCGCCGTTGCCCTTGCCCTCGCCGCCGAAGGCTACGCCGTCGCCGTCCACTATCACCGCTCGCGCGATGCTGCCGAAAGCGTGTCCGAGGCCATCCGCCACAGAGGCGGCAGCGCGGTTGCGCTCGGCGCCGACCTCGCCGACGAGGGCGCGGTCAAGGCGCTGCTGCCGCGCGCGGAAGCGGCATTCGGGCCGATCGGCTGCCTCGTCAACAATGCCGGGGTATTCGGCGACGATACGGTCGAGACCGTGACGCGGGAAGGCTGGGACGCCCATCTCGCGGTCAATCTGCGGGCGCCGTTTGTCCTGATCCAGCAGCTGGCGGCCCGGCTGCCGGCGGGTCTGGGCGGCGCCGTCGTCAATATGCTGGACGAGCGGGTGTGGTCGCCGACCCCGTTCTTCGTCTCGTATACACTCTCAAAAGCAGGATTGTGGACCTTGACCCGGACCATGGCGCTCGCGCTCGCACCGCGCATCCGGGTCAACGGCATCGGACCCGGTCCGACCCTGCCGAGCCCGCGGCAGAGCCCCGAGCAATTCGCCCGGCAGGTTGCGGCGATGCCGCTGCGCCGCGGCACCAGCCCCGAGGAGATTGGGGCGGCGCTGCGCTTCATCCTGTCGGCGCCGGCGCTGACCGGCCAGATGATCGCCCTCGACGGCGGCCAGCATCTCGGCTGGGCCCAGGCGCAGCGCCCGCCGGCCCCCGAATAGCCGACTCGCCCGGAACGCGAATGGAATGCTCGCACAAACGCGCTGGTAACCTCAAGATTCACAAGGATTCTTGCCGACGGCCGAAGGTTCAGGGCAATTTGTTCACAGGCGATGTGACGGTCGTGGGACAGTGGCCCGCAGCAACCATCCCCCCTATTGTTTCAAGAAAATTAACTGTCCCTGACAAAATATAAATGAATGCAATGAGTTGTATGGAAGCCCAAATTTTGGGCAAAGATGGGAAACTCCCGGCTCGGCTGGATTCCGGCTCGGCTGCCCGAGAATTTTCAACAGAGTTGTCCACAGTTTTCGTGGATATCACGTGACGATCTGGAATTCCGATGACCGCTCAACCGGTTGACGAGTCGTTGAGCACGACGAAGCCGCCGCTGCCGGCAGGCGGGCGACCTGCGCGGCGCGGAAAATCGACACCGATGGACCCGCGCCGTGCGCCGGGCGGCGTGCTTCCAGCCCCGCCGATGGCGGCCGAGGAGGAGGCGGCGGCCGCGCCGGTCGGCGGCACCGCGACGGGCCTCGCCGCGATCCGAGCCGCGCTCAAGACGATGCCGCCAGCCCCCGGCGTCTACCGCATGCTCGACCGCAAAGGGGACGCCCTCTATGTCGGCAAGGCGCGCAGCCTGCGCAGCCGGGTGCAGAACTACACACACCTCGCCGGCCTGTCGAACCGGTTGCGGCGGATGGTCGCCGAGACCACGGCCATGGACATCGTCGTCACCCATACCGAGGCGGAGGCGCTGCTCCTCGAATGCAACCTGATCAAGCGGCTGATGCCGCGCTACAATGTCCTGCTGCGCGACGATAAATCGTTTCCGCTGATCCACATCGCCGCCGGCCACGACTTCCCGCAACTGACCAAGCATCGCGGCGCGCGCAACAAGGAAGGCAGCTATTTCGGCCCGTTCGCCTCGGCCGGCGCGGTCAACCGCACCTTGGTGACGTTGCAGAAGGCGTTTCTGCTGCGCTCGTGCAGCGACAGCATGTTTGCCGCCCGCACGCGCCCGTGCCTGCTGTACCAGATCAAGCGGTGCAGCGCGCCCTGCGTCGGCCGGATCGGCCATGACGACTACACCGCCCTGATCGGCGAGGCGCACGCCTTCCTCTCCGGCAAAAGCGGCGCTGTGCAACGGCGCCTCGTCACCGAGATGCAGGCCGCCGCCGACGCCCTCGATTTCGAGGCGGCGGGGTTGATCCGGGACCGTATCCGCGCGCTGTCGCTGGTCCAGGGTCACCAGGACATTCATGTCGAAGGGGTGGTCGACGCCGATTTGATCGCCGCTCATCAGGCCGGCGGCCAAACCTGCGTCCAGATCTTCTTTTTTCGGGGCGGTCAGAATTGGGGCAACCGCGCCTATTTTCCGAGTCACGACCGTCAGCTTCCGGTCGAGGAGGTGCTGACCTCGTTCGTCGGGCAATTCTACGACAACCGCCCGAAGCCGCCGCTCGTGCTGCTGAGCCATCGCCTGGTCGAGCAGGAGCTCGTCGCCGAGGCATTGTCGCTCGGCGGCGAGCGCGTCAGCCTCGCCGTGCCGCAGCGCGGCGACAAGAAAAAGCTGGTCGACCGCATCCTCGCATCGGCCCGCGAGGCGCTCGGCCGCCGCCTCGCCGAGAGCGCCTCGCAGCGCCGGCTGCTCGACGGCGTCGCCGCGGTGTTTGGCCTCGACGGGCCGCCGAACCGCATCGAGGTCTACGACAACAGCCATATCCAGGGCACCAACGCGGTCGGCGCGATGATCGTCGCCGGCCCGGACGGCCTGATCAAGGCCGCCTACCGCAAATTCACGATCCGCGGCGATGGCAGGAAGTCGGCCCCTCGGCCGGACCCCTTCCCGGCACGCGGAGAGAGGGAGGAATCCGCGCAGCGGGAAGATGCGGAACGGCCGGCGACGGAGCTGCGGTCGGTTCCTGTGGCGCTTGGCTCCCCACCCGGCGGCGGTGACGATTACGCGATGATGCGCGAGGTATTGCAGCGCCGCTTTGCCCGCGCGCTGAAGGAAGACCCGGAGCGCGAGCAGGGGACCTGGCCGGATCTCGTTTTGATCGACGGCGGCCAGGGACAGCTCGGCGTGACGCAAAACGTGCTCGACGAACTCGGCATCGTCGACATCGCGATCGCCGGCATCGCCAAAGGGCCCGACCGCAACGCCGGCCGCGAGCGCTTCTTCGTTCCCGGCCGCGCGCCGTTCTCGCTCGATCCGCGCGACCCTGTCCTGTACTTCCTGCAGCGCCTGCGCGACGAGGCGCACCGCTTTGCCATCGGCACTCACCGCGCCCGCCGGACCAAGGCGCTCGGGCATTCTCCGCTCGACGAGATCGCCGGCATCGGCGCCCGGCGCAAGCAGGCTCTGCTGCACCATTTCGGCTCGGCGCGGGCAGTCGCGCGCGCCGGCCTCGGCGAACTGGAGCGCATCGCCGGCATCAACAAAGCCGTCGCAAAAAAGGTTTATGATCATTTCCATGCCGATGAGTAAGATCGCGCTCGTTCGTTCTCCCGCCGCGGGTGATGCGTGCTGCTGATCAGCCTGCCCAATCTGTTGACCCTGTCGCGCATCCTGGCGATTCCGGTGGTGATTGCGAGCTTCTACGTCTCCGGCGACTATGCGCGGTGGTTTGCCTGCGCGCTGTTCTCGGCGGCGGGAGTGACCGACTGGCTCGACGGGCACATGGCGCGGCGCTGGCAGCAGCAATCGGAGATCGGCCGGTTTCTCGATCCGATCGCCGACAAATTGCTGGTCTCGGCGACCTTGTTCATGCTGACGACCTTCGGGCGGCTGTCGGCGGCGGCGGTGCTGCCGGCGCTGGTCATCCTGTGCCGCGAGATCCTGGTCTCGGGGCTGCGCGAGTACCTCGCGGGGCTGCGCGTCGGCATGCCGGTCTCGCGGCTCGCCAAGTGGAAGACGTTCATTCAGATGGTGGCGATCGGCTTTCTGATCGTCGGCGACGCCGGGCCGGCCTTGCTGCCGGTAACCGCGATCGGCGAGACGCTGCTGTGGCTCGCCGCGCTGCTGACCCTGGTGACCGGCTACGATTATCTGCGGGCGGGGATTCCCCACATCACCCGCCCGCGCCCGGCGCCTGTTGCCCGCCGCAAATCAGAGCACCCGGCCTAGGCCCTCCGGTTGCGGCTGCCCCGCGCCGTCACCAAGTGAGCCCATAAGGACGGGCAGCCATGCGGATATTCGGCCTCGCCGGCTGGAGCGGGAGCGGCAAGACGACATTGATGACCGCGCTGATTCCCGAGCTTGTCGCGCGCGGCGTCGCGGTCTCGACGATCAAGCATGCCCATCATGCCTTCGACATCGATCAGCCGGGCAAGGATTCCTGGCGCCATCGCCAGGCGGGAGCGCATGAGGTCATGATCACCTCGGAACGGCGCTGGGCCTTGATGCACGAGCTGCGCGGCGACCCGGAAGCCTCGCTCGACGAGCTCGTGCGGCATCTGAGCCCGGTCGATCTGGTCCTCGTCGAAGGGTTCAAGCGGCATGCCCACCCCAAGATCGAGGTTTACCGGCCGGTGCTCGGCAAGCCGCTGCTGCATCCCGACGACCCGTTCATCGTCGCCTTCGCGGCCGAGGAGAGACCGGCCGGGCTCGATCTGCCGTGGCTGCCATTGTCCGATGCGGCAGCTGTGGCCGCCTTCATCCTCGGTCACGACGGGCAGATCCGATGCCGCAGCTGAGCGACGACTGTTTTGCCTTTGGCGGCGCCCTGTTGAGCGTCGAGGCGGCGCTCGCACGCATCGATGAGCGCGTTGTTCCGGTGGTCGAGACCGAGACGGTGCCGCTGACGGCGGCCGCCGGGCGGGTCCTGGCGCGCGACCTCGTCGCAGAGATGGACCTGCCGCCGCACGCCAACAGCGCGGTCGACGGCTACGCCCTCGCCCATGCGGACCTGCTGCCCGATCGCGAGACCGTTCTGCCGGTGGCCGGCCGGGCCGCCGCGGGGCATCCGCTCGGGCGCGCGGTCAAGCGCGGCGAAGCGATCCGGATCTTCACCGGCGCGGCGATGCCCGATGGCGCCGATACGGTTCTGATGCAGGAGGATTGCATCGTCGAGGCCGGGCTGGTTCGGCTCAAGCCGGGCATCCGGAAAGGCGCGAACCGCCGCCGTGCCGGCGAGGATGTCGCGCGGGGCGAGACCGCGCTCGCCGCCGGGCATCGGCTCGGTCCGGCCGGTCTCGGCCTCGCCGCGGCGCTCGGCCATGATCGGCTGCCGGTCTGTCGCCGGCTGCGGGTCGCGCTGCTGTCGACCGGGGACGAAGTGCGCGAGCCGGGCGCAGCGCTGCCGCCGGGGGCCATCTACGACGCCAACCGCTTCGTGCTCGCGGCGCTGCTCGAAGGCCTCGGCTGCGTCGTCACCGATCTCGGCATCCGCCCCGACCGCGAAGCCGCGCTCGCCGACACGCTGGCCGCGGCGTGCGCCGGGCATGATTTGATCGTCACCTCGGGCGGCGTTTCGACCGGCGACGAGGATTACGTCAAGGCGGCGGTCGAACGGCTGGGCACGCTCCATTTCTGGCGGCTGGCGATCAAGCCCGGGCGTCCGGTGGCGCTCGGCCAGGTCGGCGGCGTGCCGCTGATCGGGCTTCCCGGCAACCCGGTGGCGGTCGTCGTGACCTTCGCCGTCCTGGCCCGGCCGCTGATCCTGAAGCTCGCCGGCGCCCGAGCCGCGCCGCCGCTTCTGTTCCCGGTCCGCGCCGGCTTTGCCTACCGCAAAAAGCCGGGCCGCCGCGAATATCTGCGCGCCAGCCTGGTGCGTGACGGCAATGCGGCGGTCGCCGTCAAATATGAGAAGGACGGGGCCGGGGTTCTGTCTTCGATCGTGCGTTCGGAGGGGCTCGTCATTCTCGACGAAGCAACCGGCGACCTCGTGCCCGGCACGATCGTCGATTTTCTGCCCTTCGCCGAGGTGATCGGGTGAGAATTCTCTATTTCGCCTGGCTGCGCGCGCGCATCGGCTGCGCCGAAGAGGTGGTGGCGTTGCCGCCGGGCATCCGCGACGTGGCCGGGCTGCTCGCCTGGCTGCAATCGCGCGGCGGCGGCTATGCCGAGGCGTTGCAGAACCACGATGTCGTCCGCGTCGCGGTCAACCAGGATTATGTCGGGCGCGACCACCCCGTGCGGGAGGGCGACGAGATCGCGATCTTCCCGCCGATGACCGGAGGCTGAGGCGATGATCCGGGTACAGCGCGAAGATTTCGACGTCGGCGCCGAGCTCGAACGCCTCGCCGCCGGCAATCATCGGATCGGCGCCGTCGCGAGCTTTATCGGGCTGGTGCGCGACATGTCACCGAGTGGGGCGGGGGGCGGCGGCGCCGAGGTCCGGGCGCTGACCCTCGAACATTATCCCGGCATGACCGAGAAAAAGCTGGCCGAGATCGAATTGGAAGCGCACCGGCGCTGGCCGCTCGACGCGTCGCTGATCATCCACCGCTACGGCCGGCTGGAACCTGGCGACCGCATCGTCCTCGTCGCCACCGCCTCGCCGCATCGCGAAGCCGCGCTCGGCGCCTGCCACTTCCTGATCGACTGGCTGAAAACCGACGCGCCGTTCTGGAAGAGCGAGGAGACGCCGCAAGGCGAACGCTGGGTCGCAGCCTGCGCCGACGACGACGCGGCAAAGGGGCGCTGGGCGGAGACCGATTCCGGCGCGCCCGGCCGCAAGGGCTGACCGTGCCCGGCGGTCCGGGTATCTTCGACCGCCTCGATGCGGTTCCGGCATTGTCGCCGGAGGAAGCACAGATCGTCGCCGGCGTGCGTGCGCTGGCGCGCGACCGGATCGCGCCTCGGGCCGCGCAGCACGACCGCACCGGCGAATTCCCGTGGGACAATGTGCGCGCGATCAACGCGCTCGGCCTGAACGCGATGTTCGTGCCCGAGGCCTATGGCGGCGCCGAGCTTTCCTATGCCGCCTATCTCGCCTGCGTGCGCGAGATTGCGCGGGCCTGCGCCGCAACCGGCATCATCTGGGCGACGAATTTCCACGCGATCAAGCCGCTCATCGATTTCGGCACCGAGGATCAGAAGCTGCGCCTGCTGCCGCGGGTCGTCGCGGGCGCGCTCGCAGCCCTCGCGATCACCGAACCCGACGCCGGCTCGGACGCGACCCATATGACGACGCGATTCACCCCCGACGGCGATGCCATCATCGTCTCGGGCGGCAAGACTTTTATCACCAATGGCGACATTGCCGATCTGATCCTGGTCTTCGGCAAATGGGCCGGGGTTGCCGACGAGCGGAGGGCGATCTCGGCGCTGATCCTCGAAAAAGGCATGCCGGGCGTTGCGGTGGTCCGCACCGAGGACAAGATGGGGCACCGCGCTTCCTCGACGGCGGCACTCGCCTTCGAGAATTGCCGGGTGCCGCGCGCCAATCTGCTCGCCGGCCCCGGCGCCGGACTGCCCCTGCTGCTCGCCGCGCTGAACAAGTCGCGGCCGAGCGTGGCCGCGCATGCCCTCGGCATCGCCCGCGCCGCGTTCGAAGACGCGGTGGCCTACATCAACGAGCGCCGCCAATCGGGGCGCCGCATCATCGAGTTCCAGGGCATCCAGTTCCTGCTTGCCGATCTCGCGACCGATCTCGCGATGTGCGAAGCCTGGCTGTGGCACGTCGCGCGCCTGGTCGATGGCGGCGCCGCGGATTTCGGTTCCGAGGCTTCGATGCTCAAGATGCGGGCCTCCGATCTGGCGATGCGGATCGCGACCGAGGCCGTGCAGCTCCACGGCGGCTATGGCTACTGCAAGGACTACCGGGTCGAGCGGCTGCTGCGCGACGCCAAGATCACCCAGATCTGGGAAGGCACGAACCAGATCCACCGCCAGCTGATTGGCCGCAGCTTCATCGACAAAAGCTGAACGGCGATGCGCCGATCGCGTTCAACTGCCGAACGCATCCGGCAGCAATTCGGCGATCCGTTCCGCCGCCTTGAGGCCGTGCCCGGTCAGCACGACGACCGTGGTCTCCCCCGGTGCGATCGTGCCGTCGCGCAACAGCCGGGTCAGCGCGGCGCCGGCGGTCGCGGCGGTGGGCTCGACGAACAGCCCGAGATGCCCGAGCGAAGCAAGCGCCGGACCGATCTCGTCTTCGGCGACGGCGGTGACGCCGCCCTGCGAGCGGCGCAAGGCGCGCAACACCGCGGCGGTGCGGACCGGCCGCGGCGTGGCGATGCCGTCGGCGATCGTGGGTTGCGCGGCGAACGGCACGAACCCCTCCGCGTTCGCTGCCCAGGCGGCGGCGAAGGCGGCGCAATTCGCCGCCTGGACGGCGAAGAGCCGTGGCCGCCCGCTGATCTCGCCGCGCCGTTCGAGCTCGTCGAAGCCGCGCTCGAGCCCGAGGATGTTGCTGCCATAGCCGGTCGGGACGAGGATGTTGTCGGGCAGGCGAAAACCGAGCTGCTCCCATAATTCGTAGGCGAGCGTCTTGGTGCCCTCGATAAAGAACGGGTGCCAGTTGTGGCTCGCATAAAAGCTCTCGCCGGCCGCTGCCAGCGCAGCCTCCGCCACCGCCTGCCGGGTGCCGGGAACGGCGCGGAGTTCGGCGCCGGCGGCGGCGATCTGCACCAGCTTGGCGCGCGGCGCCGCGGCCGGGACATAGATGCGGCACGGGATGCCGGCGGCAGCGGCGTAAGTCGCGATCGAGGCGCCGGCATTGCCCGAGGAATCCTCGTGGATCGGCCCGACCCCGGCCTCGATCAGATGGTTGATCATGACGGCGGTGCCGCGGTCCTTGAACGACCCGGTCGGCATCTGCGATTCGAGCTTGAAGCGGATTTCGGCGCCGTGCCAGGCACGCGTCATGAGCGGGGTCCAGCCCTCACCGAGGGAAACCCGCGGCGGCCCGCGCAACGCCAACGCCGCGGCATAACGCCACAGCGAGGGCTCGGCGCCGGCGATCTCGCCGCGCGCGAGGCCGGGACCGGGCGTCAGGTCGAGATGGCTGCCGCAATCGCACCGCCACCGCGGCCGATCGGCGGCCCAGATCCGCCCGCAGGCCGAGCACGCATAGGTTGCTATCGTCATCGCCGTCCTCCGGAGCGCAGCAGATCACGCAGGCGCCTTCGATGAAAGGGAGGCCGTGCGGCCGGAGCCGACATCGCATTTTCCTCGATCGTGCCGTTCGAGCGGCGTTACCCTTCATCCTGATGATCCGACCGGCCGCTTTGGCGATCGCTCTTTTCGCCGCCGCATCCGTCCCCGCGCAGGCGGCCGATCTCGATGCCGGCAAGACAGCTTTCGCCAAATGCCGGATCTGCCATACGATCGAGGCCGGCGCGGCGAGCACGGTCGGCCCCAATCTGCACGGCCTCTTCGGGCGCAAGGCCGGCTCGCTCGGCGGCTACGACTACTCGTCGGCGATGAAGGGGTCCGGAATCGTCTGGGACGACGACACCCTGGCCAAATACGTCCGTGACCCGAAAGCCTTCATCCCCGACAACAAGATGGCTTTTCCCGGCATCCGAAGCGCCGACGAGATCGCCGACCTGCTCGCTTATCTGAAACAGGCGACACATTAACCGCGCCGGCGTATAGACGCGGCCAGCCGGCCGGATTGGGAGCTTGCCGGCGAGCCGATCAAGACTGCCATATGAGGGAGGATCATCGTGACCGGGAGGATTTTTTCGCCGAAGCTCGGCCGGCGCAGCGTGATCAGGGCGGCCGCGGCGGCCGGGATCGCGCAACTCGCCGCGCCGTTTGCGATCGGCGCGCGGGCGGCGGAAACGGTCAAGTTCGGGCTCGCCGACCCGCTGACCGGCACCTATGCCGAGCTCGGCAAGAACGAGCAGATCGGCTGTCAGTTGGCGATCGACCAGATCAACGCGAAGGGCGGCGTCCTCGGACGTCAGGCCCAGCTCCTGGTCGAGGATTTCGACCAGCGCCGATACCGGCATCGCGGTGCAGAAGGCGCGCAAGCTGATCGAGCGCGACAAGGTCGATTTCCTGCTCGGCAACGTCAATTCGGCGATGGCCCTGGCCCTCGGCGAGGTGTCCAACCAGCTGAAGACCTTGCATATCGTCACCGGCGGCCACACCGACGCGGTGACCGGCACCGACTGCCATTGGAACGTCTTTCGCGTCTGCAACACGACGCGCATGGAGACAAACTCGGTCTCGCAGACCCTGTTCAGCAAGTATGGCAAGCGGTGGTATTTTCTTACTCCCGACTACGCCTTCGGGCACACGTTGCAGCAAGGTTTCGAGGTGAGCCTCAAGAAGTTCGGCGGGACCGAGGTCGGCGCCTCTTTGACCCCGCTTGGGACCACCGACTATTCCTCCTACCTGATCAAGGCGCAGGCGGCGAACCCGGACGTCATCATCTTTCTGCAAGCGGGTAATGATGCGGTCAACGCACTCAAACAGGCGGTCCAGTTCGGCCTCGACAAGCGCTTTCATATCGCCGGCGCGCAGCAGGAACTCGAAGTGCTGGAGGGGCTGCCGCCCGAGGCGCGCATCGGCACCTGGGTGTTCGAGTGGTATTGGGTCCAGCCCAACGTGCCGCATGTTGCCGAGTTTGTCGCCGAAATCCGCAAGGTCAACGGCGGCAAGGTGCCGACCTCGCGCCACTGGTTCGGCTATGCCGCCACCTGGACCTGCGCGCTCGTCGCCAACCAGCAGAAGACGCTCGACGCGGTCAAGCTCGCCAAGGCGCTCGAAGGCTTCAAACTGCCGCCGGAAGTCGCGCTGATGCCGAACGAGACGTTCTACCGCGCCGGCGACCACCAGCTGATGCCGACGCTCTATGTCGGCCACGCCGTCGCCAAGGGCCCCGAGCCCGAAGACCTGTTCCACGTCGATCAGCTGGTCAAGGGCGTCGACGCGGCGCTGCCCGTCGCCGAGACCGGCTGCCACCTGAAATGGCCGGCCTGACCCGTCGATGAAATCCGTCCGCCAACCCAGGCGATCCCCTCTTCCGCCATGCGGCAGAGGGGTCCGGGCGCAGCGAGGCGGCTGAGGGCGGTCGGCGCCGGGCGCCAGCCATGACGCAGCTGATCCTGTTCAACCTATTCAATGGGCTGATCATCGGTGCGTTCTATGCGCTGATGGCGCTCGGGCTGTCGCTGATCCTCAACCTGTCCGGCGTGATCAATTTCGCGCATGGCGGGTTTCTGGCGATCGGCGCCTATCTCGCCTATGAGCTGATCCCCTATATCGGGTTCTGGGGGGCATTGGCGGTCGCGCCGCTGTTGACCGCGGCCATCGGCCTCTTGGTCGAGCGCGTGCTGATCCGCCGGGTTTACGGCCGCGATCCGTTGTACAGCCTGCTCCTGACCTTCGGGCTGGCTTTCATCCTGGAAGACGGCACCCGTTACGTCTGGGGCCCGCAGACGCTGCCCTTTGCCGATTCCGGATTGGCTGTCGAGCCCGCTCAGCAACGAATTCTTTTTCCTGACCGGCTACCGCCTGTTCATGGTCGTGCTGGTGGTGGCGGCGGTGGCCGCATTGTTTCTGATCCTGAACCGCACCCGGCTCGGCATGCGCATCCGCGCCGGGACCCTGGACCTCGAGACGGTGTCGGTGCTCGGCGTCAACACCGGCATCCTGCGCAACCTCAATTTCGGCCTCGGCATCTACCTGGCCGGCCTCGCCGGGGTGCTCGCCGCCGGCATGCTCGGGCTGCAGCCGACGATCGGCAGCACGCTGATCATGCCGAGCTTTGTCGCGATCATCATCGGCGGTCTCGGCAGCCTGCCGGGAACCTTGCTCGGCGGCCTGCTGATCGGCGTCGCCTCGGGGGTCACGACCGTGTTCTTCCCGTCGGCTTCCGAGGCGGTCATCTACGTGATGATGGCGGTCGTCCTGCTCGTCCGGCCGCGCGGGCTGCTCGGCGAGGAAGGCCGGTTCTGATGCGGGCGCTCGACCGGCGCAGCGCCGACGCCGCGATCTGGCTGCTGCTGCTGACCATGCCGTTTTGGCTCAATTGGATCGGCGGCTATACGGCGCTGGGCAGCCGCGTGCTGGTGCTGGCACTGGCGGCGATGTCGCTGAACTTTCTGCTGGGCTTCACCGGCGTGATGTCGTTCGGCCACGCCGCCTATTTCGGCCTCGGCGTCTACGGCGCCGGGCTGACGATCCGGTACCTGGTCCCGAGCACGCTGATCGGCATGGCCGTCGGCGTGGCTGCCGGCACGTTCGCCGCGGCGATCATCGGCATGCTGATCGTGCGTCTGCGCGGCATCTATTTCGCGATGGTGACGATCGCCTTCGGCCAGGTGTTCTATTTCATCGCCTATCGCTGGAACGCGGTCACCGGCGGCGATGACGGGCTTTCCGGATGGCAGCGCGTGCCGGTCGATCTCGGGGTCGGCACCGTCGACATCCTCGGCAACGACCGGGCCTTTTATTATTTCGTGCTGGTTTTCTTCGCGATCGCCGTGGCGATCATGGCGGTGCTGCTGCGCTCGCCCTTCGGGCGCACCTTGCTGGCGATCCGCGAGAACGAGCGGCGTGCGCGCTTTCTCGGCATTCCGGTCGAGCGGCACATCTGGCTCTCCTGGCTGATCTCGTGCCTGTTTACCAGCCTGGCCGGCACGCTCTATGCGCTGCTCAACAATTTCGCCGATCCGCACGACCTGCTGTGGGAGCAGTCGGGCGATTTCGTGATCATGGCGGTGCTGGGCGGCATGCGCGCCTTTTGGGGGCCGCTGATCGGCGCCGCGATCTTCGTCGTCCTGCAGGATTACGTGTCGAGCCGGACGCAGAACTGGATGTCGTTCATCGGCCTGTTCTTTGTGCTCGTCGTGCTGTTCTTTCCGCGCGGCGTGCTCGGCGTTGTCGGGCGGAAGACGGCGCGATGAGCCTCTTGCAGGTCGACAACGTCTCGCGCCATTTCGGCAGCCTCGTCGCCGTCGACGGCGTCTCGATGGCGGTCGAGCCCGGCGAGCTGCGCGCGGTGATCGGCCCCAACGGCGCCGGCAAGACGACATTCTTCAATCTGATCAGCGGATTTCTGACGCCGACGGCGGGGCGCATCCTGTTCGACGGCACGGATGTCACGCGGCTGCCGCCGGCGCGTCGCGTGTGGCGCGGCATGGCCCGCACCTTTCAGGTGACCGAGGTTTTCCCGGAACTGAGCGTGCGCGAGAATCTGCGCATCGCGGTCGAGACGGCGGCAGGCTATCGCCTGCGGCCGTGGCTCTCGCGCGGCGCCGGCGGCGATGTCGGCGCGCGAGTGACCGAGCTGTCCGACCGAGGCGGCCTGGCCGATCGGGAGGACCGGCTGGTCGGCGAACTGAGCCACGGCGACCAGCGCGCGACCGAGATCATGATGGCGCTCGCCCTGAACCCGCGGCTGCTGCTGCTGGACGAGCCGACCGCCGGCATGGGCGACCAGGAGACCTACAACATCACCCGGCTGATCCGCCAGCTGCACCGGGACGGGAAGCTCTCGATCGTGCTGATCGAGCATGACATGCGCGTCGTTTTTCACCTCGCCGACCGCATCATGGTCCTGGCCGAGGGCAAGCTGCTGGCCGAGGGCACGCCGCCGGAAATCGCCGCCAATGAACGGGTGCAGGCGGCCTATCTGGGGCAGGCGGCATGAACGGGCCGGTGCTGGCGGCGGAACGGCTGAACACCTTTTACGGCAAGAGCCATATCCTGCACGGCATCGGCCTCGAGGTGCGCGAGGGCGAGATCGTGACCCTGCTCGGGCGCAACGGCGCCGGCAAGACCACGACCTTGCGCAGCCTCGTCGGGCTGACCCCGCCGCGCCAGGGCACTGTGCGCATCTTCGGCCGCATGACGACCGGCTGGCCGCCCTACCGGATCGCGGCGCTCGGCGTCGGCTATGTGCCCGAAGGGCGGCGGATTTTTCCCAGCCTGACCGTCGAGGAGAATCTGCTGGTGCCGCTCGAACGGCCGGGGCCATGGACGATCGCGCGCCTCTACGAGCTGTTCCCGCGCCTGGCCGAGCGGCGCGGCAGCAAGGGCCGCCAGCTTTCGGGCGGCGAGCAGGAAATGCTGGCGATCGCCCGCGCGCTGATCCTCAATCCCCGGCTGCTGATCCTCGACGAGCCGTCGCAGGGCCTGGCGCCGCTGATCGTGCAGGAAGTGTTCAAGGTCGTGACCGCGGCGCGCCGCGAGGGCATTTCGGTCCTGCTCGTCGAGCAGAATGTGCGCGCGGCGGTCGAGATCGCCGACCGCGCCTATGTGCTCGACGACGGCCGCATCGTGTTTGCCGGCGCCGCGGCCGAATTCGCCAAGGACGAGGACCGCGTGCGGGCGCTCGCCGGCGCCAGCGCCGAAGCCTGGTCCGACGCCGAGGCGCATTAGCCCCCCTCGCTCTCTTTCCGCGACGATCCCGGCGGGGCCGGGGTCACCAATCCGTCGGCGGCTTCGCCGGTTGCGCAGACCGCGAGATGGCGGACGGCAAAGCCGTGGCGCCCGGCGAGGATCTCAGAGACGCGGCGGCGATGGCAATTGCGCCAATCGGCCTCGTAGCACAAGAGGCAGGTCGGCCCGGTCTTGGCGATTTCGGCGGCGCGCCGAAGGTCGATCTCGGCTTCGGGGCGGGCGAGTTTTTCCTCGACGATCGCCCAGAACCGTTCCCATTCGTGCCGCCTTCCGGCGAGACGGCCTTCGGGCGGCGTGCCGAGTGCAGACAGATGGACATAGCGCATGCCCTCGGCCTCGACGGCGGCCGCCAGCTGGCGCTTTGAAAAGCCGGGCCGGCGCGAGATCGGCCGGTCGCGCACGTCGAGCAGGATCGCGACCCCGGCCATGCCGAGCGTGGCGATCACGTCCCGCAGCAGCGCCTTCTCGTAGCCGATCGAATAGAGCATCCCGATCATCGATTCGTCCGTTTTCCAGGTGCCGAGCATGGCATGACGCTTCCGCTGCCGAGTTGAAGACCGGCCGTATCGGTAATAAATATAGCCTTTTCAAGGCCAAAAATCTTTCCTGTCGCCCCGCACGCCCGTCGGGCGTCCAGATCAGGCGGCCGGCTTTGACCTGCCGCCGCGCCGCGGCGCGGTCGAACCGGCCTTGCCCAGGCGCAATCGCAATCGCCTTATCGAGCGTGCCGGGGATTATTCAACATCAGGCTGGACCTCGGCATCACGGCGCTCCGAGCCAGTTCAGGTCATTCTCGTCCTCGAGGTGCTGCAGCCGCTCATAGAGCGCCGCGGCGGCCGGCTCGCCGAGCGCGCCGCGGGTCAGCCGCTGAAATTTATCGGCGAGCTCGCCAGGTTCGAGCATGCCGCCTTCGGCGCGGCGTTCGAGGCGGCGGCCGTCGGCGAGCGTGATCGTCACCCGGCTCGCCGTCGCTCCGCGGCTGCCGCCGGGCTCCTGCACCAGCCGCACGCGGCGGGTGAGCGCCCGGATCTGCGGGTCGGCGAGCGCCGTCTCGTCCCAGGATTTCGGGATTACGCGCCTCGCGGTGGAGCGCCAGCGCGACGGAAAACGGGATGCTGTACTGCGCCAGCATCAGGTCGGCGGGCTCCAGGATATTATGCCGCTCGACCACGCGCCCGTCGCCGGTGATCGTGATCTCTTCGACCGCTGCTCCGACAAAACCGTGCTCCGCCTGCAAGTCGCGCACCGCCTTGACCGCGGCATGCGCGGTGGCGTGGCACGGATAGCGCTTCAGCACCGCGCTCGATACCACGAACTCCGAACCGAGCCCGCGGGTCAGCTCAGCCTCGTCCCAGGCGGTGCAGAATACCCGGAGAAACCCGAACTGCCCTTCAATGACGGTGCGCGGCCCGGTGAAACCATCGGCCGCCAGGCTCGCGGCGAGCACCCCCGCCTCCGAGGCGCGGCCGAGATGCAGCCGCTTGACCATGCCGCCGTCGCCGCGCGCGAATTCCAGCAATCCGCCGCACAGAGATCCAGCGATGCCGAGCGCGTTGGTCATTTTTCCGGCGTCGAGGCCGAGCAGGTGGCCGGCGGCGATTGCGGCGCCGAACGGGCCGGTCGTGCCCGGCGCATGAAAGCCGCGGGCTTCGTTGGTATGGCCGGTGGCGCGGCCGATGCGGATCATGACCTCATTGCCGGCGACAAAGGCGGCGATCAATGCCTGCCCGCCGAGGCCCTGCTGCTGGGCGACGGCGAGCGCCGGCGGCAGCACGGTGGCGCCGGGATGCGCCCCGGCGCCGGGGCGGGTCAGGCTGTCGAGCTCGAAGGCATGCGCCAGCGCGCCGTTGGCCAGGGCGGCGGCCGGCGCCTGCACCGCCGGCGCGCTCGCGTGCCGAGGATATGGCTCGCGCCGCCCGGCCCGGTGCGCTCGGCATAGGCGATGACGATCCGGCTCCACGGCTTGTCCGCGCCGCAGATGATCGCCGCCACCGTGTCGATGATGCACTCCTTCGCCCGCCGCACGATTTCCGCCGGCAGGTCTCCATAGCGAAGAGCGGCGGCGTATTCGGCGAGCCGGACCGTTTCCTGAGCCATGGTTGTGCGACCTCGCGGTTGACGATCGGCAGTCTCGATGAGACGCTGCGGCAGCATAATTCGAACAGGATTAAGCCATGGAAATCGTCGGCGGCGAAGCGTTCGACGTGATCGTGGTCGGGGCTGGCAACGCGGCGGCCTGCGCGGCCTTGTCGGCGCGTGAGAACGGCGCCCGCGTGGCGATGCTCGAAATCGCGCCCGAGGACCAGCGCGGCGGCAACTCGGCCTTTACCGGCGGCGCGTTCCGCGTCGTCTATCACGGCGGCGAGGACCTCGCGCGGCTGATCCCCGACATGAACGAGACCGAGCTCAACGACGTCGATTTCGGCACCTATACCGAGGAGCAGTATTTCGACGATATGGGCCGGCTGACCCAATATCGCTGCGACCCCGAGCTGACCGAGATCCTGATCCGCGGCAGCTTCGATGCCGGCCTGTGGATGCGGGAAAAGGGCGTGCGGTTTCAGCTCGGCCTCGGCCGCCAGGCGTTCCGCGTCGACGGCAAGTTCAAGTTCTGGGGCGGGCTCGCCTGCCACATCTGGGGCGGCGGCAAGGAGCTGGTCAAGGCGTTGCATGCCCGCGCCGCGCGTGACGGGATCATGGTGCTCTACGAAACGCCGGCGCTCGCGCTTGCTGGCCGGCGACAGCGGCGTCGAGGGGGTGCGGGTGCGCCATCGCGGCCATATCCGCGAGCTGCGGGCAAAGGCGGTGGTGCTGGCCTGCGGCGGGTTCGAGGCCAATGCCGAGATGCGGGCGCGCTATCTCGGGCCGAACTGGGACCTCGCCAAGGTGCGCGGCTCGCGCTTCAACACCGGCCAGGGCTTGAAGATGGCGCTCGATCTGGGTGCGGCCGTCCACGGCCATTGGTCGGGCGCGCATTCGGTCGCCTGGGATCTGAACGCGCCGCCCTTCGGCGACCTCGATGTCGGCGACCGCTTCCAAAAGCACAACTATCCGTTCGGCATCATCGTCAACGCGCGCGGCGAGCGTTATCTGGACGAGGGCCTCGATTTCCACAGCTATACCTATGCCGAATACGGCGGCAGGATCCTGAACCAGCCGGGCATGTTCGCCTGGCAAATCTTCGACCAGAAGGTCGTGCACCTGCTGCGCGAGGAATACCGCATCCCGCGCATCACCAAGGAAAAGGCCGACAGCTTCGAGGCGCTGGCGTCGCGTCTCGAAGGCGTCGACGCCGGCCGCTTTCTGGAGACCGTGCGCGCCTTCAACGCCGCCCCGCGGCCCGAGGTGCCGTTCAACCCCAACATCCGCGACGGGCTCGGCACCAGCGGGCTCGCGATCGACAAGACCAACTGGGCGCAGCGCCTCGACACCCCGCCCTACGAGGCCTATGCGGTGACGACCGGCATCACCTTCACCTTCGGCGGGCTCAAGATCACCAACGACGCCGCGGTCGAGGACACCACCGGCCACCCGATCCCCGGCCTCTACGCCGCCGGCGAGATGGTCGGCGGCCTCTTCTACCACAACTACGCCAGCGGCACCGGGCTGATGTCCGGCGCGGTCTTCGGCCGCCTCGCCGGCCGCGGTGCGGCGGCTCATGCCAAAGGGTGACCGGGCCGCGCTGACGCCGATCGGCCGTTTGACCGGCCCTGGGCGGTGGCGGTCCCTGCGGAGGCGGACCCAGTCAAGCTCGACCGGCGGCCGGTGATATAAGCTCGCGCATCTTTGGCCGGAACCGATCACGGCGATGCGGATCCTGCACGTTCTCGACCATTCGCTGCCGTTGCAGAGCGGCTATGTGTTCCGTACGCTCGGCATCGTCGGCCAGCAGCGCGCCCTCGGCTGGGAGCCGGTCCTGCTGACGAGCGGCAAGCATTATGCGCCGGGTCCGCCGCGCGAACGGATCGGCGAGTGGGAGTTTCTGCGCACGCCGATGCCGCAGGGGCCCGGCGCCCGGCTGCCTTGGGTTCGCGAATTGAAGATCGTCGGCGACCTCGATCGCCGGCTGAACGGCGTCATCAGCGAGGTGAAGCCCGATCTTGTCCATGCGCATTCGCCGGTCCTCAACGCGCTGGCGGCGCTGCGCGCCGGGCGTCGGCATAACCTGCCGGTGGTGTACGAGGTGCGGGCATTATGGGAGGACGCGGCGGCGAGCCAGGCGCCGAACGGCTCGCCCGGTCTGCGCTATCGGGCGACGCGTCTCGTCGAAACGCGCGCCCTCCACCGCGCCGATGCGGTGACGACGATCTGCGCGGGCTTGCGCGACGAGATGATCGCCCGCGGGGTCGCCGCCGAGAAGATCACGATCATTCCCAACGCGGTCGACCGCACTGTCTTCGCCGGGCCGGGGCCGCCCGACATCGCTCTCGCGGCGCGGCTCGGCCTGGCGGGGAAAACCGTTCTCGCTTTTTTCGGCTCGTTCTATTCCTATGAAGGCTTGCACCTGCTGCTCGAGGCGCTGCCCGAACTGCGCCGCCGGCGCGCGGACATCGCCGTCCTGCTCGTCGGCGGCGGCCCGGAAGAGGGCAGGCTGCGCACGCTCGCCCAACGGCTCGGCCTCGGCGACGATGTCGTGTTCACCGGGCGGGTTCTGCACGAAGAGATGCAGCGCTATTATGACCTCGCCGACCTCTTCGTCTTTCCGCGCGTGTCGGTGCGGCTGACCGAGCTGGTGACGCCGTTGAAGCCGCTCGAGGCGATGGCGCAGGAGCGCATCGTCGCCGCTTCGAGCGTCGGCGGCCATCGCGAGCTGATCCGCGACCGCGAGACGGGCTATCTCTTCCCGCCGGACGATCCGCGTCTTCTCGCCGAAGGCGTGCTCGCCGCCCTCGCCGACCGGCCGTCCTGGCCGCGCATCCGGGCGCGGGCGATCGCTTTCATCGATGCCGAGCGCTGCTGGGCGCACAGCGTCGCCGGCTACGCCGAAGTCTACCGCCGGGTACTGGCGCGATAGGCGGGGGGCGGCGTGCCGGTCCGTTCGCAGATTTCGGCAAAGAGTGCGATCTGTCCTTCGGTCGTGCTCCGCCAATCGAATTGCTCGGCATAGCGGCAGGTGGCGGTGCGATCGGGCAGCCGCGTCAGCAGGTCGCGGGCAGTGTCGGCGAGGCAGGCCGGCGTGGCCTCTGCCAGGATTCGCCCTGCTTCGGGGGCGGCGACGATATCGGCGATGCCGTCGATGTCGGAGACGACTACCGGGGTGCCGCAGGCCATGCTCTCCAGCAGGACATTGGGCCAGCCCTCGCGCGACGATGGCAGCAGCAGCAGATCGGCCGCGCTGTAGATGGCGGGAAGACGATCCTGCGGCATCGGGCCGAGCAGTCGAACCCGGCCGGCGACCCCCCGCGCGCGCGCCAACGCCTCGATTTCCGGCCGTTCCGGCCCCTCGCCGACGATCATCAGATCGACATCGGGCAATTGGGCCAGCGCCTCGACGATCAGGCGGTGCCGCTTCAGCGGCACGAGGTTGCCGACGGCGAGAAGGGTCGGCCGGTTCAGGCCGAGCGCTTGCCGCGCCGCCGCATGGTCGGATGGGCGGAACAGGGCGAGATCGACCCCGTTGCGCAGCACTCTGACGCGTTCCGGGGCAATTCCGAGCGCCGCCAGCCGGTTCTTCAGGCCGCTCGACACCGCGACGAGGCCGGCCGCGTGCCGCGCCGCCCAGCGGATCCAGCGCCGCGGGATGGCGTAGTCGGCGATGATGTTGAGATCGCTGCCGCGGGCCGTGACCACGACCGGCCGGCCGAGCGCGCGGCCGAGCAGCACCGCGGCGACGCCGTCGGGATAAAAATAATGCGCGTCGATCAGGCCGAAATCGCGCCCTTCGCGAAGTTGCCGGCGCAGCAGCGGCAGGACGGCCGCGGCGAGCAGGAGCGGCGCCGAACCCATTCCGATCTTGGGTGGCAGCGGATAGCGCGGGTGGTCGATTTGGAGTCCGTGGCGAAACTCCTTGCGCGGCGTGCGGGCAAAGGCGGAATACCGGCCGAATCTTGCCGATCCGAAGGGGAACCACGGCACGGGTGCCACGATTCGGGCCTCGACTGCGCCGCTCCCGATCAGTTGCCGCAGGCGCGTCTCGACAAAAATCCCGTGTGAGGGCTGCGCCGCGCTCGGATATAACGTCGAAAAGGTAAGGACCTGCACCTGCTCTACCCAAGAAGGCTCGACAACGAGGCTGGCGTCGCCTGATGCCACTCTACCGGAATCCCGATTTTCGGCGGTTGCCGAGCACGCTCGCCGAAATTTTCGCGAAGGGCTCCGGCGGCAGCTTCTTTGCGCTTCCGGCCTGGTACGATCTGATGGCGCGTCACGGCGTGCCGGGCGGGACCGAAATCCGCGTCTATGCCGATGAGCGGCCGGGCTCGGCGGCGGCGCTCGTCCTGAAGACCGCAACCGCAGCGGCGCGGCGACACCTGACCAGCCTCGCCGACGTCTACAGCGTCGAGCACGGCATCGCCGCCGCCGCGGGAGCGGATCTCGCGGCCGGGCTCGCCGCGCTTCTCGCCGAAATCCTGGCCGAGCGGCCGCGCTGGGGCGGCCTCAGCCTCGCCCAGCTCGATCCGCGACGGGCCGATGCTATCGGCGCCGCCGTCAGCGCGCTGCGCCGCGCCGGGCTTCTGGTCGAATGCGTGTTTCATTCGGGCACGTGGTACGAGGATACAACAGACCTCTCCTTCGCCGATTATGTCGCGGCACGGCCCTCGGAGCTGCGCAATACCTGGCGCCGCAAGCGCCGCAAAATCGACCGTGGCAGCCGGCTTACATCGGCATTCTTCGTCGATGCCGCCGGCATCGACGAAGCGATCGCCGCTTACGAGCGGATCTATGCCGCGAGCTGGAAGCCGGCCGAGGCCTATCCAACCTTCATCCCGGCGCTGATCCGGCTGGCCGCCGAGCTCGGAGCGCTGCGGCTCGGCATCTACTACGTCGACGGCGAGCCGGCCGCGGCCCAGCTCTGGACCTTCTGGAAGGGCTGCGCCGTGATCCATAAGCTCGCGCACGACAAGCGGTTCGACGATCTGTCGCTCGGCACCTTGCTCACCATGGAAATGATCGAGCGCGCGCTGGCGGATGACCGGCCGCGCGAAATCAGCCTCGGCCGCGGCGACGACCCCTACAAGAAATTGTGGCTGCCGAAACGGCGTGAACGCTGGGGGATCACCGCCGCCAACCCGCGCACGCCACGCGGGCTCGGTTTTGGGCTCACCCGCGAAGCAGCCAAAATCTATCACCGGCTGCGCGGCGAGCGGACCGCCCCGTTCGCCTGACGCGGCCCGCAAATCCGGCCCGGCGCCACCCGTCATGCCTCAATCGATCTCCTATTCCTCGCTGATCCCGCCCAATCTGTTCATCCTGGCGGCGATGATCGGGACCATCCTCGCCTGGCGGTCCCGGCGGCTCGGCCTGCTGCTGGCGACGGCGGCGATGGGCGCCCTCTATCTGGCCTCGACGCCGATCGTGGCCTATTCGCTGATCCGCTCCGCCGACGCGCTCGCCGCGGTCATGCCGACCCTGCCCGCGAACGGCCAGCCCGGCGCGATCATCGTCCTCTCCGCCGAATTCCGGCACGGCAACGCCCCAGGCGGACCGGATACGGTCGGGCCGACCACGCTCGAGCGGCTGGCCGAGGCGGCGCGGCAGGAGCGGCGGCGCGGCCTGCCAATTCTGGTCAGCGGCGGCTGGGTCGACGATGCCGACGATTCGCTCGCCGGCATGATGAGCCGGGCTTTGCAGGACGATTTCCGGGTGCCGGTGCGCTGGCGCGAGGAACGGTCGCGCACCACCTTCGAAAACGCCGCCTTTTCGGCAGCGATCCTGCGCCGGGCCGGAGTGGCGGCGGCGCTGGTGGTGACCGACCCGTGGCACATGGCCCGGGCATTATGGGCGTTCCATGCGATCGGCTACCCGGTGCTCCCGGCCGCGACGCCGAACGGCCAGAGGCTGTCGCTCTCGGCGGCGTCGTTCCTGCCGCAGGTGCCCGCCCTGCTCGACAGCTACGTCGCGCTGCACGAGCTGATCGGGCTGGTCTGGTATATAGGCCGCTACGGCAACTGGTGATGCAGCGGCTGGTGCGGGCGAGAGGACTTGAACCTCCACGCCATTGCTGGCAACAGATTTTGAGGCTGATCAGCAGCGCTACGACAGGCTACCGCACCACCGCACGCGTTACGAAAAGAGCAGTCGGAGCAATGCCTTGGCGCGTGATCAAAGTGCATGTGCGACAACGGGCTACCATGCGATACGCGTCTCGGTGCTTACCCCCTGCTTACCCCGATGCGGTTGAGCAGAGAGGGGAGAGGGATTGAACGGATGCCGCCTGTTGATCCCGCTTTCTGGCACTCGCCGCATGAGTGATGCGCAAGTAGAAGGTAAGGCGACCAGCCGTCCGAGCCGTATGTCCGAACGCAAGCAATGTCAACGGGTTATCGTCGGACGGCTTGATTTTAGAGCTGTCCGAGCTGTCCGCGCTCGGACGAGCCCGGCGCCGATGCCAGGATGCGATAGACGCTGGCTCGGTGCATCGCCAGCCGGCGTGCGATCTCGGTCTTCTCGATGCCTTCGGCCGCGAGCTTAAGCACGTCGTCGGCCTTGGCTCGCGCTGTCGGCTTGCGCCCCTGGTACTTGCCGGCGGCCTTGGCCGCGCTGATTCCCTCGCGCTGCCGCTCCAGCATCATTTCCCGTTCGAAGGTGGCGATGGCACCCAGCACGGTCAGCATGAGCTTGCCCGAGACGGTCGACGGATCGAGGCTGCCGAGGTTCTGGATCGAGAGGCTTGCCCCCTTGGCCTGTACCCGCTCCACGAGATCGAGCAAATGACGGGTGGAACGCGCTAAGCGATCGAGCTTGGTCACGACCAGCTGATCACCTTCCCGCAGATAATCGAGCGCAGCCGCCAGCTCCGGCCGCTCGCCGACGCTCGATACTTGTTCCTGATAGATCCGAGTGCAGCCGAGCGCGGTCAGTGCGGCAATCTGAGCCTCGAAGCCCGCGACCTGATCGACCGTCGAGGTCCGCGCATAGCCAAGTTTCATGATGCGTCCTTTCCATTGTTCGCCGTGCGCCGTGTCGCACAAGGATCAAGGACATGATGTCGTGAATGTCGCATAGTTGCTATAGCAAACCCTATTGCGACATCGCAGGACAGTTATGCGACTGTCGCATAAGGGCAAGCCCTATTGCGCCGCGGCATCATTCTCGGACCATCCGGCGCTGCGCTGGCTGTTGGGGGCTCGGCCGCGACCGTGGCGATTCCGGCAGCGGTGCGATCTCGGGGGGGTACCCCCGGTTTCACCCGCGCCGGCCAGTCGTACCCATGCCGCGCGGCATTTCCGACGTTTCGGGAGTTTTGCGATTTACGTCCTCGGCCGAAAACCGACGATGGGGCGCGGGGAAGCCGGGGAGCTGGCGCGCGCGCCTATCATCGGTTGCGGGCAGCGGCGCAGCCGGCTACAATATCGCTGCGCAGGGACAAGGTGCACAAATGCCGCTGAACGGACTGAACGCGCGGTGCCCGGAGGAGCTGATCGCCGCGCTCGGCCGCAACGCCGACGCCGCTGCGGCATTCGCGGCCCGGCTGGTAAAGCTTCGCAAGGGCTTGGAGGACGCGCGGGACATCGGCGCGGGCAAGGCCGTCTCGGTCCGAATGCCGGACGGAAGGGTGTTCTATGTCCCGCCCGAGGGTGCCGGCCGCCAGCGCGCGGCGGTCGTTTTCGCAATGCGGGAGATCCGCGGTTTTCTTGCACGGCAAGACTTCGATGACAGCCTTTTGCAGGTATTCGGATGGGTCGGCAACGCCGCGAGCGACGCCGCCCGCGGCGTGCCAAATCCGCTGTTCGAGCCAGCGAGGCGCTTCGACGCGGACGCCGGCGAGCCGGCCGCGGATGCGCCCGTCGCAAACACCTTGAAAGGCGAACGGCGGAAAGCAGCCGGCCGAAGCGCCGGGCCGTATCGAGGAAGACCAATGGCTCGGCGCGGCGGCGGCAGCCCTAGCGCGGCGCGTCGAAGGCCATCAAAAGCAGCGGGCAGCGGCCGACGAAATTGCGCGCATCGCTGCCGCCGCCGGCCGGCAAATGCCCAGCCGCCGGCGGAACGCCGATTTCGACGATCGGGCGCCCACTGGGCCGGGGCTGCTTGCGCTATTCTGGAAGGCGCAGCGCGCGAGGCTCGTCAGGCCGGAAAAACGGAAACCCGATCAGACGAGCCGCCGCGTCCGGTATTTCGAACTCGCCCTGCGCGCGACCGCCGCGCTCGCTGCCGCCGATCCCATCGCCGCCGCCGAGCTGATCGAACGGAGATTTATCGCCATCCCGCGCGAAACTCCCTGATTGGCGCTAATTAGGGAGCGCCCGGCGGGTCATCATCGCAGGATGACCGAGCCCTTCCTGATTGCCGATCCCGATTGCGACCGCTGCGATCCGCTCGCGATCGCACATGGAGTTACCGCCAGCCTCGTGCTGGCGCTCGATGCGCGGCGCGAACGGCGCCTGCCGAGCCGCGGCGAGCAGCGCCAGCGGCGCGCCCTGGCCGAGCTGGCGAGTGCGCTCGCGCTGGTGTTTCCGCACCGGAACGACCCGGAATTCATGGAGCGCGCGGTGCCGCACCTGCTGGCGATGATGCGGCGCGCCGATCGCCGCGAGCGGCACGGCGTCGCCCATTTGGAGCTGTTACCGCAAACCGAGCCGCTGCCTTCGGGGCAGCTGCGAATTGATTTGCCGCATTTGGGGCTCGTCGGTGCGATGCGGCTGCGGCAGGGGCTCGAAAGGATCGTTGCGCGGCACCCGGACCCGCGGCGGGTCGCGCAGCTCAAGATCGTGCTGCAGCTCGAGGACGGGCTGCGCGGGATGGCGCTCGACCTGGTGCAGCATCGCGCAACCGCGGCCGAGGTAGCGGTCAAAACCGATTTGCTGTTCTGGGCGGCCGAGGACGCGATCGACGGCGACCTTCCTGATATTTTCATGGAAGCGGAACGAATTGGCGACCTGCCGCGACGGGCCGCATGGACCCGAAGATGACGCTGCCGCGCGACGCACGGCAACGGCGCGAAAGCGGCTCGGCGAGGTCGAGCGGGATGAAGAGACCCTGCGCCAGGCGGCGGCGACAAAAGGGCGTCTCGTGTCGACGGCCGCGGCGGCGATCGATCGGGCGCTCGGCCGGGCCGCGTCCGACCCGGATCGCGATCCAGAGTTGCGGCGCCTCGCCGACGAACTCGCCGAGATCAAGCTTGCTGGGGTTGGACGCGATCGAGCGCTTGCGCCGGGTGACGCTCGCGGGTATGGGCCGCGGCGAAACTGCTGAGTAGGCGCAGGCCGAGCGGCCGGCGGCGCTCGCGGCGATCGAGGAGCTGGGTAAGCGCCAACGGGAAGTTCAAGCGTCCTTCGGCGAGCGAGAAGCTGCGCTTCGTGCCCGGCAGACCGATGCACGGCGCCAAGCTGATCCAGGCGAAGCCGGCGCGCCTCGCCGAGCTGCACCGGCGCATCCGGGACCGGGCCGATGGAGTTCGACGAATGCGATCGCCCTTGTCGCCGATTTGATGCACGAAGACGACGCCGACCGGGCCGAAGCGGCCGGGCTGCTCGGCGCCAACGGCGCAGTAGGCTTTTTCAGCACGGCCGGGTTTCGCCAGCGCGCGATGGGCGCAGCCGCGCGCGCGCTGGCGATCGACGCCGGTCGGCCGCTTGACCCCGCCAACAGTCTGCTCGGCGTCGGGTCGCCTTATCGCGATGCGCGCGCGCGGTTGTCGCTGGCGGAGCACACCGGCCCCGCGCTCGACGCGGCACTGCCGTTTTTTGGCAGCCGGTCCGAGGCTGAGCAGGCGGCCGACCGCCTCGACGCCGCCGGCGACCGTCGGGTTGTGGTGCCGATCGGCGGCGTGTTCATGCTGGTCGAGCAGCATTTGTGCTTTGCCGATCGCGGCGAGGCCGCGGCGGCGGCGCAGGCGGCGGCCATGCGCGGTCTCAAACTTGTCGCCGCCGCCCTCGATCCGGCCGGCTTTGCCGCGATCCCGGCGGACCTGGCCGCCGACTGACCGCGCGGCTCGGCGACGGCCGGCGTGCAACGGTGCAGTGGATTTAATTCATTGGAGCAGCGATGGTGGCGCCGCCGGTAAAAATCACCAGGGCATTGACGGTGATGCTATTGCGCGATCTGCCGCGCTACATTGCCAATGCGGAAAAGGCCGGCATTGCAGCGCCGAAATTGTCACTGCAATACGCGGACGGGCTGAGCCGCAGTGACGCAGTGGCGTTGCAGCAATGGGGCATGAAGATCCCGGCGGTGCGGGCGGCATTGGCCAATGCCGGCCATCCTGACAACGCCGCCGTGCGCGCGTATGCGGCATTGACCCAGAAATTTGCAGTGCACCCGGAGACGGCCAGTGGCGAGCCGGCGCCCTGGGACGAGCCGATTTCGTCGGCGTTGGCGGGGTTCCTGCTCGGCACGCGCGACCGGATCGAGGCCGGCGAGCTGAGCCCGGCCGAAGCGCGCATCCTGGCCGACTACAGCTTCACGCGTGGCGACCTGACAGCAGCGCCCGGCGACAAGAGCGATCCGCGCCATGGCGAGGTCTCGGCCGAGCTGGCGGCGCTGTTCGAGCGCGCCGCCGCGGCGGACGGCGAACCGCCGGCGCAGGCGCCGGCGCCGGCCGCGACGGATCAGGCCGGCGCCGCAGGGGCGGAGATCAACCGGCTGCTCGGCGACAAGGAGTTCATGGCCGTCTATCTCAATCGCCGGGCACCGGGCCATGGCGAGGCCGTCGTCAAGATGACCGAGCTGCACGAGCGCCTGATCTCCGGCAACGCCGCCAGCACTGCCACGACACCGCCGGCGCCCGTGAACCCTGCCGCCGGCGCGGATCTCGCCGTATTGCAGGGCAAGATCGCGACCTTGAACCGGCAACTTCGAGAATTCACGATCAGCGCACCGGGCCGGGCCGCATTGGCCGACGAGCTGGCTTACCTCAATTCGCAATTGCCGCCGGCGTGATGCCGGCTCAGGGCGCGGATCGCCAGGCCGTCCCTGCCGGACGGCGAGAGGTCGAGACCGTCGCCGGCGCCGGGCGCGGGCTGACCGAGCGCTCGATCGAGCTGACTAACCAACTACGCACCCCCGGCCTGCGCGGTGCGGCGCGGGCGGCCGTCGTCGACGAGCTGCAAGCCGCGCTCGCCGAAGGCCAGGCCGAAGCCGACGCGGCAACGCCCGCCGGCGACGCGGCGGCGTGAACCTGGTGGCCGATTTCGGCATGGTCATGGGAGCGGCACCTGATGCCGGTGCGGGCGGCCCGAGAACGCCGGGCGAAGCCGCTACCGCCTACGCGCTGCTGTTTCCTGATCCGTTGCGAGCTGGCGGCAGTCCGGCGCAGGCCGCTGACGAAGTTGCCGACCTGGCGGACCGGATGAACAGTGCGGCGGCGCCAGCGCCGCAGCCGACACCGCCGGCGCGCGATTTCGGGGCACCGCTCGACCAGCAGGCGAGCAAAACGAATGTCCTCGCGGCGATCGAGGCCGCGACGGCGGGCGTCGACTACAGTCCGCGGCAGCTGATCGCGACAGGCGGCGCCGGCGCCCCGCCGCCCCGCGGCGCCAGCCTTGGCCGCTTCGGTGGCGGCGCGGCCTTTGGCCCGCTGCTCAGCCGCCGGCCGGGTTGACGGAAATGGCCGATTTCGGTCTGGTCGAAAAGCTGTCGGCCGCCGGCGACCGCGATCATCCCCAGGTCGTCGCCGCATCCGAGGCCGCGCTCGACACGCGGATCTTGCGCCTTCAATGCCCGCCAGGCCGAGCGCTGGAACCGCATCGACTGTCACCGGATCGCCGCGGTCGCGGGACACGCGTGACGCTGGCGCACCGGCGCCGCGCCGCCTATGGCGGAGCGAAGCCTTCGAGGAAGAAGGCCAGGCTTTCGGTATCGATATGCCGGCCGATCGTGCCGGCGATGTCGCGGGCATGGGGCGGATCGAGCCGATAGCACAGCACGGCCGCGGGATCGTCGGCGCCAACGCCGGCGGCCTTCTTGGCAAATTCGAGATGCCGCGCGGGGATCTCATGCTCGACCGCGACGTGGCCGGTGATGCGGTCGTAGCCGACGAGGCGATGGGTGACGGTGGTGGTGACGGCGGCGCTCATGGCTCTATCTGTCGCGATGGATCCGGGTCTTTCGACTGACGCCCTGTCATCGGGTCGAACTCGCCGAGGTGACGGCCGCGGCGATCGTACATCTCGACAGCGCCATGCTGGTAGTCCCATTCGAAGATCCGGCCTTGTGCATCGATCCAGCGGCGGCGCCGGCCTTTCGGCATTATCCGCCGGGCCTCGGGGAACCCCGGCAGCTCCTGCGGTGCGGGAACATACGGCAGTTGCGCCGGGATCCCGGCGAGGACAGCGGTCAACATGCCGCTATCTGATGCACCATAGCAGCCGATCTTGTCGATTTTTCGACGGACGGCCGCGAGCGCGGGGCGCCGAAGGACCGGTTCGGGTTGCGACGAGGTTTCCTTGCCCGCCGGCGGAACCGCGCGTCAGCGGGGCTCAGAATGGATTTTCCAGGCCGCGGCGACGGAGCGAGGAATTCTGTTGCGCCGGCGCGCGGGTGCCCGCATGATGCGGGTGGCGCTCGAAACGCCAGACTGTGAGCGGCTGCATCCCTCGGCAGCTGGCGTGTTATCCTGTGTCGGGGGGTGCGGCGGATACAACAGCCGAGCGATCGGTAAAGAAGCCCGCCTGTCTCACAGCAGGTTTCGAGCCCCCGGCGATCCGCCCGCCGCGGGTCTGTTGGCCTCGACAAGCCAAACTGTGAGGCAACTGCGATGAACCCTTCTGTCACCAGAGCCCGCGCCGTTTGTGCGCGGCGATCGCGTCGTCTACCGGCCGCAGCCCGCCGGCGCCGAAACCGTCGAGACGGTCGAGTGGATCGAGCGAGCGTGGCCGGCGTGGTACGTGTCGACTGCGCGGCCGGGCGCCGGCGCATTTCGGTTCGCCCCGGCAGCCGAATTCGACCGCCTCGACCGGCACCGGCGCGGTCACGGAATCCTGCCGCCGGAGAGCACGGCCGCATGGCTCCTGATCGCCACCGGGCTCGCCGAGATCGTTGCCGGCCTGCTGCTGGTCGCGGCGGCGTTCCTGCTCTGCGGCCCGTGGCTCGGCCCGTGGCTCGGCCCGCTGCTGCGCGAGCTGGCGGGGTCGCCGTCGTGACGCGCCCGACCGAAGATCGCTTCACCGGCAGCGAGCCCGACGCGCGCGCCGCTGTCGCCCTGGCGGCACGCGCGTTGCGGCACCTGGCGCGGTTTCGCGAGTGCGCCGCCGCGTCCCGGATGAACGACACTCACGGGCTGCTCGAATGGGCTGCGGTGCCGGCAGCCGTGGAAATCAACACTTCGTACGCGATGCTGCTGGAACAGGCCGCCGGCGCCGCGGCCGAGACCGATGCGGCCTATCTGGGCATATCTATTGCTCATCGAGGACATCGTCCTCGACGCGGCCTGCGATCGGACGCCGGTGTCGTCGGGCGAGCTCGCCGCGGCGGCGCAGATGCTCCGCACCCTGCGCGAGGAAGCCGAATTCGCGCTGGAGTGCACGGGGCGCCCCAGCGCCGCGGCGGCCGGCCATGAGCGCCCGGCCGAGCCGGCCGGATTTGCTCCGGCGACCGTCCCGGCCGCCGGCGTCCGCGCCAAGCCGACGTTATTGGCGATGCTCGCGCGCCGGGACGAAATCGACCTCCAGTTCAGCCGGCCGCGCAGCGAGGTCGACGACGACGCGCGCGAGCGCCTCGTCGATGAACAGACAGCGCTCGAAAGCTTGATTGCGGCGACGCCGTCGCGCGGCGACGCCGATTTGATCGCCAAGGCCAAGTATGCGGCGCTGCAGGTCGCCGAGAACAACGGCGGGAGGCCGCTTGGCGACGTCGATCGCCTCGTGGCGGTGCTGCTCGCCGATGTGGTGCGGATCGTCGGAGGCGACAAATGCTGACGACGAGCGGCGATTCGCCCCTATGCGCTGATCCGGCGCGGCGGCGCGACACCGGGGCGGCGCCCGCGCACCCGGCTCGCCTTTCTGATCGAACGTCAGGCCGGGCCGCCGGGCCGGTTCAAATGGCCGGCAGGGTGGGGGTGTCTGACACAGCGCCACCAACGCGCAGCGACAGCAGCGCAAGCGCGCCAAGCTGGAAGCGGCCGGGCTCGTCCAGCTCAACCTTTGGGTACCCGCCGCGGCCGTCGCCGAACTCCGGCAGCAGGCCGAGATCCTGCGGGCATATCCGCACTTGCAACCGGGGCCGTTGCGCGACCCGGAGACGGGCCGGCTGGTGTCGGCGCGCCGCGTCGGAGGCGACAAATGCTGAAGCACCTTGCGGGCGAGCCGCCGCCGGCACAGTCTGTTGCGCGCGACCCGGAGCCCGGCGCCGATGTGAAACTGACCCTCTCCACGATCAAGACGATCGTGCCCGCCGGGGCCGATCGCATCTTGTGGGATGACGCCTTTGCCGGCTTCGGCCTGCGGGTCAAGCCGAGCGGCGTCAAGAGCTACGTGCTGCAATACCGCGACCAGCACGGGCGCAGCCGGCGGATGACGATCGGCAAGGCCGGGGTGCTGACCCCCGACGAGGCGCGCCGGGAGGCGCGCCGACTGCTCGCCGAAGTGGCGCGCGGGCTTGACCCCGCCGGCGATCGCCGCCTGGCGCGACACGCACCGAGGGTCGCGGACCTCGCCGAACGGTATCTCGCCGAACATCTCGACGTGTTCAACAAGCCGTCGACCCGCAAGGAATTCCGGCGGATCGTCGAAAAGGTCATCGTGCCCCAGCTCGGCCCGCTGCTCGTCGCCGAGGTGACGCGCAGCGAGGTCAGCCGCCTGCACCTGGCGCGTGCCACGGCCCCGCGGCAGGCGAATTTGATGCTGAGTATCCTGTCGAAGATGCTCGCCCTCGCCGAGTTGTGGGGCATGCGGCCGGAGCACAGCAACCCGGCGCGCGGCATCCAGCGCTATGCCGAGAAGAAGCGCGAGCGGTTCTACTCGGATGCCGAGATCGCGCGCATCGGCGCGGCGCTCGACCGGGCCGAGCGTGAAGCGACGATATTGCCGGGCATCGTCGCCGCGATCCGGTTTCTCGCCTTGACCGGGTGCCGGCTCGGCGAGGCATTGGGGCTGCGCTGGAGCCAGGTCGATTCGGAGCTGGCGTCGCTCGGCCTTGCCGACAGCAAGACCGGGGCACGGACGCACCAGGTCGGGGCGCTGGTGATCGCCTGGCTCGACGCGCGGCGCCCCGAGGATGGCGCAGACGGCCGGGTGTTTCATGGGCTCGACCCGGCGCAGCCGTTATCGGCGAGCAGCGTCGAATTCGGCGTGGGCACGGCTGCGCCAGCAGGCCGGGCTGGCCGATGCCCGGCTGCACGATCTCAGGCATACGGTCGGCACCTATGCCGGCGCAACCGGGGCGAACGCGTTCTTGATTCGCGACAAGCTCGGGCACCGGACCCTGGCGATGACAAGCCGGTACGTAAACCGGGACCCGTCGCCCTTGCGCACCTTGTCCGACCAGGTGGAGAGCCGCATCGCCGGCGCGCTCGGCGGCAAGAATGCGGCGGTGATCCCGGCCCCGAAAGCCTCGCGCCGGCGCGAGAGCTGACGGCCCGCGCCGGCCGTCACCGCCGGGCCATCCGAAAAATCTCTCTAAACCACCCTTTTTAGGGAGCGGCCGCGGCGCGACGGTCCGCCATCGCAACCAGAGCGGTGGAAGATGTCCATGCCCACATACGCAATTCAAGCCGCCGACGCGCGCCCCGATATGTTCCCGCCGGCCGGGTGATTCCTCTCGACCCCGACGCTTTGCTTTACGAGATCGAGGTCGCCTATCTGACGGGGCAGTCTAAGCGGACCCTACAGGCCTACCGGCAAAAAGGCGCCGGGCCGGAATTCGTCAAGCTCGGCACCGCCGTCCGTTACCAACGGCGCGTCGTGATGGCCTATGTCGCCAGCCATCGGCGCCAGTCCACCAGCGACCCCGGGACGAGCCCCGAGGCGGTCAACGGCGCGCCCGGCGCGTAACGCGATGCCCCGCATCGACTTCGGCGAGGTCAACCGCGCGGCGCTCGGCCGGCTGCGCGACATCCTCGCCCGCTGGCTGCCGGACGGCCGGGTGAACGGGCGCGAGTTCGTCGCCTTGAACCCGCGCCGGCACGATCGCCGGCCGGGATCGTTCCGGATCAATCTCGATACCGGGCGCTGGGCCGATTTCGCCACCGGCGACAAAGGCGGCGATCCCGTAAGCCTCGCAGCCTACCTGTTCTCGCTGAGCCAGGTCGAGGCGGCCCGCCGGCTCGCGGGCATGCTGGGGCTCGACGATGGCTGACGAAACATTCACGCGGCTGGAGCGTTCGCGCCGGCCGCCGCGCAAGCCGCCGGCGGCAAAGCCGATGCCGGCGAAGGACGGCTGGACCGTCATCGTGCCGGTGCCGAAGATCGCGCCGCCGCCGCCCGCTGAACACTTCAAGCACGGCAAGCCTGCCACGATCTATATTTACGGAGACAGTAAGGGCTGGGAAATCGGCTACATCTGGCGGTTCGACCTGAAGGACGGCGCCAAGGAATTCGCGCCGCTGACCTATTGCCGCCATGACGGCGACGGCAAGCCGCGCTTCCAGTGGCGCTGGAAATCATGGCCCGAGCCGCGGCCGCTCTACGGGCTCGACCGGCTGGCGAAACACCCGGACCGGCCGGTGGTCGTTTGCGAGGGCGAGAAAGCCGCCGATGCGGCGGGCGAGCTGCTGCCCGGATATGTCGCGATCACCTCGCCCCACGGGTCACAGAGCGCGGGAAAAGCCGATTGGCGACCACTCGCCGGCCGCCAGGTCGTTATATGGCCCGATGCCGACGAGGCCGGGGCAAAATACGGCGCCGCCGTTGCCGGGCGGCTCGCCGGCAGCGCCGCGGGGTCGCGATCCTGGCGCCGCCCGAAGGCGTCAAGGCCGGCTGGGATGCCGGCGATGCGCTGGCCGAAGGCTGGGACCGCGCCCGCGCCGCGGCCTTCCTCGCCACGGCCGCCACGACGGCGCCGGCAAAAGCCGCCAGGCGATCGGCTCCCGGAGACCGCGCCGGCGGCGAAGGCGAAGCGGCGGCCGAAGGTGGTGACGGTGACGGCCGACGCCGGCGACCGCGCCAGGCCGACACGCTGCTCGATCTCGTCGACGGCGCCGAGCTGTGGCACTCGCCCGATCAGACCGCCTATGCGACGGTGCCGGTCAATGGGCATTTCGAAAACTGGGGGGTGCGCTCCAAAGGGTTTCAGCTTTGGCTCGCCCACCAATTCTTTCGGTCCACCGGCCGAGCGGCAAGCAACCAGGCGACGCAAGACGCGCTCGGGACAATCGAATCGCGCGCACGCTGCGACGGTGCCGAGCACACGCCCTATCTGCGCATCGGCGAGCACGGCGAGGACTGCTATGTCGACCTCGCCGACGCCGCCTGGCGCGCGGTGCGGATCACCGCGGCCGGCTGGAAGGTAGTCGAGCGGCCAATCGTCAAGTTCATCCGCGCGCCGGCGATGCTGCCGTTGCCCGAGCCGGAAGCAGGCGGCGTGATCGAGGAGCTGCGCGAGTTCGCCAACGTCGCCACCGAGGGCGATTTCAAGCTGATAGTCGCCTGGCTCGTCGGCGCCTTTCACCCGCGCGGCCCCTACCCTGTCCTGGCGCTCTACGGAGCGCAGGGCAGCGGCAAGACCTCGCTCGCGCGGCTGGTGCGCAGCCTGGTCGATCCGAGCCTGGCTCCCGACCGCGCCCCACCGCGCGACGAGCCGACTTTGTGCCTCGCGGCCAAAAATGCCTGGGTGGTCGCAACCGACAATTTGTCGAGCATTCCGCCTTGGCTTTCCGACGCAATGTGCCGGTTGTCGACCGGGGGCGGTTTATCTTCACGAATACTTTACACCGACGATGAAGAACTGTCACGTTTTTTCAAGCGACCGCAGATGTTCACCGCGATCCCCGAGGCGGCGGTGCGCGCCGACCTCTCCGACCGCGCGATAGCGATCACAACACCGACCATCGCCGAAGCCGATCGCCGTGCCGAAGCCGAGTTCAACGCCGCATTCGAGCCCGTGCGTCCGCGGATCTTCGGCGCTTTGCTCGATGCGGTCAGGAGCGCCTTGCAGCATCGTGGCGAGGTTCCGGCGGTGCTGACCCGCATGGCGGACTGGGTGATTTGGATCTCAGCCGCGCGGCACGGGCTCGGCTGGCACGAAACCGGCTTCATCGATGCCTATCTCGGCAACCGCAAGGATGCGGTCGATGCGGTGCTCGACGCCGATGGACTGAGCCAGGCGATCATCGCGTTTATCGAGGCCCAGCCGCTTACAGCAAAACCCCCGCTCGACGAGCGGTTGATGCACCGTTGGGCGGGCACGTCGACGGAACTGCTCGACGCCCTCCCTGCCGACGAGAAGACGCGCAAGAGCAAGTCATGGCCGGCCGCCAACCAGGTCCGAAACCGACTGCGGCGGCTCCAAGCGGCCTTGCGCGCCAAAAGCATCGAGCTTGACCTCGACAGCCGCGCCACCGGACGCGGGCGCGAGCGGCTGATCGTCATCGCCCAGCCCGCCGACACCGGCGACCCCGCCGACTGAGAGAAACCGCCGCCCCGCGGCGGTGCGCGCCCCCTTCCCTGTTGCTGTTCAGGCTCCGCAAGAGCGGAGAACGGCGGCGGCTTGCGGACAGCATGTCGGACAGCTCGGACAGTTGTGTTTTACAACTGTCCGACGATAACCCCTTGAAATCGCCAGCGTTCGGACAGCTCGGACGGCTCGGACAGCTCCATACCCTTTAGGGGTCTAAAAAAAGGAGTATTATAAGGAGGAGATACCAGCCGTCCGGTGCTTACCTCCTGCTTACCCGGCCCGATGGCGCATGGCGAGGTCGGCGGGAGCCCAGGGCGCAAGATGTTGATATCACTGGTGCGGGCGAGAGGACTTGAACCTCCACGCCATTGCTGGCAACAGATTTTGAGTCTGCCGCGTCTGCCATTCCGCCACGCCCGCAGCCGGGCTGCGACTATAACGGCATCGGACGAGCGGTCAACGGCCACGCAGGCGGCCGCCCCACAGGAGAAAATCATGGCCAGTCGGATCAACCGGGCGCTTGAGCTGTTGGCTCGGGACCAGGCGATCTATTATGTCGGCGGCCACAGCGGACATTTGCTGACCGAGGCGCAGGGGCGCGAGGACGCGCAAACCTGGGCCGATTACATCAATGTCGGGATGGAGCACGGATCGTTCGACATGGCCGGCCTCGCCGAATACATGAAGGGACTGGCGGCGGGCGGACCGGCGCGCTCGGGCCACCGCACCCCGGCGGTTATCGTCGAAGCTCCGGTCAACGGCACCGACGCGGCGAATGTCCGCTTCAACGCCTGGCAGTTCCGCCAGATCCTCGGCCGCGGCGTGCACGGGATCCTGCTGTGCCAGGCGGAATCGGCCGATGCCGTGCGCGCCTTTGTCGAAGCGTGCCGCTATCCGCACCATGCCGCGGGGGTCGATCCGGCGCTGCCCTCGCCGGTCGCGCGGCTGCGCGGCGCCGTGCGGGGTGTCGGCATGCCGCTCGGCATCGGCACGCGGGGCCGCGGCTCCGAGGCGACCGCAGCGCCGGTCTGGGGCATCTCGACGGAGGAATACCTCGAGCGCTGCGATCCCTGGCCGCTCAGCCCCGATGGCGAGCTGCTGCTCGGGGTCAAGCTCGAAAGCCCCGAGGGGATCGCCGATTGCGAGGCGATCCTCGCCGTGCCCGGCCTCGGCTTTGCCGAATTGGGGCCGGGCGATCTGGGCCTCGCCCTCGGCTATGCGGCCGTCCCGCGTGAGCCCTACCCGCCGGAAATGCAGGAGGCGCGCGCCCGCGTCTTTGCCGCCTGCCGCAAGAACCGGGTGCCGTTTCTCGAAACCTGCACCCCGGAAAACATCGTCGCCAAGCTCGACGAAGGGGTGCGGGTCATCGCCGGCCACCGCGAGGAGACGGCGATCATCGGCCGCGCGCACCAGCGGCGCACGATGCCGGTCTAGCCGTTGCCGGCTGCGCTTTTGTCTTTTGCCGCTCGTGCCCTCTTGCAGCCCCTCCCGGCCCTGTCCACGATGGCGCCGAGCGTGATAGCGCTGCCGGCCAGCCAAGACCGCAGACAAGGAGACCGTCACCATGGAATTCGGCATGTTTCACCAGTTTCCGGCATTGCCCGGCCGGACCGACGCCGACACCTTCGAAGAGGCGTTCGCGCAGATCGATGCGGCCGAGGAATGGGGCCTCGATGTGATGTGGCTGGCCGAGCTGCATTTCGACCCGCAACGCTCGGTGCTGTCGGCGCCGCTCAGCATTGCCAGCGCGATCGCCGCCCGCACCCGCCGCATCAAGATCGGCATTGCGGTCCAGGTGTTGCCGCTGTGCCACCCGCTGCGGCTCGCCGAGGAGGCCGCGACGGTCGATCAGATCAGCCGCGGCAGGCTGATCTTCGGCGTCGGCCGCAGCGGGTTGCCGCGCACCTACGAGGATTACGGCGTCTCCTATGCGGAAAGCCGTGACCGCTTCGCCGAAGTGCTCGACATCGTCGAGCAGGCGTGGTCGCAGCCGGCCGTCCACTACGAGGGCAGGTACCACCGCTTCGACAACATCGCCGTCACGCCGAGACCGTTTCAGAAGCCGTGCCCGCCGATCCGGGTCGCCGCCGCCAGCCCGGACACCTACCCGGCGGTCGGCGCGCGCGGCCTGCCGATCTTCCTCAATGCCCGCCACGGCTCCTTTGCCGAATTTGCCCCGGCGATTCGGGAATACCGCGAGGCTTATGCGGCGGCCGGACATCCGGGGCGGGGACAGGTCTATCTGCGGGTGCCGACCTATCTCGCCGAAACCGCGAGCCAGGCGCGGGAAGAGCCGCGGGAAAGCCTGATGCATTTCTACCGCGAGCAGACCGAGCGGCTGCGCGACTCGATGTCCCGCGCCGGCACGCGCGCGATCGAGGGGCGGGGCGAGCGGCTCAAACGGCTCGAGAGCCTGACCTATGACGAGGCATTGCAGGGCCAGGTGTTGGTCGGCACGCCGGACATGGTCGGCGAGCAGCTGCGCGTCTTGCAGGAAGAGCTGGGCATCGACGGCATCCTGGCCGAGCTGAATTGCGGCGGCCTGATCCCCCACCAGCAGGTGATGACCGCGATGCGCCTCTTATGCGAAGAGGTCATGCCGCGGTTCCATTGACACGATGCGGCAAGACCGCAGACGGATCGCTCGGGGCTGGAACGGGCAGGATTTCGGGATCAAGGCGTAGTAGGCTCGCCGCGAACTGCATCGGGATCGATCGAGGAGGGGAAGTATGGCTATCACCGGGGAATTGCTGTCGAGCGCCATGGCGGGCATTGCCTTTGTCGGCTGCGCGATGACCGCGGCCGCGTCAGGCCCGGCTCCGGCTGGTGGGCGGGCGCAGCCGGCGCGGCGGCGTGAGGTCGTGGTCAACGGCAAACGGGTCAAGACCGTCGACATCCACGCCCATACCATCGTTCCGGAGGCGGCGGCCGTGATCAGCCATCCGCTGGAGGCGCCGGGATTGTTGTGGGCGAACCTCTCGGACCGCATCCAGGAAATGGACGCCGAGGGGATCGATGTCGAAGCGCTCAGCATCAACCCCTATTGGTATCGCGCGGACCGCGATGCGGCGGCCGAGCTGATCAAGATCCAGAACGAAAAGCTGGCCGAATTCTGCGCCGCGACGCCGGACCGCTTTGTCGCCTTTGCGACGGTGGCAATGCAGCACCCGTCTCTCGCCGTCGAACAGCTCGATCATGCGGTCAAGACCTTGGGGCTGCGCGGCCTGTCTGTCGGCGGCAGTGTCGCCGGGCAGGAGCTGGCCGACCCGAAATTCCACCCGGTCTGGGCCAAGGCCGAGGAGCTGGGCATCCTGATCTTCATGCACCCGCTCGGCACGAGGGAATTGGAGCCGAGCGGCCGGCTCAAGGGCAGCGGGCTGTTGACCAACACGATCGGCAACCCGCTCGAAACCACGATCGCGCTGTCGCATCTGATCTTCGAGGGCACGCTCGACCGCTTCCCGGGACTCAAGATCTGCGCCGCGCATGGCGGCGGCTTCCTGCCCTCCTATGCCGCACGCTCGGACGCGGTCATCACGACCTTCCCGGACCGCGTCGGCCCGCTGCCCAAGAAAAAACCGACCCAGTACCTGAAGGACGGCCAGCTCTTTTTCGACTCGATCATGTTTACGCCGGAGGGGATGCGCCACCTGATCGCCGAAAGCGGCGTCGGCCAGGTCCTGGTCGGCACCGACTACCCATTCCCGTGGAACCGCGTTCCGGTCGACCACATCCTGTCGATCCCTGGCCTCAGCGACGACGAGCGCATCGCGATCCTCGGCGGCACCGCGGCGAAGCTGCTAGGCATCGAGGGCTGAGCACTCAGCCGGCGCGCAGATACTGCACCGCCTCGTCGCGGCGGAACAGGTAGAGGAGAGTGCGCAAGGCCTGGCCGCGCTCGCTTTCGAGGTGCGGGTCGCGGTCGAGGACGAGGCGGGCGTCGTCGTGGGCGATCGGGATCAGCGCCTCATGCGCCGCGAGATCGGCGAGGCGCAGGCTCGGCAGCCCGCTCTGGCGCGTCCCCAGGACCTCGCCGGCGCCGCGCAGCCGCAGATCCTCCTCGGCGATGCGAAAGCCGTCCTCGGTCTCGCGCAGGATCTGCAAGCGCTGCCGCGCCACCGCGCCCAAGGGCGACTGGTACAGCAGCAGGCAAGTCGACGGCCTGTCGCCGCGCCCGATGCGGCCGCGCAGCTGGTGCAGCTGGGCGAGGCCGAAGCGCTCGGCGCGCTCGATGACCATCACCGTCGCGGCGGGCACGTCGACGCCGACCTCGACCACCGTCGTCGCCACCAGCACATCCGTGGCGCCCCCGGCAAAACCCGCCATCGCGCGGTCCTTTTCGACGGCCTTCATCCGGCCGTGCACGAGACCCACCCGGCCCGGCCAGACAGCGGCGAGCGCAATGTGGCGCTCCTGCGCGGCGGCGAGGTCGGCGGTCTCGGATTCCTCGACGATCGGGCAGACCCAGTAAACCTTGGCCCTGTCGGCAATTGCGCGGCCGACCGCCGCGACGACATCGTCGATGCGTTCGAGCGCCACCGTGCGGGTGTCGACCGGGCACCGTCCCGGCGGCTTTTCGGTCAGCCGCGACGCGTCGAGATCGCCATAGACGGTCATCATCAGGGTGCGCGGGATCGGGGTGGCGCTCATCAGCAAGGTATCGGCGTCGCGGCCCTTTGCCGCCAGGCCCAGCCGCTGCTCGACGCCGAAGCGGTGCTGCTCGTCGATGACGACGAGCGCGAGGTCGCGAAATTCGACATCGCGCTGGAGCAAAGCGTGGGTGCCGACGACGATCGGGGTCAGGCCCGAGGCGAGGCCGGCGATCGCCGCGTCGCGCGCCCTGCCCTTTTCGCGCCCGGTCAGAAAGCCGATCTCGACGCCGGCCGCGGCCGCATGCCGCCGCAAGGTCGCGTGGTGCTGGCGCGCGAGCAGCTCGGTCGGCGCCATCAGCGCGGCCTGGGCGCCGCTCTCGACCGCAGTCAGCATCGCCAGCAGCGCGACGACGGTCTTGCCGCTGCCGACATCGCCCTGCAGCAGCCGCATCATGCGCCGCGGCTGCGCCATCTCGGCGGCAATCTCGGCGATGGCGAGACGCTGCGTGCCGGTTAATGCGAAGCCGAGCCCGGCCTCGGCGCGGGCGGTCAACGCGCCCGATCCGACGGTCGCCCGGCCCTTGTGCCGGCGGCGGCGCGCGCGCACCAGCGCGACCGCGAGCTGGCTTGCGAACACCTCGTCATAGGCGAGACGCTCGCGCGCCGGCGCCGCCGGCGAAAGCTCCGCTTCGGCGGTGGGTGCGTGGGCCTCGCGCACGGCCTTGCCCCATTCGGGCCAGCCGCGCCGCTCCCGGAGCGCCGGGTCGAGCCATTCGGGCAGCCGCGGCAGCCGGTCGAGCGCGGCCATCACGGTCTTCTGCACGAGGCGCGGCGCCAGCCCGGCGGTCAGCGGATAGATCGGCTCGATCGGCTTCCAGCGGTCGAGCTCGTCGGGCCGCAGCACGAGATCGGGATGCGCGATCTGCGGCATGCCGTTGTAGAACTCGACCCGGCCGCTGACCACGCGCTCGGCGCCGATCGGGAACAGGCGCGCGAGGTAGTCGCTCCTGACGTTGAAATAGACGAGCGTCAGCACCCCGGTATCGTCGGCGCACAGCACGCGGTAGGGCCGGCGCCCGGTGCCGGGCTCGTGCGCCTCGATTCGCACATGGACGGTCACGACCCGCTCGGCTTCGAGATCGCGGATCGGCGGCGTGGCGCGGCGGTCGACGATGCCGCAGGGCAAATGCCATAACAGGTCGACGACGAGCGGGCCGGCGACGCGCTCGAACAGCTTGGCCAGCTGCGGCCCGATGCCGGGCAGCGCCGTTACCGGCGCGAAGAGCCTATCGAGGATGGCGGGACGCACGAATGATCTCTATATCTCGCCGCAGGTACCGCCAAGAGCACCGAGTGACCGCATCACCAGACATCCGCCGCAAGCGGCTCCTATTCCGGTCCTGGCATCGCGGGACGCGGGAAAGCGATCTGATCCTCGGCCGCTTTGCCGAGGCCCATCTCGCCGGGTTCGACGGGGCCCAGCTCGACCGCTACGAAAAGCTGCTCGAATGCGCCGACGCCGATCTCTACGACTGGATCACCGGCCGGGCCGCGCCGCCGCCCGCGCACGACCACGACGTGACGCGGCTGCTGCTCGCCTTCCGCTGCGCTCCGCCCGCTAAATAGACGCATGGAGCTTATTCTTCGTCGTGCCGAGACGACCCACCGGGTCGGGCCCGGAATCCATGCGCACGGACCGAGACGAGGTGTGCCCGGCCAGCGCCGATGCCGGAGATGCCTGTGTTCCTGGCTTCCGGGCTCGCGAGCGGAGCCCGCGCCCCGGAATGACACTGGCGGGTTGAGATTCGGGGTCGACGTAGCGGGGGAACGATGACCGCGATCGACCAACTCGCCCGCTCGCTCGGCGAACGGGCGCGGGCGGTTACGCTGTTCGGCGCGCCCGAAGGGTATGACGCGGCGGTCATCGGCCGGCTCGTCGGCGAAGGCGCGGCCCGGCGCTGGCTGCATGTCTGCCGCGACGACGGCAGGATGGCGCGCCTTGCCGCCGCGCTCGCCTTTTTTCATCCACGGATCGAGGCGCTGACGTTTCCCGCCTGGGATTGCCTGCCCTATGACCGAGTGTCGCCCAATGGCGAGATTCTCAGCCGGCGCATCGACACCTTGACCCGGCTGGCCTCGGCCGAGACCGCGGCCCCGCCGATCGTGCTGACGACGGTCAACGCGCTGGTGCAGCGGGTGCCGCCGCGGCGGCTGTTCGACGGCCGCGTGCTGGCCCTGCGCCCCGGCGGGCATATCGGGCTCGACCGGCTGCAGAGCTTTTTCCGCAACAACGGCTACATCCGCACCGACACCGTGCGCGAGTCGGGCGAGTTCGCCGTGCGCGGCGGCATCGTCGATCTCTATCCGGCGGGCGAGGCGCAGCCGCTGCGTCTCGATTTCTTCGGCGACGCGCTGGAAAGCATCCGCCGCTTCGACCCGTTGAGCCAGCGTTCGACCGGCACCGCGGCCGAGTCGATCCTGCGCCCGGTCAGCGAGGTGCTGCTCGACGACGATGCGGTCCGCCGTTTCCGGCAGCGCTACCGCGAGGAATTCGGCGCCACCGGCACCGACGATCCGCTCTACGAATCGGTCAGCGCCGGGCGCCGCTATGTCGGCATGGAGCACTGGCTGCCGCTGTATTACGAGCGGCTCGAAACCCTGTTCGATTACCTGCCCGGCGCCGGTCTGTCGTTCGACCATCAGGCGAGCGAGGTCCGCGCCCACCGGTTCGACCAGATCGCTGAATTTTACGCGGCGCGGCGCAACGTGACCGGTGCTGCGCGCGCCGGCGCCCCGGTTTATCGTGCGCTCCGCCCTGACCGGCTCTATCTCGACGAGCGCGAATGGCAGAGCGCGCTTTCCGGACGGACGGCCGTTCAATTGTCGCCCTTCGCCTCGCCCGCAGGCAGCGGCGACCAATTCGATGCCGGCGCCCGCCCGGTGCGCAATTTCGTTATCGAACGTGCCGATCCCAGGGTGGCGCTGTTCGAAGCGGTGCGCGACTACCTCGAAGCCGAGCGCAAATCGGGCCACAAGACCGCGATTGCCGCCTTCAGCCAGGGCTCGGCCGAACGGCTCCTCGGCGTCCTGCGCGAGCGCGGCGTGTCCGATCTGCGCCGGATCGCCGATGGCGAAGCGCTTGCGGCATTGCCGGGCTCGTCGGTCGGGCTTGCGGTGTTGCCGCTCGAGCAGGGCTTTACGACCGGCGCGCTGGTTGTGCTCGGCGAGCAGGACATCCTTGGCGACCGGCTGGCGCGCACGCCGCGGCGGCGGCGCAATCTCGACCAGTTCATTGCCGAGGCTACCAACCTGTCGCCGGGCGATCTCATCGTCCATGCCGACCACGGCATCGGCCGCTACGAGGCGCTGGAGACGATCGACGTCGCCGGTGCACCGCATGATTGCCTGCGCGTGCTCTATGCCGGCGACGACAAGCTGTTCGTCCCGGTCGAGAACATCGAGGTGCTGTCGCGTTTCGGCTCCGAGGATGCCGGGGTCCAGCTCGACCGGTTGGGCGGGGTCGCCTGGCAGTCGCGCAAGGCCCGGGTCAAGCAGCGCATTCGCGACATCGCCGGCGAGCTGATCCGGGTCGCCGCCGAGCGCCAAGTGCGGCCGGGCGAAACCTTGACCCCGCCGGAAGGAATCTACGAGGAATTCGCCGCCCGTTTTCCCTATCCCGAGACCGAGGACCAGCTGAACGCGATCGCCGACACTCTGGCCGACCTGGCTTCGGGCAAGCCGATGGACCGGCTGATCTGCGGCGATGTCGGCTTCGGCAAGACCGAGGTGGCGTTGCGTGCCGGCTTTATCGCGGCGATGGCCGGCGGCCAGGTCGCGGTCATCGTGCCGACCACCCTGCTGGCCCGGCAGCATTTCCGCAGCTTTACCGAGCGCTTTGCCGGATTGCCGCTGCGCGTCGCCCAATTGTCGCGGCTGGTGCCGGCCAAGGAAGCACGCTCGGTCAAAGAGGAATTGGCCGACGGCCGCCTCGACATCGTGATCGGCACCCATGCGCTATTGGCGAAGGACGTGCGGTTCGCCCATCTCGGCCTGCTGATCGTCGACGAGGAGCAGCATTTCGGCGTCTCGCAAAAGGAAAAGCTGAAGCAGCTCAAGGCCGATGTCCATGTGCTGACCCTGACCGCGACGCCGATCCCGCGCACCCTGCAATTGGCCTTGTCGGGGGTGCGCGAGATGAGCCTGATCGCCTCGCCGCCGATCGACCGGCTGGCCGTGCGCACCTTCGTGATGCCCTACGACCCGGTGACGATCCGCGAGGCGATCATGCGCGAGCGCGACCGCGGCGGCCAGGTGTTCTACGTCGTGCCGCGCATCGCCGATCTCGACGAGGTCGCCCGGCGGCTGCGCGAGATCGTACCCGAGATCAAGCACGCGACGGCGCATGGCCGCATGGCGCCGTCCCAGCTCGAGGCGGTAATGACCGCGTTCGACGAGCGCGCCTACGACTTGCTGCTGTCGACCAACATCATCGAATCGGGCCTCGACATCCCGTCGGCCAACACCTTGATCGTGCACCGTGCCGACATGTTCGGGCTGGCCCAGCTCTATCAGCTGCGTGGACGCGTCGGCCGGGCCAAGGTTCGCGCCTACGCCTATCTGACCCTGCCCGAGAAGAAGCAGCTTTCGGCGACGGCGCAACGCCGGCTCGAAGTCATGCAGACCTTGGACAATCTCGGCGCCGGCTTTCAGCTGGCGAGCCACGACCTCGACATCCGCGGCGCCGGCAACCTGCTCGGCGACGAGCAGTCGGGCCATATCCGCGAGGTCGGCATCGAACTCTACCAGCACATGCTCGAAGAGGCGGTGGCGACGGCGCGCAGCGCAGAGGGCGATGCCCCCGCCGTCGAGGAATGGAGCCCGCAGATCACGATCGGCACCCCGGTCCTGATCCCGCAGGACTACGTCGCCGATCTCGGCGTCCGACTCGGGCTCTACCGCCGTATCGCCGCATTGACCGACCGGCGCGAGATCGACGCCTTTGCCGCCGAGCTGATCGACCGCTTCGGCCGATTGCCGGCCGAGGTCGAGAACCTGCTGCAAATCATTGCGATCAAGCGCGCTTGCCGCGAGGCCGGGGTTGAGCGCGTCGAGGCCGGCCCGAAGGGCGCGGTCGTCACGCTGCGCGGCAACCGTTTCGGCAATCCGGCAGGCCTCGTAGAGCTGATGCAGCGCAACGCCGGCACCTTGAAGCTCCGCCCCGACCACAAGATCGTCTATCTGCGCAACTGGGACGACGAGAAGACGCGGCTCACCGGCGTCGCCCGCCTGCTGCAAGCCCTCGTAAAAATCGCCCGCGCCGCCGATCCTCAACTCGACGCGGGATTGCCGGCGACGCCGGCGCCGGAACGGGTCGGACAGCGCGCGGCAGGGCGACGGTAGCCGGCGGCGGCTTTTCCGGCCCTTCAGTGTCCTCCGCGCGACAGGTGCGGCCGGCTCAGAAGCGGAGCGCTTTGACCTGGATCACGTTGGGCAGGGCGCGAACCGTGTCGAGGATGGCCGGCGTCAGCGCCTGGTCGATCTCGACAAGCGCGATCGCGTCGCCGCCGGGCGCCGTCCGGCCGAGGTGGAAGGTGGCGATGTTGACCTGGGCCGCACCAAGCGCGTTGCCGAGCGCGCCGATAAAGCCCGGCTTGTCGAGATTGCGCACGAACAGCATGTTGCCGCCGAGCTCGGCTTCGAGCGGGATGCCCTCGACCGAGACGAGACGCGGCTTGTCGCCGCCGAACAAGGTGCCGGCGACCTCGCGCGGGCGCCGCTCGGCCGGCGGTCCGTTCGGCGTCACCACCACCCGGATCAGGGTCTGGTAATCGCCGGGCTCGGCGCGCCGCGTCTCGCTGACGCGGATGTCGCGCTCGCGGCAGACGACCGGTGCATTGACCATGTTGACCGAGGCGAGCTGCGGCGCCAGCAGCCCGGTCAGCGCGATCGCGGTCAGCGGCTTGACGCTGAGTTCGGCGATCGCCCCTTCATATTCGACCGCGACCGCGGTAATGCCGGTTTCGGTCAGCTGTCCGACAAAGCTGCCGAGCTGCTCGGCAAGCTTGATATAAGGCCTGATCCGCTGCGCCTCCTCGGCGGTCAGCGAGGGCACGTTGACAGCGTTCGAGACCGCGCCCGTCAGCAGGAAATCGGCCATCTGCTCGGCGATCTGCACCGCCACGTTCTCCTGCGCCTCGGCCGTGGCGGCGCCGAGATGCGGGGTGGCGACGACGTTGTCACGGCCGAAGAGCGGATTCTTGAGGGCCGGCTCGTCGACAAAGACATCGATCGCCGCACCCGCGACATGGCCGCTGTCGAGGGCGGCGGCGAGGTCCTCCTCGACGACGAGGCCGCCGCGCGCGCAATTGATCAGCCGCACCCCGCGCTTCATCCGGGCGATCGCGGCGCTGTCGATCAGGTTTCTCGTCGCGTCGGTCAGCGGCGTGTGCAAGGTGACGAAATCGGCGCGCGCCAGCAACGTGTCGAATGCCACCTTCTCGACGCCGAGAGCGACGGCGCGCTCGGCCGACAGGAACGGGTCGTAGGCAACGACCTTCATGCGCAGCCCGAGCGCGCGCTCGGCGACGCTGGCGCCGACATTGCCGCAGCCGACGATGCCGAGCGTCTTGCCGGTCAGCTCGACGCCCATGAAGCGCGCCTTCTCCCACTTGCCGGTCTGGGTCGAGCGGTCGGCGGCCGGGATCTGCCGGCACAGCGCGAACAGCAGCGCGATCGTGTGCTCGGCGGCGGTGATCGAGTTGCCGTAGGGCGTGTTCATGACGACGATGCCGCGCTGCGTCGCCGCCGCGACATCGATATTGTCGACGCCGATCCCGGCCCGTCCGACGATTTTGAGCTGCGGCGCGCCGGCAATCAGTTCGGCCGTGACCTTGGTCGCCGAGCGCACGGCGAGCCCGTCATAACCGCCGATGCGGCTCTTCAGCTCTACGGCGCCGATCCCCGGCAGCATATCGACCTCGACACCGCGCGCTGTCAGGATCTCCGCCGCGCGCGGGCTCAAAGCATCGGAAATCAATACTTTCGGCATTTACCGCCTCCGATTGGAAAATCACCACAGAGGCAATGGGACAGCGAGATCGCTTCCTTTCGATCCGTGCCTTCCGGATCGCAGGCAAGCTCTTTCGTCTCACCGCCTCATTGTGGATTAGGCGGCTTTCGCCGCATGGCGCTGCTCATCCCAGGCCCAGTCGAGCCACGGCATCAGGGCCTCGACATCGGTGGCCTCGACCGTGGCTCCGGTCCAGATGCGGATGCCGGGCGGCGAGGCGCGATGGCTGGCGATGTCGTAGGCGGCGTGCTCCTCTTCGAGCCGCCGGGTCATCGCCCGCACCGTCCGGAAGCGCTCGTCGGGCGACAGCGCCGGCGAACCACGGATCGGTGATCTTGAGCTGCGGCGAGGTGCATGAGATGGCCGCCGGGTCCTCGGCCAGGAACTCGATCCAGGGGGTGCGCCCGGCCCAGGCCGCCACCGCCGCAAGGTTCCGCTCCGAGCGCGCGATCAACCCGTCGAGCCCACCGACCGATTCCGCCCATTTCAGCGAATCGAGCGCATCCTCGACGCACAGCAGCGACGGCGTGTTGATCGTCTCGCCGCGGAACACGCCCTCGATCAATTTACCCTTCGCGGTCAGCCGGAACAGCTTGGGCAGCGGCCAGGGCGGGGTATAGCTCTCCAGCCGCTCGACCGCGCGCGGCGACAGGGCCAGCATGCCGTGCGCCGCCTCGCCGCCCAGCGCCTTCTGCCACGACCAGGTGACGACATCGAGCTTGTCCCAGGGCAGCCGCATCGCAAACACGGCCGAGGTCGCGTCGCAGATCGCGAGGCCCTGGCGGTCGGCGGCGATCCAGTCGCCGTTGGGGATCCGCACCCCGGCGGTCGTGCCGTTCCACGGGAAGACCACATCGCGCGCCGGATCGACCTGGCGCAGATCAGGCAGCTTGCCGTAGGGAGCATGCAGGATCCGCACATCGGCGAGCTTCAGCTGCTTGACATCCTCGACCCAGCCCTCGCCGAAATTCTCCCAGGCCAGCATGTCGACGCCGCGCGCGCCGAGCAGCGACCACATCGCGATCTCGATCGCGCCGGTGTCGGAGCCCGCGACAATGCCGACGCGCCAGTCGGCCGGAACCCCGAGGATCGCGCGCGACCGGTCGACGGTTTCGACGAGCCGCGCCAGGCCGATGGCGGAGCGGTGCGAGCGCCCGACCAGCGCCGCCTCCAGCACCGCCGGCGACCACCCCGGCCGTTTGGCGCAGGGGCCGGACGAGAAGCACGGGTTGCGCGGCCGCCGCGTCGGCTTCATGGCGCCATTCCTTGATAAACAGAAGCGGCCCGCCGAGGGGCCGTGTCCCGCGGCCGAACTTATGGTCGCGGCCGGGCGCCGTCAATGCGGCGGTGCAGCATTAAGCTCGAATCGCGGCGGTTGCGTGACCGTAGAAAGACATCCCAGGGCGACCCCACCGCCCGTCACAGTTCAATAGCCGGTGCGCATGCCCGGCCGGGTTCAATGCGTATCACTTAGCTGGCTCAATATTTCGTCGAGTGCTTTGTCGGCACTAAGCGCCTGCCGTCGCCCCTTTTGGTAGAGCGCTGCCATCCGATCCAAACCTTCCCGTTTGATATCATCGTCGCTGAAGGAATTGACCGTCCTACCTTCAGAATTCAGAATATGGCCTACGTATCCCCGTTCCCCATACGTGTATACCTCAGCGAGTTTTCTGACCCCTACCAGCGCTTTGCGTAAGGTGCCATATCAGTCGAGAATTAAATTAATCTCACCGTGTCGATGCAATCGCCTGACTTCCTCCATAATGGCAATCGCGGAAGCGAGATCAGATACCGTCTGGTAGCCCCTCATCGCGCGTCGTGCCTCGTTCGCCGCCGCCTCCGCCCGCTCGGCCGCGGACTTTGACCGCCGGACGTTCCAGACGGTCACGACAAACCCTACAATCGAAATGGCAACGCCGGCGAGACTGGCAAGGTCGCCAACGTGATTCTCCGCGATCCATTGAGATATGGACATTTGCCCTGCCGGTCAACTTATGGGCGAGGGCGGAAAGCGTCAATACAGCGGCGCAGGCTCCCTGCTGCGAATCCCGCAAATGTAGGGGCGTAGAGGGCTCAACTCTCCTGTCTCAGGCGGCTCGACAGCAATTCGCCGCGCTTTTCGAGAACCGGGTAGGCGGCGGCGGCGATATGGGCGTTGATCCGCTTCAGGTCGCGCAGCAAATCGAGATGAAGGGCGCTGGTTTCGACGCTCTCCACCCGGCCGGCGCGGATGCGCGCGAAATGCGCCTCGGTCGCGCGATTTTCGAGATCGCGGAACACTTCCTTTTCGCCGAGCAGCCCGCGCGCGGCGCGCAGATCGTCGGTCATAAACACCGCGGCGGCGGTGCGAACGTTGGTCGCCAGACGCTGCAGCATCTCGCGCATCTCGCCCGTCCCTTCGGTCGAGAACGACAGGTTGCGCTTGATCCGCTTTGCCGCGGCCGCCATCACGCCGTGCTCGACGATGTCGCCAGCATGTTCGAGGTTGGTGATGAAGGCGAGGATCTCGGACAGCCGCCGGTCGTCTTCAGCGTCGAGGGTTTCGTGATCGAGCGCGGTCAGGTAGGCCTTGATCGCGGCGTTCAGCCGGTCGAGCACGTCGTCGAGGCGCTTGCCCTCGCCGATGCGCTTGCGGTCGCCGCGATCGAGCGCCTCCAGGGCCGCCTGCAGCATGGTTTCGAGCACGTCGGCCATGCGCAATGCCTCGCGCGCCGCCGCGGCGAGCGCGACCGCCGGCGTCTCCAGCGCCGCCTGATCGAGATAGACCGGCCGCGACGGATCGGCCGGGACGGCGCGCGCCGGCAGGAACCGGGTCAGCAGCCCGGCGAACGGCCGCAGCACCGGGAAGAACAGCGCGGCCATGACGAGGTTGAAGAGCGTGTGAAAATCGGCTACCGCCCGGGACGAATTCGGCTCCAACGAGACCAGCCACGGACCGATCGTGCCGAGCAGCAGCAGCCCGAGGACGCAGCCGACCAGCCGGTTCACGAGATTGCCGACCGGCAGGCGCTTGGCGGCCGGATCGCCGTTCGAGCCGGCTTCGAGCAGCGGGTTCAAGGCGGTCCCGAGATTGGCGCCGAGAACGAGGGCAAAGGCCGCGTGCGGCGGCACCACGCCCTGGGCGGCAAAGGACATGGTCAGCAGCACCACCGCGACGCTCGAATGCGCCGCCCAGGTGAACGCGGCGGCCAGGATCACGTCGATCACCGGCACCGTCGCGATGGCGCCCATCAACAGCCGCAGGCTCGGCACATCCTCGTAAGGGGTCAGCACGGTCAAGAGTTGGCCGAGCGCGATCAGCATCAGCCCGAGGCCGATCCCGACCCGCCCGAGATCGCGGGTTCGGGTAACGTTGCCGCGGCGGAACATCATCACCCCGACCAGGATGAAGAGCGGGGCCACCCGCGAGATGTCGAACGACAGAAGCTGCACGATCAAGGTCGTGCCGACATTGGCGCCGAGCATCGCGGCGAGTCCCGGCACCAGATCGACCAGCCCGCCCGCGGCGAAGCCGGTGACCATCAGCCCGACCGCGGTGCTGCTCTGCAGCACGGCGGTGATCCCGAGCCCCGCGAGAAACGCCTTGCCGCGGCCGCCGAGCGCGGTGCCGAGGACGCGCCGCAAATTCGGCCCGAAGGCACGCTGAATCCCGCTCTGCACCATGTGCACGCCCCACAGCAGGAGCGCGATGGTCCCGGCGAGATCGATAAGCGTCAGCGTGGTGTTCATCCCCGCTCATCCCCGAGCCGCGAGAGGGCGCCGTGCCGCGCGATCGTACTGCGCAATCGGCGGGGTTTCGATGATCTTGCGGGATATGCGCGCGCCGGTCACGGCGGCGCTACGCGCTCACCGGCCGAGCGAGTTCTCGCGGTCGATCGGCATCGGCGTCGAGAAAGCGCTTTGAAGCGGGAGAACCAGGTCCCGGGCCCGGTTGATTTGCTCGGCCGGTTTCGACGGTCTCCGTGGGCTCAGAAGCCTTCGCGCTCCATCCGTTTGCGCAGCACCTTGCGATAACGGCGGACCGCCTCGGCCTTTTCGCGCGCCCGCCGCTCCGAAGGCTTCTCGTAATTGCGGCGCAGCTTCATTTCCCGAAACACGCCCTCGCGCTGCATTTTTTTCTTCAGGGCTCGGAGGGCCTGGTCGACGTTGTTGTCGCGGACGAGGACTTGCACGGGACTTCTCTCCACAGCGGGCAGTGCCGGAATCGGATTTTAGCATCCCTCCCGAGAGCTGTGAAGCAGGCGCTTTACCGCGGCCGCAATACGCCACATATAGCGGGAATGGCGCTCTTGAAAATCGCCCGCATGGGCCATCCGGTGCTGCGCACGCCCGCCGAGGCGGTCGACGACCCGACCGCGCCGTGGGTACGCCGGCTCGCCGAGGACATGATCGAGACGATGGCGGATGCCGGCGGCACCGGCCTCGCCGCAACCCAAATTCACCAGCCCTGGCGGATCGTCGTCTTTCGGGTCGACGCGGATCGCCTCAGCGATATGCCGGGCGATGTCGAGCAGGATCTGACCGTGATGGTCAATCCGGTGGTCGAGCTCGTCGGCCGCGAGCGGGCGCTCGGCTGGGAAGGCTGCCTGTCGGTCCCCGGGTTGCGCGGCGTCGTCCCGCGCCACCTGCGCATCCGCTATCGCGCGTTGGGCCTCGACGGCGAACTGATCGAGCGCGAGGCCGAAGGCTTCCACGCCCGCGTCGTCCAGCACGAATGCGACCACCTCGACGGCATTCTCTACCCGCAGCGGATGACGGACCATCGCCTGCTCGTCTTCCTCGAGGAGTTGCAGCGCCACCCGATCGACCTCGCCGCCTTTCTCGCCGAAAGGCGAACGGCATGAAGAGCCCGCTCGCGGAAAGCCAGCGCACGGCACTGATCGAGGCGGTGCTGCCCGACGTGCCGTTCGACGGCTGGTCGCGCGCGGCGCTGCGCGCAGCCGCGCGGCGCGTCGGCATGCCGGCCGAGGAGGCGATGGCACTGTTTCCGCGTGGTGGGCCCGATCTCGTCGCCGGCTTCAGCCGGTGGGCCGACCGGCAAATGCTCGATCGGCTCGAAACCCTGCCGCTCGAACCGCTGCGCGCGTCGGAGCGCATTGCACTCGCCATCGGCATCCGGCTCGAAACCGTGGCGCCCTGGCGCGAAGCGGTGCGCCGCGGGCTTGCGGTCCTGGCATTGCCGCTGCACGCGCCGCTTGCCTTGCGGCTGCTTTACGAGACGGTCGACGGCATCTGGTACGCCGCCGGCGACAGCTCGACCGATTTCAGCTTTTACACAAAGCGCCTCACCCTCGCCGCGATTTGGGCCGCCACCGTGCTCTATTGGCTCGAAGACCGCTCCGAGGGGTTTGCCGACACCAGCGCCTTTGTCGAGCGCCGTCTCGCCGACGCCGCGCGCATCGGCCGCGCCCGTCGCGGTCTGGAGGCGGCGACCGAGCGCCTGCCCAACCCGTTCCGCCTGCTGCGCCCGCTGCGCTGAACCGCCGGACGGGGCGGCGGCACTTCACGCCCGCGAACGTCCCCGCCTAATCCAACACGCCGCGGAGATAACGCCCGTATTCGCCGTTGCCTAATTGCCCGGCGAGCGCGAGCAGCTGCGCCCGGTCGATCAGGCCGAGCCGAAAGGCTTCTTCCTCGATGCAGGCGATCTTGAGGCCCTGCCGCATCTCGATGGTGCGGACGAACTCGGCCGCTTCGAGCAGGAATTCGGGCGTCCCGGTATCGAACCAGGCAAAGCCGGGGCCCAGCTTTTCGACCGTCAGCCGGCCGCGCTCGAGATAGGCATTGTTGAGATCGGTGATCTCGAGCTCGCCGCGTGCCGAAGGCTTCAGCCCAGCGGCGATGTCGACAACGCCGCTGTCGTAGAAATAGAGCCCGGTCACCGCCCATTGCGAGCGCGGGCGCCGCGGCTTTTCCTCGATCGCAATCGTCCTGCCCCGCGCGTCGAATTCGACCACGCCATAGGCCTCGGGGTGGCTCACCTGATAGGCGAAGATAACCGCGCCCGGCCGCGCCGCCGCCTGCTGCAGGATCGCCGCCAGGCCGGCGCCGTAAAGCACGTTGTCGCCGAGCACCAGCGCGACCCTGTCGCCGCCGATGAATTCCCGTCCGATCAGAAAGGCTTGCGCAATCCCTTCGGGTCGCGGCTGCTCGGCATAGGCGATCGACAGGCCCCACCGGCCGCCATCCCCGAGCAGCGCTGTGAAGCGCTGTCGGTCCGCCGGCGTCGTGATCACCAATATCTTGCGGATGCCGGCCTGCATCAGGGTGGTCAGCGGGTAATAGATCATCGGCTTGTCGTAGACCGGCAGTAGCTGCTTGCTGACCGCCAATGTCAGCGGATACAGCCGGGTGCCGGAGCCGCCGGCGAGGATGATGCCTTTCATGGGCCTGCCCGGGCGTGCTCGCCATGCAATTGCGCCAGCATGCGGGCGAGGCCGTCGCGCCAGGGCCGCGGGACGATGCCGAACGCCCGTTCGATCTTGCTGCAATCGAGGCACGAATTGGCCGGCCGCCGCGCCGGCGTCGGATAATCCGCGGTGGCAATCGGGATGACCGCCGCCCGCCGGCCGGTCGCTGCGGCGGAAAGCTCGAAGACGGCATCGGCAAGCCCGGCCCGGCTGGTCACGCCGGCGCCGGTGCAGTGATAGGTCCCCCAAACCGCGTTGCCGTCGGCGACCGCCTGCGCGAGCCGGGCCAGCGCGGCGGCGATGTCGCCGGCCCAGGTCGGTGCGCCGATCTGGTCGGCGACGACGGGCACGGTGTCGCGCTCGGCGCCGAGACGCAGCATCGTCTTGACGAAATTGTCGCCGCGCGCGCCATAAATCCAGGCGGTGCGCAGGATCAGGTGCGCGTCGAGACGGCCGCGGATCGCCGCCTCTCCGGCGGCCTTGCTGGCGCCGTACACCCCGAGCGGGCCGACCGAATCGTCCTCGAGATAGGCGCCGTCCTTGCTGCCGTCGAAGACGTAATCGGTCGACAGGTGAATGAGCGCGGCGCGATGCGCGGCGCACAGCGCGGCAAGGTTGGCCGGGCCGTCGCGGTTCGCGGCAAACGCCCGTTCCGGCTCGCTTTCGGCCTGATCGACCGCGGTATAGGCGGCGAGGTTGATGACCAGCGCCGGGGCAAAGTGCGCGAACGCCTCGGCGATAGCGGCCTTGTCGGTGATGTCCAGGCCCCGATGTCCAAGCCGGACGACCTTCCACCCGGCAGGCCAGGCATAGCGGCCGGTCTCGGCTCCGACCTGCCCGTCGGCGCCGGTGACAAGGATTTTCATGCGTTTCTGTAGAGCCGTCAGCCCGGCGCGGCAAGGCCGAGGCGGGCGCCGGCATAGGGTTCGGCGCGAATGCGCTCCCACCAGGCCCGGTTTTCGAGATACCACAGAACGGTCTTGCGCAGCCCGCCGGCGAGCGTCTCGCGCGGCGTCCAGCCGAGTTCGCAGCCGATCTTGCCGATATCCATCGCGTAGCGGCGATCGTGGCCGGGCCGGTCGGCGACGAACTCGATCAGCCGCTCATGCGGAAATCCGGGCGAATCCGGCAGCAGCTCGTCGAGCAGCCGGCAGATCTGCCGCACGATGTCGAGATTGGTCCGCTCGCCGCCGCCGCCGATATTGTAGCTTTCACCCGGCTCGCCACGTGTCGTCACAGTGACAAGAGCGCGTGCGTGATCCTCGACATGGAGCCAGTCGCGGATGTGGCCGCCGTCGCCGTAGATTGGCAGGCCCTCGCCGCAGATCGCTCGCACGATCGTCAGCGGGATCAGCTTTTCCGGAAACTGAAACGGGCCATAATTGTTCGAGCAATTGCTGATCACGACCGGCAGCCCATAGGTGCGATGCCATGCCCGCACGAGATGGTCCGCCGCGGCTTTCGTCGCCGAATAGGGCGAGCGCGGATCGTACCGGGTCGCCTCGGTAAAGCGGCCAGTGGCCCCGAGCGAGCCGAACACCTCGTCGGTCGAGACGTGGTGCAGGCGAAACGCGTCATGCCGGGAGCACGGCAGCTTCCGCCAGTGCCGCAGTGCCGCGTCGAGTAGAACATAGGTGCCGTGGATGTTCGTCTCGACGAACGGCGCCGGTCCATCGATCGAGCGGTCGACATGGGTCTCGGCCGCGAGATGAATGACGGCGTCGGGATCGTAGGTGGTAAAAATGCGGGCCATGTCGGGTGCGCAGGCGATGTCGACGCGTTCGAACGCATAGCGCCGGTTGCCCTCCACCGCCGCCAATGCCCCCGGCGGCGCCGCATAGGTGAGCTTGTCGATATTGACGATCGTCGCGTCGGTCGCCGCGATCAGGTGGCGGATCAATGCCGAGCCGATAAAGCCGCTGCCGCCGGTGACGAGGATGATCATGCCGCCGCCTCGTCACACCCGATAGCCGAAATGGACCGGCAGCCCGGCCAGCGGCGGATGCCGCCGATCCTTCGGCGAGACGATCGCCGCGGCGCCGGAAACCGGCCAGGCAATGGCGAGCGCGGGGTCGCACCACAGGATGCCGCGATCGTGGGCGGGCGAGTAATACCGGTTCACCTTGTATTGCACCTCGGTATCCGGCTCGATCGTGCAGAAGCCGTGCGCAAACCCCTCGGGGATGAAGATCTGGTTCCATTCCGAGGCGCTGAGCACCACCGCGACGTGCCGGCCGAAAGTCGGCGAAGCATGGCGTATGTCCACGGCGACATCGAAGGCCGCGCCGGCGGTGACGCGGACCAGCTTGGCCTGGGCGAAGGGCGGGATCTGGAAATGCAGCCCGCGAACAACGCCTCGCTCCTTCGACAAGGAATGATTGTCCTGCACGAAATCGCCGGAGACGCCGCATCGGCGAAGCTCGGCCGCATTGAAGATTTCCGAGAAGAAGCCGCGATCATCGAAATGCCGGTCCGGCTTGATGATTTTGACATCGGAAATCGCAGCGTCGCAGGATTGCATCTCTTCTTGTCTCCGAACCGGCGACTCCTCGGTGCGGGGTCGGGTCAGGGGAAGAGGGCGCGGTGTTCGAGCGCCGTCGTCTCGGGCAGGCCGAGCATCACGTTCATGTTCTGGATCGCCTGGCCCGAGGCGCCCTTGACCAGATTGTCGATCGCCGAGACCAGAATCGCGCGGTTGACGATCCGGTCGCGCGACAGGCCGATCAGGCAGAGATTGGTGCCCCGCACATGGCGCGTTGCCGGCAGGCTGCCTTCGGGCAACACGCGGACAAAGGGCTCATCGCGATAGGCGCCTGCGAGCACGGCGCGCAGATCGCCCAAGGTGGCGCCGGCCGCCAGCCGGACATACATCGTCGACAGCATGCCGCGGTTCATCGGCATCAGATGCGGGGTGAAGTTGACAACGAGCGGGCGGCCAGCGGTGTCGGAAAGCCCCTGTTCGATTTCGGGCGCATGCCGGTGACTGGCGACGGCGTAGGCGTTGATGCCTTCGGCGACCTCGGCATAAAGGCTCTCCTCCCGCGCCGCGCGGCCGGCGCCGCTGACCCCCGATTTGGCGTCGATGATGATGTCGTCGGCGTCGATCAGCTTTGCCCGCAACAGCGGGATCAGCGGCAATTGCGCCGAGGTCGGGTAGCAGCCGGGATTGGCGACGAGGCGCGCGCCCCTCACTTTTTCGCGTGCGATCTCGGTCAGGCCGTAGACCGCTTCGCGCTGCAGTTCCGGGGCCCGGTGCTCGTGGCCGTACCACTCGGCATAGGTAGCGGTATCGGCGAGGCGGAAATCGGCGGACAGATCGACGATCTTCAGATGCCGCGGCAGCCCGGCGATAACCTCCTGCGTGGTGCCGTGCGGCAGGCAGCAGAAGACCGCATCGACCGCCGACCAATCGACCTCGGCGATGGTGACGAGATCGGGCAGGCCTTCGCCGGCGAGATGCGGGAAGACCGCGGCGAGCGGCTTGCCGGCCTGGCGGTCGGCAGTCAGGGCGCGGATCTCGGCGTGCGGGTGATAGCGTAAGAGGCGCAGCAATTCGGCCCCGGTATAGCCGCTGGCGCCCAATATCCCGATCCGAATTTTGTCCCGTGCCGCCATGTCTCAACCCTTGCTCCTTGTCCGTCATGCCCGGACTTGTTCCGGCCATCCACGAAGGGCCTGCCAGGCAATGCCGACGCCCCATGGATGGCCGGGCCGAGCCCGGCCATGACAGGATGAAGGTTACTAGCGTAGTCCTCGGCAGCCGCAAAATGGTTTCGATTTCCGAGACCGGACCGGGTGCGCTATCGTGGGGGAACCCTGTGGGAAGAGGAGTGAATGGCGATGGACGGCGTGCCTCTCAAATGCCTCGCCGGGGTCAAGGTGCTCGACCTGACCCAGTTCGAGGCCGGACCGACTTCGACCGAGGCGCTCGCCTGGCTCGGCGCCGAGGTCGTCAAGGTCGAAAATCCGAAGGGCGGCGAACCCGGCCGCACCTCCTTTGCCGGCCCCGGGGGCAGCCCCAACTCTTATTATTTCTTCGAGTTCAATGCCAACAAGAAGTCGGTCACGGTCAACCTCAAATCCGAGAGCGGCCTGGCCCTGGTCAAGGACATGGCGCGCCACGCCGACGTCATGGTCGAGAACATGGCCCCCGGCACGATCGAGCGGATCGGCCTCGGCTATGACGTGATCAGCACCATCAACCCCGGCATCATCTATTGCCAGATCAAAGGCTTCGGAGAAGGGAGCCCGTACGAGAAGAACCTCGCCTTCGACATGATCGCGCAGGCCGCCGGCGGCACGATGAGCATCACCGGCGAGCCCGACGGGCCACCGATCAGGCCCGGCGTTTCGCTCGGCGACACCGGCACCGGCATGTTGATGGCGATCAGCATTTTGGGCGCGCTCTACGAGCGTCGCACCACCGGTCAGGGCAGGCGGCTCCAGGTGGCGATGCAGGACGCGATGCTGCATTACATGCGCTTTGCGTTTCAGACCCAGGCGGTGCTGGGCCGAGCCGCCCCCCGCAACAGCAACCGCAGCAACACCGCACCCTCGGGGATCTTCCCCTGCGCGCCGGGCGGCCCAAACGACTGGATTTATGTATTCGCTCGCCAGACGGACCACTGGCACCGGTTGCTCAAGCTGCTCGGCCGCGAGGATGCGATCGGCGACCCGCGTTACGAGACCGCGCAAGCCCGCGGCGGGCGCATCGACGAGGTCAATGCGATGGTCGCCGAATGGACCAGGCAGCGCGACAAGCACGAGGCGATGCGCCTGATCGGCGCCGCGGGCGTGCCGGCGGGTGCCGTGCTCGACACGATGGAGCTGATGAACGAGCCGAGCTTTACCGCGCGCGGCATCCTGCAGACTGCACCGCACCCGACCGGGCCGTTCAAGATGCCGAGCTGGCCGGTGCGCTTCGACGGTGCCCCGCCCAAGCTCGAACCGGCGCCGCTGCTGGGCCAGCATTCGGCCGAGGTGTTCGGCGAATGGCTCGGCATGAGCCCCGGCGATGTCGAAGCCCTGCGCCGGCAAGGGGTTATCTGATATTGACCTTCGTCATTCCCGCGAAAGCGGGAACCCAGAGCCAAAGACGTACCGCTTGCCCTGGATCCCCGCTTCCGCGGGGGTGACGATTGAGCGTGGACACGTTCCGACGGAGGAGACACCGCGATGGCAGAACTGGCCGGCTACCAGATCCTGGCGAAATGCCTGAAGGCGCAAGGCGTCAAGGATCTGTTCTATATCATGGGCGGGCCGATGCTCGACGCCGAATCGTCATGCATCAAGGAGGGCATTCGCGCGATCGACACCCGTCACGAGCAGGGTGCGGCCTATATGGCGCAGGCCTATTCGCGGGTGACGCAGGGGCCGGGCGTGTGCATGGCAGCGAGCGGGCCCGCCAGCCTCAACCTCGGCACCGGCCTTGCCAATGCGCTGATCGATTGCTGCCCGGTCGTCGCCTTCGGCGGGTCGAGCCCGATCAGCCAGTTCGGACGCCAGGTGTTTCAGGAGATCGACCAAGTCGCGGCGTTGAAGGCGTGCGTCAAATACGCTGACCGGGTCCACAACCTGAAGCGCATCCCGCAGCAGGTCAATTTCGCGTTTCAGAAAGCGCTGAACGGCAAGCCCGGCCCGGTCTATCTCGATTTCCCCGGCGACGTGCTCTACCTCAAGGCCGACGAGGCCGATGTCGACTGGAGCTATTGCGGGCGGCCGATCATCGAGGCGCGCCCCTATGCCGAACCAAAGGCGATCAACGCCCTCGTCGATGCGATCAACAAAGCCAAGCAGCCGATCATCTGCTCGGGCGGCGGGGTGTTGTGGTCGAAGGCCTGGAACGAGATGCGGGCCTTTGTCGAGAAGGCCGGGATTCCGTTCTACACGACCCCGCAAGGCCGCGGCGTCATTCCCGACGACCATCCCTATTCCTATCTGACGATGCGCTCGAACGCGTTTCGCGACGCCGACCTGATCATCATCCTCGGCACGCGGATGAACTACGTGATCGGTCATGCCGCACCGCCGCGCTTCAACAAGGACGCGACGATCGCGCGCATCGAGATCGACCCCGAAGAGCTCGGCATGTCGGCGCGCAATGTCGACATCCCGGTCGTCGGCGACTGCCGGTCGGTGCTGCAGCAGCTGACCGAGGCGATCGACGAGAAGACCGCGGAGCGTTTCGCACCATGGCGCAACAAGCTCCATGAGGGCGAGATCGCCAAGCGTAGCGGCCCCGGCGGCAATTATCCGACCGACGGCGACATCCACCCGCTGCGGCTGTGCGAGGAAGTCAAGAACTTCATGAAGCGCGATGCGATCCTGTGCGTCGACGGCCAGGAGATCCTCAATTTCGGCCGCCAGTCGATCCCGACCTACACGCCGGGCCACCGGCTCAATTCCGGGCCGTTCGGCACGATGGGGGTGGGGCTGCCGTTCGCCGTCGGCGCCAAGGCGGCCAAGCCCGGGACCCAGGTCATCTGCCTGCACGGCGACGGCTCGTTCGGCCAGAACGCGATGGAGCTCGATACCGCGGTGCGGCACAAATTGCCGCTGTTGTGCATCATCAGCCTGAACGGCGGCTGGACCGCGGACCCGGAGGGCAACAAGCCCGGCCGCTATCTCGGCTATACCCGCTACGACATCATGGCGCAGGGGCTCGGCTGCCACGGCGAATATGTCGAGCAGCCCGAGGAGATCCGCCCGGCCCTGGAGCGCGCGCAGAAAAAGGTCGACGAGGGCATGGTGGCGCTGGTCAACGTCAAGACCGACTACCGCGCCCGCGCCACCACGGTCCAGTTCTCGAGCCGCATGACCTGACCTGACCCGGCGGCGGCGCGAAGAGGGGCGCTTTCGGGCGTCCCGTCCTATTCGACGAGGCAAAAATCGTCGAGTTCGGAAGAGGTCAGCGACGGCATCATTCTTGATTTCGACGCGAGCGGTCGGGTAGTCGGCTTCGAAATGCTGTACGTTCGACAGCGGTTTCCTGACACCGATCTCTCGCGAGTCGATGTCGAGATAGCGTAAGCCGGAGGGCGGAGAAGCGCAGTGCTGTCCGCCGCCGCTGCCGGCTTGAAGGAGGCGGCGCGGCGGTCCACACTTCGCCGCGTCATGGCTGACGCCTCCCTCCTCGACCCCGACGAACCCGGCCCGGTCAGCCTCGACAACGAGGCGGGCGGCTCGGCTTTCTTTCTTACCTGCGATCATGGCGGCCGTGCCATTCCGCGGAAGCTCGGCCGGCTGGGCCTGGCGGAGCCCGATACCTTTCGCCACATCGCCTGGGACATCGGCGTCGCCGAACTCGGCCGCCGGTTGTCGCCGCTGCTCGATGCGGCATTGATCCGGCAGACCTATTCGCGTCTGGTGATCGACTGCAATCGCGACCCGGCGGTGCCGAGCTCGATCCCCGAGATCAGCGAGACGACCGAGATCCCCGGCAATCGCGGCCTAACCGCGGCGGCGCGCGCGGCGCGGCAGGCGGCGATCTTCCGCCCCTATCACGACCGCATCGCCGCGGCGCTCGACCGGCGCCGGGCCGAGGGCCGCGCCTCGGTGCTGGTAGCCCTGCACAGCTTCACCCCGGTCTTCAAAGGCGAAGCGCGGCCGTGGCATGCCGGCGTGCTGCACAATCGCGACGCCCGCCTCGCCCATCCGCTGCTCGCCCTGCTGCGCGCCGAAGACGGCCTCACCATCGGCGACAACCAGCCCTACCGGGTCAGCGACCTGACCGACTACACCGTGCCGGTGCATGGCGAGCGGCGCGGGCTGCTGCATGTCGAGATCGAGATCCGCCAGGACCTGGTCGCCGATCCATCTGGCCAGGCGGCGTGGGCCGAGCGCCTGGCACGGCTGCTGCCCGCCGCCCATCGGATCGCGGCAAACGCCTGCTGACGGATCTGCGAATTATTGCAGGCGGATTACTGCGGCCGGCGCGCCGTCACCAGGTACACGGTAGACGGCAGCACCATTGCGCCGCCCTTGGCATGGGCGGCGAAGGCGTCCTCTATCTCGCGCCGGATCGTCCGGCGGGTCGCCTCGTCCGGCTGCTTCTCGTCGATCAGCCGGCCGGCGGGACCCATGATGCACGCATGCTCGGCTTCCTGCTGCGGCGCCGCGGCGAAAATCTCCGGCGTCTCGCGGTGGATCGCGATGTCCGCGAACCCGGCCGTCCCGAGAAACGAGCGCACGTAATCGGGATCGGCGAAGGCCATCGGGCCGGGTGCGCGCGCCGGCCTCGGCGCCGGTGGACCGAGATGGCGCAGCGCCGCCCGATACGGGATCAGCCAATGTTCATTGTCTTCGAGCGCCGCCCAGCAGGCGAAGCACAACCGTCCGCCGGGCCGCGCCGCGGGCAGCAGGTTGGCGAACGCCGCCGCCGGGTCGGCGAAGAACATGACGCCGAAGCGCGAGGCGATCAGGTCGAAATGGCCAGGCGCGAATTGGTGGGTCTGCGCATCGGCCTCGACCAGCGAGACATGGCGCAACCCGCTCTCGGCGAGGCGCTTGCGCGCGCCGGCCAGCATCGGCGCCGAGATGTCGGCGCCGAGGACCTCGCCATGCGCGCCGACCGCCTCGGCCAGCGGCACGGTGAAGGCGCCGGTGCCGCAGCCGATCTCGAGCGCGCGCTCGCCCGCCGCGGCCGCCGAATGCTTCAGCAGCAGATCGTTGACCGCGCGCACCCGGCGCTCGACAAAGCCTTCGAGCCCGACCCAGCGCGGCCCGGCGACGGTATTCCAATACTCGCGCTGCGCGGTGTTCGCGATCGTTTCCTCTGCCATGATCCGGTCCTTTCGTTCGATCGAGGGGCTCGCTCGGCTGCGTCGCTGTCGCCTTCCCGTTGTTGGCGTTTCCTCCGGCTGCACCGTCGCGGCCGGGCCGACTCTCACACCGGGTTCGCCGCGGCGCAATGCGGTTCTGCTCCGACATCGGCCGGCCGGCTCCGGCACGGGAATACCCTCTCGCCGCGGCGTCATCCGCGGGCTTATGATCATCGTCGGCAAAGACGGCGGCAGCGGGGAGAGGACGCATGGCGGTGCAACTCGGAAGCGGGCAGTTCACCTTCGCGGTGCGCGAGGATTGGGCGAAATTGCCGGAGGACTTCGTCCTCGGCGATGTCGCGGCGGTCGGCGTCGATCGTCAGGACCGGGTCTACGCTTTCAACCGCGGCGAGCACCCGATCGCGGTGTTCGATGCGCAGGGCAATTTCCTGCGCTCGTGGGGCGAAGGGGTCTTCACCCGCGCGCACGGCGTCTATATGGCGCCGGACGATACGATCTGGCTGACCGATGACGGCGACCACACCGTGCGGCACTGCACGCTCGAAGGCAAGGTGTTGATGACGCTCGGCGTCCCCGGCGAGCCCAAGCCCTATATGAGCGGCGAACCGTTCCATCGCTGCACCCACACGGCGCTGTCGCCGAACGGCGAGCTTTACATCTCCGACGGCTACGGCAATGCGCGGATCCACAAATTCACGCCGGACGGCAAACTTTTGATGTCGTGGGGCGAGCCCGGCACCGATCCCGGCCAGTTCAATGTGCCGCACAACATCTGCTGCGACCCCGACGGCTGGGTTTATGTCGCCGACCGGGAAAACCATCGGGTCCAGGTATTCGACGGCAACGGCAGGTTCGAAACCCAATGGAACAACCTGCACCGGCCGAACGGCATGTGCATGGCGACGGGACGCGATCCTCTGATCTACATCGGCGAAGGTGGTCCCTCGGGCGAGATCAATCGCGACTGGCCGAATATCGGCCCGCGGGTCAGCATCCACTCGCATAAAGGCCAGGTGCTGGCGCGACTTGGCAAAATGCATGCCGGGCTTGATCCGGGCCATTTCACCTCGCCGCACGGCATCGCCGTCGACCAGCACGGCAACATCTTTGTCGGCGAGCTTTCCGGCCGCAGCTGGGGACGGTTCTCAAAAGGTCCGCAGCCAAAGCGCATCCGGGTCCTGCACAAGCTCGAAAAAGTCGCCGCCTGACCCCGCGCTGGCTGACCCCGATCTGGCTGACCCGAGCCGCCGGGGCCGCGATCAGGTCTGGCGCTCGCGTTCGCGTTCCTCGTCCTCGGCGGCGTTGAGAATACGCCGCGCGTCGGCGAACAGCGATTGGGCGGTTTTTTCCTTGCCCATCTCGTGCTCGGCGCGCGCCAGCGCGAGCTCGATATGGGCGAGGCGCGGCGTACCTCTGCCGGCACCGCGCTCGAGTAGATGAACCGCGGCCCGCAGGACCGTACGCGCATCGGCGGCCCGGTTCATCGCCAGGTAGACGAGGCCGAGATCGAAGAAATCGTCGGCAATCAGCGGATGGGTGGCGCCGAGCCGGGCCTGGTCGATCCTCGCCGCCTGCTCGATCAGCGGCAGCGCGTCGGCATAGCGCTTCCAGTGCAGGTAGGTTTCGCCGAGCTGCGCCAGGCTGCGCGCTGCGTCGAGCCCGTCCGCGCCGGCATTCCCGCGGTCGAGGGCGAGGGCGCGCCGCAGCACGCGCTCGCTGTCGTCGAACCGCCCTGCGGCGGCGAGCGCGGCGCCCAGGACGCATAGCGGCCGACTTTGCTCCTCCGGCGCGTCCGTCGCGTCGATCGCCACCGCCTGCTCGGCCCAATTCTCAGCGAGGCTCCTGTCTCCCCGCGCCAAAGCGATCTGCGCCCGGCCTGCCAGCACCGCTGCCATCTCCGGGCTCCCGGTCCCGAGCCGGCTCGTCACGACATTTCCGGCGGCGATCAACAGCGGCTCGGCATCGAGGTAGCGCTGCTGCTCGAGATAGAGCGCGGCGAGCGCCGTCATCGCTTCGGCCGCGCGCACCGACCCGCTGCCGAAGGCGCCGATCGCGATCCGCAACGCCCGGCGCCGCGACGCCGTGGCGCCGGCGAGATCGGCCGCCTGGTACTGCAATCGTGCCAGCGGCGCGAGGATCGTCAGCAGGTCCGGATTTGCCGGTCCGAGCCGCTGTTCGGCCGCGGTGAGCGACCGCGACAGCGCGACGATTGCATCATCGGGCGCCGGCACGTCGGCCCAGCCGCCGAGGGCGGCCAAGCACAGCGCGGCAGCACCGATCAGGCGGCATGACAGGCGCATCGGCAACTTCCTGCCGGCCGGGCGGCGGGCGTTCCGAGCTCCCCCGGCGGCGCCCTCGCCGGGCACGCTCGGACCAGGCTAGGCCGTCCGCGCCGCGATCGCCTCCGCCGGCTGGCCGACGAGCTTCGCGTGAAGTTCCTCAACCAGCGGCATCGTCTCGGCCAGGCCCTTCCCGATCGCCGATCCGGCGAGCGGCGTCAGCGCGACCGCCTTGTGCTTCCTGATGGTCTGCTCGCCGAAGAAGCCCCAGCGGAGCAGATTGCCGACGCGTTCCTTGATCGCCAGATGGCCCAATCGCAGCACATCCCACATCCGGCTGTTGATCTCGTCGACGACGAGCGCCGATGCACCGGCCTGAGCGCTGCCGAACGGGCTCGCCGACCACAGCAGCATGACGATCGCCCAATACTGGTAGGTGACGAGATGGTCCATCGCATCATCGAAATAGGCTGGGGTCAGGCCTTTTTGCCTGACTACATATTCGCTGGTTTCGCGCCATTTCTGGTCGTAGGCGCCGAAAAAACGGAAGATTGCGGAGACCGCGGCGTCGTCGCAGCGGATCGGCACGGGGCACCCAGGATCGCCGAATACCGAACAGACCTCGTCGATCGTATCGCGGCAGTGCCGATCGAAACTCTGATGGAGCTTGTCGGTGGCGGCGATCAGGCATTGCGCGGAGGCGGCGCAGGGCCGTTCGGACCCGTCTAACACGCAGATAAATCCGTCATTCTCGCAGTCTTTTACCCGCTCGATGCAAGTCCTGATGTCGGTGCCATAGGAACCGTAGAGAGTGCGGTGGATGGCGCGGCATGAGACCCCGTCACGGCCGGCCGCTTTGGCCGCGAAGATCACGTTCCAATGCGCCCGTTTGTTCAATCCGGGAAAATTGGCCTGCCAGATTTTATAATATTCACACAAAAATCGGGCGACGATGCGATCGTCGGATTTGAGTTCGGCATAACCTGGATTCATCTGCGGTCACCGTCAGGACAGCCCTCCGGGCAGATCCTAATCGATTTTGCCTGCCGGCGATAGAGAACATTGTGGAAACTTCCTGAATAAACCATTGGCTGTCTGCACCAATTACCCCGGTCGATTCCGTGGAAATATCACATTGCAGCGCTTTGATCCCCGGGCCGGGACGTTGCGGCGGGCTTGACGCCGCCGATCCGCCGGGTGAAGGGTTGGCGCGCTCATCCAACAAAGCTGTCGGGGGTGCCCCCCATGAACCAGGCAGAACAAGTGCAGCACGCCGACACCTTCCGCGGCAAGCATCGCGCGCCGCCGTTGCTGTTGCTGCCGAATGCGTGGGACGCAGCCAGCGCCCGCATCTTTGCGGCGGCGGGGTTCGAGGCCATCGCGACGACGAGCGGCGGCGTCGCCTGGGCGCTCGGCTATCCGGACGGCGAAGCGGCGCCTTGGGGCGAGGTCGTCGCCGCGACCGCGCGTATCGTGCGTGCGGCACAGGTGCCGGTGACCGCCGATATCGAGGCGGGCTACGGCGAAACCCCGGCGGCTGTCGCGCATTCGGTGACCGAGATCATTCGCGCCGGCGCGGTCGGGATCAATCTCGAAGACGGCACGCCGCGCGGCCCCTCGCCGCTCCGCCCGATCGCCGATGCCGCGGCGCGCATCCGCGCGGCGCGCGAAGCCGCCCGCGCCGCCGGCGTGCCGATCGTCATCAACGCCCGCACCGACCTCTACCTGCGCAACATCGGCGAGGAGGCGGCGCGGTTCGACGAGACGGTCGCGCGCGGCAAGGCCTATCTCGCCGCCGGCGCCGATTGCGTCTATCCGATCGGGCTGCGCGATCCGGCGACGATCGGCCGGCTGGTCACGGCGCTCGGGGCGCCGATCAACATCATGGTCCGCGCCGGCCTGCCGAGCGTGGCCGAGCTCGAAGCGCTCGGTGTCGCCCGCGCCAGCACGGCGAGCGCGGTGGCGCTGATGGCGATGGCGGCGACGCGGCAGATTGCCGAGACGCTGCGGACGACCGGCCGGTTCGACGTGCTCGCCCCGCCCTTCGCGCAAGGCGAGGTGCAGCACCTGTTCGCCGGGCTGCCGTAAGCGCTCCACCCATGATGGCGGCGGCCGAGCCGACGGCAGAGCGGCGCGCGCTCAAAACTCCATGTCGAGCTCTTCGAACGCGTCGGGCTCGGCCAGGGCGGCCTCTCGCCAGGCGATCATGTCCGGCAACGCCGTGATGCGCTCGCAATAGCCGGCGCAGTCGCGGTCGAGCTTGACGTCATAAGTCTGAAAGCGGGTCACCACCGGGGCGTACATGGCGTCCGCCATGGTCAACCTGCCGAACAGGCCGGGACCGCGATAGACGGCGAGGCACTCGCGCCAGATCGTCGTGATGCGGTCGATATCGGCCTGTGCCCCCGACCACACCTTGAAGCCGGGATGATGAGCCTTGAGGTTCATTGGCAGGGCCGAGCGCAGATTGCCGAACCCCGAATGCATTTCGCCGCAGATCGAGCGGCAGCGCGCGCGGGCCGCGCGCTCCGCCGGCAGCAGGTGAGCCTCCGGCCGGATTTCGTTGAGATATTCGGCGATCGCCAGCGTATCCCAGATCTTGACGCCGTCATGGGTCAGGCACGGCACCAGGATCGACGGCGACAGCAGCAGCAATTCGGCACGGTTCGCCGGATCGTCGGCCGCCACCACCGCCTCGGCGAAATCCAGTCCGGCCATTCGGCACAGCAGCCAGCCGCGCAGCGACCAGGACGAATAATTCCTGCTGCTGATGGCCAGAACGGCTTCAGACATCGTCATGCCCCTTTCACCAGAGCGGCTATCCGGCGCCGGTCGGCCGCGGCGCGCCTCAGACCGCGGGCGCAACGCGCAGAGTGCCCGATGCAAGATATATCATCGCCGCCGGCCGCCGTCAGCGGAATGGCGATGACGCAGTCAGGCGCATCGGGCCTGCGGTTCGCCGTCGGCGCCGTCCGATGCAGCCTTGACGGGCGCCCGTCCCGGCGCGAGGGTGCCGCTGCCCGGAAATGCGCCCTCTGCCATGCGCGGGTTCGGCACCGATCCGGCGGCCGACCGCCGGTTTCCGGATCCACCACCCTGAGGAGGCATACATGGCCGATACGGCAATCTGGAATTTTCGGCAGCTCGCCCATCACGAGCTCGACGGGTTTGGCGGGATCGGCGAGGGCATGTCGATCCAAATCGCCAAGGACGGCCGCCGCATCCTGTGGCTCGCCCACGAAAGCGCGCCGAAAAATTTCACCGGCGTCGATGTCAGCGACCCGCGCGCGCCCAAGCTGGTCGCCCGCCGGGACCTGCCGCAATCGCACATGCGCTCGAATTCGCTGGAGACGGTCGGCGACATCATGGCGGTCGCCTATCAGACGACGCAGCCGGGGCTGCAGCCCGCCGGGTTCGAGCTGTTCGACATCTCGGTGCCGGAAAACCCACGCTCGATCACCTTTTTCGACTGCTCCGGCCCAACTTCGCGCGGCGTGCACCAGCTGTGGTTCGCCGACGGCCAGTACATCCACATGAGTTCGGGCGCGCCCGATTTTCAGCCGACCCATCCGAAAGACGACCAGTTCTATCGGATCATCGACGTGAAGAACCCGACCAAGCCCGAAGAGGTCGGCCGCTGGTGGCTGCCCGGCACCAGCGCAGGGCGACAGCGCACCGCCGCCAGTGCGCCACCCCGAGGGCGCCGACACCGGCTTTCGCCCGCACAACACCAATGTCTACCCCGAGCGCCCGGACCGCGCCTATCTCGGCTATATCGACGGCGGGCTCGTCACCCTCGACATTTCCGACATGGCGCATCCGAAGATGGTCGCGCGGTGGGACTACCACCCGCCCTATTTCGGCTTCACCCATACGGTGGTGCCGTTTTTCGAGCGCGGGCTCTATATCGTCAGCGACGAATGCACCCGGACCGAAGGCGCCGACTGGCCCAAGCTCGTCTGGATCGTCGACGGGCGCGCCGAAACCAACCCGGTGCCGATCGCTACCTGTCCGCTGCCGCCGCTCGAAACCTATATGCGGCGCGGCGCCCGCTACGGCGCGCACAACCTCTATGAGAACGTGCCGAAGCCGAATGCGTGGAAATCCGACCGCATCGTCCTCGCCACCTATTTCAATGGCGGCCTGCGCGCTTACGATACGTCGAACCCGTACCAGCCGGCGGAAATCGGCTATTTCGTGCCGGCACCGCCGGAGCGCGCGCCGAGCGGAGCGATCCAGATCAACGACGTCTTCGTCGACGAGCGCCAGATCGTCTACACCGTCGACCGCCATGTCGGCGGGCTCTACACGCTTGAAATGGATTTCTGAGACGGGACCGCAAGCGCTCTTCGGCGGCCGCGACGCGCCGCTCTTCGGCCGGCGGCAGCGCCGCGTGCGCGGGCCGCGCCTGCCGGTCATTGCGGTGACCGGGTTTCTCGGCTCGGGCAAGACCACGCTGATCCGCGCGCTGCTCGCCCGGCCCGAGGGCGCCAATACCGCAATCGTCGTCAACGAGTTCGGCGAGATCGGCATCGACCAGGCGCTGCTGCGGTCGAGCAGCGACACGACCGTGCTGCTCGGTAATGGGTGCCTGTGCTGCAATCTGCGCAGCGATTTGCAGGAGACCCTGCGGGCGCTGTTTGCCGACCGCCTGCGCGGCGCGGTGCCGAGCTTCGAGCGGGTCGTCATCGAGACCTCGGGGCTCGCCGATCCCGGCCCGGTGTTGCAGACCTTTGCCACCGATCGCGGGCTCGGCCGCGAATTCCACCTGCAGGCATTGGTCGCCGTCGTCGATGCGGTCGCCGGGGCCGGCAATATCGAACGCATGCCCGAAGCCCGAAAGCAGGTCGCGCTCGCCGACCGGATCGTGCTGACCAAGACCGACCTCGCCGGTGCCGGTGCCGTCGAAGAACTCACCGGGCGCATCGCCGCGCTCAACTCCGCCCCGGTCGCGGTCGCTGCGAACGGCGCAATCGAGCCCGGTTTTCTGCTCGACGAGCCGCCCTCGCCGCGGCGCAGCTTCGATCTCGGCGAGGCCGAGCACAGCCATGGTTTGCAGAGCTTCTCGCTGATCTTCGACACGCCGCTGGCCTGGACCGCCTTCGAGCAGACGATGGCGGTGCTGACGGCGCTGCGCGGACCCGATCTGTTGCGCGTCAAAGGTTTTGTCGCGATCGCGGAGTGTTCCGGGCCGGTCGTCGTCCATTTCGTCCAGCACGTCGCCCACCCCCCGGTCGAGCTCGAGGGCTGGCCGGACGAGGACCGCAGGTCACGCCTTGTCTTCGTCACCCGCAACCTGCCGCGCGAGCCGGTGGCGCAGCTCTTTGCCGGAATTGCCGGGCTCGCCGATCCGCTGGCCATGCGAGGACGCGAGGGCGCCTGAAGTTCGGTCGAAATTCTTTACAGTGGGTCGCGGCGGCACCGGCTATGACCGGGAATCGCGCAGATAGTGCCGGCACATCCGAACCGGTCCGACGCTGCCCGGCCCGCAAAAAAGCGGCGCCCACGGGCGCCGCTCGATCAGCGAGCAGGATCGATCGCTTGCTACGAAGCCTTGCGGCGCCGACGGATCATGCCGAGCCCGACGAGGGCGGCGCCGAGGAGCGCCAGCGAAGCAGGCTCAGGGGTTGGGATGGGGCTCCGCGTCGAGATCACAGACACGTTTTGGAACGCGTAAACCAAGTCGTTCCAATCCGCGAGAAACGTCGAGCTGCGATCCTCGACACCGAGGAATTCTACGGGGTTTGTGGCGAGAGCCGTCAGTCGATCGGGAAGTCTGATGTCACGATGCAGTTTTCGAGGATGCCGCGGCCGCGATCGGGGAGATGGCGCTCGCGGGTGAAGCGGTCGAGCACCGCGGCGAGCGCCGCGTAATCGCTGCCGGCGAGCATTTCCGGAGCGGTCGGCACATATTGCACGAGGTTGTCGCGAAAGCCGCGGCGGGTCGCGAAGATCGGTTCGAGGCCGCGGGCACGGGCGGCAGCGGAAAGCGTCTCGGCGATCGGCCGGACCGCCGGGTTGACGGAAAAATCGGCCCAGTTGCTGGCGAGGCAGCCGCCGGGGGTCAGCGCGTCGAGGCAGCGGCTCCAGAACGCCTCGCCGGTCTCGGCCGGACCGGCCGGGCCGTAGAGATCGACCAGGATCGCATCGAAGTGGGCGCTCGATCCGGCGACAAAGCGCTGCGCGGTGTCGAGCGCCGGCGCCTGGCTCAGATAGAACCAGCGGCGGGCAATCGTCGTGACGGTCTCGTCGGAATCGACGAGGGTGGTCGCGCAATCGGGCAGGTAGGCGCGCATGAAGCGCCACATCGCCGCACCGCCGACGCCGAGCAGCAAGGCGTTGACCGGCTGCCGGCACATGCCGAGCGCGAGCGACATCAGCCGCTCGTAATGAAATACCAGGCGCGCCGGATAGAGCAGGTCCATGCTCGACTGCTCGGTCACCTGCGCCACGCCGCCGAACGAGCCCAAGGTGCGGAAATGCCGCGTGCCGCGGTCGAAATCGACGACGAAGACCGGCGCACCAAAGGTCTCGGCCCGGCGCAACAGCCGGATGCGCGCATTGCCGCCGAAATAGTCGACGACCATGCGGCGCAGCCGCTCTTCGCCGAATTCCGTCACCATGGCGGCGCGAATCGGCGCGGTCAGCGCGAGGCCGGCACGGCAGCCGACACGGCGGCAGATGCGGTATGATCATCTCGAATCACGCGCGCCAGTAGTATCGATCCGGCCGTCGATTTCAAGCCCGCCCGCCCGGCGCCGAAAGCGGCGGGCGGAGCGCGGCTTTGACGCTGCCCGGCGCGCTCTCTAGATTGACCGGCTAAAGCTATCGCCGGCCGCGGCGCTGCGCTGCCCGGCCGCATCAGGAGCGTCGAAAAGCATGGACACCGGCACCATTCGCGCAACCGAGGACGAGGCCCTGCTGTTCCATTCGAGCGGCCGTCCCGGCAAGCTCTCGATCGCACCGACCAAGCCGCTGACGACGCAGCGCGACCTGTCGCTCGCCTATTCGCCGGGGGTGGCTTTCCCGTGCCTGCGCATCCAGCGGCAGCCGAGCGCCGCCTTCGACTACACCTCGAAGGGCAATTTCGTCGCGGTGATCTCGAACGGCACCGCGGTGCTCGGCCTCGGCGATCTCGGCGCGCTCGCGGCCAAGCCGGTGATGGAGGGCAAGTGCGCGCTGTTCAAGCGTTTTGCCGACATCGATTCGATCGATCTCGAAATCGACACCCGCGACGTCGACGAATTCGTCAATTGCGTGCGCTACCTGCATCCGGCCTTCGGCGGCATCAACCTCGAGGACATCAAGGCGCCGGAATGCTTCATCATCGAGGAGCGGCTGCGCGAGCTGATGGACATTCCGGTCTTTCACGACGATCAGCACGGCACCGCGATCATCGCCGCGGCCGGGCTGATCAACGCGCTGCATCTGACCGGCCGCGCGCTGCAAGAGGTCAAGATGGTCGTCAACGGCGCCGGCGCCGCCTCGATCGCCTGCGTCGAGCTGTTGAAGACGATGGGTCTGCCGGCGTCGAGCGTCGTGCTCTGCGACACCCGCGGCGTCATCTACCGCGGCCGCGCCGACGGCATGAACCAGTGGAAATCGGCTCATGCCGTCGACACCAGGGCGCGCACCCTCGGCGAGGCGATCGAGGGCGCGGACGTGTTATTCGGCCTGTCGGCCAAAGGGGCGGTCGACCGGGCGATGGTCCGCGCGATGGCCGACAAGCCGATCATCTTCGCGATGGCCAATCCCGATCCCGAGATCACCCCCGAAGAGGTGCGCGCGGTCCGCTCGGACGCGATCATCGCCACCGGACGCTCGGATTATCCCAACCAGGTCAACAACGTCCTGGGTTTCCCCTACATTTTTCGCGGGGCGCTCGATGTCCGCGCCTCGACCATCAACGAGGCGATGAAGATCGCGGCGGCCGAAGCGCTGGCGCGGCTGGCCCGCGAGGACGTGCCCGACGAGGTCGCCGCCGCCTATTCCGGCGAGCGGCTGCTTTACGGTCCGGATTACATCATCCCGGCGCCGTTCGACCCGCGGCTGATCTGGGCGGTGCCTTCGGCCGTCGCCAGGGCGGCGATGGATTCGGGTGTCGCCCGCAAGCCCATCCTCGACATGGAAGCCTATAAGCGGTCATTGCGGGCGCGCCTCGACCCGACCGCCGCCGGTCTCGAGCTGATCTTCGAGCGGGTGCGCGCCGAGCCGAAGCGTGTCGTTTTCGCCGAGGGCGAGGAGGAAAAGACGATCCGCGCCGCGCTGCTGTTCGCCGGCAGCGGCTATGGCACGCCGGTGCTGGTCGGCCGCGAGGACCGCATCAAATCGACGATGGCGGCGATGGGGCTGAGCTCGCCCGAGGGTCTCGAAATCCACAATGCACGGCTGTCGCACGACAACCAGCGCTACACCGATTTCCTGTATGGGCGGCAGCAGCGCCAGGGCATGCTCTATCGCGACTGCCAGCGGCTGGTGAACCAGGACCGCAACGTCTTCGCCGCCTGCATGGTCGCCTGCGCCGACGCCGATGCGATGGTGACCGGGGTCACCCGCAACTCGTTCGATGTGCTCGAAGAGGTCTCGCGCGTCATTGCCGTCAACCCCGGCGGCGTCCTGTTCGGACTGACCGTGCTGCTCGCCCGCGAGCGGACCGTGCTGCTCGCCGACACGCTGGTCCACGAGGTGCCGAGCTCGGCGCAGCTCGCCGACATCGCCATCCAGGCCGCGGCGAAAGCGCAGCAATTGGGGCTCGTGCCGCGGGTGGCGCTGTTGTCGTACTCGAATTTCGGCAACCCGATGGGCAGGGACGGCCAGCGCGTGCGCGATGCGGTGGCCTTGCTCGACGAGCGCGGCGCCGGCTTCGAATATGACGGCGAGATGAGCGCCGACGTCGCTCTCGACGAGCGGCTGATGCGCCAGCTCTACCCGTTCTGCCGCCTCGGCGGACCGGCCAACATCCTCGTCATGCCCGAACTGCACAGCGCCAACATCGCGGCGAAGATGCTGCCGCGGCTCGGCGGCGGCACGGTGGTCGGGCCGCTGCTGCTCGGCCTCTCGCACCCGGTGCAGATCGTCAACATGGGCGCGACGGTGTCCGATCTCGTCAACCTCGCGGCATTGTCGGCGCACGACGCGATCCGCTGATCGGCCGCCGCGGGCCGCGCGGCGGCCGCATGATCGGGCGCCGGACCGCGCGGTTGCGCCGCATCCCGGCGCTGGCCGCGGCGGCAGCGGCGCCGGGCCTGATCGTGCTCGCCGTGCTGGCCATATCCGGCCGGCTCGGCGCAGCGCCGGCGCTGACAGCCGGTGCGGCGCTGCTGGGGCTGACCGCGATTGCCGCCGGCCCTTTCGCGATCGCGCTCGGCGCCGCGCGCGAGGCGGTCGAAGCGCTCGCCGCGGGCGGCATGCCGGATGCCGAATTGTCGCGGCGGGTCGCGCGCGGTCTCGGTCCGGCGAGCGGATTGTGGCTCGCACTCCTGCGGCTGGCGCGTCTGTGGCGCGATCGCATCAGCGCCGCCGAGACGCGGCTGGCAGCGGCCGAGGCGGTCATCGCCGCCGTCCCCGACCCGCTGATCCTGCTCGACGACAGGCGGCGGATCGTGCGCACCAATGCCGAGGCGGCGGCCTATGTCGGCACCCTGTCCGGCCCGCGCGACCTCGCCACGGCTCTGCGCAACCCGGCCGTGTTGGCGGCGGCCGATGCGGTCCTGCGCGGCGAGCGGGCACGGGTCGTCGAATTCGCCGTCACGGTTCCGGTCGAGCGCCAGCTGCGCGCCCGCCTTGCCCGCACCGACGCGCCTTCGCTCGACGGCGCCGTCGCCGTGCTGACCCTGCACGACGTCACCGAATTGAAACGCGCCGAGCAGATGCGAGCCGATTTCATCGCCAATGCGAGCCACGAGCTGCGCACGCCGCTCGCCACCCTGACCGGCTTTATCGAGACCCTGCGCGGACCGGCGCGCGAGGATGCCGAAGCCCGCGAGCGGTTTCTGGCGATCATGCAGGCGCAGGCCGCGCGCATGACCCGGCTTGTCGAAGATCTGCTGTCGCTGTCGCGGATCGAGCTCAACGAGCATGTGATGCCGAAGGGCCGGGTCGCGCTGGCGCCGCTCCTCGCCCATCTCGCCGACACATTGGAGCTGCGCGCCGCCGAGCGCGGCATGCGCGTGCATCTGGCGCTGCCGGAGGATCTCCCCGATGTGCTCGGCGATCGCGACGAACTCGCCCAGCTGTTTCAGAACCTGCTCGACAACGCGATCAAATACGGCCGCATCCGAACCGAGATCGCGGTCTCTGCCGAGGCTGCATCGGACGCTGTGGCGAACGGCGGCCCGGCCCGGTTCGTCTCGGTGGCGGTGCGCGATCAGGGCGACGGCATCCCCCGCGAGCATTTGCCGCGCCTGACCGAGCGGTTCTACCGCGTCGACACCGCGCGCTCGCGCGAAATGGGCGGCACCGGGCTCGGGCTCGCGATCGTCAAGCACATCGTCGCCCGCCACCGCGGCTTTCTCCGCATTGAGAGCACGCAAGGCACCGGTTCGGTATTTACGGTCTCCCTGCACCCCTATGCGGTCGGAGAGCCGGAGTGACGCATGCTCGGCTGGTCACAAAACTGCAATAAAACCGTCATATAAACTTAGCGCGCCACGGCTATCAGGATGGTGACCTCCAGGTCGCCCGCCACACCGCCGATGGAGCGAATTTTGAAACCTTATCGCATCGCACTACTCGGGGCCGTCGTTGCGGCGGCGATCGGCTGTGCCGCGCAGGCCGCGGATATTTCCGGCGCCGGCGCCACCTTCCCCTACCCGATCTATGCCAAATGGGCGGAGGCCTATGCGGCTAAAACCGGGGTGAAAATGAACTATCAGTCGATCGGCTCGGGCGGCGGCATCGCGCAGATCAACGCGAAAACCGTCGATTTCGGCGCTTCCGACATGCCGCTGAAGCCGGAGGTGCTGGAGAAAACCGGGCTCACCCAGTTTCCGCCGGTGATCGGCGGCGAAGTCATGGTGGTGAATTTTCCCGGCATTCGCGCCGGCCAGATGACATTGGACGGCCCGACCATCGCCGACATTTACCTGGGCAAGATCACCAAGTGGGACGACCCGGCCATCGCCAAGCTCAATCCCGGCTTGAAGCTGCCCGATACCGCGATCGCCGTCGTCCACCGTTCGGACGGCTCCGGCACCACCTTCATCTTCACCGACTATCTCTCGAAGGTGAGCCCGGAATGGAAGGACAAGGTCAGCGAGGGCACCTCAGTGCAATGGCCGGTGGGGCTCGGCGGCAAGGGCAATGAGGGCGTCTCGGCATTGGCGGCGCGCACTGACCGGCGCGATCGGCTATGTCGAATATGCCTATGCGCTGCAGAACAAGCTGGTCTACGCCAAGCTGATCAACCATGACGGCGTAGCCTTGCAGCCCGGCAGCCGGGTGTTCCAGGCCGCAGCGGCCAACGCCGATTGGCAGAATGCGCCCGGTTTCTATCTGATCCTGACCGACCAGCCCGGCAAGGAAAGCTGGCCGATCACCGGCGCCACCTTCATCCTGATGCACAAAAGGCAGGAGCACCCCGAAAAGGCGAAGGCGGTGCTCGAATTCTTCGCCTGGGCCTACAAGAACGGCGGCAAGATGGCCGGAATCGCTCGACTACATCCCGATGCCGCAGAACGCCGTGACGATCTTCGAAGACAGCTGGAAGCAGATTGTCGGGCCGGACGGCAAGCCGGTATGGGACGGGCGCTCATCCTGATGCGGCGGGCGGATGGGGCGCGGCCCCGGCGCCGGCCGGACCTGCATCTGCGTGACGGATCGGAGGCGGGCGGTGGCGGCTGAGACCGCGATCGTTACCCGGGTTGCGGCACAGCGCGGGCGGCCGGGTGCCGTCGGCGACGTCGTATTCCGGGCTCTGACTTTCCTCTTCGCGCTGCTCGTCCTCCTCATTCTCGGCGGGATCCTCGTCGCCCTGGCCGATGGAGCGCTGCCCGCATTGCGGGCTTTCGGCCTGTCCTTCGTCGTCTCCGAAACCTGGAACCCGGTGACAGAGAAGTTCGGGGCGCTCGCCGCGATTTACGGGACTTTGGTCACCTCGGCGGTCGCGATGCTGGTCGGCATTCCGGTGGCGTTCGGGGTCGCGGTGTTCATCACCGAGATCTGCCCGACCTGGCTCAAGCGGCCGCTCGCGACGATGATCGAGCTGCTGGCCGCAATCCCCAGCATCATCTACGGGATCTGGGGCCTGTTCGTCTTCGCCCCGTTCGTCCAGCAGTATATCGAACCGGCGATCATCGGCACGCTCGGCCGGGTTCCGGGGATCGGGGCATTGTTCGCCGGCCCGCCGCTCGGCATCGGCATGCTGACCGCCGGGTTCATCCTGGCGATCATGGTGCTGCCGTTCATCTCGTCGATCATGCGCGACGTGTTCGAGACGGTGCCGCCGATGCTGAAGGAGAGCGCCTACGGGCTCGGCGCCACCAAGAGCGAGGTGGTCTGGCGGATCGTCCTGCCGTTCACCCGCATCGGGGTCGTCGGCGGGATCATGCTCGGCCTCGGCCGGGCGCTCGGCGAGACCATGGCCGTCACCTTCGTGATCGGCAATGCGCACAACATCAGCGCCTCGATCCTGCAGCCGGGGACCACGATCTCGGCGTCGCTGGCGAACGAGTTCACCGAGGCGGTCGGCGATCTCTACTTGTCGTCGCTGATCGCGCTCGGCCTCATCCTGTTCGTCATCACCTTCATCGTACTGGCGATCGCCAAGCTGCTGCTGCTGCGGCTGCAAAAGCAGGCGGGAGGCTGAACCGATGGACCTCTATGCGCGCCGCCGGGCGATCAACGGCACGGTCATGGGCCTGTCGGTCGCGGCGACCGCGTTTGGCCTGCTGTGGCTCGTCCTGGTGCTGTGGACCCTGGTCAGCAACGGGATCGCGGCGATAACCCCGGCATTGTTCGCCCGGATGACCCCGCCGCCGGGCAGCAATGGCGGGCTCTTGAACGCGATCTTCGGCAGCCTCGTGATGACCCTGATCGCCACCCTGATCGGGACGCCGACCGGGATCCTCGCCGGCACCTTTCTCGCCGAATACAGCCGCGGCAGCCGCTTCGGCGAGGTCGTGCGGTTTCTCAACGACATCCTGCTGAGCGCGCCCTCGATCATCGTCGGCCTGTTCGTCTACGAGATCATGGTCGTCCGGATGAGCCATTTCTCGGCCTGGGCCGGAGCGGTCGCGTTGGCGATCATCGTCATCCCCGTCGTGGTGCGCACGACCGAGGACATGCTGAGCCTGGTGCCGAACGCGCTGCGCGAAGCGGCGGCGGCGCTCGGCGCGCCGAAATGGAAGGTGATCGTCATGATCTCCTACCGCGCGGCGATCCAGGGCATGGTGACCGGGTCATGCTCGCCGTCGCGCGCATCGCCGGCGAGACCGCGCCGCTGCTCTTCACCGCGCTGAACAACCAGTTCTGGAGCACCGACCTGAACGCGCCGATGGCCAATCTGCCGGTCGTCATCTTCCAGTTCGCGATGAGCCCCTACGCCGATTGGCAGACGCTCGCCTGGGGCGGGGCATTGCTGATCACGGTCGCCGTCCTCTGTCTCAACATCGGCGCGCGCGTCCTCGCCGCGTGGAGCACCTTCAAGCCATGAGCCCAGCTTCGGTCGTCCCGATGCAGACGACGCCGTTCGCGGCGGAGCAGCACGATCCGCGCCCCGGCCGCACGTCAGAAGGTGCTGATCCGCGACGTCAGCTTCTTTTACGGCGCCTCGCAGGCGCTGAAGAGCATCAACCTGACGCTCTACGACAAGTGCGTGACCGCCTTCATCGGCCCCTCCGGCTGCGGCAAATCGACCTTGCTGCGGATCTTGAACCGCATCTACGAGCTCTATCCGGGGCAGCGCGCGACCGGCGAGGTGCTGGTCGACGGCGAGAACATCCTGATGCCCGGGCGCGACCTCAATCTGCTGCGCGCCAAGATCGGCATGGTGTTCCAGAAGCCGACGCCGTTCCCGATGTCGATCTACGACAACGTCGCCTTCGGCATCCGCCTCTACGAGAGGCTGCCGCGCGCCGAGCTCGACGACCGGGTCGAAACCGCCCTGCGCCGCGCGGCGCTGTGGGACGAGGTCAAGGACAAGCTCGAGCAGAGCGGCCTCGGGCTGTCCGGCGGCCAGCAGCAGCGGCTGTGCATCGCCCGCGCGATCGCGGTGAAGCCGGAGATCCTGCTGCTCGACGAGCCGGCCTCGGCGCTCGACCCGATCTCGACGCAGCGCATCGAGGAGCTGATCGCCGAGCTGAAATCCGACTATTGCATCGCCATCGTCACCCACAACATGCAGCAGGCGGCGCGCAGCTCGGACTACACCGCGTTCATGTATCTGGGCGAGCTGATCGAGTTCGACGAAACCGAACGCATCTTCACGCATCCGAAAGAGCGGCGCACCGAAGATTACATCACCGGCCGCTTCGGCTGATCCGGGGGAGTGTCATGCCGATGTCTTCCGAGCACATCATCAAGAGCTACGACGAGGAACTGCGCCGGCTCAACAACACGATCACCGAGATGGGCGGTCTCGCCGAGAGCCAGCTCGCCGCGGCGATCGAGGCGGTCGTCGAGCGCGACAGCGAGATGGCGGCGAGCGTCGTCGAGGGCGACGCCCAGGTCGACCGGCTGCAGCATGATCTCGACAATCTGGCGCTGCGGCTGCTGGCGCTGCGCCAGCCGATGGCGCGCGACCTGCGCGAGATCTTCGCCGCGATCAAGATCGCCAGCGATCTCGAACGCATCTGCGACTATGCGGCCAATGTCGCCAAGCGCGCGATCGCGCTGAACCAGTCGCCGCCGGTGCCGCCGGTGCACGCGCTGCCGCGCATGGCGCGGCTGGCGGAGCTGCTGGTCAAGGACGTGATCGACGCCTATGTCGACCGCGACGCCGACAAGGCTTATGCCGTGTGGATGCGGGACGAAGAGCTCGACGAGATGTATTCGAGCCTGTTCCGCGAGCTGCTGACCTACATGATGGAAGACCCGCGCAATATCGGCTCGTGCACGCATCTGCTGTTCATGGCCAAGAACATCGAGCGGATCGGCGACCACGCGACCAATATCGCCGAGGATCTGTACTACCTGGTGCACGGGACGCCGCTGACGCAGGCGCGACCGAAAGGCGACAAGTCGAGCCTCGAGATCGTCGCCCCGAACCGGGGCCGCGAATGACGCAAGCCGCTGGTCCTGATCGTCGAGGACGAGGCGCCGCTCGTCACCCTGCTGCGCTACAACCTCGAAAAGGACGGCTTCCAGGTCTGCGAGGCCGGCGACGGCGAGGAAGCGCTGATGCAGATCGCCGAGCGCAAGCCCGACATCGTGCTGCTCGACTGGATGCTGCCGCTGGTCTCCGGGATCGAAATCTGCCGGCAGATCCGGCGCGCGCCGCAGACCCGCACCCTGCCGGTGATCATGCTGACCGCGCGCGGCGAGGAGGCCGATCGGGTGCGCGGGCTCGACAGCGGCGCCGACGACTACATCGCCAAGCCCTTCAGCCTGCGCGAGCTGAGCGCCCGATTGCGCGCGGTGATCCGGCGCGCCCAGCCGAACGCCGCCGAGGAGACCTTGCAGTTCGGCGAGGTGACGATGGATCTCGCCGCGCACCGGGTTTTCCGCGCCGGCAAGCCCATTCATCTCGGGCCGACGGAATTCCGCCTGCTGCGCCATCTGATGCAGCATCCGGGGCGGGTATTTTCGCGCGAGCAGCTGTTGGACGCGGTCTGGGGCCACGACGTCTATGTCGAGGCGCGCACCGTCGACGTGCATATCCGCCGCCTGCGCAAGGCATTGAACGCCGATGGCGGCATCGACGTCGTGCGCACCGTCCGCTCCGCCGGCTACGCGCTCAACCACACCGACCCGTAATTTTCGGCATAGCGGCGGCAAGTCCGGCGGCGCCGCCCGAAGCGGGACCCGTTATTGACCCGGAGGCGCGATCCAAGCTAAGGCCGGGGCCGGAGACATCGGGCTGTCGCGCGGAAATCCGGGGCGCAAATTGGGTCGATCCAGGCTGCTTCGATGGTGCGGTCAGGTGGCCGTCCGGGATTCGCTCCGCTCCCGGCGGTCTAACTTCGCGCGGCTCGTCGGCGATCTGCCGGGCGGCAGCTTCGCTTTCGTCATGGCCACCGGGATCGTGTCGATCGCGCTTGCGCGGCTCGGTTTCGGCCGGATCGCGGCGGTGTTGTTCGCCATCGACGTGGTCGCGTTTCCGCTCCTCTGGATCTTGAGCTTCCTGCGCCTCGCCGGGCATCGACGGGCGGTCCTCGCCGAACTCCGCCAGCATCGGACGGCAGCGGGGTTCCTGTCGATCGTCGCCGGCACCGGCGTATTCGGCAGCGAGATCGCGCTGTTCACCCAAGACCGGCAGCTGGCCGCCATGCTGTGGCTCGTCGCCTGCGGCTTGTGGGCCGGGCTCGTCTACGCCTTCTTCGCCGTGCTGACGACCAGGCCGGCAAAGCCGCCGGTCGCGGCCGGTCTCAACGGCAGCTGGCTCCTCATCGTCGTCGCCACCGAATCGCTGGCGATCCTCGGCAGCCATGTGGCGACCGTATTTTCGCAGCCTCCGATCGTCGCCTGTCTGTGCCTCGGCTGGTTCCTGCTCGGCGGTTTTTTCTATCTCGTCATCATCATCCCGATCCTGCAGCGCTGGCTGTTCGAGCCGATGCCGCCGGCGGAGCTGGCGCCGTCCTACTGGATCAACATGGGAGCGGTCGCCATCGCCGCCCTCGCCGGGGCGCGGCTCACCGCGATTTCCGGCAGCGATCCGCTGCTGGCCCGCCTCGCCCCGGTGGTCACCGCCGCGACGGTGGCGTGCTGGAGCCTTGCGACCTGGTGGATCCCGCTGCTCGCGGCGATGACGATCTGGCGCCATGGCCGCGGCGGCATTCCCCTGTCCTACAGTTTCGAGCACTGGTCCATGGTGTTTCCGCTCGGCATGTATACGGCGGCGACCTGGACCGTCGCGCGGGCGGACGGCATCGCCTTCCTTGGAATCATCCCCCGCGTTTTTGTTTGGATTGCCCTTGCCGCCTGGCTCGCGACTTTTGCCGGGATGCTTCGGCACCTCGGCCGTCGCCTCCGGAGCGCTGTTACCCCGCCCGCATGAGCGAAACCGTGCTCGCCTCCCGCACGATCGGGCGAGATCGCTTCAGTGCGGCGGCATCGGGATCCACACCGGCGGTTTGCCGGGAAACCGCATTCGCTTCAGGATCGCGTCGTCGGCGACGTCGAACGGCTTCAGGTAGACGTAATAATTGTCCCGGCGCTCGAACACGTCACCCTGCGGCATGCTGCTCGGGCTGACCAGCATCGTGTCCGCGAAGCGGACATGCATGTAGTCGGGAAGAAGCTGCGTGTAATCTTTGACACGCGCCTCGAAGCGATAGCGGTAGCTCTGCCTGCCCTCGATCTTCAGCACATCGCCGGGAGCCGCAACTGCAGGCTCGATCGGCACCTCGCGCCATTCCGTCCCGACCTGGACATAGGCGCGCATGTCCGGCGACATGACGTAGATCGGCCGAGCGCCGCCGGCATTCTCCAGATAGACCGTCAATTGGTAATGCCCGTCGCCGAGATCGGCCACCGATTCGACGTCGCCGCGCAGGCCGTCGAGCGCCAGCTCCACCAATGCCGCGGCCCGCGCCGAGCGTGCGCGGATCTGCGCTGCCTGATATCTCCCGACCGCGAAGTCGGCGAGCAGGATCAGCGCAAGGACCGCGGCGCCTGCCAGCAGCAGGCTTTGCACGCCGCGCCACAAATTTCCGCCGAGAGGGATCGCCGCCGGCACCGCCGCCGGCCCTGCGGATTCGGGCCCGATCCGGGCCGGCGCCGGCCCGAACACCCGCGGCTGACGTTGCGCCGCAGCCCGGATCTCGGGCAGGTCGACCGGCGCCAGCACCCCCTGCCGCATCTCGTAGGTGCGCTGCGCCTGCCGGGCGAGGTCGAGATTGTGGGTGACGAGGACGAAGCCGAAGGATTCGGTACGCTGCAATTCCCGCAGCAGGTCGATGATGTCGATCTCGGTGTCCTGGTCGAGATCGCTCGTCGGCTCGTCGGCGAGCAGCAGACGCGGCGCGTTGATCAGGGCACGCGCGATGACCGCGCGGCGCTGCTCGCCGCCCGACATATTGCCGGGATAAGTCTTCGGCTCGGTCGGCCAGGCCGACGCGGTCGAGCAGGCCGCGAGCCCGCCCATAGGCGTCCTCGGCGTCCATGGTGCGGCCGAGCAGCGCCGGCAGCGCGACGTTGTCGCCCGCGGTCAGGTTCGGCAGCAGGCTGGGGAACTGAAAGACAAAGCCGATATGGCGGCAGCGGAAATCCGCGAGCCGGGTCTCCGGCAGGGTCCACACATCGGTGCCGTCGAGCACCAGCTCGCCTTGCGTCGGAGGGGTCAGCGCGCCCAGCATCGCCAGCAGGGTCGATTTGCCCGAACCCGAGCGGCCGACGATCGAGATGAACTCGCCGTCATCGAGATCGAGGCTGGCCGCGCGCACTGCCTCATAGCCGGGTGGGGCGCCGTAGCGCTTGGTCAGCGCCCGCGCCGACAGGCTCACGTCAGCGCGCCTCGGTCTGGATCAGCGCATGGGGCGCCACCCGGCGCACCCGCCAGGCCGGCAGGAATGCGCCGGCGAGACCGAGGACCGCGGAGAAGCCGAGCGCCGCGAGCGCGCCGCCTTCGAGCACCGTGAAGGGCGGCCAGGCGAACGGGACCCCGAGCAGGCCGAAATAGAACCCGAGCGAGCGGGCGAAAGCCAGCAGCAGCGCAGCGCCGAAAACGAGGCCGGCGAGACCGCCGAGGCCGGTGATGATTGCGGCCTCGGCCAGGATGACGGTCATGACCTGTCGGGGTCGCGCCCCCATCGCCCGCAGCAGCCCGACCTCGCGCCAGCGCTCCTGCACCATGGCCGAAAACAGCAGCGAGACGACGATCAGCAATGCCGTCAGCTGAAACAACGTGAATATGCCGATGCCGAGCAGCAATGTGCTGAGCGCCTGACGCGAGGTGGTGAGGACCGTGTTGCCTTCGACAATCCTGACGCCAGGGAGTTGGCCGAGGGCGAATTTGACCTCCTCGGTCTTCGCGCCCGGCGCCAGTTGCAGCAGAAAGGCCGAAACCCGGTCGAGCCGCAAATCCGGGTTGCAGGCGCGGCCGTCGGCATGGTGGGCGATCGCGGAAGCGGGTGCGCCCTTCCCCTGCGCCGCGACGACCGGGGCCTGCCCGGCACGGCAATACGCGACGATGTCGGCAAGCGCCTCAAAGCTCAGGAACCAGGATTCGTCGAACGGCCCGACACCGGTTTTTCCCAGCCGGCCGTAAATCCGCATCGGTTTGCCGCAAACCTGAACCTGGTCGCCCGGCTGCCCGGAAAGCCGGCTGCCGGCGATGACTCCATCGGGTCCGAGCGGCCGCTGCCGGTGCACGTCGAGCCAGGGCAGGACCGAAAAATCCTGCGCCGGATCGAAGGCGATCAGATTGGCCGGGTGTCCGTCGACCAGTGAAGAAACGAGCCGCTGCGGCGCCAGCCGTGCCACTCCGGGCATCGCGGCGAGGGCATTCGCCAGATCGGCGGACAGGGTCGCCTCGGTCGGCTGCACCGTCAGCAGGCTCGAGGTGATGTTGACGAGAGTGCCGCGCGGGACCACGAGAAGATCGGCGCCCATGCGCGCGAGGCTCGCCGCGATCCCTTCGGACAACGCCCAGCCGGTGACAAACCCGGCAAATCCGACGCCGACGCCGAGCATCACCGCGATTCCGAGCAGGAATGCCCGCAGCCGCCGCCGCCCGACATTCTGCGCTGCCAGCCGGATCAGCAGCCAACGGTGCCGCCGGCGCCTGCCCATCTGTGCTGCAATATCGGCCGCCCGATCCCGCCCTTTGCTCCGGCTACAGGGTGCACGACCTCGTATGCTTCATGTGCTCGAGCTCGGTCGGGACGATCACACAATCGTGGTGCCCGCCATTGCTTGGCCAGATGCCGACCAGCTCGTCGGTCGCCGCATCGATCACGGCGATGCCGCTCGACAGCCGCTGAAACCCGCTGAACACGCCGATCACGTATTTTCCGTCATAGGTGACGGCCAGCGTTTGCATGTCTGGCCCGATCCCCTGGATCTCCTTTTTGATCGTCCATGTATCGGTATCGACCACCATGACCCCGCTCGACGCCGGTGACGGGTGCAGGATCGACAGGTACAGCTTTTTGCTGTCCATCGAGAATACCATGTGGAACGGGTTCGGATATTTGCCGCGCCACAGCGGGTCTTCGACATGCGCGATCTTTTTCCAGTTGCGCGGATCGGGATCGGAAGAATCAAAGACCGAACAATTGTTCTCACGCAGATTGTTCATCATGCAGCAGAATCGGCCGTCCGGCGAAAAGCCGATCTCGTGGCCAGGGGAAATGATCTTGTCGAACGTCACCTGCCAGTGGTCGGCGTCGAGTTTGACGATCGGGAATTGGTCGGGCATGTCCTTGTTGAACTGCAGGAAGGCGACCGGCTCGAAATCGTTTTCGGCATCGAGGATCACCTGGCCGCCGCAGAGCCGCACCACGGTCGAGGCCCAACGCCCGCTCGGATGCCAGATCGTGCCGTCGGCCCCGCTGAGCCCATGGACATCATCGCCGGGGATCGTGCCCTCCTCGACGAACAATTCACCCATCGGCACCATCTCCCATTCGATCTTCTGCCCCTTGGTGCCGAGATAGTCGTATTTGCCGGTCGCGGAGTCGGGATAGATCTTCGAGATCTTGAGAACGCCGCCATTGCGCCAGCCCATCGCCAGATTCTGGTCGTTGGGAACCCAATCGTATTTGAGCGCCGCGATGACCCGCGAGGTGCGCCGGTCAAAGCAGGCGGCGATGTCCTTTTGCCCGTCGGTGACAAAATAGCGCTGCGCGTCCTTGGGATCGATCGTGACATGGACCCCGAGGCCGAGCCCGGTGGTCTCGGAGACGTTCTCCATCAGCTCCATCTGCGAGCCGTCATAGCGCACGCGATAGATGTTGAACCCCTCGGCCGGCGTCTGGATGTTGGTCGGGATGCCGTAGATCAGGACGTTCTTGCCGCCCTGCGTGCTGTTGATCCATTCGAACCCATTGAGCGGCGCCACACTCGGAAAGGCGCACAGATGATGCGAGATCGGGTTGTAGTCGCCGTAAGTCCAATAGGAGATCCAGGCCAGCACCCGGCCCGAATTGAGGTCCATCGCATAGGTGCCGCCGCCGAGCTTGGTCGGCACCAGCAGCACCCAGTTGCCAAGCCCGCGGCCGCCGATGTCGGAACGCGGGTTGACCAGCTCGCGATCGATGCTGTGACGCTGCGCCTCGGTATAGGTACTGCCGCCGTGCTGCGAGCCATGCGCCGGGATCTGGTCCTTGACGACCGAATAGCCGAGTGCCGCCGCCTCGCCGACGACCGCAGTGCCGGCGACCACCTTGAACAGGTTGCGCCGGTTGAACCTGACTTTCTGTTTTGCGGTCTGCGGCGGCTGCACCGGTTGATCGCGCAGGCGCTTCTCCTGCAGATATTCGGAAAACTCGGCGTGGTCCTGCGCGCCGACCTCCGCCTTGCGTTTCAGGTATTTCTCTTCAGGGCTCTCCTGGGCAATCGGCAAATTCCCGGCTTCGCTTCGCAGATCGACCTTGAGATCAGGCTGCGCGGATCGATTTTCGGGTTCATCCAGTTTCGTTTGCCGCTTCTCGGACATCGCCCAGCCCTTTCCCCTCGGTATTAGAGTGCCCCGCGCCGTCACTGTCCCAGCAGTACATCCTTCGCCTCGTTGATCTTGGTCGTCAGGTAGTCCGTCCCGCCCTGTTCGGGATCGACGCGCCGCTGCAGCCGCCGATGCGCTTCGCGGACCTGGTCCGGCCGCGCACCGCGCGCCAGCCCGAGGATTTCGAGCGCCTCCTCGACGCTCATCTGCTTGCGCCCGCTCGCCCGGCTCACATGGTCGAGATACGCCGTCAGCACGGCAATCGACTGTTGCACGAGTTGCGGGTCGGTCAGGTCGCGCATCCCCGCCCGGTCTGCCGCACGGTAACCCCGTCCCGTTATGCGCCAGCCGCCTCTGAGGACGTTGAACGGGCCAAGCAGCGTGCGCCAGCGCGACCTGCCCTGGACAAACACCGGCATGATGAACGCCGCCAGCATCATCGCCAAGGTCCACCGGCCGCTCGCCGCGAGCCACACCAGCGCGGCTATCGCAGCCACGGCGAGCCCGATCAGCGACCACCGTCCGGCATTGACGATCGTGCGCGGGTCGGCGCGAAGAGCCCAGTTGCCGACTCGCAGCGCGGCGGCAAGCAGGGAGGAGCCGAACGCGGCGTAGGCTATCATCGTCCACGCGTCCATCGCGAGCCGCCTGACCAAACTCCAGGTTTATTGGGCCAGCGTCGATAATCGCAGTCAATCGGCATTTTAGGTTGGGGGCCAGTCCGGCAGACCAATAATCGGATTTACCGCCGGGATTCGGAGCTTCAGCATGCCGATGGGACCCAATAAAGGCCGCACGCTGCTCCCGTCGCGCCCTTCCGGCCGCGCCGGCCTGTGGGGCGCGGCGACGGCGAAGCACCGATTCAAAGCCGCTTTCTGTGACATCGTGCCTTTGGTGCGTCGGCGGAGACAGGGATCATGGCAGAAGCATGGGATACGGCGATGGGGCGGCTGGCGGTCGCAACAGCGCGATTTCATGAATGGCGACGCGACCGGATTGCAGCGGCTCTATTCGCATCGCGACGACGTTACCGTAATGGGCGGCTTTGGCGGTTTCGAGCGCGCTGCCGGTCATGGAATTGCGCGTCACCCAGGCCTTCCGGCTCGAGGACGGCGAATGGCGGCTCGTCCACCGCCACGCCGACGAGCTTGCACAAAAGCACGAACCCGGCTGACCCGCCGGTTCTGCCGCATCAGCGGGTATCGGCCCGCATCTGTTGCCGGCGCAGCGCGCGGCCGGAGCGCTCGCCGGTGGATCTGCCCTCGGCCCAGACCGGGCGGCCGTTGACAAAGACGTATTCGATGCCGGCGGCCGGTATTGTCGGCTGCTCGAAGGTCGCGCGATCGATAACCGTGGCCGGGTCGAAAACGGTGATGTCGGCACAGGCGCCGGCCGCGACGGTCCCGCGCCCGCTGAGGCCGAACCGGGCAGCCGGCAGGCCGGTCATCTTGCGCACCGCCTCCTCCAAACCGAACAGGCCGAGATCGCGGCAGTAATGGCCGAGCACGCGAGGAAAGGTGCCCCACAATCGCGGGTGCGGATGACTGTCGTGCGGCAGACCGTCGGAGCCGATCATCGTGTGCGGGAAGCTCAGCACCCGCTGCACATCGGCCTCGTCCATCATCCAATAGATCGCCCCGGCCGGCTGCAGCCGCTCGACTGCATCTTTCGGGCTGACGCCCCAATCGGCGGCGATCGCCGCCAATTCGCGGCCGGCCTGCTCCGGAGCGCTCCTCGACCAGGTCACCAGCACCTTCGTCGCCCGCTCGGCCTGCGCCGCGGTCAATACGGTCGAGGAGGCGATATAGGGGTAGGCATCGAGCCCGACCTGCTGCTGTGCGATCGCCGCGGCGATGACCGGCAGGGTCGCGGCGGTGCGCCCGAAATTCTGCCGCCCGATCGTCTTGTGATGCGAGATCACGACCGGCACCCCGGCGGCGCGGCCGACCGCAAAGCTCTCTTCCAGGCTGTCGAGCACCCGATCGCCTTCGTTGCGCATATGCGTCGTGTAGAGCGCGCCCGTCGGCCGCAGCAATGCCGCCAGGGCTTCGATCTCGGCCGGCGGCGCATGTTCCGCCGGGGCATAGGCGAGCCCGCTCGACATCCCGACCGCGCCGGCGTCGAGCGCCTCCTGCAGCAATTCGCACATCCGCGCCAGCTCGACCGCTTCGGCCGGCCGGTCGAGCGCGCGCATCGCCCCGACCCGCAACGTCGAATGGCCGACGAGGCAGGCGGAATTCACCGCCGCCGGCGCGCGGTCGAGGGCCGCCAGGTAATCGGCGAACCGGCCGTAGCGGTAATCGGCGGCGTCGCCGATCAGGTCGAGCGGTGGCGGCGGCGCGTGATCGATCGACAGTGGCGCCAGGCTGATCCCGCAATTGCCGGTGACGACGGTGGTGACCCCCTGGCTCGCCTTGGCCGCCATCTCCGGCGTCGCAAACAATGCCCGGTCGTCATGGGTATGCACATCGATAAAGCCGGGCGCGACGACCTTGCCCGACACGTCGATCTCGCGCATTCCCGCGCCCCGCTCCACGTCGCCCACCGCGGCAATCCGATCGCCGGCGATCACGACGTCGCCGCGAAACCGCGCCCGCCCGCTGCCGTCGATCACCTCTCCCCCGCGCAGGATGTAGCCGGTCATTTAATGCCTCGCCGGAATCAGACTATTCACACCGCTCGCGCACAATGCGGCGCTGGACGGGACCGCCATGCCGAGCTGCCGCACGAACTGATCAGCTTCGTTTGGGCTGCGAAACACTATGAGCCGCCCCTTGAAGCTGTCCAGAGCAGCCATCAGCCGCGGCCGGTAATCGCGCCTGTACCGCCTGATATGATTGAGGAACCTCCAGTCCAAACGCTCCGGACAGCCGGGCGGAAACTCGCCGGCGCGGGTGCGTCCGAACCATTTGGCAATCCTGAGAAGCACGCGCAACAGGCAAACCCAGGTCGGGAAATCGAGCAGGATCACCGTATCGGCAACGGCAAGGCGCATCGGCAGCGTCCCGCTGAAGTTACCGTCCATCAGCCATTTGGGTTGCCGGGTGAGGTGGGCAACCTCCGTCGCCCACGCCGCCCTGTCCGGTTCGATCCAGCCGGAGCGCCAGTAATGGCGGTCGAGATGAACCACCGGGAGCGCAGTGATCGCCGCCAGCTCCCGCGCCAAAACCGATTTCCCGGCCCCGGAACAACCGAGGATCAGCACGCGTTCCATATCGCCCATCGTGGAGGGGTGCGCCGGGACGTCGTCCGGCAGGACCAGCAGCGGAAAGCCGGAACCGGCCTCTTCATAATGGATTCGGACATCGCCTTTTTCGTAGAACCGGATCGGGGTTCTCCTTGCCCAGAGCGGTATTGGATCGACTTAATCGGATCGGGCGCTACCGGGCGGCGGCTGCCATGGATTGCGCTGCTGCCGCAGGCCGATATGCCCGCAGGAAGGTGCGGATGTGGCGCACCGCCAGCGGGATCTTTTCCCTGGTGTCCTTCCACGGGTAGAGGCTCACTTGCGCGTTCGGCGCGAGCAGCGCGCTCTCCATCGCTACGGCGTAGGGGTGCGCCGGGACATCGTCGGGCAGGACCAGGATCGGCGTCTGGCAGTCGCGCACGAAATCGCGCGTCACGGTAAAGACGAAATCGGCGTTGGCGCGGTACATCCTGTTGAGGAAGGCGTCGACCGTCGCCATCGTGATCTCGGGCCGGCGCTCGCACAATGCCGGGCCCCAGCCCTTGATGTTGTTCTGGTAGAAGAGGTCGGGCAGCTCCGGGCGGAAGCCGCTCGGCTGCGCCAGCACAGCGGCAACGATGCGCCGGGGCGCCCGCCGCAACAGGTTCCAGATGAAGGGACCGCCGATGCAGAAGCCCTGCACCATGAATTCGCTGATGCCGAGATGATCCATCAGGCCGAGATGGTCGTCGGTATAGGCGTCCCACGGCCGGTCGATTTCGAGCGGCCCTGAGGACTGGCCGCCATTGGCGTTGCGCAAATCCGCCGCGATAACGCGGTATTCGCCCTTGAACTCCTCGATCGGGTTGAACGGGTGGTTCGCGAGCCCCGCGACCGTCGAGTTCAAGCCCCCGCCGGGGATGACCAGCAGCGGAAAGCCGGAGCCGGCCTCTTCATAGTGGATTCGGACATCGCCTGTTTCGTAGAACGGCATGAGGTCTCTCCTTACTGGGCGGCGGAGGCCATCGGTTGCGCCGCTGACGCGGGCCGATGTGCCCGCAGGAAGGTGCGGATGTGGCGCACCGCCAAGGGAATCTTGTCCGGCGTGTCCTTCCACGGATAGAGGCTCACCTGCGCGTTCGGCGCGAGATGCACGGTCTCCATCGCGACGGCGTACGGGTGCCCCGGCACGTCGTCCGGCAGTACCAGGATTGGTGTGCGGCAGTTGCGCACGAAATCGCGCGTCACGGTGTACACGAAATCGGCGCGGGCGCGGTACATGTTGGTCAGGAAGGCGTCGACCATCGCCATCGTGATGTCGGGCCGGCGGGCGCACAATTCCGGGCCCCAGCCCTTCATGTTGTTGTTGTAGGAGAGGTCGGGCATCTCCGGGCGGTAGCCGCTGGGCTGCGCCGGCACGGCGGCGGCGACGCGGTCGCCGGCCCGCTTTAAGAGGTTCCAGATGAACGGGCCGCCGATGCAGAAGCCGAGCACCATGAAGTCCCGGATGCCGAGGTGATCCATCAGGCCGATATGATCGTCGGTATAGGCGTCCCACGCCCGGCCGGTCTCCAGGGGGCCGAAGGACTGGCCGCCCTTGGCATTGCGCAGATCGGCCGCGATAACGCGAAACTCCCCCTTGAACTCGTCGAATGGATTGAACGGGTGGGTGGCCAGGCCTGCGACCGTCGAGTTCAGCCCGCCGCCGGGGATGACCAGCAGCGGGAAGCCGGAGCCGGCCTCTTCATAATGGATTCGGACATCGCCTTTTTCGTAGAACGGCATGGCAGTCTCTCCTTGCCTGATGTGGTTGCGGATTGGCCCACGCGGCGCTCCCGCCGGAATCGTATCCTAGAGCGTCGGGTGGATGAAGCAACGCGCAACAACCCGCCATTCGTTGTGTGGCCGGCACCGCGGATTACACCCGCCCTACGCGTGCTGAACGGTAAGGAAGGCTAGACCTCACGATGCTACAGGAAATGCCCTTAGAGAAAAGGAAATCGGCGAGTTGGACGTCGAGGTTGGGCGACGCGGCCGGGCCAAGGCGTATCCGATAGATCGGAAAATCATCTGCCGAACTCCAATTTTGGATTGGGATGTCGAGGTAGGAAACTATTTCGCCATTCCGTTCGCGGGATTTGTAGTAGCCACTTTTCAGGACGCTTTTGGCGGATGCCGTGTACGAAAAAACGATACTCTCTTTCCGACTTCCAGCAATCGTTCTTGAACATGCTGGAGGTCATAAAGACATGGTCACACAATTCGCCGATGTTTTTCCTGTCCCATGCGTTGATAACAGAAGCGATCACCGATCGTAGCTCGTCAGATCTGTACGACATGGGGCAGACCAAAGCCTGATTACCTGGAAGAAATTTATTGATATGTGCCGTCGGATTGTTGAAGGCCGAAGCCTTGAACGACAAGACAACCCCTCTTCCGTCGCCCCCGTAATTTCGCCATTGACACAGGTCGTCATCTTCGAATGTGAAGCTTCCACTGAAAAAACGGAAATCCCGAAATACGTTTTGGGCGCTACCGTCGAGACGATCTGCATCATCTTTCATGGCCTGCTCCCGCAGGATCGCCGTCGCGATCTCTACGCCGTGCGAAACCTCGGACGGATCATTCAGATGCGCACGTTCGGTGAGCCAAAATCTTCCGCTTTCCAAGATTCCGAGAGCGCCGCGCACGCTCGTATAGTGGTGCACGCAAGGCATGAAGCCTTTGCTGTTAAGTTTCGCGATGAACTCCCCAATCGGTTTCCAAAGGCTACTGGTCATCGTCCTGCCTGCATGTGGATTACACCCGCGCCAGCAAGCGCAGCGCGGAAAAAGCAGCGCCGTCCGCCATGACGGTTCGCGTCGCTCCGACGGAATACCCCGGCTTTCGCCGGGGTTTTCCACCCTACGGGCTGGGTGCCCGTCTTATGGCGGCAGCGGCCAACCCATAGAGTGGGCGATCAGGCCAATCCGCCGATATAGGTCTATGGCAACCCGCGCGTCCATTCGAATTGCCGCAGTGGTGGCCGTTTGCTCTAGGAGCGGGGCAAGTGGTGGCGTCGGGTCAGTTGATATCGACGCGATCAGTTCTACCTGCGGAGGATGCGAATTTACCTACCGGACCTCCATTCAATCGAGAAACCAGAGATCTCAAGCTCACCCGCCGGCAGGACAATTGGATGTCGCATGATCTTTGCCCCTCAGCGCTCGTTTTTTGGCCCCTCATTGCGAAAGTGAGAGGGTTTGCAAGATCGCTATCCCGTCTTGCGGCGGGATGGGATCAACCCGCCAAATCGGTCCCTCATGCCGTTCTGCAGCTTCCTCTTGTTCTTGAAGTGCCTGTGCGATCCCTCCAAGTGCGCCCCCTGTAATTCCTGCACCAAGAGCGCGCGCACCGGCCATGCGCGATTTATCCAAAACATCGATGAATTCCTCGCCTCCGGGCGCAACGATGAAGCCCCGCGCGGTTTCGGCCTCGCCTGTGCCGACCGAGACGGTGTGCATGCCCGCAGGAACATCGGCTGTCAGGAAGCCGCCATTCTCAAGGTGGCCGATCACACGCCGGTCAATAGCGACTTCGGGTTCCCCAATTCCCGGTCCTTGCGCGAGATAGAGCACCTTGTCGCGAAGCACATAGACGCGCCCTTGTCCGGCGATCGGCGGTGCTTGCGGCGCGAAGTGCGGACCGCTTGCCTCTGTCACGCACCCGGCCAAGGCTGCAGCCGCAACCAATAAGATCGAAAGGTGCCGCATACTCGTTCGCTCGGAGAGGGCTGAACCCTCGTGATTTGCTATGCTATTCCGATCCGATGAAATCCGACACGCGGCCTCTCGTGTGGGCCCCTTGCACAAACAGGCCGTTCATACGCCTCTTGCTCCCCCTGTTGCGTAGTCGCCCTACGACCGGATCGGCCGCTTCGACGACTTTATCCAGATCCGGGACGACGGCACGCCGGAGCAATTCCGATCCGGTTCAATCCCGATGATGGTCGCTTAAAGCATCCGACGGCACAATCCGGCCTCCCGGAACTCGGAACTTGAGGACAGCGAGGTTCGCCGCCGCCAGGATGAGCCCGATATCGAAGTAACCGTAGCCGACCGCGGCGCCGATGATGCCGACGGCCCAGATGCTGGCGGCGGTCGCGTTGCCGGTCGTCGAAATCGCCCCTGTCTCATGATCGCCCCGGCCCCGATAAAGCCGACGCCGGTGATGATTCCCTGCAGGATGTTTGCCTGGCTCACAGCGCCCGCGCCGAGGACGGATATTGCGGTTTGGACGAGACCGCAGCTGGCCATCGCGACCAGCGGGAAAGTGCGAATGCCGGCGCTCCGCTCTTCGCGCGACCAATTCCAGCCGATCGGCAGGGCCAGCAGAAAAGCGACGAGCAGATGGACGAGGTGCTCGCCGCTGTCGTTCCACCGGCCGAATAGGCTCGACACTAGACGTACCGGAAGGTCGTGAACATGCCGGCGTCGAGATGGTAGAGCAGATGGCAGTGGAACGCCCAGAGGCCGGGGTTATTGGCGTCGAAGGCGACGACGACGCGCCGGCCCGGCGTCACCAGCACCGTGTCGCGTACGGCGCCGGAGAAGCGCTTGCCGTCGATCTCGACGACCTGGAACTCGTGCCCGTGCAGGTGCATCGGGTGCGGCATCAGAGTATAGTTGGCGATGACCAGCTCGACGCGTTCGCCCTTGGCGATCGGCAATGGCGGGACGTCCTTGTTCCACACGACGTTGTTGATCGACCAGGAATAGGTCGCCATGTCGCCCGTCAGATCCAGCGTGTGCACCCGGTCGGCGGTGCGCGCTTTCAGCGGCTTTGCTGCTTGCAAACGGCTTTCCAGCTCGAGCGTCAGCGCCGGCGAGACGGTCCCGGCCAGCTCGGGAATGCGGGCGATCGGAGCCTTTCCGGCGGCCAGCACGATGCCGGTCCGGTTGCGCGCACCTTCCAGCACGGCCAGCACCGGATGCGCACCGGGCCCATGCGGGATCGTCAGGCGGATATCCAGGCGCTGCGCGACCGCGACCGGGAAACTCCGGCCGGTGACCGGCACGACCAGGAAACCGTCCACGGCGATCAGCTCGCCTTCGAGCCGACCCAGATCGACATGATACGCGCTCATCGAAGAGCTGTTGATGATCCGCAGCAGCACTTGGCCGCCGGGCTCGACCTTGACCACCTCGGGGTCGGCGAGAGTGCGGTCGTTGGCGAGGAAGGCGTCGTATTTGACATCGTTCAGATCCGGCGCCGCCGCCATCGGAGTCCCGCCCGGTGCCGCGGCCATAGCAGTCCCGGCCGGCGCCGCCGCCATGGGAGTCCTGGCCGGCGCTGCCATCGCGGCCATCTTTTTGGGTTTCTTTAATTCGTCGAAAATCTGTTGGGGCGGGGTAAAGCTGAAATCGGCGAGCATGACGACGATCTCCTGCTGGTCCGCGCGGTCGCGCTGATCGCGGATGATCAATGGCGCGGCCATCAGCAGCTGCTCTTGCAGGCCTTCATGCGAATGCATCCAGAAGGTGCCGCCGAAGCGCAGCGGGAAATCGTAGTCGGCACTTGCGCCGGGCGGGATGGCGGGTCCGGAAATCCCCGGAACCCCATCCTGCTGCCAAGGCGGCGTCAACCCATGCCAATGAATCAGGCTGGGCTCGTCGATCTTGTTTTCGACGCGTACGTGGAAAGGCTTGCCGACAGTTGTCGTGATGCCGAAGGTGCCGTCGGGCTGGCGGATTCCAAACACGGAGGCTGCCTTGCCGTTCACCTCGATGCTGCGGCGCTGCAACTGGAGAATGGTTCTCGGGGCCGGGCTGGTGCCCGGGCTCCCCGCAGGCGGGGTTTTCGCGCGGGCGGCGGGGACAAACCCCGCGGCAAGGGCGCCGATCATGGCGGCGCGGCGGGACGGCATGGCAAATCTCCTCGCAGGTGGTTCCGGCTCGACATTCCAACGCAGCAAAAGAGATTGGTTGATTTATCCTGCCGGCATCTGTGGCGCCAGTAAAGCATACCGCATCCCGCGAGCACTGGCGGGCCATCGGACGGGGTTTTGACGCCGCGCTTTGTTATGTCCGCTCGTTGTCAGCCCGGCCGGTTGCACCTATTCTCCGGCCATCGATATTTGCGCCGCCTCCTATCGCGGGAGTGATTCGTGACCTCGTTCCTGCCGCCGCTCGCCCCCTATCCGCGCCTCAGGCTCAGGCGCAACCGCCGTGACGCCTGGTCGCGCAAGCTTGTCGCCGAGAATGTGCTGACCGCCGGCGATCTGATCTGGCCGGTATTTGTCCATGACGACGGGCACAAAGCGCCGATCGCGTCGATGCCCGGGGTTTTCCGGATGCCGATCCCGGCATTGGTCGATGCCGCCGGCGAGGCGGCGGCGCTCGGCATTCCGACGATCGCAATCTTTCCGGCGGTGCCGGCGGCGCTCAAGGATGCGGAAGGCAGCGAGGCGCTGAACCCCGGCAACCTCGTCTGCCGCGCGGCGGCCGCATTGAAAAAAGCGCTGCCCGAGCTCGGCGTGCTGTGCGATGTGGCGCTCGACCCGTTCACCTCGCACGGCCATGACGGCGTGATCCGCGCCGGCTATGTCGAGAATGACGAGACTGTCGCGCTGCTGCGCCGGCAGGCGATGGTGCAGGCCGAGGCCGGCTGCGACATCATCGCCCCTTCCGACATGATGGACGGGCGGGTCGGCGCCGTCCGCGAGGCGCTCGACGAGGCCGGCTTCGACCATGTCCGGATCATGTCCTACGCGGCGAAATACGCCTCGGCCTTTTACGGGCCGTTCCGCGACGCGATCGGTTCGGCAGCGGCGCTCGGCAGCGCCGACAAGCGGACCTACCAGATGGACCCGGCGAACGGCGACGAGGCCTTGCGCGAGGTGGCACTCGATCTGCAGGAGGGCGCCGACATGGTCATGGTCAAGCCGGGCATGCCCTATCTCGATGTCGTTCGCCGGGTCAAGGAGGCGTTCCGGGTGCCGACCTACGCGTACCAGGTCTCGGGCGAATACGCGATGCTGCACGCCGCCGCACTGAACGGCTGGCTCGACGGCGACCGCGCGGTCATGGAAAGCCTGATCGCCTTCAAACGCGCCGGCGCCGACGGCATCCTGACCTACGCCGCGGTGGACGCCGCCCGAAAGCTGAAGGCCGGATGAAGCAATGCAGATCGAGCTTACCGCGGAGCAGCAGGAATTCATCCGCCGCGCCGTCGAAAACCGGCCGGGTCAAGCGGACCGAAGAAGCGGTGCAGCAAGCGCTGGTGCTATGGATCGAACGCGAGCGCGCACGCGATGAGATCCTTGCTGCGATCGACGAGGCAGAGGCCTCGTTCCCTAGCGGAGAGGGCATCATTATTACCAGAGCCTCGATGCAGGAACTGGCCGAAGACGTAAAACGTCGTGGCCGAGCGCGCCTTGCTGCGGAAAAAAAGCACGGCGCTGATGCCGCACCGGCTTGCGCCGCGAGCCCGCACAGATCTCGACGAGATATGGCATTACGTCGCGCTGGAATCGGGTAGCGAAGCAACGGCCGACCCATCGTCGATTTGATCGCGGACCGTTTCCTCCTCTTGTCGGACTGGCCGCGACTAGGGCGCGGGCGCAACGACTTGCGGCGCGGTCTACGGAGCTATCCGGTCTGAGATTATATTATCTTCTACCGGAGCGGTTCGCATCGGTGTGGTCATTCAGCGCGTGCTCCACGCTCGTCGCGACATTCAGCGGCTGTTTCGCTGATAACAGGCAAACCGCGCTGCCGTTACGGCGTTTCCCTCGCCGCGGCCGGCCGATTCTGCTACAAGGGGGGCACCATGCGCCGCACGGAAGGAATGCGTCGATGAGCCTCACCGAACCCGTCAAGCGGATCCTTGGCAATTACGAGAGCGACAATCCCGGCACCAAGGCGAACCTTGCCCGCATCCTGATGCAGGGCAAATTGGGCGGCACCGGGCAGTTGTTGATCCTGCCGGTCGACCAGGGGGTCGAGCATGGCCCCGCGCGCAGCTTTGCGCCGAACCCGCCGGCCTACGACCCGCACTACCATTACCAGCTGGCGCTCGAGGCGGGCCTCTCGGCTTATGCCGCGCCGCTCGGCTTTATCGAGGCCGGGGCCGCCACTTTTGCCGGCGCCATCCCGACGATCCTCAAGCTCAACAACGCCAACAGCATGTCGCGCTTCAAGGAAAACGCGACCCAGGCGGTGACCGGGAACGTCAAGGACGCGCTCAGGCTCGGCTGCGCGGCGATCGGCTTTACCATCTATCCCGGCTCCGACGCCGCCTACGACCAGATGCAAGAGATCGCCGAGATGGCGTGCGAGGCGAAATCATACGGCCTCGCCGTGGTGATCTGGTCGTACCCGCGCGGCGGCAGCCTGTCGCGCGAGGGCGAGACGGCGATCGACATCTGCGCCTATGCGGCGCAGATCGCCGCCCAGCTCGGCGCCCACATCATCAAGGTCAAGCCGCCGACCGCGCATCTCGAGCTCCCCGCTGCGAAAAAGGTCTATGAGGAGCGCGACATCGACATCTCGACCCCGGCGGCGCGCATCCGCCACGTCGTGCAGTCGGCCTTCAACGGCCGGCGCATCGTCGTCTTCTCCGGCGGCGAGGCCAAGGACCTCGACGGCGTCTTTGCCGAGGTGCGCGCGGTCCGCGACGGCGGCGCCAACGGCTCGATCATCGGCCGCAACACCTTCCAGCGGCCGAAGGCGGAGGCGCTCGACATGCTGAGCAAGATCATCAAGATCTATCAGGGGAAGGATTGATTACGCCCCGAGACGAGGCGCGGGCGGCGACGCGGCTCTATCTGGTCACGCCGCCCGCGCTTGACCCCGACCGGTTCGCGAGCGATCTCGACGAGGCGCTGTCGGGCGGCGACGTCGCCTGTCTTCAGCTTCGGCTGAAGGACGTCGACGACGACACGATCCGCCGCGCCACGGCGGTCCTGAAACCGGTCGCGCAACGGCGCGGCGTCGCCTTCATCATGAACGACCGGCCGGATCTCGCCGCCGAGCTCGATTGCGATGGCGTCCATGTCGGCGAGGAAGATATGCCCTATGCCGAAGCGCGGCGGCTGCTCGGGCCGGATCGGATTGTCGGCGTCACCTGCGGCGCCAGCCGCGACCGCGCCATCGCCGGCGCCGAGGCCGGCGCCGACTACGTCGCCTTCGGCGCCTTTTTCCCGAGCGCCACCAAGGACGCGAAGCACCATGCCAGCCCAGATCTGATCGAATGGTGGGCCGAGACGATGGTGGTGCCGTGCTGCGCGATCGGCGGCATCACGCAGCAGAACTGCGGTCCGCTGATCGAGGCCGGCGCCGATTTCCTGGCGGTTATCGGCGCGATCTGGTCATACCCGTCGGGCCCGCGATCGGCGGTCGCCGCCTTCAACGAGGCGATAGCGCGCCACCGCCGGCCTTAGAGGCGAGGGCGCGAGCGGCGTCAGGATCACTCGGCCGGGCCGTTCACCGTTGGGGCGGGCCCGGTGAAGATAATCAAATCCGGAACATTGTCGTCGACAACGGCAAGGCGCGGAGCGTCACGGGGGCCGGTGCCGACGCCGAGCCCGAACGCGCCGCCCTGATTGACGTCGACGTTGAACTGGGCGACGAAGGTGCCGGTCTTTGTGAATTCGACGTATTCGCTCGGATGGGCGAGGTCGCCGTTGACCCCGTCGCCATTGGCGGCGATCAAGTCGCCGTTCGGCGCCTGCACCATGCCGAGCGGCCCGCGCAGCACGTTGTCGTCAGCAAAGATCGTGACGCCTTGACCCACTGAGCCGGTCCGAGTGCCGGCCTGTTTGACCGCGAATATGGCATTGTCGGCGGTCGAGGCGACGTAGAGAATGTCCGCGGACGGATCGTAAACGAGACCGGTCGGTCCAAAAACGAATGCGGCAGAGTTGGGCTGGACCGTATAGCCCGTCGCAATCACGGCAGCGCTGATAATGCTGACGTTAGTTGGCGTTATTGACAGGTCGAGGCGCGTGACAAAACCGTTGTTGACGTTCCCGACGTTCGAGACGAACACTTTCGCTGTGCTGCCCTGATCGAAGATCGTCATGTCCCATGGACCATTCATCCGGGTCGTTCTCGACGAGGTCAGGTTCGCTACCAGCTTTCCATTGTTATCGAGAACCAGCAATCCGCCCGCTCTGTGCTTGGCGTAGCTGCCGTCGGCCGACGGCAGATTGCCGACCACCACAAATCCGAGCTTCAATGTCCCGAGCGCGGTATCCAGGCCGAGATTCTTTCCCTGAAAGAACACGGTGGCCTGGCCCGGTGGGGAAACCACCCCGTTCGGCGTAATCGTGACGATCGTTGTCCCGGTGCCCTGCAGGTTTTTACTGTTGTTGAAATTCGACACCAGAATATCGCGTGGTGCGATCATCCCACCTTTTGCGAACCCGAGCGGCACAAGCGCTACGCCATAAGGATTGACATCGCCATTCGCCGGCACCGTGGACGTAACGATGTTATTAGGAATAAAGGGAGCTTGGGCGGCAGCGCCGGAGGTCAGCGCCAGCAGCGCGGCGGCCGCGCCGAGCAGCTGGTAACGAGTCTGGTTCGGCGCGCCCACCCTCCGGCGGCCGGCCGGATTGGACGCTCGGTCCTCGACAACCATCGGAGTATTCGTACCTGGGTTTGTGTATCCCATGATCCGTCCCCCTTCCTGTGTGGCTGCGTGTTATCGGGTGCTTCCCGCAGTTTTGGCTGTATCACGCCCGAACCGTTGAGGTGCCCTCGGTCGAGGGGCGGCGGCTCAGTTTGAGGCCTTGATCCATCGCGAGGCCGGGCGAGAACACAATCCTCCCTTCGTAGACCGACTCCCCAGCTTCGTTATTATTCCGTCCCGGTAAAAAAAGCAGGATTTGCCACGGCGCCGAATTCATCGCGGCCGAGCTGCGCCGTGTTGGTACCGCCCAGGTGCGACGCATCAACTCCTTGCCGCGATCGGCTACGATCGGCCGAGCTCATCCGCCGGACGGTGCGCGCCGGCTGATCGAGGAGGCTCGACCGGAAGGGTGCTGCGACATCAACCCGATCGACAATCTGCGCGTGCTGCGCTACCTGACGCATTCGCTCGGCCGCGACGAGAACGACATTGCGGCTTGGTATAACCACTGGATGGCTGCCGGCTTTCGGGCGCTCGAGCTGCTGCTCGCCGACGACCCCCGGACCGGCATATTCTGCCACGGCGCAGCACCAGGGCTCGCCGACATCACGCTCGTTCCGCAGGTCGTCAAAGCCGAACGCTGCCGGCTCGACATGACGCGCTATCCGACGATCGCCGGGATCCATGCGAGTTGCAGGAAGCTCGCGGCTTTTGCGGCCGCGCACCCGCGCAACCAGCCCGATGCCGAGCCGTGAAAGCTCGCCGCGCTATGGCTTGCGCGCGTCCGCGATCATCTTTTGCAGCGCATCCAGGTCGACAACACCCGGCACGACCTTGTTGCCGATGATGAAGGCGGGCGTGCCGTGGATCTCGAGCACGTCGGCGAGCTCGAGATTGGCCTTCAGCGCTTCAGCGACCTCCGGCGACGCCATATCGCGCTTGAGCCGGGCGACATCCAGCCCGACCGAGCCCGCGACCTGGTAGACGGTATCGTCGTTGATGTTGCCGCGGGCCGCCATCATCGCCGTGTGAAAGGCCTGGTACTTGCCCTGGCGCTGCGCGGCGAGCGCGGCATGGGCGGCGGTGACCGATGCCGGCCCGAGGATTGGAAACTCCTTGTAGACGAAGCGCAGCTGGTGATCCTGCGTCAGCAGCTTGTCGAGCGACGGCTCCGCCTCTTTGCAATAAGGACAGCGGTAGTCGAAGAATTCGACGACCGAGACGCCGCCCTTCGGGTTACCGGCCACCGGCGTCGCCGGGTCGTCGAGGATCTCCTTGCGATGTTCGGCGACCGATCGCGATGCCGTCGCATCGGCGTCGCGCTTCAGCTTGTCCTCGGCCGCGTGCAGCGCGTCGATCAGGACCTGGGGGTTCTTCATCAGATAGTCGTGAATGATCAATTCGATCACTTGGCGCTGCGCCGGCGCGATCTCGGCAGCCCTGCCGAAATCCCACGGCATGGCAGCGAAGGCAGCGGCGGCAAGCACCAACAGCGCCTGTGGCGCGCGAAGCATCATGACGGCAACTCCTGCAATCGATTGGGCAACCGCAAGCGGCCCAAATCAGTTCGAAATCATCGATATCCTTCGCCTCGCGACGGATTTCCGCCGCGCGGGCATAGGCCGTGCCGTTCTTGGGCAGCAGGTGTTGTGCTCGCGTCGCCTCCTGCACAGCGTCCTTTTTGTCGTCAGCAGCAAGTCCTTCTTCGGCGAGCGCCAATGCCGCCATGCCGATCTGATTGTCGCGCCCATAAGCAGTCGCGAGCAGATGCCACGCCTCGGGCATCTTATCCTCGGTTCGCAAAGCATCCTTCAGATAGGCAACCGCGAGCCCGATCTGGGCGGAATCATGATTTTCGATATAGACCTGGGCCAGCGAGACGCGCAACAGGGCGGCATCGGGGGCAAGGCGCACCGCCGCTTCATAGGGCTGGACCGCATCGGCTATGCGGCCGTTTTCGAACAGCATCTGACCTTTCAGCTCGCGATAATACGGGTTCCTCGGATCGTCCCGGATCAGCCCGTCGATGATCGGCAGTGCCTTGTCGAGCTCGGGGATCCGGTAATACGCGATGGCGCGGGCGTAGCGGGCCAGCACCGACCGGTCGCTCTGCGGATAGGCCGCCAATGTCGTCGACGGCGGTTCGGTAAAAGCCGCGAGCTTGACCTTCATCCGCGCCAGCATGGCGATATTTGCCGGCGTATCCGGAACGTCCGAGTAGGGCGAGCGCTCGACATGCTCGCGCACGTAGTTGATGCGCTCCTCGGTCAACGGGTGGTCGGTCAGATAAGGGTCCTCGTGCTCCCCGATCAGGATCTCCTCGGTTTGCAGCTTCTCGAAAAACTGCAGCAGCCCGCGCGCCGACTGGTGCGTCGCATCGAGATAATTCATCGCCGCGTGATCGGCCGTTGCTTCCTGGGTCACCGAAAATTGCAGGAAACTGCGTTCTCCAACACCCGCGGCGCCCAGCATTGCTGCGCCGCCTCCCGAGCCCCTGCCGGCCACGGTCGCCGCGACACCGGCAACCATGGCAATGATCTCTTCGATGCTGGCGTCGTGCATCGCCTCCGCACCCTTGTAGAGGTGCCCGCCGGCAATATGGCCGGTCTCGTGCGAGAGCACGCCGATCAATTGGTTCGGCGTCTTTGCGCGCAGCAGCAATCCGGAATTGATGAAGATGTTCTGGCCGCCCGCAACAAAGGAATTGATGCTGTCGTCGTCCACCAGATAGACGTGCATGGCCGAGGAAGTGAGCCCGGCCACCTCCCAGATCGGTGTCATCATGGTCCGGATATCGGCTTCGACTTCCGTATCGCGGAGCAAGCTGACGCCGTTGCCGCCGCCCACATGCGCCGCCGCAGACTGGGCGAAAAAAAGCCAAGCCGCCAGAAGGACGGAGACGGTCCGGACAGAAGAACGAAAGGCCACGACCGCCGCCTTCGAGAAGCCGCTGCGGTGGGCCGGGCCCGCGCCATTCTCGAGGACAGGATTGCGGCGAGGCGGCAGCAAGCAACCAGCCCCGGCTCGCCGCCCGCCCAAATCTCTCACGGCTGGATCAACCGCTGCCACCAGCCACGGCGCGGGTTCGGCGGCGTGCCCGTGACCGACTGGACCGGGTCCGGGGATTGCGACGGCGCCGCCTCGGCCGCTCTTCCGCGCGCGGCGGCAGGTTCCGGCTCTTCCGCTTCCGCGGCTGGCTCTTCCGCTTCCGCGGTGGGCGCGGCCGCCGGCCCCGATGCGGCAGTCGCCGATTCCGGCGGCAGGCTCGCCGCCTCCACGGCAGGCTCGCCGCCATCCGTGGCCTGATCTGCCGGCGCCGCCTGGCCCGCCGCCTCTGCCCGCGGCTCCTCGCCATCCGTGGCCTGATCTGCCGGCGCCGCCTCGGCCACCTCTATGGTCTCGGCGAAGCGACCGACGACCGGGTGTTCGGTTATGGGCGGCGCGCCTTCGCTCTCCGTCGCCGCTACGAGGTCGCCGGCTGAAATCGCCGGCGAGCGCCGGCAGGCTCGCCGCCGCGCCCGCGGCATCCTGTTCCACGGCACCGATTCCCACGCCGATCTCCTGTGGCCAGGGCGCCGGCGCCTCCGACATCGCCGGCGCGCCATCCGCGATCTCGGCAGTCGGCAGGATCTCGACCGTATCGGCGGCCGGACGCAGTTCCTCGGAACTCGGCTCGGCACCGCCTTCACGGCGTCCACGCCGCCTTCCCCCGCGCCGGCCGCGCCGGCGCCGCTGCCGCTCGGCATCGCTCTCTTCGTCGCCTTCGCGACCGCCGCCCTCTTGATCGACCGCAGCCGCGGGCTCGCCCTCCTCTCTTGCGGACCTGCGGGCCTTCGATGCCGGCGGAGCGGCATGTCCGGCGGGCTCCTCTTCATGCCGGCGCCGGCGCCGGCGGCGACGCCGGCCGCGCTCCTCATCGACGCCTTGATCCGGCCGCTCAGCCTCGGCGGCGAGCACCCTCTCCTCGCCCGCCTCCTCGCCTGCCTCCTCGCCTGCCTCCTCGCCCGCCTCCTCGGTCTCGTCCTCGGTTTCGTCCTCGTCCGCCTCGATCGCCGGCGATTGCGTCAACGGAGGCGGCGGCGATGCAGCTGCCTCGCCAGGTTCGTAAGCGCGCAGCCTTTCGATCCGGAAGGCCGGCGGGATCAGCGTATCGTCGCGCGCCACCAGGACGTGAATGCCGTTGCGGGCCTCGATCTGCACCAGCGAATCGCGCTTCTGGTTCAGGATGTAGAGCGCCACCGCGGTCGGCACGTAGAGGCAAATCTCGGCCGCGCGCCGCCGCATCCCCTCTTCTTCGATCGAGCGCAGCACATAGAGCGCCGTCGATTCGGTCGAGCGGATAAAGCCGGTGCCGCCGCAATGCGGACAAGGCTGGGTCGAGGCTTCGACCAGCGAGGGGCGCAGCCGCTGGCGCGACATCTCCAGCAGCCCGAACGGGCTGATGCGGCCGACCTGAATGCGGGCGCGGTCGTTTTTCAGCGCTTCCTTGAGGCGCCGTTCGACCGCGGCCTGGTTGCGATGCTCCTCCATGTCGATGAAGTCGATCACGATAAGCCCGGCGAGGTCGCGCAGCCGGAGCTGCCGCTCGATTTCCTCGGCCGCCTCGATATTGGTGCGCAGCGCGGTCTCTTCGATGTTGCGCTCGCGCGTCGAGCGGCCGGAGTTGACGTCGATCGCGACCAGCGCTTCGGTCTGGTTGATCACGATGTAGCCGCCCGAGCGGAGCTGCGCGATCGGCGAATGGATCGCGTCGATCTGGCTTTCGACCTGGAAGCGGTGCAGCAGCCCGATCTGCGGGTCGCGATAGGGCTGGACCCGCTTGGCGTGGCTCGGCATCAGCATCTTCATGAACGCCTTTGCCGTGCGATAGCCTTCTTCGCCTTCGACCAGGACCTCGTCGATGTCGCGGGTATAGAGGTCGCGAATCGACCGCTTGATCAGGTTTCCCTCCTCGTAGATCAGGGCCGGCGCGGTCGAGCGCAATGTCAGGTCGCGGATCTCGTTCCACAGCCGCAGCAGATATTCGTAGTCGCGCTTGATCTCGGCCTTCGAGCGCTCGGCACCGGCGGTGCGGACGATCACCCCCATGCCTTCGGGGATGTCGAGTTCCTCGAGGATCTCCTTCAGCCGGCGGCGGTCGCTGATGCTGGTGATCTTGCGCGATACCCCGCCGCCGCGCGCGGTATTCGGCATCAATACGCAGTAGCGGCCGGCAAGCGACAGGTAGGTCGTCAGCGCCGCGCCCTTGTTGCCGCGCTCCTCCTTGGTGACCTGGACGAGCATGATCTGCCGCCGCTTGATCACCTCCTGGATCTTGTAATGGCGCAGGGTGCGCGAGCGCTGCCGCTCGGCCTCTTCGAAATCGTCGCCGCCGATCGTCTCGATCGCTTCGTCCGGCTCGCCATCGCCATCGGCGCGAAGCTCGGCCATCGGCGCGGTCTCATCCGGCGCCGCCAGCGCGTCGGCCCAGGATTGCGCCGCAAAGGCGCCGCTCGGCGGGCTCGTCTCGTCGGCGCCGGGCTGCGTGGTCTCGACCGGCGCCGGCGCGGCCGCCTCGGGCTCGGGCTCGGGCTCGGTGTCGAGATGAATTCTGCGACGGGCGGGGTCGGCGCGAACGGCGCGTCCCACGACGACCACGCGTCCGCCCGCGCCTCGGAGCGGGGCGCCACCTCCGGTGCGACGGTATGGGGCTCGCTTGCGATCGGCGCCCAGGCTGGCGCGGCGCTCGCCGTGTCGGCGCTCTCGTCCTCGCCGCCCTGGTCGTCGCCGCCCTGGTCCTCGCCGCCCTCTGGCGCCTCCGGGATTACGACGGGTTCCGGGAGCGCGGCCTCGAGCGGCACCCCGGGTTCCTCGACGCCGTCCGGGACAGCATCGCGGGCTGGGGCATCCTCTGAGGACGGCTCGCTGTTCGAACCCCGGTCGCCGACCGGAATCCGGTAATAGTCGGGATGGATCTCGCTGATTGCGAGAAAGCCATGGCGGTTGCCGCCGTAGTCGACGAACGCCGCCTGCAGCGACGGTTCGACCCGCGTAACCTTGGCGAGATAGATGTTGCCCTTTACCTGCTGCTTGGTCGAGGATTCGAAATCGAACTCTTCGAGACGATGGCCGTTGAGCACCACCACCCGCGTCTCTTCCGGGTGGGTGGCATCGATGAGCATGCGCTTTGCCATTCGGGCATAACTCCGGGGCGCGCCGCCGCGGCCGTGCGAAATTCAGCCGGCGGCGCGGTCCCGTGTGCGAGGAAGCCGGCTGCGCCTGAATTGATTCCTGTGCGGAAAGACTCGGTATCGGCCATGGCGGATCTCGTCAGGGGTCGGCTTCGGGTTTCTGGTATCCGCGGCGTCCGGCGCTGCGGCCCGGCGCGGCAGCAAGCATGCTGCCGATCATGCGGGGATACGGCGCGCTGTCCCACCGGGCGCGGCGCCCGATGGGCGGACGGCGGTTTTTCGCGGAAACCAATCTACATAGAGATCGGTCCGGCCACAATGGTTTCATCCTGCCGTGATTTGGTGCCGCCGGCGGCGTCGATCGAGCCCGGACAGATGAATTTGTCCGACCCCAAATCCACCCAGGAACCCTTGGAATAGCCGCACCGTTCGGGCATAAAGAGCTTGCCGCGCGTGGCCCGGACGGACCGGCTGGCGGTCGGTTTCATAAGGAGCGCCCGCGCCGCGGCGAACAATGGTAAAGCTGATCCGGTTTCTGTTTGTGTGCGCGGTGGTCCTGGCGATCGCCGGCTGCGGCTTTGTCGGCGTCACTCTGTGGTATTTTGGCCGCGACCTGCCGAACTACGAGCAGCTCGCAAACTACCAGCCGCCGATCATGACGCGGGTTTACGCCGGGGACGGACGGCTATTGGCCGAGTACGCGACCGAGCGCCGCGTCTTCGTGCCGATCCAGGCGATCCCGAAGCTCATCGTCGACGCCTTCATCTCCGCGGAAGACAAGAACTTCTACAGCCATCACGGCGTCGATCCGGTCTCGATCGCGCGGGCGGCGTTCACCGATATCGGCCGGTTGCGGACGAACCGCCGCCCGATCGGAGCGTCGACGATCACCCAGCAGGTCGCCAAGAACATGCTGCTGACCAACGAGGTCTCGATCAAGCGCAAGGTCAGGGAGATCCTGCTGGCGACCCGCATCGATGCGGCATTGCCGAAGGACCGCATCCTCGAACTCTACCTGAACGAGATCTATCTCGGCGGCGGCGCCTATGGCGTGGCCGCGGCGGCGTTGACCTATTTCGACAAACCGCTCGACGGGCTGACCTTGGGCGAGACCGCCTTTCTTGCCGGACTGCCGAAGGCGCCGAACCGCTACAACCCGGTGCGCTTCCCGGAGGCGGCGCAGGCGCGCCGCGATTGGGTCATCGAGCGCATGGTCGAGGACGGCTACGTCAGCCGGGCGGCGGCGAACGCGGCCGAAGCGGAGCCGATCGAGCTGCGCCATCGGCAGGAGGCCGAGCAGGTCAAGGCACCCTATTTCGCCGAGGAGGTGCGGCGCCAGCTGCTCGCCCGCTATGGCGAAAAGGGTCTCTACGAATTGGGGCTGTCGGTGCGCACCAGCCTCGACCCGCGTTTGCAGGCGGAAGCCGACAAGGCATTGCGCGACGGGCTGATCGCTTACGACCGCGGCCACGAGGGTTGGCGCGGCGCAGTCGCCCATATCGACCTGGAGGGAGATTGGGCGGCGCACCTCGCCCAGGTGCCGGTGCCCGCGGTCGTCGGCGATGTCGGCTGGCGTCTCGCGGTGGTATTGCGCAGCGCACCCGGCGGCGCGGAAATCGGCTTCCCGGACGGCGCCACCGGGCATATCCCGTTTTCCGAAATGCGCTGGGCGCGGCGGCGCTACGCCAACGGCAGCCTCGGCCCCTTCCCGCGCGGCGCCGGCGACGTGGTCAAACCCGGCGATGTCGTGATGGCGACGCCGATCGCGGCGCCGCCGGCGAAAGACCAGGCGGATGCCAAAGGCGAGGCCGAGGCCGCCAAGGCGCCGGCCGGCTTCAACCTGTGCCAGGTGCCCGAAGTGTCCGGCGCGCTCGTCGTCATGGACCCGCATACCGGCCGGGTGCTGGCGCTCAGCGGCGGCTTCAGCTTTGCCATCAGCCAGTTCGACCGGGCGACCCAGGCCTATCGGCAGACCGGCTCGGCAATCAAGCCCTTCGTCTTTCTGACGGCGCTCGATCACGGCTTCACGCCGTCGACACTGGTCAGCGATGCGCCGATCTCGCTGCCGCAGGGCCCCGGCCTGCCGATGTGGTCGCCGACCAATTACGAGGCCGACCGCTTCCGCGGGCCGACGCCGTTGCGCGTCGGGCTCGAACAGTCGATCGACACCTTGACCGTGCGCCTCGCCACGATGATCGGAATGGGGCCGATCGCCGACACCATCGAGCGCTTCGGCATCATCGACCACGTGCCGCACGAATATGCGATGACGCTCGGCGCCGGCCTCACCACCCCACTGCGGCTGACCACCGCCTATGCGATGCTGGTCAACGGCGGCAAGCGCGTCACCCCGAGCCTGATCGACCGCGTCCAGGACCGCAACGGCAAGACCATCTTCCGCGCCGACGATCGGGCCTGCGTCGGCTGCAGCGACGTCGATTGGCACCACCAGCCGATGCCGGTAATCCCGGACAAGCGCGAACAGGTGGCCGATCCCGGTTCGGCCTATCAGATGGTCACGATGCTGGAAGGGGTGGTGCAGCGCGGCACCGGCACCGCGGTGAAGGCCGTCGGCAAGCCGATCGCCGGCAAGACCGGGACGACCAACGATTTTCGCGACGCGTGGTTCGAGGGCTTCAGCCCCGATCTCGCTGCCGGCGTCTATGTCGGCTATGACGATCCCGACAGCCTGGGCAAGGACGAGACCGGCGGGCATGTCGCCGCCCCGATCTTCCGCGATTTCATGATCGCCGCGCTGAAGCATGTGCCGGCGACCGATTTCCGCATCCCGCCGGGCTTGCGGGTCTATCGCGTCAGCGCCGCCACCGGCCTGCCGGTGTCCGGCAACGAGCCGGCGATCTACGAGGCCTACAAGCCCGGCACCGAGCCCGGCAAGCAGCCCGATCTCGGCTCGCAGGCCGCCGCGGGCGAGGACGCCGCGCCGGTCGCCGCGAGCGGCGAGGACGACGCCGGAACGGCGCCGCCACCGCCGCCGACCGCAGCGGCGCGCGGCGCTCCCGCGAGCGGAACGGGCGGCTTATATTAGCAACACCGAAATCGACGGACGGAGCGGAGCATGCGCGCCGAAATCGAGGCGGCGGCCGGCGACATCAGAAAGTCGCTGGCGCTGCTGAGGAGGCATCTTTGACTGGGATACGGCAACCAGGCGCCTGGCCGAGCTGAACGCCGAGGCCGAGAACCCCCGTTTGTGGGACGACCCCGCGGCGGCGCAAAAGCTGCTTCGCGAGCGCACCCGGCTCGACCAGGCGATCGCCGGCTATCGCCGGATCGAGCGCGAGGTCGAGGATGCGCTCGGGCTGATCGAACTCGGCGAAGCCGAAGGTGAGGCGGCGATCGTCGCCGACGCCGAGGCCGCGCTCGAACGGCTGCGCGCCGAGGCCGGACGGCGCGAGCTCGAAAGCCTGCTGTCGGGCGAAGCCGACGCCAATGACTGCTACCTCGAGGTTCACGCCGGCGCCGGCGGCACCGAGGCGCAGGACTGGGCCGAAATGCTGCTGCGGATGTATGTGCGCTGGGCGGAAGCCCATGGCTGCAAGGCCGAATGGCTCGAGGAGAGCGGCGGCGAGGAAGCCGGGGTCAAATCGGCGACGATCGTGGTTCGCGGCCTCAACGCCTATGGCTGGCTCAAGACCGAAAGCGGCGTGCATCGGCTCGTCCGCATCTCGCCCTTCGATTCGAACGACCGCCGCCATACCAGCTTTGCCTCGGTCTGGGTCTATCCGGTCGTCGACGACAAGATCGAGGTTGAGATCAACGACAAGGATCTGCGCATCGACACCTACCGCTCGTCGGGTGCCGGCGGCCAGCACGTCAACAAGACCGACAGCGCCGTCCGCATCACCCACCTGCCGAGCGGCATCGTCGTGCAATGCCAGGGCGAGCGCTCGCAGCACCAGAACCGCGCTCACGCCTTCGCCATGCTGCGCGCCCGTCTCTACGAGGCCGAATTGCAGCGGCGCGAGGCGGTGACGGACGCGCTCAACGCGACCAAGACCGAGATCGGCTGGGGCCACCAGATCCGGTCCTATGTCCTGCAGCCCTATCAGATGGTCAAGGACCTGCGCACCGGCGTCGAGACCGGCAACACCGGCGCCGTGCTCGACGGCGACATCGACCGCTTTCTCGCCGCCGCCCTTGCCGCCCGCATCGAGGGCTCCGACGCGCTCGCCGCCAACGCCTGAGCGCGCGCCGCCACCGGCCGACGCGATCGTCGTCCTCGGCTGCGCCGCCGCCGGCCGGCTGAAGCGGCGGCTCGAGCGCGGGGTCCGGCTTTATCAGGATGGTGCCGCCCCGCTGCTGCTGCTGTCGGGCGGCGGCATCGGAAAGGTGCCGGAAGCCGAAACGATGCGCCGCATGGCGCTCGCCCGCGGCATCCCCAAGGCGGCATTGCTGATCGAGCCGCGCTCGCGCGACACGATCGGGAATGCGCGCGAGTGCGCCCGGCTGCTGCGCCGGCGCGGCTTGCGCTCGGTCATCCTGGTCAGCGATCGCACCCACCTGCCGCGGGCGGCGCTGCTGTTCCGCCTCGCCGGGCTCGAAATTGTGGGTCGCAGCGGAGTGCCGGCGCCCGCGCTGCTGTCGGCAGCCGGCGCCATCTTGCGCGAAGCGGCAGCAATGCCGTGGAGCCTGGCGCGGGCGCTGTTTCGCCGCCGGGCCGGGTAGCGGCGACAATGCCGACAAGGATGATGCCAATGACGCGGCGGATCTGACGATCGCCGCCGACACCGGCGACGACAGGAACAGATGGGTAGAGCGGAGCGACACCCATCATCCAGGTTGCGGGTTGTGAATGCCGGTGTTCATGGGTTCCGGTCCCGGCCCTACGGGCCGTCCCGGAATGACGGTGTTGGGGAGAGCAAGCGTAGGATGGGCTGTGCACGCGAAGCCCATCCTGTCGGGCGCGGTGGACGAGGGGTTCTCGGAGTGGTGGGTTTCGCGTTGCTCTACCCACCCTGCGGATACGGACGATGCCGAGGCGCGGCGGTCCGGACCGGGGCTATTCCAGCGCCTTGACGATTTCCTCGGACATTTTCTTGGCGTCGCCGAACAGCATCATCGTGTTGTCGCGGTAGAACAGCTCGTTCTCGACGCCGGCATAGCCCGAGGCCATCGAGCGCTTGACGAACAGCACGGTCTTGGCGCGCTCGACCTCGAGGATCGGCATGCCGTAGATCGGCGAGTCGCGATCGGTCTTGGCCGCCGGGTTGGTCACGTCGTTGGCGCCGATCACAAAAGCCACGTCGGTGGCGGCGAAGTCGCGATTGATCTCGTCGAGCTCGAAGACTTCGTCGTAAGGGACGTTGGCCTCGGCCAACAGCACGTTCATGTGCCCGGGCATGCGCCCGGCGACCGGATGGATCGCATAGCGGACATTGACCCCGTCCTTTTTCAGCATGTCGGCCATCTCGCGCAGCGCGTGCTGGGCCTGTGCCACCGCCATGCCGTAGCCCGGCACGATGATGACCGAGCCGGCGTTCTTCAGGATGAAGGCGGCATCCTCGGCGCTGCCCGATTTGACCAGCCGGTCGCCGGCGCCGGCGCGGCCGGCCACGGTGCCGCCTTCGGTGCCGAACCCGCCCAGGATCACGTTGAAGATCGAGCGGTTCATCCCCTTGCACATGATGTAGCTGAGGATCGCGCCGGACGAGCCGACCAGCGCCCCGGTGATGATCAAGAGGCTGTTCGACAGGGTGAAGCCGATGCCGCAGGCGGCCCAGCCCGAATACGAGTTCAGCATCGAGATCACGACCGGCATGTCGGCCCCGCCGATCGGCACGATCAGCAGAAAGCCGAGCGCCAGCGACAGCAGCAGGATCAGCCAGAACGCCGCCGCCGCCTGGGTCGCGACAACGAGGATGATCAGCAGCACCAGCACGATGCCGAGCGCGGCGTTCAGCGGGTGCTGGCCGGCAAAGGTCAGCGGCCGGCCGGTGACCAGGCCCTGCAATTTGGCGAAGGCGACGATCGAGCCGGTAAAGGTGATCGCCCCGATCGCCATGCCGATCGCCATCTCGACCAGGCTCTCGCCGTGGATCGCGCCGGGTATTCCGATGCCGTAGGCCTGCGGCGCGCTGAAGGCGGCGGCGGCGACGCAGACCGCGGCGAGGCCGACGAGGCTGTGGAATGCCGCCACCAGTTGCGGCAATGCCGTCATATGGATACGCAGCGCGATATAGGTGCCGATCGCGCCGCCGATCACGACGCCCAAAATGATCAGCCAATAGCTGACCACATGCGGGGTCGCCAATGTCGTCGCGACGGCAATAACCATGCCGGCGATGCCGTAGAGATTGCCCGCCCGCGCCGTCTGCGGCGAGGACAGGCCGCGCAGCGCCAGGATGAAGCAGACCGAGGCGATCAGGTAGAAGAGCGCGGACAGGTTCTCGCTCACCGCCGCCCCGCTATTTCTTTCTCTGGAACATTTGCAGCATGCGCTGGGTGACGATGAAGCCGCCGAAAATATTGACCGCGGCGAGGGTCACGGCGACAAAGCCCATGACCTTGGCAAAGCTCAAGCCGAGCGGACCGGCGGCGATCAAGGCGCCGACGACGATCACGCTCGAAATGGCGTTGGTCACGCTCATCAGCGGCGAATGCAATGCCGGGGTCACCCGCCACACCACGTGGTAGCCGACAAACACCGCCAGCACGAAAACCGTCAGCTCGAAGACGAAGGGCGTGCCGCCGGCCGCGCCGGGCGGCGTCTGCACCGCCAGCTGGCGGGCGAGCGCTTCGAGATTATGGGCGAGCCTCTCGGCATCGCCGGCGAGCCCGCCGGCGCGCTCGGCCAAAGAGACAGGGTCTGCCATGGCCTTCTCCGTCAGTTGTCCGGCGCCGGGACGGGGACGGCCGGCGTCACCGGCGGCGCGAAGGCCGGGTTCACCACCGCACCGTTTTCGGTCAGCAGGGTCGCCTTGACGATCTCGTCCGCCGTGTCGATCTTGAGCCCGCCCCCTTCGCCGACGAGCAGGCCGAGAAAGGCCAGCAGGTTGCGCGCATAGAGCTGGCTCGCATCGACGGCGATGCGCGACGGCACGTTGCAATGCCCGATGATCGTGACCCCGTTTGCCGAGGCGACGATTTCGCCCGGCCGGCTGCCTTCGACATTGCCGCCGGCTTCGACCGCGAGATCGACGATGACCGATCCCGGCGCCATCGCCGCGACCATCGCTTCGGTCAGCAGCACCGGCGCCCGGCGCCCCGGAACCAGGGCGGTGCAGATGACGATATCGGTGCGCTTCAGCGCCTCGCCGACCTTTTCGCGCTGCCGTCGCCGGTAGTCTTCGGTCGTTTCGCGGGCATAGCCCTGGGCGGTCTCGGCCGAACGGGCGGCCTCCTCGTCGACCGACAAGAACGTCGCCCCGAGGCTTTCCACCTGCTCCTTCGCCGCGGCCCGCACATCGGTCGCCGACACGATGGCACCAAGGCGCCGCGCCGTGGCGATCGCCTGCAAGCCGGCGACCCCCGCCCCCATCACCAGCACGCGCGCCGCCTTGATCGTCCCGGCCGCGGTCATCATCATCGGAAAGGCCCGGCCGAAGCTGTCGGCGGCGTCGAGAACCGCCTTGTAGCCGGCGAGGTTGGCCTGCGAGGACAGCGCATCCATCGCCTGGGCGCGGGTGATCCGCGGCACCAGCTCGACGGCGAACGCCGCGATCCCGGCCTCGGCATAGGCGGCGATTTCCGCCGGGTGCTCCAACGGCTGCAACAACCCGATCAGCACCGCGCCGCGCTTCAGGTGTTTAAGCTCGTCGATCGCCGCTTCGCCGCCGAGGAGCGGGCGCTGCACCTTGAGCACGATGTCGGCGTCGCCGAGTGCCGCGGCTGCGTCCGCGGCGATCCCGGCACCGGCCGCAGCGAAGGCGGCGTCGCTGACGCAGGCGCCGTCGCCGGCCCCGGCCTCCGTCACGACTTCGAGCCCCATCCCGACCATGCGCCTGACGGTGTCGGGCGACGCCGCGACCCGACGCTCATGCGCCCGCCTTTCCTTGACGACGGCAACCTTCATGGTGCGGCTGTTCCCGCTCCGGCAGGCCGGAAAGCGCCCACAATGCCGCGACGACCGGGGCTTGGGAAGAGCGAAGCCGGCGCATGGCTGTGTCCCTGGATCGCGACCGCGATCGCCGGCCGCGCGGGAGCGAACGCGACGCGATTCCGTTTTCGGGTCGAAGCCATTTCGGGCAACTCGCTTTGAGCTTGATTCGGTCCCGTGGTAGCCTCCTTGCGCGGGCACGGTTCGGCAGCATTTCGACTATATTACGCATCTTGATTACGCATCTGGTGCGACCCGGCGTCGCCGGGAATAAGGCGCAAGGAGGTCCGTTGTCGGTTCGGCAGGAGGCGGCGGGAACAGCGCTCCGCCTGGTCGCGCACGAAGCGCCGGCAGAAGGCCGCTTCGGCGACCAGCTGATCGCGGTGCTGCCGCGGCTGCGCCGGTTCGCGCGCGGGCTGACCGGGTCGGCCGTCGAGGCCGATGATCTCGTCCAGGCTGCCTGCGAACGGGCGCTCGCCCGCCGCCACCAGTTTCAGGAGGGCACGCGGTTCGACAGCTGGATGTTCCGTATCGTGCAGACGATCTGGATCGACCAGATCCGGGCGCGCGACGTGCGCAAGGAAGGCGGCGAGATTGCCCCGGAGCGGCTCGGATCGGACGAGCCGGTGCGCCGGGTCGAGGCGCGGCTGGCACTGGGCGAGGTCCGTCGGGCGGTCGACCGCCTGCCGCCGGACCAGCGGGCGGCGCTGCTGCTCGTGACCGTGGACGGGCTCAGCTATAAGGAGGCGGCGGAGGTGGTTCAGGTGCCGGTCGGAACGATCATGAGCCGGCTGTCGCGCGCCCGGATTGCGCTGCAGCTCCAGCTCGAAACGGGCGGCGCGCTGCGCAGGAGTGCGAGGGATGCAGAAGCGCAGTGACGACCGTCTCGTCGCCTATCTCGATGGCGAGCTCGAGGCGGCGGAGCGGCGCGAGATCGAGATTTGGCTCGATGCCGATCCGGCCGCCGTGGAAAAGCTGGCGGCGTTCGCCGAATCGGCAAAGCTGCTGCGCCTTGCCTTCGACGAAGCGCTGCACGAGCCGCTGCCCGACCGGCTGATCGCCGCCGCCCGGGGCGAGGCGGCCGCCGCGGCCGAAGCCGGGGCGGAGATCGTGCCCTTCGAGCGCCGTCCTGCTGCCGCGCCGAGGTCGCCCCGGCCGCGCTGGCGTATCTGGCTGCCGGCTGCGGCCTCGCTGTTCGGCCTCGTCATCGGCGGCGGCGGGGGTTACCTGGGCGTCGGCCGGTTCCTCGGCTCGGCGGCAGGCGGCGCCGATTCCGACCGGCCCGCGCTCGAAGCGGCTGCGGCCGACAACGCCTGGCTCGACAATGCCGCCGGCTATTTCAAGCTGTTCGTCAGCGCCGGCGACAACGTGCTCGTCGATGTTCCGGCTACCGGAGACACCCGCGCGGCGCTGCAAAAGATCAGCCAGAGCCTGCCGCAGGCGGTGCGCCTGCCGGACCTGAAGCCGTGGGGCCTCAATTTCCGCGGCGCCCGGCTGGTGGTCGTCGAAGGGCGGCCCGCGGCACAGCTCGTCTATACCACCGACAACAAGGCGATCGGGCCGTTGGCCCTGATCATCGGGTCTTCGAAAGAGCCCGATATCCCGCCCACTTTCGATCGTCGGCAGGACGTCAACCTGCTCTATTGGCGGCATCAGGGCCGCGCCTACGCCCTCGTCGGTCAAGCCGATATCGGCTATCTTTGGGGGATCGGCAACGATGTCGCCTGGCAGCTCGATGCCATCTGAGCGGCGGACAGCCACCATCGACGGGGTCGGAACGGCGGCCCGCTGAGCCTCGCGTCGAGCCCTCTGCGGCGGGGCGGGACAGCGCGCCAGGGGATCGCCTGATGCGGTTGCTGCTGATCGAGGACAATGAGCGCTTTGCGGCGCTGCTCAAGCGGGGCCTCACCGCCGCGGGGTTTGTCGTCGACGTATTGCCGACGGCAGAGCACGCGTCGGAAGCGTTGCAGGCGATCCGGTTCGAGATCGTCGTGCTCGATCTCGGCCTGCCCGACGCCGACGGGCTCGACGTCCTGACCGAGATGCGCCGGCGCCGCGACGCCACACCGGTTCTGATCCTGACCGCGCGCGGCAGCCTGAAGGATCGCGTCACCGGGCTCGGCAGCGGCGCCGACGATTATCTCGTCAAGCCCTTTGCGCTCGAGGAGCTGGTCGCGCGTCTGCGGGCGCTGCTGCGGCGGCCGGGCAACCTGCTCGGCGTCCCGCTGGAGCTCGGCGACGTCACTCTCGACACCATGGCGCGCCAGGTTTTCGTCGCCGGCCTGCCGATCTTCTGCTCGCCGCGCGAGATCGCCGTGCTTGAGCATCTGCTGCGCCGCAGCGGGAGGGTGGTCGGCAAGGCATTGCTCGAAAACAACCTCTACGGATTATCGCAGGAGGTCGGCTCGAACGCCGTCGAGGTCTACGTGCATCGCCTGCGCCGACGCCTCGCCGAGGTCGGCGCCTCGGTCCAGATCCATACCCTGCGCGGCGTCGGCTATCTAATCGCCGAGAGAAAATAACTTGGTTCGGTTCCGCTCGGTCGTCTCGCGGATCGTTGCTCTCCACCTGCTGGCGATCGCCGCGACGTCGGTGTGCATGCCGCTCGCGCTTTTCATAATGCTCAAATACGCGGCAGACGAGCTGCACCAGCGGGCCTTGCGCGATCAGGCCTCGGAACTCCTTCGCTATCTCGTCACCGGGCCGGACGGCGCGCCTCGCTTGTCGTTGCCTCCCGCCCTGGCCGAATTCTATTCCCGTGCCTATGGGCGGGCCGCCTATGCCGTGCTCGACGCGCAGGGCCTGGTGCTGTTCTCGTCCGAGCCGGGAAACCAGCCGATTGGGCCGATCCCGGCGGAACCCGGGCCGTTCCAGTTTTTCGCGCAAAAAAACCGCGACGGCGGCGACGAGTTCTACGGCGTCACCGTGACGGCGGATGTCGGCGGCCGGCCGGTGCTGCTCCAGGTCTCGGAGGATCTCGCCAACCGCGACGTGCTGATCGACGATATCGTTGCCGAGTTCTTTCCCCGCATCGGCTGGATCACCGCGCCCATCCTGTTGCTGCTGCTGATCATCGACGTCGTCATCTTCCGGCGTGCGATGCGGCCGATCGTCGCCGCCTCGGCTCTGGCCGAGCGGATCGGTCCGACCCACACCGAGGTCAGGCTGCCGGAACAGACCATGCCGCGCGAAGTGCTGCCGCTGGTTCGCGCCGTCAACCAGGCGCTGGACCGGCTCGACGCAGGGTTCCGCGCGCAGCGCGAATTCACCGCCGACGCGGCGCACGAGCTGCGCACGCCGCTGGCGATTTTGCGCACGCAGATCGACGTGATCGAGGATGCCGAGCTGGCGCGGCCGCTGCGTCACGACATTGAGGGCATGAGCCGGCTGGTCAACCAGCTGCTCGAATTCGCCGAGCTCGAAACCTTTGTTGTCGGCGCCGGCGAAATTGCCGACCTCGCGGGGATCGCGGCCGAGGTCGCGGCGTTCATCGCGCCGCTGGCGCTGTCGCAGGAGAAGAACGTGGCGGTGACCGGCCCGCGCCGTCCGGTGCCGGTTCGGGGGAACGGCGACGCGCTCGGCCGTGCCCTGCGCAACCTTGTCGAGAATGCGCTCGGCCACACCGTCCGCGGCACGACGGTCGAGATCGTGGTCGATCCGGCGGGTGCGCTTCGCGTGCTGGATCGGGGGCCGGGCGTGCCCGCCGCCGATCGCCGGCAGATCTTTCGACGGTTCTGGCGCGGCGACCGCCGGCACGGCGGCAGTGCCGGGCTCGGGCTGGCGATCGTCGCGCGCATCGCCGACATGCACGGCGCCGCGGTTGCGGTGGAAGACCGGCCGGGCGGCGGCGCCGTCTTTTCGATCCGATTCCCCGCGGTGCTGGCTGCCAAAACTGCGGCGCGCCATCCCGAGACCGCGCATTGAGCGGGAGTCCGCGGTCTTCGCCGTCGAACCGGGCCGCGACCGAACCCGACCCGAGCCGCTCGCCGCCGGCCCGGAGCCGAAGATTTCCTGGACGGTCTGCGCCGCTTCGGGCATGATCGCGGTGCGGCTGTTCAACCGGCATCCTCGCATCGAGATCAGGTTTCCTTTTGGCGGCGTGCAGACGACCGCCAGCTCACTTCGTGGCGTGCAAGTATCGGCAGGAAAGGCTCCACAATGGTTGCTATCGAATCGACCCCGGATATGGCGGCTGCCGTCTATGCCACCATGGCACGCAACCTGGGCGTGGTCCGCCGCCGATTGGCGAAGCCGCTGACCCTGGCCGACAAGGTGTTGCTCGGACACCTCGACGATCCGGAGAACCAGGAGCTGGAGCCCGGCGACAGCTATCTATTGCTGCGGCCCGACCGCGTCGTCTTTCAGGACGTGCTCGGGCAGACCGGGCTCCTGCAATTCATGCAGACCCGACGCGACAAGGTCGCGGTGCCGGCCACGATCCATTGCGACCATCTGATCCAGGCACGCGTCGAAGGCGCCGCCGACCTGCGCGAGTCGCTCGCCGAAAATATGGAAGTCTATGACTTTCTGCGCTCGGCTGCCGCGAAATACGGGTTGGGCTTCTGGGGACCGGGCGCCGGCATCATCCATCAGGTGGTGCTGGAGAATTACGCTTTCCCCGGCGAGCTGATCATCGGCACCGACTCGCACACGCCCAATGCCGGCGGTCTCGGGGCGTGCTCGGTCGGCGTCGGCGGCGCCGACGCGGTCGAGGTCATCGCCGGGCTGCCCTGGGAGGTGCTTTATCCCCGGCACATCGCGGTCTACCTGACCGGCCGGCTGAACGGGTGGACGGCGCCCAAGGACGTCATTCTGTACGTCGCCGGACAATTGACCGTCTCCGGCGCGACCAACGCGATCGTCGAGTATATCGGCCCCGGCGCGCGCACGATCAGCGCCACCGGCAAGGCCACAATCACCAATATGGGCGCCGAGCTCGGGGCGACCACCTCGATGTTCCCGGCCGACGAGCACATGGCCCGGTATCTGCGGGCGACCGGCAAGCCAAGCCTGGTGCCGCTGTTTCAGCAGAACCAGCACCTGCTCGAACCGGACAGGGAGGTCGAGGCCGACCCGGCGAAATATTACGACCGCGTCGTCGAGCTCGATCTGTCAACGCTCGAGCCCTATATCGTCGGTCCCCATTCTCCTGACCGGGCGCGGCCGATCTCGCGGCTGGCCGCCGAAATCGCCGATCCGAAGAACGGGTTCATCGACCAGATCTCGACCGCGCTGATCGGCAGCTGCACCAATTCCTCCTACGAAGATATGAGCCGCGCCGCCGATGTCGCCGAGCAGGCCAAGGCGCACGGCGTCAAGGCCGGCGTGCCGTTCCTGGTGACGCCGGGCTCGGAGCAGGTGCGCGCGACCATCGAGCGCGACGGCCAGATGCAGTCGCTCGAGGATATTGACGGCACAGTGCTGGCCAATGCCTGCGGCCCGTGCATCGGCCAATGGCGCCGCTCCGCCGCCGAAGGTGCGGTGCCGAACACCATCGTCACCTCGTACAACCGCAATTTCCCGCGGCGCAACGACGGCCAGGCGACGACGATGAACTTTATCGGCAGCCCCGAGATCGTGACGGCGATGGCGCTGGCCAAGCGGCTGTCGTTCAACCCATTGACCGACACGCTGACCGATGCCGAGGGAAAGCCGTTCCGGCTCGATCCGCCAAAGCCTGCCCCCGAGGTGCCGGCGCGGGATTTCGACCCCGGCCACGCGACTTACGTTACGCCTCCGGAAGACGGCAGCGGCATCACCCTGGCGGTCGATCCGAACAGCGAGCGGCTGCAATTGATGGAACCGTGGTTCGCCTGGGACCACAAGGACTTCGTCGATTGCCCGGTGCTGATCAAAACCCAGGGCAAGACGACGACCGACCACATCTCGCCCGCCGGCCCCTGGCTGCGCTATCGCGGCCATCTGGACAAGTTCAGCGACAACATGTTCATGGGCGCCACCAACGCCTTTACCGGCGAGACCGGCACCGGCGTCAATGTCCTGACCGGCGAGAAGGGGGTGGCGGTCGCCAAGATCGCGCGCGACTACAAGGCGCGTGGGGTCAAATGGGTCGCAATCGGCGATCATAATTACGGCGAGGGCAGCAGCCGCGAGCACGCTGCGCTGTCGCCGCGCCTGCTGGGCGGCGCCGTGGTCATCGCCCGCAGCTTTGCCCGCATTCACGAATCCAATCTGAAAAAGCAGGGCCTGTTGGCGCTGACCTTCCAGAGCCCTGCCGATTACGACCGCATTCGCGCCGATGATCGGCTGAGCCTCGTCGGGTTGGAGGAGATGGCGCCCGGCCAACCGGTCGAATGCCGGATCAAGCACGCGGATGGAACGAACGAGACGCTGCGGCTCAATCACACCTTCAGCGCCTCGCAGCTCGAATGGTTCCGCAAGGGCTCCGCGCTGAACCTGTTCCACCACTGAGCGATGGGGGGCCGGGCGGCTGCCGGTTTGCGCGACGCCCGGCACCTGCCCGCCACCTCGGCTATCGCCGCAAAGATGCCCAATTCCGGCGCTATCGAGAGACAGGCATCGACTTCCCGGTTTGGCGACGTGCCCGAACCCGTGATCTTTCCCCCGGCCGCAGCAGCCGACGGCCGCAATCGCCGGCAGGGCGGCTTTACACTGCTCGAGCTCCTCGTGGTCCTCGCGATCCTCGGGCTGTTGATCGGCCTCGTCGCGCCGGCGGCGCTGCGCCAGCTCGGCTCCGCCAAGGAGAAGATCGCGCATCAATCGATCGAGCGCCTTGCTGGCGTGCTCGATATCTACAAGCTCGATGTCGGCAGCTATCCGACGACCGAGCAGGGTCTGCAGGCCCTGCTCACGCAGCCCTCGGGGGTAGAGCATTGGAGCGGTCCCTATCTCAAGGGCGAAACGCTGCCGGACGACCCGTGGGGCCGCCCCTACGTCTACCGCATGCCGAGCCAGCGTCCCGGCCACGACTACGATCTCTATTCGCTCGGTCCGACCGGGCAGGCCGCCGCCGGTCAGCCGGAGAAGATCATCAACGACTGAACCGGTGAGGCGGCACGCGGGCCGCCGGCGCGTCAATCGATGCGGCTGCCCCAGGCGAGCACCGTGTAGCCGTTGGGCAGCTCCGCCCCAACCCGGACGATGGCGATGCGGGTCGCGTGCGCATTACCCGGGCCCAGCGCACGCGCCGTGATCCGCACCGTCGCCAACTCCGGCTGCCCCTGATCCGCCGCAACCGGGGGTTGGCTCGCCTGCGCCACCCGGGCGATGGCCGCCGCCACCACGGGGTCGGTGCTGGCCGGGTTCGGCTCGGCCGGGCCGTAGAGCGTCAGATGGGGCCGCAGCGCCGCCAGTATGGCCGGGGTCATGCCGAGCACGCGGCCGAGCTCGTCGCGGGTCTCGACCGGTGCAACCGGCGGACGATAGTCGAGCCCTGCAGCCTGGTATTCCGCGGTCAGCGCCGCCGGCGGCTGGGCGACCTGTGCTGAGCCGACCCATTCGGCGATCGCGCCGGCGAGGCGGTTGGCGCTCCCGGCCTCGACGCCGAGCACTTGCAGCAGCGCTTCGATCAGCGTCGGCGAAGCCAGGTTCGGGTTGATGCGCGACCCCTCGTCGGTCAGGCGCAGCGCCACTCGGCTGTCGCCGATAGCGAGCTCGCGTGCGGTTCCGTCGATCAGCCAGCGCTGGTCCGCCCGCGGGTTCGACAGGTTGAAGATGGCCTCGGAGACGGCCCCGTCGGCGGCGGCCTCGGCGACGGCGTTGCCGACGAGGTTGCCGGCGATGCGGATTTCGGTCCGCCCGCTGGCCGTCAGATGGGCCACGATGAAGGCGATCAAAACCAATGTCCACAGCACGATCAGCAGCGCAAAGCCGCCGCCGCGACGCAGACCGGCGCGGGACGGCCGCCGTCGCGGCATCGGCTTACAGGCCGTTGGGATTGGCTGATCCCGTCGCGCCCCGGCGCTCGAGCTGCTGCGGAACGAGCCCGGCGTTGATCAACTGGTTGCGCAGATCCTCGGTCAGCGCGCGTGCGTCACGCTGGTCATGCACGACATGCGGCGTGATCAGCACCAGCAGCTCGGTGCGGGCACGGCTGTTGTTCTGCATCGAAAGCAGCGTGCTGAGCAGGGGGATGTCCTTGATGAAGGGGATGCCGCTGTTCTCTTCCGAGGTGTTGTCGCGGATCAGGCCGGCCATCCCGACCGTCTGGCCGTCCTGGACGGCGACGCGCGTCTGGAACACCTGATCGTCGAAGGTCGGCGAGCCGGCGACGGTGTTGGTTGCCGCCTGCGCCACATCGCTGACTTCCTGGGCGATGTCGAGGGTGACAAGGCCGCCCGAATTGACGCGCGGCGTCACCTGCATGATGACGCCGGTCTCGTGGTAGTCGACGCTGTTGACGACGGGCGCGCCGGCCGCCAGCGTGCTCGTCGCGGTCCCGGTCAGCACCGGCACCTGCTGGCCGACCTGAAGACGGGCCGGCTGATTGTCGAGGACCATGACCTGGGGCGCCGACAGGACCTTGACCTTGGTCACATCGGCGAGGGCGGCGAGGGCGAAAGTCGGCGACTTGCTCAAGACGAAATAGGGCGAGGTCGACGGAAACGGCAGACTGCCCAGGGTCGGAAAGTTCGGGATCGACGACGATGTTGCGGACGGTCCCAGCGTTTCGGCGAAATGGTCGGTGGTGAAGAAGAACTGGGTGCCATATTGCAGCTGATCGTTGAGGTCGACTTCGGCAATCGTCGCCTCGATCAGCACCTGCAGCGGAACGATGTCGACCTTGCGCAGCATCCCCTCGATTACTGAATATTCGCTCGGCGTGGCATAGATAAGGAGTGCGTTGTTGACCGGGTTGGCGATGATGCGGATGCGGTTCTCGGCCGCACCACCGGTCTCGCTTTCGCTCGACAGCGGCTCGGTGGCCGGGGACTGGGCCCCGGCCGCCGGCAGCGCCGTGAGACCGCTGCCCAGGCCGCCGCCGGCGCCGCCGCCGGTCCCCGAGGTGGCCCCGGCCAGGCCTCCCGACAGCCCGCCGCCACTGGTCCCGGCAGCGCCTCCGAGACCCGAGGTGCTGCCGGTGGCGGTGCTGCCCGTATTGGCGCTCCCGAAACCCGATGCGCCGCCCGCGGTGGCTCCCATGGCCAGCGGGGTGGCGCCGGGAGCTGTGCTGCCGGGTGCCGCCGCGGCAGCCGAGACGTGCCCCGGCGTGAAGGCCTGCTGGAGCAGGTTCGCGAGATCGGTGCTCTGGCCGTTCTGCACGTAATAGACGTGCCAGGCTCGCGCCGTCGCATCTTCGACCCGCGATGCCAAGCCGAAGAAGCGTCTCGCCGCGTCGATATATCGGGCCTGCGAGGACACCACGAGAACCGCGTTGACGCGCTCCATCGGCAGCACGTGAACGATGTCCTCGAGCGGACCCTGGGTCTGCGCCTGGAGCACCGTCCGGAACTCGCCGGCGAGCTTGCCCGGCTCGTCGTCGCCGGCCGGAAAGAGCGCGTAGGATTGTCCGGCCAGAAGATTGGTGTCGAAGGCGCGGATCAGGCTGATCAGCGTCTGGCGAACCGCCATATCGCCGCTCACCAATAATGCGTTGCGCGCGTTGTCGGCGCTGATCTTGGCGCCCTCGGCGACGTAGGGTTCGAGCAGCTTGGCGAGATCCTTGGCGGCGGTGTAGCGCAGCGGGACGATTTGGGCGCCGGCCCCGACGGAGTTTGCGCCGGCGGCTTGATTGGTAACCACGCCCGCGGCGATCGGCACCACGGCATAGACGCCGTTTCGCTCGACCACGGTCGCCCCGTTCTGATTGAGCAGACCCTCGAGCGTCGGCAGCAGGGCCGAGCGCGGCAGCGGCTTGCCGGTTTCGATCGAGCCCGTGCCATGGACAGCGGGGTCGATCGTGTAATTCACCTTCAACGTCGTGCCGAGGATCGTCCGCACGATCTCGCGAATGTCGGTGTCGGCGAAATTGAGCGTGACATCGCCGCCCTGGGTCGCCGCACCGGCACCGGCGGGCGGCAGCGGCTCGTCCGCCGGTGCCGGAGCGGCGGCAGCGGCGCGCTCCACGAAGGCGCGCTGCCCGCTGCGGTCGGGCGGGATCACGCCGTTGACCCGGGGCGCCGCCGGCTGCAAACCGCGCGGCTGCTCGATCGGCGTCAGGCCGGGCGGCGGCGGTGGGTTCTGGCAGCCGGCGAGCAGCATCAGCGCCGTCGCGAAGGCGAACCGCCGGCCCCGGTACGGCGGCCACCTCACCGCTCCCTCCGTAGCCCCGGCCGCAGCGGCGGTCGCGGACTGAAGACCGGCATGCCCGGCCGCGGCACTTGGACGCCGGGTGCAACCTGGACTCCCATATTCGCGGTTGGACTGGCCGGCGCCGATACCTGGGTCGGATCGAATTTCGGCTGCAAGGTCTTGGTGCCGTCGGGGCCGCTCAAAGAAATCTCGCCCGGCGTGATGTTTTCGATCCGCCAGCCGCTCACGGTTTCGCCTTCGGTGACCGTCAGCGGTTTCGCGCCTTCGGCGGCGAAGATGGCGATCCGATGGCCGGGCTCGGTGATGATCCCGGTCAGCCTCGTATCATCCAGCCCGGGACCGGCCTCGCCGCCGGCGCTGGCGGGCAGCGGCGGGCGTCGTGTGCTGTCGAACAGCGGCCGGGCGAGGATCGCCGTAATCAGGTTGTCTGTCGGGGGGGCTGCTGCGGCGCGCACCGCGGGCCCGGGGGCGTGCGGCACCGCGGCCGCAACCACCTCCGGCTCGGCGCGGTCGGGCCGCCTGATTTCAGCCAGGAAGACGGCGCCGAAGAGCACGCATCCGGCAAGCAGCAGGTAGAGGGCGAGGCGATCGATCATGGCTTGGCCGCGACCGGCTTTTCGTTGCTGCGAAAGCCATAGACATCAAGCCCGGAATCGAGCCCGGATTCGGAGCCTGGACTCGGCGGCAGTCCCGGCCGCCGCAGCACGCCGTGGATCTGCAGGTTGTCGACGACGAGGGGCGGCGTCGCCGCCTCGAGCTTGGCGATCAACTTGATCAACGTTTCATAAGGGCCACTCAGCGCGAACCGCAGGCCGATACGCTGATAAGGGCCGCGCGCCTCCGCCGGCAAGCTCTCGGTGCTGCCGATGGCGGCACCGACCGAGGCTGCGAGCGCTTCGATCCGGCTTTGCAAATTGGCAGATGCGACGGCGTCGCTGGCGCCGTCGAGGGTGACCTTGCGGGTGCGCGCCGCGGCGCGCAGCTCAGCCACCCGTGCGCGCAGCGTCGGCAGCTCCGCCGCCGCGGCCCGCAGACGAGGAAGCAGCATCCGGCCATCCTCCAGGCGGGCTTCACGCTCGGCGTAGAAATCGACAAGCGGAGCCACCACCAGGAGATACACGCCCCCCAGCGCGACGAAAACCAAACTCAGGGCCAACAGCCGGCCTCTGCGGCCGGTCGGCATGGTTGCAAGCGAGACTACGGTTCGACCTCCGCAATGATCGTGAAGATCTCGAGCTTCAGCGCCTCGATCCGGGTGACCGGCGCGGCGAAGGCGGGATTGCGGAACTCGCCGTCGGCGGCAAAGGCGCCGATCAGCCGCGCGGCCGCGGCGGATCGGCCGCTGAGCGTCAATTTCCGCTGATTCAGCTCCATCTCGGTCAGAAAGGTGTCGTCGGGCAGGATGCGGGTCGTGGCAGCGAGGACTTCGAGCGGATGTCCTGCCTTGTCGCGCTCTTTCTGGATCAGGTCGGCGCTGCCCGACAGCCGTTCGATCGCCCGGCGCAGGCCATCGGCTTCGGTGGCGGCGGCGCGGCCGGCCGCGGTTGCACGATCGAGCGAGGCGAGAGCCGTCGACTGGCGCACGAAGGGCGTGATGGCGGCGGCCAGCGCCAGCGCGGCGCAGCAAACCGCCGCGGGCCACAGGAGATAGCTGGAAGCCGATCGCGCGCGGCTGCTGTCGGCCGCCAGCGGCAGACACGAGCCGGCGTCGGGACCGTCGGCGATCTCGACCCGCTCGGGGATGATCCCGACCTGGCCGAGGGCGGCGAGGAGCGGCGTGAGATTGGCCTTGGGAACGAGCAAGAGGCGCACCGACAATCGCCCGTTCTGCCGGTCGGCGGCAGCAATGCGATGGCTCCAATAGAGCTCCTCCGCGCGGAACGGGGTCTCGCGATCCATTTCGAAGGCGAGGACCTGATCGAGTTCGCGTTCTGCGGCAAGCGGCATGGTCACGGTTTTGCCCAACACATCCGCTTCGCCGAGGCGCAGCACGGCCGGCTTGCCGGCCGCGCGGGGCAATTCCGCCAGCCCGGCGGTGCCGAGAGCGAAGCGGCCAAGGGCGGTCTCTTTGCCGTTTCGCCGCAGGCCGACCGCGACCGCGTCGATGCCGCGCGCGAGCGACCCGACCGGCGCGAGCACCGTGGCGTCGGCCTCGGCCGGCGCCGATCGGCGCAGGGCCCGCGGCAGAAGATCCGCCAACTGTCCGAACCACCAAATAATGAAATCGCGCAGCATGATCCGGAACCGAGCCGACTCTGATCCCCGCCGCTTGGCGGTCATGTTACCGAGCGGCACGCGCCCGGCAAAGGACAACAGTCCGGCCGCCGCCGGCATCATCAACGGAGGTTCCGAATGTGGCCCGATCAAGGCAGCAGCCGCCCGGGTTTTGTTCCCAACGTAGACTTTGTACGTTGTCTTCTCGTTAAGCGAGTTCGAATTTCGGCATTTTCTAAAATCAAGGGCGGTCAGTGAAGGCGTTCGGCACCGAAGAATCTTGCCACGGCGCGAATCGGCGATCGGCCTCAGTACTCCTCGGGTGCGACGATCAGATCGGGCCAGTGTCGCCGGTCGCCCCTGGTGAATCCGAGCCGTAGGCGGATCAGCTCGGGCAGCTGCGGACCGTCCCAGCTGGTCTGCCAGCCCGCCGGCTGGTCTGGCGCGGGCGCCCCCCAATAGGCGAGGTCGAGCCGTTCGACGCCGGCGATCAGCTCGGTCTCGACCGGTTTCGGCGGCGCCCCGATCGGGATCCCGCCGCCGTGCGGGGTCCAGCTCAGCACCAGGCGCCGGCCATGCAGCTCCAGATCGATATCGACGCGCCGAACCGTGCCGAGCCCAGTCGGCAAATCGGCAACAAAGACGAGGCTGTTCGCGCGGCCTTGAACGTTGCCGCCGTTTGTCGCAGCCGCACCCGGCGGCGGGGTCGGCATGCCGCTCAGCAAGCCGCGCAGGGCGCGTGCGGCGGCATCGAGCTCTGCGGTTTCGCCGACGCGGCGAGACTGCGCCTGCCACATGGCGAGGCCGGCATGCACGCCTTGGGTCAGCCCGATGATGAGCAGTCCGAGCACGGTCAGCGCGACCAGGATTTCGAGCAGGGTGAACCCGCCTTCGGCACGGGGCGCGCCGCGGCTCGTCATGCGGCCGTCATCCTCCGCGCGGGGCGGCGCCGAGACGCAGGGTCTTCAGCGTCACCGAGCGGGTATGGCCGTCGTCCCGCCAGGAGATCGCCACTTCGACATCGTACAGCGTGGTTTCGACAAAGCCGCCGGCCGGTCCCGGCGTCTGCCGAGCCGCCACCGGGTTCACGCGCAGCCGCCAATGGAAGCCGCCGCCGTCGTCGTCGTTGAGTTCGCCCTCGGTCAAGGCGGCGTTGCGCCCGAGGGCGGCAAGGTGAGATTGGGCACGCTGGACCGCTTGCTCCGCCCGCCCCGCCGTGTCGACGGCAAAGAGGCCGCCGCTGCCGGCCTGAAACAGCCCAACGAGAGCCAGCCCGGCGATCACCAGCGCCACCACGACCTCGAGCAGGGTAAAGCCGCTGCCGGCATGGCTGCACTCAGCGCACATTGGCGACGGTCACCCTGCCGGTCAGCCAGTCGACACCGACGGCTACATGCCGCGCGCCATCGGCGAGAGTGATCCGTCCGCCGGTCGAGCTGCCGTCGGGATTGAAGCGGATGTCTCCGGTGGCGGCGCCCGGCCGTTCGCCGGCGATCGTCAAGAGCGCCACCGACAGATCCGGCGGCAGGCGCTGCGGCGGCGCGCTGCCGACGCGATAGCGATGCCCTTTCAGATCGAGATCGAAGGCGACCGCCTGGTTGCCGACGATCGCTTCGGACCGCGCCAGGCGCAGACCCGAGGCCAGCTCGGCGGCAGTCCCTTCGAGCCCGAGCGCCCGGCTCCAAGGCCGTTTGTATCCGACGACCAGAGCGAGCGCGAAGCCGAGGATGGCAAGGACGACGATCAGCTCGATCAGGGTAAAGCCGGCAGCCCGCCCGGCCCGCCGCCGCCGCAATTCACGCTGCCAGGTCATTGAGGCTCAGCATCGCCGTCAGCAGCGCGCTGATGATGCCGGCGACAGCAAGGCCCATGGCGATCGTGATCAGCGGCACCGCAAGAGCAACCAGCCGCTGCATCATCAGTCGCGCCTGCTCGTCGTGGATGTCGGCGGCCTTGAGCGACATCGCCGCGAGCTGCGCCGCCTCTTCGCCGAGCTGCAGCAGATGGATCGTGCGTGCCGGAAACAGCCCTGCCGCGCCGAGCGGCCGGGCGAGCCCGGCGCCGTCCTTGGCCCGGAGCGCCGCCGCTTCGACTGCCGCCGCCGCCGCGAGGTTGCCGAGCGCATCCTTGGTAATGCCGAGCGCCGGGATCAGCGGCACGCCATTGTCGAGCAGGCTGCCGAGCGTGCGCGTGAGCCGCGCGGCGAGCGTCTCGCGCAGCAGCTTGCCGACGATCGGCAGGCGCAGCAGCGCGCGATCGAACCGCAGCCGGTAGGCGGGCCGCGTCAATGCCTGCCGCGCCAGCAGACCGGCCGCCAGCAGCCCGAGCAGCAGCCACGGTCCGGCGACGCCGGCTACGCTGCCGGCCGTCATCAGAACGCGCGTCGCCACCGGCAGCTGCGCGCCCGCCTGCTCGAATATCGGCGCGAACTGCGGCAGCACGTAGTCCAGCAGAAAAAAGATCGAGCCGATCGCCGCGACCACCAGCAGCGCCGGATAGACGAGCGCCGACACCAGATTGGCGCTCAAGCTGCGCTCGCGCTCGATCAGGGCGGCGAGGCGGTCGAGCGTCGCGGCGAGCGTGCCGCCGGTTTCGCCGGCGCGGACAAGCCCGACATAAAGCTTCGGAAAGCTGCGCGGCTCGCCGGCGAGCGCGGCGGCGAGCGAGCTGCCGGCGCGCACCTTGTCGCGGACATTGCCGAGGATGATGCGGGCGCGCGTGCTGCGGGTATTGTCGACGACGAACCGCAAGGCGCGGTCGAGATCCTGCCCCGCCGTCAGCATGATCGCGAGTTCGCGGGTGGTCTCGCCGAGTGCCGCCTTGTCGAGACCGCGGGTGCCGCCGATCTCGATCCGCAGCAGCCGGGCCAGCCCGGCACGGCCGCCGGCCGAGTCGGCGCGCAGCACGATCTGCCCCTGGCGCTGCAGCCGCTCGACGACGGCGTCGCGGTCGGGCGCCTCCATGACGCCACGCACGACCGCGCCGCCGCCATTGATCGCCGACCAGTGGAACGACGGCATTTCAACCCCTCGTCGCAGCGCTGCGGCGGCGGCTCACGCGTCGGTTTGCAGGCAGCGCACGACCTCCTCTATCGTGGTGTCGCCGTCGAGCACGGCGATCAGCCCGCTGTCGAAGATCGGGCGCATCCCGCCTTCGACCGCCGCGCGCTCGATCGCGGTGGCCTCGGCACCCTCGAAGATCAGACGATCGATCGTCCGGCTCGGCACCAGGAGTTCAGCGATCGCGCGGCGTCCGCGATAGCCGGTGCCGCGGCATTCGGGGCAGCCGGCCGGGTGATGCAGCACGATCTCGCGCCCCGCCGCCAGCCGTTCGAGACCGAACCGTTCGATCAGCGGCGCCGGCGCCGGCGCCGCGACCTTGCAGGCCGGGCACAGCCGGCGCACCAGGCGCTGCGCCAGCACCGCCTTCAAGGTCGCGGTCAGCAGATAATCCTCGAGCCCCATGTCGCGCAGCCGCGTCACCGTCGCCGCCGCTCCGTTGGTGTGCAGCGTCGACAGCACGAGGTGCCCGGTCAGCGCCGCCTGCACGGCGATCTGGGCGGTCTCGAGATCGCGGATCTCGCCGATCATGATGACATCGGGATCCTGCCGCAGGATCGAGCGCAGCAGGCTGGCGAAATTGAGCCCGATCTGCGGCTTGACCTGGATCTGGTTGATGCCGGTCAGCTGGTATTCGATCGGGTCCTCGACAGTCACGATCTTGCGTGCGACCGTGTTAAGCTTCAAAAGACCGGTATAGAGCGTCGTCGTCTTGCCGCTGCCGGTCGGTCCGGTGACCAGCATCATCCCGTTCGGCAGGTCGAGCGCGCGTTCGACGCCGTTGCGGATGTCCTGCGGCAGACCGAGCTTCTGATAATCGAACTCGACGGCGGTGCGGTCGAGCACGCGCAGCACGACGGTCTCGCCGTAAAGGGCCGGCACCGTCGACACCCGGAAATCGATTTCGTGGCCGCGCACGGTCAGCTTGATGCGGCCGTCCTGCGGCAGCCGGCGCTCGGCGATGTCGAGGCGTGCCATGATCTTGATGCGCGAAATTACCGCGGCCTGGAGCCGCGGCGGCGGCGGTTCGGCCTCGTGCAGCACGCCGTCATAGCGATAGCGCACCCGCATCCGGTCCGGGAACGGCTCGAGGTGGACATCCGAGGCATGGGTTTCGACCGCGCGCGCGATCAGCTGGTTGACGAGGCGGATCACCGGCGCTTCGCTGGCAAGGTCTTTGAGCCGCTCGGCATCCTCTTCGGCCGGCTCGGCATCGGCGACGATCTCGTCCAGTCCCGCTTCGGCGTCTCCCGCTTCGGAATAGAGCCGGTCGATGGCGGCTTCGAGCTCGATCGGGACCGCGACCGCGACCGCGACCGGGCGGCCGATCGCCGCCGCCACCGCGTTGCGGGTAAAGACGTCGAGCGGGTCGGCCATGGCGAGGGTCGCCCGGTCTTCGCCGGCGGCGATCGGCAGCGCGTGCGCGCGGCGCAAAAACTTGGCCTGCAGCCGGTCGACGAAGAGCGGGGTGTCGGGATAGTCTGCCGCCGTGGCGAGCGGCGCCGCGATCAGCTCCGCCAAGGCTTCGGCGAGGCCGCGCTCGCTGACCATGCCGAGCTGGGTCAGCACCCGGTCGAGCCGGCCGCCGGTCTCGACCGCGACGCGGCGCGCACGGTCGAGGGTGCGCTGGTCGACGACACCGCCCTCGATCAGCGCCGGACCGAGCCGCGCCAGCGCCTCGTCGGCGTCCACAGCGGTTGGCGAAAGCGCGGGCTCGAAAGTCATGGCGGCGACTTGTCCTCGCGGGCGGCGGTCCAAGGATGGCGCCCGCGGGCAGAATAATCGATTAACGGCGGGAGCGGGAGCAGATGTTCGGGGCAGAATTGGTCGAAATGATGGCCAGTCCCGGCGGCGCCGCGTGGAGCGCGCTGATCGCCTCACCTGTCGTCGGCAGCTTTGTCGGCGTCCTCGTCCGGCGCCTGCCGGACGGACGCCCGATCGCCCTGGCTCGGTCGCACTGCGAGTGGTGCGGCACCGCGTTGACGGCGCGCGACCTCGTGCCGCTCTATAGCTGGCTCGCCGCCCGTGGCCGGTGCCGGTATTGCGGGCATCCGCTCGGCTGGTTTTATCCTGGTGTCGAGCTCGCCGCCTTTGGTGTCGCGCTGGTCGCCATCGCCCTCGACGGCGGCGATGGAGCCTGGCTCGATTGCCTGCTCGGCTGGTGGCTGCTGGCACTTGGCTGGATCGATTTGCGTTGTTGGCTGCTGCCCGACGTGCTGACCCTGCCGCTCGTCCTCGCCGGGCTCGCCGCCGCCTTTTGGCTCGATCCGCAGATGCTGACGGGACGCGCCCTCGGGGCGGCGCTCGGCTATCTCGCCTTGCGCCTGGTCGCGGAAATCTATCGCCGGCTGCGCGCCCGCGAAGGGATGGGCCGGGGCGACGCCAAGCTGCTCGCCGCCTCAGGCGCCTGGCTCGGGGCGGCGGCACTGCCGCAAATCGTGCTGATCGCCGCGCTCGCGGCGCTTTTTGCCGCCCTGTGCCTGCGCCTCGCCGGCAAGCGGCTCGGCGCCCGGTCGGCGTTGCCGTTCGGTCCCTTTCTGGCGCTCGCCACCTGGGCGCTGTGGCTGTTGGCGCGATAGGCGCGGCTAGAGACGCGGCACCAGCATTCCCTGTTGCACCGCCGGGCGTCGGCCCACCGCCTCGAACCAGCGGCGCACATTCGGGTAGGCCTCGAGCGCCGCCCCTTGCCAATCATGACGGGCGACCCAGGGATAGGCCGCCATGTCGGCGATCGAATAGCCGCTTTCGGCCAGGAACTCGCTCTGGCCGAGACGGCGGTCGAGCACGCCGTAAAGCCGCGCCGCCTCCGTCGTGTAACGCTCGATCGCATAGGGCAGCGGCTGCGGCGCAAAGCGGCGGAAATGGTGCGCCTGGCCGAACATCGGCCCGACCCCGCCGATCTGGAACATCAGCCATTGAATTGCCTGCGACCGGCCGCGCGCGTCGCCAGACAAAAATCGCCCGGTCTTCTCGGCCAGATAGATCAGAATGGCGCCCGACTCGAAGACCGCGAACGGACCGCCGCCCGGCCCGTCCCGGTCGATGATCGTCGGGATCTTGCCGTTGGGGTTGATCGCGACGTAGTCGGGCGCGAACTGCTCGCCATTGCCGATATCGACCGGGTGCACGCGATAATCGAGGCGCGCTTCCTCGATCATGCCCAATTCCTCAAGCATGATCGACGCCTTATGCCCGTTCGGTGTCGGCCAGGTGTAGAGATCGATCATCGCCCGCTCCGCGAAATTCGTCGCGCCCGGGCCGAGATCTAGCGCCTCGCTTCGCCGGGCGAAAGCGCCCTGATCCGCCGCGGCGGGTTTTGCGCCGGCGCAAAACAGTGTATCTTGACGCAACGCCGCGCGGTCGCCGACACCGCCGCGGGCTGCAAGGATCGACGGATGATTTACCCGGTCATTCTGTCCGGCGGCTCGGGCACCCGGCTATGGCCGATGTCGCGGTCACTCTATCCGAAGCAGCTGCTGCCCTTGCTCGGCCGCGACAGCCTGCTGCAGCAGACGGTCCGGCGGGTCGCCGACACGCAGCGCTTTGCCGCGCCGCTCATCGTCGCCAATGAGGAGCACCGCTTCATCATCGCCGAGCAGCTGCGCGAGATCGCCGTCGCGCCGCGCGCGCTGCTGCTGGAACCGGTCGGCCGCAACACCGCGCCGGCCGCCTGCGCCGCCGCGCTGACGCTGACCGAGGGCGAGGCCGAGCCCGATCCGCTGCTGCTGCTGCTGCCCTCCGACCACACCATCGGCAATGCCGCCGCCTTTACCGCGGCGATCGAGCGCGCCGCAATGGCCGCCCGCAGCGGCGCGCTCGTCACCTTCGGCATCACGCCGGAGCGCGCCGAAACCGGCTACGGCTATATCCGCCGCGGCCGGGAGTTCGATGGGGCCGAAGGCGTCTTTGCGCTTGCCGGGTTTGTCGAAAAGCCCGGCCCGGCCGAGGCGCAAGCCTATCTCGCCTCGGGCGAGCATTTCTGGAACAGCGGGATCTTTCTGTTCCCGGCGCGGCTCTATCTCAAGGAGCTGGAGCGGCTGCGGCCCGACATGGTCGCCGCCTGCCGCCGGGCGGTGGCCGAGATGCGCCGCGACGACGATTTCACCCGCCTCGGCAAGGAGGCGTTTGCGTCCTGCGCGGCCGACTCGATCGACTATGCGGTGATGGAGCATACCGACCGCGCCGCGGTCGTTCCGGTCGGCATGGGATGGAGCGATGTCGGCTCGTGGGACGCGCTGTGGGAAATCGGCGCCAAGGACGCGTCCGGCAATTCGATCGAGGGGAACGTCATCGCCGAAGACACGAGCAATTGCTATCTGCGGTCCGAGGCTGGGCTCGTCGCTGCGATCGGCGTTGCCGATCTGGTCGTCGTCGCGACCGGCGACGCGGTGATGGTGGCGCCGCGCAACCGCACGCAGGACGTAAGGCAGCTCGTCGCCCGGCTGGTCAGGGAGGGCCGCGAGGAAGCCGACGCGCTGCCGACCGTGCATCGCCCGTGGGGCACCTACCGGTCGCTGCACCACGGGCATCGCGTGCAGGTCAAGCACATCATGGTCAAGCCCGGCGGCAGGCTGTCGCTGCAGATGCATCATCATCGCGCCGAGCATTGGATCGTCGTCCAGGGCACCGCCAAGGTCCGCCGCGGCAACGAAGAAACCATCCTGACCGAGGACCAATCGACCTACATACCGCTCGGCACCGCGCATCGCCTCGAAAATCCGGGCAAGATCCCGCTGCACCTGATCGAGGTGCAGTCGGGCAGCTATCTCGGCGAAGACGACATCGTCCGCCTCGAGGACAGCTACGGCAGGAGCTAGCCCGGATTATGCATGAGGACTGGCGGGTGTAGCGCAAGCCGTTGATCGGGCGTAGGATTCGGTTGTTGAGACTGAACCTGCCGATCTCCGGAGGCGACACCCGCCATGGTTGATCCTACGCCCTTTCTCCCCGGCCTGTCACCGGTTGCCGGCAAGGCGGTGGTGGCTCGCTTTGACGGCGGCCGGCTGTCCTCGGAAGGCGGGCTGCTGCCGTTGCGCGAGATCGAGCGCCGGCTCGGGCTGGCCGAGCGTTTGGCCGCCTGTCTCGGGGACCCGCGGGCGCCGGAGCGCGTCGTGCACCGTCTGGCGGAGATCATCCGTTTCCGGATGCTGATGATCGCCGCCGGCTACGAGGACGGCAACGACGCCGATTCGCTGCGCGCCGACCCGATGTTCAAGCTGGCGCTCGACCGCTTGCCCGGGGGTGCGGAGTTGTGCTCGCAATCGACGATCTCGCGGCTGGAGAACCTGCCCGACACGCGGGCGCTGTTGCGCCTCGGCCGGGCGCTCGTCGAGCAGTACTGCGCCTCGTTCCGGCAGGTGCCCAAGCGCATCGTGCTCGACATCGACGATACCTTCGACCGCGTGCACGGCGGCCAGCAATTGCGCCTGTTCAACGCCCATTACGATGATTACGGCTTTCAGCCGATCGTCGTGTTCGACGGCGAGGGGCGTTTCGTCACCGCGCTGCTGCGACCGGGCAAGCGGCCGAGCGGGGTGGAGATCCGCGCCTTTCTGCGCCGCCTCGTCGGCGCCCTCCGCGCCAACTGGCCGAAGGTCGCGATCCTGCTGCGGGCCGACAGCCACTACACCGCACCCGAGGTGCTCGATTGGTGCCGGCAGAACCGGGTCGATTGGATCCTCGGCCTGGCTCCCAACGCGGCGCTCGCCCGCCATGTCGCGGCGCTGGAGAAGAGCACCGCCGAGCGCTTCAAGGCGGCGCCCGCGCGCGGCAAGGTTCGGCGCTTCTCGCAATTCTACGACGCCGCGCAGAGCTGGCAGCGGGTCGAGCGCATCATCGCGCGGGTCGAAGCCGGACCCGAGGGAACCGATACGCGCTATATCGTCACCAATCTCGAAGGCGGGCGCGCCAAGCAGCTCTACCAGGGGCTCTACTGCGCCCGCGGCCAGGCCGAGAACCACATCAAGGCGTGGAAGAACCACCTCGCCGCCGACCGCACTTCCTGCCACGAGGCCGGCGCCAACCAGTTCCGCCTCTTCCTCCACGCCGGCGCCTATTGGCTCATGTGGTCGCTGCGCCGGGCGATGCCGGCGCGCTCTTCCTGGCGCCTGATGCAGTTCGACACCCTGCGGCTGCGCCTGGTGAAACTTGCCGCCCGCGTTGTCGAGCTGAAAACCCAGATCCAGATCCATCTGCCGTCGAGCGCCCCCGATCAGGCGATCTTCGCCATGCTCCTGGACCGCCTGCCGCGCCTGGTCACCTGAAACGCGGGGCAGCGTGCCCCGCCAACGCCACCCCTTTCGGCAACTCCAGCGCCTACCCGATCCACACCATCCAACCCGCCGATGCGGGAACCGGCCCACTCGCCCCGGTTCCGCAACTTCAACCAAACCGAGTTCCCCTTGATATACGCAAAGCCAAGGTATTTTCTCGGTGCATAGATCGGGCTAGTGTCTAATTGCAAAGGTTGACGATAGTATTGCGCAATTGGGCGCCCCTGACCTCGCGCTTGCGCCAAACAAAGGGTGTGGCGTTGCGGTTGTAGGCTTCGGTGAAGTCGCCGATCGCCTGGACCAGCTGGGCGATGCTGGCAAAGCTGGCCCCGGCCAGAGCCTTTCGGCTGAAGATACCGAACAGATTTCCACCCGATTGAGCCAGCTTGCCGCGGTCGGGGTGAAGTGAAAGGTGACATTGGGGTGGGCCGCCAACCAATCGTCGTTCCGCTTGTCGGTGGAGAGGTTGTCGAGGATGACATGGATTTGCCGATCTGCGGGTAGGCGGCCACCAGGTCGGTCAGAAGGCCTGGAAATCGAGGCGTTTCTTGGTCTGCGTGGTTTTTTCCCGGATCACGCCGGTGGCCACTTCGAGGGCGGCGAAGAGGTGACCGTGCCATGCCGTTCGTAGGTGCTTTTGAGGCCGTGAACAACCTTGCCGCTGCTGGTCAGGACATACCCCCTGGCCCGCTCCAGCGCCTGGATCGTCGGCTCTCGTCGACGCTCAAGACCAGCGCCTGTTCCGGCGGGTCAGGTAGAGACCGATAATATCGGCAGCTTTGGCGGCAAATTGCGGGTCGGTGCTGATGCACCACGAGCGGCCGGCTGCGGCGGAGTCATTGCACAGGCGCCGATTGCCGCATCGGAGACGCCGCAGCCGTTGCGAGCCGCCTGACTGGGCGATCCCGGCACATCTGGGTCTCAGATAGCGATCATCGGCGCCGACTGTCTCGGCTTCTCAATTCTTTCGCCTCGGCAATGGCGGAACTCACGCCCTGACCGTGACCGAGGCCAATTTCGCCGGTTTGGCGGGCGACACGTCAGGGTCATCGGCGGCAACGCCTCGACCCTCCTGCCGTTTCCATCGGCTCGTCTATACCGAAGGAAGCGGCACGGCTTGGGTTACCGGCAGCCCGGGCGTGTTCCTCGCCGCCGGCAAGGCCACCACGCCAGGGGCAGCGCTTCCTCTACAGCACGGCCATCAGCAACCTCAGCTACGATCCCGGCGGCTACGGCAGCGCCGCGTCGGTGCTGACAGCGCACCTGAGCGGCGCGCCGACCATCAGTGCCACCGACCTGTTCTACGTTGCCTGACCGCCGGCCCGGCAGCACCGCCGGCCGCGAAAAGACCGTCGCTGCCAACGGCGCGAATCTGGTAGGCCCGGCAGGATTCGAACCTGCGACTACACCGTTATGAGCGGCGTGTTCTGACCAGCTGAACTACGGGCCCGCCGGCGGCCAAGATAGCCAATGCCGAGCGCGCTGTCGCCCCTCACCCCGCGGGTGGGGAGATGGCGGGCTCTGCATGGAGGAACGAAACCCAATTTGAGGGATTAGAGCCGCTGACCTTCGATTTGGCCCAGCCTAGAGCATGATCCGATCAGGTCGAACCGCTCCTCCCGTCGCCCCCGCGAAAGCGGGGGTCCAGGGCTACCGCCCTGCCGCTCGCCTCTGGGTTCCCGCTTTCGCGGGAATGACGGTTCCAGGTGATCGGATCACACTCTTAAGGCGCGCTCAAGGGATCGGGCGTTCAGCGGTCAACCTAGCTGCGCCAGAGCTGACTATGGCAGGTCAGCTGGCGCGGCGGTGCAGGTCCATGATTTCGGCGCCCGCCGCCCAGCCAGCCGGCAGATCGTGGCCGCAGAACCGGCACATTCGTGCCGCCGGCAGGATCGCCTCGGCGCAATAAGGGCATGGGTGGCGCTCGTGCTTGCCGGGTCGCGGCTCATCTTCGTCGTCATCGTCATCGACGACGGTCAGCGACGGCCGCGCCGTCGGCTGCGTGAATGCCCAGACGATTGCAATCACCCAACCGATCAGCGTCCAACCCAAAAGCAGGTTGAGAACGAAGATCGCCTTTTCATTCGGGTGCGACCGGTTGATCGCGACGATCGCCGGGAGAAAGTAGACCGCTAGGATCAGAACGACCGCGACAATCGTCATTGAATATCTCGATGCATGCTTCGCATCCTACCCTCCAATCAGGGAGGCCGAAATGATGATGCGTTTTCTGCGATGGTTGCACCGAAAGAAACCCCTCGATCCGAGACCGGAACCGGCTCCGATCCCTGATCGAGCGGGCGCGCAGACAGCGTCACTGGCGGCATTGCGTGAAGGCGATCTGGGCCACGCGGCCGAAATTGTCGTTCAATTCGAGGCCGCGAGTGATCGACCGCGCGGCTTGAACGTGAAGTGGGATGATGCCGAGGCACGTCGGCTCACAACCATGGCAAGAACAATCTTTTCCGCCAATCCCGGCATCCTCGCGGGGATTGATCCGTTGGCACTTCCTGCGGTTCGGCTGGCAGCGGCGATGCAGCTTTTGTGGGGCGAGGGCCAGTGCCGCCGTTGGCTCCCCGCAGGCCTGGCAACCGGCATAAGGCTCGACCCGGAGACGGCAGCGCGAATGCTGATATTCCACACGCAGAATTTTCTCAGAATTCAAGAGTGGAAATTATCCGATGAGATCGTTAAGCGCGCCGGAATTTGCACTGCTGAGGATAGCTGCAAGGAATGCCGCAAGCGCAGCGGTCGTCGCTATCGGCTGAGTGCCGCGCCGGAGCTTCCGAGCCCGCGATGTACGCATTCGATGGGGTGCCGCTGCATTTACCTCCCCGTCACATAAAGATCCCAGCCAAGCGACAAATCCCAACCGCAAAAGCCCTTCGTCGCCTCGATCGCCAGCCTTTTCACCAATCTACACCTCAGCATCAGCAAGGGATTGGCGTTCGATTTCGACTTTGGGGCGCTGTCAGGTGTCGAGGAAGCTGCGCAGTTTGCGCGAACGGCTCGGGTGTTTGAGTTTGCGCAGGGCCTTGGCCTCGATCTGGCGGATGCGCTCGCGGGTGACCGAAAACTGCTGGCCGACTTCTTCGAGCGTGTGGTCGGTGTTCATGCCGATGCCGAAACGCATGCGCAGGACGCGCTCCTCGCGCGCGGTCAGCGAGGCCAATACCCGCGTCGTCGTCTCGCGCAGGTTGGCGTGGATCGCCGCGTCGAGCGGCAGGACCGCGTTCTTGTCCTCGATAAAGTCGCCGAGATGCGAATCCTCCTCGTCGCCGATCGGGGTTTCGAGGCTGATCGGCTCCTTGGCGATCTTCAGCACCTTGCGCACCTTTTCGAGCGGCATCGCCAGCTTGACGGCGAGCTCCTCCGGCGTCGGCTCGCGGCCGATCTCGTGCAGCATCTGGCGCGAGGTGCGCACCAGTTTGTTGATCGTCTCGATCATGTGCACCGGGATGCGGATCGTGCGCGCCTGGTCGGCGATCGAGCGGGTGATCGCCTGCCGGATCCACCAGGTCGCATAGGTCGAGAATTTGTAGCCCCGGCGGTATTCGAATTTGTCGACCGCCTTCATCAGCCCGATATTGCCTTCCTGGATCAGGTCGAGGAATTGCAGGCCGCGGTTCGTGTATTTCTTGGCGATCGAGATTACGAGACGCAGATTGGCCTCGACCATCTCCTTTTTCGCGCGGCCGGCTTCGCGCTCGCCGCGCTGGACCGTTTGCACCACCCGGCGCAACTCGGAGATCGGCAGCTTTGCCTCGGTCGCGATCTGGGCGACCTGGAGGCGCAGCCTGGCGACGTCGCCGGTGTGCTTCTCGGCGAGCCTCGGCCAACCGCGGCCGGGCAGGCCGGAGACGCGTTCGAGCCAGTCGCCGGCGAGTTCGTTGCCGAAATAGTGCTGCAGGAATTCGCTGCGCTTGACGCCGACGCCTTCGGCCAGCCGCAGCAGCCGGCCTTCATCGGCGACGAGGCGGCGGTTGACCTCGTAGAGCTGCTCGACCAGGTGTTCGATACGCATGTTGTTGAGGCGGATTCGCTTGACATGATCGATGACCAGCGCCTTGAGCCTGTCGTAGCGGCGCTCGGTCACCCGCGCCAGCGTTTCGCCCTTTTGCAGGGCGGCGATCCGCTGGTCCTGCAGCTTTCCCAACCTCTTGTGGCACTCGGCGATCGCATCGAAGGTGGCCAGCACGCCGGGCTTGAGCTGCACTTCCATCGCCGCGAGCGAGATCGAGCTTTCTTCGATCTCAGCCTCCTCGGCGGCGAGTTCGGTCTCGATCACGGCGAGCTCGCCCGGCGCATCGTCGCCGGTCTCTCCGGCCACCGCCTCGGCCGGCGCTGCTGTCGGCGCCTCGGGCGCCGCCTGCTCGAACCCGCCGCTGCCATAGGTGGCATCGAGATCGATGATGTCGCGCAACAGCATCTTGCCCTCGTTGAGGGCGTCGCGCCAGCCGATGATGGCGCGGATCGTCAGCGGGTTCTCGCAGATGCCGCCGATCATCATCTCGCGCCCGGCCTCGATCCGCTTGGCGATCGCAATCTCGCCTTCGCGCGACAGCAGTTCGACCGACCCCATCTCGCGCAGATACATGCGCACGGGATCGTCGGTGCGGCCGATATCGTCGTCGTCGAGATTGCCGCGGACTTCGCCGTCCGCCTCCTCGACCTCGGCGGCGGCCGGCTCTTCGCTCTCCTCGCTCTCGACCACATTGATCCCGAGCTCGGACAGCATCGTCATCGTGTCCTCGATCTGCTCGGAGGACACCTGATCTTGCGGCAGCGCGGCGTTCAGCTCGTCATAGGTCAGGTATCCGCGCTCCCGGCCGCGGGCCAGCATCTTCTTGATCGCCGCAGCGACCGTATCGAGCAGCGGGGCCTCCGCCGCCTCTTCGCGGGTTTCCGTCGCTTCAGCCGTGTTCGCCGCCTTGCTCGCCATGCCACCATCCCTAAACAGGTTTTGTGCCGAACCGGCCGAGGCCGGCCGCCAAATTGCATTGCGCGGCGCAGGTCCGCCGAAGCCGGTCCGCGGATCGCCACGGTTCAGGTCGGGCCGTCATCGCCCAGAGCCTCATGCGGCGTTTGCTCCAAGGCAGCCAGAAACCGTTCCCAGCTCTCCGACGAGACATCGTCGATCAGATGATTGCTGGCTTCGGTCACGCCGGACGGGTCGCCTCGCATCAGCATTCCGATCACGTGAGCCCACTCGCTGCGCACGGAACCCGGGTCGGAGCGCCGGACCAGAAAGCCTGTGTCGACCGAAGGCGAGAGAAGCGCATCCACGGTCGCCGCAAACCCGTCCTGCACAAGGTGTTGTTGGAGACTGTCGGCGTCAACCCCCGACGCCAACGCCGACGCCCCAACCTCTAAAATCGCCCGCCGAAGGTTGTCAAGCTCCGCCTCGGGAATTTCGAGCCGCGCAAATTCCTCGGCGACCTCGTCGATCAGCGCCGGGCAATGCAGCAGAAGGCGGAGCAGGATCTCGCGCTGCGCGCGCCCGGGCGCGCGCGGCGGCGGCGGCGGCCCCTCGCGAACCGCCGTGCGTTGCGGCGTTCGCGCGCTTTTGCGTTTCGCCTGCCAGGGATTGCAGCGCTTTTTGAACAGCGTCTCGAACTCGAACCGAACGGTTCGGTCCGATATCGTCTGCGTGTGCTCCAGCAGCCGGCTCTGGACCCCGGCAAGCCGCTCCGGCGTATCGCGCGGGGTCCCGCGCAGTTCGGACTCCCAGAGCATATCGGAGAGCGGCCGAGCTGCCGCCAGGACCTGCTCGAAGGCCGACCGGCCGCCATGGCGGATCAGCGAATCCGGGTCTTCGCCCGACGGCAGCTCGGCAAAGCGCAGGCTGTGGCCAGGCCGCAGCAAGGGCAGCGTCCGGTGCAGCGCGCGCAGCGCGGCGGCCTGGCCCGCCGCGTCGCCGTCGAAGCACAGGATCGGCTCCGGCCCCAGGCGCCACAGCTGGTGCAGCTGGAGCTCGCCGAGCGCGGTCCCGAGCGGCGCCACCGCAGTCTGGAAGCCGGCGCGATGGAGCGCGATCACATCCATATAGCCTTCGGTGACGATCGCGTCCGGCTTGTCCGTCTTGGCCGCGCGCGCCGCCGACCAGCCGTAGAGCATGCGGCCCTTCTCGAACAGCGGATGCTCCGGGGAATTCAGATATTTCGGCTGCCCCCCTGCCGGTCCGTTGGCGCCGAGCACCCGGCCGCCGAAGGCGACGACCCGGCCGGCGGGATCGCCGATCGGGAACATGACGCGGCCGCGGAAGTAATCGAACGGCTCGCCGCCCTCCGGCCGACGAAGGAGCCCCGCCTCGATCAGCAGCGGCTCGGGAAAATCGCCGGCGAAGGCGCGGCGCAACGCCTGCCGGCCGTCGGGTGCCCAACCCAGGCGAAAGCGCCGGATCGTCTCCGGATCGAGCCCACGCCCTTGCAGATAGTCGCGCGCGCGGGTCCCGGCGGGGTCCCACAGGCGGTCCTCGTAAAAGGCGGCGGCGGCTTCGAGCGCTTCGAGCAGGGTCTTTTGCCGCTGCGCCCGCTCGCGCTCCTGCGGGGTCGATTGCGGCACTGCGAGCCCGGCTTCGCCGGCCAGCTTTTCGACCGCTTCGAGGAAATCGAGATTGTCGGCGCGCATGGTGAAGCCGATCGCATCGCCATGCGCGCCGCAGCCGAAGCAATGAAAAAAGGATTTGTCCTCGACCACGTAAAAGGATGGCGTCTTCTCGTGGTGGAACGGACAGAGCCCCGCATATTCGCGGCCGCGCCGCGTCAGCCTGACGTGGCGGCCGATCAGCCCGGACAGCGAAATCCGGCCGCGCAGCTCGTCGAGAAAGCCCGGCGGAAAGGCCATGTGTCAGCCGCCGCCCCGCCGCCGTGCTCCTCTCCGGCGATGCCGGAGAGGACAGGCGAGAGCTTGGGGGCGGGGAGCTTCCAGCCCCACGCTATTGCCGCACGTATTTGACGACCCGCCGCACCCGGCCCCACTCGCCCGGCTGCACCACGTAGAGATCCCCCCGCGAGTCGACCCAGATCCCGTGGCAGGAACGGTGAATCGGACCGCCCCAGCGCGCCAGCCTTTCGCCGTCCAGGGTCAGGATGCTGACCATGCCGCCATTGTGCTCGGGGATGTAGACGATGTCGTCATGGTCGACGTAGAAAAACGCCGGTCCGATCAATTCCGTAGGCCAAACGCTTAGCAACTTGCCGTCCTGGTCGAAGACCTGTACCCGATCGTTTTCGCGGTCGGCGACGAGCAGGCGCCCGCGGCGGTCGATCCACACCCCGTGCGGCAGGTTGAACTGGCCTGGCGCGGTGCCGGGCTCGCCCCACGAGAACAGATGCTTGCCGTCGGCCGAGAATTTGTGCACGCGGGCATTGCCATAGCCGTCGCTCATGAACATCTCGCCGCCGGGTGCAAAGGCGATGTCGGTCGGCAGGTTGAACGGGCCGCCGCCATGCGTCACTTTTTTCCACGCGGCCGAGCTGAAATCGTCCTCCGGCACGCCGGTATCGGAGCGTTGGCCTTTGACGCCGATGGTCTGGAGCAGCTGCCCATCGGTGGTGAATTTCATGAACTGCATGTGATGTTCGTCGGTGAGCCACACGTGATCCTGCTCGTCGATGCGGATCGCATGCGGAAACGCGAACATCCCCGCCCCCCAAGACGAGAGAAAATTGCCGTCCCGATCGAAGATCACCACCGGATGCTCGGCGTTCCGATTAAAGCAGTAGACCCGGTCTTGCGAATCGACGGAAACGGCGCATGCTCTCACTTCGACCCCTTGCGGAGGGTGCGCCCAATCCTCGTGCACCTTATAGGTATATTTGCCACTGCCAACGATCGGATCCATCATTTCCTCCTTTTTATCGCATTTCGCACGACCGGATCAGGTCGCATGATCAGCCGGTTCGAGCCATGACGCCGCTCACCCCAAGAGGCGTTTGACGATTGCGCCGGCGCGGCTGAAATCGATGACGCCGGCATGATTTTCGCGCAATGCGGCCATGACCTTGCCCATGTCCCTGATGCCGGCGGCGCCGGTCTCGAGGATCACGGCGCGGGCTGCCGTCGTGATTTCGTCTTCGTTCATCTGGTGCGGCAGAAAGCTCTCGATCACCGCGATCTCGTCGCTTTCCTGCCGGGCGAGATCGGCGCGGTTGCCCTTCTCGAACAGCGCGATCGATTCGCGGCGCTGCTTGATCATCGCCTGCAGCATCCGCGCGATCTCAGGTTCGGAAAGACCTTCGGCGTTGCCCTCGCCGCGCGCGGCGATGTCGCGGTCCTTGAGCCCGGCCAGGATCAGCCGCACGGCCGAGACGGTGCGTGCGTCCCTGGCCTTCATCGCCTGTTTGAGCCGCTCGGCGAAGGCTTGACGCAGCATCCTCACGCTCCCCCTCGGGTGACAGCTTAAGCCTATTTCGATCTGCCGGTGGCGGCATTTTTTCAGACCCGCGACCAAGCATTTGAACCGGCGGGCGGGAGCGGCTATCTCTAGGCGGCTCGGCTGCCCGCTCCCGGTCCTTCCCCCTGCCCCGGCCCATCCGGGCGGCCTGCTTGCTGGCGACGGGAATTTAAGCTGATGCGCGACCCGAGGCTGCGGCCGCCCGACTGCAACGCTGCGCTCGTGCTCGCCACCGGGACGCTGTTCTGGGGCCGCGGCTTCGGCGCCTGCGGGACCGCGGTGGGCGAGGTCTGCTTCAACACGGCGATGACCGGCTATCAGGAGATCCTGACAGACCCGTCTTATGCCGGGCAGCTGATCACCTTCACCTTCCCCCATATCGGCAATGTCGGGACGAACCTCGAGGATGTCGAAACCACGACGCCCGCGGCACGAGGCCTCATCGTCCGTAACGCGGTCACCGGGCCGGCGAACTGGCGCGCGAGCCAGCCGCTCGATGCCTGGCTCAAATCGCACGGGCTCGTCGGGATTTCGGGCGTCGACACGCGGCGGCTGACCCGGATCATCCGCGACGAGGGCCCGCCCAACGGCGTCATCGCCTACGATCCGTCGGGGCATATCGACATTGCCGCGCTGCGCGCGCGCGCCCTCGCCTGGCCCGGTCTCGAAGGGATGGATCTCGCCAGGGAGGTCACCTGCCGGCAAACCTATGAATGGACCGAGACGACGTGGGAGCGCGAGCACGGCTATGGCCGGCAGTCGGAGCCGAGCCATCACGTCGTCGCGGTCGATTATGGCGCCAAGCGCAATATCCTGCGGATGCTCGCGGCGCATCGCTGCCGGGTGACCGTCGTCCCGGCCACCGCCTCGGCCGAGGACGTGCTGCGCCATCGGCCCGACGGCATTTTTTTGTCGAACGGGCCGGGCGACCCGGCCGCGACCGCGGATTATGCAGTGCCGGTGCTGCGCGAGCTGATCCATTCCGGCAAGCCGATCTTCGGCATCTGTCTCGGCCACCAGCTGCTGGCGCTGGCGCTCGGCGGCCGCACCCGCAAGATGGCGCGCGGCCATCGCGGCGCCAACCATCCGGTCAAGGACCTCGCGACCGGCAAGGTCGAGATCACCAGCCAGAACCACGGCTTTGTCGTCGATCCGGAGAGCCTGCCGCGCGGCGTCGAGCCGACCCATCTTTCGCTGTTCGACCACAGCAACGAAGGCCTTCGCCTGATCGGCAAGCCGGTATTCTCGGTGCAGCATCATCCCGAGGCGAGCCCCGGCCCGCAGGACAGCCATTACCTCTTCCAACGCTTCGTCGCGCTGATGGCCGAGCATGCCTAAGCGCACCGATATCGACAGCATCCTGATCATCGGCGCCGGTCCGATCATCATCGGGCAGGCCTGCGAGTTCGACTATGCCGGCGCCCAGGCGTGCAAGGCGCTCAAGGCCGAGGGCTACCGGATCGTGCTGGTGAATTCGAACCCGGCGACGATCATGACCGACCCCGAGCTCGCCGACGCCACCTATATCGAGCCGATCACGCCGGACATGGTCGAGCAGATCATCGCCCGCGAGCGGGCAAAGGGACATCCGATTGGCGCCCTGCTGCCGACGATGGGCGGCCAGACCGCGCTGAACACGGCGATGGCGCTCGCCCGCTCCGGCGTCCTCGCCCGCTTCGGGGTCGAGCTGATCGGCGCCAGCCAGGAATTGATCGCCAAGGCCGAGGACCGCCAGCTGTTCCGCCAGGCGATGGACCGGATCGGCCTCGTTTCGCCGGCGAGCCGGCTCGTACGTTCGCCGGATGAAGCCTTCGAAGCCCTTGAAGAAATTGGGCTGCCGGCGATCGTCCGGCCGTCTTTCACGCTCGGCGGCACCGGCGGCGGCATCGCCTACAATGCGCAGGAATTCGAGGACATCGTGCGCGGCGGGCTGCGTGCCTCGCCGGCGCACGAGGTGCTGATCGAAGAATCGGTCCTCGGCTGGAAAGAGTACGAGATGGAGGTCGTGCGCGACCGCGCCGACAATTGCATCATCGTCTGCTCGATCGAGAATATCGATCCGATGGGGGTGCATACCGGCGATTCGGTCTGCGTCGCCCCGGCACTGACCCTGACCGACAAGGAATACCAGCTGATGCGCAACGCCGCGATCGCGGTATTGCGCGAGATCGGGGTCGATACCGGCGGCTCGAACGTGCAATTCGCAATCAACCCGCAGGACGGCCGGCTCGTCGTCATCGAGATGAACCCGCGCGTCTCGCGCTCCTCGGCATTGGCCTCGAAGGCGACCGGCTTCCCGATCGCCAAGGTCGCGGCCAAGCTCGCAATCGGCTACACCCTCGACGAGCTTGACAACGAGATCACCCGGATCACCCCGGCCTCGTTCGAACCGACGATCGACTACGTCGTCACCAAGATGCCGCGCTTCACCTTCGAGAAGTTTCCCGGCACCGAGCCGCTGCTGACGACCTCGATGAAATCGGTCGGCGAGGCGATGGCGATCGGGCGCAGCTTTGCCGAATCGGTGCAGAAGGCGCTGCGTTCGATGGAAACCGGCTTGAGCGGGTTTGACGAGATCGCCATCGAGGGCGTCGAAAGCGCCGGCCGGGACGCCGTCAAGGCGGCGCTCGCCAGGCCTTCGCCCGACCGCCTGCTGCTGATCGCCCAGGCCTACCGGCACGGGCTGACGACTGCCGAAATCCATGTTGCCTGCCGTTTCGAGCCGTGGTTCCTGGAACGCATCGGCGAGATCGTCGCGGCCGAGGAGCGGGTGCGCCGGGACGGGCTCCCCGGCGACCGCACCGGCCTTCTGCGGCTGAAGCAGATGGGCTTCTCCGACGCCCGGCTGGGCAGGCTCGGCGGGCTCGACGAGGAGACGGTGTCGGCGCGCCGCCGCGGCCTCGATCTGCGGCCGGTCTATAAGCGCATCGACACCTGCGCCGCCGAGTTTCCGTCGCTGACCCCGTATATGTATTCCTGCTACGAGGGCGACGGCTTCGACGAACCGGAATGCGAGGCCGATCCGAGCGAGCGCCGAAAGGTGATCATTCTCGGCGGCGGGCCGAACCGGATCGGCCAGGGGATCGAGTTCGATTACTGCTGCGTCCATGCCGCCTACAGCCTGCGCGAGGCCGGCATCGAGACCATCATGGTCAACTGCAATCCGGAGACCGTCTCGACCGATTACGACACCTCCGACCGCCTCTATTTCGAGCCGCTGACCGCCGAGGACGTCGTCGAGATCGTCCATGCCGAAAAGCGCCGCGGCACATTGCTCGGGGTCATCGTGCAGTTCGGCGGGCAGACCCCGCTGAAGCTCGCCGCGGCATTGGAACGGGCGCAGATCCCGATCCTCGGGACCTCGCCCGATGCGATCGATCTGGCCGAGGACCGCCGGCGCTTTCAGGGGCTGCTGAGGCGGCTCGGCCTGCGTCAGCCGGAAAACGGCACCGCCTATTCGGCGAGCGAGGCCGAAGCGGTGGCGCTGCGCATCGGCTACCCCGTGCTGCTCCGGCCATCCTATGTCCTGGGCGGCCGGGCGATGGAGATCGTGCACGATGCCGCCGGCCTCAACCGCTATATGCACCACGCGGTCAGCGCGTCGGGGACGAGCCCGGTGCTGATCGACCGCTATCTGCAGGACGCGATCGAGGTCGATGTCGATGCCGTGTCGGACGGCGACGCGGTGGAAATCGCCGGCATCATGGAGCATATCGAGGAGGCCGGGATCCATTCGGGCGACAGCGCGTGCTCGTTGCCGCCCTATAGCCTGGCGCCCGCCGCTATCGCGGAGATCGAGCGGGAGACCGTCGCCCTCGCCCGCGCGCTCGGCGTCGTCGGGTTGATGAACGTCCAGTTCGCGGTCAAGGACGGCGACGTCTATGTGCTCGAGGTCAACCCGCGGGCCTCGCGCACGGTTCCTTTCGTCGCCAAGGCGACCGGGGTTCCGATCGCCAAGATCGCGGCCAGGGTGATGGCCGGGGAGCGCCTGGCCGATTGCTTCGGGCCGCGGCGGCGGCGCGGCGGCCACGTCGCGGTCAAGGAGGCGGTGTTTCCGTTCGCCCGCTTCCCGGGAGTTGATCTGATCCTCGGTCCGGAGATGAAATCGACTGGTGAAGTGATGGGTCTCGACTCGGATTTCGGGCGCGCCTTCGCCAAGGCGCAGCTCGGCAGCGGCAACAGCCTGCCGCTTCAGGGCTGCGTCTTCGTATCGGTGCGCGACCGCGACAAGATGGCGCTGGTCGAGCCTTGCCGCCGGCTCGTCGAGATGGGCTTTGCCCTCGTCGCCACCCAGGGCACGGCCGACACCTTGCTCGCCGAGGGGCTCTCCGTGGCGCGCGTCAACAAGGTGCGCGACGGACGCCCGCACATTGTCGACCATATGCTGAGCGGCGAGGTCCAGCTGGTCTTTAACACGACCGAGGGCAGCCAGGCGATTGCCGACAGCTTCAGCCTCAGACGGACCGCGCTGACCAACGGGATTCCCTATTATACGACCGTTGCCGGCGCCCGCGCGGCGGTACAGGCGATTGCCGCGCTGCGCGCCGGGAGTTTTGAAGTCGCGCCGCTGCAGTCTTACTTTTGATTGCCCCGCGGCTGTGGTTCCCGCCAAATCTGACAACAGGATGCGAACGCGTTCGCGATGAACAAGATCCCGATGACGGCTGATGGCTACAATCGGCTCCGGGAGGAGCTGAAGCAGCTGAAATCCGTCGACCGGCCGGCCATCATCCGCGCCATCGCTGCGGCGCGCGAGCACGGTGATTTGGCGGAAAACGCCGAGTACCACGCGGCCCGCGACCGGCAGAGCTTTATCGAAGGTCGGGTCATCGAACTCGAAGACAAGGTCGCGCGGGCGGAGGTCATCGACGTCTCCAAGCTGTCTGGCTCATTCATCAAATTCGGGGCGAAAGTCACCCTCGCCGACGAGGAAACCGATGAGGAACAGACCTTCCGGATCGTCGGCGAGGATGAAGCCGACATCAGCCGCGGGCGGCTGTCGGTCACCTCGCCGTTGGCGCGGGCATTGATCGGCAAAGGCAAGGGTGACAGCGTCGAGGTCGTGACCCCGCGCGGCGCCAAATCCTATGAGATCGTCACCGTCACCTTCGAGTGAGGCCGTCGGCCTCTAACCCGCGGCGGCGCGCGGGATGAAATCCAATAGCGGTTGCCAGTCGCTGCGCAGAGCGACCGCGCGTTTCCCGCTCTCGTCGAAGAGACTGGATCCGGTGACCGCGGTATCCGGATAGAGCTGGCTGTCGCGCAGGCGGGCGACGATCGGATGACCGAGCCCGCCGAAGAATTTTTCAAGGCGCCCCGCGGCGCGGGTTCCGCCACGAATGCGGTTGCCGACAACGGCGAGCGGCTTGCGGCCCTTGGCGATCGGGCCGAATTCCCCGAGCCGATCGAGGAAGCGTTGCGTCGCGACTTCGTCGAAGGCCGAGGGCAGCACCGGCAGCACCACCAGATCGGCGGCCTTGACGAGTTGCTCGATGCGTTTCCGGCGGAGCGCCGGTGCGGCGTCGACGACCAGCCGCTCCATTCGTTTCGGCGGCGCACCGACCTCTTTCGTCCAGTCGAGCCCGAAGATCGGCGCGGAACCCGTCCGGCGGCGCGCGAGCCAGCCCAGGCTCGAACGCTGCCGATCCGCATCGGCGAGGGCGGTGACATGGCCAGCCACGGCAAAGGCTGCGGCGAGTTGCGTCGCGATGGTGGTCTTGCCGCAGCCGCCCTTGGCATTGGCGACCAGAATTCTGATCACGCTCCGGGCCTCCAGCGAGCGGTGGGCCGTCGTCGGGTTGACATAAATCGTTCATTCCAGGATATTTTTCGAACGAGAATTTGGCGAGGCAATTGGGTGCTCACGATCGAGCCTGCGTGTTCGCCGCGCGGCGTGTTCCTGTAAGGTCGTCGGAATGCACACTATACTGGTAACCATCAGCCGACCGATTTCTAATCATTTCCTTCATAGATCCGGATCGGCCGAAGAAACATAAAGTAATGCCTGAGGTTGAACTTAAACTCGCGGCGACGACAAGCGACATGCTCCTGGTGAAACAGGCATTGCTCGGGATGGCCGGCCGCGAGCGGGCGGCACGCACCACGCTGACGAGCACCTATTATGACACAGCCGACGGCAAATTGCAGCGGCAGGGGCTCACCCTTCGCGTGCGCAAGGAGAACCGCCGGTATGTCCAGACGGTAAAGACGGCGGAAGCTGCCGGAGTGCCTTTCGCGCGCGGCGAGTGGGAGGACGTGATCACCGGCGACCGCCCGGATCTCCGCGCCCGGAACAGCGGTGCGCATCTGCCCGGGGCGCTCGGCGATGCCGATCTCCATCCGCTGTTCACCACCGTGGTTCGGCGGGCCATCGTCAAGCTTGAGCCCGACGATTCGACGGAGATCGAGGGGGCGCTCGACGAAGGCGAGATCCAGGCCGCCGGGACCGGGCGCGCCGAGCCGATCTGCGAGGTCGAGCTCGAGCATAAACGCGGCGATCCTGCCGCGATCTACGAAATCGCGCTGCGGCTGATCGAGGTCGCGCCGCTGCGCATCGAGATCCGCAGCAAGGCGGAGCGCGGATGCCGCCTGCTCGACGGGGCGGTCGATGCGCCGCAGGCGGTGCACCCGCCGGCGGTGCAGCTCGACGCCGGGATGACGGTCGAGGAGGTCCTGCAAAAGTTCGGCCGCGAGTGCCTTGAAATCGTTCTCCGCAACGAGCCGGGGGCACTCTCCGGCGTGCCGGATGCCTTGCATCAAATGCGCGTTGCCCTGCGCCGCCTGCGCGCGGCGCTGGCGGCCGTCAAGCGAATGCTGCCGGCTGAACAGTACGAGCGGGTCGACCAGGAATTGAAATGGCTGGCGAACATCCTTGGTCCAGCGCGAAACTGGGATGTGCTTTCCAGCGGCATCCTGGCGCCGGTCAAAAGCGCGCTGCTGAGCCGGCAGGAGTTCGATGCCTTGCTTGGCGTCGCCGAGCAGGAGCGGCGGCTCGCGCATGAGAGGGCCGAAGCGGCGATTCGGTCCCGGCGATACACGGCTGCGCTGCTGAAGCTGTCGCAGTGGCTCGCTGCGAGCGGCTGGCGCGATCAACGCGTTTCGCAGCAATCGGCGTTGCTGATGGCGCCGATCGGTGTGGTGGCGCCGACGCTGCTGGCGCGCCGGCACAAGAAGGTCGGCAAGGCGATCGAGGGGTTTGCCGACCTCACCTTGAAGCAGCGCCACCGCGTCCGGATCGCCGTCAAAAAGCTGCGCTATTCGATCGAACTGCTCGAATCCCTCTTTGCACGAGACAAAGTCGCTGGGTTCGCCCGCCGCGTCAAACCGCTCCAGGACGGATTGGGCCACGCGAACGACGTCAGCGTGGCCAGTCAGCTGCTGGCCAATCTGCCGGTCCCGGACAAGAGCGCGGTCGTCGATCGGGCCGCCGGGATCGTGCTCGGATGGCACGATCGCGGTCTGGTCGACCATGAGCGGAAGCTGCTGAAGCAGCTGCATCGGTTCCGGCGCGCCCGGCCGTTCTGGTGAACACGACAATGCCCTCGGCCGGGTCGAACTCGAGGAATTGCTGAAGCCTGCACTAAGCAAATCCGCGCCTTCGGTTTGCGCTCAACCGATCGGGACCGGCGGTCCGGCGGCCTCGATTTCGGCTTCGCCGGTATCGGGTAGTGCGGCGATCGGAACCCCCGGTTCGAGCTTTGAGACCCGCAATGTCAGCGCCGATTTCACCTGGCTCACATTCGGCGCCGAGGTCAGTTTGGCGCTCAGGAATCGCTGATAGCTGTCCCAATCGGCAGCGACGATCTTCAAGAGAAAATCGGTTTCGCCGGCCAACATGTGCGCCTCGCGTACCTCGGGCCAGGCAGCCACGAGGCTCTCGAAGGCTTTGAGATCGGTCTCGGCCTGACTTAAAAGCCCGACCTGCGCGAACACGGTCACGCCAAAACCGAGCGCCTCGGGTGCGAGATCGGCGTGGTAGCCGCGGATGATGCCGGCCTCCTCCAGGGCGCGCACCCGGCGCAGGCAGGGCGGTGCCGAGATGCCGGCGCGCCGGGCGAGCTCGACGTTCGTCATCCGCCCTTCCGCCTGCAGATCCCGCAAGATGCGGCGGTCGATACGGTCGAGCTTGATCCGCCGCATCCCGTCCTCTCTTTCCGTATCACGGATCATAGAAACCGCAGCCCTTCCGCGCAATTTTGTTACGGGGCTGCCCGGTCGTCTTGCCGTGACCGGGCCATTTCCGTAAACCCTGCCGATGGGTTCCGATCCGGTCGCCTGGGCGCTGCACGACGGCAAGGCGGGAATGGCGAGCCAGGCGGTCGGGCTGGCCGAGGCGAGCGGTTTTCCCTTTGTCGAAAAGCGCCTGGCCATTCGGCTGCCGTGGGCCTGCCTGCCGCCGCGGTTCTGGCTCATGCCGTTCCGGGCACCGGGGAGCGCCGGCGCCCGCCTGATGCCGCCCTGGCCCGATCTCGTCATCGCCTGCGGGCGCAATGCGGCAATGCCGGCGCTGGCGATCCGGCGGGCAAGCGGCGGGCGCACCGTGGCGGCGCAAATCCAGAACCCGGAAATCGGCCGCGGCGAATTCGACCTGCTGATCGTTCCGGAGCACGACCGTCTGCGCGGCCCGAACGTGATCGCGACGCGCGGTGCGGTCCACCGCGTGACGCCGGCGCGGCTCGCCGCCGAACGTCGCCGCTTCCCGGAACTTGCGGCGATGCCGCCGCCGATCCTGTCGGTGCTGATCGGCGGCAGCAACAAGGCCTACCGTCTGACGCAGCGGCGGCTGGGCGAGATCGGCGATGCGCTGGCCCTCATCTTGCGGGCGCAGGGCGGCTCGGTTCTGCTGACGCCATCGCGGCGCACCGGGGCCGCCGGGCTGGCGCTGCTGCGCCAGCGGCTGGCGGGTCTGCCGGCGGCGATCTGGGACGGCGCCGGCGAAAACCCCTACTACGCCTATCTGGCACTGGCCGACGCCCTGCTGGTGACCGCCGATTCGGTGTCGATGATCAGCGAGGCGGCAGCGACCGGCAAGCCCGTGCACATCCTCGAACTCGACGGCGGCAACGCGAAATTTGCCCGCTTTCATGCAGCGATGCGCCAAGCGGGGATCACCCGCCCTTTTGCCGGCCGGATCGAATCCTGGTCATACCCGATCCCGGACGACACCCGGCGCGCCGGCGCCGCGCTGCGTGCCCTGGTGATGACCCGGCTCGAGCGGCGGGGCGCGGCGTGAAGGGGGTGGCGATCTATGCCGGGCTCTGCGCCCTGGCACTGGCTCTTTTTCTGTTGGCGCCGCAGATCGATGTGGCGACCAGCCGGCTCTTCTACACGCCGGGCCAGGGTTTTCTGCTGCGCGATCGGCCACCGGCCGCCTTCCTCTATCACGCGGTTCCGTGGATTGCCTGGTCCATCGCTTTTCTCGTGGCAGTGGCCGCCGCGTGGCTCTTGCTTGTCGGCCGGCCGTTGTGGCGGTTCGACCGCAGGGCCCTTCTTTTCGTCGTCGCCACGATGGCGATCGGTCCGGGGTTTCTCGCCAATACCTTGTTCAAGGACCATTGGGGACGCGCCCGACCGGCGCAGATCGAGGCATTCGGCGGGTCGCACCATTTCACGCCGGCGCCGCTTCCTGCGGCGGAATGCGCCAGCAACTGCTCCTTTGTCTCCGGACACGCCGCTCTCGGTTTCTCGCTCGTCGCCTTCGCCTTTCTGCTGCCTCCCGGCCGGCGGCGGCACCGAGGCATCGCCGCGGCGCTCGGCTTTGGCGCGCTCGTCGGGCTCGACCGCATCGCACAAGGCGGTCACTTTCTGTCGGACGTCGTCTTTGCCGGCCTGCTCGTCTATGGCACGACCGCGCTGCTCTATTGGTGGATCGTCGAGAATGACGGTCTCGCGGCCTGGCCGCTGCCGCCTCTCAATCGGGCGCTCGGCCGGGGTGCGGCGGCGATGCGACCATACGCGCGCGAAGCCTGGACGTCGCCGGCCGGGCGCCTCGGCCTCGGATCGGCGGCGACGGCAATTCTCGTCGTGATCTCGATCGCAGAGATCGACCGGCCGCTTGCCTTGTTTTTTCACGCCCGCGGCGAAGACCTGCATGCACTTTTCGAGCTGACCGGGCGGCCCGGCCTGACATACGGCTACCTCCTCGTCTTCGCCCTCGCCTTCGCCGCGTTGCATTGGGGGGGCGAGCTTCCCCGGCTACGGCCCTTCGCCCTGCCGATGCGGGCCCTGTCGGCGGTCCCGGCCTTTCTCTTTGTGTCGATGGCGGCCTCGGGTCTCGTCGTCGACGTGCTGAAAATCGCCTTTGGGCGCCTCCGGCCAAAGCTGCTGTTCAGCGCCGATCTCTACGGGTTCACCTGGTTTGGCTGGCGTTCCGACCACTGGTCGTTTCCCTCCGGCCATGCTGCAACGATCGTCGCGTTGGTGACGGCGCTCTGGCTGCTGTGGCCGCGCCATTTGCTGTTCTACATCCTGGCGGCGGCGATCGTGGCGGGGAGCCGCGTCGTCGTCGGCGCCCATTACCCCAGCGACGTCATGGCCGGGGCGCTCGTCGCCGTGGCAACCACCCGCGGCGTAGCGGTGATCTTTGCTCGCGGCGGCATCGATCTGGCCGCCTCGCGCCGGGGCCGGGTCGGGTCGACGAAGATGCCGCCCTGGCCGTGCCGGCACTTTGGCAGCAGGCTCGCGGCCCGCGACCGGCCGGGCTGGCGATAGACGCGGGGGGCCTGATCGCTTGCGCCGGCGGCGTGGGGTGTAGTAATCGGCTCGCAATCATGGCCCTGCGCATCGAGACCTTTGACAATGCGAGCGGAGGGAACACCCTCTACAAAGCGCTGACCCATCCGCAGGCCGCCCGGCCGGCGCGGGCATTGGTGGCTGCGCTCGCCCGAAACGCGCCGGTGGCGATTTACGATCCGAGCGGCGCCGCTGCGGGTTTCGCCGAAATCTTCGGGCTCGCGGGGGTCGAGATCGCCGGCGTCCATGTTCAGCAGGTAGCGCGAATCGGCTGCTCGAATTCTCGGCCGCATCGCCGAGCCGGCGACCGCACTCGCGCGGTCCGCCGCGCGTGCGATTTTCGTCGCCGCCTTCGATGCCGAGCGCTCGATCGGGCAATTGCGGTCCTGTCTGGCGGGTGACGCCGAAATCTTCAGCCTCGATGCGATGCGGATCCCGGCCGATCGCTTGACCAATCCGCGCAACTATCTCGATCCGCTCAATTTCGCCACGAATTTTGCCTTTTTCCGTGATGCAGAGGGGTCGCATACGCGGCTGACGACGGTGAACTACTGGTCGGGTTACGGTGCGGGCGCCGTCACCTGTTGGATGACGTTGTTCGGCGGCGACGGCGAGATCCTCGCCGAATGGTGCGAGCGCTGCACGCCCGCGAGTGCCTTCATCCTCGACAGCCGCGAGATCCGCGCCCGCTTTGAGCTCGGCGAATTCGCCGGCCAACTCTTTCTGCACGTCGTCGGCGCCGCCGGGCATGAGACCGTCAAATACGCCCTCGACACCTTCAGCGATGCCGGCGCGGCCGACATTTCATTGTCCGCGACCCACGACGCGAACGCCTGGCCGGCCGATCGCTATGCCGGCCTGCCGGCTCCCGCCCCGTGTGAGCGGGTCGTTCTCTGGGTCCAGAACAGCCACCCGATTGGGGTCCCAGCCGGCGCCGTCGCCCTCAACCCGATGGGCGAAGAGCGGTTGGCGCCGATCGTCGAGCCGATCGCTCCGTTTGCCAGCCGTGCGGTCGATGTCGCCGAGCTGCTGCCCGGTCTCGCCTGGCCGCGCCAGATCGAGCTGCGCGCCGGCAAGTACATGGTGCGGCCGCGCTACGAGGTGGTCGAGCGCGGCCGGCGCCGGATCGCGCACGTCAACGTCGAACGGGAGGATTTGACCCCCGATCCGGAGTTGCCGAACCTCGCAGGCGTCCTCGGCAAAGGCTTTCTGTTGCCCGCTCCGATCCTGCCGCGCGGCGAGTGGCAGACCCTGGTGCTGCCGACGCCGATGGCGGTCTGCCAAACCGAGCTGCCGGTCGCGGCCGTCGTCTACGATTCGGAGGGAGCCGAAATCCTGCGCCATCGCTTCGGGCGGTTGCCGCGGGCGCATGCGAGCACGCTCGACCTGGACGAGGCAGCCGGCATCGATGCGTTGCGCGAAGGCTATGGTCATGTCGAGCTGGTCTACGACTTCGCCGCCGGAGGGACGGCCGACGGATGGCTCCATGCCATCTTCCGCTACCGTCACCGGGAGAGCGGCCATGCCGCCGAAACCAGCTTTGGCGCCCATGTGTTCAATACGATCATGACCTATCGCGACGAGCCGCAATCCTATTCCGGACGGCCGCCGGGCCTGTCGACCAGGCTTTTCCTCCGGCTCGGCGAGAGCGGCCGCAACACCTTGTGCCAGCTGATCTATCCGGCTTCGCGCCCCTGGCTGCCGGCGAGCGCCACCAGGATCATCCTGCACGACGGCAGCGGTCGCGAGATTGCCCGCTCGGATCTGACGATCCCCTGCTCAGGCTCGCGGCTGTGGTTCTATCACGCCGCCTTCGACGCCGCAACTCGCGCCCGGGCGGGAGCCGGCGCCTATGCGGTCGTCCGCGACACGACCTGCCGGCTTTTCGGCTATCACGGGCTCGTCGGCCGCGGCGGCGCCTTCAGCCTCGACCACATGTTCGGGTTTTAACCCTGCGCTCTTCCGCTGCACCGCAAAAAGAACGATATATTCCATTCTCATACTCACCGGGATCCGCGCGATGTCCGAACGCCACCACAGCAAGGTCCTGATCATCGGCGCGGGACCGGCCGGCTACACCGCGGCGATCTATGCGGCCCGTGCGAATCTCGAGCCGCTCCTCGTCACCGGGCTGCAGCCCGGCGGCCAGCTGACGATCACCACCGATGTCGAGAACTATCCGGGATTCGCCGAGGTGATCCAGGGCCCGTGGCTGATGGAGCAGATGCAGCAACAGGCCGAGCATGTCGGCACCAGGGTGGTCCTCGACCTGATCACCGCGATCGATCTCGGGCACCGGCCGTTTGTCGCGACCGGCGATTCGGGCGATACCTATGTCGGCGAGACCGTGATCCTCGCCACCGGCGCGCAGGCGCGCTGGCTCGGCCTGCCGAGCGAGGAAATCTTCCGCGGGTTTGGCGTGTCGGCGTGCGCGACCTGCGACGGGTTCTTTTTCCGCGGCAAGGACGTCGTGGTGGTCGGCGGCGGCAATACCGCGGTCGAGGAGGCGCTCTATCTGACGAACCACGCGCGCCGCATCGCCCTCGTTCACCGCCGCGACGCGCTCAGGGCGGAAAAGATCCTGCAGGATCGGCTGTTCCGCAACCCCAAGATCGACGTCATCTGGGACAGCGTCGTCGAAGAGATCCTGGGCGAGCCCGAGCCGCCGCAGGTGACCGGCGTCCGGCTGCGCAATGCGCGCACGGGTGCGGTGCGCGAGCATGCCTGCGACGGCGTTTTCGTCGCGATCGGGCACACCCCGGTGACCGGCCTCGTGGCCGGGCAACTGCCGCTCGACCGGGAAGGGTACGTCGTCGCCCGCCCGGATTCGACGGAAACCGGGGTTCCAGGGGTGTTTGCCGCGGGCGACGTCAAGGACAAGATCTTTCGCCAGGCCGTTACCGCTGCCGGGATGGGTTGCATGGCGGCGCTCGAGGCGGAGAAGTTTCTCGCGGCGCGGGGGGAAGCCGCGATCATGCGTGCGGCCGAATAGGAAGCAGACGCTCGCCTCTCGTGGAGGCTGCCGGGGGAACCGGGGATGGATTGGGACAAGTTGCGGGTGTTTCACGCGGTCGCCGAGGCGGGCAGCTTTACGCATGCCGGCGAATCGCTGAACCTCAGCCAATCGGCGGTCAGCCGCCAGATCAGCGCGCTCGAGGAGAGCTTGAGCGTGCCGCTGTTTCATCGCCATGCGCGCGGGTTGATCCTGACCGAGCAGGGCGAATTGCTGTTCCGCACGGCGCGCGAGGTTTTTGCCAAATTGTCGATGGCGGAGGGCCTGATCTCCGAATCGAAGGACCGGCCCAAGGGTCCGCTCAAAATCACCACGACGGTGGCCTTCGGCTCGAGCTGGCTGACCCCGCGGATCCGCGAATTCCTCGATCTCTACCCCGAGATCCAGGTCAGCATGGTGATCGACGATTCCGAGCTCGATCTGTCGATGCGCGAAGCGGACGTGGCGATCCGCATGTCGCCGCCGCGCCAGCCGGATCTCATTCAGCGCCATCTCCTCAGCGTGCCGAGCCACATCTATGCGGCGCCCGATTACATCAAGAAACACGGCATGCCGCAAAAGCCCGAGGATCTCGACAAGCACCGGCTGATCGTCTACGGCGAGGATGTCCGCCCGCCGGTGCAGAACGTCAACTGGCTGCTCGACGCCGGCGCCAAGCCGGGGCAGGAGCGCAAGCCGATCCTCAGCGTCAACAATTTTTATGCGATGCTGCGCGCCGTCGTCAGCGGGCTCGGCATCGCCTCGTTCTCGGATTTCATCGCGTCCGAGCACCAGGATCTGGTGCGGGTCCTGCCCGAGCTGACAGGGCCGCCGGTCGAAGCCTATTTCGTCTATCCCGAAGAGCTGCGCACCTCCAAACGCATCAGCGTCTTCCGCGATTTCCTGCTGCACAAGGTGGCAGAGACCCGGCTCGGCTGATTTCCGGAAGCCTGGGGCTCTCAAATGAAAGCCGGGGCATCTAGAGCATTGCGCTTTTTGCAGACGAGCCAGAAGGAATTCCGGCTGGTGGTCGTGCCGCAAATCCCCCATCTTCTGCCCAGGCGATGTTGCATCGCTGAAGGTTTTCGATGGTCACCGCCATCGATTGGGGTTTCCGGGACTTGTGCCCGGGAAGAGGGTCTTCGGACCCTTACGTCTCCCAGACGTGAAGCCTCCCTGTTCAAACTTGGCCGGAACTTTCGGGTTCCGGCCATTTTCTTTTTGAGCAGCAGCATCCTCGATACTCGTCGCAGACTTATACCAACCGCCTTGGCGGTGAGCGCGCCGAGGGGGTGACGAACATCGCGGTCCGAGCGTCAGCGACCGCCGCCGCTCACGGCCGATAGCGCAGCGCCAGGCAGGTGATGTCGTCGGATTGCTCGGTGCCGGCGGCAAAGCGCGCGGTATCGGCCAGAACGCGGGCGACGATCGCGCCGGAGCTGTCCTCGGGCGCGCCGTCGAGCGCGCGCTGCAGGCGGGCGCTGCCGAACCCCTCGCCCGCGGAATTGAACGCCTCGGTGATGCCGTCGCTGTAGATGAACAGCCGGTCGCCCGGATCGAGCACGGTCTCGCCGATCCGGCAGCGCAGCCCGGGGTCGATGCCGAACGGGATGCCGGTCGCGGCGAGCCGCTCGCGGCCGCCGCCGGCGCGCAGCAGATAGGGCGGATCGTGGCCGGCGTTGCAAAAGCGCAGCACCCCGGTGACGAGGTCGAGCACGCCGTGGAACACGGTCACGAACATGCACGCCTCGTTGTCGGTGGCGAGCACGCGATTGGCTTCGCTCAGTCGCGCCGCCATGTCGCCATGGCCGACGACGCCGCGCAGCACGGTGCGCGAAACCGCCATGAACAATGCCGCCGGAATGCCCTTGCCGGAAACATCGGCGAGGGTGATCGCCAGCCAATTCCCCTCGAACAGAAAATAATCGTAGAAATCCCCGCCGATTTCGCGCGCCGGGTGCATCTCGGCATGAAGGTCGACCGCGCGCGCCGCCCCCTCGCGCGGCAGCGGGCCCGGCAGGATCGACTTCTGGATGTCGGCGGCGGCCTGCATTTCGCGCCGGCGCTGCTGCTTTTCCCGGATCTCCGAGGCCATATGGGCGAACACCCGGGCGAAATTCGCCAGCTCGCCCTGCTGGCCGGCGAGCTCGGTCAGCATGGCGTCGTCGTATTCGTCGCGCTCGAGCGCGCTCGCCGCATAGCTCAGATAGGCGAGCGGCCGGTTCATGCTGTGCAGGCGCTGGCCGAGCTCGGCGATGAAGGCGACGGCGATCGCGGGAATCTCGGCGGCGAGGCTCATCAGGCTGTCGCGCTCGATGCGCAGCAGCACGAGATCGGTGCGGGCGACGATGGTGGCGGTGCGCGGCATGTCGGTAAACGCGCCGAGCTCGCCGATCGTGTTGTGCCGTCCGAGCGTCGCCATCTGAACCCGTCCGGCCGGGATCTCGACGAAGACGTCGACCTCGCCCTCGAGGATCATGTAGGCGAAGCTGCCGGGGTCGCCCTGGCGCATGATCGTCGCGCCGGCGTCGAAGGCGGCAAAGCCGCTGCGCGCCGCGATCGCGTGCAGCGAAGCACGGTCGAACCGCGCGAAGACCGGATGCAGCGCCAAGACCCGCGCCATTTCCTCGACCGGTACCGGCGCAGCGCCCTGCCCGGCCGATTGCTGCCCTTGCATGGTCGCTCCCCGCGCTTTGTTGCGTCCCGCGAACCTCGTTTTTCCCGCCGGGGAAAGCAAGACCCGACCGACGAGCCCTTCGGCGCCTGTGGACCGCCGCCGAATTGGCCGCGATACTGACATCGGGCGGTGGCGCCATGCACCGCGCCGCGGCGGCCGAGAGGGTTCGGATGACACGCATCGACATCGGTGAGGTTTCGCTCGAAGCGTTTACCGGCGGCTCTGGTCCGCCGCTGCTGTTCCTGCATGGCGGCGACTATTTTCAGCAGAACCGGGCTTTCCTCGACCGGCTCGCGCAGCGCCGAGGGGTCGTGGCGCCGCGCCATCCGGGGTTCGGCGCGTCCGAGCGGCCGGACGGGTTCCGCACGATCCACGATATCGCCTATCTCTATCTCGACTGGCTCGACCGTCAGCAAGGCGGCGATGTCACCGTCGTCGGCTCGTCCTTCGGCGGCTGGATCGCGCTCGAAATCGCGGTGCGGTCGGTGGCGCGGATCGCGCGTCTGGTGCTGATCGACTCGCTCGGGCTCAAGTTCGGCGGGCGCGAGGAGCGCGACATCGCCGACATCTACGCCCTCCCCGAGGACGAGCGGCACCGCCGGACTTTTCATGATCCCGGCCGTGCACTGATCGATTACGGCGCGCTCGGCGATGACGAGCTGACCGCGATCGTCCGCGACCGCCAGGCGACGGCGCTCTATGGCTGGCGCCCCTACATGCACGACCCCGGCCTGCGCCAATGGCTGCACCGGGTGCGCGTGCCGGCGCTCGTCCTGTGGGGCGAGAGCGACGGCATCGTCGCGCCCGGCTATGGCCGAAAGCTCTGCGCCGCGCTGCCGGATGCCCGCTTCGAATTGATCGCGCAGGCCGGCCACTATCCGCAGATCGAGCGGCCCGAGGCAGTCGCCGACACGATCGAACGCTTTGCGGGCACGGAGGTAACGCGATGAAGGTCTGGCATTTCAGCGAGATGGCCTATCACCCGGCGTGGCCCCATTTGCACGAACTCGTATCGCGTCATCGTCCCGAACCGGCTCTACGACCCGAAGATCGGGGCCGATCTCTACCACCGCTATCTCGACGAATGGGCGCTGTGCGACGAGCTCGACATCAACATCATGACCAACGAGCACCACGCGACCGCGACCTGCAGCGATTCGGTCTGCACGATCCCGATGGCGATCCTGGCGCGCGAGACCAAGAAGGTGCGGCTCTTGGCACTCGGCATGCCGATCGGCAACCGCAACGACCCGATCCGCGTCGCCGAGGAATATTCGATGATCGATGTGATCTCGCGCGGCCGGCTCGAGATGGGCTTTGTCAAGGGCGTGCCGTTCGAGATCTCGCCGGCCAACACCAACCCGGCCGAACTGACCGAGCGGTTCTGGGAGGCCTATGACCTGATCCTGAAGGCGATGACCAGCCATGACGGTCCGTTCAACTGGGAGGGCACGCATTTCCAGTACCGTTCGGTCAATGTCTGGCCGCGCCCGTACCAGCAGCCCCACCCGCCGGTGTGGACGCCGGTCGGCAGCACGGAAAGCGCGACCGAGGCGGCGGCGCGCGGCATGGTGATCGGCGTCCTCAACACCGGCTGGGTGCGCACGCCCGCGATCTTCGAGGCTTATCGCAGCAGGGCCCGCGCGGTCGGCCGCGAGCCGACACCCGACCGCCTCGCCTACATGGCCTTGATCGGGGTCGGCGCGACGCGCGAAGAGGGCCATCGCCGCGCCGACCAGATCCTCGGCTACAGCCGCACCTCCGGCATCGTGGCGCCGCAATTCGCCAACCCGCCCGGCTATGTCGCGCCGCGCGCGGCGGCGCAGATGCTGAAGACCGGCGGCGCCATGGCGGCGCGCGCGACGCGGGTCCAGACCAAGGACGGCCACCCGATCAACCCGCGCACGATGACCGTCGACGAGGCGATCGACGCCGGCCTCTCCTTCGCCGGCACGCCCGACGACGTGTTCGACCAGCTGAAGGCGTTCTACGACCATGTCGGCGGCTTTGGCCACCTCCTGATGATGGGCCAGGGCGGCACGATCAGCCACGACGACACCGTCGACAACCTGACCCTGTTCAGCCGACGAGGTGATGCCGCGGTTGGCGGAACTGGGAGGAGATCGCTGATTAGATAAACAGAGGTACCAATCTTAATGGCTTACATATTTGATGATATCTCAGTCTGTCCTTCATATGAATTTTTCTAGATGTCACTCTATCATTACTTTTCGCAGGTACTATCTCAAACAATTCTACTCGCCATCGTTCTGAGAGCTTGATGGCAATAAAATCGCGAGGCCGGTGCCCGCGCACTGGGTCGATACGCCTTGATATCAGGTGAAGACCCTGCCACTGCGCCCGAATATTTCATGCCAGCTTTAGTTATGAACGAGCTTGGCGAATTCAGAAAAAATGGTATCCAGCTAGCGTTAACACTGGAGACCACGTTCTCCACGCTATGGCAGTGGAATAGCGATGCCAAAGCTCGACGTGGCGACCTATTTCTTCCCGAACGATCTCGTGAAGCTAGGAGCGCGTGGGCGGCGGCGATCCCGAGCAGTGAACTGAAGGCGGCATACCGGGTACTGCGGCGGTTGAAGCGAAAGATGAACTCGTCGACATAGGTCTACAGGTGTTTGCGGCGCAGACCGTGATAGACGCCCAAGGCGCAGACCTTGAGATTGGAGAAGATGCGGTGGCCCAGGGAAGGACGATATGGTCGGCCATGTTTCCGTCGACATGGTGATCTTGATGTCGCCGAGGGCGCCTGTATACCCCGACCATCCGTCGGTCTTGGCATTAGCCCCGGTAGCGAGATTGGTTTTGATAAAAGCATGCAGGCTGGCGGCCGAGTAATCGCGCACTTGGGCGAGCCGAATGCGGCCGGGGCCGACGCCGCCGTCCTCGACCTCGACCGCGCCGACAACGAGGAGCTTGCCGTGATAGCTGCGTCCGCCGCCGCCGGTGAGCGGATCGTTCTTGCTGCGGCAGACGATCTCGGTCTCATCGACTTCGACCAGGCCCGCGAGCGCGCTGCGGCCGAGGGCCACCATGCTGCGGCGCAGCTTGGTGGTCATCAGCCAAGCCGATTTGTACGAGCCCAAAGCAAGCTGGCGTTGCAGTTGCAGCGCCGAGATGCCGTTGGAATGGGTCGCCATCAGATAGGCCGCCCAGAACCAAATGGTCAGCGGCAGCTTCGAGCTGTGCTTGATCGTGCCGGCGGTCACCGAACTCTGCTTGCCGCAGCCGGCGCATTCCCAGGTCCACACCTTGGTTCGCAGCTGCCAGGCTTTGTTCCTGCCGCAAGCCGCGCAGACAAAGCCATGCGGCCAACGCGCCGCGAACAGGTAGGCCACGCAGGCCGCTTCTTCCAAGCGGCTTTGGTCGAGTTCAAGAAGGGGGAAAATCGAAAAGGGTGGAGACCGCGAGAGATGATGTTCGCTTTGTTCTCTCACGGTCGGCCTCCACGCTACCACAAATAGCGTCCCCGGATGCAGAGTAAACACATTGACACATGCCCGTACGGTATCGCTTGCGGTTGGGTTGAAAATCGTATTAGGCTGGAAAAAAGAACAAGCAGACAAGACTAATGATACCTGGTACCAAGCTAAGGCAATTCCGTACAAAGAACGATGTTCCATATCTTTTCTGTGCTCGTCTTTTCAAACGCGATGCACCTTATAAAATACCTGCGAGCGCGTAGCGCGTAGGATGGGTTGAGCGGAGCGAAATCCATCGCATTCTGCGACGGCTAACGATGGTGGGTTTTGCGTTGCTCAACCCACCCTACGAATGTTTCTCCACCTTGAAATCAGTTTCGATGTCGGCGGCCAAGGGTTGAATGGCTGATTTGAAGCGGTCCGGGATTTGTGGGGCAGGTTCGCTGGGGTCGCCGCGCCAGAAGCAGGTAATGTGGGCGCCGGAGTGCGTGCGCTCGAGGACAGCGCGGAGTTTGGCGATCCGGCTGGTATCTCCCGGCGTCGGAGAAAGCAGCTTCTGAACGAAAACCAAATGGTCCTGAAGATCGTCGCCAGGCACCAGTTTGTCGGTGGCGAGCAACCAGAATTCTTTGCGGCCGCGCAGATTGCCGGCGCGGGGCCCGGCATCTCTCTTACCTTCGCGGGCATTCGGCCGGAGTTGGGTGCGACGACGCGCCGTCGAAACTGGAGCCGTTCAGCAGGGAGGTGCTGCTGAGGCTCACCGATCTCGGCCGCTGAACCAGGCGCCGGTCCACTGTCGGCAGGAGTTCGGCCGTTGTCCCGCCAGAGCCGGCGATCCGCCCGAATATGCCGCGGGTCATCGAGGCGTCGGCAGCACCGGAAATCCTGTCGCCTTCGGCCCAAAGGGCCTCCGTTCAGCGCGTTGCCGAGCTGAATTCGCAGTCCGGGTCCATTTTGTCGAGAGGGCGCGCCTGGCGGCTGGCGGCACTACCGGACGCGCGCAGGCTCACCGATAATAGCCGGGTGGTGGCGGCGGTGGCGGCGGCGTGGTCACGACGCCGGTTACCGCACCGACGGCACCGCCGATCGCCGCACCCGTCGCCGCCCCGGCTCCGCCGGCCGCGGCACCGCCGATCGCCGCTCCGGCCCCGGCGCCGACCAGCCCGCCGCCGACCGCGCGCTGCGCCGGGTCGTAGGGGTTGCAGCTGGCCAGGGCCAATGCCATTCCGGCCGCCAGCGCGCCTTGTGCCATCCATCGCTTTTTCACTGTCGTTCCTTCCGAATAAAGCTTTCGAGCGGGTCGGGTGATGACCGGCCGGCTCCGACAACGGTGCGAGGCCGGCTCGTCTTCCGCGCGGAACTGCACCGGCAAACGAAACGGCGCCTCCGGAGTTCCCACGCCCTCGCCGCACCGACCGCAGCAACCCGTCCTTGAGCGATCCGTACGAAGGGTGCACGATGCGCAAAACAGGTTCATGAGACCGTAAGCAAGGATGAGGAGGATACCAGCATGACTGCGACCCCTACCCTGGGCCGATCGGCCCTTCCGGCCAGCCACGTGCTCGGTCTCAAGCTCGACAGCATCCCGTTCAGCGGCTACCACGTGGTGCTGATCGTCGTGCTCGGGTTTGTCGGCTTTATCGAGGGCTATGATCTGGCACTGACGGGCTCGCTGCTGGTGCTCGCCAAAGCGCCGCTGCATATGAGCCCCGACGCAGTCCGCGCGCTTGCCACCTGGCCGACTTTCGTCGTCGTCCTCGGCGGTTTCGCGGCGGCGGCGATGTCCGACCGCATCAGCCGGGTGGCGGTGATGCAGATCGGCGTGATCCTCAGCACGCTGTGCACACTCCTGATCCTGCTCGCACAGAGTTTCGAGCAGCTGCTGATCCTGCGTTTGATCACCGGCATCGGACTGGGCTTTACGATCTCGGCGCCGTTTCCGATCGCCGCCGAGCTGATGCCGGCGCAGCACCGGCGCACCTATGCCGCGATTTATGAAACCATGCTGGCCAGCGCCTTCACCTTGCTGCCGTTTGTCGGCTTCATTCTCGCCGACCATCCGAACGGCTTCCGGCTGGTCGGACTGCCCGGCGGGGTGACCTTGTTCGTTGCGCCGGTGCTGATCTATTTCCTGATCCCGGAGAGCCCGCGCTGGCTGCTGCGCCGGGGCCGGACCCAGGATGCGATCGACAGCGTCAACCTGATCGTCAAGCGATGCGGCAACCGGGTGCCGCCGATGACGATTGCCGATCTCGGAACCGGGCGGGAGATGCCGCGCGAGCAGCTGCCGCCGTTCTGGAAACTGTTTGCCCCGGGTCAGTTCCGTTGGACGGCGACCGGCATTCTGTGCGGCATCTGCGCCGGCACCGTCTATTACCTGATCGCGATCCTGCTGCCGAAAGCGCTGGTCAGCCAGGGCGCCGCGGTTGCGCTGAGCTTCGGCCTTAGCTCGCTGGTGTTCGCGGCGAGCATCCCGGGCAAGCTGTTCAATGGCTACATCATGGAAATCGTCGGCCGGCGATGGACGATCACCGGCGCCTTCCTGCTGTCGATACCCGGTTTGCTGCTGATGGTGCTGGCGCACCGTGCCGGTTCGGCCGCGACCATGGTCTTCAGCGCCGGCGCGGTGATCACCGGGTTCACCACCCTGTCGATCTTCCCCGCCGTGCGGATGTACCTGTCCGAGCAGTTCCCGACCGCATTGCGCGGACGCGGGCACTTTTTCGGCAAATCGTTCGGGCGGATATTCGCCGGCGTGATCGTGCCCTACCTGATGGTTTCGCACACCGCCTCGCCGACGATCTTCTTTGGCACGATGATCGTCATGGTCCTGATCGGCGCGTGCATTCCGTTCACGCTCGGCAGGGAGACCCTCGGCAACCTCGAAACCTTCACCGAGGTGCTGCCCGAACTGGCCTGACGGCGCGCGCGGCAGGGCCTCAGGCGGTTCGTTCCGTGCTGAGGCCCAGCTCGGCGATCGTCTGCTCGCGCATCAGGAATTTCTGGATCTTGCCGGTCACGGTCATCGGAAAGCCGTCGACGAATTTGACGTAGCGCGGGATCTTGTAATGGGCGATCTGCCCTTGGCAGAAGGCGCGGATCTCGTCTGCCGTCGCCGCCTCGCCGTCATGCAGGCGGACCCAGGCGCATAATTCCTCGCCATAGCGCGGGTCGGGGACGCCGATCACCTGCACGTCCTGGATCTTTGGGTGCCGGTAGAGGAATTCCTCGACCTCGCGCGGATAGACGTTCTCGCCGCCGCGGATCACCATGTCCTTGATGCGGCCGACGATGTTGCAATAGCCCTCGTCGTCGATCGTGGCGAGGTCGCCGGTCTTCATCCAGCGCGCCGGGTCGATCGCCTCGCCGGTCTTCTCCGCGTCGTTCCAATAGCCGAGCATGACCGAATAGCCGCGCGTCAATAATTCGCCGGGCGTGCCGCGCGGCACGACGCGGCCTTCGGCATCGACGATCTTGACCTCGATATGCGGCTGCACCCGGCCGACCGTCGCGACCCGGCGCTCGATCGGGTCGTCGGTCGAGGATTGGAAGCTGACCGGGCTGGTCTCGGTCATGCCGTAGGCGATCGTGATCTCTCCGAGGTGCATGCGGTCGACCGCCCGCTTCATGACCTCGATCGGGCACGGGCTGCCGGCCATGATGCCGGTGCGCAGCGAGGACAGGTCGAATCTGGCGAAATCGGGATGGTCCATCTCGGCGATGAACATCGTCGGCACGCCGTGCAGCGCGGTGCAGCGCTCGGCCTCGACCGCCTCCAGGGTGGCGAGCGGATCGAAGCCTTCGCCGGGAAACACCATCGCCGCGCCGTGGGTCAGGCAGGCGAGGTTGCCCAGCACCATGCCGAAGCAATGATAGAGCGGCACCGGGATGCACAGCCGGTCGGCCGCGGCCGAGCCGCATTGCCTCGCCGATGAAGAAGCCGTTGTTGAGGATGTTGTGGTGGGTCAGGGTGGCACCCTTGGGAAACCCGGTGGTGCCGCTGGTGAACTGGATGTTGATCGCATCGTCGAACTGCAATCGGCCGGCAAGCGCCGCGAGCCGGTCATGCTCGGTCGTGCCGGCGAGGCCGTAAACCGCGTCGAACCGCAGCGCGCCCGGCACATCCTCGGCACCGATCGTGATCACCAGGCGCAGTTCGGGCAGCCGCGCCGCCTGCAACCGGCCGGGCGCCGCCGTCGCCAGTTCGGGCGCCAATTCGCCGAGCATCGCCAGATAGTCGCTGGTCTTGAACCGCGCCGCGGTGACCAATGCCGCGCAACCCGCCTTGTTCAGCGCGTAGTCGAGCTCGGTCACGCGGTAGGCCGGGTTGATGTTGACGAGGATCAGCCCGGCCTTGGCGGTGGCGAACTGGGTCACCACCCATTCGGCGTTGTTCGGCGACCAGATGCCGACCCGCTCGCCGGGTTCGAGCCCGAGCGCCAGCAATCCCGGCGGCAAACGCATCGACCCGCTCCTTCAGCGCCCGCCAGCTCCAGCGGATCCGCTGATGGCGGACGATCAGCGCGTCGCGCGCGCCGTATCGTTCCGCCGCGCGGTCGAAATAGGCGCCGATGGTCTCGCCGATCAGCGGCGTTTCGCTGGCGCCATGGACGTAGCTCTGTTGTGGCAGCTCGCTCATCTCCTTCGGCCCCTGGCGGATGACGGGCAGCGGCCCGCATCGACCCCGACAATAGCCAACCTCTTTCCCATCGTTTTTCGCCCGTCCGTCTCCGGTGATCCTAAGCAGCGTTCATTGAATTGATCCACACTTCCGGGACGGCGTCTTTCGCCCTCCCCCCCCCGGCCGGGGGAGAGAGAGAAAACTTGGCACGGAAGCGCATGTGCGGATCAACTCAGGCAATCCTGCTTCGCCTCCCCGACCGGAAATTCATTGCATGATTGAGCAGTTCGTCATTGCGAGGAGCCCCAGGGCGACGAAGCAGACCGGTCAAGATTGCCTCGCGGAACCTGTCCTCGGACCCGACAATGGCCGGACCCGTGGGCCCGCGATAACGCCGGGGACGCTAGTGATACCAACCTGACAAATGACCCCCATACTTCCTGACCGTCGCCCCCGCGCAGGCGGGGGTCCAGGGCAAGCGCCCGGCGCCTGCCGCCCCCTGTTCAAGCCAGGGGCAGGCTCTGGGTTCCCGCTTTCGCGGGAATGACGAAGAGGAAAAGCGGACGGGTGCCAAGCGTTAGAACCGATCCACTAGAACGGCGGCACCACGGCAAACCTCCCCACTGCACCCGCAGCCCCTGTTCCACCTGTTTTATCAGGTCGAGATCAGGTATCTTCAACTCCCGCAACGACAATCCCGCACCCGCTCACAAGCGCCAATGCCGCAAGAGTACAATGCGATCATGGCAATTGCGTGATTGTCGGCACCGCCTATCCCACGCGGCCGCCGCCCACCAGCCATTCTGCTCGCCTCCCCTATCTCTCACCTCCGCGCCCCTGTTCCCGTGCCATGTCAAAAGTCCGATAAGGTCGGATTATGGAAAATCGGCCGCCTTGGCCGGGTAGTCGGCGTCCTGTAAAAAGGCCGTACTATTGCCAGTAACCCGGCGGCGGGCGCTTAACCGCATCGAACAGGGGTAGGGGGGTATATCCTGATTTGTCGATCATCGGTAGGGGGATGCCGATGCGTGCGTAAGTGTCATCCGAATTTTGATCGGTCGATCGCGGGGTGCCGCTGGGTCTCGACACGGATGTTGCCGTAAGACTTACACCCGGTTTCGTCCCATCGATTGGAGATTGGCAATGCCTATAGATTGCCGACATATCTTCACACCGTCCGCTCACCGCAACGTGATGATCAGTCGCATCTTGGGGAAATCGATGTCACGAAGGTACAGAACTTATGAGAAATAGCCGATATTTTTGTTCGTAGCCTCATAATGCTGGGATGCTTGGAAAAGCAACGCAGTTGGCGTAAAATCCATTGTTCAAAACGCGAAACAGGTACGCGTTCGTATAGTCAGCCGCAACCGTGAAATCCGTAGTAGCTTTTTACCCCGTGCAGGAAGATCGACGTTTCTTTCGAGTATATCAAGGCTTCGCTTCACATGAGGGCTGCAAGAACGATCGCAAAGGGAATGGGCTTCTTGTAGCTCGATCGAGAAGCCTTAAACTGTTCGGCACGTCCACCGAGGGAGGCTTTCAGAGAGCAGGTATGTTCGGGTCACTTGGTCGAAATTGCCACTGCGAAAAACCGAAGCACACGCCCCGGCCGTCATCCGCCATAACTATCGCCATTGACCCAAATATCACCGCTGAGACTGAAAACTTGCAATCCAATAATCCATAGGAAAATGGGCCTAAATATCATGCTCATCCCTTTAGATGTAAGAGGCGGCATTCCTTTGGTGATCCTTTGGGCCACCTCTGCTACGCGGCACACTCAAAAAGTTCATTGTCCAGTTCAGTGAAAGTCCATATAGGATTTACCTGTCGAGATGGTTTAGGTCGGGCACGTTCCATGAACGAAAGCTACTCAGTTTACAATATTCCAAGCGCGCCTTTCAAATCGGTTATAGTGGTAAATCGTGGCTTTGATATTCTGTCGAGCACTAAGCCGCTTCGAAAATCCTTCGCGATCAGCGACGGCATGTCTGTTTTTGAAGTGGCCGCCGAGCGCTTGGTCAGCCTCGGCCCAATCTAAGAGCGATCCCCTCCACCTTTTACCTGACCTGCACCGCCTCGATGGTGAACCCCCGATGTTTTTTCGGTTCATGCGGCGGGCCTCGTCGTAACGCGGCGAATGGTGGATATGCCCACGTTGTAGCTGCGGGCGAGTTCGTCGAGCGTCGCGCCCTGCGCGCGGCGTCGGGTGGCCTCTTTCTGCGCTCTGGTGTGAGGGCAGGGGGTCGGCCCATCTGCTTTCCGGGCCTTGGCGCGGCTCCGGCCCTCGGCGGTGCGGGTGCGGATAAGGTCGCGCTCCACGTCGGCCAGGCCGCCGAGCACGGCGATCATCAATCGCCCGGTGCTGGTGCCGGTGTCGGCCCACGGCTCGGCCAGTGAGCGGAATTGCGCCTTGGCGTCCACGATCTGCTTGACGATGGCGAACAGGTCGAAGGTGCTGCGCGCCAGGCGGTCGATCGCGTGACCGTCACCACGTCGCCGGGGGCGAGAGGTCGAGCAATTTCAGAAGCTCGCGCCGGTCGCTGTGCGCGCCCGTCACCTCTCGCCGTAAATCCTGGTGCAGCCCGCGCCGCGCAACTGCTCACGCTGGGCGTCGAGCGTCCGCCCGTAGGTGCTGACGCGGCATAGGCGAGACGGCGGTTTTGCGGGTGGGTTCCGATCATATCTTACGGTAATGATAACCCTTTGATCGGGCTGGCACAACGATCGCGATCTTACGGAACGTTTCATATTATAATATAGCCGGCTGCTGCCCATGGCTTCGAGAGGCCGAGCCCGACTATGATAATCGACACGCCGCGCTTGCGACTTCGTTGTTGGGGGGACGCCGACCGGGATTCGTTTGCCGCCATGAACGCCGACCCTGAGGTAATGCTTGACCTGGGGGGACCGATCAGCCGGGCGGAGAGCGACGCAAAGCTCGACCGCTATGCAGCGGCTTATGGTCAGTACGGCTTCTGTCGCTGGGCGGTCGAGAGCCGAGAGGGTGAATTTCTCGGCTACACCGGGATTATGCCCTCGCGCCCGGAACACCCGATCGGCCCACATGTCGAGATCGGCTGGCGATTGGTGCGGAAAGCGTGGGGTTATGGCTATGCGACAGAAGCCGCAAGGGCGGCGCTGAAGGACGCCTTCATGCGTACCGGGCTGGCCGAAGTGGTCGCCTATACCGCACCCGACAATCTCAGGTCGCAGGCCGTGATGGCCCGATTGCAGTTGCAACGCGAACCGTCGCGCGACTTCACCGCGGACTACGACGGCATCAAAGCCTGGCGGGGATTAGTCTGGGCAGGCCGCCGCGGCGCTTAATTCTTCCCGATCATAACTTACGAAAAATCCGAAATTCTTGAATCCCGTACCGCAATGACGAGGCCGCCAACTCAAGCGGCCTCGTGAAAGCGGGGATGATTGTTACATACCCTCGACGAGGAACTGACTTGACTTCGTCGTCTTGTCTCGAAGCGCGTCAACCTCCTGCGAGGGTGGCGAAGCCTTCCAGGCTTTTGCTTTCGCCATGCTGTCAAACGCAATGACGACAAACCGCCTGGGTGCTATTCCACGAGATCCCGCCCCGCCCCCCGTTCACCCGCGATCGCGGGCGAGCAGCAGGCCGCCATAGGGCACCATCGCGGCTTGCCGGTTGGCGGCGTGATGGGTCAGCAAGGTCGTCACGTCGCGGCGGATCGTCCCCAGCCGGTCGCCGTCATAGACCGAGCGGGCGCCGTCCAGCTCGCACAACCGGTCCACCGCCCAACCCACCTGGTGTTGCGCATAGACCATGTCGCGGCGCGCACGCAATGCCTCGGCCTCGCCGATCTCGCGGCCCGAACTCACCTTCTCGGTGCTGTACCGGCGCCCGGTATGCAGCAGCAGGGTCGCCGCATCGATCGCCGCGGCCGCCTCGCCGACCGCCATCCTGACCACCTCGGATTGCGCCAGTCGGGTCACGCCGCGCGACACCCGTCCGGCCAGCGTCTCGCAGGCTATTTCGAGGGCGCAGCTGCCGAGCGCGATGCACACCGGCGTCAGCGAATAGGCGACGAGGAACCCGCGCGGCGCGCGCAGCACCGGATAGTCGGGATGCACCAGCCGGCCCGGCGGGGTGCCGGCATAGAGGTCGCCCAGCATGACGCAGCGGTGCTCGGGCACGAACACATCATGCAATAGCAGGGTTTTGCTGCCGGTGCCGAGGAGGCCGAGCACCTGCCAATCGTCTTCGATCTCGATCTCGGCAAGCGGCACCAGCAGATAGGCGACATGCCGCGGATCGCCCATCTGGCCGAGAAAGGCGCCGATGATCGCCCATTGCGCATGGTCGCAGCCGCTGGAAAACGGGTAGCGGCCGCTGAGCCGCCAGCCGCCCGCCACACGCTTGGCGGCCGCGCGCGGCGCCAGCGAGGACGCGGCGACCGCCTCGGGATCGTCGCCCCAGACGTCGATCTGCGCCTGCTCGGGATAGCAGGCGACGATCCACTGATGCTCGGCCAATACCGCATAGACCCAGGCCGAGGACGCGCAGCCATAGGTCAGCTCTTCGACGATGCGGGAGAACAGGCTGAACCGGCCCTGCCCACCGCCGAACCGGCGCGGCTGCAGGATGCGCAGGATGCCGGCGGCGCGGTAATCGGCGATGGTCGCTGCCGGCAATTGCCGCGCTGCCGCGGCGGCCGGCGCGCGTTCGGCGAGAACCGGGATCAGCGCCCGCGCGCGATCCAGCAGCGCGCGCTCCTCCTCGGGCAGGGCATCGTCTTCGGCAAAGCGGGGAACCCGGTCGCAGCCCGTCATATGTTGCCTCTCGCTTGGCCGAACCCGCCGGCGATCGACCGGATTCGCGATGCCGATCTGCGCCGCTCACGCCTCGCCGTAATGTACCCGGCGGAATTGCCGCGTCGGGATCAGGTCGTCGACATGCACGTCCCACAGGGTGGCGCCGTTCGCCTGCTGGTGCTCGTGGAACAGCCCGTCGAGCCGGCCCATCTCGTTGATCCTCGTGCCGTTCAGGCCGAAGCCGCGGGCGGTGGCGGCGAGGTCGCCGCGGCCGTGGATCGCGTGGCTGGGGTCGCCGCCATGGGCGCGGAACTTGTGCGATTCGGCGCCATAGCCGCCGTCGTTCAGGACGCAGATCAACAGCTTCAGGCCGTGGCGGCGGACCGTCTCCAGTTCCTGGATGTGCTGGTAGAGGCTGCCGTCGCCGTCGATCAGCAGGACCTTGTCGGTGCCGCGCGCGGCCGAGACGCCGATCGCCGCCGACAGGCCGGAGCCGATCGCGCCGAAATCGAGCGGCGTGTGGTATTTGCCGGCGGCCCGCCCCTTCAGATGCGTCATGCCGAAGCCGAAGCAGTGGCCGCCGGCGACGACGATGTCCCAATCCTTGGGGATCGCCTGGTCGAGCTCGCGCACCACCCGGCGCGGGTCCAACGTGCCCGGCGTCACCTGGAACTCCTTCGCATCCGGCACATCGGCGGCGATCTGCGCGGCGACCGCGTTGCTGCGCCAGCCCGGCCGGCGGATGCCGCGCTCGACCAGCCGCCGGGCGATCGCCTCGGCGGTGGCGCGGGCGTCGGCCTTGATATGCAGGTCGGCGGTCCTGAGCCCCTGCCACAGCCCGCGCGGGTTCACGTCGATCTGCACCACCTTGGCGTTCGGGTAGAGATAGCCGCCCTCGGTCGTGTAATGGCCGAGCCCGGCGCCGGCGCCGATCACGAGATCGCTCTCGGCGAAGAATTCGCGGGCGAGATCGCTCGAAAACGTGCCGGCGATGTCGAGCGCGAACGGGTTGCCGTCGAACAGCCCCTTGGCCAACAGGGTCGTCGCCAGCAAGGCGCCGCTGTGCTCGGCGAGAGCCTCCAACGCCTCCCTGGCGCCCGACCAGACCGCACCCCGCCCGCCGATGACGACCGGCCGCTCGGCGCCGGCGATCAGCGCCACGACCTCGTCGACCAATGCCGGATCGGGCATCACCACCTGCCGGCGCGGCACCAGATCGGTCGAGGGCGTGTAATCGGGCAGGTACGGAAACGCCTGCTGCTGCAGATCGAGCGGCACGCTCAGCACCACCGGGCGGCGCTCGGCGCGGGCCACGTAAAACGCCTCGCGCACGCAGTCGAGCGCCCGGTCGATGGTGCGGATCGGCACGAAATGCGCGCCCGTCGCCAATGCCAGCGGCGCCTGGTCGATCTGCTGCATGTACCAGGAGGCGCCGATCGGGGAATCGCCGGAAAACACGACAAGCGGCGCATTGCCGCGCGCCGCCATCGTCAGCGCGGTCATGATCTGGGTAAAGCCGGGACCGCAGGTGACCGCGGCGACGCCGACCTTGCCGGTGGCGCGGGCATAGGCGTCGGCCATGGCGCAGGCGCAATGCTCGTGGCGCGCATGGATCAGGCGAACGCCCTGATTGTCGGCCATCGCCGCCGACCAGTACATGTTGGCGTCGCCCATCAGGGTGAACAACGTGTCGACGCCCTCGGCCGCGAAAGCCTGCGCCAGAATGTCGGAGACCTGATTGTCGCTCATGGTTTTCTTCCTTTGCCGAAAAGAATTTGCCTGAACCAGCCGAGAAACGCCCGCCACAGCAGCGCCCCGCCGCGCAGCTCCGCGACCGCCGGCCGGCGCGGAAGGGGTGTCCCGCCGCGATCGCCCCCTCGCCCGGCCGCGCCGGAGGCGGGTTGGGGCGAGGGGCTTTCCGCCGCCGCCTCGGCCACGACCGGTGCCGCCCGCTCGCTGGCCAGCCGCGCCATGTTGCCGGCGAATTCGGCCAGCAGCGCGCGCGCCAAATGAACCCCGCCGGCATTGGCGAAGGTTTCGAGCGGCCCGGTCACGTTGAAATTGCCCTCGACCTTGAGGATCGTCGCCGCTTCCCCGCTCGCCGTCACTACGCCCGAGGCCAGTGCCCGCGAGGCGCCGCGCCCGTCGATGCCGCGCCCCTCGATCGTGCAGCGCCGCGCCATATCGTCATAGGCGAGCTTCGCCTCGCCGCGGAAGGTCGCCACGGTCGGCCCGAACTTGACCCGGATCGTGCCCTGATAGGCGCCGTCCCCGCCGGCAGCGGTCAGCGCCGCGCCCGGAATGCACGAGGCGACCAGCGCCGGGTCGCGCAACATCGGCCACACCGCGGCGGGCGGGGATGGTATCGTGACCTCTTCGCTGAGCGAAATCATCGCGCAAGGCTAACGGCAATCGGACGCGTTTGTCGATGAACGACATAGAACTCTCTTCTCGGCGCCGCATCGAAGGTCTGCCGCACAGTTCGCATTGGGGTGCCTTCTCCGTGCTGGCGCGGGATCGGAGCGTCGAGATCCGGCCGCATCCGCGCGACCCCGACCCGTCGGCGCTGCTCGCCAACATTCCGGCCTCGGTTTCGCATCCGGCGCGGATCGCCCGGCCGATGGCTCGGCGCGGCTGGCTGGAGCATGGTCCGGGGTCCGATCACCAGCGCGGCCGCGATGACTTCGTGCCGCTCTCCTGGCCCGAGGCGCTCGACCTCGCCGCCGCGGAACTGCGGCGCATCTACGCCGCACACGGGCCGCGCGCGATCTTCGGCGGCTCCTACGGCTGGGCCAGCGCCGGGCTTTTTCACGATGCGCAGCACCAGATCCACCGCTTTTTGAACCTCGCCGGCGGCTATGTCCGCTCGATCAACAGCTACAGCTCGGGCGCGGCGACGGTGATCCTGCCCTATGTCATCGGCCCGCAGGGTGCGGTGGCCGGCAACAACGTCAGCTGGGCCGAACTGGCGACCGAGAGCGCGCTGGTGCTGGCCTTCGGCGGCATGGCGCTGAAGAACAACGATGTCGGCGGCGGCGGCAGCAGCCGGCATGTCGCCCGCGGCAATCTGCGGATGGCGCGCAAGCGGGGGGTCGAATTTCACCTGGTCGGCCCGCAGCGCGACGATCTGCCGGCGGAGACGGAGGCTGTCTGGCACTCGATCCGCCCCGGCACCGATGTCGCGCTGATGCTCGGCATGGCCCACACCTTGGCGACCGAGGGCCTGCACGATCGCGGTTTTCTCGACCGGTATTGCGTCGGCTGGGAGGAATTCGAGGCCTATCTGCTCGGCCATCGGGACGGCCAGCCGAAGGATGCGGGCTGGGCCGCCGATATCTGCGGCCTGCCGGCGGCCGAGATCGCTGCGCTGGCGCGGCGGGCGGTCGGGCGACGCACCCTGATCACCTGCTCGCAATCCTTGCAGCGCGCCGAGCATGGCGAGCAGCCGGTGTGGATGGGGGTGGTGCTGGCGGCGATGCTGGGCCAGATCGGCCTGCCCGGCGGCGGCTTCGCCTATGCGCTGGGGTCGAACGCGAACACCGGAAAGCCGCCGCTGGCGGTGCCGTTGCCGTCGCTGCCGCAGGGCCGCAACAGCGTTGCCGATTTCATCCCGGTGGCGCGCATCGCCGACATGCTGCTCAATCCGGGCGGGCCCTTCGACTATGACGGCCGGCATCTGGCCTACCCCGACATCAGGCTGGTGTACTGGGTCGGCGGCAACCCGTTCCACCATCACCAGGATCTGAACCGCCTGCGCCGCGCCTTTGCCCGCCCCGACACCGTCATCGTCCACGATTTGGTGTGGACCGCGACCGCCCGCCACGCCGATCTCGTATTGCCGGCGACGATCACCCTCGAGCGCGAGGATATCGGCGCCGCTGCCGGCGATCCGCTGCTGGTGGCGATGCACCGGGCGGTCGCGCCCTATGCCGCCGCGCGCGACGATTACGACATCTTTTCCGGGCTGGCGCAGCGCCTCGGCATCGCCGCGGAATTCACCGAGGGCCGCTCGGCACGGCAATGGCTGGAACATATCTATGAGCCGACCCGTCGCGCGCTGCTCGGACGCGACGCCGACGCCCCCGATTTCGAAGAGTTCTGGGAGCAGGGCGAGCTGATCCTGCCGCTGCTGCCCTGGGATGGCGGCATCGTCCGCGATTTTCGCCGCAACCCCGACACGGCACCCCTGCCGACGCCGAGCGGCAGGATCGAAATCAGCTCGGCGACGATCGCCGGTTTCGGCTATCCGGACTGCCCCGGGCATCCCGCCTGGCTGACGCCGAGCGAAGGTCCGGGGTCGCCCGCCGCGGCGTGCTTTCCGCTGCAGCTGATCGCCAACCAGCCGGCGACCCGGCTGCACAGCCAGCTCGATTTCGGCGCCGCCAGCCAGGCCTCGAAGATCGGCGGGCGCGAGCCGGTGCGCATCCATCCGCAGGACGCCGCGGCGCGCGGCATCCGCGACGGCGACATCGTGCGCCTGTGGAACGATCGCGGCGCCTGCCTCGCCGGCGCGGTGCTGAGCGATGCGCTGCGCCCCGGCGTCGTCCAGCTCTCGACCGGCGCCTGGTACGACCCCGAGGACCCGGCTGCGGACCAGCCCCTCTGCGTGCACGGCAACCCGAACGTGCTGACCCGCGATGCCGGCACCTCGCGCCTCGCGCAAGGCTGCACCGGCCAGCTCACCCTGGTCGAGATCGAACGCTTCGAGGGCCCGCCGCCACGGGTCAAGGCATTCGATCCGCCACTCCAAGCCGGCCGGACAGCATCCCGACAGCATGCACCGGACGAAGCCTGAATCCCTCTGTCATGCCGCCGAAAGCCGGTATTCCTGGCGGCAAATGGGTCCCGGCCTTCGCCCTGACGACGAGACGCTGAGAGATCTATCGGCTAACGCGGGCGGCGCAGGAAATCGAGCAGCAATTCGCCGACCTGTCCCGGCTGCTCCTGCTGCACCCAATGGCCGGCGCCGTCGAGCAGGTGGGCGCCCAGCATCCGGGTGCAGGCGGTGCCCTGCATGCGCTCGAAAGCGCCGGGCCGCTGGTAGGTGCCCCAGTCGCTCTTGCCGGCGATGAACAGCGACGGCACGTCGATGGTCCGGCCGGAAAACAGCGTCAATTCGGCATCGGCGAGCCCGGTGGTGCGGGAGCGATACCAGTTGAGCCCGCCCTGAAAGCCGTTGCGCTGGTATTCGGCGCTGTAGACCGCCAGCTCATTGTCGGGCAGCCAGCGGCAGGCCGCGATCTCGGCCGCGGGCGGCATCACCGGCACGACGGTCTCCGCCATGTTCTGGTCGCGGTCCATGATGTAGTAGGTCGGCATCTTGGCCAGCTCGTCGGCGCTCCAGGAGGCCAGCCGGTGCGGCCGGTTGCCGCTCCAATCGGCGCTCTTGTAATGGAAATAGCCGCGCAGAAAGGCGTGGACGCCCTGCGGGCAGTGCCACATCTCGGCATTGGCGGGCCGCGTCGAATAATACCATTGGTAGTGCTTGCGCGGCCGGTCGAGCCGGGCCAGTGCCGCGTGGATATCGGGGACCGCGTTGTCTTTCGGCGGCGCATCGGCGGTGTCGAACGGCAATGCCGGCGGACCCGCAAACGGCGCGCTCATCAAGGCGACGGAACGGAACACATCCGGACGCACCAATGCGCACCAGGCCGCGACCGAGGCGCCGAAATCGTGGCCGATCACCGCCGCGACAGAACGATGCCCGAGCGCCGACACCAGCCCCAGAGCATCCCTGACCGCATTCAGCAGCCGGAAGGGGTGCAGGTCGCCGTCGTAATCGGCGTCCCATCCGGTGGTGCGGCCATAGCCGCGCTGGTCGGGTGCGACGACATGAAACCCCGCCTCGGCCAGCGGCAGCATCACCTTGCGCCAGGAATAGGCGATTTCCGGAAAGCCGTGCAGCAGCAGGATCGCGGGTCGGCCCTTCGGCTCACCGCCCGCTTCCAGCACATGCATGCGCAACCCGTTGATCCCACCGACAAAGCGCGACCGGATGCCGGCCGGCAGAACCGCAGGTTCGAGGGGTGGCAATTCGCTCATTCTCGGCTCCTCATCGCGCTCGGTCACGCGCATCCACGGACGATTCGATCCTGGCGGAGAGCGCGGTGCATCGCAACCGCGCCGGCGCCCTTTGTACCGAGGATCCCAGCCTCAGCTGCCGATCAGCACGGCGATCGACCGGCCGGCCAATTCGTAGCGACCGCCTGAGACCGGCGGCGCGGCTGCGGCATCGACGATGTCGGCGGGGCTGGCCAGCGCCGTATCCACGACCCGACGCCACGATCCGGGCATCTGGATCGCGAAGGTCAAATCCTCCCAATAGGCATTGATCATTACGTAAAGCGGGGGGTCCGCCCCGCTGCCGTCGCGCAAATGAAATGCCAGCGAGCGCGAACCCGGCGACAGATCCGGTGCGGGGCCGACGCCGTGCCAGCTCACGTCGTTGCCCCAGCCGATGCTGCGGCCGATCGAGGCATGCGCCTTGCGAAAGGCGATCATCATCTGGAAGAAGCGAAGGATCTCGCGATTGGTCTGCGCCAGCGACCAGTCGAGCCAGGTGGTCTCGTTGTCCTGGTTCCACGGGTTGGCGTTGCCGCGCTGGGTGTTCATGAACTCGTCGCCGGCGACGAACATCGGAGTGCCGTTCGACAGCATCAGCAGGCAGCAGAAATTCTTGACCTGTCGGCGGCGCAACGCGGCAACATCCGGAGGGGTCCCGTCGAGCCCCTCGTAACCGCAGTCCCAGCTGTGCTGGCCGTCGTTCGTGAACGACACGAGATCGCACAGATTCAAGCCGTCGTGGCAGTCGATCAGATTGACGCTCTGATACGGCCGAAACGCATTCGGCTCGTCGTCGGGAAACAGATCGGTGCTGCCGTAGAGCCGCGTCATCATCGCCGGCACCAGGCTGTCGTCGCCTTTGACGAAACTTCGGCTGGCATCGCGGAAGTGATCGTTCCACTGGCGCCAGCTCCTCCCCGGAAAAGCGCGGCCCATCAGATAGCCGCCAGGCTGACCCTGCCACGGCTCGGCGATCAGGCGGACATCGGCGAGATCGGGGGCGCTGCCGATTTCCGAAATGATCGGCGGATCTTCGGTATTCAGAGACCCGTCATCGTTGCGGGCAAAGATCGAGGCGAGATCGAAGCGAAAGCCGTCGACCGCCATCTCCCGCGCCCAATAGCGCAGGCTGTCGACGACGAGGCGGCGCGCCACCGGATGCGCCGTCCGCAGATCGTTGCCGCACGCGCTGTAATTGACGTAAGCGCTCATGTCGTCCGGATCGAGCGCGTAGTAGTTGGAGTTGTCGATCCCGCGAAAGGAATAGGTCGGACCGCCGACCCCCATTTCGGTGGTGTGGTTGTAAACGACGTCGAGAAAAACCTCGATGCCCGCCTGGTGCAGTTGATCGACCATCGACCGAAACTCGGCGATCGCCGCGTCGCCGGTGCCGCCCTGGGCGTAGCTCGCATGCGGGGCAAAGAAATTCAGCGTCATATAGCCCCAATAATTGCCTTCCTGCGGATCGAACTGCTGGACCGGCAGCAACTCGACCGCGGTGATTCCGAGTTCCCGCAGGTAGGGGATCTTGGCGGCGATGCCGGCAAACGTGCCGCGGGCGGCATCCGGGACACCGGAGCCTGCGCGGCGCGTGAAGCCGCGGACATGAACCTCGTAGATGACGAGATCATGGCTGTGGCGTGGACCCGGCGCCAGGGCGACGCCGGCAGCCGGCTGTCGCGCCGGCAGCACGCCGAGCGGGGCCTGCCCGGCATTCGATCCCGCGCGGCAGGCGGCGGCCCGGCTCTGTCCGGGCGGAAAGAACACCGCGGTCGCATAGGGATCGAGCAGGATCTTATCGCCGTCGAAGCGCTGCCCTTGGCCCGGATCGAACGGGCCGCCGACCTGGTAGCCGTAATAGCGGGCGCCTGCGATCGCCGCACCGGCGACGCGCGCGTGCCAGATCCTGCTGGTCTTGTTATGCGGGAACGCGAACGGGATGCGCGAAAGCGGCGTCGAAAACTCATGCTCGCCGTAAAGGAGAAGCGTCACATTCTGCGCTTCCTTGGAGTAGAGCGCAAAATTATAGGCCTGCTCGTCATCGAGCCAGGCGGCGCCGAGCGGCGACGCCGAGCCTTCGACCCGTTCCCACGCATCCTGCATCGCCGCCTCCGTATTGCCTGATCACTCCTCCGCCGGTGGCGCCTCCGCCGCGTCGAGGCCGAGCAGCAGGCTCGCCTCGCGCTCAGGCAGGGTTTCGATGCCGGCGAGCCGGCGGTCGATCTGGCGCCGGCGGGCGGTGACGGTCTCGATCGTGGTCGACGCCTCGTGCAGCTTTCTCTGCACCCGGTCGAGGATGTCGCCATATTTGCCGAACTCGGTCTTGACCGCGCGCAACACCTGCCAGACCTCGCTCGAACGCTGCTGGATCGCCAGGCTGCGAAAGCCCATGCGCAGGCTGTTCAGCAGGGCAAGCAATGTCGTCGGCCCGGCGATGACGACGCGCCAGTCGCGCTGCAACGCATCGACGAGGCCGGCGCGCCGCACCGTCTCGGCATAGAGCCCCTCGGTCGGCAGAAACAGCAGCGCGAAATCGGTCGAATAAGGCGGCGCCACGTATTTGGTGCAGATGTCGCGCGCCGCCTGCCGCACCCGCGCCTCGATTGCCTTAGCCGCCGCTTCGGCCGCGATCGGGTCGGCGCGATCGGCCGCGTCGAGCAGGCGCTCGTAATCCTCGGTCGGGAATTTCGCGTCGATCGGCAGCCACAGCGGACCGTCGCCCTCGCCGCCGGGCAGGCGGACCGCGAATTCGACGCGCTGATTGCTGCCTGGGCGGATCTCGACGTTGCGCTCGTACTGCTCGGCCGTCAGCACCTCGGCGAGGATGCCGCCCAGGGAAACCTCGCCCCAGGTGCCGCGCGTCTTGACGTTGGTCAGCACCCGCTTCAGATCGCCGACCCCGGCCGCCAGGCTCTGCATCTCGCCGACGCTCTTGAACACCTGCTCGAGCTGGTCGCTGACCAGCTTGAAGCTGGCGCCGAGCCGTTCTTCGAGGGTGTGGTGCAGCTTTTCGTCAACCGTGGCGCGCATCGCCTCCAGCTTCTCGGAATTGTCGGCGCGCATCGCCTCGAGCCGGCCTTCGACCGTGCGCTGCAGCGAGTTGCCGAGCCGCGTCACCGCCCCCGTTACCTCCTCGCGCAGCGCGCGGGATGCGTCGGCAGCCGCGCCACGGCCGCGCGAAAGCTCGTCGCGCAGACCCTGGTCGAGACGGGCCAATGCCGGCTCGATCGGCCCCTCGGCGCCGCGCGCCAGCGCCCCGGCGCGGACGAGCAGCATGATGGCGACCGCCAGCGTCGCCGCCGACAGGGCCAGGGCGGCAAGCGCCACGGCCGCGAAGCCCACCCGCCGCTCCCGATGCCGCGCCGCCCTATTTGGCGGCGGTCACCATGATCTCGACCAGGACCTCCGGGCGCGCCAGATCGGCCTTGACGCAGGCCCGCGCCGGCGGGTTCTCGGGGTCCACCCAGGCGTTCCACACCGAGTTCATGTCGGCGAACAAGGCCATGTCCTTGATCCACAGATTCGCCGCCAGCAGGTTCGATTTGCCGGTCCCGGCCTGGGCGAGATAGGAATTGATCTTGTCGAGGATCTGTTTCGTCTGGCCCTTGATGTCCTGCGCCGTGTCGCCGGCGGTCAGCCCGGCGAGATAGACGGTGTCGCCGCGCACGACGCAGCGGCTCATGCGCGGGCCGGGCGGCTGGGTCAGATCGATACGACGAATGTCCATGGCTTCACCCCCTGTATGTCGCAAATGAAACGGGTCAGACGCCGGCGACCGAAGCTGTCCGATCGTTGACGATGGGCTTGCCGAAAGCGCGGCGGATCAGGGTCGGCGAGGCGTCCATCGAGACCTCCTTTGCGGCCGGGCGACCGTACATCGGATAGTATCACGCGCGCACATGGTAGACACGCCCATGCCGCCGATCGAGCTCGCCGAGCGTCTGGCCCTGCTTCTCGCCCTGGCCGTCTTTCTCGGCCTCGCCTTCGAGGAAATCTACAAGCGCGACGCGCCGGCGGTGCCGGGCGGCATCCGGACGTTTCCGCTGGTAGCGCTTGCCGGCGCGCTGCTCTACCTGGTCGAGCCGCATCATGCCCTGGCCTTTGTCGCCGGGCTTCTCGCGCTGGCGGCGTGGCTGCATGCCTTCCTCCGGGTCGAGCCGCCGCAGACCAGGCCGGGCCGAACATTGATCATCCCGGCCGCGAACCTCCTCGTCTATGCGCTCGGTCCGATCACCCTGACGCAACCACCGTGGGTTGCGATCGGCGCTACCGTTGCCGCGGTGCTGCTGATCGAAGCGCGCGAGCGGCTGCACGGCTTCGTCCGGCTCGTCCCGCCGGACGAGATCCTGACCGCCGGCAAGTTCCTGGTCCTCGCCGGCATCATCCTGCCGCTGCTTCCCGACACCCGATTGATCGCAGCGGCGCCGGTCACCCCCTACCGCGTCTGGCTCGCCGTGGTTGCGATCTCGGGCCTGTCCTACCTGACCTATCTCGTCCAGCGCTACCTTCCGATGAAGGGCGGCGCGCTGGTCCCGGCATTGCTCGGCGGCCTCTACTCCTCGACCGTCGTGACCGTGGTTCTCGCCAAGCGGCAGGGCGAAGCGGCGGCGCCGCGCCCCGGGCTGTCCGCCGGCATCGTCGCCGCGACCGCGATCATGTATCCGCGCACCGCGGCGATCATCGCTTTCTTCAGCCTGAAGCTGGCGGTGGCGCTGCTGCCGGCCCTGGCCTTCCTCTTCATCGCCGGTTTGCTCTTCGCCTGGTGGGAGTGGCGCCGGACCGAGCGGGGCTCCGCCCAGAATTTGGCGATCCCCGCCGCCAATCCGCTGCAGCTGACGACAGCGCTCGTCTTCACGGCGCTGTATCTGGGCGTATCGCTGGCGATCGCATGGGTCGAGGGGGTGTTCGGCCAGGCCGGCATCTTCGCCCTCGCGGCGCTCTCCGGAGCGAGCGACATCACCCCCCTGGTGCTGAGCCTCGCCCAGGGCGCGGCGCCGGCGATGGGCCTGCCCGCCGCCGCCGCGGCGGTGCTGATCGCCGCTTCCGCCAACAACCTCGCCAAGGCCGGCTATGCGCTCGGCTTCGGCGGCCTCATGCAGACCCGGCGGCCGGCGGCGATCCTCGTCGTCCTGGCCCTGCTCGGTTTCGCCGCGGCGGCCGTCTACCTTGTCTGATGCGGCTGGCGCCGGGCCCGAAAAAAATCGCGCAGCAGCGCGCCGGCACTTCGCTCGTCGATGCCGCCATAGATCTCCGGGCGATGGTGCGTCGCCGGCTGGTCGAACAGGCGCGGGCCGTGCTCGACCGCACCGCCCTTGGGATCGTAGGCGCCGAAATAGAGCCGGCGCAGCCGCGCCAGGCCGATCGCCGCGGCGCACATCGCACAGGGTTCGAGCGTGACCCAGAGATCGCAGTCGCCGAGGCGTTTCGCGCCGAGACGCGCCGCACCCGCCCGCAATACCAGCATCTCGGCGTGCGCGGTCGGGTCACGGTCGGCCTCGACCCGGTTGCCGGCGGCGGCGAGGACGCGCCCCTCGCCATCGACCAGCACGGCGCCGACCGGCACCTCGCCCAGCGCCGCCGCCGCTGCGGCCTCGGCCAAGGCCCGCGCCATCGGCGACGGCTCCCGGCTCATCCGCCGTGCCGGCGCCGGATCGGCTCGGGGATCGCGACCGGCCGGCGCGTCGACAGCCGCATGAACAGCCCCTCCTGCTCGGCCTCGGCGTGGATCACGCCGGCGACGGCGAATTCGGCGGCGAGCCGCCAGCGCACCCGGCCGAGCGACGCCACCCGCATCCGCCCGACCGGCTTGTCGGCAATCGTCACCGGCCGGCGATAGGCGATCCGCGTCGACACCAGGATCGGCGCCACATCCTCGGCCAAGGCCTGGACCAGCGGATAGGCCTCGTCCATCAGCCCGAGCCGCAGATCTTCGAGCCAGCGGATGAACACGATATTGCTGACGATGCCGGCGAAGTCTATGTCGTAGGTCTGAACCCGCAGCGGCAGCTCATAGAATTCGCTCATCGGTTCACCGGTATCGATCGGACCCCAGCATGGCACAGCCGGTCATCGGCCTCACCCTCGATCACGAGCCCGCGGGCGGCTGGTCGCAGTTTCCGTGGTATGCGATCCGCGAGAACTACTGCAGCGCGGTGCGGCACGCCGGCGGGCTGCCGATCCTCTTGCCGCACGAGCCGGACGCCGCATCCGACTATCTCGACCATATCGACGGGCTGATCGTGACCGGCGGCGGGTTTCGATGTCGACCCGGCGCTGTTCGGCGCTGCGACTCGGCATCCGTCCGTCACCACCAAGGACCGCCGCACCGCCTTCGAGCTGGCCGCGACAAGGGCCGCGCTCGCCCGCGAGATGCCGGTGCTCGGGATCTGCGGCGGCCAGCAATTGCTGAACGTGGCGCTCGGCGGCACCCTGATCCAGCACATCCCGGACGAGGTTCCGGGCGCGCTGCCGCACCGCCAGCCGAACCCGCGCAGCGAGCCCGGCCACGATGTCCGAATCGTCGCCGGAACCTTGCTGCACCGCATCGCCGGTGCCGACCGTCTCGCCGTGAACAGCGCCCACCACCAGGCGGTCAGGGCGGCGGGGCCGGGCCTGGTGATCGATGCCGTCGCCGAGGACGGCATCGTCGAGGGCATCGAGGACCCGCGCCGGCGCTTTTGCCTGGGTGTGCAATGGCACCCGGAATTCGAGATCGGCGAGGCCGACCGCCGGATCTTCCGGGCCTTTGTCGAAGCCGCCCGCGGATGAGGACCGCAAGCGCCGAGGCCGCCGCGGGCGCACCGCCCGAGCGGATCGCCAAATTGCTGGCGCGCGCCGGGCTGTGCTCGCGCCGCGACGCCGAGCGCTGGATCGCCGACGGGCGGGTCGCCGTCGACGGCACGGTGCTGACCACGCCGGCGGTCACCGTCACCGCCGAAAACGAGATCCGCGTCGACGGCAAGCCGATCCCGCTGCCCGACCGCGCCCGGCTGTGGCGCTATCACAAGCCCGCCGGCCTCGTCACCACGCATCGCGACGAGAAGGGCCGGTCGACCGTTTTCGCGGCGCTGCCCAAGGAATTGCCGCGGCTGATCTCGATCGGCCGCCTCGATCTCAATTCCGAAGGTCTGCTGCTGCTGACCAATGACGGGACGCTCGCCCGCCGGCTCGAGCTGCCGGCGACCGGCTGGATCCGGCGCTACAAGGTGCGCGTCCACGGCACCCCCGACCCCGACCGGCTCGCCGCGCTGGCTCACGGGGTTACGATCGACGGCGTCTCCTACGGTCCGATTCGCGCCGGCCTCGAACGCCGGCAGGGCAGCAATGCCTGGGTCGCACTGGCGCTGACCGAGGGCAAGAACCGCGAGGTGCGCCGGGTGCTCGAGCATCTCGGCCTCCAGGTGGCGCGGCTGATCCGCCTCTCCTACGGGCCGTTCCAGCTCGGCAATCTGGCGCGCGGCGAGGTCGACGAAGTGCCGGCCAAGGCGCTCGCCGAGCAGCTCGGCGGCCCAAAGCCGAAATGGGCCGCCCATGCGGATCGTCGGCGGTAGCCATCGCGGCCGCCGCCTCATCGCCCCGCCCGGCGATGCGGTCCGGCCGACCAGCGACCGTGCCCGCGAGGCGCTGTTCGACATCCTGTCGCATGGCCGCCTCGCCGAGGACGGCATTCCGTTCGCCGATGCCACGGTGCTCGACGCCTTCGCCGGCACCGGCGCGCTCGGTCTCGAAGCCTTGTCGCGCGGCGCCGCCGAAGCGGTTTTTATCGAACGCGACCGCGACGCGCTGGCGATCCTGCGCCGCAATATCGAAGCGCTCGGCGAAACCGCCCGCGCCCGCATCCTGCCCGGCGATGCCATCCGGCCGCCGCGCGGCGAGATCGCCTGCGCCATCGCCTTTCTCGACCCGCCCTATGCGAGCGGTCTCGCCGGACCGGCGCTGGCGGCGTTGACCGCGGCGGGCTGGCTCGCGCCGCACGGGCTCGCCGTGATCGAAACGGCGGCGCGCGAGAAATTGGCGCCGCCCGCCGGGTTCACCCTTGTCGACGAGCGCGTCTATGGCGCCGCGCGCCTCGTCTTTCTGCGCCGCGAGCGCGCCACCGGAGATTCGACATGACCAAAGGCCTGCGACAGGTGGCGCTGCCCGGCGGCGAGTTGGTACCGGCGCTCGGCCAGGGCACCTGGCATATGGGCGAGGACCGCCGCCGGGCGGCGCAGGAGGCGGCGGCGCTGCGGCTCGGCATCGAGCTCGGCATGACCCTGATCGATACCGCCGAGATGTACGGCTCTGGCGGCGCCGAGGAGATCGTGCGCGAGGCCGCCCAGGGGCTGCGCGACCGGCTCTTCATCGTCAGCAAGGTTTACCCTCACAATGCCTCGCGCGACGGTGTCGCCGCTGCCTGCGAGCGCAGCCTCAAGCGGCTCGGCACCGACCATATCGACCTCTATTTGCTGCATTGGCGCGGCTCGATCCCGCTGGCCGAGACGCTCGAAGGCTTCCGGCGGCTCGAACGCGACGGCAAGATCCGCTATCACGGGGTCAGCAATTTCGACCGCCGCGACCTCGAAGAATGGGCGGCGCTCGCCGGCGGCGAGACCGTCGCAGCCGACCAGGTGCTCTACAACCTGTCGACCCGCGGGCCCGAATGGGATTTGCTCCCATGGTGCCGCGAGCGCGGGATCGCGATCATGGCCTACACCCCGCTCGGCCAAGGCCGCATGCTGGCCCGGCGCGAACTGGCAGAGATTGCCGGCCATCACGGCGCGACCCCGGCGCAGGTGAGCCTCGCCTGGCTGCTGCGGCAGGACGGGGTGATCGTGATCCCGAAGGCCTCGCGCCACGAGCATGTGCGCGAGAACCGCGGCGCCCTCGAGATCGAGCTGACGGCGGACGACCTCGCCGCGCTCGGCCGCGTCTTCCCGCCGCCCAAAAGCAGGAGCCCGCTCGGCATGGGATGACCGGCGCCGCCCGGCCGGTTGCGCACATCCGCCCGCTTCGCTAGTTTCGCCTGCCCGTGCCGGCGGCACGGAGGGGTGGCCGAGCGGTTGAAGGCGCACGCCTGGAAAGTGTGTAGACGGTGATGAATCGTCTCGCGGGTTCGAATCCCGCCCCCTCCGCCAGCGTCCTCCGGAGCCCTTGTGATTACTGGCTTGCTAGTCGTCGAAGCCCGGCTCGATGCCGAATGTGCGGAGAAACCCGTCACGGCCGGGCGGGGTGATCGCGACGGCGCGGCTGTCCTTGACTCGCTCGATCCAGCCCAAGGTGAAGCAGCGGATCGCCAGTGCCGCGCCGACGGCACCGCCGAGATGCGGCCGCTGCTCGCTCCAATCGAGGCAGGGCCGGCAGAACCGGCGGCGCCTGCCTGCGGCGCCGGCGAGGTCGAGACCGAATTCGTCGAGAAACCGGGCACCTTCGGCGGTAACCTCGCCGCCATCCTCGTCGAGAACGACATGGTTGCGGCCAGAGAGGCTGTCGGCCAGCGCCACGCCGAGCCGGCCGGCGAGATGGTCGTAGCAGCTTCGCGGCGAGCGCAGCGCCGCGTCGCGCATCCATAAGGGCCGGTAGCGCGGCGCCGCCGCGACGGCGACCGCCATGATCGCTTCGAGCATGCGCGCCACCTTGGGCGAGGCGAGGCGGAAAAACCGGTGCCGCCCCTGTTTTTCGTCGGCGAGCAGCCGAGCCGCGACGAGCTTTGCGAGGTGCCCGCTCGCGGTCTGCGGGGTGACATGGGCGGCATGGGCGAGCTCGCCAGCCCTCATCGCGCGGCCGTCCATCAGCGCCGACAGCATGTTCGCGCGCGCCGGGTCGCCGACGAGCGCGGCGATCTCGGCGATGCAGGGTCCGTTTGCCATGCGGTGCAGGATAGCACACGCCCCGACGGCGTCCCGCGCAAACGCTTCGGGCGCGGGCGAAGTTATGGTAGGACCGCCCGCCGCATTCGACGGCGACCGGAATTGAGGGATTGGGCCGCGCCGATGGAAGAGATCTACACCTTTGCCGGCAACCCGCTCGACCGCGTGAGCCAGCGCCGGCAGGATGCCGGCTGGATCGCCACCCTGCTCGACGATCCTCTCTCCCGGCTGCTGCCGCTGCGCGACTTGAAGCCGCTGGTTAGCGACGGTTCGGCAGACGCGCTCGATTGGCAGCCGGTCGCCCCCTGGCGCTCGTTGATCAGGGACGGCGCGCCGTTGATCCTTCTGGGGATCGGCGCGGGGCGCGCGCATTTCGCGCTCGATGCGAGCGCGGCCGCGCTTCCCTCCGGCGGCGAAACGGCGGCGGTCGACGTCCGCACCCTGGCCGCGTCTATCCCCGGCGGCGAGGCCGCGATCCTGGCCGAAGCGCGCTCGCTGCTCGACTGGCACGCGCGGCACGGCTTTTGTGCGCAATGCGGCACGGCGAGCGTGATTTCCTCGGGCGGATGGGGGCGGCGCTGCCCGAATTGCCGCGCGCATCACTATCCGCGCGTCGATCCGGTCGTGATCATGCTCGCGGTCAAGGGCGAGCGCTGCCTGCTCGGCCGCGGCCGCCGGCGCGTCGGCACCCGGTTTTCCTGCCTTGCCGGATTTATGGAGCCGGGCGAGACCATCGAGGAAGCGGTGCGGCGCGAGGTCCTCGAGGAATCCGGGATTCGCGTCGGCCGCGTCCGCTATCTCGCTTCGCAGCCCTGGCCGTTCCCGTCGACCCTGATGATGGGGCTGCTGGCCGAGGCGCTCAGCGAGGAGATCACGATCGATCCGGTGGAAATCGCCGAGGCGCGCTGGTTCGAGCGCGCCGAGGTCCGCGCCATGGTCGAGCGGTCACGGTCGGACGACTCGATTCCGGGTGTCACGACCTTGCCGCCGCCGCTCGCTATCGGTCATCAGATCGCCCGCCGCTGGGCGTTCGGGATCGACGATTTGTGAATGCCGCTGCGCCGCGGACCGCCATCGTCACCGGGGCGAGTTCGGGGATCGGCCTCCATACGGCGCTCGGTCTCGCCCGCGCGGGGATGCGGGTCGTCCTGGTCGGCCGGGACCGCGCCCGGACCGAGGCGGCGCGGCGGTTTATAACCGGGCGCGCGGGCGGGGCACCGGTCGAGACCGCACTCGCCGATTTTGCCTCTCTGGCCGAACTGCGCCGTCTTGCCGGTGAAATCCTGTCCGCGCACCAGCGGCTCGATCTGCTGGTCAACAACGCCGGCCTGTTCTCGTCGAAATATCGGTTGTCGGCAGACGGGTTCGAGCTGACTTTCGCGGTCAACCACCTCGCCCCGTTCCTGCTGACCAACCTGCTGCTCGACCGGCTGAAGGCGTCCGCCCCGGCGCGGATCGTCACCGTCGCCTCGGAGGCGCATCGCGGCCATCGCCTCGACCTCGCCGCTATCGCCGGATCGCGCGATTGGGGCCCGCTCAAGGCCTATGGCCGCTCCAAGCTCTGCAACATCCTGTTCACCCGCGAGTTGGCGTCGCGGCTCGAAGGTTTGGGTGTGGTTGCCACCTGCCTGCATCCCGGCGTCGTCGCCACGGCGATCGGCCAGCGCGGCGGCCTCGCCGAAATTATCTGGCGGCTGGCGAAGCCGCTGATGAAAAGCCCCGAGAAGGGTGCCGAGACATCGCTCTTTCTTGCTACCCTGCCCGACCCGGCGCCGTTTCACGGCTGCTACGTCATCGGCAGAGCGCCCGCCCGCCCCGACCCGGCGGCACTCGACAGCCGCCTCGCCCGCCGTCTGTGGGACGAAAGCGCGCGTCTCGCCGGGCTTTGAGGCGCGCGCGCTGCCGAGCTTGACCTGAAAATGACAGCGGAATTTATTAAACGCCAACCGCATGGTCGGCATGAGCACGTTGTCGACGGCCAGCGCACACCGGCCCGATACGCGGCAGCCGTTCCGGAACATCCGCCGGCGAGGCGGTGCCTCGCCCGTGCACGACGACAGTCGTGCATCTTCAGAGGGGGCCATGTCGGACCAGGCCGGCCTGATCGAAGCGCAAATTCCCGGCCTGCGGCGCTTCGCTCGGGCGTTGCTGCGCGGGGATCGGGAGGGCGCCGACGATCTCGTCCAGGACAGCCTCGAACGTGCGCTTTCCAGCTGGCATCTGCGCCAGGCCCAAGGCGGTCTGCGCGGGTGGCTCTATACCATCCTGTACAATCGCTTCCTCACCGATCAGCAGCGCCGCAGGCGGCAAGGCATCCACAATCCGTTGACCGAACTCGTCGAGGCTGAGTTGCCGCGCGTGGAAGGCGGGCAGGACAAGGCCCTCGAGCACCGGGACCTGTTGCGCGCTGTCGCCGCGCTGCCGGAGGAGCAACGATCGGTGCTGCTGCTGATCGCGGTCGAGGGCCTCTCCTACGACGAGGCGGCGCGCGTGCTGGGCGTGCCGATCGGCACGGTGATGTCGCGTTTGTCGCGCGCCCGCGACCGCCTGCGGCAATATCTGAACGCCGGCCCGCAGGCGCCGGACGCTGCGCCGAGGAGAGCGGAATGAGCGGGGTGCAGGGCGCTGTGCGCGAGAGCGAGCTGCATGCCCGCATCGATGGGCAGCTGCCGCCGGATCGCGCCGAGGCGGTAGTCGGCTTTCTGGCCGCGCATCCCGAGGAACAGCAGCGCTGGGCATATTACGCGGACCAGCGGGATCGTCTGCGCGCGGCCTTCGCGGCACCGGCGGACGAGCCGATACCGGCGCGCTTGCGGGTAGCCCGCCTGCAAACCGAAACACGTCGCCGATGGCACCGGCGGTTCGCCGAAATCGCCGCCGGGGTAGCCCTTCTCGTGCTGGGCGGCATCGGCGGCTGGACCGCTCAAAACCTGTCGATGGCATGGTCGTCATCATCGAAGAGCGGGCAGGCCGAGCAGACCGCACGCACGATCACGGCCGATGCGCTTGCCGCCTACCGGATTTATTCGGTCGACGTTCGCCATCCGGTCGAGGTCGCCGCCAGCCAGGAAACCCAGCTCGTGCAGTGGCTGTCCAAGCGGCTGGGCCGCACGCTCGTCGTGCCCGACCTCGCCACAACCGGCTTTCAGCTGATTGGCGGGCGGCTGCTGCCTGCCCGGAACGGCCCGGCGGCGCAGTTCATGTATCAGAACGCCGAGGGAATGCGCCTGGAATTGTATCTTCGCTCCGGCATCGGCGGCGAGACCGCGTTCCGCTACCTCGAGGATGGCGGCATCGGTGCCTTCTATTGGTCGGATCAGGGATTCGGCTATGCGGTTGTGGCCAAAACGGACCGCATTCTGCTGCTGCGGATATCGGAGATCGTCTACCGGCAGACCGATCCCGACGGCGGCAAAGCCAAGCTCCCGCCGCCGCCCGGGAAGGCCGGCTGATCCGGCCCGGCCGAACCGGGCTGCCGAGCCGCGCGGCATTGTCGGCCGGCACGACCCCGTCGAATGATCTTGACCCCGATACCCCGCGAACATCTTGCAGGCTGTCTCGATCGGTTCGGCGAGGGTCTGCACGACCCGATTTCGCAAGCCCGATTTCGGCTGATCCGGGCGACCTCTCCAGACCGTGCGGTTGGCGCGGAGGCGGAGCGGCACCGGCAAGCCGCGCTCGCTCTGGCGCGAAGCTTCGGCATGGCGATCCATCCGCCGCAGACGCGGTGCCGTTTCAATTGGGACGGGACGGCGCTGAACGGTGCAACCGAGGCCTATGTGATCCTGCACGAGATCGCCCATTTCGTGCAGGCTTCGCCGGAGCGCCGCGGGATGATGGATTTCGGGCTCGGCCCCGGCCCCGACACGCTCGATCGCGATGCCGCCCGGCGCGCCGCCGTCCTGTCTCCATTGGCACGCGACGCGGATGAGGCGGCGGCCTCGCTGCTCGGGATCCTCTGGGAGGCGCGGCTCGGTCAGCCGGCGCTCGCCTCGTTTCTCGACCAGAACTGGCTCGAAGGCCTCGACCGCTTTGCCGCGGTTCACTTTGCCGCCGTGCTCGGCGTTCTACGGCGCCGGGGCCTGCTGTGACGCCGTTCCCGCGAACCGCGGCGCAGGGCGGGTTATCGAAGGCCTATTTGGCGCATTTCTGCGCCACGCTGTTGGGGCATGCCAGGAACATCGACCACACGAAATCGCGCCGGATCCATGCGTCGGACGGCAGCGGCTTGGGCGCGCCGACCGGGTTTGAGGTCAACAATGTAATCCCGTCGGTGCCATCGGATTTGACCGACGAGACGGCGTGACAGGAGATGCACGACGATTGCGACAGCGGCATCCCGACGTTCTCCCCCTCGATGATCGAGTTTCCCGACAAGCCGGGCCGGTAGAACCCCGTCTGCACCGCGTCGAGACGGTAATTAAACCACTCGGGGGCGAGGCCGGCGGCGTCCATCAGGCTCTTCAGCCTCGCGGTCTGCTGGGTTTTCGAGCCGTCGCTCATGGCCGGGTTGGAGCCGAACGTATCGATGCAGCCCAGCACCTTGCAGCGAAATGGGTTGGTGGTCCCGTTTTGCGGCTCGAACGTCGCCCAGATCCATTGACCCAGCAGCTTCGAGATCAGGTGCATCCCCGCCAGGGCGAAGCAGTTGCCGTCGACCATCTCGACATGGATGCTGGTCGCAAACCCCTTCGGAAGCTTGCTGCAGTCGGAGGTGTTGAGGGAGGGGATGGTCGACGTTTCGAGCCAGTCGGCTTTGATTTCCACTGCCGGCGCCGGGAATTGGATGTCGCCGCCGTAATAAACCGGGTTCTGAGCCGCCTGGGCCTGACCGTTGCGGTTCCAGAAATTGTTCCCCGCGATGTAGTCCTCGGCCGCGCCGTTCAGCCGGACCTCCTCACAGATAACCAGGTCTGGCTGGCTTTTGGGCGGCTTCCCGGCCTTGTTGCAGTTCTGGTTGGCCGCGCCCAGCAGGCCGGTCACCACCGTCGCCAAGCCCGGATTCCGCAGCAGCGCAAACGGACTGCCCTGCAGGAAATGCGTCGTGGCCGTCTTCTCGGCCTCGGCATTCGGGACGAACAGGCCCTTCGACGGGTCGGCCGGATACATCTGCGCCTGTTCGATCCAGTCTTCCCAGACCACGAACGGGTACTGCGTGGAGTTGACCGGACAGGTGGCGGCGACCCAGAGCTGCCACGCCGTCTCGTTGATGTTGGGGCTGATCTGGGTCGGCGGCGCGCACGGGTTTTGTGGCGGCACGACCGCATCAGCCGCGTTCGCGACGACGCCGAACGGCGACCCGATCCCGCCGGGACCATGCCACGGCACCATCGCGGCCAGCAGCAGCACCGCCACCGCCGACACCAACGTGATCGCTCTCATAGGTTCCCCCTTCCCGGCTCTGTGTTCCTGTCGACGACCGACGGCGAGCAAATTGCCACCTTTCGACGGCACCGCGCGTCATCGCACCGTCTCGGCCACGTCAGTAATACGTCCCTTCGCCGGCGCCGGCGAAGCCAGGATCCGGGCGGCGTCCGGACAACCGGCTGATCCCGGCCAGTCGAACCGGATTGCCGGGCTGTGTGGCGCGGTCGGCACGATAATTTCCCCGGTCGACAATTTCCCCTGTCGACCCTGCGCGACGCCAGGAATTCAGGTTATTCTGGGCCGGACGACAACACCGGGAGCGAGCGGAATGGCTGAGGGGCGGCTCAAACACTTTGGCTGGGGTCGCGAAGGCGAAGGGCTGGCGCCGGCCGAGGAGGCCGCCGCCCTCGACCGCTATTGCCGGCTCTTCGGCGTCGACGGGCTGGCAGAAACGGCGCCGCCGGCGCTGGCGGACATCGCGTTGCGGCAGCCGCGAATCGCCCCGCCTGCGGCCCTGGCCGGCTGTTGCTCGAGCGCGTCCTACGACCGCATCGCCCATACCTACGGCAAGTCCTTCCGCGATTACGCGCGGGGCCTGACCGGCGATTATGACGCCGCGCCCGATGTCGTGGCCTATCCGAAGTGCGAAGCCGAGGTCGCGGCGGTCATCGATTGGGCGGGCGGCGAGCAGGCGGCGCTGATCCCGTTCGGCGCCGGCAGCAGCGTTGTCGGCGGGGTCGAGCCGCGGCTCGACGGCACCGGCTGCAAGGCGGCGGTGACCCTCGACCTGCGGCATCTCGACCGGGTGCTCGAAATCGACCGCGACTCGCGCGCCGCACGAATCCAGGGCGGGGTCTTCGGTCCGGCGCTCGAGGCCCAGCTCCGGCCGCACGGGCTGACCCTGCGGCATTTCCCGCAAAGCTTCGAATATTCGACCCTGGGCGGCTGGATCGCGACCCGGTCGGGCGGCCATTTCGCCAGCCTCTACACCCATATCGACGATTTTGTCGAAAGCCTGCGGGTGGTGACGCCGCAGGGCCCGATCGAGACCCGCCGGCTGCCGGGCTCGGGTGCCGGGCCCAGCCCCGACCGCCTGCTGATCGGCTCGGAGGGTATTCTCGGCGTCATCACCGAGGCGTGGATGCGGCTGCAGGACCGGCCGCGCTTTCGCGCCGGCGGGGCGATTCGATTCGCCGATTTCTTCAGCGCGGCGCGGGCGGTCAAGGCGATCGCCCAGGCCGGCCTCTACCCGGCGAACTGCCGCATCCTCGACCCGCAGGAGGCGCACAATACCGGGGCCGGCGACGGCACCGCGGCGGTCATGGTGCTGGCCTTCGAATTGGGCGACCATCCGCTCGACGCCTGGATCGCGCGCGCGCTCGAATGCTGCGCCGATCACGGCGGCACGCCCGAAGGCCCCGGAGAGCGCGATGCCCATCGCGAGGGCGCCGCCGAACTGTGGCGCACCGCCTTCATCCGCATGCCCTACGCGCGTGAGCGCATGATACGGCGCGCGGTCATCGCCGACACCTTCGAGACCGCGATCACCTGGGACCGGTTCGAGGCGTTCCACGACCGGGTCAAGGCTGCGGCCGAAGCGGCAATTCGTCGCGTCACCGGCCGGCCGGGCCAGGTGACCTGCCGCTTCACCCATGTCTATCCCGACGGTCCGGCACCCTATTTCTCGTTTCACGCGCTCGGCCGGCACGGCGAGCTCGAAGCGCAGTGGCGGGCGATCAAGAGCGCCGCCGGCGATGCGCTGATCGAGGCAGGCGGCACCATCACCCATCACCATGCGGTCGGGCGCGACCACCGCCCGTGGTACGATCGGCAGCGTCCAGACCTCTTCGCGGCGGCGCTGCGGGCGGCAAAACATGCGCTCGATCCGCAAGGGCTGCTCAATCCCGGCGTTCTGATCGACCCATGAGATTTGATGCGCGGCAACGATGGGGCGTCTCGGGACCCCGGGCGGCGCTCCACGTTGGATTGGGCAAGGAGCGGGCGGCGGCGCGTGGAACGTCCGATGGCTGTTCCGGTTCCCGCGCTGACCCGGCGGATTCGCCAACAGGCCCGGTCAGTCATCCAGTGTTGCGAAAAAGGCGCAGTCCGATCGTTGAGAATTCGTTGACTTGCAACCTGACTGTTGCGGAAATATCGCAGCATGCGGTGTTTTGCAGGGATTTCCCAACCAGCGGCATCGTTGCCAAAAAAAGCGATTGCCATCGGCGCAGCGGATGGTGAAGATGAGCGAACGGTGGGGCGACGACCATCGTCACACGCGTATTTGCGGCCGGAGGTAAGGGATGAGAAATCGCGGTCTGCTAGGCGCCGGCGTAGCGCTAGCCGTGGCATTTGGCGGCGTTCAGGCGCATGCCCAGTTCTTTGGGCCGTACCCGCCGGGAGCCTTCTATCTGGGCCCCGAGGGCGGGTGGACCCAACTATCGAGCCAGAACGACAAGTTCGCAGTGCCGGCGAAGCTGTCCAACTTCCTAGCCGGACCAAAGGCGACTTTCGACTCGGGCTTCAACGCCGGCGCCCGCGGCGGCTATGAATGGGGGCCGTGGCGGTTCGAGGAAGAGTTCAGCTACCGAAACAACGGAGCCTCGAACTTCGCGGATTTCGGGAAGATCAGCGGCGAGCGCCGCAGCGACGCCATCATGACCAACGTGATCTATGATTTCACGTTCGGTTGGCCGATCACCCCGCATATCGGGGCCGGTGTCGGTGCGGTCGATGTAATCGACGGGGTGTCGGCGACGGGCGCCGTGCCTGCCAAGCTCGCCGCTGTTCTGACGTCCCCGTCGCTCAACGGCGATAGCTGGACGTTCGGGTATCAGGGAATCGCGGGCATTCGCTACAACATCAACCCGGCCCTCGCCCTCGACATCGATTACCGCTACCTGGCAACCACCGATGTCACGCTCAAAACCGGCGGAAAGCCGGTCGCCGGCAAATGCTGCGCCGGCGTCAGCTACAAGACCGGCTACAACACCCAGAATATCGTGGCCAGCCTGACGATGCGCTTCGGCGCGCCGCCACCGGTCGCGCCGCCGCCGGCACCGCCGGCACCGCCGCCGCCGCCGCCGCCGCATCAGGTGTATCTGGTCTTCTTCGACTGGGATAAATACAACATCACGCCGGAGGGCATGCAGATCCTCCAGGCTGCAGCGGCCCACTATCGGGCGGGCGGCAGCGTGCAGATCCAGGTCACCGGCTACACCGACCTTTCCGGCTCGCCGGGCTACAATCAGCGGCTCTCCGAGCGGCGCGCGAACGCCGTGGCGGCGGCTCTCGCCAATCTCGGCGTGCCGCGCAACGAGATGCTGGTTGCCGGGCGCGGCGAAAACGACCCGCGTGTGCCGACGGCGCAAGGCGTGCGTGAGCCGCAGAACCGGCGTGTCGAGATCGTCTTCCCGTAGCACAGGTTCTCGATGGTCGAACCCGGGGCCTCTCGCGAGGCTCCGGGACCACCGCCGCAGATTCTGCGGCGGTTTTTTTTGCCGAAGGCTGTCGGGTTTGCGTCGTCATCGCGCTTCAAAGCGCTCGCCCGGGTGCCTCCGGCGGGAGCCGGGGCCGATAATGGGATGCGCGCCTCGAGACGGGCGCCTACATCGACAGAGACATTGGTGATCCGTGGGCGAGGCATGAACCGGTCGTCGGCTCACATCCCCTTATTGCTGCGCGCATTTCTTCGATAATTCCTACCCGCTGGCGCCGCAATCGTGGTAGCCTTGGTCCCTGCTTGCGAAGTCGCAACTGGTGCGGCGGTGATCTAAACCCGCTCGCTCCAAGAGTGCGGGAATACCGGAGAATCGTTATTCTGGTCCAGGAGTTCCGATAATGAAGGCGCTTATTTCGGCGATCGCCCTGCTTACCATCCTCGGTGCCGGTACGGTCCCGACCAATGCCAATGCCCAGGCCAGCCCGGCCCCCGGCGGCACCCCCGCCGCGGCGCCGACAGCGGCCCCTGAAAGTACCCCCGCGGCTGCGCCGGCGCAGGCGGAACCCAAGAAGACCTCATCATCGAAATCGACCAGCAAAAAGTCGACCAAGAAAGGCAGCAAAGCGAAGACGACCAAATCGTCAAAGACCAAGAAGACCCCCAGCAAGCCCAGCCAAAGCTCGATGAACACGGCCCGGCCGCTGCCGTACGGGGCGAGCTGAGGCAAACCCGGTTGGGGTCGACGCCCGCAATTGAACAATGCTTGGGAGCAGAGCGGGGACTCCACTTGAGCCCGTCCGCGCGCGGGTGGCTCGAGCTGCCGATTGGCTCAATGCCGACCACTCGGTCCATCCTGGAACGTGGTGATGGAACGCGGTGCGGGCGCGACGGGTCCGGCCGCGATGAAGAGAGCCACCTGGCATCGGACGGCAGACGGCATAGCTGGGCCAACTTTACGGCGCAGTGATCGGCTGGTGCCGGAAACTCTCGCTTCTGCCGTTATTCAGTTGGGTACTGAGCTACCCAGGCGCTTGAAAGCAGCCGCCGTCGATCATATTATCCATGTCTGGCCGAGGAAAACACGTAACACAGTAGGGTTGCGTGTTCGCGGGAACGGGTCGGCGCGCTGCGCCGTTCTCTCCGCGGCCGGGTGGAGACCTCGCAGGGTAGAACAAGCTTCCGTTACGTGTTGGCCAATCCGGAACTGCTATAGAAGGATCAAAGGCATGAAGCATCTCTTGACTGGCGTTGCGGTCGCTGCCGCGCTCGCGATTGCCGCGCCGGTGTGGGCGCAGAACCCCAGTGGCGGCAACCCGATGGGCACCGCCGGTCCGAACCCGGGCGGACCCGGCATGACCCCGTACAGCGGCGGTGCGCCAGCTGCCCCACCGCCTGCCGCGATGCCGGCGCCAGCAGCGGCTTCGACATCGGCGGCGCCGCCGATGCATCGCCATGCGCACGCGATGCATCATCCGATGCACGGTAAGATGGCGCATCCGGTAAACGGAGACACCACGGCGCAGCTGAACCGCGAGGAGCTCAGCCGCATCCAATCCGGTAACGTCAGCAACCCGCCGCCGCCTGCTGCGCCGATGCCGGAACCATCGCCCAAATATATGCCCGGCCCGAAGCCGAATTAAGCCCGCTGTCGAGCCGGCGCGATCGCCTAAGCGGCGTGGCAAGGGGCTTGCGGCCGCCTTGCCATGCCGCCCGGAGCGCGTGCCGGCCGGTTATCGACTAGGGCAACGGCTAGGATTGGCTGGCGGCCGGTGCTGGTGCGCCAGGCGCTCCATATCTTCGAGCAAATCGTGCAGCGCCTGATCGGCGACATAGGCCATCTTGGCGAAGGCGCGCAGAAAGCTGTCGGATCGCGGCAGCTGGAACAGCGTCTCTTCCGCGTCCTTCGCGGCGGCGGCACTGACCAGAACGATATTGTCGAAGGGCTGCAAGATCAGCTCTCTCAGCGCCTTCCCCGGTCCGGTCAGATACTCGACGACGCGGCACCGCTCGGAATCACGCGGTTCCTGGAGAATTGTCATTCTGTAGGTGGCGCGGGTCGTCGCCGCCTCGATCAGGGCGCGGGCGAACGGCCGCAAAAAAGTTTCATCGAAACCAAGCAACCCGGTCGGATGGTGCTCATTAACCGCCGAGCGCATTTCGAGCGTCGTCCACAGCGAGGCCCGGCCGTCGAAATAATCGGCTGAGGCGAGATCGAGGTTGATCGAATTGATGGGCATCGGCGATGAGATCGAGCGCGCCGACAGAAAAGCAAAGCAGACCGGCTCCCGTTTCAGGGAAATGTTTGTCGAGGCTTCGAGGTTGCGGTCGGTGATCGCGGGAGTGTCGGCCATGGGCAAACCTGTTCCGTGAGGGCGGAGCGCCGGCAGACGCTCCGGTGTGGCTTACGAAGCCTCAACTCGAAAAGAGAACACCTGCTTCAAGCGGAGGGGATAGACTGATCTCAGCCCATTTGTCAAAGTAAATCCATGGTGTCGGCGCCATCTGCGACTATTCGCCGCGTGTAAACGGCGCGATTCTTGCTGGTTAAAATTTCGCGCGACCGCGCGGCCCCGCGCCCTTGTCCCTTCCGGTCGGTCTTCAGGCGCTCGCCAAATCGTAATTGCGGACCAACCATGCGATACCGCGCGGCTCCCGGCAAGTCCCGGCTCGGTATATCCGCCTTCTGCCCGCCGCTGACCCCACTTACCAGGCCGATTCGCGCTCCAGCGCCTCGGCCGCCGCGAGCCATTCGGTTTCCGCCCGGGTGATCAATCGGATGAGCTCGGCCCGCCTTTTGAGCGCGGCTGACATCGCGACCCGGTCCGACGCCGATGCCTGTGGCTCGGCGAGCCCGCGCTCGAGCGCCGACCGTTCTTCGGTCAGGCGGCCGATCGCCTCCTCGGCGCGGCGAGCCCGGTCGCGCAACGGACCGAGCTCGCGCCGTTTCTCGGCGGCGCGGCGGCGCGCGTTGCGGCGGCTGTCGGGTTCATCCGCGGTGCCGTCCCCCGCCCTTGCGCCGCGCTCGAGCACCAGGCGCCGGTAATCGTCGAGATCGCCCTCGAACGGCTGCACCGTGCCCGCGGCCACCAGCCAGAGCCGGTCGGCCACGAGGTCGATGAGATGCCAGTCATGGCTCACCAGCACGACCGCGCCGGCAAACTCCTCGATCGATTGAACGAGCGCTTCGCGGGTTTCGATGTCGAGATGGTTGGTCGGCTCGTCCAAGATCAGCAAAGCCGGGGCATCGTGGGTGACGAGGGCGAGGTTGAGCCGCGCCCGCTCGCCGCCGGACAGATCGGCCACCGCCACGAACGCCTTGTCCTGGCTGAAGCCGAAACCGCCGAGACGCGCACGCACCGATTCGGGCGGCGCATCGGGCATCAGCTCCGACAAATGGTCGAAGGGCGAATCCTGCGGCCGCATTTCCTCGATCTGGTGCTGCGCGAAATAGCCGCAGCTGAGCTTCGGCGACCGCGTTACCCGTCCCGCCAGCGGCGCCAGGCGCCCGGCCAGCAGGCGCGCGAGGGTCGTCTTGCCGTTGCCGTTGGCGCCGAGCAGCGCGATCCGATCCTCGGGGTCCAGCCGCAGATCGAGTCGCGACAATACCGGCTTGCCGGGCATATAGCCGACGCTCGCCCGTTCGAGCGAGATCAGCGGCGGGCTCAACCGCGCCGGATCGGGGAAGGTGATCCGCGGCGTCGGCTCGCGCGTGGCAAGCACGACGGGTTCGAGCCGAGCCAGCGCCTTCAGTCGGCTCTGCGCCTGGCGCGCCTTAGACGCCTTGGCACGAAAGCGGTCGACAAAGGCTTGCAGCCGCTGGCGCTGATCGGCCTGTTGGCGCGCCAGCACCTCGGCGCGCTGTGCGTTTTCGCCACGCGCCCGCAAAAAGGCGTCGAAACCGCCGGAATAGGCGGTCAGCTTTCCCTGTTCGAGGTGCAGGGTCGTTGTCGTCACCGCGTTCAGGACGCCACGATCGTGACTGACCAAAATCAATGTGCGCCGATAGAAGCGCAAAAATCGTTCGAGCCACAGCGAGGCTTCCAGATCGAGGTGATTGGTCGGTTCGTCAAGCAATAGGAGGTCCGGCTCGGTGAACAGGATTGCGGCCAGCGCGACCCGCATTCGCCAGCCGCCGGAAAGGCCGTCGATCGGCCGGCGCTGCATTGCGTCGTCGAACCCGAGCCCGGCGAGGACGCGCGCCGCACGGCTCGGCGCCGAATAGGCGTCGATCTCGAGGAGCCGGGTCTCGATCTCTGCTGCGCGCAACGGCGCCGGTCCGGCGTCGCGCTCGGCGATGAGGCGCGTGCGCTCGCGATCGGCGGCGAGCACCGTTTCGAGCGGGGTCGCCGGTCCGCCCGGCGCCTCCTGGGCGAGAAACCCGATCCGCCAGCCGCGCGGCAGCTCGATCGTGCCGTCCTCCGGCTGCAAGAGGCCGCGGATGAGGTTGAGAAGCGTCGATTTGCCGACGCCGTTGCGGCCGACCAGCCCGACCTTGGCGCCGTCCGGGATCTGCGCGCTCGCCCGGTCGAGCAATGCCCGGCGCCGGTCGATGCGGTAGGTCACGCCGGAAAGGGTCAGCATCTTCGTGTTATATCAGGATGTGGCGGGCCTGGGCTGCGTCGCCGGCCGGCCCGCATTGCTGCTTTGCGCTGAGGGCGCGCTTGCCGGCCGCGCGCGCTCAGGAATGCGGGAACGCCCGCAATAAAACCTGTATTGCGGTCCAGATCATGCCGCCGGCCGCCAATGTCGCGGCGATGCCGACGCCGATGACCCATTTGCTGAGCCGGAGCTCGAGCTGGGCAATTTCCCGCCGTAAATCGGCGAGGTCGGTCTTCTCATGCGTATCGAGCGAACTGATCGCATCGACGCCTCTTGCCCAGGCAGGCGGGTATGGCGCTTCTGAACGTCACCCGTCACGCAGCCTCCAGCGCCGTGTACATGGCGCGCTCGAAGCGGCCATAGAGGGCGACCGCGGGGTAATCGGCGAAGGGCAGGATCTGGGTCATGATCACGCCGGCAACGTGCTTGTGCGGATCGAGCCAATAATAGGTGTTGTAGATCCCGGCCCAGGTCAGGCTGCCGGCGCTGCGGCCGTTCGGCCCGGGCCGCGTGTTGATCATGTAGGCCAGCCCCCATTTGCACGGGATGCCGGGGAAGAAATCGACGTTATTCGAGCGCTCGGGCATCGCCGTCTTCAAAATCCCGGCATCGATGGCGCCGATCTGGTTGCGCCCCATCAGCGCAACCGTCTGCGGGCGCAGCAGGCGGACGCCGTTGAAGCTGCCCTGATGCAGCAGCATCTGCAGGAAGACCAGATAGTCGCGCGCCGTCGAATAGAGGCCGCCGCCGCCGCTCCAGAATTCCCGCTTGGGCGGGGCCGTCTCGACCGCGATCGGCTCCAGCTTCCCGCCGGCCTCGCGCTGGTACGCGGTGACCAGGCGCGGCTGCTGCGCCGGCGAGAACACGTAATCGGTGTCGGTCATGCCGAGCGGCCCGAGGATGTGCTGGCGGAAATAGGCGTCGAGCGGCTGGCCGCTGGCGGCTTCGACGGCGCGGCCGGCCCAATCGAGATTGATGCCGTACTCCCAGCGCTCGCCCGGGTCGAAGACGAGAGGCAGGCGCAGCGAAGCGAGCTTTCCGGTGGACCCCGGCGGCGTGCCGGTGACCTTGATGTAGCGCTGGATCGAGGTGTCCCAGATGTCGTAGGCGAAGCCGGCGGTGTGGGTCAGCAGAAGGTGCAGGGTAATCGGGCGCTTCGCCGGCCGCAGCTGGGGTTCGCCCGACGCGTCGAACCCTGCCAGCACCTGCGGCGACGCGAGTTCCGGCAGGATTTTTCCGATCGGCTCCTCGAGCGACAGCTTGCCCTGCTCGACGAGCTGCATCGCCGCCACCGAGGTTATCGCCTTGGTCATCGAGGCGAGGCGGAAGATCGTGTCGGGCGTCATCGCCGAGCCCTTGGCGAGATCGCGCCTGCCGAACGCGCCCTCGTATATAACCCCCTTGTCGGTCGCCGCCATCGCGACGACGCCCGGCACCTCCCCGGATTCGGTCCCGCGGCTCAGCACCGCGTCGATCTGCGCATGCGATGGCATGGTGCCCCCCTTAACCTGCGCCGCGGCGCGCCCAATGACGCCGCCGGCCGAAGCGGCTGCGGCGAGCGCCGCTGCGTTCTTGAGAATTTCGCGGCGGCTCTGCCGTCTGGCGATCATGGCATCTCTCCCCCATCGATTTCGATCCTATCTCCGCCGTGGAGACGCGTCTTTTGCCAGTTGCGAGGTGATGTCGGCAAAGGTGACGGCGAGCGAGGTGCGCACGTCGAGCACGGTCGGGGCGTGCGCCGAGAGCGCATCGGACAATGCCGGCCCCAGCGCCGCCGGGTCTTCGATCCGCACGCCGCGGCAGCCGAGAGCGCGGGCGATCGCGGCGTGATCCCAATCGTTGAACTCCGCCGCAAACGGCCCCGAGCCGTGCAACACCCAGCCGAGTGCGTTGTTGTTGAAGATGACGACAATGATCGGGATGTCCCGTTCGACCGCGGTCATCAGCCCGTTCATGGTCATCGCGAACCCGCCATCGCCGCATACCGCGACGACCGGCCGGTCCGGGTGGACGAGCTTGGCCCCGAGCGCCGCCGGGAGGGCAAAGCCCATCGGCCCCGAGCCGGCGGCCTGCAAAAAGCCCTCGGCCCGCTTGGTCTGGTAGAAATGCGTCATCATGATGCGGTTCTCGCCGGCGTCGCAGGTGACGATCGCGTTCTCCGGCAGCCCGCGCTGCAACTCGCCGATCACCCGCTGCGGCAGGATCGGCTTGTCGTCGGCGAAATAGGCGCGGTCGTTGAAGTAGCCGTGGCGCTCGCGATGGGCGGCGATGCGGCGCTCGGCCTCCCGGCGGCGCCCTGCCCCGCGCGCCCTCACCTCCGCGACCAGCTGGGCGAGGATCGCCGCGGCGTCGCCGAGCAGCACGTGCTCGGCCGGATAGTTCCACGAGGCGTTGCGCGGCTCGATGTCGATCTGCACGAAGCTCTGCCGCGTCGGGTCGAGCAATGCCCGGTTTTCCCAGGCGGTATCGCTCGGCGACAGTTTCGAGCCGACCACGAGAACGAGATCGGCCTCGGCGACGCAGGCATTCGCCGCTGCGGTGCCGAAAGTGCCGAAGACCCCGAGCGCCAGCGGATGGGTCTCGGCAAAGCAGCCCTTGCCGGCCGCCGTCGTCGCCACCGGCAGGCCGGCCGCTTCGGCGAGCTGGCGCAGCGCGTCATAGGCCTGGGCAATGCGGATGCCGTTGCCGGCGATCAGCACCGGCCTTTGCGCGGCGAGGAGGGCGGCGGCGGCAGCCTCGACCTGCTTCGCATCGGCCGGGGGCGGGGCCGGCGGCAGATAATAGCGGGTCGGGTACAGCATCGGCTGCGAGTCCGGCGCGACCGTCCCGGCCAGCGAATCATGGCTGTAGAGGATCGCGACCGGTCCCGGCTGCCCGGCCAGCGCGTGCTTGATGCCGAGCTGGGTCGCCTGCACCGCGGCAACCGGGTCGTGCGCCTGCATGACGTGCTTGGTGACGCCGCCAAAGGCGCGGCGCGCGTCCCAGCTGCCCCAGTCGCCGGTGCCCTGCTGGTAGGGCGCGTGCAAGGTGAAGCGCGGGGCGTCGCTGAAATCCGTCAGGAGCAGCATCGGCGAGCTCGACAGATATGCCTCGATCGTGCCGATCAGCCCGTTGCCGAGCACCCAGGGACCCTGGCCGAGCAGCACGCCGGGCCGCCGCGTCAACCGGCCGTAAACCTCGGCCATGACCCCACCCAGCGACTCCTCGCGCACCAGAACGGTGCGGATCGAGTTCTGGTATTTGCTGAGCCCCGAGACGATGCGGCCGGTATGGCCGCCGGAGATGCCGAAAACCATCTCGATCCCGGCCTCTTCGAGCACTCGGGCGACGAGCGCGCTCGCCGGCATTTCTTCGGTCAGCATCGGTTCGATCGGCATCGCTTGCATCCTCCCTTGCTTGCGGTTGACGCGAGCTTGCCTGCTCACTGCCCGGAAGACAATGTTTCGGGACGCCGGAGCGCGCGACCGGCCGCTCGTTCAGGCGCGCTGCTCGGGCGGCAGCTGGAGGCGGTAGCCGACGCCGAGTTCGGTCAGGATATGGCTCGGCCGGGCCGGATCGGGTTCGAGCTTGTGGCGCAGCCCGCGGATCAAGACGCGCAGGTACTGCACCTCGTCGGCCTGGGCCGGACCCCAGACTTCGCGCAGCAGATGGCGGTGGGTCAAGACCTTGCCGGCATGCATGACGAGATGGCGCAGCAGGTCGAATTCCTTGGGCGACAGCTTGACGGCATGGCCGCCGCGGGTGACGTGGCGGCGCACCAGATCGACCGCGAGATCGCCCGAAACAAAGACCGGCAGCTCGCCCTGTGCCTGAAAGGCATGGCGCAACGCCGCGCGCAGCCGCGCCGTCAGCTCGGCCATGCCGAACGGCTTGCCGACATAATCGTCGGCGCCGAGGTCGAGCGCCTCGACCTTGGCGCGCTCGTCGTGGCGCGCCGACAGCACCACGATCGGCACCGCCGATTGCTTGCGGATCTCGCCGATCAGCGCGAGCCCGCTTTGGTCCGGCAGGCCGAGATCGAGGATCACCAGGTCGGGTTTGTCGGCGGTCAGCGATCGCATCGCGGCGGCGGCATCCTCCGCTTCGGCGACGGCGTAGCCGGAGGCGCCGAGGCTGGTGCGAAGCAGGCGGCGGATCGGCGGCTCGTCGTCGACGACGAGGACGGTGACGATGCCGCCCCTAGCCATGCACCATGACCGGCTGCCGCTTTGCGCCGATTTCCGGCACCACCGGCATCCGGATCGTCAGCACCGCGCCGGAGCGGTCGCGCCGGTTGCGGGCGACGATCGAGCCGCCGAGCGCCTCGACAAAGCCGCGGCAGATGGCGAGGCCGAGCCCGGTGCCGGCGCGGCGGCGGTCCTGCGCCTGCACGCGATAGAACTTGTCGAAGACGCGTTCGAGATCGGCAGGCGGGATGCCCGGCCCCTCATCGACGATCTCGATCTCGACAAGCCCGCCGTCGCGGCTGGCGCGGAGATCGATGCGGCTGCCGGCCGGCGAATATTTCGCCGCATTGTCGAGAAGGTTGAACAGCACCTGCTCGAACAGCACCGCGTCGAGGCGCAGCATCGGCAGATCGGGTGCGATATCGACCGCGACGCGATGATGCCCGAGGACGCTCTCCGCCCGCCGCAGCGCCACGCCGACGATTTCGTCGATTTCGATCAGATCGAGCTGCAATTCGATTGCCCCCGATTCGAGCCGGGTCATGTCGAGCAGGTTGGCGACGAACCGGTTCAAGCGCTCCGCTTCGTCCTGCAACGTCGCCAGCAGCTCCTCGCGCTCGGCCGCGCCGTATTTCTCCGGGTCGCCGCGCAGGCTCGACACGGCGCCCAGGATCGAGGCGAGCGGCGTCCGCAGATCGTGCGAGATCGAGGTCAGCAGCGCCGCGCGCAGCCGCTCGGTCTCGGCCAGCACGCGCGCCTCGTCGAGCCCCTTGGCGAGCGAGATGCGTTCGATCGCCACCGCCGCCTGGTCGGCGAGCGCATCGAGCAGCCGCCGCTCGTCCGGCGTCAGCAACGGGCCGGGCGTGTCGCGGTCGATGCCGATCACGCCGACCGGGCCGCTGCCGGTGTGCAGCGGCAGAAACAGCCGCTTGCCGCCGGGCAGGGTGTCGGCGCCGCGTCCCGCCGCGCGATTATGTTCCCAGCTCCAGCGCGCCGCGGCGATATCGGCGTCGTCGAGCCGATCCTCGGGCGGATAGCCGCCGGCGACCTCGAGCCCTTCACCCCCCTTGTCCGGCATCAGGATAACGGTGCGGACATTCAGCATCGACGAGACCTGATAGGCGGCCGCCCATAACAGATCGTCGAGCGCGCCGATCCCGGCGACCTTGCGGCTGAAGGCGTAAAGCGCGGCTGTCGTCTTTGCCCGCGAGCGCGCGGTCACGACCTGCCGGCGCGTCGCCGCCGTCAGGTTGCTGACGATGACCGCCACGATCAGAAAAAAGAACAGCGCGACGACATTCTCGGGGTCGGCGATCGTGAAGGTATAGAGCGGCGGAAGGAAGAAAAAGTTGTAGGCGAGCACGCTGATAAAGCAGGCGAACAGCGACGGCAGCAGGCCCCAGGCGACGGCCGAGGCGAGCACCGCCGTCAGAAACACCAGCGAGATGCTTTGGACCGCGACGAACGCTTTGAGCAACAGGCCGAGCCCGAGAGCGGCGGCGACGACGGCCGCGGCGCCCGCATAATGGCCGAGGCGGAGCGGCGGCTGCGGCAGGCGAGTCTCGATCGGCTTTGCCGGAACGGGTTCCCCTTCGCCGCCCGAGATCACGTGCACGCTGATCTGGCCGGTCTTGCGCACGAGATCGTGGACGACCGAGCCGTGCAGGATCTCGAACCAGCGCGACCGGTCGGATTTGCCGATGACGATCTGGGTGATGTTGTTCGACTCGGCGTAGGCGACGATTTCGTCGACGATGCTGCTGCCGGGGATCGTGATCGCCGAGGCGCCAAGCCGCTCGGCGAGCCGCAAATGGTCGGCGATGCGGTCGCGCTCGGCGTCGGTCAGCCGCTGGGTCCGTGCGGTTTCGACATAGATCGCCATCCACGGCACCCGCAGGCGGTCCGCCACCCGCCGGGCATAGCGGATCAGCCCGGCGGCGCCCGGCGCTTCGCTGGCGCAGACGAGCACCCGCTCGCCCGCCGGCCACGGGCCCGCAATCGCATGCTCGCGCATATGCGACAAAAGCTGCTCGTCGACGCGCTGGGCGGTGCGGCGCAGCGCCAGCTCGCGCAATGCCGTCAGATTGCCGGTCGAGAAGAAGTGACGGACGGCGCGCTCGGCCTGCTGCGGCACATAGACCTTGCCCTCGTGCAGGCGCTTGATCAAATCCTCCGGCGAGAGATCGATGATTTCGATGTCGTCGGCCTGGTCGAGAACGCTGTCGGGCACGGTCTCGCGCACGCGGATCCGGGTGATCCGGGCGACGACGTCGTTGAGGCTCTCGACGTGCTGGATGTTGAGCGTCGCGAAGACATCGATGCCGGCGGCAATCAGCTCCTCGACATCGAGATAACGCTTGGGGTGCCGGCAGCCGGGGGCGTTGGTGTGGGCGAGTTCGTCGACGAGGACGAGTTGCGGCCGGCGCTTCAGGATCGCGTCGAGATCCATTTCGGCCAGCAGGTGACCCTTGTATTCGACCTGCTGCCGGGGGATCGCCTCGAGGCCTTCGAGCAACGCCTCGGTCTCGCGCCTCCCGTGCGGCTCGACGATGCCGACGACGACGTCGACCCCTTCGCGCCGCCTGGCCTGGGCCGACATCAGCATCTCGTAGGTCTTGCCGACCCCCGGTGCCGCGCCGAGAAAGATTTTCAGCCGGCCGCGGCCTTCCTGCCTTGCCGCCGCCAGCAGCGCTTCCGGCGACGGCCTGCCCTCGCGCTCCGCCATGCGTTCATTCTAGCGTATTGCGGCCGTGTCAGTGCAGCCGATCGAGCGCAAGGTTCAGCGCGAGGACGTTCACCCGCTTTTCGCCGAGGATGCCGAGAACCCGGTCGTCCGTCTGCCCGGCGACCAGCGCGCGCAGCTTGGCGGGGTCGAGATGGCGTGATCTCGCGACGCGCGGCACCTGGAAGAGGGCGGCGGCCGGGGTGATGTCCGGGTCGAGACCGCTCGCCGAACTCGTCACCAGATCGACCGGAATCGGGTCGGACGGGTTCTCCTTGGCGAGCTTCCGGGCATCGCCCTTGACCCGGTCGACCAGCGCCTGGCTCGTCGGCCCGAGGTTCGAGCCGCTCGAATTGTCGGCGGCATAAGGCACCGCGACCGTCCTGGTCGGGTCCTTGGGATCGGGCTCGGTCGTCGCCGACGGCCGGCCATGGAAATATTTGTCGGAGGTGAAGTTCTGGCCGATCAGCTCGGAGCCGATCACCTTGCCGTCCTGCTCGATCAGGCTGCCATTGGCCTGATGCGGAAAGAGCAGCTGGGCAAGCCCGGTCATGCCGAGCGGGTAGACGAGGCCGGTGATGACCGTCATGACGACGATCATCATGATTGCAGGACGGATTTGCCGCAGCATGGATGCAGTCCTCAGGCAAGGCCGATGGCGGTGACGGCGAGGTCGATGAGCTTGATGCCGATGAACGGCACGACGATCCCGCCGACGCCGTAGACCAGCAGGTTGCGGCGCAGGATGCCGGCCGCACCGATCGGGCGGTATTTGACGCCCCGCAGCGCCAGCGGGATCAGCGCGATGATGATCAGCGCGTTGAAGACGATCGCCGACAGGATCGCGCTCTCGGGACTGTGCAGCCGCATGATGTTGAGGATGCCGAGCTGCGGATAGAACGCCATGAACATCGCCGGGATGATCGCGAAATACTTGGCGACATCGTTGGCGATCGAGAACGTGGTCAATGCGCCGCGGGTGATCAGCAATTGCTTGCCGATCTCGACGATCTCGATCAGCTTCGTGGGATCGCTGTCGAGATCGATCATGTTGCCGGCCTCGCGCGCCGCCATCGTCCCGGTGTTCATCGCCACGCCGACATCCGACTGCGCCAATGCCGGCGCATCGTTGGTGCCGTCGCCGCACATCGCGACGAGCTTGCCGCTGGCCTGCTCCGCGCGGATCAGCGCGAGCTTGTCCTCGGGCCTGGCCTGGGCAAGGAAATCGTCGACCCCCAATTCGGCGGCGATCGCCGCCGCGGTCAGCGGGTTGTCGCCGGTGATCATGACCGTGCGGATGCCCATCCTCCGCAATTCGGCGAAGCGCTCGCGGATGCCGCCTTTGACGATGTCCTTCAGGTGGATCACGCCCAGCAGGCGGTCGTCCTTGGCGACGGCGAGCGGGGTGCCGCCCTCCTTGGCGATTCGATCGGCGATCAGGGTGGTCTGGCGTACCGCCTCGGAGACCGGCGCAACCCGCAATGCCGCCTGGGCACCTGCCGCTGAACTGCGCCGGACCGGCCCGGCGCTGCCGCCTTCGGCAAACGCGATGACGGCGTCGACCGCGCCCTTGCGGATCGAGACGCCGTCGACGTCGATGCCGCTCATCCGGGTCTGCGCCGAGAACGCGACGAAGCGGGCATCGAGCGGCGCCATCTCGCGCCCGCGCAGCCCGTATTTTTCCTTCGCCAGCACGACGATCGAGCGCCCTTCCGGGGTCTCGTCCGACAGCGAGGCGATTTGCGCGGCGTCGGCCAGCTCGGCCTCGTCGACCCCGGGCAACGCCAGAAACTCGGTCGCCTGGCGGTTGCCGAGGGTGATCGTCCCGGTCTTGTCGAGCAGCAGGGTGTCGACATCGCCGGCGGCCTCGACCGCGCGGCCCGACATCGCGAGAACGTTGAAGCGCACCAGCCGGTCCATGCCGGCGATGCCGATTGCCGATAAGAGGGCGCCGATCGTCGTCGGGATCAGGCAGACGAACAGCGCGATCAGGACGACCACCGAGACCGCACCCCCGGCATAGGACGCAAAGCTCGGAATCGTCACGGTGGCGAAGACGAAGATCAGGGTCATGCCGGCGAGCAGGATGTTGAGCGCGATCTCGTTCGGCGTCTTCTGGCGCACCGCGCCCTCGACCAGCGCGATCATGCGGTCGAGAAAGGTCGAGCCCTGCGCCGCGGTGATCCGCACCTTGAGCCAATCCGAGGTGACCCTTGTGCCGCCGGTGACGGCCGAACGGTCGCCGCCGCTCTCGCGGATGACCGGCGCCGATTCGCCGGTGATCGCCGAATTCGTCGACCGAGGCCACACCCTCGATGACCTCGCCGTCGCTCGGGATCAGATCGCCGGTCTCGACCAGCACGAGGTCGCCGGGCTTCAGCGCGGCAGCGTCGACGAGGTCGAAGGCGCGCGATCGGGCGGCCTCGATGCGCTTCGCCCTGGTCTCGGTCCGGGTGCGGCGCAGCGCATCGGCCTGGGCCTTGCCGCGCCCCTCGGCCACGGCTTCGGCGAAATTGGCGAACAAAACGGTGAACCACAGCCAGATCGCGATCTGACCCGAGAACAACGCGTTGCCGCCGACCACCTTGCCCCCACGGAACCAGTCCGTGGGCTGAAGGCCCACGCCGATGATCAGGTCGCGCAGGAAGAATAGAGTCGTCAGTGCAGAGACGATCTCGACGCAGAACATGACCGGGTTCTTGACCAGGGTGCGCGGATCGAGCTTGCGGAACGACGCCCAGATCGCCGGCACGATCAGCGAGCGGTCGAACAGCGCCATCGGCCGCAGATTGCGCTTGTAGAGCCCGGTCGGCGGAACACCGATCATCGGGGATAGGTCGGTCATCGTGATATTCCTCGGGAATTCAGCTGCTCACGGGCCGGCGTAGAGCTTGCCCTGGTTCATCGCGATCTGCTCGACCGCCGGTCCCAGCGAGATCGCCGGGAAATAGGTCAGCCCGCCGATAATCAGGACGACCCCGACCAGGAGGCCGACGAACAGCGGCCGGTTGGTCGGAAAGGTGCCGGCCGAGGGCGCCAGCAGCTTTTTCTGCGCCAATGACCCGGCCACCGCCAATAGCGGGATCACGAAGATGAACCGGCCGATCAGCATCGCCGCGGCAATCGTGGTGTTGTAAAAAAGCGTGTTGGCGGAGAGTCCGGCAAAGGCGCTGCCGTTGTTGGCGGTGCCCTCGGTGTAGGCGTAGAGGATCTCGCTGAAACCGTGCGGGCCGGCATTGGCGATGCCGGCGAGCCCGGCCGGGAGGACCACCGCGAGCGCAGTCCAGCCGAGGATCGACAAGGGCAGGCTGAGGAGCGCGAGGATGGTCATCTTGACCTCCTTCGCTTCGAGCTTCTTGCCGAGATATTCCGGAGTGCGCCCGACCATCAGCCCGGCGACGAACATCGCCACGATGGCAAAGCCGAGCATGCCGTAGAGCCCCGAGCCGACGCCGCCGAAGATCACCTCGCCGAGCTGCATGTTGACGAGCGGCACCATGCCGCCGATCGGCAGGTAGCTGTCATGCATCGAATTGACCGCCCCGCACGAGGTGTCGGTCGTCACCGTGGCCCATAACGCCGAGAGCGCGGGGCCGAACCGTACCTCCTTACCCTCCATATTCCCGCCCGGCTGCGTTGCGCTCGGCGCTGCATCGACATGTAGGGCGGTAAAGGCGGGGTTGCCGTGCGCTTCGGACCAATAGGTGACGGTCACGCCGGCGAGGAACAGCAGACCCATCGCGGCAAAAATCGCCCAGCCCTGGCGCTCGTCGCGGACCATACGGCCCAGGACGTTGGTCAGCCCTGCCCCGATCGCGAAGATCGAAACCAGCTCGATCAAATTGGTCACCGGGTTCGGGTTCTCGTAGGGATGCGACGAGTTGGCGTTAAAGAAACCGCCGCCATTGGTGCCGAGCTCTTTGATCGCTTCCTGCGAGGCAACCGGACCCTGCGCGATAACCTGCTTTGCGCCCTCGACGGTCGTCGCATCGACATAGGCGCCGAGGTTCTGCGGCACCCCTTGCCACACCAGCGCCAGCGCCATCACCACCGAGATCGGCAGCAGGACATAGAGCGTGCAGCGGGTCAGATCGACCCAGAAATTGCCGATCGCCTTGGCCTCGCGCCGCACGAAGCCGCGGATCAGCGCCAGCGCCAACGCGATGCCGGTCGCCGCCGAGACGAAATTGTGCACGGTGAGGCCGGCCATCTGCACGAGGTAGCCCATCGTGGCTTCCGGCACATAGGCCTGCCAGTTGGTATTGGTGATGAAACTGACCGACGTATTGAGGGCGAGGCTCTGCCCGACCCCGGTCTGGCCCTGCGGATTGAACGGCAGATACCATTGCAGCCGCTGCAGCGCATACAAGGCGACAAAGCCGACGACGCTGAACAACAGCATCGCCACGGCATAGGTCAGCCAGTGCTGCTCCTCCTTCTCGTCGACGCCGCAGCACCAATAGACCGCAAGCTCGACCGGCCGCAGCACCGGGCTCAGCAACGTCCGCTCCCCGGCGAAGACCCGTGTCATGTAGCCGCCGAACGGCCGGGTAATGGCAATGACGATCGCGCTGAACAGCGCGATCTGGACCCATCCATCGAGCGTCATGGCGCGTTCCTAGAACCGCTCCGGGTTGATCAGCGCGTAGACCAGATAAACCGCGATCACGATCGTCACGATCCCGCCGAGGGCGTAGTCGAGCAGCATCCCGGATCTCACATTCTCTCGCAGGCGAGCACATAGAGGACGGCGGCGGCGAAGAAGCCGATTCCGCCCGCCAACATCAGCACATCAAGCATGGCAATCCTCAGCCGCGTTCCATGAGCCGCTCGATCAAATGCACGGTCGCGCATTAAGATTCGATCGGGATCAACAGGTCCGGGCATAAGTGCCCCGTAAAGACCCGGCCGCGGGCGAGGATCAGGACAGGGTCTGATCGACCGGCTGGAGGCGGCCGTCCTGCAATGCGACAATGCGGTCGAGACGGCGGGCGAGGTCGAGATTGTGGGTCGCGATCAGCGCGGCGAGGCCGGTCTGGCGGACGAGCCCGAGGAGCGTATCGAGCACGCTGTCGCCGGTGGCGTGGTCGAGATTGCCGGTCGGCTCGTCGGCGAGCAGGATCTTGGGGTCGTTGGCGAGCGCGCGGACGATCGCGACGCGCTGCTGCTCGCCGCCCGAGAGCTGCCCCGGACGGTGCCCGAGTACGCGGCGCCAAGCCCACCCCCGCCAACAATGCCGCCGCCTGCAGCCGCGCCCGGCCGCGCGGAACGCCGGCGATCAGCTGCGGCAGCATGACGTTTTCGAGGGCCGAAAATTCCGGCAGCAGATGATGGAACTGGTAGACGAAGCCGAGGCTGGAGCGGCGCAGCAAGGTGCGCTCCTGGTCCGACAGGCCGGCGCAATCCCGCCCGCCGATCAGCACCGCGCCGCCGTCCGGCCGCTCCAACAGCCCGGCGATATGCAGCAGGGTCGATTTCCCGGCGCCCTGACGGCCCGACCAGTGCCACCACCTCGCCCGGCGCCAGGACGAGATCGATCCCGTTCAAGACCACGATCTCGGCGCCGCCGGTCTTGAACCTCCGGCGCACCCCGCGCAGATCGAGCACCGGCGCCGGCATCGGCGGCCTCACTCGTAGCGCAGCGCCTCGACCGGATCGAGCCGGGCCGCGCGCCAGGACGGATAAAGGGTGGCGAGAAACGACAAGGCCAGCGCCATGATCACGACGGTTGCGACCTCGCCCGGGTCGATCCGCGCCGGGATCCGGGTGAAGAAATAGATCTCGGCCGAGAACAGGTCGACATGCAGCATATATTGCAGGAACTGCCGGATCGCTTCGAGATTCTTCGTGATGACGAGGCCGAGCCCGAAACCGGCCGCCGTGCCGACGACGCCGATGCTGGCACCGCTCAGCATGAAGATGCGCAGGATCATGCCGCGCGAGGCGCCCATCGTCCGCAGGATCGCGATGTCGCGGCCTTTGTCCTTCACCATCATGATCATGCTGGAAATGATGTTGAACGCAGCGACGACGATGATCAGGGTCAGGATCAGGAACATGACGTTGCGCTCGATCTCGACCGCGTTGAACAGGCTCGAATTGGCCTGCTGCCAGTCGACGATCCGCGCCTGCCCGCCGAGCGCCGCGTCGATCATCCGCGCCTCGTCGCGCACCCGGTCGGGATCGGCGACGGAGACCTGGAGGTCGGTGACCGCCTGCGGCAGACGAAAGAACAGCTGTGCCGCAGCGAGCGGAGCATAGATGAAGCTGTTGTCGTATTCATACATGCCGACATCGAACAACGCCGCGACGTGATAGGTCTTGATCCGCGGCATCGTGCCGAAGACGGTGGCGGTCCCCTGCGGCGAAATCACCGTGACCCGGCCGCCGAGGCCGACCCCGAGCCGCTGCGCCAGACGATAGCCGATGGCGACCCCGTCATCGCCGAAATCGGTGAGCGATCCCGCGATGATATGGTCCGAAACGAGGCGCAGCGCGCGCAGATCCTCGGGCCGGATACCGCGCACCAGCGCGCCTGACGCGCCCGCATCGGTGGTCGCCATGACCTGGCCCTCGACGATCGGGATCGCGGCGGTGACGCCCGAAACCCGGCGCACCTTTTGCGCCGCGGCGGCGAAATCGCCGAGCGGCCCGGCTTCGGCATAGACCCCGAGATCGCCGTTTAGCCCGAGGATGCGGCCCATCAGGTCGGCGCGGAACCCGTTCATGACCGACATGACGATGATCAGGGTGGCGACGCCGAGCGCGATCCCGAGCAGCGAAAAGATCGCGATGACCGAGACGAACCCTTCCGCCCGCCGCGCCCGCAGATAGCGGAACGCGACCATCCGCTCAAAGGTATTGAAGATCACGTTGCGGGTTTGGTTGCCTGTGTTTCGCTGTAGTCGCCGATCGGTCTAATCGCATTTAGAGCGTTCGGGACGCAGGTTCGCCATGTCGAACAGCGCTTGTCCGGCAATTTCTTCGGAAGCAATCTCTTTCAGCGTCACTGCAGGCCGCTTTCTGCGGTTCGAGCGCTCGACAATTGCGCCAGCGCGGCATCGACGGCAAGTTCCCGCCGCTCGCCCGAGCGCCGATGCTTGATCTCGACCGTGCCGGCGGCGATCCCGCGCGGGCCGATGACGACCTGCTCGGGCAGGCCGATCAGATCCATCGCGGCGAATTTGATGCCCGGCGATTCATCGCGGTCGTCGTACAGCACCTCGACCCCGGCATTCAGCAACTTGCCATAGAGCTCCTCGGCGGCATCTCGGCAACGGGCATCGGCGGCGCGCAGATTGATCAGCCCGACGCGAAACGGTGCGACGCTCTCGGGCCAGATGATGCCGGCTTCGTCGTGGTTCGCCTCGATCAATGCGCCGACGAGACGCGATACGCCGATGCCGTACGACCCCATTTCGAGCGCTGCCGGCTCGCCGTTCGGGCCGGTGACGACGGCCCCCATCGGCCGCGAATATTTGTCGCCGAAATAAAAGGTCTGGCCTACCTCGATCCCGCGTCTGCTGACGATCTTGTCGCCGTACCTTTCGGCGGCTTCCGGATCATGCACATCGTCGGTTGCGGCGTAGATGCTGGTATAATGATCGACGACCTCCTGGAGGGCCGAAGCCTCCCAGCCGACACCGTCGAAGCCTCCCCGGTCGGTTTCGATAAAATCGGTATGAACATGGACGCCGCTTTCGCCCGTGTCGGCGAGGATGATGAATTCGTGGGAAAGCTCGCCGCCGATCGGCCCGGTGTCGGCGCGCATCGGGATCGCCTTCAGCCCCATCCGGGCAAAGGTGCGCAGATAGGCGACGAACATCTTGTTGTAGGAGTGCCTGGCCGCGGCCGCGTCGAGATCGAAGCTGTAGGCGTCCTTCATCAGGAACTCGCGCCCGCGCATGACGCCGAAGCGCGGCCGCACCTCGTCGCGGAACTTCCACTGGATGTGATAGAGCAGTTTCGGCAAGTCGCGATAGCTCCGGATCGCGGTGCGGACGATCTCGGTGACCTGCTCCTCATTGGTCGGGCCGTACAGCATCTCGCGGTCGTGGCGGTCGCGGATGCGCAGCATCTCCTTGCCGTAATCCTCGTAACGGCCGCTCTCGCGCCACAGCTCGGCCGGCTGGATCGTCGGCATCAGGATTTCCTGCGCGCCGGTCTTGTCCTGCTCCTCGCGGACGATGCGCTCGACCTTTTTCAGGACGCGCAGGCCGAGCGGCAGCCAGGAATAGATCCCGGCGCTCGACTGGCGGATCATCCCGGCGCGCAGCATCAGCCGATGCGAGACGATCTGCGCCTCGCTCGGGTTCTCGCGCAACAGCGGCAGGAAGTACTCGGAAAGACGCATCGCACCTCGCGCGGGTTGTCGCCGGCGCACTCTAGGGAAGACGCCGAAACCTGTCCATCGGCGGCCGGATTGCGGCAGCGACAGCCCGAGCTCGAAAAAACAGCGGCGCCGGATCAAGGATCTGCGGTTTTCGTTAAAATTCACGTGACGATCGGTCGCAGCTGTGCGCAAAATGCGCTCCGAGCCAATATGCGCGCAAGCGCGGCCGGCCCGAGTTTAGGGAGGATGCGACCGCCGTGTCGGCAGGGCGAGCGCTCCGCCGGCAACCGATGGCGAGCGACAAAGAGGCAGGGCCGCACCCTGCCTCTTTTGCTGTCGGGCGAGCGGCGCCGAAGACATCTCTCGGCAACGCGATTATGCTGTGGTTCGTCGCCCGCGAGAACAGCGCGCGGCGGCACGTCAGCAGATCGGACCGGAGAGCATCGATGGGTGTCAGTCGTGGGTATCATTTCTTTCAGAATCCGGGGCCGACCAATATCCCGGACCGTGTTTTGCGGGCAATGGACCGCGGCACGATCGATTTCACCGGCGCACAATTCAAGGCCATCGCCGAGGAATGCTTTGCCGGCCTCAAGCGGGTGTTCAAGACGGATCAGACGATCCTCGGTTACGCCGCCTCCGGACACGGCGCGTGGGAAGCTGCGCTGGTCAATCTGTTCTCGCCGGGCGACAAGGTGCTGGTGGTCGAGACCGGCTATTTTTCGCTGAATTGGGGGATGCGCTGCAAATCCTTCGGGATCGAGGTCGAGACGCTGGCCGGCGACTGGCGCCGCTGCGCCGACCCGGCCCGCCTCGAAAGCCGGCTGCGCGACGATCGCGAGCACCGGATCAAGGCCGTATTAGCGGTCCACAACGAGACCTCGACCGGCGTCGTCCACGACATCGCCCAGTTGCGGCGCGCGATCGATGCGGCCCGGCATCCGGCGCTGTTCCTCGTCGATGTGATCTCGTCCCTGGTGTCGATGGATTTCCGCATGGACGAATGGGGCGTCGATGTCGTGGTCGCCGGCTCGCAGAAGGGGCTGATGCTGCCGACCGGCATGGCCTTTACCGGGGTCAGCGCCCGCGCGCTTGCCGCCGGCGCCGCAGCCAAATTGCCGCGTGTCTACTGGGATTGGCGCCGGCTGGTCGAAGGGACCTCGCAGGCGGTGTGGAACGGCACCATCCCGGTGCACCTCTTTTACGGGCTGCAGGAAGCGCTGCGGATGATCGAGGAGGAGGGGCTCGATCAGGTGTTCGCGCGCCATCACCGCCTCGCCGAGGCGACGCGGCGCGCGGTGCGTGCCTGGCGCCAGAATGACGGGCCGGAGATTTTCGCCGCCGATCCGCGCGGTCAATCGGATTCGGTCACCGCGGTGCTGGTGCCCGAGGGTTACGACGCCAACAGGATGCGGGCGGTCTGCCTCGACAGGTTCAACGTCTCGCTCGGCGGCGGGTTGGGGCCGCTGCAGGGCCGCGTGTTCCGCATCGGCCACATGGGCGATCTGAACGAGCCGATGATCCTCGGTTCGATCGCCGCGGTCGAAATGGCGCTCGAGCTGACCGGCGTGCCGCACGGCAAGGGCGGCGTCACGGCGGCGATGGACTACCTCGTCTCGGCCGCCTCCGGCTGACCGCGCTGTCGCTTTTTCGTGCGCGACCGGGAGCGCATCGCTTAAAAATACCGGGCGCTTCTTCGCGTCGAACCGGCAGCAAGGAGGGTCACGATGCAATACGGCCTCTTCACCATGCCATCGCACCCGCCCGAACGCGGCCTTGCCGACGGCCATCGCTGGGATCTCGAAACCCTGCGCTGGGCCGACGAGCTGGGTTTCGCCGAGGCCTGGATCGGCGAGCACCATACCGCACCCTGGGAGCCGCATCCGGCGCCCGATCTCTTGATCGCGCAGGCGCTGATGCAGACGAAGCAGATCCGGCTCGCGCCCGGCGGCTTTCTGTTGCCCTATCACCACCCGGCCGAGCTGGCGAACCGCGTCGCCATGCTCGACCACATGGCGCAGGGCCGGCTCAATTTCGGCGTCGCCGCCAGCGGCCTGCCGAGCGACTGGGCGATGTTCAACGTCGACGGCAATGCCGGGCAGCACCGCGAGATGACGCGCGAGGCGCTCGACATCATCTTGAAGCTGTGGACCGAGGACGAGCCGTTCGACTATCCCGGCAAATATTGGAAGGTGACCAAAACCGACCTGATGCTGCGCACCTTGCGGCCGCATATCAAGCCGCTGCAGAAGCCGTATCCGCCGATCGGCGTCGCCGGAGTCAGCAAGGGCTCGGACACCTTGAAGCTCGCCGGCGAGCACGGCTTTCTGCCGATGAGCCTGAACCTCAACCCGACCTATGTCGCCAGCCACTGGGAATCGGTCGAGGAGGGCGCGCGCCGCACCGGCCGCACGCCGCGGCGCGCCGATTGGCGGCTGGTGCGCGAGATCTTCGTCGCCGAAACCGATGCCGAAGCCTGGCGCCTGTCCGTGGAGGGCATGATGGGCCGGATGATGCGCGAGTATTTCCTGCCGCTGCTGACCGATGTCGGCGTCATCCAATTCCTCAAGCATGATCCCGAGGTCGCCGACAGCGACGTCACCCCGGAATATTGCGGCCGGCACAACTGGCTGATCGGCTCGCCGGCGACGGTCGTCGAAAAGATCGAGCGGATGTACGACGAGGTCGGCGGGTTCGGCTCGATCCTGCTGTTCTGCTTCGACTACAGCGAAAATCCCGAGGCCTGGCACGAATCGATGCGGCTCCTGGCACGGGAGGTGATACCCAAGGTCGCGCACCTGCTGCCGCAGTGATGTCCGCCTTGCCAATCGAGATCCGGCACGCGGTCGCTGAAGATCCGCCGGCCGCCTGCGAGTGCTGAGGCGGTCGATCGCGGAATTGTTCGTCGCCGATCATGGCAACGATCCGGAGATCCTCGGGCGCTGGCTAGCCAACAAGACCCCGGAAATCGTCGCCTCATGAATCGCCCGCTGCGATAATTTGGTGCTCGCGGCTGTCGAGGGCGATACGATCCTTCTAAGTGGTCGGAGATGAACATGGCCGCTGACGAGATTCCGGAGGGAATGCGGAAATGCCCCTTCTGCGCCGAGGCCCTCGCCAGTGGCGAGTCCACGCCGTCGCGCCTGTCAGATCGTGACAAAGCTGTTCAGCTTTTCTCGAACCACCTGGGCGATTTCCGGAGGTATCGCGGCGCCGGCATAATGGACGGGACGGGCCTGAGTGTCGATGCTCCGGATGTGACTGACCAGAATTTCGCCGACGACCGGAAGACCCGCGGGCAGCACGACGCTTGTCGGGAATGGGCGGATGCGCGAGGTGATCGGGCACACGACCGCAAGGCCCGTGTTCTCGGTGAAGGTGCTCGCCGAGACCACCAGGGCCGGTCGGCGGCCGGCTTGCTCTCTGCCTCTGGTCGGGTCGAAATCAGTCCAGATCAGATCACCGCTTCTCGGCACATAGGCCGCAGTCGTCATTCCTCGACGGCCTCGCGCCCAACATCCGGCCCCCAGTCGAAGGCCTCAGCATAGAGCGTCCGCCATTCTTCGGGGCTCTTGCCTCGGAACAGCTCCGCCAATGTGGAATGCGGTATCGGGCGGCGGATGACGATGTCGCCGTCATGCGCCTCAATCTCGACCCGGTCGCCGTCGCACAGCCCAACCGCTTTCGCGATCTCGCCCGGAAACCTGATGGCGAGATTTTTGCCCCATTTCCCGACGATCACACGTGACACTCATACCTCCAGCCTCGAAGATATCCCTAAAATATCTCTCCCGGGGAATCGCTTCCAGGGCGGTCGGGCATCGGCGCCGCCTGCGCTCCGCCTTTGGCTCGCCCCGCGTAATCGCCTCAGGCGGCGCGCCGCCGCGGAGGCTCCGGGGCCGCGGTGCGGAACGGGTGCGCGGCGGCTACCGGCACCTTTTGGCCGATCAGCCGTTCGATGTCCTTCAGATAGGCACGCTCCTCGGTGTCGCACAGCGAGATCGCGGCACCGCCGGCGCCGGCGCGGGCGGTGCGGCCGATGCGGTGAACATAGGTCTCGGGGACGTTCGGCAGCTCGTAATTGACGACATGGGTGATGGCGTCGATGTCGATGCCGCGCGCTGCAATATCGGTGGCCACCAGCACGCGCACGGTGCCGGCGCGGAACTCCTCGAGCGCGCGCTGGCGGGCGCTCTGCGACTTGTTGCCGTGGATCGCCTCGGCGCCGAACCCGGAGCGGACGAGCTGCTCGGCGAGCCGGTTGGCGGTGTGCTTGGTGCGCGTGAAGACCAGCACGCGGGCGAGCGCCGGGTCCCGGAGGATCGCGCACAGCAAGGCCCGCTTGTCGGCGCGCTCGACGAACATGACGCGCTGCTCGGTCTTTTCCACGATCGTCGCCGACGGCGTCACCTCGATCCGGATCGGGTGGTCGAGGATCGCGGCGGCGAGCCTGGCGATGTCGGCCGGCATCGTCGCCGAGAACAACAGCGTCTGGCGCCGGACCGGCAGCATGGCGACGATTTTTCTGACATCGTGAATGAAGCCCATGTCGAGCATGCGGTCGGCTTCGTCGAGCACGAACGTCTCGACGCGATCGAGCCTGACATGGCCCTGCCCGATCAGGTCGAGAAGCCGCCCCGGCGTGGCCACCAGGATCTCGACGCCGCGCGCCATCGCCGCGACCTGCGGCTGTTGGCCGACGCCGCCAAAGATGACCGCCGCGCGCAGCCCGAGATGACGCCCATATGCACGAAAGCTCTCGGCAATCTGGATCGCCAGCTCGCGCGTCGGGGTCAGCACCAGGCAGCGCGCCGTCTTGCGCGCAAGGGCGGGCTTGCCGGATGGGGTGGATGTGCCGGATGGGGTGAGCTTGCCGGGTGGGGTGCTCGCTGCGGCGAGGCGCTGCAGGATCGGCAGCGCAAAGGCGGCAGTCTTGCCGGTGCCGGTCTGGGCGATGCCCAGCAGGTCTCGGCCGGAGAGGAGATGGGGGATGGCCTGGGCCTGGATCGGGGTCGGCGCGGCATAGCCCTCCTCGGCGAGCGCGCGCCGAATCGGCTCGACGAGCCCAAAATCTTGAAATGCTGTCACTGTTTTAATTCTTTCTTGGTCGAGGATGATGAAGCTGGGGCCGGTCAAGCTCGCCCGCATCCGGTCTAGAGGATGCAACGCACCAGCGATGTCAGCGGAGGAGAAAACCAGACTTTTCGCGGGGCAGCTTCCGCTCGATCGGCTGCGGCTCACGGACTTCCGCTTGGGGAAGGCCGCCGCAACTCTGCCCTGCGACGCGAGCACAATGCTCTGGCAAGGCAGATGCGCCGCTCCCACATCAAAGTCAAGCCGCGCCTTCGGGTCGGCGCCGCCACCCCGCCGTTGTTGCGCCCCAGGCGGGGATGAGGCAAGCTGCCGCACCCTGAGCACGCGCATGCAGCCGAACTGCACCATATCTGCACGGCAGACCGAACGAGAAGAAAGATGACGACCGGACCAAAGTCCGCTCACCAGGCCGCACCGATGCCTGGCCAGACTTGCACAGGGCGGATGGCCGGGGCAGAAATGAGGCCGGACCGGGCGTTGCCCCGTTCGCCAGGAGGAGCCTAGTGCAGCCTACCGACATCAGTAACCCGGACTATTTCCACAAGGTCGTCGATTGCCAATGGGCGTGCCCGTCGCACACGCCGGTGCCGGAATACATCCGGCTGATCGCCGACCGGCGCTATACCGACGCCTATATGGTCAATTGGTACTCGAACATTTTTCCGGGCATTCTCGGCCGCACCTGCGACCGCCCATGCGAGCCCGCCTGCCGGCGCGGCCGGGTCGAGAAGGAACCGGTGGCGATCTGCCGGCTGAAACGCGTCGCCGCCGACAACAAGGGCGACATCCGCCCCTATCTGCCGGCCATCCCGGGCGAGAAGAACGGCAAGCGCATCGCCCTCATCGGCGCCGGCCCGGCCTCGCTGACGGTCGCCCGCGACCTGTTGCCGCTCGGCTATCGCTGCGTGATGTTCGACGGCGATGCCAAGGGCGGCGGCATGATGCGAACCCAGATCCCCCGCTTCCGGCTGCCCGAGCGGGTCACCGACGAAGAGGTCGACCTGATCCTCGAGATGGGGGTCGAAGCGCGTTTCGGCGAACCCATCGGCAGCCTCAAAGCCCTGCTCGCCGAGGATTGGGATGCGGTCTTCGTCGGCTGCGGCGCGCCGCGCGGGCGCGATCTCGACATCCCCGGCCGCCGGGAAGCAGCGGCCAATGTCCATATCGGCATCGACTGGCTCTCCAGCGTCTCGTTCGGCCATGTCGACAAGATCGGCCGCCGCGTCGTCGTGCTCGGCGGCGGCAACACGGCGATGGATTGCTGCCGCTCGTCGCGCCGGCTCGGCGGCGAACGAGGTCACCGTCGTCGTGCGCAGCGGCTTCGACGAGATGAAAGCCTCGCCGTGGGAAAAAGAGGACGCGATGCACGAAAGCATCCCGATCCTCAACTGGCTGGTGCCGAAGGAATTCACCCATGAAGGCGGCGAGCTGACCGGGGTATTGTTCGAGAGGGTCAAGGCCGAATACGATTCGCGCGGACGCCGCAACCTGGTCCCGGCGGGCGAGCCCGACACCCACATCCCGTGCGACGACGTGCTGATCGCGGTCGGACAGGAGAACGCGTTTCCGTGGATCGAGCGCGGCATCGGCATCGAATTCGACCGCTGGGACATGCCCAAGGTCAACCCGAAGACGATGCAATCGACCCTGCCGCGCGTGTTCTTCGGCGGCGACGCCGCTTTTGGTCCGAAGAACATCATCTGGGCGGTCGCGCACGGCCACGACGCCGCAATCTCGATCGACAAATTGTGCCACGGCGAGGATGTAAGCGAGCGGCCGCCGCCCGGGGTGACCCTGGTCAGCCAGAAAATGGGCATCCACGAGTGGAGCTACGACAACGACATCTCGAACGATTTGCGCTACCGGGTGCCGCTCAGGGACACGGCGGTGGCGCTTGCGGATATCCGGGTCGAGGTCGAGCTCGGCTATGACGAAAAGCTCGGCTATCTCGAAGCCGAGCGCTGCCTCAATTGCGACATCCAGACCGTGTTCACCGGGCAGCTGTGCATCGAATGCGATGCCTGCGTCGATATCTGCCCGATGGATTGCATCACCTTCACCGACAATGGCAGCGAAGCGGAATTGCGCGGGCGGCTGATGGCGCCGGCCCTCAACCTCGAGCAGGACCTCTATATCGGCGACCGGCTCAAGACCGGGCGGATCATGGCCAAGGACGAGGATGTCTGCCTGCATTGCGGCCTGTGCGCCGAACGCTGCCCGACCGGGGCGTGGGACATGCGCAAATTCCTGCTCGACATGACACAGGCCGGGCCCGCATGCCGCAGCCGGTGAGCCGAGCAATGAATTCAGTCATAACTTCAAGTGCCCTTTGCCCGGACTTGGTCCTGGCATCCACGCCTCGGCAATCGGAACAGCCGAACGAACGGCAGACGTGGATGGCCGGGTCGAGCCCGGCCACGGGGATGGAAAGTTGCGTCAGGGCGCTCGCCCGCAACCAAATCCCAGAGGTATGAACGTGGCCGGATCGAGCCGACAAAATATCGAAAGCGTCAACGACTTCGTCGTCAAATTCGCCAACGTCAATGGATCGGGGTCGGCGAGCGCCAATGCGCTGTTCGCCAAATCGATCCTGCGCATGGGAATTCCGGCAAGCTCGCGCAACATCTTTCCGTCGAACATCCAGGGCCTGCCGACCTGGTTCGAGGTGCGCGTCAACGAAAGCGGCCATCTCGGCCGCCGCGGCGGCATCGACATGATGGTCGCGATGAACCCGCAGACCTGGGACGAGGACATCGCCGAGATCGAACCCGGCGGCTACCTGTTCTACGATTCGACCAAGCCCTTGCCGCCGTCGAAATTCCGCGACGACATCACCGTGATCGGCGCGCCGCTGACCGCGATCTGCAACCAGGAATACACCGACGTCCGGCAGCGCCAGCTGTTCAAGAATATTATCTATCTCGGCGCGCTGTCGGCATTGCTCGATATCGACGCCGCCGCGATCGAAAAGCTGATCGGCGAGCAGTTCCGCGGCAGGGACACTCTGATCAAGTCCAATCTGCACGCGCTGCAGCTCGGCCGCGATTGGGCGCTCAACGAATTCGACTGCCCGATCGGGCTGCGGCTCGAGCGCGTCGACAAGGTCGGCCAGCGCATCTTCATCAACGGCAACGACGCCGCCGCCTTGGGCTGCGTCTATGGCGGGGCGACGGTTGCGGCGTGGTATCCGATCACTCCTTCCTCGTCGCTGGCCGAGGCCTTCGCCAACCACTGCCACCGCTACCGCACCGATCCCGAGACCAAGAAGAAGCGCTACGCGATCCTGCAGGCCGAGGACGAGCTCTCATCGATCGGCATGGTCGTCGGCGCCGCCTGGAACGGGGCCCGTGCCTTTACCGCAACCGCCGGCCCGGGCATCTCGCTGATGCAGGAATTTATCGGTCTCGCCTATTTCGCCGAGATCCCGGCGGTGATCTTCGACGTGCAGCGCGGCAGCCCGTCGACCGGCATGCCGACGCGCACCCAGCAGGCCGACATCCTCAGCTGCGCCCACGCCTCGCACGGCGACACCAAGCACGTGCTGCTGTTCCCCGAGGATCCGAGCGAGAGCTTCGCCTTTGCCGCCGAGGCGTTCGATCTCGCCGACCGGCTGCAGACGCCGATCTTTGTCATGCTCGACCTCGATATCGGCATGAACGACTGGCTGTGCCAGCCGCTCGCCTGGGACGAGACGCGGCATTACGACCGCGGCAAGGTGATGACCGCCGAACAGCTCGAAGCCGGGGTCGAGTTCGGCCGCTATCTCGATGTCGACGGCGACGGCATTCCCTATCGCACCCTGCCCGGGACGCATCCGAAGCGCGGCGCCTTTTTCACCCGCGGCACCAGCAAAGACCGCTACGCGCGCTATTCCGAGGAAGGCCCGGACTACGTCGAAAATATGCAGCGGCTGCTGCACAAATTCGAGACCGCCAAGCGCCTGGTGCCGCGCCCGATCAGGCGCATGGCGCGCGAGCCCACCCGCTTTGGCGCGATTTATTTCGGCTCGACCGCCGCGGCCATGACCGAGGCGCTGGAGACGCTCGAAGAGCGCGGCATCCATCTCGACACGATGCGGGTGCGGGCCTACCCGTTCCACGACGATTTGCTCGATTTCGTTGCCGGCCATGAACGGGTCTTCATGGTCGAGCAGAACCGCGACGCGCAGCTGCGCACCCTCTTGATGAACGACGGCGATATCGACCCGGCCCGGCTCGTCCCGATCCTGCACTATGACGGCACGCCGATCACCGCGCGCTTCATCGTCAAGGCGATCGGCGACATGCTCGCCGTCGTCACCCTCGCCCCGCTCCGCAAAGCGCTGCCGTGATCCCGCCCTGCCTCGTCATTTCCGCGACGAAATCCTTTTCCATCTGCCTGAGGTCCCCATGACCTACATCACCAAGCCCCGGCTCCATCATCCCAGGCTGCCGACCAACACGCTCGGCTACACGCGACGCGACTATGAGGGCGCGGTTTCAACCCTGTGCGCCGGTTGCGGCCACGATTCGATCAGCGCGGCGATCATCCAGGCCTGCTTCGAGCTCAGCCTCGCGCCGCACCGCATCGCCAAGCTTTCCGGCATCGGCTGCTCGTCGAAGACGCCGACCTATTTCCTCGGCAAGTCGCACGGCTTCAACAGCGTGCACGGGCGCATGCCGTCGGTCCTGACGGGCGCCAACCTCGCCAACCGCGATCTCGTCTATCTCGGCATTTCCGGCGACGGCGATTCGGCCTCGATCGGGCTCGGCCAGTTCGCCCATTCGCTGCGCCGCGCCGTCAACATGGTCTATATCGTCGAGAACAACGGCGTGTACGGTCTGACCAAAGGGCAATTCTCGGCAACCGCCGACAAGGGATCAAAGGCCCGGCGGGGTGCGGTCAACACCGATTCGCCGATCGATCTCGTCGCCTTGGCATTGCAGCTCGGCGCGTCGTTCGTCGGCCGCAGCTTTTCCGGCGACAAGGCGCAGCTCGTGCCGCTGATCAAGGCGGCGATCGAGCACAAGGGGGCGGCCTTCATCGACGTGATCTCGCCCTGCGTCGCCTTCAACAACAACCCGGAATCGACCAAGAGCTTCGACTATGTCCGCGCCCATAACGAAGCGGTCAACCGCCTCGACCTGATCCTCGAACGCGACGAGATCACTGCCGATTATGCGCCGGGCACGGTCGAGACCGTGCACCAGCACGACGGCTCGATCCTGCGGCTCCGCAAGCTCGCTCCCGATTACGATCCGCACGATCGGATTTCGGCATTGACCTATCTCCAGCAGCAGCATGCGCTGGGCGAGATCGTCACCGGGCTGCTCGTTCGTCGAGCCCGAATTCCGGCGACATGCACGATTTCCTCGACACCGTCGAAGCGCCGCTCAACGGCCTTGGCGAAGCCGAGCTGTGCCCCGGCCCTGCCGCCCTCGCCCAATTCAACGCTGCGCACCGCTAGAACAGGCTCGAAACCGGCTCTGGGGCGGTTAAGTTAGAAGTTCGTTGAGGATCTGGCTGCCGCCGTTCTCCGTTGTCATACGGGCGAACGCCGGTATCGATGGCCGGAACAGATCCGACCTTCGCGGGCATGACCATTCCGGGGAAGATCGCGACCTTCCGGTCAGGAGATCAGCCGCCGCGCCGCGGCTACTCCGCCGCCTCTGCCGCGGGCCGGGTCAGCGTGAGCGCCTGTTGCGCGACAGCGGCAGTCGAGGGCTCGCCGTCGCCGGCGAGCTGGACGGTCGGATAGGCGAATTTGATGCCGTTGGCGTCGAATGCTTTTTTGATCTTGGCCAGAGCCTGTCGCCGGATCACAAAATTCTCGCCCGGCAAGGTCATCATTTTCATCCGGATCTGAACTGCGTAGTCACCGAACGCGTCGACGCCCTGCATCTTCAGCGGCTCAAGAATCAGCGGCTTGAATTCGGGCTCCTCGGCCAGCTCCAGCCCGATCTGCTTGATCAGCTTTCTGGCCTTGTCGATATCGCTGTCATAGGTGATGCCGACGGTGAGCTTGTCGATGACCCAGTCGCGGCTCTGGTTCTGCACGGCGCCCAACAGCGCGAAAGGCACGGTATAGAGCGCACCCCGCTGATGGCGCAGCCGGACCGAGCGAAAGCTGAAGGATTCGACGGTGCCCTTGTAGTTGCCGCTCTGGATGTATTCGCCGACGCGGAAGGCGTCGTCGAGCAGGTAGAACATGCCGGCGATGACGTCGCGAACCAGCGACTGGGCGCCAAAGCCGATCGCAACGCCGAGGACGCCGAGACCAGCGATCAGCGGCCCGATCTCCACGCCCATCGCCGCGAGCGCCATCATGACCGCGACGACGATGACGGCGACGAACAGCACATTGCGGAAAATCGGCAGGAGCGTGCGGAGCCGCGCCCGCCGCCGCGCCTCATCGGTGTTCGGCAGGCCGGGGTCGGCGGCGCCGGCGAGCTTGCCGTCGATCGCCGCCTTCATCCCCTGCCACAAGAGGTCGGCGACGAGCAGTATGATGATCGCGCTCAACACGCCGTGGAGGATACGGCTGAACGCCGTGTCCTGGCCGGCGAAGGTCTCGATCGGGATGCCCCAGGCCCAGGCGAGCACACCCACCGCGCCGATGATCAGAAGCGCCCGCATGCCGCGCTCGATGCACACGGCGATGACGCTGGGCGGACCGTCCTCGAGCTGCATCGAGCCCGGCGGCCGCAGCAGATGATCGACCGCGCGCCGCGTGACGCCGCTGGCGAGCGGCAGCAGGATCACGATCGCCAGCAGCCAGAAGCTCGGCATCTCCGCCGTGACCCAGAATATCCACAGCAGCACGAAGCCGACCGACAGCAACGCATTCTGCGCGCCGCTGCCAAAGCGCCGCAGCTCGGCCGGCGCCGCCTCGCCGTCCTCGCCCTGGGCGGCGGGCCGGCGCCAGACCGCTTGGAGTGCGATGGCGAGCAAGCCAAGCCCGAGCGTGTAGGCGACGAGTTGGCGCGCTGCCGGCGAATAGCCGAGACGGCCGTCCAGCCCGACAATCACCCAGCCGAAGGCAAACCAGCCGACGAACGCGGTAATCCGCCGGCACCAGAACCGAGCCGCAGCACTACCCATCGGAATGATCCGGAAGCGCTCATAATCGGGCGCCAGCAGGAAGTGGCCGATGATGATCGCGACCCGGATGATCAGGAAGGCGACGAGATAGCCGAGCAGCATCTCGCGCAGCAGCGGCGCCCAATCGAGGGCAACGAACGGACCGACGCTGCCGAGCGCAAACGCTGCGACCAAGCCGGCGGCAAAGGTGAACCGCGCGGCCATCAGGCGCAGGCGGTCCTTGACGGTCTCCACCGGGAGCTCGTCGAGGCGGCGGCGGATCCTCGCCGTCATCCTGCGAAACAGCCACTCGGCGCCCAATCCCAAAGCCACGAACAGGGCAAGACGCAACACGACCTTGAGCCGCCCGCGATCGCCGAGATCCGCCTGGATCAGGCCGCGGGCATGCTCGAACTGGGCCGGCAGATCCGGGAGCACCGCGGCGAGCGCAACGATGTGCGCGCGAACCGCACTGACCCGGGAGGAGAAATAGTCCGGGACCGAAGCCTCCGATTTGCGGTGCTCCGATGGGGCCGCAGGCGCGGGCGCACCCTGCTTCTCCAGCCATTTCTGAACCGTGGTATCGGCGAGCAGGTTCAGCAACGCCTGGACCTGCGGCGGCGGTTGCTGCCCGGCCGCGGCCGGTTCCTTGCTCGATCCGGCCTTTTGGGCAGCCGAGGCGCCCGTAAGCGGCACCGCAATCAGGATTGCCGCGAGGCAGATCCGAAGGGATCGTAGCGCAGTTCCGATGGCCGTCCTCCCTGCGACTGGCTGGTCAGTCGGCCGGCGCGCCGCGCGCGACGTTGCGGCCGACGATCCAGTCCTTGTAGGTGTTGCCCGGCATCGGCCCCTTCGCGTGGGCGTCGAGCGCCGCCTGGTCGTGCCACTTCTCGACCAGGAAGACGTGCCTGTCGTCGCCGTTCGGCAGCATCAGGTCGAATTGCAGGCAGCCGTCATCGCGGCGCGAGCGCTGCGCATGCCCGCGCATCAGATCGATGAACTGGGTGCGGTGCTCGGGCTTTACCTCGAATTCGACGACGATCATGACCTGGCTCATCGGCGTTCCCTTTCGACATCGTTTCGAGGCATCATCGGTCATCCGACGGCGCCAAGGCAAGCGCCGCAATTTCTACGGGAGATCCTGACCATGGCTTACGACGCCTTGCGCACGATTATGCCGATCGCCGGCTGGCCCGAGGAACGGCTCCGCTCGGTCGAGATCACCGGCGGCGCCGATCCGATATTGCCGACCCCGTTTCGGATCGGCGCGGCCGGGGCCGCGGCATTCGCCGCAACCGGGCTTGCCGCCGCCGATCTGTGGGAATTGCGCACCGGGCGGCGTCAGGAGGTTGCGGTCGATCTGCGCCAGGCGGTCGCCTCGTTGCGCAGCGGCCACTACATGCAGATCAACGGCGCCCCGATCTCGACCGAGCGCAATACCGTCATGGGCGTCTACCCGGCGAAGAACGGCCGCTGGAGCTATATCCACGCCAATTTCCCGAACCACCGCGCCGCCGCGCTCGGCGTTCTCGGCGTGCCGGAAGAGCGCGAGGCGGTGCGCCAGGCCGTCGCCGGACGGGACGCGCTCGAGCTCGAAGAGGCGATCATCGCTGCCAAGGGGGCCGGCGGCATGGTGCGCAGCATGGCCGAATGGGCGCGCCACCCGCAGGCCGCCGCGATCGCCTCGCTGCCGCTGATGGAGATCCTGAAGATCGGCGACAGCCCGCCCGAACCGCTGCCTGAGGGCGACCGTCCGCTGTCTGGTATTCGGGTGCTCGACCTGACCCGGGTTCTCGCCGGCCCGACTTCGGCCCGTACCCTGGCCGAGCACGGCGCCGACGTGATGAAGGTCACGGCACCGCATCTGCCCAATATCGGCTATCAGGAATACGATACCGGCCACGGCAAATTGCAGGCGCATCTCGATCTGCGCCAGCCGCACGACCTCGAGACCCTGCGCGGACTGGTGCGCGAGGCCGATGTCTTCACCCAGGGCTACCGGCCGGGGACGATCGGCAGCCGCGGCCTCTCGCCCGAGGAATTGTCGCGGCTGCGGCCGGGCCTCGTCTATGTCTCGATGTGCGCGTTCAGCCATGTCGGCCCCTGGGCTTCGCGCCGCGGCTTCGACACCGTGGTGCAGACGGTCAGCGGGATCACGACGCGCCAGGGCGAACTGTTCCCCGGCGCCAACCCCGGCCCGCAGTTCTACCCGGTTTCCGCTATCGATTACTTAACGGGCTACCTGATGGCGTTCGGGGCGATGGCGGCGCTGGCGCGGCGCGCCCGCGAAGGCGGCAGCTGGCTCGTGCGCATCTCGCTGGCGCAGACCGGCCGCTGGCTCGTCGGCCGCGGCGAGGTGCCGGAGGCCGCCTTGAAGGACGTCGATAAGGAGCTCTACCCCGCCGAGATCGCGCGCTGGTCGATCGAGAGCGACACCCCGGTCGGGCGGCTGCGCCATCTGGGACCGACAGTGCGCCTCTCCGAGACCCCGCCCTATTGGGCGCGGCCCTCGGCGCCGCTCGGCTATCACCAGCCGGTCTGGCCGGCCGGCGCTGCCTGACGCCCGCGCCGCCTGACGCCATCGGCCGCTTGACAAGCGGCGATGGCCCGCCTATCTGCGCAGCACTCTCGGGCAGAGAGTGCTAACCGTCGATTTGTGAATGGGTTCGAGGAGGTATTTATGAAATTCCGTCCGCTGCACGACCGCGTGGTGATCCGGCGCGTCGAGGAGGAAGAGAAGACGAAGGGCGGCATCATCATCCCCGACACCGCCAAGGAAAAGCCGATGGAGGGAGAGGTGGTCTCCGCCGGGCCGGGCGCGCGCGGCGAGGATGGCAAGATTCAACCGATGGAGGTCAAGGCCGGCGACCGCGTGCTGTTCGGCAAATGGTCGGGCACCGAGGTCAAGCTCGACGGCGAAGAGCTGATCATCATGAAAGAATCCGACATCATGGGTGTCATCGAGCCCGGCACCGCCGCAAGAAGAGCTGCTTGAGGAGACGAAGGATATGGCTGCCAAGGACGTAAAGTTTCATGCCGATGCGCGCGAGCGCATGCTGCGCGGGGTCGACACGCTGGCGAATGCGGTAAAAGTGACCCTGGGTCCGAAGGGCCGCAATGTCGTTCTCGACAAATCCTACGGCGCGCCGCGCATCACCAAGGACGGCGTCACCGTCGCCAAGGAGATCGAGCTCAGCGACAAGTTCGAGAACATGGGCGCGCAGATGGTTAAGGAGGTCGCCTCGAAGACCAGCGATCTGGCCGGCGACGGCACCACCACTGCGACCTTGCTGGCGCAGGCGATCGTGCGCGAAGGCGCCAAGGCGGTGGCCGCCGGCATGAACCCGATGGACCTGAAGCGCGGCATCGACGTGGCCGTCGAGGCAGTCGTCGACGACATCAAAAAGCGCTCGAAAAAGATCTCCACCAACGAGGAGATTGCGCAGGTCGGCACGATCTCGGCCAATGGCGAGCGCGAGATCGGCGAGATGATCGCCGAGGCGATGCAAAAGGTCGGCAACGAGGGCGTGATCACGGTGGAAGAGGCGAAGAGCCTCGAGACCGAGCTCGACGTGGTCGAGGGCATGCAGTTCGACCGCGGCTATCTGTCGCCCTATTTCGTCACCAATGCCGAGAAGATGATCGCCGAGCTCGACAACCCGTACATCCTGCTGCACGAAAAGAAGCTGTCGGGGTTGCAGGCGATGCTGCCGGTGCTCGAAGCGGTGGTGCAGAGCTCGCGGCCGCTGCTGATCGTCGCCGAGGACGTCGAAGGCGAGGCTTTGGCGACCCTCGTCGTCAACAAATTGCGCGGCGGGCTCAAGGTGGCGGCGGTCAAGGCGCCGGGCTTTGGCGACCGGCGCAAGGCCATGCTCGAGGACATCGCGATCCTGACCGGCGGCCAGGTGATCAGCGAGGACCTCGGCATCAAGCTCGAAAATGTCACGCTCGACATGCTGGGCCAGGCGAAGAAGCTGCGCATCGAGAAGGAGAACACGACGATCATCGACGGCTCCGGCGCCAAGACCGACATCCAGGGCCGCATCGCGCAGATCCGCCAGCAGATCGAGGAGACGACCTCGGATTACGACAAGGAGAAACTGCAGGAGCGGCTGGCCAAGCTGGCCGGCGGGGTCGCCGTGATCCGGGTCGGCGGGTCGACCGAAATCGAGGTCAAGGAGCGCAAGGACCGGGTCGACGATGCGATGCACGCGACCCGCGCCGCGGTCGAGGAAGGCGTCGTCGCCGGCGGCGGTTCGGCGCTGCTCTACGCCGCCCGGGCGCTCGACAATCTGAGCCCGGCCAATGGCGACCAGAAGGTCGGCATCGACATCGTCAGAAAGGCGATCCTCTACCCGGCCCGGCAGATCGCCGAAAATTCGGGCACCGACGGCTCGATCATCGTCGGCAAGCTGCTCGACAGCAAGGACACGAATTACGGCTATGACGCCCAGAAGGGCGAGTTCACCGACATGATCCGCGCCGGCATCATCGACCCGACCAAGGTCGTGCGGCATGCGCTGCAGGATGCGGCCTCGGTCGCCGGCCTGCTGATCACCACCGAAGCGATGGTGGCCGAGAAGCCTGAGCCCAAGACCGCGCCGGCGATGCCGCCCGGCGGCGGCATGGGCGGCATGGACTTCTAAGCCGCTCCCATACACGCGCGGCAAGGGCCGCCTGGCAGCAGGCGGCCCTTTTCTTTACTTCGTTTGACCGTCGGGCGGACATCCACGCCCTTGGCGGTTCGATATGATCACGCCGAAGGGGCCGGCCCAAACCCGGCCACGGCGATCAGCCTCCTGCGAACCAAAGCTATTGCAGGAACTCGCGCAGCGCCGCGACCAGATCCTTCGGGTTGTCGCCTTGCACCGTGTGCCCGGCTTTGGGGATCTTGATCCAGCGTCCGTCGGGAAGGCCCGCCGCCAGGCGCTCGGCATCCTCGTCGTGGAACACGTCGCTTTCGGCGCCGCGCACCACCAGGGTCGGGCAGGTGATCTTGGCGAGGCCGTCGGCGAGCCCGCGCCGCTCGTCGGCGTGCCGGTCGCCGCCCATCTGCTGAAACCGCCGCCGGTCGTATTTCCAGCTCCAATTGCCGTCGGAATCCTGGCGCAGATTGTGCATCAGGCTGCGCCGCAGGACCAAGGGATCGCGCCGCGGATTGAAGGACAGCGCGCGTTCGATGATCGCCTCCAAGGTTTCCGGCTTGGCCCCGCCATTGACGAAATCGCGAATCCGGCTTGATCCCGGGCGTCGTACATTGGGGCCGGCATCGATCAACACCAGCGCCGACAGGGTTTCGGGATAGGCGATCGCATAGGCGAGCGCGTTGATCGCCCCCATCGACATGCCGACCAGCACGAAATCGTCGAGCCCGACCGCCTCGGCGAAGCCTTTGACGTCCTCGCGCTGCACCGCGATCGAATAATCGGCGTCGGGCGCCCAATCGCTGTCGCCATGGCCGCGCTGATCGAGCGCCAGGCAGCGAAACTCATCTCGCAACGCGAGGCAGCACAGATCCCAGGTATGCGCGGTCAAGGCGCCGCCATGCAGGAACAGGATCGGCCGCAGTCCTTTTTTTCCCCAGTCGAGGTAGCGAAAACGCAGCTTGTCGAGGACGACGTCGTGCTCGCCCGGCAATGCCACCTCGTCGAAGCTGAAGCCGGCGCGCACCGAGGTGCTCTTGAGATGATCGCGATATTCGTCGCTGGACAAGGTCATGATAGCGGGAGCTCCGTCTGAGGTCGGCGCCGGTGCGGCAGGGCGGGACGAGGCTTTAGCACGAAGACGGCAGGACAGACCATTTGCGCTGCTCGGCGCTCCCGCGCATTTGCGATTGGCACCCCCGCGCTGCGCTCATGGCTGAACCGGCATGCAGAGATCTGCGGGCGTTGTGCCGCCTGCCCGAAGCGCTACACTCGCGCCGAGGAGCGAGGGTTGCGACGGGCGGCCCGAACCAAGGAGGAAGAAACCGATGGCGTATGATCTGCTGATCAGAAACGGGCGCATCGTCGACGGCTCGGGCATGCCGGCGTTTCGCGGCGATGTCGGCATCAAGGACGGCAAGATCGTCGAGATCGGCAGATTGAGCGGCCCGGCCAATCGCACGATCGACGCCGAGGGCCGCGCCGTCGCCCCCGGCTTTATCGACAACCACTGCCATTACGACGCGCAGGTCACCTGGGACCCGCTGTGCACTTTCTCGCCCGAGCACGGTGCGACCACCGTGATCTTCGGCAATTGCTCGCTGTCCCTGGCGCCGGTGCGCAAAGGCACCGAGGAACGGCTCGCCGAATTCCTGTCCTATGTCGAAGCGATCCCGATGGACGTGTTGCGCACGGTCAATTTCGACTGGGAAACGACCGGCCAGTACATGGACCATCTCGACAAATGCCTCGGCATCAATGTCGGCAATCTGATCGGCCATACTGCGGTGCGCCATTACGTGATGGGCGACGAATGCCAGAAGCCGGGCGCTTCCGACAACCAGATCAAGGCGATGCAGGATGTCGTCCGCGACGGCATGCGGGCCGGCGCGCTCGGTCTCTCGGTGTCGCGCGAGCAGGGCCATTACGATCCGCAGGGCGTCCACATTCCCGCCTTGTGGGCCGACGAAAAGGAGATCTTCGCGCTCGGCGACGTATTGCGCGAGATGAGCACCGGCACGATCCAGGCCGGCGGCGGCCAGTATGTCGAGCTGAAGGACGGCATGATCCGGCGGCTCGCCGAGGCCACCGGGCGCACCGTCGTCTACAACAGCCTGTCGCAGACCATGCGCAAGCCCGACGAATGGAAGATCCACATGGCGCGGGTCGAGGAGACCGCGGCGCTCGGCATCCGCGCCTACCCGATGTGCAGCCCCAACCGGGTCACGCAGGACTTCACGATGAAGAACTGCCAGGTGTTCCGCGGCCTGCCGACCTGGCATCCGATCCTGTTGTCGTCGGACGAGGCAAAGCTGAAGGCCTACGCCGATCCCGAGATCCGCGCCAAGCTGCACGAGGAAGCGGTCGTCAACAAGCCCGACACCGCGGTCGGCTTCTCCAAGGCCTGGTGGAACTACATGTGGGTCAACGAGCCGGCGCTCGAACAGAACCAGTGGATGCAGTTCAAGACGATCGGCCAGATCGCCGAGAAGCAGCAGAAGCGGGTGATCGACGCCTTTCTCGATCTGGTGGTCGAAGAGAAGCTCGAAACCCGCTTCCTGCAGGCCGAGAACAATGTCGACGACGAGGCACTGACCAGGATCCTGACCCATCCGAACGCGGTGATCGGGCTCGGCGACGGCGGCGCGCATGTGCAGTTCCATGGCGGCTACGGGTACCTGACCAAGCTCCTCGGCGAATGGGTGCGCGAGAAGCAGGTGATGACCCTGGAGCAGGCGGTGCGGCGGCTGACCTTCGACTCGGCCTCGGTCTTCGGGCTTTACGACCGCGGCCTCTTACGCCCCGGCATGGCCGCCGATATCGTGATCTTCGATCCGGCCACCGTGAAGTGCGGCCAAGAGGTCGTCGTCCGCGACTTCCCACAGGGCGCCTGGCGCATCAAGGAGCCGGCCGAAGGCATCTTCGCCACGATCGTCAACGGCCAGGTGCTGTACAGCGAAGGCAAGCACACCGGCGCATTGCCCGGCCACGTCCTGCGCAACAGCTACTATCACGCCAACCACGGCTAGGATCGCTGTCGCTGAAATTCGAGCACGGCCCGGGATTGCTTCGTCACGCAGCGATCCCGGGACAACCGGGACAAAACGAAAGGACGGGAGATGGCGGAGATTTTGGGATTGGGCTGCACGCATCGGCCGGTCATGCTGCGCCGGAACGAAGACTGGACCGGGATGATGCGGACCTCGCTCGACGACCCGGACATGCCGGCCGAGATGAAGCATCCGGCGAGCTGGCCGGCGCAGCTCCGCGAGGAGCTGGGGAACGACTGGGGTGCGGCATCGGCCGGACGCGCGCGCGAGGTCTATCGCCGCCATTTTGCCGAGACACGGGCCGCGCTCGACGCATTCAAGCCCGACGTGATCGTCATGTTCGGCGACGACCAGTACGAGAATTTCAAGGAGGACATCGTCCCGCCCTTTGCCGTGCTGGCCTATGACGATCATGAAATCGAGCCGTGGAAAAACCGCGCCTGGAACCCGTGGAACGAGCCGACGGACACCCGCTTTCACTTCAAGGGCCACCACGAGGCCGGCAAATTTCTCGCCTCGGGCCTGCTCGACGCCGGGGTCGATGCAGCCTATGCCTACAGGCCCTTGCACAACCCGCTTGGCCACGCCTTCGCCTATACGCTGCTGCTGCTCGACGACGAGCGGCGCGGGTTCGACTATCCGCTGGTGCCGGTTTCGGTGAATTGCTATGGCCGCCGGGTCAATGCCGCGCGCGGGCTGCGGCTGCCCCTGGCGATGCGCGGCCAGATCAGGGACCTGGACCCGCCCTCGCCCAATCCGTCCCGCTGCATGCAGGTCGGCGCCGCTGCGGCGCGGGTCATGGCGGCAAGCCCGTGGCGCACCGCGATCATGGCCTCGTCGAGCTGGTCGCATTCCTTCCTGACCGAGAAGAACTGCCAGCTCTGGCCCGATGTCGCGGCCGATCGCCATCTCTATGAGGCGTTGGAAAAGGGCGATTACGCGGCCTGGCACGGCTACACGACCGACCAGATCGAGGACAGCGGCCAGCACGAGGTGCTGAACTGGTTCTGCCTCTTGGGCGCGATGGAAGAGCTCGGCCGCAAACCCGACCGCGCCACCTTCATCGAAACCTGGGCTTTCGTCTCCCCCGTCGTCTTCGCCCACTACCTGCCCTGACGGCAAGAGCGAAGCAGGCGGGTCAGGCGTTACCCCGCCGGCGCTTCGGCGAGCAGGCGGCCATAGCCCGGCACCCTGTCGGCGGTCTTCAGCATTGCCAGCATCGCCCAGAACGAGGCCTGGTTGGTGGTGACGACCGGTTTGCCGAATTCGCTCTCCCATCCGGCGATCGCCGCCATCGTCGGAAAATTGCCGCCGGGGACGACGAAAACCTCGATCTCGGGCCGGTCGATGCGGCGAAAGGCGTCGCGCGCGTTTTCTGGACCGAGATTGCCGATCGCATAGGAATCGGTGGCGCCAAAGCCTTCGAGCGCCACGGTGTCGAGCCCGTGCTTGGTGGCGAACAGATGCGCCGCGCGCCGGTTGACCGCCTCCGAATAGGGCGACACCAGTGCAATCCGCCGCGCCCCCAACGCCCGCACAGCGCGCCCGATCGCCTGCGCCGAGGTGATTGCCGGCACGCCGGCGCCAGTGCTCATCCGCCGGCTCGTCACGTCGTCATAATCATCGGCAAAGAGGCTCGCCGAAGTCTGCGCCAGGATCACCAGCTCGACCTTGGCGGTGCCGAGCAGCCGCGACTGGTAGTCGATGTCGTCGTCGCGGCTCGGCGAAAAGGTCTGGCCCGGCGTACTGGTCATCAGCCGGCCGATATGCGCCTGGTAGGCCGGCGGCAGCAGCCGGCATTCCATTTCCACAGTCGTGTTGGTCGAAGGAATGAGGACGCCGAAATGGCGGATCATGTCGCGGACCTTTCTCGGGCGTTGCGTCGTAACCCGATCCTATCGGGCTTGTTGCCGCCCTGTCGACTTTCCGCGCCTATTCCTCGAACATCTCGTGCAGGGTGGCGAGTTGATAATGCATGCGGAGCGGCCTTCGTATTCTAAAACCCGAGCGCGTAGGCGGCGCGGCGGGGGTCGGCGCCGGCTTCGATGACGCCCCGCTTCCTGTCGACATCGATGGCGCAGACGGCACCGGCGGTCCAGATCCAGTCGGGCCAGCGCTGGATCTCGTGGCCGCGGCGCGCCAGTTCGGCGATGACCGGCTCGGGAACGCGGGCTTCGATAGCCAGCCTCCCGGGATAGTAGTCGTAGGGCGCGAAGGAGGAGGGATAGCTGTAGCTGGCGAAACGCGGGCTTTCGATCGCCGCCTGCACATCCTGGCCGAACACGAAACGGTTCAACAGCACCTGCAGCATCGCCTGGCTCTGCACGTCGCCGCCCGGCGTGCCGAACGGCATGAAGCGGTCGCCGCCCTTGATCGCCAAAGCCGGGTTCGGGGTCAGCCGCGGCCGCTTGCCGGGGGCGACGCCGGAGGGATGGCGCGGGTCGGGGCGCGATTGCGAGCCGCGGTTCGACGGGATCAGCCCGGTCCCCGGCACCACCGGCGAACCGTAGGAACCGTCGCTCGGGGTCGCCGAGAACAGATTGCCGTGGCGGTCGGCGACGCAGACATAGGAGGTGTCGGGCTCGGGGTTCGGGTCGGGAGAGGTATTGCCGGGGGCCGGCGCAAAATGCCCGAAACCGCGGCCGTGCTCGCCGCCGAGGTTTCCAGGCGGCGGCATCTCGGGCCAGGCATGGTCGGGACGGATCAGTTTGCGGCGCTCGGCCGCGTATTCCTCGGAAATCAGGGTCGCCAGCGGCACCTCGGCCACCGCCGGGTCTCCGTAATAGGCCTCGCGGTCGGCAAAGGCGAGCTTCAGCGCCTCGGCCAGCTGGTGGATGTAATCGGCGCTGTTGTGGCCTAGACCGGCAAGGTCGGTCCCTTCCAGCAACGCCAGGGTCTGCAGCAGCACCGGCCCCTGGCACCAGGCGCCGCAAGTAAATACTTCGAGGTCGCCAAAGCGGCGGCGCTCGGGCGGGCCGACCGGCGAACGGTAATCGGCCAGATCCTCGGCCGACAGCAGGCCGCCCTCTGTTTTCATGAACGCGACGATCTTCCGCGCGATGTCGCCGCGATAGAACGCGTCGCGCGCGGCATCGAGCCCGGCTTCGCGGCCCCGCCCAGCCGCGGCGCGCTCCTCGTCGGCCATGTATTGCAATGAGCCCGCGAGATCGGTCTGGCGGAAGATTTCGCCGGTTTCGGGCACCCGCCCGTTCGGCAGAAAGATCGCGGCGGAGGAAGGCCAGGCGCGGTGATCGGCCGCGTGCCGCTGCAGGCTCTCGGCCATCAGCGGATACATCGGGAAGCCGTCGCGGGCGAGCCGGATCGCCGCCGCCGCGACCTCGCCAAAGCTCATCGTGCCCCAGCGCCGGAGCGCGGTGATCCAGGCGTCGGGCGCCGCCGGGACGACGGTGCGCAACACGCCCTTCGGGATCCTGCCGCCGTGCTCGCGCATGAACAGCTCGGGGTCGAGCGCCCTGGGCCAGGGGCCGAGCCCGGCGATGGTCACAACCTCTTTCCGGTCGGCAAGGTAGATCATGATCGGCGCCACCCCGGCGACGTCCACCAGGTCGCTCTGCAGCACGCCGAGCGCGATGCCGGCTGCGCAACCGGCATCGATCGCATTGCCGCCCGCCTCGAGGATTGCGAACCCGGCGGTGGCGGCGAGGTAGTGGCCGGCCGAGATGGCATGGCGGGTCACCGCGATGGTCGGGCGGTGCGCGGCTGATGCGGTCATGGCAAGCCCCTTGCGCGATGCTGCGTCTGCGCCACAGTAGCGCTTCAAGGGTCGCCGACAGAAGCGCCGTCGTCGCCGAGAGACGCGCAGCCGATGTCGGACTGACTTGGAAATCTGGTGAACGAAGAGCCGAGCGATCCCGCCGAACCCGATCAGAGCCAGGGCAGCCTGCTGGCGCTGGCCTTGCTGGCGTTGGTCGCGGGGGCAGGGTCGGGGCTGCTGACGGCGATGTTTCGGCTGGCGCTGACGCGCGCCGACCGCTTTCGCGATGCGCTGATCGTCCGCGCGCACGACGGGAAGCTCGCCGGTTTGCTGCTCGTCGCGGCCCTCGCCGCCGCCGCGGTCGCCGGCGCCGCCTGGCTGGTCCGCCGCTTCTCCCCCTATGCATCGGGCAGCGGCATCCCGCAGGTCGAGGCGGCGCTGAGCGGGGATTTGCCGCCGGCCCCGCCGCGGCTGATCCCGGTCAAGTTCGCTGGCGGGCTGCTGGCGATCGGGGCGGGCATGGCGCTCGGCCGCGAAGGCCCGAGCGTGCAGATGGGAGCCGTCATCGCCGAGCATGTGGGCAAGGCGTTCGGCCGCGGCTGGCCGGATTGCCGGGCATTGCTCGCCGCCGGTGCCGGCGCCGGCCTCGCCGTCGCCTTCAATGCGCCGATCGCGGGCGCGATTTTCGTGCTCGAAGAGCTGGTTCGGCGGTTCGACACCCGGATCGCCATCGCCGCTCTCGGCGCGTCATCGACGGCGATCCTGGTCGCGCGCCTGTTCCTCGGCGACGCCCCCGACTTCCAGGTGACGATATCGGCCCAGGCCGCCGCCGCGACGGGTCCGCTGCCTTATGCGGTTGCCGCCACCTGGCCGCTCTATGTCGTCATGGGCGCGGTCGCCGGGCTCGCCGCGGCGATCTACAACCGCACCTTGCTCGGCGCCATCGCGCTGGCCGAGTGGCTCGGCCGATGGCCGGTGGAATTGCAGGCCGGCCTGATCGGCGCGGCGGTCGGGATCCTCGCCTGGTTCGCGCCCGGCCTGGTCGGCGGCGGCGATCAGATCACCCAGCGCCTGCTTTCCGGCGGGGCAGGCGGAGCGAGCCTGACGCTGATCCCGCTGGCGTTTCTGGTGCGGTTCGGGCTTGGCGCCGTATCCTATGCGGCAAGGACGCCGGGCGGGCTGTTTGCCCCGATGCTGGTGCTGGGAGCACAGCTTGGCCTGTTGTGCGGCGTGCTCTGCCGCCTGGCGTTCCCCGACCTCGATATCGATCCGGAATCGTTTGCCGTCGTCGGAATGGCGGCGTTTTTTGTCGGCGTCGTACAGGCGCCGATCACCGGGATCGTGCTCGTCACCGAGATGACCGCCGCCTTCACGACCTTGCTGCCGATGCTCGGCGCGTGCTTTGCGGCGATGCTCGCCGCCAATCTGGTGCGCAGCGCGCCAATCTATGATTCGCTGCGCCGGCACGCCGCCCGCCAAACCCGCTCGGCGAGCAACACCGAAGGGGCAGCGGGCTAGGCAGCCTCGGCGCATTCCACAAGCTGCAGGGTCGGCGCACCGAGCCTTGCGAACAGCCGCCGCCGGCAGGTCAGGATCAGGATCTGAACCTGTTCGCCAGCCCGCATCAAGATGTCGAACATCCGCTCGATCCGGTCGTCGTCGCTGAACACCAGCGCATCGTCCAGAATGACGGTGGCCGGCCGCCCCTGGTCGAGCAGCAGCCCGGCAAATGCCAACCGCGTCAGGACGGCCAGTTGCTCCTGTGTCCCGGCGCTCAAACGGACGAACAACTCGGTGGCGCCGCTGCGCTCGATGCTGGAGATGCTGAGGTCTTCATCGAATACGAGGTCGGCCTCGGGCAGCAGCATTCTCAGATACGGCCCGACCCGCTGTCCAACCGGCGCCAGATACCGCTGCTTGGCCTCGCTTTCGGCGCTGCGCAAGGTATCGCGGAGAAGCTCCAGGGAGCCGCGCTGATAGGGAGGGCAGTAAGAAACCCCCTCCCCTTCCGGCGTATTACCCTCTTTCCGCTGAAAGTCAGGGGTCGAACAATTGCCAACGCTGGTCTCGAACGGTCAGGACGTTCCCGAAACCTGCGCCAGTTCGCGCGATCGCGTCGATTGCGCGGCGGCGAGGTGGTCCTTGGCCAATACGGTATAGACCGCCGGCAGTACGAAGAGGGTAAAGAGGGTGCCGACCGACATGCCGGCGACGACGACGACGCCGATCGAAAAGCGGCTGGCCGCCCCCGCCCCGGTCGCGATCAACAGCGGCACCAGCCCGACCACCATCGCCGCCGTCGTCATCAGGATCGGCCGCAGCCGCACCCGCGCCGCCTGCTCGATCGCGCGCCGCCGGTCGAGCCGCTCGCTGACCTGCAATTCGTTGGCGAAGGCGACCATCAGGATGCCGTGCTTGCTGATCAGCCCGATCAGGGTGACGAGCCCGACCTGGGTATAGATGTTCATCGTCGCCAGGCCGAAGAACAGCGGCAGCATCGCCCCGCAGATCGACATCGGCACGCTGACCAGGATCACCAAGGGATCGCGCAGGCTCTCGAACAGCGCCGCCAGCACCAGATAAATGATGATCAGCGCAAAGACGAAGGTCACCGCCAGCTGATTGCCCTCGCGCACATAGAGGCGCGAATCGGACAGGTAGTCGTGGCTGAAGCCGACCGGCAGCTGCCTGGCCTGGGCTTCGAGAAAGTCGATCGCCTGGCCGGTCGTCACCCCCGGCATCGGCACCGCCTGGAAGGTCGCCGAGTTGAGCTGGTTGTATTGGGTCAATGCGTTGGGCTCGGTGTCCATCTCCAAGGTGACGAGGTTCGACAGCGGCACCGGCTGGCCCGCGGCGGATTTGACGTAGTAGCGCGTCAAGGTCTCCGCGTTCAGGCGGTCGGCGCGCGGCACCTGCGGGATCACCTCGTAGGATCGGCCGCCGAGATTGAACCAGTTGACATAGTTCTCGCCGACCAGCAATGCCAAGGTATTGCCGATCGACTGCATCGTGATCCCGAGATCGCTGGCTTTGGAGCGGTCGATCTTGACATGGATCGCCGGCTGATTGAAGTCGAGATCGCTGTCGACGACGATGAACATGCCGCTCTTGCGCGCCGCGGCCTTGATCTTCTCCATCTGCAGGTAGATCGTCTGGTAGTCGGCGGGCGAGTAGATCACCATCTGGATCGGCAATCCGCCGATCGTCGCCGGCAGCGGCGGCAGCGAAAAGACAAAGGCGCTCAGCCCTTCGACCGCCGAGACCTTGCGCTGCATCAGCGGTTTCAACTGCTGCGCGGACCGCTTGCGCTCGTCCCAAGGCTTCAGGATAACCCCGGCGATCCCCTGGTTCGGCCCGAACCGGCCGTTGACGATAAAGCGCAGATAGGTTTCGGGGAACGAGGCGAAGGCTTTGTCGAGCGCGCCGTCATAAGAATCGGCATAATCGAGATTGGAATATTGCGGCGCCTTGGTCAGCGCGAACAGCACGCCCTGATCCTCCTCGGGGGCGAGCTCGGATTTGGTGTTCGAATACATGAAAATGATGCTGACAAAGACCGCGATCCCGAACAGCGCGGTCACCGGGCGGTAGTCGAGCGACCGTTCGAGGCGGCGGCCGTACCATCCGGCGAGGCGCGAGAATACGCGGTCGATCACCCCGACAAAGCGCCCGTGCAGCATCTCGCGGCTCAACAGCAGCGAGCACATCATCGGCGACAGGGTGACCGCGACGACGCCCGAGATGATGACCGCGCCGGCAAGGGTAAAGGCGAACTCGCGGAACAACGCGCCGGTGACCCCGCCGAGAAAGCCGATCGGGGCGTAGACGGCGGCCAGGGTCAGGGTCATCGAGATGACCGGGTTGGCGATCTCGCGGGCGCCGATCAGCGCCGCCTGGGCCGGGGTGCGCCCCTGCTCGATATGACGGTAGACGTTTTCGACGACGACGATCGCATCGTCGACGACGAGGCCGATCGCCAACACCATCGCCAGCAAGGTCAACAGGTTCAGGCTGAACCCCAGCGCCGCCATGATCATCCCGGCGCCGACCAGCGACAGCGGGATCGTGACGATCGGGATCACCACCGAGCGCAGGCTGCCGAGGAACAGAAAGATCACCGCGACGACGATGATGACGGCCGAACCCAGCGAGGACTCGACCTCGTCGATCGAGGCCTGGATGAACTTGGTCGAATCGTAGGCGACCTGCATCGTGACCGAGGGCGGCAGGTTGTGCCTGATCTCCGGCAGCAGCGCGCGCACGCCCTTGACCAGGGTCAGCGGGTTGCCCGACGGGGTCGCCTGGATGCCGATGAACACGGCGTGCTGCCCGTTCATCTCGACGCTCGAGGTCCAGTTCTGCGCGGCCAGATCGACGGTGGCGATGTCGCGCATCCGCACCAGGGCGCCGCTCCTGGCCTTGACGATCATATTCTTGAACTGGTCGACATCGGTCAGCCCGGTATTGGCGCTGACATTGGTAACCGTAAAATAGCCCTTCGCCTGCCCCGGCGCAGATTGATAGTTGTTGGCCTGGATCGCCGCGGCAACGTCGTTGGCCGAGATGCCGCGCGCCGCCATCCGGGCCGGGTCGAGCCACAGCCGCATCGCAAAGACCTGGCCGCCGAGTATGTCGGCCGAAGCCACGCCGTCGACGGTGTCGAACAGTGGTTGCACCACCCGTGTCAGATAATCCGAAACCGCAGCGCTTGATATCTCGTCGCTCGAAAAACCGATATACATGACCGCTGTGGTCTGACCTGTCGCCTTGATGATTATCGGGTCCTGGGAGCCGGTCGGCAGCAGGTATTTGACCTGTTGAACCTTGGCCATGACTTCGGTCAAGGCATTATCGGGATCGTAATTGAGCAGGATATAGGCGGTGATCGTGCTGGTTCCCTGGACCGAAGACGAGGTCAGATAGTCGATGCCCTGAGCCGTCGCCACCGCCTGCGCGAGCGGCGTCGTGATGAAGCCCTGTATCAGATTGGGCGAGGCGCCGGGATAGATCGTGGTGATCGTGATCGTCGTGTTCGACAGCTTGGGATATTGCCGGATCGGCAATCCCAGCATCGCCCGCAACCCGATCAGCAGGATCAGCAGGCTGACCACCAGCGCCAGCACCGGCCGGCGGATGAAGATGTCGGTGAACGACACGGGGCTATCCGGGTGTCAATGCAGGGTCGGGTGGGTCGGCGGCTGCGGCGGCGGCGCGCCGGTGACGGCAACCTGGACGCCGTTCTGGAGCTTGACCTGGCCGGCGGCGACGACGCGCATGCCGGGCTCGAGCCCGTCGAGGATCGCCACCTTGTCGCCCCAGCGCGTCCCGGTTTTGACCGGCGTGCGCACCGCTTTGAGGATCGGATGGCCGTCGGCGTCCTTGCCCGCCTGGCGGATCACATAGACGCTGTCGCCGTAGAGCGTGTATTCGACCGCGGTCTCGGGCAGCACCACCATGTCGGGCTGCGGCGGCAGCACGACCGCGGCATTGACGAACATGCCGGGCAGCAGCGCATCGTCCGGGTTGGCCATGGTCGCCTGGACCTGCATGGTCCGCGTATCGGGGCTGATCTGCGGCTCGATCGTCGTGATCTTGGCCGAGAAGAGCCGGCCCGGATAGGCGTCGGAGGTGACATTGACGCGCTGGCCGACGGAGATCTCCGGGCGCTGCTGCGACGGCAATGTGAAATTGACGTAGAGCATCGACAGATCGGTCAGGGTCACGATCGCCGCGCCGGCATTGAGATACTGCCCGAGATCGATCTGGCGGACGCCGAGCCGGCCGGCAAACGGGGCGCGGATCAGCTTTTGCGCGATAATGGCTTGAGTTTTCTGGATTTCGGCATTGGCCTGTTCGAGTTGGCTCTGGTTCTGGTCGACGGTCTCCTGCGGCGTGAACTGGCGCTTCACCAGCTGCTTGGAGCGCGCCAGCGTGATTACCGCGAGTTTCGCCTGCGCCTGGTAATTGGCGAGGTCGCCGCGATCCGGCGCGTCGTTCAGCTGGACCAGCGGGTCGCCGGCCTTCACCGTCTGTCCCGGCTGGAAGAAGATCTTGGTGACAAGCCCGGCCACCTCGGGATTGACCGTGACCTGGTGGATCGCGGTCAGCGAGCCGATGCCGGGGGCAAAGCGCGGGACGGCCTGGGATTCGGCGACGACGGCGCTGATCTGCACCGGCGGCGGCTTGTTGTGGGCGAAGAAGTTTGCGATCGCGTGCTCACGAAACCGGTTGAAGCCGTAGAGCCCGCCGAGCACGAGGGCCAGCAGCAGCGCGACGATGACGAACCAGCGGACCGTCTTCGGCCGCGGTGCCGAGATTTGCCCGGTGCCGCCGCGCTGGCGTTGATCCGGGTTCAGGATCTCCGCGCGCACATCCGTCGTCTGATCGCCGTCCATGGCTGTGCCTCCCCTTCAGGCGGGCTCGGGCTCGAGCGGGCACCGCGCGCCGGCAAGCGCCCCGGCGACCGCGGCGTCAGTCATCCCGATGCCGCGCAGGATGAACCGGGTTGCCTCCTCGACCAGCGCCGCTTGGGTGCCCTGATAGGCGATGCATGCCATGCCGGGCAGAAAGACGAACGCCATCATCGCGGCAATGTGCTGACCGAACCAGAAACGGTTTGCCGACGCGATCGTGCCGCTCGCCAGATCCCCAGCCGCGGCGGCGGCCACGATCGAGGCCGCAAACAGCGGGTGGACCCGCTCGAACACATGGTCGAACAGCTCGCGTGCATACTCCCCGTCTTCGAGAAAGCTGTGCAGGACAAGGCGCAGACGCGTGTCGAGCTCGCCCCGGTCGACCTCGCCGCCGAGCAGAAAGTAACGGACCATGAAATGGATCATGTGGACGAGGGTGGCGCTCGACGGTTCGAGCATGGCCAGCCGCTCGAGCGCCGGGTCGCCTTCGCAGCCGAGCCGCAGGATCTCGCCGTAAAGGTGCTTTTTGCTGGGAAAGTGCCGGAACAGCAGCGCTTCGGAGATGCCCGCCGCCTCGGCCAGCTCCTTGGTCGTCGTCCCGGCAAAGCCCCTGCGGGCGAACAGCGGCACCGCCGCCGCGACGATCGCCTTGCGGCGCTCGTCGCCGTCGAGTCGGATCGTGGCCATGATGGGCGAGCAAGTAAGCACTCACTCACCACGAGTCAAGCGGCCCGCCGCCGTGCAAGAGGCTTGACCGCGGCGTCTGCAAGCCCCACCCAAGCCGCTCGCAATCTCTCGAGGACCGACCATGGCGGCCTACCAGTATGTCTATGTGATGAAGGGGCTGAGCAAGACCTATCCGGGTGGGCGGGAGGTGCTGAAAGATATCTGGCTCTCGTTTCTGCCGGGCGCCAAGATCGGCGTGCTCGGAGCGAACGGCGCCGGCAAGTCGACCTTGTTGCGCATCATGGCGGGTGAAGACCATGACTTTTCCGGCGAAGCCTGGGCCGCCGAGGGCGCGCGCGTCGGCTATCTGCCGCAGGAGCCGGCGCTCGATCCGGCGAAAGACGTTTTCGGCAACGTCATCGAGGGGCTGGCCGAGGCCAAAGCCCTTCTGGATCGTTTTGAGGCGGTCAGCGCGCGCTTTGCCGAAGACCTCTCGCCCGAGGAGGTGGAGGCGCTGATCGCCGAGCAGGGCGAGCTCCAGGAAAAGATCGACCAGACCGACGGCTGGGAACTCGACCGCGCCATCGAGATCGCGATGGACGCCTTGCGCTGCCCGCCGGGCGAGGCCGATGTGACCGCCCTTTCCGGCGGCGAGCGGCGGCGCGTCGCCTTGTGCCGGCTGCTATTGCAACGCCCCGACCTGCTGCTGCTCGACGAGCCGACCAACCATCTCGACGCCGAGTCGGTCGCCTGGCTGCAGCGCTTCCTGGAGGATTACCCAGGCACCGTCGTGACCGTCACCCACGACCGCTATTTTCTCGACGAGGTCGCCGGCTGGATCCTCGAGCTCGATCGCGGCCGCGGCATTCCGTTCGAGGGCAATTATTCGGGCTGGCTGGAGCAGAAGCAGCAGCGGCTCGTCGAGGAGGGAAGGCAGGAGGCGGCGCATCGGCGTACCCTCGAACGCGAGCTCGAATGGGTCCGGCAGAGCCCGCGGGCACGCCAGGCCAAGAGCAAGGCGCGGCTCACCGCCTATGAAGCCCTCGTCGCCCAGAGCCGGGAAAAGGCGCCCGAAACCGCCCAGATCGTATTGCCGCCGGGGCCGCGGCTCGGCGAGCTGGTAATCGAGGCGCTCGCGGTCGGCAAAGGTTTCGGCGACCGCCTGCTGGTTGAAGCGCTTGATTTTCGTCTGCCGCCCGGCGGCATCGTCGGCGTGATCGGCCCGAACGGCGCCGGCAAGACGACCCTTTTTCGCATGATCACCGGGCAGGAGGCGCCCGATGACGGCCGGTTCAGGATCGGCGAGACGGTCAAGCTCGGCTATATCGACCAGTCGCGCGATACGCTCGGCGGCGACAATACGGTCTGGCAGGAGATTTCGGGCGGGCGGGACGAAATCGATCTCGGCCGCCGCAGGCTGCCGAGCCGCGCCTATTGCGCGCTGTTCAATTTCCGCGGCGCCGACCAGCAGAAGAAGGTGGGTCAGCTTTCGGGCGGCGAGCGCAACCGCGTCCACCTTGCCAAGATGCTGAAAGAGGGCGCCAATCTGCTGCTGCTCGACGAGCCGACCAATGATCTCGACGTCGATACCCTGCGCGCGCTCGAGGAGGCGCTGCTCGATTTTGCCGGCTGCGCCGTCGTCGCCACCCACGATCGCTGGTTTCTCGACCGCGTCGCCACCCATATCCTCGCCTTCGAAGGCGACAGCCGGGCCGTCTGGTTCGAAGGCAACTACGCCGATTACGAGGCCGACCGCCGGCGCCGCCTCGGCAGCGATGCCGATCAGCCGCATCGCATCCGCTACAAGCCGCTGATGCGGCGGTGATCGCAATCTGTCGGCGATCCGCTACCGGGTGCCGGCGCTCGCCACCTTCTCGCGCAAGACCTCGATCAAGCCCTGCACCTGCCCGCCGTGACGCTGGATCACCGAGGCAAACTCGGAGCGTTGCGTCACCGCCATGCTGATGCCCTCGACGACCACGTCGCTGATCTTGTAGCCGTCATCGCTCCGGGTCAGCCGCCAATCGACCTTGGCCGGGGGTGCGCCGTTCGGGCGGATGATCTCGCTGGCGACGACCGGCCCGTCGGGCTCCGCGCGGCTGCCGGTCACTTTGAGGGTCTCACCGCTGTATTCCGCCAGGCGGTTGCTGTAGGCGAGCGCGATGTATTCGGCAAACAGCCTGACGAATTCCTGCTGCTGCGGCGCGGTGGCGACCCGCCAATAGCGGCCGAGCACGAAACGGGCAATGCCGGGAACATCGAAGTCCTGGTGGAACAGCTCGCGGAAGCGGGCCTCTCTCTCGCCGGGCGCGACGTTTTTGCCGAGGACCGCGAGTGCCCGATTGCCGAGATCATCGATCAGGGCGGCCGGGTCGGCGGCCGCTGCGGCGGGGACAGCCGATCCGATCACCCCGACGATCAAGGCCAGGGCAGCGGGAAGCAGGCTACGACGCATCATCACCGGGGTACCTCGAGACCGTTTGGTGCTTCGGATATAACAATCGGCGGCAGGGTTGGGTTCGCCGCCGGCGGCAGGGTCGGGCTGGTATCGAGACTGAATGACGGGTTCGGCGGCAGCTGTTCGTTGTTGTGATGGATCAGCGCCGCCCGCCGCTGCCGATAGAGAGATCGAATCGTCGCATAATAGTCGAGCGAGGTCCGCTCGATATCGGCCAAAGTTTCGATATAGCGCGACCGCTGGTCGATGCCGCTGACCCCGCCACGCAGGAACGTCACCCACAGCAGGCTGTGGTCGGCCAACTCGATGTTCCAGGGATCGGCGAACCCCTCGGCGACCTGGCCGCCGAGATCGCGCGGGTTGGAGGGGCCGAGAACCGGTACGATCAGATACGGTCCTTCGGGGACGCCCCAGACGCCGAGCGTCACCCCCAGATCCTCTTCGTGCGAGGGAATCCCCCACCGCCCGGCGACATCGACGAGACCGCCCATGCCGATCGTCGAATTGACGACAAAGCGAACGACCGTGTCTTTGGCTCGGCCGAAATCGCCCTGCAGCGTGTCGTTGGCGAAAACCAGCGGGGCGCGAAGATTGACGAGAAAGTCGCGCAGCGAATCGCGCACCGGCTCGGGCAGCGCCGTGCGGTAGGCCTTTGCCACCGGCACCAGGACCGCGCGATCGACCGTCTGATTGAATTTGAAGATCTCGCGGTTGGTGTCCTCGAACGGGTCGTTGAAATCCTCTTCGCCGACCGCCGCCTGCTGCGTGGTCTTCGTTCCCGTCGCGCATCCCGAGGTGATCAGCGCCGCGACGACGAAGAGGTCCGCGACGACCCGGCGTAAGGGTGGAAGGTTCATCGATCGGTCTCGCATCAGGCTGGGTCTCGTCGGCGGGCGAGATAAATGAGGGAAATTTCGCGCACCGGCAAGGGGCGCCTGCGATCTCAAAAATCTCTTGCCGATATAAACATATCTTGATATATCCCTGCCGGGAAAGGCTCCGATCGATGGAACATCTGATGGCTGCATTGCGCGCGGTGGCCGAGCCGACCCGGCTGCGGCTCCTCGTGCTGTGTGCTCGCGGTGAGCTGACCGTCAGCGAGCTGACGCAGATCCTCGGGCAGAGCCAGCCGCGTGTATCGCGTCACTTGAAGCTGTTGTGCGAGGCCGGGCTGCTCGACCGTTTCCGCGAGGGCAGCTGGGTTTTCTATCGCCTGAGCCAGTCGAGCGCGGCCGACGCCCTCGCCCGCCATCTGGTCGCGGCCTGCGGCGAGGCCGACCCGACGATCGTGCTCGATCTCCAGCGCTTGAGTGCGATCAAGCGGCAGCGTGCCGATCTTGCCAGCGCCTATTTCCGCGAAAACGCCGCGCGCTGGCACCACATCCGGTCGCTCTATGTCGACGAGCGCGAAGTCGAGGCGGCGATCGTCGATGTCATGGCCGCTGCCGAGCCGCGCGACCTGCTCGACCTCGGGACCGGAACCGGGCGCATGCTCGAGATCCTGGCGCCGCGGGTCGAGCGTGCGCTCGGCATCGACCAGTCGCGCGAGATGCTTGCCGTCGCACGGGCCAATCTCGAGCAGGCCGGGCTCGAAAACGGCCTCGTTCGGCTCGGCGACATGTACCAGCTGGCCTTGCCGGACGCCTCGTTCGACGCCGTGGTGATCCATCAGGTTCTGCATTATGCCGATCGCCCGGCGGCGGCGATCGCCGAGGCAGCCCGGGTGCTGCGGCCGAACGGCGTCCTCGCCGTGGTCGATTTCGCGCCGCATACCCTCGAATTCCTGCGCGGCGAGCATGCCCATCGCCGGCTCGGCTTTGCCGATTCCGAGATCACCGAATGGTACCGCGCCGCCGGTCTCGATCCGGCGCCGCCGCGCCACCTGCCGGGCGATCCGCTGACCGTCGTGATCTGGACGGCATATCGCCGTGCCGCAGCGGCGCGTCGGCGAACCGGCGAGGATGCGAGCCTGGGGGCGCCGGCCACGATCCTCGAAGCGGAGCTGCACTGATGAACGGAAATTATGGCTCGGGGCAATCGCGCGGCCTGCTCGCCGCCGATCCGGTCATCGATTTCGACGCGGGACCGCCGCGGGTCTCGTTCGAATTCTTTCCGCCGAAAACGGCGGAGATGGAGGCTCGGCTGTGGGAGGTGGTCAAGCGCCTCGAACCATTGGCGCCGCGCTTCGTCTCGGTCACCTACGGCGCCGGCGGGTCGACGCGCGAGCGCACCCATGCGACGGTCCGCCGCATCCGCCGCGAGACCGCGCTCGAACCGGCGGCGCATCTGACCTGCGTCGCCGCGACCCGGGCCGAGATCGATGCGGTCGCACAGGATTATTGGCAGGCGGGGATCCGCCACATCGTTGCCTTGCGCGGCGATCCGCCCGGCGGCGCGCAAGCTTATCAGCCTCTTCCCGGCGGCTATGCCTTCGCCGCCGATCTCGTCGCCGGGCTCAAGAAAATCGCCGATTTCGAAATCAGCGTCGCCGCCTATCCCGAGACCCATCCCGAGGCCCCGAGCGCCGAGCGCGACCTCGACAACCTCAAGCAAAAAATCGATGCCGGCGCCACCCGCGCGATCACCCAGTATTTCTTCGATGTCGACCTCTTTCTGCGGTTTCGCGACCGGGCCGCGGCCGCGGGGATCAGAGTTCCGATCGTGCCGGGCATTCTGCCGGTCACCAATTATGCTCAGGTTAAAAAGTTCAGCGCTCTCTGCGGCGCCTCGATCCCGGTCTGGATGGCGGGCCATTTCGACGGCCTCGACGACGATCCCGATACGCGGCGGCTCGTCGCCGCTTCGATCGCCGCCGAGCAGTGCCGGCGGCTGCACGCCAACGGCGTCCACGAATTCCATTTCTATACCTTGAACCGGGCCGATCTGATCGTCGCCATCTGCCACCTGCTCGGCGTGCGCGCAAAACGGCCCCTCGCCGCTGCCGCGATGTGATCGGAGCCGGTGGCGATGACCCATTTCCTCGACTATCTCGCCGACCGCGTCGTGCTCTGCGACGGGGCCATGGGCACCCAGGTGCAGGCGCGCAACCTCGATATCGAGCGCGACTATCTCGGCAACGAAAATTGCACCGAGATCGTCTGCGAGAGCCGCCCCGATCTGATCCGCGAGATCCACCGCGGCTATCTCGCCGCCGGCTGCGATGCGGTCCAGACCAACAGCTTTGGCGGCTCGCCGATCACCTTGGGCGAGTTCGGGCTCGCCGACCGCGCCTCTTCCTTGAACCGCCGCGCCGCCGAACTGGCGCGCGAGGCCGTCGCCGAATTCGCCGATGACGGCCGCACCCGCTTCGTGCTCGGCTCGGTCGGGCCGGGAACCCGCCTGCCTTCGCTCGGCCATGTCGGCTATCAGCCGCTCGAGGACGCGCTGACCATCCAATGCGCGGGGCTGATCGACGGCGGGGTCGACGCCATCATCATCGAGACCTGCCAGGACCCGCTGCAGATCAAGGCGGCGGTCAACGGCGCCAAGCGGGCGCGCGAGGATGCGCACAAGGACACGCCGATCCTCGTCCAGGTCACGATCGAAACCACCGGCGCCTTGCTGGTCGGCGCCGATATCGCCGCCGCGGCGACGATCCTCGACGCGCTCGCCGTGCCGATGATCGGGCTCAACTGCGCCACCGGCCCGCGCGAGATGGCCGAGCACGTCAAATGGCTGGGCGAAAACTGGCCCGGGCAGATCTCGGTCCAGCCCAATGCGGGATTGCCCGAACTCGTCGCCGGCCATGCCCAATACCCGCTCGGTGCGGCCGAGCTTGCGCAGTGGCTCGAGCGCTTCGTTGTCGAAGACGGGGTCAATATGATCGGCGGCTGCTGCGGCACCGACGTGCTGCACATCGCCGCCCTCGACGCGATGCTGCGCCGTATCGGCCATGACCGCCCGCGGCCCGCGCCGCGCGCTCGCCGTCCGGCCTGGACGCCCGCCGTGGCCTCGCTCTACGGCCAGGTGGCGTTGCGCCAGGAGAACGCCTGGCTGTCGATCGGCGAACGCTGCAACGCCAACGGCTCGCGCAAATTTCGCCAGCTGCAGGAGCGCGGCGACTGGGACGGCTGCGTCGAGATGGGACGCGAGCAGGTCAAGGAAGGCTCGCACACGCTCGATTTGTGCACCGCCTTTGTCGGCCGCGACGAGGTCGCCGACATGACGCAGGCGGTGACCCGCATGCGCGGTGCGGTCAATGCGCCGCTGGTCATCGACTCGACCGAGTACCCGGTGCTCGATGCGGCCCTCGCGCTCTATGGCGGCAAGCCGATCATCAACTCGATCAATTTCGAGGACGGCGAGGAGGCGGCCGACAAGCGGCTGAAGCTGGCGCGCCGTTTCGGCGCCGCGGTCATCGCCCTGACGATCGATGAGACCGGCATGGCGAAGGAGGTCGGCCACAAGCTCGCGATCGCCCGCCGGCTCTACGATTTCGCCTGCAACAAGCACGGCCTGCCGCCGTCGGACCTGCTGTTCGACCCGCTGACCTTCACGATCTGCACCGGCAACGAGGACGACCGCAAGCTCGGCCTCAACACATTGGAGGCGATCGAGCAGATCGCGCGGGCGATGCCCGAGTGCCAGATCATCCTCGGCCTCTCCAACATCTCGTTCGGCTTGAACCCGCCGGCGCGCCAGATCCTGAACTCGGTCTTCCTCGACCATGCGCTGCGCCGCGGGCTGACCGGCGCCATCGTGCATTTCTCGCGGATCATGCCGCTGCATCGGATCCCGCCCGAGGAGCTGCGGCTCGCCGAGGATCTGATCTTCGACCGCCGGCACGAGGGCTACGACCCGCTGCACGCCTTTATCGGCTTGTTCGAGAACCGCGCGGTCGAGACGAGCGAAAAGAAGGGCCGGCCGGAAAAGCTCGAAGACCGGCTGGCCCAGCGCATCGTCGACGGCGACCGCCTCGGGCTCGAAGCCGACCTCGATCTCGCGATGGCGAGCTACAAGCCGCTCGACATCGTCAACGACATCCTGCTCGCCGGCATGAAGACGGTCGGCGAATTGTTCGGCGCCGGCAAGATGCAGCTCCCCTTCGTGCTGCAGTCGGCCGAGACGATGAAGGCGGCGGTCAGGTATCTCGAGCCCTATATGGAGCGGGTCGAGGGCCGGGAGAAAGGCACGGTGGTATTGGCGACGGTGCGCGGCGACGTGCACGACATCGGCAAGAACCTCGTCGACATCATCCTGACCAACAACGGCTACCGGGTTATCAACCTCGGCATCAAGCAGCCGATCGGCGCGATCCTCGAAGCCGCCGCCGCGCACCAGGCCGATGCCGTCGGCATGTCGGGGCTCCTGGTCAAATCGACCGTCGTCATGCGCGAGAACCTCGAAGAGATGAGCCGCCAGGGCCTCGATCTGCCGGTCATGCTGGGCGGCGCCGCGCTGACCCGGCGCTATGTCGAGGAGGATTGCGTCAAGGCCTACGAGGCGGGCCGCGTCGCCTATGCGCGCGACGCCTTCGACGGGCTCGGCCTGATGGACAAGATCGTCAACGGCAGGTTCGACACCCATCTCGACGAAATCCGCCGCCGCAACGAGGGCCGGCCGGTGAACCCGACCCGCAAGCTCGGCCGCGCCGCCGACCCGCGCCCGCTGCGCCCGGTCGATCTCGACGAGATCCGCCTGCGCCGGACCGAGCTGACCCGCAATGTCCCGGTGCCGCAGCCGCCCTTCTGGGGCCCGCGCACGATCGCGCGCATCTCGCCCAAGGCGGTCGTGCCGTATCTGAACGAGCGCATGCTCTACCAGTTCCAATGGGGCTATCGCAAAGACGGCAAGACCCTGGCCGAGTATCGCGAATGGGCCAGGGACGAGCTGCGCCCGGTATTGCGCCGCATCCTCGACATTGCGATCCGCGACGAGATCCTGGTTCCGCAGGCCGCCTACGGCTATTGGCGTTGCGCCGCCGAAGGCAATGATCTGATCCTGTTCGACGGCGACGGCCAGCGCGAGCTGACCCGCTTCTCGTTCCCGCGCCAGAACAAGAAGGACGGCCTCTGCGTCGCCGATTTCTTCCGCGACATCGCCAGCAATGAGCGCGACGTGATCGGCCTGCAGGTGGTGACGATGGGCCGCCGCGCCTCGGAGGCGGCGCGCGAATGGTTCGCCGACAACCGCTACCAGGACTATCTCTACCTGCACGGCCTCTCGGTCGAGATGGCCGAGGCGCTGGCCGAATACCTGCACCGGCGCATCCGCGGCGAGCTGGGCTTCGCCGCCGAGGAGGCGCGCGATACCGAGGCGATGCTGGCCCAAGGCTACCGCGGCAGCCGCTATTCGTTCGGCTATCCCGCCTGCCCGAACCTCGCCGACCAGAAGCAGCTGCTGGCGCTGCTGCGCGCCGACGAACTCGGCATCGCCCTCTCAGAGGAGGACATGCTCGACCCCGAGCAATCGACCTCCGCCATCGTCGTCCACCACCCGCAGGCCAAATACTTTTCGGTGTGACCCGCGCCTGCCGCCCGAGCCTCTCGCGGCCGGGTTGATCGTGCATCCAGCCCCGACAATCGCGAACTTGCGCAAACCGGCCCGCCTAACACCGTCATCGCGTTAATCGGCATTCCCTTTTCCGCCAAAATCGGGTAGGTTGGGGGAACCGACGCGGTGTTGCGTCGGCAGCGGTAAATCGCGTCGGCCCGGCAACGAGTTGCCACGGGCGCAAACCACGCGAAATGAGATGGGGAGAACCATGAATATCGGACGTAAATTGGTGCCGGCCGCGGTCGGCCTTGCTTTTTCTGTGCTCGCCTTACCGGCGTTTGCCGGCAGTTGCGCCGGCCTGCCGAGCTGGGGACAGCTCCAATCGGCGTTGGCCGGAGCGGTCGGCGCCAGCGGCAATGGCGGTCTCGGCTTCAACATGTGGGGCGCCATCGTCGCCAATGACGGCACCGTTTGCTCGGTGGCATTTTCGGGCAGCAATTATACCAGCCAATGGCTCGGCAGCCGCGTTATCGCGGCGCAAAAGGCGAACACGGCGAACGATTTCAGTCTGAGCAAGGGCGCGCCGCCCGCGGGCAGCCTGTTTCCCGAGCGGCCTGGCCCTGTCGACCGCCAATCTCTACTCGGCCGTGCAGCCGGGCGGCAGCCTATACGGATTGCAGCACAGCAACCCGGTCGATCCGGTCGAAGCCTACCAAGGCAACGCATTTTTGTACGGCACGCCGAACGATCCGATGGTCGGCCAGCGGGTTGGCGGGGTCAACGTGTTCGGCGGCGGGCTTGCCTTGTACAAAAAGGGCGGGATCAAGATCGGCGCGGTCGGGGTCAGCGGCGACCAGTCCTGCACCGACCATTTTGTCGCCTGGCATGTCCGCCACAATCTGAAGCTCGATTTTCTCGGCGGCATCGGCGTCGTGCCGGGCAACGACGCGCAGCATCCCGACAACATCATCTTCGACATTACGCCGAACCCCGATGGCGGTACCGGCATCAGCGCCAGCGGTTTCGGCCACCCGACCTGCATCAACACCGGCAATCCCGCGAGCCTGCCGGCAGTATCGTCCTGACCCCGGCCGGCGACGGAGGTGCGCCCGCGCGCCCTCCGCCCGCCGGCGTTGCGCCGCTACCCTGCCCCGCCTCGTCCCCGGGGCAGCGAGCCGGCGATCGAATCGAACCGCAGCTGCGCCAAGGTCGCCGCGGTCAGATCCTTCCACGGAGCGAGCCGTTATGAGCCTGTAAAGCTTCCGAGCAAGCGGATGCCTCCTGGAACGGCCCCGTCGAGCGCGATCAGATGCTCCGGCTCGCTCAGGCACCAAGCGAACGAACCCCAGGCCAGATTGGAAATCGCCCGCTTGAATGCCCCGGAATTGCGGTCTTCGAAGGCAGTGACAAAGGCGACCTGGCTCGCCTTGAAGCCAGCGGCGGCAATCAGCTCGAGAAAACCCGTCCGACGCGCTTCCGTGATCTCGCCAGCGGTCGCTACCGCCTCGACGAACACGATCAGCGGCTCGCTCGGCGAAAGATCGACGAGGATCGTATCGGGCAAGAGTTTGTCAGTCTCGATCCTGAGGCCCAGCGCCCGCGCGAGTTCGTCGTCGCGCTGAATGACCTTGTTGCCGCTCTCTGAGATCCACAGCACGGCGGGGTCCTTCAGGAACCGCGGCGCGAATACCTCGACGGTGCCGGGCTATCCCGATCGCATCGTCCCGGTTAATGCGAACGCGGCGGCGATCCTGAAAAAGCGCACCTTGACCAATCTCTATAACGAGCGGCCGGCCTGGCTCGATCATGCGCATCGCGACCTCGACGCGGCAGTGGCCGCGGCCTATGGCTGGCCCGCCGATCTGCCCGAGGAGGAAGCGTTGGCGCGGCTTTTGTCGCTCAATCTCGAACGCGCCGGACGGAAATGAAGGAAGGCTGCCGGCCTCGCCGTGGCGGCCGGGATCAGGGCCGGGCGGCGCGGGCGCGGATGCCGATGCGGTCGAAATCGGCGACGATGCGGGTCTCGGGGAACAGGGCGGCGGCTTCGGCCTGGATCTCCTCGGGTTTGTAGCGGCTGGAGATGTGGGTCAGCAGCAATTCGCCGACCTGCGCGTCACAAGCGAGCCGGGCGGCCGCCGTCGCGGTCAGGTGCCCGCGGGCGCGGGCGAGCGCCGCGTCGCGTTCGAGAAAGGTCGCCTCGATGACCAGCGCGTCGGCGCCGCGCACCGGCCCGGTCAGCGATGCGACCTCCTCGGTGTCGCCGATCACGGCGAGCTTGGCGCCGGCGATGCTCGGCCCTTGAACCATCTCCGGCGTGATCTGCCGGCCGTCGGCGAGCACCACCGGGCGGCCTTGCGCGAGGGCGCGGCGATCGACGCCGTCCGGCACCCCCAATGCCGCGAGCCGTTCGGGCAGCAGCGGGCGGCGCGCCGCTGCCTCGAACAAATAGCCGAGGCTCGCGGTCCCGCGATGCGCGACGGGGACGGCGTCGATATGCCAGCCCGAGAAGGACAGCACCGGGCCGGGCGCGACCGCGCGCAGCCGGTAGCCCGCCGCGTCCTCCGGCCCGACCGTGCCGGCGAGATAGCGGCGCACGAAGGCGATCGTCTCGCCGCTGCCGATGATTTCGAGCGCCGCGCCCAGCCCCCACAGCGCACGGGTGGCGACGAGCCCGGCCAGCCCGGCGACGTGATCGAGATGCGCGTGGGTCAGGAGCACATGGCCGAGGCCGCGAAACCCGAGCCCGGCGCGCAGCAGCTGGCGCTGCGTCCCCTCGCCGCAATCGACCAGCAGCCGGCTCGGTCCGCGGGCGACGAGCAAGGCCGGCAGGCCGCGCTCGGCGGAGGGCACCGCCGCCGCGGTGCCGAGAAAGACGATCTCGAACATGGTGCGGCTATGATAGCGCCTCGGCCGGCTTCGGGTGGTAACTTCGGATCATGAAAGCCGCGAGCCTCCACGACGCGCCGATCGGCGATCTGCGGGAGGCGCTGGCCGCCGGGCACGCCACGGCGGCGGCGCTGGTGCGCACCTATCTGGCGCGGATCGAGGCTTACGACCGCGCCGGCCCGCGCCTGAACGCGGTGCGCGAGGTCAACCCGGAGGCGCTGGCGATCGCCGCCGGGCTCGATGCGCGACTGCGCCGGCGCGGCCTGGCGCGCCGGCCGCTCGACGGCATCCCGATCCTCGTCAAGGACAACATCGCCACCGCCGACATGCAGCACACGACCGCCGGCTCGCTCGCCCTGGCCGAGGCGCGCGCCGGGCGCGACGCGACGATCGTCCGGCGGCTGCGGCGGGCGGGCGCCGTCATCCTCGGCAAGGCCAACCTGACCGAATTCGCCAACATCCTGGCGATCGACATGCCCGCCGGCTACAGCTCGCTGGGTGGCCGGGTGAAAAACCCGTATGCGCCGGCGCTGGACGAGAGGGGCGCGCCGATCGTCTCGCCCGGCGGGTCGAGCTCGGGGTCGGCGGCCGCGGTGGCGGCGGGGTTCGCGGCGGCGGCGATCGGCACCGAAACCTCGGGCTCGCTGCTGTCGCCGGCGAGCCAGAACGGCCTGGTGACGGTGAAACCGACGGTCGGGCTGGTCAGCCGCGCCGGCATCGTCCCGATCGCGCACAGCCAGGACACTGCCGGCCCGCTGACCCGCACCGTGCGCGACGCGGCGATCCTGCTGAACGTGCTGGCCGCCGCCGACCCGCTCGACCGGGCGACGCGGCAGTTGCAGCGTCCGGCGGATTACACCGCAGCACTCGACGAGGACGGGTTGCGCGGCGCCCGGATCGGCGTGCCGAGCGATCCCGCCGATCCCGGCAACGATGTCTATTACGGTCCGCTTTCGCCGCGCGCCGCCGCGGTCATGCGCGCGGCGATCGCCGTGCTCGAGGAGTTGGGGGCGACGGCGGTGCGGGCCAGCATGCCGACCGCAGGCTGGATCGGCGGCCCCGGCACCGAGATCGCGATCCTGAACCGCAACCCCGAGAGCGCGGACCGGCACCGGCCGGTGCGCCGGCCGATCGTCTTCGTCTATGAGCTGAAGCACGATCTCGACGCCTATCTGCGCGACTGGGCGACCGGAACCGGGATGCGCAGCCTCGACGACATCGCTGCCTTCAATGCGGCGCATGCCGAACGCGCCCTGCGCTTCGGGCAGGACATCTTCCTCGCCGCCGCGGCGACGCGGGGCGATCTCGGCGAGCCCGAATACCGCTCGGCCCGAGAGATGGATTTGCGTTCGGCCCGGACCCTGGGGCTCGACGCCTATATGGACCGGCACCGGCTCGACGCGGTGCTGTTTCCCGGCGCCGTCGGCGCCGCGATCGCCGCCAAGGCCGGTTATCCGAGCGTCCAGGTGCCGGCCGGGTTCGTCGCCGGAGCAGACACGCCCGACTATCCCTATGGCGCGACGTTCACCGGGCGCGCCTGGAGCGAGCCCATCCTGCTGCGCCTCGCCTATGCCTTCGAGCAGGCGACCGGGGCGCGGCGACAGCCTCCGGACCTGCCGGCGCTCGCATAGCCCGCGACGCCTGGGCTGGTCCTGGAGGACCTGCTGTGCCGCCTCGCGACCGAGCTCATACAATATTCGCTGAATTAACTACGAATGTCGACAAATTAACTATCAATATTGAGAAGGATTCAACCTTGTCGGTGCTATTTAAACACCGGCAAACAGGGTCGGTTGATCGAAGCTGACGCGGCGGGCGACCACCACTCGCCGCGGTGTCGAGTGCAGATGGTTTCGTTCGCCGCGCCTTCCGCCGTGATTTGGAGAATTCGGCCGGAAGCAGGCAGGTCATGGGGCGAGAGAAGCATCGAACGGCAGCCGCGGCTTGCGCACCGCGCCGCGACACCTGATCGGATCGCATCCGATGGTCGAGCTGCCGCCCGTCAATGTCACAAGGTGGACGATCCGCCGCAAGGAAGCGGTAGTGACCGCGGTGGCGAACGGCGAACTGACGCGCGAGGAAGCCTGCCGGCGCTACCAGCTTTCGCAGGAAGAATTTCTCGCCTGGCAGCGCGCCTACGAGGCACACGGGCTGCCCGGCCTGCGCTCCACCCGGCTCCAGCAATACCGCGGCCCGCGCGGCTGACCGCTGCCTGATCGGTGCCGCCGTCAAGGATCGTCCCTCCCGCATGGCGGTCGAGCTCGATTGAGCGACAACCCGGGCAGCGATTAGAGCGCGATCCGATCAGGTCGAACCACTCCTTCCGTCGCCCCCGCGCAAGCGGGGGTCCAGGGCCGTCGCCCTGCGGCTCACCCCCGTTCACGCCAGGGGCAGGCTCTCGGTTCCCGCGCTCGCGGGAAAGACGGTTCAATGTGATCGGAAACTGCTCTAGCGGGTAATTAACGAAACTAAAATCAGTCTCGATCAAAATCCTGACGGCGGCGCGATGCCGCGTCTCGACTGTTTGCCGGCAGCGGCAACAGACGGGACGCCAGACCGCTCCGTTGCTCCGATACGGACCCGGGCCTTACCGGCAGGAGAACAACGGATGGAGGTGAGCGGCGGCGTTCCCGGTTTCTCCGGCGTGACTGCGCCCAGTCTTGCCGTCGGCCGCCGATACCGGCTCGTTCTATATGCGATGGTCGGTGCCGCTACGATCTTGCCGGTGTTCCTGGCGCAGGTCCCGCCGCTCGTCGACTACCCCAACCACCTCGCGCGCATGTGGATTCTCGTCCATCAAACCCGGATCCCGGAGCTGGCCGGCAATTACAGCGTTGATTGGCGACTATTGCCGGACCTGGCCATGGACCTCGTGGTTGCGGGGTTGTCGCGGGCGATGCCGGTCGAGGAAGCCGGCCGCGTCTTTGTCGCGCTGACCATGCTGGCGCTCGTCGGCGGCACCCTGACCCTGCACCGCGTCCTGCATGGGCGGCTCGAGACATGGCCGCTTTGCTCGGCGCTGTTCGTCTATAACGCGGCCCTGTTCTGGGGTTTCGTCAACTGCTTGTTTGCGACCGGCATCTGTTTCTTCGCCTTTAGCGGCTGGATTGCAACCCGTCACTGGCGGATCGATCTCCGGGTTCTTGCTTTCTCCGCCGTCGCGAGCCTGCTCTTGGTCCTGCACCTGTTCGCCTTCGGGCTATACGCCCTGTCGGTGACCGCGTATGAGCTGGGAAGACACCGGGATGGGAGCTGGCTGTCGCGCCGAAGCCTCCTTTCGCTGGTGTTGACGGGATTGCAGCTGCTTCCGGGGATCGTGCTCTGGCACGCGAGCCTGGCGCATGGCGGCCCGACGCTGACTCTGTATGGCGGCCTGGCACCGAAGATCTACGCTGTGCTGGCGCCGTTCACATTCGGCGCTGCGCCGGCCCCGTTCGACGGGCTCGTTGTGGCCGCAACATGCCTCCTCCTGATTATTGCGGTGACGACGCGTTCGCTGGAGGTGGCGCCGGATATGCGGCTGCCGCTCGCCGCAATGGCCGTGGCCGCGGTTTTGATGCCGAACCGAATGAGCGGCAGCTGGTCCGCCGATATCAGGCTGCCCGTCGCGTTGCCGTTCCTGATCGTCGCGAGCACGCGATTGACGATAGCCCGGAAAGGAGTGACCGGCGCGTTGGCGACGGCCGCCTTGGTCATGTTCGGCCTGCGCATCTGGTCGGTGTCGCAAAGCTGGCGCGATTACGACACCTGGTTCGACGAGTTCAGGAGCGCGTCCGCAGTGATTGCGCCGGGGGCGAGATTGCTCGTTGTCGAGTCGCCTGTATCGGACAAGAAGCGCCGGCTCCCCGCCGTGCCCGAATTTTTCGCGGAACTGCAGCCGGTCACGTTCATTCACATGGCGGCGCTCGCAGTAATCGATCGAGCGGCCTTCTTCCCCTACATGTTCACCGGGTGGTCGACGATCGACGTGACGCCGCGAAACGAGGCGGTGGCGGAGCGCGAGGGGGTGCCGGCAACACCCGATCAGCTGGTGGGAAGTGCAGGCCCTGAACAGGCCAAATACGTGATTGCCGGCAGGAATGCGCTCGGCGAGCTGCCTTATTGGCGCAATTGGCCCAAGACCTTCGATTATGTGTTGTGGATGGATTTCGGCGCGGGGCGAAAACCCGAGCTGAAGCAACTCCGGCCGCTGACAAGCGGGAGCTTTTTCGGGATCTACCGTGTCGTCAGACCGTGAGCCATCGAATGGCCGGCTATGGCTTTCGGCCGGCGGCTGAAGAGGCTCGCTCGGCGGACCGCAGGATCCCCCGCAGAGGCTCGATGCCGAAGAGCATTCGCAGGCGACCGGGGCGCTGCAGGCAGGCGCTGCAGGCGGCCGGGACTGTCGCATCGCCGCGCAAGGCGATCGTAGCGACGAGCGCGGCCAGCGACAGGCTGATCAAAGGGCCAACCGGGAGGTGCCAATAAGCGGCCAGCCCGCGCGGGTTGAAGGTCAGCAGAAAGAGGAACGCCAGCGCCGCCCTGCCCCAGTCGGAGAGACGATATCTTCCCTCGGCGCGCAGCAGCCACAGGCCGGCGATCGCCGCCAGCATCAGATCGTAGAACAGGGCGAGCGGGACGGCGATCAGCGTCGCCGACGCGAGCGTCGCCGCCCGGATCGGCAGCGGGAGACTGCGCCGCCAGACGAACGCCACCAGCATGGCGGCCGCCAGCGTTGCCACCGCCTGCACCGCCCAGGGCAATTATCGGGGTGCCGCCGAGTTGCATCGCAGCGCCGAATGGGGTGACGAAGCCGGTGAACGGGATATGCCCGGTTTCGTAAACCGAACGGGATGCGCCAGCGGCGGCCAGGAAAGCGTGCCATGTCTGCCAGCCGAACAAGGTCAATGACAGGAGGCAGAGCGCAGTCGCCGCAGCGAATGCTGCCGCGAGCGCACGCCATCGTCCGCCGGCGGCCAGCGCCACCGGGACCAGGAGGGCGAAATGCGGCTTGTAGCAGAGCGCCCCGAACAGGAAGCCGGCGACCATCGGCCGCCGGTCGACGAGCAATGTCGCCGCGCCGAACAGGGCGGCCGTCAGGAGCGCGTTCTGTCCGAGGCCGAACGCCCAGAATACGGTCGGAAAAGCGAGCAGCGGGACCAGACCGCCCCAGCCGGGCTCGCCCAGGATGCGGCGCGCGACCAGCAGATAAAGTCCGAGGGTGGTTCCCTCGAACGCCACAAACGCCGCGATGTAGGGCAGGCGCGCGAGGATTGCGCAAAGCAATAGAAAGACCGGTGGGTAAAAAAAGAAATTGTAGTCGATCCCCGGCTCGGTCGCGCGCTGCTCGGCCGCGTAATGGGCGGCGCGATCGTAAGCGAGATCCGGCGTCCCGGCATCGGCCAGGCGGCCGGCCGCATAAAAGCTGACGAAATCGGTGCTGGTCGGTTGGCGAAGAGGAACGATCAGGCCGTGCGTGCCTGCGGTCACGAACAGCAAAAGAGCGATCTCGACCGCGAGCAGGATGGCGCAGCCGGCGCGGATGCAGTGTCGGTGCAGCAACCGTCCCGAACCGCGCAACGGACGAAGCAACGGAGCAGCGCGAATTGCCGCGTTCTGCGCCTCTCAGAGACTGACGGCGACGTTGTGGAAGTCGCTGCTGAGGCTGGTGCCGGCCAGGCTCACGGCGGTAATGATGACAAGCGCGACCAACATGCCGATCAGCGCGTATTCGATCGCAGTGACGCCCGACTGGTTCCTGATGAGCTTCATGAGGATCGTCTGCATCGGGTACTCCGGGAGGCTCGTCGCGGTTCGACCGTCGGCCAGGTGCCAATCAAAAATCCGTAAACAACCGGACGGCATCGCCTGCCGATGACAGCCGGCAGAAGTATCGCCAGGATCGGCCGCGTCTCCGGTAACCCCATTGACCCGGCTGTTTCCGCTCGACTGCAGATTGCCGCCGCCCGCCCCGGAGCCGGTGTCATCGGGGTGTCGACAATCAGCAGCAATATCGGGGCGGGAAGAGTCGAACGATCAAGCGGCTTGAATTCGGCTTTTATACACTAGTGGCGATAGTATTGAAAATCGTGCTGAGATTGGTGCCCAGCGTAGTTATGACTCCGATGATAACTACCGCGATTAATCCTGCGATCAGTCCGTACTCTATGGCGGTGACACCCGATTGATTCTCGACGAGTTTGGTGAAAATCTTGCGCATCGGATTCTCCTTCAGGTTCGATCACGTGCAGGCTGGGCGCAAAAAATTGATAACTTGTTAAGTGGGCGTTGAATTGCCGGGCATTTTGTGCATTAAGCGTGCCGCCCGGCGGCGCCGTGTCGGCTCACGACAATCGCATCGCGCGTCTGCTCAGCGCGCCGCCGCGGCGAGCAATATCACGATCTCGCCGATCTGCTGCAGGGCGCCCAGGACATCGCCGGTGTAGCCGCCGATCTGGCGGCGCGCCAGCGCGGCCATGGCGAAGACTGCCGCCGCGGAAAGGGCGAATGCGATTGCGCCGTGCAGCGGCCCGAGCGCCGCCATGGCGATGACGATGCCGAGCGCAACGGACGCTACCGCCGACACCTGGCCGGGCCGGCCGGCGGCGGCGCCGAGGCCGTCGGCGCGCGCCGGCATCAGCACCGCCAATGCCGGGGCCAGCAACGCGCGCGACAGCGCATGCGCCGCGATCAGCGCCAGGACTGCATAGATCATCTCGCCGATCCGGGCGAGGGCGGCGGCGCGCAGACCGACGCTCAGCACCAGGGCCAATACACCAAAGGTGCCGAGCCGGCTGTCGCGCATGATCGCCAGCTTTTGCTCGCGGCTGCGGCCGCCGGCGAGCCCGTCGACGGTGTCGGCGAGCCCGTCCTCGTGCAAGGCCCCGGTCAGCAGCATACTGGCGAGCAGCGCCAGCAGCGCCGCCGGCCAATCGCCGAGACCGAAGAGCTGGACCGTCAGAAAAACCAGGCCGGCGATGGCGCCGATCCCGGCCCCGACCAACGGAAAGGCCCAGGCGGATAGGGCGAGCGGAAACACGCCGGCCGGCGGCGCCGCGACCGGGATCCGAGTGAAGAAGGCGGTGGCGGCGGCAAAGCCGGCGAACACGCCCGGGCGCCGGCGCGGCGGATCATCGGAAGTGGTCATCGCCGCGACGATAGCTTTTCCGCTTGGGTTCGGGGAGCAGTTCGGAGACGATCGCGGGGAGAGGAGGACGCGGATGACCGAACCGGCCGCCAGTTTGGACGAGATGCGCGCGTTGCTGGCGCATCTGCCGGGCCCCGATCTCGAAGCCGGCAGCGCCGCCGCTCGGCGCCAGGCGCAGCTGACCAAGCCCGCGGGGTCGCTCGGCCGGATCGAGGAGCTGGCGGTCTGGCTCGCCACCTGGCAAGCCCGGCATCCGCCCGGTCTCGACCATCCGCGCACTGTCGTCTTCGCCGGCAATCACGGCGTCGCGGCACGCGGCGTCTCGGCCTATCCCGCCTCGGTCACGGCGCAGATGGTACAGAACTTCATCGCCGGCGGCGCGGCGGTCAACCAGCTGTGCCGGATCGTCGATGCCGATCTCAGGGTCTACGAAATGAACCTCGACACCCCGACCGGCGACATCGTCGAGGGGCCGGCGATGAGCGAAGACGAATGCGCCAAGGCGATGGCCTACGGCATGATGGCGGTCGAGCCCGGCATCGACGCGCTGGCACTGGGCGAAATGGGGATCGGCAACACCACCGTCGCGGCGGCCTTGTGCGCCGGGCTGTTCGGCGGCGGAGCCGAATTGTGGACCGGCCCTGGAACCGGGGTCGCGGGGGCGGCGCTCGACAGGAAGCGCCGGGCCGTCGCCGCGGCCGTCGCACTGCACTGCCCGATGGCGCGCGACCCCTTCGACCTGTTGCGCCGGCTGGGCGGGCTCGAGCTCGCCGCGATCGCCGGTGCGGTCATGGCGGCGCGGCTCGGCCGGGTGCCGGTCGTGCTCGACGGCTTTACCGCGACCGCCGCCGCCGCGGTGCTGTTCGCCGCCGACCCGCACGCGCTCGACCATTGCGTCGTGGCGCACCGCTCGGCCGAGCCGGGCCATCGCGTGCTGCTCGACCGTCTCGGCCAGCAACCGCTGCTCGATCTCGGCATGCGGCTCGGCGAAGCCTCGGGCGCGACCATCGCCCTCGCCCTGCTGAAGGCGGCGGCGGCCTGTCACAACGGCATGGCGACCTTCGCCGACGCCGGGGTCAGCGGTCCCGCCTGACCCCGTCTCGGGCTGCTGGCTGCACCGCGTTCGGGACGATTCCGCGGGCGGCCCAGGCGGTCGCGGCCATTGAGCGCGGTCCATCCGCGGCGCCGGCGAGATAGGCCCGCCGCACCGCCGCGGCGAGGCTGCTCAGCTGGTCCGGCGCCAGCTGCCGGACGTAATCGCCGACCGGCCCCTGGGCATTTTCGATCGGCTCCCAGTAATCGGCGAAGTCGCGATATTCGATGCGGATGGTCAGCGAACAGGTGCTGATCTCGCCGAGCCCGGCGGCGCGGAAGGCCGCTTCGAGTTCGCCGGGGGCGGTCAGCGGGCTCGAATAATGGCGGGCGCGGGCGCGCTCCGCCGCCGGGTCGAGGGCCGCGGCGGTGTCCCAGAAGATCCGCTGGTAGACGAGGCCGCCGGGAAAGTCCCAGACCGCGGCGGCGACCAATCCGCCGGCGCGGGTGACCCGCCGCATGGCGGCGACGGCGCGCGCGGGTTCGGACATGAAATTCAGCGCCAGCTGCGAAAAGCAGCGGTCGAAGCCCGCTTCCGGCAGATCGAGCGCGACCGCGTCGCCGGTCCGAAAGCTCAGGCGCGGGTCGGCAGAGCGCGATGCGGCGTAGGCGACATAGGGCTCGGCGATGTCGATGCCGACGATCGCCGCGGGCTCAGGCCGGGCGGCGAGCGCCAGCGCCAGGCTGCCGGTGCCGCAGCCGACATCGAGCACGCGCTCGCCCGGCCCGAGCCCGGCCCAGGCGATCAGCTCGCGCGCCAGCAGCGGGCTCCAGCGACCCATCAGCCGCTCGTAATTCTGCGCGTTGGTCGCGGTGTAGCGCGACGGCATCGGGAATTATCGATCCGGCGCCGGCTTGACCGTCGCCGCGGCGAGGGCGGCGAGATCGGCGGCGACCGCGGCGTGGGCCTTGGCCTCGATCACGTGGTATTGCCGGACGACGCGATCGCCGAACGGGGTCAGCTCGGCGCCGCCGCCGCCCTGGCCGCCGTGCTTCGTTTCGATCACCGGCTCGTCGAAGAGCGCGTTCAGGGCGTCGACCAACAGCCAGGCGCGGCGATACGACATGCCCATCGATCGCCCGGCCGCCGAAATCGAGCCGTGGTCGCGTACCGCTTCGAGCAGCTGGATCTTGCCGTGGCCGACGGCTTGTCCGGGTCCGAAATCAAGACGCAGGGTCAGCCTCGCCATGGCCCCAGTATAGCCGATGCGAGCGCCCTGCGCAGCGCTGCCGCCGGAGCGCGCGCAGCGAGCCCATCATCAGCAGGGCCGATGCGAACAGCACCAACGATGCGGGTTCCGGAACCACGCCGTCGATGACTTCGAGGCTGACCAGGTTCGAGACATAGCGTCCGCCGAAATCGTCTCCCGGCACGACCACGCGGGCAAAACCGTCGTCGCCGAGCGACCCGCCGTTTTCGCTGTACGCGATCAGGTCGGGCGCGCCGGTCCCGCCGAACATCGGATCGAGTTCGCCCAGCGAGAAAACCGCCTCGTAGCCGTCGCTGCCGGTCGCCAGCACGTAGTAGTTCAGGATGTCGTTCTTGATCGAGGGATTGGTCACGACCCCGGCATCGGTCAGCAGGGTCCACAGCGAAACGCCGGTGAAGCTGGCGGTCACCGGCTTGCTGCCGGAGACATAGGTCACGGTCTCGGTCGTCGCCGGCAGCGCCTCCAGGCTCGACAAGTTGTAAATTCCCGGTGTCTTCACGCTGCCGGAGAGCGAGAGCTGGGTAGTCAGCCCGCCGCCTTCCGAGGGCAGCGCCGGGGCGGTGCCGACCCGCAGGCTGGCCAGGTTGGAGACGTAGCGGCCGCCGTAATTATCCTTCGCCGCGACGATCCGGGCAAAGCCGGTCGAGCCGAGCGGCATGCTGTTCTCCTGGTACGCGACGAGGACCTGCGGGTTGCCGCCGCCGAAATTCGGATCGAGCTCGCCGAGCGCAAACACCGAGGTGTAGCCGTCGCTGCCGGTGGCGACGACGTATTGCCGCAGCACGCCGTTCTTGACCGGCGGGCTCTGCAGCCCGACGGCCGTGTCCAGCAGATACCACAGGGTAGGGCCGGTGAAGGTGCCGGTCTGCGGGCCGCCGCCGGTCTGGTAGGTGACCGTCTCGGTCGTCGGCGGCAGCAGCGGCAAATTCGACGGGGTGTAGGTCGCCGGCGCCGTGACGTCGCCGGTCACGGTGAACTGGGTCGTCGGGCCTGCTTTGGTCTCCGATGCCGCGCCCGTAAAGAATACGGCGCAGACGACGCCGGCGAGGCCAATTGAACGCATCAACGGCATGCTGGTCCCCCTTGGTTCAGGTCTTCGGCCGGGATCCGTTTTCCGATGCCGGTCGATATATCTACAGGAATATATCGCGTGGCATCCACGGTGCCAATCGCAATCTGCGGTTTGGCGGACCGGCGAAACCGCCGCCGCGTCAATCGGTTCGTTCAGGGGACGAGCGTCGGGTCGCTTGACCCCGAGCGGCGATGCTCGATATATCCAAACCGATATATTGGTACGGATGCGTCCGCCCTCCCGGTTCGCCGCCGGGCGATTGCATGCGTCCCTGCCCTGACCTCGCTGGGAGACAGTCGATGCGCATCATGATGCGGTCTCGCGCCGCTGCCGCCGTCATTCTCGTCGTGCTGATGGCACTCGGACCCGCTCGGCCGGCGCAGGCGCAGGATGTGGTGGTCTTCGCCGCCGCCAGCCTGAAGAACGCGCTCGACGACGCGGCGAAGCTGTTTGAGAAGAACGGCGGCGCGCATGCCAAAATCTCGTATGCGGCGAGTTCGGCCCTGGCCAAGCAGATCGAGAACGGCGCTCCGGCCGACATCTTCATCTCCGCCGACCTCGATTGGATGGACTATGTGCAGAAGCACAATCTGATCCAACCGGCGACACGGGAAAACCTGCTCGGCAACCAGCTCGTCCTGGTCGCGCCGGCGGCCAACGCCGCAAAGATCGACATCGCGCCGGGGTTCGACCTCGTCGGGCTGTTGCACGGCGGGCGTCTGGCGATGGCGGACCCCGACAGCGTTCCGGCGGGCAAATACGGCAAGGCCGCGCTCGCAAAGCTGGGCGTATGGAACTCGGTCGAGCCCCATGTCGCACGCGCCGAGAATGTCCGCGCGGCGCTGCTGTTCGTCGACCGCGGCGAGACGCCGCTCGGCATCGTCTACGCGACCGACGCGGCGGCTGATCCGGCGGTCAGGATCGTCGGCGTTTTTCCGGAGAACACGCACCCGCCGATCATCTATCCGGCGGCACTGACGGCGGCGAGCACGAACCCGAATGCGGCGAAGCTGCTCGCTTTCCTCGGCTCGCCGGCGGCCAAGCCGGCTTTCGAGAAGCAAGGGTTTTCGCTGTTGCTCGGCGCCCGATGACTGTCCGGTCGAGGGCCGGGGCGCCCAGGCAAGCCCCAAGGCCGCTCGGCAGCCCAAGATTTCAAAGCTGCGGTTCGATGGCGACCGGTCCTCGGAGAAGATCGCGCCGGCCTGAGCGGAAACCGCTCTAACGGATCTCTTCGACTGCTTCCTCGAAGGCGGCGAGGGTGGTTTCGATCGCCTCCCTCGGGATATCGCGGGTGATGAAGACCATGCGGGTGCGGTGGTCGTCGCTCGGCCATTGCGGCAGCAGCACCGGCGGGTGAAAGAGATGCTGCACGCCGTGCAGGACGACCGGCTGATCCGGGCGGTCGCTGAGCGCCACGATCGCCTTCAGCCGCAGCAGGTCGTCGCCGCGCATCGTCGCCAGCGCGTCGAGCCAGGCCGACAATGCCGACCACGAGATCGGCCGCTCGCGGGTGATGCAGAAGGCGCTGATGCGGTCGTCGTGGCGGTTGACGTCGAGATGCGCGTGCTCGTCCTCGTCCTCGTGCTCGGCCCCATGGGGGTGGCCGGCGGCGAAGGCCTCGTCGCGCAGCCAGCGCCGGACATCGACGCTCTTCGTCGCCGGGTCGTAAAAGCCGAGATTGAACAGCATGGCCGGGTCGACCGCGCCCCGCGCCACCGGGACGATCCCGGCCGTCGGATTGAGGGCGGCGAGCCGGGCCTGCAATGCCGCCGCGGCCGCAGCATCGGCCAAGTCGGTCTTCGTCAGCAGCAGCCGGTCGGCGACTGCCGCCTGCTTGACCGCCTCGGGCTGGCGGTCGAGCGTGCCGCCGCCGTTGACCGCATCGACCGTCGTCACCACCCCGTCGAGCGTGTAGCGGGCGGCGACCAGCGGGTCCGAGATCAGGGTGTGCAGGATCGGCGCCGGATCGGCGAGCCCGGTCGTCTCGATCACGACGCGGCTGAAGTGCGGCACCTTGCCGCTGGAGCGGCCGACAAACAGGTTGAGCAGGGTGTCGACGATGTCGCTGCGCACGGTGCAGCAGAGACACCCGCTGCTCAGCAGCACGACGTCGTCGGTGGCGCTCTCGACCAGCAGATGGTCGATGCCGATCTCGCCGAACTCGTTGACGATGACCGCGGTCGCCGCCATGCCGGGCTGTTGCAGCACATGGTTCAGCACGGTGGTCTTGCCGCTGCCGAGAAACCCGGTCAGCAACGTCACCGGGATGAGGGGGGACGGTTCGGTCGAAGTCATCGGCTGGCAGTCTCCCGATCGGATGGCCGATGGATGAATGGATTGGCCGCGGGTTGGTGCGCGGACGGGCTCTACCCGCCCCACAGCCGCTTCGAGGCGATTTCGGCGCCCTCGGCCATCGCGGCGAGCTTTTTGAAGGAGATGTCGGGGTCGAGCTTGCCATAGCCGGCGAAGGTGCCGAAACCGCAATCGCTGCCGGCGATCACGCGCTCGCGGCCGACGACGTCGGCAAAGCGGCAGATCCGCTCGGCGACCAGCTCGGGATGCTCGACGTAATTGGTCGAGGTGTCGAGCACGCCGGGGATCAGGATCTTGTCGTCGGGCAGCTTGGTCTGCTGCCACACGTTCCATTCATGCGCGTGGCGCGGGTTCGCGGCCTCGACGACCAATGCCTGCGGCTTCGCCTTGACCAGGATCGGCGCGACCTTGGCAAACGGGATGTCGTGGTCGTGCGGCCCCTCGTAATTGCCCCAGCAGATATGGATGCGGGCGCGGTCGGCCGGCACATTGCGCAGCGCGTGGTTCAGCACCTCGACATGGAAGGCGGCGCGCTTCAGGAAATCGGTTTCGTCGAGGTCCTGGAAACTGGTGTGGTGCGCCATCGCCAGATCGGGGCAGTCGAGCTGCAGGACGAACCCCGCATCGACGATCGCCTCGTATTCCTCCTGCATCGCCGCGGCGACGGCTTCGACGTAGGCCTCGTAGGTCGGATAGTAGGAATTGGTCTGGAACACCGGCACGAGACCGGGCGAGGCCGCGGTCATGAACCCCTCGGTGACCGAGACCTGTCCCAGCGCCGCGTGCAGATTATCGAGGTCCTGCTTGAGCGGCTCGCGGTCGCGCCAGGCGATCGCGCCGACGCAGACGGCGCGGCGCGCCACGTTCGTCCCGGTCATCCGCTCGAGCGCCGCGAGAAAATTCGGGTGGTCGCGGGTGTCGAGCCGCGGCTTGGCCGGCTGATGCCCGGCAAATCCCGAGAGGCGGTCGGCGATATAGGTCGAATAGCCGGGCTTCGACATCTCACCGTCATTGACGATGTCGACGCCGACGGCAGCCTGGCGCCGGACGATGTCGACAACGGCCTGGCGCACGAGGCGGTCGAGCGCATCCTTGTCGTAAGGCTCGCCCTGGTCCTTGCGCACCAGCAGCTGCCTGAGCTCGGGCGGGCGCGGCAGGCTGCCGACATGGGTCGTCAGGATGCGGTCTTCGCTCGTCTTCATCGAACCCCCCGTTTCGGCGTTGCGCACCGCACAGCATGCGCCGCTTTGTCGCGACCGGCAAGAAACCGCTCCGGCGCCCTGCCCTTCCGGGTTGACGTGAGCCGCCGGCGGTCCAAGTTTTAATCTTTAGGTAAGAAATCATGCTCCGCGGCCGCGCCGGTGCAGAGGCCTCGGCGGGGAAGCCCGGGCAGATCGCGGGAGGAACGACCATGCAGAGCTCGTCGTCGGCGCGGGCGCCGGCCGCCGTGCCGCCAGCAAACCGCTGGCTTTTGCTGATCATCGGCATCCTGTGCATGGTGATGATCGCCAATCTGCAATATGGCTGGACGTTGTTCGTTCATCCGATGAACGTGGCGCATGGCTGGTCCGTCGCCGATATCCAGATCGCCTTCAGCATCTTCGTCGCGCTCGAAACCTGGCTGACGCCGATCGAGGGCTGGATCGTCGACCGCGTCGGGCCGCGCTATGGCCCCAGGCTGATGATCGCCTTTGGCGGGGTCCTGGTGGCGGTCGCCTGGATCGTCAACTCGCTCGCCGCGACACTGCCGGCCTTGTATCTCGGGGCCGCCCTTGCCGGGATCGGCGCCGGAGCGGTCTACGCGACCTGCGTCGGCAACGCGGTCAAATGGTTTCCCGACCGCCGCGGCCTCGCCGTCGGGCTGACCGCCGCGGGCTTCGGCGCGGGGGCGGCGCTGACCGTCATCCCGATCCGTGCGGTGATCGCCGCCGATGGCTATGCCGCGGCGTTTTTCTGGTTCGGGCTGGTCCAGGGCATCGTCGTCTTCGTGCTGGCCTGGCTGCTGCGCGCGCCCTACCCGGGCGAGACGCCGAGTGCCGCCGCGGCCAAGGTGATCCAGACCACCGAGAGCTTTTCGCCGCAGGCGATGCTGGCGACGCCGGTCTTCTGGGTCCTCTACATCATGTTCCTGCTGGTCGCCGCGAGCGGGCTGATGGCCACCGCCCAGATCGCGCTGATCGCCCGCGATTTCCACGTCGCCAATATTGTGCTGCTGGTGGGCGGCACGACCCTGACCGTGGCGCTGCTCGTCGACAATGTGGCGAATGGCCTGGCCCGACCGTTGTTCGGGTGGATCTCGGACCATATCGGCCGGGAATACACGATGGCGATCGCCTTTGCCCTGGGCGGGGTCAGCTATTGGCTGTTGGGATCGCTCGGCACCGCACCCTGGGCCTTCGTGATCTTTGCCGGCCTGATCTTTCTGACCTGGGGCGAGATCTACAGCCTGTTCCCGTCGACCTGCACCGACAGCTTCGGCCCGAAATACGCGACGACCAATCTCAGCCTCCTCTACACGGCCAAAGGCGTCGCCGCGTTTCTCGTCCCGCTGGCCAATCTGATCAAGGCGGCGACCGGGAGCTGGCACATGGTGTTCGTGGTGACGGCGATCATGAATTTCGTGGTCGTGGCACTGGCTCTTCTGGTATTGCGGCCGCTGCGCCTGCGCACGGCGGAATTGCAGGCCTATCGCACCGCCGGCGCCGGTTGAGGTCCACAGCGCGGGAGGTTCCCGACATGCAACGCAGCACCGGCCGGATTCTGACGACCCATGTCGGCAGCCTGCCGCGCCCGCCCGGCCTGCTGGATTTCCTCGAAGCCCGCGAGAGCGGCCGGCCGGTCGACCAGGCGGCCTTCGATTCGTGCCTCGCGGGCGCCGTCCGCGACATCGTCGAAAAGCAGGTCGCGGCCGGGATCGACAGCGTCTGCGACGGCGAGCTCGGCAAGATCTCCTATACCTTTTATGTGCGCCACCGGCTCGCCGGCATCGGCGCCTTCCGCGGCGGCGACAACGACAAGCCGCCGCAGACCGCGGCGCACCGCGACCTCATCGACCATCCCGATTTTCACCAGCGCTTGAACGAGAAGCGCGGCGGCACCTCGTGGTTCAGCCGCGCGGCGGTGCCGTGCTGCATCGGCCCGGTCGCCTACCAGAACCGCCGGCCGCTCGAAACCGATCTGGCGAACCTCGCCGCCGCCTGCGCCGCGGCACAGCCAAAGCCGGTTGAGGCCTTCATGAATGCGGCGTCGCCTGGCGTGCTGACCAAATTCGTGCCGGACCGCTATTACCGGGACGAGGACGCCTATGTCGAAGCGCTCGCCAACGCGCTGAAGGAGGAATACGAGGCGATCCACCGGGCCGGCTTCATCCTGCAGATCGACGCGCCGGATCTGGGCTCGGCCCGGCACAACCAGTATCAGCACCTGTCCGACGACGAATTCCTGCGCATCGCCGAGCGCAACATTGCGGCACTCAACCATGCGACCGCCGCCATCCCGCCGGAAGCCATGCGCATGCATCTGTGCTGGGGCAATTACGAAGGGCCGCACACCCACGACATCCCGCTCGCCACGATCTTCGAGGTGGCGATGCGGGCGCGGCCGGCAGGGCTGTCCTTCGAGGCGGCCAATCCGCGCCACGCGCACGAATGGGAGGATCTGCGAGGCGCCAGGATCCCCGACGACAAGGTGCTGATCCCCGGCATGCTCGATTCGACGACCAACTTTGTCGAGCATCCGCGGCTGATCGCCCAGCGCCTCGCCAACTACGCCGATCTCGTCGGGCGCGAGCGGGTCATCGCCGGCGCCGATTGCGGCTTTGCCACTTTTGCCTTCACCAACAACGCCGTCGCCCCGTCGGTGGTGTGGGCCAAGCTCGCGGCATTGGCCGAAGGCGCGCGCATCGCCAGCGACCGGCTGTGGCGGTGAAGCCGTCCGGCCGCCGGGATCACGCGACCGGCATGTTGTCGATCAGACGGGTGCGGCCGAGATAGACGGCGGCGAAGACGCGGCTGGGCACGGCGATCGCGGCGATCACTGGCGTCAGGGTCCGGGCCTCGCGGATTTCGAGATAGTCGACGGCGAAGCCGGCCGCCTCCAGCTCGGCGATGCCGCGGCGCAATTCGCGGACGACGGCAGCGGGCTGCCGCGCCAGGGCGGCGGCGATCCCTTGCAGCACGCGGGCGAGAATAGGGGCGGTGCGGCGCTCCGCCGGCGACAGATAGGCGTTGCGCGACGACAGCGCCAACCCGTCCGGCTCGCGAAAGGTCGCAACACCCTCGATGCGCACGGGAATATCGAGATCGCGCGCCAATTGCCGCACGATCATCAGCTGCTGGTAATCCTTCTCGCCGAAATAGGCGGCGTCGGGCAATGCCTGGACCAGCAGTTTGGTCACCACCGTCGCGACCCCGTCGAAATGGCCGGCCCGGCGAGCGCCGCACAGCCCCTCGGATAATCCCGTCACCCGGACGAGGGTGGAAAAGCCCGGCGGGTAGATTTCCTCGCCGGGAGGCACGAAGGCGAGATCGACCCCGGCCGCGCGCAGCATGTCGAGATCGGCCGCCTCGCGCCGCGGATAGGAGCCGAGATCCTCGCTCGGCGCAAATTGCCTGGGGTTGACGAAGATCGTCGCGACGACGCGCCCGCACCCGGCCCGTGCTGCGCCGGCCAGCGCCATGTGCCCGGCATGCAGCGCGCCCATCGTCGGCACCAGCCCGATCGGCTCGCCGGCCCGGCGCCACGGAGCGAGCGCTTTCCGCAGCCCGGCGATCGTCCGCACCACCTCCACCCGCGACCTCCCTTCGCATCACCCGCCGCAACAAGTTAGACCGATTCCCGACCATATAAAGCCACCTTTGCCGTGGTCATGGCCCGGGCTGTCTATCCGGCGATCGGAGACTGAACGGAAAAGCGGGCGCCGGCCCTTGCCGGCCAGCGCCCTTCCACCGCCTAGCGGTCGATGCAGAAGGTGATCTGGCTGTTGCGGCCGGTATCGTCCTGCTCGCCGTCGGTCACGTTGCGGGCGGTGGTCAGCCACACCGTGTAGGAGCACCCCGGCCAGGTCCCAATCGATATGTTATCGGTGCCGGCGCCACCTCGCGCGCCTGTCCCCGAGGGCAATGCGGGCGGCACCCACCCGGAACCGCTGGCGCAGCTGGTGATCGAGACATCCCAGCTGCGCAGCAGTTGATGGTCGACGGTGTACTGGATGCCAAGATCGGTGCTCAGCGGCGTGCAGCAATTCATCCCCGGCAGCGTGAACTGGACCAGGTTGAGCAGGTTCACCTCCACCCAGTTGTTGATCATGATCTTCGGCAGGCTGTTGGTCAGCGTCGGCTCCGCGGCGGTATGGCCGGTGACCGGTTCGGCCTCGAAGATGATGCTGAGCGTGGCGCCGTTGCGCGGGACCGCGGGCGGGTTGCCCGCCGCGTCGCCCGGGCTGGTCGAGGCCCCGCCGGGCACCGCCGTTGCCGAGACGAAGCGCAGCAGCGGCGCTCCGGAGAGAATCCCGCCATTGATCGTCGGCGGAACGATGACCCAGCCGTCGGCGTCAGGAACGATTACCGCCGGCGGCACCGGTCCGCCCATGGGCGGCGGCGGTGGTGGCGGCGGCGTTGCGGTGGAGCCGCCCGAGGGGGCGACCCAGATGGTCTGCGCCGTCGCTATCGGATTTCCGACACTATCGGTCCACGGAATCACCCGATCGCCCACCGCCACCGCGCTCACGGCCGCGCCGGTGATCGGGACGGGGGTCGGCGAGATCGCTGGATTAACGTAGAGGAAGCGGTAGCGCATCGGCGAGCCGCCGCCCGGATATTGCGTCGGGCAGTCGCCGATCAGCTTCACCCCGTAGCCCGAGAGCCCGTCATAGAAGCCAAAGCCAGGGCCGCCATGGGCGTCGGACATGCCCACCGGCGCCGCCCATTTCGTCAGCCCGGTCGCTGGGTCGATATCGGTGTTGATGTCGAAATCGCCGACGCGGGTGAACCATGCGTGATCGAGGGCGATGGGTTGGTCCACGCACAGCTCCACGCAGAAGCATGGGCCGGCGTTCTGCCTGTCGCTGTCCCGCCCCCGCGCGCGCGGCTCCTGCAACAGGAAGCCGCCACCCGATCCCTCGATGGTGAAATAGAGGTCCGGGCCACCGAACAGCTCGATGTTGAGAAAGGGGAACGGCGTGCGCATGAAATCGATGGCGAGGTAGTCGATGCGGAAATGACCGGTCGCATCGGTGATCCCCGAACCCAGTGGATCATCTTGCGTCCAGTCGACGTCGAAAGCGCTGACCTTGACCCCGGCGATCGGCGTGGGCTGTGGTGCAGCGCAAACCAGCACCCGGCCGCAGATCGTCCAGGCACCGAGCTGGTGGCGGATGCCGCACCAGAACCGCGCCGGCAGGCAATAATCCCAGTAGGCGAGCGCACCCGCTTCGGTCTGTTTCCACAACGGCTGCAGAGTCGTGATCGAGAACTGCACCGGCCGCGGCGGTGTCTTCATTGGTTTGCGGTGCGGCACGGTGGCGCAATAGACGTCGATCTCGAACGCGCCGCCCTCGTAGTTCTGCTCGGGGCCGAGCTGGAACGCGAAGCTGCCGTCAGCGGCACCGACCGTCTCGGCGATCAGCGAGCCGCGCTTGGCGGCCACGGCATCGTCGTCGAGCAGCGCGATCGTGTCTTTCGGCGCCGCCACGGCAAGTCCGGTCACGCCCTGGTCGGCCCGGTTGCGGTACAACCGGACGGTCACACCCTCCAGCGGCTCCTCGCACTCGGCGCAAAGATAGCCGCACAACTTTCCGCGGAATTCATAGAGCATCGGAGCATCCCCTGAGCGATGATTGATGCATCGCACCGTTAGGCGTCGATGAAAATTATTTTCAACCGACATTTCGCCATGGACAGCCGATCCGCCCACATCGGACAAAATAGTGCACGAGACGATCGCGCCGTGTGAGGTAGTTCACACTCGAAAAAATCTATCGACGCGAGCGTGCCCTTTGAAAGGCGGCTGCCTAATTTTGTAATTCCCCGGTCTGGCTCGAGATTTAAATAAAATTTTTCATAAGATTGAAAAACGTTGCTGGTACCTCGTCAACGGCTGCCTCGAAGTTCGCCGCTTTAGCGGAATTGCTTAATTGAGCAGCAGCGGCCTGAGCGCGGACTCACCCATCATTTTACGCCTTTGTTTACGCGCTGTGGTGCGGGTACGCGCTCAGCGGGCGGCCAGGAGGCGGTCTACCATGGCGGGGGCAGCGCCCAGGTAGTTGGCGGGGTCGGTCAGGGCGCGGAGCTTTTCAGGGCCGAGGGGGCCGGCGACGGCGGGGGTTTCGAGAAGGACGTCGAGCAGGGGGCGGTCGGTTTCGATGGCCAGGCGGCAGGCATCGTAGACGAGGTCGTGGGCTTCGGTGCGGCCGATCACCGGCGCCAGGCCCATCATCACCGCTTCGGCGACGATCAGGCCGTGGGTCATGCCGAGGTTTTTCGCCATGCGGTCGGGATCGACGATCAGCCCGCCGAGCAGGAAGCGCGACTGGTGCAGCGCGCCGGCGGCGTAGCCGAAGGCTTCGGGCAAGGCGACCCATTCGACGTGCCAGGGGCCGGTCGCGCGTTCGAAATCGGTGATCAGCGCGTCGAGCGCGAGGCCCGCATGCTGGCGCAATACCTTGGCGGCGGCGAGGATCAGCTCGCACGAGATCGGGTTGCGCTTTTGCGGCATCGTCGAGCTGGAGCCGCGGCCGGCGATAAAGGGTTCGGCCGCCTCGCCGAACTCGGTCGCCGACATCAGCATCACATCATAGGCGATCTTGGCCAGGCTGCCGACGACCAGGGCCAGCAGCTGGATGGTCTCGGCGATGCCGTCGCGGGTGACGTGCCAGGTGATCGGCGGGTCGCCGAGGCCGAGCTCGCGGGCGAGCTCGGCGCGGCTCCGCAATGCGTCTTCGCCGCTGCCGAGCGAGGCCAGGGTGCCGGCGGCGCCGCCGAACTGGACCAGCAGCACGCGCGGGCGCAGCTCCCGGAGCCGGTCGGCGTGGCGGTCGAGGGCGGCAAGCCACACCGCCGCCTTGTAGCCGAAAGTCACCGGCAGCGCGTGCTGGAGATGCGTGCGCCCGGCCATCGGCGTGTCGCGGTGGCGCCGCGCGAGGTCGGCCAGATGCCCGCGCACCGCACTTAGATCCGCTTCGATCAGTTCGAGCCCGGCGCGGATCTGCAACACCGCGGCGGTATCCATGACGTCCTGCGTCGTGGCGCCCCAATGCAGCCAGCGCCCGGCCGCGCCGGCGGCTTCGGCGAGCTGGCGCACCAGCGGCAGGATCGGATAGCCGACATTCTCGGTCTCGCGCCGGAGCCGTGCGAGGTCGAAAGCCGGCGGCGGGTCGGCTGCCCGCGAGATCGCCGCCGCGGCCTCTTGCGGGATGATCCCGAGCCGGCCCTGGGCGCGCGCCAATGCCGCTTCGACCTCGGTGCAGCGCGCCAGGAAGGCGCCGTCGCCGAACACCGCGCGCATCGCCGCGGTGCCGAACATGTCGGCGAAAATTGCCGAATCGAGGATGCCGATCGCCATCGGAAGCGTGTGCTCAGGCGACCCGCGGCGGCGCGAAATCGGTCCAGCCGGCGGCGGCCAACCGCTCGAGCGCCGGAAAGCGCGCCTTGTAAGCCATCTTCGGGCTGTCGGCGATCCAATAACCGAGATAGACGTAAGGCCGCTCGCGGCGCCGGCATTCCTCGACCAGCCACAGGATGCTCCAGCTGCCGAGGCTGCGCTTGCGCTGCGCCGGATCAAAAAAGCTGTAGACCGCCGAGACGCCGTCATCGAGCAGATCGATCAGCGCTGCCGCGACGAGAGCGCCGGAGGCGTCGCGGAATTCCGCGATCTTCGTGCGCACCGGGCTCTCTTCGACCATCGCCCGGTAATCGCCATAGCTCATCGAGGCCATCTCGCTGTCGCCATGGCGGGCGTGCTGGTAGGCCGAGAACAGGCGGAACTGCTCCGGCGTGGCACGAGGCGGAGCCACTTCTGCGCAGAGGTCGCGATTGGCGTTGCGGATGCGCCGGGTAGAACGCGTATGGCCGAAACCGTCGACGGCGATGCGCACCGGAATGCACGAGGCGCAGGCTCGGCAGGCCGGGCGATAGGCGAAGCGGTGGCTGCGGCGAAACCCGGCGCGCGACAGCTCGTCATAGAAATATTCGGCGCCGCCGCCGGCGAGCTCGACGATCAGCTTGCGCTCGGCCCGCCCGGGGACATAGGGGCAAACCACCGGCGCGGTCGCAAAAAACTGCTGCAGCGGGGCAGCGAGGCCGTCGCCGCCGGCCGTGGGCCGAGCGTCGCGCTGACGCCATTTGCGGCTCGGCCTGCCGTCACCGCCCGGCGCAATGTCCATCCTCGCTCCCCTGTTGCGTGCCGCGCATATGTGCGGCAGCCGGTCCGTCGCCGGAGTATGGACGAGAGCGGGCCGCGGGGGCCAGCGCCAAGAAAAGAATTGCCAAGACGAAAGGCCGCCGCCGTCAGTGCAGCGGCCCGGCGGTCCAGCGGAACCCGGTCAGGATGTCGCTGTCGAAGCGGCATTCGACAGCCAGATGGCGCGGCGCCGGCCCGCCCGGCGGGGTGTCGCTGCGAACCCCTTCGACCTTGGCGACGATCGTGGTAATGCTCGTGGCGGCGGCTTCGCGCTTGGTAACGTCGATGTCGGCGCCGGGATAGGCGCGCTGCATGAGGTCGGCGCAGCGGTCGGCCATGCCGCCGCTGGGGACGAGGCTGCAGCCGGCGTCGAGGCAGCAGAGGGAGCCGAACACCACGGCGGCCAACGCTCGTCGGAAGCGGAGCATGGCCCGATACTGCGCGGCGCCGCGGCGAATTTCAAACCCGGCGCGCGATGGAGAAGCCGGATGCGGGCACAGTTGATGACCGCCGCGGGACGGGAGCTGGCCGCAGCGGAATTGCCGGCGCCGCGTCCCGGCCCGCAACAGGTGCTGATCCGGGTGCAGGCCTGCGCGGTGTGCCGGACCGATCTGCACGTCGTCGACGGCGAACTTGCCGAGCCGAAATTGCCGCTGGTGCCCGGCCACGAAATCATCGGCACCGTGGTCGAGAAGGGCGACGGGGTCGACCGGTTCGCGATCGGCGACCGGGTCGGGGTGCCGTGGCTCGGCTGGACCTGCGGCCTGTGCGAATATTGCCGCGGCGGACATGAGAATTTGTGCGACCGCGCCCGCTTCACCGGCTATCAGATCGACGGCGGCTATGCCGAGCTGACCGTCGCCGACGAACGCTACTGCTTTGCCGTCGATCCGCGCTATGGCGATGTCGAGGCGGCGCCGCTGATGTGCGCCGGGCTGATCGGCTACCGCACCCTGCGCATGGCCGGGGATGCGCGGCTCGTCGGCATCTACGGCTTCGGCGCGGCAGCGCATATCGTTGCCCAGGTGGCGCGTCACCAGGGCCGGCGGATCTTTGCCTTCGCCCGGCCGGGCGACCGGGCGGCGCAGGATTTTGCGCGTGGGCTCGGCGCGGAATGGGCCGGCGATTCGACCGCGTCGCCACCCGAGCCGCTCGACGCCGCGCTGATCTTCGCCCCGGTCGGCGCGCTGGTGCCGGCGGCCTTGGCGGCGACCCGGAAGGGCGGCACCGTCGTTTGCGGCGGCATCCATATGACCGATATTCCGGCCTTCCCCTACCGTATCCTGTGGGAGGAGCGCGTTTTGCGCTCGGTCGCCAATCTGACCCGCCGCGATGCGGTGGAATTCCTTGCGCTGGCGCCGCAAGCCGGCATCCGGACGGCGACAACCCGCTATCCGCTCGACCGCGCCAATGACGCGCTCGCCGATCTGCGGCGCGGCGCGCTCCAGGGCGCCGCCGTGCTCGTCCCCTGACCCCCGCGTTCCGGATCGATACCAGGAGAACCCGATGATGGTTGCGTGTGCATGCTGCGGCGGCTCGCTGCACGGCCGGTTCGACCGGCGCGATTTTCTGCGGGCGGCGGGGATCGCCGGGCTGGCGACCGCCTTCCCGTTCGCGGTCGGCGCGGCGGAGGGCAATTACGAGGCGATGCTGCTCTCCTGCATCGATCCGCGCATGGTCGAGCCGGTCTATAAATATATGGCCGGACGCGGGTTGACCGGCCGGTACAGCCAGTTCGTCATTGCCGGGGCGGCGATCGCCGTCGTCGCGCCGAAATTCGAGGCCTGGCACCGGACGTTCTGGGACAATCTTGGAACCTCTTATCAATTGCATCGCATCACCCGGGTGATCGCGATCGACCATCGCGATTGCGGCGCCGCCAAAATCGCCTATGGGCCGGACAGCGTCGCCACGCCGCAGGCCGAGACCGAAACCCATCGCAAGGTGCTCGCCGAATTCCGCGAGCAGATGCACCGGCGCCATCCCGCGATCACGGTCGAGACCGGGCTGATGGCGCTCGACGGCTCGCTGCAGCCGCTCGGCTGACCGGCGAAGGGTTTCGCAGGCACAACCCATCCCGCCGGCCGGGGCGAAGAAACGGTGCGGACGGTGCGGCGATCACCAGGCAGGGGCGGATTTGCCGGGCCCGTGGCAGCGGCTATCATCGCCGGCGGTCGGGGACGGAGCGGGTGATGGCTGATATCGGATTGTTCGAGGCGATTTATTCGGCGCGCTCGCTGCGCCGACTTACACCTGACCCGGTCCCCGAGGCGCTGATCGGCCGGATCCTCGATGCCGCGATCCGCGCCCCGTCTGGCGGCAACGCCCAGAACTGGGCCTTTATCGTCGTGCGCGACCCCGAGGCGCGGAACCAGCTCGGCCTCATCTACCGCAAGGCCTCCGACATTGCCGCGGCGGTCTATGCGGCGCGCGGCCGCCCGCCGCACCTCTCCGAGCAGCAATTCGCCCGCATGCTGGGCGCCGGCGGCCATCTGTGGGAGCATATGGGCGAGGCGCCGGTGCTGCTGATCCCGTGCGGGCGCCGCCCGGTGGTGCCGCCGCGCGAGTCGCTGCCGCCTGCGATCGCCGCCCGTTACGAGGACGAGCTCGCCTATGCCGAGCGCATCCGCGGCGCCAGCATCTATCCGGCGGTGCAGAACATCATCCTCGCCTGCCGCGCCCTCGGCCTCGGCACCGTGATCACCACCAACCACATCCGCTGCGAGGACGAGGTCAAGGCGCTGCTCGGCATCCCCGAGGAGGTTGCCACCTTTGCGCTGATGCCGATCGGCTGGCCGCTCGACCCGTTCGGCCCGCTGACCCGCCGACCGGTCGCCGAAATCGCCCATGCCGACCGCTGGGGCACCCCCTGGCCCGGCTGACCGCCCGGCGCTGAGGCAAAGCTACGGTGCGGGGGCGAAGGCGGGGGCGGCGCAGGTCGGGCAGTCGGGGTCCTTGGCGATGCGGATCGAGTGAAAGCGGGCGCGCAGCGCGTCGTAGAGCAGCAGCGTGCCGTCGAGGCTGTCGCCGAGCCCCAGCAGCTCCTTCAGGACCTCGACCGCCTGCAATGTGCCGAGAACCCCGGCGACGGCGCCAAGGATGCCGGCCTCCTCGCAGCGCGGCACGAGGTCAGGCGGCGGCGGGTCGCGGAACAGGCACCGGTAGCACGGGTGGCCGGCGCCGAGATAGGGCCGGAAGGTCGAGATCTGGCCTTCGAACGGCGACAACGCCGCGGCGACCAGCGGCTTTTTGCGGCGGAAGCACAGATCGGTCAGCAGATAGCGCGTGGCGAAATTGTCACTGCCGTCGGCGACGAGGTCATAGTCCTCGATCAGCGCCGCCGCGTTTTCCGGCCCGAGGCGCAGCGGATGGGTTTCGACACGCACCTCGGGATTGATCGCGGCGAGCGTGGCGCGGGCGCTGTCGACCTTGAGCGCGCCGACGCGCTCGGTCATATGGACGATCTGGCGCTGCAGATTGGTGATGTCGACCCGGTCGTCATCGACGATCCCGATGGTGCCGACCCCGGCCGCGGCGAGGTAGAGCAAGAGCGGCGAGCCGAGCCCGCCGGCGCCGACGACGAGAACGCGCGACTGCAGCAGCCGCGCCTGGCCCTCCTCGCCGACCTCGTCGAGGATCAGGTGGCGGGCATAGCGGCGAAACTGCTCTTCGCTGAGTTCCATTGTCATCGGCACCTTTGGACGGTCGTCGGTCGCCCCACGCTACAAAGCAGGTGAAGAAATACCAGATGGTGTCACTCCGGGGCGTGGGCTCGCCCCTTCGGGGCATCCCGGAATGACCGGCGCGTCGGCTTAAAGCTCGGCCTATTCCTATCAATTCCGTTACGCGTTTGGAAGCCGGCGCGGCTACGACGCTGCATATCGACGAGGTGCGGCCGTCCTTATATTCTCTGTCGAAGGCGATGGTGGAGACCGTCCGTGCCGCTCGACATCCTGCCCAGCGTCTGCCCGCATGACTGCCCGAGCGCCTGCGCGCTCGAGGTCGAGCGCATCGACGGGTGGCGCATCGGCCGGGTGCGCGGGGCGGCGTCGCAGACCTATACCCATGGCGTCGTCTGCGCCAAGGTCGCGCGCTACGCCGAGCGCCAGCACCACCCGGACCGCCTCTCCCGGCCGCTGCGCCGGATCGGCGACAAGGGGGTCGGCCGCGCCGCCTTTGCCCCGGTCTCGTGGGACGCGGCGCTTGACGAAATTGCCGAACATCTGACCCGCGCCGCCCGGCGCCACGGCTCCGAGACGGTGTGGCCGTACTACTACGCCGGCACCATGGGGATGGTGCAGCGCGACGGCCTCAACCGGCTGCGCCATGCGATGCGCTATTCGCGCGAGGATCTGTCGATCTGCAACATGCTGGCCGATGCCGGCTGGCTCGCCGGGGTCGGGGTCAAGCGCGGCGTCGACGGGCGCGAGATGGCCAAATCGGATTTGATCGTCGTCTGGGGCGGCAACCCGGTGTCGACCCAGGTCAATGTGATGACCCACGTCACGACGGCGCGCCGGGAGCGCGGCGCCCGGCTCGTCGTCATCGACCCCTACCGCACCGCCAGCGCCGAGGCCGCCGATCTGCACCTGGCGCCGCTGCCCGGCACCGACGCCGCGCTCGCCTGCGCGGTCATGCATGTCCTGTTCAAGGAAGGCTATGCCGACCGCGCTTACCTGGCGCGCCATACCGACGACCCGGCGGGGCTCGAAGCCCATCTCGCGACCCGCGACCCGGCCTGGGCGGCGGCGATCACCGGGCTCGGCGAAGACGAGATCGTCGATTTCGCCCGCCTCTACGGGCGCACCAGGCGCAGCTATATCCGCGTCGGCTACGGCTTTTCGCGCTCGCGCAACGGCTCGGCGCAGGTCTTCGCGGTGACCTGCCTGCCGTCGGTGACCGGCGCCTGGGCCTATGAGGGCGGCGGCGCGCTCTATTCGAACCACGGCCTCGTGCCGCTCGACCGCACCCTGGTCGAGGGGCTCGACCTGCTCGATCCGTCGATCCGCATCCTCGACCAGTCGCGGATCGGCCCGGTCCTGACCGGCGACCGCCGCGATCTCGGCGACGGACCGCCGGTCACCGCGCTGTTCATCCAGAACACCAACCCGATGGTGGTGGCGCCGGAATCGGGGCTGGTCCGGCAGGGCTTCGCACGCGACGACCTGTTCGTCTGCGTCCACGAGCAGTTCATGACCGAGACCGCGGCGATGGCCGACATCGTGCTGCCGGCGACGACCTTCCTCGAGCACGACGATTTCTACACCGCCGGCGGCCACACCTACCTGCAGCTCGCCCGTCCGGTGGTCCCGCCCCATGCCGAATGCCGCTCGAACCACGACGTCGTCTGCGCCCTCGCCCGGCGTCTCGGCGCGCGCCACCCCGGCTTCCGGATGAGCGCGATCGAGCTGATCGACCGCACCCTGCGCGCCAGCGGCCTGCCCGGGGTCGAGGAGCTTCCGCCGGACGGCTGGCTCGATTGCTGCCCGCCCTTCGAGACCGCGCATTTTCTCGACGGGTTCGGCCATGCCGACAAGAAGTTCCACTTCCGCGCCGATTGGGCGGCGCGCGGGCGCAACCATGTGGGGCTGCCGGACTTTCCCGACCATGTCGCAATCACCGACGACGGCGATCCGGAACGGCCGTTTCGTCTCGTCGCAGCGCCGTCGCGCTCGTTTCTGAATACGAGCTTCAACAACACCCCGTCGGGCATCGCCCGCGAGGGCCGCCCGACCGCGCTGGTGCATCCGGAGGCCTTGGCCCGGCTCGGGCTGGTCGACGGCGACCGGGTGCGCCTCGGCAACGCGCGCGGCAATGTCGTCGTCCATGCGCGCGCCTTCGCCGGGCTGCAGCAGCGGGTCGTCGTCGTCGAGGGGATCTGGCCCAACCATGCGTTCGAGGAGGGTATCGGGATCAATCTGCTGACCAGCGCCGATCCCGGACTGCCGCGCGGCGGCGCCGTCTTCCACGATACTTCAGTGTGGCTCAGCCCGGCGTGAGGGCAGGATGAGCGAGGACAAAAAAGGGCTTCCGACCGAACCGCATTCGGCCGAGGTCGACGAGTTCCTGGAAAAGCTGAGGCGGGCGCCGCCGACGCGCGCGGGCGGCGGGCGCGGGCGGCTGGTCTTTGCCCTCGACGCCACCGCCAGCCGCGAGCCGAGCTGGGACCGCGCCTGCCGCATCCAGGGCGAGATGTTCGAGGCGACCGCGGCATTGGGCGGGCTCGAAATCCAGCTCGTCTTCTATCGCGGCTTTTCCGAATGCAAGGCGAGCCGGTGGATGACCAATGCGGCGGATCTGCACCGCGTCATGCGCTCGGTCTTCTGCGTCGGCGGCGAGACCCAGATCGAGCGGGTCCTGACCCATACGATCCGCGAGACCGGGCAGCGGCGGGTCAACGCCCTCGTCTTTGTCGGCGACGCGATGGAGGAAAAAGTCGACCGGCTGTGCCGGCTGGCCGGCGAGCTGGGGCTGCTCGGCGTGCCGATCTTCCTGTTCCACGAAGGCCGCGACCGGAATGCGGCGGCGGCGTTCCGGCAGATGGCGAGCCTGTCGCACGGCGCCTATCTGAGCTTCGATCTCGCCAGCGCCGAGCGGCTGAAGGAGCTGTTGGCCGCCGTCGCCGTCTATGCGGCGGGCGGTTACCGCGCGCTCGCCGCCTATGGCCAGGGCAAGGGCGGCGAGGTCTTGCGGCTGACCGCGCAATTGCGCGGCTGAAGGCCGGCGATGCTGTTCCTGCTCGGCGGCATCGCGCTCCTCGGCGGGTTCCTGCTGCTCGTCTATCTGTTCGTCAACGCCGACCCGGTGCGGCTCGCGCGCGGGCTCAAATGGACCGGCATCGTGATCGCGGTCGCGGCGCTCGCCGCCCTCGCCGTCTCGGGACGGCTCGCGGCCCTGCTGGTGCCGGTGGCGATGGCGATGCCGGCGCTGGTTCGCGTCCGCTCGATTCTCGACCGCTTCCGCACCCCCTCCGCCGGCCAGACCTCGACGGTGTCGAGCGCCTTTCTGCGGATGACGCTCGACCATGACACCGGGAGCATGACCGGGACGGTATTGCGCGGCCAATTCGCCGGGTTCCGGGTCGAGGAGCTTAGCGGCGGCGATCTGCTGGCGCTGCTGCGCGAATGCCGGGCCGGAGACGAGGAAGGAGCGCGGCTGCTCGAAGCCTATCTCGACCGGATCCACCCCGACTGGCGCGACGAGTTCGCCGGCGAACGGGCGGGCAATGCCCGGGGCGGGGCCGGCAGCGGCGGCGGCGCGCCGACGGGCGGCGATATGAGCGTCGAGGAGGCTTATGCGATCCTCGGCCTGTCGCCGGGCGCCGGCCCCGACCAGGTCAAGGAGGCGCATCGCCGCCTGATGGTCAAGCTGCATCCCGACCACGGCGGCTCGGACTATCTCGCGACCCAGATCAACCGCGCCCGCGACGTGCTGCTGCGCCGGTAGAGGGCGACCGCCGGGATCGGCCGTTTATCGCCCGATTACGACCCGCCGCCGCGGCTCTCGTCGTTCGAGCGGTGCAGCGGCAAGGGTTCGGCGCGCGGCTCGCGCACGAAGAGCCGGCGCAACCCGCTCGAGATCCGTCGGAAAACCACCAGACCCGGCCGCAGGAAACGCAGCAGGACAATCTCGGCAACGACCGATTTGCGCGGCTGGTGGCGCAGGCTGGCCATGCCGTGCCGGCGGTAATCGGCGACCCAGGCGTCGACGAAACGCTTGCGCACGCGGAAGGCGGCAGCAGCGCGGGCGGTCGTCCAGCCATCGACGATGACGCGCTGGACGATCTGTCCGCGCTGTGCGGCGGTGATCGTGCGCCGTCGGGTCGATGGGTATTTCATGCCTCGTTCTCCGCGGCTCCGCCGGTGCAGCCGGCAGCTGAGCTAACGCCGAAAGACACGCCCGAATTCCTCCGGTCAGGCGCCCAGATCGACGACGACCCGGCCGCGCACCGCGCCCGAAAGGATCTCCGGCGCCAGCTCCGGGACGGCGGCGAGCGGCACGCTGCGGGTCATTTGTGCGAGGCGGTCGCGCGGCAGGTCGCGCGCCAGCCGCCGCCATGCTTCGACGCGCCCGGCATGCGGGCACATCACCGAATCGATGCCGAGCAGATTGACCCCGCGCAGCAGGAACGGAATCACCGTCGTCGGCAGGTCGCTGCCGCCGGCGAGCCCGCAGGCGGCGACGCTGGCGCCGTATTTGAGCTGGGTCAGGATGGTCGCCAGGGTCGCGCCGCCGACCGCATCGACGGCGCCGGCCCAGCGTTCGCCGTCGAGCGGCCGGCCCGGTTGTGCCGCCAGCTCCGCGCGGTCGAGAAGCTCGGCGGCGCCGAGCCCGCTCGAGATAATCGTGCAGTCTCGGGCCGGCCGGTCGAGGCGACGACCCGGTAGCCGAGCCGCGACAGCAGCGCGACGGCGACGCTGCCGACGCCGCCGGCCGGCGCCGGTGACGAGCACCTCGCCGCCATCGCGGGCGCAGCCCATGCCGTTCGAGCGCCATCACCGCCAGCATCGCGGTGAAGCCCGGCGGTGCCGATCGCCATCGCCTCGCGGGCGCCGAGCCCGTCCGGCCGGCGCACCAGATGCGCCGCCTTGACCCGCGCCTTCTCGGCATAGCCGCCCCATTGCGCCTCGCCGACGCGCCAGCCGGTCAGGATCACCTTGTCGCCGGGCTCGAACTCGGGCGATTCCGAATGCTTCGACCGTGCCGGCGAAATCGATGCCGGGCACATGCGGATAGCGCCGCACCAGCCGGCCGAGGCCGCTGCAGGATCATCCCGTCCTTGTAGTTGAGGGTCGAGTACTCGACCGCGACGGTGACCTCGCCCGGCGGCAGCGCGCCTCGTCGACCGCCTCGATGCGCGGCACGACCTTGCCGCCCTCCTCGTGCAGTACCAGCGCCCGGAACATTGTCGTCAGCCGCGCAGCGGTTCGAGGATGCTGACGAAATTGGCGACGGCGGCGCCGCCCATGTTCATGACCCCGCAAGTGCCGCGCCCTTCACCTGGATGCCGCCGGCGGTGCCGGTTACCTGCATCGCCGCCAGCACATGCATCGAGACGCCGGTGGCGCCGATCGGATGACCCTTCGATTTGAGCCCGCCCGACGGGTTGACCGGCAACTTGCCGTCCTTTTCGGTCCAGCCTTCGAGGATCGCGCGCGCGCCCTGCCCTTTCGGCGTCAGCCCCATCGCCTCGTATTCGATCAGCTCGGCGATGGTGAAGCAGTCATGCATCTCGGCCAGGTCGAGATCGCCGAGCCCGAGCCGCGCAGAGGCCAACGCCCGTTGCCAGGCCAGCGCCGGCCCTTCGAAGGCGATGATGTCGCGCCGGCTCATCGGCAGAAAGTCGTTGACCTGCTCGGCGGCGCGAAAGACGACGGCCTTCTTCATGGCAAGCGCCGTCGCAAGGTCGGCGAGCACGACGGCCGCGGCGCCATCGGAGACCAGCGAGCAATCGGTGCGCTTCAGCGGTCCGGCGACGATCGGGTTCTTGTCCGAGACGGTGCGGCAGAATTCGTAGCCCAGATCCTTCTGCATCTGGGCAAGCGGGTTCGAAACGCCCGTTCCGGTGGTTTTTCGCGGCGATCCGCGCCAAGGCGTCCGACTGGTCGCCATAGCGCTGGAAATAGCTCTGCGCGATCTGCCCGAAGATGCCGGCGAACCCGCCCTCGATCGCGTCCTCCTCCTTGCGATAGCTGGCGCCGAGCAGGATGTCGCCGATTTGCGCGCCGCCGATTTCGGTCATCTTTTCGACGCCGACGACGAGCGCGAGGCGCGCCTTGCCGGCGGCGATCGCGTTCAGCCCCTGATGGATCGCCGCCGAACCGGTGGCGCAGGCGTCCTCGACCCGCGTCGCCGGCTTGAAGCGGAAGCCGGGATCGGCCTGGAACACCAGCGAGGCCGGAAATTCCTGGCGCACGAAGCCGCCGTTCATCGTGCCGAGATAGACCGCGTCGATATCGGCCGCGGCAACGCCGGCATCGGCCAGTGCCGCCTGCGTCACCTCGACGATCAGGGATTCGATGTCCCGGCCCTCGTGCCTGCCGAATTTGCCGTGTGCCCAGCCGACGATGCACCCGCTCATGCCGCCCTCCGAAAATGCCGCCCGCCGAAAATGCCGATCGCGCGGGGTCGGTCATGGCAAGCCCGCCCGCGCTTGATCTATCCTGATATGGGTAAAGAAACGGCTGAGAGAATGGACGCGATCACCTTACGCCGGCCGGACGATTGGCATGTCCATCTGCGCGACGGGGCCATGCTGGCCGCGGTGCTCCCCTTCACCGCGCGGCAGTTCGCCCGCGCCATCGTGATGCCGAATTTGCTGCCGCCGGTGACCGACATCGCGGCGGCGCGGGCCTATCGCGCGCGCATCCTGGCGGCGCTGCCGGCCGGCGCCGGGTTCACGCCGCTGATGACCTGCTACCTGACCGACATGACCGATCCTTGGGAAGTCGCCCGCGGCTTTGCCGAAGGCGCCTTCGCCGCGGTCAAGCTCTACCCGGCGCACGCCACGACCAATTCGGCGCTCGGCGTGACCGATCTCGACCGCGTCTCGCCGGTGCTCGAACGCATGGCGGCGATCGGCATGCCGCTCCTGGTCCACGGCGAAGTCACCGACCCGGCGGTCGATCTGTTCGACCGCGAGGCGGTGTTCGTCGACCGGGTGCTCGACCCGCTGCGCCGCCGCCTGCCCGAATTGCGCATCGTGCTCGAGCACATCACCACCATCGAGGCCGCGCAGTACGTCGCCGCCGGCGGCTCGAATCTGGCGGCGACGATCACCGCACACCACCTCGTCATCAACCGCAATGCGATTTTCGCCGGTGGCATCCGCCCGCATCTCTATTGCCTGCCGATCGCCAAGCGCGAGCGGCATCGCCTCGCCTTGCGCCGCGCCGCGGTGTCGGGCGACGCGCATTTCTTTCTCGGCACCGACAGCGCCCCGCATGCCCGGACCGCCAAGGAGACCGCCTGCGGCTGCGCCGGCATCTTCACCGCCCCCTGCGCGCTCGAAATCTATGCCGAAATGTTCGAGGAAGAAGGCGCGCTCGACCGCCTCGAAGCCTTCGCCTCGCTGAACGGCCCCGCCTTCTATCGCCTGCCGCCGAACGAGGCCCGGATCACCTTGCGTCGCGAACCCTGTCAAATACCCGAACGCATCGGCGACGGCGGCAATGCGGTTGTCCCGTTCCGCGCCGGCGAAACCCTGCGCTGGCGCCTCGCGGTCTAGGGCAGATTCCGATCATATTGAACCGTCTTTCCCGCGAAAGCGGGAACCCAGGGCGCGACAGGGCGGCGGCCCCGGACCCCCGCGACGGGAGGGGTGGTTCGACCTGATCGGATCGCGGTCTAGGCTCGGGCAGCTTGCCTGGGGATACCATGAACAGGAGCAATCGATGAGAACAGGGGCGGAATATCGCGAGGCCTTGCGCGACGGGCGCCGCGTCTGGGTCATGGGCGAAGGCATGGTCGACGATTTGACCACGCACCCGGCGACCCGCGCGATGGTCGACGAATATGTCGCGTGGTACGATCTGCACCGCGATCCGGCGTGGCGGGAAATCGCGCTGCGGCCGGCCGACGGCACGGCCTGGGCCTATGTCGCGCCGCACAGCGCCGATGATCTCGGCGGCATGGGCCGGTTCTTCTCCGCCTCGACCTTCCTCAGCGCCGGCAACATCACCCATACCCCGTGCTACGGCCATATGATCGCGCTCGGCCTGCTGGTCTCGCTGCAGGAATTCGATTTCGCGCCCGAGCAGGTCGCCCACGCCGCCCGCTATCGCGAAACAATCGCCGAGACCGGCCGGTTTTTGACGTTCTGCGGCGGCGGTCCGACGATCGGCTACCGGATGCGCGAAAACCCGGCCGATCGCGCCGCGCTGAAGATCGTGCGCGAGAGCGATGCCGGCCTCGTCATCAACGGCAAGATCGGCATGCATACGAGCCCGGCCTATGCCGAGGATGTTTATGTCGGCAGCGTCTCGGGGCTCGAGATCGACGGCAGGCGCGTGACCTTCATCGTGCCGGTTGCGGCACCGGGCGTCACCGTGCTGTGCCGCAAGCCCGCGGCGCGCGACCAGAATCCGTTCGTCGCCCCGCTGTCGAGCCGCTTCGACGAGCTCGACGGCCAGATGTGGCTCGACGACGTGTTGATCCCGTGGGAGCGCGTCTTTTTGCTCGGCCCGTCGCCCGAGCCGGTCGTCCGCTGGCTGATCTGGCACCACGTCCATGGCTGGCTGTCGAAGGCCGAATTCACTCTTGGGCTGACGCTGGCGCTGGCCGATGCGATGGGGCTCGCCCGGCACGAGCCGACGATCGACTACCTCGTCGATCTGGCGATCGAGGTGCAGACCGTGCGCAGCTGCCTCACCGCCTGCGAGCGCGACCCGGTCTTTACCGCGAGCGGCTATTGCGTCCCCAACCAGGCCCATCTCGCCGCCGCCGGTCTCGCCATCCTGAAGGCGCGCCAGCGCATGGCCGAGATCCTGCGCATCGTCCCCGGCTCGTCGCTGGTCGTGACGCCGTCGGACCGCGACCTCGCCTCCCCGGAACTCGCCAAGGGCCTCGAAGAGTCGTTCGGCGGCGGCGGCTACACGGCATTACAGCGCGCGGCATTGCTGCAGATGGCCTGGGACCATGTCTCTTCGGCGCTCGACGGCCGCGAATCCGCGTTCGAACTGCACGCCAGCGGCGGCATCCCGGCCTGGCGCGGCCGCCTGCGGCGCAATTTCGCGAGCTACAACGATCTCGCCAACCGCGTCGCCGGCGCGCTCGGCATGCCGATGCCCGCGATCGACCTCGACCATATCCGCGAGGTCCCTTGGGCGCCCCGCCGCCCGGTCACGCCGCCGCTGTCGGGCGACAAGGGTTGAATCAGGGAGAAGGATTGGCGGCGCTGGCCGAACGGTGCCGATATGGCGAGGCTGTGGTCAGCTGGGCGCGGCTGCCTGTAGACTGGCGGGAGCGGGGGAAACCGGTCGAAGGGAGGAGCGGCCATGGCACTGGAAGTTCGGCGGATCGTCACCGGGCATGACGCGAACGGCAAGGCCGTCGTCGCCACCGACGAGCGGCTCGCCGCCGTCCCGAGGCTCAATCGCCCGCACATTTCCGGCTGCGAAATCTGGTCGACCGACCATATGCCGGTCGACAATTCGGCGGCGGCGGACGCGCCGCAGCGGGCCGGCTTCGTCAAGCGCTACAATTACGTCGGGAGCGGCCAAGGCACGGTGATCCGGGTCACCGAATTCGCGCCCGGTGCGCCCAAATTCATGCACCGCACCGAGACTGTCGATTACGCGATCCTGCTGTCGGGCGAATGCGATCTCGAATTCGACAGCGGCGAGATCGTGCACATGAAGCAGGGCGACATCGTCGTGCAGCGCGGCACGATGCATGCCTGGGTCAATAATGGGTCGGCACCAGCAGTGTTCGCCTTTATCCTGATCGACGCCGAGCCCGCCGAGGTCAACGGCGAGGCCCTGCGCACCCATTACCCGGCGCGGTGATGCCGCGCGCGATTACCGTCGCCGGCGCCAGCCTCGAACTTGTCGAGCAGGGTGCCGGCCGGCCGTTGCTGTTCCTGCATGCCGGCGAAGGGCTGGCGCCCGAGCGGGCGTGGCTTGGCCTGCTCGCCAACAGATACCGGGTGATCGCGCCGTGGCATCCGGGCTGGGGCAATTCTCCGCTGATCGAGGGCGCCGGCTCGGTCGATGATCTCGCCTATCTCTATCTCGATCTCGCGGCCGAGCTTGGGCTTCAGGATGCAGTCCTGGTCGGGGCGTGCTTCGGCGGCTGGATCGCGGCCGAAATGATGGTCCGGTCGACCGCCCGGTTCTCCGGTCTCGTTCTGGTCGATCCGCTCGGCGTCAAATTCGGCGGCCGCGAAGAGCGCGACATCACCGATATGCACGCATTGCAGCGGGACGAATATCTGAGGCATGCCTGGGCCGACCCGGCGAAAGGGGAAATCGATTTCACCCGATTGCCGGAAAGCGAGCTCGCCGTCATCGTGCGCGGCCGCGAGGCCTTCGCGCTTTATGGCTGGAAGCCCTACATGCACAACCCGCGGCTGCGGCGCTGGCTGCATCGCATCGACCGGCCGACCTTGCTGCTGTGGGGCGCCGAAGACCGGATCGTCACGCCGGCCTATGGCGAGAACTGGCGGCGGGCGATCCGGCACGCTCGGCTCGAGCTGATCGCCGATGCCGGCCACTTCCCGCATTGGGAGCAGCCGGATGCCTTTGTCCAGCGTCTGGCGGCGTTCGTCGACGAGGGGCCGATAGCGGCGGCCGGCGCCGTGCCGGCGTGATTGTGCGGCGACGGCGGCCGATCGATCATCGGTGGCAGTGCGGGGCCGCGGTGTCGTACCGGTCGTGGTGGCGAACCCAATCGGTCAGGTTGCCGTTGATCGTTTCATTGCGGCCTTTCGGCGTGATGTCGAGAAAGGCATAGCTGCCGAGGAACAGCTCGCCACCGCGGGCATAGGATGAATAGGTGTGGAAGATCTGCCCCGCCTCGTCGCGGAAGAAGACGCTGCGCCCCGACATTTCGTCGCCGACCGATGCCCTCATATCGTAATTGTAGTAGGCTTGGCCGCTGGCAATTTCTTCCGGCCGGAAAGAGACGTGAAAGTCGTAATTGAAATCGGTGTCGTAGGACGAGACCCATCTGACCGGCCAACCCATGCGCTTACGGAACGCCTCTGTCTTGGCGAGGGGTGCGCGCGACACGACCGCATAAGACACGTCGTGGTGGCGGATATGAAGCAGTGCGCCCTGGACCTGGTCCAGTTCGAATGAGCAGCCGACGCAGCCTTCGCTCCAGTCGGGGCCAAACATGAAATGCTTGATCACCAGCTGGCTGCGGCCGTCGAACAGCTCGGCCAGCGTGACCTTTCCTTCAGGGCCGTCGAAAACGTAATCTTTTTCCACCTTCACCCAGGGAAGCGCGCGGCGTTCCGCGGTCAGCTGGTCACGTAGCCGGGTGAATTCCTTTTCCTTGCGCAGAAGTTCCTTGCGCGCGGCCAACCATTCGTCACGCGCGACGACAGGGTGAAGCATCGGTTTATCCTCCTGGGGCGACGTTAAGGCTGTAGTCGGCAAAGCGTTCGAGGCAGCTCGTCCAGCCCGAGACGTGCTCATCGCGCCATTTGCTTGTCGTAAACCGCGCCTGGTGCAGCGTGAGCCGGGTCTTCGTGCCTTCTTCGATGAAGGTGACCGTGGTCAGCAGCTCGTGGCCCGGATTGCCGTCGGCATCCTCCCAGGCGAAGGTGAAGACGATCCGTTCCGGCTCGACGATCTCGCGATAGACGCCGCGCTTCCAGAACTCGGCACCCTGCGGCGAGCGCATGCCGAAGCGATAGGCGCCGTTGATCCGGACATCCATCCGACAGGCGATCGTGGTGAACCCGCGCGGCCCCCACCAGCGGGCGATGTGCTCGGGTTGCGTCCAGGCCTTGAAGACCAGCGTCCGCGGCGCATCGATGAGCCGGGTGATGACCAGCTCGCATTCGGCGGCGCTAGTCCCTGTCGCCATGACGCCCCTCCACAGCCTGCAGTTCGGTCAGATAGGCTTCCAGACTGTCGAAGCTCTGTTCCCAGAACACCCGGTAGTGTTCCAGCCAGTCCGCGGCGTCCTGGAGCGGCGCCGCCTCGAGCCGGCACGGCCGCCACTGCGCCGCGCGCCCGCGGCGGATCAGCCCGGCTCGCTCCAGCACCTTGAGATGCTTCGAGACGGCGGGGAGGCTCATGTCGAAAGGTTCGGCTAGCTCCATCACCGAAGCCTCCCCCGAGCTGAGCCGCGCCAAGATCGCCCGTCGCGTCGGGTCGGCGAGAGCGGAGAAGGTGAGGTTGAGCCGATCGGCAGGCACCATATTTAACCGTATGATAAATTATCTAGATGGTTAAATGACATGCTGGACCGGGCTTGTCAAGTCATCCATCCGACCGACCGACCCCCACACCGCGGCCACCTCCATCCGGATTGGCGCTTGTGTCGAAAGGGCGATACGATCGCGCCGATCCGGCTCGGCCAGGAGGGAGCCCATGCGCGTCTGGTATTTCTCGGAAATGGCCTACCACCCGGCCTGGGAAGAAGGGCTGAAGCGCGGCTCGCTGCGGGTCGTATTGCCGAACCGCAATTATGATCCGCAGATCGGTCATCGGCTGCTGAACCGCTATCTCGACGAGTTCGCGCTGTGCGACGAGGTCGGGCTCGACATCATGGTCAACGAGCACCACAGCACCGCGACCTGCTCGACCATCTCGGTGCCGATGGCGTTGGCGATCATCGCCCGCGAGACCAGGCGCTCCCGCCTGCTGTCGCTCGGCACGCCGATCGCCAACCGCCCCGATCCGGTGCGCGTCGCCGAGGAGATGGCGTGGCTCGACGTGTTGTCGGGCGGCCGGCTGGAGATGGGCCTGGTCAAGGGCGCCGCCTATGAGATCGCGCCGGCCAACAGCAACCCGGCCAATCTGATGCGGCGCTATTGGGAGGCGCACGATTTGATCCTGAAGGCGCTGTCGACGACCGACGGCCCGTTCAACTGGGAAGGCGAGTTCTTCCATTACCGCAATGTCAATATCTGGCCGCGGCCATTGCAGCAGCCGACGCCGCCGGTGTGGATGACCGGGGTCAGCGTCGAGACCGGGCGCATGGCGGCCGAGCGCGGGCATGTCGTCGGCACGTTGCTGTCGGGCTATGTCGCGGGGCCGTTGTTCGCAGCATACCGCCAGCGCGCCCAGGAGCTCGGCTGGACCGCCGGCCCCGACCGCTTTGCCTATGCCGCGGTGGTCGGCGTCGGCGCGACACGCGAGGAGGGTTACCGTCGCGCCAACCTCGCCGCCGATTATGTGCGCACCTCTCCGGTCGTGCTCGAACCCTTCACCAACCCGCCCGGCTACAACTCGCTCGGCGCCAATGTCGCGATGCTGAAAGCAGGCGGCAAGCGCACCGGCTTCGTGCGCGATCGCGACGGCAACCCGGTCGATCACACAACTGCGACGCTCGAACAATTGATGGCGGGCGCCACGGTTTTCGCCGGCACGCCGGACGACGTCTACGACCAGATCAAGGCATTGAACGACCGGGTCGGCGGTTTCGGCCATTTGCTGTTCTTCGGTCAGGGCGGCTTTCTCGACCATGCCGATACGGTCGCCAACATCACCCTGTTCGGCACCGAGGTGATGCCGCGGCTGCGCGAGCTGAACCCGGAACCGGCCAAACCCGCGGCCGTCGCAGCGGCGCAATAGGGGGATCGGCCATGCCGAGCTTGCATCCGCAGATCGTCCAGGTTCTCGAGGCGATGGCCAAGGCCGAGCTGCGGCCGATCGAGGCGATGACCCCGGCCGAGGCCCGCGCGCAGATGGAGGCGACGGCGCGGGCGCGCAAGGCCGAGGCATCGCCGGTCGCCAGGATCGAAGAGCGGCTGTTCCCCGGTCCCGGCGGCGACATCCGCCTGCGCCTTTACTGGCCCGATGCGGCGGCGCCGCTACCGATCATCGTCTATTACCACGGCGGCGGCCACGTGATCGGCAGCCTCGACACGCATGATTTCGTCGCCCGCAATCTCGTGCGCCGGAGCCGAGGCATTGGTCGCCTCGGTCGATTACCGCATGGGACCGGAGCACAAATTTCCGGCGGCGGTCGAGGATTCGTTCGCAGCATTGCAATGGGTCCACGCCAATGCCGAAAGCCTCGGCGCCGATCCCGGCCGCATCGGCGTGCATGGCGACAGCGCCGGCGCCAATCTTGCCGCGGTCGCGGCCCTCTTCGCCCGCGACGCCGGGCGCCCGAGGCTGCGCCTGCAATCGCTGGTCTATCCGGTTGCCGATTACCGCCTTTCCAGTGCGAGCTATGAAAAATACGGGCAGGGCTGCGGCGTCCTGACCAAGGCGGCGATGACCTGGTTCCGCGACCATTACCTGCGCGCCCCCGCGGACGCGGATGACTGGCGCGCCTCGCCGATCAAGGCGCCGAGCCTCGCCGGGGTGGCACCGGCCATCGTCGTCACCGCCGAATGCGACGTCCTGCACGACGAGGGCGCGGGCTATGCCGAGGCGCTGCGCCATGCCGGCGTAGCGGTCGAGTACCGGGAATATCCGGGCATGATCCACGGCTTTTTCGGCATGGTGCCGATGGTCGACGACGCGATGAACGCCCAGCGCCAGGTCTGGGCCGCCTTTCGCCGCGCTTTCGGCTGACGCTCGTCATGGATTGTATCGCTTCGCCCGTTATGACGATCGGGCATGACGGTTCGATCCGGGCGCCACCTGCTCCAGGCTCCTCCAGAGGAGCAATCGGGCGATGAACGAGATCAGTTTCGCCGAGCCGGCGGCCGCCGTTTCGCCGCGTCTAGGGGTTCCGGCGGACGAAGGCGGGTTGTGGCGGGCGTTGCGCGCCGAAGCCGCGCGGGCGGCGGCGGGTGAGGAAATGCTGCGCGGCTTTCTCGATCGGGCGGTGCTCGGCCATCACGGTTTCGGCGCGGCGCTCGGCCGGATGCTGGCGGGCAAGCTCGCCGAGCGTTCGATGCCGGCCGAGCGGCTCCGCGATATCGCCGGCGCAGCGATCGCCGACGATCCGGCGATCGTCGCCAGGGCGGTCGCCGACCTCGTCGCCATCCGGACGCGCGACCCGGCGGCGGAGAGCTGTCTGACGCCGTTTCTCTATTACAAAGGGTTTCACGCGCTGCAATGGCACCGTATCGGCCATTGGCTGTGGTGCCAAGGTCGGCGCGACCTCGCGCATTTCCTGCAAAGCCGCGTGTCCGAGGTCTTTGCCGTCGATATTCATCCGGCCGTGCCGGTCGGCAGCGGCGTGTTCATCGACCACGGCACCGGGCTCGTCGTCGGCGAGACCGCAATCATCGGCAACGACGTTTCGATCCTGCACGAGGTCACCCTGGGCGGCACCGGCAAGGAGCGCGGCGATCGGCATCCGAAGGTGCGCGACGGCGTGCTGCTGTCGGCCGGCGCCAAGGTGCTCGGCAATGTCGAGATCGGGCGCGACGCCAGGGTCGGCGCCGGCAGCGTGGTGCTGCACGACGTGCCGCCCGGGGCGACGGTCGCCGGCGTGCCGGCGCGGGTCGTCGCCTGGTCGAGCGGCACCGTGCCGGCGCTGGAGATGGACCAGAGGCTGCCCGATTACGAGATCTGACCGCGCCGCCTTCATCATCACGATCACGTTGCGAGCCCGGCCATGCTTCCCGACCGTTTCGACACCGCTCGCCTGGTCCTGCGTCCGATCGCGCGCGGCGACGCGCCGGCGATCTTTGCCGGCTATGCCCGGGACCCGGAGGTCGTCCGCTATCTGATCTGGCGTCCGCACCAGACCCTCGGCGAGACCGCGGCCTACCTCGCCCGCTGCCTCGCCGCGCCGTCGGATCGGTCGCGCACCTATGCCCTGACCGGGCGCACGGACGGCCGGCTTCTCGGTGCCTTCGAGCTGCGCCGGCCCGAGCCGCACCGGCTCGATTGCGGCTACGTGCTGGCGCGCGCCTGCTGGGGCCGCGGCCTGATGACCGAGGCGCTCTCCGAGGTCGCCCGCTGGGCCATGTCCCAGGATCGAATCTGGCGCATCGGCGCGGTGTGCGATGTCGACAATCCCGCCTCGGCGCGCGTCATGGAAAAGGCCGGGCTCGAGCGCGAGGGCATCCTGCGCCGCTGGCTCGTCCATCCCAATCTGAGCCCCGTGCCGCGCGACTGCTTCAGCTATGCCCGCGTGCGGTGAGCGCCCGCCCAACCCGGAACAACATCGTAATCATCGGATCGAGTGCGACAGCGGCGGTTGCGAGATATCGCGCGGCGCGGATCGATCGAACCTGACGGTCGAGCGGATATGACGACGACGACGCAACTGGTCGGGTGAACGGGCGGCGGGGTTTCGCCGGCGCCGAAGACGGCCTTCGCCGAATGCCGCTTTTCCCACGATGGAGCGCTCTCTAGCCTCGCCGGGCAGCAAGTTCGAGCAGGCGATCGTGGCTACCCCGCACCTCACCGAGCAAGCAAACCCTTGGCGGGCGACCTTCGCGGGGTTGTGCGCCAGCCTGGTCGGGATCGGGCTGGCGCGGTTCGCCTATACGCCGCTGATCCCGGCATTGATCGCGGCGCATTGGTTCACGCCGTCGGCGGCGGTCTATCTCGGGGCGGCGAACCTCGCCGGTTATCTTGCCGGCGCGCTGATCGCCCGGCCGAGCGCCGCGCGGGCCGGTGCCGTCCCGGTATTGCGGGCGATGATGGTCGTGGCGACCGCCGCCTTTTTCGGCTGCGCCGCGCCGCTGTCCTTCGCCTGGTTTTTTGTCTGGCGTTTCGCCGCGGGCATGGCGGGCGGGGCGTTGATGGCGCTCGCCGCCCCGGTAGTGCTGCCGCACATACCGCCGGCCCGGCGCGGGCTTGCCGGCGGCGCGATCTTCACCGGCGTCGGGCTCGGCATCGCCGCCTCGGGAACCCTGGTGCCGCTGCTGATGCGCGTCGGTCTCGCCGCGACCTGGCTCGGGCTCGGCGCACTCGCCCTGCTGCTGACGGTCCTGTCGTGGAGCGGCTGGCCGCCCGAGCAAGCGGCCCCGACGGCCGCGCCGCGCCGCGGCGTTCGGCCAGGTTCCGCACTCGCCGCGCTCTATGTCGGATACGGGCTGAACGCGGTCGGGTTGGTGCCGCACATGATCTTTCTCGTCGATTTCGTCGCGCGTGGCCTCGGCCGCGGTCTCGTCGCCGGCGCGCATTGCTGGGTGCTGTTCGGCCTCGGAGCGATGGCCGGGCCGCTGGTCGCCGGGCGGCTTGCGGACCGCACCGGGTTCGCGGCGGCGCTGCGCCTCGCCTTCCTTGTACAGGCTGGTTGCGTGGCGCTGCTCGCGATCGGCGCGACCCCATTGTCGCTGGCGACATCGAGCATCGCGATCGGCGCGTTCGTGCCCGGCATCGTGCCGTTGGCGCTGGGCCGGATGCACGAGCTGGCCGCGCCGGATGCCGACGTGCGGCGCCGGGCCTGGAGTTGGTGCACGATTGCCTTCGCGCTCGGGCAGGCAAGCGCTGCCTACGGCTTTTCCTACATCTTCGCCCGTACCGGCGGCGCCTATCCGCTGCTGTTCGCGCTCGGCGCCGCGGCCCTCCTGCTCGCCCTGGCGATCGACCTGGCGGTCACGACCTGGCCGCGTCTCACCAGATCGTGACGATGCCGGCGCGCGGACGCCAGCCGGCCCATCGGAACGGCAACGCTCGTGCAAATTCGGGCGCCCTCCGTGTAATCTCCTGGACATGAAGCTCAGCGTCCTCGACCAGTCGCCGGTGCGCCAGGGGGTCACCCCGGCCGGCGCCGTGGGCGAAACCATCGAACTCGCCCGCCATGTCGATGCGCTCGGCTACCACCGCTATTGGCTGGCCGAGCATCACAGCTCGCCCGGCCTCGCCAGCACCGCGCCGGAAATCCTGATCACCCGCGTGGCGGCCGAGACCCGGCATCTGCGGGTCGGCTCCGGCGGGGTCATGCTGAGCCATTACAGCTCGCTCAAGGTGGCCGAGACCTTCCGCATGCTCGAAGCGCTCTATCCCGGCCGGATCGATCTCGGCATCGGGCGGGCGCCGGGCAGCGACCAGCTGACCGCGATCGCCTTGCAGCACGGGCCGGGGGCGCTCGGCATCGAGTATTTCCCGAACCAGATCGCCGATCTCTTGGGCTATCTCGAAAACCGGCTGCCGCAGGACCATCCGTTCGCCCGCATCCGGGTCATGCCGGCGGGCGACACCCAGCCGGAATTCTGGCTGCTCGGGTCGAGCGACCAGAGCGCGATTTTTGCCGCCTATTTCGGCTGCGCCTTTTCCTACGCCCATTTCATCAGCGCCGAGGGCGGCCCCGAGATCATGGAATTGTACCGCCGGCAATTCCGGCCGGCGGAGCGGCTGGCGGCGCCGCAGGGCAGCATCGGCGTCTTCGTGATCTGCGCCGAGACCGAGGCCGAGGCGACATATCTCGCTGCCAGCCGCGACCTGATGCGGCTGCGGCACGACCAGGGCGTTCTTGCCCCGGTGCCGCCGCCCGAGGACGCGCTCGCCTATCCCTACAACGCGGCCGAGCTGCGCCGGATCGAATACCATCGCCGCCGGCAGACCGTCGGCACCCCCGGGCAGGTCAAGGAACGGCTCTCGGCGCTCGCCCAGAGCTACGGCGTCGACGAGCTGGTGGTGCTGACCATCTGCCACGATTTCGCCGCCCGCAAGCGCTCCTACACGCTGCTCGCCGAAGCCTTCGGGCTCGAACCAGGCGGCTAGGATCTGCTCTGTGGCTATCCCGGCGAAAAGCATAAGACACTGCGATCATCTGTATCACTGGCGCGTGTCGGCGATGGATGTTGCGGATTGGCTGCGGAAGCTCGGGCTCGAGCAGTATGAGCCGGCCTTCCGCACGAACGAGATCGACGCGGGAGTATTGCCGAACCTGACGGGCGAGGACCGAGCATGACGCCGAGCACGCGGTGCAGGCCGGGCTTGCGCTCGTCGAGGCGGCGCCAACGCTCACGACCGCCCCCACGGGACAAGCCCGTGGGCTGAAGGCACACGGCGCTGCGTTGCAGGGGGCGGCGCTGCGGGCGCGTGCCGTGGGGAGCCGCTTTGACGCCCTGCACACGGCCGGCCTGACCGCCCTCGTCGGGCGGGAGGAAGAATCCCGCCGGCGACATCGCGCTGATGTCGCCGGAGTTCTGACGCGGCGAAAGCGCAGGCATATTTCGAGCGTGCCATCGCCGTTGCCCGCGCGCAGCAGGCAAAGTCCTGGGAATTGCGCGCGGCGACGAGCCTGGCCCGGCTGTGGCGCGCCGCCGGCAAACGCCAGCAGGCCCGCGATCTTCTCGCCCCGGTCTACGGCTGGTTCACCGAGGGCTTCGACACCGCCGATCTGAAGGACGCCAAAGCGCTGCTCGACGAGCTGACGTGAGCGGTCCCTAACCTCTATCCTCGTCCGACCAACGGATTGACCACCGTGAGGCCGGCGAAACGGCTGAAGTCGCGGTCCGCCGACCACAGCTCGCGCACCCCGTGCTGCCGGCAGAGCGCCGCGACCCGCGCATCATGGACCAGCGGGCCGGCGACGCGACCGCCGGCAAGCAGCGCGCGCAATGTCGGCCAGTGCGCTGCCGACTCCGCCAACAACGCCAGTGTCGGAGACTCGAGCCAGGCATTCACTTGATCGAGGGCCCGAGCCAGCGGTGTCGGCGGCGCGTAGACGCGCGGGTGTGTTACAATGGCAAGGAACTCGTGCACACAGGGCCAGGGAATGGCCCAGACCGCCGGCCCTTCGGCCAGCTCCGCAACGCGCGCGCAGGCGGCTTCGTGAAACGGCGAATCCTCGCGATGCGCGTCGACGAGAATGTTGGTATCGACGGCGATCACGCACCGCGATCCTTGTAGGTCAGATCGCGCAGCGTGTCCCACGACGCCTCACTAAGCTCCGCCTGCCGCCCCTTGCCCTTGAAGCTGGCCCGGCGCAGCTCGAACGGCACGCGGCGCTCTGCCTCGGCGACGACGCGATGAAGCCCGCGCTCCACCAGTGTTCGCAGGGTGACGCCTTCCCGCGCCGCGACCTCGCGGACTTCACGCAGCAGCGAATCGGAGATCTCCACGGTTGTCTTCATGCGACCCCTCGATATGGGGTTTACGATATGGCTGCCCACATTAGCGGAAATCATGGCGGCTCAACGCCAAAACAGCGGCCGCTCTGCCTCGCTGCCGCGAGCTTGCCCGGTGTCAGGTTTGGGCACAAAGTTCGGGCAGTGCGCGAGGAGCCCGCCATGACCAGCCCGGTTCGCCCGAACATTATCTTTGTCGTCGTCGATGATTGCGGCTATGCCGATCTCGGCTGCACCGGGCAGACCGGCTACAAGACGCCGGCGCTCGACCGGCTCGCCGGCGAAGGGGTTCGGTTCACCCAGGCCTATGCCAACGCCCCGCTCTGCACCAACACGCGGGTCGCAATGATCACCGGGCGCTACCAGTATCGCCTCAAGCTCGGCCTCGTCGAGCCGCTGCGCGGCGCCAACCGCGACGAGCCGGAGATGGGCATTCCGCCCGGCTTTCCGACATTGCCTTCGCTGTTGCGCGGGGCCGGCTATCGGACCGCGCTGATCGGGAAATGGCATCTCGGATTTCTGCCGAAATACAGCCCGCTGAAGAGCGGCTACGACGAATTCTTCGGCATCATGGGCGGCTTCACCGGCTACTACACGCATCGGGGCGAGGGCGGCGAGCCCGATTTTTGGGAAGGCGAACTGCCGGTCGAGCGGGCAGGCTACGTCACCGACCTGTTGAGCGAGCGCGCCCTTGCTTACGTCGAAGCCGCCGCCGCGGCACCCGCGCCGTATTTCCTCAGCCTGCATTACAACGCCCCGCACTGGCCGTGGTCGGCCCCCTCGATCGAGGCAGCGGCGCGGGAGCGCGAGGCGGATCCGGCGGAAATCATGGAGGGCGGCAGCCCGCGCATCTATGGCGAGATGATGCAGATCCTGGATGCCGGGATCGGCCGGGTCATCGACGCGGTCCGGCATTCCGGCAAGGACACCATGGTGGTCTTCACCAGCGACAATGGCGGCGAGCGGTATTCGAATATCTGGCCCTTCGTCGGCCGCAAATGGGATTTGCTGGAGGGCGGTCTGCGGGTGCCGCAGATCGTCTGGCGGCCAGGGCATGTCAAAGCGGGCCAGGTGAGCGACCAAGTGTGCATTACCATGGATTTGACCGCGACCTGCCTGGCCGCGGCCAAGGTCGCGCCCGATGCCGGCCATCCCCTCGACGGCAGGGATCTGCTGCCGGTGCTGACCGGGCAGGCGCCGGCCGGCGAGCGCACACTCTACTGGCGGATGGCCAACCGCAATCAGCGCGCCATCCGCCGGGGCGACTGGAAATACCTGAAGGTAAGCGACAGGGAATTTCTGTTCGATATCGGCTGGGACCCGCGCGAGCGCGGCAACATGGCCCGCAAATACCCGGATCTGCTGAACGAGCTGCGCGGCCTGTGGGAAGACTGGAACCGGGGGATGCTGCCCATCCCCGACAAAATGATTCCGCCGCTTTCTAATCTGCAGGAGATGCTCTGGTAGCTATCGGCTGTAGATTCCGCCGAGCCGTTGCAGGAGGGTGCGATGAATGACGATTTCGCAGGAAAAGTGGCCTTGGTCACCGGCGGCGGCAGCGGGATCGGCGCTGCGACGTGCCGCGCGTTCGCCATGGCCGGTGCCCGCGTAGCGGTGCTCGATCGCAACGCCGAGGCGGCTGAACGGGTCGCGGCCGGGATCACCGGGGGCGGCGGCAAGGCCGAAGCGTTCGGCCTCGATGTCGGCGACCGCGAGGGCTTCGCCCGTCTTGCTGCGGGGATCACCGAAGCCGCGGGCGGCATCGACATCCTGGTCAACGGCGCCGGCGTGACGGTGCGGCGGATGATCGGCGAGATGGGCGCCGAGGATTGGGACCGCGTCATCGCCGTCAATTTGACCGGCGCGTTCAACGGCATCCGGGCGGTCCTGCCGCATCTGCGGGCGCGCGGCGGCGGTGCCATCGTCAATGTCGCATCGATCGCCGGGCAGCGGATTTCGTTCGGCGGCACGGCGAATTACAGCGCCTCGAAAGCCGGTCTCCTGGGATTGACCCGCCACGCCGCCTATGAGCTGGCGCCCGACCATATCCGCGTCAACGCGGTCTGCCCCGGCCCTACCGCAACCGCCTTTGGCGGCGCGATGCCGACCGAGGACAGCCGGGCCGCCCGCGCGCAAAAGATCCCGTTGGGCCGCATGTGCGAGCCCGAAGACATCGCCGACCCGATCCTGTTCCTGGCGGGCGACGCGGCGCGCATGATCACCGGCGTGGCGCTGACCGTGGACGGCGGCGTGCTGGTCAAGAACGACACGCCTTACGAGGAATATTTTCGCCCCCGATAAGGTCAGCCCGGCTCCGCTCCGGATGGCGGCTCGCCTGGGCATCGTCCCGGTCTCGCAGCTCGCGACGGGTTGGCGCGCGGCGGCGGCCTGGCTGCGGACGCCGGCGGGCGGCCTTGTGCTGCTGATCGCGGGCACGTTCCTCGCCAGGCTCGCCTTTGCCTGGTCGCTCGGCCTCGGCATCGACGAGAGCTACATGGTGGCGGCCGGGCGGCGGCTGCAGCTCAGCTATTTCGACCATCCGCCAATTGCGTGGTGGCTGGCCTGGGGCGCGGCACATCTCGCCGGCAGCGACAGCGCAATCATCGTGCGGCTGCCCTTCATCGCCCTTTTCGCGCTGACCGCCTTCCTGATGTACCGCCTGACCGCGGCGCTGTTCGGCGCGCGCGCCGGGCTGTGGGCGGCGGCGGCGCTGAACCTCGCCCCGGTTTTCGGAGTCACCACCGGCAGCTGGGTCCTGCCGGACGGCCCGCTGATCGCGGCATTGCTCGGTGCCGCGCTGTGCCTCGTCACAGCACTGCCGGCCGCGGGCCGGGCGGCCTGGGCCTGGTGGCTCGCCGCCGGGATCTGCGCCGGTCTCGCGCTGCTGTCGAAATATTCGGCGGCCTTGACCATCCTCGGGGCGATCGTCTTTCTGCTGAGCGAACCCGCCGGCCGCCGCTGGCTGCGCCGCCCGCATCCTTACGCCGCCGGCTGCACCGCCATCACCGTCTTCCTGCCGGTGCTGATCTGGAATGCCCGGCACGGCTGGATCTCGCTGTTGTTCCAGGGCGGGCGGGCGGAAGGCCGTTTCGACCTGTTCGGCCCGGTTTCGACGCTCGCCGGGGCGGCGCTGTTTCTCCTCCCCTGGCTCTGGGTGCCGTTGATGATCTGCGGCTGGGACGCGCTGCGGCGCGGGCCCCGCGACCCCCGGCGCTGGCTGCTCGTCTGCCTCGCGGCGCCGCCGATCGTGTTCTTTACCGTGATCTCGCTGTGGAGCCGCGTTCTCTTCCACTGGGCGGCACCGGGCTATCTGCTGCTGCTGCCCCTGCTCGGCGAGGCCGCTGGCCCGCTACGAGCGGGCCGGCCGGCCCGTCCGGAGGTGGTTCGCCGCCAGCGCCGCCCTCGTCCTTCTCGGCATGGTCCTGGTCGCGAGCGATGTCCGCGCCGACTGGCTGCCGGCCGTGATCGGCGACTTCCGGCCCGGCCGGGACCCCGCGCTCGACGCCGTCGATTGGACCTCGCTGCGCACGCAATTCGCCGAGCGCGGCCTGCTCGACCGGCCGGGGCTGGTGGTCGCGGCGATCCGCTGGCACGACGCGGGCAAGATCGATTATGCGCTCGGCGGCCGGCTTCCGGTCATCTGTCTCGGCCCCGACCCGCGGCAATATGGGGTGACCGCGCCCGCGCGGAATTACGCCGGCGCCGATGTGCTGATCGTCGCCCCGCGCGATACGCTCGCCGGGATCACCGCGCAATTCGGGTCGCAATTCGACACGATCGAGCCGCTCGCACCGGCGACGGTGCTGCACGCCGGCCGCCCGGCGATGACGGTGCCGCTCTTCCTCGGCCGCCGGCTGCACAAACCGCCATGACCGCCCGCCGCAGCACCCGCCGGCTATTTCCGCGCGTCGAGGTAAGGGTAGATCAGATTGCCGGTCTTGTATTTCACGGGCAACAGGATGGTGACGGTCGAGGGCTTCTCGAACTGTTCGAGATCATGGCCCGTGATGCCGTGATACTGCACCCAGATCGGCCGTCCCTCGGTCCATTCGCCGTCCTTGCCGAAGGCGATGTCGCCGACGATCGTCTTGAAGCTGTGGGTGTGCATGTATTGGGCGAGCTTGTCGTCGTCGAGGCTCTTCGTCGCCTCGACCGCATCGCCGAGGATCTGGAGTTCGGCATAGGCGAAGGGCGGCAGGAAATAGCCGAGCGGATCGACCCCGGCGGCCTTGGCCTTCGCCTGGTATTTCTTCAGGAATTCCATGATGCCGGGGAATTCCGCCGGGTTCTGCATCGTCGGCACCGGCTCCCACAATTCGACATTGACGATGCCGTTCATCTGCGGGCCGAGCTGGGTTTTGAGCGCGGCGGCCGGCAGCCCGACAAAAGCGCCGCCGAGCATGTTGGTCTTGAGCCCGATCTCGTTGACCGCGTGCAGGATGCCGACGGTGTCGGGCGGGTAGGAAGCGACATAGACGATGTCGGGGCTGGCCGCCTGCACGGCGCGGACGATCGGCGTGTAGTCGACCGTCGTCGGCGGGTAGCTGCGGTCATAGACGATCCGCAGCCCGGCGGCCTTGGCGTTGTCGCGCGCGCCGTCGGAGGCCTTCTTGGCGAATTCCGCATCGGCGGCGACGATCGCGATCGTCTTCGGCTTTGGCGTCTGCGCCATCGCCAGGTCGAAATAGCCCTTGGAAAATGTCTTCAGCGGCTCCGGCCCGAAAGTCAGCATCGAGAAATATTTCGGATAGTGAAACTGGCCGTTGGCGTCGAGCGCGAACAGCCCGAAGAACAGCCGCTTGTGCGAGATCACCACCGGCAATGCCGGCACCACGAGATTGGTGCCGTAGCTCGAGATCAGCAGGTCGACCTTGTCGATGTCGATCAGCTTCGTGTAGATCCCGGGCACCAGCGACGAGTTGCTCTGGTCGTCGTAATAGACGAGCCTGACCGGCCGGCCCAGCAGCCCGCCCTTGGCGTTGACGTCGTCCTGCCAGATCTGCATCGCCAACAGGCCGGTTTTGCCGACGACGGCGAGCGGCCCGGTCACTTCCATGCTGAGCCCGATCTTGATCGGCTCGGCGGCGCGCGCCAGCGAGGCGGTCCACAACAGCAGGCCCGCCGCAACGGCGCAGAGCGCTCGTCCGCTCCTGGTCATCCTTGCAGCTCCCGTACCTGTGCGGGCGTCAGAAAGCGGGTCTTGGCGCCGTACAGCAGCAGATAGAGTTTCGCGGTCTCTTCCAGTTCCTCGATCGCGTTGACGGCGGCGTCGAGGCTCGATCCGGCGACGACGGGACCGTGATTGGCGAGCAGGACGGCGTGGTGCTTGCCGGCAAAGCCGCGCACCGCTTCGGCGAGCGCCAGGTCGCCGGGCTTGAAATAGGGGACGAGCGGCAGCCTGCCGACCCGCATCACGTAATAGGCGGTGATCGGCGGCAATACGTCGGCGGGGTCGATCTCGGCGAGGCACGATACCGCGACCGAATGCGTCGAATGCAGATGCACGACCGCACCGGTGCCGGCGCGTTCCTCGTACATGACGCGGTGCAGAAAGCTCTCCTTGGTCGGCGGGTCGCCCGAGACCAGCCGCCCGTCATCATCGAGCTTCGACAGCCGCGCCGGGTCGAGACGGCCGAGCGAGGCGTTGGTCGGGGTCATCAGCCAGCCGTCATCCGTTCGCAGGCTGATGTTGCCCGACGACCCGGCGGTCAGCCCGCGACTGAAAATCGAGGCGCCGATCGTGCAGATCGCCTCGCGCTGTTGCGCATCGCTCATGGCCTCGCTCCTTCGGACAGGACCGAAAAGGCGCGCAGGAAAAAGTCGGGCGCGCCGAAATTGCCGGATTTGAGAGCCAGCGCCAAGGCCGGCTCGCCGGGGTTGCCGGGAAGACTTGCCGTCCACGGCACGCCGGGATCGATCTGCCGCCCGATGCGCAATCCGGTGACGCCGAGCGCCTGCACCACCGCCCCCGCGGTCTCGCCGCCGGCCACGACCAGCCGCCGCACCCCGGCATCCACGAGGCCGCGGGCGATGGCGGCGAGCGTCTCCTCGACAAGCGCCCCGGCGCGGTCGCGACCGAGCCGCCGCTGCGCCTCGGCGACCTGCTCCGGCGGTGCGGTCGCCGAGATCAGGATCGGCCGGTCGCCGAGCAGCGGCCTGGCCCAGGCGAGCGCCTGCTGCGCGACATCGTCGCTCGCGGCGGCGATCGGGTCGATCGTGAAGGCCGGTGCCCGTCCGCGCATATAGGCCACCTGCGCCAGGGTCGCGGTCGAGCACGAGCCCGACAACACCGCGGCCGGGCCGGAGATCGGGGGCAGGCTGTCGGCGGCGGCGCTGTCGCCGAGCAGGCCGTGGCGGCGGAAATTCGCCGGCAGGCCGAGGGCGATGCCGGAACCGCCGGTGATCAGCGCGAAATCGGCCGCCGCCTCGCCGATCGCTTCGAGATCGCGGTCCTCGATCGCATCGACGATGGCATGGGAGAAGCCGTCCTCGCGCAGCGCCGCAAAGGCGTCGCGGATGGCCGCGGCGCCGCCCGCGACCGTGGCCTGCGGCACCAGCCCGACGCGGCCGCGGCTCTGCCGCTGCAGCACCCGCACCAGGCTCGGGTCGCGCATCGGCGTCAGCGGATGGTCGCGCATCCCCAATTCGGACAGCAATACGTCGCCGACGAACAGATAGCCGCGGTAGATCGTCCGTCCCGCTTCGGGAAAAGCCGGACAGAACAGGGTGAAGTCGGTGTCGAGTGCGGCCATCAAGGCTTCGGCGACCGGTCCGATATTGCCGGCATCGGTCGAATTGAAGGTCGAGCAGTATTTGAACAGGATCTGCCGCGCCCCGGCGCGCTGCAGCCAGGCGAGAGCGGCAAGACTCCTGTCGATCGCCTGCGCCGCCGGGATCGTGCGGCTCTTCAGCGCGACGACCACCGCCTCGGCATCGGGAACCGCGCGTTCCGGCGCCGGCACATCGATCAGTTGCACGGTGCGCATGCCGCGCCGCACCAGGGTGTTGCACAGATCGGTGGCGCCGGTGAAATCGTCGGCGATCGCCCCCAACAATACGCTCACCTGCCGCCTCCCGCCCTGCGCTCGCCCAGGAAGAGTAGCCTCCCCCGACACCGCGCGCAAACCAGGCGCATTGTCCGATTCGTTGACTGTCGGGTAAAACCCCGACACGGTGGATCGGTGAAAAACATCACCGTATCACTGGATGATGAGACCTATCGGCGGGCGCGCGTGATCGCCGCCGAGCGCGAATGTGCGACGAGCTGCTCGGTCGCGATGATGGTGCCCTGTCAGTAGCGGCGCGCGGATTTTCTTATTGGGACAGCGCCGTCATTGCCGCCCGCGCGCTCGGATGGCGTGAGCTCCATTCCGAAGACATGTCCCATGGACGGCGGATCGACGGCGTCGTGATCGTCGATCCGTTCCGCTGAATTGGCAGCGGCAGCCCGGGTCTTGTGTTTTGTCGGCGCGGAGGGGAAGAGTAGCGGGCCTGAGCCGGGAGCACGCGCCATGCCGAAATTCGCCGCCAATCTGAGCTTCATCTTTCAGGAAATCGCATTTCTCGACCGCTTCGCCGCGGCGGCCGCCTGTGGCTTCAAGGCGGTCGAATATCTCGGCGCCTATGACCATCCGCCCGAGACCGTCGCCGCTCATCTCAAGAAAAACGGCCTCACCCAGGCGTTGTTCAACATGCCGCCCGGCGATTGGGCGGCCGGCGAGCGCGGCACCGCGGCGTTGCCGGGGCGCGAGCCGGAATTCCGCGCCGGGATCGACCAGGCGCTGACCTACGCCAAGGCGACGAACTGCCGCCTGTTGCATGCGATGGCCGGGCTGTGGCCCGAAGGCCGCGACCGCGGCGAGGCCGAGCGCACCTACCTCGCCAATCTGCGCCATGCCGCCGGGCGCGCCGCCGCCGACGGCGTCACCATCATCATCGAGCCGATCAACAACCGCGACATCCCCGGCTATTTCCTGAACACGACGAGGCAGGCGATGGCGGTCATCGAACAGGTCGGGCATCCCAACCTGCAGCTGCAGCTCGACCTCTATCATGTGCAGATCATGGAGGGCGATCTCGCCCATCGTATCCGCACCTTGGCCGGCCGTTATCCGCACATCCAGATCGCCGGCAATCCCGGCCGCCACGAGCCCGATATCGGCGAGGTCAACTACCCGTTCCTGTTCGATCTGCTGGACGAGATCGGCTATGCCGGCTGGATCGGCTGCGAATACCGGCCGAAGACCGAGACCAGGGCCGGGCTCGGCTGGGCCGCGCGCTACGGCATTCAGGGCTAGCCGGGCGGGGGCTGAGCGATGCGCATCGTCATCACCGGCGGCTGCGGCTTTCTCGGCCGGCGCCTGGCCTTGCTGCTGCTCGAGCAGGGCAGCAGCCTCGGCCCGATCGACGAGCTGGTCTTGTTCGACAACGCGCCGCCGGCCCTGCCGTTGCCGGACGACAAGCGGCTGCGTCTGGTCACCGGCGACATCGCCGACCACGAGACCGTGCGGCGACTGCTCGCGCCCGGCGCCGCGGCGGTGTTCCATCTCGCCGCGGTGGTCAGCGGCCAGGCCGAGGCCGACACCGATCTCGGCTATCGCGTCAATCTCGACGGCACCCGCGCGGTGCTCGACGCCTGCCGCGCGCTCGGCACCTGCCCGCGGCTGGTGTTCTCCAGTTCGCTCGCGGTCTATGGCGGCGCCCTGCCGCCCGCGGTCGGCGACGACACGCCGCTGACGCCGCAATCCTCCTACGGCACGCAGAAGGCGATCGGCGAATTGCTGGTCAACGATTACACCCGCAAGGGCTTTATCGACGGCCGCGCATTGCGGTTGCCGACCGTTGTCGTGCGGCCGGGATTGCCCAACCGCGCCGCTTCGACCTTCGCCTCCTCGATCATCCGCGAGCCTTTGGCCGGGAAGGACGCGGTCTGCCCGGTCTCGCCCGACACGGTCATGGCCCTGGCCTCGCCGCGCCGGGTCGTGGCCGGCCTCGCCCGTGCCCTCGACCTGCCCGGCGCCGCCTTCGGCACGAGCCGATCACTGCAATTGCCGGGCTTTTCGGTGGCGGTCGGCGAAATGGCCGAGGCGATGCGCCGCGCCGGCGGCGCGGCGGCATATGCCCGTATCCGCTGGCAGCTCGATCCGCAGATCCAGGAAATCATCTCCGGCTGGCCGCAGGCGCTCGCCGCCGCGCGTGCCGAAGCCCTCGGCTTCGCCGCCGACGCCAATATCGACGAGGCCGTCCAGGCCTTTATCGAGGACGACCTCGAAATGCAGAAGGCGCTGGGCTGAGGGTCGGAAGACAGGCTGCTGCGGCTCGGTCTCGCAGACACCGGCAGCAAAAACATCATAATTCACGATGCCTCGCGCCGGCGCCGCGCGCCGGCCGCCTTAGGCGCGGATGCGGTGCGCGGCGCCGCCGACTGCCATCTGCCGGCCTTCCCGGCCAATGCCGTCGTCTGCCTTTTCGCCGTACTGGCGCTGTCCGTCATCCGTCCCGAGCCCGTTCTCGCGCCGGCCGGGCGACGGGGCTTCTCTTGCGGATGGCTGGGGGGCCGGCGGTACCGGTGCAGCGAGCTCGGTGGCTTCGTCGCGCCGTGCCGTCGCCGCGCGCCTGGCAGAGCGATAGATGTGAGGCACGCAGGCGCCGATCACGAACGCCATCACGCTTGGGAATGCGAACAACATGATGAGTTTCGCGCCGGTCAGCGACTGGGCCTGGGGGGACAGATCGTCGTCCAGATACAGCACGACGATGCCCATCCCCAAGGCCATCACCATGGCGCAGCCCGCCGCCTCGGCGAGGCGCAACCAAACGGGCGGCAGCGTCTCCGACACCCAATCGTCGCAGCACAGCGCCAGCGCGGTGCACAGCATGAAGCTGAGCAGGATCAGCGGCACGTCGCCGCCGGTGGCGGCGCCGAGTGGGTCGGCATCGCCCAGATGGAATAGAAGGCTGATCCCGACAGTAGCCGCGGCGGCGATCAGGCCGTTGAGGACATAGGCGAAAAAGCGCAGCGGATCGCCGGGCGCGCGGCGGAAAAACGCATAGCGCTGCATCAGCCATACGGTCAGGCCGACAGTTCCCAACCGCACCACCGCAACCTTGGCGGCCATCATCAGCCCGCCCGTCTGAGAGTGCTGCGCTGTGCCCATCAAGCGGTCGAAAAACACGATTGCGACGAGCAGATAGAGGAAGATGCCCAAGGCCAGGACGGTCAGGCTGTGGATCGGAAAGCGCGGCAGGTTCATCGGCTCGGCCGCGTCGAAGCCGGTCTGGCGCAGACGGCGGACGATGCCCGTCTCGCTCGTTTCCGACCGCAATACCGCGCGCGCAAGAAACAGCGCCAGCGCGCGGAACATGTCGCGGCAGCTATCGGCGAAGTCCTCGCGCCGCTCCTGCACCAGTTCGTCAAAGGCTGGGTCTTTCTCAGCCGTGCGCAGCCGCTCGGCCAGGGTCAGCGAGGTGGCGGCACGACGCAGAAAATCGACGGTTTTACGGTCGAGCTCGCCGAACTCGCCCTCGGCTTCGGCAAAGAAACGGCTGTAGCGCGGCTCTCCGGCGAGCTTTCCGAGGCGATCGTACAGCTTCGCCACGCGGGTCAGCCGCTGTTGCGAGAGCTCCAGCCCGTCCCCGCCGCGCCGCCGCAAATGCCGGGCCAGGGTGTCGCCGTAGCCGGCCTCGCCATAGGTTTGCCTCAGCGCCGCCACATCCTCCTTGGTGACGCTGAAAGTCTCCAATGTCATCGCTGCCGCGCGGCGCCTGACCTCGGCGGGGATTTCGGCCCAGTCGAGAAAGATTGCCAGGAACCACTCGTCCACCCGTTTCAGGGTCGGGATCGCGGGGAGCAGCGTGGTCATCGTCAAGGTGGCGATCAGCGGCGCCGGAAGCGTCGGGTCGTCGGCGGGACCGAGCAGCAATTTTCGCCAGGGCCCGGCATTCAGCAGGATCGACAGCGCTGCAAACAGCACCAGCGCGCTGACCACGTAACCGATGCCGCTCGACCAGTACAGGGCCTGGCGGGTCGACGAGCGGTTGGAGGACGGCGTGTTGAAACGCGCCCATGCATAGGCGATGATCAGCAATCCGCAGGCGGCGTAGGTCAGGTTTCGGTCCACCGCACCCTCCTCCGCTGGCGTTAACCCTTTTCAACATCGGATCAGGACGGCAGGTGCGGGTGTGAGGGCGCTCACACTCGAAGCCGAATTTTTCGGACGGCAACCGGCCTCAGCGGCGAAGAAGCGCGGAAGGATCGCGCACAGATTCGCCACAACTGGGCGGTATGCTCAGACGTGCAACCAAAGGGGCCAGGGAGAATGCGCATGAGCCTGCTCGAGCCGACACCGTTCCGGATCACCGTTTGCGGGCTCGACGAGTTCGCCCGGCTCGGCCGCGGCGGCGTCACCCATGTTCTTTCGATCCTCGATCCGGGCTGGCCCGAGCCCGATACGTTGCGCGGCTTTGACGTGCATCGGCGATTGAAGCTGCATTTCCACGATGTGATCGAGCCGCTGCCGGGCTGGATCGCACCCGAACGCTGGGACGTCGAGCTGCTGCTCGCCTTTGGGCGCAACCTCGGCGCTGTCGATGCGGAGGGCGCACATTTGCTGGTGCATTGTCATGCGGGGGTATCGCGCTCGAGCGCCGCTGCGATCTTGATCCTGGCGCAGCGCTATCCCGGCCAGTCGGCCGACGAGGCGCTGATGACGGTCGTGCGGGAGCGCCCGAGCGCGTGGCCCAATCTGCGCATGCTCGAGCTCGGCGACGCGCTGCTCGGACGCGGCGGCGAGATCGTCGAGGCGGTGCGGCTGCACTATCGGCGCGCCCTCGACCGCGAGCCGGGGCTGGCCGAGGCGATGATCGAGAGCGGGCGCGGTCGCGAGGTGGCGGCGGCCGGCAGACGCTGATCAGGCTGGGCCGTTCGCGGTGGGCGGCGTCCCGGAAATCGCGGTCGGCGGCGCGGTTCCGTCCCGCTGGTACAGCACCTTCAGCACGACGAACCAGTGATGGTCGGGGTCGAGCACGACGCCGTCCGGCCCGGCGAGATGGCCGTCGGCCGTGACCGGGATGTATTTCATCGCGACCGCGTTATCGACATTGCCGCCGATTACGTCGAGCTGGCCCGGCTTGATGTCGACAACCATGTCGCAATGGCCGGGGAAGCGGTCCGTCGGCAGCTGGACGAAGGTCACCGGCTGCTTTCCGCGCCACAGGCAGATCAGGTCGCCGCGCTGCGGCGCGTAGACCTCGACCCGCTCGGCGTCGAGCGCGACGCCGGGATCGTGCCGGGCCGCGGCGTCGATGTAATCGGCATGGGTCGCCGAATATGGAAAGCTGCCGCCGGCGCCGGCCATGCGCATCACATAGGAGATGAAGGCTGCCGACCAGGCGAAGAAGCCGTCGCGCCCCGCCGGGAAGACCTGGCCGTTCTCGTCGTGAATGCCGGTCCAGCCGGATTCGCGCCAGCTCGGATCGAGGCCGAGCCACCAATAGAGCCCGACGCGCTGCCACAAGCCTTCCTCGCGCTCCTCGTCCTCGGGCAGTTCGATGTTCGGAAAAACCACCGGCTGGCGGAACGCGCGCCATTCGCCGAGCGCGATCTGCACCGCCGCCTCGCGCGAGAACGGTTCATAGGGCCAGCGCGCGAAAGGCGGGATATGGGCGGTCGTTGCAGTCGTCGCGGGCGCCCTTGCCGACACTTGCGCCGGTGGTGGCGCTACGGCGCAGCCGCCCAGTACGAGCGCCAGCAATATCGCGGCCGATTGCCGCATTCCGCGCCTCGTTCCGGGGAATGTGCTTGGCGGGCGGAAATTTATTGGGCGGCGGGTTCGGCCGGAGGCGGCCCCTCCCCGGAAGTCTCACGGCGCGCCTCGGCGCCGTCATCTCCGCGGTCATCGCCCGAGCTCTCGCCAGCCGCCGCGCCGGCAACGGTATGGGCCGGCGGATCGGCGCGCCACAGCCCGACGCCGCCGGTCAGCCCATCGGTATTCGGCACCACCGTGACGTCCGGGGGCAGCCGAAAGGTGAGGCTTTTGGCGTTGCCGCCGCCGATATAGAGGTGGTCGAAGCGGACCACCTCGCGCAGGATGCCGATGACCTTGGCGACCCGCTTGTTCCACGCCTTCCTGCCTTTTTTTTCGCGGGCGGCATTGCCGATGTACTCGTCGTAGGTCTTTTTGCCGCTGACCGGATGGTGGGCGAGTTCGAGATGCGGCATGACCTCGCCGTCGCGGAAGATCGCCGTTCCGGCGCCGGTGCCCAAGGTCAGCACCATCTCCACCCCGTGCCCGCCGATCGCGCCGAAGCCCTGAACGTCGGCGTCGTTCAGAACCCGGACCGGCTTGCCCCAATGCCCGGCGAGCGCCGATTGCAGATCGAGGCCGGCCAGCGCCTCGCTCCCGAGATTGGGTGCGGTCAGCACCCGCCCTTCGCGCACATAGCCGGGAAAGCCGACCGACACCCGGTCAAAGGCGCCGAGCGGTGTCACTGCCTCGTCGATGGCGCGGATCAGCGCATCGGCGGAGATCGGCTTGGGCGGCGTCGGCACGCGCTGGCGCTCGCCGATCATTTGGCCGGAATCGTCGAGCAATACGGCCTTGATCCCGCTGCCGCCGATATCGATCGCAAGTGTGCGAGTTTCGTTCATGGCTTCTCATTCCCGGCCAAGGACTGGCCGCATGACGGATGATGATGGCACCGGCTCAACCCTGCATCGCCTGGGTCACCGCCCCGCCGACGGCGGTGCGCCCGCCATCGACCACATATTGCGCGCCGGTGATGTTGGAAGCGAGATCGGAGGACAGGAACAGCACGACGTTGGCGATTTCCTCGGGCGTCGTGTAGCGCCCGGTCGGCATCGCCGCCTGATAGCGGCGCGCGATGCTCGCCGGATCGGCCGGATTGAGCTGGGCTTCGAGCGAGTGGATCATCCGGGTGTCGACCGGGCCGGGGCAGACCGCGTTGACCCGCACGCCGTGCCGGGCGACCTCGCCGGCGGCGGTCTTGGTCAGCCCGATCACCGCATGCTTCGAGGCGACATAGGCCGGCATTCCCGGGGTTGCCACCAGGCCGGCGACCGAAGCGGTGTTGACGACCGAGCCCCGTTTCTGCTGGAGCATGACCGGCAGCACGTGGCGCAAGCCGAGGAACACGCCTTTGACGTTGACGCCGATGATCGCGTCGAACATGTCCTCGTCATAGTCCGCCGTATGCGCCCATTTGCCTTCGATGCCGGCGTTGTTGAAGAAGCAGTCGATCGCGCCATAGGCGTCGAGCGCGGCTTTGACATAATTCTGCACCTCGGCCGATCTGGTCACGTCGGCGGCGACGAACCGCGCCTCGCCGCCCTGCTGGCGGATCACCCCCGCGGTTGCCTCGCCGCCCGCCTCGTCGCGGTCGACGACGACAATCTTGGCTCCGGCTTTGGCGAAGCCCAGCGCCGTCGCGCGGCCGATGCCGTTCGCCGCACCGGTGATCAGCGCGACCTTGCCCGCGAAATCGAGATCCATCGCGTTCCTCCCAAAATCCCTACCTTTTGCCACCGTCGTTCCGGGGCGCGGGCATGGCCCGCGAGCCCGGAATGACGGTCATCAGCATGTTTTCGGCGTCCTGCATGGCAGTCAGCTGTTGCGGCCGATTTGCCGGGTCCAGCGCTCGAGCGCCACCAGCAGATCGCGAATAAACCCCCGCCCGGCCTCGTCGGTAAAGCGGCCCGCGGCGTCGAATTTGGTGTGCGCCTGGCCGATGAACACCTCCGGCTTGTTCAAGGGGTGCATATCGAGGAAGACGCAGCTGCGGCGAAGATCATATTGCGCGCGCGCCGTGCCGGCCATCCCGGCGGCCGCCCCCATGATTGCCACCGGCTTGCCGGCAAAGGGCTGGTCGGGCGGACGCGAGGCCCAGTCGATCGCATTCTTGAGCACACCCGGCATCGAATAATTGTATTCGGGCGTCACGATCAGCAGGGCGTCGGCCGCTCTGATCTGGCTGCGGAACCTTTCGACCGGCGGCGGGAACCCCTGGGCGCGGACATCTTCGTTGTAAAGCGGGAACGCCGAGATGTCGGCGATTTCGATCGCCATTCCCGGCGGCTTCAGCTCGATCGCGGTCCGCAGCGCCGCCATATTGTACGAGCCCGTGCGCAGGCTGCCGCACACGCCGAGGACATCGATCGCCGCCGCTTCGCTCATTGGCATCTCCCATGCCGGCGTGACCGCGACCCCTTATCGCACCTCGGCGCCGCGGGCAAGGCGATCACGCGCCGAGACGCGGGATCAGGCGGATCGCGTTGCCGCGCCGGATCGCCGCCAGCGTGTCGGCGGAAAGCCCGCCCTTATCCAGCTCGTCCGCCTGCAAGCCTGTCGGCAAATAGGGGAAATCGCTGCCGAACAGCACTTGCGACGGCGGGACCATCTTGAGCAGCGCGGCGAGCGAAGCCGGCCAGGCGGCGTTCGCGGTGTCGTAATGGAGCCGCTGCAGCTCGGCGGCTACGCCATCCGGCGCGATCTCTTTCAAATCCTTGCGGAACCGGGTGAAGAATTCGATCCGCCCGGCGACCATCGGCAGCACTCCGCCGCCGTGGCAGAACAGCCAGCGGATGCCTCTGAGCCGGGCCAGGGTGCCGCTGTACAGCAGACTGGTGATGGCGCGGCCCGTATCGTAGGGAAATTCGAGGATGCCGGCAGGCACGCCGGTATCGAGCCCGGCGCAGCAATCGGGCGCATAGGGATGCAGAAAGACGATCGCCTTGCGGCGATCGAGCTCCTCGAAGACCGGTCTGAAGGCCGGGTCGCCCGGCCATCTGTCGCCAAAGCTGGTGGATATGTTGATGCCGTCCGCCTTCAGCGTGTCGAAGGCGTATTCGATCTCTTTCAGGGACCCGTCGACATCGGGCATCGGCAGACAGGCGAACCGGCCGTAGCGGCCGGGATGGTCCTGCGCCATCTTCGCGGCGAATTCGTTGCTTAGCCGCGCCGTGCGGAGCATGGCCGGGGCATCCTGGCCAAACCACACGCCGGGGATCGAGGCGAGCGACAGGATCGATGATGCGACGCCGTTCTTGTCCATCTCGTCGAGCGAGCTCGACGGCGTCCAATGGGCGACGGCCTGTCCGAGCGGCCCCTGATGGTGCCGGGCCGCATAATCCTGCCAGGCGCCGATGATCTCCGGCGGATAGTAGTGATGGTGCGTGTCGATCAGGCGGCTTGCCGGCGGCGCAGGCTGCGCCGCCAATCCCCGCGGCAGCAGCAGGCTCGCCCCCGCCGCGGCGAGCGCCGCCAGCGCGCGTCGTCGCGAGGTGCTGCCGCAGCCGGCGCCGTGATCGTGCGTCATTGTCGCCGCCTCCCCTGCCGGCCGCCGCCCCCTCAGCGCCGCATTCTACTTAACCATATTATGGCAGCTTCGGGAATGCCCGGCGGGCGAGAGCCGCCGCAACCAGCCCCGATCCGGCTTGTGCGGTGGTGCGGTTGGATTTAAAGATCATCCCCGCACGCCAGAATTCGTCGGCACGTTTCGGGAGGAGAATCATGGCTCGCATCGACCGGCGCAGGCTTTTGCAACTGTCCGGCGCCGGCGCGCTTGCGGCCGGCACCGGCGGTCTCGCCGGCATCCTCGCCTCCGGACGAGCTCCCGCCTATGCGCAGGGGACCGAACTCCACTATTTGCGCTGGTCCGATTTCGTGCCGGCCTCCGACGCATTGCTGCGCAACCAGATCGCGCCGGAATGCCAGAAGGCGCTCGGCATCAACCTGCGTCTCGAGATGATCAACGCCAACGACATCCAGGCGCGGGTAACCTCGGCGGTTCAGTCGGGGTCGGGGCCGGACATCATCCTCGCGCTCAACAACTGGCCGCAGCTTTACATCAACAGCCTCGCCGATGTCGGCGACGTAGCCGAGAAGCTCGGCGCGGACCAGGGCGGCTACTATCCGATCTCGAAGGCGGTGGCGACGGTCGGCAACAAATGGATCGGCGTGCCGTGGTGCACCGGCGGCGGGCTGGTCGCCTACCGCAAATCGTGGTTTGCGGAGATCGGCCACGATAAATTCCCGGACACCTGGGAGACCCTGCACGCCGCCGGCAAGATACTGAAAGCCAAAGGCCGTCCGATCGGTCAGGCGCTGAGCCATTCCTTTGGCGATCCGCCCGGCTTCTGGTATCCCTGGATGTGGTCGTGGGGCGGCAAGGAGGTCGAGGCCGACGGCAAGACAGTTGCGCTCGACAGCAAGGAGACGCTGAGCTCGGTCGAGCAGGCGGTCCCGTTCTGGAACGATGCGTGCGACTCGGGCGGGCTCGCCTGGGATGATTCGAGCAACAACCGCGCGTTTCTGTCGGGCAGCATCTGCGCCACCAACAACGGTGCGTCGATCTATCTCGAAGCCAAGAAGAAGCCCGACACCTACCTGACCGAAAAGGGCACGCCGCTCTATCAGGACATCCTGCACGCCCCGCTGCCCAAGGGTCCCGGCGGCCAGTACAACCTGCCCGGCACCTTCACCAACATGCTGATGGGCTATTCGAAGAACCAGGAGGCCGCCAAGGAATTCATCCTGTGGATCAACTCGAAGCCGATCTTCGAGCAGTGGTTCACCTCGCAGCAGGGATATACCGACGGCGCGACCCGGTATTGGGAGAAGGACCCGGTCTGGGGCAAGGATCCGGTGCTGCTGCCGTTCCGCGACATTCCGCGCCAGGGGCGGCTGACCGGCTATGCCGGGCCACCCGACCGCGCCTCGGCGGTGGTGCAGACCAAATATATTATCGTCGACATGTACGCCAAGGCGGTGCAGGGGATGCCGGCCGCGGATGCCGTCAAATGGGCCGCCGGCGAGCTGGCGACGGTTTACACCTGAGCGCGGGCTCGCTCGCTCCGGAGACCTGACAATGACCTTCACCACCGTCGCTGCCCCGCGAACTTACGTCGGCTCGCCGCGTCGCGGACCGGTCACCAGGCTGCTCGAAGACCAGCGCTGGCTGGCGATGCTGCTGCTGCTGCCGACGGTAGCGCTGCTCGGCGTGTTTATCGCCTACCCGTTCGTCAAGGGAGTGATGCTGTCGGTGACCGACGCCAAGGTCGGCATCCCAGGCCATTTCGTCGGGTTGCAGAATTTCAAAGACGTCTGGAACGACAGCATCTTCCGCGTCGCGGTATGGAACACCTGCGTCTACACGTTCTTCGCTACCGTCTTCAAGCTCGCGCTCGGCCTGTGGCTGGCGGTGCTGCTGAACCGGAATTTCCGCGGCAAGACGCTGACCCGCGCCTTCATCCTCTTACCCTTCATCATCCCGACCGTGCTGTCGACCTTGGCCTGGAAGTGGATGTTCGACCCGACCTTCAGCGTGATCAACTGGATATTGTTTCAGCTCGACGTGATCGACAGCCGGATCAACTGGCTCGGCGACCCGAATTTGGCGCTGATCTCGGTGATCGTCGTCAACATCTGGCGTGGGTTGCCGTTCTACGCGATCACCCTGCTCGCCGGATTGCAGACAATCAGCCCCGAATTGCACGAGGCCGCGGCGATCGACGGCGCGCGGGCGTGGCAGCGCTTTCGCCACGTGACCTGGCCGCTGCTATTGCCGGTGACCCTGGTGGTGACCCTGTTCTCGGTGATCCAGACCTTCGCCGACTTCCAGCTCGTCTATGTCCTGACCGGCGGCGGGCCGGCCAACGCTACCCAGCTCTTCGCCACTTACGCCTATCAGATCGGCATCGGCACCGGCTTATTGAGCCAGGGGGCGACGATTTCGCTCGCTGTCTTTCCGGTATTGCTGCTGGTTGTCATCGTCCAGCTCGTCTACATCCGCCGGGTGGAGACCCACTGAGCCATGATCGAGGGCGCTCTCTGGCGACGCTGGGTCTTCTTCTACGTTCCGCTGACCGCGTTCGTCGTCGGGCTGCTGTTCCCGTTCTACTGGATGGTGATCACCACGATCCGGCCGGACCGCGAGCTCTATCGCCCGTGGAACTCGGCCAATTACGACCCGTTCTGGACCTGGCATCCGACCTTGGAGCACGTCAGGGATCTGCTGACGCAGACCCTGTTCACCACCTGGATGCTGAACACGATGATCATCGCGCTGTCGGCGACGGCGATCTCGCTGTTCTGCGGGCTGTTGGCCGGATATGCGCTGTCGCGGCTCAAGTTCCCGTTCGCGGGAACCCTCGGGACCGCGATCTTCATCACCTATCTGGTGCCGCAGACATTGCTGTTCATTCCGCTCGCCGACATCATCCGCAACTTCCATCTCGGCGACTTGCCCTGGGCGCTGATCCTGACCTATCCGACCTTTCTGATCCCGTTCTGCACCTGGCTGATGATGGGCTATTTCAAGTCCATCCCGAAGGAACTCGAGGAGTGCGCCCGGATCGACGGCGCGACCCGCTGGAAGGCGATGATCTACATCATTTTCCCGCTTGCCGTGCCGGGCATCCTGTCGGCCGGGATCTTCGCCTTCACCCTGTCGTGGAACGAGTTTCTCTATGCGCTCGTCTTCCTGTCCTCGCCGGGAGAGAAGACGGTGCCGGTCGGCGTGACCTCCGAGCTGATCCGCGGCGACGTGTTTTATTGGGGCGAGCTGATGGCGGGCGCGCTGCTCGGTTCGATCCCGGTCGCGTTCGTCTACTCGTTCTTTGTCGAGCATTACGTCGCCAGCGTGACCGGCTCGGTCAAGGGATAGCCCCTGCACATGAGAGATCGATGGCCGAAGTCGCAATCCAGCACCTGAACAAGAGTTTCGACGAAGTCCAGGCGGTCAAGGACGTGAACCTCGCGATCCGCGACAAGGAGTTCATGGTCCTCGTCGGCCCGTCCGGCTGCGGCAAGACCACGACGTTGCGGATGGTGGCCGGGCTCGAATCGATCACCTCCGGCCGCATCCTGATCGACGACAAGATCATCAACGACCTGGCGCCGATGGATCGCGACATCGCCATGGTGTTCCAGAATTACGCGCTCTACCCGCATATGAGCGTCTACGACAACATGGCCTTTGGCCTCAAGATGCGGAAACTCGACCGTGCCGATATTGCGCGGCGCGTGCAGGACGCGGCCGAGATCCTCGGCATCCATGAACTTCTGCGGCGCAAGCCGCGGCAGCTCTCGGGCGGCCAGCGGCAGCGCGTGGCGCTCGGCCGCGCCATCGTGCGCCACCCGCAGGTGTTTCTGTTCGACGAGCCGCTGTCGAACCTCGACGCCAAATTGCGCGTGCAGATGCGGGTCGAGCTCAAAAAGCTGCACGACCGGCTCGGCACCACCGCGATCTATGTGACCCACGACCAGGTCGAGGCGATGACCCTGGGCGATCGCGTCGTCGTCATGAAGGACGGGGTGGTGCAGCAAGTGGGCGAGCCGCTCGAACTCTACAACGAGCCGGCCAACCGTTTTGTCGCCGGGTTCCTCGGCTCGCCGGCGATGAATTTCGCGACCGTCAAGCTCGGCGCGAGCGGCGGCGCGTTGTGGGCCGAGGATGACGGCATCCGCATCAGGGTGCCGGGCCAGATCGCCGGCCGCCTCGGCCGCTACGCCGGGGAGCAGGTGACGATGGGCATCCGGCCCGAGGATCTGCACGTCGCCTCCGACGCCGACCCCGCCGAACTCGGTTTCGACGCCGCGGTCGAGGTCATCGAGAAGCTGGGCTCCGAGATCCTTCTCGACGTGGCGGTCGGGAACCACACGATGGTGGCGTCGGTCGAGCCGAGCATCCGCGTCAACGTGCGCGACCGCCTGCGCCTGGCGCTGAACCCGGAGCGCCTGCACTTCTTCGACGCCGCTTCCGAAGCAGTGATCTGAGGAGGCGTGTCCGGGGAGACTTCGAGGAGAATTCAGAAACAGGGAGGACCGATCATGCAATGGAACAGGGGATGGCTCTCGGTCATCGGATTTTTCGGGTTGCTCGCCGCCGCGCAGGCGCAGGCGCCACCGCCTTCGACCGCCGCATCGCCGTTTGACGGTGCCTATCGGCTCGTCTCTTCGGCACGGGTGAGCGTAACCTACACGACGAGGAAGGGACAGACGGCCCAATGTCCGGACCGGCGAGCCGGACCGCTTACCATCTCGTATGGTCGTGCACGCTATATCAGCGACAGCGGCTATGCGGTCGGAGGAACCGTCGGCCCACGCGGCGAACTGGTGATGAGAATCTCCGCGCCGCCCAACAATGGCGGTTCCCAGCCGATCGACATCGACCTCCGCGGCACGATCGACGGCAATGGTACGGTACGCGCCCGCCAGATCAGCTATTCGTGCAGCTATGATTTCGTCTGGCAAAAAGACTCCCGGTAAGAAAGGGGGACGGCCGAAACAGGTTCGCACTGCCGGCAACGGCGCTCCCCTTTATCCTCCCCCCCCCGGCCGGCCGGGGTGAGAGGGAGAGGCGCTGGCGCCTTCGCAGGGTGACGAGGGTCAAGCCGGCTTGAGGGGACGCAAGCACATGCGAAAGGACGCTGGGTGGTGGTACATCATCGGATTTTTCGGGTTGCTTGCCACTGCCGCGGATGCGCAAACCCCATCGTCTTCCACAGCCGGCACCAAATTCGATGGCACATACGCGTTTGTCTCCTCGGCAAAAGTGAAGGATACTTATATGACGAGGGGAACGATGCACATTAAGCAGTGTGGCGATTTGAAACCGCGCGGGCCGCTCACCGTCGTGAATGGTCGCGCCCGTTACAACCAGCAGGAAGGCACTGTAGGCCCCCAAGGCGAGCTGGAGATGCGACTGACGTCTCCCGCACCCGGGCGCCGTAGCAGTTCGCCCGGCGTTGAGGTGATCACCAGGGGTAACATCGACAGTAGCGGCACGGTCCATGCGCGACGAATTGGCTATAATTGCAGCTACGATCTGACCTGGCAAAAGGACGCCCGATAGGTTTTCGATCAGAAGGGACAATGCTGCATAGCGAAGCGCAACCGGCATGCACGTAATAGCGGGCGCTGCGCTGACCCGGCAGCGACAAGCGCGCAATGCCCGAAAATAGGAATCGAGCACGTGCCAAGGGCTCTGGGTTTGTGCATTGCAATATTCACCGGCTTCGCCTTTTCGACAATCGCGCAAACCCAGCCGGCGCCGACGCCAGTCACCAAATATGACGGCACCTACAATTTCGTCTCTCAGGTGAAACTGAATGAGACGTTCATGACAACAGGCTCAGGCCGGATCCGCCGTTGCTCGGACCCGCCCCTGAAGACGCGGCCTCTCAGAATAGCGAACGGCCAAGCGAGATATACCAGCCCCCGAGGGCTGCAATTCGAAGGATGGGTCGGGCAGGAAGGCGATCTGGAGATGCGAATCCTCCCAACGCCCTCGGGAGTCAGCGGTCGTGGTTCCCCCGGCATAGAGGAAACGCTCGATGGCAAAATCGACCGCAACGGCAGCATCCGTGCTCGCCGCATCGGCTACAACTGCAGCTATCTTATAGTCTTTCAAAAGACATCCCGGTAAATGCCAAGAGGAGCAACAGTAATGCCACACACCACGCGTCGCCGTTTGCTGCAGCTCTCCGGCGCCAGCGCGCTGACCGCCGCGAGCGGCGGCCTAGCCGGCATCCTGGCCTCGGGGCGGGCGCCGGCCTATGCGCAGGGCACGACCCTGCACTGGCTCAAATTCGTCGATTTCGTGCCGGTCTCCGACCAGCTGCTGCGCGGCAAGATCGCCGACGAATGCCAGAAAGCGCTCGGCATCAAGATCGAGGTCGAGACCATCAACGGCGACGGCGTGCAGGCGCGCATCAGCTCGGCGATCCAGTCGAAAACCGGCCCCGACATCCTGATGGCGGTCAACAACTGGTCGCAGCTCTATGCCAACAGCACCGTCGACGTCAGCGATGTCGCCGAGGAAATCGGCAAGGCGCAAGACGGCTATTATGAAACTTCGCGCGACGTCGCCTATGACGCCGCGAGCAAGAAATGGATAGCTGTGCCCTTTACGATCATTGGCGCCATGCTGGTCAACCGCACCTCGTGGTTCAACGAAATCGGCCACGGCCCCGACAAGTTCCCGCAGAATTGGGACGAGTACCGCGCCGTCGGCAAATTGCTCAAACCGAGGCAGCAGCCCTACGGCCAGACCCTCGCGCACGCCTTTGGCGACGGTCCGGCGTTCTGGTATCCCTATCTGTGGTCATGGGGCGGCAAGGAGGTCGAGGCCGACGGCAAAACCGTGGCGCTCGACAGCAAAGAAACCATCGAATCGGTCAAATTTGCGGTTACGATGTGGAAGGAATGCTACGATTCGGGCGCGCTGTCGTGGGACGACGCCGGCAACAATCGTGCGTTTCTGTCCAACACGATCAGCTCGACCAACAACGGCGCGTCGATCTATTTGCTGGCCCGCAGCAAACCCGACACCTACGTGACCGAGACCGGCAAGCCGATGAAGGATGACTGCTTCCACGCGCCGTTGCCCAAGGGCCCGGCCGGGCAATTCAGCTACCATGTGCCGTTCTCGAACATCGTCCCGGCCTATACGCCCAACCAGAAGGCGGCCAAGGACTTCCTGCGCTGGTTCCAGTCCCAGGACATCTACGAGCAGTGGTTCACCTCGCAGCAGGGCTTTTCGGTCGGCAGCACCAAGATGTGGGAGCAAGATCCGGTGTGGAAGATCGACCCGGTGATGGCGCCGTTCCGCACCGCCGCGGAAAGCGGCCGGTTTGCCGGCTATGCGGGACCCGCCGGCCGTGCGGCCGCCGAGACGATCTCGAAATTCATCATCGTCGACATGTACACCAAGGCCGTCCAGGGCATGGCGCCCGAAGATTCGGTCAAATGGGCGCATGGCGAATTGCTGAAGATCTACAACGGATAGCGAGTGCTTTCCGGGCCGGCGGCGGCCCGCCCGCCACGGCCCGCAGATCAGAAGCCGGGGCGGATTGCCCTGATCCAGCCCTCGCCCAGCCTGGCGAGGAGCGGCTGCGACGATTCGGCGGCGAGCCTGGCGCCGAGTTCGGAGAGCCTGGCCGAGCCGTCCACCAGACTGTCGAAGCTGGTGCGGGCGAAAAGGGCGTTGACCTCGATCGCGTCGGCTATTGTCCTGATCCCGAGCATGCCGGTCGCGGTGCGCGCCGCGCTGTCGATCCCCGAGCGTGCGAGCCACGCCATCGCGGCGCTCATCGCCTCCAGCCCGCGCGCCAGCGCCGCCTGCAATTCGGCGACTGCCGCGAAAGCCTCGCGGCCGAAATGAGCAAAGTCATCGGGGACCTCGCGCTCGTCCGATGCCACAGCCGCTGGGGGCGTTGTCGCTTCTTCGCCCGGTGCCGCGACAGCCATGGGTGCTGCCTCGGCCGCGGGAATCGGCGCCGGCTCGGACGCATCAGCCGGATCCTTCGGCGGAATTTCGATCGGTAAAGCCGTTGCGGCCGAGGTTTCGATTGTCGCCGCGATGCGGGGCGCCCGCCTGCCCTTGGCTTCCATTCCTGGTCCTCGCCTCCGAAACGGTGCATCCTCTTGCATCGCACAACGACAAAAATAAGCAATCGAGCGTCACGCCGCAAGGATAATTGTGCAACGCACAAACGCAGCCGCGCGGCCGCGGAAAATGCGGCGGCGTGATGAGGTCGCGCTCGCGCGCGCTTGCAGCCCGCGGGTCCGTCCGCCGCCTGTCGTGCGATCGACGGATTTCGCCGGCCGGCGGCGCTAAATGTGGACAGCGCCGGAGGTTTTTCCTAATCTCCGCAGCGACGATTGCACGGCATCGCTGATGCTGCGCAATCCGTTGGGGGAAGTTGGGGGGTTGTGGTGACAGTCCTGAACGATAAGCAACGCGGCGCACCCCGCGGGGGCGGTTCCCGTGCGCGGCGAATTCCTGCTGGTGCGATTTTCTCCGTCGCCGTCCTTATGGCCTTCGGCTCCGGCCCGGCCGTGGCGGCGCGGCATGCGCACCACCACGCTCAGAACGCGGCAGTCGGCTTCGCCCCGGCGCCGGTCAGCGAATCGATCGTGCTCGATGCCGACACCGGCCGGGTTCTGAGCGAGCTGAACGCCGATGCGCTGACCTATCCGGCCTCGCTGACCAAGCTGATGACGCTTTACCTGACGTTCGAGGACCTGAACACGGGCCGGCTCCGGCTCGACCAGTTTCTCCCGGTCTCGGCCCTGGCGGCGAGCCGGCCGCCGACCAAGCTCGGTCTCCAGCCGGGCGACGCGGTGTCGGTGCAGGATCTGATCCTCGGCATCGTCACCCGATCGGCAAACGACGCCGCGGCGGTATTGGCCGAGGGGCAGGCGGGCAGCGTGCCGGCCTTCGCCGAGCGCATGACGCGCAAGGCCCGGCAGCTCGGACTGGCCAACACGGTCTACCGCAACGCCTCCGGCCTGCCGGATCCCGACCAGCATACGACGGCTCGCGACGTGGCCCAGCTGGCGCTTGCCCTCTATCATGACTTCCCGCGCGAATACCGCTATTTCTCGACGCGGGAGTTCTACTTTCGCGGGCAGATTATCGCCAACCACAATCACCTGCTCGAATCGTACCCCGGCGCCGACGGCATCAAGACCGGATACATCCGGGCTTCGGGGTTCAATCTCGCGGCGTCGGCCGTGCGCGACGGGCATCGTCTGATCGGCGTGATCATGGGCGGGCCATCGGCGGGCACGCGCGACCGCGAGATGGTGGCGCTGCTCGACCAGGGTTTCGAAGAGTTGGGCGTTGCGATCCCGGTCGCCGCCCGGCACGCGGCACCGGCGCCGCAGCGCGCCATGGTTGCCGCCGCCGAGCCGCCGCCGCAATTCATCATCGCCGCGGCACCGCCGCCGGCTCCGCCGCCCGCAAAGCCCGGCTTGCTGACGAAGGCCGCGGCCCGGCTCGCGGCGCATCTCTCGCCGGTCGCCAAGGCCGAGGCCGCGACATTGCCGCCGCAGCGCGCTGCACCCGCGGCCGATCGCTGGAGCATTCAGCTCGGCGCCTTTCATGCCGAGACTGCGGCGCAGAAGGCTGCCCGAACCGCCGCGGCATTGCCTGCCGCCCAGGGCAAGCCGGTGCAGATCGTCGCACCGGCCAAGACCGCCAAGGCGCGCCTCTATCGCGCGCGGCTGACCGATTTCACGCCGCGCGAAGCGCATAACGCCTGTGCGGCGCTCCACAAAAAAGGGATCGAGTGCGAAGTGATCCCGCCGCTGGCGCTGAAAGTCGCCAACCGCTAATCCGCAGCCTCGGGCAGCCGCGTATTCGCGCGGCTCAGTCCTGCGGCAGCGCGACGCCGCTTGCCGCGAGCTGTGCCGCCAGCTCCGCCTTGAGCCGGGCGAGGCCTGAAGCGGTCGCCGATTCGGCGCGGGCGACGAGCACGTCCTGGGTGTTCGAGGCGCGCAGCAGCCACCAGCCGTCGGCGGTGCGCACCCGCGCCCCGTCGATATCGGTCATCTCGGCTCCGGCCGCGCGCAGGCGCTCGCGGACCTCGTCGACGACCGCGAATTTGCGCGTGTCGGCGCAGGGAAACCGCAATTCGGGCGTGTTGACGACGACGGGCAGGCGATCGGTCATTTCGGCCAGGCTCTCCGGCGTGCGGGCGAGAATGCCGAGCAGCCGCACGGCGACATAGACCGCATCGTCGAACCCGTAATAACCGTCGGCAAAGAAGATGTGGCCGCTCATCTCGCCGGCGAGCGGCGCGCCGGTCTCGGCGAGCTTGGCCTTGATCAAGGAGTGCCCGGTGGCCGCCATGACCGGGCGGCCCTTCATGCGGGCGATCTCGTCGAACAGCACCTGGCTCGCCTTGACGTCGGCGATGATGATCGCTCCAGGATGCCGGGCGAGCACATCGCGCGCCAGCACGACCATCAGCTGGTCGCCCCACAGGATCCGTCCGCGCGCATCGACGACCCCGATCCGGTCGCCGTCGCCGTCGAAGGCAATGCCGAGGTCGCAGTGCTCGCGCGCCACCGCCTGCTGCAATTGGACGAGGTTTTCCGGGATTGTCGGATCGGGGTGATGGGCGGGGAAGGTGCCGTCGATCACCGCGTTCAACAGGATGTGGCGGCCCGGCAGCAATGCGACGAGCTGCTGCACGACATCGCCGGTGGCGCCGTTGCCGACGTCCCACGCGACGGTCAGCGGACGCGCTCCGTCATAGTCGCGCGCCAGCCGCGCAACATACGCGTCGCCGACCGGGTGCTCTTCGACGCGGCCGCGAGCGTGCTGGGGAACACCGAGCCCGAGCGCCGTCTCGCCCAGCGCACGGATCGCCGCGCCATAAAACGGCTTGCCTTGCAGCACCAGCTTGAAGCCGTTGTAGTCGGGCGGGTTGTGCGAGCCGGTGACCATGATCCCGCCATCGACCCCGAGCGTCGCCGCCGCAAAATAGAGCATCGGCGTCGGCCCGCGGCCGATGCGGACGACATCGGCGCCCTCCGCGGCGAGGCCGTCGACGAGCGCCGCTTCGAGCTCGGGCGAGGTCAGGCGCCCGTCATAGGCGGTGGCGACGCGGCGCCCTCCCGCCGCGGCGAGGGTCAGCGCATAGGCCTGCCCGATCGCCCGCGCGTCGGCGGCGGACAAATTCTTTCCGACGATGCCGCGGATATCGTATTCGCGCAGGATCGTCGGGTCGAAGCGATGCGGCATCTGCATTCCGATCAAAGGTAGGAGAACAGGATCTGGCGCAGCTCCGGCCCGAATTCCGGGTTTTGCAGCCCGAGCGCGACGGTCGCTTCGAGAAAGCCGAGCTTGTCGCCGCAATCGAAGCGCCTGCCCTCGAAGCGCAGCCCGTGCAGGGCCTGGCCTTCGTCGATCAGCCGCGCGAGCGCATCGGTGAGCTGGATCTCGCCGCCGCTGCCGGCCTCGCCGCGGCCAAGATGGCCGAAGATTTCGGGTTGGATGATGTAGCGGCCAACGATCGTGGAGGTCGACGGCGCCACTGCCGGCTCGGGCTTTTCGATCACGCCGCGCGCCCGCACCAGCCTGCCGTCATCGGCGACGATGTCGAGCACGCCATAGCGGTTGGTATGCGCGCGCGGCACCTCGATCGCGGCGACGAGGTTGCCGCCGGTTTCGCCATAGGCCGCGACCAGCTGGGCGAGGCAGGGCGTGTCGCAGACCATCAGATCGTCGGCGAGCAAAACGGCGAACGGCTCGTCGCCGACGAGCGCGCGGGCGCACCACACGGCATGACCGAGGCCGAGCGGCATCTGCTGGCGCGTATAGGCGATCTGCCCGGGCTCGGGCAGCCCCGAATGGAGCTCCTCAAGAAGGTCCATCTTGCCGCGCGCGCGCAGGGTGGCCTCGAGCTCGAAGGCGCGGTCGAAATGGTCGTCGATCGCACTCTTGGCGCGGCCCGTGACAAAAAAGAACTGCTCGATTCCGGCTGCTTTGGCCTCCTCGACGGCGTATTGAATGAGCGGCTTGTCGACGATTGGCAGCATCTCCTTCGGCATCGCCTTGGTCGCCGGAAGAAACCGGGTGCCCAGCCCGGCAACGGGGAAAACGGCTTTGCGGACCGGTCTATGCATGAACGCCTCGGTTGGATGCCGCAGCAACGACGACGCCGCGCGATCATATACCAGATTCCGACACTAGACTAACGGCCGGACTCGACCATTAAGTCCCGGCCCGGTCGATACCGAGGCAAATAACCATGACCGCACCGGTCGAGCCTGCCGTCGATAACATTTGGGTGCCGGGAATGGCGTCCGCGGAGCCGATCGACAACCGGCTCTTCGTGCTGATCCTGCAGCATCCGCGCGAGAACAAGGAGACGCTGGCGACGGCGGCGTTGACTTGCGGCCTGCTGCGGCAGGCCAGGCTGGTGGTCGGGCTGTCCTGGCCGAATCTGCCGCGGGCATTCGGCCGGCCGGCCGACCCGCGGCGCTGGGCGGTGCTCCATCTCGGCTCGGCGCGCCCTCGGGCGTTCGGCCTGCAACGCGAGATCATCGCCCTCGACCGTCGCGGCGCGCCGCTGGCCGACCAGGAGGCGACGCTGCGCGGCCTCGACGGCGCGGTCCTGCTCGACGGCAGCTGGAGCGAGGCGAAGGCGCTGTGGTGGCGCAACCCGTGGCTCCTCAAGCTACGCCGCCTCGTCCTCGACCCGCAGCACCCGTCGCGCTACAGCCGGCTGCGGCGGGAGCCGCGCCGCGAGGCGTTGTCGACGATCGAGGCCGCCGCCTTGCTGCTGCACCGGATCGAGGCGCGGCCGGAGATCGAGGCCGCGGCAAGGGCGGCGCTCGACCGCCTGATCGCCGAGACCCTCCCCCGCCCCGCGACGAAGCGCAACAGCACGCTATAGCCGGTTCTCGGCCATTACGCGCCGCGCTGCGCGACCGGCCATCCAGCCGGCTTGCGTTTGCGAATCCCGCTCCGACGCGGGCATCCCGCATGGGCCCGCCGCGAGCTCGCAGCCGCACGCTTCGTCCAAGGCGAAATCGCGAAAGGCCGCGATGCGCTGGTCTTGCAGAACTGTGCCGGTGTCGCGCCAGGCGAGCGCGAACACATTCGACGCCTTGGCAACGACCTGCTTGGCAAACGGCCGTACGAGCCTCCCGGCGGCCAGCTCCGCGTCGACCATCGGCGATCGGCCAAGGGCGATGCCGAGCCCGTCCACCGCCGCGGAAAGAGCCACGCCGAAATGGCTGAACCTGAGGCGCCGCAATGATGCGGCGGCCTCCAAGCCAAATCTGCCGAGCCAGGTCGACCAGGCGAACTCCGCATCCTCGGTTTCCGCCTCGTCGCATTCGATCAGCGTGAACGGCAGAAGATCGCGCGGGCTGCGCAGCGACCGCGCTTGCCCAAGCAGCGATGGTGCGCACACGGGGAAAACCAATTCGTGCAGCAGCGGCATCGCGACGGCATTGCCGGCGGCGCCCTGCGCTGCGCGCTTCACCACGGCCACGTCGATCCCGTCGCGCCGAAGGTCGGGCTCGCGCCCGTCGATCGCGGCGATCCGAACCTCGATCTCGGGGTGGAGCGCGGCAAACCTGCCCAGCCGCGGAACCAGCCACCAGACTGCAAAGGCCGCAGGCGCTGCAACGGTAAGAACGCCGACCCGGCGCCGGCTGCGCACCCGCTCGCTCGCGAACAGCACGCTGTCGAGCCCGGCGCGCACGCCTTCCAGCAAGGTTTGCCCATCCGCGGCGAGTTCGATCGCCCGATGCCGACGCTGGAAGAGCCGCGCGCCGAGGTGCTCTTCGAGCGCCCGGATCTGATGGCTGACGGCACTTTGGGTCAGGGCGAGCTCATCCGCCGCGCGGGTGAACGAGAGATGCCGGGCAACGGCCTCGAAGGTGCGTAATGTTCCGAGCGGGGGAAGCGAGCGATACGGGCTGACCATCGGCGCCTCGCATGATCTCTGTTCATACATGAGTGAGGAGTGACCATTAGCAGGCTTCCTGCTGGGAACCTAGCATTATGGCTGTAAATGCAGCAGCCAAAGGGCATCGGATGGCCCCGAATGAGCCCGGTGACGGCGCCGGCAATGCGGTCGATCCTGCCGGCGATCATGACACCCCCGGCGGTTGGGGTGCCCTGTTCGGCGGAGGCAATGCCGGTCCGCTTGTGGTGCTCACCGGCGGCGTCTTGATGCACGCGCTTTCGTTGCGGGTCGTTGCCACCGTGCTGCCGCCGGCGGTGGCCGAAATCGGCGGCCTGCGCCTGTTTGCCTGGACCGTCACGGTGGCCTTTGTCGGCGCGATATGGGGTGCCGCCTTCGCCGCGCCGCTGGCGGTTTCCCGCGGCCTTCGCGATGCCTACCGCATCAGCCTGCTGCTCTTTGCCGGCGGAAGTGCTGCTTGTGCGACAGCACCCGGCATTGGCCTGTTCCTGGCCGGGCGGTTCCTCCAGGGATTGGGCGGCGGATTGCTGACGGCCCTCGCCTATACGACGATCCGACGGGTCTTTCCGGCAGCTCTGCATACAAGGGCAATCACGGTGGTGTCCGGGATTTGGAGCGTCGGCGCTCTCAGCGGACCGCTCCTCGGCGGTATCCTTGCCGGATGGGGCCTGTGGCGCTGGGCCTTCTGGATCGATGTCCCGATCGCCGCGGCGGTGGCGACCATCGCCGAGCGGACCAGGCTGCCGCATCGCGGTGACAGGCCGATCCGCGCCGGAGCCGCCGCCAAGATCGGTTTCGGTCGCCTGGCGCTGCTCGGCGTCGCGGTCATGGCGATGGCGCTCGGCGGAGCGTCGGGTCGGGCGCTGGCCGGCGGGTGCGGGATGATTGCCGGAATCGTGCTGCTGGCGGCAATGCTGCGCATTGATGGAACCATAGATCCCGGTGCCGGGGGTTCGCGGCTGCTGCCGACGGGAGCGTTCAATCCACGCGTTACCTTGGGCGCGGTCTCGCTGGTCATGGCTTTGATGGCGGGCAGCACGACGGCCGCGTTTTACGTGCCGTATGTGATCACGGAAGTTGGCCACCACGCTCCCATCGCGGGCGGATATTTGAATGCGGTTGTGGCCGTATCCTGGACCCTCGCGGCGTTCGCGGGTGCGTCGGCCGGACCCGCGAAGGCTCGGGCATTTATCGTTTGCGGTCCGGTTCTCGAGGCGGCCGGCTTGATTCTGACGGCATGGACGCTGAACACCGGCTCACTGGCGCTGGTGGCGGCGACCTTGGTCCCGGTCGGGGCGGGGGTCGGGCTCGCTTGGGCGCATCTCGCAAGCCTGATGATCGCATCCGCAAAGGAAAGGGAGCGCGATCTGACGGGAGCGTTCATCTCGACATTGCAACTGATTGCACAGGCTGTTGCTTCCGCCTTCGCCGGGACGGTCGCCAACCTGGGCGGCTTTGCCGATCCCGCGCTTGGCGCCGACGGCGTGATGCGAGGCGTGTTCTGGGTTTTCCTGGTGTTCTCATTGCTGCCGGCCGCGGCAGTCCCTGCCGGTTTGCGCGCGATCCGTCTGTCAACTCGGAAGGAGACGCGCTTGCCGGGACCGGTGTAGCCCGGATCGGCCCAAAGCGGCGCATCAAGTCCGCCCGTTGGTCAGCCTATATATCAGGATCGCCGCCGCGGCGGCGACGTTGAGCGACTGGACCTGCCCGCTGCCAGGGATGGTGACGATCTCGTCGCAGGCGGCGAGGGTGGCGGCGCCGAGACCCGTCTCCTCGTTGCCGAGCACCAGCGCCGGCGGCTTTGCGTCCGCCCGCTCGACTGCCGGCGCGCCGCGGCCGAGGGCGGCGCCGGCGACATGATAGGCCGACCGCAGCGCGCCCAGCGCGGCCGGCAGCGGCGCCTGGTACAGCGTCAAATGTTCGAGCCCGCCTTCGGCAACGCGGTAGCTCGCATCCGAGGGCAGCGCCTGTTCCGGACGGTCGGCGAGCACGATCCGCGGCAGCCCGAAAAAGGCGGCGCTGCGGGCGATGGCGCCGAGATTGTGCGGATTGCCGACGCCGTCGAGGACCAGCAGCAGCCGACCGTCCCGCGCCCAGGCCGGCGCCGCCAAGGGATCGAGCGCGAGCAGCGGGCGCGGGCGGGCGATGGCAGCCACGCCGCCGTGCAGCACGGTGCCGGCGATGCGTCCCAGTTCGGCCGGATCGACCTGGCGGTAGGGCTTGCGGGCGCGGGCGAGCGCGGCACAGAAATTGCCCATCTCGCCGCTCAGCCGCGCCTCGAAAAACAGCCGCTCGACGCGGCCGGGATCGGTCTCGAACAAGGCGGTGACGGCCGCGAGCCCGCAGATGCGCAACAGCGCGCGTTCGTGCGGCCGACCCTTGCGCTTTCCGTGCAGGCTGCCGACGGGCCTCGGCGTCATTGCGAAGGCGGGCCGGCGCCGGGTGCGGCATAGATCGAGGCCGCGTCGTGGGCCAAGGCCGCACGCGAATCCGGCCGCAGATACATCATGTGCCCGCCGGCGTAGACACGCAGGCGGATTTGTGCACGCACCGCTTGTGGAACCTGCAGCTGGTCAACCAGCCAGCGCGAGGCGAGATACGGCGTCACCAGATCATAGCGCCCGTTGGCGATCAGTACCTTGGTGCCCGGATGCTGGAGCAGCGCCGTCTCGAGCGCGGTCATCGCCAGGCCGGGTCCACCCTCCCGGCGTTCGCCCTGCCAGTCCCACTCCCGCGACACGTCGGGAGCGAGAACGAGGTAGGGGAGTTCGGTACGGTAGCCGAGCGCGTCGGCCGCATAGGCGTTGAACGCGGCGCCGAAATCGGCGGCGGCCGGCTGCAGCAGCGGGTCGCCGGCGTCATCGTGCTGTTCGCCGGCGGGCGCCGGCCGCGCGATCGTGCCGTCATAGAGGCTGACCGCCTCACCCCTGGCGCGCAGGATCTCGCGGGCGAAGACACGGCGCGGGACGCGGCCGCGGTAGCGGCGCACGATGTCCTCGGGAAGCCCGATGATCTTGGCGACTCTTGGCGATGAAGGGATCGTCCGCAGGCGGCTGGCCGGCAACGCCGGCAAGGCCGACGAGATAATCGGAGAGGGCGAAATGTTCGACCGCCGCGAGATCGCCGCCCGCCCGCGGCCCGCGCAGCGCTGCGGCGGTGGCGGCATAGGAGGGCAGAAAAAACGCGGCGGCCAGCAGATCGCGCTCGCCCGGGTTCAGCGCCGAGAGGTCGAGCGCCGGCGAGATCAGAACGAGCCCGCTGACGGTCACATCGATATCGCGCGGCAAGGCCCGCGCCAGCGCGGCGGCCCGAAACCCGCCATAGCTTTCGCCGACGAGATAGATCGGCGAGGTCCAGCGCTGGTGCCGGGTCAGCCACAGCCGGACGACCGCGCCGAGCGAGGCGAGGTCGGCATGCACGTCGAAGAACGGCTTGTCCGGGTTTTCGCCCTTGCCCAAGCCGCGGCTGAAGCCGGTACCGACCGGGTCGATGAAGACGAGATCGGTGAAGGCGAGCCAGGTCGCCGGGTTGTCGACGAGGCGGACCGGCGGGCTCGGCGCAGCGCCGTCAGGCGGCGTCGCCATGATCCGCGGCCCGAGCGCGCCGAGATGCAGAAACACCGAGGCGGCGCCCGGTCCGCCGTTGAAGACGAAGCTGACCGGTCGCGTCGCGCCCGGCGCCGTGTCGCCGAGATAGGAAATCGTGAAGATCGAGGCGGTCGTCGTCCCTTGTTTGTCGGCTATCCCGAACGTCTCGGCGATCGCATCATAGCCGAGGCGGCGGTCGGCGAGCGCGATCGCGTGGTGGGTCGCCACCCGCGCCGGCAGCGCGCCAACCGGGTTCTCCTCGGCCTGTGCGCCGACGACGGCGAACGCCGCCAGCAGCAGGCAGAGGATCGCAGCCAGCTTGGTCATCGGGCGCCTCGAAACCCTTTGGAACGCGGGAACGCCATCGCCGGGCACGGTCTTGGCCGGATGGTTTCCAGGTTACACGGGCCTGCGAAGAGTGAATACTGCCACCGTTGGCACGGTTGCCGAGGCTTGTTCAAAGAGAGGATCCGATGCCGAGCTCTGCATGCGTTGCGCTGATCACGGGTTGCGGCAAACCGGTCGGCATCGGCAATTCGACGGCGCTGGCGCTCGCTGCTGCCGGGATGACGGTCGTCGTCTCCGATGTCGTGGCGACCGGGGTGGCCAACGAGCACAACGTCCAGGGCGATATCGATGCCTCCTGGGGCGGGGTCGACAGCCTCGTCGAGGAGATCGTGCGGAGCGGCCGGATCGCGTCCTCTACCTTGGGCGATGTCGGCGTCGAGGCCGATGCCGGACGAATGGTCGAGGAGGTGCTGAGCCGCTATGGCCGGCTCGACGTTCTCGTCAACAATGCCGGCGCGCCACAGGGCGCCGACCGCAACGAGATCGAGGATGTGCCGCTCGAAGCATGGGAGCGCACGATGGGGGTCAACGCCCGCGGCTGCTTTCTGATGTCGCGCGCGGCGGTGCCGGCGATGCGCAAGGCGCGCTGGGGCCGCATCGTCAGCGTGTCGTCGAAGGCGGCGTTCCGGCCCGGACGAAACCGTGCAACCTATGCCGCGTCCAAGGCCGCGATCGTCGGCTTCACCAAATCCCTGGCGCTTGATCTGGCGCCGTTCGGGATTACGGTCAATGCCGTCTGCCCCGGTCCGATCCGCACCTCGCGGGCGATCAGCACCAACCGGCGCGAGTATGGCGACGACCTCGAAATCGGTTTCGCCGAGCGGTCGAAGGCGATCCCGGTCGGCCGTTTCGGCAGCCCCGACGAGGTGGCGGCGATGATCGCCTTCCTCGCTTCGGACCAGGCGGCCTTTGTGACCGGCCAGGCGATCGGCGTCGACGGCGGCTGGTGAGCCGCGACGCCACGGGGACGAGGCCGATGCGTGCGGCGCTGGCGCTGGCATTTCTGCTGTCGCTAACGCTCGGCCCGATGCCGGAGAGCTTGGCCCAGGCGCCGCCCGCCGTGGCCCCCTTGCCGCCCGCTGCAGCCGCCACGCCGCCCGCTGCAGCAGCTGCGTTCAGCACCGCGCAGCTCGACCAGCTGATCGCGCCGATCGCGCTCTATCCGGACGATCTCCTGGCCCAGGTGCTGACCGCAGCGACCTATCCGCTTGAAATCGTGATGGCGGCGCGATGGGTCGCCGATCCCCGGAATGCGGCGCTCAAGGGCGATGCGCTGACCCAGGCGCTGCAGGCGCAGCCCTGGGACCCGAGCGTCAAGTCGCTGGTGCCGTTTCCGAGCGTGCTGAAGACGATGTCCGATCAGCTCGAATGGACGCAGAAGCTCGGCGACGCCTTTCTGGCGCAACCGCAGGACTGCTTCGCCTCGGTCCAGCGGCTGCGCCAGCGCGCGCAATCGGCCGGCAAGCTCGCCTCGTCGCCGCAGCAGAATGTGACGACGCAAGGACCGGCGATCGTCATCGCCCCGGCCAACCCGGACGTCGTTTATGTGCCGGCCTACGATCCCTCGATCGTCTATGGCCCGTGGCCCTACCCGGCCTATCCGCCCTATTACTATCCGCCGCCGGTGGGCTATGGCTTCGGTGTCGGGCTGGCGGTCGGCATCGGCTTCGGCGCCGGGGTGGCGATCTCGCGGGGATTGTGGGGCTGGTGCAGCCCGAACTGGCGCGGCGGCACGGTCAACGTCAATGTGAATCGGTTCAACCAGATCAACGTCAATCGCACCGCGATCACCTCGAATACGTGGCGGCACGATCCGGCGCATCGGGAAGGTGTCGCCTATCGCGACGCGGCGACGCGCCAGCGTTTCGGCCAGCAGCGCACCGGCGCGGCGGCGCGACAGGAATTTCGCGGCTTTGAAGCGCGGCCCGCCGCCGTGGCCCGAACGCCGAATGTAGTTCGCGGAGCGGCGGCTGGGACGCGGCCCGGCGCCGGCGCTGCTGCCGCTCGGACGCCAAATGCGCGGCGCGGCGCAGAGGCTGCGGCGCGCCCTGCCGCCGCCCGGACGCCCGATGTGGTGCGCGGCGCGGGGACTGCGGCGCGGCCCGCCGCGTTCAACCCGGGAAACGGCACTCAGGCTCGCGCCGCTCAGGCCCGCGGCCAGGCGAGCCGGGCTCAGATGGGGAATTCCGGCGGGGCGCGCGGCGCCGGCGCGGTGCGCACAGGCGGCGGGGGTGGCGGCTCTCGCGGCGGCGGGGGACGACGCTGAGGGACGATCCATGTGGAAACCCGGCAACATGCTCTCGGCTCTGCTGGTCTTCGCCGCGTTGACGATTTCGGCGGATGCCATGGAAGCGACGGCGCAAAAAGGCTTTTCCTCGCCGGACGCGGCGGTGGCGGCGGTCATTGCCGACCTCGGCGCCGACAATATACGCGGCCTGGAGGCGATATTCGGACCGGGCTCCGGCCGGCTGCTGAGCTCGGGCGACCCGGTCGCCGACCGCAATGGGCGCGCGCGTTTCGTCGCCGCCTATGAGGAGGCGCACCATATCGAGCAGAGCGCGGGCAGCGCCGTCCTCGTCATCGGCAAGGAGGACTGGCCGGCCCCGATCCCGCTGCGAAAGATCGGCGATCGCTGGGTGTTCGATACCGCCGCCGGCGAGCAGCAGATCATCGACCGGCGCATCGGGCGCAACGAGCTGGCGACGATCGAGACGATGCTCGCCTATGTCGACGCGCAGAACGACTACGCCGACTGGATGCGGCAGCATGCCGAGATGGCCGAATACGCCCAGCGGCTGCGGAGCCGGCCGGGGCAGCATGACGGGCTCTATTGGCCGGCCGCGGCGGGGGAACCGGAAAGCCCGATGGGACCGCTGGTGGCCGAAGCCCAGGAGGAGGGATATCGCCGCTCGGCCGACCAGCGCGGCCGCATCCCTTATCACGGCTATTTTTTCAAGGTATTGACGGCCCAGGGCAAGGACGCGCCGGGCGGTGCGCTCGACTATGTCGTGCGCGGCAGGATGATCGGCGGGTTCGCGCTCGTCGCCTGGCCGGCGCAATACGGCGATTCCGGGGTGATGACCTTCATCGTCAATTATCAGGGGCAGGTCTATCAGAAGAATTTCGGTCCGCGAACCGCGGCGATCGCCGCGGCGATGACCAGCTACGACCCCGATCCGGGCTGGCAGAAGGCCGAGCCGTGACGGGCGGTTCGGGGATGATGATGACCGGCGCTTTCATGAGACGGTAACCAGCGATGCCCGATCCCTCCCCGTCCCGCGTGGCGCTGCTCGGCTTCTCGATCGAGTGCAACAAATTCGCGCCGCCGGCGACCAAGGCGCACTTTACCTGTTTCGCGGGCGACGACATCGTCGCCGAGGCGCGCCGGCCGGCGCCGCGCATGCTGGCAGAGACGCCCGGTTTCGTCATGGCGATGGACGCGTCGGGTCCGTGGATCCCGATCGGCGCAGCATTTGCCGCGGCCGAGCCCAACGGACCGGTCGAGCACGGGTTCTTCGCCGGGCTGCTCGACACCATCGCGCGCCGGCTCAAGGCGGCATTGCCGGTCGATGCCGTCTATATCTGCGCGCACGGCGCCGCGCTGACGACCGAGGAGGACGATCCCGACGGGATGCTTTTTGCCCTGGTGCGGGAGATCGTCGGCGCCGATGTGCCGATCGCGGCGACGCTCGACCTGCACGCCAACGTCTCGGAACGCATGGTGCGGTCGATCGACGCCTTTATCGGCTATCGCACCAACCCGCATCTCGACATGCGCGAGCGCGGCGCCGAGGCGGCCGCGGCGATCCGCGAGATGCTGGCCGGGCTGCGGCCGCAGAGCGCCTTCATCCGCCTGCCGATCGTGCCGCCGACGGTGACCATGCTGACCGCCGCCGGCCCCTATGCCGAGATGATCGATCTCGGACAGCGCCGGATGACCCCCGAGATCCTGAACGTGTCGGTGATGGGCGGCTTCGCCTTTGCCGACACCGCGAAGAACGGTCTCTCGGTGGTGGTGACCGCGCGCCATGACCAACGGGCCGCCGAGGCGCTGGCCCGCGAGATCGCCGAGTTCGGCTGGGCCAATCGCGCGCGGTTTTATCCGCGGCTGACCGCGCTCGACGAGGCCGTCGCCAGGGCGCTCGCGGCCGGGCGCGATCCCTCGCTGCCGGCGCTCGCCTTTGCCGATGTCGCCGACAATCCGGGCGGCGGCGGGCGCGGCAACACGGTGTTTCTGCTGCGCGCGTTTCACGAGGCCGGCGTCGAGGGTGCGCTGCTCGGCATCTTCTACGATCCGCCGCTCGCCGCCGAGGCGCATCGTCTCGGGGTCGGCGCTGCAATTCGAGGCGCGGTTCAACCGCGCGGAGACGACGAATTTCTCCGAGCCCTACACCGCCCCGGCGACGGTTGCGGCCTTGACCGACGGGGATTGCGTCGGGCGGCGCGGCATTTATGCCGGCATGCGGGTCGAGCTCGGGCCATGCGCGGCGCTGCAGGTCGGCGGCATCACCATCGTCGTCGTCTCGCACCGGGTGCAATGCGCCGACCCGGTCTTTTTCGAGATGATGGGGCTCGACATCGGCGCCGCGCGCTCGGTCATGGTCAAATCGCGCGGCCATTTCCGCGGCGGCTTCGACGAGTTCTTCGGCCCCGACCAGGTCGTCGAGGTCGATTTGCCCGGCCTGACCTCGCCGATGCTCGGCCGCTTCGACTGGCAGCGGCTGCCGCGCCCGGTCATCCCGCTCGACGACAATGTCGAGTGGCACGCGCCCTAGGCCGCAACCCGCAGGGGAGATCCGCATGCCCGTAACACCGCCCTCGCCCGCCCGCGAACAAATCCGGCCGATCGCGCCAAAGCTGATCGAGCTTGCCGAGAAAATTGTCTACGGCGAGGTCTGGGAGCGTCCCGGCCTGTCGAAGCGCGACCGCAGCCTGATCACGGTCGCGACCCTCGTGGCGCTCGGCCGCGAAAAGCAGCTGGTCGGCCATCTCGGCCGCGCCCTCGACAACGGCCTCAGCAAGCAAGAACTCGGCGAGCTGATTACCCACCTCGCCTTCTACGCCGGCTGGCCGGCGGCGATGACGGCGGCGCTCGTCGCCAAGGAGGTGTTCGAGCGCCGGTGAAGCACCGGAAGCATCGCGGGCGCTCCGCTTCCGTTCCCCGTCATCCCCGCGACGGCGAGAGGCTGTCGGGAGAACGCGGCAACGGCCGCCGGGAGGCCCAACTTCCCCGCACCGGATTTTTCGACGGCTGTCCGGTTCGGCGAATCGGGTTGCATAGTTACGCATCGCCGCAGCCACAAATCCCCGTGGCCGGGCTCGACCCGTGGGCCTTCAGCCCACGGACTGGTTCCGTGGGCATCCACGCCTTTTGAGTCGGACATTCGCGGTCGTCAGGACATGGATGCCCGGATCAAGTCCGGGCAAGGGGAGCTTGTGATCGTGTCGGTGCCGCTGCCGACCATTCTGAAATTGAAACGCTTTCTGAACCGGACAGCCGCGGAACAAGTCCGGCCATGACGATTGTAGATTGTGTCATGGGTCACACCAACTTGCTGCAATTGCAACGAGATCCGAACCGGGCGGCAACACGATCGAGGATTTCGCCAAGTCCTCGAACAACCGGCTGGTGTTCAGCAGTTCCGGCTTCGATCTCGGCCTCGGCGGCGGCGCGACGCCAAAGCGCTTCACCGCGGCCGAGGCGGCGGCCCTGTTCACCGCCAACCCGACCGGGACCTTTGCCGATACCAGCCAGCGCCTCGCCTACGACACCACCAGCCACGAGCTGTTTTCCAGCAGCGACGGCAGCGGCAGCACGCCGCACCTCGTCGCCACCTTGTCGGATCACGCCGCGATCAGCACCAGCCAGCTCTTCTACATCAGCGGCGCTGGCGGCTCAGGGTAGCAGCGGCTCGCCCTTCATGTATTTGCCGCGACAGAACAGCAAAGTCGGCCGATCGGTATAGGCGAAGCGTTCGACATGACCGATGAAGATGATGTGGTCGCCACCATAATGGCGAAACTCGTTGCGGCATTCGAAATGCGCCGCGGCGCCGATCAACACCGGTGCACCGCTTTCGGGGACGACGTGGTCGACGTCGATGAATTTGTCGTCGCTCTGGGTGGCGAACTTGTTCGATAGCGGAATCTGGTCGTAAGCGAGAATGTTGACGACAAAATGCGAGGCTTCCTGGAAGGCCGGCAGGCTCTGGGCGTAAAGCGAGCTGCTCCACAACACCAGCGGCGGGTTCAGCGACACCGAGCTGAACGAGTTGACGGTGATTCCGTGCGGTTTGCCGTCGCGGCTGCGCGCCGTGATGATCGTGACGCCGGTCGCGAATGAGCCGAGCGCGTTGCGCAGCTCGCGCGTGTTGAAGCCTTCGGCGGAGGTGCTGTGCACCGTCGCCGCATGGCTTCCGGGATGTTCGGCCGTGGGGATCTGGTCCCCGGGGGGAACGGTCTTGGGGTTCTCATTCGGCACGGTCGGCCCCTGGCAAAGCGATTACAGCGGCGCGTCCGGCGGCAGCCCGAGCGCCACCCTGCCGTACACAGCACCATTCACGTCCCAGTTCAGCACGTAATGGGCGTTGGCCGCGTGGACGTCGCGAAAGGCGCGCTGGATCGGATTTCTGGCGTAGATCGCGCCGCCGCCGGTGGCGGTGAAGAGCAGATCGACCGCCTTGGTACAGAGTGCGGCGGCAAAGGCGCCGTCGCGGCGGTAGCGCGCCCGCTGCTCGAGGCTCGGCACGATGCCGGCTTCGGTGATCCGCGTCGCCTCGTCGCAATCGCGCAGCACGATCGCCTCGGCCGCGTCGGCCAATGCCGATGCCTCGGCGAGATGGACCTGCAAGGTCGAGAAATCGGCCAGGTTCTTGCCGGTGTAGGAACTGAGCCGGTTGCGGGTCGTGTCGCTGAAATGCCGGATCGCGCCGCGCGCGATGCCGAGCGAGACGCCGGCGATGGCAAAGGCAAACAGGCTGACCGCCGGCAATTTGTAGAGCGTCCCGGGATTGAGCTCGCTGCCGCGATTAGGGCCGCCCTTGATCCGCTCGGTGGCGAGGGTGCGATAGGCCGGTACAAATATGTCGGCGACCTCGACATCCTTGCTGCCGGTGCCGGCGAGACCGATCACCTGCCAGGTGTCGATGATCTTGTAGTCGCTCGCCGGCAGCAGAAACATGCGCGGCTCGCTCTGCCCGGTCTCCTCGTCGCTGACGACGGCGCCGAACATGTTCCAGCTCGACGCATCGATGCCGCTCGAAAACGGCCAGCGGCCGCTGAGCCGATAACCGCCGGGCACGCGCCGGGCGCGGCCGCGCGCGAAAATCAGCGCCGAGCTGATCAGGCTGTCCGGCGACTCGCCCCAGATTTCTTCCTGCGCCTCAGGGTGCCACATGCCGAGCAGCCAATGATGGGCGGCGAGGTTGGCCAGCACCCAGGCGGTCGAGCCGCAGCCTTGGCCGATCACCGCGGCCAGCTCGAACAAGGCGCGAAAGGGCAGCTCGCTGCCGCCGACCCGGGCCGGCTGCAATACCCGGAACAGGCCGCTCGCATGCAGGTCGGCGACGGTCTCGTCCGGCAGCCGGCGCAGCTCTTCGGCGTGGGGAGCGCGCTCGCGCAGCACCGGGAGCAGCGCCTCGGCGCGCGCCAAAAGCTCGGCGAAACGCGGCGGCGCCGCTGGGCGGTCGGTCTGGGCCTCGGGCATTGCGATCCTCCGACGGATGGGCCACGCCGCCCACTCTACGCGCCGGGCGGCATTTCGGCGAGATGCTATCCGTAGCCGGTCGCGCCGCAGCGGCGATTGCTGCCTACTTCTTCAGTTGTTCGCGGACGGCATCCTTGGCGCCGCCCACCGCGTTCTGCACCTTCCCCGCCGATTTTTCCGCGGCACCCTTGGCCCGGGTCTTGGCGTCGCCGGTTGCTTTGCCGACGGTCTCCTTGACGGCGCCCTTTATCTGATGCGCGGCGCCGACGATGCGATCTTTGTCCATGGCGATACTCCTGGTGTGTCCCCTGCTAACAAGTGCCCGCCGGAAAAAGTCCTGGCGAGCGGCGGCGCCGGGACGCCCCGATTGCAGCGGCATGCTCGATGACGGCGCCCGAGGACAGCGGCTGAGACGAAACCTGTCGAGACCTGAGGCGGTTTCGCCTAAGCTCGCCGATCGCATCCCTGTCGGAAGGATGGCTGCCATGTCGCATATCTATGTCGTGCAGATGGACATCCCGGCCGCGCTGGAGGCCGAGTTCAACCGCATCTACGACGAGGACCACGTGCCGACGATCCTCAAGGTCCCCGGCGTCCGGTCCTGCACACGCTATCGGCTCGACCACTCGACGGTGCCGGGGATGCCGCGCTATCTGGCGATCTATGAGGTCGATTCGGCCGAGATCATCGACAGCGCGGCCTGGACCGAAGCCTCCGATCGCGGCGACTGGAAGCCAAAGATCCGGCCGCACACGGCCAACCGCCAGCACAGCATTTTCCGGAAGATCGCGTGAAAGGAGCGCCGGTCATGGCTCACATCTTTGTCGTGCAGCTCGATATCCCGGCCGAGCACGAAGCCGAGTTCAACCGCGTCTACGACACCGAGCACTTTCCGATGCTGTCGAAAGTGCCGGGCGTGCGGGGGGCGGCGCGCTACCGGCTCGACCACTCGACGGTGCCGGGGATGCAGCGCTATCTGACGATCTACGAGCTCGAACTCGCCCGAGGTGCTGAAAAGCGCCGCCTGGGAGCAAGCCGGCAGCTTTGGCGACTGGGCGACGAAGATCCGCCCGCTGACGACGAGCCGCCACCACAGCGTCTTCGAACGCATCGCCTGAAGGGGCAGCCATGATCCACGTTCTCGCCATCATCACCGCCAAACCCGGCATGCGCGAGGCGATCCTCGCCTCGTTCCGGGCCAACATGCCGGCGGTCCACGCCGAACCGGGCTGCATCGAATACGGACCCGTGATCGACGCCGAGGAGCGGCGGCATGCAGGCCAAATTCGGCCCCGACACCTTTGTCGTGATCGAGAAATGGGAGAGCCCCGACGCGCTGCGGGCGCATGCCGGCTCGCCGCACATGGCCGCCTACGCCGCCAAGACCCGAGAGATGATCGCCAGCCGCGTCATCCACGTGCTCCAGCCGGCATGAAAACCGGCTGCGGCGCTGACAGCCCGGTCGCTGGCACCGGCCGCAGAGATGCGGCATGGTGATGCGACCACCACCCAGAGACAGGGGCATTTCGTGAAAATAAGTGCAATGATCCGTTTCAGCGCCGGCACCGGGCCGCATGACCGGTTGCTGCGGCGCACGGCCGACTACGCCAACCGTATCGAAGCTGCCGGGTTTCCAGGCATCTGGGTCGGCGATTCAATGGGTCGCGGGCGGCCCACCCTCGATCCGCTGGTGGAACTGGCGGTGCTTGCCGCGGTGACCGAGCGGGTTGAGCTCGGCATCGGGGTGTTGCAGCTGTCGCTGCGGCACCCGGTCGAGCTCGCCCATCGCGTGCAGTCGGTCCAGGCATTGTCGGGCGGCCGGCTGCGCCTTGGCGTCGGCAGCGGCTCGACCCGGGCGGATTTCGAGCTGCTTGGCCTCGATTACGACCATCGCTTCCGCGCGATGAGAATTGCGCTTGAAACCATGCACAAGGTGTGGCGCGGGGAGCCGGTCAATGGCGGAAAACTGTCGCTGTGGCCAGGGTGCGAAGGCGGGCCGCCGATCCTGATGGGCGCCTGGCGCAGCCCGCGCTGGATCACTTATGCGGCGAACGAGTGCCAGGGCTGGACGCCGTCCGGCCGGTTCAGCAGCTGGGACGATCTCGAATTCGGCATGCGCATCTATCGCGACGCCGGCGGCACCAACGCCGTCCTCGCCAATGTCGCCGTCGATCTCTCCGGCCGGCCCGAATCTGCGGAGCTCGCCCAGGCCACCAACGTCGCACTGGCCTGTCCCCCGGAGGAGGCGCGCCGCCGGTTGAAGCGGATGGAGCAGCTCGGCTTCGACGAGGTCCTCCTCGTCTCCCATTACGACGATCTCGAGGAAATCGAACGGGTGCGCGATTTCCTCTGACCGTCTGACCGGAAATATATCACGCCATTCCAGTCGATCGACGCCCTTTTCGTCATTCCTGCGAAAGCGCAGGGCTGCAGAGGAAAAGTTGTGCGGCGACAAAACGGCGAAACCGGCGCTTCCGTTTCGTCATGGCCGGGTTCGGCCAGGCTTGACCCGGCCGTCGGCGATTGCATTACATCATTGCTGCGGAAAAGTCGTGGATGCGCGGGTCGCGTCGGGTCGCGCCTCGGGCATGGCGCAGGAGCGCCCGAGAGGGGGGAAGATGACCTACGACTATATCATCGTCGGCGGCGGCTCGGCCGGGTCGGTCATGGCCAACCGCCTGTCGGCCAGGAGCGCCAATCAGGTTTTGCTGTGCGAGGCGGGCCAGGACACGCCGCACGGCAAGGTGCCGCCCGAGATCCTCGACAGCTATCCCGGCACCGCCTATTTCGACCCGCGCTTCCACTGGACCGAGCTTAAGGTTCATACCGAGGTCATCTCGCACAACCGGCCTGAAGAAAACCGCCCGCCCTTGCGCAAATACGAGCAGGCGCGGGTCTTGGGCGGCGGCTCGTCGATCAACGGCCAGCTCGCCAATCGCGGGGCGCCCTCCGATTACGACGAATGGGAAGCGCGCGGCGCGGCCGGCTGGAGCTGGAACGCCGTGCTGCCCTATTTCAAAAAGGTCGAGCGCGACATGGATTTCGACGGGCCGTGGCACGGCAAGGACGGCCGCATCCCGGTCCGGCGCATCTTTCCCGATCTGTGGAACGGGCATGCAAAGGCGGTCGCCAAGGCATTCGAGCAGGCCGGGTTTTCCTACGTCCAGGACCAGAACGCGGAATTCAGGGACGGCTATTTCCCGATCACGATCTCCAACCTCTACGACCGGCGGGTGTCGGCGGCGATCGGCTATCTCGATCCGGGGACGCGGCTGCGCGACAATCTGACGATCTCGGCCCAGACCCAGGTCAAAGGGTTGCTGTTCGAGGGCACGCGCTGCGTCGGGGTCAAGGCGCTGGTCGAGGGCAGGGAGACCGAATTCCGCGTCGGCGAGTTCGCGGGGCGAGGTCATCGTCTCGTCGGGCGCCATCCATTCGCCGGCGCATCTCTTGCGCGCCGGCATCGGCCCGGCCGGTCAGCTGCGCGATCTCGGGATCGAAATCGTCGCCAACGTGCCGGGGGTCGGCCAGCGGCTGATGGACCACCCGTCGATCTCGGTGTCGTCCTTCATCAAGCCCGAGGCGCGGCTCAACGATTTGACGCGGCGGCACATCCTGCTGGCGTTGCGCTATTCCTCCGGGATCGGCGGCGCGCCGGCCGGCGACATGTTCGTCGCCGGGGTCAGCAAATCCGCCTGGCACGCAGTCGGCGAGCAGATCGCCTCGCTGCTGGCGGCCGTCTACAAGACCTTTTCCGAGACCGGGCAGGTCAGGCTCGCCTCGCCCGACTGGCGGGCCGAGCCGATCGTCGAATTCAACCTGCTCTCCGACCGGCGCGATCTCGAACGGCTGATGGACGGGTTCCGCCGGCTCGGCGCCATGCAGATCAGCGCGGCCCTGCAAGAGGCGACCAGCGATCCGTTCCCGGCCGCCTATACCGAGCGGGTGCGCAAGATCGGCGTCGTCAACGCCAGGAACAAGCGCATCACCGGTGTCATCGCCAAACTGCTCGACGGGCCGGCCTGGCTGCGCCGGCTGGTGATCGAGAAGGTCATCGTCGAAGGCTACCGTTTCGACCAGCTCATGCAGGACGACGAGGCGCTCGAAGACTTCATCCGCAGGAACGCGATCGGCGTGTGGCACGCCACCTGCACCTGCCGCATGGGCGCCGAGGACGACCCGCTGGCAGTGACCGACAGTCAGGGAAGGGTGCGCGGGGTCGGGGGCCTGCGCGTCGTCGACGCGTCGCTGTTCCCGGCGGTGCCGTGCGCCAACACCAATTTCCCGACCCTGATGACCGCCGAAAAGATCGCCGACGCGATGATCGCGGGAAACTGAAGCGCAATACGGCCGCGGCAGGCGATATGCCCGAATTGCCCGAGGTCGAGACCGTGCGGCGCGGCCTGGCGCTGAAGATGACCGGCCGCCGCATCGTCACGCGCCGAATTGCGCCGCCCCGATCTGCGCCGGCCGTTTCCGCCGGCTCTCGCCGAGCGGCTCGACGGCGCGCGGATCGGCGCGCTCGGGCGGCGCGGCAAATACATCCTGATCGAGCTCGATGCGGACGGGCTCTTGCTGCTCCATCTCGGCATGTCCGGCCGCGTCACCGCCGGCCCTGCGGCGCCGGCCGCGCGGCACGATCACGTCGTGCTGACGCTCGACGACGGCACCGTGATCCGCTTCAACGACGCGCGCCGCTTCGGCACGCTCGACTATCTGAGGCGCGACGAGGCCGACCGGCATCCGCTGCTCGCCGGGCTCGGGCCGGAGCCGCTCGAGCCCGGTTTCGACGGCGCCTATCTCGCCGCCAGGCTCGCCGGCCGGCTGACCCCGATCAAGGCGGCCCTGCTCGACCAGCGGACCGTCGCCGGGCTCGGCAACATCTATGTCTGCGAGGCGCTGTACCGCGCCGGCCTGTCGCCGCGCCGGCTCGCCGGATCGATCGGCCGCGTCCGGGCGGAGCGGCTGGCGGCGGCGATCCGATCGGTCCTGACCGAGGCGATCGCCGCCGGCGGGTCGTCATTGCGCGACTATGTCCAGGCCGACGGCGAACTCGGCTATTTCCAGCATCACTGGGCGGTCTATGGCCGCGAAGGCGAGCCCTGCCCCGGCTGCGACTGCGCCGAAGGCGTCAGGCGGATCGCGCAGTCGGGCCGATCCAGTTTCTATTGCGCCAGGCGGCAGCGCTAGAGAGGCCATCGATGAGCGATATCCCCGGCTACCAGAACATCCTCGTCGAGCGCCGCGGCGCCGTCGGCATCGTCACGCTCAACCGGCCGCAGGCGCTGAACGCGCTGAACGCGGCGCTGATTTCCGAGCTCGCCGCGGCCTTGGACGATTTCGAGGGCGACGCGGCGATCGGGGCGATCGTTCTGACCGGCAGCGACAAGGCTTTCGCCGCCGGCGCCGACGTCAAGGAGATGGCGGGCAAGACCTACCCCGAGATCTATCTTGAGGATTTCATCACCCGCGGCTGGGAACGCGTCGGGCAATGCCGCAAGCCGGTGATCGCGGCGGTGGCCGGCTTTGCCCTCGGCGGCGGCTGCGAGATCGCGATGATGTGCGACATCGTCGTCGCCGCCGACACCGCGCGGTTCGGCCAGCCCGAGATCCAGCTCGGCACGATGCCGGGAGCGGGCGGGACCCAGCGCCTGGCCCGCTTTGTCGGCAAGGCGAAGGCAATGGATTTGTGCCTGACCGGGCGGATGATGGACGCCGCCGAAGCCGAACGGGCAGGGCTCGTCAGCCGGATCGTGCCGGCGGCGGACCTGCTCGCCGCGGCGGTCGAGATTGGCGAACGGATCAGCCGGATGTCGCGGCCGATCGCCATGATGGTCAAGGAGTCGGTCAACCGCGCCTACGAGACGAGCCTGGCCGAGGGGGTGCGGTTCGAGCGGCGGCTGTTCCATGCGACCTTCGCCACGGCAGACCGCAAGGAAGGCATGGCCGCCTTTATCGAAAAGCGCCAGCCGCATTTTCGCAGCCGCTGACGCGAGCCTTCTCCCGATCGGCCCGGCCCGATCGGGCTGAGTTGACAAATTGCGCGGCGGGCTGGATCTTCGCCATATGCGCTGCTTGATTATCGTCCTATTCGCCTTGAGCGTGGTCCTTGCGGGCTGCTCCTCCGCCGCGCCCGGCACCCCGGCGGCCATCTCGGAGGCATCGGGGGAGCAATGCCGCGTCTGCATCCTGGAAAACCCCGGCGATAACGCCCCGTGCCTGGCGATCTGTCAGCAGCACGAGGCCGACCAGGCGGCCTACCAGAAATCGATCGGGCATTAGGCGGCGTCGCCGGCGGCCGCCGGCGGTGTTGACGCGGCAGCGTCCGGGCGATAGAAGGCGCGCTCCGGGTTCCGTTGCGAGCGAGAATGGCCACTCATAAATCGGCGGAAAAGCGCATCCGCCAGACCGCGAAGCGCACGGCGATCAATCGTGCCCGAAAGAGCCGGGTGCGCACCTTTGTCAAAAAGGTCGAGACCGCGATTGCCGATGGCGACAAGGAGGCGGCCCAATCCGCCTTTCAGGTGGCGCAGCCGGAGTTGCACCGCGCGGTCACCAAGGGCGTGCTTCATAAGAATACGGTGTCGCGCAAGCTGTCGCGCCTCGCCGTCCGCATCAACGCGCTCTGACACCCCCGCGGTCCCGAATGAGCCGCGGCGGCCACCGCGGCTGCGGCGTCCAACGCCCGCGGGCGTTCCTTCGGGATCCGCATGCGGCCACACTGCTGACACCGAAAATTCTTTTTGCGTTCGCTTTTCGGTCCGGTTGCCATCGCGCGGACCCGTAAGATAGCATCACCATATAGCGCCACTTCAAATCACGTTGGCGCCCCGTAAATGTTAGCTGAAACAAAGCAATTGCTGCTTTGACTCGGTTGATCGATAATAATCGCGCCGACAGGGGGATGGGGACCTGCCCACAAAAACAGCGCTATAGAGCCGAATTTTTGCAGTCAGAGAAAGTAGATCTTGCCGGTAAAGGTCCGATGGTGCTGCCGTCTTGAATTGGGGGGATATGGTGGTGGCAGAAGCGATTCGAAAAAGCGATGCGGACAGCACGCCGCAAGGGTATGAGAGCGAGTGGTCGCGGGTTCTCGGCCGGCTCAAAGAGGAGGTCGGCGAAACCGCGTTCCGCAGCTGGCTGCGGCCGATCAAGGTGCTGCGGATCGGCGACGGCCAAGCCGTCATCGCCGCGCCGACGCGGTTTCTGCGCGACTGGATCGCGACTCACTATGCCGACCGGCTGCTCGTGCTGTGGCAGGTGGAGAACCAGCGGGTCAGGCGGGTTGTGGTCGTCGTCGGGATGCCGGAAATGCCCGATCCGGTGCAGCAGCACCACCCCGGGAATCCGGCGGAGATAAATGGCGATGCGATCGCGCCCTTTGCCGAGCCCGCCGCCATCGAGACCGCTGCGGACAAGATTCAGGCCGCGGGGCTCGATCAGCGCTTCACCTTTGAAAATTTTATCGTCGGCAAGCCCAATGAACTGGCCCATGCCGCGGCGCGCCGCGTCGCCGAGGCCTGCGCCGACCCGGTCCGCAGGGTGCCGTTCAACCCGCTCTTTCTTTATGGCGGGGTGGGGCTCGGCAAGACCCATCTGATGCATGCGATCGCCTGGCACGTCCGGCGGCACGCCTGCAACCGCAAGGTCATCTACCTCTCCGCCGAAAAATTTATGTACCAGTTCATTCGTGCATTGCGCTTCAAATCGACGATCGACTTCAAAGATGAATTCCGCTCGGTGGATTTGTTGATGATCGACGATTTCCAATTTATCAGCGGCAAGGATTCGACGCAGGAGGAGTTCTTCCACACGTTTAATGCACTGGTCGACCAGAACCGCCAGATCGTGATCTGCGCCGACAAGTCGCCCTCCGATCTCGAAGGGCTCGAAGAACGCATGCGCTCGCGCCTCGGCTGGGGGCTCGTCGCCGATCTGCACCCGACGACCTATGAGCTGCGCCTGGGCATCCTTGAATCCAAGGCTGAACAGAACGGCATCCGCATCCCCCGCAAGGTCATGGAGTTCCTCGCCCACAAGATCACCTCGAACGTGCGCGAGCTCGAAGGGGCGTTGAACCGGATCACCGCGAACATCCAGCTCGTCGGCCGCGACATTACCCTCGAAAGCGCCCAGGAGGAGCTGAACGACCTGTTGCGCTCCTGCGAGCGGCGGGTGACGATCGACGAGATCCAGCGGCGCGTCGCCGAGCATTTCAACATTCGGCTGGGCGAGATGACCTCGGAGCGCCGCGCCCGCGCCGTCGCCCGCCCGCGTCAGGTTGCCATGTATCTGGCCAAGCAGCTGACGACGCGGTCGCTTCCCGAAATCGGCCGAAAATTCGGCGGGCGCGATCACACCACCGTCATTCATGCGGTGCGCAAGATCGAGGAGCTGAAGCTGACCGACCCGGCGCTCGCCGAGGATGTCGAGCTGTTGCGCCGCATGCTGCAAAGCTGAGCCCATGGCCCGCGAGCACGGGGAAAGCAGATGCTGAGCCGCGCATCCTTTCGTGCTATGGTGCTGCCCCGTCCGCCGACCCGATAGGATGACGCGACGGGGCATCGGCCGCAATCCGCGGACGGTGCCGGCCGGTCCGCCAATATCCATGTGGCAAACATGAAACTCATCGTCGAACGGGCGGCTCTATTGAAGGCGCTGGGGCACGTGCAGAGCGTCGTCGAGCGGCGCAATACGATACCGATTTTGTCGAACGTGCTGCTGCGCGCCGATGCGGCCGGCGGGCCGGCTGGAGATCCAGCCGGTGCAGCGGCGCTGTCGCTCTCCGCCACCGACATGGATCTCGAAATCGTCGAGCGCGTTCCGGCACAGATCCAGCGCGACGGCCGGATAACCGCGCCGGCGCACACGCTCTACGACATCGTCCGAAAATTGCGCGAGGGCGCCCAGATCGAGATCGAGGTCGGCGGCGAACGCAATGCGATGGTGCTGCGTTCCGGCCGTTCGACCTTCACCCTCGCCTGCCTGCCGCCCGAGGATTACCCGGTCATGGCGAGCGGCGAGCTGCCGCACAATTTCGCCTTTGCCGCGGCCGAGACGAAGGCGCTGATCGACCGCACCCGGTTTGCGATCTCGACCGAGGAGACCCGGTATTATCTGAACGGCATTTATCTGCATGCGACGACGAATGACGGGGTTCCGGTCATCCGCGCCGTCGCGACCGACGGCCATCGCCTCGCGCGGGTGGAGATGGTGCTGCCGGAAGGGGCCGCCGGCATGCCGGGCATCATCGTCCCGCGCAAGACGGTGATCGAACTGAGGAAGCTCGTCGACGAGAGCGAGGACGAGGTCCAGGTTGCGCTCAGCGAGACAAAGATCCGCTTCGCCGTCGGCGCCGCGGCGCTGACCTCGAAGCTGATCGATGGCACCTTTCCCGATTATGACCGCGTCATCCCGTCGAACAACGACAAGGTCCTCGAAGTCAATTGCAAGGAGTTCGCCGAAGCGGTCGACCGCGTATCGACGATCTCGACCGAGAAGAGCCGCGCGGTCAAGCTCGCCGTCGCGCCCGGCGCCAACGGGGGCAGCCTCGCGGTGTCGGCGACGAGCCCCGAAAACGGTACCGCCATCGAGGAAATCGAGGTGCGCTACCTCGCCGCCCCGCTCGAGATCGGCTTCAATTCACGATACCTGTTGGACATCACGGCACAGATCGGCGGCGAGGGCGCCCAATTCATGATGTCCGACTCGGCCTCGCCGACGATCGTGCGCGACAGCGCCGACACCAGCGCCCTATACGTGCTGATGCCGATGCGGGTGTGAGAAAGCCGATCCTCCCGGAGGCCGGCGCCGGCTCGAAATGCTGGCGGAAAGCCGCTCTGATCCCCATATAATCATGATGTTGACCGAGGCACAGGAAGCCCGCGGCAGCGCCGGTGCCGCGGCCCCGCCGGTCTCGGGCGGGCGTGTCGCGGTGACGCGGCTCGTCCTGACCGATTTCCGCAATTACCGCGAAGCCAGGCTCGCCCATCGGCGACGAACCGGTGGTGGTGACCGGCCCGAACGGCGCCGGCAAGACCAATCTGCTCGAGGCCTTGTCCTTTTTGGCGCCGGGGCGCGGGCTGCGCGGCGCCAGGCTCGGCGACATCGATCGCCGCAGGACCGAACGGGAGGCACCGCCGGCGGCCGGGCCGATCCGCGGCTGGGCCGTCGCCGCGACGATCGCGACCCGGCGCGGCACGCTGCAGGTCGGCACCGGCCGGGACGGGGTGGAAGGCGAAAGGCGGGTCGTGCGTATCGACGGCGAGCCGGCGCGCAGCCAGGCCGAGCTCGGTGCGCGCCTCGGGATCGTCTGGCTGACGCCGCCGATGGATCGCCTCTTCCTCGAAGGGCCCAGCGGCCGGCGGAGGTTTCTCGATCGCCTCGTGCTCGCTCTCGATCCGGCGCATGCGGCCCGTGTCGGCGCCTATGAACAGGCTCTGCGCGAGCGTGCCCACCTGCTGCGCGACGGCAGTTGGTCGAACAGGTCGGCCGACCCGGCCTGGCTCGCGGCGATCGAAGAAGTCATGGCGGCGCAGGGAGTGGCGGTCGCGGCCGGAAGGTGCCATGCCGTGCGGCTTCTCGACCGCGCCTGCGCCGAGGCCGAACCGCCGTTTCCGCGCGCCCGTCTGGCACTCGACGGCACCGTCGAGGGCTGGCTCGACGAGATGCCGGCGCTCGCCGCCGAAACCAGGTTCGCGGCGGCCCTCGCCGCCGGGCGGCGCGCCGATGCCGAATCCGGCGGCGCCGCGATCGGCCCGCACCGGTCGGATTTGGCGATCACCCTGGCCGAGAAGGGCATCGCCGCCGAGTTCGCCTCGACCGGCGAGCAGAAGGCGTTGTTGATCTCGATCCTGCTCGCTCACGCCAGGCTGTTGCGGGCGGTCCGTGGCGAGCCGCCGCTGCTGCTGCTCGACGAGATCGCCGCCCATCTCGATGCGAGCCGGCGCGCGGCGCTGTTCGAGGCGCTGGGCCGGCTCGAAAGCCAGGCCTGGCTCACCGGCACCGACGCGGCCCTGTTCGCCCCGCTGCGCTGCCGGGCCCAATTCCTGTCGGTGCAGGACGGCGACTCTGACATCGACATCCGGTTGACCCAACAGAGAGATAAACCCCGAAAGACATGCAACACATATCGGCTTCCGTTCCGCATTTCCCGACCGGCGCCCGATCCGAGCCGGTCGGCCCCTCCAGCCAGCCGCACGGCAATGGCGCCGCCGATCCCGGCAGCAACGGCGTCGCCGGCAATGGCGAAGACGCGACCTACAACGCGCAGTCGATCGAGGTATTGCGCGGGCTCGACGCAGTGCGCCGGCGTCCGGGCATGTATATCGGCGACACCGATGACGGCTCCGGGCTGCACCACATGGTCTACGAGGTCGTCGACAACGCGATCGACGAGGCGCTGGCCGGCTATTGCGACACCGTCACCGTGACGTTGAACGCCGAGGGGTCCGTCACCGTCACCGACAATGGCCGCGGCATCCCGGTCGGCATTCACGACGAGGAGGGGGTCTCCGCCGCCGAGGTGATCATGACGCACCTTCATGCCGGCGGCAAATTCAACCAGAACGCCTACAAGGTGTCGGGCGGGCTGCACGGCGTCGGCGTCTCGGTCGTCAACGGGCTTTCCGCCCGGCTCGACCTGCACGTCTTCCGCGGCGGCTCGGAGTGGTTCATGCGTTATTGCGACGGCGTGCCCGAGGCGCCGCTCGCCGAGATCGGACCGGCGCCCGCCTGGCCCGAGGGCTCGGCCCGTCACGGCCTCGCCACCGGCACCGAGATCACCTTTCTGCCCAGCAAGGAAACCTTCACCAACACCGAGTTCGATTTTACCACGCTCGAACACCGCCTGCGCGAGCTCGCCTTTCTGAATAGCGGCGTCACCCTGGTGCTGAGCGATCTGCGCGGGGTCGAGCCGAAGAGCGTCACCCTGCATTTCGAGGGCGGGCTCGAGGCGTTTGTCCGCTATCTCGACCGCTCCAAGCAGGCCTTGCACGCGCCGCCGATCGCGATCCGCGGCGAGCGCGAGCTCGGCCCGGCGGAGGCCGGGGGCATCCTGCTCGAAATCGCGATGGAATGGACCGACAGCTATCACGAGACGATGCTGTGCTTCACCAACAACATTCCGCAGCGCGATGGCGGGACCCACCTCGCCGGCTTTCGCGCGGCATTGACGCGCACCGTCAATACCTATGCGAACGACAGCGGCATCGCCAAAAAGGAGAAGGTGACGCTGTCGGGCGAGGACATGCGCGAGGGGCTGACCTGTATCCTCTCGGTCAAGGTGCCCGACCCGAAATTCTCGTCGCAGACCAAGGATAAGCTGGTCTCCTCCGAGGTCCGCCCGGCGATCGAAGGCATCGTCGCCGACAAGCTGACGCAATGGTTCGAGGAGCACCCGGCCGACGCCCGCAAGATCGTCGCCAAGGTCGTCGAGGCGGCGGCGGCGCGCGAGGCGGCGCGCAAGGCGCGCGACCTGACCCGGCGCAAGGGCGCGCTCGATATCGCCAATTTGCCGGGCAAGCTCGCCGACTGCCAGGAGCGGGATCCGGCCAAGAGCGAATTCTTCATCGTCGAGGGCGACAGCGCCGGCGGCTCGGCCAAGCAGGGCCGCGACCGGCGTTTCCAGGCGATCCTGCCGCTGAAGGGCAAGATCCTCAATGTCGAGCGCGCCCGTTTCGACAAGATGCTCGGCTCGGCCGAGATCGGCACCCTGATCGCCGCGCTCGGCACCGGGATCGGCATCGAGGATTTCGATCCGCAAAAGGCGCGCTATCACCGCATCATCATCATGACCGACGCCGATGTCGACGGCAGCCACATTCGCACCTTGCTGCTGACTTTCTTCTTTCGCCAGATGGCGAGCCTGATCGACAAGGGGTTTCTGTACATCGCCCAGCCGCCGCTCTACCGCTTGCAGCGCGGCAACGCCAAGGCGGTCTATCTGAAGGACGATGCCGCCCTCGAAGCCTATTGCGTCGACGCCGCGCTGCGCGATGCGGTCTTCACCCAGCATGACGGGGTCGAGCGCGCCGCCAACGATCTGCGCGATCTGCTCGAACAGGCGCGGGTCCAACGCCGCTCGGTCCAGGCGCTGGCCGCCAAGGTCGGCGATCTTGCGGTCGTCGAGCAGGCGGCGATGGCCGGGGCATTGTCGCCCTCGATCTTCGCCGACCCGAACCGCGCGATCGAGGCCGTCCACCGCACCGCAGAGCGGCTCGACCGCCTTGCCGCCGAACACGAGCGCAACTGGCAGGGCACGGTCATCGCCGGTGAAGGGCTGGTGCTGAGCCGTACCCGCCAGGGCGTCGACGAGCGGCGCCTGATCGACGCGGCCGTGCTGCGGTCGAGCGAGGCGCGCCGGCTCGACGCCGACAGTGCGAAACTGCGCGAAAGCTACGACCGGCCCGGTACGCTCGCCGCCCGCGACAAGACCTGCGCAATCAGCGGCCCGACGAGCCTCGTCGAGGCGGTCATGGAATTGGGCCGTCGCGGCATCGACATAAACCGCTACAAGGGCCTCGGCGAGATGAACCCGGAGCAATTGTGGGAAACGACGCTCGACCCCGAGGCCCGCTCCTTATTGCAGGTCAGGGTCAGCCACGCCGATCTGGCCGAGGAGACCTTCTCGACCCTGATGGGCGACCTCGTCGAGCCCCGCCGCGACTTCATCCAGGCCAACGCCCTCAATGTCGCGAACCTGGATGTGTAGCCGAAAACCCGCAGCGGTCCAGAGCAGCTGTCGTGAATGCCAACTTGGTCAGTGGCGGGGGAAATAGTGGCAGCGGCAGGCGACGATTTCCAGGCGCCGCTCGTCGCCGCTGCCGCGGATCCGGTAGACGATCCGGTGGTTTCCGGTGATCCGCCGCGACCGCCAGCCGGCGAGGTCGCCGCGCAGCAGTTCGGGCTTGCCGATTCCGGCAAAGGGCCGTGCCGGATGCCCTGGAAGATGGTGTTGATCCGGTGGGCGGCGGAACGGCAGGCGATCACGCGGTAAACAGGACGCGATGGCGGCGATCGGGAATAAGCGGGTCGGGGTGATCGGCGCCGGCATGGTTGGGGTGTGCGCGGCGAGCTGGCTGCAGCGCGACGGCCACAGCGTCTTTATCATCGAGTTCGGGCGAGCCGGGCCATGGCGCCTCCTTCGGCAATGCCGGGGCATTCAACGCCTCTTCGGTGACGCCGGTGTCGATGCCGGGGGTAATCCGGAACGTGCCGCGCTGGCTGTTCGATCCGCTCGGGCCGCTGTCGTTGCGTTGGGCCTATCTGCCGGCGGTCGCGCCCTGGCTCGTCCGTTTCGTCCGCGCCGGCACGCTGGAAAAGATCCACGCGCAGGCGCGCGCCTTGCGCCCGCTGGTCGGCCCGACCCTCGCAGCGCTGCGGCCCCTGGTCCGTGACGCCGGCGCCGAGGATCTGGTCCACCGGCTCGGCCATCTCTATGTCTACCGCTCGGCGGAGAGTCTGGAAAAAGACCGGCTCGCCTGGGAATTGCGGCGCGAGAACGGGGTCGAGATCGACGAGTTCGACGCCGACGAATTGCGCCAGCTCGAACCAACCCTGTCGCGCGATTACGTCCGCGGCATCCTGGTGCGCGAAAACGGGCATACCTCGAACCCGCTGGGCCTGGTCCAGCGCCTGCTCGACCATTTCTTGCAATCGGGCGGTGAACTCGAGCGCACGCGGGCGTCGGGGTTCCGGCTCGAAGGCCGCCGGCTCGCGGCGATCCGCACCGATCGGGGCGAGCTGCCGGCCGATGCCGCCATCATCTGTGCCGGGGCTTGGTCAAAGCCCCTCGCCGCCGCGCTCGGCGATCGTGTGCCGCTCGAAACCGAGCGCGGCTATCATTTGATGATCCGTGATCCGGAGGTCATGCCGCGCATCCCGACCGCCGACGCCGACGGCAAGTTCGTCGCGACGCCGATGGCGACCGGGCTGCGTTTTGCCGGCACCGTCGAGCTCGCCGGCCTCGCCGCCCCGCCCGACTGGCGCCGCGCCCGCATCCTGCTCGCGCAGGGCCGCCGGATGCTGCCCGGTCTCGCCGCCGATCATCCCGAGGACCGTGTCTCGGTATGGATGGGCCATCGCCCGAGCCTGCCCAATTCATTGCCGGCGCTGGGGCCCTCGCGGGCGACGCCGGATGTGATCTACGCCTTCGGCCACGGCCATGTCGGCATGACCGCGGCGCCGATGACCGGCAAAATCGTCGCCGACCTCGTCGCCGGCCGCCCGCCGTCGATCGACATCGCCCCGTTCGCGCCGGGTCGGTTCGCTTGAGGCGCTGGCTTAACGCCAGCGCGTTCGGCATCATGCGGCCTCCTCGCGAGGACCGGTGAGACGGCAGCATGGCGGAGTCATTCCCCGACGGGTTTCTGTGGGGCGCCTCGACGGCGGCCTATCAGATCGAGGGCGCGGTCAGGGAAGACGGGCGCGGCCCGTCGATCTGGGACGTTTTCAGCCATCTGCCGGGCACGATCCGCGGCGGCGACACCGGCGACGTTGCCTGCGACCATTACCATCGCTGGCCCGAGGATGTGGCGTTGATGCGCGAATTGGGCATCGGCGCCTATCGGCTGTCGACCGCGTGGCCGCGCATCCTGCCCGAGGGGCGCGGCAGGGCCAACGACAAGGGCCTCGAATTTTACGACCGGCTGGTTGACGCGGTCATGGCAGCCGGCATCGAGCCCTGGGTCTGCCTCTACCATTGGGACCTGCCGCAGGCGCTCGAAGACCGCGGCGGCTGGCAGAACCGCGACACCGCGTCCTGGTATGCCGATTACGCGCATCTGACGGCGCGGCGTCTCGGCGACCGGGTCAAGCATTGGGCGACCTTCAACGAGCCCAACGCCGCCTGCGTCAAGGGCTATGGCGAGGGTGACCACGCCCCCGGCATCCGCGGCCGGATGACCGCGCTGACCGCGATCCATGTGATGAACCTCGCGCATGGGCTCGGCGTCGCGGCGATGCGCTCGGAGCGCGCCGACCTATTGCTCGGCAACATCTACAACTTCCACCCGCGCGAGCCGGCGAGCGAGCGCGAGGAAGACGAGATTGCAACCCAGATGCTCGACGCGCTGTGGAACCGCTCGTTCCCCGACCCGCAGATGCTCGGCCGTTACCCCGAGCCGCTCGCCGCCGGGATCGAGCCGCTGCTGCAGCCGGGCGATCTCGACATCATCAAGCAGAAGCTCGATTATTTCGCGTTCAACCATTACACGCGAACGCGCGTGCGCCGGGACGCCGACCATCCCTTCGAGGCTGTCGCTTTGCCGCCGCCGCCGGGCACGAAAGTCACCGATATGGGCTGGGAGATCGCGCCCGACGCCTTCCGCGCGGTCATGATCGAGGCGAAAGAGCGCTACAGCGGCGATCTGCCGGTCTACATCCTCGAAAACGGCGCCGCCTTCCCCGACCATATCGACGCCGGCGGGCATATCCGCGACGCCGACCGCATCGCCTATCTGCGCCTCTATCTGGGCGCCGTGCTCGACGCGATCGCCGCCGGGGTCCCGGTGCGCGGCTATTTCGTCTGGTCGCTGCTCGATAATTTCGAATGGACGCTGGGCTTCAGCAAAAGGTTCGGCCTCGTCCACGTCGATTACGAGACGCAGGAGCGCCGGCCCAAGGATTCGTTCGGTTTTTATGCCGAACTGGCGCAAGGCGCCGGCTTCGAACGCGAGTAAGACGAGGTGCCGTCAGCACCCATCGCGGAACTGGCCCGGTCTACAACCTCTCTGCCGAGGCGATGGTCATTCCGGGATGCCCCAAAAGGGCAGGCCCGGAACCCATGGACGCGGACCTATCCCGTGCTGTCGCCGGCCGGTGTTCATGGGTTCCGGGCTCGCGGGCCGTGCACGCGCCCCGGAATGACACCGTTTGGTTCGGGCTTCACTCGTTTGATCCGGTGTTCCCGAGCACAGAATTCAGTATGGTCTGCCGTCCCGGTGGACGAAGAGCCGCGTGCCGTCCGGCGCCAATGCCCGACCAAGATCGTCGTCCGGGTAGATCACCGTGTCTCCCGATTTGCGATCGCCGATCTCGAGATAGACCACGTCGCGATCGGTTCGGTTCAGCAGATGGTGCGCGTCGCCGGAGCCGGCCTTGAAGCCGGCGCACATGCCCGGGCGAAGCGGCGTCTCCCCGGCATTCGTCACCAGGACAGGATCGCCTTCGACGATGTAGATGAATTCGTCCTCGCGGCTGTGCGTGTGGCGCAGCGCCGACATGCCGCCCGGCGGCAGCTGCGTCAGGTTGACGCCGAAATTGGTCAGCCCGAACAGATCGCCGAGCGGCCGCCGCACCCGCCCCGCCACCCGCGCGGCGAAAGGCTCGGGATAGCCCCGGCCGGGCCGGCTCGGCGGCGCCGCGGCCGCATCGATCGCCGGCGGCTTCGTTTCGTCCGCCATCATCCCCTCCTGCCAGACTGGCCGAACCCGCCTACCAGTACCAGACCCGGTCGTGGCGGCCGACGAGGTCCGCCACTGCCGCGCGCGCGACCGGCGAGGCGGCGGCGATGACCTCGCTGCGCCCGATGCCGCGCTCGGCCAGATCCTCCGCGACATAAAAGATCTCGACGCCCTTGCCGGCGAGCCCGGCCAGATCGTGGGCGACGTGCGGCGGCTGTGTCTGCCGCCAGTCGCCGAAGGCGAGACCGCCGGCGTCCTGGCCTTCGACCAGATAGTTGACCGCGTTGCCGCGCAGCAGCAGCGCAAGTTCGGCCCCGGCGCCTTTCATAGCGCCGTGCAGCCACACGATGGTGTCGTCCTGCTCCTCGATGGTCGCCCGATAGGCGCTCTCGATGATGCTCAATGTCGTCATGACCGTCTCCCTCAGCGCGTCGCGATGACGAGCGTGTTGTCGGAGGCTTCGGCCATCTGCCAGAAATCGGCCGGCGCACCGCGCCGCACGCCGGGAATGGCGTCGGCCGCGCCGCGCTCGTCGACGCACAGCCCGCAATTCACCCAGTCGATCTTGCCGCCACTGGCTGCGGCCGCGCGCATCAGCGCGGCGATCGCGTCCTTCGGGATGAAATGGTTCTCCTCCTCGAGGTTGCGGCCGTGCACGGCGTTGGGGTGCGGCTTCTGCGCGCCGAAGGGCTGCAGCACCGCGCCTTCATAGGCGAAGACATTGATGTTGTAGCCGCGCCTGGCCGCGAGATCGAGCAGCCGCAGCGCCGTCGTCGAGCGCGCACTCTCATAGGGCGCGTCCATGATCGCGATGGTGATCGTCTTCTTGTCGGCCATGACCGCCTCCCTCAGTGCCAAATGACCCGGCCGCCCTCGGCGAGGGCGTCCAGCACGACATCAAGCGGGGCCGCCGCCACGCCCGCGGCGAGGCGCTTTTCGTCGATGCCGCGCTCCTTCAACGAGAAGGCGTCGGCAAGCACGCGCACGCCGGCGCCGGCCAGGCTGCCGAGATCGCCCGAGCGCGCACCCTGCCGCGCCGGCAGCACGCCGTTCTGGATCAGGAACAGCGTCACCTCGTTGTTGGCGGCGGCGAGCTGCCGCGCCAGATCGCGGCAAAAGCCCGTATCGTTCGAGTCGAACGGGTCGCGCGATTCGATCAATAAATATCTCGGCATGGCCCCTCCTGGCGGCAAAGATTCGCTGATGCGGGCGGAACCGCAATTGGCCGCCCTTCGGCAGGGCGCTAGGGTAGCGCGCCGACGCCATTTTGGGAAATGCCGATGAACGAGATTCCCGAGGCGAAAGGCCGTGCGCGCATTCGCTTCGCGGCCGCAGACGATGTCGGGCTTCTGCTGCAGCTGATCCGGGAGCTTGCGGCTTATGAAAGGGCGCCCGATGCCGTGGTCGCGACCGAAGAGGATCTGCGCCGGCACGGCTTCGGCTCCGAGCGGCGCTTCGAGGCTCTGATCGCTTTGGTCGATGCGACAGCCCGCGGGCTTTGCGTTGTTCTTTCCGGATTTTTCGACGTGGCGCGGGCAGCCGGGCGTTTTTCTCGAGGACCTTTACGTCCGGGAATGGGCGCGCGGCCTCGGCGTTGGCCGGCGGCTGGTGGCGCGGCTCGCCGCGATCGCCATCGAGCGCGACTGGCCGGCGCTCCATTTCAATGTCCTGAACTGGAACCCGGCGCGCGGCTTCTACAGGCATCTCGGTATCGAGCTGCGCAGCGAGTGGCTGCCCTTCAGCGCTACCGGCGACACCCTCCGCCGCCTCGCCGCCGACTATACCGATCCCAAGCCGTAACCCGTTAGTGCGGGCGGCGGAGCGAGGCTGCGTTCGCGGTCCGGCGGATATGGCAACGAGATTGCCTCGTTGCGCCCGCAATGACATGGTTTCGAGAACCCGGGCAATCAGGAGGATCGGTGATGTTGGAAGTATGGTCCTGGCCGACGCCGAACGGCCACAAGGTGCATATCGCGCTCGAAGAGCTGGGCCTGCAATACAAGGTGATCCCGGTCGATATCGGCGCCGGCGACCAGTTCAAGCCGGAATTCCTGAAGATCACCCCCAACCACCGCATCCCGGCGATCGTCGACTCCGACGGCCCCGGCGGCAAGCCCTTCACCCTGTTCGAATCGGCCGCGATCCTGATCTACCTGTCGGAAAAGAACGGCGGCAGGCTGATCCCGAAAGACCCGATCGGCCGCTACAAATGTCTCGAATGGATGATGTTTCAGATGGGCGGCGTCGGCCCGATGTTCGGCCAATGGAACCACTTCGCCTCATACGCGGTCGAAAAGATCCCCTACGCGATCGACCGTTACACCAACGAAGTGAAGCGTCTGCACCGGGTCTTGGAGCACCGGCTGGTGGAGTCGCATTGGCTCGCCGGCGACGAATACAGCATGGCCGACATCATCACCTTCCCGTGGATCCGCACCGCCACCGACCCATCTTCTCGCTTCGCAGAGCGGGGCTATGTCGATCTCGGCGAATATCCGGCGGTGCGACGCTGGCATGACGAGATCGCGTCGCGGCCGGCGGTGCGTCGCGGTTTGGCGGTGCTGGCCGACGCCCAGCGTCCGGGCGCGATCACCGATACCGAGCGCGAAAACACGTTCGGCAAGACCCAGTTCGCCGCGCGCTGATCTTATCGGCGAGACCGCCGCCGGAATCGGGCGGCGGCGCTATTCGAACAGCGCCAGGTCGATCGCGTCGCCCATCTTGTTGTAGCCGAGGTCGCTCGGATGCAGACCGTCACCGCAATCGCAAGCGGGCAGCATCTGGGTCGGATGCTCGGGGTCGCGCAAGGCCTGGTCGAAATCGGCGATCGCGTCAAAGGCGCCGCCGGCGCGAATCCAGCCATTGACCGCCCGGCGGACCTCTTCGCGCTGCGGGTTCCAGGCGCCGGCCATATAGGTCTCGTTGCCGAACGGCGTCAGCGTGGCGCCGACGATCTTGATGCCGCGCGTATGGGCGCGCACCGCCATCTGCTGAAGCCCCGCGATCATCTGCGCCGCGGCAGGCTCCTCTTCCGGCTTCCTCCAGCGGTTGCGCAGATCGTTGGTGCCGAGCATGACGATGGCGTGAGTGACCCCCGGCTGGGCCAGCACGTCGCGATCGAAGCGGCGCAGCCCGCTGTCGCCGCGGATGTCGAACAGAATGCGGTTGCCGCCGAGGCCCTGGTTCATCACCGCCATCGGCCGGCCGCCCGGCCGCGCCTGCAGCCGCCGGGACAGCTGGTCGGGCCAGCGGCAAAACGCGTCCATCGTCGAGATGTTGCCGTCGGTCAGCGAGTCGCCGAGGGTGACGATGCCGCCGGTGTCGGCGCCGGCGAGCACATCGACGCCGCAGACGAAGAACCAGTCGCTGGTCAGGCTGGCGATCGGCATCACCTTCGCCGCGGTGAAATCGCCCGGCGGCGAGACATAGTTGGTCTGGCGCGCATAGCGGCCGGTGATCTGAAGATCGTTCGGGATCTCGCCGGGCAGATAGAGGCTGACCGCGAGATCGGCGAGCGGTGCCAGGTCGAGCGCGACCGGATCGCTGAACAGCACGGCACCCGCCGCGATCGTCGCCGTTGCCGCGCCGCCGAAGTTCAGCCTGCGGTCTGAGCCGGCAACGATCGCCGCTCCCGCCCCGCGCAGGGCGATATGCGCGCCGCCGATGTCGAGCGGGCGCCGACCATAGGCATTCGAGATCCGCACCCGCACGGTGTCGCCGCCGAGGCTGGCGCGCATGGTCATGCGCAAGGTCTGGTTGTTGAAAACACCGGATTCCGCCGGCGCCGGCGCCATCGTCCAGCTCCCGACCCAATGCGCTTGTTCAGGCATGTCGATCCTCCCCAGCAACCCCGCGAGTGGCTGGGGCGGGAGGATTCGAACCTCCGTATGGCGGAATCAAAATCCGCTGCCTTACCACTTGGCTACGCCCCATCATGCAACATGGTAATCTCTATCCTATTGATAAATTTTCTTTCTTGAAACGCGTTCTGCCCCATAGCGTCACCTGCGGACCCGCCGCTGCACGCGCCTGCAGCGCGACTTAGCCGGATGCCGATCGTCACCCTGACGGACCTCACCATCCGCAACCTCAAGCCCGCGCCCGGCAAGCAGATAACCTAAATTGACCGGGATCCGAGAGGCTTCGGCGTGCGCGTGTCGCCGCATGGGCAGATGTCCTACGTCCTCACCTTCGGTGCGAACCGCCGGCGCATCAAGCTCGGCGATGTCGGGGTAGTCAAGCCTGCAGACGCGCGCACGGAGGCCCCGCAACATTCTCGCCGAGCGCCAACTCGGCATCCGACAGGACGATCTCGTTGCCGGCGACCCGCTCGCACATAGCCGGTGCGACGGCAACGATCGCGACGTTCGATTGCTCTAAATGCCGAGGCGACGAGCCGCCGCGGCGGCGTTCGACACCGCGGCCCGTTGTGGGTTATACTGGTTGCCGCTCCGTTACCAGGATCAACGGCCAGCCGATCATTACGATGCCATCGGCTTTGAGGAACTCAGATACCTCGGGATTGGCGGCAATCCGTAATAGGCGAAGTGCCCGCGCAGCACCGCGCCCAGCCACGTGCGCGGTCGCCGGGCGATACATCCGTTTCTATTTCTCGCCCCTTTCACGGTAGGGGAGATTTGGAAATGTTATTGAATGTGATTGCGGAACGAGATTTTGTTGGCACCGATCAGGAGCGATTTGCGGCTATCTGCGGCGATCGCAATCCAATGCATATGGACGCCGTCGCCGCCCGACGTACGCTGGTCGGCTTTCCTGTCGTTCACGGCATTCATGCACTGCTATGGGGTTTGGACAGTCTTTTTCGATACCTGCCAGATTTTGAACTGGTGTCATCGCTCCGAGCCAATTTCGAGAACACGATTTACGTCGGCGAGCGCGTTCAGGCAGTTCTCGCCCGAAGCGACAAACGCTATGCACTGCTCGATGTGGTAGTCGGCGGCACGCGGGTGCTGCGTCTCGAGGTAACGTCGGGCGTTCCGCAAGCCGGAAAGAATGTGCATTCGAACGGGCCATTGCTTCAGCCTTCCGAACCGCTCGTACTGAACTTTGAGCAGGTGATCAACTGTCACGGGCAAATCCCGCTTGTCTCCGCCCCGGACGCCGTCGCTCGAATGTTCCCCGCTGCGGTCGATCGATTGGGCACCGGCAGAGTGCTCGGGCTCGCCCGCTCCTCGTTTCTCGTTGGCATGGTTTGTCCTGGCCTGCATTCTCTCTACCGGGGGCTGACGCTGCTTACGACACCGCTCAGCGAGGATGATCATGACGCCCTGCACTTTCGAGTAAGTGACAGCGACCCTCGCTTCCGCCTGGTGACGCTCGCTGTTTCCGGCGGTGGGTGGGTGGGCACCCTCGACGCGCACGTACGCCCCGCGCCCACGGGTCAGGCCGACCCGGTCAGTATCGCGGCGAGGGTCGTGCCGGGCGAATTTGCTCATGCGTGCGCGCTCGTTATTGGCGGTTCGCGAGGGCTCGGCGAACTGATCGGTAAGATTATCGCCGTTGGCGGCGGCCATGTTACGCTGACCTACGCCGTTGGTGAGATGGATGCGCGTCGCGTAGAAGCAGAGATAACCGCCTACGGCGGGCGTTGCCACATCATCCGTTATGATGTCCGGAAGAACGCTCACGAGCAATTAAACCATCTGCGTTCCGTTCCTACACAAGTGTACTACTTGGCGACACCGGTTATCGCGCGACGGAATAGCACGGTCTTTAATCAACAGCGATTTCAAGAATTTATAGCATTCTACGTGACCGCGTTTTACGAGCTCTACGGAGAATTGAGATCGAGGTTTAACAGGGAAATATCATTTTTCTACCCATCTTCTGTCTATGTCGATGCTCGACCTAAAGGTATGACTGAATATGCGATGGCCAAAGCCGCAGGTGAGGTCCTTTGCGCCGACATTCAGACATTCGAGACACCGGGCCGCATTCTCGTACGCCGTCTGCCTCGGTTGCCGACGGACCAGACGGCTTCGATCTTCACAGCCAGCACCGCGGATCCGATCAGCGTGCTGCTTCCCATCATCCGGGAGGTTTACGCCAATCACCGGAACCAGCAGGGGTAGTCGTGCCCTTTCCCATACGATATGCGGTCAAAAGTTCCAATACAAAAACTCGCTTGGGCCAGCGAGGGAGACGATTGCGATCGCTGTAAGCGCCGAAGCCGCGACGGCCCAAGGAAGCGAAGGACGCCATTCAACGAATCTAATTCGCCCGATCACAAGTGTATTCGACGGCGACTTCACACCGAGTGCCGGCTCATAACGGCCGAGGATTTGGAGTGAGTTCGGACAAGCGAGAGCTATAAACATCAGGAAGAAAATCCACAAGAGGGTCTTGACGAAATCGTGGCTATTCCACGGCACGGGAACTATCCCGAGCCGGTGAAACGCCCGTGCCACAGGCCCCAGGTGCTGAAAAAACGTCTCCGGCACGGCAATACCGTGCAACCCAATCAGGCCTTTGACCAGATCGATGGCCGACGTCATGGTCGGCGCGCGAAAGAAGATCATGCTCGCGGTGACTGCGACAAAGGTCAACACCAGACCCAGCGGGGTCATAACCCGGTCATACCTCGCCCGATCAGGCCACAGTCGCACGGCAACGACACGCCACGCGTGATTGATCGTGATATAGAAACCGTGCAGCAAACCCCACACCACAAACCCGTAACCGGCTCCGTGCCAAAGCCCCGAGACGAACATCGTGAGGACCGTGGGTATCATCAGCAGTGACACGAAGGCCCCGACGGTCGTATTCCGCCCGCCAAACCCGGGCTTTCCCATTGCCAGCCGGCGCCTGGTCAACGACAGCACCATAGGGTTATAAATGTATGCCGTCAGAAACCGTGTCAGCGTCATATGCCAACGCAGCCAGAAATCGATGATGCACGAAGCGCGAAGCGGCGAATAGAAGTTGGGCGGCAGCCGAATGCCAAAAAACCTCGCCAAGCCGAGCGCCATGTCGGTGTAGCCGGAAAAGTCAAAATAGATTTGCAATGTAAACCCGATCGCCGCGATCCACGCGGGCAGCAGAGAAATATGGTCACCAGCAGCAGCATTATTATAGATCGGTGTAACCAACGGTGCGATGTTGTCGGCCAGGACAACCTTTTTGAAGAGACCAAACAACACCAACGTAACACCTACAGAAATGTTCTCTTTGTCGGCGTGGCACCGGATCGCGTGAAATTGCGGCATCATTTCACGATAATGTACAATCGGACCGGCCACCAGCTGCGGGAAAAACAGCACGAAAGTGCAATAGTCCTGCAGCGTGAAGGATTTAACCCGGCCGGCTTGCACATCGACGAGAAACGCGATTTTCTGAAACGTAATGAAGGATATCCCCAGCGGCAGGATGATGTGTTGCAAAACGAGGTTCGTGCCAAAGACATCGTTCACCGTGCCGAACGCAAAATCGAGGTATTTGAACACGCCTAGGAACGCGACATTGAATACGAGGCCTAAGATAAGAACTGATTTGGATGCCAGCCGCGAGCCCTCTCGATGGTTCAACTCCAGCAGGACCCGAGCCAAAGCGAAGTTGATCGCGATCGACGGTGCGATGATCAGCACATTGACCGGCCGCCACCACGCGTAGAACAGCAAGGAAGCGAGGATCAGCCAGCGTATCGCTGCGACGCGGGAGATCCTGCCGAAAAGATAGAATACACCGAGCGTCGCCGGCAGAAAAACGAAAAGAAATTCGGCAGAATTAAATAGCATAAGCTAACTCTCCATCGAGGAGGTGGGCGGCGAGCCAAAGGTCCTATTTCCAGGCCAGCGGCGCATCTCGCTATGTCAGCATCTTCTCCACATGCCTGACAATCACGCCTACATTTTCAAATGCTTCGATGTCGGCGATCTTGAATTTGACGCCGAATTCCGCTTCAACCGCGACGATAAAATTGAGATAGTTAAACAAATCCCAGTTCGGAACATCTTCCCGCCGCGTGTCCATTGTCAGCGTGATCGAGTCATCCAGCAGCAAGTCGCCAAGAATACGGCTGAATTCGCCGAGAATTGTCTGCTGCGTCATCGTCGGGCTCCGCTGCAAGCTATGTGATTAGGCTGCATGACGTAATCTGCCAGGTCGAGAAACCAGCGTGTCACTCCGTTGCTGGCGGCCGGTGGATCGACTTCGGTAAAGCCGAGGCGTGGATATAGGGTGCTGATCACGTTGTTCTTTGGGGTGGCGATGTAATCCGCGACAAATGCCCGTGCTCCCTGCCGGCGGGCCGCCTCGACCGCGATGTTCATGGCTGCGAACTCGAGCTCGCGTCCGAATACGCGGCAACTCATCACCCAGTTCTCGATCTCGATCACGTCGTCGCACCCGGGGGCCGGGCGGAGGATCATCGTGCTGACGAGACCGTTGTCGCCGATCCGATCGATCAGGCGGAATTGCAGTGTCAGAGCCCTCGACTGGTTGATAAAATTGGTGATCTCTTCGGAAGAATAGCGTCGAGTGGTCGTGTTGAATTGATTGGTCTTGTTGATCAGCTGGACGATGCGATTGTGATCGACCGGCGTGAACGGGCCGAACACGACCGACATTTTGAGGTCGCGAAGGAATTCGTCCATGGTTTGGGCGGCCCCCAGCAGCACCTCGCGTTCCGCATTTTCGACATACTGCCGGGTCCGGTCGCGATCCTCCGCGGTAAATACGACCGCCTCGAAATAACCCGCGTCGGCGATGCAACGCACATATTGGGCAACGTCTTCGGGTAGTTCGGGCACCGCAACCATCGGCAGGCTCTGCCGGATCCGCGCCCGTTCCACCGGGTTGTCATCGACGAAGACGAGGCTGTCGAGCCCGATGTTCAGACGCGCTGCGATCGCCTTGAGGTTTTCCGTTTTGTCGTCCCAGTTCGCCACAAACGCCGCGATATCCGACCGGCGAAGGAGCATTTCGGGATGATCGCGAAACACCGCTTCCGCCACCGGCGCGTCGTTTTTCGAGCAGACAGCCAGAACGATTCCTCGTTCCTTGAGCTGGCTGGCATAATGCTGCAGCGCCAAATGCGCTTCGCCGACGGCGCTGCCTTCGCCAAGAACGATGCCGTCGAGCCCGTCGTCGCCGATAACGCCTCCCCATAGAGTGTTGTCGAGATCGAGAACGAGACATTTCTTCGACAGCCCGCGCTGGGCGGCCAGGAGCCGCACCAGCATATCGCCGTAAAGCGGCGCGGCTTGCGGAGCAATCTCCAACTTGCCCTGAAGCCAGCGCCCAGTGTCGAACCATGCGTCGATCCCGTCGCGCTCGCTGGCGCGCGCGATATCGAGCAGCAGGACGCCATCCTGCGCTGCCGCCTCACACAGTCGATCGTTGAGCCGCGCAACGATCCGCGCCGGGGCCGCGGGGACGAGGCGATCATAGCTGCCGAATAGCGGTTCGGTTATGTTGACGAACGTCTGTTGCACGATCGTTGCGTCGCCGATCTCGCGCGCCTTCCGCCACAGCGACCGCAACTCGGCGACAAATTTCCCGATCGCATCGTCGACTTCCGCAGATTTCGCCGCCACCGGAATACTGGCAACCACCTCCCGCGCGGTCAGCGAGAACAGCACGGCCTGCGGCGCAAACTCGAGAAGATCGGCACTCGGCTCGAGAAGGTCCCGGCGGTATTGACCGTATGCTCCGTTATGCACGTCTATCAACATTCGCCGGCGCAAGCCGGCTACCCGGATCGCTGGGGATAGATGATCGACCGTCGCGGAAGCAAGGACGGCGAGCCGCACCGACAGAAAGCCGGCTGGCTTCTTTGCGGCGAGCCTGGCCAATGCCCGATCGAGCTGGACGGTCTCCAGAAACCCCAGTCGATGACCGGCGAGGACGGTCAAATGTTCCAGGCCATCGTTGGCCGAGGCATTATCCAATGCCGCGCGCAGGTCCGCGCGGAAATCGCGCGCGGGCGGCAGCCAACTCATGATCGGACAGCGCGGGCTGGCATTCTGCATCGGAATAAGCCGCATCAGCGAGGAGTGGCTGATAGCGAGGACCCGACGGGATGCGGTATGCCTCGCTCCTTAAGACAAGATCGAATTGTCGGCCCGGCGGCTTGGAAGAAAGCCTGCGACCAACGCTGTGCGCTTGCGCGATCGAGATGGTATCCGTCAAAGGTCTGGAGGCCGTCGAGAATTCCCGGCGTCACCAACTTCATCCCAAGACGCGCCGCTATGGCTTTTGCATCTCCAATTTTTGCGCCGACAAGAGGGGCCATGGTCAATATCACACACTTCCCCTGGGCGAAATGGGACAGGAAATCCATTGCGTTGGCGCTGTTATGCATGACCAAGTCCCGGTCGACGCTCCAATCATAGGAAACCGGGGTGATTGTCTGCTGGGGCAATACACCTTCCCTATAATATGCACCGGTTGCCCGCGACCGGAAGATGGCGTACTGATCTCCGCACAATGCCGAAACGGCCTTGCAAATCGATTCATGGAACTCGCTGCCAGAGTCCCTTCGCCTGATATCGATACCGGGCTTCGCGTCGTGCAATATTGTCTTTACGGGTGGGCTTTCGGATCGATCAAAGAAATCGTCCACATTGATCACGTAAACTGCGGCTCGGGGCCGAAATCGGCGCAGCAGTTTCTCCGCAAAAAGCTCATTTTCAAAATAAAGAAAACCCATAAGGTAATAGCGTGCTGACGCCGCCGCGAACCAATCGGCCGTCGCGGCCGTCGACAAGGCAATCTGAAGGCGGCTGTTCCCTAGAAAAAGCACGTCCGCTTCCCGGACAAAGTGCTGCACGGATGGTTCCAAGTCGAAATAGAAGGCCCCATGCTCATAGTCTGCATAATTTACTCCGTTGCAATAGGCGAGGTAACGATCGGCGGTGTAGCCATCGGCTTGGCAGGCAAAGATGCCACGGGTACGCAGCTCGTATGCATAACCCATCAGCGCGGCGACCAAAACAAGGCAGATGTAGAGCACAGGCTGGCTTGCAGAGAGGCCCTCCCATGTCTTGGCCCACGTCCTGGACGTCACCGGTGAGCCGAAAGCAGTCTTGATCATTGGAAGCCTCACGCGAGCGTGCATCAGATTTCTGGGCGCCTGGCGGTCTGGAAATCCATTCAGAGCCCAAACACGAACAGCGTCCGGCCGGCCGACACGGCGATCACCTCTCGTCCGTCGACGGTGAACGCGATCGGTGCCGCTTTGGTGGCTCCGCCGAGTGCAACGTGCCAGAGCTCGCGGCCGGTATCCGCATCCAAGGCGAATAGCACGCCTCCTGATGCGCCAAATACGAGCCCTCCGCCGGTTGACAGCAGGCCGCTGTAGGTCAGATCGCGGGTACCTGTGTCGGAAGGCGCTGTGTAAGCCCATTTTCGGGCACCGGTCGCGGCGTCGAGCGCCACCACCTCGCGGGTCGCCGACGTCACCTGGCTCCAGCCACTGCCGACCGACATCCGGTTGCGTCCGCCGTCCACCACCCTGTCCGGAGGAAGCTTGGTGAACACCGAGCTGCTTTCGGTTGCCGGGATAAATATGGATCCTCGTTTTGGGTCGAAGCTCGGGTTTTCCCAGTTTGTCCCGCCGCCGATGCCGGGGCGTGTGCTGCGTCCGGCCGTCGATATCGTGGCGGCATCCGCCAGGATCGGCCTTCCCGCCGGGCTAAGCCCCTTCGCCCAGTCTACGGTAACGAATGGCACGCCGGTCAAGAACTGACCGGTGACGCGGTCAAGAACGTAATAAAAACCGTTGCGGTTTGGCCAGCAGATCGTTTTCCAAAGCTTGCCTCCGATCGACAGATCGGCGAGAATTGGGGTCTGGGCGGCATCCCGGTCATGTTCGTCATGCGGGGTGAACTGGAAATACCAAACCAGCTTACCGGTGCTCGCGTGCAAGGCGATCACGCTGGCGGTGAACAGGTTGTCGCCGGGGCGCACATCGCCCAGAAACGCCGGGCTCGGATTGCCGACGCCCCAATAAAGAAGGTCGGTCGATGGATCGTAGCTGCCGGTGATCCACGTCGCACCGCCGCCGGTGCGCCACGCATCATTTTCCCAGGTCTGATGTCCGATTTCACCCGGCCCTGGGATCGTGTCGAATTTCCACTGTCGCCGGCCCGTCGATACGTCATAGGCGGCGAGAAAGCCGCGCATCCTGAATTCGCCGCCCGAGATCCCGACGATGACCGAATGGTGCACGACGAGAGGTGCCGCGGTAATCGAGTAGCCGTCCGCCGAGCTGGCCACGGACTTTTGCCAGATCAGCTTGCCGTCGCCGGCGTTGATGGCGATCAGATATCCGTCCGGGCTGCCAAAAAAAAGCGTGCCGCCGCGGACGGCCAATCCTCGGTTCGCCAGTCCGGCCTCCAGCGGCAAACCGGCCGGCACGGGCCGCGTATATTGCCAGACCTTATGGCCAGTCCTCGCATCTACTGCCAGGACGTGCCCGCCGTCTGCGGTGATGAATATCATCCCGTCGATTACCAGCGGCGTGGCTTCGATGTTTTGATCTGTAATATCAAATTGTTTGATCCAGCAAATCCGCAAGCGAGCGACGTTTGCCGGCGTGATTTCGGCGAGTGATGTATGACGCCAGCCATTATACGAGCCCGAATAAGTCAGCCACTCGTCTGTCCTGGTGCCGGCGGCCAGCAGGCGCTCGTCGCTCACCTCGATCGCCGGGTGCGGTGTTTCGGCTTTCTGACCCTCGGCCGACTGCGCTTGCAGCCTTCTAACGTAGGCAATGACCTGTAAGAGGGTTCGCATTGGTAGATCGGCCGCCGGCATGGCCGTTCCGGGAACACCGTGCCTCAGAACCTGGAAGATGGCGAAGTCGCTATCGCCGTGGATGTACTCCGATCGAGTCAGCGCCGGACCGACCGGACCACCCGTTCCATTAGCGCCGTGGCACACCGCGCATCTTTCGCGAAAAATGCGCGCCCCGACGCGGCGGTCGCCCTCGCCCGCGATCGTGCTGAATTGGAGGCTCGCCTCCAGACTGGCCCCCTCGGCGCAGATGAACCCTGTTCCCGGGAGCGTCAGCTGCCAAAGCTCTGTCCATGACAGCTCCGGGATGTCACCCTCCACCTTTTGCGCGTACAACCGCAGCCGGCAAGAGAGCCCATTCCAAATTCGTTCGTTAGACACCGACTGCAGAGCCGTCGACGATCGCCAGTAGCTCAGCTGCTGATCGACAGCCAACCCGCAGATAATCCCAAACAGGATGACACCAGCGAGGATCTTGAACCGTCGTCTCCTGCGCCTGATATGCGGCGCTGCTGCGGCGGCAGGATCGACGAACTCCGAGCGGACCGGAGGAGACCGCCGGAGCAGTCGTCGTCGGTCTATCGAGTCAGGCGCTTTGGCCATTTGGCGGGAAAATCAGAAACACACTGCACTCTCCAGAGACCTGTCCTCGAGGATCATTCGGATCTACGTGCTGCGAGAGACCGCCGCGGTTCCACTGATGTCGGATCGGGGAGCCGCGGGTGGGCTCCGCAATCCTCTAAGCAAATCCAGGTATGGCGACTTTTGTCCGGCGATGATGAGCAGTGCCCCGATGAATACGGTGAAGAGAACGCTGCTCTCGAGAGCGAGCCTGAGGATCGGTGAAACCAGTGGTCCGCAGAAGAGCCGTATCCCGAAAGCGCAGGCGCCAGCGACAATACCGGAGGCCAATGGCCGGCTCGCCGTCAGCAGAATGTCGGCGAAGGATATCGGGGTGCGATGCACACACCAGAGAACATGCGGAACAACCCACAGCATCATAACTGCCGAGTAGGCAAAGGCGACCCCTTTTGGCCCGTATGGCAATCCGAGGGCGTAACCGGTAATCATCAGCGGGGCGAAGACGAGCGCGATCTTCAAGCATCGTTGGACCCGGCCGATCGCGTAGAGCAGCCATCCCAACGGATTGATTATCGCGAAGATCAGAATCGTCGGGGCCAGCAAGCGAAGGATCGTCGCCGCATCCTTCCATTTCGGCCCCAAGACGACAAAGATGAGGTCATCGGCAAAGAGCGCACATGCGATCGTAATCGGCAAGGTCAGCCCCAGGACCAGTGAGAAGCCCTTCAGAAAATAATTTCTTAGGCGCGTGGGATCGTCCTGAAGCCGGGACAGCGCGGAAAATGCTACCTCGCCGATCGCGGAATTCAGATTTTCAGTTGGAATGTTGACCAGTTGGTAAGCCCTGCCGTAAAGCCCGACTGCATCGGCTCCCCAGAAGCGGCCAATCAGGACTTTCTCGGCATTGTAGGCGATATACGCAATGAGGCCGTTCAAAGTCAGGGTCCCGCCAAAACGGAACATCGAACAAATCCCGACCCGCCTCTGCGGCATCCCGGGAAGCCAGCCCGTCGCGGTCCAGAAACCGATCGTCGCCACGAGCGGAGACGTGATCGACAGCGCTACCAGGGCCCAATACCGGAAGCCCGCCGTCGCGAGGCCGATCGCGATAGCGGTGCCGAAAATCAACGAGACGATGCTGATCACCGACAAGGTGGTGAACTGCATCCGACGCTGGAGAATTGCCGCGTGCTGTATTCCCGCCGCGTTGAACAGGAATCCCGCCGCCAGAACGGCGGTCACCGCAAAAAGCCGAGGCTCGTGGTAAAAGGCGGCGATAGCCGGCGCCATGGCCACCGTCACGAGCCCGAGCAGCGCCCCGAGCACGAGGTTGATCCAGAATAGTGTCGATAACTGCGCCTCGCTAACGGTCGCCCGCTGAACCGCCGCCGATGCCAGCCCGAAATCGCGGAACAGAAGCAACACACCGGTAAATACGGTGACCATGCCGACGAGGCCGAAGTCTTTTGGGCTGAGGAGCCTGGCCAATACCGTCAGAGAGCCGACCCGGACCAGAAAATTCACACCCTGGGCGCCGAGTTCGTGCGAAACCACCGCGAATGGTGTTCGCCTTCAGATCCTCGGCACCAAACCTCAAATCGCCCATGCTCGACTTCCTGCGGCAGGCAGAAAGGATCGACACGAGTACTCGTCGCATCCCACCCTCTGAGGTTAACTGGCGGCGCGGACGCGAGCGGCGTCGCCTGCAGCGGGAGCCGTCGCGGGAACTCCGTGCTCGACCGGGCCGCCATGCCCGGCCTCGGCCGCCATCCTCGGTTCCTCGGAATTCCCGGCCTCTGCTGCGGTCGGGATCAGCTGAAAAGCCGTCGCATAGCGGCGGCGCCAATCCTGCCTTCGCCTGTCCAAAGGCTCCAAGCCTGCGTAGTGGCACGGCCAGAAACTTTTCATGCAGGGGTCGCCGTCGTGAATTTCCTCGAGCAGTTCTTGCACCGGCTTCCATCCCATTTCGTCGGAAACCGTTGTCCGTACCTCCAGATCGACTCCCGAAATGAAGAGATACCCGTGCGGATTTACCAGGCGAGAAATGTTACGCAGCGCTCGCCGCGCCATCGGCATATCCATGTGGCATAGGAAATTGTTCGCGACGACGATGTCATAGGGTGATCCGAGCATTTCGACAATCTCCGGATCGCCGGCGTCGCCGACGATCCATTCGATTCCCTCGCTAACCCACTCTTTTACGGTCGCTACATCGACATCGACATCAAACAACTCACCGATCTCGGCCGGGGTCATGCGCTCAAAAACATTCGAAGGCGTCAGTTTCGGGGTGGCGAGCGCGTAACATCCGCGTTTACCGATTTGTATCGCCTGCCGCGAAATATCGACCGCATGCAAAATCAGCTGCAGATCGGGTCGCTCGGTTCGGATGCTCCACGCCACCGAATAGGCTTCGGCGCCCGTGCTGCAGCCGAGTACCGCCACTTTCAACGTGCTTCTTTGCGGGTGACGCCGGACCAAACGGCGGATCAATTCCAGCTGCGGCCGATTGCGCAGAAAGAAAGTGCTGAAAGCTTGCACCCGTACTCCCTGGATCCGAGCCAGTCCGTGCAACAGGTCGCCATATGCGCGCAATGGACGAACAGCGATCAACGATTGCGGAAGCTTGTTCCACAGGTGCTGATTGAGCCGGAGCAAGGCGTTGACCGGGGATTTCCCGAATAGCCTGAACCCGACCAATCGCGTCAGCCGCGACTTCTCCTCCCCCCTTCGAGGAAGATCTCCGCGAACGACGGCAGGATTCCATCGCGTATGGGTATCATTGCCGGCAAACCAACGCGGTTTGGAAATGGCGAGCAGCGTCATCTGGCCGGAATAAGAATATTCGACTTTTGGCGGCACCTCTACCAGCATGCCGGCGCTAACGTTATGGTCGCGTCCGTCAATCGTAAAATTACCCTCCCCTGCTATAATGTAATAAATACGGGTAATTGTTTTACTTACTATGAAAGTATCGTGCCCTCTTTCTACCACAATGTAGTAAATCTCAAGATCTTTTTGTCGCAGCGCGCCGAATGCATAGCCAAAAACACCCTTGGTGTCAAACGCCATCTCAGTCGGAAGCGAATAAATATAACCCACGAGGTTTGGTCTCCATACTATTCAACTGCGTAACTGGCCCAGCAATTATTGCAATGGCAGATCGTCGTGGTGTCGCCTTGCACGACCACGCGGTCAGGTTGGAAGGAACTCAAGATCCGGTCGATTCCCAACAACACTGCACTGGTTAGATAGGCCCAGTTCTGATCTGGCCGCATTACATCGAGATTCCAGCTCGGGTGAAGATCGAAGAGGTCGAGGAGCGGGACCAACAATTCCCGGTGTTGCCCGGTGACGCAAAGCTTGCAGCAAATTCCCGGCTGTGCGGACAGCTCCTTGATCACCGGGGCCCGCTTGATCGCCCCCCGTCGGTTGCCGAAGACAAAAAATACCTTCATGCCGCGCATACGAATGACACGAATCCACCGTAATCGCCATGCAGCCATCGAGCGACTGATGTTCGGTATAACTTATGTTAATCGATTTAACCGCATCCAGGATCTGCGGATTGTTCGCTGTCCGCTTGGCGAAGTCCAACTCGCGGCTGCTGGGAAGCTATATACCCGGCTCGAACCCATCGCCGATGCTCATCGTCGGACCGATGGAGCACAACGATACTGAGACCGCGACCACTGCGGCCGCCGATGCCGCCGCCGGAACGAGTATTCCGTCCAGGTACCGAACCGCTTTTGCAGAGCAATGGCGAAATATCGTGCAGTCGCGAGGACGGCCGCCGGTTCGTTCCTTCTCCTTCGACGCGATCCGTATCAAACGAGGCAGATCACACGGATGCAGCGGCCGACGGATGAGCTGATCGGGCAAAGACCCGACCCGCGGGCGCCGCCAGTTGAGAAGGCGGCAGGCGGTAATTCGGCCCGTCTGCTCAGACGGCAGCCCGTTCCGGCGTGGTCTCGACGAAATGCGGCATGATTTCGCGGGCGAAGCGACGCAGGCTGGTGCGTCCGCGCGCACCGCCGCCCGAGCCGCCGCCGTTGATCAGCACATAGCCGGCGCCGGCCGCGCGCAGCTCGTCGAGCCGTTCGGCGATATGGTCGGGGTTGCCGTACATCGCGCTTTTTTCGTTGACTTCCCGCGGGTCGCCGGTAGCGCGGTCGGGCCCGCCATGGACGGTGCCGTCGGGTGTGGTCGCAAGCTTCAACTGGCGCAGCCGGTTCGCCAGCCGGCGCGCCATCGCGGCTTCCCGCTCGGTGGCATTGTCGGCGACAAAGAACGCCCTCGTCACGGCCACCTGCATCGGATCGAAGCGGCGGCCGTGCGCCTCGACCTCGGATTTATAGACGGCGATGTTCCAGGCGACGTCGGCGGGCGAGGCGTATTGCCCGAGCAGCAGATTATAGCCCTGGGCGGCGACCCGGCGGATCGAGCGTTCGCTGCCGGCGCCCATCCAGATCGGCGGGTGCGGTTTCTGCGCGGTCGGCGGCTCGACGACGATCTCGTCGAATTGCCAATATTTGCCGCGATGCGAGAACGGCTCGTCGGCGGTCCACGCCTCGATGATCACCTCGAGCGCTTCGTCGAAGCGCGCATCGGCTTCCGCCATCGGCACGCAGAACCCGGCGAACTCGTTGTAGCGATAGCCCTTGCCGATGCCGAAATCGAGCCGGCCGCCTGACAGCAGATCGAGGGTCGCGGCCTGCTCGGCCAGCAATACCGGGTTGTGCCAGGGCAAGACCATGACCGCCGTGCCGAGGCGCAGCCAGCGGGTGCGCGCGCCGAGCCAGGTCAGCAGATTGATCGTCGCCGAGACCTGGCCATAGCCGGTGAAATGGTGCTCGACGACAAAACTGCTGCGAAAGCCCAGCGCCTCCGCCTCGACATTGGTGTCGATGAAGTCGCGGAAGCCCTCCGCGCTGTCAAATTCGGGGCCGCCCCGTCTTGCCGCCGCACTGCCGAACAAGCCGAACTGCATCCGCCTCACCCTCTGTTGCCCAAAGGCGAGGTTACTTCAGCACCGGCGATGTTCAAAATACCGTATCTCGATTACCGGCATAACGGCGCGGCATGGTTCTGTTGGGAGAGCCAAGCGCCTCGGGATCGCTCTCCGTCATTCCGGGCTTTGCCGTGCCCCGGAATGACGAGGTTCGAGGCCGCGGACCCAATCCGGCATCGCCGTGACAAGACACCGACGAGCATGCGCGGATCAGGCCGGGCGCTGCCAGCCGAGCCAGGCGCAGATCGCGTCGCCCATCACCAGCTCCTGGTCGCGGCCCTGGAGCCACGGCAATTCCTCGGTGAACATCGTCACGCATTGCCGGTAGGAGCACGGCATGCGGGTGATGTCGGTGCCCCAGAAGCAGCGCTGCGGGCCGAAGGCGTCGAAGATCTGGCGGATGTATTTATGGATGTTGCGATGGGGGTAGGGTTCGCTCGAATAGCTCGGCGCCCCCGACAATTTGACTGCGACATTGGGGTGTTTGGCGACCGCCAGCATATCGCCGAGATTGGCGAAGGCGGCGTCGTCCTTGCCGGAGCCGCCACTGCCGCCGCGGCCGTGATGGTCGATGTGCAGCTTGAGGCCGGGATGACGCTCGGCAATCCTCGCCAAATCGGCCATATGGCCGCCGGCCAGCAACCCGACCGCCAGCTTTTCGCGCTCGCAGGCAGCCCAGAACCAGTCGAGCGAGCCGTCGTTCCACCAACTCGCCTGATGCGGCTGGTTGAAGGTGAAACGAAAGCCGAGCATCCCCGGCCGCTGGCGCCAGTTCTTGACGATCTCCTCGCGGTCCGGCGCCTGCAAATCGAAATTCCCGAGGATGCAGAATTTGCTCGGATGGGCTTTCACCGCCTCGACCGCCTGCACGTTCGGCCCCTCGCCGAGCGTGCTGGGCGGATGAATGACCGCCGCATCGACGCCGGCCTCGGCCATCTCCTTCAGCGCGTCATCGACGTTGTAGGTCGGGATCTGGCGGTGCTGCGGCGACATCCGCGCGTTTTCCCAAAGATGGATCTGCGAATCGACGATCTGCATTGGCGTCTCCTTTGCGGTTAAGCCCCGACCCTGGCGCGTCTGCGCAGGCGAGGGCGTGGTTCTTCGATGGCCACCTGGTCTTCTATATGCGGGCACAGCTTGCCGTCGGCCGCAATGTCCCCGAGCACCGCGCTGACGATTTCGGCCAGCGCGTCGCGCGCCGCGGACGGGCCACGGCTCGGCGCCGCACCGAGCGCCAATGTTCTGAAGATGCCGCCGGCGGTGATGCGGTGCGCCTCGGCGAGCCCGCGCGCGCATTCGCGAAAGACCGAGGAGTGCGGCAGGATCGACGCGCCGACGCCCTGCTGCACCATCAGCCGGATGGTTTCGTGGTCGTTCAGCTCGGTTTCGACCTGCAAGGTGATGCCGCGCCCGGCGAGCAGCACATCGAGCGCCGCCCGCAGCCCGTCGCCCAGGATCAGCGGGGTGCGGTTCAGCTCCTCGGCGGAGACGACGCCGCGCGGCCGCGCCCCGGGCCGGGTAATCAGCACCATCTCCTCTTCGGCAAGGCGCGTCGACAGGATCAGGCGGCTGCGCGAAATCTCCGCCAGCAACGCCAGATCGACGCGGCCGTCGACGACGAACTCCTCGAGCCGGACCGTGCCGGCATGCACCACCTTGAGCTCGATCATCGGGTAGTGGCGCCGCATCCGCGCGAACAGCTCGGGCACCACGACCGGGCACAGGGTCGGGGTGACGCCGAGGATGATCTTGCCGCTCGGATGCGCCTTGTGGGCGCGGATCTCGTCGCCGGCGCGCTCGACGTCGCGCAGGATGCGCTGTGCGCTTTCGAGCAGTTTCTGTCCGGCCTCGGTCAGCCGCACGCCGCGGTTCGCCCGCGTGAACAGCGCCGCATCGAGCTCGTCTTCGAGCCGCTGCACATGTCGGGTCAGTGCCGGCTGGGCGATCTGCAGATGCGCCGAGGCGCGGGTGATGCTGCCGAGCTCGGCGATGCGGACGAAATAATGCAGGCTGCGCAGCTCCATGGCATCGTGATTCCACTCACCGCCCGCGGCGCCCGTCAATTAGAAATTCCCTGGCGGAGTTTTCTTGGCGACGTCATGCCGGAGCGGCATGGGTATGATCGGAAATCGGTATTTGCTTGATGATCGGATCGAAATTAGCGTCGTATCCGCGCGGTGCCAATCGAGGAGAGCGAGCCATGGAAGTCGGCGTCTACCATGAATTCCACTGCCGGCCGGATCAGACCCAGGCAGCGGCGTTCGCGGAGGCGTTGGACCAGATCGAGGCCGCCGATCGTTGGGGCCTCGATGCGATCTGGCTGGCCGAAATCCATCAGCAGGCGCGCCGCTCGGTGATGAGCGCGCCGATGACCGTGGCGAGCGCGATCGCCGCGCGCACCAAGCGGATCAAGATCGGCACCGGGGTCCAGGTACTGCCGTTGTGCCATCCGCTGCGCCTCGCCGAAGAGACCGCGACGGTCGACCAGATCAGCAACGGCAGGCTGCTGTTCGGCGTCGGGCGCAGCGGCAACCCGCGCAGCTACATGGCCTACGGCGTCCCCTATTCGGAAAGCCGCGAACGGTTTCTCGAAACCCTCGACATCGTCAAGAAGGCGTGGACCCAGGAGCGGTTCTCCTACGAAGGCAAATACTGGCATTTCGACAATGCCAGCGCGGTGCCGCAGCCCTATCAGAAACCATGCCCGCCGATCCGCGTCGCCGCCGCCAGCGAGGAGACTTTTCCGTCACTAGGTGAGGCCGGCTATCCGATCTTCGTCGCGGTGCGCAGCGGCTCCCTGTCCGGTCTCGCGCCCGACCTCGCCGCCTATCGCCAGGCCTACAAGGCGGCCGGCCATCCGGGCGAGGGCGAGGTCTATCTGCGGCTGACCCTGCACATCGCCGACACCGACCGGCAGGCGTTCGACCAGGCCGAGGAAAGCATCATGTCCGGCTATCGAACGTTGAGCACGCGGCTTGAAAATGCTCCAAACCGGCGACGCGCGGCGGAGGCTGTAACCATCCGCACGATCTCCTACGAGGAGGTGCAGCGCGACAAGGTCATCATCGGCAGCGCCGAACGGGTCGCCGACCGCCTGTTGCAACTGCACGAGGAGCTGGGGCTGAACGGGATTCTCGCCGAGCTCAATTTCGGTGCGCTGATCCCGCATGAGCCGATGACCCGGTCGCTGCAGCTGTTGTGCGAGAAGGTCATGCCCCGGCTGCATTGAGCGCCCACTCCCCACTCCCCGGGCAACGGCAGCGGCGAATAATCCGAATCAGGAGATCAAGCGATGAAATTTGGCCTATTCGGCAGCGCGCAGGCGCGGCGGGCCGGCCCCGATACCGACAGCAGCCAGGGCTTTCGCGACTTCATCGACAACAATGTCGAGGCCGAGGCGCTGGGCTATTACAGCACCTTTCTGGTCGAGCATCATTTCACCGGCTTCGGCCAGGTCTCGGCGAGCCTCAATTTGCTGACCTGGCTCGGCGCCCGCACCCGGCATCTGCGCCTCGGCACGGCGGTATTGGTGTTGCCGTGGCACAACCCGGTGCTGCTGGCCGAGCAGGCCGCGACCCTCGATCTGCTCTCCGGCGGCCGGCTCGATTTCGGCGTCGGCAAGGGCTATCGTTGGAACGAGTTCGCCGGGTTCTGCGTGCCGATGGAAGAGGCCGACGAGCGCTTCGAGGAGTCGCTCGACGTGATGACCAGGGCCTTCGTCTCGGAGACGCCGTTCTCGCATAAAGGGAAGTATTGGCAGTTCGACAATATCGTGGTCGAGCCGCCGACCGCGCAACAGCCGCACCCGCCATTCTGGATGGGCGCCGGCAGCCCCAATTCGGTCCGCCAGGTTGCCGGGCGCGGCTACAATATGCTGCTGGGCCAGCATTCGCTCGCCGAGGAAATCCTCGAACAGGTTGCCCAGTTCGAGCAAGAGGTCGAGGCGCGCGGGCGCCGTTTCGATCCGATGGAGGTCGCGGTCGCCCGCGCCGTCCATTTCGCTAAGAATAACGCCGACAAGGAAGCCGCGATCGAGCGCCGTTATCAGGGCCATATGCGAGTCAATGCGCTGGCCCGGCGCCCCGGCGGCGAGACCCGAACCCGCTACATATTGGATGACGAGAAAGAAGCACGCCATGTGAGCGCGGAAAGCGCGCTGTTCGGCACCCCCGACGAGATCATGCGCAAGCTCGAAAGGCTGCGGGCCGGCGGGGTCGAATATGTGATCATCAATTTCGGCGGCTCGCGCGAGAACATCCGCCGCTTTGCCCGCGAGATCATGCCGGCTTTCGCCGACGAACCCGCGGCGCTCGCCCTTGCCGGCAAGTGACGATTTGAGAGGAGCAGCAACGATGCCATTCGAATTCGGCGTATTCCACGAGTTCCAGCGGCGCCCGGGGCAGAGCGAGGCCGAGGCGTTCACCACCGCGTTCGACCAGGTCGATGCCGCCGAGCGCTGGGGCCTCGACGCGATCTGGCTGCCGGAAATCCACATGGCGCCCGAGCGCTCGGTGTGTGCGGTGCCGATGACCATCGCGAGCGCGATTGCCGCCCGCACTCGCAACATCAAAATCGGAACGGGTGTCCAGGTCTTGCCGCTGTGCCAGCCGCTGCGGCTTGCCGAAGACGCCGCCACCGTCGATCACATCAGCCGCGGACGGCTGCTCTTTGGTGTCGGTCGCAGCGGCTTTCCGCGCGCCTACGAAGCCTACGGCATTTCCTATGGCGAAAGCCCCGAGCGCTTCGCCGAAGTGCTCGAGGTCGTCAAGCGCGCGTGGACCGAGGAAAAATTCTCCTTCGCCGGCAAATACTACAATTACGAAAACGTAAGCATCGTGCCGAAGCCGTACCACCGGCCGCATCCGCCGATCCGGATCGCGGCCAATCGGGAAGACACCTTTATTTCGGCCGGCCGGCAAGGTTATGCGATCTTTGTCGGCGCGCGCCGCGGCACGATCGACGAGGTGCTGCCCAGTCTCGAGATCTATCGTGAAGCTTGGAAGGCAGCCGGTCACCCCGGCACTGGCGAGGTCTATCTGCGGGCACCGGTCTATGTCGGCGACACGATGGAGCAGGCGCGCCGGGACCCGGAAGAGAGCCTGATGAACACCTACCGCTGGTTGGGCGCGCGGCTCCAAGAGTCGGCCCACAGCGCCGGGGTTTTCGACAGCGCGCGCCGCATCGAGGGGGCGCAGCGGCTGCAGACGCTCACCTACGACGAGGTGCTGCAAGGCCGGGCCATCATCGGCACGCCGGAGGTCGTTGCCGACCGTCTGCTGACCCTGCAGCAGCAGTTGGGCCTCGCCGGCATCCTCGGCGAGCTGAATTACGGGGGGCTGGTGCCGCACGAACGGGTCATGCACTCGCTGCAGCTGATCTGCGAAAAGGTACAGCCGCGGCTCCATTGAGCCCGACCGCGCCCCGCTGGGATCTGCCCCGCTGGGATCTGCCCCGCTGGGATCTGCCCCGCTGGGATCTGATGGCGATGCCCTCGCATCACGGCGAACGGGGACAGCCATGGAGCCGGAATATTACGGGGCGGAGCAAGTAACCGAGGAAGACCGCGGCTATCGGGGGTCGCGTTTCTCGGAGGTGCGCGATGCCGTCTTCGCCAACCCGTACCAGAGTGTTTGGGGCGGCGAGGGCGAGCCGGCCTTGCCGGTCTACGCGGTCACGCTCGCAGGCGTCCTGCACGGAGCGGTGCGGTCCAGCCGGCCGTACCTGTTTCGCCAAGCGGTCGCCCGGGCCGTCGATTCCCATGCCGATCTGCGCTGGGGCACCGATCGCAAGGGTTTCCGGCGGATTATTCATCCGAACGGCATATGCCTCACCGGTCTTTGGGAGATTTCAAAAGAAAACCGATATTCGGGCTATTTTCGGAAGGAGAGCCGGGCGCTCGTGGTTGCACGCTACTCGACATGCTGCAAGGAGACGCGGCGCGGGCGGATCCGGTCCCTGGCGATGGTCGGCAAGCTCTTTCCGACGACGGACCGAAACCACGGCGAACCGCTCCGCACCGCCGGCTTCATCACCCAGCAAGACCTCGGCGGCGATCGCTCCGACTACATCAACGACGCCGAGCTTCGCAACGCGCCGGACACCAGCATTTGGCGCCGCGGTCTCGGCGCGCCGGTTCTCGCTGTCGAAGGGATTCTCTTTGGCCAAACCGACAAGGAGCCGACGGCAAGGCAGCTCTACCAGATCGCCGAGCTTGGCAAGCCTGCCGACGAGCCGACCCGGGCGCCGGCGTTCATGCGCCTCGTCGTCGATCCCGATCAGCCCAGAATCCCCGGCGGGGCCTTGGATTTCCGCGACGAGATCATGGCGCAGATCTACGATCGCGGCGACCCCGCCCCAAAACGCAAGCTCGTCTTCGGCATCGAGGTCACCGACGAGGGCTCAACTCGCGGCCCGAATTTTTTCCAGCGGCGACGGTTCGCAAACTGGGTCCGCATCGGCAGGCTGATTTTTGACGAAGCCGTCACGTCGTACAATGGCGACTTCGTGCTCCATTTCAATCATCCGACCTGGCGCGACGACCGGAACGACCCGGCGACGGCAACCCGGGTAAACGAACACAAGGTTCGCTGAATTTCGGCGCGGCGGATCAGGCACCCCCGTTGCTGGCGATGAAATCGAGCGCCGCCGCGGCACAGCGTTCGGCGTGGCTTGCCGCGACGTGGTAGGAATTGCCGGGCAAGACCACGAGCGAGGAATTGGGGATCTGCTGCTGCCAGGCGCGCGTCTCGTCGATCGAAGCGAGGCCGCTGCCATCGGTGGTGACGACCAGCGTCGGGCAACGGATCTTCGGCACATCGGCGCGGATGTCGGCGCACGCGATCGTCTTCATGAAGCCCACCTGGGTCGAGACCGCGGTGCGCGCCATGAACTGGATCCACCACTCGACCCCTTCGGCCGGAAAGGTGCTGCCGAGGCGCCCGGCCATCGTCTGGCGCGCCCAAGGCTCGACCCCGGCGCGCTCGAAAGCCGCGTTCAATTCCGGAACGCGTTCGGCCGCGCCGGCGCGCAACGGCGGCGGCGTTCCGACGACGGTCAGGGTCTTGACCCGCTCGGGACGGCGCGCGGCAAAGGCGCGGGCGACGGTGCCGCCGATCTTGGCGCCGACGAGATGAAACCGCTCGACGCCGAGACTGTCCGTCAACCGGACGAAATCGTCGATGATGATGTCGAGGGTCCACGGAAAGTCGCGCGGCATCGGCGTCGAGGCGCCAAACCCGCGCATATCAGGGCGCACGACCCGGTATTTGCGGGCGAGCGCCGGAACCCAGCCATACCACGCGAGCCCGCTTTCGGCATTGCCGTGCAGCATCAGGATCGTGTCCGGCCGCCGCCACGGATCGGTGAAGTCGTCGACCTCGTAATGCATCTCCAGATCGGGGGTCGGGCGGAATGTCGGCATGGCTGTTCTCCCTCGCCTCAGCAACCGTCACGACAGACCTCGTAGGGCGGGTCGAGGCCCGCCCTACGAAAGTTTGGCCATCGGCAAAACTTGCCCGAGGGTTACGCGTGCAGGCCGTGATAGTAGCTGTTGCGCAGCACCCGGCCGGGCAAGGCGCCGGTATGCTTGCCGTCTTCGAGCAATACCTTGCCGTTGACGATCGTCGCCATGATGCCCTCGGCCGGCTCCTTGATACGCTTGGCGCCGGTCGGGAAATCGTGCAGCACCTCGAGCGGCAGCGGACGCACCGTATCGGGATCGAAGATCACGATGTCGGCCACCATGCCGGGCCGCAGCAGGCCACGGTCGTAGAGCCCGAAGGTCGAGGCGCTGTCGAAGGTGAGCCGCCGCACCGCCTGCTCCAGGGTCATGACCTGCTTCTCGCGCACCCATTCGCTCAGAAGGCGGGTGCTGAAGCCGAACCCGCTCTGGAACTGGACGTGCGCACCACCATCCGACAGCCCGATGATGGCGTTCGGATAAGTCAGGATCTTGGCAACCGCCGCTTCATCGACATTGTTCTCGCCGTGCAGCCACTCGCTGTCGAGGTTTTCCTCGATGGTGAGGTCTAGGAGCGCGTCGATGATGCCCTTGCCCTGCGCCTTGGCGATCTGGCCGAGGGTGTTGCCCTCGTATTGCTTGTTCTTCGGCAGGGCCGCGGTCTGCAGCACCATGTAGTCCCACCAGGTGCTGCAGAGACCGATCGCCGGGCCGCTCTTGAACTCGACCGCTTCGGCATGCAGCTTCTTGCGCACTTCCGGATCGGCATACGCTTTCAGCATCCCCTCGGGCGAGGACAGGCAGATCGGATGCCACACCGGCAGCCCGCGAAACTGCTGGGTGTTGCGCATCGTGAAGTAGTCGGTGATACGATTTGGCGTGCACATCGGGTAGGCGCGGATACCCTTGGCGGTCGTCGCATCGACCTGCGCCATGTGCTGTTTCCACTGCTCGGGCCGGCGCATCGACTGGCCGAGATTGTTGTAGACGACGGTGCGGCCGGTCGCCTCGGACAGCCGGCTCATCAGCCCGTCCTTCATCTCGGCGCCGTTGCCGCCGCCCGATTGGATGATGCCGGTGCCCATTTCGCGCAACACGTCGCCGAGCGCGAAGATCTCCTTTTCGTCCGCCCAGATCGCCGGGATGTGGACGCCCTGCGGGTCGAAATGGCCCTGGTTGCGCGACACCGAGACGCCGAGCGCACCGGCCTTCATGCCGTCACGCACCAGATCCTGCATCTGCCTGATCTCGTCGTCGGTCGCCGTGCGCTTCTGGCAGTCGTCGCCCATCACGTAATAGCGCACCGCGGTGTGGCCGATCAGATTGCCGACATTGACGCCGAGATTGTGGTCGAGCTGGTCGAGATATTGCGGCACCGTCTCCCAGTCGAATTCGAGGGTGCGCAGGACCTCCATCGGGATCGCTTCGACATAGGAGAGGAACTCGGAAAGCCGCTCCTCCTTGCCCTTGCGCACCGGCGCCAAGGACAGCGAGCAATTGCCGAAGATTACCGAAGTGGCGCCGTGGTCGCACGAGAACGAGCAGAGCGGGTCCCAGGTGACCTGCGCGTCGTAATGGCAGTGGTTGTCGATAAAGCCGGGCGCGACGACGCGGCCGGCGGCGTCGATCGTACGATCGGCCGGACCACTCAATTTGCCGATTTCGGCGATCTTGCCGTCCTTGACCCCGACATCGCCGCGAAACGCCGGCATTCCCGAGCCGTCGACGATGCGGCCGTTCTTGATCAGCAAATCATACGCCATCGCTATCCCCTTCTTTCGTGCGGCTCGCAATCGCGCCGGCAGGCTGGCATGCTAACACGCGGGCGCGATTATCTGCGCCCGCGAATTCGACGGCGCGGCTTTCCCGCCTCGCATAGCTCGAGGGCGACGCCATTGCCCGCTGCCACGCGCGCCGTCACAATCCCGTGGAAACTGCATTCGGGGAGGAAAAACCATGACGCAGCAACCGGCTTGCCGGCGATCCCTTTCGAGGCGCACCCTCTTGGCCGGCAGCGCCGGGCTCGCCGGGGTGGCGGCGTTGGCCGGCAATCGGGCACTGGCGCAGCAAGATGCCAAGTTGGGCACGCCGGCCAGCGTCATCACGAACCCGCCGCGCGGATGGGGACGGCACAACCCCTCGATCTACCCCGACCCCGACGTCATCGTCGTCGATCCATCCTTTATCCCGCTGCGGCGGACGCAGGGTGCGATCTACCGGCTGTGGACCGGGGCCTTGTGGGCGGAAGGGCCGGCCTGGTCGAGCCAGGGCCAGTACCTCGTGTTCAGCGATGTCTCGGGCAATGTGCAATACCGCTATCTCTGGGACGAGGGGCGGGTCACAGCATTCCGCCGCCCGTCCTACAACACCAACGGCAACTCGTTCGATTATCAGGGCCGGCAGTTGTCGTGCGAGGATTTCTTTCGCCGGGTCGTCCGGTGGGAGCACGACGGCTCGATGAAGGTGATCGCCGATTCCTTCGAGGGCAAGCCGCTCAACTCGCCGAACGATCTGGTGCCGCACCCGGACGGCAGCATCTGGTTTACCGATCCGCCCTATGGCGATTCGATCCCCGAGGGTCATCCGGACGAGGCCGGCGGCCCGGCCAATCCGCAAGGCATCTTTAATCCCCTCATCGGGGCCGAGAATGCCGGAGCGATCGGCGGGAAGAAGCGCGAACTGCCGACCGCCGTCTACCGCTGGGACCCGAGCGGCAAGCTCGAAGTAGCGATCACCGAAGAGCAGCTGCCCGATCCGAACGGCATCTGCTTTTCCCCCGACCACAAGACCCTCTACGTGATCAGCACCGGCAAGGGCCCGGGCGATACCGGCCCCGGCGGCAACCGGGTGATCTTTGCCTTTGACATGCAGGGGACAAAGCCGGTCAACCAGCGGGTGTTCAGCGATACGACCGTGGACGGTGTCAAATGCGGCCCCGACGGCATGCGCGCCGATGCCGCCGGCAATCTGTGGTGCGGCTCGAACGCGCCGCTCGGCTATGCCGGCGTGCTGGTGTTCAACCCGGAGGGGAAGTTGATCGGCCGCGTTCGGCTGCCCGAAGTATGCGCCAATGTCGCCTTTGGCGGGCCCAAGCGCGACCGGCTGTTCATGGCCGCGAGCCAGTCGCTCTATATGCTCGAAGTTGCGATTCAGGGCGCCGCCCCCGGCTGACCCGACCCGTATCGAAATTCTCTAATCCCCGCCTCGATTGCGGTTGCTGCTGTGCACGAGCTGGTCGAGCGCGGGGCCGGGTTTGTAGATGTGGGTTCTGGCCCCCCAATCGTGTGACCAATTTGTTCCTTTGCGTGCCTCTAAAGTGGCGTCTTCGCGCCATTTGCGGATATCTTCGTGCTGCTTTTGCAACAGCTGTGCGAGCAGTTGAGCCTGGTCTGCGGATCTCTGGTCTGCCGATCCCTGGTCTGCCGATCCCTGGTCTGCGGGTCCTTGGTCTGACGATCGCGCCGGCGCTTGCGAAAAATCCGCCGGCGGAGAGGCGGGATTATCGACGGCCGCTTGCATTTTCCTGACCGCGCCCTCGACCGCCCGGTCTTCGACCTCGCGGAGAAACCGCAGCTGCTCGCCCTGCTCCGCATTCAAAGGAAACCAGATCCGCAGAGAACCGGTTGCCCTTCCGGTCGCGTAATCGTCCATAAAGATTTGCTCGAGCCGCTTTGCCGCCTCCAGCGAGCTGCGCTCCCAGCAGGCGATCGAGTATTCCACATCGGCAAGGCACACCGAAACGACGAACGCCGGAGACGCTTGCGCCGTCGGCAAATCCGGCGTGCACAGCAGCACTACCGCGGGGAGCATCCACCCGATGCGCATTGGCGCCCGCCGGCGTCGGCTCAACCGGTCCCGCTCGCGGCGAATTCGCGTAACCCCGGCAGGAGGCGCTCGATCTGCTCGATCGACCGCCGCATCGCGGGCGAGTGCAATTGCATGTAGGCGACGAGCTCTTTCTGCGGGACATAGCCGGCGATGCGGCTGATATCCGCGGCACGAATTCCCTGGCGCAGGAGAAAGCTGAGATAGGTGTAGCGGAGCGCGTCCGCGGTCACTTCGTGGGGGCGATCGAGGCCGGCATCGTAGGCGCCGAACAGAACGAGGCGGGCCACCTCGTCGATCGCGAGGCGGCCGCCATCCGCTCCCTGGAGAACGGTCCCGGCTGCATCCAGTTGCCGCTGCCGTCGCGCGACGACCAGCGAACGCAGCGGCTCGTCCAACGCCACGACGCGGGCACCCGCACCATCGACATGGATCGCGCCGGCAGACAGATCGATCATGTCCCAGCGCAATGCGACGAGTTCCTGCACGCTGATCCCCATCAGCAGCGCCACCGCGACCAGCCGCGCGTCATCCGTCGTGGCGGCAACGAGCGCAGCGATCTCCCGATCCGCCAGCTCTCGCGGCGGCGGCTCCGGTGCAGGGAGCCGGGCGATGTCGGGAGAGGCCAGCAGGTGCGGTGCCATCGTCTCGCGGCCGAGCAGTTCCGGAGCCCACGAATGCTGCACCAATGCCGCCGGCAATGGGGGCGGACCGGCGATAAAGTCGGCAAACCAAGCCGCGAACAGGCCCAAACCGAGCGACCCGGCGACGCCGAGCAGCGCATCCAGCCGGTAATCAGGCCGCCACGGTTCATCGCTCGGCGCGGCGGCCTCCAAAAGCTCGACGCGCGGGGCTCGCTCACGCTCGCTCACCTGCAGTTTCGCCAGACGGTCGAGCGCCGCGCGGTGCATCCCCTCGAGATGGTCGAGGTCTTCCCGCATGGTCTTGTATATGTTGAGATGGGTGGCGAATTCCTGGGCCTGCTTCTGGTTGTCGGCAACGTTCTTCTGCAGCCGCTCGACCTCGGCCTGGGCGGATGACACGTCTTCCTGTGCCTGGGCGAGCGCCGCCCGTTCGCCGGCACCGTGCTGGGATTTCAGCTGGTCCTCGAGATCATCGAGGCGCGCCCGCAGCGACTTCGCATCTGCGTCGAGGGCGAGGTAATCGGGTGTAAATCGGCGTTGCAGGTCGTGCCACTGTTCGCGCAGCGCCGAGGCGCGCTGCTCCAGATCGGCGAGGGTCGGGTCGTCCTTGGCACGGAAGACGGCCTTGCCGGCTGCAATCGAAGTTTTCAGGGCCTGCAGATGTCCTTGCGCCTTCGCCAGCCGTTCGTTGGCATCGGTGTAGGATTCGCTCAAGCCTTCGATATCGGCGAGAACGTCGTTTTCCTTGTGCTCCATCGACACGATATCGTAGCGCGTGCGGAAGGCATTGACGGCCTGCCGCTTCGCCGTAACCTCGCTGTCGAGCGCATGGACCTCGTCGGCGACTTCGCCGGAGGTGCTGGCAGCGAGGCTCCGGTAAGCATCGGCGACATGCTGCCGGTAAGCCTCGGCGACGGTGTTGACCAGGCGCGGGACAAATTCCTGCTGAGGGCCTTCCGCGGAAAGCTGCACGATCTGCGTGCCTTCGATCGGTTCGGCGCGCAACATCCGCTGTATGAAAGCCACCGGATCGGAGCCTAAATCGGGCAGGGTTCCGCCGCTCTTCAACCTTCCGAGAGCATCCTGCAGCAGCGGGCGGCTGGTCAGAGCCTGCACTTCGGTCAGGAAAGATTTCGCGTCGGTCGCCACCGTGGGCGTATCATTGGCGTCGGCGGGCTGGGTTACCACCGATGCCGGCGAGATCTGCAGTCGCGCAACCGCCCGGTATTCCGCTGGCCGGGTGTAGACGTAGATCAGGCTGGCCGCCGCCGCCGGCAGGAAAACCGCGGAAAACACCACCGCCCGGCGCCGCGGGGACCGCGCCGACATCCCTATCGAGGCCATCGCCGCACCATCACCGCCATGCTGTCCCTGCCGCACACTTTCGGCGATATTGGACCGGATTATCGGGCTTCATCGGCGCGCCGCGGACCTGGAGTAAGGAAGCGACAGGTGGCGCGGGCGGTTCAGCCGATATTCGCCCGATTCCCGGCGCCGCAAGTGCGATTGTTCGCCGCTTTGGGCTGCCGTGGCAACGGATTTCGAGCCTCGTGTGCCGGGTGCAGCCGCCAGCACGGGTTGCCTGGTGCGCGCGGCGATGGATCTCAACTCCCGGGCTTGAAACCACGCCCGTCCGGGTGCATCCCTAATGCTCCGGTCCAGCACGAAAGGTTTGCCGTCATGAGGCAATTGATCATTCGGACAGAGCGATTGGTTGCGCTCGGCGGTCTGCTGGCGGCGGCGTGGCTGACCGCGCTCGGCTCGCCCTGTCTTGCGGGTTCGGCGGATGCGGCCGGAGCCGTGTTGCTCGCTCAGGCGCAGCCGCCGGCGCAGAATGTCGAGACCAGCATCGCGCAGCTTCGCCAGAGGCTGCAGATCACCCCGGCGCAGCAGCCCCGGTTTGCCGCTTTCGCCAATGTCATGCGCGATAATGCGCGGATGACGCCCGGCTCGCCGCCGGCCAACGCGACCGCGGTCGATGCCTTGCGCATGGCAATTCAGTATGGCCAGCAGGATCTCGCCGGCATGACGCGGCTGCTGCCGGTGCTGCAAGCGCTTTACGCCAGCCTGTCGCCGGCGCAGCAGAGGACTGCCGATATGGTGTTCCGCCAGGGTCCGGGACAGTGACGCCGCGGACCGGCGAAAACCGTCCCCACAACGGAGAGAACCGCCGATGCCGACGCCCCGACTGCCTCTGAACGATTTCTTCGTCATCGACCTGACCGCGCATCGCGCCGGGCCGACCGCGGCACGCCAGCTCGCCGATTGGGGCGCCGACGTGCTCAAGATCGAGCCGCCGGGCGAGCAGGTCGACGCCACCGGCAGCCGCCGCGACGGCCCGGATTTCCAGAATTTGCACCGCAACAAGCGGGCGATGACCCTGAATCTGAAAAGCAAGGAAGGGCTGGAGATCTTCTTCAAGCTCGCCGCGCGCGCCGATGTCGTCGTCGAGAACTACCGGTCCGACGTCAAGCACCGGCTCGGCGTCGATTACGAGGCGGTGAAGAAAGATAAATCCGCGTATCGTCTATGGCAGCATTTCGGGCTTTGGCCAGGACGGACCCTATGCCGGCCGCCCCGGTGTCGACCAGATCGCCCAGGGCATGGGCGGGCTGATGTCGATCACCGGCCATCCGGGCCAGGGGCCGGTGCGCGTCGGCATCGCCATCAACGACACTTCGGCCGGCCTCCTGCTGTCTTATGGGATCGTGCTGGCATTGCTGAACCGCGAGCGCACCGGCGAGGGCCAGTGGGTGCACACCTCGTTGCTCGAAGCGCAGATCTACATGCTCGATTTCCAGGCGGCGCGCTATCTGATGAAGGGCGAGGTCGCGGGGCAGGAGGGTAATTTCCATCCGACCTCGCCGGGCACCGGCATGTTCCAGACCGCCGACGGCTACATCAACATCGCCGCTTCGGGCGACAATCTGTGGCGCCGCTTCTGCGAGGCGGCCGGCGCCAGGGACCTGCTCGACAACCCCGATTTCAAAACGGTGGTCGCCCGCGCCAGCAACCGCCCGGCACTCAACGCGCATCTGAACGAGATCATCCGCCGGCACCCGAACGCCTATTGGGTCGAATTGCTGAACAAGGTCGGCGTGCCGTGCGGACCGATCAACACGATCGACCAGACCTTCGCCGACCCGCAGGTGCAGTATCTCGGCATCGCCAAGCCGGTCGCCCACCCGAAGCTCGGGCCGCAGAAAGTGGTCGGCCAGCCGATCCATCTGAGCGGCTACCCACAGCCCGACGAGTTGCGCCCGACCCCCGATCAGGGCGAGCACACCGACGCGGTCTTGCGCGACCTCGGCTATGACGTGGCGGCGATCGCCGGATTGCGCGAGCACGGCGCGATTTGACGAGGCGCGATCGATCCCGAATTTTTCCGCGGCGGGGCGCGCACCGTCTTATGCGAGGTCTGGGGCGAGCGTGCGATAAACGGCGAGGTACTGGCGCGCGGCCGCCTCCCAGCTGAAGTCGCGCGTCATCGCCTGCCGGATCATGCGCTGCCAGACTTCGCGCTCGCTGAAGAGCGCAATGGCGCGTCCGATCGTCGCGATCAGTGCTTCGGGACCGGACTCGTCGAAGGCAAAGCCGGTGGCGCTGCCATCCGCCAGGCTGGTTGCGCTCGCATCGACCACGGTGTCGGCGAGCCCGCCGACGCGGCGGACCAGCGGCAAGGTCCCGTAACGCAGTGCATAGAGCTGGGTCAGCCCGCACGGCTCGAAGCGCGACGGCACGAGGACGATGTCGGCCGCGGCGATGAGCAGATGCGACAATTGCTCGTCATATCCCAGCTCGACCGCGACATGCCCCCGGTGCGCCTCGGCCGCCGCCGCGAAGCCGTGCTCGAGATCGGCGTCACCCGAGCCCAGCAGCGCCAGTTGCCCACGCGCCGCGACGAGGCGGGGCAAACCGGCGAGGACGAGGTCGAGACCCTTTTGCGGCGTGAGACGGCTGACCACGCCGAACAGCGGCGCGTCCGCGCGCTGTTCGAGCCCGACCCGACCTTGCAAGGCTGCCTTCGCCGCGCGTTTGCCTGCCGCCGCATTCTCGATCCCGTAAGCCCGCGGCAAAACCGGATCGTGGCGCGGGTCCCAGATCTGCGGATCGACGCCGTTCAGAATCCCGGTCAGCACCGCGTCGCGGCTGTGCAGCAGCCCGTCGAGGCCGCAGCCGAAAGCAGGGGTCTGGATCTCGCGGGCATAGGTCGGGCTGACCGTGGTAAGGCGGTCCGAATAGAACAGGCCGGCCTTGATGAACGATACGAGGCCGTGGAACTCGACCCCGTCGATCGAGAAGAATTCCGGCGGCAACGCCAGATCGGGCAAGGTCGCGGCTGGGAAAAGACCCTGATAGGCGAGGTTGTGAATGGTGAAGACGGTGCGGGCTTGCCCCTCGCGCGGCCGATCCGCTGCCAGATAGGCCGGCGCGAGCCCGGCATGCCAGTCGTGGCCATGCACGATGGCGGGACGCCAATTCGGATCGGCGCCGCGTGCCAGCGCCGCCGCCGCCCAGCCGAGCAGCCCGAAGCGGCGATGATTGTCGGGCCAGTCGCCTGCCGTCCGGATCGGCATAGGCGCTGCCGGGCCGGTCGTAGAACGCGGGGTGGTCGACGACATAGGCGGCACATTCGCTCGCCGGAAGCCTGACCAGGCCCAGCCGCACCCGCTCGGGCGCAAACGGTGTGGGCAACCGGGCGATTTCGCCGATGCCCGAGAAGACGTCGAGAAACCCTGCGAAACCGGGGATCAGCAGCCGGGCATCGACGCCGAGCGCGGTCAGTGCCGGCGGCAATGCCGCGGCGACGTCGCCGAGCCCGCCCGATTTGACCCACGGATAGAGCTCGGCACTGACATGGAGGACGCGCATCGGCGATCGACAAAGTTTCGGCCTCTTCGGCGGCGGACATTGTTCACGATCGCCGGCGATCCCGCCAGCCGCCTGCGGCTGGCGGGATCGGGATCGAGGGTGCCGCGTTCGGAGCTAGCTTTCGGCCGGGACCAGGGCTGGCGCGGCCGGGGCGGCCATTATCCGTGCGGCCGGCAGCACCACCGTTATCGTCGTCCCGCGGCCTTTTTCGCTCTCGACCCGCAGCGAGCCTTGGTGCAGTTCGGTCAGCCGGCGGGCCAGCGGCAGGCCGAGACCGGTACCCTCGTGCCGCCGCGCGAGACCGGTGTCAATCTGACCGAACGGCTCGAGCGCGATCGCGATCTCGGCCTGCGTCATCCCGGGACCGGTATCACGTACCTGCAACGCGACGCCGCCGTTTTCGGCACGGTGCGCGGCGAGAACCACCGCTCCGCCGCGTTCCGTGAACTTGACCGCGTTCGACAGCAGGTTGAGCAGGATCTGCTTCAACCGCGTCGGGTCGGCGACGAGCGGCGGCAGCCCGTGCTCGATCTCCAGCGCGAGGCGGAGGGCTCCTGCAGCCGCCTGCTCCCTGACGAAGGCGATGCAGGAATCGGCGAGGGCGCGCACATCGACCCCTTCGTGTTCGTCGAGCTCGAATTTTCCAGCATCGATCTTTGCCAAGTCGAGGATCGCGTTGATGATGTCGAGCAGGTGTGCCCCGCTCTGGTGGATGTAACCGACATATTCCCGCTGCCGGCGGTCCAGTTTTCCGGCCGTGCCCTGCTCCAGTATCTCGGAAAAGCCGAGGATCGCGTTGAGCGGCGTACGCAGCTCATGGCTCATATTGGCGAGGAACTCCGATTTGGCCACGCTCGCCGCTTCCGCCTCGGCCTTGGCCTCGCGCAAGACGCGTTCGGCGCGGACCTGCTCGCTGATGTCGCGCACGGTTCCGCGATACCCCGGGAATTGTCCCGACGCATCGAAAAACGGTCTGCCGCTGACCGACAGGGTGTGCTCGGGCTGCGCTCCGACCCTCCTCCGGTATCTGAAATCGCGAAACGGCTCGTGCCGTTCCAGCATCGCCTGATGGGCGGCCCATTTTCCCGGTTCGCCGGCGACGTCCGACGCGAGCTCCCAGCGGGTGCGGCCGAGGCGGCTGGCCGGGTCCTGGCCGAATGTTCGGATGTGATCGGACGAATAGGTGAAGCAGTGGTCCGGGCCCGATTCCCAATACCAGTCCGCCCCGGTCTCGGCGAAATCGCGCAGCCGCGCCTCGCTCGCGCGCCGCGCCGCCTCGGCCTTCTCGTATTCCTCCGAACGCTGCCGCAACGATCGGGCGGCGCCGGCCATCGCGCGGATGACGCCATCGATGTCGGCGACGCCGGAGCGGGCCGGCGGCGGCACCGCGCCATCGCCCAACGCCTTTGCCGTGCGCGCGAGCGTCCTCGTCGACCGGATCAGCCGGCCCGCCGCTGCCAGCGCCACGCAACCGCCCAGCACCCGCACGCTCAGCCCGACAACGGCGATCTCGCCGAGGGCGGTCGCCGTGTGCCAGCCCTGCGCCAGACGCAGCAACGCGAGCGGGGCAAAGGCGACGGTCGGCAAGATCGGCGCGGCGATCATCACGATCAGCAGCGTGCGCAGCGAAGGGCACGATTTGACTGGCGACTGCATTGCCGGACCGCCTTCCGACCGGCAATGAAACGCCGGACGGGTTTATTTTTTGTTAGCGCTGCCGGGCCTGGTGGCCGATGCAACCATCGGCGGCGGCATCAGTGGCTCGCCGGCGGTGTCGCAAATTGACCGGGCGATGACGGCGCCGGCTGAACAAAGCCGGAGCCCGAGCCTGTCGCTGCCGCCGTTGGCGCGGGTTCGACGAAACCCGAGCCGGCGCTCGGCGCGGCCGTCGGCGCGGGTACGACAAAGCCCGGATTCGAGGCTTGCCCCGATTCCGCTTTCGGCGGCGACGGCTTGTGGGCCACCCGCTTCTTGGGTCGGGGGGCCGGGGTCGGTTCGGCATAGTAGGTCGGTTGCATGTAATAGCCCGGCACATTATTGCCCTTGGCGTACATGCAGGCCGAGTAGGCAGCATCGTATTGCTGCTGCAACGTGGCCGTAGCCTGGGCGTTCACGGCCACTGCATTGTCGCCGGTTCCGGTCATGACATTCAGCAATGCGGTTCCAGCAACCTGGTTGTTGGCTGCCGCTATCGCCGGGGCGATCTTCTGACTGACTTGCACCGTGCACGCGGCATGATCGGACGCGAAGTCGGCGGGCAACTTGCCCGGTCCGGGGGTCGCGACCACGGTCGGTGCCATCACCGCGGGAACGCATCCTGCCAAGACGACGATTTGCGCCGTCGCTGCGACCGTCATCCATCGCCACATCTTCATGTTCGCCTCCTCCGGTCCGTCGTCTGCTCGGGCACTTCAAGGTTGCGCCCAGAGGCCGCGATGCCCTTGACGCGCCTCGGTTTCGCTCTGTCGGTAGGCTGGAATCGCGCCGTCGCCGACCCGGCCGGCGCCATTCAGGATGGCCGCCTCGGCGACATCGATCCCGCCGCCGGTAAAGCAGCGATACCGGCCCGTCTGCGCATCCGGCTCGCACGACAGCGTCCCCTGGCTCCGCACCCAGGTCTCGAACGGCGGCAGGGCTTCCTGCGGCCCCGGATCGATGCCGGAGAGTCGGATGCGCTGATCGGCCACGACCAATGTCGCTGCATTCGGCACCCTGGTCACCGGTCCGCGGATCGCGCCGGGCGCGGCGGCCGTTGTCTCTGGTGGTTTCGTCGTCGATGGCGCCCCGATGGATGGCGCCCCGATGGACGGCGCCCCGATGGACGGCGCCCCGGTAGATGGTGCTGCCGTGGACGGTATCGCTCCGCCCGATGCTGCCGGTGATGGGCGCTGTTGGCCGGCCGGCGGCACGGGCGCACCGGCATCGTTCTCGAATTCGATCGCGTCTTTGGGCACATAGGCGAGAGAGTGGTCGGGCAACTCGATCTGCACCCAGCGCTTGCCCGCGACCAGGCCGATCGCCTTGACCTCCGCACCGGCGCGGATCTCACCGGCCGGCTTGCCGTCGGATGCCGGCCGATCTACCGCCTGCACCGTGTCGCGCAGCCGCACCGTCTGGTTCAGCCACTCCTCGACCGTTGGCGACTTGGGTGCCGGCCGCGCCGGCGCCGCTGTTCCGGCCGCGGGCTCGGCCGCGAAGCCGCCCGGATCGGCTGCGAAAACCGCGATCGCCGCGAAGAGAACGGCCGGCAACACAACGGCGAAGCTGTGAAACAGGGCTCGGCCGCGACATCCGCAACCATTCCGTTCCGCGCTCATGCCGATACTGCTGCTCATACGGCAAAGCCGCCATCGCAACGCAAATACTACCAGCGTCATTTCAACATAAGAGCGACGACATTGCAACCGGGAAGCGAAGTATATCCCAATATTCCTGTTTTGTTCTTATTCTCGTTAAGATTTGCGCGCCGACCCATCGAGATTTGGTGGACCGTTAACAGTTGCAGACAGCCATTACGAAATTGTTGATTAGGAATGGCTATCGACAGTAGAATGCGACAGCCGTTCGAACCGTTACGGGATGGTGGTTCGCGCGATTGGTCACCCAACTGCTGACACGGGCTTCGCTCTTCCCCCGAGCCGCTCGTTTTCCCGCCGCTCGGCCTCTCAGCCGCCTTCTTGCAAGTTGGTTCGGCCTCGCCGTCGTGCTGGCTGCGCCGGCTCTCGCGGAGGACCCTCCCGCCCGCGTCGGCAGCCTCAACTACATTTCCGGCGAGGTCGCCTACGCGTTGCGGGGCGAGCCTGGCGAGCCCGGCCGAGCCGATGCGCTGTCCTGGTCGCAAGCGGACTTCAATCAGCCGGTCTGCCAGGACATGTCGCTGAAAACGGGAGCGATGGCGCGCGCGAGGGTACGGATCGGCCCCGATGCCATCCAGATGTCGGGCGACACCTGGCTCAACATGCTCAATCTGAGCGACCAGCTGATCGAGGCGAGCGTTCGTTACGGCCGCGTCCATCTACAGCTGAGCAAGCTCGAGGACGGCCAAAGCGTCGAGCTGGAAATGCCGCGCGGCTCGCTGTGGCTGCTGCAAGCCGGGGCCTACGACATCGACACCGGCACCGCCGACCAGCCGACGCGAATTGTCGTCTTCGAGGGAAAGGCGCGTTTCGTCGGAGGACAGGCCGACCTTCCGATCGCCGCCGGCGAGGAAGTGCAGGTCGCCGGGAACTATCCTGCCGTGGTGACTACCGAGCACCATGCGGCGGGCGCGAATGCCGCGGCGCCGATTTCGATCCCGGCGTCGGCAACAACGGCGCCGGCAGCGCCCGAGCCCAACCCGCCCCAAGCCGCCTTGCCGGCCGCTCCGCCCGAAGCCAAAACCGGCCCAAGCAGCGAACCACCGCCCGCATCGTCCAGTCCCCCCGCCGCGGTTGCCGAAAGCCGGCCGTCGCCGTCGAGCCCCGCTCCGGCCACGGCAAATGCCCAATCGGGGTCTGCCAAGGCCAATTCGGCGGTCGCCGATGCGGGCCATGCACCGGCCGACGATTTTCTGCTATGGGTCGAAGAGGCCGATAACCAGCCCCAGCCGCCGCCGCAATCGGCCCAGTACGTCTCGCCCGAGACGACCGGATACGACGCGCTCGACCGTTACGGCCGCTGGGAGACGCTCCCTGATGCCGGACCGGTCTGGTTCCCGACTTCGGTGCCGGACGATTGGGCACCATACCGGTTTGGCCATTGGGATTCGATCGCGCCTTGGGGCTGGACCTGGATCGACGACCAGCCCTGGGGTTTCGCGCCGTTCCATTACGGCCGCTGGATCAACGTCGACGGGCATTGGGGCTGGGTGCCCGGCGCCGTCGTACCCCATCCGGTCTACGCTCCGGCACTGGTCGCCTTCATCGACACGTCGGACAATTCCCCCGGCGGCGCGGACGGCGGACCCGACATCGGCTGGTTTCCTCTAGGACCCGACGACGATTATTCGCCCTGGTACCCGGCGGGTCCCGGTTATGTCGAAAGCGTCAACGTCGTGGTGCACGGACATTTCCACGATTTCGGGGCGCGTGGCTATGGCGGGCGCGGTCCGGACGCTTGGCGCGGGCAATATTTCAACCGGCGGTTCGCGACCGTGGTGTCGCGCGATGCCTTCGCCGGTGCCCGCCAGGTGAACCACGAAATGATGCGGCTGCCGACGGACCGGTTGGAGCGTGCGGCGGTGATGCGGGAAGCGCCCCGGGTGATGCCGTCGGCGATGCGGACCATGATGGGGCCGGGCGGCGCCAACACGGCGGCTCAGCGCGAAGCCGGACCAGGCCGTGCAAACCCCGAGGCTGCGGTCGGGCGCCGCGCCCCGGCGGCGGCAGGGCTCCCCGGGCGCGGCGGCGAACGGCCGCGGCAGGAGTTGGGCCGGTCCGAGGTCGGGCATAACCCGGGCGAGGCGTACCGTGGGGGCGCGCCGCAATACGGCCGGCCGCAGGTCTTCCAAAACTCGACGCAAGGCTATCGCGGCGGAATGCAGAAATTCGGGCAGCCGCAGGTTTTCCAGACCCCGGCGGCATCGTATCGCGCAGGCGGGATGATCGGCCACGGCGTCCCGCAGATCGCGGCCCGGCCGGCGGCAGTGCATGTCGGCGGGGGAGGAGCGGGACGCCGCAAGTAACACCCCCGCGGCGACGCGTCTCGCGTTCGGCCGCACCGGCCGCAACCTGCGCGGTCCCTTGCCGCGGATCGGCGGCAAGCGGGGTCGGTTTGCGCGCGGTGCTTGCGTCAGGGTTGAGCGGATGAACCTCAAGGGGCATGAACGCAGCGAGCGCAGACTCGCCGCCGTCCTGGCGGCCGATGTCGTCGCCTATTCGCGCCTGATGGGCGAGGACGAGGAGGGGACGCTTTTCGCTCTGAAAGAAGTCAGGCGAAAGGTTACCGACCCCAAGATCGAGGAGCACCGCGGCCGCATCGTCAAGACGACCGGCGACGGCCTGCTCGTCGAATTCGCCAGCGTCGTCGATGCGGTGCGCTGCGCCGTCGACATCCAGCGCGAGATCGGCTCGCGCAACGCCCGCAATCGTGCCAAAGACCCGATCGTGTTGCGCATCGGCATCAATCTCGGCGACATCATCATCGATGAGACCGACATCTTCGGCGACGGGGTCAATGTCGCGGCGCGCCTCGAGGGCCTGGCCCCGCCGGGCGGGATCTGCGTCAGCCAGGTCGTGCGCGACCAGGTGCGCGACAAGCTCGGCTTCGGCTTCGAGGACATGGGCGAGCAGCGGGTCAAGAACATCGCCCGGCCAGTCCACGTCTTCAGCATCCCGCTCGACGATGCGGCGCCGGCAGCGGCCCCGGTGGGAAAGACCGATCCGCGCCGGCGTGGACGATTTGGTTTTGGCCTCGTCGCGGTCATGGCCGGTTTGATCGTGGTTATAGGTGCGGCCGTTTCGGTTTTGAAATTCGCGCCCTGGTCGGGAGAGACGAACTATTCGGCAGCGGTGCCGCCTTCGCCGATCATCGGAGAAGCGGTGTTCTTCGAGAAGGACAAGGTCGTCTTGTCTCGATCCGCCGGCTCGACGATCGACCGGCAGGCCGCGTTCCTGCGCGACAACCCAAAGATCACCGTCACGATCAAGGCCTATTGTTCGCAAGATGAGGGCGCGCGCGAGGGGCCGGCGGTGCTCGCGCAGTTGCGCGCCAACCAAATTCGCGACGCCTTGAGGGCGCGCGGCGTCGCCGGCGACCGGGTCAAGGCCGAGAACGCGTGCCGGACGGGAAGCGCAGCCATGCCTGCCGGCGCGGCGGCCGAAGCGCAAAACCGCCGCGCCGTGCTGATCCGCAACTGAAGCGGCAGCCGGCGGCCCAGACGTCGCCGGCCCCGCGGTCGCCGGCGCGCGGGAAGGCTCAGTTCCTGGTCTTGTCGACGAGACGGTTGGCGCTGATCCACGGCATCATCGCCCGCAGCTTTTCGCCGACCTTCTCGATCTCGTGCTCGGCGGCGCGGCGGCGCAATGCCTTGAAGCTCGGCTGGCCGGCGGTGTTTTCGAGCACCCATTCGCGGGCAAAGCGGCCGGATTGGATGTCGGCGAGGATTTTCTTCATCTCGGCGCGCACGTGTTCGTCGATGACCCGCGGCCCGCGCGAGTAATCGCCGTACTCGGCGGTGTTCGACACCGAATAGCGCATGTTGGCGATGCCGCCCTCATAGATCAGGTCGACGATCAGCTTGACCTCGTGACAGCATTCGAAATAGGCCATCTCGGGCGCATAGCCCGCTTCGACCAAGGTCTCGAAGCCGGCGAGGATCAACGAGGTCAGCCCGCCGCACAATACCGACTGCTCGCCGAACAGATCGGTCTCGCATTCTTCCCTGAAGGTCGTCTCGATCACCCCGGCGCGGCCGCCGCCGATCGCCGAGGCATAGCTGAGCGCGATCTCGAGCGCGTTGCCGGACGGGTTCTGCTCGACCGCGACCAGGCAGGGGACGCCGCCGCCGCGCAGATATTCGGAACGCACGGTGTGGCCCGGCCCCTTCGGCGCGATCATGAACACGTCCATGTCGGGACGCGGCTCGATCAGGCGGAAATGGATGCTGAGCCCGTGCGCTACCGCGAGTGCGGTGCCCTCGCGCATGTTGCCGCGCAGATCGCTCGTATAAAGCTGCGCCTGCAGCTCGTCGGGCGCCAGCACCATGACGATGTCGGCCCATTTTGCCGCTTCCGAGGGTGTCACGACCTTCAGGCCGGCAGCCTCGGCCTTCTGCGTCGAGCCCGAGCCGGGGCGCAATGCCACGACGACGTCCTTGACCCCGCTGTCGCGCAGATTGTTGGCGTGCGCATGGCCCTGGCTGCCATAGCCGATGACGGCAACCTTTTTCGACTTGACCAGGTTCACATCCGCATCGCGGTCGTAATATACCCGCATGTTTCCCTCCTTCCTAAGGTCGTCCCCCCCCCCGCGACAGCGTGGGTCCAGAGCGAGCGACGGAGCCTTGGCCCTGGTTTCCCGCTTGCGTGGGAATGACGAGTCTGGTTTGCAAATTGCCGGGCCGGCGGAACCTTCGCATTTCGCCTAAAGGCCCGCCGCACCGCGGGCGATCGCCACGGCGCCGGTGCGCGAGATCTCGACCAGCCCCAGCGGCTCCATCAGGGTGATGAACGCGTTCAGCTTTTCGGCCGAGCCGGTCATCTCGAAGACAAAGCTGTCGGTCGTCGAGTTCGACGACGCGGGCGCGAAAGATGTCGGCGAGCCGCAAGGATTCGATGCGCGCCTCGCCTCTCCCGGAAACCTTGATCAGCGCCATCTCGCGCGCGACGAACGGCCCCTCATCGGTCAGATCGTGGACCTTGTGGACCGGGACGAGCCGCGACAGCTGCGCCTTGATCTGCTCGATGATCATCCGCGTGCCGGAGGTCACGATCGTGATCCGCGACAGCTTGTTGGCGCGATCGACTTCGGCCACGGTCAGGCTCTCGATGTTGTAGCCGCGCCCGGAAAACAGCCCGACGACGCGGGCGAGGATGCCCGGCTCGTTGTCGACGAGCACGGCGATCGCATGGCGTTCGATGTCAGCCACCGGCCAAGCTCCTGGTCATTCCGGGGCGCGGGGCACGGCCCGCGAGCCCGGAACCTACGGACACTGACGGCTGGCCGGGATCGCACGGGCGTTCGTGCACGCCTGTTACTGCCGGTGTTCTTGGGTTCCGGGACGGCCCTGCGGGTCGTCCCGGAATGACGATGTTTGTGCGGTCCATCACCGGTGACGCCGTTATACGAGCACCATGCCCTCCTCCGACACGGGCTTTGCGGCCTCGTCCTCGGGGCCGAGCAGCATCTCGTTATGGGCCGCCCCCGAGGGGATCATCGGAAAGCAATTCTCCTTCGGGTCGACCGCGACATCGAGGATCACCGCCCCCGGAGCCTTCAGCATCCAGTCGATCGCGTCGTCGAGCTCAGCCGGGTCCTCGATCCGCCGCCCGACGGCGCCGAACGCCTCGGCCAGCTTGACGAAATCCGGAAGGGCCGCAGTGTAGCTCTCGGAGTAACGCCCGCCATGCAGCAATTCCTGCCACTGCCGGACCATGCCCATATATTGGTTGTTGATGATGAACACCTTGACCGGCAGCCGGTGCTGCGCAACGGTCGACATCTCCTGGATGTTCATCAGGATCGAGGCTTCGCCGGCAATGTCGATGACGAGCGCCTCGGGATGGGCGATCTGCACGCCGATCGCCGCCGGCAGCCCATAGCCCATCGTGCCGAGCCCGCCCGACGTCATCCAGTGATAGGGTTCCTCGAATTTGAAGAATTGCGCCGCCCACATCTGATGCTGGCCGACCTCGGTGGTGATGTAGACGTCGCGCCCGCGGGTCAGCGCGTAAAGCCGCTCGATCGCGTATTGCGGCTTGATCAAATCGCGCCGGCTCCGGTCGTAGCGCAGACAGTCGCGGGCGCGCCAGTCCTCGATCATCCGCCACCATTCGGCCCGCTCGGCGCTGCCGCGGCGCGGCCCGGCCGGCCAGGCGGCGAGCAGCGCCGACATCGCGTGGCCGACATCGCCGATGATCGGCACGTCGACGCGCACGTTCTTGTTGATCGAGGACGGATCGATGTCGATGTGGATCTTCTTCGAGCCGGGCGAAAACGCATTGAGCCGCCCCGTCACCCGATCGTCGAAGCGCGACCCGACGGCGATCATCAAGTCGCAATCGTGCATCGCCAGATTGGCCTCGTAAGTGCCGTGCATGCCGACCATTCCGAGAAAATGCGGGTCGCTGGCGGGCAAGGCACCGAGCCCCATCAGGGTCAAGGTACAGGGCGCATCGCTCAGCCGCACCAGCTCGGTAAAGCGCGCGCACGCCTCGGGGCCGGAATTGATCAGGCCGCCACCGCCGTAAAACAGCGGCCGCTTGGCCGCGGCGATCAGCTCCATGGCCTGGCCGATGCGAGCCGGATCGGGCATCAGCTGCGGGCGGTAGCTTTTGTGATGCCCCTCCTCCGGCCCACTGTAAGGGCCCGGCGCGAACAGAACATCCTTCGGCAGATCGATGACGACCGGCCCCGGCCGGCCGCTTTTGGCGACATAGAAGGCTTCGTGCAGCATGCGCGCCAGCTCGCGCACGTCCTTGACCAGGTAATTGTGCTTGGTGCACGGCCGCGTGATGCCGGTGGTGTCGGCCTCCTGGAAGGCGTCGTTGCCGATCAGATGCGTCGGCACCTGCCCGGTCAGGCAGACCACCGGAACCGAATCCATCAGCGCGTCGGTCAGGCCGGTGACTGCATTGGTCGCGCCCGGACCGCTCGTCACCAGCACGACACCGACCCGGCCGGTCGAGCGGGCATAGCCCTCGGCCGCGTGGACGGCACCCTGTTCGTGGCGCACCAGGATATGGCGCAGCGCATTCTGCTTGTAGAGCGCGTCATAGATCGGCAGGACCGCGCCGCCGGGATAGCCGAAAACGACATCGACGCCCTGGTCGACGAGCGCCTTGATGACGATTTCCGCTCCACTGATCGGCTCGGCCGACATGACGATCTCCTTCGGTGAAAAAAGGCCGCATCGGGACGGGCCGCAGAGCAGCGCCGACCCCGGCGGGGCGCGCACCGTAATCGGCTATGCCCGCCCGGTCAATACAAACTCGTCAATAAACTGACGTGAGCGGTGCAGCAATCTTTCCGAAAATTGCTCATCGAGGATTAGGCCCGCGGACGTCTGATGGCGGAACCAGGTGGTTTGGCGCTTCGCGTAACGCCGCGTCGCCCGCTGCGCCGCGGCGATTGCCGCGCCGAGCGGCATCTCGCCGCGCAGGTGGCGCAGGAGCTCGGGGAGCCCGACCGCCTTCATCGCCGGCAGTTCGGGATCGAGGCCGCGCGCCGCCAGCGCTGCCGCCTCGGCGAGCGCGCCGCGCTCGATCATCAAGGCAAAGCGCGCGTCGCAGGCGGCATAGAGCGTGTCGCGCGGCGGCATCAGCAGGATCGTCGCCAACCGGCAGGGCGCGGCGGGATGCGGGCGGGCGCGCCACGCGCCGATCGGCACCCCGGTGGCGCGCACCACCTCATAGGCGCGCACCAGGCGCCGCCGATCGCCCGGAAACAGGCGCCTTGCGGCCTCGGGATCCAATGCCGCGAGGCGTTCGCGGAAGGCCGGGCCGCCCAGCGCCCGGTGCAGCGCCGCGGCCTCGTCGCGGACCGTCTCGGGGATCTCGGGGATTGGCGCCAGGCCGTCGGCAAGCACCCGCATATAGAGACCACTGCCGCCGACCAGGATCGGCAGATGCCCGGCACGGGTCGCCGCGGCGATCTCGTCGAGAGCAAGCACACGCCACTCCGCCGCCGAGCCGCGCACGGCCGCATCGAGAAAGCCGTAGAGCCGATGCGGCATCCGCGCTTCCGCCGCTTCGTCCGGTCGGGCAGAGAGGATGCGCAGATCGCGATAGCATTGCAGGGCGTCGGCATTGACGATCGTGCCCCGGTAATGTGCGGCTAGGTCGAATGCCAGCGCCGATTTGCCGCTCGCGGTCGGCCCGGCGACGATGATCACGGTGTCCTGCGCCCGTTGAATGGCCATCGCATCCTTCGCGACCCGCCCCGGCGGCCGCTCCTTCAGATGAGGTTTTCTTTATGCGATTGACTTAGCTACTCATGGTGAGGCGCCCGCCAGGACGCGTCTCGAACCATGCACAGAGCCCGATGCAGCGCCGCCGCCGCACAATCATCACGCTGATCGCCGGCCCGGGTGCCGGGCGGCACCTGCCCAGGATCGCGGCCGAGCTCGGCGGCGCCTTGGGCGCCCAGGCCGATTTTCTGGCGGCCGGCATCGCCTGCGACATCGCCTGCGACGGGTCGCGCGAAGCCGCCGAGGCAGCGGCGCGGGCGACGGTCGGCGACCGGCCCATCGACATCGTCGTCCAGCCCGCGCAAGGGCGTCGGAAACGCCTCCTCGTCGCCGATTTCGAAGCGACGATCATCGAGAACGAGATGCTCGAGGAGCTGGCGGATTTCCTCGGCATGCGGGCGCATGTCGCGGACATCACCCGGCGCGCGATGAACGCCGAGATCGATTTCGTGGATGCGCTGGCCGAGCGCGTCGCCCTGTTGCGCGGCCTCCCGGCGAGCGTGCTCGACGCGGCCGCCCGGCGCATCCGGCTGATGCCGGGCGCCCGGGCCCTGATCGCGACCCTGCGCCGCGCCGGTGTCCATACCGCGCTGGTGTCCGGCGGGTTCACCGTCTTCGCCGAGCCGGTTGCGCAAGCGCTCGGCTTCGACCGTGTCGTCTGCAACCGTCTGGCGCTCGACGGCGACAGGCTGGCCGGGACGCTGGCGCCGCCGATCGTCACCGGCGCGACCAAGCACGAAACGCTGGTCGCGCTCGCCGCGGAGCTCGGGTTGACGCTCGGCCAAACGATGGCCGTCGGCGATGGCGCCAATGACCTGCCGATGCTGCAGACGGCCGGGCTCGGCATCGCCTTTCACGCCAAGCCGATGGTCGCCGCCGCGGTGCGCTGGCGCATCGACCATGCCGACCTGACCGCGCTGCTTTACGCGCAGGGGTATCGGCGGGACGAAATCGTGACGTGAACGCAGCCCCGTTCAGCCCTGATCGAAGCGGAGCGCAACAAAGCGGAGATCGCCCTGGCGATCGACCAGCAGAAGGATCGACTTGCGCCCCGATTTCTTTTCCTGGTCGATCCTGCGGCTCATCTCGTCGGGGGTTTTGACCTCCTGCTGAGCCGCCTCCATGACGACGTCGCCGGGGCGCACGCCCTTGGCCGCGGCAGAGCTGTCCTTGGCGACCTCGACCACGACGACGCCCTTGGCATCGTCGGCCAGCGAAAACTTGTCCTTGAGATCGGGGGTGATGGCGGAAAGCGTCAGGCCCATCGTCTTGACCACGCCCTGCTCCGCCGCAGTGTCCTTTTTGGGAATGGCCTGCACGCTGGCCTGCTGCTCGGCGCTCTCGTCGAGCCGGCCGAGCTTGACCTCGACGGTCGTCTCCTTGCGCTTGCGCCAGACGGTCAGCGCGACCGTCTTATCGACCGGCGTCTCGGCCACCAGACGCGGCAGGCGCCGCATGTCTTCGACCGCTTTGCCGTCAAAGGTCAGAACCACGTCGCCGGGCTGAATTCCGGCGGCCTGGGCCGGGCCCTTGTCGTTGACGCTGGCGACCAGCGCGCCGCGCGCCTTGTCGAGCCCGAGGCTTTCGGCGATCTCGTCGGTCACCGCCTGGATGCGCACGCCGAGCCAGCCGCGGTGCACGGTGTGATCGGCTTCGTTCTTGAGCTCGGCGACGACGGTCCTGGCGAGTGCTGAGGGGATCGCGAAGCCGATCCCGATCGAGCCGCCGGAGGGCGAATAGATCGCCGTGTTGATGCCGATCACCTGGCCGTCCATGTTGAACATCGGACCGCCGGAATTGCCACGGTTGATCGGCGCGTCGGTCTGCAGAAAGTCGTCATAGGGGCCGGAATTGATGTCGCGCTGGCGCGCCGACAGAATGCCCGCGGTGACGCTGCCGCCGAGGCCGAACGGGTTGCCGATCGCCAGCACCCAGTCGCCGACGCGCGCGACATCGCTGTCGCCCCAGCTCGCCGCGGTCAGCGGTTTGTCGGCTTTGACTTTCAGCAGCGCGATGTCGGTCTTGAGATCGCGCCCGACGACCCTTGCCTTCAGATTGGTGTTGTCGTGCAGGATGACGGTGATTTCGTCGGCGTCGGCGATCACATGGTTGTTGGTCACGATGTAGCCGGCCGGATCGATGATGAAGCCGGAGCCGAGCGAGGTGGCCTTGCGCGGCAGCGCCTCCGGACTGTCGCCCTTGGGCAGGCCGTGCTCGAAGAAATCGTGGAAGAACTGCTCGAACGGAGAGCCCGGCGGAAACTGCGGCAGCTCCGGTCCGGCCGGATCGGTGCCGCGGTCCGCTTTCAGCGTCTGCGTCGTCGAGATGTTGACGACCGCCGGCAGCAGCCGGGCGGCGAGATCGGCAAAACCGTCCGGCGCCGGGCGGGCCGCAGCCGGACCCGTCATCAGGGCCGCCGGAACGATCATCAGGAACGCAGCCACCGCGGCATGGCGCGTCAGGCGCGAAAGACGGGACGACACCGAAATCGACTCCTCGCGTCGCACCGGGGCCGTACTATTCGACCTCACCGGCACGGCGTCTGTTGATGAGCTGTCGAGTTTACGGGAGAACCGTTCCGCAGGCCAGCTACATCGTGTCAGCCGGCCGCGGTCTCGGCGAAGGAGCGCCACTCGCTCGCGGTCGGGATCAGTGGCGCACCAGCCAAACGAGGCCGACGCCGGCGCAGGCGGCGGCGAGGCCGGCCATCCGCAAGGCCTGCGGCGGGATCGCGACGGCCCGTGCCGCGGCCCGCTTCATGCCTTCCGGGAACAAGGCGTAGAGAACGCCCTCGATCACCAGGACGAGAGCGAACGCCGTCCATAAATCCCTCATCGCCGGCGCGGTTCTCCGCTCTCCGGCACCGCGGGCGGCGCCGGGGCCAGCGTCCCGCCCGGATTCTCGAAGAAACGGAAGAAGCTGCTGTTCGGGTTCAGCACGAACGACGTATTGCTGCCGTCAAACGCGTCGCGATAGGCCTGCAGCGACCGGTAAAAGGCAAAGAAATTCTTATCCTGGTTATAGGCCGTGGCGTAGATCTCGATGGCCTTGGCGTCACCGTCGCCGCGCACTTTCTGCGCGTCGCGCTGCGCGTCGGCGAGGATGACCGTGCGTTCGCGGTCGGCGTTGGCGCGAACGGTTTTCGCTGCTTGGGCGCCTTCGCCGCGGTACAGGGCCGCCTGCTGCTGGCGCTCGGAGCGCATGCGGGCATAAATCGCCTCGCTGTTTTGCGGCGGCAAATCGGCACGGCGAATGCGGACATCGACGACATCGATGCCAAAGGACTTGGCCTGTCCGGCGACCTCGTCGCGGATCTGCCGCATGATTGTCGCCCGCTCCGGCGACAGCAGCGCCGACAGGGTCACATTGCCGATTACCTGCCGCAAGCTGCCGCTGACCAGCGCGCCTAACCGGGCCCGAACAGTAAGTTCGGAGGCGACGGTCTGATAGAACAGCAGCGGGTTGGTGATGCGGTAGCGCGCATAGGTATCGACGATCAGCCGCTTCTGATCGGATGCGATGACCTCCTCGGGCGGCGGCTCGAAATCGAGCAGGCGCTTGTCGTAGATGATCACGTTCTGAATAAACGGCTTCTTGACCCACAGGCCGGGTTTCTCGATGACCCGCTGCGGCTGGCCGAGTTGGAGCACCAGTGCCTGCTCGGTCTGGTCGACGATGAACAGCGAGCTCATCGCGAAAATGCCGATGACGACGAACGCTACGGCAACGACGAGAAGGGCGCGGCGGTTCATCGTCCGGGCCTCATCGCCGGCGCCGTGTCATTGCTGCCCACCGCTTGGCGGTGCGGCCGGCATCGCCGGCTGCGAAAGCATCGGCGGCACCGCGCCGGATTCCGACGCGGCGGTGCCTCCCGAGGCCGGCGCGGCACGGCCGGTGCCGAGCGCGGGCAGCGGCAGGTAGGGCAGCACCCCTTGTCCGCCCTCGGCGGATTTGTCGATGATCACCTTGTTGCTGTTCTTCAGCACCTCCTCCATGGTCTCCAGGTAAAGCCGTTCGAGGGTCACGTCCTGCGTCGCCTTGAACGCGTGGTAGACTGAAAGGAAACGAGCGGCATCGCCTTGCGAGCGGGCAACGGTCGCCAGGCGATAGGCTTCGGCCTGCTGCTCGATCTGCACCGCATCGCCGCGCGCCCCGGGGATGATGCCGTTGCGATACGTCTCGGCCTCGTTGCGCAGCCGGGCGCGGTCAGCGAGTGCCGCCTGAACGTCGCGAAAGGAGTCGATGACCTCGGCGGGCGGATCGACCCGCTGCAGCTGCAACTGGGTGATCTCGATCCCGGCGCCGTAGCTGTCGAGGATCGACTGCAGCAGCTTTTGTGTGTCGGCCTCGACCTTGGCCCGCCCTTCGGCCAGCGCCTGAGCGATCAGCGTCTCGCCGATGACCTCGCGCATCGCGCTCTCGGACGCCGATTTGACCGTCAGCTCCTGGTCGCGGATGTTGAACAGGTACGCCATCGCGTCCTTGATCACCCAGAAGACGGTAAAGTTGATGTCGACGATATTCTCGTCGCCGGTCAGCATCAGCGCCTCTTCCGGCACCTGACGCGCCGCCACCTCGCGGCCGGTCCCGGTCTCGCCGGAGCGATAGCCGATCTCGGTGCGGTTGACGCGGGTGACGCTCGGCGTCAGCACCCTCTCGATCGGGTCCGGCAGGTGATAATTGAGGCCGGGCTGGGTGGTGCGGTTATAGGCGCCGAAGCGCAGCACGACCCCAACCTCGTCGGGCAGCACGCGGTAGAAGCCGCTTGCCAGCCAGATGACGAGAACGGCGATGACGACGACGGCGATCCCGGTGCCGGAGCCGAACCCGCCGGGTAGGATGCGGCGAAACCGGTCCTGACCGCGGCGCAGCAATTCCTCGAAATCGGGCGCGCGCGGGCCGCGCGGACCGGTGCCGCCGCCATTGCTGCGGGGGCCGCCACCCCAGGGGCCGCCGCCGCGCGGACCGCCGCCCCACGGGCCACCGCCCTGACTTTGCCAGAACATCGATCTAGAACCTTTCCGCGGCGTCGCCTTCGGATTGCGACCGTCTACGGTCTGCGAGGTTGCGGCGCGCGACCCCAGAGGGGCTGCGCGGGTGTTGTCAAGTCGAGCTGTCGGACCCAAATCCCACTGGTCCGGCGGTGCTCGTGGGCCGGTCGCAGCGGGTCGGCCGATCTGCTGCGTGAAGCGGCCCACCGGCTCGTTCGCCCGCTACTCTTGACTCAACCGGCGCCCGGAACCAAGCGCCACGATCGGGTAGGCGTGCGGCTCCGCCCCGCCGGCCGGGGAACACGAGATGGCTGCCGTCACCGAACGACAAATTCTCGACGCGCTGGCAACGATCGCCGATCCCGACCGGGACGGCGACATCGTCGCGCTCGGCATGGTATCGGGGGTCGTCATCCGCGACGGCAACGTTGCCTTTGCGATCGAGGTCGATCCGGCGCGCGGGCCGCGGCTGGAGCCGCTGCGCAAGGCGGCGGAACGGGCGGTCGAGGCGCTGCCCGATGTGCTCTCGGTGACGGCGGTGCTGACCGCGCAGGCACCGCCCCGCGGCCCGGCGCAGCCGCCGGCGGCGGCGCCTGGGGGCAGGCCGGCGCACCCGGCAGCAGCGGCCCGGCGCGAGCGCGGCCTCGTTCCCGGCGTACGCGCCATCGTCGCCGTCGCCTCGGGCAAAGGCGGCGTCGGCAAGTCGACGGTCGCCGCCAACCTGGCGCTGGGCCTCAAGGCAAACGGCCTGCGCGTCGGGGTGCTCGACGCCGATATCTACGGCCCGTCGATGCCGCGCATGCTCGGAATCTCCGGCCGGCCCCGCTCGCGCGACGGCAAGGTCCTGATCCCGATGGAGAATTATGGGCTGAAGGCGATGTCGATGGGCTTTCTTGTGCCCGAGGACACGCCGATGATCTGGCGCGGGCCGATGGTGATGAGCGCGCTGCAGCAGATGCTGCGCGAGGTGGAATGGGGCGAGCTCGACATCATGGTCGTCGACATGCCGCCCGGCACCGGCGACGCCCAGCTGACGATGGCGCAGCAGGTGCCGCTGGCCGGTGCGGTCATCGTCTCGACCCCGCAGGACATCGCCCTGCTCGATGCCCGCAAGGGGCTGAACATGTTCCGCAAGGTCGAGGTGCCGGTGCTCGGCATCGTCGAGAACATGAGCTATTTCCTGTGTCCGCATTGCGGCGGGCGCAGCGAGATCTTCAGCCATGGCGGCGCCCGCCGCGAGGCCGAGCTGCTCGGCACCGAGTTCCTGGGCGAGGTGCCGCTCGACCTGCAGATCCGCGAGACCTCGGACGAAGGCCGCCCGATCACCGTCTCCGATCCCCAGAACCCGCACTCCCTCGTCTTCCGCGCCATCGCCGCGCGGGTCTGGGAAAAAGTTGGCGGCGCCAACGGCGGGCGGCCCGCCCCGCCCCGTATCGTGATCGAATAGGGTCGGGCGGCCCGGCGGTCTTCGAAGCGTCGATCGACTATCGCCGCGCGGCGAACCTTGCTCCTGAGCCGATGCCGATCAGCGCAGACGCCCGGCACCTGAAACGGAACGCGAGGCAAGGCCAAGAGCCGGATCGCCGGCGCCGACCGGGCACGGCCTGGCTGTTCGAGGTGCTGTGAGGTCATGGACGCCGTCCGCACACAACATCTATATAAGCCGGGAGAATGGTGAAGATAACTACCATATCTTGATTAACGAAAACTGATTATCAATTGTTGCTTAACAACACGATTGTTGCTTTGACGGCCTCCTGACGCCGGGTATGCTGCCGCGACCCAGCGACAGGAGATGCCAAGGATGCGTTGTTGCCTGCGATCGGCGGTCACTGCCCTCGTCTTCAGCCAAGCCGTTGCGGCGGCAGCGGCGCAAGGTCAGCGCACCACGCTCGATCGGGTGGCGTTGGCGGTGGACGGAGCGGAATCGAGCCACGGCAGCGATGCGGCGATGTGGCGGGACGACCTGACGGGACCGCAGGGGCCGATGCAGGTCAGCGCCGCGGCGGCGACGGATGTCGGCGGGGGCGATCGGTTCGACGCGGCGGAAAACCGCACCATCGGACGCGCCTATCTGGCGCGGCTCTATTGGCGTTACGGCAATTGGCCAGACGCCATCGCCGCCTATAATTGGGGTATCGGCAATATGAATGCCTGGGTCGATGCGGGACGGCCCCCCGCTAAACTCGTGACCGGGGTCGCTGCTTATTTGGGGCGCGTGCTGCACGACAGCGGCCTGTGCGATGACGCCGCGGCGCCGCGGACCACCGGCAAGGCAGCGGCGGCCGGCCGGTATTCGCACCAGACCCCGTTGCCGAAGCGTCCCGCAGCGGACGCGCCGATCTCCGGTGCCTGCGTGGATTTCGCCGCCTGGAGCGAAGCGCCGGGACCGGGCCGGCCGCTCTTTGGCGGCGCCGGGGGGCGCTTTTATGGCCGGCTCGACAAGGCGATGCACCTCGCCGACCAGCGCCTCCCGGAGGCGCGGCGGCCCTGATCGCTCCCGGGCGCGGCACCCGCTGTCCTGCTGCCGTTACGGCGACGCACGGCTCAGGCCGCGGATCAGCAAAGCCGCGGCGCGCAGCACGACGTTCCACGTCAGTAATGACAATGCAACATGGGACAATACCGCGGTGCCAAGCGGCAGCGGCGGTTGAGCTGTTGGTACCGGTCGCTGCATTGAACGTTCTCCGCAAGGATCGACGAGTCGGCGGGAGCGACTGGCCGATATGGTGCAGGCAATAAGCACGCCAACGTCGTATCAAATTGAAATGTCGCCAGATTTCCTTTGGACTATCATCAAGCTGTAAAGATATCCGACGCTGACCGGCCAATCCTCGGCATCTCGGACCCTGCCGCGACGAAGGCCCGAGGTCGGCACGGGCCTGCGCGATGCCGCGTCGGCAGGGCCCCGCGGCCCTTCGTTCTTGTGAAGTCGCGTCGATCCCCCCTATCCTTGGCAGCGATCGGCCACGGAGGATGGGATGCCCGAAGGAACCTCAGGGGAAACGGATTTATTCGAGATCATGCACACGATGCGGGCGATGCGGCGGCTGAAGCCGGACCCGGTGCCCGACGAGCTGATCCGCAAGATCCTCGCGGCGGGGCAGGCGGCCGCGAGCGGCGGCAACACCCAGCGCTGGCGCTTTCTGGTGCTGAAGGACCCGGCGATCAAAAAGGCGGTGCAGGTCTATTACAAGAAGGCGTTCGACGAGGTGGTCGGACCGCGCTACGCCAGTCAGTCCGCCGCCGCCCGGGTCGGACCCCGCCCGCTACAAGCGCCAGCACGCCGCCGTCGAATACCTGACCGACCATTATCATGAAGCGCCGGTGTGGATCGTCGCCTGCCTCGAAGATGGCGCCAATCCAGGGCGCTCGGCCGGCTCGTCGATCTACCCCGCGGTGCAGAACATGCTGCTGGCGGCGCGCGCGCTGGGGCTGGGCTCGACCCTGACGACCCGCCACATCGGCTACGAGAAGGAGGTCGATGCGGCGATGGGCATCCCGTCCGGCTACCACTCCTACGCCATTCTGCCGATCGGCTATCCAATGGGCCGGTTCGGACCGGTCGGCCGCGGGCCGCTGTCCGATGTCGTCTATCTCGACGGCTGGGGCAAACCCTATCCGGGCATCTGATCGAGGAGAGGAAACCATGCCGAGAATTGCTCCGGTTACCGGCAAGGCCGACGTGCCGGCCGAACACCACGCTGTCGTCGACGATGTGCTCAAGGTTTTCGGCTCGGTGCGCGGCCCGTTCAGCATCATGCTGCACAGCCCGCCGCTCGCCGGGCGGGTGCTGCCGCTCGTCACCTTCTTCCGCGAGGGCAGCGTGGTCGAGGCAAGGCTGCGCTCGCACGCCATCCTCGCCGCGGTGCGTGAGAAGGAGGCGGCCTATGTCTGGGCGGCCCAGGTCGGCGCCGCGCGCCGCGCCGGCGTGCCCGAGGCGACGATCGACCTGCTGCGCGCCAAGGGCGATCCCACCGCATTGCCGGCCGACGAGCGCGACATCGTGACCTACACCCGCCAGTTGCTGCGCAACAACCGCGTCGACCAGCCGCTGTTCGACCGGCTCAAGGACCGGCACGGCGAGCAGTGGCTGGTCGAGCTAACCGCTGCGGCGAATTATTTCGCCTTCCTCTCCGGCATGGTCAACGCGTTCGAGGTCCCGGCCCCGCCCGACGGCGACAAATTGCCGGGCTGATCCGCAATCCGAGGCGCCATGCTGGTCGGCGGCAGGCGCTCCGAACGAAATTGACCCCAGAGCAAGCGGCTGAAGCCCAGCCGCCGGAGATCCATGCACAGCCAGACTGTTCCAAATGTCCCGCAACGCCAGGCATCGGACGTGCACGACATCCAGGCGGGTCTCGAGCAGCATCGGGCCGGACGGCTGGATCGGGCGGATCAATTCTACCGGAAGGTGCTGGAGCGGACGCCGAATCATCCCGATGCGCTGCACCTTTCCGGCGTTGTCGCCTTCAGCAAAGGGAAATTCGAACAGTCGATCGCACTGATCGGCAAGGCGCTCGAGCAAAATCAGAATTTTGCGAATGCGCATCTCAATCTCGGCAACGCGCTGCGCGAAGTCGGCCGTCGGGAGGAAGCAGCCGACAGTTATCGCCGCGCCATCGCGCTGACCCCGGGATCGGCACTGGCCTACAGCAATCTAGGTCGGGTACTGAACGAACTCGGTCAATCGGAAGCGGCGGTCGAGAGCTGCCGGATGGCAGTCGCGCTGGATCCGACCATCGCCGCGCCACAGCTCAACCTGGCCGCTGCGCTGACCCGGCTTCGCAACCTCGGCGAGGCCGAGTCAGCCTATTTGCGCGCGCTGATGCTGGAGCCCGAAAGGGCTGAAACGCATCGGAGCCTCGGCATGCTGCTCGCCGAACTTGAGCGCTACGACGAGGCGCTGGTGTGTCACGACCGGGCGATCAAGCTCAAGCCCGACGATCCTGCCTCCCATCGGGCCCGTGCCGGCACCCTTATCCTGCGCAAGGATCTGGAGCCGGCGGCGGAGGGATTTCGCCGCGCGATCGCGCTCGCTCCGGACCAGGTCGAAGGCTGGATCGGGCTCGGCTGGTCATTGCGCCTGCTCGGACGGTTCGAGGAAGCGGATGCCTGCCTCGCCCGTGTGCGCGAACTCGACCCGACCAACATCGAGGCGGTCCGCCATCAGACCGCCACCGGGCGCGGCGCTTCCGATGAGGCCGAAATCGCCCGGCTGACCGAGGTGCTCGGCCAGCCCGGCCTGCCGCAGAGCGACCGCATCGTCGCCGGCTTCGCGCTCGGCAAGCTGTTCGACAATGCCGACCGCTACGACGACGCCTTCGCCCGCTATCACCAGGCTAACGTCGAACGCCGCGCCATGCAGACAGCGGCCGACCAGCGCTTCGACTTCGCGGCGCTCAAGCGGCGCGTGGATTTGCTGATCGATACGCATACTGCTGAATATTTTGCCGACAACCAGGGCGGCAACCGGTCGGAACTTCCGGTCTTCATCGTCGGCATGCCGCGGTCCGGCACCTCGCTGGTCGAGCAGATCGCCGCCAGCCATTCGCAGGTAACGGGCGCCGGCGAGCTCGATGACATCGATCGGATCGCCGCTGCGGTGGCCGGCACGACGGAGAGAAAGGTTGCTGCGTTCGAGGGCGATACTACCTTGGCGGCGCGCCTTTCCAACCTCCACATCGAACGGCTTCGCCGCCTCGCCCGAGGCGCCCGCCGGGTAACCGACAAGATGCCTGACAATAGTATGCATCTCGGCCTGATCGCCGTGATGTTTCCGGGCGCAAGGGTGATCTACTGCAGCCGCGATGCGCGCGACATCAGCCTCTCGTGCTACTTTCAGCTGTTTGCCGACGGGCTGCAGCTGTTTTCCTACGATCTGCCCGATTGCGGGCGGCGCTGCCTGGAAGTCAGGCGCATCATGGCGCATTGGCGAAATGTTCTGCCGCTGCGCCTGCACGAGGTGCGATACGAGAAGCTGGTCGCCGATCTCGAAGGCGAGAGCCGGCGGCTGATCGACTTTCTCGGCCTCGCCTGGGAGCCCGCCTGTCTGGAATTCCATCGCACCGAGCGCACCGTAACCACGATGAGCCACTGGCAGGTGCGCCAGCCGCTTTACGACCGCTCGGTTGGCCGCTGGCGCAATTACCGGCAGCATCTGGGACCGCTGCTCGAGGTGCTCGGCCCCGACGGCCCCGACGGCTGAGCCCCGACGGTATGAAGGCGACGATCGACGCCGCCCGGCGGCAGCGCTGGGCAAAGGCGGCCCCGGAAGTAGAGGCGGCACTCGCCTATCATCGCGCGGGACGGCTCGACAAGGCAGAGGTGCTTTACCGCAAGATCCTGAACAGAGTTCCGGACCATCCGGATGCGATGCACATGCTGGGCGCGATCGCGACCGGCCGCAGCCGACCGGAACGCGCCATTCAGCTGATCGGCAAGGTATTGGAGATTTTTCCGAACGCCGCCGAGGCGCACTTCAACCTCGGCAACGCCTATGTCGCGGCCGGTAAGCGTCCGGACGCGATCGCTTCCTATCGGCGCGCGATTGCATCAAAGCCCGATTACGCGCTCGCCTACAGCAGTCTCGGGCGTGAGCAGAGCAAAGAGCGCGATTTTGTCGGCGCCTTGGCGAGCTGCCGCCGGGGGATCCAGCTTGATCCAACGCTGGCGGACAGCCATCTGAATCTCGGCATCGCCCTGTGGAATCTCGGCCGGCTCGCCGAGGCGGAAGCCGCCTTTCGCGAGACGCTGCGATTAAATCCCGGCCATGTCTATGCGCTGGGCTATCTGGCGCAGGTGCTGATCGAGTATTCCCGCTTCGAGGATGCGCGCCGCTGCCAGGAGCAGATCCTGGCCTTGCAGCCGACGGATGCACTGGCGCACCGTGCGCTGGCGATGTCCGAGTTCCGCACCGGCGATACCGCCGCGTCGCTTGAGCGATTTCGTCATGCGGTCGGGCTCGACCCGGATTATGCCGAAGGGTGGACGAGCCTCGGCTGGGCGTTGCGGGCGCTCGGCCGCTTCGACGAGGCTGTGATCTGTTTGCGTCGGGCGCTCGCGATAAACCCCGATCTCGCCGAGGCCCGGCGGATGTTGGCGGCGACCGGGCAGCAGAGTGCCGATAAAGTCGAGATGGATCGCCTTCGCGATTTACTTTCCAAGCCCGATCTCGAAGTCAACGATCGCGTGGCCGCCGGTTTCACGCTGGGAAGTCTGCTCGACCGGGTCGACGATTACGACGAAGCGTTCGCTTGCTTCGCCGCAGCCAATTCGCTGGCCCGGCAGGCGTTGATCGCCGCCGCGCGCGGCTATGACACGGGCGCGTTCGAGCGGCGGATCGATGACCTGATCGAAACCTTCACGCCGCAATTCTTCGCCGCGGTTGCTGCCGGCGGCGTCGCCTCCGAACTGCCGGTGTTCATCGTCGGCATGCCGCGGTCCGGGACGACCTTGGTCGAGCAGATCGCCGCCAGCCATTCGCGGGTCTTCGGCGCCGGTGAGCTGACCGATATCGGCCGCCTTGCCCAATCATTGCCGCTGGCGGATGCCGGCCCTCCCGCCGCGGCACGCTGGGTCGCGGCTGCGCCACCGCTTGCCGAAGCCCACCTCGCTTTTCTCGGCAGGCTCGGCGGCGACGCCGCCCGGGTTACCGACAAGCTGCCGGACAATTTGTTCAATCTGGGGACGATCGCCGCGCTGTTTCCGGCGAGCCGCATGATCATCTGCCGTCGAGATCCGCGCGACATCTGCCTGTCGAGCTATTTCCAGTTATTCGCCGGCGGCAACCCGTATTCCTACGACCTTGCGGAGTGCGCTCACCGTCATCAACAGGTCGAGCGGCTGGTCGCGCACTGGCGCCGCGTGCTGCCGATCTGCATGCTGGAAATCGGCTATGAGGCGCTGGTCGGCGACCTGGAGGGCGAGGCGCGCCGGCTGATCGATTTTCTCGGCCTGGAATGGGAGCCGGCCTGCCTCGAGTTTCACCGCACCGAGCGGGTGGTGGTGACGCAGAGCACCTGGCAGGTCCGCCAGCCGCTCTATGCCGGTTCGGTCGGGCGCTGGCGCCGGTATCGGCGACACCTGCAACCGCTGCTCGAAATTTTCGGCGAGTAAAAGATTAGGGGCAGCCGCGCTCGGCGGCTGCCCCTAACGTTCTCAGCGCGAAAGCTAGCTAGCCGCGTTTCTTGCGCCGTCGCATGATTCCGCCGAGACCGAGCAGGCCCGTCGCCAGCATCGCAAGGCTTGCCGGCTCGGGCACGCCCGCGACCGTCACCGTGTCGGTTTCGACATTGCCGATCAAGGCGCCATCTTCGAACAGCCCGATCTCGAAGCTACACGTTCCCGCCGCCAAGCCCTTAACCCCGACCGCACCAAAGTCGAAGGTGTTGGTGCTGGCGCGCGTAAAGGTGCCGGTGATCGGCGCCGGCATGGTCACCGAGCAATCTGTGGGTGCCGGACCAACCAGACCGAGCGACACGTTGGTGTAGCTGGCGAACGCGCTGCCGACTGCCTTGGTGATCTCGGCGGTCAGGGTAGTGGCGTTGGTGAACGCGCTGAACGAGCCGGAGACACCCTTGCTCAGCAGGCCGGTGCTCGAATCGAATTGGCCATAGGCGTCGAGCCCGTTGTCGCCGGTCAACGCGCTGGCGTCGAGCGCGATCATCGTGACGCCGTTGCTGGTCAGCGTCGTTGCCGTGTTGCTGACGTTGGCGCCGCCGGCCGCCAACGGATGACCGGGCGAGCTGTGCGCCGGGGCATCGCCGACGATTACCGCGATCCGCTTGAAACCGGCATCCCAGCTCGTCGTGGTCGCCGCCTGCTGCAGCGCATAGAGGCCCTGTTCCGGATTATCGCCGCCCCCGCTGGCCGTGAGCAGACCAATCTCATGGCCTGCGGCGGCAGCGGTTTCGGGGACATTCGACACTTGTTGGTAGTCGAACGAGCCGCCGGAGTTCGTTTTGTCCCTATATTGCGCCACGCCGAAATTGAACGTGCCGAGCGCCGCGAGATTGGTCGCCGTTTGTTCGAGCGAGCTCTCTACCGCCGCGATCCCCGGCGACATGCTGCCCGTCGTATCTATGACGAAGAAGACGTCGCCATTGGCCGCTGTCGGCGTGCCGGCGGTGACCGTGCCGACCTTGTTGAGGATGCTGGTCGATCCGCCGATGCCTACGGTTCCGGTAAAGCTGGTAGGGGTCAGCGAATCCGCCATCGCCGGCCCGGCGAGGGCCAACAAGGCAGAGCCTGCTACCCCTGCTAACAATTCTTTGCGCACTGTTTCCCTCCATGCGTTTGCGGTAGGCTTATGCGTTACGCTTAGAGCAGATACGCACGATCCATGCCAAATCTATTTATGGACGTCATATCAATGGTATCGGAAGAACGACGCCGCGCGCGCGGTCGCAGCGGACGCGCATCTGTAAAGAATTCCGTCAGGCTCACATGATAAATTACCCCAAGCTTAAGACTTTACGTTTAAACCGCCAAGGCTGCCGTTACCTGGGATTATCTGGTTGATGACTTTCGAATCCCTCATCGGCTGGGAAGCGAGGCGACAGGGGCCGGTCGGAATTTTTTACACAACTCGGCGTTGGGGTATTCGCGCGTGACGATAACGCGGGTCGGAGCGTGACCGGGGGCGGACTGATCCTGGCCGCCCCGGCTTCCGGGAGCGGCAAGACCCTGGTGACGGCAGGGCTGCTGCGGCATCTGCGCCGCCGCGGCGGGCGCGTTGCCGCGGCCAAGGCCGGCCCCGATTTCATCGATCCGACCTTTCACGCGCTCGCCGGCGGCGGCGCGTGCCCGAACCTCGATGTCTGGGCAATGCGGCCGGAAACCCTCGCCGGGCTCGTCGGCGAACTCGAGGCGTCGGCCGAGATCGTGCTGTGCGAAGGCGTCATGGGCCTGTTCGACGGGACCGGCGCCGATGGCGAGGCGGGCTCGACCGCCGATCTCGCCCGGCTCGCCGGCTGGCCGATCGTGCTGGTCGTCGATGCGCGCGGCCAGGGCGCGTCGGTCGCGGCGCTGCTGCGCGGCTTTGCCGGCCATCGGCCGGACCTCCCGCTCGCTGGCGTCGTCTTCAACCGCGTCGCGGGCGAGCGGCACCGGGCCGTGCTCGAAACAGCCGTGGCGCGGCACCTGCCCGGCCTCGCCATTCTCGGCGCGCTGCCCGCGGACCCGGCACTGCGCCTGCCGTCGCGCCATCTCGGACTGGTGCCGGCGGCTGAGAGCGCCGAAGCCGAGGCCGTCATCGAACGGGCCGCGCTGCGGATCGGAGCGGCCATCGACATCGATCGGCTGCTGGAATTGGCACGCCCCTCCGGGCTCGGCCGCGCAGCCGAGGCCGGCGGCATTCCGCCCCTCGGCCGGCGCATCGCCGTGGCGCGCGACGATGCCTTTCGCTTTGCCTACCCGACCCTGCTCGACGGCTGGCGGCGGGCCGGCGCCGATCTCTCGTTTTTTTCGCCACTCGCCGCCGAGCCACCCGATCCCGCGTCGGATTCGGTTTACCTGCCCGGCGGCTACCCCGAGCTGTGGGCCGGCCGGCTCGGAGCGGCAGATGCTTTTTTCGACGGCTTGCGGCTGGCTGCAGCCTGCGGCAAGCCGGTCTATGGCGAATGCGGCGGCTACATGGTTCTCGGCGAAGTCCTGATCGACGCCGACGGCCATCGTCACCCGATGGCGCGCCTGCTGCCGCTCGAAACCAGCTTTGCCGGGCGCCGCCTGTCTCTTGGGTATCGCTGCGCCACGCTGCTCGCCGCCGGACCGCTCGGCCCGGCCGGCGCGCGTTTCCGTGGCCATGAATTCCACCACGCGACGGTGGTTCGGGAGAGCGCCGCGCAACCGCTGTGGTCGGCATCCGACGCGAGCCATGTCGATCTGGGTACGCATGGGTTGCGGCGCGGCACGGTGTTCGGCTCCTTCATCCATCTGATCGACCGCGCGGGCGCGCCCTGATCGAAGGATGGTGCTCGATCACGCCTCGGCAGTGCCTCGGCACCCCATTTCAAATCGCCGATGACGGTCCGATACTCAGCGGAGCCAAGCCGCCAAGGGAGACGGATCATGCGCCAATTGCCTCAGATCGATCGGGTGCTGAGGGACGCTGCCGGCCGCGGCGACGTGCCGGGGGTCGTCGCGATGGCGGCGACGCGCGAGGGGCCGGTCTATCAGGGCGCCTTCGGAACGCGCACCTTGCCCGACGGCGCCCCGATTACCGCGGACACGGTGTTCTGGATCGCCTCGATGACCAAGGCGATCACCTCGACGGCAGCGATGCAGCTCGTCGAGCAGGGCCGGCTCGCGCTCGACCGGCCGATCGCCGAGGTGCTGCCGGAGCTCGCCGCGCCGCAGGTGCTCGAAGGCTTCGATGATGCGGGCGAGCCGAGGCTGCGCCCGGCGCGGCGGCCGATCACCCTGCGCCACCTGATCACCCACACCTCGGGCTTCGTCTACGACATCTGGAACGCGGATATCGGCCGATACATGGAGAAGAACGGCATCCCCGGCGTGATCTCCTGCGAAAACGCGGCGCTGGGACTGCCGCTGACCTTCGATCCGGGCGACAGATGGGATTACGGTATCGGCATCGACTGGGCCGGCAAGGCGGTGGAGCGGGTGAGCGGCCAGAGGCTCGGCGACTACTTTGCGGAACATCTCTTCGGGCCGATCGGCATGCCGGACACCGGCTTCAGGCTGAGCCAGGACCACCGCTCCCGGCTCGCCGGCATGCATGCGCGCGGCACCGACGGCACGCTCGCCGCGATCCCGTTCGAGATCCCGCAGCAGCCGGAATTCGAGATGGGCGGCGGCGGGCTCTACGGCACCGCGGCGGATTATCTGGCGTTCGAGCGGCTGTTCCTCAACGAGGGCCGCGCCGCCGGCGGCGCGCAGGTGCTGAAGCCCGAGACGGTCAGGCTGATGGCGCGGAACGCGATCGGCGATCTCGACGTGCGGCTGCTTGCGACCGCGGCCCCGGCCTATTCGAACGACGCCGAGTTCTTCCCCGGCATGGTAAAGAAATGGGGGGTCGGCTTCATGATCTCGACCGCGCCGGTGCCGGGCGGGCGCAGCCCCGGCAGCCTCGCCTGGGCCGGGCTCGGCAACACCTATTTCTGGATCGACCCGGCATCGGGCGTCGCCGGGGTGATCCTGATGCAGCTGATCCCGTTCGCCGACGCCAAGGCGCTGGCGATATTCGACGGTTTCGAAAGGGCGGTCTACGCAGCATCGGCCTAGACCCGGTCGCCGAGCACGAATCGGCGAGAGTGCATCGGCTGCGTGCCGCTCTGCTGAGGAGGCGCGGAACCGCGGCGATCAGCGGCCAGGACCGGCGCGGCCGCGCCAGGCATCCACCCCGCGGCAGCGTTGGCGGCAAAACCGTCCATCAACCGCCGCGGCTCATCCCAGGACAACCTCCACAGGTCCCGCGCTTGGGCGTGCCGGGGGGCCGTGCTTGTGCAGGCAGGTCCCGCCCCTATAATACCGGCAACTGCGTTCCGGTTGGGGAAGGAGCCGAATGAGCGAGGCTGGGCCGGCGGTGGGGATCATCATGGGCAGCAGATCCGATTGGCAGACGATGCAGCATGCCGCGGGCACCCTCGAACGGCTCGGGATCTGTTGCGAGACGCGGATCGTCTCGGCCCACCGCACGCCCGAGCGGCTTTATGAATATGCGCGGACGGCGCGATCGCGCGGTCTGCGCATAATCATCGCCGGCGCCGGTGGTGCCGCTCACCTGCCCGGCATGGCCGCGGCTCTGACCCCGCTTCCGGTGCTCGGGGTGCCGATCGAAGGCCGGGTCCTCAAAGGCGTCGACAGCCTGCTCTCGATCGTGCAGATGCCGGCCGGGGTGCCGGTCGCGACCTTTGCCATCGGCGAGGCCGGCGCCGTCAATGCGGCGCTGTTCGCCGCGGCGGTCCTCGGGCTTTCCGACACCGCCGCCGCGGACGCGGTCGACGGCTGGCGGCGGGCGCAGACCGAGGGGGTGGCCGACCGCCCGGACCTCGGGTGATGCCGGCGCCGACGCTCGCCCCCGGCGCCACGATCGGGATATTGGGCGGTGGCCAGCTCGGCCGGATGACGGTGCTCGCCGCGGCCCGGCTCGGCTACCGCTGCCATGTCTTCGCCACCGAGCGCGACAGCCCGGCCGAGCAGGTCTGCGGCATCGCGACCGTCGCCGAATTCGCCGACCGGGCGGCGCTCGAGCGGTTCGCCGGTGCCGTCGATATCGCGACCTTCGAGTTCGAGAACATCCCGGCCGAGGCGGTCCGCACCGTGGCGGCGCTGACGCCGGTGCTGCCGCGCCCGGAGATCCTCGAAATTGCCCAGGACCGCCTGCGCGAGAAGGATTTCCTGCGCTCGATCGCGGTCGAAACCACGGCCTACCGCGAGATAGCCGACGCCGCGGCGCTCGGCCGCGCGATGCACGATTTCGGCCATCCGGCAGTGCTGAAGAGCGTGCGCATGGGCTATGACGGCAAGGGGCAGGTCACCTTGACGCCGGAAACGAGGCCCGAGGAGGCTTGGTGGCGGATGGGCGGCGAGGCCGGCATTCTCGAAAGCTTTGTCGATTTCGCCTGCGAGATCTCGGTCATCGTCGCGCGCGGCCGCGGCGGCGCCTGGGCGACCTATCCGCCGGTCGAGAACCAGCACGTGGCGCACATCCTGGACACGACGATCGCGCCGGCGCGGATCGGCGCCGAGACGGCGATGCGGGCCGAGGTGATCGCCCGTCACGTCGCCGAGCGGCTTGATCTCGTCGGTGTGCTTGCGGTCGAGATGTTTGTGACCCAGGCGGGCGACATCCTGGTCAACGAGCTCGCGCCGCGACCGCACAATTCAGGGCACTGGACGATCGACGCCTGCATGACCAGCCAGTTCGAGCAGCTCGTCCGGGCATTGTGCGGGCTGCCGCTCGGCTCGGTCGAGCACCATTCCGATGCGGTCATGAAGAACCTCATCGGCAGCGATGTCGAGAAATGGCGCGACGCGCTCAACGACCCGCTGGCCAAGCTCCACCTTTACGGCAAGCGCGAGATCCAGCCCGGCCGCAAGATGGGCCACGTCACCCGGCTCATCCCGCACCGCTGAAGCCGGGGGCCTGCCGCAAGCCGCGGCGCCGGCGAAGTGCTGCTCGGGACCGAGCGGCGCGGTTCCGCGATCCCGGCGAAGACATCGCCGACCCGGGCAAGCGACGCGCCCACCACTCCCTTATTAACTACATTTCGTTACATTCAGATAAATTATGAAAAGACACTCTTGACTTTTGCGTCAAAAGAGTGGCAAATAAGGGTCAGTTCTTAACGTTTTCGATAGGCAGACGCGGCGAGCAATCGCCAAGGTGGGTGAGTCTCGCCGCAACCTTGTATGACAATGAGAACCAAATGTAAACGCTTTGTTAACGATCCGACACGAATCGGACGCCTCGGCCCCAGAGCCGGGTCGGCCTCCATGAACCAAAATCGGTCTCGGCTTTAGATCTCAGGTGGAGGGATGCTCCTCTCTATTCCGGATTGCGACGAAGCGTCCGATGCGGCCGAAACGGACTTGGCGCCTTCGCCTGTCCTCCCTCCCGGCGTGCCGGCACAGCCGCCGACGAAAGCCGCGACGTATCTGCACCCCGCTTTTGCGCAACGGGTCGAAGGCGAAATTCCGTTCCTGCGGCGGGCGGCGCGGCGCTGGCGCCCGCACCCGGCCGACGCCGACGATCTCGTCCAGGAGACGTTGCTGCGGGCTCTGGCCAATGCGCATCTGTGGCAGGCGGGCTCGGATCTGCGCGGCTGGCTGTTCACGATCATGCGCAACCAGTTCTTTGCCGTGATTACGCAGTCGAACCGCTCCAGCCGCGCCTTGGAGGCGATCGCCGGGACCGATCGGGAAGCCGCGCAGGACCCGCACGAGACGCGGCTGATATTGCGCGATGTCCGCGCGGCGCTCGGCCGCCTGCCGCGCAAGCAGCGCGACGCCGTGCTGCTGGTCGGCATCGAGGGCAAGTCGTACGGCGAGGTCGCGCAGATCATGGGCACCTCGGTCAGCGCCATCCGCTGTCATCTGGCGCGCGGCCGCGACCGGCTGCGCGCCGCGGTGCATGCCGTCGAGACGAGGCCGCCCTTCGCCCTCCGCCCTGCCGGCACGCCGCCGGCGGCGACGTGTCCGACCCCGCGCGAGATTCCGGCAGCCCTCGCCTTCGCCGGCGCCGACTGAGCGGAACTGCCGCGGGCGGGCCCGCAAGCTCGACATGCCGCCTGCGCGCGCGTCTATTGCTGGAATGGGGGTCCTCTTCGACAGTCGAGTGTCGCGGCAGGCGCGCGACTGGCTGGTGCCGCTGCTGGTCGGGCTGGGCGTATATGTGATCGCGGTTGCCGGCGCCCAGGCGCTGCTCAATGACGGCGACACGCTGTCGCACATCGTGATCGGGCGGTGGATCATCGACCACCGCGCCATCCCGTTCCACGATCCGTTTTCCTATACGTTCCACGGCGGCAGCTGGGTCCCGCACGAATGGCTGGCCGAAATCGTCTTTGCCGCCGTTTACGACCGGCTGGGCTGGGGCGGCGTCGTCGCCGTGACCGGGCTGGCGGCGGCGGCGGCGTTTGCGCTCCTGACCCATGCGCTGGCATATTCGCTCGGCGCCCGCCGCGCCGTCATCGGCGCGCTCGCTGCGCTGTCGCTGACCGAAGCGCATCTGCTCGCCCGCCCGCACGCGCTGGCCTGGCCGCTGCTGGTCGTCTGGATGGCGGGCGTGATCCGCGCGCGCGACGCCGGCCGGGTCCCGTCCGTCGCATTGCTGCCGGTCATGACCTTGTGGTGCAACCTGCATGGCGGCTTTGTCGTCGGCCTGCTGTTCGCCGGGCTGCTCGCCGTCGAAGCGGTATTGCAGGCGCCGGCCGCGGACCGTCATCCGGGCGGTCCGGGGCTGGGGCGTCTTTCTCGTGCTGGCGACGCTCAGCGCCCTGATCTCGCCGAACGGGATCAGCCTCCTTCTGCTGCCGTTCAGGATGCTGCGGATGGGTTTTGCCACCTCCTCGATCTCCGAGTGGCATGCCGCCGACTTCGCCCATCTTGACCCGCTCGAAGGATGGATCGGGCTGGCGCTGCTCGGCGGCTTTTGCCTCGGCGTCCGGCTGCCATTGTCGCGCGCGCTGATGGTGCTGCTGCTGCTCTATCTGGCGCTGACGCATGTCCGCAACGCGGAATTGCTCGGAATCATCGCGCCGCTGCTGGTCGCCGCCCCGCTGGCAGCGCAGCTGGCATCGGCCGTGCCGGCAAAGGCTGGCTCGGCGGCGGCGGCGGCGGCGGCGGCGGCGCCGCGCCCCACCATGGCCGGGCTGGCCGCAGCCGCGGCATTGACGGCGGTGGTGGCGCTCGGGTTTTTCGCGACCGCGCTGGCGCTCGATCGGCGCGGCCTCCGCCCGCGCGCGGACGTCGCTCCGGCCGTCGCCATCGCGGCCGCCCGCAATGCCGGGCTGAGCGGGCATGTGCTCAATTCCATCCGTTTCGGCGGCTATCTGATGTTTGTCGGCATTCCGACCTTTGTCGACGGCCGCGCCGACCTCTTCGGCGACGCCTTTCTCGAGCGCTACGTCGCCGCGACCAGCGCCGTCGCAGACCTGCTGCCCGGCCTGCTCGACCATTACGCGGTCGCCTGGACCCTGTTCGAGCCGGCGAGCCCGGCCGTCACCCTGCTCGACCACCTGCCCGGCTGGCAGCGCGTCTATGCCGGCCCCTACGCCGTGATCCACCGCCGGATGCCGCCCGCCCCGGCGCCGTAATGCCGCGGCGCAGATTTTTTTGAGACGCCCGCCCGCGCCGGCAATTGATTCACCGATGGGTAGAAAGGCGCACCACGCAGGCGGGCCGTTGATCGCCAACCCGGACATCGGCGCGAGCCGCAGAAACGACAGGCCCGCGGAGCTGCCGGCGCTGACCTCGCTGCGCGGGCTCGCGGCGTTGGCGGTGCTGCTCTTCCACAGCAGTTCCCTCGCATTCGATTTCGCCGGCGGCGCGCTGATCGGGATTTCGCGATGACGCTCGCGCGTCGCATTCGCGCATGACCCGATGCGCGCTGGCCCGAGATCACACCCTATGAGTGAGGCCGTCAAGGCCCGCCGGCCGGCAGAGATCCGTTCGGAATTCGCCATGGCCTCAGGGTTCGGGCTGGGCGTGAGCGATATCGAAGACCGGAATCTTCACCGAGTGGCGTCTTCGGCTATACGGATTTAGTATTGCCGCCGCCCAATAATTCGGCTCCTGACATGGGAAATCTTTCATGGTAGATCAGTCGTTGATTTGCTGGAAGGCCGGCATGTATCGACTTTTGCACCATATGGGTGAGTGGCAATTTTGCGGTTTCAAATGACCCCCTGCGTGTTCTACGACTATTCTGCATTTTCTGTCGCCCAGGCTACTTTAGTCGGACCGCATCACTTAAATTCTCCCCCCTACCACTACTGGTACCCACCTACGTTCCTATTTTTTGCCTATCCGCCTTGATGCCGTATCTGACCGCATTCGCGGTATGGACCGTTGTTACACTCTTCCTTTACGTGGCGGCCGTCTACTCGATTATTCCGCGTCCATAACCCTGCGATTGCGGCGGTCACACCGCTCGTCGTAGCCGAAAATATCCTGCTTGGGCAAAACGGGTTTCTCACCGCTGCGTTTATTGGGCTCTCGCTCGCTGTGATGGAGCGGCGGCCGTGGGTATCCGGAATATTCATCGGTCTCCTCACCTATAAACCCCAATTTGGGGTTCTCTTCCCGCTCGCGCTCTTGGCCTCGCGCAACTGGCGCGCCTTGGCAGTGCGGCGGCAACGAGCGTGATACTGGCTGTAGGAGCCGCGATAGCGTTTGGTTATCAGGGGTGGCTGTCGTTCATCGACACTCTGGGTGGTCGAAACTCGAGCCTGAACTTGGACCCAGGCCTCGAGCTCACATTGCAATCCGTCTACGGTTTGCTTCATTGGGCGGGAGCCAGTGACACGATTTCATGGATTTCGCACTTGGCTGTCGCAGCAATCGTAGCGCTGACGGTAGGCATCGTCTGGGCCAAGCCGCTTCCTCATTCTTTGAAAGCAGCCGCTCTCTGTATCGGGTCGCTGGCCGTTACTCCCTATGTTGAGATTTATGATCTTTGTGTCTTGTCGATTGCTGTTGCCTTCCTGGTCAGCGACGGATTGTCACGCGGTTTTTTGCCTGGAGAGCGAACGGCCATACTTATTTGTTTTGTCGGTTTGTTCCTTACGCTGAAGCCGGTGGCTCCGATCATCTATGCGATCATTCTTTTCCTTATCGTTCGACGGGTGGTGGCGTGCCGCAGCTGGCTACCCACACCTCCGCCAAATGTGACCGTTGAATGCGCGCTCTCCAAAGGCGGGCATCATGGCTGAGGCGCTTACGCGCCTTCGTCGTCGGGGCGGGTCATGACCGACGGCTCGTCCGCCCCCTCGGCGTTTTCGCGGCTTGGCGGCTGCAGGCCTATGGCTACACGTTGGCGGCGGTTCTACGCCGCGTATTTTCTGCTCGGTTGGCTCGGGCTCTGGCTGGTGAGCAGCAAGGGCGTGCCGCTCTACCAGGATTTCGCGACTGCGTTCGCCGCCGGATTGCTGGCGCCGCAAGGGAACACGGCGTCAATTTACGTTCCCGCGGATTTTATCAAGGCCCAGGTCGCGCTGGATTGGAAAGCATGACAAAATCGAGGGAAATAAGAGGCAAGGCGATCGTCCTAACTCTTCTCGCGCTGACCCTTTTCGGGTCGGCCGGGCGGCTCGACATCGCCGAATTCTGGTTTTACGTCGTCGTGATCGCCGGAGTTAACGCGCTCCAAGTGGCGGTCATGGACCCTGATCTTATGCGCGAGCGCAGGCGGCCCGGCGGGCAAGATGTGAGTCGGGAATATTCCTGCCCCTTATCCCGCTGCTATTCGGGCATTGGGCTGTTGCAGGCCTTGACCGCGGGCGGCTCCACCTCTCGATTCAGTTCCGACGATCATGCAAATCACGGCGCTTTTCGCGTTGGCGCTCGCGTGGCTCGCCTTTATCTGGGCTACGCATGTCAACCGGTTTTTTTCCTCGATCCCTCGGTTGCAAGCGGAGCGAGGGCACAAGGTGGTCAGCGACGGCCCCTATCGGTTCGTCAGGCATCCGGGTTATACGGCCGCGCTCGTCATCGCCATCGCCAGCGGAATTGCACTCGGATCGTGGCTGTCGACCTTTATCGTCCCGTTCGTCGTTGTTGGGCTCGTGCGCCGCACGATTGCCGAAGAGCGGCTGCTCAAGCGTGAATTGCCGGGCTACGCGGAGTATGCGGCACGCGTCCGCTACCGCCTTGTTCCGGCAATTTGGTGATCGAGGCGACGCTAGCGGTGAAGGAACTGGCCCCACAACTTGCCACGCAGACCGCCCGTGCGCTGCCGATACCATCCCCGTACCGGGTGGAACCGCCGATGCCGGCGATCTATGCCCCGCGTCGCTTCCTCGGATCCTTCGCCCCGACCATCCGCGGCATCGATCTGCGGCAGGATCGGCTCGATGGCGAGGTCCGATCGTCGGATTGCGCCCATTTCGGAACCCAGTGTCGTGAGTGAAATGTTGCAAAGTCTCCGCATCGGGAAGGGTGCGGATGGACAGGCAGTCCGTCCCCTCGGCGTTTTCGCGGCTTGGCGGCTGCAAGCTTATGGCTACACCCTTGCAGCAATTTACGCCGCTTATTTTCTTTGCGCGGGTTGGCTTGGTCTCTGGCTGGTAAACAGCAAAGGTGTGCCGCGCTACCAGGATTTCACGACTGCGTTCGCCGCTGGATTGCTGGCACTGCATGGGAACACGGGGTCAATTTACGTTCCCGTGGATTTTATCAAGGCCCAAAACCTACTGATCGGAATGGCGACTGCAAGTCACGGGACTTGGCCCTACCCGCCGATCTATTTTCTGATCCTCGCGCCACTTGCGACCTTGCCTTATGTTGTCGCATTCCTGACCTGGGGCGTGGCTACCTTGCTGGGGTTGGTCGCCGTTGTCTATTGGATTGTGCGGCGGTCGCCGGCAATTGCGGTGATGCTGGCGTCGCCATTTATGGCCGTGAATATTCTTTTGGGGCAAAGCGGTTTCCTGACGGCATCGCTGGTCGGTGCAGCATTGCTGGTCCTCGAGCGTCGCCCCGTGATCGCTGGTGTTTCATCGGCTGCCTTTGCTACAAGCCGCAATGGGGAATCTTGTTTCCGGTTGCGCTGGTCGCGGCCGGGGAATGGCGCGCTATTGCCAGCGCCACCGCGACGGCCGCTTTCCTCGCCGGCGTCTCGATCTTCATGTTCGGTATCGGTCCTTGGGAAGCATTACCGCGAGAGTTCTGAGCACAAGCTACATGAGAACTTCGTCTTGGCTCCCATCTATTGGGGGTTTCACCAAACAGTTTTCGGGTTGGTTCGGGCGCTTGGCGGGGGCGCCGACGAGCTGGCCGGCCCAGGGCATGACGGCATCGGGCATTGTCGCAATCGTCTGGCTCATCTGGCGCTCGCCGGTGCGCTACGCGCTGAAGGCGGCGACACTTTCGGCGGCGGCGCTGGTCGCGACGCCTTATGCTTTTGGCTACGACATGGCCGCGATCGCGATCCCTGTCGCCTTTCTTGCTCGGGACCAGTTCCGCTCCGGATTGCTCAAGGGTGAGCAGGGGTTGCTGCTGGCGCTATTCGCCGCGAGCTTCTGGATAATCGTGCCAACTTCGGACCCGTCGCTCGACCGATCTGATCGTCCTGTTGGGGCTGATCCTGCGTCGCCGCGTTGTCGGCCGGCCGATGGACGGCTGCCGCCCTCGCCTGAGAGAACGCGAAACAATTCCAAGTCGGAGCCCGATCATGGGCCATGTTGCGGAGAATTCTTCCCATCGTGGCCGTGCCTGATCGGCGAGCCGCCGCGTCTCCTCGGAATTTTCGCAGCTTGGCGATTGCAAGCTTATGGCTGGTAGGGTTCGCAGCTCTTCTACGCCGCGCTGCTGTTCTCTGGGTACCACAGCGGGGGTTGGCTTCTGGGCAAGGCAAGGGTGTGCCGCTCTACCACGATTTCACCTGCGGCCTGGTGGCCGGGTGGCTGGCGCTGCACGGGCATTGCGCCGTTCTATATTCCGGCGGAGTTTGCCAGGGCCCAGAAGGCGCTGGTCGGGGCAGGGCATTCTCTTTTCCGGATCTGGCCCTACCCTCCGACCTATTTTCTGATCCTGGCCCCGCTTGCAGCGCTCCCTTACGTTGCCGCATTCCTGACCTAGGGATAGTGACCCTACTGGCGTCCTCGCCGTCGTCTACCTGATCGTGCGGCGTCGCGCCGGCGATTGCGCTGGTTTTGGCGTCGCCCATTTACGGCGTGGAATTTTTCGCCGGGCAAAGCGGCTTCCTGACGGCGTCGCTGGTCGGCGCCTCGCTGCTGGCCCTTGAGCGCCGGCCCGTGCTTGCCGGCGTGTTCATCGGCTGTCTGACCTTCAAACCGCAATTCGGGATTTTGTTCCCGGTGGCGCTGTTGCGGCCAGGCAATGGCGAGCCTTTGCCAGCGCCGTCGCCACGGCCGCTATCCTAGCCGGCATATCGATTGTCGCGTTCGGGGTCGGCCCTTGGGAAGCATTTCCTCGAGAGCTCTTCGCACAAGCCGGCGAGACTGTGTCTCGGACCCGGTCCGGGGCTGATCTTGCTCGATGGGGTATTATCCAAACGATTTATGGCCTGGTCCGGCGTCTGCACGGCGGCGCACCGCTCTGGCCTGGCTGGGCGCAAGGGATCACGACATTCGGCATGGCCGCGATCGTGTGGCTGGTCTGGCGCTCCCCTGTGCGTTACGCGCTGAAGGCGGCGACATTGTCGGCGGGAGCGCTGCTCGCCACGCCTTATGCGTTTGCGTATGACTTTGCTGCAATCGCTATCCCGGTCGCCTTTCTCGCGAAGGACCAGATCGAGCTACGGCTTGCTGAAGGCGAGCAAACGACCCTGCTCGCCCTGTTTGTCGCGGGCCTCTTCGGTCATTGTGTCGCGGGGCGGGCACCCGGTCGGTGCATCGATTTTGTTCGCGCTGTTGTGGCTGATCCTGCGCCGCGCGTTCTGATCGGGAGTCGGCGGTTACGAGGTAGCCGGACGGTGGAGGACCACGAAGCGGAGCGAAGCCGGCTCTGAAAATTTTCCGCAAATTTTTTTGAGACGACCCTCTCTCGCCGATGATTGATTCACCGACGGGTAGAAAGTGTCCGCGGGAATGCGGCGCGGAACCCGCCATCCGGCTCTCCTTTCAAAGGATCTCTACATGTTCATGCTCAAGCTCATCAATCAATCGCTTCCGCCGGGACGAACAGGGCGCCGCCATGGTCGAATACGGCTTGCTCGTCGGCCTGATCGCGGTGATCTGCGTGGTCGCGGTCACCACCCTCGGCCAGGAATCAGCACCGCTTTCAGCATCATCGCATCGATCTGAGCCGCGATCTGATACGGCACGAGCGCTCGACGCACGGTCGAACGCGGCCTAGGCCGCGTTCGGCGCGTGTGCGCAGCGTTCCCGCTGCCGGGAAGCGATCCGGCGCCTTCGCTCTCCCTGGAAGGAAGTTTCCGATGCGCCGGCTTGATCAATCGCTTCCGCAGGGACGAGCGGGGCTGCCGCCATGGTCGAATATGGCTTGCTCGTCGGCTTGATTGCAGTGGTCTGCTGAGCAGCGGTCACAGCTCCTCGGCAACGAGACTCAGCACCACTTTCAGCAATCTCGCAGCGATCTGGCCGCCTCTGAGACGGCACGAGCGCTTGTTCGTCCGGCACAGGAGAGTGGCTTGCAGACGGTGATTTTGCTGCTCGGGATCGGGGTGTTCGCGGTCGTCGCCTATGGCGATCTGCGGACGCGGCGCATTCCGAACGGGCTCGCCATCGCCGTCGCGGTGCTCGGCCTGGCGCGGCTGGCGGTGGCGGGCGATTGGAATGCCGCAATCTGTTCCATTGCCGCCGCCGCGGCGGTCTTCGCTGTCGCATTTGTCATGTTCTGGCGGGGCTGGCTCGGCGGCGGCGATGTCAAGCTGCTGGCCGGCTCGGCATTGCTCGTCGGCTACCACGATCTGCTCGGCTTTCTGCTGCTGATGAGCCTGTGCGGCGGCCTCGTCGCATTGGCCGTGCTGGTGGCCGGCAGGTTCGGCGGCCCGTTGCGGCATCTCGCGCCCTCGGCCATCCCGGCGGAAGCGGCGGCGGCGCGGCCGAGCGTGCCGTACGGGGTCGCGATCGCCGCGGCCGGTATCGTGATCCTCGTCCTGCAATCCTCTGTTCCGAAGTGAGCCGTCATGCATGCCAAAGCAATCCTGACCGTCCTCTTCCTATTGTCGCTCGGCGTCGCCGCGGTCGTGCTCTTCAACGCCATGTCGAAAAAGCCGGTCATCGCCGCCGCTACCGCGCCGGTGGTACAGGACGAGATCCTGGCGGCGGCGATCCCGCTCGCTCCCGGCACCCTGCTGCGCGACCAGGACGTGGCCTGGCAGCCGATCATGCGCCGGGCCGAGCCGGAGGAGTTCGTGCGGCCGGCGGCAGCGCAGCGCAGCGCCAAGCCCGAGCTCGATCAGGAGGCGCGCGCGGCGGTCTATGGCGCGGCGGCGCGCCTGGCAATCGCAGCGGGCGCGCCGATCCGCCGCGACAGCATCGTCAAGCCCGGCGACCGCGACTTCCTGCAGGTCGTGCTGTCGCCCGGGGCGCGGGCGATCGCGATCCCGGTCGCCACCGGCGGGGCCAGCACCGGCCTCCTCTACCCCGGCGACCGGGTCGACGTCATCCTGACCCAGAAATTCGCCGACAGCGCATTGCCGCTGACCCGCCGCTCGGTCAGCGAGACGGTGGTCGAGAATTTGCGGGTGCTGGCGATCGATGCGCTGGACGCGAAAGCGCCCGCCGGCGCCGGCGCCTTCGGCCGCACCGTGACCCTCGAAGTGACGCCGGTGCAGGCGGAAAAGATCAATGTCGCGACCGATCTCGGCACATTGTCGCTGACCCTGCGCAGCGCCAGCGGTGCCAGCAGCCTGGTGGCGGCCGCCAAGCCCGGCCCCGGCAATGCCACCGAGATCAAGCCGACCTGGGCCGGCGACGTCTCGCCGGCATTGGGCGGCGCGATGCCGCCGGAAAAACAGATCACCGCCGAGCAGCCGCCGGTGTCGGTGCTGCACGGGGTCGCCCGTTCGGAGCAGGTGAAGGAATGATGCAAGCCGCCCGCGCGGCAGCCGAAGCTGGCCGGTTCGACGTGATCATGGGAGCAACCGAGCTGTGAGGAGCCTCCTCGAAATCCCCGCGCCGATCGAGAGAACGGCACGGCCGCAGATCGGCCGAGCCGCGCTGCTCGGCTTTGTCGCCGATGCCGAAACCGAGCGGGTGCTGCGCGAATGCGTCGAGCATCTGGGCTTTGCCGATGCGGCGATCGCGCGCGGCGGCATTGCCAAGGCCATCGAAACCCTGGGCGCGCAGCGCTCGCCCAATCTCCTGATCGTCGATTTGAGCGGCGTCGACCTGCCGGTCTCGCGGGTGCACCAGCTGGCCGAAGTGTGCGAGCCCGGCGTCACCGTGATCGCGATCGGCGACCGCAACGAGATCGGCCTCTACCGCGATCTGCTGAATGCCGGGGTCAGCGATTACGTCGTCAAGCCGCTGACCGCGCAACTGCTGGAAAGGGCGCTGAGCCACCGGACCGGCTCGGGCGAGGCCGCGGGGATCCACCGCAAGCTCGGCACCGTGGTCGCCTGCGTCGGCGCCCGCGGCGGCGTCGGGACCACGACGATCGCGGTCAACCTCGCCTGGTATCTCGCCAACCGGCAGAACCGGCGGGTGGCGCTCGTCGATCTCGACCTGCAAAACGGCGATTGCGCGCTGGCGCTCAACATCAAGGCGACCCCCGGCTTGCGCGAGGCGCTGGCCAACCCGTCGCGCGTCGACAACCTGCTGCTCGACCGGGTGATGGCGCCGGTCGGCGACCGCCTCTTCGTGCTGAGCGCCGAGGAGCCGCTGCGCGATCATGTGGAGTTCACGGCGGACGCGGTCGACACCCTGGTCTCGGCATTGCGCGAGCAGTTCCACTACCTGATCCTCGACGTGCCGCGGACCCCCTCGGCGCCGTTTCTGCGGGCGCTCGACACCGCCGATTTCCGCATCATGGTCGGCGACCAGACCCTGCGCTCGGTGCGCGACACCGCGCGGCTGCGCGCCGGGCTCGGGGAAGGCGACGCCAAGCATCGCAACCTGCTCGTCGTCAACCGGCACGGCGAAGGCGGCCGTCACGCGGTCACGCTCGACGAGATCCAGAACATCCTCGAGATGCGGCCGAAGACGGTGATCCCGTTCCAGCCGGCATTGTTCACCGCGGGCGTCACCGGCGCGCCGGTCGCGGCCGCACGGCGCGGCAAGTTCACCGATGCGATCGCCGCACTCGCGCTCGAGCTGTCGGGCCGGCCCGCCGAGCGCCGGCGGTGGTGGCGGAGGGCCAAATGAGATCGAACGGTTTTGGCCGGCGCGTCGTCGAGCCGCAGGGCCGCGAGCTCGTCCTCGTTCCCGGCAAGCCGGAGGCGCCGAGCGTCGATCTGACCGGCCGCGAGGAGGTCAAGGAGCGCATCCGCACGGCGCTGATGTCGCGCATCGACCCGTCCGTCGCCGGCCGCATCCCGCGCGACACCCTGCGCGCCGAAGTGGCCAAGCTGGTCAGCGAGATCGCCACCGAACTGCGGGTCGAGCTCAACGAGATCGAGGAGGCGGCGCTCGCCGGCGAGCTGACCGACGACATGACCGGGCTCGGGCCGCTCGAACCGTTCCTCGAGGATGACGACATCACCGACATCCTGGCGAACGGCCCGTTCTCGGTCTATGTCGAGCGGCACGGCAAGCTCGAAAAGACCAACGCCCGGTTTCGCGATGCCGGGCACCTCGTCAACATCGCGCAGCGCATCGCCACGGCGATCGGGCGCCGCATCGACGAAGCGAGCCCGATGGTCGATGCGCGGCTCGCCGACGGCAGCCGCGTCAACATCGTGCTGCCGCCGCTCGTGCTCAACGGCGGCACCATCTCGATCCGCAAATTCCCGAAATACAGCCTGACCCTCGAGACGATGGCGCGGCAGCAGAATTTGTCGCGCGACATGGCACGCGTGCTGCACGTCGCGGCGCGCTCGCGCCTCAACATGCTGATCTCGGGCGGCACCGGCTCCGGCAAGACGACCCTGCTGAACGCAATCTCGCGCTACATCAGCCGCGACGAGCGGGTGATCACCGTCGAGGACGCCGTCGAGCTGCGCCTGCAGCAGCCGCATGTCGTGCAGATGGAGACGCGTCCGCCCAACATCGAAGGCGTCGGCCAGGTGATGCAGCGCGAGCTCGTGCGCAACGCGCTGCGGATGCGCCCGGACCGGATCATCGTCGGCGAAGTGCGCGGCCCCGAGGCGTTCGACATGCTGCAGGCGATGAATACGGGACACGACGGCTCGATGTCGACGGTGCACGCGAACTCGCCGCGCGACGCGCTCTATCGCCTCGAAAACATGGTGATGATGGCGAATTTGAGCCTGCCGCTGCCGGCGGTCCGCATGCATGTCGCGAGCGCGCTCAATCTGATCGTGCATGTCGAGCGGATGCGCGACGGCGTCCGGCGCGTGCAGAACATCGTCGAGGTCGGCGGCATGGAAGGCGACATCATCACGCTGCGCGACCTCTTTACCTTCCAATATCGCGGCGAGCGGCGCGACGGTCTGATCGACGGCGAGTTCCAGTCGAGCCGGATGCGCCCCGATTTTGTGGTTCGCGCGGCGCAGCACGGCCTCGATCGCGAGCTGCTCGACGCCATCGGGATCACGGGGGGCTGAGTTGTCGAACCATCTCCTCCTCGCGATCCTCGGCATCACGGCCCTGCTCGGCGCGGCGCTGTTCTGGGTGCACCGCGCCGAACGCCGCCGGGACAGCCGGCGCCAGCGCCTGCAAGTGGTTGCCGGGATGGCGCCGGCCACGGAGGGACCCGGCCTGTCGCTGCGCCGGCCGCAGCCGAAGCCCGGGATCCGCAACCTGCTGCTGCTGTCGGCGCTGAAGGCGCGCCTCGATTCCGCCCTGGCGGCGACCGGCAATCGGATCGGGATACCGCATCTCGCTTTGGCCGGGGCGGTCGCGGCAGCCCTGGTCGTCGCTCTCACCGATCGGGTATTGGCGCTGAACGCCTTTCTCGTGATCGTCCTCGGCGCCGCGGCGGCGCTGGGCGGGGCCCTGCTGCTGCTGAACCTCGCGCAGATCCGGTACCGCAACCGGTTTCTCGCCGTCTTCCCGGACGCGCTCGATCTGATCGGCCGCGCCGTCAAGGCGGGCCTGCCGGCGTTCGATGCGATGGAAGTGGCGGCGCACGATATCCCCGACCCGGTCGGCGGCGAATTCCGGCGGACGCTCGACGAAATGCGCATCGGCACCGATATCGACGACGCGCTGCAGCACACCGCCGACCGCATCCAGGTCCCGGATTTTCGCTTTTATGTGGTTGCCCTCGCCCTGCAGCGGCGTACCGGCGGCAGCCTTGCCGAGACGCTCGCCAACCTCAGCAACATCATTCGCCGGCGCAAGGAAGTTCGCCTCAAGGCCCATGCGCTCTCCGCCGAAGCGAAAGCGTCGGCGGGCGTGCTGGCGGCCCTGCCGTTTTTCGTCGGCGGCATCATGTACCTGATGAACCGCGACCTGATGTCGGTTCTGTTCGACGATCCGCGCGGCCGCTTCATGCTGGGTGTCGCTTTTGTCAGCCTCGCGACCGGGATCGCCACCATGGTCCTGATCATCAAGCGGAGCCTGCGATAGCCATGGTTCAAGCCTCGGCCGGCGCGACCGTCGTCGACACGATCGGGACCACACTGAGCTTCCGCTTCGGTGCCGTCGCTTTCGGACCCGTCGAGACGATGCTTCTGGTCGCGGCGGTGGCGGCGGCCGTGCTGTCGGCGTTTCACCTGTGGCGGATCGGCGCCCAGGAGGACCGCCAGCACCGTCTCGACGCGCTGCGCATCACCGCGATCGACCGCACCGACCCGGAAAGCGCCCGCCGCCCGCGCTGGTACGACCGGCTCGGGGCGGTGGTGGCGGCGAGCCGCGTCGTCGGCATCGGCGAACAGCAGAGATTGCTGAATTCCCTTGCCGCGGCCGGGATCAAGGGACATGGCGGCCTCGCCCGCTTCGTTGCGAGCAAGGTCTGCAGCGCCCTGCTTCTTGCGGTGCTGGCGTGGGTATTCTTCGAGTGGAAGCAGCTGTTCGCCGGCATCGCCGCGATCCGCGTGGTGCTGCTGTTCGCCGCCTTGATGCTCGGCTGGCGCCTGCCCGACATCGTGCTGTCGCGCCTCGCGGCGCGGCGGCGGCGGCAGCTCGAAGACGGCCTGCCCGATGCGCTCGATCTGCTTGTCATCTGCGCCGAGTCGGGGCTCAGCCTGGATCAGTCCGTCGAGCAGGTCAGCGTCAATCTGCGCGCCTCGAACCGCACGGTGGCCGAGGAGTTCGCGACGACGGCCGCGGAAATGCGGGTATTGTCGAGCCGCAGCGAGGCGCTCGACAATCTGGTGCGGCGGACCGGGCTCCTCAGCCTGCGCAGCATCACCGCCACCTTGAACCAGGCGATCCGGTTCGGCACCCCGCTTGCCGATTCGATGCGGGTGCTCGCCGCGGAAATGCGGACCGAGCGCCTGATGCGTCTCGAAGCGCGCGCCGCCCGCCTGCCGGTATTTCTCGCCATTCCGATGATGCTGTTCATCCTGCCCTGTCTGCTGATGGTGATCGGCACCCCGGTGGCGCTGCGCATTCTCGACGCGCTGTCGCATGTTTTCGGGGTGCATCCGTGATCCGCGCCGCTGGATCGCAGATGTCCCGCACGCGGCAGGACGGGAACGCTGCTCGGCAGCCGCGGGAACCGGTCCGGCGCAAATTGTGGAGGGGAGGGGAAATGCCGTCGGACTTCGCCCGATCGATCGATCGGCGGGTGGCGAAGCGCATTCGGGAAAGGCGGATGCGGATCGGCATGACGCAGCAGAAGCTGGCCGAAATCATCGGCGTCGCCTTTCAGCAGGCGCACAAATACGAGCGCGGGCTCAGCCGCATCACGGCCGGCCGCCTCTATCACATCGCCACCGCGCTGGAGACGCCGATCAGCTATTTCTTTGCCACCGAGGAAGACATGACGGCGCCGCAGGAGGAGACAAACGCAAGCGCATGGGGTCTCTGACCATGACGATTGAAACAACACGAGCCGCCATAAAAGGCCGCCGTCTACGGCATCCTCGGTCAGAGCGGCTCGGCGATCGTCGAGTTCGCGCTGCTGGCGCCGGTATTGCTCCTCGTCATGCTGGGCACGGCCCAGTTCGGGATCACCTTGAACCAGTACGTGATGCTGTGGAACGGGGTAGGCGCGGCGGCAACGCAGTTCGCGATCAGCGGCGGGACGAGCATACGCCCGCGAGCAGCGCCTGGACCGCGATCACAAGCGCGGCACCGATCTTGACTTCGGCGAACCTGCCGGTCACCCTGTACGTCGGTGGGACGGCATGCCTGACCGCTGCCACTACCGCCGCCGCCGCCGCCGCCGCGGACACAACGTGTGCGGGGGATCTGAAAGCCGCGGCACCATCGAGTGGCACCCTAACACCCGCGGCTGTGAGGGTAACATACCCGTGCGGCGCGCAATTTACTTGGTATAACTTCTGGACGTCGACTTGCAAACTGACACAGACGATGACGGAGAGCGTGCAATGAACCGCGACACGGATTCTTTTTCCGCCGAGCGCTCGGCGACGAAAGCGGGGCCGCGGCCGTCCTGGTGGCGGCCGCGCTCGTCGCCCTTGTCGGGCTCGGTGCGCTCAGCGTCGATGTCGGCTATTTCTTCTACGCCCAGCGCGTGCTCCAGAGCTCAGCCGATGCGGCGGCGCTGGCAGGAGCGCAGGAGATCGGCACCGGCACCGCGAACTATCCGATCACCACCGCGACTGCGTACAGCTCCGTGACCGGGAACAAGAATGCCAATGCTGGTTTCACCGTCACGAGTGCAAATTTCACGTTGAAGTGCTATACGAGCACAGGCGTCGCGCTCAGCACCAATCAGAATCCTGCGACGCCGGCCGGCTGCGCAAGTGGCGTCAACGGCATTCGGGTAACCCAGACTGCAACCGTGCCGACGTTCTTCGGGAGGATTTTCGGAATCTCTTCGCTGAACATCTCGGCGACCGCAAGCGCGTCCTGGAACGGCGGCACGACGGTACCAGCCAACGTGGCAGTAATCCTCGACACCACCGCTTCGATGAAAAACCCCGCAACAGCAGCGGCGTGCGGAACAGGCACCGCAATCGCCTGCGCGGCGGCCGGGGTCCAGACACTGCTGGGCGAGCTTTGGCCCTGCCCATACAGCACGGGCAACTGCGGCCCGGTGACGAACTTCAATGTCGCGAACCCGGTCGACGAGGCCGCCCTCTTCGTGTTTCCGCCAGTGACCGACGCCGGTCAAGCCGCGGTCGATATCACCTGCACGGCCCCGCAAATCGCGACGACTTACTCAGGGGTATATGGCGTTGCCGAAAACAGCACCGGCACGACGGTGAATTTGTTGCCTCAGACCGCCACCGTCACCGGGGCGATCGCCAACGCTGTGGGAGGGACAACGGCCGGCACGGTGTTGAACGTGACGAAGGTGACCTCCGGCGGGCTGGAAATAGGTTCTGCTATTACCGGTACCGGTGTTTCGACAAATACCAAGATAACGGGGTTTGGCACCGGCACTGGCGGCATCGGCACTTATACGGTTAGCAACAGCCAGCTGGTCAAGAGCGAGACGCTCACCGGAACCAACAGCACATACGGGATGTCCACTCAAGGAACCGGCGGACTCGAAAACAATCAGAGCATGACGGCGGCGACCGCCTTCAATACCGGTACGCCATGGGCTATAGCCACCGACACGGCGATCACGGCGACGAGCGCCGCGGAGAAATCGGGCAAGGTGCTAACTTTCGCGACCGGCGCGCTTTCGACTAAGGTCGTTGCGGGCGTGGCGGTCGGCGACTTCACGACGCCCGGCGCCATTCCAGCGGGTACAACAGTCACGAGCACGACGGCGACGACCGTGACATTATCGAACAGCGTTACCTCCGTCGGCAGTGGCGATTCCATCGTTTTCAATTTTTCGACCATCATCTCAGCCGGCTCAGGGGGCAATGCTTGGCCCTGGTGGCAAAATACGGGTTACGATTACATCAGTTCGGTCGCCACGAGCCCTGCGCCGGGCTCGCTGACGCTGCATGCGGCTCCGGCCGCCCCTGGCGTGTATGGCGGCGACACGATCGTCGCTGCGCCGCTCTATCAGATCGTCCCCCTGTCCAGCGATTATCGTACTTCCGACACGGCAGCTCTAAACCCCGTCTCCGACATCGTGAAAGCGACTGCGAAAGGCTGCCTCGGAGTGCCGGGTGGCCTCGGAACCTTTTACGCCGATGCGATCACCGCGGCGCAGTACCGCCTTGGCGGCCAATAGCCGGGCCGGCGGGCAGAACGTGATCATTCTGCTCAGCGATGGTGCCGCGAGTTCGACATCAGCACAGATGGGGCCCTTGAAAACCGCCCAATCCACCAAGAATGCCGACGCGGCGATCACCGCGGCCAAGGCCGCGAAAGCCGGGACTATGATATTTGTGATCTACTATGACGACTCGTCGCCCAACTGCACGGACACGACGACGATCTCCTCGTGCACCACAATGCAGGACATCGCTACCAATTCAGCCCACTTCTACTCCACCGACGGCGCCAGTACACCTTGTGCCTCAAAAAACAAATACACCAGCATAAACGCGATCATTAAGCACATTATGACGTCTCTGAAGACCGCACGGTTGGTCCCCATCAGTACCACCTGACCGGCGGCCTTGTGATGATGACGGCCGCTGCCGGCCTCTTGCTCGTCCGGCAGTCCGCTCTCCTCCGAACAAAACGGGAATGTCATTGCGAGGAGCGTCTGCGCGAGGAATCAATCTCGATCGGAAGCGCGCTTGCCTGAGATTGCTTCGCTTCGCTCGCAATGACAAATTGGTATGATGGTGCGATTTGCGCGAAACCGGCGCGAGCAACAAGATTTTCTCAGCCTTTTTCAATGATTTGCGCTATGGATGAAAACCTGAACCCCAGGTATGCCGACAGGGGCCAGATGGACGTTTCGGTCGTCATCCCGGTGTACAACGAGGCGGAAACGCTGCCCTCGCTGTACCGGGCATTGAGCGAGACGCTCGACCGGCTGCCGCTGTCGGCCGAGATCATCTTTGCCGATGACGGGTCGAAGGACGGCTCGGCGGTGGCGCTCGACGGGTTTGCCGAGGCCGATCCGCGGGTCCGGGTGCTCCATCTGTCGCGCAATTACGGCCAGACCGCGGCGCTGATGGCGGCGATCCAGAACAGCACCGGCGATGTGATCATCCCGATGGATGGCGACGGCCAGAACGATCCGGCCGACATCCCGCGGCTCCTCGCCAGGCTCGCCGAGGGCTTCGACGTGGTCTCCGGCTGGCGGGAGGCGCGCGAGGACAACGCACTGACCCGGCGCCTGCCCTCGATCATCGCCAACCGGCTGATCTCGGCCCTGCTGCGCGTGCCATTGCACGATTACGGCTGCACGCTCAAGGCCTATCGCCGCGAGGTGGTCGAGGATGTGCGCCTCTACGGCGAGATGCACCGCTTCATCCCGATCTATGCCGCCTGGGAAGGGGCGCGCGTCACCGAGCTGCCGGTGGCGCATCATCCGCGCCGGTTCGGCAAATCGAAATACGGTCTCGGCCGCATCGCGCGGGTCATGCTCGACCTGCTGCTCGTCTATTTCATCGACCGCGCATTCGACCGGCCGATCCAGTTCTTCGGCAAATTGGCGCTCGCCTTTCTCGGCGCGGCATTGGCGATTTTCGGCTGGGCACTGGTGCTCAAATTCGCCGACGACACCTCGCTGATCCAGACGCCGCTGCCGCTGCTCGCCGCCGTCGTCGGCCTGTCCGGCATCCTCTTCCTGCTGCTCGGCATCATCGCCGAGGTCCAGGCGCGGATCTATTACGAAGCGCGCGGCCGGCCGCCCTACAAGATCAGGCGGGTGGTGCAGCATCCGGCACAGCCGCAGCTGGGCGCGACGTCCCGCCGGTGGTAGCCGTGACGGCGCAGCAACGATGATGTCAGAATCCCTTGGACGCCGGAGGGCTATGGCGACGGCCTCCTCCCGGACCCGGCCCAGCCGGCGCGACTGCCTGGCCTGCGGTCGCGAAACCGAGCATCGCCTTCTGTGGTACAAGAACGGCAGCCGCATCTTCCGCTGCGCCGTTTGCGGTCTGGGCGCCGCGAGCCAGGAACAGTTCGATCCAAAGGAATATTATACCGCCGAGTATTTCCATAGTCAGACACGAGGTGGCTACCCTGACTATCTGGCGAGCGAGCGGGTGCTGCGGGCCGAATTCCGCACCATTGTCGACGGTATCCGTCGGCTCGTTCCGTCGGGCAGCCTGCTCGAGATCGGCGCCGCTTATGGCTTCTTTCTGCTCGAGGCGAGCGCGCATTACGCGGTTCACGGGGTTGAGATCGCCGGCGAGGCCGCGGCATTCGCCAGGGCGCGGGGGCTCGATGTCCGCACCGGCACACTCACACGGCACCTGTTGGAGGAGATCGGACCGGTCGATGTCATCACCATGTTCGATGTGATCGAGCACCTGGAAGACCCGCGGGCGACACTTTGCCTGTGCGGCGAGTTCCTCCGACCAGGTGGGGCGATGGTGCTGACGACGCCGGATTTCGCCTCGGCTCTGGCCGGAATTGCCGGGAGGCGTTGGCGCAACATGACGCCGCCGCAGCATTTATGGTATTTCACACCCGACAGCCTCGCCAAGCTGGCCGCCGCCGGCGGGCTGGCGGTCTCGCATATTGCGCATCCCTGGAAGCGCGTGCCGATCTCTTTGATCCTGCAACAGATCGGCCTGTCCGTCGGTCTCCGATTGCCGCAATCGCTGTTGTCATGGGCGAGTAGGCTAGGGGTCGCCGTCAATCTTTTCGATACGATGCGGATCGTCTTGCGCAAGGTCCCGCAGCCTGTCCCGTCGTCGCCGGGTGCGTTTGCGGCGCAAAACGGTGCGTCCGGTGACCGCCTTTGAGGCGCGCCACCGCCGCATGGCGGCCATGGCCGATCCCCGCCCGGGACCGGCACCCGTGATCCGGCTTGTCGAGCGGACGCTGCGATACGGCGCCGTCGGTTTTGCCGTGTCCGTCGTCTATAGCGTCGGTGTCGTAATCGTCGTCGGTCGGCTTCCGACGCACAACGCGACCTGGGCCAGCGTGATCGCGTTTGCCGTCATGCTGCCGATTGCCTATCTTGCTCAGCGACATATCGCCTTCTTCGACGCGGTGCAGGATCGGTTTCAGCCCTTGCGCTTCGCGGTGACGACGAGCTCCACCTTTCTGGTCGCGATCGGCGGCATGTATGTGGTGACCGAGATTTTTGCACGTTCCTACCTGCTCGGCATTGCGCTGAACTGGGCGCTGATCCCGGCTACGAATTTCCTGATTTATGTCTTCTGGGTATTCCGCACCGGCAGACGCGAGATCGATCGCCTGCCGTTTCCGCCCGTTCGGGCTGGCGCAATCGGCAGCCCCACTCTGCGGAACGATGGTGAAAGTTGATGGGTTCATCAATCGCATCCATATCGAGGCCTCGGATGCTCTTGACTGATTTTGTCAAAATTGGCCGCATTGCGGAACTGGATGCCGCCGGCCAGTTTTCCCGCTGGGTCGGCAATCACGATATTCTGGTGTTTCGGCGCCATGGGATGATCCGGGCGTTCAGCAATATCTGTCCCCATTTCGGCGGCCCGGTCGGCTATCACCAGATGAAGAACGGGCGCTTCACTTGTCTCTGGCATAATTTGCAGTTTGACGCCGATATGGGACAATGCCTGTCGATCCCGCGGTTCAGGTTGCGTGAATATAAAATCCGGGTCGAAGACAATAATATCTATGCCCAGCTGGTCGAACCGGAAGCGCCACCCTCGGTTGAAAGGGAGTCAGTGTGATGGCCGAGCTGCGCTCGACATTCTCCGAAGAGGTACCTTTCCCCAAAGGATTGATGGTCTGGAATTATTTTGATCATGAACATGTGGTCGGCACCCATTTCGAACACTACCGGCAGGTGCGGATTCTGGCCGAGGCGGACAACTGGTGCTTTTCACAGCGAAGCGCGACGCTGCCGTTTATCCCGGTGAAGATGTGGGCGACCCAATTCGGTTATCTCAAATCCGAGAATTGGATGCGATCCTTTCATTTCGGCCCGTTCGGTCTGTTGCTGGAACAGGATTTTCATTTCGAAGATGTCGAGCCGCACGGCTGCCGCGTGACGGTGGACAGCCGAGTGCGGGTGCCCCGCATCTTCAGCTGGCTGCAGCCTTTTTTTCACCGCCTGATGCGCCGATGGTTCTACTCCGTCTGGGCAGAGGACATGGAAATGCGGGAACGACGGCTGAAGGTGTGGCAGCTGGGATTTCGGGATTTCGTCGGCTTGGAATACGTGAACCGTAAGACTGCCGGCCCGGAACGGCTGGATACCGAGAGACTCTATCCGATACAATTGCCGGTTCCAAAAATTACTGAAATTGCGCGCGGCGGAATTTCGCGACCATATCCGACCGGCAAAAAGCTGGGTTACGGATTACCCGAATTGGCCGACTAGGCGAAGCGGCGGTTTCCTCGGCAGCCCCCTGGTGCCGGCATGTGCGGCATAACGGGTTTCACCGCGCCGGGTCCCGACGCCGGGCATGTGCTCGCGGCGATGAACCGCGCGCTCGCGCATCGCGGGCCGGACGGCAGCGGCAGCTTTGTCGATCGCACCGTGGCGCTCGGCCATACCAGGCTGGCGATCATCGATCCCGCCGGCGGCGCCCAGCCGCGTGTCGACGCGGCGAGCGGCGATGCGCTGACCTTCAACGGCGAGATCTACGGCTACCGGGCGCTGGCCGACGAGCTGCGCGCCGCCGGCATCGCCTTGCGCGACCGCTCGGATACCGAAATCCTGTTCCAGCTGATCCGCCGCGACGGGGTGCGCCGTGCCGTGGCGCGCATCGACGGCATGTTCGCCTTTGCTTTCCGGGACGGCGCCAGCGGCGCGCTGTACCTGGTGCGCGACCGGTTCGGCGAAAAGCCGCTGTATTACGGTATTGCGCGCGACCAGCTCGTGTTCGCCTCCGAAGCGAGCGCGCTGTTCTGCCATCCGGCCTTTCGCGACGCCGAGCCCGATCGGCTCGCCGCCTATCGCCATCTGCTGTTCGAATATCTGCCGCGGACCGGCTCCGGCTGGACCGGGATCGACAAGCTCGAGCCTGGCACCATCCTGACCTTCAGCGGCGGCCAGGTCAGCCTCGAGCGCTATTGGCGCCCGCCCCTCGACCAGCGCGCGGTCGATGCGAACGAGGCGACCGATGAGCTCGGCGAGCTGCTGCGCCAATCGGTGCGCCGCTGCGTCGTCGCCGATGTGCCGGTCGGGGTGTTCCTGTCGGGCGGGGTCGATTCGAGCCTGATCGCGGCGCTGGCCGCCGAGGCGGCACCCGATCTGACCGCCTTCACGGTTCGCGTCGGACGCGACGGCTTTGACGAGACGCCGCATGCGGTTGCCGTCGCGCGCCATCTCGGCCTGCGGCATGAAGTCGTCGAGCTGGGAAGCCGCGACCTCGCCGATGCCTTCGAGGCGGTCAGCGAGAAATTGAGCGAGCCGCTCGGCGATTCATCGCTGCTGCCGAGCTACCTCGTCTGCCGGGCGGCGCGGCAGCGGATGACGGTCGCGCTCGGCGGCGATGGCGCCGACGAGCTCTTTGCCGGCTACCCGAATTTTCCGGTGCAGCGCTTTGCGCCGGCGATGCACCGCGTGCCCGCGGCACTCGGCGACCTGCTCGGCCGCGCCGTCGAAGCGTTGCCGAATGCCGAAGGATATATGAGCCGGCGCTTTCTGCTGGGCCAGCTCTCGCAGGGCTTTGGGGCGACGCCGGCCCGGCAATCCTTTTTGTGGATGGCGCCGTTCGAGCCCGGCCGCCTCGCCGCCTTGTGGCGGCGCTCGGCATTGCCCGAGGACATGCCGGCCGCCGCCTTCGCGCCGATCGACCGCTGCGCCGCGGAAGCTGCCGGCCGGCCGCCGGTCGATTTGCTGCTGTATCTCTTTCTTGTCACCTATCTTCCCGACGATATCCTGACCAAGACCGATCGCGCCTCGATGTTCAACGGCCTCGAAGTGCGCGCACCGTTCCTCGACCGCCGCTTCGCGGAATATGCCTGTGCGCTCCCGACCCGGCTCAAGCTGCGCGGACACACCCGGAAATACATCTTGAAGCGCCTCGCCCGCCGCTATCTGCCGGCAGCCATCGTGGACCGGAAAAAGCATGGCTTCGCGGTGCCGATCGGAACATTGATCCGCACATTGTTCCGGGAACCGTGCCGCGATCTCTTGCTGTCGCGCCGCAACCCGGTCGCCGGCTGGTTCGAGCGCGCCGCGATCGAAGCGCTGCTCGACGAGCACATGTCGGGCCGGCATGACCACGGCAAAAAGCTGTGGGCGCTCTATGTTCTGTTCTCGGTCGCGGGGCGCCGCGCGGCATCGCAATCCACCGCCGCGACCCCCGCCATTATGGCGGCGCATTGACCGGGCGTGTCCCGGATCGCCGCGCCTGCTCAGCTTCGCGTTGCGACGACCAGGGCCGAAACTCCAATCGGCGGTCGGAGCCGTGGCGCAGTCTTCACGTCGAACCGAAACAGCGGTGTCAGCACCCGGTTTAGCCACTCCGTATTGACCTCGCCTTCGCTTGCTATTTGAATCTTGAAAATGCGCATCAGCCGGCGTGCACCCAGGATCGGCAGGAAGAGTAGGTAATTGAAGTAGAAGTATCGTTGCGGCGAGAGATCTGCAGCACGCAGCCGGTCGAGGAGTTCGTGGAGTTTGTACCGCCGCTTATGGTGACTTCACGTCATCCTGCAACCCCCAAAGGATCGGAAATGTCGGAACGGTCAGCAACAGATGACCCCCCGGCTTCGCGACGCGGCGGATCTCGCGCAAAGCGGCAAGGTCGTCATCCACATGCTCGATCACGTCGGTGGCAAGAACGAGATCAAACTGGCGATCAGGGAACGGCAACGCGCAGGCATTGCCGGGCTGAACCTTTCCCAGCCCCTTCTCGGCACAGAACCGGATCGCCTCGGGACTCTGGTCAACCCCCGTCACCTGGTCGAAGCCGAGATCGCGAAGCATGCGGAGGTTGGCGCCGGTGCCGGTGCCGACATCCAGGATTTTCGCGCTGTCGGGCAGATCGAACCCTTGGACGATGCGCGAGAAGAGCAGCCGCCTTCCGACAAACCACCAATGGTTCGCTTCGATCGTCGCTTCTGCGGCATAGGTCGCAACTTCCATGATGGCCCTAAGGATCAAACGTCAGCATCGGGTAGGTTCAGCCGGCAGCGGCGACCCCCGAAGCCCGACGATCGCTGCACACCGGAAATGCGGCGGTCAGCCTGGTGACGATCCGCTGCGCCGAGCGCACCGCGAAGGAGGCGTTGAAACGGTAAAAACCGGCTCCGTATTCGTACACGCAGGCCACCTCAAACGGAACTTAGGATTATACTTCAAGACGCTAGGTTTTTCAAGGATTCCCTGGCGGCGACGGTTGTCGACGGATCAGCTCAATCTCCTGGTTGAGCCGGAGACGTTCGTCCCGCCAGGTCCGGAGAGTCCGCCGTCACTTCGCCTTTTGCTGCCAGAGGCCCAGCATCGCTCCGGTCGGGTCGATGATGATCGACAGGAAACCCTCGTCCATGACCGCGGTGACATCGCGCATGACCGTGGCGCCCAGCGCCTTCGCCTTGTCGGTCGCCGCCCTGATGTTGTCGACCTGAACATAAGGCAGCCAGGCCGACGGCGCGCCCGGAACCGGATGCTTCATCATGCCGCCGCCGGTGCCCTCTCCGACCTGGATCAAGGTGTAGGTCATGCCCCCGCCCATCTCCACATCGTTCAGCCGCCAGTCGAACAGCGACTGGTAGAACGATTTCGCCTTGTCGATGTCGGTGGTGCCGAGCTCGACATGCACAAACGGATTAGCCATCACCATCCTCCTCTTTCTGCGCTCCCCCGTTCCCCGCATACGCCCGAACCCGCACCGGGTTCCATGACGCTATCGTGACGGCCACCGTCACGGCAAGACGCATCCGGCACATGTTTCCCTGTTGTTTGCAGGGGATCTGCAAGGGCGAATTTCCTAAGGCGAAACCGTCGCGACCTGGGCGAGGGTGGGGGGTTGGGGGATGCGGAGGTGGCAGGCGACGTGGTGGCCGGGGAAGACTTCGCGCATTTCGGGCTCTTCCACCGAGCAGCGGGCGAAGGCGTAGGGGCAGCGGGTGTGGAAGCGGCAGCCCGAAGGCGGGTCGATCGGGCTCGGGACGTCGCCTTTCAGGATGATGCGCTTGCGCGCCGCCTCGGGGTCGGGGACCGGGACCGCCGAGAGCAGCGCCTCGGTATAGGGATGCTGCGGCCGGGTGAACAGCGCGGCGCGTGTCGGCGATCTCGACGATCTTGCCGAGATACATGACGGCGATGCGGTGGCTGATGTGCTCGACGACCGCCAGATCATGCGCGACGAACAGGTAGGAGAGGCCGAATTCGGCCTGCAGATCGCCGAGCAGGTTGATCACCTGCGCCTGGACCGAAACGTCGAGGGCGGAGACCGGCTCGTCGCAGACGATCAGGCGCGGGTTCAGGGCGAGCGCGCGGGCGATGCCGATGCGCTGGCGCTGGCCGCCCGAGAATTCGTGCGGGAAGCGGTCGAGCACATCTTCCCGCAGGCCGACCTTGAGGGCGAGCCCGGCCACCCGGTCCGTCAGCGCGCGGCCGCCGGCGACGCCGTAATTGCGCAGCGGCTCGGCGATGATGTCGCCGACCCTGAGGCGCGGGTTGAGCGAGGCGTAGGGGTCCTGAAAGACCACCTGGAGCTGACGCCGCCAGGGCCGCATCGCACGGCGCGACAATGCGTCGATGCGCGTGCCGTCGATGCGGATCTCGCCGGCGGTCGGCTCGATCAGCTTGAGGATCGCCTTGCCGGCGGTCGATTTGCCGCAGCCGCTCTCGCCGACGAGCCCAAGGGTCTCGCCCTGGGCGATGTCGAACGAGATGCCGTCGACCGCATGGACCTGCCCGACAGTGCGCTGCAACAGCCCCTTCCTGACCGGGAAATGCTTGACCAGCCCGCGGACGGACAAAAGGGGGACCGAGAGCAGCGGCCGGGCTGCGGTCACGACAATGCCACCCGGTCGGCGTGGAAGCAGGCGGCGAAATGGCCGGGCTCCTTCTCCTCGAAAGCCGGCATCTCGCGACGGCAGCGATCGCTCGCGAAGGTGCAGCGCGCGGCGAACGGGCAGCCGGGGATTTCCTCGCGCAGCGACGGCACCGTGCCGGGGATTTCGGCCAGCCGCGGCGGCCGCCGATGGCCGAGCGTCGCGCCGAGCCGCGGCACCGAATTGAGAAGCCCCTTGGTGTAGGGGTGGAGCGGGCGGCGGAACAAGGCCGCGACCGTGGCCTCCTCGGCCTTGCGGCCGGCATACATGACGACGACCCGCTGCGCCATCTCGGCGACGATTCCGAGATCATGGGTGATCAGCACGATGGCGGCGTCGATCTTTTGCTTCAGCTCGCGCATCAGGTCGAGGATCTGCGCCTGGATCGTCACGTCGAGCGCCGTCGTCGGCTCGTCGGCGATCAAGAGCCTGGGATTGCAGGCGAGCGCCATCGCGATCATCGCCCGCTGGCGCATGCCGCCCGAGAGCTGGTGCGGGTATTCGCCGATGCGCCGCCGGGCCTCGGGAATGTGGACGAGCCGCAGCATGTCGACCGCCCTGTCGAGCGCCGCGGCATGGCCGAGCCCTTGATGCAGGGTCAAGGTCTCGGCGATCTGACGGCCGATCGTCAGCACCGGGTTCAGCGAGGTCATCGGCTCCTGAAAGATCATCGAGATCTCGTTGCCGCGGATCGCCCGCATCCGGGCCTCGCTCAGGGCCAGGAGGTCGCGCCCGGCAAAGCGGATCATGCCGGAGACGATCCGTCCGGGCGGCGACGGGATCAGGCGCAGCACCGAGAGGGCGGTGACGCTCTTGCCGCAGCCGCTCTCGCCGACGATCGCCAAGGTTTCGCCGGGGAGCACGTGAAACGAGACGCCGTCGACGGCGCGCACGACCCCGTCGCGGGTGAAGAACCAGGTCCTGAGATCGGCGACTTCGAGGATCGGCTCGGCGCCGCGCAGCGGCTTTGGCAGGGCGGCCGCAGCGGCGGCGGCGGTCCCGGCCATCGCTACATCCGCCGTGCCAGGCGCGGATCGAGCGCGTCGCGCAGCCCGTCGCCCAACAGGTTGATGGCGAGCACCGTGATCGATAAGGCCGCTCCCGGAAACAGGACGATGTAATAGGCGACCTGAAAGAGGCTGCGCCCCTCGGCCATGATGTTGCCCCAGCTCGGGGTTGTGGGCGGCGTCCCGGCGCCGAGAAAGGACAGGATCGCCTCGACGATCATGGCCGAGCCGGCGATAAAGGTGCCGTTGACGAGCAGCGGCGGCAACGTGTTCGGCAGGATGTGGCGCGCGAGGATGCGGAAAAAGCCGGTCCCGCTGGCCACCGCCGCCTCGACAAAGGGCTGCTCGCGCAGGCTCAGCACGACGCCGCGGACCAGGCGGGCAACGCGCGGCACCTCGCCGACGGTGATCGCGAAGACGACGTTGCCGAGGCTGGCGCGGGTCAGCGCCATCAGCGCGATCGCGATCAGCACCGACGGGATCGCCATCAGCCCGTCCATGATCCGCATGAGGATCGCGTCGGTCCAGCGGCTGAAGCCGGCGACGAGGCCGATCGCCAGCCCGAACCCGGTGCTGGCGAGAGCGACGCTGAGCCCGACGGTCAGCGACACCCGCGCGCCATAGACCGTGCGGCTGTAGATGTCGCGCCCGAGCATGTCGGTGCCGAACCAGTATTGCGCCGACGGCCAGCGCAGCCGCCGCACCGGCGCCAAAGCCTGCGGGTCGATGGTGCCGAGATAAGGGGCAAAGACCGCGACCGCCGCCATCAGCACGAGCAGGGCGGCGCCGGCGACGATCGTCGGATGGCGGCGGATCTGGGCGGCGACGCCGTAGCGCCCGGACGGCGCGGCGAGAACGGGATGATCGGCCGGCGCCGCGGTCATGCGGGTTCTCAGTAGCGGATGCGCGGATCGAGGAAGGTGTAGCTGAGATCGACCAGCAGATTGACCAGCACATAAGCGGCCGAGAAGATCAGGATGATCCCCTGGATGATCGGATAGTCGCGGCGCAGGATCGCGTCGACGGTCAGCCGGCCGAGACCGGGGATCGCGAACACCGTCTCGGTGACGACGACGCCGCTGATCAGGAGGGCGACGCCGATGCCGATGACCGTCACGATCGGCACCGCCGCATTTTTCAGCGCGTGACCGATCAGCACCTTGCCGCTGGCCAAGCCCTTTGCCTGGGCCGTGCGGATATAATCCTGGGCCAGCACGTCGAGCATGCTGGCGCGCGTCATGCGCGCGATCAAGGCGGTATAAACCGCGGCCAGGGCCAGGGTCGGCATGACGATATGAGACAGGAACGGCCGCAGGCCGGCACCGATTCCGACAAAGCCCTGAACCGGCAACAGATCCGCCGAGATCGCAAACACATAGATCAGCACATAGGCGAGCACGAAGACCGGCACCGAAAACCCCAGCACGGCAAACACCATGACCGACCGGTCGAGCCACGAGCCCGCCTTGGACGCCGCCAGCACGCCCATCGGGACCGCCGCCAGGACCGAGACCAGCAAGGTCGAGACCGTCAGCACGACGGTCGGCTCGATGCGCTGCTCGATCAGTTCGGAAACCGGCAGGCTGGTGAAGATCGAGGTGCCGAGATCGCCATGCAGCAAATGCCAGACCCAGGCCGCGAACTGGACGTAGAGCGGCTGATCGAGGCCGAGCGCGCGATGGATGCGGGCGATGTCGGCCGGTGTCGCCGTATCGCCGGCGATGATCGCCGCCGGATCGCCGGGGCTCAGGTGCAGCAGCGAAAAGACGAACAGCGCCACCACCGCCATGACCGGGACGGTGGCGAGGATGCGTCTGACGACATAGGCGAGCACGCCCGCCGCCCTCAGCCCTTCTCCAGGTTTCCCAAAAAGGCGCCCGGCGCAACGCCGATGCCCGCGAAGGCGACGACGGTACAGGCGGAATTGCCGATGGTCGGCGGCATCAAGGGAAAGGCGGCCATGGCGCCCCGTGTTCAAGCATTCGTTGCAGCACCGACCTTACGCGATCCGTTTCCCCCTTTACAGGGCAAAAGCCGGGCACCGGCGGCGATCCGGGCGCGGTTGCGTCGCGCTGCGGTCACTTAACCAACTGGTGTCTTGCTCCTCAACGCGGTACATGCCGGCATTTGTTCGCGTCGGCGGCCAGCCGCCGGTTCGGTCGGGCTTGGTTCGGTATCAGGGGAAGATGTCATCCATCCGCAGCAGCTTCAGCACCGTCCGGCACCCGTCGGCAGGCGCAGGCATCGCCCATGATCCGGTGCGCCGCGACCGCTCCGACGGGATCGACCTGTTGCGGGCGATCTTTGCGCTCTGGGTCGTGCTGACGCATCTGATGCCATGGACCATCGCGGCGCAGGGTGCCGGCGCGGCGCCGGTCTGGCTGGCCGGGCTGATGAGCTCCTCGACCGCGCTGTTCCAGGGTCATGGCGAGCTCCACCCCGCCGTGCTCGGGTTCATCGTGCTGAGCGGATACTGCATCCACCGGGCCGGACTGCGCGCCCCCGCTTCTCGCGTGGTTGCGCTCTACGCGGTCAAGCGCGCGTTCCGCATCCTGCCGGTCTATTACCTGGGAATCCTCGTCGGCCTGCTTGGCTTTGCGATCGCCAGCCATCGTTCCGCGCTCGGCGCCGCGGCGCTGAGCGGGACCCGAGACATCGACCCCGGCTGCATCATGATCAAGGCGCTCGCGATCGGCGCCGTGCTGCCGCGATCTTTCGAATGTGCCTTTCTCGGCAATGCGCCGTTGGCCACGGTCATGGTCGAGCTGGTTCTCTACGCCGCCTACGCCGCCGCTTTTCCGCTGCTCGTCTGGCGCGGGCGCGAAAAAATCATTTGGCGCGTCTGCATCGGCGTGTTCGCCGCCTCGGTCGCGATGTTCTCGATGCCCGTCGCACCAAGCCTGTATGCCTGGTGGCAAAACGGCAGCCTCTTCGGCTTTTTGCCCTATTGGTGGCTCGGCGTGCTGTTCGTCGATCCGGCCTTTGCCGAGGCGGTCAAGCGCCGGATCTGGGCAGTGGCGGCGGCGTGGCTCGCCCTCAGCCTGGCGCTGTGGGCCTTTGCTTCGCCCGCGGCACAGGGAATTGCCGAAATGCGCAAGCTCGCCTTCGCTCTTGCGGTCGGCGTGCTGATTTACGTCATCGACAACATCCGCATGCCATGGGCCAGCGCGCTGACCCCGGTCGGCCGCGCCGGGTACGGCCTCTACGTGGTGCACGCGCCTCTCACCTACACGCTCGCTCTTTATGGCTGCCCGTGGTGGGCCAATCTCGCTGCCAATGTCCTTGCCGGCCTCGTGATCCATCGGCTGATCGAACGTCCGCTGATCGATGTCGGCCGTGCCGTGCACTCCCGGTTGGCCGCTCGTCCCGCCCCGGTCTGACGCGAACAGCCCCGGACCCGCCGGGCGGCACCGATGGACCCTCGCGGCGCAATCCCGTAGGCTGCGCGGCGCCGGGAAGTGCCCGAGCGGAGGGAAGGATGGCCGGACAGTCGATCGCTATCGGTGCGGCGGACGGCAATCGCCGGCGCGCCTATCTCGCCGTTCCCGAAGCGGGGAGCGGGCCGGGCCTGCTGGTGCTCGGCGACGGGTTCGGCACCGATCGGGAATTGCGTGAGATCGCCGATCTCTATGCCGAGGAGGGCTATGTCGCGCTCTGTCCCGAGCAGGAGTGCGAGGTCGCGGCATCCGCGGCGGCGTTGCGCGCCCGCGACGAATGCACCGCTAAAATCGGGGCGCTCGGTTTCGGCGCCGGCGGCCGGATTGCCTGTCTCGCCGTGCTCGATGGCACCGTCGATTGTGCCGTCTGCTATCACGGCACCGGCATCGAGGCACTGCCCGCTCCCGCCGCGCCGCGCAGCTGCCCTCTCGTCATGCACTTCGCCGGGAACGACCCGCTGGTCACGCCGGAGGCGGTCGCGCGGATCAGGGCAGGTTTTGCCGGTCATCCGGAAGTCGCGATCCGTGTCTATCCCGGCACGGCGCGCGGTTTCGACCGCAAGGATGCGGCGGGTTACGACAAGGCCGCCGCGGGGATCGCGCATTCGCGTGCGATAGCGCTGCTGCGGCGGGTGATGGGACCCTATTACGACCTCGAAGCGCTGTGGGAGGCGCACACGACTTACGAGTTCGGCAGGCGCGACGTCGATGCGACGATGCGGACGATGGTGGCCGAGCCCTATGTCAACCATGTCCCGGTCATGACCGGCGGCGTCGGGGCGCGCGACCTCGCCCGCTTTTACGCCAACCATTTCATCCCGAAACTGCCGGCCGATACGAGGCTGGTGCCGATCTCGCGCACGGTCGGCGCCGACCGCGTCGTCGACGAGATGCTGTTCTGCTTCACCCACGATGTCGAAATCGACTGGATGCTGCCGGGTGTGCCACCGACCGGGAAATATGTCGAGGTGCCGACCGTCGCCATCGTCGGCTTCCGCGGCGGCAAGCTCTTTCACGAGCACATCTACTGGGATCAGGCGAGCGTCCTCGTGCAGATCGGATTGCTCGATCCCAGGAACCTCCCGGTCGCCGGCACCGAGACGGCAAAAAAACTCGCCGACGAGACCCGCCCCTCGAACACCCTGATGCGGCGCTGGGCCGAAAGCGCACCGAGGAGCGGCTGAGCAGCAAAATGAGCGAGGCTGGTTCGCTCTTGGAAGAACCTGGCGTTATCCGTATTTGATACTCAGGTGACGAGCACGGAGGTTCTTCGGATGCTCCTTGCGGAGGGATGGCATGAGGTCGCCCGCAAGGGGAGCCACGTTCAGCTCAAGCACCCGCACCACGCCGGGCGGGTAACAGTGCCGCATCCGAAGAGGGATCTGCCGGTCGGCACCGTCAAGAGCATCGAGCGTCAATCCGGCATCGCGCTCACCATCAGGAAGTAAGGCGAATATCGTGGTCAGCTACATTGGGCTCATCAGAAAAGAGCCGGAGAGCGATTTCGGCGTAGAGTTCCCGGATTTCCCCGGCTGTGTCAGTGCCGGCGCGACGCTCGACGAAGCGCGGCGCATGGCGCAGGAAGCGCTGGAACTGCATGTGCACGGCATCAGCGAGGATGGAGATCGGTTGCCGGTCCCGTCCTCTCTCGATGTGGTGATGGCCGTACCCGACAACAGCGACGCCGTCGCCTTTCTCGTGAGCTTGCCCGAGCCGGCGGAACGCAGTGTGCGCGTCAACGTAACCTTGCCGGAGCGCCTGCTGCGCCGCATCGACGCGCGAGCGCGAAACCGCTCCGCCTTTCTTGCCCGCGCCGCAGAGAAGGCCCTTGCGGAGAATTGAAGAGGAGTTTCGACGATGGCAACGATCCCCGACAATTATCTCGACCTTCTGCAGCAGAAGAAGGCGATTGCCGGTCTGGCGACAATCATGCCCGACGGCTCGCCGCAGGTGACGCCGGTCTGGTTCGACTATGCGAACGGCGTCGTTCGCGTGAACACCGCCAAGGGCCGGGTCAAGGCGCGCAATCTGAAGCCGGGGGCACCGGTGGCGTTGTCGATCATGGATCCCGACAACCCCTATCGCTACGTCCAGATCCGCGGCCGCGTCACCTCGGCGCAGGAAAACGGCGCCGACGCGCACATCGACCAGCTGGCCAAGAAATATCTGGGCAAGGACCAATATCCGTTCCGCCGGCCGGGCGAGGTCCGCATCATATACGAGATCGAGCCGGCCTCGGTATCGGGCATGGGCTGAACCGAGCCGGGGGCGGCGATGATCGGCTGGAGAGCCCGCCTCGGATTTCTGGTCCCACCCGGAAACCCGACGGTCGAGCCGGAGATGATGACGCTGGCACCGGACGGCGTCTCGCTGCACTTCCATCGGATGGTTGCGAGCGGCGAGCCGGGCGCGCCCGACGGCCAGACCGAACGCGGAACTACGTAGCAGACGCACCTAGTGGCACTAACCTGACAAATGACCTGTGCTTCCTGACCGTCGCCCCCGCGCAGGCGGGGGTCCAGGGCAAGCGCTCGGCGCCTGCCGCCCCCTGTTCAAGCAGGGGCAGGCTCTGGGTTCCCGCTTTCGCGGGGAATGACGAAGAGAAAAGCAGACGGGTGCCAAGCGTTAGAACCGCTCCACTAGCTGGGCATCGCTATATGTTGATAGATTAGATGCGATCCAACAAGAACTCACACTGTGGCGGTAATCCAAGTTCTACGGACAACGTGTTCGTAATAGAGTTAATATCGGCTATATCGTTGCTGATGTCCGCAATTTCATCCTCAGTGAGACCGCCAGATTTATAGATATCTACTTTTTGCCAAAGTAACCCTTCTAGAGCACGCCGGATGATGTCAGAGATTGAAGACGGCAACTGTCCCTGTCCATCATCTGGCGGATCATCAGGTCCCAAGCGAACGTTACGGTGGGTCCTGGCCCACGTTTTCCATTCTTCTTTTTGGGCATCATTCGTAAATTCGTTAACGGCTGCGCTTATTAGACGTTTTTCGCCAATGGTGAAGATTAACATGGCGCCGTCTCAAACAAAGATGGCGTTTACGGATCGTAAAGCGGCAATGTATTCAGACCCCGGCATGTCTTTGGCCGGCATCCATAACCATTTGCCTGAACCGGGCCGTGTTTCCCACAAAACTAACCTAAAGTCATCATAATTAGACGACGCAGGAAGTCGCCAGCGTTTGCCTCCTAGATCCATCATGTGCCTCAGGTTGCTCCACGTTGACATTCCTCCCATCGCCTTCACGCTAAGTTCTGCGCACGAGGCGTCGGTATAGATGTCAACATCTTGGTTCCTGATATGATCCAGTCTGGCACTCAAAGCGTTCCCAACGCGGTATAGATCGACTGGCGTGACTCCCATTCCTAAATGTGTCGGAAATGCGAAAAATCTGCAAGCCGCATCGTCCTCTCTTGTAACACAATTTATCCGCACGTGTGAGTCAGAAATGCGTCATGAAAGTTCTATCCATGTGCGTTTGCTGCATAATTCAGACCGAGCGCAACCGCATGATGGTCGACAACATCGACTTGCTGGCGATGGTAAAACCCGATGTCACCGTCCTCGCGCACAGCCTCGAGATGTGCGCAAAGTGGCGCTGGCTGCGCCCTATTCACGCGACACCACCCTGCAGGGCAAGGCGCATCTCGAAGCGCATGGCCTGCAGGTGGTCAGTTTCGACAATCTGAAGGGCGTCACGAATATCTATGACGAGACGCCCGAACGCGCCTATCGGCTCGCCCGCATGGTGGATGCCGTGGAGGCCGAGGCGGTGTTCCTGACCGGCACCGGGATGCCGACATTGCCGGTGCTGGAGATGCTCGAGCAGGATCTGGGGAAGCCCGTCATCTCCAGCGCGTCGGCGATGATGTGGCACGCGCTGCGCCTCGCCGGGGTGCGCCAGCCGATCCCCGGCTATGGGCGCCTGCTGACCATGGCGTAATCGAGGGCCGCCGTCAGCCGGCCATCAGCAGCGGCGCCAGGATGTCCGGGTGGGACAGCATCGGGTAGTGGCCGGCATCGATCTCGACATATTTGCCGCCGAGCGTTTCGGCGGTGCGGCGCTGGTGCGCCTCGGGCGGGTTGGCGGCGCGGCGGCAGCGGATCACCGTCGCCGGCCATTTCTGCGTCCAGAAGCTCTTCAGCGACACCGGCTCCTCCATCGCCGCGATCGGGTGCGGCGTGTAGCGGGCGAGCGCAACCGCGCGCAGGGCCGGTTCGAGATCGGCGAAGCTGCGGTTTTCGGCGTCCTCGCGCGATGGCGCCACCGCGAGCGCCGTGCTGACGCGCGGCGTCGGACGGTTGACGATCTCGCCGACCCGCTCGCCGTCCCGCAGCGCCAGCGCATCGACGAAGACGAGCCGGGCGATCCGCTCGCGCGCCAATTCGGCCGCCCGGCACAAGACCATGCCGCCGGAGCTGGTGCCCGCCAGCACGATGTCGTGCAGATCCTCGTAGAACAGCAGCTCGGCGATCTCGGTCGCATGCGTCTCGACGTTGATGCCGGGTCGCAGCGCATGCCGCCGCTCGCCGCAGCCGTCGAGCGAGGGGGCATGCACGAGGTGCCCGGCCGCCCGCAGCCGCGCCGCCGTCGGCTGCCAGATCCAGCCGCCCTGATACGCCCCGTGGATCAGCACGAATGTTGTCATTGTTTCATTCTCCATTGCCGATATTGCCGCCGGCCAGTCGTTAGAAAAGCGGCCGTGATTCCCTCCTGCCCGCCGTCGTAACCTGTCCCCGCTGGACTCATCAGCCGGCCGCAGCGCCGGTTCGCCGATAAGGCAGGTACAGCGGCGGCCAGATCTTGGCGCGGATGGCGGCCTCGATCGCGTCGGCCGAAATGCCCTCGGTCAGCCCCTCCGTGTGCGCCTGCAAGGCGGTCGCGAGCGCCACCGCGAAGGCGACATCGCGCAGCGCCGTCACCGGCGGCAGCAGGTTATTGTCGGGTTTGTCGCGGGCCGGCGAGGCCTCGGCCAGGGCTTTTGCCGCAGCCATGAACATCGTGTCGGTGACGCGCCGCGCCTTGACCGCGATCACCCCGAGCCCGACGCCGGGGAAAATGTACGAATTGTTGGTCTGGTCGACCTGGAACTTCCGGCCGTTGCGGGTGAGCGGCGGATACGGGCTGCCGGTGCCGATGACCGCGCGACCCTCGGTCCACTCTTCGATGTCCTCGGGCGTCGCCTCGGCGCGCGAGGTCGGGTTCGACAGCGAAAAGATCACCGGCCGGCGATTGTTTCGCGCCATTGCCCGCACCACCGCTTCGGAAAAGGCGCCCGGCTGGCCCGAGACGCCGATCAGCACAGTCGGCCTGGCGTTGCGCACAACATCGAGCAGCGCGACCTTGTCGGGATGATCGAGCGGCCAATTCGCGATCGCCGCCCGCTGCTGCTGAAAGGGTCGCTGAAACGGTGCGAGGCCGGCCATGCCCTCGACCAATAGCCCGTCGCGGTCGACCATGAAGAACTGCCTGGCCGCTTCGGCTTCCGACAGACCGGCCTCGACGATCAGCTTCAGCAGCAGGCTGGCGATGCCGCAGCCGGCCGACCCGGCTCCCAGCACCGCGATGCGCTGCTGGGCCAGCGGCACGCCGGTGACGTTGATTGCCGACAACAGGGTCCCGGCCGCGACGGCCGCCGTGCCCTGGACATCATCGTTGAAAGTGCACAGGCGATCGCGATAGCGTTCGAGCAGTCGCGAGGCATTGTTTTTGGCGAAATCTTCCCATTGCAGCAGCACATGCGGCCAACGCGCGGCAATCGCGCTGACGACGGCCTCGACGAAATCGTCGTATTCCTCGCCGCGCACGCGTTCGTGCCGCCAGCCGAGATAGAGCGGGTCGGTCAGCCGCTCCTGATTGTCGGTGCCAGCGTCGAGCATGATCGGCAGGGTCGTCGCCGGATGCAGGCCGCCGCATCCGGTATAGAGCGCGAGCTTGCCGATCGGGATGCCCATGCCGCCGGCGCCCTGGTCGCCGAGGCCTAGGATGCGCTCGCCATCGGTCAATACGATCGCTTCGACCCGGTCGAAATGCGGATTGGCGAGGATCTGATCGAGCCGCCGCTGGTGCGGGAGGCTCAGAAACAGCCCGCGCGGCCTGCGGAACAGCTGGCTGAATTGCTGGCAGCCGGCGCCGACCGTCGGGGTGTAGACGATCGGCAGCAATTCTTCGAGGTTCTCCACCAGCAGCGCGAAGAACAGGGTCTCGTTGTTGTCGTGCAGCTCGCGCAGAAAGGCATAGCGTTCGAGGTCGGTGGTGAAGCGGCGCAGCACCATCAGCCGCCGCGAAACCTGCTCGCCGAGCGTGCCGATATGCGGCGGCAACAGACCGTGCAGCTCGAACACGTCGCGCTCGGCTTCGGTAAAGGCGGTGCCTTTGTTGAGGAGCGGGTCGGACAGCAGCCGAAAGCCGAAGAGCGGCGTCGTCACGGTCCCGGTTTCGGCGGCCGCGGACCGTCCGGATGATTGTGCCACCGGCATGTTTCAGCCGAGCCGGCGCCGGTACAGGCCGATCAGCCGCTCCCAATGGCGCTCGGCGGCCGGCTTGTCGTAGCACCAGCGCTGCGGAAAGGCGAAGCCGTGATGGACGCCGGGGTAGAGCTCGATCTCGCCGGCAGTGCCGGCCCGCCGGAACAGGCCGCGCAATTCCTCGACCATCGGCAGCGGCGCCAGCTCGTCATGCTCGGCGCAGGCGATGTAGAGCTCGCCTTTGACTTTGGCCAAGGAGAGATGCGGGCTCTCCTCGGCGTCGCTGACGAGCCAGGTGCCGTAAAACGAGGCGGCAGCGGTAATGCGGTCGGGATAGCGCGCCGCGGCGGCGAGCGCATAGGGGCCACTCATGCAATAGCCGTGCGCCCCGGCCGGGCCCGGCCTGACCTCGGCCCGGCGATCGGCAAAGGCGAGCATCGCGCCGACATCCTCCATCACCGGCGGGATCGTCATCCGGGTGCGGACGGCACGCATGCGCTCGCGCTCCGGGCTGTCCTGGTCGAGCACATTCGGCCCGAAGAGCGTGTCGCGGCCGGCGCGGTAATAGAGATTGGGCAGCAGCACGTAATAGCCGATTGTGGCGAGCCGGCGCGCCATGTCGCGCAGCTCCTCGCGGATGCCGGGCGCGTCCATCAGCAGGAGCACGAGCGGAAACGGGCCGCCGCGCTCGGGACGGCTGATGAAGGTCTCCATCGCCCCGTCTTTGGTGGCGATGTCCAGGGTCTCGTCGATCATCGGATTGTCTCCCGGCGGAGGATACCGGTCCTGATTCTTCGAATGGCGGTATCGAGCGGCTTCCAAGTGGTGCCCGCAGGCCGTCCACCACGAGCTTGATCACATCGTCGCGATGCCCGCAAGCGGCGGCGTGGGCATGCCTCCTGTTCGAGAATTTCGGGCTTAACGGTGGGCCGGCAAGGCTGCACTGGCCGGCCCGGCGGGGGGTTCGAGATGCGACTGGGTCGCGGCCAGCTCGCGTTCCAGCGCGTCGACACGCCGGCGGCACCGTCGCAGCGCTCGCCGCCGCTGCCGACCGCCGATCCAGACGGCGAGCGCCCCGACAACAAAGCCGATCAACAAAACCAGGAAGACCAGCAGATAGAGCGGCGCGTCGATCGCGAACGGCAGTGGCCAGAGCCCGAGCGCGACAATATCGCGGTTCGAAACGGCAAACAGGCTGCAAACGAGCGCGGCGACGGCGGTCACCGCCCAATAGACCATCCTCATCGGCCGGGGCCGCCTGCCGGTGAACGCGCCGGCTCAATCCTGCGGCGCACCCTGGTTCAACCGGTCGCGCAGCTGCTTGCCGGTCTTGAAAAACGGGATGTGCTTCTCGGCGACGCGGACGCTGTCGCCGGTGCGCGGGTTGCGACCGAGCCGGGCGTCGCGGCGCTTGACCGAGAACGCCCCGAACCCGCGCAGCTCGACCCGATCGCCGCGGGCGAGCGCCGCCGCGATCTCGTCGAAGATCGCGGTGACGATGACCTCGACATCGCGCTGATAGAGATGGGGATTGGCTTCGGCAAGCTTTTGTACGAGCTCCGATTTCGTCATCGCGATCGTCGCTCCCGCGCTCAAGGGCGAATGTGCGACCCTGCCAAAGCCCCCGCCGAGCGTCAAGCCGCAGACGCTCGCGCCGCAGCGGCTCGGCAGCCGCGTGCGCGTTGCCGGCGAGATGCGCTCAGAACGGGTCGAGCTCGGTGTCCCAGTACAGATAGTCGCGCCAGCTTTCGTGCAGATAGTTGGGCGGGAAGGCGCGGCCGTTCTGCTGCAACAGATGGGTGGTCGGCTGGATCGGGCGATGCCGCGGATACATGCCGCTCTCGCGCGGCAGCCGGTTGCCCTTCCACAGGTTACAGCTGCCGCAGGCGGTGACGACATTGGTCCAGATCGTGCGCCCGCCGCGCGACCGCGGAATCAGGTGGTCGAAGGTCAGCTCATGCGACGGGTAAGGATCGCCGCAATACTGGCAGGTGAAGCGGTCGCGCAGAAACACGTTGAACCGGGTGAACGCCGGATGCCGCGCCGCCGGCACGTATTCCTTCAGCGACACCACGCTGGGCAGCTGCATTTCCAAAGACGGGCTGTGCACCCGGACGTCGTAATGGTCGATGATGTTGACGCGGTCGAGAAACACCGCCTTGATCGCGTCCTGCCAGCACCACAGCGACAGCGGAAAATAACTCAGCGGGCGAAAATCCGCGTTCAGCACCAAAGCCGGGCAGTTATCGAGGCCAGCCGTCACGAAGCAACCGTCTCCATCACCGCCGTTCGCGGGCCGGGAATAGCACGCGATTGTGACGGCTTGATAACGGATCGGCCGGTCGCGGACAACATTCGGAAACGGGGTTGCGCCGGCTACCGCGTCGGCACCGGCTTGTCGCCATGGTAGTCGTAGAAGCCGCGGCCCGTCTTGCGGCCGAGCCAGCCGGCCTCGACATATTTGACGAGCAGCGGGCAGGGCCGGTACTTGCTGTCGGCGAGCCCTTCATAGAGCACCTGCATGACCGACAGGCAGGTGTCGAGCCCGATGAAATCGGCGAGTTCGAGCGGGCCCATCGGATGATTGGCGCCGAGCTTCATCGCCGTGTCGATCGCCTCGACCGAACCCACCCCTTCGTACAGCACATAGACCGCCTCGTTGATCATCGGCAGCAGGATGCGGTTGACGATGAAGGCGGGGAAATCCTCGGCCGCGACCGGCGTTTTGCCAAGCTTCACCGCCAGCTCGCGGGTCAGCGCAAAGGTTTCGTCCTCGGTGGCGATGCCGCGGATCAGCTCGACCAGGCTCATCACCGGCACCGGGTTCATGAAGTGCATGCCGATGAACTTGCCGGGCCGATCGGTCGATGAGGCGAGCCGGGTGATCGAGATCGACGAGGTGTTGGTGGCGATCAGCGCGTCGGGCCTGAGCGCCGGGGTCAGATTTTTGAAGATCTCGCGCTTGACCGCCTCCTTTTCGGTCGCCGCCTCGATCACCATGTCGCAATCGCCGAACAGCGCGTAGTCGAGGCCGATGCGGATGCGCGCCAGCGCCGCTTCCTTTTCCTCCTCGCGAAGCCTGCCGCGGGCGACCTGGCGCGACAGGTTGCGATCGACGGCCTCGCGCCCGTGCTCGAGCATTTCGGCATCGATATCGGTCATCGCCACCTCGAACCCGGCAAGGGCGCAGACATGGGCGATGCCGCTGCCCATCTGGCCGGCGCCGATGACGCCGATGCGGCGCAGCGCGGCGAGCGGCACCACGCCCGCGGTCACTGGCGGCGCTCCAGCTCGGTGGCGAGCTCGGGCAGGATCTTGAACAAGTCGCCGACCAGGCCGTAATCGGCCACCTGAAAGATCGGCGCCTCCTCATCCTTGTTGATGGCGACGATCACCTTCGAATCCTTCATGCCGGCGAGGTGCTGGATGGCGCCGGAAATACCGACCGCGATGTACAGCTCGGGGGCCACGATCTTGCCGGTCTGGCCGACCTGGTAGTCGTTGGGGACAAAGCCGGCATCGACTGCGGCGCGCGAGGCGCCGACCGCGGCACCGAGCTTGTCCGCGACCGTTTCCAGCAAATGAAAATTGTCGCCGGACTGCATGCCGCGCCCGCCGGAGATGATGATGCGGGCGCTGGTCAGCTCGGGCCGTTCCGATTTCGACAACTCCGCCCGGACAAACTCAGAAAGCCCGGCCGCACCGGTCGACGCGACCGTCTCGATCGCCGCCGAGCCGCCCATCGCCTCGCCCGGCGGAAAGGCAGTCCCGCGCACGGTGATGACCTTGATCGGGTCTTTCGACTGCACCGTCGCCAGCGCGTTGCCGGCATAGATCGGCCGCACGAAGGTGTCGGGCGAGACAACCGCGCTGATGTCGGAAATCTGCATCACGTCGAGGAGGGCGGCGACCCGCGGCATCAGGTTCTTGCCGGCGGTCGTCGCGGGGGCCAGCACATGCGTATAATTCCCGGCAAGCTCGACGACGAGCGGCGCCACATTCTCGGCGAGGCCATGGCCATAGGCGTCGGCGTCGGCGAGCAGCACCTTCCCGACCCCGGCGATCTTTGCCGCCGCCTCGGCCACACCCCGGCAATCCTTGCCGGCAACCAGGACATCGATTTCGGCGCCGGCGATTTCCTTGGCGGCGGCGAGCGCGTTGAGGGTCGCGGGCTTCAGCACCCGATTGTCGTGTTCGGCAACGACAAGAGCCGGCATCAGATCACCCGCGCCTCGGTTTTGAGCAGGTCGACGAGCTCCTCGACCGAGCCCACCTTGCGGCCGCCCTGGCGTTTTGCCGGCTCCTCGACCTTGAGCACGACGAGACGCGGCGTCACATCGACACCGAGCGCCTCCGGGGTCGTCGTCGCGATCGGCTTTTTCCGGGCTCGCATGATATTGGGCAACGAAGCGTAACGCGGCTCGTTCAGCCGCAAATCGGTGGTGATCACCGCCGGCAATTTGATCGCGATGGTCTCGAGCCCGCCATCGACTTCGCGCGTCACCTCGGCCTTGCCGTCGGCGATCTTGACCTTCGAGGCAAACGTCGCCTGCGGCCAGCCGAGCAATGCCGACAGCATCTGGCCCGTCTGATTGCAGTCGTCGTCGATCGCCTGCTTGCCGACGATCACGATCTCGGGCGCTTCCTGAAGAATCACCGCCTTGAGCAGCTTGGCGACGGCAAGCGGCTGCAGCTCTGCATCGGTCTGTACCAGAACGCCGCGGTCTGCGCCCATCGCCAGCGCCGTGCGGATCGTCTCCTGGCATTGCGCGGCGCCGAGCGAGACGGCGATGACCTCGCTGACGATGCCCGCTTCGCGCAGCCGCAGCGCCTCTTCGATGGCGATCTCGTCGAACGGGTTCATCGACATCTTAACATTGGCGGTCTCGACCCCGGTCTGGTCCGCCCTGACGCGGATCTTGACGTTGTAGTCGATGACCCGTTTGACCGCGACCAGCGCTTTCATCTCGTCCTCGCATGGGGGCGGCCGAATTGTGCACGGGCACCGGGCGAAGGCAAGAGCCTCATCCGCCCCAGGGCGGGGCCACGGCCGGCACTGCCGCGACGGCGGTCCGCCGACCGGGCGCCGCCGAGGCAGTCGCGACAGCAGTAGTGACGGAGCTGGGCCGGGCCGCGCCTACCCGTGACGGAACGGATGGTCGAGGATCGTCTGCTGCTGCGGCGTCAGCGCCTGGTAGAGCGCCTGGAGCGCCGGCCTTGCCGCCTGCAACCCGTCGAGCCGCGCCGACAGGAACTGCTGCATCCGGTCCATCCGGTCGAGCAGTGTCGCGGCAGTCCCGGCTTTCAGAGACGCGCAGAGCTGACGCTCCTTCTGCGCTTCGGTCTGCGCGGCGCTCTGCACCTTGTCCCAAAGCGGGCGCTGGGCGGGGGTCAGGTCGAGTTTGGTCTCGACATAGGCGCGCCGGGCCGCGCGCCAGGCCAGCCGGTCGACGCAGCGTTCCTGCGGATCCTGGCGCATCATCGTGCGGCCCATCATCATGCGGTGCATCATCGGCCAGCGCTGCATGCCGCCGTCGCCCCGGCCCGGCATCGCTTGTCCGGCGCCACCGCCCCCCGCCTCCTGCCCGCCAGTCGGCGCGGCCGCCGGCGCAGCCTGAGCTTGCTGGGTATCGGCATCTTCGGCCGAGCGGGCGAGGATCGGGCCGGCGACCACGGCCGCGGCGGCGAGAGCCGCGGCCAGCAATGTCTTTCTCACGCGCAACCTCCATCGATTCCGGGCTCGATCGATGAGCCCGCTGCGACGAGAGGATATGCAGCCGCAAGCCGAACGATCCCCAGGACGCTGCGGCTCTCGGCGGCGCCGCCGCTAGATCGAGAGCCGGCTCAGCCTTCGAGCCGCTGCAGGTATTGCGCAACGAAATCGCAGCCGACCAATTCCTTGAAGGCGTCGATCAGCCGCCGCGTGACCGGCCCCGGCGTATCGCCGGCGGAAAATCTGCGGCCGTTCAGGCTGCGTACGCCGCAGATGCACAGGCTTGTCGAGGTCAGGAAGCATTCTTCAGCGGTATAGGCGTCGTAGAGGTCGATATCCTCTTGGGCGCAGCGAATGCCCAATCGGCCGGCGAGATCCAGCACCGCCTGGCGCGTCACGCCGGGCAGCACGTAGCGTTCCCTCGGCGTCAGCAACCCGCCGTCGCCTACCAGAAAGATGTTGCTGCCCTGGCCCTCGGCAAGATTGCCGTTGACGTCGAGGAGAACCGCCCAGGCGTCGGGGTTCTGCGCCTTGACCTCGCGGTCGGCGAGGACGAGGTTCAGATACTGGTGCATCTTCGCGCGCGGCGACAAGGAATCAGGCGGGGTGCGCCGCAGGGACGGGGTGATCACGTCGATGCCGTCGCGGAAATGTCTGGCGCGCTCGTGCAACGGCAAGGGTTGGCATTCGACGATCACATTGGGCCCGTAATGGTCCCAATTGTCGCCGGGCGTCCGGCTGACGCCGCGGCTGATGCGCTGGCCGATCCAGTAATCCTCGCCCGGTCCGAGCAGATGCCGGTTACGGCTCAGCACCTCCTCGCTGACCGCGATCATCTCGGCCGGCGCGAGACCCGGGTCGATGTCGAGATATTTGAGCGAGCGGTAGAGCCTGGCGACGTGTTCTTCGAGGCGGAACGCCTTGCCGTTGAAGCTGCGGGTCATGTCGAAGACGGCATCGCCGCGCAGAAAGCCCTGGTCGCGGAACGGGATCACGACCTCGCTCTCGCGCACGATCCTGCCGTTGAACCAGGCAACGCGTTCGTTTTCGAGAGACATCTCCAGGCCCTCCTCGGTGTCGGGGCTCGGCAGTCTCGCCAAGCGCCGGCAAAAAGGCAATTCCGCATGACCCGTCCGGCGGCTGCGTTATGGTGGCGATGATCCGGTGAAAGGAAGGCAGCCGTGGATTTGGGACTGGGGGGGAGGAAGGCAATCGTGACCGGGGGGACGCGCGGGATCGGCCGCGCGATCGCCGAGCTGCTGGCGGATGAGGGTTGCGATGTGGCGGTCTGCGCCCGCGGCAGGCCCGGCATCGACGAGGCGGTGGCGGCGCTCGCCGGCAAGGGGGTGCGGGCGCTCGGCGGGACCGTCGACGTGGCCGACACCGGGGCGCTGCGCGGCTGGGTCGCCGAAGCAGCCGAGGCGCTCGACGGCCTCGACATCTTCATCGCCAATGTCAGCGCGCTGGCGCAGGCGATGGACGAGGAATCCTGGCGCCGCAGCCTCGAGATCGACGTGATGGGCACCGTGGCCGGGGTCGAGGCGGCGATCCCGCTGCTGGAACAATCATCGGCCGGATCGATCGTCGTCATCGGCACTACCGGCGCGGTCGAAATCGCCGGCGCGCCGCGCCCGTACGCTTCGGTCAAGGCGGCGCTGACGCCCTATGTCAAGGCGCTCGCCCGCAATCTCGCGGCCAAGGGCATCCGCGCCAACATGGTCTCGCCCGGCAACGTCTATTTCAAGGGCGGCGTCTGGAACACGCTCGAAGAGAACAACCCCGAGCTGTTCAAGATCATGCTGTCGCGCAACCCGATGGGCCGCATGGGCACGCCCGCAGAGGTGGCGAATGCCGTCGTCTTTCTCGCCAGCACGCGTGCCAGTTTTATCACCGGCACCAATCTGATCATCGACGGTGCCCTGACCCAGCGCGTCCAGTTCTGAGTTCGGTCTGCGCCCTCGCGCCCGGCTGCGCTCTCGACGCGCCGGCCCGGCCCGGCGAAGATCGGTCGAGCGGACCGAAGCGGGAAAGGAGCCGAGGGATCATGAACATCGATCTGGCCGGGAAACGCGCGGTGGTGACCGGCGGCAGCCGGGGGATCGGGCGGGCGATTGCGCTGGCCTTCGCCGAGGCGGGCGCCGGGGTGTCGATCTGCGCGCGCGGCACCGAAGCGCTGGCCGCGGCGCGCGAGGAGATCGCGCGGCACGGGCTGACGGCGCATGCCGCGATTTGCGACCTCGCCGACGCTGCGGCGATCCCGCGTTATATCGAAGAGGCGGCGGCGGCGCTCGGCGGCGGCATCGACATCCTGGTCAACAACGCCTCGGCCTTCGGCACCAGCGACGACGAGGCCGGCTGGGCGGCTAGCATATCGGTCGATCTGCTGGCGACGGTGCGGGCGACGCGCGCGGCATTGCCCCATCTCGAGCAATCCGATGCCGGCGCGATCATCAACATCTCGTCGATCTCGGGATTTCGCGCCTCGGCGCGCACCCCGCCTTACGGCGCGGTCAAGGCGGCGATCCTGGAATACACGCAGACGACGGCCGCCCAGTTCGCCCGCAAAGGCATCCGAGTCAACTGCATCGCCCCCGGCTCGATCGAGTTCCCCGGCGGCACCTGGGAGCGGGCGAAGAACAACGCCCCGAACCTTTACAATGCCATTCTCAGAAGCATCCCGTTCGGCCGTCTCGGCCGGCCCGAGGAGGTCGCGCGGGTCGCGCTGTTCCTCGCCTCGCCGCTCGCCGGCTGGGTCACCGGCCAGAATATCGCCGTCGACGGCGGCCAGATGCTGTGATCCCGCGGTCGGCGCTTCAAAACTCGAAGAAGGCGGTTTCGTTGTTGCCCTGCAGGACGATGTCGAACCGGTAGGTCGGCGGTGCGGCGCCGTCGCGGCGAGTGGCGATCAGGGTCTGCCGGACCGCTGGGTCGTCGATCGACAGCAGCACCGGATCACTCTCGTTGGCTGTCTCGCCGGCAAAGTAGATGCGGGTGAAAAGCTGCTTCAGCAGCCCGCGGGCGAAGATCGCCACGGCGATATGCGGCGCTTGCAGCGCGTTGCCGCGGCCTGGCACCGGCCCGGGCCGGATCGTGGCGAAGCGGAAGCCGCCCTCGGCATCGGTCGAGACTCGGCCGAAGCCGCGAAAATTCGGGTCGAGCGGCTTGTCGATCCGGGTATCGTCGGGATGGGCGTAGCGTCCGGCGGCGTTCGCCTGCCATAATTCGAGAACCGCGTCGGCGACCGGCGCGCCGTCGCCATCGGTCATGCGCCCCTCGACGATGATGGGCGCGCCCTCGGGATTTTGGGCGGCGAGGTCGGCCCATTCGGGCCGGTCGAGCGCCAGGTGGAAGAACGGTCCGACCGTCTGCGACGGGGTCGGGATCAGCTTGTCGGCCATCGCTCAGGCATCCTCGAAGGGGATCGCGTCGCGGCCGCGCAGCACGATGTCGAAATGGTAGCCGAGCGCCCATTCCGCCTCGCTGAGGTTCGGATCGTAGGCTGAGACCAGCCGCTCGCGCGCCGCCCGATCGGCCGTGCCGAGATAGATCGGATCGAGCGCCAGCAACGGGTCGCCGGGGAAATACATCTGGGTGATCAGCCGGGTCGCGAAGGCCGGGCCGAAGACGCCGAAATGGATGTGCCCCGGCCGCCAGGAATTGTTGGTGTTGCGCCACGGATAGGCGCCGGGCTTGATCGTCAGAAAACGGTATTCGCCGCGCTCGTTGCTCACGACCTGCCCGACCCCGTCGAAATTCGGGTCGAGCGGCGCATCATGCTGGTCGACCGGGTGGCGATAGCGGCCGGCGGCGTTGCACTGCCACAACTCGACCAAGGTGCCCGGCACCGGCCTCGAATCTTCGTCGAGGACGCGGCCGGCGACGATGATCCGTTCGCCGAGCGGCGCACCGGCGTGCCGGCTGGTCAGATCGGTAGCGTCGGGGCCGGCCCAGCCATCGGCGAAGACCGGGCCGGTGACCTCGGTCAACGTCTGGTCGAGCCGGATCGGCTGGTTCCTCGGCGCGCGCTTGACGGTGCTGCCGTAATCGGCGTGGAGATAGGGCGGCTGGGTGCCGTCCCGGACCGGCGCAAAAGGCCGAACTGTCATGGTCATGCGGCTGTCCTCCCGCTCGCTGGACGGCAGCCTCTCTCGCTGCCCGGCGCGGGTCAAGAAATTCGGGCGTCGGGAACATGAGAGGAACGTGCGGCGATAGGGAAGACCGTTCCGGTGGCGTGCGGGCGCCTCGGGCCTGGCCCGAGAAACAGGTGAAATGTCCCGAATTGAACGCGCCGGCATGAGCGCCACCTTTCGACCCGAGAGCACGAGGCGAGCCGGACAGTTCGCCGAAATCGCTCCGGGACAGAGGATGTCATGTCAAGGCAGCAACAGGAATATTCGCTCGCCGAGCTGTTCAACCAGCCGGTGCTGGGATTGGCGATGGCAAGCGACGGGCTCGACCGCCGGTCGCTCGAGCTGATGCTCGATGCCGAGGGCGGCGGGCGCAGCCACGTGCAGGCGCAGCGCGTTTGGGCGCGACCCCAGGCGGATGCCGGTTTTATCACGACGGATTTATGAATAGCGATCGTGCAAGGAATGATGGCACGGGGCGACGACGGGTCGCTCCTACCCGCCGCAGGGCCCGGCCGGCATGCACAGATGATCGAGCCGGACGATCAGCGGCAGATAGAACACCGAGAGCCGGATCGACAGCGGCAGCAGCCGCGTATCGTCGCTGACCATCAGCTCGGCCGGGCGCGGGGCATTGTCCCGGTCGCCGCTGCCGTTCGCGCTGCCTTTGAACCCGGCTATCGGATGCAGGCTCAGCGCGACCCGCAGAGCGCGGTCGCTGCCATCGGCTTTCGGCAGGATATGCCCGACAACATCGAAACGCCGGGTTCCATCATAGACCGCCACCGCAAAGGTCTCGGTCCCGCCATGTAGCGCGGCGCGCAATGCCTCGCGGATGCGCTCAAGAGCTGTCATCGGATCGACGGCGTCGCGCCGAAAAATCTCGGCGAGGGGTGGCTTGTGGCTGGTGTCGCCGATGCCGCGCTCGGCGACGGTCGCGCTGCCGCGCGCGACGAAGCGCATGCTGACATGGCTGTCGCGCCACTTTCGCAGATCATAGGCGGCGTCATAACGAGAGGGTTCGGCCGACCGTCCCGGCGCGAACCGTCCTTCGGCTTGCGCGGTCCCGCGAAACCGGGTGACTAGGCCGGGCAGGCCTTCGGTGCGGATCTCGATCTCGTCGTGGTATTGCGTCTCGCCGTCGCTGAGACTGAGGCGGATCCATCCTGCCGGAAGACCGGCCCAAAAGGCTGCATAGACGGCGACGATCCCGTCGGCCTTCGCCCTGTGGACGCCGGTTGTGGCGAGAAGCAGCGTAATCCCGAGCGCGCTGCCGGTTCGCCGGAGCCGCCGGCCGATGATCATTGGTTCGGGATGTAGCGCCAGGCCGCACCGTCCCAGACGATCTTTTCGCCACTCGGAAAACGCAGCTCGATCGCGCCCGTCTTCGACCGGGTGCGGCGCACCTCCCCGTCCGCGCCCAGCCGCTCGGCCTCCCAGCGATCGGTCAGCGCCAGGCTGATCCGGCCGGGGCTTATGCCATCCTTCTGCAACGCTATCGCGTCATCGAGAAGTTCACGCACGATGCTCATGTCATGATCCTGGGGTCGCCTGCCATCGCAGCACTATCCTGCGCCTTCCCGTCAATGGCAAATCGGCGTGACGGCGTCGTCGCCCTGTTGCTCTCGCGGGCACGCCGAGAGTTGCGACGCAAAGTTCTGCCGCTAGGGGACGAGTTCGGCGACGGTGCCGTTCTGCAACCGGCCCTGTGCCCGATATTGGCCGATTTTCTCCAGGAGCGGGGCATCCGACACGGCATAGAGCACCGCATCGGTTTCGCCCCGGTTGACATGGCGCCGCCAGGCAAAGCCCGGCACCACGAAAATGTCGTTCTCCTGCCAGTCGAAGCGCCGGCCGGCTATCTCGGTGGCGCCGCTGCCGGCGATGACCTGGCAGAGGGTGCTCGCGGTTTCGCGCTTGAACCGCGTTTCCTCGCCGGGCCGCAGCAGCGCCGCCTGGTAGTCCAGGGTGGGAAAGACCGGCGCCCCGCTCGCCGGATCGACGAACCGCAAGGTGATCCCGTCATAAGGATCGCCGGCCTCGCTGCGCAGCCCGTCGAGCGCTTCGCGGATATCGGCGCCGCGATAGTGGAACATCGGCGACGTGCCGCGCCCGAACCCGCGGCGGTGGGATACGAAACCCGGAACCATGCCGCCTTTGCCGTAGAGCCGCTGCGAATACCCGGTATTGCGGGTCGCAGCCTGGGCGTGTGCATTGCCGACCGTTTCGCCGGTGAACGCCTCATCGAGCCAGACGCAATCGAGGAACTCCATCAGCGGGAAATCGAGGACGTCGATCCACACGACCGGCTCGGCGCCGTCATTGCCGTGGTCGTGCCAGGTGCCGTTCGGGGTCAGGATCAGATCGCCGCGCGCGGCTTCGCAGCGTTCGCCTTCGATCGTGGTGTAGCCGCCCTTTTCCGACAGGATCGTCCGGCTGGCATTCGGCGTGTGGATGTGGACCGGAGCGACATCGCCCGGATTGTAGATCGAGACCGCGCAGCGCATCGTGCCGGTGACCTGCAACCGGCCGCCGAGCCCCGGATTGGTCAGCAGGAATTGCTGGCGCTCGGCGAATTCGATCGGCGACACATCGGCGCTGCGGGCGATCTCGGCGATCCGGTCGAGATAGGGCGCCATATCATGCCACCGCCAGCGATGGGCGACGGGTTTGAGCTGTGCGGCGCCGACCCGGCCGGCGGCGACCTGCCCGCTCGCCTCCAACCCGGTTTCGCGGAACCACGGGCGTTGCGCCGGCGAGTTAGCCTGCGTCCGCAGCCAGATATGCAGTGCGCCGGCCTCGGCATTGAGCCGCTCCATCGCCTCTCTGGCGTCAATCGGCGCTCGGATCGCAGCTTGGCGCATCAGATCCTCCCCGTTACGACAATTCAAGCACCCGCGGGTAGTGGTTCAGTTTGAAACTTGAGCCGGTTAGCGCGACTTGTAAGGTTGCTCTGTGGCTCATTGCTCATTCGATGACTTCGTCGGCACCGGCGAGGAGTGTTGGCGGCATGGTAAGGCCGAGCGCGCGTGCGGTCTTCAGGTTGACGATGAGCTCGAACCGCGTGGGTAGCTCGACCGGGAGGTCCGCGGGTCTTGATCCTTGCAGGATCTTGCCGACGATGCCGGCGATTTGGCGCCACGAATCTTCCAGATTGGGCCCATAGGACATCAGACCGCCGGCTTCCACATACGCCTTCCAGCCGAAGACGCTCGGCAGATGGTGCGAAAGGGCGAACTCTGCGATGCGGACGCGGCTGGCTGCCGTCACGCCATCCGGAAACGCGTGAATCGCATCCATATCGCCATTCGCGACCGCGGTCAGCGCTGCATCGAGATCGGCGGCATTTTTCAATTCGAAGAGTTGCAGGCTCACGCCCAAGGCCCGGCCGGTGTCCTCCCAGGCGCGCCATTCGCTCCGCTCGCCGGGATGGCCGGATGCTCCCATGACCGCCACCCGCGAAATCGCAGGGGCCGCCTCCTTGAGCAGGGCGAGACGCTTGCCGACGAGTTCAGTGGCGAGAAAGGTCACTCCCGTCATGTTGCCTCCGGGACGGGCAAGACCGCCGACGAGCCCTGCCTGTACCGGGTCGCCGCTGAATCCGAATACCACTGGGGTACTCGCCGATACCGGCTTCGCGCTGAAAGCTGCAACACCCGCCGCGACCAAAACGTCAACCTTCAATCGGACGAGTTCGGCCGCCATCTCGCCGAGACCGGCTCGGTCCGGCGCCGAGCGATACTCGTAACGGATGTTTCGTCCTTCGACGTGGCCGAGATCGGCGAGCCCGCGACGGAACGAGTCAAAGACCGCGGTCGGCGTTCCGATGTAAGGCCCGGATGCCGGCACGAGAAACCCGATTGTCGGACCGTCCGTCGCCGGCTGCGCCCGCCCGGCGACGGACGAGAGAGCGACCGAAGCGAGAGAGCCAGCGAGAACCGCGCGGCGGCTGCTCATCGATTGACCTCGTCAGCGAAACCGTCGGGGCCGCGAAGGCATGTTAACCGACATTCGCCGGACTCCGGCAGCTTCAAGGATCGCGGCTTCGATTCAAACGCGAGTCACTACCCACCCGCGCGAACAGTTGCAGATCGGCGACGAGCCCGTCGTCGCGCTCGATGCCGTATTCGCTGCGCCCGCTTTCGGCTTTTTCGAGAACCATCAGCACCGCTGCGTCGCTCGTCTCGAAGACGCGCAGATTGCGGCCGTCGAAATCGAGTTCGGCCAGCTTCGACTGGAGCGGCGCCGCCGGCAGCCGCTCGGCGATGTCGATCAGCTCGATCAAGCCGTCAACCGTGATCCCGGCCGCCGCGACCTGGCGGCGAATCTCGTCGGCGGCCGAGGCTTTCGCCTGCCGCTCCGCCGCGAGCGCGCGCCCCCTTTCCTCGGCCTGCCGGCGGTATTCGGCAAAATGCGGCTCGATCCGCTGCAGAAAGACCGGAGTCGGAAGACTGCTCGTGTCGATCCAGCTTTTCGCCCTGGTCCAGGTGGCGGCGAGCCAATGCCGGATGTCCCGGTTCTGGATTTCCTTCAGCCGGTCGGTCCGCAATGCCGCCGCCCAGCGGATCTGCGTCGGCGCGCCGCTCAACTCCGCCCAGCCGGCTTGATCGGGCTCCGCTGAAATGGCGACTGGTTTGACCTCTTCAGGGCGTGCCGTCGCCTGGCGCCCTCTTGCCAGCTCGAACTGGCGCCGGTATTCGGCTTCCCATTCTTCGCTGTCCTCGTCGGGCACGAACCCGTGATGGTCCCAGAAAAAGCGCGTCGTCGCCTCGATTGCCGCCTCTCTGACCGGCTTCAGATCCATCGGGTCGATCCTTGCTCTTTGCCGTCTTTCAGGAACGGTAGCATGATCCGCAGCAGCGACGCGAGCGGTGCCGTTTGTCGGCCATCGACGGAAGGAGAATGCCGGTGATCAAGAGCGTCGGGCTGCTGACCCGCAAGGACGGCCTCAGCCACGAAGACTTCGTCAAGCATTGGTTCGAGGTGCACGGGCCCCTGGCCCACGCCGTGCCGGGGGTCAGGCGTTATGTGCAGTCGCACATCCTGGACGAGCGGACCCGCCCCGACATTCCGGCGACCGATGTCGAAATCGACGGCATCGCCGAGCTGTGGTACGACGACCGGGCAGCGATGGAACGCGCCAATGCGACACCGGAAGCCGGGCGGCTGCATGCCGACGGCGCCTTGTTCATCGGCCGGATCAAGAGCTTTATCGTCGAGGAACGGGTGATCATTCCGGTGTCGCCGGGGTGATGGACATGACGCGCTATCTCTCGGGCTTCGGCAATGAGCAGGCGACCGAAGCGCTGCCGGGCACGCTCCCGGAAGGCCAGAACGCGCCGCAGCGTCATCCGCACGGCCTCTATACCGAACAGATCTCGGGCACGCCCTTTACCGCGCCGCGCGCGCTGAACCGGCGTTCCTGGCTCTACCGCATCCGCCCGTCGGCGATGCACCCGCCGTTTCGCCGGATCGACAACGGCCTCGTCCGCGGCGCGCCTATCGCCGAGACGCCGCCGCCGAACCGGCTGCGCTGGGACCCGCTGCCGTTCCCCGACATGCCCGCCGATTTTGTCGATGGGCTCGTGACGATCGGCGGCAACGGCGATGCCGGCCTGCATTCCGGCATTGCCGTCCATGTCTACCGCACGACCCGGCCGATGGAGCGGCGCGTCTTTTACAATGCCGACGGCGAATTGCTGATCGTGCCGCAGCAGGGGCGGCTATTGCTGCGCACCGAATTCGGCGTGATCGACACGAGTCCCGGCGAGATCGCGCTGGTACCGCGCGGCGTCAAATTCCGCGTCGAGCTGCCCGATGGCCAGGCGCGCGGGTATGTCTGCGAGAATTACGGCCAGCTGTTCCGCCTGCCCGAATTGGGGCCGATCGGCGCCAACGGCCTGGCCAACCCGCGCGATTTCCTGACCCCTGTCGCCGCCTTCGAGGATTGCGACGAGCCGGTCGAGATCGTCGCCAAATTCGCCGGCAATCTGTGGGCCGCCGAATTCGACCATTCGCCGCTGGACGTCGTCGCCTGGCACGGCAATTACGCGCCCTGCAAATACGATCTCGCCCGTTTCAATACGTTGGGATCGGTCAGCTTCGACCACCCCGACCCGTCGATCTTCACCGTGTTGACCGCACCCTGCGAAATCCCCGGCACCGCCAATTGCGATTTCGTGATCTTCCCGCCGCGCTGGGTGGTGGCCGAGCACAGTTTTCGTCCGCCCTGGTTTCACCGCAACGTGATGAGCGAGTTCATGGGCCTGGTGCATGGCGCCTACGACGCCAAGGCCGCAGGCTTCGTGCCGGGTGGCGCATCCTTGCACAATTGCATGGCCGCGCACGGGCCGGACGCCGCGACCTTCGAGCAGGCGATCGCCGCCGAATTGACCCCGCAGAAGATCGAGAACACGCTCGCCTTCATGTTCGAAACGCGGTTGCCGATCCGCCCGACCCGCTTTGCCCTCGAAACCCCGGCCTTGCAGCAGGATTACGACGCTTGCTGGCAGGGTTTCGAGAGGCGGTTCACGCGGTGAAACAGCGCAAGACGCTCCAGCATCTCTGCGGCCTGGCCTGCGGCCGGCGAATCCGCCAGCCCCAGCCGATACCCTGCTTTGAGCAACTCATGAGCCGCGCCGAAATCGTGCTGTCCGATCTTTCGGTGCAGCGCGATATTCAATCAGGAAGCCGGCGAGCGCATCCCGCTGCGCCGCCGCCAGTTTCTCGAATTCACCCCGCCAATGCGGGCGCCGACTTTCTGGTTCGAGGAACCGGAGAATTTCGTCGCTGCTGCCGTTCGCCGCAGCGCTTGCCATGGGCGCTGCCGGCGGCGTTTTGCCGGCTTGCAGCGCGGCGGCGCACAATAATCCCATGACGTACGCCGTATGGTACGCGGTCGCCAGAAAATAGTCGGTGCGGCCGTCGCCTTCGCGCCTGGCGAGCCGATCGCTCCGCGTACTCGGCGCGGGCAGCACGCCGGCGTTGTCCTCGACATGCGCCAGAACGCGAAAGCCGAACGCTGCGGCGGCGCTCCAGGATCTGCCGGTGAGCGGCCACGCCATCAGCAGTTCGCCGCCCAGATCATAGTCTTCGGCATCGACAGCGCGAGCCAGCGCCGCCTCCGCTTCCGCCAGTATGACGGCTCTCGGCCGCGGCAGAGGTCGCGGGCGAACGGCAAAATCGGTGAGATACATCAGGGCGTGGGTAAAGGCGTAAACATCCAGCCGATTGCCGCTCAAGAGGTCCATCGGACCGTTCAAAACCGAACTGAGAGCACCGCGTCGAGGCCGCTCCCAAGAGCCTGGTTGCGAACCGTTCCAGACATCGCGAAGCCACTGCTGCTCGAGCACGCGGTGCGGCACGCGCTCGCGGCCTGGCGCGGCTTGCGACTTGATGCTGTGCCGAAGCAGCGCGTCGAAATCCGCATCGCGATGGCCGAGCCCACCGAGGCAGATATGAGCTTCGGCATAGTCGAAGGCGAGCGCCGGCTCCAGGCACACCCCGAGCAGCATGCGCGAGCTTCGCGCATGCGGGACCAGCAGCCGGGCCACCTCGTCGACGCGCGCGCCGATCCGGTTGCCGCGGCCAACCGGGGACGCGGCATACAGCAGCACCGCGGTCTCCGAGATCAGCTTCTCGGGACGAAGGTTGTTGGCGGGCTCCGCAGCGTCCGTGTACCCGGCCGCCGCCAGCCGCTCGATCGCCCGAGCCGCGAGGTCGAGGACTTGGCAAAGCCGGCGTTCGATGTCATCCCGGTCCCATCGGGTCGTGCGAGAACCCATCGATCACGCTGTGGCCGGGACCGGCCGCTTTTGTGCTGACGGTTACTCCGTTTCGACCGGACCCGTCTCGATCACCACCGGCGGCGGGTTGATGATGAAGCAGTGAAAAAACGTGCGCATCGTTCCGCAGAAACCGTCCCACGGCTCGTCGGCGAGTGAGAGCGACGGCCCGATTTCGGCCACCACCCTGCCGACCGCAGTAAAATCGACCGCCTTTTCGTCCAGCACTCGTCGGACGATTTCCTGATGGTTAACGCGCGTAGCCATCTCAAATCTCCCATTTCGGCGGACCGGATCTACCGCGGCGTCAGCATGCACCGGTTCAGCCGCACCGGCAAGGCGGATCGAGCCGTGGGAATACGCGGCGCATTACCCGGCGAGCGGGCGCTCTCGACAGGGCTTCACTCGGTGATCGGGGCGATCGCGTCGAGCGCCAGGCCGCGCGTCTCGCCGCTGATCCGCGTCACCGCAAAGGCCGCAATCGCCAGCATCGCCGCGATGCCGGCCATGACGTAGCCAAAGCCGTGGGTGCTGACGATCCCGATCACCGGGAACGAAATCGCCGAACCGATGCGCCCGCCGCCTTGCGCCAGGCCGAAGCCGGAGGCGCGCGCATTCGACGGAAACACCTCGGAGGTGAAGATCTGCATCGAATTGCCGGCGAGCTGCGTAAAAAAAGTCATGCAGAAACCGACGACCAGCACCATCATGTCCGACCGCGAAAAATAAAACAGAATCGACAACAGAGTTGCGAAAATAAAGGCCGCGACCGCAGTGTTGATGCGGCCCCAACGCTCCAGTGCGTACATCATCAACAGGCTGCTGGCGGGAAAGGCGAGCTGGATCGCGAAGATGAAGCTCAAGGATTTGGTGATCGTGAAGCCGCGCTCGGCGAGGATGTTCGGCAGCCAGCCGCCGAGACCGACCGCGGCGCTGAAAAACGCAAAAAAGCAGATCATCGCGGCAATGATGCGCCCCCGGTAGCGGCGGAACACGACGCCCATCGGATCGCTGCGGATGTCGGCGAGGGCGTCGGCGACGAGCGTTTCGCCGGCGGCCGGCCGGCCGAGGCCCATCCTCTCGAGTTCGTCCAGCGCCTGCCGGCCGTGTCCGTGGGTGACCAGCCAGCGCGGCGATTCAGGCAGGAAAAAGCTCGCGACAAAGACCGCGAGGCCGCAAACCCCGATGATGATCCACACACCGCGCCAGCCGATCGTGTCGCGCAGGCCGAGCGCCAACAAGGTCCCCAACGGCCAGACGCAGGCGCCGCCGACGAACTGCATGAAGGCGGTGGTGCGGCCGCGAATGCGCTTTGGCGCATATTCGGCGGCATAGGCAAAGCACAGCGGCGATGCCGCGCCCATGCCGAGCGCGCCGATAAATCGTCCCAAAGCGAGCCATGCGACGGTGGGGGCGAGGGCGGCGGCGATGGTGGCGAGGCTGTAGAGCGCGACCGCGACCTGGAAGATCGTTTTGCGGCCGAAGCGGTCGGTGAGCTCGCCCTGGCCCAGGGTGCCGATGAACAACCCCACCAAAGTGGCGGTGCCGACCGTCCCGATCCCGGCCGGCGTTGCGAAATGGGTGCGGATCATGTCCGGCACCAGCGATCCGAGGATGATGAAATCGATGACGTCGAAGAACAATCCGGCGCAGATGATCGCCAGCACCCGCCGGTGGACCGGCCCTATTTCAGCATTGTCGAGCACCTCGTCGACATAGGCCACGATCGAGCGCGCCATTTTCGTTTCCTCCGGCCCCGGCCCGCGGCTTTATTGATTTCCGGGAGATGTTTCTACCTGCGCCCATTCTTCACGCCCGAACTGGTTTCGGGCGGCTCCCTGCCCACCCCCGGGATTACCCGGGGGCGTCGAGAACAGGAAATCTCCGGTCAGGCAGCGGGCTATTTCACCGCAGAGAAGCTCGTCGGTTGCAGGATGTAGTTTTCGACGCGGGCGACGATCGCCCCGTTCCTTTCGGTCTCGGCGCGCTTCGCGTGCCATTCGGGATCGGCCTGGAACGCATTCCATTTCTTCTCGCGGTCGGCGAGCGATTCCCATTTGAGCAGATAGTGGAGCGTCTGGTTCGAATCGCCGATCGCCGTGGTCCAGAAGCCGGCCTGCTCGATGCCGTGCCGCTTCCAGATTCCCAAGGTGATCGTGTCGAACCGCCTCAGCAGGTCTGGAAGGCGGCCCGGCGGGCAGTGATAGATGCGCAATTCATAGAGCATTTGTCACGTTCTCCATTCACGAAAGCCGAGTGAGAGGGGATCGTCGCCCCTGCAATTGCGGGGCTCCTGGAATGCTACTTTACCGACGAAAAGCTGGTCGGCTGCAGGATCGTGTTGGTGATCGAGGCAACGATCTGGCCGTTTTTCTCGGTTTCGGCGCGCCCGGAGACCCAGGCCGGATCGGCCTGAAAGCCCGCGAACCGCTTTGCGCGATCGTCGAGCGATTCCCATTTGAGCATGTAGTAGAGATCCTGGTTCGACGGCCCGATCGCGACCGTCCAGAACCCGGCCTGCTGGATGCCGTGCTTTTCCCACAGCGGCAGGGTCAGCGTGTCGAACCGCTTGATCAAATCCGGCAGGCGGCCGGGCACGCAGTGGTAGACGCGCAGCTCGTAGATCATTTTCGTCTCCTCCTTCTGATGAGCCCTGAGAATGCTGCCGTCGGCGGCGTGCGGCAAGCAAGTCCGATCAGCCGAGCCGGCTCTCGACCCAGGCGGCCGCGTCGAGCAAGGCCTCGTCGCCGAAGCGCGCGCCGACGAGCTGGATGCCGAGCGGCAAGCCCTTATGCCCGGTCCCGGCCGGCAGGGTCACGCAGGGCGTCCACGCCAATGTCCAGATCGCGTTGAAGCGCGCATCGCCGGTCGAGCCGAGCCCTTCCGGCGCCTCGCCGACCGCGCTCGGGGTCAGCAGCACGTCGAATTCGCCGAAGACATCGTCGAGACGGCGGCGGAATGATTCGGCAGTCTCGATCGCCTCGATATAGGCGGCGAGCGGCAATGCCCGGCCCGGCGTCAGCAAGCCGTCGCGCAGTGCCGCGCTGAGCTTGTCGCCATGCACCTCGTATTCATAGGCGTAATTGCGCGCCGCCTCGAAGGCGAAGATCCGGTGCTGATGTTCGAGGATGTCGGCCGGGATCAACGCCAAATCCTTGACCGTGGCCCCCGCCGCGGCAAGGCGCGCGGCTGTCCGCTCGATCAGTGCGTGCGTGTCGGCATCGGCATGGTCCCATTCGGGGGTTCGGCAGAAGCCGATGCGAGGCACCGAGGCGGTGCGATCCACGGGCCGCCGCGGCTGTGCCGTCAACACCGCGCGCATCAACGATACATCGTCGAGGCTGCGGCAGATGATGCCGAGCGTGTCGAGGTTATGGCACTGCATCTTGATGCCGACGCGGCTGAACTCGCCAAACGAGGGCTTGTAGCCGATCACGCCGCAAAACGCCGCCGGGCGGATCGTCGAACCGCCGGTCTGGGTGCCGAAACCGACCGGCACCTGGAAATCGGCGACCGCCGCGGCCGAGCCGCTCGACGAGCCGCCGGGGGTGTGCGCCGGGTTGTGCGGGTGCACCGTCTCGCGCGGCTGGCGGTTGGCGAATTCGGTCGTCACCGTCTTGCCGAGGATGACCCCGCCCGCCGCGCGGGTCAGCGCCACGCAGGCGGCGTCGGCAAAGGGCCGGTTGCCGCGGTAGATCGGCGAGCCGTGCTGGGTCGGCATGTCGATAGGTGTCGATGACGTCCTTGACCCCGACCGGCACGCCCTTGAGCACGCCCGGCCGCCCGGCATGGTCGATGGCGCGCGCCTGCGCCAAGGCTGGTTCCGGATCGAGCCAAACCCAGGCCCTGACCGCGGCGCGGGCCTGCGCGCGCTCCAGGCAATCGCGCACCAAGGTTTCGGCGGTCAGGCTGCCGGCTTCGAGGCGCGCGGCGGCCTCGCTGGCGGTCAGCCGTTCGGCGCCGCTCATTTTGCGTCTCCCAGCCGGCGCTCGACCCATAAGCCGGTCTCCAGCAGCCTCGCATCGTCATGGCGGCGGCCGACCAGCTGGATCCCGACCGGCAACCGGTCCGGCTCATGTCCGGCAGGCAAGGTCAGGCAGGGCATGGCGAATTGCGTCCACAGCGCGTTGAACACCGCCGATCCGGTATCGCCGAGCCCGCGCGGCGCCTGGCCGGGAGCCGGCAAAGTCAGGATCGCGTCGAAGCCCGCGGCCCATTCGCGTGCCGCGGCGCGGGCCTTCTCGGCCGCGCGGCACGCGTTGCGGAACTGGTCGAGGGTCAGCCGGCGGCCGAGCGCGATTTTCTCGTCGCGCAGCCGCGGGCTCAGCAAGGCTTCGTGCCGATAGAATTCGGGCATGTGGTTGCGCAGCCCTTCGAACGCGCCGAGGGTCTGCTGGATCTCGTCGGCCGTCGGCGCATTCGGGCGGCAGCGCGGTGTCGGTCGATTTCGCGCCGGCGGCGGCGAGCCGGTCGGCGGCGGTTTCGAGCACCGCCCTCCCCTCCGGCTGCGCGTCGTCCCAATGCGGGCCGCGGCACAGGCCGAGGCGCGGCGGCGTTTCCGGCATCGCCGGCGGCTCGTAGGGGATCGCCATCATCGCCGCACGGAACAGTGCGATGTCCGCGACCGAGCGCGCCATGATGCCGACCGTGTCGAGGGTCTCGGTGTTGATCCGCATGCCCGCCGGCGGGAACAGGCCAAAGCTCGGTTTGAACCCGACGACCCCGCAATAGGCGGCCGGGCGAATGACCGAGCCGCCGGTCTGCGTACCGATCGCCAACGGCACCATGAAATCGGCGACCGCCGCCGCCGACCCGCTCGACGAGCCGCCTGGAGAAAAGGCCGGGTCGTGCGGGTTCGAGGTAGGTCCCGGCTGGCGGTTGGCGAATTCGGTCGAAATGGTTTTGCCGAGCAGGATGCCGCCCGCCGCCTTCGGCAACGCCGCCGCACTCGCATCGCTCGGCGGCCACCACCCGGTGTAGATCGGCGAGCCATAGGTCGCCGGCATTTGCGCGGCGTCGAAAATGTCCTTGAGCCCGAACGGCACGCCGCCGAGCAGCGCCTTCTTCCCCGCCTGGTCGAACGCCCGCGCCCGCTCCAGCGACGCCGCACCCGCGAGATAGGCCCACGCCCGCACTACCGGCTCGCGCACCGCGATCCGTTCGAGGCAGCTCGCCACCACCGCCTCCGCGGTCAGCCCGCCGCCCTCGATCAGGCGGACGATATCGGTGGCAAACAGGCGATGCGGCTCGGCATTCGGCATGGCGTCGTCCTCGGGGCGCTCTAACCATATCTACGCATACCCGCGTACCGGCCGCACGCGTGAATTTAATCCGCTGCGGGTCCGACGAGATGCGTTTCGGCACCGGCCGCGGCGATCAATTCGATGGCTCTGCGGTCGAAGCTGGCAAAGACTGGTCCGCCGAGCCGACGGCCTTCGAAGGCGATGACCCCGTCGGCGAAGTCTCCGCCCGCTTCGAGCATCGCCAACCCGGCCTCCGCTGCGGAACGCTCGACCACCACCGAGGGAGCGGCGAGAAGTTGCCGCATCGCGGCGGCAATGTCTCCGGCCTGCCGGCGATAGGCACGCCGCGCAACCCACACGAATTCACAAAGCGCGGGCAACGTCAGCACGACGGTTTCGGCAACTTGCAACAAATCCCGGGCCTGTCTGGCCTGGTCAGGGTCGTCATTGATCGCGGCCCGGACCAGAATGTTGGTATCGACAGTGATTCTCAACGGATGCCGGCCCAACCATCGGCGATGATTTCGTTGATTTCCTCAATCGTCAGCGGCTTGGTGCCCGGCTTCTGCAAAGAGCCGAAAAAATCCTCGATCGAACCCTTGGGCTTTGCGCCGCGCAATTCGATCCGGCCGTTCGGCAACAGGTCGACCTCGAGTTTTTGGCCGGGCGCGACGCCCAAATGCCGCAGCACCTCCTTGCGGAGGGTCACCTGCCCCTTGGCGGTGACGGTGAGGGTTGTCGTCATCGCTGCCTCCTTGCGCCAGAGTCCGAAAAAGTAAGGTTGATACGCCTTACAATCAAGCAAAAATCGGATGGTGCCCGGATAAACCCATGGCGCTGCGGGCGATGGCGGGGCACAGTTGGCGCAGCCCAAGATTAACCTCGGGAGGACTGCCCCATGCCCCAATCCGCGATCCCGCCCGGCCGTCATGCGCCGATCCGCCCGGATTGGCTCGACAGCCGGCGCGAGGAGATCATCGAGCCCGATCTGCCGATCGTCGATCCGCACCATCACATGTGGGACCGGCCGGGCAACCGCTATCTGTTCCAGGACCTGCTGGCCGATACCGGCAGCGGCCACAACATCGTCGCGACCTGCTTCGAGGAATGCCGCGAGATGTACCGTGCCGACGGGCCGCAGGAGCTGAAATCATTGGGCGAGACCGAATTCGTCAACGGCATCGCGGCGATGAGCGCCGCCGGCAAATACGGCAAGACGCGCTGTATCGCCGGCATCATCGGCAATGTCGATCTGCGCATCGGCAGCCGCGCCAAGGGCATCCTCGAACAGCACGTCACGCGATCCGGCGGGCGCTTCAAGGGCATCCGCAACGGCGCCACCTGGCATGCCGATCCGAGCCTCGAAATCTATTGCTCGGGCGCGCCGCAGGGACTTTATCGCGACAGCAATTTCCGCGAGGGGTTTGCCGGGCTGGCATCGCTCGGGCTCAGCTTCGACGCCTGGCTGTTCCAGACCCAGCTCGACGATGTGACCGACCTCGCCCGCGCCTTCCCGCAGGCGACGATCGTCTTGAACCATGTCGGCGGGCCGCTGGCGATCGGGCCTTATGCCGGCAAGCGCGAGGAGGCCTTTGCCGCCTGGAAGAAATCGATCGTCGAGGTCGCCGCTGCTTCCCCCAATACCTACGTCAAAGTCGGCGGGCTCGGCATGAAGCTCTCCGGCTTCACCTTTTTCGAGGAGGACCAGCCGCCTTCCTCGCAGGATCTGGAGAAGGCGTGGCGGCCTTATATCGAGGTGTGCATCGAGGCGTTCGGCCCCGAGCGGTCGATGTTCGAGAGCAACTTCCCGGTCGACAAGGGCATGTGCAGCTATCCGGTGATGTGGAACGCCTTCAAGCGCATCACCAGCAGATGTTCCGCTGCCGAGAAGACCGCGCTCTACAGCGGCGCCGCGACCAGGGCCTACCGCCTGGAGGTCTGAGATCCGATGACCCGAGTATTGTTTGGTCAGGAGGCCTTGGGCCAGCTATGCCGCCGTCACGGCATTCGCCGCCTGTCGCTGTTCGGCTCGGTGCTGAAGGGCACCGACCGGCCCGACAGCGACGTCGATCTGTTGATCGAATTTGAGCCGGGTGCCAAGCCGAGCTATTTCAAGCTCGCCGAAATCGAGACCGAGTTGACGGCCTTGCTGCCTGGAAGACGGGTGGACTTGCGCACCGCCGAGGAATTAAGCCGCTACTTTCGCGCTGATGTGCTGCGCGAGGCCGAAGTGCAATATGAGGAGGCCGGGTGAGCGGACCCGGTATGAGCCCGCATGATCGGGTGCGCCTGCAGCATCTGGTCGAGGCGCTGAATTCCGCGATCCGCTTTGCGCAGGATCGTCAGCGCAGCGACCTCGACGCAGACGAGATGCTGCTGTTCGCCCCTACACGGGCCGTCGAGATTGCGGGCGAAGCCGCCGCCAGGATAACTGTCGAAACGAGGGAGGCAATCGCAGATTTCCCATGGAATGCGATCGTCGGGATGCGGAACCGGCTGGTCCATGCGTATTTCGATGTCGATCGAGACATTTTATGGACGACCGTCACCGTCGCAGCCCCGCCGCTAGCAGAAAGGCTGAAGGCGCTGCTCGCCAAGGAATAGCAGCCGATTTAAGGAGAAACACCGATGCCGTTGCCGAGAACCGAGGTGGATGCCACCACCCCGAAATACCTGCGCGACAAATATGCGATCGTCGGCGTGGGGGAGACGACCTATACCCGCGGCTCGGGCAGGACGACGCGGGCGCTCGGGACCTGGGCGGTCAGGAATGCGATCCTCGACGCCGGGCTCAAAGCCGCCGACATCGACGGCATGCTGTCCTATTCGGGCGGCGACTCGACCTCGGCGACCTTCATCGCCGGCGATCTCGGCATCCGCCTCAATTTCTACATGGATGTGATGGGCGGCGGCTCGTCGACCGAGGCGCTGATCGGCATCGCCATCGGGCTGATCGAGGCCGGCTGCTGCAAGACGGTGGCGATCTTCCGCTCGATGAACGGCTATTCGCAGGTCAGGATCGGCGGTACCGGCGCGCGCTCGGCGGCGCCGGTCGGCGGCGACATGCTGCACAACCGCGCCTATGGCTGGCAGAGCGCCGGGCAGAGTTTTGCCCCGACCTTCATGCGCCACATGTACGATTACGGCACTCGGCCCGAACAGGTCGCCGCGGTCAAGGTCGCGCACAGCCATCACGCCTCGAACAACCCCAAGGCGTATTACAAGAAGCGCTTTACGATCGACGACGTGCTGTCGAGCCGCTTCATCTGCAAGCCGCTGCATCTGCTGGATTGCTGCGTCGAGACCGACAATGCGACCTCGATCATCGTGACCACAGCCGAGCGTGCCCGCGACATGAAGCAGCCGCTGGTGCTGATCCGCGGCGTCGTCGGAAGGTGCAGCAAGCCGCGGCTCGACATGCATTACCAGCACGGGCCGATCTCGACCGTCGCCGGCCATTATGCGGCGCGCATCCTGTGGCCCAATGCCGGGGTCGGGCCCGAGGATGTCGACATCACCGGCTCCTATGACGCCTTCACCTTCACGGCGATGCTGCAGCTCGAGGATTACGGGTTCTGCAAAAAGGGCGAAGGCGGTGACTACGTGTCGAGCGGCATCATCGAGCTCGGCGGCAGGCGGCCGAACAACACCAGCGGCGGCCATCTGTGCGAGGGCTACACGCACGGCATGAACATGGTCATCGAAAACACCCGCCAGCTGCGCCACGACGCCGATGATTCGTGCCCGGTCGGTCCGGACGGCAAGCGGCAGCACACCTACGATTACCGCGAAGGCGGCTGCCGCCAGGTCCGGAATGTCGAGGTCAGCGCAAATCTCGGCTGGGCCAACCCGGCGACCGCCTCGTCGATGGTCATGCGGCGCGGCTGAGGAGGAGAAAGAAGATGCCTATTCGCGGCGAATACTATGGGCATGGGGCTCGACCGTCGACGATCTCGATGTCGAGAACCTCGAATATTTCCGTCATTGCGCCGAGCATGACTTCCATTTGCAGGCCTGTGCGCAATGCGGCAGGCTGCGCTATCCGCCGACCACCGCCTGCCCGTGGTGCATGAGCCTCGAATCGGCCTGGAAAAAGGTCGAGGGCAAAGGCACCGTGCATTCCTACAGCGAGGTGCACCACGCGATCCAGCCGGCGTTTCGCGGCAAGACGCCCTATCTGATCCTGCTCGTCGATCTCGATACGCAGAAGGGCGAGCCGACGCCCGACGAGGCGCTGCGCGTCGTCGGCAATCTGACCACTCCCGACGGCCAGTTGGCGCCGCCCGAGCTGGTCCGCCGCGTCGGCATCGGCACCCGCGTGCGAATGGTTTTCGCGATGTCGCCTCCGGCCTCGCCCTGCCGCAATGGACGATCGACGAGACCGCGTCGCAACCGGACAAACCCTGGCGCTACCCGCAGGAATAGCCCCCGCCCGGAATGCCCGTGACGGCCGAGGCCCTGGCCTGGCGGGTCGAGGAAACTTGTCTCAATGCCTGGCCGGCGCTGCGGCAGGTATTGCTGGGCGGCTGGCTGCTGCGGTTCAGCGACGGGCTTTCGCGCCGCGTCAACTCGGCGAACCCGTTGCGGTCCGGTCACGAGGATCTCGAGACCCTGATCGCCACCTGCGAGGCGCTTTACCAAAGGCAGCGTCTGCCGCCGATCTTCCGCATTCTGTCGATCATCGAACCCGCCCTCGATCAGCGGCTGGCGACGCTGGGCTACGGCAGCGAGGGCGAGAGTTGCGTCCTCTATGGCGACATCTCGGCAATCGAGTCCGCGCGGGACCCGGACGTGCAGCTTCTCACGCATACAACGCGGGGATGGTTCACGGCGATGGCGGCATTGCAGGGCCACACGATCGAACAGAGCCGGATCTATCGCCGGATCGTCGACCGCATCGCGATCCCCGCCGCATTCGCGGCGCTGCCGGTCGACGGCGAGATCGCGGCGCTGGCCTATGGCGCTATCCACAACCGTCTGCTGTGCTACGAATTGGTCGTTGCCGACACGAGCCGTCGACGGCACGGCTACGCCCGCCGAATCGTTTCCGCCTTGACGGCCTGGGGCCGGGAACAGGGCGCGGAAGGCGCCTGCCTGGAGGTCGAAGCGGGCAATAAGCCGGCGCGGGCGCTTTACGACGCCGTCGGGTTGAACACCGAGCTCTACCGGTATCATTACCGCCGCGAGCCGAGCGCCGGGGCAGGGGCTGCGGGTGTGGCAAAAACGTGAGCGTGAACCCGGTCACACGCCCGGGCCGCCGGCGGCTGGTAAGGTCACGGTTCGGAGAAGCAACCGAGCGGGCGACATGCGCACTGTGGAAATCAGCCTCCGGCCGAGCGAGCTGTCGGAGCAAATGGCGGCGATGCGGGTATGGCTGGACGAGCGCCGCTTCGAACCGTCGTGCTTCAGCTGTTATGACAGCGGGCTGGGCGTGCTCGTGCGCATCGACTTCAAGATCGTGCGAGAAGCCGAAGCGTTCGCCGAACGCTTCGGCGGCCAGGTAAACGAGGCCTTGGCCTGTCTCGCCGAGGCAGACGTTTCAGGCGCCGTCTCGTTCGCGCGGGGCGTCGTCGGCTGACGGGACCCCAGGTTCAGACGATGCCCTCCCGGTGCAGCGCCTCCACCTCCGCCGCGCTCAACCCGAGCCAATCGCCGAGCGCTTCGGTCGTGTGCTGACCGAGCAGCGGCGCGGGCTTGACCGGCGCCGGGGCGCCGTCGAAGCGCACCGGCCAGGCCGGCATCGTCATCTGCCAATCGCCGTGATGCATCGTCTGCAGGATGCCGCGCTGCCAGAAGCTCGGCTCGTTGGTCAGCTCCATCGAATCGAAGACGGCGCCCGCGGGCACGCCGGCGCCGCTGATCAGCGCCATCGCCTCCTCTTTGGTGTGCTGGCGCGTCCATTGGGCGACGATCTCGTTGACCTCCGCCTCGTGCTCGACCCGTGCCGAGGCCTTGTCGTAGCGCGGATCGCCGATCAGGTCCTCGCGCCCGATCAGTTTCAACAGGCGCGGCCAATGCTGGGGGTTGGCGCGGCTGGTCAGCATATAGACGTAATCGTTCGGCCCACCCGGCTTGCACGGAAAGATGCCCGACGGCGCGTTGCCGCCGGCTGGCCGTCGCGCTGCCGCTGTGCCGGTCTGCGCCTGTCTGATGAACATGCCGCGGCTGTAATGCATGACCGAATCCTGCATCGCCGCCTGCAGTTGCCGTCCCTTGCCGGTTGAGGCGCGCTGAAACAGCGCGCTGACGATGCTGAACGCCAGCAGCATGCCGGTGCCAGTGTCGCCGATCGTCGGCCCTGGCTTCAGCGGCTTGCCGTCGGGTTCGCCGGTGATGCTCATGGCACCGCCGACGGCCTGCGCGATCGGGTCGAAGCAGAGGCCGTTTTCATACGGGCTGCCGCTGCCGAACCCCTTGACCTGGGCATAGATGATGCGCGGGTTGAGCGCGCTGACGACGTCATAGCCGAGGCCGAGCCGCTCGACCGCACCAGGCGCGAAGTTTTCGGCAAAGACATCGGCCTGCCGCGCCATGTCCTTGACAAGGGCCAAGCCGCGCTCCGATTTCAGGTTGACGGTGATCGACCGTTTGTTGGCGTTGTACATCATGAAGTAATAGGGGTCGGCCACGCCGCGGCGGCCGGCCTCGCCACCGTCCGGATTCTCCACCTTGACGACATCGGCGCCCATCCAGGCGAGCGCCTCGGTGCAGGTGGTCCCGGCCTCGAACTGGGTCAGGTCCAGAACCTTGATGCCGGCGAGACAATTCGGCGGTGCAGTGATTTGATCCATCTCTGTCACTCCTTTGAAAGCAGGCGTCCGCGGCATCTTCGCCGCCATACTCGCAGTTTTCGCGGTTCTGCAAAACCGTCGCATGCGGGAGGGGAGAGCCCCAGCCGGCCAGCCGGGTGGGCGAGGGCGGCAGGGTCGCACTTGTTCAAGGGGTTGGAGATTACCGGCCCTGGTAGCGCGGCTTGCGCTTTTCGTTGAACGAGGCGATGCCTTCGCGGCGATCCGCGGTCGGAACCATGCGGTTGTACGCCTCGATCTCGAGCATCATGCCGCTGGCGAGATCCATCTGCATCCCGAGATGGATCGCGTGCTTGGCCTGCCGCACCGAGATCGGGGCGTTGCCGGCGATCTGGCGCGCGGTTTCCAATGCTTCGTCGACGGCCCGGCCCGGCCCGCACAGGCGGTTGACCATGCCCCAGTCATACGCCTCAGCCGCGGTGAACGGGCGGCCGGTCAGGATGATCTCCTTGGCGCGACGCTCGCCGACCGCACGCGGCAAATTCTGGGTGCCGCCGGCGCCCGGCATAATGCCGAGTGTGACCTCGGTCAGAGCGAACCGCGCGGTCTCCGCGGCATAGATGAAGTCGCAGCACAGCGCCAATTCGCAGCCCCCGGCATAGGCCGCGCCGTTGACCGCGCCGATCACCGGAGCCGGGCAGGCGATAAAGGCGCGGACCATGCGCTCGAAGAGGAGGTGCTGGTCCTGCCATGCCTCGTCGGTCATGCCGTTGCGCTCTTTGAGGTCGCCGCCGGCGCAAAAGGCGCGCTCACCCGCACCGGTCAGCACGATGCAGCGTACCTGCGCCGGCGCGGCGTTGATCGCCTCGAAAAAGGCGAGCAGATCGTGCCCCATCCGGGTGTTGAGCGCATTGGCGACCTGGGGCCGGTTCAGGGTCAAGAGGGCGACCCCGTTGCCACGGTCCTCCGACAGAATTGTCTCGAATTCGCGGTCCATCGCCGGCTCCTCCCGAGGGCCCGTGCCCGAGCCGCGATCATAGCATGCGATTCGAGGCACCGACCCGCCGAGTGTCGGCGGCAAGGGGCGAGCCGCGCAAGGTTCTCAAGCAGCCGACACGCACCCTTGACCCCGCCTCGAACGATCGCCATGGATCGACGACCCGGGCGGCAGATCCCTGAGCCGTGCGGTCTCACCCGCGATACGGACGGCTCCCTTGCACGACTTTCCGTCACTCGGCGTTCGGCCATCTGCGGTCGAATGGTTTCCATTCGACGAGGACGATATCGACCGCTGCTTCCCCGGCGCTATCGGCAAGGCGCGGCCCTATCAGCGCCGCGGTGCGGTGCGCGACCTGCGCGCTGACAAGGGTGGCCAGCGCCTGATCGCCTCGGTCCAGGGGACGCGGCCGCGGCCCTACCATGTCTTTGTCGAGATCGGCAGCAGCGATCCGGTCAGATTGTCGGCGCAATGCAGCTGCCCGGTCGGCCACAACTGCAAGCACGCAGTGGCAGTGCTGCTGGAGGCGCTGAAGCACCCGCCGCAGCTCCAGCCGATCGAGAAGGACCCGCTCTCCGGGCCGGTGGGCGACTGGCTGCACCAGCTGTCGCGCACGGCGACCGCCACGCCCGCGCCCGAGCAGCTGGTCTATCGCCTCGATCGCCCGCCCCGGCCGGGCGCGTCCTTTGTCCTCGATCTGCGCGTCGTGCGCGTGCTCAAAGCGGGCGGCTGGGGCGCCGACCGCGCGTGCCCGATCCAGCAATTGCAGAATGCCACCGCCAAATATGTGCAGCCCGACGACCGCGCCGTCCTGCGGCTGCTGAGCGGCGGGCTGTGGCAGTCGCCGCCGCCATTGCCCGAAGACCCCGATCTCGTCGATCTGCTGATCCGGCGGATCGTCGCTACCGGCCGCTGCCGCTGGCGCGAGCTCGCCTCGCCGGCGCTGAGCCTGGGACCGGCGGTGCCCGGCCGGCTCGCCTGGCAGCTCGGCAGCGACGGCCGGCAGACGATCGCGGCCCGGCTCGACGACGAGGACGCGGTCGTGCTGCCCGCCGCATCGCCCTGGTATGTCGATCCGCAACGGCATGTCGTCGGGCCGATCGCGTTCGACATCGCGCGCCCGCTCGTCAAGATCGCCTTGTCGGCGCCGCCGGTCACGATCGACCAGGCGGTCGCCGTCGCCGGCCGGTTCGCCCGCGACCTGCCAGGCTTGGCATTGCCGCCGCCGCGCGCCGACATGGTCGAGGAGCTGCGCACCGAACGGCCGGTTCCGATCCTCATGCTCGGCCGTCGCAAGCGCGGCTGGGATTACCGGGATTGGCGAGCGAAGAGCGACGAGGAAATGGTCGATGCGGCGCTGCTTGGCTACGCCTATGGCGGGGCGGTGATCGACCCTGACAACGCGCCGCGCGAGCTGCGTTCGGTCGAGGACAGCAAGATCATTATCCGTCGCCGCAACCTGAGCGCCGAGCGCGCGGCCAGAAAGCGGCTCGAAGGGTTTGGCCTGTCGCGGTTCGAGACTGCGGACCCTGGCGATGCCGGCCACATCGCCTTCGGCTTTTTCGATGATGCCGCGGCTTGGCCGCGCTTTATCTACGACGCGGTGCCGCAGCTCGAGCGCGAGGGCTGGCGGGTCGAGATCGAGGACGGGTTTCGCCATCGCGTCGTCGATGCCGGCGGCGAATGGGTGGCCGGGGTCGAAGAAGGCGGCGGCTGGTGGTTCTCGCTCGATCTCGGGGTCGAGATCGACGGGCAGATTGGTGCCGCTGCTGCCGGTCCTGACCTCGCTGCTGGCCCGGTTGCGCGACCTTGCCGCGCCGGGCGGGCTCGACGCGCTGGCGCATAACGGCAGGGTCTTCGGCACATTGCCTGACGGTCGCCATGTGGCATTGCCGCTCGACCGCACCAAGGCGATCCTGTCGACCCTGGTCGAGCTCTATCATCCCGAGACCATTTCGAGCGAGGGCCGGATCGGGATATCGGCCGGCGAGGCGGTCGGGCTCGCCGCGCTCGAAGCGGCGATCGGGTTGCGCTGGCTCGGCGGTGAGCGTTTGCGAGCATTGGCGCAGCGGCTGTCGGGCTTTTCCGGGATCGCCAAGGTCGAGCCACCGGCCGGGCTCAAGACCGAGTTGCGTCCCTATCAGGGCGATGGGTTGAACTGGCTCCAATTCCTGCGCGAATACGAGCTGGGCGGCATCCTTGCCGACGATATGGGGCTCGGCAAGACAGTGCAGACCCTGGCTCATATCCTTGTCGAAAAGCGCGAGGGCCGGCTCGACCGGCCGTGCCTCGTCGTCTGCCCGACGAGCGTGGTGCCAAACTGGCTCGCCGAGGCGGCGCGGCTGGCGCCCGAGCTGAGGGTCCTGTCATTGCACGGCCCCGACCGCGCGCAGCATTTCGACAAAATCAACGCGGTCGATCTGGTGCTGACGACCTACGCGCTGTTGCCGCGCGACGCCGACCATCTGCTGCCGATTGACTGGCATGTCGCGGTGCTCGACGAGGCGCAGGCGATCAAGAACGCCGCCGCGAAGGTAACCGGCCTCGTCTGCCGCCTGCGGGCACGCCAGCGGCTGTGCCTGACCGGGACGCCGATGGAGAACCATCTCGGCGAGCTGTGGTCGCAATTCGCCTTTCTGATGCCGGGCCTGCTCGGTGACGCCAGGCGCTTTGCCCGCGTCTTTCGCGCTCCGATCGAGAAAAAGCAGGACGGCGAGCGCCGCGCCGTGCTCGCTGCGCGGCTGAAGCCGTTTCTGCTGCGCCGGACCAAGACCCTGGTCGCCGCCGATCTGCCGCCGAAGACCGAGATCCTGAGGCCGCTCCAGTTGACCGGGCCGCAACGCGATCTCTACGAGACCGTGCGCCTGGCGATGCACGAAAAGGTGCGCCGCGAGGTCGCGGCCAAGGGGCTCGCCCGCAGCCACATCATCGTGCTCGACGCCCTCTTGAAATTGCGCCAGGTGTGCTGCGACCCGCGCCTCGTCAAACTCGCCGCCGCGCGCCGGGTCGCGGCCAGCGCCAAGCTCGTGCACCTGATGGAGATGCTGCCGGCGCTGGTCGAGGACGGCCGCCGGATCCTGCTGTTCTCGCAATTCACCAGCATGCTCGATCTGATCAAGCCGGCGGTAGCCGAGGCCGGCATCGATTTTGTCGAGCTGCGCGGCGATACCGCCGACCGCGCCCGCCCGGTCGCACGCTTTCAAAAAGGCAATGTGCCGCTGTTCCTGATCAGCCTGAAAGCCGGCGGCACCGGGCTCAATTTGACCGCCGCCGACACCGTGATCCATTACGACCCGTGGTGGAACCCGGCGGTCGAGGACCAGGCAACCGACCGCGCCCACCGCATCGGCCAGCAGCGGCCGGTCTTTGTCTACAAGCTCGTGGCACAGGGCACGGTCGAGGAGCGCATGCTCGAATTGCAGCAGCGCAAAAAGGCGCTGGCATCCGGGATCTACGAAGCCGGCGGCAGCGCCGCCGCAGCGCTCGGCGCGGCCGATCTCGAACGCCTGTTCGAGCCGCTCGGCTGAGGTTGGGCTGCTTTCGGTCGCGGTCAGACGGTGTGGAGGCCGAGAAAGCGCTCCATCGGTTCGAAATCTCGGTCGGAATGCAGCAGAGCGTGGCCGCGCTCGATGCAGAAGGTGCCGATGACGAGATCGACCGTCGTCCGGACGGTCACCCCCCGGCGGCGCAGGAGACGGTAATTCGCGGCTGCAATAATCGCCAGCTCGGGATCGATCAGAGTAACTAGTTCGAATTCCCGTAACGCCTCTTCGACCAGCCTTGCTTCGGCGTCGGAACGCACTCCTTGCAGCACCTCGCAAAGCACGAGGTCGCCGACGAGCAGCGCTTCCCGCTCGATCAACGCCCGCAACCGCAATACCGGTTCGGTGGCCGCATCGCGGAAATGGTCGATCCAAACCGAGCTGTCGACGAGGATCACCGGTCGGACTGATCGCGATTATCGTCGATGTTGCCTTCCCAATGGACTTTGCCGGCGAGATCGAGGACCTTCCGTTGCCGCCCGAGGCGGATTAGCGTCTGCAAGCCTTGCTCCACAACCGCTCGTTTGGTTTTGAGGCCGGTAAGCCGAAGAGCTTGTTCGAGGAGCTCGTCATCGATCTCGATATTGGTCCGCATGTCGATCCTGCTGTGTATGGTTTCCCGGTATCATACACCTTCAAGCGGGTTCTGCAACAGAACGTCCAGCGGGGAGGGACGGTGCAAGATCTCCATGCGGCTGCGCCGAGCCGCATATTCACTAAATCGGATCAAATAGCGCTTTTCGTAGCCGGGCTCAGGTGACGGCATACATCCCTGTGCCCACCAGAAAGGCCGCGTGGCTTCCGGCCCCTCAACCCATTCCGCGTTGGCGTTGCGGGTACATACCGCGAAAGCACACTGGCGCGCGTGATTGCGGTCTAAGCGCCAAGAGGATGTACCCCCATCGCGGAGAATGCGCTCGACGCTCTTGGCGGTGAAAACAACGGCGGCTTCGTCGGACATGGCCAATCTCCCGTTTCGGTAACGAAGGTAATCGAATATCATTCGAACTGAATTGCGCTGGGGCGCGGAATGGGCCATAGCGTCGTCAATCTCGCCGCGGACTGCTCTCGCGCAACGCCACCGCGTTCTACCGGCTAGACCTGCCCGTCTAGCGCCTCGCACAGCGCGGTCCATTGGCCGAGCTTGGCGGCGAAGTCGAGGCGGGCATGGGCCGGGCTCGTCGACGGCAATGCCAGATAGGCGAGGCTCGGACGCCGGGCGAAGTGGCGATCGTAGAGCCGCCGCGCGCCGGTGCCGTTGAAGGCGACGGCGCGGATCAGTGGGTGCATGTCCAGCAGCCGGTCGATGGCATTCGGCTCCTCACGACGGATCGATGCGTCGGCGCTGGCCTCGCGCTCGCCGACCGCGCACACGTCCCACAGCGCCACCCGCCGCGCCGCGGCAAAGGCCAGCTTTGCCGCGTAATCCGCCGCCGGGGCGGCGTCGAAGAGCGCGAACAGGATCGGCCAGAACAGGTTGCGCGGATGCGCATAATATTGCTGCCGGCGCAGCAATTCCTCGCCGGGGAGCGTCCCGAGCACGAGAACCCGCGCCTGGGCATCGACGATCGGCGGGAAGCTGCGCTTAGCCGGCACGGCCCGGCCGGCCTTGCGACCGGGTGCGGCCGTCACGCGACGAAGCGGCCGAGGCGCACTGCCGTCTGCCCTTTGGCAAGGCGGCGCGACGGCATGATCAGCACGCAATCGTCATAGGGGGTGCGCACCTCGCGCGCGCCGTCGCGGCCGATCAACGTCCCTTTCGGCGTCAGCACTTCGAGCCCGCGGAAATCGTCGACGAACTCGAACCTGTCGCCGGTGATGGTGACCGCCTCGGTAACCTCGATGACCCGCTGCCGCGGAGCGCGCGTCGAAATCCGGCCCGGCGATGGCAGTCGGCGTCGTCGCGCGTACAGCGTGCCGACGGCGAGTCAGAAAGCGCAGCATCACGTCGGTCGCGACCTCGGCGGTGCGGCGTTGCCAATGCTGGCCGGCTTCGATCAGGAGCGCCGTCTTGGCCGAGGCGGGATCGCCAAACGCGCCGTAATCGCGCATCCGCCGCCCCGCGGCATGGCCGGCGTCGCACATGATCAGCTCGGGGATGCCGACCCGCCGCGCCAACGCCACCGACCGGTCGAGCGTGCCGGCCAGCATCAGCGGTGCCGTCGCATACTGCATCGAGTGAATGTCGAGCAGGAAATCGGCGGCATCGACAAAGGGGCGCAGGGCGCGGGCGCGGGCGAGCTCGACCGACTGGCGCGGGCCGTCGAGGGTGGCGGGGTCCCAAAGGCGGTTGAAATCCTCGTCGACGAAACGCGAAGCGACGGGATAGCGCGGGTCGAAGCTCAGATACGCGGCGACATTGTCGAAGGCCAAGGTCAGCTTGCCCTGCCGAGGCCGCAACCCGGCGCGGAACAGACGGTCGAGGGCAACCGCACCGCACAGCTCGTTGCCGTGGGTCACCGCGGTGACGAGGACATGCGGCCCGGCGACGCCGCTGTCGAAAGTCGTGACGTATTCGACCGCGGTATTGCCGGCGCGATACGGCTCGATGTCGGGCGGGGTCAGCTCCACCGTATAATTCGGCTCGGGCATCCGGCGCTCCCGTAGTTTTGAGGGATACGAGGATTTGAAGGGTTCAGACGGTATCTTGCGCCCGGCCGGCTATCCGGTCGCGCGGGCAACGGCATCGGTGGCGCTGGTGCCGCAGCGTCAGAGAGCGGCATGGTCGACGAGGCGTCGCAGAAAGGCCTCGCATTGCGCGATCTGATCGAGATCGATGAACTCGTTCGGCTTGTGCGCCTGCTCGATCGAGCCGGGACCACAGACGATCGTCGGGATTCCGGCCTGTTGGAACAGCCCTCCTTCGGTGCCGAAGCTGACCTTGCCGGTGGCATTTGCGCCGGTCAGCGACATCACCAGCCGGGTTATCTCGGCGTCTGCGGCGGTGTCGAGACCGGGAAAGGCGCTCAGCTCGTCAAAGTCGATCGCCGCCTCGGAGCGGATCGCGCGCATCTCCGGCAACAGACGCTCGTCGGCAAAGGCCCGCAATTCGCGCAGCGGCGCATCCGGGTCCTCGCCGGGCAGCAGCCGGAACTCGAAATCGAAGACGCAATCCTTGGGGACGATGTTGAGCGCGGTGCCGCCGGAGATCATTCCGGTGTGGATCGTCGTGTAAGGCGGTTCGTAATCGGGGTCGAAGGGGCCGGCGTCGCGCCGGCGCCGCGCCATCGATTTCAGCACGGCGACGAGCTCGGCGGCAGCCTCGACCGCGTTCACGCCCTGATGGGCGAGCGCCGAGTGGCATTCGAACCCGGTGACCCGGCCGTGAAAGCTGCGCTTGCCCTTATGCCCGGTCACCGGCTGCATCATGGTCGGCTCGCCGACAATGCACAGGCGGGGCCGGTCCGGGCGCGCGGCGAGGGCCGCGATCAGCCGGCGCACGCCGCGGCAGCCGGTTTCCTCGTCATAGGAGAAGGCGAGATGGATCGGCATCCGCAATCGGCGCCCCACGAGTTCCGGCACCAATGCCAGCACGGCGGCAATGAAGCTCTTCATGTCCGCGGTGCCGCGCCCGAACAGCCTGCCGTCCCTGGCGGTCGCGGCAAACGGGTCGCTCAGCCAATCCTGACCATCGACCGGGACGACATCGGTGTGTCCCGACAGCATGATCCCGCCAGCGTCGGCGGGGCCTATTGTCGCGTAGAGATTGGCCTTTCGCCCGGTCTCGTCGAACACCAGCTCGCCCGCCACGCCGTGGCGGTCGAGGTGGTCGCGGACGAACTCGATCAGCGCCAGGTTCGAGCCCCGGCTCGTCGTGTCAAAGCCGACGAGCCGCCGGACCATGTCGAGGGTGTCGATCGCCGTTCCGCTCATGCGAAGATCTTAGCGACAACCGCCCAACAGCGCCAGCGACGGCGCATTCGCTTGCCCGCCGGCCGCGCCATCCGTAAATTTGCGCCATGAGTTTTGAAATTCCCGGCGTTCTGTGGCGGCGCGACCCGCAAGGGACGGAGGTGCCGCTGGTCTTCGATTCGCCGCACAGCGGGTCGCACTATCCCGAGGATTTCCGGTATTGCTGCCCACTCGAGGTGCTGCGCCGCGCCGAGGACGCTTATGTCGACGAGCTCTACGGCGCGGCGCCCCAGCATGGTGCGACATTGATCGGCGCGTTGTTTCCGCGCAGCTATCTCGACCCCAACCGGGCGGTCGACGACATCGACGACGCGCTGATCGACGGGGTTTGGCCGGCCCCGCTGTCGCCCTCGCTCATGACTCGGGCCGGCCTCGGGCTGGTGCGCCGCGTCGCCCGGCCCGATACGCAGATTTACAACGGCAAGCTGAGGGTTGCCGAGGTGCTCGCCCGGGTCGAGCGCTGCCACGCTCCTTATCACCGCGTTCTCGACGAGGCCTGCACCCGCTCGCACCGCAAATTCGGCGTCGTGTGGCATGTCAACTGCCATTCGATGCCGTCCCGGCGCAGCGCGCGCGACGTAGGGCGGCCCGCCGATTTCGTGCTGGGCGATCGCGACGGCACGACCTGCGCCCGCGAATTCACCGATTTCGTCGCCCGGGTGCTGCGCGGCCGCGGCTATGACGTGCGCATCAACGAGATCTATAAGGGCGTCGAAATCGTCAAACGACAGGGGCGGCCGGCACAAGACCGCCACAGCCTGCAGATCGAGGTCGACCGCGCGCTCTACATGGATCAGAAGACATTTGAAAAGAATTCGGGCTTTCCCCGATTGCAGGCCGACATCACTCATCTGATCGCGGCGCTGCGCGATTTCGCCGGCGCGCGCGTCGCCGGATAAGTGGAGACGAGGAGGCGCCATGACCATCGAGCTGCGTCCGCTGCACCGGCTTTTCGCCGCCGAGATCGTCGGGGTCGATACCGGGAGCCCGGTCGCTGCCGAGACCGTGCACGCCATCGCCGAAGCGATCGACCGCCATGCAGTCCTCATCTTTCGCGGCCAGGACCTCGACGACGAGCGGCACTTGGCGTTCGCCGGCAATTTCGGCCCGATCGAAGCGCCGCGCAGCGCCCGGCCGGGGACAAAGCGCCGGCTGCGACCCGAGGTATCCGACATTTCGAACCTCGACGAGCACAGTCGCCTGCGGTCCCGCGACGACCCGCGCCGCGCCGATCAGCTCGGCAACCGGCTGTGGCACACCGACGGCTCGTTCCGCCGAATCCCGGCGGCGCTGTCGATGCTCTATGCGCATCGAGTGCCGGCGAGCGGCGGCGAGACCGAGTTCGCCGACCTGCGCGCGGCCTGGGATGCACTGCCGGACAAGAACAAGGCGGAAATCGACGGGCTCGTGGCACTGCACGACATCGCCCATTCGCGCGCCCAGATCGGCTTCACCGAATTGTTGTTCGGCGAGCGCGAAACCTTGCCGCCGGTGCCGCAGCGCGTCGTGCGCCGGCACCCCGGCTCCGGGCGCCGGACGCTCTACCTCGCCGCGCATGCCTCGCATATCGTCGGCATGCCGGTGCCGGAAGGCCGGCTGCTGCTGCGCGACCTGATCGAATTCGCCACCGAGCGCCGGTTCGTCTACCGCCACGCCTGGCGTCAGGGCGATCTCGTCATCTGGGACAATCGCTGCACGATGCATCGTGGCCGGCCGTTCGACGAGACCGAGCCGCGCGACCTGCACCGGGTGACGACGCGAGACGTGGCCTCGACCCTCGACCAAGCCGCATGATTTCATCAGGGAGCGCGTGATGGCAAAGATACCAAAAGTTCTGCAGCCGCACATCAACACCGCCTTTCCGGCGAATGTGTGCCTCGTCGGCAGCGTGCTGCCCAACGGCTTCGCCCAGGTGACGCCACGCGGCGGCACGATGGTGTTCGACGACACCCATATCGGGCTGTGGGAGCGCGGCAAGGGCTCGACCAGCGCCAACCTCGCCGACGGCACCCCGCTGACGGTTTATTTCAGAAAGCCGCAACTGCGTGAGGAGGGCGTCCTGCCGAAGGGCGGGATCGCCCGGTTCTACGGCCGCGCCCGGATCCACAGATCGGGGCCGGTCTACGAGGAAGTGTGGCGGCGCCTGGTCCAGCCCGAAAAAGACCGCGACCCGAACAAGAATGGTTTTGCGGTTCTGATCGATATCGAGCGGGTGGAGGATTTGGACGGGCAGCCATTGGCACTGGATTGACCGCAGTCAGTCGACGACGACCGGCTTGATCTCGCGCAGGCGGGGGAGGACTTCCTTCGAGAACAGCGTGATGTTCTTGACCGCCTCGGCATGGGTGATGAAGCCGGTCTTGCCGACCATGATCAGATGGCCGAAGCCGCCGACCTTGTCGTAGAACTCCCTAATCTGCCGGTAGACCGTATCCGGGTTGCCGGCATACATGCGCCCGCCGGCGATCGCCAAATCGGCGGTGACTCCGGGCCGGCTGAGCGCCGAATCGCGGCCCGGCCGCCCGATCCCGCTCGCTGCCGCGGGGCTGCGGTAGAGCTGCGGAGCGAATTCGGCGGGCGTCTGGCCGGGCAGAAATTTGGCATATTGCGGCGCCGATTTCATGCTGGTGTTGACGAACCACAAGAGCTTGCTGCCGACCCGCACGCCCTCCTCGTCGGTGTCGCCGACATAGACGAAGGCCGAATAGCCGAACCGGTCGGTGGCGGGTTTGGAAAGGCCGGCCTCGGCCCGAGCCTGGCGATAGGACGCCCAGGCGCGCCTAGTCACGTCGACCCCGCGCATGACCATGATGTTGACCATGCCGCGCCGCCCCAGCTCGGCGGTGTCGACCGGGTCCGAGGTCGCCGCCCACATCGGCGGATGCGGGTCCTGATACGGGCGCGGCCAGATATTGACGTGGCGGTGAGTGAAGTGCCTGCCCTCCCAGCTGAACGGGCCGTCGTGGTAGGAGAGCGTCTTGCCGATCAGGTCGATCGCCTCCCAGAAGCGCTCGCGGACACCGATCGGGTTGGCGTTGCCCGAGGCCATCTCGGTGCCGCCTGATTTGACGAAGCCGATTTCGAGCCGCCCGCGCGATATGACATCCGCAGTGGCATATTCCTCGGCTGCCCGCACCGGGTCCTGGCGCACCGTGACCAGGGTGCCCATGCTCAGCAGTCGAATGTTGCGGGTCTGACGGGCGACGATGCCGAGAATGACCGGGCTCGCGCCGTAGAGACAGTTGATGCCGGCATGGTGCTCGCTCGAGGTGATGTTGAGCCCGAGCTCGTCGCACAGCATATATTCGTCGAGCGTTTCCTCGAACAGCTGCGCCGCGATCCTGGGATCGCAATATCTGTTCGGCAGGCTGGCCCGCACCGAATCCGTCGCGTCGAGCACGTCCTGAGGCACGAACGGGTACGGGTTCTCGCAGTGAAACCAGGCGTCCATATTGTCTCCTCATTCTGCGGAATGACAGTAACAGTCAACCCGCGATAATTTGGATGGAATCCTACCATACGGGCTTTTGCCTTGTCTTATTCGTACCGGTGTTGCATCGTGTTTGATCTCAAGGGCAGTTGCCGTAAGTATCCCGGCTCGCAACACTGGGCTGCGAAGAGAATTTTGAAAATGATCTCTGGGTCGATGTCGAGGCGGGCGTGGCTCGCAGGACGGATACCACACTCAACGGCGGACACCGAAAAAAGGCCGGATGAATGACAGCGCACTGCAACGAATGCAACGCCTCGTCGTTGGAAGAATTCTCCCTTTCCGATCCCACGCAACCATGTCCAGTGTGTGGCTCGACATCACGCCGCTTCGCGGTCGAGATAATCGAAAAATGCAAAGTCGAGGATTTTTACGGCATGGAAGCGCGGCGGGCGGGATTCAGCCGTCGAAAGGGATGGTTCGCACGGAGCTTCATGCGGCTTGTGCCGCAGCGGAGCCGTGATGGGGCGCTCGCCTATCACAAGCGTATTATGGATCGAGACGCCGATCGGTACATCGAAACCGTCACAATGCGCGAGACTGGCGAGGTTATCCATCACTGCGACGAACCTCTGAGCGAGCATCAAGGCCACGGAGCGGCGAAACAAAAGGATTTGCAATTGAAACTGGGGTCGCCGATTACGCCCGGGGGCGCAGCCGTTGCCAGCGTCATCGGACCGCCCGCGCCGCTATCGTCAAATGTCGCCGACGGTGCCGGCGGCGCGATTGACTCGGCGACGGAGGGGGCACGATCCTGCGGCACAGCCACGGCCACGGAGATATCGCATGAGCCTTGAGTTGCGCCAGCTTCATCCGCTGTTTGCCGCCGAGGCTGGCGGCGTGGATCTCGCCCGGCCGGTCGACGCGGCCACGATCGACGAAATCTGGCGGGCGATCGACCGGTACGCCGTCGTCGTGTTTCGCGACCAGCGCCTCGACGACACCCAATTGCGCGATTTCGCGGCGCGGTTCGGCCCGCTGGAGATCGGCCGGGCAGCGGCGGCCGGCGGCCGGCGGCGCCTCAAGCACCCGGAGATCGGCGACATCTCGAACCTGGACGAGGACGGGCGGCTGCGCGAACGCGACGACCGGCGCCGGCTCGACAGCCTCGGCAACCGGCTGTGGCACACCGATGCGTCCTACATGCCGGTGCCGGTGGTGCTCGGCATCTTGCATGCGGTGGCGGTGCCGCCGGCGAGCGCCTTGGGCGGCGGCGAGACCGAATTCGCCGATATGCGCGCCGCCTACGACGCCCTGCCGGAGGCGATGAAGGAAGCGATCGACGGCCTGATCGCCGAGCACGACATCACCTGGTCGCGCGGGCAGATCGGCTTTACCGAATTTGCGCCCGGCGAGCGCGAGAAATATCCGCCGTCGCGGCAGCGGCTGGTGCGGCGCCATCCGGGATCGGGGCGCAAGACGGTGTATCTGTCTGCGCACGCCTCGCACATCGTCGGCTGGCCGGTCGCCGACGGCCGCATCCTGCTTTACGACCTCAATCTCCACGCGACCCGGCCGGAATTCGTCTACAGCCACAAATGGCGGGTCGGCGATCTGGTGATCTGGGACAACCGCTCGACGATGCATCGCGGCCGGCCGCACGACGATTCCCGTCCGCGCGACCTGCGCCGGGCGACCACACTCGACACCGGCTCGACCCTGGACGAGGCCGCCTGAATTTCACGAATGCGCCGCCGGCATCGCGATTCGGCGGCCGGTCCAGCGCGGTCTCGGCAAATCGGCGTGCGCCGCGGCGGCAACGGCCACGCGCTGCTGGGCGTCCGGCAAAAACGGCACGACCGCGCGGCGGCCGAGGTCGACCGACAGAAACAGCAATTCCTGCGTCGCCGCGCGCCGGCCGTCGGCGCGGCGGAACATTTCGTGCGCCAGATGGATGCGCTTGGCGTCGGCGCCGAGGATCCGGCTGACGATGCGCACCCGCTCGCCAAGCAGCAATTCGCGCTCATAGAGATTGTGCGTCTCGACGACAAAGGTGCCGTGCCCGGTGGCGTCCTTGTAGGCGCGGCCGATGCCGATCGCCTCGAACAGCAGATCGGTCGCGTAATCGAACAGCACGGTGTAATAGGCGAGGTTCATATGGCCGTTCAGGTCGATCCATTCGGGCAGGACCTCGCCCTCGAAGCGGTCGAACGGCGCCGGGATGGTCACCGCGCGAAGCTGGCAGCAAAGCGCTGCAGCGGCAGGCAAGGCCGTAACGGGTCCCGATCAGCGGCGGCAGACATCATCGGCGGCTCACATCAGTCGAGCGGGCAGCTCGCCGTGGATCATATGCCAATATTACCGCGCTCGGCATCGGCGGCGGCAGTTTCAGGCGCGATTCCGGCAGCGGCGCTCGATCCGGCAACCCGCTCACAGGGATCTGCTGCGGACAAATGCATGGCGGCTTGGTGCTGTGCGCCCGCGCGACGATGGGTTAGAAGCATCGCGAGATCGATCCCGATGCCTGGTCTCGGCGCGGTGGTCTTCGATCATTTGACATCCGCCCGAGCACCCGGAAGGAACCCGGCATGTCCCGTTTCGATGGAAAGGTCGGCATCATTACCGGAGCGGCGAGCGGCATCGGCAAGGAGATCGCGCTGCGCTTTGCCGCTGCGGGCGGCATCCCGGTCATCGCCGACCTCGATCGCGCCGCTGCCGACGCGACGGCGCGCGAGATCAAGGGCAAGGGCTCGGATGCCTTTGCCCTGGGCATGAACGTCGCCGACGAGGCCCCGGTCGAGAAGGGCGTCGCCGACACGATGGCGAAATACGGCCGGATCGATTTACTGGTCAGCAATGCCGGCATCCAGGTCGTCAAGCCGGTCGTCGACTTCCCGTTCGCCGATTGGAAGCGGCTGCTGGCGGTCCATCTCGACGGCGCGTTCCTGACGACCAGGGCCTGCCTGCGCCACATGTACCAGGCGAAATCGGGCAGCATCGTCTATATGGGCTCGGTGCATTCCAAGGAAGCCTCGGTGCTGAAGGCGCCCTATGTCACCGCCAAGCACGGGCTGATCGGGCTGTGCAAGGTCGTCGCCAAGGAGGGGGCCCGGTACAATGTGCGCGCCAACGTCGTCTGTCCCGGCTTTGTCCGGACCCCGCTCGTCGATCGGCAGATCCCGGAGCAGGCAGAGGCGCTCGGTATCGGCGAGGAAGAGGTGATCAAGCAGATCATGCTGAAGGACACCGTCGACGGCGAGTTCACCACCACCGCGGACGTGGCCGAAGCCGTGCTGTTCCTCGCCGGGTTCGAGACCAACGCGCTGACCGGCCAGTCGCTGGTCGTCAGCCACGGCTGGTTCATGCAATAAGCGAGAGGGCTCCCGGCCGCCGCCCGAGGAAAAGATTGGTCGCCGCGGAGCGGGCGTAATAGCCTCGGCCGGCGTCAGGGGAGGAAGGGAATGGCAATGTCGGCGACGGCAGCGCCGTGCGGCAGTGCGGCGCAAACGGCCGAGGCCGCGAGGCTCGGAGAAATCGGCAAGGGCGTGCGCTGGCGGCGCTGGGGGCCTTATCTCAGCGAGCGCCAATGGGGGACGGTGCGCGAGGATTACAGCCGCTACGGCACCGCTTGGGAATATCTTCCGCACGACCACGCGCGCAGCCGCGCCTATCGCTGGGGCGAGGACGGGATCGGCGGCTTCGGCGACCAGGATTTGCTGCTCTGCCTGGGGCTCGCCTTGTGGAACGGCAAGGACCCGATCCTCAAGGAGCGCCTGTTCGGACTGACCAATTCCGAGGGCAATCACGGCGAGGACGTCAAGGAACTCTACTACTACCTCGACGGCACGCCGACCCATTCCTACATGCGCATGCTCTATAAATACCCGCAGGCGGCGTTTCCGTACACGCTGCTGGTCGAGGAGAACCGGCGGCGCGGCAAGGATGCGCCGGAGTTCGAGCTGATCGACACCGGCGTCTTCAGCGACAATCGCTATTTCGACGTCGAGATCGAATATGCCAAGGCCGATGTCGACGACATCCTGATGCAGGTGACGATCCATAATCGCGCCGACGAGGCGGCGTCGCTCGATGTGCTGCCGCAGCTCTGGGCCCGCAACATCTGGTCGTGGGAGCCGGATTCGGCAAAACCGCGGCTGATTGCGCGCAGCGATCATTCGATTTCGGTCGACCACCCGCAATTGCCGCCGCTGCAGCTGTTCTGCGACGGCCGGCCGGAGTTTCTGTTTTGCGAGAACGACACCAATGCGCGGCGGCTGTGGGGGATGACGGCGCCCGGCCGCTTTTTCAAGGACGGGATCAACGACTACGTCGTCAACGGCGACCGCACGGCGGTGAACCCGGACCGCCACGGCACCAAGGTCGCGGCGCGCTATCACCTGTCCCTGCCCGCCGGCGGAGCGGCCCGGCTGCGCCTGCGGCTGGCGCCGGATCACGCTGCCGCCGGGCTCGATGATTTCGATCTCGTGCTGCTGCAGCGCCGCGCCGAGGCCGACGAATTCTATGCCGCCGTGCAGCGCGACATCGCCGATCCGGACACCCGGCTGGTGCAGCGCCAGGCGCTCGCCGGCATGCTGTGGAGCAAGCAGTTCTACTACATCGACATCCCCGAATGGCTCGACGGCGACCCGCTCCAGCCCAAACCGCCGGAACCCCGGCTGCACGGGCGAAACGCCGATTGGCGCCACCTGAACAACGCCGATATCCTCTCGATGCCGGACAAGTGGGAATATCCCTGGTATGCGGCCTGGGACCTCGCTTTCCATGCGGTGACCCTGGCGGTGATCGATCCGGCCTACGCCAAGGACCAGTTGCTGCTGCTGACCCGCGAATGGTACATGCACCCGAACGGCCAGCTGCCCGCCTATGAATGGGCGTTCGGCGACGTCAACCCGCCGGTGCACGCCTGGGCGGCGTGGCGGGTCTACGAGATCGACGCCGAGCAGCGCGGCGGGCGCGGCGACCGGGCCTTTCTCGAACGCGTCTTCCACAAGCTGCTGGTCAATTTCACCTGGTGGGTCAACCGCAAGGACGTCGAGGGGCGCAACATCTTCCAGGGCGGCTTTCTCGGCCTCGACAATATCGGCATTTTCGACCGCAGCGCGCCGTTGCCGACCGGCGGCACCATCAACCAATCCGACGGCACCGCCTGGATGGCGATGTATTCGCTGAACCTGATGCGCATCGCGCTCGAGTTGGCGCTCGAGGATCACGTCTACGAAGACATCGCCTCCAAATTCTTCGAGCATTTCCTCTACATCGCCGAGGCGATGACCAATATCGGCGGCGACGGCATCGGCTTGTGGGACGAGACCGACGAATTTTATTATGACGTGCTGCATCTGCCCGATGGCGAGCGGATTCCGCTGCGGCTGCGCTCGATGGTCGGGCTGATCCCGCTCTACGCCGTCGAGGTGCTCGACGCCTCGGTGTTTGCCCGATTGCCGCGCTTTACCGCGCGGCTGCGCTGGTTTCTCGACCACCGCCCGCACCTCGCCCGGCTGGTCTCGCGCTGGCGCGACCCCAGCGCCGGCGAGCATCATCTGCTGTCGCTGCTGCGCGGCCACCGGATGAAGCGGCTGCTCGCCCGCATGCTCGACGAAACCGAATTTCTTTCCGATTTCGGCGTGCGCTCGATCTCGAAATTTCACGAGCGGCATCCTTATGTCTTCGAGCACGCCGGCAACCGCATCGCCGTGCACTACGAGCCGGGAGAATGCGATTCGACCTTGTTCGGGGGCAATTCCAACTGGCGCGGCCCGATCTGGATGCCGGTCAATTTTCTGCTGATCGAATCGCTGCAACGGTTCCACAGCTATTACGGCGACGATTTCAAGGTCGAATGTCCGGTCGGGTCCGGCACCCTGCTGCATCTGGGCGAGGTCGCAGCCGAACTGGCGCGCCGTCTCTGCCGGATTTTCTTGCGCGACGGGGCCGGGCATCGGCCGGTCTTCGGCGCATCGCCGCTCCAGCAAGATTCTCCGCAGTTCCGCGACGATTTGCTGTTTTACGAATATTTTCATGGCGACACCGGCCGCGGCTGCGGCGCTTCCCACCAGACCGGCTGGACCGCGTTGGCTGCGCTGCTGCTGCGCACCTATCCCACCGCCCGGACGGCCGGAACGGCACCGCCGCCGGTCGAGGCCGTTCTGCCCGAGCCGGTCGGCGCCCGCTGACACGTGAACCCGGTCCGGCAAGACCCGCTCGGCCGGCTGGCGCCGATCCGCTTCGGCCGCGCGATCTGCGGCGAGCTTTCATGCGCCGAGCGGCGCGAGTGGTGGATCGCCAACGGGCGTGGCGGCTATGCCGGCGGGACCGTCGCGCAGAGCCTGACGCGGCGCTATCACGGGCTGCTGGTCGCCCCGGTCGATCCGCCGCTCGGCCGTGTCCTGGTCCTTGCCAAGGCCGATGCCACATTGCTCGCGGACGGCCGTTCCTATCCGTTGTTCACCAACCGCTGGGCGAGCGGCGCCGTCGCGCCGAAGGGCTATCTGTCGCTCGAGAGCTTTCACCTCGACGGCACGATGCCGGTGTGGCGCTATTCCTGCGGCGGCCTAATCGTCGAGCACCGGATCTGGATGGAGCCCGGCGCCGACACCGTCTATGCGGCATGGCGGCTGGACGGGGAGAGCGACGGCCCGGCGCCGCGTCTGTCGGTCGCCCTGCTCGCCAATGGCCGCGATCACCATGGCGAGACCTGGCCGCCGGGCTTCGTGCCCGAGATCGCCGCCGCCAGCGCGCGCCTGACGATGCGCGTGCCCGATCGCTTCGTTTTGCATATTGCCGCGTTCGGCGGGTCGATCGCGGCGCGCAACGAGTGGTATCGCGATTTCGATCTGCCGGTCGAGCGCGAGCGCGGCCTGTCGGCGCGCGACTCGCACCTCCATATCGGCGACGCCGAACTGGATTTGCCGGTGGGCTGCTGGGCCGGCATCGCCGCCAGCCTCGAACCCGGCGCCGCGCCGGATCTCGCGACCGCACTCGACCGCCGCCGCGCCTGCGACCGCGCCGTGCTCGACCGGGCGATCGCCGCCGACCCGATCTTTGCCGCGGCTCCCCCTTGGGCGATGCGGCTGGTGCTGGCCGCCGATCTCTACCTGATTGCCAGGCCGCTCGCCGGCCTGCCCGATGGGCGCTCGGTCATCGCCGGCTATCCGTGGTTCGGCGATTGGGGCCGCGACACGATGATCGCGCTGCCGGGCCTGTGCCTCGCCACCGGCCGTTTCGACGACGCCCGGCAAATTCTTGAAACCTTTGCCCGGTTCGTCGATCGCGGGATGCTGCCGAACGTTTTCCCGGGCGCCGGCGCGACGCCCGAATACAACACGGCCGATGCGAGCCTGTGGTACATTGAGGCGTGGCGCGCCTATGTCGACGCCAGCGGCGACGAGGCGGCGCTGCACCGGGCCTTTCCGGTGCTGGCCGAGATCCTCGACTGGCACATCCGAGGGACCCGCTACGGCATCGGCGTCGATGCCGGGGACGGGCTGCTGCGCGCCGGCGAAGCGGGGGTGCAGCTGACCTGGATGGACGCGCGCGTCGGCGACCGGGTGATTACGCCGCGCATCGGCAAGCCGGTCGAGATCAACGCCTTGTGGTACAACGCCCTGACGGCGATGGCGACGATGGCCGAGCGGATCGGCGCCGATGGCGCGGCGTATCGGGCCGCGGCGATAAAGGCGCGAGCCGGCTTTGGCCGATTTCGGCTGCCCGACGGCAACGGCCTCTACGATGTCATCGACGGGCCGGACGGACCGGATTCGAGCCTGCGGCCGAACCAGATTTTTGCCGTCAGCCTGTGGGCGAGCCCGCTCGATCCGGCATTGCAGCATGCCGTGCTGCAGCGCGTCGGCCGCACGCTCCTGACCTCCTACGGTTTGCATTCACTGGCGCCCGGCGAGGCGGCCTATTGCCCCGACTGCCTCGGCGCCCCGCCGGAGCGCGACGGCGCCTATCATCAGGGCACTGTCTGGGCCTGGCTGCTCGGCCATTGGGCGCTGGCGCATCATCGCGTCCACGGCGATCCGATGGCGGCGCAGCGCTGGCTCGAGCCGATCGGCGATCACCTGGCGGATGCCGGGTTAGGCCAGGTCAGCGAGATCTTCGACGGCGACGCGCCGCACTTGCCGCGCGGCTGCCCGGCACAGGCCTGGTCGGTCGGTTGCGTCCTAGAAGCCTGGTGGCGGCTCGAACGCGCGAAACCGCCCCGCTGACCCTCTTCCGGCGCCGCGACCCGATGTCGGTGCCTGCCGACCGTTGGGAATCCGTTGCGGGACCCACCATATTTTTCGCCGAAAGCGAGGAGATGCGATGCGCCCGCCATGCTACGCGCCGCTGGACGACGCCCTCGACGAGATTGCCCCTTACGGGATCGCGCTCGACAACGGCAACAGCAACCACGCGCCGATGGTGGCCGAGGCGCTGTGCGCCCTGGGCCGCGCCGATGCGGTGCTGCCGTGGCTGGCGCGCTATCGCGGGCGGATGCGGCAGCGGCCGGCGGCCGGCGAGCGCATCTGCAGCGACGACTGGCGCGGCGCGCTCGGCCGGCGCGAACGCTTCGCCGATTGGAGCGAATTCTTCGGCGAAGAGGTGCGCGAGGCGCCATGGCGAGAGGTCGTCGATCGCTGGGTGGGCCGGCTCGCCTCCGGCTTTTGCGCCGCGGCGACGCATGGCGTCATCCGCGTCGGGCATGCGGTGCGCGGGTTGGCGGAAAACGAAACACGGTCACGATTGCGCGAACTCGCCGACGCGCTCGCCGGCTGGGCGTCGGTCTGGCAGGAACTGCCGGCAGGCGATCTCTCGGCGAACGGCACGCTGACGCCGCGCGAGGCGATCGCCAAGGTTCCGGTCGTGCCGCCCGACAAACGGGCTCGCGGCAACATCGTGGCGGCGCTTGGGGTGCTCGGCGACTTCCCGGAGTTTGCGCCGGCGATCGGGCTGATCGACACCGGCGGCGCCGCCGCGCCGCTGGCCGCCGAGCTGACCGAAACCTTTGCGCGGGTCTATCTGGCGAATGCCCACGACATCCCGACGACGATCGCCTTCATTCACGGCGTCACCAGCCATGCGGCGCTCGGCAACATGGTCCCGCATCTGAGCGAGGCGACCGCCCGCGCCGCGTCGCGCTACGCCTGGCAAACGGGGTGCGGTCTCTACGCCTGCTTCGGCGGCGGCACGCCATTGGCCGAGCCCGTCGAGCCGCAAGACACGGACATGGACGCGCTCGCCGACCGCGCTGTGCAAAACGGCGACGAGCACGTCATCAAATTTACCGAGGCGTGCCTGAGCCGGCACGCGATCGACCCGTCGCCGGCCTATCTCGCCGCCGCAGAGCACGTGCACGGCATCATCCGCCGGCGCTGACCCTGGTGCACGGAGGGCTCAGGCGCGCAGCTCGGCGCGATGCGCCTCGACCAGCTCGGCCATGCTGCCAAAGCGGAAATCCCAGTGCACCCCGGCGGGCGGCGGCGGCGTCGCCCCGGTGCCCGCCGCACCCTGGCGCCGATCGATCCAGGCGGAACGCAGGCCCAGCGCGTTGGCCGGTGCGTGATCGTGGTAAAGGCTCTGCGCCGTGTGCAGAATGTCTCGTTTGGCGTGGCCGGAGGCCGCGAGCGCATCGATCATGGCGCGGAAGTTTCCCGGGTGCGGCTTATACGAGCCGATCTCCTCGGCGGTATGGACCGCGTCGAAGGCGACGCCGAGTTTTCTGGCGCTGCGGGCAAAGCTCGCGCGGTCGACATTCGACAGGATGACAAGCTTGTAGAATTGTTTGAGATAGGACAGCGCCGCCGCCGAATCGGCAAAGGCCGGCCAATCGCCGACCGAGCCGCCGAAGGCGCGATGCTCCGCCTCGCCGGCTTCGATGCCCCATTCCTCGGCGAGCCGGCGGTGAACCCGGGCGAGCAGCTCGGAATAGATCATCCCCGGCGTTTCCGCTTCCTGCGCGGTCTCGTGCCGGGCAAAGCTCGCCAGGATGTCGTCGCGCGAATGCCCGGCGCGGTCCCGTTTCAGCAATGGGCGCAGCGCTCGCGAAATCCCGGTTTCCCAATCGATCAGAGTGCCGTAGCAATCGAAGGTCAGAACCTTAAAATCGGTGAGGCGCAAGGCGGACCCCCGCAATCGGCTGTCGCGCCACGGTAGTCGGGAATGCGGTCGCAGGCGAGGGCGCAGATGACGGGTTTTCCATCCGAGGTCGATGTCGCGGTGATCGGCGCCGGCGCCGCCGGGATCGGCGCGGCCCAGCGGCTTGGCGAAGCGCGGCGGCTCGGCGAAGCGCGCAGCGTATCGGTGCTGGTGCTCGAGGCACGCGACCGGGTGGGCGGCCGGGTTCACACGATCGAGCCCGCCGGCTTCCCGCTCGACCGCGGTGCCGAATGGCTGCATTCCGCCGACCGCAACCCACTCGCGCCGATCGCCCGGGAGCTCGGCTTCTCGGTCCACCGCCGGCCGCCGGAATGGACCACCCGGCTGCGCCGCAGCGGCGAGACCGTCGAGGCCGAGGCCGATTGGCTCGCCACGCGCGAAGCCCAGGCCCAGGCACGCCGGCAAGCGGCGCTCGACCCGGTCGACCGCTCATTGGCGAGCCTGCTGCCGCCCGGCGGCCGCTGGAACCAGCTGCTCGACGCCACCAGCACCTGGGGGAACGGCGCCGAGCTCGATCGCGTCTCGGTCAAGGATTATGTCCGTTACGACGACAGCAGCACCAACATCAATTGGCGCCTGTGCGAAGGTTATGGCCGGCTGTTCGAAAAACTGGCCCAACCGCTGCCGGTGGCGCTGGCGACGCCGGTGGCGCGGATCGACCATGGCGGGCGGGCGATCCGGCTCGACACCGCGCGCGGCACGGTGACCGCGGCGCGTGTCATCGTCACCGTGCCGACCTCGATCCTGGCCCAGCAGAAGCTTCGCTTCGATCCGCCGCTGCCCGACAAGACCGCCGCCGCCGCGGGGCTGCCGCTCGGCGTCGATGACAAATTGTTTATCGCCCTCGACGGACCGGTTCCTGGCGTCGGGCATGACGAATTCCTGGTCGGCTCGACGACGCGGCGCGACACCATGAGCTACCAGATCCGGCCGCTCGACCGGCCGGCGATCTACTGCTTTTTCGGCGGGCGCTGCGCGGCGGCGCTCGAAGGCGAAGGCGAGGCCGGGATGTTCGCCTTCGCCGCCGGCGAGCTGGCGCAGATCCTGGGCAGCGACATCCGCCGGCACATTGCGCCGCTCGCCGCCACCGCCTGGCTGCATGATCCCTGGGCGCTCGGCTCCTATTCCTATGCGTTGCCCGGCCATGCCGGCGACCGCGCGCGGCTCGCAGCACCGGTCGATAACCGCCTGTTCTTCGCCGGCGAGGCAACTTCGCCGGACTTCTTCTCGACCGCGCACGGCGCCTATATGAGCGGCATCGCCGCCGCCGAAGCCGCCCTCGCCAGCCTTCGCTGACCCTGCGCTGAATCACCGATTCTGCGGCCGCTCAGAGAGGTTCGCCGCGGACCAGGCGGGGGAGGTCGCCGAGAAGGCCCATCGCGTCGCGCATCAGCAGGCGCTTCAGCGGCGGCAAGCGGTTGACCGCGGCGAGGCCGAGATCGCGCGCGAGGCGCACCGGTGCGATCGTGTTTGAAAACAGCCGGTTGAGCCCATCGGTCACGGCGGCGAGCATCACCGTGTCGAAGCGGCGCCATTGCTGGTAGCGGCGCAGCACCCGATCGTTGCCGATGTCGAGGCCGAGCCGTCGCGCGTCGATCACCAGCTCGGCGAGCGCCGCGATGTCGCGGATGCCGAGATTGAGCCCCTGCCCGGCGATCGGGTGGATCACATGCGCCGCCTCGCCGACCAGCGCCAGCCGGGTCGCCGCATAGCGCTCGGCCAGCATCAGCGCCAGCGGATAGCACCAGCGCGGGCCGACCGGCTCGACGGCGCCGAGGAAATCGCCGAACCGCGCCGCCAGCTCTGCGGCAAACGCGTCATCGGGCAGCGCCGCCAGCCGCCGGGCGAGGTCGGCCTGCTCGGTCCACACGATCGACGAGCGGTTCCCGGTCATCGGCAGGATCGCGAACGGACCCGCCGGCAGGAAATGCTCGATCGCGATCCCGGCATGCGCGCGCTCGTGACGCACGGTCGTGACGATGCCGGTCTGGCGGTAGCGCCACTCGATCGTGCGGATGCCGGCCGCACGGCGCAGCGGCGACCCCGCGCCGTCCGCCGCGGCGACGAGGCGCGTGCGCACCCGCCGCCCGTCGGAGAGCGCCGCGACCGCGACATCGGGCGAGGCGTCGACGGCATCGACCGCGAGCGGCGCGACGAAGGCGAGGCCCGGAAGCGCGCGGGCATGCTCGATCAGCACCCGGCGCAAGATCCGGTTCTCGACGATATAGCCGAGCGGGGCGCCCGCCTGCCGCGCGCCCGGCCCGAGGTCGCGATGGTCGTAATGCAGGTACAGCGGCGAATTGTCGTCGGCGACCCTGATCTCAAGGATCGGCTCGGCCTCGACGGCAATCTCCGGCCACAATCCGAGAGCATCGAGGACCCGACGCGAGCCGTAGGCGAGCGCCGAGGCGCGCCCGTCAAAGGCCTCGTCGAGCGTCGCCGCCGGCTCCTGGCGATCGACGATCGCAACCGCTAGCCCGGCGCCCGCGCAGGCGACGCCGAGCAGCAGCCCGTTGAGGCCGCCGCCGGCGATCAGCAGCTCGACATCGTCGATCATTGCGAACAGATGGACCGGGGTCGGCGAGCTGTCCAGACGCCTGCTTCTCTCGCGCTTCCGCGGGGGCCGGCGACGGCGTAATGTCGTTATGGTTTTGCGCCTCGGGATCGCGGCTTGCCGCTCGACCCGCCTCCCGAAGCGATATCGGCCGAAGCCTTCGCCAGGATCGGCAGGGTTCGGCGGTGGCCGGCATCGGAGGAAGCATGGCCAGATCGGCTGGGTACTCGGCGAGCCCCCTCAGCATCCGCCGCATGCGCGGGTGGGCAGAGACGCTGGCGGGGGTCAGGCAGCGCCTGCGCGAGACGCTCGGGTTCGCGCTGCTGCTGGCGGCACTGCTGCTGGCCGCGGCCTTGCTGTCCTACAGCCCGAGCGATCCGTCGCTCGATACGGCGATCGATGGCGGCCCGCACAACTTTCTCGGCCATGACGGGGCGGTTCTCGCCGATCTGTTGCGCCAGGCTTTCGGCCTTGCCGCCTTTCTGCTGCCGATCGTGCTGTCCGGCTGGTCGCTGCGGCTGCTGCTGAACCGGCCGCTGGACTTCGATTCGGCGCCGCCTGGCGCTGCTGCCGGCGGCCGTCGTTCTGGCCGCGCTGGCCCTCTCGGTGCTCGACTTCGGCGCGCCCTCGGCATCGGCCGGCGCGGGCGGCGCCATCGGCTGGGGGCTGCGGCGCCTGCTGGCGCTGGCTGGGCTCGGCGGCGCGGCGTTGCCGATTTCGATGGCGGCAGCCGCTGCCGTCGGCCTGCTGCTGCTGCTGATCCTCGGTCTCTCCTGGCGCGACTGGCGCGACCTCGGCGGCGGCGCGGGCCGCGGGACATTGGCGGCGGCGGGGTTCGGACGCCGGCTGTTCCGGCAATGGCGCGGCAAGCCGCCGACCGGGGCCGATCAAGGCGAGGCCGGCATGCCGGCTTTCGGGATGCCCGCACGACCCGTCGTCACGCGCCTGGCGGAGCGGCGCGAGCCCCGACTTGGCCGTGATGCGCCACCTGCCGCGGCAGGCGGCGAGCGCGGCGGGCTCGTCCACTTCAACGCGCCGCGGGCCACGCCGCAACCGCCGGGGAGGCGCGCCGAAGCGGAGCGCCAGCCGCGGCTCGACCTCGTTCCAGACGAGGAGCCGGTGCTGCCGGCACTCGATCTCTTGGCCAAGCCGCCGGCGGTCAAGACCGAGACGATCGACGAGGATGGGCTCGAAAAAAACGCCCGCCTGCTCGAGACCGTGCTCGAGGATTACGGCGTGCGCGGACAGATCGTCCAGGTCCGGCCGGGCCCGGTGGTGACGATGTACGAGCTCGAACCGGCGCCGGGCATCAAGGCGTCGCGCGTTATCGGGCTCGCCGACGACATCGCCCGCTCGATGAGCGCCATCTCGGTGCGCGTCGCCGTGGTGCCCGGGCGCAGCGTGATCGGCATCGAGCTGCCCAATCGCAAGGCCGAGATGGTCCATCTGCGCGAACTGCTCGATTCGCCAGTCTACGATCTGCATCCCGGCCGTCTCGCCCTGATCCTCGGCAAGGACATCGCCGGCGAGCCGGTCCTCGCCGACCTCGCCAAGATGCCGCATCTCTTGATCGCCGGGACGACCGGATCGGGCAAGTCGGTCGGCATCAACACGATGATCCTGTCGATCCTGTATCGCATGCCGCCCGACCGCTGCAAATTCATCATGGTCGATCCGAAGATGCTGGAATTGTCGGTCTATGACGGCATTCCGCATCTGCTCGCCCCAGTCGTCACCGATCCGAAAAAAGCGGTGCTGGCGCTCAAATGGACCGTGCGCGAGATGGAGAACCGCTATCGCAAGATGTCGAAGCTCGGCGTGCGCAACGTCGAGGGCTTCAACGCCCGCCTCGCCGATGCGCGGGCCAAGGGCGAAAGCCTGGTCCGCAAGGTGCAGACCGGCTTCGACGCCGATACCGGCCAGCCGATCTTCGAGCCGCAGCCCTTCGACACCAGCGAATTGCCGCTGATCATCGTCGTCGTCGACGAGATGGCCGATCTGATGCTGGTCGCCGGCAAGGACATCGAGGCGGCGATCCAGCGCCTGGCGCAGATGGCCCGCGCCGCCGGCATTCACATCATCATGGCTACCCAGCGCCCGTCGGTCGACGTCATCACCGGCACGATCAAGGCGAATTTCCCGACCCGGATCAGCTTTCAGGTCACCTCCAAGATCGACAGCCGCACGATCCTCGGCGAAGGCGGCGCCGAGCAGCTCTTGGGCCGCGGCGACATGCTGTACATGGCCGGCGGCGGCCGCATCACCCGGGTGCACGGTCCGTTTGTTTCGGACGAGGAGGTCGAACGCGTCGTCTCGTTCTGGAAGACGCGGGGCGAGCCCGACTATATCGACGAGATCACCGAGGATGACGACGCGCCGTTCGACCCGCTGGAGAGCGACGACGGCGATTCGGGCGATACGCTCTATCGCCAGGCGGTCGCAATCGTCTGCCGCGAGCGCAAGGCGTCGACGAGCTTTGTCCAGCGCCATCTGCAGATCGGCTACAACCGCGCCGCGCGGATCATCGAGCGGATGGAGGCCGAGGGCGTCGTCAGCGCCGCGAACCACGTCGGCAAGCGCGAGGTCCTGGCGCATGGCGGCGATTGAGCGCAATTGACCCGGCCGGCCGGCGACCTCATGTCCCTAGCGCCGCCATGATGGCGGCTGAACGGGAAGGGTCGTGATGGCCGGTATCGGTAATCGCAGGAATTGAGAGCCGCCCGCCCGCGCCCGGCGGAGCGTCGGCCGCCGCGCGATCCTGACCGCCGGCCCGGCATTGGCGGCGGCAGCCCTGATCGCGCTCTCTGCCCGCGCCGATGCGCCGCCCCAGCCGGTTCCGCTGACGCCGCAGGATGTCGGCCGACCTGCAGCGCATCGCCGCCTATTTGAACGGCATTCACACGATGTACGCCCGCTTCCAACAAGTCTCCTCGGACGGGCGCGCTGCCGGCGGCCAGATGTGGATGGAGCGGCCGGGCCGAATGCGCTTCGAATACGATCCGCCTTCGCCGATCCTGCTGATCGCCGACCGGTTCTACGTTTATTACATCGACAAGCAGCTGGTGGAGATGTCCAAGGTCGGGCTGAAATCGACGCCCGCCTGGCTGCTGTTGCGCGATCCGATCACCTTCAGCGATCTTGTCGTCACCCGCTTCGAACAGGGTGCCGGGGTGCTGCGGGTCACCGTCGTCGAGGCGGCGCACCCCGACAACGGCATCCTGACCATGGTGTTCACCGATCCGCCGATGGCGCTGCGCCAATGGACCATCGTCGATCAACAGCAGCGGGTCACCACCGTGTCGCTCTCCAACGCGCAATTCGGTATGGCGCTCGACCCGAGCCTGTTTGTATACCAGGATCCGTTCGCCGCTTCCCGCCGCCGTTCCGAGGATTGAGCCAGCCCGATGCCCGCCCGCCACTTGCCGCTCGTCGGCATCCCGTGTTGCCTGCGCACGATCAACGAACGCGTCATCCACAGCGTCAGCGAGCGGTACACGGGTGCGGTCGTCGACGCTACCGGCTGCCTGCCGGTGCTGATCCCGGCAATCGGGTCGCAGACCGATGTCTGCGGCGTGCTCGACCGGCTCGACGGATTGCTGCTGACCGGCAGCCCGTCGAATGTGCACCCGAGCGAATATGGCGACGAGCCGCTCGACGAGAAAATCCTGCACGACCCGGCGCGCGACGCGACGACGCTGCCGCTGATCCGCGCGGCGGTCCGCCGCGATCTGCCGATCCTGGCGATCTGCCGCGGCATCCAGGAGTTGAACGTCGCCCTCGGCGGCACCCTGATCCAGCGCGTGCACGAGCTTCCCGGCCGGCTCAACCACCGCTCGCGCAAGGAATCGCCGGACGGCGCCTACGGGCCGGCGCATCCCGTCGCGCTGACCCCGGGCGGGCTGCTGGCCGGGCTCGCCGGCAGCACCGAGATCATGGTCAATTCGCTCCATTCCCAGGGCATCGACCGTCCGGCTCCGGAGCTTCGCGTCGAAGCGGTGGCGCCCGACGGGCAGATCGAGGCGGTGAGCCTGCCGACCGCCCGATTCGTCGTCGGCGTGCAGTGGCACCCCGAATACAAAGCGCTGGAGAACCCGTTCTCTGCCGCCCTCTTTCTCGCCTTTTCGCGGGCTTGCCATGCAGCCGCCGCGGGATTGCCGTCCGCCAGCCGCGCGGCATGAGAGCATTCGGTTCGGTTCCCAACGCCAGCATGCGTTTTTTCCGATTCGGACATGCGGATTTGGTCTTTGTTTTTATGTGGGCCATCCCCAACTCTCTAGGCCAGAAGCGGAGAGAGCAGCAGTCTCTCTCAAAAACGGCCCCGTCTCCCCTGCGGGTCCGATTTCCCCCAAACGCTTCTGACATGCAGGCGCCCGGTCTCCCCCCGACCGGGCGCCGACGCGTCCGGACCTCGCCAAACGGATCGGCTTTCCGCCGCTGCGCGCGCGAACGCAGCGGAGTGAGCCGTGGCTCTGCGCCTCGCTACCTGGAACATCAACTCGGTTCGGCTGCGCATCGACAATGTCAGGCGGCTGATCGCCGAAGCGGCCCCGGACGTGCTCTGCCTGCAGGAGACGAAGACGCCGGACGAGCTGTTCCCGAGCGAGGCGTTCGAGGCGCTCGGCTATCGCCACCGGCTGGTGCATGGGATGAAGGGCTACAACGGCGTCGCGATCCTGTCGCGCGTGCCGTTCAGCTCGGCCGAAACGAGGAGCTGGTGCACCCGCAACGACTGCCGCCACATCGTCGTCGAGCTGCCCGGCGGCATCCTCCTGCACAACATTTATGTCCCGGCCGGCGGCGACATTCCGGACCCGGGCGAAAACCCGAAATTCGCCCATAAGCTGCAATTTCTCGACGAGCTGACCGAATGGTTCGCGACCGAGCGCCGCGACGGCCGCAAGGTGATCGCGGTCGGCGACCTCAACATCGCGCCGCTCGAAAGCGACGTGTGGTCGCACAAGCAGCTCCTGAAAGTCGTCAGCCACACCCCGGTCGAAGTCGACCGTCTCGGGCGCTGGCAGCTGGCGGGCGGCTTTGTCGACGCGGTGCGGCATTTTGTTCCGCCGCCGGAGCGGCTCTACACCTGGTGGAGCTATCGCGCGCGCGACTGGGCGGCCTCGGATCGCGGCCGCCGCCTCGACCATATCTGGGTGACGCCGCCGCTCGTCGGCGTGCTCGCCGAAGCCCAGATCCTGCGCGACAGCCGCGGCTGGGACAAAGCCTCCGACCACGTCCCGGTCATGCTGACGCTGGGCTGAGGCAGTGTCGCATAACCGGTCTTCTGGAAAACCTGATAATCGGCATAATGGAAAACTGGCGAACGGGGCTATGGGTGGCCGGCCTATAACTGCGCCACCATCTGAAATCGGTGCGGACACCGCAGGACGCGCGGATCGCGGAAGTGGAAGCTGAGAGCGATGTTGGCAAGAATTTCCTGCCCGTGCATGACGATGCGGGCGTGGCTTCTCAAGCCTGAGAGTCGAGGTTGTCCTCGCCGAGGGTGGTCTGCAGATTTCATCGGCCGACAATCTTGGCGATACGGGAAAGACGTTCGTGCGCGCGATCACGAAGGAGGCGGTATTAAAATACGAATAGTAATGATCGTCATCATTATCTTTTTCGGCTTTAGCATCTCCCTTCCTTCGTCCGCTCAAACTTCCGGAGAAATACCTTCCCCACCAAATTCTGATGCAGATAAGACCGTTATCGAAAAGCTTGCAAATTACTATCGACCTGTTGCTAGAACATTTAACTGCAAAAAATTCGCTTGGGGTAGTTTCGTGAGCAACCATACTCGTATAACCCTAGAATATGTTCCAGAGAGCGATGATGTCAATAGCTGGACACGACTTATGTCAATTTCTTTGTTCCCTCTACCAAAAGATACGGCATCTCAGATCGATGTTATGTTAAAACTTGGAGGTCAGCTCCTTCGCAGCTATGGAACCCACGGAAAAATCCTGAGTTAGGAGAATTTTCAAGATAGTAACGGCTATCCCGGCCTTTTTATTGAATATGAAATAGGCGAGGGAATCCAAAGCGAGCACAGCGCTGGCGCGTTCTCGCATTCGGCTCCAAACGTAGCATCATTCATTCAGATTCAGGCGCGAGGCAAACCATTTGATCAAACCGACGCCGCTAATATGAAACTTTTTGTTCAGAAGAGACTGCCGTTATCCCCGAATTGACAATATCACAACCCTCGGTTCGAACGTCGAACCACGCCAGCTCAGTTCGTTGTTCAGTCGCGTCCGAAGCCGGGCGGCAGCAATCAACATCTTGTGCTTTTTTTGCGCACAGAATCCTCTCCGCAGTCGCATAAGCTCCATTATGACAAATGTTTTCAGGTGATTGTAAAGTTTTCATGTCGATCTCTGAGGCTAACGTGACCGCCGGTCCGTTTGGACCTGCATTTTGAGGCTTGGCATTTGTCAACAATACCTGCGTGCTCGGCTCTTGTTTGACTCAGCGGCGAGTCAGATCCGAGCGCGGGAGAGGTAGTAGTGGCCGGGCGCGATCCCGGCGGGCAAACGCATCGGTTCGAGGCCGTCGGCGGCGAGCGCGGATTAGGCCAGAAGCCCGGCGACAGCTTCGACAAACCGAACTGCGGTCGCCAGTGCCGCCTCGACCCGCTCAGCGGCACAATCGATCCCGGCCCGGTTTCGTAATAGGCTACGGCTTTGAGGTTGTAGGCGCGGCCGAGGAAGCCGCGCAATTCGTCATCGATGCGCGGATCGCCGCGCGTCAGCAAATTGAACCGGCTGTTCACCCCATCATGGGTCTTGGTGACCCGACCGGTGCGCTCGGAAATCAACGCTTGTGCGGCATGAAACCCGGCCAGGTAGACTGCGCGCCCGGCCTCGTCGTTGTAATGCATTACGTCCAGCAGATTGCGCGCCTTGGTCAAATACTCGCGTGCCTTGTCGAGATGCTCTTCGGTTTCCGGCGTCACAGATCGACACCCTCGTACCGAATCTCGCGCATCAGCGAGGTACGATCGTCGTAGGAGCCGGCGCGGTACGGAATGGCGTGGATGAACTCGCCGGTCTCGTCGAGAATTTCCGTGCTGAGATCGGCCAGCCGGTCGAACTCCCGCCAGCGGTCAGCCATGTCGCGCAGAAACACGGCCACGTCGTAATCCGAATCCTCCTGCGCGTCGCCGCGGGCTCGCGACCCGAACAGCACGACGCGCTCAAGCCGCCCGCCATACATCTCATCGAGTGCGGCGCGGAAGCGCTTGAGGATCGAATCATCAACGGGCGACATGGGAGGCATAGTAGCAGATAGGCCGATATCTGCCGGGAATACCGGCGTGCTCGGCTCTTATCTGACGCGTCGGCGATCCAAGGGCTGGGCGCGGTAGAGGTGATAGCGGCCGGGCGCGACCCCGGCGGGCAGGGGCAGCGCCTCGAGGCCGGCGGCGGCGATCTCGGGCTCGCTGACGAGCATGCCGCCCGGCATCAGCAGCGGCACGATCAGCGGTCCGAGCTCGGCCGCCAGGGCGCGGCTCGCCGCGCCGTCGCCGGTGCCGGGGTCGAGATGGGCGAGAGCCACCCGGCCGGCGAGCCGCGCCCGCGCCGCCGGCAGGGTCCGGCGCATATCGCCGAGCAGCAGGAATTCGGGCGGCGGCACGCAATCGGGATGGGCCGCGACCCGCCGCTCGCAGACATAAATGTCGCGGTCGGGACATAACTCGCGCAGGTGATCGTAGGTCCGGCCGTTGCCGAGCCCGAGCTCGAGCACCGCCCCGTCGAGGTTCCGCACCAGGGCGGCCGCCGCGCCGAGGCAGGCGCGCTGCGCCTCCAGCCGGCGGATGAAGCTGTCGAGCCGGCTCACGGCGGCTCAGGCGTGGATGCCGGTCTCCTGGCGCAGCCGCTTCGCTTCGGCGAGCGCGGTGCCGAGCTGCTTATTGGTCGAGGCGAGCCGCTCCGCCAGCTCCTGCATGATCGAGACCGCCATGCTCGGGAACTCCCTGACCATGCGCATGAACGGCTCCTTCGAGATGCGCAGGGTGACCAGGCGGGCTTTGGCGCGCACCGTCGCCGAGCGCGGCGCGTTGCTCAGGATCGCCATCTCCCCGACGATTTCGTTGGCGCCGAGCGTCGCCAGCACCACCGACCCTGCCGGAGTTTCGGCAATCACCTCGGCCTCGCCGTCGATGATCAGATACGCGGCGTCGCCGGGATCGCCCTGCCGGAACAGCCGCTTGCCGGCGTCGAAAGCGACCCGCTCGCTCATGAAGGCCAAGAGCTTCAGCTTCGCCGGCTCGATCTCGGCGAAATACGGCACCCGGCGAAGCAGCTCGAATTCCTGTTTGAGGCTCATTTCCTCCCTCCATCTTTCGACCGTGCCCGGCTTTTGCTCATTCGGCCGCAGCGAGCATCGACAGCAGCGAATCCTTGACCGCGAGATCGGCCGATGTTCCCTGCTCCTGCAGCTTGCTGTTGCTCATGACGAGGACCCGGTCGAAGTTGCGGGCGAGGCTGGCGCGGTGCAGCACCCAGATGATGCCGCGGCCGGCGAACTCGTCCATCAAGCCCTTGGTCACTTTCGCCTGCGCCTGCCCGTCGAGCGCCGAGGTCGCCTCGTTGAGGATCAGCAGGTCGGGCCGCTTGAGCACGGCGCGCGCGATCGCCGTCTTTTGCCGCTCGGCCAGCGACAGCCGCGACCCGCCGGTGCCGACATTGTAGTCGAGCCCGACCTCGATGACGGTCTGGCGCAGCCCCAGCGTATCGACGATTTCAGCGATCAGTCTGGGAATGCGCAATGGCGCGTCCGCCTCGCCATAGGCGATCTTGCCGAACAGGATGTTGTCCTGCACCGAGGCCGCGGCATTGTAGCGCTCGGCGTCGAAGAACTCGATCTGGCCCTGCCCCTCCGGCGGCAGATCGGCACGGAACACCCGGCGCGCTTCGAGCAGCCGCTGCTGCATCGCCTTGTCGAGGACGTCGAGCCGGTGACGCGCCGGGATCAGCTTGAACGGCAGCGACAGCAGCCGCGCGCGGTCCTCCTTGCCGAGCGCTGCCACGCCGCCCTTGCCGATGCGCCCGAGAATGGCCTTGAATTCCGGCAGATCGGTGGCGCTGATAAAGCTGAACTGTTCGAAGAACGCGTGGTCGGCCGGCAAATCGGCAAACAGCTCGACCATGGTTTCGGCGACTTCCCTGGCCGCCTCGACCAGATCGTCGATCAGCCCGACTTTGGTCAGGATTTGCCGGACATAGGTGTTGTCGGCGAGCGCTTCGAACTCGAAGGCCGGACCGATCGGGGTGCCGAACAGCAGATTTTCCGCCACCGAGGCGTTGGCGTTGAACCGTTCGGGGTCGTAGGTCTCGACGAGGTTGGTGATGCCGTCCTCGACGAGCCGGCGCGCCAAAGCCTTGCGCGCCTCGATGAGCCGCGCCGCCGCGCCGGGATCGGCCTCGGGATCGAGCCGCCAGCGCAACCCCAGCGCATAGACGTCGCCGTCCGAGTCGAGGCTCGCGAGCACCTCGGTGATGCGCCGCGACAGCCCCTCGCGGTCGGCGACACCCGCGGCCGCGTAATCGACCCAGTCGGCATGGATGTCGAAATCGATGTTGCCGGATTTGCGCGCCTCGTAGAGCTGCCTGGCGCGGCGGCGGGCTTCCGCCGGCTCGTACTCGGCCGGCCGCACCGGAGCGTGGCGCAACGACACCAGCAGATTGTCGCGCAAGGTCCCGGCAAAGAGATAGGGCATGGCGCCGACATAACCGATCCGCCGCCCGGTCACCGCAATCGGCAGGGTTGCGAGGTCGGCGCCGCCGATCGTGATCCGGCCGCTCGTCGGCCGAACCAGGCGGGCGAGCAGCAGCGCCAGCTCGTTTTTGCCGCTGCCCCCCTGTCCGACGATCGCAACGTGCTCGTCGAGCGGGACCGTGAAGCTGACGGCATCGACGGTGCGGCTGCCGTCATCCTCGGCGAGCGACAGGTTGGCGGCGACCAGATCGCCGGTCAGCGGCGCCACCCTTTCGGGTTCTTCGAGCTGCAGGCGAACGTCCATCAAGCCGGCGGGCTGGAACTGTTCGATGATCTGGTCGTATTTGATCCGGGAATCCTGGAAATTCTGGTAGAAATCGAGCAATTCCTTCCACGGTGAGGCCAGATCCTTGTAGGCGATCAGCACCGCCAGCAGCGCCCCGAACGACAATTCGTGGCGGATCACCAGGTAGCCGCCGATGGACAGGAAGAAAAACGGCGTTAATTGTCCGAGAAAGTTGTTGAGAAATTTAACGAAAAACTTTCGTTGATAGATCTCGAACCGGATATCGTAGATCGTCCCCAGCAGAGCGGCGAAGCCGGTCAGCTGCAGCTTGGCGGCGTCGTTGGCCAGAATATCGGTAATGCCGGCCGCGGATTCCTGGACACGGTCGGCGACCTGGCGGACCGTACGCACCCGGCGCCTGCCGAGCTGGTTCACCTTGCGCTGCAATTTCGGGATGACGTAGCCCTGCACCGGATAGAGCGCGACCGCGGCCACTCCCAGGACCGGATCCTGCATGAACATGAACAGGATGTTCGTCAGCAGGGTGCCGCCCTGAAACGCCGGCAGCGCCACGGCATCGCCGACAAAGCCGCCGAGCGACTCGCACTCTGCCGTAATCATCGGAATGATTTGCGCCGACGAGTTCCGGTGGAAATAAGACAGCGGAAACAGTAGCATCCGCTGAAAGAGCTGATAGCGGAAGCGCCGCAGCATCCGCTCTCCGAGCCGCCCTTTATAGGTATTTATATAGTATTTGAATGCACCATTGATAAATACCAGCACCAGGAACGCTGCGCACAACACCATCAAATAGGGGATCTGGTCGAGCTTGAAGCCGAAAACTTCCTGAGGAAAATGCTTTCCGGCGATAGCGCGGTTGGTGATGGTTTTCGGCAGCTCGAGCGAGTAGTAAAGGAACGGAAACGAGGCGAGGGTGAGGGCGAGCAGGACGATCTGCTGGCGCAGGCTGTAGCGCAGGATAAAGCGGTAGATCGTGGGCTCCACCGTGCCCGAAGCCTCGGGTTTCGTTTCCGGCGGCTCGGGCGGCGGGACCGCCGGCTGCGCACGCTCGGGCAGCGCCAGGCGCCGATCGCGCACCGGCCGCAGCGCCTCTTCGGCGGTGGCTACGACCGCCGCCATGCCCTTCATCGTCGCGACCTTCATCAAAAGATCATTTCGCGGGGTCACCGCCTATGCGATAGTCGCCGCGCACTGATGCGCGAGGAAGCCTGCGTGGCCGGTCGGCGTCACCATAAACGGGTGCTCATCTACAGTCACGACAGCTTTGGCCTCGGCCATCTGCGCCGCTGCCGCGCGATTGCTCATGCCCTGGTGGAGGGCGACCCGGCGCTCTCCGTGCTGATCCTCTCGGGATCGCCGATCATCGGCAGCTTCGATTTCCGTTCCCGGGTGGATTTCGTGCGGGTGCCCGGCGTCATCAAGCTGCGCAACGGCGAATATGTCTCGCTCAACCTCCATATCGACATCGACGAGACGCTGGCGATGCGCTCCTCGATCATCCGCCACACCGCCGACATCTTCGACCCCGACCTGATGATCGTCGATAAGGAGCCGCTGGGCCTGCGCGGCGAGGTGCGCGACACGCTGCAGCTCCTGCAGCGGCGCAAGGCGGCGGTCATCCTCGGGCTGCGCGACGTGATGGACGATCCGGACGCGCTCGAAGACGAATGGGAACGCAAGAACGCGGTCCCGGCATTGTCCGAGTATTACGACGAGATCTGGGTGTACGGCCTGGCGCAGATCTGCGATCCGCTCGCCGGGCTTCGGGTGCCGGCGAGCGTGCGCCGCCGCATGATCTACACCGGCTATCTGCGGCGCAGCGCCAACGAGCCGGTGCCGACGCCGGAGACCCAGGGAATTCTCGACAGCGAGTTCCTGCTGGTGACGCCGGGCGGCGGCGGCGACGGCGAGGCGCTGATCGATCTGGTGCTGGCGGCCTACGAGCACGATTCCGGCATCCCGATCCCCGCTTTGCTTGTCTACGGTCCGTTCATGATGCCCGAGCAGCAGGCGGCCTTCAATGCCCGCGCCGCGCGGCTGGCGAATGTCCGCGCCATCACCTTCGACGCCCGGCTCGAAGCGCTGATCGCGCGCGCCGCCGGCATCGTCGCGATGGGCGGCTACAACACCTTCTGCGAAATCCTGTCCTTCGATAAGCCGGCGCTGATCGTGCCGCGAACCGTGCCGCGGCTGGAACAGTTCATCCGCGCCCAGCGCGCCGCGGAACTCGGCCTCGTCGCGATGCTCTGCGAAGACGAAGGCCGCGACCCGCAGGTGATGGCGGCCGCGCTGCGTCGGCTGACCCGGCAGCCCCGGCCCTCTACCGTCGTGATCCCCGGTCTGCTCGACGGCATGGAGAGCGTCAACCGCCTCGCCGGCCGGTGGCTCGGGCGCGGCCGGAGCCGCGTCGCCGCAGGGGCGCGTCTCAGGGCCTGACGTGCCGCCGACATCGACCCCGGCAGACCGGCGGGTCGCCTTCGTGCTAAAGGGCTATCCGCGGCTCTCCGAAACCTTTATCGCGCAGGAGATCCTGGCTCTCGAGCAGCGCGGGCTCGACGTCCTGATCGTCTCGCTGCGCCAGCCGACCGACCGCACGCTGCATCCGGTCCATCGGCTGATCGGCGCCGCGCTTCTCTACCTCCCGGAATATCTCTATCAGGAGCCGCGGCGGCTGTGGCAGGGCTGGCGCCGCGCCCGCCGGCAGCCGGGGTACCGCCGGGCATGGCGCGTCTGGCTCGCCGATCTCGTGCGCGACCCGACCCCGAACCGCATCCGCCGCTTTGGCCAGGCGGTGGTGCTGGCGGCCGAGCTGCCCGCCGATATCGGCCACCTCCACGCCCATTTCCTGCATACCCCCGCCTCGGTCGCCCGCTACGCCGCGCTGATCCGCGGCCTCGGCTGGTCGGTTTCGGCGCACGCCAAGGACATCTGGACGATTCCGGCCTGGGAAAAGGCGGAGAAGCTCGCCGACGCGGCTTGGGCGGTGACCTGCACCGGGGCCGGGCACACTCATCTCGCGCAATTGGCGCCGCGGCCGGACCGCGTGGCGCTGTGCTATCACGGGCTCGATCTCGAGCGTTTTCCGCCACCGCCGGCGCGGCCCCTCGGCGGTGACGGCAGCGACCCGGACCGGCCGGTCGTGCTGCTGTCGGTCGGGCGCGCAGTCGCGAAAAAGGGCTATGACGATCTCCTCGCGGCGCTGGCGCTGCTGCCCGCCCGGCTCGAATGGCACCTCGTCCATATCGGCGGCGGCGCTCTCGGCGTCGGGCTGCGGCGACGGGCCGAGGCGCTGGGCCTGTCGCACCGGATCGAGTGGCGCGGCGCCCAGCCCCAGCCCGAAGTGCTCGCCGCCTGCCGCGCGGCCGATCTGTTCGTGCTCGCCTGCAAGGTGGCGCCGGACGGCGACCGCGACGGCCTTCCCAACGTGCTGATGGAAGCGCAGAGCCAGCGCCTGGCCTGCGTCACGACGAATGTGTCGGGGATTCCCGAGCTGATCGAAGATGGCGTGACCGGGCTCCTGACCCCGCCCGGCGACCCGGCCGCGCTCGCCGCTGGCGCTCGAACAGCTGATCCGTGATCCCGCCCGGCGCGCCGCCCTGGCTGCCGCCGGCGAGCGCCGCGTGCGCCGCTGCTTCGCGATGCAGGCGGGTATCGACGAACTCGCCGGCCGCTTCGGGCTGCCGCCTTCCGGCGCGCCGGAGCGACCCGCCGCCACTCCGGAACTCGCCCCCGCACTCGCCGAGGCGCGCTAGCCTGCCGGCCCATGCGCATCGCCTTTTATGCGCCGCTGAAGCCGCCCGATCATCCGGTTCCCTCGGGCGATCGCCGGATGGCGCAGCTCTTCCTCGCGGCCTTGCGGCAGGCCGGGTACGACCCGGTGCTTGCATCGCGCTTTCGCAGCTATGACGGGCGCGGCGACCCGATCCGCCAGGCCCGGCTTGCCGCCATCGGCCGGCGTCTTGCCCTGCGCTCGGTCCGCCATTGCCGCGCCGCCCCCGATACCGCGCCCGAACTCTGGTTCACCTATCACCTCTATCACAAGGCGCCGGACTGGCTCGGCCCGGTCATTGCGCAGGCGCTCGGCATCCCCTACGTCGTCGCCGAGGCCTCCGACGCGCCGAAACAGGCGCACGGGCCCTGGGCCGCCGGCTATCGCGCCGCCCGACAGGCGATCCGCCAGGCCGATGCGGTGATCGGGCTCAACCCGGCCGATCGGGATTGCGTGTTGCCGCTGCTGCCCGATCCCGGCTGCTGGGTCGCGCTCAAGCCGTTTCTCGACGCCGCCTCCTACGTGCCGCGGACGGACGCCAGTGCCGGACCGCCGCGCCTGATCGCGGTGGCGATGATGCGCCCGGGCGACAAGCTCGCCTCGTACCATATTCTCGGCGACGCCCTGTCCCGCCTGCTCGACCTCGCCTGGTCGCTGGAGGTGGTCGGCGACGGCGCCGCAAGGCGCGAGGTTGAAAGCGCGCTCGCCCCACTCGGCGAGCGCGTCGTCTGGGCCGGCGCGCTCGCCCCCGAGGTGATCGCCCGGCGGCTCGCCGCTGCCGATCTCTGCGTCTGGCCGGCGGTCAACGAAGCCTTCGGCATGGCCCTCCTCGAAGCCCAGGCGGCCGGGCTGCCGGTCGTCGCCGGCGCGGGCGGCGGCGTCGGCGAGATCGTCGTACCGGGGCTGACCGGGCTGCTCGCGGCGCCGGGCGACGCCGCCGCTTTCGCCGCAGCGGTGCGCAGCCTGATCGCCGATCCTGCCCGGCGGGCCGCTTTCGCCGCGGCGGCGCGGCGGCGCGTGCTGGCCGAGCACGATCTCGCCGCCGCCGCCCGCCGCCTCGCTGCGGTCATCGCGAGGCTCCGCCCTCGGCAGGCCGCGTGACCGGTTCGGTCCTCTTCTATGTGCAGCACCTGCTCGGGATCGGGCATCTGCACCGCGCCCTGCATCTGGTCGAGGCGATGGCGGCGAAGGGCATGCGGATAACCCTGGTCTCGGGCGGCGAGCCGCTGCCGGCATTGGCCGAGGCGGCGGCCGAGCGGGTCGTCCAGCTGGCGCCGATCCGGGCGCGCGACGCCCGCTTCAAGGAATTCGTCGATGCCGACGGTCGCCCCGTCGACGACGCGCTGCGCGGCTCGCGCCGGCAGGCCTTGCTCGAGGCCTTTGCCGCAGCGCGGCCCGACGCCCTGGTAATCGAGGCCTTCCCGTTCGGCCGGCGCGCCTTCCGCTTCGAGCTCGACCCGCTGATCGCGGCGGCGCGCGCATGCCGACCGCGCGCTCGCGTGCTGTGTTCAATTCGTGACATCGTCGTCGTCGCCGACGATGCGAAGCGCCAGCGCGAGATCATCGACCGGGTCCGTGCTGATTTCGACGCCGTGCTGGTGCACGGCGACCCGGCTTTCATCCCGCTCGAAGCGAGCTTCGCCCCGGCGGCTGAGATCGCAGACCGGGTGATCTATACCGGCTATGTCGGCGCTCCCGATCGGCCGGACGCAGCGGGCGAGACTGCCGGAACCGGCGAGGTTCTGGTCTCGGCCGGCGGCGGCGCGGTCGGCGGCGCGCTGCTGGCGACGGCGCTCGAGGCGCGGCGCCGGGGCTGTCTTGCCGACCGCCCCTGGCGTCTGCTCGCCGGACCCAACCTGCCGCAGCCGGAATTCGCGGCGCTGGCCGGGCGGCTGCCCGACGGCGTCATTCTCGAACGCTACCGGGCGGCATTTCCGCAGATGTTGCGGCGCTGCCATGTTTCGGTCAGCCAGGCCGGATACAATACCATCCTCGACATCCTCGCCGCGAACGCCGCCGCGGTCGTCGTGCCGTTCGCCGACGCGCGCGAAACCGAGCAATCCCTGCGCGCCGAGAGGTTGGCGGCGCGCGGCGTCGTCGAACTCGTCGCCGAAGCCGAGCTCTCGCCGGAGCGGCTCGCCCGGGCGATCGAGCGTACCTCGACCCGGCGCCCGGCAATGCTTGCCGTCGATACCGGGGGCGCGCGACGCACTGCCGCGATCGTCGCCGACCTGATCGGCCGCGGCGCGACCGGCGTTCGGAATTTTGTAACGTCGCCGAGTGACTGTATGATCGGCAAATGAGCAACCAGCCGCATGACGCCGAGCTTCGGGTGACGACGGCGGGGTGGTGCGATCTGGCCGACGAGTTCGAGCGCTGGGGCGAGGCGGGGCGGGTGGCGACGTTGTGGTGGCGCGATGATGATGCGACGGCGGCGAGCGATCGGCTCGACCGGCTGCTGGCGATCGCGGGCGACGTGCCGGTGGCGCTGGCGGTGATACCGGCCGGCGCCGATACCGGGCTCGCCGGACGCCTGGCGCACGGCGCGCGATCGGGCGACTCGACGTCGATCGCAATTCTGCAGCATGGCTGGCGTCACCTGAACCACGCCGCCGACCGCAGGAAGAGCGAATTCCCGCCCGGCCGCCCGCGGGAAGCGGTGTCCGCCGATCTCGCCGCGGGCCGGGCGCGGCTGACGGCGCTTTTTGGCGCCGCCGCGCTTCCCGTGCTGGCGCCGCCGTGGAACCGCTTCGACCCGGATTTCCTGCCGCTGCTCGCCGAATGCGGCATCGGCGCGATCTCGCGCGCCAAGCCGCGGCGCACGGCGTGGCCGACGCCCGGCGTGTTCGAGGCCGATATCCATGTCGATCTCGTCGCCTGGGGCGGCGATCGCGGCTTCATCGGCGAAGCGGCGGCGCTGGGCGGTCTCGTCGGGCATCTGCGGGAGCGCCGCCTCGGCCGGCTCGACAGCGATGAGCCGACCGGAATCCTGACCCATCACCTCGTCCAGGACGAAGCCGCGGATTGGTTCCTCGCCCGGCTGGTCGCGGTCACCCGGGCGCACCCGGCGGTGCGCTGGCTTTGCGGTGGCGAGGTCTTCGCCCCGGGGCTCGGCGGCCGCGCGTGACCAGCCACGCCTATCCCAACGCAGCGATGCTCGGCGACTACCTGCGCGCCGCCGCCGGGCTCGTTCCGGCCGTGGCGATCCTTGCGGCCGCGCCCGTCGGCGCGATCGCCGCGACGATCCTGGCCGGCCTCGCCGCGCTGTTTTTGCTGTTCGGCATACGCACGGCGCTGCGCCACGGGACGCGGGTCGAAATCACCGACATGGGGTTGCGCGCCTCGGGGCCGCTGCGCGCGGTGGTCGCCTGGGCCGAGCTCGATGGCATGAGGCTCGCCTACTATTCGACCAGTCGCGACCGCCGCGACGGCTGGATGCAGCTCACGCTCCGCTCGGGCCGGTCGACCTTGCGTCTCGACAGCCGGATCGACGGCTTTGCCGAGCTGGTCGCCCGCGCTGCCCGCGCCGCCCGGGCGCGCGGCCTCGCGCTCAACGCGGCGACGGCGGCCAATCTGGAAGCGCTCGGAATCGAGCCGCCGGCCGTCGCCTTCGGGTTTTCGCAAGCACGCAGCGGTGCGGCGTGACCGATCTTCTCTCGATCCGCGACCTGCATGTCCGTTTCGCCGCTCCCGGCGGCTTCATCCGAGCCGTCACCGGCGTGTCGTTTCGCGTTCGTCCGCACTCGGTCGTGGCGCTGGTCGGCGAATCGGGCTCGGGAAAATCGGTGGTCAGCCAGGCCATCCTGCGCATCCTGCCACGCAGCGGCCAGATCACCGGAGGCGAGATCCTGTTCGCCGACCCGCGCCAGGGCGGCGCCGTCGTCGATCTCGCGAAGCTGCCGCGCGACGGCAGCCAGATGCGGGCGATCCGCGGCGGGCGCATCTCGATCATCTTTCAGGAGCCGATGACCTCGCTGTCGCCGCTCCACACGATAGGCAACCAGGTCGTCGAGGCATTGCGGCTGCATCGCGCGGCGGGTGCCCGCGAAGCCACCGAGCTGACACAGGAGACCTTGCGGCTCGTCGGCTTTCCCGATGCGAGGCAGGCATTGCACAGCTACCCGTTCGAGCTGTCGGGCGGGTTGCGTCAGCGGGCGATGATCGCGATGGCGCTGGTCTGCCGGCCGGCGCTGCTGATCGCCGACGAACCGACGACGGCGCTCGACGTCACGATCCAGGCGCAGATCCTGAAGCTGATGAGCGAATTGCAGCACGAGCTCGGCATGGCGGTGCTGCTGATCACCCACGACCTCGGCGTCGTCGCCAACGTCGCCGAGGAAATCGTCGTCATGTATCGCGGCGAGGTCATGGAGAGCGGCACGCTCGAGGACATCTTCGCGCGGCCCGAGCATCCTTATCTGCGCGCCCTGCTGCGGGCGGTGCCGCGTTTCGACATGAAGCCCGGCGAGCGGCTCGTGCCGATCCGGGAAGTCTCGTCCGGCGCCGCACCCCATCTGATGGCGGAAAAAGCGCGATGGCCGGAGGACGGCGGCGCTCCGCTGCTCGAATGCGCCGGGGTGCGAAAGGTCTTCACCACCCGCAAGAGCGGCTGGTTCGGCCGCGCCAAATCGGCCGGGCGGGTGCTCGCCATCGATGATGTCAGCCTGCGGATCGAACGCGGCGAGTGTCTCGGGCTCGTCGGCGAGAGCGGCTGCGGCAAGACCACGCTCAGCAAGGTGCTGCTGCGCGCGGTGACCCCCGATGCCGGATCGGTCACCTTCAACCACCGCGGCCGGATGACCGACGTGCTGGCGCTCGAAGGCGACGGCCTGAAACAATTTCGCCGCCAGGTTCAATTCATCTTTCAGGACCCGTTCGGCTCGCTGAACCCGCGGATGACGATTTTCGACATCATCGAGGAGCCGCTGGTGATCCATCGCATCGGCGATCCGCGCCGGCGCCGCGAGATGGTGCAGGAGCTGGTCAGCTTGGTCGGCCTCGATTTGCGCCATCTGAAGCGATATCCGCACAGCTTTTCCGGCGGCCAGCGCCAGCGCATCGGCATCGCCCGCGCGCTGGCGTTGCGGCCCGATCTCGTCATCTGCGACGAGCCGACCTCGGCGCTCGACGTCTCGATCCAGGCGCAGGTCCTCAACCTGCTGATGGAATTGAAGGAAAAGCTGTCGCTGACCTATCTCTTCATTTCCCACAATCTGGCGGTGGTCGATTACATCGCCGACCGCATCGCGGTAATGTGCGCCGGCCGCATCGTCGAGATTGCCGACCGCGCTACTTTGTTCCGCAATCCGGTGCATCCCTATACGCAGGCGCTGCTCGCCGCGGTGCCGGAACCGGACCCGGCGGACCGGCTCGATTTTCATCGCTTGCTCGAGGACCGGGCATCGGACCCGGCGGCGTGGCCGGAACCGTTCTGCCGCGGCCCCGCGGACTCGCTGCGGCTGATCGAAATCGCCCCCGGCCACGCGGTCGAAGCGCGAGCACCGCCGCCGGTGCCGGCGGCATGCTCGGGCGGTGTCGGCGGTCTCGCGCGGGCTTGACGAAAAATCGGCAGATGACGCGAAACCAAAAAGATCGGCCGGGGAGGAATGGCGGGAGGCGGGCCATCCTGGCACTTGCGCTGTTGCTGGCCCTGCCCGGCACGCCGCGTGCGGCATTGCAGGAGACGCCGTATTTCCAGGCGGAGGTCGCCAGCGGCAAGCTGCCCAAGATCGACGATCGGGTGCCGAGCGACCCGGCGGTAGCGAAGGTCACCGCTATCGGCAGGCCGGGCGGCGAGCTGCGGATGCTGATGGCCGGCCCCAAGGACACCCGCATGATGGTGGTCTACGGCTATGCGCGGCTGGTCGGCTACACGCCGGCGCTCGAACTCCAGCCCGACATCCTCAAATCGATCGATATCGAAGACGGACGCATCTTCACGCTTCATCTGCGCAAGGGCATGAAGTGGTCGGACGGGCAACCTTTCACCACCGAGGATTTTCGTTATTGGTTTCAGGATGTCGCCGAGAATCCGCAATTGTCGCCCTCCGGCTTGCCGGTGTCGATGCTGCCGCAGGGCCAGCCGCCGCGCTTCGAAGTCTTGGACGATACCACGGTCCGCTATAGCTGGACGCGGCCCAACCCGTTGTTTCTGCCCAATCTCGCCGGACCCGACCCGCTGTTCATCTATTGCCCGTCCCATTATCTTAAGCAATTTAACCAGAAATATGCCGATAAGGCCAAGCTCGCTGCCCTCGTTAAAAAGGCGAAACTTCGCAACTGGTCGGCATTGCACACCCGTATGGACGGCATGTACCGCGACGATAATCCCAATCTTCCGTCGCTCGAACCGTGGATCTTGAAGACCAAGCCCCCCGCCGACCGTTTCATATTCGAACGAAACCCGTATTATTATCGCGTCGATACGGCCGGTCACCAGCTTCCCTATATCGATCGCGTCGTTCTCTCCATCGCCGACAGCCAGATCATCCCGGCCAAGACCGGCGCCGGCGAGAGCGATCTCCAAGGGCGTTACCTGCGCTTCGACAACTACACCTTTCTGAAGAAGGAGCGAACAGCGCAACCAGTTCGATGTCAGATTGTGGCGCACTGGGCCCGGCAGCCAGCTCGCGCTCTATCCGAACCTGAACGTCAACGACACGGTCTGGCGCAGCCTCGTGCGCGACGCCCGCTTTCGCCGTGCCCTGTCGCTCGCCGTCGACCGCCACGAGATCAACCAGGTCATCTATTTCGGCTTGGCGATCGAAGGGCAGAACACGGTGTTGCCGCAGAGCCCGCTCTACGATCCTGCCTATCGCTCGGCCTGGGCGAATTACGACACCGCCGAGGCCAACCGCCTGCTCGACCAGATCGGTCTGAAAAAACGCGGCGAAGACGATGTGCGCCTGCTTCCGGATGGCCGGCCGATGGAGATCATCGTCGAGGATTCGGGCGAATCGACCGAGCAATCCGACGTGCTGGAGCTGATCCGCGACTCCTGGCGCCACATCGGCATCCGCCTCTTCGCCAAGCCGTCGCAGCTGACCCTGTTCCGCCGGCGGGTCTTCGCCGGAGAGACCCTGATGTCGATCGACAAGGGCATCGAGGACGGTCTCGCCAACGCCTCATCCTCGCCGTGGGAGTTCGCGCCGACCAGCCAGCAGCAGCTCGAATGGCCGAAATGGGGCCAGTATTATGAAAACGAAGGGAAAGCCGGCGAAGCCCCCGACCTGCCCGCGGCCATCCGTCTCAAGCAGCTCTATGAAGACTGGCTCGGCGCGACATCGCGCGACGCACAGGCGCAGGTCTGGCACGACATCTTGAAAATCTGGGCCGACGAGGTGTTTTCGATCGGCACGGTGGCGGGCGTGCTGCAGCCGGTCGTGGTCAGCGACAAGCTTCGCAATGTTCCCGAACAGGGGATCTATAACTGGGACCCCGGCGCCTATTTCGGCATCTACAAACCGGACCAGTTCTGGTTCGACGAATCGGCAGCGCGGGTGAAATCCGCGGCTGCCGGCGCCCTGCTGCGGCATCCCTGAGCCGCCGCCCGATCTGCCTATGATCCCTCCGATCAAGCGCCCCTGAGAGAACCGGTCCCGCCATGCTCGGCTACGTCATCCACCGCATTCTGATCATGGTGCCGACCCTGATCGCGATCAGCATCGTCATCTTCACGATCATCAATCTGCCGCAGGGCAATTATTTCACGACCTATATCGCCGAGCTGCAGGAAACCGGAGAGCCGGCAGATCTCGCCAAGATCCATTTCCTCGAGGCCGAGTACGGCTTCGACCGCCCGCTGTGGCAGCAGTACCTCTATTGGGCCGGCGGCCTGCTGCATGGCGATATGGGTTATTCCTTCTCCTATAACCTGCCGGTCAACGAGGTGGTCGGCGACCGGCTGTTCCTGACCTTTATCGTATCGTTCACCACCATCGTGTTCACCTATCTCGTCGCGTTCCCGATCGGGATTTATTCGGCGACCCATCAATACAGCTGGTCGGACCACGCGTTGACGTTGCTGGGCTTTCTCGGGCTGGCGACGCCGAGCTTTCTGCTGGCGCTCGTCCTGCTTTATCTGGCCAACGTGTATTTCGGGATTTCGATCGGCGGCCTGATGGACCCGCATTACGTCGACAAGCCCTGGAGCTGGGGGAAGGTGCTCTCGCTGCTCGCCCATATCTGGATACCGGTCATCGTCATCGGCATGTCGGGAACGGCTGGCATGATCCGGCGGCTGCGGGCCAACCTGCTCGACGAGCTGCAAAAGCAATACGTCGTCACCGCCCGCGCGAAGGGCCTGCACCCGTTCAAGGTGCTGTTCAAATATCCGCTGCGCATGGCGTTGAACCCGTTCATTTCCGATATCGGCTCGCTGCTGCCGCAGGTCATCTCCGGGGCGGCGATCGTGTCGATCGTGATGTCGCTGCCGACGACCGGACCGATGCTGCTCAATGCGCTGCGCAGCCAGGACATGTATCTGGCGGGCTCATTTTTGATGTTCATGGCGTTCATGACGGTGATCGGCGTCTTGATCTCCGATCTGGCGCTGGCCGTCCTCGATCCCCGCATCCGCCTGCAAGCGGGCCGGCGCCGGTGAGCGATCTGACCATCGCCCCGGGCGGCGCCCCGCGCCGGTCCGGCGACGCCGGGCCGCCTGCCGCCGGCGATCCGCTGCGGCACTACGTCTCGGTAGCGCCGTTCGATCCTTATCTCGACGAGCGGATGACGCCGGCGCAGGAGCGCTTCTACATGGCGTCGGAGTGGCGGATGGTGTGGTGGAAGCTGCGCCGCCACCGCGTCGCCGTAGCCGCGGGTGCCGTGCTTCTGATCATGTATCTATCGATCCTGATCTGCGAATTTCTGGCGCCTTACGGCCTCGACGCGCGCAACACCGACTTTATCTATGCGCCGCCGATGCGCGTCCACGTCTTCGACAATGGCCGGCTCGTCGCCCCCTATGTCGACGGCTACGACTACCGGCTCGACATGACCAACCTCGAGCGGATCTACACGCCGGATCCGAAGAAACGGCAGACCATCCGCTTTTTCTGCCATGGCGGCGAGTATCAGTTCTGGCATCTGATCCCGGGAGCTCTGCATCTGATGTGCCCGGCGCGGGGCGGGCAGCTGTTCCTGCTCGGCACCGACCGGCTCGGCCGCGATATGCTGTCGCGGATGCTTTACGGCGCGCGGATCTCGCTGACGATCGGGCTCTTCGGCGTCGCAGTCAGCTTTACCCTCGGCATCCTGATCGGCGGCATCGCCGGCTATTACGGCGGCTGGACCGATATCCTGATCCAGCGCGCGATCGAGGTCGTCCAATCATTTCCGCACCTGCCGCTGTGGATGGCGCTGTCGGCGATCCTGCCGGTGAGCTGGAGCCCGATCCTGGTTTATCTCGGCATCACCATGATCCTCGGGATGATCGAATGGACCCATCTGGCCCGCGCCGTGCGCTCCAAGCTGCTGGCGCTGCGCGAGGAAGATTTCTGCACCGCCGCGGTGCTGATGGGGGCGCGGCCGGCGCGGATCATCGGCCGGCATTTGCTGCCGAGCTTCATGAGCCACCTGATCGCCTCGGCAACCCTGGTGATCCCGAGCATGATCCTCGGCGAAACGGCGCTGTCCTTTCTCGGCCTCGGGCTGCGCCCGCCGATGACGAGCTGGGGCGTGCTGTTGAACGAGGCGCAGAACATCAACGTCGTCGCGCTCTATCCCTGGCTGATGCTGCCGGTCGCTGCGGTCATCATCGCGGTGCTCGCCTTCAACTTCTTCGGCGACGGCCTGCGCGACGCCGCCGATCCCTATCACTGAACCGACACGCGGCGCGCCGGCGCCGGGCCGCTCACGGCCGCAGCACCAGCCCTTCCTGCGCTACGATCGTGCCGGGGCGGGCACGGGACGCATCGGCGGCAACCTGGTCCATGAAGGCGTCGTCGTGGCCGGGATCGTGATGAAAGACCACCAGGGTATGCACATTTGCGGCATCGGCGAGCCGCACCCCTTCTTCCCAGGTCGAATGGCCCCAATCCCGATGCGTGGGGTATTCGGCGTCGGTATAGGTGGCGTCGTAGATCATCACGTCGGCGTGGTCGACCAGCCCGAGGATATTGCCGTCGAGCCCGCCGGGCCGGTGTTCGGTATCGGTGATGTAGGCCACTACCTTGTCGCGATACTCGATGCGGTAGCCGGTGGCGCCGTTGGGATGATTGAGCGGCGCCGTGACGAGGCGGATGCCGGGGTGCGGGGCGAGCGTCGCGCCGGCGGCGAAATCGACGAAATTGATCGACGCGGCGAAGATCCCCATCGGGATCGGAAACAATGGCGCGATCATCATGTTCTTGAGCACCGCCTCGATCCCGATGCCGTTCAGATGCCCGGCCCAGATGCGGATCCGGCTGCGCGCGTCGTAGCACGGGGCGAAAAAAGGCAGGCCGCAGATATGGTCGAAATGGGTGTGGCTGTAGAACAGGTCCAGCTCGGCGGGCTCACCCCGGCGCATCAGCTCGTTTCCGGCCAGGCGCAGCCCGGTGCCGCCGTCGAACAGCATCAGGCGGTCGCCGCAGCGGATTTCGACGCAGGAGGTGTTGCCGCCGTAGCGCACGGTATCGGGCCCCGGGCAGGCGATGCTGCCGCGCACTCCCCAGAACCGCACCGTGTAATCCGAATGGACCAAAGCCCCGGTCCTCGCCGCGCTCGCTCCCCCGAATGCAATATATCGTTGAAATCCGGGGAAAAAGCTATAAGGGCGGGGACGCTTCCCGCCAAGTTCGAGAAGTTTTTTTCGAGATCTTCCCCTAAACCTGTCGTTAACCGGATCGGCTTAAGAAAGCGGGTGCCACTCCGACGGGATGGAGAACCTGATGTCGCCGACCGATTACCAAGCCGCGGTTGCGGCATTTCTGCGCGATAAGAGCGTCACGCGCTGCCCGACGGTGTGCGTCGTCCCAACCCAGGCGACGGTTGCCGAAGCCGACCGGGCCGCCTATCGCGACTATGTCGCGGCACGCGAGGCCGAACGGGCCGAACGGGCTGAAAGACTGCAACTGCTCCAGCAGACCGCTCGTCCGTGGCTGTCGCCGCCGATATAAGAGGCCAGCGGAAGATGTCGGGAGACGAGCCGATGGCGGCCAGAGAGATGTCGGTACGGTGCTGCATCGCCGGCGGCGGCCCCGCCGGGATGATGCTGGGGTTGCTGCTGGCCCGCGCCGGGGTCGACGTCCTGGTTCTGGAAAAGCATGCCGATTTCCTGCGCGACTTCCGCGGCGACACCATTCATCCCTCGACATTGGAGGTCATGCGCGAACTCGGGCTGCTCGACCGGTTTCTGCAGCGGCCGCACCAGGAAGCGCGGACTCTCGGCGCCCAGATCGGCGACGAATTGCTGGAGGTGGCCGATTTCACCCATTTGCCGACGCATTGCAAATTCATTGCCTTGATGCCGCAGTGGGATTTCCTCGATTTCATCGCCGAGCAGGCGCGCCGCTATCCGGCATTTCAGCTCGAAATGGAGGCCGAAGTCACCGCTCTGATCGAGGATGGCGGGCGCGTGACCGGGGTGCGGGCAACAACCCCTGACGGCAGCTTGACAATTCGCGCCGATCTCGTCGTCGGCGCCGACGGGCGACACTCGACGGTGCGCGAGCGGGCCGGGCTCGGCATCATCGATCTCGGCGCCCCGATGGACGTGCTGTGGATGCGCCTGTCGCGGCATCCGACTGATCCCGGCCAGACCCTAGGGCGCGTCGATCCCGGCCGAATTCTCGTCATGCTGAACCGCGAGGATTACTGGCAATGCGCCTTCGTCATCCCGAAGGGCGGGTTCGATGAATTTCGCCGCCGCGGCTTGGCCGCTTTCCGGGAGGAGATCGTGCGGCTGGCCCCCTATCTGCGCGACCGCGTGGGCGAACTGGCCGACTGGTCCGACATCAAGCTGCTGACCGTCGCTGTCGACCGCTTGCGGGTCTGGCACCGGCCCGGGCTCCTGTGCATCGGCGACGCCGCCCATGCGATGTCCCCGATCGGCGGCGTCGGCATCAACCTCGCGATCCAGGACGCCGTCGCCGCGGGCAACATCCTGGCCCCGCGGCTGCTTAAAGGACCGGTCTCCGACCACGATCTGCGCGCGGTGCAGCGCCGGCGTGAGTTTCCGACCCGGGCGATGCAGCGTGTGCAGGTGCTCGTGCAAAACCGCGTGATCAGCCGCGTTTTGGGCAGCAGCGGCCCCGCCAAAGTGCCGTTCGCGCTCAAGCTGCTGCGCCGCTGGCCGTTCCTGCGCCGGTTTCCGGCGCGCCTGGTCGGCATGGGATTTCGCCCGGAGCACGTCGAGTCGCCCGCCCAGGCTTGATGCCGGGGCAAAGGGCTGGGTTGCGCCGGCGCCAAGCCGGCCCGAGACCTCGATGATCCGCTCCCGCGGCTGCACTATCTGCCGCCGACGGCGCGGATGCCGGGCAAAACCCCGCGCGGCGCCGATTGTGGCGACGGGGGAGAGGGTGGCGCCGTCGGTCGGCGGCGCTATTGACAGAGTTGGTAGAGCCGGCTAGGCGGTGAGCGGTGACGGTGCAGCGACGTCGCTGATGCGACGAGTTCTCGGCACGCTCCTGCGTCGGGTGATCGGGCGATGAAAATCTCCTATTTTGAAACCGCGCGCTACCAGGTTCCTCCGACCGTGCCGGCCACTTGGCCGGTGCCGCCGGCGGCCTTCGATCCCGATGCCGGCGTGCAGGCCTACCAGGGCATGATCGAGCGGATGCAGCACGTCGAGGAGCTCGGCTTCGACTGGATCAGCGTCTCCGAGCACCATTATTCGCCGCGCATCCTGACGCCGAATGTTGCGGTGTCGGCTTCCTACATGGCGGCCCGGTCGAAGACGATAAAGATCGCCGTGCTCGGCCCGATCGTGTCGCAGAGCAATCCGGTGCAGGTGGCCGAGGAGCTGGCGATGCTCGACAATTTCGCGCAGGGCCGCCTGGTCGTCGGGCTGCTGCGCGGCACGACGAACGAATATCTGACCTTCGGGCTGAACCCGGCGGAGGCGCGGGAGCGCACCACCGAGGGCATGGAATTGATCCTCAAGGCCTGGACCGAGCCGCAGCCCTTCGGCTGGCAGGGCCGTCATTTCCAGTTCCGCACCGTGTCGGTGTGGCCGCGGCCGTTGCAGCAGCCGCTGCCGCCGACCTATTCGCTCGGCACCAGCCGCGAATCCTGCGCATTCGCCGCGCGCCATCATATCGGTCTCGGCGTGTCTTTCGCGCCGTTCGAGATCGTCGCCAAATCGACGCGCTATTACCGCGAAGAATGTGCGCGCCATGGCTGGGAACCGACGCCGGAGCAGATGCTCTATCGCGCCAATATCCTGCTCGCCGAGACCGACGAGGAAGCCCGGGAGCTGCTGGAAAAGCAGCGGAGCGGCGGGGCGCCGTTCCCGATGCGGGCGGCTGTGCGCGACACGCTGATGAAGCTCGATTCCCGCAATGTCGCCGGGGAACCGCGAGCGGCCAATGTCGGCGGCGTGCTGCCGACTTCGTTCTTCGGCAGCCCCGACACCGTGGTCGAGCAGATCAAGCGCTGCCGCGACGAGGTCGGCGTGGGCGTGCTCGACCTGGCTTTCCAGAACCCCGGCGCCGCCGACACCGGCCGGCTGATGGATTCGCTCGAGCTGTTCGGGGAACAGGTCCTGCCGCGCATTCGCGACGTATGACGGCGGGCGTGTCGCTGCGATGAAAGCCTCGTATTTCGAAACCGCGCGCTACCTGGCGCCGCACAACATGCCGTCCGCCTGGCCGGCGCCGCCCGATGTCTACGACCGCGCAGCCGGGACGCAAGCCTATCGCGGCATGATCGAACGGGTTCAACTCGTTGAAAAGCTCGGCTTCGACTGGGTCAGCGTGTCCGAGCATCATTATTCGCCGCACCGCTTGACGCCCGCCCCGGTCGTCTCGGCCGCGCATCTGGCGGCATGCTCGCAACATATAAAGATCGCCGTGCTTGGACCGATCGTGTCGCAGAGCAACCCGGTGCAGGTAGCCGAGAACCTGGCGATGCTCGACAACCTGATGCCGGGTCGCCTGGTGGTCGGAATGTTGCGCGGGACGACCGGCGAGTATCTGAGCTTCGGCCTCAACCCGGGCGAGGCGCGGGAGCGCACCACCGAGGGCATGGAGCTGGTGCTCAAGGCGTGGACCGAGCCGCAGCCCTTCGGCTGGCAGGGCCGTCATTTCCAGTTCCGCACGGTCTCGGTCTGGCCGCGGCCGGTGCAGCAGCCGCATCCGCCGACCTATGCCCTCGGCTCCAGCCGAGAATCCTGCGAATTCGCCGCCCGCCACCATCTCGGCCTCGGCATCTCCTACGCGCCGTTCGACGTCGTCGCCCGGATCACCCGGTATTATCGCGAGCAATGCGCGCAGCACGGCTGGCAGCCGGCGCCGGAGCAGATCATCTATCGGGCGAACATTCTGATCGCTGCGACCGACGAGAAAGCGCAGGCGTTGCGGGAAAAGCAGGCGGGCGCGCGCAACCCGTTCCCGCTGCCCACCGCGGTCCGCGACAGCTTGTTGGAGCTTGATTCCCGCAATATCGCCGGCGAGGCGCGGACGCCGAATGTCGGCGGCACGCTGCCGACGAACTTCTTCGGCAGCCCGGATGCAATCGTCGAGCAGATCGGGCGCTGCGGTGCCGAGACTGGAGTAGGCGTCATCGACCTGATGTTTCAAACCCCCGGCGCCCGCGATATCGGCTTGCTGATGGATTTGCTCGAACTGTTCGGCAAACGAGTTCTGCCGCGCATCCGCGAGGTTTGACGGCAGGCGGCGTTTCCTCGGAAGGATGGCGATCGTGGTGCAGGCAGGAGCGGATTTCGGCGAAAACCATGTCGAGGCGGACGGCTTTCGCATCCGGTATCGGGAAGCGGGCCGGGGACCGGCGCTCGTCCATCTGCACGGTGCCGGCGGATTGCGACTGACGCCGGGACACGATCTCTTGAGCCGCCATTTCCGGGTCGTCGCATTCGAGATGCCGGGGTTCGGCGCCTCGCCCGAAAACGGCCGGACACGCGACATGCCGGAGATGGCATCGACCATGGCGAAGGCGATCGACGCGCTCGGCCTCGACCAGTTCAACCTGATGGGCACGTCGTTCGGCGGCAAGACGGCGCTGTGGCTGGCGTTGCAGCAGCCGAAGCGGGTGTAGCCCCTGGTTCTCGAAGCCCCGGCGGCGATCCGCCCGGAGGGCACCGTGTCGCCCTCCGGCTCGCCCGAAGAAATGGCGCGCCGGCTCTATGCCCATCCCGAGCGTGTCGCGCCGCTGCCGGCGCCCGACCCGGCCGTGCGCGCCAAGACGGGGCGGCTGGTGCAGCGCTTGCGCGGACCCGACCGCGACGCCGATCTCGAAGCCCGGCTGCCCGGCCTCGCGGTGCCGACGCTCGTCCTGTTCGGCACGGTCGACCGGGTCATTCCGCCGCAGATGGGGCATTTCTACAAGGAGCTGATGCCGAACGCCCATCTGGTCTTCGTCTACGACGCCGGCCATGCGATCAGCACCGATCGCCCGGAGGCCTTCACCGAGGTCGTGGCCGATTTCCTCGAGCGCCGCGAGGCGTTCGTCGTCAGCCGCACCGACACGGTCATCCATCCATAGGAACCGGTGCGGCTCGCTGGCCGCTTGCCGGCAATCGCGACTCGGTCCCACATTGAGGCATCCGCCGAGGAGCGCCCGACGATGAAAAACAATGCCCCCGCCGCCCGTAGCGGCCGCCATTTCCTGCAGATACCGGGACCGACCAATGTGCCGGACCGGGTGCTGCGCGCGATCGCGATGCCGGTGATCGACCATCGCGGGCCGGAATTCGCCGAACTCGGCAAGGAAATCGTCGCCGGCATGAAGCGGGTGTTTCAGACCGCGGAGAATGTCGTCGTCTACCCGTCCTCGGGCACCGGGGCGTGGGAGGCGGCGCTCGCCAACACCCTGTCGCCGGGCGACACCGTGTTGATGTTCGAAACCGGCCATTTCGCGACATTGTGGCGGGCGATGGCCGGGCGGCTCGGGCTGGAGATCGAGTTCGTGCCGGGCGATTGGCGGCACGGCGTCGATCCGGCGCGGGTCGAGGAGATGCTCGCCGCCGACCGCGCGCACCGGGTAAAGGCGGTCTGCATCGTCCACAACGAAACCTCGACCGGGGTCGCGAGCCGCGTCGCCGAAATCCGCGCGGCGATCGACCGGGCCCGCCACCCGGCGTTGTTCATGGTCGACGCGATCTCCTCGCTCGCCTCGATCGATTACCGGCACGACGAATGGGGGGTCGACGTCACGGTCGCCGGGTCGCAGAAGGGGCTGATGCTGCCGCCGGGGCTCGGCTTCAACGCGGTCTCGAAAAAGGCGCTGGCCGCGGCGAGATCCGCACGTCTGCCGCGCTCCTACTGGGATTGGAACGCAATGCTCGAACCCGGCGGTACCGGCTATTTCCCGTATACGCCGGGCACGAACCTGCTGTTCGGGCTGCGCGAGGCATTGCGGATGCTGCTCGACGAAGAAGGGCTCGACACCGTCTTCCGCCGCCATGCCCGCCATGCCGAGGCGACCCGGCGCGCCGTCGCCGGCTGGGGTCTCGAAGTGTGGTGCGCCGATCCGCGCGAGCATTCGAACTCGCTGACCGCGGTCCTCGTCCCCGACGGGTTCGACGCCGACCGGCTGCGCGAGACCATCCTCGACGCCTTCGACATGTCGCTCGGCACCGGTCTCGGCCGGCTCAAGGGCAAGGTCTTCCGCATCGGCCATCTCGGCTGGTTCAACGATCTGATGCTGTGCGGCACGTTGAGCGGGGTCGAGATGGGACTGCACCGGGCCGGCATCCCGCACCGCGCCGGCGGCGTCGCCGCGGCGCTCGAATTTCTCGCCGCCCCGAGCCCGTGACGAAACCCGAGCGGGGGTGATCGGATGGGCGCTCCGGCGGGCTACGGCCGGGTCGCCCGGTGGCTGCATTGGCTGATTGCGGCGCTCGCGGTCGTCGTCGTCGTGCTTGGCTGGGCGATGGCGGCGGCGCCGCGCAATACGCCGCCGCGCGATCTGCTGATGCTGCTGCACCGTTCGGTCGGGCTGACCATTCTGGCGGCGATGCTGTTCCGCCTGCTGTGGCGCTTCGGCGCCATCCGCCGCCGCCGCTGCCGCCGGGAATCGGCCGGATCGAGGCCGGTCTCGCCCGCCTCACCCATGGCGCGCTCTACCTGATCTTCATCGCGATGCCGCTCGCCGGCTATGTCAACGCCGCCGCGGCGGGTCATCCGGTCAGCCTGTTCGGGGTTGTTTCGATCCCGCCGCTGCGATCCGAGAACGACCGGCTGTCGCAACTGGCGATAGCGGTCCATCTCGCCGGGCAATATCTGATCTACTTATTTGTCGCTCTCCACATCGCCGGCGGGCTCTACCACGGCGTCGTCCGGCGCGACGGCGTATTGGAGCGCATGCTGCCGCGGCGTCGCCCGCCCCAGCGGCAGGCCGGCTCAGCCCGGCTCGGCTCAGCCCGGCTCGGCGGCGACCAGGCTGAGCCGCTTGCGAAAGAAGTCCAGCGCCTCGGCGAGACTGCGTGACGCGCGCAATCTCTGCCGCCCGCTCTGCACGGTGAACTCGGCCGGGCGTCCCGGCGCCGGAGCGGTCTTGACGATGCTGTAGGCCGGCCCTTCCTGGGTGTGGCGGAACACCGAAAACAGCGCCACCCCGTCGCGATGATCGATCGCGTAATCGCGCCATTCGCCACGAATCACATGCCGGCTGTAGAGGCCGAGAAGCTGGTTCAATTCCGAGCGGGTGAAATAGACGGTCCGCTGCCGCGTCCGATAGTCGCCAAGGGCCAGCACCGTCGCGCTATTCCGGCTCATCACTGTCCATCGCCGATTGCCGTCGCCCTACAGTGTCGACGATTTTGCCGATTGCGTCCAGCGGCCTCGCGCGGCCCGGTCCCGGCGGCAGCCGCCTCGCCGCTGGCACCGTGCGCCGCCGGCTGGCATTCTGCATGTGCAGCCTGCGGAGAAGTGTGGTGGACGAGGTCGAATGCGTGGTGGTCGGCGCCGGGGTGGTCGGGCTCGCGATCGCGCGGGCATTGGCGCAGGCCGGCCGCGAGGTGCTGGTCGTCGATCGCGCCTATACGATCGGGTTCGAGACCTCCTCGCGCAACAGCGAGGTCATCCACAGCGGGCTCTATTACCCGGCCGGCAGCCTGAAGGCGAAAAGCTGCGTTGCCGGGCGCGAACGGCTCTATGCCTATTGTCGCGAGCGCGGCGTCCCGCATGCAAGGCTCGGCAAGCTGATCGTCGCTGCCGACGAAGCCGAGATCCCGGCCCTCGAAAAGATCGCCGCCGCGGCGCGCGCCAACGGCGTCGACAATCTCGAACGGCTGAGCGCCGCAGACGTGCGGCGTCTCGAGCCGGCGCTCGACTGCGTCGCCGCCCTGCTGTCGCCGTCGACCGGCATCATCGACAGCCATGCGCTGATGCTGGCTTATCAGGGCGAGGCGGAGGCGGCGGGTGCGATCGTCGTGCTGCGCACGCCGGTATTGTCGGGCCGGGTGCGCGACGGCGGCTTCGACCTCGCGGTCGGCGGCGACGAGCCGAGCGCGCTGCAGTGCCGCCGTTTGGTCAATGCCGCCGGGCTCCATGCGCCCGCTCTCGCCCGCGCGATCGAAGGGGTGCCGCAGGAGACGATCCCGCCGGGGTTTTTCTGCCGCGGCGTCTATTTCACTCTGGCCGGGCGCGCGCCGTTCCGCCGCCTCGTCTACCCCGTCCCGGTTCCGGGCGGGCTCGGCGTCCATCTGACGCTCGACCTTGCCGGCCAGGCGCGCTTCGGGCCCGATGTCGAATGGATTCCCGAGGTCGATTATGCGGTCGACCCGGCGCGCGGCGAGGCGTTCTACGCCGCGATCCGCACCTATTGGCCCGGCCTGCGCGACGGCGCGTTGCAGCCGGGCTATGCCGGGATCCGGCCGAAGATCAGTGGCCCATCGGAACCCGCCGCCGATTTCCTCGTGCAGGGGCCGGAGATCCATCGCGTGCCGGGGCTCGTCAACCTCTACGGGATCGAATCGCCGGGGCTGACCGCATCCCTGCCGCTGGCCGACGAGGTGGTCGAGCGGTTGGCCGCTAGCGCTTCCTGAGCAAGGGTTTTGCAATGCTGATCGGCGTTCCGAAAGAGGTGAAGGTCCACGAATACCGCGTCGGCCTCGTGCCGGGCAGCGTCAGAGAGCTGGCCCATCGCGGCCATCAGGTGGCGGTCGAGACCGGAGCCGGAGCCGGCATCGGCTTCGACGACCGGGCCTACGAGGCAGCCGGCGCGCGCATCCTCGCCAGTGCCGCCGAGGTCTTCGCCGCCGCCGAAATGATCGTCAAGGTCAAGGAGCCGCAACCGCAGGAGCTGGCGGCGCTGCGCCGCGACCAGATCCTGTTCACCTATCTGCACCTCGCCGCCGACAAGGCGCTGGCCCAGGCGCTGATCCGATCCGGCATCGTCGCGATCGGCTACGAGACCGTGACCGACGCCCGCGGCGGCCTGCCGCTGCTGGCGCCGATGAGCGAGGTCGCCGGGCGGATGGCGGTGCAGGTCGGGGCTCATTGCCTCGAAAAGGAGCAGGGCGGCATCGGCCTGCTGCTCGGCGGCGTGCCCGGCGTTCCGGCAGCCAAGGTCGTCATCCTCGGCGGCGGGGTCGCCGGCACCAACGCGGCCCGCATGGCCATGGGCATGGAGGCTTACGTTACCGTCATCGACCGCTCGCTGCCGCGGCTCTACGAGCTCGACCTGCAATTCGGGGCGCAGCTCCACACCCTGTTCTCGACGATGGAGAACATCGAACGCGAAATTATCGCCGCCGACCTCGTGATCGGCGCCGTGCTGATCCCCGGTGCGGCGGCGCCGAGGCTCGTCGGCCGCAACCTCGTCCGGGCGATGCGGCCGGGGACGGTCGTGGTCGATATCTCGATCGACCAGGGCGGCTGTTTCGAGACCAGCCGGCCGACGACGCACGATGCCCCGACCTATGTCGAGGAAGGCGTCGTGCATTATTGCGTCACCAATATGCCGGCAGCGGTGGCGCGGACCTCGACGGTGGCCCTCAACAACGCCACCCTGCCCTTCGTGCTGGCGATTGCCGGATCGCGGCTGGCGGCGGGCGCTGCTCGGCGATCCGCATTTGCGCGACGGGCTCAATGTCTGCCGCGGACAGGTCACCCATCCGGCGGTCGCGCGCGACCTGGATTTGCCGTCTGACGACGCCGGAGGAGCGTATTGGCGGATTGAGTGGGCGTCGATTTTGGCAAGCGCGTTTTTGGCTATGGACCGCCGGGTGGGCGCTCCCCATCTCAGACAAGACAAATTCGAGACGGGGGAAATGCCGCTCCTTCCGACGATTTCGACGACGCCGGTCGATGCGCTCCGTGACGCGTCGCCCGGCCCCGAGCCTGTGCGCGATCGGCAGATCGATGACGCGGCCATCGCCGCCGTCACCGATCTCTACCGCGAGATCCTGCCGATGGGCGGCACGATCCTCGACCTGATGTCGGGATGGGTCAGCCACCTGCCGCCGGAAATTCCCTATGCGCGGGTGGTCGGGGTTGGCGTCGACCGTTGCGAGCTGCAGGAAAACCCGTTCCTCGACGAGTGGCTGGTGCAGGATCTGAACCACAATCCGCGCCTGCCGTTCGCCGATGGCGAGTTCGACGCCGCCGCGATCTGCGTCTCGATCCAGCACCTGATCCGGCCCGGCGAGGTCATCCGCGAGGTCGGGCGGCTGCTGAAGCCGGGCGGGGCGCTCGTCGTCACCTTCTCGGACCGCTGCCTGCCGGCGCGGGCCATCGGCTGCTGGTGTCTGCTCGACGATGTCGGGCATCTGTGCCTGATCGCCCATTATTTTGCCGAGGCGGGAAATTGGGCCGACATCCGCTGCCTCGACCGCACGCCGCCCGGCGGCGGCGACCCGCTCTACGCCGTGATCGGCCGCAGCATGGGGTCCACGGCATCCGCCGGCCACGATTAGGACCGGTCCGATCAGGAATCGTAGGCGACGATCGAGGTGAACGGCACGTCGATGCGGTCGCGGCCCCGCAGAAAGCTCAGCTCGATGATGCAGCCGGCAGCAACGACCGCGCCGCCGCGCTGGCGGATCAGGTTGAGCGCCGCCTGCATCGTGCCGCCGGTCGCCAGCAGATCGTCGAGCACGACCACTCGCTGACCCGGGGTGATCGCGTCTTCCTGGATCTCGATCGTGTCGGTTCCGTATTCGAGATCGTAGGTGAAGCCTAAGGTCCGGCCGGGCAGCTTGCCCTTCTTGCGGATCATGGTGAAGCCGCAGCCGAGCGCATAGGCAAGCGGTGCGGCAACAAGAAAGCCGCGCGATTCGATACCGACGAGGAAGTCCGGCCGGTGCGGGCGCAGCGCCTCGGCGAGGCGCTCGACGGTGGCGCGCCACGCGGCCGGATCGGCGAGCAGCGTGGAAATGTCATAGAACAGGATACCGGGCTTCGGGAAATCGGGTATCGATCGGATGTGCTGTTTCAGGTCCATGACCCCTGCCCTCGACGACCGCTGCCGGCGCTTGCATCTGTTACCGTTGCGGCATAGCCGTTTTTCGCGTAACTGGAAAGGCTTCGCCCGGCGCACGCCAAAGCGGATTTTGGAATGAAATGGCGCCGGTCGCCGCAACATTCGCCGTATCGGAAGAGCGTGGATCGCTGGTCTTGGCGGCGGACGGGGAATGGCTGGTGGCGACCGCCGGCGAGCTCGACCGCCGGCTGCGCGCCCTGGAGCTCCCGAAGGACCGGCAGGTGACGCTCGATCTGGCCGGGATCGACCGCCTCGACACCGCCGGCGCGTGGCTGCTGCTGCGCACCGAGCACGATCTGACGACGCGTGGGAACGCCGTCGAGCTGCGCAATCTGCAGCCGGATTTCGCACCGCTTCTCGATCAGGTGCGCAGCGGCGGCATCCTCGCTCCGGCGACTCCATCCGCGGCCGGCGCACCACACGCTTCGCGGGCTTTGTCGCCCGGATCGGCGAGATCTCGCTCGGGCTCTTCGCGCGCACATACAGCATCACCGGCTTTTTCGGCCTCGTCTGTCTGACCGCGGCCGAGCTGGCGGTTCATCCGCGCCGCCTCCGGGCGACGGCGACCGTCGCCCAGATGGAACAGACCGGGGTCAATTCGCTGGCGATCGTCGGCCTTCTGTCCTTCCTGATCGGGATCGTCATCGCCTATCAGGGCGCCGACCAGCTGCGCCGCTTCGGGGCTGAGATCTATACCGTCGACCTTCTCGGCGTATCGATCCTTCGCGAGCTCGGGGTGCTGATGACCGCGATCATCATCGCCGGCCGTTCGGGCAGCGCCTTTACCGCCGAAATCGGCACGATGCAGGTCAACGAAGAGATCGATGCGATGCGCACGATCGGCCTCGACCCGGTCGAGGTGCTGGTCATGCCGCGGCTGTTCGGCTTGCTGGTGACCTTGCCGTTGCTGACCATCTACGCCAACTTCGTGGGCCTCCTCGGCGGCTGCCTGATGTCGCAGTTGGTGCTCGGAATCACCATCCCGCAATTCGTCCGCGAGCTGCAAACCTCGCTCGATCCGCGGACCTTTTGGATCGGCGTCATCAAGGCGCCGTTTTTTGCCGTGATCATCGCATTGATCGGTTGCTACGAAGGTTTTCAGGTGTCGCGCAGCGCCGAGAGCGTCGGCCGCCTCACCACCCTGTCGGTGGTCGAGGCGATTTTCCTCGTGATCGTGACCGACGCGGCATTTTCAGTCATCTTCTCGATACTGGGTTTCTGACCATGCCGGAGCATTGCGACGAACCGATTATTCGGGTGCGCGGTCTCGTCACCCGGTTCGGTGCCCAGACCATCCATGACGATCTGGCGCTCGAGGTGCGCCGCGGCGAAATTCTCGGCGTCGTCGGTGGGTCGGGATCGGGGAAATCGGTGCTGCTGCGCACCATCGTCGGGCTCAACCGGCCGGTCCAGGGCAGGATCGAGGTGCTGGGAAACGACGTTCTGGCGATGAGCGACCGCGAGCGGCGGGACCTCGACCGGCAATGGGGCGTCCTGTTTCAGGACGGGGCGCTGTTCAGCTCGCTGACCGTCGCGCAGAACATCGAGGTGCCGCTCAAAGAATATTACGATATGCCGCTGCAGCTGATGGATGAGATCGCGGCCGTCAAGATCGGCCTGACCGGGCTGAGCGAAGACGCCGGGACGAAGTATCCGGCGCAGCTGTCGGGGGGCATGCGCAAGCGCGCCGGTCTTGCCCGCGCCCTGGCGCTCGATCCGCAGCTCGTCTTTCTCGACGAGCCGACATCCGGGCTCGATCCGATCGCGGCCGGCGAGTTCGACAATCTCGTTCACGACCTGAGCAGCAGCCTCGGGCTCACCGTGTTCATGGTGACCCATGACCTCGACAGCCTCTTTGCGGTGTGCGATCGCGTCGCCGTGCTCGTCGACAAAAAGATCCGGGTCGGCACCCTGGACCAGATGCTGCAAGACGATCACCCTTGGATCCGCTCGTATTTTCACGGTCCCCGCGGGCGCGCGGCGGAGCAGGCCGCAGCCGGGCATCGGGCCCGGCCGGCAACGCGGGCCGCGGCCCCAGCCTGAACCGCCGCCGCGCGGAGAGGACCAATGGAGACACGAGCCCATTATGTCGCGGTCGGCGCCTTCGTGCTCGCGATCATCCTGCTCGCCTTCGTCGCCGTGCTGTGGTTCGGGCGCGTCGAGTTCTCGAAGGAAGTCGCGCCCTATTATGTGTTCTTCAAAGGATCGGTGGAGGGGCTCAGCAAGGGTTCCGCGGTCCAATACAACGGCATCCCGGTAGGCCGCGTCACCGATATCCGGGTCGACCCGGACAATGTCGAGCAGATCCAGGCGACAATCGAAATCGATCCCAATCTCGTCAGCATCAAATCGAACGCGCGGGCCTATCTCGATACCAACATCCTCAGCGGCGTCTCGACAGTGCAAATTCGCGGCGGCACGCGGGAGGCGAGCGATCTGCTGCCGGAGCCCGGCCATCGCTATCCCATCATCAAGACCGGACAATCCGCGCTCGAGGAGGTAAAGTCCTCGCTCCCCGAACTGCTGGCCCAGCTCAAGACCGCGGCCGGCAGCCTGAATGCCCTGCTCAGCGCCCAGAACCGCCAAGCGGTTTCCGAAAGTTTGCAGAACATCCGCACGATAACGGCTGCCATCGCCGCCAACAGCAAGGAGTTCGGCGCGACCGTCGCCAACGCGGACGCAACGATCATCGCGCTGAAATCGCTGCTGCAGCATGTCGATCACAGTTATGCCGACCGCGGCGGGTTGAAGGACGAGGCGGCGCGAGCGCTCGACGACTACGACCGGCTGGCGAAGAACCTGATCGGCAGCAGCCGCCAGGTCCAGGCAATGATCCAGGAGAACCGTCCGGGAATCCGCGATTTCAGCCAACAGACCTTGGTCGGAGTCGACAATCTGGTGGGCGAGATGCGGCAATTGGTGGCGAGCTTGACCCGGTTCGCAGACGAGATCGAGCACGATCCGACGCGATTGCTGTTCGGGGACCGGCGTGAAGGATACCGGCCGCGATGACGCGATCGCCTTTCATGATCTCGCGCCGATCGGTCCCGGGCGTACTGACGCTCGCCCTGGCCGGGTGCGCCGGTCTCTTCGTCAGCCCGCCGCCGAAATACATTTTCCGGCTAACGCCGAACAGCACCTACCCGCCGAACCTGCCCCACATAGCGGCGCAGCTGCTGATCGACGTGCCGACCGCGCCGGCGGCACTCGACCGCAGACGGATCGCGCTGACCCGGTCGCCGGTCTCGCTCGACTATTTCGCCGATTCGGAATGGGCCGACAACCTCTCGGCGCTGGTGCAGACCGCGTTGCTGACATCGTTCGAAAACAGCGGGACGATGACGGCGCTCGGCCGCGAAGGGTCAGGGCTGCGCGCCGATTTCATTCTCACCAGCGAGATCCGCCATTTCGAGGCCGAATATGTTGCGGGCGGCAGCGCGCCCACGGTTTGGGTATCGATCGAGGTCATGCTCGTGGCGATGCCGCGGCGCGACATCGTCGCCCAGGCGCTGTTCGAACGTCACATCCCGGCGTCGGCCGACGCCCTCCCGGACATCGTCGCGGCGTTCGACGCGGCGCTGGGCGCGGTGATGCGGGAAATCGTCGTCTGGACGGTGACCAATTCCGCTTTGTCGGCAAAGCGTCCCCGGGTATTGTGAACCTGTTTTGTTCGCGTGAGGTGATCGGGTGACGCATCCTGAAGGGGGCGGGAATTTGCGGGTCGGCCGCGCCGAAATCGAGCGGATGGCGGCGGCGGCGGCGGTGATCGCCGAGTGCCGGCAAGCGCTGGCGGCGCGCCGTCGCAACATCCTCGGCGAGATCACGGCCGACGCTGGCCCGATTACCGAATGGCGGCATTATCCCGATGGCGAAATCTACGATCCGAGGAACTCTGCCCAGTTCTTTTATCACACCCATCCGGCAACCGGCCGGCCGCCGCGCGAGCACGGGCATTTCCACACCTTCCTGCGCGCCGAGGGCATGCCGGCCGGGCTCGCTCCGCTCGTTCTTCCCGAACTCGCCGTCGCCGACGCGACGCCGCCCCCGCCGCAGGCGGCGCCGCTCAAACGCGGCAGCAAGGACGAGTTCAGCCACCTCGTCGCGATTGCGCTCGATCCCCGGGGCGAGCCGATCCGCCTGTTCACGACGAATCGCTGGGTCACCGGCGAAACCTGGTACCGCGCGGACGACGTAATCCGCATGCTCGACCGGTTCACGGTCGCCGAGCCCGACCCGCCGGCGCTCGTCAATCGCTGGATGGCTGCGATGATCCGGCTGTTTCGTCCACAGATCGCGGCGCTGCTGTGGGCGCGCGACGAGACCGTGATGGCGTGGCGCCGGCGCCGGCGCCGCAATGTCTTCGAAGATCCGCGGCTCGAGATCACGTCCACCCTCGACATCGACTTCGAGACGCAGCTCGCTTTCCTCGACCGCGCCCGGTCCGAGGCGGCGGCGAGCGTCCCGCCCCGAATGCCGGGCCTGCCGCCGATGGCCGAAGGCTGGGGCGAAGGTCACGCCGGTTGACGCGGTGCCCCCGCCGACCCGGTCAGCGGGATTGCGGCGGCTGCAAGGGCGCGATCGGCGGCAGGTTGCCGCTGCTCAAGCACTCGTTCAGCTTGGCGTCGCGTTTGGCGTTCGAACTCCGCGGTATAGTCGGGAAAGGCGGCCTGGGCCTGTTTGGCGCAGACATCCATCCGCTTCCAATTGGCGATCGCGGTATTTCCCTGCTGGGTCGCCTCGGCGGTGCCGGCGAAGAGCGTCAGCGCCGCCGCCAACGGGAGAGCGAACCGGTGCATTTCGGACCTCCTTGGCGCGCTGCAAGGGAGCGGCTGATGCCGCTCCCGATGCCGCGAGCATACACGGATTCGGCCAAACCCGCTGTTGCGCCCGCCGCAAAACTCGGGCTCCATGCGAATTGCTGATCGGAGAGGCGGTGATGCTGAAGATCTGGGGAAGGGCGACGTCGTCGAACGTGCAAAAGGTGCTGTGGTGCTGTGCCGAGCTCGGCATCCCGTTCGAGCGGGTCGATCTCGGCGGGCCGTTCGGGGGCAACCAGGACCGCGAATACCTCGCCATAAACCCGAACGGCCTGGTGCCGACGGTCCAGGACGGCGATCTGGTCTTGTGGGAATCGAACACGATCTGCCGCTACCTGGCGGCCACCCGTCACGGCGAGCGGCTGCACCCGGCGGCGCCCGCGGCGCGGGCATTGGTCGAACGCTGGATGGATTGGCAGCTCTCGACCATCGGGGCGCCGATGGGGACATTGCTGTTCGGCTTGATCCGCACCAGGCCCGAGCAGCGCGATCATGCCGCGATCGAAGCGGCGCGGCGCAATGCGCTGGCCGCGTGGACGATCGTCGAGGATGCGCTCGACGGTCGGCCCTACCTCGCCGGTCCGGAGCTGAGCCTGGCGGAAATCGTGCTCGGGACGCTGGTCTATCGCTGGCACGCCTTCCCGATCGAACGGCCGCCGCTGAAGAACCTCAAATCCTGGTACGAGCGCATGCGTGAGCGCCCGGGTTTCAAGACTCATATCGAAATCCCGATCACATGACGGTGAGCGCAGTCTCGCGATGTTGCTTTGTCGGCGGTGCCGGTTAGTCTGCGGTCGCCCGAGCGTGGGTGATGCCGGCCGGGCGATACAGGGAGGACAGATGACATCATCCACGAAACGGCGCCTGCTGAGCGCGGCGCTGACCATTGCTTTGGCCGGCGCGACTGGCGCAGCGCTGGCGCAGGACAAGGAGACGGTCGTCAAGGACCGGCAGGCCCTGATGAAGGAGCAGGGAAAGGACATCGGGGCCGTCAAGGCCTATCTCGACGGCAAAGCCGATCAGGCGGCAGCCGAGGCCGGCGCCACCGGCCTGACCCAGACGACCCGGAAAATCCCCGCTGCGTTTCCACCGGGCACCAACGCGCCCAGCCCCGCCGGGAAATACGCGCCCAAGCCCGAGATATGGACGGATTGGGATAAATTTCTCGGCGCGCAGAAGCAGGCGGCTGCCAAGGCCGATGCACTGCTCGCGGCGGTGAAAGGCGGGTCCAAGGACGCGATCCGGACTGCGTTCGCCGATCTCGGCAAGAATGGCTGCGGCAACTGCCACACGAATTTCCGCGAGACCATCAAAAACTGACGGCGGCGGCGATTGCGATCCTGCTCGCGCTGGCGGGGATGCCTGCGGGAGCCGGTGCCGCGGGCTCGGCGGCGCGCGGTGCCTATCTTGCCGCCGCGGCGGGCTGCGACCAATGCCACACCGACACCAAGGACGGCGGCCGGCCCTATGCCGGCGGGCGCGCGTTCGAGACCCCCTTCGGCACGCTGTTCACCCCCAACATCACGCCCGACCAGGAGACCGGCATCGGCCGGTGGCGCCTTCAAGACTTCGTCCGAGCCCTGCGCTGGGGCATCGCGCCCGATGATTCGCATTATCTGCCGGTCTTCCCGTTTCCGTTCTACAACCGCCTGAGCGAGCAGGATCTGCTCGATATCTTCGCCTTTCTCGAAACTGTGCCCGCAGTGTCGAAAGCCAATCGGGGCAACGCCGCCCAGCCCTTCGCGGCCCTGCGCGGCGCCGTCGCCGTTGCTGCCACGCGCTTTCCGGGGCCCTGGCAGCCCGATCGGACGCGGGATGCAGAGTGGAACCGCGGCGCCTATCTCGTCGCCACGATCGGCCGCTGCGGCGACTGTCACACCGCGCGCACCCGGCTCGGCGCACCCGATCCCGACCGCGCGCTCGGCGGCAGGGCCGCTACAGGCGGGCGGAAAGCGGTCCCCAACATCACCCCCGACATGAAAACCGGGATCGGTCGATGGAGCACGGACGACATCGTGACCCTGCTGACGGACGGGCAGACGCCGGATTTCGATTTCATCGGCGGCGGCATGGCCGAGATCGTCCGGAACACGGCGCGGCTCGACGATGCCGATCGCCGCGCGATCGCCGCCTATCTGCGCTCGATCCCCGCCATCCGATCGGGAAAGAAAGAATGACTGTGGTATTGGTTCGACATTGGACGCCCGGTCGAGACTTCCTATGATGACGCCCGAACCATGGTGACGATCGAACTGTGAGGACGGCCGAACCGCGGTGCCCGTCGATGCCGCGATCGGCAGATCGGCAAGGTTCGTGAAGGCTGCTGGCGGTAGGGAGCACGTCTTGGCGCGAGGGCGACCGGATCAAAGCCTGGCCCGTTTCGAGCGGATCGCATTGATATTGTCGGGCAGTGGGGCGCTCGGCGCCTATCAGGCAGGAGCCTGCGCCGCACTCGAGAGGTCCGGGGTGCGGCCCAATTGGATCGCCGGCACGGCGATCGGGGCGGTCAACGCCGCCATCATCGCGGGGAACCTCCCGCACGAACGCGCGCTGCGGCTGCGCCGGTTTTGGCAGGAGCTGAGCCGGCGCGTGGCGAACCGGCCGCGGCGAAGCCTCGGCGCATGGGCGGAGGCGGCAGTGGCCTGCAGCCGATCCCTGATCCGGCGTAGTGCCTGGCCTGCGCCAATGCTGGCCGAGCCAGTCATCGGCGCCGCCGAGCTGCGCGAGCTGATCAGCGAGGCGGTCGATTTCGACCGGGTTAATTCCGGCTCTGCCAGGGTTGTGCTGGGCGCGATGAACCTGACGACCGGGGCAGAAGCTTTTTTCGACAACGATCGACACGTGCTGGGCCTCGACCACGTGCTGGCAAGCACCCCGTTGCCGGGCTTGCCGCCGGTCGCGATCGACAGGCAGCTCTTTGGCGGCAGCGCGGCCGCGATTTCGGCGCTGGACTTCGCTCGGCCGGCCGACACGCTGTGCTTTGCTATCGACGGCTACGATCTGGCCCCTGGCGGGCATGGCGGGATCAGCCGCACGGCACGAGAAATCGCCGCGATGCGCCGCACGCAGGATCTGCGCCGGATGATCGCGCTGCTCGGCGAACGGCTGCCCGCCGCGGCGCACGGCGACGGCGACATTCGCCGGTGCCTCGCCGAGGCGAGCGATGCGACGATGACGGTCCTGCACCTCGTGCACGAGGGCAACGCCGCTGAGCTTGGCGCAAAGCGAGCCGATTTCTCGTCCGTATCGATCGCCCGGCGGTGGAAGGCGGGGGAAAGCGACGCCGCGACGAGCCTCGCCCATCCGCGCTGGCTGGCGCCGCCGTCGCGGCTGTCCGGCGTCGTCGTGCATGTGGTCCGCGGCGGGTTGGCCGCTCCGCCCAATTGAACCGCCCGAAAATCCGCCAGTGCCGGCAATGGCGTTGCCTGTCGGACATGCATTACCCGAAATCGAGGCGAGCGCGATTGCCACCGAAGCAACGGGGCGGGGGGTACGGCTGTCCGTTTCGGACGCTGGAAACCCAATCCCCCGAGATCTTGCCAAAAACCAGATCAAGCCCAATATATTGTTGAAATAATGAGCCATTTGGAATGAAATGGTTTCGCATAATAATCGATCCGAGCGGGAAGGCGTCGCGATTTTTTGCGCGCCCGCATGGTAGCGGGTGCCGGGTTCAAACGAGGGTTCATGCTCTACGACGCCTATCAGGTCTACAACGACGCGCTCGCCCCGATCCGGCTCATGGCCGACGCCTCACGCGGCATTCTCGGGCAATCCTGGCAGCCCTGGCCGGTGATCGCCGATGCGCCGCTGATCCGCGGGGCGGCCGCGGCGATGGAACTCTTTTCCCACGCCCATTTGTCGCACGAGCGGCCGGCTTTCGGCATCCGCGCGGTGACGGTCGAGGATGGCGAAGTCCCTGTCGAGGAAGAGGTCGTCGCCACGAATCCGTTCTGCAATCTGCTCCATTTCCGCAAGAATTGGACGCGCGAAGAGCCGACGGTCCTGGTCGTTGCACCGCTCTCGGGCCATTTCCCGACGCTGTTGCGCGGCACCGTCGAAGCGTTGTTGACGGATCACAATGTCTACCTGACCGACTGGATCAACGCGCGCGACGTTCCGCTGCTCCACGGCCGGTTCGATCTCGACGACTTCGTCGCGCTGATCATCCGCTTCATCCGCCTGTTGGGACCGCGCATCCATCTGATGGCCGTCTGCCAGCCATCGGTTCCGGTGCTGGCGGCGGTGTCGCTGCTGGCGGCGGCGGGCGATCCATGCCAGCCGGCCTCGATGGTCCTGATGGGCGGACCGATCGACACCCGGGTCAATCCAACCGCGGTCAACCGCTTTGCCGAGGCGCACTCGCTCGATTGGTTCGAGAGATCCGTCATAACCACGGTGCCGGCGCGCTTTCCCGGCGCGTTCCGGCGCGTCTATCCGGGATTTTTACAGCTCGCCGGGTTTCTCGGCATGAATTTCGAACGCCATGTCTCGGCCCACTGGACGATGTTCCGCAACCTTGCCCGCGGCGACGGCGCCAGTGCGGCGGCAACCCGCGCGTTCTACGACGAATACAGCGCGGTCATGGATTTGCCGGCGGATTTCTATCTGCAGACGATCGAGCGGGTGTTCCGCCGTTATGATCTGCCGCGGGGACGGCTGCGCGTGCGCGGCGAACTGGTCGAGCCGGCGGCGATCGAGCGGACCGCGCTGATGACAGTCGAAGGCGAGCGCGACGATGTCTGCGGGCCCGGCCAGACCGTCGCCGCACACGATCTTTGCACCGGCATTCCGCCGGCAAAAAAGACGCACCACCTCCAGCTCAAAGTCGGCCATTATGGCGTCTTCCATGGCCGCCGGTGGCAGACCGAAACCTATCCCAGGGTCAAGGCATTCATCCGGGCGCAGGGCTAGGCGGCGGGAGATCGTCCTGCGCTCCGGCCCCACGGCGGCGCGCCTGCGCGGGAGCAAGAAAATGGCTATGGGTGGGAAGGTCGTCATCACTTGCGCCGTCACCGGGTCGATCCACACCCCGACGATGAGCCCCTATCTGCCGCTGACCCCGGACGAGATCGCGCGCGATGCGATCGCCGCGGCCGAGGCGGGGGCGGCGATCCTGCATCTCCATGCGCGCGACCCCAAGGACGGCCGGCCCACCCCCGATCCCGGCGTGTTCATGCAGTTCCTGCCGCGGATCAAGCAGGCGACCAACGCCGTCGTCAACATCACCACCGGCGGCGGCCACGGCATGTCGCTCGAAGAACGGCTCGCCGCCCCGCTGCGCGCCAAGCCCGAAATGTGCTCGATGAACATGGGCTCGATGAATTTTGGGCTTTATCCGATGCTCGACCGCTATAAGGAGTGGAAATACGAATGGGAGCCGCGGGCGCTTGAAATGACTCGCGACTTCATCTTCCGCAATACCTTCGCCGACATCGAGCGCATCCTGAAGGATCTGGGCGAGGGCTGCGGCACCCGGTTCGAATTCGAATGCTACGATGTCGGCCATCTTTACAACCTCGCGCATTTCCTCGACCGCGGCCTGGTCAAGCCGCCGCTGTTCGTGCAGACGATCTTCGGCATTCTCGGCGGGATCGGCGCCGACCCCGACAATCTCGTCCATATGAAGCGGATCGCCGACAAACTGTTCGGCGATAACTACGCCTGGTCGATCCTTGCCGCCGGCCGCCACCAATTGCCGCTGGTGACGATGGGCGCGATCATGGGCGGCAACGTGCGGGTCGGGCTCGAGGATTCGCTGTGGATCGGCCGCGGCAAGCTCGCCACCAGCAACGCCGACCAGGTCAGCCGCATCCGTGCCATCGTCGAGAACCTGTCGCTCGAAATCGCCACCCCCGACGAAGCCCGGGCGATGCTGGCGCTCAAAGGCGGCGACGCCGTGGCGTTCTGACTGACCGGGACGGCGAACGATGATCGACAAGCGGGTGCGGAGCCTCGCCGAGGCGGTGGCCGGGATCGGGGACGGCGCCGTCGTCCTGTGCGCGGGGTTCGGCGGCGCCGGGCTGCCCGATGCGCTGTGCGAAGCCGTGCTCGAGCAGGGCGCCCGGGACCTGACGGTCGTCGCCAATAATGCCGGCACCGGACGCAGCGGGCTCGCAGCGCTGATGGCCGCCGGCCGCGTGCGCAAGATCATGTGCTCGTTCCCGCGCAGCTCGGGCAGCGTGGTATTCGAGGAGCTTTACACTGCCGGCAAGATCGAGCTCGAATTGTTGCCGCAGGGGACATTGAGCGAACGCATGCGCTGCGCCGCCGCGGGGCTCGGCGGCTATTATTCGCCGGTCTCGGTCGGGACAAGGCTCGCCGAGGGCAAGGAGCACCGCGAGATCGACGGCCGCATGTATGTGCTGGAAAAGCCGCTGAAGGGCGACGTTGCCCTGCTCGCCGCCGATCGCGCCGACCGCTGGGGCAACCTGACCTACCGGAAATCGGCGCGCAACTTCAACCCGACGATGGCGATGGCCGCCGATCTCTCGATCGTGCAGGTCCGCAACGTAGTCGAGTTGGGCGAGCTCGACCCGGAGATGATCGTCACCCCCGGCATCTTCATCGACCGCATCGTCCAGGTCGCGTTTTAGATCGGTTCACGATGAGGCGGTGAAGCAGCGAGAGACCATCCGCTTTGTCTTGCCGGCACAAGCCGGTACCCTTTTGCAGGCGTGGGTCTCGGCCTTCGCCGGGAAGACGAGGCCTTCGCCAGCTCGTCGCGAATAAAATAAAGGAGGAAACCGATGCCGCTGAAACGTCGCCAGATCGCGTGGCGGGCCGCCCAGGATCTCACCGACGGCGCCTATGTGAACCTTGGGATCGGCCTGCCGACCCTGGTCTCGGACTTCATCCCGGCCGATCGCGAGATTGTTCTGCACAGCGAGAACGGCATCTTGGGCGTCGGCCCGGCACCCGGCGCCAACGAGGCCGATCCGGACCTGATCAACGCCGGCAAGCAGCCGATCACGCTCGTCACCGGCGGCAGCTATGTCCACCACACCGATTCGTTTCTGATGATCCGCGGCGGCCATCTCGATCTGGCCCTGCTCGGCGCTTTCGAGGTCGCGGAGAACGGCGATCTGGCGAATTGGACGACCGACGATCCGGGCTTTCCGCCCGGCGTCGGCGGCGCCATGGACCTCGCGGTCGGCGCCAAGGAGATCCGCGTGCTGCTCGAGCACACGACCAGGGCCGGTGCACCCCGCATCCGCCGCCGCTGCGAATACCCCTTGACCGCCGCCGCCGCGGTGCGCCGCATCTATACCGACCTCGCCGTCATCGACGTGACGCCCGACGGGCTCGTGGTCCGCGAGATCGCCGAGGATACCGACTTTGCCGCGCTGCAAGCCAAGACCGAGGCCGCGTTGCGCGCCGCCCCCGATCTCAAGCCGCTGCGCGCGCCTTCAGTCTGACCGACCCGATCCGGCTATCCGCCTCTCCTCTCCCTATGCCATCGGGAGAACTGCGTGGCCGGGCGAGGGAATTGCAGCGACGAGCCTGCTAATCCGCGGCGAGCCGGGCGAGGCCGCCGATATCGGCAACGCCGTCGAGGCCGGCGATCACCTCGCGCAGCTCGCGGGTTCGCGCGGCGCCGAGCCTGGGCTCGACCAGCGTATCGAATTTGGCGGCGAGGCGCCGGCCTTGCCCGGCAATGTCATCGGCCGGGATGCCGGAATCATGACGCGCCATGACCCGCCTTCCGTCGGCCAGCTCGATCTCGATCTCGCTCAGGGTCTGCGGCCAGCCGCGCTGGAAGTCGATGGCCACCCGCTCGCGCAGCTGCACGAGCCCCGGGTCGCGCGCCGTTGCCTCGCTGTAGGCGCCGAGGCTCGCCGTATCGATGCCGGCGAGCGCCATCGCCACGGTCTGGCGCAGGCTGAACTTGCTCTGCAGCCCGTCCAGCGGAACCGGGATGTTGCAGACGCGATCGGTGCTCGTATCGACGCGCAAGGCGATGGCGGCGATCCTGTCCGGGGTCAGCCCATGCTCGTCGCGGAGCCGCCGCGCGCACTCGATCGGCGCATGCGTAAAGTAGCACGCCGCATGGTATTTGAAGAGGTTGGCGAAGAGGTGAAAGCCGTGTTCGGGCTCGGCGAGCGCGGCCGCGGGCGAAAAGTCCGGGCCATGCGTCGGCGCGAAGCCCTGGACGCATTCGAGGATATCGGGGCGGCTCGAAAACCGCGCGCCGCCAGGCGCGCCGCGAGCAGCCCGTTCTGTGCCGCCTTGCCGGCGTGAAACGGCTTGCACATCGTGCCGAACTGCGATTTGAGCCCGGCCGCCTGCGTCCCGGCGATGCCGAGCGCGGTGGCGGTGCGCTCGACGTCGAGGCCGAGCAGTCGGGCGCAGGCCGCCGCGGCGCCAAAGCAGCCGATCGTTCCGGTCGAATGAAAGCCGAGGTCGTAATGCCCGGGGCTCAGCGCCGCGCCGATGCGGCAGGCGGTCTCGTAGCCGGCGACAAAGGCGGTCAGCACGTCGCGGCCGGAGCTGCCTTCGAGTTCGGCGAGCGCGAGCAGCCCCGGCAGGATCGCGACCGAGGGATGGCCCGGCATCGCGACGTTGACGTCGTCGAAATCGAGCGCATGCCCGGCGGCGCCATTGACGAGCGCCGCCGTCAAGACCGGCAGCCGTTCGCGGCGGCCGACCACGCTCGCCTGCGGCGTCCCGCCGGCCTCCGCCATCTCGTCGAGCAGCAATTGCACCAGCGGGTCGCCGGCACCGGCAATCGCCACGCCCAGATAGTCGAGCACGCATTGCCGCGCCAGCTCGCGTGCCGGCGTCGGAATACCGTCCCAGCCGAGCCCCGCTGCGCGCTCCGCCAACGCCCGTGTCAGATCGATCGCCTTCGTGTGGTCCGCTGCCGTCGTTCCGTCCATCTCGTTCCTCCTGCCATCCGGCTCCGGCGCGCCTTCGCCCCGTTTCGCTGACGCGTCGGGCACCCGGCTTCGCCGCCGCGCCGGGCGGGTCGCCGGGGAATGCGTTGCTCAGGCGAGCCCTTCCTGCTGCATCACCCGTTGCACCGACGGGCGCGCCATCATGCGATCGAAATGCGCGGCGCAGTTTGTCGGCAGTTTCATGCCGAGCCGCTTTGCTCCCCAGAACTCGACGTAGTACAGCGCCGCATCGGCGATCGACAGATTGCTGCCGCCCAAATAGTTCTTGCCGGCGAGCGCCTTGTCGATGACGGCAAAGCCCTTCTCGATGACCTCGCGGCCTTGAGCCTTGACCGCGTCGTGATCCGCGGCCGACGGGGCGAAGCGCTCGGTGCGGAAAAGTCGCGTAAAGCCCTGCGCGTGAATCGTGCCGACGGCGTATTCCATCGCCTCCATCGCGCGGATGTCGGTTTCCTCGTCCTGCGGGATCAGGTTGGCCTGCGGGTTCTTCCGGCCGAGCCAACGCGCGATGACCGGAAACTCGGTCAGGATCGAGCCGTCATCCCGCTCGAGGGTCGGAACCTTCGATTTGGGATTGATACCGGTGAAGGGCGGTTTGTACTGCGCGCCGTCGCGGAAATTGACGATTTCAGCCTGATAGGGTTTGCCGATCTCTTCGAGCAATACGTGGATGCCGACCGAGCAGGCACCGGGAGCGTAATAGAGCTTCATCGCGATTCCCTCGCTTGAGTTTAGCCGGCCTGATGTCGGTGTCGCACTATGACGCCGCCCGCGATCGGCTAACCCTTGCGATCAAGGTCTCGTCACAGCCGTAGATTTCCATGCCATGGCCGCTGCCGGCGAACGGTATGGCACCGATATGGGCTGACGCTTCCGGGCCGCCTACAGATATTTCGCCGGCCGGATCATCGCCCGCCACATATGCGCGACCGGGCTGTTGTCGAAGCCGAGCCCTTGTTCCGGCTGGCGGAAATTGCGGCCGATCACATCGGTGAATTCCTCGAGCTCGACCACTGCGTTCGGGTCGAACGAATAGATATCGTGGACCGTGATCATCCGGCCCGACATGTACCATTTGTGGTTACGCATCCGTTTGTAGTCTTCCTCGACATAAGGGTCGGGGCGGTAATCGGCGCCAAACGATTTGATATAGGACTGCGGATATTGGTAGCCCACCGATTCGTCGGGATAAAAGCGCAGCACCTGGTGCGCGCGGATCGCCCAGGTTACTTCCTCGTCGACATAAGGCTCGACCAGCTGCGCGCCCCAATAGCCGTGGTCGCCGCGGATGAAGCCGATCGTCGAGATGTCGTGCAGCAGGCAGGCGAGCACCATGTTTTCCGGCAGCCCGGCATTGACCGCGTGCCTGGCGCTTTGCAGCAGGTGCGCGGCGGGCCCAAAGCGGCATTTGAAGAAATCGACGAGGGTCGGCTGCTCCGGCATCGGCGGCAGGCGCGGATCGTCGCCCATCAGCACGCGCGCATTCGGATTCTGGGCCATCAGCGCGCCGGCGTTCGGCGCCGGGCTCATATCGCCCTCAGCCATGCTGTAGAGCCGCGATTTGATGACAATATGGTCGAGCTCGCGGCTCATTTTTGCTTCGAGCGCGTCGGCGCGCTGGGACAGCGTTAACGTGTCGTTCATCGGTTTCTCCTCGACTGACAAAATGCCTGCCGAAGCCTAGCAGATCGCGCGCGATCGCGTCGATGAACTCGTGCTCTCCCTGGGCGGGCCGGGCGCCGCAGTGGCCGACTCTCGCGCGACGCCCAAATCGGGGCAGGCGGACTTGGCGTCGCTGAGACGTTATGCGGCGTCGCCGATCGTCTTGACGGCGCCGGCGCCCGTGGCGTCGTAGCCCGGGATGCTGCCGACAAGGGAGCGGAACGTGGCGCTTTTCAGTACGTCGATCAGATCGGCAATGTTTTTCTGCTCGATCGCCTCCCTCTTGACCAGCAAATAGGGCTGATAGGTCGCCAGCAATGCGCGGCCGAAATCGCCCTCGGGGACGTGGAACCCGTTCAACAGGCTGCTGCACTGCTGCTCGACCTCCGACGCGAAGGTCTGATCGGACCGACACCGACCCGAACGAGGGCATCACTCGGGCTTGTAGGTGACGCGGTAGACGACGCCGTTGCCGTCGTCGCTGAACAGCAGCGATCCGTCCTTGGCAAAGGCCACGTCCACGGGACGGCCCCATACGTCCTGATTGTCGGCGACAAACCCGACGACGAAATCCTGATATTCCCCGGTCGGCTTGCCATTCTTGAAGGGCAGCCGAACGATCTTGTAGCCGGTCCGCACGGCACGGTTCCACGAGCCGTGCAAGGCGACGAACGCATCGCCTGTCCAGGCCGCCGGGAATTGTCCGCCGGGGTTGAACGTGACGCCGAGGGGCGCCGAATGGGGTTGGACCAGAACGTCCGCCACCGTGACCTTGCCCGCGAGATCCGGCCGCGTACCGCCGCCGGGACGGGTGTCCTCGTGGCTGCCGATATAGTACCAAGGCCAGCCGTAGAATGCTCCTGGCTTGACGCTGGTGACATAATCGGGCGGGAGATTGTCGCCCAGCAGGTCACGCTCGTTGGTGGCGCAAAAGACCGTGCCGGTGCCGGGCTGCACCGTCAGTCCCGAGCAATTGCGGATGCCCGAGGCAAAGACCCGCTTGTTTTTCCCGTCGGGATCATAGGCGAGGACGTTGGCCCGCCATTCTTCCCGGTCCCATGCCGAACCGGGCGAATGGCTTTTCTCGAAAGCGGCAAAGTCGGCGGGTCGCGGACCCATCTGCTCGGCGATGTTGCTCGCCGAACCGACTGCGACGTACATGGTTTTGCCGTCGGGCGAAAAGGCGACGTCGCGGGTCCAATGGTTGCCGCCCATGGCGAGGTCCGACACGATCGTCTCCGGCGCGCCGGAGGCGGTCAGGTCGCCGCTCCGGTACGGGAAGCGCACCACCTTGCCATACTCGCCGACATAGACCCATTGCGGTGAGGGACCGGGCGGATAGAAGGCGATCCCATACGCATCCCGCAAGCCGGTCGCGAAGGTCTCGACCTTCGGGTTGCTCATGTCGGCCCCGGCCCGGATGACCATGATCTTTCCCTCGGGCCGACTGAGCGCCAGGAAAATGTCGCCATTGGGCGCGACCCGCAGGACGCGGGCACCGGTCATCCCGGTGACAAAGGCTTCGACCGTAAAGCCGGGCATGGTCTTGAGCTCGGCGCTTGCGGGTTTGGCGACGACCTTCGATCGGTTGGCGGTAGACGGGGTCGCCAACGGCGCCGGCAGGTCCGCGGCCGTGATCTTGCGCACGATTCCGGGTGCGTCGGTATGCCAGTCGCCATAGGCGGCATTGCCGACACGAACGCTTTGCGCCGACGCGAAGGTCGAGGTTGCGACCATCGCGAGCACCGAACAGGCTGCGACAGCGAGCGTTCTGATCATCGATTCCTCCCCGGTTGCCGGTTGCGTTTTCACTGCGAACTTCCTCCCGAATTGGCCGTCGCCGGCGCTTGTCCGCGAAGACAAATGTCAGCGCATGGCGGCGAGATAATCGGCGACGGTCTTTCGATCCGCCGGCGACATGCTTTGCATCAGAGCCGACATCGGCGGGCTGTTGGCGCGCTGACCGTCGGCATAAGCGGTCATCGTGTCGATCAGGTACGGCAAAAACTGACCGGCCAGGCGCGGCGCGGCGCCTGACGCGCTCAGGCCGCCGGCCAAATTCGCACCATGGCAGGACTGGCATGCCGCGATCGCATCAGGAGCCGCGGGCAGCGACGCCGCCGGTCGCGCCGGCCACCTGGCGTTGCTGAAATACGCTGCGATCTGGGACACTTCACCCTCGCTCAAGCTCTCGGCGATCGACGACATGATCTCGCTGTCGCGATCCCCGTTCCTGTAGTCGTCGAGCTGCTTCCGCAGATACGTCGCCTGCTGCCCCCAGATGATCGGCACGGTCTGATCGGACGGCAGACCATGCGTGCCGTGGCACGACGCGCAGAGCTGCGTTTTGGTCGCGATGGAGCCGGCCGGCGCGGCCTCGGCGCTCGCTACATACGCCGCTGCGAGGGCCAAGACCAGTGCGACGAGGGCCACGCGAAAACTCCATCGTTGCGCCGTGACCGCCGCTGGCCGAGCAGGATTGCCGCCCACCGCGACCGCGCCCTCGGGCTCCGGCCACGGCGCTAGACAAAGCCGACCACGGCGTGAGGGACGTACGGCTGTTCGAGAGAAGTAATCTCGTCGGCCGACAGTTTCACGTTCACGGATGCGAGCGCGTCGTCGAGGTGGTGCAGCCTGGTCGCACCGACGATCGGCGCGGTGATGACCGGCTTTGCCATGAGCCAGGCGAGCGCCACCTGCGCGCGAGGAATGCCGTGCCCCGCGGCGATTTCGGCGACGCGATCGACGACCTTTTTGTCCGCATCGGCTGATTTCGCGAAGAGCCGCTGGTGAGCATCATCGGTCTCGGTTCGGATGCTTGTATAGTCCCAGTCCCGCGTCAGCCCGCCGCGGGCCCTCGGGCGCGCACCCTTGATGCTGATCGACGGCAGGCTCGTCCCGGCCGCTTCCGGCAAGACCTTCGCGGTCTACAACCCTGCCACCGGCGCGGTGATCGCCAATGTGCCGGAAGGGGACAAAGCCCTCGTCATTATCCCGCGATGAACGGGGCCAGCCCGCGGCTTGCCCGTCTCGTCGGCGCGAACCCCTCGTCAGTTCATAGCGCAGGAGCCGCCGGAAGAATGGCCCGAACCTTGACTGCTATGGGGTTTTCGCAAATTCGAAATTGGTCACCAGGACCTCGTACGGCAATGTCTTCGGCGGCAGATGGGGCGACAAATTCCCCCGGTAATTTCCCATCCACAGATTCAGATGAAACCGCTCGCAGTTCGTCGCCGGGACGAAAATGTTTTGTCCCGGCGTTGCCGTGGTCCACTGGTTGGCGGCTTTGGCCGGCAAATTTTTGAAGGTGAAGCTCCCGTTGTATTGCTGAAAGGTCACCGGCTGGCCCTGGCCCGGCCAGGTCATGACGAGCGTCACCGTCCGGGCCGTGCTGCCGATCGAATATCGGTGCACGTTAGCCGGGTTTTCCCACCAGTTCTGAAGCGTGAATTGCGCATTCCCTTGACACAGCTGCGGCGGGTTCGCCTGTCCCGGACATGAGCTGTCGTTTGCCGGCCAGCCAAACCGCGAGATCTCCGCCAAGTCGATTTCCCTGGCAGGATTGTTGGTGGTTCCGGTGCCGGCGCCGGTGCCGACCCGTTCAAACGTGAAGGCGCCGAAGGCCGCGTTGAGATCGAGCGCGTCCCACGTGCTGGCCGTCTTCACCGTGGCGGTAACCAGATATTTTCCATAGCCGAGATTTACGGGAGAGCCATCGGCGTTGAACATCGCGACGACCTCGGCGCCGGCCGGCGCGGCACCTCCGGGCGCCCCCAGATCCTGATTTTGGATCGTCAGATGCAGGCCGGCCCCATCGACGAAGGCGTTTTTCGGACTGAATGCAGTCTTCAGGTCGTTGTTCCAATAACCATCCGAATTCGGAAAGCTTTTACCGCGAAAATTAAAGCTGGTCCACCATTGATATCCCTTGAAATTGAGCAGGCAATTGGAACCCTTGCTGCATTGACCGTTTCCGGGAAGCGGGTCCAACCCGTCCGGGGCCAATGAGGCGGTCGGGCATGACGGGCCGTCTTTTACAGCTTTAGAGAGCGCCGCCGGGCTGACGGCCGGGCTGTCGACGCCCGCTATATACTGCCCGCCGCCGCCGAAGGTAAGGCTGACCGGCGTCGAGCCGGCAGTGTCGCTGCTCAAACGGCCGGTCAAGCTCACATCACAGGTGAAATCGTCTTCGGAAGCAGATCCAAAGACATCCGAGATCCGCGCCGTAAAGCTGTAGGGGGTGAAGGTAACGCCCGGGTCTCTCAGCTGCCGGCGCAGCACGGTTTGAAAGAAATTGGCGGCGGACGGGTCGTCGGGAAACAGCCGGTACTCCGTATCGCCGGTCAGGCTGGAGCGGAAGGTGGTAAGATCTCCGGTGATCTGCAGTTCCCGGTAGTCGGACGAATTCCGGTCGCCGAGATCCATCAGAAACCGGTTAGCACCGAGCGTACCCCGCGGACCCGCGAAAAACGCGCAGATTCCATGATCATGGAAACTCGTGCCCGCCGGGTTGTTTTCGTTAAAATTGCCGGTCGTGAAATTGCTGGCGGCATCGGCCGGCGGCGGCACCGCGAACGCCAACCCGCCGGCAACAATGAGCCCATAAAATTTCAGGTTCATCCCGCTTCCTGATGTTATGTGGATTGGTTAACAGACCCCTTCTGTTGCAGAACGGGCTCCGTGTGCCAAAGACAACTCAATGATACTATCTGATTTTCGATAATTCGGCAAGCACGATCGGCCGCCCGATAACGGGAGGCCGATCGCAATGTTGCCAGACGCCAGGCCGGCCGGTTGTCAGCGGGTGCGGTTGTATTGGTAATCCTCGCGCTCGCCATTCCCGGCCCGGAGCCCGGACGGCAGCGGCGGACGCGTCGTGTTGACCTTGGCGTGAACCTCGAGCGCCGCCTGATCGGACCAGCGTTCCAGCAACGCCAGCTTGTCGGGGTTGACGACGCTCTGAAACACCTCGAACTGCTCGCAGCCGGGCTCCTTCATGACCTCGGCGCAGCGCCCCTTATAGGCCTGCGCCAGCTCGCCGCCCTTGCCCGGCGCCGCGGCGATCGTCACCACCAGTCGAACCGACATCGCTTTCCTCCCGAATCCAACTCCCGAAACGGCCGGGAATGCCGCTCGGCGCATCCTCAGAATGAGGACTTTTCCGCCGCGGTCAACACCATGTGCCGCACGGAGCAGCCCCAACCCTTGCGCCGGCGCCAACGCTGCCTGGCAGGGCCGGTCTATCTCGGCGCCCTGGCCCTGCCCTCATCGGCTTCGCAGCGGCTCGTCGATTTGATCGCCGCTCCGATCAGCAACAAGGGCGACATCGGCCGGCGGCATCGGGCCGGATCAAGGGGGCCGGGTCAGGGGCAGACCAGGGATAGAGCGCCATGCTACTGGGATCGCAATTCGTCGCCGTGACACTTGCCAGGAGCTTCATTTTCTTACAACGGTGTTGACGGGCTCATGGCGCCGCAGCCGATACGAATGCGGCACACCGGTTTTGCAGGCCTCCCACCGCCGCTCGCCGGGCGGAGCGCCGCCGCTGAGCGGCGGCGCTCCGAAACCACACGCGCGAGTTCAGCTTCCGAGGAAACTCAGTTCAGGCCGTAGAAGCCCATCGCGCCGCCGGCCATGATCTGGTGCTTGGTCTCCGGCGACAGTCCCTGCATGCGCTCTTCGATCATCTTCGGCGCGCCGGGGAAGAAGCCGTCGGGATGCGGGTAGTCGGTCGCCCACAGGATCTTGTGCGGCCCGATGTAATCAGCCAGCACCTTGATGCTGCCCTCGACCGGCTCGAACGAGATCCAGCAATTGCGCTGGAAAATCTCGCTCGGGCGCATCGACAACCCGGAATCATTGAAGCCCTGGTCGTCGAAATGGCGGTCCATGCGGTCGAGCCACGGCGCGATCCAGCCGCCGCCTGATTCGAGAAAGCCGACGCGCAGCTTGGGATGGCGGTCGGCGATGCCGCCCCAGATCACGCTCATCGCCGCCAGCATCATCTCCATCGTGTGGCTGATGATGTGGCGGGCGCCGCGGCCGTCGAACCGATCGACGCCGACCGTCGGCATGCCGCTCGACGCACCCTCGTGGAAGCCGATGGCGAAATCGAGATCCTCGGCCGCCTGCCAGAACGGCTCGTAACGCGGCTCGTGGATCATCTTGTCGCTGTACGGGTTGGGCCGGATGAAGCCGCCGCGGAAGCCCAGTTCTTTCTTGGCGAAGCGCATCTCGTCGATCGCCAGCTCGACCGACTGCAGCGGCAGCATCGCGACGCCGAACAGCCGGTCCGGGTAGGGCTTGCAGTAATCGGCGAGCCAGCGGTTATAGGCGCGGCACACCGCGGCGGCGAGCTCGGGGTCATGGATGGCGCCCGAGAACAGCCCGAGGCTCGGATACAGAAAGGCCGCGTCGATGCCGTCGGCATCCATGTCGGGGATGCGCGCATGCGGGTCGAACCCGCCGGGCTTGCCGTCCTTGTATTCCATCGTGTCGGCGGCGACGACGCCCTGCCGCGCGCCGACCGCGCCGATCCGGCCGATGCCGCGATTGCCGTCGCCGACCACCGTCTCGTCCATGACGAGCCGTTCCTTACCGTTCTCGCCCTTGACCAGCCGCGGCGCCCGGTCGCGGAATTTCGGCTCGATGTATTTGTCCCACAGATCGAGCGGTTCGAGGATGTGACCGTCGGCGTCGATGACGTTGTAGGCGTTGCGCATAGCCGTCTCCTATCGGACTTTGCAGAAGAACTACCCAAGCGACCCACCAAACAAGCGTTTGGTAGCCAGACGCTATCCTTCCCCTCCGGTTTTGTCAAAGCCGAGCGGCGCGGCGGCAAATGTCAACCCCGGGCGATTGCGTGTCGCACCGCGGCCGGCGCGCGGGGCGCGGGGCTTGGGAGCGGCGAGACCGGCGAGCGCCAGGGAGGTGAACTGCCCGGCGACCTCGCCGATGCCGAGGCGGCCCTGCGGATCATACCATTTATAGGCCCAGTTCAGCATGCCCAAGAGCCCGTACGAGGTCACCTGGATGTCTAGATCGCGGCGAAATTCGCCATTCGCGACGCCTTCGCGAAGGATCTGCTGCCAGCAGCGCTCGTAGTCTTTCGGCGAATAACCGATCATCTCGCGGAACCGGCGCTTTACCGACTCGCGCTCGCGCAGATAGACGAACAGATGCGGGTAATGACGATCGAAGGCGTCGAGATGCGCCAAAATCGCCCGGCGCAGCTTCTCCGTCGCCGTCAAATCGGCGTCGGCGATTGCCGCCATCGTGCGAAACATTTCCGCAATCGGCTCCTTGACGACGAGGTAGAGCAGCGCCTCCTTGCTCTCGAAATGATGATAGAGGCTGCCCTTGAGGAGCCCGACCGCCTCGGCGATGTCGCGCACCGTGGCAGCGTGATAGCCCTTGCTGCGGAACACCTTTGCCGCCGCCGCAACGATCTCGTCGCGCGTCGCCATCGTTCACCCCTCGCCGCCGTCGCCCCGGTCGCAGCTGCAGGCCGCTCGCGGCGACGCGCAAAAGCGGGCCGTAATCTTGAACCAAAACGAACCGTGAACACATAAAGCCGTCACTATTCATATCATCAAGAGAGGTCGCATGACCATTGCGTTTGCCCGCGCCTACCGCCTGGTTCCGCGCGGTGCTGCCGGGCTTGCCTGCGACGATGACGGGGTCGCGCTCGGCCCGGTTCGGCTGGTGGAGGCCGTCACCGACGCCTCCGGCCGGCGGCCCTATCGCCTGCGTCCGGCGGCGGCGGTGACGCAGGCGCTGCGCCTCGCCTACGGGTCCGCACCGACGAAATCCAGCGCTGCCGGCACGGCCTCGAGGGTGTCGCGCAATTGCTGACCGCCGGCGAGCGGGCGCAGGCCCGCATCCGCGCGGTGCAGCTCGCCTTTCCCGAGATCGCGCCCGCAGGCACGGCCAAGCTGGCGCACGCCGCTTCCCTGCAAAAGGATAATCCCAACTGGCCGCAGGAGCCGCGCGTGCCCGGCGGCAACCCCGGCGGCGGCGAGTGGACCACCGACGGCGGCGCAGGCGTTGGCGACGCCAACATCCAGCCGGCCGCGGCGCCGATGAACCCGGTCCAGGCGATGAAGGAACGCTTTGTCGATGCCCATCTCACCGATACCCAAAAGGCTGCCGACCGGCTCGGCATCCCGGTCGAGAACATCCTCGGCGTGGCGGCCCTGGAGTCGCAATGGAGAAACAGTCGCATCGCAATTCAGGGCAACAACTTTTTTGGCATAAATTACCCGGCACCACACGCCGCCGGCCCCCTACCTACCCCAGCGGGCGGGACGACGACGTATTCCAGGTTCACGAGCTATGCCGAAAGTCTGAAATCATTTGTCGCGATCGCGGGGTCGCTGATCCAAGGCACGAGCGACCCCGAGGCGTTCGCCGCCGCATTGCAGAACAGCGGTAAATTCGGGGTTTATAAAAATGGGGCGAAGGTCCCGATCTATGTTCCCAAGGTCGCCGCGACGATTCGCGGGCTGGGCGCGATCGTCGCGGGGAGCAACCCATGAGGCCAATCCTTCATGCCCTCGTCCTGATCGGCGCTACGATAATCTTGTGTCATGGTATCTCCTCTGCGGAAACCGAAGATTCCTAGAAAGATAGACGAGTTATTTTCTCAACATTTGGCAGCTGAAGCACGGGACCCCAGAACTCGATAACGTTGTACAGCCCTCGGCGTTGTTCTCGAATAATCCAATTACCATGCGCAAAATCCGAGGGCAGCCAATTCCGTCTCGATTTTCGCCGCCTGAGATCGCCTTCGCGCAGCGCCCTGCTTCGCCGCTTCGAAAACGCCAGCCTCAGACCGGCGCTGTCAGAGAAGAAGAAATATCGGTATTTTCGTATATTGCGTGCGATACTTTCGAAGGCGGCGGCTCGCCGACATCGCTGGCGACAGCCGGCATCATACGCTTTCGGGTTAGCAGGACGAGTTGCGGCATGTCGAGGATGGTGAGGCAATGTCTCTCCAGGCAGGCGATCCGCTCGGTTCGCAGAGCCTTCAATACGCGATTTACATGCACCTCTGTCAGACCCAGATATTCGCCGATATGTTGCTGTGTCAGAGGCAGGAGGAAGGTGACCGTGGTAATCAGCTTGCGCGAGCGGAGCCGGTTATGAAGATCGAGCACCATCGTGGCCAAACGGCCCCGCGCATCACAACCGGATACTGCCGCCAAAAGGCGGTCGGCGCGCCACTGTCGATGCGCCAGTAACCAGCCGACGAACAACATGGTGCTCGGGGACGTGATCGCGTCGCTCAACAGCGTCCGAGCGTCAGCCATCTGGGCCTCGATCGAGGTCAGCGCCAGGACGTTCTTCACCGGTCTGACCTTGAATGCCGCATCAAGCCCGATAAAATCTCCGGGAAGGTATACGTCGACAATGACTTGTTTGTCTTCAGGTAGCTCTGCGTATTGGCAGGCCCAGCCGTTCTGCAATCGATAGACACGGTTTTGCCCGGCCACAGCCCCCGGGAATTCATTTCCAGCCCGCAGGGAAATCGGCGCTGCATCGGCAAACTTGGCAAGGAGTTCCTGCTTGCCTTGCAAAAGCGTCTCGCGCAACGCGACCGGGTGCTGTGCCGTGGTCGTCGACATTGCGGGGCCCCCTCCATTAAGGGGTCGATCGAGTCCGGAACCTCCGGCCGCTCTACGGTCGATTGCCTCGAATGCAGTCCGTATCATGTAACATGACCATTTGCTGCTAACATGACCATGTGCTGCCGAAGCCGCGGGTGACGCACCCGAGAGGGCGCTTGCGTCAAATTTTCGTCAAACTCGCACTGTTTTGCCCGCCCCGCAACACAACTTGCACGAGAATATAAGGTCAACGGGCTCATCATCCGAGTAAGCTGTTGTAAAATATAATAACATGTCCGTAAAATTAAGGTTAATTATGAACGAGTGACGAATTGGCGCCTTTGGGCGAGCTGTCGTCGGACAACATTTGTTAATTGGGGTAACCGAACGTGGCTCGGCAAGTTCATCTAGTTGCAATCCGGTGGAGGACGGATATTTTGGCGTCGGCCTGAGCCATGATTTCTTAACAAGAGAGCAGCAGCAATCCGATCTCCCGTCGACGGACAGAGTACATGGTTAGCCAACTTGGCGACGTCGGTATCAGCTCTGCCGAGGGCCGGAAAACCCCCGAAAGGGCAGTTCCGGACCAGAGTTGGTTGGGAATTAGCCATCCGCGACACCCATATCGACTTTCGCCGGCCACGGTCAGGCTGCTGATGGGGACAGGCGACTTCGTGGCAATCCTGGCGACTGCTGCGGCAGCGTCTCGCACTCCTGTCCCGGGATCGCTTCCCGGGGCTTGGATCGTGCCGGCCCTGTCGGCCGCGATATTGTTCGTCGGTGGATTCGAGCGCATCGGCGGCTATCGATTCGACAAAATATCTATGATGAAATGGCAGATTACCCGCCTGCTTGGCGGCTGGGCTTCCACCACTTCATGCTTGTTGCTGGTCGTGTTCCTCGGAAAGCAATCCGGGCAGGTCTGGACGCTGGCATTGGTGACAGCGGCCCCTGCGGTATTGATCGCAAAGAATTATCTGTTGCGGATCGCGCTCCTCACTTGGGGTCGACGCGGATATTTGGCCCGCAACGTGGTGATCATAGGCGCAGGAGAAGAGAGCCAGCGGCTGGTCACGAAATTGCACGCGTCGGGGGACAGGTCGATCGTGGTTCGTGGGATCTTCGATGACGCGGGCAATCTCGAATTGCCAAAGTCGATATGCGGCGTGACGGTACTCGGCACAACCGACGATTTCCTGCGGCTGGCGCGGACTGCTCCCATCGACGACGTGATCATAGCCCTGCCGCTAGACGCCACCAGCCGAATAATGGAACTCTGCGATCGCACGAAGTCACTCGCGCTCGATGTCCGCCTCAGTATCGAGCCCCTTGTCGAGCTTTTTCAAGCGCGCCGCATGAGCCACGTCGGCGATGTGCCGGTCCTGGAGGTCGTCGATCGACCGCTCAAACACTGGCGTGCGGCGATCAAATGCATCGAGGACAAGACGCTCGCGGTGGCTCTGCTTGTCGCGCTGGGTCCGTTGATGGCCATCCTGTCGATATTGATCAAACTCGACGGTCCCGGGCCGATTTTGTTCATACAGAAGCGCTTTGGTTTCAACAATGAGGTAATTCACGTGCTGAAGTTTCGCACGATGCAGGTCGATCGCGGCGATCCCTCCGGCACGCAGCGCACGGTGCAGGACGATCCGCGCGTCACTCGCCTAGGCCGTGTCTTGCGTCGTCTAAGTCTTGATGAGCTGCCGCAATTGATCAACGTGTTGCGTGGCGATATGTCGCTCGTCGGACCGCGTCCGCATGCGGTCCAGATGAAGATCGGCAACCGCCTTTATGGTGAAGCAGTCGACAAGTATCTCCACCGCCATCGCGTCAAGCCGGGCATCACCGGCCTGGCCCAGGTCAACGGACTGCGCGGCGAGGTGGACAGCATCGAGAAGGGACGCGCTCGGGTGGCCTATGACCTCTATTACATCGAGAATTGGTCATTCTGGCTCGATCTGAAGATATTGGCGAAGACGATTGGTGTCGTCTCGTCCGGTGAAGGCGCATGGTGATGCATTCGCGCAGGCCATCGCGGCCCTCGTCATCATCGACGGTCGGGATGGCCGAATTTGGTTACGGCTATTGCGGCCGAAACCTCGACCGCGAGGTTGCCGGTACGGCAGGCGTGTGCGCCGTTTCGGTCGGCGAACGGGAGTCTGAAAAACCGGCGCTGGTTCGGCCGCGCCTTGCCGTCGTCCAGCGCAAGATCGAGTTTCGCGATGAACTCGCGGACAGCCGGGTTGGCAAACGGCTCGCCTGCCGGCGTGCCGGTCCGGAGATCGAGGCAGTCGCCATAAATGCGAGGAGTTATTAAGCCATTGCAGGAAGAAATTTCCGCCCCGTTAATCGAGTACGGCGACGATATCGGCGGCGCGGCAGCTCCATCGGTGGACCTCTTTGCGATCCTTGTCGCCGTACTGAGACGCTGGAAGCTGATCAGCGCTATAACGCTGTCCGCATTGGTGGCGACATACGGCGTTCTTAAGCTCGTGCCATCACTATACACATCGACGGTCGAGATACTTGTCTTCGATCCTGAACAACAGATGGATGCAGCGGTTCAGAAACCCATCTCTCCCTTCGTCGACGCCGTCGGTTACGATGCGATGAACACTGAAATCAATATCATCAAGTCGCAATCGATCGCGTTACGCGTCGCCAGGGACCTAGGCCTCGACAGGGACCCAGAGTTCCTACCCGACAACACCAACCCGCTCGCGAAATTCGCGAAATGGCTTGGCATTCCCCGTCTCGGCGGAGCTGATAACAACGCCCAAGCCATCGGCAGCCCGGAAGAAGAGAAGGCCAAAAAGCTCAACGAGGCAGCAGATGCATTGCGTCGTAGATTGCAGGTCGCGTCAGAAAACTACGTCATAAACGTTTCTGCTGCGTCGAAGGACTCAATCAAGGCGCAACGCCTCGCGTCGACGATCGCCAACGACTATTTGGCGAGCGAGCGGGAAGCCCGGCAAGACGCGCTGCAGCGCGTGGCTACCTGGCTGAGGGGCCGTCTCGACGATCTGCACTTGCAAGTGTTGAAGACCGAGTCCTCAATAGAGCAATTAAAGACCAAAACCGGTATCCGTGACAGCGGTCTCTACAATGTCGGCGAGCGACAGATCAATGACCTCAATACCCAGCTCATGACTGTCCGCGCCGAGGTCACAAAGAGACGTGCCGACCTCGCACAGGCGCGTCACCTGCTCGACACCAACGGCGATCTGCAGAGTATCATATCGACACCAAGTGATATCCAGAGTATACCAGAGCTGGCCGCTTCCACCGAGCTCACGGCGCTCCGTCAAAAACAGCTCGAATTGACTTGGCGTGCCGCGGAACTTCAAAATAAGCTAGGAGATCGTCACGTCGAGGTTATCAATATCCGAGCCGAGCTGACCGGTGTCAATGAGCAGATAAAAGCCGAGGCGGAACACATTTTCGGGAATATGACAAATGCCTATGACATCGCTGTGCGGGAGCAGGAAGCGCTTGAAGCGGAGGTAAAAAAAATATCCGAGACCACCAATTCAGAATTGTACGTCGAATTGCAGCAGCTTCGACACGTTGCCGATACGGACCGCAATCTGTATGAGAGCTATCTCTCGCAGTATAACGAAATCTCCGAGCGGCGTACCTTACAGGACGCAACTGCACGGATCATTTCACCGGCCACGTTACCGAGGTCGCCCAGTTCGCCACGTCGCAAGCTGTTTTACGCAGCTGGCGGGATATTGGGTCTCGGCGGCGGTTTTCTGCTCGCCGTTCTGCTGGAATATCGCGGGTCCGGCGTCAAGTCTGACACGGAAATCGAGCAAGCCGCGGGCCGGCCGGTCGTCGGCATTATTCCTTTAGTGCAACAACACAAATTCCGAGGCGGTCGCCATGATCGACTATTACGCGGAATGGTCGAGGAGCCTTTCTCGGACTTCAACGAGGCGGTGCGTGCGATGCGGATCGGGCTCGAACTTTCGAGCGCCAATCCAAAAGTCATTTTGATCACCTCAGCGCTACCCGCCGAAGGCAAATCGACCGCCGCGATGTTGCTCGCGGCTTCGAGCGCGAACTCAGGCAGGAGAACCATATTGCTCGATTGCGACTTGCACCAGCAGTCGACCGCCGAGGCATTCCGAAACAACCGTAAGCCGGGATTGTCCGAATTGCTCCGCGGCACAGCCGAGCTCACGGACGTGATCACCGAGGACGCATCAACGAAGACTTGCGTTATCTCCGCCGGATCCAGGGTGCCAAATGCGGCCGACTTGCTGATGTCCCATCGGATGCGAGATCTGATCGCCGAATTGCGGGGCAGGTTCGACTATATCGTGATGGACTCACCGCCGGTGCTGCCGGTCATCGACGGGCTCGCCCTCGCGACCGTCGCAGACAAGATCCTGGTGATCGTCGCATGGGGCCAGACACCGCGCGCCAGCATCGCCGCGGCGTTCAAGGTTTTGCGGCCGGAGGCGCACCGAGTCGCCGGCATCGTCCTCAATAAGGTCGATCTCAAGCAACTCCGCGGATATGGCGGCGCCTACCGCTACCGCTACGTTGGCAAGTACGTCAGCAACGCATGAAAACCCGCCACACCAACCAAGGCTCGAAGCCATCGGCTGCGACACAGTCCTGCCACCTATCCAGCGCCAGGGCCTTCGACGCGGACGCCGAGAGAGTGCAAAATTGTCGATAACCTCAATGCCTTCCCGCGCATTGGGCCGGCCCAAACTCTCGACTCGAATGGCTGACAAATGCGCAATCGTCCCGCTCGCGGCATGCGCTTACGGGTTGATTCTGTTTCCGTTATTGACCTTTGTCAATCCACCTTCCGTAGAGGCAGTGCGGAGCGGAACGGACGCCCGCCCGGAGAACAGAATTTTCTGGCCCATCCTGGCTGCGATTACCGTCATATTGGCCATACAAAATCGCCATCGCCTTGCTCGACTTACCTGGCCTCCCCACATCATCGGTCTCCTCGCTTATCTGGCATTTGCTGGAGCAAGCGTATCGTGGGCGTTCAGCCCGGAAGCCTCGGCCACCAGATTTGTTCAAGAAGTGATGATTGTGACATCCATTGTTCTTCCTGCCATGCTGGCGGCTCGAACGGCGGATATGATGCGCGGCTTATTTCTATGCTTTACGCTCGCTTTGCTCCTGAACGTCCCTTTCGCACTCGCTGGCACCGCGACAATGGCCAGCAATGGTTTGACTTCTGTATATATAGGTTCTCCAGGATATTTTTCGTTTAAGAATTACCTCGGAGAATGTGCGGCGATCGCTTTTTTATTGTCACTTCGCGAGATGCTCTATCCCGGCCGCCGGCGAGCGTTGGGTATCGTCGCCGCCGTTATCGCCATTTCACTCATCTTCACGAGCGATTCCAAAACAGCGCTTGGTCTCGCACTTGTTGCGCCGACCCTGGCTGGACTCGTATTGATCGCCGGAAAGATAACGCGCATTTCTCCGGCGATCTTACTATTATCTATTCCACTGTGCTACGCCGTATTGAGCACTGTGCATCCTTCCATTATGAATAACCTATCATACAGGCTATACGGCGATCCGACTTTCACCGGTCGTACTGTTATATGGGATTTCGCGCAGCATGAGATCGAACGTAGGCCGCTCTTGGGGTGGGGATACCAATCCTTTTGGCTCGTCCCCGGTTCGCCCAGCGGCGACGCTCGAAGCTGGGTCGGGATGATGCCGAATGCGCACAACGGCTATTATGATACGATGCTGGAGCTGGGATACCCCGGCCTTGCTTTCCTCGGAGTCTTCATCATTGCAACCCTCCACGCCGTTGGGCGCGTCGCAGACCGCGATCGCGCTCGGGCGTGGCTCCTGCTCTCACTTGCGATCTTTATCATCTTCTATAATTGCCTGGAAAGCCTGTGGATGCGCGGCTTCGAATTTCTGTGGGTGGTGTTTGTTATTGTTGCGGCCGAAATTGCTCGTTACTGGCGGCCTCTTCCGCCGGCAAAGGCTGGGTACGGATCGCGGAGCCCTAAGACGGGTGGCAGTCCCGGCCCCTCGCCAGGCACGAGAAAGCCTCGGCTTGCGCATTAGGCTGTCGTGACGATCCGCCCGAGAATCAGTGCCGGTCCAGCCTACAAGCTGATAGGCCCGGGCGTGCGTTCAGCTGCGCCGCTCTCGGCTGCAGCGAGTGCCGGCCCACGTCCCAACCTGCGTGGACACCTGCCGGTGCTGGACGGGGTGCGGGGCCTGGCCATCCTGATGGTCCTGCTGCTCCACTTCGTTGGCACCGTGTCACCGATCGACGGGATCGAACGCGCCACCGTCCGCGTGACGAAATACGGATCCTACGGCGTCGAGCTGTTCTTCGTGCTGTCCGGCTTCCTCATCACCGGCATTCTCTACGATACTCACAACAGGCCGAATTATTTCCGCAATTTTTACATGAGGCGTCTTCTCCGTATCTTCCCTCTCTGCTATGGCGTCCTGGCGCTCGTCTTCTTCGTGGCGCCGCTGATCCCGCTGCTGCGGGGGCCGACGCTGGACTACCTGGTAGACCGCCAAGCGTGGGCCTGGCTCTACGCCGTCAACATCTACATCGCCAAGCAGGGGAATTGGTCCTTCTCCTACCTCGACCACTTCTGGTCGCTCGCCATCGAGGAGCAGTTCTACCTGTTCTGGCCGCTGCTGGTCTTCATGCTGGCGCGCCGGCCGCGGGCGCTCATCGCGGTAAGTTTGGGTATCTCGCTCGGTGCGATGCTGGGCCGGCTGATCGGATCGCTGATGGGGCTGAGCTGGTGGACCACCTACACCCTGACCCCCTTCCGGCTGGACGGCTTGGCGCTGGGCGCCTTCCTCGCGGTAACGGCGCGGCAAACCGGGGGCTGGGAGCGGCTGGCGCGGGCCCTGCCGCTGGTGACGGCCGTGGCCGGAGGGTTGCTGGCGGTGACCTTCGTCTGGACCCGCCTGGTATCGCGCGAAGGGCTTGAGCTGGTCCTACCAGTCCGGGCGGCGCTGATCCAGATGCTGCTGGCCTGCCTGCTGGTGTGGGCCCTTGTCGCGCCGAAGCAGTCGGCCACCTCACGCTTTTTCCGCAGCCGCATCATGGTCTTCCTGGGCACCTACAGTTACGGCCTGTACGTGTACCATCATTTCATCTCGTACTACCTGACCGCCAACCGCACCGACCTGGAGCTGGCGCGCTGGCTCGGCTCTCATTCGGCGGCAGTGGCGCTGCAGGCGACGCTGGGCGCGGCCGTCTCGCTGGCGTTGGCCTATCTGAGCTACGAGCTCTACGAGACACGGTTTCTTCGGTTGAAACGCCTGTTCGAAACGGCCGCGGAGCCGGCGCCTGAGCGTCCGGCTGCGGTAGGCGCCGCCGGACCGTAGGTCCGCACCAGACACTTCTGGTGTCGCGGGTAAGGGTTGGCAATGGCGGCCGGCTCTAGCACCGGCAGAGTCTTCCGGCAGGATACGCGCTGCCGGGCGATCTGCCAGGCTCCGCTGAGCACCGGCCGCGCGAGGCGTCCTCAAGGATCCGGCGGTAGAAGTCCTCCAGTGCTCGGACCGCGCCGCTCCAGGCGTACCGCTCCACCGCGAGCTGCCTCGCCGACTGGCCGACGCGAGCGGCCAAGCCGGGCTCGGCCAGCAGGCGGCTTACTGCGTCCGCAAAAGCCGCGGGCTCATCCTCGACGAAGATGTCGCGCCCGGGGACCGCCTCGACCCCCTCAGCGCCCAGGGTGGTGGAGACGACGGCCTTCCCCATCGCCATGGCCTCGACGATCTTGAGGCGGGTGCCACCGCCCAGCCGCAGCGGCACCACCACCGCTGCGGCCGCCGCGAGGTGCGGCCGCAGGTCCGACACGAAGCCGGTCAGCTCGATTCGCGGCCCGGCCAGCGCCAGGAGTGACGGCGGCGGCCGGTCGCCGATGATCTTGCAGCGCGCCTCGGGGTGCGCCTCGGCAATACGGGGCCAAATGCTCTTAACGAAGTGCTTCACGCCGTCGACATTGGGGACGTAGGAGAGGTGGCCGAAGAAGACCACAGTGCGGCCGTCGGGCGGCGGCTGGTCGGAGCGCGGCTGGTAGTACGCGACATCGGCGGCGTTGGGAATGACCGCCGTGGCGACACCGGGCACCTGGTCGAGCAGGCGCCGCTCGTCTGCCGCGCTGCACAGGTAGACCCCGTCGGCGTCGCGATAGGTGCCGAGCTCTTCCCGCCGCAGCTTGCGCCAGTTCGCTGCGGCGTAAAGGCGACGGGCCAGGCTGCTGCCGTTGCGGGCGTGCTGTCGAATCAGGTCGTAGTCGATGTTGTGAGAGTCCACGACGAGGGCCGGGACGTTTTCGCCGGCCGGCGCCTGGCGCAGATCGCAGTGGCCAAGGAACGAGAACTCCAGGTTGACGACGTCGAACCGCCTGGCGTGCAGAACCTCGTCCAAGGTCTGCTGCAGCGCCGGCAGCGTGACCCGCAGCCGCTCGAAGCTCCGGGTCGACGCCAGGGACCGGAGCTGCAGCAGCCGCTTGCCGGGGCCCTCCCGACCGCAGGGGTTCGGCACCAGCACCGCCTCACGGCAATAGACCTGCATGGCCCGGCGGCACTCGTCGGCGTCAAACCCGTCGTCGACCAACATCACGGCCGTCAGGTCGTGGCGTCGCGCCAGCCCAGTCATAAGCCCATGCATTCGCGCCTGGGCGCCACAGCGTGGCGGGCTGGCCGGCATCTGCGAAACGCAGAGGATATTAAGGCGTTCCGGACTCATCGAGCCAAATCTTCGGCCACCGGGCGCGGAGCCGTGCCTCAACTATATAGCACACGCCGCCGAACTTTGCGTGCGCATTGAAAACCCGCTCGCGGGGTCCTTCAAGACGTAACCCTGAGGCAGTGGGGTGCGGCTGAAGGCCACCGCGTCCACACATTATGCGGTGATTGCGAGTGCCCGGCATGCTAGGATCGCGGATCGTCCAGCAGGGTTGCTCCGCATCTCGTCGAGGGCGTTGCGCCGGGCGGCGGCTTCAAGCGGGAATAGTGGGCGGCATCAAACGAAAAGGACGCGGTTTAGGATTGGAATACCGGACGGCTGCTTCTGATTTTGGATCTGTACGCCGCCCGAAACGGCACTGCCCCGGTCTGGTGACGGCCTGGTCAAACTATGGCCGGTATCCGGCTGTCTCAGAGGATCTGGTCAATGTGCGGGATCGCCGGGATCATCGGGCGACTGGACGAGCCTAACCTCGCCGCGCTCGAGCGGATGAGCGACGCCATGGTCCACCGCGGTCCAGACGCCAGCGGGACGTGGGTTTCCATGCCGGACTCCCGCGGCTGGGGCGCGCTGCTCGCCCACCGCCGGCTCTCTATCCTCGATCTCTCACCGGCTGGGGCCCAGCCGATGGTTGACCCGCTGACCGGGCACGTGATGGTCTTCAACGGCGAGATCTACAACTTCGGCGAACTGCGGCGGCGCTTGGGGGTCGGGGGGCGGCAACTGCAGTCCACCGGTGACACGGCCGTCATGCTCCGCGCCCTTGGCCTGCACGGGCCGGGAGCGGTGAGCTGGCTCCGCGGCATGTTCGCCTTCGCCTCCTGGGATCCCAAGGAGCGCCGGCTCCTGCTGGCCAGGGACCCGCGGGGAATAAAGCCTCTCTACCTGGCACGGTCGTCGGATCGGGATGCAGGCTGGTCGATGGCTTTTGCCTCGGAGCTTCGCGCCCTGCTGGCTTCCGGGCTGCTGGGTACGCCTCACCTCGACCCGCAGGCTGTGGCCAGCAGCGTGTGGAACGGCTTCGTCGTGGGCCCCGGTACCGCCGTCAAAGGCGTCGAGCTGCTCTGGCCGGGCCGCCTGCTCGAGTTCGACGATGCCGGCAAGGCAGTTCGCAAGCAGGACTTCTGGCGCATCCGCGACGGCGCTTCCGATCCGATTATCGATGAAGACGGGCTGGCCGCCATTCTGGAGGAAGGCCTGAGGCTTCACCTCGCCAGCGATGTGCCGCTGGCGGTCTTTCTCTCCGGCGGCGTCGACTCGTCGGTCGTGGCGAACCTCGCCCAGCGCGCCACTCAGAGCACCATCCACACCTTCACGCTGGCCTTCGAGGAGCACGAGCTGAACGAGGGGCCGATTGCGAGGCGGATCGCCGCCGCCATCGGGACCCGGCACCACGAGGTGGTGCTGACGGAAGAGCACTTTGTCGAGAACCTGGAGGCGGCGCTGGACAGCCTGGATCAGCCGACCTTCGACGGGCTTAACGCCTACTACATGTCGCGCGCCATTCGCTATGCCGGGTTCACCGTCGCTCTGTCGGGCACCGGCGGCGACGAGCTCTTCGGAGGCTATACCTCCTACCGCGATCTGCCGGTGCTGCACCGATGGTCCCGACGCGCCGCCTGGCTGCCGCGAAGCCTGCAGACAGCCGCGGCGATGCTTGCGACCTGGCCGCTGCGATGCTCCGGCGGGATGGTGCAGCCCCAGACTCGCTGGGCCAAACTTCCTGAAATGGTCCGTCACGGCGACGATCTGCTGACGCTCTACCAGCTGGCCTACGCGCTGTTCCTCCCCGGGTTCCAGCATGAGCTCCTGGCGCCGGGCTTTGCCGAAGCGCTGAGCGACGGCCTGCCCGCGGCAATGCGGCAGCGGATCATTGCCGAGAGCCGGGGCCGCACGCCACTCTCGGCCATCAGCGTCATGGAACAGCGGCTTTTTCTCGGCGAGCGGCTGCTGCGCGACAATGATGTTGCGAGCATGGCCTCCTCGCTGGAGCAGCGTGTGCCGCTGGTGGACCAAATCCTCATCGAGAGCGTCGACCGCCTGCCGGATCAGGCGCGCTATCGGCCGCTGGGCCGGAAGGCTATGCTGCGGCGCATCGGGCTGCGCGGCCTCGACCCGGCGCTGTTCGAGCGGCCCAAGGGCGGGTTTGTGCTGCCGTACGATCGCTGGATCCGGCGCGGCCTGAAAAACACCATAGGCCGGACCCTGCGGGACCCGCAGGCCATCGCTCCAGTCGGGCTCGACCCCGCCGCGGTAGGACGGCTCTGGCGGGCCTTCCTCGATGGGGCTCCCGGCATCTACTGGTCGCGGGTTTGGTCGATCTACGTCTTCATCCGATGGTGCCACCGCAACCGCGTCTTCCGCTGAGGTGACCGTCCGAGACACGGCGGGCGGTCGGCGCGACCATCGCGGTCGCCGCCCCGGTGGGCATATGTTGGCGGCGGCGGCCGTGCGATGTGGCAGCGACGCCTGCCCCCGGCGTCGCGCCGATCGAGCGCGGCATGGGGGGACAGCGACCGCCATTCGTTCGCAAATGGTGTCGATTTCCAGGATCATCCAGTTCAAGCACTTCGAAACCATCGTGCATCAGTACAGCTTAAATGAGGTTAGTCAATTAACATAAGCTATTGGTAAACGTCAGTCTATCGACGGCCTGCTTGGCGCTTACAGGGATTTCGTGTCATCTGTTGCGGCCAGGGAGGCAAGCCGTCATGTCGATCGGAAACGGCGTTTACTTCCTTGGGTCCCGTTTTGACACTGGATCAATGGAAGAAAGTGCTCGCAATATCCTAGCCGAGACGCGCGGAGGCTTTAAGTATGTGGTGACACCAAACGTGCACGACATGGTCAGAATGGTTGAGGATCCTGCCACCATGCGGCCGCTCTACGAGCGGGCGTGGCGCGTGTATTGCGATAGCCGCGTGCTGAGCCGCCTGGCTTGGTTCAGCGGTCGGACGCTGCCCGTCATCACAGGCAGCGATCTGACAGCCCACCTTATTGCACGTGCAGCGGAGCAACGTCTTACGATAGCAGTCGTCGGCCCAACGGCGGCGGCTTGCACCACCCTGGGAGACAGATATCCGGGCCTCAATGTCGTATGTCATACGCCGCCCATGGGCTTCATCAAATCCGAGCCCGAGATCCAAAAGTGTGTCGACTTCGTTGCCAACACACAAGCCCCGCTAACTTTTCTCGCAGTAGGAATGCCGCAGCAAGCGATTCTCGCCTGCCGCATTGCCGATCAGCCACAGGCCCAAGGGGTGGGATTGTGCATAGGTGCGTCGATCGACTTTCTGACCGGGAAACAGCGTCGCGCGCCGGTTTGGCTTCAAAATCTTTGCTTGGAATGGCTGTACCGTCTTCTGTCCGACCCGCGACGGCTTGCTTCGCGTTACCTGATTGAGTGCCCCCGGATCTTTTACCTGATGTTTCTACGACGCGGAGCAAGTTAGCTATTGTCCGTGCGGGCGTTCGAAGACCCGTCGCCGCAGGCGCCGATCACCGCCGATGTCCGATAAAGAGCGTCGAGGTAACCGCTCCGCGCGCGGGGCGCCCGGACGGGCCACCCCACTCCCTCCGGGCTGCAAAGCACTATCCCGTCGTCAACGACGACGAGGTTTCGGGCCGCCCGTAACGCCTCATTTAGGACCCGGCAGCCGGGTGGCTGGCGTGCCAGAGGCCGGCCCGCTCGGCGTTGACTCGGGCCGTGGCGGCCCGCTTGCCCATGCGTAGGCAGGCATGTTGGTAGGATCGGAGAAAACGCCTGAACTCCAGATCCTCGTACCGCGGCAGGCCCATGAGCCAGCTTCCGAGGTAGCCCCACAGCATGGCCGCGCTGCCGACCAGCACCGGATAAGCCCTCAGGCGAGAAATAACCGCCGCCAGGTAGTAGAGCGGCGAGGTGCCCATGAAATACTGTCCGAACCCGTGCCGAACCCGCCCGGTCCAGATGCCCTTCTGGCTGGTGCCCATCGGACGCAGGTGGACGAAGCGGAGGGGCTCGAGATCGACGCTCTCGGCGATCCAGCCGAGCATGCGGGCCCGGTGGCAGTCGATGCCGTCCCACATCACCTGGCGCACGAAGCCGCCGATCTCCTTGAAGCAGGCGACGCGATAAAACTTGCTAGCGCCAAGCGACATCTCGTCTCCAAGGATTTCTGGCACCAGCGCGCCGCTCCGCGGGTGAACGAACCACGGCTTGCCGGAGGTGGTCCCGAGGCGCGGATCGCGCTCCATCCGCTGCATCAGCAATTCAAAGTAGCGGGCGGGCAGGTCCAGATCCATGTCCAGCTTGCACAGGTAATCGAAGTCCTCCAGGCGCACCGTATCCAAGCCCGTGTAGAAGGCCTCGATGACGCCCGGCCCCACCTCCCGGCGGCCGCGATCGGTGCGGTGCACCACGCGCAGGTAGGGCAGTCGGCGAGCGTGCTCATCGAGAATGGCCGGGGTTTCGTCGGCCGATCCGTCGTCCACCACCACCCAGAGCGCTGGCCGCACCGACTGCGCCGCCACGCTGTCGAGCGTGCGGCGAAGGTATTGGGCCTCGTCTCGGCAAGGCGAGATGAGCAGGTAACGTCGCGAGGAGTTCACCTGGAGAAGCTCATTGAAGCAGTCGCCGCGAAGCCGTATCTTCCAGCGGGGCAAGCCGCGACCTGCAGGCAGGCCGACCTCGATGGCCAATGCCTCCCCTACTCCCGAAATATAGGTTGAATGATGATCGGCGGCAAGATTGCGCTGGCTGGGACAACCGGGTTGCGCTCGGGACTGCGCTGCCACCCGGCGACACCACCCAAATTGCATAGGGAGCGCGACACAATGCGACGCGCCTGCGTTCTCGGTGCTGTGCTGTTGACTGCGCTGCCGCCCGGAATCGCGTCGGCACTCACGGTTCAGAGCAATCAGATCGCCGTTACGGCCAGCCAAAGCGCCGGCAGCGACCTCCCAGCCGACCGCAATGCGCAGAGGAATTGGCACATGGCCGGATTGCTTTCCGTGGGCGGCATCCCGGTTCGGAACACGGTTTGTGCCACGGTCAACCCTAAAGGCGGTGGCGCCGATGACACGAACGTCATCAATACGGCCATCAGGAAATGCCCGGCAGGGGATGTCGTTTTGCTCGGACCCGGCACGTTTACGATAGGCGAAGGCAATTACGTGCTGGTCGACAAGGGCATAACGCTGCGTGGTGCCGGTCCGGGCGTCACGGTCTTACAGCGGGCTAACGGTGCCCGGTTGGGGAGCTACAACCCCGGCGCCGCCCCGTCGCCCATTATTATCGCCGGGCCTCAGCGCTGGAACAATGCCGAGACCGCGACCGCCCTGACCGCCCGTGCCGTCCGAGGCAGATCTTCGGTGCAGGTAGCGAACGCGACCGGTTTCTCGAAGGGCCAATTCGTTCTGATCGACGAGGCCATGGGAGGCAGCTGGCAGAAAGATCCCGAGGGATTCTCGCAAAAGGTGTGGGCGGCGGGCACCTACCCGAATTATGAGCTGGTCTATCCGGACCATAACCCGCAAAGGGGTTGCGACGGTGCATCCGGACGGCTGCCCACACAGGCGAATGGTCCGGGAGACTGGTTCAGTAACCTCGACCGGTTCACCAATGAGATAAAGCAGGTCGTGTCGGTTGCCGGCAATACGATTACTTTCGACTCGCCGCTGACCAGCGATTACCGGGTCTACCACAAGGCGCAGCTTCATTCTTTCCGGACTGCGTTCACGCAGAATGCGGGAGTTGAGAGCCTGACAGCCGAGTACGGTGACAACGACGACATAGAGTTCATCTGGTGCGCCGATTGCTATGCCTACAAGGTCGAGACGACGCTGTGGCTGGGAGCCGGATTCTCCATATATTACGGGTTTCGGGACCAATTGGAGGAGGTCTACGCCCATAAGCCGGTCTGGCCGGTTCCCGGCGGCGATGGTTACAACATCAGCCTCGCTGACGGCAGCTCCGAGGTGCTGGTCGAAAACAGTATCTCAGTCCTCGCCAACAAGGTGGACGTCGTGCGAGCGTCGGGCGCCGGGAGTGTCTTTGCCTACAACTACATGGATGATGGCTACATAAACGCGTCGAGCGGTGGTAATGGTGCCTGGGTGGAGACAGGCATCAACGGCAGCCACATGATAGGATCGCATCACATCCTGTTCGAGGGCAATGAAGCGTTCGACGGGGACGAAGACGGCACCTGGGGTTCGGCCGTAAAACAGACCTTTTTCCGCAACTGGTTCACCGGCTTCCGTGCGCCGTTCACGGCCTACCTCAGCAACACGACCGTAAATGATCTGACTAACCAACCGGGCAATAACGGTCCGCTGCGCGCGGCTTCTCTAATGAATTGGGCGTATTACAACAGCTACATCGGCAACGTGCTCGGGACGTTCGGCCATATGAGCGGCTGGGTTTACAGCGACCCCACGGCCGCCACCCCTGCTATTCTTACACTCGGCTGGGATATTTGCAACCATGCGACCGATCCCGAAGTATCCGTGACCGCCATCATTCACGGAAACTACGACTACGTGCAGAACCAAGTGACTTGGGATCCGTCGATACCTGATCATACCCTGCCGAAGTCACTCTATCTGTCATCGAAGCCCGCGTTCTTCAACACTGGCAGAGGCTATAAGTGGCCTTGGGTCGATCCGATCAATGGTGTCGTGTACACGCTGCCGGCAAAGGTGCGCTACGACGCCGGGACGCCGTTTACCCAACCTTGACCCTTGAGCCGGATGCGCGTGCCCGGCGCCCATAGGCTCGATCACGAGCACGCTGCGAGGCAGTGGCGTGGCTCATCACCGGCAAGAAGATCAACAGCCTGCTCCGGCGTAGGCCGGGGGGCGAAAGCGCCACGTCTCCAAAGGACGCATCCAGACCCTGTTGCCCGCAGCAGATGGAATGCGGGGGGGACGCTCCGGAACCAGATTGCCGCCAGACGACAACCGGACCATGTTCCCCGCACAGCGGTCGGGATTGCCAAATCCAATCTGGTATGCTCTAACGCGCGCCGCTTTGCGGTAGACACACGGGGTTTTCAGGTGGCAAATCGCTGCCGAAGGCGAACGGAGGAGCTGAGAAATACCGGTGTAATGCACTGATATAATTTCTGAATGCCCAGGTAGCTCAGTTGGTAGAGCAACGGACTGAAAATCCGTGTGTCGGTGGTTCAATTCCGCCCCTGGGCACCACCACCTAATCGCACCTGAAATCTTTCAAGGGCTTAGACCCTAAAAGTGTCCCACCGCGCATTTTGCGGAAAAAGTGGAAACACTTTTGTCCTAAATCGCGTCGTCAATTATTGTGAGGTTTCGCCGCCCCCATCAAGCCGCATCTCGCGCGCACCTTCAAGCTGTCGAGCGACAAGCGTTTCGAAGAGAAGTTCTGGGACGTGATCGGGCTTTATCTCAACCCGCCGGACAAGGCGCTGGTGCTGTGCTGCGACGAGAAATCGCAATGCCAGGCGCTGGAGCGCACCCAGCCGGGCCTGCCCCCGCCTGCGTGTTTTGTCCCGTGAGATTAGCGAGGAGTTCGGCGGGTGCGATGTAATCGAGACAGCGCAGGCGGGTGCGATTGTAGTCGGCAACAAAGGTGTGGCTAGCAGGCTGCTGAAAAAGGGGTGAGCTTTGGCGTTTCCGGGTTCTGGGCGAGGTCTTTGGGGCGGGTCAGAGAAGTTTGAGCGGCGGGCCGCCTGAGATTTTTGCGGGTAGAGGGCATTGGCGGGCTGGGCCGGAGTGTCGGAGAAGTCGTCACGTGGCGGCCCTGGCGAGCAGTTTGGGCAGGCCAACGAGATCGTAGGCGGCCATTGCCAGGGTGAATTCCCAATCGATCTTGGGCAGGCCGCGATGACGCATCTTGCGTAGACCGGCCACCGTCTTGGCCCAGCCGAAGGCTTCCTCGATGCGTTTGCGGAGGCGCTGCGAGATCGCGTAGCCGGGATGGCGGGTGGTGCGTCCCCCGGCCTGCGCCGGGGCAGGCTTGATCGCCGAGCGCCGGCCGTTCTGGTTCCGCGCGACATGCGGGGTGACCGCCCGCTCGCGCAATTCCTCGACAAAGTCGGCACTGTCGTAGCCCCCTGCCTTCGCAGGGGCAGGCTCTTGTCGGCGCCGAGCGTGACCGGTTGCAGCCGTTCGGCATGGGGCTCGATCAGGGCCAGCGCTGCCAGGCGCTCGGCATGGCCCGAGGCGCGCGTCGCTACGGCACCCACCACCAAGCCGTTGCGGTTCTCCATCAGCGCATGACCCATGAACGCCAGCTTGGCCTCCTTGCCCGGCCCCCTGTTCAAGCCAGGGGTAGGCTCTTGCGATAGAGCCGGGCGTCGGGGTCGGTGGTCGGCCGTAATCGGTGAAACAGCCGGCAAATCGCTCGATCAGCCGGATCTGACCATCGGCTGCACCGAGCAGCATCGCGCCGGCCTCCGAGGTCATCGCGCCGCCGTCGAATGCCGCCACCACCGCTCGCCCCTCGACGCGTGCAAACCCTGACAAATCCGCGCTACGCTCTGTCTGCATCGGGATCCCCTTGGCCCTCAGATAAACCGCTTGTGCAACACGATTTTCTCAGAGCCAGGGCCCCGATGCACCTGCCCTATGAGATATCCGGGCTAGCCGCCGTTCTGGCGGATCCGCTACTTTCGACCGCAAGGCCCTCGTATCGAAAAGTTGCCGTTTCAAGAACCTCAGCGAAATAGCGGGCACTTTTTATATCTTTACAGGCGTTACGGACCTCCCCCCAGGTAATCACGGGCCGGTCCTGCCGTTCGCCGAAGTCTGTTTCATCGTGCGGGCAGCAGGGCCCGCATGGAAAACACGCAAGCGGGGAACGGGCAGGGGCCGCGGAAAGTGGGGTCGGCTTTCAGCCGCCAGGGTCTTCGCGCTCGGGGCGGCGCTGCTGCTTTAGGGTGGCGCGGCGGGTCTTGGCTTCGAGGCGGCGGCGCCTGGCGGCGGCGGTGGGCTTGGTCGGGCGGCGCGGCGGCGGGGGGGTGGCGGCGCGGCGGAACAGGGCGACCAGGCGATCGAGCGCGTCGCGGCGGTTGCGCTCCTGGGTGCGGAAGCGGCGGGCGCTGATGACGAGGACGCCGTCCTGGGTCAGCCGCCTTCCGGCGAGCCGCGCCGCCCGCTCGCGAACTTCCGGCGGCAGGCCCGGCTGCCGGGCGAGATCGAGGCGCAGCTGGACCGCGGTCGCGACCTTGTTGACGTTCTGGCCGCCCGGGCCCGACGCGCGGATGAAGCTTTCCTCGATCTGGCTGTCATCGAGGACCATATCGCCTATGATCGGGATCATGGTGCGGCGCAGCGCGGGTTGTCGGGCACATCCGAACATAGCGCTTCACGCCGGCTTGGATCATAGTGTAATCGAGGATCGCGCGTTGCTCGGCCGGCGCCCGCGATCGGGGTTGCATCGTGCGGCTGTGCGCAAGCGGGAATTTGCCCGCGTCATTTAGGAGCTGACATGCCCAGTTTGAGCTTTACCGCACCGACGACCGTGGACGAGGCCGTCAAGATCCTGGCCGGCAGCTCGGGCCTGGCCAAGGTGCTTGCCGGCGGCACCGATCTTCTGGTGCAGTTGCGCTCGGGCCGGATGCGGCCCGACATCATCGTCGACACCAAGCGGATCCCCGGGATGATCGGCATTCGCGAGGAGAACGATCGCTTTGTGGTCGGCGCCGCGACGTCGGGAGCTGTGATCTTCGAAAACGAAGCCTTGACCCATGCCTGGCCCGGGATCGTCGAAGGCATGGACCTGATCGGCTCGGAGCAGATCCAGGGACGCGCCTCGCTCGCCGGCAATCTGTGCAACGCCTCGCCGGCGGCCGACAGCGTGCCGGCGCTGATCGCGGCGCGCGCGACCTGCGTGATCGCCGGCCCCGGCGGCAAACGCGAAGCCCTGGTCGAGGCGATCGTCATCGGGCCGGGCCGGACCTCGCTCGCCAAGGGCGAGTTCATCGTCGAGTTTCACCTGCCGAAACCAAAGCCGCACCAGGCCGACGCCTATTTGCGCTTCATCCCGCGCACCGAGATGGACATCGCCGTCGTCGGCTGCGGCGTCAACGTCACGCTCGATGCCGGCGGCGTATGCACCGATGCGCGCGTCGTGCTGGGCGCCGTGGCGCCGACGCAGCTCATCGTCGAAGACGCTGCCAAAGCGCTGATCGGGCATCGGCTCGACGAGCCGACACTGGCGGCGCTCGATGCCGCGGCGCGGCGCGCCTGCAAGCCGATCACCGACAAGCGCGGCACGATCGAATACCGCACCAAGGTCGCCGGCGTCCTGGCACGCCGGGCGGCCGCCATTGCCTTTGAACGAGCTGGAGCACGCTAATGGCCAAACACCACGTATCGACGATCATCAACGGCGAGCCCGTCGAATTTCTGTGCGAGCCGCAGCAGACGCTGCTCGACGTTCTGCGCGACGAGCTGAACCTGACCGGCACCAAGGAGGGCTGCAGCTCAGGCGATTGCGGCGCCTGCACCGTCATTGTCGACGGGCGGATCAGCTGCTCGTGCCTGATGCTCGGCCCCGAGGCCGAAGGCCGCAAGATCCAGACCGTCGAAGGGATCGCCCAAGGCGATCATCTGCACCCGGTGCAGCAGAAATTTCTCGAGCACGCGGCCCTGCAATGCGGCTTCTGCACACCCGGGTTCATCGTCGCCGCCAAGGCGCTGCTCGACGAGAATCTGAACCCGACCGAAGAAGAAACCCGCTATTGGCTGGCCGGCAATCTCTGCCGCTGCACGGGCTACGACAAGATCATCCGCGCGGTGCTTGACGCTGCTGCGGTCATGCGAGGGGAGGCAGCATAATGTCGTATCTCGAAAAAGCGTCGCTGAAGGTCGTCGGCACCCGTCCGATCCGGCCCGATGGTGTGGACAAAGTCACCGGCCGCGCCAATTTCGGCGCCGACATGGTGATGCCGGGGATGCTGTGGGGCAAGGTCAAGCGCAGCCCGCATGCCCATGCGCGCATCCTGTCGATCGACACCGCCAAGGCGATGGCATTGCCCGGCGTCAAAGCCGTGATCACCCGCGCCGATTTCCCCGACGTGACGCCGGACAGGGCGTTTATCGGCGCCGCCCCGGCCAATCTTCGCGACCTGTCGCGCAATTGCATGGCCCAGGGCAAGGCGCTCTACGAGGGTCATGCGGTCGCCGCGGTCGCAGCAATTTCCCCGGCGATCGCCGAACAGGCGCTCGACCTGATCGAGGTCGCGTACGAGGTATTGCCGCACGTCATGGATGTCGAGGCGGCGATGGCGCCGGACGCGCCGTTATTGCACGACGACATCTTTACCGCGGGGGTCGAGCCCAAGCCGACCAAGCCCTCCAACATTGCCAAGGTCGTGCGCTTTGCCAAAGGCGATGTCGAGGCCGGCTTTGCCGAGGCCGAAATCGTGATCGAGCGGCGCTATACGACCAAGCCGGTGCACCAGGGCTATATCGAGCCGCATGCCTGCGTCGTCGCGGTGGCGGCGGACGGCCAGACCACGATCTGGAGCTCGAGCCAGGGCCAGTTCATGGTCCGCGGCTATACTTCGCGGATCGTCGGTGCCGACATCGCCAATATTCGCGCGATCCCGGCCGAGATCGGCGGCGGCTTCGGCGGCAAGACGATCGTCTATCTCGAGCCCCTGGCCTATATGCTGTCGAAGAAATCGGGCCGGGCGGTCAAGATCGTGATGAGCCGCGAGGAGGTGTTCCGCGCCACCGGGCCGACCTCGGGCGCGGTCATCGACGTCAAGCTCGGCGCCAAGAAGGACGGCCGCGTCGTCGCCGCTCAGGCCGTCCTCAAATACCAGTCGGGTGCATTCCCGGGCTCGCCGGTCCAGCAGGGCTGCATCTGCGGGATGGCGCCCTACGACCTGCCGAACGTGCTGGTCACCGGCTACGATGTGCTGTGCAACCGTCCCAAGGTCGCGGCGTATCGGGCGCCGGGCGCACCGATCGGCTCGTTCGCGGTCGAGAGCTGCCTCGACGAGCTGGCCCGCGAGCTCGGCATCGATCCGCTGGCATTGCGCGAAATCAACGGCGCGCATGACGGCACCAAATCCGCGCACGGACCGACCTGGACCAACATCGGCTATATGAGGACCATCGAAGAAGCGAAAGCGCACGCCCAGTACAAAGTCCCGCTCGGACCCAACCAGGGCCGCGGCGTCGCCTCGGGCTTCTGGCACAATGCCGGCGGCGAATCGAGCGCCGCCGTGCATGTCAACGAGGATGGCACGGTCACGGTGACCGAAGGACATCCGGACATCGGCGGCTCGCGCGCCTCGATGGCGATGATGGTGGCCGAGGTGCTGGGGGTTCCGTTCGAAAGCGTGCGCCCGGTCGTCGGCGATACCACGGCGATCGGCTTCAGCGCCTCGACCGGCGGCAGCCGCGTCACCTTTGCCGGCGGCATGGCGGTGACGCAGGCGACCGAAAAGATCGTCGAAGAGCTGAAAAAACGCGCCGCGGTGATGTGGGACATCAGCCCCGAGGCGGTCGAGTGGAAGGACGGGAAAGCATTCCCGGCCGGCGCCAATGCCGGCGGCTTCGAGCCGCTGCCCTTGGCCGAGCTCGCCGCCAAATCGGCGCGTACCGGCGGCCCGATCAGCGCCGAGGTGCAGATCAACGCGCAAGGCCAGGGGCCGGGCTTCACGACCCATATCTGCGATGTCGAGGTCGACCCGGAGACCGGCCACGTCAAGATCCTGCGCTACACCGCGATCCAGGATGTCGGCCGCGCGATCCATCCCTCCTATGTCGAAGGGCAGATGCAGGGCGGGGTGGCCCAAGGGGTCGGCTGGGCGCTCAGCGAGGAATACATCTACGACAAGGATGGCCGTCTCGAAAATCCCGGCTTCCTCGATTATCGGGTTCCGGTCGCGTCCGACATGCCGATGATCGACACGGTCATGGTCGAGGTGCCGAACCCGCGCCATCCGTTCGGCGCCCGCGGCGTCGGCGAGGTGCCGATCGTGCCGCCGATGGCGGCGGTCGCCAACGCGATCGCCGATGCGACCGGGATCCGGCTGCGCGATCTGCCGATGTCGCCGCCGCGAGTGCTGGCCGCGATCGACCATTCGGAGCCGATGCGCCAGGCGGCGGAATAGGGATTAATCCCGTCATTCCCGCGAAAGCGAGGATCCAGAACCGGCACCGATTTGCCGGTTGCACCTGGGCTCCCGCTTTTGCGGGGCGACGGTTGGAACAGGAATGAGGTTGTCATGACGTATATCGCGAAGGAATTTCAGAAGATCGTCGGCACCCGTCCGATCCGGCCCGATGGCGTCGACAAGGTCACCGGGCGAGCTAATTTCGGCGCCGACATGGTGATGCCCGGCATGCTGTGGGGCAAGGTCAAGCGCAGCCCGCACGCGCATGCCCGCATCCTGTCGATCAATACGGAGAAGGCGCGCGCCCTGCCCGGCGTCAAGGCGGTGATCACCTGGGAGGATTTCCCGCCGATCGCGTCGGAAGAAGCGTTTGTCGGCGAAGGGCCGATGAACTTCCGCGACCTGTCGCGCAACTGCATGGCGCGCGAAAAGGCTCTTTACGACGGCCATGCGGTCGCCGCCGTCGCCGCGACCTCCCAAGCGATCGCCGAGCAGGCGTGCGAGCTGATCGAGGTCGACTATCACGTACTGCCGCACGTCATCGATGTCGAAGAGGCGATGCAGCCCGACGCGCCATTGCTGCATGACGATCTGTTCACGCAGGGCGTCGACCCGAAGCCGACCCACCCCTCCAACATTGCCAAGCGGGTCGCGTTCACCAAAGGCGATGCAGCGGCCGGGTTCCGCGCGGCCGAAATCATCATCGAGCGCCGCTATACGACCAAGCCCGTGCACCAGGGCTATATCGAGCCGCATGCCTGCGTCGTCTCGGTCGCCGCCGACGACCAGTGCACGATCTGGAGTTCGAGCCAGGGCCAGTTCATGGTCCGCGCCTATTGCGCCAAACTGCTCGGCATCGACATCTCGAACATCCGCGCGATCCCGGCCGAGATCGGCGGCGGCTTCGGCGGCAAGACGCTCGTCTATCTCGAACCGCTCGCCCTGGCGCTGGCGCGGAAATCCGGCCGGCCGATCAAGATGGTGATGAGCCGGGAGGAGGTGTTCCGCGGCACCGGGCCGACCTCGGGCGGGGTCATCGAGGTCAAGATCGGCGCCAAGAAGGATGGCACGATCGTCGCCGCCGACCTCGCGCTCAAATACCAGGCCGGCGCCTTTCCGGGCTCGCCGGTGGGACCGGGCTGCATGTGCGGCTTTGCGATGTACGACATCCCGAACGTCAACATCGTCGGCTACGATGTCGTCTCGAACCGGCCGAAGGTGGCGGCCTACCGCGCGCCGGGTGCGCCGATCTCATCCTTCGGCGTCGAAAGCTGCCTGGACGAGCTGGCGCTCCAGCTCGGCATCGACCCGCTGCTGCTGCGCGAGAAGAATGCCGCCAGGGACGGCACCAAGGCGGCGCACGGGCCGACCTATGTCAATATCGGCTACGCCGAGACCGTCGACGCGGCGAAGAACCACCCGCATCTGCAGGAAAAGCTCGGCCCCAACCAGGGCCGCGGCGTCGCCTCGGGCTTCTGGTTCAACATCGGCGGCGAGTCGAGCGCTGCCTGCCATATCAACGAGGACGGGACTGCGGTCGTTGCCGTCGGGACCCCGGATATCGGCGGCTCGCGCGCCTCGATGGCGATGATGGCGGCAGAGATCCTGGGTATTCCGGTCGAGCGCGTGCGCCCGATCGTCGCCGACACCAGCTCGATCGGCTTTTCGTTCCTGACCGGCGGCAGCCGCGTCACCTTTGCGACCGGCATGGCCACGACCCAGGCCGCCGAGAAGGTCGTCGAGGAGCTGCGGAAGCGCGCCGCGATGATCTGGGACATCAGCCCCGACGCGGTCGAGTGGAAGGATGGCTGCGCCTATCCCGCCGGCGCCAATGCCGGCAGCTTCGAGCCGCTGCCGCTCGCGGAGATCGCCCTCAAAGCGGGACGCACCGGCGGCCCGATCAGCGCCGAGATCTCGATCAACGCGCAAGGGGCGGGCCCCGGCTTTGCCACGCACATCTGCGATGTCGAGGTCGATAAGGAAACCGGCTACGTCAAGATCCTGCGCTATACCGCGATCCAGGATGTCGGCCGGGCGATCCATCCCTCCTATGTCGAAGGCCAGATCCAGGGCGGGGTGACCCAGGGCATCGGCTGGGCGTTGAACGAGGAGTACATCTACGACAAGGACGGGCGCCTGGAGAACCCTGGCTTTCTCGATTACCGCTGTCCGGTGGCGCCCGATGTGCCGATGATCGATGCGGTCATGGTCGAGGTGCCGAACCCGCGCCATCCTTTCGGCGCCCGCGGCGTCGGCGAGGTGCCGATCGTGCCGCCGATGGCCGCGGTCGCCAATGCGATCGCCGCCGCGACCGGGGTGCGGATGCGCGACCTGCCGATGTCGCCGCCCAGGCTGCGCGAGGCGATCGACGCAGAAGAGCCGGTGCGTCAGGCAGCGGAGTAACTCGGTGCCGCCGTTTACGGTCTTCGGGGACGTGACGAGACCGGAGTATTGAAGATGCCCCACGTCGTTATTTCGGGATCGAGCGCTCGCCGGTTTACCGGCGGCGTCTCCGAATTCGACGTGGAGGCGAATAATTTCCGCCGCCTGATCCTAGAACTCGACCGCCGCTTCCCCGGCCTCGGCCATCAGGTCGAGGAGGGGATGGCGGTGGCGATCGATGGCGAGATCTTTCAGGACGCCTATCTGGCGCCGCTCAACCCCGAGAGCGAAATCTACCTGATCCCGAAGATCGGCGGCGGCTGACCCCCCGGCCTGCCAGCTGGTCGCGCACGGGTGCGGCATCCCCTCACCGCCTCGCGCCCGGCGACGCCCATTTTACGATCGCCCGTCAGGCCTGCTGGTCACCAGCGCCCTCGCGGTCCAGCTCTGCAAGGGTGATCCGGCCGGAACTCGGCCCGTTGCTCGATCCGCCTGCCGGCGCCGGACCGCCGGCCAAAGCCGCGCCGCGCTATTGCGACCTCGCCATGCTGCTCGTCAGCAGGTCGACCTTGTGGTCCAGCGCTGAAATCAAGCCATCCACGCCTTGCCGGCGCAGGATCGATTGGAACTCCGAGCGCTGGGTCGCGAGCTGGCTGATCGTGCCGTCGAGATAGACGTCGGAGACCTGCCACGCACCTTGGTTCTGCTGCATCAGATAGTCGATCGATACCGGGTCGGTGTTGGGTTTCACGATCCGGGTCTGCACGATCGCCCCGGCACCGTAGGGCCGCTCGCCGGTGACCTGCAGAGCCTCGCCCGAATAGCTGCCGAACCGGTCGGCGTAGGTCGCCGAGACGTAGCGTCCAAACGCCTCCGTCACCTGCTGGCGCTGGTTCGGGGTGAAATTCTGCCAGGCCGGGCCAACTGCCAGCCGGGCCATGAAAGGCAGGTCGAACACCCGGTGGACGACGGGCGAGAGTGCCGCATAGCGCCCGCCTTCGCCGAGCGCCTGGGCATTCTTCATGGTTTCGAGCAAGACGTTGTAGAAGCTGCGGACGCTGTCCTGCGGGCCGGCCGGCAGCGCGCCGGCGGCAACGGTGCCGCCCGCCAGCAACAGGGCGAGGCACAGCCTCGTGATCTTTTCTATCCGGGCCAGAAGCCCGACCAGCTTGCTCATCTTCGAACTCCCGGCTCGCCCATACCGCGCCTGCAATGGATGCCGTTGGCCCGGGGCGAGCTTGCTGCGGCCGTCGTCCTGCCCATCGCGTCCACGCAGCCGCGATGACGGACGATCCCCCGGTTCGGCGCCCACCGACCCGCCTTATCGGGGAGCAGGTAGGTCGTCCCGATGGCTCCGACAAGCCCGCGTTTGCGGACGCGCTCTCTTGTAACGATTTCGCCGCCTGCGTCGACAAATCTATGATCGAGTTCACAGGAGTGCCGCGGCGGGGCCCGGAAATGCCCCTGGATCGCTGTCGGCGCGAGGCCGTTACCATATTGAAGGCCGACCTTTTGCGGCGCGGGAATGGATGGATGGCAAAAAAACTGCGAATCGAGGACTACGCGCTGATCGGCGATTGCGCCACCGCGGCGCTCGTCGGCCGCAACGGTTCGATCGACTGGCTGTGCCTGCCGCGATTCAACTCCGCCGCCTGCTTCGCGGCGCTCCTCGGCGAGCCCGAGCACGGCCGCTGGCTGATCGCGCCGGTCGACCCCGCGGCTCGGGTGACGCGCCGGTATCGCGGCGCCTCGCTGGTGCTTGAAACCGTGTTCGAGACCGCCGAGGGCAGCGTCGCGCTGATCGATTTGATGCGGCCGCACCACTCTCCCTCGCACCTCGTGCGTCTGGTCCGAGGCCTGCGCGGGAATGTCGCGATGCGTACTGAATTCATCCTGCGCTTCGAGTATGGCGCCGTGGTGCCGTGGGTCGAGCGGCTGCCGGAAGGCGGCATATCGGCGATCGGCGGGCCGGACAGGGTGGTGCTGCGCACGCCGGCGCCGCTGCGCGGCGAGGACATGAAGACGGTCGGGGAATTCACCGTCGGCGCCGGCGCGACGGTGCCCTTCACGCTGAGCTGGGGACCCTCTCATTTGCCGCCGCCGCGGCCGATCGATCCCGAACGCGCGCTGGAAGACGCCGAAACATTCTGGCACCGGTGGTCCGACCGGTGCGCCGCCGCGGGACCGTGGACCGATATGGTCAAGCGCTCGCTGGTCGTGTTGAAAGGGCTGACCTACGCGCCGACCGGCGGCATCGTCGCCGCGCCGACGACCTCGCTGCCCGAGCAGCTCGGCGGCGCCCGCAATTGGGATTACCGGTTTTGCTGGCTGCGCGACGCGACGTTCACCCTGCTGGCGCTGATGCATGGCGGCTATTACGACGAGGCGCGGGACTGGCGGGACTGGCTGTTTCGCGCCGTGGCAGGCAGCCCGGACCAGCTGCAAGTCATTTACGGGATCGCCGGCGAGCGCCGCCTGACCGAATGGGAAGTGCCCTGGCTGCCCGGGTACGAAGAATCTCGGCCGGTCCGCATCGGCAACGGCGCCGTCGACCAGACCCAGCTCGACGTGTACGGCGAAGTCGTCGATGCGCTGTATCACGGCTCGCTGCACGGACTGCCCCCGGCCGAACGCGCCGCCCCGATCGGGCGGGCGCTGCTCGACCATCTGGCGACGGTCTGGAACCAGCCCGATGAAGGCATCTGGGAGGTACGCGGGCCGCCGCAGCATTTCACCCACTCGAAGGTATTGGCGTGGGTGGCGTTCGACCGGGCGGTCAAGCTCCTCGAACAGGCCGGCGGCGGCGGCTTGATCGAGCGCTGGCGGCGGGTGCGGGACGAGATCCACGCCGAGATCTGTCGCCAGGCGTTCGATCCCGCTCTCGGCAGCTTTGTCCAGGCCTATGGCTCAAAGGCGCTCGACGCGAGCCTGCTGCTGCTGCCGCTGGTCGGGTTTCTGCCGGCGAGCGACCCGCGCATCATCGGCACCGTCGCGGCGATCGAGCGCGGCCTCGTCGTCGACGGGTTCGTGCTGCGCTACCACACCGGCAGCGGGGTCGACGGATTGCCGCCGGGCGAGGGGGCGTTTCTCGCCTGCAGCTTCTGGCTCGCCGACAATCTCGTCCTGCAAGGGCGCATCGCCGAAGCGCAGCGAGCTCTTCCAGCGCCTGCTGGGGCTGGCGAACGATGTCGGCCTGCTGGCCGAGGAATACGACCCGCGCGCAAAGCGCCAGCTCGGCAATTTTCCGCAGGCGTTTTCGCACGTGGCGCTGGTCAACACCGCCTACAACCTGACCCGCAGCGAAGGGCCGGCCGAGCAGCGCGCCGCGCGCGACGGCAAATCCGGCCGGCACGCCCCTCGGCCGGCTAAGCCGCCGCTTTAGCCAGCCCTTTGCGCAAGGCCGCGGCGCAATCGCCGAGCGCGCCGCGCGCCGCGGCGACCAGCCTGCCATAGCGGATGAAGCCGTGGTTGAGGCCGTCATAGACGTTGAGCGTATGGGGCACGCCTGCCTCCTTCAGCGCCGCGGCCAAGCGCCGACTGTCGTCCTGCAGCGGGTCGAGGCTGCCGACGATCAGATGCGCCGGCGGCAGCCCCTCAAGGCTGCCGAGGATCGGCGCCGCACGCCAATCCTGCTGCTGCTCCGGCTTTTCGAGATAGGTCTCCCAGATCCAGCGCATCTGCGTCTGCGACAGCCCGGCGCCCTGGCCGAAGCGCTGCCACGACGGGCTCTCGCTGTCGGTCGAATAGACGCCGTAGACCAAGAGCATGAAGCGCAGCGCGCGCACCCCTTCGTCGCGCAACGCCAGCGCCGCGGCGAGCGCCAGAGTGCCGCCGGCCGAATCGCCGCCGACCGCAAGCCGCGTCGGATCGATGCCGAGCCCGGCGCCTTCGCGCGCGGCGAGTCGGGTGATCGCCGCCATCTCCTCGAACGCCTTCGGAAAGCGGTGCTCGGGCGACAGCTTGTAATCGACCGACAGTGCCGCCACCCCCGACTGGCGCACCAATTCGCGCAGCATCGCATCCCAGCTCGGGATGCTGCCCTGCATGAAGCCGCCGCCATGCGCATAGACGAGGAGCGGCGGCCGCTCGGCATCGTCGGGCAGATAGAGCCGGCACGGGACCTGCCCGTGCGGGCCGGGCAGGGTCAGGTCGCGCTCCTGCCGCAGCGGCACCGAGCCTTCTCCGAGAAACGCGCCGATCCGGTCGACCGCGGCGCGTACCTCGGAGAGCGGCACCTTGGTGCGGTCGGGCGCCACCAGGCCGCGCTCCTGCAACAGCCGCCCTGCCGCAACCAGCTCGGGATCGATCCGGGGTGTCGCGTCGTCCATCGCCTATCTCCCATCCTTGCGTTCCGCCGATTTAACCCCGCCGCCCAACCGCCCCGCAACCCCGATCCCACTGCGCTGAAGGGGTCGCGTAAAATTCCCATAATTCCCGGTTATTCCCGTCGAAAATTCGAATGTGCTCAAAATTATCAAAGTAAACAGCTATCGAATCAATTGCTTGCCGCGAAATTCCCGTAGCGGGTAACCGGGAATTCGCTGCGACCGAACCGGGAATTGTTGGCATGGTACCGGGAATTTGTCGGGAACCATCCGTCACTGCCTCCCACCGCCAAATAGAACATCATCCGTCGCCCGGTGGCCGTCAGCAGATGCGGAGAGCTGCGCGAAAATCAAGGACCGCCGGCCGCGTGTTGAATCTCGCTCCCCTCCTCAGTCATAGTGATCCGGGGATTACCCCACAGGGAGGGGAGCGGTGCTGGACGCCGCCGTCGCGTGGAAGCTCGGTTCGCTCGCCTTCACGTGGCTGGCGGGAGCGTCGAAGGCGCTTGACCACGAGTCGGTCGCCACCTTCCTTGAGATTGGCGCGACTTCGGTCGAAGCCGGCGAGGCGCTGCATGACCGTCCGCGTGATGTTGCGCGCGCGGCCGCCGGTCGCCTCCAGACGCAAATCGAGCGGAACAGCGGCGAGTGGCTGCGCGCCGAATTCGGCTCCGACCCGTCGGGCCGGGCGGACGCAGCGGCAGCGGTCGCCGCGCTCGACGACATTCTTCCGAAATGCCTGCCTGACGGGCTGAGCGTCGCGCGAGCCAATCTCGACACCGAACGGATCGCTGATCTCGTCGTCTCGATGGCGGGGCGCGGCGACGAGATGTTCCGCAACGGCACATTCGGCGAGCGGCTGCTGCGCTGCCTCGTACGACGCGCCTACGAGGAGGCCAAACGGGACCGCGATTTTGCCGCGCTGATCGGCATCCCGGTGCAGCAGGTTCTGCTCGGACGAACCGAGGAGCTGCTCACCGGCCAAGCGGCTATGCAACAACAGCTCGGCGACCTGAAGGCAATGTTCGCGCGCGAGATCGCCACAACGACGGCAGAATATCGCGTGCCGCGCGAAGTCGTGGACCGGTTGCTCGTCACGGCCGGCTTGGCCGGCATCGAGCCGGCGGCAATCCCCGGCGCCTTCGACGAGCTGGCCCGCCGCTTTGCTGCGATGCGCGACGCATTGCAGCAACAGAGGAACGACGACCCCGGGATCGCCAGCCTCAAGCAGCAGGCGGGCAACGCGCTGGCGGCCGCCGATCTGGATGCGGCCGAGCGATTGCTGGCGGTGATCCGCGGGCGGCAACGGACGCTATCGGAGCGACGACGGCGCGCCGCCGACGAGGCACACGCCGACTTCGTGGCGGCGTTGGAGGAGGAAGCGGATACCTGTGCGCAGCAGGCGGGGGCCGCGCTGCTGCGCTTCGACCTGGCCTCGGCCACGCGATTTTATCAAGACGGGGTGGCCGTGCTGGCCGAAGCGCCGAGCGGATGCACGTTGGCGCTACGCGCTGAACGCGGCGAATTCACTCCAGGCATTCGGTGACCGCGCCGGGCGGAACGATTCCCTCCTCGCCTCAATCGACCTGTACGAGCTTGCTCTGCGCGATGCAGACCGCGAGCGGATGCCGCTCGACTGGGCAGGGACCCAGAATAATCTCGGCACGCGCTTCGAGGCTCGGGGAACGGGAGAGCGGGACGGCGCGGCTCGACGAGGCGGTCGCCGCCTACCGCGCCGCGCTCGCGGAAAGGACGCGCGAGCGCGTGCCGCTCGACTGGGCGATGACGCAGAACAACCTCGGCACCGCGCTCCAGAGGCTCGGGGAACGCGAGAGCGGGACGGCCCGGCTGGACGAGGCGGTCGCCGCCTACCGCGCCGCCCTGGCGGAAATGACGCGCGAGCGCGTGCCGCTCGACTGGGCGAGACGCAGAACAACCTCGGCAGCGCGCTCCAGAGCTCGGGGACGCGAGAGCGGGACGGCGCGGCTCGGAACGAGGCGGTCGCCGCCTACCGCGCCGCGCTGGCGGAAAGGACGCGCGAGCGGGTGCCGCTCGACTGGGCGATGACGCAGAACAACCTCGGCACCGCGCTCCAGAGCTCGGGGAACGGGAGAGCGGGACGGCCCGGCTCGACGAGGCGGTCGCCGCCTACCGCGCCGCCCTGGCGGAAAGGACGCGCGAGCGCGTGCCGCTCGACTGGGCGATGACGCAGAACAACCTCGGCAACGCGCTCTCGACGCTCGGGGAACGGGAGAGCGGGACGGCCCGGCTCGACGAGGCGGTCGCCGCCTACCGCGCCGCGCTGGCGGAATACGACGCGCGAGCGCGTGCCGCTCGACTGGGCGATGACGCAGAACAACCTCGGCAACGCGCTCTCGACGCTCGGGGAACGGGAGAGCGGGACGGCGCGGCTGGAGGAGGCGGTCGCCGCCTACCGCGCGGCGCTGGAGGAATGGACGCGCGAGCGCGTGCCGCTCCAATGGGCGATGACGCAGAACAACCTCGGCGACGCGCTCTCGACGCTCGGGGGGCGGGAGAGCGGGACGGCGCGGCTGGAGGAGGCGGTGGCGGCGTGGGAGGCATGCCTGACGGTCGCCGCGACGGCTTGGCCGGCGGAATGGGTGCAGTGGGTGCGCTCGCGGATCGACGAGGCGCGGGCGGAGATCGCGCGGCGCGCGGCGGGGTAGGCAGCCGCGGCCGCTGCCCCTCTTTTCGTCATCACCGGGCTCGTCCCGGTAATCCACGTCTCCCGTTTGCGGCCGCTGAGGACTTGGGTGCCCGCGGCGCACGTCCGCAGGCCGAAGGCCTAGAGCATTGTCCGATCAGACGGAACCGCAACTGGCCGGACTTGACCCCGCGCCCGTCTGACATCCGCGAATACGGCCGGTCAAGCGGGAGGTGATGAAGGAGCTCATAAGGTCGGCAGCTCTCCGTTCAGGTCAGATCACGATCTACGAAACCAGATCCGGCCGCGCCGCGGCATGCGAAATCCCGCTTATGCGCCGGCGCTTCCGCCGATCCTTTTGTCAAAACGATGCCGAATTGTTGTATCCCTGGCACGGGCAGCGATCGGGGAGGACATCGGCATGCGGCGCCTGTTATCGGTGCTTTGCCTGTTTGTGGCGGTGGCGGTCGCGCATCCGGCGAGCGCCGAGCCGCAGTGGCTGACCCTGCCGCCGACCCCGACCCTGCCGCCCTCCGCGCGTTCCGGCTATGCCCCGGTGAACGGGATCAGGATCTGGTTCGCGGTGTTCGGCCATGGTGCGCCGGTAATCCTGCTGCATGGCGGGCTGGCCAACTCGAATTACTGGGGAAACCAGGTTCCGGTGTTGATGAAGCAGTACCAGGTGATTGTCATGGACAGCCGCGGCCACGGCCGCAGCACGCGCACATGCCCAACCCTTCGGGTATGAGCTGATGGCCTCCGACGTCGTCGGTCTGATGGACTATCTGAAGATCCCCAAGGCCGCCGTCGTCGGGTGGAGCGATGGGGCGATCATCGGCTTGGAAATCGCGATCCACCATCCCGAGCGGCTGACGAAGCTGTTTGCCTTCGCTGCCAATTCCGACCCGAGCGGGGTTCAAGACCTTGCCAAAAGCACCGTGTTCAATGCCTTTGTCGCGCGCGCCGCGATCGAATACCGGCGATTGTCGCCGACCCCCGATCAGTACCAGGCGTTTCTCGCGCAGATCAGCAAGATGTGGGCGACTCAGCCGCACATCACCGCGGCGCAATTGCATGGCATAACCGTGCCGACCTGGATTGTCGACGCCGACCACGACGAGGCCATCAAACGCGAGAATACCGAGTTCATGGCAAGCCGGATCCCCGACAGCGGCCTGCTGCTGCAGCCGGAGGTCAGCCATTTTTCGTTTCTGCAGGACCCGGTGCAATTCACCAACGACGTCCTCCATTTCATGGAGCACGCCCGAGCGCAGTGAGGGGCTGGCGCGCATTCCGGCCGCGCCGCCGCAGGAAGCGCGCGCAGGCGGGGATCGCGCGGCGCGTGACGGGGCAGATCGAGCCGTGCCCGGCTATTCCGCCGCCTGCCGCGATGCCTCCGGGGTGGCGGTGGCGGCGGGCAGGCGCGGCAGCACCTCCCTGGCCATCAGGCGGATGCCCTTCTCGGCTTCCTGGTGGTCGAGAAAGCCGGAGCGGCCGATGAAGATGAAATTGGCGAAGCCGCCGACCTGGTCGTAGATCTCCATGATCTGCCGGTGGACCGTGTCCGGGTTGCCGGCGACGAGGATGCCGCGGGCGATCGCCTGTTCCGCGGTAATGCCGATCAGGCTCTGGCCCGGCCGCATATTGGCTTGGTTCCCTGGCCGCGGCGCGCTGCGGTAATTCTGCGCGGCGAACTCGGGCGGCGTGCGTCCCGGCAGGAATTTCGACATCTGCGGCGACTGCTTGAGGCTGGTGTTCAGGAACCACAGCAATTTGCTGCCGACCCGCAACCCCTCCTCGTCGGTGTCGCCGACATAGGCGAGGGCCGCATAGGCGAAGCGGTCGGTGCCCGGCGCCGGCAGTCCGGCCTCATGCCGCGCGGCGCGATAGGCGTCGAAGGCGCGCTTGCTGGCCTCGGGGCCGCGCAAGACCAGCGCGTTGACCATGCCGCGCCGGCCGAGCTCGGCCGAGGTCTCCGGATCGCCGGTCGCCGCCCACATCGGCGGATGCGGGCGCTGGTAGGCGGGCGGCCAGATATTGACGTGACGGTGGGTGAAATGCCTGCCCTGCCAGCTGAACGGGCCGTCATGCGAGGTCAAGGTCTTTTGAATGAGGTCGATCGCCTCCCAGAAGCGCTCGACATAGCCGACCGGGTTGGCGTTGCCCGAGACCATCTCGCTGTCGCCCGACTTGACGAAGCCGATATCGAGCCGGCCGCGCGAGATCACATCCGCGGTGGCGTATTCCTCGGCGATGCGCACCGGATCGGGGCGGATCGTGATCAGGGTGCCGAGGCTGAGGATGCGGACCTTCTTGGTCTGCCGGGCGAGGATGCCGAGGATCATCGGGCTTGCGCCATAGAGGCTGTTGATGCCGGAATGATGCTCGATCGAGACGATGTTGACGCCGAGATCGTCGCACAACAGATGCTCGTCGAGGCATTCCTCGAACAGCTTCGCAGAGATCTTCGGGTCGCAATATCTGTTCGGCAGGCTGGCCCGCACCGACGGCGCCGCGTCGAGCACTTCCTGCGGCACGAACGGGTAGACGTTCTCGCAATGATACCAGGCACGCATCTTCGGATTCCGGGTTATGGGTCAAGAAAACGGGCGATGTGGTCGACGAACGCCTGCGGCTGCTCGATCTCGGGATGATGGCCGGCGCGTTCGATCAGCTCAAAGCGCGAATTGGGGATCAGATGGGCATAGGCGCGGCCGTAATCGGGGCTGACGACCCCGTCGCTCGCACCCCACAGCACCAACGCCGGCACGGCGATCCGGCCGAGCCAGCGCGGCAGCTGCGGGTTGTACATGTAGGGGTGCCAGGCATAGCGGCACAGCGCCTCGCGATTGCGCGCATGCACGACCAGCGCCTCGTCCGACATCGCGTTGTAATCGGGCGCGAAACGGTCCGGGTCGTGCCAGCTGGCGCGGCGCACCTCGTCGGGCGAACGGTTGAAGACGTCGAGTATGTCGGGCGTTTCGCGGTCGCTGATCTTGATGCCGAGCGGATCGACCAGGATCAGCTTGTCGAGGCGATGGCTGCATGCCGCCGCGACCTCGGCGGCGAGCCAGCCGCCGAACGAGAAACCGAGCAGGGTCACCTTGTCGCCCGGCAGCGCGTCGAGAGCCGCGAGGTAGAGATGCACGAGATCGTAAACCGTGTCGAAATCCTGCGGGCGCGGCGACTGGCCAAACCCCGGCGAGGACGGGGCGATGATCTCGGCGTGCCGGGCGAGCAGGTCGAGAAACGGCGCCTCGGCGTCGATCGTGTCGAAGCCGTGCAGCAGCAGCACCGGACGCCCGGCGCCGCGGCGCACCGTTTCCAGCTCGATCCCCTGGACCGAGAGCCCGCCATTCGTCATCGCACCCTGCCTCCGGCCCAGCCTTTGCGCGCCGTTGTATAACCTCGATCGAGGCCGCGCGGGAACCAATGTTCGGGGCCGCTTTCGATCCTCTTCCTCGGGCGGTAGGATCGGCCGACGCCGCACGGAGCGAGGCCAGGATGCGCAATCTGCAAGTCAATGGCGAGCGGCTGTGGGCGAGCCTGATGGAGTTGGCGCAGATCGGTGCCACCGCGAAGGGCGGGGTGTGCCGGCTCGCCGCCAGCGATCTCGACGGCGAAGCCCGGCATCTCTTTATCCGCTGGTGCGAGGCGGCCGGCTGCAGCGTCCGGGTCGATCGGATCGGCAACATCTTCGCCCGCCGAGAGGGCCGCAATCCGATCCTGCCGCCGGTCATGACCGGCAGCCATCTCGACACCCAGCCGACCGGCGGCAAGTTCGACGGCGCCTATGGCGTGATGGCCGGGCTCGAAATCGTGCGCACCTTGAACGATCTCGGCTACGAGACCGCGGCGCCGATCGAGATCGTCGCCTGGACCAACGAGGAAGGCTCGCGCTTTTCGCCGGCGATGGTCGGATCGGGCGTGTTCGCCGGCGTGTTTCCGCTCGAAGCAGCGGTCGCAACCCAAGACAACAACGCCCCCGGCGTCACCCTGGGCGCCGAATTGGAACGGATCGGCTTTGCCGGTCCCGAGCCGGTCGGCGGGCATCAGGTTGCGGCCTATTTCGAGGCGCATATCGAGCAGGGGCCGATCCTCGAAGCGGCCGGCAAACCGATCGGGATCGTTACCGGCGCGCAGGGACAGCGCTGGTACGAGATCACCGTCACCGGCCAGGAAGCGCACGCCGGCACGACGCCGATGCCGCGGCGGCATGACGCGCTGGTCGGTGCCGCCCGCATGATCGACGCCGTCAACCGGATCGGCCACGCCCACGCACCTTATGCCTGCGCCACCGCGGGCTTTATCCAGGCCAGCCCGAATTCGCGGAACACGATCCCCGGCCGGGTCTTCTTTACCGTCGATTTCCGCCATCCCGACGATGCGGCGCTGACCGTGATGGACCGCGAATTGCGTGAAGCCTGCGCGGCCGCCGCGGCGGGGGCTGCGGTCGCGGCCGAGGTCAAGGAATTCTGGTATTTCCCGCCGACCCCGTTCGACCCGGCATTGGTCGCCGCGGTGCGCAGCGCCGCCGCGGCACTGGGCTGCCGGCATCAGGACATCGTCAGCGGCGCCGGCCACGACGCGGTCTATATGGCGCGGGTGGCGCCGGCGGCGATGGTGTTCGTCCCCTGCAAGGGCGGCATCAGCCACAACGAGATCGAAGACGCCAACCCCGCCGATTTGACTGCCGGCTGCAACGTGCTGCTGAACGCGCTCCTCGACTGCGCCAATACGGTCGCAAGCAAAGCAACGGGACGCGGCTGAGGCGAATCTCCTACATCGCCTGCTTCTGTCCGGTATCCGAGGCGCGCTGGATCGCATCGAGCAGGCGGTGGCGGGTGACGGCGGCGGCGAAACCGGGGCTGGCCGGGCTGCCGTCGCGGATCAATTCGGCCAGTTTCGCGTAGAGCTGGGCGACGTTGTAGGGGGACCCTGCCGGCACCCCTGGCGGCACCCAGCGATAGCGCTCGGGGATCGGCAGATCGGCCAGCGCCGCGCCGTCGCCGCGGGCGCCCTTCACGGTCAGCTCCTGGCGCTGCATCGAGGTGCGCGACGTGGCGGCAACCGCCAAATCGCCGGCATCGCCATGAACTTCGAACAGGAATTCGGTGCCGCGCGCCATGCCGCCGCGAATCTGGAACGACACGACCGCCCCGTCCCCGACAATGCCGTTGACGACGAGCTGGTCGGGCGCGGTCTTGGCGACGGTTTCGCCGGTTTCCTCGACCGGGATACGGTCGCGCTGGCTCACCACAAAGGCGGCGAGCTCGCGGAATTCGCCCAGGCAATGGCACAGCGCATCCAGGGTGTGGCCGCCGGTAATAGTCATCAGATTGGCGCCATTGGCGCGGTCAGCCTGGTAGGCACGGTCGATCGCGGCACCCCAGTTCGGCGCGGCAGCGATCATCGTCGCCGCCAGCACCCGGCCGACATAGCCCTCGGCGACCAGGTCCCTGACGTAGTTGATCGCCGGCGACACCTGTCCCTGCAGCCCGACCGCATGCCGGATGCCCTTGCGTTCCGCCGCGTCGAGCATATGCGCCGCCTCGGCGGTGTCGCGGCCGAGCGGCCATTCGCAATAGACATGCTTGCCGGCCGCGATCGCCGCCATAACCGGCCGGTAATGATCGGGCACCTTGACGCTGACCGTGACCAGATCGACATCGGGGTGCTGCGCCAGCTTTTCCGGGTCGGAAAACGCCAGCGGAACCCCGAAATGCCTCGCCGTCGCCTCGGCCGAGGCTTGGCGGGTCGTGCAGATCGCGGCGATCTCGAATGCCGGCAACGCCTGCAAGGCCGGGATATGAGCGATCGAGGCAAAGCCGCGCTGCGGGCTGGCCCCGACAATTCCCACGCGGATTCTGCTGCTCGTCGTCATCAATTCCTCTCTTGGGGCCGCGCACAGCAATCGGTCCAGCTATAGGCGCGGGAGGTTTCCCGTGCAAGCCAGGGTGAATTGTGTCGGCACCGCGCGCCGGAATGACCGTCGTCCGGCGCTTTTTTTTGCTACGGCGCCGGTCGCCGGCTGACGAACGCCTCCCACCCCGCCCGGCGCAGCGCGCAGGCCGGGCACTCGCCGCAGCCGTAGCCCCAGTCGTGGCGGTGGGTGCGGTCGCCCAGATAGCAGCTATGGGTCTCGTCGCGAATCAGGGTGACGAGCGCCTCGCCGCCGAGCTTTTCGGCGAGCGCCCAGGTCGCCGCCTTGTCGCGCCACATCAACGGGGTGTGGATCACGAAACGATGAGCCATGCCGAGCGACAAGGTCGCCTGCAATGCCTTCAAGGTGTCGTCGCGGCAATCGGGATAACCCGAATAATCAGTCTCGCACATGCCGCCGATGAGGTGGCGAGCGCCGCGGCGGTAGCCGATCGCAGCGGCGAAAGTGAAGAACATCAGATTGCGGCCGGGGACAAAAGTGTTGGGCAGCCCGTCCTCGGCAAAGGCGATCGCGGTGCCGCGGGTCAGCGCGGTGTCGCTGATCTGCCCCAGCACGCCGAGATCGACCAGATGGTCGGCGCCGAGCCTCGTGCTCCAGCGCGAAAATTCGCGGCGCAGGCGGGCGACCGCCGCGGTTCGGCAATCGAGCTCGACGCGGTGGCGCTGCCGGTAATCGAAGCCAACCGTCTCGACCGCGGCAAAGCGCTCGAGCGCCCAGGCGAGGCAGGTGGTCGAATCCTGGCCCCCGGAAAAGAGCACGAGGGCCGGTTCACGGCTCATGTCGGCGGGTGGGTGCGAAGCTGCGGTCACCCGCGATCAGATAAGGCTTCGGCGCACCCCGATCAACCGATCCCGCGGCTCAGCGGCGGATCAGCGCGGCGCAGACAAACCCGAGGGCGAAGGCGACGGCCAGGCTCGTCAGCGGGTTCCGCTCGACCTGCTGCGAGACCGTGCCGACCGCGCGCTCGCCCTGGCCGCGCAATTCCTTGGCCATCTCACGGGCGCGGTCCTCGGCGCCCTTCGCCCAATCTTCGCCGGCCTGCGTCAAGTCACGCAGCGTCTGCGATGCCTGGTCGATCACCGAGCGCAGTCCATGCATGGCTTCGCTCGCCTGCTCGAACGCCGCCGAGCCGGCTTTCTCCTCGCCGCCGTCCGATTGCGCGTTGCGCGGCCGGTCGCCGCTCTCCTGCTTTTCGCTCGTCATCGCCTGCCATCCGCCGTCAACGACATTGTTACCGCTGTCTAGAACGTCCGGCGCGGCAATTCGCTCCCGCCTTCTTCAGCTCGGCACCGGCGCGTCGGGATGAAGCAGCGCAGCCTCGCGCAAATCCATCCACAGCGAGGCGGGAATGGGGTGGCGCAGCAATGCCAGATTGGCCGCGAATTCCATGACGCTGCGCGGGCCGGGGATGATCGCCGCTACCGCCGGATGGGCCAGCGGGAATTGCAGGGCCGCCGCGGCGAGCGGCACGCCGTGGCGGTCGCAAACCGCCCGGATCGCGGCTACGCGCGCCACTATCTCGGGAGGAGCCGCGGCATAGTTCCAGGTGTCGCGGCCGGCGAGGATGCCGGAGTTCAGCGGACCGCCGACCACAATCGATGTGCCTGCCTCGACGCATTTCGGCAGCAAATCATCGAGCGGCGCCTGTTCGAGCAGGGTGTAGCGGCCGGCGAGCAGAAAGGCGTCCCAGGCACCCCATTCCAGCGCTTCGAGCAGGACCTCGCGCTCGTTGACCCCGATCCCGATGGCATGCACGACGCCGGCGCCGCGCAAGCTCTCCAACGCCCGGTAGCCGCTGTCGCGCAGCGTGCGCATCAGCCCGGCATGGGCCGCGCTGCCGTGCTGCATCGCGCCGATATCGTGGACGTAGAGGATGTCGACCCGCGCCAATCCGAGCCGCTGCAGACTGTCTTCGAACGAGCGCATGATGCCGTCATAGGAATAATCGTAGACGGCCTCGAACGGCATCGGATGGTCGCCGGCTCGGGCCGCTCCGAGGCGCGGCCGCAACAGCCGCCCGACTTTCGTCGACAATGCCCAGTCGTCGCGGGGGATCTCGCGCATCGCATCGCCGACGCAGCGCTCGGCCTTGCCGACGCCGTAATAGGGCGCGGTGTCGATGTAGCGCACGCCGGCCGCCCAGGCAGCACATACGATGGCTTCCGCCTCCGCGGCGCTGACCTCGGCACGCTGGCTGCCGAGGGTCGCGCAGCCGAGACCGAGGGTGGTCACGTGCAGCGCGGTGCGTCCGATCCGACGTGTTTCAAACTGTGCCATTGTGCTGTCTCCGGCCGTCGCGGGTAACTCGGTTCGAGGCAAATCTGAATGCTTCCCCGGCATCGGGTCCAGATCGAGGATCTCGGTGCCGATTTTGGCGAAATCGCGGACCGCCGCCGCTGTTGCGATCGACGGATCTCCGCGTGATCAGGCCGGAGGCCGTCAGGCGCGCGGCCCTCGCCTTGGAAATCGCATCAGTTCGATATATCCAGACGAATAGTTCGATGGTAGACTCGTCGATGCTTGCCGTCATGGCGAAGCATATCGGAGGACCTGCATGACATCCGTCGCCGCCAACAACGAGCTGAAGGTCGTCGGCACCCGCCCAATCCGGCCCGATGGCGTCGACAAGGTAACCGGTCGCGCCAATTTCGGTGCCGACATGGCGATGCCCGGCATGCTGTACGGCAAGATCAGGCGCAGCCCGCATGCGCACGCCCGCATCCTCGGCATCAACGCCGACAAGGCATTGGCACTTCCCGGCGTCAGGGCGGTCGTGACTGCCGCCGACTTACCCGAGATCCGCTCGGAAGAGGCCTTTGTCGGCGAGGGGCCGATGAACTTCCGCGACCTGTCGCGCAATGTCATGGCGCGAGACAAGGTGCTCTATGAGGGGCATGCCGTCGCTGCGGTCGCGGCAACCTCGCCGATCATTGCCGCGGCGGCGGTCGAGCTGATCGAGGTCGAATACGAGGTGCTGCCGCACGTCATCGACGCCGAGGCGGCGATGGCGGAAGATGCGCCGCTGCTGCACGACGATCTCTTCACCCAGGGCGTCGAACCGAAGCCGACCAGCCCCTCGAACATTGCCAAGCGCGTCAGCTTTTCCAAGGGTGACGCCGAGGCCGGTTTCCGCCAGGCGGATGTCGTCGTCGCGCGGCGCTACACGACCAAGCCGGTGCATCAGGCCTATATCGAGCCGCATGCCTGCGTCGTCTCGGTCGCCGCCGACGGCCAGGTGCAAATCTGGGCGTCGAGCCAGGGCCAGTTCATGATCCGCGCCTACTGCGCGAAGCTGCTCGGCATCGACATTGCCGCAATCCGGGTGACGCCCGCGGAAATCGGCGGCGGGTTCGGCGGCAAGACGCTGGTCTATCTCGAACCGGTGGCGCTGGCGCTGTCGAAGAAGACGGGGCGGCCGGTCAAGATCGTGATGACCCGCGAAGAGGTGTTCCGGGCTACCGGCCCGACTTCGGGCGGGGTCATCGAGGTCAAGCTCGGCGCCACGCGCGACGGCACCATCGTCGCCGCCGATCTCGTGCTCAAATACCAGGCCGGCGCCTTCCCCGGCTCGCCGATCCAGCCGGGCTGCATGTGCGCCTTTGCCATGTACGACCTGCCCAACGTGCGCATCGTCGGTTACGACGTCGTCTCGAACCGGCCCAAGGTCGCGGCTTATCGCGCGCCGGGCGCGCCGATCTCGTCGTTCGGGGTCGAAAGCTGCCTCGACGAACTGGCCGCGGAGCTCGGCATCGATCCGCTGACCCTGCGCGAGAAGAACGCGGCCAGGGAAGGCACCAAGGCCGTGCACGGGCCGACCTGGACCAATATCGGCTATCTCGATACCTTGGAGGCGGCCAAGAACCATCCGAACTACCAGATTCCGCTCGGTCCCAACCAGGGCCGCGGCATCGCCTGCGGTTTCTGGTTCAATGTCGGCGGCGAATTCGAGCGCGGCAGTGCATGTCAACGAGGACGGCTCGGTCAGCGTCGCCTCGGGCAGCCCCGATATCGGGGGCTCGCGCGCCTCGATGGCGATGATGGCGGCGGAAACCCTGGGCATTCCGCTCGAGCGCGTAAAGCCGATCGTCGCCGATACCGCCTCGATCGGCTTTACCCATGTAACCGGCGGCAGCCGGGTCACCTTCGCCACCGGCATGGCGACCGTGCAGGCCGCGGAAAAAGTCATCGACCAGCTCAAGCGGCGCGCCGCGATGATCTGGGACATCAGCCCGGAGGCGGTCGACTGGCGCGATGGCTGCGCGGTGCCGGCGGGCGCCAATGCCGGCGGCTTCGATCCGTTGCCTCTGGCCGAGATCGCGATCAAGGCGGCGCGCACCGGCGGCCCGATCGGCGCCGAGGTGCAGCTGAATGCGCAAGGCGCCGGGCCGGCCTTTGCGACCCATGTCTGCGATGTCGAAGTCGATCCGGAGACCGGCCATGTCACCGTGCTGCGCTATACGGCGACGCAGGATGTCGGCCGCGCGATCCATCCGAGCTATGTCGAGGGCCAGATCCAGGGCGGCGTGGCCCAGGGCATCGGCTGGGCCTTGAACGAGGAATACATCTACGACAAGCAGGGCCGGCTCGATAATCCGGGCTTTCTCGACTATCGCGTCCCGGTCGCGTCCGACATGCCGATGATCGATGCGGTCATTGTCGAGGTGCCGAACCCGCGCCATCCGTTTGGCGTGCGCGGCGTCGGCGAGGTGCCGATCGTGCCGCCGATGGCGGCGGTCGCCAACGCGATCCATGCCGCCACCGGGGTACGGCTGCGCGACCTGCCGATGGCGCCGCCAAAGATCCTCGCCGAGATCGACGCCGAGGAACCGCGGCGGCTCGCGGCCGAATAGCCTCGACAAGCGAGGATAATCATGTCGGACCGGGCTCGGCTCGCGTAGGCGCGCATCAGCATGAGGCGGGCGAAGCGGTCGGGTGCTCATACCATGGCCGCGTCCGCAGCACGATCCGCACCACGGAGAGCATGACTGGCACTTCGACCAGCACACCAACGACGGTCGCCAGCGCGGCGCCGGATTGGAAGCCGAAAAGCCCGATCGCCGCCGCGACTGCCAGCTCGAAAAAATTCGATGCGCCGATCAGCGCCGATGGGCAGGCGACGTTGTGCGGCACGCCGAGCACGCGATTGAGCGCGTAGGCGATGCCGGCGTTGAGATAGACCTGAATGATGATCGGCACCGCCAGCAGCGCGATAATCAGCGGCTGCCTGACGATTTGCTCGCCCTGGAAGCCGAACAGCAGCACGAGGGTCGCCAGCAACGCCAGGAGCGAGATCGGCGCGAGCTTGCGCAGGGTTCGCGCGAGCACCGCGTCGCCGCGCGCCAGCAGCGCCCGCCGCCAGAGCTGCGCCGCGATCACCGGCACGACGATGTAGAGGACGACGGACAGGAACAGCGTCGTCCACGGCACCGTGATCGACGACAGGCCGAGCAGCAGCCCGACGATCGGCGCGAAGGCGAAGACCATGATCGTGTCGTTGAGCGCGACCTGGGTCAGGGTGAAATTCGGCTCGCCGTCCGTCAGGTTCGACCACACGAAGACCATTGCCGTGCAGGGCGCGGCGGCCAGGAGAATGAGACCGGCGATGTAACTGTCGATCGATCCCGCCGGCAGCCACGGGCGGAACAACCAACCGATAAACAACCAGCCGAGCACGGCCATGCTGAAGGGCTTGACCAGCCAGTTGACGCCGACGGTCACGGCGATGCCGCGCCATTGCTCGGCGACGCGATGCAGCGCACCGAAATCGACCTTGAGCAGCATCGGCACGATCATCAGCCAGATCAGCACGGCGACCGGAATGTTGACCTCGGCCACGGTCATATGGCCGAGCGCCTGGAACGGCGCGGGCAGCAGCCGGCCGAGCACGATGCCGGCGACGATACAGAGCGCGACCCAGACCGTCAGGTAACGTTCAAAGGTGCCGAGCGCCGGCGTCGCGCGACGCGGCTGCTTTCGGTGACCGAGGTCATGGCAACTCTAGCCTAGAGGCCGCGCGGCGGCCGATGTCATCGGCACCTCGGCAAGGAGGCTCCTCGCCGAGTTGCCGGTGCAGAGAAACAGGATGTTGTAGGTTCGCTCGCGCATGATGCGACGGTCACGCGGCGCAGCAGGGCGGAGCGCAGCACGCTTCCGTTGCGGCCGGTGCCGCTGCCGGCCGGGTCAGCGCCGCCGGTGCGCAGCCGCAAGTGGACAGGCCGCCGCTCGTCTCGCCGAGCTTTGTCAGCGCACCGCTTTGACCGTACACGGTCGCCTCGCCGTGCGTGAAGAACGTTTCCCACGGCACGCCCTGGGGATCGGCGATCCATTGCTTGTCGGAGCGCGCATAGCAGCAGGTGGTGTCTTTTTCTTCGACGATCGGCCGCTCGGCGCGGCTCAATCGCTCGTAAACCTCACCAAGTTCGCCCTGATCCTCGGCCTGAATGCCGAGATGGGAAATCCCGGCTTCGCCGCTCCCCGTGCTGATGGCGAAATTGACGCGCGGATCTTCGAGCATCCACTTGGCGTAATCGTCCTTCAGCACCGTCGGCTCGGCCGAAAACAACGTCGAATAGAACCCGACGGACTGGGCCAGGTCTTCAACAGTGACGTGCACATGAAAGCGCTTCATCGGTCTCTCCCTTGGTGAAAACGTCAGCAGGATTGCAGGCCGTCACGCATGCCGTGCCTTGCCCGCAGCAATTTTCAGTGAGGTAGGCCAGCAGCGCGTTCATCGCGCCGTATTCGGCCGAATAGATGAGCTGCCGGCTCAGGCGCCGTTGCGTGATCAGGCCGGCGTGAACGAGTTGCGCCAGGTGGAAAGACAGCGACGAAGGCTGAACGCCTAGGCGCTCGGCGATCACGCCAGCCGGCAACCCCGCAGGGCCGCAAGTGACCAGCAGTCGGAACAGCGCGAGACGCGTTTCCTGGGCGAGCGCACCGAGCGCGGCAATCGCCTGTTTCTCGTCCACATCCGGACTCCATATTTCAGCGATTCTCAAAATAACTTTTTGGTGATGTGCGTCAAGGAGAATTTTGAAATTTGTTGAAACGATGAAGCATGGTCCAACAGGCGGGACGCCGATACCGGCCACCACATGTGGTGAATGGGAGCGGTTGCGGCCACGATCGGCCGGTCGCGACAGGGGATCAGGCGAGGTAGGATCGCGGTATGCAAACGCGATAGCGGCTGTCGGCGATCGGCAACACGGCGACATCGACCGCATAGCAGGCGCGAAGCGTGTCGGCGGTGACGACCTCGGCGGGGGTGCCGATTCGCAGCAGCCGGCCGCCGGCCAGCACCGCGACCCGATCGGCGCAGGCGAAAGCCTGCTCCGGGTGATGGGTCGACAGCAGCACGCTCAGCGCACGGGTCGCGGCGAGGCGGCGCACCGCGTCGAGAACCCGCAGCTGGTTGCCGAAATCGAGGCTCGCAGTCGGCTCGTCGAGGACCAGGATGCGCGGTTCCTGAGCCAGGGCGCGGGCGACCAAGGCCAGCTGCCGCTCGCCGCCGCTGACCCGCAGCCATTCGCGCTCGGCGAGATGGTCGATCCCCAAGCCGGCGAGCGCCTGGTCGGCGGCGGCGCGATCGGCGGCGGACGGCGCGGCGAACGGTCCGCGATGCGCGGTGCGCCCCATCAGCACGATCTCGCGCACGGTGAACGGAAAGCCGCCGGCGCCGCTTTGCGGCACGTAGCCGAAGGTCAGTGCCCGCCGCCGCGGATGCCAGCCCGAGATCGGTTCGCCGTCGACGCGCACTGCCCCGGCAAGCGGCGGCAGCAGGCCGAGGATCGTCTTGAACAGCGTGGATTTGCCTTCGCCGTTGCGGCCGAGCACGCACAAGACTTCGCCGGCGCCGACCGTAAAGCTGACATGATGCCCGACGGCATGGCCGGGATAGCCGCAGCTCAGATCCTCGACGGCGAGGCGCGGCGGGCTCACGACCAGGCCGGGCGCCGGCTGAAGGCGAGCAGCCACAGGAACACCGGCGTGCCGAGGGCCGCGGTCAGGATGCCGAGCGGCAGTTCCACGGGGCCCAAGGTGCGCGCCAGCGTATCGACGGCGAGCAGATAGCAGGCGCCGAACAGGACGCTGACCGGCAGCAGCCGCGTGAACGACGGCCCGACCGTAAGCCGCGCCAGATGCGGCACGACGAGCCCGACCCAGCCGATAATGCCGCTCGCCGCGACCGCGGCCGAGGTCATCAGGGTCGCCGCCGCGATCACGGTGATGCGCGTGGCGCGGGTGTCGACGCCGAGCGCGGTCGCCTCCTCCTCGCCCAACGTCATCACGTCGATACGCCAGCGCAGCAGCGCCAGCGGCACCAATCCGATCGCCACCGCCGGCAGCAGGCTGAAGAGATCGGCCGGGTTGGTCGCCGCCAGGCTGCCGAGCAGCCAGAAGGTGATCGCCGGCAATTGGTTGTAGGGATCGGCAAGATATTTCAGCAGCCCGACGCCGGCGCCGAACAATGCGCCGATGACGACGCCGGCGAGAACCAGCACCAGCACCGCGTCGCGCCCGCGGATCGCCGCGGCGATCCCGTAGACGATCAGCACTGCCGCCAGCCCGCCGGCAAAGGACGTGGCTTCGATCGCCAGCACCGGCAATGACAGGAAAATGCCCAGCACGGCGCCGAGCGCGGCGCCCGACGAGACGCCGAGGATGTCCGGCGAAACCAGCGGGTTGCGGAACAGCGACTGGTAGGCCGCCCCGGCGGCGGCAAGCGCCGCGCCGACCGCCGTTGCCGCCAGGACCCGAGGCAGGCGAATCTGCAGGATCACGGTTTCGGCCGCCGCCGGCAGCGGCGAGGCGTGTCCGCCCGCCCGGGCGATCAGGAAACGCACGAGGTCGGCGGGCGCCACCCGATAGGGTCCGACCGAGATCGCGATCGCGATCAGCACCAGCAGCCCCAGCGCCGCGACGCTGACGGTCGCGGGGTAGCCGAGGGCGGCGCGAACCTCACGCCGGGGGATCGGCGAGAAGCTCGTCGAGTTGCGCGTCGCTCGGTTCCTGCTGATAGAAAAGGGCATAAAAGCGGCGGGCCTCGGCGCGGATGTCCTGCGGAAAGGACGCAGGATAAAGCAGCTTGCCGAGCCACAGGAGGCCGATCAGCCGATTGGGCGCCGGCGGATCGTCGAGCCACGAGAACGGCAGGTCGGGCACGAAATGGACATGGCCCGCCTGCACCGCCTTGACCTCGCGCCAGACCGGGTCGGTGCGGATCGCGGCATGAAAGCGCCGGTCGATGGTCAGGATCACATCGGGCTGCCAGGCGAGGATTTGCTCCGGCGAGACATCGACGATCGTGCGCGGCCCGGCCTCCTTGCCGACGACGTTGCGCGCGCCGACGAAATCGACGACCTCGCTGCCGATCGAGCCGGCGACCGCACTTTCCAAGCCATGCGGTCCGCGCGCGATATAGAGGCTCGGGCGGTCGGCCGGCGGGATCTTTGCGGCCTGCTGCTGCACCTCGCCGAGCGCCGCCTCGGCGTAGCGGGCGAGCGCCTCGGCGCGCTGCTGGACCCCGAGCAGCCCGCCGAGAATGCGCAGGGTTTGCGGCGTCTGCGGCAGATGGCCGCCGATCAGCACGTCGGGAATATGCGTCTGCGCCTGCACCCGGTCGGCGAGTGAGACATAGGTCGCGGTCGTGCTGCCGACATCGAGCACCAGATCAGGCGCGAGCTTGACGACGTTTTCGAGGTTGACCGTATTGCCGCGACCGGTCAGCCGGCCGATTTCGGAAAGCCCGGCATATCGTGCCGGCAGGAAGGCCTGTGCCGCCGCGCTCGGCGCCCGGGTCCAGCCCAGCATCTTCTCGGGCGCGACGGTGAAGAGAGTGACCGAGGCCGGCGGTCCGGCCGGGAATACCCGCCGCACCTTGTCCGGGATATCGATCCGACGACCCGCCGAATCTGTGAAAAGCTTCGCCTCCGCATGTCGCGGCGGAAATGCCAGCGCGACGAGCGCGCCGCCGCCGAGGCCGAAGAGGCGGCGGCGTCTCACTTGGCGACCATCACATCCGACGCCTTGATCACCGCGAACGCCTCGTCGCCGACCGTCAGGCCGAGTTCGTCGACGGCCTCGTTGGTGATCGACGAGGTGACGATGACCCCGCCGCCGATATCGATGCGGACATGCGCGGTCGTCTGGCCCTTGGTCACCGTCGACGATCTTGCCCTTGAGCTGATTGCGGGCGCTGAGCTTCATCATATCCTCCTCCAGGGTCGGGGAATCGCAATCGCGCCACGGCGCGCCTCGACGCGGGCAAAATTCTTTGCCGCGGCGCCCGGTCGATCTATCTTATGGGGTATAGCGACGCCAGCAGGAAAGGCAGACTATCGATGCAGAGCGAGAACAGTTCGATCCTCGGCGAGACGCTGGCGACGATCGCCGCCATCCTCGGCCCGGAACTCGACGAGATCACGGTCGAAAGGGCTGTGGTCGGGCTGTTTTTTACCGGGGTCAAGCTGTCGAACGGCGTCGCCGGCGGCTGCGCGACGCCGATCAAGACGATCCCCGAGGCGGTGTGCTGTCCAAGCTCGGCGATGGCGATGCCGTTTCCCGGCAAATTGGGCGGCCGTCGGGCTGTCGATCTGGCGCGGGAGGCGCTGTCCGCCCACGGCATCCGCCGCGCCGTCGGGATCGCCACGGTCAACGCGCTGGCCGATTATTGCTGGCAGCGCCGGCCGCATCCCGAAGTCGCGTTGCGCGCGGGCATCGACGCCTTCGATGCGACCGACATCCGCCAGGGCGACCAGGTCGTGGTGGTCGGCGCGTTCGTTCCGTTCCTGAAGGAATTGAAACGGCGCGGCCAGCCCTATCTGGTGCTCGAGCAGGACCCGGCCACGTTGAAGCCCGACGAGCTGCCGTTCTTTCGCCCGGCCGAGCAGGCGGCCGAAATCCTGCCGCGGGCCGATGTGGCGCTGGTCACCGGATCGACCCTGGTCAACGGCACGCTCGAAACGCTGCTGGCGCTGGCCCGGCCCGAGGCCCGCGTCACCATCGTCGGGCCGACCGTCGGCATGCTCCCCGATGCCTTCCTCGCGCGCGGCGTCGACGTCCTCGGCTGCGTCAGGATCAGCGACCCCGACGGGTTCCTCGATCTCCTCGCCGAGGGCGGCTCCGGCTACCACTTCTTCGGCCGCTCGGCGCAGAAAATCGTGCTCGCCCGCCAGCCCGCGGGCTTCGCCGCGAAAGTCGCCTGAGCCGGCAGCCGGCGACACTCCCGTTCCAGCACCGGGGCTAGGTCTGGGCTAGGTCACGCTCAACGTCAGCCGCCGACCCTTCCTGCCGGTCGTCTCGGCAGGCGGCGACAGGCGCTCGGCGAGTGCTGCCGACAACGCTTCGATGTCGGCGGCGCCGGCAGTCTGCGCGGCGCGCTCGACGGCGCGGTAGCGGCGCACGACGCTATGGCCGAACTCGGTCAGGGATGCGCCGCCGCCATGCGGACCGCCCGCCTGCGAGGCGACCACCGGCGCCCGGAAGCAATGGTTCAAGCTGTCCACCAGCAGCCAGGCGCGGCGATAGGACATGCCCATCTGCCGCCCGGCCGCGGCGATCGAGCCCAGGGTGTCGATCAGCTCCAAGAGCTTGATCTTGCCCGGGCCGATCGCCCGGTCCTGGTCGAAGTCGATGCGCAAGGTCAGCCTCGGCATGGGATCGGCACCCGGCTCGAAGAGGCAGCGGCTCTACGAGAAAGCCGCTGCCGGCCGCCTCGCGCTCCTGCCTATGCGGTCTTGATCCAAACCGCCTTGACGTTCAAGTACTCTTCCATCTGGGTAGTGGGTCAGTCCCGCTACCCGAGTTCGAGCGACACGCGCTTGAGGTTGCCGGCCGAGGCCTGGACGATCAATTGCCCGGTCAGGTGCGAGCCGGTGAACGCGACCTTGTCGACGCCGGGATGGGCGGCGAGCGCCACGCCGGGGTCTCGCCATAGCCGGGCACGATGTTGGCCACCCCGGGCGGCACCCCCGGCATCCATCAGCAATTCGCCGAGCCGCAGCGGGGTCAGCGGCGCTTCCTCGGCCGGCTTCGGCACGATTGCACAGCCGGTGGCGAGCGCCGGGCCGATCTTCCAGATCGACGCGCCGAGCGGGCCGCCACGCGAGCGGGCGGCACTGGCCTGGACCGACGCGCTGACCCGGATCGCCGAAACCCAGGCGCCCGACGATGCCTACAACGAGGTGCGCCGGCATTTCGACGACAAGGAGGTGATCGACCTGACCACACTGATCGGCATGATCAATCTGTGGGAACCGGCTGGCGATCAGCTTGCGCTACGAGCACCCGACGGGTTCGGCGGCATGAACGAGGTCGCTTCCTGCACGCCGGGACGTCGCGGAAATTGCCGTCCGCCGGCCGGTGTCTCAATACATATGCTGGCCGCCATTGACCGAGAGGGTCGAGCCGGTGATGAAGTCGGCGTCGTCGGAGACCAGGAACAGCACCGTGCGGGCGATGTCCTCGGCCTTGCCGAGGCGGCCGACCGGGATGCGGGCGATGATCTTTTCGAGCACCTCGGGCGGCACCGCGCGCACCATCTCGGTATCGACATAGCCCGGTGCGACGGCATTGACGGTAATGCCGCGTGCCGCACCCTCCTGCGCCAGCGCTTTCGTGAAACCGTGGATGCCCGATTTCGCGGCAGCGTAGTTGACTTGGCCGTACTGCCCAGCCTGGCCGTTGATCGAGCCGATATTGACGATGCGGCCGAACCCGCGCGCGCGCATCCCGTCAATGAGCTGGCGCGACATATTGAAGCACGAGGCGAGGTTGGTTTGGATCACCGCATTCCATTGCTCGAAGCTCATGCGGTGCATCGTCGCGTCGCGGGTGATGCCGGCATTGTTGACCAGCACCTCGACCGGCCCGAGCGCCGCCTCGATCGCCTTGATGCCGTCGGCACAGGCCTGGAAGTCGGACACGTCGAATTTGAACACCTGAATCCCGGTCTCGGCGTTGAACTGCTGCGCCGCTGCATCATTGCCGCCGTAAGTCGCGGCGACCCGATAGCCGGCATCCTTGAGCGCCATCGAGATCGCGCAGCCGATCCCGCGCGTCCCGCCCGTGACCACCGCGACCCTCGCCATGCGTTCCTCCCTATCGATTTAGCCTCGGCGCGCTTTTAACCGCCTCGCCCGGCCGGGGCTAATCGCGCTCGAGGCACATGGCAATTCCCATGCCACCGCCGATGCACAATGTCGCCAGACCCTTTTTCGCATTGCGCCGCTGCATCTCGTAGAGGAGGGTGACCAGCACCCGCGTCCCGGAAGCGCCGATCGGATGACCGAGCGCGATGGCGCCGCCATTGACGTTGACCTTCTCGACATTCCAGCCGAGGTCCTTGTTGACCGCGCAGGCCTGCGCGGCGAACGCCTCGTTGGCCTCGACGAGGTCGAGATCGCCGGCGCTCCAGCCCGCCTTTTTCAACGCCATGCGGCTGGCCGGGATCGGGCCGCTGCCCATGATCGCCGGATCGACCCCGGCGGTCGCCCAGGAGACGATGCGGGCGAGCGGGCGCACCCCGCGCTTCTCGGCCGCCGCCGCCGTCATCAGCACGACCGCCGCGCCGCCGTCGTTGATGCCCGAGGCGTTGCCGGCGGTAACCGTGCCGTTCTTGTCGAAGGCCGGGCGCAATTTGGCCAGCACCTCGACCGTGGTGCCGTGCTTGGGATGCTCGTCGGTGTCGACGATGGTCTCGCCGCGGCGGGTCGCGATCTTGACCGGGACGATCTCGTCCTTGAAGCGGCCGGCCTTCTGCGCGGCCTCGGCCTTGGCCTGCGAGGCGGCGGCAAAGCCATCCTGCTGCTCGCGCGTGATCTGCCAGCGCTGGGCGACGTTTTCGGCGGTGTTGCCCATGTGATAGCCGTTGAAGGCGTCCCACAGCCCGTCCCTGATCATCGTGTCGACGAGTTCCGCATCGCCCATCTTGACGCCGTTGCGCAGATGGATGCAGTGCGGCGCCTGGCTCATGCTCTCCTGTCCGCCGGCGACGACGATCGCGGAATCGCCGTTGCGGATCGCCTGCCAGCCGAGCGCTACCGTGCGCAGCCCCGAGCCGCACAGCTGGTTGACGCCGTAGGCCGTCACCTCGAACGGCAGCCCGGCGCCGATTGCCGCCTGCCGTGCCGGGTTCTGGCCTTCGCCAGCGGCGAGGATCTGGCCCATGATGACCTCGGAGACCTCTTTCGGCTCGACCTGGGCGCGGCGCAGCGCCTCGACGATCGCAACCTCGCCGAGCTTGTGCGCCGGCAGGCTGGCGAGCCCGCCATTGAACGCCCCGACCGGGGTGCGCACGGCGCCGGCAATGACGATATCGGCCATCAAAGATCTCCTCGCGGGGTTTACGCCTATGTGGGCAGGGCCGGCGAACTTTAAAAGCGGCGGCCGGCGGCTGTCCAGCCGGCAGCCTGTCATCCCTGCCCGGCGCGCGCGTCGGACAGGCACGCCGTTGCTGCACCGGAGGCGAGGGTTTGATGAGGCGAATGCGCCGGATCTCTGTATTATCGCCGCCGGAGAGCTTCTCCGTGCGGAGATGGCGCGCGCATGAACACCCCGAACAGCGACCGCCCGAGCGGCACCAAGCCGGTCATCGTCAAAAAATACGCCAACCGGCGGCTCTACAACACGGCGACGAGCAGCTATGTCACCCTCGACGATCTCGCCAAGCTGATCAAGGAGGGCGGCGATTTTGTCGCCCACGACGCCAAGACCGGCGACGACATCACCCGCTCGGTATTGACGCAGATCATCGTCGAGCAGGAGCAGAAGGGCCAGAACCTGCTGCCGATCAGCTTTCTGCGCCAGCTGATCGGTTTTTACGGCGACAGCATGCAATTTCTGCTGCCCGGCTATCTCGAACAGGCGATGGTCGCCTTTACCGGCAACCAGGAGCAGATGCGCAAGAATTTGCAGGCGACGTTCGGGATCTTTCCGTTCGGTCAGTTCGAGGAAGTAGGCAAGCAGAACATGGCGCTGTTCGAGCGCGCGCTCAAAATGCTGGCGCCCTATGGGAAGGACCAGACGCCGGCGGCGCCCGATGCGCCGCCACCGGCAGCCGGCGAGGATCCGCGCCTCAAGCGGCTCGAAGCGCAGATCGACGCGCTGACACAGCAGCTCGATGCGCTCGGACGCGAGCGCCGCGACGGCTAGCGCCGGAAATGAGCGTCGCCGCGAAGATTTGCGGGTTGTCGAATGCTGCGGCGGTGCATGCCGCCGTCGCGGGCGGCGCCGCCTATCTCGGCTTTGTCTTCTACCCGCCGAGCCCGCGTGCCGTGTCGCCGCCGAGGCGGCGGCGCTGTGCGCCGCGCGCCCTCGGGGATCGCCCGGGTCGGGCTCTTTGTCGATGCCGATGACGATATGATCGCTGCGGTGCTGGCGACCGTGCCGCTCGACATTCTGCAATTCCACGGCAATGAGAGCCTGGAGCGGGTCGCGGCGGCCAGGCTTCGTTTCGGCCGGAAGGTGATGAAGGCGGTGGCGATTGCCGGACCGGAGGATGTGCCGGGCGCCGCCCGCTATGAGGAGGTCGCCGATTTGCTGCTGTTCGACGCCAAGCCGCCGCACCGACCCGATGCGCTGCCTGGCGGCAACGGGCTCGCCTTCGACTGGGGTCTGATCGCCGGCCGTTCGTGGGCCCGTCCTTGGATGCTGTCGGGTGGGTTGACGGCGGAGCTGCTGTATGAAGCGGTTCATGTCTCGGGTGCCGCTTGCGTCGACGTCTCCTCGGGGGTCGAAACCCGTCCCGGCGAAAAAGACCCCGCCAAAATCCGCGCTTTTCTCGCCGCAGTCCGCGCGCTCTAGCTGCGCAGCCCCAACAGGTTGTCCTGATCTAAGCCGATGCCGCGGCCGTGGCTCTGGCCGGTCCGATCGCCGGTGATCCGGTGGCCGGGCTGGTCGAAGCGGCCGAGTTTCGTGCATCACGCGATCCGCGGGATTGGCAAGCCGCGGCATTGTGATTAAACTCGTTGGTTAAGATTCGGCACGACGCGGGTGGCGTATTCCGTGCCGCCCTTGGTACCGGAGGCCTCATGCACGACGGGCGTTACGCGACCGCTGACGCGCCGCACGGTCCCGCACCAAACGCGCGGTACCAGCCTCGGCATTCGGGCCTGCGCCGGTGGCTGGCCGTATGCGCCGCGATGCCGGTCGCTTCCTGCCAGCAGACCGGCGTGCTGGATCCGCAGGGTCCGATCGCGTCGGCGGAACGGCTCCTGCTGATCAACGCCACGGCAATCATGCTCGTGGTCGTGGTTCCGGTGATCCTGGCGACCTTGGGGTTTGCTTGGTGGTATCGGTCTTCCAACGCCCGCGCCAGACGGAGCGAGGAGGTGGCCTATGAAGGGCGCATCGATTTTGTCGTCTGGTCGATCCCGGCGCTGGTGGTGATCCTGCTGGGCGGGGTCTGCTGGATCGGTGCTCATCAGCTCGATCCGCGGGCGCCGATCCCGGCGAACGCCAAGCCGCTCGAGGTCGAGGTCGCCTCGCTCGATTGGAAATGGCTGTTCATCTACCCCGATCAGGGTATCGCCGCGGTCAATCAGCTGGTCATCCCGGCGGGAACGCCGGTGCGGTTTCGTCTTACTTCGGCGACGGTCATGAATTCGTTCTTCGTCCCGCAGCTCGGCAGCCAGATCTACACGATGCCGGGGATGACCACCCACCTCAACCTGTTGGCGGACAAGCCCGGCGAGTATCCGGGCCTGTCGGCGAATTTCAGCGGCGACGGCTTTGCCGATATGCGGTTCACCGTCAAGGCGGTGCCCGCCGGCGATTTCGCCGCCTGGGTCGCGCAGGTGCGCGGTGCGGGGTCTGCGCTCGACATTTCCGGCTATGCCAAACTGGCGAAGCCGAGCGAAGCCGTGCCGCCGACGACCTACCGCGCGGTCGATCCGCAGCTGTTCGAGCGCATCGTCGACCAGACGGCGCTCGGCCCTGAAAAGGCGCATGCCAGCCGGGCCTGGTCCCCGCCGGCGGCGTCGTGCGGGAGGCTGAGATGCTGGGCAAGCTGAGCTGGGCGGCGATCCCGTTCCACCAGCCTCTGCCGCTGTACGCCATGGGGGTGGTCGGCATCGTCATTCTGGCCGTGCTCGGGATCATCACCGTAAAGGGGTGGTGGCCCTATCTGTGGCGCGAGTGGCTGACCAGCGTCGACCACAAGCGGATCGGCGTCATGTATTTGATTCTGGCGCTGGTCATGCTGCTGCGCGGCTTTACCGACGCGATCATGATGCGCTCGCAGCAGGCGATCGCGATCGGCGGCGCCCAGGGGTACCTGCCGCCCGATCACTACGACCAGATCTTTTCCTCGCACGGCACGATCATGATCTTTTTCGTGGCGATGCCGTTCGTCATCGGATTGATGAACTTTGTCGTGCCGCTGCAGCTCGGCGTGCGCGACGTCGCCTTCCCCGTGCTCAACTCCGTCAGCTTCTGGCTGACCGCATCGGGCGCGCTGCTGATCAACCTGTCGCTCGTCATCGGCAGTTTCGCCCGCACCGGCTGGATGGGCTATCCACCGCTGTCCGAGCTCGCCTATTCGCCCGATGTCGGCGTCGACTATTACCTTTGGCTGTTGCAGATCTCGGGCATCGGCACCTTGTTTGCCGGCATCAACATGGTCACCACCATCCTCAAATTGCGTGCTCCGGGGATGATCTATTTCCGCATGCCGGTATTCTGCTGGAGCGCGCTGACGTCAAGCATATTGATTGTCGTCGCCTTTCCGATCCTGACCGCGACCTTCGCGATGCTGCTGCTCGATCGTTACGTGGGCATGCACTTTTTCACCAATGATGCCGGCGGCAACATGATGATGTATGTAAATTTGTTTTGGGCGTGGGGTCATCCGGAAGTCTACATCCTTATCCTGCCGGCGTTCGGCGTCTTCTCCGAAGTGATCGCGACTTTTTCCGGCAAGGCGCTGTTCAGCTACCGCTCGATGGTTTTCGCTCTTTTGGCGATCTGTGTCCTGTCTTTTATGGTTTGGCTGCATCATTTCTTTACAATGGGCGCGAGCGCCGATGTCAACGCCTTCTTCGGCATCATGTCGATGATCATCGGGGTGCCGACCGGCGTCAAAGTTTTCAACTGGCTGTTCACCCTGTTCGGTGGTCGGGTCGTGTTCAGGACTCCGGTCCTGTTTGCGATCGGCTTTATGGTCACCTTTGTCATCGGCGGCATGACGGGCGTTCTGCTTGGCGGTTCCGCCGGTCGACTTCGTGCTCCACAACAGCGTTTTCCTGGTCGCGCATTTCCATAACGTCATCATCGGCGGCGTGATTTTCGGCGCGTTGGCGGGCTACAATTACTGGTTCCCGAAGGCGTTCGGCTTCACCCTTGACGAGCGATGGGGCAAGGCGAGCTTCTGGTGCTGGCTGATCGGCTTCTATCTCGCCTTCATGCCGCTCTACGTCCTCGGCCTGATGGGCATGACGCGGCGCCTCCAGCACATCGCCGACCCGAGCTGGCGGCCGTTGCTGCTGGTCGCAGAGGCCGGCGCCATCGTCATTTTCCTCGGCATCCTCTGCCAGGTCGGCACAGCTCTATGTCAGCATCCGCACGCGCGAGAGCCGCCGCGACCTGACCGGCGACCCGTGGAATGGTCGAACCTTGGAGTGGGCGACATCGTCGCCGCCACCGGCCTACAACTTCGCGGTGCTGCCCAGGGTCGAGACGATCGACGCCTTCTGGGAGATGAAACGGAGGGGGTTGACGACCGCCGAACCGGCCTACGAAACCATCGAGGTGCCGCGCAACAGTCCGATCGGCTTGGTCATCGCCTTCTTCGCGGTGATCTCCGGCTTTGCGTTGATCTGGCAGATCTGGTGGATCGCAATCCTCGGCCTCCTGGCCATTGCAGTCACGGTCATGGTGTTCGGCTGGAGCGAGAACCGTGAGCGCGAAATCCCGGCCAACGAGATGGCGCGAATGGAACGGCTCCGTCCAGGCCTCGGGCGGCCGGCATGACCATAGCAACGGTCGACGCCGTTCCGACCGAGCTCGTACGCGGGCGGGGCGGCGGCGGGCCGGCTTCGACGCGGACCGTCGTCGCCTACGGGTTCTGGATCTTCATCCTCAGCCGACATCACGATGTTCTCGGGTCTGTTCGCTGCCTATGCGGTGCTGTCGGGCCGGACCGCCGGCGGACCGACCGGGAGTGAGCTGTTCAATCTCCGCCATGTCTTTATCGAGACCATGTGCCTGTTGGTTTCGAGCTATACCTGCGGGCTCGGGGCATTATCCGCCGAACGGCGGCAGCGAGACCGCTTTTTTGTCTTCGCCGCATTCACTTTCGTGCTCGGCGCGGCCTTCCTCTTCATCGAGATCTCAGAATTTGCCGGCATGGCAGGCAAGGGTGCGGGGCCTTCGCGCAGCGCCTTTTTATCGGCCTTCTTCACCTTGGTGGGCATGCACGGGGCGCACGTTACGAGCGGCCTCGTCTGGCTCATCTACATGGTGGCGCAGGTCGTCGCCAAGGGCCTGCGGCCCCACGTGCTCCGGCGCCTGTTGTGCTTCAGCCTGTTCTGGCACGCGCTGGACATCATCTGGGTCGGGGTGATCACGCTGGTTTACCTGATGGGAGCGCGCTGATGGACGGTGACGATCGCCTGTTCACCGACCGCACACCGGGCGTCGAAGACCAGGAATCCACGGCCAGCGTTCTGTCGTACACAGCGGGGCTCGGGTTCGCCATCCTGCTGACGATCGCGTCGTTTGTCGTCTCGCAAACGAATTTGCTGTGGCCCCCGGGCGTACCGGTCGGGCTGATCGTGCTCGCCTTCGCGCAGATCGGCGTCCACCTTGTCTTCTTTCTGCATCTCGGCAGCGGGCCCGATCACACGAACAACATTGTGGCCCTCGCCTTCGGCCTGCTGATTGTCTTTCTCGTCATCGCCGGTTCAGTCTGGATCATTGCCAACCTCAACGCCAACATGATGCCCATGCCTCGCTGACCGCCGCGCGACATTCAAACGGCGCACCGTCCTCGCGACGTTTGAAAGCTTTGCTCGGCTGACGCGAAGCGCAGCGGGCATGACGAGAGCCGCCGGGCGATTTTCTCCGTGCCCTCAGTGGCTCCGTGGTGCATCTTCCGGGCGCGAGAGGAAGGGGCGATGCAGGTTCCGAACAGTTTCCGCGGCGGTCCCGACGAGCGCGGCCATTTCGGCATCTATGGCGGGCGCTTTGTCGCCGAGACCCTGATGCCGCTGGTGCTCGCGGTCGAGGCTGCCTATGGCGCGGCGCGCGCCGATCCCGGCTTTCAGGCCGAGCTCGACTATTACCTCGAATACTATGTCGGGCGGCCGAGCCCCTTATATTTCGCCGAGCGGCTGACCCGCCATTTCGGCGGCGCCAAGCTCTATCTGAAACGCGACGAGCTGAACCACACCGGCGCGCACAAGATCAACAATGTGCTCGGCCAGACCCTGCTGGCGCGCCGCATGGGAAAACGCCGGATCATCGCCGAGACCGGCGCCGGCCAGCACGGCGTCGCCACCGCGACGGCGTGCGCGCTGTTCGATTTGCCCTGCGTCGTCTATATGGGCGAGACCGACATCGAGCGGCAAAAGCCCAACGTCTTTCGCATGAAACTGCTCGGCGCCGAAGTCGTGCCGGTGCATTCGGGAACGGCGACCCTGAAGGACGCGATGAACGAGGCGCTGCGCGACTGGGTCGCGCATGTCGACGACACCTTCTACGTGATCGGAACGGTAGCCGGCCCGCATCCCTATCCGGCGATGGTGCGCGATTTTCAGTCGGTCATCGGCAACGAGACGCGCGCCCAGCTCGACAAGGCCGAGGGCCGGCTGCCCGATACGCTCGTCGCCTGCATCGGCGGCGGGTCGAACGCGATGGGGCTGTTCCATCCGTTTCTCGACGAGCCGGATGTCGCGATGATCGGCGTCGAGGCCGGCGGGCACGGCCTCGAGACCGGATTGCACGCGGCCTCGCTGAACGGCGGCGAGCCCGGCGTATTGCACGGCAACCGCACCTACCTTTTGCAGGATGCGGACGGGCAGATCCGCGACGCGCATTCGATCTCGGCCGGCCTCGATTATCCCGGCATCGGTCCCGAGCACGCCTGGCTGCACGATCTCGGCCGGGTGCAGTACGTCGCGATCACCGACCGCGAGGCGCTCGACGCCTTTCAGCTGTCGAGCCGGCTCGAAGGCATCATCCCGGCGCTCGAGCCGGCGCATGCGCTGGCCCATGTCGCCAAGATCGCGCCGACCCTGCCGCGCGACCACCTGATCGTCATGAACATGTGCGGTCGCGGCGACAAGGACATCTTCGCGGTCGCCGACCGTCTCGGGGTGCGGCTGTGAGTCGGATCGAGACGCGCTTTGCCGAATTGCGCAAAGCGGGCCGGGCCGGTCTCGTCGCCTACCTGACCGCCGGCGACCCGGATCCCGAGACCTCGACCCGGCTGTTCTCCGGTCTTGCCGCCGCAGGGGCGGATCTGATCGAGATCGGCATGCCGTTCTCCGATCCGATGGCTGACGGCCCGGCAGTCCAGGATGCCGGCCAGCGCGCGTTGAAAGCCGGCATGACCCTGCGCGGCACCCTGGCTCTGGTCCGCGAGTTGCGCCGGGCGGACAAGGCGACCCCGTTCGTGCTGATGGGCTATTACAACCCGATCTATCGCTACGGCGCCGACGCGTTTGCGCGCGACGCGGTCGAAGCCGGGGTCGACGGGGTCATCGTCGTCGATCTGCCGCCCGAGGAGGATGAGGAACTGGCTCTGCCGGCGCGCGCGGCGGGTCTCGATGTCATTCGGCTGGCGACGCCGACCAGCGACGCCGCGCGCCTGCCGCAGATCGTCGAGCGCGCCGGCGGGTTTCTCTATTATGTCGCGATCGCCGGGATCACCGGCACGCGCTCGGCAGATTCCGCCGAGGTCGCCGCCGCCGTTGCCCGGCTGCGCCGGTTCACGGCATTGCCGGTGGCGGTCGGCTTCGGCATCAAGAACCCCGCGCAGGCCGCCGCTGTGGCGCGCGCCGCCGACGCCGCGGTCGTCGGCTCGTCGCTGGTGCAGCGCCTGGCTCTCAACCTCGCTTCCGACAATACCGCCAAGCCCGGCCTCGTCGACGCCGTCCTCGCCGATGTGCATGCGCTGGCCGCGGGCGTGCGCGGCGCGCGGCAGAAACTCTAATGCGGCGGATCGGAAGTTCGTCGATCTGGTTGCCCGCCGATAATTGCCCCGTCTACGAAGGCCGGGGACGCAGGCTGGGGCAGCTCGGATACCTGATCGCCGGCGGTGCGTCCGGCGACATCGATCTCTTTGGCGAGCTTGTTCGCCATCGCGTCGGCGAATGAGCCGAAATCCTTGACGACGATCAGAAAGGCGTCGGGCCCGCCGATTACGTTCTGCCGGTAGTAGTTCGGCAGCCCGCCGGGCGGGTGGGTGTGGGCAGAGGCGCCCATATCGGCCTTGTCGTTGATGATCGCGAGCCCGTTGATGGTGATGCCGGCGGCGACAGCCTGGTCGCGCGCCTCGGTGATCGGCCGGCCGGCGTTGCTGTTGCCGTCGCCGGAGATGTCGATGACCCGCCGTGCCGCCTGCCATTTAGACTTGGTGAAATAGGCCTTGGCGAAATCGATGGCAGCGCTGATCGAGGTGCGCCCGATGAACGAACGCGGCGCCTTGAGGATCGCGGCGGCCGCGACGCCGCCACCCTCCTCGTCGCGGATTTCGGTCCAGCCGAGGACGATCTTCTGGTCCTCCTCTCCCGCCCATTCGATAAAGCAGACCGCGATCGCGCCTTGCCTGGTGGCGTGAATCGCCTTCAAGACGCGCGGATCGGTCAGCGCCGCGGCATAACCCTTGCGCTGCAGCTCGAACTCGCCGTCATCGATGCTGCGCGAAACGTCAGCGGCGAGGACCACCTCGAGGCCCACATCGGCGGCGTGCGAAGCGCGGGCAAAGGCGGCCAGAGCCAGAAACACCATGACGCCGCAGACGGATTTCATCGCTTCCCCCCGGTCCGAGGTGCCGCAGGATAGGCCGCGGCCCGGTCCGGCGGAAGAGTCTCGCGCAAGGGTGTTGCTCGTGCCATGCGCGCACGCGGTGCCCCGCAAGCGATGGACCGGACGCGAGCCGGTGCGGCGGAGTAGACTGTGCTGGTGACAGATCGACCCGATCACGCTGCGGCATTGCATACCGCCGAAGAGATTTGCCGACGGTCCGGCGGACGTTTGACCCGCCTGCGCCGCGGCGTTCTCGTGCTCGTGCTGTCGGCCAAGCGACCGTTGACGGCATACGAAATCCTCGATCTGCTCCGTCCCGGCGACGCCGCCGCGACCCCGGCCGGGGTTTATCGCAGCCTCGACTTTCTGACCGCGCACGGCCTCGTCCATCGGATCGAGAGTTCCAAGGCCTTCATCGCCTGCGCCCTGCCGGACCACGCGCATCCGAGCCAGCTGCTGGTTTGCCGCCGTTGCGGCACCGCGGTCGAGACTGAAGACACAGGGGTTGCCGAGGCCGCCGAGAAGCTGGGGCGCCGGCTCGGCTTTGCTCTCGACCGGAGCACGATGGAACTGACCGGCCTCTGCCCGTCCTGTCGGGACTGAACCGCCATCTTCCGAACCCCCGCGATCGTCGCGGGACGGGCGCATACGGGCATAATGATATCTTGTATCAATCTATGATCTGATACATTATATCATTATCGGCTCTCCCCGAGCCGAGAACCGATCCGGCGCCGCTGCGCCGCCTCCTCGACGCGAGAAACGCGATGGCGAACCGTGTCTGCGCGGGCATCCGGCCTGTGCCCGCGATCCTGCCGCTCGTGCTGATGGCGCTGTGCTCTGTCGGCGCCGCGACGGCGGAAGATGGGCCGGTCTATGCCACCGGCTTGACGGCCGACACCGGTGCCGATACCGCGCAGCCGGCATCCGCGCCCGCCGGCACCGTGTCGCTCGACATCGATGTCGTCGCCAAACAGCTCAACGAGGCGCGCATCGGCATCGAGCCGCGGATCGGCGCCTCCACCTACACGATGACGCCGAGCGCCATTCAAGACCTGCCCGGTGGACAGAATGCGCCGATCGACAATGCCATCCTGCAAATGCCCGGCGTCGACCAGGACAATTCAGCCAATGGCGGGCTCCATATCCGTAACGAGCACCTGAACGTCCAGTATCGCATCGACGGCGTGATCATTCCGGACGGGGTGAGTTTTTTCGGGCAGGATTTGAGCCTCCGCTGGGTCAATTCGATGCAGCTGGTCACCGGCGCCCTGCCTGCGGAATATGGTCTGCGGACCGCCGGCATCATCGACATTCAGAGCAGGAGCGGCTTCACACCGGGCGGCTCCGTCGGCATGTACGGCGGCAGCTACGGCACCCTCGATCCGTCCGTGGAAGACGCCGGATCTGTCGGCGGCTACAGCTATTTCGTCTCGGGCTCCTACTCGCAAAGCGACCTTGGCGTCAACGCGGTCACGCCGAAATACAACCAGATACACGACCAGGCACAGCAGACCCACGACTTTGCTTATATAGAAAAAATCCTCGACCCGAACAACAAGATCAGCGTGATGTTCGGCGAGTACAACTCCCAGTTTCAGATACCGAACAACCCCGGCCAGCCCACTCTACCCGGCATCAGCGCCATCAACGGCACGCCGGTTTCCGCGTTCGACTCCGCCCAGCTCGATGAGCACCAGGCGGAGGGCAGCCAGTTCGGGGCGATCTCGTATCTGCATTCCCAGGGCGATCTGGATTACCAGATCTCGGCGATCTCAAAGTACAGCCTCATCCATTATTATCCGGATCTGCTGGGCGATCTCGCCTTCAACGGCATCGGCGAGAACGCGGAGCGGACCAGCTGGGCCAACGACCTTCAGGCGGAGGGCACCTACCGGCTGACGCCCGACCACACGCTGCGCGCCGGCATTCTTCTCGGCGAGGAACAGGTGACTTCCAACACGAACGCCGACGTGCTCGACGAGACCGGCACCGACAGCGTCGGCAATCCGATCTACGCGACCACAACGACCAGCATCGCTGCAAACAGCCGGGAGACGAGTTTTACCTACAGCGCCTATCTCCAGGACGAATGGAAAGCGCTCGATACGGTTACCGTCAACTATGGCGCCCGCTTCGATGTCGTCAACGGCTACACCACGGGCAGCCAGCTCAGCCCGCGCCTCAATACCGTGTGGCAGGCGACGACGATGACGACCTTTCATATCGGGTACGCCAGATACTTCACGCCGCCGCCGCAGGAGCTGGTCTCGGCGCCGGACCTCGCCCTCTACGCCAACACCAGCGCGGCACCCGCGGTCATGCAGGATTCGCCGATCAAGAACGAGAGTGCCGAATATTTCGACGCCGGGGTGACGCAGCGGGCGTTTACCGGTCTCACCGCAGGCGTCGACCTCTACTACAAATATTCACACAACCTGCTCGACGAAGGCCAGTTCGGGGCGCCGGTCATTCTCACGCCCTTCAACTACCGGATCGGCATCAATAAAGGCGTGGAGCTGACCATCAATTACGCGCTGGGGAATTTCACGTTCTACGGCAATCTGGCGATCGCAAACCAGGTGGCGAAGGGAATCGATTCGGCGCAATTCAACTTCAGCCCGTCCGATCTCGCATCGGCCGACAGCATGTTTGTCAATACGGATCACAGCCAGCTGAAAACCGAATCCGCCGGTGCGGCCTATCTCTGGCACGGCACGCGGTATAGCATCGACCTTGTCGCCGGGTCCGGCCTGCGCAGCCAACCGGCCAACGACCTCGTCTATAACGGGGAGACCGTCCCGTCTTACCAGCAGGTGAATCTGGGCATATCGCACCGCTTCGAATCGGCGCCCGGCGGTCCCATCGCCGTGCGGCTCGCCGTTGTCAATCTGCTCGACAAGATCTATCTGCTGCGCAGCCAGACCGGGGTCGGCGTCTTCGCCAACCAGTATGGACCGCGGCGTTCGATCTATCTCGGCCTCAGCAAGGAGTTCTGAGCTGCCGCGAGGCTTCGCAACGGGCTGCGTGACCGGTCGGCGCGCCGCCACTCGGCCCGGATCGCATTATCTCGCCGGGATCACGCCGCGCTTCTAGCGCGTAAGATTTTGTGCGTTTCCTGATCGAACAGATTGCAGAGGCCCACCCGTGAACGATGCCGCCGCCTCCCTCTCGGTCCTCGGCCTGTTCATGCATGCCGACATCGTCGTCAAGGGAGTGCTGCTGCTGCTGCTCGCCGGGTCCGTGTGGAGCTGGGCGGTGATCATCGACAAGCTGTGGCGTCTCGGTGCGGCGAGCCGGGCGGCGCGCGATCACGAGGCGCGGGCGGCGGCTGCCCGCTCGCCGCAGGAATTGCTGGCGGCCGAGGGCCGGGCGAACCCGCGCGATGCGGCCGGGCATATGCTGGCGGCCGGCTGGGCCGAGAGCACCGCCGGGCCGGTCCCCGGGCCCGAAACCCATATCGAACGGCGCGAGCGCATCGAGCGGGCAATGCGGCTCGCGCTGAACGACGAGCTGCGGCGCCTCGAAACGCGCCTGCCGTTCCTGGCGACGCTCGGCTCGGCCGCCCCGTTCATCGGGCTCTTCGGCACCGTCTGGGGGATCATCCGCAGCTTCGCCTCGATCGCTGCGGCGAACAACACCAGCCTCGCGGTCGTCGCGCCCGGCATCGCCGAGGCGCTGTTCGCCACCGCGATGGGGCTCGCCGCGGCGATCCCGGCGGTCGTCGCCTACAACAAGATCACCGTCGATCTCGGCCGCTTTGCCGGGCGCATGCAGGGGCTGATCGCGCGCTCCGCCGGCCTCCTCGCGCAGATCGCTTCCGAGACCTGAGCCATGGCGCTGTCGCTGCTCCCCTCGGACGAAGCCGGCGAGGACCGCTATCAGCCGCTCGCCGCGATCAACGTGACGCCGATGGTCGACGTCATGCTGGTGCTGCTCGTCATCTTCATGGTCACGGCGCCGCTGCTGACCGTCGCCGTGCCGCTCGACCTGCCGAAGTCGAAGGCGGCGACGATGACCCACCCGAAACAGCCGATCATCCTCAGCCTCCAGCATGACGGCGACGTGTTCATCGGCGACGACAGGATCGCGGCCGACGATCTGGAAATGCGGCTGGCCACGCTTGCCACCCAGGATCCGGGCCGCATCGTCTATGTCCGGGGCGACCGGACGATCACCTACGCGCAATTGATGGACGTGCTCGGCCTCGTCAGCCGCGCCGGTTTCGCCAAGGTGTCGCTGGTCGCCCAGGCCGATGTGTCGAAGTGAGCGGCATCAAGCTCCCGCTGGCGCTGTCGCTGGCCGGGCATGCCGTCTGCGTGGCTTTGCTCCTGCTGCTGCGGAGCCCGACGCCGACGGCGCCACCGCCCGCCAGCGGCGCGATCGAGGTTGCCGTTGCGCCGGCGCTGTCCCAGCCCGAGCCGGCATCCGCCCCACAGCCTCCGATCATGGCCGAGCCGCCGCCCCCGCCGATCGCCGCAGTGCCGCCGCCACCGCCCGCCGAGCCGCCGCCGACCCCGGCGATCGAGCCGCTGCCTGCACCGGAGGCGCCGGCAATCGTCGCTGAACCGCCGCCGCCCCCGCCGCCGCCCAAGCCCCCGGTCCCGCGCGTGCGGCGGCCCGCTGTGCAGCGCGCGGAGAGGCCGCGGCCGGTCTACCCCCAGACCCCGCCTGCGCCGGTCGCCGCACCTGCCCCGGCCGCGGCGGCCCGCCAGACGGCAATGGCCCCGACCCCGGTTCCGCGCCGGCTCATCGGCCGTGATCAGCCCCGACTATCGTGCGCTGCTGAGCGCCTGGCTCGAAAGCCACCAGCACTATCCCGAAGCGCCCGCGAGCGGGGCGAGGAAGGAAGCGCGGCGCTGACCTTTGACCGTCGATCGCAGTGGCCGCGTCATTGACTATACGGTGGTCAAGAGCTCCGGCTATCCCGATCTGGACGCAAGCGCTCGACGAGATGATGCGCGGCGCCGATCCTCCCGCCCTTTCCCGGCGAGCATGACGCAATTGCAGATCGCTCGCTTCCGCCATGACGATCCAGTTCCGGCCTCGAACGCTGAAGCGCCCTGTCCCGGCGGCGATTACGACTTGTTTTACAATTCGCGTCGATCTGTCCTCCGGGCGCCACATAGGCGCGGTCCCAGGGCGACCATTCGCCGGCCACCGGCTGCTCGGGATCGCGGTCGCGCCGCCAGCAGACATCGGCGCCGGGCGGCACGTTGATGAATTTGGTCGCATCGGTCGGCAGGGTGAATTCGAGCGTCGAGACGTAGCCCGGTCCGCGCCCGCCGCAATCCCGGTTCGTCGTGATCACGGCCTCGACGTTGATCGGCCCGAAATGCGGGTTGCTCAGCAGCAGGGTCCCGGGCTGCGCCGGCTGCGGTGCGCAGGCCGCGGCACAGAAAAGCACGATCAGCAGAAATGTCGGTCGCACGGTTTTGCTCTTTCGGTCGGCGGCGCCCTCTCCCGCCCGGCGGGAGAGGGTGAACTCGGCCTGGGCGGGCCGATGGGTGAGAAGCGGTTCAGACGCCGCCGAGATAATCCCTGGTCCAGCGCTGGTAATCGTCGGCACGGGTGACCTGCCGCATCAGCTCGGGCGAGGCGATGTTTTTGAGGTCGCGCGCCGGCGTCCCCTCGCGCAGCGCCTTCAAGGTATCGTGCACTGCCTGCACCGCGGCCGAAAACGGCGCGTGCGTCTGCAGCGCGACCCGGACCCGATGCGCCCCCAGCCAATCGAGATCGCCGAGCTGGCCGCTGCCGCCGCCGAGGATCAGCGGGATCCTGATCGCCGACGACACCACCTCGACCGCCTCGACGGTGACTCCGCCCGCCAGGAACACCGCGTCGACCCCGGCCGCCTCATAGGCCTTGGCCCGCCTGACGGCCTCGTCGATGTTGGCGATCGCCAAGGCGCTGGTGCGCCCGGCGATGACGAGGTTCTTGTCCTGACGCGCCGACAATGCCGCCTTCATCTTGCCGACGCCCTCCTCGACCGCGCTCAGGCTCGGCTTGCCGTCGGTGCCATGGGGCCGCGGCAGCACGGTATCCTCGATCGACATCGCGCAGATGCCGGCCGTCTCCAGCTCCTCGACGGTGCGGCGCACGTTGAGCGCGTTGCCGTAGCCGTGATCGGCATCGACCAGCAATGCCAGATTGCCGGCGCGGCAGATGCGATGGGCCTGGGCAGCGAACTCGGTCAAGGTCAGGACGACGAGGTCGGGGGCGCCGAGCACCGACATCGACCCGATCGAGCCCGAGAACATCCCGACCTCAAAGCCGAGATCCTCGGCGATGCGCGCCGAAATCGCGTCATATACGGAACCCGGATGCACGCAGCGATTTCCGGAAAGGAGCGCGCGAAAGCGCTCGCGCCGTTCGGTCCAGTTCATGGTGGCAGCGTCCTTGGCTGTTTGTCGGATCGTTTCTCGCGGGGATCAGCTTATCATGCCGCGATCGGGGTCATAGAGGGATCGGATCATGGATAAGCGCATCGCGGTGATCGGCGCCGGCGCGATCGGCGGCTACACCGGCGGACAGCTCGCGCATAACGGGTTCGACGTGACGCTGATCGACCCCTGGCCCGAGCATATCGAGGCGATCCGCAAGGACGGGTTGGCGCTCGAAGGCGTCACCGAAGAGGAGTTCGTCCTCGCCCGGCCCCGGACGATGCACCTGACCGAGATGCAGCGTTTGGCCAAGGAGAAGCCGATCGACATCGCGCTGGTCGCGGTCAAATCCTACGACACGCAATGGGCGACGGCGCTGATCGGGCAATATCTGGCGCCGGACGGCTATGTCGTCTCATTGCAGAACTGCATGAACGAGGAGCGCATCGCCGGCATCGTCGGCTGGGACAAGACCGTGGGCGCCATACCCGCGCTGCTCGCGGCCGAGCTCTATGCGCCGGGCAAGGTGCGCCGCACGGTGGCGAAAGGCGCCTCGACCCATGACGTCTACCGGGTCGGCGAAGTCCATGGCCGCATCACCAGGCGGCTCGAAGAGCTGGCGGCGATGATCGCCACCGTCGACACGGTCAAGGCGACGACGAATTTGTGGGGCGAGCGCTGGTCGAAGCTGTGCGTCAACGGCATGCGCAACGGGATCGGCGCCTCGACCGGCCTCTCCGGCAACGGCATGGACCGCGACGACCGGATCCGCCGCCTCAGCATCCGGCTCGGCGGCGAGGCGGTGCGGGTCGGCCAGGCGCTCGGCTACCAGCTCGAGCACATCCGCATGCACGATCCCGAAACCCTGGCGCGCGCCGCGGAGGGCGATACCAAGGCGCTCGACGAGGTCGAGGGGGCGATCCTGGCCGAGGCGGGCTCGAACACCCGCAGCGACCTGCAGCGCCCGTCGATGGGCCAGGACATGCTCAAGGGAAGGCGCACCGAGATCGATTTCATCAACGGCCTGATCGCCGCCAAAGGGGCCGAGGTCGGCGTGCCGGCACCCACCCATCTGAAGCTGATCGCCGCAGTCAAGGCGGTCGAGCACGGCAGGATGCCGGCTGCCCCCGAGAACCTGCACGGGCTCTGACCGGGGGTTGCGGATTCGCCGCAGCAAGAACTGCCGCTACCAGGCGATGGTCAGCTTGCCGTCGCGCATCTCGTAGCTCTGCAACCGGCTGAGAAAGCTCATCCCGAGCAGCGACAGGTTCAAATTTTCGAGCACGGCAGCGGGCACCTGCTCGATCGACAGCTGGCCGATGCGGATCTCGCGCAGCATCACCGGCGCCATGCGGGCCGGACCATTGGCGGTGTCGGCGCGTCCGGTGAAGGCGAGCGCGGCGGGGTCGATGCCGGCGGCGCGGGCATCCGCCGGGGTCAGGGTGACGAGGCTGGCGCCGGTATCGACCAGGAGCCGCACCGCGGCGCCGTTGACCGCGGCGTCGATGACGACATGGCCGCGCGCGTCTGCGGGGTAGACGAGGGTGTTGAAAACCGGGCCGGCAGCCCGGACGGCCGAGGGCGCGTCGTGCAGGGCGATCTCCGATTTCCGGTTGCTGGTGCGGTTCGACACAAGCCACGCGCCGCTGTCTACCACCCCGGCGCACACCAACGCGATGCCGCACCACAGCAATGCCCAGCGCAGCGCCCAGCCGATCACATCGCGGCTCCGCCAACCGACCCCGCGCATCCTCGGGCGCCAGCGATTAAGCCTCCGTGAAGGCGCGGTTGGCTATTCCGCGGCCTCGGGCGCTTCGGGATGACCGGCGGCGCGCCAGCGCCGCGGCCCGATCCGGCGTGCACCGGCCTCGATCCCCCAGCTGTCCCAGCCCGGCTGCGCCGAACGCGCGAACATTTCGAGGTATGGCCCTTCGCACAGCGCCTCGATGCGCTGATGCGCCTCGTCGGGCTTGCGGCTGTGCTCGCGCCGCGGCGCGACGATCAGCTTGCGGACATTCGCCTGCCGGCGATGCGGATGCCCGCGGGTCGCCAGCAGGCACAGCTCGGGATTGGCGCGCGTCCAGAAACCGAGGCCGGTGAAGAAACTGGATTCGCGGTAGCTCGTCGGGTCCGCGAATTTGTTCAGCTTCGCCCAGTAAAAGCCGACCGTCTTGTAGGTAAAACCCCAGGCGCGGATCACCTCGAACGCGGTCGGCAGCAGCGGGTCGGTGGTCCACAGCAGCAGCACGCAGTCATCGGCCGCCCAGTCGGCCACCGGCAGCGCCTTGATCTCGGCGAGCGACATGCAATCGTAATACGCCTCGGCGCTTCGCCCCTTGCCTTTCCGGGAGTAGGTGGCAAAGGTCCAGGGCGGATCGGCGTAGACGACCTTGTAATGGGCGGCACGCGGCGACGCGCTCATATCGCTCCCTCGCGCGTTGGCGTCCCGCATGCTCGCCTGCAGCGGAGGCTTGGTCAACGGCATCGCGGCGCGGATCAGCGGTCCTCGTCGCTGCCGTCGGCGGGGTCCTCTGTCTCAATCCGATAATTTCCTTTGAGCCAGCGGCCGAGATCGATCTGGGCGCAACGGGCCGAGCAGAACGGGCGGTGCTGCGTCGTTGCCGGCTTGCCGCAGATCGGGCAGCGGCGCGGCGGCAGGATCGGCGAATTGTCCATGACGCCGATATAATTACACGGGCGCGATTTGAAATCGATCGCGGCCGAGATCCGCATCGGCGGCAACGGCGACGGCGCGGCCGAAGCGCGTTTCGAGCGCGCGCAGCGCATTTGCCGCTTCGCTTGCCAGCGCCGCCGCGACCTCCGGTGCGACGGTCAGGTGCCAGCCATTGCCGGGCTGCGCCCGTGCCCGGCGGCGCAGCGCGCGCAGCGCTTCATGCGCGACCGTCAGCGCGCTTTTGACGAGCGCACCGCCGTGCGCGGGTTCGAGCAATGCCTCGGCAAGCGGGCGGCCGCGCCGCGGGCGCACCAGCTCGAGATGGCCGAGCCGGGTCCAGCCGAGAATTCTGCGGCCGTGCCGGATCGGGCTGCAGCGCCAGGGCGACGGCGGCACGCACCTGCTCGCGCAGCCGCGGGCTGTCGAGCCCGACAAAGTCGATTACGATGCCGCCGCCGAGATTGCGCTTCCGGATCTCATGCGCAATGGCATCGGCGGCGGCGAGATTGACAGCGAGGGCCACGCGCTCGGGCGATCCCGTCTCGGGCGTCCCGCTGTCGACGTCGATCAAGGTCGCGGCCCGCGTCGCCTCGAGGTGAATGGAGCCGCCGCCGGCCAGCGCCATCGTCGGCGACAGCGCCTCTTCGAACAGCGCGTCGGGATCGATCGGCCACTCGGCTTCGGCCTCGTGCGCCACGTCGATACCCGGAAAGGCGGCGCGGATTTCCGGGACGGCGCCAGGGTCGTCGACGAATATCCGTTCGGGCCTGGGCAGGATTCCGGCCAGCGCGGCGGCAAAGCTCGCGGGCGGATGGAGGCGTGCCGGCGGATCGAGGTGCGCGGCGCGCTCGGCGATGTCGTTCCAGCGCCGGCGCAGCTCGTCCGGGGCCGCTCTCCCGGCCTCCGCCGGCCCGACGATCGTCCCGCCCAGCACGATCCGTGTGGTCAGCCGCGCGGCCTTGCCGCCCTGCGCCTCGCGGCGAATCTGCACGACCACCCGCTCGCCCTCGTCGAGCCGCCGGCCGCGCGGCAGGATCTCGCTCTGCGGCAGAAAGGCCGGCCGGTCGCCGCCGATATCGACGAGGGCCGCACCGAGCGCCGGCAACAGGCGCAGGACGCGGCCGAGATGGATGCTGCCGGCCTCGGCGCCGTCGTTGCGCTCGACCCGCAGCTCGACCGCCGCGCCGTCTTCGAGCAGCACCGCGCGCCACTCGCCGGGCGCGGCGGCGATCAGCAATTCGCGGCGCAACCGGGTCGCCACCCGCGGCCGGCGAGCAGCTGTGCCGTCTCGAACAGCGGCAGCCCGACGACGTTGGAATAGGAGCCGGAGACAAAGCGGATCAGCGCCGCCGCCCGGCCCTGGATCGCATAGCCGCCGGCCTTGCCGCGCCATTCGCCGCCCGCCAGATAGGCGGCGATCTCCGCTTCGCTGAGGCGCTTGAAGGCGACCTGGCTGTCGACCCGGCGCAGCGCCAGCCTGCCGTCGGGGCTTGCCAGCGCAATGCCGGAATGAACGCGGTGGCGCCGCCCGGACAACAGTTCGAGGCAGCGCCGGGCGCTCGCCTCGTCGGCGGGTTTGGGCAGGATACGCCGGCCGCAGGCGACCACCGTGTCGGCGGCGAGAACAAAGGCGCCGGGATGGCGCGGCATCACCGCGAGCGCCTTTTCGCGAGCGAGGCGCAGCGCATGGGCCGGCGGCTCCTCGTCCGGCCGCGGGCTCTCCTCGATCCCGGCCGGATCGATCCGGTCGGGATCGATGCCGATCTGCCGCAAGAGTTCGAGCCGGCGCGGCGAGGCCGAAGCGAGCACGAGAACCGCGACGGTCACTCCCCGGTCATCCGCGCAGATGCAGCACGCAGATCAGGGTGAACAGGCGCCGGGCGGTGTCATGGTCGATCGCGACCTTGTCGGCGAGCCGCTCCATCAGCAGCCGCGAACCCTCGTCGTGCAACGATCGCCGGCCGACGTCGATCGCCTCGATCTGCGCCACGCCCGAACGGCGGACCGCCTGGTAATAGCTCCCGCACACCATGAAATAGTCTTTGACGATGCCGCGAAACGGCGCCAGCGGCAGGGTGATCGCCTCGTTCGATCCGTCCGCCGGCGTACGGATGTCGAGGATCAGCCGGTTTTCCTCGATCGCCAGATGCAGGTGGAACGGCCCCCCGCGCCCCGAAGCCGGCGCGAAGCAATTCTCTTCGAGGAGATCGGCGATCGCCGTCGCGCGCTCGTGCTCGATATCGGCGCTGCGGCGCACGACGGTATGCTCGTCGAGCGTGATTCGGGCGATCCGTTGCGTATCGCCGCTCATGACCGCTCGTCTAGGCGTCGTTCCGCCGGCCGAGCCGGAGCGACAGCGACAGCGCGTGCGCCTCGAGCCCTTCCGCCTTGGCGAGCCGGATCGCCGCCGGAGCAAGGGCGGCGAGGCTTTGGGCGTCGCAGCGGACGAGCGAGCTGCGCTTCAGAAAATCGAGGACGCCGAGGCCCGAGGCATAGCGCGCGCTGCGCCCCGTCGGCAGCACGTGGTTCGGGCCGGCGATGTAGTCGCCGATCGCTTCCGGCGTCCAGCGGCCGAGAAAGATCGCTCCGGCATGGCGCACCTGCCCGGCCAGCGTCTCGGCCGCGTCGAGCGCCAGCTCGAGATGCTCGGGCGCGATCCGGTCGATCAGCGCCGGCGCCTCGCTCCAATCGGCGACGAGGATGACGGCGCCGTGCGTCCGCCAGCTCGCGCGCGCGATCTCCGCCCGCGGCAGGTTCGCCAGATGAGTTTCGGCCGCAGCCTCGACGGCGGCGGCGAAAGCGGCGTCGTCGGTGACCAGAATGGCCTGTGCGGCAGTATCGTGCTCGGCCTGCGACAACAGGTCGGCGGCGATCCATGCCGGATCGTTCTCGCTGTCGGCGACGACGAGGATCTCGGACGGGCCGGCGATCATGTCGATCCCGACCCGGCCGAAGACTTGGCGCTTGGCCGCCGCGACATAGGCATTTCCCGGACCGACGATCTTGTCGACGGGCGCGATCGTCGCCGTGCCGTAGGCGAGCGCGGCGATCGCCTGCGCCCCGCCGACCCGATAGATTTCGTCGATCCCGACCAGCTCGGCGGCGGCGAGGACGAGCGGGTTCAGCACCCCGCCCGGCGCCGGCACGGTCATCACCAACCGATCGACGCCGGCGACCTTGGCAGGGATCGCATTCATCAGCACCGAGGACGGGTAGGCGGCGGTGCCGCCCGGCACATAGAGCCCGGCCGCGGCGATCGGGCGCCAGCGATTGGCGAGCCGCACGCCCTCCGCATCGACATAATCGATCGGCGCCGGCAATTGGCGGCGGTGAAAGCTCTCGATCCGCGCGGCGGCGAGCCGCAACGCCGCCACCGTCTCGGGCGGGGCCGCAGCGGCTCCCTCGGCGATCTCGCGGCGCGTCAGGCGCAGCCCGCAGGCCGCGAGGTCGAGGCCGTCGAACCGGCGCGTATAATCGAACAGCGCCGCGTCGCCGCGCCGCGCCACATCGGCGATGATCGCCGCGACCGCGGCATCGACTTCGGCGGCGGTCTCGCGCTCGGCTTCGAGAAACCGGGCGAAGGCCGCCTCGAAACCGGGCGCGCGGGTCGACAGCCTGACCGGCATCAAGCGTCCCCCTCCACAACGGCCTCGGCACCGGCGCGACCGGTCGCCATCGGCGGGTCCGCGGGCACAGCATGCCGGTCCCCGACCACGGTGCGGAAGCGCTCGATCCAGGCCCCGAGCTGACTCGGCCGGGTCTTGACCGCCGGACGGTTGACGATCAGCCGCGAGCTGATCTCGGCGATGCGTTCGATCTCGATCAGCCCGTTCGCCTTCAAGGTCGCGCCGGTCTGGACCAGATCGACGATGTGCCGGCAGAGGCCGAGAGACGGAGCCAGCTCGATCGCGCCGTTGAGCTTGATACACTCGGCCTGGACACCGCGCGCGGCGAAATGGCGGCGGGTGATCTCCGGGTATTTCGTCGCCACCCGGATATGGCTGCGGCGCGCCATGTCGTCGCGTCCGGCGCCGTTGCGCGCGGCCCATTCCGTGCTCGCCGCCACCGCCAGATGACAATGCCCGACATCGAGGTCGAGCGGCGCGTAAATCTCGGAATAGTCGAACTCCATCAGCACGTCGTTGCCGGCGATGCCGAGCTGGGCGGCGCCGAAGGCGACAAAGGTTGCGACGTCGAAATTGCGCACCCGGATCAGCTCGAGGCCGGGCTCGCTGGTGGCAAAGCGCAGCTGGCGCGAATTGGGGTCGTCGAAGGCGGGCTCCGGCTCGATGCCGAGACGGCGCAGCAGCGGCATCACCTCGCCGAGGATCCGGCCCGCCGGCAATGCCATGATCAGGCGGTCGCCGCCGCCGCTGCCGAGGGCGTCGGGCGGCATCAGCCGCACTCCGCCGGATCGTGCCGGGGCTGCCATCGGGTCGGCCACGGTTCGCCGAAATCCCTGGCGCGGCACAGGATGCGGCCGATTTCGAGCCGGATCACCGCCGCGCCCGAGAATTCGAGGTCGATGGTCCCGCCCGTGGTGCCCGCTTCGGGCCGGATCGCCAGCAGCAACAAAATCCTCTCGTCCTCGCTGCGGCGAAAGCCGCGATAGGAAACGCCTGCCACCTCGTCGAAGGTGACGGCGCACAGGATGCGCTCGTATCCAGGCTCGCCCAATGCCCGGCGCGCCGCCCGCTCCCAGCGAAACCGGTTGGCGACAAAGACAAAGCTCCGCTCTTGCGGCATATAGGCAAGGTCGCGGACCGCGACGAACGCATCCTGCAGACAGGCCGAGAGCACCGCGAGGTCGTCGGCATCCTCGGCGCGCAGTTTCAGCACCGTGCCGTCGTCAGCCGCCATCGTGCAGTCTTTCGATGTCGGCGCCGCAGGCCGCGAGCTTTTCTTCGAGCCGCTCATAACCGCGGTCGAGGTGATAGACGCGACTGACAACCGTCTCGCCCGCGGCGGCGAGACCGGCGACGACGAGCGAGACCGAGGCGCGCAGATCCGTGGCCATGACCGGCGCCCCCATCAGCCGCGGCACGCCGCGCACCATGGCCGAGGCGCCATGCACGGTGATGTCGGCGCCCATGCGGGCGAGTTCGGGGACATGCATGAAACGGTTTTCGAAAATCGTCTCGGTGATCATCGAGGCGCCGTCGGCGACCGCCATCAGCGCCATCATCTGCGCCTGCAGATCGGTCGGAAACCCCGGATAGGGATCGGTCGTGACGTCGACACCGGAGAGACGCCCGTCGCGGCGGCGCACGATGAGCCCGTCCGCCGTCTCCGCAACCTCGACCCCGGCGCCGTCGAGGATGCTGACGACCGCGGCGACCAGGTCGAGCCGGGTGCGCGTCAGCCGCAGCTCGCCGGCGGTGGCAGCCGCCGCCATCATGTAGGTTCCAGTCTCGATCCGGTCGGGGATGATCGGATGGCGCGCGCCGTGCAGCCGGGTGCCGCCGGCGATCCTCAGCCGGTCGCTGCCGATGCCTTCGATTCGCGCACCCATCGCGACGAGGCAGGCGGCGAGGTCGGTGATCTCGGGTTCGCGCGCGGCGTTGATCAGGATCGTCTCGCCCTCGGCCAGCACCGCCGCCATCAGCAGGTTTTCGGTGGCGCCGACCGACACCAGCGGAAACACGATCTCGGCGCCCTTGAGCCCCTTCGGCGCATGCGCCTCGATATAGCCGCCATTCAGCTCGACCCGGGCGCCGAGCCGGCGCAGCCCGTCGATATGCAGATCGACCGGCCTGATGCCGATGGCGTCGCCGCCGGGCAGCGACACCCGCGCCCGCCCGTAGCGCGCGACGAGCGGCCCGAGCACCAGAACCGAGGCCCGCATCTTGCGCACGAGATCATAGGGTGCGGTCGTCGAGGTGACGTGCTCGGCCGACAGGTCGAGGGTGCGCCCATCCGCTTCGCCCATGCCGACGGCGACGCCCAGCTGGACCAGCAGATTCGCCATCGTGGCGATGTCGGCAAGATCGGGGACGTTGTCGAGGGTCAGCGTCTCCGCGGTCAGCAGGCTCGCCGCCATCAGCGGCAATGCCGCGTTCTTGGCGCCGCCGATCGGGATTACGCCCGCGAGCGGCACCCCGCCCCTGATGCGGATCTTGTCCATCGCCTCGGTTCCACGCGCCGCCGGCCAAAGGATCGCGGCGGCAGGCCATCAGTCGGCGGGCGTGCCGCCGCGGCGCCTGCTTGTACCGGAGAGCGCGGCGCCGCTCAAGCCGCCCGGCGCTTCGGGCTTTGCCGCGCCGCCCCGCCCCCGCACTTGTTCCTTGCGGCGCCGCAGATTGTCGCGCAGCGCCTTGCTCAGCCGCTCATCCCGCATGGCGTGCTCGGCCGCCTTTCGCCGGGTGAGGTTCGGTCCCTCGCTCATGCCGCGATGCAACAAAAGGCCGGCGCCGCTGTCAAGCATCCTGCCCGCTTTGCCAACCGGCGGGCCATCATGTATTCGGTCGCGGCTTCTCGACGGCCGCTCCCGACCGCAGGCTGCCACAGCTCAGTGGCAGAGCACCGGTATCCTGGACTGCAATGCGGGATCGGCCCGGGTGCAATCCGTGCGGATTACTGGCAGCGCCCGCTCAGGTTTCGGGAGATCATACCCGATCGGTGACGCCGATTTGTCGCGGTCCATCCACCCCTCCGTTGGCGCTCGCGAACGCCGTCGTGCCCGAAATGATGCGCCAGGGCTGGGGCCGCGTAGTCAGCGTCACGACCAGCCTCGGAACGCTATACCGGGCCAACCGCGCATCCTGATGGATGCCCGTTCGGTCCCCCTTTCGACACCGAAGCTTGCAACTTCAGCTACGACCCTGGCGGCATCACTGTGCCAAGCTCGGCCGTTAAGTGCAACGAGCCGAGGAGCCGTCCACCATGAGGATTACCATTGTTGGTTTGGACATCGCCAAGCGCGTCTTCCAGGTGCACGGCGTCGATGCCGCTGGCAAGGCAGTGTTGCGGCGGCAGCTACGACGGGCGGAAGTGCTGGCGTTTTTCCAGGCTCTGTCGCCGTGTTTGGTTGGCATCGAGGCCTGCGGCGTCTTCCAACTGATCGAGGTCTCGCCGGCGGCCGATCTGTAGTCGTAAACCGCTCGCTCGCCCCCGCGCAAACCCGTGCGATCAGAAGCTTTGGTTCGGTTGGGAGGGGTAAAGTTCCGTCTAACGCTTGCCTCCCGGCTAGACGGCGGCGAGGATGGCGTCGGCGGATTTGGTCCGGACGAACGGTTCGGGCTTGTCGTTGGTTTGAGCGACGAAGCGGTTGATGGCGGTCTGCAGCGTCAGCCGCTCGCGTGACGGCCGCTTGCTGTTGGCCTCGAGCAATCCTTCGAGCCGAGCGACGCGGTTTTCCATCCACCACCGCTGGCGACGTTGGCAGGGCTGCGAGGCGGGGAAAGGCCGTCCGGATCATGTGCCAGGATCAGCGTGAGCTCCGACAGCCTGTAGGAATAGTAAGATAATGAAAGATCCGGCTGGCATTCGAGCCTTTCGTTTGCGGGTGCCGAGCGCCGGCCGCCTATCCCGGGACGACCTCCCGCCGCCACATCGCGGAACTTCCGGAGGTCGCCGGCCGACAACGACATGTCCCCTCCATTCTCAAGGGTCGATCTCGGGGCGGGCTGATCTCGGGGCAAAAATTCGTCGGCGAGCCCGAGCAGCCCATGAGAAAGCAGGTGACAGCCCCGCGCCAGCCGAGCCGAGAGCCGGTAGGCGACGCTGCGCCACAAGCCCCGCGTCGGGACCTCGTTGACCGTCTCGCAGGCGATCGGTCTGACTTGATTGGTCCGCTTCCAGGCGTGCCGCCGCTTCGACCGTCGTGGGGGCTTCATCACGTTTCCCAATATCCTATCGACAGAATAGGAATATGGAGCATTTTTTTGGGCTGTCAAGCTGCTGTATCGCCCGGTTTCGAGTGGTCCGGACGACATCGGCTTCGAGCCCGTCGATGACGGCCCGCGCCGGCGCAGCGGACCCGCCATGCGAGGTGTGAAGCACGACATCGACGCCGGTCTCAGCCTTCCGTTGTCTTGTGGCGGTGACCGGCGCCATCGGGCGCCGAAGGCGACGACTGTTCGGCGTAGGTCGAAGGGCGCCGGGCCGCACGAATTTTCGATGCGGCCTTGCTCAGATCCCCTGCCCGGTGCGCGGCAGGCCGTTTGCCCAGGGTATCGGCCAGGGTGCACTCGTCCAGCACTCCGGCGGTCGCGTCGCGGACCTTCTGCAGCAGCCAGCGGATCGAACAGGTTTTCGGATCTGCGCAATCCGAGCACAGTTGAAAGGCGGTGACGCTGGCGCAGGGGAGGGGTGCGAGCGGACCGTCGATGATGCGGATGACCTCGCCGAACGATATCTGGTCGGCCGGTCGCGCCAAACGGTAGCCGCCGTGCTGTCCGCGGCGGCTCGCCAGAATCCCATGTTTGCGCAACTCCAACAGGGTCGCCTCGAGAAACTTTCTCGAGATGTTTTCCGATGTCGCAATCTCGGCGATGTGCACCGGTTCATCGTCGGCACGGGCCGCCAGCACGAGGAGGGCGCGAAGCGCGTATTTGGCTTTTTGCGAGAGCATCAGTCGTCGAGACCTGTATTTTAAAATACCGTGCAAACATACGGTCTTCCTGACAATCCGCAATGCCTATCGGATAAGAAGGCAATCCCGCGAGCGCCGCCTTCCCGACCGCATTGCCGTACCGGCTTGATCCGTGGCGGCGATCGCTCGCTCTGCGGCGTACGGCGCCTGACGATGCGGCGGGGACGGCGTCCCCTTATCCCAGAGGTGAATCTGGCCATCGACGAGCGGCATCTGGCGTATCCTTTTATCCGAAAATATTCAGATGCCCCATCCAGGGGTCTGGACAAGACAGGTGCAACCTGTTGCGATACCGGTCTCCCTTCGCACAGGAGCTGCCCCGATGGCTATCATCGACTCCCAGGTCCACGTGTATGAGGCGAACACGCCAAAGCGACCATGGCACAGTGTGCCGAACTGGCCCGCTCACGTCACCGGTGACGAGATGGTGGCGGCGATGGACAAGCTCGGCATCGACGGCGCGATCTTCATCTCCGCCTTTTCGATATACCAATACGACGCCAGCTATGCGGTGGAAGTGCAGCAGGCCCATCCCGGCCGGTTCGCCATCGTCAAGCCGGTAAACCCGGACGATCCGGCGGTGGCCGAAACCATCGCCGACTGGAAGAAGATTCCGGGCACGGTCGGCATCCGCATCATGCTGACGAAAGAGGCGAACCGCGCGCCGGACGACCCGGGCCTCGACCGGATCGCACGTGCCGCCGCGCGCCATGATTTTCCGGTCAACGTCCTGTTCTGGGGCAATCTGGACGCGGGCACTGCGCTGATCGATCGCCATCCCGACACGCGGTTCATCATCGACCATCTCGGCATCCTGCAGCCGCGCGTGCCGCCCGCCCCGCCGCAGCCCTGGGCCGATCTCCCGAAGGTGCTGGAGCTCGCCAGACGCCCGAACGCGGTGATCAAGGTCAGCGGCGCCTGCACATTGTCCCGCGAGCCGTATCCGTTCCCGGACATCTGGGACCCGCTGGCCCGCGTGTTCGATGCCTGGGGTTTCGATCGTTGCCTGTGGGGCACGGACTGGACGCGCGCGTTCGCCGTCGTCAATTACGAGCAGGCCGTCGAGCCCTTCCTGAAGACCGGCCGCCTGAGCGACACCGAGCGGGCGATGCTGATGGGCGGCGCCTGCGCCAAGGCTTATGGCTGGTCGCCGAAGAGAGGTTAGTGCTCCTTTGTGGGTCTATCAGGATGAGGGAGGCGGCGTATGGCGGCGGACTATAGTATCTGTCTTGGAACGGCCGGCTGGGGTGTGTGGCACAGCCCGGATGCCGGAAATTCATGGACACGTCATCGCGCCCCGTTCCCGCTCAACAGCCGCGTCCAGGCGCTGGCCGCCCATCCCATAGAGACGCGTACCGTTCTCGCCGGTGGAGATACCGGCTTGTTCGCGAGCCGCGATGGCGGGGCACGGTGGGAGCGCATCGGCGCCGATGGGGCTCTGCCGACGATCTGGTCGCTCGCCATCGACCCGGTCGATCCCGATATTCTCTTTGCCGGCACGCGCCCGGCCGGGCTCTATCGCTCGCGCGACGGCGGACGGCAATGGCAGAAATTGGCCTTAGACCTCGCCCGCGAATGCTCGATCGGCACGCCTTTCGTGACCAGCGTCGTCGTCGACCCCGACGATCATCGGTTGGTCTGGGCCGGGGTGGAAATCGACGGCGTCTTCCGCAGCCGCGACGGCGGGGACAGCTGGACGCACCTCAAGGGAGGGTTGTACGACCCGGACATTCACGCCGTGACGATCGCGGCGACACAGCCCAAGCGCGTATATGCCAGCACCGCGCGCGAAATGTTTGTCAGCGATGATCTGGGCGACACCTGGGAGCCCCTGGGCATCAGGGAGAAATGGCCGCTGCCCTATGCCCGCGGCATGGCGGTCAAAGCCGATGATCCTCGTGTGCTGTTCGCCGGGTGCGGTGAGACAACCACGGGCGAAAAGGGGCACGTGCTCCGCACCACGAATTTCGGCGAAACCTGGGAGATCCTGCCGCTTCCGACCCAGCCCAATGCCACCGTATGGGGCCTTGCCACGCATCCCGCCGACCCCAACCGCATCGTCGCGTTCAGCCTGTTCGGCGAGGTCTACGTCACCGAGGATGCCGGCGCGTCGTGGCGCAAGATCCCGCGCGAATTCGGCGAAATCCGGGCCGCGGCCTGGCTGCCAAACTGATTTTTTATGTCGTCAAGCAGGGGCGGTCAGTCGCACCGCGGGCTTTTCCCAAGAAGTGACATCTAAAAAGTGGATGCCCGCAGTGCCTCAGCATTTTCAAGAGATCGTCAAACAGTTCGAACAGCAATGCATATGGGCCCATCAGTCATGGCAAACCCGGAAATGCCTGTTTGACAACGAGTCCAATCTGCCGGCCTTTCAGCAGCCGCATTACGAGCACTTCTTCCTGCGGCTCAGCGTCGTCCTTCAGGAGTATTGGATGCAGCAGGTCGCAAAGCTCCACGATCCGGCAGGCAAGCCAGGGCAGCATAACCTCTCGGTCAATTACATGATCGAATGTGGGGATTGGGATGTTGGCACCGAGGCGCAGCTTACCGAGCTACGCGATAAGATGTTGCCATTCGTGAAAAAGATGAAACCCCCAAGGAACAAGTTGGCCGCCCACAATGATGTCGATACGATCCTGGCAGCGACAGAACTTGGTAAGTTCGATGCTGGTGAAGATACCGAATATTTTGAACACCTGAAGGAATTCACGGAAATAGTTGTCAACTTAATTGTTCGCGAGCATTTTTGTTATGACAATGCTGTTCTCACTGACGTTGCGTTAATCGTCGATGCCTTTAATCGAGGACGGATCGGCGGCGAATGCGGCATTTGACGCTATCGCGATAGTTTACGGCCATCGCGGGTGCGCTGCCTCGTGGCCTTCGCGAGGGCAGGCCTCGAACCGGCAGATCGCCTCGCCGCGGCGCTCGCGGTAGGTGTGGTCCATGGTCGAGAGCAGGTGGAGCGCCCAGGCCAGCTCGAACTCGACGATCGCCAGGGTCAGGCGGGGATGGCGCTCGAAGACGCCGGAGAAGATAAATCGCACAGCGACAATGCCGGATAGAACGCCTTTGTCGCGCGGCTACTGGCGTCGCGCAAGGTCTTGTCGCCGGCCCGCGAATCCCGCCCTGCCGTCGCGTTGCAGGCTCAGCGGCATGTCGAGCGCCCGGCGCACGTCTTCGAAGCGGCCGTCGGCGGAGTGGTCTCGGGGCCTCGAACCGCGCGCCGGCGTGCGAGATCAGGCCGATCCCGGCGAGGATCTGGTCCCTTTCGACCACGATTGGTCGGCACCGCCGATCCGCTCGATCCGCGGCGCACGATTTCGGAACGCCTATCGATGCGGGTCTGCCGCAGATCGGGCGGTTCGAACACGTGAGAGTTGGACGAGAGAACCAGAGGCAGCATCGCCATCTCCTTTCTCTCGTGTGATCGCGGGCAGCACCTTTGACGCTTTGTCAGGCTGGCGCTCTCGCCGGCTCTTTCAAATGGGTCGCCCGCATCAGGCGCAGCGATTCGGGATCGCTCATCATCGAATTCTGGGCGCCCTGCAGAAATTCCTCGTATTCCCGTGCCATCGCCGGCGGCACGACCTCGATCATCAGCCGGTTTTCCAGCCAGAATTCGATGACGTGGAAGAACGGCTTGCGCCCCTGCATGCCGCGGCCGAAGGTCTTGGCACGCCAGCCCTCGCGGGCGCCGATCCTCTCGACCTCTTCCGGCTCGCGCGGCACCGACAGCAGGACGTGGAACGGCCAGGTGTGTGGCGGCGACTGGTTTTCGCCGAACACGACCTGATCGTCGCGGTCCGGGATGTCGAGCGTCGCGCGCTCCGGATAGACCTCGATCATCGTGCCGTGCGCGTCGCCGCTCGCCGCCATGAAGGCGCCTTCGAGCGGGCCGAACGGAAAGCACCTGCCGCCCATGAGCTCGGCCAACACCTCGGCCACATGCTGCGGCTCACGCGCCGGGATCGAGACGTGATGGATCATCCGAATTCCCTCCGTTACGGGTCGCGGCGCCATCGTGCCCTGGCCCGCTGGCGCCTATCGCGAGCATCATACCATACCTCGCGGCAGCCAGCCTTGTGGGCTCGCATCGGCCCGCCGCCAGCCGCCTTCGGCGCCGCAGGCGAGTTCGCTCGTCACGGCGGACTGCCGCAAGAGATAACAGCGCGCGATTGACAACCCCACCCGCACCCCGTTGATTGCGGCTGCGCCTGTCAAGCGGGACCGCTTCGCATGACCAGCCCGGTTGACGTCCTGATCATCGGCGCCGGGGCCGCCGGCGCGGCCGTGGCCTGGAGCCTGGCCGAGACGAAGATGCACATCCTCTGCCTCGAGCAGGGCGATTGGCTGAAGCCGTCCGAATATCCCTGCACCGCTCGCGATTGGGAGGCTGCCGCCGCCGACGCCGTTGAAATTGGCGATCTTGATCGGCGAATGGGTGTCGTTGCAATGCTATTACCGAGACGACCGGGTCATGCGGTCGCTGGGCATGGAACCGAGGCCGCCGTTTCCCAAGGGCTTCGAGGTGGAGCAAGGCGACTGGTCGCTGTTGGATCCGGTGCGCGCGCGCCCAAAGCTTTATCGCGACGCCGGTTGACGGAAATTGGCTCAATTAAAGAAACGCGCCGGGCGGAAATCGGCGAGCTCGGCCCTGTGCCGTCCGCTTACGATCTCGTCGGCCACCGCCGCGCCGAGAAACGGCGACATCGTCACGCCGCTATGGGTGATGGCGATGTAATAGCCGGAAACCCGCGGCATCGGTCCGATCGCGGACAGATGGTCGCCGGGGATCGGCCGGATGGCGATGCGCACCGCCTCCGGTTCGACCTCGCCGATCGAGGGCAAGAGCTGCCGGGCGCGCCGCACCCAATCGCGCGCCTCCGGCATCGCCGGGCTGAGCCTCGCGTCGAAGCTCAGCGTGGTATCCGCTATCAGCATCAGACGCCCGGCGCCATCGGGGCGCACGTCGATGAGCGGGGTGCGGACCACCCGGCTCAAGCTGGCGGCGACCGGAGGCGTGAACACCAGGAACCCCACGGTCGGCGCGAGCGGCAAGTGCAGGCCGGCATCGCGGGTTGCCTCGTTGGTCCAGCGGCCGGCGCAGTTCACGACGGTGTCGGCCTCGTATTGCGTGCCGTCGGCGACGCGGACGCCGGTCACGCGATCGCCGGCCATGATCAGGTCTACGACCCTGGCGCCGCAGATGATCTTCGCGCCATGGCGGCGCCGTGCGGCGGACAGCATGGCATGCGCGTAGACTACCGGGTCGAGCCAGCCCTCTTCCGGGAACAACGCCACCGGCGCGTCGCCGATCATCAACCGGATCGATATCCGGCTCTAGTTCCTGCGCCTCGCGCAAGGTGATCCACTCCGCGGCGTAACCCCAGGACCGCAGCCGCTCGATGTTTTCACGCTGCGCCGCGCGATCGGGCTCGGCCTCCCATTCGAGACTGCCGCCGCCATGCCACCACGGCGTGGCGCCGAACTCGTCGGCCAGCGCCGCATGCGCCTTCATGCCGGCGACATTCAGATCGTGATATGGCTTCGGCGGCTTGTTATGCGCGTTGGTCCAGGCGAAGCTGACGCCCGAGGTGCCGCCGCCGACGCGCGTTGCTTCCAGCACCGTCACAGAGGCACCGGCCTGGGCCAGCCGGTACGCCACCGAGGCGCCCATCACGCCGGCACCGATCACGATCGCCTTGATCATCTGTGGCCCCCTTGCTTCAGCACGGATTGGCGTACGCGACGGATTTCGGGCCGATCTTCCCGATCGCACCGGCTCTTTGCGCGCGGTCCCGGCCGGGTCGCGTCCCGACATCTCATTCCCGCAGCATCGCCATGACCTGATCGAGGCTTCGGATGCGCGCATACATTTTCATCGCCTTGTCGAGGCTGTAGGCATGCGCGGCAGCGTCGCCGCTCCAGCAGCATTCGCGCACGACAATGGCGGCGAGGTCGAGGTTGAAGGCCTCGCGCACGCTGGTCTCGACGCCGCGATTGGTGGCGCCGCCGCCGATGAGGATCGTGTCGCGGCGCAGCATGTGCAGCAGCTCGGCAACCCCCGTCCCGTAGAAGGCGCTCGGCCGCCGCTTCAGAAAGACATAATCCGCCGGCGATGGCGCGATCTCGTCCGGGAAGCCGGCCTCCGCCGTGCCCTCGATGGCGTTGGTCAGCGATGGCACGCCGGTCTCGGCCGACAGGTCGGTCGGCAGCAAGACGACATCGGCGCCGTCGGCGCGGCTGACCGGCGTCGTGTAGATGACCGGCAGGCCCGCCGCGCGCGCCGCCGCGATGATCCGCACCCAAGCCTCGAGCACCGGGCGCATCGCGGCCTTGCGCGCCGGGTCCGACGGAGCGAGTGCCCGCCGGCAGACGTCATACGCGATCAACGCCGCGCGGCGCCGATCGATATGTTCGGCTTCGGGCATCGCAACCTCCTCGGGCGAGAATGAAACCGCAATGCCGCCGGTGCCGTCGCAAATGGGTCTGGCAACACCGCGCGGCTCTTTCCGATGGGCACGGTCGGGATGGGTGGGTTACTCGAAGACCGGCACCAGGAATGTCCGCTCATAGCCGGAGAACGGGCTTGTCGCATTAGATTTGGCGGTCGCAACCGCGCAAGCCTCATCGTCGGCAACATCCCGGCGATACTTGTCGTAAGCCTCGACGCTGGGAAAGCTGAACAACGCCACCGCGATGTTCGGCGGCCCGTTGTGACCCAGTCCGGGGAAGCTGAAAGCTGGACTGGGCAGTTTATCGGCATCTGTTCCCGGGATGAAGTAGCCGTGATGGATGCCGCCATATTTACGGATCAACGCTATCCAGGAATGCGCGTACTCTTTGAAGTGGTCGAGTTTCTCGGGGTCGACCGAATAGCGAATAAAGCAGGTAAACACGACGCCTCCTCCGCTGGTGGAGCGGTTCTGACGCTTGGCACCCGTCTGCTTTCCTCTTCGTCATTCCCGCGACAGCGGGAACCCAGAGCCTGCCCCTGGCTTGAACAGAGGGCGGCAGGCGCCGGGCGCTTGCCCTGGCCCCCCGCCTGCGCGGCGGCGACGGTCAGGAAGTATGGGAGTCATTTGTCAGGTTAATACCACTGAAATTGCCTGCCGCGACAACGCCGTCAAAACCGCAGGGCGGGTCAAATCGGCGATCCGCCCCGCGCTTTTGCGCTATTGCGCGGCAGCGCGCATCGGCACATGCGCCTTGAGAAAGGTGCGCACGCGGTTGGTGGTGCGTGCCTTGAGTTCCGCCGGCTCGCGCCACGGGAAGACGGTGATCTCGGAGTTCGGCGCCAGCGACGCCACGTCGATCGAGGTCTGCAGCGGATGCGACGGCGTGTCGTCCGGCAAGACGAGGATCGGCGTCCGGCAGTTCCTGATGAACTCGCGCGGCACGCTGTAGAGGAAATCGGGCTGGACGCGCCACAGACTGTGAAAATACTTCTCGATCGTGTCCATCGGCACCTCGGGTCGCCGGGCGCGGAAATCGGCGAGCCAATTCTCGTGGCTGTGCCTTACCATGACCTCCGGGTCTTCCGGCCGGTGACCGACGCTCTGGCAGAACACCGCGGCCACGACGCGGTCGGGCGCGCGCTGCAGCAGCTTGCCGGCGAAGCAGCCGCCGATGCAGTAACCCATATAGAAGAACTCACGAATGCCGAGATGGTCGATCAGCCCGAGCTGGTCGTCGGCGAAGGCGTCCCACGCCTTGTCGACCGGCACCGGACCCGTCGAACTCGCCGCCATTGGCATTGCGCTGGTCCATGGTGATGACGCGGAAGTCGTTCTTGAACTCTTCCATTGCGTTGATCACCGCGGTCGGCCAGTTGCTGACGCGCGAGTTGAGGCCGCCGCCGGGAGTGACCAGCAGCGGGAAGCCGGAACCGGCCTCCTCGTAGCGAATGCGAATGTCGCCCTTTTGAAAGAACGGCATGGCGGTATCCTCCAACGTTGCGGCCGCAGCGCCCATCGCCGCCGGCCGGATGCGCTGGCAGAAATTTTAAGCCAATCGGGAGAGTCTTCGAAAGCCTTTCGCTGTAAGCGGCTCCCGGTCAGCTCCGGTCCACCAAACAAGCACGCGCGGCAGCGCAACCACTTGGGCAGGGATCTGGTGCACCCGCCGCAGCAAAGACGCAGATTATCCGTGGGGCTCGCTTATGAATTGCCAGCTGCGCGTCCCCCGTCGGCACGTCTCCTGGCACGAATCTCGGATGAGGAGGTGTCGAAGCGGAAAAGGTGCTCAGGGATTTCGGTGAAGAGATCGGCATAGCGCCGCGGCACGGGGATGTCGTTCAGCGCGCGTACGCGCCCCACCGCGTCGAGGCGCACGGCCACCAGAAAGCTGCTCCCCGAATTGGCGATTTCCTCGAGCGCCATGTGCATTCGAGCCTCGTCATCGCCATAATACTTCGGCCCAAACAGCCGCTCTGCCGTATCCGCGCCGACCACAAACGTAGTCCCCGGAAACAAGCGCGACTTTTCGACGAAGGTCGGCGCCCGCGTGAGCTCGACCGGCGATTTCCAGGCGAATTGCGCGACCCGGCGTCGCACCGTCGCGCCCGCCAGCGGCGGCTTGTCGACGTTGGTGACAGAGATTTCGAACGCCAAGGGCTGCTGGCTGAGCTCTTCGGCGACCCGCGCCAGCAATACATGTCCCTCGTGCATCGGGTTGAACGAACCTGGGAACAGCACAGAGGGCCGCGGCGCCGACAGCATCATTTGGCCATCGGGCTGGACGGTGACGCGATCGAGCTCGCCCGCCAAGAGCCGATCGATCGGATCCGCGGAGGCGACGACCGTCTCGGCATAATGTTCGTCCGCATCGAGCAGGCTGCGTGGCGACGGCGCGGCAACCCCGCAGGCACGGGCCAGCCACAGGACGATCGCGCGCGAAACGAGGTCTTCTTCAGCGGCGCGATCACGTCGGCCCTTGGCCATCACGCAAGTGCAGTGCGCGATGCCGGCGGAGGTGGCGAACGCGATGTGAAACCGATGCTCGCCTTTACGCGGGCGATCGCTGACCAGCGCCGCCGTAGCACCCAGGCCGACCAGATCAGGGCCAACCAGATCAGGGCCGACCAGATCGGTGCCCGCCGGCGCCAGCCTGGCCGCGCGGTCCCGCGCGGTTCGTGCCATGGCGATTGCAGTGTCAGAACTGCACGCCTGTGCCGGCGCGACGCCGAGATACGCCGCAAGCGCCAGCGCGTCGTAGGGAATCTGCGCCTCGATCAGCAGCCGAGAGCCGCCGGGAACACGAAGCAGCTCGCCCACCGCCCCACTGCCGCCCCCGGTGATCGCGAGCGCGGCCTTGCGGCCGGACGCGTGCAATGCGGAGATCAATTGTTGCCACGCGGCGTCCAACGGGCTCATGGGTGCGTGTGTGGTCCGCGGCTGAAGGATACCGCGCGAACGATGAAAGACAGTTCGGACAGAGTCAACAGAGTGCGTGGGCGTGCCAGCAAAGCTGCCGAGGCCAGGGGTATCCGGCGCGATCCCGAAAAGCGATCGAACTGGTCGCTGCGGCGTTGAGAGCACCCCCGCTCTCGTTTCCCCGAACGGAAGTTTCATATGACCTCGATTCTTGCGCCCGCCGAGCCGCCGAAGATCAGTTGTGTCGCGACATCGGGGATGCGGGACCGCCAGGCATCGTTGTCGTAAGCCGAGACCGGCAAGCCGAGTGTGCGTGCCCAGGCCCGAAATTGGGGGCGCGTCACCGGCGGCCGGTACCGGTTCGCCGCAAGGAACGACACGAAATTGGCCTCCATTCCCCAATAGCCCGCCGATTTGGGCCTCGAATTCCGGCATATCGCGCGCGTGTCGTCTGCCGCTTCTGCGGCGCCGAGCTTGTCCCAGATGTCGGCGTAGAGATAATCGACCGGCTCGGACGACTGCCACGCACGGGCATCGATCTGCTCGATCGCGAACCGGTCGGGAGCAGGCCAGTCGGAACCACCGATTGCGGCGAACAGATCGATTACTTCGGGGTCGCGCTCGAGCACCGTGACGCGACGCACGGCCGGACGCAGCAGCGCATTATAGAGCGCCAGCCCCATGCCGAGCCCGGCGATCACGACATGGCCGTGCATGAGCGGGACATGCGGGGCCAGGCTTTCGATCTCGACCGGGCTCAGCGACATCCACACCCGATCCGCCCGGATCAGCAGATAGTTCTCGGCGCAGGTCTGCAGGCCGCGGAAATAGCCGCGCAGCACCGGCTGATATTGGCGTTTGAGCTCCCACGATCCGGCGCGTCCGGCGCGGTAGGACGGCACCCGGATCTCGGGCCAGGGCAGGGTCCAACGCTCGATGATCCCGCCTTCGGGGGGATCGCGCCCTGCGGCTCCCCTCATAGCGGCGCCTTCGGGGGCAGCACCGGCAGCGGCATGTCCTCAAACTCGATTGCCGGCATATGCTGAATGAATGCAGCGGGATCGCCGGCGGTGCCCGGCTCGTTCTGACGCGGCGGCGCGCCGGCCAGCCGCCGGTCCTCGTCCGGCGGGCCCTTCGGCGCGTCGAGATCGCGCGCCGTGCCCGCCTGGTCCTTGCCTTGCTCGATCCGTTCCTTGGCATGCCCAATGCGGTCGGCGAGTTCGCGGCTGTAAGGCACGCGGAAGGCGCGCGGCGTGCCTTTGGGAATATTGTCGTCGTCGAGCTCCTCAAGCCAAAGATAGATCGAGCCCGGCAGCCCGTTCAGCTTGTCGGGCTCGACCACGGTCGCCCAGTGCAGCTGAAAGTGCTCGGGCACGCGCGCCTCGCTCGGCCAGCCGATGAGTTCGGCGATCGAGCCGTAGGAGACGCCGAAGAAGAGGGTGGTTACCGCAATCGCCGCCGATTTTACGCCCCAATGCCAGCGGGAAGCGATGTTGAGGCTCAGCAGCAGCACGCCAATGGCGACATAGGCGAGGACGACCCCGGTCAGCGACAGGGCCATGGCTCCCCCGCGGTGTCGCCCGGCACCGTCACTGATGGACCGCAGCGCCGCCCGCGGGCATGTTCGAGCGGACCTTGCGGGTCTCCCGGATCAGCGATTTCGGGCGCGTGTTTATGTCGGTGACCTTGCCGTTCTCGCCGATCGTGAAGCGCACGGCGGTCTTCTCGTCGCCAGTATGGTCGAGGAAGAGGCGGTCGTAGAAGACGACCTCGACCTTGGGATTGATCTTCTCGACGGTGACGCTGACCGGCACCGGGTCGGGGGTGGTGGCGAGATAGTGGTGGATGTTGACGACGTATTCGCCGGGAATGAGACCGCGCATTTGCACGATTTCCTGACGGATCGGGTTGCGGATCGTTTTGCCGTTGACCACGATCGTGTTCTTGTAGTCCCCGCGGTCGTCACGATCGAGGCTCATCAGCCCGGCCTCCATCACATGGTACCAGACGATGTTGCCCTGCGGGTCCTCGACATAGGTGTCGATGTCGTCGGGGTGGTTGTCGGGCCAGCTGACGGTCACGAGCATCTCGGCCTTCGTGTCGATCTTGCCTTGCTTCGCGTCTGTGTTGATCGCGAGATAGGCCAGAAAGAACATGAAGGCAACAACCTGGAGCCCCTTGAACAGCATTACCGTGAACGGGTCGAACGGCTCTTCGCGGTCCCAGTTGCTAAAACCTTCCATGTGCCTCCCGCTCAAGCGTCGAGACGACGAAGACTTCAGTCAAGTCCGTGGTCATATCGAAAAAATAGGCCGACGCATTATCGAGAATGTAATATTGCGCTTTTACCAGTATCGAACCGACAAGACCAGCGAGAGTCGTGTACATCGCGACTGCCATGCCGCCGCTCATGACCTTCATCGACGACTTCATCGCGGTAGCGTCGAAATTATCGAGCGTAGCGATCGGGAACAGCATCAGGATGAACCCGACAATGGTGCCGAGCAACCCGAGCTTCAACAATGCGTCGCCGGCGAAGGCGCCGAACTGCATCGGCGATCTGAGCTTGTCGGCGAGCCCGCGCAACAGCAGGGTTTGGTCGAGCCGCGGCTCCTGCCCCTGCTTCTGCGCCTTGACCACGAGGTTGCGGATGTAATCCGTGATACGCCCTGCCGGCAGCGCGGCGCCGTCGTCCGTGACGACCCGCCTTCCTTCGATCCGATAGGCGGCAACCCCGTTCATGACGCGATCGCTCACCCGATGCGCGGCATTGATCTCGCGCGAAATGGTGACGATGCTGACAAGGCAATGCGCCGAGATCGCAATATAGAGAACACAGATCAACACCGAGATGCCGCTGCGGTCCTGCGTTGTCATCAACTGCAACATACGATAGTGCCATGCGAGCGCAAAGCCGAACAATGTCACGCCGGTAAAGATCATCCACCGCAATAACGGGAAGTAATCGCGAGCCGCCTGCTCGGCGCTGAACAGGCGAAACATCATCCGCACCCGTCACCTTTCCTGCGGATGGCCCGCGAGCATCGCGCGGTAATCGGCGGGCGCCGTGAACGGGCCCCGCCAGATGCCGACACCCTTGGCCTTGGCCGCCGCCTCGACGGCGACGTAATCCGTCGTTTCCTTGGGCAGCGCCACCGCCATGCCAGCCTCGACCAGCGTGCGGTTGATATCGGCCCCGCCCGCCTTGCAGACCGCGAACACCCGCCCGTACCGGTCGACCCGACGTTGCTCGCATGCCACATCCTGGGTCCCGACGATGTTGAGGAGGGTCTTTGCCGATGCCGCCGAGCAGTCCCATGCCCGGCTGCCGGCATAACAGGGTTGCCCTTTGACTGGTGCGTCGATCCCGAAGAGGATGATGTGCTTGCCGTTCAGGCTCAGCATGGCCGGCCCGATCACCTCCGCCGGGCCGCGATAGACCGGCAGATCGTCAGCGGCTGCTCGGGGCCCGAGACCCACCACCGCAATAGCGGCCGCCAGAATGAGCGCTTTACCCGTCATGATGAAGGATGATAGTCGAGGATCGTCATGAAGTCTTTGGTTATCAGGGGCCTCTGGATCCTCGCCTGCGGGCTTTCGGCCACCTCCGCCGGCTCCGGCTGGGCCGGCGATCCGGGTGAATTCTTGGCCGGGCGAGTCAAGGATTGCCTCGGCTGCAATCTTGCCGGCGCCCACCTCAAGCGCTTCGACCTGTCCCATGCCGACCTGGCCGGCGCCGATCTCGCCGGCGCCAATCTGCATCGTGCGAACCTCGCCGGCGCCAACCTCGCCGGCGCCGATCTCGCCGGCGCCAATCTCAATAAAGCCGATTTGAGGCGGGCTAACCTCGCTAATGCCCGTCTTCCCAAGGCAATGCTGTTCGAGGCCGATTTGAGCGAAGCCGATTTGCGTGGGGCCGACCTCTCGGGTGCAATGATGGGATCCAGCCATCTCACCTTGGCAATGATCGAAGGCGCCCATATTGTCGATGCCGATCTCGCTGATGCACTGATGCACGGCGCCAAGCTGAAGGGGGCCGATCTCTCGCGCTCGGATCTCGGCCAGGCGACATTGCGCCGGGCCGAGCTCATCGGCGCAAAGCTCGAGGGAACCGGCCTCGTCCGCGCTGACCTCCGGGGCGCCGACCTCAGCGGCGCCAATCTGCGCACTGCCGACATGTTGCGGGCCGATCTGACCGGCGCCAATCTCTCACGCGCCGACCTCAGCGGCGCGCGGTTGCTGCTGGCGACGCTTATCGATACAAAACTCGACGCCGCCAACCTGGCGGGCACGATCATGCCCGACGGCACCACACACCAATAGCTGACGGTCATTTGACCGGTACGTTGGGGCGCAACAGCTCGAGCCGCGTCGAGCTCTCGAACTGACCGATGGTGAGCTTGCCGCTCCCGCTGAATTCCGACTGGCCAGGCTTGCGCATAAACCGGGTCGCAAGCACGACCCGCATGCCGCCGTCGGCGAGCTTGCTGCATCGCCGGTTGATGTAGAGGGAGCCGACCGGCGTCTCGCCTGGCGCGGGGGCGGTATCGATGCACTCCCATTTGTCGCGGCCGTAGCGAGCCTTGAAGAAATTGCCCAAGGTGTAGGCCTCTTTGCGCTCCTGCGGGCCTACCCGCGGGTCGGTGACGATTTGCAGGCCCGCGAGCGTGCCGTCGGCGTCGAACAGCGCGGACACGATCACTGGGAAATCCATCACCTTTGTCCCACTGTATTGGGCGATCAAGGTCCGCGCCCGATGCGCCTTTGCCCAATATTCGAGTTCGTCATCATAGCGGAAATACACCTCGCGCAGCCCGTTCGGTTCGGGCCGGCACTTATCGTAGTCGGACCAGCCGGCCAAGGACTGCTGCGGCGGGCCGCCATTGCTGCCGCAGGCATAATCGACAAAAGCGTCGCGCGGCAGCGCGGTCACCGGTGTACCGAGCTTCAGGGTCCATATGTCGGCGCGGGCGGGCTGCTCCTCGGCACGGGCCAGGCCGGCGCCAAGGAACAGGGCGGCAATGACGAGGACGGCGCGGGCGGTCCGAAACGGGCGAAGCGGACCGGCTCGCCGGTCCACCTCGCGCCACCTCCTCATCAGTCCAATGCAAACACGAAGAGCGACGAGCCGCCCTCAAGATTCTCGAGCTCCGGCGCGGCCTTCAGCAAGCCCACGTTCCACGGGTTGCCGCCGCCGACATGAACCGCGATGTACTGCTTGCCGCCAACCGAATAGCTGATCGGCGGAGCGGTGATCGCCGTCCCGACGTTGAAGCTCCACAGCGGCTTCAGCTCTTGGCTGTCGAAGGCGGTGAACGTGCCGTCGAGGGTGCCGGTAAAGACGAGGCCGCCGGCGGTCGCCAGCACCCCGGCATAATCGGGATAGTCGAGCTCGCGCGTCACCTTGATCTTGCCGTTCGTCATATCGACCGCGGCAATGACGCCTCCGATGCGTTTGGCACGGGTGGGGATCCCGCCGTTCCAGAACGGGCCGCCCATGCGGGTCTCGTCGACCTTGAGCGGTGTGCACCCGTCGATGCCGGCGCCGTAGGCCAGGTGTTTCGACGGGTCGTAAGCCGTTGGGAAGAAATTCACTCCCCCCTGTACATCCGGGCAGACATCGGCCTCGCCGCTCGTGCGGTTGCTGACGGTCGCATATTGCTGGAGCTTCTTTGACGGATCGTACTCGACCGGCTTGCCGGTCTTCGGATCGATGCCCTTGGTCCAGTTCAGGTTCTTGACGTATTGCGCGGCGCTGATGAACGACCCGTTGGTGCGGTCGAGCGTGTAGAAGAACCCGTTGCGGCCGAAATGACCCAGCACCTTGCGCGGCTCGCCATTGATTGTGACGTCGTAGATCATCTGCGAGCCGACTTCGTCATAGTCGAACTTGTCGTTTGGCGTGTACTGAAAATACCAGACGATCTTGCCGGTGTCGGCGTCGATCGCGAGCGTCGAGTTGGTGTAGAGATTGTCTCCCGGCCGGTATTCGGCATCGAACATCGGTGTCGGCTGACCGGTGCCCCAATACATCAGGTTGGTCGCAGGATCGTAGGATCCAACATACCAAAAGGCGCCACCCCCGGTTTTCCAGGCATTGTGGTCATCCGCCCAGGTCTCGTGGCCCGGCTCGCCCGGCGCCGGCACCGAATAGGTGCGCCACAGCACCTTGCCGGTCTTGGCGTCGATCGCCATCAGCCAACAGCGTCCGCCGATATCCGCGCCGGATCCCGGGACGATGATCATGTCCTTGACCACCAGCGGCGCGCTGGTAAACGTGTCAGTGTCCGCGAGCTGATAATTCTTATCCCGGAGGACTTTGCCGGTATCCTTGTCCATCGTGATCACCCGGCCGTCGGTGGTGAGCACGATAACCTGGTTGCCGTAGAGCGCGACCCCTCGGTTCGACGGCAGCCACACCGTCGACTTGTCGACACCAGGGTCCATCTTCCAGACAATGCGGCCTTTTTTGCCGTCGCGCACGTCGATCTTGTAGACGTCGTCCCAACCATCGCTCATGTACAGGAAGCCGTCCTCGACCAGTGGCGTCGACTGCTCGCGGGCGTGCGGCTTGTCGCCGCCGGGTTCGGAGCCGCCCAGCTGCACCACGAAGGCAACGTGCAGGTTCTTGACATTGGACTGGTTGATCTGGTCGAGCGGCGAGAACCGCTTGGCGTCATAGGTCTTGTGGTTGGTCAGCCAGTTGCCCGGTTCGCTTTCGGCGTTCTGCAGGCGTGCGGACGTCACCTCCGCGGCAGCAAGCGGAGACGACAACAACGCTGCAACGAAGCCGCCGGCAGCGATCCCAAGCAGACCACCGGTAAAGCATTTCGCGAGTTTTGGCGGTGTGGATGCATGGTCGAAAAAGCTAGGCATGTGTCCCTCCCTTATTCCATGGATGCGCTACTGTCGTCTGCCGGCAGCCATGTCGCGGCAGCGCCCGCTTCCCTGGCCGAAATAGTCCTCGCAATCGGCGATCGTCGGCGGACCCTTGCCGACGATCTTGGCCTTGAGATACGCCACAACCGCTTCGATCTCGCGCTCTTGCAGCCCGGCGGTGGGCGGCGGCGGCTTATTGTCGCCAACCTCCGCGTCGGTCATCCCGTAGCACTCGTCGCCCTTGGTCCAGGCGAACTTATCAAAATGCGGCATTGCGGTTCCGCCGGGCACCCCGCAGCGGATGACTTCGACCAGGTGATCGTGGTCGAGCTTGGTCTCGCGCAAATTTGCAGCCTTGCCCGGCGACTGCGGATCGCCGGCGCCGTCACCGGACCAGCCGTGGCAGAAGCCGCAGGTCGCCTTCTCCTGGTAGAGCCGCTTGCCCATTCCGATGTCTTCGGCGTTCTGCGCCGCCGCCGGAAGCGCCATCGTCAGGGCGGCAGCGAGCGCCAGGAAGGGGGCGGGATTTGCCATCTCCGTCTCCTCAACAGCTGCTTTGTGATCCGCCGGAGACGCCTGCCCCTCCGACGACGGCAGGGAGAGCAAGCCCAGCCAGAGCTTGGAGGCTAGTCCTTGATCAGCGCTTTGTACACTGTGAGGTCGACGATCGCGGTCTTCCAATTATTGTCCTTGACCAGCGTCACCGTGGCCATGGAATGCCCATCCTTCATCTCCGACCACACGGCGACGGCGCGGTAGCCGGGATTGCCGTGCTTTGCTTCCTTGACCGCGTCGCTAAGCTCCCTGGTGGCGCGGAACAGACCGTCATTCTGCTTCTTCGCCTGCGTCAGGTCGTCGCCTCCGGCGATCGGAGCAGCTTGGGCAATCGCGCCCGAGCTATGGTCTACGATGACTTCATAATATTTGGAGCCGTCCTTGACGGTGTAGATGGAGAGCTGCGGCTTGCCATTCTCGATTTCAAATTTCCCGGAGACCGGCTTGCCGTCTTTCTTGCTCGCGATCAGCCCCTGCTCCAACGTCACCTTGGCGCCGGCGACAGCCGGCGCGAGCGCGGCCTTATCCGTGTCGCTCATGGCGGCGCTGGCCGGGATCACCCAAAACGCCATGAGGGCCGCTGACACCATCGCCCGCGAAATCCGGGGCATTGTGGCCTCCCTATGATGTTGATGTTTTCCGGATCGGCACGCGATCCCGCTACCGGCATCTCGGCAAATCAGGCCCTGCAGCCGTCGGGCGAACATATGCACCCCGCGGCCGCTGCGCTTATTCCCAGCCCGGTCCTGGAGCTGTGGAAGAGGTTCTCAATTGATGTCGGCGCAAGCGTAGGCGTTGATTTCCAGACCGATAGCGATCTCGATGATAATCGGGGTTTTCCACTTCATGGTCGTTTCCTTGGGTTTGATGCTTTACCCTCGCAAAGTAGAAGCGCGGCGGAGCGCTGTCAACCGACGGTCGCCGCCGATATCCTCGCGCCAGCGCGGTCGAAGACAGCGGCAGGCCGCTGCGATGGCCCGAGGCCATGATGCTCGGGGTCAGCGGGACATCACGCGGATATTCTCGATCAACCGCACCCTGCCGCTTCCTCCCGGAACTCGCCGGCTAATCGCTCCGCACGGCGTAGAACGAGCAGACCACCCCGGCCGGCGCGACGGTGCCAAGCTGACTGCCAGAGTGCGGGATCGTGCGGATGACCGAGCCGACAATCGCCGGCCGCTGGCCGATACCATCGGGCCAGGGCGGTTGGAGATAGCCCTCGTAATCGTAGACCCACTTTTCGCCCCCCACTAACCCGACCCCCTGGAACCGGGCGCGCATCGGGTTTCCGTAGCTGCGCGCTCCGCTCAGCACGAGCGACCAGTCCGGGCCGCCGATTCGCCCGGTCAAAACCTCCAGCGGCGCTTCGTCGATTTCAATCGTGCCGCGTCCGAATTCGAGATCGTTGAACGCTTTGGCGAGGTCGGGATCGTTGAGCAGGCTGCGATATGTCCAGCGCCCGACGAATGGATTGTCGCTCATTTTCGGTTCTCCGATCGAGGGTCGGTTTGCTCAGCTTTGCGCGCTCATTGAAACTGCAGCCTCTCCCGCACCGAGCGCAGCAGGCCAGGCAGCGCGCGAGCGCGCGCGACGGCGGCGGTCGGTGGCGAGAGGCTGTTGGCGTTCAGAAAGCCCCAGACGAAATCGGTTTGCAGCACTTGTAGCGATGGGGGCTGGCCATCCCGATTGTACGAGCTGGGATTGGGCAGACCAAAACTGCTCGGCAAATAACCGGAATCCGACATCGCATTTTCAAACACGCCGAGGGCGGGCGGGATCGTCCCGTTCGTAGTGGCACCGGCACGTGCATGGCAGGTCATACAGGACGAGGTGGAGACAAAGCCCCCCTCAGTCACGCTGTTGCCGAGATGGCCGGCGCGCCCCATCGCGTCGGTAAAGTCAACCTGCGAGCCCTTGAGGCGATAGCTCAGCCAGGCGCGATCAGCTGGGCGCGGCACCAGCGTCGCATTGTCCTGGGTCCCGATCCGAAACGCCGCAAAGAGGTCCGCAAGCGGGGCCTGCCGTACCCCGCCTGGATAGATCCCTCCAGGGCTGAGGATCCAGGACGGGAGCGGCAGGTTATCGCAGGTCTGGTGCGGACGGGTGTAATTTCGCGCCTGTCCCGCCGCTACCGTATCCGGCGTATCATAGCCATAGGAATCATTGCATCCCGTATAGTCGCACCGACCCGGATTGTTGACGTGCTCAAACGTCGCCCACACCCAATTCGGAATGTCCTTCGAAGAAATGTGAAGCGCTACGAGCCAGTGCTCGCCCGGCTCCAGGATCGTACCATTGTTGTCGGTAACGGGTGAAGTAATGTTCATCTTTATGTAGGGGTTGGCCGGATCGTCATGCAGCCCCATTTGTTCGGCGCGCTCCCGGCTCAACCAGTTGCTCTTGATCATGATCGCGTCGGCAGGGAAGATGATTTCAGACGTGGCCCCGCCATCGTTCGCAATCCGGTACGGAGCATTCGACTTTATGTTATTGTTGTTCTGTACGACGGCTTTGATGATGCCTTCCTGGCTATAGAGATCGTTACGGAAGACGTAGTCAACGAAGGGTTTGTTGCGGAACACGACCTCTGCCATTGATTGCCGGATCTTGCGGCCTTCGGTCTGCTCCGGCGCCACACGCATCTGCCGCAACACCGCCGCGTCACGAAGCAGGCCGGCCCGAAACGCCGGATTCCCGGCGAAACTCAAGGTATGGGCAATCGCTGGCGGCAATCCGATGCGCGTCGGCATTCCCCCGGCCAGCGCCGCAGCATGATCGCCCGGGAAATAGGGGCAGAATTTCGCCTTGTAGGTCGGGTCATCGTAGCCGGGATTGCTGAGGCTGTCCGGATCACAGCAATTCGGCGCCGGCTTACCCTTGGCACAGAGCGGTAGCGGCTGACCCGGATCGTTCGCGGGACCGTTGCCCGGCCACGTCTCCTGGTCCGCCGCCCAGCTCTTCCAGAATTCGGCGGTGACGACCTCGGCGAACAGTTTCCAGGCGAACATGTCAGGACAACTCATCGCCGCGTTGGAAGTGGGCGCCTGCACAACGATATGCCCATCTATCACCTTTGCCGCGCAACCCGGCGTATCCTGCGGCCTGCTCAGGAAATACTCGACATAGCGCAAGCTGTCCGGGGCGGGGTTGTCGGGTGTCCCACAGGTGTCAGCGGCCGTCGCCATCGGGACCCCGAGCGGCAACATGAGGGCAAACGCGATGGCTCCCATTCGGGGAATGTGGCGGGCACAAGCATGCGCGTGACCTGCGGCAGCCTTCACCATCTGGAGCCTCCCTTTGCGAACTGACGGTCAAGGTGTACCCCCTTACCGGGGTCGCCGCACGATTTGGTTAAACCTGCACGGTGGCCGCGGGATAAAAGCGAGGGCACGTGCATCGCGAAGTGGCGGCAAGCCAGTGACCGGCCCCGCACGGATCCGGCGAAGACCGCACCAGGATGGTTGTCACGCGGCGACGGTTGACCGGTCGCCGTGCTTTTTCATAAGCGCATAAAGCACAATGTCACTTTCCTTGCCGCGAAGGCGCAGGTCGCCGAGTGGGCGTTTCGCGATGCCGGACGGCAGTTCAAGAAGATCGACCAGGGTCGCTGAGGCAAGGACACGGTCGCCGGTTTGCCGGCAGAACTCTTGGATGCGCGCGGTAGTATTAACCGTGTCGCCGAGAAAGACGATTTCCTTCTTGACGGAACCCATTTCGCCCGTGACCACCGGACCGCAGTGAAGTCCAGCTCGGCAATGCACGGGCGTACCGAACTCGCGCAGATAGATGGGGCTGAGCACTGTCAGTCGGTCGAGCGCATCGAAACAGGCCCGCACGCAATGCGCGTCGGCGATGCCGTCCGCCAATTTCCAGGTCGCAATCAGCTCATCGCCGACGTAGCGGTGGATTTCGCCATAGGCCGCCACGATCGGGGCGGTGATATCCACGACAAAACGGCTGACCAGGCGGTGGAAGGCGAGTTCGCCGAGCCGCTCGGCAAGGGCGGTCGAGCCTTCTATATCGATGAAGAGGAATACGCGCTGCTCCAGCCGCGGCCGGTGGTAGTGGCCGGTGATGAAATTGAGCAGCACGTTCTGTCCGAGCAGGTGATTGACGTCGTCGATGAACCTGATGACTAAAACCACTGCAAAGGAGAACAGCACATCCTGCCGCTGAATCGGCAGCAAGACGCCAACCTCCGCCGGGGTCGGGAAGAACCAGGCTCCCGCCATGAGGCCGAACAATATAATCGCGAGATAGATGACCGTCTTTATTGCCAGATGCATCAGGAAGGGCGTCCGCCGCAGCGGTGCCGTCGCAGGCTGCGCCAACACCTGCTCGAGAGAAAACAGAATGCCGGTGATCACGACGCCGGTGAGTACGCCACGCGGCACGCCGCCAAAGCTGAGGAACGGGCGGCCGTCTGATACGGCCATCATATGCCCGTACGCGGCGCCCACCACCGCACCGATCAAGGTGAACCACAGTATTTCTCTGGCGGGCTGCGGGAGGCGGCGTGGAAGGTGCATGCTGCCGGCGACCGGCTTGCTGCGGGCACGCTCACTCTACCATACGCGCAGCGATACGCACTCTGCCATACGCGCAGCGATACGCACTCTCCATACCCCGCGATAGTTCGCGACCCGAGAGCTGGTGCATGGCGATCCTCTGCCGAGGACGACGGCATGCTGAGGTTTAAGCAGGCCTCGCGCTCAAATCCGGTCGGCTTTAGGTTTCTGGTGAAACCGGTGCCCCATCGAACGTTATGCTGTGTTCATCCAAGCCGTCTTGACATTCGAGTATTGTTCCGGAACCGATGGGCCGCAGTCAGGCAAAGCGGGGCACTACATCCGATGCGGACCGCTCGTGAGTTTCGAGGTCGCTCCGGTAGTCGCTGTTGATCAATAGCGGCACACCCGCATCGTGGTAGCGCCCATCGGCCCCTTCTGCCCCCTCATCTCGGTCGGCGGACAAAGCTTGGAGAGGATGACAAGGGGGTAAAACATGACGCGCGCCTCCCCGCGACCGGCAGCGCGCAGCCAGGCGCTCTGGGCGACGGTCACACATCGAGGTTCAGGCAGCAGCTTTGGGATTCTCGCACGGTCGGGCGCCGGTGGATGCGGACGAACGGACAAATCGGCTCGCTTGAAGCTCGGCTGGCCGAGGCACGGCAATCGCGTCCTCAGGCGGCGAAGTCGATCAGCTGGCGCACCGGCGCGCCCGATTTGAGGGCGGCGAAGCCTTCGTTGATCTCGCCGAGCTTAAGCCGGCCCGAGATCAGATGGTCGAGCTTGAGCCGGCCCTGGCGCCACAGCGACAAGAGCCGCGGCATGTCGACCCGGAAACGGTTGCCGCCCATCGAGGTGCCCTGCAACTTGCGGTCGCGCAGGAAATCGTAGCCGTGCAATTCGATCTTCACGCCCAGCGGCACCATGCCGATGATCGTCGCGGTGCCGCCGCCACGCAGCATCTGGAACGCCTGCTCGGCCGTGCTCTTGGTGCCGAGCGCTTCGAACGAATAATGCACGCCGCCGCCGGTCATCTCCCTGACTTCTTTGACTGGGTCGGCATTGCTGGCGTTCAAGGTGTCGGTGGCGCCGAGCTCGCGCGCGAGTTCGAGCTTGGCAGCGACGGTGTCGATCGCGATGATGCGCTCGGCCCCGGCCAGCGCCGCGCCGTTGACCGCCGACAGCCCGACGCCGCCGCAGCCGATCACCGCGACCGTCGATCCCGGCTCGACCTTGGCCGCGTTGAACACCGCGCCGACCCCGGTCATTACGCCGCAGCCGACCAGGGCCGCGCGGTCGAGCGGGATGTCGGGGTCGATCTTCACCACCGCATTTTCGTGCACCAGCATCTGCTCGGCGAAGGAGGACAGGTTCAGGAACTGGTTCATCAGCTCGCCGCCCTTCCATGACAGCCGGCGCGAGACGCCCGGCGGCAATTTGACCTCGGTGTTCTCGCACAGATTCGGGTGTCCGGTGACGCATTGCGGGCAGGTGCCGCAGAACACCGACAGGCAGGTGATGACGTGGTCGCCGGGCTTGACGTAGGTCACGCCGTCGCCGACCGCCTCGACGATGCCGGCGGATTCATGGCCGAGCACGCACGGGGTCGGGTGCGGATAAAGACCCTCGATAAAATGCAGGTCGCTGTGGCACAGCCCGGCAAAGGCGGTGCGCAGCAGCACATCGCGCGGGCCGGGTTTGGCCAGCGCGACATCCTCGATCGTCAGCGGCTGGTTCGGGGCGTGCAGGACGGCGGCTTTCATCGGAGCCTCACGCGGTGAAGTTGAGGTGCAGGCCGGGCTCGGGCCAATCCATGACGCCGAGTTGTCCAGTGCCGGAGAGGGTGATGTAGGCGGTCTTCATGTCGCTGCCGCCAAAGCAGATGTTGGTCGGGTAGACGTCGGGCATCTTGACCTGCCGCACGACCCGCCCGTCGGGCGCGATCACGGTGATATGGCCGGTGATCAGGGTGGCGACGCAGATATTGCCCGAGGCCTCGACGGCGAGGCTGTCGAAGCGTTGAAAGCCCGGCAGTCCGCAGACCAGCCGGCCGGTGTAAGGGGCGGGAAACGGCTCCTTGCGCAATTCGCCAGGTGCGACGATGGCGAAGGCGAAGAGCCGCGAGCTTTCGGTGTCGGCGACATAGACGGTCTTCTCGTCGGGCGACAGGCCGACGCCGTTCGGGCTCAGCATCGGATAGACCAGCTCGACGATCTTCGAGCCGTCCGGCAGCGCATAATAGAGCCCGCCATGGTCGCGGTCGCGCGCCCGCCTTTTGCCGAGATCGGTGAAGTAGAACCCGCCCTGACGGTCGAAAACGATGTCGTTCGGCGCCGACAACCGGTGGCCGCCGCAGTCGCGGTAGAGCACGCGCGTGTCGCCGCTGCGCGGGTCGATGCGCTGGATGGTGCCGCCCTGGTAGTCCCTGGATGGCCCGGTCGACAGAAACCCGCCCTGCGCATATTCGTTGCCGCCGTTGTTGCAGACATAGAGCGCGCCGTCCGGGCCTGTCGCCAGGCCGTTCGGCCCGCCGCCGGCAGTGCCGATCGTCGATTTGCCGCCGTCGGGGGCGATCCGGGTGACGGCGCTGCCGGCGATCTCGCCCAGGATGACCGAGCCGTCGGCCAGCGCCACCGGGCCTTCCGGAAACCGCAAACCGCTTGCCATCATCCGAATTTCGGCCATCGCGCCTTCCTCCCTTTGCTGCGTCGGGAATTCTGTCGCCGCCTGTCGCCCGGCGTCAAGCCGGCCCCGCGATGCCGCCGGCGGCACAACCGATCTGCGGGACCACCCGCCGGCGCGGCTCCGACGTCTCCGCGGTCTCGCGCCGAGGCGCTGTTCCGAGGTCATGCAAGCCGCTAAGCTTCGCGCCGAAAACGGAGCGCACAGATGGATTTCGGTATCGGCATCGCCAGCGCGAGCGATTCCTGGAAATTGGCGCAGCGGGCCGAGGAGCTGGGCTTCACCCATGCCTGGTTCTTCGACACGCAGATGATCACCGGCGACTGCTTTGTCGCGATGGCCGCGGCGGCGCTGAAGACCTCGAAGATCCGGCTCGGCACCGGCGTTCTGGTGCCGTCGAACCGCATCGCGGCGGTGACGGCCAACGCGCTCGCCACATTGAACGGGCTGGCGCCCGGCCGGATCGATTTCGGCATCGGCACCGGCTTTTCGGCGCGCCGCGCGATGGGGCTCGGTGCCGTCAGGCTCGCCGACATGGAAGAATATATCCGCGTGGTCTATGGGCTGCTGCATGGCCAGACGGTCGAGACCGCGATCGAGGGCAAACGTCGCAAAATCCGTTTTCTGAACCCCGAAATCGGGCTGATCGACACCAAAGACCCGATCCCGCTGCACGTCTCGGCCTATGGACCGCGCTCGCAGGCGCTGACGGCCAGGCTGAATGCCGGCTGGAAGAGCTTCGTCTCCGACGTGCCGGGGGCGATGACGGCGCTCGGGAGCATGCAGCAGAGCTGGCGAGCGGCGGGAAGGGCGCCGGGTGATCTCTACGCCACCGCCTGGACCTGCGGCTGCGTGCTGGGGGATGGCGAGGCGGCCGACAGCCGGCGCGCAATGGCACAGGCCGGGCCGCGCGCCGCCGTATTGCTGCATCGCGCGGCCGATGTCGACATGGAAGGCTGGCAGAACACCTCGGCGGCGCCGCCGGAGGTCGCAGCCGAAATCCAGGGCTATGTCGAGATGGCGCGCGGCTTTCAGCCGCCCGATGCGCGCTGGCTGACCAACCACCGCGGCCATTTCGTCTTCGTCAAGCCCGAGGAACGCAAATTCGTCACCGCCGAGCTGATCCGGCGCACCACCTTTACCGCCGGCGAGCAGGAGCTGAAGCAGCGGATCGAGGCCCTGCGCGGCGCCGGCTGGAACCAGATCGTGATCGCCGTGGTACCGGGCGAGGAACGGGCGATCGAGGATTGGGCGCGCATCAAACGCGCCTTTGACTGAAAAACGAGGGCAGCGCATGCGCATCGAGATCATCTGCACCGGCGACGAGGTTCTGACCGGCAAGATCGTCAACACCAATTTCAGCTATATGAGCCAGAAGCTCGAGGATTTCGGGCTCTCGGTTGCCTGGGGGACGATCGTCGGCGACGACCGCGAGGAACTGCTCGCGGCGTTTCGCATGGCCGGAGACCGCGCCGACGCGGTCATTGTCAATGGCGGGCTGGGCCCGACCGTCGACGATTTGTCGCAGGAGGTCGCGGCGCGCGCCGCCGGCGTCGCCCTCGTATTGAACGAGGATTGGCTCGGCCGGATGGAAGAGTTCTTTCGCCGGCGCAGCCGGGTGATGTCGCCGAACAACAGAAAGCAGGCGATGCTGCCGACCACCGCTGAGATCCTCGACAACCCGGTCGGCACCGCCTGCGGCTTTGCCCTCGACATCGGCAGCGCGCGGTTTTTCTTCACCCCAGGGGTGCCGCGCGAGCTGTTCCGCATGCTCGAGGAGCAGGTCATTCCGCGGCTGCTGGCGCGCGGCGGGACACCGGGTGTCATTCGGCTGAAGCGGTTCCATTCCTATGGGCTCGGCGAGTTGCATGTCGATGCCTTGCTGGCGGGAGTGGAGGCGCTGGTGCCCGACGGCAGCGTGAAGCTGGGCTTTCGCAGCCACTATCCGCAGATCGAGACGAAGCTGACGATCCGCGGCGCCGATGCCGAGGAGATCGAGCGCAAGCTGGCGCCGGTGCAGGCGGAGGTGCGGCGGCGCCTCGGCAATTTCATCCTCGGCGAGGACGATCAGACGCTCGAAGGCGTCGTGCTCGACGCGCTGGCGCGGCGGGATGACTTCGCTGGCGGTGGTCGAGACCTATACCGGCGGCCAGATCGCCGCCCGCCTGGCACCCTTGCCGGGAGCAGAAAAAGTGTTCCGGCGCGGCCTCGTCGCCCGCGATCCGGCCGAGATCGCCGCCGCCCTTGGTCTCGACGGCGCACTGATCGCCGGCGAAATGAGCCGTGAGACGGCCGAGGCAGTGGCCCGCGCCGCGCGCGCCGAGACCGGCGTCAGCCACGCGCTGGCGGTGCTGATCGAGGTCGATGACGGCCCTGACCGCATCGATTTCGGCGGCAGCATCCATCTCGCGATCACCGATGGAAATCGCGTCGAGTCGCGCCGCTCGCGGATCTATGGCGGGCGCGACTGGGTGCGCCTCGGCGCCGTCGAACTCGGCCTCGACTGCCTGCGCCGCTACCTCCAGGACCTGCCGGTCACCGAACATACCGATTTCGAACGGTCCGAACGGCGATAGCCCCGACCGGGTAAGGTTTGTGGACTCATAGTTCCACACGGGTCCGCTCGCGGATCCGAAGCGGACATTCGACAAGGCTGGCCGCGACCCGCGGACACCCGCGGCGGCGGTAGCCGGGCGGCGCGAGCGGAGACCGCCGACGGCAACCCATTGCTGCATTCAAACCGCGATGCTGCCGCACCGATCCCTGTGCCAAACGATACGCTCCCAACTTGTCCCTTCTGCGTTTCCGTCGGATCAACCGCGCCCCGGCCCAGACCCTGTGGGCCACCCTGCTCGCCGAGCGGGAAGGCGTTGTACTGCGGCGGCGAGACAGGTCAGTGATCGGAAACTTCCGGTTGACTAGCTTACAATATTATGACAACATCACACCGACGAGGGGGGATTGGCGATGCCACACGTGATGCGAGAATTTTTGCTGACATTCGCATTGACCTGCGGCGCCCTCTTGACCAGCGCGTCGGCCGAGGAATGGGCCATTCCCGATGTTGACGCACTGCCGATGGACGCGTTCGGCCAGATGGTGCGCGCCGGCCGTGACCTGATCGTGCACACCGCCGCGACGATCGGGCCGGAGGCCAGCGATCCCGCGAAACAATTCTCCGGCAACGGGTTGGAATGTGAGAGCTGCCATCTCGATGCGGGCAGCAAAAAGTTCGGGTTGCCGCTCGCGGGCGTCTGGGGTCTCTTTCCCCAGTTCATCGGCCGTGATAACGAGGTGAGTACGCTGGAGGACCGGATCAACGGATGCATGGAGCGCAGCATGAACGGCCGCGCAATGCCGCCGGACAGCCCGGAAATGAAGGCGATGCTGACTTATATCCGGTTCATCAGTGCCGGCGTCCCGACCGGACGCCGCGCGGAGGGACGGGGCGTGCCGCCGCTCCCCGTGCCGACCTCGGCGAGCGATCCGAAACACGGGGCAGCGGTGTTCGCGGCCACCTGCGCGGTGTGCCATCAGGCGGACGGGCAGGGCAAGCGCTGGGCGCCGGAAGCGGCGGCGCAACGACATCGCTATCAATATCCGCCATTGTGGGGACCGGACAGCTATAACGATGGGGCGGGGATGGCACGGCCGATCTCGGCGGCCAGCTTCATCCGGGCTAACATGCCGTTCGGCACCGATTATTCCCACCCTGTCCTGAGCGCGCAGGATGCGTTCGACGTTGCCGTTTTTATCGACAGCCAACCGAGGCCGCACCGGCCGGGCAACGAGAAGGATTTTCCCAACCGCGCGCTCAAGCCCGCTGATGCGACCTATCCGCCGTTTCTCGGCCCGTTCCCGCCGTCGCAGCATTTGACCGGGCCGTGGCAGCCAATCCGGCAATGGCAGAAGGACAACGCACAAACCCTGCGACGCACCCCCGCGGCTCCGGGCGGCTGAGTGCCGCAGGTGGACCCGATCCAGACGGCGGCAGCGGTTTGTAGCGGGGTGATGGTCGGTTTCACGCTTGGTTTAATCGGCGGCGGCGGCTCGATTCTCGCAATGCCGTTGCTGCTCTATGTCGTGGGCATGCCAGACCCGCATCTGGCGATCGGAACCAGTGCCGTCGCGGTCGCGGCCAATGCGTTCGCCAATCTCGTGCCGCACGCCCGCCAGCGGCATGTCCAGTGGTATCCGGCGCTGGTCTTTGCGGCTGCTGGATTGGCCGGCGCCTTTGCCGGCTCGTCGATCGGCAAAGCGGTGGACGGACGCCGGCTGCTGATCCTTTTTGCGCTGCTGATGCTGTTCGTAGCGGCGATGATGCTGCGCCGGCGCAAGGTCGCTTCTGGCCCGATCGTCGCGCAGCGGCCGGTCAATCTTTGGCGGCTCGGTCAAATCGGGCTTGGGGTTGGCTCGCTTTCCGGGTTCTACGGGATCGGCGGCGGGTTCCTCGTGGTGCCCGGACTGATCCTTGGGACCGGTATGCCGACAATCGCGGCGATCGGGTCTGCGCTGGTCGCGGTGGGGGTTTTCGGCACCACGACCGCCCTCAATTACGCCGCCGCCGGACTCGTTGATTGGCCGGTGGCGCTGCTGTTCATCGTGGGCGGTATCGGTGGCGGATGGATCGGTGCGGGGCTCGCGCAACGGCTCTCGGCACAACGCGAGACGCTGACGCGATTGCTCGGGTGCATGCTGGTCGTGGTATCGGGCTACATGCTGTACCGGGGCCTGAGGTGACGGCGTTGACGGTGTCCACAGCTGACCTCAGGAGTGCACCTTCGACGGGACGCGCCGCCGACCCATCGGCCGGCAAGCCGCCGCCTAAACACAACGAAACAGACGGGCAATGGAGGAGCAGATGAACACTCTCGACGCAAACACGGCGGACCGCGCTCCGCGCCGAAATTTCTTTCGCCTCGCCGGGGCAACGGTGTTTGGGCTCGCCGGACTTGCGTCCGCGGCGTCGCGCGCACAGGCCGCAACGCCACCGGCGGGCGACGGCCTGAACTGGCCCGGCAAGCTCAAGGGACGCCATCGCCAGGTGTTCGACGGCTACAGTGTCAACGACGGCCGCCCGCTTCAATTCGCGTCCACCTTCCTGCTGACGGATGCGGCGCCGGGTTCGGCGACGGCGGTCGTCATCCTGCGCGCTCAAGGGCTCCTGGTGGCTCTCAACAGTGCGATGTGGGAGAAATATAAGATCGGTGAAACATTCAAGATAATTGATCCGGAGACCAAGGCGGCGGCCGTGAAAAACCCGTTCCTCAATCCAAAGCCCGGCGTCCTGCCAACAGACGCCATGGCGGTTGATCGGCTGCTCGCAAAAGATGCGGTGTTCGGCGCCTGCAACATGGCGCTGCACGGCCTGAGCAAGCAGCTCGCCGGCAATGCCGGCGTGAGCGCGGGCGACGCGGCCAAGGAATGGGCGGCAAACCTGGTGCCGGGGATCACTCTCCTCCCATCGGGCGTGTGGGGGCTGAACCGCGCGCAGGAGGCCGGCTGCACCTATTGCACGGGCGGCTGAGGACAGAGTCGGTCTCGACTGCCGGCGCCGCTACCTCCAGGACCTGCCGGTCACCGAACCCACCGGTTTCGAGCGGGTGTGAGCTGCTGGAAGACGCAGGTCGGTTCGCGGTTCCCGAGCGGACGGTGCCGAAGCGCGCGGGACGCCGCCGCCGACCGCGGTGATCGGTTTCGGCGGCCCCTCAGATCTCGACCTGGCCGCCGAGCTCGACGATGCGGTTGACCGGGATCCGGAAGAACTCGGTCGCGTCGAGGGCGAGGTTCGACAGCAGGATAAACAGCTTTTTGAAGGGCAGGGTGATGCCCGGCGGGCGTTTGGCGACAATTTTCTCGCGTCCGACAAAGAACGACGTCTCCATCAGATTGAAGCGGAACCCGCCGACGCGGCACAGCGCCAGCGCGCGCGGGATGTCGGGCTGTTCGAGAAAGCCGTTGTGGATCGTCACCGTGTGAAAGTTCTGGCCCAGATGGCGGATCTCCAGCCGCTCTCCTTCGGGCAGCCGCGGCACGTCCTCGGTGCGCACGGTCATCAGCACGTTGCGCTCGTGCAGGATCTTGTTGTGCTTCATGTTGTGCAGGAGTGCCGCAGGCACATTTTCGACCCGCGCGGTCATGTAGACGGCCGTGCCGGGGACGCGCACGGGCCGGTCCGGGCGCAACGTCTCGATCAGCGTGGCGAGCGGCAGGGCGCCGCTCGCCCGGCGCGTCGCGAGGCGGTCGCGTCCCCACAACCAGGTCAGCATGACCGTATAGACAGCGCCGGCAATCGCTAACGGGAACCATCCGCCCTCGGTCAGTTTCAAGAGATTGGCGCCGAAGAACGCGAGATCGACTACCAGGAACAGGGTGAACAGCGGGATCAGCTGCCACAGCCGCCAGCCGGCGTTCCGGCGAAGATGGACAAAAGCGAGGATGGTCGTGACCGACATCGTGCCGGTGACGGCGATGCCGTAGGCGCCGCCGAGCGCATCCGAGGACCGGAAGCCGAGCACCGTCGCCACCACCGCCACCAGGAGGACGCCGTTCATCGCCGGCACATAGACTTGCCCGATTTCCTGCTCGGAGGTGTGGCGAACCTGCATCCGCGGCAGATAGCCGAGCTGCACGGCTTGGCGGGCGATCGAAAAGGCGCCGGAAATCACCGCCTGCGAGGCGATCACGGTGGCGGCCGAGGCGAGCCCGACGAGCGGGTAGATCGCCCAGCTCGGGCCGAGATGAAAGAACGGGTTCTCGACCGCCTCGGGATGGCCAAGGAGCAGTGCGCCCTGCCCGAAATAATTGAGCAGCAAGGCCGGAAAGACAAACCGCAGCCAGGCGCGCCGGATCGGGCCCGGACCGAAATGCCCCATATCGGCGTAGAGCGCTTCGGCTCCGGTCACCGCCAGCACGACCGAGCCGAGCAGCACAAACCCCTGCCAGGGATCGCGCAGCATCAGATTGACCGCATGGCGCGGATCGAGGGCTTCAAGGATGGCGGGCCGGTGGGCGACCTCGATCAGGCCGAGGAGCCCGATCGTGCCGAACCAGAGGATGATGACCGGGCCGAAATAGCCGCCGACCAGGCCCGTTCCGCGGCGCTGGACGATAAACAGGGCGACCAGCAGCACCAGGGTCAGCGGCAGTACATAGGGTTCGAGCGCGGGGGTCGCGACCTTGAGCCCCTCCGCCGCGCTGAGCACCGAAATCGATGGCGTGATTACCCCATCGCCGAAGAACAGCGCCGCTCCGAACAACCCGGCGGCGAGAACCCACGGGCTGCGCCGACCCCCGGCGGCGCGCAGCGCCAGAACCATCAGGGCGAGGATTCCGCCTTCGCCGCGGTTGTCGGCGCGCAACAGCACGATGACGTATTTCACCGTGACGACGAGGGTCAGCGCCCAGGCGATCAGCGAGAGAACGCCGAGGACACGCGGCTCGCTGACGCTGGCGGCATTGCTGAAGCACTGCTTGACGGTGTAAAGCGGCGAGGTGCCGATATCGCCAAAGACGACGCCGAGCGCGGCGACGGCCAGGCTTTGTCCGATCTTCTCGTGCGCTCGCGGTTGGGCAACGGCCGTGTCCGGCATGAATGAGCTCGATCCGCCCGTCCGATTGACACCAGTTTTGCCGGCCGGGATCCATCCCCGGGATTGTACCCCGGCGCACCCCGGATGAGCCGGCCCGCGGCGCCCTCGGCTCACCGCCCGGGAACCAGCCGCCGGAAGGCGGGTTATATGCGAATTTTACTGCCAGTCCGCCAGCAAATCCATCCTGCTGGGCAAAACTCGCGCGGCAAGCAGCGTTGCTGCGAGCCGGCTGTCCGCCCCTGGCCGGGATCAGCGCCGATAGGTGCCGACGAGATCGCCGCGCGCGATCGCGTAGGGCAGGGCGGCGTTGCGCACATCGAGCGCGGTCGTCGGCGCCCTCAGATCGAGCGTCGGCCGGCTGATCGCAAACAGCAGAAAGTGATAATGATGGGTCCCGCCTCCCTCGGGCGGGCACGGCCCGTCATAGGCGGTCTTGGCGAAATCGTTGCGCGCTTCATGCAGACCGGCGGCCGGCCGGCGCTCGCCATAGCCCGCCGCAAGACCCGGCAGCGTCGGCGGGATGTCGAAGACGGCCCAGTGGCGGAAGACGCCGCCGGGCGCGTCCGGGTCCTCGATGACGAGGACGAGGCTCCTGGTTCCCCCCGGTACGCCGGACCAGCTCAAGGGCGGCGAGATGTCGGCGCCGTCGCAGGTATATTCCGGCGGGATCGCGCCACCGGGCGCAAAGGCCGGGCTCACAAGCATCAGAGGCATGGCCGTCTCCCGTTTGCCCCGCGGCCATTCTAACGGTAAACAACAACGCCATCATGAGGAGATGAGCGATGAGTGGGCAAGCCCTGCGCAGCGGGATGCTGGTATTTCCCGGCATGACCCAGCTCGACCTGACCGGCCCCTACGAGGTGCTCGCCCGGCTGCCCGGTGCCGAGACCCTGCTGTTGTGGAAGGATCTGGATCCGGTGCGCACCGAGCACGGGCTGACGATCCTGCCGATGGCGACATTGTCGTCCTGCCCGCCGCTCGATCTCGTTCTCGTGCCCGGCGGCAGCGGGATCAATCCGCTGCTCGAAGACGGCGAGGTGCTGGCCTTTCTGCGCCGAGCCGCAGCGGCGGCGCGCTACGTCGTCGGGGTCTGCACCGGCACGCTGGTGCTCGGCGCCGCCGGGCTGTTGCGCGGCCGGCATGCCTCCACCCACTGGATGTCGCGCGGCCTGTTGCGGGCGTTCGGCGCCGAGCCGGTCGCCCGCCGCGTCGTCGTCGACGGCAATGTGTATACCGGCGGCGGGGTCACCGCCGGCATCGACGTGGCGCTGACCGTCGCCGCCGAGATCGCCGGCAGGGCGGCGGCCGAGGCGATCCAGCTCGCGATCGAATACGACCCGGCGCCGCCCTTTGCCTCGGGCTCGCCCGAGGGTGCGGATCCCGCCGTGCTGGCGCAGGTGCTGGCCCGCGCCGAGCCGCGCCAGCGCGACCGCGCCGAACGCGTTGCCCGCGCCGCTGCCGCACTCGGCTGATTCGGCCGGAAGCTGCGGCCGTCTGCCGGCGCCCCGCGGCGCGGATACCCGGTTTCCTGAAGTTTCCCGGTCGCAGGTGTATTCCCCGCCGGGCCGTGCGATGCTGCGGCCATGCCGATCGCCGATTTCATTCATCTGCGCGTTCACACCGCCTATTCGCTTTCCGCCGGCGCAATCACGGTCAAGCAGCTGCCCGAGCTGTGCCGGGCGGCGCGGATGCCGGCGGTGGCGGTCACCGATACCGGCAATCTGTTCGGCGCGCTCGAATTCGCCACCGCCTGCGCGGCGGCCGGCATTCAGCCGATCATCGGCTGCGAGCTGGCGCTCGACCGCGGCGAAGCGGGGGAGACCGGGCGGCCGGGCCGCGCCGCCCCGGAACCCGAGCGGATCGTGCTGCTGGTGCAGAACGAGACTGGCTACAGGAACCTGCTGGCGCTCTCCAGCCGCTCTTATCTCGACGGCAAGGCCGGGGCATTGCCCGCCGTGGGCTTGGTCGACCTCGCCGGGGCGAATGACGGGCTGCTGTGCCTGACGGGTGGGCCTGCAGGTCCGGTCGGGCGGCTCGTCGCGGCCGGGCAGGCGGACGCGGCCGAGACGCTGCTGGGCGAGCTGATTACGCTCTTTGCGGACCGGCTCTATGTCGAGCTGGCACGGCACGGGACGGCGGAGGAGGCGCGCGCCGAGCCCGGTCTGGTCGAACTCGCCTATCGCCATGACCTGCCGCTCGTCGCCACCAACGATGCCTATTTCCCCGATCGCGATTTCTACGAGGCGCATGACGCGCTGCTGTGCATCGCGCAAGGCACAGTGGTTGCCGACAATGACCGCAGGCGGCTGACGCCGTTCCATTATTTCCGGTCGGCGGCGGAGATGCGGGAGACCTTTGCCGATCTGCCGGAGGCCTGCGACAACACCGTGGTCATCGCCCGGCGCTGCGCCTTCATCCCGCAGCCGCGCCAGCCGATCCTGCCGGCCTTTCCGACCGAGGCAGGCGAGACCGAGGAGACCGCGCTGCGCCGCGCCGCGCTTGCTGGGCTCAATGCGCGCCTCGCCCCGCTCGATCTGAGCGATGCCGAGGCAGAGCCCTATCGCGACCGGCTCGCCTTCGAGCTCGACATGATCGTCGAGACCGGCTTTGCCGGCTATTTCCTGATCGTTGCCGACTTCATCCAATGGGCCAAGCGCGAGGGCATCCCAGTCGGGCCGGGGCGCGGCTCGGGCGCCGGCTCGGTCGTCGCCTGGGCGTTGACGATCACCGATCTCGACCCGCTGCGCTTCGGGCTGCTGTTCGAGCGGTTCCTCAATCCCGAGCGGGTGTCGATGCCCGATTTCGACATCGATTTCTGCCAGGACCGGCGCGACGAGGTGATCCATTACGTCCAAGAGAAATACGGTCGCGACCGCGTCGCCCAGATCATCACCTTCGGCAAGCTGCAGGCGCGCGCGGTGTTGCGCGATGTCGGCCGGGTATTGGCGATGCCCTATGGCCAGGTCGACCGGCTGTGCAAGCTGGTGCCGAACAACCCGGCCCACCCGGTCAGCTTGGCGAAGGCGATCGCCGGCGAGCCGGCCTTGCAGCAGCTGCGCGACGGCGACGAGGCTGTCGCCCGGCTGATCGAGATCGCGCTGAAGCTCGAAGGCCTCTACCGCCATGCCTCGACCCACGCCGCAGGGGTGGTGATCGGCGACCGCCCGCTCGCCGAGCTGGTGCCGCTCTATCGCGACCCGCGCTCGGACATGCCGGTCACTCAGTTCAGCATGAAATGGGCCGAGCTGGCGGGGCTCGTCAAATTCGACTTTCTCGGGCTGAAGACCCTGACCGTGCTGACCCGCTGCCTGGAGCTGCTGGAAAGGCGCGGCGTCGGCCTCGATCTCGCCAGGCTGCCGCTCGACGACCGGCCGACCTACGAGCTGCTGGCGCGCGGCGACACGGTCGGGGTGTTCCAGCTCGAAGGCGCAGGGCGTGCGCGACATGCTGAAAAAGCTGCGCCCCGACCGGTTCGAGGACATCATCGCGGTCGTCTCGCTGTACCGGCCCGGCCCGATGGAGAACATTCCGCGCTACATCGCGGTCAAGCACGGCGAGGAGCGGGTCGATTATCCGCACCCGGCGCTCGCGGGGATCCTGAAGGAAACCCACGGGATCATGATCTACCAGGAGCAGGTCATGCAGATCGCCCAGGTGCTGGCCGGCTACACCCTCGGCAGCGCCGATCTGCTGCGCCGGGCGATGGGCAAGAAGATCCCGGCCGAGATGGAGGCGCAGCGCCAGCTGTTTGTCGAGGGCGCGACGGCGCGCGGGGTCGAGTCCGGCGCTCGCCGAGCTCATCTTCGACCAGATGGCCAAATTCGCCGGCTACGGGTTCAACAAGTCGCATGCCGCCGCCTATGCGCTGGTCGCCTATCAGACCGCCTGGCTCAAGGCCAACCATCCGGTCGAGTTCCTGGCCGCCTCGATGACCCTCGACCTCGGCAACACCGACAAGCTGAACGTCTTCCGCCAGGAGCTGGACCGGCTCGCCATCCGGCTGCTGCCGCCCGACATCAACCGTTCGCAGCCGAGCTTTGCGGTCGAGACCGAAACCCCCACCCTTCCCTCCCCCGCGGGTGGCGGAGGGAAGGGTGGGGGCCGGCCGGCGATCCGCTATGCGCTGGCCGCGGTCAAGGGGGTCGGCGAAGAGGCGATGCGCGTGCTGGTGCGCGAGCGCGAGCGGAACGGCCGGTTCAAGGACCTCGCCGATTTCGCCCGCCGGCTCGACGCCCGGAGCTTCAACCGCCGGCAGTTCGAAAGCCTGGCCAAGGCCGGCGCCTTCGATTGCCTCAATCCCAACCGGGCGCAGACCTTGGCCGCGGCCGAATTGCTGCTGCGCCAGGCGAGCCGCGCCGCCGAAGACCGCGAGAGCCGGCAGGAGAGCCTGTTCGGGGCGATCGATCCGGCGTTTGCGCCGCGCCCGTCACTGCCGCTCGTCGAGGATTGGCCCCCGGTCGAGAAGTTGCAGCACGAATTCGCCGCCATCGGCTTCTACCTGTCGAGCCACCCGCTCGACCCCTACGGCAAGAGCCTCGAACGCGCCGGCATCCTGCGCTTTGCCGATCTGCCGGCGGCGTTGGCGGCGAACGGCGCGACACGGTTCCGGCTCGCCGGCATCGTCGTCGGGCGCAAGGAGCGGACCTCGGCGCGCGGCAACCGTTTCGCCTTCGTCCAGATGTCCGATCCGAGCGGGGTTTTCGAGCTGACCTTGTTCTCGGAGACGCTGAGCCAATCGCGGGCGCTGTTCGATTCGGGCCAGCCGCTGGTCGTCACCGTCGATGTGTCGAGCGAAGAGGACAACCTGCGCTTGACCGCGCACAAGGTCGAGCCGCTCGACGACATCGTCGCCCATGCCGCGGCCGGGCTGCGGGTGTTTCTCGGCGAGGCGCGCGCCCTGACGAATTTGAAGAGCCTGATCGGCCGCGAAACCGGCGGCCGCGGCCGCGTCGCCATCGTCCTCGACCTGCCCGGCAGCGAGGTCGAGATCGCGATCCCCGGCGGCGTCCGGGTCGACCCCAAATTCCGCGCCGCGGTCAAGTCGCTGCCCGGCATCGTCGACGTCCACGACATCTGAACACCGGAAATTCCCCGGATTCCCAGAAATTCCCTGCAATTCCCTAAATTCCCCTGAAACGCCGGGTTCGGGGTCGCGAGCCGGCCGGGTCGCCGCCGCCAAGGCCCTGGCGGATCAACCGCCCGACACCCGAATTCCCGGCATGCCCGAGATGGGAATTTGCTGCGGCCGAGCGGGAATTTCGCGCCGCCCGGCAGGGAATTTTGCGCCGGCCTGCGGTAATTTTTCCGGGAAACGGCGATCGCAGCGATGACGATATAGATATTCCCATATTGACAATCATGCGCAACTCCGATAAACGATCTTCCGCAAGCGTGGGACGGCGACACCGCCTGTCAGCGCGGGCGCCGGACAATCGATAATTGCGGTAATATATACGACACATGTCGCAATCCGACAAGATGCCGGCATCGCCCGCCGAGACCAGGCGCGATTATGAGGTCGGCTATGGCAAGCCGCCGCTGCACAGCCGCTTCAAGAAGGGCCATTCCGGCCACCGCCGGGCGCGTCCGGCGGTCGCGGAGAGCCTGGCGGCGGTCCTGCTCGAAGCGCTGGGCAAGAAGATCGTGGTCGCCGAGAACGGGCGGCGCCGGCGCGTCACCAAGCGCGAGGCGGTGATTGCGCAGCTGGTCGACAAATCCGCCACCGCCGATCTGCGCGCGACCAAGCTGCTGCTCGATATTCTCCGCGACATCGAACGCCCCGCGAACCGGCCGGCAGCGGAAACCCCGCCATCGGAGCAGGAATTTCTCGAACAGCTCAAGGAGAGGCTGCGCCGCCTCGCCAAGGCCGCCCAGCCATCGGAGCCCGAGCCGGAAGGCTGACCGGCGGTCCCGCGGGCGGCGCCCCCGACCGCCCCCAATCCCAGCCGACCGCGACATTTCTAAATGGCACAAGCAGTGACATCTCCATTTGGTGGGCACATCCGTTTGGCGCATAAGACGGTTATGGAAAATGTCGCAGTCTGTTCTGAAAACTCCCCCATCGCCAGTAATGGCGATGCCGGCCCGCGCACCATTGGATTTCGAGTGAGGCCATCCCACCTTCCTGTCGGCGGTCGCTGAGGATCGCGCTCTCGATGATTTCCCTTCCCTCGTGAAGAGCCGCTGCTCCGTATTTCGCTGAACCGGGTCGCCTTTCCAGGTTCTCCAGATCGACATGGATTGACGGCATCGATACCTCCCGACGAGTGCTATGCCGGACAGCATAGGCGCGTCATACTGACAGCGTTCTGTCAGCATTCTCGGGCTTGGATGCGGCGCGCCGACCAGCTTTTCGATATTATCCAGACATTGCGAGGCGCATCGCGGCCCGTAACGGCGGCGGCGCTTGCGGCGAAGCTCGAAGTAACAGTCCGGACGGTCTACCGTGATATTGACGCCCTGCAAGGGAGCCGGGTCCCGATAGATGGTGCGCCGGGCCTCGGCTACATGTTGCGCCGAGGGTTCGACTTGCCGCCACTCATGTTCACCGCCGACGAGATCGACGCGATAGTAGTCGGTGCGCGCCACGTCAGACGCTTGCGCGACGACAAACTGCACCGGGCAGCGGAGAGCGTGCTCGCCAAGGTGACGGAAGTCATCCCGGATGACCTCCGCTCCTATCTCCGCCACCCTCCCTTCTATGTCTCCGAAGGCAGCGTGCCCGTAGCGACGGGCATTGATCTCGGCGATGTGCGCGACGCAATCCACGCCGCGCGCAAGGTCTCGATAGCGTACGTCGATGAGCAGGAGCGGCACACTGAGCGAACGGTCCGGCCCATCGCGCTAGCCTACTATGTCGATGTCACGGTAATCGCCGCTTGGTGCGAATTGAGAAACGATTTCCGTCACTTCCGCGTTGACCGCATTCGCTCGGCCCGCGTGCTGGACACACACTTTAGTGCCGAAGCCGGGTCGTTACTGGAACGCTGGCTGACGCTGAGCAAGGGGGAAGGTTAGCGGTAGCCGAGAGAGGCGGTCACGGTTGCGAGGTCAGTCTGACCATTCATAGAATCGTCCTCAGCCTGGGTCAGTAGTGTACGGTCCGAACTCGTGGCCGGGGCCGGGCCTTATAGCGAGACGAATGTCCCCTGTTCCACAGCCAGTCAGATAGTCGCAGTGGCATGACGGGATCGCCGCGCTTAGCCGAAAGTTCGGCCAAACGCTCAGTCGCGTAGACCGCCATTGCTCGAATTTCGACTTCCTCGACTGATCCGGCTGAGAGGTTCTCGCCAGCTTCAACTCTTTCCTCAAGGTCAGCATCAAAACTCAGCACGCCATCGACCTTGAGGACGTGAGGTACGAGGTTATCCGCAAAAATGGTCAGGCGATCGAGGTCCGAGAATTGGCAGTGCTCGTTGTCCGGAGAAGACAGTGAGAGGTCGTAGCAGGCCAGTTGGGCGCGTTTCAGGAAGGGAAACCTCAGTCCATCGTGCTCATATACGTCCGCGAAGTAGCCAACGCGGGAGAGTAGGTCCGTAAGGACAACTGCTGAGCCGTTTGCCTTGGCAACGAAGTTGTCATAACGACCCCCGCATTCGTCGCGGAGCACCACGCCGAGTTGTTGCCACGCATCCGCGAATAGGGTCATTAGCTGGTCCACGGGTGGCGTCATCGATTGATGAAAGATGGCCGCGCACTCCTCCGGTCGAACTCTACAAAGCCAGTCCGCGCTCGGCTCGCTCGACCACACGGACGGCGTAGCCCCATGCTGAATGCTCGGCTTGAAAGCTCTTCAGCCGCTCCGGCGGTATCTCCCACAACAGGCTGCCCACCCAAGCGACATGAAGGTCCGGCACCTCCCGTTCGAGCCTGTGCCAATCGGCCATCGCGCGGGCGCGGAGGCGGAAGTACGGCTCCGGGTTGCCCCAACTGGCATTAATCCAGGCCCAGGAATTTCGAGTTGCGATGCCGCCGGGTTCGCTCGCGTCGATCACCGTGACGCGCGTCCCAGCCCGCGCCAGATGCCACGCGACAGAGGCTCCAATGATGCCCGCACCAATGACCAAGACCTGTGGCGGTTTCATTCAGCGCTTCCCTCGGCCCCGAATTTTCGGTAGCTGTGGTGTATGCACACGCCCGTCACATTCTTTCAGCGACTCCGACGCCGTACCTATAGCGGCGCGGCTCGCATGTGCAACTCGACAAGCCGGCGACGAAGGTAAAGAGACCTTCCAGTCAGTTTAAGCACACAGTGTCCCGCCGCCGAATTCCGGCGGTTTTTTTGCGCGCCACGTTGAGGATACCGACATGCACGATTTGCAGATCAAGAAAGCCACCTTACAGGACGTGGAAGCGGTGCGCCGCCTTGTGCGAGAAGCCTACGCACAATGGATTCCCGTCATCGGACGCGAACCCGCGCCGATGAAAGCCGATTACGACCGGGCCGTTCGAGATCACGAAGTCGATCTCCTTTATGCTGATGGCGATCTCGTAGGTCTCATCGAAGTGTTCTCGACCACGGATCACCTCTGCATCGAAAACATCGCTGTTATTCCGCACCACCAGGGCCGAGGTTTAGGCCATCATTTACTGACCCATGCCGAAGAGAAGGCAGAAAAAGCAAACGTGAGAGAACTACGCCTACTCACCAATCAAGCCTTTGCGGCTAACATACGATTATATGAAGCGGTGGGATTCCGCATTGATCGAACGGAGCCATTCTCGGGCGGCGGTACTACGGTTTACATGAGCAAGACAATCGGACCCATGACTTGAGGCGTGCGGTTCGCTCAGGCAGTCGATCCGATCATCAGGTTTCGCAGAATACCGCAGGCTTCCTCCGCACGTTCTGGCGCGACGAACAGGTGGTCGTGGTAGAAAGCCGACACCGCAATTACCGAGATACCTGCGGCGGAAAGCCGGGTCGTGACAGCGGCCAGCAGACCGACGGCTTCGAAGGATGAGTGCACTTTTAGCGTGATCTGCTGGCACCGGAAGCTGGTGTCGAGCCCCGCGCGAAGTGCCGCCGTCTCTTCGACGATCAAGGTCCACCCTTCTTGCTCCCGAAAGCGCATGATCGGCGTGAGATCGTCAGGCAACAGAGGACTATCTGGTCCTTGATTGACGAAGACAAATACCCCCTCCTGCAATTCGGGTTGCAGAGAGGCGATTAGAGTCGCGAGGTCTCTCTGACCGTTCATCGAGCCGTCAAGCTGCCTTATGCATTGCCGATGTGAGTGCGAACAAGCTGCCCTGGCCGATCGACGGCATCCGCTCCCTCAGATCACGCCCGGTAATCTCTACATCGGCGGTCTCGATCAGTTGCCGCCGACGCAATTTGCGCTCGGCGATCATCTCGAACCGGGTCCGCTGATGGTGGAACGCTTCCAGGCACCGCTCAGGCGTCGGACGCTGATCGAGGAGCCCCTGGAAGACCCGGCGACCGATCCGCACTGTCCCCTCGTAGGGACCGAGGATCACGAAGAACTCGGCGCAGTCGCGCTTGTCATTCCAGCGCGAATTCTCGGGAAAGTCGAAGAAGATCATTGGGGGCCTCGTAGGTTTGGGTAGCCGCTATGTACGGCGGCGGAAAGCGATCTAGGTAAGTGCGCGCGCGTGGCATAGCGTCATCGAGGAACTGCTTAGGCTCGCGAAGCCATAGACCGTCATAGGACCGCGACTTCGGTTGAGAGATGAGAGCCTCCGCCGGTAACTCGACAAGCGTGGCATCCCATCCCGGCCAAAAATGCTGCGCACGCTTGCGGGTGTGATCGAGAAGCGCATTTGACCGCGAGTAGCCCATATAGCCTGGATGAAAGGGCCGATCGATCACGCTCCGGCTGGCGCGGAAGCGATGCCCCCAACGCGAGACCTCTTTAAAACGATGTGGGAAGTCGAACAGACCTGGATGCCCGATATCCGCGCTCTCTGCGACGAGGCGCAACAGCGAGGAACGCGCGTCATTCGCATTTATTCACTCGATGAACTGGATGCGCTCGCTGCGAATGCATCTTCATCGACGATCAGTACCTAAGCCACTGTCGCGCTATATGGAGCACAACACCGGGTACGTTGCATGGCCGAATGGACAATTCATTGGCTCGAAGCGGAAGGTGATCTCGGACCTTGGCGTTCTCAGATCACCGCCGAGATCGAAGCCACAAAGGATATCGTGGCCGGTTTGGTAGAACCGCCGCGCCTGGACATTCTGATACAACGAATTCCCGAGTGGGTGATTCGTAAGATTGGCATGGTCGGGCACACCTATCGGCGCAGCCTGTTCAGCCTGACGGTCGATCCTGACAATCTAAACTTCGCCACGAGCCTTGTAGAGGGCAATGTTCGTCGGCAAGTGGCCCACGAGGTCCATCATTGCCTTCGACATACTAGCCCCGGTTATGGCAACACGCTCGGCGATGCTCTAGTGAGCGAGGGACTTCGCAGGGCATTTCGTCAAACGTCTGTTCGACACTCCACCCGAACCTTGGGAGTGCGCCGTCGAACCGGATACGGCTGCGACTTTCTTTCCCAAGGCCGACGAATTGGCATCGACCAATTACGGCCACGGCGCATGGTTCTACGGAGAGGGCGGGAAATATCCGGTCTGGCTCGGCTATACCCTCGGTTACATGATTGTCGGACGATGGCTTCATACTGTGCCTGCGGCGGATGTCTCAACACTCGTCAATGCGACCACCGCCGATGTGCTCTCGACGTGGCCGGAGAAATTTCGCGGGTAGCGAAGCGAGCGCAACGGGCGATCTTCACAGGGATGCGGGTCTGGGAGAAGGCCGCGTAATCGACGTAGTCGTTGCACATGTGATAATCCGCCTTACCAAAATGTCTGATTGCGAGGTCGGGTCGAAGATGATGATCCGCAATCTGGGCGGTCTTCTCCTCGCGACGTGCGCGGCCTCTATTGTGGTGGCCGTTGTGACGGTATCGCACACGATGTCTGCGTCGGAATTTCCCGATGCCGACGATCTGACGCTCCGGCTCATGTCGAGGGATCACGTTCCCGGTGCGGCTCTGGTGCTGATTAGAGACGGCAAGATCGTGCTGGAGAAAGGATATGGTTTTCGCGACCTGGAGAGTCACGCTCCTGTCACCACGGCAACACTCTTCAACATAGGTTCGATCTCGAAATCATTCACCGTGCTCGGCATCGCTCAGTTGGTCGATCAGCAAAAGGTCGATCTGGACACCCCTGTCATCAACTATCTCCCGGATTTGCGGTTGAGCGATCCGAAGGCGGTGCAGGCAATCACATTGCGGCGGCTGCTATCCCATAGCAGCGGTCTTCCTGCGGACGAGCAATGGCCCCAACAGGTCCCACCCACCCGCGAAGGGATCGTCGCCGAGTTCGCCACCATGCCTATCACCGCGCCGCCGGGGACGCGGTTCCAGTATTGCAGCCGATGCTTCGTCCTCGCGGCCTGCATCCTCGAACGGATCACCGGCCAATCCTGGGAAGCCTACACCCGGGCACACATCTTCGAGCCGCTCGGGATGACCACGGCCTCGTTCGGGCCGCTCGGGTTGGAGCAGGCGGCGGACCACGCTCAACCGTATCGGCATGACCCGGTCTTGGGCCAAGTCGCCGTACCTTGGAGCCGTCTCCATTACCTGGAGGCCTTGGACCGTGGCGGGGGCATCGATGCGAACATCGACGACATGGCACGCTATGCGCTTTTGCAACTCGGCGACGGGACGGTCTCCGGGCATCGCCCCGTCTCCACGCAGATGATGGCCGAATTGCATCGCCCGGAGATCGCGGTCGGCGCGGACTGGCCGGAGGCCGTTCGTATTCAGGACTTGCATTATGCGCTTGGCTGGTTCACCGGCAACGTCGGCGGTGCGCATCTTGTTTATCACAACGGCGCAAATCCCGGTTTCAGGGCTTCGATCTTTCTGGTGCCGTCCGCTAAGGCAGGCATGGTCATTCTGACCAACGGAGAATCGAATGCCTTTCCGGAAGCGACCATTCGGACTCTTCTTGCGGAACTTTTTCGATAGCGATCAGTCGGTCTCATCGCCCTGTCAGAGCCGTCTCGAACAGGCTGGCCTGACCGACCGGCGGCGTCTTCTCGCGCAGATCGCGTCCGGTGATCTCAACATTGCCATCATCGGCCAGTTGCCGCCGACGCAGCTTTCGCTCCGCGATCATCTCGAAACGGGTCCGCTGGAGGTGGAATGCTTCAAGGCACCGCTCCGGCGTCGGGCGCTGATCGAGGAGCCCCTGGAAGACCCGGCGGGCCATCCGGACGTGCGGGCTAGCGGCGCGACCCTTCTGACGATATATTTATAAAGATATAACGTGAGACCGAAGGGTCCCCTTGTCGAAGCCGATAACCTCCGAATACATGCGTGGCTCGCTCTACGGCATTGCGTCCGTGAGCATGTGGGCGGCATGGATTTTGGCCGTCCGGCTCGGGATAAGGACGAGCCTCACACCCTGGGACATCACGGCAATTCGTTTCGGTGTGGCTGGGCTGATCCTGCTGCCGTATCTGCTGAAGAAGGGCCTTGCCGTCGATCGCATGGGATGGACAGGACTGGCAGCGATTCTGCTGGGTGGCGCACCGACGGTGTTGGTTTCCTATGGTGGTTTGGCATTCGCGCCAGCAGCGCACGCCGCATCTCTGTTTACCGCCCTCATACCTCTTTATGTCGCGATCCTAGCCGCTGTCGTGCTGGGCGAGACGTTTACCCTCGCTAGGTGGATCGGATTGGCCTTGGTCGTTACTGGCGTTCTCGGCATAGTCTGGGGCACGGGCAGCACGATCGGATCGCGGCAGAACATCGGCCACGCCGTGTTCATCAGCGCGGGCCTGTTGTTCGCTGGCTATACCGTGGCGATGCGGAAAGCACGGTTGGACGGGCTTCACGCCGCTGCTATTGCGGCGGTCGGGTCGCTAATCGCTTACGTGCCAGCGTACGCGATCGTTTCCGGAACCCATCTGTTCCACGCGCCTTGGCCTGACCTTGTCTTGCAAGCATTTGTGCATGGAATCCTGTGCGCCGTGATTTCGCTTATGCTTTGGGGACGTGCCATCAGCCTTCTTGGTGCATCGAACGGCTCGGCGTTCGCGGCCCTGGCCCCCGCGATAACCGCGATCTTGGCTATTCCGCTTCTCGGTGAATGGCCAGCGCCGACCGACTGGATCGCAATGCTCGTGATTTCGGGCGGTGTCTACATTGCGAGTGGAGCCCCGCTTCCGGTCCGATGGATCGGACATGGCCCTTCGGTTTCGGTTCACGGCGAGCCATAGCTGGTTTGTTGTCGTGATTGCCCACATCCGTCTTGCCCGAGAAAACGACGCCGCTCTTCTGTCTGCGGTTGAGCGGTCGGCTGCTCGGCGTTTCCAGATGGTGGCCGGTCTTGAGTGGGTCGGAAAAGGCGGCGTGCTTGGCGAAGCCGTACATCTCGACTGCATTCGTGCCGGAACGTGCTGGGTGGCAGTCGATGAGTACGACGAACCCGTTGGATTTTTGAGCGCGGAGAAAGTAGTGGAGCGCGAGCTTCACATCCACGAGATGTCGGTGAGTGAGGCACTCCAAGGACACGGCATTGGTCGCGCCCTGCTCGAAACAGCAATCGAATGGGCAGCAAACCACAATTTCGTGGCTTTGACGCTGACGACTTTCCGCGACGTTCCGTGGAACGCACCTTTCTACAGCCGGATTGGTTTCGAGGTGCTCAGCGTATCTGGCGTCGATGAGAACCTGTCCGCATTGCTGCGAAAAGAGATTGAGCAGGGATTTTCTGAAGGCGCGCGATGCGCAATGCGCTTGTCTCTCGGCGATCATGTCAAACCAATCCCGGTGCAAAATCCCTAAGATTTTAGGGACGACCTTTCATGCCGCACGTCGATCGCGGCCTTGTCCTCCCGCTCACCCAGATAGACGACGTGCCGGAGTAGTCCGTCCGGAACTCTCGACGTACGAGACCTCGACGACCATCTCAGGACGCACCCTATGGACCCGCGAGAGCACGAGCGGCGATCCGAACCGACCACCACGTGGTGGCGGCTCCGATAACGGCATCTTCGCGATCGAGAGCGGCTGGAGACGGCCATACAGCCGCTCAAGCTCAGCAACCGGCATGCCGGTGCCGACGCGGCCCGCGTAGATGAGCTTCCCATCGTCGAGCGTGTAATAGCCGAGAAGGAGCGCGCCGATCCGGTGTCGAGAGCCTTCGGGATCGGACCAGCCGACAGCCACGAACTCCTCGCGGTTCTCAGGCACTTCACCTTGAGCCAGGAGCGTCGGTCAGGCTCGTACCGACCGTCCACGCGCTTCGAGACGATCCCTTCGAGGCCGTGCTGGCAGGCGAGCTTGTAGAAGGCCGCGCCGTGGTCGATCTGGTGATCGCTGTACCGGATACAGTCTGGAGCACCGACGAGGAATGCTTCGAGCCGGGTCTTCCGATCGACCAGCGCCACGACCCCGGAAAAGCTGCGCAATTCGATTCTGAAAACGGCGGCATCATGCAGCCCATTATCGTCAACCGACGAGCCAAATGGTCGTCTGGTCTGCATCGAGGGCAATACCCGCCTCTTCATTTATCGGGCGTTCGTCAAAGACGAAATCAGTGGGAGACTGGACGAAAATCCCCTCGCTTGTGCATGAGAGCCTGGTACCTGGAGAAGTCGACGCTATCCGGTTGCAAGCGCACCTTGTTGGGCCGCGACCGTGGGACGCATACTCGAAAGCGAAATACCTCTGGGAGCTTCAGCATAAGGAGTTGATGTCTTTAGATCGCATTGTCGACCTGTGCGGCGGCAACCGCCGAGATGTCACTCAGTCGATCCAAGCGTATTCGGATATGGAGGCGTATTATCGGCCGCTTTGCACCGAAGATGACTATGATACTCAGAATTACAGCGGCTTCGTTGAAGTACAGAACAATAGAGTTCGCGACGCCATATTGAACTCGCGGCCTTCCACTTTGGCCGATTTCTCAAAATGGATACGTGGCAGAAAGTTTCAAAAGTCTAAATCAAATCAGGCAGTTGCCGCGCATTCTGCTGGAGAAGCGGGCACGTGATACCTTTCTCGCGAAGGATGTCAAGGCCGCAGTCGATGTCCTGGAGAAGCCAGAATTGTCCGGCACGCTTAAAGGGGGCGAGCATCAGCCAACTCACCAGGGCGCTGACCGATGCAATCGGAAGCATCCAATTCGCGGAAGTCAAACGGCTCCGCGAGAACCCGGACGACGACACCGTGCGCTACATCCTCGACGCCCACGAAGCCCTCCGGGAACTCGTTGATGCGATCGGGCAGGGTGAAACCGCCTGATGTCTGGTGAGTCCGAGTTGCACGTTCGGCTTGTCGAGAAGCTCATTCATGAGGTCAGACAACGCCATCAGCCGGGACGCAGACATTGCGATCTTTGCCGACCATCATAGTTTCGGGCAGGGACCGGCCGACGCAGATGTGGCGGCTTCTTCCCGGACCTGTTCGCGTCTGATATCCCGGAGACCTTTCGGGTGGTCGGCGAGAAGCAAAGACCGAGAACGACCTCAAGAGCGATCGGTCAGAGCGTCAGCTTGCGGCCTTTCTCGACCACCTGTGCTCTTTATCCGAGAAGCGCCTTTACCTCGCCGTTCCCTGGCTGCTCGCCCCACGAGCACGCAGTCTGATGCAGGAGACTGCGAAGGACCCGACCATGCGTCCGTCCGGGTAGAAGGTGCTCCCGTGGGACTGCCAGAGCCCGTCCATGTTGAGGACGTAGCACCAACTCCGGCTCGGTGCGCGCCACGAGGGCTATGCGTATCAAGTCGAAGCCGTCGAGGCGGTGAAGAAGCTGCCGTATCTCCGCGCTGTTCCACGAGCAGGGGCTCGGCAAAACGAAAATCGGTGTTGATCTCGCCCTGGAATGGCTCAACTCAAACGAGGTCGACTCTGTGCTGGTGGTCACGAAACGCGGGCTCATCACGAATTGGGTCGACGAGATACAGGCGCATACGTACCTCCGACCCCGTGTCCTCGACAGCAGCAGGTCCTCCAATTTCTTCGCCCTCAATAGCCCGTCACGCATCTACCTGACCACTACGAGGCGGTGAAATCCGAGGAACGACGAATTGCTCTTTTCCTGAAAACGCGACGTGTAGCCGCGATCCTCGACGAATCACAGAAGATCAAGAACCCGAACGCGGAACTATCGAAAGCATTTCATCGGCTATCGGACGGCTTTGTTCGCCGGGTCATCATGACTGGAACCCCGATCGCGAATCGGCCATTCGACGTGTGGTCCCAGATATTCTTTCTCGGTAAAGGAGAAGCCCTGGGCACGGACTTCGACGACTTCCGCAATCGGCTCGACCTGAGCAACGACCTGTGGAAGAACGAAGACGAAACGTCAGCGGTTCGAGGAGGAGCTTGGTGAAGTTTTTGCGCGCATTAGGCCCGTTTACGGTGCGAGAGACGAAAGGCAGTTCGGGCATCGATCTGCCAGAGAAGCGCGATCGAGAACCTGATCATCTCGCTGGAACCGCGCCAGCGCGAACTCTATGACCAAATTCGCACTGACCTCCGGGCATCGGTTCTGCGGGACGGATTTCTGGTCGAGGACGACGCCGAGGACATGCTGAAGCGACTGCTCCGGCTGGTGCAGTTGGCGTCGAATCCCGCGTCTCGTCGACGAATCCTATTCGGAGACCCCCGGGAAATTCCCGTATCTCCATGATATTGTTCGTCGAGCGGTTGAAGATGGCTCGAAGATCATTGTATGGACCACCTTCGTCGAGAACGCCGAATGGCTACACGGCAGCTTGCTGAATTTGGCAGTGTGGTCGTTCATGGCGAACGGGCGATGACCGGACCGGCAAGATGCGATTCTGTCATTCAAGTCGGACGACAACTGCCGGGTTCTCGTCGCGACCCCTGCGGCGAAGGAGGTCTTACACTCACGGTCGCCAATCAGGCGGTGTTGTACGATCGCTCGTTCAGCCTCGACGACTACCTCCAGGCGCAGGACCGTATCCATCGTATCTCGCAGACCCAGACCTGTTACGTGTGGAATCTTCGGTGAAGACACCGTGGATGAATGGGTAGACTCACTGCTCGCTGCGAAACGCCTAGCCGCACAACTCGGGCAGGCCGATATCGACCTCGACCAATATCAACAATCAGCGGACTATGACTTTCGGGCGAATTGTCCACGAAATCTTAGGATTAGAAGAACAGGAGGCAGCATGAACGACTTGGCACCCGCCAATAATGCGATGTCATCGGGGACCCTCCGTCTGCGCAGCGTCGACATACCGACCGAAACGCGGGACATCGAGCAGGAGAAGCTCCAGTTCTATCCGGACAATCCGCGCATCTATTCGCTTATACGGGGCAACGGACAAGTTCCGGACCAAGCGGAGATATACAAGCAACTCCTCGCCCATGAGCATGTGCGGGAGCTAAAGGACGACATCGTCGGGAACGGCGGGTTGATGGACCCGCTCATCGTTCGCGACGGCGACCTCGTGGTCCTGGAAGGAAACAGCCGTCTTGCCGCGTGTCGGTTTTTGGCAGGCAACAATCCGATCA
>CAWFEN010000009.1:0-596729 GCA_963814865.1 uncultured Alphaproteobacteria bacterium | reverse complement strand
ACGGCGGTTCACGTTTGCTTGAAGAAGTGGACGGCGTTGCCCCAAAACAATTTTTTCTTTGTCTCCGGCGTCAGGCTTTGCCAGGCGAGAATGTTGTCGATCGAATTGGGGAACTGGCACTCCGAATGCGGATAGTCGGAGGCGTACATCAGCAAATTGTCGCCGAGGACGCTGGTGACATGGTTGAACATGTCCTCGCCTTCCTGGCGCTCGATGCTGCAGAAAAACCGGCCGCTCGTCAGGTATTCGCTCGGCTCGTGCTGCAACGGTGCGATGCCGCCGACATAGACCGCCTGCTCGTCCATGCGCCGCGCCCAGAACGGCAGCCAGCCAAAGCCGCATTCGAGCACCGCGAGCCGCAGCCCCGAATAGCGATCGAAGATCCCGCCGCCGATAAACGCCGCGACGAACCGCATCGCGCCCCACGGATGGGAGGCCAGGCGGCCGAGGAAGATGTTGTCCCAGACGTCGCGATAGCCGGGATAATAGGGCGGGTTCCAGGTCGAGCTGTGGTGCGCGATCGGCAGGCCGTGCTCCTCGGCGGCGCGCCAGATCGGGTCGAGGTCGGGATGATCCGGCGGGATGTCCATGTGCAGCATCGGCTTGACCGCCACCGCCCATTTCGAGCTGCCCCATTCGCGGATTTCGTGCACGGCGGCGTCGACGTCGCGCGTCGAGGCCACGATCAAGCCCTTCAGCCGGTCCGGGAACTGCCCGCAGAAATCCGCCATGTGGCGATGGTAGGCGCGGATCATGCCGACCTCGAAAGCGGGGTCGGGCAGGCCGAGCAGGCTCATCCACGAGCCGGGGATCAGGAAGTGGACGTCGGTTCCTTCGTCATCCATGTCCTTGACGCGGTTTTCGGCCTGATCGTCCAGCACCCCAGGCCGCGGCATCTTGCTGCCCCGCCACCGCGATTCGCGGCCGCTGAAGGTCTCGCGCGGCGCTGCCTCGCCAAGGATCCGGCGATAATACTTGGTCCCGACGCGATAATTGTGGGGGCCGCCGTCGCCGTCCCCGTCGCGTGCGACGGGCTGGCGGTACGGCGCAAGCTCGGCAAGGCGCGGGCGAAAGCCCGGATCGACGTAGCGCTCGAGAACCTCGGCGGCGGGGTTGACATGCGTGTCGGAGTCAAAAACGCGGAACCCGTTCTTCACGTCGATCCTCCCTTATGAGGGTTTCCCCGCCGCTATTTGCCTTTCCGGCTATCGCCCTCGATCAGCCCGCCGAACGCGCTCAGGCCTGCTTGAAGAAACGGGCGGCATTGTCCCACAGCAGCTTTTTCTTGGTACCGCCCTTCAGGCTCTGCCAGGCGAGGATATTGTCGACCGAATTCGGGAACTGGCATTCCGAATGAGGATAGTCGGAGGCATACATCAGCATGTCCTCGCCGAGGAACTGAGTGACATGGGCAAACATGTCCTCGCCTTCATGGTGCTCGATGCTGCAGAAAAACCGTCCGCTCGCCATGTATTCGCTGGGCTTTTGCTTTAAGGGCGCGACGCCGCCGACATAGACCGCCTGCTCGTCGAGGCGGCGGGCCCAGAACGGCAGCCAGCCGAAGCCGCATTCGAGGACACCCATGCGCAGGGTCGGGAAGCGGTCGAAGAGGCCGCCGCCGATGAACGAGGCGACAAACCGCATCGCGCCCCAGGGATGGGCGGCGGCGCGGCCGATGAAGATGTTCTCCCACAGATCGAGGTATCCCGGATAATAAGGCGGGGTCCAGGTAAAGCTGTGATTGGCGATCGGCAGATCGTGATCGGCGGCGGCCTGCCAGATCGGGTAGAGGTCGGGGTGGTCGGCCGGCATGTCCTTGGCCAGCAACGGCATGACCGCGACCGCCCATTTCGACCTGCCCCATTCGCGGATCTCGCGCACCGCCTCCGGCACGTCGCGCGACGAGGCGACGATCATGCTCTTCAGCCGGTCGGGATGACCGCCGCAGAAATCCGCCATGTGGCGGTGATAGGCGCGGACTATGCCGGTTTCGAGGGTCGGGTCGTCCAGCCCGACAAGGCTGAGCCACGAGGTCGGGATCAGGAAATGGACGTCGGTGCCCTCGTCGTCCATGTCCTTGACGCGGTTTTCGGCCTGATCGTCCTGCACCCCGGGCCGCGGCATCTTGGTTCCCATCCACTGCGTGTCGCGGCCGGTAAATGTCTCGCGCGGCGCCTTTTCGCCCAGGACGCGCCGGTAATATTTGACGCCGACCCGATAGTTGTGGAGCTCGCTCTTGCCTTCGACGGCCTGACCGACCGGCGCGCGATAGGGCGCCAATTCCGGCAGACGGGCGCGAAAGCCCGGATCGACATAACGCTCCAGCACTTCCGCCGCGGGATTTACGTGAGTGTCGGAATCATAGACGCGGTAGCCGTCTTTCATGTTGCCTCTCCTCCGTTCGACGCTCGCCGGCGCGGATCTCTTTCGTCGATCATCATAGGATCGCCCGGCCGCGTCTGTCGAGCGTCCGCTCAGCGGGCATGCGGTCACTTGCGCGTCGGGAAAGGAACGGCCCGCGCGATCGAATTGACGTCGCCGCGGAGCAGCCGCTATCTCGGATCATGGGTTCGCTGCATCTCGGCGATTTCGATTTCACTCTGCCGCGCGAGTTGATCGCCGAGCGCCCGTGCGAACCGCGCGAGGCGGCGCGTCTGTTGCGGATCCCCGCGGCGGGAGGGTTCGAAGACCGTCGGATCGCCGATCTGCCGGCGCTGTTGCGCCGGGGTGACCTGCTCGTCTGCAACGACACCAGGGTAATCCCGGCGCGGCTCATCGGGCGGCGCGGCACGGCAGCGGTCGAGATCACCCTCCACCGCGATCTCGGAGAGGGGGCGTGGCGCGCCTTTGCCAAGGGCGCGCGCCGGCTGCGGGCAGGCGACCGCGTGGTTTTCGCCGAGGATTTCGCAGCGACCGTCGTCGAAAAGCATCCCGAGGGCGACCTGACCCTGCACTTCGATCTCGCTGTCGAGGCGTTCCGCACGGCGCTCGCCCGTCACGGCGCCATGCCGCTGCCGCCCTATATCAAGCGCGCGCAGGGCGGCGATCCGCGCGACCGGCACGACTACCAGACGATGTTCGCCCGCGCCGAGGGTGCGGTGGCGGCGCCGACCGCCGGGCTGCACTTTACGCCGGCGCTGATAGCAGCACTGGCGCGACGCGGCATCGGGCTGGCGAGCCTGACCCTGCATGTCGGTCCAGGCACCTTTCTGCCGGTCAAGACCGACGATCCGCGCGACCACCATATGCACGCCGAGCAGGGCGTGCTGTCGGCCGCGACCGCGGAGCGCATTGCCGCCACCCGGCGCGCCTGCGGCCGCATCGTCGCGATCGGCACGACGAGCCTGCGTCTGCTCGAAGCAGCCGCGGCCGAGACCGGAGAGGTCCGCCCCTTCGCCGGAGAGACCCGGCTTTTCATCATGCCGGGCTACCGGTTTCGCGCGATCGACCTGTTGCTGACCAATTTCCACCTGCCGCGCTCGACCCTGTTCATGCTGGTCGCGGCACTGGCCGGGCTCGACCATATCAAAGCCGCCTACGCCCACGCCGTCGCACAGCATTACCGCTTCTTTTCCTATGGCGACGCCTGCCTGATCGAGCGGGAAATACTCTAATAATCTCAGATTCCGTCGCCGCTGAAATTCAGCGATCAGCCGCTCAGCACCCTCCCGGTTTGCGTTCTTGGACAAAACATCACTGAAAGGGTAATGTCAGGTTGGAGCACGGCTCGGAAAGGACATCGCCATGCCGACCGCGCAGCTATAGGAAGCTGGTGGCGCTGAGCCCGTCGGCCGGCTTCGAGCGCCCCGAAATATCGGAGGCCAAAGCCTTCCTGGCGAATTGACGCGAGCAGACCGGCAGCGTGCGCAACCCGCGCGGCTCGTGCCGCGTCAACAGCGAGCCCGGCCGGCGCGCGGCTATTTCTTGTCGGGGACGCCGGCTTCGAGCTCTTCGAGCCAGACCGTGGCGGTGGCGTCCGAGGGGGCGCGCCAATCGCCGCGCGGCGAGAGTGAGCCGCCGGAAGAGATTTTGGGGCCGTTGGGCAATGCCGAGCGCTTGAACTGGCTCAGCTGGAAGAAACGCAGCAGGAAGACCCGCAGCCAGTGCTTGATCTCGGCGAGGGTGTAGGCGCGCCGCGCCGCCTCGGGCGTGTTGGCGGGCCAGGAGCCGCGCCCGGCATCGGCCCAGGCGTTCCACGACAGATAGGCGATCTTCGACGGGCTGAAGCCGAAGCGCGTCGCGTAATAGAGGTTGAAATCCTGCAATGGGTAGGGGCCGACAATGCTTTCGGTCGATTGAATCAGGCCGTCGGCGCCGGGCGGCACCAATTCCGGCGAAATCTCGGTCGCCAGGATGTCGTAGAGGATCGGCGCGGTCTCGGCCCCGAGATCGCCGGTCGCCGCGACAAAGCGGATCAAATGCTGGATCAATGTCTTGGCGACCGAGGCGTTGGGATTGTAGTGCGACATCTGGTCGCCGACGCCATAGGTGCACCAGCCGAGCCCGAGCTCGGAGAGATCGCCGGTGCCGACCACCAGACCGCCATTGTGGTTCGCCAGCCGGAACAGATAGTCGGTGCGCAGCCCGGCCTGGACGTTCTCGAAGGTCACGTCGTAATGGGCCTCGCCCGTGGCCGCGGCGTGGCCGATATCGGCCAGCATCTGCCGCGCCGCCGGACGGATGTCGATCTCGGCGCCGCTGACCCCGAGCGCCCGCATCAGCCGCCAGGCATTGGCCTTGGTCGCGGTGCTCGTCGCAAAGCCCGGCAGCGTGTAGGCGAGGATATTGGTGCGCGGCAAGCCAAGCCGGTCCATCGCCCGCGCCGCGACGATCAGCGCCTGCGTCGAATCGAGCCCGCCCGAGACGCCGATCACGAGTTTTGCGAGCCCGGTCGCCGCCAGCCGGCGGGCCAGCCCCTGGACCTGGATGTTGTAGGCCTCGTAGCAATTGTCGCGCAGCATCGCCGGGTCCGCCGGCACATACGGAAACCGCTCGACATTGCGGCGCAGCGCCAAGCGGCTCGCCCGGTGCCGCGAAATCGAAGCCGACCGTGCGAAACCGCGTCCCTGCGGCGCCTGCGGCGCGCGCGCAATCGCCGAAGGTGTTGGTACGCATCCGCTCCTGCCGGATGCGGCCGAGATCGACATCGGCGACCGCCATTTCCGGCTCGGGCGAAAAGCGCTCGGTCTCGGCGAGCCCCTCGCCCAATTCGAAGATGCCGGCCTGGCCGTCCCAGGCGAGGTCGGTCGTCGATTCGCCCGCACCCGCGGCGGAATAGGCGTAGGCGGCGAGGCAGCGCGCCGATTGCGAGGCGCACAGCAGTCGGCGCATCTGCGCCTTGCCGATCGTGATGTTGCTGGCCGACAGGTTGAGCAGGATCTCGGCGCCGGCGAGTGCCGCTGCGGTGCTCGGCGGCTGCGGCACCCAGAGGTCCTCGCAGATCTCGACATGAAAGGTGAAACCGGCCTTGCCGCTGGCGGCAAACAGCAAATCGCTGCCGAACGGCGCCTGGTGCCCGGCGACCGCGATCGACTGGCCGGCGACCGCCTCGCCCGAGGTGAAATGCCGGCGCTCGTAGAATTCGCGGTAATTCGGCAGAAACACCTTGGGGACGACGCCGAGCAGCCGGCCGCGGTGGATTACCAGACCGCAATTATAGAGATGCCCGCGCGACCGCAGCGGCGCGCCGACGACGAAGACCGGAAACGAATCGCGGCTGGCGCCGGTCAGCCGGTCGATTTCCCGCTCGACCGCGTCGAGCACCGCATCCTGAAACAAGAGGTCGTCGATCGCATAGGCCGACAGGCACAGCTCCGGGAACACCATCAAGGCGATCCGCGCCGCGTCGCCGGCGCCGAGCAGAGCCAGGACGTTCTCGGCATTGCGCCGCGGCTCGCCGATCGCGACCTGCGGCACGCAGGCGCCGAGGCGGATGAATTGATGGCGGTACGGCGAAAAGAACGAAGACATTCGAACGGGCGCTCGCGCGATCGGCTTACGGGCGTCTATCTGGGCAATCGAGGGTCCAAGCGTAAGAGGCAGGCTCAGGACCGCGAGCGGCCGGACCTGACAATCGCCCAGATCACTCCGGCGATGCCGAACAGGGTCAGACCGCCGAAGACGAGCAACACCGTATTGCCGGACCCGATCAGATGCTCGCCGGCGTCCCCGACCGCGTCGCCGACAAACAGCAGCATCGGCGCCCACACGATTGCCGAGGCGACATTGGCGATCCAGAAGCGATCGGGCGGCATCCGCATGATGCCGGCGGCGAGCGGGATGACGGCGCGCATCGGGCCGAAAAAGCGGCCGATGAAGACGCTCTTGCCGCCGTGCCTGGCGAAAAACCGGATGCCGCCCGGCAGCAGGTCGGGGTGGCGCGAGAACGGCCACAGCCGGGCGAGGGCGCCGCCGAACCGCCGGCCGATCCAGTATGAGACCGTATCGCCGAGAACCGCACCCAGCACCGCTCCGGCCAGAACCGGCAGGTAAGGCAAGGTGCCGGCCGACATCAGCGTGCCAGCCGCGATCAGCAGCGACGTGCCGGGAAACAGCAGGCTGACAAAGGCGAAAAACTCGCCGAACGAGGTTACGAACATGACCGCCACCGCCCAGCCCGAATGGGCGGCGATGAAAGCGAGCGTCGGCTGAATGAAATCTTCCATGCGCTCTTCCGTATCGGAGCAGGCGTGCCATCGACCAGGCGGCGGCGCTATGATAGCCTGGGGTTCTTACGGCAGCCTGAGGTGCCTGGCCGCCCCGCGAGCGGGACCCGGAGAAGGCGGCCGGCACCCGGACACGACAGAAAAAATGGCGCAGCCGTCGGCCGAGGCGACGCCCCGCTCGATTTGACGGGAGGATCCGATGTTCTGGGTTGTCGTCGCGCTGTTGTATTTGGTCCTGGCGGCGGTGGCACCGAGCATTCTCGGCCTCTTTGTCAGCCGTGCCCGGCCGGATTTCCGCAGCCTGTCGCTGTCGCTGCGGGCATTGTTCGTCGCGATCGCCCTGATCTGCCTGGCGGCGACCTCGTACGTCCATGTCGAATCGGACGAAATCGCGGTGCTCAACAAAATCTACGGGACCACCTCGCTGCCGGGCGAGCACATCATCGCGACGCATGGCGAAAAAGGCCCACAGGCGGAGATCCTGACCCCCGGCTGGCATCCCTGGTTTCTGGTCAACGTCATCTATCAGGTCGAAAACCAGAAGGTCGTCTCGATCCCGTCGGGCAAATACGGGTTTTTGAACGCCAAGGACGGGCTCCCGCTTCAGCCCGATCAGTATCTGGCCGACGCCTTTCCTCCCGCGCACGAGCTGGACATGCTCGACGCCGAATATTTCCTGACCCATGGCGGCCAGCGCGGGCCGCAGACGACGATCCTGACCCCCGGCAATTATCGTCTCAATACCTATCTGTGGGACGTCAGCATTTTTGACGCCGTCGACGTGGCGAAGGGGTTTGTCGGCGTCGTCAAATCCAACGTCGTCGATGCTGTGCATTTCGGCAATCTGGTCGCGCCAAAGCCGGCCTCCTGCCGGCAAAAGACCGTGTTCACCAATTCGAGCGGCGAAGCCGTCATCGCCAATCAGAAAAAAGGCGACGAAGGCATCCTGACCGCCATCCTGGTGCCGGTCGGCTGCGTCGGCATTTGGGAAAAGGCGCTGCAGCCGGGTCGCTATTACGTCAACGAGGCGGCCTACAAGGTCACGATGATCAGCACCCGGGTGCAGACCTGGGAATTCAAGGGCGGCTATAAAAAGCGCTACATCGATCTGAGCCTGGATCAGGCCGGCAACCTGACGCAAACCGAACGCTCGCAGGACATACCGGTCCCCGAGGGCGCTGCCGACCCGGCCGTCACGCCGTTTGTCGAGGGCTGGCTGGTGCCGCTCGAGCTCCGCGTGCTCGCCCAGGTCACCCCCGACAACGCCCCCTTTGTGGTCGCCGCGGTCGGCGGGCTGCCGGAAATCGAAAACAACATCATGGTCCCGACCATCCGCTCGATCGTGCGCAACGTGGTCGGCGCCAACGGCCGCCACGTCCTCGACCTCGCCGACAACCGCGCGGCACTCGAACACGCGGTCGAAGAGGCGATCCGGCCCGAAGGATTGCGCGCCGGGATCGTCATCAAGGAGGTCAAGTTCGGCGACGTGGCGTTGCCGCCCGAGCTGCTGGTCTCGCGGCTGCGCCAGCAATTGGCCGACCAGCTCCAGCTCACCTACCAGCAGGAGCAGAAGGCACAGACGCAGCGCATCCAAACCGAAAAGGCGCGGGCGACCGCCGAGCAGCAGCACCAGCTTGTCGAGGCATTGATCGGCGTCCAGGTCGCCGCGCAGAACAAGGATGCGGCGGCGCTGCGCGGCGAGGGCCAGAAGCTCGAGCTCGAGGAGATCGCGCAGGGCCAGAAGGCGCAGGCCGACGTGCTCGGCCAGGACCGGGTGCTGACCATCAACCTCGTCCAGCAATTCCTCAAAGCGGTTCAGGATAAGCCGGAAATCGTCTCGCTGATCGGCCGCCTGGTGCCACAGACGGTGGTCTCGACGGGCGGCCAGCCGGCCGGGCTCGACAGCGCCGCCGCGATCTTCGGCGCGCTGCTCAAAAACAGCGGCGGCGACGCCGTGCCGGCATTGGCGGGATCATCGACCAAGAAATAACGGAGGACAGCAAGGACATGGCCCATCCGATCGTCTACGGCCCGGCCGGCAGCACCTATGTGTGGAGCGCGCGGCTGGCGCTCGCCGAAAAAGGCGTGACGCACGAGCTGGTCGAAGTGCCGTTCGGCGCACACCGCGAAGAGCCGCATCTGTCGCGCCAGCCCTTTGCCAAGGTCCCGGCCTTCGAGCATGACGGCTTCGCGCTCTACGAGACGCAGGCGATCATGCGCTATGTCGACGAACGCTTTCCGGGCGCGCCGTTGCAGCCCGAAGACGTGCAGGAATGGTCGCGGATGAACCAGATCATCGGCATCGTCGACGCCTATGCCTGGCCCAGCATCGCCGGCGCGATCCTTTACAACCGCGTGCTGGTGCCCCGCCTTCTCGGCGGCACGCCCGACGAGGCGGCGATCGCCGCCGCCCTGCCCCGCGCGCGCCTGTGCCTCGCCGAGATCGACCGGCTGATGGCGGACCACCCGTTTCTCGCCGGCGCCCATGTCAGCCTCGCCGATCTGATGGCGGTCCCGCTCCTCTACTATTTCGGCAACGTGCCCGACGGCCAGGCGCCGATGGCCGAACATCCGAAATTGCAGAACTGGATCCGCCGCATGGAAACCCGCCAGAGCTTCCAGGTAACCAAACCCGCGCTATAGCGAACGAGATGGGATTTGGGAGATCCAAAGCCCTTGGCGAAATCTCGCGAAGGGAAGAATTTGATTATCGAGATCCGACCAGAAGTATTCGACCTATCGCGTCGAGGGGTCGGCGCCAGATATCAGGGCAGGGTCACTTCGAACACCGTGCCGACGTTGTGCAAGCCCCCTAGCGCCGTGGTGCCGTACAGATTGCCGTCGGCACCAAAGTTCAGGTCCGCATCAGGTTCATAGCCGTCCGCCGGGCGGCCCTTGAAGCTCACCAGCACGGTATAGGTCCAAACCTTCGGATTGGCGGTTGGCGTGAATCTGAACACCGTGCCCATCTCAGACGCTCCGCCGTCTTCTGTGGTGCCGTACAATTTGCCGTGGCGGGGTCGAGCAACAGGCCTGCTGCCGGTAAGGCGCCGTCATCGGCCGGCGCACCGGGGCCGCCGAATTTGTGGAGGACGACCTCCTCCCAGGTGCCTGTGGTCGAGAGCGAAGGCGGCAGGATCTCGAACGCCGTCCCGTTTCCGCTTCCCCCGGCGAAGGTCGTGCCATAAAGCACGCCATTATCGCCGATGATCAGCCCGCGGTCGGACATGCGCCGTCGGTTGGCCCCCCCTTGAAGGAATGGATCAGCTTCTCGCTCCAATGCGAGAGCGGATTGCCGGCCGAGTTGGGCGGCAACAATTCGAAGACCACGCCGTCATTGGACGCGCCGCCGAAGGCAGCCACGCCGAACAGATGAGGCGGGCTGGAATTGTCGAACACCAGCGACCCGCCCGGGTTGGCGCCATAGATACCGCCGCGGAACGCGTGGAGCCAGGACACCGCCCAGTACGAAGCGGTGTTGCCGTCGACGCCCGGCGGGGTCAAGGAGAAGACGACGCCGCAATTGCATGTCGGATCGCCGCCGTAGGAGGTCGTGCCGTAGAGCACGCCATTGCCGGAGGGATCGAGGGTCAGCTTGCCAGATGGCCCCGCGGCGTCGCGGAAACGGTGCAGTATCCGATAGGTCCATTCCCCGCCGGCGGCGGCGGGCGGCGACACCTCGAACACGGTGCCGCAACCAGTGCCGGATCAGGAGCGCACGCCTTATCGCCACCATATACAGTCGTTCCGTACAAATTGCCGGCGGCGTCAGCGATCAGGTCCCCAGCACGGATAGAATCCGTCGGTCGAGCCGGATCGCGCGTCGAATTGGTGCAGCACCGTCAGCGTCCAGGCCGCGCCGCTTGTCGCCGGCGGTATCAGCATGAATAGCGTGCCGCCGCCGTGCTTGCCATCAAGAACGGTGGTGCCGAACAGGGTGCCGGCGGGGACGATGCCGGCCTTTTCGGCCGCCGGGTCGCGGATCACCCCCGCCTCCGGCCCGCCGCCATCGCTGCCGCCGGTGAAGTCGTAGATCGGCGTCTCGGTCGCCGCCCGCGCCGTGCCCGCACCGAGAATGCCGGCCAACGTCAACGCGATCGCGGCAACCGCCAACCCCCGGCCCGCCGCGCAACAGGCACCGGCCGCGGTATTTTTGCGAAGGTGAGCGAGAAATTCGATCATCGAGCCCTCCCGGGAACTTATTTTATCGTCGGAACTGCGTTATGGGCTCAGCCCCGGTCGCGTTGGGCGGGAAAGAGGGCTGACGAGATCAGGCGATGCCGGACGCCGAAGGCATCATGTCACTATCGAGGCGTGTTTGCAAGTGAATTTGTTAACCTGATGTGGTTCTCTTTAAAAGATGATTGACGGTAAATCAAGCTATTCAAGCAGGTCGCCGTCATTGCCGTGAATGCGGGGTCCGAGGGCAAACGCTCGAGCACTTGCCGCGTTAGATTCCAGCTTTTTCCGGGAATGATAAATCGGCGATTGATATTGTCGAAACCATGCCGAGGTCGGCTCTAATGGCGCAATTCTGACAGATGGTACCCAGGTACGTTGCCACACCGGCGAAGGCCGGTGCCTATGGCTGACATGGGTCCCGGCCTTCGCCGGGATGACGAGAACGGGGAGCTACGGTCACAAGCGTTAGGCTTGCACCACTAAGGCTGGCGCTCCGGCGAAACCGCCCGCCGCCTTACAGCCCGCCACCCGCGCCGAGTCAGGCCGTCCCGGTCGCGATTTCGCGCATCCGCGCTTCGCGCCGGGCGATCGCCTGCTCGCGGTCGAGCAATAGCTGGGCGCGCTCGACGACCGGCACGTCGATCATCTTGCCGTCGACGGTGACGGCGCCGACGCCTTCGGCCAGCGCCTTGTCGTAGGCGGCGACGACACGGCGGGCATGGTCGACCTCCGCCGGCGCCCGGCCGGAACTCTTCGTTGAGGATCGCGATCTGGCGCGGATGGATGACCGAGGCGCCGATGAAGCCGAACCGGCGCGAGCGGCGGATCGTCTGGCGGAAGCCGTCGAGATCGTGGAACTCGGCGATCGAGCCGATAAAGCCCAACGGCATGATGCCGGCGGCGCGGGCGGCAAACACCGCCATCTGCTTCGGCATCGAGAGCGCCTCGGCCTCGGGCAGGATGCCGGCCGAGGTGGCAAAATCCTCGGCGCCGAGGGTGAGGGCGCACAGCCGCGGATCGGCGCGGGCGATCTCGGCAAGACGAAAGAACGCCGCCGCGGTCTCGACCATCGCGATCAGCCGCGTCGTGCCCGGCATCATGCCGCGCTCGGCCTCGACCTCGCCGACAATCTCGGCGAGCAGGCGGACATGCTCGGCGCTGTCGGTCTTGGGCAAAGCCAGCGCCAGCACACCCGGCCCGACCGCCGCTTCGATGTCGCGCACCGCCATGCGCAACGGCCGGTTGATCCGAACCACGACATCGGCACCGCCGCGCGACACGATCGCGGCGACTTCCGGCACCAAGGTCCGCGCGCGCTCTTTCTCGGAGGCGGCGACGCTGTCTTCGAGGTCGAGGATGATCGCATCGGCGCCGCGCCGGGCGGCCCCGTCGACAAAGCGCCGCGCCGTCACCGGCACGAACAGCAGCGAGCGCCAGACCGGCAGCGTGTCGTTCATCATTCGCCTCCCAGGCCGATGACGCCCGCGCGGGCGAGCCCGTCCAATACCGCACGCTCGAGCCCGAGGCCGCCCAGAATCTCCGCCGTGTGCTCACCCAGCGCAGGGGCCGGGCGGCGCAATTTTCCGGGCGTTGCGGACAGGCGCGGAATGACGTTGTGCATCGGCAGATGCCCCACCTGGTCGTGGACGCTGACCCCGTTGGTCTGCCAGGCGCGCAGCGGGTCGCCGCGCCTGGGGTCCTCGATCTTGATCACCTCGGCGCCGAAATCGGCGAGCTGGGGGCTGACCATGTTGCCGGAGACGAGGCGCGACATGTCGATGACCCGCACCCCGTCGAGCGGGCAGGCAGCACCCGGCTCGAACGATCTCTCCGGCACGCTCATCGGCCTCTCCCGGCGACAAGCCGCTCAGAACGCATAGCGCCGCAGCCCGCCATCGACCGGGATCACCGCGCCGCTGATGTAATGCGCGACCGGCGAGGCCAGGAACACCGCCAGCACGGCAAGGTCCTCGGGCTCGCCGTAGGCGCCGGCCGGGATCTCGGCCGCGGCATGGCTGCGGCGGTACTCTTCGGGATAGTTGCGGCGGATCTGCTCGCTCATGATGCGCCCGGGCGGGATCGAGTTGACCGTGATCCCGTATTTGCCGAGCTCGCGCGACAATCCTTTGGCCCAGGCATGGATTGCGGCCTTGGCCGAAAACGCGGCGTTGAGCCCCTCGGGCTCGGACTTTCCGGTGATGTTGATGATCCGGCCCCAGCCGCGCGCGATCATCTGCGGCAGCAGGGCATGGGTGATCTGGCGCTGGCGGGTGAAGTTGAGGGTCATCGCCTCGACCCATTTCTCCTCGGCGGCGTCGACCGGCAGCGGGCGGCTGCCGCCCGCGCAATTGACCAGGATGTCGACATGGCCGAGCCCGGCGAGTGCGGCGTCGCGCAGCCGCAGCGCGGCGTCCTCCGCCATGATGTCCTGGTTGATCAGGACCGGGCGCGGCCCCTGCCCGCGCACGATCTCGCCGGCAAGCTCGTCGAGAAGATGGCGGCGGCGCGCCACTGCGGCGACCTGGACGCCCTCGGCCGCCAGCCCTTTGGCGATCGCCCGGCCGATGCCCATGCTCGCCCCGGTGACGAGCGCGGTCTTTCCGACAAGCTTCAGATCCATTGCCGCCCTTCCTGGAACCCGGCCGCGCAGCTGACGGCCTCGCGCCCCGCAGCGCAAGCGAAAACCGCCGCAGCGGCATCGTCGCGCCGCCGGCTCCGAAGTGTGAAGTGCTTCACACTGTGCGGCCTCTCGAATTTCGTATGACCGTCTTTGCGATCGTCTTGGTTGCGCCGGCGAGAGGACGCCGCGGGCGGAGATTTTCACTGTCGTTCGCACGCGTCACCGAAAACCGCCCGATGATGGCATGGGAGATTGCATGCTCACGCACCCCACAAGAACGTACCGGGAACTTTCTGCGATGTCGGTGCCGGGCAGTGCCGCACGGTCCCGTTGTCGCAAACGCGCGACCGGGCAGCGGAGACGCGGACGCAAGCCGCTTCCCGATAATTCCGCAGAAAACCCCGGCAATGTTCGTGATGGCGTGCCGATGCCCGAGCGATTACCTCCCTCGCTATGGCGGGCGCGGCGGTGGGTCGCCGTCCTGCCACTTGGGGTTGTCGTAATCGGGTAGGTGACACCAATCTTCGACTTCTCTGTTCGCGGTATGTTAACTACTTTTGATAACGATTTACCAACGCCGCGCCGGCAAGGGTTGCCGGCCGTTCCCCGGAGGCTCTGATGCGCGTGCTTCTTGTAGAGGATGACTCGTCGACTATCGCCAGCGTCAAGATGATGTTGAGGAAGGAGAACTTCATCTGCGATGCCACCGATCTCGGCGAGGACGGTCTGGAGATCGGCAAGCTCTATGACTACGACATCATCGTGCTCGATCTGATGCTGCCAGACATAGACGGCTACGAAGTGTTGCGGCGTTTGCGTGCAGCGCGCGTGCATACGCCGATATTGATCCTGTCGGGGCTCACCGAGCTCGACTACAAGCTCAAGGGCCTCGGTTTCGGCGCCGACGACTTCCTGACCAAGCCCTTTGATCGGCGCGAGCTGATCGCGCGCATCCAGGCGATCGTGCGCCGCTCCAAAGGCCATGCGGAATCGGTCATTCGCACCGGCAAGCTCGTCGTCAATCTCGATGCCCGCATGGTCGAGGTCGATGGCCGCCCGCTGCATCTGACCGGCAAGGAATACGGCATCCTCGAGCTCCTAAGTCTGCGCAAGGGCACGACCCTGACCAAGGAGATGTTTCTCAATCACCTCTATGGCGGGATGGACGAGCCCGAGCTCAAGATCATCGACGTCTTCGTCTGCAAGCTGCGCAAAAAGCTGGCTCAGGCAACCGGCGGCAGGCATTACATCGAGACCGTGTGGGGCCGCGGCTACGTTCTGCGCGACCCACTCGACCTGCCGGCCGCCGCGAACCTCGCCGCATCGGCAGCAGGGAAGGCCAGCTCGGAACTCAGTCACGACACCGTGGCGGCCTAGCCCGCGGCCGCGCTGAGCCGAAACCGCCCGGACTCCGCTGCCGCAATCACCAGCCGGCGGCCCAGGGTCCGGGCGACGAGACCGGTGAAATAGGACTGCACCGTGCGCGGGGTCAGTGCGGCAACCGGCGCGCTCAACGTCAGCGCCGCCTCCGCCTCCGGGGAAAGCGCCGCCGCTTCGCCGATCACTTCGAGACCGGGGCCCGCCGGCCCCGCATCGAGCGCCAGAGCGCCGCCGCGCGGAAGCGCTTCGCTTCCGACCAAAAGCAGGTTGCAGCCGAGCTTCTGCCAATCGAGCGGCAGATTGCGAACGGGTCGCGGATAATCGCAGGCGATCCGGGCCCCGGCGAAAAACCCGGCTGCGAGATCGCAGGGCGCGGCGCCGGCCGCCGGACCGGCGCCGCCGAAGCCATAGGCGAAACGGTAGAATTGCAGCCGGCTGCCGGCTCGCCGTGCGCTGTCGGCGATCAGGGCCGCCGCTTCCTGGGCGAAACCGGCATCGTCATCGGCCAGCAGCTCCGCCCCGTTGCCGATCGCCGCGATCGGGCCGGTCAGCTCATGGCACAGCCGCGCCGTCAGCAGCTCGAGGACCCGCATATCGGGCGCAGCGATCATATGGCATGCTGGCACGCTGCCCGGCTCGCCGCAACCGGCCGCTGACGAGACGATGCAGCCAGGCCCGCTCGACGCGCAGTCGGGAGCGACAAAATGGCGCCCAATCAGATGCCGATCGGGTGCAGACGTGTTATGCTGTCATGTGGAGTGCGATCGGAGGGGCTTTATCGCTAACGCCGCTCTTCTCGCCAAACCGCGGACGCCGGCAAATGCGGCAGGGAGGAGACCGTGTCTCTTTTTGCGTTTCTCGACAAGGAGCGAATTGTTGCATCGCCCGCCTACAGCCGCTGGCTGATCCCGCCGGCCGCGCTGTGCGTGCATCTCTGCATCGGTCAGGCCTACGCGTTCAGCGTGTTCAACCTGCCGATGACCAAGCTGATCGGCATCACCGCGTCGGCGCCCGGCGATTGGAAACTCACCGAGCTCGGCTGGATCTTCAGCCTCGGGATCTTTTTTCTCGGCGTGTCGGCGGCTCTGCTCGGGCGCTGGGTCGAGGAGGGCGGGCCGCGCAAGGCGATGTTCGCCGCGGCGCTGTGCTTCAGCGGCGGCTTTATCGTCTCGGCGGTCGGCGTCTACGTCCACAACATCTGGATCGTCTATCTCGGGTATGGCGTCCTCGGCGGCTTCGGGCTCGGCATCGGCTACATCTCCCCGGTTTCGACCCTGATCAAATGGTTTCCCGACCGGCCTGGCATGGCGACCGGCATGGCGATCATGGGGTTCGGCGGCGGCGCGTTCATCGCCTCGCCGCTGTCGGTGTGGCTGATGCGGGTGTTCTCGACGCCGACCCATATCGGGGTCGGCGAGACCTTCGTCGTCCTCGGAATCGTCTACTTCTGCTTCATGATGGTGGGCGCCGCCATCGTGCGCGTGCCGGGGCCAAGTTGGGCGCCCGAGGGCTATGTCAAGCCGGCGCGGTCGACCCCCCTCATCACCACCGAGAACGTGTTCGTCTACCACGCTCTGAAGACGCCGCAATTCTGGCTGATCTGGTGGGTGCTGTGCCTCAACGTCACCGCCGGCATCGGCGTGCTCGGCCAGGCCTCGGCGATGAGCCAGGAGATGTTCCCCGGTCGGATCACCGTCACCGCGGCGGCGGGCTTTGTCGGGCTGATGAGCCTGTTCAACATGGGCGGCCGTTTTTTCTGGGCGTCGGTCTCCGACTATATCGGCCGCAAGAACACCTATTTCGTCTTTTTCGTCCTGGGGATCATCCTCTACTCGGCCGTGCCGCATGCCGGGAGGGGCGGCAGCGTGGCCCTGTTCGTGCTGTGCTTCTGCATCATCATCAGCATGTATGGCGGCGGCTTTGCCACCGTGCCGGCCTATCTGCGCGATATGTTCGGCACCCGCTATGTCGGCGCCATCCACGGTCTGCTGATCACGGCATGGTCGATGGCCGGGATCTTCGGCCCGGTGCTGGTCAACTACATTCGCCAGTACAATGTGACGCACGGCGTCGCCAAGGCGCAGGCCTACAACGTCACGATGTATGTGATGGCGGTGCTGCTGGTCATCGGCCTGGTGTGCAATGCCTTGGTCAAGGCGGTCGACGCGCGATACCACATAGGTGAGACGGAACCCGAGGCCACGCCCGCCCTCGGCACCGGGAGGTCATAATGGCGGGCAATCTTGCGCCGGGCAGCTCCGGCAACACGATCAAGCTCATTCTCGCCTGGGGCTTTGTCGGCATCCCACTGGCCTGGGGCGTCATCGAGACCGCGATCAACGCGCTCAAACTGTTCCACTAGCGGCTGATTTCGGCGACCGGCGGGGAGCGGTTCAGCCGCCGGCTTGCAGCAGGGCTTCGGCGGCAGTGAAATCCTCGGGCCGGTTGGCGTTGAAGAACGGGTCGAACGGGTGGTCGGCGAAAGCCACCGTGACGAGACGGTGGCGGGCGGTCCACAGATCGACCTTGCGGACCCCTTCCTCGACCACGGCCCGGCGCAGATCTTCGCGCAGCCGCACCGGCCATAATCCGAAGACCGGATGGGAGCGGCCGCCCGAGGCGGCGCAGGCGAGATCGGCACCCGCCTCGTCGAGCCCTCGGGCGAGTTGCGCAACGAGATCCCTCGGCAGGAACGGCGTATCGGTCGCGACGCTGGCGACGTAAGCGCAATCGGGGCGGTGCGCCGCCGCCCAGTCGAGTCCGGCCAGCACGCCGGCCAGCGGGCCGGCGAAATCTGCGACATTGTCGGCCGCGACCGGCAGACCGAACCGGGCAAACCGCGACGGCTCGCCATTGGCGTTGAGCACGAGCGCCGCGACCTGCGGCCGCAGCCGCTCGACGACCCGGTCGAGCAGCGAAACGCCACCCAGGAGACGCAGCGCCTTGTCGCCGCCGCCCATGCGCCGCGACTGGCCGCCGGCGAGCAGCAGGCCGAGGAATTTCACGCGGCACCCTCGGCGACGCTCGCCTTGCGCGCAAACCGCGGCGGCTCGTCCTCGACGGCCCGGACGTCGCCGTCGAAGACGATGCGTTCGCTGCCGGCCAGCGCGACGAAGCGCTTGCCCTTGGCGCGCCCGATCAGGGTCAGCCCGGCCTGGCGCGCGAGATCGACGCCCCAGGCGGTGAAGCCCGAGCGCGAGATCAGGATCGGGATGCTCATCTGCACCGTCTTGATCACCATCTCCGAAGTCAGCCGCCCCGTCGTGTAAAAGATCTTGCCTTGGGGCGAGACGCCGTGGCGGTGCATATAACCGGCGATCTTGTCGATCGCGTTGTGTCTGCCGACATCCTCCATATAGAGGAGCGGCCTGTCCTCCTCGCACAAGACGCAGCCATGGATGGCGCCGGCGGTGAGATAGAGGCTCGGCGCCGTGTTGATCTTGCGGCTCAGCGCGTAGATCCACGACGTCCGCAGCACGGCGTCGGGGGCGAGCCGGACCTCTTCGAACTTCTCCATCAGGTCGCCGAAAACCGTGCCCTGGGCACACCCCGAGGTCAGCGTCTTCTTGCGCAGCTTGTCCTCGAAATCGGTCTCGCGGTCGGTGCGGACGACAACGGTTTCGAGCTCCTCGTCGTAATCGATGGCTATGATCCGGTCGTCGGGCCGCAGCATATTCTGATTGAGCAGATAGCCGACCGCGAGATAGTCCGGATGATCGCCGATCGTCATCATCGTGACGATCTCGCGGCCGTTCAGAAACAGAGTCAGCGGCCGCTCCATGACGACGGCGGTCTCGATCGGCCGGCCTTCCTGGTCGATGCCGGCGACGGTGCGGGTCAGCCGCGGATCGTCTGGCTGGGGGCGGACGGTGAATTCCTGCATGGGCTGATGATGGGTCGTGCGATCCTTCGCTGCAAGGCGCCGGATCCGGTCTTCCTGCGAGGACGAACGGCGAGGGGGTATCCGATCGGGAACCACGGCCGGGCGGCGACGGTGACCAGCTCGCGCCGGCGCTTGGCCGCGGCGAGCACCGGGCCTACAACGTCGCAGAGACTGCTGCCGGACGAGGAGCGCACCCATGCCCGACACCATATCGACGAATTCGCCGATCATCGCCGCCTACCGCGCCGCCACCCCGGGGTCGGCGTCCGCCTTCGCCAAGGCGGCCAAGCTGTTTCCGAGCGGCCTCACTCATGATTCCCGCTATATCGAGCCTTACGGGCTTTATATCGACCGGGCAAAGGGACCGCGCAAATGGGATGTCGACGGCAATTGCTACGTCGATTATTTCGGCGGCCATGGCGCGCTGCTGCTCGGCCACAGCCACCCCATGATCGTGCAGGCGGTGCACGAGCAGATCGAGCGCGGCACCCATTACGGCGCCAGCCACGAGCGCGAGATCGCCTGGGCCGAATGGATCCTGAGGCTGTTGCCGGCGGCTGAGCGGGTGCGCTTCACCTCCTCCGGCACCGAGGCGACCCTGATGGCGGTGCGGCTCGCCCGCGCGTTCAGCGGCAAGTCGAAGATCATTCGCTTCAGGCACCATTTTCACGGCTGGCACGATCACATGACCTCGGGTTTCGCCAATCATTTCGACGGCAGCCCGACCACCGGCGTATTGCCCGGCATCGCCGGCAACGTGCTGTTGGCCGACCAGAACGACGTTGAAGGGCTCGCCCGCCTCCTCGACCAGGACGACGACATCGCCGCCGCGATCATCGAGCCGACCGGCGCGCATGGCGCGCGCCTGCCGATCGACCCGCCATTCCTGACCGCGCTGCGCGAACTGACCCGGCAGCACGGCGTCCTCTTGATCTTCGACGAAGTGGTGACCGGCTTCCGCGTCGCGCCGGGCGGGGCCCAGGCCGAATACGGCATCGCGCCCGATCTGACCACCCTGGCCAAGATCATGGCGGGCGGCCTGCCGGGGGGCGCGGTCGCCGGCCGCAAGGACATCCTCGACCTGCTCGATTTCCAAATCACCCGATCCGCGGACCGCGAAAAGATCGCCCATCCCGGCACCTTTAACGCCAACCCGCTTTCTGCCGCCGCCGGCATCGCGGCCCTGGAGATCGTCGGCACCACCGACGCCTGCGTCCGCGCCAACCGCTATGCCGAGACCCTGCGGCGCCGGATCAACGAGGTGTTCGAGGAAGAGCAGGTGCCGTGGGCCGCCTACGGCACGTTCTCGATGCTGCACATCTTCACCAATCCCGACCGGGCAGCGATCACGCCGACCCGCTTCGACCCGCATCAGCAGCCGACCGCCAGCCTCACCGGCAACCGTCAAGCCGAAATCGTGCACAAATTACGGCTGGCGATGATGGTCAACGGCGTCGATTTCAGCAGCAGTCCCGGCGGCCTGATCTCGGCGACCCATGACGAGACCGAAATGGAGGATACGCTCGACGCCCTCCGCAAGAGCATGCACTTGATGAAGGAGGAAGGAGATATTTGACGATATTTTGACTTAACGTCAATAATACGTCAAAGTAAGCACTCTGAGTTTCGCAAGACTGATTGATCCGCTAGCGTCGCCGGCATCAGTGTCGGGGCGGCGATGGCGGATGCGGCTCCAGCGGGCGGATGGCTCGACCGGGCGCCCGGTTGGTGCGCGCAGCAGGTTTCTGCGCTCGGCATTGCCCTTGCCGCCGAGGGCGAACGCCGCCTGCTCTGGCTGCCGGTCTTCTTCGGCGCCGGGATCGGCGTTTATTTTTCGCTGACGGCCGAGCCGCCGCTGTGGCTCGGCATCCTCGGGATCGCCGCCGCCGGCGGTGCCGCGTTCGCGCTGCGGCAGCGCCCGCTGCCGGGCGAGGCGGCGCTGGCGCTGTTCGTCTTTTGCGCCGGCTTTGCGCTGGCCGGCGAGACCACCCGGGAACGCCAAACGCCGATGCTCGAGCGGCGGCTCGGGCCGGTCCTCGTCACCGGGCGGGTCGTCGATATCGACTCGCTCGAAAATGGCTGGCGCCTGATCGTCGCGCCCGATCCGCTGCCGGGCCTCGACCCGGGCGAACAGCCGCGGCGCCTGCGGCTCCACATCCCGGCGACGAGCGACGCGCTCACGCCGGGCGACGCGGTCCGCATGAAGGCGGTGCTTTATCCGGTGCCGGGGCAGGTCCTGCCGGGTAGTCACGATCTGCAGCGCGAGGCCTATTTCGCCGAGATCGGCGGGGTCGGCTACACCTATGGCGCCGCCCATCGCATCGAGGCTGCGGAACCCGGCGCGCGGCGGTTGGCGCGAGGATCTGCGCGAGCTGCGCACCGAGATGACGCGGCGGATCACCGCGGTGCTGCCGGGCTCGACCGGCGGCGTCGCCTCGGCATTGATCACCGGCAAGCGCGGCGCGGTGGCGGAACCGGTCAAGCAGGCGTTTCGCGATTCCGGCCTGTCGCATCTGCTCGCCATCGCCGGGCTGCATCTCGGCCTCGTCGCCGCCTTTGTGTTTTTTACCGTGCGCGGCGGGCTGGCGCTGATCCCGCCATTGGCGCTGCGCTGGCCGATCAAAAAGATCGCGGCCGGCGCCACCCTCGCGGTGCTGACCGGCTACCTGCTGATTTCCGGCGCCGCGATCCCGACCGAACGCGCCTTTGTCATGAACGGCCTGGTGTTTTTCGCGATCCTGCTCGACCGGCTGCGGATTTCGATGCGGGTCTGCGCGATCGCCGCCGCAATCGTGCTGGCGATCGATCCGGCGAGCTTTGTCGGCGTCAGCTTCCAGATGTCGTTCGGCGCCGTGGTGGCGCTGATCGCGGTGTACGAGACCTTCGGCGCGCGGATCGGCCGGGTGCTGCGGCACCCCTCGCTGCCGGGGCAGGTGTTCGGCTATTGCGGGGCCGTCGTCGTCACCACCCTGGTCGCGACCATCGGGACCCTGCCGTTCTCGGTCTATCATTTTCATCGGCTGGCGTTCTATTCGCCGCTCGCCAATGTCGTGGCGGTGCCGCTGAGCGCGTTGTGGACTTTGCCCTGGGGCGTTGTCACCTGCCTGCTGATGCCGTTCGGCCTCGAGCGCCTGGCACTGGTGCCGATGGGCTGGGGGATCGACGTGACGATCTGGGTCGCCGAGCGGGTTTCGGGCTTGCCCGGCGACGTCTGGGCGATGCCGCGGCTGCCGGCGGCAGGGCTGGTGCTGGTGGCGCTCGGCGGGCTGTGGCTCTGCCTGTGGCGCGGATTGTGGCGGCGCTGGGGTGCGGTCGCGATCGTCATCGGCCTCGCCGGCATGGCGCTGACCCGGCCGCCCGACATCGTCATCGCCGATATCGGCCGCTTTGTCGCGGCGCGCGCTCCCGACGGCCACTACTTCGTTGTCGAAGGCAGAGGCGAGAGGATCGAAGGCTCGTTCCTGGCCGAGGAGACCGGCGAGGCGCTGTCGCCGTGGCCGAAAGCCGGGGATGGGGCGCGGGGCGGGCTCGAATGTACCGGCGAGTTGTGCCGCTATTCGGCACATGGGCGCCGCGTCGCGATCGTCACCGGCGCCGCGGCATTGCCGCTCGACTGCGGCGAGTGGGACGCGATCGTCAGCCAGGTGCCAGCCGGCTTTCGCTGCCGGTCGACGATGCCGGTCATCGACCGCATCAATTCATGGCGGCGCGGCGCCGTGGCGCTGTGGCTCGACCGCGACGGCGTCACCGTCGAAAGCGCCAACGAAACCCGCGGCGACCGCCCCTGGGTCCCCCACCCGCGCCCGCGCCGCTACAAACCGGCGGCGAGACCGGCACGCCCGTAGCAGCCGGCACAAAATTTCATTCGCCGGATGAAGAAGCCGGGGGAACGGCGGATTACCGGCGCTCCTACTCTGCCGCCATCGCGGGGCGCTCGCCGAGGTGGTGGAGGCAGCGGTCGATCCACAGCCTGGTCAGCTTCTCCTGGACGCCGTTCTGCGACAGGCGGCGGTGCAGCGCGGCGAAATCGACCTGGTCGAGCTCCTGGTCCTGGTTGAAGCAGGAGAACACGACCGTCTCGGCGCCGGTCGCCGGGTCGCGCTGCATCTGCAGGCACTGGGCGCAGATTTCCTTCATCATGCACTGCATCGGCGAGTTGATCGAGGCGATCGCGCGGTGGCCGGGCCGGAAATAAGGCGCGAGCGCGGCGTGCCGCGCCTCGGCGACCGCGTCCATCATGCCGTCCGAGCCGATCGCGATGATGCGGTCGACCTCGTCCAGGGGAATCTCGGCCGCCCCAAGGCGCCCGAGCCATAGGCCGCCATCGCCTCGACGATGTTGCCGACGAAGGCCAGGTCCTGCGGCCGGCCGGGGACAAAGCCCGGCGCCTCGTCGCAGCACCACACGACATGGTCGGCGGCGCGCTCGATCTCGTCGACCTTGTAGCGGTCCTCGATCGTCTTGTAGCCGGCGAAATAGAGCACGCGCGAGCCCTGCGCCCTGAATGCCGCGGCCGATCGAGAACAGCACCGCGTTGCCGAGCCCGCCGCCGACCAGCAGCACGGTCTCGCCCGCGGGCGTCTCGGTCGGCGTGCCGGTCGGCCCCATCAGGATCACCGGCTCGCCCGGCTTCAAGAGCGCGCAGAGATCGGACGAGCCGCCCATCTCGAGCACGATGGTCGACAGCAGCCCCGCCTCCTTGTCGATCCAGGCGCCGGTCAGCGCCAGGCCCTCCATCGCCAGGGTCGTGCCGTCGACGCGCGGCGCCAGGGTCTCGTAATTCTGCAGCCGGTAGAACTGGCCGGGCTGGAAGGCGCGCGCCGCCATCGGCGCCCGCACCACCACCTCGACGATGTTCGGCGTCAGGCGGATGACCTCGTGCACCCGCGCGCGCAGCTCGTCGTCGAGCCGGGCCGCCAGCTCCTCGGCGCCGGCGCCGAGGGCGGCAGCCGCGCCAGCATGCGGCTGACCACCGGATAGCCCTGCTTGGCGCCGCCCATCGCCTTGACGACGTTGCCGGCGAAGGACGGATGCAGGTCGCCGAAGAAGCTGACGGCGCGGCCGTCGTCGCGCAGATGCATCAGCACCCGCACCGCCGCGGGCTTGGCCACCCGCTCCGGCACGGCCGGGTTGCCTTCCTCGTCGAAGGCCTGGAAATAGCGGCCGTCGAGCACGACATTGGCCGGGTCCTCGCGGCCGAGCACGGTGTTGGGCTGGGTCCCGGCGGCGACCAGGATGGTGCGCGCCGGCAGCACCACCTCCTCGGCCGCCGAACCCGGCTCGCGCCCCGGCCGGGACAGCCGCAACGCCGCGGCCTGGCCGAAACGATCGACCTCGACCGCGACCGGGGTCAGCAATTCGGCGAAGCGGATGCCCTCCTCCATCGCCTTCGCCACCTCCTCGTGGTTGAGGGTGTAGCTCGGCGCATCGATCAGCCGGCGGCGATAGGCGATGGTGACCCCGCCCCAGCCGTCGAGCAGCTCCGCCAGTCGCGGGGCGCGGCCCTCGCGGCGGCCGCCTCGCGCTCGGCGCGGATCGCCCGGGCATGGGCGATGAACTCGGCCGCCACCTCGCGCTCGGCCGCGTTCCAGCCCGCGCGCACCGCATCCTCGCCCTGTTCGGCGACCAGGGTCTCGTAGCGCGACAGGAACTTCTCGACCTGCACCGGATAATAGGCCAGCGACTCGGTCGCGGTGTCGATCGCGGTCAGCCCGCCGCCGATCACGACGACCGGCAAGCGCACCGTCAGATTGGCGATGCTTTCGGTCTTGGCGGCGCCGGTCAGCTGCAGCGCCATCAGGAAATCCGACGCCTGGCGCACGCCGGGCGCCAGGCCGTTCGGCATCGGGATCACGGTCGGGCGGCCGGCGCCGGCGCACAGCGCGATATGGTCGAAGCCCAGCGCAAACGCGCTGTCGATCGTGATCGTGCCGCCGAAGCGCACGCCGCCATACATCGCGAACTCCGCGCGGCGTTCGAGCAGCAGGCGCACGATCTTCAGGAAATTCTTGTCCCAGCGCACGGTGATGCCGTATTCGGCGACGCCGCCGAAGCCGGCCATCACCCGGTCGTCGAGCCCGTCGACCAGGCTGGCGACATCGCGGATCGGCTGGAACGGATGGCGGCCGCCATCGGGCCTCACGCCGGAGATCGTCGGCCGGCAGCGGCTCGATCTTCAGCCCGTCGATCGCGGCGACGAAATGGCCGTCATTCATCAGATGATGCGCCAGGGTGAACCCGGCCGGCCCGAGCCCGACGACCAGCACCTTGTTGCCGCGTCGCAGGCTTTGGCAGCGGCCGGCGCAGATTGAGCGGGTTCCACCGGGTCAGCAGCGCATAGATCTCGAACCCCCAGGGCAGGCCGAGCACGTCCTTCAGGGTGCGGGTCTCGACCTGCGGGATGTCGACCGGCTCCTGCTTCTGATAGATGCAGGCCTTCATGCAGTCGTTGCAGATGCGGTGCCCGGTCGCGGCGCAGATCGGGTTGTCGACGGCGACGATGGCCAGCGCGCCGAGGCTGTAGCCGCGCGACTTCACCAGGTTCATCTCCGAGATCTTCTCCTCGAGCGGGCAGCCGGCGAGGGTGACGCCGAACACGCTCTTCTGGAACGCGCCGTCCTTCTCGCGCAGCCCTTTGCGAGCAGCTGTCCTTGCCCTGGTTGTGGCACCAGATGCAGTAATTCGCCTGGTCGAGCGCGCCGGTGAGGTCGGTGCCGCGGTCGGTCAGCGCAAAGCCTTCGCGCTGGCGCCATTCGTCCTCGGGCAGGCGCAGCATCGCGACGCCGTCGCGCGCGACGGTCTCGACCGGCACGAGATGCTGCATGTCGAGCCGCTGCGGCACCTTGAACAGCACGCCGCGGCGGTGCTTTTTCCGGCCCTCGGGCGACAGAGCGGCCCAGGCGGCGTAGCGCTGCGCCAGGTCGAGCGCGGCGGCGTTGCCGGGTTCGTCGTCGAGCCAGCGCGCGACATGCCCGGCATAGCGCCGCTCCCACGCCGCGACGCCATCGACGGGGCCGCCGCTCAGCGCGTCCAGCTCTTGCGCGAGGGCCGGGCCGTCGATCGCCGCCGCGTCTGCCTCCTTGACGCCCTTGACCGCGCGGCGCTGCACGAACAGCCGCTTGACCGAATAGAGCGGCGCCAGCGCGTGGTGGCGCGCCTGCAGCGCGCGAATCTCGGCAGCGATGCCGAACAGCGCGCCGAGGAAATCCTCGACATGCGGCGCCAATTCGACCAGCAGCTCCGATTCCGCCGCATGTCCGAGCCCGTCCGGATCGCGCCGCCCCGCCATCAGCCGGTCGTGCAGCGCAACATCTGCTTCGGCGAGATGCGCGACAAAGGCGCGATCGACGCGCACGAGGCCGTCGCGATCGTAAAGATCGGCGAAAGAGAGCCCGTGCGCGAGAAGGAGATCGGCCATGAGCTGCGTGTTACGTAAAATGAGGGGTGGAAGCCAACGGCAAATCGCCGCGACAGACCTGCGTTCCTTTCGCGGCCGCACAATAGGTTGGGACGAATCCCGCCGAAAAAACCCGCGACCCGCGAGCTGCAGGACCGGTTGAACGCGCAAGCCCATTCAGCGCAACATTTATCCCGATAATTTGCCCGGATTCGGGCAAAAATCATTGATCTTTGCTCGTGGATGGGAGGATCGTCGCGCATGTCGGAGCCGAACGAGCGGGGGGAATTGCTGGCCTATCTCGTCCGCACCAGCCGGCTGAGCCCGGCAGAGGCGGCGCGGCTGGTCGACGAGGTGCTGTCGTTCCTCGACGAGCGGCCGGAGGAGTTCGTCTGCCGGCGGCACCGGGTGTTGCAGGGCGAAGGCCTGTCTAACGGCGCGATCTTCGCGCGGCTCACCGCGGAACTCGCGCGCTGGCGGTTTCGCGCGCCGGCCTACAGCGAGCGGCAGTTGCGGCGGATCATCTATAGCTGAGGAGACCAACCATGTGCGGCATCGTCGGTTACATCGGCAAGCGCGACGCGACGCCGATCCTGATCGAGGGACTGCATCGGCTCGAATATCGCGGCTATGATTCGGCCGGCATCGCCATCGCCCGCGGCGGCGAGTTGCGCCTGGCCAAATGCAAGGGCCGGGTGCGCGAACTCGAGAAGATCCTGCCGCCGCGCTTCCGCGGCGCGGCCGGCATCGCCCATACCCGCTGGGCGACGCATGGCGAACCGAGCGACCGCAACGCCCATCCGCATTGCGACGCGACCGGCCGCATCGCGATCGTCCATAACGGCATCATCGAGAACGCCGCGGCATTGCGGGCGCGGCTCGAAGCCGAAGGCGTCACCTTCCGCTCGGAAACCGACACCGAGGTGCTGGCGCATCTGATCGCCGCGATGCCGCCCGGACCGCTCGATGCCGCCGTGCGGGCGGCGCTCCGGCTGGTCAGCGGCACCTATGGGCTGGCCGTGCTGGATGCGGCGCAGCCCGACGCGATCGTGGTGGCGCGCAACGGCAGCCCGGTGGTGCTGGGCATCGGCGAGCGCGAGATGTTCCTCGCCTCCGACGCGGCGGCGCTGGTGCGTCATACGCGCAATGTCGTGCATCTCGACGACGGCGAGGTCGCTCTGGTCCGCGCCGACGGGTTCGAGACCTCGACATTGGACGGCGGCCCGACATCGAAGACCCCGTCGACCATCACCTGGAGCAGCGAGGCCTATGAGCAGCGGCGATTTCGCCCATTTCATGCGCAAGGAGATCGCCGAACAGCCCGAGGCATTGGCGCGCACTTTGAGCGGGCGCCTGGAGCCGCGCTTTCAGACGACGCATCTCGGCGGCATCGACCTCGCCGCGCGCGAACTGCTCGAAATCCGCCGCATCAAGATCCTCGGCTGCGGCTCCGCCTTTATCGCCGGCTGCATCGGGGCGCAGCTGATCGAGCAACTGGCGCGGCTGCCGGCGCATGCCGAGCCCGCTTCCGAATTCCGCTACCGCAACCCGGTCATCGAAAGCGACACGCTCTATGTCGCGGTCAGCCAGTCCGGCGAGACCTTCGACACGCTCGCCGCGGTGCAGGAAATCAAGCGCAAGGGCGGGCGCGTGCTCGGCATCGTCAATGTCGTCGGCAGCACGATCGCGCGCGAATGCGGCCGCGGGATCTATCTGCATGCCGGTCCCGAGGTGGCGGTGGTGTCGACCAAGACCTTCACCTGCACCGCGGCGGCGTTCGCGCTGCTCGCGATCCATCTCGGCCGGATTCGCGATCTGTCGACCGCCGAGGGCGGCCGCCTGCTGGCGGCGTTAGCGGCATTGCCCGAACAGATCGCGAGCATCCTCGCCCGCGAGGCCGAAATCGAGTGCTTGGCAGAGCGGCTGGTCGCCAGCGAGCACGCCTATTTCGTCGGCCGCGCCGCCGGCTACGCCGTCGCCATGGAAGGGGCGCTCAAGCTGAAGGAAGTCAGCTATCTGCACGCCGAGGCCTATCCGGCCTCCGAATTGAAGCACGGGCCGCTCGCGCTGGTCTCGCCCGAAACCCCGACGATCGTCATCATGCCGCGCGACGATCTGTTCCAGAAGAATGTCTCGACCATCGAGGAAATCCGGGCGCGGCGCGGCCCGGTGCTTGGCGATCACCCAGTCGGGCGGGCTGCCGGTCGCGGTCGAAGCCGCCTTCGCGGCGCCGGAAGCAGCACCCGAACTCGATCCGATCCTGCTGAACATCCCGCTCCAGCTGCTCGCCTACCAGGTGGCGCTGCGGCGGAACTGCGACATCGACCAGCCGCGCAACCTGGCGAAATCGGTGACCGTCGAATAGGCCGCGTGCGCGCGGGTCGCCATCGACAAAATCGCCCTGATACGACCGGCGGCAAGCCGAGGACGTGCTGGCCGAGATAGGCGAGGATCAGATTGGTCGAGAGATCCGCGCCGTCTGGTATTCGCCATGTCGGCGTCGGCGCCGCATTCCCGGCCGGCTTCGAACAGGGCGGCGGCGCGGCGGCAGATCATGTCGGCGGCCGCCAATTCGGCATAAGCGCGCCAGCGGGAACTGCACCCCCTGGTTCTGGCAGACCGGTTCTGGCAGACCGGGGTTCGCAGACGGCCGCTCAGCGTTCTCGGGTCGGTTTGCGGGAGGCGGCGGCGACCCCCGCCAAGGCGACAAGGCCGGCGCCGAGCAGGGCGGCCGAGGCCGGCTCGGGCACCGCTGGCGGATCGCTGGCGGGCGGGGAACCGTTGCTGACGAAGCTTGCATCGAGCGCCGACACGGTGGCGGTTGCCGCGAGCTTATTGATCATGACCACGCCATCACCTTTTCTGACGGCGGCCTTCAGGATTTTCTTTGTGCCGTCATCGAACGAACCGCCGCCACCACCACCGCCTTCAAAGCCGCCGCCGCCGCCGCCGCTGTAGCCGCCGCCGCCACCGCCAGCGCCCTGGATCCCGCCGCCACCGCCGCCGCCAAAGCCGCCGTTGGCATTGCCAAAGGGTTGTCCATATTCCACGCCGCCGGCGCCGCCGCCGCCAGCCAGACCCGAGGCGAACGAGCCGCCGCCATGAGCTCCTTCCGTGCTGCCACCGGAGGTGAAGAACCCGCCACCGCCGGCGCCGTAGGCGTTGGGGAAGCCGCCGCCGGCGCCGCCTTTGCCGCCAGTGCCGCCGCCGCCGGCATAAGCACCGCCGCCACCGCCGCCTGCGCTGGTGGTACCGCCGCCGCCGCCACCGCCGCCGCCACCGCCGGCGATGACCAGCGGAATATCGCCGAGGGGGTTGGGCAGCTTCTCGGCCACGAAGCTGCCGCCACCCCCGCCGCCGGAGTAGAACCCGCTGATGCCCTCGCCGCCGACCGCGATCAGCAGGTCCTCGCCCTTGGTCAGCTTGAAATCGCCGCCGATTTTGGCGCCCAATCCACCCGAACTCCCGCCCTGCGCGCCAACCGCGATGATCCTGTAGGTACCCGTCTTCGGCGCCACATAGGAGACGATACTGCCGCTGTATTTGAACGTCGTGGCGTCGGCTGGGCCGGCGGCGGCGGCGGCGAGCGCCAACAGCGAGGTCCCGGCCAACAGATGCAAGGTCATTTTGTTCATCTATCCCTCCCGGCAAAAACGCTCAGACGGGTCGTCCGGCGCGCGGCCGAACGCGATCAGATCACAGGCATGAATTAACCAAAATCTCTTACAATAACCTGACACATTGCCGCGTCCCGATACAGTTCGTGGAATTGTTCGAACCCAGGTCTCGCCCCTCTTGCACTGCGTCGAAGGGCAGGCCAGCCCGGCCAGGGTCAATACGACCGGGGCATGCCCAGGACGTGCTGGCCGAGATAGGCGAGGATCAGGTTGGTCGAGATCGGCGCGGTCTGGTAGAGGCGGACTTCGCGCCATTTGCGCTCGATGTCGTATTCCCTGGCGAAGGCGAAGCCGCCATAGGTCGCGAAGGTCGCCTCGGCGGCGTGCCAGGTCGCCTCCGACGCCAGCAGTTTCGCCATGTTGGCGTCGGCGCCGCATTCCTCGCCGGCGTCGAACAGGGCGGCGGCGCGGCGGCAGATCATGTCGGCGGCTTCCAATTCGGCATAGGCGCGCGCCAGCGGGAACTGCACCCCCTGGTTCTGGCCGATCGGCCGGTCGAAGACGACCCGCTCCTTGGCATAGTCGACGCCCTTTTTGAGGAGCCAGCGGCCGTCGCCGATGCATTCCTGGGCGACCAGGATGCGCTCGGCGTTCATGCCGTCGAGGATGTAGCGAAAGCCCTTGCCCTCCTCGCCGATCAGCGCGTCAGGCGGGACTTTCGAGATTGTCGAAAAAGACTTCGGTGGTGTTGTGGTTGATCATCGCCTCGATCGGGCGGATCTCGACGCCGTTGCCGAGGTTCTCGCGCAGATCGATCAGGAATACCGAGAGCCCGTCGGTGCGCCGCTTGACCTCATTGACCGGCGTCGTGCGCGCCAACAGCAGCATCAGGTCGGAGTGCCGGGCGCGCGAGGTCCACACCTTCTGCCCGTTGACGACGTAATGATTGCCTTCGCGCACGGCGCGGGTCTTCAGCTTGGTGGTGTCGGAGCCGGTGGTCGGCTCGGTCACGCCGAACGCCTGCAAGCGCAATTCCCCCGACGCGATCTTCGGCAGATAGCGCCGTTTCTGCTCCTCACTGCCATGACGCAGCAACGTCCCCATGATGTACATCTGGGCGTGGCCCTGGCTCGCGGTGCAGCCCGCGGCGTTGATCTCTTCGAGGATCACCGCGGCGGCGCGCAGCGGCAGGCCGGAGCCGCCATATTCCTCCGGGATCAGCGAGGCCAGAAAGCCGGCCTCGGTCAGCTCCTTGATGAACTCGGTCGGATAGGCCTGCTCGGTTTCGAGCCTGCGCCAATATTCGCCGGGATAGCGCACGCAGATCCTGCGGATCGATTCGCGCAGCTCGGGATAGTCCTCGCCGAGGACCACCATCGTCGCCGTCTCCGTCATCGCGCCCTCCTTTTGCGGCACCGCGCGCACGATAGCGCGCGGCTTACCAATTCGGAATGCCCCGGCTATGCTCGGCCGGCAGCAGAATTCGGCGGCTTTGCCGAACAGGAGTTTCGATGTCGTCCACCTCCCCGCTCGCCGGCCTTTGCGTCATCGAGATCGGCCACAGCATCGCCGCACCCTATGCCGGGATGATCCTCGGCGAGCTCGGTGCCGAGGTGATCAAGGTCGAAAACCCGAAGACCGGCGACGCCGCCCGCGGCTGGGGACCGCCCTTTGCCGAAGGGGCGGCGACCTGCTTTCACGCGGTCAACCGGGCCAAGCGCGGCATCACCATCGACCTTGCCGACCCGGCCCAGGCCGAAACGCTGCGGCGACTGGTCCGCGAGCGCGCCGACGTGCTGATCCACAATCTGAAATTCGGCGCGCTCGACCGCTACGGCCTCTCGGCGGAGACGCTGCTGGCCGAGAAGCCGAGCCTCGTCTATTGCAATCTCGGCGCGTTCGGGGCCGCCGGGCCATTGCGCGACCGGCCGGGCTACGACCCGCTGATGCAGGCCTATGGCGGGCTGATGAGCCTGCTGGGCGAGGCGGGCAGGCCGCCGGTGCGGGTCTCGGTCTCGATCATCGATCTCGCGACCGGCATGTGGGCGGCGATCGGCGTGCTCGCCGCCTTGCAGGAACGCGGCCGGACCGGCAGGGGCGGGGTCGTCGACGCCTCGCTCTACGAAAGTGCGCTTGCCTGGATGACGATCCCGATCGCCGCCTATCTGGTCAATCGCGAGATCCCGGCGCGGCACGGCTCGGGCGTCGACATGATCGTGCCCTATCAGGCCTTTGCCGCGGCCGACGGACATTTAATGGTGGCGGCCGGCAACGACAATCTGTTCCGCCGGCTCGCCGCCGCGATCGGCCGGCCGGAGCTGGCCGAGGACCCGCGTTTCGGCACCAACAAGGACCGCGTCGTCAACCGGCGCATCCTGGTGCCGATCCTCGACGACATCTTCGCGGCCGAGCCGATCGCGAGTTGGACGGCGCGGCTCGACGCGGCCGGCATCCCCAACGGTCCGATCCAGACCGTCGACCAGGTGGTGGCCGATGCGCAAACGGCGGCGCTCGGCATGATCCAGCCCTGGCCGGGCCGCCCCGCGGGTTCCTCCGCGGAGAGCCCGTTGGCGCTGGTCGGGCTGCCGCTCTCGTTCGACGGGGCGCGCCCGTCCTTTGCCAAGCCCGCCCCCGCGCTCGGCGAGGACAATTCCGAGATCCTCGACTGCGCCGGATGAAACCGCGCCTGCGCAGCCTCCTCTTCGCCCTTCTCGGCGTGACGCTGAGCGCCTGTGCCGGAATGGCCCGGCCCGGCCCGGCGAGTGCCGGCGGTGCGCCCGTCGTCGCGACGCAGACCGACGCGTCGCCGCGCTTTATCGGGCTGGTCGGCCCGAGAGCCCAGCACGCGCCGCCGTTTCTCGGCACGCCGGGGACGAATTTTGATTGCCTGCGCAGCTTTGTCGACCGCCGGACCGGCGCGACCGTGCACCAGCTTTACGTGGCCGACAGCTACTCGGGCGCCAAACGGGACTGGAACGCGGCCCGCAACGCCGCCGGCGACCCGCTGCCGTTCCTGCATATCAGCACGAACGAGATCAGCTGCGAGGGCGGCTGCTCCTATGCCGAGGAGTTCGCTGCGACCATCCCCGAAAAGGAGCTGCGGTCAAGCCCCGAGGGTCTCGCGGTGACCTTCACCGCCCATTCGGGCGACAAAAAAACGATCCTGGTTTCCGGCGAGCAGGTCAGTGCGCAGCTCGCTGCGCTCGATGCCGAGCGCGACATCCGGCATGACGCCGCCGCCGCACCACGGCCGTAGACCCGCCCCTTACCAGCTGGCGTAGGCGTCGGCCTGGGCGCGATCGAGCAGCGACGACGGCCGGCATTGGCCGTCTGCCGATGCGTCGGGGAAGCCTGGCCCCGCGCAAGCCGGATCGTGCTGCGGGACGATCGCGCCGGCAAGGCTCGCCTGCTCCGGCGAGACGCCGTGCAGGGACGCCACCGCCTGCACCCCGGCGAACAGGATTATGAACAACAGCGCAACCGCCCATGCCGATACGATGACACGCCAATTGCCGATCGTGCTGTCGCTTTCCTGCGGCTCTCGCCCGCGCTCGTTAAGCTCCGTCATGTCCGCACCCGTTTTGCTGCAATGCAGCATATGGGCAGGTCCGCCAGGCCGGGACAGGCCATCCCTGGCATGGCTGACCTGCGCATCACATTGCCGTGAATATGCGTTTTCACTCCCCGCCGGCTCCCGGCGCGGTCCCGCCTGCCGATGGGGCGCCTCACGCGCGGATCATCTGGCGCGGCGCGGCGCGGGAAATGCGTCTATGGTGGCGCCGCAGCCTCGAACTTGATGGAGCAGCCGCGCGATGACGAATGACGCCCACAGCAGCCTGATCCGCGACCAGTTCACCCGGCAGGCGACGCCGTTCAGCACCGCCGGCCCGATCACCGATGCGAGCGCGCTGGAGATGATCGTCGACGCTGCCGCACCCGGAGCAGACGATACCGTGCTCGATGTCGCCTGCGGCGGCGGCATCGTCGTCTGTGCCCTGGCTCCGCATGTGCGGCACGCGACCGGCATCGACATGACCCCGGCCATGCTTGATCGCGCGCGCCGGCTGGCGGCCGAAAAGGGGATCGCCAATGTCGGCTGGCAGGAGGGCGACGTGGCCGCGCTGCCCTATCCCGACGGGACGTTCACGATCGTCGTCAGCCGCTTTGCGGTTCACCACTTCCCCGATCCGTCGGCCGTCTTCGCTGAGATGGTGCGGGTCTGCGCGCCTGGCGGCCGAATCGTCGTGATCGACACCTGCGCCTCGGCCGATCCCGCCAAGGCCGCCGAATTCAACCGGCTCGAAAAGCTGCGCGACCCGTCGCATGTCCGCGCCCTGGCGCTCGCCGAGCTGCAAGGCCTGTTCCGGCGCGCCGGCCTCCCCGAGCCGCAAGTCAACTTTTCCGAGCTGCGCGACGAGGTGAAGAACCTGCTGGCGCGCTCATTTCCGAACCCGGGGGACGAAGCGCGGATCGTTGAGATGTTCGCCGCCTCAGCCGATGACGACCGGCTCGGCATCGCGGTGCGCCGCAACGGCGACCGGCTCGACTACGCCTATCCGGTGGCGATCCTCGCCGCGGCGCGGCCCTAGGGCCAGCCCATCCGCTGCCTGATCGAGCCGCCGCCGACCGCGTCAATGCCGGTGGTGCGGCAGCCTGAAGGCGCCGAGCCGCACATCCGGCCGGAGCCGGCTTGGCGTTACGCGCGCCCCCGCTCTCTCGGCAGGGTGACCGGAATCCCGTACAGGCTCGCCGCGTTTTCAAAGACCAGCTGGTTGAGGGCCGCTTTTCCCAGGGCTGCCTCCGCCGGCGCATGTCCCATTGCCTTCGAATCCGGCCACGGGCTGTCGAGACCGGGAAAGTCGCTGGCCCACAGGAAGTTACGCAAACCGATCTCGGGCACGCGCCGAAAACCGCCCTCTTCCTCGACCTCGAAGGTGAAGAAGACCTGGCGCCTGACGAACTCGCTTGGCTTGTCGGAAAGCGGAACGTCGGGTTTGAAGACACGGGTCGGCCCGCCGAAATCATACTCGCGGTCGAAGCGCCAGAACAGAAACGGCACCCAGCCGACGCCAGCTTCTTCGAGGACGAAGCGCACCCCGGGATGGCGATCGCAGATGCCGGAGAAGACCACGGCGCTCATCAGCTCGGCCATCGCGCCCATCGGGAAATTGGCTACCCGCATCAGCGACTGGTTGCGCGGCTCCAGCCCCGCCACTCCCACCCCGATCTGGCGCGACCCGCCGCTGGGGTTCGCATGCAGGTTGATCGGCAATTGCGTCTCGGCGGCCGCCGCCCAGACCGGCTCCCACTGCTGATGCAGCACCGGTTCGGGAGCGTTCACCCAGTCGAAGACGACCCCTGTGGGCAGGCCGAACGCCGCCACCCGCAGCAGCTCGGCGACGGCTTCTTCAGGGGTCTGGCAGGGCAGCGGGAGCAGCATGATGAACCGGCCGTTCGACTCCTCGTACAGCTCCCGCGCCCAGTCATTGACCGCGCGGACGCAGGCGACGCGCAGTTCCGGGTTCTTGATCGCGGATATCTGCTCGTAGGGACCGTTTACGAGTTCGGCATCGACGCCGTCCCGATCCATGTCTTCGCAGCGATACCTGGCGTTGGCGGCGCGGAACACGCCGGGCTCGGGCTCCTCCGCCAGCCCTGCCCGCGTGTAGCAGTTGACCGGTCCCCGGCCGACGCCGGCCCAGCCGACGCCGCTCCACGGGTGTCCTTCGACCACCCACTGCCGGGTGCCGTCCGGCCGCCGCACGACCTGCGGCCCATCGTCCCGGAATTTGTTGGCAAGACGCTTCGTCCACAAGTCGAAAGGAAGATGCATCAGCCGGCAATGCCCATCCGCGGATATGACCCCGAATCTCTTCTCCATGGCGCGCTCCCTTTCAGCGGCTTGGCCGATCAAACCCTTCTTATCCAGGCGACACGATCGAACAAGGGATCTCCACAGCAGCGGCACTTGTCATTCAGGCCGCGGCGCGCGCGGGGATCAGGGCCGGGCGCCGGGCGCGGAACGGCGTCGCCTTTTCAAAGGCGTCGGCGATGCGCAACAAGGCCGGCTCCTGGAACGGCTTGCCGACGAGCTGGATCGCTACCGGCAGTCCTCCTTCGCCGAACCCGGCGCAGACCGAAATTGCCGGATAGCCGGCGACGTTGAACGGCATCATGAAGCCGGGCTTCTGGAACAGGTCCCATTGCGGCACCGCGTCGATCCTGGCCGCTTCGGCCGGCTGGGTCGCGGTCAGAACGATTTCGAGCCCGGCCATCGCCTTCTGCAATTCGGTGCGCAGCTCGCGCCGCCGCCGCACCGCCTGGACGTAATCGACGCCTGAGACGAAGGCGCCGAGCATCAGCCGGCTGCGCATACGCTCGCCGAAATCGCCGAGCCGCGTGCGCGCCCATTCCTCATAGGCGGCGGCGCGTTCGGTGATCGAGATCAGCCCGCCGCAGGCCGCCCAATCCTGCAGCGGCGACAGCTGCACCTCGCGAATTTCGGCGCCGAGACCGCGGAAGGTGGCGAGCGCCGCATCGATGCCGCGCTGCGTCGCCGCGCCGACCTTGTGGTCGATCTCGTGGAAATGGTGGATCACGCCGATCCGGACGCCCTTGATCCCGGTGCCGAGCGACGCGGTGTAATCCGGCACCGGACGGCGCGCGCTGGCGGGGTCGCGCGGGTCGTGGCCGGCCAATGCCTGCAGCAGCAGCGCGCAATCCTCGGCGGTCCATGCCATCGGGCCGATATGGTCGAGCGTATAGGCCGCCGGGGCGACGCCGGCGCGGCTGACCAAGCCATAGGTCGGCTTGATGCCGGCGATGCCGCACAGGGCCGCCGGGCCGCGGATCGAGCCGCCGGTATCGGTGCCGATGCCGCCGAGGATCAGCCCGGCCGCCACCGCCGCACCGGTGCCGCTGCTGCTGCCGGCGGTGAAATGGTCGGGGTTCCACGGGTTGCGCGCCGGCGGCGCCGGCAGGTCGAAAGACGGGCCGCCATCGGCGAATTCATGCGTCGTCAGCTTGCCCATCAGGATGGTGCCGGCGGCGGCGAGCTTTTCGGCGCAGGCGGCGTCGGCATCGGGGATGTTGCCGGCGAGCAGCTTCGACTGGCAGGTGGTCGGAATGCCCCTGGTGTCGACGATGTCCTTGAGCCCGATCGGGATGCCGTGCAGCGGCCCGGACGGGCCGCCGGCCATGATCGCAGCCTCCGCCGCGCGCGCCTCGGCCATCGCGCGGTCCGGGGTCGGATGGATGAAGGCGTGCAGCCGATCGTCGAATGCCGCCACGCGGTCGAGGCAGGCGCGCGTCAGCTCGACCGGCGACAGGCGCTTCGCCGCGATCAGCCGGGCGGCTTCGGCGATGGTCGGAATCGCCTCGCTCATGGCAAATCCTCCTCGCCGAAGCCGTAGATCAGCGCCGGCTCGGCCATGCGCCCGCGCGGCTGCCGCACCCGCTCGGCCATCGCGGCGATGCCGGCATAGACGCTTTTCAGCTCGGCCTTCTGCTCGGCGCTGAGGCTGAGCCCGGCGCGGGTCAGCAGAAAATCGAGGGCCTCGTCGGAGATTTCAGACGGCATCGGCATGGCCTCCCTTGGTCATCAGCCACACATCATACCAGAGCCAGACCTTCCGTCGCTCCCGCGCAAGCGGGAGTGCAGGCTGCCCGGAGAGGAGCCTGTCATCTCCTCGGAGAGATCGCGCTCCTGAGATTGGTTATCTCGATGAGTTGTTGGGCCGGGATGGTCCGGCGGCCCGGGATACCCGCTTCGCGGGTATGACGGGGTGAACATGCCCAGCGGCGCCGCGACCTGCTTGAGGTTTGGCGCCATCGGTTCGCTACCCATCTCCGGAAGGGCCGCCGGGACCGACGCGCCGATGCGGCGCGTCCTCATGGCACCCCCTCCGCTCCCGGAGCGGACTGCGCCGCCCATGGCCGTACTGCACCAAGCGGGCGAGACGCCCCGCTGTCTACGCGCTGACCCCGCTCGGCAGCTGCCCGCCGCGGCCGTGGGGCAGCGTGTGAAGCTTCAGCTCGACCGGGTTGCCGAGCCAGATCGCGTAACCGCTGTGGTCCTCCACCGCGTCCGTGGTCAGCGGGTGGATCAGCACGTCGAGCCCGTCGCGATTCAGCATCAGATAAGGCACGACATGATCAAACTGGTCGGGCTTGAAGATAACCAGAGCATTGGAGATCGGGTGCGGTCCCCGCGGCGTGTCGCGGAACTCCTCGATCTCGACCTCGAATTTCTCGGCGACCGCACCGCACACCCGCTCGGCGACGGCGCGCGTCTTTGCCGGATCGTAATAGATGTGGGCGTGATAGCCCAGGTTGGCGACGGATTGCGTGGTCTTCTCGGTCATCGGGCGGCACTCCCTGCAAGCTTGCAACAACGTGGGGCATTTTTGCACAGCGATACCCGCGAGTCGATGCCGCCAGCGACGGAAATCCGACACTTGGCGCCCGCTGGGGTCGGCTCGGGTGGTGAGCCCACTCAAGTCAAGCTGCGGCGGGTTCAAATGACGGCTTTGCGCCGTAAGCGGTCGCTTACACGTAAAGAGCATCAAACACGTCGCGGCCCCAGCGGTTGCGCTCATCGGCTAGGTCGAACCATCGTTGCGCCGGCATTTTCTGCACCACCGCATCACTGATCACACGGCGAAGCTGTCGAACTGTTTGTATTGTAGGACCGGCACGATTTCGCCAAGGACTGGCCCCATGGGGAATGAGGTAGACAGCGTCAGGGCGGCCCTTTTCCAAGTGTGAACTACCTCACACTCCGCGACCAACTCCTGAACGATGCTGGCGAGCGTGGGCGGATGGGCTGTCCATCTGGGAAATGTCGGTTTACCAGGAGGCGACCCTGGTCGCGGAGGGAACATGATCCTTGCCCAACTCTCGGACCCCCATATCGTCGCAGCGGGTAAGCTGTTCCGTTGCCCGATGCAGGGCACCGCGCCGGATGCCGAGCGGGCTTCGTTCGAGTTCGACACTGCACCATATCTGGCGCGTGCCGTCGCAAGTCTAAACGCGCTGGTGCCAAGGCCCGATGTCACCGTCGTGACCGGCGATCTCGTCGATCACGGCGAGCCTGACGAATACGAACAGCTGCGCCATCTGCTGGCACCCTTGTCGATGCCGGTCTTCGTGATTCCCGGCAATCATGATGCCCGAGAACCGCTGCGTGAGGCTTTTCGAGACGCCCGCTACCTGCCGGCCGAGGGCTACCTGCAATTCGCGATCGAAGATTACCCGGTACGGCTTGTCGCGCTCGACACGCTCGTCTCCGGTAGGAATGGCGGGATGCTGTGCGCCGAGCGACTGGGGTGGCTCGACACTGCACTCGCGGCGCAGCTCGATCGGCCGACCGTGATCCTGATGCATCACCCGCCATTCGCGACGGGCATTACCTACATGGACAATGTCGGCCTCGACAATGCCGCGGGACTTGCCGAAATCGTCGCACGCCATCCCCAAGTCGAACGCATCCTGTGCGGCCACCTGCACCGCGCAATCGACCGGCGCTTTGCCGGCACGGTCGCCGGCACTGCACCGAGCACGGCGCACCAGATCCGGCTCAACCTCGTCGCCGATGCGCCGATCAGCTTCATTTTCGAGCCGCCAGGCTACCAGCTCCATCTGTGGCAGCAGGATAGCGGCCTAGTCACCCACACCGCCGTGCTCGACGAGTGGCCCGGCCCCGCCCCGTCGAGCCCGGGTTTGTAGGAAACGGCGCGGCAGGCGATGGCGGCGCTCGACGAGGACAAACGCGCCGAAAATCGACGAGAGATTTGACTGGTGTTTCGTTCCCCTGTTGCTCTGGTGTTTTGTTCCCCTGTTGCTAAAGCTAACCGTGCCATAGCCAGTTCTCGCCGACGAAGTCATCGAACGACCGGTTCCCACCCACCTGAGACGGACGCGCGGCGGTCGGCGTATGACGCAGATGGGGCAGGAAGCGCCATCCGAGGGCGCGGGTGGCGGCGATCCGCAGCTCGCCGAGCGGGTCGGATCGGCCAACGGCTACGCGGCGAGGCGCATCCGTTGCCGCACCATGTCCGACAGCTTCTCGCCGATCATGATCGTCGCCGCGTTGGTGTTGCCGGAGACGACGGTCGGCATCACCGAGGCGTCGGCGACGCGCAAGCCCTCGATCCCGTAGACGCGCAGCTCCGGGTCGACCACTGCCGTCGCATCGATCCCCATCCGGCAGGTGCTGGTCGGGTGGAAGACCGTGCCGCCGCGCCGGCGGGCGAAATCGAGCAACTGCTCGTCGCTCTCGATTTCGGGGCCGGGCAGGAATTCCGACACGATGAAGCGCTGCAATTGCGGCGTCGCCAGCAGCCGGCGCAGCAGCTTGAGCCCGTCGACGATGGTGCGCTGGTCCACGGGCGTCGCCAGATAGTTCGGATGGACCGCCGGCGGCTGCGCCGGGTCGGCGCTCTTCAGCTCGATCCGGCCGCGGCTTTCCGGCCGCAGCTGATAGACGATCACGGTAAAGCCGGACCACGGGTGCAGCCCGTCCTGCGGCCGCTCGGCGCTGAACGGCGAGCACGAGCATTTGATGTCGGGCGAGGCGAGCTCCGGCCGGGTGCGGGCGAACAATGCCGCCGGCGAGGTGCCCATCGCCAGCGGCCCGTTCTTGAACACGTAGTATTGCAGCCCGGCCTTCACCTTGCGCAAATTGCTCTGCATCATGTCGTTGACGGTGATCGGCAACCGGCATTTGAGCTTGATCGGCGCCGAGTAGTGGTCCTGCAAATTCTGCCCGACCCCCGGCAAATGATGGACGACCGGGATGCCGAGCTCGGTCAGATGCTGCTGCGGGCCGACCCCGGACAGCATCAGCAATTGCGGCGAGTTGACCGCCCCGCCGCACAGAATGACCTCGCGCGCCGCCCGCGCGGTGCGGAGCTGCCCGTCCTGGCGGAAGGCGACGCCGGTGGCGCGGCGGCCGTCGAAGGTGATCTTTTCGGTCAGCGCATTGGTGACGACGCGCAGATTGGCGCGGCTCATCGCCGGGCGCAGATAGCCGACCGCGGTCGAGCAGCGCCGGCCGTTGCGCGTCGTCGTCTGGTGGTAGCCGGCACCCTCCTGGCCCGCGCCGTTGAAATCGTCGTTGCGCGCAAAGCCCAATCCCATCGCGCTCTCGATGAATGCCTCGCAGATCGGGTGCTTGTCGGGCACGTCGGAGACGCAGAGCGGCCCGCCGGTGCCGTGAAACGGATCGGCGCCGCGAACCTGGTGCTCGGAGCGCTTGAAATAGGGCAATACGTCGTCGAACGACCAGCCGGTGTTGCCGAGCTGGCGCCAATGGTCGAAATCCTCGGCCTGGCCGCGGATATAGACCATGCCGTTGATCGAGGACGAGCCGCCCAGCACCTTGCCGCGCGGCCAGAAGACGCGGCGGCCGGCCGCACCCGGATCGGGCTCGGTCTCGTAGCACCAGTTGACCGAAGGATCGGCAAAGGTCCTGCCGAAGCCGAGCGGGATGTGGATCCAGCGGTTCCGATCCTCGCCGCCGGCCTCGAGCAGCACCACCCGAATCGCCGGGTCCTCGCTGAGCCGCGCGGCGATCGCGCAGCCGGCCGAGCCCGCGCCGACCACGACAAAATCGGCCTCGATCACATCCTGTTGGGCGGCCATCTTCTCTCTCCCTCCTCCGCTCCCCGGCGTTATCCTAATTCCTTGCGGGGGCGCTTAGAACCATCATTCCCGCGAAAGCGAAGGGCTGCCCGAGGAAAATCCGCTCGGGAGCAACCCGGGTCGCCGTGCCGTCGAGCATCATATAAAATCGTCTTGCGCGGGCTCGTCCCGCGTATCCACGTCTTTCTTCCGGCCCTCATCGTCTCCTCCCAAATGCTCGGAGAGCGCCTCCTGTCGCGGTATCGGCGAGACTGCTTGCCTTGACCATCGGCAAAGATGCATCTGGTATCCAACTCCAGGGCGGGCAAGACGAGAAGCCAGTGGTTCGCGGCGGCCTTTTCACCCGGTATTTCCTCGATGACGGCATTCGGGAAATGCCGTCATACCGCGGCCTCGCAATCGGCGATGTCGAGGCCTTCGCGGCGGCGGTGCGCCGGCATTGGGCAGATCTCGAACAAATGCCGCACCCCTCGGAGGCAGAAACCGAGGCCGAATTCATCTTCCCGATTCTGAGCCTTCTCGGCTGGGAGCACCTGGCGCAGCAGGAGCCGGGACGGGGCCGCCACGACATCGCCGACGCCCTCCTGTTCATCGACGCAGAAAGAAAGTCCCGCGCCCGGCCCCTGCCGGCCGTCGACCGCTTCCGGTTGGGCGCCGTCGTCGTCGAGAACGAGGCGCGCGACACCCTCCTCGATCGCGCCGCCGGCAATCACGAAGCCCCGGCCTCGCAAATCCTGCTCTATCTCGGTCGGACGGCGCCGCGCGCTGGGCCCTGCTGACGGCCACAACGCGCTGGTCCCCGAAGGGAGAAGGCTTGTTCGGAGCATTCTGGTTCGTACAAAATCTGATCACGAGAGCAGTTTAAGTGCAACTCGCGTAATAGGGGTTGACTAAGTTCGCTTTACGTTCTAAAGATCCGGGCCGATTATGTACTTGACTGACGGCGACGACTCGCCTATCTTATGGATCAAGGAGATAGGCCATGCGCACCCCCGAGCTGCTATCCGATCCAGCCTACCACGACGAGGACGCCGCTCGCGCCTACATCGAATCAGTTCGCTGGGCGGATGGTCGATTCTGTCCGCATTGCGGTTCGGTTGACGGAACGAAACCGCTCGGCGGTCCGTCGATGGGGCCGGGCTGGTACTACTGCGCGGCGTGCAAGGACAAGTTCACCATCCGCAACGGGTCCGTTTTCGAGCGTTCCCATATCCCGCTGCACAAGTGGTTGCTCGCGATTCGTTTGATGACTTCGAGCAAGAAAGGCGTCTCGGCCCACCAGCTCCATCGCACCCTCGGGGTCACGTACAAGAGCGCTTGGTTTCTCGGGCATCGCATCCGCGAGGCGATGAAGGATGACGGGGCGCCGCTCGGCGGCGAGGGAAAGACCCTTGAGGTTGACGAGACCTTTCATGGCTACGTCGAAGGCGGCCCGACCTGGATCTTGCATCCCGAATTCGGCTGGCGACAGAAGCGCGCCTATGGCGACAAGATGAAGGTTGTTACCCTCGTTGAGCGCGGCGGCAAGGCGCGATCGGTCAAGGTCGAGACGGTGAGAAAGAGGTCCGCGAAGTTGTTCTGCGCAACGCGGACACCGAAAGCGCGTTGATGACCGATCAGGCGCATATGTACCGCCGCATCGGCCGCCAGTTCGTCAGTCACGAAGCCGTCGATCACGGGAAAGAGGAATGGGTACGCGGCACCGTTCATACCAACACCGTCGAGGGCTTCTTTTCGATCTTCAAGCGCGGCATGGTCGGCGTGTACCAGCATTGCAGCGAGCGCCATCTGCACCGCTACCTGTCGGAATTCGACTTCCGATACAGCAACCGCGTCAAGCTCGGGGTTGACGATACCGAGCGCGCCCGTCGCGCCATCGCCGGTGCGGGCGGGAAGCGCCTTACCTATCGGCGGACCCGTAGCCGAACCGGAACCGCCCCGACCGCCTGAGCCGCTTTGGCCGGACGGCTCGCTCTACATCAAGCCCATTCAGCTAGAATTCTCGTTTTCGACGAAAATCGGAATAATCTCATACGGCAGGCATCAAAAGTAGACACCTTGCGGATATGACGCGCGTTCTCATACGATGGCCGTCGGAGAGATATCATGGCGATCTTCGCGATCCTACCACCAGCGCCCTCGCCGCGGCTTGATGCGGCTATCCGGGACAAATATCCAGATGATTCCCTACAGGTTTCACCCAACCAATGGCTAATATTGGCGGCCGCAACGGCAAAGGCCGTATCTGACGAACTCGGAATTAGCGACGCGAAAAACGGCACAGCTATTGTTCTGCGTGTGACTAGCTATTACGGCCGCGCCCCCACGAACATCTGGGAATGGATTGCCCAGAAACTTGAGAGTAAGCCTAGTGGCTAGGAGCACGAGAGAGACGGGCATCGAAACCAGCACTCCTGGCGATCTGCCCAGAACCCCACCGCCGCCCTACGGCGCAATAGTCGAGCTTGGCGGAATCGCCGAGAGTCTGATGCAGCTGCAAAGGTCAATGGGTGGAGTAGAAGAAGCTGTAAAAGGTCTGAAAGACGCATCTAAGGAACACGGCGTAAAATTAGAGAGAATAAATCGAATTATATATGCCTCTGGCATAGTCGGAATTGTCCTTCTAGCAATATGCGTGTTCGTTCTTAACAAGATTTGGGATATTCTGTTGTTGGTTCTAAAACACTGAGGTGACCGTACTTCATGTCTTTCTTTTGTGAAGGCACCCCTTCGACGCCGGCCGCTCCTTCGGCTTCGGAACACTCGGCTTGCGAGGCTTCGGCGGCGAATTGAGCAGGTTCCGCAGCGTGCGCTGGAACCGCTCGGCCATGCCGGGCTCGTCCTGTATTTCGGGAGTCGAATCACCGTCCCTCTTGGCCATCAGGCATACACCTCTGGTCCAAAATGGGGTAATATCATCCCGTTTCGAGTGTCAAGAGGCGCTCGGGCAGAAAGCCGGTCTAGGCTAGTCGCGAGCCAGCCTAGCCGGTACCCCCTACGGGGCTGCGAACGGCAGCGGAGTGCACTTCCCCTGCCGTCCGGTAGAATTCCTTAGAGGGTTACGCTACGGTGGCCGGGGCATCTGATCCTCCATCGCGGTTGCGGAAATGAGCGGCAGGGGTGGTCTAGACAACGGCCCCTGCCGTTATTCGTCCTGCTTCGCGTGTTCCATGAATTGCTGAAAGCCCTTGAACCATTCAGTTTTGATGGGGTCCGGCCAATTCGGATCGAACGTCGGGAACTTGGCTAGCAGCTGGGCCATAAATTCCGAGCTAGTTGACACGATCGATGGCAGTTCGTCGGACTTTTTTTGGTCAGAAACAGAGGGCACGACGCCATTTGTCGCCGGCTTGGCGCGCCGCTTTGTCGTGCCGGATCGAGGTTTTTTGTTCTTCGTGATGTGCGGGCTTATCCCAATTTGTGCTTCGCGCGCGGCATTCAGAAAAAAGGTGATGGACTTCCTCTGGACCGCTTCGGCGCCGGGATAGGCCTTACGAAAACGCTCTCCGAATTGCTGCGGGGTAGCCGTTTCGAGATTTAATTCGAAAACGGTCGGGTATGCGCTCCTCAGAACGCTTCCGAGCGCCGGATCCAATTCTAGTCCCGAATTCCTTAACAAGCCCCGCCATCTCGGGGGTGGGCTGGTTCTTGATACAATTAGGCCTAGGAACCGCAGCGTTCCGATTATTTGCGCCTTCACTGCGCCTGAGAAGGTCGCGGGAATTACGCTCCGATCTATTCGGGAGGGAAGAGCGTGAGGTTTGGCGCTCTGAATGAATGACTTCAGGGACGCGAATGCTATATACGGTGCCATCCCTTGTCCGCCGTTTCCGTGCTCTGTGTCCGGCATGAAACCCTCGCGCCTCCGTGTTTGGAATTATCTCTGCCATAACCAATTCCGCCATGCAACAGCGGAATTTCCACCTGCCAACAACGCGCTTTTAAGTCCAAGGTCGGGGGGAGATCCTGAGCCAATCAGTTCGGTCAGGAGGAGTATAAATCGGCGTATAAGTTAGCATTAGCAAGAGCTTACGGCGGCGAGCCGATCAGGCGGTTAGTAATCGAGACCGCGAAGCGGGTGACCTATTTAGCGAACCCGGATTTTTTGGACGCGGTGGAGGCCGGCAAATCGCATCCTATCGGTTTCCCGCATAGCGATGTCTTCAAGTTCGACGAGGATCTATATCAACGGCTGCGGCTAGAATGGGAACGGGCTGGCCGAACGTCGCCGGAGCTATGGTGCTCAGCGACGCCATTTGGTCAGTAGCGCCGGTCTGTCAGAGGCAATGTTCGCTCGATTCGCGCCCGTCAGTCAAGTATATGATCGCCATACCGCGCACGACATGGCCGGCTTCGCGCGACCAGGGCTATGACGGCCCGCCGTTCCGCTGGGACGAGGAGGATCGGCTGCGGCGCCGCGCCCGGCTCGACGCGCTGTCCTTTCATCTTTACGGCCTCGACCGCGAAGCCGCCGATTACGTGCTCGGCACCTTCCCGATCGTGCGCCGCGAGGAGGAGGCGCGCTGGGGCCGCTTCCGCTCGCGCGACCTGATCCTCGGCTACATGGCCGCGCTCGCCGCTGGCGCCCCCGACGCCGCCGTGGCCGGCTGAGCCGATGCAACGGCGATAAAATTGCCGCAATCGCATGGCATGTTGGCGTGATGAAAAGGCGTGGCTATCGGGCGGCGCTGGCGTGACGGCTTCCCACCAGCACCCGAAAACCGGTGCGGTGCTGGTGATTGACGATGATTTCCGCGCCGGTGCGGGCCGGCTGCCTGATAATCCGCGGTCCCTGTCGCGAAAACCGAGGGATTCTGCGGCGGAAGGGGACACGCCGCCTGTATTTTCCCTGTATTATCACGCAGACTGGATTATCACGCAGGCCGGACGGCCCGCCGCAAATGGACTGGCGCCGCCGGGAGCTCAAAAGGGGAGACAGCGCCATGTTCGCTCATCGCTTCGCCTGGGCCGCGCTCGGAACTTTGCTCGCCGGGGCGCTCGCCATGCCGGCGAGCGCGCAAATGCTCGAGCACAAGGATTTGTCGCTGGCCACCGCCTTGACGATCGCGACGACCGCCGCCGACACCTGCAAGGCGCAAGGCAACCGCGTGTCGGTGACCGTGGTCGGCCGGGACGGCCAGGTGATCGTCCTGCTGCGCGGCGACGACGCCTCGCCGCACACCGTGGAGAACAGCCGGCGCAAGGCCTATACCGCGCGCACCTTCCGCATCCCCTCGGGCGTGTTCGCCCAGCGCGTCAAGGACAATCCGACGACCGGGCTCGTGCATTTGAGCGGCGTCATCGCGGCGCAGGGCGCGCTGCCGATCAAGGTCGGCGACGACGTGATCGGCGCCGTCGGCGTCTCCGGCTCGCCGGGCGGCGACAAGGACGAGGTCTGCGCCAAGGCCGGGCTCGACAAGGTCGCCGATCAGCTCAAGTAGCGATTGCGCCTGTTGGGGCGGCGGCTCTTCCTGTATCCCTCGGCGCGTCAGCATCGAGAGGACCTTGCCGATGACCCAAACCGTCGCCCGCCTGTTGGCGGAAAGCCTGGAAGCGCATGATGTCGACCAGATCTATTGCGTGCCGGGCGAAAGCTATGTCGGGCTGACCAGCGCATTGATCGACAAGAACTCGATCCGCGTCGTCGTCTGCCGCCATGAGGGCGGGGCGGGCTATATGGCGGTGGCCGACGGGCGGCTGCGCAGCCGCGCCGGCGTCGCGGTGGTGTCGCGCGGGCCGGGGCTGTCGAATGCGATGGTGTCGCTGCACTCGGCCTATCACGACGCGACCCCGGTGGTGATGCTGGTCGGCCAGGTCGAGCGCCGGGATTTCGGCCGGCTCGCTCTGCAGGAGCAGAACTACTCGCGCCTCTTATCCGACGTGACCAAAGAGGTCATCGAGGTCATCGAGCCGGAACAGGCCTCCGAGGCGATCGCCCGCGCCTTTCACCTGGCCGAAAGCGGCACTCCCGGCCCGGTCGCGGTGATCCTGCCCGAGGACATCTTCGACGCGGAGACCGATGCCGCAGTCGATCCCGCCCGGCCGCGCGTCGTCGCCGCACCCCGGCCCAACGATCTCGACCGGCTGGCGCTGATGCTGGCAGCGGCCGAGCGGCCGCTGGTGCTGGTCGGCGGCGCCCTGCTGGCCGACGCCGTCCACGACCGCGCCGTCCTCGCCGACCTCAACCGGCTGGCCGAGCAATGGGTATTGCCGATCTGCCCGACCCATCGCCGGCCCCAGCTGTTCGACGCGGCCCATCCGAACCACGGCGGCTATATGGGAATCCGGGTGCCGCCGCCGCAGCTCGGCGAGATGAAGCGCGCCGACCTGATGGTCGCGTTGGGCGAGCGCATGACCGACACGGTCAGCCAATCCTACAGCTTTCCGGCGGCGCCCCGGCCGCAATTGCCGTTCGTCCATGTCTGGCCCGACCCCGACGAGGTCGGCCGCGTCTGGCGCCCCGATCTGGGGCTGCCGTGCAATCCGCACGAGGCGATCAAGGCGCTGCTGCGGCGCGGCGCTCCCGTCGACGCGCAAAAGCGCCGCGGCTGGGTCGACGGGCTCAATGCGATCCACCGCGAATTGCTGGAGAAGGAATGGGAGCCGACCAGCGACGGCGTCAATTTCGCGGCGATCGTCTGCGAGGTCGACAAGCATCTGGCGCCCGATGCGACGGTCACCACCGACGCCGGCAATTTCGCCAGCTTCGTCCATCGCTACATCGGCTTTCGCCAGAGCCAGGTGTTTCTGTCCTCGGTGGTCGGCGCGATGGGCTCGGGCGTGCCGATGGCGGTGGCCGCGGCGCTGCGCCGGCCGAACACGCAAATCGTCGCCTTCGTCGGCGACGGCGGCGCGCTGATGATGGGCAACGAGATCGCCACCGCCCTCCAATACGGCGCCAACCCGATCCTCGTCATCTCCGACAACGGCATGTACGGCACGATCGGCATGCATTCCTATGTGCGCTATCCCGAGCGCCCGTTCATGGCCGGCACGCGGCTGACCAACCCCGATTTCGCCGCCTGGGGCCGCTCGTTCGGCGCCGAGGGCATCACCATCAAGAGCGAGGCCGAGATCGCCGACGGCATCGCCCGCGCCTTTGCCGTCAAGACCCGCCCGGTTGTCGTCCACTGCCTGACTTCGGCCATCCAGATGAGCGCCTGGCGCCGCTATACGCACGCCGAAACGCTGCCATAGCGCCGCGTCGGCGGCGCCAGCGCCGCCAGCGCCGCGAGACGCCCGGCTTGCTTGGTCACCGGGTCGGTTCCGTGTGATATTGCCGCCAACGCAGACACAGGAGGGAGCAGCCCGGATGCCGGACACGGAATGCGATCGACCAGAGGGCGGTTTCGCCTTTACCGACGAGGATTTCGGCAGGCGCTATTCACCCGAAGAAGAACCGCCCTCTGCGTCGCCCGGAAACAGCCCGCTGCCTCCGGCGCAGCCGCCGCGCAAACCGCTTGCCGCCCGCTTGCACGGCGGCGGCAACTCCTTCATGCGCGCGCGCCGCCGTCGCTCGTCCGCTTCGTCACCCCGCTGATCAACTCAGCATCGGCATGGCTTGGTGCGGATCACGGCGTTGCGCCGCGAGCGGCGGCGGACGATAGTGCCGCCGGGATTTCGTGGGGAGATGCCGCCGTGACGAAGCTCGTTTGCCGCTGGGCCGCTGCCGTGCTGATTTTGGGTGTCGCCGGTTGCGCCAGCCCGTCGCAGCAGGCCGCGCAGAAGGAAGACCTGCTCGCCGCCGCCGGGTTTCAGACCAGACCCGCGGATTCGCCGCAGCGTCTCGCGGCAATGAGGCGGCTGCCGCCGAACCGGTTCGTCACCAAGGTGGTGAACGGCAATCCGGTCTATCTCTACGCCGATCCGCTGGTCTGCCGCTGCGTCTATTTCGGCAGCCAGCAGAATTGGGACGCGTACCGGCAGGACATGTTCGCCCAGCAGCTCGCCAACGAGGCCCAGATGACGGCGGTCATGAACCAGGATAATTGGGATTTGGGACCCTGGGGCTGGCCTTGAGCCGACTTGCACCTTTGGCGGCTCGGGCGCGCTCCTGCGTACTCAAATCTTGGTGAATCCTTTGGCGCGCATGCAGTTGTCGAGGGCCTGGCCGGCGGCGCCGGCGGCCGATCGGTTCATCGATTCGGTCTCGAGCCCGCGCGTGTTGCTGAGCTGCCAGTTCCCCCCGAGAGTCGCGCTGATGTCCTGATTGATCCCCTGCTCGCGGGCCAGCACGCCATTGGCCTGGCTCTGGCAGTCCTGCATCTCACGCGCTATTGCCGCCTCGTCGGCGCCGGTCTTGACCCAGTGCGTCGGCGCGGCAGGGGCGCAGACCGCAAGCAGCAGGCAGCCCAGAACGCCAGCCGCAGCGCGCGGGCGGATGCCGATGTTGAAACCGGGAAACCGAGCGATCATCCAGCACCCTCCATCGCCTGGCCTGTGGCGCGCCGCCGGCGCTCGTCGAGCCGCGCCAGGACAGCGCGTTTTTCGGCCGCGCTGGCCTCGTACCAGCTGGCGATTTCGGCGACGGTGCGCAAGCAGCCGCGGCATCGGCCGGTCGCTGGATCGAGCAGGCAGACCCCGATGCAGGGCGAGGCCGGCGCGCGCGCCGAAGCCGCTTCGTCCCCGGCCGGCATGCGGCTCACGAGCCTTTCGCCGGCGCGAGCAGGTCGGCGAGCCTGGTCTTCAGCATCTGCGCCTTGTAGGACGGGATCGCATAGCTCCAGCCCGCGGTTCGGCCGTCGATCCGTTTCGCTTCAGCCGCCGCCTTGCCGGTGCCGGCGGCGGCGAGCGTGATCCAGTCCGTCTTGCCCGCTTCGAACAGCTTGAGGTCGACGGTCAGCCCGTCGAAAGTGGCAAGGGATGCCGTCGTGATCCCCTTGTCGGGGACCGGCATCCTGGCGGAAGGCTCGACATCCGTCAGGTCGAGCGTTTCGAGCGCGGTGGCGGGCTCGCCGGTTGCCGCCTCGCTCTTGTACTTGGCGTTGGCGGGTGCGCCCTCGGCGGCAAATTTGCCGTCGGGCTTGGCGCGGCTGATCGCCAGGATCGTGCCGTCAGGCTGCGTCAGGGTCACCTTGGCGATCCGCTGGTCGGGAATATCGATGATCCGCCGGTCGAGCCAGCTCGCGAAATCGCCCTCGAAATCGAGCGAGCCGCGCGCCAGCCACGACTGCGCATCGCCCGGCTTTCTGACATAGACGCCGTCATTGCCGGCGCCGAGCCGGTCGTAGCTCCGCTTGCCGACGATCAGGCCGGCGAGCACCGCGCCCGATTTGTCCTTCAGTGTGACCAGGGTGGATTTGCCCTTGCCGGGCTCCTCGACTTCGAGCCGCGGATAAAGCTTCGCCTCCCGCGTCTTCGGCTCGACCAGGGTCATGTCGGCCAGGGCCAGCACGAGCCGCCGCACCTTGCCGGCATCGGCCGGATAATCGCCCTTCTGGACGGCGAGCCAGTCGTCGCCGCGGCGCGTGAAGTCGATGGTCAGATCGCTGCGCCGCAGCCCGACCGAGGCCACCTCGCCGAGTTGCGCCGCAAGCGGCGGGAAGGCGCGCGCGGCCGGGCCTGGGCGGCTGACCCCGCGGTCGCCGGTCGCCAGCGCCGCCGCCGCCAGCGCCACGCAGATCGCGGCCGCCGCGGCGAGAAGGATCACGCTTCGTTTCTGCATACGCGGGACCGCTCAGGTTTCCGCTGCGCGCCGCCGCCGGCGCTTCAGCCGCAACGCGGCCAGCACGATGGCGACGAGGGCGACGATGATCGGGACCAGCGCGATATCGACGAATTCGAGCCACCCCTTCAGCCGCTCGATGCTGCCGCGCAGTGCCGCCTGCACGCTGCGCAGCTGGCGCCGGGTTTGCAGCATGTCGGCGCGGAACTCCTCGATCGTCTTGGCCTGTTCCGGCGAGAGCACCGCCGGCGCAGACGTCTGGTCGCTGCCGGTCAGCGCGGCAAGCTTGGCCTCGGCGCCCTTGAGCTTCGTCTGCAGGCCGTGCTCTTCGGCGCTGTAGCGGGCCTGGGCCTCACGCTGGATACGGTCGACGACCTCGAACGGGCGGGCGGTGCTGCCGCGGCTGCGCAGGCCGATCAGATCCTCGCCGCCGGCCAGCACGTCGATCGCGTTGGCGACGAAATCGCCGTTGTCGGCGATCGGGTCGACAACCCGCCGGCCGAAGAAATTCTGGCTGTCGACCCACACCCGGTCGTCGAGCATGTCGGTGTCGGCGACGACGACGACGTTGATCGGATGCGCCGATTGCCTGACCCACTCGGCTGCGGGCTTCGCCGGAGGCGGAGGCGATCCGGGCTTGGCTGCCGCTGGTGCCGCCGGTTGCGGCGGCTTTGGCGGGCCGTCCGGGAAGGCGGTCGCGGCAATGCCGGAAATTTGGGCGGCGAGGATATAGCGCTTGTCGTCGGGCTTGAAGCCGGCGAGCAGGCCGGCGACATCGGGCAAGCCCATCAGCCTGGCAACCGGGATCGTGGTCGAATTGGGCGAGGTCGTGATCAGCGGCTCGACCGTCGTCCTGGCGCCCTTGAGCGGCTCGATGATGCCGGCGGTGGCCATCGTGATGTGGCTCAGATCGGCGGTGATCATGTCGCGGCGGTTGAGGTTCGCCGTGTGCAGGTCGAGCCAGGCGATATAGTCGAGCGGCTGCGGATTGCGGCCCGGCACCGGCACGTTGACCCGCTGCGCGTCGCGGCGGTCGCCGGCCACGGTGTCGGGCAGCACCTCGAACCCCCAGGTCTTGAACAGCCGGTTGAGATTGCTGGCGGCGGTCGGCATGCCGGCCGGGTTCTGCGGGTTCGCATGCGCCGCCTGCAACTCGGAATAGGGATCGACGAAAATCAGCGCCTTGCCCCCCTTCAGCACGAACTGGTCGATCGCGAACAATGTCTTGTCGGGCAGGTTCTGCGGATGGACCAGCATCAGCACGTCGACATCGGCGGGGATCGCGTCGATGTCCGATGAGAGCGTCCTGATCGTGTCGAGCTGCTGCAATTGCTCGATCACCGCCATCGGCTGGCTCGGCCGGCCCTGCATCATCGCCATCATGTCGCCTTCGAGCGGCAAGGTGGTCATCAGCCCGACCACCGTCTTCTTCGGGAAGGCGAGGCTGTGCACGAGCTTGGTCAGATCGTATTCGAGAAAACGCTCGCGGTCGGGCGACAGAAAGGCGATGACCTGCTGATCGTCGGTCGAATTGGTGGCGGCGAGGCCGAAATAGACCTGCTCGCCCTGGGTGTCGAGCGGCACGCCCTGCAGGCCGAAGGCGACCGCGCGGTCCTCGACATCGGAGAAGGGCTGCGGGTTGTAGACTTCGAACCGGATCTTGCCGTGCGCCGCCGCGACGTACTGGTCGAGGAGCTCGCGCACGCGCTGCTCATAGACGCCGTAGGACGGCACCTCGTCGCCGAGACGGGTCGAATAGTAGAGGCGCAGCGTGATCGGCTCGTCGATCTTGGCCAATGTCCGCAGGGTGCCGGGCGACAATGTGTAGAGATGCCCGGCGGTCAGATCGAGCCGCGCCGACAGGAAGCGGGCGGTGACGATGTTCGCCGAGACCAGCATCAGCCCGATGCAGACGACAGCCGTGATCGCGACCGCGCGCCGCGAGGCGAAAAAACCGCGGGACTGTGCCGGCCGGTCCATCTCACTCGGCCTTTTCGAGGTCGATCAGGATCGCGTTGGCAAACAGAAACGCGATCATGATCGAGACGAAATAGACGACATCGCGCATATCGATGACGCCGCGGGTGATCGAATTGAAATGGCCGAGAAAGCTGATTTGCGTGACGGCGTAGATCAGCCACTCCGGCGCCCAGCCCCGGAACAGCCCGACCACGACCGGGCTGCCCGCCGCGGTGAAGACGAAGGCGATCGCCGCGGTGACGACGAAGGCGATGATCTGGTTCTTCGTCACCGCCGAAACGCAGGCGCCGACGGACAACAGCGCGCCCGCCATCAGCAAGCTGCCGATATAGCTCGCCAGGATCACCCCATTGTCGGGATGGCCAAGAAAATCGACGGTGAGCCAGAACGGAAAGGTCAGCGCGAGCGCGATCCCGGCGAAGCACCACGCGGCGAGGAATTTTCCGAGCACCGCCTCGGTCATGCGGATCGGCAGGGTCAGGAACAGCTCGATCGTGCCGCTCTTGCGCTCCTCGGCCCACAGCCGCATCGACAGGGCCGGGATCAGGACCAGGTAGAGCCAGGGATGAAAGGCGAAAAACGGCTGCAGGTCGGCCTGCCCGCGCTCGAAGAAATTGCCGACGAAAAAGGTCAGCACCCCGGCCATGACGAGGAAGATGACGATGAAGACATAGGCGAGCGGCGTCGTGAAATAGCCGGCGAGCTCGCGGCGGAAAATCGCCAGGATGTTGCGCATCGCCATCACGCCGCAGCGACGGGAGTTGGCTCGGCGGCGGCCGGCTCGGCAGGCGCCGCGGTGATCGTGCGGAACACATCGTCGAGCCGGCCGCGCTCGACCCGCAGCAGGGTGACCGGCCAGTGGTGGGCGCGCGCCAGATCGGCGATTTCCGCGACGGCCGGGCGACCGTCGCGCGGAAAGATCATCAGCCCGTCGCCGTCGCCGTCGCTGACCGGCTCGACGGTCGCGACCCCCGGCAGCCGCAGCAGCTCAGCGCCGATCTGGCCGGTGTCGCCGGCCGCGACGGCGAGGCGCACGGCGTTGTGGTGGCGCGAGCGCCGGGCGAGCTCGGCCGGCGTGCCGTCGGCGAGGATGCGGCCATGCGCGATGATGATCGCCCGGCTGCAGACCGCCTCGACCTCTTCGAGCAGATGGGTCGAGATGATGATCGCCTTGTCGGGCCGCATCTCGGCGATGACCGTGCGCATCTCGTATTTCTGGTTCGGGTCGAGACCGTCGGTCGGCTCGTCGAGGATCAGCACGTCGGGATCGTGCAGCAGCGCCTGCGCCACCCCGACGCGGCGCTTGAAGCCCTTCGACAAGGTCTCGATCGGCTGATGCAAAACCTCGGCGATCCTGATCATCTCGACGACGCGGCCGATCCGGCGCTTTGCCTCGATGCCGGAAAAGCCGCGGATTCGCGCGATGAAGCCGAGAAATTCAGCCGGGGTCATGTCGGGATAGGCGGGGGCGCCCTCGGGCAGATAGCCGATCCGCTTTTTGGCCGCGATCGGCTCGCGGGTGACGTCATGGCCGCAGACGATCGCGGTGCCGGCAGTGGGCGCCAGAAAGCCGGTGATCATCTTCATCGTCGTCGATTTGCCGGCGCCGTTGGGGCCGAGAAAACCCAGGACCTCGCCGCGCGGCACGGTGAAGGAAACGTCGTCGACCGCCGCCAGCGGGCCGAACAGCTTGACCAGATGCCGGATCTCCAGCATGGACCACATCCCCAATATGGCTGCCGATTTGTGCCATGCCGCAACGCTTCGCGCATTGCGGCGCAAGCGCGCACCGCCGCCCGGCGGCGGCGGATGCCGGCCGCGGGATCGTGGCGCGCCGGCCGAGGACGCTCAGCCGGCCGGCAGCATTCGGTCGATCTCGGCGATGATGCGGCCGTCGGTCGGGGCGATTTGCGCGGGCCAGGCGCCGGCGAGCCGGCCGTCCGGGCCGATCAGATATTTATGGAAATTCCAGCGCGGCGATCCGGCGTCGCCAAGCATATCGGCGATCCAGCGGTAGAACGGATGGGCTTCGGCGCCGAGCACCTGGCATTTCTCGGCAAGCGGAAAATCGATCGCATAATTGGTCGCGCAGAACTCCTTGATCTCGGCCTTCGAGCCTGGCTCCTGCCGGCCGAAATCGTTGGACGGCACGCCGAGCACGACGAGGCCGCGGTCGCGATAACGCTGCCACAGCGCTTCGAGATCGCGGTATTGCGGCGTATACCCGCAGAACGACGCGGTGTTGACGACCAGCACCGGCCGGCCGCGCCAGGCGTCGAGCGGCAAATTCTCGCCGTCGATGGAAACGAACTCGAACCGATACGCGTTGTCGGGGGCAGTCATCCGCAACCTCCGGATCGCATGGAAAGCGCTCTGCCCCCAGCATAGTGCGGCTTCCATCCGGGTAAAGCGGGCTGCAATCCGCATTGCGCCTGCCCGGCCGCGACCGGAGACTGCTTCAAGGACCGGCCGGGACGCCCAGATGCTTTTGGTATTTTTTCTGAAGGGCATCGTTGTCGGCGCCGTGATCGCGGTCCCGGTCGGCCCGGTCGGCATTCTGTGCCTGCGCCGGACGATCTTCGAGGGGCGGCTGGCCGGGTTGGTTTCGGGGCTCGGCGCAGCGACCGCCGACGCGTTCTACGGGGTCGTCGCGGCATTCGGCCTGACCTTTGTCTCCCGATGGCTGATCGGCTACGAGGACTGGCTGCGCGCCGCGGGCGGCTGCTACCTGCTCTACGCCGGCGGCTCGGCCCTGCTTGCCCGGCCGCAGGACCGGTTTACCGAGCAGTCCGACGCCCAGACGCTGGTCCGCGGCTTCGCCTCGACCTTCGCGCTGACCGTGACCAACCCGGTGACGATCATCGTCTTCCTCGGCATTTTCGCGGCTCTCGGACTCGGCGGCGCACAGGCGACGCTGCTTCACGCGACGATCCTGGTTGTCGGGGTGTGGACCGGCTCGTTCCTTTGGTGGCTGGCGCTCAGCCTCGGCGTCGGCACGTTTCGCCGCTCGATCGGGCCGCGTCATCTGGCGTGGATCAGCCGCGGCTCGGGCATCGTCCTGCTTTTTTCCGGGGCAGCGCTGCTCGGCATGGTCGTGGTAGAGCATCTGGGCTGACAGACGAAAGAAGGTGGTCCCGTGGTTTACCTGCCCCCCGTCTTTACCGAGGCGCGTCCCGAGGTGCTGATCGCCCATCTCGAGCGGCATGATTTCGCGCTGCTCGTCAGCCAGGGCCCTGCCGGGCTGACGGCGAGCCACATTCCGTTCCTGACCGAGCGGGACGGGGAGGCGCTGCACCTGCTGGGCCACCTCGCGCGCCCGAACCCGCAGATCGCCGACCTCGCCCGCGCGGGCGAGGTGCTGACGATCTTCAACGGGCCGCACGCCTATATCTCGCCCGGCTGGTACGCGGGCGGCCCGGCCGTGCCGACCTGGAATTACGCCGATGTCCATGTTTACGGGACAGTGCGGCTGGTCGAGGACAAAGCCTGGCTGCGCCGGCTGCTGCGCCGCCTGACCGACCGCCACGAAGCCCGCAACCCGACGCCATGGCGGATGCAGGATCTTCCCGAGCCCTATCTCCAAGGCATGCTGAAGGGCATCATCGGCGTCGACATCGCCGTCACCCGCCTGGAAGGCAAGTACAAGCTGAGCCAGAACCGGCCGGCTGCGGACCGCCCGCGCGTCATCGCCGCGCTCGAAACGCGCGGCGATGCCGATGCCGCCGCGATCGCCGAATTGATGCGGGAGCGTGACGAGGCCTGAGGACCGCATGGCGATTACGAAAGCGCGGGGACGAATTCGGCGAACGGGGCAGCGGGCCATTTACCTGCTGTTCTGTCTCGCCGCTCTGCTGGTGCCGGCGACGCACGCCGCGCCTCTGTCTGCCACGCCGCCACCCGCCCCGGTCTCGGTCGACGAGCTCGAACGCCTTGTCGGCACGCTGCAGGATCCCGCGGCGCGGGCCAAGCTCGTCGCCGAGCTGCAAGCGCTGATCGCGGCGCAACGCGCCGCCGCTCCCACGCCGAGCGCGGAAAAACCGGCGGCACAACCGGCCCTTGCGCTTTTCGGTCACCTGTCGCGACAGATCGACGACGCCGCCGGCGAGATCCTGGCGGGCGCCGCAGTCATCGTCGATGCGCCTCGCCTCGTCGGTTGGGCGCGCCACCAGGTCACCGACGCCGCCGCGCGGCAGCGCTGGATCGAGGCCGCCTACGCGCTGGCGCTGGTTTTTGGGCTCGCCCTCGCCGCCGAATGGGTGGTCCGGCGGATCCTGGCGCGCCTGCTGCCGAAAATTCCGCGACGGCGCAGCGACGCGCGCTCTGTCCGCGCCGTTTTTGCGCTGGTAGACCTCGTCTTCGGCTTGCTGCCGATCCTGGTTTTCGCCGCGGTCGCCTATACGGCGGTGTCGCTGGCTCTCGGCAGCTTTGCCCCGACCACGATCACCTTGTCGGTGCTGGTCGATGCCACGGTCGAGGCGCGCCTGATTCTGTGCGTTGCCCGATGGCTGCTGCTGCCCGCCGGCGACGGCACGCTGTTCCTGCCGTTCGACGCTGAAACCCGCCACTATCTGTACATCTGGCTCAAGCGTTTCGTGCTGTGCGGGATTTATGGCTACGCGGTTCCCGAAGCCGGCTGGTGGCTCGGCGTTCCTGGCGCGATCTACGCATTGATGCTGAACGCGGCAGGGTTGCTGGTGGCGCTGCTCGCCATAATCTTCGTGCTGCAAAATCGCGCGCCGATCGCCCGCTGGATCGCCGGGAACCCCCCGGTCGGGTCAGGCTGGGGCCGCATCCGCCGCACCCTCGCCGAGATCTGGCCGCTGCTCGCCGTCGTCTACGTCGTCGGCATCTACCTGATCTACGCGCTGCGCATCGAGGGCGGGTTCGTCTATGTCCTGCGCGCGACCGTCCTGAGTCTCGTCGTCATCGCCGCGGCGCGGCTGCTGGCGCGTTCGATCCGGAGTTTGAGCCGGCGCGGCTTTGCGCTCTCGCCCGAGCTCAAGGCGCAGTTTCCGACCCTCGAGCATCGCGCCAACCGCTATCTGCCGATCCTGACCGGATTGGTCGGCGCCGCCATTTATGTTTTCGCCGCGCTGGCGGTGCTGCAGGCCTGGAATGTCGCGGCCTTTGCCTGGCTCGGCAGCAATCTCGGCCGGCAACTGGCGGGCCAGCTGCTGTCGATCGGCCTGATCATCGCCACCGCACTCGTCCTATGGGAAATCTTCCAGTCGGCGATCGAGCGTTATCTGAACGGGATCGATGCGGGGGGCCCGCCGCGCCGTACCCGGCTGCGCACCTTGCTGCCCTTTCTGCGCACGGCGGCGCTGAGCGTGATCGTGGTTCTGACCGCGCTGATCGTGCTGTCGCATATCGGCATCGACATCGGCCCGCTGCTGGCCGGGGCCGGCGTCATCGGCGTGGCGATCGGCTTCGGCAGCCAGGGGCTGGTCAAGGACATCATCACCGGGCTGTTCATGCTGGTCGAGGACCAGCTCGCGGTCGGCGATATCGTCGATGTCGGCAAAGACCATGCGGGCGTGGTCGAGGCGATCACGATCCGCACGATCCGCCTGCGCGATCAGGCCGGCACCGTGCACACGGTCCCGTTCAGCGAAGTCGCCTCGGTCAAGAACCTGACGCGGGATTTCGCCTATGCCGTCGCCCGGATTGCGGTCTCCTACGGCGAGGACATCGACCGCGTCGTCGAAATCCTGCGCGAGGTCAGCGCCGAGCTGATGGCGGACGAGACCCTGCGGCCGCTGATCCTCGATCCTTTCGACTATCAGGGCGTCGACACGCTCGACAGCGGCGCGGCCATCCTGCTGCTGCGCATCCGCACCCTTCCGTCCAAGCAGTTCGTCGTCGGCCGTGCCTTCAATCGGCTGGTCAAGATCGCCTTCGACAAGCACGGGGTTGCGATGCGCGACCCGACCTCGATTGTCGTGTCGGGAGCGCTCGGCGACATCAACCCCGGCGCGGAAGCCGGCGACCGGCGCCGCCATGCCTGACCCCTTTCAGCCGGCCTCGCCGCGGGTGAGCGCCTCGACCGCCTCGACATCGGGGCACGCCAGCACCGCCTGCGCAATGCGGCGGCCGAACCCGGCGCGGGCAAAGGCGGCCAACTCGCGCGCCGGGTCTGCCGCCATCCGCCGATAGGGTCCGAGCCGGCGGCGGCGGGCGAAAGCGCAGGCGGCCGCGAGATCGGGATCGTCGGCCTCGGCGCGCAGCCCGAGGATGGCATCGGCCGCAACCGACGCCTCCACCCCCTTGGCCGCCAGCCGGGCGCGGATCTTGTGCAGCGGCTCGCCGCGCCGATGCAGCGACGCCGCGCGCGCTGCGGCATAGGCGGCATCGTCGAGCAGCCCCGATGCCCGGTAGCGCTCGACGGCCGCCTCGATCAGCGCCGCCGCTTGCCGGACGGCGTCGGGAGAACGGCGCCGCGTGCGCTGCGTCAGGACCCGCCGCAAATTCTCGGCCGAGCTGGAAAACCGCCCGAGATAGCCGAGCGCCCAGCGCTCGATGAGATCTGGCGTGATCTCGGCACTGCTACCCTGCGTTTCCGCTGTGTTGCGCCGAGAACCGCGCATCGTTAAAGCTCCGGGTCGCCTGCTGGCGCGAACGGCCGATCGCCCGGCGCCATTATCGATCGTTCTTGCAAGGGAAGCATCCGTGATCGTCGCTGATCGCCCGCAGTGAGCGAGGCCGGTCTCTCCGACATTGTGGCGCGGGCGCCGCACCCGAGGATCCTGATCCCGCTTGTCGTCGGCTGCGCCTTTTTCATGGAGGGGCTCGAATTCGACGATGATCGCGGTGTCGATCCCCGACATGGCGCGCGGCCTCGGCGAGAACCCGCTGCGGCTCAATCTGGTGATTGCGACCTATCTGTTGAGCCTCGCCGTCTTCATCCCGCTCAGCGGATGGATCGCCGACCGCCTCGGGGCGCGCAAGGTGTTCTGCGCCGCGATCGCGATCTTCACCCTCGGATCGGCGCTGTGCGGCTTGGCAACGAGCCTGCCGATGCTGCTGGCGATGCGCGTGCTGCAAGGTTTCGGCGGCGCCATGATGACGCCGGTCGGGCGCCTGATCCTGCTGCGCAGCTTTCCCCGCTCCGACCTCGTCTCGGCGATGAACTGGATGACCATCCCGGCGATGATCGGACCCACGGTCGGGCCGATTATCGGCGGCCTGGTGACGACATATTTCTCATGGCGCGGAATTTTCTACCTGAACCTGCCGATCGGCGTGACCGGGGTGGGGCTGGCGCTGTGGCTGATCGAGGATTTCCGGGCGCCGGCGCCGACCCACTTCGATCTCCGCGGCTTCCTGATCGCCGGGACCGGACTGGCGCTGCTCGAGCTCGCCATCGAGAACCTCGGCCGCCCGATCATCCCGGGCGCCCTCGGCATGGCGTTCCTGCCGGCGGCACTCGCCCTCCTCGGTGCGTATGGCTGGTATGCTCGCGGACGCGAGGACCCGATCCTCGATCTGCGGCTGCTGCGAATTCGGACCTTTCGCATCGGCACCGTGATCGGCGGCGTCTGCCGGATGGGCCTCGACGCGGCGCCGTTTCTGCTGCCGCTCTTGTTTCAGGTGGGGTTCGGTCTGAGCCCGATCCATTCGGGCCTGCTGACCTTCTCGTCGAGCCTCGGCGCGATGTCGGTGCGGACATTTTCCGGCGGTCTGCTGCGGCTTTTCGGCTTTCGCCGGCTGCTCGCCGGCAGCGCCTGCCTCGCCGCCGCGGTGACCGCCGGTTGCGGGCTGCTGCGCGCCGACAGCCCGGTCTGGCTGATCGTCCTGCTGGTGCTGCTCTCCGGCTGCGTGCGCAGCATCCAGTATCTCGGCCTCAACACGATCAGCTACGCCGACGTGCCGGCGCCGCTCCTCAGCAAAGCCACCGGCGTCAGCGGGGTGGCTCAGCAGCTCGCCAGAGGCTTCGGCGTCGCCATCGGCGCGATGCTGCTCGCCGTGGTCGCCGGCCCGGCGCGGGTCTCCGTCGACGATTTCCGCATCGTCTTTGCGCTGGTGGCGCTGATACCGCTGGCATCGGCCTTGGGCTTTCTGCGCCTGACGCCGGAAGACGGCGGCAACGTCAGCGGCCACGGCCAGGCACGGCCGCGCTCGCTGTAATATCGGAGCGGGCGGCGACGGCATTGCTGACGCCGTGCGCGAATTGACAGGGTTCCCCGCGATCCTCATACTCCGCCGCTTTCCTGCTCCATGGCCGAAGCCGGGCTGAACCGGCCGCGCCGAGGCGAGGAGAGCGAGCATGATGCGCGGTCCCGGCACCGGACGCCGGCTTTGGGAATGGATGCGGCCGACGGCGCCGGCAGGACGTCGGCGACGACGATAGACGCGCGTCCCTGCTTTCCTCTTCCCAACCCGTTCGCGCAGGAGAATTTCCGTGATCACACCTGTCATGCCCACCTACGGCCGGTGGGACGTTGCCGTCGACCATGGCGAAGGCTGCTGGCTCTACGCTACCGACGGCCGCAAATTCCTCGATTTCACCAGCGGCATCGCCGTGACCGGGCTCGGCCATTGCCATCCGCATCTGGTCGCCGCGGTGACCGAGCAGGCCCGGCGCCTGTGGCACGTCTCCAACATGTTCCACATTCCCGGCCAGGAGCGGCTGGCGCAGCGCCTCGTCGACAACAGCTTTGCCGACACCGTGTTCTTCGGCAATTCGGGGGCTGAAGCGTGCGAGCTGGCGCTCAAGGTCGCGCGCAAATACCAGAGCGAGACCGGCCATCCGGAACGCTGGCGCATCATCGGCTGCGAGGGCTCGTTTCACGGCCGCACCTTCGCCACCCTCGCCGCCGCCGGCAACGAGGCATATCTCAAGGGCTTCGGGCCGCCGATGGAGGGTTTCGACCACGTCGCCTTCGGCAATCTGAACGAGATGCGCGCCGCGATCGGCAAGGAGACGGCGGCGATCATCGTCGAGCCGATCCAGGGCGAGGGCGGGGTGCGCGCCGCACCCGCCGGCTATCTGAAAGGGCTGCGCCAGATCGCCGACGAATTCGGCCTGCTTCTCGTCTACGACGAAGTGCAGAGCGGCATGGGCCGGACCGGTAGGCTCTTCGCCCATGAGTGGGAGGGGGTTGCCCCCGACGTTATGTCCATCGCCAAGGCGCTCGGCGGCGGCTTTCCGATCGGCGCCTGCCTGGCGACCGAGCGCGCCGCCTGCGGCATGGGCCCCGGCACGCACGGCTCGACCTTTGGCGGCAACCCGCTGGCGGTGTCGGCCGGCAACGCCGTTCTCGACGTGATGCTCGAACCCGGCTTCTTCGAACGGGTCGAGGCGGCCGCCCGGCTGCTGCACGGCCGGCTCGAGGAACTGGTCAAAGGCTATCCCAGGCTGTTCGCCGAGCTGCGCGGCGCGGGCCTGCTGCTCGGCATCCGCTGCGTCGTCCCGGCCGCCGAAATCGTCACCAGGCTGCGCCAGAACGGCCTCTTGACCCTGACCGCGGGCGAGAACGTGCTGCGCATCCTGCCGCCGCTGGTCGTCAGCGACAGCGAGGTCGGCGCGGCGATGGACATCCTGCACAAGGTGGCGCGCGAATGGCCGGAGTGAGACGGGCCGCGCGCGCCGCGGCGCTGATCGACGGGCGGCCGGCGCCGCCCTCGGCACCGCGCCATTTTCTCGATCTCGACCGGTTCGACCGCGCCGAGCTGCGCGGCATCCTCGATCTCGGTTTCGCCTACAAGAACGGCCGGCGCGACCGGCCGCTCGCCGGCAAGACCCTGGCGATGATCTTCGAGAAGCCGTCGACGCGGACCCGCGTTTCCTTCGAGGTGGCGATGCGCCAGCTCGGCGGCGATACGATCTTTCTCAACACCGCCGACAGCCAGCTCGGCCGCGGCGAGACCGTGGCCGACACGGCGCGGGTGCTGTCCCGCTACGTCGACGCGATCATGATCCGCACCAACGAGCCACAGAAGCTCGACGACCTGGCACGCCATGCAAGCGTTCCGGTGATCAACGGGCTGACCGACGCGTCGCATCCCTGCCAGATCATGGCCGATGTGATGACCCTTCAGGAAAAGAAGGGGCCGGTCGCCGGCAAGATCGTGGCCTGGACCGGCGACGGCAACAATGTTGCGGCGAGCTGGGTGCATGCGGCCGTCCGCTTTGGTTTCTCGCTGCGGCTGGCCTGTCCCGCAGAGCTGGGTCCGCCGTCGCGGCTGCTCGATTGGGCGCGTCGCGAAGGCGGTCGCGTCGCGGTGACCAGCGAGCCGGTCGAAGCCGTCGCCGGCGCCGATTGCGTCGTCACCGACACCTGGATATCGATGGGCGCCGAAGCGAGCGTCAACCGCCACAATCTGCTGGCGCCCTACCGCGTCGACGCGGCGCTGATGGCGCATGCCAAGCCCGATGCGATTTTCATGCATTGCCTGCCGGTCAAGCGCGGCGAAGAGGTCACCGCCGAAATCGTCGATGGTCCCCAATCGGTCGTGTGGGACGAGGCCGAGAACCGGCTGCACGCCCAAAAGGGGATTCTCGCCTGGTGTCTCGCCTAAGCCGACCGACAGGTCCACCGGAGAGTCCAAGATTGAGCCCCACGCGCGATACCGGACCCGACGACCTGGTCCAGCCTTTCCAGATCGATCCCTACGCGCTGCGCGGCCGGCTGGTGCGGCTCGGACCGGCGATCGACCGCATCCTGTCGCAGCACGACTACCCGCTGCCGGTGGCCGCCATGCTGGGCGAGGCGATCACCCTCGCCGTGGTCCTGGCAGGCGCGCTCAAATATGACGGTGTCTTCACGCTCCAGACCAAGGGCGACGGACCGATCCGGCTGATGGTCGCGGATGTTTCGACGGCGGGTGCGGTACGCGGCTACGCCCAATACGATGCGGCAAAGCTCGCGGCGGCGCCCCATGAAACGGGCACCGCGGTGCCCGATCTGCTCGGGGCCGGGTATATCGCCTTCACCGTCGACCAGGGCGAGCATACCGACCGATATCAGGGGATCGTCGAGCTTGCCGGCGCGACGCTTGCCGACTGCGCGCAGCATTATTTCCGTCAGTCGGAGCAGATCCAGGCCGGGATCAAGCTCGCGGTCGGCCGCAGCGGGCATGCGGGCGGCTGGCGCGCCGGCGGGCTGATGTTGCAGCGCGTGCCGCCCGAGGGCGGCTACGGCGTGATCGCCGACGATGTCGAGGATGGCTGGCGGCGGGCGATGGTGCTGATGAGCTCGGCCACCGCGGCGGAGCTGATCGATCCCGACCTGCCGCCGCACCGCCTGCTGTACCGGCTGTTTCACGAGGAGGGCGTGCGGGTCTACGACACCCACCCGCTCGAAGCCCGCTGCCGGTGCTCGCGCGAGCGGATCGAGAGGATCCTGCGCGCCTTCCCGGCGGACGAGATCGACGACATGCGTCGGGAGCGGGTGACCACCGTGACCTGCGAGTTCTGCAACACGAGATACGATTTCGACGCGGCCGAACTCGCCCGCCTGGTGCCGGCGTGACCGTCCCGCGTGAGCCGGTAGTGCCGGCGATGAGCGGGGGCTACGAAGCCGAATGGCGCGCCCGGTTTGACGACGAGGCGCCGCCGGCGGGCGAGGTTCCCGAAATTCCCTGGTTGCGCCGTGTCCTGCTGCGGCGCACCCACCGGCGCTACGCGCCGCGCCCGGTGCCCGAGGCGCTGTTGCAGCTGTTGCTCGGCGCCGCCTTCTCGGCCTCGGCGAAATCGGATTTCCAACAGGTGTCGGTCATCCGCGTCGACGACCGCGTCCGGCGCGATCGGCTGGCGAAATTGGTCCCGGATATGCCGTGGATCGGCAACGCGCCGGTGTTCCTGGTATTTTGCGGCGATGCCCGACGCCTCGAGCGGCTCGGCGGGTTGCGCGGCCACCCGCAGGAAAACGGCCGGCTCGAAGGGTTCTTCAATGCCGCAATCGACGCGGCATTGGTCCTGCAGACCTGCATCCTGGCCGCCGAGACGGCCGGGCTCGGCTGCTGCCCGATCAGCATCATCCGCAACCACGCCGATGCCGTCGCCGCGATTCTCGAATTGCCGGAGAAGGTGTTTCCGGTGGCCGGGCTCAGCCTCGGCTATCCCGCCGCCGAGGGCCATATCAGCATGCGCCTGCCGCTCGCGGTAACCGTTCACACCGACCGCTATGACGATTTGCGGCTGGCCGAGGCGGTCGACGCCTATGACCGGCGGCGCGCCGCCCGCCATGCGATCCCGCACGAGCAGCAGCGCGCGCCGCAAACCTTCGGCCATGCCGATTTCTACGGCTGGTCCGAGGACAAGGCGCGCCAAGCCGCCGCGCAGCCCGAAGGCCAGGGCTTTCCGGTCCACCTGCGCGCCCGCGGCTTTACCTTCGATTAGCCTGTCGCGAAAGACGCGCCCTGGAAGCCGGCCGGCAGACGACTACATTCTGCGACGACCGGACGCGATCCGGCCACGACACGATCGGCGGGGGAGCGCAGGGCCGTCCCCCCGCATCGGCCGCAAAACGTCCCCTCGCCGGAAAACGATGATGTTCGCCTCCTACCGCCCGCTCGTCCGCGCCGCCGCCGCCGCCCTGATGACCATCGCGCTTCACGGCTGCGACAGCGCCGGCGCCGGGACCGCGGCGCAGTCCGGCGGGGTCGATCTCGGCCTGATGCAGGACGTGGCCAGGACGGTCCAGAGCAACTATGTCGATCCGGTAACCGGCGACGAGCTGACCACCGACGCCCTGAAGGGCATGCTGAGCCGGCTCGACCCGCATTCCGACTACATGGACCAGGAGCAGTACCAGCAGATGACTGCGGTCACCCGCGGTCAGTTCGGCGGGATCGGCATCGAGCTGACCTTGGAGGGCCAGGTGCCGGAGGTCATCGCGCCGATCGAGGGCACCCCGGCTGCGGCCGCCGGCATCGAGCCCGGCGACCGCATCGTCAGAATCGACGGGAAGCCGACCAGCGGGATGGATGTCGAGGCGGTGGTCAAGCGGCTGCGCGGCGACGCCGGCAGCGCGGTGACGCTGACCATCGCCCGCAGCGGCCGGGCGCCGTTCGATATCGCCCTGCATCGGGCGATCATCCATGTCGTCTCGGTCAAGTCGGAGCTCAACCCCGGCAAGATCGGCTATGCGCGCATCACCACGTTTACCGAAAACACCGCCTCCGAGCTGGCCGACGCCATCGCCGGTCTGAAGGAGCAGGCGCATGGCCGGCTCAACGGCTTCATCCTCGACCTGCGCAACGACCCCGGCGGATTGCTCGACGCCGCCGTCGACGCGACCGGAGAACTGATCAACGGCGGGGTCGTGGTCACCACCCACGGCCGCAACAGCGAGGACGACCGCGTCTATCGCGCGCCGGTGGCCGGCGACCTGCTGCGCGGGACGCCGATCGTCGTGCTGATCAACAGCGCCTCGGCCTCAGCCGCCGAAATCGTCGCGGGCGCGCTGCAGGACCATCACCGCGCGACCTTGATGGGCACCCGGAGCTTCGGCAAAGGCTCGGTGCAGACAATCATCCCGATCGAGGGGCGGGGTGCCTTGCGGCTGACCACGGCGCTCTACTACACGCCCTCCGGGCGCTCGATCCAAGGCCACGGCATAACGCCCGACATCGTCGTCAACCTGCCGAAAGACGAGCAGGTGGCGAATGCCCTCGTCACCTATGAAAGCGATCTTTACGGGGCGCTCAAGAACACCGGATCGCTGAACGGCACGCATGGCGCGCCGACCGGCGACGGCCGGTCCGCCGCGGCGGAACCCTATGACCATCCGATCAAGCCGCTGATCATCGGCACCGGCAACGACGCCCAGTTCGAGGCGGCGCTCGACTATCTGCAGCGGGCCGTCCGGCGCGAGAACGGGACCGGGCGCGGCTGAGCCGCGCCGCGGCCGGCCGGAGCTAGCCGAGCCGGGCCAGCAGCGGCGCCAGAAATTCGCGCAGCACGGGCGACCATTTGGCATGCTCCGGCCCGCTCGCCGAATGCCCGAGATTGCTGTCGATCTCGAAATAGCGGGCCTCGACCCCGGCGGCGGCGAGATCGCGCATGACGCCGGGCGCGATCGCCGGCGGGAACAGCACGTCGGTCCGGCACAGGACGTAAAGAATTTTCGCCCGGATCCCGGCAAAGTCCTTGGCCGTGTCGAAGCCGATCGTGGCGCGCCGCAGGATCACCAGCGAATTCGCGTCCCAGTTGCGCGCCCACCCGGCGGCGAGTTCGCGGATCGCCCGCTCGCGCGCTGCCTTGTCCGGATAGCGGCCGGCGAGCTGCTCGTTGTAGCCGTATCGCATCAGGGTCTCGAAGCGCAGCTCGGTCAGCGCGGTCTTGGCGCCGCCCGTCTCGTAATAGCGGCCGCCATTCCATCCGGGATCGGTGGCGAGCCGGGCCTCGAGTTCGGCCAGACGCGCTTCGGCGTTGTGGGCCTGCGGCGCGGTCACGGCGGCGACGACCGCGTCCATCATCGCGGGATAGGCGACGGCCCATTGAAAGGCCTGATAGCCGCCATACGACGGGCCGGCCACGGCGACCAGGTGGCGAACCCCGAGCGCGTCGAGCAGCGCCTTTTCCGCCGCGACGATGTCGCGCACCGTGATCGCCGGGAAATCGGGGCCGTAGGGCTTGCCGGTGGCGGGGTTGCGGCTCGCCCCGTTGGTCGAGCCGAAAGACGAGCCCAGCATGTTCGAGGAGACGACGAAGAGCCGGTCGGTATCGATCGCCTTGCCCGGTCCGATCAGCCCGTCCCACCAGCCCGGCAGATTGCCGTTGGCGGGATTGCGGCCGGCGGCGTGGTGGCTGCTGGTGTAGCCGTGGGTGATCAGCACCGCGTTCCTGCCGTCGGGCATCAGCCGGCCGTAGGTTTCGTAGGCGATCTTGGCTTCGGGCATGACGGCGCCGTTGGCCAGACCGAAGTCGCGGATGACAAAGCTGCGGTCTTCGACGGTTCCGAGATCGGCGCCGTGCGCCGCAATGCCGACCGACATGAGAAATCTACCCTCCGATGATCCGCGCCGCAGTGTGCCATGCGGATTGCGCCGATGTCACCAGCATGGGCGTGTCGCGCTTCCCGCGCGGCCGATATCGCGCTACATCCCGCAAGCCATGCGCATCGCATTCCCCGTCGTCATGCTCGCCCTGCTCGCGGCCTGCGGCAATGGCGGGCCGGCGCCATTGCCGGCCGATCGGATCGCGGCACGGTTTCCGCCCGGCGGGGTCGCCGACGTCATCGAGATCGACGCCTTTACCCGCCTGCCGCTGCGCCGCGCGGAGCTGGTCGCCCCCGACGGCCAGGCGACCCCGGCCGCCTCGATCGCGGCAGCACCGGCGCCGGCCACGACCTCCTACCAACCTTTCGGCAACAGCACCGCCGGCGGCGGTTTTGGTGCTGCCGAGAGCGGGACGAACGCGCTGGTCCCGAGCGTGGTCGGGACCGCACCGCAGCCGCAGACCCGGCTGCTCGCCACCCTCTCCAGCGCTGCGATCCCGCTCCCCGACCCGGTCGCCTACCGCCGCGCCTGGCAGAAATACCAGATCCGGCTGCGCTTCGGCGACCCGCCGCTGGCCGAGACGCGCGTGATCCCGGCCCCCGCGCCGCCGCCGGGATAGGTGGATTTCTTGCTGCGCATCTCTGATATTCGGGTGGATTTCCGTAGATTTTGTCCTTGCTGGCCTGCATGACCTTCATGCAGGTATTTAGCAAAAACTCCTATGTTCTTAGTCCGCGCAGATCATCGACCTTGATCAGAGACACTCTTTGCGAAAGCGTCGAGTTCATCAACGTCCGCGAGGCGTGTGAGTGTCTTGCCATGTTTCTCGGCTTCCTGGCATAGCACGCGCAGTTCTGGCATCCAGGTCTGCTCCACCTCCCATATGGTTCGGAACAAAACCTGTGTGGGTGGCATCTGCGTGATGCCTCCAGGCGTATGCTCTGGTATCGCCCGGCTCCAGGCAATTTGCCGCTCGGCTGCCAACCAGAAGTGCATCCACAATGGCATGTCGATCAGGATGATGTCCGTCGCGCGAGCGATGCGATCGGCGATCGTGGCCTGTCGGCCCAGCCCATCAATAAGCCAATCGTCCCCGGCGATGATCTCGGCATGTTGCCGCTCATAGATTTCTGCCGGGGTGGGTTTCCAGCCCTGTTGCCAAAGTAGGCTGTCGATCTCGACATGCCGAAGGCCGCACCGCTGCGCGAGCTTGCGTGCCAAGGTGGACTTGCCGCCACCTGCGTTGCCGATGATAACGATTCGGGACATCGGGGTTGTCACGCCGGGTTGGCTTTGTGAATCACTGGCGCGACCAGCGCCCAGCATTTCGTCAACAGGCTCTTCGCAACGAAATATAATGAAAATCCGAGATGGCCCGCACTTGTGCTCGGCGTTATCGGCTCGATACCTGTTCACCTGTCGTCGTGGAAAACGAAGCGAGAGATTTGATGAAGATCGGTTCGTTCTCGAAATCGATGGTCATGGCCACGGTCGTCGCGCCGCTGTGTCATGGCATCCCCATACCGATGTCATCGCACTATCATAACGTCAACTACGATTTTCTGCGGCAATTGCGACGGGATTGCGCGCCTGTATGAACTCACCTCCGTGCCCCAATCACGGCTTATGGTTTCCACTGGCTCAGTCGAAATGCGATGCAGATTCCCAAAGATTTTCTCCCTACATTAGCGTTGATGCCGAATATTAACGTTGATGCCGAACATTAGCGTTGATGCCGAGTTCAACGTCGACGGGGAGGCGGATACGGCCTGGGGTCTGGCCAAAATCCAGTGCCGCGGGCGTGATGCCAAGGACATCGTCTGGCTGCATGATGCAAAGATCAGCGGCCGCGAGGCGGCGGGCTGCCGCCGCCGGTTCGACGACGGCCATATCGAGGTCACCTGTATTGTCTTGCGCAAGACCGGCGGCGACCCGTCTGACGGGATCGAGATCGGTGCCGACCTGATCACCACGCCGGCCCGCTATGCCGCCGACATGCGCATCTTCCGCCGCGTCCTGCCCGGCATCCGGGTCCACCCCGACAGCCCGCAGGGGTGAATGGCCCGAGCCCCGACGGCCCGGACCCGGATGGCTCAGACGTTGGCGAGCCTGGCGCCGCCAGGGGTCCCGACCATGGCCAGCACCTCGCGCCGGGTCGAGGGATCGTCGCGGAACACGCCGAGCATGCGGCTCGTCACCATGGTCACGCCGGGCTTGTGCACGCCGCGCGTCGTCATGCATTGGTGCGCCGCCTCGATGACGACGGCGACGCCCTTGGGCCGCAAGACCTCGTCCAGCGTGTTGGCGATCTGCGCCGTCATCTTTTCCTGGATCTGCAGCCGCCTCGCATAGACCTCGACGAGCCGGGCGAGCTTGGAGATGCCGACGACGCGGTTGCTCGGCAGATAGGCGACATGAACCTTGCCGATGATCGGGGCGATGTGGTGCTCGCAATGCAATTCGAAGCGGATGTCCTTCAGCAGGACGATCTCGTCATAGCCGTCGGTTTCCTCGAAGGTGCGGTGCAGCAGCGCCACCGGGTCTTCGTCGTAGCCGCTGAAGAACTCGCGGAAGGCGCGCACGACGCGGTCGGGAGTGCCGAGCAGCCCCTCGCGCTGCGGGTCGTCGCCGGCCCAGCGGATCAGCGTGCGCACCGCCTCCTCGGCTTCGGCGCGGCTCGGCCGCGGCAGGGCGGTTTGTCGGGAAAGCGGCTGCGGCATGGACAATGACGGTGCTAGGGCTGACGACATCGACAGTCTCTTTGTGGTTGGAAAGGTGCAGGCTCTTTGTGGTTGGAAAGGTGCAGGCGGAAGGCTGACAGACATGGGTCCCAAGGAGGTTCCCGCAGCGCGCTCAGTTGAGCCGGACCGGCTGATGCGGGCTGTCGAGCGAAAACGCCGGAATGCGGACCGAAAAGTTCTCGCCGCCGCGCGTCTCCATCTCGTAGCTGCCGACCATGATGCCGGACGGGGTCGGCAACGGCGTGCCGCTGGTATATTCGAAGCTCTGGCCGGGGCCGAGCACCGGCTGCTCGCCGACGACGCCGGGGCCGCGCACCTCCTGCACCTGTCCGCGGCTGTCGGTGATCTTCCAGTGCCGGCGGCGCAGCTGGACCGTCTCCTCGCCGCGGTTCTCGATGCGCACGTGATAGGCCCAGACGAAATGGTCCTCCGCCGGCGAGGACTGGTCCTCGAGGTAGAAAGGCTTGACCGTGACGTTGATCGATCGCGTGGTTTCCGAATACATGGCCAGGTGCCCTCGCTGTCCGAGCCGGTGCGGTCGCCCGTCCTGGCGTCACCAGGAGCGGCCCGAACAATGTCGGTCGGGCGTCGGAAGCCGTCAAGATCGCGGCGCCGGCGCCAGCAGCTCCAGGAGCCTTTCGTCGCCGATCTGCCGGCCGGCCGGCGCCGTGATCGATTGGATGCAGACATGGTCGGCGCCGGCGTCCCAATGCTGCTGGAGGCGGGCGCGGATGGCGCCCTCGTCGCCCCAGGCAACCATGGCGTCGAGAAAGCGGTTGGAGCCGCCGCCGGCGAGATCGGCTTCGCCGAACCCCTGGCGATGCCAGCCGCTGACGTAGTTTTCGAGCTGAAGATAGCGGGAGAGCGCCTGGCGCGCGGCGCGGCGCGCCTCGGCCGGATCGCGCTCGAGCAGCACCCAGACCTCCGGGCATAAGAGCTTGCCGGGGCCGAGGATCGCGCGCGCCTGCGCCGTATGCTCGGGCGTCGTGTTGTAGGGGTGGGCGCCGTCCGCCATCTCGGCCGACAGCGCCATCATTCGCGGCCCGAGCGCGGCGAGGATGGTCAGCGGCGCCGCGGGCGGCTCGGGCGCCTGGTAGGCCGCCGCGCGCATGCCTTGCAGATAGGCGCGCATCGTCGCCACCGGCCGGCCATAGGTGTGACCGCGCATGCCCTCGACCGTCGGCCGGTGCGACACGCCGACCCCGAGCAGGAACCGGCCGCCCGATTGCTCGGCCAGCGCGCGCTGGCCGTTCGCCATCGCCATCGGATCGCGGGCATAGATGTTGGCGATCCCGGTCGCGACGATCAGCTCTTGCGTGTTGGCGAGGAGCCACGAGGAATGCACCAGCGCATTGCGCCCGCGGCTCTCGGGCAGCCACAGCGCCGCATAGCCCCATGCTTCGACCCGCTTGGCGAAGGCGGCACCCGCCGCCGCGGTCATGCCGTCCATCCCCAGCCAGACGCCGAGCTTTCCGAGGTTCATCGCCGATTACTCCCGTGCGGATGCCTGTCCGTCAGTGTGAATCGCGAAACCGGCTTCGTCCAGCCCGCTCGGTGACGGCGGCGCCATCGATCGGCGGCGTCGATCGCACTGGGGCTCACCGCGAGGCGCTGCCGGCCAGCAGAAATCAACCGCTCGCCGCGACATTACACGAATAGACCGGCAAGGGTGCCGTCATTGACAAAGCAACGATAATCTGTTAGCGGAAACTTCATCGAATCAGGAACATTTAGCGCATCCGATTGGCTGGGATGGCGCGGCCCTGCCGACGCATTCGCCAGCGGTACGGGATCATGCCCATGGGCTTTGCGTCTTGCTAGCACAGCTGCGTTCCGGTCGTCTGGCTGTGGTCGGCGTCGTCGCGTTCGCCCTGTTCATGGATTATCTGGTCTATGGCCTGCTGGTGCCGCTGACGCCCTATTCCCCGGCGCACGCCACCAGCGAGGAGCAGCTGGGGCTGCTCTATGGCGGGTATTCGGTCGGCGTCCTCTTCGCCACGCCGCTGTTCGGCTATCTTGGCGACCGGATCGGCTGTCGCCGCCCGTTGATCGGCGCGGTCGTGCTATTGGCGATGGCGCTCGCCCTGTTCTGTTTCGCGCCGGTCTTCTACCTGTTGCTGCTCGGGCGGCTGCTGCAGGGAGCCGCGTCGGCGGCGGCCTGGACGGCCGGTCTCGCGCTGATCGCCGAGCATTATCCCGACCGGCGGGTCGAGATGATGGGCTATGCGCTGATGGGCAGCACCGCCGGTTCGCTGCTCGGCCCGCTCATCGGCGGTTCGCTTTACGAGTTCGGCGGCTATTCCGTGCCGTTTGCCGTGACCGGCGTGCTGGTCGTCATCGAAGCCGGGTTGTGCGTGTCCCTGCTCCCGCGCGAGCAGGGCGGCGGCGCACAGGCGAGCTCCGGGATCCGCGCCCTGCTCCTCGATAAGACCGTGCTGGTGGCGGCCGCGGCGGTGGCCCTGGCGGCGATTGGCTGGGGGATCATCGAGCCGCTGCTGCCGGCGCAGCTGGCCCGCTCCGGGGTGAGCGCCGCGGCGATCGGCCTGATCTTCACCATCGGATCGGTCGCCTACGGCCTCAGCGCGCCGGTCGTCAGCTGGGTCTCCAATCGCGTGCCGATCCGCCGCCTGATCGCCGGCGGCACCACCGCGATGGCGATCGCGCTGCCGTTCCTCAGCCTGTATCAGGGCGCCGTTCCGGCCGCGATCGGCTTGAGCGCGGTCAGCGTCTGCTATGCCTTCATGCTCAATCCGACATCGGCGGAATTGGGCAATGCCGTCGATCGCCGCGGCCTCTCCTGCTACGCCGCCGTCTACGCGATCTATAATATCGCCTACGCGGTCGGGCAGATGGCGGTCAGCGGCTTTGCTTCCGCCGCCTCGGCGCGGTTGAGCTTCCCGCAGCTCCTGCTGTGCGTCAGCGCCGTGCTGATCCTGTTCACGCCGCTCTTGATGCTGAAGGATTCGACATTGCCGGCGGCGTCTTCCCAGCCTTCGGCGTCAGGTTAGCCGCCGGCGGCGGACAGCCGGCCGGCAACCCGCGCCCATCCCAGGACCGACAGAGGAGCGACATCGCTATGATCCAGAGCGTCGACAACCCCGCCGGCTTGCTCGCGGCGCTCGATCGCGGCGAGTCGCTGCCGGCCCACTGGTACACCGACCCGTCGATCACCGAACAGGAGATCGTGCAAATCTTCCGAAAATCCTGGAATTACATCGGGCCGCTGTCCGAACTGAAGAACGTCGGCGATTACATCACCGGCTATGCCGGCGAGGTGCCGGTGGTGGTAATCCGCAACGATGACGGGCTGGCGGGCTTCGTCAATGTCTGCCGGCACCGCCGCCACGAGGTGATGAAGGGCCGCGGCAACGCCAAAATCATGCAATGCGGCTATCACGCCTGGACCTACGATTTGTCGGGGTCCCTCAAAGGCGCGCCGCGCTCGGCGACCGAGCCCAATTTCCGGCTCGCGAATTTTCCGCTCCTGCCATTGCGGGCGGAAGCCCTGGGTCCGTTCGTGTTCGTCAATCTCGATCGCGACGCAGCGCCGGTGCACGCCTATTTCGGCCCGGTGCTCGACATCATCGCCGGCAGCGGCATCGACCTCGACACGCTCGAGCTCCACAGCCGCGAAGACTGGCAGGCCTATTCCAACTGGAAGACGATGCTCGAAAACTACCTCGAATGCTACCACTGCGCGGTCGCGCATCCGAGCTTCAGCGCGGCGATCGACGTGCGCCAGGAGAATTATCATCTGACCGTGCATGGCTGGGTTTTGGCCCAGGTCGGCCAGGTGCGTCCCTCCGCGCTCGAAGGCAGAAGCCAGGTAAAGATTTACGATGTCGGCGGCGAGGTCGCGCAGTCGCAATACCACCTCCTCTGGCCGAACATGACCATCAACATCAACCCCGGCTTCCCCAATCTGTCGGTTGACATCTGGATGCCGGACGGACCGAACGGGACCAAGGGCTTTTCCGAGCAATATTTCGCGCCCGGCGTGACCGAGGAGTTTGCCCAGGAGCTGATCGCCTTCAACAAGGAAGTCGGCGCCGAGGACGATGTATTGGTCGGGTCGGTGCAGCGCGGGCTGCTGGGCGGCATTCCCGACCGTGGCCGGTTCCTGACCAACAGCGAGCATCTGGTCGTCCATTTCCAGAAGCTGATCGTCGACGCCGTAAGCGGCCAGCCGGCAGCGCCTTCGGCCGGTGCCGCGATCGCAGCCCCGGCGGTGTCGCGCACGATCCCGCTGCTCCCGGATGCGTCGGCGGCCCCCGACAGCGAGCGCAACGCCTATGTGGATCTCGAAATCTTCAAGATCGAGCCGGAGAGCGAGATCATCAGCTCGTTCTATCTGCGCCGCGTCGACGGCAAGCCCCTCGATCCATGGGAGCCCGGCCAATTCCTGCCGATCCGGGTGGCGATCCCCGGCCAGGCGCAGCCGGCGCTGCGCACCTACACCTTGTCGACGACGCCGAACCCGGATCACTATCGGCTGTCGATCCGGCGCGCCGACGGCAACGCGCTGGTATCCCCCTACCTCCACGCCAACGCCAGACCGGGGCTGCGCGTCGAGGCGATGACGCCGCGCGGCAGGTTCGTGCTGATACCGGAGAGCGACCGCCCGGTCGTCTTCGTCTCCGGCGGGGTCGGCATCACGCCGATGATCGCGATGGCCAACCACCTCGTCGAAGAGGGACGCCGGCACGGCCGGTTCCGCCCGGTCTGGTTCATCCACGGCACCAACAACGGCCGCGTTCATGCTTTCGGCAGGCATATCCGCGAGCTCGCCGCCGCCCACCCGGCGATGAAGGTGCATGTCCGCTACAGCCAGCCCGGCAGCGGCGACCGGCTCGGTGCGACCCATGACGGCGAGGGCCATATCACGATCGACGTGCTGAAGGAGCTGCTGCCGCTCGACGATTACGATTTCTATCTGTGCGGTCCGCCGCCCTTCATGCAGTCGCTCTATGACGGGCTGACCGGGATCGGGGTGCGCCGCGACCGGATTCATTACGAGTTGTTCGGCTCGGGGACGGCGCTGAAGCCGGAGGCCAAGACCGAAGCGCCGGCGCGGATCGGGCCGCCGAGCGCCGGCGCGATACCGATCCGCTTTGCCAAATCGGCAGTCACCGCGGAATGGTCGCGCGACAAGGGCACCCTGCTCGAGCTTGCCGAATCGGTCGGGCTGGCGCCGGTATTCGGCTGCCGCTCCGGCATCTGTGGCACCTGCGCCACGCGGATCACCAGCGGCGCCGTCGACTATGTCGAAGAACCGCTGGCACCCAGGGGCGAGGGCCAGGTGCTGCTGTGCTGCTCGGTCCCGGCCGGCACCACGGACCAGGCCGGGGCCAATCCCGGCCTGGTCCTCGATTTGTAGGGGGATTCCCGCCGTGAACGCCGAGCAGGCGAAGACGCTGACGTACGAGGATTTCCGCCGGCATGCCGCGGCACTGCGTCCGGAAACGCGGATGCTGATCGACGGCAGGCTCGTCGACGCGCAGTCCGGCAAGAAGTTCGAGACCGTCAACCCGGCGAATGGCGAAATCATCGCCGCAGTGCCGCTCGGCGACACTGCCGAGGTCGATCTGGCCGTCGCCGCCGCCCGCCGCGCCTTCAAATCCGGTGTCTGGTCGCGGATGGAGCCCCGGTCGCGGATGGAGGTGCTGTATCGGTTTGCCGCGGCGATCAACCAGCACACGCTTGGAATTCGCGCTGCTCAATTCGCTCGATGTCGGCAAGCCGGTCATCGACATGATCACCGGCGATGTGCCAGCGGCGGCCCTGACGTTTCAATATTTCGCCGAGACGATCGACAAGGCCGAGGGCGTCGTCACGACGACGGCGAGCGATGCGTTCCACTACATCCTGCGCCAGCCGCTGGGCGTCGTCGGCTGCATCACGCCGTGGAACTACCCGCTGCTGATGAGCGCCTGGAAAGTGGCACCGGCATTGGCGGTCGGCAACTCGGTGGTGCTGAAACCGGCGCAGCAATCGCCGCTGTCGGCGACCCTGCTCGCGCAACTGTTCCTCGAAGCCGGCGGGCCGCCCGGCGTGTTCAACGTCGTCCACGGCACCGGCGGCACGGTCGGCAAGGCGCTGGCATTGCATATGGACGTGGACAAGATCAGCTTCACCGGCTCGACCGATGTCGGCAAGCTGATGATGGTCTATGCCGGCCAGTCCAATCTGAAGCGCGTCACCGTCGAGACCGGCGGCAAGTCGCCGCAGATCATCACCGCCGAGGCGCCGGATCTCGACCGGGCGGTCGATTACGCGATCACCGGGATCTATGCCAACAAGGGCGAGATGTGCAGCGCCGGCTCGCGGCTCTTGGTGCAAAGCGCGATCCATGACGAATTCGTGGCGCGGTTCGAGGCGAAGGCGAAGAGCGCCTTCCGCATCGGCGATCCGCTCGACCCGGCGACGACGATGGGGCCGCTCGTCAACCGCACCCAGCAGCAGCGGGTGCTGTCCTATATCGACACCGGCAAGAAGGAGGGGGCGGCGCTGGCGCTTGGCGGCGGCACGCCGGCGGGCTTCGACGACGGCGCCTATGTCGAGCCGACCCTGTTCACCAGAGTCACCCCGGCGATGACGATCGCCAGGGAGGAGATCTTTGGCCCGGTCGCGGCAGTGGTGCCGTTCCGCACGATCGGCGAAGCCGTCGACATCGCCAATGATTCGATCTTTGGCCTGGCCGCCGGCATCTGGACCTCCGACCTCGCTACCGCGCACAAGATGGCGCGCGACATCGACGCCGGCGTGATCTGGGTCAATTGCTACGACCACGGCGACATGACCCAGCCCTGGGGCGGGTTCAAGCAATCGGGGACCGGGCGCGACAAATGCCTCGAAACCTTGCTGACGGTGACCCAGACAAAATCGGTCTGGGTTCATCTCGGGCAGTGAGGCCGTCCGCTCGCCATCGGCGAAGGAGCTGACCGCGGCGGCGGTGCGCCATCTGGCCCGAAGCATCAGAGCCGGGGGCGCGGCGGTAACGGCGCTCGCAGTGGCGGGCGTCGGCGCTGCGGCGGTCCTCGGCTCGATATCCGATGTCCGCGCCGCGGCGTTCCACCATGAGGTTCCGCCTGAAATCCCGGCGGCGCCGGAGCAGGTCCTCGCCGAGCCGAACGTCTCCACCGGCCTCGACCCCTATTACGACCAGTATGTTGCATGGAAGGAGCAGCTGGAGAACCAGTACGATATCGAATATTCCGTGCAGCTTTCCTTATTGCCGCAGTGGGGATCACCGAAAGGCGGCTCGGCCGGCGTCGATTTCGTGTGGTCGCCAAGCATTACCTGGAAGCCGTTCGCCGACACCGCCGTCGGCTCAGGCGCATTTGCGTTTTGGATGCAGCAAAACCAGTACTGGACCGGAACCAACACGCCGGCATTCCAGACGCGCGCCGCACTGCTGACGCCGCCGAGCGACTGGGGAGCGAACACGACCGATTACGCGCAGCTGACTTATACCCACACTTTGCCGGGCGACTGGCGCTGGCTGTCGCTGACGATCGGGCAATATTCGTTCGGCGCCTACGACACCAATCAATATGCCGGCAACGCCCAGACGAACTTCATCAACTACGCGCTGGCGCAGAATGCGACGCAAACCTATGTCAGCGGCGATCTCGGCGCCTATGTGCAGGCGGCGGCACCGGAACAGGATCTCGTCTTCGCCGGCGGGTTTCAGGGCGCCACCAACCTCGCCGGATCGACGATCACCACGCGCAGCATCGCCGGCGGCAAGGATGCTTACTTCCTGGCCGCGCAATGGGCGCCGAAATTGCTGGGCGGCGGACAGTATAGCGTTCTATGGTACGCGCAGCCTGCCTTGCCCGAGCAGGAGCTGTCCAGTTCGCGCGGCCTGTCGTTCAATGCCGTACAGAATATCGACCCGGATTGGGGCCTTTTCCTGCGCGCAAATACGGCGACGGGAACGAATAGTCCAATTGCCACTTCGGTCTCCTGGGGCGTCGTCCGCAATAACCCGTTCCGCCACGATCCGGTGGACCAGCTTGGCCTCGGCATTGCCTGGAACAAGACGAACCTCGCTGCGGTCGAGGAGCCCGCTCGCAACGCCGAGTGGGTTGCCGAAATCTACTACGATTACACGGTCTTCAAGGGCCTGCAGATCGCTCCCGACCTTCAATTCTATTTTGACCCGGCGCTGGCTCCCGCCTCCGGTCCCGAAATGGTGTTCACCTTGCGCGCCACGGCCACTTTCTGATCGCCGATAACGGCGGCAATGGCGCCGGCCCGCGCTCAGCCTGTCGCCGCCCGGATCGCTGCGCGCAGGATCTCGGGGATGCGGTCGATGGTTTCGGCCGGAGTCATCAATGGCGGCGCCAGGCAGATCGTGTCGCCGATCGCCGGATCGGTGCCGCCGGCCCGCACGCGCGGCAGCAATCCCTGCGCCATCGCTTCGCGGGTGATGCGCGCGCCGAGGCCGAGCGCCGGCGCCTTACTGCCGCGGTCGGCCACCAGCTCGATGCCGCACATCATGCCGAGGCCGCGCACATCGCCGACGGCCGGCAGGTCGCGCAGCCCTTCGAGGCCGGCCAACAGCCGCCTCCCCATCACCGCGGCGCGCTCGACCAGCCCCTCGCTCTCGATGATCTCGACATTCCGCAAACCGACGGCGCAGCACACCGGGTGGCCGGAATAGGTCGCCGCATGCATGAACTTGCGGTCGGCGGGCGCGCTTTCGATCGCCTCATGCACGCGTTTCGACGCGATCACGCCGCCCAAGGGCAGATAGCCGCTCGTCACCCCCTTGGCGAAGGAGACGAGATCGGGCTCGACCCCCCAATGGCCGAGCGCGAACCATTTGCCGGTGCGCCCGAACCCGGTGATGACCTCGTCGGCGATCAGCAGCACATCGTGGCGATCGCAAATCTCCCGCAGCAGCGGGAAATAGGAGGGCGGCGGCACGATGACGCCGCCCGCGCCCATCACCGGCTCGGCGATCACCGCCGCCACGGTATCGGCGCCCGCGGCGAGGATCGCCTGCTCGACCGCTTCGGCCGCACCCCTGCCCGGCTCCTCGTTGCCGGCCCAGCGATAGGCATAGGGCGGCGCCACCTGGAGGAAGCCCGGCACCAGCGGCCCGAACATCTTGTGATAAGCGGCCATGCCGGTGGCGCTCATCGCCGCCATCGTCACCCCGTGATAGGCGTGGATGCGGGAGATGATCCTGGTCTTGGCCGGCCGGTCTTTGACCTTCCAGTAATAGCGCGCGAACTTGAAGGCGGATTTGTTCGATTCGGCGCCCGCGGTGGTGAAATAGACGGCGGCCGAATTGGGATAGGCGTGACCGACGATCTTTTCGGCGAGCCGGACCGCCGGCTCGTTGGTCTGGCCGATATAGGCCGAGGCAAAGGCGATGCGGCGCATCTGCGCCGCGGCGGCGTCGGCCAGCTCGCCGCGGCCGTGGCCGATATTGACGTTCCACAGGCCCGAAAGCCCATCGACGAATTCGCGGCCGTCGGCAGTGCGCAACAGCTCGCCCCTACCCTCGACGATGACCAGCGGAGCTTTATGATCGTCGGGGTGGTGCAGCGGGTGAACCAGAAACTGGCGATCGGTTTCGAGCAATTGCGCGGTGCCGTCCATCTTTTCCCAACCTCCCGTGATGCCTGCCCCGAAGCCTGGCATCCCTGTACCACGCTATCATGGATTGCCGGGTCATGCCGGGCAAGGACGTGTCGAAACGCCGCGGATGGACGCTCGACAGCCCGACCGGAAATGGCAGGCGGCCATGTCGGTTGCGATCGAATTTCGTTGAGTTGGCCCTCGATGAGACAGAAAATTACGCGAAGAAACGAAGCGGCGCCCGCCGAATATCAAGAAGATTGAGGACGAACAAGATGACCGATTACAACTGGACCGGCGGCAACCTGCCGACCTTCGTCACCCATCTCGAATGCGGGCTGACCGGCGAGCGCTACCCCGCCGACACGTTGCACGCCCTGTCGCGGGCCGGCCGGCCGCTTTTGGTGCGCTACGACCTCGACGGGGTTCGCCGCGCGCTGTCGAAGGCGGCGCTGGCGGCCCGCCCGCAGACCTTGTGGCGCTACCGCGAGCTGCTGCCGGTGCGCCGGCCGGAAAACGTGGTCTCGCTCGGCGAAGTGGTGACGCCGTTGGTCGCGCTGCCGCGCATTGCCGCGCGGCTCGCACACGGCGGCGAGATCCTGGTCAAGGACGAGGGACGCCTGCCGACCGGCTCGTTCAAGGCGCGCGGGCTGGCGCTCGCCGTGTCGATGGCCAAGGAGCTCGGGGTCACGACGATGGCGATGCCGACCAACGGCAATGCCGGCGCCGCGATGGCCGCCTATTGCGCGCGCGCCGGGATGAAGGCCTACGTCTTTTGCCCGGACGACACGCCGGCGGTGAATGTCCGCGAGATCGCGATGCAGGGTGCCGAGGTGTTCCTGGTCGACGGGCTGATCGACGATTGCGGCAGGCTCGTCGCCGAGGGCGAGAAGGCGGTCGGCTGGTTCAATTGCTCGACCCTGCGCGAGCCCTACCGCATCGAAGGCAAGAAGACGATGGGGCTCGAGCTGGCCGAGCAGCTCGGCTGGGACCTGCCCGACGCGATCTTCTATCCGACCGGCGGCGGCACCGGGATCATCGGCATGTGGAAGGCGTTTGCCGAGCTCGAGGCGCTCGGCTGGATCGGGCCGAAGCGCCCGCGCATGGTCGCGGTCCAGGCGGCCGGGTGCGCGCCGATGGTCAAGGCATGGGAGGACGGCGTCGAGCACGCGCCGCGCTGGGAGAACGCACATACCTTCGCCGCCGGCATCCGCGTGCCGCAGGCGGTCGGCGATTTCCTGATCCTGCGCGCGGTGCGCGAGAGCGGCGGGTTCGCCATCGCCATCGAGGACGACGCGATCACGGCGGCGTGGCGCGAGGTTGCCGCCGAGGAGGGGCTGCTGCTGTGTCCCGAGGGCGCGGCGACCTATGCCGCCTACAAACAGGCGCTCGCCGACGGCCGGGTCGGCGCCGGCGAGCGGGTGGTGCTGTTCAACTGCGCGACCGGGCTCAAATACCCGATGCCCGAGGCCGGCACGCCGCTCAGGCTCGGCAGCACGATCGATTGGCGGCGTTTGACCGAAGCTGCCGGCGCCGGGTGATCGGCGTTCGCGGCAACGCCTGAAAGCACAATCTCAGCGGTTGGCCAGGTCGAGCGGGTAGATCGGCCGCCTGACCTTCCTGAATTCGAGCTGGCCGTAATCCGAGGTGCAGACGCCGATGCCGGCGCAATCGACCACGGCTTTCGCGAGCTTACCGAGCCCGGCGCGCCAATGGATGCGGCTTTTCAGCATGACATAGCGCTTTTGCCGGGGATCGATGCCGAGGGCCAGCAGGCAGTTCAGGTCCGAAGGCTCGACATGGTGCGAGATCAGGACGATCTCGACGGTGCCGGTGTCGATCACCACCGACGGCCCCATATCCATCAGCACGCCGCGCGCCATCGGGCCGCGATTCCGGTATCGCCCGTTCGAGATCGTCTTGACCGTGCCGGTCACGGTCAGAGGCGGGCTCTTCCCCGGGATCGCCGGCATCGCGATCTTGCCGCCGATCGACAGGGTGATTTCGGCGCCGACGCCGGCGGCGATCGCCCGGCTCACCGCCTGCGGGTCAAAGATCGCGAAGGCGGCGACGTTTTCGAGCCCCTGCCGCAGGATCTCCGCCAGCACGATTGTCGTGTCCATCGTGCCGCCCGAGGCCGAATTGTCGTAATGGTCGAGCAGCACGATCGGCCCGTCGCCCGGTTGCGGGGCATGCATCGCCTTGGCGCGCGCGACCGATTGCGCCAGCGGCTCGATCCGATAGACGAAGGCCTCGCGCTCGACCCAGGCCCGGTCCAGCAGCTCGTCGCGCAGCTCCTCGGCGAGCCTGCGGTCGCCGTCGGTGACGACCACCGCGCTCAGCCCGGCATTCGCGATGTCGGCATGCGGAAAGCCGGTAAAGAGGCTGGCGGCCAAGGCGCCCTCCGCGCTCATCGCTGCGCAGCGCTGCTGCAATTCCCGGTTCGGATGGTCGTCGGTGCCCTGCCGCATCACATGCGGCAGCATCGGCACATTGCCCCACGCCATCACCGGCCGGACCTCGCCGCGCATCGTGCGCAGCAGGATCTCGCCGGCCAGCAGCGCGGTTTCGTAGGTGTCGATATGCGGATAGGTGCGATAGCCGGCGACCACGGTCGCATGGGCAATGATCTCGTCATACAGATTGGCGTGCATGTCGAGCGCGACGGCGATCGGGGTCTTCGGATCGATCGCACGCAGCCGCTTCAGCAACTGCCCTTCGCCGTCTTCCAGGCTTTCGGTGACCATGGCGCCGTGCAGGTCGAGCATGATGCCGTCGAAGCCGCCCTGCGCGACCGCTTCGCAGATCGCATCGGTGATCTTCCGGTAGGCCATATCCTCGACCGGGCCGCTCGGCGGCGCCCCGGCGGCGATCGGCAGGACGAACTCGGCCCCTTCGCGCTCGGCCAGATCGAGATAGGCGCCGAGCCCGGTCCCGGTGCCGCGATAGGCGCTGACCGCCGCCTCGCCGAAGAGCGGCCCCGGCCCATGCCCGAACCGCGCCAGCGGCGTCGGCACCGGCGAAAAGGTGTTGGTCTCGTGCTTCATCATCGCGATCAGCAGGCGCATGCTCTGGACTCCCGATCTCGCCAGCGCTCACAGTATCCCAGGCGCAGCGGTGCAGGAGGCATGAAATGCCCGCCAATCCGGTCGAGAACCATTACACGAGCGTCGACCTTGGCGTGGCGATCCTCGCGGCATTGCAGGGCATGGGGAAGGATATCGACCATCTGACGCCGGATGATCTGGCACCGGTCGACGAGTTCCACGGCGGCCAGCGGCCGGCTACGATCCGGCTTGCCGAGCTGCTCGGTCTGACCGGCGGGGAACGCGTGCTCGATGTCGGTTCCGGGCTCGGCGGGCCGTCGCGGTTTCTCGCCTGGCGTTACGGCGTACGGGCCAGCGGCATTGATCTCACGGCTGAATTCGTCCGCGTCGCCGAGATGCTGACCCGCCGCACCGGGCTCGCCGGCAAGGTCGACTATCGCCAGGGCGACGCGCTCTATCTGCCCTTCGCCGATGAAAGCTTCGACGTGGTGTGGTCGCAGAACGCGGCGATGAACATCGCCGACCGCGACCGCCTCTATCGCGAGATGCGCCGGGTCCTCAAACCCGGCGGCCGGCTGGCCTTACAGGAGGTCGCGGCGGGGCCCGGCGGCACCCCGCATTTCCCGGTGCAGTGGGCGCGAGAGCCGGGCATCAGCTTTTTGTTTTCCGCCGCCGACACACGGGCCAAGCTCGAAGCCGCCGGCTTTCGCGTCGTCACCTGGCAGGACACGACGCCGGAAGCGCTCGAAGCGTCCGCCCGCCGCGCCCGTACCACCGGCGCCGGCAATGCGCCGCCGCCGCTCGGCACCCATCTGATCCTCGGAGTTGATTGGCGGGCGATGTTCCACAACTCCGCCCGCAACCTCGAAGAGCGCCGCACCGAACTCTTCAACGCCATCCTCGAACGCGTCGACTAAGCCTTCATTGGCGGAAACAACGGGTCACGGCGTCGCGGCATTACATCTTACTCCCGCGGCATGACATCGAGGCGGACGACGAGGCCTTCGAGCGCGGGGCTGGGCGCCGGGTAGCGGCGCATGACCAGCGGATCGTGGCCCGGGATGATGTGCTGCGGCGAGGGCGCCTGGGCGCGCAAGGTGTCGTAGGCATCGATCATGTCGCCGATGTGGAAGGCGGCGGTGTAGGGACGGCCGGTTTCCATGTTCTCGTAGTAATGGCTGACGTCGGAGGCGAGGACGACCCAGCCGCGGCTCGTATGCACGCGCACGAACTGCATGCCCGGCGTATGGCCGCCGACCGGATGCAGGCTGATCCCCGGCGCCAGCTCGACCGGGCCGTTATAGAGGCGGACGCGGCGGGCGAAATTCAGCCGCACGATGCCGACGACATCCTCCACCTCGAACGAGCGGGCGAGAAACGGATGGCGCATAAAATGCCCGGTCGTGTAATGCAGCTCGGTTTCCTGCAAGTGAAATTGCGCGGCCGGAAAGCGGTGGAACGTGCCGACATGGTCGTAATGCATGTGGGTCAGGATCACGTCGGCGACATTGTTGCGGTCGAGCCCGACCAGCGCCAATGACTCGGCCGGGCAGCGCAGATGCCGCCGGCCGCGCGCCGCCGCGACCTCGGCGGTAAAGCCGGTGTCGATGACAAAGCTGCGCGCGCGCCCGATCGCGGCCCAGACGAAATAATCCATCGGCATCGGCCCGTCATGCGGGTCGCCGCCGATGAAATGGTCCGAGCGCCGGGCGTCGCGCTCGGCATAGCGAATCGCGTAAAGCTCGTATTCGGGAAGGTCGCTGTCCATGACGGCCTCGATGGTCGGGAAGGGATTGCGCCGGTGCCGGCGCGGTGCAAGCCTGTCGCCGGCGCTTATAGCCGAGTGCAGGAACCCGAGCCATGACCGAATTCTCTGTCGGCCCCTATCGCGTCGAGGCGTTCAACACCGCCAAGGAATCCGAGAACAAGATCCATGACGATTCGGTCGCCCGCCGTTTCGGCTTCAAGGGCGGGCTCGTGCCAGGGGTCGAAGTTTACGCCTACATGACGCATCTGCCGGTGGCGCGCTGGGGCCGCGCCTGGCTCGAGCGCGGCACCGCCGAATGCCGCCTGCTGAAGCCCGTCTATGACGGCGACGCAGCGGTCGTGACTGCGGCGGAGACGGCGGCCGGGCTCGAGCTGCGCGTCGAAAGCCGCGGCGAGCTGTGCGCCACCGGGCGGGCCGCGCTGCCGGCCGAAGCGTCGCCGCTGCCCGCCGCCTTCGCCGAGGCCCCGCAGCCGCCGGACCCGCCCGCGCAACCGGCCGCCGGCTGACGAGACGACGCTGGCGGTCGGCACCTGGTTCGCGATCCATCCGTTTCGAATGGGCGACACGCAGGCCCGGCAATATCTGCATGATGTGCGCGAGACCCTGCCGCTCTATGCCGCCGCGGGCCTGGTCCATCCGGGGACGATCCTGCACATCGGCAACTGGGCCCTGCGCCACAATGTGGCGCTCGGGCCGTGGATGCATGTCGGCAGCCGGGTCGAGCATTTCGCCGCGGCACATATCGGCGCCGAGTTGTCGGCGCGCGCCTGCGTCACCGCGAATTACGAGAAGAAGGGCCACCGCTTCGCCGATCTCGACGTGCTGGTCTTCGCCGATCGCAGCATCCCGATCGCCCGCATCGCTCACATCTCGATCTACCGCCCCCGCCAGCTCGCCGCCGCCTGAGCGATCGGGAGCACTAGCCGAGCGCTTTTTCGAGCAGATCGAGCGCCGCCATCGAGAACGCGCGCATGTTGCCGATGCGGTCGGAATTGCCGGTTTCGACGGTGATCGAGCGCTCGCCGCCGGGGCCGATCACGGCGATGCAGGAATGCCCGGCGGCATGGCCGTAGCGGCTGCCGGTCGGCCCGGCGGTGCCGGTTTCCCCGACCGCCCAGCTGGTGGCTAGCTTGCCGCGGATCTTGCGGGCGAACAGCAGCGCATAGGCTTCGGTCGACGGCGTGATGCCGGTCATCTCCTGCTCGGTCACGCCAAGCAACGCAGCGCGCGACTGCCTTGTGTAGACGACCCCGCCGCCCATGAAATAGGCCGATGCGCCGGCGATCGCCAGCAGCGCCGCCGAGATCATGCCGGCGGTCGAGGATTCGGCGATCGAGATCGTCTCGTTGCGCGCCTTGAGCCGGGCCGCGATCCGTTCCGCCTGGGGCAGCAAATCCTGTAACATTTCTCCACCTCCATTCCGTTTACCGAGATCCCTGCGCGAGGAGCCCACGCGATGAGCTATGAAACGATCCGCTACGCCGAGGACGGGCCGGTCGGCACCCTGACCCTGAACCGCCCCGAGGACGGCAACATGTTCACCCCGATCATGTGCCAGGAAATCCGCGATTGCATCAACCTCGTGCGCCGCGAGACGCGCACCCGCGTGCTGGTCATTACCGGGGCTGGCGATCGCTTTTTCTGTATCGGCGGGCGCAAGGAGGGGCTGGAGGATACCCTGCTCTATCCGGGCGTGCTGCCGGTGCTCGACATGTACAACTCGATCGAGCGGCTGCAAAAGCCGGTCATCGCCGCGGTCAACGGCTACGCGGTCGGCGGCGGCAATGTGTTGCAGGTCATGTGCGACATCACGATCGCCAAGGAAAGCGCCATCTTCCGCCAGGTCGGACCGATGATGGGCAGTTTCGACGCCGGCTACGGCACCTGGTATCTCGAAGATCTGGTCGGCAAGAAGAAGGCCAAGGAGATCTGGTTCCGCAACCAAAGGCTGACCGCGCGCGAGGCGCTCGAGCTCGGCATGATCAACCAGGTCGTGCCCGACGATCGGCTCGCCGCGGCGACGCGCGAAATGGCGCTCGAAATCGCCGAGCGCGGCGCCTTTGCGCTGGCCGCGATCAAGAGCGCGTTCGGCGCGCGTCACGGCGGCGCCGCCGGCCTGTCGCGGATGGCCCACGATTTATTGCTGCGCGGCTATCTCGAAACCGAGGAGTCGCACGAACTCAGCCGCGCTTTTGCCGAACGCCGCAACCCCGACCCCGACAAATTCGGGCATTGACGTTGCAGCCGACTTTGCCGGCTCGGGCTGAAGCGAGGATCTTCGGGCATCATCCGCCACGATGCCGTCGCCGCTTGCCCACCCGCCCGGCCTGCTCGTGATTTCAATGGGTCAAGTGGGGGAAGGATCGCGTCCGAGACGAAGCGCAAGGCCAGCACCGCGGCCGAATACAAGCGGCTGCTCGACAAGATCATCCTGCCGCCGCTCGGCAAGCGGAAGGTGGCGGACGTGACCCGCGCCGACGTCACCAAGCTTCACCATGCGAACCGTGCGGCGCCCTACCAGGCGAACCGCGTGCTCGCCGTGCTTTCCAAGATGTTCAACCTCGCCGAGCGGTGGGGCTTGCGGCCGGACGGATCGAACCCCTGCCGCCATGTCGAGAAATTCGCCGAGCGCAAGCGCGAGCGCATGCTGTCGCCGGCCGAACTGGCGCGGCTCGGCGAAGCGCTCACGGCCTACGACGGCTCGCCCTATGCCATCGCCGCGGTCAAGCTGCTGGTGTTCACCGGCGCGCGGCTCGGCGAAGTGCTCGGGCTTCGATGGGAATGGATCGATTTCGAGCGCGGCGAGGCACGGTTGCCGGACAGCAAGACCGGCGCCAAGACCCTGCATCTGCCGCCGCCCGCGCTCGCCGTGCTGGCCGAACTGCCGCGGCTCGACGGCAACCCCTTCGTGATCGCCGGCGCGAAGCCGGGCGCCGCGCTCGTCAACCTCGAAAAGCCGTGGCGGGCGATCCGCCAGGCGGCCGGGCTCGACGATGTGCGGCTTCATGATCTGCGGCACGCGTTCGCCAGCGTCGCCGCGTCGAGCGGCATGGGCTTGCCGATCATCGGCAAGATGCTCGGCCACAGCCAGCCGGCCACGACCGCGCGCTACGCGCACCTTGCGAGCGATCCGGTGAAGGCCGCTGCCGCCGCGGTCGCCGGCAAGATCGCCGCGGCTATGAACAGCGGATCGGGCGAATGCCGGCAAGGGTGGTGCGACGGTGCTGCCGCAGCAATAAGCGCGGTACACCGCCGCGTTCCCGCCGCCCTCTTGCGGGCTGCCTCGGCGCGATATGCCTAGCCTGTCGGGAACGCGCGGACCGTGCGCGGCGCGATTTGATTCTGCGACAGGGTAGCGGACACTACCGGATCTCTTGGAAATCGAATCCGCCACCACCGTCGCAAGATGCCGCGGATTAGCCGCCCCAGGTGGATCATCAACCCAGCCGGGGGAAATAGCGATCATCCTTGAGGGCAACATCGGCTTTGAAAACCGCAACGTTCCACCGTTGATTGTCGGCAACGGGCATACGGTTTTCGAGTGGTGCATGATCTACGCCGACCGTCACCCGGCCATGCTTCATCCAAACCACAACGGCGCCAGCTTTCGGGATATGCGGAATCGGCTGACGCTTCTAGGGGCTACCGGCGGAGAGCAGAGGGACGCGTACGGGGAGCCAATGGGAGCGCGCAACGACCCGGAATGGCAAACCATGAACGAGGTTTTCCACGAGTTAGAGCGGGACATCGAGCGCGACAGGATCATACCGCTGAGGCGGACCTTTTGCGATGATGCGCCAAGCGAGTTTGATCCGACACGCTGCTTGATAGGCATTGAGCCGGTGCTCGCCATCGCTCGACGCCGCGGAGATTTTGGGCAGACAATGGCCGAACTGCTCGCAAAGCACGGGAACAAAGGCCGTGATGGCAAACCTCGTTCTGTCCCACCGTCTCGGGAAAAGGCGTTCTGGCCCGTTGCGCGCGTGGCAGCATTGGAGTGGTTGACCGAAAACGGCTGCCCGGCGGCTGGCGACGGCAACCAGGCGGGGCTCGAAAGGTGGGTGACCAAGTGGCTCGAAGATCGCGGTCATGAGGCAAGCAAATCGACGGTCCGCCGACGCGTCGCACGCTGGATCAAAGAGCGTCGTGCTGAACTGAGTGCGTGAGGTTCATTGGGGGCAATGACCCTCCTATGAGCCCAATGGTCCGACATCAGGTGTAGCAGCCTCGATTATTGCGCCACCGTTTTCTGGAAGGACGTTGGCGAATGACTGATTTGGGACACCGGCGGCTGCGAACCCGGCCAGCAGCCGATTATCTCGGCTACGCCGAGAGCACGCTGGAAAAGAAGCGACTGACGGGCGATGGCCCGCCGTTCATCAAGCTCGGCAGGGTCATTGTGTACGACACGCGCGATCTTGACGCCTGGCTCGCGGCGCGGCGTGCCACCAGCACCAGCGACCACCCCGCTGCGAGCTGACAGCACGCCCGCGAGCCGAAACGAAGCCGCGGACCATGACCGCGCTCGATGCCCTTGCCGCGACGCCGCGTTGGGTCGCGTGGCGCGTCGAGACCCGCCGCGGGAAGCCGACGAAGGTTCCCTACGCGCCCGGCGGCAGGAAAGCAAAGGCTGATGATCCCTCGACCTGGGGCATCCGGACCGCGGTGCAGGCCCGCGCGGCGAGGATCGTCAATGTGCAGGGCGGCGGCATCGGGATTCAGCTTGGCGATCTCGATGGTGGCAAGCACCTCGGAGGCATCGACCTCGATAGCTGCATCGCCGCCGACGGCACACTCGCCCCTTGGGCGCTCAAGATCCTCGGCGCCGTTCCGACCTACACCGAACGATCACCATCCGGCCGCGGATTAAAGCTGTTCTTCTGCGCGGCGAGCGAGGATGTTCGGCGGTTCCTCGATCGAATTGGGGTGCGGCCCGATGTCTGGGGCACTCGCCGTGGGTTGCCGGGCGAAGACGCGCGCGATCACGGACCCGCGGTCGAGGTTTATTTCGCTGGCCGGTTTTTCACCGTCACCGGGGAAAGGTGGCCTGGAACCCTGGACGAGCTGACCACGCTCGACGCAGCGACGCTCGACCGGCTCTCCGCGCTGATCCCGGTCGCGAAATCATCCTTGGCTGACGGTGGGAGCGGCGCCGACAATTCCCGGAGCGCCATCGCTTTCCGCATGGGTTTGGCGATGCGCCGCGCGGGCAGCAGCTTCGAGGAATTTTGCGAGGCGTTTTCCGCCGATCCGCAAACGACCGCCTGGTACAAGGAAAAGGGCATCGCCGACGGCGGGCGGGAGCTGCGTCGCATATGGCAGAAGGCCGATGCCGGAGAGGGCTCCGGCTCGCCGCTCGTCATAGACCCGAAGGCGCCGTACGACACCGCGCGATCATTTCTGGAGGCGCACTTCACCGATGCGGGCCGGCCCACCTTTGCATCGGCATCGCGGAGCTTTCTATGCCTGGAACGGGACCGCCTATCCCGAAGCCGGCGAGGAAGACCTAAAAGCCAAGCTCTACGCGTTTCTCGATCGGTGCCTCGCGCTGGCCTCGAAAGGCGGAAAGCGGCCGGTGAAGCCGAACATGAGGATGGTGGGCAACGTGCTCGACGCGCTCGCGGCGGCGGCGCAGCTCGACAGCACGATCGCGGCGCCCGCCTGGCTTGACCACGTGCCCGACCTTCCAGCCGAGGAAATCATCTCCTGCGCCAACGGGCTCCTGCACCTGCCGACCTTTGCGCTCCTGCCGCACACGCCGGGATTCTTCACCCACAACGCCGTCGACTTCGCATTCGACCCCGATGCACCGGAACCCCGGCGATGGCTCCAATTCCTCGCCTCGCTTTGGCCGGACGATCAAGCTGCGATTGATACGCTGCAAGAGATACTCGGCTACTGCCTCACCCCCGACACCTCGCAACAGAAGATGTTCCTGATGGTCGGGCCAAAGCGCAGCGGAAAGGGAAAGATCGCGCGCGTTCTGACCAGCATCGTCGGGCTGGACAGCAGCGTCGCCCCCACCCTCGCCGGGCTCGGCATGAACTTCGGGCTCGCGCCGCTGATCGGCAAGCGCGTCGCAATCATCTCGGATGCCCGGCTCGGCGGGCGCGCCGATCAGCACGCCATTGCCGAGCAGCTTCTGTCGATCACGGGCGAGGACGCGATCACCATCGACCGGAAATATCGCGACGCCTGGACCGGCCGACTTCAAACCCGGTTTCTGATCCTGTCCAACGAGCTGCCGCGGCTCGCCGACGCCAGCGGTGCCCTTGCCGGCCGGTTCGTCGTGCTGATTCTGACGCGAAGCTTCTACGGCCATGAGGATCACGGGCTCACAAACCGGCTGCTGACTTAGCGATCCTCGATCCTCAACTGGGCCATCGCCGGAGGGCGCCGGCTCGTCGAACGCGGCTATTTCGTCACGCCAGCATCCGCCGCCGATGCCGTCCGAGAACTCGAGGATCTCGGCTCCCCGATCGGGGCATTCGTCCGCGAGCGCTGCGCCGTCGCTCCCGGGCGCACGGTCGAGACCGACGATCTGTTCAAGGCTTGGTCCCAATGGTGCGCACGGCAGGGGCGCGATCACCCCGGAACGGCGCAGACGTTTGGGCGTGACCTTCGCGCCGCCGTTCCCGGCATCAAGGTGACCCAGCCCCGCGGGGGCGATGGGCGGCTTCGGCTTTATGAGGGGATCGGTCTGAAATGAGCACCTTGGCACGCGGTGGCACGCGTTCCACCCCATTGTATTCAACGCGCAGTGCGCGGCGGACAGCAGAAAGAACAGGTGCAGAAAGGCATGGATACAATGCTCCGGCACGCGTGCCATCGCGTGCCAGCAATCGTCCCCGAATGCTCGGGTGCGTTCCGCGCTGGGAGACGAGATGATAAGCGATTGTGGCATCGCTCAGGGGACCTGCTGCACATGGTGCGGCCAGGGTTTCACACCACGGTCGGCCGGCGGCTTGCCGCAACGGTTTTGCTCGACACGCCACCGCAGGCTTTTTCACTCGACCGCGCGCAAATTTACCGAACAGGCGATCACCCTCGGCTTTCTGACCGTCGATGATCTGCGCCGCGGTCCCGCCTATGTGTTCGGTCGGGCCAGATCGGAAGCCAGATGACACGGGCGGCTGTTATGACGAGCACGCTGGGATCACGGTCGCGCGCACGGAAACGACGAACCTTGTCGCCGGCATTCCTCGCCCGCACCTGGAAACCGGGAGAGAGCGGCAACCCATCCGGGCACTCCAGCGAATATGGCGAGGTGCTCAAGCTCGCCCGCGCCCTCTCGGTGCGCGCGATGGAGCGCTTGGGTGAGCTGATCGAGAGCGCGGATGAACGGGTCGCCGTTGTCGCGGCCAATGCGGTGCTCGACCGTGCCCTGGGCAAGCCACGACCTGCACAAGACGAGAAAGCTGGCAGCCTTGAAGAGCGGATAGCTCAGATGACGCCGCAGGAACGGCGGGCGCGGTTGGCTGAGTTGACGCAGCGGGCGTTGCGGTCTTTGGCGGAGGACGGGTGGCCGGTCGCAATCGAGGGAGAGGCAGTCGCGATGAAGAGCTGACCGGTGCCGATTTTCGTTCGTAGAGTGCGTGGACGGCAGCCCGCGGCAGCAGGCGTGCTTGCTGCCGGCGCCGGCGCCGACCCGTCGTCGCTCCCGAGATGCTGGCCTTCGGGCTTGGCCGCGGCCCGTTACCCCATCTAGGCTCGCTGTCGAAATTCATGCGTGATGCGGGCGTGCCATGATAAAAACGCTGCCATGAACGGCAAGCGTGCGTATGACGGCGCCAATTTCGCCGGGCGGACCCTATTGGCGCGGCAAACCACCGCCTTCACGCCGGTCTGTCGCAGACCGCCCGTCGCGAAATCGCTGCCCAAGTGCTGCGCGACTTGATTATGCCACAGGGTAAGGACACAACCCCGCCTCTAGGAGCGCGCCCCTACCGGCGTCACAACATTGTCGATCGGTTAATGGTGGTCCGAGCTGCGGTTAATGGTGGTTCACCTCCTTAAAGGCATTAAAGGCATAAGGTTTACTTTATGGATCGCGCGCACGGTTTACGCCGGGACCGGGGCAATAAGAAAGCCCCGCCGAAGCGGGCTGAGTGGTTTCACACCGCTTCGGGCGAGCGTCGTCGTGCCTTCTTGATGATCCGCTGGACGCTGCGCCGGCTGACCTGCAGCCGGTCGGCGATGGCGTCGGTGCGATGCCCGGATACGAACATCGTGAGGATCGCCTCAGCCTGCCGCTCGGCTGTCGGCACCCGACCTTGGTATTTGCCCTCGGCATGGGCTTTGGCGATGCCCTCGCGCTGGCGTTCGAGCATCATCGTCCGCTCGAACTCGGCGATGGCGCCGAGGATCTGAACGACGAGCTTGCCAGTAGCGGTTCCGGTGTCGATGCCGAGGTTCAAGATGCGCAGCGCGACGCCCTTCTTGTCGAGCATATCGACGATGCGGCATAGGTCGCGCACCGACCGCGCCAGCCGGTCGAGCTTGGCGCGAGGAGATCGACCGCGCCGGATTGCTGCACCGATCCGACTACGACCCGCTCGCCAGATGGCGAAATGGCGATGGAGGCGATTGTTAAGCTTGCACCCTCGCGCGCGTGCGTGTTCCGGGCGACGGTTAGCCCTCTGCCCGGTGCACGGCTCGCGCGATGGGTGCAGTGCGACACTCGCACTGCGCGACGACTCCGATAGAGTGCCGAGGGACGTGACGCCGCGCGGCTTCTGGCACGACGCATGCAAGCTAGGGTCTTCAGCGATGCGGGTTTGGGTCGGCGATGAGCACCTTCCTGCTGGATGGCTACGATCCCCGGGGCTTTTATTGCGAGCTCTTGCGCTCGGCGGATAATGCGTTGCTGCACGACCGACTCGCCGCCATGCCGACGGCCGATTTCAAACGGCGCGTCGTCGGTGCCGAGCAGGCGCTCTATAACCTCGGGATCACCTTTACCGTGTATTCCGACAAGAACGCGATCGACCGCATCCTGCCGTTCGACGCGATCCCCCGAGTGATATCCGCCGCGGAGTGGACGCATATCGAACGTGGGATCATCCAGCGGGTGACCGCGCTCAACCTCCTGCTCGACGATCTCTATCACGAGCAGAAGATCCTCCGGGACGGGATCGTGCCGTCCGGTCTTATCCTCGCCAACAGCAATTTCCGGCCGGCCATGCGGGGGCTGGCGGTCCGCCACAAAGCCTATGTCAACATCTGCGGCATCGACATCATCCGCGACGGCGAGGGCACCTTCCGGGTGCTCGAAGACAATGCGCGGACCCCGTCGGGGGTGAGCTACGTTATCGAGAACCGGCACACGATGCTGCGTTCCTTCCCCGATCTGCTCGACGGCATCGGGCTGCGCGGCATCGACGATTACGGGATGCAGCTCGGCGCGGCGATGCGCGAGATCGCGCCCGAGGGGGTCAGCGACCCGCAGATCGTGCTGTTATCGCCGGGCGTCTACAATTCGGCCTATTTCGAGCATGTCTTTCTCGCCCGCGAGATGGGCGTGCCGCTGGTCGAGGGGCGCGACCTCGCCGTCGCGGACGATCGCGTCTACATGCGCACGATCGGCGGGTCGCGCCGGGTCGATGTGATCTACCGCCGGATCAATGACGACTTCCTCGACCCCGAGGCGTTCCGGCCCGATAGCCAATTAGGCGTCGCCGGGCTGATGCGTGCCTATTATAAAGGCAATGTCGCGCTGGCGAATGCGATCGGGACTGGCATTGCCGACGACAAGGCGGTCTATGCCTATATGCCGCAGGTGATCCGCTATTACCTCGACGAGGCGCCCGTGCTCGCCAATGTCGAAACCCATATCTGCCGCGAAAAGGAGGGCCTCGCCTATACGCTCGACCGGCTCGACCAGCTGGTCGTGAAGCCGGTCGGCGAAGCCGGCGGCTACGGCATCACGATCGGGCCCAAGGCGAGCCGGGCCGAGCTCGACGAATGCCGCGCCAAGCTCCTCGCCGATCCCGCGAACTATGTGAGCCAGCCCTGCATCGACCTGTCGGTTGCCCCCACCCTCGTCAATGGCGGCGTCAAGCCGCGCCACGTCGATCTCAGACCCTTCGCGATCACCGGGTCAAAGACCTGGGTCTTGCCCGGGGGGCTCACCCGGGTCGCGCTGCGCGAGGGCTCGCTGATCGTCAATTCATCGCAGGGAGGCGGGTCGAAAGACACGTGGGTCATTGGATAATCCGCTCCTCGCCCGCTATGCCGAATGCATCTTCTGGCTCGCCCGCTCGGTCGAGCGCGCCGAGAACCTGGCGCGGATCCTCGAGGTCAACGAAACCTTCTCGCGCGATCGCAGCGGCGGCCACAACTGGCTCTCGATCGTCCAGCTCAACACCGATGAGGAGGCGTTCTTCGCAAAGCACCTGACGGCCAGCGCCGAGAATGTCATCCGCTTTTATCTGACCGATGCCGGCAACCCGACCTCGATCGTCAGCGCGGTGACCAATGCGCGCGAGAACGCGCGCACGCTGCGCCCGCTGGTCTCGACCGAGATGTGGGTACAGCTCAACGTCACCTATAATCGCGTCCTGGCGGTCACCCCGAGCGAACTGATGCCCGGCAATCTGTCGCGGCTCTTGACCGAGATCAAGGAGGCCTGCCAGACCTTCACCGGCATCACGGAGGGCACCTTCTATCGCGATCAGGCTTGGTGGTTCTACCGGATGGGGACCTATCTCGAGCGGGCCGACCAGACGACGCGCCTGCTCGACAACAAGTATTACATTTTGACCAAGGGCGCCGGCTCGGATGCCCCGCTCGAAGTCGGGCAGTGGCATGCGGTGCTGCGCTCGGCCTCGGGCTATCACGCCTTTCGCCGAGTCCATTCGAGTGATCTCACCCCGGCCCGCGTCGCCGCCTTCCTGTTGTTCAACCCGGTTTTCCCGCGCTCGGTGCATCTCTGTCTGCGCGAGGTCCAAAGCGCGCTGACCGAGCTCAAGTCGCGCTATGCGCTGCGCGCCGGCAACGATGTCGCCGAAGGATTGGATCAGCTGCGCGCGATCCTCGGCGCCCGCACCATCGAGCAGGTCATCGCCGGCGGGCTGCACGAGTTCATCGACTTCATCCAGCGCTATCTGATCGACATCACGATTCGCCTATCGACCCCGTTCTTCGGCCACGAGCTTGCGGCGGAGGGCGCCGGGCAGGGCTATCTCGGTTTCCCACCGGTTGCATATTCCTCGCAAATGCAAACTTAGGGCCGATAATAAGGCTCGACAGAAGGTTCCCGGCACAGCGCCAATGCAACTTCTCACCGTTCGTCACATCACCTCATACCGGTACAAGCAGCCGGTGTCGTTTGGCGAGCATCGCATGATGCTGCGCCCGCGCGACAGCTACGACCAGAAACTGATCGAGATGAGCCTCGACATCACGCCCGAGCCGGCCGCGCTGCGCTGGGTGCACGATGTCTACGGTAATTGCGTCGCGATCGCGCGGTTCTCAGGGCGGGCCGCCGAGCTCTGCTTCGACAGCACGATCCGCCTCGATCATTCGCCCAGCAACGCTCTCGAATTCCAGATCGAGGACTACGCCAGCACCTATCCGTTCGCCTATGGTGCGGAGGAGAGCCCGGACCTGTTGCGGTCGATTGAGCGCCAGTATTTCGACCCCGGGCGCGAAATCGACGGGTGGGCGCGACAGTTCCTGCGCCGCCAGGGGCCGACCGGCACGCGCGAGCTTCTGGCGATGATGACGCAGGCGACCAAGGAGCGCTTCACTTACGTCTCGCGGCCTGAGTTCGGGACGCAAGACCCGCTCGAGACATTGAGGCTCGGCAGCGGCAGCTGCCGCGATTTCGCGGTCTTGATGATGGAGGCGGTGCGTTCGCTCGGCTTGGCGGCCCGCTTCGTCTCCGGATACCTCTACGTCCCGCACCACGGCGGCGGAGGACAGGTCGGCGGCGGCGCCACCCATGCCTGGCTCGAGGTCTACGTCCCCGGCGCCGGCTGGCTCGAACTCGATCCGACCAATGGCGTCGTGGGCAACCGCGACCTGATCCGCGTAGCGGTGGTGCGCGATGCGCGGAATGCCGTGCCGCTCTCGGGCACCTGGACCGGCGTCCCATCCGACTTCGTCGGCATGGATGTCACGGTCAGCGTCACCTCGGAGGGGACAGCCGAGGAACCAGGAAGCCCCGACGCGGTTGACGTTCGAAGATCGGGCGGGTCTCGTAGGCAGCGCGCGGGTGCGGGCGGCGCCTCGCTTCCGGGAGCGCGCGATCGATGAAGATCCACATCGGATACGAGATCACCTACCACTGCCCAAACCCGACGCCGATGCTTCTGGTGCTCAGCGTGCACCCCTCGCGTCAGGCCGACCTGGTGAAGCCGCATCGCATCGTCTTTGATCCACCCATCCAATCCACCGATTACTATGACGCGTTCGGCAATATCTGCACCCGCATCCTGGCGCCCGCCGGCACCCTGACGATCTCGTCCGACCAGATCGTCGCCGATCCCGGCACGCCCGACATCGTCGCCCCGGAAGCCGTGCAGCACGCCGTCGAACAGCTGCCGGCCGACGCGCTGGTCTTTCTTCTGGGCAGCCGATACTGCGAGACGGATCGGCTTTCGGATGCCGCTTGGTCGCTCTTCGGCACGGTGCCGCCGGGCTGGCAACGGGTCCAATCGATCTGCGATTTCGTCCACGGCCATGTCCAGTTCGGCTACGAGCATGCACGCCCGACAAAATCCGCGTGGGATACCTATATGGAGCGCAACGGGGTTTGCCGCGATTTCGCTCATCTCGCGGTCACCCTTTGCCGATGCATGAACATCCCGGCACGCTATTGTACCGGCTATCTCGGCGACATCGGCGTGCCTCTGTCAGACGCACCGATGGATTTCAGTGCCTGGTTCGAGGCCTATCTCGGTGACCGCTGGTACGTCTTCGACGCGCGGCACAACCGCCCCCGCATCGGGCGCGTCGTCATGGCCCGCGGACGCGACGCTACCGATGTCGCGATCAGCACGACATTCGGCCCGTGCCTGCTGACCGGCTTCACGGTCGTCGCCGAGGAGCTGCCGAGCGCCAGCTTGTCGCCGGTGTGGCGAGAGAGGGGCTGGCCGGCTGAACTCCCCGAACTCGATCACTACCCGCTGTTGCGCAGCCCGGCGGCGATGCCGTTAATCGTCAAGTGAATGCCGGCGACGACATCCTCGGCCGTGTCCCCGGCGCGATAGCGCTTTAACAGCTCGATCTGCATATGGTTGAGCGGATCGAGATAGGGAAAGCGGTTGCGGATCGAGCGGGCCAATAACGGGTTGCCTTCGAGGAGGCTCGCCTGACCGGTGATCGCCAGCAATGCCTCGATCGTCGCTTGCCACTCGCCGCGCAGCCGGGCAAAGACCCTACCGCGCAGGTCGACATCGGCCACCAACTCCGAATAGCGCGAAGCGATGCCGATATCGCTCTTCGCCAACACCATGTCCATGTTCGACAAGACCGTGCTGAAGAATGGCCATTCGCGATACATCGCCTGCAGCAGAGCTATGCCGCCTTCCGGGTGCGCCGCCAGAAACCGCTCCACGGCCGTACCGAAGCCGTACCAGCCGGGCAGCATCAGCCGGCATTGCGCCCAGCTGAAGACCCACGGGATCGCCCGCAGGTCCTCGATTTCGCGAGGATGGTTTGCGGGAGGCCGGGCGGCTGCCGATGTTGAGGTTCGCGATCTCGCCGATCACCGTCGATTGGCGGAAATAATCGGCAAATCCCGCGGTCTCGCTGACCAGCGCGCGATAGGCCCGATAGGCGTGGCTGGAGAGTTCTTCCATCGCCTCGAGATAGACCCGCCGCGGCGCCGCTTCGGCGGGCTGCAGCAGGGTTGCCACCAACGTCGCGGCAAAGAGGATCTCGAGGTTGCGCCGGCCGATCTCCGGGTTCGAATATTTGCTGGCGATGACCTCACCCTGCTCGGTGATGCGGATCGCGCCCTGCACGGCGCCGCCGGGTTGGGCGAGGATCGCCTGGTAGCTCGGCCCGCCGCCACGCCCCACCGTGCCGCCGCGGCCGTGGAACAGGCGGAGCCTGACTCCGTGGCGCCGGAACACCTCGATCAGAGCGATTTCCGCCTTGTAGAGTTCCCAGCCCGAGGTCAGAAACCCGCCATCCTTGTTGCTGTCGGAATAGCCGAGCATCACCTCCTGCGCGCGGCCGCGGCTGTCGAGCAGCTTCATGTATTCCGGGACCGCGAACAGCTGGTCCATGATGCGGCCGCAGCTGCGGAGATCGGCGATCGTCTCGAACAAGGGGACGATGTCGATCGACAGCGCACCATCGCGCGAGCGCAGCATCCCGGCTTCCTTGAGGAGCAGCGCGACCTCGAGGATGTGCGAGACGCTGGCGGTCTGCGAGATCACGTAATGGGGGATTGCGGCGGCGCCGTAGCGAGACTGCGCCGCGGCCGCGGCGTCGACGATCGCCAGCTCGGACGCGGTCTCGGCGGAATAATCGAGGAAGCGCGAGGCCAAGGGCCGCGGGGTGCGCAACTCTACCCGCAGCACTTCGACGCGCTGCTGCTCGGAGAGGTCGGCATAACCGGTCGGCAGCACGGTATCGAACAGCTCGGCGACGGTTCGCCGGTGCACGTCCGAGGTCTGGCGCAGGTCGAGCGATACCAGGTGAAACCCGAACACCTCGACCGCCCGCCGCAGGCGCCGCAGCCGGCCGCGCGCCAGCCCCCGCGAGCCGTTCTCGGTCAGAGAGTGATGCACGATGTCGAGGTCGGCGCTTAACTCTTCGGGCGCTTCATAGGGCGCAACCTCCCCCAAAGGCTGGTCGGAAAGCCGCGACACCGTCGCGGCAAGCCGGGCAAGGATGCCGGCGATGGCGCGCCGATAGGGCTCGTCCGCCTGGAACGGCGAGGTGTCAGGCGAGCGCTCGGCGAGACCGCACAACCCCTCGGAAACCGCGACCAGCCGGCTGTCGAGCGACAGTTCGCTGCCGAGCAGGCGCAATTCGTCGAGATAGAAGGTGAAGGCGCGGCTACTCTGCATGGCGAGGGCGCGGCGTAAAACGTCGGCGTCGACGAACGGATTCCCGTCACGGTCGCCGCCGATCCAGCTGCCCATACGCAAAAATGGTGGCAAGCGGCACTCCCCGCCACCTTTGTAATCGGCGAGTGCATCTTCGAGATCGCCGTACAGACGCGGCAGTTCGCGCAGAAATGTGTAATCGTAGATAGGCGAGGCCATTGGCAACCTCGTCGATGACGCGCAGCCGGGTGCGCCTGAGCAGGCTGGTCTGCCACAGGGTCAGGATGGCGCGCCGCAGCCCCTCTTCGTTTGCCGCCAGCTCTTCGGGAGTCCGATCGGGGCGGTCGCGCTCGGCCAAGAGGCCCGCCACCTCCATCTCTCGGTCGATCATGCTCCGGCGCCGCACCTCGGTCGGGTGCGCGGTCAATACCGGGCTGATCGCGGCGGTCTTGAGAAAGGCCCACAGTTCCTCGCCGGTGATGCCGGCGTCGCGGGCACGGGTCAGCGCCTGCGCCATCGAACCGTCGCGTGGCGGCGATTGAGCCGCGGCATGGGCCCGGGTGCGGCGGATCCGGTGCTGGTCCTCGGCGATGTTGGCGAGGTGCGAGAAATAGCCAAAGGCGCGGATGATCTGGCTCGCCTCTGCGCGCGACAACCCATCCATGATCTCGCCGAGCTCACGCCGCGCGGTTTCGTCCTCGTCGCGGCGGAAACGGATCGATGTCTGGCGGATCTGCTCGATGATGTCGAAGACCCGCTCGCCCTCTCGCTCGCGCACGGTGTCGCCGAGGATCCGGCCGAGCAGCCGCGTGTCCTCGCGCAGCGGCCGATCCTTGTCGGTCTCTCCCGGCGCCACGCGGACCGCTTCCCGCGCATTCGGCATGATCGCCTCCGCCGCTGATCCTACTCGGCTTCGGCGGGGAGTTCGTCTTCGGCGATGATCGGATCAATCGGCGGCATCGGGTTCTCCATGCGGCGGCGAGACGCATGAGAATCGCCAAGCAAAAGACCGGCCAACTCGACCGGCCGTGCGAGGCAAGCGACGTGCCGAGGCGAGCTGAATTCTTTTGGCGTATGGCCTCAATTGAACTGCCGATTATTCGAGCACAACCGCCCCCGCCCTACGCTCGAGGTCCGCGATATTCCTGGCGTTCCGGGCTGGCATGGCCGTCGCGTACGCCCCAGGAGCGGCGGCCGGACCGCGGCGGCGAGGAGTAGCAGAACATGCGACGGCGCGAATTCCTGAAGGCCACGACCGCGGCGACTGCCGCCGCGGTTGCGACCCCCTATATTCGTCCGGCCCGGGCCGATGGCCGCAACGATACGCTGCTGACGCTGTCCGAAAGCGGACCCAACAACCTTGACATCATGGGGTTGGGCACCAACCGCCCGGGCTACGAGGCGTCGTGGAATACGCACGACCGCCTGGTCACCTTTGGCGCAAAAACCGACGCCAACGGCGTGCTTACTTGCTCTCTTCCCGCGCGTCCGCGCGCGCGTGGCGCCTACTGGCATTTCGCGCCGGACCGAGGCAAATCGCGGCGGCGGTGCCGATTACGCTTATTTGTGGGTAGTGTCCTAATTTGAGGGCTTGCACGGGAAGGCCACGCCAAAGGCCGTGGCGATGGCAAGATCAGCCTGCTGATTCCCAACAGCCGTAGCTATCATATCATTCCGCATAATCCGCAAGAAGACGGCTATACCTTCTGCGCCTGTGAACTCTTTTGGCAGACAGAATGTACTTGCTGGAGCGCCCAGAAGTACATCCTCAGCCCCGTGAACAAAACCGGTTATGTACAGCGCACAAGAGTAACTACCTGCTGTTTGCGGAGCGCTAGCGCACCACTTGATCAACGTCTTGCCATCGAGTCCGTCTGCCTTCGCCGGCAAGACTGCGAGAGCAAACCAAATAATTAGTGAGGCGCGCATCATGGATTGGAGGTCCGATGCTCGCGGTTCGTTTTTGCCGGTATGATTCTTCAAAAAAATGTGCCAGGCGAAGCGAGGGGATCGTCTCCGCCCGGCAAGTACCCCGAGCTATGGTTGGGGGGAATGCTCAGGGGCTGGTGTTTCATATCGCTGACAGTTCGCCCCCCGGTAGCCTCGGAATCTACTCATACGGCGGCGGCTAGGCCGCCCCGCTGGGCAGCGACGAGGAAAGGCTGACGATCATCGGCTGACGCCAAGAACGCGCGCGCTCACCGTGAACCTCTCGGCGACGAGGCCGTTACCCATATGGCAAAGTCTCCCAATGCGGGTTTTGCCACCCGCGAGAACTGGCCGGGGTGAGTCACACCGCCCCGGCTTTTTTTTGCGCGCGGGCTGGGCCGGTGGTCAAAACCTCCCGCGGCCGACCAGAAGATACACGATCAGGATGATCAGCAGAATGCCGCCGATGCCGATCCCGCCGCGGTAACCGTAGCGCGAGTAGCCAAAGCCGCCCCCGAATAGGAGGACGAGCACGAGGATTATGAGGATCAGGTCCATATTATCCCTCCCTCTTTGATGTCGCCCGGTGCCGTTTTCACACGGCTCTTCCGATCGTCCCCGCTTGGGCCATATCGCGCAAGCCGCGGGATCGCATCCCTGGTATCGCCGTTGACGCGGGATAATCGATGGGATGGCTGCCGGGTTTGCCGCGCATATTTCGAAATGTCGTCTCATGCGGCCTGGCTGCGACCCGTGGCGCCGGCTGATCCTCGCGCACCCGGAACGCCCCATCGGCAATCTCGACCTCGATCCGGCGCACCAGCGGGACACGAAGGCCGCGGCTGACGTGGCATCGAGGAAGTAGATCGCGACCGCATCGTTGACGACGTCGCGCAGCCCGGCCGGGTTTGGCCCAGCCATCGGCGCGCAGTTCTCGTCAAGCCAGTCGTACATCGAGGTAAGCCGCGCGCCGAGCCCGCCGGTCGGGACCCCGAGCCTGATCCGGCACGGGAACCGGCGCTCGGCCTCGGTGATCATCACAGCTTGGAACTCGCAGCCATTTGGGTTCTGTGTTCGTTCCCAGTCCCGAGAACATCGCATGCGAGCCCGCGCCCGTCTAGCCGCTGGGGCGGGCGCCACCATATCTCGGCCATGTGCAACGACTTCGGCAACCGCATCCCGTATGACGACTACCTGCGGGCATTCAGCCAGACCCGGCTGCCGCTGCGCTGGCCGGAGGCGGCCCCGAACCTTGAGCCTCGCGAAGACATCTGGCCCACCGATCCGGCGCCGGTCATTCGCCGCCGCGAGGATGGTGTCGAGCTTGTGCAGCTGCGGTGGGGCTTCCCGCCGGGGCGGCCGAAGGGAGCGCCGGTCATCAATTTTCGCTCGGAAGGCCGGCGGTTCCCGAGAGGCCGATGCCTGATCCCGGCATCGCATTTCTTCGAGTTCACCGGCAGCAAGCCGCCGAAGAGCAAATGGCGGTTCACCAAGGCAGGTGACGATTGGTTTTGTTTCGCCGGATTGTGGCGACCGATGCCCGACGGAGGCGAGGCTTTCACGCTGCTGACGACCGAGCCCGGCCCCGACGTAGCCCCGATCCATGATCGCCAGATGGTCGTCCTCGACCGCGCCGACTGGCTCGCCTGGCTCGACCTCACCCGGCCGGAGCCGGAGCTGCTGCGCGCGCTACCGTCCGGTTCGCTGGCCGTGGAACAAGTCCGCTAGCTCCGCTCCCGTTCGGCGCACGCGTGCCGGAGCGGCGAGGCCTGGCGTCGTCGCCGGCCCGCGATAGGCGTTCACCGCGGTCGGCTGCCCCCTGCGCCGCCTGGCCGCCACCCCGTAGCTCGGCTCGCCCGCCTTCGGGGCCGGGCGGGACTGCTCGGGGCGCTCGGGCGGCGCTTAGGGCTAGCCGTTCGAGCCTGACAGCTAAGCCACCCTGCCACACCAACTCGCGGCATCCGCGCCTCGCGGGCTGCGCGGTCCCGTATTCCGCGGCGATCCCTCACGATCCGGTAGACGTTTTCGGTTATTTGCCCTTGGGTTATTTCGCGGCGACCCTTCCCGATCTTCCAGATTATCTTTCTATATCAATCGGTTAAGTGGTGGGTGCAGCAGGACTCGAACCTGCGGCCCGCTGATTAAGAGTCAGCTGCTCTACCAACTGAGCTATGCACCCGCCGAGGACGCGCGCTCTATAACGAAACGCCCCGACCCTGTCGATAGGCCCCTTGTCGCCGCTGCCGGGCGGTCAGACCCGGCCGTGGCAATGCTTGAATTTTCGGGCCGAACCGCAGGGACAGGGGGCGTTGCGCGGGGTGCCGGCCCAGGGCGCGCGCGGCACCGTGCGTGGCGGCTCGCCCCGGTCGATGCCGTTTCCCGGACCCGCCCGGCGCTGTGCGACCGGACCGCACCGGCGCCGGGCGGCCGCTCGTGCCGGTGGCGCGCACCTCCTCGGCCATCGCCGGCTCAGGCTCGGCAGTCGCCTCCGCGAACACCGGCTGCGGCACGCGCAGCTCGATATGCGAGAGCACCGAGGTCACGTGCTGGCGCAGACGGGCGAGCATTGCCTCGAACAACTCGAACGCCTCGCGCTTGTATTCGTTCAGCGGGTCGCGCTGGGCATAGGCGCGCAGGTTGATCCCCTGCCGCAGATGGTCGAGCGACAGCAGATGGTCCTTCCAGGTCTGGTCCAGCAGCTGCAGCAGGAGGCTCTTTTCCGCCATGCGCATCAGCTCGGGACCGTAATTCGCCGATTTCTCGGCCATCCTGCGGTCGGCCGCGGCGGTGATGCGCTCGGTGATCTCGTCCTTGCCGATGCCCTCTTCCTTTGCCCACTCGGCAAGCGGCAGATCGAGGCCGAGCAGGCCCAGGCATTCGGCATGCAGCCCGGCGATATCCCATTGCTCGGCGAGCGCGTTGTCCGGGATCGTGCGCCCGACGATCTCCTCGACCGTGTCGCCGCGCATATCGGCGATCGTCGCGGCGACATCGCGCGCGCCCATGATCTCGCGGCGCTGCTCGTAGACGACCTTGCGCTGGTCGTTCATCACATCGTCGTATTTGAGCAGCTGCTTGCGGATGTCGTAGTTGCGCGCCTCCACCTTCTGCTGCGCCTTGGCGAGCGCCTTGTTGACCCAGGGGTGGATGATCGCCTCGCCCTCCTTGAGGCCGAGCCGCTGCAGCATCGAATCCATCCGCTCGGACCCGAAGATCCGCATCAGATCGTCCTCGAGCGAGACGAAGAATTTCGAGGCGCCGGGATCGCCCTGGCGGCCGGACCGCCCGCGCAGCTGGTTGTCGATGCGCCGGCTCTCGTGCCGCTCGCTGCCGACGACGAAAAGGCCGCCGGCCTGGACCACCGCCTCGTGCGCGGTCTCGATCTCGGCGCGGATGGCGGCGGCCGGGCTCGCGCGCTCGGCGGCGTCCTCGATCGCCGCAAGGTCGGTCCGCAGCCGCATCTCGAGATTGCCGCCGAGCTGGATGTCGGTGCCGCGCCCGGCCATGTTGGTCGCGATCGTCACCGCGCCCGGCCTTCCCGCCTGGGCGATGATGTGGGCTTCCTGCTCGTGATAGCGGGCGTTCAGCACGTTGTGCGGGATCTTATTCTTCTTGAACAGCGCCGCCAGCGCCTCGGATTTTTCGATGCTGACGGTGCCGCACAACACCGGCTGCCCACGCTCGCGGCATTCCAGCACGTGCTGCGCGATCGCGTCGTATTTTTCGCGCGTCGTGCGGTAGACCTCGTCGTCGGTGTCGCCGCGGCGGACCGGCTCGTTGGTCGGGATCTCGATGACTTCGAGCTTGTAGATGTCGCCGAATTCCTGCGACTCGGTCATCGCCGTGCCGGTCATGCCGGCGAGCTTCGGATAGAGCCGGAAATAGTTCTGGAAGGTGATCGAGGCGAGCGTCTGGTTCTCGTTCTGGACGGTGACGCCTTCCTTGGCCTCGAGCGCCTGGTGCAGCCCCTCCGAGTAGCGCCGGCCTTCCATCATGCGGCCGGTGAACTCGTCGATGATGATGATCTTGTCGTCCTTGACGATGTAGTCGGTGTCGCGGGCGAACAGCTTGTGCGCGCGCAGCGCCTGGTTGACGTGATGCACGAGCGACACGTTGTGGATGTCGTACAGCGTGCCGGTCGCCATCAGCTCGGTGTCGCGCAGCATCGCCTCGATCTTTTCGACCCCCGGCTCGGTCAGGGTGACCGTGCGCTGCTTCTCGTCCTTCTCGTAATCGTCGGCGGCGAGCGCCGGGATCAGCTTGTCCACCCGCAGGTAAAGCTCGGAATTGTCCTCGGTCGGGCCGGAAATGATCAGCGGCGTGCGCGCCTCGTCGATCAGGATCGAATCGACCTCGTCGACGATCGCGTAGTGGAACGGCCGATGGACCATGTCCTCCAGCCGGAACTTCATGTTGTCGCGCAGATAGTCGAAGCCGAGCTCGTTGTTGGTGCCGTAGGTGACGTCGGCCAGATAGGCCTGCTGGCGCTGCGCGTCGTCGAGATCGTGCACGATGCAGCCGACCGTGAGGCCCAGAAAACGATAGATCTGGCCCATCCATTCGGCATCGCGGCGGGCCAGGTAATCGTTGACGGTGACGACATGCACACCATTGCCGGTCAGCGCATTCAGATAGACCGGCAGGGTCGCGACCAGCGTCTTGCCTTCGCCGGTCTTCATCTCGGCGATCATGCCGCGGTGCAGCACGACACCGCCCATCAGCTGCACGTCGAAATGGCGCTGGCCGAGGGTGCGCTTGGCGGCTTCGCGCACGGTTGCAAAGGCGTCGACCAGGATGTCGTCGAGCTCGGTGCCGTCGGCCAGCTGCTGCTTGAACTGCACGGTGCGCTCGCGCAGCTCGTCGTCGGACATCGCCTCGAGCTGCGGCTCGATCTCGTTGATCGCCGAGACGATCGGGCCCAGGCTCTTGACGTAGCGGTCATTGGCGGAGCCGAACAGCCGCCGGGCTAAGGCGCCAAGCATGGGACCCTCGGAAAACAGAGATCGATTGCTGGATATATTCGCACGGCGACCGATTGAGAGATAGGCGGGCCGGCCGGAGCTGTCAATTCGGCTGCGCCGGTCCGCCCGACAGCGTCACCCCCAAGCGCCGGTCCTCTCGCTTGTCCCGGTGCCCCCGATATGCATTGATGGCCGCCCGGCCGCCGGCCGGTGTTCCCGTATCCAGGTGCCGCGATGCTCCCTCGTTTCTCGCTTGTTCCGGTGCTCGCCCTGGCGCTGGCTTTCGGCCTGGCCGGCGGCCGCGCCGTCCCGGCGGCAGATGCGCCGGCCGCGGCGCCGCCGCCCACCGCTGCGCCGGCGAGCCCGCTGCCGCCGAGCCCGCCGCCGGCAAGCGCATTGCCGCCGGGCAACCCGGTCGTCGCCCGGGTCGACGGGGTCGCGTTTCACCTCTCCGATGTCGAAGCGGTGCAGGAGAGCCTGCCGGCGCAGGCGCAAAAACTGCCGCTCGCCCAGATCTACCCGATCCTGCTCGACCGCCTCGTCGACGGTGCGCTGATCACCAAGGCCGGGCGCAAGGACCATCTCGACCAGGACCCGGAGGTGCAGCGCCGCCTGAAGCTGGACGAGGACCGCCTGATCCAGCAAGCCTATGTCGAGCAGGCGATCAAGGCGGCAGAGACCGAAGACCGGCTCAGAGCGGGCTATCAGACCTTCATCAAGGATAAGCCGGCGCATGAGGAGGTCGACGCCCGCCACATCCTCGTCAAGACCGAGGCCGAGGCAAAGTCGATCATCGCCCAGCTCGACAAGGGGGCGGATTTCGCCGCCTTGGCCAAGAAATACTCGACCGACCCCGGCGCCGCTTCGGGTGGCGATCTCGGCTATTTCAGCCGCGACGACATGGTTCCAGCCTTCACCGCCGCGGCTTTTGCGTTGCCGGTCGGCCACTACACCGAGACCCCGGTCAAGACCGAGTTCGGCTGGCACGTGATCAAGGTCGAGGACCGGCGCATGAGCAAGCCGCCGACTTTCGCGGAGGCACGGGCGCAGATCAGCCGCCTCGTCGCCCGCGACGTCGTCGAGGCGAAGCTGAAGGAGCTGCGCGACGGCGCCAAAGTCGAGACCTTCGGCCTCGACGGAAAGCCGCTGCCGCCCGCCAAGCAGCCATGATTTCCCGTCGTTAAGGTCTGCTCGCCTCAGCAGACCGGCGCCCACAGAACCGCCTCGATATCGTCGGCGCCGGTCGCCAGCATGACCAGGCGGTCGAAGCCGAGCGCAATGCCGGCGCAAGGCGGCAGCCCCGCTTCGAGCGCCGCCAGGAAATCCTCGTCGATCGGGTAGGTCTCGCCATAGAGCGAGCGCTTTCTTGCCTGATCGGCAGCGAAGCGGGCGCGCTGCTCGACGGGATCGGTCAATTCGCCAAAGGCGTTGGCGAGCTCGAGGCCGCAGACGTAAAGCTCGAAGCGCTCGGCGAGACGCGGGTCGCCGGGATTGCGCCGCGACAAGGCCGCCATCGAAATCGGGTAATCACAGAGGATCGTCGGCGCGCCAATGCCGAGATGGGGCTCGATACGGTCGAGAAAGATGCGGAAGAAAAGCGCCTCCCAATCATCGCCCCGATGCGGCTCGACCCCGATCCGGCGTGCCGCCGCGGCGAGGCGCTCGATATCGGGCCGCAACGGATCGGGTGCCGTCGCCAGCAGGTCGATGCCGCAGCGCTGGCGGAATGCCTCGGCCACGCTGATCTGCTGCCAGGGGCGTCCGGGATCGGCGGAATGCCCGCGCCAGGCGAACGCCTCGGCGCCCGCCGCTCGCTGGCACGCGCGCAGCAGCATCACGCAGTCTTCGACCAGATCGCGCCAGGAAGCGCCCGCGCGATACCATTCGAGCATCGAGAATTCGGGATGGTGGGCGGCGCCGCGCTCGCCGTCGCGAAATACGTGGGCGAGTTGCCAGATCCGCGGCAGGCCGGCGACGAGCAGCTTTTTCATCGCGAATTCAGGCGAGGCATGAAGATAGCGCGGCTTGATCGTCCCGTCCCGCGGGTCATGCAATTCGGTCCGGAAGGCGCGCAGATGCGGCTCCAGTCCGGGGCTCGCCTGCAAGGCCGGGGTGTCGACCTCGGCAAAGTCCCGCGCGGCAAAGAAACCGCGGATCGCGGCGAGCATCCGCCCGCGCTGCTCCAGCCGCTCGCGACGCTCGGCAAAACGCTCGCGCCGCCACCATTTCTCCATTCGCCTCACCCTCGTCCTTGCCGGCGCGCCCGCCCATGCTAATTTCCTGGGCTGGCTTTTCTCGCGCGGCTGCGCCGCGCCGAGCGCTTTTTCGGGACCCTCCCTATGAAAATCAATGCGATCGACATCAAGCCGGGCAACGTCCTCGAATACCAGGGCAAGCTGTGGCTCGTGCTGAAGCGCGAGCTGGTCCAGCCCGGCAAGGGCGGCGCCTTCGCCCAGGTCGAGATGCGCGACCTGCGCGGCGGGACCAAGCTCAACGACCGCTTTCGCACCCAGGAGACGGTCGAACGCGTCCGCCTCGATGAAAAGGAGATGCAGTTTCTGTTCGTCGAGAACGATCAGGCGACCTTTATGGACAACGACAGTTTCGAGCAGATCGCGATCCCGCGCGAGATGATCGGCGAGCCGGCCGATTTCCTGCTCGACGGGATGGTCTGCAACGTCATGCTGCACGAAGGCACACCGCTTTCGGTCGAGCTGCCGCCAAGCGTGACGATGACCTTGGTGGAGGCCGACCCGGTGGTGCGCGGCCAGACCGCGTCATCCTCGTACAAGCCGGGGAAGCTCGAAAACGGGCGTCGCGTGATGATCCCGCCTTATATCGAATCCGGCACGCGCATCGTCGTCAGCACCGCCGACGGCAGCTTTGTCGAGCGGGCCAAGGACTGACCGTCAGCGGCACGGGAGTCATCGGTCGTGGTTATGCGCTCGCCGGTCTTGAACGTCATGGCGAACGCTGCGTTGAAGGCGGCGCGCGGCCTGATCCGGGATTTCGGCGAGGTCGAGCAGCTCCAGGTCTCGATCAAGGGTCCGGGCGACTTCGTCTCGACCGCCGATCTGAAAGCCGAGCGCACGCTGAAAGCCGAGTTGATGCGGGCTCGCCCCGGCTACGGTTCGTTGTTCGAGGAAAGCGGCGCCGAGCCCGGAACCGATCCGCGCCATCGCTGGATCGTCGACCCGCTCGACGGCACCCTGAATTTTCTGCACGGCATCCCGCATTTCGCGATCTCGATCGCGCTCGAACGCGATGGCGAGATCGTCGCCGGCCTCGTCTACGAGCCGACCCGTGACGAGATGTATTCGGCCGAAAAGGGTCTCGGGGCCTATGTCAACGATCGCCGTCTGCGGGTATCGGCCCGGCGTCAGCTCGGCGATGCGGTGATCGGCACCGGCATGCCGTTCGCGGGGCGGGCAGGCCAGCCCGCGGATCTCGCGGCGCTGGCCTCGGTCGCGGCGGCGACGAGCGGCGTCCGCCGCATGGGCGCGGCGGCGCTCGATCTCGCTTATGTCGCCGCCGGCCGGCTCGACGGGTTCTGGGAGTTCGGGCTGGCGCCGTGGGACATCGCCGCCGGTCTTCTGCTGGTGCGCGAGGCGGGCGGCTATGTCAGCGATTTTGCGGGCGGCCGCGCGATGATGACGAGTGGCGATGTGCTCGCCGCCAACGATCACCTGCACCTGCCGCTCGCCGCGCTGATCAAGGAGGCGTTGCGGAACGTCCCGACACAGCGGGAAGCGTGAACCTGCAGGCCTTCGAGCGCCCGCTATGGTAGAATAATTCCGCCGGAACACTCGGAAATTTTGTTGCCGCCGGATCGCCCAATGAGCTAAGTTTCGCTGCTGGCCGCTTGGGCTGCGCAGCGATGCGTCCGATCGGCCGAATGCAGGGGTGGTTCGGAATGGGGATTGCGCTCCTCGGGCAGTCTCGCCGGAGACCGGCGCCGCCTGAAGCGCGCCGTTGCGGCGGCTTCAGGGTATGAACCGCTCTCGCCGATTTCTCATTCGGATGGCGTTGTTCGTCTTGCTGGTCGTCGCGCTGGCGGCGGCGCTGGGGCGACCGCTTATCGCTGCGTTCATGGGCAACCCGGGGGTCAACGGGGTGATCGTCGGCATCCTTCTTGCCGGCATCGTGTACATTTTTCGCCAGGTTCTGCTGCTCGATCCCGAAATCGACTGGATCGAAAGCTTTCGCCACAAAGAGGCGGGCGGCGAGACGCCGGCCGCGGCGGCGAGCCCGGCGCCGCGGCTGCTCGCGCCGATGGCGCGCATGCTGGGGACGCGTCACGGCGGCGGGCGGGTCAGCCTGTCGGCGAGCTCGTTGCAGACCTTGCTCGACGGCATCGCCTCGCGCCTCAGCGAGACGCGGGAAACCTCGCGCTACCTGATCGGCGTGCTGGTCTTTCTCGGCCTGCTCGGGACCTTTTACGGGCTCCTCGAAACGGTGCGCTCGGTCGGTGGCGTGATCGGCGGATTGAACGTCGGCGGCAATGATCTCGCCCGCGCCTTCGCCAACCTCAAATCCGGGCTGGAATCGCCGCTCGCCGGGATGGGAACCGCGTTCAGCTCGTCCTTGTTCGGGCTCGCCGGCAGTCTGGTGCTGGGCTTTCTCGATCTGCAGGCCGGCCAGGCGCAGAACCGGTTCTACAACGATCTCGAAGAGTGGCTGTCGACCTATACGCGGCTGTCGAGCGGTGCCTTCGGCGAGGGCGGCGACGGATCGGTGCCGGCCTATATTCAGGCCTTGCTCGAGCAGACCGCGGACAGCCTGGAAAACCTTCAGCGCATTCTCGCCCGCAGCGAGGAGAGCCGCATCGGCGCCAACGCGACCCTGGCCAGCCTGACCGATCGTCTCGCAATCCTGGGCGAGCAGATGAAGGCCGGCCAGATGCTGATGGTGCGGCTCGCCGAGAACCAGCTCGAGCTGAAGCCGGCGCTGACCCGCCTTGCCAATCTCGGCGAGAGCGCGCTCGGACAGGACGACATGCTGCGCGGCCATCTGCGCAACATCGAGGGCTATATCGCCCGGCTGAGCGAGGATCTGGTCCAGGGCCGGGCGCAGAGCGTGCAGGAGCTGCGCGGCGAGATCCGCATCCTCGCCCGCACCATCGCCGCGCTCGCCGAGGAGGGCGGCCGCTGACGGCGGTCGTCCTGTCGCGCCATGGCCATCGCACCCCGACATTCCCGCCGGCCGAGCATCGACATCTGGCCGGGCTTTGTCGACGCCCTGTCGCAGCTGTTGATGGTGATCATCTTCATCCTGCTGGTGTTCACCGCCGGCCAGTTCTATCTTTCGGCGGCGCTGTCGGGGCGCGACCAGGCACTGCACAAATTGCAGCATCAGGTCGACGAGCTCGCCGACCTGCTGGCGCTCGAAAAGCGCACGAACAATGAGCTGCGCCTTGGCGCGGGGCAGCTTTCGGCGCAGCTCAAGAGCGCACAGAGCGAGCGCGATCAGCTGACCGCACGGATCGCCGGGCTCACCGCCAAGGTGCAGCAGGCGGGCGCGCGAGCAGATCAGCTCGCCGGGCAGCTCGCCGCCGCCAACGCTGCCGCCAACGCCGATCAGGGCAAGATCGCGGCGGAGAAGCAGCTCAGCAGCAACGCCCTGGCCGAGGTCGACGCGCTGAACGCGCAGATCGCCGCGCTGCGCGAGCAGCTGACCCGCATCGCCGCGGCGCTCGATATCTCCGAGGCCAAGGTCACGGCGCAGCAGGCGAAGATCACCGATCTCGGCCAGCGGCTCAACGTCGCGCTCGTCAACAAGGTCGAGGAGCTCGCCCGCTACCGCTCCGAGTTCTTTGGCCGGCTGCGCGAGATCCTCGGCAATCGGCCCGGCATCCGCATCGTCGGGGACCGCTTCGTCTTCCAGTCCGAAGTGCTGTTTGCGCCGGGCAGCGCCGAGCTCAGCGACGACGCCAAGAAGGCGCTCGATCCGGTGATCGCCGCGCTCAAGCAGATCGAGCCGGAGATCCCTGCCGACATCAACTGGATTCTGCGGGTAGACGGCCATACCGACCATCGGCCGATCGCGACCGCGCAGTTTCCGTCCAATTGGGAATTGTCGACCGCCCGCGCCCTGTCGGTGGTGCGGTATGCGATCGCCCAGGGAATTCCCGCCGATCGGATCGCCGCAACAGGCTTCGCCGACACCCAGCCGGTCGATCCCGGCGACACCCCGGACGCCTATCGCCGCAACCGGCGCATCGAGCTGCGGCTGACCGAACGCTGAGCTGCCGCGGTGGCGGGGAGCTACCGCGGCAGATGCAGGCGGGCGCGCAGCCCGCCCTGCGGCGAGGTCTCGAGCCTGACATCGCCGCCATGGCCGCGTGCCACGTCGCGGGCGATCGTCAGGCCGAGGCCGACGCCGCCCGTCGACGGGTTGCGCGAGGGATCAAGGCGGATGAACGCGCGGAAGACGCGATCGCGATCGGCGGGCGGGATCCCCGGCCCGTCATCGTCGACGCAAATATCGATGCCGTCTTCGACCACGCTTCCGGTCAGCCAGACATGGCTGCCATGGCGCCGCGCATTGGCGATAAGGTTGCCGAGACAGCGCTTCAGGGCGTTCGGCCTGACCGGCATCAAATATTCGACCGGAGCGGCAAGCGACAGCGGCGTGCCGTCGCGCCGCACCGCCGCGGCGATATCCTCGAGCAGCAGCGCGATATCGGTTTCGATCGGCGGCTCGGTCCCTTCGCCGCGGACGAAGTCGAGATAGCCGTTGACCATGTGTTCCATTTCGGCAACGTCCGACTTCAGCTCCTCGACCGCCGGATCGTCGCCGAGGATCTCGAGCGCGAGCTTCATCCGCGTCAGCGGCGTGCGCAAATCATGCGACACGCCGGCCAGCATCTGCGTCCGCTGGCGGATCTGGCGCTGGATGCGGTCGCGCATCTTCAAAAAGGCGACCGCGGCCTGTCGAATTTCGACGGCGCCCTCGACCTTGAAAGACGTTACCGGGTGGCCCTTGCCGAACCCGTCGGCGGCGGCGGCCAAACGGCGCAGCGATTTGACCTGGTTGCGCAGAAAGACGGTGGCTACGGCGAGCAGCACCAGCGACGACCCTACCATCCACATGACAAAAATGTAGGTTGTCGGGCTGTAGAGCAGCTCCCGCGGCACATTGGCGCTGAGCACGCCCTGGGCGAGCTGGACCTCGATCCGGAAGCCGTGCGGATAGCCGAGCGCGTCGATCCGGTAGGGGAGGTCGACGCGTCCCTGCATTGCCGTGGTCAGCTGTTCCTCGACGAGAGTGTCGCCGCGGGGCCGCGGCGGCGGCAATCGCGCACCGCGGTGCAAAGCAAATTCCATGTTGGTCAATCGCGGGGCGCTGTCCAGCACCCGGGCGGTCGCAGCCGGCGAGCCGGCGAAAGCGACTGCTTCGACCATCAGCGCGACATCGCCGGCGACGCCGGCGGAGAGCCGCCACGAGATCGCGGCCCAGTGCCGATCGTAAAAAATCCAGGTCGCGATCGCCTGCAGCAGGATCAGCGGCATCACGACGATCAGCAGCGAACGGCCGAACATCGTGCGCGGCAGCAAACGCTTGATCCACCCCCGCACACGGATGTCGCGCTCGCCCCAGGCTTGCGGGTCGGGTTCGCGCAAAGTCTCGGCGACAGGCTCCGGCGGCAGATCCGCCGTCGCCGCGATCCGATCGGCGTCAATCCGGCTTGAGAGCATAGCCGGTGCCGCGGACCGTCTGGAGATAGCGCGGGAAACGCGGGTCGCGCTCGATCTTGCGGCGCAGCCGCGTCATCTGGACGTCGACGTTGCGCACATTGCCGCTGAACTGCGCTGCCAGCGCCAATTCCTCGCGCGAGACTGCCTGGCCCGGCTTTTGCGCCAGGCCGGAGAGGAGCGCCGCCTCCGCCGCCGTCAGATGGACGACGTCGCCGCCGCGGAACAGCTCGCCGCGCGCCAGGTCGAAGCGGCAGCCGCCAAAGCGGATTTCGCGGCTTGCCGGGTCCTCTGCCGGGCGCCGTTGCAGGACATTGCGAATGCGCAGCACCAGCTCGCGCGGCTCGAAGGGCTTTGCCAGATAGTCTTCGGCGCCCTCTTCGAGCCCGTTGACGCGATCCTCCGGCTCGGCCATCGCAGTCAGCAACAACACCGGCACCCGGCCCTCGCGCCGCAGCGCGCGGGTCAGGTCGAGCCCGCTCTCGCCCGGCATCATCACATCGAGGACGACGAGGTCAAACGCGAAGCGCGCCAAATTCGCGCGCGCTTCGACCGCATCCGCAGCAATCGTCACGCGAAAGCCGTTGTCCGAAAGATACCGGCGCAGCAATTCGCGCAGGCGGGAATTGTCGTCGACGACGAGGAGATGGGGTTCGAGGGCGCTCATCGACTGCCGAGTATACGATGCGGGATCGGTCAGCGCTGCATCGGCGCGAAGCGGCGGCGATCGTCGGCGCCGGCGACAATTTCGAGCAATACCCGGCGAAACCCGTCGACCGCCGGCGCCCCAGCCTGGCGGTAGGCAGCGGCGACGCGGGCGCGCTGGGGTGCCGACACTTCGCATTCGAGCACCCGTCCCTCGGGGGTGAGCTCGAGCAGGCGCTGCCGCCGGTCATGCGGACCCGGATGCTGGATGATGAAGCCCTGTCGCACCAGCTGCGCCAGGACGCGGCTCAGGCTCTGCTTGGTTATACGCAGGATGCCGAGCAACTCGCTGACCGTCATCTGCGGATGGCGGCCGACAAAGTGGATGACGCGATGATGGGCGCGGCCAAAGCCATACCGGGCAAGGATCGCATCCGGCTCCGCGGTGAAGTCGCGATAGGCGAAAAACAGCAGCTCGATCCCCTGCTGCACCTCATCCTCCCGCAGAAAGACCGGGCCGTCAGGAGATTTTATGTCAGACATATTGACATATCTCGCAACCTTCGATACCATCGAGGTGTCCTCTGGGATATATAGTTCCATGACGGTGGGCTGGTCACGCTGCGCGGCGGCCGGCCTGAGCGACCGCTTCGATCGAGGAAGACCATGATGTCCATGCTCCCGTTCGACGACCGTGACGGCTTCATCTGGTATGATGGCCGGCTTGTCCCATGGCGCGACGCCAAGCTGCACGTATTGAGCCACGGGCTGCATTATGCGAGCTGCGTTTTCGAAGGCGAACGCGTCTACAACGGCACGGTCTTCCGGCTCGAGGATCACAATGCGCGCCTGTTGAACTCGGCGCGGATCCTCGGCTTCGAGGTGCCGGCGAGCATGGACGACCTGGCCGCGGCGACCCGCGAGCTGATCGCGGCGAACAACATCGTCGAGGGCTATGTGCGGCCGATCGCTTGGCGCGGCGCCGAGCAGATGGGGGTTTCCGCCCAGGCCGCCAAAATTCACCTGGCGCTCGCCGCCTGGGATTGGCCGGCCTATTTCTCGCCGGAGGCGCGCGCCAAGGGCATCCGCATGAAATGGGCGCAATGGGCGCGCCCGGCGCCACATACCGCACCGACCGAGGCCAAGGCCGCGGGGCTCTACATGATCTGTACCCTGTCGAAGCACATGGCCGAGGCCGATGGCTGCGATGACGCGCTGATGCTCGACTGGCGCGGCCAGCTCGCCGAGGGCACCGGGGCCAATCTCTTCCTCGTCATCAACGGCGAATTGCACACCCCGACGCCGGATTGCTTTCTGAACGGGCTCACCCGGCAGACCGTGATCGCCCTGGCGAAAAAGCGCGGCATCAAGGTGGTCGAGCGGGCGATCATGCCGGAAGAGCTCGCCAAGGCCGACGAAGTCTTCGTGACAGGCTCGGCGGCCGAGGTAACCCCGGTCGGCGAGATCATCGGCGAGCGCGGCCACTACCGCTTCACTCCCGGCACAATCTGTCGGCTGATGTGGGAAGATTACGACCGCACGGTCGGAAAAAAGGTGGCGACCGCCGCCTGAGCCGGCCCGGGCTGCGACGGAAGTTGCGAGCGCATCCTTACCGGTGGCGGTTGTCGGGTAGCTTTCTCGCCCATCTGTTCAAGGCAACGACGCAGCAGCATCATCGGGCGCTGTTCCCGACGATCGCGCGGCTGATACCGCCCACCGCGGTCGTCTTCGATGTCGGGGCGCATTCCGGCCAATACGCCAAGCTGTTCGCGCGCGCCGCGGCCGAGGGCCGGGTCTATGCCTTCGAGCCGGGGAGCTACGCCCGATCGATCCTGCGCACCGTCGTCTGGGCGCGCGGTCTCGCCAATGTCGCGGTTCTGCCGATGGCGCTGGGTGCCGCCGCCGGGCTCGATATTTTGAGCGTCCCGGTCAAGGGCCGCGGCAGCTTTGGCTTCGGCCTGGCGCATCTGGGGACGCCGCAAGAGCGCTGGGAAGCGGTGGCGCAGGAGCTGGTCTCGCTGACGACGCTCGACGCGGTCGCGGCGACATTGGCGCTGGACCGGCTGGATTTCGTCAAAGCGGATATCGAGGGCTGGGAGCTTTCCTTGCTGCGGGGCGGCGAGCGGACCTTGCGCCGGTTTCGCCCGCGCCTGCTGATCGAGCTGTCGGGCGAGCATTTGGCGCGCGCCGGCGACCGGCTTGATGACGCCTTCGCTTTTCTGGCCGGGCTCAACTACGCGGCGTTCGAATTGGCGCCCGGCGGCGATTTGTGCCCCGTCGCCGCCCCGCACGATGGCGATTTCTGGTTCATTTCACGGGACGACCCGGCGGTCCGCATCAGCTAAGCTCCGCTGCATCGTTCACCTCACCTCAGGAGCCCGGCATGACACGACCGTTCGAGGGCATTCGCATCATCGACGTCACCCATGTGCTGGCTGGCCCCTTCGCAGCCTATCAGCTCGCCGTGCTGGGCGCGGACGTGATCAAGGTCGAGCACCCCGGCGAACCCGACCAGAGCCGTGACGGCGGCACCGACCGCGCGCTGAACCGCCGGCACATGGGCACCTCGTTCCTGACCCAGGGTTCGAACAAGCGTTCGATCACGCTCGATCTCAAGACCGCGCCGGGCCGCGAAATCCTCAAGCGGCTCGTCGCCGGCGCCGACGTGCTGGTGGAAAATTTCCGGCCGGGCGCGTTTGCGGCGCTGGGACTGGGCTACGAGGCGATGTCGCTGCTGAACCCGCGATTGATCTATTGCTCGATTTCAGCCTTTGGGCAGGACGGCCCGCGCCGCGAGCAGACCGCCTATGACCATGTGATTCAGGCGACGTCCGGGCTGATGGCGATGACCGGCACCGAGGAGGTCAATCCGATCAAGTTCGGCGCCCCGGCGGTCGATTACGCGACCGGCACGATGGGGGCCTTCGCGCTCGCCAGCGCGTTGTTCCAGCGCGAGCGCACCGGAAAGGGCCAGCACATCGACCTCGCGATGGTGGGCGTCGCGATGATGCTGATGGGTTCGCACCTGACCGGCTACATGCGCAACGGCGCCGAGCCGCGCCCGCACGGCAACAAGCAGCCCTTCGCCACCAACAGCTGCTACGAGGCCAGGGACGGATTATTGATGATCGGCGCCAGCAACCTGGGGCAACAGCGCCGGTTGTGGACGGTGCTGGAGCGGCCCGACATGATCAAGCAGGATAACGAGGCGCGCGAGGCCGATCGCGCCCGCGAAGCGGCGGTGCTCGCCGAAATCATCAAGACGCGAACCGCGGACGAGTGGGAGGTCTATCTTCAGGCGCGGCACGTCCCGGCGGCGCGGGTGCGGACCATGGCCGAAGCGGTTGCGGACCCCCATTTCAAAACCCGCGGGGTCTTTCACCACCACGCCTCGGCTGCCGGGGTCGACGGTCCGTTCGGCGTGCCGCTCGCCGCCTTCAAATTCGCCCATGGCGGCCCCAGCATCGAGACGCCGCCGCCGGAATTCGGCGCCGACACCGACGCCGTCCTCGCCGAGCACGGCTACAGCGCAGACGAGATCGCTGAATTCCGGCGGGGAGGAATCGTCTAACCGTTGCCGAGTTCGGCAGCTCAACAGGAGATGTTGTCGCTGCCGCCGCCGAAATCGCCGCCGCTGAAATCCTGGTCCGAGCTGAAATCCTGATTGCCCGAATCGGTGTCCTGGCTCGAGAAATCCTGGTCGCCGCCGCCGGCACCGGAATCCGCACTCGAAACATCCTGATCGCCGCCCTGGCTGCCCGGATCGCTGCCCCAGGCATCGGTGTTCTGATTGCCGGCGTCGCTGCCGTAATAATTGTTGACGACGCTCTCGCCGAGACCGGGCGTCATCGCCTGGCCGCCGAGGATGCCGGCGCTGGCGTGCTGGCCGAACAGCGACTCGATCCCTTGGAACAGCAATGCGCCGCCGGCGACCCCGGCCGCGGTCGCCGCCGCCGAGCGCAGGAAGCCGCCACCGCCGCCCATTATTCCGCCGCCCCCCATCAAGCCGCCGCCGGCACCCGTCGGCTGGCCGTAGCCCCCTTGCTGATAGGGCTGGCCGTAAGGCTGCGCCGGCGGTGCGGCAGCAACCTGGGGCGCGCGCGTCCACGGTCCGGCGGCAGGAACGCTGCCGGCGGCAGGCGCCGGCGGGGCCGCCTGGCGCGAGCCGAACAGGCCGCCGAGAAAGCTCGTCGCCGCCGGCCGGGCCACCTGCTGCTGCGCATCGGTCAGCTGTTTTTCCAGCTCGGTGATCCGGTTCTGCGCGTTGTGCAGGCTCAGATCCTGGATCAGCACGGTTTGGGCAAGGTAATAGGGCGCATCGGGCTGCTCGGCCATTGCCTGGCGGATCAGCGCGTCGGCTTCGGGGTCCTTGGGCTGCCCGGCAGCATTTTTGAGGCGTGCGAGCAGGGTGGTAATCAGGTCTTGTTCCTGGGGGGTCATATCTGCCTTCCTGCGCGGAAACAGCGGTGCCTTCCGATGAAGAGCGTCGGCGCCTTCGACCCACGCCGGGAAGAATGCTCCCGGACCGTCCGGGATCGGCACGCCGGCCTAGATGTGGGGAGACGGGATGTGCGGTCAATGACCCCGGGATCGGAGGCCGATCAGAGCCCGCGCCGGCCCATCGCGAGAAACTTTTCGCGGCGTTGCTCGCGCAATTTTAGCCCATCGAGATCGCGCAGCGGCCGCAAGGCCGCTTCGACCGCCTCGCCGAGCTGCGCGATCGCCTCGTTCGGCGCACGGTGCGCCCCGCCGAGCGGCTCGGGTACGATCCGATCGACGACCCCCAATCGTTCAAGATCCTGGGCCGTCAGCCGCAGCGCTTCGGCCGCCTCGCGGACGTGCTCGGCGTCGCGCCACAGGATCGAGGCGCAGCCTTCGGGCGAGATCACCGAATAGACTGCATGCTCCAGCATCAGCACGGCGTTGCCGGCGGCGAGCGCGATCGCCCCGCCCGATCCGCCCTCGCCGATCACCGCGGCGACGAGCGGGACCTTGATGTCGAGACAGGTCTCGATCGCCCGCGCGATCGCCTCGGCCTGGCCGCGCGCCTCGGCGTCGATCCCGGGATAGGCGCCGGCGGTATCGACAAAGGTCAGCACCGGCAGGGCGAAATGGTCGGCGAGCCGCATCAGCCGACGCGCCTTGCGGTAGCCTTCGGGCCGCGCCATGCCGAAATTGTGGACGAGCCGCGCTTCCGTGTCGGCGCCTTTTTCGGTGCCGAGCACCAGCACGCTGCGTCCGCGGAAGCGGCCGATCCCGCCGATGATCGCCTTGTCCTCGGCAAAGGCGCGGTCGCCCGCCAGCGGCACGAATTCGGTGACCAGCCCGCCGATGTAGTCGCGCGCATGCGGGCGCTGCGGATGACGCGCGACCTGGACCTTCTGCCATGGCGTCAGCCGCGCATAGGTCTGGCGCAGCAGTCGATTGGCCGAATTTTCGAGGCGGCCGACCTCGTCCGCGATGTTGAGCTCGCTGGTGGTCGAAAGGTGGCGCAGCTCTTCGATCTTGCTCTCAAGCTCGGCGATCGGCCGTTCGAAATCGAGAAAGTGAGGCGTCATTTGCGGCGCGCGAGCGGGTGCGCGGTCTGCACCAGCTTGCGCAGCCGGTCGTTCAGGACATGCGTGTAAATCTGCGTCGTCGCGATGTCGGCATGCCCCAGCATCTGCTGAACGCTGCGCAGATCGGCGCCGTGGTCGAGCAGATGGCTGGCAAAGGCATGGCGCAGAACATGCGGCGACAGGCGCTTGGGATCGAGGCCGCTATTGACCGCCAGCTCCTTCAGCAGCTGGCCGCAGCGCTGCCGCGTCAGATGCCCGCCGGCGGCCCGCGACGGAAACAGCCAGGGCGACGGGCGTGCGTCGGGCAGAAAGCGCTCGCGATGATCGAGATACTCGGCGAGCGCCTGCCGGCCCGGTTCGCTCAGCGGCACCACGCGCTCCCGTCCGCCTTTGCCGCGGACCATCAGAAAGCGCGGATCGCGTCGCGCGGCGGCAAATGGCAGCGTCACCAGTTCCGAGATGCGCAGACCCGTTGCATAGAGCAGTTCGAGCACCGCAACGAGACGAACCCCTTCATTCCCGGGCCAGGCGCGGGCGGCGGCGAGCAGCCCGGCAATCTCGGTTTCCGACAACAGCTTGGGCAGCGGCCGGCCGAGCCGCGGCGTATCGAGGCCGGCGGCCGGGTCGTCGCGCCTGACACCGTCGACGACGAGAAACTTGTAGAATTGGCGGATTGCCGAAATCCGGCGGGCCAATGTCCGCGGCGCCAGCTGGGCCGTGGCCGCGGCGGCAAGGTAGGCGTGCAGGGCGGTCTCGTCCGCCGTCTCGAGAGCGAGCGTGCGGGTCGCGAGAAACCTCGAAAGATCGAGGAGGTCGTTGCGATAGGCGGCGAGCGTCAGTTGCGCCGCACCGCGCTCGGCCGCCAGCATTTCGAGAAATGCTTCGAGATGCTTCGAGAGTTTGGGGCGACGGGCGGCCGCGGCGCTCCGACCGTCACTTCGGGAAGCGAGCATCGGGGAGCACCTTTTCGACCGGCGCCGAAGGGGCCGGCGGGTTCCACAGAGCGAGGAAAACCGCTCCGCCCAGCACCAGCAGGGCGACGACGACGACGAATCCGATGGTCACCTTTCCCATGCCGCGGCTCGCATGTCCCCTGGCCGAATTCACCTGGCCGAATTCACCTGGCCCAATTTGCTGGCCAAATTTACCGGTAGAGCCGGCGTTGCACCGATTGACGACCGGCCTCCACGATATGCTAGTACCCGTCGCGCGCGCCGGGAAAAAGAGCGGCGGCAGCGTCGGGGATCAGGTGTGGAGACTGATGCGGCAGGGTTGGAGCGGCGAACGGCGCCGGTGCGGCGGTTTGTCCCGTGCCGGACGGTCGTCCTCGTCGGCCTGATGGGAGCCGGAAAAACCAAGATCGGCCGCCGATTGGGCGCGCGCCTCAATCTGCCGTTCTTCGATTCGGATTGCGAGATCGAAGCCGCTGCCGGCGAGACTATCGAGGAAATCTTTGCCAATCGCGGCGAGCGGGTGTTCCGCGACGGCGAGCACCGGGTCATCGCCCGCCTACTGGCGGGTCCGGTCCACGTGCTCGCGACCGGCGGCGGCGCCTTCATGGACCCGGCGACCCGCGCCGTGATCGCGCAGCGCGGCGTGTCGGTGTGGCTGCGGGCGGGGCTCGACGTCCTGACGGCGCGGGTGGCCCGCCGCACCGACCGGCCGCTGCTCAAGCAGGGCGACCCGCGGGCGATCCTCGCCGCGCTGATCGAGCGGCGCCATCCGATTTACGCCGAGGCCGAACTGGCCGTCGACAGCAGCGACGGATCACCGGAATCGACGGCATCGCGGGTGATCGCGGCGCTCGCCGCCTGCCCGCTCGCTTCCCTGCCGCCCCTTGGAGAGGACGAACCATGACGATCGAGACCGAGCGGCTGCGCGTCGAACTCGGCGAGCGCGCCTACGAGATTGTCGTCGGGCCGCGGCTGATCGAGGGCGCGGGCCAGGAGATCCTGCCGCTGATGCGCCGCCGGCAGGCCGTCATCGTTTCCGACCAGACCGTCGCCGGGCACTTCCTGGCGCCGCTGCGCGACAGTCTCGCCGAAGCCGGGATCGCGCATCATACGGTGGTGCTGCCGCCCGGCGAGGAGACCAAGGATCTCGACCATTTCGGCCGCCTGACCGAGGACATCCTGGCCTGCGGCATCGAGCGTGGCTCGATGCTGGTGGCGCTGGGCGGCGGCGTGGTCGGCGATTTGACCGGCTTCGCCGCGGCGACCCTGCTGCGCGGGATCGACTTCGTGCAGATCCCGACGACCCTGCTGGCCCAGGTCGACAGCTCGGTCGGCGGCAAGACCGGGATCAACACCCGCATCGGCAAGAACCTGATCGGCGCCTTCTATCAGCCGCGCCTGGTCCTCGCCGACACCGGTTCGCTGGCGAGCCTGCCGCGCCGCGAGCTGCTCGCCGGCTATGCCGAGATCGTCAAATACGGCCTGATCCGGGATGCCGAGTTCTTTGCCTGGTGCGAGCGCCAGGGCAATGCGCTGTGCGCGCTGGAACCCGGCCCGCTGCGGCACGCGGTGCTGACGAGCTGCCGCATGAAAGCGGCGATCGTCGCCGTCGACGAACGCGAGGAGGGCGATCGCGCGCTGCTGAATTTCGGCCATACCTTCGGGCATGCGCTCGAAACCGAGACCGGGTTTTCGAGCCGGCTGCTGCATGGCGAGGCGGTCGCGCTGGGGATGGTGCTGGCGTTTGATTTTGCCGCGCGGCTGGGGCTCGCCGCGGCGGCGGAGGGCGAGCGCGTGCGCCGCCATTTCGTGGCGACGGGCCTGCCGACGCGGCTCGCCGATATCGGGCTCGCCGGCATCCCGGCCGAACGCCTGCTCGCCCATATGGGCAGGGACAAGAAGGTCCGCGACGGCAAGATCGCCCTGATCCTGCCGCGCCATATCGGCGACGCCTTCGTCATGAAGGACGCGCCCGCCGAGGAGCTGCGCGACTTCCTCGCCCAGGCGGCCTGATCCGCTCGCGTCAGACCGCGTCTTCCTCCGGCGTCAGCGTCGTCAGCGACAGCGCATGGACGCTGGCCGCCAGCTCTTCGGCCAGTGTCTGATAGACGAGGCGCTGCCGCGCCACCCGGCTATGGCCGGCAAAGGCGCCCGAGACGATGGTGACGGCGAAATGCGTCTCGCCCTCCGGCCGGGCGCCCGGATGGCCGATATGGCGGTCCGATTCGTCGATGATGTCGAGCCGGGCCGGGTCGAAACGCTCGGTCAATTTGCGGCGGATCGTATCGGCCATGCGCATCTCAGGCGCCTCGTTTGCGATTGCGGTCGAGCGAAGCGGCGGCGGCGAGAAAGCCGCCGAGATCGTCGACGCGGTGGTGGATGTGGTCGCCCTCCGCGCCGGCAACCGCCCAGTCGACGGTGCCGCGGACCCAGGCCGTGGTCATGCCGAGGGCGGCGGCGGGGACCAGGTTCCTGGCCATGTCTTCGACCATCAGCGCGGTTTCCGGAACGACCGCGTGCCGCCGGATCAGCTCGCGATAGCCGGCCGGCGCGGGCTTGGGCTCGAACCCGGCCATGGCGATGTCGACGATGCCGCAGAACGACCGGCTGATGCCGAGATGATCGAGCAGCCGCTCGGCATGGCGGACCGAGCCGTTGGTGTGGACGATCTTGCGGCCGGGCAGTGCCGCCAATGCCGCGGCCAGCACCGGGTCGGGCGGCACACAGGCGAGATCGACGTCGTGGACATAGGCGAGGAACTCGTGCGGGTCGATCCGATCGACGGTCATCAGCCCGCGCATCGTCGTGCCGTGCTCGCGGAAATACGTCTTCTGCACGACCAGCGCTTCTTCCGGCGACAGTCCCAGCCGCTCGGCGATGAAGCTTTGCATGCGCGCATGGATCTGGTCGAACAGCCGGCACGATCCGGGATAGAGCGTGTTGTCGAGATCGAAGATCCAGGTCTCGATCTCGCCGAGCGGCCGGCCGCCGGCAACCGCCATCGGGCGCACCCTAGCCGGCCCGGATCAGGGTTCCGGCGCCCGACGTATCGGTGAACAGCTCGAGCAGGATCGCATGCGGCACGCGCCCGTCGAGGATCACCGCCGCCTCGACCCCGCCATCGACCGCGTCGAGGCAGGTCTCGACCTTGGGGATCATGCCGCCATGGATGGTGCCGTCGGCGATCAGCCGCCGTGCCGTGCCCGCAGTCATCTCGGAAACCAGCCTTTTGTCGCCGTCGAGCACGCCCTCGACATCGGTCAGCAGCAAGAGCCGCGTCGCCTTGACCGCGGCGGCGACCGCACCCGCGACCGTATCGGCGTTGATGTTGTAGGTCTCGCCGCCGGCGCCGACGCCGATCGGGGCGATGACCGGGATGATGTCGGATTGCCTGAAGGTGTCGAGCACGCCGGCCGCCACGTGCTGCGGCTCGCCGACAAAGCCGAGATCGATCTCGGTGCGGATGCCGGCCTCGACCCGGCTGCGCACCGCCTTCTTCGCCTCGATCAGTCCGCCGTCCTTGCCGGTCAGCCCGATCGCGCAGCCGCCCTCGGCGTTGATCGCGGCCACCAGCTGCTTGTTGATGGTGCCGGCCAGGACCATTTCGACCACTTCCATCGTCTCGCGGTCGGTGACCCTGAGCCCGTCGACGAAGCGGCTTTCGATGCCGAGGCGTTTGAGCATATGGCCGATCTGCGGCCCGCCGCCATGCACGACAATCGGGTGGATGCCGACCTGCTTCAACAGCACCACGTCGCGGGCGAACGAATCGCCGCCCGCGCCCATGGCGTGCCCGCCATATTTGACGACCAGGGTGTGGCCGGCATAGCGGCGCATATATGGCAGCGCCTCGGCGAGGACCGCCGCCTTGACGATGGGGTCGGGGTCGGCGATCGCGGAGGGCGGGCGAGGGTTCGCGGCTGGGCTCATCGGTGGGCGCATTCCTATCGTGGTTGCGCGAGCGCCGTCACGCCGGAAGGGCCGGCCGGACAAGCGCAAAGCCGGCAAGCTCCGCACGCAAGGCGGCGATGCCGCGGCGCTCTTCGGCGCTCGTCAGGTGGATCTCGGGATGCGCGGCCGGGTGCGAAGCCAGCTCGGCCGCGACGCGTCCGGCATTCGCCGCGAGCTCGGCGGCGCCGAGCTCGTCGGTCTTGGTCAGGATGATCTGGTACGAAATTCCGGTCCGGTCGAGCATGTCGAGCAGCGGGCGGTCGGTTTCCTTGATGCCGTGGCGCGCATCGATCAAGAGGCAGACCCGCCGCAATGTCGCGCGGGTCTGCAGATAGCGGCGCACCAGTCCGGTCCAGCGCTTGACGGCAGTCTTCGACGCCTCGGCATAGCCGTAGCCCGGCAGGTCGACCAGCATCAGCGCGCCGCCCAGATCGAAGAAGTTGATCTGGCGCGTCCGGCCCGGCGTGTTCGAGGTCCGCGCCAGCATGCGGCGGCCGGTCAGCGCGTTGACGAGGCTCGACTTGCCGACATTGGAGCGTCCGGCAAAAGCGATCTCGGGCAGGGTCTCGGCGGGCAGTGCCGCGGGCTCGGCGACGCCCGCGACAAAGCGGGATTCGCGGGCGAAAAGACGCCGTCCCGCTTCAGCCGGATCGGGGTCCACCGCCCGCGGCGGGAAAATTTCCGCGGTGCCGTCCTCCGCCATCGCCACCGCCCGGCTCAGGCCGCCCCGGCGCGGTGCATGATCACCCATTGCTGGGCGACGCTGAGCGTGTTGTTCCATGCCCAGTAGATGACCAGCCCAGCCGGGAAATGGGACAGCATATAGGTGAACACGATCGGCAGCAGCATGAACATCCGCGCCTGCACCGGATCGACCGGCTGCGGATTGAGCTTTTGCTGCAAGAACATCGTCAGCCCCATGATCAGCGGCCAGGCGCCGATCATCAGGATCGACGGCGGCGTGAACGGGATGAGGCCGAACAGATTGGCGAACGAGGTCGGATCCGGCGCCGACAGATCATGAATCCAGCCGAAAAACGGCGCGTGCCGCATCTCGATGGTGACGAACAATACCTTGTAGAGCGAAAAGAACACCGGGATCTGGATCACGATCGGCAGGCAGCCGGCCAGCGGGTTCGCGCCGACGCGCTTGTAGAGCGCCATCATCTCCTGCTGCTGGCGCGCCTTGTCGTCCGGAAAACGCTCGCGCATTTTCTGGATCTCGGGCTGCAGCAGCTTCATCTTGCTCATTGCCTGGTAGGATTTATTGGCGAGCGGGAAGAAGAGCAGCTTGACGCACAAGGTCAGCAGCAGGATGGCAAGGCCGAAATTACCGAGCAGCTTGTCAAAGAACTGGAGAGTGAGAAAGATCGGCTTGGTCAGGAAATAGAACCATCCGAAATCGATGGCGCGGTCGAAGCGCGGGATACCGGAAGCGGCGTAGCTGTCCAGCAGATCGACCTCCTTGGCGCCGGCGAAAAACCGCGTCGTGGTCGTATCGGTGGCATTGGGAGCGACAGTGATCTCAGATCCGAGATAATCTGTTTGATAACGATCGACGCCATGCTCCAGGGTGTGGGTAAAGCGGGCCTTTATCGCCTCGGCCTGCGGCGGGATCAGCGAGGTCAGCCAGTATTTGTCGGTAAAGCCGAGCCAGCCCCCGCTCGACGCATAATCATCGGGCTGGCCGGGATGCAGCGAGGCGTATTTCACCTCCTGCAGCGAGCCGTCGAGATAGCCGATCAGCCCTTCGAACAGAATATAATAGCCGGCGACCTGCGGCGTGCCGGTGCGGCTGATCAACCCGTAGGGCGACAGCTTGACCGGGGCGTCGCCGGTGTTGCGCACCGCCTCGCGCACCGTGAACATGTAATCCCGGTCGATGCTGATCGTGCGGGTGAAGACCAGCCCCTGGCCATTGTCCCAGGTCAGTGTCACCGGGCTCGACGGCGTCAGCGGGCCGCCCGATGCTTTCCACAAGGTCTCCGACCCGGGCACCTTGACCCCGCTGCTCCCGGCGACCCAGCCGAACTCGGCGAGATAGGGGTTTGCAGTCCCAGGCGGCGACAGCAGCACCACTTCCGGGCTCTTCGGATCGACGGTCTCATGGTAGGTGGCGAGCGTCAGATCATCCAGCCGGGCGCCGATCAGCGCGATCGAGCCATGCAGATCGGGGGTGTCGATCCGAATTCGCGGCTGGCCGGAGACGGCGGCTTCGCGGGTTTCGGCGGCTTGCGCCGGGGCGGCTCCCGGGGCATTCGTCGCCGACGCTCCGGCGGCCGCCGGCCGGGCCGGAGACGGCGTTGCGGATACGCCGGAAGTGCTCTCCTTCGGCGCCACCGGCGGATGCAGCCGCTCGAACACGAACTGGAAGCCGATCAGTATCCCGACCGAGAGCACGATCGCGATCAGCAGATTGCGCTGTTCCATCTCGATCGCTGTTCGATGCGGCGGGTCGGCGGCGAGTTGAAATCAGCGCCCGGCGCCGGCGTGCCGGTGGCCGAACGCCGCCAGCCCTGGCATCGAGCTCTCGGATATCGGGTTTTCGGGCACCGGATCATAGCCGCTGCCGCCCCACGGGTGACAGCGGGCCAATCGCCACAGCGCGAGGCCGAGGCCGCGCAGCGCGCCATGCCGATGGAGCGCCTCCAGGGCATAATCCGAGCAGCTCGGCAGAAACCGGCACGAGGGCGGCAGGACCGGCGACACGACGAGCTGGTAGCCGCGGATCGCGGCTCGCAGCAGCACGCTCGCCAACCCCGCACGGCGTTGCCGATCCATCTCACTCCTCCTTGGCGGCGCCCGACCGGGGTTCCCGATTGCCCCGATCGACCCGACGCAGCGCAGTCTCGAGATCGGCGACGAGCGCCGGGTAGGGCCGGTCGGCCGTGCCCGCGCGCGCGATCAGCACGTAGTCGCTCCCCGGCCGTCCCGCATCGGATAAAACGCAGGCTGCCGCGGCGCGCAGTCGCCGTTTCGCCCGATTGCGGATCACCGCGTTGCCGACCTTGCGGCTGGCGGTGAACCCGACCCGCACCGTCGCGTCGCTGCCGGTTCCTTCCGGCCGCGACGCGGCCTGCAAAATCAGCCCAGGCATGACCGCCCGGCGGCGGGTGGCGGCAACGCGCAGGAAATCGGCGCGGATCTTGATCCCTGCAAGCTTGCCGCGCACAGAATTCGCGGCGGGCAGCGGCCGGTCCGTCGAGATCGCCGCCTCAGGCAGACAGACGCTTGCGGCCCTTGGCCCGCCGTGACGCCAGCACCCGGCGGCCGGCCGCGGTCGCCATGCGCGCGCGAAACCCATGGCGGCGCTTGCGTACGAGGTTGCTGGGCTGGTAAGTGCGCTTCACGGCACCGGCTCCGGTTGCGGGGTCTCACGAATGGAGCCGGTTGTATAGAGGAGGCTGTCCAGCGAGTCAACGCGGGCACGGCGGCGCCGCGATTCCCAGCCGCCTTTCGCGCGAAGTCCGGCTTGAGCCTCGGCGCCGGGCGTGCGATGTCGGAGGCAAACAGGCAACTGAAATGGCCGCGCATGTGGGATGACACGACGATCGAGGCCGCCGATCGCGCGGCGCGGATCTGGGCTGCCCCGGAACCGGGGCCGATCGAGCCCGGCAGCGAGGCGCACAAGATCGCCTTCTGCCGCATGCTGCTCGACACCCACAACCCGTACAAGCCCTCGATAATCGACTGGCCCCAGCTCGATCCCGACACGCGCGAGCGGCTCGTCAGCCTGCCGATCTGGGACATTGCCGTGCAGACCGAAGGCAAGGCCCGCCTGCGCGTGCTGAGCTATGTCGGCCAGACCGATGACCCGCTGCTGCGGCAGGCCGTCGAGCTCGACGGCTTCGAGGAAGGGCGGCACAAGGAAGTTCTTTCCAACCTCGTCCGGGCTTACGGCATCCACCTCGCGCCCGAGCCCCCATACCTCCCTCCGCGCGATCCGGAATGGGCCTTCATGGTCACCGGCTTCAGCGAGTGCATCGACAGCTTCTTTGCCTTTGGCCTGTTCGCGATGGCGCGGCGCTCCGGGTTCTTTCCGCCGGCCCTCGTCGATACCTTCGAGCCGGTCATGCAGGAGGAAGGCCGGCACATCCTGTTCTTCGTCAATTGGGCGGCCTGGCATAGACGCAATTTGCGCCCGTGGCGGCGGCTTCTCTTCCGCGCCAAGACATTGGCGGTCTGGACCTTCCTGCTGTGGGAGCGCATCGGCATCGCCCGCGGCATCGGAAGCGGCGACGGCAATGCGGCCGGGGCCACGCCTCAGGACAACAATTTTACCCTGACCGGCAGCAAATCCGTCGGCGCCGGCGAGCTCTCCGTCGCAGCGCTGATCGATGTCTGCCTCTCCGAAAACGATCGGCGCCTCGCCGGCTATGATCCACGGCTGTTGCGGCCCAACACGGTGCCGCGCCTGATGCGCTTCGCCCGCCGTTTCATGCGGCGGCCGGGTCGGGACGCGGCGCCGTCATGAAGATCGGGTCGGACGAGCATAAGGAGCGGTTCTGCCGCCAGTTCATCGCGAGCCATTGCCAGTTCAGCCCCGAGACGCTGCCCTGGCCCGACCTCGACGACGCGCCCCTGGGCCGGCTGCGTGCGATCCCGTTCTGGCCGGAAGTCCTTCATACCGAGCGGCGCGCCGGTGCGATCGTCGAGGCTTACGCACAGACGATCGCCGACCCGTTGGTGCGTGAGGCGGTTGCGCTCCAGGGGTTCGAGGAAGCGCGCCACGCCGAGCTGCTGCGCACGATGATCCGACGCTATGGCATCGCCGCGGAGGAGCGCGCTCTCGAATCGCCGGGCGCCGATCTCCATCTCGCCTTCGCCGATTTCGGCTATGGCGAATGCCTCGATTCGTTCCTGGGGTTCGGCGTCTTCAAGATCGCCCGGCGGGCCGCCTTCCTGCCGGAAGCGATGTTCGAGATCTTCGATCGGCTAATGCACGAGGAAACCCGCCACATCGTCTTCTTCATCAACTGGATGGCATGGCAACAGGCGGCGCGCGGCCGCGGCGCGGCATGGCTGCGCAGTGCCGCCGCCGCCCGATATTACGGACGGGCGATCGGGCGGCTGCTCGGCACCATTCGGCGCGGGCGCGATGCGGATGACGGACGGGATTTCTCGGCGACGCAGGCGAGCGTCTTCCTCGACGGCTTCACCCTGCGCGGCCTGATCGAGGAGTGCTGCACCGAGCATGCCCGGCGCATGGGCGAATTCGACCCCGAGCTGCTGCAGCCCCGGTTTCTGCCGCGGCTCGCCGGGATCGCGCTCGCCGGCCTGCGCCTGCGCTCCCGCGCGGCGCGGGAGCAGCGCGCATGAGGTTTGTTCCGGTCGTTGTCGCAATCTTCGGCCTGACGATGATCGCCGCTCTGATCGGACATTTCGGGGTGGGCGCCGTGACCCGCTCGCTGCTCGCCGTGGGCTGGCCGGGGTTTGCGGCAATCTGCCTGGTCCATCTCGGGCTGATCGCGGCCATGGGGATCGCGTGGTGGGCGCTGTTGCCCAGGACCAGTCCGTGGACGATGATCTGGGGCCGGCTCATCCGCGATTCCGGCGCCGAAGTGCTGCCGGTGTCGCAGGTCGGCGGTTTCGTGCTGGGCGCGCGGGCGGTTTCGATCGCGGGCGTCTCCGGCACCGCCGCGACCGCGAGCACGATCGTCGACGTCACCGTCGAGCTGTTTGCCCAGCTCGCCTATACCGCAATCGGGCTGTCGTGGCTGATCCGCCTCGATTCCGCGGCGCCGGTCGCGGCTCCCGCCGGCATCGGTCTCGCCGTGGCGGCGTTTCTCGCGACCGGGTTTCTGGTAACCCAGAGGCGCGGCTTCGATCTGTTCGACCGGCTCGCGCGCGCCGCCGGCAGCGGTTGGGCGGACCGGACAGCCGCCGGCGCGGCGGCGCTCCACGCCGCCATCAGAGCGATCTATGCACGGCATGCCGGGCTGTGGGCCAGCTTTGTGCTCCATTTCGCCTGCTGGCTCGCCAGCGCTACCGAAGTGTGGCTCGCGCTGCGGTTCGCCGGCGCACCCCTCGGCTTTGGCGCGGTGCTGGTCATCGAAAGCCTGCTCTACGCCGCTCGCAGCATCGCCTTTGTCGTCCCGAACGCGGTCGGGATACAGGAGGCGGCTTACATCCTGCTCGGCGCCGGCTTCGGGGTGACGCCCGAGATGGCGCTCGCGCTGTCGCTGCTGAAGCGGGCGCGCGATCTCGTGATCGGGTTGCCCGCGCTCGGTGCCTGGCAGCTCCTCGAAGGCGGCCGCTTGTGGCGGCGCGTCGCCGCCGCCGAGCCGATCGCCCTGCCCGTCCGCTTCGTATCGAAACCCCGGGCACAATGATCGGGCTTCACGGGAAGGTGACCGTCCGGCCGCCGGCAACCGGATAGCATCGATGTTTGCCTCGGCCGGGCCGAAACCTCGATGCTTGACCGAACCCCGATGCGGCCCCGTCCATCCGCGTGGCGCCTGGCGCCGCTGGGGCTTGTCGCCGCTGCCGCAATCGCGTTCATCGCGATCGGCGGGCATCATTACCTGACCTTCGCCGCTCTGGCTGAAAACCGCGGCCGGCTGATGGCGTTCGTGGCGGATCGGGGCTGCGCTGCCGGTGCCGTTTATATCGCCCTCTACGCCGTTCTGACCGCGCTGTCGGTGCCGGGCGGCGGCGTCCTGACGATTGCCGGCGGCGTCCTGTTCGGAACGTGGCTCGGGGCGCTCTGCGCCGTGATCGGCGCCACGCTCGGCGCGACCGCGATCTTTCTCGCCGTCCGCGCCGGGCTTTCGGGCCTCGCCCGCCGGGCCGGGCCGCTCGCCGGCAGGCTCGAGGCGGGGTTTCGCGCGGACGCCTTCAGCTATCTGCTTTTCCTGAGGCTGGTGCCGATCTTCCCGTTCTGGCTCGTCAACCTCGTTCCGGCTCTGCTCGGCGTCAGGCTGCGCACCTTTGTTCTCGGCACTTTTATCGGTATCATTCCAGCCACGTTCATCTATGCCGGCCTCGGCAACGGGCTCGGCCGCGTGGTCGAAAACGCCCGATCTGAGCATCGTATTCCGGCCGGCCGTGCTGCTTCCGCTCGTCGGGCTCGCCGTGCTCGCCCTGATCCCGGTGGGATACCGGCGCTGGCGCCGCAAAGGGATCGCATGACCCGGCTCCTCGCCCCCGACCTCTGCGTCATCGGCGCCGGTGCGGGCGGGCTCGCGGTCGCCGCCGGAGCTGCTCAGATGGGCGCCGAGGTGGTGCTGGTCGAACGCGGCGCCATGGGCGGCGACTGCCTGAATTTCGGCTGCGTGCCGTCAAAATCGCTGTTCGCGGCGGCGCGGCTCGCCGCGCTCCGGCGGCGCAGCCCGGAGCTCGGCATCGAATATTCGGCGCCGCAGGTCGATTTCGCCGCAGTCGGCGACAGTGTCCGGAGGGTGATCGCCCGCCTCGCGCCGAACGATTCGGCGGCGCGGTTCGAGGCCCTGGGGATCGAGGTGCTGCACGCCGAAGCGCGGTTCACGAGCCCGCGCACGGTTCGCGCCGGCGATGCCGAAATCCGGCCGCGCCGTTTTGTCATCGCCACCGGCTCGCATCCGGCCGTGCCGCCGATTCCCGGGCTCGACGCGGTTCCCTATCTGACCAACGAGACCGTCTTTGCCAACCGCGCGCTGCCGGAGCACCTGATCGTGATCGGCGGCGGGCCGATCGGGATCGAGATGGCGCAGGCGCATCGCCGGCTCGGCGCGCGGGTGACGGTGATCGATGTCGGCCCGCTGCTGCCGCGCGACGATCCCGAGCTCGTCGCAGCTGCTCGCCGAAGCGCTCATCGGCGACGGGATCGCCTTGCGCCCGCGAGTCGAAGATCGCGGCGATCGAGCGCGACGGCGAAGCGATTGCGCGTCCGCCTCGCCGGCGGCGAGCGGATCGTCGGCTCGCATCTGCTGGTCGCTGCCGGGCGGCGCCCGACCGTCGATGCGCTCGATCTCGCCGGCCGCCGGGATCGCGGCCAGCGCGACGGGGATCATCGGTCGATGCGCGGCTGCGCACGACGAACCGGCGCGCCTTCGCCATCGGCGATGTCGCGGGCGGGCCGCAATTCACCCATGTCGCGCTCTACCACGCGGGGATCGTGATCCGGAACGCGCTGTTCCGCCTGCCGGCAAAGGTCGATTACCGGGCGCTCCCCTGGGTCACCTACACCGATCCCGAGCTCGCCCAGGTCGGCATCGACCGAGGCCGCGGTGCGCGACGCCGGTGCCGCGATACGCGTGCTGCGCTGGCGCTTCGACGAGAACGACCGCGCCCAGACCGAGCGCGAGACGGAGGGGTTCGTCAAGATCGTCGCCCGCCGCAACGGCCGCATCCTCGGCGCCTCGATTCTCGGCGCCGGGGCCGGCGACCTGATCCTGCCCTGGGCGCTGGCGATTTCGCAAAAGCTCAAGATCGGCGCGCTGGCCAATCTGGTCGTGCCCTACCCGACGCGCGGCGAGGCGGGCAAGCGGGCAGCCGGAAGCTTTTACACGCCGGCGCTGTTCTCCCCGCGCACCCGCCGGCTGGTGCGCTTTCTGGCGCAGTTCGGCTGAACAGAGGAGTCTCGTGCTTTGAGAAGCCTGTCCGCCCGTCTGCTCGTCCTCACCATCTTTTTCGTGATGTCGGGCGAGGTGCTGATCTTTGTGCCGTCGGTCGCGCGCTTTCGCATGATGTATTTCGAAAACCGCATCGCCGCCGGTCGGACTCGCGGCATTGGCGCTCGAGGCGAGCCCGAGCGGACACATCGAGCAACGCCTGACCGACAAGCTCCTCGCCCATGTCGGCGCGCTCGGCGTCATCCTGCATCGCCCGGCCGGGATGGTGCTGATGCTCGACCGCGCGATGCCGCCGAAACCGGACATGACCATCGACCTGACCAACCCGAGAATGCTCGGCGCCATCAGAGGCTCGTTCGGCGCGCTGTTCCGCACCGACGATCGCGTGCTGCGGGTGCTCGGCCCGGCGCCGATCGATCGCGCGGAGAGGGTCGAGGTGCTGCTCTACGAAGCTCCGCTGCGCCGCGAGATGTGGGGTTTCGGCATCCGCGTCCTCGAATTGTCGATCGTCATCTCGCTGGTCGCGGCGGCGCTCGTCTACCTCAGCCTGCATTGGCTGCTGGTGCGCCCGATGCGGCGCATCACCGCGAGCATGACGGTGTTTCGCGAGGACCCGGAGGACGCCTCGCGAATGATCGTGCCGAGCGGGCGGAAGGACGAGATCGGTCTCGCCGAACGCGAGCTCGCGGCGTTGCAGCAGACGGTGCGCCGGGCGCTCGGACAACACGCGCGGCTGGCAGCGCTCGGCACGGCGGTGACCAAGATCAACCACGATCTGCGCAACATCCTGGCGACGGCGCGGCTGGTCACCGACGGGCTGGCCGCCAGCGCCGCGCCGGAGGTGCGCCGCATCGCGTCGCGGCTCCTCGAGGCGATCGACCGGGCCGTCGCGCTGTGCACGCGGACCCTCGATTTTTCGCGCGAAGGCGCGCCGCCTTTGACGCCGAGCCGGTTTCCGCTGGCACCGCTGATCGACGAGATCGGCCCGGGCCTCGCCGTTTCCGAGCTCGAGCTGACGATCGAATGCACGATCCCGCGCGGGCTCGCCGTTGCGGCCGATCGCGATCAGCTCTACCGCGTCTTCCTGAACCTCGCGCGCAATGCGGTCGAGGCCGGCGCGCGCCGGCTGCGGTTCTCGGCCGCCGACGAGGCCGGCGCGATCGCGATCGAGATCGCCGATGACGGGCCGGGCCTGCCGCCGAAGGCTCAGGAAAACCTGTTCCGCCCGTTTTTCGGCTCGGCTCGCCCCGGCGGCAGCGGGCTTGGCCTGGCGATCGCGCGCGAGCTGATGCGGGCGCATGGCGGCGAGCTGGCGCTCGTCTCCAGCACCGGCGCCGGCACGGTGTTTCGCCTGATCCTGCCGGCGTTTGCCGATCGCGTCGGCGAAATCAGTCGAGCGCGAGCGTCATCGTCTTGAGATAGGCGCTCTCGGGCAAGGCCGGGTGGACCGGATGATCGGCACCGGCACCGGCGCTGCGCAGAATGCGTCCGCTGCGGCCGGCATCGCCGAGCCCGCGCCGCACCGCCTCGGCAAACTCCGCCGCGCCGACATTGAACGAGCAGGAGGCCAGAAAGAGGATGCCGCCCGGCGCCGTCACCGCGGCAGCCAGCCGGGCGAGCTTGCGGTAGCCGCGGAGGGCTGCCCCGACATCCTTGCGCGATCTCGCAAAGGCCGGAGGATCGGCGATGACGACGTCGAAGCGCTCGCCGGCGGCGGCGAGCCGCGCCGCTTCGCCGAAGGCGTCGCCGCGGCGGAAGCCGCAATTGTCGCCGGCCCCGTTGCGCGCCGCCGCCTCGGCGGCGAGTTCGAGCGCCGGCTGCGAGCTGTCGATCCCCAGCACCGCGGCGGCGCCGGCCCGCGCCGCCTGCACGGCGAACCCGCCCGTGTAGCAGTACAGATCGAGGACGCGCGCGCCGCCCGCCAGGCCAGCGATGAAGCGGCGGCTGTCGCGCTGGTCGAAGAACCAGCCGGTCTTCTGCCCGGCGAGCGGATCGACCGGGAAGTCGACACCGTTTTCACGGACGAAGGCCGGTCCGTCGAGCGTGCCCACGGCGACCCGCGTCTCGGCCGTCAGCCCCTCCTGCGCGCGTGCCGGGCTGTCGTTGCGCAGCACGATCGCCGCGGGCTTCAGCAATGCGCCGAGCGCGTCGAGCACCAGCGGCTCGAGCCGGGCCATGCCGGCACTGTTCGACTGGACGACAAGGACGGGGCCGAACCGATCGACCACGAGACCCGGCAGCCCGTCGGCCTCGGCATGGACGAGCCGGTAGTAGGGCGCGTCGAACAGGCGCTCGCGCAGCCGCAGCGCACGCTCCAGGCGGCGGGCCAAGAAACGCCGGCCGATCGGCCGGGCCGTGTCGCGGTCGAGCAGACGGGCTGCGAGCAGGGTATGGGGGTTGAACATCGCCACCCCGAGCGCGCTGTCATCGGCGCGGCGCAGGGTGACGAGCGCGCCGGGCACCGACGCCTTCGCCGTTTCGTCCATCCGGATCTCGTTCGAGAAGATCCAGGGATGGCCGGCTTCGGCGCGCCGGTGCCGCCCGGGCAGCAGGGTCAGCGACGGCCGTGCCGCCGGGTCGTCCGCGGCGGCCTGATCCGGCGCCGGTGCTTCGAGGTTCATCCGTCGGTGCTCCGGCCGCTTTTCCGTGGTCGCGCGATCCGCGCTTATATCTCTGCCTTGTCGCCGGCCGCGGGGTAGTTGTTGCCGCCCTCGCCGCCGACCCGCATCTCGGCACGCGCCCGTAGCTCAATTGGATAGAGCACCAGACTACGGATCTGGGGGTTAGGGGTTCGACTCCTCTCGGGCGCGCCAATCTTTCGGGTACCGCAAGATAACTGCGGACCGGCAGATGTCCGCTCGGCATGCCGTAATGAGGCGCAGATAGACCATATCGGGGATCGGCCAGGATATCGTCAGAGCGCACGGTTCCAAGCCCGCGGAAGGTCGCTTCGAAGACGGCGACGCGTACGAGCCCTACCGTGCCGAACGCTGATCGCCTGAGCCGGGCGCCAAGGGTATGACGTCAACTCGCGCAGTCGGCATCGCGGGCCGGTTGTCGCCGAGGAAGCAGTGCACCAGCCAGCGAAGGTAGCGATATTGCAAATCCTGGATGCAGTGCCCCGCTCCATTGATGTCCGCCCGCATGAAATGGGGGGCGAGCCGGCTCAATGCCGCCTGGGTAAATGCATTGCTCACAATGGTATCGTGATCGCCGGTGACGACAAACAGCGGCAGCTCGAGGGATGAAAGGCGGTCGCGAATCCGATACTGCAGATCGGCGGCAAAACGCCTCATGAAATTAAAGAGAAGGTCGCCATTGACCAACGGGGCGATCAGCATCGGGGCGTGCTCCCTCGCCGGCAGGCTCAGCAGCATGCGCGCCCGCCGGCCGGGATCGCCCTTGCAGCTGTCCCAATTTCGGACGCGGATCGATTCCGCCAAGGCCTTGCCGAAAAAGTTGCCGGCGGCCGGGTTGGTTTCGACCGCCGCAAATATTTTGGTAATCTGCTCTTCGAACCCGCTCGGGTTCGGGATCATGCCTTCGACCCCGCTCAGCGTCGGCGCGAGCAAGATCAGCGAGCGGACCAGATCGGGCCGGCTGCATGCCAGCTCGATTGCCACTCGCGCGCCGTTGCTCCAGGCCAGCACATCGATCGGAGCAACCCCCTCGGCTTCGAGGACGGCGGCAATGTCCGCTGCATCGGTCCGCAGGTCGGTAGCGCCGTGCAGCCCACCGAAAAAAATATCGGAATGCCGGCATTCGACGACGATGACGCGCAGACCATGCGACGCATCCGTCAGCAGCTTCGACCATGCCGCCAGCGGGATCCCAACCGCGGTGACCAGCAGCAGCGGCCGCTCCCCTCGCCGCCCGGTGAAATACCGTATGCCGTCGGGTGCCGTGCGTTCTTCGTAGGAGGCGGCAAAGGCCGGTATGAAGGGGCCGACATCCGGCGGGTCCGGTCTGATCGACAATCGCTGCTCCACAACCGCGAACGCATCCATCGCGCTGTCGAGCAGCATCGCTGCGACCGAATCCGGTGGCGCCGCCTTTTCCGAAAACCGAACGTCCGAAAACCGCACGCCTTTTTCGGCGAAATATGTCCGGCCGATCCGCCAGCATTCGGCGATTTGCGCGGCCGGGAAGTCTTTGAACAGAGGATGAGCGCGGTAACTTTCCGTTTGCTGCGCGAGGTCGGGCGCCGCCAGGTCGAACCCTGAGAAATAGGCCGGCTCCCGGCGCCGCACCTCGTCGACGGCGTTGTCGAGCAGCGCGAAGAAAAGCGGGCTCATCCGGCTCGTCATCGCGTCGCGACCGTGCCGCCGCCGGGTCTCGTCACAGCACCCGTCCGGCCACGGCCGATGCGACGCAGCGTTCGAGGCCGGCCAGGCTCGGGCGATAGCCGTAACCGCCGATGATGTTGACGAGCTTGGCCGAGTTGGTCATCAGCCGGGTCCAGTGATTGGCCTCGGCCATCTCGCGCGCATAGCTCTGATAAAAGCAGATGCCCTGCGCAACGACGGCGCCCGCCGCCTCGATCCGCCGGGTCAGGCCCATGCGGTCCGCGGCATGCTTGATCTCGGGCGAGGTCGCGACGATGACCGTCGTCTCGGGATGGATCTTGCGTCCGTCCAGCGCCTGCGCCACTGCCGCGACCTCGAACAGCGACAATTGCGGTGCACCGAAGACAACGACATCGAGCTTGTCGCCCGGCGCCTCGTAGCGCGCGAGGAACGCCGCGATCTCGGCAGCGCCGATCGCGACCGCCGCGGGCGGCGGGCCGGCGAAGGCCGCTTCCTCCGCGGTGATGCCCGGCATGTGAAACAGCGCCACCGAGCCGAAGCTCGCCAGCGCCGTGCCGAAATGCTTCAGCGCGTCGGAGCCGGGAACCGCCTCGACGCCCTCGATGACCGGGACCTGCCAGTACGAGCCGCAGGCCTCGCCGACGATGCCGCCCAAGGCGCCCCACTCGCAGAGATCGCGCGGCGCCCCGGCCAGCCGGAAACGCCGGGTACCGCGGCGGCATCCGTCGAGGTGATAGCCGTAGCGCGGGGTGCGGGCGGTCAAGGCCGCGGCGAGCGCCGACGGGCCGCCTTCGAAATTGCTGCGCGCGCCCAGAACGCTGTTCGAATAGATCGCGACACCGGTGTCGCCATAGGCCAGATGGTCGCCCCGCAGCGGCGCCATGATCGTCTGGTAATTGATGCAGGTATCGGTCATCAGCACGCCGAAGGCTCGCAGGGCGTCGATCGTCCGCCGTTCCAGCGCCGCCATCCACTCGCTCTGCCCGAGCCTGCGATAGGTTGCGAAATCGATGCCGCGCGGATCGGTGATCGCCGGCACCCGCACCTGCCGCTCGGGCTCGGGCGCCGCGGCAAGGCCTTCCAGGAAACGCACCCCCGCCTCGCCGAGGGATTCCGTGTCGGCCATGATGTGGGCTTGGCTGACCGCCACGAAATCGGCGGCGTCGAAGAATTCGCCGACCGCGATCTGGTGCGCGATCGCCCAGCGCCGCGGTTCGCCCAAGGCGCCGGCCAGCATCGCCTGTTCTTCATCGGTCAGCCGCACTCTTGCGCCTCCATTGCCCGCCTTCGGGCTAGCTGCTTTTCCCCTCACCCCGCAGGGCGGGGAGGGGGTCGGGGTGAGGGGCAGGCTCGACCGCGATCTTGCGCGTGATCAGGTCATTGACCTCCGCTGCGTCGAGCCCGGCCTCGCGCAGGATCTCGCGCGTGTGCTCGCCCAGGCGCGGCGCCGGCTGGCGCAAGGCGCAATCGGCCTCGCCGAACCGAACCGGCGGCCGCACCATGCGGATGCGCCCTTCCGAGGGATGGTCGGTCACCGGAAAGAAATCGACGGCGGCGAGCTGCTCGTCTTGCGGAATTTCGGCGAGCGGGTTGACCGGCCCGCACGGAATGTCGGCCGATTTGAGCTTGGCGAGCCAGCAGGCGGTGGTCTCGCCCCGCACGCATTCGGCAAGCAGCGCATAAAGTTCGGCGAAATGACCTGCGCGGGTCTGCGCGTCGGCGAGGCGGGGGTCGTCGGCGAGTTCGGGCCGGCCGGCGGCAACGAAGAAATCGCGCCAGTGCCGGGTGGTGTAGGGCAGGATGCAGATATGGCCGTCGGCGGTGCGGTGCGGGCGGCGGTCCGGCGCCAGCATGCGCGCATAGCCGGGCGGGCCCAGTGGCGGGTCGAAGGTCAGCCCGCCCAGATGCTCGGCCATCACAAACGCGCTCATGGTTTCGAGCATCGGCACCTCGACCGCCTGGCCCGCGCCGGTGCGCACGCGCTGCAGCAAGGCCGCCATGACCGCATAGACCATGGTCAGCCCGACCGTCTTGTCGCCGACCAGGGTCGGGACAAAGCGCGCCTCGCCGCCCGTCGCCTGCTCCAGCGCGACAAACCCGCTCGCCCCCTGGATGATGTCGTCGAAGGCCGGCCGGCCGGCGAGCGGCCCGTCCTGGCCGTAGCCGTGCGCCGAGCAATAGATCAGGCGCGGATTGATTTCGCGCAGCCTGTCGTAGGCGAAGCCGAGCCGCGCCATCGCCTGCGGCCGCATGTTGTGCATCAAGACGTCGCTGCGCTGCACCAGCGCCCGCATGACCGCCGCCGCCTCGCGCCGCTTCAGGTCGATCGCCAGCGAGCGCTTGTTGCGGTTGAGGTTCAAAAAGACGTGGCCCATCTCGCGATGCCGCGCCGGGCCGGCATAGCGCATGATGTCGCCTTCGGGCGGCTCGATCTTGATCACCTCGGCGCCGAGGTCGCCCATGATCTGGGTCGCCAGCGGCCCGAGCACGACGGTCGTCAGGTCGATCACCTTGATCCCGGCGAGCGGGCCGGGTTTCGCGTCACTCACTGCAACCCCTTTCCGCCCGCGCCATCGAACTGGCTGCCGCGCGCCGCCAGATACCAGTCGAGGATCTCGACCCCGTTCCAATGCAACACGCCGGCATGGCGGTTGACATGGTCGTAGACGGCTTCGAGGTATTTGATCCGGTGCGGCTGGCCGCTGATATAGGGATGGATCGCGATCGCCATGATCTTGGCCCGCTCCGCCCCCTCCTGATAGAGCCGGTCGAAGCTGTCGATGCAGCGCTCGGCGAAGTATCCCGATTCGTGGTGCTGGACCAGCATCATCGGGATGTCGTTGAGCTCGACCGAATAGGGCAGGGTGACGAGCGGACCGTGCTTGGTGCGGATCTCGGTCGGCTCGTCGTCATAGACCCAGTCGCCGATATATTTGACCCCGGCAGCGGCGAGCAGGTCGGGCGTGTCGTAGGTCTCGGTCAGCCCCGGACCGAGCCAGCCGATCGGTCTTCTGCCGGCGAAACGTTCGAGCGTGTCGAGGGATTTGGCGATCATCGCTGCCTGGTCGTCGACCTTGTGGATCGGCATCTGCTCCCAGGCATGGCCCATGAACTCCCAGCCGGCGTCGCGCGCGGCACCGGCCACCCGCTTGTATTCCTCGCAGACGCGCGCATTGATCGACAAGGTCGGGCGGATCGCGAGGCGCCGGAACAGATCGAAGAAGCGCCACACGCCGACCCGCATGCCGTATTCGTGCCACGCCCAGTTGGGCAGGTCGGGCAGCAATACCTGCCCGGTCGGCGCCGGCAGCACCTGCCGCGCCATCGGCCGCGAGATCGACCAGAATTCGAGGTTGACGATGGTCCACACGACCATCCGGGCACCGTCCGGCAAGCTGAGCGGCGGCCGGTCGATGATCGCCGAATAGCGGGCGCGCCTGCGCGGGATCATCGCCTGGCGACCGGCTGCATGGAGAATCCGATCACGGAACGGTCGCCCTCAGACCGCCGTCGCGGACTGCTTCCCGATCATCCCGGACAAACGGCCGTAAACGCGGCGCGCATTGCCTTCGAAAATCTTCGCCTTGTCTGCCGCCGACAATGGGAGCTGGTCGATGTAGCGCCTGGTGTCGTCATAGTGGTGGCCGGTCTCGGGATCGATGCCGCGCACCGCACCGATCATTTCCGAGGCGAAAAGGATGTTGTCGACGGGGATGACCTTCGCCAGCAGCTCCTGGCCGGGCAGGTGATAGACGCAGGTGTCGAAGAACAGGTTCTTCAACACGAGGTCGGACAGCGGCCCGAGTTTGGCGTCCTGCGCCAACCCGCGAAAGCGGCCCCAGTGATAGGGCACAGCACCGCCGCCATGCGGAATGATGAATTTGATCGCTGGAAAATCCTTGAACACGGATGAATTCATCAGCTGGTTGAACCCTGCAGTGTCGCCGTTCAGATAGTGCGAGCCGGTCGTGTGGTGCGTCGGATTGCACGAGGCGCTGACATGGATCATCGCCGGAATGTCGTGCTCCACCATCTTCTCGTAGACCGGGTACCAGTAACGGTCGGAGAGCGGCGGGTCCTGCCAGTGGCCGCCCGACGGATCGGGGTTCAGATTGACGCCGACGAACCCGTATTCGTTGACGCAGCGGTCGATCTCGGGGATGCAATTCTTCGGCGAGACCCGTGCGCTCTGCGGCAGCATCGCCACACCGGCGAAGTTTTGCGGGAACAGCGAGCAGACGCGGTGGATCAGCTCGTTGCAGGCACCGGCCCAGGCTTCGCTGGTCGTTGCATCGCCGAGGTGGTGGCCCATGCCGGCGGCGCGCGGGGAGAAGATCGTCAGGTCGGTGCCGCGCTCGCGCTGCACCTTGAGCTGGCCGCCGGCGATCGTCTCGCGGATCTCGTCGTCTGTTATCGCCGGGCGCGGCGGCGGCGGCTTGCCGGCCGTGTGCGCCTCGATCTGCTGGGTGCGCCATCCCTCGTGCTGACGCGGCGCGGTGGTGTAGTGGCCGTGGCAATCGATGATCATCGGGACTGGCCTCATCCTTCTCATGGCCGGCTGTGCGGCAGGCAGCGGATCGCGGCCAGGATGATCCCGGCAAGGATCCCCATCAAGGAACCAAGCCTGACCACGATGCGGTCGATACGCCCCTCCAGGCGCGGTTCAAGCTCGCGCATCTGCGCCCTCAATCCGCTCTCGACCTGATCGATGCGCGTTCCGAGGCGATCGATATCGCCTTTAGTGGCGACGCTGTCGGTCGATATCGGCATCGGCCAAGGCGTTGGTAAGGGAGAGTCGGTCGGTCATCGTCGAACCGAAGAATACACCAGATGGCGCCGCGTCGGCAGTCAAGAGGCGTGGGTGCTCGACCCGGCCGTGGCCCGGCTCCGGCAGCGAAGCACGGCTTTATGGTGCCCGGGAGCGCACGCCTCAGCCGGCGGCGAGCGGGTCGGCGGTCGGGATCCAGACAGCCCGCCCAGGGCCTAACGCAGCAGCAACGAGGCCAGGAGCGCCAGCGCCAACAGAGCGGCCAAGCCTTGCCAGACCTGCAGCGGGGCGCGCTCGTAAAGCGTGCGCGGCCGTTGCATGGCAGCCGGGGCGCGCGCCGGTCCAGCCTCCATCTCGGACGCCAGCTCGGTCATGTCGTGAAACCGCTTCGCCGGATCCCCCGCGACCGCACGCGCGAGCGCAGCCTCGAGCCAGGCGGGAAGATCCGGCCGCAGCGCGGAAAAGCTCTGCGGCAGGTTCCGCCGCGGCGGGCTGGTGGCATCGAGATTGCCGTAAGGGTATTGCCCGGTGAACGCGCGAAACATCGTGACGCCCAGGGCATAGATGTCGGTCGCCTCGTTGCCGGCTTCGCCCTCGGCCATTTCGGGCGCCATATAAGCCGCAGTGCCGGGAATATACTCGGGCGGAAACTCCTCCAGCCCCGGCACCCGGACCACCCCGAGATCGATCAGCTTCAACGATCCGCCGCCTTCGAGGATGACGTTGTCCGGCTTGATGTCGCGATGGATGATGCCGGCGCGATGCAATGCCGCGACCGCACGGGCCAGGGTCACGGCGATGTTCCGCCCTTCCTCCAATCCCAGCGCCGGGCTGCGCGACAGCCGCGTTTCCAAAAGCTCGCCTTGATAGAGGGGCATCACCGTATAGAGGCAGGTCTGCCGTCCCGGCGGCAGTTCGAGGACGCGCCCGACCGAGGGGTTGTGCACGCGGGCGCCGACCCATGCCTCGCGCACGAACGCGGCGCGGTAGGCCTCGACGCTGGCGACCTGCGGCTTGGGGAATTTCAAGGCGACCGGACCGCCCTCGACTTCGTCCACCGCGCCGAACAGCCGGGTGTAGCGGCCATCGGAGATCAATGCCTTCAGGACAAACCCGTCGATCGTCTCGCCGTCGACCGGCACCGGGATCACCGGCAGCCGCAGGATCGCGGCGCTGATATCGGCCGATCCCGTCGTCGGCAGCGCCACCACGTCGAGAACCAGGGCGGTGCAGTTGTCGGTGCTGCCGGCTTCGAGCGCGGCCGCGACCAAGGCACCCGCGGTATCCTCCGGGGCGGAGCGGTCGCGCAGGATGTCGGCAATGCTCTGATCCGCCAGAAACCCGTGCACGCCGTCGCTGCACAACAGGAACCGGTCGTGCAATGCCACCGGTTGCGTGGCGTAGTCGAGGCGCACCTCCGTCTCCACGCCCAGCGCGCGGTTGAGCGTGTGCGAGCGACCGGTGCTGTCCTGGCGGACATGGTCGACCGTGAGGCAGCTCAGCAGGTCCCTGCTCAACCGATAGGCGCGCGTATCGCCGACATGCAGCAGGTGGGCGATGCGGCCGCGCAGCACCAGCGCCGTGAACGTGCAGCCCATGCCCGCCAGCTCGGGGTCTTGCCGACCCTGGGTATTGATCCAGCCGTTGAGCGCGCTGACGATCCTGGCGCCTGCCCGCTGCACCTCCATGGTCTCGGGCAAATCGCAAAATCCATCGAGGAACCCGCGCACCGCGGTTTCGGCCGCGATGCGGCCCCCTTTGGCGCCGCCGATGCCGTCGGCGATCGCCGCGACCACCTCCTGGCGCGGCTCCGGCAGTTCCGCGCCGTACAGGGCGGCGGCGAAATCCTCGTTGGCGTTGCGCAGTCCGGTCTTCGAGGCGAACCCGACGCGTGCCTGCACGCCGAGCTCAGCCGTCGCCATGGCACCGCTCCCGCCGGGCTGGCGGTGGCCCGGCAGGTAACGCGGTGCTGACGCCCGCGCGAATTCGCGGTCCCGGCTTCACGCCGTCACCGCGATTCCTAGAGACTGCCACGACCATGTCGAAAATAGCCCCCGATGCCCGACGCGGCTTGCCCAATTTACGCTCTCCGGCCTGCTCGAGTTCATCAAATTGACGCGCTGGTTGGATTGCCTATAAATTAGGCATATAATTGCCTGGAATTCAGGCCGCATCGCCGCCCCGCAACGCATGGCCCACAGCGAGCTCAAGCTGCGCCGTCACGCCGCGCTGCCGTTATTCCGGCCGGCACGCGTAATACAGGAAATAGCCGCCGGTGCTCGACGCATTGCGAAATTGGAGCTTGCCCGTCGCGCGTTCGAGGTCGAAAATTCCCTGTTTTGGATCATGCCAGCTGATCCACTTGTCGGTGATCGTTGCAGAAAGCGAATCGACGCGGCCACGATCGAGATCGACGACGATCGGCCAGCTCGCTCCGCTCGCGGCATTGGTACAGCGCAAGTGCAGGATTCCCGCCGCCGCCCGGCCGTCACCAGTTGAGGCCAGCAATATGGCTCCCGCCGCAACCCCGGACACCAGCCATCGCCGGCGGCGGGGCCGCGCACGCCGCTGATGCGGCGTTGTCGCGGGTGGAAACCCAGGCGGATTGAGCATCATCGAACGAGCGCCTCGTCCAGAGCCGGCAACGGTTTTCAATCTAGGCACGGATCTTGCCTCAACGCGATCCAGAGGGGATGCACTTTCCGCATTCGCCAGCGACGGGCTCGGTCTGAACGCCTGGGTCCGACAACAACCGCAAGAGGCAGAGAGATGTTAGTTCCATCGCCAAAATGGCTCGATACCGGTTCCAACGCCTGGCAGATGGCTGCCGCGACTTTTGTCGGCCTGCAAAGCGTGCCCGGGCTGGTGATCCTTTATGGGGGAATCGTCAAACGGAAATGGGCGGTCAACTCGGCCTTCATGGCGCTCTATGCCTTCGCCGCGGTGATGGTCGTCTGGGTGCTGTGGGCTTACAACATGTCCTTCGGAACGCAAATGTTTCCGTTTTGGGGGGTACCGAAACCGGCCCTGTCCGCCGCCTTCCTGACCGGGCAGGCGACGATCCCGGCCGCCGCGTCGGGCATGCCGCCCCTGGCCTTTCCGATGGCGACGATGATGTTCTTCCAGTTCGTCTTCGCCGCGATCACCGTGATCATCCTCGCCGGTTCGCTGATCGGGCGGATGAGCTTCAAGGCGTGGATCATCTTCGTGCCGTTGTGGATGACCTTCGTCTACACGGTCGGCGCGTTCAGCATCTGGGGCGGTGGCTGGCTGGCCCAGCTCGGGGCCCTCGATTTCTCCGGAGGCTACGTGATCCACCTCGCCGCCGGCACCTCGGGCTTTGTCGCGGCGGCGGTGATCGGTCCGCGCATTCAGCAGGATCGCGACCATTTTCCGCCGAACAGCCTGCTGATGGCGCTGGCCGGCGCCGGCATCCTGTGGCTCGGCTGGAACGGCTTCAACGGCGGCGACCCCTACTTCGCCAACGCCGATGCCTCGGCCGCGGTGCTCAATACAAACCTGACCACCTGCGTCGCGCTGTTGGTCTGGACGATCATGGATTCGATGGTCTACGGCAAGCCGTCGGTCGTCGGCGCGATCAACGGCATGATCGCCGGCCTCGTCGGCATCACCCCGGCGGCGGGCTACGTCAACGGCTGGGGCGCGATCATCATCGGGGTTTGCGCCGGCATCATCCCCTGGTTCTTCATGAACAAGGTGCAGAAGACCGCGCTGTTCGCCAAGGTCGACGATACGCTCAGCGTGCTGTCGACCCACGGCGTCGCCGGCTTGATGGGCGGCCTCTTGACCGGCATCCTCGCCTGCCCCGACATGATCGAGTATATCGGGACCGAAAAGGACGCCCCGGGCGTGAGCGGACAAGGCTGGCTCTACGGCAACTTCCATCAGTTCCTGCTGCAGATCTACGCGGCGGCGTTCATCATCGTGCTCAACATCATTGCCACCTTCGTCATCCTCAAGGTGATCTCGATCTTCGTGGCCTTGCGGATGGATGAGGCGACCTTGCGCGTCGGCGACGATGCGGTTCATGGCGAGACCGCCTACAATTTCGGTGACGGAGAGGAGGTGCCCGCCGTCGCCGATTAAGGTGCAGCACCCGCTCCAGGCGGCGCAGAGGGGCCGGTCGCCACGACCGGCCCCGTCCCGTTACGGGCGTTCCGGCAAAGAACGCCCGTAATTTCGCGATCCGACGGCCGGGCTGCGGGTCGGCGTCGATATCGGACGCAGGCGCGACCTTGGGATCCCCGGCGAAGTGGTACAGTGACCCGGCGTTCGCGGAAGACGGCCCGGCCTCGCCCCGCACCGGCGCCAAGATCCGCTCGATAGGGTGAAGCCATGAAGAAGATCGAAGCGATCATCAAGCCGTTCAAGCTCGACGAGGTCAAAAACGCGCTGCACGAGGTCGGCGTGACCGGCATGACCGTCAGCGAGGTCAAGGGCTTCGGCCGGCAAAAGGGCCACACCGAAGTCTATCGCGGCGCCGAATACGTCATCGACTTCCTCCCCAAGATCAAAGTCGAGGTGGTGCTGGACGATGTTCTCGTCGAACGCGCGGTGCAGGCGATCCAGGACGCCGCGCGCACCGACAAGATCGGCGACGGCAAGATCTTTGTGCTGCCGATCGAGCAGGCGGTCCGCATCCGCACCGGAGAGCAGGGGCCCGACGCGGTGTGACGCCGGGTCGAACCGGCGGCGGCCGTCACCCCTTCGATTCGGCTGGCTTCTCGCCGGGATGAAAATCGAGCGAGACGCCGTTCATGCAATAGCGCTGTCCGGTCGGCTGCGGGCCGTCGTCAAAGACATGGCCGAGATGGCCGCCGCAGCGGCTGCAATGCACTTCGGTGCGGGTCATGAAAAAGCCGCGGTCGGTTTCGGTCTCGACCGCCTCGGCGAGCGGCGTCGAAAAGCTCGGCCAGCCGGTGCCGCTGTTAAACTTGGCGTCCGAGGCGAACAATGGCTGGCCGCAGCCGGCGCAGTGATAGATCCCCTCGCCGTGTTCCTTGTCGAGCGGGCTTGTGCCGGACCGCTCGGTGCCGTGCTCGCGCAGCACGCGGTATTGTGACGCCGACAGCTTTTGCCGCCATTCCTCCTCGCCGAGCGAGACCGCGAACGTCTTCCCCGCTGCACGCTCCCGGCCGGCAAGGCGGCCCAGCAGACCTTCTGCCATCACGCTCCCTCTCGAATACGCCGTCAAAACCGCAAGGGATATCGGAACGATCCCGCCCAACGTTAAGGGGCGGACGCAAAAGCTCAGTGAATGCGCTCATCCTCGTCCGGGACGGGTCGCAGCAACTCCGCGGTGGAGCGGGCGATCCAGCACCACACGACGCAGGTCAGCGCGTCGTCGCCGTGCAGCCGCTGCGCCTCGCGCCGCGCGACTTCCGCGGCCGCGGCCCCGTGCTGGCGCACCAGCAGCAGGGCCGCTTCCCAGATCTTGCGCTCGTTGGTCATCATCACGGTAAAGCCGGCTGCCGCGGGCAAAGTTCCTGCCGCACCCCCGACCGGCCACCGCCGCTCGGCCCGGTGCGAGGAAACGTTCTGCTCCTGATCCAAGATATAGTTGCCGACGGCCGGGTCGGACACCGAATGCTGCTTGCGCCGACTCTGGCCTCCCCTATATTCGCGCCATGCCCGATTTGTTCGACACGCCCGCCGCGAAACCCGCCGACAGCTATTCCGCCAAGGACATCGAGGTTCTCGAAGGCCTGGAACCGGTGCGCCGGCGCCCCGGCATGTATGTCGGCGGCACCGACGAGCGCGGCTTGCATCACCTCGCCGCCGAGGTCCTCGACAACGCCATGGACGAAGCCGTCGCCGGCCACGCGACGCGCATCGAGATCGAGCTCGCCGCCGGCGATTGGCTGACGGTCCGCGACAACGGCCGCGGCATCCCGGTCGATCCTCATCCGCGCTTCCCGGACAAATCCGCGCTCGAAGTCATCCTGACAACCTTGCATTCCGGCGGCAAGTTCGGCGGCGAGGCCTATCGCACCGCGGGCGGCCTGCACGGCGTCGGCGTGTCGGTGGTCAATGCGCTGTCCGACCGGCTCGAGGTCGAAATCGCCCGCGACCGGCATCTATGGCAGCAGAGCTACTGCCGCGGCATGCCGCTGACCGGGCTGCTGGACCGCGGCCCGGTGCACAACCGGCGCGGCACGACCGTGCGCTTTCATCCCGATCCCGAGATCTTCGGCAGCCTCGGGTTTCGGCCGGCGGCGCTCTACCGCATGGCGCGCTCGAAGGCCTATCTGTTCCGCGGCCTCGAAATCCGCTGGAGCTGCGACCCGGCATTGCCGCGTCCCGAGGGCGTGCCGGCCGAGGCGCGGCTGCATTTTCCGGGCGGGCTCGGCGACTTCCTGGCGGCGAGCCTCGACGGGCGCGCGATGCTGACGCCGCGGCCTTTTCTCGGGCGGGCCGATTTTCCCGAAGGCGGCAGTGTCGAATGGGCGGTGGCCTGGCTCGACGAGGACGACGACGACAAGCTCAGCCATTCCTATTGCAACACGATCCCGACGCCGGAGGGCGGCACGCACGAGACCGGGCTGCGCAATGCGCTGTCGCGCGGGGTCAAGGGGTATGGCGAGCTCGTCGGCAATCGCCGCATGGCGCAGGCGACCGGCGAGGATGTCGCCGCCGGCGCCGCGCTGCTGCTGTCGCTGTTCATGCGCGATCCGCAGTTTCAGGGCCAGACCAAGGAGCGCCTCGCCTCGGCCGAGGCGACAAAGCTGGTCGAGAATGCGGTCAAAGACCATTTCGATCACTGGCTCGGCGCCGATCCGGCGGCGGCCCGGCTGCTGCTCGAACGGATCGCCGAGCGCGCCGAGGAGCGCCTGCGCCGGCGCCAGCAGCGCGAGCTGGCACGCAAGACCGCGACGCGCAAATTGCGCCTGCCCGGCAAGCTCGCCGACTGCACCCGCGACAGCGCCGCCGGCACCGAGATCTTCCTCGTCGAAGGCGACAGCGCCGGCGGCTCGGCCAAGCAGGCGCGCGACCGCGAAACCCAGGCGATCCTGCCGTTGCGCGGCAAGATCCTCAACGTCGCCAGCGCGTCGGCCGACAAGATGCGGGCGAACCAGGAACTGGGCGACATCATCCTGGCGCTGGGCGCCGGTTCGGGCGCGCAGTATCGCGAGGAGGCGCTGCGCTACGAGCGGGTCGTCATCATGAGCGACGCCGATGTCGACGGGGCGCACATCGCCTCGCTGCTGATGACGTTCTTTTTTCGCGAGATGCCGCGTCTCGTCGAGAACGGACACCTCTATCTGGCATTGCCGCCGCTCTATCGCCTGACCCAGGGCGAGGTGACGATCTATGCCCGCGACGACGCGCACCGCGACGAGCTCTTGGCCGATGCCTTTGACGGCCGCGGCAAGATCGAGGTCAGCCGCTTCAAGGGGCTCGGCGAGATGCCGGCGCGCTCCCTGAAGGCGACGACGATGGACCCGGCCCGGCGCACGCTCTTACGGGTGATCTTGCCGGCCCGAGCCGATCCGGCGGCGCACGAAACGCCGGGCGAACAATTCGCCCGCACCTGCGAGCTGGTCGAGACGCTGATGGGCCGCCGCCCCGAGCTGCGCTTCGACTACATCCAGAAAAACGCCCGCTTCGTCCGCGACCTCGACCTGTAGGACTGCGTTCGGCGGAAGGCGCTGCGCTGTTCCGCCCTGCCCGCTGCGCGCGCGTTTGACGAGTTGGGACAGCTGTGCGCGAAGGCCGGGAACGGACGCAACCGTCCGGCTGCTGCTGTCAGCGGCGCTGCGCTTTCACGCCGTCCAGCGCAGGATCGCGGCGGCGACCTCGTCGGGCTGGTCGAGCTCGGCGAGATGGCCGGCGCCGGGGATCGTCGCGATCTCGCTGCGGCCGGCGATCGCCGCGGCGAAGCGGTCGGCATAGCTGCGCGGCATGATGCGGTCTTCCTCGCCCCAGATCAGCAATGTCGGCGCGGCGATCAGGGGCAGGCGCTTTTCCAGCCGGGTGTTGCCGAGCGGCCAGAAGGCGCGTGCCGCCGCCTCGCTGGCGCGCGTCTGCTCGATCGGCCATTCCGGCGAGTTGGCGCCTTCGGGCTCGGCCTTGAGCGCGTTCCAGCGCTCGGGATCGGCGCACAGCAATGCCGGCATATCGGGCGCGCGCTGCGCCCAGGGATCGGTCGCCGGCTCGTTTTCGTCGAACAAACCCCAGGGTGCCACCAGCGCCAGCCGGCGCACCGATGCCGGCCAGATCGCCGCGATCTCGGCGGCAAACGAGCCGCCGACCGAGCCGCCGGCAAGGTCGGCGCCGTCGAGCCCCGCTTTCTGCAGCAGCTGGCGCACCGCCAATACCCAGTCGAGGTGGCTGTCGAGCACGCTGTGCCCGCGGTCGCCGCCCGGGAAATCCCGGCAGTGACGGCACGACGACCGTGCGCTCGCGCGCCAGTATGTCGAGAAACGGAATCCAGCGCGGCAGCCCGCCGAACCCCGCGAGAAAGCCGAGCCTGGGGCCAGCTCCCCCGCTGCCACACCCGGCAGGGAAAGCCGTTGACCTCGACCGAGGTAGTCTCGATCTCGCTCACGCCCGGGTCGCTCACGCCCGGGTCACTCCGCCGCCATCGCCGGCTGCCGGAACGGCGTCAGCGGCGCCCGCAGGTCGCGGGTCATCGGCTGCGGCCACCAGCGGTCTTCCCATTCGGGAAATACATCCGCCAGTTGCGGCATGACTTTCTCGGCGAAAAGGCCGGTGTTGTACTTGGCGAGGTCCTTGCCCATGTTGCCGAACTGCAAGAGCAGCATCAGATGGCCGACATTGAGGTCGGTCGCCACCGATTTGAGCTGCGCGGCGACCTCGTCGGGCGAACCGATGATCACATAGCCCTTGTCGACGATCGCATCCATCTCGCGCGCCAGCATCTGGAACTTCGATTTCATAGCGCGATGCCTGCGCTGCCAGAGCCACCTGGCTCTGGATGCCGCGGCGCTGGGTTTCCTCGGTGGCATAGCCGGGCGGCCCGGCGAAACGCGGGTCGACGTGCAGGCAGCGGCCGTAGAAATACTCGGCCGGCTCGCGGTAGAGCCGATAGGCCTCGTCGCGGCTCTCGGCGACGCCGACGAATTGCAGAAAGCCGGCGCGGTACGGGTTCCGGTCCTTGCCGAGCCGCGCCATCTCGTCCCAGAAGCCGCTCATCGTCGCCTGCCCGGCCTTGTAGCCGTAATACGAGAGATAGCAGTAGACGTAATCCATCTGGGCGCACCACTGCCAGGTCTCGACCGAGCCGCCGCCCGGGATCCAGATCGGCGGATGCGGCTTCTGGATCGGCCGCGGCCAGACGTTGACGTAGCGCTGCTGGTTGAAGCGGCCGTTGAAGGCGAAAGTGTCCGGCTCGGTCCAGGCGCGCAGCACCAAATCGTGCGCCTCGTGATAGCGCTCGCGCAGCATCGAGGGGTTCTGGCCGTAGGCGAAGCAGGTGTCCATCGGCGAGCCGACCGGGAAGCCGGCGATCAGCCGCCCGCCCGAGATCACGTCGATCATCGCGAATTCTTCGGCCACCCGCGTCGGCGGGTTGTAGAGGGCGAGCGAGTTGCCGAGAACGCAGAGCGCCGTGTCGCGGGTGCGCCGCGCCAGGGCCGAGGCGACCAGGTTGGGCGACGGCATCAGCCCGTAGCCGTTCGAATGATGCTCGTTGACGCAGATTGCGTCGAAGCCGCATTCGGCGGCGAATTCGAGCTCGTCCATGAAGTCGTTGTACATCAGATGCGCGCGCCGCGGGTCGAACAGCGAGGAATGGATGTCGACCCACACCGAGGGATGCTTCTCGCGGAAATCATCCGGCAGCTCGGTGTACGGCATCAGGTGAAACCACAAGAGCTTCATCGCTCATGCTCCGCCGCGTTTCTGGCCCGGCCAGCCTGACCCGCACCCGCGCGAACGTCAAGCCGCCAAGCCGTAGCGTAACGTCTCGGGTCGCGCAGTGTCTCGGTTTGAAACGCAGGGATCTGGGTGGCAGCCATCCGGGCGTCGTTCCGGGGCATTGCGCAGCGGTGAACCCGGAACGTGAGAACACAGGCTTTTACGGCAAGCCGCTGGCGATCGGAATCGATCCATCACCGGCGGTGTGCATGGGTTCCGGGCCTCCCCGGCTTGCGCCGGGGGACGATCCCGGAATGACCGGCTCTTCAATGCAAAGTGAGACACCACCAGCCGTCGGCGCGAAGACGCCAACGAAACCTTGCGTCCTGATCCGGATCGGGTCGTGGCGGCGCGACCTCGCCGTCACAAATCGGAAACAATTGCGTAAAGCGGCGGCGGCCGTCACCATAAGCACCACTCGGCAGCGGCGGAAATGCGCGGTGTTCCAGATCACGGCGGGTGGAGCGGGCGGGATGGCGGCCTCGGTCGAACGGCGCACCCTGGCGGTCGCCTGCGGGGCGCACGCGCTGCATGACGGCTTTACCGATCTGCTCTATGTGCTGCTGCCGCTGTGGCAGGTGGAGTTCGGCCTCGGCTATGCCGAGATCGGCATCCTGCGCGCACTCTATGCCGGATCGATGGCCGGATTTCAGGTGCCGGCCGGGGTGCTCGCCGAGCGCGTCGGCGGCCCCGTGCTGCTGGCCCTCGGCACCGCCCTTGCCGGGATCGGCTACCTCGTCGCCGGCGCCAGCAGCGGCGCCGCCGTGCTGATGCTGGCGCTGGTCATCAGCGGGACCGGCTCGAGCGCCCAGCATCCGATCGCCGCCGACCTCGTCGCCCGCGCCTTCGCCGGCCAGCGCTCGCGCACGGCGCTCGCCCGCTACAATTTTGCCGGCGACGTCGGCAAGATGGCGGTGCCGGCCGCCACCGCCTGGCTCGTCGTCATGATGCCGTGGCGCTCCGCCGCCCTGCTGTTGGGTGCGGTCGGGCTTGCCGCCGCGGCGGCGGTGCTGATGGCGCGGCGCGGCCTGCCCGGCGCGACCCATGCCGCCGTCCATGATGCCGCGGCACCGGTCCGGAGCGCTGCGGCGCCGGCGGGCGGGTTCCGGCTGCTGCTGTCGATCGGCATCATCGACAGCGCGACGCGGATGGGGTTTCTGACCTTTCTGCCGTTTCTGCTGCGGATGAAGGGCGCCGATCTGCCGATGATCGGCGTCGCCCTCACTCTGATCTTTGCCGGCGGTGCGGCCGGCAAGCTCGTGTGCGGCTATCTCGGGTCGCGGCTCGGGGTCGTGCCGGCGGTGTGGCTGACCGAGGGCGTCACCGCGGCGGGCATCCTCGTTCTGCTGCCATTGCCGCTGACGGCGGCGCTCTCGGTATTGCCGCTGATCGGTGTCGCGCTCAACGGCACCTCCTCGGTGCTCTACGGCACCGTGCCCGAGCTCGTCGCGCCCGAGCGCCGCGCCCGCGCGTTCGGCATCTTCTATACCGGCGCGATCGGCGCCGGGGCGCTGGCTCCCGCCCTCTACGGAACGGTCAGCGATGCGGTCGGCGTGCCGCGGATGATGGCGCTGATCGCCGGCATCGTCCTGCTGACCCTGCCGCTCTCCGCGGCGTTGCGCCCGGCATTGCAACGCCTTTCGCCAGCACCGTCTTCGCCGTCGTGACGAGAGGGAATAAACCACGATAAAGAGAACGGCGTGACCCAGGGATCTGCTCAGGCGCAGCGCGCGGCGGCGCGGCGGTTTCGGGTGCGGCTCGCCTTTCCGCCGGCAGGCCTCGCCCGCCAGCGCGCAGCGGCGAAGGGCCGGCGGTGACCCCGGCCAGGCCCGGCGCTGCCGTCTGCAAGACTCCCTGACGAACCGTTTCGGTCCGGCGCGTGGGTTCGCTCGGCTGGGCCGGCCTGGCCGCCACGACCTTCGCCGCGGCATTGCTGCAGGCGGCGAGCGGCTTTGGCTTCGCGGTACTGGCGGCGCCGCTCTTTCTGTTGTTCGTCGACCCGGCGAGCGCGATCCAGCTCGTCATCATCATCACCGCGGCGCTTTCCGTCGTCGTGCTGCCGGGGCTGCGGCGGGCGGTCGCGCCGGGGATGCTGCTGCGCCTGGCAATGGGCAGCATCGCCGGCCTGCCGCTCGGCCTGGCCGCGTTCGGCTGGGCCGATCCGATCATGGTGCGGCTGGCGGTCGGTATGGCGATCCTCGCTTTTGCCGTGCTGCTCGCGCTTGTCTTGCGCCGCGGCCGGGCCGGAGGCCGCGCGCCTTTCGGCACGAGCGCGCACGGCGATCTGATTGCCGGAGCGGTGTCGGGCGCCGCCACCGCGCTCATGGGCATGTCCGGGCCGCCGGTGCTGATTTATCTCCTGCTCGCCGGGGCGCCGCCGCGGACCGTGCGCGCGACATTGCTGACGTTTTTCGCGCTGTCTTACGGGGCAACCATAGTCGCGCACGCCCTGACCGTGGGCATCCCGGGCCGCATCTGGATCGCAGCCGGCATCCTGATCCCGTTCGCCTTCCTTGGCGGGCTCGCCGGCCGGCCGCTCGGCGATCGCCTCGGAGCCGGCGCCTTCGCCGTTCTTGCCATCGGAGTGCTCGCGGCGGCCGGGCTCTACACCCTCGTCGCGGCGGCGCGCCTCGCTGCCGGCAGGCCATGATCCGGCACCGCCGTGCCGCTGTTGGAGGATGGCAATGACGCGGAGCCGTGACGGCGCCGCCGAACCCGGCTATCATCGCCGCGGCGCCTTGCCGGGGGAATGCTTTGCCGTTCTCTAGGGACGGCGCCGCGGGGAGGCCCGTATCCTTTACCGCGACACTGCCAGTGCCTGGGTGACATCATGATCGGCCCGCCGGGGTTGCCAAAATTCGGACGTCGAGTTTTTTCCTTCGCCGCCTCGAAGCCGGCCCGCTCACAACAGCGACGCAACGCGTGGAAATGGGTTACCGGGCTATATTTGGCCGGCGTCCTTGCGCATTTCAGCCATCACATGGTCGCGGTCCCGCCGACGCCCGGCGATCCGGCGCTGATCGAGGCATTGACGAGCGCTCCGCTCAGCCTCGCCTGGCCGGCCGATCTGATCGGGACATTGATCGCCCGCAGTTGATCGGCAGGCCTGCCGCGCCGGCCCGAGGGGCGGCGATCGCCGCGGCCGGCGCCGACGGAATATCGCAGCGGCCGGCGTTTTCTTCCTTCGGTCCGACGGCGGCGCTGCTGGCGGCTCTTTTCGCGGCCGCCCCGGTCCGTGCCGCCGATGAACCGCCGGGCCTCGACATCGGCCACTCGGCCTACGTCCTCAACATGGTCGCCGGGCAATTCGGCGAAGCGCCGCCCAAGCGCTTGCAGATAGACGACGAAATCGTCTTTCAGGAAGACATCACGACCGGCGCCGGGGCGCGGACGATCATCGAGTTTCGCGACGGATCGACGTTCGAAATCGGTCCCAATGCCGTCATCCGCATCGACGCCTTCGTATTCAACCCCGAGGAGAGCACGAGCCACAAGACCGTGTCGGTCGTCCGCGGCGTCTTCCGCTACGTCTCCGGTTTTGTCGCGAGCGACCAGGACACCAGGATCGCGGTGCCGTCGGGCACGCTCGGCATCCGCGGATCGGTCGCCGCCGGCATCGTCGATCCCGGCGTGCCGGTCTTCCTCCACGTCGCCCAGGGCAGCGCCACCTTTGCCAATGACGCCGGCATCAGCGAGGTCGCGGCCGGGCAATCGATCGCCGCGCCGTCGCGGGCGACCCGGCCGATGAACCCCGCGGCGATGCCGCCCGCCGTCGCGGCCGAGGCGTTGCAGGCGATCGAGCGCCGGCTGCCGCCCGCGGCGGTCCTGAACTCGCGGCCGGCGGCAAGCGATGCGCTGCTGCGGCGCGAGGCAGCGGCGAACTCGCTGCCGGCAGCGGAACAGGCCAGACTGCAGCGCGCGGCCGCGCCGTCGCGGCTGGTTGCGCGCCCCGCTGCGCCGGCGCCGATCGCGCGCGAACTCACATTGCTGACCGGGGCGCAGTCGCACGGCTTGTTCGACGGCGCGCGCACTGCACGGACGGTGGAGCAGCAGGCTTTCCTCGCCCGCGCGGAACGGGCGGACCCGATGGCGCGCGCCGCGATCGGCCGTTCGGACGCCGCCGCCGGGGCCCTGCACAGCGCCAACACAGCCGCCGCGACCGCCACCGTCATGCGCGGAGCAGCGGCGGCGGCACCGTCCGTCGACGCGCTGAGCCGGGTCGCCGCCGCAGCCGCCCGCGCCAATCCGGCAGCCGCCGGGATCATCACGAAAAGCGCGCTCGCCGCCTATCGCGGCCCCGACCGCCGGCGCGCGCCCGAGCGCCTCGGCCTGGCCCTCGAACATCCCGGCCGACCGGTCGAGCAGACCGCCAAGGCGAACGCCCCGGTTCCCCAACGAGCCGGGCACACCGCCGAACGGCGGGCAACGCCCCAGCATCCGGCCGAGACCGGTGCCGGAGCAAAAGCGAATGCGCCGCATGCGGCCGGGCGGACCGCTGCAACGGCCAAGGAAAAAGCCAAAAAACAGGAGCAGGAAAAGCGGCGCCACCCGCCCGAGAACCAGCCGGCGCCGCCGCAGTGAGACCGCATTCCGCTCGGCCTATGGCTTCGGCCGCCGCGCCCGGGTCCGCAAGAGCCGAAACCAGAAGGCCATGACCAACAGCACGCCGAGCGCACCGATCAGGAAATAATAGGGCAGCCGGCTGGTCGGTTGTGCGCCGCCGCCGACGCGAATCATGATCCGGGCGATCTGATCGTGGGTGCGCGCCTCGGCGCTCCACATCCCGTCGCGGTCGGCGTCGAAGACGAATTTGCCGGAGGCGTCGGTGCGGCCGGTCGTTACCGGATCGCGCGAATCGCCGGGAGCGAAGACGCGCACCTCGGCATTGGCCAGCGGCTTGCCGTCGCCTGTCGCGAACTGGGTCGTGACCTCGTGCGTGGCAAACAGATCGACCGCTCGCGCGGGGGGTGCGGCGAGCAGCGTGAAGATTGCGGCTGCAACCAGTGCGCATGCCGCCGCCCGGCGCAAACGCACCGGCGGGCCACGCCGCAGGGCCGGGAACGCGAGCATCGACACGCGGCAAGGATAGCGATTTTTCGCCTGCCCGCCACCTCGTCGGTCCGCCGCGCCGCGTCCCGCCAGCCCCTTGCCCGGCCGCGTGCCGTCGTGGCACAAGCGGGTTCGGGAGGGGCGATGCCGAATTTCGCGTTCGAGCGGCGCTGCAAAGGGATCGTCTGCGGCATCGACGAGGCTGGCCGGGGGCCGCTCGCCGGCCCGGTCGTCGCCGCTGCGGTGATCCTCGATCCGCGCCGCTTTCCCAAAACGCTGCGCGACACGCTCGACGATTCGAAGGTGCTGACGGCCGGGCAGCGGGAAGCGTGCCGGCGAGCGCTCGAACGCTGCGCCGCTCTCGGTATCGCCCGTATCGGCGTCGGTGCGGCGAGCGTGCGCGAGATCGACGCCATCAACATCCTGCGCGCCGCGTTGCTGGCGATGGCGCGCGCCGTCGCCGCCCTCGGGGTCTGCCCCGATACCGCGCTCGTCGACGGCAATACCGCCCCGCCCGTCGCCTGTGCCGTGCGGACGATCGTCAAGGGCGACGCCCTCAGCTTTTCGATCGCCGCGGCTTCGGTCGTCGCCAAGGTGACGCGCGACCGGATCATGCGCGATCTCGCCCGGCGTTATCCCGGCTACGGCTGGGAGACCAATGTCGGCTACGCGACGCAGGAGCACGGCGCCGCCCTGCGTCTACTCGGCCCGACCCCGCATCACCGCCGCTCCTTTGCGCCGGTGCGACTCGCCGTCGCCGGCGAACTGCCGCTGCTCGCAGCGCTCGCGTAAGGACCCGCGGCGAGCGCCGACACCGCATGCCGGGCGACCTTTTTCATCAAGGTCGGCAGCGCATGGTCGCCGAGCCTTTCGACGGGGCTCCACATTCCGTCCGCATCCTTGGCCCGCTCCGGTCACGACCGCGAGTTCGAGGCGGAAATGGGTGAAGCCGTGCAGGACGGTGCCGGGCAGCGGCGACCATGCGGCCGCTGACGGCGCCGCCCGGATCGCTTCGGCGAATGTCCAGGGTTCGGCGCGCCAAGGGGTCGACGGGATCTCGGTCATGCCGCCGAGCAGGCCCTTTTCGGGGCGGCGGCGCAGCAGCACCGCGCCGTCCGGCCGGGCGAGCCAGAAGGCCACCCCATGGCGCAGCGGCCGCTCGGGCTTTGCCGCCCGCGCCGGCAGCGCCTCGGCGAGACCGGCCGCCGCCGCGGCGCAGCAGGACCGCAACGGGCACAGCACGCAGCGCGGCCGATAGGGCGTGCATATCGTGGCGCCGAGATCCATCAGCGCCTGGGCGAAGTCGCCGGCCCGCCGATTCGGAACCAGTGCGTCGGCCAAGGCTCGGAGCCGCGGCTTTGCGGCCGGCAGAGGCTCGGATATGGCGTAGAGACGGGCGAGGACGCGCTCGGCATTGCCGTCGACCGCGGCGGCGCGCCGGTCGAAGGCGATGGCGGCGATCGCCGCCGCGGTATAGGCGCCGATTCCCGGCAGCGCGCGCAATGCCGAGGGGTCGGCGGGGAAGACGCCGCCATGCCGGCCGGCAACGGCGCGGGCGCAGGCATGCAGGTTGCGGGCGCGCGCGTAATAGCCGAGCCCTTGCCACTGTTGCAGGATCTCGTCGAGCGAGGCCGCGGCAAGCGCCGAAATGTCGGGCCAGCGCGCCACGAATTGGCCAAAATAAGGTCCGACCGTCGCTACCGTCGTCTGCTGCAGCATGATCTCGCTGAGCCAGACGCGATAGGGGTCGGGACGCAGACCGGCCGGCGCCCGCCACGGCAGGTCGCGGCGGTGGCGGTCATACCAGGCAAGCAGAGCGGCAGGGTCGGGCCGGCCCGGCGATGGCGGGGGATCGGATCGGATCGATGGCATGGACGCGGGAAACCAGCAGAGCAGCCTAACCAGTCCGGTGCCGAAGGAGGAGGGGCGGCCTTCCCGGCGCGAGCATGCCTCCCGCGTGCCGCACGACGCATCGGAGAGGCGCCAGGGGTTCCGCGCCGTCGGCGTCGCCGCCGCCAGGCTTGCGGCGCCGATCATCGGCAAACGCGGCGGCGGCATTCTCGTCCGTCTCAAGGCGGAGTGGGCCGCGGCCGCGGGCGGCGAATTGGCCGCCGTGACCTGGCCGACGGCGCTCGGCCGCGACGGCGTCCTGAAGCTGCGCACGGCGCCTGCCGCCGCGCTCGAGCTGCAGCACCGCGCGCCGCTCCTGATCGAGCGTGTCAACCTCTATTTCGGCCGCACCGTGGTTACCCGCCTGGCGCTTGTCCAGGGGCCGCTGCCGCTCGCCCCCAAGCCCGGCAGCCCGCCGCCGCGGCCGCTCGCGCCGGGTGAGGCCGCCGCCCTCGACGCATGCCTTTCCGGCATTGCCGATCCCGAATTGCGCGCCGCTCTCGCCCGGTTCGGCCGCGCGGTGATCGGAGCCGAGGTTGCGCGCGATCCTGAAACCCGTTAATGTCAACATATTGTTGCAGGGACAGCATCATATGCGGAAGATGTGGTTTGCCCTGATTGGGGCTTTGTGCATCATCGCAGCTCCGCCGGGAGCGGCGCCGGTCGCCGGCCGCGGGTATCGCGTCCGTCGGCGCGCAGCCCCTGCTCGACATCGGCAAAGACGACCGGATCCTCGGCAACCCCGGTGCCCCGATCACCATCGTCGAATACGCCTCGATGACGTGCCCGCATTGTGCCCATTTCGCCGACGAAGTCCTCCCCGAGATCAAGAAGAAGTGGATCGACACCGGCAAGGCCAAATTGGTGCTGCGCGACTTTCCGCTCGACGAATTGGCGCTGAAGGCTTCGATGATCGCGCGCTGCGCCCCGCCCGACCGCTTTTACGCCTTCATCGACACGCTGTTCTCGACTCAAGAGCAATGGGTGATGGCCAGCGATTATCAGGCGGCCCTCGCCCGGCTGGCCAAGCTCGGCGGCATGGGCAAGGACGAGTTCGACGCGTGCCTTGCCAACAAGACGCTCGAAAACAAGATCGTCGAAGGCCGGCTGGTCGCGTCGAAGCAGCTCGACGTCAACGCGACTCCGACATTCTTCGTCAACGGCACGAAATTCGACGGCGTCCCGACACTGGAGGCGTTTGACAAGCTGCTGTCCGGTCTTTCGTCGAAATCCTGAGCGTGGCCGGAAAGGCGGATGCAGGTCGACCGGCTTCGCCTCGTCGGGTTCAAATCCTTCGTCGATGCGGCCGAGCTGGCGATCGAGCCCGGCCTGACCGGCATCGTCGGACCGAACGGCTGCGGTAAATCGAACCTTGCCGAGGCGCTGCGCTGGGTGATGGGCGAGACATCGGCCAGGCGCCTGCGCGGCGGCGCGATGGACGATGTGATCTTTGCCGGCGCCGCCGGCCGGCCGCCCCGCAACATCGCCGAGGTCGCGCTGAGGATCCACAATGGCGGGCGCGCCGCGCCGCCCCCCTTCAACGAGCGTGACGAGATCGAGATCGTCCGCCGGATCGAGCGCGGCGGCGGTTCGGCCTACCGGGTCAACGGGCGCGAGGTGCGCGCCCGCGACGTGCAGCTGCTGTTCGCCGATGCTGCGAGCGGCGGGCATTCGGGGGCGATCGTCGGCCAGGGCCGGGTCGCGGCGCTGATCGAGGCCAAGCCGGCCGAGCGCCGGCAGCTCCTCGAAGAAGCCGCCGGCACCGCCGGTCTGCAAGTCCGCCGGCGCGAGACCGAGATCAGGTTGCAGGCGGCTGACGACAACCTCGCGCGGCTCGACGACGTGATCGCCACGATGGCGACCCAGCTCGAGACGCTGAAGCGGCAGGCGCGGCAGGCACAGCGCTATCGCCGCCTTGCCGAGCAGGTTCGGCGCAGCGAGGCGCTGCTGTTCTGCGCACGCTGGCGCGCTGCCGAGGCCGAAGCCGAACAGACCGCCGCGCAGTTGCGTGACATCGAGGGCGCGGTCGCCGAGGGTGGCGAGCGCGCCACCGCCGAGCGGAGCCGGCACGAGGCGGCCGCAGCGGCGCTGCCGCCGCTGCGGCTCGCCGAAACCGAGGCCGCGGCGGAGCTGCAGCGGCTGACCGAGGCCCGCAACGGGCTCGAACAGGAATTGCAGCGGGTCATTGCCGCGCGCGGCGCTGCCGAGCGGCGGCGGGCCCAGCTCGCGGCCGATGGCGAACGCGAGGAAACACAGCTCGGCGAGGCGGCGGCCGCCCTCGCCCGGCTGTCGGAGGAACGCTCTGCGCTGTCCGCCGCCGATCGGCCGGTAGGTCCTGCACACGACCAGGCGGCAGTGCGGCTCCAAGACGCGGCGGGCCGGCTCGCGGTCGCCGAGGCGGCCTTGCAGCGCGCGACCGAGGCCGCAGCGCAAGCGGCGGCGCGCCGCGCCGCGCTGGAACGGCGGCGCCGCGACCTCGACGAGCGCCGCACCCGGCTCGAGGCGCGCCGCGCCGAGGCCGGGCGCCAGCGCGCGGCCCTCGCCGCCGGCATGGTGCCGGCTGCCGCGGTTGGCGCCGCCGCGGCCGCAATCGCCGAGAGCGAGTTGCGGGTCGAGACCGGCCGCGCCGCGATCGAGGCCGGCGAACGCGAGCTTGCCGCGCGCCAGGCGCGCGAAGCGGCGGCGCTCGACGCGCTCCGCCGGATCGAGGTCCGGCTCGCCCGGCTGGAACCGGAAGCCGAAGCGCTGCGCGCATTGCTTGCGCCGCCGCCGGGCGCGAGCGGCGGGCCGCCGATCCTGGCGGCGGTCGGCGTCGCCGCCGGCTTCGAGGCTGCCATCGGCGCGCTGTTCGAGGACGAATTGTCGGCGCCGCTGACAGAGAACACCGGCCACGAAACTGGTCGCTTCTGGATCGATCTCGGCGCGATCGATGGTGCTGCGACATTGCCCGAGGGCGCACATCCGCTGGCCGATGCGGTGACCGCGCCGGCCGCTCTCGGCCGCCGCCTCGCGCAGGCCGGCTGGGTCGATACCGAGGAAGCCGGATACCGGCTGCAGCCGCTGTTGGCGCCCGGTCAGCGGCTCGTCGACCGCGACGGGCGATCGTGGCGGTGGGACGGGTTCGTGCAGCTCGCCTCGGATCCTTCGGCAGCAGCCCAGAACCTGCGGCAGCAAAACCGTCTCGCGGTTCTCGCCGATGAAATCGCCCGGACCGAAACCGAACGCCGGTCCGCCGCGTCGGCCGCGGCGACGGCGCGCGCCGATTGCCGGGGCGCCGCCGAAGCCGATCGCCTCGCCCGCGCCGAACTGCGCGAGGCCGAAGCCGCGCTCGTTCGTGCCCGCGCCGCCGAGACGGAACTCGCGCGCCGCGCATTGACCGCGGAAGCGCGTGATGCGGCGCTCGCCGACACGCTCGACAGGCTCGCCGCCGATCTCGCCGAAACGGCAGCGCAGACGGCGGAAAACGAGCACGACCTCGCCGCCCTCCCGGTGCCGGCGCTGACCCGCGCCGCCCTCGAAGCGGCGCGCGCGGAAGCGGCCGAGGCACGCCGGCTCGAAGCGGATGCGCGCGCCGAGATCGAGCGTCTGACGCGCGAGGCCGCCATCCGCCGCGAGCGGTTGTCGGCGATCGACCTCGACGAGCGGTCCTGGCGCACGCGCGCCGACGGCTCGGTCCGGCAGCGCGCCGCGCTCGACGAACGCCGGCGCTTGCTCGATCAGGAGGCCGCCGAGCTCGCCGCCCGCCCGGCGGCGATCGCCACCGAGAGCGAGGTGCTCGCCCGCGGCATCGCCGGCGCCGCCGCGGCCGCGCGCCACACCGCCGATGCACGGGTGCAGGGCGAGACGCGGCTGCGCCAGGCGGTCGAGAGCTCGCGCCTCGCCGATGCGGCTTTGGCCGAGCTGCGCGAGCGGCGCGCCCGGCTCGAAGTCTTGCGCGACGGCGCCGCAGAGACATTGACGCGGCTGGCCCGCGACATCGGCGAGCGGATCGCGGCGCCGCCCGAAGCGCTGGCCGAGCTGGCGGGTCTCGCCGCCGGCGAGGCGCCGCCTGCTGCGGCTGAAACCGCAGCCCGGCTCGACCGGCTGATCCGCGAGCGCGACGGCATCGGGCCGGTCAATCTGGTGGCCGAGAACGAAGCCGCGGAAATCGGCGCGCAGGTGGCCGACCTGCAGCGCGAGCGGGCGGAGCTGACCGAGGCGATCGCCAGGCTGCGCCGCGGCGTCGCGGCGCTCGACCGCGAGGCCCGCCAGCGGCTCGCCGCGGCTTTCGAGCTTGTCAACCGCCATTTCGCGGCGCTCTTTGCCCGCCTCTTCGGCGGCGGAAAGGCGCATTTGGCGCTGGCCGGGGATGACGATCCGCTCGCCGCCGGGCTCGAAATCATGGCGAGCCCGAGCGGCAAGCGGCTCCAGATGTTGTCGCTGCTGTCGGGGGGCGAGCAGGCGCTGACGGCGCTCGCGCTGATCTTTGCGGTGTTCCTGACCAATCCGGCGCCGGTCTGCGTGCTCGACGAGGTCGACGCGCCGCTCGACGACGCCAATGTCGAGCGGCTGTGCAGCCTCGTCGCCGAAATCGCCGACACGACCGGAACCCGGTTCCTGCTGGTCACCCACCACCGCATCACGATGGCGCGCGCCGATCGGCTGTTCGGCGTGACGATGGCGGAAAGCGGCGTCTCGCAGCTCGTTTCGGTCGATCTCGCCCGCGCCGTCCGGCTGCGCCAAACCGGGTGACACGGCCGGGCGAGCCCTCGTTGACAGGTTTCGGACAGCTGACTATGGTGCGCGCCGTTCCGGCCGCAATTGCGGCCGGAACGCGTGATCGGAAGGCCGCATTCCAGCAAATGAGCGGAGACACGCCGCCGGACCCGCTGGCGCGACTTGGCGAAAAGCTCGACAAGGCGCAGCGGGAGCGGCTCGGGGCAGATGCGAGCCGCTCCAGCGGCCCGCCGCCGGGAGCGATGGGTCTCGGGTTTCGCATCGCGATCGAGCTGGTGGCGGCGCTCTGCGTCGGGCTCGCCCTGGGCTGGGTGTTCGATCGCGCCCTGGGGACCAGGCATCATTGGGGCTTGATCGTGTTCTTCCTGCTCGGCTCGGCGGCCGGGATGCTCAACGTGTTTCGCGCCGCGCAAGGGCTGGGCCGCAAGGCCGCGCCGCCCGCGGGGCGCCGGCAGGATCGGCCGGACCGGGATCAACAGAGGGTCGAGGACGAAGGTGGCGGCTGAACATTCACCCCTCGCGCAATTCAGGATCGAGCGGCTGGTCCCGCTTCATATCGGCCCGGTCGATGTGTCCTACACCAATTCCGCCCTGATGATGACGATCGCAGTGGTGCTGGTCACGGCGCTGCTGGTAGCCGCGACGAGCCGCGCCCGGCTGGTGCCCGGAAGGCTGCAATCGGCCGCCGAGCTGTCCTACGAGTTCGTCGCCGGCATGGTGGACGAGCACGTCGGAACCGAAGGGCGCGGGTACTTTCCGCTGGTCTTCTCGATCTTCATGTTCGTGCTGTTCGGCAATCTTCTCGGACTGGTGCCGTACAGCTTTACCTATACGAGCCACATCATCGTCACCTTTGCCTTGGCGATCTTCGTGTTCGCGCTGGTGACCCTGGTCGCGTTCATCCGGCACGGCATCCGCTTCTTCACGTTTTTCTTTCCGCCGGGTGCGCCGATCGTGATGGCGCCGCTGCTGATCCCGATCGAGATCATCTCCTATCTGACGCGGCCGGTGAGCCTCAGCCTGCGGCTGTTCGCCAACATGCTGGCCGGGCACACGATGATCGCGGTGTTTGCCGGGTTTACCGTGGCGATGGGGCTGTTCGGGTTCCTTCCGCTCGCCTTCAACGTCGCGCTGCTCGCCCTTGAAATCGTGATCAACCTGCTGCAGGCCTATGTGTTTGCGATCCTCACCTGCCTCTATCTGAGCGACGCGATTCACCTGCACTGACCCGCCGACCAGTTTCCCGGCTGCTGCCTCACGCTCAACCCTCCCTCGGAAAGGACGACATGATGGACCCGACCTCCGCCAAGATGATTGGCGCCGGCTTGGCCGCAATCGCGCTCGCCGGCGTCGGCGTCGGCATCGGCAACGTCTTCAGCGCGCTGGTGACTTCGATCGCGCGCAACCCCGCCGCCCGCGACCAGGTCTTCGGCATCGGCATGCTCGGTTTCGCTTTGACCGAGGCGGTGGCGTTCTATGCGCTGATCATCTCGCTGCTGCTGCTCTTCGTGCTCTGAGCGGCGATCGCTGCCAAAGCGAGGGTCGGCGCCGATGCCGCAACTCGATTTCGCGACCTTTCCGTCGCAGCTGTTCTGGCTGGCGATCACCTTTCTCCTGCTCTTCCTGCTGATGAAGACCGTGGCGTTGCCGCGGGTCGGGGCGGCGATCGCGGCGCGGCGCAGCCGGCTCGACGACGATCTCGCCCGGGCGGCGGAGATGAAGTCGCAGGCCGAAGCGGCCATCGCCGCCTATCAGCAGGCCCTGGCCGCGGCGCGCGCGCAGGCGCAGGCGGCGATAAAGGAAACCGCCGATCGGCTCGCGGCCGAGGCGAGCGAGCGCCAGCACCAGCTGGCCGCGGAGCTGGCGGCGCAGCTCGGCGCGGCCGAGCGGGAGATCGCCGCGGCGAAGGAACGCGCGCTGGCCGAAATCCGCGGCATCGCCGTCGAGATCGCCGCTTCGGTCGCAACGAAGCTCACCGGCGCTCCCACCGACGCGGGACGGGCGGCGGCAGCGGTCGACCGTACCTTCGCGGAGCGCGCCGCATGATCGGGCAGCTCCTCGGCGAACCGGAGTTCTGGGTCCTCGTCGCGGCGCTGGTGCTGGCCGGCTTGCTGTGGAAGCCGGCGCAACGGTCGCTGATCGGCGGGCTCGACGCCCGCGCCCGGCGCATTCGCGAGGAGCTCGAGACGGCGCGCAGCCTGCGCGACGAGGCCGAGCGCATGCTGGCCGAATACCGGACCAAAGAACGCGAGGCGGCAGCCGAGGCCGAGGCCATCATCGCCCATGCCCGGGCCGAGGCGGAGCGGCTTGCCGCGCACGCGGCGCGCAGCCTCGACGAGGCGCTGCAGCGGCGCCGCAATCAGGCCGCGGAGCGGATCGCGCAGGACCAGGCAAAGGCGCTGGCCGAGATCCGCGCCGTTACCGTCGATGTCGCAATCGCCGCAGCGCGCCGGCTGATCGCCGCCGAGCTCGACGAGAGCCGGGGCGCCGGGCTGATCGACGACGCCATCGTCGCCCTGCCGCACCAGCTGCAATAGCGCCGGCTGGTTCCGGTTCGGGTCGGCGGTGCCCGCTGACGCCCCCTGCCCGGACCTGATCCGCGCATGCACATCCCGGCAACCGGCATACCGAGCCGGAAAATGATCGGCGTCACACCGGCGGCGTGTAGGCGCGGCCGGGCGGATAGGTCCGATGCTTCGGCAGGTCCGGGTTCATGTAATCCCAGGGCTGCGCGCTGTTGACGAAGATGTCGGCCTCGGGGCGAAATTCGCCCGGGTCGTCGAGGCTGCCGACCCGCAAGCCCACGATGTCCGGCCGCGCCGAAACCCGGATGAACAGCGGGCACCCGCATTCCCCACAGAACGCCCGCGTCACCTCGTTGCCGGCGTCGCTCAAACTGACATAGAGCTTCGGCTCGCCTTTAGTAATGCGAAACCCCGCCGCCGGCACCCGCATCGCCGCGACATAGGCCCCGCCGCTCTGGTGCTGGCAGTCGCGGCAATGGCACAGCAGCGAAAACAGCGGCTCACCGGCCAATTCGTAGCGCACCGCCCCGCACAAGCACCCGCCCTGCCTCATGTCAGCCATCGTCACCTCTCCTTGCAGGCGGGCTCGCCTCGGGCCCTACGCGCGAAACGGCACCTGCCGGCACGTTGATCGTGGCCGCTCGGAGGCCACTTACAAGCGGCGTTTTGGTTTGAAGGGGCGTGCCGGGTTGACGTCGAAGTCGACGATCTCGACGCAGCCTTGCGGCTGGTTGTGGCGGTCGCCGGCGTGCCAAGGTCCATCGCGGAGACGAATATCGCTGACCTTGGCCAGCCAGGGGCAACGCCACTGACCTCCGGGCGGCAAACCCTCTGGCCCTGGAAGACTCACACATCGGCGTCCGGTCAGCGGCGGCGGCTGGCATGATGACCGTAATGGACCATTGCCGCCGAGGATGACGTTGGCGAGCGTTATAAAGGAATTCTCGAAACTCATTAACCGTGACGGCATATTCATTGTCAATTTCTTCCGAAAATCGAGTGAAGATGGTTTGTCCTGCTCCTGATAATTGACATACTTCGCCGAAATCGGGTGACGAGTTCTTCGAGAAGATTTGGGCTGAGCATATTTTTTTGAAGTCATTTTCGATGATCTGGTCAGCTAAGGCAGATGGCAGTCCGTCAAGATCAATGGAGTTTATGCCGCCGAATCTTTTCAATATTACTCGGAGCACCGGCGCAATCAAGGTGTCAGTTTGTGACCTGCGATCTTGCTTCATCGGGGAAACCCAACGCAGCTTTGCGCGAATGAGCCGAAATCCCGTGAAATCCGCCGCACGCCGACGCGGTTACCGATTTCTGTACGCCGGGGCACCAAACCAGACCTCATGCTTTTGTCGTGAGATATCAGCCTAACTGCTATGCCGGCTCGTTCGACATGATGATGGTGCCGGAGGCGGCGAACATGCCGCCGACACCATGGCAGACCGAGATCTTGGCATCGGGCACCTGCGCCGGGGCGATGCCGCGCATCTGGCGCACGCTTTCCTGCAAGGCGTACATGCCGTACATGCCGGAATGCATGTAGGAAAGACCGCCGCCATTGGTGTTGAGCGGCAATTTGCCGCCGGGGGCGGTGTTGCGCCCGGCGATGAAAGCGCCGGCCTCGCCGCGCCCGACAAATCCGAGGTCTTCGAGCCCGTAGATCGGCAGATGGGCAAAGGCGTCGTAGATCATCAGATGGTCGACGTCACGGTGGGTGATGCCGGCCTCGGCGAAGGCCTTGGCGCCCGACACGCGGAATGCGCTCGACGAGGTGAAGTCCCTCATCTGGCTGACCATCGGGGTCTCGACGCTCTCGCCGGTGCCGAGGATGTAGACCGGCTTTGTCGGGAAATCCTTGGCGCGCTCGGCCGATGTCAGGATCAGGGCGCCGCCGCCGTCGGTCACCAAGCAGCACTGCAACAGGCGAAACGGATAGGCGATCATCCGCGAATTCAGCACGTCGTCGACGGTGATCGGCGCCTTGAAGGTGGCGCGCGGGTTCTTGGCCGCCCATTCGCGCTGCACCACCGAGACCATCGCCAAGGTCTCGTCGGAGAGGCCATAGGTCTTCATGTAGCGCAGCACCGGGATCGTAAACAAAGAGGGCGGCCCCATCGGCCCATAAGGCTGCTCGAATTGCCCGGCGAGGCTGGTCGGCGCGACGGCATTGCGGGTGCGCCCGACCCCGGAGCGGCCGCTCTCGCCGTGGGTGATCAATACCGTCTCGCACAGCCCCGAGGCGATCGCCGCCGCGGCGTGGCGGGTGTGGATCATGAACGAGCAGCCGCCGACCGCGGTGCCGTCGACCCATTTCGGGGTCAGCCCGAGGTAATGCGCGATGGTCGTCGGGGTCTCGCCGGCGGTGGCGATGCCGTCGATGTCGGACGGTTTGAGGCCGGCGTCAGCCATCGCGTTGAGCGCCGCGTCGGCGTGCAATTGGATCTGCGACACATCGGGGATGATACCGAGCCTGGTGGTCTCGGCGGCGCCGACGATGGCGATCGATTTCGGCTGCATCGCATTTACCTCGCGGCCGGACGGAACAAAGGCAGGGTGATGTCGTCGTCGAGCTTCTCGAACGCGACCTCGACCGGCATGTCGAGCTGCAATGCCTCGGGAGTTTGCGGGCATTGGGTGATGTTGGTCATCAGCCGCGGCCCCTCGTCGAGCTGGACGACGGCGATCGCATAGGGCGGGGTGAAGCCCGGCACCGGCCGGTGGTGGATCACGTAGCTGTAGAGCCGCCCCTTGCCGCTGGCCGCGAACACCGCGACATCGCGCGAGGCGCAGGCGGGGCAGAACGGGCGCGGCGGAAAATACGGCTTGCCGCAGGCATTGCAGCGCTGCAGCCGCAACTCTCCGGCGCGCGTGCCGTCCCAGAAATGCTGCGTCTCCGGCGTCGGCACCGGCCGCGCCCGTCGTCCCTCGGACATCCCCGCCTCCATCATATGATCCTGAATGCGACTTTGACGCCTGCCGCGAATTCGGGCAAACGGAACCTCGGAATTTCGCGGGAGGACAAGATGGCGGCACGGCCGACAAGCATCACACCGGCGGAGCTGCGCGGGCGGCTGCACGACGGCGGCGAGATCGCGATCGTCGATGCGCGCGAGGAGGGCAGCTTTCACAACCGGCATCTGCTGATGGCATCGTGCCTGCCGCTCTCCCGGCTCGAGCTGATCGCGCCGGCCCTGCTGCCGCGCCGCTCCGCGCCGATCGTCGCCTGCGATGACGGCGAAGGCCTGGCCGAGCGCGCGGCGGCCCGGCTGCTCCAGGGCGGCTGGAGCGATGTCTCGGTATTGGCCGGCGGGGTTTCCGCCTGGGAGGCGGCGGGCTTCCCGGTCTACAGCGGCGTCCATGTGCCGAGCAAAGCCTTCGCCGAGGTCGTCGAGCACGAATATGGCACGCCGTGGATCAGCGCCGAGGAACTGGCGCGGCGCCGGCAACAGGGCGAAAAGCTGGCGATCTTCGACAGCCGTTCCTATGAGGAATACCACTCGAACAGCATCCCCGGTGCCGTCAGCGTCCCCGGCGCCGAGCTGGTCTATCGCTTTCACGAGCTGGTGCCGTCGCCCGACACGTTTGTCGTCGTCAATTGCGGCGGGCGCACGCGCAGCATCATCGGCGCCCAGTCGCTGATCGACGCCGGCGTGCCGAACCCGATCGTCTCGCTGAAGGACGGCACGATGGCGTGGCACCTCGCCGGGCTCGAGGTGGTCGATCGGGCGCCACCGGACGCGCGCCCGCGGTATCGGCCGAGGGGCTCGTCGAGGCGCGGCAGCGGGCGGAGGCGGTCGCGCGGCGCTATGGCGTGCCGGACGATCGACCGCGCCATCCTGGCACAATGGCAAAACGAGGCCGACCGGCGCACGCTCTATCTGCTCGATGTCCGCGACCCGGCCGAATATCGCGCCGGGCATTTGCCGGGGTCACTGATGGCGCCGGGCGGGCAGCTGGTCCAGGAGACCGACAGCTGGCTCGGCGTCTGGGGCGCGCGGATCGTATTGGTCGACGACACCGGCGTGCGGGCGCGGATGACCGCCTCATGGCTCCGGCGCATGGGCTGGGACGCATGGGTGCTGGACGGCGGCCTCGACGGTGCTCACCTCGAACAAGAAACTCCGGCAATCGACACGAGCATGTTCCCGCTCGCCGGCCCCGAGCCCGCCATGATCGAACCGGCCGCGCTCGCCGCGCATTCCGCGGTCGTCGTCGATCTGGCGCCGAGCCGGCGGCACCGCGAGGGCCATGTTCCCGGCGCCTGGTTCGCGATCCGCGCCCGGCTTGCCGCGGCGCTCGCTAAATTGCCGGCTGAAGGCGAGCTGGTGCTGACCAGCGAGGACGGCATGATCGCGCGCCTTGCCGCGGCCGAAATTGGGCCGCAGGCCGGCCGCCGGGTCCGCGTGCTGGCGGGCGGCAATGCGGCCTGGCAAGCGGCCGGGCTGCCGCTCGAAACCGGCATGCGCCAACTGGCCGGCGAGCCCGACGACATCGCGCTCTCGGCCCGCGACCGGCCGGCCGCGGAGCGCGAGCGCGCCATGCGCGACTATCTCGCCTGGGAGATCGACCTCGTCAACCAGATCGCCCGCGACGCCGATTGCCGCTTCCGCCTCGCCGGCGCATGACGGGCGCGTTGCATCGACACCGCCAGGCTGCCTAAACTCGAACCATAACCGTGCCGGGGAGGGAATGAGGGAATGAGATTTTTACATCTGGCCTTCGGCTTCGCCGTACTGGCCCTCGCAGCGCTGCAGCCTGTCCACGCGGAGGATGCCGTGAACACGCCGGTCTACATCGTCACCTATTTCGAGGTTGCGCCGCCGGTAGGCCAGGCCGCCGCCGCGATCCGGTCCTATGCCGAGGCGAGCCGCAAGCAGGACGGCAATACGGCTTTCGACGCGTTCGAGGAAATCGGCCGGCCGAGCCGGTTCGCGACGTTCGAGGCCTGGCGCGACAAGAAGGCGGCCGAGGCGCATGGCGCATCGCCGCTCGCGACCGGGTTCCGCGACAAGCTTGCGCCGCAGCTCGTCGGACCGTTCGAGGTCAGGGTTTTCAACGGTTTCTCGCTGGCCCCGCCGAGGGCGCAGGGCGGCCGCGAGGCGGTCTACGTCGTGACCCATGTCGACGTGTTCCCGGCCGGAAAGGATCAGGCCGCCGGCCTCGTCACCGCGCTGGCCGAGGCCGGACGGAAAGACGCCGGCAATCTATGGTTCGATGTGCTGCAGCAGGACGGCCACGCCAACCATTTCACCCTGGTCGAAGCCTGGCGCGACCACAGCGCCTTCGAGGCGGGCATCATGGCCGCGCATACGAGAGACTTCCGGCAGAAGCTGACGCCGCTCGAAGGCGCGCTCTACGACGAGCGGCTCTATCGGAAGCTGCCGTAGAGGACATCCGCCCGCCGCGTTGCCGCGTCAATTGCCCTGGGCGATGCAGTTCGACGGGTCCACGATCGTGGCGATGCCGGTAAAGGTATTGCCCGCCAATTGCGCCGGGATGCAATTTGGATCATAGATCGCGATCGCCGGATTGGCGCCGATGTTGGTGAAGCTGTTGTCCGACACCAGCAGGGTGTTGGTTCCGTAAGGCAGACCTTCCTCGCCGTAATCGACCATCCGGTAGTTCTGCGAGGCTGGGCCTTGGACGATGGCATTGCCGGAAATCGTGGCGACGCCGCCATTGGCAACGTCGATCGCAAAGCTGGTCGATCCGGCACGGCAGCCGATCGCCGGATCGGCTTCGCCGTCGTAAAGCCGGTTGTCGGAAATGCTCGTCATCATCGCCCGGCTCTTGATGTCATGCCCGATCAGCTGGCCGCAAAACGTGCTGCTGGTGACCGTGAGGCTTCCCGCATAGTTGACGTACAATCCATGCTGAAAGTGATTTATATTCGGGTTGCCGTTGTTCTCGAAGGTCGAATTGATGATCGAGATCGACTGTGATGCGTTATTTCCGGTCAGAATTCCTTCTTGATTGTCGATGAACAAGCTGTTCTCGACGATCAAGGTGGCCGGGCTGCCAAGATTCTGATCGCGGATGCCGGCGCCGTTGCCGCCAAGGTCATCGGCGATTTTGGCGCCCCTGAAGGTCAGCCCGTCGACCGTCAGATTGGCCGTGTTGAGGATGATGCCCTTTTCGTTCGGCAGCAGTTGCGTAGCCTTGAGGATGACCGCCCTGCCGCTTCTGGCCGGGTCGACTTCGATCGTCATCGCTCGCGTCACCGAGGGGAAATCATTCGTGTAGGTCCCCGGCGCGACCTTGATGACGTAGTAATGCGCCGGGTCGGTATCGCTGTCGGCGGCGGCGACCGCAGCCGCGACCGTGTGGTAGTGCGCCTTCGGCCCGACCCTGAGGACGACATTGGCCTCGGCGCGCGCCGCAACGGCGCAGAAGGCCGCCACCAGGATCGGCAGATGGAACGGCAGGCGCATGGCTCTCCTTTCGCGGCCGCGACGATCCGCACTGAACCGTCGCCAGTCCGACTGTGAAAAAGGTGCGATGGCTTCGTGACCGGCGCGCCCCGGCCGCAGCCAGGTTCACCGGCACGGCAATCGAAGCGATTGCCGCCGTGGCAGTGACTGGCATCGCCGCTGCGGATTTTTCGTATCCCGCCGCCGCCCGGCCGGCCTCTTAGCACCGGGCAAGAGGCGATCACAACCGGCCGACAGGGGTGACAGCCGAACCGGTCAGCCGCGCGGCGAGCCGAGGAACAAAGTCATCGCAATGAGCGTCGCGACCCCGCGCGCCCTCGGCTCACAGTTTTGTCACAGGCTCCAGTAATGGATGTTCGGCGGAACCTGGGCGCGGGCAACGGCCGATTTGACGTCGATGAACACGCCGCCCGGGGCGAGCGCGGCGAACATCTTGTCCCAGCCGGCCTTGGCCAGGACCCGGTGCGGCACCGCCAGGATCAGCCCGTCGAGCCCGGTGAGCTGGTCGAGCGTGACGAGATCGACGCCATATTCGCGCTTTGCTTCCTCCGCATCGGCGAGCGGGTCGGCAACCACCGCCGCAATCCCGAATTCGCGCAGTTCGGCGACGATGCCGGGCACCCGGCTGTTGCGCAGATCGGGCACGTCTTCCTTGAAGGTGATGCCGAGGATGCCGATCCGGGCGCCCTTGACCGGACGCTCCGCCGCGATCAGCAGCTTGACCAGGCGCTGGGCGATGAACCCGCCCATGCCGTCATTGATGCGGCGGCCCGACAGGATGACCTGCGGGTAATAGCCCGCCGCCTCGGCTCGCGCGGTCAGGTAATAGGGGTCGACGCCGATGCAGTGGCCGCCGACCAGGCCCGGCGTAAACGGCAGGAAATTCCATTTCGTGCCGGCTGCCTGCAGGACCTCGCGGGTCGGGATGCCGAGCCGGTCGAAGATCATCGCCAACTCGTTCATCAGCGCGATGTTGAGGTCGCGCTGGGTGTTCTCGATGATTTTTGCCGCCTCGGCGACCTCGATCGAGGAGGCTCGGTAGAGGCCGGCCTCGATGATCGGGCCGTAAATTGCTGCGACCCGCTCCAAGGTCGCCTCGTCCTCGCCGGCGACGATCTTGACGATGGTCTCGAGCCGGTGCTGCCGGTCGCCGGGGTTGATCCGCTCCGGCGAATAGCCGAGCTTGAAACCCGTCCCCTGCGCCAGTCCGGAGGCCTTGGCGAGAAGCGGACCGCAGATGTCGCGGGTAAGGCCCGGATAGACGGTCGATTCGAAGACGACGACCGAGCCCGGCCGGAGCCGCGGCCCGATCAGCGCGCAGGCGTTCTCCAGCGGCCGGAGGTCGGGCCGGCGCTCGGCATCGATCGGCGTCGGCACGGTGACGATGAAAAAGCTGGCGGCGGCGAGCGCGTCCGGCTCGTCGGTGAGGTGCAGGGCGGTCTCGCGCAACGCTGCAGCGGGAACCTCGCCGGTGGTGTCCGTGGCCGCCCGCAGCGCCGCGATCCGCCGCTGCGAAACATCGAAGCCGATGACGGGCGCGTATTTTTTGGCCAGGGCGAGCGCCACCGGCAACCCGACATAGCCGAGGCCGACGACGGCAAATCCGCGTTCCATCTCGGCCTGCCGGCTCAATCGATCCGGTGATAGGTCTTGTACCACTCGACGAAGCGGGCGAGCCCCGTCTCGATCGTGGTCTTGGGCTCGAAGCCGAGATCGCGGCGCGACGCTTCGATGTCGGCAAAGCTCTCGGCCACGTCGCCCGGCTGCATCGGCAGCAGCTCTCTTGTCGCCTTGCGCCCGAGCAGCCGCTCGAGGATGGCGATGAAGTCGAGAAGCTTTTCGGGGCGGTGGTTGCCGAGATTGTAGATCCGATGCCGAACCCGATCCGCGGCAGCCGGCGGCGGGCGGTCATGCGCCGCGATCGTGCCGGCGACGATGTCGTCGATATAGGTGAAGTCGCGCGCCATCCGGCCTTCGTTAAAGACTTTGATCGGCTCGCCGGCGAGGATTGCGCGGGTAAAGAGATAGGCCGCCATGTCGGGCCTGCCCCACGGCCCATACACGGTAAAGAACCGCAATCCCGTCGCCGGCAGCCGGTAGAGATGGCTGTAGCAGTGGGCGATCAGCTCGCAGCTGCGCTTGGTCGCGGCATAGAGCGATACCGGCTGATCGACCGGGTCCTCGACACTGAACGGCTGCTTCCGGTTGGCGCCGTAGACCGACGAGGATGAGGCATAGGTCAACGCGGTCAGCCCGTCGATCCGCCGCGCCGCCTCGAGCATGACGAGCGTCCCCATCACATTGGCATCGGCATAGGCATAGGGGTTTTCGAGCGAGTAGCGCACCCCCGCCTGCGCCGCGAGATGAATGATGCCGGTGAGGTCCCGATGGCGTTCGACCAAGGCGAAGACGCCGGCGCGGTCGGCCACGTCGAGCCGGGCGAACTCGAAGCCCGGATCGGCGCGCAGTGCGGCGAGGCGGGCCTGCTTCAGCCGCGGATCGTAATAATCGTTCAGGTTGTCGATCCCGATGACCCGGTCGCCGCGCTCGAGCAATGCCCTGGCGGCATGAAAGCCGATGAACCCGGCAGCGCCGGTCAGAAGGATCGACATGAGGCCCCTGTTATGCGGCGGCGGCCTTGCCCTATCGTTTCGGGCCGCTGCCGGCAAGCTCTTTTTTTGCCAACCAGCGCGTGGGCGGCAGGGCCGCTTTCACGCGACGGGCGAAATGTTCGATGCGGAACGCCAGGCGCGGCTGCTGCACGACCTGCCACAGCATCGGTTCGCACCGCGTCGCAAAGCTTTGCTTCAACCGGTTATGCCCAGCCATGAAATCGTAGACCCGCATGCCGGAGCGGCAGGCGTGGCGGATCGCCAGCGCGTGGCTGACGATGCCGGGCCGCTCGCGCGGGTCGCCGTCGGCGAACCCGCTTTGATAGGCGTAGACGCGGCCATCCAGCCGAAAATTGTAGAGATAGCCGATGACCCGGTCGCCGGCGCAGGCCTTGAGGAGCTGCGTCCCGCCTGCGGCAAAGCTGCGCTCGATCAGCAGCCGGTGGAACGGCTCGAAGAACGCGTGGCTGAACGCATGCGCCCGGCCCCGGCGCTGCCACGACGCGCAATGCAATGTCTTCAGCGCCGCGAAAAACGACAATGCCTCCGCGAGGGTCGCTGCCTCGCTCAAGCCGAGGGGGCCGAAGCGCTCGAAATGCCGGAATGAGCGCCGCAGCTGCTGGCGCGCATTGGCGCTGAGGACCGGATCGAGCGCGTTGCCGGTCGCATCGAGCAAGCCGAGCTCGACGCTGTAGGACGGGACGGCGATCTCGCTCCGAAGCAGCCGGTTGCCCTCGACCGCCGCCTCCGACAGCCGCCGCAGCGAGCCGCTGAGGTAAAGCTCGTCGGCCTCGTTGCCGCGGCCCGCAAACCACGCGACGAGTGCATCGTGGACCACCGCCTCGTGCTCGGCGGCGGCGAGCACGCCATTGTGCTCGATCGTCAGCAAGTCGAAGCGCCGATCGCCGGTTTCGTTGAGATACAGGCCGCGTGATCGGACGAGCCCGTGCCGGCGGGTGGCAACGCCGGCGCCGAGCAATGCAAGCGCCGCCGTCTTGCCTTGCACCAGGCCACGCAGCAGCCGCGGACGGCTTGCCGCCGGCAGGGCGGCGATCAATGTCCCGATCCAATGCCATGAGGTGAAGAAGGACGGTCGCGCGTCGGCCTCGAGCCGGCGCCAGTCGCCTTCAAGCCGGGCGAAATCCGGCAGGGCCTCGGTTCGGAACTCGACTTCTCGCGGCACGCCCACCCGCTCTCCACGCGCTCTTTCAGCCGAGCCCCCGACGGCGCTCCGCCGATGAAGACCGCTGCCGGCATTGCCGCGCCCCGGTACGGCTTGTGGCGCACGCGCCACGATACCGCGATACTGTCATGCGCGCGACAGCCGGGAGACCGCAGATGACCGTCGAGATGCGTTGCTGGCGGCCGCTCGCCATCGGGCGGCGCGGCGCCGTTGCAGCGAACCATCCGCTCGCCGCCCAGGCCGGGCTCCTGGCATTGCGGGCGGGCGGCAACGCGGTCGATGCCGCGGTCGCGACCGCGCTGACGCTCGCTGTCGTCGAACCGATGATGTCGGGGCTCGGCGGCGACGGCTTCTACCAGGTCTACCGGCAGGCGAGCGGGCGTGCCGTCGTCTTCAACGGCACCGGCCCGGCCCCGGCCGCGGCGACCCCCGAGCGCTATGCCGGCGGCATCCCGCGCACCGGCCCGCTGTCGGTTTCGGTGCCGGGGATGCTCGCCGGGCTCGACCTGATGCACCGCGAGCTCGGCCGCCTGCCCTGGCACGTCCTGTTCGCCGAGGCGATCGGCTTTGCCCGCGACGGCTTTGCTGCCACCCGTGCCTATAGCCATTTCGCCGAAGAATATCGCGCGACACTGGCTCTCGATCCGCGCGGCACCGCGATCTTTCTCGCGGCCGGCGCGGCGCCGCCGCTCGCCGCCCCGATCCGCCAGCCCGACCTCGCCCGGACCCTCGAAGAGATCGCATCCGAGGGCGCCGAGACCTTCTACCGCGGCCGGCTGGCGCGGCGGCTCGCCGCCGGTCTCGAAGCGGCCGGAGCTTTGGTCTCGGCGGCCGATCTCGCAGAGTTTGCCGCCGAGCGGCAGGAGCCGATCGCGATCGATTATCGCGGCTTTACCGTGCTCGAAGCGCCGCCCAATTCGACCGGCTTCGTGCTGCTCGAAGAGCTGAAGATCCTCGAACATTTCGATCTCGCCCGGATGGGATTTCTGTCGGCCGATGCGGTTCACGTCATGGTCGAGGCGAAAAAGCTCGCCTTCGCCGACCGTGAACATTGGGCCGCCGATCCGCGCTCGCTCGATGCGCCGCTCGCGGAATTGCTGTCGGCCGAATACGCGGCCGGGCTCGCTGCACGGATCGACCGGCGCCGCGCCGCCCCGACCCGGATCCTGCCGGAAGCGGCCGGCGACACCACCTATTTCTGCACCGCCGACGGCGAGGGCAACGCCGTCTCGGGCGTGCAGAGCATCAACAGCGGCTTCGGCTCAGGCATCATCGCCGGCGACACCGGCATCCTGCTCAACAACCGCATGAGTTACTGGCATCTCGAACCCGGCCACCCGAACCGGCTCGCGCCCGGCCGCCGGGTGCGCCACACGATGAACCCGCCGCTGGTGCTGAAGGATGGCGCCTTGTGGTGCGTTTTCGGCACGCCCGGCGCCGACCATCAGGTGCAGGTCAATCTGCAGGTATTGACGGCGATGATCGATTTCGGGCTCGACCCGCAGCAGGCCGCCGAGATGCCGCGCTGGACCTCGAACGTGCCGGGCCAATACGCCAACTGGCCGCATGACGGCGCCGATGCGCTGACCATCGAGCGGCGGTTTCCGGAAGCCGTACGCGCCGAGCTTGCCCGCCGCGGCCATCCGGTGCAAACGGTCGGCGACCTCGACGGCCCGTGCAGCATCGAGATCATCCGCCGCGATGCCACCGGCATGCTGCTCGCCGGCTCCGACCCGCGCCGCGACGGCTGGGCATTGGCGTGGTAGGCTTGCAGCCAGAAGCGCAACAGGACATTTATGCGCCTCCATTGCGCACAACTGGGTTCGATCAACGACTGAAGCTTCAAAAGATGGCTCGTCTCCCGGCAGATACATTCTTGGCCGACGAATTATCGGATGATGACGGCATTATCGAGATGGCCAATCTCGACAAGTCGCAAACCGGCATTGATGGCGTCATTTGGATTTCCACGATGATGACGGGGCATGCCCCGAGAGTGAAATATTTCGTTCGCCCGGGACGAACGCAGCCTAGTTTTTCAGTGACCGTCGCCGATCGGCCGCGTGTGGTTGCGAACACCTTGCCACCTCGGATTCTCAACCAGATGTCGCCACTGGTCACACAATGGGTGATACTGAATAACGATACACTTTTGGAATTTTGGCATCATGGCGATACCTGGACCGCATCGCAGCTAATACAATTTCTTCAGAGTTTCCAAAAAATCTAGTAGAGCGGCTCTAACGCTTGGCACCCGTCCGCTTTCCCCTTCGTCATTCCCGCGAAAGCGGGAACCCAGAGCCTGCCCCTGGCTTGAACAGGGGGCGGCAGGCGCCGAGCGCTTGCCCTGGACCCCCGCCTGCGCGGGGGCGACGGTCGGGAGGTATGGGAGTCATTTGTCAGGTTAGTACCACTGGCTCCTGTTCAACCCTGGAAGTTGTTTCCATCAGCTACGATTAGAGTGTCCAGAGGCAAGGACATAGATGGGAACGCATCATGAAAATCACCGAAGTCGAAACCTTCCAGGTGCAATGGGCGGCGGCGGACAAGACGGCGCAGCGCAGCGCCTGGGTCAGAATCCACGGCGAGGACGGCCTCACCGGGATCGGCGAGGCGTCGCCGATGCAGGGCGGGCTCGCCTCGCTCGGGATTATTGCGCGCGACCTGGCGCCGGGTTTGATCGGCCAGGACCCGCTCGACCATGCGGTCTTGCACGATACGATGCTCCACAAATTCGCCAAGCTCGGCCCTGAGGGTGCACTGACCGGCGCGTTGGCGGGGCTCGACATTGCGCTGTGGGACCTGAAGGGCAAGTTCTTCGGCCAGCCGATCTACAAGCTGCTCGGCGGCGCCTGGCGCACCACCCTGCCCTTCTACGCCTCGATCGGCGGCAATGGCGAGCGCAGTGTCGACGAGGTCCTGCGCGCGGTCGAAACGCGGCTGCAAGACCAGCCGGCGGCGGTCAAGATCCGCTTCGACGCCGACCGCACCAGGCCCGACGCCGATATTCCCGGCGACATCGCCAAGGCGCGCGCGGTGCGCAAACTGGTCGGCGACGGCTTCCCGCTCGCCTTCGACGCCAATAACGGCTATTCGGCCGGCGGTGCGATCCGCGTCGGGCGGGTGCTCGAAGAGCTCGGCTACTGGTGGTTCGAGGAGCCGGTCCAGCACTACCATGTCAAGGCGATGGGCGAGGTCGCGCAAAAGCTCGACATCACCGTCTCGGCCGGCGAGCAGACCTATACGCTCTCGAGTCTTGCCGATCTGATCGATGCCGGCGTGCGCATGGTGCAGCCCGACATCGTCAAGATGGGCGGGATCACCGGGCTGCTGCGCTGCGCCGCGCTCGCCCAGGCGCATGGCGTCGAGCTGGTGCCGCACCAGACCCAGCCGGTGATCGGCCACATGGCCAATCTGCACCTCGCCGCCAGCCTGTTGCATATGACCAAGCCGTGCGAGCTGAACGACCCCTCGCCGCGCCAGCATGCGGTCTTCGACAATCCGCCAAGGCCGGCCGACGGCCTCTTCCACCTTCCGACAGAGCCCGGCCTCGGCCTGCGCATCAACGAAGCGGAGCTGGCGAAACGGCGCAAACCGATAACCTGACCGCTGTTTATGCCGGCTGCGCAGCATAGAGATTGATGAGGTGATCCGTGACGCGCGTTCTGACCGCCCGCTTTATGCATGAGACCAACACCTTCAGCCGGGTCAGGACCGGCATGGCCTTGATCCGGCGGCGCGACTACCATCTCGAAAACGAGATCCCGCAGGCGTTCCGCGGGACCCGCTCGGCGCTCGGCGCAACCTTCGAGGCGGCGGACAAATTCGGCTGGAGCCTGGTTCACCCGGTTTCCGCCAACCCCAACCCGTCGGGCATCGTCACCGACGACGCGTTCGAGCTGGTCACCGGCATGATCCTCGACGCGGTCGACCAGAAGGGCCCGATCGACGGCGCGCTCTTGCACCTGCACGGCGCCATGGTCAGCGACAGCCACGAGGATGCCGAGGGCGAGCTTCTGTCCCGGCTGCGCGTCAGGCTGGGGCCGCGGGTCCCGATCGTCGCCACCCTCGACCTGCACGCCAATGTGACGCAAAAGATGGCCGACAACGCCAACGCGCTGATCGCCTTCCGCACCTATCCGCATATCGACATGTACGAGCGCGCCTGGCAGGGCGCCGAACTCCTCGAACGCGCGATGCGGGGCGAGATCCGGCCGGTGACCGTGATCGCCCGGCGGCCGCTGATCTACGGCCTCGACCGCGGACGCCACCAGCAGGGGCCGATGGCCGAGCTCCTCGCCCGCGCCGATGTGATCGAGCGGCGCGGCACGGCGCTCGCAGTCAGCATCTGTGCCGGGTTCAGCCGCTCCGACATCCGCGATGTCGGCCCGTCGGTGACGGTCACCACCGACGGCGCCAGCCCGCAGGGCCAGGCGATCGCCGAGGAGTTCATGGATTACGCCTGGGCGACACGCGACTTCAGCAGCTTCACGCTGCTTTCAGTCGCCGAGGCGATTGCATTGGCGCGGAAAGGCAGGCCGGGCGACAAGCCGCTGGTCGTCGCCGACTACACCGACAATCCGGGCGGCGGCGGCTACGGCGACGCGACCGCGTTCTTGAAGGGCTTGATCGAGGGCGGCATCGACAGCGTTGCGTTTCATGCGATCTGCGACCCCGAGGCGGTGCAGGCCGGCATGCGCGCCGGGGTCGGCGCCGGCACCACGCTGACGCTCGGCGGCAAGACCGACCCGGCGATGGGCGGCGGCCCGCTGACGCTCGACGGCGAGGTGGTGTGCCTGACCAGCGGCAAATTCATCGCCTATGGCCCGATGGGCGGCGGGGTCGAGCGCAATTACGGGGCGTCGATGGTGTTCCGCGTGGGGGGCACCGGGGGCATCGACATCATCGTCATCACCAATAACGGCCAGGCGACCGATCTCGCGCAATTCACCTCGCTCGGCATCGACCCCACTCGCTACACGACGGTCGCGGTCAAATCGATGCAGCATTTCCGCGCCGCGTTCGAACCGATCGCGCGCGAGGTTGTCCTTGTCGACACCGGCGCCCTGTGCTCGGAGATCTACACCCCTGAGCTCTTCACCAAGGTCCGCCGCCCGGTCTGGCCGCTGGACCCGATCGCCGAGCCGCGCGCTACATCTTCTCCAGGACGGCGCAGCTGATCCGATATTCGGCGACGAGCCAATAGAGCTTGGCCATCGAGCGCCGCCATTTTTGCAGCGACAGGAACGGCGCCGGAAAGCGGGCCACATGACGCAGCAGAATCCACGGCCGCCGCCGCACGTCGTCGCGATAGGACATGCCGGCCCCGAGGATCGTGCCGTCGAGCAGCCGCGCTCCGGCAAAGAGCGCACCAAGCTCGGCCGGGCTCGGCCGATACATCGTGTCGATCGGATCGCGATGATAGGGATAGCTGAACGGCACCGTGACGAAGACGAGCCCGCCCCTGTCGAGAATGTCGAGGCAGTGGCGGGCGACGCGGCCCGGATCGATCACATGCTCGAGCAGGTTGCAGCACAACAGCGCCCGCGGCCCGAGCGCCCGCAATCGCGACAAATCGGCCGGGTCGGCCAGATCGGCGCGGACATCGACCCCGGACCCTTCGCGCCAGTCGACATGGACGATTTCAATGCCGCGGGCGCGCAGCGGGCGGACGAGCTCACCGTCGATCCAGGGCTGCACGGTCTCGCGCACCGCCGCGGTGCTGCTGCCGAGATTGAGCAGCGGCGACAGCCGATCGGGCGCAAACCCGTCGAGCGCATGCCGCAACCAGCGGGCTTCGGCTTCGAACATCGCGCTCCCGAATGCACTGCGAAAGAACCGCAGCTTGCCCAATCGCCGAGCGCCGCGAAAGCGCGATGCGGGCGGGTATTGCCTTCTGCTGCAGCGGCGCGCAGACAGCCTGCCGGGACTGAGGCATAGTCCTCATCCGTGCATGCCGATCCTGCCACCGCGATGCCGCGGCGCCTGAGCGCGGGCGCCTTTCCCCCGGCGACCCCGCTCAACGCGTTCTTTGCGTGGAACGAGCAGCGGCGCCGGCATGACCGCCGCTATGTCGTCGCCTGCGACGTCTGCCGGCTCCTGCACAGGTTCGGCCGCGAGACCTGCATCGCGCATTTGGCGGGCCGTCCGGTCATGCTGTGGCGCCTTGGCGAACGGATGCTCGTTGCCGCCGATCGGGTCCGTGCCGCTCGGGGCTTCATCGAAAGATCGGCGGGATCGCGCGCCGTCGCTGCGGCGCAACGAGTCGTCGACGCGCTGCTGGCCGGCATCGGTTCGCACGACCCAGCCGCGCATGCGGCGGTTTTCCGGGCGTTCGAGGCGTTGGCGCAGGAGGTCGATCTCGCGGCGCTCGCCCGCCTGCGGCCGCGCCGGAAGACCATTGCGCAGACTTCGCGCCGGCACGAAATCCTCGTCGTCAAGCTCGGCGCCCTCGGCGATTTCATCCAGGCGCTGGGCCCGGTGCCGGCGATCCGGCAGCACCATGCCGGCGACCGGCTCACCCTGCTGACGACCGAGCGCTATGCCGGTCTCGCGGCGCAGACCGGGCTCTTCGACGATATCCTGATCGATCCCCGGCCCCGAGCCTTCGACATCAAGGGCTGGCTCGCGCTGCGCCGCCGGCTGCGGCAACGGCATTTCGACCGGGTCTATGATTTTCAGACCTCCGACCGGAGCAATTTCTACGCCTGGCTGCTGCGCCGCGGGCCGGTGCCGGAATGGTCGGGAACGGCGTGGCGCTGCTCGCACCCGCACGCCAACCGCGTCCGCGACAGGCAGCACACGATGGACCGGCAGGCCGAGCAATTGCTGATGGCCGGCATTCATCCGGTGGCGCTGACGCCGTGGCTGCCGGCGGCCGGATGTCTGCCCGAAGTGGTCGCGGGCCGGCGCTTCGCCATGCTGATCCCGGGCTCGTCGCCGCGCCATCCGGCAAAACGCTGGCCGGCCGGCCATTACGGCGAGCTGGCCGATCGCCTCCACCGCGCCGGATTACTGCCGGTGATCGTCGGCACCGCGGGCGAGGCGGCGATCGGCCGCGCGATCCGCCGCCAGTGCCCCGAGGCCGTCGATCTCGTCGGCGGCACCGACGTCGCGGATCTCGCCGCGCTCGCCGGCATCGCCGCGCTCAGCGTCGGCAACGACACCGGCGCCACGCATGTCGCCGCCGCCGGCGGCAACCCGGTCGTGGTCCTGTTCTCGCGCGCCTCGGACCCCGGCCTGTGCGCGCCGCGCGGCAAGACGGTGCAGGTGCTGTCGGTGCCCGATCTCGCCGATCTCGCGGTCGAGACGGTGTTCGACGCCGCCATGGCGCTTGCCGGCATGCCGGCCCCGGCAGGGCCGTGATGCGCCGCGCGCTGCCGCCTCAGAACCGCTCGACCCAGGGCCGCAGCTCGACTTCCCAGGTCCAGGCCGAGCGCGGCTGGTGCAGCACGCCGAGATAGGTCGCGGCGATCGCGTCGGGATCGAGCATGCTGTCGGGCTTATCCGCCGGCTCGACCCGGCCGGGGTTGCGGATCGCCCCGTCGATGACGAAATGGGCGACGTGAATGCCCTGCGGCGCCAGCTCGCGCGCCATGCTTTGCGCCAGGCCGCGCAATGCGAACTTGCCCATCGCGAACGGCGCCGACAGCGGGTAGCCCTTGACGCTCGCCGAGGCGCCGGTGAACAGCACCGCGCCATGCCGCTTCGGCAGCATGCGGCCGACCGCCTCGCGCGCCACCAGAAAACCGCCATAGGCGCTGACCATGATCGCGCGCTCGACCTCGGCCGGGACCAGTTCGGCGACCGGACCGCGGGCGCGCGCGCTGGCATTGTAGACGACGATTTCGGGAGCGCCGGTCGCGGCCTCGACCGCCGCGAACATCCGCGCCACCTGGGCCGGGTCGACGGCATCGCAGGCAAAGGCCTTGGCGCCGGTCTCGGCGCAGAGCGGCGCCAGCTTTCCGGTATCGCGCGCGGCCAGCGCCACCCGCATTCCCGCGCCGGCGAAGACCCGCGCCAACGAGGCGCTGAGGCCCCGCCCGGCGCCGACGATCAATGCGGTTTCATAGCTCGGCTTCGGCATGTTTCGATCTCCTCGGAGGGTGGTTCAAGCGTGGCCCTATGGCACAATAGCACTCACGATCGCTGCTTTCGGGAGGAGTTATGACGGCCTCGCACCGCATCGAGCCGCATCCGAAGAAATTCGCCACGGTCAACGGCAAGCGCATGGCCTATGTCGAGCTCGGCGCCGGCGACAGGGTGTTTCTCTTTCTGCACGGCAACCCGACCTCGTCTTATTTGTGGCGCGACGTCATGCCCGAAATCGCCGACCTCGGCCGCTGCCTCGCACCCGATCTGATCGGCATGGGCGATTCCGACAAGCTCGACCCTCCCGGCCCGGACGCCTATCGCTTCATCACGCATCGCGAATTTCTGTGGGGCTTTATCGACGCCGTGATCGGGCCGGACCGGCCGGTTACGCTCGTCGGCCACGATTGGGGGGCGGCGCTCGGCTTCGACTGGGCGAACCGTCATCGCGAACGGGTTCGGAGCGTCGTCTACATGGAGGCGATCGTCCGCCCGCTGATCTGGGCGGAATGGCCGCAAGCCTCGCGGCGGGTGTTTCAGGGTTTCCGCTCCGCCGCCGGCGAAGAGATGATCCTGCAAAAGAACATGTTCGTCGAACGCGTCCTGCCCGCTTCGATCCTGCGCCAACTGGACCCGGCCGAGATGGAAGAATACCGGCGGCCTTTCGCCGGCTCGCCCGCGGACCGCTGGCCTACGCTCGCCTGGCCGCGCGAGATCCCGCTCGACGGCGAGCCCGCCCCGGTCGTCGCGCTGGCGGATTCCTATGCCCGCTGGATGGCCGAGAACGATATCCCGAAACTCTTCGTCAATGCCGAGCCGGGAGCGATCCTCGTCGGGGCGCAGCGCGAATTCTGCCGCCGATGGCCAAACCAGAGCGAAGTGACGGTCGTCGGCAGCCATTTCATCCAGGAAGATTCCGGCCGCGAGATCGGCCGCGCCATCGCCGCCTGGGCCGGTCGGCAAGCCGCTGCTTGAACCGCCTACCGGTCCGTGGGCGGCCTACCCGTGGCGCGCGCGGTCCGGTGCGGTTATCTTCCTGCCCGATGACCGACGACGAGACAAGCGGCGGCACCGAGTTCGGCTCAGGCCGCGTGCCGGAGGGGGAGAAGGCGTCGCTGGTGCGCGCCGTGTTCGACAGCGTGGCATCGCGCTACGACTTGATGAACGATTTGATGAGCGGCGGCATCCACCGGCGGTGGAAGGCCGAGCTGGTGGCCTGGCTGAAGCCGCGGCCGGGCCAGCGCCTGATCGATGTTGCCGGCGGCACCGGCGACGTCGCGCTGCGCGCGCTGCCGCGCCTCGCGCCGGCGGGCACAGAGGCCGGTGCAGGCATTCCGGTTGTCGTCTGCGACATCAACGAGCGGATGCTTGCCGAGGGCCGCGCCCGGGCGATCGACCGCGGCATTCTCGCCGGCATCGAGTGGGTCTGCGCCGATGCCGAGGCGTTGCCCGTCCGCCGACCGCAGCCTCGATCTCTACACCATCGCCTTCGGGTTGCGGAACGTCACCCGGATCGCGGCGGCGCTCGCCGAGGCGCGCCGCGTGCTCAAGCCGGGCGGGCGTTTTCTGTGCCTCGAATTCACCCCCGCGGTCACGCCGCTGCTCCAGCCGCTCTACGATCTCTACAGCTTTCACGTGGTGCCGCTGCTCGGGCAGATCGTCGCCGGCGATCGCGAGGCCTACCTCTATCTCGTCGAAAGCATCCGCGGGTTCCCGCGGCAAAGCGAGCTGTGCGAGATGATCGCCGCGGCCGGGCTCGAAGAGGTGAGGTTCCGCAACCTCACGGGGGGCATCGCTGCGCTCCATTCGGCCTGGCGCCTCTGACCCGTCGCGGCCCGCCTTCGGGCTGCTGCGCGGCGCCCGCAATCTCGCCCGCCTGTTCGGCATCGCGCTGATCCTGGCGCGGCACGACGCGCTGTTCCTGTTCGACGACATCCCGACCGTCGGGTCCTATGTGCGCCTCGCCCGCCTCTTTGTCCGGCGCCGCCGCGGCGTGGCCGGACAGCGCCCGGGCCAGCGGCTCGCCGCCGCCTTCGCCGAGATGGGCCCGAGCTTGATCAAGCTCGGACAACTTTTGTCGACGCGGGCCGACCTCCTCGGCGAGGAGATCACCGCCGATCTGGCAACCCTGCAAGATCGCCTGCCGCCCTTTCCGGGGAGCGAGGCGCGCGCCCTGATCGAAGCCGAGTTCGAGCGTCCGCTCGCCGCGCTCTACGCATCGTTCGATGAGACCGCGATCGCCGCCGCATCGATCGCACAGGTCCATTTCGCGCGCACCACGGATGGGGGCGATGTCGCGGTCAAAGTGCTGCGGCCGGGAATCGGCCGCGCCTTTGCGCGCGATCTCGACCTCTTTCTGTGGCTCGCCGGCTGGATCGAGCGTCTCCAGCCGGCGCTGCGCCGGCTCAAGCCGGTCGAGGTCGTGCAGACCCTGGCCGAAATCGTCCGCTTCGAGATGGACCTGCGTTTCGAGGCCGCCGCCGCCTCCGAACTGGCCGAGAATTTCGCCGGCGATCCCGGCTTCCACGTGCCCAAGGTCGATTGGCTGCGCACCGGGCGCACCGTATTGACGCTCGAGCGGATCAGCGGGGTCCGGGTCGACGACCGCGCCGCGATCCTGGCCGCCGGCCATCGCCTCGAGGCGCTGCTCGCCAAGGCGGCCGGCGCCTTTTTCAACCAGGTGTTCCGCGACGGGTTCTTCCACGCCGATCTGCACCCCGGCAACATGTTCGTCGCCGCGGACGGCGCCCTTGTCGTCGTCGATTTCGGCATCATGGGCCGGCTCGACCGCGCCACCCGCTACTACCTTGCCGACATGCTGCTGGGATTTCTGTCCGGCGATTACCGGCGGGTGGCCGAAGTTCATTTCGCCGCCGGCTATGTGCCGCCCGGCCTGTCGGTGGACGGCTTCGCCCAGGCCTGCCGCTCGATCGGCGAGCCGATCCTCGGCCGGCCGTTGCAGGAGATCTCGATCGCCCGCCTGCTGGCCCAGCTCTTCCGGGTCACCGAGCAGTTCGAGATGGAAACCCAGCCGCAGCTGCTGCTGCTGCAAAAAACGATGGTGCAGATCGAAGGGGTCGGCCGGCGCCTCGATCCCGATGTGAACATCTGGACCTTGGCACGGCCGCTGATCGAAGCGTGGATGCGCGACAATCGCGGCCCCGAAGCAAAGCTGCGCGACGGGATGGAGACCTTGGCCGATCTCGTCGAGCGGCTGCCGCGTCTGGTGCGCAGCCTCGACCAGCTTGTAGGCGATATGTCGCGCGATGGGGTGGTTCTGCACGCCGAGACGATCGCAGCCCATGCCGCCGAACAAGCCAGGCGGGCATACCTCGCGGTGATCCCGCTATGGGTCGCCGCGGCGGCGCTGGTCGCGATCGCCCTCGCTCTTGTCTTTGCGCGCTAGCACGAGATGCGGGTTCTCGGCCGGATCGGGCTATGCGCAATCCTGCTGCTGGCACTGCTGCCGGGGGCAACGGCCCGCGAATTGGCATCGCTGCCTGCGGGCAGATGGACGGCAACCGAACCGCCGATCGACTACGCCCACATCGCCGCCGGCGAGATCAACCGGTGGGGCGAGGCAGTCGGCTATCACCATCGGACGAACGGGCGCGACCCGCCCGAAGCGCGGGTCCTGCGCATCGTCCAGCCGCCGGACGCGGCTGGAATTTACCGGGCGCTGGTGGCGCTGCGCGATCCGCAGACCGGCAGATGGACCGACAAGAAAGCGCCCTCGACGTTTTTCCCCGACGCGATGTCCGACGCCGAAATCGTCGCCGCGATCCTCGCCGCCTTTCACCGCGGGCATTTGCGCGGCGACGGCCGGTTCGTGGGCGCCTCGGGCCGCGGTTTCGCGATCGAAGGATGGTATCGGCGCGGCCGTATCGACGCCGCCTATCCGCTGCGCGGACCGCCGTGATGATGCGCAGGACGGGCCTGGTCCGAATCCGGCGGCATCGGGCGGGGTTCTTCGAAGCGCAGGCACGACCGGGCAGCGGCCGTCACGGCGAGATGCTCGCAGATTTTCTGCAAAGCGACGTGCAGGGCGATGCCGCGACCGCGCAGGCGCTGCTTGCCGAGATCGCCGCCGCCGAGCGCGGCGAAGCGCCGCAGCCGGGCGGGGCCGGCAATGCCTTCTCGATCGCCATCGCGCCCGGCGGCGCGGTCATCCGCAACGCCGTCGTCGCGGATGCGGCGCCGGAACATTACCGCCTGGCAGAGCTGCGCACCGCGCTCGAGGCATGGGCCGCCGCCATCGGGCGCGCCCGGCGCGGCATCGGCTGAAAGCGGGCCGCTGGAGCCGGCGCTCCCGGATCGCGCATAGTGCGTGCATGAACGATGCATCCGGCGCGGCGAGCCGCGCGCGCAACCCGCTCGTGCGCCCGCGCGATGCCGCTTCGCTGATCCTGCTGCGCGGCGACGGCGCGGCGCTCGAGGTCCTGGTCGGCCGCCGCCCGCTTTCGGCGCGCTTCATGCCCGGTGTCTATGTTTTTCCCGGCGGCGCCATCGATCCGCCGGACCGGATCGCCTGGCAGGTCGAGAGCGGCGCCGAAGCGCTGCCGCCGAAGCTCGCCCGGGCCGCCCGGGCCGCCCTGCGCGAGACCTGGGAGGAGGTCGGGGTGCTGCTCGGCCGTCCGGCCGGCGCACCTCCGGCCGCACCGCCGAACGGGCCGGCAGCGGCGCCGATCGAACGGGCCTATCGCGAGCGCGGGCTGGTCGCAGCGATGGATCTCCTGACCTATGTCGGCCGGGCGATCACGCCGTCGCATTCGACCCGCCGGTTCAATACCCGCTTTTTTCTCGCCGACGGCAGCAGTGTCCGCGGCGAGCCGGCGGCGAGCCCCGAGCTCGAAGATGCCGGCTGGCATAGGATCGAGCGCGGCTTGCTCGAAGGGTTCCGCGACGTGACGCGTTTCATGCTCGCCCGCGCGCTCGCGCTGCGCAGCGGCACGGCGAGCGGCGGGGCCCCGCTGTTCTACTGGGCCAAGAACGCCCGCCGCATCGGCATCTGCCGCGAAGACGCGCGCTGACCCTTGTCCCGGCACCACGTTGGCAAGGACCCGACATCTCCCAGAGATACCGGCCTGCTTTCCTCTCTGCCCGGGAGAAAGGAAAATTGTCGATGCGCGGTTGTATGGATCAATCAACCGATTGAACCCGGCTCAGCCGGAGCCGCCAGCGCCGCTGATGTAGAAGAGCTGGCTGGTGCTGATCGCGGCGTGATCCGACAAGGTGGCGACGAGGTGCGGCGTGCTGCCGCTGCCGTCGCTGCTGGAAAACAGCTCGTGGCTGGTGGTGTCGTAGGCGAGGCGCTGGCTGGTATCGGCAAAGGTCCCGGTCGGGTTGGCGGTGAACAGGGCCGCCGCCTCGGCCGCGGTGAATCGCTTTGGCGTCGCGGTGCCGCCGCCGAGGCCGAGGTCGAAGCCGGAATTGCTGAACACCAGCCGGTTGGTCGATGATTTGTGGAAATCCTCGATCGTGTTGCCGCCCGGCGCGGTGAAGATGAACTCGTTGGTGCCGCCCTTGCCGGTCATCGTGGTGTCGCCGCCGGCATAGAACACATCGTTGCCGGGCCCGCCGGTCAGCGCGTCGAGGCCGGCGCCGGCATGGACGACGATCCGGTCGCCCGCCGCCTCCCCGTGCCGCGCTGACGGTATTGCCCATGTTGCCGTCCTCGACCGTGATCGTGTCCCCGGTCACGCCGCCGAAATTCGCGCTCTTCAGGGTCAGCGTGTCGCTGCCGCCATCGGCCAGCACGATCGTCTCGAAGCCGCTGAACCCGGTCACGGTCGAGCGTGCCGGGCGCGCCCTCGACGAGCTTGTTGGTCCCGCCGCCGCCCTCGACCGCGCCCTTGAAGACGGCCCCCGCATCGACCGTCAGCACGTCATTGCCGGCGCCGAACTGCACCGCAATCCCGCCGCTGCCGATGATCCGGCCCGGCATTGGTCAAGGCATTGCCGGCCGTGTCGCCGGCGGCGATGCCGAGGCCGACCTTGCCCCTGACGGTCCCGGAATTGACGATATGCCCGGCGGACGCCGTCGCCCCAGTAGATGCCGTCGGCGCCGCCCTCGATCAGCCCGCGATTGGTGATGGTCCCCCCGGCGTCGAGAGCAATCCCGTTGCCGGAGACGCCGTCGACCGTGCCGAAATTGGTCACCGTGGCGGTGCTGCCGCCAACGTGAACCCCGTCCGCCCCGCCCTTGAGCAGCGCCGCCGTCGAACCGCTCGATCCGTTCATGACGCTGCCGCTCGCGCCCAGGTAAATCGCAGAGTGCGTGCCGGAGTTCTGAATCGTCCCAAAATTGGTGATCCTGCCGGTAGCGCCCTTAATGTTGACGGCAATAGACGTGCTGCTGATGATCACGGCGGTGGTAGCGTCGCTTGCGCCATTGGTAATGACGCCGCCGCCGCTGAGATAGACGCCACCGCCCTCGATCAGTCCGTGATTGGTGACCGCTCCTCCGGACGAAAAGCTTATCACCGAACCCGTTCCGGTGCTCTGAAATCGTCCCATAGTTGAGGACCGTTCCGCTGGCCCCGGCGCCGTAGGCGACGTGGGTGCTCGGGTTGTTGCCGCCAACGATGCCGGAGTTCAAGCCGCTGATCAGGGCGCTGGTGTCGCTGGTCGAACCATTGATGACCGTGCCGCCATGATCGATATGGATCGCGTCATTGCCGTTGGTGGACGCGATCGTGCCGAAATTGCGGATCGTCGCCAGATCATGATGGGTGGTGATCACCCCTTGGGTGCCGCCGGTCGACGGCACCGCACCTTCGATTAAACCGTAATTCGTTATCGTCCCGCCGCCGCCGAGATAGATCGCCGGCCCGAGCGGTACGAGGGACACTCCGGTAGTCTCAATGGTGCCGAAATTGGTCACGGTGCCAACGCCGCCGGCGGTGCCGCCGATCGAGAACGCGCTGCCGTCGACAGCGGAGATTACCGCATTGCGATGTGTGGTGCTGCCGTTTGTGACGGTGCCGCCCGATTGCAGCAAGACGCCGTCGCCGATAGCTCCGGTCGGCGTTGCCGTCTGCGTGCTCTGAAATCGTGCCGAGATTAACGACGGTGCCGGGCCCGTCCGCGGTGAAGCCGGCGGCGCCGACGTGATAAGCCGAGATCAGCCCGGTGTTGTAGAGGCTGCCGCCATTGCCGACAAAGACGCCGAAGCCGTTGTCACCAGTGCTTAGGATCGTCCCGAAATTCGTCAGCGCCACGCGGGCGCCGGTGACGCCGAAGCTGTTCTCACCGCCGCTTTGGATCGTTCCGAAATTCGTCAGCGTGCCGGTGCCGAGATTGACCGCGGTTCCACCGGGGGCGGAGATCAACGCCGCTGTCGCGGTGCTCGCGCCGTTGGTGACGTTGCCGCTGGCCTCGAGGAAGACCCCCAAACCGGAGATTTCGGCCGCAATCGTGCCGAAATTCACCACCGTCCCCGGGCTCCCAGAGATCACGACGCCAAGAAAGGAACCGTCGACCAGCCCGCCCGGGGCGCCGCTCGCCCCGTTGGTGACGCTGCCGCCGGCACCGAGGACGACGCCGTCAGAGGTGGTGCCGGTGCCCTCGATCGTGCCGAAATTAGTCACCGTGCCGGCGGCGCCGCTCACCACAACGCCGCTGCCGGCTCCCTCGATCAGCGCCGCGGTGCTGCTGCTCGATCCGTTGGTTACGCTGCCGCCGGAGCTAAGAAAGACGCCGGCACTGCCAGTGCCCGTGGCGTTGACAGTGCCGAGGTTGGTGACCCGCCAGGGGGTGCCGGCGAGGCCGAAGACGGCGTCGCCGTCATAGGCCGTCGTCGTGTTGGTGATGTAGCCGGTGGCGGCGATCGTCGCCGGGTTCTCGGTGGCCGGCGTGTTGAGGACGATGCCGGTGAGATGCGAGCCGTTGATGATGGTTCCGGCCACGGCGATCTCCCTGTGAGCGCTGTCCGGGAAGGTGGCGGCCCGCTTCGGCCCAGGATGCCCAACCTGCCGCTTGCGAGTCCGTTCAGCGCAAGCGTTAAGAATTAGCAACTATTAATTACTATTTTTATACCAGATTTCTTCAATCGACGCAAGCCTCGGATGTTCGAGCACGCGATGGCACGGCGAGCGGCGGGGACCCGCTGTTCTACTGGGCCAAGAATGCCCGCTGCATCGGCGTCTACCGCGAGGCCTCCAGAGGCCCCTCAATCCGCCTCGGCTTCGACGCCCAGTGATATCGCACGGCCATGCGTCTCGCGTCCGAGATACAGGAAGGCCAGCCCGACCAGCAGCATGCAGAACGCCAGGAACAGGAAGGCCGGGAACACCGCTTCGCGTGTCGCATGGGGCGAGACGATATTGCCCGTGCCGGCGATCAGGGCGAGGGCGAGCGGACCGAGGATCTTGCCGATGCCGGCCGCCGCGTGGCCAAGCCCGGAAGAGCGGGCGCCCATGGTCACGCCGTATTGCTCGATCGAGTACGGAGAAAGGTTGCTGAGGCTAGCGTCGACAAAGAACGAAGAAGCGGCGACCAGGATTATGAAAAGCGGGAATCCACTGATCAGGACTGCACTGAAATAGCCTGCAAGGATGAGGAATATCGTCGCCGCAAAGCCGCAGATTACACCGAGGCGCCGCCGTCCCAGTTTCTGGACGAGCAGGGCGGCGAGCAGCCTGCCGATTAACGCGGAGCCGGTAACATAAACATAATACTGCGCAGCCTGCGGTACCGGAATATGCAGGGCAAGCGCGATAATGGTCGGCCCCCACAGCAAGGCCCCGGCGGCCGCGGTCGTTGAGCCGCCCCAGAGCAGCACAGTCTGCCAGAACAGCCGCGGATTGGCGTAGAGTTCCGCGAGACTCGCGCGCGGCTCGACAGCGGGCCTCGCCGGCGGCGGAACGTGCTCGAGCGCAGTCCTGAAATATCGGGCGACCGCCGCCCGGGCGTCTTCGGAACGGCCTTTGGCCGCCAGCCAGCGCACCGATTCCGGAAGGAAGGCCCACGCCAGCAAGCCGATCAGGATCGGCAGCGCGCCCAGCATCGCGACACCGCGCCAGCCCAGAACGGGAAGAAGCGCATGCGAGGTAAAGGAGGCCAGCAGCAGCCCGACGCTCGCCGCGGCGACGAACAGGCTCGTCAGCCCGCTGCGCCAGCGCGTCGGCGTCTGCTCGACGACGATGGTCAGCGCCGGCGTGACAGCGGCGGCGAGCCCGAACCCGACGAGAATGCGCAAGATCGCCAGCGGCACATACGCGCCGTTCGGCACAAACGCGATGAGCCCGCCGGCGATTCCGCAGATGATCGTGCCGGTGACGACCTGCGTCTTGCGCCCGAATGCATCGGCGAGCGCCCCCCAGACCAACGCACCGAGAATCGCACCGATCCCGCTGCCATAAAGAATAAATGCCGCCTGGCCGAAGGTCAGATGCCAGCTCGGGCCGATCACGGCCATGATGAAGGCGATCAGAAAGAAATCAAAGAAATCGAGAATATAGACGCCGGCGAGCAGGATGTAGCTCGCCCAGTAGCGGCCATTGAGCGGGGCGCGATCGAACAGCGCCAGCAGGTCTTGCGGTGCCGTACCAGGGCCGATCATCGGGTCAGGCAATGGGACGCTCCGCAGCAGCGCGATCAGTGCGCTTCTCTCCCCAATACTCCGGATCGCGGCCGTTGCTGCGGCGCCTCGTCGGTGCCCAGCGCCATGGCCCGGCCATGCGTCTCGACGCCGAGGATCAGGAACGACAATCCGACCAGCGCCATGCAGAAGGCGAGGAAGAGGAAGGCGGGGAGCACCGCCGCCTCGGTCTGTTGCGCCGAGACGAGATGGCTGGTGCCGGCGATCAGCGCGAGGCTCAACGGCCCGATGATCTTGCCGACGCCGTTCGCCGTCTGGCCCAGGCCCGAGGAGCGTGCGCCGAGGCTCACGCCGTAGCTTTCGACCGTGTAGGGCGCCAGATTCGAGAAGCCGCCCTCGATGCAGAAGGTCGAGCACATCAGCAGGATCACCAGCAGCGGCAGGCCGTTGACCAGGACGCCGTTGTAATAGCCGGCGGCGGCGAGCGCGATCACGCCGCCAAAGCCCCAAAGCACGCCCAGCAGGCGCCGGCCGATCAGCGGCGCGAGGAAGGTCACGACGATCTTGCCGGTGACCCCCGCACCCGCAACGAAGACAAAGTATTTGGCGGCCTCGGGGACCGGCACCTTGAGCAGCAGCGCGACGATCGTCGGCCCCCATAGGTAGACGCCGTAGCCCGCCGTGGACGAGCCTCCCCAGATCAGGATCGTCTCCCAGAACATTCGAGGCTGGGACAGGAGGTCGAGCAGGTTGCCGCGCGGAACGGTCTTGGGAGGGGTGGTCGGCAGCGGTACTCGCTGCAGCGGCAGGCCGAGCTGCTTGGCGACCCCGGCGCGCGCTTCGGCAAACCGGCCCTTGGCGGCGAGCCAACGGACCGATTCGGGCGTGAACAGCCAGACCAATATGCCGATGATCGCCGCGACGAAGCCGAGCAGCGCGACCCGGCGCCAGCCGTAGGGCCCCATGATCGCCGCCGAGACCGCCGGCGCGAGAAAGCCGCCGGCAGAGGCGAACACCACATAAAAGCTGGTTGCGAAGGTGCGGTGCCGGGTCGGGGTCAGCTCGACGACGACGGTCAGGGAGGGTGTCACCGCCGCCGTCAGGCCGACGCCGACGAAAAAGCGCAAGATCGCGAAGAGCCACCATGCACCCTCGGGGATAAACGCGATCAGCCCCGAGCTGACGGCACAGATGAAGGTGCCGATGACCATCTGCTGCTTGCGTCCCCAGGCGTCGGAAAAGGCGCCGAAGACCAGTGCGCCGATGATCGCGCCGACGCCGCCGCTGTACAGGATCACCGCCGATTTGCCGTAGGTCAGATGCCACTCGCGGGCGACCGCGGCCAGCAGGTAGCCGACCACCAGGAAATCGAAGAAATCGAACACGAAGACCGCCGACATGAGGATGAACGTCCCCCAGTAGCGGGCGTTGAGCGGTGCGCTGTCGTACAGCGCCAGCAGGTCTTCGGAAGTCTGGCCCGGCATTTTCCCTCCCATCGCGGCAAATCCGATTCTCGGTTCGCCGTCTCCACGTCGAGATTTATGCCGCTCCCCTCCGCGCCGTCAACCGCGTCTCGCCGCGCCGGAGCGCCGGCGGTCAGCGCCGTTCAACGGATCCCGGCGCCGAGCATGGCCGGCCGAGGCGCTGCCGGCTCGTCCTCGCCGAGCGACATCGGCCGGCCATGCGTCTCGCGGCCGAGAACCGCGAAGGAAAGCCCGACGAGCAGCATGCCGAAGGCGAGGAACAGAAAGGCCGGGATCAGGGCTCCCTCGGTCGCCTTGGGCGAGACGATGTTGCTGGTGCCGGCGATCAGCGCCAGGCTCAGCGGTCCGAGGATCTTGCCGACGCCGTTTGCGGTCTGGCCGAGGCCCGAAGAGCGCGCACCCAGCCGCACCCCGTAGCTCTCGACCGTATAGGGCGCCAGGTTCGAGAAGCTGCCGTCGATGCAAAACGTGGACGCGCACAGCGCCACGACGATCAGCGGCACGCCGCTTACAAGAGCGCTGCCGCAATAGCCCACGGCAGCGAGGGCGGCGACACCGCCGAAGCCCCATACGATGCCGAGGAGCCGCCGGCCGATCAGCGGCGCCAGAAACGAGACGACAATTTTCCCAGCGACCCCGGCACCGGCGACCCAGATGAAATATTTGGCGGCCTGCGGCACCGGCACCTTCAGCAGCAGCGAGATCACGGTCGGCCCCCACAGGTACACGCCATAGGCCGCCGTCGCCGCACCGCCCCAGATCATCAAGGTTTCCCAGAAGTGCCGCGGCTGCTGCAGCAGTTCCGAAAGCCGGCCGCGCGGCACCGCGGCGGGAAGGGCCGTCGGCAGCGGAACCGACCGGAGCGGGATGCCGAGCTGTTTGGCGACCTCGCTGCGGGCTTCGGCGAAGCGGCCTTTGGCGGTGAGCCAGCGCACCGATTCGGGCACGAACAGCCATGCCAGCACCCCCACCACCGCAACCAGGATGCCGAGCATGGCCATGCCGCGCCAGCCGATCGCCGCGAGCAGCGCCGCCGAGGTGATCGAGGAGAGCAGCCCGCCGGCGGTCGCGAACGCCACATAGAAGCTGGTGACGAATGTTCGATGGCGGGTCGGCGTCAGCTCGACGACGATGGTCAGGCACGGAACCACCGCCGCCGTCAAACCGAGGCCCACGACAAAGCGTAAGAGCGCAAAGAGCTGCCAGGCGCCGTCCGGCACAAAGCCGATCAGCGCCGCTGCGGCGCCGCAGATGAAGGTGCCGATGATCATCTGCGCCTTGCGTCCCCAGGCATCCGACAGGCTGCCGAAAATCAGCGCGCCGGCGATCGCCCCGAGGCCGCCGCTATAGAGGATCAGCGCCGACTGGCCATAGGTCAGGTGCCAGCGCGGCCCGACCACCGCCAGCAGGAAGGCCACCACCGAAAAATCGAAGAATTCGAGGACGGTGATCGCCGACAATATGGCAAAACTGACCCAGTAGCGGCGATTGAGCGGCGCGCTGTCGAACAGCGCCAACAGGTCTTCGGAAGTCTGACCGGGCATTTCCCCTCCTTGTCGGCGGCGCATCCGGATGTCGGTGCGCCGTCGCTGATCAGAGGTCTATGCCGCCCCCTCGCCGGTCGGTCAACCGCGCCAGCAGCGTGTCAGGCACGCGTTGCATCGACGAAATTTTCCCGAAACCGCGCGCGACTGCTCGTTCTTTGGGCCGGGGAAAGGTTATTCCGACGCGGCAACGAACGCGCCGACCAGCCGATTGACGTCACCCGCCCTTTCCATCTGCGGAAGATGCCCGACGCGATCGAGGATATGAACGGGACGGCGCGTGGCGAGCGCCTCGGCGTGGCCTGCCGGAATGATGCGGTCTTCGCGGCCCCAGATGAGCTGAACCGGAAGCGCGAGCGACGCGATCGGCGCGGTCAGGTCGAGCGACTGGCGGCCGCCGGCAAACCAAGAAGCGGCGATCGCGGTCAGGGCCGCGGTGACGCCATCCAGCCGTTTGTAGCGCAGGACATCCTCGACCATGGTGCGGCTGACGAGCGCCGGGTCGGCGACCAGCTGGCTCAGCACCTCGACCGCCTCGCGGCGGCGGCCGGCGCCGACAAAGCCGTCGATGAACCGGCCGTTGATATCGGCGCCGAGGCCAGCCGAGGCGATCAGGGTCAGAACTCGCCGCGCATTCGGGCCGGCGCAGCGCGAGGAGTGCCGCGATCGCGCCGCCCATCGAATGCCCGACGAAATGCGCCCGCCCGATGTCGAGCGCGGCGAGCGCGGCTTGGACAGCATCGGTCAGGGTTTCAGGATCGCCGGCGCCTACCGCCTTGACCGAGCCGCCATGCCCCGGCAGATCCAGGGCGATGGCGCGCCGCCCTTCGGCCAGCACGGGCTGCGTGAACATCCAGGTGTTGAGATCGCCGCCGAAAGCCGTGGATCAGCACCACCGGCGGACCGTCGCCGCTGCCGATTTCGAGATAGCGCAGGCGCCGGCCCCCGATCTCGATCTCGCGCAGGGCCGGCGCGTCGGCTTCGGCCGCATGCTCGCCGGCAATCTCCGGCGCCGCGAACCCGGCGATAAAGGCTTCGATCGCCGCCGCGGCGACCTCTGGCGGGGCGAGGACCGCGAGCAGGCCACCAACCGCCAGGCTGGCGCCCGCCGGCGCGACGATGCGGCGCAGCATGCCGGTTTCGCCTGCCTCCATGACGTTGGTGATCTTGGTGGTCTCGATTTCGAGCAATTCATCGCCGGCGGCAACCGCATCACCCTCATGCTTGAGCCAGCCGAGGATTTTGCCCTCGGTCATCGTCAGGCCCCATTTGGGCATCGTGATCGCGGTGATTTCAGGCATTCACGCTCTCCTCGCCGTTCCCGCGAAAGCGGGAATCCGGGACTGGCGACGTGCCGGTGGCCGCCGGACCCCGGCCTAACTAAGAGCGTGTGAAGAAATTGCGCTCGGCAGCAATTCTCATTCCGGGATGCCCCGACGGGGCAGGCCCGGAACCCATGAACACGGGCTTTTCCGACAGGCTGCAGGCTCGTGTTCATAGGTTCCGGATTCGTGGGCTGCGCCCGCGCCCCGGAATGACGGGTTTTTGGCAATTTCTTCACACGCTCCTGAGCGGGATGACGAACTGTTACTTTCCGTACCCGTAGACCTCGCGGATCGCGGCGGCGATGCGCTCGGGGCTCGGGATGTAGAGCTTTTCGAGCGACGGCGCGAACGGCACCGGGGTGTGCGGCGCCGTCACCCGCTTGACCGGCGCCTTGAGCGCGGCGAACGCCTTCTCGACCGCCAGCGCCGCGATGTCGGCGGCCATATTGCAGCGCGGCGTCGCTTCGTCGACGATAACGAGCCGGCCGGTGCGCTCGATGCTTTCGAGGATCGTGTCCTCGTCGAGCGGCGAGGTCGTGCGCGGATCGATCAATTCGCATTCGATGCCCTCGCCGGCCAAGGTCTCGGCCGCCTCGCCGGCATAATGCACCATGCGCGAGAGGGCGACGACCGTCACATCGTCGCCGTCGCGAACGATGCTGGCTTCGCCGAACGGGATCGTATAGGGCTCGTCCGGGACCTCGGCGCGCAAATCGTACATCAGCTTGTGCTCGCAGAAGATCACCGGGTCGTCGTCGCGGATCGCCTGGATCAGCAGCCCCTTGGCGTCGTAGGCGTTCGACGGCACCACGCATTTGAGGCCCGGCACCGAGGTGAAGATGTGATAGGGGCTCTGCGAATGCTGGGCGGCCGCGCTGCGCCCGGCGCCGATCATCGTGCGGATCACCAGGGGCGTCTTGGCCTTGCCGCCGAACATATAGCGGAACTTGGCCGCCTGGTTGAAGATCTGGTCGAAGCAGACACCGAAAAAGTCGGAGAACATCAGCTCGGCAACCGGGCGCAACCCGGTCACCGCCGCGCCCGCCGCCGCACCCATGATCGCCAACTCGGTGATCGGCGTGTCGATCACCCGCCCCTCGCCGAATTCGGCGAAGAGCCCCTTGGTCACGCCGAGCACCCCGCCATAGGCGTCGCGCTGGCCGTCCGTCCCGGCCCCGCCGGCGACATCTTCGCCGATCACGATGACCGAAGGGTCGCGCCGCATCTCCTGCGCCAGAGCTTCGTTCAACGCCTGGCGGATCGATTTCTGCGGCATCGCACCCTCCCCCTTTGAAAAGGCGATATCGTTCGCCCGGACCAACCGTTACCGGCGGCGCAGCGTGAGCAACTTCACAAGATCGTCGACAACGTAGCGGCTTTCGACCAGATCGAGGCCGGCGGCGGGGGCGTATTTTTCGGTGTCGCGGTCGAAGCCTGCCCCGTAAGCCCACGCGATCCACGGCTGCCAGATGCGCGACGTGAGCCGGCGCAGCGTGCCTTGAGGCCGGACATATTCCAGAAGCCGGATAAGCCCCCTCGGCTTTACCACGCGACCAAGTTCTCGCAGTGCGGGCACTTGCAGCCGATCGGGCAGAACGCAAAACAAGAAACTCGCAACCGCCGCGTCGAATGACCCGGCCGGAAACTTGAGCTCGGTGACATCCATGCAGTAGAGCCGGCCCGCCGCTGAAACGGCGGGGCATCGGCGGCGCGCATGCGCCAGCATGGCGGGGCTCGCATCTATTCCGCAAACGATCGCCTCAGGCGGATAGAAGGCGCAATTGCGGCCGGTGCCGACACCGGCATCCAGCAGCCGGCCGCCGAGGTCCTCGAACATCAGCGGTCGCAAGGCACGATAACGCCGCCGCTCAAACGGCAAATCCAGAACGTCGTAAAACGGCGCGATCCGCTGATAGCGAGTTAGAGTGGAAGTCACCCTGTTCGTCTTCCCCGTATTTGGCTGTGTCCTTTGCATTTTTGCGGATCAAATGCTTTCTTTTTCAATTTCAGTACGAGACGTATCAGTACGAGACGTAGACGTCGGTCAACAGATCGGCGTCGGCGGGTGGCGCGGCGGTGCTCGCGGTTTCGATCGCGCGTTCGATCAGCGCCGCCACCTCGGCGTCGACCGCGTCGAGCTCGGCCGTTTCGAGCAGGGCCGCCTCGCCGACCCGGCGGCGGAAATGCTTCAGGCAGTCGCGCTCCTCGCGCAGCCGCCTGACTTCGTCCTTGCCGCGGTAGAGCTGCGCGTCGCCCGAATGGTGGCCATAAAAGCGGCAGGTGTCGACCTCGATGGCGCTCGGACCGCCGCCGGCGCGGGCGCGTTCGACCGCCTCGCCGGCCGCCTCGTGGACCGCGAAGAAATCGTCGCCGCTGACCTTGACCGCGGGCAGGCCGAAGCCCTTGGCGCGGCCGGCGATGTCGTTGCTGCCGACATGGTAGGCGACCCCGGTGCCCTCGCCGTACTGGTTGTTCTCGAAGACGAAGATCGCCGGCAGCTTCAGCACCACCGCCAAATTCATCGCTTCGAAGGTGGTGCCCTGGTTCGAGCCGCCATCGCCGGTGAACGAGACGGCGACGGTGCCCCGGCCCAATGTCTTGGCGCTGAGCGCCGCGCCGACCACCAGCGGCGGCCCGCCGCCGACGATGCCGTTGGCGCCGAGCATGCCGCGGTCGAGATCGGCGATGTGCATCGACCCGCCCTTGCCGCCGCACAGCCCGCCTTTCCTGGCGAACAATTCCTGCATCATCAGCACCGGATCGCAGCCCTTGGCGATCGAGTGGCCATGCCCGCGATGGGTGCTGGCGATGTAATCCTGGTCCCCGAGATGCGCGCACACGCCGACCGCCGAGGCTTCCTCGCCGGCATAGAGATGGACGAAGCCGGGAATGGCGCCCTTGGAGAATTCGTCCTGCACCCGCTCCTCGAAGCGGCGGATCGTCGCCATCGCGCGGTAAGCCTTGACGAGTTCTTCGCGGCTCAGCTGCACCTCACCCTCCCTCGCGTCTTACCGGCCCGCGAGAAGAATTCTGCGCGCTCGCCGGCCGTTTCACAATCGCGGTTTGGCCCGATGGCGGTTCTCCAGGATCTCGGCCAGGACGACCGGGCGGAAGTCCCAGACATCGACGCCGACATCGAATTGCCGGGGTTGCGGCTTCAGCCTGCCGTGCGAATGGCCGTGCAAATTGACCCAGCCTTTGTCCATGCCGCGCCAGCTGCGGAACGGGTAGTGGCACAAGACAAGCGAAGGCGCCGTGCGACTGCGATTTCGGCATAGGGCTGCACGCTCGCCCAGCCGTCGAGCGCCGTCGTGGCTGGAGGATCGTTGTTGCCGGCGACGAGATGCTTCCTGCCGCGCAGCCGGGCCAGCAATTCCGCCACGAGCGACTCGGGTTGGCGGATCGCGAAATCGCCGAGATGCCAGATTTCGTCATCGACCCCGACGGTTTCGTTCCAGCGCTCGACCATCGCCTCGTTCATCGCCGCGACCGAAGCGAACGGCCGGCGATAAAGCCCGAGCGCGCCACCATGCCCGAAATGCGTGTCGCCGGTGAAAAAGACGGCCATGCTTACCGGTCAATTCTCGGAACGGTCATCGGATTGGGCTGGCGGCGGCCGCAGCAGCAGCACCAGCAGCAGGCCGGCGGCCAATGCCCAGGCGATGATCCAGAACCCGTCGATATAGGCCAGCACATAGGCTTCCCGCCGCAGCAGGTTTCCGACTGCGTCGCCATCGCCATTGCAGGAGGTGGCGCGGTAGCAGAGAAGCAGCGGTCATGGGCGGATTTTCCCATCATCCCGGCCGTCTGTGAACGGAAACAAAAATGCCGCGACGATTGCTTGTGCTCTCCGGCCGCGACCTGATGTAAAAGTCTTTTACATGAGCGGATCGAGCGAATGAGCTGGTCGGGACCGGGCCCGGGCGGGCGGCGCGGCTATCATCACGGCAATCTGCGCGAGGCGCTGATCCAGGCCGCCCTCGATCTGATCGCGAAAAAGGGTCCGGGCGGGTTCACCTTTGCCGATGCCGCGCGCTCGGCCGGGGTCAGCCCGGCGGCACCCTACCGGCATTTTCATGACCGCGACGCGCTGGTCGCCGATGTCGCGTGCCGTGGTTTCGAGCTGTTCGCCGCGCATCTCGACCATGCCTGGAATGACGGCCGGCCCGACCCCTTTGCCGCGTTCGAGAATGTCGGCCGCGCCTACCTCGCCTTTGCCCGCGACGAGCCAGCCTACTATTCGGCGATGTTCGAGGCGGGGATTTCGCTCGACGACGATCCGGCACTGCGCCAGGCCGCCGAGCGCAGCTTTGCCGTGCTGCGCCTCGCCTCGGAGAGCTTGTGCGCGCGTCTGCCGCCGGAGAAGCGGCCGCCCACGCTGATGATGAGCCTTCATGTCTGGGCATTGTCGCACGGCATCGCCTCGCTGTTCGCCCGCGGCGACGCCGGCCGGCGGCGGCTGCCGATGATGCCCGAGGATCTGCTCGAGGCCGGGATGCTGATCTATCTGCGCGGCCTCGGGGTGATCGCCGAGCCGGCCGGGTCAAAAGAGCGATCCGGCAGCGCTTGACAGCGCCAACGGGTCGGCTTATGTGAATGTTAGATACATTTACATGAGGCTCGCCATGCATCGCCTCGCGGCGCATCTCGACGACATCGGCAAGCCGGCGTGGATCGGGCTGACGGTGCTGAGCTTCATCGTGTGGTGGCCGCTCGGCCTGGTGGTGCTCGGCTATCTGATAGGGAGTGGACGGATGGCGTGCTGGACGGAAGCGGCGGGATCGCGCTGGCAACGGCGCATGGGGCGGATGCAGCGGCGCATGTCGCGCATGCAGGAAGCCGCCGAGCGCTGGGGCGTCGGGTCGCGCTCGAGCTATCGCGCGGCGACCGGCAACCGCGCCTTCGACGAATATCGCGAGGAGACCCTGCGCCGGCTCGAAGACGAGCAGCGCGAGTTCATGGAGTTCCTCGACCGGCTGCGCCATGCCAAGGACAAGGCCGAGTTCGACGAGTTCATGGCCGAGCGCCGGCGCCGCTCCGAGGGCCCGGCGCCGCAGCCGCAGGGCGCCTGAGGCCCGCCAGCGGGCGGCGCCGCTACGAGCCCCGCAGCTACGAGTCCCGCCGCTACGAACCGAGGATGGTTCCGTCGGCGATCCCGGCCTCGCTCGAGGGGATTTTGGCGCCGTCGTCGAGGCGCACCCGCGAGACCTCGATGAAACCGCCCTGCGCGAGGATGCGCATCCCGGCGGCGCCGGCCGAGACGGCCTCGCCGATCTTATGCCCGCGCACCGCGCCGAAAGTCGGGGCGACGATCTTTTTCGCATCGAACAGATAGAGCTTGCGCTCGCCGAGCATGGTCCATGCTCCGGGCGCGGGGTTGCAGCCGCGGATCAAATCGTAGACGAAATCGACGTGCTGGGCCCAGTTGATCCGCGACTCCGCCTCGCGCACCCAGCCCTCATAAGTCGCCCGGCTTTCGTCCTGGGTGGTTTCGGTCGCCCGGCCGCGGACGACGAGATCGGCCGCCTCGACCAGCGCTTCGACCCCGAGCTGGAAGATCTTGTCGAAATAGAGCGATCCGGCGGTGTCGTCGGGACCGATCGGCACGCGCTTCTGCAGGATGACCGGCCCCTCGTCGAGACCCGGCGTCGGGCGGAAGATCGACAGCCCGGTCGCGTTGCGCCCGCGGATGATCGCCCAAGGGATCGATGACGGCCCGCGATGCAGCGGCAGCAGCGACGGGTGGAACTGGATCATCCCGTGTTTCGGGATGGCGCAGAATTCGGGCGGGGCGAACAGCAGGACATAGGCCATCACGCCGAGATCCGCTTTCAGCTCGGCCAGTGCCGCCTGGGCTTCGGCACTCGAATATCGCGGGAAGCGATGGACCGCCACCCCCCGTTCCTGCGCTGCGGCGACGAGCGGGTCGGGTCTGGCGCCCGGCTTTTCCGGTGCCGCAAACACGCCGGCGACCTCGTCGCCCCGTGCGGCAAAGGCTTCGAGCACGGCCTTGCCAAAGGCCTGCTGACCGACAATGACGATGCGCATCTCGCTCCCTCCGACTGTGCCGCTGCGAGGCGGCAGAGTTTCACGCCGGCCCGCCCGGAGGCAAGCCCGTCGCCTCGGCTGACGCGCCCGGCCGGCCGCACCGCGGCAGGTCCAGGGTCACCGTGGTGCCGCGGCCGGGTTCGCTGCGGATGGTCGCCGTGCCGCCTGATTGGTGGGCAAAGCCGTAAACCATGCTGAGGCCGAGGCCGGTCCCCTTGCCCGGTCCTTTGGTCGTGAAAAACGGCTCGAAGGCTCGCGCCAGCACATCGGCCGGCATGCCGGCGCCGGTGTCGGAAATCTCCAGGCCGACAAAATCCCTGGTGTCGGTCGGCGGCCTCGGGCGCACTGGCCTGTTGGCGGTTCGAATACGCAGCCTGCCGCCGTCCGGCATGGCGTCGCGCGCGTTGATCGCGAGGTTGATGACGGCGAGCTCGAGCTGGGTCGCATCGGCTTCGACCGGCCACAGATCGGGTGCCAGATCGGTTTCGAGATTGATCCCGCTGCCGACCGTGCGCGCCAGCAGCTCGGCCATCCTGCGCAGCTGGGCGTTGAGATCGACGATGGTGACGGCGAGCGGCTGGCGCCGGGCGAAGGCGAGCAGCTGGCGGGTCAGATTTTCGCCGCGCGCGATCGTGCGCAGCGCCATGTCGACGCGGGCCTGCGAGCGCTGGTCGCGCTGGCGGCCGCTCAGCAATTCGAGGCAGCCTTGCAGCACGGTCAGCAGATTGTTGAAATCGTGGGCGACGCCGCCGGTCAGCTGGCCCAGCGCCTCCATTTTCTGCGCCTGGCGCAGCTCGGCCTCGGCGAGGCTGCGCCGGTCCATCTCGCGTTTCAGGCGGCGCGCGGTAAGTTGCCAGCGCCAGCTGCCGATCTTGTGCCGCTGGATCTGACCGACCGCGAGCAGGGTCAAGCCGAAGAGCGCCAGGGAAGCCGGCACCGCAAACAGCGAATAGCTGACGAGATTGGCGCGCCACGCCGCCAGCACGCCGCGCGCCGCGATGCCGAACAGGACGTAGACCGGATAGCCATCGATCCGCCGGTAACCGTAAAACCGTCGGACGCCATCGATTTCGCCCCTGCCCCAAAACAGCCCGCCCTCCGGGTTGGCCGCGATCGCCTGCATGAAGGGGCCGTGCCGCGGCAGCACCAGCGGCGGCGGCAGCGTCGGATAGCGCGCCAGCACCGCCCCGTCGCTGCGCAGCAACGCCGCGGAAAAGTCCTTTGCGCGCGACACCGTTTTGTAGAAATCGCTGAAATAGCCGGGTTTCGCCGATACGCGGATAATTCCGTCAAAGCCGCCATCCGGGGTCGACCGGCGCCGGCTGATGCTGAATTCCGGAGCATGGGTGTGCCGTCCGATATGCGTCTGCCCGACGAAGATGCCGACATCGCGATGCTTTTCGGCGACGAAGTAATCCCGATCGGACACGTCGATCGGCGGCATCAGGGCAAAGCGTCCGCTGGCGCGGTCGCGGCCGGCGGCGTCGGTAATCCAGACGATGTCGATCTCCGGCAGCTTTTCGAGGGTCGACAGAAAGCGGTGCAGCCCCTCGTCGTGCTCGATCTGCTGCCAATCGAGCCCGCGGATCCGATCGTCGATCCAGTCGAGGACGAGCGCATAGGTGTCGAACGCCTCGAGCGCGTGCGCGTGCAATGCGCCGGCCTCGATCACGACCCGCTCTTCCGCCTGCGCCTGGAGCAGCCGATAGTTCTGCCAGGCGGCGATCGCGAGCAGCAGCAGCGGCACCGCGAGAGAGGCCGCCAGCAGCCCGCGCAGCGGCCAGGTCAAGCCGCGCCGCGGGCGCTGCCGGGTCGCATCGACCCGGTTCCCGGCCGCCGCGTCGAACCGGCCGCGACCGCGTGAAGCGCCTGCTGGTTTGTCGGCTTCAACCGCCATCACGGGCCGATCCCCGAACGCCGCCGGCGAGCCGTGGGCGAGCCCGACCGCACGGCCGCCCCGCTCTCCGCGACGGCGGCGAGTTTACGGGGAAACCGCGGCGAGGTCGAATGCCGCGGCCATCAGGCTGCGCGTATAGGGATGCTCGGGCGCCGTCATCACCCGCTCGGTCGGGCCGGCCTCGACGATCCGGCCGTCCTTCATGACCAGGATCTCGTGCGCCAGCGCGCGGACCACCCGCAGATCGTGGCTGATAAACAGATAGGCCAGCCCGTGGCGCGCCTGCAATTCGCGCAGCAGCTCGACGATCTGCGCCTGCACCGACATGTCGAGCGCCGAGGTCGGCTCGTCGAGCACGACCAGGCGCGGCTTCAGCACGAGGGCGCGGGCGATCGCGATGCGCTGGCGCTGGCCGCCGGAGAATTCGTGCGGATAGCGTTCGGCCGCGTGGGCATCGAGCCCGACCTCGGCGAGCGCGGTCTCGATCAGCAGTCGCCGCTCGGCGGCATTCGCCGACAAATTGTGCACTTTCAGCCCTTCCTCGACGATCTGCGCCACCGAAAGCCGCGGCGACAGGCTCGAAAACGGGTCCTGGAAGACGATCTGCATCTGGCGCCGCAACGGCCGCAGGCGCCGCTGCGGCACGGTCGTGATGTCCTGCCCGGCAAAGCGGATCCGCCCCTGCGCCGCGGTCAGGCGCAGCAGCCCCAGGCCGAGCGTCGTCTTGCCCGAACCGCTTTCACCGACGATCCCGAGCGTGGTGCCGGCGCGGATCGCGAGCGAGACCCCGTCGACCGCCCTGACGTACCCCTTGACGCGGCGCAGCAATCCGCGCCGGATCGGGAACCAGACCTTCAGGCCGTCGGCCTCGATGACCCGCGGCGCCGCGGGATCGGCCGGCACCGCCCGGCCCTGCGGCTCGGCCGCGAGCAGGCGCCTTGTATAGGGGTGGCGCGGCCGGTCGAAGATGGCGCCGGCAGGCCCGGTCTCGACGATCTCGCCGCCGGTCATGATCAGGATCCGGTCGGCCATCTTGCGGACGATCGTCAGGTCGTGGGTGATCAGCAGCAGCGCCATGCCGAAACGCGCCTTGAGCTCCGCGAGAAGCTGGAGGATGTGCGCCTGGATCGTCACGTCGAGCGCGGTCGTCGGCTCGTCGGCGATCAGGATGTCGGGCTCGTTGGCGATCGCCATCGCGATCATCACCCGCTGCCGCTGGCCGCCGGAGAGCTGGTGCGGATAGGCGCCGAGCCGGCTTTCCGCCTCGGGCAGACCGACCAGCCGCAACAGTTCGAGGGTGCGCGCGCGCGCCGCGCGGAGCCGGCATGGACCGATGCACGAGCAGCGTCTCGGCGATCTGCCGCTCCAGCGTGTGCAGCGGGTTGAGCGAGGTCATCGGCTCCTGAAAGATCATCGCGATGCGGTCGCCGCGCACCCGGCGCAGCTGCTCGGGCGAGGCGCCGACCAGCTCCCCGCCGGCAAAACGGATGCTGCTGTCGCGGCCATGGGCGGCGAGCGGGTAGGGCAGCAGCTGCAGGATGGAGAGGGCGGTGACGCTCTTGCCCGAGCCGCTCTCGCCGACCAGCGCCAGGGTTTCGCCACGGTCGAGCGAAAACGATACGCCGTTGACCGCCGCGACCGGCGGCGCGCCGCCGCGGCCGCCGAAGGTGACGCTGAGGTTGCGAATATCGAGCAGCGGCGCCGGGCCGCCGCCGGCGCTCGTCCCGGCACTCACAAGATCTCCTTGCGCGTCTTTCCACATTTGCTCGTCCACAGGACGCCCATCGTTAGGATTAGGCGGTGGGGAAGATAAGCGAGCGCCCGCTCGGCGATCCGCTTCTTAGTGGGCCGTCGACTTCTTCGAGAAGGGCCATCACAATTGCGTATGCAACGATGGTCGCGTTATTGAGTTCTTTACGATCAACGTCTTTCATGATCCTTGCCTCTAGGTATTCGCCACACCACGGATGCGACCTCGATTAAATGCATCCACAAATAAATCAACGTCAGCCCTCACGGCATCGTCATAAAAGAAATGCTCACGAAGAACGACGTTCAGGATAATCTCAGCGAAATCCTTTAGGTTCCTGAAATATTCTGTATCCTTTCCTTCATCGAATTTTCCAAGCTCGATCTCCGACATAATGGTCGAGACATCGTTATGCGCGAGCAGCTCGTTCCTCGGCGGTTTCATCTTCTTCGCAAACGGCATCATCTTGTCCCGAAACTCGACAAGCCGCGCTTTCGTGCCGGTATCCAACAGCCACGTTCGATCATGTAGTCAATTGAAAGATTATGTTGTCCCTTTTGGCCTGCCGGATCGTGGAGCTTCGCCACTTGCTGCATCCAATATTCCTGAAGGATGTAGCTTGCAGGAAGAAGTGTTCGTAATGCGCCCTTGAAACGCTGGAAGACTTGATTGTCATCGAACAGGCACTTTCGGGTCTGCCACGACTGGTGCACCCACATGCACAGCTGCTCGAACTCCTTGACGACTTCCTTAGAGTGTTGAGGCATGAGCCACTTCCCCTTTTTACGGGACCGAAAGCCCCGCGTGCGCGCAGAGACGACGAAAAAGCTCATGGTAGGAATGGGTATCGTCACAAATAAGCGCAACCATCTCAGGCTTCTCGAATTCCGGCTGCTTGTAGAGGCGGTTCGCGGTGATCTTCACGCATACATCCACTCGGAAATCAAACTCGTCTCGATAGAAGGTTAGAAGCTCTAGCCTTTCGAAGCTCCCGGCCTGCGTGAGAACCAATCTCCCGCACAACTCGACCAACTCCGATTGCACGGTCTTAGGATCGCCTCCACTGCTGACCCAAGTGTCCAGCCGTGCATGTAGAGTCGTAGAAGTGGTCTCGAGAACGTGAGCGCAACCGTGAACAGACAACGATGCGATCGCAGCGACGATCAGTCCGCAATGTTTGCAATGACCCTGTTCGCATCACGCCCCCGCTTTAAGGCAAAGCCTCGCGGGGCGGACGCGGGAGAGATGGGGCCGCGCACCGTCTCACAGGCCACCTTGCGCGGGTCGAAGGCGTCGCGCACCGCTTCGCCGACAAAGATCAAGAGGCTCAGCATCAGCGCCAGCACGAAGAAGGCGGTCAGGCCGAGCCACGGCGCCTGCAGATTGGCCTTGCCCTCGGCCAGCAATTCGCCGAGCGAGGGCGAGCCCGGCGGCAGGCCGAAGCCGAGGAAATCAAGCGAGGTCAGGGTGGTGATCGAGCCGTTCAGGATGAACGGCAGAAAGGTGATCGTCGCCACCGTGGCGTTGGGCAGCACGTGGCGCAGGATGATCACGCGGTCGGGAACGCCGAGCGCGCGCGCCGCCCGCACATAGTCGAAATTGCGCGCCCGCAGAAACTCGGCGCGCACCACGTCGACGAGGCCCATCCAGGAAAACAGCAGCATCAGGCCGAGGAGCCACCAGAAATTGGGCTCGACGAAGCTCGCCATGATGATCAGCAGATACAATACCGGCAGCCCGGACCAGATCTCGATAAAGCGCTGAAAGCCGAGATCGACGATGCCGCCGAAATAGCCCTGGACCGCCCCGGCGGCGACGCCGATCACCGAAGAGAGGCCGGTCAGCACGAGACCGAACAGCACCGAGATGCGAAAGCCGTAGATCAGCCGCGCCAAGACGTCGCGACCCTGATCGTCGGTGCCGAGCCAGTTGACGCGCGACGGCGGCGACGGCGCCGGGCTCGGCAGAGCGTAGTTGATCGTATTGTAGCTGAACGGGATCGGCGGCCAGATCATCCAGCCCTTGGCGCGGATCAGCTTTTGCACCTCGGGGTCGCGGTAGTCGGCGGCGGTCGGAAACTCGCCGCCGAACGCGGTCTCGGGATAATCGGCGAAGACCGGGAAGTACCAGCCGCCGGCGAAGCGGATCACGATCGGCCGGTCGTTGGCGATGAACTCGGCGAACAGCGTGACGGTAAACAGCGCGAGAAAGATCCACAGCGACCAGAAGCCGCGCCGGTTGGCGCGAAAGCTGTCGAGCCGGCGCCGCGTCAGCGGCGAAATCGGCCGGCCGAGGAACCGATCCGGCCCGGCGCCGCCGCCCGGAGCGGCGACGCCTGCTTCGGGGAGAGGTTCGACCTCCTTCTCGACGTCAGGAGCCACAAATCTTCGGGCAAACCGCTCACTCGCCTCCCGGAGCTCACACCGCCGGGGCATGGCTCGGACCAAGATGGGCCGGTTACCTGACGATCGTGGAAAACAGATCCCGCCATTCCGGGTTTTGCTCCTCGATCGAATCTTCCAGTCCCGCCGCCATTCTTGACAGCCTCTCGCGGGTGATGGCAGTGGCCGGATCGTCCGGGTCTACGACTGGCGAGGAGATAGACACATGGCACTGCGAACAGCCCGATCAGTTTCGCGCCAATCATGTTTGCTTGCCGAGGCGGAGGTCATTCCGGGACGGCCCATGCGGGCCGGGCCCGGAACCGAACACGGACTTTCGGGAATGCACCGCAAGGCCAAGGCCAACGTGATCGAAGTCGGAGTGCATGGGTTCCGGGCTCGCTACCGCGCCCCGGAATGACGGGTTCCCGGGACCATGCCAGTGTTATGCGAACGGTCCTCGGCCGGCTAGCAACCATGACCGCCAAGAAGATCGCGACCCGGATCACGGCCGCAACGATGTCAGAGGGACGCTCCGGCCGCTCGATGCAGCTCGCTAGCCGGCCTTGCGGCGCAGCGGCTCGACGTTCGAGCGGGTGCGGGCGCGCTTGCCGCCGAGATGCTCGGCGACCAGGATTTCGGCGATCTGCACGGCGTTGAGCGCCGCCCCCTTGCGCAGATTGTCGGCGACGATCCAGAAGTTGAGGCCGTACGGCACGGTCGGGTCGCGGCGGATGCGGCTGACATAGACCGCGTCCTCGCCGGCCGCCTCGCTCGGGGTCACATAGCCTTCGTCGGCGCGGTGGTCGACGACGCTGACCCCCGGCGCGCGGCGCAGCGCCGCCCGCGCCATGTCTTCGCTGAGCGCCCGCTCGAACTCGACATTGACCGCCTCGGCATGGCCGATGAACACCGGCACGCGCACGCAGGTCGCGGTCGACGGCGATGTCGGGGTCGAGGATCTTGCGGGTCTCGGCCGCCATCTTCCATTCTTCCTTGGTCGAGCCGTCATCCATGAAGATGTCGATGTGCGGGATCACGTTGAAGGCGATCTGCTTGGTGAATTGTTCGTGCTTGACCGGGTCGTTGACGAAGACCGCGCGGGTCTGGTTGAACAATTCGTCCATCGCCGCGCGCCCGGCGCCCGAGACCGACTGATAGGTCGCGACGACGACCCGCTTGATGCGGGCGAGATCGTGCAGCGGCTTCAGCGCCACCACCATCTGGATCGTCGAGCAGTTCGGGTTGGCGATGATGTTGCGCTTTTGGTAGTCGGCGATCGCCTGCGGATTGACCTCGGGCACGACCAGCGGCACGTCCGGCTCCATGCGGAACTGCGAGGTGTTGTCGATCACCACCGCCCCGGCCTTGGCGGCGCGCGGCGCGAATTGCGCCGAGACCTTGGCGCCGGGCGAGGACAGCACGATATCGATGCCGTGGAAATCGAAGGTGTCGAGGTTCTGGACCTTGAGGATGTCGTCCTCGCCGAACGAGACCTCCTTGCCGATCGAGCGCGACGACGCCAGCGCCACGACGTCGTCGGCGGGAAAATCGCGCTCGGCGAGGGTGGACAGGATCTCGCGTCCGACATTGCCGGTGGCGCCGACCACCGCCAGTTTGAAACCCATGTCGAGACCTCGCCGCGGATAAGCAGGATGAAAGCTGACTTACGATGCCGGCCCGCGCTTTACAAGCTCCGCCCGTCATGAGCTATGCCGAGTTCTGGCGGCGCTATCTCGCGGCGCACCGCGATCCGCGCACCCGCGGGCTGCACTATCTCGGCACATTGTTCGGGCTGGCGGCGCTGGTCGCGGCGGCGGTGACGCGCGATTGGCGCTGGCTCGCCGCCGCCCCGGTCGCCGGCTACGCGCTCGCCTGGCTCGGCCACTTGGCCTTCGAGCACAACCGGCCCGAGACTTTCGGGCATCCGCGTCTGGTCGCTCTTCAGCGACCTGCGTATGCTCGGCCTGTTCATGTCCGGGCGGCTCGGCCGGGAATTGCGCCGCGCCGCCGCGGGAGGAGGCTGACGACGATGGTCCCGCTGATCGAATACGCTGCGGCCGGCGCCGAGGTGCGCGCGATCTACGACGACATCATGGCGACCCGCGGCACCGACTGGATCAACAATTTCTGGAAGGCGCTGGCCAACGATCCGGCGACCTTGCGGCGCACCTGGGAGAGCATCAAACAGGTGATGGCGCCGGGGGCGCTCGACCCCCTGACCAAGGAGCTCGTCTATCTCGCGGTCAGCGCCAGCAACGGCTGCGCCTATTGCACCGCCTCGCATGCCGCGGCGGCGAAGCAGCGGGGCATGACGCAGCAGATGCTGGCCGAGCTGCTGGCCGTCGTCGGCATGGCCAACGAAACCAATTCCCTTGCCAACGGCTATCGCGTGCCGGTAGACGAAAGGTTCGAAAAGCTGTTTTGATGTCGACGCATGCCGGCGACGACGCGGCGATCCGAAACAAGCGCGCGTCGCGTTGCGCACGCCGATTTCAGCAGATGGCCGGGCAGCACGGGCTGCCCGGGCAATATTGGAGGTCCCTATGGCGCAACAGCTCTACGACCGCACGGCCGAGGATCTCGGCAACCTCGTCGGTCTCGAACACGTCAATCTCAGAGTCAACAATCAAGGGCTGGCGGCCGAGTTTTATCTGTCGGCGCTCGGCCTGACCCGCGATCCCTTCATGTTCCCCGGCACCAACAACATGTGGGTCAATGTCGGCAACAGCCAGTTCCACCTGCCGACCGGCGACCCGAACGTGCTGCGCGGCCATGTCGGTCTGGTCGTGCCGTCGCTCGAGGAGCTGTGCGAGCGTCTCGGCGAAGCCAGGAAAAAGCTTGCCGACACCAAATTCGACTGCAAGCAGCACAACGCCTATGTCGAGGCGACCTGCCCGTGGGGCAACAAGTTCCGCCTCTACGAGCCCGACGAAGAGCGCTTCGGCGCGATCAATCTCGGCATGCCCTATGTCGAGTTCACCGTGCCGGAGGGGACGGCCGACGGCATCGCGCGCTTCTACCGCGAGATTTTCTATGCGCCCGCCTGCGTCAAGGAGAATGGCGAGGGCCGCGCCGCGCATGTCCGCGCCGGGGCGAGGCAAGAGCTGGTGTTCCGCGAGACCGACCAGAAACTGCCGGAATTCGACGGCCACCATCTGCAGGTCTATGCCCAGGAGTTTTCGGGCCCGCATGACGAGCTCGAAAAGCGCGGCCTGATCACCGAGGAAAGCGATCAGTACCAGTATCGCTGGCAGGATATCGTTTGCCTGGAGACTGGGAAGCACCTGTTCACGATCGAGCACGAAGTCCGCAGCGTTACCCACCCGCTCCACAACCGCCACATGGTCAACCGCAACCCGTCCCAGAACAACCGCCATTACCAGATGGGCGCGGATGAGTGGGATTGGACCCTGCCGCGCTCGACCAGGAAGATCCAGCCGACGCCGGCTCCGGAGCCCGCGACACCGCTGGCCCGCCGCCGCACCGCCCGCATGGCCGCGATGTAGGGCAACGCGACGAGCAAATCGTCTGGTCTGCCGCTGCCCTTCACCCGCCTGCCGACGCGGGTCCCGCCCTTTCCCCATTCGCGGGGAGAGGGCCGGGGTGAGGGGTCTTCGCCGGGAGGAAAGACCATGCTGAGCGGGGCCTATCGCTTTCCGCAGATGGAAAGCGTGGTTTTTGGGATCCCCTACGCCGATGCCCTGGCGCGGGAGGTCGACCGGCTCGACGCCCGCGCGGTTTTCGTGCTCGCCAGCGGCACCCTGGCGCGCGAGACCGACCTCGTCGAGCGGCTGCGGCAGACGCTCGGCAACCGCTTCGCCGGGGTTTGCGCCAGGATCGGCGCGCACACGCCGCGCACCGATGTCGTGGCCGCGGCCAACATGGCGCGCGAGGCCGGCGCCGATCTGATCGTGACCCTGGGCGGCGGCTCGGTCACCGACGCCGCGAAGATGGTTGGCCTCTGCCTCGGCAACGGCGTCACCGCGCCCGAGCAGCTCGACGATTTCCGCGCCCGCATCGCCGCCGACGGCACCACCCGGCGCCCATCCGTCGAGCGGCCGGGCGTGCGCATGATCGCGATCCCGACGACTTTGTCGGCCGGCGAGTTCTCGGCCGGTGCCGGCTGCACCGACACCGCGCGGCACGTCAAGGAAAGCTTCAGTCATCCGTTGATGATCCCGCGCACCGTCATCCTCGACCCGGCGGCCAGCGTGCCGACGCCCGAATGGCTGTTCCTGTCGACCGGCATCCGCGCCGTCGACCACGCGGTCGAGGACATCTGCTCGGTCAACGGCCAGCCGATCTCAGAGGGTGCGGCGTTTCACGCTCTGCGGCTGCTGGGAAAAGGATTGCCGGCGGTCAAGGCCGACCCGGCCGATCTCGAGGCGCGGCTCGACTGCCAGATCGGCGCCTGGATGTCGATGGTCGGCTCGCAGACGGGCGTCAGCAAAGGGGCGAGCCACGGCATCGGCCACGTGCTGGGCGGCACCGCCAACGTGCCGCACGGCTATACCTCCTGCGTGATGCTGCCGCACGTCCTGCGCTTCAACCACAGCGTGAACGCCGACAAGCAGGCGCGGGTCAGCGAGGCTCTCGGGCAGCCGGACGAGCCGGCGGCCGAGGCGGTCGCGGGATTGATCGCCGGGCTCGGCCTGCCAACCCGGCTGCGCGATGTCGGGGTCAGCGAGGATCAGCTCGACCTGATCGCCGAAAATTCGATGCACGACCGCTGGATTCATACGAATCCGCGCAAGATCGACAGCCCGGCGGCTGTTCGCAATCTGCTCGACGCCGCGTGGTAGCAGGGGGCTGCACCGCAGCGCTCGGCTCGCCGGCAGCGAAAGCACGCGGTTGAGCATCCTGGCGAACCCCTTCGCCCGATCGAGAAGCCGCGGCGCCGCGGCTGCCGAGCAGGCGGCTATTCTCGCCCCGGATGGCGGCGCGGGCGTCGGCGCTCCGGTCTCGATCCGGGTCAGTCCGCGCGCGCGGCGGATCGGGCTCCGCGTCGATGCCGCGGAGCGCAAGATCGAGCTGGTGCTGCCGCAGGGCGTCCCGGCGGCCCGCGGCCTGCGCTTTCTGACGAAGCATCGCGGCTGGATCGAGGCGCGGCTCGCTGCGCTGCCGCCGCCGTCGCCGTTCGTCGAGGGCGCGATCGTGCCGGTGTTCGGAGTGCCCCACCGGATCCGCCGCGAGCCCGATAGCGGGGCGCCGCCGGTGGCGATCGCCGATGGCGAAATCCGCGTGCGCGGTGAGCCCCGCCATCTCGCGCGCCGGGTGCGCGACCATCTCGCCATGATGGCGCGGGACGAGCTCGGACGCCGCGCCCGCGACCTCGCCCTGAGCATCGGGCGCAGGGTCGGGCGCGTCACTGTGCGCGATACGACGAGCCGATGGGGGAGCTGCTCGGTGCGCGGCAATTTGTCGTTCAGCTGGCGGCTGGTGTTCGCGCCGGGGCCAGTGGTCGACTATGTCGTCGCCCATGAGGTCGCGCATCTCGCCGAGATGAACCACGGGCCGCGCTTCTGGCGACTGGTGGAGAGCCTGGCGCCGGGGAGTGCGACGCCGCGGGCGTGGCTCAAACGGCACCGCAATCAGCTATTCTCATACGGCTGACCGGCGGGCAGGGAGGAGCGGAACGATGGCGCAGGGTGCCGGGTACACGGTCAAATCGGTCGAGCCGGTGGCGGTCGGCAGCGATGTGCAGGCACGGATCTTCACGCTGGCGCCGGGTGAGGCGATCCCGTGGCATTTCCACAGCGCGGTGACCGACTGGTACTTCGTGCTGGAGGGCGCGCTGTCGATCGAAACGCGGGCGCCGTCCGACCGCCGGGTCCTCGATGTCGGCGCGCGCCATCACATCCCACCAAAGACCGCGCATCTGATCTCGAACCGCTCCGAGGCGGAAACGCGCTTCCTGCTGGTGCAAGGCGTCGGCGCCTACGATTTTCTCAGGGTCGGGGGCGAGCCGCCGCGCGCATGACCCAGACGAGCAGGGCGAGGCCGGGGAGGCAGGCGGCGGTGCTGAGGATGAAGAACGGGGTCCAGCCGAGCGCATCGGCAAGCGCGCCGCCCGAGGCCGACAAGGTGGTGCGGCCGACCGCCGCGAGCGAGGTCAGGAGCGCATACTGGGTCGCCGTGAAGGCGAGGCTGCACAGCCCGGAGAGATAGGCGACAAACGCCGCAGAGCCCATCCCGCCGGTCAGATTCTCGACCCCGATGGTCAGCGCCAGGACCGGCAGATCGTGCCCGGCCCAGACCTGCAGCGCATACATCAGGTTCGACAGCATCTGCAGGACGCCGCAGACGAGGAGCGCGCGGAACACGCCGATGCGCAGCACGACGATGCCGCCCAGGGCGAGCCCGGCGAGGCCGGCGGCGAAACCGTAAACCTTGCCGATGTCGGCGACCTCGACCTTGGTGAAGCCGAGCGCCACGTAGAGCGGGTTCGACATGGTGCCGGCCAGCGCGTCGCCGAATTTGTAGAGGATGACGAAAGCGAGGATCGCCGCGGCGCCCGGCCGCGTCAGCAGGTCGGCGAAAGGAGCGAGGACGGCGCGCTCGAACCAGGCGGCGATCCGGCCGCGGCGGTTGGCGCCCGGCAGCGGTTCGAGCGCATGGACGCCGCCCGGCTCGGGGGTGAACCACACCGCCGCCATGCCGACGAACATCAGCCCGGCCATCAGCGCATAGGCGAAGTGCCAGCCGCCGAAACTCGCGGCCCACAGCGCGCCGGCCGAGGCGGCGAGCATGCCGAAGCGGTAGCCCCATTGCGTGGCGGCGGCGCCGGCGCCCTGCTCCTCGGGGCGCAGCAGCTCGATCCGGTAGGCGTCGATGACGATGTCCTGGCTCGCCGACAAGAATGCGACGGCGACCGCCGCCAGCGCCGTCATGCCCGGGGCGGATCTCGGATCGGTGAACCCGAGCGCCAGGATCGCCAGCGCCAGCGCCGGCTGGATCGCCAAGGCCCAGCCGCGCCGCCGCCCGAGCCGTCGGGTCAGGATCGGCACCGGCAACCGGTCGATCAGCGGCGACCAAAGGAATTTCAGGCTGTAGGACACGCCGACCAGCGCGAAGAGCCCGATCGCGGTGCGCGAGACGCCGGTTTCGGCCAGCCAGAACGACAGGGTGCCAAAGGTCAGGGCGAGCGGCAGTCCGCTCGCGAACCCCATCAGCAGCACCGCGATCAGCCGCGGCCGGCGATAGACCCCGAGTGCGGACAGCCACGCGAACGAACGGCGCCGCGACAGCCGCCCCTCACCCTCCCGTTGCGCGGGGCGAGGAGCCATTCCGGCTCCGCGCAGGGCCGAGCTACCCCGCTACGGCTTCGGTTTCGCCTTTTCGGCGTCGGCGGCGACCTGCATCTTGATGATGCGATCGGGGTTGGTGACCGAGCCGTTGCCGGCAGGATCACCCTTCTTGATCTGATCGACATATTCCATGCCGGAAACGACCTCGCCCCAGATCGTGTATTTGCCGTCGAGCGACGGCGCCGGCGCGAACATGATGAAAAATTGGCTGTCGGCGCTGTCGGGATCCGAGGTCCGCGCCATCGCCACCGTGCCGCGGGCGAATTTCTCATTCGAGAATTCGGCCTTGAGCGGGTGGCCGGAACCGCCGGTGCCGGTGCCGGTCGGATCGCCGGTTTGAGCCATGAAGCCGTCGATCACCCGGTGAAAGACGATCCCGTCGTAAAAGCCGCGCCGCACCAGCGCCTTGATCTGCGCGCAGGTCGCAGGCGCGAGATCGGGCCGCATCTGGATCACGACGCGGCCCGCCGGCACGTCGAGATAGAGGGTGTTTTCGAGATCTGCGGCCATCGCCCCGCCTCCTGCTGTGAGCGCGACGATCAGCACGAGGAGCCGACCCAACGCTGCCATGACATGTTCCCCCGACCGATTGGGCGGCGACCTTAGACGAGCCGGCGTCGCGGCGAAAGCGGTTCAGGCTCGGCGCTGGTACCAGCCGCCGCGGCGGAAGCGGTCGAGGTAGGTCGGCAGGATCGCCTCGACGGCGGTCGGCGCGATCCCCAGGCTGGCAAGCGTCATGGCCCCCGCAGACACGACGTTGTCGCGTTTCAGCAGCTCGACCTGGTCCGGCGTCAGCGGCGGGTTCGGCAGGATCGACATCAGCCGCGCCTGCAGGGCGGCAAGGCCGAACGGCAGATTGACGAACAGCCGCTTGCGCCTGATTTCGTGCAGCAGCAGGTCCAGGATCTCGCGGAATGTGTAGACCTTGGGGCCACCGAGCTCGTAGGTGCGTCCCGCCGTCGCCGGGTCGTCGAGGCACTCGACCACCGCATCGGCGACATCGCCGACATAGACCGGCTGAAACCGGGTCTCGCCGCCGCCGATCAGCGGCAGCACCGGCGCGATCGTCGCCATCGCCGCGAACCGGTTGAAGAACTGGTCTTCGGGGCCGAACACGACCGAGGGGCGCAGGATCGTCGCGGTCGGAAAGGCGTCGCGCACGGCCTGCTCGCCGGCGGCCTTGGTGCGGGCATAGGCGGAGGACGAGCGCGAATCGGCGCCGATCGCCGAGATGTGCACGAGGCGCTCGACCCCGGCGTCGCGGGCCAGCCGGGCGAGCCGGGCGGGTCCGGTATGGTGCACGAGCTCGAAAGTCTGCGACCCGCTTTCACGCAGAACGCCGACGCAGTTGACGAGCGCCGCATTGCCGGCGAGGAAGGCCGGCAGCAGCGCCGTATCGCCGATCGCGACATTCAGGGTCGCGATCTGCCCGACATTGCCCATCGGCTTCAGGAACTTGGCGTCCTCGGCGTTGCGGCAGCCGACGGCGATGACCTCGCCGCGTGCGGCGAGCCGCCGGACCACGTACCGGCCGATGAAGCCCGACCCGCCGAGCACGGCGGTTCGGCGATTTCTCATGGTTCCCCCGTTGCGTGCAGCCCGCCGGCTTGAATCCCGTCCTCTATAGCGCAGCACCGGCGTTGCCGGAAGGCGGCGAGCCTCCCCTCGACGCCTGAAATCAAGACGCGGCGGGCGCCGCCGATCTCGCTTCCCGCACGCATTGCCGTTGACATCGGCGAGGTCCGGACCTATCTCCCGCGATCCCCAGCGCCCGTGGCGGAATTGGCAGACGCGCACGGTTCAGGTCCGTGTTCCGAAAGGAGTGGTGGTTCGAACTCCACTCGGGCGCACCAAGCATATCGGGTAATCAGGCGCGGATTTGGCGTCGGCGAGCAGATTCGAGAGTTGCAGCGGATTCAGCATGGCGACAGTTTCAGCTTCCGGTGGGCGCAGGATCGCGGACGGTCGGGGCTGTTCCCGGACAAGACGCCGAATCGCCGCCGCGCGATGAGCCACTGCCTCCATCACGGCGATCTTCCCGAAGGACTCGACTTCGGCGAATCGGTCGCGATCGACACCGAGGCGATGGGGCTCAACCCGCGGCGCGACCGGTTGTGCCTCGTGCAGCTTTCGGCGGGGGACGGGAACGCGCATCTCGTCCAACTCGCTCCGGGCCTATATGAGGCGCCGCGGCTGAAGCGGCTGCTCGCCGATCCCGGCGTGACCAAGCTGTTCCATTTCGCGCGCTTCGATCTCGCCATGCTCTACCACTATCTCGGGGTCATGGCGCTCCCCTGCTATTGCACCAAGATCGCTTCCCGCCTGGCGCGCACCTTCACCGACCGGCACGGGCTGCGCGATCTGTGCAAGGACCTCCTCAACATCGACCTGTCGAAGCAGCAGCAGAGTTCCGATTGGGGGGCGCAGACGCTCACTGCCGAGCAGCTCCGCTACGCCGCCTCGGACGTGCTGCATCTCCATGCGCTGCGCGCCCGACTCGACGCGATGCTGGAGCGCGAAGGGCGCGAGCGGCTGGCCCGCGGCTGCTTTGAATTCCTGCCCGATCGCGTCCTGCTTGATCTGGGCGGCTGGGCGGAGCAAGACATCTTCGCGCATTGACCGCATCGTCGGGGGTCTCGTTCTGGGCGCCGATTTGCCGTACACGCCGGGTCGCCTGGCCGCGATGAGCAACGCCGCCGGCTCCGCAGCGCCGCTTCATTGCGCCGTCGACGCAGGGGATGGCTCGCCCCGATGCCGGCGGCAAGACCGCCCTCGCGGTTGCGCGCGGCGTGATTCGAGCCGAGATCGGCGGGCTCGAAGCGCTGGTCCGGGCGCTCGACGGCACGTTTGAAGCCGCCGTCGAGCTATGCGCGGCGGCGCACGGGCGCATCATCGTCACCGGCGTCGGCAAGAGCGGCCACGTCGCCCGCAAGATCGCCGCTACCCTCGCTTCGACCGGCACGCCGGCGCAGTTCATCCATCCCGTCGAGGCGAGCCACGGCGACCTCGGCATGATCGGCGGCGGCGACGCCGTCCTGGTGTTGTCGAACTCCGGCGAAACCACCGAGATCGCCGACATCGTCGCCTATTCGCGCCGCTTCCGGATTCCGCTGGCCGCCATTACCGGCGGCGCGCGCTCCACGCTCGCCGACGCCGCGGATGTCGTCCTCTTGCTGCCCGCCGCCGCCGAGGCCTGCCCGATGGGGCTGGCGCCGACCACCTCGACAACGGTGATGATGGCGCTGGGCGACGCGCTGGCGATCGCCCTGCTCGAGCGCAAGAGCTTCTCCACCGCCGATTTTCGCGTGCTGCACCCGGGCGGGAGGCTCGGGCGGCGTCTGCTGCGGGTCGGCGACATCATGCACGCAAAGGACGAGGTGCCGCTCATCGCACCCGCCGCCCGGATGTCCGAGGCGATTTTGGTGATGACGGCGAAAAGCTTCGGCTGCGTCGGCGCGTGCGATCCGCAGGGAGTGCTGGTCGGGGTCGTCACCGATGGCGATCTGCGCCGCCACATGGGCGATTCGCTGCTCGGCCGGACGGTAGCCGAGATCATGCATCCGGACCCGAAGACAATCACCGCCGGAGCACTCGCCGCCGAGGCGCTGGGGCTGATGAACCGCAATGCGATCACCGCCCTGTTCGTTGTCGACGCGACCGGCCGGCCGGTCGGCTTTCTGCACCTGCACGACTGCCTGCGTGCCGGCATCGCGTGAGGCGGCGGGGGCGGACCGGCCGATGCGGACGCTGGGGCAGCAAGCCGGGATGGAGCGGGCCGCCGCTCCGGAACTGCGCCAGGCCGCCGGCGGCTGGCGGCCGCGTTTTGCCGCCGACCGCTACAGCCGGCGCGTCGTGCTGCTCAAGCGCGTCCTGCCGGCGATCGGGCTGGGTCTCCTGCTGCTCGTCGCCGCCTGGCCGCGCCTCAGCCCGCTGCTGGAAAGCGTGCGGGCCGCCTTTCCTGCCATCGATCTGCGCGACGCGCGCCAATTGCGCATGATCAAGCCCCGCTATGCCGGGCTCGACCGGTACAATCGGCCGTTTGTCGTGACCGCGGCATCCGGGCGCCAGCTCCCCAACCGCAACGATCTGATGTCTCTCGAGCAACCGCACGCGCAGATCCTGATGCGTGCCGCCACTACCGTCGTGCTGACGGCTGCCACCGGAGTATACCAGTCCCAGGCACAGCTCCTGGATCTGTTCGGCGACGTGACCTTGACCCACCAGGACGGCACCCAATTCGTCACGGCGCGAGCGCACGCCGATTTGTCCGCCAATACCGCCGATGGCAACGATCCTGTTGCCGGGCACGGACCTTCGGGCAACATCGCCGCCCAAGGCTTTCGAATTCTGAACAAGGGCGACACCATCGTCTTTACCGGCCGGGCGCATCTCGTGCTCAAAGGGACACGGCCGGCCCGCGCCGCGACAGCTCCTCCGGCGCTGCCGGCACAGATCGTCAAGACGGCGGCGCAAATCGAGACCGCGGCGGCCGCCTCGCCGGCGCCATCCCGCGCCGCTGCCGTAAAGCCCGCCCATGCCGCGCCGGCAACAAAGCGCCACGCGACCGCCTCGCACCACCTCGCCAAAAAACCGCCGGTCAGGAAGCCGCCGGCAACCAGGCACGTCACGCGCGAGCCGGCGTCCAAACAGGGGAGCTACAATGCCGGCTGACGGTGCAGCCGCGCGCCGGGTGGGGCGGCGATGACAGTGCGACGTCTTTGGGCGCCGCTCGCCGCGCTCTTGCTGGCGATGGCGTTCGGCCCGGTGCCGGCAGCCGCTCAGGGGTTGAGCCTCGGCAACGCCGCAGACGGTCTGCCGATCGACATCCTGGCCGATTCCGGGATCGAGTGGCAGCAGAACGCGCAAGTCTATATCGCTCGCGGCAACGCCGTCGCCAAGCGGGGCAACACGGAGGTGCATGCCGATACCCTGACCGCCCATTATCGCCCGGCCAAAGGGGCGGAGGGCGGGACCGAGATCTACCGTCTCGACGCCGACGGTCACGTCAGGATCAACAACGAAACCGACACCGTCGTCGGCGATCAGGCGGTCTATGATGTCGATCAGGCGATCGCCATCGTCACCGGCAAGGCGCTGAAGCTGACGACGCCGACCGACGTCGTGACGGCGCGCGACAGCCTCGAATGGTACGACCAGAAGCAGGTCGCGGTCGCCCGCGGCGATGCCGTTGCGGTCCGCGGTGAGAAGCGGATCCGCGCCGATGTGCTGACCGCCCATTTCATCCAGCAGACGCCGCAGGGGGCGCCGAAACCGGGCGGGGCCGGGATGGCCGAAGCCAAGCCGCCCGCGAAATCGGCACCGGCCGCGGCCAAGCCGCCGGTGACACCGGGCGGGACCGGGATGGCCAACGCCAGGCCGTCCGCGAAATCGGCACCGGCCGCGGCGACCGCCGCACCGGCAAAGCCCGGTGCCGCAGCGCAACCGATCGAGGCCGGCGAAGGCAGTTCCCGGATCAGCCGCATCGACGCCGAGGGCAATGTCGTCGTCTCGACCGCGACCGACATCGCCCGTGGCGATTACGGCGTCGACAATGCCGAAACGGGGATCGTGACGCTGCTCGGCAATGTCACCATTACGCGCGGGCAGAACGCCATCCGTGGGCAGTACGCCGTTGTCGACCTCAACACCAATGTCAGCCACATGATGACGCTGGCGGCCAAACCCGGCATGCCGGCGCCGCGGGTGGAGGGCATCTTCGTGCGTCAGGATGTGACGCCGGCTGCGCCCGGCCACGGCACGGCTAAAACCGTGAAACCCGCCGCCGGCGGTGCGCCCAAGCGGTGAAGGCGATGCGCAAACCGTCCAACCCGGCCGCGACGGCAGCGGTTGACGCGAGACGACCGCGTCTCCTCGCCGACGACCGTGAGGCGCCCGGGCCTGGCGAGTCCGGGCCCAGCCAGTCCGGGCCCAGCCAGTCCGGGCCTGGCCAGTCCGGACGCGACCTTCTCGGACAGGATCTCCTTGCTCCGCACCTCTTCGGACGGGGCCTGCTCGCGCCGAGCCTTCCTGGACAGGGCCTGCTCGGGCAAGGTCTCGGAAAGAGCTTCAAGCGGCGGCCGGTGCTGCGCGGCGTCAACGTCTCGGTTCAGCGCGGCGAGGTCGTCGGGCTGCTCGGGCCCAACGGAGCCGGCAAGACGACCTGCTTTTACATCATCACCGGGCTGATCGCGGCCGATACCGGCATCGTCAGCCTCGACGGGCGGGACATCACCGAACTGCCGATGTACCGCCGCGCCCGGCTCGGCATCGGTTATCTGCCGCAGGAGGCTTCGATCTTTCGCGGCCTGAGCGTCGAGCAGAACATCCGCGCCATCCTCGAGATCGCCGAGCCCGTGGCCGATATGCGCGAGGCGATGCTCGACGCGCTGCTCGCCGAGTTCTCGATAACCCATCTGCGCCGAGCGCCGGCGATGGCGCTCTCAGGCGGCGAACGGCGGCGCTGCGAGATCGCCCGTGCGCTCGCCACCCAGCCTCATTTCATTCTTCTCGACGAGCCGCTGGCCGGCATCGATCCGATCGCGGTCGGTGACATCAGAAGTCTCGTCGCCCATCTCAAGGATCGCGGAATTGGCGTATTGATCACTGACCATAACGTGCGCGAAACCCTCGAAATCGTCGATCGCGCATATATTCTGCACGAAGGACAAGTGTTGATGGAGGGCAAGCCCGCCGAAATCGTCGCCGACGCCAATGTCAGACGCGTGTTCCTCGGCGACCGGTTTACCCTGTGAGGCGCTCCGCGCGGAGCATGATGTGAACAAGATGGGTTTTTCGCAGCGGCTCGAGCTGCGCCAGTCGCAGACGCTGGTGATGACGCCGCAGCTGCAGCAGGCGATCAAGATGCTGCAGCTCTCAAATCTGGAGCTGACCGATTTCATCGACGCCGAGATCCGGCAGAACCCGTTGCTCGATCAGCGCGAACGGTCGCATTCGGAGCCTCCGCCAGCCGGTGAGGCCGACCCTCCCGAGGAGCCGTCTCGGGCTGCTCTGCCGGAAACGCTCGCCGACAACTTCACGCCTGATGCGGCCGAGAATTGGCACGCCGCATCCGGGGCAGAGGGCGACGGCTCGGTTGATTTCAGCGGCGAGTCGCAATCCTGGCACAACCGGCACGGCATGTCGGGCATGGCGGATCGCGGGATCATCGAGCAGGCCGCGAGTTCGGCCGCGCACCCTGCGCGATCATGTGCTGGAGCAGATCGGCGCCGATTTGAGCGATCAGGGCGATCAGGTGATCGCACTCCATCTTCTCGACCTGATCGACGAGGCGGGCTATCTGACCGGCCCCATCGATGCTGTGGCGCTGCTTCTCGGCTGCGGCGTCGAGCGGATCGACACGGTCCTCGCCCGGCTCCAGCAGTTCGATCCGGCCGGCATCTTCGCCCGCGACCTCGCGGAGTGCCTCGCGCTGCAGCTGCGCGACCGCAACCGGCTCGATCCGGCGATGCAGATCCTGCTCGAAAACCTGCCCTTGCTGGCGGCCCGCAACATCGCCGCCCTGGTGCGGGTGTGCGGGGTCGATGCCGCGGACGTGGCCGATATGATCGTCGAGGTCAAATCGCTCGATCCGCGGCCGGGCCTCGTCTTCGACCCGCCGCTGGCCCAGCCGGTGGTGCCCGACATTCTGATGCGGGCGCAGCCCGGGGGCGGCTGGATCGTCGAGCTCAATTCCGAAACCCTGCCGCGGGTGCTGGTCAACAACCGCTACTATGCGCAGGTGAGCCAGGCGGCCCGGAGCAAAGCCGAAAAGGACTATCTGAGCGATCGGCTGCACGCGGCGAACTGGCTGGTCAAATCGCTGCATCAGCGTGCCACGACGATCCTCAAGGTGGCCGCCGAGATCGTTCGCCGGCAGGACGCCTTCTTTCGCCGGGGCGTCCAATCGCTGCGCCCGCTGATCCTGCGCGACATTGCCGATGCGATCGGCATGCACGAGAGCACGGTCAGCCGGGTGACCAGCAACAAGCACATGGCGACGCCGCGCGGGCTCTACGAACTGAAATATTTCTTCACTTCGGCGATCCCCGACGCGCATGGCGGCGGCGCACATTCGGCCGAAGCGGTGCGCCATCGCATCCGCGGGCTGATCAACGATGAGCCCCCCGGCGGCACGCTCTCGGACGAGCGCATCGTCGCCTTGCTGCAGCGCGATGGCGTCGATATTGCCCGGCGCACGGTGGCGAAGTACCGCGAGGCAATGCGGATTCCGTCATCGGCGCGGCGCCGCCGGGAAAAGCTGCTGGAGCTTTGAGAGGCGCGACGGTGGCCGCCCGGCGATCCGGACGCTTAACTGCGGGAGATCGGCCTCCCGTGCTTGATCGCCGCCGGACGGGTCCCCAACTCCGGTTGCGGGAGGCCATGATCGCAAAAGCCACCCGCCGGCAGAGGTGATTGCACCCATGCAGTTGACCGTCACGGGCAAGCAGATCGAAATCGGCGATGCCCTGCGCGCGCATGTCGAAACCAGCCTCGGCGCAATCCTCGAAAAGTATTTCGGGACGGCGATCGAGGCCCATCTCGTCATCTCGAAAGAGGCGTATCTGGTGCGGGCCGAGCTCTCGCTCCACATCGGGCGCGGCATCGTCGTCAACGCCGGTGCGGCGGCGCTCGACGGCGCCGCGGCTTTTGACGCCGCCGCCCTGCGCGTCGCCAAGCAGCTGCGGCGCTACAAGCGGCGGCTGCGCGACCACCACGTCAAGGTGCACGAGACCGCCGAAGCGGGCGAGCGTGCGCGGGCCTATGTCCTGGCGCCGATCGCCGAGGAAGCCGAGGAGGGGGAAGAGGATGCGGATGCGACCGGCGGTCCGGCGGTCATCGCCGAGATCAGCACCGAGCTGCCGAGCCTGACCGTCGGCGAGGCGGTGATGCGGATGGATCTCGCCGAGGCGCCGGTGCTGCTGTTCCGCAACCGCGCGCACGGCGAGCTCAATCTCGTCTATCGGCGGGCGGACGGCAATGTCGGCTGGATTGATCCCGAGCTCGCTCCGGCATCGCGGCCGCGCAGGGGCGTGGCGTGACCGCGGCGTTTGCCGATGCCTCGACCCGCTCTCCGGCGTGACCGATTTGCCGCCGCCGGGCGGCGGCTCGGCCGCGGCGCCCGCGCCCGCCGCTCGGGCGGATGGTGAGGCCGCGACGAAATTGCCCGGCCTGGTTTTGGAAATCGCCGATCTGATCACGCCGAAAAGCGTCCTCGCCCAGCTGCGCGCCGCCAACAAGAAACAGGCGCTGCAAGAGCTCGCGCGCCGGGCGGCAACGATGACCGGGCTCCATGAGCGGACGATCTACGACGTTCTGATCGAGCGCGAGCGGCTCGGCACCACGGGGATCGGAATGGGGATCGGCATCCCGCACGGCAAGCTGCCGGGGCTCGACAAGCTCTATGGCATCTTTGCCCGGCTCGAACGGCCGATCCCGTTCGAAGCGATCGACGATCAGCCGGTCGACCTGATTTTCGTGCTGTTGGCGCCGGAGACCGCCGGAGCCGATCATCTGAAGGCGCTCGCGCGCGTCTCTCGACTGCTGCGCGACCGCGCCGTCTGCGCAAAGCTCCGCGGCACCGACAATGCGGACGCGCTTTACGCGCTGCTCACCGACAGTATTGCCGGCACCGCGGCCTAGCCGCCATCCCGCTGCCGCCTCCCCGAAGCCCCCCCGGCGGCGCGGTCAGTGCACGCTCAGCGGATCGAGATCGTGCTGGCGCACCGTGGCGAAAGCGACGTCGCGGTTGGCGAGCACGGCGATCTGCGTGCCGTCCGCGGCATGGACCGCATAGCCGGCGGCATCATTGACCACGACGCGCTTGATGTAGGCGATGTCCTGCATGCCGAGGAGCGCCAGCTCCCGCGCCGACATGTGGCGAAGCCGTTCGATCTCGTTCATCACGTCAGTCCTCGGGGCGGCGCTTATCGGCGCCGTCCTTGATTTCGATCGGGTGCACCCGGCTCTGGATTTCGGGGCGGACGAGATCGATATGGAGAAGTCCGTTGTCGAGCCACGCCCCGCGGACCTCGATCCCCTCGGCCAGCACGAAGGAGCGCTGGAACTGGCGGGCGGCGATGCCGCGGTGCAGGTAGACACGCTGCACGTCGTCCGTCTGCTTGCCGCGCACGACCAGCTGGTTGTCCTCGACCGTGATGCCGAGATCACCCATCGCGAAACCGGCCACGGCGAGCGTGATGCGCAGGGCGTTCTCGCCGGTCTGCTCGATATTGTAGGGCGGATAGCCGTCGCTCGAGATCTTGCTGACCCGGTCGAGCGCCCGTTCGAAATGATCGAACCCCAGCAGAAGGGGCGAGTTGAACAGCGACAATCGCGACATGCGTGCTTCCCCTCGACGTGAGCGAGAATCTGGGTCGGGCCCGCGAGCGGCGCCCGTGCGCCATGAATGCAAGGATATTTGGGACGAGCGGCGCGGCAATCAAGCAACCGGCGCTGCCGCCCGGGCCGCGCAGCCGGCCGCGCCCATGGCGACGATATTCCAAGGCGGGTGCTTCCGCCGGTCCGGGCGTGCCCCCATATGCCCCGGCATCCGCGCATCATGCGGCCTTCTAGACGAGCCCAGCCATGCCGATACGCCTGCCAAACCGGCGCATCATCCTCGCCCTCTTCTGTTGTGCGAGCCTCGCTCTCGCTCCGGTTGTCGCCGAAGCGCGGGCCGGCGGCTCCTTTGGCGGGCACCCGTCGAGCATGGGCAGCCGGGGATCGCGCAGCTGGGACAACAACGGCGGACAGCCGTTCAACCGCAGCCTGGCGCCGCAACCCGGTTTCGGCTCGGGCTACCCCGCCTCGGCCTATGGCGGCAGCTTTTTCCAACGGCATCCGTTTCTGACCGGGCTGGCGGGCGGGCTGTTCGGCTCATGGCTGTTCGGGCACAGCGGCTACGCCGCGACGGGCGGCATGGCGGGATCGGGGATCGGCACATTGCTGCGGCTGCTGCTCGTCGGGCTGCTGATCTATTTCGTGGTCCGGCTGTTTCGCCGCGGCCTGTTCTCGACCGGATGGCCGGGCGGCGCGCCGGGCCCGATGCTGCGTTCGGCGGGCGCCGCTGCGACGCCGGCGCCACACGACCGCGGGCACGACGTCAATGTTTCGGACGCCGACCTCAATTCGTTCCAGGCGATCCATGCCGCGGTGCAGGAGGCCTGGAGCGGCGCCGACCTGGCGCACCTGCGGCGGCTGATGACGCCGGAGATGCTCGGCTGGTTCTCGGACGAGCTGACCCGCAATACGAGCCAGGGCGTGCAGAACATCGTCGCCGGGGTGCATTTGCTCAAAGGCGAATTGACCGAGGCCTGGGAGGAAGGCGACCTGCAATACGCGACCGCGCTGATGCGCTGGCGTGCGGTCGATTATGTCGTGCGGCTCGGGCGGTCGCCGGATGAGGGCGACCCCATCGTCGGCGGCGATCCGCGCACGCCGGTCGAAGCCGAGGAGATGTGGACCTTCGTGCGCCGCCGCGGCGGCCAGTGGCTGCTCTCGGCGATCCAGCAGATTTGACCGGTCGCCTTAAGGCCAGGCCGCTTCGGGCGGCAGCGACATCAGCACCGCCTCGACATTGCCGCCGGTCTGCAATCCGAACCGGGTGCCGCGGTCGTAGAGCAGGTTGAACTCGACATAGCGGCCGCGGCGGACGAGCTGATGGCGGCGCTGCTCCGCCGTCCACGAGAGCCGCATGCGCTCGCGCACGAGCGCCGGAACGGTTTCGAGAATCGCCGCGCCGACGGTGCGCACGAAGGCGAAATCGCGCTGCCAGTCGCCGCTGTCGAGATAGTCGAAAAAGATCCCGCCGGCGCCGCGCGCCTCGCCCCGGTGCGGCAGAAAGAAATACTCGTCGCACCACGCCTTGAAGCGCGCATGGCATGCCGGGTCGTAGGCCGTGCAGGCGGCGGCGAGCGCGCCGTGGAACGCCGCCGCGGCGGCCGCGTCGGGATAGATCGGCGTCAGATCCGCGCCGCCGCCGAACCAGGCCCGGCTGGTGACGACATAACGCGTGTTCATGTGCACCGCCGGCACCAGCGGCGAGCACATATGGGCGACGAGTGAAATGCCGCCGGCATAGAAGCGCGGATCAGCCGCGGCACCCGGGATGTCGTTGCGGAACTGCGGGGAAAACTCGCCCGTAACGCTCGATATGTTGACCCCGACCTTCTCGAAGACCTGCCCGTGCATCAGCGAGATGGTGCCGCCGCCGCCGCCCGGACGCTGCCACGGGGTGCGCTCGAAGCGCGCCGGCGGGGCGTCGCCGGGGTGCGTGGCCGCGAACTCGTCCTCGATCGCCTCGAACGCCGCGCAGAACCGGTCGCGCAGCGCGGCAAACCAGGCTTCGGTCCGGGCGCAGCGCTCGGGATCGGGCGGGAACGGGGTCGCAGGCAGCGTCATGGCTCGGGGAAGAGGCCGGTCTGCCGCAGCGCTTCGGCGAGCGCAATCGCGCCGGCGAGCGCCACGTTGAGCGATCGGGCGGGCTGGCGCAAGGGGATCACGATGCGGGCGTCGGCGGCGCGATGCACCGCCTCGGGGACGCCGGCGGTCTCCCGGCCGAGCAGGATCGTATCGTCGGCCGCGAAGGCAAACCGGTGCAGCGCCGCGTCGCCCTGAATCGTCATCAGGATCAGCCGCGACGGGGTCGGGCGATCGGCGAGAAACGCCGCCCAGGATGCATGGCGCCGGATCGGCAGCGCGGCCGCGTAGTCGAGGGCGGCGCGCTTCAGACGCCGGTCGTCGAGCAGAAAGCCGCACGGCCCGATCAGATCGACCGCCACCCCGAGACAGGCGGCGAGGCGGAACAGCGCGCCGGCATTCTGCGGGATGTCGGGCTCGAACAGCGCAAGTCGCAAGCGGCCCCCCGAAATACCGCGCCGGTGATCGATGGCCCGGTTTTCACACCCGGCCGGGCGCAGTATACTGATATCGTTCATCTGCACTTCGCTGCTGATTTCTGCGGCAGTCTGTCGCATAGTTCGCCTTCTTCAACGGTATAGCTTCGCGCGGCGACCGCGGCCCCAGTGAAGGGCGCGCACGGAAGAGGATCTGCATGGCCGATCTCGCCTGCCCCGATGCTGCCGAAACGTGTGCCGGCGAGACGCGGCGCGATTTCCCGATCCGCGGTGCTGCCGCGCCCGGCCTCGCCGCGCCGATCACCGCCATCGAGATCGGCTAGGAGAGCGCCATGGCCGAAAATCGCCCCGGCAGGGTAAGCCGGATCGTCAGCTGGATCGATTATCGGCTGCCTTTCGTCTCGGCGCTGCAGCACGAACTCTACGACTACCCGACCCCGCGCAACCTGACTTATTGGTGGAACTTCGGCTCGCTCGCCGGGATCATGCTGTTGATCATGATCGGCACCGGCGTGATCCTCGCCATGCAGTACACGCCCGACGCCAATCTCGCATTCGACTCGGTCGAGCGGATCATGCGCGACGTCGATTACGGCTGGCTGCTGCGCTACGCCCATATGAACGGGGCGTCGATGTTTTTCGCCATCGTCTATATTCATCTGTTCCGCGGCCTGTATTACGGCTCCTACAAGACCCCGCGCGAGCTGTTGTGGATGCTCGGCGTCGTCATCCTGCTGCTGATGATGGCGACCGCCTTCATGGGGTATGTCCTGCCCTGGGGCCAGATGAGCTATTGGGGCGCCACCGTCATCACCAACCTGTTCTCGGCAATTCCGGTCGTCGGACACTCGATCGTGACATTTTTATGGGGCGGGTTTTCGGTCGGCAACCCGACCTTGAACCGCTTCTACTCGCTGCACTATCTGTTGCCGTTCGTCATCATCGCGGTCGTCTTCCTGCACCTGATCGCCCTGCATACCCACGGTTCGAACAACCCGCTCGGGATCGATCACAAGGGACCGCAGGACACGATCCCGTTCCATCCCTATTACACGATCAAGGATCTGTTCGGCCTTACGGTTTTTCTGCTGGTCTACGCCTTTTTCGTGTTCTATGCGCCGAACTTCCTCGGCGATCCGCAGAATTACATCCCGGCTAACCCGATGCAGACGCCGCCCGATATCGTGCCGGAGTGGTATTTCCTGCCGTTCTACGCGATTCTGCGCTCGGTTCCGGACAAGCTCCTCGGCGTCATCCTGCTGTTCTCCTCGATCCTCGTGCTGTTCGTGCTCCCCTGGCTCGACACCTCGCCGGTGCGCAGCGCCCGGTTCCGGCCGGTCTATAAATGGATTTTCTGGCTGCTCGTGATCGACGTGCTGGCGCTCGGCTGGGTCGGCGCCCACCCGCCCGAGGGCATCGTCGTGACCGTGGGGCGGATCGCGACCTTTTATTACTTCCTGCACTTCCTGATCCTGTTTCCGCTGATCGGCAAGACCGAGCGCCCGCGCCCGCTGCCGGTCAGCATCGCCGCCGCCGTGCTCGGCGGCGGGGTTCCATCGGCGGCGCGGGCCGGCGCCGCCGGGGCGCCGATGGAGAGACCCTGAAATGCCGAGACACGTCCTCGCCGCGGCCGCGCTGACGGTGTTGTCGCTCGCTTCCGCCCCGGCCCGCGCTGCCGATGAAGCCCCGACCCCGCCGCGTCAGGAATGGTCCTTCGACGGCGTCTTCGGGACGTACGACCGGGCGGCTCTGCAGCGCGGTTTCCAGGTCTACAAGGAGGTCTGCTCGGCTTGCCATCCGGTCAAGCACCTCTATTTCCGCGACCTGGCGCAGATCGGCTACGACGAGAACCAGGTCAAGGCGATCGCCGCCACCTACCAGGTCACCGACGGGCCGAACGACAAGGGCCAGATGTACCAGCGGCCGGGCCGGTCCTCCGACCCGATCCCCGGACCGTTCCCGAACGACGAGGCGGCGCGGGCGGCCAATAACGGCGCGCTGCCGCCGGACCAGTCGCTGATCGTCAAGGAGCGCGACGACGGTCCCGATTACGTCTACGCCCTGCTGAACGGGTTCGTGCCGCCGCCGCACGGCTTCGAGGTACGCCCGGGGCTCTACTACAACGAATACTTTCCCGGCCATCAGATCGCGATGCCGCCGCCGCTCAGCGCCGGTGCGGTCACCTATGCCGACGGGACCAAGGCGACGGTGCCGCAGATGGCGCACGACGTCACGACCTTCCTGACCTGGGCTGCGGAACCCAATCTCGAAGAACGCCATCGCACCGGGTTCAAAGTGTTCCTGTTCCTGATCGTCGGCGTCGGCGTGTTTTACGCGGCCAAGCGCAGGATCTGGGCTGCGATCCACTGACGCGCCGATGACCGCGCCCGTCATCGGCATCATCGGGGGCAGCGGGCTCTATGACATCGACGGGCTCGCGGATGTCGCATGGCGGCGGGTCGAAAGCCCGTTCGGCCCGACCTCCGACGAGTTCTGCTTCGGCACCCTCGACGGCCATCGCGTCGTGTTCGTGCCGCGCCACGGCCGCGGGCACGTATTGCCGCCGTCGGAGATCAATTTCCGCGCCAACATCGATGCGTTGAAGCGCTGCGGCGTCACCGACATCGTCTCACTGTCCGCGGTCGGCAGCCTGCGCGAGGATCTCGTTCCCGGCGATTTCGTCGTCATCGACCAGTACATCGACCGCACCTTCGCCCGCGCCAAGAGTTTCTTCGGCACCGGCTGCGTCGCCCATGTCTCGATGGCGCATCCGGTCTGCAGCCGGATCGGCGACGCGCTTGTCGCGGCCGGTGCGCCGGCCGGGATCGCGTTGAAGCGCGGCGGCACCTACCTCGTCATGGAGGGGCCGCAATTCTCAACCCGCGCCGAAAGCGAGCTTTATCGCGCGTGGCATTGCGACGTGATCGGCATGACCAACATGCCGGAGGCAAAGCTCGCCCGCGAGGCCGAGATCTGCTACGCCACGGTCGCGATGGTGACCGATTACGATTGCTGGCATCCCAGCCACGACGCGGTGACGATGGCGATGATCGTCGGCGTGCTGCTCGCCAATGCGGCACAGGCGAAGGCATTGATCAGGAACGTCGTGCCGCTGCTCGGCGCGCATACCGGGCGGTGCCGCCAGGGTTGCCGAACCGCCCTCGACCATGCGCTGATCACCGCGCCGGAGTACCGCGACCCGGCGCTGATGGCGCGGCTCGACGCCGTCGCCGGGCGCGTATTGCGACCCGCACCCGCCGCAGAGGCGACATGAGATGAAGGTCGGCGGCCGGCCGATGCGGACGATCCGGGCCGCCCGAAACGGCCGGACGGTCGAGATCATCGACCAGACCCTGCTGCCGCACGAATTCGCCATCGTCGAGCTGAAGACGCTCGAAGACGCGGCGCGGGCGATCCGGACCATGCAGGTGCGCGGCGCGCCGCTGATCGGGGCGACGGCGGCCTATGGCGTGGCGCTGGCGATGGCCGACGACGCTGGCGATGCCGGGCTCGAACGGGCGACGGCGACGCTGGCGGCCACCCGCCCGACCGCGGTCAACCTGGGCTGGGCATTGGGCGAGATGATTCAGGCGCTGTGCAGCCTGCCGGCGAGCCGGCGCGCTGCCGCCGCCTGGGCGCGGGCGGGCGAGATCGCCGAGGCCGATGTCGCGATCAACCGCGCGATCGGCGAACACGGCGCGCCGCTGATCGCGGAGGCCTGGCGGCGCAAGGATAGGGCCGGGCGGGTCGAGATCCTGACCCATTGCAATGCCGGCTGGCTCGCCACCGTCGATTGGGGCACGGCACTCGCCCCGATCTACCGCGCGCATGACGACGGCGTCCCGATCCATGTCTGGGTCGACGAGACCCGGCCGCGCAACCAGGGCGCCGGGCTGACCGCCTGGGAGCTCGGCCAGCACGGCGTGCCGCACACCGTCATCGTCGACAATGCCGGCGGCCACCTGATGCGCCAGGGCCTCGTCGATCTGTCCATCGTCGGCACCGACCGCACCACCGCCGGCGGCGACGTCGCCAACAAGATCGGCACCTATCTCAAGGCATTGGCCGCGCGCGACAACGATGTCCCGTTCTATGTCGCGCTGCCGTCGCCGTCGATCGACTGGGCGATCGAGAATGGCGCCGAGATCCCGATCGAACACCGCGACAGCCGCGAGGTCACCCATATCGAAGGCTGGACCGAAGATGGCCGGCGCGTCGCCGTCCGGCTGACCCCGGCGGACAGCCCCGCCGCCAACTATGCGTTTGACGTGACCCCGGCCCGGCTCGTCACCGCGCTGATCACCGAGCGCGGCACCTGTCCCGCCTCGCGCGCCGGGCTCCTCGGCCTGTTCCCGGAACATCAGGGCTGAACCGGCGGTCGAGGCAATCCAGGGAGGAGCGCCGATGGGCAACGGCATCGCCGGGCTCGACCACGTCATCGTCGGCGTGCGCGATCTCGAACGGGCGCGCACCGGCTGGAGCCGGCTCGGCTTCACCCTGTCGCCGCGCGGGCGCCATATCGGCCAGGGCACGGCGAATTACTGCATCATGTTCGCGGCCGACTATATCGAGCTGCTCGGCATCGTCGACCCGACCGATTTCGTGCAGCGCCTCGACGCGTTCCTGGCGCGGCGCGAGGGGCTGATGGCGGCGGCCTTCGCCCCCGAAGGCACGGCGGCGGCGGCGCGTTCGGCGCTGCTCGACCGGCAGCTGCACCCGTCCGAGCCGCGGCCGCTCGGCCGCCGGCTCGAATTGCCCGAAGGAACGGTCACGCCCCGCTTCAGCCTGGTCACGCTGCCGCCGGAGGAGACGCCGGGGCTCGACTGCTTTCTGTGCGGCCATCTGACGCCGGAGCTGATGCGGCGGCCGGAATGGCTCGTCCACCCGAACGGCGCCGCCGGACTGAAAGGCCTGCACATCCTGGTCGAGAGCACGGCAGCGCTGCTGCCCGCCTACCGCCGGCTGTTCGGGCTCGCGCAGGTGACGACAACCGATGCCGTCGTCTCGATCCAAGTCGGGCGGCACCGCATGCTATTCAGCACGCGGGACGACCTTCTCGCCATGCACCCGGCGCTCGATCCCGATCCCGGTTTTCCGCTCCCCGGCATCGTCGCCCTCGAGCTCGGCATCGAACGTCGCGAGCGCACTCTCGATTACCTGACGCGGCAGCAGATCCCCTTCGACGAGATGCCCGGCGGCACCCTCGCCGTGCCGGCGGGCGAGGCGAACGGCGCAACCCTGTTCTTTTCCCCCGGCTGAACAAACCCGCGCCCACCGCGGCGAAACCAGTACCTCTATTTCCTGCAAATCCCTATCCTGCCCAGTCTACCCGGTCGGAAACCGCTCCAATCAACGACATGGCACCGAAACGCAACCCGCTCGGCCTCAATACGCTGCAGCTGAAGACGCTGACCCTGCTCCAGGAGCTGGCGCGACTCCCCGATTATTCCCGGCCGGGCGAGGCGCCGGGCGATGTCGCGATCGCCGGCCTGCCCTCCGCTCATGGCGACCATTTTCATCTCGGCGAGGCGGTCGTCGCCTCGCGCGATGCAACCGGGCTGCGCAATCCCGCGGTCTGGGCGGCGCTCGAACGCAAGGGCCTGATCCGATCGACGCCGGCGAGCGGGGCGTCCCTGACCCAGCTCGGTCGCGATTACGAGACCGGGCTGCGCGAAACGATCGTCCACAAGACCAGTCACTGACCCGTCAGCGTCACCAACGGAAATTGCCGGCGACAGCAACCGGGCGGTAAGGGACCGCAGCGAGCGCCGCCTCGATGCGCCCGAGGTCCGGCGCGCCGCCATCGGCCATGCCGAACTCCCCGGCATGGATGCCGCCGGCGATCAGCAGGCTGTCGATGCTGGCCGCTGCGGCCCCGGCGATGTCGGTGCGCAGGCTGTCGCCGATGGCGAGGACGCGCGGGCGCTCGCCGATGCCGAGCAGTCCGAGGCAGGTGTCGTAGACCGACGGGAACGGCTTGCCGTGCCAGCGCACATGCCCGCCCCGTTCCTCGTACCACTGCGCCAGGGCGCCGGCGCAGAGCGCCAGCCGCTCGCCGTGCATCACAACGAGATCGGGGTTGGCGCAGACCATCGGCAGGCCGTGCGCCAGTGCCTGCTGCAGCAGCGGCGCGTAATCCTCGACCGTGTCGTCCCAGCCGGCCGGTCCGGTGTTGAGGATGAACTCCGCCGCCTCGGCGGTGTCGACGAAGTCGAGCCCGAGCCCTTCGCGGATTTCAAGATCGCGTTCGGAGCCGATATGCAGGCAGCGCCGGCCGAGCGCCGCGTAAAACGGGTCGTCGCGCCGCTCGAGATGCCGCCACGCCTCCTCACCCGAGGACATCACCGCGTGATAAGTCCCCGCCGGCACGCCGATTGTTTCGATGCGGCGGATCACGTCGTCGGCGCGGCGCGGCGCGTTCGACAGCAGCACGACGCGCCTGCCGGCCGCGAGCAGGGCGCGAAGGCAGTCGATGGCGCCCGGCAGCGGCGCCACCCCGTCATGGATCACCCCCCACAGATCGAGGATGAACCCGTCGTAGCGCGGGCGCCAGCTCGCCGACGCCGCCGATCAGCCGCAGAGCCATGATGCGCCGCAAAATCGGCGATCGGGCGGCGCCGGTCAAGGCCCGGCCAGCCGGTCGGCGCGGTGCCGTTGTCCGATCCGGGGCTGCGCCGACCGGGCCTCGCCTGCCGTCCCGACCGCCTCGGCGAGCGCGGCAAACCCATCCGCACGAAGCGCCGCCGCGAGCCCGCTCCTGATCTGGCCGACCAGGGCCGGCCCGGCGAAGACGAGCGCGGTATAGAGCTGCACCAGGCTGGCGCCCGCCCGGACCTTCGCGTAGGCGTCGGCGGCACTGGCGATCCCGCCGACCCCGATAAGCGGCAGGCGCCCCTGCGTCAGCCGATGCATGTCGGCGAGCAAGGCCGTCGACGGCGCGAACAGCGGCGGCCCGCTCAGCCCGCCGGCCTCGGCGGCGTGGCGGCTGCGCAGCCCGGCGGGGCGCTCGACCGTGGTATTGGCGATGACGAGGCCGTCGATGCCGGTATCGAGCGCGATTTCGGCGATGTCGCAGCGCTCCTGGGGGGTCAGGTCGGGCGCGATCTTCAGCAACAGCGGCGCCTTGTGCCCGGTCCGGTCGCGCGCCGCGATCAGCCGGCGCAGCAGCGATTCGAGCAATGCGCGCCGTTGCAGGTCGCGCAGCCCCGGTGTGTTCGGCGACGACACGTTGACGACGAGATAGTCGGCGAGCCCGGCGGCACGGCGAATCCCTTCCTCGTAATCGGCGGCCGCGTCCGTGCTGTCGCGGTTTTTGCCGAGATTGACGCCGACGATCCCGCACCGGGGGCGCCGCGACAGCCGGGCGGCGACCGCATCGAGTCCACCGCTGTTGAACCCCAGGCGATTGACGATCGCCCGGTCCTCTTCGAGGCGGAACATCCGCGGCTTGGGATTGCCCGGCTGCGGCCGCGGCGTCACGGTGCCGATCTCGACAAAGCCGAAGCCGAGCCGCAGCATCGCATCCGGCACGCGGGCGTCCTTGTCGAAACCGGCGGCGAGCCCGACCGGGTTAGCGAAATCGAGGCCCAGCAGGCGCTGCGCGAGGATCGGCGGATCGGGCTGTCGCGCCTCGCTCCCGACGGCGAACCCGCCGAGCCCGGCGGCGAGCGCGCGCAAGGTGATCTCGCGCGCCGCTTCGGTGGGCACAAGACGCAGCACCGGCCGGATCAGCGGATAGAGATTGGGCATCGGCCGGCGCACGATAGCAGCGCGGCGGCGTTGCCGCACCTGTGCTAGACCATGCGCGTCATGTCCGTGGGCGAACGCGATCCGGCGGCTGCGACGCGGCGAGTGCTGGTGCCGCGGGCTCCAATTGTCGTCGCCGGCTTCCGCGAGGTGCTGTGGCTGACCCCGGACGGCGAGATCGAGGCGCTGACGCCGGCCGAGGCGCGCGGCCGGGTCGCGGTCGAGACGCCGATGCTGTGCCACGCGCGGGCGACCGCAAGGCGGCTCGACATGACCGGCTTCCCGGCGCTCGACCTGCTCGAACTCTTCGCCTTCACTCTTCCGGCGCGGTTCTGCGTGCCGACGCCGCGCGGTCTCGCCGAGGCGCTGGGGCTGCCGCCGCCGCGCCGTCCGGCCGAAGCCTGCGTGACCCTCGCCACCGCGGCGCGCGCACTCCTCGAAATGCTCGGCGGCGAAAGCGATCCCGAAGCCCGCGCCGTCGCCGAGGCGATGGAGCGCGGCGGCTGGCTGTGGGCGCCGGCGGTGCTGGCCGCCCTGCCGCCGGCCGAGCCGGGCGCGCTGCGGCGAACGGCGGGATTGCGCGTCTGGACGCGGCTCGACGAGTGGTCGGAGGCCGCACCATCGCCGCCACCCGGCAACGAGCCGGTGCACCCGGAGGAGGCGCGCGCCCGCCTCGCCCGGCTGCTCGGCAGCGGCGCCGAGCCGCGGCCGGAGCAGGCCGATTACGCCGCCGCGGTCGCCGCCGCCTTTGCCCCGCGCGACATGCCCGACCGGCCGCATGCGGTCCTCGCCGAAGCCGGGACCGGCGTCGGCAAGACCCTCGGCTATATCGCGCCGGCGAGCCTCTGGGCCGAAAAGAACCGCGGCTCGGTATGGATCTCGACCTTCACCCGCAATTTGCAGACCCAGATCGCCGGCGAGCTCGACCGGCTCTATCCCGATCCCGAAATCAAGCGCCGCCGCGTCGTCATCCGCAAAGGGCGGGAGAATTTCCTCTGCCTGCTGAATTACGAGGAGGCGGCCGGCGCCGCGGCGATGCGGCCGGGCGGGCCGGCGCCGCATCTGGGGCTGATCGCCCGCTGGATCGCCGCGAGCGAGGCCGGCGATCTGGTCGGCGGCGATTTCCCCGGCTGGCTCGCCGAGCTGATCGGGCGCGGGCGGGTCGCCGCGCTCGCCGACCGCCGCGGCGAATGCGTGCATTCGGCCTGCCTGCATTTTCGCCGGTGCTTTGTCGAAAAGAACATCCGCAAGGCGCGGCAGGCACGCATCGTCGTCGCCAATCATGCGCTGGTGATGACCCAGGCCGCGCTTGACGGGCTCGACGATGCGACCGTTCCGACCCGCTATGTCTTCGACGAAGGCCACCATTTGCTGGAAGCGGCCGACAACGCCTTTTCGATCCGGCTGTCGGGCCAGGAGGGGCGCGAGCTGCGGCGCTGGATCGCCGGCGGCGAAGGTTCGGCCGGATCGCGCGCCCGGGGTCTGCGGCGGCGCATCGGCGATCTCGTCGAAGCCGACGAGGAGGGTGCAAAGGCGCTCTCCGATATTCTCGCCGCCGTCCGCATCCTGCCGGGCGACGGCTGGGCGCAGCGCATCGCCGAAGGGCACGGGTTCCAGGGCTTCGAGAATTTTCTCGCGCTGGTGCGGCGGCAGGTGCTGGCGCGGGCGGCGCTCGCCGATGCGGGCTATGGGCTGCAGGCCGAGGCGCGGCCGCCGATCGACGGGCTCGTCGACGCCGCCCTGCCATTGGCCCAGGGGCTCGAGCGCCTCGCCGCCGCGATGCAGCGTCTCGCCGCCCGGTTGCGGACCCGGCTCGAAGATCCCGAGAACCTGCCCGAGCCCGGCCTGCGCCAGCGTCTCGACGCCTCGGTGCGCAGCCTCGACCGGCGCGCCGTCCATCAGCTCGGCGCCTGGGCGCGCCTGCTGCGCGATCTCGGCGCGCCGCCCGGCCCCGACATGGTCGAGTGGCTGGCGCTCGACCGCGCCGAGGGGCTCGAGACCGATGTCGCGGTCAACCGCAGCTGGATCGATCCCGGCATCCCGTTTGCCGAGCTGGTGGCGCGGCCGGCGCATGGCCTCGTCGTCACTTCGGCGACCCTGACCGACGATGCCGATCCCGAGCTCGCCTGGCGCGGCGCCGAGGCCGGCACCGGGTTGCGCCATCTGCCGGCGAGGCCGGCCGCGTCGCGCATCGCCTCGCCCTTCGACTATGCAACGCAGACGCGGGTCTTTGTCGTCACCGACATCCCGCGTGACGATCTGGGCCAGGTCGCAGCGGCCTATGCCGCCTTGTTCACGGCGTCGCATGGCGGCGCGCTCGGCCTCTTCACCGCGATCTCGCGGCTGCGCGCGGTGCACCAGCGCATCGCACCGGCGCTCGAGGCAAAGGGCCTGCTGCTCCTCGCCCAGCATGTCGAGGCGATGTCGACCGCGACCCTGGTCGACATCTTCCGCGCCGAGGAGGATTCCTGCCTGCTCGGCACCGACGCGGTGCGCGACGGCGTCGATGTGCCGGGCCGCTCGCTGCGCCTTCTGGTGTTCGATCGCGTGCCCTGGCCGCGTCCCGACATCCTGCAGCGCGCCCGCCGGCCGTTTTTCGGCGGCGCGCAATACCCGGACCGGGTCGCCCGGCTGCGGTTGCGCCAAGCCTATGGCCGGCTGGTCCGCCGCGCCGACGATCGCGGCGTCTTCGTCATCCTCGATCGCGCGCTGCCCTCGCGGCTGCTGACCGCGTTTCCCGAGGGCGTCGCGGTAGCGCGGGTGCCGCTCGCCGAGGCAGCCGAGGCGACGGCCCGGTTTCTCGGCACCGCGGGGTAATGGGTCGGTTTAAGGTTTTGGCTCTGCTGGTCGCCAATTGCCGATCGTCGCTCGCCATGCCATGTTGCCAGCATGGCCGAACGCCGTCTGCACCCTCAGCTGAAAACGGCTCCAGCTCGACGAGATTTGAGCGTTCTGCTACGCGAAACATGCAAGGCCATCGTGTTTCTCCTTGCCTGCCTTTTGGCATCGGGCGCCCCGGCGTTGCAGGCGCAATCGCAAGGCACAACCCCAGCGACCTTTTCTGCAAGCGAGGTTGAAAGGGAGTTTATCGAGCAGGCTCCTCGTTTCCGTCATCGCGCCCTGGCGTACCCGGCGGAACTCCTAATTAAGAGCTATTTTTCGGAGGCTCTCAGCATCAAGACTCTGCCTCGCGCAAAAGCCGGGGGGAACGTGATCACGCTGTCCTTCGGCACGCCGCAAAGGGTTACCACAGAGAACGTCGATGCCTATATCAAAGGCTATTCGGGTGTGCTTGCTATCATTGATCGGGCTATCCGGCAGCGCGGTTTTCGGCAAGTTAGCGGAACTTTCGTGATGAATGTTGGATCGAATTGCGAAGGCTTCAATAATGGCACTGTCTCGATCGCACAGAGCGATTTTAAGATAAAGTTGGTGAGCGGCTGGCCCGCTATCTTTGAAAGACTGGCACAATCGGGAGGACTGGCACAAATGGAAGGAATAGTTATCGAGGACACGATTGCCATCGGCGTGCCGGGAATGATGGAAGACGTGTTTGGCCTTGGCAAGGTTGAGGCTGGCCGCACAGAGATCAATTTCGGCAACTGCAAGGTAACGCTGACGCCACATTGAGGCGACCCCCGGCTTTTTGTTCCGGCACCTCGAACTACCCACTACCACCGCGGATACGCCTTGACAGGCGCGGCCGGGGTTTTGGTCTGTCAACCCGCCACGCTGAGAGGACCGCTATGCTCGACCACCACCGCGCGCTGATCTACACGATGGTGATCGTGTCGGCGTCGGACCGGGACATGCCCGATTCCGAGCTTCACGCCTTTGTCGAAATCGTCGGGCACCTGCCGATCTTCCACGATTTCGACCGCAACGAGCTGACCGGGCTGTTCAACGACTGCACCGAGCTGATCAACCGCGAGAACGGTCTCGAAGAAACCTTGCAGGCGATCAAGGCCGGGTTGCCGCCGAAATTGCGCGAGACCGCCTATGCGATCGCCTGCGATCTCGTGGCGACGGACGGCGAGGCGACGCAGGAAGAGCTGCGCATCCTCGAATTGCTGCGCCACCGCCTCAACCTCGACCGGCTGATCGCCGCCGCCATCGAGCGCGGCGCCCGCGCCCGCTTTCAAACGCTGTAAAATCCCTCTCCCGCATTGCGGGAGAGGGTGCCGAGCGTAGCGAGGCGGGTGCGGGCTGTCGTCGTCGCTATCGGTCCGCGTCGGCCGCCGGCGGCAGGGCGCGCCGGATCGCCTCCCGCACCTCGGGCGGCTGGGTCGAGAGCGCGTCGCATAGCCGGCGCAGCTGGCGGCGCAGCCCGTAGACCTGGTCGAGCAGGCCGAGGACGAGCGGCAGCGCCTCGTCGTCGATCGCGAATTCGCGGCGGATTTCGAGGATCAGCTCGACCCGGGCGACATCGACCTCGTGAAAAATCCAGGTCTGATTGCGCCGCTCCGGCAATACCCAGCGGTTCTCGACCCAATGCACCAGCTCATGCCGATCGAGCCCGGCGAGACGGTCGAGCAATTCCTCGAATGCGATCATGCCTCGCGCGTCCCGTGGCGCATCCCCTGGCGCGGGTCGGACGGGTGCCGCGTTGCCCAATCCTCGAGGAATTTCGCGAGTTCGGGATCGCCGCTTTGCCCGATCACAACCTTCAAGGTCACATATTGGTCGCCGGCGCCTCGCGCCCGCTGAATGCCCTTGCCGCGCAGCCGCAGCTGCGTGCCGGTGTCCGAGCCTTTGGGGATCGTCATCGTCACCGGCCCGGTGACGGTCGGCACTTCCACCCTGGCCCCCAGCACCGCCTCGGCGAGGCTGACCGGCAATTCGATCCGGATCGTGTCGCCGTCGCGGCGGAACAGCGGATGCGGCGCCACATGCACCTCGATCAGCGCGTCGCCGGAGGTCCGCCGCCAAAGCCGGGGCCGCCCTTCTCTCTCAGCCGCAGCACCTGGCCGTCTTCGAGCCCGGCCGGGATCGTCACGTCGAGCCATTCGTCGGGGGACAGCGCCAGGCGCTTCTTGGCGCCGGTCGCAGCCTCGACGAAATCGACGGTCAAGGTGAAATGCCGGTCGATGCCGCGCGCCCTGAAGCTTTCGCTGCCGCCCCTGCGCCGCCGCTCGGCGGAACCGAAGGCGGCGAACAGATCCTCGAGATCGCCCAGATCCACCTCGCCCTCGGGCTGGTATTTGCCGCCGCCGGGGCCTTCGGCGTAACCGCGATAGGAATAGCGCGGCGGCCGCTCGGCGCCGCTCTCGTCGATCTCGCCGCGATCGTAGCGCGCCCGCTTTTCCGGGTCCGAGAGCAGGTCATAGGCGGCGGAGATCGCTTTGAACCGCGCCTCGGCCTCGGGTTTTCCGGGGTTGAGGTCGGGATGGAACTGCTTGGCGAGCTTGCGATAGACCTTGCGGATCTCGTCGGCGCCGGCGTCCGGTTTGACGCCGAGCACCTGATAGGGGGTCTGCGCCGCCATTGCAGATCAGCGCTGCCCGACGCGCTGGCGTTGGGCGACTGCCTGCTCGACGCGGACAGCCACCGTACGATCGGCGCCGCCCCGCTCGATGGTCAGCTCGACCGTGTCGCCGATCCGCGCCAGGCCGATGCGGTTGCGCAGCTCGCTCGCATCGCGGATCGATGCGCCGTCGACGGCGACGACGAGATCGCTCGATTTGAGCCCGGCGCGTTGGGCGGGCGAGCCCGGCTCGACGCGGGCGATCAGCGCACCCTCGGTGTGCCTGGTGCCGAGCGCCCGTTCGAGGTCGGGGGTCAGGTCCTGGATGGCGACGCCGATACGCCCGCGCTTGATCTGGCCGTAGCGGACGAGCTGGTCCATGACCTGCCGCGCCATGTTGATCGGGACGGCAAAGCCGATGCCGATATTGCCGCCGCCCGGCGCCAGGATCGCGGTGTTGATGCCGATCAGCCGGCCTTCCAGATTGACCAGGGCGCCGCCCGAATTGCCCGGATTGATCGACGCGTCGGTCTGGATGAAATCTTCATAGCCTTCGATGCCGAGCCCGCTGCGGCCGAGCGCGCTGACGATCCCCGAAGTCACGGTCTGGCCGAGACCGAACGGATTGCCGACAGCGAGCACGAAATCGCCGACCTTCAGCCCGTCGGAATCGCCCATCGGCACCGCGGTCAGGCCCTCGGCCGGAATTTGCAGGATGGCGATGTCGGTGGCGGGGTCGCGGCCGACCAGCCTGGCCCGGAAATGCCGGTTGTCCTTGGTCGTGACCTCGATGCTGGTGGCGTTTTCGACGACGTGGGCGTTGGTCAGCACATAGCCCTGCGCGGCGTCGACGATGACCCCCGACCCCGTCGCCTCGAACTCGCGCTCGACCGGCTGCTGTCCCTGAGGATTGAAAAAGCGGCGGAACAGCGGGTCCTGGAGCAGCGGGTTTTCCTCGCGCACCTGGCCTTGCACCGAGATGCCGACAACGCCCGGCGTGATGCGGGCCACCACCGGGGCCACGGTCTCGACCGCTTCGGGTATCGGCGCTCCGGCGACGGCACAAGTTACGGCGCCCGCCATCAGGATGATCCCGCCTGACAGTACGAGCGCTGACACAACCCGATTCATCGGTGTAAATACCTCCGAGGCCACGCCCCTGCGAACAGCCCTCGAACCTGATGGTTTCGGCTGCCTGTATCTAACGCTGCGGGCGATCGCTTCAAGGGAAGCATCCCGCCGGCCTCGTCCGGAACTGGCAGCAGTGTCGATGCCTTGCTGATAAGTGGCTGTTATACCTCGTTTTTGATTGCGCCAGCGGCATTTTCGCGATACCTTTCCGATGGCGGCGGAAGAGGCGCTGGCATGAGCGAGAGCGAGATTGAGCTTCCCGACTATCGGCTGACCACGGCGGAGATCACCTACCGTCTGCCCGATCGTCCCGATCTGCTGCAGACTTTTATCTGGCAGCATTTCGATGTCGCACCGGAATACCCGGCCTTGTGCCGGTTTCTCGAGTTCTGGTCGCGCACTATCGAGGGCAAGCTGCATTCGGTCAGGATCGGCCAGGCGAGGCCGCCCGACCGCGCCAGCCGGCGCCACGTGAGCCACTCGTACCGCCTGCATTAGCCGGCACCTTTCGCCGCACTTGCCCTCCAACCGGGGCGCGCTCACCTGCCCGGTATCGGGTAGCCTTCGAGGAGGGGGTGCGTGGCGGTCTCGATTCCGGCGGCAACGGCGCTGGTCGAACCCCGCGCCGCGGATCGGGCGATAGCGGCGTGGCTCTTGCTGTGCTGCTCGCTGATCTTTTTGATGGTGGTGGTCGGCGGCATCACCCGGCTGAGCCTCTCCGGCCTGTCGATCACCGAGTGGAACCCGGTCGTCGGCGTCGTCCCGCCCTTGACGCATGCGCAATGGGCTGCCGCGTTCGCGCAATATAAAGAGATTCCCGAATACCGGCTGATCCATTTCGGGATGAGTCTGGTCCAGTTCAAAGGCATCTATTTCTGGGAATATATCCACCGGCTGCTGGGCCGGCTGATCGGCGTGGCCTTCGCCGTGCCGCTCGTCTGGTTCTGGGCGCGCGGGCGGTTGCCGCGCCGCCTGGCCTGGCCGCTCGCCGGCATCCTCGTCCTCGGTTTCGCGCAGGGCGCGCTCGGCTGGTACATGGTCGAAAGCGGGCTCGTCCATCGGGTCGAGGTCAGCCAATATCGCCTCACCGCCCACCTCGCCCTGGCGCTCGCGATCTATGCCGCGATCCTGTGGGTGGCGCTGGGGCTCGCGCGCGGTCCGGCGCGGGCTAATGTCGGCGCCGGCTGGCGGCGGGCGGCCGAGGCCGCGATCCTGCTCGTCGGCGTGACGATCCTCGCCGGCGGCTTTGTCGCCGGGACCCGCGCCGGCCTCACCTACAACACCTTTCCGCTGATGGACGGCCGCCTGGTGCCCGCCGGTTACGCACAGTTGCAGCCGCTATGGCGCAACTGGTTCGAGAACATTGCCGCGATCCAGTTCGATCATCGTGTCCTGGCGATAACGACCGCCGCCGCAATCCTGCTCGTCTGGACGGCCGGCTGGCGGGCAGACCCTGCCGAAACCCGCCCGCATCGCCCTTCACGCGCTGCTCGCCGCGGCGGTGTTGCAGGTAGGTCTCGGCATCTCGACCCTGCTGCTCGTCGTGCCGATCGCGCTCGGCGTCGCGCATCAGGCCGGCGCCGTCTTGCTGCTGACCGCCGCGGTCGTGTTCCGCCACACCTTGCGCCGGGCCGCGGTCATGGACGCGAAAGCGCGCGCGACCATATAACTCCCGTATTGCGCGCGGGAGAAGACGATGGCGGATGACGGCGCCCTTCCGGCTACGATCCTGGACGACTGGACCCGTCTCGCGCGGGCCGAGCTGCGCGGCAGGCCGCTCGACAGCCTCGATTGGACGACGCCGGAAGGGATCACCGTCAAGCCGCTCTACACCGCCGCCGATCTCGCAGCGATCGAGCGCGCCGGCTTTCCGCTAGAGGATGCGATGCCGGGCTTCCCGCCCTATCTGCGCGGGCCGCGGGCGACGATGTACGCCAACCGGCCGTGGACGATCCGGCAATATTCGGGCTTTTCGACTGCCGAGGAATCGAACCGCTTCTACCGCGACAATCTGAAGGCCGGGCAGATGGGGCTGTCGATCGCCTTCGACCTCGCCACCCATCGCGGCTACGACAGCGACCACCCGCGCGTCGTCGGCGATGTCGGCAAGGCCGGGGTCGCAATCGAACTCGGTCGAGGACATGAAGATCCTGTTCGACGGCATCCCGCTCGACCGGATGAGCGTGTCGATGACGATGAACGGTGCGGTATTGCCGGTATTGGCCGGCTATATCGTCGCCGCCGAGGAGCAGGGGGTGCCGCAGGACAAGCTCTCCGGCACGATCCAGAACGACATCCTCAAGGAGTTCATGGTCCGCAACACCTATATCTACCCGCCCGGACCCTCGATGCGCATCGTCGCCGACATCATCGAATACACCGCGAGGGCCATGCCCAAATTCAATTCGATCTCGATTTCCGGCTATCACATGGAAGAGGCCGGCGCGACCTCTGTTCAGGAACTGGCATTTACGCTTGCAGATGGGCTCGAATATGTGCGCGCCGCGTTGTCGCGCGGGCTCGCGATCGACGAATTCGCACCGCGGCTGTCGTTCTTCTTCGGCATCGGCATGAATTTCTTCATGGAGATCGCCAAACTGCGCGCCGCCCGGCTGCTGTGGGCGCGGCTGATGCGGCAATTCGCGCCGCAGCACCCGGCGAGCCTCGCCTTGCGCACCCATTGCCAGACCTCGGGCGTCAGCCTGACCGAGCAGGACCCGCACAACAACATAATCCGCACCACGATCGAGGCTTTGGCCGCGGTGCTCGGCGGCACCCAGTCGTTGCACACCAACTCGTTCGACGAGGCCATGGCCCTGCCGAGCCCGGCCTCGATGCGGATCGCCCGCAACACCCAGCTGATCCTCGCCGAGGAAACCGGCATCCCGCATGTGATCGATCCGTTAGGCGGCAGCTATTACCTCGAAACCCTGACCCATTCGATTGCCGAGGCGGCGATGGTGCTGATCGGCGAGGTCGAGGCGCTGGGCGGCATGACCAAGGCGGTCGAGGCCGGCATGCCGAAACTGCGCATCGAAGAAGCCGCGGCGCGGCGTCAGGCGGCGATCGACCGCGGCGAGGAGACGATCGTCGGCGTCAACAAATACCGATCGAGCGAGGCAACCGAGGTCGAGTTGCTCGATGTCGACAACAGCGCCGTGCGCGCGTCCCAGATCGAGCGCCTCGACGCGGTGCGCCGCCGCCGCGATGCCGAAAGCTGCCGTGCGGCGCTGACGGCCTTGACCGCGGCAGCCAGGACCGGCCAGGGCAATCTGCTGGCATTGTCGATCGAGGCGATGCGGGCGCGGGCGACGGTCGGCGAGGTCTCCGGCGCGCTCGAAGAGGTCTTCACCCGCTACCGCGCGCAGATCCGCGCAATCTCAGGCATCTATGGCGGCCAATATGCCGGGGATGAAGGCTTCCGCCGGGTTCAGCGCGAGATCGAGGCGTTTGCCCGCGACGAGGGCCGGCGGCCGCGCATGCTGGTCGTCAAGCTCGGCCAGGACGGCCATGACCGCGGCGCCAAAATCATCGCCACCGCCTTTGCCGATATCGGTTTCGATGTCGATATCGGTCCCTTGTTCCAGACCCCGGAGGAAGCTGCCCGCCAGGCGGTCGAGAACGACGTCCACATCGTCGGCGTATCGAGCCAGGCCGCCGGCCACAAGACCCTGGTCCCGGCGCTGATCGAAGCGTTGAAGCACGAAGGTGCGGCCGACATCCTCGTCATCTGCGGCGGCGTGATCCCGCCCAAGGACTACGATTTCCTGAAGAAAGCCGGCGTCGCCGCCATCTACGGTCCCGGCACCAACATCCCCCACGCCGCCGCCGAGATCCTCTCGCTGATACAAAAACAGCGGCTCGCGGCGTAAAACGTCGTCCGCGGCTCAGCCGGCCGCGAGACGCGAGCCTTCCGAGGGCGGCGGCAGGCGATGATCGGTTTCGCTCCCGCTCAGCCGTCTCGAGGGTTTGCTTGAGATTATAATTTGTGGCTGTGGTGTCCTGCCGAGGCGCAGGCCCGGGTCATTGCGCGTGCCGCGACAGCCGGCGAGCGGCGGCAGCGCCGGTTCCAAGCCGGCATCTCTGAACGCACACAGAGACTGCAGCCGTGCGAAACGCTCTACCGCCCGCGATCCCGCCTTGATCCAAATAATTTGTTAACTCATCAATCTCAAAATTCTGGCGTCCTTCTGGACAACATCTGGATCGAACGCTGGAATACCGAAAGGAATCCGGAATATGACCCGAAGAGGATCGGTTTTGTTTGTACTCTTACTTGCGTGTTTTTGGGACGGCCGATCGGCACCCGTTGCCGCTTCGACCTCGATCGGCGTCGTCAATGCGATGACGATCAGCAATGCGAGCGGGGTCGTTCAGACCAACTACCCGCTGCAGTTCGGCCGGCCGTTTCTCGACGGGGCGATCCCGAGCGGCGATTGCCCTCAGGTGCTGATCAACGGCGTGCCGGCGACGAGCCAGGCCGATATCAAGAACAGCTATCCGGACGGCTCGGTCGAATTCGCGGTGGTCGCCGTCGTCATCCCGACAATCCCGGCGAGCGGCTCGCTGAGCCTGACCTTTCAGCCGGGTGCCTGCAACAACACGCCGCTGACGCAGGCGCAGATGCTCGCCATGTACTACGATTTCGACGCGCAGATCAGCCTGACGCCGGCGAGCGGCCCGGCGCAAACAGCCGATGCCCGGCATATGCTGACAAACGGCGACTACCAGCTGTGGACCGCGGGGCCGGTCGCCCAGACGATCATGCTCGGCGACGACAGCGCCGCGCGCAAATACGATCTCGGCCTCGGCGACGGCTATCACCCGTTCCGGCCGCGCTTCTATGCGACCTTCTGGCCGGCGACCGGCCAGGTCCAGGTGCGTTACGTTGGGGAGAACGGCAATACCCAGGAGCTCGAAGACCTGAACTATAATTTGGCGCTCAATACCAGCAACGCGCGAGCGTACACGAAATCCAACGTCACGCACTATGCCCTGTCGACCTGGACCAAGGTGTTCTGGCTCGGCCGGACTCCGCAGGCGATGATAAACATCGATCACAATCTCGCCTATCTGGAATCGACGCGGTTCATCCCGAATTACGACACCTCGATCACGGTGCCGGCGAGCACGATCGCCAGCGATTACAGCGCCTGGAGCAGCAAACCGCACGACATCTACGACGGCATCTGGGACGGCGGGGAATACCTGGTCACACCGATGGGCGACGCGGGCGCGCATCCGGAGATCGGGCCGGTTCCGACCTGGGACGTGCTCTGGCTCTATAGCGGCGACTGGCGGATGCGGCAGATGTCGCTCAACCTGACCGATGGTTCCGCCGCCTTCCCGGCAAATTTGCGCGAGGGAGCGACGGGCAAGCGGCTGAGCCGCACCGATCCGGTCGGAAGCTCCACCGGGCTCGGGTTGCCGGTCTCGACTGCCGGGCGGCCGAAGCTGCTGACGTACAGCACTTACGATCTCATCAATGACGCCGGGCAAGCCTCCGACAAGGTGGTGGTGGTCGGCGCGCTTAACCAAAGCGGGCCGTGGCAGTTCGACATCGCGCATGTCCCGCCGATGTGGTTCGTGCCCTACATCCTGACCGGCGACCCGTGGTATGTCGCCGAGAACGAGATGTGGCAGAGCTGGATCGCGCTCAGCTCGATCTATCCGCGCGGACCCGGCAATGGCGACTACGGGACGATCAGCGGCGGCCAGCTTCGAGCCTTGGCCTGGGATCTTGCGTGGCGCGCCGAGGCCGCGTTCATGGCGCCGGACGCCGATCCGGAGAAGGCCTATCTCACCTACATGACCAACGACGCCCTGGCGCAATGGGAAGGCGCATCCGGCATCGCCGGGACGCCCTTCGACGGCACGCCGATCAAGGCGTGGCAGATCGCGCTCGGCAGCCCCGGCAACAGCGCCAACCCGGTACAGTCCGGCGATCCCAGCTACAACGCACAGCCGCCGCTCCGCAACATGTCAGGACTGTGCAACGCGACCCAGACCGGCACCAGCCGGTGCAGCGGCTACATCTCGACATGGGAAGGCGGGACGGCACCGGGAACTCCCGGCAGATACTTCATCCCGAACACCGTCGGCAACATCTCCGAAGGTTTCATGGAATGGTATTTCCGCTACGCGATCGGGCGGGTCGAGGAGCTCGGCTTCGCCGCCGAGCCGATCCAGGCGCGCGCTGCTCCGTGGCTGATCGGGATGATCAACAATTCCGGCTATCCGTGCCTGATCGAGCAGTACGAAAACGCGACCGAAGCCTACTCGCCCGGCGGCTTTTTCCCGAATTGGGCCGCGATGACCGCGACCTTCGAGCCGTACTACCTCTCGACCGGTTGTCCATCCGCCTTTGCCGACGACCTCGGATCGGAGGGCTATCCGCTCTACGCGCTGTCGGGGCTGTCCTACGAAACGGGCGAGCCGGGTGGTGCGGAGGCCTGGAGCTGGATCATGGCGAACGTCTATGCGCCGGCCGTTTCGCAGGGGCTTCCCAGCAACCCCAAATGGGATCTGATGCCGCGCACCGATACGAACACGCTGCCGGCGCAAACCACCGCGATACCGCCGTCGTAAAGCCGTTCGCGCTGTTGGCGCCAACGGCTCGGGCGCCGACGGCTCGGGCGCCGGCGGCTCGGGCGCCGGCGGCTCGGGCACAGGTGCCGCCGCCGGTTCAGGCGGCGGTGCTTGCAGGTTCCTGCCGTGCGTCACCGTAGATCGCGGCAAGGGCCGCCGCCCCTGGAAGCCGTCCCCCCTCCGCCGCGAACAAGAATCCCGGGTCTGAGCCGCGCGGCAAAAGCGGGCCAAGCCGGGCGACGATTGCGGGCGGCGCGCCGCTGCGCTAGGTTTCCTCGCCGCACGGGCGGCGCCGTCGGGCAATACTGTGGAATCATCGATGGTCCGGTTCCTTCTCGCATTCGGCGCCGCCTGCTGGATCGCCACGGCGATGCCGATCGTGGCCGGCGCGCAATACGCTCCGTACTATCCGCCGCGGGGCTATGGGCCGCCTCCGGGTTATCAGCCGCCGCCCTGCTACGCGGTCACACCCGGCCCGTTTGCCGGGGCGGCGCGAGGTGCCGCGGGCGGCGCGCTGTTCGGCGCTATCGCCGGCAATGCCGGGCGCGGCGCGGCGATCGGCGCCGCGATCGGGGGCGTCGGCGGCGCGATCCGCCGCGGCACGGCACGCAGTTCCGGAGCCTGCTATTGATGCCGGCGAAAGCGGCCGGCGATCGGGCTGCAATCTCGACGGGAGGAGCGGTATGAAGATGCGGTTGGCGGCAGTGCTGGCGATTTGCTGCCTCGCCGCCTGCGCCCAGCAGGCCGCGCCGCCGCCGTCTGCACCGGCGGCCGCGCCGCCCGCCGCGGCGGCAGGCCCGGGCCCGGCTCGATCGGCGGCGGAAATCGCGCCCGGACATTGGGATGTCGAGCGCGTGCTCTGTTCCGACCTGCTCGAAGCCTCCGATCAAGACCGCGCGTCGGCGGCGATGTTCTACTACGGCTACCTCGCCGCCCAAGCCGGCATACGGGTCATCGATGTGAGCCGGATCGACGGCAATATCGAAAAAGTGATGCGCCAATGCGCTGCCGCTCCGAATATCCCGGTGCCGCTGGCGTTCCGCCTGGCGCTGCGGCCGCCGCCATCGGCGAATTAGAGCATGATCAGCTCCGGTCGGACGATTTCTCCCGCCGCCCCGGTGAAGGCAGGGTCCGGGAGGCAGCCGCCCATCGCTTGCACCGGGTTCCGGCTGTCGCGGCGACAACGGGTTCAAGGCGATCGAACAGCGCTCCAGCAGGCCGCTGCGGCGCCGACCCCGGCAAAGCCGGGAAACTCTGTTTTGGGGAAATTCATGATGCTGCGACACATCGCCATTCTCGCCGCGCTGGCGGCAAGCGCTCTCACCGGCTTCGGTCCGGCCGCGGCCCCGGCCGCTCAGGCCGCCGCTCAGGCCAAGCCGGCGATCAGCGCCGAGGCTGACGCGGCCCTGCGGCAGATGGGCGAGACCCTGCGCGCGCAGCAGTTTTCGTTCCAGGCGCAGACGATCCGGGTCTACGCGGATACCAACGGACAGCTGCTGCACATCTTTCACGCGCTCGATGTTACCGTGCGCCGGCCGGACCGGCTGCTGGTCACAAGGAGCGGCGACGACGGATCGAGCAAGCTCGCTTATGACGGCAAGACCCTGGTCGTCTACCTGGCAACCGGGAACAGCTACGCGAGCATCCCGGTGCCGGCCACGATCGAGGGCATGATGAAGGAGGCGATGGGCCGTCTCGGCGTCGACTTCCCGCTCGCCGATTTCCTGACCGAGGATCCGGACAAGGCGTTTCTGACCGGCGTGACCGCAGGCAGGGTGGTCAACACCGTGACCATCGACGGGGTCCCATGCCTGCACATGGTTTTCTCGCAGCCGCCCGGCATCGACCTCGAGCTGTGGGTGGAAAAGACCGGCCAGTCGCTGCCGCGCCGGCTGATTGTGACCTACCGCTCGCTGCCGGGACTGCCGGAGTTTGTCGCGACATTCTCGAACTGGAATTTCTCGATCCATCCCGCCGACGCGGAATTCGTCTTTCAACCGCCGCCGGGGGCAACGCAAATCACCTTGAAGGCGCCTGCGGCCGCAGCAGCCAAAGCGAAGAGGAGCAAGCCATGAGGCGTTTGACCGTCCTCTGTCTCGGCGCCTTCCTGGCGGTGTCGGCGGCCCCGCAGGCGTTCGGCTGGGGCGCGGTTCGCGGCCCCAATGGCGGCGCCGCCTACCGCGGCCCGATGGGCGGCGCCGCGGTGCGCGGTCCTAATGGCGGCGCCGCCGTGCGCGGGCCCTATGGCGGGGCTGCCGTTCGCGGTCCTTACGGCAACACGGCCGTGCGCGGCGGCTACTACGGCGGCACGACCGTCTATCGTGGCGGCTATTACGGCGGCGCCGGGGTCGCGGCGGGCGTCGCCGTCGGCGCGGCGGTCGGCACCGCCGCCGCAGCCTCGGCCTATTCCTCCTATTATTATCCGCCGCCCTATTACTGCGCCCCGGGCTACTCCTGCCCGCCGCCCTATTAGGCGCGCCCCGGCTGCCGAATGGCTCGATCCCGCGCCATGCGCGGACCGCGTTGCCGGCCGGGCATCGCCGGATGAGCGGCCGGGCCAGCGCAGCCAGGTCGTGATCGCGCGCATGAAAGCCGTTTCCATCGTCGCCGCGATCGCCGGGCTGGCGGTCATGGCGGCGCTCGTCGCCGTCTTCGGTGCCGGCGCCGTGGCCCGGTCGGTGGCCGCCGTCGGGTGGACCGGGTTCGCGGTCATCTGCCTCATTCAGCTCGCCCTGATTGCGGCGATGGGGATCGCCTGGCGCTGGCTGGTGCCGGGCGCGGCCATCTGGGTGTTCCTGTGCGGGCGCCTGGTCCGCGATGCGGGCTCCGAGGTGCTGCCGCTGTCGCCGGTCGGCGGCTGCATCCTCGGCGCGCGCGTGCTGACGCTCGCGGGTGTACCGCGCTCGATCGCCGCGGCGAGCACGATCGCCGACCTCACCGTCGAATTCTTCGCCAAGCTCGCCTATACCGCGCTCGGCCTCGTCTGGCTCGTCGATCTGCGGCCGGGCTCCCCGTTCGCGTGGCCGCTGACGGCCGGCCTGGCTGCCGCCGGTCTGGTCGCGGCGGGGTTCGTCCTCGCCCAGCGGCGCGGCTCCGGGCTCATCGACCGCCTCGCCCGCACGCTCGGCCGCGGCTGGGCCGAGCGGACCGCCGCAGGTGCCGCTGCCCTGCAGGCGGCGCTCGACCGAATCTATCGGCGCAAGGCCCGCCTGTGGGGCGGGTTTCTGCTTCATCTCGCCTGCTGGATCGCCGGTGCCTCCGAGGCGTGGATTGCGCTGCGCCTTGCCGATGCGGCGTTGCCCTTCGGGCAGGTGCTGGTGATCGAGAGCCTGCTCTACGCGATCCGCACCGTCGCCTTCGCCATCCCGAACGCGGTCGGTGTCCAGGAAGGCGCCTATGTTCTGATCGGCGCCGCATTCGGCCTGACCCCGGAGATGGCGCTGGCGCTGTCGCTGCTGAAGCGGGCACGCGACCTGGCGATCGGATTGCCGGCGCTCGGCCTGTGGCAGGCGGTCGAGGGCGGACGCCTGTGGCGCCGCCGCGCCCGCAACCCCAACGGCATCGTCGCGCGGAGAGAATCATGAGCGAAGCCCCTCCCCTCCTGTACCTGGCACGGCACGGCGAAACCGCCTGGAGCCTGTCGGGCCAGCACACCGGCCGCACCGACCTGCCGCTGACCGAGCGCGGCGAGCGCAACGCCGAGGCGCTCGGCAAAAGGCTGCACGGCCGCGTCTTTGCCAAAGTCTTCACCAGCCCGTCGCAGCGTGCGGTGCGAAGCTGCGCTTTGGCCGGCTTCGGCGCCGCGGCCGAGATCGATCCCGACCTCGCGGAATGGGATTACGGCGGCTATGAAGGCCGCCGCACCGTCGAAATCCTTGCCGAACGCCCGGATTGGCTGTTGTTCCGCGACGGCTGCCCGGGCGGCGAGATGCCCGCTCAGGTCGGCGCCCGGGCCGATCGCGCGATCGCGCGCGTCCGCGCCGTCCCCGGCGACGTGCTGGTATTTTCGAGCGCCCATATCCTGCGGGTTCTCGGTGCGCGCTGGCTCGGCCTCGAACCGGCGGGCGGCCGCCTCCTGGTGCTCGGCACCGCGAGCCTCAGCGTGCTCGGCTACGAGCATAATTTGGCCGAGCCGGCGATCCGGCTGTGGAATGACGCCTCCCACCTTGCCGGGTGATCCGGTCCGCCGCCAGTGTTGCAAAAGTCGCTGTTGTTTTGCCGCGTTGCACCCGACATTCTGGCGCGATGGCCGTGGGGCATGCGGCGGGGGTGCAAAAATGGCGTTGGCCGTCTTCGGCGGGCTATGGCGACTTTCGGCGGCCGGATTTCTTGCGCTGACCGTGGCGTTGGGGGGATGCGGCAAGGAGGAAAAAGCCGCGGCGCCGGAGATTCGGCCGGTGCGCACGATGACGGTCGAACCGCGCGAAGCCGGCGAGACGATGTCGCTGACCGGCGAGATCCAGCCCCGCTACCAGGCCGATATCGGCTTCCGGGTCAACGGCAAGATCCTGGAGCGGCCCGTCGATGTCGGAACCACCGTCAAAAAGGGCGACCTGCTCGCCCGGCTCGACCCGCAGCAATACCGGCAGGATCTCGAAGTGGCCAAGGCCGATGTCGCGGCGGCCGGCGGCCGAGCTGAACGCGCAGCCAGGCACAGGAATCCCGACAGCGCAACTCTTGAAAAATGGCCATGCGACGCGGGCCGACTACGATCACCGCGGTGCGCGCCTTCAAGACCGCACAGGCGCAGGCTGCGATGCGGCGCGCGCCAAGCAAGTTCAAGCCAGCGAGAATCTCGGCTATACCGAGCTGAAAGCCGATGATGACGGGATCATCACAGCGGTCGGCGCCGATGCCGGGCCAAGTCGTCAGCGCCGGGCAGATGGTCGTTCGATTGGCGCAGCCGGTGAGACGCGAGGCGGTCTTCAATGTCGCCGAGGCGGCTCTCAAAAACCCGCCGAAAGACCCCGCCGTCGAGGTCAGGCTGGTCAGCAGCCCCGACATCAAGACGGAGGCAAAGTCCGTTACGTCTCCCCCCAGGCCGATCCGGCGACCCGCACCTTTACGGTCCGCGTCTCGCTGCCCGATGCGCCGCCGCAGATGCGGCTCGGCGCCACGGTTTCCGGCAAGCGTGACGACGAGCGAGACGCGGATCATCAGCTTTGCCCGGCAGCGCGCTGTTCGAGAAGGACGGGAAACCGGCGGTGTGGCTGGTCGGCGCCGACGGCACGGTGCAGCTGAAGCCGATTACCGTCGCGCGCTATCAGGACAATTCGGTCGTCGTCGGCTCCGGCCTTGCCCAGGGCGAAATCGTCGTCACCGCCGGCGTGCAAAAGCTGGTTCCGGGTGAGAAAGTCCGCCTGATGGACGGCAAGTGCCGCGCAATGACCGGCTTCAACCTCTCCGAATGGGCGATCAACCATCGCTCCTTCGTGTGGTATCTGATGATCATTTTCGTCGTCGCCGGCATCCTGTCCTACACCGGGCTCGGGCGCGAGGAAGACCCGGCCTTTACGATCAAGACGATGATCGTGCAGACCTTATTGGCCGGGCGCCACGGTCGAGGACACCCTGCAGCAGGTCACCGACCGGATCGAAAAGAAACTGCAGGAAACGCCATCGCTGTATTACCTGAAAAGCTATACGAAGCCCGGAATCTCGACCGTCTACGTCAATTTGCTTGAATACGACGCCGAAGAGCGCGGTCCCTGAAATCTGGTATCAGGTGCGCAAGAAGGTCGCCGACATCAAGGGGACATTGCCGCAAGGTATTGTCGGACCGACCTTCAACGACGAGTTCGGCGACGTTTTCGGGATCATCTACGCCTTCACCGCCGATGGCTTCACCCGGCGCGAACTGCGCGACTATGTCGAAAGAGCCCGCAGCGAGATCCTGACCGTCAAGAACGCGGCGAAGGCGCAGCTGATCGGCGCCCAGGACCAGAAAGTCTATCTCGAATTCGATACTCGGCAATTGGCCGGGCTCGGCGTCAGCCAGGACACGATCATCGCCAGCCTGCGCGAGCAGAACGCGGTGACGCCGTCGGGCGTCGTGCAGACCAGCAAGGAGAAATTGGCGGTCCTCGTTTCCGGCGCGTTCGGCTCGGTCGATGATCTCGCAGAAGATCAACCTCTTTGCCGACGGCAAGTTCTTCCGGCTCGCCGATGTCGCGACGATCAAGGAAGGCTATGCCGACCCGCCGCAGCCGATGTTCCGCTACGATGGCGAGCCGGCAATCGGCCTCGCGATTTCGATGGCGCAGGGCGGCAACATTCTCGTTTTCGGCGAGGCTGTGAAGCGCGAGATGGCCGAAATCACCGCCGAGCTGCCGATCGGCATCGAGCCGCATCTCGTCGCGGACCAGCCGGAGGTGGTCGAACAGGCCGTCGCGCCATTTCACCAAGGCGCTGTGGGAGGCGATCGCGATCGTCCTCGCGGTAAGTTTCCTGAGCCTCGGCCTGCGCGCGGGGTTCGTCGTCGCCTGCTCGATCCCGCTCGTGCTGGCGATCGTCTTTGTCTACATGGAATATACCGGGATCAGCCTGCAGCGCATTTCGCTCGGCGCCCTGATCATCTCGCTCGGCCTCTTGGTCGACGACGCGATGATCACGATCGAGATGATGGTCAGCCAGCTCGAAGCCGGTGTCGACCGCGAGCATTCGGCGACGCATGCCTGGGTTACGACCGCGTTTCCGATGCTGACCGGCACGCTCGTCACCGTCGCCGGCTTCGTGCCGATCGGGTTCGCCCGCAGCGGGGCCGGCGAATATTGCTATACCCTGTTCGTCGTCATCGCAGTGGCTTTGCTCGCGTCGTGGATCGTCGCGGTGCTCTTTGCGCCGGTGATCGGCGTCACGATCCTGCCGCGGACGATGCAGCGGCATGGCGGCGGCCAGCACGGGCCCGGCCGGTTCCTGCGGTTGTTCGCCGCCAGCCTGCGCTTTTGCCTGCGCGCCCGCTGGCTCGTCATCGTGGTGACGATCGGGCTGTTTGCCGCCTCGGTTTACGGTTTCGGGTTCATCCAGCAGCAATTCTTTCCGGCCTCCGACCGGCCCGAGCTGGTGGTCGATCTGACCTTGCCGCAGAATTCGTCGATCTATGCGACCGAAGCCCAGGTCGAGCGGTTCGAGGCATTGCTGCAAAGGCGACGCCGATATCGACAATTACACTTTTTACGTCGGGCAGGGGGCAATCCGATTTTACCTGCCGCTGAACGTGCAGTTCGCCAATGATTTTTTTGCCCAGGCGGTGATCGTCACCAAGGGGCTCAAAGAGCGCGAAATCGTCCGGGCGCGGCTGCAACAGGCGCTCGACACCGAGTTCGCCGACCTGACGACGCGGATCTCGCCGCTCGAAATGGGGCCGCCGGTCGGCTGGCCGTTGCAATACCGGGTCAGCGCACCGACCCCCGCGGCGGCCCGCGCCGCCGCGTTCCGCACCGCCCAGATCATCGGCCGCAACCCGAACACGCGGCTGATCAATTTCGACTGGAACGAGCCGATGAAGAGCCTCCGAATCCGCGTCGATCAGGATCGCGTCCGCCGGCTCGGCGTCACCTCCAAATCGCTGGCCGAGGCGCTGAACGCGGTCGTCACCGGTACCAATGTTACGCAGATCCGCGACTTCGATCTACCTGGTCGAATTGGTGGCGCGCGCACCGCTCGATCAGCGCGCCTCGCTGCAGACCTTGCGAGACCTGCAGGTTTCGCTCGACAACGGCAAGACCGTGCCGCTGAGCGAAGTGGCGACCATCGGCTACGGGCTCGAGCAGCCGGTGATCTGGCGCCGCGATCTGCTGCCGACGATCACGATCCAGGCCGATGTGTCACCGGGTCTCGAGGCGAAGACAGGTCAATGCCGAGCTGGCGCCGGCGATCGCCGCATTGGCACAAGAGCTGCCGGCCGGCGACCGTATCGAAACCGGCGGCACGGTCGAGGAAAGCGCCAAGGGCCTGCATTCGGTGGCGGTCGTCTTCCCAGTCATGATCTTCCTGATGCTGACCATCCTGATGGTCCAATTGCAAAGCTTCCAGAAGATGTTGCTGGTGATCAGCGTGGCGCCGCTGGGCCTGATCGGCGTCGTGCTGGCCTTATTGCCGACCGGCACGCCGATGGGCTTTGTCGCCATTCTCGGGATCATCGCGCTGAGCGGCATGATCATCCGCAACTCGGTGATCCTGATCGACCAGATCGACATGGACATTGCCCGCGGGCTGCACCCCTGGGATGCGGTGATCGACGCGACGACCCACCGCCTGCGGCCGATCGCGCTGACCGCGGCCGCCGCGATCCTCGGCATGATCCCGATCGCGCCCGAAGTGTTCTGGGGACCGATGGCCTACGCGATCATCGGCGGCCTGTTCGTCGCGACCCTGCTGACGCTGCTCTTCCTGCCGGCCCTCTACGTTGCCTGGTTTCGCATCAAGGAACCGAAGCAGAAGCGCGAGGTTGGCGTCGGCGCAGAAACGAGCGCCGTCGCGTTCTGAACCTGTCCCGGTGAGTGTCGGCTGGCTGGATCGGGGTGGGACATCGTGGGTGGAGTGAGCGACAGCGCATGACGCCGGCAGCCAGCGAACCCCTGATCGGCGTGATCAACGCCGGGTCACGGTCGGGGATGCTCGGCCTCTCGGTGTTTCCTCGGATTTTCGCGAGCTGCTGGCGAGCCGCGAGCCGCGTGCACGATTTGCCGTCGACATGTTCTGCTACCGCGTCGCCCGCCATATCGGCTCGCTGGCGGCGGCACTGGGTGGCCTCGACGCGATCGTGTTCACGGCCGGCGTCGGCACGCCTCTCAGTCGCGTCGGCGCCTATCTCATAAAGACCGACGAGAATTTGATGATCGCCCGCCATACTCGCGCGCTGGCGGCAAGCTGAACCGGGCAAAGCGCCGTTCAGGCGCCGCCGGCAGAATTCTGCGAGGGGGTGGGGAATGGACGAGATTGCCGGATCCGGTCGGGCGAAGACGGTCGAAGAACTGCGTCTCGACGAGGCGTGGAAGGGCATTCGCCCGTGGCGGCAGTGGGGGCCGTATCTCAGCGAACGCCAATGGGGCACCGTGCGCGAGGATTACAGCGAGACCGGCGAAGCGTGGGACTATTTCAGCCACGATCAGGCCCGCTCCCGCGCCTATCACTGGGGCGAGGATGGCCTCGCCGGCATCAGCGACGACCGGCAGATTTTATGCTTCGCGCTCGCCTTGTGGAACGGCAGGGACCCGATCCTGAAAGAGCGGCTGTTCGGCCTGACCAACAGCGAAGGCAATCACGGCGAGGACGTCAAGGAGTATTATTACTATCTGGACAACACGCCGACCCATTCCTACATGAAATATCTCTATAGATATCCGCAGAACGAATATCCCTACAGCGATCTCGTCGATACGAACCGGCGGCGCAGCGGGCACGAGTCGGAATACGAGCTGATCGACACCGGCATCTTCGACAAAGACCAATATTTCGACGTGTTCGTCGAATACGCCAAAGCGACGGCCGACGACATCCTGATCCAGATCACCCTGTGCAATCGCGCGGCCGAGGCGGCAGCGGTGCAGGTGCTGCCGACGCTCTGGTTCCGCAATTTTTGGACGTGGTGGCCGGACCGGCCGAAACCGTCATTGCGGGAAGTCGCGAGCGCGGACGGCCTTGTAGCCGTTGCCGCGTCAGATCCTCGGCTCGGCGCCTATTTCCTGCATTGCGACGGCAAAGCCGCGCTGCTGTTCACCGAGAACGAGACCAACAACGAACGGATCTTCGGCGCGCCCAACGCCACCCCCCATGTCAAGGACGCGATCAACGATTATGTCGTGGCGGGCCGGCGGGAGACTGTCAACCCGAATCGGACCGGGACCAAGGCGGCCGCGCATTACCAGCTCCAGATCGGCGCCGGGGCGACCGCGGTGATCCGGCTTCGGCTGAGCAATGTTGCGGCGGGCAATCCTTTCGGCAGCCAATTCGATCGAATCTTGGACGAACGCCGCCGCGAGGCCGATGATTTCTATCGGGCGATCACGCCGGCCGGCATCGGCGACGACGCTGCCCGCGTGATGCGGCAGGCGCTGGCCGGGATGCTGTGGAGCAAGCAGTTCTACTTCTTCGACGCCGACAAATGGCTCGAAGAGCACGGCGCCGATCCGCTGCAGCATTCCACCCGTCAGATCCGCAACCGGGAATGGTTCCACATGCTCGGCGACCACGTCATCTCGATGCCGGACAAATGGGAATACCCGTGGTTCGCCGCCTGGGATTTGGCCTTTCACACGCTGGCGCTGTCCGCCGTCGACCTCGATTTCGCCAAGCAGCAGCTGGGATTGCTGCTGGACAGCGTCTACCTGCACCCGACCGGGCAGATCCCGGCCTATGAATGGAACTTCAGCGACGTCAACCCGCCGGTGCAGGCCTGGGCTGCGATCTTTCTCTACCGGCTGGAGCAGGCGCTGCACGGCACCGGCGATCTCGCCTTTCTGAAGCGCGTCTTCGGCAAGCTTTCGGCCAATTTCGGCTGGTGGGTCAACCGCAAGGACCGCCTCGGCAAGAACGTCTTCGAAGGCGGGTTTCTCGGGCTCGACAATATCGGCGTCTTCGACCGCAGCGCGCCGCTGCCCACCGGCGGCTATCTCGAGCAGGCCGACGGCACCGCCTGGATGGCGCTGTTCTGCCAGAACATGCTGGAGATCTCCTTCGAGCTGGCGGCGCATGATTCGACCTATGAAGAGCTGGCTTCGAACTTCGCGGTTCAGTTCCTGCTGATCGGCCGCGCCATGCACCGGATGGGCCCGGACGGCATGTGGGACGAAGAGGACGGCTTCTACTACGACGTCCTGCGCTTTCCCGACGGCAGCGCGACGCGGCTCAAGGTCCGCTCGATCGTCGGGCTGCTGCCGCTCTGCGCCGCCACCGCGGTCGACAAGTGGCAGCGCGATCGGGTTCCCAGGCTGACGGCGCAAATGGCGGAAATCATGCGGCGCATGCCGGAGCTTCGCGAGGGCATCCATGCCACCGGGGCGGGGCATTTCGGCGTCGCCGAGCGCGGCCTGATCGGGCTCGTCAACGAGGGCCGGCTGCGCCGGCTGCTGATGCGGATGCTCGACGAGAACGAGTTCCTCAGCCCCTACGGCATCCGGGCCTTGTCCCGCTGGCACGCCGAGCACCCCTATGTCTTCTCGGTGGCCGGCCGGGAATATCGGGTCGGCTATCTGCCGGCCGAGTCGGACAGCGGCACCTTCGGCGGCAACTCCAACTGGCGCGGGCCGATCTGGATGCCGATGAATGCGCTGATCATCCGCGCCCTGCTCCACTACTATTCGTATTACGGCGACAACTTCACGATCGAATGCCCGACCGGCTCGGGCAACGCGATGAATCTGTTCGAGGTGGCGCGTGACATCGCCAACCGGCTGACCCGGATCTTTCTGCGCGACCCGGCCGGCCGGCGGCCGGTGTTCGGCGGGGCCGGGAAGTTCCAGACCGACCCCTACTGGCGCGATCATTTGCTGTTCTACGAATATTTCCACGGGGACAACGGGGCCGGCATCGGCGCCAGCCACCAGACCGGCTGGACCGGCGGGATCGCTAGCCTGATCGAAATCTTCGGGCAGCTCGACGCGCGCAGCTACCTGGAGCGCGGCGCCGCCGCAGCCTTCGCCCGGGAACCGGCGGGGTAGGCCGAATTCTTCAAGTGATGTTCACTCGGCGGGCACCGTCGCCAGTGGCTTCTTGCGTGCTTTGCGCGCCTCGTCCAAGCGCTGCAGCACCGCGAAGAAGGAGGGCACGAACAGCACGGCAAGGCCGGTCGATGCGATGATGCCGCTGAAGACGCTAAGCCCCAGCGAGATCCGGGAATTGGCCCCGGCCCCGGTCGCGAACACCAGCGGCAAAACCCCCATGCCAAAGGCGAACGAGGTCATCAGGATCGGCCGGAACCGGGTCCGTGACGCCTCCACCGCCGCTTCCAGGATCGGCTTGCCGTCGACCATCCGGCGCTCGCGCGCCACCTCGACAATCAGGATGCCGTTCTTGGCCGACAGCGCGATCATCAGAATGAGGCCGATCTGGGTGTAGAGGTTGTTGGCGACCCCCAGGCTGGTCAGGGCCACGACCGGCCCCAGCAGCGCCAATGGCACCGCCGACAGCACCGCCAGCGGCAGGATCCAGCTTTCGTATTGGCCGGCGAGGCACAGGTAGACGAGCAGGACCGACAGCCCGAACAGATAATAGAGCTGATTGCCGGTCAGCTTTTCCTGGTAGGACATCGCCGTCCATTCATAGGCGAGGCCGGCCGGCAAGGTCTTGTTCGCGATCTGCTCCATCGCGGTCAGCGATTGACCCGAGCTGAAACCGCGCGCCGGCGCACCGATGATGGTCGCCGATGGAAACAAATTGTACAGCGTGACCAGCGGCGGTCCGACCACCGAGCTCAGATGCGCCACCGCCCCGATCGGCACCATCTGGTTGTCCTGGCTGCGCACATAGAGATTGAGCAGATCGTCGGGGTGGAGGCGGAACTTGGAATCGGCCTGGACATAGACCTGCAGCGACAGGCCGAATTTGTTGAACTGGTTGACGTAGGTCGAGCCCAGATACGAGGTCAATGCCGAGAACACGTCGCCGACCGAGACGCGCAGGGTTTCCGCCCGGTCGCGGTCGACGGTCACCGCGACTTGCGGCGCGCCGGGGCGGAACGTCGTCAGCACATGCTGCAACTGGGGATCGGCGCCGGCCGTCTTGACGATCTGCTGGGTGACGTCGCTGAGCTTTTGGTAGTCGAAACTGCCGCCCAGCAGCTCGGTCTGCATCTGCAGGCCGCCGGCATTGCCGATCCCCTGGATCGGCGGCGGCGCCAGCACGAACAGCCTGCCGTCGGGCGCCGCATTGAGTGCATTCTGCAGATGCTCGGCGATCGTCAGGATGTCCGTCCCCTTCCGCTTGCTGCGCTCGTCCCAGGGCTTGAAGATCACGAAGCAGACGCCGGCATTGGCGAGATCGGCAAAATTGTCGAGCACCGACATACCCGAGATCGCGATCACCTTGTCCACGCCGGGCGTCGCCAATGCGATCTTGGTCGCCTGATCGAGCGCCGCCGTGGTGCGCCCCAGCGAGGCGCCGTCCGGCAGCTGGGCGGCGAGCATCAGATAGCCCTGGTCCTCGTTCGGAATGAACGCGGTCGGCAGCCGCGCGATACCCCATACGGCACCGACCGCCAGCACCACGCCGATCAGCACCATCAGCCCGCTGCGGTGCACCATGCGGCCGATCAAGCCGGCATAGCCGTTCTCCATGCGGCCATAGACATGGTCGAAGCCGCGATAAAAGAAGTTCCGCTGCTCGACCGGCTTGGGCGTGCGCAGCCACAGCGCGCATTGCGTCGGCTTCAATGTCGCGGCGTTGACCGCGCTGATCAGCGCCGTCACCGCGATGACCAGGGCGAATTGCGCAAAGATCTGCCCGCTGAGGCCGGGGACAAAGGCCGAGGGCAGAAACACCGCCATCAGCACCAGGGTGATGCCGACGACGGGCCCGAACAGCTCGTCCATCGCCCGGATCGCGGCATCGTGACCGGACATGCCGGCTTCGATGTATTTCGACACGCCTTCGACGATGACGATCGCATCGTCGACGACGATGCCGATCGCCAGGATCAGCGCGAACAGGGTCGACAAATTGACGGTGTAGCCGAGCGCCGCCATGCCGGCGAAGGCACCGATGATGGTGACCGGAACCGTCGTCGCCGGCACCAATGTGGCCCGGAAGTTCTGCAGGAACACCAGGATCACGATCAGCACCAGCACTCCCGCCTGCCACAAAGTCTTGTAGACCTCGTCGATCGAGTTCTGGATAAAGATCGTGGTGTTGTAGGGAATGCTGTAATGCAGGCCGGGCGGGAAGCGGCGTGATAGCTGCTCCATCTTTGCCGCGACCTCGGCTGCCACCTTCAGCGAGTTGGCGTCGGGGGTCTGGTAGATGGCGATCCCGGCCGCCGCCTTGCCGCCGAGCTTGAAATCCTGCGCGTAGGTCTGCGCGCCGAGCTCGATCCGCGCCACGTCCTTGAGCCGGACGAGGCGGCCGCCCTGGGCGGTCTGGTCCTTGACGATGATGTCGCCGAACTGGTTCGGGTCGTCGAGCCGCGACTCGATGTCGACGGTGTACTGGAACGCCTGGTCCTTCGGCGCCGGCGGCATGCCGACCTGTCCCGCTGCGACCTCCTGGCTCTGCTGCCGGACCACCCGGATCACGTCCTCCGGCACCAGGCCGTAGGAATAGAGCTTCTGCGGGTCCATCCAGATCCGCATCGAGTATTCGCCGGCGCCCATCACATTCACGTTGCCGACGCCGGGCAGACGCGCCAGCTCGTTGACGAGGTCGATCGTCGCGTAATTCCACAGATAGAGCGCGTCGCGCGACCCGTCCGGCGAATCGAGGGTCACGAACTCCAGGATCGACGAGGATTTGGCGCGGATCGCGACACCCTGCGCCTGCACCGCCTCGGGCAGCTGGGCCAAGGCGTTGGTCACGCGGTTCTGCACCAGCACCTGGTCCATGTTCGGATCGGTGCCGATCTGGAACGTCACCGTCAGCGTGTAGGTGCCGTCATAGGCGCTCGTCGACTGCATGTAGAGCATGCCTTCGACGCCGTTCACCTGCAGCTCGATCGGCAGCGCGATGGTGTCGACGACGGTCTGCGGGCTGGCGCCGGGGTAGCGCGTCGTCACCTGCACCGTCGGCGGCGTCACATTCGGGTATTGGGCGACCGGCAGGCGGAAGACGCAGATGGCGCCGATCAGCACCAGCACGATCGCCAGTACATTCGCCAGGACCGGATGTTCGATGAAGAATTTCGAGATCATTGCGGCGCGCCCGCCGCGCCGGTAGCGGCATCGATGCTGGTCGGCTGCGGCGTCACCGTGGTGCCGGGGGTGGCGCGCCACAGATCGCCGACGACGACGCGATCCTCCGGCTTCAGACCCGAGGTGACGACCCTGAGCGCACCGATCAGCTCGCCCAGCTGCACATAACGCTGCTCGACCACGTCCTTGTCGTTGAGCACGAGCAGATAGCGGCCGCCCTGATCGGTCTGGAGGGCGCGGTCCGGCACCAGCAAGGCGCTGCGGTCGACTTTCCCCATCGGCAGGCGCATGCGCACGAAAAAGCCGGGCAGCAGCACGAGGTCCGGATTGGCCAGAATCCCCCGCACCAGCAGGGTTCCGGTCGCCGGATCGAGCGCCGGCGCCACATATTCGATGGTGCCGCGATGGGGAAAGCCCTGCTCATTCGACAGCCCGACATCGACCGGCACCTTGTGCAGATCGGCGAGGGTGAGCCGGTGCTGGCTCAGGTTCTGGCGGATCTTCAGGACGTTCTGCTCGCTCAGATTGGCTACCACATAGATCGGATCGAGCTGGGTGATCTCGGCCAGCGCCGTCTGCTGGCCGCCGCCGCCGACGACGTTGCCGGGGTCGATCAGATGCTTGCCGACGATGCCGGCAAACGGCGCCCTGACCTCGGTATAGCCGAGGTTCAGATCGGCGAGCACCACCTGCGCCTGCGCGCTGAGCAACTGCGCCGCGGCGCTGGCGCGCTCAAAGACCCAGTGGTCGACTTCGGTCTGCGTCGCCGCATCCTTCTTGACCAGCGCCGTGTAGCGGACGAGTTCGGTCTTCGCATAGGTGAGCGCCGCCTGCGCGGTCAGCACCTGGGCCTGGGCCTGCTGCAGCTGGGCCTTGTATTGATCCTGCTGGATCGTGAACAGCAGGTCGCCTTTCTTGGCCAATGCGCCGTCTTCATAATGCAGCTGCTCGAGATAGCCTTCGACCCGCGCGATCAGCTTGACGTCGTTGACGGCGGCGGCGTTGCCGGTGATCTCGACGTAATTGGTCACCGATTGCAGCCGGGGCAGCACGACCGGCACCGGCACCGCCGCCGGCGAGGCCGCTTGCGCCAGCGTAACACCGGAGGTCGGCGGCGGCAGTGCCGGCAGTCTCGGCTCGGCCGCCGCAGCCATGGTAAACGGGCGTTCCGGCCGGATCGTCGCGACGCCGCAGACGCCGAGAATGGCGACCGCCGCGGCCAGCGCGACGGCCACCGGCACCCGGCGGCGCCGGGCAATCGCGAAAAGCATGTTCACGGCACCCTCACCATTGCGGCGGCCGAACCTTCGAGCTGACTTCCGCCGGGGTCGGCAGCCCCGGCGCCGGCGGCTGCTTTTGACCGGCGGGCGGCAACAGATCCCCCCAATCGGTCCGCTTCGTCATCTCTGCCTGCGTCGCGGCCGGGACGAACTCGTTGCCGTCGCGGATCTGCCAGCCGCCGCCCAATGCCCGGTACACCGAAGCGAGCCCCGTCGAGACGCTGCCCGAGGCAATGGCGAGATCGTTCTCCGCGGTGTAGAGGTTCTGCTCGGCGGTCAGCACGGTGGTGAAATCCCGCGTCCCCAGCTGATATTGCAGAAAGGCGAGCCCGAGCGCCGCATTCGCAGCAGCAACGCTCTGCCGCAGAAAATCCACCTGCTCGCGGCCCTGGAGAAAGCTCGTCAACCCGTCCTCGACCTGCTGCTCCGCCTTCAGCACCGTATTCTGATAGTCGACCAGCAGCTCCTGGAGCTTCGCGTCCTGCACCCGCACGGTGTTGGTGATCTGCCCGTAATTCAGGATGTTCCACTGGAAAGACGGGCCGAAGGCGAAGGCGATGCCCCTGCCCATGACCAGATCGCTGAGCCGGTTGCCGTTGATGTTGCTGGACACCGTGCCGAAGGTGCCGAGCAGGCCGAAGGCCGGAAAGAGATCGGCCTTGGCGATGCCGATCTGCGCGCTCTGCGCCGCCGCCGCCAGCTCGGCCGCGCGAATATCGGGCCGGCGGCGGACGAGATCGGCGGGGATGCCGACCGCGACATCGATCGGCGGGACCGGTATCGCGGTCGGGCCGCGCAGCAGATCGTCGAGCCGCTGCGGCGGCATGCCGAGCAGGACGCGCAGCGCGTCCAGCCCCTGATTGAGCTGGGCGGTCAGCTGCGGGACCGTCGCCTCGGTCTGGCCGAGAACGTTCTGCGCCTGATAGACGTCGAGCTTGGTGGCGATGCCGCCGTGAAACCGCGCCTCGGCGATGGCGAGCGCCTTTTTCTGCTTGACGATATTGTCGCGCGCGATGCCGATCTGGGTCTGCAGGGTGCGGATGCCGATATAGGTCGTCGCCACGTCGCCGACCAGGGTGACGAGCACGTCGTCGTAGCTCGCGATCGACGACAGATAGGCGGCGTCGGCGGATTCGATGCCGCGGCGGAACTTGCCCCAAAAATCCAGCTCCCAGTTGATCGTAGTGCCGAGCGAGGCGCGCCAGAAGCCCGAAATCTGGCTTTGCGGGGTGGCGGTCGGATCGGCATGGCTCGGCCGGTCATAGATCAGCGAGCTCGTCGCCTGCTGCGACTGCGGATAGAATTCGCCGATCGCCACCCCGAGCTCGGCGCGGGCTTGCAGCACCCGGGTGCCGGCGCTGACCAGCGTGAGGTTCTGGCCATAGGCGATCTCGATCAGCCGGTCGAGGATCGGGTCGTTGAAGACCGTCCACCAGTTCCTGGACAGCTGGTGTCCGGAGCGAACCGAGGGATCGCCCAATTCCAGCCATTTGCCGGAGATCGGGGCCGAGGGGCTGGAGAAATCCGGGCCGACGAGGCAGCCCGCGCACATCAGCGGCAGAGCCGCGACCAGGATCAGATGCCATCTCGCGGACCGAGCGCAGCCTCGCCGGACGGCGCGGGCGCGGCCCAAAACCGCCGACGATCGCAGGCCCCTGAAATCATCCAACGCCCCCACGGCATCACGACCCGGTGCCGTCAGCCCCATCAAGCACACTATCGAGCCCCGGTGTTACCCGCAAGTTTGGTTGCGACCGCTGGTACGATGCCTCGACGGAACTGCTGATGCGGCATCGCCAGGGTCGACGCTACGCGCGACGCGTCGATCCACCATCAATCGGTGGTTCACAGCCAAGCGGGCGATTGGAGAGAGGGCCGCGATCCGGCCCGCTGCGGCGTCAGGAGGCGGGTGCGCCCGGCCCTTGGACGGTGATGACGATCCGTCGGTTCTTGGCCCGGTCGGTCGGCGTGTCGTTCGGCGCGACCGGGTGCGTGTCGCCGAAGCCCTTGGCCGAGATGATGTTCGGGTTGACACCCTGCGACACCAAAAAGGTCACGACCGCACCCGCGCGCCGCGACGACAAGGTCAGATTGTCGTTGACACCCGCCCGCTGCAGCTCGGGTCCGACCGGCGTGTTGTCGGTGTACCCGTAGACGACCACCTTGGCATTTTCCAGGCCTCTGAGCTTGGGCGCGATATTGTTCGCCAGCTCGGCTCTGCCGGCAGCGCTCAGCTGATAGCCGCCTGGCGGAAACAGCAGATCGCCCGCCTCGACGAAGCTGGCCTCCCGCTGCAACCCGGCGATCTGCGCCTGGAGCTGCTGGTTCTGAGCCTGGAGCTGCTGGTTCTGCGCCTGGAGCTCATCATAGCTGCTCTGCGACACGCAGGCCGACAGCAGCAATGCGGCTAGAGGTATGGCGACCGCGGCGCCAGCTTGCCTTTTCGTCACCAGCGAAACCTTTATCATCTCGGTTGTCCTCCATCCCTGCAAGATTCCGGCGGCTTGCATCGGGCCGGCTTCCGGCATCGCCCCGATGGCGATCGCATATCATCCGCCGAGCGAGATCCCGATCGCGTCCGGTTGAATTAACGTATAGCTAATCCGCGTGTTCCGCAACCAATACATCGGCGATTCACTGCGGACTTTTTAGCTGCGGGGCTGGCTTTTAGCTGCTTAGCTGCGGGGCTGGCTTTTAGCTGCGGGGGACGGCCATCGCGCGCAACCGACCGGCTCGCGGCATTGTTGGAGACGGGCTCCGGCGCGATTCGCTAGAATGCACTGCCAATTACACGGGTCTGCACAGACAGACGGTCAGAGGAGGAAACGGCAATGATCCAGGCGACCGGGATCGACCACATCGTGCTGCACGTCGATGATTTGGCGCGTTCCCGCACCTTCTACACCGAGATTCTCGGGATGAAAGCCTACCGCGAGGATGACGGGCAGGTGTTCCTGCATGCCGGCCATCAAGGCGTGGCACTGTTCAAAAGGCAAGGCGGCGGCACCTTGACCGCCGGCAACGACCTCAACCATCTCGCCTTGAACGTGGCGGAGGGCAGCTATGAGACGCTCAAGGCCGAGCTTGAAAAACGCGGCGTCGCGGTCGGCGGCCGCCCCGGAGACGATCGCTGCATCTATCTTCGCGACCCCGACGGGCACCGTCTGCAGCTGATGGTGCATCGCTGAGGCGGCGCGGTCGGGCGCGGCTGCGCTAACGGCCCTGCCCCGCTGCCTGCAATGCCCTGCCGCAGGGACGCGACAGCCGATCGGCGTTGCCTTGCAGGCAGGCCAGCACGCGGCCGCCGCCGAACGGAACACCCCGGCAATAGCGGCGGTAGTCGTAGCCGCAGGCCTGGCGCACCAGCATCAGCTCCTGCCGCGGCGACATCGGCGGCGGCGCGGGCGCGGCGGCAGCAGGAGCCGGAGGAGCGGTGGGAGGCGGGGTGGCAGGAGCCGGGGCGGCGGCGGATGGGGCGGGCGCCGGTTGCGCAGGTGCCGGGGCGGCCGCGGCACCGCCGCCGACGGCGCTCAGCGCGTTTTGGCACGGCGCCGACAAGCTCGCGGCATTGCTCTGCAGGCAGGCGAGCGCCGCCTGGCCGCCGGTCGGCACGCCCGCGCAATGCGCCTGGTAATCGGCGCGACAGGCCTGGCGGATGGCGCTCGCCTGCGCCTGGCTCGGCTGCTGCGCCCAAGCCGGCTGGCCCAGCGCGAGAAACGCCGCCAGCAGCGCCCCGATGCGGCGCATCGCGATTCGTTCGACACCGGTCCCGGTCACGATTTCGTCCTTTGATGATTTCGTCCTTTGATAGAAACAGGTCCCGGTGCGGCCGGTCACCAGCCGAGATCGGCGCGCAGCTTGCTCACGGTTTCGAGATTATGCTCGTGGTCGCCGGTGAAGCGCACGATCAGATGACCGGCGCCGGCCTCGGCCCAGCTGCGCAGATAGTCGGCGGCACCCTCGGCCGGGCCGCCATAGCACGCCTGCCGCCGGCGCATCGCCGCCGCCGGCTGTCCGTAATAATTCTCTAGAAAACCATCGATGCGCTGCCCGGCGCGGCCGGCATCCTCGTCGATCGCGAGCGTCAGATAAAGGGCTGCGGTGAATTCGCCGGGGTCGCGCCCGGCGTCGCGGACGACCTGCCGGACCTCGGCCCACTGCCCGCGCCAGCGGGCGAGATCGGGCTCGTTGGCGAACCAGCCGTCGAAATGCCGCCCTGCCCGTTCGAGCGCCGGGCGGACCGAGCCGGCGAGCCAGATCGGCGGACCGCCCGGCCGGTGCGGCGTCGGGCCGAGCACGCCGCCCGTCACCGGCCAGCGTCCCGGCCAATCGACCGGCTCGCCGGTCCACAGCGCGCGGGCGAGGCGCAGCCCCTCCATCATGCGGCCGACGCGGCCCTCGAACGGCACGCCGGCGGCGGCAAACTCGGCGCGGATGTTGGCGACGTCGGTGGCGATGCCGGCGCCGAGAACGAGCCGGCCCTCGCCGATGCGGTCGAGCGTCGCGAGCTGATGCGCCAGCACGACCGGGTTGCGCAATGCCGGCAGAAACACCGCGGTGCCGATCGTCACCCGGCGGGTCCGGGCGGCGACGGCGGCGAGCAGGGTCAGCGGGTCGTGACGCGGCCGCGCCAGCAGCGAATCCCCGACCCAGACCGAAATCATAGCCCAAGCCCTCGGCGCGCTCGGCGAGCGCCAGCAGCGGGGCGGTCTCGGGGCGGCCCTGCATGATCGCCTCCCGGGTCGGCAACAGGTAACCGATTCGCGGCGGCATCGGCGCTCTCCCCGGATCGCGGCTGGTGCTCGGATTGGCAAGCCGGCCGGGCCGCCGGCCAGGAATTGAACCCTTGGCATTCTGCCGGATTGGAGCTGTGGCTGGAAGGGCGCATCATCCCTTCGCCGCCAGCATGGCTCGACTTCGGCGGCCCGGATCGGCGAATGAGCTGAGGAGGCAGGCCCGATGAACGATCAGGGCAGCTTCGACTACATCGTCGTCGGCTCCGGCGCCGGCGGCGGAACCCTGGCGGCGCGGCTGGCCGAGGCCGGCCGCCATGTGCTGCTGCTGGAGGCGGGCGGCGATCCGCGGCTGCTGTCCGGCACCAATGATTATCAGCCCGGCATCAACCGCCTGCCCGACGATTACGACGTGCCGTCGTTCCACGGCTTCGCCTCGGAAAACGATGCGATGCGCTGGGACTTTTTCGTGCGCCACTACGCCGATCAGGCGATGCAGCAGAAGGATCCGAAATATGTCGGCGATTACCGCGGCGAGCGGGTCGACGGCATCCTCTACCCGCGCGCCGGGACATTGGGCGGCTGCACCGCGCACAACGCGATGATCCTCGTCTATCCGCACAATGCGGATTGGGACGGGATCGCGCAGCTGACCGGCGATCCGTCGTGGAACGCCGAGGCGATGCGCAATTATTTCACGCGGCTGGAGAACTGCCATCATCGACCGCTCGAGCGCGCGCTCGCCGAATTCGGCCCAAACCCGTCGCGCCATGGCTGGCATGGCTGGCTGCAAACCGAAAAGGCGGTTCCCGCGGCCACGATCGGCGATTTCGGCCTCGTCCAGGTGCTGCTCGATTCGGCCGCCACGGCATTCGACGATATCGGCCAGCCGATCGAGCGCCTGCTCGACCTCGCCGAGGCCAAGGCCGATCCGAACGACTGGCGGCTGGTCGTCGAAAACGCCGTGGGCGTGCGCTACACGCCGCTGACGACGCGCGGGCATCGGCGCATGGGGGCGCGCGAGCGCGTGCTCGAAACCGCGCAGAAATACCCGGATCGCCTGCATGTCGAGCTCGACGCGCTGGCCACCCGCATCGTCCTCGACGACAACAACCGCGCGACCGGGGTCGAATACCTCAAAGGCGAAAGGCTCTATCGCGCCCATGGCCAGCCCGGCAGCGGGCCGGGCGTGCCGTCGCAGGCGCACGCCGCGCGCGAGGTGATCCTATGCGGCGGCGCCTTCAACACGCCGCAACTGTTGATGCTGTCCGGCATCGGGCCGCGCGCGGTGCTGGAGCCGCTCGGCATCCCGGTGCGGATCGAGCTTTCCGGCGTCGGCCGGAATTTGCAGGACCGCTACGAGATCGGAATCGTCAATCGCATGAATTTCGATCATTGGGAAATCCTCGACGGCGCCACCTTCAGCCGCGGCGACCCGCAATATCGCGACTGGGCCGCCGGGCATGACGGGGTTTACGCCAGCAACGGCGCGGTCCTGGCGGCGATCCTCAGATCGCTGCCCGAGCGGCCGCTGCCGGACCTGTTCTGCTTTGCCCTGCTGGGGCTCTTCGGCGGCTATTTTCCCGGCTACTCAGCGCTCGAACTGACCAAGCGCAACTATCTGACCTGGGCGATCCTGAAGGCGCACACGCAGAACCGGGCCGGCGAAATCCGCCTGCGCTCGACCGATCCGCGCGACACGCCGCTGATCGATTTCCACTATTTCGAGGAGGGCAGCGACACCGCCGGGGACGATCTGCAATCCGTCGTCGCCGGCATCCGCTTTGTCCGCAAGCTGACGGCGAAGCTCAAGGAGCAGGGCGTGATCGCCGCCGAGGAGCAGCCCGGCGACGCGCTGCAAAGCGACGACGAGCTGAAGGATTTCGTGCGCAGCCGCGCCTGGGGCCACCATGCCTCCTGCACCTGCGCGATCGGGCCGCGCGCGGCGGGCGGCGTCCTCGACGGCGATTTCCGCGTGCACGGCGCCCACGGGCTGCGGGTGGTCGACGCCTCGGTCTTCCCGCGCATCCCCGGCTTTTTCATCGTCAGCGCCGTCTACATGATCGCCGAAAAGGCAGCCGACGCGATCCTGGCCGGCTGAACCGGGCATTGCCGGGGCGGCTCCGGCGGAGGCCGATCGATCCGGCCATCGGCTCAATGATGCAGGTGGAAGCGGTCGACCGTCGGATTGAGGCGCATCGCCCGGTCGAGATGGTTGCGACCATTGGCCGTGTCCCCCGCCGCCGTGAAGATCCTTCCGGCTTGCAGAAACAGATGCGCGTCGGCCGCGCCCGAGGACAATGCCCGATCGATCCAGCCGCGGGCTTCCTCGAACCTTCCGTCGCGATAGAGCGCCCAGGCGAGCGCCGTCTCGGTCGCAAAATTCTGCCGCAGCTGCAGATCCTTGCGCGCCCAGAGCGACCGCCTGCGCCCCGTCTTGCGCCACCTCCGCGTAATAATCGGCGAGGTGGTGCCAGTAATGCACCTCGCCGCGCTGCGCCGATTTCAGATACGCGGCAAGCGCCTGTTGCCCCCAGCGGCGCGCCTGTCCGGTCTCGCCGGCCAGCTGATAAAGCTCGCCGATCGCCTGCTCCAATTCCGGCCGCCGGACATTCGCCGCCAGCCTTTCGAGGATCGCGATTGCCGCCGCATACCGGCCCTCGGCCGCCAGCAATTCGGCCATATGCTCATCGACGAGCCAATAGCCCGGATAGGCTTTGTCGGCCCGTTCATAATGCGATCGCGCTTCAGATATCGGCCGTGCGCAAAGTCGAGAAAGCCGCGCTGCACTTCGAGCCACGCATAGGACCGCAATTCCTTTGCCGTCAGCTCGTCTTCCGCCTCCTCGTAGAGCCGGTCGGCGCCCTCGGGATCGCCCATTCTTCCGCTGAAATGTGCCAAACGAGCCAGCGCACCCCAGGACCGCTCGGTCGCGAGAACCGCGCAATAGCCGGCCTTTGCCTGACTCGTAGCGGCCATGCTGGAAATCGAGATCGGCGCGGATCAGCCGGCCCTCCTCGCTGTCATGAACCGAACGCACCGCCAGCAGCGCCGATTGCACATCGGCGAGCCGGTGCAGCTTGAAAGCCGCATTGGCTTGCAGCAGATGGAGATCGCCCGGATGGGGCAGCAGCGGGATCGCCCGTTCGATGGCGCGCTCGACCGCACCCAGCGCCGTCAGATCGCCGGCGATCGAGGCTCTCTGGTACAGGCGATAAACATATTGCGTGACCCGCTCGGTATCGGTCGGCGGGTCGAGCGCCGCGATGCCGCCGACCGCAGCGATATCCTGCTCGATCCGCCGGATCTCGGCCTCGTAGCCGGCGGCGGGAGCCATCGCGCGCGTTACCAGGGGTCCGCCAGATAGGGGAAATCCGGCAGAAATGCCTTGTCGTTCTTCAACGGGTTGGGCGGCGTCTTCGGCTCGATCGGGGCGGCGTTCCACAAGGCCGGGTCGTTCAGCAGGTCGACATGATACGGCTTCCCGTTGATGCTGGCGCTCATGTCGAGAAACGTCGACAAAAAGCGTGTCGCTACCTGGTCTTCCAGGCGGCGCCCGAACGGCCAGGTGCCGGTCGTGTCCATATCGATCGAATTGACGTTGGGGATGAAAACATCGACCGGGCGGCGCAACGGTATCGGCAAGCCTTTCGGGTTCCACGAACCATCCGGCATGTTGAGCTCCTGAAACAGGATCTTTTTGACGCGCGGAAAGGCCTCGGCGACCAGCGCGTAGGTCCGATAGACCGAGACCGGCGAATTGTCGTGGTCGAAGGCGCTGGCCAGCCCGAGCGCCGTGATCGACGGTCCGAAGCCCCAGCCGAGATGACCCAGCCGCCTGATGAAATGCGGCGCCAGCCAGAAATTGTTGGCGCCCAGCTGGCGATTGTCCTCGCGTTCGCTGAGTGCCGCATCGGCGAATGCCTGGCCGTCGGTATCCACCAGCTTGTATTTCTTCAGCTCCTCATCGAGGGTCAGGGCATCGAGCAAGGCCTGCGGATGCTCGATCCATAACGGATCATCGGGGATCGCTTCGACCTTGTGCGCGGCCTTCAGCACCCAGCTTTCGCCCCAGGCATTGACGATCCGATGCTCGCCGGGCCGATCGGTCAGGAAAGCGAGCGGCAATTCGAGAATGATGGCATTGCAATTGAGCCCCGCCCGCGCGTCCTCGCCCGAATAAACGAAACGGAAATTTCCGTTTGCATCCTTTTTGAAACGTGTGCCGGTCCACGCCAGCGGCCCGGCCGGCAAATCTTTTTTGACGCCGTGCCCCCATTGCGGCAGCTGCGGGTCGTAATTGAACAAATCGTTTCCTTCCAGTTCGAGGAAGGTCTTCGGGATCTTCAATTCGCGCAATTCCGGCATCGTGTGCGGCACGTGATAGAATTGCGGTGCGTAGTTGATCGAGCGGAAAAAGCCGGTCAGATCGTTGAAGAACGCATCGTCCCGGCCGCCGATAAAGGCTTTGATCGCGTGCCCGCCCGGCGATTGCAGGTCGAGGCTGCGATCGGTGTCGACGAGCGCCGCAAAATCGCCGCCCGGAAAATTGATGAAGCGAATATTGGCGCGGTTGTTCCGGTCGAATGTGACCCGCACCTCCGACGGACGCAATACGCTCAAATAATTGTTTTTGACCCCCTCCAGATAGGCCAGCAGGCTGTCCAGGCTCGGTTCCTCTTTGGTCGGCCGGAGTACTCGCCGATCGGTCGCGATGCGGACCCGGTACAGCATGTCTGCGTCGAACACGCCGGTCTGCGGCACCGAAGCAAAGGTCAGGGCGATCACGACCTTCTCGCCGCCGCTGACATCCGCGCTCGGAAACCCGAAAATGTCGTACAGGTCGGCCGCGCTGACATCGATGTCCGAAAAGATCGAATTGACCGCGTTCGGATCATTGTGGTCTGCCATGATCCCGTCCTCGCCTGTTTGTTCGGGGTGCAGCCGGCAGAAACCCGCGTTAGTCCAGCAACTTATGCGCGAGCCTCCGGAACTGTCAACGGCATTCGGCGCCGGCATCGCACACGATCGTTGCCGCTTATGCCGTCGTGTGACAGAGTTTGCATGCTCCTACCCGCGTCGTGGAGAAGCATGCTGCGCCTCGCTGCCGCTCTTTTCGCGTCGATGCTTTTGGCGGTGCCGGCATGGGCCGGCGACGGGTCGAAATGCCCGGTCGCCAGCCTCGTCCTGTGGGGCGACGGCAGGCACGACGACACCAGGGCGCTGAACGCCTGGTTTCGCGGCGACCCGGTGATCTGGGCGCAGACCGGACAGCCGGCCGGCCCGCAAATCGCCGATCGCAGCTTTCTGATGACCTCTGCCGTCTATGTCCCGAGTGGGACCGGCCGGCGCCTGGAGCGGTTTCGCATGATCTGGCCGGCGCGCAAGGAAGTCGTTTCGGGCGGCACAATCGTCGCCGGCAATGATGCCGACAAGCCCCCGCTCGCCATCGGCATCACCAAGACCGGCGCCGGACCCGACGAAGGGGTACCGTTCCCGGCCCCGAAGCCGCAACCCGCCGACCGTGATTCGCGCACCGACTGCCTGATTTCTTAACCCATAAAAATGCAGCGCCAGATACCGCCTTGCGCAGCGACGTCGATATGCGCCACCAACAGGTTCGAGCGCCGGTCAAGCGAGTTCACGGTAAAGAAGCACGTTCCACCCGGAACCCGATTGCGACGATAATCCGGAAGCAGACAGGTATGCATGGTTTCAGGGAACGGAGGAATGCGCTCCCGCTGTTCCGCCCTACGCTCGCTGTCTCGGCGCAACGGAAAGAGGCCAACAGACGCCGCGCGCAGGGCGCTACGCTTGGAAGAAGCTGGCGCACACCTCGGGATATTCTCCATGCCGCCCGTGCGCCACCCGCGGCAGCCGTGAGCAAAAGAGGTGGCAGATCGAATTCCCCCTTGATTTGTTTCGAGGTATCATCCTAGTATCCGCTAATGGCTCACTCTGCAACACGATGGTCATCGGCCGAGTGTTGATGCAGCTCATTGCCGTTCACTGGCTGCACCAGACTTCCGTTGAAGGCTAGCACGAGATCGCCGGGTCGCGCCAGTCTTTCCGAACTCCTGGGGAACACAGGGTCAGAGTTGTTGCAGGGGGTCTGAAGTCTCGGCGGCACCCCAAGGTCATAGGTCATAACGCACGTCCAGACGATCATGCATGCCTCCGAAAGAGAGATATCAACTATTGTGCGCGTCAGTTCTTCCGCCGGTGTCAGCAACTAATTCTTGTCCACGGGCTGCGGCTGTCGGATGCCACCGCCGAGCCACCGCTCGTGCGGATGGTAGGTCAGGCCGACGCCGCCCACAGTTGGATCAATGCCACGCGGGAGCGTCCCACGTGGATGGCCGATCCGAGTTGTCCGAGGTGAGTGTAATCAAACGGTCGAAGACCCCTATCCGGGATTCGTGCCATCGCCGATGCCGAGGACCTCCCGTGTAATGAAGATGGCATTTGGGCTGGGCCAACCTGACCGCACATGAGGGTGTTGCTCCAACCACGGGTATCTTGCCAGAGCATGCGAATCCATCGGTGACCGAGATCGACAATGTCCTCGACCTGAAGCCAGCCGAATATTCCGTGCTGCCTCGGACCGACGTGCCGCCAGCCTGCGGTAGTGCGCGTGCATGAGCGGTAGAGCCCCCAGAAAAGTAAAGAGGTCACCCGATCCAACCTCCGCATTTCGGAGGTGAGAGAGTGCAGCGCCAACCTGACCAAGCGTCCCCCGCCACCCCGGAGCCGCGGGATGATCTTTAGGGTGGCCCGGTCGATGTCGAGGATCCACATGGCACCGGTTTGTCGGGCGAAGATGACCACGAGACAGGTCGGACTCCATCGTGGGCAAGTCGGTTCCGGCTAGGTCGCCATAGGCATAGCGGAGTCTGGCATCTGATGTGGGACGTATGGCTAAGCCGCTTCGAGCCGCCCATCAATGATCGGGCTGGCGATCTCCCCGCTGCGCATCATCGCCTTTGCGGCTAAAAATAATTTTCACTAATCGCGTCTTCGCCGGCCGTCAGGCGCAGGGCGATACCACCTTTCCGGGTATGCTGCTATCTTGACATGAAGTCGATCTCCCTTCGCGATGACGAACGCTCCGTCGTGCTTAATCTTATATGCGGTTCAACGACCGCGATTTCCGTAAGACCATGTTATGCGATTTTCGCCAGCGCCTGTGGGACCGAGAGCCGCCGGGGTGGCGGCGCTCCGGACCGGCGCCGCGTTGTCCAGCCCGTTAATTCGTTCCGCGGGCGCGAGGTCGCCGATTGGCTTGGCTACGAGATGCCGCATCGAGATGCGATCCTTACCCCCCAGCCGAACCGCTTGCGGTTCTGGCCCGGCAGCCGCCTGGGACCGGCGAGATTGTCGGATGCCGGTTCGACAATCCGCCGACGTCGTGAGGACGATCTGATTATCGGGCGCCGGCCGGCGCGGGCGTTCTAGCTCCTACTCGGCAGCCAGCAGCGGCGGTTGAACCACGGCGCGTTCGGCCCGCGCCATCGGCTGCGGCCACCAGCGGTCCTCCCATTCCGGGAACAGACCCTTGAGCTGCGGCATGACGCGCTCGGCGAAGAGCCGCGTGTTATAGGCCGCCAATTCCTTGCCCATGTTGCCGAACTGCAAGAGCAGCATCAGGTGCCCGACATTGAGGTCGGTCGCGACCTCGGTCAGTTGCTCGACGACCTCGTCGGGCGAGCCGACGATCACATAACCGCGATCGACGATGTCGGCTGATGTCGGTCGTCGCCCGCGCCTTCTGCCGGGCGTCGAGGCTGGCGGCGCGGCCGATCTGGCCGACAACGCCGGCGCGCTGCGTCGCCTCGGTGATGTAGCCGGGCGGCATCGCCCAGCGCGGATCGACGCGCAGGCAGCGGCCATAGAAATATTCGGCCGGCTCCTTGTAGAGCCGCATCGCCTCGTCGCGGCTGTCGGCGACGCCGACGAATTGCAGAAAGCCGGCGCGGTATGGGTTCCGGTCCTTGCCGAGCCGCGCCATCTCGTCCCAGAAGCCCTGCATCGTGGCGCGCCCGTCCTTGAAACCGAAATAGGACAGGTAGGCGTAGACGTAATCCATCTGGGCGCACCACTGCCAGGTCTCGACCGAGCCGCCGCCCGGGATCCAGATCGGCGGATGCGGCTTCTGGATGGGGCGCGGCCAGATGTTGACGTAGCGCTGCTGGTTGAAGCGGCCGTTGAAGGCGAAGGTGTCGGGCTCGGTCCAGGCGCGCAATACGAGGTCGTGGCCTTCGTGATAGCGCTCGCGCAGGCTCGACGGGTTCTGGCCATAGGCAAAGCAGGTGTCCATCGGCGTGCCGACCGGAAAGCCGGCGATCAGCCGTCCGCCCGAGATCACGTCGATCATCGCAAACTCCTCGGCCACCCGCGTCGGCGGGTTGTAGAGGGCGAGCGAATTCCCCATCACGCACAGCGCCACATCCGCGGTGCGTCGCGCCAGGGCCGAGGCGATCAGATTGGGCGACGGCATCAGCCCGTAGCCGTTCGAATGATGCTCGTTGACGCAGACCGCGTCGAACCCGCATTCGGCGGCGAATTCGAGCTCGTCCATAAAGTCGTTGTACATCAGATGCGCACGCCGCGGATCGAACAGCGAAGAATGGATGTCGACCCACACCGAGGGATGCTTCTCGCGGAAATCATCCGGCAATTCGGTGTACGGCATCAGGTGGAACCACATCAGCTTCATCGTTCGCACTCCGCCGCATCTTTCACCCAATCAGCGTGACCCGGAGTCGGGGTTGCGTCAATCGGCTCGTGCCCGGCAATTCCCGCCCGGCAATTCCCGCCCGGCAATTCGCAATTGACGCGGGCGCTGTCGCCGCGCGCTAATCTTTCGGCTCGACCGGCGAGGCGACGATGCCCGAAATCCCCTTTGCCCCGATCCTCGAAGCGGCGCAGACCCGGCACGGCGCGGCGGCATTGGCGGCCCGCCTGCCGCAGCCGCGTCCGCCTGCCGAACTCGCGGCGCTGGGCGACGACCGCTACCTGTCGCAGATGTCGCTGCGGATCTTCCGCGCCGGCCTCAAGCACAGCCTCGTCGACGCCAAATGGCCGGCCTTCGAGGAGGTCTTCGATCGCTTCGAGCCGCGCCGGGTGCGGGCGATGCCCGACGAGGCGCTCGAAGCGCTGCTCGCCGACCGCCGGCTGATCCGCCATTGGGGCAAGCTCAAATCGGTGCGCGACAACGCCGCGGCGATGATCGCCGTCGCCGAGGAACATGGCGGCTTCGGCATCTGGCTCGCGCATTGGCCGGCGACCGACATCGTCGGGCTGTGGGAGGCGCTGGCGAAGAATTTCAGCCAGATGGGCGGCAATTCCGGCCCGACCTTTCTGCGCATGGTCGGCAAGGACACCTTCATCCCGACCCCTTCGGTGACCGCCGCACTGAAGCGCTGGGGTGCGGCCGAGACGCCGCCGAAAAACCGCAAGGACCGGGCCGCGATCCAATCCCGTTTCAACGCCTGGGCCGCCGAAACCGGCCGGCCGCTGTGCCAGCTGAGCCTGATCCTCGCCGCCTCAATCGAGGAGTGAGCCGAACCCCTCAGGCCCCGCGGATCAGTAATTCGAGATCTCGACCAGGTTCTGGTCGGGGTCGCGGATATAGACCGACTGGATCGTGCCGACGGCGCCGGCGCGCGGTCCCGGCCCGGCGACGATCGGCACGCCGCATTGGGCGAGATGCGCCGTCACCTCGGCGAGCGGCACCTCGGTGATGAAGCAGAGATCGCCCGAGCCCGGCGTCGGCTTGTCGGCGACCAGGCCGGGAATTTCGTCCGCCGGATGCAGGTTGATCTTCTGCCGGCCAAAGCGCAGCGCCGTGCGCCCCTGGCCGAAATTGACCACCTCCATGCCCAGCACCCGCGTATAGAACTCGCAGGTGCGCGCGATATCGGCGACGGTCAGCACCAGATGATCGAGGCGTTCGATGTCCATGGCAGGCTCCCGGCGGTAACGGCGAGGCGAGCTTGCCACGATCGCCGTCTTGCGGCCAGCCGCCGCCCGCGGTAATGGCCCGGCCGGCACGGAGGATCGCGCGCATGCCGACGCCGCAGACGATCGCGCTCTTCATGATTTCGGCGCTGGCGCTCAATCTGACGCCGGGGCCGGCCATCCTGTTCATCCTGTCGCGGTCTTTCGGCCAAGGACGGGAAGCGGCCGTCGTCTCGGTGCTCGGGCTGGCCACCGCGTCGGTAATCCAGGCGGTGGCGGCGGCGTTCGGCCTGTCGGCGCTCTTCCTCTATTCGCCGCTCGCCTTCGCCATCGTCAAATATTGCGGCGCGGCCTACCTCGTCTATCTCGGCATCGCCGGCTTCCGCTCGGGCGGCATCGCCGGGATCGCCGGCCGGGTCGAAGGCCCCCGCCCGCGCCGGTCATTGGCGAGAGCGTATGGGCAGGGCCTGCTGACCGACCTCCTCAACCCGAAGCTGCTGCTGTTTTTCTTCTCGTTCCTGCCGCAATTTGTCGATCCGGCGCGCGGCAAGCCGGCGGTGCAGATGCTCGTCCTCGGCCTCCTGTTTCAGGTGACCGGCATACCGACCAACCTTGCGGTGGCGCTGGCCGGCGGATCGCTCGCCCATCTGATCGCGCGCCGCCCGTTCTGGGCGCGCGTCCAGCGCTGGTGTTCGAGCGCGATATTGATCGGCCTTGGCGTGCGGCTCGCATTGACCAGCCGCCGCTGACCGGGCGGCGACGGGGGCTCCGGTCAGAACGGCCCGGCATCGGTGACGGCGGCGCCGAGAATGCGGCCGTCCTCGGCCTGGACGATGGCGGCAAGCCGCTCGGCATGCCAGCCGACCGGCGCCACGATCGTGCTCGCGGCACCGGTGAAATGCCCGATTTCGGCGATGCCGCGCACGACATCGACATGGGTCAATGCCCGCCCCGCATTCTCGCCGCCGGCGACCGCATCGACATGCCGGCGGTCGAACCCGATCAGCAGCACCGCAGCCGCCGCCCGGTCGCCCGGCCCGAGCGTGATCGTCGCCCGGCCGTGGTCGAGCGCCAGCGTCACCGGCACCGTGACGAGGCATGCGGCGGGCGGCATCGAGCGCGCGTTCCACCTCGCCCCGGTCGGAGCCGACCGCCTGCCACCTGCCGTCGACGACGATCTGCGGCGTATAGACCGTGCCAAGGCCGAGGATTTCGGCGTAGCGCTGCTGGCGCTCGGTTGCCCGGCGGCTCGAAAACGGGTCCTTCCAGCCGAGACGGTCCCAGTAATCGACATGGAACGACAGCGCCAGCACGTCGGGACGGGCCGCCAGCCCGGCGAGCAGCGCATCGGCCGGCGGGCAGGACGAGCAGCCCTCGGAAGTGAACAGCTCGACCACGGTCGGCCGCTCCGCCGCCAATGCCGGCGCCGCGGCAAGCGCCAGGCAAAGCAGGACGATCAGCGCGCAGGCTTTGATCATGCCGCGAGACTACCGCAGCGCGCCGGCAACCGGGTTCAACTGAGCGTGAGCAGGGCTGCGCCCGCCGCCGGTGCCGGGTGAGGGATTCGAACCCCCGACCTTCGGTTTACAAAACCGCTGCACTGCCACTGTGCTAACCCGGCGAAATCGATTGCCTGGCTGCCGGCCCGCGGTTGCGGTTCGCTCGGCTGTCGAACGCCGGCATCCGGCTTTGCGCCGATAATCATAGCACTCCGAAAACGGCGCCGATACGGCTCGCCGCGTCCTCCCGCATCGTCCCGGTGCGGGTGGCTGTAGAGGTCGAGCGCGGTGGTGAGCAGCCTCGCCGCAGCGGCGGCAGGAGATCCTGTCACCCGGACCTCATGAGCCCGGTCCGCGCCCATCATGATGCGATAGATAATTGACTTTCCGGTTGAATGAGAGGCTAATTGGTTGACGCTGTCACCGCGGCAATCGGTCGCGGCCGATCGCGCGCCGCCCAAAGGAGAAGTACATGACCAAGCATCGTCAGGTTACGCGAATTCGCCATCGCGCATCAGGCGGCGCCGCCGCGGTGGCCATCGCCGCCGCCGGTTTGCTGGCATGCGGCTTTGTCGCGCCGGCACAGGCGGGGTCCGGGTGGCAAGGCAAAGGTACCTTTACCGTTCCAACCGGCCAAACAAGCCAGTTCGTTCACATGAGCTGCCCCGCGGCGTTTCCCCGTGTGTGGAACGGCGCTTTCGCGATGAACAACATCGGGCAAACGTCGGAAGTCTACCTGGCCTTCAACGGCCCGCGCATCGACGAAACCCCGCCGGACTATACTGAATGGGGATGGCATTTCTATTGGCCGGCCGGAGCACCGGCGGGCATCGTGATCACATTCGACGTGTTTTGCCATGTAGCTTAGCGGCCGTCAGTCTGAGGTGTCCGACTCCAAGACGGCCAGCGCCTTTATTCCGCAGAACCTGTCGAGCCGGTCCCCAGCCGCCCCGGCACTCCTTGCAGTGCTCCGCACGGGATGCCGGAGCATCGGTTGGTGCCGGAATTGCTCCCCGACGGTCAGGTACGGCACCCGGATCGGCCGCTTTCGGTGACCGCAATCGAGGCTCCGCTTCGCGGCGAGCCTCTCGACCCGCAGTCGGGCTGTCGGCCCGCGGTCAGGCCGGCGGCTCGCCGCCGAGCCGTTCGGCGGCGCGGGTGAAGGCGGCGGCGAGCTGACGGTCTTGCAGCAGCTCGCCGATGTCGCAGTCATAGGCGGTGCAGATTGCCGCGAGGTCGGCGAAATGGATGCGGCGGGCGCCGGTTTCGATACGGTGATAGGTCAGCCGCGGCATGCCGAGGAGGCGCGCCGCTGCCGCCTGCGTCAGCCCCAGGGTACGGCGGCGGCGGCGCAAGGCGGAACGGATGCAGGCCTGACTGTCGTCGGGCCGGCGCATTCGAGCTTCCTGCGATGGTGCGCGGAACAGGGCGGCGCCGACCGCGGCAGCGCAACGGGCGGATCTGGATCGGTATATCGGCATCTCGCGATTATTGCGTAAATCGTATTATTAGTCAAGAAAATATCGCACCGGCAACGGCGCGACGCGCCGCCGCCGTCGCAGCCTTGACGGGTCGGCAGCGAGTGCCGACGATGCCGGCAAGCTGATCCGGGGTTGCCGATGGATTTTTCGCTGTCCGACGATCTCGTCGCGCTGCAGGAGCGCACCGAGCGGTTCGTGCGCGAACAAATCATCCCGTACGAGAACGATCCGCGGCAGACGGCGCACGGGCCGGACCCGGAGCTGCGGCGCGAACTGCTCGCGCGCGGCCGTGCGGCCGGGCTGCTGTCGCCGCATGTCGGCCGCGAATGGGGCGGGCTCGGGCTCGATCAGCGCGCCAACGCGGTGGTCTTCGAGGCCGCCGGCTATTCGCCGCTCGGACCCGTGGCGCTGAACTGCTTCGCCCCCGATGAAGCCAACATGCACCTCCTCGAACAGATCGCCGGGGAGCCGCAGAAGGAGCGCTGGCTGCGGCCGCTGGCGCAAGGCGAGATCCGGTCGTGCTTTATGATGACCGAGCCGGCGCCGGGTGCCGGCTCGGACCCGTCGATGCTGCAGACGATGGCGCGCCGCGACGGCGAGGATTTCGTCATCGACGGGCGGAAATGGCTGATCACCGGCGCCGTCGGTGCCGATTTCGCAATCATCATGGCGAAAAACGACGGCGACGGTGCCGGTCCCGCCGGCGCCACGATGTTCCTGGCGCCGATGGACACGCCGGGGATTGTCGTCGAACGGGTGCTCGGCACGCTCGACCAATTCATGGCCGGCGGCCATGCGGTCGTTCGGCTCGACCAGGTGCGGGTGCATGAAAGCCAGGTGCTGGGACGGCTCGGCGAGGGCTTTCGCTATGCCCAGCTGCGCCTCGCCCCGGCGCGCCTGACGCATTGCATGCGCTGGCTCGGCGCCGCCCGCCGCGCGCACGACATTGCCGCCGATTACGCGCGCCGGCGCTGCGCCTTCGGCAAGCCCTTGGGCGAGCATGAGGGGGTCGGCTTCATGCTCGCCGACAACGAGATGGACCTGCATGCGAGCCGGCTGGTGATCTGGCACACCGCCTGGCTGCTCGACCAGGGCCGGACGGGCCGCCACGAATCGAGCATGGCCAAGGTGATCTGCTCGGAAGCGATCTGGCGCGTCGTCGACCGCAGCATGCAGATCCTGGGCGGACTCGGCATCACCGACGACACCATCGTCGCGCGCCTGTTCCGCGAAGTCCGCCCGTTCCGCATCTATGACGGCCCGTCCGAAGTGCATCGCTGGTCAATCGCGCGACGCGTGCTGCGGACCCCGACGGCGGCGTCATGACCGCGGCCGCCGCGGCGTCGAACCCGGCGCAAACTCCGCCGGATTTGCGCTAGGGTGCTGAAATCGGCGCAACGCCGCCTCGGGGAGAGCGTCATGCAGGGTATCCGCAGCGTTATTTCCACGCTTACCAATGATGGCCAGGAGGTGATGGGGCCGGGCATCCTGGCCTGGCACTATCCGGACAATTCGATCGTCAACAACTCGCTGCTTACGGTCGAAGGCAACCATTTCTGCGTGCTCAAGTCGCGCGGCGCAATCCTCAACGTCTATGACACCGGGCAATATCCGGTGACGACGCCGGACAAGCCGCTGCTCGGCTCGTTTACCCAGGCATTCTTCGGCGGTCAGAGCCCGTGGCAATACGAGGCGATCTACATCAACCGCGCCAAAATGGTGGTGAAGGCGTCGGGCCTAGCCTTGTCGTCGGAGATGGCGGAAATGACCTATGAGGTCGATTACTATTTCCACGTTGCCACCAAGGACGACGCGGTCGCCCTGGTCACCCACATGCCGATCAGCGAGCACACGATCACCGGCAAACAGGTCAATGAATATGCCATGCCGGTGGTCGAGCAGGCGATCAATCAGGTGGTGCAGGTGACCCCGCTCGAACGCGTCAACGAAAAAATCCATGAGATCGGCGAGACCGTGCACGGTCACCTGCAAGACTTCCTCAAGGTGTTCGGGATTACGCTCGACACGGTCAAGGTGCTGATCTTTCCGCGCGACGAGCGGATGCGCGCGCTGATTTCGCTGCGGGCGTTCGGTCTTCAGGAGATCGACGCCGTGCGCTATTACATTGCCATGCTGATGGCCGAGCACGGCCTCGTCTCGGCACCGAACATGGCAGTCGGCCAGCCGTTCAATATCGGTGCTCCGGTGCAGGCGATGGTGCCGATTGCCGGCATCGGCGGGCGCGGGCCGGCCGATGGCTGAAATGCTGCCCGAGCGGCCGGGATCGGGCCAGGAGAGCCCGCTCTACCGGACCTGGGTCATGCTGCTCAACGGCTACGGCTACAACTGGTACCGGCAGGAGAACCGGATGCGCGCCGACGACCTCTTGGTCCGATCGCGGGCGAGCGAGCATCTGGCGGATGCCGCCGCGCGGCTGCGCGAACTCGCGGCAGGCTATCGGCGAAAATATTTGCCGCCGCCGACGCGCGAGCATCCTGATCCCGACCCGCTGCACATCGCCGCCGTGCAGCGGTTTCGCGCCGTGGAAGAGCGGATCCTCGAGATCGACACCAGGATCCGCGGTGCCGCGGTCCCGCCCGACGACAGGATCTGGCGGCGCCATCGCAACGAGCTGAACACCTTGCAGCGGCTCGGCGAATGCGATGTGCTGGTCGTCGGCGGCGCCACGGAGCTGGCAGGCCTGGTCGCCGGTCTGCCGGCCGGCACGATCATCGATGCCGCGGCCGAACCACAGATCGACCGGCAGCTCGATCAGCTGGCGGCGGCGTTGACGCAGCGCAGCCAGATCCTGGCGGCGTTGCCGTAAAAGCGACACCAGCGAGGCGATCGGGCGGAGCGTGCTCTGCCAATCGGCGGCGGACACCCCATGTCCGATATCCGGAGCAACGGGCTTGATTGGCAATTTTTCGGTGATGTTTTGAAGCGGCGGGATCGGCAGGAGCAGGGCGTGCAAACCGTGCGGGTCGTCTGCGCGCATGATTGTCCCGATATGTGCTCGCTGTTGGCGCGGGTCGAGAACGGCCGGGTCGTGCGTATCGACGGCGATCCCGACCAGCCGTTCACCGCCGGCTTCGCCTGCGCCAAGGTCAACCGCGACGTCGATCTCGTCCATTCGCCGGAGCGGCTGGCGACGCCGTTGCGCCGGATCGGCGCGAAGGGCGAGGGCCGGTTCGCGCCGCTCGGCTGGGACGAAGCGCTCGACGAGATCGTCGCGCGCTGGCGGGCGATCATCGCCGAGAGCGGGCCGCCGGCATTGCTCGGCTACGCCTACAGCGCGCATCAGGGCCAGATCAACCGCGGCCTCGTCAACGGCCTGTTCCATGCGCTGGGAGCCAGCCGCCTGCGCGCCGGCACGGTCTGCGACACCTGCTGCGAGACCGCCTGGGACATGACGGTCGGGCCGGTCGGCGGCGCCGACCCGGAAGCCGTCATCGATTCCGACCTCGTCATCTCCTGGGGCGCCGACCTCGTCGCCACCAACGTGCATTTCTGGGCCAAGGTCGAGACGGCGCGGAAGCGCGGCGTCACCCTCGTCGTCATCGACCCGCGCAGGAGCCGCACGGCGCGCCAGGCCGACTGGCACCTGCCGGTCCGCATCGGCACCGACGCGGCTTTGGCCTTGGGCGTCATGCACATCCTGGTGCGCGACGGGCTCTGCGACCGCGCCTATATCGCCCGGCATACGCTGGGCTTCGAGCGCCTCGAAAGCGAGATCCTGCCGCGCTTTCCGCCCGAGCGCGTCGCCGCGGTCACCGGCCTCGCCGCCGCCGACATCGAGCGCCTCGCCGCCCTTTACGGTCATGCCAGGGCGCCGTTCATCCGGCTCGGCGAAGGCATGACGAGGCTGGCGCGGGGCGGCCAGGCATTGCGCGCGGTGGCGCTGCTGCCCGGCATCACCGGCGCCTATGGCCGCAAGGGCGGCGGCGCGTTGCTGATGACCGCGGCCTCGTGCGAGCTCGACTACGATTTCGTGCGCAAGCCCTCGGGCCCGGCCGCGGCCCGAACCGTCAACCATCTGCGCCTCGGCGAGGCGCTGCTCGAGCTTTCCGACCCGCCGATCCGCGCCCTCTTCATCGCCGCCAACAACCCGGCGGTGACCTGCCCCGATGCCGGCAAGGTCCGCCGCGGCCTCGCCCGCGACGATCTCTTCACCGTCGTTCACGATCCTTTTTTGTCGGTCACCGCGCGCTATGCCGACATCGTACTGCCGGCGGCGACCTATCTCGAAACCGAGGATCTGTACCGCGCCTACGGGACCTATTACCTGCAATACGCGCCGGCCGCGGTGGCACCCCAGGGCGCGGCGTGGTCGAACTTTCGGCTGGCCCAGGCATTGGCCGGGCGGCTCGGGCTCGACGACCCGGTGTTCCGGCTGACGCCGGGCGAGATCGCCGAGGCGATGCTGAGCGGCGCGCGCGGCGCAACCGCCGCGGCGCTCGACCCGGAGCGGGTGCGCGCGGCCGGGCCGATCCGCCTGGCGCCCGCGGGCGGACAGCAATTCCGCACGCCCTCGGGCCGGCTCGAATTCTATTCCGATCAGCTCGCGGCGCAGGGGCTGCCGCCGCTGCCGGACTGGCAACCCGATCCGGAGGAGGAGAGCCAGGCGATGCGCTGGCCGCTGCGCCTGTTGACCGCACCCGGCTATTTCCAGAGCCACACGGCCTTTGCCGGCGTCGAATTCCTGCGCCGGCGCGAGGGGGTGCCGTGCTGCATCCTCCACCCCGCAGAGGCCGCCGCCCGCCACCTGGCCGACGGCCAGCGGGTTCGCCTCTTCAACGGGCGCGGCTCGGTCGGGCTCGTGCTGCGCGTCGCCGACGAGGTCCAGCCGGGTGTCGTTCTGGTGCCCGGCCAGCGTCGCGACGACGAGACGGTGTCGGGAACGATCAACCTGCTGTGCTCCGACCGTTTCACCGACATCGGCGACGGCGCCACCTACCAGAGCACCTTTCTCGACATCGCCGCCTGGCCCGAGGCGTAACGCCGATCACCCCACTTCGAGCGCCCGCGCGACCGCAACCAAACTCGCATCTTCACCGCGACAGCCGACGATCGACAGGCCGACCGGCAGCCCATCGACGGTCGCGCCGGGGATGCTGACCTGCGGCATGCCGGTCAGCCCGCCATGAGCACACAGGCACAGGATGCGGTCGCGCCGGATGCCGGCGACCGACAATGGCTCGCCGCGCTGCGGCGCCGGAAAGGGTGTCGTCGGCAGGCACAGGATCGTGCCGGCCGGCAGCAGATGGCGCATCCGGCCGCGCGCCTCGTGCCGCACCAAAGCGGCCCATTGCCGCTCGCTGTCGGGGATCAGCGAGCTGGTAAAGAGGTTGCGCGCGACGCTGTAGGCGAGGCGCGGGTTGTCGCGCTCGATCCAGTCCCGGAAGGTCAGCCAGGCTTCGGAGGGCTGCAAAATCCGTTGCGCCCGCGCCCATTGGACGATGCCGGCCGGCGCCATGACCTCTTCGCGGCTGTTCGCCGATCAGCGCCCGCAACCTCTCGACCATCGGCCGGAGCGCCGCACCGACTTCCGGGTCGGCAAAGGCGAAGCCGTCGGCGGCGACGATGAGGCGCGTCGGCAGTGCCTGCTGGATCGCCTCGCCGAGCATGGCCGACGAAACCTCGGCAAAGGTCGCGGCATCGCGGGCGAACCAGCCGATCGTGTCCGAACTCGGCGCCTGCGCCATCACGCCGGAAAAATCGATCCGGCCATGCGTCGGCCGGATGCCGTAGAGGCCGCAAAAGCTCGCCGGCACCCGCACCGAACCGCCGGTATCGGTGCCGAGCGCGGTGTCGCACAGCCCGGCGGCGACCGCCGCGGCCGAGCCCGAGGACGAGCCGCCCGGCACCCGCCCCGGCGCGCGGACATTGATCGGGGTGCCGTAGAACGCGTTTTCGCCGGCGATGCCGAGCGAGACCTCGTCGGTGATAGTCTTGCCGATCAAGGTCGCCCCGGCGTCGAGCAGCCGCTGCACCGCCCAGGCGTGCCGCGCCGGGATCGGGTTGGAGCGCGCCCAATCGGGGTTGCCGCCCCCCGTCGGATGCCCGGCGACATCGAACAGATCCTTGGCCGCAAAGGTCAGGCCGGAAAGCGGGCCGCCCGCTCGCCCCTCGAGGCGAACCCGCGGGCCGGGAACAAAGGCGTTGACCTCATCTGGCATGGCGGACCTCAGGATCGGGTAGGGCGCATTTCGATTGCCGCCAAATCGCTCGGCAGAACTTCGGAACCGGCACGGCCCGGCGCCGGTTTAGGAGGCACAAGGCATTGGAGGATGATCATGCCACGTGGCGACAAATCGAAATACACCGGAAAACAGGAACGTAAAGCCGATCATATCGCCGAAGGCTACGAAGCGCGCGGCGTGCCCGAGGCGGAAGCGGAACGGCGGGCCTGGGCGACCGTGAACAAGGAGAGCGGCGGCGGCAAGAAGAGCGGATCGGGACGCGGCAAGCCCGAAACGCATGTCTCATCGCGTAAGGGCGGAACGCTCGGCGGCAGGGCGTCGGCGGCGCGTTCTGCCGCAGCGCGATCGGCCTCGGCCAAGAAAGCGGCCGCCACCCGCAAGCGCAACGCCGAGCACCACCGGGCAGTGACATGACCCGCCGGGCCGGGAGCGGTCTCGACCTGCCCGGCGTTAAGGGGCGGTGACGCCGCGGTCCCGAACCTCCGCCGCGCGGCGGGCGAGGGCGCCGAGCGCCTCGGTCATCGGGGTGGCGACGCCGAGCCTGCCGCCGATCTCGACGACCGCATCGACGAGCGCCGCCAATTCGAGCGGCCGGCCGGCCTCGTAATCCTGCAGCATCGAGGTGCGGAAGGCGCCGAGTTCGGCGTTGATCGCGTAGCGCTCCTCGACCGCCATTTTCGAAGGCGCGCCGATTGCCGCCGCCACCGCCGCGACCTCGTGCATCGCGGCGAGCGCGATCCGGCCGAGACCGGGATCGGCCATGATCTCGTCGATGCGCGCGCGGGCGACGACCGACAGCGGGTTGATCGCGGCATTGCCGAGGAGCTTGGCCCAGACCTCGCCGCGGATGTCGCCGGTGACGGTAACCTCGAAACCCGCCTGCCGCAGCACCGCGGCGACGGTCTCGGTGCGCTCGCGCCGCCGGCCCGCAGCCTCGCCGACGAAGAGCTTGTTGCCGCTCGTCCAGCGCACCGCACCGGGCGCCGTGCGGTTGGCGCCCATATAGACGACGGAACCGATGATCGCGCGCGCCGGCAAGGCGCCGAGCAAGGCGCCGTCCGGATCGACCGCCCTGACCCGCTCGCCCGCGAAAGCGCCGGCGATACCGTCGAAATACCACCACGGCACGCCGTTGATGACCGGCAGCAGCACGCTCTGCGGCCCGATCAGCGGGAGCAGCGCAGGCAGGCCCGCAGGCCAGTCCTGCGCCTTCATTGCTCCGATGACCAGGTCCTGCGGCCCGAAATCGGCGGGATCGCCGCTGGCCTCGAGACGGGCGACGCCGCCGCCGTCCCATTTGTCGACGCGCAGGCCGTCGCGCCGGATCGCCTCGAGGCCGGCGCCGCGCGCGACGAGCTTTGGCGCGAGCCCGGCCGCAGCCAGCGAATAGGCGACGGCGCTGCCGACGGCGCCGGCGCCGACGACCGCGATCGAGAGCGGTGCCGTCATGCGGCCTCGCCGTCGTCGCGGATGGGGAGGATCACCATGTGAACGCGGTGGCCTGCAGCGCCACGCCGCCGTTCTTGTCGAGCACCCCCACGAGACGCAGCCGGCACGGCTGCGTGGCGCAGCCGAGGCGTCGCTCGCGGTCCGCCTCGGCGCTCGCCTGCGGCCCGGCGATGACCGGCTCGCCGATCTCGGTCGGTTGCGGCAGCAGCATCAGCGGCGCCGTGACCGGGCGGGAGTTGGGGGCCGGCAGCGCCTGCTGGGCTGCTGCCGGCAACGCCGCCGCGGCAAACGCGGCGGCAATTCCCCAAGCCCGGAGCACCGACAGGCTCACAGCGCCTTCAGCATCGTTTCGGCGCTGGAGACGTCGTACTGGCCCGGCTGCTCGACGTTCAGCGCCTTGACGACGCCGTCCTCGACCAGCATCGAATAGCGTTGCGAGCGCATGCCCATGCCTTCCTTGACACGGTCGAGCTCGAGCCCGACCGCATGGGCGAACTCGCCGCTGCCGTCGCCCAGCATCGTAATCTTGTCCTCGGCGCCGTGCTCCCTGCCCCAGGCGCTCATCACGAAGGGGTCGTTGACCGCGATGCAGGCGATCGTGTCGACGCCCTTCGCCGTGAGTTCGCTCGCATGGCTGACATAGCTCGGCAGATGCCGCATCGAGCAGGTTCGGGTATAAGCGCCGGGGACCGCGAACAAGGCGACCTTCTTGCCGGCGAAGAACTCCCCGGCGGGAACCGCCTTGATCCCGTCCGGCCCGAGATAGCGCAATGTCACCGTCGGCACCTTGTCGCCTACCTTGATCGTCATGGATCGTTCTCCGGATCATGCTGTCAGCACGAGCGCCATCCCAGCACAGCGCGGCTCCGGCAGCAACCGGTTCGGCGCCCGCAAGACATGCCGGAGATCGATCACGCAGCGCCGCAGGGACCGACAGCCTGCCCCGCGGCGCACTGACACGGTGACGGCCGGTCAATCCTCGACCAGCCTGTCTGCCATGTCGCCGGATACCAATCGAGCATGAAGCCCGTCGAGCTTTCGATCATCGTCCCGAGCTTCAACGAACGCGACAACGTCGAACCGTTGTTGCGGGCTATCGAGGCGGCGCTGGGCGACATCTCCTGGGAGGTGGTCTTTGTCGATGACGATTCTCCCGACGGCACGGCGGCGGCAATTCGCGCGATCGCCCGGCGCGACGCGCGCGTCCGCTGCCTGCAGCGCATCGGGCGGCGCGGCCTGTCGACCGCGGTGATCGAGGGAATGCTGGCCAGCAGCGCCCCCTATCTCGCGGTGATCGATGCCGATTTGCAGCACGACGAGACCCTGCTGCCGCAGATGCTGGCGACACTGAAGGCGGAGGCGCTCGACGTCGTCATCGGCAGCCGCTATCTCGCCGGCGGCGGCGTGGGCGATTGGGACAACACCCGGAGCCGGATCAGCCGGTTTGCCACCCGGCTCGCCCGGCTCGTCGTCTCCGCCGATCTGACCGATCCGATGAGCGGCTTTTTCCTGATAACCCACCCGGCATTCGAACGGACGACGAAACGCCTGTCGGGCCAGGGCTTCAAGATCCTTCTCGACCTGTTCGCGTCGACCCAGACACCCTATCGCTTCCGCGAACTCGCCTATGTCTTCCGTCCGCGTCTGCACGGGGAGAGCAAGCTCGACAGCCTGGTCGTCTGGGAATATCTGATGCTGCTGCTGGATAAGCTGATCGGCCGGTTCGTGCCGGTTCGCTTTATCCTGTTTGCCGCCGTCGGCGGCTTGGGCGTCGCTGTCCACCTCTCGACCCTCTATCTGGCGCTGACGGTCGTCGATTTCACGCCGTCGCAAGCAGTCGCCACAGTCGTCGCGATGACCAGCAATTTCGCGCTGAACAACATTCTGACGTATCGCGACCGCCGCTTGCGGGGCCGCAAATTCATCACCGGCCTGCTCTCGTTTTACGCGATTTGCAGCATCGGCGCGGTGGCCAATGTCGGCATCGCGTCGGCGGTTTTCGAGCATAAATACACCTGGTGGCTTTCGGGGCTCGCCGGTGCGGCGGTCGGTGTCGTCTGGAACTACGGGGTCTCCTCGGTCTTGACGTGGCATCATCGCTAGCCCAGGGTTTTTCAGCCGCGGCCGATCAGCCACCCGTCGCGCGGGTTACCGGGAAAAGCTAATGGCATATTCGCCATCCAGGACGGCCGGCCGGACCGAATGGCGCCGCCCTTCCGTTCAATTGTTGGTTTTATTGATCGTCGTCGCATTTGTCGTCCCGCGGATTGCTCTCCTGGCGGCGGTATCGGGCGGGTCGGCAGGCGACGAGACATGGTATTTCAACCGCGCGCTTTCGATCATTCACGGCGACGGCTATGCATTCGATGGAATGCCGACGGCCTTTTGGCCGATCGGCTATCCCGGCTTTCTCGCCTTGCTGTACCTCGTCTTTCCGGCGACGCGGGCGACCGGGCTCGTCGCCAATTTCTTTTTATCCGCGATAGTCGTTATCTGTGCGTACGCGATTTTCCGAAAATTGGAAATGACGATCAGGTGGGCGTTGTTCGGCACCTTGGTGTTGACCGCGCTTCCCAGTTTTGTTCTGTACCAGAATTTGCTGCTTTCCGAGATTTTAACGATGGCCCTACTTTCACTTGCGACTTTGTTTCTGTTATCGGCCCGGCGAAGGCTGGATTTTTTTGTGAGCGGCGTTGTTTTTGGCCTGACAACATTGGTGAAATCGCAAATTTTGTTTCTGCCCGCGTTTTTATTGGTTTTCGATATGTGGGAGCGTCGCGACAAGAAGGCCGTAATCGCCAAATATTTGTTGCTGCTGATTGGCGCCGCCATTGTGATTTCTCCGTGGACATTACGCAATTATCTGGTATTCAATCGACTGATCCTGGTTCAATCGAACGGCGGATATAATCTGCTGGACGGAAACAATGCGGGAAATCCGTGGGGGGGAGGCGAGAATTCGGACCAATTTGCGGCCCGCTACCCCGGGATCGTCAACGATGTAACCAAGCGTCTGCCAGACGAAATCGGAATGAACGATCGCGCGATGGCGGCAGCGCTGGGCTTTATCACCGCTCACCCGCTGGCGGTATCGAAACGTGTTCCGTACAAGCTCTATCGATTTTTTCGCGATGACCCGGAACCCGCTCGCGAATTGACATCGAGCAACTCAAAAAATGGGCAGGCGCCGTCCTGGATCGCCTCGATCGCACTGCTGTCATTTTGGTACTATACGGTGGTTATGATCTTGGCAGTTCTGTCATTCCCGATAATTTTTATCAAAACTTCACAAACGAGAGTGCATTTTTTTCTGATTTCTGAGATTTGCTATTTCGCATTGATCTCGGTGGTGTTCTTCGGCGAGGGCAGGTTCCATATCCCCATTCTGCCGGCCTTTGTCGGCTGCATGCTCGTCACCCTGCACGCCGCCGCAACAAAGCTGCGGCGGCCGGTTCCCTCGGCCGCCTGACCGGCGTCTTGTCGCCGGGATCGACATTCTCGGGAGCACGGAATTGCCCGCAGACCCTCGTCACTGAGCGCGGCCGGCGACGAAATCGGACGCCGGCAGCCGTGCCGCTCGAACCCGCGATATTCTGGTGCGCTGCCGATTTGCTCTCTCGTCGAGCGGCAACAGCGCTGATCGAAGAACTGTCGGACGAAGAGGCGCGGCGCGCCGCGGCCTTTGCCTTCGAGCGTGACAGACGGACCTACATTGCCGCGCATGCGCTGGTGCGCCGCGCATTGAAGCGGAGGCTCGACGGCGCCGAGCCGTATTTTGTCCGCGGCCCGGATGGCCGGCCGGAATTGACGCCGGCGCAGCTCGGCCGGCCCGCCCTGTCGTTCAACCTCACCCATACCTGCGACTTCGCCGCCTGCGCGATCCTGCGCGGCGCGCCGGTCGGGATCGACGCCGAGGACATGCGGCGCCCGATCGACATTGCCGCCGTCGCCGGCCGGTGGTTCGCCGTGCCGGAGCGCCGGCTGCTGGAACGCCACTCCGGCGTGGATCGCGCGCATCTGTTTTTCCGGATCTGGACCTTGAAGGAGGCGATCCTCAAGGCGACCGGTCAAGGTCTGCGGATCCAGCCGCAGCTTTTTGCCATCGACCCCGATCTCGGCGAGGCGGTCATTCCGCGCAACCTCGGCATCGCCACCAGCTGGAGGCTCGCCGAGTTCGTCCCGTTGCCCCATATCCGGCTTGCGGTCGCGGTTCCGGGAGCGGGCGAGGTCGCGCCTTCGCTGACCCGCATCGACCTCGGATGACCGGCTCAGGCGAGCCGGGGCAGCACCCGCTCGGTAAGCAGCATGAAGGTCTCGTGGCTGAGCGGCGCGCAGAGCAGGTAATCGAGGCCGATCTCCTCGCGCAGGCGCAGGATCTGATCGGCGACGCTTTCGGGCGTGCCGTGCAGGATCACCTCGTCGAGATAGCGCGCGATCGGGTCCGTCCCCTCGGGGGCGAAGTTCGCCTGCATGACCGGCCGGTGCTGCGCCCCGAGATAGGAATTGACGATCCACTCGGCACCGTGGCGCGCCACCGCCGCGGCCTCGCCGGCGCTGTTGCCGATGGCGATCAGCCGGGCGACCGGGATATCGCGGCCGGCTTCGGCAAATCCGGCCTCGGCCAGACGCCTTGCATAGTGCCGGCGCTTGCGGCCGATCTCCATGCCGGAGGAATGCGGGTCCATCAGGATCGAAAAGCCGCGACCGGCGGCCCAATCGATCGCGGGTTCCGAGCTCGCCGCCAGCCAAACCGGCGGATGCGGGCGCTGCGCCGGCTTCGGCAACACCTCCAAATCCTCGAACCGGAAATGCTCGCCGGCAAAATTCAGCCGCTCGTCGGTCCAGGCCTTGAGGACGATCTCGACGGTCTCGCGAAAGCGCGCCGTGCTCTCTTCGGGCGCCACGCCAAAGGCGGCGAACTCGACCCGGGCAAAGCCGCGCCCCGCCCCCCAGTTGACCCGCCCGCCCGACAGCACGTCGAGCAGCGCCACCTCCTCGGCAAGCCTCAGCGGATGGTAGAACGGGGCAAGCGATACCGCCGTGCCGATGCGCAGCCGGCGGGTACGGGCTGCGGCCAGGGTGCCGACCATGTGCACCGACGGACAAACGCTGAAGCTGCTGAAATGGTGCTCGGCCAGCCACACCGCGTCGTAGCCGCCGCGATCCATGATCTCGATCCGCTGCAGCGCGCGGGCATAGACCGTGGCGAGATCGACCCGGCGCTCCGGCCAGCTGAAAAACTGCAGCACTCCGAATTTCACAACGGCATCCTCCATCTCCTTCGAGATCTCCCGCCGGCAATGAGGGCGGCGCGGCGCCAGCCTTTGCCACGTTCAAGGCGGCACGGCGCGAAGACGCAGAGCGCACCGGCAAAGCGCTGCGGCGGGTGGTCGGACGCACCGTCGAACGCCGCCTGCCCGGCAGATTCGGCGGGCTTTCTGCTCATTCCGGGCGTGCAAGGCCGGCCGACAACCGGCGGCGGGCTGCCCGTGTCGGTGTCGGCAATCTTTACAGCATTGCATACGTGTTTTTCGTAACATGACTTCTCTCTTAGAGAGAAAACATATTTGGCCAGCGAGGCTCAATGGCTGGCGAAGGCGGGGCGCCAAGCAGGGCGAGGCCGCCAACTGAGCCATACGATGCACCTATCAGCTTGTTTTTGGTAATATTTCTGACTGATCCGAGATTTCGCAGCAACGTCCGGAAAATGCAAGACACCGCGATTCACACGCAGGGCCGGCCCGGCATGGTGATGTTCGAGCTGGCCGGGCTCGCTTCCCGATGGCCGATCGCCACCCGCATCGCCGTCGGGAAACTTTACACCCGTCGGCCTGTCTAAAAATAACCCATTGACAAAGACCAGGAAATTTTCTGGCACGCCCTTTGCAGCATCGTTCCGCAGGAGGCAATCTCCATGGCCATCCGTGCAGGAGTATGCGAGATGAACTACGAGATCCCGACGAGGAAGACCGCGGTGCGTGCGGCCCTCGGCGTCCTGACCGCGATCGGGCTGGCGGCTGCCGCCCATTCGGCGCAGGCCGCCGCGTGCATCAATACGACGCCAATCACTCCGCCGGCCGTGGCGCAAGGCGCCGGTGCCAGCTGTGGTCTGAGCGCGACCGGGTCCAGCGTCCAGGTCGTGTTCGCCTATGAGTTTGCCGGCGACGTGGACACGCTCTCCCTATTCAGCAACCTGCTCTTCAACAACCACACTTCGTCGCTCGGAGCCACGGTCAACATCCCCGGCCTCACCGTCGGCGAGGCGTTGCCATTCGTGTTCACAAATGTGAGCACCGGCGATCTCACCTATACGAACGCCGAACCCTCGACGGCGCCCGATGGCAACCCGCATACCGCTTATGCCGAAGTGACCGGAACGACGATAACGAACACTTCGGCGGATCTCTTTTTCACCGATCCGCCCCGGGTGCCTGTGACGCTCAACCTTTCCGTCGTGCTCGCAATGAGGGCGATCGATCCAAACCCCGCGGATTGGTTGTTGATTGGCTTCGAGGACGAGACTATCAGTGAAGGCAGTGACGAGGACTACAACGACTTAGTCTTCGCCTTCCACAACGTCATACCTCCTACGACCGTTCCCGAGCCTGCCTCCCTGGCGCTGCTGGGCATGGGTCTGGTCGGACTGGGCATGGTCCGCCGCCGCCGCCGGCAGTAGAACCGGTCCGGTTGCCTCAATTGCTGAGCGGCGCCTCCGGGCGCCGCTTTTTTTTACAGCAGGCAGATTTATATCCGGGCGCGCCGGATTGCGGCTAAGCTCGGCCGACGCAGGCAGCAGCTCTGGGACCGGGAGCACGCAGATGGATTTCGGCGCAGCGATGTTTTTCACCGATTATTCGATGACGCCGGGCGATCTCGGCCGAGCGCTCGAGGCGCGCGGCTTCGAATTGCTCTGGGCGCCCGAGCATTCGCACATCCCGTCGTCGCGGCTGTCGCAGCCGGCATCGGGCGGCGAGCTCGGCAGGCAGTATTACGATGTAATGGACCCGTTCGTCACATTGACGGCGGCGGCGATGGCGACCAGGACCCTGAAGCTCGCGACCGGGGTCTGCCTGGTGATCCAGCGCGATACGATCCAGACGGGAAAGCTCGTCGCCTCGCTCGACCAGGTGTCGGGCGGGCGTTTCCTGTTCGGCATCGGCGGCGGCTGGAACCAGGAGGAGATGGCCGATCACGGCACCGTCTTCAAGACGCGCTTCAAGCGGATGCGCGAGCAGATCGAGGCGATGAAGGCGATTTGGACCGAGGACGAGCCCGAATACCACGGCGAGATCGTCGATTTCCCGAAGATGCGGACCTGGCCGAAGCCGGTGCAGCAGCCGCACCCGCCGGTCATCGTCGGCGGTGCCTTTCCGCACAGCGCCCGGCGCGCGATCCGCTACGGCGACGGCTGGGTCCCGAATGCGAGCCGGCCGAGTTATGCCGACGTGACCGAGTTCCTGCCGCAGTTCCGGCAGATGGCGGCAGCGGCCGGGCGTGACCCGGAAGCGATCCCGGTGACGATTTTCGGCGCCGCCGAGGATGGGGGTCGGCTCGGACGCTACCGCGACCAGGGGATCGCACGGGTCGTCGTCATGCTGCCCTCGGCAAAATCGGACACGGTCCTGCCGATCCTCGACCGCTGGGCCGGGCTGATCGGTCGGACCGGGGATTGACGGGGCCGCCGGCCGCTCCGCGTCTCCCGCCGCCGCTGAAGCACTGGTGCGGAGGGATATTTCGCGCCCATTCCGCCTATCGAGCAACTGACCCCTGCGCCAAATCCTGCGGTGGTCGGCGGGCGGGAATGACAGAGCCAGCTTCGCCGCTGTATCCGGTGGTCGGACGAATGAATGCATAGAATTAACCATATATAATACATTTATTTAACCATATCTTTTAATAGTTGCGTTTTAAGCCAATTTGTCATATTTGGTTCCCGATGTTCTCTTTCGGGGAAGTTGCCGTGCGTCGCTCCGTTACGTGCCCCCGGGAGAGGGTCGCGCACGCCAATCGATCCGGCCTTGGCCCGGCCCGAACGATCCGGATCGTCGCATCGGCACCGCCAGCAAAACTCGCCAGTGGCGGTTGATGGGCGATCGCGGCACCTGCCCGCCGCCGCGGCTCGTTTCGGGTCATGACCCGAAGGCTGTCGAGGGGAGCGGGGCTCGGCCGGCGGCGGAGGCATGGTACGACGCGACATGGAATCCCACCATCGGCTGCTCGCTTTGCAGCCCCGGCTGCGACCATTGCGAGGCGATGCGGGCGGTCGCACAGCTGGCGCGGCTGGGCGGCAAGGGCGGCGCGCGCTACGCCGGGCTCAACCGGTTGGGGCGGGACGGGCCGGTATGGACGGGAGAGGTTCGGGTTCGCGAAGACCTGCTGACCTGGCCGCTGTTTCGCGCGAAGCCGCACCGCATCCTGGTCGGCTCCCTGTCGGATCTGTTTCACGAGGATCTCGCAACCGCGACGCTCGATGCGCTGCACGCCGTCATTGCCGTTGCGCATTGGCATCGGTTCCTGGTGCTGACCAAACGCGCTCCTCGCATGCGCGCCTATTACAGCGACCCGGAGACGCCCCGCCGCATCGCCGGCGCGGCCGCCATGCTGTCATCGGTACTTCAGCCGTCTGTCGAATCCCCACAGCGCGGCGGGTTGTTCGAGGCGGCGGGCCCATTCCACCGTCAAATCCCGGGGATCGCATCGGGAAAAGGCGCCGCAGCGCGGCGCCGCTGGGCCGCAGGATGGTCGCGCGTCACCTATGCCGTCCCCGGCCCCAGCGCGGCCGGCATTCGTCCGATCGGTCTCGACCCGTGGCCGCTGCCCAATTTGTGGCCCGGCGTTTCGGTCGAAGACCACGAGCGGATCAACCGGGTCGGCGATTTGATCCAGATGCCGGCAGCGCTGCGATGGGTCTGTTTCGAGCCCCTGCTCGGGGGGATTCGGCCCGACGCCGTGCCGGTCGGCGACGGCTACGTCGACGCCCTCAGCGGCAGAGGTTACGCGCTCGATGGGCGCGGGCGGGCCATTCCTGTGCCGGGGGCGGCCCGGCCGCGGCTCGACTGGGTCGTCGCCGGCGGCGAGACCGGCGCCGGCGCGCGGCCGACCCAGCCCGATTGGGTCCGTGCGGTTCGCGACCGCTGCGTGGCGGCCGGAGTTCCCTTCTTCTTCAAGCAGTGGGGCGAATGGGCGCCGGCGCCGGACGCGAGCCTCGGTGAAAAAATGGTCCGGATCGGCAGGCACTCTGCCGGCCGCCGTCTCGACGGCCGCTGCTGGAGCGAAATCCCGGCCCCGGTATCGGCATAGAGTTTCTTGCCGGGGGGCCGAAGCTGCCGTGGGGCGGGGCGGCTCGGCAGGTTCCTGCGATCGATCAGGCGCTATTTCGGATAAATGCGCCGGTAAACGCCCGGCGATCCCTCGTCATGCCGCAGATTCGGCTGCATCCGCCTGGTCCATGGATTGCTCGCCCGCGCCCGGAGCCACGCCTCGCTTTCCGGCACCTGCGCATGCTCGAACTCGTAGAGGGTCAGGTATTTGGGCTGCCCTTCGACCGCGACGTAGCGGCGCGCGCCGAGACATCCCGGCACTGCCAGATAGCCCGGAATGTAGACCGTGTTGTACCAGGCGTTGAACTCTTCCTCGATCGCCCTCGACACGTCGATCCGCCCCATCTGCAGCACCGGCGCCATGCCGGCCGTCTGCTCGATCGGGTGGCTGTGCACCGGAAAGATCTGGCGGTAGGCGTTACGCAGAAAGTTGCGCCCGATCCGGCTCGTCCCGGTCTTCGCCCGCTGGGCCGAGGGCTGATATTTGACGGTGTCGAGGTAGGCGGCGCTGCGCAGGACGTTGTGGTCCTCGAGCTCGTAGATCGCCAGATATTTCGGGGCTCCCTTCAGCGCGGAATAACGGCCGGCACTGAGAAACCCCGGCACCTGCAGCAGCCGCCCGATATGCTCCTCGTCGTACCAGCGGTTGAACTCGGCCTCGTGCTCGGCGTCGATATCGGTCCACACCATCAGCAAGCCGGTTCCGCGCGTCTTGGCCATTGCCGTCTCCTCCATGCGTTTCTGTCGGGCGAGCCTAGCATGCGCCTTGCCTCGTTCAATGCGGTAGCGGATGACGAAGCCGGCGATGCTCCGTTATCATCGCCGCGGAATTTGCCCGAGAGGAACCGCCATGAGCCGCGCCTACAACGTCATCGATGCCGATGGTCACGTGCTGGAGCCGGTCAGCCTGTGGGACGACTATATGGACAGGGCGTTTCGCGACCGCGCGCCGCGGCTGGTCGTCAACAATGACGGCAAGGAGATGCTGCTGATCGAGGAGAAGATGCTGGGGAGCCATCAGGGCATGGGCGGCATCGGCGGCGTCGGCGCCCGCCAGGGCGTCGTCCAGGCCTCGACCATGGCCTACACCGAGGGCCGCCCCGGCGGGTTCGACCCGCACAAGCGCATCCCCGACATGGATCTCGACGGCATCGACGCGGTTTTTCTGTATCCGAGCATGGGGTTGTTCGCCGGATCGGTGCAGGACCCGCCGCTCGCCGCCGCGATGTGCCGCGCCTACAACCGCTGGCTCGCCGATTATTGCAAGCCCTACCCGGACCGCCTGTTCGGCATTGCCATGCTGCCGATGCAGTCGATCGACCGGGCGATCGAGGAGATGCGGTTCGCGAGGAAGGAGCTGGGCTTCCGCGGCGGCTTCCTCCGGCCCAACCCGTACAACAACAAGATGATCCACCACCCCGATTACGAGCGGTTCTGGCAGGCGGCCGAGGATCTCGATTTCGCGATCGGCTTTCACGAGGGCGGCAACAGCGGCATGCCGACGGTCGGCATCGACCGCTTCGAGGGGCGTGCGGCCCAGCATATCATCAGCCACACGATGGAGATGATGCTGGCGGCGATGAGCGTGATCTGGGGCGGCGTGTGCGAGCGGCATCCGAAGATCCGCATCGGATTTCTGGAATCCGGCGGCGGCTGGATCGCTCCCTGGCTCGACCGCATGGACCGCCATTTCGACGATCAGGGCTTCAATGATTCCGGTCTGACGACGCGGCCGAGCGAATTGTTCCAGCGCAATTGCTGGATCTCGTTCGAGCCGGTCGAAGGCAGCCTCAAGGTGCTCGCCGACTATATCGGCCCGCACAAGATCCTGTGGGCGACCGATTATCCGCATCGCGACGGCTTCTTCCCCGGCGCGCCGAAGATGATCATCGACCGCCTCGCCGACGCCTCGCCCGAGACCCGGCACCAGGTCATGGCCGGCGGCGCCATGGGCTTTTACGGGCTGCAATAGCGCTGCCGCCGGCACCGGGCTCTAACGCTTTCGCCGGCAAGCAGCGCCAAGGCCTGCGGCGATCGCTCTGGCGCCATTGCCACGCATGCCGATCGAGTGAGAGGACCCGTGCCGTGAAGATCACCGACGTCACCCTGACCCTGTTCGCCTGGGAGAGCATCCCGCCGACGATCTACGGCCATCACACGGCGCGCCCGACCGGCCAGAGCGATCTCGGCCTGCTCGCGGTCATGACCGACGAGGGGATCGTCGGCCACGCCTTTCTCGGCACCTCCTCGAACCCGGCGAGCCTCGACGGGCCGGGCCTGATCCGCTTTTTGAAGCCGATCCTGCTGGGCCAGGACCCGCTCGACCGCGAGCGCCTCAACCGCCTGTTATGGGCGCGCTCCCGCGTCGCCACGATACGCGCGATCGGCGCCTGCGACGTGGCCTTGTGGGACGTTGCCGGCAAGGCCGCGAATCTGCCGATCCACCGCCTGATCGGCACCTGCCGCACCAGCATCCCGGCCTATGCCAGCTCCGAGATCCACGCGACAGCTGAGGGATATGCGGAGCAGGCACGCCATTACCAGGCGACCGGCTGGGCCGCCTACAAGATCCATCCGCCACAGCGGTGGCGCGACGACATCAAGGTGTGCGAGGCGGTTCGCAGGGCCGTCGGCGACGACTACACGGTGATGCTCGATTTCGACCTGGAGCTATCGCTACGAGGAGGCATTGCGGGTCGGCCGGGCGATCGAGGAGATGGGGTTTTACTGGTACGAAGACCCGCTCGCCGAGCAGGACATCTACAATTACGTCAAGCTCAAGCAAAAGCTCGAGATCCCGATTCTCGCCACCGAATATCCGATCGGCGGGCTCGATTCATACATCCCGTGGGTGACCGAACGCGCCACCGACTTTCTGCGCGGCGACGTCGCGGTCAAGGGCGGCATCACCACCCTGATCAAGACCGCTCATCTGGCCGAAGCCTTCCGGATGAATTTCGAAACCCATCATGGCGGCAATTCACTCAACAATATCGCCAACCTTCACGTGATGATGGCGATCCGCAACACCGAGTTCTTTGAAGTCCTGTTGCCCGATTCGATGCAGAAATACGGTCTGGCCGAGGACATCACCGTCGACCGGAACGGCCTCGTCCACGCCCCTACCGGCCCCGGCCTCGGCGCCAATATCGATTTCGGACTGATCGAGAGAAAGAAGGTCGGCGTGCTGAGCTGACCGGAGGCTGAAGCCAGCAAAATCATAGATCGTCATTTGCCGGGCCTCGGCTGCGGGCCCGGCCTTCACCTTATTAATTTTCACGGGTGAGCTCGGCGCCGAGATAGCGGGCAAGGGCGTCCATGGCAGAGCGGCCGGCGCGGGCTTCGGCATCGGGGTTGTAGTTGGTATTGGTGTTGACGTCGTAGGTGTACACCGTGCCGGCGGCGTCGGTAATGAATTCGATGCCGGCGACGCCGATGTCGTTTCGGGCGAGGAAATCCTCGTAGCGGCGCTTCAGGCCGGGGTCGATGGCGTCGATGATGGTGAATTTAGCGAGCGGCGTTTCGCCCGCCGGGCAGAACGCGTCGCCGACGGCGCAGGCATCGGCCGGGCACAACTCGAACCCGTCGCTGGTGTCGACCTCGACGGCGTAGAGGAACCGGCCGCCGATGAATTCGGCGCGGGTGATCAATGGTTTCGGAGCACGGACATATTGCTGCAACAGATGGAGGCCGTCGACCGGCGGCTCGTAATCCGGGCCGGCGAGGTGGTCGGCGAGCGCTTCCGCGGTATGAAATAACCGTACGCCGAGCCCTTTGCCGCCGCGGTTCGGCTTCAGGATGAACGGGGCGCCGGCAAAATGCCGCCGTGCCGCCGCGACCAGCAATTCCTTGCCGGCGACGAGGATCGTGGCGGGCGTGCGGATGCCGGCCCTTTCGAGGGCGGCGTACTGGCGCGACTTGCTGATCTCGAGGTCGAGCGCGCGGCTGCCGTTGACGGTGCGGCGCCCGTGCCGTTCGAGCCAGGCCAGGATCGATGCGGTCAATTCGGCGGCATAGCGATGGTCGCGGGTGTGCGAGGAGGCGCTCATCCGGTTGTAGAAGACACCCTCGGGCGGCGCCCGCGACAGATCGAAGACGCCATGGTCGAGAAACCAATCGCGCCACGGCAGCCTCTGCCGATCGAGCGCTGCGGCCAGCGGTTCGAGCCAGGCCGCGTTCTCATGGATCACGTGGATGTGCGTCATCGCCGCCTCCTCGTTGCGGCGAGACATTAATTACACGGTTTCGATGAAGCAATAGGCCACGCAATCCATTATTCACAAGGTATTATCAAGTTGCCGACACGGCTCGACGGGGAGTTCAGGCAGCGTTTCTTGCGAAGGGATCGAGAGCCGCCGCCGATCGGGCGCAATCGGACACCGCGTCCAGGACGCAGCGAAGATCGGCGAACCGGAAGGGTTTTTCGAGCAGTGGCAAGGGCCGGTTCTGCGGCGGCTGCTCGGCGCGAAACTCCCAGCCGCTCAGCGTGATGGTCGGGATGCCGAGTGCCGCCCAATTTCGGCCCAGGCTCGCGCCGTCACTGCCGCGCAGCACGAGATCGGTCAGCACGAGATCGATCGGCTCGGCCTTGAGCCGGGCGCTGGCTTCGCTCGCATCCGCGCAGGCGGCGACCTCGTGCCCGAACTCGACCAGGATTCCGGCGATGAACTCGCGAATTTTGTTGTCCGCCTCCGCCAGCAGGATGCGTGCCATGGGCCTCGCCTCGGTCTGAATTGCAGAAACATCCGATCCAGCCGTGATCGCACCCGATATTTTCTAACAAACCGTGAATATGTTTTCGTATTGATCAGCGAAAATTGCGGCTCGGGACGATGATGTCGCGGAGGTCGTAGCCGGGCGCCTTGACCGGGACGGCAAAGGGCGGTTTCGCGGCTGGCCGCGGCGTGTCCTCGCCGGTGCGGTGGCGCAAGGTATTGAGACGCGAGGTCAGGTCTGCGAGACGGTCGGCGACGACATGGATCACGCTCTCTTCGCGCTGCAATTTGCCGGTGCAGCGCAAGAGGGTGGCGCCGAGGACGGCACGGCGGAAGCGTTCGAGGATCGGCGGCCAGATGATCAGGTTGGCGATCCCGGTCTCATCCTCGATGGTGATGAAGATGACGCCCTTGGCGCTGCCGGGGCGCTGCCGGATCAGCACGATCCCGGCGATCGCCAGCCGGCGATCAACCGGCAGATGGGCGAGGTCGGCGGCGGTGACCAGGCCCTCGCCGGCGAATTCGGTACGCAGAAAAGCCAGCGGATGGCGCTTCAGGCTCAGGCCGAGGCTGGCGTAATCCTCGACGACATGCTCGCCCAGCGGCATCTCCGGCAGCAATGCCAGGGCGCGGGTTTCGCTGTTTTTACTTTCGCCCATGCTGCTGCGGCCGCCCTCCTCACCCTTCCCTCTCTTCCCGATGGAGGAAGAGGGTTTCTCCGCGGCGGCGAAAAGCGGCAGCGGCGGGTCGCCGAGCGCCTTCAATGCCCACAGCGCGCGACGGCGGTCGAGCCCGACCGAGCAAAAGGCGTCGGCTTCGGCAAGGCGTTCGAGCACCGCGCGGCCAAGCCTGCTGCGTTGCCACAACACCCGCAGGTCGGGATAGCCAGAGCCACGTGCAGCGACGAGCCGCTCGGCATTGGCCTCGGCGAACCCCTTGATCTGGCGGAAGCCGAGCCGCAGCGCCCAGCGCCGGCCTTCGCCCGTGTTGCCCTCTCTCCTCCCGACGGAGAGGGGGTTCTCCAAGACACAGGAATGATTTGCCGCCGGTTCCAGTGTGCAGTCCCAGAAGCTGTAATTGATATCGGCGGCTCGCACCTCGACGCCGTGCTCGCGTGCGTCGCGAACGATCTGCGCCGGGGCGTAGAACCCCATCGGCTGGCTGTTCAACAAGGCGCAGGCAAAGATTTCGGGGTAGAAGCATTTGATCCAGGCCGAAACATAGACCAGCAGCGCAAAGCTCGCCGCGTGGCTTTCCGGAAAGCCGTAAGTTCCGAACCCCTCGATCTGGCTGAAGCAGCGCGCCGCGAAATCGCGGCCATAGCCGTTTGCGACCATCCCGGCGACGAATTTGTCGCGGAACAGATGGATGTCGCCGTTGCGCTTGAAGGTCGCCATCGCGCGGCGCAGCCGGTCGGCCTCCTCCGGAGCAAAGCCGGCGCCGACGATCGCGATCTTCATCGCCTGCTCCTGGAACAGCGGCACGCCCAGGGTCTTCTCCAGCACCTGGCGCAATTCGCCGGAGGGATACGTCACCTGCTCGCGCCCGGAGCGGCGGCGCAGATAGGGATGCACCATGTCGCCCTGTATCGGCCCCGGCCGCACGATCGCGACCTCGATCACGAGGTCGTAGAATTCGCGTGGGCGAAGGCGCGGCAGCATCGTCATCTGGGCGCGGCTCTCGACCTGAAAGACGCCGAGCGAATCGGCCCGGCTCAGCATCTCGTAGACCTCGGGCTGCTCGGCCGGCACGGTGGCGAGATCGAGCCGGCGGCCGTAATGGCGCTCGATCAGCGCAAAACCCTTGCGGATGCAGGTCAGCATGCCGAGCGCCAGGATGTCGATCTTCAGAATGCCGAGCGCGTCGAGATCGTCCTTGTCCCATTCGATGACGGTGCGGTCCGCCATCGCCGCATTCTCGATCGCCACCAGCTCGGACAGCGGCCCGCGGGTGATCACGAACCCGCCGACATGCTGCGACAGGTGGCGCGGGAAGCCGGTGAGTTCGGCGGCGAGGTCGAGGGCGAGGCGCAAAGTGCGGTCGCCAGGATCGAGCCCGGCCTCGCGCACCCTGATGTCGGCGATCGGGTCGTTGCTCCAACCCCAGATGATGCCGGCCAGTGCGGCGACGACATCGACCGACAGGCCCAACACCTTGCCGACCTCGCGGATCGCCGAGCGCGAGCGGTAGCAGATCACGGTGGCGGCGAGCCCGGCCCGGTCGCGGCCGTATTTTTGGTAGATGTACTGGATCACCTCCTCGCGCCGCTCGTGCTCGAAATCGACGTCGATGTCGGGCGGCTCGTTGCGCGCGGCACTGATAAAGCGCTCGAACAACACGTCGATGCGCGCCGGATCGACGGCGGTGATGCCGAGACAATAGCAGACGGCGGAATTCGCCGCCGAGCCGCGGCCCTGGCACAGGATGCCGCGTGCCTTGGCGAACCGCACGATGTCGTGCACGGTCAGGAAATAGCGGGCGTAATTGAGCCGCTCGATCAATTGCAATTCGTGCGCGATCAGATCGCGGATCTTGTCGGGGATGCCAGATCGGCCGTCATTCCCGCGAAAGCGGGAATGACGGGGGCCAGGGTCCGAACGGTGGTCCTGGACCCCCGCTTCCGCGGGGGCGACGGAAGAATGAAAGCGCTCGGCGGCCCCCTCCCAGGCGAGACCGGCAAGCCGCTGCTGCGGGGTGCGGCCATCGGCGGCGGTCTCGTCCGGGTATTCGTAGCGCAATTCGTCGAGGCTGAACCGGCAACGCTCGACGATGTCGAGGCTGCGCGCGACGGCGTCCGGATGGAAGCGGAACAGCCGCGCCATCTCCTGCGGCGATTTCAAATGGCGCTCGGCATTGGCGGCGAGGCGATAGCCCGCTTCGGCGATCGTGCAGCCTTCACGAATGCAGGTCACCACATCCTGCAACCGCCGCCGCTCGGGAACGTGGTAGAGCACATCGTTGGTCGCGACCAGCGGCAGCCCGGCCGCCTCGGCAAGAGCAGCGAGATGGGCGAGGCGGTGCGTGTCGTCACCGCGATAGAGATGGTGTGCAGCGAGATAGGCGCGGCCCGAAAAATCCGCTGCGACACGGGCGGCTAAATACGCCACATCCACGGCGCCGGTCGGCAGCACGACGACGATCTGGCCCGCGCCATGGACGACCACATCGGCATAGTCGAGACGGCATTCGCCTTTGGGCGCGCGGCATTTGCCGAGGGTCAACAGCCGGGTCAACCGGCCATAGGCGGCGCGATCCTCGGGAAAAGCGAGCAGGCTCGCGCCGTCGCAGAGATCGAGACGGCAGCCGACGACAAGGCGGAAATTGGCCCTCTTCGCCGCCTGGTGCGCGCGCACGATGCCGGCGAGGCTGTTGCGGTCGGTGATCGCGATCGCGGCATGGCCGAGCGCCGCCGCAATCGTCACCAGCTCGGCCGGATGCGACGCACCGCGCAGGAACGAGAAGTTGGTGGTGACCTGCAGCTCGGCGTAACGCCGAATTCGGCTCAGGTAAAGACGCCATGGATGAACCAGCGCGGCGGGGGATTGCTGCCGGCGAGACCGGCGCGGAACAGCCAGAATTGCCGTCCGTCCTCGTCCTCGACCCGGTAATAGTCACGGATCGCGTCGACGGCGCCGGATGCTTTGGGGCGCCACCATTCCTCGGCGATCCGCTCCGGCCCGTCGGCATGCCGCACCCGATGCGGATGCCGGCGCCAGGTGAACCGGAAAGGCGGGTCGTCGGGCAACAGCCAGAAGGCCTCGATCGGCTCCGGCGGCTCGAACAGCCGGATCGGACGGGGCGGTTTATCAGAACCACCGCGCCACTCCGCATCTGCCCGGAAGAACTGATCCGAGACCGTGCCGTTCGCCCCCTCTGCGACCGGCACCCTGACCGAGGCGCGTTCGGGGATGTGGCTCTCGCGCGGCTCGAGCCGATAGAGCGCGGCGAGGCCGAGCTTGTTGCCGAGCCGGTCGAGGAGCGGAGCGGCCCCACCCGCCGGCTCGCCGGCGAGACCGATCTGCTCGGGAGCCAGGGGCTCGACCACAAAAGCGGAGAGGATCATGTCTTCGACGCCGAGACCGGGATCGATCGTGTCGAGCCGCTCCTTGAACAGGGCGGCAAGGTGGTGCGGATCGCGGCTCGGACGCGCGGTGCCGAGCCCGATGCGCTCGACCCGGCCGTCAATGCGATAAAAGGCGAGATCGAGCCGCCGCGCGCCGGTCCCTTCCTGGGTCAGACGGCCGACCAGATCCGCGGCGAGTTGTTCGGCCGCTCGCGCAAGGTCGGCGGGATCGGCGATCGGCTCGGCAAAGCTCAGCCGCACCCGCCGCACCGGCGCTTCGCCCAAGGGCGACAGCGGCTCGGGCAGATCACCCTGGGCTTGATCGAGATGCCGCGCCACCCCCTCGCCGAAACGGTGCGCGAGGGCGGCGCGCGGCATCGCGCAGAGATCGCCGACCCGCTGCAAGCCGACCCGCCGCAATCCTCCGGCGGTGGCCGGGTCGAGGCGCAGCGCCTCGACCGGCAGCGCGGCGAGACCGGCGCACGCGTCTCCCGATGGCAGGATCACGGCGCTCTCGCTCATCGGCGCAAAGCGGGCCAGCGCCCAGGCGGCGCCGAGCGTGTCGGCAATGGCGATGCGGCAGGAAATGCCCTGATGGTCGAGCCGGGCCGCGAGATCGACGGCGAGCGCCTGTTCCCCGCCCCACAGATGAGCCGAGCCGGTGATCTCGATCCGCACCCCGTCCACCCCGTCGGGAGCGGTCCACGGGCTGTAGCGGCCGCACCATTCCGCCAGCCGCCGGAGCGCCGCCATATCCTCCGCAGGCTCGGCCGCGGCGGTGGCGAGACCGGGCAGAAAGGAAAGCGCGTCGGCCAAAGGCATTCCCGGCGCGAGGCCCGCCACTGCGGCTGCCGAGTTGACCGCGGCAAGCAGGTGCCGCCCGGCGGCGTCGATCACCGTGGCGAACGGCGCCTTATCAGCCGCTGCGACGGAATTTTTTCTCCGGCGGGAAAGTATGCGCCATCGGTCGATCGGCCAGTGCTTCAGCCAGAGATAGAGAACCCGCCGCATCCATCACCTCGATTTCCCAGCATGCCGGCTCGCCGCCGCGGCAGCGCAGCAGCTCGACCCGCCAGCGCGGTCGCCCAATCCCCGGCTCTGTGAAAAACCCTCTCCCCCTGCCAGGGGGAGAGGGAAGGGCGAGGGGGGCTCCCCTGTGCCAGGCTGCGGGCGCCACCCCCTCACCCCGGCCCTCTCCGCCGCGGGGGAGAGGGAGAACAAGGGTGTCGAACCCGGTGGAAATGGGCTGCGACGGCAATGCCGAGATCCGCCAGCGCGTCGTCGCGGCGTTCGGCAGGTTGCGTTCGTGCACCGCCTCGCCCCCGTCGCGCCAGCGCCGCAGCAGAAAGGCGGTGACGCCGGAATGTTCCGCGGCGAGCTGCAAGCGGCGGCTTGCCACCATCGGCAATGTGCCGATTTCGCCGACCACCGCGGCGACGCTGGCAGCGCGCAGCCCTTCTTCCATCGCCCACAGGATCTCGGCGTCGCGCCGCATCCCGACCAGCACGAGACGTCCGGGATCGAGCCCGTGCGCGGCGAGGCCGGGTCCGTAAAGATCCGGCCGCGGCAGGCACCACAGCACGATGCCGTTCGCTTTTGCCGTCAGCCGGCCAAGGATGCCGGCGGCGAAGGCGGCGGCGAGCGCGCCATCCTCCTCGTCGCCGCCTGTTCCCAGGATCTCGTGCAAGGCGCCGCGTGCGAGCCCGCCGCCCGGCAATGCCCGGTCGATCGCGGCGATGCCGAACGGCGACACCCCATGCGCGGCCGTAGCCGGCCGTTCGATCCGCCGAACCCGCTCGCGCAACGCCATCAAAAACTCGCGGGACATGCCCGGAAAACACCCTTATTGCCTAGTTCCCTTTTTGTTCTATTTCTGGCATGTTGTCAATCCCAACCTGCCGCAGACGGTTGACGAGCCGCCGCACGGCAGAGGACCAATCGCCGCCATGACGCTCGCAGTGGCGTTTGGCCCGTGACGGTTCAGCCTTGCCGCGGCAGCCAGACGGCGAGGCGGCGCGCCGCCTCGGCCACGTCGTCGGTCGCGCCGGCGAACGACAGACGCACCCAACCGCCGCCGTGAAGCGGGTCGAAATCGAGACCGGGGGTAATCGCGACGCCGGTCTCGGCGAGGAGGCGGCGGCAGAAATCCTCGCTGTCGCGGGTCAGGCCCGACACGTCGACATACAGGTAGAACGCTCCTTCGGCCGGCGCGAAGCGGGTGAGGCCGGCGGCGGACAAAGTTTCGACCAGCAGATCGCGGTTGGCGCGATAGCGTGCGACATGGCCGTCGAGCTCGGCGCGGCAGCCGAACACCGGGAGCGCCGCGAGCTGCGACAGAGCCGGCGGCGAAATGTAGAAATTCTGCGCCAGGCATTCGACCGAGCGCGCGAGATCCGGCGGCACCAGCATCCAGCCGAGCCGCCAGCCGGTCATGCTGTAATATTTCGAGAACGAGTTGACGACGACCGCCTCGCGGCCAAAGGCGCGTGCGGTCGCTGCCGGGGTCTCGTAGGTGATCCCATGATAGATCTCGTCCGAGACGAGGCGAATGCTGTGGTCATGGCAATAGGCGGCGAGCTGCGCGAGATCGGCGGCGCCGATCATCGTGCCGGTCGGATTGGCCGGGCTGGCGACGATCAGCCCGTCGAGCGGCCCCGCCCCGGCCAGGAGTTCCGGGGTCGGCTGGTAATGGGCGTTCGCGCCGGCTTCGATCAGCACCGGCTCGAGGCCGAGCGCGGCCAGGATGTTGCGATAGGCGGGATAGCCGGGGATTGCGAGCGCAACCCGGTCGCCGGCCTCGAAAGCGGCGAGAAAGGCCAGCTGAAAGGCCGCCGAGGAGCCGGTGGTGACCACGACCTCGCCGGGATCGACCGCGATGCCATAGCGCGCGCCATAATCCGCGGCGATCGCCTGCCGCAGCGGTGCGATGCCGAGCGCATCGGTATAGCCGATCGGCGCGCTCGCCAGCGCCTGCCGCGCAGCCTCGCGCACGGCCGCGGGCGCCTGGGTGCCGGGCTGGCCGACTTCGAGATGGATGATCTCCGCCCCTGCGGCCTCGCGTTCGTTGGCCGCGCGCAGCACATCCATGGCGATGAAGGGCGGGACGAGGCCGCGACGCGACGCACGCAAACTCATGGTTTCGCGCACCCCTCGCCCGCGCGATCAGCCGCCAATTCGAGCATCATCCCGCCACCCGGCAATCTCGGCATCCCGGCATCACGCGCGACCATCCTGCGCGAGGAGGTTGCCATTGGCGAGCGCCTTTGGCTATGACGTGCGGCCCGACGCTCTGCGAGGAAACCAGCCGCGATGTCCGAGCCGATGCCGGCCCGCCTCATAGGAATGTCCGGCAGCCTGCGCCGCGGCTCCTATTCGAACGCGGTGCTGGAGACGATGCGCGAGAAATTCGCCGGGCGGGCCGATCTGGCGATCTGGGACCTGCGGCCGATCCCGCCCTACGACCAGGATTTTGAAGGCGAGCGGCGCCCGGCCCCGGTCAGGGCGCTGCTTTCGGCGATCGCCGAGGCTGACGGGCTCGTCTTGTGCGCGCCGGAGTTCAACCACAGCATTCCCGGCGTTTTGAAGAACGCGCTCGATTGGGCCTCGCGCCCGGCCTTTGCCTCGGTCATGGCGTATAAGCCGGTGGCGATCATGGCGACCTCGCATGGGCCGTTGGGCGGCGCCCGCTGCCTCGAGCATATGCAGGTGGCGCTCGCCTCGATGCTGTCTCGGGTGGTGCTGGCGCGCGAGGTGACGATCACCGCCGCTGCCGACAAAATCCGCGACGGCCGGCTCGTGGACGAGACCTCGCTCGGCTTTGCCGGCGGCGCGATCGAGGCGTTGCTGCGCGAGATCCGCGTGTGGCGGGCGGCCGCCGGGAATTAGCTCAAACTCAATTAGCTCAAGCTCAATCAGCTCAAGCTCGAGGCCGGTTTTTCGTTGACGCAGCGCAATAGCTGCCAATAGCCGAAGAGGTTGCTCGGCCGCACCTCGCGGATCGACAATTGGCTGTCGCGGCGGAAGGCGTCGAACGGGAAATCGGCGTGAAAGCCGACATGGCGGGCGAGCCGGGCCACGCGCTTTTCCATAAAGCGCATCAGCGGGTTTTCGCTGGTGAAGTGGTTGACCACGACGATCGTCCCGCCGGGGATGCAGACGCGGCGCATTTCCGCCGAGAATCGCGTGGGGCTCGGCACCACCGAGGCGACGTAGAGCGCCAGCACCGCGTCGAAGGAATTGTCGGGAAAGTCGAGGTTCTCCGCATCCATCTCGTAGAGGCCCTCGACATGGGCGAGATCGAAGCGGGCCGTGCGGCGCTTGGCCTTCGCCAGCATCTCGGCCGAGACGTCGATTCCGGTCACGCGCGAATCCGCGCGGAAATGGGGGAGCGACAGGCCGGTGCCGACGCCGACTTCGAGAATCCGCTGCCCCGGCCGGTCGTTGGCGATGCGGACGGCGGCCTTGCGCCCGGGGTGAAACACCGGGCCGAAAACAAAGTCGTAGGAGCCGGAAAAAAGACGGTAGGTGCGGATCGTATCGTGCAGGTCCATGGTCTCGCTCTCGTCATGGCCGGCGCCGTGCGCCGCCGCCGGCCGTTCGCGGTGCGTCGAATGCACACTACGCCCGGCCGCGCACGCGCGCCACGTCATCCTGATCGAAGCCGCCATTCCACCCAAGGGCCGGGCCGGGTCTGCCTTCTTGTTCACCCCCGGCAACGGCAGCCATCAGATCAGGGTGATGCGCTCGGCCTCCTGGCCTTTCTTGCCGTCGACCACCTCGACCCGCACCCGTTGGCCGGGGTCGAGAGCGTTGACCCCGCTGCGGCGCAGCGCCGTGATGTGGATAAACACGTCCTTGCCGCCACCGTCGGGAGAAATGAACCCGTAGCCCTTTTCGGGCTCGAACCATTTCACCGCACCCTCCAGGGTCGTGGCCGGCCCGGGCGTGCGGTGGTCGGACCCGCCGCCCGACGGTGCCGTTGCCGTGCTGGTGTCGACATTCAGGACACTGGTCACCAGCGGGCCCTTTGCGCCGGCGCCGACCTCGCAGGTGATCGAGGCGCCTTCGCGAACGTCCTCGTAACCGGCCCGGCGCAGGACCGCCATCGGCAGAAACGCGTCCTGCGACCCGTCGGACGGGGTGACGAAGCCAAAACCCTTGCTGGCATTGAACCACTTGACTTTGGCTTCGAGGCGACGGCCGGGGGGAGTGTCTTCGCGGAAGAAGCCGGGGCGGCGTTCGTACATGGGTCCTCTAAACGCGCAATAGAATCCGGCGACCGCACGGAACACCGAATCATATCGCAGATCCGCCGCCTCGCGCCAGCCGTCACATCGCCCCGTTCCCACCTCATTGCCGCCCGGCGTCCGGCGTCACCCGGTATAAGCCACCAGCCGCTGGTTCTGTTCGCCAAGACCCTCGACCGAGAGCCGCATCCGGTCGCCGGGCTTGAGGAACTTCGGCGGCTTGAAGCCCATGCCGACCCCCGAAGGCGTCCCGGTCGGGATTACGTCGCCCGGCAGCAAGGTCATGAACCGGCTGACATAGCTGACGATCTCGTCGACGCCGAAGATCAGGTCGCCGGTGTTGCTGTTCTGGCGCCGCTCGCCATTGACCTCGGTCCACAGCGCCAGCTTGCCGGGATCGGGGATTTCGTCGGCGGTGACCAGCCACGGGCCGATCGGACAGAAGGTGTCGGCGCTCTTGCCCTTGGTCCACTGCCCGCCGCGCTCGATCTGAAACTCGCGTTCGGACACATCGTTGACGACGCAATAACCGGCGACGTGCCGGCGCGCATCGGCCTCGGAGACGTGACGGGCGAGGCTGCCGATGACGATGCCGAGCTCGACCTCGTAATCGGCCTTCTGCGAGCCCTTCGGGATGATCACGTCGTCGTTCGGGCCGCAAATCGAGGATATCGCCTTCATGAAGAAGATCGGCTCGGAGGGGATCGCAGCACCCGCCTCCTGCGCATGCAGGCGATAATTGAGCCCGATGGCGACGATTTTGGACACCGCGCCGACGCTCGGCCCGAGCCGCGGCGTGCCCGACACGAGCGGCAGGCTCGTCGGATCGATCCCGCGCAGCCGGGCGAGCGATGCCGGGGCCAGTGCCGCGCCGTCGATATCGCCGACCACGCCGGAGAGGTCGCGGATCTTGCCGTCGCGATCGGCGAGGCCCGGCTTTTCCTGGCCCGGCGGTCCGTAGCGAAGAAGCTTCATGGTGATGCCTCCGGTTGCAATTCAAAGGGTGAAGCCGCCGTCGATCACGTGGATCGCGCCGGTCGTAAACGACGATTCATCCGAGGCGAGGTAGACGGCGAGGGCCGCCACCTCGGCCGCTGTGCCGAGCCGGCCGAGCGGCTGGCGCTCGACAAAGGCGCGGCGCGCCGCTGCGCTGCCGCCGACGAGGCGCACCCCCTGCGCGGCGATGCGGTCTTCGAGCGAAGGTGTGGCGATCGTGCCCGGGCAGATCGCGTTGCAGCGGATCCCCTGAATGATGAAATCGGCGGCGACCGATTTGGTCAGCCCGATCACCGCCGCCTTGGTCGCGCCATAGACGCAGCGGTTCGGCGCGCCTTTGACCGAGGAAACGGTCGACGCCATGTTGACGATCGAGGCGCCGCTGCCGCGCTCCAGCATCTTGGGCAGAAAGGCGCGGATCATCATGTACATCGACCGCACGTTGAGCGCGAAGGAGGCGTCCCAGTCGAGCGGCTCGGCGTCGAGGATCGTGCCGTGATGAACAAAGCCGGCGCAGTTGAACAGCACGTCGAGCGGCGCCAGCTCGCCGGCAAGGGCGGTGATCGCGTCATCCTCGCTGACGTCGAGCCGTCGCGTCGCGATCAGCGCATCCGCCAGCGAGGCGAGCTTGTCCTCGGCGATGTCGGTTGCCAGCACGCTGGCACCTTCGGCGGCAAAGGCCAGCGCCGCCGCGCGGCCGATCCCCTGCCCCGCCGCGGTCACCAATGCGCGCTTGCCCGCGAGCCGTCCCGCCATCGCCGCCCGCCTTCATCCTGCCCGACGCCGGAAATTGCCACGCCCGACATGCGGCTGTAAATCCGGTCGCAGAGCGCCGCGCCCGAACGCAATACAGACGCGAGGGCACCGCCGTCGCCGGCCGGTTACGACCCACAGGCTAGACCGCGTTTCCCCCGGCGCTGCATCTGCAGCGGATCCCGCAACTGTGCTTGTCCGACAGACGGCGGCAGCGCGGTCGCCGCCACGGTTTGGCGTTCCCGACTATCCTGCCTCGATCGCTCGTGCCAGGGCGCAGAACTCGGCGACCGAAAGTTCTTCAGCGCGGGCCGTCGGCGTAATCCCGGCGCGTTCGAGCAATGGGGCGACGGCGATCCCGAGCGATGCCAGGCTGGAGCGCAGCATCTTGCGGCGCTGGCCGAATGCGGCGGCGGTGACGCGTTCGAGCGCGGGTTTCGCGGCGGGCGCCAGCGGTTGGGCGCGGGGAACGATGGCGACGACGCTCGAAGTCACCTTGGGCGGCGGGACAAAGGCGCGGCCCGGTACGTCGAACAGAATGCGCGGCTCGGTCAGCCACTGGGTCAGCACCGACAGTCGGCCATAGGCTTTGCTGCGCGGCGCCGCGACGAGCCGCAGCGCGACCTCGCGCTGGAACATCAGGGTCAGGCTTTCGTATTCCCGAATATGGTCGAGCCAGCCGAGCAGCAGCACCGTGGCGATGTTGTAGGGGAGGTTCGCGACGATCTTGCGCGGCGGCCCGCAAAGCACGGCCGGATCGAGTACCAGCGCGTCGCCGGCGACGATCTCCAGCCGGCCGGGATGGGCGGCGGCCAGCGCGCCCAAGGCGGCGAGACAGCGCGGGTCGCGCTCGATCGCGACGATGCGGCGGGCGCCCGCTGTCAGCAAGGCGCGGGTCAGGCCGCCGGGGCCGGCGCCGATCTCGACGATCGTCGCATGACCGAACGGCCCCGCCGCGCGGGCGATCCGGCTGGTCAGATTGAGGTCGAAGAGAAAATTCTGCCCGAGGCGCCGGCGCGCCGCGATGCCGTAGCGCGCGATCACCTCGCGCAGCGGCAATGCGGTTCCGGCCGGATCGGACAAAGGCGTCTCAGCGGCGGTCCGCCGCTCGCCGCGCCGCCATTTCGGCCGCCAGCCGCAGCGCGGCAATCAGGCTGTCCGGCCGCGCCACGCCCTTGCCGGCGATCGCGAACGCGGTGCCGTGATCGGGCGAGGTGCGCACGAACGGCAGCCCCAGGGTCACGTTGACGCCGCCATAAAAATCGATCGCCTTGATCGGGATCAGCGCCTGGTCGTGATACAGGCACAGAGCCGCGTCGTAGCCCCGTCGCGCTTCGGCGTGGAACATCGTATCGGCCGGCAGCGGGCCGCGCGCGTCGATGCCGGCGGCGCGCAGCTCGGCGATCGCCGGCTCGACGATCTCGATTTCCTCGCGGCCGAGACTGCCTCCCTCGCCGGCATGCGGGTTGAGCCCGGCAACGGCAAGGATCGGCGCGGCGATGCCGAAATCCCGGCGCAGCGCGGCGGCGGCCACCCGCCCGGCATGTACGATGGCCGCCGTGCTGAGGCGTTCGATCGCCCGGCGCAAGGGCAGATGGATCGTGACCGGGACGACGCGCAGCGCCGGCGAGACCAGCATCATGACCGGGTCCTCGACCGCTCCGGCGAGTTCGGCCAGGTACTCGGTATGGCCCGGATGGCGAAAGCCCGCGCGATAGAGGCTGTCCTTGTGGATCGGGTTGGTGACGAGCGCGGCGGCACGGCCGCTGCGGACATCGGCGACGGCGGTGTCGATGGCGCCGATGATGGCCGGCATGTCCGCGGGATCGGGATGCGCCGGCCGGGCGCGCGGCGCGACCCCGATCGGGACAACCGGAAGCGCCTCGGCAAATGCGTCAAGCGCCCGCTCGGGAGCCTCGATCGGCCTGATCGGCACCGGCCAGCCGAGCCGGCCGGCCAGGGAAACGAGGCGCCCGGGATCGTCGATCAGGTAAAACGGCGGCACGCCCTGACGACGGGCGAGCCACGCCATCAGCGCGATCTCGCCGCCGATCCCGGCGGGTTCACCCATCGTCACGGCAAGCGGCAGCGGCACCGGCCTCATACCCTGACGTCGACAAAGGCGGCGCGCCGCAGATCGCGCAGATAGCGCCGCGCGAGAATGTCGAGACGCTGGCGCGTCAGCGTCTCGGCGACCCCCTCGCGTGTAGGGATCGGCGCCGCGCCCGGCGCCGCCTTGCTGCAGACCATAATCACGCCGACCCCGTTTTTTTCGATGATCGGCTGCGATGGCTTTCCGATCCCGAGCCCGAGCACCATGCTGCGCATCGCCGGGGAGATCTGGCTGACCTCGAGGTCGCCTTCGCTCGAAAGCTGCGGCGCCTTCTCCTTGCCGATCCTCAGCATGTCGTCGCAATTCTTCGCCGTCTCCCTGGCGCTCTCCGCTTCGGCCAGCGCGGCCCGACGCAGGGTGTCGCTCGCCTGCGGCGACAGCGGAAAGACGACCTGCACAAGATGCAGCTTCGTATCCTCCGGGCCGGCCGAGCGGCTGTTGTGCCGGTCGAGAACGAGCAGGAGGTAATACCCGGCCGGGGTCCGGATCGGCGGAGACAGTTCTCCCGGCCGCATTTGTGCGACGGCCTTCGCCAATTCGGGACTCAGCTCCTCGGGACGGATCCAGCCGAGATCGCCGCCGACGGCGGCCGTCGCGGATTGCGAGAATTGCTGGGCGACAGCAGAGAAGCGGGCACCCTGCTTCATCTGGTCGGTAAGCCGCTCGGCCAGCTGCCGCATCTCGTCATCCTGCTGCGGGTTGTCGACCGCGAGAAAGATCTCGGCGACCCAACTCTGCGGCTCATTCGCGTTTTCCTTGAGACGGCGGAGTGCGTCGTCGATCTCTTCATCCGAAACCGGGTCGGCATCCTCCGCCATCTGCCGCACCAGTTTTGACCACACGATCGATGCCGTGATCTGGTCGACGAGCGCGCTGCGCTCGATGCCGTGCGTCTTGAGCATCCCGTCGAGCTGGCCGGCCTTCATGTTGTTTTGCTTTTCGATCGAGGCGATCGCCTTTTTTATCTCAGCCGCCGTGGCGGTGATGTTTTTGCGCTTGGCCTCCTGCATCTGCAGCTTTTCATCGATCATTGTCCGCAGCACCTGGGCGGCGACACGCCGGCGGATGTCTGCCGAATCGCCGATGTTGGTCGACAGCAGGACCATCCCGACACGCGACTTGAGGTCGTCGACCGAGATCACGTCGTCATTGACGACGGCGGCAATGCGGACTTCGGGAAACTGGCCTCCCGGCGGGGGATGCGCTGCAGGCGCCCGCGCCGACGCGTGCGCCGGGATGTGCGCCCCCGGGGCCTGCAGCACCGCGACCTCGGCCACCGCCGTCCCGGCGAAGCCGGATAGGCCGATCAGCAGCGCGCCGAACCAACGAGTTATGATCATCGACGACAACCCCCGCGCTTATCTGCCGGTCCATCGAGAATACACCAGCTCCCCCGGCGATGTCGCGACATGCCCGACGGCGCCCGAAACCGCGCCGCCGCGATCACGGGAGCCCGGTCCCGGTGAGCGAGGCGACGGTGCCGCCGACTTCGCCGAGATTCTTGAACACGACGCTGAACAGAACCGAGACCCCCGGACTGACCGCGCCGTTGCGGATGCCGGACTGGGTCAGCGCGCCGACAAAGGCCATGCACTCGTCCTGATAGATTGCCGACAACGAGGCGTAGAGGCTGGCGCTGCTTGATTCCGGCGTGGCCACGCCATTGACGAGGTTCGTGCTGTTGGTCAGGTTGAGCGTCTCGATGCCCTGCACCGACCAATAGCGCGTGAGCTTCGCGGTGACGACGAAGGAGAGTTGCTCCTGCTTGCCGTAGAGCACATTCTGGCCGGTGAAGGGGTTGATCATCGCCTCGCTCGGCAATTGCGCCGGGAGCAGGATGAAATTGACGCTGGCGCGCAGATTCGCCGGTCCGCCGCTGATCGAGGCCTGCTGCGCCCGATAAGACAGATTGCTCCCGTCGAGGCGGAAGCGGTAGATCAGATCGAGATACGAGCTCGGCGACAGCACGACCCGCCCGACGACGTCGGAACGCTGCTGTTCGGCGCCCGAGCCCAGCGGCAGGAAGGTATTGTCCTCGGCGCGGTAGCTTTGCCCGATCAGCGCTCGGTAGCTGCCGCCGCTGTTGTCGTAGAGGCCGAACTTGGCCCCGTAATCGACCCGCTGGCCGGTATCGAGAATGTCGTAGCCGGCCAGGCGGTCGGGCCGGAACAGATCGGTATCGTCATATTGGAAGGACAGGCTGTCCTCGTCCGGAATCCGTTGCTGGTTGCCGCTGTTCGGCGCGGCATAGGCGGCGACGATCGGCTCGAAAAACGGCGTCATCGTGCCGCCGGGATGGATCAGCGGGTAGCTCCATTTGAGCCCGACCTGCGGGAACGCCCGGGCGGTGAGAAAGTTCGTCGCGATCGGATCGAGCGGCGGCGCCCCGTTTACCGAAAAGAAAGCGGAAGGCAGGTCCGGGTTCGACAATGGGCTCAGATTGTTGACCGAATAGCCGTCGCCGCGCACGCTCGCGGTAAACAGGTAGTCGCCGCCGATGCCGTCCTGGAAGCTGCGCTCCCATTCCGAGCCGAGCGACAGCCGCCGGGTCTGCGTGCCCACCGCGCGGACGATATCCAGAAGATTGGCGTTGAGGTTCCACCGCCCGCCGAACTCGTCGGGCTCGCTCTGCCAATCGCGGTTGGCGACCGGCAGCACGATCGGCTGGGTCGAATCGCCGATCCCCGGCAATAACGGCTGAAACAGATAGGTGTCGATATCGGTCGAGGCGCGCGGTTCGAAGCCTTCGAGATAGCCGCGGCTGATCTCCGCATTCAACAGCGGGTTGCCGTAACCGAACTCCAGCAGGTAGCTCTGATCGGAGACCCGCTGCACGTCGAGGCCGGTGCGCCACGTGTCGTCGAGGTCGAATACGCTGTGCTCGTTGATATTTCCACGCACCTGATCGGTCGTGTCGGTCGAGTCGCTCGATCCCGGGTTGCTGTAGTTCAGGCTGCCGAGCGCGTCGATCATGCCGTCGCCAAAACGTTCACGATATTCGGCGCCGAGCACCGGACCCGCCATGGTGGTGATGCGCGGCGCCAAAGTCAGATCCTTGTCGGGTCCGAGAACCAGGAAATAGGGGATCGTCAGCGACGCGCCGACGGTGCTGGAGCCGCCGAACGTAGGGGCGAGGAACCCGCTGGCACGCTTGACCGAGGGATCCGGGGCCGAAATGTAGGGGGTAAAAAAGATCGGCCAGCCATCGATCTGCATGGTGGCGTCCCGGAACTCGACGATCTTCAGATCTTTGTCATGGTCGATCTCGCGCGCCTCGATCTGCCAGCCCGGCGGCGCGCTTGGATCCTTCCGGCACAAATCGCAGGGAGAATACACCGCGCGCCGCAACTCGGTCCGATTGCCGTTGGTGCGGCGCGCGGTGTTGGCGGCGAGCCGCGAGCGGTCGGAGAGCAGCATGCGTACATCCTTGCCGAACCCCTCCTTCATCGCGTCGCGCAGCTCGAGATAATCGGCAAACAGGATCTCGCCGGTCGGCTGCGACAGGCTGACATGCCCCGATGCCGTGATCGTATCGGTGCGCTGGTTGTAGGTGGCCGTATCGGCGAGCAGGGTCTCGCCGTTCTGCGAGATTTCGACATGGCCGCGGGCTACCGTGAGTGCCAGCTGCTCGTCGTACTCGACGGTGTCGGCACGGAAGACGATCGGGGCATTTTTGTTCTGGGTTTGCTGGCTCGAATGGAATTGGGCAGCGGCCGGAACCGCACCGCCGGCCAGGCCGAGCACGCCGAGCAGCGTGCCGACCGCGCAGGCAAGCGGCCGCAGCCCGCGAAATCCGCGCCGTGGAACGCCCGGCGGATTCGCCATCAGCCGTCTTCCAGGTGGAGCAGCATCGAGGCACCGAAGATCAGGCTCACCCCCGTCGGCGTCCAGGCGGCGAGGGCGACCGGGACCCTGGCGGAAAGCCCGAGGGCGAAGACGATGTTGGAGAGGACGTAGAGCAGAAAGCCGCTGACCACGCCGCCGACGATCATCATGCCGGCGCCGCCGCGCCGCTGCATGCGCAGGCTGAAGGTCGCCGCCACCAGCACCATCGTGCACAGCAGAAACGGGCGGGCGAGCAGCACGTCGAAATGCAGGCGATGGCGCTGCGCCGGAAAGCCCGACTGCTCGAGCAAAGCGATGAAGCCGGGCAATTCCCAGAACGACATCGTATCGGGCGAGGCAAAGCTCTCCTCGATCTTGCGCGGCGTCAGCTGGGTCGGCAGACGCAGCACGGCGAAGGGCTGCGGTGCCTGGCCGGGCAGCCAGCGCATGCCGTCTTCGACGAGCCACTCCCCGCGATCGAGCCTTGCCGTTCGCGCATCGACCCGCGAGGTGAACTCGGTGACGCCGTTAAAGAAGAACAGGGTGACGCGGTCGAGCCTCAGATCCGGGGATGTCAGCTTGTCGGCGTGGATGATGACCTGGTTGCCGGCCTGGTCGCTCTGCCGAAGCCACAATCCCGACCGCGACAGCGACAGCTCATCGGATCCCTGGCGCAGAACGCGCGCGTCCAGCTGTTCGTAGCTCGCCTCGGCCGACGAGGCGATCGGGTTGAAGACCGTCACCGCGAAAATGCCGACCAGCAGCGCCACGAGCACGGCCGGGGTCAGGAATTGCCATACCGAGAACCCCGCGGCGCGGGCGACGACGAGCTCGTTGCTGCGGGTCAGCCGCCAGAAGGCGAGCATCGTGCCGAACAGAATCGCAAACGGCAGCGCCTCCTGTGCCGTCTGCGGCAATTGCAGCGCCGCCATTTTGAACAGCAGCCCGAACGTCGCCTGCGCCTTCGTGCCGCTGCGGCGGATCAGCTCGATGTAGTCGAGCAGAAAGGTAACGACCGCCATCGCCCCGAACACGCCGCAGAACCACGTGAAGAACTGCCGTGCTATGTAGGCGGACAGGGTTCTTGCTAGCTGCACCGACAACCGCCTCCCGATCGCCGTCCCGGTCAGCGCGCCTGGCCTGCAGCGAGGGCGGGCCAGCGGAACCCGAGCCGAATTCCGCCGTGCAGCAGAACCCCCAACCCGGCCAGGAACGGCAAGAGGTCGGTCATATACATCAGTGGGACCGCCGCGCCAAAGCGTGCGCCGAGGTCGTCGATGCCGAGGTTGACCAATTCGAAAAGGAACGCCACGACAATTGCGAGCAGGATGCGCTTCAAATGTCCGCGCCGATTGAACTCTCCCGGCAAGAGGCAGGCGAGCGGGATCATCGCAAAGCTTAGAGCGGAGAGCGGGACGAGAATGCGCTGATGCGCCTCGACCGAGAAAGTGTGGCGCAAAAACGCGTCGTGAAGATCCGCCGGCGGGAATATCAGCTCGTTGAGAAAGCGTTCCGGTGCCTCGCGAAAGCGGACCACCGGGGCATCGTGCAGCGTATCGAGATCGAGCGTATAGCGGTCGAAGGTCAGGACCGAAAGCTTGTGGGTCTGAGTGTCGAATTGCTGGCGGTTGCCGTCGATCATGATGATGCGCGAACCGGCCGGGGTATCTACGAAGGCGGCTCGCTCGGCAAAGATCGTAACCGGGCGCAGAGGGTCTCGGGTGTCGTTGATCATCAGCCCGGTCACCTCCCCGTGGTCATCGCGGTCGCGGACGTAAAAGGTGAGCCTGTCGGAGACCGTGGTGAAAGCGCCCTCCTGGATCAGGCTCGAAACAAAGCGGTTGCGGATTTCGAACTGCAGATCCTTGAACGCGCCATTCGCCACCGGGAGGAAGTAGAGCGACAGGCTCATCAGGATCAGATAGGCGATCAGGGCGAGCATCATCACCGGCTTGGCCAGCGCCAGCGGGCTCAATCCCGCCGATCGCATGACAACGAGTTCGCTCTCGGCGGTCAGCCGGTTGAACGTAAACAGCACGGCGATGAAGACGCCGATCGGCAGCACGATGTCGAGGAAGCGCGGCAGGATCAGCACCGCAAGATACAGGAAGACCTCGATCGACAGTCCGCCGTTGACCGCAAGGTCGATCAGCCGCAGCGACTGCGCAAGCCAGACCGCTGCGCTCAGCGCCGCGGTCACGAAGATCATGACGGCGAAACACTGACGCAGGATGTAGCGGTTGAGGCCCGTCATCGGCGGCCGATCATAAGGACCCCCCGCCGGCCGGGCCAGCAGCATTTCCCGGGCGGCTTCGAGTTGGCACGGCGGTCTCTGGCGCCGCGCGGCGCCGGTGTTGTATCTATCACGAAACCGCCGCCGCAGCGCCGCACCCGCCCGGCGGCGCCGGCATCCCTGCTCTGGAGGTCGCACCATGAAGATCGCCTTTGCCGAGCCAAGCCTGCCTTCCTCCGGTGCCGTCGCGGCAGGGATCTGGGAGGAGGCGGTGTTGACGCCGGCCGCAAGACGGCTCGATGAAGCCTCCGGTGGCGCGGTCGCTCGCGCGCTTGCCGCCGCCGCCCGGTTCAGCGGCAAGAAGGGCGAATTGCTGCCGATCGTCGGCGCCGCCGATTTGCCGGTCAGCCGCATCGTCCTTTACGGGCTCGGCAGGCCCGACGCCGCTGATGCCCGGCTGTACGAGGAGCTCGGCGGCAAGCTTGCCGACCACCTGAACGGCGCCGGGGAAAAAGCGGCGACCGTTGCGGTCGATGTCGGCGACGGCGCGCCGATCGGCGAGGCGGATGCGGCGGCCCGGCTGGCCCTCGGCGCGCAGCTGAAATCCTATCGCTTCGACAAGTACAAGACGAAGCAGAAACCCGAGCAGAAACCGGCGCTCGATCGCCTGACGCTCGCGACCGCCGCCGCCGGCGCGGCGAAGCGCGCCTACCGGCCGCTCGAACAGACCGCGAAAGCGGTGTTCTTTGCCCGCGACCTGGTTTCCGAACCGGCCAACGTGCTCTATCCGGAAACCCTGGCGGCGCAGGCCGAGACGTTGCGGGATCTCGGCGTCGCGGTCGAGGTCTTCGATGCCGACCGCATGCGCGAGCTCGGCATGAACGCGCTGCTCGGCGTGGCGCAGGGCAGCGCCCGGCCGCCGCGCCTCGTCGTCATGGAATGGCGCGGCGGTCCCGCCGGCGGCGGCGCCGATGCGGCACCGCTCGCCTTTGTCGGCAAGGGCGTGACCTTCGACACCGGCGGCATCTCGATCAAGCCGGCGGCCGGCATGGCGGAGATGAAATGGGACATGGCCGGCTCCGCAGTCGTCATCGGCTTGATGCGGCTGCTCGCCGCGCGCAAGGCCAGGGTGAACGCGGTCGGAATCGTCGGCCTCGTTGAAAACATGCCGTCCGGCACGGCGCAGCGGCCGGGCGACATCGTCACCTCGATGTCGGGTCAAACCATCGAGGTCCTGAACACCGACGCCGAAGGCCGGCTCGTTCTGGCCGATGCGCTGTGGTATTGCCAGGACCGTTTCAAGCCGCGGCTGATGATCGATCTGGCGACCCTGACGGGTGCCGTCGTGGTGGCGCTCGGCCACCATCGCGGCGGGCTGTTCGCCAATGACGACGAAATCGCCGACCGCCTGATCGAAGCCGGCAAGGCGGTCGGCGAAGAGCTGTGGCGCCTGCCGCTCGCCGACAGCTATGACCGCGAGATCGACAGCGACGCCGCCGACGTCAAAAACATCGGCGGCCGCGCCGCCGGCAGCATCACCGCTGCGCAGTTCCTGCAGCGCTTCGTCAACAAGGCGCCGTGGGCGCATCTCGACATCGCCGGGATGGCGTGGTCCGCGAAGGACGCCGCGACCGTGCCGAAGGGCGCCACCGCCTTCGGCCTGCGCCTGCTCGACCGCTTCGTCGCCCGGTATTTCGAGATGAGTTGACCCGCGGCGCGGCGTGGGCGGACGAGCGTGGCCGAGATCGGCTTCTACCATCTGCTGTCGACGCCGCTCGAACGCGCCCTGCCCCGGCTGCTCGAACGGGCGCGCGCGCAGGGTCATCGGATCGTCGTCAGAGCCGGCTCGGCGGAGCGCGTCCGGCATCTCGACACGGTGCTGTGGACTTATGACGAGGCGAGCTTTCTGCCGCACGGATCGAGCGGCGACGGCAACGCCGCCGCCCAGCCGATCTGGCTGACCGAGCGCGACGATAACCCCAACAGCGCCGCGATGCTGGTGCTGGTCGACGGCGTCGATGCCGACGACCTCGCGGCCTATGCGCGCTGCGCCGATCTCTTCGACGGCAATGACGAGGGCGCGGTCGAGGCGGCACGCCGGCGCTGGCGCCGCGCCCGCGACGCCGGCCACACCCTGACCTATTGGCGGCAGACGGCCTCGGGCTGGGAACGCGAGGCCTGACCCGCCAGCCACCCGTGCCGCCGATTGAAGGCGGCGCGGGCGGGTGATATGACCCCGCGGCTTGCCGCCGATCGAGAAGATGCAGATGGCCATCGAACGGACGCTGTCGATCATCAAGCCGGATGCGACCGCGCGCAACCTGACCGGGGCGATCAACGACCGCTTCGAACGCCGAGGGTTGCGCGTCGTCGCGCAGAAACGATTGCACCTGACCAAGGCGCAGGCCGAACGCTTTTATGAAGTTCATGCCGAGCGCCCGTTTTATCGCGGCCTCGTCGACTTCATGATGTCCGGTCCGGTTGTGGTCCAGGTGCTCGAAGGACCGGACGCGGTGGCGCTCAGCCGCGAGATCATGGGGGCGACGAACCCGGAAAACGCCGCTGCGGGGACAATCCGCAAGGATTTCGCTCTGTCGATCGAGGCGAATTCGGTGCACGGCTCCGATTCGCCCGAGAACGCCGCGCAGGAGATCGCCTTTTTCTTTTCCGTGATCGAAATCTGCCCGTAGTGCGGGCCTTGGAGCATTCCAAGGCCGACCTCCGCCGGTATTGGCCACGAACCGCGTATCGCCCGCTTTCGCCAGCGGCGCTTCGGCGCTCGGCGGGCTGGCTCGAGGCAGGCCTCGACGCGGCGGCGCTGCTCTTCTTCCCGCTTCTCGTCCTGGCGCCGCGCGGCGTCGCCCCGCTGGCCTCGGCGGCCGGGCTGTTCGCCGGCGGGCTGGTGCTGTCGGCAGGCATCCGGGCTTGGCGCCCCGCCCTCACCGCCCCCGCCGCGCTCCTCGGATCTCTGCTCGCCTGGGGGATCGTCTCGGCCCTCTGGGCGATCGATCCGCGGCATAGCCTCGACATGGCGGCGCGGCTCGCCGGCCTCTTTGCCGCCGGTCTGGCGCTCGCCGCCGCTGTCGATCTGCTCGCGGCGCCGCGCCGGCTGACCCTGTTCCTGCTCGGCGGGTTCGTCCTCGGGATCGCGATGGCGGCGGCCGATTTCGCCACGCGCGGCGCGCTGAGCGCGCCCTTCTCCAGCCGGGTCTATCAAGCGGCCTGGCTCAACCAGGCATCGGTCGCGTTCGCCATCCTGCTGCTGCCGGCGAGCGCCGTGCCGCTGCGCCGCGGCCGAGCCGCCGTCGCCCTGCTGCTCGCGGCCGCGGGAGTGGCGACCGTCTACATGCTCGCCGGCACGGCAGCGAAGACGGCGCTGACCGCCGGCCTGGTGATGGCTCTGCTCCTCTATGTCTCGCGCATCCGCGCCGCGCGCGCCGCGGCGGCGGCGTCGATCCTCCTGATCGTCACCGCGCCGCTGACCTTCGCCCGGCTCGAGCGGCTGCCGGCCTTCACTGAAACGGCAGACGCGATCAAGCAATCGGCCGGGCACCGGTTATTGATCTGGTCGTTTGTCGGCGACCGGATCGCCGAGCATGCGATTATCGGCTGGGGGCTCGATTCCTCGCGGGCGATCCCGGGCGGCAACGACCCGATCGAGCCCGGCGAGACCTGGCTGCCGCTTGCATCCTCACAATGCGCCGCTGCAACTCTGGCTCGAGCTCGGCGTGCCGGGCGCCGTGCTCTTTGCGCTGGTGACGGCGTCAGCCTGGCTCGCCCTCGCCGCCGCCGATTGGCCGCGCCTCTTCGCCGCGGCGGCGGGCGGCGGCCTCGCGGCGGCATTTGTCGCCTGTCTCGGCACCTACGGCATCTGGCAGGAATGGTGGCAAGGCACCTTGTGGTTTTCGCTGTTCCTCGTGTTCGTCATGGCGCGGGCAGCGGTGCCGCCGGACGAAGGCCGAGCCGGCGGCGGCGCCTGATGCGCGTCTTCACCTTGCTGCCGATGCGGCATTGGCGCGAGGCGGCACCGTTCGCCGCGGCGGCCGAAGCGGTCGGCTTCGACGGCGTGATGACGGTGGAGCTGGGCCACGAGGTTTTCACCCCGCTCGCTTTCGCGGCGCTCGCGACCGGGCGGATCGAGCTGACGAGCTCGGTAGCGGTCGCGTTCCCGCGCAGCCCCACCATCATGGCCGGCCAGGCCTGGGACCTGCACGCCAATTCCGGCGGGCGGCTCGTCCTCGGTCTGGGCAGCCAGGTCAAGGGCCACAACGAGCGGCGCTTCGGCATCGCCTGGAGCCCGCCGGCGCCGCGGCTGCGCGATTTCATCCGGGCATTGCGGGCGGTCTGGCGCTGCTGGGAGACCGGCGCAAGGCTCGACTACCGGGGCGAGCATTACCGGCTGACCCTGATGACCCCGGATTTTTCCCCCGAACCGGCCGGGCTGGCGATGCCGCCCATTGCCGTCGCCGCGGTCGGCGCGGCGATGCTGCGCGTCGCGGGCGAGGTCGGCGACGGGGTGCGGCTGCATCCGCTCTGTTCGCGCCGGTATCTCGAAGAAGTCTGCCTTCCGCAGATCGCCGAGGGAATGCGGCGCAGCGGGCGCAGCCGGGCGCATTTCGATATTCACGGCGGCGGCTTCGTCGCGACGGGCCCCGACGAGGCGGCGGTCCGGCAGGCGATGGATCGGGTGCGCAAACGCATCGCCTTTTACGGGTCGACCCGCACCTACCTGCCGATCCTGGCGCTGCACGGGCTCGACGAGATCGGGCTGAGGCTGCATCGGCTGTCGGTCGACCGACGCTGGGACGAGATGGCGGCGGAAATCCCGGACGATATCGTGCGCCTCTTCGCCGCCTGCGGCACCTATCGGGAAATCACCGGCGCAATCGCACAGCGCTATGGCGGCCTCGCCAATTCGATCGAGATGAATTTCCCGGCCGACGCGCCGGGCGGGCTGCAGCGCGAGCTGGTTTCCGACATCCGCCGCATCCCGCACGCTTTTGCCGGCTTCGACACGCGCTGGTGACGGCCTGAAGCGTGCTCGGCGGTTTCCGCGGTCCTTTCGGTCAATTCGCCGACATCAGCGACCAGTACCAAGTGAAAAAATGCTGGTCGAGCGCGGCCGGCGGGCCTTCGGCGCCAGCGCGCAACAGGCCGTCGGCGACCCGGTCGGCGCCATCGGACGGGACCGGGCTCTGCGGCCTCTCCCCTGCGGTCATCTCGATCAGCTGAATATCGGTCTGGCCGGCGAATTTCGGGATGACGCGAACGAGCGCGGCCTGCCGAGCCTGCACCAGCATCAGGCTGAGCGGTCCGAACACGCGCCAACTCTCGCCGGCGCCGGCATCGTCGAGAAACAGCTGCGGCGACGATTTCAGGAATTGGAGGGCGAATTTCCAGTTCCATGTCGTGTTGTAGCGCATCCGCCGGGTCACCGCCGCGCCGGCCAGCCAGGCCGGGATCGGGTCGGCATCCGCCTGCGCCATATCGCCCCGGCCGGAGAGATCGACAAAGATCAGGCCGTCGCGAACGGCGATCGGATAGCTCGGCAGGCGCAGCCGCGCCGGGTCGATCCGCGCCGACAGCTCCGGCTCGACCAGCCGGCCGTCGAGCGTGTATTCCCAGCCGTGATAGAGGCAGACGAGCCGGTTGCCGGGCCCCTCCTCCGCATCGCAGACGGGATAGCCGGCATGCAGGCAGACATTGCGCAGCGCATGCAGGCGCCCGTCCGGTTCTCGGGTCGCCAGCAGCGAGCGGCCGGCAGCGTCGGCCCGGAACCAGCTGCCATCCCCGGCGAGACGCGATTCGTGGTCGAGCGCGATCCACGGCTGAACGAAGATCCGCTCGCGCTCGGCGGCGAACACCGCCGCTCCGTCGAATAATTCCGGATCGGGCGCGATCTCGCCCGTGCCGCACAGCTGTTCTTCGAGTGCGGCCACGCTTGCAGGAAGGTCCATTAGCAGGGTTCGCCGGCTTGTTTTGAATTGCCGGCGCACACTGGACCCGGCCCCGCACCGGCGTCAAAAGGTTTGTGCCGGCCGGGGCTGAAGCCGGCACGGCGTGCCCGATTTTCGCGGCGGTCGTTCTCGGCGATGTCCGAGATGCGGCGATCTCGGGCGGGTGGCACCCGCTTCAATACCCTTCGCGCTCGAGGCGTTTGCGCATCGCCTTGCGATGCCGGCGGATCGCCTCGGCCTTTTCGCGCACCCGGCGTTCCGACGGCTTCTCGTAAGCCCGCCGCCGCTTCATCTCGCGGAAGGTGCCTTCGCGCTGCATCTTCTTTTTCAATACGCGCAAAGCTGAATTGATGTCGTTGTCTCGCACGAAAACTTGCATCAGCGGCTATCCTCTACCTCTTGTCGCAAGTCTTTGTCGGAACGCACCTCAGAGCCTGCCGGCCCCAGGGACGAGCCATGGCCGATGCGGCTGCTCCTCCGGCATCGTCACTGCCGGAACGAGATCCGGAGCCGGGACCACGCCGCCCTCACCGGCAATGCCGCGAACATTTTCGAACTTCTTCGGCCCGCCAGTCTTCGCGCATTTGGCGAACCCGTTCGCTCGGCGATTTATTGACATGCTCATGAATATCATCCCTTCCTGTACATCGCTGCTCGATATTAAGTGGCAACGATTTCTGCATTTTCCAGGCAGAATCCGCCGCGGAAAGAGCAGACTTTTTCTTGACGGCTTTGGAATGGCGTCCCGTCGGCGCCCGCCATGATTTGCTCGCTGCTCACCAGAGTGCGCGATAGGCCGCAAACGCAACCACCATCAGGACGACGAGAACCGGAATTACCAGGGGCGGGACGAACCAGGTCTTCATGACGCTTCTCTCCGATCAGCAACTTTCGGCGATTCAACCGGATCGGCTTCGCTCGGCCTCTTCGCCGTGCGGCTCCCGGCAAAGCATCTTGCCCGGGTGAGTTGCGCCGGCGTCAGATGCGAGGAGAGGCGCTCGTAGCCGAATCGAGCCCTGTCCCGGTGGATCCCGTGCGAGCCGGTCGTCGCCAGCAGGAACCAGGCACAAGCGCTGATATGGTCCTCCGGCGCATCCGAGCCGTCGGCGTACATCTCGGCGAGCCTGCTTTGGGCGCGGGCCAGCCCCTGCTCGGCGGCAGCCAGCAGCCACTTCATCGCCTCCACCCGATTGCCTTCGGTCGGATATCCGTTGTCGTCCAAGCGGTTGTCGTAAAGCACACCGAGATTGAATTGCGCCGCGGGATCGCCGCTTTCGGCGGCAGCAACGAGGTGCTTGATCAGGCTGCTTTCCATCGGAACATCCTATTTCCGAGCGGAAACCGTCTTGCGGCGAAATCCGCAGACCGCCGCTCTTCCATCCTTATGGAAGGAGCGGCGATCCATCTCGCGAACTACTGCGGCAGCGCTCTCAGAAACCCATGCCGCCCATGTTCCCGCCCGGCATCGGAGCGGCGGCGCTGTTGTCGGATTTTTCGGCAACCATCACCTCGGTGGTGATCAGCAGCGAGGCCACGGAAGCGGCACCCTGCAAGGCGAGGCGCACGACCTTGGTCGGGTCGATGATGCCGCTTTTCACCATGTCGGCGAATTCGCCGGTCTGCGCATCGAAGCCGTGATTGGCATCGCCCTTTTCCAGGAGCTTGCCGGCGACGACCGAGCCCTCGCCCCCGGCATTTGCGACGATCTGCCGGACCGGCGCCTGCAGCGCCCGACGCACGATGTCGATGCCGGCCTTCTGGTCGTCGTTTTCGGTATTGAGCTTGGCGAGCGCCTTGCCGGCATAGAGGAGGGCGACGCCGCCGCCGGCAACGATGCCTTCCTCGACCGCGGCGCGGGTCGCGTGCATCGCGTCATCGACGCGGTCCCGGCGCTCCTTCACTTCGATCTCGGTGGAACCGCCGACGCGGATGATCGCGACGCCGCCGGCGAGCTTGGCGAGCCGTTCCTGCAGCTTTTCGGTGTCGTAGTCCGAGGTCGATTCCTCGATCTGGGCGCGCAGCTGGCCGACCCGGCCCTGGATGTCCGTCTTGTTGCCGGCGCCGTCGATGATCGTCGTGTTCTCCTTCTCGATGCGCACCTTTTTGGCACGGCCGAGCATGTCGAGCGTGACGTTCTCGAACTTGATGCCAAGGTCGTCGCTGATGACCTGCCCGCCGGTCAGCACGGCGATGTCTTCGAGCATGGCCTTGCGGCGGTCGCCGAAGCCCGGCGCCTTGACCGCGGCCACCTTCAAGCCGCCGCGCAGCTTGTTGACCACGAGCGTGGCCAAGGCTTCGCCCTCGATGTCCTCGGCCACGATCAGCAGCGGCTTGTCGCTCTGCACCACGGCTTCGAGCAACGGGAGCATCGCCTGCAATCCGGGCAGCTTCTTTTCGTGCAGCAGAATGTACGGATTCTCCAGCTCGGCGAACATCTTCTCGGCATTGGTCACGAAATAGGGCGACAGATAGCCGCGATCGAACTGCATGCCCTCGACGACGTCGAGCTCGGTCTCCAGAGATTTTGCCTCTTCGACCGTGATCACGCCTTCTTTGCCGACTTTGCGCATCGCTTCGGCGATCATCTCGCCGATTTCACGATCGCCATTCGCCGAGATCGTGCCGACCTGAGCGATTTCGGCATCCGTCGAGACCTTCTTCGAGCGGCTCTTGATGTCGGCGACGACGGCCTCGACCGCCATGTCGACGCCGCGCTTCAGGTCCATCGGGTTCATGCCGGCGGCCACCGCCTTGACCCCCTCGCGCACGATCGCCTGGGCCAGCACGGTCGCCGTCGTGGTGCCGTCGCCGGCGAGATCGCTGGTCTTCGAGGCGACCTCCCTGACCATCTGCGCGCCCATGTTCTCGAACCGGTCGGCGAGCTCGATTTCCTTGGCGACGGTGACGCCGTCCTTGGTGATGCGCGGTGCGCCGTAGGATTTGTCGAGCACCACGTTGCGCCCCTTGGGGCCGAGCGTCACCTTGACGGTATCGGCGAGAAGATCGATGCCGCGCAGCATTCGATCGCGTGCATCCGCATTAAATCTTATGTCTTTCGCTGCCATGATGATCTCCTCAAGCGGCCTTCAGCAGCGCAGTCTTGTCGACCACGCCGATAAGGTCGGATTCATTGATGATGATGAGCTCTTCGCCGTCCAGCTTGATTTCGGTCCCGGACCATTTGCCGAAAAGCACGCGGTCGCCGACCTTGACCTCCGGCGGGTGGATCTTGCCATCTTTCGAATAGGCGCCCGGGCCGACCGCGACGACTTCGCCTTCCATCGGCTTTTCCTGCGCGGTGTCGGGGATGAAGATGCCGCCCGCGGTTTTCTCCTCCGCGGCGACGCGCCGGATCACAACCCGATCCTGCAATGGGCGGAATGCCATCGAGAGTCTCCTCGCACCAGCATGCGCGTCCGCCGACGATCGTCGAGCCGCGGGTTCTGGATAATATGAAGGCGTTAAAAGCGACAATGATCTGTCGCGTCCTCTTACGTGGGGACTGGAGTCTCCAGGTACAATGGCTGATGATTACCTCGATGACGGACCGGACATAACATGAAAATTGCGATTATATCGCTGTTGAATTGGCTGTCGATCAATCCCACATAATGACGTTTCAGCCGGCGACTCAGAGAAAGCGGCGTTGACCAGCTGAGACTGCGGCAACTCCTGAAACTCCAAGCTCGGCATCGGTGCGATGCGACGCTGACTGGCGCCCTCGGACAGCGCTGGCCGCAAATGGAAAGCGACAATGACGGACGACCCGGTCGAACTCGACGAGCATCGCGGCCTGGCCGCTCAGAAATCGACGGAAATCCGCCGGCGGCTCCAGGAGGTCGAGGCCGACCAGGCAGCCCTGCGGCGCCGCCAGGAGGAATTCGAGCGCAATGCCGTTGCCGTCCCCTCGACGACCTGGCCCGAGGCCGCCGCAAAGGCGCGCTATCTCATTCGACTGTTCGCGGTCACGCCCGAGGCGCAGGATCCGCGCCGCCAGGAACTGATCGCGAGGGTGCTCGCCGATCTCGACAGGCTATCCGATTGAGCCGAGTTGCGCGAAATTTTGGCGGCCGGGGAACATCGGGAATATCGGCCGAGGAGATTGCCAATGTCGGAGGGTAACAAGATCGCCGCCGCCCTGCTCGCCTGCGAGGCCTCGCGCCAGCAGCAGGAGATGGTCAAAGCCGGGCCGCGCAAGCCGCTCGACGCGAGGGATGTCGCCGCCGAGCTGTGGGCCTGTTTCGAAGGCTTTCTCGAGCGGCTCGAACGCGATCGCGGCCGGGCCGGCTGACCCTCGGCGCCGCGCCAGGCCGCGATCCATTGAGGTGAAAGATGCCCAGACGCGAGAAGGCGGCAGCAAACGCCAGCGGCTTCGTCTTCTTCGACGTCCTCTATGAGGACGGCGCACGCAGCTCGAACCGCAAAATCCCGGGCTCGGAACTCGGCGGCATCGACGGGGATGCGGTCGCGAAGCCCTATATCGAGGCTCAAGACCGCAAGATCGCTGAAATCTCCGGGCGGCCGCGGGGCGTGATCAAATCCGTGATTCGCTCGCGTCCCCGCTGACCGGCCTCTTTGAGCCGATGCACCCTAGACGGGACGGGTGCCCTTGAGCTGCGTGCGGTGCATCAGCCGGCGGCTCGCCGGGTCGAACGCGTCGCGGCGGTGCATCGCGCAGCGGTTGTCCCACCAGATCAGGTCGCCGACCCGCCAATCCTGACGCCAGGTGAATTTCTCCTGGGTCGTGTGGTCCCACAGCGCGTCGAGCAGCGCCTCGCTTTCCGCGACCGGCAGCCCGCTGACATAGGCGTTGATCCGGCGGCCGAGAAACAGCGCCTTGCGGCCGGTCTCGGGATGGGTGCGGACCATCGGCTGCTGCGCGCCCGGCACCTTCGACACGTCGGCGACGGTTTCGAACCCCTTATGCGCCTTGCCGCCGCTCGAATGGGTCGCGGCATGGATCATCCTCAGGCCGTCGATCCGACGCTTCGTGTCCTCGGGCAGGGTCTCGTAAGCCGAATACATGTTGAGGAAATAGGTCGACCCGCCGGCGCTCGGCGGCGGCACCTCCAGCGAGCGCAGCAGACTGGCCGCCGGCGGCACGTCGACAAACGAGCTGTCGGTATGCCAGAACGCCTCGCCATCGCCGAGCCCGCCGATCGCCTTGCCGTCTTCGACGATGTTGGAGATGACCGAGATTTCCGGCGGGATTTCGCTGCGGCGGCCCGCGGTCTGGGTCTCGACCCCGTATTGCCTGGCGATCAGCGCCGCCGGGTTGAATTCGAGCTCGCCGAATTGCCGGGTGAAGGCCATGTGCTGCGCGTCATTCATCGGCTGCTCGCGAAACCGCAAGACCAGATGATCGAGCCAGGCGACGCGGATCGCGTCGCGATCCCCAGCGGACAGAAGCCTGCCGATGTCGACACCGCGGATCTCGGCGCCGAGCCCGGCTTCGAACGGGACGATTTCGATGCTCATCGCGATTACTCCGCGGCTTCGAGGGCTTCGACGCCGAAATCGTTGATCGACACCCGCCAGTGGATGCGGTCTTCCTCGGGCGGATAGTCGCCGGCGGCCTTGTGGTACGAGCAGCGATTGTCCCAGATGACGATGTCGCCCTTGCGCCAGACATGGTGGTATTCGGCGTCGGAAGTGATCATCCGCTCTTTCAATTCGGCGATCAGCTCGTCGCCCTCGCGCTCCGCGACGCCGACCAGGCTGACGATCTTGCCGGGGTCGAAATAGAGCGATTTGCGCCCGGTTTCGGGATGGGTGCGGATGATCGGGTGAAACACCGGGGTCCAGTCCTGGTCCTCGGGGTTCAGCAGCCTCGCCTTGCCGCGGCGCCCGCCATAGGAGAAGGCGCCGATCGCTCCGTCGAGCCGTTCCTTGAGCCGTTGCGGCAATGCATCATAGGCGGCATAGCCGTTGGCGAACAACGTGTTGCCGCCGCGGCTCGGAACCGCCAACGCATAAAGCTGGGTCGCCTTGAACGGCTGCTGATTGTAGGCGCCGTCGGTGTGCCAGCCCTCGGCGCCGCGGCGGTAGATCTCGTTGCGCAACTTGCCGTCGGCGTCGAATTTGTCGATGCCGAGCATCGTGATCTCCGGATATTCCTGGTTCCGCGTCGATTTCGACGGGTGCGGCACGACCGGCCCGAAGCGGCGGCTGTAGCGCAGGAAATCCGGGATCGTCAGATCCTGGTCGCGCACCACCATGACGTTGTAGTCGAGCCAGGCCCGGTAGATCGGCGCGAACCCGGCATCGTCGAGCGTCCTGACATCGACGCCCGCAACCTCCACGCCGATCTGCGAACCCATCCGGCGAATTTCCATCACGCCCTCCCGCCTTCGTCGCCGCAGGTTCGGCGGCTCTCCCGCGCGCTGTCAAACCGAGAATCGCGATGGTTGTCATGCGCTCGCGGCCCGGAAGCCGCCGTGCTGCGGTCCGCGGCCTATTCCAGGGTCGCCAGCAGCGCTTCCGAGCGGGCGACCGACCCGAACACCCCGCCCTGCATTTTGGTCATCTTGATCGCGTGCTCGTGGTTCGATCGGTCGGTGGCGCCGCAGCAACGTATCGCTCGATCAATGGCAAGAACTCCTCGCTGACAGGTTCGCCGGCCGGCCGGTCGCGCGCGACCGATAGCGCATTTGCGTCGAGCCGCCGTCACTCGGCGCCGGAAAAGATTTTCAAGCCGACCAGCCCGACGACAATCAACACCAACGAAGATACCCGCCCGATACTCACGCTTTCACCGAAAACCAGCATGCCAACAATCGCCGTTCCCGCCACGCCAATTCCCGCGAAGGTTGCATACACCGTTGCCGCCGGCAAGCGCCTGATCGATTCATCCAACAGAAACATTATCGGGACACCGACCTGTGCCACCCACAACGGCGACCATCTGGAGTATTCTCGCGCCTATTTCAGTAGAAAGGGCCATGCGACTTCGAAAACGTCTGCAAATATGATGAACAACCAAGGCATTACATAACTTTCCGGTGCATTTTTTGCGGCGCCACCGGCTGCGCATCGGTCGAGAATGCCAACGCGGCCAAGGGCGACGCGCCGCTCGTGATGCAATTCAGACAGATGGTACGGTGACACGATCCGTGAGCAGGGAGAATCGCAATCGCGGGATCAGGCGATTTGGTATCGCGTCGGACGGAACTTCGGCGATCCGCATGGCACCCATCGCCACATAAAAGCCCTCAGCAAACGGATCGGCCGAAACGTCCACCTCCTCGAGCCCGAGGCTTCGGGCCATTGCCAGGAGATGCCGTGCCAATCGTTGCCCGCGACCGCCGCGAACGCGCTTCGGCTCGACGAACAGAAACTCGATCTCTCCCCGAGGAGGCTGGCCGCTCAGGCCGTAGAACCCCGTGATCGTGCCGCCTTCGTCGAGGACGTAGAACGGGCGTTTCGCAATCGCCTCGGGGTCCACGGTCAGCGGGGCGCGACATGCTTCCATGAAGGCAGCGTCATAGCCCCACAGTGCTTTTGACCGCAGCGCGAGCGCACTGAGGCTCGCAGCCTCAGTGCGCAGAGCACGCCGAATTTGAGCCTGCAGCAATATCTTTTGTCTGACTCGCACCGCCGGCGTGGGCGTGCTCGCGAGCGCCATCCGCCATCTCCGGGAGGACGTCATCCAGGGCAAAAACCATAGCATTCAGGGAAATCGGCGGAAAGGCTCCGCAACGGCCGGCGGCGGCGCGCCGGTCGGCCGGGAAGCGGCGCGGATGGCGGATAAATCGCTGGCAAAGAACGCCCCGGCAAGGCATGTTCAGAGCGAATAGAAGACCGGGAGGGAGCATGTCTGTGCGAAAAATCTTGACGAGCCTTGCGCTGAGCGTGCCGCTGGCGGCTGTTGCCGGCGCCGCCGGCGCCCAATCGGGTTCCGATTCTGCCTATATGAAAAGGGTGGCGACCGCCGCGCCGGCGCAGATCGTTCGCGACGCGACGGTCGTGCGGATGGCCAACGGCACGATGCAGACGTTGAAGAAGGGCGGCAACGGCTTCACCTGCATGGTGCTGCCGGACGGCACCCCGATGTGCGCCGATGCCAATGCGATGGAATGGGCTCACGCCTGGCAGACCCATGCGCCCCCGCCCGACAAGGTCGGTTTCATGTACATGCTCGCCGGCGATCACGGCGTCAGCAATACCGACCCCTACGGGGCAAAGCCGCAGCCCGGCAATCACTGGACCAAGACCGGACCCCACGTGATGATCGTCGGCCCGATGGTCAAGGAGATGGCGAGCTATCCGACGACGGCGGATCCCAACGTCAAAGAGCCCTATGTGATGTGGCCCGGAACCCCGTACGAGCACCTGATGCTGCCGGTGAAGTGACCCGCACCGGCAGCGGCAGCGAGGCCGATGATGAAATTGGTGCTGTTCCTGAGGGCGGGGCCGGGCGAACCGGAGCCGGGATTGCTGACCGGGCGCGGCATCGTCGGGCTCGCCGGGGCGGTCGAACGCGGATATACGCCGCAATTGACGATGCAGGGCCTGATCGACGGGTTTGAGCGGCTGCGGCCGGCGCTCGAAAAGCTGGCGGCCGAAGCCGAGGCGGTGCCGCTCGATCGGGTGCGGCTGTGCCCGCCCCTGCCGCGGCCCGGCAAGATCCTGTGCTGCATCGCCAATTACTGGGAGCACGCGCAGCGCGAGGCGCGGCCCTTGAACATGTTCCTGAAGAACCCCGAGGCGGTGGTCGGGCCCGGCGACACGATCCGGCTGCCCGAATTCACCGAGCCGTGGATCTTCATGCACGAGGCCGAGCTGGCGCTGGTCATCAAGGGGCCGGCGAAAAAGGTGGCACCGGCGGATTGGCGCAGCGCGGTGTTCGGCTATACCTGCCTGATCGACGTGTCGGCGCGCGGCGAGGGGCGGCGGACCTGGAAGGCCGGCAGCTGGCTCGGCAAATCCTTCGACAGCTTCGCCCCGATCGGCCCGTGCATCGCCACCGCCGATGAGATCCCCGAGCCCAACGATGTCGTCGTGCGCTTTTGGAACGACGGCCAGCTGCGGCACAATTACAACACCGACGACATGGAGCACCGGGTGCCGGAACTGATCGAGTTCGCCTCGACGGTAATGACCCTGAACACCGGCGACCTGATCGCCTGCGGCACCAATCACGAGGGGCTCGGCGCCTTGCAGGACGGCGAGACCGTCGAGATCGAGATCGAGCATATCGGCCGGATGGCGTTGAAGGTCGCCGACCCGCTGAAGCGCCACTGGGAGCGCGGCATCTATATGGGCGCCGATTCGACCAACCCCGATGCGGTCAAACGCCATCGCCCGCAGGGCGCGGCGCGATAGCGCCCGGCCGGCTGAGCTTCCGCCGATGCGGGCTTCCCGGCTCGCCCGCCGCCCGGTATCGCTGCGGGCGGTGGGAGCCGGCCCGGCATATGCCGCGGGCCGGCTCCCGAAGGTACCGCTATTTTTGGCTCAGCTGCGCGATCATCGCGCGCAATCTGTCGTTCTCGGCTTCGAGATCCTTCAGCTTGCGCGTCCCGCTCGCCGCCGGGTGGGTCAGCAGATCGGCAAGCTTATTGGCGATCGGCGAGCCGAGGCCGGTGCACGCGTCGGGACCGACGCGGGCGCGGAACTGGCCGTTGTCGCCTTGCGTGATGTCGTTGAAGCAGAGGTGGTTGAGCCATAATTCGGGAGTGATGTAGCCGAGCTTGGTGCCGAAGGACGCGAACAGCCCGGCATAGAGCGGGGCGACCGCGCTGGTGCCGCCGATCGGCGCCTGCGCGCCGTGCAGAATGATGTTGTAGCCGGTAGTCGGGTCGGCATTGGCGGCGACATCCGGCACCATTCGTCCCGGCCCATGCGGCGCCCCCGCCTGGAAAGCGGGCATCGGCGTGAACAGGGTCGAGAAGCCGCCGCCCGTTCCTTGGCCGCTCGGATTGCCGGGGTCATTGTTCCAGACGGTTTCCGTCGTGCGGGTCTTCTTCGTGCCGCCGCAGCCGATCACATGCGGCGCCGAGGCGGGGAGATCGACATTGGCCGGGTTCGGCCCGCCGTCGCTCGAATCATTGTCGCCCGAGGCGGCGAACACGACCATGCCGGCCGCGGTGGCGGCGGCCGCCGCCTGCTCCATGTCCTGGCCGGCCTGCGCGCCCCAATTGGCTTCGTCCGCACCCCACGAGATCGAGCACACGTCGCACCCGTCGGCGGTCGCGGCGCGGACCGCGGCGGCAATGTCCTGGGCCCAGTAGACGCGGATCGTGGCGGGCTTGCCGGTCGCCACATAATAGGCGGCGCCGGCCACCTCGATGTCGAGCGCGACCTCGCCATCGGCGCTGTTTGCGCCGGGGTCGGGGGTGTTCCTGGTGGTGTCGACGGAGACGTCGGTGATCTGCGGCACCGGCTGGCCGATCCCCTGGAAGAACTGGTTCATATCGGATTGCACCCAGCCGCCGCCGAGCTCGACGATCGCGATCACGCCGCCGCCGGCGAGGCCGGTCGGCCAGTTATAGGCGGCGCACAGATCGGGGACGTTCCACGGGCCTGCGCCGGTCGCCTCCCGCGGCGCCGGTCCGGTCGGCCCCACCTTGAAATAGGGCCTGACGTTCGGCCGCCGGGCAACATGGACATAGGAATGAAGCGCGGCCCTGAGAGTGGCGCCGCCCGATGCGGGTTGGGTATTTCCTGGCGTATCCATGATGTTCCCCCGATGAGAGTGGGTGTCGTGGCCGGCGCCGCCTTGACCCGGCTCGCCGGCATCCCGCACGGGTGCGGTGGCGATTCGGAGCGTGCGCCCGGTCGGGCAGTCTGTCACCCGTTGATTGCACGCGGCGGGCACCCCCCGAATATCCGAGGCCGAATGGAAATTCGGTGTGAGCCGCGTCACAAGCCTCGCGCTATTTCGCGCCGCGCCGGCGAGGTTGCGGAGCGGCGGCTCGGGCTCCCGGATCGCGATCGGCCTCGCCCTCGTGTGCCGGCGGTAGCATACTGTCGGGCGAGTGCAGCGGAGGGTTCGATTTGCTTCACGACCGGCGCATCCTGCTGATCATCTCGGGCGGGATCGCGGCCTATAAGAGCCTCGATCTGATCCGCCGGCTGCGCGAGCGCGGTGCCGCGGTGCGCTGCCTCATGACGGCGGCGGCAAAGCATTTCGTGACGCCGCTGTCGGTCGCCTCGTTGAGCGAGGACAAGGTCTATGACGATCTGTGGTCGCTGACCGACGAAAGCGAGATGGGGCATATCCGCCTCACGCGCGAGGCCGATCTCGTCGTCGTGGCACCGGCGAGCGCCGATCTGATCGCGCGGATGGCGGCGGGGCTGGCCGACGATCTGGCGACGACGGCGCTGCTCGCCTCCGACAAGCCGGTGCTGATCGCGCCGACGATGAATTTGATGATGTGGGCGCACCCTGCGACGCAGGCGAATCTGCAGACGCTTGCCGGGCGCGGGGTCGCGCGGGTCGGGCCGGGCTCGGGCGATCTCGCCTGCGGCGAAACCGGCGCGGGCCGCATGGCCGAGCCGCTGGAGATCGTCGCCGCGGTCGAGCGCCTGCTCGGCGGCGATGCGCGTCTGGCCGGCCGCCGCGCCCTGGTGACGAGCGGGCCGACGCGCGAGCCGATCGACCCCGTCCGCTACCTCTCGAACCACTCCTCCGGCAAGCAGGGCCACGCGATCGCGGCGGCGCTCGCCGCCCTCGGTGCCGACACGGTGCTGGTCAGCGGCCCGACGCAGCAGCCGGCGCCGGCCGGGGTCCGGCTGGTGCCGGTCGAGACCGCGGCGCAGATGCTCGCCGCCTGCGAGACGGCGCTGCCGGTCGATGTCGCGGTGATGGCGGCGGCCGTCGCCGATTGGCGGATCGAGAGCGTTGCCGCGCACAAGCTCAAAAAGGCTGGCGGCGGCCCGCCGCTCCTCCGCCTCGCCGAAAACCCCGACATCCTCGCCCGCATCGCCCGGCATGGCAACGCCCGGCCGGCGCTGGTCATCGGCTTTGCCGCCGAGACCGACGACATCGTCGAAAACGCCCGCGCCAAGCGCGAGCGCAAGGGCTGCGACTGGATCCTTGCCAACGACGTTTCGCCCGGCACCGACACCTTCGGCGGCGATCGCAACACGATCCATCTGATCGACGCGGACGGTGTCGAGGACTGGCCGGTCATGACCAAGCGCGAGGTCGCCGACCGGCTCGCCGATCGGATCGCCCGATCGCTCGCGCCGTCATCGCTCGCGCCATCATCGTGACGGTCGCGCGCCGCAGCCTCGACCCGCGGCGAACGGGCCGGGGCGACACCGTTCCCGGCGCACCGCGGCTGGCCGGCGAACGGGTTCTCCTCAACCGGCACGAGGCGGCTTGTCGCGGCCGCCTTGCGGGGCGAAACTCGCGGGACTGAACCCGTGACAGATCGGGGAGGGCGGGTCGCGCGGCATGGTTCGGCTGACCAAGAAGCTCCTTTTCGCCATCGAGGCGGTGCTCGATGTCGCCTATAACGCCGGCCCGGTGCCGGTGCGCTCCGCCGAGATCACCGAGCGCCAGGGAATTCCGCGGCGCTATCTCGAACCGGTGCTGCAGGAGCTGGTCCGGCACAAGATCCTGCACGGCATCCGCGGCCCGAGCGGCGGTTATCGGCTGGCGCGCGAGCGGCGGCTGATCAGCCTCGGCGACATCGTGCGCACGGTGCGCCGGCTGGAGACCGCCGACGACCCGATCAGCGACCCGGCGGGCAGCGCGCTCGGCCACCAGATCGTGCGCCCGCTGTGGCTCGAATTGGAGGAGGAGATGATGCGCCGCCTCGACGCGCTGACCCTCGAAGAGCTGTGCGGCCGCGCCCGTCGCGCCGGCATCGCCGGCCGCATCGCCGAAGGCGGCGATTTCGTGATCTGACCCGGTCCGCCATCGAGTCCGTTCGCTGTTTTGTTGCGGACGCGGCAGCCGCGCGCCTACATCGGCAGCAAACATCCGATCGGAGGACGCCTGATGGAGAGCGCCAGCGCGACCACGCCGCAGAGCGCGGAATTTCGCGGCCGCGTCTATGACGACATTACCGAGACGATCGGCGCGACCCCGCTCGTGCGCATCCACCGGCTGGCGCGCGCAGCCGGGGCCAAGGCCGACATCCTCGCCAAATGCGAGTTCTTCAACCCGCTCGGCTCGGTCAAGGACCGCATCGGCGTGTCGATGATCGCCGCCGCCGAGGCTGCCGGCCGGATCAGGCCCGGCACCGTGCTGGTCGAGCCGACTTCCGGCAACACCGGCATCGCGCTCGCCTTCGTCTGCGCCGCCAAGGGCTACCGGCTGATCCTGACCATGCCCGACAGCATGTCGCTCGAACGGCGCCGGATGCTGATATTGCTCGGCGCCGAGCTTGAGCTGGTGCCGGCGGCGCAGGGCATGCGCGGCGCCATCGCCAGGGCCGAAGCCATCGTCAGGTCGCTGCCCGATGCCTTCATTCCGCAGCAATTCGAGAACCCGGCAAACCCCGAGATCCATCGCCGCACCACGGCCGAGGAGATCTGGCGCGACACCGGCGGTGCCGTCGACGTCGTGGTCAGCGGGGTCGGCACCGGCGGGACCTTGACCGGCGTCGGCTCGGTGCTGAAGCCGCGCAAGCCCGGCCTCCGGATGATCGCGGTCGAGCCCGAGGACAGCGCGGTGCTGTCCGGCGGGCCGCCGGGTTCGCACAAGATCCAGGGGCTCGGCGCCGGCTTCGTCCCGGCGATCCTCGACACCAGCCTGATCGACGAGGTCATCCGCATCGGCAACGACACCGCGATCCGCTTCGCGCGGGAAGCCGCCCGTCTCGAAGGCCTGGCGGTCGGGATCTCGTCCGGCGCGGCGCTTGCCGCCGCCCTCGAAGCCGGCGCGCGGACCGGGATGGCAGGCAAGACGATCGTCGTCGTCCTGCCCGACTTTGCCGAGCGCTACCTCTCGACGGTCTTGTTCGAAGGGCTGTGAAACGCAGGGGTCTCGTCGTCTAGCGAGCACTGCGCGGGCGAACCGGCGCGGTCTCCCGCGGCCATCGCCGGCGCACTTGCGACAACCGATTGCGGCGCCGCGACGGCCGCCCTCTCATCACCGCGCCGCACATGCTCAATAAACCGCCCCGCGCGCCGCAATCGGCCAGATCGCTTCGACGCGATCGGCACGGACGCAGACATACCAGTCGTAGAGGTTGACGGTCGGGTCGCAATGGCCGGGGACGAGACGGATCTTGTCGCCGATACGCAGCCGGTTGGTGGCGCCCGACACGGCAAGGCGGCCATGCTCGTCGGAGGCGCGCTCATAGGTGGCGGCAGGCTCGTCCCAGACCAGCGGCGGGCCGGAATCGAAGGCCAGTGCCTTCAACCCGGCATCGACGATCGCGCGCTCCTCGGCCGGGCGGCTCATTACCGTCGCCCAGACGAACAGGCTCGGCTCGAACGCCCTGGTCAAGCCGCCGTCGCGGTCGAGATTGCGGCCGTAATCGGCGTCCATAAAGATGTAGGAGCCGCATTGCAGCTCGGTATAAACGCCGCTCGCCGATCTCGAACTCGAAGCTGCCGGTGCCGGCGCCGGTCACGGTGGGGCACGGGATCCCGTTCTGCTCCAGCAGGTCGCGGGTCTGCCCGGCCTTGTCGGCGGCCTGCGCGATCGCCCGGCGGCGCTCGTCCCATTGGCGCAGGTGCTGGGCCGAGCCGTGATAGGCCTGGAGCCCGGCAAAGCCGAGATGCGGCGCGCCGGCGACGCGGCGGGCGAGGTCGAGCGCCGGCTGGCCCGGCTCGACGCCGCAGCGGTTGCCGCCCATATTGACTTCGACATAGACCGGCATGGTCACCCCGGCTTCGGCCGCCGCCGCTTCGAGCGCGTCCACCTGCCCGGCATCGTCGGCGCAAACGCCGACCCGGGCGATCGGAGCGAGCGCCATCAGCCGCCGCAATTTCTGCCGGCCGACGATCTCGTTGGTGACGAGCACGTCGGGCACGCCGCCATAGACCATTGCCTCGGCCTCGCCGACCTTTTGCACGCAGACCCCGACCGCCCCCCGCGCCACCTGCTGCAGCGCGATGACCGGGCATTTATGGGTCTTGGCGTGCGGGCGCAGCCGCACCGCGCTGCCGGCGATCCGCTCCGGCAGGCGCGCGAGATTGCGTTCGAACGCATCGAGGTCGATGACCAGCGCGGGGGTGTCGACCTCGTCGAGCGGCATGCCGATCTCGGCGGGCGGGCGGGTCGTCATGGGCGGGGTTCTCCGTGCAGCGCAACAGACCGGGCGAGGCTCGCCCAGGCCGCGCGCAAATGCAACCCGCCGCCGCATCCGGCCAGTCCGGGGCCGGCGATGCCGGAATGACAAGCGCTCGGATGCTTATGCCGCCCTGACGGACGGTGCGGCGGCGGAACGCGCGGCGGCGAGGATCGCCTCGGCGCCCTTCTCGGCGATCATGATCGTCGCGGCGTTGGTGTTGCCGGAGACCACGGTCGGCATGACCGAAGCGTCGATGACGCGCAGGCCGGCGACGCCGCGGACGCGCAGCTCGGTGTCGACGACGGCGCGCTCGTCCCCGCCCATCATGCAGGTCGAGGTCGGGTGAAACGTCGTGCCGGCGTTTTTACGGATGTGGTCGAGCCAGTCCGCATCGCTCTCGGTGGCCGGTCCCGGCAGGAACTCGCCGACGACCAGCTCGGCCATCGCCGGGCTCTGGAACACCTTGCGGGCGATCCGCAGACCGGCGATCAGGGTGTCCTTGTCGGCCTGGGTTGCCAGGTAATTCGGCTGGATCGCCGGCGCCGAGGCCGGGTCGGGCGAGCGGATGCGCAGCCAGCCGCGGCTTTCCGGACGGCACGGGATGCAGGTCGCCTGGCAGCCGGGGAAATCGTGCATCGCCTCGCCGGGCTTGATGAAGCTGCCGGCGAGGAACTGGTACTGCACGTCGGGCGAATCGAGACCCGGCCGGGTGCGGACGAAAAGGCCGATCGGCGCCGCCCCCATCATCAATGCGCCGCGCCGCGCCAGCGCGTATTCGAGCCCGGCCCGGGCCTGGCGCAGCCGGCTGCGCGAGATCTCGTTCAAGGTGTTGGCGCGCCGCACCCGATAGACGACCCGCGTGTTGATGTGATCCTGCAGGTTCTCGCCGACGCCGGGCAGATCGTGGACCACCGCGATGCCGTGCGCGCGCAGCAATTCGCCCGGCCCGATCCCTGACAATTGCAGCAGTTGCGGCGAGTTGATCGAGCCCCCGGCGAGCAAAACCTCGGCCCGCGCACCGACCCGGTGCACGACCCCGTGCTGGGAATATTCGAGGCCGGCGGCGCGCTTGCCGTCGAACAGCACCCGGTGCGCCAGGGCGTGGATCTCGACTGAAAGGTTCCGCCGCTTCAAGGCCGGGCGCAGATAGGCGACCGCGGCACTGCACCGCCGCATCTTGCGCACCGTCAGCTGCAACGGCCCGACGCCGTCCTGCTCGGCGCCGTTGAAATCGTCGTTGCGCGGATAGCCGGCCTGTTGCGCGGCGGCGATGAAAGCGTCGTGCAGTTCGTGCCGGGCCCGCAGATCGGAGACGTCGAGCGGCCCGCCGGCGCCGTGATGCGCGTCGGCGCCGCGCTCCTGGTTCTCGGCGCGGCGGAAATAGGGCAGCACGTCGTCATAGGACCAGCCGGCATTGCCGAGCTGGCGCCACAGGTCGAAATCCTGGCGTTGCCCGCGGATGTAGATCAGCCCGTTGATCGAGCTCGACCCGCCGAGCACCTTGCCGCGCGGCCACGGCACCTGCCGGCCGCCCAGTTCGGCCTGCGGCTCGGTCTCGAACTGCCAGGTGATCTTCGGATGATAGATGTTGCGGTAGAAGCCGGCGGGGATGTGAATCCACGGATTGCGGTCCTTGCCGCCGGCTTCGAGCAGCAGCACCTGCGTATGCCCGTCCGCGGTCAGCCGGTTGGCCAGGACGCAGCCGGCCGAACCGGCGCCGACGATGATGTAATCGAACTCTCTTTCGCTCGGCATGACCGCAACCGCTGTGGCTTCATCCGGCGCGCATCCTATCAATGACGGGAGCGGCCTGCCATCGCGAGGAGCCGGAGCTAGCGTCCGGGGTGCTCCAGATTGCCGGTCGGATCGTATTGCCGGATCTGCAGCAGGCTGAGCGCGTAGGCGACGTCGCCCGGCTGCACCGCGGCCATGTCGGTGCGGCAGATGCTCGCATGCATCATGTAGATGTAGCCGCCCTGCCACGGCGGTCCTGCCTTTTTGACCGCAACGCAGTGATGCGGCCCGTCCGAGAATTCGATCGACTTGTCTTCGCCGGCGCCGGCCAGATTGTGCCAATTGGTGCCGCGCCGCGTCATCTGGTTCATGTCCTGGAAATCTTCCAGATCGTATCCTGCGTAACCGTAGACGTAGCAATAGGCCGAGTGAAACCCGATGGCGGTAAGCTTGTACGGATCGAATATCGTCGTATCTGCTTCGACCGACAGATTGCCGGCGCTGTAGATCGTAACGTCGAGCGATATGTCGCAATTGCTGCCGCCCTTCGGGTTGGTGATCTGATCGGTCGGGCCAGGAATTAGCCGGGACCCCAGCAGGCATTTGCCGCCCGAGGCGGCGGCAATACGGGTCGCCGTGCACGGGACCACCGGGAATTTGTTCTCCTCGACACGATTTCGGCCGGAATAAGGGTTGCGCGCAGTGGCCGTGCCGGGTTCGCGCAGATAGGGCGGCACGACGGGGACGGCCGGCGCAATTATCGTCACATTGGGCAGGGACAGCTGGGTTTCCTCGGCAAAACTGCTGTTTCCTGCGCAGATCAACCCGGCTATGGCGGCGCCCGCGGCCATCCAAATCGTCAGCATGATTGGCCCCCAGCGTTGTCGAGCGCCGGCATCATCGGGTCTCGTGCTGCCGTTGCCGCTTGATCGTATGGCAACCGGAAAACTGCCGCAATCCGGATCGCGTAATGCGCGAACCGGGTTTTTGCTGTCAGCATAGCCGGAGTGCGATATCCTCGGAATCGTCCGGGAGGCAGCGTGCAGGTCCTGATCCGTCGAATTCTATCCCTGCGCGGGTCGACAGCGGTCGCCGCGAGCATGGTTTCGTTCCTCGCGGTCTGCGGCTGGCCGCTGCCGGGGCGGGCCGAGCCGGCGAAATCGATCAGCATCGAGCTCAATAAGCTCGAGCCGCAGGGCGGCAATTGCCGCGCCTACCTCGTCATCGCCAATCCGGGAACCGACGCATTCTCCGGGTTCACGCTCGATCTCGTCGTCTTCGACCGGGGCGGGACGATTGCGCGCCGGCTCGCGGTCGAATTGGCGCCGCTGCGCCCGGCGAAGACCATGGTCAAGGTGTTCGACATTTCGGCAACGCCGTGCAGCGGCATCGGCGGCATCCTGGTCAACGACGTGATCCAATGCCGCGACGCGAGCGGCGACGTCGCCGGCTGTGTCGACCGGGTCACCACCTCGTCAAAAGTTCCGGTCGCATTGTCGAAATAGGCTGGGCTGCCGATGTCCGGCCGGCCCGCGACGACGCACGCGCAACTGCGCCCGATGCGTCTGCCGGCAATCCTGTCGCGCGCCGTTATTTGCGCCGGTTCAGGACCTCGATGTCGAACGGCGTCAGCACTTTGGTCTTGGTCTTCAGGTAATCGGTGACCTGGGTTATCTGGGCAACGGTGGCCGACGAGATCACGCCCGTGGTGCAGGTGCCTGGGGCGTCTGCACCTGTTACGATGACGTAGTCGCCCAGGTTTTTTACCGCGTCGCAGGTGCAGGCGGCCGCTTCGGGATTGTTCTTGTCGATGATGCAGGGCTTGTCCAGACACCATGCCCAGGGACGGTCATTCGAGCATATCGCATAGCTTTTGACCGGGTAATAGCGCGACCTGATCTGCTGTCCTTCGGGTGTTTGCCTGACGCCCTGGCACGGCTCCTGTCCGGCGGAATAGCTCGTGTTGACCGTGCAATGGCACGACACCTGCTTTTCGTTTCCGGGAATCGGATCGCAATGCGCGATCGTACATAATGCGAAGGTGCTTTTGCAAACCTTGAAGGACTGAGCCTGCGTCGTGCCGCTCAAGGCTGCGACAAGGCCGAAAAGGGTCGCAATTGCGAGAAAAAAGGCAAACTTCTTTTTCATTATCTGCCCCTCGTATTTCAGCCGCCAGTTGTATGATGGGATGCCTCTCCGGTCAAGCTGCCGAGCCGAGATCCGCGTCGCGCCGCTTCAAGGGACAGATGATCGGGTCTTCCGCGCCGGGCGGCCCCCGATTACGGCTTTTTGGCGTCCTCTTCCTTCAGCACCTCGGCGGCGATGCGGAAGCTTTCGAGCGCCGCCGGCACGCCGCAATAGACCGTCGTGTGCAGCAGCACTTCCTGGATCTCCGCGCGGGTGACGCCGTTGTTGAGCGCGCCGCGCACATGCAGGCGCACCTCGTTCGGCCGGTTGAGCGCGGTCAGCATCGCCAGGTTGATCAGGCTGCGCGTCTTCCTGTCGAGGCCGGGCCGGTTCCACACCTCGCCCCAGCACCATTCGGTGACCAGCTTTTGAAAGGGCTGGGTGAACGCGTCCGCATTGGCGATCGAGCGGTCGACATATTCGGCGCCGAGCACCGCCCGCCGCATCGCCAGACCCTTGTCGAACAGCGCGCCTTGTCCGCCGTCGTCAGCCATTCTCGTCTCCTCCGTCATCGCTGAGCCGCCACTATGCGGCGGCCGCCAGATGGTGAAAACTAGAAAGCACCCGCAAGGGCATGTCGCCAACTTCGAGGCCGAGGTCCCGTGATGACCGAAACCCTTCTTCCGACCACCGTCGTCGGCAGCTATCCGCAGCCGGACTGGCTGATCGACCGCGAGAGGCTGACGCATCTGCCGCCGGTGCGGGTGCGCGCGCAGGAATTGTGGCGGGTGCCGGAGCCCTGGTTGGAGCAGGCGCAGGACGACGCCACAAGGCTCGCCATCCGCGACATGGAGCAGGCCGGCATCGACATCATCAGCGATGGCGAGATCCGCCGCGAAAGCTATTCGAACCGGTTTGCGACGGCGCTTTCCGGCGTCGATCTCGACAACCCGGCGACGGTGCGCGGGCGGTCGAGCGGCAGCGTCGTCGTGCCGCGCATCGTCGGCCCGATCCGCCGCCGGCACCCGGTCGAGGTGCACGACGTCGAGTTCCTGCGCCGCCATACCGACCGCACGATCAAGATCACCCTCCCCGGCCCGTTCACGATGTCGCGGCAAGCCAAGAACGAATATTACCGGGACGAGGAAGAGCTGGTGATGGATTACGCCGCCGCGGTCAACGCCGAGATCCACGACCTGAAGGCGGCCGGCGCGGATGTGATCCAGCTCGACGAGCCCTGGCTGCAGGCGCGGGCCGAGGAGGCGCGGCATCTGGCCCTGCCGGCGATCAACCGGGCATTGCAGGGCATTGCCGGCCCGACCGCGCTGCATCTCTGCTTCGGCTATGCCTATGTCGCGCGCGACAAGCCGAACAGCTATTCGTTCCTGTCCGAATTGACCGGCACGGTCGCCCGGCAGATCTCGATCGAGGCGGCCCAGCCCAACCTCGATCTCGGCAATCTCGACCATCTCGGCGACAAGACCGTCATCTTCGGCGTCATCAGCATGGGCGACCCGCAGCCGGAAACGCCCGAAACCGTTGCCGCCCGCATCCGCGCGGCGCTCGAACATTTGCCGCCGGAGCGGCTGATCCCGGCGCCCGATTGCGGCATGAAATACCTGCCGCGCGACCTCGCCTTCGCCAAGCTCAAGGCATTGGCCGACGGCGCCGCCATCGTGCGCCGCGAGCTTACGGGGGGTTAGCCGACCCGCGGCAACAGCCTGACGGGGTCTCCCTTACACAGAATGCCGGTCGTATCGGGCGTGCAGTAGACGCCGATTTCGTTGTCGAAGCGTTGGGCGACCAGGCGCAGGATCGCGGGGTCGGTTGCCGCGGTCTCGGGGTCGATCGTGATCATCCGGCAGCGCGCGATGCGGCGGTTGACCCCGAGCCGCGGCTGCTCGGCGCCATCGCCGAAGACCAGCGTGCCGCCGAGCCAGTCACCCTCCCGCCGGTCGCTGTCGAGAATGATGTTGATGCGGAAGCGCGCCTCTTCGAGCGGCCGGCCGAAGCCGCGGCCGACCGCGTCGAGCGTTGCACGGGTCACGACCGAGATCGGCATGCTGTCGAACGTCCCGCGCCCGAGCTGCAGCAGCCGGATCTCGCGACCGGCGGCGGCGCCGAGCCGGCCGGCGAGATCGGGGTCGCGAACATCGAACTCGGCGCCCTCGGGTACCGTCACCCGCACCGCCGAATTCCGCGGGTTCGCCGGATCGAGGTAGCGGGCGCGATGCAGCACCAGCGCGGCGATGTCGCGCCCCGACAGCCACGGAAAGCGCGACCCGTCCGTCGCCTTGTAAAAGGCATATTGCCGGTCGCCGTCGATCCCGTTCCAACCGAGCGCGGCGCTGTCCAGCCGCTCGCCGCGCATCGACTTGACGGGATGGCGATAGATTGCCGCGACACGGCCGATTTCGATCATGGCCCCGATCATAGCCGGGCGGGGACGGCCGGTCATTCCGGCTTTTCGAGCTCGTCGATCGCGGCTTTCAGAAAGCGGGCGGCCTCGCCGCCGGTGACGGCGCGGTGGTCGAAGGTCAATGACAGCGGCAAGAGCCGATGCGCGACGAGCCTGCCGTCGGCGACGACGGCGCGCGGTGCGATGCGGCCGGCGCCGAGGATCGCGACCTGCGGCGGGACGATGACGAGCGCCGCGAAACGCCCGGCGAACATGCCGAAATTCGACAGGGTGATGGTCTGGCCGCGCAGTTCGGCGACCGGCACGGTGCGGGCGCGCAGATCCTGCTTCATCGCCTCGATGCCGCGCCGCAGATCGGCCGCATCGCGGGTGCCGACATTGCGCAGCACCGGCACGAACAGGCCGTCTCCGGTATCGACCGCGAGGCCGAGATCGATCTGCTGCAACAGGCGACGTTCCATGTTGCGGCCGTCATACCAGGCGTTGAGCGCCGGCACCGCGGTGCAGCCGGCGACGACCGCGCGGACCAGCCGGATCGTCACGTCGCACCCGGCCGGCCAGGCCTCGACATCGGCCTCGTCGGAGACCGTCGCCGGGACGATCTCGGCATGCGCGCGCGCCATGTTGACGGCCATCGCGCGGCGCACGCCGCTGAGCGGCTCGGCCGGGCCGGCCTCGGTCAAGGCCCGTGCCGCGCGTTCGACATCGGCGCTGGTCACCGACCCGCCCGGCCCGCTCGCCGCGACGCTCGCCAGATCGACGCCGAGCCGATGCGCCAGGGCGCGCACCGCCGGCGCCGCCCTGACCCCGCCCGCCGCTGGCGGCGGCGCGGCAGGATGGGCCGGCGCCGGGGCCGCGGCGGCCAGCTCGCCGACCACCGTGCCGGTGTCGGCGTGCGGGCCGTCGTCGAACTCGACCAGCGCCGCACCGACCTTGACCCGCTCGCCCGGCTTGACAAAAAGCCGGCCGATCCGGCCCGAATGCGGCGACGGCACCTCGACCACCGCCTTTTCGGTCTCGACCGAGACCAGCGGCTGATCGGCCACGACATGGTCGCCTTCGCCGACATGCCAGGCGACCAGCTCAGCCTCCTGCAACCCCTCGCCGAGGTCAGGCAACACGAAAGTCGACATCACCCCTCACTGATAGGCCAAGGCCCGGCGGGCCGCCTCGACGATGCGCGCCGTGCCCGGCAGGTAATATTGCTCGAGCCGCGGCAACGGCATGACCGTGTCCCAGCCGGCGACCCGCTCGATCGGGGCGAGCAATGAGACGAGCCCGCGCTCGGCCAGGCGCGCGGCGATCTCGCCGCCGAGCCCGCCGGTCAGCGGCGCCTCGTGGATGATGACGCAGCGCCCGGTCTTGGCGACCGAGGCGAGGAGCCCGTCGGTATCGAGCGGCTTCACCGTCGCGACATCGACGACTTCCGCGCTGATCTCCTCGCCCGCCAGGATTTCGGCAGCGTCGAGCGTCTCGCGGGTCATCGCCCCCCAGGTGACGAACGTGATGTCGGCGCCCTCGCGCAGCACGAAGCAGCGGTCGAGCGGCAAGGCCGCGCCGTCGTCCTCGACCTCCTCGCGCGCGGCGCGATAGAGCCGGGTCGGTTCGAGAAAGACCACCGGATCGGGGTCGCGGATCGCCGCCAGCAGCAGGCCATAGGCGCGCGCCGGCGATGACGGGATCACCACGCGCAGGCCGGGGATGTGCGCGAACATCGCCTCCGGGCTCTCGGAATGGTGCTCGATCGCGCGGATGCCGCCGCCGCACGGCGAGCGCACGACCATCGGGCAGGTCAGCCGGCCGCGGGTGCGGGTGCGCAGCCGCGAAGCGTGGCTCGCCAGCTGGTCGATCGCCGGATAGATGAAGCCGGTAAACTGGATTTCCGCGACCGGGCGGAAGCCTTGCGCCGCGAGCCCGACCGACAGCCCGGCGATGGCGCCTTCGGCGAGTGGGGTATCGAGGACGCGGTCGGGTCCGAACCGCGTCAGCAGCCCCTCGGTGGCGCGGAACACGCCGCCCTCGGCGGCGACGTCCTCGCCGAGGACGACGACCGCCGCATCCTCGGCCATGGCGCGGGCGAGCGCCAGGTTGACGGCCTGAACCAGTGAGATCTCGGGCAAGGCGGCCTCACTTCGGCGCGGCGGCGAGCGCCGCCCGGCGCTGCTCGGCGAGATCCTCTGGGCAGGCGTCGCATAGGTAAAATCGAAGATCGTTTCCGGCGGCTGCGGCGGCGTCGCGAGATAGGCCTCCGCCGCCTGGTCGATCACGGCGGAGATTTCGGCCAGCTGCCGTTCCTCGTCCGCCCTGCCCCACAGGCCGCGATCGACGAGGAAATGGCGCAGCCGCACGATCGGCTCTTCCGCCCAATGCGGGCTGACTTCGGCATCGTTGCGATAGCGGCTCGCATCGTCGGCGGTGGTGTGGTCGCCGAGGCGGTAGCTCAACGCCTCGATCAGATGCGGCCCGCCGCCCGCGCGCGCCTTGGCGAGGGCGCGCGCCACCGCCTCGCGCACCGCGACGACATCGTTGCCGTCGACCTGCTCGGCCTCGATGCCGGCGGCGATCGCCTTTTGCGCCAGGGTCTCGGCGGCGGTCTGGCGGGCGACCGGCACCGAGATCGCCCAGCGGTTGTTGTTGATCACGAAGACCGCCGGCAGGCGCCAGGCGCCGGCGATGTTGAGCGCCTCGGCGACATCGCCCTTGGAGGTGGCGCCGTCGCCGAAGACGCAGACCGCGGCCCGCGGCTCGCGCCGCAGCTTGAAGGCGAGGGCCACGCCGACGGCGTGCGGCGCATGCGTCCCGACCGGTACGCAGATCGGGAAATCCTCACGCGCCTCGGCAAAATTGCTGCCGCGCTCGTCGCCGCCCCAGAACAGGAACAGCTCGACCGGGCTGACCCCGCGCCACAACTGGGCGCCGTGCTCGCGAAAGCTCGGCAGCAGCACGTCGTCCGGGCGCATTGCGGCGGCGATGCCGATCGCCACCGCCTCCTGGCCCAATGCCGAAGGAAAGGTGCCGAGACGGCCGGTGCGCTGCAACGCCACGGCCTTGGCGTCGAAGGCGCGGGCCAGCACCATGCCGCGGTACATCGCTGTCAGCTCGGCGCGGTCGCGGGCGAAATCGGGCAATCCCCGCACCACCTTGCCGGCGGGATCGAGAAACCGGCTCCAGCGGATCTCGAACCGCGCCACAATGGCCGGGACTGGGTAGCCTTCGGGTTCGGCGAGCGGGGAAAGTTCTGCGAACGAGGAAAGTTCTGCGGTTTTTTCGGCAGAAGGCATCACGCACCGGAATTCGTTTCGGTCCAGTATGTGGTAACGCAGTCCGCCGCCGATAACTCCCCCGCGAGCGGATCGGCGGGGTGGTCATGCCGGGGGCGGAAGATGCCGAACGCGCCATACGCTTACATCATCGTCGGCGCCGGCTCGGCCGGCTGCACCCTGGCCAGCCGGCTGAGCGAGGACAAGGATGCGCGGGTGCTGCTGCTCGAAGCCGGCGGCTGGGACCGCGACCCGTGGATTCACATCCCGCTCGGCTGGGGCCGGATGCTGCGCCGGCGGATGCACGATTGGGGCTATTTCGCCGAGCCCGAGGCGACGATGAACGGCCGCCGGATCGAATGCGCACGCGGCAGGGTCGTCGGCGGCTCGTCCTCGATCAACGCGATGGCCTATGTCCGGGGCAATCGCGGCGATTATGAGCGTTGGGCGGCGGCCGGGCTCGACGCCTGGTCCTATGCCCATGTGCTGCCCTATTTCCGCCGCCAGGAAAGCTGGGAAGGCGGCGCCGGTTCCTATCGCGGCGGCGACGGACCGCTGACGACGCAGTTTTCGCGCTATCGCGACCCGCTGGTCGAGGCCTTTCTGGCGGCGGGAGCGGCGGCCGGCCACCCGGCGACCGAGGATTACAACGGCGCGCAGCAGGAAGGCTTCGGCCGCACGCAACAGACGATCCGCGACGGCCGCCGGTGCAGCGCCGCGGTCGCCTATCTGCGGCCGGCGCTGGCGCGGCCCAACCTCGAAGTCGCAACCGGCGCCTTGGCGACGCGCATCCTGTTCGCCGGGCACCGCGCCGTCGGCGTCGAATATCTGAGGCGGGGCGAGCGCCTGATCGCCCATGCCGAGCGCGAGGTGATCCTCGCCGGCGGCGTGATCAACTCGCCGCAGCTGCTGATGCTGTCCGGGATCGGCGATCCCGAGCGGCTGCGCGCGCACGGGATCGCGGTGACGGCGCCGTTGCCGGGGGTCGGGCGCAATCTCCAGGACCACGTCTCGGCCGCCATCACTTATGCCCGCCGGGAGCCGGGGCCGCTGCACGCCAGGATGCGCGCCGACCGCATCGTCGTCGAGCTCGCCAAGGCGTATTTTTCGGGCAAGGGGATCGCCGGCGAGCTGCCGAGCGGGCTGATGGCGTTTTTGAAAACGACACAAGAGGCGCCGCTGCCCGACATCCAGCTGCTGTTCAACGCCGCGCCGATGACCGCCGCACCGTATTTTTCGCCCTTCATACGGCCCTATGCCGACAGCTTCGCCTGCCGTATCGTCCTGCTGCATCCGGAAAGCCGCGGCGAGGTCGCGCTCGCTTCGGCCGATCCGCGCATGCCCGTCCGCATCCGCCAGAATTTCCTCGCGACCGGCAAGGATTGGGCGACCCTGCGGGCGGGCCTGCGCCTCGCCCGCGAGATCGGCCGGGCGGCGCCGCTGGCGCGGTTTTCCGCGGGCGAGATCGCGCCCGGTCCCGATTGCCGGTCCGACGCCGAGATCGACGCGCATATCCGCGCCACCACGATCACCGTGCACCATCCGCTCGGCACCTGCAAAATGGGCCGCGAAAGCGATCCCGGCGCGGTCGTCGACCCCGAGCTCCGGGTCTTGGGCGTGGATGCGCTGCGCGTCGCCGACGCCGCGGCGATGCCCGATCTCGTCGGCGGCAACATCAACGCGGCGGTGATCATGATCGCGGAAAAGGCCGCCGACCTGATCCGCGGCCGCACCCCGCCGGCGCCGGTGAACGTGTAACGCGCCCCCCGCGCCGCTAGGGATGCCTGCCGGCGAAACGCGCGAAAATCGCGTTCAGATCGTGCAGATCGGGCGCGGCGGCTGCGCCGGCATTGCGCTGCAGCCAGTCGGCGGCGGGCGGAAAGCGCCGCCAGCCGGGCAATTCGGCGGCGATGTTGACCTCGCGCCATTTCGGATGGTGACCGGGCTGGAGCAGCGCCGGAAAACCGCTGAAGAAGGCATCGACGAAATTCGCGACATTGCGGTAGCGGTCGGACACGTCCTGAAGATTGGCGACCGCGAGCACGGTGCCGACCGCGATCGTGTCGACCGGATGATCCGGCGGCACGAGGCCGGGATAATCGGCCGGCGTCAGACGCGCCGGCACATAGGCGCCGATCACCGCCGGGTTGAGCGGGATCGACAGGAAATGCAGCCCGTTCCCGCCGCCGAGACCGCGGAACAGCGGGGCCGGCTTGCCCGAGACAAAGGCGAGGGCGGCGATCTCGCCCCGGCGCAGCCTGGCGAGGGCCAATTCCTGGTCGTCATTGGCCGGCACCACCGGGATGCTCAGCAGGTTGAACAGCCGGCTCGCGGTGATCTCGGTCCCGGCACCGTGCCGATCGAAATTGACCTTTCGATTGGCGAGGTCGGCGACGGTCCTGATATCCGGCCGCGCGAGCAGATGAAATTCCTCGTTGTAGAGCCTGGCGACGTAGGTGAGCCAGTTTTCGATCCCGGGGTTCTGCTGCCGTGCGTAATCGAGGACATCGGTCTGCAGGATCGCCAGGTCGACGCCGCGGAGCAGCCTGAGATCGAGGATGTTCTGCCACGCCGTTCGGCCAACCACCGGCACCACCCGGCGGGTCGCGCCGTCATCGACGATGTCGGCCAGATCCTCGGCGATGCGCACGGAAATGCCGGCGGTGCGGCCGGTCTCGAGCTCGACGATGCCGCGGTTGATGGCCTCGGGCGGCGGCGCCGCGGCGCGTGCCGGCAGCGCCGCCAGGATCATCGCGGCAGCGATCCCGATAGCGGCTGCCGCAGCCTTCCGGAGGCTTGCCATGCTAATTCGGGGCGGCGCCGAGCTGGCGGGCGCGGGCGTACCACCATCGGGCTGCGGCCGGGTCGCCCTGCATGCTGCGCAGGCCAAGGCCGGCAAGAAAGGCCGGGTCGAAGGTGGCGCCCGCGCGCAACGCCGCCTGCCCGTCTCCGGCCTCGGCCGCGCGCTCGTAGAACAGGCGGGCCGAAGCGATGTCGCCGGTCCGCAGGACGGCGTCGCCGCGGGCCAGCAGCGCGCCGATCTCGGCGGCCGGAAGCCGCTCATCGGACGGCGCTTCGATCTCGGCCGGCGCGTGCCCGGCGATGCCGAGGGTGCGTGCGGCGCGATCGCCGGGAGCACCGGCGCCGCCAGACCGGCGCCCGGCGCGACGGCGGCAGCGGCAATCGACGCCTCGGCCTTCTTCGGCAATTGCGGAGCGAGGGCGGCAGCGCCCGCCATGGTCGCGGGCGGCAAAGCCGCTGTTACCGGCTCAAGGGAAACGTCGCTGGTGCTCTCGCGCGGCAGGGGAGCGGCGGTCGATTCCGCCGCCGGTTGCAGCAGCGAGAAGACTCCGATACCGAGGAACGCGGCGACGGTCGCTCCGGCGATCAGCCCGATCGAAACGAGTTGGAGGAAAATGCCGGTCGACGGCATCCCGGCGCGGCGGCGGCGGAGTGTCAAATCCATCGGCGGCGCTCCGGCTGGGGATCGCCCGGTCGTCAACGCAGCGGCGGTTTCGCCGCGTTCTGCCCTTCTGGCGCGGGTTCGATGACAGTCCCGGAAACCGGCTCGACCCAGACGAGGTGATCCGCGACGGCCTTGACGCCCGGCACGTTCTCGGCGGCGACCCGCAGCGCCGCGCGCTCCTTCTCGTCGAAGATCACACCGTCGATATCGACGACGCCGTCCCTGACGGCAACCGTCAGACCCGATTGCGGCGCCCACGCGGCCTTGGCCAGCTCGGCAAGAACACGCTCGCGGATGTCGTCGTCGCCGATGACGGCGGCCTGCTCGAGGTCGAGCGCGCGCGCCAGCGCGCCGAGCAAATCGGCGCGGCTGACGATGCCGGTGAGGACCCCGCCGGCGAGCACCGGCAGCCGCTTGATGCGGCGCCGTTCCATCAGCTGGACAATCTCATCGAGGGAGGCGTCCTCGCCGACCGTGACGACCTCGCGCGTCATGATCTCCTCGACCTTGCGGCCATGCGTCCTGACATATTCGCCGGCCAGCCGGCCCGGCCCCATCAGGAATTCGAGCCAGTGATGACGATGGCGTTCGGTCCCGGTTTCGCTGCGCCGCAGCAGATCGCCTTCGGTCACGATGCCGACCAGCTGGCCGGCTTCGTCCAACACCGGCAGCCCGCTGATCTTGTTGTCGAGCATCAGCCGAACGGCCTCCCTGACCGCTGTGTCGCGCCGCGCCGTGATCGGGCTGCGGGTCATGACTTCCGAGGCGTTCATGCCGATTCTCTCCTGCGGGCCGGCGCAATCTGCCCGGATTGGTTGCAGCCGTCAATCGCGATGGCCGGCCGTCGCGAGGGCGGCGACGCCGGGTAATTCGCGCCCCTCCAGCCATTCGAGAAAGGCCCCGCCAGCAGTCGAAACATAGGAAAGCTGGTCCGTTACCCCCGCCGCGGCGAGTGCCGCGACCGTGTCGCCGCCGCCGGCGACGCTGAGCAGCCTGCCGGCGCCGGTCAATTCGCCGACCTTCCGCGCCACCGCCGCCGTGCCGCGGTCGAAGGGCGGGGTCTCGAAGGCGCCGAGCGGGCCGTTCCAGACGAGGGTGCGCGCCTTGGCGAGCGCGGCGGCGAGATGCGCCACCGTGCGGGGGCCGATATCGAGGACCATCATGTCGGGCGGCACCGCATCGATCGCGACGGTGCGGAGCGCGGCGCCGGGCATCAGCGCGGCGGCGACGGCGGCATCCTCCGGCAGGATCACGCAGCAGCCGCGCCCGGCCGCCGCGGCGAGGACCCGGCGCGCCGCCTCCGCCATGTCGCGCTCGCACAGCGAACGGCCGATCTCCTTGCCTTGGGCAAAAAGCAGCGTGTTTGCCATCGCGCCGCCGACCGCCAGCATATCGACCTTGCCGATCAAAAAGTGCAGCAGGTCGAGCTTGGTCGATACCTTGGCGCCGCCGATCAGCGCCAGCACCGGCCGTTCCGGATGTTCGAGCGCGGCCGAAAGCGCCCGCAGCTCGGCTTCCATCAGCCGGCCCGCGGCCGCCGGCAGCAGATGCGCTAGTGCCACGATCGAGGCATGCGCGCGGTGCGCGGCCGAGAAGGCGTCGTCGACATAGACGTCGCCGAGTTCCGCGAGAGCCCGCGCAAACTCGGGTGAATTCGCCTCTTCACCCTTGTGGAACCGGAGATTTTCGAGCAGCGCCACCTCGCCCGGCCGCAGCGCCGCGACGACGCTTTGCGCCGCGTCGCCGATGCAATCCGCGGCAAAAGCGACGGAGCGGCCGATCGCCCGCTGCAACGGCGCGATCACCGGCCGCAGCGAAAGGGCAGGGTCCGGGCCGCCTTTCGGCCGGCCGAAATGCGACATCACGATCACCCTGGCGCCCTTTGCGGCCAGCGCCTCGACCGTCGGCGCCAGCCGGTCGATCCGGGTCGCGTCGGTGACGACGCCGTCCTTGACCGGCACGTTCAGATCGGCGCGCAGCAGCACCCGTTTGCCGCTGACGTCGATGTCGTCGAGGGTGAGGTAGTTCGGCATGGCTCTTCCGGCGCCCGATTTGGCCTGGCGGATTTCGCGCGCGAACCGGCCCCCGCCGCTATCGGCTGAGCTCGACCAGCGCGTCGCGCATGGGTTGGCTCGACACCATGAATATTCCGCTGAACGGGGTGTCCAAGTCCAGGATGACGAAGATGACCGAAGCGATCGACAGCGCTCCGAGCACGATCGTGACGTAGGACAGCGCGTTGCGCGGCGCGCTCAGCCCGAAGCTGGCAAAAACGATCACCAGCCAGAAAGCGAGCACGATGTAAAACGGCATCGAGATCGAGTTTTGCGCTTCCTCGATCAGTTTCCAGCGCATGCGGATCAGACGCTCGTACTGGTTCAGGCTGACCGTGACCAGCCGGCGGTGTGGCGGATCCTGCGGGTCGAGCTGGCGCAGGTCGAGTTCGAGGCGGGCCAGCATGTCGCCGAGGCTGGCGCTTTCGATGGAACCGGAGGAAGACGGCGGCGACACCTGTTTGGGATAGTAGTCGCCGGGCGGCGGCGGCTCCGTGGTCCAGGTCGTGGCGATGGCGGCGGCGGTGTAGCTGCGCAGCACCGCGCGCGCCGGGTCCGCCTCCTCGCCATATTGGCGCAGCGAGCGGTCGAGCTGGATCAGCTGGATGGCAAAGCTCCGCAAATCTTCGTCGACGCTGTCGAACGACGCCTTGACCGAGCTGGTCAGCAGCCCCAGCACCAAGGCGGCAAAGGTGACGAGCATGGTGACCACCAGCCGGATCAGATCGGTGGTTTCCTGGCTTCGGTGACGCTCCGACAGAAACGGCCGCACCAGCACGCCGAGGGCAGAGCCGCCGAGCAGGATCAGCGACAGAATCCCGGCATCAGAGAGCTCGCTCATGACCCCGATCCCCCTTATCCGGGCGCCGCGCCGCGCCGGCCTGGTCATCCTGTCCTGTCGCGGCGGATTTGCGGTAGTGTCGCCGGACGGCGCGCCGCTTAGCGATCGCGGTTGACCTCGGTCAATGTCGAGCAGCCATGCATCGTCTGCAATTGGCGCGACGGCGATCCGGCCGGCGCCGGCGCGGGGATGACGGCGAGATCCGGCTGCGCCACGCCAGAGGAGATCCGATGATCAAGACCATACTCGTTCCTTCGACCGGCGGCGCCGGCGACAATGCGGTATTCGTCTCGGCCGCGGCGATCGCCCGCCGGTTCGCGGCGCATATCGATTTCCTCCACGTCCGCGTCGATGCGGCGGCGATGGCGGTCGCCATGACCAGCGACGGCGGCGGCCCGGCGATGCTCGGCGGTCTCGTCGACCGAATGGAGGCGGAAGCGGCCGAGCGTGAAGAGCAGGCAAAACGGCAGTTCGAAGATTTCTGCGCGCGCGCAGGGCTGGCGATCGCCGATACCCCGCCCGGCCCGCCGGGACCCTCGGCGCAGTGGACACGGCAGGTCGGTGCCGAGGCCTATTGGATCGCCGAGCACGGGCGCGCTGCCGATCTGATGATCATCGGCCGCCCGACCGACGGCGACGGCGTCGCCCCGGAGACGATCGAGGCTGCCCTGCTCGACAGCGGCCGTCCGGTCCTGATCCCGGCCGCGGCGGGGATGCCCGCCCTGCCCGAGACGATCGTCATCGCCTGGAAGGCGACGCGCGAGGCCACGCATGCGGTGACCGCGGCGCTGCCGTTTCTGGCTCTCGCCAAGGAGATCCAGGTCCTGACCGTCGCCGAGGAAGAGAACCTGTCGAGCGAGGAGGGAAGCCGGCTGATGGCCAGCCTGCGGTGGCGCGGGATCGCGGTCTCGGCGCACCGGCTGCAACCCGAGGAGCGCAGCCCGGCAGACACCCTGCTCGCCGCCGCCGCCGAGCGCAAAGCGCTGCTGGTGATGGGCGGATACGGGCACAGCCGGCTGCGCGAATGGGTCTTCGGCGGCTTCACCCGGCATGTGCTGCAGGCAGCCGCGGCGGCCGTGCCGGTGCTGATCGCCCATTGAGGGCGGTCGGCGGGTGCCGTAGGGTGGCGCGATGCAAGCGCGCGAATTCATGACCACGGATGTGGTTACGGTCCTTCCGGATACCCCGACGCGCGAAATTGCGCGGCTGCTTCTCGATCACGGCATCAGCGCGGCGCCGGTGGTCGATAAGGAGGGGGTGCCGATCGGAATGGTCAGCGAGGGCGATCTGATCGGACGCACCGAACCCGATCGCCAGGCGCGGCGCGACTGGTGGCTGACGCTTCTCGCCGAAGGAGAAGCGCTCCACCCGGATTTCCTGGCCACCTTGCGCGACCCGAAGCACACCGCTCGGGAGGTCATGTCCGCGCCGGTGGTGACGATTGCCGAAACCGCCGAAGCCGCGGAAATCGGCCGGATCCTGGCGACGTATCGGATCAAGCGGGTCCCGGTGGTGCGCGACGGCCGCATCGCCGGGATCGTCAGCCGGGCCGATCTGCTGCGCGCTTTGGCCGCCGACCAGGCGCCGTCGCAGGGTTCGGGGCACGGCCTCGGACGGCATCGGGCGTTTGCCGACGTTCTCACCGCGATCGACAGCCGCTTCGGGCGCAAAGGCGAGGCCGTGGCGGCAGGCCTGCCGCCCGACAAAAAGCCGGCGACGGCCGAGCCGGGCCCGACCGTAACCGATTTCCATGGGCTGGTCGCCGATTTCGAGCACCACAAGGCCGATCAGCACGAGGCGGCGCGCCGGTCCGTCGCGGAGGAACGCCGTCATCGCGTCAAGGAGCTGATCGACCACCATGTCGCCGACGAAAATTGGCGCTTGCTGCTGCATCGCGCCCGCGAGGCCGCCGAACATGGCGAGAAGGAATTCATGCTGCTGCGGTTTCCCGCCGATCTGTGCACCGACCGGGGACGGGCGATCAACACGCCGCTGCCGGAATGGCCCGAGACCCTGCGCGGCGAGGCTGCCGAGATCTACCTGCGCTGGCAAAGCGATCTGAGGCCGCACGGCTTTCACCTGAGCGCACGGGTGCTCGATTTTCCGAACGGGTTTCCGGGAGATGTCGGCCTGTTCCTGATGTGGGGCGAATGATCCCCCGGAGCGCCCGCGACCCGGTTGCGCTTGCATCCCGGCTGAAGTAGATCCCGCGGCCGCGGCCTGCGGCGCCATGCCCGCTCCGAATTTTTGCGCCGCGCCACGCCCCTCCAGCCTTTCCGGTTTCGATGACGCCACTTGATGCAGACGCCGGAGGCGCCGCGCGGCAGCCGATGGCGCTTTACCGCGCACTGCGCCGGCAGGGGCGGCTCGAACCCGATGCGGCGCAGCAATTGGCGGTCGAGCGGTTGCAGAGCCTCCATCGCGCGCTGCTCGATTATCGCCCCGAATCCGGGCTGCACGGCTGGCTCGCCCGCTTTGGCCTGGCCGAGCACAACGACGCGCACGCCCCGGTCGGCCTCTATCTGTGCGGCCCGGTCGGGCGCGGCAAAACCTTGCTGATGGATCTGTTCTTCGGCGTCGCGCCGGTCGCGCACAAGCGGCGGGTGCATTTCCACGCCTTCATGCTCGAGATCCACGACCGGATCGAGCAGGAGCGCCGCGCCCGAGCGCGCGAGCCGATCGCCAAGGTCGCCGCCGACATCGCCGGCGCGGCGGCGCTGCTCTGCTTCGACGAGTTCCAGGTCGACGACATCGCCGACGCGATGATCCTCGAACGCCTGTTCACGGCGCTGTTCGATGCCGGCATCGTGGTCGTGGCGACCTCGAACCGCGCGCCGGACGAGCTTTACGAGCACGGCCTGCACCGCGAGCGGTTTCTGCCGTTTATCGCTCTCCTGAAGAGAAAGCTTTTTGTGCTGGCGCTCGACAGCGGGCGCGACTATCGGCTCGCCCGGCTGGCGGGCAAGAAGGTCTATCACACGCCGCTCGGCGACGGCGGCGCACCGGGCGCTCGAAAACGCCTTTGCCGAGCTGACCGACGGCGCGCCGGGCGCGAGCATCGTGCTCGGCGTCAAAGGCCGTTCGCTCGTCGTGCCGCGCGCGGCACGCGGCGTCGCCTGGTTCAGCTTTGCCGAGCTGTGCGGCCGGCCGCTCGGCGCCGCTGATTACCTCGCCGTCGCCGGCCGCTTTGCCGCGATCGTCGTCGAAGGCATCCCGCGTCTCGAGCGCGAGCGGCGCGACGAGGCGCGGCGCTTCAACATCCTGATCGACACGCTCTATGAGGCGCGCACCCTGCTGATCGCCTCGGCCGAGGTGCCGCCCGAGGAAATCTACGTCGCCGGCGACGGCACCTTCGAATTCCGGCGCACCGTATCGCGGCTGATCGAGATGCAGAGCACGGGCTGGATCGCCGGCCGTCCCGGCCGGTGAGGCCGCCCGCTGTTTGTCGGGGTCGGGCCCGCCGCCGTTGCAGCGTACCGGCGACATCGCCATAACCTGTGCCTTGCCCGCCGCCGATCGAGCCGCTGGTCTGGGCGGCATAAGGCGAACGGCGCACGGGTCACGGGGGGGAGCGCGGTAGGGATGGCGGATCAGACAGCGGCCCGCGGTGCCGACGCGGCGATTGGGTCGCCGCCTGCCGATGCAGGCTTTGAACTCGGCCGCCCGTTGCCGCCGGCTCTGCTCTACCGCCGCTGCGATCCGGCCGACCTGCCCTTCGCATTGTGCAGCGAGCTCGACGAGGCGCCCGGGCCGGTCGGCCAGGAGCGGGCCGTCGACGCCATCCAATTCGCCATGCGGATGCGCCGCAAGGGCTACAACGTCTATGCGCTGGGCGCCAGCGGCAGCGGCCGGCACGACACGGTCGAGGACCTGCTGCGCAGCCGGGCGCAGAGCGAGCCGACGCCGCCCGACTGGTGCTACGTCAACAATTTCGCCGATCCGCAGCAGCCTCGCTGCCTGCGGCTGCCGCCGGGCCGCGGCATCAGGCTCGCCGCGGCGATGACGCGGCTGATCGAGGAATTGCGCGCGGCCTTGCCGGCTGCGTTCGAGCGCGACGAATACCGCGCGCGCCGCGACGCGATCGAGCAGCAGTTCAAGCAGCGCAGCGAGCAGTCGTTCGGCGCCCTGCAGCAGCGCGCGGAAAGCAAGGGCATCACCCTCATCCGGACCCCGGCCGGGCTGGGCCTGGCGCCCAAACGCGACGGCAAGGTGCTGACGCCGGAGATGTTCGAGGAGCTGCCGCCCGGCGACCGGGAGCGCATTCAGCACGAGATCGAAGCCGTTCAGACCGAGCTCGAGGCGATCATGCGCGAGGTGCCGCAATGGGAGCGCGAGCACCGCGACGCCGCGCAGGCGCTCAATCGCGAGACCACCGGCTTTGCCATCGCGCATCTGATCGAGGAGCTGCGCGGCGCCTTTGGCGACGTGCCCGAGGTCGCGCATTATCTCGATGCGGTCGAGCAGGACGTGAAGCAAAACGCCGACGCTTTCCTGCCGCCGGCCCCGCCGGAAGCCCCGGCGACCCAGCCGATCGTCCAGGCGCTCGAGGACGGCCGGTTCCGCGCCTATCAGGTCAACGTCATCGTCGACAACGGCGCACAAAAAGGCGCGCCGGTTGTCGATGAGGACAATCCGACGCATCAGACCCTGGTCGGCCGCGTCGAGCATTTGGCGCGTTTCGGGGCATTGGTCACCGACTTCAACCTGTTGATTGCAGGCGCGCTGCACCGGGCGAATGGCGGCTATCTGATCCTCGACGCGCAAAAGCTGCTGGCCGGCAATTTCGGCTGGGCCTCGCTGAAGCGGGCGCTGAATGCCGGTCAGATCCGGATCGAAAGCCTGGAACAGTTGCTGAGCATGGCGAGCACGGTGTCGCTCGCGCCCGAACCGATCCCGCTCGACGTCAAGATCGTGCTGGTCGGGCCGCCGGCGCTTTATTACCTGCTCAGCGCCAACGACGAGGAATTCGCCGATCTGTTCAAGATTGCGGCCGATTTCGAAGACCGGGTCGAGCGCAGTCCGGAGACGACATTGCTCTACGCGCGCCTGATCTGCGCGATCGGCCGCCGCGAAAAGCTGCGGTCGCTCGACCGCGACGCGGTGGCGCGCGTCATCGAGCAGGCGGCCCGCCTCGCCGGCGATTCCGACAAACTGTCGACGAGCATGCGCGCGTTCACCGATCTGCTGCAGGAATCCGACCAGGTCGCCGCCGATGCCGGCAAGGACATCGTCGGCCCGGCCGAGGTGCAGGCGGCGATCGACGCGCAATTCCGCCGCGGCGACCGCATCTACCGCCGCCTGCAGGAAGAGATCGCCCGCAAGACCATCCGCATCGAGACCGACGGCGACGAGATCGGCCAGATCAACGGGCTTTCGGTGATCACCCTCGGCACCCTCGCCTTCGGCACCCCGACCCGGATCACCGCGCAGGTGCGGCTCGGCCGCGGCGAGGTCGTCGACATCGAACGCGAAGTCCAGCTTGGCGGTCCGCTGCATTCGAAGGGGGTGCTGATCCTCGCCGGATTTCTCGGCGGCCGCTTCGGCCGAAACCGGCCGCTGTCGCTCAATGCCAGCCTGGTCTTCGAACAATCCTATGGCGGCGTCGACGGCGACAGCGCCTCGGCCGCCGAGCTGTTCGCGCTGCTCTCGGCCTTGGCCGACGCGCCGATCAAGCAGTGTTTCGCGGTCACCGGCTCGGTCGATCAGCGCGGCCAGATCCAGGCGATCGGCGGGGTCAACGAAAAGATCGAGGGCTTTTTCGACAGCTGCCGGATCGCCGGCTTCACCGGGCGTCAAGGCGTCGTCATCCCGGCCAGCAACGTCAGCCACCTGATGCTGCGCCGGGATGTCGTCGCGGCGGCGGCCGAGGGACGGTTTGCGATCTATCCGATCGACACGGTCGATCAGGGGCTCGAACTGCTGACCGGGGTTCCGGCGGGACAGCCCGATGCCGATGGCGACTACCCGGCCGGCACTCTCAATCAGCGGATTTCCGCGCGGCTCGACATGTTTGCCGCCAAGGCCGCCGAATTCGCCCGTACCCTGTCCGGCCCGGGGGCGCGGTCATGAGCGGTGCGATCGAGCGCGTCGTCGTCCCGCTCGACGCCGCATCGGAGAACCGGACCGCGATCGACACGGCGGCGCGGCTCGCGGCGCGTGCGAAGGCGCCGCTGCACGGAATTTTTGTCGAGGACGAAGACCTGCTGCGGCTCGCCGGTCTGCCGTTCGCGCGCCAGGTCGCGTCGGGGTTCGGCAGTCGAGCCGTTGACCGTGCCGCAGATCGAGCTGCATCTGCGCGCCGCCGCCGAACGCGCGCGGCAGGAAGTTGCCGCCGCGGCGCAACGACACGTGCTGCCATGGTCTTTCGAGATCGTGCGGGGCGCTGCGGAAACCGTGCTGTCGGCCGTATCGGAACACGACCTCGTGGTTGCCGGGGCGCTCACCCGTCCGATCGCCGGCTATTTCCGGGTGGAATGCCGTTGGTGGTCCTCGATCGAGCTGGCACCGGGTCCGTTCCTGCTCGCCCGCCAGGCCTGGAGCGCGAATGCCAGGGTGGCGGCCTTGCTGCGCGACCGGAATCCGGGATCGGCCCGACTGCTTCGGGCGGCGGCGCAAATGGCCGAAGCCGGAGGCGGCGGCCTGACGGCGATGTGCCCGCCCGCGCTTGCCGCCGCGGTCGGGCTCGAAAAGTGGATCGCCCAACAGATCGCCGCGTTTTCGGTGCCGTGGCAGATCGCCGTGGCGCCCACGGAACCCGCGGCCTTGCCACGGCGGATCGTCGAATTGGATTGCCGATTGCTGGCGATCGAAGCCGGCGCGGTCGAAAGCGCCGGCGGCCGGCTGCGCGAATTTGCCGAACGCCTTGCCTGCGACGTGCTGATCGTCCGCTGAGGCGAGCCTCAATCCGGCCGCCGGGTGGCGGCGCGGCGCAGCCGGTCGCTGATCGCCCGGCCGAGACCGCGCTCGGGGATCGGCGTCACCGCGATGCCGGAAAAAGCCGGCCGGTCGAGCCGGCGCAGCATCGCGAACAGATTGGCCGCGGCCTCGGCGAGATCGCCGCGTCCGGCTGAGCCAGAGTATCTCGGCAAAACCGGGCGGCGGATCGGCGCCAAAGGCGAGCAGCGCCTCGCCGGGGCGGGCGTCGACGGCGTCGAGGCGCAGCGGCAGCCTGGGGGCGTAATGGCTCGCCAGCATGCCCGGCGATCTCGGCGCACCGGGGCCGGGCATGGCGATCGGGCCGAGGAGCGCGGTCAAATCTTCCAGGGTGACGGCGCCCGGACGCAGCAGCACGGGAGCCTCGCCGGACAGGTCGAGCACCGTCGATTCGAGCCCGACCGCGCAGCGCCCGCCATCGAGGATCAGCGCGACCGCCGCGCCCAGCTCTGCGGCGACATGCGCGGCCTCGGTCGGGCTGACCCGTCCCGAGCGGTTGGCCGAGGGCGCCGCGACCGGGCGCCCCGTCGCATCCAGCAACGCCTGCGCGACCGGATCGGCCGGTACGCGGATCGCCACCGTGTCGAGCCCGGCGCTCGCCAAGAGCGACACCCCGCTGTCCGGGCGGCGGCGCAGCACGAGGCTCAGCGGCCCCGGCCAGAACCGGCGGGCGACGTGCCGGGCGCGCTCGTCGAAGACGGCCAGCGCCGCCGCCTCGGCCAGGCCCGGAACATGCACGATCAGCGGGTTGAAGCGCGGCCGGCCCTTCGCCGCGAAGATTTCGGCGACGGCGCGATCATCCGTCGCATCGCCGCCGAGGCCGTAAACCGTCTCGGTTGGAAAGGCGACGAGGCGGCCGGCGCGCAGCAATGCCGCGGCGCGGGCGATTGCCGGCGGGTCAGCCGGCGAAATCGGCGCGGGCACCGCCGCCATTCTCCCCCGGGGCGCCGTCGTCTGGCAAATTCCCGAAACCTCAGCCGATTGTGCCGCCGGCTTTGAGGGCGGCGATTTCGGCCGGGCCGAGCCAAGCGGCGAGCGCCGTCTCAGCCTGTTCGGGAGCGCTTGGCTGCGGCGGGATCGGCAGGTCGGGAACGGTCCGGGAAAAGCGCGGAGCCGGGGCCGGCTGGACGATGCCGTCGATCTCCACATAGGTCCGCCGCGCCGCGTTGTGCGGGTGCGATGGCGCCTCGTCGATCGTCAGCACCGGGGCGAAGCAGGAATCGGTGCCTTCCAGCAGCGCGCACCATTCGTCGCGCGTCCGGGTCCTGAACAGATCGGCGAGCCGCGCCTGCGCCGCGCGCCAGCCTTCCCGGTCCATCTGCGCCGGCATGGTTGCCGGGTCGATGTCGAGCCGCCGCAATAACTCGGCGTAGAACTTGCCCTCGATCGGCGCGATCGAGATCCACCGTCCATCGGCGCATTCATACGCATTGTAGAAATGCGCGCCGCCATCGAGGTGGTTGGTGCCGCGCTCGTGGCTCGCGAGCCCGGCCGCGACCGCGCCGTGAAACGACGTCATCAGCGAGGCCACACCATCGACCATCGCCGCGTCGACGATCTGGCCCTGGCCCGACCGGCGCGCTTCGAGAATGCCGCAGACGACGCCGAACGCGAGATAAAGTGCGCCGCCGGCGAAATCGCCGAGCAGGTTGAGCGGCGGGGTCGGCGGCCCGTCATGCTGCCCGAACGCATGCAGCGCGCCGGCGAGGGAGATGTAGTTGATGTCGTGCCCGGCCGCCTGCGCCAGCTCCCCGTCCTGGCCCCAGCCGGTGACCCGGCCATAGACGAGGCGCGGATTGCGCGCGAGGCAATCCTCTGGACCGAGACCGAGCCGCTCGGTGACGCCTGGCCGAAAGCCCTCGATCAGCGCGTCGGCCTCTTCGACGAGGCGCAACGCCAGCGCCCTCCCCGCCGCGGCTTTGAGATCGACCGCGATCGAATAGCGGCCGCGCAGCAGCAGATCGTAGCGCAACGGGCGCTGAAGGCCGAGACCGCTGCCGCCCGGCCGGTCGATGCGCAGCACCGTGGCGCCCATATCGGCAAGCACCATCGCGCCCATCGGCCCCGGCCCGATGCCGGCCAATTCCACCACCTTGATCCCGGCGAGCGGCCCCACGATGCGCCTCCGTCGTCGATGTTCGATCGATCCGAACCTGCGCGGTGCCGCACGGCAGGTCAAGCGCTCACGGCCCGAGGCCGGAGGACAACGATCGCCGCAATCGCCTCCAGCGCCAGGCAGGCAGTCAGCGCCCGTGCATAGCTACCCGATGCCGACTGCAACTGACCGAGAAGGCTCGGGCCGAACGCGAAGCTGAACTGGTTGATGGCGACGACGAGGCTCACGATCCGTGCGAAAGAGTGCCTTGGAAACTCTTGTTGAACGATGAGGGCGGGCAGCGAATTCATATTGCCGACGCCAATCCCGAACAGCGCGCAGCCGAGATAGAGCGCTGTGCGCGAAGCGGAGGTTGCCGAGAATCGCCATCGCCACGGCTTGCATCAGGAAGTTGCTGCAGGCCACCGCCCGGCGATTGACCCGATCCACGATAAACCCGGTCGCGATGCGGCCGAGAACGGCGGCGGCTGTCGTCAGACTGACTCCCCAACCCGCTGCCGCGGCCCCGATCATCGGCGCGAGGAAGGCCATCTGATGCGTCAGGAACCCGACTTGGACAGTCATGCCCACGGCGAACGCGGCCGAGATCGTCAGGAAGCGCCGGCTGCGCAGCGCATGCCTCAGATGCCAGGGTGGTGGCGGAGGGAGTGGCGGAGACGGGTCGGCGGCCGGGGCTTCGTCCGCCCAGTCGCGTTCGCCGGCGCGCTTTCGCCGCAGCGTCAAGGCCGCGATCGGCAGGAGGATCGCCAGCATCGACAAGGCCGCCGCGTCCACGGCGACGGCAAAGCCGAACCGGGCGATCAGGAACGTCAGCAGCGGCGCAAAGACAATGCCTCCCGCACTGCCGCCGTTCAGCGCCCAGCTGACGGCCAGGCCGCGGCGTTTGTCGAACCACGGCGCGACAATGATCGCGATCGCCGCGCCGCTCATCGTCGCCCAGCCGGGCGACATCACCACGAACGCCGCGTATATCTGCCAAATGCGGCTTGCCGAAGCCAGCATCGCCAGGCCGCAAGACAGCGCGAGGGCACCGGCCGCGACCGTCTTTCGCGCGCCGAGACGATCAAAGAGCGGGCCGACCCAAAAGAACAGCCATGTGGCGCCGAGCACGTAATAGGCGGTGATCGCCGGCGCGAGTTCGGCGACAGACCAGCCGTGGCGCGCTTTGAGCGCGACTAGATAGATGCCCGGACCGTAAAAGCCGAGCCCGAAGCCGAACATGGCAACCAGGAAGGCCGTCGCGACCACCAGCCAGCCGTGATAAAGCGCCGGCCGGCGCAGCGCATCGACATCGAGGCGATCAGTCATGGGCCGGAGCGTGCCGGGCCGGCCCGATAAAAGCTGGCGGGTTTCGGACCTGGTCCCCGACCGCGTCCGATTCCGGCTATCATGCGGCCGTGACTTTCCGCTAGCCTCCCGCACCGGCGGTTCGCGATATCTCCGGCATCGTCATCCCGACGAAGGGCGGGATTTATTTCGGCCGTCGAATACCGGCCTTCGCCGGCATGACGAGGAGAAAATGGCGCCAGCCGGATCCGGCCAACTTCAAATCCACCACGCCGGCGCGACCGGCATGCCGTCGGAACTCGATTGGAATACTTGCGACCGCGCCCGTCTGGCGCGCGATCCCGAATTCGACGGCCGATTCTTTACCGGCGTGCGGACAACACGCATCTACTGCCGGCCGGTCTGTCCGGTGCGGCCGGCGCGCTCCGAGAATGTCTTCTTCTTTCGAACGGCCGCCGCGGCCGAACGGGCGGGTTTTCGTCCCTGCCTGCGCTGTCGTCCGGAAGCGGCGCCGGGGAGTCCGGCCTGGAACGGCACGGCGGCGACGGTCACGCGCGGCATGCGGCTGATCGAGGAGGGCTTCCTCGATCAGGCCTCGGTCGCGGAACTGGCCGAGCGGCTGGGCATCGGCCCGCGTCATCTGTCGCGGCTGTTTCTCCGCCATGCCGGCGCTGCGCCGGGCGAGGTCGCCGCGACCCGGCGGGTGCAGACCGCCAAGCGGCTGATCGACGAGACGGCGCTGGGGTTGTCCGAGATCGCCTTCGCCGCCGGTTTTCGCAGCGTGCGACGGTTCAATGATGCTTTCCGCGCAACCTATGGACGCCCGCCATCCTCGTTCCACCGCGCGGTCGTGCGAAGCCCACTCTTGCGCGAAATCGACTCTAAGGTGCGGACAGGCCGAGCTTCCCGATCGCGGGTTTGATGCCGATTTCCCAGACCGAGACGGCGCTGACATATACCTCATTGGCCGGATCGCCGATGGCTTTCCTCAATCGACGTTCCACCAGAGAAAGACGTGCGTGTCGATGCGGCGTCTCGCAGCATCGCGTCCAACACTAGTCTGGTCAGCTTGACCAGGTAGGTCGCAGCCTATCCCACAACGAGGCGCCTCGCTGCAAGCGATCCGGGATTGACCGCGGGCGCCGAACGGTATCCCATCCGCAGCAACACATTTGCCTCGAAGGGGAGAACAGCCGGCGATGAGCATCAAGGGCAAGGCCAATATCGTCGGGATCTTCGAGCACCCGACGCGCAAGGCCGACGACAAATCGCTGTTTCAGCTGCATGCCGAATGCGCCCAGGGCGCGCTCGCCGATGCCGGGCTTAGCAAGAACGACATCGACGGCTATTTCTGCGCCTCCGGCGACACGCCCGGTCTCGGCGCGCTGTCGATGATCGATTATCTCGGGCTCAAATTGCGCCACTGGGATTTCGACCGATACCGGCGGCTCGTCCTATCTGCTGCAGGTCGGCCATGCTGCCGAGGCGATAGCCCTCGGCAAATGCTCGATTGCGCTGATCACCTTGGCCGGCAGGCCGCGCACCGAGGGGGTGGCGACCGGCACCGCGCCGCGCGCCGCGACGGCGCAGTCGGCCGAGACCGCGTTCGAGAACCCCTACGCGCCGGCCACCGCCAACATGTACGCGATGTGCGCGATGCGCCACATGCACCAGTACGGCACCACCAGCGAGCAGCTCGCCTGGGTCAAGGTCGCGGCCTCGCACCATGCGCAATACAACCCGCATGCGATGCTGCGCGACGTGGTCACGGTCGAAGACGTGGTCAATTCGCCGATGATCGCCGACCCGCTGCACCGGCTCGATTGCTGCGTGATCAGCGACGGCGGCGGCGCCATCATCGTCGCCAGCCCCGAGGTGGCGCGAAGCCTGAAGCGGCCGTTGGTCAGGATCATCGGCGCCGGCGAGGCGCCCAAGCACCAGATGGGCGGGCAGATCGACCTGACCTATTCGGGTGCCGTGTGGTCGGGGCCGGCGGCCTTTGCCGAAGCCGGGATCAAGCCCGCCGACATCAAATACGCCTCGATCTACGACAGCTTTACGATCACCGTGGTGATGCAGATCGAGGATCTCGGCTTCTGCGAGAAAGGCCAGGGCGGCCGCTTCGTCGCCGACGGCAATTTGATCTCGGGCACCGGCAAACTGCCGTTCAACACCGATGGCGGCGGTCTGTGCAACAACCACCCGTCCAACCGCGGCGGGCTGACCAAGGTGGTCGAGGCGGTGCGGCAGTTGCGCGGCGAGGCGCACCCCAAGGTCCAGGTGCCGAATTGCGATCTGGCCCTGGCGCACGGCACCGGCGGCTCGCTCGGTACCCGCCATGGTGCGGCGACCGTGATCATGGAGCGGGAGTGACCGTCATGCAGAGCCAGGACCGCAAGATCCAAGCCCCAGTGCCCAATCTCGAAACCAAGGCGTTCTGGGATGCGGCGGCGCAAGGCAAATTGATGATCGGCAAATGCAACGCCTGCGGGAAGAATTATTACTACCCACGATCGCACTGTCCGTTCTGTTTCAGCGACAACACCGCATTGCAACAGGCGTCGGGCAAGGGGGTGATCTACACTTACAGCGTGATGCGCCGCGCCCCGGTCCCGTATGCGATCGCCTATGTGACCCTGGCCGAGGGGCCGACGATGATGACCAACATCGTCGATTGCGACCTCGACCGGATCAAGATCGGCCAGGCGGTGAAGCTCGTCTTCAAGCCCAGCGACGGCGGCCCGCCGGTGCCGATGTTCACCCCGGCTTGAGGCTTTTGCTAGATGAACTGGCGCGACAGGATCATTATCGATCCCAGGTGTGTTACGGCGAACCGTGCATCAAGGGAACACGCGTTCCGGTCAGCGTGGTCGTCGGCAGCGTTGCCGATGGCGATACGCCTGACCAAATCATCGAAGCCCGGCCACAGCTGACAGATCAAGACATCGAGGCCGCGCTAAAATTTGCCGCCGGAACGGTGACTGGTGCGGAATTCGAAACATCACGTGGTGTGCCCGACCCGAGGACAGGCACTTGAACTCTGTAAGGGGCAGCAGAGCTGACGTGCTGGCTCAAGAGGAAGTGGACGCCCTAATCGCGATGATGAAGCGCTTCGCGGAATCGCGGCCAATTTCGCTGCCTCCAGGTATCGATGATACGCGCGAACTGATCGGGGCTGATCCGAAAGAACGTTTTCTGCTCGACATCTGGCGTGGCACCATTCGCCTCTCGAAGTATCGGTACCAAACGCGGGCTCGGCAAATAATCGTCCTCGTGCGCTTGTGCATTGATGGCGCTCCGCACACGAACCCGGATGGAGCCCGGCTAGAGGGTTCGCATCTTCACCTTTATCGGGAAGGCTACGACGACAAATGGGCGCAACCGCTCGACGCGAGCATGTTTCCTAACCCGATCGACATCTGGCGCACCTTTGAGGATTTCTGCAATTATTGCAATATTCGACGGGCTACCATCCTTTCAGGGTGGGTTTGTATGATCAAGGAAGAGTGTCGCCAGCTCGTTGACGCTTATGTGGAATGGCTTCGCCGCGGAATTTCTGCGGAGAGTGTCGGGGAGGCTTGCGAACTGACCGACCCCCTTCCTGGATCGGCACAATGATCACATTCAGATCTACGCCGTACGCCAAAACGGCAAATTCATCCTGTCGGACGACGGCTATATTCTCTCTGATTTGCGGACGAGCGGACTGGAGCTAAACACACCAAAGCGTAAAAATATCGTTGAAACGGCGCTCCTCGGATTCGGCATCCAACTCGAAGGTGACCGTCTGTTGGTCGAAGCGTCGCCCCGTAACTTAGGCCAGCGCGTGCATTCTCTCGTTCAGGCAATGTTAGCTCTAAACGATATGTTTGTTATGGCGCAGCCGAGAGTTGCCACGTTCTTTTGGGAAGATGTGCGAGATTTCCTAGACGAGCACCGGGTCCGCTACAGCCCCCGCGTAAAGCTCGCTGGCCGCACCGGTTATGACCATGCGATCGATTTTTTGATACCTCGGTCACCGGAGGCCCCCGAGCGCTTGGTTCAGGCTATCAACGCGCCGAACAAAAGTTCGATCGGAAGTTATCTCTTCGTCCTCACGGATACGCGCGACGGTCGGGGGGGAGCCGAAGCGTATGCATTCTTGAACGATCGCGAGCGCAATGTTGGCGGGGACGTGATCGAAGCGCTGGAGGTCTACCAGGTTCGCCCGGCCCTATGGTCGCAACGCGAACAATTCGCCGAGCGGCTGGCGGCGTAACAAAGTGTGCCACCGCCGCGGTGGCGCCGTACCCACGAAAATCCGCAAAAATGTTGCAACGAGGAAATATCGAAAATGGACACGCTTGAAGCCAATGTCTCGCACCGGCCGGTGCATATCAGCGCGGAGGAATGGCGGGTGCGGGTCGATCTCGCCGCCTGCTACCGGCTGATCGCGCATTTCGGCTGGGACGATCTGGTGCTGACCCATAATTCGGCGCGGGTGCCGGGCCACCCCGGCCAGATGCTGATCAACCCCTCCGGGCTGATGTTCGACGAGATCACCGCCTCGAACCTGCTGAAGGTCGATATTTCGGACGGCCACCTGATCGAGCCGTCCGAATACGAGCCGATCAACGCCGGCGTCGTGATCCACGGTGCCATCTATCTCGGCCGGCCGGATGTCGAGTGCGTGGTCCACACCCATACCGAGGCCGACATCGCGGTCGGCGCCTTGGAAGAGGGGCTGCTGCCGCTCAGCCAGTGGGCGATGCGGTTCTACAACCGGCTCGGCTATCACGATTACGAGGGCGTCTCGCTCGACCTCGACGAGCGCGAGCGGCTGCAGCAGTCGATCGGCAGCCATCCGGTGCTGGTATTGCGCAACCACGGCCTGTTGGCGACCGGCCGCAACGTCGCCGAGGCCTTTTCGCTGACCTACCATTTCGAGCGCTCGGCCGAGGCGCAGCTGAAGATCCAGGCCGCCGTCGCTTCCGGCGCCAAAATGGTGGTCCCGTCGCCCGACACCTGCGAGCGCCAGGCTGCGCAGTTTGCCGGCAACATGCCGCGCCTCCAGGGCCAGCGCGAATGGCCGGCGTTGCTGCGGATGCTCGATCGGCTCGACCCCGGCTACAAAAACTGAACCCGGAGGGCCGCCCGATGAAGATCACCGGCATCCGCGCCGACATTGTGGCGCTCCCGGCCGACGAGCCGCTCGCCGGCGCGGCGGAAAACCCGAACGGCACCCGCCCGATCGTCACCCTCGAGGTCGAAACCGATGACGGCGCGGTCGGGGTCGGGGTGACCTATTTCGCCGGGGCGCTGACCGGCACCCTGAAGCGCGCGGTCGAGGAGCTGGGGGCGCTCGCCATCGGCGAGGACCCGGTGCGGGTCGAGGCGGTCGCGGCCAAATTGCGCGCGGCGGCGGGCTCGGCCGGGCCGGGCGGCATCTTCAACCTGGCTCACTCGGCGATCGACATGGCCTTGTGGGACCTGCGCGGCAAGGCGCTGAACCTGCCGTTGTGGAAATTGCTCGGCGGCGCGCGCGAGCGGGTCCCGACCTATGCCAGCGGCGCCTTGATGCGCGGCCTCCCGCTCGACCGGGTGGTGCAGGCGGCGGCCACCCTGAAGGACAAGGGCTGGCGCGAGATGAAGACGCAGATGGCATTGCCCGGCGAGACCACGCCCGCCAAGGAGGTCGAGCGCATGCGCCGGGTGAGGGACGCGATCGGCCCCGATATCAAGCTGATGTGCGACATCAACCAGCGCTGGCGGGTCGAGCAGGCGATCGACATCGGCAGGCGGGTCGAGGATGCCGGAGTTGGCCTCTTCTGGCTCGAAGACGTGACCACGGCCGACGATTTTGCCGGCCTCGCCCGCATCACCGCGGCATTGTCGACGCCCGTTGCCGGCGGCGAATACGTCTGGGGCATCGTGCCGTTCCGCCACATGCTCGAAGCCCGCTCGGTCGATATCGTCATGATCGACCTGGTGCGGGTCGGCGGGATCACCCAATGGCTCAAGGTCGCCGGCATGGCCGAGGCCTTCAACCTGCCGGTCGTCAGCCACCTGATCCCCGAGGTCCATGTCCACCTGATCGGGGCGATCCCGAACGGGCTGACGGTCGAATACATGCCGTGGCTGATGCATTTGTTCGAAGCGGTCCCGCTGCCGCAGAACGGCGAGCTGGCGATGCCGGCCGCGCCCGGTCTCGGTCTCAAATTCGACAAGGCCGCGATCAATCGGTTCCGCGTCGCGTGACGCCGGAACGGCAGAGGTGATGCGATGAAGATATCCAGCATCCGCTCGCAGATCCTGGTGCTGCCCGAGGCCGATCCGCTCGCCGGCACGCCGGAAAACCCGAATGCGGCGCGGCCGATCGTGATCGTCGAAATCGGCACCGACGACGGCATCGAGGGCATCGCCGTGACCTTTTACGGCGGGGCTATGACCGCGAGCCTGAAGCGCGCGATCGACGATCTCGGTGCCTTGATCATCGGTGACGACCCGCACCGCCTCGAAGCGATCATCGCCAAATTGCGCGCCGCGGCCGGCGGCTCGGGACCCGCCGGCATGTTCACCCTGGCGCTCTCGGCGATCGACATCGCCTTGTGGGACATCCGCGGCAAGGCGCTGAACCAGCCATTGTGGAAACTCCTCGGCGGGGCGCGCCAGCGGATTGCAACCTATGCGAGCGGATCCTTGCGGCGCAACCTGGCGCTCGACGAGGTCGTGGCCGCGGCCGGCCGGCTCAGGGACAAGGGCTTCCGCGAGATGAAGACCCAGCTCGCCCTGCCGGGCGACACCTCGCCCGCCACCGAGGTCGAGCGCATGCGGCGGGTGCGCGAGGCGATCGGCCCCGACATCAGCCTGATGTGCGACATCAACCAGCGCTGGCGGGTCGAGCAGGCGATCGACATCGGCCGGCGCGTCGAGGATGCCGGGGTCGGCCTCTTCTGGCTCGAAGACGTGACCGCGCACGACGATTACGCCGGCATCGCCCGCGTCAACGCAGCTCTGTCGACCCCGATCTGCGGCGGCGAGCTGGTCTACGGCATCGTCCCGTTCCGTCACATGATCGAGGCGCGCGCGGTCGACTACGTCATGATCGACCTGATCCGCGCCGGCGGCATCACCCAGTGGTTGAAAATCGCCGGCATGGCCGAAGCCTTCAACCTGCCGGTGGTCAGCCATGTTATCCCGGAGATCCACGCCCATCTCGTCGCGGCGGTGCCGAACGGGCTGACCGTCGAATACATGGGCTGGATGCTGACGCTGTTCGACGGCGTCGCCGAATTCGACCCCAAAAGCGGCGAGCTGGCGTTGTCCGACCGCCCCGGCCTCGGCCTCGCCTTCAACCGCGATGCGATCCGGCGCTACGGAGCGGCGCGATGAAAATCTCGAAGGTCGAGACCGGCATCGTCGCCCTGCCGAACGACGAGCCGCTCGCCGGGTTTTCGGAGAACCCGAACGCGAAGAACCCGATCGTCTGGCTGCGGCTCGGCACCGATGACGGGGTCGAGGGCATCGGCGTCACCTATTTCGGCGGCGCGCTGACCCGCACCCTGCGCCACGCCGTCGACGAATTGGGCATGCTGGCGATCGGCGAAGACCCGATGCGGGTCGAGGCGGTCGCCGCCAAATTGCGCGCGGCGGCGCTCTCGGCCGGGCCGGCCGGGATCTTCCTGATGGCATTGTCGGCGATCGATGTCGCGCTGTGGGACATCAAGGGCAAGGCGCTCGGCCTGCCGTTATGGAAGCTGCTCGGCGGCGGGCGCGACCATATCGCGACCTATGCGAGCGGGGCGTTGCGCCGCGGCTTGAAGCTCGACGAGGCGGTCACCGCGGCCGAGAGGCTGCGCGCGAAAGGCCATCGCCAAGCCAAGATGCAGCTCGGCCTGCCGGGCGTCACCTCACCGGCGCGCGAGGTCGAGCAGGCCCGGCTGATCCGCCGGGCGGTCGGTCCCGACATGGATCTGATGTGCGACATCAACCAGCGCTGGCGGCCGGAGCAGGCGATCGACATCGGCCGCCGGGTCGAGGATGCCGGGGTCGGCCTCTACTGGCTCGAGGACGTGACGACGCACGACGATTACGCCGGGCTCGCGCGGGTCAGCGCAGCCTTGGCGACACCGGTCGCCGGCGGCGAATACCTTTACGGCGTCGTGCCGTTCCGCCACATGCTCGAAGCCCGCTCGGTCGATATCGTGATGATCGACCAGGTGCGCTCCGGCGGCGTGACACCGTGGCTCAAGATCGCCGGCATGGCCGAGGCCTTCAACCTGCCGGTGGTCAGCCACGGCGTCCCTGAGATCCACCTGCATCTGGTCGGCGCGGTCCCGAACGGCCTGACCGTCGAATACATGCCGCGCCTGTTCCATTTGTGGGAGGAAGTCCCGGCCCCGCAGAACGGCCTGCTGGCGATGCCGGCCGCCCCCGGCCTAGGCCTTAAATTCAACGAGGAGTCGATCGCGCGATTCGGCGTCGGGTGACCCGGCGTTCCCTCACCGAGAGGGCGCCGCGGCGCATGTCACCGGCGGTCCTCATGGTTCGACATGGCCATGACCCGCTCGAGCCTCTGCTGTTGGCTCGCGGCCGGCGGGAGCACCCTTGCGGGCGGTCGCCGCGCTCGCCGCGGTGAAGCCGGGCCCGTCCGAGCCGGCGCGGCATCGTCCGCGCTTTCCCGAGATCCGGGACGGGCGGAGATCCAGGCGCGGCCCTCCGGCGCCTGGATGGTTGCGAACACCCGGATCTCGCCGGGGATCAAAAAGCGAAGCGCCTTTACGGTAAGCCTGACCCAGCCGACATCGGTGACGATCGCAACCCGCTCGCATCGTGACATGTGCTCGATCCCGAGATCGAGGTCCTCCCACGCAGCGCCCGGAAAGCGTGCGCTGAGCTCGTAGTAGAGCCGGATCTTCTCGTGCCGCCTAAGCGATTTCTCCATCGCCGGAGCCAGCACGTCGCGGCAGTCTTCCTTCGTCACCCGGCCCGTGACGACGATGCCTACCACGTTTCGAGGAAGACCTTCGATGAGCTGGATCATCGCCTGCTCCTCCAATTCGCCCGGCCGGTCTTCACACGCCCACCCGGCCCCGGCCGGGGGTGCCGGGGCCGGGTGGCGGATGCTTCCTCAGAAAGCGACGCGCCACTTGGCGACGAGCACATGCTCGGTGCCGGTCGCGTTCGAGACGAGGACGCGTTTGCCATACATGTACTGGACGCCGGTGGTGATGAACGAGACCGGGTTCCACACCAGGTTGATCAGGGCGTCCCACAACACCTTGTTCGCCGAGTTGGCCTCGGTCGGCCCGATCAGCTGCGAGCTGACGTATTGCTGGGCCTCGCCGATCGCGATCGTCGACCGCAAATTCGGCGACCACCAGTGCTGGTAGCCGCCATTGGTGCTGAACCCGGAGATCGGCTTGAAGATGATGTTCGACGCCGCGAACCCGTTCTGGCAGGTCGGCGTCGGCGTCGCGCATTTGGTGGTGGTGGTGAAGTTGCTGCCGAGCTGGAACAGCGTGCTCTCACCGCCGCTCAGGTAGTTGCCGATGCCGGTGCCGGCGACGAAGCTGAACAGGAAGTCGTCCTTGGCCCAGCCGAACCAGCCGGGATGCACGTCGCCGGCGAAATGCCCGCCATAGCCGATGAAATGCTGGCTGATGAAGGCGCCGTCATCGACGTCGGGGAAGGTCAGCACGCCGGCCAGATCGACATGCCCCCAGGGCTGCGACCAGTAGTTGGCGACGGTCAGGCTGGGCGCGGTATTCTTGGCCGGGTTGGCTTGCCCGAGTCCCGCGTTGGTGCAGGGCATGCCGTTGCAGGTCGGGCCGACGATCCCCGCCGGCGGAGTGGTCTGGCTCGGACTCGCACTCTGGGTGGTGGGGGTGTCCGAACCGACGGTGCCGCCCGGCAGGATCAGCTCGGTGTACGGGATTTCCGCCGAAAACGAGAAGGCGCTGCCATACGGGCCGGCCAGGGTGTAGCGCACCTGCGGGATGCGCATGCCGCCGGTCGAGCCTTCGATGCCGCCGAAATCCATCGATTCGGTGTCGGCGTCGGCGTCGGAGAAGTTCGAGATCGCCTGGCCGGCGAGGAACCCGCCCAACGTGCCGTAGGCGAAGCGTAGCCGCGGCAGGATGCTGGAGCCGCCGCCCTGCGCCAGGCTTTGGCAGGTGTAGTTGCCGCCGGCGCTGCAGCCGGACCAGTCGAACTCGAAAAACGTCCGCGAACTCGCCCCAGGCTGTCGGGGTGCGGGTCTCGACGTTGAGCCTCGACTGCTGCGGGCTGGCCTCGAAGACGCCATTGCCCTTCGACACGTTGACCGATTGCGGGATGACGCCGGGGCGATTGGTTCCGACCTGGGCGCCGGGGACGAAGGCTTCGCCGACCGGGATCGAATGCAGATTGCCGTTCTGGCCGGCGTTGGTGCCCTCGTTGCTGCCCGGGACGGCGCCGCCGCCGGTCAGAAAGTCGAGCGCGGTGATGTCGACAAAGCCGCCGACGCGGATCGAGGTGTCGGTGCCCGGGATCAGGAAGGAGCGCGGGAAGCTGCCGCCGGCCATGGACTGGCCCGGCACCGCCGCGGTGCCCATCGCCCCCGGCAGGCCGGGGGAAATTTTCTGTTCCGGCAGTTCCTGCGCCTGGGCCAGCTGGTCGACTCGCTGCTGCAGGAGCTGCTGATTGGCCTGCAGGTCCGACAGCTGGTCGGCGCGTGCCCCGGGAAGTCCCGCCAGCAGCACGATCGCCGCGGCCGCCCCGCCGATCGCCGCTAGCCCGCCGATATTCCGCTTTCTGCTCATTGCTCCCCCACCCCTGCTGGGTTCTAAATCAGTGGTTGAGTTTGCCAGAGCGAAAGAGCGATGCTATCGATCCTAAGATTGAAATCGGATGGAGGACAAGGTTTAGACCTATTGTTGATGGGTCTAAATCCACCGCGGCCCGGCAGGCTTCCGCCGCCGGCTTGACGATCGGGCCGGTTCGGGTCGTCACCCCCGCGAATGAGCCGATGCAGGATCGGTGGGAGCGGACTGATCTCTCTGCCGGTGTCATTCCGGGATGGCCCGAAGGGACCGGCCCGGAACCCATGGGCACGGGCCGTCCCGTGCGCGCTGGCTGGTGTGCATAGGTTCCGGGCTCGCGGACGGTGCCCGCGCCCCGGAATGACAGCCATTGGCGTTTCTTCACCCCCGCTTGCGCGGGAGCGACGGCTCATTCGCGGGGGTGACGTGGGGGATGGTTCGATCTGATTGGAATCTGCGCTAATTCGCAGCCCGATCCTGACCGTAGTCGCGCAGGCAGCCGGCAACTTGGGTGCGGCGCCGCACGTTCAGCTTGCTGAGCAAATTGTGCACATGCGACTTCGTCGTCGCCAGGCTGATGTTCAGCTGGCGGGCGATTTCCTTGTCGCTGAGCCCGCTTCTGATCAATTCGGCGGTCTGCTGCTCGCGTTTGGTCAGGGCGGGTGCCGGCGGGGCTGCATTGCGGCCGGCGCTTCGTCTGGCGGTCAGAGCAATCCGGCGCAGCAGGCCGTTGGCCACCTGCCCCGAGCAGATCTGCTGGCCGCTGTGAATATCCCTGATCAGGCGCACGAAATCGGCCCGATCCGCGGTTCTCGGGATATAGCCGATCACCCCGGCCTCAGCCCAGGCAATGATGTCGTCTTCGGTCTCTCGGACCGCGGCCGCGACGATGCGCATGCCGGGCGCAATATCGAGAGCGCGCCTGACCGCGGCGTGACCCTCGGGAATCCTTGCGTCGAGCAAAACGACATCCGCCTGCCAGGCAGGGCTCAGCGCGACCGCCTCGGAGAGATCGGTGCACACGCCGACGACCGACACCAGGGGATCCTGCTCGAGGTTCTCGGCGAGGACCTCGCCCAGAAAGCGCACTTCCCACACGACCGCCAGACGCAGAGACCCACCGCCGCGGTCATGCGCGGCGAGCTGGTCTGGCGAGACGTTCGCCTCCACGGCACCTCTCGCCACCAGGCTGGGCCTGGGTGCGGCACCCCGCACCGGGCTGACGCCGACGGGCACGAGTGAAACCTCCCTGCTCCGGAGAACGGCCTCTCAACCGAAAGGCGATCAGTCCGATCCCCGCCGCCGTTGCCGGCCCGGGCGCGATGTTTCGCGTCTTGATAGAGAATCCGGGGCCGTCTTCGACTTGCTCGAACGCTACTCGCGCGATCGCCGCCTGTCCAGAGCAATGTTTAACAATCGCGATCGATCCGGAGGTTCCGGGCGCGCGAATTGACAGGGCACGCAATTGACAGGGCACGCGATTGACAACGGGGCGCGCGCAATTGACAGGGCACCCGGCCGGGCTTAGGTTCCGCCCTGCGCTTCCGAGGGGAGCGAGCGATCCGCCGCCGCCGATCGGGGCCGCCAGTCCGCGAGTTTCGCGCACTGGCGTTTTTCGTCGGCATGTTCCGGGATTTCGCATGTTCGCCGGGATTTCGCATGTTCGCCGGGATTTCGCATGTTCGATAGCCTGACCGATCGCCTCGGCGATGTCTTCGACCGGCTGCGCCGCCACGGCGCGCTGACCGAGGCGGATGTCGGGGCTGCGCTGCGCGAGATCCGGGTGGCCCTGCTCGAAGCCGATGTGGCGTTGCCGGTGGTCCGGGATTTCGTCGCCGCAGTGCGCGAAAAGGCGCTGGGCCAGGAGGTGCTGCGCTCGGTGACGCCGGCGCAGATGGTGGTCAAGATCGTCCACGACCATCTCGTCGAGGTGCTGGGCGGCAGTGCGGACGGGATGCCGCACGAGGGGCTCGATCTGAACGCCCCGTCCCCGGTCGCCATCATGCTGGTGGGGCTGCAAGGCTCGGGCAAAACCACGACGGCGGCGAAGATCGCCAGCCGGCTCAAACAGCGCGACCGCAAAAAGGTGCTGCTCGCCTCGCTCGACGTGCAGCGCCCGGCCGCGCAGGAGCAGCTTGCCGTGCTCGGCCGTCAGATCGGCGTGGCGAGCCTGCCGATCGTGCCGGGCGAAAAGCCGGTCGCAATCGCCAATCGGGCGCTTCAGACCGGGCGGGTCGAGGGCTACGACGCCGTCATCCTCGATACCGCCGGGCGGCTCCATATCAACGAGGAGCTGATGCTCGAAGTCGCGGCCGTGCGCGCCGCCGCCAACCCGCACCAGACATTGCTCGTCGCCGATGCGATGACCGGGCAGGATGCGGTCAACCTCGCCAAGGCCTTTGGCGAGCGTGCCGGCATTACCGGGATCGTGCTGACGCGGGTCGACGGCGATGCCCGCGGCGGCGCCGCCTTGTCGATGCGCGCGATCACCGGCAAGCCGATCGTGTTCATCGGGCTCGGCGAACGCGTCGAGGCGCTCGAGCCGTTTCATCCCGAGCGGATCGCCGGCCGCATCCTCGGCATGGGCGACGTCGTCAGCCTGGTCGAGAAGGCGGCGGAGACGGTCGACCATGACGAAGCGGAAAAACTCGCGGTCAGGCTCGAACAGGGCCGTTTCGACCTCGACGACCTCGCCGGGCAGCTGCGCCAGATCCGTCGGATGGGCGGAATGGGCGGGATGCTGTCGCTGCTGCCGGGGATCGGCAGGATCAAGAAGCAGCTCGACGGGGCCAATATCGACGAGCGCATCATCAAGCGCCAGCAGGCGATCATCTCGTCGATGACCAAGAGCGAGCGGCGCAATCCCAAGCTGCTGAACGCTTCGCGCCGGCGCCGGATCGCGTCGGGCTCGGGCACCTCGGTGCCGGAGATCAACCGCCTCCTCAAGCAATACCAGGATATGGCCGACATGATGAAGAAGATGAAGAAGCTGGGCCGCAAGGGGCTGGCGCGCCACGGCCTCGCCGGGCTGATGCCCGGCGCCGGCCTGCGTCATTAAGGCGAGGGCCGGAACATGGCGCTGAGGATCCGCCTGGCCCGCGGCGGGGCGAAAAAACGCCCCTATTACAGCATCGTCGTCGCCGATTCGCGCAGCCCGCGCGACGGCCGCTTTATCGAGAAGCTCGGGACCTACAACCCGATGGTCGAACGCTCGCATGCCGACCGGGTCACGCTCAAATCCGAGCGCATCCAGCATTGGCTTGGCGTCGGAGCCCTGCCGACCGATCGCGTCGCGCGGTTTTTGGGCGATGCCGGTCTGATCGATAAGCCGGCGGTCCGCGAGACCCCGGTCAAATCGGCGCCGAAGGCAAAGGCGCAGGAACGGCAGAAGGCCGCCGCCGAGGCGGCCGCTGCCGCCGGCGGCCGGAGCTGAGCCGGCGCACGGATCCGGTGCGGGCTGATGACAGCGCCGGCAAAGCAGGTCTGCGTCGGGATCGTCACCGGTCCGCACGGGGTGACGGGCGCGGTGCGGATCAAGAGCTTTACCGCGCAGCCCGAGGATATCGCGTCCTATGCGCCGCTTGCCGACGAAACCGGGCGGCGGCATTTCGAGCTGCGCCTGCTCGGCACGGCGAAGGGCGTGCTGATCGCGCGCCTCGCGGGGGTCGAGGACCGCGACCAGGCCGAGGCGCTGCGCGGGCTGCGCCTCTGCCTGCCGCGCTCGGCGCTGCCGCAGCCCGAAGCCGAGGAATATTATCACGCCGACCTGATCGGGCTCGACGCGGCGCTCGGCGACGGCACCCCGGTCGGGCGGGTTCGCGCGGTGCATGATTTCGGCGCCGGCGACATGATCGAGATCGAGCGCCACGGCGCGCCGCCGGCCATGGTGCCGTTCACCCGCGCGGTCGTCCCGGTCGTCGACCTCGCCGGCGGGCGGCTGGTCATCGATCCGCCGCCGGGGCTGCTCGACGATGCCGGGCCGGCGCGCCGCCCGGTGCGGGAGCCGGCATGATGTGGCGCGCGACGGTGCTGACGATCTTCCCGCAGATGCTGCCGGGCCCGCTCGCCTGCTCGCTGGCCGGCAAGGCGCTGACGGCCGGGTTGTGGCGTCTCGAAACGGTGGACATCCGCGACTTTGCGCGCGATAAGCACCGCTCGGTCGACGATGCGCCGTTCGGCGGCGGTCCGGGCATGGTGATGCGGCCGGATGTGCTCGACGCCGCCATCGCCGCTGCGGGCGGGGTCGGGCCGCTGCTGCTGATGTCGCCGCGCGGCCGCCGGCTCGACCAGGAACGGGTGCGGGCATTGGCGGCGATGGCGGGGGTGACCTTGATCTGCGGCCGCTTCGAGGGGGTCGACGAGCGGGTATTGGAGGCGCGTGCGGTCGAGGAGCTGAGCCTCGGAGATTTTGTGCTGTCGGGCGGCGAGCCGGCGGCGATCGCGCTGATCGACGCCTGCGTGCGGCTGCTGCCGGGTGTCGTCGGCGGTGCCGAGACCCTGGCCGAGGAGAGCTTTGCCGAGGGCCTGCTCGAATATCCCCAGTATACGCGTCCGCAGCTGTGGCAGGGACGCGCCGTGCCCGAGGTCCTGGTCTCCGGCGACCATCGGCGCATCCGGGCCTGGCGCCGGGCCGAGGCGGAGCGGCTGACCGGCGAACGCCGGCCCGATTTGCGGGCGCGCCGCGAGGCGTGACCCCGACGAATATCGAAAGGTGAAGTGATGAACCTTCTTCAGCAGCTGGACCGCGAGCAGGTCGAAAAGCTCGCCGCCAGCCGGCCGGTGCCGGTATTCCAGCCGGGCGACACGGTGCGCGTCCTGATCAAGGTCGTCGAGGGCGAGCGCGAGCGCATCCAGGCCTTCGAAGGCGTGTGCATCGCACGCAAGAACGCCGAGGTGAACTCGAACTTCACCTTGCGCAAGATCTCCTACGGCGAAGGGGTGGAGCGCGTCTTTCCGCTCTATTCGCCGCGCATCACCGCGATCGAGGTGGTACGCCGCGGCGTGGTGCGGCGGGCCAAGCTCTACTACCTGCGCGGCCTGACCGGCCGGCGGGCGCGCATCGCCGAGCGCCCCCGCGACAGCGTGCGCCCGCAAACCCGGCCGGCCCCGGCGATGGCCGGCAGCGGCGACAAATAACCCATAGGAGTGGAGAGATCATGGCCGCGCCGCGCACCCTGTTCGACAAAATCTGGCAGAGCCACGTCGTCGACCGCCAAGCCGACGGCACCTGCCTGATCTATATCGACCTGCACCTGGTCCACGAGGTAACGAGCCCGCAGGCTTTCGAGGGCCTGAAGCTCGCCGGCCGCAAGGTCCGCCGTCCGGACGCGACGATGGCGGTTGCCGATCACAACATCCCGACCACCAACCGCAGGGCCGGCGTCGCCGGCATCGACGAGCCCGATTCGAAGCTGCAGGTCGATACGCTCGAACGCAACGTGAAGGAATTCGGCGTCCCCTATTTCCCGATCGACAGCATCGACCAGGGCATCGTCCACATCATCGGACCGGAGCAGGGCCTGAGCCAGCCCGGCATGACCATCGTCTGCGGCGACAGCCACACCGCGACGCATGGTGCGATGGGGGCGCTGGCCTTCGGCATCGGCACCTCCGAGGTCGAGCATGTGCTGGCGACGCAGACGCTGATCCAGCGCCCGGCCAGGAACATGCTGATCGAGGTCAACGGCTCGCTCGGCGCCGGCGTCAGCCCCAAGGACGTAATCCTCGCGATCATCGCCAAGATCGGCACCGCCGGCGGCACCGGGCACGTGTTCGAATATGCCGGCAGCACCTTCCGCGACATGTCGATGGAAGGACGAATGACGGTTTGCAACATGTCGATCGAAGCCGGCGCCCGCGCCGGGCTCGTCGCCCCGGATGAAAAGACGATCGCCTATGTCATGGGCCGGCCCTACGCGCCGAAGGGCGCCGCCTGGGAGCAGGCGGTCGCACATTGGCGCACCCTGCCTTCCGATCCTGGTGCCGCGTACGACAAGCAGGCGCATCTCGACGCCGCCGATATCGCGCCGCACGTCACCTGGGGCACCAACCCGGAACAGGCGGCGCCGGTCACCGGCCGCGTTCCCGACCCGGCCCGGATCGACGATCCGCTGCAGCGCGCGGCGATCGAGCGCGCGCTGCAATATATGCAGCTGAAGCCAAACACGCGTTTAACCGACGTGCCGGTGCAGCGGGTGTTCATCGGCTCCTGCACCAACAGCCGGATCGAGGATCTGCGGGCCGCCGCAGCGATCGCCAAGGGCCGCAAAGTCGCCGATGGCGTCACGGCATTGGTCGTGCCCGGCTCCGGTCACGTCAAGCGCCAGGCCGAGGAGGAAGGGCTCGACCGGATCTTTCTCGACGCCGGGTTCGAATGGCGCGAGGCCGGCTGTTCGATGTGCATGTCGATGAACAACGACAAGGCGATGCACGGCGAGCGCGTGGCCACGACCTCGAACCGCAATTTCGAAGGCCGTCAGGGCAAGAACGCCAAGAGCCACCTGATGGGCCCGGCGATGGCCGCCGCCGCCGCCGTCACCGGCCGCCTCACCGACGTGCGCCAATTGGCGTAACCCGACCGGGTGGCGTCGAGGAGACGCACTCCCGCGCGCCGCGGCCGCCGCGAAAAATCCTGCCGCGTCGAGACGCCTTCGGCTGGCGCAGCATCAGCTTCTTCGTCGGCGCGGCGCGCCCTCGGTCAGTGCGCGGCCTGTCGCCATGGACGGCCCGATTGCGGCATCGGCCGGGTCAGGCTGGCGCGGCGATCCCTTCGGTTACGGTTTCGAGCTGACCCACGGTCTCGCGGCCGAAAAGTCAGCGGGATGAAGGCGCCGATCGTGACCATGACGAGGATCGTGCCGAAGAAGATCGCCGGCGAGCCGACATATGGCTCCATCAGGAACGGCGCCAGTCACCGCCGGAAAAGACCCGCCCGACCAACTCGCCGAAGATATGCCCGCGGCCGCGCAAGCGACTGTTGGGAACTGCTCCGACGAGGTAGACCCGAAAAGCGGTCGCGGTGGACAGTGCGGTGAAGCCGGTGATCAGCGCTCCCGTCACCATGGCGCTCGTCGCATATGGCCCGGCGCGGTGCGCCATCATCATCAGCAGACACCCCGGGCAGCGAGCCGACATCGCATAGAAAATCGTCCAGCGCCGCCCGATGATCTCCATCAGATACCCGGTGAAGCCCTTCCCCGGAATGCTCGCGGCGAATACCAGGGAGGCTGACGCCAAAGCTCATTGCCAACCGCGCGCCCTGATCGACCAAGCGCCTTCGGCAGCAGCACGGAGATCAGGAAAAATGCCGGTGCCGGCAGAAGACGTAGCTGGAAATGCCGATCGCCGTCCAGCGCAATTGGCCGCGAGCCGAACAACGCCCGATAGGGTGGCAGCTGTTCGCGCGCATCCGGGGAGTGGTCGCCGAGCGCCCCGACCGCCAGCTGCGGTACACGATTGCCGGCCGCGGCGGATCATCTCGATTGACGGTGTCGACCGCCGCCGCGGTTCGGCCGCGTTGCAGATACCAGCGCGGACTTTCCGGGATCAGGAAATAGATCAGCGCAGGCACGATGAGGAAGGCGAGCCCGCCGGGCAGCGCCATCAGCCGAAAGGCGTTCGGGTCGCCGGACAGCAGGAAGCCGACGAACGGCAGCACGGTAAACGAGGCGGCGAGCGCCATTTCATAGACGGCGCCAAAGGTGCGGCGATGTTGCGCCGGCATCAGCTCGGCGGCGATCGGAAACGGGGCGGAGACCGCAAAGCCGCCGCCGAGGCCGGTCAACAGCCGAAAGACGATCAGTTGCTCGCCGTTGTGCACGAGCGGGATCAGCAGCGTGAAAAAAGTGATCGCGCCGACGCCGATCAGCATGATCGTCTTGCGGCTCCAGTGATCCGAGATCGTCGACGCGATAAACCCGCCGACGCAGATCATCATCGTCGACGCGATCGGCGAGAAATCGGATCTCGGCCGGCGTCAGGTGCAGCGGCTGCTTTGCCAGCACCAGCAGCGAGCCGGTCATTACGAGGTCGTAGCCGTCGATAAAGCCGACGAGGCCCAAGACCACGATGATCATGAGGTGGTAGGGGCTGAACGGGATGCTGTCGAGCTTGCGGCCGAGCACAAAGCTAGCCGGATTTGCCGATCGGCCGATCGGGCGGATTTCTGCCATGGTGACCTCCCAGATTGATTGAACCCGGGGACCATGCTGCAGCCGAAAACGGGCGAGGCCGGCCTGTCAGTTCTCGATGGCGAAATTTCTGGCTTTGCTGACCTGGGCCTTTGCCGACACCTCACCAATTACGGCGGGCCGCAACGTGCGCCACCGGGTCGACGGGTTGCTCCTGTTCCAGATTGACGGCGCTTGTTGCCGCTCGTCGCTTGGCCGACTGGCACGATCAGGCCAGCGCCGGCACAGTCTCGGTCACGATTTCGAGTTGACCCATGGTCTCCTTGCCGAACGCCAGCGGGATGAACGCGCCGATCGCCACGACAACGAAGATCGTGCCGAAGAAGATCGTCGGCGAGGCGGTGTGCGGCTCCATCAAAAACGGCGCCAGTCACGCCGGCAAACAGCCTCCCGAACGATTCGCCGAAAATGTGCCCGCGCCCGCGCAATGCCGTCGGGAACTGCTCGGACAGGTAGACGCGCGTAGCGGTAAAGGCAGACAGCACGGTAAAGCCGATGATCAGCCCTCCCGCCACCATCACCACGCCCGCATAGCCCCCCGCACGATGCGCCAGCAGCATCAACACAACGCCCGGCAGCGATCCGAGGAGCGCATAAGCGATCGTCCAACGCCGCCCGATGATCTCCATCAGGATACCCGGTGAAACCTTTCCCGAAAAAGCTCGCCAAATAGACGACCGAGGTCAATCCCGAAGCCCGAGACTGACGGCGCAGCCCTGATCGACCAGCGCCTTTGGCAGCAGGACTGAAATCAGGAAAAAGGCGGTGCCGGCGCACACGCCGGCGAGAATGCCGACCGTCGTCCAGCGCAGCTGGCCGCGGGCGAACAAGGCCCAATAGGGCGGCAGCTTCTCGGGGCCGCTTCGGCGTCGCGTCGCCGAGCGCCTCGACCGTCAGCGGCGGCACCCGGTTGCCGGATCGCCTGATGATCTGGTTGACGATATCGACCGCCGACCTGCGGCTGGCCTTTGCGCAAATACCAGCGTGGGCTTTCGGGAAGCACGAAATAGATCGATGCACAGGAATGATGGTCACCGCCAGCCCGCCCGGCAAAGCCAGAAACCGAAAGGCGTTCGACATTGCCGGCGAGCAGGAAGGCCGATGAACGGCACCACGGTGAAGGAGGTCGCCAACGCCATCTCATAGATCGCGCCATAGGTGCGCCGGTGCTGCGCGGGCATCAATTCGGCGGCGATCGGGAACGCCGCCGAAACCGACGCCGCCGGCGCCGATGCCGGTCAGCAGGCGCAGAACGATCAGCTGCTCGGCATTCTGCACCAGCGGGATCAGCAGGGTCAGAAAGGTCGTCAAGAACACGCCGATCAGCACGATCGATCTTACGGCTCAAGTGGTCGGATATTGCGGAGAAGAAGAAGCCGCCAAGGGTCAACATGAAGGTCGGGAAGGGACGAGCATCCTTATATCGGCCCCGGTAAGATGCAGCGGCCCTTTGGCCAGCACCACCAGCGAGCCGGTCATCACCAGATCGTAGCCCTCGATAAACCCAACGAGGGCGAGCACGGCGATGATCAGGACGTGGTAGCCGCCGAACGGGATGCTGTCCAGCTTGCGTCCGAGGACAAAGCTGGCCGTTGTTGCCGATCGGGCGATTGGGCGCACTTCTGCCATGGTGACCTCCCAGATTGGTCGAACCGGGGGACCATGCAGAAGCCGAAACGGGCGAGGCCGGCGTGTCGCTTTTTATTGTCGGAGGAGTTTCTGGTGTTCTGCCGCTTTTCCGACGCCTCACCGATTTTGGCGGCCGCGTCCAGTGCCACCGGGTTGACGAGTTGCTATCGTTCCGATCCGGCGGCGTTTTCTTTTTTGCTCGCCCGGTTGACCGACCTGTGCTGGCAGTCGACCGAACCTAACCCGGCTGCGGCGAATTGTCACCGAGGAAATCCGCAGCGGCCCGTACGGTTTCGGCCGCTAGCTCTCGCTGCGCTGTCGCAGCAGAAATTCGCGGCCGGCTTTGACCATCGGTGCGCCGTCATAGGCGACGATGTCGGCGGTGGCATAGGTCTCGCTCCACAGCTCGGGCAGGTAGGAGCCGGTGCCGATCACGTCGATAGGCGCGTCGGCGGCAGCCATCATCCGGCATTTGGCCGGGCTGAAGCCCGAGCTGGCGACGATCCTGACCGCCCCGAACCCGGCATCGTCCAAGGTCCGGCGCATCAGCCAGATCGCCGCCGCCGAGACGCCGGTGCCGACCAGGTAGCGCAATTCCTGCTCGGTGCGATAGCCGCGCGTCGCCTGCGGTGCGTGGCGCTCGAGCACCTCGTAGGACATCGACAGGTCGAGCCCTTCGACGTAGCGCCCGCCATGCGTATCGATGCGCACCGCCAGCCCGCCCGCGGCGGCAAGATCCGGAAAGCGGCGGGCAACCGCCAGCGCGTCGGAGATCTCGCGCCCGAAGAAATCGACGAGCACGGTCATCGGCTCGTCCGGGAACACCTCGCGATACATCTCGGCGGCGCGCAATGTCGAGCCGGCATAGCCGATCAGCGCGTGCGGCATCGTGCCGAGACCCGTTTCCTTGCCGAAATAGCGGGCGGTGGCCTCGGCGGCGCAGCCGATAAAGCCAACCGCACCGGTCTCGCGCCGCGCCGCTTCGGAGCCGACCGATGCCGCATAAGCCATCATCTGCGCCATTTCGGCTCCGGCGCAGTGCCGCGCATCCATCGCCATAAAAGCAACCTTGGGCAGATCGGCGCACATTGCGAAGGCGTTGGCGGCGGCGACGCAGGCCGGGCCGAGCTTTTGCAGCAGCACGGTCTCGAGGTCGACGAGGTGGAAGAGCGGCCCGGTCAAATAGAGGATCGGCTCGCCGGCGCCGACGAGCGCGCCCTCGGGATAGTTCAGCTCGATCTCGAAGCGGGTGCCGCGTTCCGCCGCGGCATGTTCGAGAAACTCGATCGCGAGACGCGGCGTGCAGATGACCGGGCGGCGCAGGAAGACCGCGTAGGTCGCCGGGCGATCGCCGAACCGGCCGACGATCGCCTTGGTCTTCAGGAAATAGCTGTCGGTCCGCGCCGCCAGCTCGGGCCACTCTGCCGCCACGATCGCGACCGCCTCACAAGACCGCGGCGAGGCGGCTCGTGCCGTGACGGCCATTCCCTTGCCGCGCCGTCTTCAGCGCATCGGCGATCTCGAAGGCGAGCTCCAGCGCCTGCGTCGCGTTGAGCCGCGGATCGCAATGCGTCAGGTAGCGGTCGGCGAGCGACGCCTCGCTGATCGCCTGGGACCCGCCGAGGCATTCGGTGACGTTCTGCCCGGTCAGCTCGAAATGCACGCCGCCGGCATGGCTGCCCTCGGCGGCATGGATCGCAAAGGCGCCGTGCACCTCGTCGAGGATGCGATCGAACATCCGGGTCTTGTAGCCGTTCGTCGAGGTGATCGTGTTGCCGTGCATCGGGTCGATGCACCACACGACCTCGCGTCCCTCGCGGCGCACCGCGCGGATCAGGCGCGGCAGCCGCGCCTCGACCTTGTCGGCGCCCATGCGGGTGATCAGGGTCAGCCGCCCGGGCTTGTTCTGCGGGTTGAGCCGGTCGATCAGGCGGATCAGATCGTCCGGTTCGAGGGTCGGCCCGCATTTCATGCCGACCGGGTTCTTGATGCCGCGCAGGAATTCGGCATGGGCACCGTCGACCTGGCGGGTGCGGTCGCCGAGCCAGACCAGATGGGCCGAGCAGTCGTACCATTCGCCGGTCGTCGAATCGACGCGGGTCAGCGCCTCCTCATAGGACAGGAACAGCGCCTCGTGCGAGGTGTAGAACTCGGTCTCGCGAATCTGCGGCGTCGTCTCCGAGTTGAGCCCGCAGGCCGCCATGAAATCGAGCGTTTCGGTCAGCCGGTCGGCCAACTCGCGATAGCGCGCGCCCTGCGGCGAGTCGGCGACGAAATCCTGGTTCCAGGCATGGACCCGGTGCAGATCGGCATAGCCGCCCTGGGCGAAGGCGCGCAGCAGGTTCAGGGTCGCGGCCGATTGGCTATAGGCCTGGACCATGCGCTGCGGGTCGGGCTCGCGCGCCGCCTCGTCGAATTCGAGCCCGTTGATGATGTCGCCGCGGTAGGAGGGCAGCGTCACATTGCCTTGGGTTTCGGTGTCGGAGGAGCGCGGCTTGGCGAACTGGCCGGCAAGCCGGCCGAGCTTGACCACCGGGCAGCCGGCGCCGAAGGTCAGCACCACCGCCATCTGCAGCAGCACCTTGAACATGTCGCGGATGTTGTTGGGGTGGAACTCGGCGAAGCTTTCGGCGCAGTCGCCGCCCTGCAGCAGAAAAGCCTTGCCGGCAGCGACCGCCGCCAGCCGCTCTTCCAGCCGCCGCGCCTCGCCGGCGAACACCAGCGGCGGAAAGCGCTGCAACGTCGCCTCGACGCCGGCGAGCGCCTGCTCGTCGGGATAGCCCGGCACCTGCCGGATCGGCAGGCCGCGCCAGCTTTGGGGAGACCATTTCTCGGTCATGTCAGAATACCTCCACGCTGTCTCGTCGCGCCTGGGGGTCGAGTGGGTCATGCATCACCTCCGGGGTTGGAGGCCGCTCCACCATCGGCGACATTCGGATCAGCGAGAGCCTGAAACACGAAAGCCGCCTCGGTAGGGCGGCTTCGGGAAAAAACGCGCAAGCGCGATCCTAGGCCGCCTCACCGTACCGGCGGTACCAAAATCGCGCAACGGGCGAGGGCGGATCGCCCTGATCGGCATCATGGCGCGCACGCTAGCGGCGCGAACGCCGCCGACGCAAGCGCTTTGTGCAAGGCCGTTCCGTCGCTCGGGTGTCAGGGTGCTATCTCTCGATCACAAACGGGCGAATGGCGCGGACAAAATCCTCTTCAGAGGTCCGATGCTCGACCAGCGCGATCACCGCATTCGCCCACGCCGCTGAGTCCTCGATCGCAAGATCGTATCCGTTCGCGTTGAAAAACTGCACCATCGCCACAAAACAAGTGCGTTTGTTCCCTTGTGCGAATGCGTGCGCCTGCGCTACGCCCGCAAGCAATCTGACGGCGAGCGCCACGATGTCCTCTTCTCCATAGGCAAATGCATTTTGCGGGCGCGCCAGAGCACTTTCCAGCAGCCCTCGATCGCGGAGAAAATGCGGCTCCCCCGTTATGGCAACAACGGCTTGGTTAATCTCGATGACTGTCTCCACCGACAGCCACTGTGGCTCATTTGGCAAGTTCTGAGAGGATTTTGGGGAACCGGGATATAATCTCCCGGGTCAATTCTTCATGGTCGATCTCGCCTTCCACCGGGCGGGCGCGCATGGGTTTCGCGATATCACCGGGCTCCCCTGCCGCCGAGGTGGCCGACCTCTTCTGCCGTTCGCGAGTGTCGGATGTTTTCATGTCGTCACACGTCGAAAATTTCTCAACGCCCCGTGCAAGTGCAATGTAACCCTCCCGCCGCGCCCGCTGCAAGGCGCGCCTTAAATATGGACCGAATCAGCCGAAGTTGCGAGTCTCTGAATTCAGCCAACCGTTGGGAGCCATCTCAGAATAGCCCAATAAATAGGCCAAACCGCTGCAAGAAATTCGTTCGCGGGAAGAACGACAATCCAGTTCCATCCATTGTAAGCATAGCCATCGAAAAACGTCAAATAGACAAACGTGGCTAAGTTTCCAATCAAATAAACGTTTATCGCATTCTTCATTTCGCGTGTCGATTTCTTAGCGCCTGCTCAGTCTGCGGGTTGAGGTGCAATTACCGGCCGACCACCCCACATACGTGATCACATCGTCAAAATGCGCCGGAAAGTCGCTTTGGAGAATCGACATCATCTTTTGATAGCCCCCAGTCCATTTGATCGCTGGCTGAGATCGTCGATGATCAAACAGATGGCCAGATACTCTGCATCTTCACGGGAGCGGCCCTCATTTTTCAGAATCATATCCGCGTTGTGAGCTATCAAGTCCATCAACAGCTGTTTATCATTGTCCTTTGGTTTGAAGAGATCGAATAGACCCATCGAAATCATCCTACTACGCGAGGGCACCATGAGCTTCAGAGACAAGCGCTGATCTCGAGTAGCGTATTTTCTGCTACCTCTACATGTAGAATCCGATCCATCCGCGTGCCCGGTGGCAATGTCGATCCCGTCAGACCGAGATTGCCACGCAGCCACAGGGAGGAGGGCGGCTCCCCTATTCCGCCGCCAGCTTTGGGCGGACGGTTTTTTCGCGCATGGTCACGAACTCCTCGGCGGCGCTCGGGTGGATGCCGACGGTCTGGTCGAACTGCCGCTTGGTCGCGCCGCATTTGACGGCGACGGCGAGGCCCTGGATGATCTCGGGCGCGTCGGGGCCGAGCATGTGGCAGCCGAGCACGCGGTCGCTGCGGGCATCGACGACGAGCTTCATAAAGGTGCGCTCGTCGCGGCCGGACAAGGTGTTCTTCATCGGCTTGAAGCGGGCGCTGTAGATATCGATTTCGCCGAATTCGCGGCGCGCTTCCTCCTCGGTCAGGCCGACCGTGCCGATCGGCGGCTGGCTGAACACCGCGCTGGGCACATCCCCGTGGTCCATCCTGATCGGGTTGTCGTTGTACAGCGTCTCGGCGATGGCGCGGCCTTCGGCGATCGCCACCGGGGTCAGGTTGATGCGATCGGTCACGTCGCCGACCGCATAGATGTTCGGCACCGTCGTCGAACGCTGCCATTCGTCGACGACGACCGCCCCGTTCTCCGTCAGCGCCACGCCGCTCTCGGCAAGGCCCAGCCCGCTGGTATTGGGCTTGCGTCCGGTGGCATACATGACGAGATCGGTGGCGATCCTGTCGCCGTCGGTGGTGGTAACGGCATAGCCGTCGGCGGCCTTGTCGATGCGGGCGACCCGGGTCCCGCCGCGGATGTCGACGCCGCGCCCGCGCATCTCCTCGCCGAGATGGACGCGGATGTCTTCGTCAAAACCGCGCAATACGTCCGCGCGCCGGATGATCTCGACGACCTCGCTGCCGAAGCCGCTGAAGATGCCGGCGAACTCGACCGCGATATAGCCGCCGCCGACGATGACGATGCGCTTTGGCAAGGCCGGCAGGTCGAGCGCCTCGTTCGATGAAATGACATGCTCGATGCCGGGGATCTGCGGGGTTTCCGGCCAGCCCCCGACCGCGATCAGGATCTTGTCGGCGGTATAGCGCCGGCCGGCGATCTCGACCGTGTGCGGATCGGCGACGACGCCGCGGCCGTCGATGATCTCGACCCCGCTGTTCTTCAGCATGTTGATGTAGATCTGCGAGAGCCGCCCGATTTCCTTGTCCTTGGCGGCGATCAGGCTCGGCCAGTCGAACTGCGCCGGCGGCACGGTCCAGCCGAAGCCGGCGGCATCGGCGAAGGCGTCGGCGAATTGCGCGCCGTAAACCAGGAGCTTTTTCGGCACGCAGCCGCGCAGCACGCAGGTGCCGCCGACGCGCAGCTCCTCGCAGATCGCGACGCGCGCGCCATAGGCGGCGGCCCGGCGTGAGCAGGCGACGCCGCCCGAGCCGGCGCCGATCGTGAACAGGTCGAAATCATAGCGCGGCATCGCAGGTATGCTCCGTTACAGGTTGTTCGACCTTCTGGTTGTCACAACCCGCCCGGCACCGCAAGCTCCGGCCGCATGCGGGCGGCCCCGGCGCAAAGCTAGCGCCGGCGGAACTTGTCGAGGGTCACGATCTCGGCCGCCGGCCGTTCCGGCGCGGCCGCTGCGGCGGCGGGAAGCGCCGCAGGCAGTGCGGCCGGCGGCGCGGGAGGTGCCGCCGGGACGGCGAACTGGAGCCCGAAATTGACCGAGGGATCGGCAAAGCTCGTCACCGCCGCGAGCGGGATCGTCAACCGCTCGGGCCGGCCCTGAAAGCTCAGGGTCACGGAAAAGACATCCTCTCCGGCTTCGAGCCCCCAAAACTGGTGCTGCAGGACGATCGTCATCTCGTCGGGGAATTTCGCCAGCAGACCATCGGGCACGACGACGCCGGGCGCACCGGTGCGCAGGCCGATGTAGAAATGATGCGCGCCGGGCAGGCCGTCCCGAGCGGCGCGGCGCAGCGCTTCGCGCATCACCCCGCGCAGCGCGGTCTCGACCATCTTGTCGTATTGGAAGTGGTCCTGGGCCATCTCCGGCGGCTCGCTCGCTGGCAATGGGTGGGTCAAAGGCGAGTGAGGGGCTTCTGTTGCCCGGTGCCCCTCGAACCGCGAATTGCTCTAGGCTTTTACCCCGCTAAGGGTTAGGCCGCGAGCGCCTCTGTTGCGAAGTTGTCGTTCGCAGTTAGGTTGTGACCCGATAACGGTGGTATCATGCCGGGCGACGGATCTTGCCTTTACCACGCGCGTCGAGCCTGTTTCGCCCCCTCGGATCGCCCCCGGCAGGTCGCCGGCGGCGGAGTTGGTGGAGGCGCCGGGTACCGCCCCCGGGTCCGCAACGCTTATTCCACAAGCCGTGTATCGCCATAGTCGGTTGCCCGACAGCGCAGATATAGGATGCAGGCCGCGGCAGCGCAATCCCGCGCGTTTCGCCGAGGAGAAGAGATGCGGCTCACCCCCGAGCGACAGGACGAGATCGCCGCCCAGCGTATTGAAGCCCGGCCGACGCGACGGGTAACGGTGCCGGCGCTGGAGGAAATCCTTTACGAGCCGATCCCGGTGCTCGATCACGGCTTTGTCCGCGTCATCGACTATATGGGCGACGATGCGGCGGTCGTGCAGGCGGCGCGGGTTTCGTATGGCCGCGGCACTCGGCGGGTCAGCGAGGATCAGGGGCTGATCAACTATCTGATGCGGCATCGCCATACGACGCCGTTCGAGATGTGCGAGATCAAGTATCACGTCAAACTGCCGATCTTCGTTGCCCGGCAATGGATCCGGCACCGCACCGCCAACGTCAACGAATATTCGGCGCGCTACTCGGTCCTCGACAACGAATTCTACCTGCCGGCACCCGAGCACCTGGCGGCGCAGGCGACGACCAACCGCCAGGGGCGGGATGAGGTGCTCGAACCGGACGCGGCGCAGCGCGTCCTCGCCTTGCTGCGCGCCGACGCCGAGCGCGTCTATGCCGGCTATACCGAGCTGTTGAACGAGGACGCTCACGGGCGCACCGATCGATCCGGCGCGGCCCGGCCTGGCGCGCGAGCTCGCCCGGATGAACCTGTCGCTGAATTTCTATACCCAATGGTACTGGAAGATCGATCTGCACAATCTGATGCATTTTCTGTCGCTGCGCGCCGATGCGCATGCGCAATACGAGATCCGCGCCTATGCCGAGGTGATGCTCGATATCCTGAAGCGCTGGGTGCCGCTGACCTATGCGGCCTTTCTCGAATACCGGATGGACGCGGCGACGATCTCGGCGAAGGGCCTCGCCGTGATCCGCCGCCTGCTTGCCGGCGAGACGGTCACGCCCGAGGAAAGCGGGCTCTCCGGCCGCGAGTGGCGCGAGCTGATGGCATTGCTCGGCCGCCCGGCCTAGCCCTTTATCGCGCCGCCGTGGGGAGCTTCCTCAGGAACCCCGTCCGCTGCGCCGCGCCGGCCGCCATGAACGCCCCGTCCTGGCCGCCGAGGACGAAACGCGCGCCCATCTCGATATAGCGCGGCATGATCGTCTCGCTGTAGATCCCGGCCATTCCCGGGAATTTGCCGTGCTTGCGTGCGGCCGCGATCATCGCCCGATAGGCATCGGCGACGCGCTGATTGCCGAAATCGCCGTGGATGCCGATCTCGGCGCACAGATCGTTGGTGCCGATCAGCAGCACGTCCACCCCCGGCACCGCGGCGATCTCCTCGGCATTGGCGATCGCGGTCGGCGTCTCCAGCATGACGATCGTCAGGTTGGCCGCGTTGAGCGCCGATGCCGCCTCGCCCGAGCTGGCCGAGCGCAGCCCGTAATGCGGCCCGATGCCGCCCATCGAGCGGTGGCCGACGGGCGGATATTTGAGCCGGTCGACGACCTCGCGCGCCTCGGCCGCGGTATCGACATGCGGCATGACGATGCCGAGCGCGCCATTGTCCAAGGCGCGCGTGGCGATCGCGTATTCGCCGTTCGGCACCCGTGCGATCGGCGCGATGCCGGCGTCGAGCGCCGCGGTCGAGATCTGCGCGCAGGCTTCGAGCGACATGACGCCGTGCTCCATGTCGAGAAACAGCCAGTCGAACCCGGCCACCGCCATCGCCTTGGCGATCTCGACGCTGCGCGTCATGCGCACCCCGACGCCGAGCGCCAGCTGGCCTTGCTCGAGCTTTTCGCGAGCGACGTTGCGGATGGCGGCGGGCATCGGCCTTCTCCCTCAGGTCAAGGTGGCGACGGCGGTGGCGATGACGCGGTTCAACGCCGCGAGGTCCATCGCATGGTCGGTTTCGTTGCTGACCGCGACGGTCAGGCGGTGGCGGCGCAGGATGAAGATGCGCTGGTCCGATGCGCCCGACGCCCAGGCGGTCTCCGGCGGCAGATCCGGGAACAGCCGGTCGGTATTGGCGCGGAAGCACGCCGCATAGCTGGTGCCGGTGTGGGTCGGGGTCAGCGCATAATCGGCCCAGCCCCGCGGCAGCAGGCGCTCGCCGTCCCACAGGCCGTCCTGCAGATAGAGCACCCCGAGCTTGGCATAGTCGCGCAAGGTGGCAAAGCCGGCGCCGGAGGCGATCAGATTGCCGGCAATATCGGCCGAATGCTGATAGCTCGCCATGCCGAGCCGGTCGGCGAGCAGCCGGTAGACCGTCTGGTGATAGGGCAGGCCGCGGCGCGCAATCTGGTCGCGGATGACCGCGCCCAGCACATTGGGGCCGGCGTTGATATAGCGGAACACCGAGCCGGGGAGCGTGGCGACGATCGAGCGCTGCGCCGCCGCGAAGGCGTCGATCGCGTCCTGATAGACCGAGCTGTTCTCGAAGCCGAGCGTGACATGGCCGTCTTCGTGGCGCGCCGGAAACCCCAGCCCCGAGCGCATGCGCAGCAGATGATCCACGGTGATCAGCCGATGGATCGCGCGCGGATCGCGCCACAGCGGCGCCGGCGCCGGGTCGTAGACCGAGGCGAGCCAGCCCTCGTGCACCAGGCGGCCGATCAGGGTGCAGGTGATCGCCTTGGTCATCGACCAGCTCGGCGTCACCCGGCCCGGCTGGCCAAAGGCGCTGTAGCGCTCGCAGAGGACGCGATCCGGCGTGGCGATCAGGATGCCGTAGGCGCCGGCGGAATGGGCGAAGAACTTGTCCAGGGCGTCGGCCAGGGCGGCGGGCGCCGATGGCGGGGTTTCGACCGCCGCGCCCAGCGGCCAGGGGCGCCCGGCATCGGGCAGCTCGCGCATGATCGGCTGCGGATCGAACAACGGGACGGCATGCCCGCCGAGCAGGATGCCGCCGTAACCCGGCCGCGCGATCGCCGTGCCGGCGATCGGGTCACCAAAGCCGGGGTCGGTCCACGCGACCTTGACCCGGCGATCGGCGTCGTCGGTCTCGATCGCGATCCGCCCGGCGCGATGCGCGGCGACCAGCGGCGCCGGATCGCCCTCCGCCGGGCGCGAACCGAGATTCCCCGGAGCGGCGGCCGGGCGCCAGCGGAAATGGCGGTCGGCCGTCGCACGGTCGAGGCCGCTGACGTAGAGCATGTCGACCATGCGCTTGGCGGCGAAATTCACCGTGCGCTGGCGCAATGCCCGCGCCGAGGCGTCGCACACGAAGGGGTCCGGCGGGCCGTCGCCGAAAGGCTGCGGCGTGCGGTCGAAGGTCGGCTCGATCGGCAGGATCAATGCCGCGGGTTGGTCGTCCATGTCACCTTCCCCCTGTGGCAGGTGCATCAGCGTGCCCGTTCTCGCTGCCGGCCGCAAGGCGAAGCCGGGGATCGCGCCGGCCGCGCCGATCGCGAAAAGCGCTATGTCCTCGCTCTGCAGGCTCAGGTCAGATCGACGATTTCGACCCAGTTCGGCATCTCGCCGAGCCGATATTGCTGCAGCGCCGCGAGCGCGCCGCTTTTCGGGTCGATCGCGTGGACCGTCATCGCGTTCGAGCCGAGCCCGGCGGCGAGCAGAAACCGCCCGCGCGGGTCGATGGCAAAGCCGCGCGGCGTCGTCTCGGTGGGCCAGCGGCCGATCCGCGACAAGGTCCCCCGCGCCGGATCGATGCGGAACCCGGTCAAGGTGCTGGTCGCCCGCTCGCTGGCGTACAGAAAACGGCCGTCCGGCGTGGCATGCAGATCGGCCGCCGACGGCTTGCCGGTGAAATCCGGCGGCAGGCTCGCCAGCGTCTGCAACTCGGCGAGCGTGCCGGTGGCCGGATCGACGGCATAGGCGCCGACCGTCGCGTCGGTTTCGTTCAACAGATAGAGAAAATGCCCGTCGGGGTGGAACGCCAGATGGCGCGGCCCGGCATTCGCCTTGGTGGCGATCGCGGCGGGCGTGCTCGGCGAGACCGTGCCGGAAGCGGCGTCGAACCGCATCTGCATGATGATGTCGCCGCCGAGATTGGTGCAGTAGACATAGCGGTTCGACGCATCGACAACGACGCAATGGGCCTTGGGCTCGGTCGCCAGCAGCTGGGTCGGCTGCCCGCCGACCCGGCCCTGCGCATCGATCGGGTTGATTGCCAGCTTCGCTCCCGGATAGGACGCGCTCAGCAGAAACCGTCCGCTGCGGTCGGTGACGATATAGGCCATGCTGTCCGGCAGCGGCGCGCTGGCGAGATAGGTCAGCCGGCCGGTCGTGCCGTCGATGGCAAAGCTCGACACCGGATAGGCCGCGCTGCGCAGCGCGGCATAGAGAAAGCGGCGGTCGGGGCTGACCGCCATCGGGATGCTGGTCGGCGAGGGTTTGTCGGTGCCGGGAACCGCGGCTTGCTCGATCGGCGTCAGCTCGCCGCTGTCGCGGTCCATCGCGAAGACGAACACCGCCTTGCTGCCGGCGTTCGAGACGTAGACGACCGTTGCCGGAGCTTCGGCCATGGCTCATCCCTCCCGCTGCAGCTGCCGTGCCGCCTGCGCCGCCGGCCGGTCGTGGCACGCCTTGAGCCAGGCTTCGGCTTTGGGAAAAGCGGCAAAACCGACCCTTGCCTGGCGCGCCCAGGAAAGGATGCTGGCGACATTGAGGTCGGCGACGGTGAAATGGTCGCCCAGCAGGTAGGGCGTCGCCGCAACGGCGCGGTCGAGGATTGCGAGCGGGGCGGCGAGCGTGCGCTCGGCTTCGTCGGCCGCCGCGGCATCGCGCTCCGCTTCGGGACCGATCCGGTTCAACAACGCGGCCAATGCCGAGCGCTCGATTTCGGTCATCCCCCAAAAGCTCCACTGCCAGGCCCGCGCCTCGTCCTCGAGGCGCTGCGGATAGAGGCCGCCGGTGCCGCTGCCGTGTTTCTTGGCGAGGTAGAGGTTGATCGCCATCGACTCCCAGAGCTTGAACCCGTCATCGTCGATCGCCGGAACATGCCCGTTCGGGTTGATCGCCAGGTAATCCGGCCGGCGCGTGCCGTTATCGGCAAAATCGACCTTCACATGCTCGTAGGCGAGCCCGAGCTCGGCCGCCATCCACAGGGTGCGGTAGGCGCGCGAACGCGCAACGCCGTAAATCGTGAGTGCCATCGACCGATTCCTCCGCCCGCTTGACCACGCCCGCCCAGCATAGCGCAAGACCAGGGGATCGCGGCAGGCCGCTCGTCGCCAGCAGCTCTCCTTCCGCGGTCTTCAGCGAGACCTTGCCGCCCGGAGCGGTCTGCACATCGTGCTCCAGGGTTTGCGCATCGTAGCGGCCGGGGACGACGTGGTAGGTCAGGATCCTGGTCAGCTCGTCCTTGTTCTCGGGCTTCAGCAAGGTATCGACCGTGCCGGGCGGTAAGGCTGCGAACGCCTCATTGGTCGGCGCGAACACGGTAAAGGGGCCGGCGCCTTCGAGGGTCGGGACGAGGGCAGAGCATGGCCGCCGCCGGGCCCGATCGCCGCGGCAAGGCGTATGTAACGAGCTGTTTCTTTCGATAATCTGACGGCAGATATAGTTAACCTACCACGGAACAGTCGATCCGGCCACGGATGGCTCGGCTGCCGCGGTTGACAGCCGCGGTTGCGCCCGCTACCACGGGTCAGCAGCCGAGCAAGAAGACGAGTTCCGCCGCGTCAACGGGAGGAAGGGAGCGAGCGCCTTGCCGGCACTCCTCGAAGTCAGGAATCTGCACACCGAGTTTCGCACCGGCGCGGGCATCGTGCCCGCGGTCGATGGCATCTCGTACACGGTGGAGCGCGGCGAGACGGTGGCGATCGTCGGCGAAAGCGGGTCGGGCAAGACCGTCGGAGCGCTGTCGCTGCTGCGCCTGATCCCGGACCCGCCCGGGCGGGTCACGCAAGGCCAGATCCTGTTCGCCGGGCGCGACCTGCTGCGGCTTTCGAACGAGGCGATGCGCCAGGTGCGCGGCAGCGATATCGGCATGATCTTCCAGGAGCCGATGACCTCGCTGAACCCGGTGCTGACAATCGGCCGGCAGATCACCGAAACGCTCGAGCAGCACCGCGGGGCGGACCGCGCCGCCGCCCAAAAGCGTGCCGTCGAGGTGCTGGGGCTGGTCGGCATCGCCGATCCGATCCGCCGGCTCAAACAGTACCCGCACCAGCTTTCGGGCGGCATGCGGCAGCGGGTCATGATCGCGATCGCGCTGGCCTGCGATCCCCGGCTGATCATCGCCGATGAGCCGACGACGGCGCTCGACGTGACCATCCAGGCCCAGATCCTCGAACTGATGAAGGAGCTGACGCGCCGGCTCGAGGTGGCCCTGGTCATCATCACCCACAATCTCGGGGTGGTGGCGCGCTACGCCAACCGCGTCAACGTCATGTATGCCGGCCGCATCGTCGAGAGCGGTCCGGCGGCCGCGATCTACCACGATCCGCGGCACCCTTACACGATGGCGCTGCTGCGCTCGGTGCCGCGGCTCGATCTGCCGCGCCAGGCGCGGCTCGACCCGGTCGAGGGCCAGCCGCCCGACCTCACCCGGCTCGACGCCGGCTGCGCGTTCCGGCCCCGCTGCCGCTTTGCCGTCGATGTCTGCGCCGTGCGGCGCCCGATGCTGGAGCCGGCGGGCGCGGCGCTGCATCTCGCGGCGTGCTTCCGCAGCGCCGAGATCGCCGCCGCTGCAGCGCCGCGGCCACGGGATCTGGCGGCTGTGCCGGCGCCCGAATAAACCCCATAGCCGGAGGAAACGATGAGGCTCGCAGAGGGGCTGCTGGCGGCAGGTTTTGGCGCTGTCCTCGCCACGGCGGCCATGGCCGCACCCGCCGGCGACGAGGAAATGCCGAAGCGCGGCGGCATCCTGACCTACATGATCCCGGCCGACGCGCCGCCGAGCCTCGACGGCCATCGCGAGGGCACTTATGCGACCCTGCATTCGGTCGCGCCCTTCTACAGCGTGCTGATCCGGATCAACCCGGAAAACCCGTCCTCGACGACCGATTTCGTCTGCGATCTGTGCACGGTGCTGCCGCAGCCGACCGATGGCGGCCGGACCTACGCTTCAAGATCCGCAGCGGCGTCAAGTTTGCCGACGGCTCGCCCTTGACCGCCGCCGATGTGGCGGCGAGCTGGAACGAGATCATCCACCCGCCCAAAGGCGTCCTGAGCCCGCGCGAGAGCTGGTACGAGATGGTCGACACGGTCGCCGCGCCCGACCCCTCGACCGTGGTATTCCATCTGAAATTCGCCACCAGCGCGTTTCTGCCGGCGCTCGCCGATCCGTTCACCTTCATCTACAAAAAGGAAATTCTCGATAAGGACCCCCGCTGGTACGAGAAGAACGTCCTGGGCTCGGGCCCCTTCAGGTTCACGGGATATCAGACCGGCCAGTCGATCACGGGTGTGCGCAATCCCGACTACTATCACAAGGGGCTGCCTTACCTCGATGGCTTCACCGGCATCTATGCGGATAAGCAGGCCGTCCGGGTCGCGGCAATCCGCAGCGACCGCGCTTCGATCGAGTTCCGCGGTCTGCCGCCGGCGGCGCGCGACGAGCTGAAGAACGCCCTCGGCGACAAGCTCGCGGTGCAGGAAAGCGACTGGAACTGCGGCAGCCTGATCACCCCCAACCACAAGAAGAAGCCGTTCGACGACGCCCGGGTACGCCGCGCGCTGACCCTCGCGGTCGATCGCTGGCACGGCGCGCCGGCGCTCGCCAAGATCGCCGATGTGCGCACCGTCGGCGGCATCGTCTTTCCGGGCTCGCCGTTGGCGGCGACCCGGCAGGAGCTCGAGCAGGTCGCCGGGTTCTGGCCCGACATCGACAAATCGCGGGCCGAGGCGAAGCGCCTCTTGAAGGAGGCCGGGGCCGAAGGGCTCAGCTTCGAGCTCCTGAACCGCAACGTCGACCAGCCCTACAAATATGTCGGCACCTGGCTCGTCGACGAATGGAGCAAGGTCGGGCTCCATGCGACCCAGCGCGTGATGCCGACCGGTCCGTGGATCGATGCGATGCGGCGCGAGGATTTCGACGTCGTGCTGCAAGCCGATTGCCACGGCGTGCCGAACCCGCTGCTCGACGTCCAGCCCTACCTGCCGAGCTCGGTCTATTCCGCGAATTACGCCAATTACCAAGACCCGCCGGAGGTCGAGCTCTACAACAGGATGCTGCGCGAGACCGATTTCGCCAGGCAGCGCGCCCTGATGCGCGAGTTCGAGAAACACGTGGTCGATACCGAGGCGCACGAGATCTGGGTGGTGTGGTGGTACCGGATCGTTCCCTACCGGTCGTATGTGAAGGGCTGGAAGATCAGCCCCAGCCATTTCATCAATCAGGATCTGGCGACGGTCTGGCTGGATAAATAACGTGCCCGAGATCCGCGCGAGCATCACGGCAGCGGCGATTTTGGCCGCGATCCTCGGCAGCATCGCATTCGCGGCCCATGCCGGTGAGGAGGCGAGCGCCGAAACGCGGCGGCACGTTGACCTACATGATCCCGGCCGATGCGCCGCCGAGCTTCGACGCGCACCGCGAAAGCACCTATGCGACGGTGCATTCGGCCGCGCCCTTCTACAGCGTCCTTATTCGCATCAACCCGGAGAACCCGTCCTCCACCACCGATTTCGTCTGCGACCTGTGCACGGCGATGCCGGCCCCGGCCGATAGCGGCAAGACCTACACCTTCAAGATCCGCGGCGAGGTCAAATTCACCGACGGCTCGCCGCTGACCGCCGCCGACGTGGCGGCGAGCTTCAACGAGATCGTGTTTCCGCCGAACGGGGTGCTCAGCGCCCGGCAAAGCAATTATCTGATGATCGACACGATCGCGGCTCCAGACCCCTCGACCGTCGTCTTCCACCTCAAATTCGCGACGACGGCGTTTCTGCCGGCAATCGCCGATCCGTTCAACTGGATCTACGAAAAGAAGATCCTCGACCAGGATCCGCGCTGGTATGAAAAGAACATCATGGGCTCGGGGCCGTTCAAATTCGTCGAATACCAGGTGGGCCAGTCGATCAAGGGGGTGCGCAATCCGGATTATTACCATAAAGGACTGCCTTACCTCGACGGCTTCACCGGCATCTACGCGCCGAAGCAGGCGGTGCAGGTCGAGGCGATCCGGGCCGATCGTGCGGCGATCGAGTTCCGCGGCTTTCCACCGAGCCGCCCGCGACGAGCTGACGCGGGCGCTCGGCGACAAGATCACGGTCCAGGAAGGCGATTGGAACGTCGCCAGCGCGGTAACGCCGAACCATCAGAAGAAGCCGTTCGACGACCCGCGGGTGCGCCGCGCGCTGAGCCTGGCGATCGACCGTTGGGGCGGCGCGCCGGGATTGTCGAAAATCGCGATCGTCAGGACCGTCGGCGGCATCGTCTTCCCCGCCTCGCCGCTCGCCGCGACCAAGGAGGAGCTTCAGCAGATCGCCGGCTATTGGCCCGACATCGAGAAGTCGCGCGCCGAGGCGCGGCGCCTGCTCAAGGAGGCCGGAGCCGAGGGGCTCTCATTCGAGCTGTTGAACCGCGGCGTCGACCAGCCGTTCAAATACGTCGCCATCTGGCTGATCGACCAATGGAGCAAGGTCGGGCTGCATGTGACCCAGCGGGTCCTGCCGACCGGCCCCTGGTTCGACGCGATGCGCAACGGCAATTTCGATGTCGTGCTCGAAGCCCCCGGCCATGGGTTGGTCAACCCGCTGCTCGATGTGCAGAAGGTGCTGCCCTACCCGGCCGACGCCGAGAATTACGCGCATTACAAGGATGACGCCGAGGTCGCGCTCTACCAGGAGATGCTGCATGAAACCGATCCGGCAAAGCAGCGCGCGCTGATGCGCCGGTTCGAGAAACACGTCCTCGACGACCAGGCACATGAGATCTGGGTATTGTGGTGGCACCGGATCGTGCCGTACCGGTCCTACCTCAAGGGCTGGAAGATCGCGCCGACCCACTTCATCAACCAGGATCTGGCGACGATCTGGCTCGATAAGTAGACAGGAAGGAAAGAACATGCGGATCAAGACAGCGGCTTTGGCCGCGCTGTTCGGCGTTACGGCGTTCGCGGCTGCGGCGGCAACCGACGAGGAAGCCCCGAAGCATGGCGGAACCCTGACCTACATGATCCCGGCCGACGCGCCGCCCTCCTTTGACGCGCACCGCGAGGAGACTTATGCGACGATCCATTCGGCAGCGCCGTTCTACAGCACCCTGATCCGCGCCGATCCATACAATCCGGGCAAGACCGACGATCTGGTCTGCGATTTGTGCACAACGATGCCGCAGCCGACCGACGGCAGCAAGACCTGGACCTTCAAGATCCGCGATGGCGTGCGATTCACCGACGGCTCGCCGTTGACCGCCGCCGACGTGGCGGCGAGCTGGAACGAGATCATCTTCCCGCCAAAGGGCGTCCTCAGCGTGCGGCAGAGCAATTTTGTCATGGTCGATTCGGTCACCGCGCCCGACCCCTCGACTGTCGTGTTTCGCCTGAAATTCGCGACCGATGCGTTCCTGCCGGCGCTCGCCGACCCCTACGCCTGGATCTACGAAAAGAAGATCATCGACAAGGATCCGCACTGGTACGAAACGAACATCATGGGCTCGGGCCCGTTCAAATTCGTCGCCTACGAGACCGGCCAGTCGATCAAGGGGGCGCGCAACCCCGACTACTTCCGTAAGGGGATGCCCTATCTCGACGGGTTCACCGGCATCTTCGCCCCCAAGCAGGCGGTCGAGATCGAGGCGATCCGCAGCGGCCGCGCCGACATCGAATTCCGCGGGTTTCCGCCCTCGGCGGTCGACGAGTTGAAGAACGCGCTTGGCGACAAGCTGGCGATCCAGACCAGCGACTGGAACTGCGGCGGGCTGGTGACCCCGAACCATGCGCGCAAGCCGTTCGACGACGTGCGGGTGCGCCGCGCCTTGACCCTGGCCATCGACCGCTGGGGCAGCGCGCCCGAGCTGTCCAGGATCGCCCTCGTGCACACGGTCGGCGGCGTCACCTTCCCAGGCTCGCCCCTGGCCCCGAGCAAGGAGGAACTGCAGCAGATCGCCGGCTACTGGCCCGATATCGAGAAATCGCGGGCCGAGGCGCGGCGTCTGCTGAAGGAGGCCGGGGCCGAGGGTCTCAGCTTCGAGCTGCTCAACCGCAACAACGATCAGCCCTACAAATATTACGGGATCTGGGTCGTCGACCAGTGGAGCAAGATCGGCCTGCACGTGACGCAGAAGGTCCTCCCCGTCGGTCCCTGGTTCGCAGCCCAGCGCAGCGGCAATTTCGACGTCACGGTCGAGGGCAATTGCCAGAACGTGGTTAATCCGCTGGCCGATGTCGGCAAATATCTGCCGCATTCGGTATCCGGCTCGAACTATGGCAATTTCGAAGACGCCAAAGAAGTTGAGATGTACAACCGTCAGCTGCGCGAGCTCGACAAGGCAAAGCAGAAGGCGGATCTGCTGGCATTCTCGAAATACGTGCTCGACGAGCAGGCGCACGAGATCTTCCTTTTGTGGTGGCAGCGGGTGGTGCCGTACCATTCCTACGTCAAAGGGTGGAAGATCGGGCCGAGCCATTACGTCAACCAGGATCTGGCCACGATCTGGCTCGACAAATGAGCGGCGCGGCGCAAACAGCGTCATGACCGTGGCGGCGAGCGAGGCGCCGCCCCTGCTCGAAGTGCGGGGCCTGCGCATGCATTTCCCGGTGACCGAAGGGGTGGTCGCGCGCCGCAAAATCGGCGAGGTGAAGGCCGTGGACGGCATCGACTTCACGGTCCGCCGCGGCGAGACCCTGGGGCTGGTCGGCGAGAGCGGCTGCGGCAAGACGACCACCGGCCGCTGCATCCTGCGGCTCGAGCGGCCGACCGCCGGGGCGATCCTGTTCGACGGCGCCGACATCAACCAGCTCGACCGGCGCGGGCTCTTGGCGCTGCGCCGCCGCATCCAGGTCATCTTCCAGGACCCGTACAGCTCGCTCAACCCGCGCATGAAGGTCGGCGAGATCATCGCCGAGCCGATCAGGGTCCACCAGATCGAGCGCGACGCCGGGCGCCGCGCCGCCCGTGTGCGCGAGCTGCTGTCGGTCTGCGGCCTCGACCCGAAATTCGCCGACCGCTATCCGCACGAGATGTCGGGCGGCCAGCGCCAGCGCGTCGGCATCGCCCGGGCGCTCGCCCTCGAACCCGAGTTCATCGTCTGCGACGAGGCCGTCTCGGCGCTCGACGTGTCGATCCAGGCGCAGATCGTCAATTTGCTCGAGGATCTGCGCGAGCGTTTCGGCCTGACCTATCTGTTCATCGCCCACGACCTCTCGGTCGTGCGCCATCTGTGCCAGCGGGTCGCGGTGATGTATCTGGGCCGGGTCGTCGAGCTGGCCGAATGCGACGAGCTCTTCGACAACCCGCTCCACCCCTATACCCAGGCATTGCTGGCGGCCGTTCCGGTGCCCGATCCGACGATCGAGCACGGGCGCGCATTCCGGCCGGTCAAAGGCGAGGTGCCGAGCCCGATCAACCCGCCCTCGGGCTGCGTGTTCCACCCGCGCTGCGCGATCGCGGTCGCGGCCTGCCAGGCGGTGCGGCCCGAATTGCGCGAGGTGCGCCGGTCGCACTGGGTCGCCTGCAGCGAAGTCCAATAGCGGCCGCTCCCGTCGATCGCCACCGGCCGGCACCGAGGAGGAGAGGATGCTGCGTTTGAGATTTCGAGAAGGAGGCGATGGATACCCAGGCTCACGCCATGATGCTATTGTGGTGGTATCGGATCGTGCCCTATCGCTCATATGTCAAAGGCTGGAAGATCAGTCCGAGCCATTTCATCAATCAGGACTTGTCCACGATCTGGCTGGATAAATAACAGGGACGACAGGATCGGATTGCGGCAATGTATCGATATATCATACAGCGGATTTTGCTGGCAATTCCGACCCTGGTCGGGGCGGCGGTGATCGTCTTCGTGCTGATGCGCCTGATCCCCGGCGACATCTGCGTCGTGCGTCTCGGCTCGGGCGGCGGCACCTTCGACGAGCGCGCGGTTGCCGCCTGCCACGCCGAGCTCGGTCTCGACCGCCCGCTCTGGCTCCAGTTCTTCGATTTCGTCTGGGGCTTCTGCCGTTTCGACTTCGGCACGTCGATGTGGTCGGGCAAGCCCGTCTCCTACGAAATCATGACGCGTCTGCCGATTTCGCTCGAGATCGCGCTGCTGGCGACGGTGGTGGCGCTGACCATCGCGATCCCGCTCGGCACCATCTCGGCGCTGAAGCAGAACAGCTGGATCGATCTGGTGGTGCGCACGGTGGCGATCGCCGGGATCGCGACCCCGTCGTTCTGGATCGGCATCCTGTCGATTCTCGCCGTTCTCAATATCTCCCAGGCCGTTTTCGGGGCGCCGTGGATGCCGCCCATTGATTATGTGCCGATCTGGCAGGACCCGATCCGCAACCTGTCGATGGCGATTCTGCCGGCGGTCACGGTCGGCTACCGCTATTCCGCCGTCACCATGCGGATGACGCGCTCGGCGATGCTCGAAGTGCTGCGCGAAGACTATATCCGCACGGCGCGGGCCAAGGGCTTGATCGAGCGGATCATCATCAACCGGCACGCCTTGAAGAACGCACTGTTGCCGGTCGTCACCCTGATCGGCATCGAGTTCGCCTTTCTGATCGGCGGCCTTGTCGTGACCGAGCAGGTGTTCAACCTGAACGGGGTCGGCCGGCTGCTCGTGCTGGCGGTGCAAAACCAGGATTACACCTTGACCCAGGCATTGGTGATGCTCGTCGTTGCCGTCTTCGTCCTGGCCAATCTGGCCGTCGATCTCGCCTATGCGTGGCTCGATCCGCGCATCCGTTTCGCCTGACCGAGGCTCGCGCGATGTCCAGCACCGAATCCGCTCTCTCTCCGGCCGCCGACGAGTTGCAGGAGCTGAAGCACTCGATCCGCGATCGGGTGTTCCGGTTTTGCCGCCGCCAGCCGCTCGGCACGATCGGCATGGCGATCGTCATCGTGATTTTCGTCGCCGGCCTCGGCGCCAATTGGATCGCGCCGTACAACCCGACCGCCAACGACTTCGCCGCGATGACCGAGCCGCCGAGCTGGACGCATCTGCTCGGCACCGACCAGTTCGGGCGCGACCAGCTCTCGCGCATCATCTTCGGGGCGCGCACCGCGCTGATCGTCGGCTTCTCCTCGGCCTTTGTCGGCGGCTTCACCGGCCTGGTGCTCGGCGTCGGCAGCGCCTATTTCGGCGGGCGGATCGATCTGGCGTTCCAGCGCCTCCTCGACGTGCTGATGGCGTTTCCGCTGATCATCATGGCGCTCGCCGTCGTGTCGATCTTCGGCACCGGCGTGCACAATGTGATCATCGCGATCACCATCCCGCTGATCCCGCGCTGCGCGCGGGTGGTGCGGTCGAGCGCGCTGGCGATCCGCGAGGTGCCCTATGTCGACGCCGCCCGCGCCTGCGGCTTCGGCCATGTGAGGATCATCCTGCGCCACATGGTGCCGAATGTGATGGCGCCGTTCCTGATCCTGCTGACCGCCTTTGTCGGCCAGGCGATCCTGGCCGAGGCGGCACTCTCCTATCTCGGGCTCGGCGTCCAGGAGCCGGTGCCGGCCTGGGGCCTGATGCTGCAGGGCGGGGCCGAGGAATATGCCGCGACGGCACCCTGGATCGCGGTCTTCCCCGGCCTTGCGATCGCGCTCACCGTGTTCGGCTTCAGCCTGTTTGGCGACGCGCTGCGCGACGTCCTCGACCCCAAGCTGCGCGACCGCTAGACCGGCTTCCGACCGGGTTGTACCTGTTTTATTGCCCTGTGAAGGCAAAGGACTCGAGTTCCGTGGTCGACAGCGTCAAGCGGGTGCTGAACGACACGGCCGCCAAGGCTGAGCATTGGCATCGGAACGCCGGGACGGTGATCGTCCCGATTGCCTTGCTCAGCGGTGTCTTCGGCGTGAGCGATTTGGAGAGAGCCCAGGCCGCGGGCCTCTTCCTCGTCTGGACCCACGATCTTTCCGCGATTGAGAATTGGCTGGATGCCGTCGTGACGACATAGGCGAGTGCTTGGCAAAGCGACGGCTCGCGGCGTCGGCGGGCGTCCGACCGGTCGGGGCTTGAAACCGACGATCATGTTGTACCGCCGCCGATGTTGCCATAATCGCATGATAGGGTTGCTGCATCGAGGCGTCCGGGAGCGGGTGCCGGGGCGGATCGGGAGAAAGTGGTGCCTGTAGATTCCCAGTATTATCAGGCGGAACAGGCGGCGGGCGGAGTGCCGGCGGCGCGCGATGCGGAGGGGCGCTGGCAGAGGGGCATGTCGGGCAATCCGGCCGGGCGGCCGCGCGGTTCGCGCAACCGGGCGACGCGGCTGGCGCAAATGCTGCGGCTCTCTCTCTACCGTTCGGCGCTCTCCTTTGTCCGATGTCGTCAGGCCAATGCCGGAGCGCCCTCGGTCACGGTTTCGAGCTGGCCGACGGTCTCGCGGCCGAAGGCCAGCGGGATGAAGGCGCCGACCGCGACTGCGAGCAGGATCGTACCAAAGAAGATGGCCGGCGAGCCGGTGTGCGGCGCCATCAGAAACGGCGCCAGGACGCCCGCGAAGACCCGGCCGAACGACTCGCCAAAGATGTGCCCGCGGCCGCGCAGTGCGGTCGGAAATTGTTCGGAGAGATAGACGCGGGTTGCCGGGAACGCCGATAGCACGGTAAAGCCGGTAATCAATCCGCCCACCATCATCACGATCGTCGCATGGGTCCCGGCGCGGTGTGCCATCAGCATCAGCAGAAGTCCCGGCAAGGATCCGGCGAGGGCATAGAAGATTGTCCAGCGCCGGCCGATGATCTCCATCAGGTACCCGGTGAACGCCTTGCCCGGGATGCTCGCCGCGTACACGATCGTGGCAAGCCCGAAGCTCAGCGACACGGCGGCACCCTGATCGACCAGCGCCTTGGGCAGCAGCACGTGGACCAGATAAGCGGCAATGCCGGCGCACAGGCCACTGAGGATTCCGACAACGGTCCAGCGCAGCTGGCCGGGGCGAAACAAGGCCCAGTAGGGCGGCAGCTTTTCGCGGGCCGTCGCGATGTCGCTGCCGAGCGCCGCGGCCGTCAGTGGCGGCACCCGACTGCCGGATCGCGAGATGATCCGGTTGACGACCGCGACCGCGGCTTCTATGCGGCCGCGGCGCAGATGCCAGCGCGGGCTCTCCGGAAGCACGAAATGGATCAGGGGCGGCATCGTGAAAAGGGCGAGCCCGCCCGGCAAGGCCAGAAGCCGGAAAGCGTTCGGATTGCCGGCGAGCAGGAAGCTGATCAACAGCACCGCGGTGAACGAGGCCGCCAACGACATCTCATAGATCGCACCGTAGGTGCGCCGGTGGCGGGCGGGCATCAGCTCGGCAGCGATTGGAAATGCCGCGGAGACCGCGAACCCGCCGCCCAGTCCCGTCAACAATCGAATGATAATCAGCTGCTCGGCATTCTCGACGAGCGGAATCAGCAATGTGAAAAAGGTCGTGGCGATCACGCCCACTTGCATGACGAGCTTGCGACTCCAATGATCCGACATTGCCGAGGCCATGAAACCACCGACGCAGGCCATCAAGGTCGAAGCGACGGCGACAAAGCGAATGTCACCCCCGGTCAGGGAAAGCGGATGCTTTGCCAGGACGAGCAGCGAGCCGGTGATCGAGAGGTCATAACCCTCGACAAAACCAACGCACGCCAATACCGCAATGATCGCGAGGTGGTAGGCGCTGAACGGGATGCTGTCGAGCTTGCGGCCGAGCACAAAGCCGGCGTCCGCCGGCGATCGGCCGAGCAGGCGGATCTCTGCCATGGTGACCTCCCAGATTGCCGAACCCGGGGGACCATGCGGAAGCGCAAAACAGGCGAGGCCGGCGCGGTGCCTTATTGCGTAATCAGCTCAAGTTGCGTGCTCGTTGCTGGGCCTGGGCCTCGCAGATTCCGGCAGCCGCATCAGGTGCCGCCCGACCGGCGTGTTGCTCCTGTTCCAAGTGTGGGCGGCATGGTTTTTTGCTGCTCGCCCCGGTTGACCCTATGAGGCCGTGCGATCCCGCTAGAGGCCAGGGAAGATCCTTGGCCATCCCACAAAGACCGCAGCGCGGTCGCCGCCGGCGTCGTCTTCGGGTGCCATCCCGATGGGGTTAGGCATCGGCCTGATTTTCTCCCGAACCCCGGCTCGTGGGGCGCGCTCCCCGGGCGCCGCCGCCCGCCCTGATCCAACCGTCGCGACCCGCCATATATTGCCGGCTTCCAAGCGGTTTCTCCGCTCGCCGGCATCCTCGTCCGTCGGTTGTCGTGTCATTCCCGCCTCCCAGACGCGAGCCCGTCCCTGGCTCGTCCGGATCACCCTCGCCTCTCCCTTTCACGCGCTTGCCGCGGATTTGCTCCGTCTGGCGCGTTCTGCGCAAATAGCATGGCTGGTATGAGAAAGCCATGCAAATTTTGCCGGCAGCTCAAGTCTCCAGGTTGCCAGATCTGCGCCGGCTTTCCACGCTCCGAACCCGGGCTTATTCTGCGTCAAGCTGGAGCCGAGTTGCGGGAGGATCGAGACCATGGAAGCTGCGGCCGCTGTCTTCCGCAAGGTGCATGAGCCGCTGACGATCGAGCAGGTCGAGATCGACCAGCCGTGGGGGCGCGAAGTCTTGGTGCGCACCGCGGCCACGGGCGTGTGCCACAGCGACCTGCATGTCGTCGATGGTATCGGGCGGTTCCCGCTCGATCGGCCGATCGTGCTCGGTCACGAGGGTGCCGGCATCGTCGAGGCGGTCGGCGCCGAGGTGACGACCGTGCGGCCCGGCGACCACGTCGTGGCCTGCCTCTCCGGCTTTTGCGGGAGCTGCCCGCAATGCCTGTCGGGACATCCGAATTTGTGCACCGGCGGCCTGGTCACCCGGCCCGAGACCGCAGCGCCGCGGCTGTCGCAGAAGGGACAACCCGTCCGCCAGTTCATCGGCATTTCGAGCTATGCCGAAAAGATGCTGCTGCACGAAAACTCGCTGGTCCGGATCGATCCCGAATTGCCGCTCGACAAGGCCGCACTGGTCGGCTGCGGCGTGCTGACCGGGGTCGGCGCGGCGCTGCGCAGCTCGGGGCTCCAGGCCGGGCAGACGGTCGCCGTGTTCGGCTGCGGCGGGGTCGGGCTGTCGATCGTCCAGGGTGCCCGCATCGGCGGCGCCAGCCGGATCATCGCCGTCGACCAGTTCGAGACAAAGCGCGAGATGGCGATCCGCGCCGGCGCCACGCATTTCGTCAACAGCGCCGAGGACGATCCGGTCAAAAGGGTGCGGGCATTGACCGGCGGGTTGGGGGTCGATCACGCCTTCGAGGCGGTCGGCAACGCCAAGCTGGTGCGGCAGGCGATCGAGAGCCTGGCTATCCGCGGCACCGCGACGATCGTCGGCGTGTTGCCGCCGGACGCGATGATCGAGTTCCCATGGATGGCGATCCGCCCCGAATGCAAGGTGCAGACTTCGCGCATGGGCTCGAACCGGTTCCGCACCGACATCCCGCTCTATCTCGATTTCTACCGCCAGGGCCGCCTCGACCTCGACGCGCATGGTCACCAGGCGCGGCCGTCTCGGCGACATCAACGAAGCCTTCCGCGCCATGAAAGCCGGCGAAGTCGCGAGGACGGTGCTGACCTTCGATTGAAAGTATTACCGCAGAGGGCGGCGAGGATGCGCAGAGGACGCTGCGCATGACCGAAAACGAGATCGGCGAACTCGTGATCGGCGCTGCGATCAAGGTTCATTCCACGGTCGGGCCGGGCTTGCTCGAAAGCGCATACGAAACCTGTCTGGTCTATGAACTCGAAAAGCGACGTGTGCGGGTCGGAAGACAGGTTGTGGTTCCGGTTCGCTACGAGGAATTGCTGATCGACAACGGCTATCGTATCGATTTACTCGTACAGGATTCTGTTGTCGTCGAGCTGAAAGCCGTGGCGGTGCTGCTTCCGGTCCATCGCAGCCAGCTGTTGAGCTATCTCCGACTTGGCCGTTTCAAGCTCGGATATTTATTGAACTTTCATGCTCCGCACATGCGCGACGGCATAATTAGGATGGTGAATGGTCTTTAAGGCTGGCGTCCTCTGCGCATCCTCAGCGTACTTTGCGGTAAACCCCTTTTGCAGGGGTTCCAATCCACCTATTGCCAGCGGTGCAGGAGCACGGCGTCGGCCGTGAGAAAGCCCGGTTACGTCGGTTCTTCGCGCTGTTCCTCGAGGCGGCGGACGCGGTTGGCGAGGCGCTGATGCTGGCTGTGCATCGCCCGCAATTCCGTCAGGACGAGCCCCACCGTGCCGTCGAGGCGCAAGACCATCGCGGTCAGCACCTGCATGTCATCGCGCACCGAGCCCATCTCGCCGCGCATCGAGCCCATTTCGTCGAGCAGCCGCTGCTGCTGGCGGGCGAGGAATTCGAGGGTGATCGGTTCGTCGGCCATGGCAAGGATGTTATAGGTCTTCGGTGCCGAGACAAGCGTCGATATCCGCTCCGTATCGAGGACGCCTCTCACATTGCCCGTGATCCTAATCTGAATATAATCTCACCACATGACGGCGCCGGAGCCGAGGCGGGTGAACGGTTCGCCGGCCGACAGGACGACGACCGCCGACGCGCCGGCCGCGCCAGAACCGGGCAGCCTTCGACCAGGAGGAAAACCATGATCAAAGTCAGCGTGCTCTACCCCTACCAGGAGGGGGTCGGCTTCGATATGAGCTATTATCTCGGCAGCCACATCCCGATGGTGCGCCAGAAGCTCGGCGCCGCCTGCAAGGGGGCGGCGGTCGAGGAAGGCCTCGGGGGCGGGGCGCCGGGAACCCATCCGACTTATGTCGCGATGGGGCATCTGCTGTTCGACACCGTGGAGTTGTTTCAGGCGGCATTTGCACCGCATGCGGCAGCGATCATGGCCGACATCCCCAATTATACTGCCATACAACCCGTCATCCAAATCAGCGACGTGAAGATGTCATAAGGCGGTCGAACGAAGATGAGCGCGCTATTGCGCGGGATTTGACTTTCGACTGAACTATGCAACCGATCGCGAAAAGGAATGGGATCATGGCAAGGCTCCCCCCGATCACCGGCAAGGACCAGGTTGCGGCGAAGGACCATGCGGTCTTCGACAGCATCGTCGCCAGCCGCGGCGCGGTGCAGGGGCCGTTCACGATGTTCCTGCATTCGCCGGAGCTGGCCGGCCGGGTCGCCCATCTCGGCGCCTATGTCCGCTTCGAGGGCTCGCTCGACATGCGCGTGCGGGTGCTGGCGGCGATGACGGCCGCGCGCGAATTCGAGTTGGTCTATGTCTGGGGCGCACAGACCGGCGGCGCCCGCCGGCTCGGCGTGCCCGAGGCGACGATCACGGCGATCCGCGAGAACCATTCGCGCGGAATCCCGCCCGAAGACGCGCAGATCGTCGATTTCACCCGCCAGCTGCTGCGCCGGCACCGGGTCGACGAGCCCACCTTCGGCGCGGTGCGGGCGCGGCTCGGCGCTGACGCCCTGATCCAGCTGACCGGGGCGATCGGCTATTACAGCATGCTGGCGATGACGGTGAACGCCTGCGAGCTGGAGGCGGCGCCAAACGCCGAGGTGCTGCGGGTCTAGGAGCCGGCGATGCTGACAGCCACCCGCGACCTGGTGCTGCCGACGGCAATCACCGGGTCTTATCCGCGCCCATTGTGGTTCGATGCGAGCCTTCAGGGCCGGTCGTTCAAAGCTGCGCTCGGCGACTCGCTGTTTCGCGAGCAATACCTCGACGCCGTCGCCGCGGTGATCAATGCGCAGGAGGCGGCGGGTCTCGACATCGTCACCGACGGCGACAGCCGCTTCGATCTCGCGGTCGGCGGCAAGTCGTGGTTCTTCTACCCGATCGAGCGATTGGGCGGCATCCACGGCCACCGCGATACGTCGCAAGGCTGGATGGGCCGGCACGGGCTTCAGCCCGGCCACATCCTGTGGGAGGTGCAGGAAGCCTACCAGCCGGCGATCGTCACCGAAAAGCTGACCCGTGGGCCGCTCGAATATGCCGCGTTGTGGCAGATCGCCCAGCGCCTCAGCGACCGCCCGGTCAAGTTCGGCGCGATCTGTGCACCCGCCCTGGCGAGCATGCTGTGGAACCAACATTATCCCGACGACAAGGCGATGGTGCTCGAGCTCTGCGACATCATGAATGCCGAGCTGCGCGAATTGGCTGCCGCCGGCTGCCCCTTGATCCAGGTCGAGGAGCCGCGCCATCACGGGCTGACGACGCGGCCCGACTGCACCGAGGCGGACCTTGAGTTCCAGACCGAGGTGTTCAACCGCCAGCTCGTCGGGGTCGAGGCCGAGATCTGGGCGCATACCTGCTGGGGCAACCCCAACCAGCAGCGGGTCTATTGGGAGGTGCCGAGCTACGAGCGCGCGCTGCCCCATCTGTTACAGCTCAACGCCGACGTCATCACCTTCGAATGCGCATCGAGCGACGGCAAGGATTTGCCGCTCTTCGCTCAATACAAGACCGACAAGAAGATCGGCATCGGCGTCGTCAACCATTGCAACACGATCGTCGAGCCGCCCGAATACGTCGCCGGGCTGATCAGGAAGGCGCTCGAATACATCCCGCCCGAGCGGCTGGTCGTCACCACCGATTGCGGCTTCGGCCGCGAGGGGCTGTCGCGCCGCATCGCCTATTACAAATGCGTGGCGCTGGTCCAGGGCACCAATATCGTCCGCCGCGAACTGGGGCTCCCGGAAGCCCATATCCGCGCCGCCGACCCGAAGCTCTATTTCGCCGGCGTCGATCGGCGGTAGGCAGCGCGCGGCATGCACAATCGTGAGCAGGCCGGCATCCCTCTCGAGAACCCGGCTGTTGCGGCCCGATCCGGCGAAAACCGCTGTCATGATAGAAATTGGCGCCGGCCTGCGCCGGGTCGAAGCGGTTTGATTTCTACTTGATTAAGTTCATCAACTAACGTAGGATAAAAAATCGAAAAATTGCATTGAAACACTGACGGGATCGGCGATCCGGTGCGGGCGGAGGGATATCGAACATTGCCTTGCGAAAAAGTGGACCATATTTATTCCGGTCGGGTCTCGCATAGAATTTCGCCGGCTCGTCCGCAAAAAGCCAGTCGCTTTCTGAGGCACTGCGGGTTTGCCGCCGCAGCGATCATTACGGCGTTGGCAACATCGCCCAACGCCGGCGCGACCGCACCTGGACGAAGACCGGGCGATCGCGGGGGCGTTTGTGCCGAGCGTCGCCTATAATGCCGACGGATCGATACTCTATGCCGGCGGCGTCGCTCAGCCCGCATCGCCCTCGGAATCGAGATAGCGGATGCTGAGCACCTCGATCTGTTCCACGCCGGCCGGGGCGCGCAGTTCGACGATGTCGCCTTGATGCGCCTTGATCAGGGCGCGGGCGATCGGGGATACCCAGCTGACCTGGCCACGGACGAGGTCGGCTTCGTCGATGCCGACGATCGTGACCGTGATCTCGCTGCCGCGTTCGTTGGCATAGGTGACGGTCGCGCCGAAAAATACCTGGTCGCGCTTTTTCTGCTGCGTCGGGTCGACTAATTCGGCGCTTTCCAGCCGCTTTGTCAGGAAGCGGATGCGCCGGTCGATCTCGCGCAGCCGGCGCTTGCCGTAGATGTAGTCGCCGTTCTCCGAACGGTCGCCGTTGCCGGCCGCCCAGGCGACGGTCTCCACCACTTTTGGCCGCTCGACCCGCAGCAATTGGCGCAATTCGTCCTGCAGGCAGCGGTGGCCCCGCGGCGTCATGTAATTCTTGACCCCGACCGGGACCGCCGGCGGCTCGTCGGGCAGGTCGGCCTCGCCATCCGATTCCTTGACGAAAGCCTTGCTCATCAGATCACCCTTTCCTTGCGCAGCGCGGCAATCTCGGCTTCGCCGTAGCCGAGCTGCGCCAGGATCGCGTCGGTGTGCTCGCCGAGTAGCGGGGCGGGGCGGCGGTAGGTGCCGGGGGTTTCGGAGAGGTCGACCGGGGTCGGGGCGAGCGGAAATCTCGTCGCGAGGGCCGGATGCGGCACGTCTTCGAGGAGGCGGGCGGCGCGGATATGCGGGTCGTCGAGCGCCTGCTGCGGGGAATAGACCTGGCCGGCGACGATGCTGGCCTGTTCGAGCGCGGCCAACGCCTCGGCGCAATTGCGCTCGCCGCACCATTCGCTCATCCGCGCCGAGATCACCGCACCATTGTCGGCGCGCGCCTGGTCGTCCCGGAAGCGCGGGTCGTCGAGCCAATGGTCCTCGCCGATCATTCTCGCCCAGCGCCGGAACATCGGCATGCCGATCGCGGTGGCAACGATCCAGCCGTCCCTGCATCGGAAGATGTCGGCCGGCGCCGAGTTGAAGCCGCGATTGAGGGTCGCGGTGCGGTTCGCCTGGGTCAATGCCTGCTCGATCAGGGTGGCGTTGGCAAAGGCGATCGCGGTGCGCAGCAAGGCGCCCTCGACCTTTTGGCCACGCCCGGTCTTGCCGCGTTCGAGGAGCGCGGCGAGGGTGCCGAATGCCGACAGGCACGCGGTGCCGAAATCGACCCAGGGCAATTTGATCTGGATCGGCTGCTCCGGCGTCCCGGAGAGATGAACGGCGCCGCTCATCGCCTGGCCGATGCCGTCGAAGCCATGCTTGTGGCTCAACGGCCCGCCGGCGCCGAAACCGGTGACCGTGGTCAGGATGATGTCGGGCTTGACGAGGCGCAGGCTGTCGAGGTCGAGCGCCAAGCCGCGCAGCACCTGCGGCGGCAGGTTGGCGACGACGACATCGGCGGTGGCGACGAGCTTCCTGACGATCTCGCGGCCCTTGGGTGCGGCGGGGTCCAGGGTCATGCCGAGCTTGTTGCGGTTCATCGCCAGGAACATGGCGCCGCCGCCTTCCGGCTCGGCGCCGACCGGGATGAAGAAGCGGTCTTCGCCGCCGCCGATCCGCTCGATGCGGATCACCTCGGCGCCGAGATCGCCGAGCAGCGCAGCGCAGAACGGCCCCGCGATGTAGCGCCCGAAATCGAGAACGCGCATGCCGTCGAGAACACCGGCCACCGGACCACTCCCCCGTCTTTGCCGCCGATTGGGGCCGCGCAGGATTGTACGCGCGCCCTGCTGCTCACGTCACGCCGAGGTGATCTCCTGCCGGCTCCTGGGCGTGCTAAAATGCTGCCTGCGGCACGATCGCCGACGGCTATCGACGGAGGAACCGATGGACAGGATCGAATTCGAGACCGAGCTGCACGGGCAGGGTTACCTGGAAGTCGTCGATCGCCGGATGGAGGCGAACGCGCTAAACCCCGAGCACGCCCACGAGTTCGACGCCCGGGTTCTCGTTCTCGAAGGCGAGATGACGATCGTCTGCGACGGCGACGAGCATACCTACCGCGCCGGCGACATCTGCGCGATCACCGCAGGACGGCGGCACGCCGAGCGGTCCGGGCCGCAGGGTGCGCGCTACCTGGCCGGCCGCCGCTACGGACAGAAGGCGGCCGTCTGACCTCATCGCCTTCGCGCCATAGGCGAGGGGAGAACCCGTGCTTGACGTCGACTGCATATTCTGCCGGATCGCTGCCGGAACGAGCCCATGCGAGGAGATCTATCAGGACGATGCGATCCTGGCCTTCATGGACATCCATCCGGCGAATGACGGGCATTGCCTGGTGATCCCGAAAGCGCATTTCCGCACGGTGCTCGAGATGCCGCCCGCGGCGTTTGCCGAAGTGGCCGCCTCCGTCGTCAAGGTGGCGCGCGCGGTCGACGATGTGCTGCGGCCCGGCGGGATCAGCCTGGTGCAGGCGAACGGCGCGCCCGCCGGGCAAACGGTGCCCCATGTCCACGTCCATGTCCTGCCGCGGCGGGCGGGCGACGATCTCCCGCTCAATTGGGACCGCAGCCGCAGAGACGATGCGATCGGCGACAGTGCCTATATCGCCGATATGGCCGCTCGGCTCCGCGCCCGACTACGCGATGCGCGCTAGGAATGTCGGGCGGGAGGCGCTGCTCGTGACCAAAACCGCTGTTGCCGTTCGGCACGTCCATTTCGAGGATCTCGGTGCGTTCGATGCGGTATTGCGCCGCCTCGGCTACGCCGTCCGCTATTGCGACATCGGGGTCGACGACCTCCGCGACGTCGATCCGCTGACGCCCGATTTGGTCATAATCCTCGGCGGCCCGATCGGGGCTTATCAGGAGGCCGCCTATCCGTTTCTCGCCGAGGAGCTGACATTACTGGAGCGCCGCCTCGCCGCGGCGCGCCCGACCCTCGGGATCTGTCTCGGCGCGCAGCTGATGGCAAAAGCGCTCGGCGCCCGCGTCTATCCCGGCCCGGCGAAGGAGATCGGCTGGGCGGAATTGCATCTGAGCGAGGCGGGCCAGACCGGGCCGTTGCGGCATTTCGCCGGGGTCCCGGTCCTTCATTGGCATGGCGACACCTTCGACCTGCCGGAAGGAGCCGAGCTGCTCGCCTCGACCGAGACCTGCCCGAACCAGGCTTTCGCCTACGGACCGCATGCGCTCGCCTGCCAGTTCCATCCCGAAATCGGCGGTCGCGGCTTCGAGCGCTGGCTCGTCGGACACGCCGTCGAGGTCGCCGCCGCGTCGACCCTGACGCCGGCGGCGTTGCGACACGACACCGAACGCTTCGCGCGGGAGGCCGCGATCAAGGGCGCGGCGTGTCTGGCCGAATGGCTCGCCGCGGCGTCTGCCTAACCCAGCAGCGCCCGCGCGATCGTCTCCCATTCCTCCTTCAACGGCGTGGCCGAGAGCGGGCGGCCGGCGCGGCGGTACCAGCCGCCGGCGTTCGACATGTCGCCCTCGACGCGGTGCAGATAGGCATGCGCCCAGGCACCCATTTCATCCGGCTGTTTCTGCGCGCATTGATGGGCGCGGGTCCAGTCGCCCTTGGCCTCCCACCACAGCGCCTGCGCCGCCATGCCCAACCCGTCGGGCGGTTCGTCCTGCGCGATCGATCCCCGGTACGTCTCGAAATCCATCTCGCTTCCTCCTCTCGAAATCACGCTTCAGCATACAGCAGAACGGAATATCTGAGCCTCAGTCTACCGCGGGCGGTGACGCCCGGGTCGGCGAATGCGCCTTCAGCCACTCGCTGATCGGCGGCCACGGGCCGAGCGCATGCTGCAGCGGCGGAAACGGACCAAGCAGCGGCGGAAAGGCGGCGTCGGGAGGCTTCAACCAGCGATCGGGGTAATCCGCGTCGAGCCGCGCCTTGTTTGGTCGCGGGTGCTGGTTGACATAGGCGGCGACGTCATAGGCGTCATCGACGCTCAATATCGGATCGGCAAAGGTGACCCCGTCCGGCATGTTCGCGCGCACGAACCATGCCGCAGTGATGTTGCGCGCCATTCCGGCGCCGTCGTTGTAGCTGTCCGGGCCCCAGAGCGGCGGATAAAGGTAGCGTCTTTGTTGGCGGCGCTGCTCGGATGCCGAATAGCGGACGCCGGCACCGGCAGGCCCATGACAGGCGGCGCACATCGTTCGGTACACCGCACCTCCATGCCCCGGGTCGGCGGCGTGGTCGGGCAGCCGGAGTTTCGGGACCCCGTGTCCCCAAAAGGGAGTTTCGGTGTCCGGCACGGAGCCGATGAATTGCAGATAAGCGAGGATCGCCGCTCATGTCGGGACCGTTCGCCGGCAACGGGCGGCCGTTCATGCTGCGCTCCATGCAGTCATTGACCCGCTCCGTCATGGTCTCGATCTTCCCGAGCCGCGCACTGAAGGCGGGATAGGTTCGCCAAATGCCGACAAGGGGCAGCGCGAAACGCTGCATGCCCGCTTTGAGGTGGCAGCTCGCGCAATCAAGTCCATTGCCGGCGAAGCGCTCGCGCGGATCGGCAGCGTCGGGACCGAGCAGCACCGAGGTGTGGGCGATCAGGTCGCGTCCCAAACGCACGCTGCGTCCAAACTCATTGTCCGGCAGAGCGTTGGGGTCAGGCGACTGCCACGACGCCGGCGCGTTGGCCGGCGCCGCTGCCGCGGTCCCGGCTGCCGAAGCGGCGGCTGCGGCACAGCCCGCAGCAACGAGCACGACCAGACGAAAAATGGCGCAAAGATTGCCGCGCATCGGGTTGCTCCCACCCCAGAGACCCTCCGGCCGCCCTGGCGCGGACGCGGCGGACAATCTCCGGACAACTTACATCTCTGTCAGGCGAGCAGGCGGTCGAGCCGGTCGCGCAGGCGGTACCAGCCGCCGACCAGCGGCAAAAACCAGGGATTTCCGGAATAGAGCGGGTGATCGGGAAACTCGTCTGTATCGAAGCTGCAGGCGTCGTTTACGGCGCGGGCGATCTTGCGCGCGGTCTGCCAGCCGAGATAGGTCATCATCGCGATGCCGCTGCCGTTGCAGCCGAGACAGTAATGGAGATCGCCGCTTTTCCCCATATGCGGCAGTGCGTCGAGGGTGAAGGCGGTATTGCCGGTCCAGGCATGGGTGAGCCTGATGCCGCGCAATTGCGGGAAGCGGTCGGTCATATAGTGATGGAGAACTCGCGCGCCGACCGCCGCGCCGACCTGGGTAAAGCGCGCGCGGCCGCCGAAGATCATGCGCCTCCCGTCCGGCGACATGCGGTAATAGCACAGCACGCGGCGGGTGTCGGACAGGGTCCGCCGCTTGGGGATCAGCGAGCGCGCGAGATCGGGCGGCAATTCCTCGGTCGCGACGATGTGGCTGGCAATCGGCACGATCCGGCGTTTGAGCGCCGGCGTCAGATCGCCGGTATAGCCGTTGGTGGCAATGACGACATCGCCGGCCGAGACGGTCCCGCGGCCGGTCTCGACCCGCCATCCATCGCCGCTGCGGGCGATGCGGGTGACTGCGGCCTTGGCGCAGACGGCGATCCCGCGACGGCCGCAGGCGTCGAGCAGCCCCTTGTAGTAGAGCGCCGGATGCAGTTTGCCCGACCGCTCGACGACCATGCCCCCGAAATAATAGTCGCTGGCGATCTCGTCGCGCTGGCGCTCGCGCGGCACCATATAGGCGCCGGACTGTGCGGCCTCATTGAGGAGCGCGAGCCGCCGGGATTGCCCGGCGAAATGCTTGCTGGTCCAGGCGCCGACAAAGCGGCCGGGCTTTTCCCAATTGCAGTCGATATTTTCTTCGCCGATCAGCCGGTCGACGAGCGCGAACGCGTCGGACGCGTCCGATAAAAGCCGCCCGGCCCGGTCGGGAGCAATCCCGGCGGCGCGGCCGCTGAAGCTTTTGCCGATATTGACGCCGCCGCTGACCGCACCCCCGTTCCGGGTGCTGGCGCCAAAGCCGAGCTCGGCCGCTTCGAGCACGACCGCGTCGATGCCGTGCTTCGCAAGCTCGAGCGCCGCCGACAACCCGGCATATCCGCCGCCGACGATCGCCACCCGAGCCGCGCGCGGCAGGTCGGCGAGCTCGCCCGCGGTCGGCCGGTAGGCCTCCCACCAATAGGGTGCCGGCTCGAAATCCGGGGCGAAGATCCCGCGATCACGCATCGCCGTCTACCTACCATGCGGCAATCGATGCCGCGAGCGGCGCATCCGACATTGCTGCCGGTCGCAAACCGGGCCTAAAATCCGCACGTTTTGATGCCGACCGCGACCGAGGAGTGAAAAAAGCCATGTCGAGCGCAACGGCCAGTCAGGAAACGGCACGCCTCTACGGCGAACTCGAGGATCGGCTCCTCGCCAGGGATCAGATCGGCGGCAGCCGGGTCTATTACGAGCTGCTGCGCCAGGGGCGGCCATTGCCGGAAATCATGGCGCAGGCCGTGCGCATCCATGCCCCCTATACGCATGTGCCTTACCACCAGCGCATCGACGACGGGTTCCCCAACTTCGTCAACAACGACCATTGCCTCTTATCGGCGCGCGCCGCGATCAATCTTCAGCAGATGCTGCCGGAAAAGCTGGCGGCGCTGCCATTGGCGCAGACGATCTGGTACATCCCGTCGGGGCTCGACATCTGGAACCAGAAGATCCTGAAGGCACCCGGTCATTACGCGACCCGCGGCTACAACATGCCGAACACGGCGCCGCCGGCGCCGGTCGTGTATTGGCCCGACCAGGAGCCGCTCCGGGAATCCGGCCCGCTCGCCGAGCGCCTCAACAACTGGCTGACCCTGGTCGAGCGCGGCCAGGTCATCGACGCCTATCGTATTTTTCTCGGCCTGATGGAGGAGGCGGAGCACCGCAAGGAGGTATTGGCGCAACTTGTTTTTGCCGGGCTGATCGACGTCCAGGACCGCATGCTCTACAACCGCTCCTATACGACCGGGCATAAGGCCTACCGCGCCCGCTCGGTGGTCGAGATCGGCAACGCGATCGGCTGGGACAACGCGCATGACGTGATCTATGCCGGCGCCCTCGACATCGCGGTCGGCCCGCGCTGGCATTCGGTCTACGAGATGGCGTGCAACATCGTCACGATGTTCATCGAGGGCGCTGAAGTTCACGCCGTCCCGCAGGGCGGCACCACCGAGCGCGAGCGGGCGCTGCTGACCAACACCGGCGATTTGTCCGAAGACGAAACCGGCGAGCTCGTCGACGCGCTGATCCATCAGCACGAGCCTGCCTATATCGAGCGCATCAGCGCCCTGCTGCGGGCCGGTACCGCGCCGCGCCGGATCGTCGACGCGATCCAATTGGCGGCCGGGCAGGTGGTGCTCGAGACCGAAGGCGGGAACGCATTTTCGATGCCGCAGCATACGTACGAATATTGCAACACGCTCGGCTGGTTCTATGACAATTTCGAGCACCCGCAGCGCCTCAAGCTGCTTTATGTCGCCGGCTCGATGGTCAACCAGGCGGCGTGGAACCAGAAGCATATGGGCTGGACCAAGTCCGAGCCGATCTGCGCCCCCGGCGGCGCCGACCGCCTGACCGGCGCCCAGATCATCGGGCGGCTCGAAGAGGCGATGGCGGCGCTCGACACCGCGCAGTCGGAGGCCTGGACCAAGGCCTATCTCGACAGCGGCGAAGACCGCTCGCTGCTGGTGCAGCGGCTGGCATTGATGGCGGCGCGGTTCGGCAACGACCCGCACAACCAGGAAATCCCGCAATGCCTGTTGCAGGATTACGGGAAGAACCGATGCGCCGACCGTGACCGCCTGTTGCTGGCCTGCGCGCACATTTCCGCCGGCCACCGCAAATATGGCGACACCTTCGAATCCAGCCGCCGGTTCGGCGAAGCCATGGGTCACGCCGAATTGCACTAGCCTCAGGCGGCTATACCGCACGATCCCGCATTTCACCCGGCCCCAGCGGGCCGGGCGAATACGTCTCTTCAATGAAACTGTGGCTTGACCTTTTCGCATAAGAGCTGCAGCGACTTCAACACCCGCTGGTTCGGGATCTTGGTGCCGCAATTCATCTCGGCGAGGATGCCGTCGAGGCCAAGTTCCTCCTTGAGGCCCATCAGCCGATCGGCGACCTGCTCGGGCGTGCCGACGATGATCTTGTCGCGCAACGCCTCGTCATAGCTGATCGTCTGCAGCCGGCGGCCGCGCGCGGCGCGATCCTCGACCGCGCGCACCCCGGCTCGCGTTGCCGAATCTTCGAGACGCTCGCCGAGATAGCGGTAGAAGTACATGATGCTGTCTTCCGGCTCGGCACGAGCGGGCTTGTGCCGCGGTTTCGGCGACATAGACCGGGGCGCGCAGGAACACCTGGCCCTCGCCGGGATGGCCGGCAGCCTTATACGCTTCGCGGTAAGCCCTGATGTTCGGGGCCAGTTCCTCCAAGGTGCCGAGACGCACCGCGACGAACACGCCGTGGCCGAGCCTGCCGATCGCCGGGAAGGTGTCGGCGCTGTTGGCGGCGATGCGGATTTCCGGCCACGGCTTCTGATATGGCTTCGGGGTCAGCCGGACATTGTCGAATTTGTAATACTTGCCCGAATACGAGAACGAGTTCTTCGGTCCATGCCTGCTTGATGATCTCAAGGGTCTCGGCAAAGCGCTCGCGGCTTTCGCCATAGGGCACGCCATAGGCCTCGTAGGTGCGCGGAAAGCCGCTGCGCCCGACGCCGAAGATCAGGCGTCCTTGGCTGATCTGGTCGACCGTGGCAGCCTCCTCGGCGATGCGCAGCGGGTGGCACAATGGCAATACCTGGACGCCGGTGCCGATCCGCATGCGGGTCGTGCGCGCGGCGATTGCGCTGGCGATGGTCAAGGGTGCCGCGCAGACCGACCGCTCCGGTGCGACATGGATTTCGGCCAGCCACATCGCGTCGAGCCCCCAGCGCTCGGCGGCGTCGACCTGGGCGAACGACTCGGCAAAGGCCGCCGGCTGGCTCGTCCCGGCCGGGCATTGAAATTCGTGAAACATGCCAAACTCGAACGCCATTCCCACTTCTCCTTCCGCCTTTCGGCGTTCGCCCCGCCATCCGGGTGGGTTGATCGCCCTGTGCTGCAACGACCGCAAAGCGTGCACATTAGAGTTGCCGATGCGGCAATGCCAGCCAAGAAATCCGCTCCTTATTTCAACGCCTTCAGCCGATGTTGCCGGAATTCGCCGGAGCCGCGCGGCACCTGCGCGACTGGTCTCGGGCAACGGCGCCGGTTTTTCCGCTAGTGCGGCAGGGCCGGCACCGCTATTGCCGCAATTTTGTGCGCCGGAGGTACAACGCTGAAATAACGTACTTTTGACACTTTTGTGACGTTAGCAAAGACGCCGCTCTGACATCGATCAAAGGATATTCGGCCGATCAGGCGACCCGCGCAGGATCTACGGCAAGCCTCACTGCGGCGGCGCTCCAGCTAATGAACCAAATCCGGCAGCCGGCTGGGATCGGGTGACGGCTTGGCTCGGACTGGCGCCGCGCAGCGGGCGGTTGCACTCGCGAGACTCGGCCTGCCCGCTGCATCGCCCGCCCGCTGGATCGCCCCGCCCGCTGGATCGAGAGTACCGCGCAGTTGAGCGACACTATCGAAAGATCGAACGACGAGATCGGCGTCGATAGTTTCCAGCGGGCGATCGGCGCCGGCAACCTCGATGCGTGCCTCTCCGATCTCCGCCGCGGCGCGGTTCCCGAAGGCCAACGGGCGGCGCTCTATTGCCGGCTGAGCGAAGCCCTCTATTACCGGGGCGAACGGGAAGAGGCGGTGGCCTGCGCCCGCGCCGCCTTTGGGTTGCAACCCGGAACGGAGGCGATATCGGATTTTTGCGCGTGGCTGTTCAGCAATTGCGACCGCCACGACGAAGCGGCGACCGCTTACGAGCGCCTGCTCGAGAGCCGCCCCGGCTGGGCCGCCGGGCATCGCCACGCCAGCGGTTCCCTGGCTGTCGTCGGGCAGCTCGACCGGGCAATTTTCCATGGCAGCGAAGCGTGCCGGATCGAGCCCGGCTCATTCGAGTTCACCTTTCATGCCGGCGGTCTTCTCGAAGCCGCCGGCCGGTACGAAGAAGCCGTCGACTATCTCACCCGCGCCAGCCTGATCGAGCCGGCCAACTCGGAGGTCTTGAATCATCTGTCCGCGGCTGCGTCCGCCTTGGGTCAGCCCGGGAAGGCGCTCGATTTTGCCCGGCGCGCCGTGGCGCTCGCACCCGGCGACCGGCTGAGCGCCATCCACGCGACGGAGCTTCTGCTGCGGGCGGGGCGTCACGACGAGGCGGCCGAAATCATCCTTGCCGCCGCGGCCGGACATCGCCCGGACGACATCGTTTGGCGGCTGCTTTCCGAGACGCAGATGCGGCGCGGCCGGACGCGGGAGGCGCTCGAGGCCATCGATCGCGCGCTCGCGCTGGCTCCCGAGATCGCCGAGTACCATCTGCGCCGGGGTAATCTGCTGTACCGTCTCGGCCGTTTCGACGAGGCGGCGGACGCGTTCGATCGGGCGGGCCGGCTCGATCCGTCGAACATCGAGGCCAAGCGGTCGCAACTGACGGTATATTTCGACGGCGGCCGCTTCCGGGAGGCGCTCGTCGTCGGCGGAGAGTTGATCCGAGCGGCCCCGGACAACGAAGAATACGCGCAGGCGGTGCTGCAGGTTCTGAACCGCCGGTTCGAAGCGCTCGACGGCGAATATGTCGTGCTGACCCACGGCGCCGCCCGGCTGCCCCGGGAGCCGCGTCCGCCCCGCCGGTTTTTAGAGGCTGCGCAAACCCAATGGCGAGTGGTCCGCGCGCTGATCATCCGCGAGACCCGGACCCGGTTCGGCGATTCATACCTCGGATATGGCTGGGCATTGCTCGAACCGATCCTGCACATCCTGATGCTGTCTCTCGTATTTTCGGTACTGATGCGTGGACGGCCGCCGATCGGCACCCAGTTTTTCATATTTTATTATACCGGAATCATTCCCTATCATCTGTTCATCCATACCAGCAGCAGCATGACCTTTGCGGTCACCAGCAATGGCCCGCTGCTGCAATTACCTCTGGTCAGCACCTTTGACGTGATCATCGCGCGCGGCCTGCTCGAACTCGTCACCGACCTGCTCGTGGCCGCGATCATGCTGGCCGGCTTCCTCGCCGTCGGGATCGGGAGCCTGCCGCATGATTGCGGCGGCGTCGCGGTATCGATCGCCGCCGTTTGGCTCCTTGGCTGCGGGTTCGGCTTCATCAATGCCGTCGTCAACGCCTTTTTCAGGTCGTGGGACAAGATCTGGGCCCAGCTGACCCGCATTCTGTATTTCTGCTCGGGAATTTTCTACGTGCCGGGAATGATGCCGGACTGGGTCCGCCACATCCTGGCGTGGAACCCGCTGCTGCATGCCGTCGACTGGTTTCGTTCGAGCTTCTTCGTCGGCTACGAGCCGTATTGGCTTGACCGGGGCTACCTTGCCACCGCGGCCGCTGCGGCTCTCGTGGCGGGATTGGCCCTCGAACGCGGTCTGCGGCGCCAGCTCTACGAGCCGCAATGATCGCACTGGAGCGGGTCACCAAATCCTATCGGACCCGAAACGGTCGAAACACCGTGCTCGACAATGTCGACGCGCGTTTCACCTCCGGTCATAATTTCGGCATCCTCGGCGTCAACGGCGCCGGCAAATCGACATTGATCCGCTTGCTCGCCGGGTCGGAGATGCCCGATCGCGGCGTCGTCCGGCGAGACGCCCGCGTCTCGTTCCCGCTCGGCTTCGGCGGCACCTTTCACGGTGCCCTTTCGGGCCGGGAGAATGCCGAGTTCATCGCCCGGATCTACGGTGCGCGGCGGCGCCCGACGATCGAGTATGTCGAGGCGTTCGCCGAGCTGGGCGAATATTTCGGGATGCCGGTCAACACCTACTCCTCCGGGATGCGCGCGCGGCTTGCCTTTGCCGCCTGTCTCGCCATCGACTTCGACGTCTATCTGATCGACGAGGTGACCGAGATCGGCGATCAGCGCTTTCGCCGCAAATGCGCCGAGGCATTCCGCGCGCGGCTGGCCCGATCCGACATCATTCTGGTCACACACAACACCGAGACGCTGCGGCAATATTGCGACCGCGGCGCCATCCTCGCCGACCGCTCTCTTGTTCTGTATGACGATCTCGGCGACGCGCTCAGCCGGTTTCATTGCATGCTGCAGGGAACGGCCTGATGTCGGCGACCGCGGTTGCCGTAAATGATCGCCCCGCGGAGGACGCAGCGGCAGAGCGCCAGCCGGCGCCCGCCGCGCTCGCGACGGCAGCCGGGCTGCCCGTCGACCCGGCCGGTCGCGCGATCGCCCTCCGGCGCAGCAGCCGATCTGCCGTCCGGACCGCCGCCGCCCAACGCCGCCGGCCATTGCCGCTCGGCCGGCTGTCCTTCGTTCTGGTGGTGGTGCTGCCCGCCGTCGTCGCCGCAGTGTATTTTTTATTCGTCGCCGCCGATCAATACGTCGCCGAGTTCCGCTTCGGCCTGCGTTTTGCCGAACCGGCGCAAAGCCAGCCCGGCGCGGTCTTTCAACCGAGCGTCGCGCCTGCCCGCATCGGTCTGGATTCGTACGTCATCGTCCAATACATCGCCAGTCGCGCGATCGTCGACGACCTCGGCAAGTCGCTCGACCTGCAGCGGATGTTTTCGTCGTCAAAGGCCGACTGGCTGACCCGGCTGCGCCTTCCGGTGCCGGTCGAGGAGCTCGTCAACTATTGGAACGGCCAGGTCGACGCATTCTTCGACGCGACCAACGGCACCATCGTCGTGCGCGTGCGCGCCTTCACGCCGCAGGACGCCGCAGCCTTGGCGCGCGGAATCCTCGCTTCGTCCGAGCGCCTGGTCAACGACATGTCGGCACGGGCGCGCCGCGACGCGCTGCGCAGTTCGGAGCAGGAGGTGCACCGGGCCGAGCAGCGGCTGACGGCGGCGCTGGCGCAGCTGCGCGAATTTCGCGACCGCGAAGGCCTGATCGACCCGCACAAGGCGGCCGATTCGACCGAGGCGCTCGACAGCCGGGTACGCGACGAGTTGCTGCGCGACGATACCGACTTGTCGACCTTGAAGCAGTATCTGCGCGGCGACGCGGCCCCCCTCAAGATCCTCGAAGCGCGCATCCAATCGCTCAAAGACCAGCGCCGCTCGGTCGAAAGCGGGGTCACGAATACGGCAAAACCCGGCTCGCCGGCGCTGTCCCGCGTGATGGGCGGGTACGAGCAGCTCGAAAGCGAACGCAGCTTTGCCGAGAACGCCTATCGGCATGCACTCGCGGCGCTCGACCAGGCGCGCATGAACGCCGACCGCCAGCAGGTTTATCTCGCCGACTTCGTTCAGCCGAGCCTGCCGGAGGAGGCGCTCTATCCGCGCCGTCTGCATTCGGTCGCAGTCGTCCTGCTGATCGCCTTTGCCGTTTGGGCGATCGGCAGCCTGACCGTCCGATCGGTCCGCGATCACCTTTAGGACGCTGCCCAACCCCGATAATCGTTGTGATCCGGTCGGCGCAAAGCGCGATCGGACCCCGGTGGGAGAAGGACATCATGGCGAGTGTGGAGTTCGAAGCATCCCGGCCACCGATTTTCCCCAACGCTGTGCTCGGCGCCGTGCCTTTTAGGTCGGCGGTCCGCCCGGCGCGCTCCCGGCTCGCGCTGGTTTCGACCTACAACGAATTATGCGGGATCGCCGCCTATACGAAGAGTCTCGAAAAGCAACTTAGCGATGTCTTCGATGTCACGGTATTCGACTTGGATCAGTACCTGCTTCGCAGCACCCACCGCCGAGTGCGCAAACTGGGCGACCGTCATATCCATGAAATTTGTCGAGACATCAAAGATTTTGACGTGGTCAACATTCAGTTGGAGCACGGCACGCTGGGCCGCACCTGCCGCGATATTTATCGCCGGTTCGGCTGGCTGGTGCGGGCGGCGCCGCGGCTATCGGTAACGTTTCACACGGTATTTGAATGCGAAGCATTTGATCTAAAAGAATTTTTCAAGCAGATCGTCACGCTCAACCTCGCCAAGGCGATCGTCTTGCGTGCGGAATACAATCGCACCTATCTGCTGTCTGTCGGGATCGCCCGTCGACTGCGTCGTGCCCAGCGTTTCAAGTCGATTGCGGTGATCGTCCATACCAGACGCGACCTGCGGCATATGAAATACATCCATGGCCTGCGCAATACATTCGATCACCCGCTGTCGTTCCTCGGCGCCGAGGAGGCCGCCGCGATTCGCCGCACCGCATCGCGTTCGAGGTTCGCGCTGCTCGACGAGGTTCCGAAGGAAAGCAGGCTGATCGGGGTGTTTGGCTTCCTGGGACGCTACAAGGGGTTCGATACCGTCATCCGGGCGCTGCACCACCTGCCGAAAGACTTCCATCTGCTGGTTTTCGGCGGTGTTCACCCGCACGCGATAAAGCCGCATCAACCGATCGATCCGGTCGTTTCATCGCTGTTCGACGCCGGCTATATCGATACCAGCATTGCCGAGCGAATGCGCGCTTTTCCCGGAGGCGGCACGCCCGCGGTTTCGGTCGGGGTGGACGGGTCGATGCGCGACCTGCTGATCGAGCATCCCAGGGACCTGTCGCAGCGGATCCATTTCCTCGGCGCGACCAGCGACGATGATTTTCTGGCGGGGATGGCGATCTGCGATGCGGTGGTGTTTCCCTACCTCGAAGTCGGACAATCATCCTCGGGCCCGATCTCGCAATCGCTCGAGCTCGGCTGCCGCATCATCGCATCGCGGACCCATACCTTTCTCCAATTTGGCCGCTACCATGAAAACATGATCGAGTATTTCGATATCGGCAATCATCTCGAATTGGCGGCACGCATTCTCGCGCGCCCGCAATTCGACACGCGCACGCGCCTGTTGACCTTCAACGTCGAAACCAACAAGGCGACTTATTGCGCCGCGAACGGTGGGGCCAAGCCGGCGGCAGCGGGTATTTTCGGGCATGAGCGCACTGCGGTGCCGGCTGTCGCTGGCGCAGCCCGCGCGCCCCGCTGACAGATCGCGCTCCTCTGCGTTTGCCGGCGCGCCGGCCCTGAGACCAATCGTGCCGCGACCCGATTTTCGCTCAAATTCGCGACCCGAGCCACCAATCCATAGCGAAATCCGGGCTAGTCGAGGGCGACGGCCGCTCCTCCGGGCATGGCCGGCGGCCGGCGCAGCAGCAGCAGCAGCGGCATCGCGGCGATAACGAGGATCATCATCAGCATGAAATCGTCGATATAGGCCACCATCGCCGCCTGGCGCGTCGCCTCGGCGTTGAGCGCCGCGACCCCCGACGGCGTTGTCAGGCTGAAGGAAGGGCCAAGCCGCGGGGCCCGGGCGAGCGGGTTGTCGGGCCGCAGCTGCTCGACCAGCCGGGAATGGACGACCTGGGTATTCTGGTCCAACAGCACCTCGACGATCGAGATGCCGATGCTGCCGCCGATATTGCGCATCAGGCTGAAGATCGCCGTACCCTGGGTCAGCGCGTGCCGCGGCAACGTCGAAAAGGTGATGATGCTCAGCGGGGTAAAGACAAGGCCGAGGCCAAAACCTTGCAGCAGGCCGGTCGAGATGACCGGCCCCATCCCCATGTACAGCGAGAACCCGGTCATCTGCCACATCGACACCGCCGTGGCCAAAAGTCCCGTCAGGATGATCAGCCTCGTATCGACCCGGCCGGCCAGGCGGGCGACCATGATCATCGCGACCATCGTGCCGGCGCCGCGGGGCGCCGTCACCAGCCCGGTGGTGAAGACCGGGTAGTTCATCAGGTCCTGCAGCATCGTCGGCAACAAGGTCATGGTCCCGTAAAGCGGGATGCCGATCAGGAACATCATCAGGGTGCCGGCGACGCAGTTGGCGTCCTTCAACAGGTCGCGGTTCAGAAACGAGCGGTCGGTGGCGGTCGCCGTGTGGACGACGAACAGATAGAAGCAGAGCCCGGCGATCGTCATCTCGACCCAGATCTCGGTCGAGCCGAACCAGTCCTTCAGCTCGCCGCGGTCGAGCAGCATCTGCAAGGCACCGATCGCCAGGCTCAATGTGGCAAAGCCGAAGAAGTCGAACGCCTCGCGCTGGGCGCGGCGCGTCTCGTGAATGAAGATCATGATGCCGACTGCGGCGAGAAGCCCGACCGGCAGGTTGATGTAGAACACCCACCGCCAACTGTAGTCGTCAGTCAGCCAGCCGCCGAGCGCCGGGCCGATGATCGGCCCCAGTATGACCCCCATGCCCCAGACCGCCATCGCCTGGCCATGCCGATGCGGCGGGTTGATCTGCAGCAGGACCGCCTGCGACAGCGGTACCAGCGCCGCGCCGCAGACACCCTGAAGCAGTCGGTAGATCACCAGCTGGGCGAGGCTCTCGGCCATGCCGCACAGGGCCGAAGCCACGGTGAAGCCGGCGACCGAGATCAGAAAGACGTATTTGATGCCGAAGCGGCCGGCGAGCCAGCCGGTCAGCGGCGTCATGATTGCCGCGGCGACGATATACGAGGTGACTACCCAGGCGATCTGATCCTGCGAGGCCGACAGGCTGCCCTGCATATGCGGCAGCGCCACGTTGGCGATCGTCGTGTCGACCCCCTGCATGAAGGTCGCCAGCATGATCGAGACCGTGATCCAGCCCCGGTTGACGACCGGGGCCGGGGTGGCATCGCTCACCGCTCCGCCGTTTGCGTCGGCCGCCCGCCGAGCCATGCCAACAGGCCCTCGATCCGATCGAGCATCGGCCGGTGGAACTCGGTGTCGACGTCGACAACGGCGCTGAGCCCGGCGGCGAGCGGGTGGTTCGGGTCGATCTCATCGAAGCTGAGCCGCACCGGCAGACGCTGGACCACCTTGACCCAGTTGCCGGTCGCATTCTCCGCCGGCAGCAGCGAAAAGGTCAGCCCCGTTCCCGGGCTCAAACTCTGCACCTTGGCCTGGAACACGACATCGGGATAGGTGTCGATCTCGACCGTCGCGGTTTGTCCGGGCCGCATATGCGTGAGCTCGGTCTCCTTGAAATTGGCGGTCACCCAGATGCGCTTGGTCGACACCAGGGAAAAGAGTGTGGTCGGCATCGAGCCGGTGTCCACTCCCTGTACCCAGTCGCCGGGCTGGAGCTGGTCGACCTTGGTGACGATGCCGGATTCGGGGGCATGCACCACGGTGTAGGAGAGGTTCAGCTCGGCGCGATCCAGTGCCGCCTGGGCATGCTGCACCATCGGATGCTGGGCGACCGGGGTGTTGGGATCGCCGCCGAGGCTGGCGAGGGTGCTGGCGACGTCCTGCTCCTTCGAGGCGAGCTCTTCGCGGGCGATCTTGTAGGCGTGGTTCGTCTGGTCGAATTGCGCCTGCGAGGCGGTGCCCGACGCCAGCAGACTGCGCTGCCGCTCCAACTCGCGCTGCTGGTAGACGAGGGTGGCCTCGGTGGCGGCGGCGTCGGCCTTTTTCTGCTGATAGGTCGCCTTCAATGCCTCGATCTGGAAGCGCACCGTGGCGAGCTGCGCCTTGGCCTCCTCGACGGCGATGCGGAACGGCCGTTGATCCAGGGTAAACAGCACCTGGCCGGCCTTCACCCGCTCGTTGTCGTGGACGTCGATTTCGGCGACGCGGCCGGACACCTCGTTGCTGATCGACACCCTCGCCGCGTCGACATAGGCGTCGTCGGTCGAGATGTAACGCCCCGTCGTCAGGTACCACCAGCCGGCGGCGAGCAGCACGACGGCCGGCCCGAGCAGCATCAGCGGCAGCCGCAGCCGCTGGCGCCACGAGCGCCGCCTTCGGACGATCGCCGGCCGCCCCTCGACGCCGACGCGAAGGGCGCCGAGGGTCGGCACCGCCTCGTCTTCGGCCGAGGTGGTCACTGGTGGCCCCCGACCGGCGCCAAGCCAGCCTCGACCCGCATCCGGCGTCGAGCGGGCCGATCTCCCGGCGCGTCGATTTGCGGCAGCGGCGGCGCCGCCGGCGGCGGGACGCGATCGGCAAGATTGCCGTGGACCCGGCGCAGCAGGTCGACCAGGTGCCGCCCTTCTTCCTCCGACAGATTGGCGAAAGCCTCGCCGCGGACCCCGCTCGACAGGTCGAGGATGCGGGCGAGGATCGGGCGCGCCTTCTCGGTCAGCACCAGTCGGCGGGCACGGCGGTCGCCCGGGTCGGGCCGGCGCGTGATCCAGCCATCCTCCTCCATGCGGTCGAGTTGCCGCACCAGGGTCATCGGCTTGATTTCGAGCAGATCGGCGAGGCCGGCCTGGTTGATTCCTTCGTGGCGCGCGAGGTAGCCCAGCACGCGGCATTGCGACCGCGTGAGCCCGAGAAACGACAGCGCCTGCTGGTTGAAGCGCCGCGCGAACAGGCGGGCCACGTCGTGGACGAGAAAGCCGAAGCTGCGATCGAGTTTCATCCGACTGCCGAACCGGGAAAGAACTGCCCAAGGGTGATAATAAGCTAAGATACGGAAAATTCGCCGGCTGGCATCCGTTCTGATTGCGCGGCTGGTAGAAGGGAATTCGATAGCTCGGTCGCGGCGGGGACCGGCCTCAGCCGGCCCGGCCCGCGCGCAGATTGCCGGTCTCGACGGCGACTGCCCGGCGAGCGCGCGCCGGCGAGCGGACCACGAGCAGCAGCGGGATCATAACGAGCACGATGATCACCATGAAGGTGTAGACGTCGATATAGGCGACCATCGCCGCCTGGCGGGTGACCTCGGCGTTGAGCGCGGCAATGCCCGACGGGTTGGTCAGACTGAACGGGGCCGACAGGAACGGGGCGCGAGCGAGCGGGTTGTCCGGCCGCAATTGCTCGACCAGGCGGGAATGTACGATCTGGGTGTTCTGGGTCAGCATGGCCTCGAACACCGAAATGCCGATGCTGCCGCCGAGATTGCGCATCAGGCTGCGCAGCGCCGTACCCTGGGTCAGGATGTGCCGCGGCAGGTTCGACAGCGCCAACGTGTTCAGCGGGACAAAGGTGCAGCCCAACCCGAATCCCTGCAGCAGCCCCGAGGTGATGACCGGCGCCATCCCCATCTGCAGCGAAAATCCGGTCATCTGCCACAGCGAGACCACGGTCATCAGCAGCCCCGCCAGGATGATCAGCCGGTTGTCGATGCGGTTCATCAGCCGGCCGACGAGGAACATGGCGGCCATCGTGCCGATGCCGCGCGGCGCGGTCACGATCCCGGTCGTGAACACCGGGTAGTTCATCAAATCCTGCAACATCGTCGGCAGCAGCGCCAAGGTGCCGCTCAGGATGCCGCCGATAAGAAACATCAGGAGCGTCACGGCGACGAAATTGGGGCTCTTCAACAGGTCGCGGTTCAAAAACGACCGCTCGTCGGCGGTGGCCGTATGCACGATGAAAAGGTAGCCCGCCATCGCGGCGATCGCCGCCTCGACCCAGATCTCGGTCGAACCGAACCAGTCCTTCAGCTCGCCGCGATCGAGCATCATCTGCAGGGCACCCACGGCAATGCTCAAAGCGGCGAAGCCGAAAAAGTCGAACGCCTCGCGATGGGCATGCCGCGTTTCACGGATGAAGACCATGATGCCGAGAGCGGCGATGATCCCGACCGGCAGATTGATGTAGAATATCCACCGCCAGCTGTAGTTTTGCGTCAGCCAGCCGCCGAGCATCGGGCCGAAGATCGGACCGAGCATGACGCCCACGCCCCAGACCGCAGTCGCCTGGCCGTGCCGCTCCGGCGGGTTGATTTGCAGCAGCACCGATTGCGACAGCGGCACCAGCCCGGCGCCGCAGATCCCCTGCAGCAGGCGGTAGATAACCAGCTGGGTCAAGCTCGTGGCGCTGCCGCACAGGGCCGAGGCCGCGGTGAAGCCTGCAACCGAAAACAGAAACACGTATTTGATGCCGAACCGGCCGGCGAGCCAGCCGGTCAGCGGCATCGTGATCGCCGCGGCGACGATGTAGGAGGTCAGCACCCAGGCGATCTGGTCCTGAGCCGCCGACAGGCTGCCCTGGATATAAGGCAACGCCACATTGGCGATCGTGTTGTCGACGCCTTGCATGATCGTCGCCAACATGATCGAGATCGTGATCGCGGTACGATTGCCGAGCGGGCTGCGCGCCTCGCTTCTCACCGCGGCTCCCGGTTCTCGGACGTCGCTGCCCGCAGGCGATGATCGGCCATCAGTTTAAGATAAGCAAAAAACCGGGCACCGCCTGCACCTTTCGCGTGCGCGGCAGGTGCCCGGAAATTCGATGGGTCGGCGACGGCGCCGCCAGCCCCGGGTCTAACCGGCGCGGCGCGGTCGCATCGTGCGCGGGTCGAGGGCGGGTGCCTCGCCGTCGCGGCTCGGGCGGATCAGCAGCAGCAGAAAGGCGGAGCCGATCGCGATGATCATCATCAGCGCAAAATCGTTGATATAGGCGACCATCGCCGCCTGCCGGGTAACCTCGGCATTGAGTGCCGCGATGCCGGGCGGCGTGGTCAGGCTGTAGGGTGCTGCAAGGTAGGGCGCGCGAGCCAGCGGGTTGTCTGGCCGCAATTGCTCGACCAGCCGGGAATGCACGATCTGGGTGTTCTGAGTCAGCAGGGCCTCGAGCACGGCGATGCCGATGCTGCCGCCGAGATTGCGCATCAGGCTGCGCAGCGCGGTCCCCTGGGTCAGGATGTGCCGCGGCAGGTTCGACAGCGCGATCGTGTTCAACGGCACAAAGGTGCAGCCAAGGCCGAACCCCTGCACCAGGCCGGAGACGATGATCGGCTCCATCCCCATCGTCAGTGAGAACTCGGTCATCTGCCACATCGACACTGCCGTCAGCAGCAGCCCGAACAGGATGATCAGCCGGTTGTCGACGCGGTTGATCAGGCGGGCGACGACGAACATCGCGATCATCGAGCCGACCCCGCGCGGTGCCGTCACGAGCCCGGTGGTCAGCACCGGATAGTTCATCAAATCCTGCAGCATCGTCGGCAACAGCGCCAAGGTGCCGTTCATGATCAGCCCGACCATGAACATCAGCACGGTGCCAACCGTAAAATTCAGGTTCTTCAACAGATCGTGGCTGACGAACGAGCGGTCGGTTGCCGTCGCCGTGTGAACGATAAACAGATAGAACGCGACGCCGCACAGTGCCGCCTCGACCCAGATCTCGGTCGAGCCGAACCAGTCCTTCAGCTCGCCGCGGTCGAGCAGCATCTGCAGGGCGCCGATCGCCAGGCTGAGGGTGACGAAGCCGAGCAGGTCGAACGGCTCGCGGTGGGCGTGGCGGCTGTCGCGGCCGAAGATCAGCATGCCGAGGGTGGCGATCACCCCGACCGGCAGGTTGATGTAGAACACCCAGCGCCAGTTGTAGTCGTAGGTCAGCCAGCCGCCCAGCACCGGGCCGCAGATCGGTCCCAATATCGTGCCGATGCCGAACACCGCCATCGCCTGGCCGTGCTGCTCGGGCGGGTTGATCTGCAGCAGCACCGCCTGCGACAGCGGCACCAGCCCGGCGCCGCAGATGCCTTGCAGCCCGCGATAGAGCACGAGCTCGGTCAGGCTGGTCGCGCTGCCGCACAGCGCCGAGGCCAAGGTAAAACCCGCGACCGAGAGCACGAACACGATTTTGATGCCGAAGCGGCCGGCGAGCCATCCGGTCAGCGGCATCATGATCGCCGCGGCGACGATGTAGGAGGTCAGCACCCAGGAGATCTGGTCGAGCGAGGCCGACAGGCTGCCGCGGATATGCGGCAGCGCCACATTGGCGATCGTGGTATCGAGCCCCTGCATGATGTTCGCCAGCATGATCGCGACGGTCAGCGCGCCGCGGTTGGCGACAGGCGGCCGCGCTTCACCCCGCATCGCGCGCCCTCCGCGGGAGGAAGCGAGCGGCGGCGGGACGCTTTCTGCACGCGAAAGTCAACGCGGCGCCGCTCCCCCCGGTCGATGCTGGTCTCGACCTGTAACGGAATTGTCATGCGATCATAGGCAGCGGCAACAGGAACACCAAAACCCCGATCGCGACGCGAGCGCGCGGCTGATGATCGGGAATTCGATGGCTCGCCCGGCGATCGGCGACCGGCAGTCGGAGGCCGGCTTGCACACCGCCGCAATCGGCCGCAAAGTTGCAGATATGGGAGAGTTGGCGCGTCACGCTGCCGATTTGGGCTTGGTCGAGGCGCTGATCGCGACCGCCGATCCTGTGACCTGGGCGCAATATTGCCGTCTCGCGGCCGAGCTCGAAGGCTGGCCCGCTGGCCCGCCGAGCGCTGCGCCCGGCTCGGTCGAATGGCAGCGGCAACAGGACCGGCCCGCCGCTGCGGCAAACGAGAGTCTGCCGGCATCGGCAGAGGAAGCCGGACGCCGAAGGCTGGCCCGCCGCGGCGTGCCGCTTGCCTTCGCCGGGCGCTCTCACCGCTTGGCGCTGCGGGAACCCCGGCTTTCGTCGCCTTTCTGACGCGCCATCGCGGGTCCGAGCCGCTGCTGTCGCAGATCGAGGCGCTGGAGAACCACCTCGTGCACGGCTTCGAGGCAGCCGGCCGATCCGGCCGCTGCCGCGCGGCGGGGTTCACGACGGCGGCATGAAAGAGGTGTTGGCGCAATGGTTCGGTCAGGCGCGGCTGGATTTTGCTGGAAACACCATCGTGCTGCCGGACGCAGTGCGGTTCGCTAAAAGGCCGCTGCGCTGACGCCCCTCGGCAACCTGCGCGCCTGGGATATGTCGGCAGAGGATGGCGCTTCCTGGCCGGCCGCGCTTGCCACCGCTCGTTCATCCGCATAGCCTCGGCCTGCCGACGCGGTACGGGGAGGGCGGCATGAAAAGCGTCACGCTCGATTACCGGAAGCGTCTCGCCCAGGAGCCGGAGAAGGGTCACAACCGCTGGCACGAGGCGATCGAGCCGATTGTCGAGGCCGCACTCGGCGAAGAGGTCGAGATCGAAACCCGCGACGCGTTCGACGGGCAGATCACCGCAGCAACAACGGCCGAGGATCTGCGCCGCTGCGACCTCAACCTCGTTCACCCGCTGACCGGTCCCGTCTATGTCGCGGGCGCGGCACCGGGCGATCTCCTCGAAGTCGAGATCCGCGACATGAAGCCGGCCCAATTCGCCTACACCGTCCAGGTGCCGGGTTTCGGCTTTCTGCGCGATGCCTTTCCCGACCCCTACATCGCCAAATGGACACTCAAGGACGGGTTCGCGGAATTGACCGACCTGCCCGGCGTGCGCATCCCCGACGGCTCCTTTGTCGGGGTCATCGGCGTCGCCCCGTCAACGGCATTGCGCGAGACCGTCCAGCGGCGCGAAGCCAATCTGGCGGGCCGTGGCGGCATCGCGCTCCCGCCCGAGCCGCAGGGCGCGGTGCCGGCTGTCGAGCCGATCGCCTCCGAAGCGTTGCGCACGATCCCGCCGCGTGAAAACGGCGGCAACATGGATATCAAGCAGCTGAGCAAAGGCGCGCGGCTGCTGCTTCCCGTCTTTGTCGACGGCGCATTGTTCTCGGTCGGCGACGCGCATTTCGCGCAAGGCGACGGCGAAGCCTGCGGCACCGCGATCGAGATGGCCGGCGCGATCCTGGTGCGCTTTTCGCTGCACAAGGGCGAGGCCCGGCGCCGCGGCATCCGCTTTCCGCGCTTCGCCCGCGACGACTATTATTTCCCGCCGGCGCTTGCCGCCCCCAAGCGTTTTCTGGCCACCACCGGCATGTCGATCCGCGCCGACGGCACCAACGAGAGCGAGGATGCGACGTTGAGCGCAAGAAACGCGCTGTTGTCGATGATCGACCTGCTGGTCGAGCGCGGCTGGAGCCGACAGCAGGCCTATGCGATCTGCTCGGTCGCCGTCGATCTCAAATTGAGCGAGCTCGTCGATGTGCCGAACATGATCGTCAGCGCCTTCCTGCCGCTCGACATCTTTGGCAGATAGCAGGAGACCCGACCCATGGATTTCGCCGACAGTCCGGAACACGCGGCCTTCCGCGCCGAGTTTCGCGAATGGCTCGAAGCGAACCTGCCACCCGGAATTCTGCGTCGATGATGCCGCCGACCAGCGCGTCGCCCCCGACCGCGAGACCTTGGAAAAGCGCATTGCCTGGCAAAAGACGATGCATGCGGCGGGCTGGGTCGGCATCTCCTGGCCCAAGGAATACGGCGGTCGCGGGGCCGGCTTCATGCAGCAGGTCATCTTCGACGAGGAATATTTCCGCGCCCGCGCTCCGGTATTGCCCGGCAATGTCGGCTTGAACCTGCTCGGTCCGACCGTGATCCACTGGGGCACCGAAGAACAGAAACAGCGCTACCTGCCGAAGATCCTCGGCGCCGATGAATTATGGTGCCAAGGCTATTCCGAGCCCGGCGCCGGCTCCGATCTCGCGAGCCTCAGGACCCGTGCGGTCGACCAGGGCGATCATTTCGTCGTCAACGGCCAGAAGGTGTGGACCTCGGGCGCGCATTTCGCCGATTGGTGCTTTCTGCTGGTGCGCACCGACCCCGATGCGCCCAAGCATCACGGCATCTCCTACCTGCTGGTCGACATGAAGACGCCGGGCGTCACCGTACGGCCGCTGGTCCTGCTCAACGGTCACCGACATTTCAACGAAGTGTTCTTCGAGGACGTCGTCGTGCCGAAGGAGAATCTGGTCGGACCGCTGAACGAGGGGTGGAAGGTCACGACGACGACCCTGATGTTCGAGCGCAGCGGCGCCGGCGGGCGCGACCACGCCGCGCAGATCGCCCGCCTTGCCGAATTGGCCAGGCAATTCCCGAACCGCCAGGAGCCAGCCTGGAACGAGAGCCATATCCGCCAGCAATTGGCCCAGCTGGCGATCGACGTCAAGGCGCTGCAGGTGACGCGGCTGCGCGGGCTGACCCGCCGCCTGCGCGGCGAGCCGCCAGGACCCGAGGGGTCGATCCTCAAGCTGTTCGGCTCGGAGATCGCGCAGCGCATCGCCGATTTCTCCTCGACCCTGCTCGGTCCCTACGCGACTGTCGACGCGCCGACCGAGGCGGTGCCCGACGCCGCGCGCTGGACCCATCGCGTGCTCGGCGCGCGTCAATACACGATCGCCGGCGGCACCAGCGAGATCCAGCGCAACATCATCGGCGAGCGCGTGCTCGGCCTGCCGAAGGGGTGAGCGTTGGCGATCGGCCGCCAGCCGGCGCGTCTGCTGCGGGCCGGGCTGTGAGAATCGCGGAATCTTGAAAATGGCGGAATGGGCCGAGACCTATCGCGGCACGGTCGTGCCTTGGGAATGCGACGTCACCGAGCACTTTACGATCGCTTATTATTTCGATCGCATCGAGCAGGCCGGGGCGGCACTGGCCGATCGCCTCGGTATTGCCGACAGCTTGCGCGCCGGCGTTTTTCCCCGCCGCCTGAACCTGCGCTTCGTCCGCGAATTGCGCGCCGGCGACAGCTTTCACATCGAGAGCGCAGCGATCGGGATCGACCCGGAGCTGCGGTTCGGGCACCGTGTCGCGGATTCGGCCGGCGGCGAAACGGTGACCTGGGTCGAGGAGCTGTGGGGTTCGCCGGCCGCCGATTTGTCGCCGGAGCAGCGCGCCGCGATCGGGCGGCAGCTGGCGGCTTGGGAGGCGCCGCCGAGCGAGCAGCGACCCGAGCCTCGGACGATGGCCGGCGCGGTTGCCAGCGCACGGGGCCGGGTACGGCCGGCCGATCTCGATGAATTCGGACGCTTTTCCCTGACTGCTTTCGTTCACCGGTTTACCGACGCGCTGCTGCAGGCATCGGCGGCGATCGGCCTGACCGGCGCGTATATGAAATCGGATCGTCGCGGCTTCTCGACATTCGAGCTGGCGCTGCGGATCACGGGCACGCCGCGGCTCGGCGATCCGTATCTGGTCGAGACCGGGATCGCCCATCTCGGCAGCTCGTCGATCCGCTTTGTGCATCGCATGTGCGACCCCCGCACCGGGACCGAGTTCGCGCGGCTCGGCCAGTTCGGCGTCCAGCTCGACCTCGAAGCGCGGCGGCCGGCGGCGCTGCCGGATCAGATCCGCGCGCGTGCGGCGCCGTTGCTGCTGCCGCTCGAATGACGCCGTCCCGCCGCCTTGAAAAAGGCGGCTGGCGCAAAGCTTCCGGGCGGACTTGCGCGATCTGCTGCTTCGGAGTACCAGACGATCCAGGTCAATTTCGGAGCGCCACGATGACAGATAGAACGTCAGAAGCCCTGCCGGCCCCGGCTGAGGCCGTGACCCCGTCCGGCATCAACCACCTCGTCCTGAACGTCCGCGATATCGAGGAGTTGCACCGGTTTTGGACCGAGATCGTCGGGCTGAAGCAGGTCGGCGAATTGCACCGGCGGCCCGATCGGCCGTCGCCGCCCAAGATGCGCTTCTACAGCGCCGACCATGGCGGCAAGCTGACCCATCACGACGTGGCCCTGGTCGAAAGCCCGAACCTGCCGGCGCCCGCCGAATGGGTGCTGTCGGATGGTCGGGTCGCGATCAACCATGTCGCGCTGACGATGCCGAATCGCGAGGCGTGGCTGAAGCAACTCGCCTTTCTGCAGAGCCGCGGCGTCAAGTTCAACTGGCGCGTCAATCATGGGGTGACGCACAGCGTCTATGTCAACGACCCGAACGGCTACGGTGTCGAGTTCCTCTACGAATTGCCGCGCGAGATGTGGGAAAACGATATCGACGGCGCGATCAACTGGGCCGAGCCGCTGCCGAACGAAGGCCCCGAAGCGCTCGTCGACCGCACCGATACCCCGACTTTCGGCAGGAAGGAGCCCATCCCCGCCGAATAGGCGTGTGGACCCTCTCCCCGCTCGCGGAGAGAGGGTCGCGCGCAAGGGGGCAAATCACCGCGGAGCATTTGTCATTCCCGCGAAAGTGGAAAGCCAGGGTTGCAATAACTCGAAATTCCGCCCCGGTCTCCCGCCTGTGCGTTAGGGCACGCGCAGATCTCGACAGATCTCCTCTGCTGCTGCTTGTGCTTCCGGAGTTGGGCATGTCGGCCGCCGCGAACGCGGCATGCGTCTCGACCAGGCTTAAAAGCCGCCAACGCCATCCAAAAGACGCAATCACCGCAAGAACAGCTTGAGCAGCACGCCCAGCACCAGTGCGGTGATGAGGCCGAGTTGCCATTGCAGGAAAGTCAGCCGCGCGCCGAGCTTGTCGACGCCGCTGTCGAGATTGCGCTTTGCCGTAGTCTCCGCCGTTTCGACGTCGCGCCTTAATGCCTCGATGTCGCGCTTCTCGGCGATCTCGCCGGTAAAGGCCTCGGCCAGCGCCCCGGCCTGCTCTCCCGGCATGCCGGCCTCGCGCAGCGACCGCGCCAGCTTCAAGGTATCGAAGACCGTCACGATGGTCAGACCTTCCTTGTGTTGCCGGGCGCCGGGCCGGACTTATTCATCTTAGGTGTTTCGGGGGGACGGGGAGGGGATTATTTAATCCGTCTCGCAGCATGTTCCCCGGCAGCCATGTTCTGAAAAAAACTTTTCGGCTCGACCGTTGTGCCGCCCGAGGTCGGCGGACGCAACTATCTGCGCCAGAAACTGGCGGAGGCCGGTCGGCAGCTGCCGGATTCCTGCCTCGACGAAATCGTGAGGCGAGTCCTCCGGGCGATCGCCGAAGTTCCAAGCATTCGACTCGAATCAGCGCTGGATATTGAGGCGGATTACATCGGCTACGCGATCCTCGGCGACCAATGGATAGAGGCACTCGATATTCACGCGCGGCTCGTCTGGTACGTGTTGGACGGCGGTCCTGCTGATCCCGAACACGAAGCGTTCGCCGAGCCTATGCGCGCGCTTTTGTTTCGGCATGGCGTGTCTTTTGTGGAGCGCTGAACAACATGTGCGGCCCGGCGTCGTTCGGGATCAGGCCCTCAGCGAACCTGCTCGCCAGGGGCGAGGACGCCGCGGCGGATCTGGTCGCGCTCGATCGACTCGAACAGGGCGCGGAAATTGCCCTCGCCGAACCCGTCATTGCCCTTGCGCTCGATGATCTCGAAGAAGATCGGGCCGATCACGGTTTCGGTGAAGATCTGCAATAAAAGCCCTTGCCCGGCAGCCGGCGCGCCGTCGATCAGGATACGGTCCCGCTGCAGGCGGCCGAGATCCTCGCCGTGTCCCGGCACGCGGGTCTCGACCGCTTCGTAATAGGTATCGGGGACCGACATGAACGATACCCCGCGCGCCTGCAACGCCTCGACGGTCGCGTAGATGTCGGCGGTGGCGAGGGCGATGTGCTGGATGCCCTCACCGTGATAGGCCGCGAGATACTCGGCGATCTGCGATTTGTCGTCGGCGCTCTCGTTGATCGGGATGCGGATTTGCCCATCGGGGCTGGTCATCGCCTTTGAGCGCAGCCCGGTCAACTTTCCTTCGATGTCGAAATAGCGGATTTCGCGGAAATTGAAGAGGCGCTCGTAGAACTCGGCCCACAATTCCATGCGCCCGCGATGCACGTTGTGGGTCAAATGGTCGATGCGGGTGAGCCCAACGTCCCGCGGCGCGTCGTCGCCGGTCAGCGGAACGAAATCGACATCGTAGATGCTGTGCTTGCCGTAGCGGTCGACCAGATAGATCAGGCTGCCGCCGATCCCCTCGATCGCCGGGATGTTCAGCTCCATCGGCCCGACCTTGCCGTGCACCGGCTTGGCGCCGAGCGAGATCGCGCGGTCATACGCCTTCGCGGCATCGGCGACACGAAAGGCGATCGCGCAGACCGAGGGGCCATGCAGCCGGGCAAAGGCCTGTGCGAAGCTCTCGGGCTCCGCATTGAGGATGAAGTTGACGTCGCCCTGCTTGTAGAGCGTCACATTTTTCGAGCGGTGGCGCGCCGCGACAACGAACCCCATGCGCTCGAACAATGACGCCAGCGCCCTGGGATCGGGGCCGGTGTACTCGACGAACTCGAACCCGTCCGTCCCCATCGGGTTGTCCCACAGATCGCGTCCTTGCCGAGCCGCCGCCATCGGAGCCTCCGCTCGCCCCTGCCACGGGGGGTGATGTGGTCGCCCCCACCCTGATCGCCAAGGACGGCCGGCCCGGTATCGGCAGCGCGGGGTAGGCGCACAAACGGAGAAGTGCCGCGGGCGCCGGGATTCTTTACCGAGTGTGAGTTGCGTCACATCGGACAGCCGATTCCGTCAGTAACTCTGCCGGCTGTCTGACCCGAAATGGAGCAGCCGGTGCTGCCGGCTTCTTATCGGGGTCAAGCTCAGGCAGGTTGCCGGTCAGTAACCGCCTGCTCTTGTTGCAACATCGAGACAAGGGGTGAAACGATGGCCGAATTGCAGGATGTGACGGAAGCCCTTTCGCGAATCCTGTCGGGGAAGGGGCGAGCCGGCGGGGATATCGAGTCGGTACGGCATGCAACCATCAGCCTCGACGACATACCCGCGCTGGTCAGAGATCCCAAGGGCATCATCACGGCTCTTGGCGTGCCGGTCCAGGAACACTCGCAGTGGAGTGTCAGTCTCGTCAAAAGATCTGAGGCGCTGATCATCCAGCGTCCCGTGATTGTCGTCATAATCCACTTTGGCGACTGTTCAGGCGTCATCATCATTTTCTATTGATTGGACCGGATAGCCGAGGCGCAGATACCGCGCGACGATGTCGCGCCGGTTTACGGAGACACGCATGCCAGCGTGACGCCGAGGCGGCTGCCCGCTACCCTTTCCTGCCCGTCGCGGGCGGCGTCGTAGGGCGGCGGGCAGCGATCGGGGCGGTGCGGATGGCGCCGAGATCGATTGCCGGCATCGGCAGGCCGAGGAAGCCCAGCACCGCATTGGCCAGCACGTCGTAATCGCGGAAGCTGCGGCGCAGCCAGTGGCGCCAATTGGGCATGCCGCCGCTGGCATGCAGCTCGAACGCGGATTCGCGGCCGTCGAGCGCCGAGGAGACGTGGTCGGCGGCCAGCTGCAAGAGTGCCGCGCGTTGCAACGCGGTGTACCCGCCGCCGCCGAACAAGTCTTCGAGACCGGAAGCCAGTTCGGGGTCGGCGAGATCATGGTCGGACGGAGCCACGACGAGCGAGGAGCCGGGCACGATCCGCAGGATCTCGGAGACGCGCTGGCGGACCTTGAAGAGAGCGATGCCGCCGGCCGCGAGATGGGCGTGATCGGGGAAGCAATAGCCTGCGGGAGTGAAATCGGGGTCGCGCTCGGCCGCGGTCAGGCAGCTGCGCACGGTCTGCACCGCGGCGATCAGGTCGATCAGGTATTCGATCGTCTGCTCGTGTTCTTTGAGGCCCATGGCATGGGTCAAGGCGAGCGTCAGGCCAAGCGTGACCTCCGCCTTCGCCAGCCAGCCATAGAGGTGATGCCAGCGGAGCCAGCGCGGGATCGCCTCGGGCGAAGGGTCGACGAAAAAGACGCGTTCCCATGGGAGGAATACGTCGTCGAGCCACATCTGGCCGTCGAGCTCGTCGAAACGTCCGGAAAGCGGCGCCATGAACGGGTTCTCGCTGCGCGCCGCGCGCTTGCGGCACAACACCGTGACGCCGGGAGCGTTGACCGGCACGATGAAGCTCGCGCGATGCCCGCCGATGTCGATGCCTGACAGGGCGCCGACATAGACATCCTCGGCGTAAGCCGGGCTCGTATGCATGCCGAGCCGGCCGCGCAGGACGACGCCGGCATCGGTCTCGCGCACCAGTTGCAACGCGACGCGCTCGGCCGGGTCCGGTCGCATGCGCTGCCCGATGATCGGGGCGCCGCCGCAAAAGGTCAGGAAACGACCGGTATGCGCGATCCCGTCGCGATAGGCCTCCGCCGCGGCGGTGTGCCCGGCGGAGAGTCCCTGCGCCTGCACCGCGGTCAGCACCCCGAGCGCGATCAGATTGCCATAGGCCGGGGTGTGGGTGATGTTGCCGGCGCTCAGAAAAATGGTCTTCGCGAAGGATCGGCCCATGCCGACCAGATCCTCGATTTTCTTCGGCGCCACATAAGCCCAGGGCACCCGCTCGCCATCGACCTGATGCGCCGAGAGCAGGATATCCCGCCACGCCGGATCGAGGTGGCGGTCGTACCACAGGGCGTACTCGTCGACCATCGCGCGGGTCGCCGGGTGCGTGGTCACGTCGACGACTTGGCCTTCGCCCATGACCCAGACCCGGCGCCCGTCGCGCAGGGCTTCGCGATAGTCGGCACCCGTTCTCATCGGCTGGCAACCTGCGGCGGAATTTGCCAACCGAGGCTTGCGCAGCCACGTCGAAAATGCAACACGGCTAAGAAGGGGAGAAAAGCAAGGGAGGCGGGAATGGCGGACACGCGCTTGTCGGCCACCGAGGCGACGCTGGAGAACCAGCCGCTCGGCGCGCTCCAGATCCGGGTCGTGGCGATCTGCACCTTGATCCAGATGTGCGACGGCTACGACGTCGGTTCGATCGGCTGGGCGGTGCCGTCCCTGACCCACGCCTGGCATCTGCCGCCATCGGCTTTTTTCCTGGCCTTTCTGTGGTCCAACCTCGGCGTCATGGCGGGCGCCCTCGCCTCGGGGCCGTTCGGCGACCGCTTTGGGCGCCGGCCGCTGCTGCTCGCCGGCGTCGCGATCTTCGGCCTCGCTTCGCTGGCGAGCGCGTTCGCCGGCTCGCTCGCCGTGCTGAGTGCGCTGCGCTTCTTTACGGGGCTCGGCATCGCCGGCGGGTTTACCGGGACAACGGCGCTGACCGGCGACTACACGCCGCAGCGCCTGCGGGCGTCGATGATCATGGTAACCTTCACCGGCGCGCCGCTCGGCGGCTTTGTCGGCGGTCAGATCGTAGCGGTGCTGCTGCGGCATTACGCCTGGCCGGTCATCTTCGTCCTGGGCGGCGCCTTCCCGCTGGTGCTGCTGCTGGTCATGGCGCTGTGGCTGCCGGAATCGCCGCGCTTTCTGATCCGGCGGGCGCATTTGCCGCCGCGTCAGGCGGCGCTGCTGGCACGCCTCGACCTCGCCGCGGCGCGGGTGGAAATGCATCCGGTGGACGTCGCCCGGGGGAACTCGGTCAAGCTGCTGTTCAGCCGCGGCTATGCGCTGCTGACGGTGCTGCTGTGGATCATCTTCTTTTGCAGCCTGCTCGATCTGTACCTGCTTGGCTTTTGGCTGCCCGAGGTCCTGCACCTGACCGGCATGACGCCGAGCGCGGCCGTCTTCGCCGCGAGCCTGCGGGATCTCGGCGCGATCTGCGCGGTGCTCTACCTGGGGATCGCGATCGACCGGGCCGGCCCCGAACGAACGCTGGCCTTGCATTACGCCATGGGCGCCGTGTTCATCGCCCTGATCGCCTTGGTCGCCCTGCCCTATCTGGTCTTGCTGCCGGTGATCTTTTTTGCCGGCATGACGACCGTCGGCAGCCAGACCGGCGCCAATGCTACTGCCGGCAAGCTCTATCCGGCGCGCATGCGCACCAGCGGCATCGGCTGGGCGCTCGGCATCGGCCGCCTGGGCGGCATCGCTGCGGCGCCGCTGGGCGGCTATCTGCTGGCGCGAGGCCTGCCGCCAAAGGAGATTTTTTTGAGCGCCTGCTTTTTTGCGCTGGCGGCGGCCGTCGCGACGGGGCTGCTCGTCCTGCGCGGAACCCGCGCCGAGCCCCTGCCGGACCAGTCCGCCGCCACCCCGCGCAGGGTCTGACAACTGGGCACGAGCCCGCGCCGGCGCACGAAGAACATGCTCAGACGAGCACGGCCAGGGCGGCCGGCAACTCGCGCATATGGTCGATGACGAGCGCGGCGCCATGTGCCAGCAGGCGGGCACCGTGCCCGGGGCCGCAATGGCTGCCGCCGCAAAAGCCGATCGGGGTCATTTGCGCGGCGCGGGCGGCCTCGATGCCGGCCGGACTGTCCTCGACGACGAGACAATGCCCCGGTGCCGCGCCGAGGCGCTGGGCGGCGTAGAGAAACAGGTCGGGGGCCGGCTTGCCGCGCGCGACCATCGCCGCGCTGAACAGCTTTTCGCCGAAGCGCACCAGGAGCCCCGTCAATTCGAGCTTGCGATGGAGTTGCTGCGGGCTGCTGCTCGAAGCGACGCAAAACGGCATCGGCAGCGAATCGAGCGTCTCGGCGATACCGGGGATCGCGACGAGCGAATGACGGAAGCCGTGCTCGATGATCGCGCCGACGCGCTCGCCATAGGAGGCCGGCAGCGCGCGGCCCCATTCGCGCTCGACGATGTCGAGCATTTCCGGATCGGCCATGCCGCAGAAGCGCTCGGCGAGATCCTCCGGCGCAATCGGATAGCCGCAGGCGGTCAGTATCTCGGCATGGGCGCGATTGATGATCGGCTCGCTGTCGACCAGCACGCCGTCGCAATCGAAGATGACGAGATCGGGGCTCATGCAGCGATCGGCACTCCCGCCGCCGCGAGCGCCGCAGCCTGGCGGGCGGCGAGGGCGGGCTCGTCGAAATCCTCGATCAGCTCGTGGAACAGCCGATGCCAGTTGATCTCGGCCTTCAGGTGCATGAACACCGAGCCGAGACCGACCGCGGCCCGGTCCATGAAGACGAACTCGCGCGGCGGCCGCACCCCGCCGAGCCGACGGATGTCGCGGTGCACGCTCTCGACGAGGCCGGCGCCGTCGGCCCCGCGTGCCTTCTCCTGGATCAGCCGGGTGCGGTCGTCGAGCAGCGGGCCGTAGACAAAGCGGGCCCAGCGGTTCAGCACCTCGATCATGTCGCGCGACAGATTGCCGAAACCCCAGCTCTGGTAGGCGTGGACGGCGAGGTCGCGGTCGCCGTGCTGCAGCGCATGATAGAGATCGATGACGCCGCGCACGAACGAGGCGCGGAAAACCCGCACGCAGCCGTAATCGAGCAGATTGACGGCGCCGTCCGGCGCCACCGTGTAGTTGCCGAGATGCGGATCGCCGTGGATCACCCCGTAATGGTAGAACGGCACGTACCAGATCCGGAACATGCGCAGCGCCACCGCATTGCGCCGCGCGATCGGCGCCTTGGCAGTCTCCAGGATCGGCGCGCCGTCGAGCCAGCTCATCGTCAGCAGCCGACGGGTCGACAGCTCGGGCAGCGGCTCCGGCACGGCGACGCCCGCCTCGCCCTGCAAGATCGTCCCGTAGAGCCGCATATGCGCGGCCTCACGCCGGTAATCGAGCTCCTCGCGCAGCCGGTCGGCGATCTCGGCATGGATCTCTCCGGTGGTGACGGCGCGGTCGTAGCGCTCGTAGAGGCCCATCGCGAGCTTCAACTGGCGCAGATCGGCTTCGACCGCGGAGCCCATGTCCGGATACTGCAACTTGCAGGCGAGCGCCATGCCGTCGAGCGCCGTCGCCCGATGCACCTGGCCGAGCGAGGCGGCGCGCGCCGCGGTCTTTTCAAAGGTGCGGAACCGGCTTTGCCAGTCGGCGCCGAGTTCGCCGGCCATGCGGCGCCTGACGAACGGCCAGCCCATCGCCGGCGCATTCGCCTGCAATTGCACCAGCTCCTCGACATATTCCTTGGGCAGCGCGTCGGGGATCGTGGCCAGCAATTGCGCCACCTTCATCAGCGGCCCCTTGATCCCGCCGAGCGCCGCCTTCAAATCGGCGGCATGGCGCCCGCGGTCGACGGCAATGCCCAGATAGCGCTGGCCGGCGAGCCGGGCGGCGAGCCCGCCCATCGCAGTCGACACCTGAGCGTAGCGCCGCATCCGCCCGGTAAATGAATTGTCGTCGGTCATTGTTTGACTATGGCTCAGCCGTGTGCCACCGACGCCTCATGCGGTGGGACCAAACAATGGAAAGCTCCCTAGAACCGTAATGGCAAGGGCATAAATGCTTTGGTAATCGTACTTACGTCCTAGTTTTGGGGTCCAGTAACTACCATGTGCCAACCAGTGTCTAAATTTGAATGCACCGCGAAGTTCGCTGACAACCTGCGCCACCGTGGGATAAGTACCTCGCCATGCCGCCAGAATATCATCTTCCAATCTAGCATACGGACCTCGCTCCTTATATATGTCGCGCAGCATTATCGAAAGTTTATCGCGCTTCTTTTTTTGGCAGCGCTGCAAGTAGTCGATCCGAAAAGCCGCTTCCACACGTGTCAATACGGCGAGTGAGGATCGTAGGTCCGTCTCGTCGAGCCTGATGGTCAATTCTGCCAAAATCTCTTCAGACAAATACCCGGCGAATCTAATGGCAAAACTTGGATGCGCGGTGGTAAAATAAAGGCGTAGCGAGGCTTCCGCGTCCTGATGGTAAGCTGCCACATTGAGTATGGAAATGGGAGTGTCCGAGAACGTCACTCGACGTCTAGGCATTTACAACTTCCAAGATCATCTCATAAAATGATTTCTGTGTCAGATTGATGAATTTCATAGTGGGTGGGGGCGAAACTATCTTCCAGACCCACTCAATCGGCTCGGTCGGCTCCGGGGGAGGAAGAGGGGCGGGTTGCCCAACGATCCTCGCAGTTACCCGGATCAATGAGTGTGCGCTGGTGGCGTTCTTGTTAATGAGGACCAACCTCGCGCTGCCAGCGGGGCCGACAACATTCACTCGCCCCTTACTGCCGATCAATAGGGTTCCCACGGGCGTAAAATTCACTTCTTGGCGGCCAAATTTGAGAACCATACGTTTTGCAGTGTATGACCCGATGTAGTCCTCGTTCAACTTGATATCATGATATTCTCGCTTCACTTGGCCGGACGACAGGTAGGATCGTAAGAACGATTCTCATTTTGGAATAGAGATCAATGAGAAAAGCAAGCCACTCATCACGTTGCTTTGCCCAATCGACAGCTGACCCATCAGATGAGGCGGTCTGCTGGCGCTTTACAAATTCATCAAAGGAAATGCTTGCCATTGAGGTAACTCGCATCGTTTCCCGACAACACTCGTCACGCCAGCGATCGCACACTGTTAGCTTCCATGACGATCATCTGCAGCACCTCGCCAATGTTCTGGAACGCTTCCTCGCGCGTGTAACCCCAGCTTGCCGCGCCCTGTGCTTCAAGCGCCGGGCAATAGGCACGCCAGCGATCCTCATCGGGCTCTACGACGACCTTGAAAGTGTAGGTGGTCACGCCGCGCTCCTTCTGGTCACGAAGTCCCGGTCATCATATCACTCCGAGCTGTTCGAGTTCGTCGATGAAGCCGGCGACGACCGACAGGCCCTTCGACCAGAAGGACGGGTCGGCGGCGTCGAGGCCGAACGGCGCCAGCAATTCGCGGTGCCGCAGGGTGCCGCCGGCGCGCAGCATGGCGAGATAGCGCTCGGCAAACCCCTGATGCGCGTCCTCATAGACCGCATAGAGCGAGTTCACCAGGCAATCGCCGAACGCGTAGGCATAGACATAAAACGGCGTATGGATGAAATGCGGGATGTAGGCCCAGTAATGGCGATAGACGCCGTCGAGCCGGATCGCCGGGCCGAGGCTCTCGCGCTGCACGTCGAGCCAGATTTCGCCGAGCCGGTCCGGTGTCAGCTCGGCCTCGCGCCGCTCGTCATGGACCTTGACCTCGAAGGTGGCGAAAGCGATCTGCCGGACCACGGTGTTCAGCATGTCCTCGACCTTGCCGGCGAGCATGATCCGGCGCCGGCGCGGATCGGTCTCGCCCGCGAGCAGGGCGCGGAAGGTCAGCATCTCGCCGAACACCGAAGCGGTCTCGGCCAGGGTCAGCGGCGTATCGGCCATCAGATAACCCTGGCGCGCCGCCAATACCTGATGGACGCCGTGGCCCAGTTCGTGCGCCAGGGTCATCACGTCGCGCACCTTGCCCTGGTAATTCAGCAGCAGATAGGGGTGGGCGCTCGGCACCGTCGGATGGGCAAAGGCGCCCGACGCCTTGCCCGGGCGCACCGGCGCGTCGATCCATCGTCCGGCGAAAAAGCGCCCGCCGACCGCGGCCATTTCCGGCGAGAAGGCGCCGTAGGCCTGCAGCACCGTCTCCTCCGCCTCGCGCCACGGGATCAGCCGGTCGTCATCCTCGGGCAGCGGCGCGTTGCGGTCCCAGAACGGCAAGGCCTCGACCCCGAACCAGCGCGCCTTCAGCCGATAATAGCGGTGCGCCAATCGCGGGTAGCTTTCCCGCACCGCGGCGATCAGCGCGTCGACGACCTCGTCCTCGACGAAATTCGCCAGGTTGCGCGACGAAATCGGCCGCGCAAAATGCCGCCAGCGGTCCTCGATCTCCTTGTCCTTGGCGAGGGTATTGGTGATCAGCGCAAAAATCCGCGCGTTTTTGCCGAGCACCGCGCCGATGCTCTCCGCCGCCTCGCGACGAATTTCAGGATCGCGGTCGGACAGCAGGTCGAGCGCCTCGGGCTCGGTCAATTCCCGGCCACGAAACGGAAACCGCAGATCGGCGATGGTCTCGTCGAACAGCCGTGTCCAGGCGGCCTGGCCGGCGACGGATTTCTCATGCAGCAGCTTCTCGACCTCGTCGCTGAGCTGGTGCGGGCGAAAGGCGCGGGTGTCGCGCAGCCACGGGCGGTAGCGGGCGAGCGCGGGATCGGCTTCCTTGGCCTCGATCTCGGCATCGTCGAGACGGTTGATCTCGAGGGCGAAGAACAAGAGCGTGGTCGAGATCGCGTTGACCCGCTCCTGCACCGTCTGAAAGAAGCGGCCGATTTCCGGGTCGGCAAGATCGCCGGCATGAACGAGCGAGGCATAGCTCAAGAGCCGGCCGATCGCTTCCTGCAGCCGCTCGTAGGTCTCGACCGCGGCGCCCAACGCCGCCCCCGACAGATCGCGCAGACGCCCCTCATAGCGTTGGCGGAACGCCTCGGCATCCTCGGCGAGCTGTGCCTGGCCGCGCGCCAGCGCTTCGCTGTCGCGTCCCGGATAGAGGTCGGAAAGGTCCCATTCCGGCAACGGCCCGAGCGCCGCCTTATTTTCCTCCGCCGCCTCGCCCGTCTTCTGCACCTGCGCCATCGCGTCCTCGATCCGTTGCCCGCTGCATATAAGCCTCGCCCGGCAAGGCGCCAAGCAGACGCCCCACCTGCCCGCCGCCAACGCCGGCTATTCCACACCCGGCGCGAAACCCCTAGAAAGACGCGACGGAGGTCGGGGGACGAATGGATTACGACAGCTGCCGCAGCCTGCCGGCGATGTTTTTCGAGGCGGCGGAACGGCGCGGCGACCGGCCGTTTCTATGGGCGAAGCGGGAGGGTCGTTATCGGCCGACCAGCTGGGCCGAGGCCGCGCGCGATGTCCGGCATCTGGCGCAGGGCCTCCGGGCACTCGGGATCGGCCGGGGCGAGCGCGTCGGGCTGGTGGCCGAGAACCGTCCGGAATGGGTCGTCGCCGATCTCGCGATCATGAGCTCCGGGGCGGTCACGGTGCCGGCCTATGTCACCAACACGGTCGAAGACCATCGTCACGTCTTCGCCAGCAGCGGCATGCGCGCCGTGATCGTCTCGAAGCCCGCCCTTTCCGCCCGCGTATTGGCGGCGGCGAACCAGGTCGAGACCGTGCATACGGTGATCGCGATCGAGACCATCGCGGGCCAGGCAAGCGCCGTCGATGTTTTGCCCTGGCACGAGGTGCTGGCGCGCGGCGCTGCGGAGGCCGGCGATACGGCCGCCGTCGTCGCCGGTCTGGAGCCCGACGATATTGCCTGCCTGATCTACACCTCGGGGACTGGCGGCGTCCCCAAAGGGGTCATGACCACCCATCGCAACATCCTCGCCAATTGCCGCGGCGCCCACCGGCTGCTCGAGGCCGTCGGCCTCGGCGACGAGGTCTTCCTGAGCTTTCTGCCGCTCTCGCATGCCTACGAGCACACCGCCGGGATGATGTTTGCGATCTCGATCGGCGCGCAGATCTACTTTTCCGAAGGCGCCGACACGCTCGCCGCCAATTTGCTGGAAGCGCGGCCGACGATCATGACCGCGGTGCCGCGGCTCTACGAAACCCTGCACCGGCGGATCATGCTCGGGGTCGGGCGCAAGGGAAGAATGGCGCAGCGAATGTTCGACAGGGCGGTGGCGATCGGGCGCAAGCGCGCGTCGTTCGAACCGCTGAATCTGGGCGACCGGCTCCTCGATCCGGTGCTCGACCGCCTCGTGCGCGCCGGGCTGCGGCGGCGTTTCGGCGGCCGGCTCAAGGCGATGGTGTCGGGCGGCGCGCCGCTGAACCCGGAAATCGGCAGCTTTTTTCTGGCGCTCGGCGTCATCCTGCTCCAGGGCTACGGGCAGACCGAGGCCGGCCCGGTGATCAGCTGCAACTCGCCGGCGCGGATCAGGATCGGCACGGTCGGGCCGCCGCTCGACGGGGTGCGCGTGCGGGTCGCCGATGACGGCGAGCTTCTGGTCGCCGGCGACAATGTGATGAAGGGCTACTGGAACGATCCCGAGGCGACGGCGCTGGCGCTCGCCGATGGCTGGCTCAGGACCGGCGATGTCGGCTTCGTCGATGACGACGGCTGTATCCGGATCACCGACCGCAAGCGCGACTTCATCAAGAATTCGGCGGGCGAGATGATCTCGCCGGCGCATGTCGAGGGCTATCTGACCCTGGAGTCGGAAATCGCCCAGGCGATGGTGTTCGGCGACCGCCGGCCCTATCTCGTCGCCATCCTGGTTCCGGATTCAGACTTCGCCGCCGATTACGCCCACGGGCACGGATCGGCGGCAGATTTTCCGACGCTCGCGGCCGATCCCGATTTCGTCAGGGCGATCAGCGCCGCCGTGGCGCGGGTCAATAAGGGGCTCGCGCCGATCGAGCGGGTGCGGCGTTTTGCGATCGCGGCCGAACCCTTTACCATCGCCAACGGCCAGATGACCCCGACGCTCAAGGTCAGGCGCCATGCGATCCGCGAGGCCTACGGCGCCGCCCTCGACACGCTTTATGAGGGCAGGGACGTCGCGGCAACGGGAGGATGACCATGCGGCTCGACGGCAAGATCGGCATCGTCACGGCGGCAGCCTCGGGGATGGGACGGGCCGGCGCATTGCGCTTTGCCCGCGAAGGCGCCGCGGTCGGGGTCGTCGATATCGACCGGGCGGGGGTCGATGCCGTCGTCGCCGAAATCACCGCGGCCGGTGGCCGGGCGCACGGCCTGGTCGGCGATCTGCGCCAGGATGATTTTGCCCGCGCCATCGTTCGGCGCACGGCCAACGCCTTCGGTGGGCTCGATTTCGTGTGGAACCATGTCGGGCATCCCGGCCCGGCCTCGATCGAAGGCATCGACATGGCCGATTTCGACATCGCCATCGGGCTGAACCTGCGCACCGTGCTGGTCACGACCGAGGCGGCGATCCCCGAGATGCGGGCGCGCGGCGCCGGCAGCCTGCTCTATACCGCCTCGACCTCCGGCCTCGTTGGCTCCGCCTTCAGCCCGGTCTATTCGATGGCCAAGTTCGGCGTCGTCGGCTTTGTCCGCTCGCTGGCCAAGCGCCTGGCGCCAGACAAGATCCGGGTCAACGCGATCTGCCCCGGTCCGATCGACACGCCGATGCTGCGCGTCTTTGTCGCCCGGCCCGACCAGCAGCACCCCCCTGGCCAAGCGGGCGGCCAAGCGGCGGCCAGGACAAGGAGGCGCTGGTCGAGGCGCGTGCCCGGCAGATCCCGATGGGCCGCACCGGCAAGCCCGAAGAGATCGCCAACGCCGCCCTGTTCCTGATCTCCGACGAAGCCTCCTTCGTCTCCGGTGCGGCCTTGCCGGTCGACGGCGCCGCCACTGCCTGAAAAGCCCGAGACTCCCGCACCGATAGGTGCCAGTCCTGCCGCGCGGCGTGCGTTATGCACGGGTAGCCGATTGCGGTCGGCGCAGCCGGAGACAGTGGCCGCTGAACAATTCGGCCGGGTCGATCCAGGTGTCGACCGGGCCGAACCCGGCGCGCAACGCGAGGGCGCGGAATTTGAGCACCGCGTATGGGGATATCGCTGTGGACCAGCTCGCCCCCGGCGAATCAAACCTTCAGCATCGCCCGCTGCATCAGCTGCATTGACCAATGCCGATAAAGTCTCAGTACACCCGCTCGCCGGGCGGAAAGGGTTGGATTTCGTTCGATAGCGGATTGAGGTGCACCGGACGTGAGCCGAGGCGCACCCGGCTGTCGTCGGCGCGCCAGGCGAGGGTGTGCACGAGCCAGTCATGGTCGTCGCGCAGGGGGTAGTCCTCGCGCGCATGGGCGCCGCGGCTTTCGGTGCGGAAGAGCGCGGAGCGCAGCACCACCGCCGCCTGGCCGATCATGTTGTCGAGCTCGAGCGCGTCGACGAGGTCGCTGTTCCAGATCAGCGAGCGGTCGGCGACGGCGAGATCGCCGAGCGATTGGCCGACATCGCCGATCTTGCGCAGCCCTTCCTCCAGCACCTTTGCCGTACGGAACACGGCGCAATGGTCCTGCATCGCCCGCTGCATGGCGAGGCGGATCGCGCCGGCTTTGAGCCGTCCCTTTGCATGGCGAATGCGGTCGAAGCGGGCAATCGCCGCCTCCGCCGCTGACGGGGACAAGGCGCCAGGGCGCGCGCCGGGCTCGACGATCTCGGCGGCGCGCAGGGAAGCGGCGCGGCCGAAGACGACGAGATCGAGCAGCGAGTTGGTGCCGAGCCTGGTCGCGCCGTGCACCGAGACGCAGGCGGCTTCGCCGATCGCCATCAGCCCCGGAACGGTGCGTTCGGGATCGTCCGAGGTCGGGTTCAGCACCTCGCCGTGAAGATTGGTCGGGATGCCGCCCATGTTGTAATGCGCGGTCGGCAGGACCGGGACCGGCTGGCGCGCGAGATCGACCCCGGCGAAGATTTTCGCGGTCTCCGAGATGCCGGGCAGCCGCTGGTGCAGCACCTCGGGCAGCAGGTGTTCGAGGTGCAGGAAGATGTGGTCTCGGTGCGGCCCGCAGCCGCGGCCCTCACGGATTTCGATCGCCATCGCGCGTGCGACCACGTCACGCGAGGCCAGATCCTTGGTGTGCGGGGCATAGCGTTCCATGAAGCGCTCGCCCTCGCCATTGGTCAGATAGCCGCCTTCGCCGCGCGCGCCCTCGGTCATCAGGCAGCCGGCGCCATAGATGCCGGTCGGGTGGAACTGGATGAACTCCATGTCCTGCAATGGCAACCCGGCGCGCAATGCCATCGCATAGCCGTCGCCGGTGCAGATATGCGCCTGCGTCGTCGAGAAATAAGTCCGACCGCCGCCACCCGTCGCCAAAACCACGACCTGCGCGCGGAACAGGTGCATGGCTCCCGTCCTCCAGGCACCAGGCCAGCACGCCGCGGCAGGCGCCGTCCTCCATCAACAGATCCAGCGCTATGTATTCGATAAAGAACGCGGCATTGTGCTTCAGGCATTGCTGGTAGAGGGTGTGGATCATCGCATGCCCGGTGCGGTCGGCGGCGGCGCAGGCGCGTTTTGCCAGCCCCTCGCCCCAATGCACGGTATGGCCGCCGAACGGGCGCTGATAGATCCGCCCGTCCTCGGTGCGCGAGAACGGCACGCCCATATGCTCGAGCTCGACGACCGCTTCCATGGCGTTCCGGCACATGTATTCGATCGCGTCCTGGTCGCCGAGCCAGTCCGAGCCCTTGACCGTGTCGTACATGTGCCAGCGCCAGTCATCCTCGCCCATGTTGCCGAGTGCCGCGCCGATGCCGCCCTGCGCCGACACGGTGTGGCTGCGGGTCGGGAACACCTTGCTGACGCAGGCGGTCTTCAGCCCCGCCATGGTCATGCCGAGGGTCGCCCGCAGCCCGGCGCCGCCGGCGCCGATTACGACGACGTCATAGGCGTGCTCGTCGATCGGATAAGCCTGGGTCATGATCAGCCTTCGTTTTGACCGAAATTTGATGCAGCATCCGGCTTGACACAATCACCAATCGGCGCAGGCTGACTTCGTCGAATCCGAAACCTCCGGTCATTCCGTGCGATTTGATCTGAGCGATTTGCGCCTCTTCCTCAACGTTGTAGAGGCCGGCAGCATCACTGGCGGCGCCGCGCGGCTGCATCTCGCCATCGCCGCCGCCAGCACCCGCATCCGCAACATGGAGGTGGCGCTCGGCACCCCGCTCCTGCACCGCGAGCGCCTGGGCGTCACCCCGACGCAAGCCGGCCGCACCCTGGTCCAGCACGCCCGCATCCTGCTGCAGCAGGCCGAGCGCATGCATGGCGACCTCGGCCAATATGCCGAGGGCATCCGCGGCCAGGTGCGGCTCCTGTCGAATACCAATGCGCTGACCGAATTCCTGCCCGAGCCGCTGAGCGCCTTTCTCGCCGCCCACCCGCAGGTCAACATCGATCTCGAGGAGCGGCTCAGCGACGAGATCGTCGCCGCCATCGCCGACGGCACCGCCGATATCGGCATCGTCGCCGCCACGGTCGAGATGGCCGGCCTCGAAACCCTGCCGTTTCGCACCGACCGGTTCGTGCTCGTCGTCGCTGCCAGCCATCCTCTTGTGATGCGGGATCGCGTGGCATTCGCCGAGGTTCTGGATTGCGATTTCGTCGGTCTGGACCGGACCAGCGCGTTGCAGCGCTTTCTGTCCGAAAAGGCCGAGCGGGTCGGCCGCCGCCTCAAGCTGCGTGTGCAATTGCGCAGCTTCGACGCCGTCTGCCGGCTGGTCGAGTGCAATGTCGGGATCGGCGTCGTCCCGGCGACCACGGCCGCGCGCCACGCCAAGACCATGTCGATTCACCGGATCGAATTGCAAGACGAGTGGGCGGTGCGGAAGCTGACGATCTGCGTCCGACGCCAGGACGATCTGCCGGTCTACGCGCGCCAGCTCGTCCGGCATCTGGCGGCACCCCAATAAAGGCGCTTCTGGCGGACGAGAACATAGCGGGTTCTTGCCGAAGCCCGTTGGCGGTTTCCGGATGGAGCGGGTCGCAGGTTTCTCCGAGATGGCGGGCCGGCCTTGGCGACCCGACATCATCGGCATCGAGGATCGCTGGTGCAGCATCCTGATCAAGCGCCGAACTGGAGATGGCCATGTTGACGAACAGCACGCAGAACCTTCCGAACGCCGAATGCAGCCCGAAGCCTGTGGCGCCCGGGCATGGCGGTCTGTTGAAAAAGACGGTGCACGGTGTCGTCGTCGCCGGGACGATTGCCGCCTTCTCGCTGACCGCGATCCCGACCACGGCCCATGCCGGCGGTCCGGGTGTCGGTGCCGCGATCGGGCTCGGCATCCTCGGCGGCGTGCTTGCCGGCGCGGCGATTGCCTCGACGGCGCCGGTCTATGCCGCCCCGTCGCCCTATTACTACGACCCCAACGGCTATTATTACAATACGGCCCCGACCTCTTATTCGCAGCCGTATTACGGTGCGGCGCCCTACCCCTATCCGCAATATAATAGTTACGGCTATTATTACTCCCGCTAACAAAGTGCTGAGGAGCTCGGCTGTCATTCCGGGACGGCCCGGCAGGGCCGGGACCGGAACCCGTGAACACGGACCGAGCCTTCGTTTCGAGGACGGTGTTCATGGGTTCCGGGTTCCCTCGCCGCGCTCGGGCCCGGAATGACCACGATCGGGCCTTCTTCCGCAACCTGCCAAGCCGAACGCCGGAACCGGGCGGTCCGCGATCAACAGACGCCCGGTTCGCGGCGCTGGCGCGGCCTCCCGAACGGGAGGCCGTTGTCGTTTAGAGTGGTCGGATGGCGGTGAGGATGGCGTGCGGCGCCTGCTGCCAGATGCATTCGACCGGGCCGAACCCGGCGGCGCGCAGCTCGGCCATATGGTTGTCAACGCCGTCGACGAAACGGTCGCAGTTCAGAAACGCGCCGCCCGGCGCGAGCAGGTCGTGGATCGCCCGATAGCACGCGAAGATGTCTTCTGGGCGCGGCAGATTGTGCAGGACGATCGCCGACACCGCGAGATCGAACGGGCCGCCGGCCTCTTTCGCCCACGCCGGGTCGGTCAGGTCGCAAATCACCCAGCCGAGCCGGTCGGCGCTCGCCGCCAGGCGCTGCCGGGCGCGATCGAGCATCGGCCGCGAGTAATCCTGCAACGTCACCCGCGCCGCCGGGAACGCCCGCAGCACCTCCTCGGTCACGGCGCCGTAGCCGGCGCCGACATCCAGCACGTCCGGCGCGGCGTCCGGCATCAGGCCGGCAGCCGCCAGCATCCGCTGCAGCAGCGGCCGCCTGTCGTCATCGCGGGTAATGTCTCTGGCGATCCATTCGGACACGTATTCGGTGGACTGCCAGTCGTGCGGAAACAGCTTGAAATCGGCGGCCATCGTCCAGCCTCCGCTCCTCCTTGCCCGCGGGAGGGCGTTGAGCTCCCCGCGGGCGCAATCGGCATCAGGGCGAGGCGTGGCCCATGAAGATCGCCGGGATCGGCTGGCCCCACGGCCCGCCGGTTCCTTCCCCGCGCTCGAGGAGATTGGGCGGGGTGCGCGCGTTCAGCACATCGGTATCGGCCCAGTGCTCGTGCACGCGGCCCCACGGATCGGCCCAGTAATCGAACAGCTGGCTGCCGATCAGATGGCGGCCGATGCCCCACATGTGCTGATAGCCCTTGCCCTCCAGATGCTCGTGGCCGGCCATCACGTCGTCGATGTCGGCCGCCTCGTAGGACAGGTGGTTGAGCCCGCTCTTGTCGCCGCGGATGCAGAAGAAGGCATGATGATCGACGTAATCGTCGCCACGGTCGAGCCGGTTGAACGAGCCGACCACATTGCTCTTATCGCCGGCATAGAATTCGTCCGAGCAGCGGAAGCCGAGCATCTCGCGATACCAGCCGAGCGTCTTTTCGAAGTTTTTGCTCATCACGACGAAATGGCCGAGGCGCTTGACGTGTGACGGGCCGCGCTCGATCCGGAACAACTCGCCCTTGCGGCGGTATTTGTCGTTGCCGGAATTGACCGCCGGGCGGTGCACCGGGATCGGTTCGAGCATCTGCATGCCGTACACGATTTCGACCTGGTAGCCGTCGGGGTCGGTCAGGCGCACGCGCTTGCCGCCGCCGGGCTCGTCGATGTCCTCGATCTTCGAGGCGCCCTCGACCCGCGACACGCGGTCGAGGTCTTCCATGCCGGCGGCATGGACCGCGATCCCGATATAGCGCGGCTCGCCCAATTCGGTGACGTGAAGATGGTGCGGCGCATCGGTGCCGCGCATATAGAGCGCGGTTTTCGTCCGATCGGCGCGGACCATCCCGAAATCGGTCAGAAACTCTTCCTGCTTGTCGAGGTCGGGCGAGCGCAGCCGCCCATAGGCGAGATCGAAGGCTTTGATGACGGGCATGACAACCTCCCTGAAAAACGCGTCGGCCGATTTTAGGACATTTCCACGCTGCGGGCGACTCCCGGCTTGAGCCAGGGGGCGATAGAATATCCGCTCATTCTCGGGGAGGTGCAGATGAGCTCGCTCGACGACTATGCCGGCAAATACCAGAGCGCGCGGCTGGAACGCCGGAACGGCATCCTCCAGGTCACGCTCCACACCGAAGGGCAGTCGCTGCGCTGGGGGTTTCTGCCGCATGGCGAATTGCCGGAGCTCTTCCACGACATCGGCGCCGATCGCGAGAACCGGGTCGTGATCCTGACCGGGACCGGGGCCGAGTTCTCCGGGCCGCGCGCCACTCCCGGCACCTCGTCCTTCCCGTCGCGCCCGTCGATCGAGCGCATCGACCGCATCCATTGGGAGGGCCGGCACCTGCTGATGAACCTCCTCGCCATCGAGGTGCCGGTGATCAGCGCGATCAACGGCCCGGCCTGGCGCCATTCCGAGATCCCATTGCTGTGCGACATCGTGCTCGCCGCCGACACTGCGCAGTTTCAGGATTCGGCCCATTTCGCCTCGGATGTGGTACCGGGCGACGGCATGCACATCGTCTACCCGCTGCTCCTCGGCATCAATCGCGGGCGCTATTTCCTGATGACCGGACAGACGCTCGACGCCGCCGAAGCGTTGCGGCTGGGGCTCGTCGCCGAAATCTTGCCGCCCGATCAGCTCTCGGCGCGGGCCTGGGAGCTGGCCGAGGATCTGACCAAGAAGCCGACCCTGTTGTTGCGTTACACCCGGCTGCTGTTCACCGAATACCTGCGCCGGCAGATGCACGACCTGCTCGGCTACGGTCTCGCCATGGAGAGCCTGGCGCTGATCGAAAAACCCGAAGCCAGCGGCGGCCCGTAGGCGGCGGCGCGGAGAGGGCGCCGAGGCAATCCGGCGACGGGCGCAGGACCTCCGCGACAGCATTGGCCGATGCTACGGTACGCCGATCGGAATTAACCCATTCGGCGCGCCGCCGCGCTATGCTGCGGCAAAGCGCTGGAGACCATCATGAGCAATGCGCGCTTCGCAGGGGCGGAGCGGCGGATTTGGGCGCGAGCGGCCGGTACCGCCGCCCTCCTGCTCGCCGTTGCCGCGAGCTCGATCGGCTGCAGCCAGCCCGGCGGGAACGGCTGGGGTGGCGGACCGCAGTCGGCGAGCGTGACGGTGCCGAGCTTCGCGCCGCTCGTGCAGGAGGTGCTGCCAGCCGTCGTCAACGTCTCGGCGGTCCAGCGGCCGAGCAAGACGGCCGAGAACCGACGACGCAAATGCGGGTTTTGACCAGGCAAAGGACGAAGCCGGCACCTCGCGGCTGGCGCCATCGGCGCTCGACGAGCTGCTGCGCCGCTTCTTCGAGCAGCAGGAGCGCAAAGGCGAACCCAACGAACCGGGCCTGGCATTGGGGTCGGGCTTCATCATCGACCCGCGCGGCTACGTCGTCACCGACGATCACGTCCTGGAGAATGCCGATGCCGTGATCGTCACCTTCCACGATGCGACGCGGCACCCGGCCCGCATCATCGGACGCGACTCGCTGACCGATCTGGCATTGCTCAAGATCGATGCGCAGCGCCCGTTGCCCTATGTGCGCTGGGGCAACAGCGATGCCGCGCAGGTCGGTGATTGGGTGCTGGCGGTCGGCAATCCGTTCGGCCTCTCCGATACCGTCAGCAGCGGCATCATCTCGGCCCGCGGCCGCGACATCCATGCCGGCCCGTACGACGACTTTCTGCAGATCGACGCGGCGATCAACCGGGGCAATTCGGGCGGCCCGACCTTCAACCTCGACGGCGCCGTGATCGGCATCAACACGGCAATCTATTCGCCCAATGGCGGCTCGGTCGGCATCGGCTTTGCCATACCGGCGAATTTGGCAAAGCCGGTGGTCGCGCAATTGGAAGAATACGGCAAGGTCCAGCGCGGCTGGCTCGGCGTGCAGATCCAGCCGGTGACGCCGGAGATCGCCCAGAGCTTCGGGCTGGCTCAGGTGACGGGGGCGCTCGTCGCCGGCGTTAGTGCGAACGGCCCCGCCGCGCGGGCCGGGTTCGCGCCGGGCGACGTGATCCTCTCGGTAGACGGGCACGACATCGAAAGAATGCGCGATCTGCCGCTTGTCGTCGCCGACATGCCGATCGGCCGGATTGCCCAGGTGACGGTGTGGCGGCAGAACCGGGCGATCGGGCTGCGCCCGGTAATCGGCCAGATGCCCGAAACTCCGGAAGCCGCGGCAATCAACCAGGATGAGAATGCGGACCGGCGTGCGAGCCCGGCCGATCTCGGCACCGGTCTCGAGCTCGCACCGCTGACGGCGCAACGGCGCAGCCGGCTGCGGGTCGGTGCCAATGTCGCCGGGGTCGTCGTGACCGGGATCGCGCCGGACGGCCCCTTCGCCGGTCTCGATCTTCTGCCGGGCGATGTGATCGAAACGATCAACCGGCAGCCGGCCGCCTCGCCGGCGGACACCATCGCCAAGTTCAGGCAGGCGGCAACGCGCGGCGCGGGCGTGCTGCTGTTGCAGATCAACCGGCACGGCAGCAGCCGCTTCCTGACGATGCGGCTGGGCGGCGGCGCGAAGGGCGACAGCGGTTGATCCGGCGGCAGGTGCGGCAGCCCCCGACGCGGCGGAGGACTGATCTGCAGCCCGTCAGCCGCCGCCGGCGCTGTCCGCGCGAATGGGCTCGCCCGGCTGCTTGTCGCCGAGGCGCAGCAGCGGGACGAGGAGAAAGATCACGGCGGTCGAGGCGGCCGACACCAGAATCAGCGGAGCGAGCCGGCTGTGAAAGGCGTGCTCGTAAAGGAACGAGCCGATGTTGTTGGACAAGGCCGATGACAGGTTGAGCAGCGACATCAGCGCAGCAAAGGCGAAACCCTCCGCCCGCTTCGGACAATAATCGGCGGCCAAGGTCAAGGTTGCGACAAAGGCGATCATGCCGGCCGCGCCGCTGAAGAAGTTGACGATCGCGGCCGTCGTCTCGCTCGACAGCAGCAGAAACGCCATCGTGGTGACGACGCCGACCAGGATGCTCAAATTGAGCAGCCGCTTTGACGACATCCCATTGAGGAGTTTTCGGTACAACAGGGCGCCGGCGATCCATCCGGCGGAATTGATCGCACCCAGGATCCCGATATAGTTCTGCGAGAATTTCAGCGTGTCGGTCATGTAATAATAAAGCGGCACGCCAAACCCCGGATTGAGGTAATAGAGGAACAGGAACAAGCCGATTACCCACAGCTCTCGGAGCATGAAGGCGGCGAGCAGGCTGTGGAACGTCGTCTTCAGTTCGGCAAGGTTGAGACGGCTCGGGGTTTCGTCGATCAGAAAGATCGCGCCGAAGATGCCGGCGAACGGGGCTACGGCGATGATTGCCGCGGCGGCATGCAGGGCACCGCTCGGCGACAGGCGTTCGACCAGTTGGCCGCCGAGAAACGCGCTCGCCATCGCCGCAATGTTGAACCACAGCCACTGCTGATTGATGAAGGCGTCGCTGCGGCGCAGCCTCTGGCCGTTCTCGACCAGCACGGCGCCGCACAAGGTGCTGGATATCGCCATGGCATAGGCGGTCAGCAGCAGAACGAGAAGCAATGCGCCGGGGGCGGTAATGCGGGCGACCCAGAGATAGGCGCCGGCCGCCGCCGCATTGGCGACGACGAGATAGGCTTTGCGGCGATAGCCCCAGAGCGGCACGAAGTCCGATACGATCCCGTAAACGGGCTTGATGATCCACGGAAGATTGAGGATCGTCAGCCAGGCGGTCACCTGGACCGGGGTCCAGCCATAGACTTGCTTCAAAAAATAATTCAGCGGCTGGGCGATCAGCCCACCCGTCTGGCCGAGCCCTTCGACGACGTAGACGAGGGCGAAAAACAGCATCAGCCGGCTTACCTGCCGGCTCTCCGAGGGCGGGTCCGCGGCGCGCATCGGCGCCCCGTCATGCCGATGGCCGGGAAGGAGCAAATGATCCCCGGCCGCGCCGGCGCCGAGCCGTTACCGTCCGAATGCTATCTGACCGCGACGATGACCTCGATCTCGACCGGGATGCCGCCGGGCAGCGAGCTCATCCCGACCGCCGAGCGCGCGTGGCGCCCGTGCTCGCCGAAGATTTCGACGAAGAGGTCCGAGCAGCCGTTGACGACCTTGGGATGGTCCTCGAAATCGGGCGCGGCGTTGACCATGCCCAGCACCTTGACGATGTCCTCGACCCGGTCGAGATCGCCGCCCAGCGCGTCGCGCATCGCCGCGATCAGCACCAGCCCGACGCCGCGCGCGTGACGATATCCTTCCTCGACCGACATGCCGGTGCCGAGCTTGCCGCGCGGCATCTTGCCGCCGGTATCGGGTGGGCCTTTGCCCGACAGATAGATCAGATTGCCGACGCGCTTGGCGTGGACATAGTTCCCGATCGGGCTGCCGACCTCGGGCAGCGTGATCCCCAGCTCCGTCAGCCGTTGCGCGATGCTCATCTCGTCGTCTCCGAAGCCGGTGGCCCTGCATCATAGCCGAAGGCGGCGCCGGTTTCAGCGGCATTGCGGCGGCCCGCTGCACGCCGCGAGGCCGAGCAGGACCGCGATCCCGCCGGCCGCCATTCCCGCGCTGAGCCTCGACATCGGTACCTCGCTCTAGTCGCCGCGCACCGATAGGCGCCGGTCATTCCTGCGGCATCCCGGCGCGGCGCAGGCCGGGAAAATAGGTGGCCTGGGCAAAGGCCCGGATCTTCGGATTGTCGAACCAGCTCGATTTCTCGACCTGGGCCAGGCTGGCATAGCTCGTGCTCAACCGTCGCGCGGCGGCGAGTTCTTTGTGTGCCTGCCCGGTGTCGCCCTTGAGCGCGTAGGCAGCAGCGAGATAGGCATGGACGAACGGCAGCCGGGCATTCACGCTGCGTGCCTTTTCGAGCCACCCGAGAGCCTCGTCGGTCTCCGACTGCAGCAGCTTGGCAACGCCGACTCGGCCGTACCATATGGCGATGCCGGGTTCATGCGGGCTGAGCCGGATGGCCTGCTCGAAATAGGGGACCACCGCGTCGACCGATCCGGTCAGAAACTTGCACCAGCCGACATGGGCATAAAGAGGTGCGCGGCTGCGATCGAGCGCGATTGACGTTTCGTATTCGGGAATCGCTTCCGCGCAGCGCCCTTCCGCGCGCAGCACCTGGGCCCTTGCGGCATGGGCCAGCGCGCTGTTGGGGGATGCCGCCAAGGCCTGCGACGCCAGCTCCTCGGCGCGGCGCAAATCGACGTCGGGAAAATCGCTGAGTTCGTCGAGGACTCGGACCGCGAGCACGATCGCCAGCCAGGCCTGCCCATCGACGACATGCGGATCGAACGCCAGCGCCGTTTCGAAATCGCGCACGGCCTCGTCATAGGTCTCGCGCGAAATCGGCTTGGTCAGCTCGGCGCGTCCGCGCAGGATGTAATCGAGCGCATCGGGATGGGCGATGGAACGGCCAGCTTCGGCGATCGCCAGCTGGGATTGGAGGGCGCGCGCGATGCGCGCGGTGATCTCGTTTTGCAGGGCGAACAGATCGCCGATGTTGCGGTCGAACCGCTCGGCCCAGAGCTGCGCATCGGTTTCGGCATCGACCAGCCGCACGTTGACGCGAACCTCGTTGCCGGCTCGCTGGACGCTGCCATCGAGCACGTAGCGCACGCCCAGCTCGCGGCCGATCTGTTTGGCGTCGAGCTGCTTGCCCTTGTAAGTCATGGCGGTGTTGCGGGCGATCACCAGGCTCCCGTCGATCCGCGACAGATCGGTCGTCAGATCGTCGGTGATGCCGTCGGCAAAGTATTCCTGCTGCGGATCGTTGCTGAGATTGGTGAACGGCAGCACGACCATCGACAGCCGCGGCGCCGAATAGGAGAATGTCTGCAGCGCGGCCGGCCAGGGACGGAGCCACCACGCGGCCCCCGCCGCGATGATGATGACGGCGGCGGCAATGGCGAGGATGCGGCGGCGCACGGCTCGCCGGCGGATACCGGCCGCGGTTGGCGGCGGCCGATCGCCGAGCGGCCCGTCGAGCTTGAAGGCGCGCACCGGCTCGGCGATGTTCTTAACCCGCTGCTCGCCGAGGGTGGTGAAAGCGACCGGCAGCCGGGTGCCGATCTGCTCGCGCACCGCGCCGGAGAGGCAGACGCCGCCGGGCTCGGCCAGCGCCTCCAGCCGGGCGGCGATGTTGACGCTGTCGCCGTAGAGGTTCGATCCCTCGACGATCACGTCGCCGACATGGACGCCGATGCGGAACCGCATCTGCTCCCCCGGCGGCCGATTTGCATTTTCTGCGGCGATCGCCTGCTGGACGGCGATGGCGCATTCGACTGCGTCGATCGCGCTGGCGAAATCGGCGACCACGCTGTCGCCGGCGGTATTGAAAATCCGGCCGTGATGGATCTCGACCAGCCGGTCCAGGATAACCCGATACGCCTGCAGCCGGCGCAGGGTGCCGACTTCGTCCCGCCCCATCTGGCGGCTGTATTCGGCAACGTCGGCGGCAAAGATCGCGGCCAGCTTTCGTTCGACCGCCTGGTCGTCTGTCACCTGGCGCTCCTCAAGGGCGCTTCTCCTGGAGATGATCGAAGAGACGTCGACAATATAGCATTCGTTTCGGCGGCCGCCCGCCGAACCGCGCCGGATCTCCGCTTCAGCAGAGCACCGAGGGAAGGTAGGCGCCGGCAGGCTCGTTATAGAGGCCGGTGGTCATCAGCGTCATCTGGTGGACGAGACGCAGCCCGTTTTGCAGACACCAGCGAAACAACTCGCCATTGCGCGTCGGCACCAGAAATCCGCCGCCCTCGAAACCCGGGGCCGCGCCGATCAGCGCCTGCAGGTCCCGGTTGGTTTCGGCAACCGCATGCCCGAAAAAAGCGATTTCGGTGGCATAGCCGGTGATCCGGCCGAGATGTTCGACGAGGCGCGCCGTCCCCTGATCGATCGCATCGCGCAGCTCGCCGCCGCGGTCGTGGCCGTGGACTTTCCGGCACAATGCGTTGCACGCCGCCAAATCGTCGGGGATGGCCGGCCGCACCGGGTAGCCGGGCTGTCTGTTGCCTAACGGGGTGCCGTCGAGCTTTGAAACCGGCTCGCGGCTGTCGAAGCCGAGCTTCGTGTACAGGCACAGCGATCGATTGTGATAGGCAGCCTGCAAGAGCCGAACCCCGGCGACGCCGCGCCGGGCCGAGTATTCGATCACATCGAGCATCAACCGCCGTCCGATTCCGTGATTTTGCGCTGTCGGAGCGACGGAAATCGGACCGATGCCAAAGATCGGGTTGCGGGTATCGAGAAAGTTGCTGCCGACTATTTGGCCGTCGAGCTCGGCTACCACCGAGTAGAACCCCGCATTCGACAGCAGCATCTTCATCAGGTCCGTGGCCACCTCCGCCGACGGGAAGTCCCACGGAAAGTCATGCTGGCTCGAGATCGATTTGAACGCCTCGAACCCGATCACGCCACAGGCATCGGCATCTTCCCGTCTGCCGGGCCGCAGGGTCACGCTCATTCCTCCCTCCATCGAGGCTTATCGCGTGATGGTAGCACGTCCGAGGGCGGATGGACACGCCGGGCGGCGGCTGCCTAGCGTCTCGGTTTGAAATGCAAGGATCGGGGTTGGCAACCATTCGAGCGTCATTCCGGGGCGCCGCGCAGCGGTGAACCCGGAACCCAAGAACCCGGGCTTTTACAGCAAGCCGTTGGCGATCGGGATCAATCCATCACCGACGGTGTGCATGGGTTCCGGGCCTCATCCCCGGTTTCGCGGGGGGACGATACCGGAATGACCGGCTTTCCAATGCCAAGTGAGACATCACAGCTGGCTGACCCTGTCGGCCGCCTCTTGTCCTCGCGCCGCAATCGGCCGATGATCGCAACCGGGGTAGTGGCGCGCCGGCCGGGCCGCGCCGATCGTTCGACAGTGAGGAGTGCACCCATGCTATCACCCGAAGACAACGAGCTGGTGACCCGAGTAGGACCAGGGACCCCGATGGGCGACGTATTGCGGCGATACTGGATCCCGGCGCTGCATTCGCGCGAATTGCCGGCGCCGGATTGCCCGCCGGTGCGCGTGCAGCTTCTCGGAGAAAAGCTGGTCGGGTTTCGCGACAGCGCCGGCCGGATCGGCCTCGTCGATGAATTCTGTCCGCATCGCCGCGCCTCCTTGTGGTTCGGGCGCAACGAGGAATTGGGGTTGCGCTGCATCTATCACGGCTGGAAATTCGACGTCGACGGCAAATGCACCGAGCAGATGAACGAGCCCGAGCCGTTCTGCCACAAGGTCCGCCTGACCGCCTATCCGACGGTCGAGATGGGCGGCGTCATCTGGGCCTATATGGGGCCGCGCGAGAAAATGCCGGCACCGCCTGCTTTCGAATGGACGCAGGTGCCGGAAACCCACCGCCATGTCTCGAAGGTGTGGGAGGAGTGCAATTGGCTGCAGGCGCTTGAAGGCGGCATCGACACCTCGCACGCCCCGATCCTGCACCGCACGATCACGCCGAACACGAGCCGCCCGGGCATCCCGGTGCAGGGGCCGTTCGTCCGCGGCCGGGCGCCGCTGCTCGAGGTCGATATCACCGATTACGGCTATCGATATGTCGGGATTTGCCCGCTCGACGACGACAAGACCTATGTCCGCTCCTATCATTTCGTCATGCCGTTCACGCAGATCCGGCCGCAGCAGCTGGGGCGCGCGATGGGCGGCGGCGACCGGCCCAATATCGCCGGGCATATCTGGGTCCCGATCGACGACGAGAACTGCATGGTGTGGAACTGGATGTACAGCTTCGGCGAGCCCGCCTTGAGCGACGCAGACCGCATGGAGCGCGGCAACGGCAACGGCCCCGATTATGTCGAGACGTCGGGCGAGTTCCGCTCCTTCCGCAACAAGACCAACGACTGGATGATCGACCGCGAGGTCCAGAAGAACGAAACCTTCACCGGCATCGACGGCATCAACACCCAGGACCGCGCGGTGCAGGAAGGCATGGGGCCGATCGTCGACCGTTCCAAGGAGCATCTGGGGCCGGCCGATCGGGCGATCATCGCGACCCGGCGCCTGCTGCTCGATGCGGTCAAGGCGGTGCAGGCGGGCGGCAACCCGCCGGGTGTCGATACCAGCTATTATTCGGCGCGCGCGATCGAAAAGATCTTCCCGCGGCAGGAGACCTGGCGCGAGACCGTGCTTCCCGAGATGTACGCCGAGGATATGGCGGTCGCCGCGAAATGACGCCGGGGCGCTGACGCTCCATAAGGTCACCCGCTCCCCCGCGGGGGAGCGGGTGGGGCTAGGGGCGGTGCGAGAATCGGGAGGCAGGCCGTTTTATCTTTCGCCGGCAGCAAGCGGCGAGATGCTCCGACGGTCGATAACTGTGATCGTCGTCGTTTCAGGGTGGGTCGAGGGATTGCGGCGTGACGCTCTTTCATCTTGTGCGGCATGGCGAGCACGTAATGCAGGGCCGGCTGCTCGCCGGTCGGATGCCTGGGCTCGGCCTCTCCGCCAAGGGCCGTGCCGAAGCCGCCGCGGCCGCCGACCGCCTGGCGGACGAAACGATCGACGCGGTCTATGCGAGCCCGCTGCAGCGCGCGCAGGAGACTGCCGAAATCCTCGCCGGCCGGCTCGGCATGCCGGTATTGTCCCGAGAGGATGTGAGCGAGCTCGATTTCGGCGAATGGACCGGCTTGACCTTCGATCAGGTCAAGGCCGATCAGCGCTGGGAGTTGTGGCGGAGCTGCCGCAGCATCGCGGCGATCCCGGGCGGGGAAAGCTGGCGCCAAGTCCAGGATCGTATTGTCAACGCCCTGTTCGATCTGCGCCGAGCTCACCGCGAAGGAACCGTGGTCATCGTCAGCCATGGCGATGTGATCCGCGCCGCTCTCCTCTTCGTTCTCGGCATGCCGCTCGATTTCTACGCGCGGATCGAGGTGGCGCTCGCCTCGATCAGCACGGTCCGCATTGACGATGCCGGGATTCGCGTCCCCGCCGTCAACGAGCGCCCGCGGGTCGCGCGGCCGCTTTAGCCTGATCTCAGTCCGAGGCCGCAGCCGAATTTCGTCATCCGGAGGCGGAAAAGCCGCCGTCGACAGGGATAGCGGCGCCGGTGATAAAGTCGGAGGCGGGCGAGGCAAGAAAAACGGCGATGCCGGCGAGGTCTTCGGGTACGCCCCAGCGGCCGGCCGGGGTGCGGGCCAGGACGCGCTCGTGCAAACCCGCGACCTGCTGGCGTGCGTCCCGTGTCAGCTCGGTGTCGATCCAGCCGGGCAGGACCGCGTTGACCTGGATGTTATCTTCCGCCCAGGCGGCGGCGAGCGATTTGGTCATCTGGACGAGCGCGCCTTTGCTCGCGGCATAGGGGACCGCGTAGGCGGAGCCGAAGATCGCGAACATCGAGCCGATGTTGATGACCTTGCCGCCGCCGGCCTGCTTCATCGCCGGATGGGCGGCCTGCGCGCAGATGAACGCGCCGGTCAGGTTGGTGTCGAGCACGGCGTGCCATTCGGCGGCCGAATAGGATTCGGGCGGCTTGCGGATCGACATGCCGGCATTGTTGACGAGGATGTCGAGCCGGCCGAAACGACCGACGGTCGCCGCGATCGCAGCTCGGCACGAGGTCTCGTCGGCGACGTCGAGGGCCACAAACGCGCCCGCCGGTCCCGCGGCGGCGATCGCCGCCAATGCCGCCTCGGCCTTGGCGGCGTCGCGCGCCGCCACCACGATGCGGGCGCCGGCCGCGGCGAGCCCGCGTGCCATGCCGAGCCCGATCCCGCCATTGCCGCCGGTAACCATGGCGACGCGCCCCGAGAGGTCGAACAGGGTCATGTCAGCAGGTCCCGATGCGGACGCGGACGCGCCTTCACCCCGCACGCGCGGCGAGGGAGAGAAACCCGCCCACTCAATAGACCCCGGTCAGCGGGGTGGTCGTGCGCTTGTCGACAGTAGCGCCGGCGGCGCCGGTATCGCCATAACCCAACAGCTTGCTCGACAGGCTCTGGTCGGCGACCATGCCGTTCGGGTCGGCCCTCTGCCCGCCGATAGTGGGCAGCTCGTTCTCGGCGTCGCGCAGGCGGAAATTGGAGGCCTGCTTGCCGGGCGCGCCCGGTCCGGCCTGGTCGATCACCTGTTCGGCCTGCTGGTCCATGCTCTTTTCCTGCGGCCGCGGCGCCCCCGGCTCCGGCGGGCGCAGGTCGAAATCGGGCGGCAGCATCAGCGGCGCGCGCGATTCGACGGCGAATTCGTCGGGCATGGTCGGTGCGAGGCCGAGCGACTGCTTCCAGTTACTGCAGCCCGAAACAAGCGCCGTCCCGGCCAGGCAGGCCGCAGCCAGGAAAACATATCCGCGGCCCGCGCCGCGAACCCGATGATCCTCGGACATGATCAAAGCCCTCCCGGCCCGATATTTAATGTACTTCCCGGTGCAGAAGCAAGCCGTCGAGCAGCATGGCGGCGACGCCTATGCAGATCGCGCTGTCGGCCAGGTTGAAGGCCGGCCAATGCCATGACCCGACATGGAAATCGAGAAAATCGACGACGGCGCCGAGACGGACCCGGTCGGCGACATTGCCGACGGCCCCGCCGATGATCAGTCCGATCGCCACGGCCAGGAACGGGCTCCGGACCCGGCTCAGCCACCAGGCGAGCCCGGCGACGATCGCCGCGGCGACGAGCGAGAACACCAGGGCGTTGACCCCGCCGCCGCTCCCGGCCGTGTTGAACAGGCCAAAGCTCATGCCGCGGTTATAAGTCAGGACGAGGTTGAAAAACGGCGTGACGCGCACGCCGCCAAATCCGTGTCCGGCGAAAAAGCCGAGGATGGCGGCCTTGCCGAGCTGGTCGAGGACTGCGACGATTGCCGCGACGACGAGCCCGCGCGCCAGCATTACTTAGCGCTCGCGCGATCGCGCGGCGTGCGACGACGGCGGCACAGCGGCGGCAGAGATCGTCATGGCCCGGCACGCAGCCGACCTCGGGCAGCACCCGCCAGCAGCGCTCGCAGCGCTCGCCCGGCGCCGGCGACACCACGACGCCGATATCGGTTATGTCGGGCAGGGTGAACGCGCTTTCGGGCACCGGCCCCGGCCGGACTGTCGCCGCCGAGGTGATGCACAGCTCGGCGAGGTCGATGCCGCGCACGATTTCGCCCTGGCTATCCGGAAGATAAAGCTCGACCGCGGCCTGCAGGCTCGAACCCAGCCGCTTGGCGCCGCGCTCGACCTCGATCGCGCCGGTCACGACGCGGCGCAGGTCGCGCAGCCTCTCCCAGCGCTCGTCGAGCGCCGGGTCGCGCCAGGCGGCCGGGACATCGGGGAACAGCTCGAGATGGATGCTGCGCCCGGGCATGTCGCCGTGGCGGGCGAGCCAGGCTTCCTCGGCGGTAAAGCAGATGACCGGCGCCAGCCACCGCACCAGGCAGTCGAAACAGCGGTCGAGCACCGTGCGCACCGCGCGCCGCCGAAGGTCATCTGGCGCGTCGCAATAGAGCCGGTCCTTGCGGATGTCGAAATAAAACGCGGACAAATCGACGGTGCAGAAATTGTGCAGCGCTGTGAACAGGCCGTGGAAATCAAATGCGTCGATCGCATTGCGCACGAATTCGTCGAGCTCCGCCAGGCGGTGCAATACCCAGCGGTCGAGCTCCGGCATCGCCTCGATCCCGACCGCCTCCTCCGCGGTGAAGCCGTCGAGCGCGCCGAGCAGATAGCGGAGCGTGTTGCGCAGGCGGCGATAGACGTCGCTGTGATGTTTCAGGATCTCGGGCCCGATGCGGACATCCTCGGAATAATCCGAGCCGACCACCCACAGCCGCAGGATGTCGGCGCCGCTTTGTTTCATGACGTCCTGCGGGGCGACGACGTTGCCGAGCGATTTCGACATCTTGCGGCCCTGCTCGTCGAGCACGAAGCCATGCGTCAGCACCGCCTCGTAAGGCGCATGCCCGCGCGTCCCGCAGGCTTCGAGCAGCGAGGAATGAAACCAGCCGCGATGCTGGTCCGAGCCTTCGAGGTAGAGCGAGGCGGGCCAGCGAAGCTCCGGCCGCTGCTCCAGCACAAAGGCGTGGGTCGAGCCCGAATCGAACCATACCTCGATGATGTCGGTGACCTTTTCCCATTCCGCCGGGTCGTAGGCGTCACCCAGGAATTGCGCCGGCATCGGCGCTGAACCAGATGTCGGCGCCGGCGCGCTCGACCGCGGCGGCGACGCGTTCGACGACCGCCGCGTCGCGCAATGGCTCGCCGGTGTCGCGGTGGGTGAAGACCGCGATCGGCACGCCCCAGGCGCGCTGGCGCGAGACGCACCAATCGGGCCGGCCTTCGACCATCGCCTCGATCCGGTTGCGGCCCTGCGGCGGGATCCAGCGCGTCTCGGCGATCGCCGCCAAAGCCTTTTGCCGCAGGCCGTTGGTCTCCATGCTGATGAACCATTGCGGCGTGTTGCGGAAAATCAGCGGCGCCTTCGACCGCCAGGAATGCGGATAGGAATGGACGAGGGTGCCGCGCGCCAAGAGCCCGCCGGCGGCGTCGACCGCAGCGATCACCGCGGCATTCGCATCGCCGGGCTTGCCGTCCGGGCGATAGACCGAGCGCCCGGCGAACAGCGGCACATTCGGCAGATAAACCCCGTCCGGCCCGACCGTGTCGATCACCGGCAGGCCATGCGCCTGGCCGAGCTCCCAATCGTCGGTGCCGGCATTCGGCGCAATGTGGACGAGGCCGGTCCCCTGATCCGCCTCGACAAAGCCCGCCGCCAGCAACGGCACGTCGAAATCGTAGCCCTGGCCCGCGAGCGGGTGCCTCGCGATCGTCCCACCGAGCGACGCACCCTTAAATGATGCAACTTTCTCGTATTGAACTATGCCCACCGCTTTTGCGAATTCGTCAGCCAACTTCTCAACTACACAAAGCAGTTCGTTGAGAACAACCTTTCCACCGCCCTGCTGACTTCCTAGGCTGGGGCCATGACCTGAGACCATTGTTGGTCGCATAACGAGGTAGACCAAATCCTCGGCGTACGCGACTGCTCGATTACCCGGGAGAGTCCATGGGGTCGTCGTCCATATGACCACCGACGCGTGACGAAGTGACGGCTGGTTCGTATAGATGATCGGGAAGCGCACCCAGACGGTGGTCGAGCGGTGGTCGTAATACTCGACCTCGGCCTCGGCCAGTGCCGTCTGCTCGACGACCGACCACAGCACCGGCTTCGAGCCCCGGTAGAGCCCGCCATCGACCAGGAACTTGCCGATCTCGCGGACGATCTGCGCCTCGGCCGCATAGGCCATCGTCGTATAGGGGTCGTCCCAGTCGCCGACGACGCCGAGCCGCTTGAAATCGCGCTTCTGCACCTCGATCCAATGCGCCGCAAACTCGCGGCATTCGCGGCGGAACTGCGCGATCGGCACGCTGTCCTTGGATTCGCCGGCCTTGCGGTATTTCTCCTCGACGATCCATTCGATCGGCAGGCCGTGGCAGTCCCAGCCCGGCACATAGGGCGCGTCCTTGCCCAGCATCTGCTGCGAACGGTTGACCACATCCTTCAGGATCTTGTTGAGCGCGGTGCCGAGATGGATCTCGCCATTGGCGTAGGGCGGGCCGTCATGCAGGACGAATTTTTCGCGCTCCTGCGAGGCCTCGCGCAATCGGCGATACAGATCCATCGCCTCCCAGCGCGCGAGAATGCCGGGCTCGCGCTTCGGCAGGTCGCCCCGCATCGGGAAATCGGTCTTGGGCAGAAAAACGGTCGGACGATAATCCGTCGGCATCGTGAACCCCTGGACGAGAGACGAAAAAGGCGAGCGCGTTCCCGATCCTCAGACGAGGACCGGGCCGATAATTCGCGATATCCAGGGGCGATGCGAAAACATGCGCGACATATAACAGCCGCCCCGGCCGAATTCGAGGGTCGTCCGCTCCGTGGAGGGTGGCCTGCGCGCGGCAGGGGGGTCGCGGAGCAACGCAACGGCGATATCTTCTGTCTGCCTCTCTTCACCAACAACTTTAATCCCCGTGCGCGGGCTCGACCCGCGCATCACGTCTTTGGTTCGAGCGCTCGAAGGCGTGGATGGCCGGGTCAAGCCCGGCCACGGCGATACCGATAATCATATAGCAACGTAATTACCAACCTGAGCGACACTCCGAAACGACGGGAGCCGGCGCCTGCCGGTCCTGGCGCTACACCATGCGCACGCTCGTCGGCAGTTGCGCCGGGTCCTGCCAGAAGGCGAGGCCGTCGTAGCGTTGGAACAACTCGGGCGGCAGCACCGTCGGGCGCGACCGCGCCTTGACCGCGCTGCGCACGTCGTGCAGTCCGGGGGTGCCCAGCCGCAGGTCGAACTCGACCATGTCGTAGCACGGCTCGATGTGCTCGGGGTCGTGGGCGTAAAGCGGCTCGCCGATGAAATTGTAGATCGCGGCGAGGGTGCCGAGCGGGTTCGCCGTCAGGCTCTCGTAGCGGACCAGCAGCAGCCGCTCGCCAAATTCGCCATAGACCGCCTCGCGCAGCGCGTTCAACGCAAAGCCGACCATGCCGGTCGGGCCGGCCAGCCCCTCGACCCGCGAATAGACCGTGCCGCCGGGCTCGTAGCTGAAGATCCCCGACAATTCGAAAGCGTTGCGGCGGATCAGGTTTTCGATGCTGTCGATGACCCAGGCCGGGTTGCGCACGCAGCAGATCGCCTTGGCGGCCGGGAACAGCCGGGTCAGCGCCGGCAATTTGGTCGTCCATTGCCGGTTGGTGTCGAACACCACCTGCTGCGGGTGGATCTCGGCGTAATAAGCCTCGAACACCGCGCGCAACAGCCGCTGGCGCAGATCGTCGTCGATGAACACCGCGGCCTCGTTGCGCTGGCTCGTTTCGCGCAGCATGGCGCTGAACAGGCTGCCGACCGGGCTCGTCATGCCGGCCGAAAAGCGCGGGTTCTGCCGCAGCAACGCCGCGAGCAGGGTCGAGCCCGAGCGCGGCAGGCCGGAGATGAAATGGATGCCGTTGCGCATGGCGGTCACCGATGGGCGAGGGCGAGCAGGGCCATGGCCGGCAACTTTGCAGACGCCGGCCGATCACGCAACCGCCGCTCGGCTCAACTGCGCCGCGGCCGGCGGCGGATCAGCCCGAGACCGATTAGCGCCGCGGCGACCAGGCCCAGGCTGCCGGGCTCGGGGACCGCGGCGGCAACCAAGTTGATCGCGACATAGCCGTTGCCGCCGTAAGCGCCGTTGTCGGCGCCGCCGGTCACCAGCTCGGGGTTGGTGACGTACGACGCGAGGAACGAGCCGCCGCCGCCGCCGCGCCGCCGCCGCCGCCGCCACCGGCGACGACCAGCGGCGCGGTCAGGGAGGTGTAGACAAAGCTGCCGCCACCGCCGCCACCCGCATAGGCGCCGCCGCTGCCGCTGCCGACCGCGACGTCGAGCACGGCTCCAGCGATGAGAAACACATCGCCGCCGGCGAGCGCCCCGAGGCCCCCGGCGCTGCCAACGATATTACCGCGACCCTCGGCGCCGGCCGCGGTGATGTCGTAGGTCCCGGTCACCGGGATCGTGAAGTCGACCACCGTTCCGGTGAAATTGAAGGTGGTGGCGTCCGCGCTGGCGCACCCACCAGCAACGCCAGCGCCGAGGTCCCGGCCAACAGGTACTGCTTCATCGATGACCTCCCCATGTTTGCGACTCGATCCGACCTTTGCGGGAGGCTGCCTGAACCCCTTACAGGAAAGAGCGCAAGAATCGCGCCAAGGTTGGAAATTATTAAATCACCGGTACTTGGGCCTTGCTCTTTCGGGCAAGTGTAATAATTTCCGACATTTATCCGCAATTTCGCGACCGGTGGCCGCCGTGCCGCTTCGTTTGCGGCCAGCATGGGGGTGCCGACCACGGCAGGCTTCATCCTCGTGGGGTTTAGAGCGTAAAATTTTGCGACGGTATCGTACGCTGCCTTTGAGAACCGTGGCGAGCCGCATGCTCCCGCAAATAGTTACTTGATCGGAAAGCGCTCTAACCAAGCGTAGGTGGCGTGGCGGCGAGGATCTCACGGGCGCGGGCGGCGTCGGCGGCGATCTGCGCCTTCAGCGCGTCGAGGCCCGAAAATTTCTGCTCGGGCCGGATGAAGTCGATCAGCGCCACCCGCAGATGGCGCCCGTAAAGATCGGTGTCGATGTCGAACAGATGCGCTTCGAGCCTCGGTTCGAGGCCGCCGACGGTCGGGCGCAGGCCGAGATTGGCGACGCCATCGATGGTGCGGCCGGCGAGCGGGTCGTCGGGGCCGTCGCCGCTGACGCGCACCGCATAGACGCCGAAGGCCGGGCGCAGATAGTCGCCGAGCCCGAGATTGGCGGTTGGAAAGCCGATGGTGCGGCCGCGCCGGTCGCCGGCGGCGACGCGGCCGTCGATTTCCCAGAACCGGCCGAGCAGTGCTGCTGCCTCGCGCGGCTTGCCCGCCTTCAGCAGCTCGCGGATATGGGTCGAGGAATAGACCGTTTCGTCCGGGCCGCGTATCGGGTCGAGCACGGTCACCGCGAAGCCCTGCCGCGGACCGGCTTCGCGCAGAAAGCCGGGCGTGCCGCGGCGGCCCTTGCCGAAGGTGCAATCCCAGCCGACGACGACATGCGAGGCGCCGACCGCGCCGACGATCACCTCGGCAAGGAAGTCCTCGGCGCTCTTTGCGGCAAAGGCCAGGTCGAAATGCTGGACGAACAGCAGGTCGACGCCGAGCCGCGCCAATTCGCGCTCCTTGACGCGAAACGGGGTCAGCCGGAATGGTTCGGTCGTCGGAAAGAACACACTGCGGGGGTGCGGCTCGAAGGTCAGCACCGCGGTCGGCAGGTTTCGCCCGCGCGCGAGATCGCGGGCATGGCCGACGAGCGCCGCATGGCCGCGATGCAGGCCGTCGAAATTGCCCATCGCCAGGATGGATCGGCGCGGATGGTCCGATCCGGGGCGGGGATGTCGGATGACGCGGATCACAGGTGCGGCGTGCAGCGAAACTTGATCATCGGGCGAGTGCCGCGAAAATAGCCCGGCGGGCTGCCGGAGGATAGCGCCTCGCGCTATCGGCGCGACGTGCCGCGGCGGTTTCCGAGCGCCCTGTTACCGGCCCCGTTTCCGCCGCGATCCTCTATAGTCGTGCGCCAGATCGGCGGCGGAGGCGGGATGGGCGAGGAGCAGGTGGCGCGCGAGCAGATGGCGTACGACGTGGTCGTGGTCGGGGCCGGCCCGTCGGGTCTCGCCGCCGCGATCCGCTTGAAGCAGCTGGCCGCGGCGGCCGAGCGCGAGATCGGCGTCTGCGTCGTTGAAAAGGGCTCCGAGGTCGGAGCGCATATCCTGTCGGGCGCCGTCTTCGAGCCGCGCGCACTCGACGAGCTGATCCCGGACTGGCGCGACCAGGGTGCGCCGCTCGTCACGTCGGTGGCGGAGGACCGGTTTCTGCTGCTGACCCGGACCCGCGCGATTCACCTGCCGACACCGCCGCAGATGCGCAACCACGGCAATTACATCATCAGCCTCGGCAATCTCTGCCGCTGGCTGGCGAGCAAGGCAGAGGCGCTCGGGGTCGAGATCTATCCGGGTTTTGCCGCGGCCGAGGTGCTGTACGACAAGAATGGCCGCGTCCGCGGGGTGGCGACCGGCGATATGGGCATCGGCCGGGACGGCAGGCCGACCGACCGCTACCAGCCCGGCGTCGAGCTGATCGGCAGGGAGACCCTGTTCGCCGAAGGCTGCCGCGGCTCGCTGACGAAGACACTCATCGAACGCTTCCGCCTGCGTGACGGCGTCGACCCGCAGACCTATGCGATCGGCATCAAGGAATTGTGGGAGGTGGCGCCCGAGCGGCATCAGCCCGGGCTCGTCATCCACACAATCGGCTGGCCGCTGGATTCGGGCACCTATGGCGGCTCGTTCCTCTACCATCTGGAAGACCGGCAGGCGGCGGTCGGCTTCGTCATCGGGCTTGACTACCGGAACCCCTTCCTGAGCCCGTTCGAGGAATTCCAGCGGTTCAAGACGCATCCGGCGATCCGCCCGTTTTTCGAGGGCGGGCGGCGTGTCGCCTATGGCGCGCGGGCGTTGAACGAAGGCGGGTTCCAGTCGATCCCGCGCCTCGATTTTCCCGGCGGTGCGCTGGTCGGCTGCGCCGCCGGCTTTGTCAATGTGCCCAAGATCAAAGGCAACCACACGGCGATGAAAACGGGGATGGTCGCGGCCGAAACCATCTTTCGCCGGCTCGGCGGCGACGGCGGCGCCGAGGTGCGGCACGCGATCGAACAAAGCTGGGTGTGGGACGAGCTGCGCCGGGTGCGCAACATCCGCCCGAGCTTTCGCCGCGGCCTCTGGGCCGGGCTCGCCTATTCGGCATTCGACACCTATGTGCTGCGCGGGGCGGCGCCCTGGACCTTCCGCAACCACGCCGACCACAGCCGGCTGATCCCGGCGAGCGCGGCGCGGCCTATCGACTACCCCCGGCCCGACGGCGAAATCACCTTCGACCGGCTCTCCTCGGTGTTCATTTCGAACACCAACCACGAGGAGGACCAGCCCTCGCATCTGCGGCTGCGCGACCCGGCGGCGGCGATCGCGATCAACTATCGGCTCTACGATTCGCCCGAGCAGCGCTATTGTCCGGCCGGCGTCTACGAGATCGTGCAGGAATCCGGCACCGGCGGGCCGCGGCTGCAGATAAACGCGCAGAATTGCGTTCACTGCAAAACCTGCGACATCAAGGACCCGGAGCAGAACATCGATTGGGTCGTGCCGGAGGGCGGCGGCGGACCCAATTACCCGAATATGTGAGCCGCGCGGATCGGTGGGAGACAGATGGCATTCATGGTGATCGGGCCTTTCCGGAGGTGGAGCCTTGCGGCCGTGCTGATGGCGTTATTCGCCGGCACGTCGAGCGCGGCGGTGCCGAGCGCCGAGCCGGCAACCCGGGCGAATTCGCCGTACGGCGCCTATCTCGCCGGCCGTCATGCGCAGGAGGACCGCGAATACGCGGCCGCGGCCGCGTGGTACCGGCAGTCGCTGCGGGTCGATCCGCAGTCGCCCGAACTGATCAGCCGCACCTTTCTGATGGAGGCATATGACGGCCGGTTCGACGAGGCGCGCCCGCTCGCCGAAAGCGAGCTCAGGGTCGATTCGTCGGACGCGGTCGCCGACCTCGTTCTGCTGATCGACCGGGTCAAGGCTGGCGACAGGACCGGGGCGCTGGCGCGCGCGGAGGCGCTGCCGACCGACGGGTTGTACCGCTATGCCCGGCCGTTGGCGCTGGCCTGGACGCGCATGGCGACGGGCAACGTCGCCGGCGCCGCCGCCGCGCTCGCGGAGCTCGACAAATTCAGCGGCTTGGATCCGCTGAAATATTTCCAGCTCGGGCTGATTTACGATTTCGCCGGAAATCCCGCCAAGGCGGAAGAGAACTTCAAGAAGACCCTCACCGAGACCGGCGAGCTCAACTGGCGGCTGACCGATGCAATGGCCAATTTCTACGCGCGCCATGGCCGCGCCGATGAGGCCCAGGCAATAGATCAGCGTTTCGCCAGGGAGAATGCCGGCAGCGAATTGGCGGAATCGGTGCTGTCCGGCCAGCCGCCGGGACCGCCGCCGCCGATGATCGGTTCCGCGGAAGAAGGCCTCGCCGAGGCCTTCTTCGATCTGGCGAGCGTCGTCAACCGGCCCGAGACGCTCGATCTCGCGCTGCTCTACGACCGCTGTGCGCTGGCGTTGCGCCCGCAGCTGACTGTTGCGCAGCTGCTGCTCTCCGACATTCTGACCGCCGAAGACAAGCCGGAGGCGAGCCTAGCCGTCCTCGCGCAGATCCCGCCGAGCTCGCCCTATTCATGGTCGGCCCAGCTGCGTGTCACCGGCAATCTCGCGGCGCTCGACCGCACCGACGAAGCGATCGCGATGCTCCAGTCGATGGCGGCGAAGGAGCCGAAGCGGGCGGCCGCGGAGATGCAGCTCGGCGACCTCCTGCGCGACAAAAAGCGCTTTATCGAGGCGGCCGACGCGTATGACGCGGCGATCCGGCGGCTCGCGGCGGCGGGGACGCCGGTGCGCTGGTCGCTCTATTACAGCCGCGGCATCGCGTATGAGCGGGCGGGTCAGTGGCGGCGGGCGGAAACCGACCTCCTGCATGCGCTGAAGCTCAAGCCCGATCAGCCGCTCGTCCTCAATTACCTCGGCTATTCGTGGATCGACCGGGGCGAGCATCTCCAGCGCGGCCTCAAGATGATCGAGAAGGCGGTCGAGCTGCGGCCCGAGGACGGCTATATCGTCGACAGCCTGGGCTGGGCGCATTATCGGCTCGGCGATGATGCCGCCGCCGTTGAATATCTCGAAAAGGCGGTCGAGCTGGAGCCCGAGGACCCGACCATCAACGACCATCTCGGCGACGCCTATTGGCAAAGCGGGCGGCGGATCGAGGCACGCTATCAATGGCGGCGGGCGCTGCAGTTCAAGCCCGACAAGGAAGACATCAAGCCGATCGAGGCCAAGCTCGACGGCGGCAAGCCGCCGACCCGCGCCGGCGGCGGCTGAGCCGGCCATGGCGGTCGCGGCCTTCGCTGCGGCCAAGGTCAATCTGTACCTGCACGTAACCGGACGGCGGGCGGATGGCTATCATCTGGTCGACAGCCTGGTCGCTTTCGCCGATATCGGCGACCGCGTCACGGCGCGGCAGGCGGCGGGATTGTCGCTCACGGTGACCGGGCCGGAAGCGGCGGCACTCGCCGGCATCGGGAACAACAATCTGGTGTTGCGCGCCGCGCGCCTGCTTGCCGGGCATTCCGGAGCGGCCGCCGGTGCCGCGCTGCATTTGCAGAAAAACCTGCCGGTAGCCGCCGGGATCGGCGGCGGGTCGAGCGATGCGGCGGCGGCATTGCGGGCGCTGATCGCGCTGTGGAGCCCATCGGTTTCCGAAGCGGCGCTGGGCCGCCTCGCCGATGAGTCTCGGCGCCGACTTGCCGGCCTGCCTCCATGGCCGTGCCGCCTGGGTCGGCGGCATCGGCGAGCGGATCGAACCGGCGCCGGCTTTGCCGCAAACCGGGATCCTGCTCGTCAACCCGCGCATCGAGCTGCCGACCGCCGCGGTGTTTGCGGCGCGCCGCGGTCCATTCGGCGAAGCCGGCCGGTTCGCGCCGATGCCGCCCGATGCGGCCGGGCTGGCGCAGGCGCTGCGGTCGCGCCGCAACGATCTGACCGAGGCCGCGACCGGTCTCGTTCCCGCGATCGCGGCGGTGCTCGCCCGGCTTGTCCGGCTCCCCGGCGCACTGATCGCGCGGATGAGCGGCAGCGGCGCCACCTGCTATGCCTTGTTCGCCGATCGCGGCGAGGCGGAGCGGGGCCGGGTTATGCTCGCGGCGGCGGAGCCGGGCTGGTGGTGCGCCGCCGGAAGTCTCCTCGCCGAGCCGAAGCTTCCGCGACAGTTCAGCGGATGCCAGCCGTAATTATACGGAATATCAGCGTATGGATGACCTGCCCTGGTAAAGGGCGCCGGTGCTCGCATTATAGGCGAAACGCTGGGTAGAGTTGACAATGATCGGGCCTTTTTCCGCACCCTGCTAAATCGTCGACGGAAGGTTGACGGCTGTCGGACCGGCTCAGATGACGCCATCCCGTTCGAGCGCGGCGATCTCGGCGGCCGACAATCCGAGCCAGCCGCCATAGATCTCGCGGTTGTGCTGACCGAGCTTCGGGCTGGGCACGGTCTCGACCGGGTCGGCGCCGTGGATGCGCAGCGGCGTCGTCGGCACGACGATACGGCCGATCTCGTCGTGCTCGATCCATTCGAGCATGCCGCGCTCGTGCATGTGGCGATCGCGCATGACCTCGTCGACCTCGCGCACCGGCGCCAGCGGGATGCGGTGCCGCTTGGCGATCGCGAACGCCTCCATCTTGCCGAGCGTGCGGGTCCACGCCGCGACCACCGCGTCGGTCGCCTCGCGATTGGCGACACGCGCCGCGTTGTCGGCGAAGCGCGGGTCGCCGCGCAGCTCCTCGCGCCCCATTGCCCTCAGCAGATTGTGCCAATGCTCCTCGACCGCGATGTTCATCGCGACATAGCCGTCATTGGCCGGGTAGACGTTCAACGGCACGCGGCCATGGCTGGCGTTGCCGGTCCGCGGCGGCGCCTCGCCGGTCTCGAAATAGGCGTGCAGCTGTGAGGTCAGGGTCGCGTAGGCGGCCTCCTGCATCGCCACCTCGACGAGGCGGCCCAGGCCGGTGCGCTCGCGCTCGAACAGTGCCGTCAGGGTGGCGGCGTAGAGATGAATCCCGGAGATGAAATCGACGACCGCCGGGCCGGCCTTGACCGGCGGCCCCTCCGGAAAGCCGGTCGCCGCAATCAGTCCCGAAACCGCCTGGATCGTCAGATCCATCGCCAGGTTGTCGCGATCCGGCCCCGTCAACCCGTAACCCGAGCCCGAGGCGTAGACGAGCCGCGGGTTGATCCGGTGCAAGACGTCCCAGCCGACACCGAGCCGGTCCATGACCCCCGGCGCGAAATTCTCCAGCAAGACGTCGGCGCGCTCGACCATCCGGAACAGCAGCGCACGGCCGCGCTCGTGCTTTCAGGTTCAAGGTGATCGCACGCTTGTTCGAGTTCAGCATCGCGATCGGAAAGGTCGTGCTCTTGCCCGGCGGTGCGCGCCGGCGCAGCGGCTCGCCCTGCGGCGGCTCGATCTTGATCACGTCAGCCCCGGCCTTGGCCATCAAGAGGGTCGCGTACGGCCCCTGATAGACCTGGCCCAAATCGAGCACGGTGATGCCGGCGAGCGGCCGGTTGGCGCCGGCCGGCATCAGCGGGCGTTCGGCGCTGGTGGCATATGGGCAGCTTGCGGGTGCCGCGGCATGGGTGTCAACGCCGCTCGCTGCTGCCCGATTGCCACTTCATGTTCGTCTATGATGCAGGTCGCGCCATCGGCGCCGAGCGCCCGGAGGCGCTCGCTTTCATCGCGCTCGAATTCTTCGAGCGGCGCGATCTCTTCCGCGTCGGCCGGGAAAGCGGCATGGCCTTCCCCCAGGCGTGCAAAACGCCGCAACATGCGCAGCCGCGCCCGCAAGCGGCGCGCGATGCGTGCACCCTCGACCGGCGTAATTTCGCCGCGCGAAATGGCCGCCCAAGCCCGGGCGAACACCTTCCGGACATCCTCGACCGTCGGCAGCGACGCCAGGTCGATCCCGAGACGCTCCGCCGGATCGATGGCGCGCACGGGCGGCGGCAGGAGTTGCGCGGCGAGCAGGCGCAACAGATGCGGCTGGCGGTCGAGCAGGCGCGACAGCGCCTGCGCGCTCAGCGGGCGGGCGACGAGATCCGGGACGCGCCGCTTGGGATTGGCAATGCCGGGCGGCCGGCCGCGCGGGTTGCCGGAGCTTCCGCTGGCGAACCGGCCGCGCGCGTCGCGCGCGCGAGGCGCGAAACGATCAGGATCAAGCGATTGATATTCCATCATTCCTGCCCCGGAAAACAGGAGATAACAGGCCCGTTCGGGCGTTGGGCAACGATTTTCATGGTCGGCGGTGTCCGGTAGTGACTCACCGGAGGGATATGAGTTCACGTTTCATTCTAGTCAAGGACGGCCCGCAAATCTGCTTGAACTTGCAGGGCGGGCGAAGGCCGGCGCCTTCCTATTGAGGGGGCGGGCTGCATTGTTGTCCCGCCTTGCGCCACTTCATCACTCTTCACACTGATCGGGCTCAGCAAAAACCAGCGGCTCAAGCGCTCTCGCAACTCTCGCGGGCCGATCACCTCGATGCGCCCGGAGCGCACACCGGCGTCCCACGCCAGCCTGCCAAACCATATCGCGATCATTGTGCGAAGATCGATCGTCACATAAAGATCCACCGGGAATCCCGGATCTGTCGCGCAAAGATCGACAGTCCCGCGATCGTTGATTATCCACCACTGACTCTTGTTTTTGGGCACGTCGGTAAATTCGAAATAGACCGTGACGCGCCGCGCGGGAAACACGCTGGGGTCGACCCGCCGCCGGATATTCCAAACCATCACGGTAACGTCGAGGTCGCCCTCCTCCAACGGGTTCTGAGCATATTGCACCCCCCATTCGCCGAGTGCATGGATCACCGGGGCGAGCGCAGCGCCTGCTTCGGTGAGATGGTACTCACGTGTGCGCTTGCCATCGCCGCGCCGCTCGACGATACCGACCCGCTCCAGCTCCTTCAGGCGTTGCGACAGCAATGTCTGCGACATCAGCGGAACACCGCGGCGAATATCGTTGAAGCGGGTACTGCCAGCCAGCAGCTCGTGAACGACCAACGGCGTCCACCGCTCGGCAACGATCTCCGCCGCCTTGGCGATTGGACAGAACTGACCGTAATGCATCATAGCGCCATCTCCCTTTGCTTCGCGGCTCCACTATACACCGCCAGGGCGATCAGAAACTCCAGATTCTGGACTAGCCCTGGCGAGTTTATCGGTACGAGATGCTCCACGATCGCGCGAAACGATCGAAACAGGAGGCTGATCATGTCGACAAAGGCTGCATCATTCGGCCTCGCGGCGGTGCTCGCGATGCTGCTCGGCGCCCCGGCGAGCGCCGCCGAAGCTGGTGGGAATGTATCAACCGAACACCACCGCGTCCTGCCGGCGCCGCCCGCCGGCGAGAAGCTCGGCGAGGTGAATTTCCCGATCTCCTGCAATAGCGACGCACAAAAGCGCTTTGACCGCGCCGTCGCAATTCTGCATTCGATGTGGTACGAAGAGGCGGTCAAGGCCTTTACTGGCGTCGCCGCGGCCGATCCGGCGTGCGCGATGGCTTGGTGGGGTGTCGCGATGAGCCACTGGTACCCGCTGTGGTACCCGCCGCCCCCGCCGGCGCTCGAGGCGGGCGCTGCCGCCGTGGCCAAGGCTGAGGCGATCGGTGCCAAGACCGAACGCGAACGCGGCTATATCGCGGCGATCGCTACATTCTACCGCAACAGCGACACGCTCGACCACCGCACTCGCGCGCTCGCCTACGAGCACGCCATGGCGAGCCTCCACCAGCAATTTCCTGCTGACCGCGAAGCCGCCATCTTCTACGCGCTGGCCCTGGATGCGACCGCGCTTCCCACCGACGAAACTTACGCCAATCAGAGGAAAGCGGCGGCGATTCTGGAGCCGATCTTCGCCGAGCAACCAAACCATCCGGGCGTGGCGCACTACCTGATCCACAGTGACGACGCGCCGCCGCTCGCCAAGGCCGGCCTGCCGGCGGCGCGACGGTACGCGCAGATCGCGCCCTCGGTGCCGCACGCATTGCACATGCCGTCGCACATCTTCACACGGCTCGGCTATTGGCAGGAATCGATCGACACCAACCTCCGCTCGGTCGCGGCAGGACAGGACTATGCCAAGGCGCAGTTCGGTGCGGGGGTGGCCTGGGACCAGTCGCTGCACGCAATGGATTATCTCGCCTACGCCTATCTTCAGTTCGGCGATGACCAGAAGGCGAAAGAGGTGGTCGACGAGATCATGGCCTTCAAGAAGGTAACCCCGGACACCCTCCCCGCTGCCTACGCGATGGCCGCGATCCCGGCGCGCTATGCAGTCGAGCGGCGCAACTGGACGGAGGCGGCAAAGCTCGAATTGCCGCCTGCACCCGTCGCTTGGGACAAGTTTCCGTGGACCGCGGCAATGGTCACCTTTGCGCGCGCGATCGGCGACGCGCACATTGGCGACCTCGCCGGGGCGCGGGCCCAGATCGACAAGCTCGCTGTCACCCGCGACGGACTCAAGGCCAAGAACAAATATTGGTCCGACCAGGTCGAGACGGAGCGCCGAGCGGCGTCGGCAATCTTGGCGCAAGCCGAAGGCCACCACGACGAGGCGGTGCGTGAACTCCGCGCTGCCGCCGATCTCGAGGAACTCGATGGAGAAGCACCCGGTGACGCCTGGCAGCATCGTGCCATTGCGTGAGCTTTTGGGCGATCTTCTCCTCGAAGTCGGACAGCCGGCGGCCGCCCTGGCCGAGTACCAGCGCTCGCTCGTCAGCGCCCCCAACCGGTACCGCTCGCTCTACGGTGCCGCCAAGGCCGCCGACGCCGCCGGCGACCGTGCCACCGCCAAGGAATATTTCCAGCAGCTTGCCCAGCTCGGCAGCAGGGCCGACACCGCGCGTCCCGAGATCGCCGAGGCGACCGCCTATCTGTCGCGATAAACCCAGAGCTCCGCGATGACCCGATGTCTCGACCTGCAAGCGCTTGTGCATGCCATCGGCCCTGGTTTTGCAGATGGCGCCGCCGAGCGTGATGCCGGCGACATGTTTGTCGCCGAGCATTACAACGTGCTGAATCAACACAAGGTTTTCTCCGCGCTCGTTCCCGCGGAACTTGCCGGTGGCGGAGCGAGCCACAGCGCCATGTGCGCGTTCCTGCGCCGGCTCACCCATTACTGTCCGTCGACGGCGCTGGCCCTGGCGATGCATCAGCATCTGGTCGCAGCGGCGCTGTACAACTATCGCCATGGCCGGCCGGGGCAAAAGCTGCTGGAGCAAGTCGCAGCGGCCGAAATCGTGCTGGTCTCAACCGGGGCCAATGACTGGATGGAATCGAATGGTACTATGATGCGCGCCGATGGCGGCTTTCGGGTCAGCGCCACGAAGCCGTTCGGCAGCGGGTCACCCAAGGGTGGGCTGCTGGTGACATCGGCGCCATTCGAGGATCCTGACGAGGGATGGCAGGTCCTCCACTTCCCGGTCCCGTTCGCCGCACCCGGCGTCTCGCTCGGCGATGACTGGCGCACCCTCGGTATGCGCGCCACCGGCTCGCACACGGTTGTCCTCGACAACGTCTTCGTCGCGGACGACGCCATCGTTCTGCGTCGGCCGCGCGGCCGGTACCACCCGGCCTGGAATGCCGTCCTGACGGCGTCGCTGCCGCTGATCATGTCGGTTTATGCCGGAGTGGCCGAAGCCGCCGCCGCGATCGGCTGCGAGCTGGCGAACAAGCGTCGGCGCGATCCGACAACGCCATACCTGCTCGGCGAGCTGGCCAACCATCTGACGACAGTTCAGCTCGCCGTCGACGATATGGTCCGACTGGCAAACGACCTCGATGTCGCGGTCAGCCTGGAACTGGCGAACGCCATGCTAGTACGCAAGACAATCGCAGCCGAGCACGTGCTGGCGACTGCCGAGAAGGCCCTGGAGGCGGCGGGCGGTGCCGGGTTCTATCGTAAGAGCGGGCTCGAACGGCTCTTGCGTGACGCGCACGCGGCCCAATTCCATCCGCTCTCGGCCAAACGCCAGCACCGCTTCTCGGGGCGTGTCGCCCTTGGTCTCGATCCCATTGCGGATGCCCCATAACCGCGGCCCGCGACGAGGGAGCTTTGTTCCCGAACCGCCGCCGCTTTCGACCGATCGCTGACCTCGACCGAGCACTGTTTAAAGTGCGCTTGGGTTGAGCAGCTGACCCAGACCCCGCCGAAACCGTGGGTCCTTTTCCACCACTGGGGCAGGCCGTGAGGAACGACGGCTGTGGGGCCAAAACCAAGCGACCCCGCGATGAATCGACGAAGGCTTTAGGTTCGAATGCGGCAATTTGCTGGAGGCCAGCCTCGGCTTGCCAGCGCGGTCCGGCATCTCGGTGCCCTCCAATTACCAGCCTCGATCGTCATTTGCCGCGCTGGTCAAGGGCGCCGGCGCATGCCGCGGCTAGGGCCTGGTCTCATCGCGATAGAGGCTCAGGGCCTGCATCACCGGCATGTCGCTGAAGCTGAACAGGAAGGCCGGGCGGTCGCCGGTGTTGACGTGCTCGCAGAAATTCCAGGTCGGCGCCGTGAACACGTCCTTGTCTTCCCAGTCGAGGCGCTCGCCGCCGACCACCGAATAGCCGGCGCCCTCGACCACGTGATAGTTGGTGCGGCAGACACGGCGGCGGGCCCGCGTCTTCTCGCCGGGGCGCAAGAGCTGCATGTGGCAGGCGATGGTCGGCATCACCGGCCCGCCGGTGACCCGGTTCTGGTATTCGAGGATGATCCCCTCAGCCGTGTCAGCGGTCTTGGCGGCGGCCAGCCGCTCCAGGGCGGCGCGCATCTCCGACATCGGGTAGCGCCATTGCGAGGCGTTGACCGCCGCGCCGAATTCCTGCCGCTCCCGGGGGTGCTCCTCGTAGAACCCGGCTTCGAGCATCCGCACCAGCGGGGTGTCGAGGCCGTCGAGCCAGATCATCGGTGCATCGGTGTCGTTGGCGTGGTCGTGCCATGACCAATTGGGGGTCAGGACGAGATCGCCCGGATACATCGGGACGCGCTCGCCATTGACGACCGTGTAGCCGCCGCTGCCCTCGATGATCAGGCGCAGCGCCGCCGCCGAATGGCGATGCGCCCGGGCAATCTCGCCCGGCATCACGATCTGGATGTTGGCGACGAGCGTGCTGCTGGCGATCCCGGGCAGCTCCGGGTTGGTCAGGCGCAGCACCCGGCGCTCGGCCTGCTGGGTGCCGACGAGCTCGGCCGCGCGCATCGCCTGCGGCCGCAGCTCGCGCCAATGCCACAGGTAAGGCATGGCCTTGCTTTCCGGCTCGATGCTGATGCCGCCGCCGATCCAGGCCGGCGTCACGTGCTGCGCGGCCAATTGCGCGTAGTATTCCTGCAGCTCTTCTTGCGACGATTGGATGTCAGACAGCTCCGGCATTGACGATCCTCCCTGCGGCACTACCTCGTCATTTCCGCGACCGCGGGAATCCAGGGGTCCGTTATCTGACCGTTGGCTCTGGACCCTCGCTTTTTCGGTGATGACGGGGGATGTTTTATACTCTATTTCCGGCTAGTGCAGTGACCCAGAAGTTTGTGAGATCCCATTCCTGCCTCCACTTGTCATACCGGCGAAGGCCGGTACCCATTGTTCCGGCGCGCGAGCGGTTGACAAATGGGCCCCGGCCTGCGCCGGGGTGACAAAAGGAGGGTGCGAATGATCGGCAGAATCTCCCAATCGGGACACTAGACCCTCTCAGGCCAGCGCGGCGCGCACCGCCGCCAGCCGCTCCAGCGAGCCCAGGACCTTCGGCTGATCGTTGGTCAGATGGCGCACGAGGATGTCGGTGTAGCCGATTTCCCCGAAGCTCCGAAACTCATCCGCGACGTCGTCGGCCGAGCCCGCGACCAGGGTTTCCGCCGCCATGCCGCGATAGCCCTGGCCCAGCGCGTGCTGCTTCACCGCGGCTGCTTCGGACGATGACAAGCCGACGTAAATGTCGCGCCGCAGGACGATGGCGCCCGGCGTTCTGCCGCAAGCGGCGCAGCGCTCGCGATAGAGATCGGCCTGCGCGCGCGCCTCCTCGCGGGTGAGGCCGGGCTCGCGATCCAGCCCTCCGCCAGTCGCGCCGCGCGGTCGATGGCCGGCGCGGCACTGGCGCCGATCCAGACCTCGACGGGCTCGGCCGGACGCAGCGCGAGGCTCGCTGCGGCAACCCGGAACCGCCGGGCGGAACTCACGGTTTCACCCGCCAACAGGCGCCGGACAATGTCGAGAGCTTCCTCGAAAGCCGAAGGGCGCGTCCTGATGTCGATGCCCATCGCGGCGAACCTTGTGTCGCCCCAGCCGAGCCCGCATTGCATGATGAAGGGGCCTTGCGCGACGGCGGCCAGGGTGCCGATCTGCTCGGCCACCAGCACCGGATGCCACAGCGGGAGCAGGAACAGGCAGCCGGAGGGCGCCGGGCCCCATTCCGCGAGCAGCCGCCCGAGCATCGGCGTGTTCTGGTAATAGGGTGTGGGCGACACGTGCTGATCGCCGACAAACAGCGAATCGAGCCCGGCGCGACGGGCCGCGGCGGCGCGCTCGATCATCCAGCGCGCTCCCTGGCGCGGATCCGTCGCGTCCGGATGGTTGCTCGTCAGCGAGATCCCGACCCTCATCGCGTCATCCCGACCCTCATCGCGTTATCCTCGTCGCCGGCGCGAGCGCTATTTGAGCTGGTCCCTGATCTTGTCCAGGCCGGCACGGGCGCAGGCATCGTCGAGGTCGCCGCCCGGCGCCCCGGCGGCGCCGATCGCGCCGACCACCTCGTCGCCCGCCTTGATGACGATGCCGCCGCCCAGCAACAGCAGATGCGGCAATTTGAACAGGTTCGCCAACACCGGGACCGTCTTCGACCTCTCAACGAGCGCCGTCGTGCCGGTCTTGAACGACGCGGCGGTGTAGGCCTTGGCAAAGGCGCTGTCGAGCGTGTGGGCGCCGGTGCCGTTGCCGCGCAGCACCGCCTGCGGCACGCCGTCGGCATCGACCAGCACGGCGGTCTCGGCGTAACCCTGGCCGGCGCATTTCGCGACCACCGCCGCGACCGCCTGGTTCGCGAGATCCGCGGCGATGCGGTGCGTCTGGAGCAGGCCCTGGGCGTGGGCCTGGCTCGCGAGAAACACGGCGCAGAGCGCGGACAGGAGGGACGGCTTCATGCAGCTTTTGACCTTCCAAGTCCACATTCGCCAGATTCCTGACGGTCCTGGGGCAGCATCGTCCGTTTAGCCAGCCTCGACAACGCCAAATCGTCCCCCGGTGCGAGGGCGAACCGCCGCCTACCCTGCGTTCCCAGCCGCCCGCGGCCATCCCCGAGCCGCTGCACAAGAGCAGGGTCGGGACCCGCCACGACGCCTCGGCAGCCGGGAGTGCACCGCGCCACCGGCGCGGAGCAGGGCGGCGCCGCGCGGATATCGCCGTTCGACAGGGTGGCGAGTGCGGCGTAAGCTCCGCCGAAAGCACCACTCGATCCGGACCGGCATAGACCGCGGGAGGAACCCATGCAATTTACCCGGCGCAACCTCGCCGTCGCAGGTGCGCTTGCATTCGGCATGTCAGGCCTGCTGCGCGGTTCTGCGGCGCTTGCCGAGGGTGCCGACGAGGCGGCGGTCAAAGAGGCCGTCGAGGCCTTGCGAAAGGCGCTGCTGGCGGCGGACAAGGCCCGATTGGCGGAGCTGACGGCCGCGCAGCTGAGCTACGGCCACTCGAGCGGCAAGGTCCAGACGCAGGCTGAGTTTATCGATGGCGTCATGGCCCGGAAGGCGGTCGTCAAATCGCTGACCTTTCCCGAGCTGACCGTCGCGCTGGCCGGCGACGCCGCGATCGTCCGCCACATCTATGCGTCCGAATCCGAAACCGGCGGCAGGCCCAACAGCATCAGGCTTGGCGTGCTCGCAGTCTGGCAAAAGCAGGATGGCGGCTGGAAGCTGCTGGCGCGCCAGGGCTTCAAGCTCGGCTGACCCGCCGGCCGCGCCGCGCGGAAACGCCTGGCGGGCGGCGATACCGGCGGCGATATGGCATGCGACATCCTTCACAGGAAGGAGCGCGGGCGTTAGGGTGCCTTGTCGAACCCCTCATGGATACCGGCCTGTCATGCCTTTCCTCGCCGATCGTCTCGCCCGCGTCAAACCGTCGCCGACCATGGCGATCACCGCCCTCGCCACCGAGCTGAAGGCGGCCGGGCGCGACATCATCAGCCTGTCGGTGGGCGAGCCCGATTTCGACACGCCGCCCAACATCCAGGAAGCGGCGATCGCGGCGATGCGGCGCGGCGAAACCCGCTATACCGTGTTCGACGGATCGATCGAGCTGAAACGCGCGGTGGCGGCCAAGTTCAAGCGCGAAAACAATCTCGATTACGAGACCTCGCAGATCACGGTCAGCGCCGGCGGCAAGCAGGTGCTGTACAACGCCATGGTCGCCACCATCAACCCGGGCGACGAGGTCGTGATCCCGGCACCGTTCTGGGTTTCCTATCCCGAAATGGTGCTGCTGTGCGACGGCACGCCGGTGCCGGTGCCGTGCCCGCAGAACAACGGTTTTCGGTTGCGGCCCGAGGATCTCGACGCGGCGATCACGCCCAGGACCAAGTGGCTGATCCTGAACTCGCCGTCGAACCCGACCGGGGCCGCCTACAGTGAAGCGGATCTGCGCGCGGTCGCCGACGTGCTGCTGGCGCACCCGCAGGTCTGGGTCATGACCGACGACATGTACGAGCACCTCGTCTACGACGATTTCGCGTTCAAGACGATCGCCGAGGTCGAGCCGCGGCTCTATGAGCGCACCCTGACCGTCAACGGCGTGTCGAAAGCCTATTGCATGACCGGCTGGCGCATCGGCTACGGCGGCGGCCCGAAGGCATTGATCAGGGCGATGGGTGCGATCCAGTCGAACTCGACCGCCAACCCGTGCTCGATCAGCCAGGCGGCGGCGATCGCGGCGCTGACCGGGCCGCAGGATTTCATCCCGGTCCACAATAAGAGCTTCATGGAGCGGCGGGACCTGGTGGTCGACCTGCTGAACCGGATCCCGGGCCTGTTCTGCCCGCGGCCGGAAGGGGCTTTCTACGTCTATCCGTCCTGCGCCGGCCTGATCGGCAAGCGCACCCCCGCCGGCCGGACGATCGCCAATGACGAGGATTTCGTGCGCTACCTGCTGGCGGAGACCGGGGTGGCATGCGTGCACGGCGAGGCCTTCGGGCTCGCACCGCATTTCCGCATCTCCTACGCGACCTCGACCGAGGTGCTGCGCGAAGCCTGCGATCGCATCGACCGCGCCTGCCGCGCCCTCGCCTAGCCGGCTGGCCCGCAAGCGCCGGGCGATACCCAGCGCCGGGCCGTGCCCGGAGGCGCCGGTCAGCGCATGCCGAGGATCGAGCCGGTCTGCGAGCGCGGGTCGCGGCGCGGCCAGCGCTGGCGCTCGACCTGATGGAAGAACTCGGCGAGGCTGCGGTTGAACAGGTCGGGTTCTTCGAGGTTGAGCGCGTGGCCCGTATTCGGAAAGACGACAAGAGCCGCGGCTGGAATTGTCCGCTTCATCAGCAGGCCGGGTTCGAGGCACGGGTCGTCCTCGTCGCCGGTCATGACCAAGGTCGGCACCTCGAGGCCGCGCATCTGTTCGGTCAGATCCCATAGCGACGGGCGCTGCGCCTGCACCCCGCGCATCGTCAGCGCCGAGCCTCGGGTCGAATGCCCGGCGAGATTTGCCGCGAATTCGGCCCAGCCGCGCGGGTCCTTGTTCTGGAACTGCACCCGCGTCGGACCCTGCGCATAGGTTTTGCCGGCGACGCTCATGCCCTGGCCCTCGATCAGGGCAATGGTCTTCGCGGTTTCGTCGTGGAATTGCCGGCGCTTGCCGGGCTCGGCCCCGTAGCCGCAGCCGGCGACGACCAGCGACAGCGCGCGGAGGGGATAGGCGAAGCCGAAATGCAGGACGGCAAAGCCGCCCATCGAGATGCCGACGACATGTGCCTTGTCGATCCGCAACGCGTCGAGCACCGCACGGATGTCGTCGCGGGCGCGGTCCTGCGAATAGCGCGCCGGGTCTTCGGGCACATCCGAGGGCGGATAGCCGCGGGCATTGTAGGCGATGCAGCGATAGCGCCGCGCGAAACAGCGCATCTGCGGCTCGTAGCCGCGATAATCGTCGGCGAATTCGTGGACGAACACGACCGGCATGCCCGATCCGGCCTCCTCGTAATGGAGGCGGACGCCGTCATCGGTGGTGAGGTGTGGCATCGCTGGCCTTTCGCCTGCGCCGGATGCCCGATCCTAGGGGGCCGGCGGGCCGCCGGCAAGCCGGCTCCGGTTGGCATGATTCTTGTTCGGAGGGTGGTCAGGTCCGGGCCGCCGCGGCAGATGCGGAGGCCGATCCGGGCCGGGATCGCCGGATCGGATCCGGACCTCATTCCCGGACCAGCTTTCCTTCGTGCCCAACCGGTGCGCAGCTGCCCAAATCTCGCGCGGGTTACTCGGCGACGGCGGCGGCGATTGCCGGTATCGCCGCCCGGCGCGGGATCCGCAGCCAGAACAGCGCCACCACCGCCGAGACCAGCGCGCACAGGGCGAGCCCATAGAGACCGCCGGCATAGCTGCCGGTCAGCTGCTTGGCCCAGCCGACGATCGTCGGCCCGAAAAAGCCGCCGAGATTGCCGAGCGAATTGATCCAGGCGATGCCGGCCGCGGCGGCGGGGCCGGTCAGCAGCATCGTCGGCATCGACCAGAATGGGCCCTTGGTGCCGTAGAGCCCGACCGCGCCGATGGTGATGCCGACGAGCGACCACCAGGTGCCGATGGTGAGCCCTGCAAGCACCAGCCCGAGCGTCGCCACGACACAGGTCGCGAACAGGGTCCAGCGCCGGTCGCCGATACGGTCGGAGAGCCAGCCGAACACGACCATGCTGGCGGCACCGCAGATATAGGGGATCATCGTGATCCAGCCGACCTGCATGTTGGTGACGCCGAGCTGCTTGATGATCTGCGGCAGGAACAGCAGCAGGCCGAGACTGGCAGCGCCGATGCCGAGATAATTCAGCGACAGCAGCAGGATCTTTGGGCTGAAGAACGCGTGCAGCAGGCGGAAGCCGTGCTGGGCCTCGACCTCGCGGCGCTCATGGGCGAGCCTGCCGCCGAGCCAATCGCGCTCCCCGGCGGTCAGCCAGCGCGCCTTGCCCGGGCCATCGGTCACGTAAAAGAACACGCTGATCCCGATCAGAACCGTCGGAATGGCCTCGAAGATGTACAGGCACTGCCAGCCCTTGAGGCCGAGAAACCCGTTCAGCCCCAAGAGCGCGGTCGAAATCGGGGCGCCGGCAGCGACCGCGATCGGCAAGGCCAGGATGAAGCCGGCGTTGATGCGGGCGCGGTGCGCGTCCGGGAACCAATAGGTGAAGAACAGGACGAAACCGGGGAACAGCCCGGCCTCGGCGAGGCCCAGCAGAAAGCGGATCGCCATGAAGCTGTAGGGGCCGGTGGCAAAGGCGGTGGCGCCGGAAATGATCCCCCAGGTGATCATGATGCGGGCGATCCAGATCCGGGCGCCGAGCTTTTCGAGGATGATGTTGCTCGGCACCTCGAACAGCACATAGCCCCAGAAAAACGCGCCGGCGGCCATGCCGTACATCGCCGGGTCGAGGCCGAGATCCTTGTTCATCGTCAGCGCGGCGAAGCCGACGTTGATCCGGTCGATATAGCAGAAGAAATAGGTCAGCACTGCGAACGGCAACACACGCAAATAGACTTTGCGCATGGCCGACTGCTCGACCGTGCGAATCATGGCTTTCCTCCGGGTCGGGTGCCGGTGCTCGGCACACGGGCGCGGCGGGTAGAGAAACCGTGCTCACAGGGCAAACGCTACGACGTCATGACAGCTGCGCGTAAGCGACCGGGCAAGGCCGCGGTCGCCGCCCGGCACGCGGTCGTGTATAAGCGTCCGTTGGAGTTTTTCGAGCGAGGGACGGCTATGCGCATCCACAATCTCTATACCGACGCGAACGGCCAATCGCATTTCCGCGACATCGAGGTCGAATGGATCGAGGAGCGGCGCGGCAGCAAGATGTCAACGCGCCTGCCGGCCAGCGGGATCATCTTTCGCGAGACCCAGGCCGAGCACGACGTCGACTGGCACCCGGCGCCGCGCCGGCAATACATCATCAATCTCGATGCCGGGGTGAAGATCACCGCCAGCGACGGCGAGAGCCGGATGATCGGCACCGGCGAGATCATTCTGGTCGAGGACACGACCGGCAAGGGGCACCTGTCGCAGCATGTGGAGGGCAAGATCCGCCACTCGGTCTTCGTGCCGGTCGAATAGCGGACAGCGCTGTAAGAGAGGAAATGCCGGGTCGGCCGGGTGAGGTTCAGGAAGCGGCCGCGGGCTCAGGGAGGAGCTCGGGCGCCGGCTCCCGCTCGACCGGGTAAACGTAGGCGCCGAGCTGGTTGATCAGGATAACCGCGATGACGAGCCCCGCCGCGGCGCCGATCAGCGCCGGGTTGTATGATCGGGCGAGGTCGTAAACGACGCCGCCGACAAAGCGGCCGATGCTGGAGCCGAACCCGAACACCATAAAAAAGCAGCCGTAGAGCTGCCCGAAGCTGCGCTGCCCGAAAAACCGCGTGACCAGAAACGCGATCAGGTCGATCTCGGTGCCGAGGCCAAGCCCCATCAACACCACTCCAAGCGCGGGCAGCGGCCCGGCGGCGGTGGCGAGAAAGAAAAGACCGGCGATCGGCGCCAGAAAAAAGACGCTGGCGATATAGGGTGCGTAAATCCGATCGACGAGATAGCCGACGAGCAACCGGCCGCTCATCGTCGCCAGACCAAAGACGCCCAATGTCGCCGCCGCGACCGCGGGCGACAGACCATGATCGGTCAACAGCGGCACGACATGCGCCACGGTGCCGTTAATCGCGACCGCAACGAGAAAAAACGCCACCGCCAAAAACCAGAAGCGCGCGGTGCCGATCGATTGGCCCAGGGTGAGGCCGGGAAGCTCGGCCGCGCCGGCCACGCGGCGGTGCTCGCCCTCGCCCGGTTGCGGCTCGCGGATGAACAGCGCCACGGCCGGGAACGCGACCGCCAAGGTCAGCACAGCGAGCCCCGCATAGGCGCCCCGCCAGCCAACCCGGTCGATCAGGAGCCGCGCCAGCTGCGGAACGAGAAACCCGCCCATGCCGACCCCCGACATCGCGATGCCGAGGGCAAGACCGCGCCGCCGGTCGAACCAGGCCGAGATCGCCTTGGCATAGCCGATCGGCGTCTGGATCGCGCTCGTCGTCTCGGCCAGGCCGAACAGCAAGGTGAACGCCAGCAGCGAGCGCGGGCTGAGCCCGACGAGGCTGAGGCAGAGTGCGTAAATTACGATGCCGGAGAGCGCCACCCGGCGAATTCGCCAACGGTCCATCATGCCGCCGATGATCGGCACGGCGATCGCCGAAAGGATGCCGCCGGCCGACAGCGCGAACGACGTCGCGCCGCGGTGCCAGCCCATGTCATGGCCGAGCGGCTTCAAAAATACGCCAAAGGTGAAGCCCAGCACCGGCCCGTTGCAGACCAAGAGGCCGAGCACGGCGCCGACGACCACGCACCACGGGTTGGTGAATTTCGGCCACATGGCGCTCGCCCTCCCGCCGCCGGATTATTGGCGGCAATCTAGCGCGAATCCGGGGCTAGAGGAGGGCTGAAGGCGATGACGCGACCTGCTCGATTTCTTGGCGCATCCTGCCGGAATGCGCGAGAGGCCGCGGGCGCGGGAGCTTGCCCGGCGGGGCGCCAAAATGGGAGGTGGGCGTCGGTTTGACTTGGCATCGGCGCGATATTACGATTTGGCCTAAACGCACCGCGGGAGAACCGGCGCGTCAAAAAAACGTGGGGTCGCACGGACCGCCCGTTTGAACAGGAGCACGGCATGCATCAGGAAGCCATCGTCGCGTCTGTTCCCTGGTACCGCACCCTCAATCGCGAACAGTGGCGGGTGCTGGCCGCCTCGAATCTGGCGTGGTTGTTCGACGGGTTCGAGATCTACGCGCTGTTTCTGACGGTCGGGTTCGCGCTGCACCAGCTGCTCGAACCGGCGCAATACGCGGCCATCCCGCGCTATGCCGGCTACGTTCTCGCGACCACGGTGTTCGGCTGGGCGACGGGCGGCGTGATCGGCGGCATCATCGCCGATTATATCGGCCGCAAGCGGACGATGATGCTGGCGATCCTCGCCTATTCGCTGACCACCGGGCTCAGCGCCATTGCCTGGAACTGGGAGTTGTTTGCGATTCTGCGGTTCCTGGTCGGTGTCGGGATCGGCTCGGAATGGGCGACCGGCGCTTCGATCGTCTCCGAATTGTGGCCGGACCACGCCCGCGGCAAGGGCGGCGGGCTGCTGCAGAGCGGCGCCGGGATCGGCAGCTTCATCGCCTCCGGCGTGTGGCTGCTGATCGGTGGCTGGGGACCCCATTCCTGGCGCTTCATGTACCTGGTCGGGGTGTTGCCGGCCCTGCTGGTGTTGTGGATCTGGCGCGGCATGCCCGAATTGGCGCGCTGGGAGGATGCGAACGAACGCCGCCGTGCGGCCCAGGAGCAGCGGCGCGGCGGGGCGGCGCTGCACGGCGAAGCGGCGGCGCTGACGCGGTTCACGGTTGCCGACATGTTTCTCGACCGCAGCGTCCGCCCGCGGCTGATCTGCGCGTTCCTGATGATGCTCTCGGTCACCTTCGGCTTCTGGGGCGTCGCCACCTTCGTCCCGACCTATGTCGGCTCGGTCGCGGCCAAGGCGGGGCTGTCGGCGCCGCATTACGCCGCGGTGGCCGGGCTGCTCGGCACCGGGGTCGCCATCTTCGGCTTCATCGCCCTCGGCTTCCTCTCCGACGCGATCGGCCGCAAGCCGACCGCGATGCTGTATTACGCGATGTGCCTGATCCTGACGCCGGTCGTCTATCTGTGGGCCCAGGGCATGGGGGCATTGCTCGCCGCGGTCGCGGTCTTCGGCTTTTTCACCGGCGGCATCTGGGCCTGGGCGCCGGTCTGGCTGCCCGAGCTGTTCCCGACGCGAATGCGCGGCACCGCGGTCGCCTTCTGCTTCAACGCGCCGCGCTGGATCTCCTCGATCGGTCCGCTGGTCGCCGGCACCCTGATCGTCGGCCTCGGCGGCTATGGCGCGGCGGCGACGATCGTCGGCCTCTTCTTCATTGTCGGCGTCGTGGCCGCGCCGTTCCTGCCCGAGACCAACGGGAAACCGCTGCCGGATCTCGTTTGAGGAGGCCTCCTGCGCTCAAGGCAGGGTGCGCACCATCACCGCGCCCGAGAGGAAATCGTGCAGGGTGCGCCGGCGCCGGTTGAACAGCGCGACCAGCAGGATCAGCGAGCAGGTCATGGCGACGGTGACGTAGAACAGCGCGGTCCGGACCTACGAAAAAACCGGGCCCGGCGGTCATGGAAAACGCCGCATCGCCGATCGACGCGCAGCATGTGGGCGGCGCAGCGGCCAAAGCAAGCCGGCGGGCCGGCCTGCGCCGTGATATGATCAGGCCTGGCGCGAGACGACACGGGAGCAAGGGTTCGATGCCCGCTTACATCATCGCCGAAGTCCAAGTGACCGACCCTGCCGCATACGAGCCTTACCGCCCGCTGGCGGCCGCCAGCATCGCGCGCTTCGGCGGCCGCTTCCTGGTGCGCGGCGGCGAGGCCGACCTGCTCGAGGGCACCGCCGAGCCGGAGCGGATCGTCGTCATCGAGTTCCCGGACGCCGAGACGGCGCGCCGCTGGTATCGTTCCGATGAATATCAATCGGCGCTGAAGATCCGGCAGGCCGCCTCGCGCGGCCGGCTGGTCCTGGTCGAGGGTGCGGGCTAGCCGGCGTCGTCGGCCGCGCCCAGCAGCAGCCGGGTCGGGAAGCCGGCGGCGTTGAGCGCCGCGATCAGTGCATCGACATGGCGGCGGTTCTGGGTTTCGACGACGACGTCGAGCTCGGCGCGCTTGACCGAGGTGTCGTGGAACAGTCGCTGGTGATGGACTTCGACGATGTTGCCGGCGTGCTTGCCGATGATCCCGGAGATGCGGGAGAGCGCGCCCGGCACGTCGGGAAGCTCGGCCCGCAGCCGCACCAGGCGGCCCTCATGCACCAGGCCGCGCATCAGGATCGAGGCGAGCAGGCGGGCATCGATATTGCCGCCCGAGACGACGATCCCGACCCGCTTGCCGGCAAACCGCGCCGGCGCCGCGAGCACGGCCGCCACGGCGGATGCGCCCGCTCCCTCGACCACCAGCTTTTGCCGCTCGAACAGGGTGACGATCGCGGTTTCGAGCATCGCCTCGTCGGCCAGCAGGATGTCGGCAACCAGCGCCTCGACGATGCGGCGCGTCAGCAGGCCGGGCTCCTTGACCGCGATCCCGTCGGCGAGCGTCGCCGCCTCGGCGGCCGGGCCCGGCGCCGTGCCCGCCATCAGGCGGTGCATCGACGGATAGAGTGCTGACTGCACGCCGATGATCTCGAGCCGCGGATCGAGCGCCTTGGCAGCGATTGCGATCCCGGAAATCAATCCGCCGCCGCCGATCGGCACGACGATCGTATCGAGGTCGGGCCGGTCGGCGAGAAGCTCGAGGGCGATTGTCCCCTGGCCGGCAATGACCGCGGGATCGTCGTAGGGATGGACGAAGGTGAGCCCGTTCTCTGCGGCGAGCGTCTGGGCCGCTTCGCGCGCCGCGACGAGGCTGTTGCCCCTCAGCACGACCTCGGCGCCGAAGGCTTCGGTATGCTCGATCTTGATGAAGGGGGTGCCTTCCGGCATCACGATCGTCGCCCGGATCCCGAGCCGCCGGGCATGGTAGGCGACGCCCTGGGCGTGGTTGCCGGCGGACATCGCGACGACGCCGGCGCGGCGCTGCGCCGGGGTCAGGCTCAGCAGCTTGTTCAGCGCGCCGCGTTCCTTGAACGAGCCGGTGCGATGCAGGGTTTCGAGCTTTAGGTAGATCTCGGCGCCGGCGAGCTCGAACAGGGCAGGCGCGGCTACCGTGGGGGTGCGCGCGACCGCCCCGGCGATTGCCGTGGCCGCCGCGCGAATGTCGCCGATCGTCACCGGGAGATCCGTCATTTCTCGGGCGCCAGGGTGAGGGTGGACACGGCGGCGGCGCGGCCGGGCACCAGCCAGCCGAAATCGCGCCAGCGCCGCAGCAGATCGGCGAAATGGCGCGACAGCGGATTGCCGGACTGGCCGGGGACGACGATCATGCGCGCAGCCTCGGGCGCGGCGAGATCGGTGATGATGCGCAGCCCGGCGCCGAAGGTCTGCCGGAACGGCGCGCCGCCGTCGCGGATGTTGCTGGGGCCGCGGTCGAGCGTGTCGTAGCCGCCCGAGGTCGCGATCGACGGGTCGACCCAGTTGCGCAGGACCGGAATGCGGCTGAAGACCGGGTTGGCAAAGAGCGCGACATGCGCCCGCCCCCACTGCCATTGCGTCATGTCGTCCCCATAGGCCTGGCGCAGCAAGGTGAGCGCCCTGGTCAATGATTGCGCGAGCCGGGACGCGCAGGTCTCGCTCCCCGGCCGCTTCGGGTCGTCGCACCAATCCGGCCGCGCCGTCAATACCGCCTCGATGACCTGCGGCTTCAGGTTCCAGTAGTTAACGATGGTGTCGCCGAAGCGGCCGAACAGGATCGCGCGGCTGAATTCGCGCAGCCAGGCGGTGAACAGCAATGGCGCGACCTCGCCGCGGTCCATGTGGAAGTTCCAGTGTTGCAGGCGGCGGATCGCTGCACGCGAGGCTGCGTCGGCGGGAGCGATCCGGGTCATCAGCGGGACCAGGCGCTGCGCCATCAGCGAGAAGGTGTCGGCCTGGATCGCGGCGCTCGACGCCGGAGCCTGCACCGGGTGTGCTTCGAGCAGCGCCGCGATGCGCTCGGCGCGGTTCGGCAGGTCCCAGTCGCGGCTCAGAAAATAGGGGTAGGTGTCGGGCACGATCTTGTTGTTGGCGCTGATGAAATGCCCCGATCGATGGGTTGACCGCGCTGGGCAGCGCGTCGAACGGGATAAAGCCCTGCCAGTCGTGGTCGCCGGTCCAGCCCGGCGCCGGCATCCAGCCGTCGCCGCTGCGGCGGATCGGCACCAGCCCCGGCGCGATGAACCCGATCGTGCCGGCATCATCGGCGTAGACGACGTTCTGCGGCGGTCCGACGAAGTTGCGCCAGGCCGCGTGGAAGCTCGGCCAGTCGGTGGCGTGGCCGGCTTCCCACAGCGCCTCGGCGCTGCGGTCCTGCGGCACGAGAAGGGTGGCGGACAGCGCCAGCACATAGCCCGGATCGGCGGTGCCCGGCGGCAGCACGTCGGACAGCACCGGCCCGTGCCGGGTCGCGCGCACGGTGATGTCGACCGGGGCTGCGCCGCGCACGAGGATTTTCTCCCGCCGCACGATAAAAGGCGCGCTGCCCTGCGGCGTCAGATAGCGGGCGGGATCGGCGGGATCGACCTTCTCGACGAACAGATCCTCGACATCGCTGGTCGTCGTCGTGAACCCCCAGGCGATATGCGCGTTGTGGCCGATCACGACGACCGGAACCCCGGCGGCGGTCGCCCCGGCGATCTCGCCTTCCGGCGTCTTCAGCCGGGCGAGGTACCAGGGGCCGGGCGCGGCGAGCTCGAGATGCGGATCGTTGGCCAGAAGCGGCTTGCCGCTGGCGCTGTGCCTGCCGTCGACGACCCAGTTGTTCGAGGCATAGATCGGCCCCACCGCCGGCGGCAGCGCGCCGTAGAGCCGGCCGAGCCCTAATCGGCGATAGATCGGCAGCATCTGCGCCAACGTCGTCGGCGCGTCTGCCGGGTATTCCGGATAGAGAAAGGCGAGGTCGGCGGCCGGGATCGAGCGCGCCATCTGCGCGCGCAGCAATTCGCCGCGAAAGTTGCCGTCGAGCCGCAACGCCATCAGCTTGCCCCAGGCGAGGCTGTCGGCCGCGCGCCACGGCTCGGGCGCAAAGCGCAGCAGCAGGAATTCGGGCGGCCTCGCGCCGCGGCGCGAGGCGATAAAGGCATTGACCCCGGCCGCATAGGCGTCGAGCACCCGGTTCATTTGCGGCGACAGGAACGGGATCGCGGCCGCAGCCGCGCGATAGAGGCCGAGCACGCGCATCTCCCGGTCGGCCGGCAGCGCCTCCGGCCCGAAGATCTCGGCGAGCCGCCCCGCCGCATAGCGCCGCGCCAGCTCCATCTGAAACAGCCGGTCCTGGGCATGGACAAAGCCGAGACCGAAGGCGGCGTCGTCATCGTCGCGCGCAGTGATCAGCGGGATGCCGTCGGCGTCGCGCTCGATCCGGATCTCGGCCTTGGGCCCGTGCAGGACGAGGTGCCCGCGGGTCTGCGGCAGCGACGACAGCAGGTAGAGATAGAACCCGCCGGCAATCACCAGCAGCAATGCGGCAAAGCCGGCAATGAGGCGGCGGATCATCCGGGCATGAGGCCCGCGGCGCCGATCAGAGCCCGAGCTCGCGCAGGATATGGTCGCGGTCGGCGTCGAGATCGGGAGCGGGAGCCCGCGTCGGCGGGTCGGCGAAGCCCGACAGCTTCATCGGGTTGCCGGCCAGCGTCAACGGCCCGGTCACCGGGTCGTCGACCGAGATCAGCATGTTGCGCGCCGCGGTCTGCGGATGGGCCAGCGCCTGCGCGACATTGTTGACCGGGCCGCACGGCACCCCGGCCGCCTCGAGCAATTCGATCCAATGCGCGGTGCCGGCACCGCGCAACACGTCCTCGATCGCGGCCTTGAGCGCCGGCTGGTGCTGGTTGCGCAGCGCGTTCGTCGTATAGAGCGGGTTGCCGGCGAGGTCCGGACGGCCGAGCGCCTCGGCGAGCTTGACGAAGAGCCCGTCATTGCCGGCGGCGATGATGATGTCGCCGTCGCCGGTGGCAAAGGCCTCGAACGGGGTGATCGAGGGATGGCGGGCGCCCATCGGCCCAGGGATCTCGCCGGTCGTCGTGTAGCGCATGATCGCGTTTTCGAGCAGCGCCAGCTGGCAATCGAACAGCGAAACGTCGATCTTGGTCGCCTCGCCGGTGCGCTCGCGATGCAGCAATGCCGCATTGAGCGCGATCGCGGTGAAGAGGCCGCCGCCCAGATCGCCGATCGAGGTGCCGATGCGGGTCAGCGGCATGCCGGGATGGCCGGTGATGCTCATGACCCCGCCGAGCCCCTGCACCACCATGTCATAGGCCGGGTAGTGCGAGTAGGGGCCGCTGTGGCCGAAGCCCGAGGCGGCGGCATAGACAAGGCGCGGATAGCGCGGATGGAGGGTCTCCCAGCCATAGCCGAGCTTTTCCATCGTGCCTGGCCGGAAGTTCTCGACAAGCGCATCGGCGGTGTCGAGGAGGCGCGCGAAAATATCGCGGCCGGCGGGCGATTTGAGGTCGAGCGCGATCGACTCCTTGCCGCGGTTGACCGAGGCGAAATAGGCCGATTTGCCGTTTTTGAACGGGCCGTACTGGCGCGCATCATCGCCCTGCCGGGGCGGCTCGACCTTGATCACCCGCGCTCCCAGCTCGGCCATCAGCAAGGTGCAGTACGGGCCCGCCAGGATGCGGGACAGATCGACGATGGTGATGCCGGAAAGCGGCCCTTGCTGCGCCATGCCTGGTGATCCTTTCGCGACTAGGATGAGGGTTAACGAGAAGCAGAGTTAATAATTTCGCACGACAGCGTAGAGCCGGGCGGGGCCGCAACCAAGCACGATCGCGGGCGGGTCGGCCGCGGCCGATGACTCGCCAAAGGCCTGAATCGCACTTTACAGGGGAGCAACAATCTGTTACGTTAAAGTATTGACGAGCGGCTTTACCATTAAGAACGCCGGCAATCACGGGATGGTCTCGTGATCGCCCCTGGATACGTGTGCCCATGGCGAGCGAGCCTGCCGCTCCCCATGAGCCGCCCTTCCGAGCGGGTCGCGAACGGAGATCGAGATGGCCACGACAGACAGCTGGGTCGGCACGGCCAGTGCGGATTGGGGGACCAGCGCGGCCAACTGGAGCACCGGGTTTCCCAACAGCAGCAACAACGTCGTCATCAAGACGGCGGATGTGCTGACCGTCAGCTATAGCGGCGGCGACACCTATTTCGTCAATTCGCTGGCCGTCGGCAATGACGGTTTCGACATGTCCGGCGGCGAACTGACGATCACGACGACGGCGAGCTTTGCCGACGGCTTCACCCAGACCGGCGGCATCCTGAGCGCCGGCGGCAAGGTGACGATCAGCGGCGCCGGCACCCTGACCGGCGGGGCCGCCGAGGGCAACACCGCGTTCAGCGTTACCGGGGCGATCGCGCTGGCGAACTACACGCTCGGCGGCGCAACGGTGCTCAACAATGTCGCGACCACCAACCAGACCGGGCAGATCACGCTCGGCGACAACACCGGCATCGACGCGACGATCAACAACGAGAAGGGCGCCACCTTCGATATCGCCGGCGATTACGGCATCGCGCAGGGTGCCGCCACGGCGAGCTTCGTCAACGCCGGAACCCTGGAAAAAACCGGCGGCAGCAACACCAGCACGATCGCCATCGACATAACCGATACCGGGACGATCACGGTTAGTGCGCCGGGCACTCTCCTCTTCGAGGGACCGAGCAACAGCTTTGCCGGAGCGATCTCGGGCATCGGCCAGTTCGCGATCGGTGCCGGCAGCAGCACGATCGGCAGCGGTACCACGATCACCGCCGGGACCTTCGGCATCTACGACGGCGGCACCCTCGTCACGCTCGGCGAAAACCTGAGTTACGCCGGCGCTTTCGATCTGGAGATCGGCGCCATCCTCGACCTCGGCGGACACAACAGCCTGACCCTGTCGGGGACCGACACGCTTTCGAGCGCGACGATCGACGGCACCGGCACGCTCGTCACTGCAAAAGGCAGCACCATCAGCATCGGCAATTTTACGTTCGGCGGTACGGCCGGTTGGCAGAATTCGGGGACGGTCGACGAGAGCGCGCAATTCCAGATCGGCGACAGCAGCGCCGACGCCGCCACCTTCACCAATAAGAGCGGCGGGGTCTACGCGTTCACCAACGACAACGGCATCAGCCACGGCGCCGCTGCGAGTTCGAGTTTCGTCAATTCCGCCGGCGCCACCCTGGAGAAAACCGGTGGCAGCGGCGACAGCTTCCTCGGCCTCAATGTGACCGACAAGGGCGCGATCAAGGTGGCGAGCGGCGAGATCGAATTCGGCGGGTCGGTCAACACCGTCGCCGGTTCCGTCTCCGGCGCCGGCGAGTTCGAGCTCGGCGACGGCAGCAACAACACGGTCTCCGGCGCTGCCGCGATCTCGACGGCGATCTTCGTCATCTCCGACAATCTCACCCTGGTTACGCTCAACAAGAATTTGAACTATGCGCACAACCTCACACTGCAGAACAGCGCAACTCTCGATATCGGCAGCTTCACCCTGACCCTGTCGGGGACCGACACGCTTTCGAGCGCAACCCTCGACGGCAGCGGTGTTCTGATCACCAAGGCCGGCGGCACCGCCAGCGTCAACAATCTCACGCTCGGCGGCTCGGCCGATTGGCAGAATTCCGGGACTGTCGGCGATGTCAGCGGGATGACCCTCGGCGACAGCAGCTTCAATGCCGCGACCTTCATCAACGAAAAGGGCGGCGTGTTCGAGTTCACGACCGGCGGCATCGCGCGCGGCAGCGCGTTGAATTCGAGCTTTATCAACTCCGCGGGCGCCATCCTGGAGAATACCGGCGGCGACAACATCGTCGGCGTCGATATGGCCGACAGCGGCGCCGTCAAGGTGGCCGCCGGCACCATCGAGTTCGAGGGGGTCTACAACAGCATCGCCGGAGCGGTGTCGGGCGCCGGCGAGTTCGAGCTCGGCGGCGCCAGCAACGACACGATCGCCAGCGGCGCCACGATCTCGACGGCGGCCTTTCTGATCTCCGACGGCGGCACCCTGGTCACCCTCGGCGAGAACCTGTCCTATACCGGCATCTTCACTCTGCAGAACAGCGCGACCCTGGATCTCGGTGGGAATAGCTTGACCCTGTCCGGGACCGACACTTTCCAGAACTCATCGACTGTCGACGGCACCGGCACGCTCGTCACCACCGGCAAGAATACCGGCGTGAACAGTTTCACGCTCGGCGGCGAGGTCGCATGGCAGAATTCGGGAACGGTCAGCGAGCAGAACCCGCTGACGATCGGCGACGGCAGCTTCGATGTTGCCACCTTCAGCAACGAGAAAGGCGGCGTCTACGATTTTACCAACGACAACGGCATTGCGCTCGGCGCCAACGCGACCTCGAGCTTTGTCAATTTGAGCGGCGCCACCCTGGAAAAGACCGCCGGCAGCGGGGACAGCCGCGTCGCGCCGCTGTTCACCAATAACGGCACGGTCACGGTCGATACCGGCACGATCGAGTTCCAGAGCGCGGTCAGCGGCAACAACGGCAAATTCACCATCGAGCCGGGGACCGTCCTGCAGTTCGACGCCGCCGTCACCAAGGTCACCAACGCTCCGCAGGTCCACTTTGCGACCAAGACCGGCGGCGAATTGCTGCTGATCGACAGCCAGCAATTCGGCGGGGCGATCTACGGCTTTGGCGGCACCGGCACCGACGCGCTGGACCTGCGCGACATCAACTTCACCAGCACCCAATTCCAGCTCACTTATTCGGGCAATACGACCCAGGGCGTGCTCGGGGTCACCGACGGCACCCACGTCGCGGATCTGACGATGTTCGGGAATTACAAGACCATCAATTTCCACGCCTCCGCGGACGGCTTTGGCGGCACGAGGATCGTCGACCCGCCGTCGCACCCGACGCTGCTCGCTTCGGCGCAGTCGTGAAGGGAGCGGCCTGCCGATGACGACCTATTTCTGCGACGGCATCAAGGGCATCTCGATCCTGAACGGGGTGGCGCGGATCGAGTTTCACCGCCTGCTGACGACCGATCGCGGCGCCGGCCAGGAGGCCCAGACGGTTCCCGAATTGGTTCTGGCATTGCCGACGCAAGGTCTGCTGCAAGCGCTCTCGATGCTCGAACGGGTGCGCGACGGGCTGATCAAGGAAGGTTTGCTGAAGCCGGGCGACGGTGCCGCGCTGCCCCCGTCGCAGCCGGCGAAATCACCCAATTTCTCGTGAGGAGACGGATCATGGGAGATCCGCGCAGCGCCGTGTCGGCAGGGGTGGTGAGGCGGTGGTTAGGGGCGGTCAGCGCGCTGTGCTGCGCCGCCGCATTGGCCGCGCTGCCGGCCGTCGGCGGGGTGCATTCGGCCGCCGCCGCGGTCGTGCCCGCGGCCGACGCGGCGCGCGCGCAACTCGAGGCGCAGCTTGCCGGGGCGCACGTCCCCGAGCCGCTGGTGGCGACCGGGCCGACGACGCCGGCGGAGGATGCGGCGCTGGCCCGCGCGGTCTCGGTCTATGAGCACCGTGGCGATCCGGACGATTTTTCCGCCCTGACCGGGTTTCTGACGGCTTATCCGCATTCCGCCTGGCGGGTCGCGGTGCTGACCAATCTCGGCATCGTCTATCTGCATTACGGCTATTTCTCGCGCGCGCTCGACGCCTGGGAAGCGGCCTGGCACGACGGCAAGGCGGCGACCGGCCGGCAGGCGCGGGCGCTGGTCGACCGCGCCGTCGGCGAGCTGGTCCGCCTGCATGCGGAACTCGGCCATAAAGAACGGCTGGCAGCGCTGCTCGCCGAAATCGGCGACCGGCCGGTCAGCGGGCGCGCCACCGAAACGGTGCAGAACGCCCGCGACACCTTGTGGATCATGAAGACCGATCCGAAGCACCTCTATCTGTGCGGGCCGACGGCGGTGAAGATGCTGATGCTGGCGCAGCACGCAACGCCGGATCAGGTCAGGTTTCTGAGCAAGGTGCGGGCGGGGCCGCAGGGGACGACCTTGGCCGAGGTGGCGCAATTGGCGGAGCAGGCCAGGCTCCCGTTGGAGCCGATCTTCCGCAAACCGGGAGAGGCGGTGCCGGTGCCGTCGATCGTGCATTGGAAGGTCGGCCATTTCTCGGCGATCCTCGCCGCGGCAAACGGCCGCTACGAGGTCCGCGACCCGACCTTCGGGCGGCAAAGCGTCTGGGTGACGCAAGCCGCGCTCGAACTCGGAGGCGAGCGGGTATTTTCTGGCACCGGTCAATCAGAGGCGCGATGCGGCGTGGCGCAAGGTCGGCGCAGACGAGGCCGGCCGGGTGTGGGGGGCGGGCGATGACCCCCCTTGCGACGACACCGGCATGTGCGGCTACGGCATCAACGAGCAGTCGGTCGGCGTTACGCTCTCGGACACGCCGGCCGGCTACGCCCCGCCGATCGGTCCCTCGGCCGAGGTGACGCTCAGCTACGACCAGCGCCTGGTAAGCCAGTCGTCGAGCTTCGGCTACTTCAACGTCAGCCAGAAATGGACGTTGAACTGGCTGAGCTATATCCAGGACGACCCGGGCAATATCGGCGTTCCGGGGGCGACTGCGAATTTCTACGAGCGCAGCGGGATCGTCTATCCCGAGACCGGCTACGACAGCAGCACGCGCGACTTCGCGCCCGAACAAGACGATGCCTCGGTGCTGTCGCTGGAAAAGACCAGCCCGGTGACCTACCAGCGTTTTCTGAACGACGGCACGGTCGAGACCTATGCCGAGTCGGACGGCAGCGCGGTCTATCCGCGCAATGTCTTCCTGACCAAGATCACCGACCCGCAAGGGAACACGCTGTCGCTGCATTATGCGAAGGTCAGCGGGCAAGTGCGGCTGTCCTATCTGGAGGACGCGACCGGGCGCGAGACCAAGTTCGGCTATGGGTCGCCAATCTCGCCGCTCCTGGTAACCGCGGTCACCGACCCGTTCGGCCGCAGCGCAAGCTTGAAATATGACAGCAGCAGCAGGCTGATCTCGATCACCGATGTCATAGGCTTGACCTCGAGCTTCACCTATGATGCCTCGTCGCTGATCGACAAGCTGACGACGCCGTACGGCAGCACCAGCTTCACCTATGGCACCTACGGCGATTCCGTCGGCGCCACCGACCAGCGCTTCCTGAACATCATCGACCCGCTCGGCTACGGCGAGCGCGAGGAAACCTTCGAGCCGGCGCCGGTGCCATCTTCCGAGCCCGATGCGCCGCAGGGCATGCCCAGCCCGTTGTTCAACTCGTATCTCAACTACCGCGACAGCTTTCATTGGGACAAGCATCAATATGCGGCCGGCCATTGTGCGCCGTCCGGCGGCTGCGAGTATGCCGACGCGCGAATCACCCATTTCGTTCACGACGCCGAGGATATCAGCAGCACCAGACGGTCGACGATCGAAAGCACCAAGGAGCCGCTCGAAAACCGCGTCTGGTACAATTATCCGGGGCAGACCTCCGGCCTCGGCGCGGGCGCGTCCGGCACCTATTCCCAGCCGAGCGCAATCGCCCGCGTGCTCGACAACGGCCAGACCCAGCTCAACCAATTCGCCTACGACACCGCCGGCAATCCGACCGAATTTGTCGATCCGGTCGGGCGGACTACCACGCTGACCTATGCCGCCAATCAGATCGACGTGATTTCGGTCGCGCAGACGGATGCGAGCGGACAACAGACGATCGCCACCTTCACCTACAACGGCCGGCACCGGCCGCTGACCTATACCGATGCCGCCGGCAAGACCACCACCTACACCTACAACGCCGCCGGACAGCTCGTCTCGGCCACCAATCCGCTCGGCCAGAAAACGAGCTACGCCTATGATGCAACGGGCGATCTGACGGAAATCACCAACGCCGACGGCAAAACCTCGGCGAGCTTCACCTATGATTCGTTCGACCGGATCGCGAGCTACACCGATGCCGGCGGCTGGACGGCCGGTTACGAATACGACGCAGCGGATCGACTGACCGAGGCAACCTATCCCGACGGCACCACCGATCAATACACCTACAGCCGGCTGGATCTGGTCTCGTACAAGGACCGGCAGGGCCATGTGTGGCACTACGCCTATGATAAAGACCGACGCCTGAGCTCGGTCACCGATCCACTCGGCCATAAGACGGCCTACACCTATTACGAAGACGACTCGCTCAAGAGCGTAACCGATCCCGACGGCCACACCACAAGCTGGGACATCGACGTCGAGAGCCGGCCGACCGCCAAGATCTACGCCGACGGCACCGCGGCCACCTACACCTACGAGCTGACGACGAGCCGGCTCAAAGCGGTCACCGACGCGCTCGGCCAGAGCAAGAATTATTCTTATGCGCTCGACGACCAGCTCGCCGGCATCAGCTATCGGAATGCGCTGCACCCGACCCCCACCGTCAGCTTTACCTACGACCCGTACTTCGCGCGCCTCACCGCCATGACCGACGGCACCGGCGCGACCACCTACAGCTATGCACCGGTCGGCTCACCGGGGGCGCTGAGCCTGCGGAAAGAAAGCGGGCCGCTGCCCAACGGCGCCATCGCCTATGCCTACGACGCGCTCGGCCGGGTGGTCAGCCGCACCGTCGGCGGCGCGACGCCCGAAAGCTTCAAATACGACGTGCTCAGCCGGCTGACCGGCCATACCGACGCCCTCGGCAAATTTGCCCTGACTTATCTCGGCCAGACCGCGCAGGTGACCAGGCGCGCGCTGAGCGGCGGCGCGGTCGCCACCGCCTGGTCTTATCGCTCCAACACGGATGACCGGAGGCTTGCCGGGATCGCCAATGAGCATGCCGGCGAGCGCCAGTTCAGCTACACCACGACGCCCGAGGATCTGATCACCAAGATCGTCGAGAATAAATCGGGGAGCCTGCTGCAAAGCTGGAGCCTCGCCTACGACAAGGCGTACCGGCTGCTGAGCGCCGCTTCCACCACCGGCGCCAAATACGGGTACACGCCCGATCCGGCCGGCAACATCACAATGCTCAGCGCGCCCTCCGGCAGCACCACGCTGACCTACAACAACGTCAACGAACTGACCAATTCCGGCTTCGTCTACGACGCCGACGGCGAGCTGGTTTCCGACGGCGCACGCAGCTACAGCTGGGACGCAGAGAACCGGCTCGTCGGCATCTCCTACACCGCGCATCAGGGTCAGAAGACCAGCTTCTCTTATGACGGCCTCGGCCGGCGCGTTGCGATCACCGAGACGCCGGTCTCGGGCGCTCCAACCACGACACGCTACATCTGGTGCGGAACGCAGATCTGCCAGTCGCGCACCGGCAGCGGCGCGGTCAACCGCCTCTATTACGACGAGGGCGAAGTGATCCCGGCGGCCACGGCGGCGAACGATACACTATTCTATTACGGTCCCGACCAGCTCGGCTCGGTGCGCGACGCCTACGTCGCCAGCTCCCTGGTGTCGATGGTGCAGGCCTATGATTACGACGCCTATGGCAACCCGACCACGACGCCGGCGAGCGGGCCTTTTACCGATTTCCGCTATGCCGGCATGTTCTACCATGCCGCGAGCGGCCTCTATCTGACCGAAACCCGCGCCTACGACCCGCGCACCGGCCGTTGGCTGTCGCGCGATCCCGAGGAAGAAGGCGACGGCGTGAACCTTTATGAATTTTTGTCGGACGATCCGGTGACCGATATCGACCCCGCGGAACCTTGGGGGTCGGCCAATGCGGTCGAGGGCGCCCCCGATTTCGGCCACGGCCTCGACACCGCTTTCGAGCCGATGATGGCGGTATGGGGCGGTGCGGGGGCTGCGCGGGACCTGATCGAGGGTTCGCTGACGGATGAAGGCGTGGATCTGTTGAAACGCCGCTCGCACAAGGAAGCCGTCGATCACTTCCTGCGCAAAGACAGGGAGGATTTCCTGCGTGCAGATAGGGAGGACCTGCTGCGCCGAGACCGCACGATCGAACGCTCGAAGAAGGATTTCGACAAGAAGGTTCACGACCATGATCGCCTCAAATTGGCGCATCACGAAAAGAAGAAGGATCGGGATCGGCCGCCGCACCATCCCAAGCTTCATGTTTATTACCGGCTGGGATACAAACCGCCGAAACATGTGCGCATCATCATCCATTGGCCGTGCTTCGACGAATGGAAAACGACCGATTTCGATTGATGACGCGGTGGTCCCGCCGCGATTGCGGCGCGGCGCCAGGATCGCGCTGCATCATTCACGCCGGCTGCCGGTCCCGCCCCGCGACGGCCTTGTTCGTGCCTTTATAGGCTGTCATTCAGGCGGCCGGTTGGCGGAGAGGACGGGGTGCGGCGTTTCGGGTGGAGCGGTCTGGGGCTGGCGGCGGCGCTGGTGCTCGGCGGGGCGACGGCGGCTCTGGCGGCGGCGACGGGTTGGGTCGGCGACGAGCATGCCGCCGCGCGGCTGATCGCCGCGACCGATGCCACGGGATCGGCGGCGACGGTCGAGGGCGGGCTCGAAATCAGGCTGGCGCCCGGCTGGCACGCCTATTGGCGCTCGCCCGGCGATGCCGGGATACCGCCGAGCATCGATTGGGCCGGGTCGGGCAACCTCGCGCAGGCCAAGATCGCCTGGCCGGCGCCGCGGCGCTATTCGCTGCAGGGCTTCGAGACCGCCGGATATCAAGACCATGTCGTCCTGCCGATCGCCCTGACGCTCGCCCGGCCGGGCGAGGCGCTGGTGCTGCACGCCGCGGTCGATTACGCCGCCTGCGCCGAGATCTGCGTGCCCTATTCGGCGAAATTCGATCTGGCGCTGCCGGCGGGTCCGGCGTCGCCCGCACCCGAGGCGCCGCTGATCGCCGATGCCCGCGCCCGGGTGCCGGGCGGGCTCGCCGCCGCCGGGCTCGAATTGTCGCCGGCCACGGTCGCCACCGCTGATGCCGATGCCGATGCCGAGCTGGTGGTTCGCCTGCGCACCGACGGTGCGCCGCTGCGCGCGCCTGATCTGTTCGTCGAAGGCCTCGCCAAGGGATCGCCCGGCCGTCCGGCGGTCGACCTCACCGAGCAAGGGCGGGATGCGCGCCTCGCGGTGCCGATCCGCGGGGCGGGTGCCGCAAATGTCGCCGGGAAACCGCTGACCTTCACGCTGGTCGACGGCGTCCGGGCGGCGGAATTCACCGCCGTGCCGGCGATCGGGCCGGCTCCCGGCGCGGCGGCGCGGCTGCTCCCGATCATCGCCATCGCGCTGCTCGGCGGACTGATCCTCAATGTCATGCCCTGCGTGCTGCCGGTATTGTCCTTGAAGCTGCTCTCGGTCGCGAGCCAGGCCGGGGCGGACCGGCGCCGCATCCGGATCGGGCTGCTGATGACGGCAGCGGGTGTTCTGGCTTCCTTTGCCGTCATGGCCGGGACGCTGATCGGGCTCAAGGCGGCGGGCTCGGCGATCGGCTGGGGCATCCAGTTCCAGTGGCCGTGGTTTGTCGCCGGCATGGCGGCGCTGACCACCCTGTTCGCGGCGAGCCTGTGGGGCTGGCTGCCGATCGCCTTGCCGCGCCTGATCTACGATGCGGCGGGTGCTGCGCATGGCCGCCGGCCACACGCCGATGCCTTCGCCACCGGCGCCTTTGCGACGTTGCTGGCGACGCCGTGCTCGGCGCCGTTCGTCGGCACCGCGATCGGCTTTGCGCTGGCGCAGGGGCCGCGCCAGATCGCCTTGGTGTTCGCCGCGATGGGGCTCGGCTTTGCCGCACCCTATCTGGCGGTGGCCGCGGCGCCGCGGCTGGTTCGCGTTCTGCCGCGGCCGGGGCGCTGGCTGATCGCATTGCGTTTCTTGCTCGGTCTGGCCTTGCTCGGGACCGCGGCCTGGCTGCTGTTCGTGCTGGCGGCGCTGTGCGGCGTCCGGGTAGCGCTCGGGACCGCGGCGGCTCTTCTGGTCGCGCTCCTGCTGCTGGTGCTGAAGCGCCGGCCCGGCACACCCGCGATCGCGGCGCGCCTGGCCTCGGCGGCGGCGGCGGCGGCCGTCGCCGCGGCGGTGCTGTGGCCCGCCCTTGCGGGTGTCGGCCTATCGGGCGCGATCGGGGCGAGCCCGGCTGGGGCGGGCGGCCGCTGGCGCCCGTTCGACGCCGCGCAGATCCGCCGCTCGGTCGACGCCGGCAAGACCGTCTTCGTCGATGTGACCGCCGCCTGGTGCCTGACCTGCAAGGTCAATGAGGCCGTCGTGCTCGACCGCGAGCCGGTGGCGAGCCGGCTCGCTCGACCGGATGTGGTGGCGATGCGCGGCGACTGGACGCGGCCCGACCCGACACTGACCGCCTATCTCGAAAGCTTCGGCCGGTACGGCATCCCGTTCAATGCCGTCTACGGTCCGGCGCGGCCCGAGGGCCAGCTTCTGCCCGAGCTGCTGACCGCCGGGGCGGTGGAAAAGGCGCTCGACCGCGCCGGCGCAACCGGGGTCGCGGCGCGCTGACCGGTTGTCGGCCGGGCGGCCATTGCCAGCGCTGTCGAGCTGAAGCTATCCTCTCGCCGATGGCGGCGCCTGCCGCCGCATCGCCGCCTGCCGTCGGAAGCCGCGGAGCACGCCATGCTGGAGCATCTGGAACGGCAAAAGAGGCTGACGGCGAACCAGTGGAAGATCGTGACCGCCGCGATCCTCGGCGACATGCTCGACTTTTTCGACTACTTCCTGATCGGCTTCGTGCTGGCCTTTGTCGTCGGCGGCTGGCACCTGACCTATGGGCAGTCGGCACTGATCCTGCTGTCGGCCGGCATCGGCGCCGTTCCGGGCGCCTTCTTCTGGGGCTGGATCGCCGACAAGATCGGCCGGCGCAAGGCGTTCATCGGCACCGCGCTCAATTTCTCGATTGCCACCGGCATCATGGCGCTGACGCCGGATACGGGCGGCTGGATCTTTCTGTCGGTCCTGCGCTTCTTCGTCGGCTTCGGCGTCTCCGGCCTGTTTGCGGTCGATCAGGCGCTGGTGCAGGAATTCGTTCCGGCCTCGAAACGCGGCTGGGTCGGCGGGCTGGTGACCTCGTGCCTGCCGCTCGGCCTCACCCTGGGTGCGGTGCTGGGGCGATTTCTCGAACCGCATGTCGGCTGGCGCGGCCTGTTCGCCATCGGCCTGCTGCCGGCGCTGATCACCCTGCTGATTCGCGTCTGGGTGCCGGAATCGCCGCGTTGGCTGATCCGCAAGGGAAGGTTCGAGGAGGCGCGCCGGTCGCTCGCCTGGACCTTGCAGGTCGATCCGAAAGAAATCGAACTGCCGATCGCCATCCCCGAGGCGGAGCACACGTCGTGGCGCGAGCTGTTCAAATATCCGCGCAGCCTGATCGTGTCCTCCCTGGTCAGTCTCAGCCAGACCGGTGGCAACGGGCTGCTGCTGTGGATCGTGACCCTGTTCGTGCTGGTGATCAAGATCAGCCCGACGGCGGCGTCCGGGCTGGTGATCTGGCTGAGCCTGTCGGGCTTTCTCGGCCGCCTCGCATTTTCCTATCTGTCGGACGCGATCGGCCGGCGCCCGTCGGGCGCGATCGTCGGTTTGGCCGGGGGGCTGCTGCTGGCTCTGGCCGGTTATTACTACAATGCGTTCATCGGCGGCGTGTCGGTGTTTTTTCTGCTGGTGACGGTGCAGCGCTTCTTCGGCGACGGCAGCTACGCGATCATCGGGCCGTATTCGGCGGAGATCTGGCCGGCGCCGTTGCGCGCGAGCGGCATGGGCTTTGGCTATGGCGTCGGCAATCTCGGCAAGATCATCGGTCCGCTCGGATTGGCGGTGATCGTCGGCACCTCCAACTTCGTCAAGCCGCAGGCGACGCTCGATGCGATCTTCCCGGCCATGCTGTTTCTTGGCTTCTGGTATGCGCAAGCCGGTATCGTCTTTTGGCTGTTCGGCATGGAGACACGAGGCCGGTCGATCGAGGACATCGACAGAGAGCTCACCGGGTCCGCGCCCGCAGCGGTATCGACACCTGTCAAGCTGCCGGCGACTTAGATTGGGTGGTGCGGCCGCAGCGCCGCCTCTACCCTCTGGCCGGCGGCGGATCGCCATCTAGTGGTGGCTCAACGAATGCGTAACCGGATCGAGGATCGCGACCAAGAGACCGAGGAGAGAAGAACGGCAGCGCTGATCGGGTTGATCATCGTGCTGGCGCTGGCGATCGCCGGAGTGGTGCTGGTCCGCGATCTCGGGGCGGAATCCAAGCTTGAGGACTGCCTGATGTCGGGGCGGACCAACTGCGCCCCGATCGAGGTGCCGCCGGGGCGCTAGACTAGCGCCGGGCCGCCCGCGGCATTTCGCCCCGCGAGGTTGCGGTGGACAGGAATTCGCGGCGGACGTAGTGTATGTCTATCATAGACGGTCATTAACTTTACTAACCAAGGGAGTCGCTCGGCATGGTGAGGCGCGCGATCGGCGCGGCGGCGATCATCGGTGTGGCTGCGGCGGCGGTGATGGGGTGGCACTTCCTCGGCGGCAACGGGCCGATAGCGACGGCGCAGACGCCGGCGCCGAGCATCCCGGTGACGGCCGGGACCGTCCTTGCCCAAGATGTCCCGGTGTTCCTGCAAGGCATCGGCACGGTTCAGGCCTACAACATGGTCACCGTCAAGACCCGCGTCGACGGCCAGATCGTCAAGGTCGATTTCAAGGAAGGCCAGGAGGTCAAGGAAGGCGATCCGCTGTTCCAGATCGATCCGCGGCCCTACCAGGCGGCGCTCGAACAGGCGCAGGCGGCCAAGCAGAAGGACGAGGCCCAGCTGGCCGGCGCCCAGCTCGATCTCGACCGCTATTCCAAGCTCCTCGGCACCGGGTTCCAGACCCGGCAGAGCTATGACGAGCAGAAGGCGCAGGTCGGAGCGCTGCAGGCCGCGATCAAGGCCGACCAGGCCCAGATCGACACCGCCCAGCTCAACCTCGGTTATGCCGACATGCGCTCGCCGATCGACGGGCGTCTGGGCGCGCGGCTCGTCGACAAGGGCAACCTCGTCCATACCGGCGACAACACCGCGCTGGTCACCATCGCCGAGCTGAAGCCGATCTTCGTCAGCTTTACCTTGCCGCAGGGAACGCTCGACGAAATCCGCGAGCAACAGCAGAAGGCGCCGCTCACCGTGCGCGCCTACACCGGCGACGGCAGCCAATTGCTGTCCGAGGGCAAGCTGACCTTGATCGACAATGCGATCGATCAATCGACCGGCACGATCCATCTGAAGGCGCGCTTCGACAACCAGGACGAACGCCTGTGGCCGGGCGAATTCGTCAGCCTGCGCGTGATCCTGGCGGTGCGCCCCAAGGTCGCGACGGTGCCCTCGCAGACCATCGAGGAGGGGCCGAACGGCAGCTACGCCTATGTCATCAAGCCCGATGATACGGTCGAGCGACGCGCCGTCGACATCGCCTCGATACAGGACGGCATCGCGGTCGTCACCAAGGGGCTCACACCCGGCGAGCGGGTGGTGGTCGACGGCCAGTTTCGACTGACCGAAGGCGCCCGTGTCAGGCTGCTCCAGCCGCGGCCGCCGGGCGCCGCCGGCTGAGCGAAGCCCCTGCCTCCGCCACCGGTTTCCGACCCCACCGGGCCTCTACCGAAATTCGCAGGTAACTGCCAATGAGCATTTCGGAACCCTTTATCCGCCGGCCGATCGCGACCTCGCTGTTGATGCTGGGCGTCCTGGTCTTCGGCATCGGCGCTTATGGCCTGCTGCCGGTGGCGGCATTGCCGAATGTCGATTTTCCGACCATCGTGGTGTCGGTCAATTATCCTGGCGCAAGCCCCGCCACGATGGCCTCGGCGGTCGCGACGCCGCTCGAGCAGCAATTCGCCGCAATCCCCGCACTCGACCAGATGACCTCGACGAGCGGCATCGGCTCGTTGTCGATCACCTTGCAATTCGATCTGTCGCGCAACATCGACGGCGCGGCGGAGGATGTGCAGCAGGCAATCAACGCCGCCAGCGGTCTGTTGCCCGCGGACCTGCCGAGCCCCCCGACCTATCGCAAGACCAATCCCGCCGATCGCCCGGTCCTGATCTATGCCGTTCACTCCGATGCGCTGCCGATCTACCGGGTCGACGATTTTGCCTACACGATCCTGGCGCAAAAACTGTCGACGGTGCCCGGCGTCTCGGAGTCTCGAATCTTCGGCCAGCAGCCTTATGCCGCGCATGTGCAGATCGACCCCGGGGCGCTGGCGTCACGCGGCCTTGGCTTTGAGGACGTGCGCAACGCGCTGACGGCGACGACGCTCGACCGGCCGAAGGGCAGCCTTGAAGGCGTGCACCAGACCTATACGCTCGACACCAACGACCAGCTGTTCAACGCTGCGGCCTTCAACAACGTCATCATCGCCTACCGCAACGGCGCTCCGGTTCGCGTAAAGGACGTCGGCAAAGCGATCGATTCGGTCCAGAACGTGCGTACCGGCGCGTGGTACAACGATACCAAGGCCGAGGGTCTGGCGGTCCAGCGCCAAGCCGGCGCCAACACGATCGCGCTGGTCGACACGATCAAGGCAATGGTTCCCCGGATCATGGAATCATTCCCTCCTTCGATCCATGTCGTGCTCCTCTCCGACCGCTCGCTCGTGATCCGCGCGGCAGTGCGCGACGTGCAGTTCACGATGATGGTGACGATCACCCTCGTCATCCTCGTCATCTTCCTGTTCCTGCGGACGTTATGGGCGACGATCATCCCGAGCATGGCGGTGCCGCTGTCGCTGCTGGCCACCCTTGCCGTCATGTATGCGGTCGGCTACAGCCTCGACAACATCTCGCTGATGGCGTTGACAATCTCGGTCGGCTTCATCATCGACGACGCCGTCGTGATGATCGAGAACATCGTGCGCTATATCGAACAGGGCATGCGCCCGTTCGATGCCGCGCTCAAAGGCGCCGGCCAGATCGGCTTCACGATCATCTCGATTACCTTTTCGCTGATCGCGGTCTTTATCCCGCTGCTGTTCATGGGCGGCATCATCGGCCGGCTGTTCCGCGAGTTCGCCGTTACCGTGTCGGTGGCGGTGGTGGCGTCGGCGGCGATTTCGCTGACCTTGACGCCGGTTTTATGCTCGCTCTTCCTGAAAGAGCAGGGACTGCATTCGGCGGGCCGCGTCAACCGCGTCCTCGAGGGCGGTTTCGACTGGATGCTGCGCGTCTACGACCAGGGCCTTGGTTTTGTCTTCCGCCACCAATTGCCGACCCTCTTGTCGACTTTGGCGCTGATCTTCCTGACCGGCTATCTCTATGTCACCATCCCCAAGGGCTTTTTTCCGGAGCAGGATACCGGTTTTATCTTTGGCCAGGGGGATACGCGCGAGGACACCTCGTTCCTGGCGATGGCGGATCTCACCCACCAGATCGTCGACATCGTCCGGAAGGATCCCGACGTCTCCGGCATATTATCCTTCACCGGGGCCTCTGCGTATAACCCGACCGAGAATACTGCTCGGGTGTTCATCCAGCTGAAGCCGCATGACCAGCGCAATTCGACCTCGAACCAGATCATCCAGCGGCTGCGCCCCAAGGTCGCGGCGGTCCAAGGCATCAAATTTTATATGCAATCCGGGCAGGACATCAGCGTCGGTGGGCGCCTCAGCCGCACCTTGTATCAATATACGCTGACCGACACGGACCAGGACGAGATCAATCACTGGGCGCCGATCATCGAACGGGGGATGAAGAAGCTGCCGGAGCTGCAGGATGTCGCCTCCGACCAGCAGGTCGCCGCGCCGCACATCGCGATCGAGATCGACCGCGACGCCGCCTCGCGCCTCGGCATTTCGCCGTCGTTGATCGACCAGACGCTCTATGATGCGTTCGGCCAGCGCCAAGTGGCCAACATGTATACCTCGACCAGCCAGTACAAGGTGATCCTCGAGGTTCAGCCCCAGTTTCAGAAGGATCCGACGGCGCTGTCGAAGATCTATATCGGCGGGCCCAACGGTGCGCAGATTCCATTGAGCGCATTCGCCCATTTCACCTCGAAAGTCGAATCGCTGTCGATCAACCATCAGGGACAATTCCCCGCCGTGACCTTGTCGTTCAATCTGGCGCCGGGAGTGTCGCTCGGCCAGGCGGTCGACAAGATCCAGGCGCTGATGACCGACTTCCACGTACCGGGAACGCTCAACGGCTCGTTCCAGGGCACGGCGCAGGCCTTCCAGGCTTCGCTGTCGTCCACGCCGCTTCTTGTCGCGGCGGCGATTCTCGTCGTCTACATCGTCCTGGGCGTGCTTTACGAAAGCTACATCCACCCGATCACGATTTTGTCGGCCTTGCCGTCGGCGGGTGTCGGCGCGCTATTGGCGCTTATGCTGTTTCATTACGATCTCTCCGTGATCGCGATGATCGGCGTCATCCTGCTGATCGGCATCGTCAAGAAGAACGCGATCATGATGATCGACTTTGCCCTCCAGGCCCAGCGGATCGAAGGCAAGAGCCCGCGCGAGGCGATCCACCAGGCCTGCCTGCTGCGCTTTCGCCCGATCATGATGACGACGTTTGCCGCATTGTTCGGCGGTCTGCCGATCGCGCTCGGCCAAGGTGCGGGCTCCGAGCTGCGCCGGCCGCTCGGCATCGCCATCGTCGGCGGTCTCGCGGTCTCGCAATGGCTGACCCTCTACACGACGCCGATCATCTATCTCTATCTCGAACGCTTCGCCAGCTGGGCCGGGCGTCCCTATCGTCCGTCGCGGGTTGCCGAAGCGCTGTCGGGTGAGCCGGGGCCGACGCTGGTGCACGACCGGCAAGGGGCGGAGTGATCTGCACCCGCGCGGCATCAAGCGCCTAGAAACTCGAGCTTTTCTGATTAAGAGCAAATGCCGATGAGCATTTCGGAACCTTTTATCAGGCGGCCGATCGCCACCTCGCTGTTGATGTTGGGGGTGCTGGTCTTCGGTATCGGCGCCTACAACCTGCTGCCGGTGGCGGCGGTGCCCAATGTCGATTTCCCGACGATCGCGGTGACGGCACAGTACCCCGGCGCCGATCCCAGCACGATGGCGTCGGCGATCGCGACGCCGCTCGAAACGCAATTCACGTCGATCCCGGCGCTGAGCCAGATGACGTCGTGGAGCGGCGTCGGCGTCACCTCGATCACGCTGCAATTCGACCTGAACCGCAATATCGATGCCGCCGCGGGCGACGTGCAGCAGGCGATCAATGCGGCAAGCGGCGTGTTGCCGCAGAACATGCCCACACCGCCGACCTACCGCAAGGTGAACCCGGCGGATTTTTCCATCCTGATCTATGCGATCCACTCCGACGCTCTGCCGCCCTACAAGGTCGACGATTACGCCACCAACGTCCTCGCGGACCGCCTGTCGACCGAGCCCGGCGTGGGACAGGTCTTCGTCTTCGGCTCGATGCCTTACGCCGCCCGCGTCCAGATCAACCCGGCGGCGCTGGCAGCCAAGGGGATCGGCCTCGAAGACGTGCGCAACGCGCTCGTCGCCGCCACCGTCAACAACCCGAAAGGCGAGATCGAGACCGAGCATCAGGCGATCGCGCTCGATACCAACGATCAGCTGTTCAACGCCGCGCAATACGGCAACATCATCATCGCCTACAAGAACGGCGCGCCGGTGCACATCAGGGATGTCGGCGACGTCATCAACTCGGTGCAGAACGAGCGGCTCCGCTCGTGGTTCGGCGACCAGCGCGCCGAGGGCATCGCCATCCAGAAGGAACCGGGCGCCAACACGATCGCCGTAGTGGACGGCATCAGAGCGTTGATGCCAAAGCTCGAGCAATCGCTGCCGCCGTCGGTCCATGTCGATTTGATGTCCGACCGCTCGGAGACGACCCGCGCCGCGGTCCGTGACGTCCAGCTGACGATGCTGCTGACCATCGCGCTCGTCATCATCGTGATTTTCCTGTTCCTGCGAACCTTGTGGGCGACGGTGATCCCGAGCCTGGCGGTGCCGCTGTCGCTGCTCGCCACCTTTGGCGTCATGTATGTCGGCGGCTACAGCATCGACAACATCTCGCTGATGGGGTTGACCATTTGTGTCGGCTTCGTTGTCGACGATGCGATCGTGATGATCGAAAACATCGTGCGCTACATCGAGCAGGGAATGCGCCCGTTCGACGCCGCGCTGCGGGGCGCAGGGCAAATTGGCTTTACGATTATTTCGATTACCTTCTCATTGATCGCGGTGTTTATCCCGCTGTTTTTCATGGGCGGCATCATCGGTCGCCTGTTCCGCGAATTTGCGGTGACGGTTTCGGTTGCGGTTGTCGCTTCGGCGGCGATATCGCTGACCCTGACCCCGGTCTTGTGCTCGCTGTTCTTGAAGCAGGAAGGGCTGCACCCCAAGGGTCGCTTCAATCGCGGCTCCGAACGGGTCTTCCAGACGGCGCTGCGCGCTTATGACCGCGGGCTCCACTTCGTGTTCCGCCACCAGTTTTCGGCGCTGCTGGCGACGCTGCTGCTGATGCTCGCAACCGGGTGTCTCTACGTAAATATGCCAAAGGGCTTCTTTCCGCAGCAGGATACCGGGTTCATCTTCGGCGAGCTTGATATCCGCGAAGACGCTTCGATGCTCCAGACCGACAAGATCCGGCGCAAGGTCGTCGACATCGTCAGGCATGATCCTGGTGTCGAGGGCGTCTTCTCGTATGACGGCGCCACGCCTTACAACCCGGCCGAGAATACGGCGCGAATCTTCTGGGGACTGAAGCCCTATGACCAGCGCGATGCCACCGCGGAGCAGATCATCCAGCGGTTGCGCGAGAAGGTCGCCGGCATCGAGGGTGCCAAATTCTTTATGCAGGTACCGCAGAACATCACGGTTGGCGGCCGGCTGTCGCGCACCCAATACCAGTATACGCTGACCGATACCAACGTCGATGAACTCAACCATTGGGCGCCGATACTTGAAGGGGAGATGAAAAAGCTGCCCGAGCTGCAGCAAGTCGCGACCGATCAGCAGATTGCCGCCGCCCATTTGGCGATCGAGATCGACCGCGATGCCGCCTATCGGCTCGGATTGTCGATGAACCAGATCGACCAGACGCTCTACGATGCATTCGGCCAGCGGCAGGTCGCGACGATCTATACCGCGACCAACCAATACAAGGTCGTGCTCGAAGTCCAGCCGCGGTACCAGCACGACCCAAACCTGCTGTCCGAGATTTACGTCTCTGGTCCCGGTGGCGTTCAGGTGCCGCTGGGCAGTTTCGCGCATTTCGCGCGGCAGACCGAACCGTTGCTGATCAGTCACCAGGGCATCTTCCCGGCGGTCACACTGTCGTTCAACCTGGCTCCAGGCGTGGCACTCGGACAGGCGGTCGACGCGATTCAGGCGATGACCCAGCGCCTGCACGTGCCGCCGACGCTGAACGCGTCGTTCCAGGGCACCGCACAGGCCTTCCAGGCCTCGCTGTCGTCGATGCCGCTGTTGGTCGCGGCGGCGATCCTCGTCGTCTATATCGTGCTGGGGATCCTCTACGAGAGCTACATCCACCCGATCACGATCCTGTCGGCCCTGCCCTCGGCCGGCGTCGGCGCGCTGCTGCTGTTGATGCTGCTGCATTACGAGCTGTCGGTCATCGCGATCGTCGGCATCATCCTGCTGATCGGCATCGTCAAGAAAAACGCGATCATGATGATCGACTTCGCGCTGCAGGCCGAGCGGCTCGAAGGCAAGAGCCCGCAGGAAGCAATCCATCAGGCCTGCCTGCTGCGCTTCCGGCCGATCATGATGACGACTTTCGCCGCGCTGTTCGGCGCCATGCCGATCGCCTTTGGCCAGGGCGGCGGCGCGGAATTGCGCCAGCCGCTCGGCGTCGCGATCATCGGCGGGCTGCTGATCTCGCAATGGCTGACCCTCTATACGACCCCGGTCATCTACCTCTATCTCGACCGCTTCGCCCGCTGGGTCGGCCGTCCCTACCGGCCGTCGCGCATGGCGGAAGCTCTGTCGGGCGAGGGCAGACCGGCATTGATGCAAGAGCGGCACGGCGCGGAGTGACGACGATGACCCGCAACCATGTGGCGAGCGAGCGTGTCGAGACGGCCGCGTCCCAGGCCGCAGACCGCACCTTCGGCTTTCTCGTTCACGACGTCTCGCGTCTGATCAAGCGGCGCTTCGAGCGGCGGGCGCGAAAGACGGGACTGCTGATCACCCGGCGGCAGGCGGCGGTCGTGCTCTATGTCGCGCGCAACGAAGGGGTGAGCCAGGCGGAGGTCGCGGCCTGGCTCGATTTGGAGCCGATCGCGCTGGTGCGCATGCTCGACAAATTGCATGAGGAGGGGCTCGTCGAGCGCCGCGCCCACCCGACCGACCGACGGGTGCGGACCTTGTGGCTGGCGCAGGGGGCCGAGCCGGTGGTCGCGCGCATCCTCGACATCAACCTGGCGATCCGCGAGGAATCCTTTGCCGGATTGGCGCCGGGCACGCGCGACGCAATGATCGACGCGCTGGGCAGCATCAAGGACAACCTTACTGCCCAGGAGGAAGCGGCCGACGATCGGGCGGTGCCGGCCGCCGAGCTCGCAGGCGAGCCGCTTCGCGGCCGGCCGGCGTGATCGCCCGGCTGGTCCGCTGCCCGGCGTTCAGGGCGAGCGCTTCCAGGCATCGGAGAAATCGCGCAGCTGGCTCGGCTCGACGTCGGAGACGGCCCACAGCGCCATCCCGTTCCAGGTCCAGTGCACGACGCTGTAGCCGTGGTGCTCGGTCTCCGCCGGGTTGCCGCCGGCACTCCTGGCCTCCGGCCATGCGAATAAGTCTATGATATGCCTGCCATGGCGATAGACGAGCGCCGCTACCGGCCGGCCGCCGAGATAATCGAGCCGGGCGCCGGTCAGCGGAAAGCCGGCCGCGGCCAGGTCCTTGACCGGCGGAGCGAAATCGAGTTTGCCGTCGAACCAGGGCTTGACCGTGTGCCGGTCGGTCGAGACGACGTCTTCGAGGTGGCCGGGCTGCAATGCCCGGATATGGTCGGCGACGATCTCTCGGCTCAGGGTCAGGTCCTGCTCGGCCGGCGACAGGATCAGCACGGCCAGCGCGGCGGCACAGGCGGCCCCGAGGCCGAAGCCGAGGCCGGCGGTCCGCCAGGCGCGCAGCCGCGGCCAGAAGAAGCGCTCCGGCCGAGCCGGCCGGGCGGCATCGAGCCGGGCCAGCACCCGCCGGCGCGCGGCGTCGGGCAGCGGCAGGTACGGCGCCTCGCGCATCAGCCCGCGGGCCTGCGCCAGCGTTCGCCCGGCTGCCTCGCAGACCGGGCACTGCGCGCGATGTGCGGCCAATGCCGCCGCCTGCGCCGCGTCGAGCTCGCCATCGAATTCGGCCTGCACCAGAAGGACCATCTCGCAGCGCTGGGAGGGTTCCGGTCCGATCATGGGCTCCGCTCCCTTTCGGCTGCGGCCTGCAACAGCAAGCGGCGCGCCCGCCACAGCCGCGACATGACTGTGCCGATCGGTGTCCGCGTCACTTCGGCGATCTCCTTGTACGAGAGCTCTTCCAGCTCGCGCAGGACCAGGGTCTCGCGCAGCTCGACCGGCAACGCGGCGATCAGCTCGCGCATGCGGCACCGGTCGCGTGCTTTGATCAGGCTCGTCTCCGGGTCGTCGTCGCCCGAGGGCAAATCGACGCCGGTTCTCTCGCCGTCTTCCGCCGAGCCGGCAAGCGGCACGAGCTGGATGCCGCGATCGAGGCTCCGCGAGCTGTAGGCGGTGTTGCGAACGATCTGCAACAGCCACGCGCGCGGGTTGATGCCCCTGAAGCTCGGGAAATAGGTCAAGGCGCGCAGCAAAGCCTCCTGCAGGACGTCTTCAGCCGCTGTGGCATCGCGCACCAGCCAGCGAGCCAAATTGTGCGCGGCGTCGAGATGCGGCAGCACGACCGCCTCAAATGAGCCGTTGCGCGATGAAGCCGGCACGTCGCCCTGCAGGAACCGAATGCCCGATACCGTTTCGTATCGGCGCGCGATGCGGATTAGACCACACGGTCGGCCGATTTATTCGGTGCTGAAAATTTTTTTCTGATTGCGAATAAGCCGGCGCGGTCTCCGGTCTCCGCCCCCGTTACCAGCAAACGGGAGCAACGACCATGGATAACGAGCATTCCTCGAACGCCGGCGCGGCCGGAACCAGCCGGCGCGGCCTTCTCAAATGCCTGGCCTGGGCGGGAACCGGGATCGTCTGGACCGTGGCGAGCGGTGTCCCGAAGGGATTTGGCCTCGGCCACGGCAGCGAAGCCTCGGCCGCCGCGACCGACGGGTTCACCTTCGTGCAGATCAGCGACAGCCATATCGGCTTCAAGGGCGAGGCCAATCCCGACCCCGGCGCAACCCTGAAGCAGGCGCTGGACCGCATCGCCACGCTGCCCGGGCGGCCGGCGATGATGCTCCATACCGGTGACGTCACACATCTCTCGAAGCCCGCCCAATTCGACACCGCCGGCCAGATCCTGAAAGCCGCCAGGCTCGACATTCATTTCATCCCCGGCGAGCACGACGTCATCGGCGATGACGGCAAAGAGTTCGCCGAGCGCTTCGGAGAGAAGGGCGCGGCGCCGGGGGGCTGGTACAGCTTTGATCAGGGCGGCGTTCATTTCGTCGCTTTGATCAACGTGCTGGGCTTCAAGCCGGCGACCGGGGGCACACTCGGCGCGGCGCAAATCGAATGGCTCGAGAAGGACCTCGAGGGGCGCAGCGCCAGCACGCCGATCGTGGTCATGGCCCATGTGCCGCTGTGGCCGATCTACCCGCAATGGGGATGGACGACCGACGATGCGGCGCAGGCGCTCGGCTATATGAAGCGGTTTGGCTCGGTGACCGTGCTCAACGGGCATATTCACCAGGTCGTGCAGAAAGTCGAAGGAGAGGTCTCGTTCCGGACCGCGATGTCGACCGCCTTCCCGCAGCCGGCGGCCGGCCACGGGCCTGGTCCGGGGCCGATGAAGGTCCCGGCCGATCGGCTGAAATCAGTGCTCGGCGTGCGCCGTATCGATTACCTCCCGACCATCGGAGTCGCCGCCACCGACCTCACCCTGGCATAGCGAGGCGACAATGACGGCTTGCATTTCGCGGCGGTCCCTTGGTCTCGCCATCGGCGGAGCATTGTCCCTCTGCGCCGCGGCGGTGACGGCGCACCAGGCGGCGACATTACCGGCGCCCCAGATAGCAATCGAGAATTTCGCCTTCCTGCCCCCGACAGTGACGATCCCGGCCGGGACGCAGGTCGTCTGGATCAACCGCGACGAGGAGCCTCATACCGTGAACAGCATCGATAAAACCGCGTCATTCAAATCGGCGGCGCTGGACACGGGAGACAAATTCGCCTTCCTGTTCGACCGGCCGGGCCGCTACAGATACTTTTGCTCGATCCACCCTCATATGATCGGGACGATCGTCGTCAAATGACGGCACCGCGCGGCTTCGCTCGGCGTTTCAGCGCCGGCGCTGCGATCAACCGGGCGCCGCCCGGTCAGCCCGACCGAGCGGTCTGCCTAAGTGGCGAGATAGCCGCCATCGACGTAAAGCTCGGCGCCGGTGATGTAGGAGGCTTCGTCCGAGGCCAGGAAAAGGACCGCGTTGGCGACCTCCTCGGGTCTGCCAGCGCGGCCCATCGGCACCTGCTGCAGCATTTTGGCCCGGATTTCGGGATCGGCGGTGCGCTTCGACGAGCGCATCGGCGGCATCAGCCCCGGATGCACCGAATTGATCCGGATGTTGTCGGCGCCGTGCTGCACCGCCGCCGCCTTGGTCAGGGTGCGGACGGCGCCTTTCGAGGCGTTGTAGGCGACATGGATGTGGTGCTGGCCGGTGATGCCCGAGATCGACGAGATGTTGACGATCGACCCGCCGCCCTGTGCCTGCATGATCGGGATCGCGAATTTCATCCCCAAAAAGACGCCGCGGGCGTTGACCGCCATCAGCAGGTCCCACGCCGCGGTGTCGAACAGATCCTCGACCGCGCTGCCGCTCAGCCCGGCATCGTTGACGAGAATATCGAGCCTGCCGTAGGCGGCCAGCGCGGCATCGACCGCGGCCTTCCATTCCGTCTCGCTGCTGACGTCGAGGCGGCGGAACACCGCCGCGCCGTTGGCCCTGGTGATGTCGGCGACGACCTGCCCGCCTGCGTCTTCGAGCATGTCGGCGACGACGACCTTGGCGCCTTCGCCGGCGAACAGTTTCGCCATGCTGGCGCCCATGCCGGACGCGGCGCCGGTGATCAGCGCAACCTTGCCCGCGAGTCGCATCGTCGGTCCTCCCCTGTTTGCGTTATTCGACACCGATTGCGGCGCCGAGGGTTTCGCCGATCGCCCGGTGAAGCACGAGATCGGCGATTGCATCGAGCCCGGTCGGCTCGCGGTTGATGATGACCAGGGCCGCACCGTTGCGCTTGGCGAGCTCCGGGAACCCGGCGGCCGGATAGACGACCAGCGACGAGCCCGCGACGATGAACAGATCGGCGGCCATGGTCTCGATCTGTGCGCGCCGCATCGCCTCCGCCGGCATCGCCTGGCCGAACGAGATCGTCGCGGTCTTGATAAAGCCGCCGCAGGAATCGCAGAGCGGGGCGGTTTCGTTGCGCTCGAAGGCTTGGCGCAGCGCCTCGATCTCGTAGCGCGCGCCGCAATCGAGGCAATGCGCATAGGTCGTGTTGCCGTGCAATTCGATGACGCGATCCCCGGCGACGCCGGAGGCCTGATGCAGCCCGTCGATGTTCTGGGTGATCACGGCCGCCGCCGTGCCGCGGCGGACCAGCGCAGCGACCGCGCGATGGCCGCGGTTCGGCGCCGCGGCGTCGAAAGGTCTCCGCCATCGCAAAACGCCGCCGCCAGGTCTCGCGGCGCGCCTCCTCCGAAGCGAGAAAATCGGCGAAATCGATCGGCGCCATTTGGGTCCAGATGCCGCCGGGGCTGCGGAAATCGGGGATGCCCAATTCGGTGCTGATGCCGGCGCCGGTAAAGACGACGGCGCGCCGCGCCAGCGCGATCAGCCGGTCGAGTTCGGCGATGTCGGGGTCCAATGGCATGCCGTCACTGTGGCAAATCTCCGGACACGCGCCAAGCCTCGGCGTGCGAGACTGCGCCGATCATGAAGGCGCGCACCGCTTATCTCGCCGCCGAGGGCTTCATCGACGAACTCGCCGAGGAGCTGGGCACCGTCGAGCGGGCGCATGGAAAGCTGCTGGTCGCCGCAGGACCGCCGCGCCCGGCCGCATGGGCCGCCAACGTGTGGCTTGATCCGCAGGAGATCGCGATCATGTCGATCTCGGATGCGGCGGCGAAACTGCGCGCCGTGCAGCGCAATTGGGCGGTCTATGCGCCGGTGCTGCATCGCCGCGCAATGCTGATCCAGGAACAATTGCCCAAGGTGTCGGCCAAGCCGCTTGTCTTCGGGATGCCGGCGCCGGCGGCACCGCTCGGCTCGTGGACCTTGCTCGATGCCGGAACGCTGCTGGCGTCGCCGCATTGCACCAGCCCCTTTCCGAACGGCGAGGTACATTTCGTCGAAGATCATGCCGGCCCGCCGAGCCGCGCCTATCTGAAATTATGGGAGGCGCTGACGCTGATCGGCTGTCGGCCCCAGCCGGGCGAGACCTGCCTCGACCTCGGCAGCAGCCCGGGCGGGTGGAGCTGGGTCTTGCAGCGGATGGGCGCGCGAGTGATCGGCGTCGACAAGGCGCCGCTGGCACCCGAAATTGCGCAGCTTCCCGGCATCGAGCACCGGTTGGAGAGCGCCTTTGCCCTCGATCCGCGCGTGATCGGCCGGGTCGATTGGCTGTTTGTCGATATCGCGTGCTACCCGGCCCGGCTCCTGGCGCTGGTCGAGCGCTGGCTCGCGGCCGGAACCTGCCGGCGTTTCGTCTGCACGATCAAGTTTCAGGGCCGGACCGATCACGCGACCGCGCGCCGCTTTGCCGGCATACCGGGCTCGGAGCTGCGCCACCTCTTTCACAACAAGCACGAGCTGACCTGGAGCAAAATCGGCTAGTGGGGCGGTTCTGACGCCTGGCACCCGTCTGCCTTCCTCCTCGTCATTCCCGCGCAAGCGGGAACCCAGAGCCTGCCCCTGGCATGAACAGGGGGCGGCAGGCGCCGGGCGCCTGCCCTGGACCCCCGCCTGCGCGGGGGCGACGGTCAGGAAGCAGGGGCGTCATTTGTCAGGTCAGTACCACTGGGATCGTCGCAGCCTTTATCGGAGGACCGGGAATGGATCTGGGATTGCGCGGAAAGAAGGCGCTGGTGACCGGCGCCTCGAAGGGGATCGGGCGGGCCTGCGCCGAGGTGCTGGCCGAGGAGGGCTGCGACGTCGTGCTGGTGGCGCGCACCGCCGCCGATCTCGAAACGGCGCGGGCGGCCATCGCCACCCAGCACAATGTCGCAGTGCGGGTGTTTCCGCTCGACCTGTCCGACAGCGGCAATGTCGACAAGCTCGCGGCCGAATGTGCCGACACCGAAATCCTCGTCAACAACGCCGGCGCCATTCCGGGCGGCAATATCGACGCGATCGACGAGGCGCGCTGGCGCACCGCCTGGGATCTGAAGGTGTTCGGCTACATCAACATGACGCGGCGTTTCTATGCGCTGATGCGCGCGCGCCAGCAGGGTGTAATCGTCAATATCCTGGGGGCGGCCGGCGAGAACCCCGATTTCGACTACATCGCCGGCTCGTCGGGGAACGCATCCTTGATGGCGTTCACCCGGGCGATGGGCGGCACCGCGCCGCGCGACGGGCTGCGCGTTCTCGGCATCAACCCCGGCCCGGTCATGACCGAACGCCTCGTGACCCTGATGCGTACCCGCGCCCAGGACCGCTTCGGCGACGCCGAGCGCTGGCAGGAGCTGATGAAGGGTTATGCCTTCGGCCGCGCCGCCAAGCCCGAGGAGATCGCCTGGATGGCGGCCTTCCTCGCCTCCGGCCGTTCCGCCTACACCACCGGCTCGATCATCACCATCGACGGCGGCGGCTCGAGCCGAAGATCGGCGCTCTAGAGCAGATTCCGATCATATTGAACCGTCTTTCCCGCGAAAGCGGGAACCCAGAGCCTGCCCCTGGCATGAACAGGGGGCGAGCGACAGGGCGGTGGCCCTGGACCCCCGCTTGCGCGGGGGCGACGGGAGGACTGGTTCGACCTGATCGGATCATGCGCTAGCTGCCCGGCTCCGGTCGCAGCGTCAAAGCCGCTCGAGACAGGAAGGCGAGGCAACGCTTTTCGACATTCGCCGCGGAGGCGAAGAAATCGTCGCCGAGGTCGAGGGCGGCGAGGCGATCGGTTTCGAGGCGCACGCCGTGCTGTCGGGCGATGTCGGCGAGGCGGCGGGCGACGTCCGTTCGGCCGGTGAATATAACCCCTTCGATCTCTGAGCGGATCGCCGCCAATGCGGCGCCGGGTTGATCGCCGCAATCGAGAAGCGCGGAGAATTCCGCGGCGGGGACGGCCTCCCGCGCCGCTTCGAGGAGCGCCCCGAACCAGCCTGGGCCCGCATAGATGCCGGCTTCCGGCGCACTGGCGAGGATAACGGGACGGCCGCTGCCGGCGGCGGCCTTCAGCGCTGCGACCGCCTGGCCGAGCGAATGGATGATGATGACAGGCGGATCTCGGCGCGACATCGATGCGTTAACCCGCTATCCGATCTCGGTGTCAATGCCGACCAATCTCCGCAGAGACCGGTGAAGACTGTCGATATCTCGCCGATGGACGTGGCGCAGATCCGGCGCATAATGGCGGAAGGCTTCGACTGGCAACCGGGGAAATCCGATGAAGAAGGTCGAGATCACCGATTACGGCGCGCCGGAAACGGTCGCCCATTGCATCGAAGCGCCGGATGTGGGGGCTCCCGGTCCCGGCGAAATTGTCTTCGACGTGCTGGCCTTTCCGATCAACCCGGCGGATATCTCGTTCTGCCGCGGCAATTATCGCCTGCATCCCCCGCTGCCGGCGACGCCGGGGGCGGAATGCGTCGGCCGGGTCGCGGCGGTCGGCGCCGGGGTCGGCGATATCCGGCCGGGCGATCTCGTCATCCACATGCAGCGCGAGAACTGGGTGCAGCGCCGGCGCATCCCGGCCGTCGACGCGATCCCGCTGCGGGCGGGGCTCGATCCGGCGCAGGCGGCGATGCTGCGCATCAACCCCGCGACCGCGCTCCTGCTGCTCGAGGATCATGTCGCGCTGAAGCCCGGCGACTGGGTCATTCAGGATGTCGCTAATTCGGCGGTCGGCCGGCATCTTATCGTGCTGGCCAAGGCGAAAGGCATGCATACCGTCAACATCGTGCGCCGCGACGATGTGGCAGCCGGGCTGAAGGCGCTCGGTGCCGATGTCGTGCTGGTCGACGGCCCCGACCTCGCAGAGCGTGCTCGTCAAGCCGCCGGCGGCGCGCCGATCCGGCTCGGCATCGATGCGGTGTCGGGCGAAGCGTGCAAGCGCGTTGCCGACTGCGTCGCCGAGGGCGGGGTGATGGTCAGCTACGGTTCGATGAGCGGCGCCGATTTGGTGATCAGCCGCGCGGTCCTGGGCCGAGGCGTCAGTCTCAAGGGCTTCACCCTCGGCGACGGCCTGGCCAAGCGCACGCGCGATCAGGTGCGTGCGACCTATGCCGATCTCGCCGCCAAAATCCGCGACGGCGTGCTGAGGGCGCCGATCGAAGCCTTCTACCCGATCGACGACATCAAGCCGGCGCTCGCCCACGCCCAGCGCGGCGGCCGCAGCGGCAAGGTGCTGGTATTGCCGAACGGTCCACTGTGATGGGCTGATCGGCATTACGCCGATCCCCATTCGTCATCCCCGCGAAGGCGCAGGGCTGTCCGGAGAAGCAAGCCGAATGCCGGGATCGGGCTTTGCGTCATGGCGCGAGCTGATCGGGCAATGGCGATTTTACGACGGCGTTTCGAGGCCGGCCTTTATTCCTTGACGCGCGGATCGATGTCGCGCGCGCCGACCGTGCGGTAGCGGTATTCGTCGGGGACGGCGCGGCCGGTATCGGTGAAGGCGCGCCGCACCGCCTCGACATTGCCGCCCAAGACCTTCCGGCGATTCGTGCGCACCCATTCGTTCGACGCGGCGAGCGGAGCGGCCGAGCCCTGAAACCGCGGCATCACATAGCGCGCGAAGAGCTCGTAGCTCTTCCATGTCGGTTCGCGGCCGGCCCATTCGTGAGCCCGGAACATCACCCCGCCAAAGCCGCCCTCGCTCAGCTCGACCAGCCGCTCGATGCCCTTGACGACGGTCTCGGGCGAGCCGACGAGCGTCGTGCCCGCGCGCACCCCGTCGCGCAGCGGGTCCTGCGACAGCCCCGGCTCGCGGCCGAGCGTGTCCTCGAAATAGGTCGTGGTCTCGACCCGCTCGCCGGCCCCGACCTCGCGCAGGGCCTGCTCGTCATCTTCGGCGACATGCAGGGTGACGACGACGCGCCAATCCTTTCGATCCATCCGCGTCCCGTGCTGCGCCGCCGTCTCCTCGGCGATACGCCATTGCCTGGCGAGAGCCTCGGGCCCGCCCGGAATCCCGGCGCCGATCGACAGGACGCCGAGCCCGTGCTTGCCGGCGGCCATCATGCCGAAGGGGGTGATCGTGCTGGCGACCGCAATCGGGAAGCGCGGATCGGAATAGGGTGCCAGGTGCAGCCGCGCCTCGTGCAGCTCGAACCAGTCGGTCTTGATCGTGACCCTCTCGTCGCCGCGCAGCAGGAGGATGATCGCGTCGAGCGATTCCACCATCCGCCGGCGCAGCACGATCGGATCGATGCCGAGCATATAGGCGTCCGACGGCAACGCGCCGGGGCCGCAGCCCAGCATCACCCGCCCGCGCGTCATGTGATCGAGCTGGACAAAGCGCTGCGCCACCAGAAACGGATGGTGGTAGGGCAGGCTGGTGACGCCCGAGCCCAGCCTGATGTGCCGGGTGCGCTCGGCCGCCGCGGCGATCACCAGCTCGGGCGAGGCGATGACCTCCCAGCCGGCGGAATGATGCTCGCCGATCCACGCTTCGTCGTAGCCGAGATGATCGAGCCATTCGACGAGCTCGAGATCGCGCGCCATCGCCAGGGTCGGGTTGTCCCCGAGCCGGTGAAAGGGTGCGAGAAAAATGCCGAATTTCATGCCGCGCTGCGCCATGCCTGTTTTCCTCCGACCAATGCCGTTCCGGCGGCCAGCCGCCTCTCGGCGCAGCGCGTCACGCTCGGCACCGGAACCAAACCGCGGGTGTCGATCCGCGCTTCGGCTGCGTCGACGACGCTCGCATTTTTTATCGCGATACCGTACATTAGCTGGACGCGCTCGATTTTAAGCGGCGAAGATAACAGCCGCCGCCCTCGGTACAAGCCTCGGGGGCAGTCTTGCGGATAACAGCCGAAAAGGCGCCGCGCGGGGTCAGCCCGCGCCACGAACTGGGAGGATCGGGATGCCGTATTTCGATCGGATGGCCGGAATTACCATTGCCGCTCTGTGCGCGGGGGTCCTGTTCGGCTGTCAGGCATCGCCGCCGGCGCCGACAGCGGCCGATCCCGTTGGCAACCTGCCGCAATATGCCGAAGCGCAGCCCGCCATCGCGCCGGCCCCGGCAACGCCGGCCGCCCCGTACCCCCCGCCGCCGAAGCGTGCCGAGATCCCGCCACCGGCTCCGACGGCGCATTCGCTCTGGGAGTGCGGGCATTGGAACTGGAACGGCGCACGCTATATGTGGGCGCCGGGCGGATACATCGAGCGCCCGGCGCCGACGGCGAACTGGGTTCCGGGCTACTGGGACCAGCAAGGCAACGGCTGGGTGTGGGTCAGCGGCCACTGGACATCGTGAAGCGGCCCGCCGCGCCGGCCATCATCCGCGCGCCGTGAGCGCGAGGTCGATCAGCGGCAACAGGGCAGGGGTCGTCGGCAGGCCTTGATCGACGATCTCGGCGCGGCTGAGCCAGGCGGCTTCGTCGGCATCGTCGCCGGCGATGCCCTCGCCCGACCGCCAGATGCCGCGCACGGCGACGAGCGTATAGTGGTAGCGGACGCGGCCCTCGTCGTCGCGATCGATCGAGTCGATGGCCGTCAGGGTTCCGGCCGGCTCAGCGACGACCCCGGTCTCCTCGAACAGCTCCCGCATCGCCCCTTCGGCGACGGTTTCGCCCAATTCCAGCACGCCGCCCGGAAAACCCCAGCGCCCGGCCAGCGGCGGGTTGGCGCGGCGCACGACGAGCGCACGATCGCCGCGCAGCACCACCGCCAGCACGCCCACGATCGGCCGCTCGGGATAGCGGCGCGCCGCTAAATCAGTGGCTGTTTGATCCGCGGAGCGATCATTGCGAGGAGCTTCGAGGTGGGGGGTCACCTCGGCGAGGTTGCTTCCGCGTACTCGCAATGACAAGAAGCTCCCACCTGATGCGATCATCTGCTCCCTCGGCCTCGCTCGATCTCGTCGAGCAACGGCGCGGGTGGGGCCGGCACGGTGGGTTTCTTTATGATCAGCCGCGTGCCATCCGCCTTGTCGATTTGCCGATCGAGCGCAAGTAGCCGGTGGTCAAATGTGTGGAACTCCTCGACGTTTGCGACGCATGCGGTCGCGAGGTGAACCGCATCGGGCGGTTTGAGGCCGGCATGTCTGGCGAGCATCAGCCCCCTCGCGAGATCACCGACCTGCTTATCCAAGTTGACAAGCAGGATGTAGTCGTTGTCGAAGAACTCCCGAACTTTCTGATCGTCTATGCCGCTTGTCCGATCTCGCGCCAAGACCTCGATCAGACAGAGCGCCGACACGACGATTTCGATGACGCCCTTTTCGGCGGCTTCGAGCACGTGACGACACATCGCCCCACGATCCTCGACCACCGCTTGTCGGTTTTGGTCACGAATCGTCTCTTGCTGGATATAGGCGATCCAGGTGCAGGAATCCCAACCGACGCGGCTAGGAGAGCTCGCCATTGCGCAGCCGCTCTAAATATTCTTCCGATTTCAGACCACCGGTAAAGTTTACATCTACGATGTCGCCAGGCCGTGGTAATTCCTCTTTGGCTCTTAGAAAGTGAACCGCGTCGGCATCGAGCTGCGCGATCTGGCCAAGCGCTCGATAGTAAATCGACCCGAACACGCGGAGCCGTCTGTTTTTCCAGACGTCCGATATTTCGTGGCGTTCTACCTCGCTGCGTGCACCGTCGCGAGCCACACATTTGACGATCTCGCCGTCTAGCCTGAGTTTAACGTAGAGAAGCGGGCGGCCGTGACCGTCACGCTCAACTCGTTGCAGGGTTCCCTCGATCGAACCGATCTCTCGATATGGCCTCTCTTTTGGCTTGCGGACAGAAGTGATGTTGGTAGCGGCAGTCCGCGCGTTCGCCGGCGTAATCTCGATTTCCAACAGGTGGTCGCCGAATTCGATCTTGGTCAGGTTCAGCCCGTTTGTGACGCGCTCAAAGAGCTTTCCCGCCTTCTCAAGGACGGGTTCTGTGAAATAGCTTGGCCGCTCGGCCTTCGACCGGAGCAGGGATAAGCCAGCCGCTACGTGCTCTTTGACCTCCCGCGCCCGGTGCTCAATGTTCATGCCGTGGAGACGCGGGAATGCAGTCAGTTCGAATGCGAGCGGGCTGCTTTTGCTCGCACCGGTCACGCGCCACTCGATCTCTCGGGCGCCGTCCTCTGCAACTGCTTCTTCGACGCCCCGCAGTATGGAGAACCAATCCCCAATTTGCGCGACAAGATCTTCGACCGTAGGGGCGTCGGTCTCCGCGCTGTGTCCGCTGATCGTGAATCGAATGGGATCGGTCATTGGGTTGCACCAGCCGGCGCGTCTGCGGCTTGTCGCAGCCGAGCTGCGTCAATCCGCGGCGGCGCGCGGTTGGCCGTGCTCGTCGGTGTAGATTTCGGCGCCCTGCTCGATGAACTCCTTCGACTTCTCCTCCATCCCGGAACGGGCGTAGTCGCGGATCTCCTGGGTGATCTGCATCGAGCAGAATTTGGGGCCGCACATCGAGCAGAAATGCGCGAGCTTGGCGCCCTCGGCCGGCAGGGTCTGGTCGTGGAACTTCTCGGCCGTCTCGGGGTCGAGCGACAGGTTGAACTGGTCGCGCCAGCGGAACTCGAAGCGCGCCCGCGACAGCGCGTCGTCGCGCTCGCGCGCGGCCGGGTGGCCCTTGGCGAGATCGGCCGCGTGCGCCGCGATCTTGTAGGTGATGACGCCGACCTTGACGTCGTCGCGGTCGGGCAGCCCGAGATGCTCCTTTGGCGTGACGTAGCAAAGCAGCGCGGTGCCGAACCAGCCGATCATCGCGGCACCGATGCCGCTCGTAATGTGGTCGTAGCCGGGGGCGATGTCGGTGGTCAGCGGCCCCAGGGTATAGAACGGCGCCTCGCCGCATTCCTCGAGCTGCTTGTCCATGTTGATCTTGATCTTGTGCATCGGCACGTGGCCGGGGCCCTCGATCATGACCTGGACGTCCTGCTCCCACGCCATCTTGGTCAATTCGCCCAGGGTCTCGAGCTCGGCGAACTGGGCGCGGTCGTTGGCGTCGGCGATCGATCCCGGCCGCAGCCCGTCGCCCAGCGAGTAGCTCACGTCATAGGCCCGCATGATCTCGTTGATCTCGCGGAAATGGGTGTAGAGGAAACTTTCCTGGTGATGGGCGAGGCACCATTTCGCCATGATCGAGCCGCCGCGCGAGACGATGCCGGTGACCCGCGACGCGGTCAGGTGGATATAGGCGAGCCTGACGCCAGCATGGATCGTGAAGTAATCGACGCCCTGCTCGGCCTGCTCGATCAGGGTGTCGCGGAACAGTTCCCAGGTCAATTCCTCGGCCGCGCCGCCGACTTTTTCCAAGGCCTGGTAGATCGGCACGGTGCCGATCGGCACCGGCGAGTTCCTGACGATCCATTCGCGGATCGTATGGATGTTGCGGCCGGTCGACAGATCCATGACCGTATCGGCGCCCCAGCGCGTCGCCCACACCATCTTCTCGACCTCCTCGGCGACCGAGGAGGTGACGATCGAGTTGCCGATATTGGCGTTGACCTTGACCAGGAAGTTCCGGCCGATGATCATCGGCTCGGTTTCCGGATGGTTGATGTTGTTCGGGATGATCGCGCGGCCGCGGGCGATCTCGGCGCGCACGAATTCCGGGGTGACATGGTCGGGGATCGCGGCACCGAACGATTCGCCGTCGACCGCACCCTCCCGCCTCATCTTCTCGCGACCCAGATTCTCGCGGATCGCGACATATTCCATCTCCGGGGTGACGATGCCGCGCCGCGCATAGGCAAGCTGGGTCGGAGCCGCGCCCGGCTTGGCGCGCAGCACCCGGCGTCCGCCGCGGTCGAACAGCGACACGCTGCCGTCTTCGCCGCGGCGCAGCCCGTTATCCTCGGGCCTGACCTCGCGGCCTTCGTAGAATTCCACGTCGCCGCGCGCCACGATCCACGGCTTGCGCAGCTCGGGCAGGCCCTTCTGGATGTCGGTTTCCGCCGCCGGGTCGGAATAGGGGCCGGAGGTATCGTAGGCGCGCACCGGCGGCTCGCCGGCCGAAGCTTCGAGGTCGATCTCGCGCAACGCGACCGCGATCGCGGAGTGGAGCCGGCCCGGCACGTGAATTTTGCGCGAGGCCGGGAAGGGCCCGGTGGTGACGCGAAGCTCCTCGACTTTTGGCATGAGCGTTGCCGGCATGAGTTTCGCGGATGAGAGCGGGGCGGAATCGGGCATCGTCGATCTCCGTGGCACCGGTTGAACGAAGACCCGTGACGTGCGCGAGGTGGAGATCGGCTGCCGCCGAGGCGTTCCTGTCCCTACGCCGGCACGACCCGGATCAGGTTCGAAGGGTTTCCGCGCCTCACCCCCACCCTGGGGGTGGCCGGCGGTGTCTCAGCCCCCTGCCGGGGCTCCCCTTGGACGGCTGGATTATCCGCAGAGCGGCGGGTTGCCGTCAAGGTCGCCGTTCGGTGTCGCAATCCGGTTGCCCTCGCGGCGCGCGGGATTATCCTGCGCGCAAGAATTCGGGATTATCCTGCGCGCAAGAATTGCGGGGGCTCGCGTCGATGGCCATCGGGCGCGTCATCGGCTGGATCGTTTTTCTCGCCGGCCTCTCCGTGCTGGTCCGCGACGTCATGGTGTGGAGCGATACCCGAACCTGGGCGCCGCTCGCCCTCGGTCAGCTTTGGTACGAGCTCGACCCGTCGAGCCTGAACCTCGCCCAGGCGGCGATCCGGCGCTACGTCCACCCGTTTTTGTGGGACCCGGTCATCGTCAGCCTGCTGCTGTGCTGGGCTTTCGCGGTGTTGACGGTGCTGGGGCTGCTGATCCTGGCCCTTTCGCACCGGCCCCCGCGGCGCGATCCGCACGCCCACACCTCTCTCAGGCGCCACCCGTTTTGAGGGCGGCGCCTGAGAGAGGTGTGGGCTGGACGCTGGCCAAGTCAGCTCATCGCATCAGCGCCTCGTCGCGGCCGAATGCGACGAAACCTCACCGATCCGTGCAGGATCGGCGCAAATTTGAGACAGCCCTCTCGATCTGCCCGCTTTAACATATGATAGCCAGGAAATTGGCTGGCCGACGCGCCGGCGGCTCAGCCCGGGCCGAGGCATCCAGCATGGGAGAGGCAAGTCGATGAGCATCGCAAACGAGGGCGTAAAGATCCTGACGGTCGCGAGCTGCTCGTTTGCCCGTGAAGAGCACCGTTCGCATGTCGTCGTCTCGGGGTCCTATGGCGGCCGGTACAATGCCTTCAATGCGGCGAAATGGGGTGTGCGCGGCGTGATCATGAACGACGCCGGTGTCGGCAAGGACAATGCCGGCATCCGCGGGCTTGATTATCTCGACCAGATCAGCCTGGCGGCGGCGACTGCGGATGCGCAGACCTGCCACATCGGCGACGGCGACCACATGCTCGCGCACGGCATCATCAGCCACGTCAATCGCGCCGCCGCCGCTCTCGGCTGCACGCCGGGCCAGAGCGTCCGGGATTGCGCCGAGCTGATGCGCTCGGCAACCGTGCCGACAGTCGCGCCGCCGAGCATCACCGAGGGGGCGCGCTTCGTCATGCGCGACGTTCCCGGCGAGCCGCGGCTGATCTGCGCCGATTCCGTCGGAATGCTCCAACCGGACGATGCCGGTCAGATTGCCGTCACCGCGTCGCATGCGCGCCTTTTCCGGAGGCCGGCCGGACAACGCCATCCCGCCGGACATCTACGCCGTGTTCTTCAGCGATGCCGGCGGCGGTATGGACGGGGCCGGCATCGCGCGGCTGGCCGATCTCGACCACAGAGGGATCGTCGCGGGCACGACCTCTGCGGACAGCGCTCCGATCGGCGATTCACGCGCGCTCTACCACGACGGCATCCTGTCGCACGTCAACGGAGCAGCAGCCCGGCTCGGGGGCCGGGTCGGCATGCCGCTGAAAGAATTCATCGACCTGTTGATCGCGGCGTCAAAACGCCAGCCTCGGTAAACCCTCTCGCCCGGCGCAGTTGCGGGGAGATCGGCGTACGCGCCCGACTCGAACTGACCACGCTTACTGTGCCGCTGTTGCCAAGCGGGGCCGGCTGTGCCGCGCGCGCAGGCTGGATCGCCGGCGCGGCGGATGAGCCGAGTGCTGCATCCGCATATCAGCGCGAACCTGCATGACTTAAGCGTCCGATATTTTACGATAGGGTTGACGCTTTGCGCGCAGAGGGATAAAGCACCGCCGCGATCATAAACTAGGTTCGGCCCGCATCGCGGGATCGGACCGAAAACGACGTGGAGGAAACCGACCATGTGGACGGCCTTGCGAGGACTGGGTGCGCTCGTCCTCACCTCGCTATTGTTGACGGCAACGGCATCGGCGGGCTGACGCGCTCGCCGCACTGGAGCCGGTGTACGACATCACGCATTTCGACGTCATCCCGTTCACCAGCCCCGTTGATTCCGAGCAGATCGCCTACGCGGCGCTGTTCGCGTACCGCGATGCCAGCAGGTCGGACCCGGGTTTGGAGAGCTTCCGCATTATCAATTGGCTCGCGGCGCCAAATCATTCCTTCATTGTCGACGTCTATAACAACCGCGACGCATTCGAGCAGCATCTGGCGCAGCGTCACAGCGTCAAATTCCGCTTCTCGGTGCAGGATCTCCCGGCCGCGGACGGCGGCTGCTGCATCGGCAGCCCGATCGACGACCGTCAATACAGCCTGGTCGAGTCGATCGGTACACCGTGGATCAGCACCAAGCTGCCCAAGGCCGTCGGCCCGACCGCCAGTGCGGCCTTTGTCCTGATCTACATCGATTTTCTGCAAGAGGTTCTGGAGGATTTCGGGGCCGGCGTAGGCCAGCACCAGCTGGTGCAATACGGCGCCACCACCAGCAACATGAACGGCAAGCACTTGCTGGACTATACTGTCCTGCGGCAACTCGACCGCCCCAATCGCTATGTCGTCCTCGAAGTCTGGGACACTGCGGCGAACTATAACGCTTGGCAGAGCAGTTCGGTGACGGCGAGCTTCGTCGCTCAGATCAAGCCTTTGCTCGGCTCCCCGCCCGACTATCGGGTGAACAGCCTGTGCGGCAAGACTTACGTCGACGGCACGGGCTGCACGCCTCCTTGAGACGCGACGCAGGGTTTGCTCGCGCGGCGCGGTCGTAATCGCCGCTGACCGCAGCACAGCCTCCCGCCGTCAATAATCGCAAACCGTGCCTCGTGAAGCGGCTCAGCGAGGCTTATCCGGGGCCGGCAGCCTCGTGCCTCCTTGGAGTATTTGAACAGAAGCTGTCAGCGAGAAAATGTCGGAACGGTACAGGCGGGAGCCGATAACCGTTCATCGCCGGCGTTACTTCCCTCCTAGCGGTACTGACCTGACAAATGGCTCCCATGCTTCCTGACCGTCGCCGCCGCGCAGGCGGGGGTCCAGGGCAGGCGCCCGGCGCCCGCCGCCCCCTGTTCAAGCCAGGGGCAGGCCCTGGGTTCCCGCTGCCGCGGGAATGACGAAGAGGAAAGCAGACGGGTGCCAAGCGTTGGAACCGCTCCACCAGCGCTCAGACGCAGACACAAGATTTGCTCAAACCGTCATGGCCGGGCTTGTCCTGGCTCGGCCCGGCCATCCACGCCTTCCTTTGCCCGTAACAAAGGCGTGGATGCGCGGAACAAGTCCGCGCAAGACGACGTCGCCTTGTCTGGCGCAGAGCACAGACACGGCTTGCTTGACCCCCCGAATTTCCCGGACAGCCCTTGCGCGAAAGCGGGAAGCCAGAGCCTGCCCCTGGCTTGAACAGGGGGCGGCAAAACCGCGGCGATTGCCCCTGGACCCCCGCTTTCGCGGGGGCGACGATACTCATTCTGGGCAGGTTATTCATTTTGAGCCAGGCCCGAGCGCTGCCGATGCAGGGAACCGCGGCCGGGCGCTTACGCCAGGTGTAAAACCGCTTTGCCGGCAAAGCTGCGGTCGATCAGGCGGCGGGCGACCGCGCCGATCTCGGTCCACGGCGCCTCGACCGCGATATGCGGGCTCAGCTTCCGCTCGGCGATCAGGCCGGCCAGCATCGCCAGGCCGCGCGAGGCGGGCTCGACCCGGCGCAATTCGTGAAACAGGGTCAGGCCGTAGAGCCTGGCGCCGCCGGTCTGAAACAGGTCGCGGCTCGAGATCGTCGCAGTTGCCGATTCCGAGATGCCGAAATGGACGCAGGTCCCGCCTGGCATCAGCATCGTCAGCGCCGCCGCCAGCGCCGAGCCCCCGACCGAGTTGAGGATCAGGTGAAACGGCCCGTGCGGCGCCGCCGCTTTGAGATCGGCGCCGAGCACGATCCGCTCGCCGCATGATTGGGCGACCAATGCCCGGAATTCCGCGCGGCGGACCTGGCCCCAGACCAGGGCGCCCGAAGCGGCGGCGAGCTGGCAGGCGAAATGCCCGACCCCGCCCGAGGCGCCGTCGATCAGCACCTTGCGGCCGATCAGCAGCCCGCCCTGGCGCAGCGCATGCAGCGCCGTCAGCCCGGCGACCGGCAGGGTCGCGGCCTGCGCATCGCTGACGCTGTCGGGCAACGGCGCTACCGCATCGCTGCGGGCGCGGACCTGTTCCGCCCAGGCGCCGGACGGCAGCAGGCCGACGACCCGGGTGCCGACGGCCGGGCCGCCGCCGTCTGCGGCTTGTTCTTCGACGATCCCGGCGAAATCCCAGCCGGGCCGCGCGCCGGGCTCGCTCTGCGACAGCGCCCGCCTGACCTCGCCGCGGTTCAGCGAGATCGCCGTCACCCGCACCGTGACTTCGTCGGGACGTGCCGGCGGCAACTCGACCGGCTTGATGGCCAGCCCCTGCGGGCTCGACGGATCGACGACGACGGCACGGACCAGCCCCGGCATGGCAACCTCCTTCAGCGACACCCGATCATAGCCCCTCGCGGCCGGTTGGCGAGGCCGCGCGAATGCCGCTACACTTCCCCATCACATCCGCCCGCCGGGCTGGACATACCGGGAGGAACGATCGATGCAGGTCATGAACGTCATTGCCGAAATCCTCAAGCGCGAGGGCGTCTCGACGCTCTTCTGCTTTCCGACGACCCCGATCATCGAAGCCGCCGCCGCGGTCGGCATCAAGCCGGTGATCTGCCGGCAGGAGCGGGTCGGCGTCCACATGGCAGACGGGTTCGCCCGCGTGTCGAACGGCCGCCCGCCCGGTGTTTTCGCGATGCAATACGGGCCCGGCGCGGAGAATGCGTTCGCCGGCGTCGCCACCGCCTTTTCCGACTCGACCCCGGTCGTGTTCCTGCCGCTCGGGCACCCGCGCGAGACCGCACAATTGTTCCCGATGTTCAAATCGAGCCGCAGCTACGCCGCGATCACCAAATCGGTCGAGGAGGTGCAGCTGCCGCACGAAGTCGGAAACGTCATGCGCCGCGCCTTCGCCCAGGTGAAGAACGGCCGGTCCGGCCCGGTCATGGTCGAGGTGCCGGCCGATGTCGTCGGCATCGAGGTCGACGTCGACCCGAGCGCACACCGGCCGGTTCGCACCACCCGCTCGGCCGGCGACGCGCGCGACATCGACGACGCCGCGCGGATGCTCATCGACGCCTCCCATCCGATGATCCTGGCCGGACAGGGCGTCTTTTATGCCGAAGCGACCGCGGAGCTGCGGCAGCTTGCCGAGCTGCTGCAGGCTCCGGTGATGACGACGTTCGACGGCAAGAGCGCCTTTCCCGAGGATCACGCGCTGGCGCTCGGCCCAGGCGGCGGCACCTTTACCGGGCCCGGCCGTCACTTCCTGCACAAATCGGATCTGGTGTTCGGCGTCGGGTGCAGCTTCACCCGCCATGGCATCGCCACCCCGGTCTTCCCGCCGGGCAAGAAGTATATCCATGCGACCAACGACACGCGCGATCTGCACAAGGCCTTCGCAGCCGATCTGGGGATCCTCGGCGACGCCAAGCTGGTGCTGGCGCAACTGGTCGAGGCGGTCACGGACCGGCTCGGCGGCCGGGCGCGCAGTGGCGACGTCGCCCAGGAGCTCGCCGGCAAGCGCGAGGAATGGCTGACCCGCTGGCACGCAAAGCTGCATTCGAACGAGCACCCGATCAACCCCTACCGGGTGATCTCGGAGTTCATGCGGGTGGTCGACCCGGCCGAGGCGATCGTCACCCATGATTCGGGCAGCCCGCGCGAACAGCTGAACCCGTTCTATCGGGCGACCCGGCCGCGCAGCTATCTCGGCTGGGGCAAATCGCACCAGCTCGGCACCGGGCTCGGCCTCGTGATCGGCGCCAAGGTCGCGGCGCCCGACAAATTCTGCGTCAATTTCATGGGCGACGCCGCCTTCGGCATGACCGGGCTCGATTTCGAGACCGCGGTGCGCTGCGGCATTCCGATCACCACGATCGTGCTCAACAACTCGACGATGGCGATCGAGACCCATGCGATGCAGCTGTCGCACGAGCGCTATCGGGCGCGCGACCTCGGCGGCAATTACGCCAATTTGGCGCGCGACCTCGGCGGCTGGAGCGAGCGGGTCGAAGACCCCGCGCAGATCGGCGACGCGGTCCTGCGCGCCCGCCGCCAGAACGACGAGGGCCACGCGGCCTTGCTCGAATTCGTCACCAGCCAGGAGCAAGGCTTCTCGCACCGTCGCGGCGGCGCCGACTGACCCGCCACACAAAGCGGCGGCGGGTCGAGCTCGACGAAGATGTCGTAAGCTCTCAACGGGGAACGGGAGCATCACACGCACACTTCGCCGGCCAGAATAATCCGGCTCATCGCGTGGTGCGGCGCCAGGTCGATAACCCGTCGACCAACCGGGGAGGCACCACGCGATGGAAATCCTAGGCACCTTGATCGACAAGGCGTTGGCGGCGCCGACGGGCTCGCTCCTGGTCATCGCCGGGATCGTTTTCCTGCTGATCGCCGTCGTCGGAAACATCAGCGGCAAGATCGAACCCGGACCAACCGGGCGAATTGCCGGCGGCGTGATCGGCCTATCCCTGCTGATCGGCGGACTGACCGTGTTCGGCACTTCGAGGACCACCCCGCCGGCACAACCGACGGCCCCGGCTTCGGGCGGCGGATCGGCGCCGGCTCCGACCGTTACGAGCACTGCCGACCGGCCGGCAACCAGCGTCTGCGGTGTTCTCGCCGTGGGTATCTTCTCGGATAGCCGCGACAAGCGCCTGCAATCGCAGGCGAGCCTAATCCAGCAATGCGCGTCCGACCCGGCTGCGATATCGCTGGTCATCGACCAGGCGCGCAGCAACACAGGAAACCGTGCGGGCGTCTACGATGCGCTCGTCTATCTGGACAAGATTCCCGAAAACGAAATGCACGACCCTGCGCTGCGCAGCAAGATCCGCGACTTCGCCATTGCCGCCGCCGGCAACAGCGCGGACAGCGCGGCGATCTCCCGCCGGCTGGACACGCGCTACCGATAGCTCCCGCCAATGCCGCGTCGATTGCCGGGCGGGCATTTCGGTTTGGGCGTGCGCCAATCTCAGAACGTCTTGAGGAAGGCGATCAGCGCGTTCTTGTCGGCGTCGCTCAGTTGCGCGCCGAAATAGTGCCCGCGATTGACCACGTAATCCGGGCATTTGCTCAGCGCAAAGAGCTGCTCGCCGACATTGGCGAAGACCTTGCGCGCCTCGTCGTCGCTCGCCCCCTTGGGCAACGCCCGCAGATCGCCGATGAGGCGCACCACCGCGGCGACGACCTGCTTGTCGTGCTCGAGCCGCGCGGCAAGCCCGCCGGGTGGCGGCAGCGGATCGAAATTCGCCAGGAGATCGACCGGGGTGCCGGCCGGGATCGGGCCGATCTCGATCCCCTTCTGGTCGAAGACCGGGACGAGCAGGTTGAGCACCGCCGCGCGAGCGCTTGACCGCGTCGGGCAGATAGCCGGTCGGGATGCGCAGCCAGCTCGTCGCGGTGGTGCGGTCGATCACGCCCGGCACCTTGTCGCCGAGCACCGGGTCCTTGTTGCGCTTCTCCGGCCACAGCATTTTGCCGATGCCGTCCTGGAACGAGGCCATGCGCGCCGATACCGAGGGGCTCGGGTTGAAATTGCCGACGCTGTTGTTCAGCAGGTAGGGCGCCGTCGCCCACAGGCTGATCAGCGACGGCACGCGGGTGTAGCCGCGTCCGCCGGCCGGCATCTGAAATTGCTGCGGCTTGCCGGTGAACGGATCGTAGACCGTGATCGCGCCGACCGACGGCAGGGATTTGTACGAAGCAGACGAGAAATTGTCCCAGATGTTGCCGCCGATCGCGTTGGTCGCGAGCGGGCTGCAGGCGTTCGTCTGCAATACCGTCACCGGCACGCGGCCGTCGTTCGACAGGTAATTGCCGTCGAGAAAATCGTCGGCGAGCACGATCTGGCGCATCTTGGCATGGAACGCGTCGGTTCGGGTCCAGGCCCAATGGCGGTTCCAGCACTCGAGATAATGCGGGCCGATGCAGGCGCCCAGATCGGTGCCGGCGGGCGGGGCCGGCGCCTTGCTCGAATGGCAGGCGGCGCAATTGTCGGCAAAGACGAGCTTGCCTTGCTGCAGGGTCGCCGGCGGGTCGTTCAGATAGGCCGCGCCGCCCGGCGCGTCCTTCAGCTTGTGCGGATATGACGCCTTGACCAGAAACAGCGCCATGTCGGGGGTTTGCGCCTCGGTCGCCTGCCAGTAGGACGAGTTGGCGCGCGCCGTGGCGATCTGCAAACGGGGTCACCTTCCTGCCGCCGAGCACCGGGTTGAAGTGGCGCAGCCATTCCTCGCTGAACAGACCGATATTGACGTAGACCCGGTTCAACGCGCCGAGCGCACCCGACCGAATCGGAGCCGTCCTTCAATACATGCGGCGTCCACACCGTGTTCGGCGGCTGGAAGAACTGCGTCAGCGGGCCGGTTTTGATGAAATCGTTAAACTGCTTGTTCGCCAGATTGTCCGGACCCAGCCTTTCCTGACCCCAGATCTTGGCCGCTTCCAGCCGCGGCAGCAGATTGTAGATCGCGTTCATCGTGCGCGGATTGTTGATGTTGTCGCTCGACACCAGCGAAGTGTCGAGCGAGCCCGGCCGCGCGGTATGCAAGACCTGGAACAGGAAATTCGACTGGTCGGCGTTCCATGCCAGGATGCGGTCGACCCAGAAATACTGCGCGCCGACGGTCGCGCTCAAATCTGCCCATTGCGGCGCCTCGGGATTGGCGGGCGGCTTTACCGGGTTCGGCCCGACATGGCAGAACCCGCACGACATGCCGACGCGATACGGCCGGACCAGATCCTTCGACAGGTAATAGCCGGGGTCGTCATAAAAGCGCTTGGGGTCCCAGCGCTTCGCCGCGGCCGCGTCGAAGGCGGGGTTCGGGAACAGCCGCAGCCCGACAATGCCGGTCGGCTCGCCATAATAGGACCCGAGCGGGATGTTCCTGCCGCGCGCACCGACCGCGACACCCGGATATTTCTGCGGGTTCGCGAACGGGTCGGGCGGACAATCGGCATTGCGCCTGTCGAGCCACAGCCCGTAATGGTCGGGGTCGGGACCCGCCGCCTTGGTAAAGCACGGCTCGTTGACCAGCCCGAGATAGTCCCAGCGGTTGTCACGGCTGTATTTGAGGCCGGGATAGGAAGAGAGGATCTTCAGGAAGTCGAAGGAGCCGTAAGTCAGGTTCGTCAGCTTGTCCCATAGCGCGTCGTCGCCGCCGGTCCAGACGAGCCACATGTCGCGGCCCTTGACCTCGTCCGGGGTCAGCGCGATGCCGCCGTCCATGCCCTGGAAATAGTCCTCGTCGGCCGCCGGAAAGGTCTGCGCGGCGCGGCCCGCCTGGCGCGCCTCGTCGACGACCGCCTGCCGCGCTGACGCCCCATCGATGAGCCACGCGCCCGCCAAGAGCGGCAACAGCAGCAGGAAGCCTCGCGACCATGTGGGAAGGCGGTTCGTCATTCAGTGCCCCCTCATGCCTGGCGATGGTCCACTCCGGAACCTGGGCGACAATATTGTACGCTTTAACCAAACCCGGTACGCGAAGATAACCGCAGGCGGCAACACCGTGTGTGAACCGGCTCACATCGCTTGCCGGGGCAGGTCGGCCAGCTTTTCGCGCAGCCGGACGAGCCGGTAGCCAAGCCCCAGATAGGGTCCCCAGGCGGCTCGGCTGGCGGCGAAGGCGGCGGGGTCGCAGCCGTGCCGCTCGCGCAGATAGGCGATGACCGAGGAATTGACCGGGATGCGCGAAAAATCGTGCAGCAGCAGCCGGCAATGAGCCGCGGCATAGGGGCCGATGCCCTTGATGCCGATAAGATAATCGTGCGCGAGCCGGTCGGGCATGCCCTCGCCCGCTGCGTCGATCGCACCGTCGTCGAGGAGCCGCCGGGTTGCCGAAACCAACGTCGGCGCGCGAAACCCGAGCTTGGCGCGCTCGCGCAATCGCGCCTCGCCATAGTCCAGCAAAGCCTCGGGCCCGGGAAAGGCGCCGCCGCCCGGCTCGGCAACGAGCGCCGCCGCCATGCGGCAGGTCGAAGACCAGCTGGTGTTGATCGTCAGCACGGTCTTGACGAAATCCTCGTAGAACGAGGAGCAGCGCAGGATCCGGCCGCCGCCCTGCGCGATCAGCGCCGCCTCGGCGCCGAGCGCCGCAACCGCGGCGGCGGGCTCCCAATCGGCCGACAGCCAGCGCCGCACGCGGGTTTGGACCTCACCGGAATCGGCGAAGGCGAAGCCATCCCAGCGGATCACGACGGCGTCCGGTGCGTGCTGCTCGACCGCGACCGTGCCGAGCCGGCCGGCGATCCGCTCCGGCCGGGCGAGGCGGCCGGCTGCGGGGTCCCACTGCCACGGCGCCAGATGGGCCCAGCCATGGCTGGCGACGGTCAGCGCGAGATCGATCGGCCAGTTCAGCCGAAGGACCGACTCGCCGGCGGTCACGCTGCGTGCGGCCCCCTTCCGGCAGCCGCGGCTCAGGCGGCGTCGAGCGCCTGCGCCAGATCGGCGAGGATGTCGTCCTGGTGCTCGATCCCGATCGACAGCCGCACGTAATTGTCGGTGACCCCGGTCTGCAGCTGCTCTTCCGGCGACAGCTGCGAATGCGTCGTCGACGCCGGATGGATCGCCAGGCTGCGCGAATCGCCGATATTGGCGACGTGGTAGAACATCTGCAGCGCGTCGATAAAGCGCCGCCCGGCCTCCAGCCCGCCCCTCAGCTCGAAGCCGATCAGGCCGCCATAGCCGCCTTTCAGATAGGCGTCGGCACGGCGTCTGGCCTCGCCCGTCATCAGGCTCGGGTGGATGACGCGGGTGATCTTGGAGTGCTCGGCCAGAAACTTGCACACCACCATCGTGTTGGCGCAAAGGGCGCGCATCCGCAGCGGCAGGGTCTCGAGGCCCTGGATGAACAGGAACGCGTTGAACGGGCTCATCGCCGCGCCGAGGTCGCGCAGCAAGGTGACGCGCATCTTCAGGATATAGGCGATCGGCCCCAAGGGCTTGACCGCCTGGGTCCAGACCGCGCCGTGATAGCTCGGGTCCGGCTGGTTGAGGAGCGGGAAACGGTCGGCATGCTTCTCCCAATCGAAATTGCCGCCGTCGACGACGATGCCGCCGATCGAATTGCCGTGGCCGCCGATATATTTGGTCGTCGAATGCATGACGATGGCGGCGCCGTGATCGAGCGGCCGGCACAGCACCGGGGCCGCCGTGTTGTCGACGATCAACGGCACGCCCAGCTCCCGGCCGATGCGCGCGACCTCGCCGATCGGGAAGACTTCGAGCTTGGGGTTGGGCAGGGTTTCGGCATAGTAGCAGCGGGTGCGCGCATCGGTCGCGCGCCGGAAATTCTCGGGGTCGGCCGGGTCGACAAAACGGACCTCGATCCCCATCGTCTTCATCATCGTGTTGAGAAACAGGTTCCAGGTGCCGCCGTAGAGATCGGTGGAGGCGACGAAATTATCCCCCGTCTGGCACAGATTATGGACGGCGAACAGCGACGCTGACTGGCCGGAGGCGAGAGCCAGCGCGGCGACGCCGCCTTCGAGCGCGGCGATGCGCTCTTCGAGCACGGCATTCGTCGGGTTCATGATCCGCGTGTAGATGTTGCCAAGCTCGGCCAGGCCGAACAGATTGGCGGCGTGCTGCGTGTCGCGGAACTGATAGCTCGTCGTCTGATAGATCGGCACCGCGACCGCATTCGTCGTCGGGTCGCTGCGGTACCCGGCATGGAGCACGAGGGTTTCCGGATGCTGGCTCTTGGTCGGCATTGTGATCTCCGTCGGGAGGGGCGGCGGCGCGGCACTCTGCCACGAGCGCGGTCTCGGGGTAAGCAGCTTTTGCCGCGGCATCGACCGCCTCCGGGACGGGCGTCGGGTTCGGGAGAGGACGATGCGATCGAAATTCACCTGGCTGGCCGTAGCGGCCGCGGTGACGGCCGTCATCGGGATCGGGATAGTGATCGAGCGGTCCTGGAACGCGATCGGCACCTCCGAGATCAGCCTCGCCGGCTGGCTGGCGATGGGTTTCGGGATCGTCGCCACGCTGGCCCTGGGAATTGGCCTGATGGCGCTGATGTTCTTCAGCAGCCGGCACGGCTATGACGAGGCCGGCCGGGAGGATCGCTGATTTGCTCCTGGCAGCCGGTGGAATGCCGCCGCTGCGGGATAGACCGGCCAATTCGAGCAGGCTTGCGCAACCTGCGGGTAAGTCTGCCGCCGGCGGCGCCCGCTCTCCGCGGCAGCTTGTCGAATGGCGCTTGCGCTTCGCCGGCGCCCGGGGCAACGTGCCGCGCACGCCACCCCGGGGAAGACCTTTGAAGAGCTCAGCAATACGCGGCGGGGAAGCCAGGCCGGCACCGAAATACGGGCGTGGCACCGGCGTCCCCAACCCGATCGATGTGCATGTCGGCAACCGTATCCGGATGCGGCGCCTGCTGCTGGGCATGAACCAGGAGACGCTGGCGAATGCGCTCGGCCTGACCTTTCAGCAGGTGCAGAAATACGAAGGCGGGGCCAACCGCGTCAGTGCCTCGCGGCTGTCGGCGATGGCGGAAATCCTCGGCGTGCCGATCTCGTACTTCTTCGGCGATCTGCCGCCGGACGATGCCGAAATCAGCCCCGAAGACCAGGCTTGGCGCGAGCACCTGCAGCGGCCGGAAACGATCGAGTTCATCCGGCTCTATTACGCCATCCCCGACCAGCGGGTTCGGCGGCAGTTCCTCGAAATGGCCAAGACTGTCGCCGAGTTGTTCGAAGAAAAAGCCTAAGCCGCAGAAAAAATCGCAAGCCGCGGCCGTGCCGTGATCCCTCGCCGCTTGTCGCCGGGCGGCAGCCGCGGGACTTGACGTTCATGGCGTGAACGCGATAGCGTCGCGTCGGCAAGGCGCAAAGGCTGCGGTGTGGACGGGCAAGGCCAGGTCAAAGACACCGGCAATCCGGGGATCGTGCTGAGCGTGCTGACTTCGGTCGAGCGCGACAGTGCGATCACCCAGCGCCAGCTCGCCCGCGATCTCGGCATCGCGCTCGGCCTCGCCAACGCCTATCTGCGCCGCTGCGTGCGCAAGGGGCTCGTCAAGATGCGGCAGGTGCCGCTCAACCGCTACGCCTACTACCTGACGGCACAGGGTTTTGCCGAGAAAAGCCGGCTGACCGGCGAATATCTGGCGGTATCGCTCGATTTCTTCCGACGCGCGCGCACCGATTGTGCGGCGCTGTTCCGCCAGTGCGAGGCCCGCGGCTGGCGGACGGCAGCATTGTACGGCGCCGGCGATCTCGCCGAGATCGCCGTGTTGAGCGCCGGGGAAAGCGAAATCGAGGTGATTTGCGTCATCGATTCGCGGCTGGCCGGGCGGCGCTGCGCCGGGCTGCCGATCGAGGCCGACCTCGCCGCCGCGTTGTGCCGCGCCGATCCCGGCGGGCTCGACGCGATCATCGTCACCGACACGCGGGTGCCGCAGGCGAGTTTCGGCGAATTGTGCGGGGCGGCGCGGCATATCGGCTATTCCATCGATCGCATCGCGGCGCCGAGCCTGTTGCGGATCCACGCGGGGCCGCTCCCGGCGGGCGAGGAGGCGGCCGCGTGATCTCCTGGTACGCCGTCCACACGCAGCCCCAGGCCGAAACCAAGGCGCTCGAAAACCTGGTGCGGCAAGGCTACAGCACCTACCTGCCGCGCTGCCGGGTCTGGGTCAGCCATGCGCGGCGCCGGCAGGCGATGCTGCGGCCGCTGTTTCCGCGCTATCTCTTCGCCGGCATCGACCGGGCGACGATGCGCTGGCGGCCGATCCTGTCGACCTGCGGCGTCAGCGATCTGGTGCGGGCCGGCGACCGGCCGGCGCCGGTGCCCGGCGACATCATCATGGCACTGCGGGAGCGCGAGGCGGCAGGGGCTTTCGATCGGCTCGATCCGCAACGGGGGCTGCGGCTCGGCGAGCTGGTGCGGGTCACTGCCGGCGCCTTCGAGGACATGGTCGGGCGGCTCGTCGAGCTGCGCGACCAGGATCGGGTCGTGGTGCTGCTCGATCTGCTGGGACGCGCGGTCCGCGCCCAGCTCGGCGCGAGGGCGGTCGAAGCCGCCTGAACCGGCGCAGTCGCGAATACGCGGCGGCACCGGTCTCGATGCCATGGGTCGCGGGTGGCGGGCACGTCACCCGGACTGCGGTAGCATGGAAAAAGGGGGGTGTTTTGGATAATCGCAGAGGCGCGCCGCCCGAGCCCGGCGCCACGGCGCGGGTCGCCGTTATCGGCTGCGGCTATTGGGGCAAGAACCTGGTCCGCAACTTTGCCGAGCTCGGGGCGCTGGCCGCGATCTGCGACCCCGACCGCGAGGCGGCCGGCGCGCTTGCCGGCAGGCATCGGGCCGCGGTGGCCGAATTCGATGCGGTGCTGGGCGACCGCAGCATCGCCGGCGTGGCGATCGCCGCCCCGGCCGTGCTGCATGCCGAACTGGCGCGCCGCGCGATCGAGGCCGGCAAGCATGTCTTTGTCGAAAAGCCGCTGGCCTTGGCGGTGGCCGAGGCCGAAGAGCTGTGCGTTCTGGCCGAGCGCCGCGGCCGGCAGCTGATGGTCGGCCACCTGCTGCAATACCATCCCGCCTTCATCCGGCTGCGCAGCCTCGTCGCCGAGGGCGCGCTCGGCCGGCTGCAATACCTTTATTCGAACCGGCTCAACCTCGGAAAGGTGCGGCGCGAGGAGGACATTCTGTGGTCCTTCGCGCCTCACGATCTGTCGATGATCCTGTCCCTGGTCGGGCAGGAGCCGGGCGAGGTGACCGCCGAGGGCGGCTATTACCTGCACCGGACGATCGCCGACGTGACCACGACCCATCTTTCGTTTCCGGGCGGCGAGCGGGCCCATGTCTTCGTGTCCTGGCTGCATCCGTTCAAGGAGCAGAAGCTCGTCGTCATCGGCGACCGGGCGATGGCGGTGTTCGACGACGGCGAGCCGTGGAGCCGCAAGCTCGTCATCTACCCGCACCGGATCGAGTGGCGCCGCGCGATGCCGGTGCCGCAACGCGCCGAGGCCGATCCCATCCCGCTCGACGAGGACGAGCCGCTGAAGCTCGAATGCCGCCATTTTCTCGAAGCGATCGCGACCGGGGCGCCGCCGCGCACCGACGGCGCCGAGGGCGTGCGCGTGCTGCGGGTCCTGACGCGGGCGAGCGAGGCCCTCAGAAACGGGGCCGAGCGGCCGGCGCCGGACCGCCGCGCCGGCCGCGGCGTCCAGATCCACGAATCGGCCTATATCGACGAGCCGTGCGAGATCGGCGCCGGAACCCGGATCTGGCATTTCGCCCATATCCTGGCGCGCACCCGGATCGGCCGCGCCTGCTCGCTCGGGCAGAATGTGATGGCCGGTCCCGACGTGGCCATCGGCGACAACTGCAAGATCCAGAACAACGTGTCGATCTACCAGGGCGTCACCCTCGAGGACGGCGTGTTCTGCGGCCCCTCCTGCGTCTTTACCAATGTCGACAATCCGCGCGCCGAGATCGAGCGCAAGGACGAGTTCCGCGCCACCCTGGTCCGGCGCGGGGCGACGATCGGCGCCAACGCCACGATCGTCTGCGGCCATACCATCGGCGAATTCGCCTTTATCGCCGCGGGCGCGGTGGTGACGCGCGACGTGCCGGCCTTTGCGCTGATGGCCGGCGTGCCGGCGCGGCGGATCGGCTGGATGAGCCATGACGGCGAGCGCCTGGGACCGGATCTCGTCTGCCGGCGCTCCGGCCGCCGCTACCGCGAAACCGGCCCGGACCAGATCGAGGAGATCCGCTGATGGCCGACCCCGCCACCGTTCGCCCGCAGGATGCGCCGATCGAGTTCATCGACCTCGGCGCGCAGCGCCGCCGCCTCGGCCGCCGCATCGACGAGGCGATCCTGCGCGTCGTCGATCACGGCCGCTACATCATGGGCCCCGAAGTTGCCGCATTCGAGAGGGAGCTTGCCGCTTTCTGCGGCGCCAGGCACGTGCTGAGCTGCGCCAACGGCACCGACGCGTTGGGGCTCGCGCTGATGGTTCTCGGTCTGAAACCCGGACAGGCGGTGTTGCTGCCTTCCTTCACCTTTGCCGCCACTGCCGAGGTGGTAGCTTGGTTCGGCGCCGTCCCGGTCTTTGTCGATGTCGGCGAAGACACCTTCAACATCGACCCGGCGAGCCTCGAAGCCGGCATCGCCACGGCCCGGCGCCTTGGGCACGAACCGGTCGGCATCATCCCGGTCGACCTGTTCGGCCTGCCGGCGGATTATGACGAAATCCTGGAGATCGCCGCGGCCAGCCGGCTGTGGGTGCTGTGCGACGCGGCGCAGAGCTTTGGCGCTGCCTATAAGGGCCGCAAGGTCGGCACCATCGGCGACCTCAGCACCACCAGCTTTTTCCCGGCCAAGCCGCTCGGCTGCTACGGCGACGGCGGCGCCGTCTTTACCGGGGATGACGAGGCCGCTGCCGTGCTTAAAAGCCTGCGGGTGCACGGCCAGGGCGGCGACAAATACGACAATGTGCGGATCGGCATGAATGCGCGGCTCGACACGATCCAGGCGGCGGTGCTGCTTGAAAAGCTGGCGGTCTTCGCCGACGAGATCGCCGCCCGCGATCGGGTGGCGGCGCGCTATGGCGAGCTGCTCGGCGATGTGGCGGCGGTGCCGCGGCTGCCCGACGGATCGACGAGCGTGTGGGCGCAATATACCGTGCGCCTGCCGCCGGGCTGCGACCGGGACGCGGTGGCGGCGCGGCTCAAGGCGGCCGGCGTGCCGAGCGCGGTCTATTACGCCCGGCCGCTGCACCGGCAGACCGCCTACCGCGATTATCCGGTCGCGGGCAATGGGCTGCCGGTCTCCGAGCGTCTCGCCGGCCAGGTGCTGAGCCTGCCGATGCACCCCTACCTCGACGAGCCGACCCAGGACCGGATCGCCGCGGCTTTGCGCGAGGCCCTGTGTTGACGACGGTATCGATCGGCGCAGTTTCCGCCTCTGCGGCGGCCGAGCGCGCGCTGCGGCGGGGAGCCGCGAGCGTCGCGGCACACTCGCCCGGCGGCACGAAATGAGCCTCGAGATCGCGCGCGGCCGGCGACGTCGCACGGCGGAGAGGACGGCGCCCGTCTGGCGCAGCAGCCAGGCGGATCGATCGCCGCTGTGGACCGACCTGCGCGAAGGTCTCGGCCGCCGGCATTTGTGGTTCAATCTCGGCTGGAAGGATATTCGCTCGCGCTATCGCCGCACCGTCATCGGTCCGTTCTGGACGGTGCTCAGCACGGCGACGCTCGTCGCCGCCCTCGGCTTTGTCAACTCGACGCTGTGGCATATCGAGATCTCGACCTACCTGCCGTTCTTCTGCGCCGGCTATATCTCCTGGCTGCTGTTCATTACGGTGGTCAACGAGAGCGGCCCCAGCCTGATTGCTGCGGAGGCCGCCGTGAAAGCCATCCGCATACCCTATTCGGTGTTCATTTTTCGCTTGCTGACCCGCAACGTGATCGTCTTTGGCCATAATTTGCTCGTCTTCGTCGCCGTCGCCTTGATTTTCCATATAAAGCCGACCGCGAGCATGCTGTTCTTTCCGTTGGGGCTGGTGCTGGTGCTGCTGAACTATCTGTGGATCAGCCTGCTGCTGGCGGTGATCTGCGCCCGCTTTCGCGACGTGATTCAGCTCGTCGCCAATGTGTCGACGATCCTGTTTTTCGTGACGCCGATCTTCTGGCAGCCGTCTCAGCTGGACTCCGTTCCGATCGCCCGCTTCATCCTCGCCAATGCAAATTTTGCCTATCATCTGGTCGATGTGATCCGTGCGCCCCTGCTCGGGCAAGCGCCCGCGCTGCTGTCCTTTGTCTATCTCGCTGTGGCGGCGGCTCTCGGCTTCGCGCTGACCGCGCTGTTTCTGCGCCGGTTTTACGGCCGCATCGCGTATTGGCTGTGAGGCGATGGCCGCGATCGTCCTCGACAAGGTTTGCGTCGACTTCCCGATCTACGATTCCGATCGCAGCCTGCGCAAGCTGCTGTTCCGGTCGGGGGTCGGCGGCATCATCCGCAAGGACGAGTTGCGGCGCAACCGGGTCACGATCCGGGCGCTCGACGATCTCTCCTTCGAATTGCGCGAGGGCGATCGGCTCGGGCTGATCGGCCAGAACGGCGCCGGCAAATCTACCTTGCTCAAGGTCATGTCCGGCGGCTATCGGCCGTCGAGCGGAACCATCGGCATCGAGGGGGAGATTGCCTCGCTGCTGACATTGGGCATCGGCTTCGACGTCGAAGACACCGGTCTCGACAATATCTATACCGGCTGCCTCTTCTTCGGCATGAGCCCCGCCCAGATCCGCGACAAGACGGAAGAAATCGCCGAGTTTACCGAGCTTGGCGAATACCTGAAAATGCCGGTCCGTACTTATTCGAGCGGGATGCAGGTGCGGCTGAGCTTTGCCATCGCGACGGCCATCGACCCCGACATCCTGCTGCTCGACGAGGTGCTGGGCGCCGGCGACGTGCAATTCATGACCAAGGCGCGGCAGCGGATCGAGCGGCTGATGTCGCGCGCCAGCCTGATGGTGCTGGCCTCGCATTCCAACGCGGTGATCCGCCAGCTCTGCAACAAGGCGATCTATCTGCGCGCCGGCCATGTCGAGGAGTTCGGCGATGTGGACAGCATGATCGCCGCCTATGAGAGATACGTCGCCGCGGCGTAACCACACCGGTTCATTTCCGCAATCGGCGGAAACCACCGGCGGCGCATCGAACCTTTCACACCAAAACACCACGCTGAATTTTTGCACAATTATCCAGCAATCCGGTCTCAGCCTTCCAACTATCGATGAATTCTCTCGATTTACGACCAACACTTGGCCGTCGGCCTGATCGAAAGGTCGATGACCGATTTCTGCTCGTCTGTTTCTTCGACCCGGGCGGAATTGCTACGATCTATGAGAATATTGCGCTATGGCAGAAATTCAGCCGATACGGCATAGAAGTCCTCAATCTCTGGCCTGACCGGGGAAATCTTCTGACGATCCCAGCTAATGTGGACCTCAATGATTATTCCGGGCTCATTGTACATTGTACCGCATCCTATCACCCGGATAACTTGTATTCCCTAGATAAGGCAATGTCGAGGCCGCTCGAGCACTATGACGGCATCAAAGTTTTGATGAAACAGGATGAGCATTTCCGCACAAATGATTTCTCTACCTATATTGGCAAGAAGAAGTTCGATCTGGTCATCACATGCGTTTCACCCGAGGAAACTGGTAAAGTGTACCCGCGCAGTGTGGTTGGTGAGGTAGACTTTCTTCAGGTATTCACCGGATACGTATCACCCTTTATGCGATCGCTTGACGTCGGTCCGATCATAGGCCGGCCCCTCGATATCACGTATCGCGGCTCAATTCAGCCGCTATCCTTCGGCCGGCTCGGCTTCGAGAAGCGCAAGATCGGCTATGACGTCGGCGCGGCTGCGCGGGCCTATCCATTGAAGGTCGACATTTCCAGCCTGTCGGCCGTATCGCAAAAGCGGGTTGTCCTGGTTCGAGTTTCTAGGCGAATCAAGGGCAGTCCTTGGCGTTGAATCTGCCACAAATCTGTTTGACTTTTCCGGAGAGGTTGAAGCTTGGTGCCGTGAGTTCGAAAGCCGGCATCCCGATGCCGATCATGCGTCGGAAGAATTTTATAACCAAGCCCATCAAATATATCTGCACTTATTCGAGGGAAATGTACGTTATGCGCAGATATCGCCTCGCCACTTCGAAGCGGCCGCCACGCGATCTGTTCAGGTACTTTACGAAGGATGTTATTCTGGGATATTCATCCCTAATCGTCACTTTGTACCGCTGCGTCGGGATCTAGAGAATTTCCAAGAGGTTGTCGACTTTCTGGCTGATGACAAGAGAATGTCCGAAATGGCGAGCCGGACATTCGAGGAAATTATTTCTAAATCGTCAATATCACTACGAGTACTTTGTCGAGCAGTTTGACCAAGCCATCGACCAGGTGCTGGCCCGCAAGGGCCGTTCGGCGCTGCGCGCTTTGGTCACCGTGCCTCATGGACGGCGTCCCCGCGCACTCGTGCTCGCCGCCCATGAACCCACGATCGATCCGCGTATCGAGTGGATGGCCGATGGTCTGTCGGCCGATTTCGAGGTTTGCGAGCTGGGGATCCACGGCACCGCGTCCGATGCCTCCGCGCCGAGTCATGAACAACTGTCCGACAACAGAACACAAGTCCGGGGTGGGGCGCCACGCCCATGATTGGGATCTCATACCCGGCATACTGAAGATGATGACCGAGAGTTCGGTCGGTCTTCACCATCTGATGTTGTTATATGTACTGGCAGAGTTCCCGCCCAAACTGCTCGCGCGGTCGATCGGCGCCCTCGACGCAAACGGCGACGACTTGTTCCGGTTTCGCTGGGCGGCCCGTCACTTTCTTCATACGAACTGCGCGCTTCTTCAGGCCGGGCGCCTTATCGGCCATTTCGATGCCGTAATCGCCGCCGACATGGACACGCTGCCCGCGGCTCTCATATTGGCCAGGGAACACGGTGCCACGGTGCTGTACGACGCCCACGAGTTTTGGCCGCGCGCATTTATGGAATATCGGCATTGGGAAGTCGAGTTCTGGTCATCGTTTGAACACAACCTGGCATCGCATGCGGATTTGCGAGTAACCGTATCGCCGCACCTAGCCAACCTGATGTCCAAGGAATACGGTTGTGAATTCCTGTCGGTGCCAAACTGTGCGTCCAGAAAATCGGTGGAAATTCCCGACGTTGATACCGCAGTTTCCGGTCTGTTGTCTCGGGATGAGGTATTTTTTATTTTTCTTGGGTCGTTTGCTCCGGGCCGAGGGCTCGAGGATCTAATCAAGGCCTGGGGCCATGTCGATGGTCGGGCGCGCCTCCTTTTACAGGGCCCGGATAATTCCTACAAAACTGAGCTGATGGAATTGGCGCGGGGCCTCGGTCTTCTCGACAACGGCATTACATTTCCGCTCGCTGTTGACACCAGCGAATTGGTCAGCGCGGCCCGACAAGCCGATGTCGGCATCATACCGTATGCGGCCAGTTCAATCAACAATCGCTACTGTAGCCCAAATAAGCTATCGCAATACATGGCGGCAGGGTTGCCGATAATTTGCAACGACCAGCTGGAATTTGTCAAAAGCGTCGTCGAACAAAATTCGATCGGCGTCGCTGTCGAGTTCGGAAACCACCAAGCATTCGCACAAGCCGTCAATCGGCTGATCGCTGCGAAAGATCAGATCGCCGAAATGTCAGCCCGATCTCAGGAGGTTTTTCAAACCCGCTTTAATTGGGAGATCGTCAGCCGCGCCATGTATGCCGGGCTCCGCGCCGCCGTTCGGGAGAGAGGTGTTCCACCACGAACCCATCTGGACTTTTCCTGGATCGAGCGTGGCCGTGAAATGCGGAGGCGTGCGGAGGAGTTGGGGGATGGAGCATCGCTTTTTGCCGATGCCGAGCTCAAGCGCCTAAACGAGTTTTACCCGTCGGAGATCAAACGGCTGAACGAGGTATACACAGCGGAGATCCATCGCCTGAACGAAGTCTACACCGCCGAAATAAAACGGCTAAATGAAACCTACGTACCAGAACTCAAGCGACTGAACGAGGTCTATCCAGCGGAACTTAAGCGACTGAACGAGGTCTATCCCGCGGAAATCAAACAACTCAACCAAGTTTACCCAGCGGAAATCAAGCGACTTAACAAGGTGTATACCGACGAGATCCGACGCCTGAATAAAATCTACCCGGCGGAGATCAGGCATCTCAATCGCGTGATCGCTCGCTTGCGAACTGCCAACGCCTATTCACACCTTTTGGCAACCCAGCTGCGTCGGGTGAAACGGTTCCTGACGAAACGGCACCGAAAAGCCTGAGCCATGTTACCCGGTGGTGACCAAGCCCCTGCTGGTAGACGGTCCGGCGTCAGGATTTCTACGGCCATTTCGAGCGCGAACGACACGAGATCGGTTCAGCAGTTGAGATATCGAAGTTGCCTGAAGTCTCGGTGGGATCAGATTGGATGACCCGACGCATAGACCAGGACATGCAGCCACGCGCCCTCGTCATCGTTTTCATGGGCAATTTCGATCACTGCCGGCCAATATGTCGAGCCCGGCCAGCGCTGGACATCGCTGGTCGGCGACGCGATCCTGCGCCACTACCTGCCGACGCCGGTCAATTTTCACATGCTGAACCGGGGCGTCTCGGGCGAGACCACACGGCAGGGGCTCGAGCGCTTTCCCGGCGATGTGCAGCAGCACCGCCCCGACATCGTGACACTGCAGTTCGGGCTCAACGACTGCAATTGCTGGGTCACCGACGGCGGTTTGCCGCGCGTCTCGGAGGCCGCCTATCGCGCCAATCTGATCGAGATGATCGAGCGCGCCCGGCATTTCGGCGCCCGCCGCATCATTCTGTCCACGAACCATCCGACATTGCGGCACAAAATCCTGCTGGGCGGCGAAAGTCTGGAGACCCGGCGGCAGCGCTATAACGGCCATGTACGCGAGGTGGCGGTCTTGACTGGGGCTGAATTGTGCGACATCGAGCGGGCGTTCGCGGATCTCGATCACGACCAGCTGACCGAAATGCTGCTGCCCTATCCCGACCAGCTGCACCTGACCGCCGCCGGACACCGGCTCTATGGAAGCTGCATTCAGCCATACCTAGAACGGGCCGTGGCCGCACCTCGCCAGCACGGAAGGCGCGCTATGAGCAAGAGTCCGACCGACCTGCATTGGAACGCGCGCGCGCTCAGCGAAAGCGACGACGCCAAGGTCAATATTCACGATACGGTGCAGCGCGACCTCGAACTGGATTTTGTCTTTGCCCAGCTGCCCCCGACCGGCCGGGTATTGGAGGTCGGCTGCGGCAATGGCTATGTGACCCACCAGCTCCGCGAGCGCACCGGCTTCGTCGACGCCTTCGACTTCGCAGAGAACATGATCGCCCGGGCGCGCGCCGGCTACGGCGAAGTCAACAACCGGTTTTTTCACGGCAGCGTCACCGAGCCCGCCACCTGCACGGCAAATGCCTATGACGCCGCCGTTTGCGTGCGGGTATTGATCAATCTGCGCGATCTGCGCGAACAGGTTGCCGCTGTCGACAATATCGCGGGTTGGTTGAAACCGAACGGAAAATTGATTTTGGTCGAGGGTTTTCGCGACGGCTTCGAGGCAGCTCAACCGCTTGCGCAGCGACTGCGACATGCCGGATATCGTCCCGGCCCCGATCAATTATTATTCGCGCATGGCCGAGTTCTGGCCGGCGATTGAGCGCTGGTTCGACGTCGCCGACGAGTTTCATACCGGGACCTTCGATTTTCTGACCCGCATTCTCTATCCGCGCCTCGCCGGGCCGGACAATTTCGACGACGCCGAGGAATTTCGCCGCAAGATCGAGATCGTGGCGCGCCGTTTCAACCCATCGGCGTTGCAGCCACTGGCGCGCGTCCGGGGTTTCGCGCTGGTCAAGCGCGCGCCGTGATCGAGACGATGGCAGCCGCTGCGACGCTCGCCAAAATGCCCGATGCGATCGGGCCGGCGACCGTGCCGGAGCGGTCGACAATCTGCATCCTGGCGCTGTCGGCGATCGCCGACGATCCGCGGGTGCGGCGGCAGGCCGATGCCTTTCACCGCGCCGGCTGGAACGTCGTCGCGGTCGGTCTGCCGGGCGCGCGATCGCCGGACCCGGCATGGCCGATCCTGACTTCCGAGGATGTGCCGCCGGCGCTTGCGCCCGCGCCGGTGCCTCCGGGCTCGCCTGCCGCAGCAAATTGGCAGGCGTCGTTGCGGCACCGGCTGAAACGGCGCCGGTCAGTCCGCGCCGCGTACCGCGCGTGGCGCATCGTCGTCTCCTCGCTGCGCGTCGCCGGCCGGGTCCGATACGGGCTCCGCCTGCTCGCCGTGCGCATCCGGCCGGCAATTGCCCAGGACATCTACTGGTCCTTTTCCGGCAACATCCGCGATATCCATGCCTGCGCCAATCGGGTGACAGCGGCGGTCTGGCTCGCCAACGACTGGACCATGCTGCCGCTGGCCGCCCGGCTGGCGCGCGAGAAGGGCGGCATCTACGGTTACGACACGCATGAATTCGCCGCCGAAGAATATGGCGAGAAGCGGAAATGGCGGCTGTGGCACCGCCCGATGGTCTGCGCCCTCGAACGCGCCTTTATCGGCCGCGCCGCGATCGTGTCGGCGGTGTCAGCGGGGATCGCCGACCGGCTCGGCGAGATCTACGCCCTGCCCCGCCCGAGCATCGTCGTCCGCAACACGCCGCCCTTCGAACCAGCGGTGTTTCGCGCCACCGGCGATCGCGTGCGGGTGCTCTATCACGGCATCGTCACGCCCGGGCGCGGCCTCGAAGCGACGATCGACAGCGTCGCCGACTGGCGCCCGGAATTCGACCTGACGATTCGCGGGCCGGGCGCCGCCGATTACCTCGGCGCGTTGCAGCGGCGCATCGATGCAAGCAGCGCGGCCGGTCGCGTCCGCCTCGCACCGCCGGTCGCGATGACCGCGCTGGTGCGCGAGGCTACGGTCTTTGATATCGGTTTTTTCGCCCTCCCCGGCAGTTCGCGCCACAACCAGTTCGCGCTGCCGAACAAATTTTTCGAATATGTGATGGCCGGGCTGGCATTGTGCGTCACCGACCTGCCCGAGATGGGGCGGCTGATCCGGCAATACGATCTCGGGGTGACGTTGGCCGAGGTCGAGCCGCGCGCCATCGCCGCGGCGATCAACGGGCTCGATCGCGGGCGCATCGACGCCTGCAAGAAACAGGCGCTGCGGGCAGCGCGCGAACTGTGCTGGGAGCACGAATCCGGCCGCCTCGTCGCGGCCTACGCCGCCGCCGTCCGGCAGACGGCGGGATAGCGCAGCGGCGGTTTGGCGCGATGTGCGGCATCTGGTTCTCGCTCGGCTTTCCGCCCGACCCGGCGCAGATCGACCTGGTCGCGCATCGCGGACCCGACGGGCGCGGCTGGCTGACGTTCGCCAGCGCCGCCGGCCCGGCGGCGCTCGGTCATCGCCGGCTCAGCATCATCGACCTGTCCGACGCCGCCGCACAGCCGATGTCCTATGCCGGGGATCGCTATCGCATCGTCTTCAACGGCGAGATCTACAATTACCTCGAATTGCGCGACGAGCTGCGCGCGGCGGGCCATTTGTTCAGCACCGCCTCGGACACCGAGGTGCTGCTCGCCGCCTATGCCGAATGGGGCGAAGCGGCGCTCGACCGGCTGGTCGGCATGTTCGCCTTCGTGCTGTGGGACACCGGCGCCCAGACCGCCTTTGCCGCGCGCGACCGTTTCGGCATCAAGCCGCTCTACCTCTATGCGGCGCCGCAGGGCGTCGCCTTTGCCTCCGAGATCAAGCAGTTCCTGCGCCTGCCCGGTTTCGCCGCCCGGCTCAACATTGCCCGCGCCTATGATTTCCTCTCCTCCGGCATTATGGACCACACCGGCGAGACGATGTTCGAGGGCGTGCGCCAGCTGCAGGGCGGCGAGTGCCTGCGCCTCGACCTGCGGCACTGGCGGCCGGGCGAGCCGCTGCCGGTGCGCCGATGGTATCGCATTCTCGAATCCGGGACGCTCGATCTCGGCGAGGGCGAGGCGGGGCGCCGCTTCGGCGCATTGCTCGGCGATGCGGTGCGCCTCCACCTGCGCTCGGACGTGCCGGTCGGCACCTGCCTGTCGGGCGGCCTCGACAGCTCGGCGATCGTCTGCCTGATGGCGCGCGAGCTCGAGGCCGGCGGCAACGGCGCCAAGGTGCACAATGTCAGCGCCTGCTACGATGTGAAGAGTGTCGACGAGCGCCCGTTCATGGAGGCGGTGGTCGAGCGCACCGGGAGCATCGCGCATTGGTGCCGTCCGCGCTGCGAGGACGCCTTTGCCTTGGCCGAGCGCATCACCTGGCATCAGGACGAGCCCTATGGCAGCACCAGCATCTTCGCCCAATGGTGCGTCTTCGAAGAGGCGCGGCGGGCCGGGCTCAAGGTCATGCTCGACGGCCAGGGCGCCGACGAGCAGCTCGCCGGCTATCACGGCTCCTTTGCGTATCATTTTGCCAGCCTGATCCGGCGGCGCCGGTTTGTGGCGCTGCTGCGCGCGATGCTGGAGCGGCAGGCCTGGCACGGCGTCCCGTTCGCGGAGCAGGCGGCCACGTTCGTGCTGCCCCTGCTGCCTCCTTGGCTGGCGCGCCGGCTGCGGCATCAGCGCCAGAGCCTGGTTCAGCACGCCTGGCTCGATGGCGAGGCGTTGCGCCCGCATCTCGGCCGCAGCGCGTTCGAGACCGCGCGCGAGACGATCGGCCGGCCGCCGGTCGCCGGGATCGGCGATCTCTGCGTCGTGCTGACCCAATCCTCGAACCTGGCCATGCTGCTCCATTGGGAGGACCGCAACAGCATGGCGCATGGCATCGAGGCGCGGGTGCCGTTTCTCGATCACCGGCTGGTCGAATTCTCGATCGGCCTCGGCGACCGGCACAAGATCGTCGGCGCCGATACGAAGCGCGTGCTGCGCCGCGCCATGACCGGCATCCTGCCCGATATGGTGCGTCACCGGCGCGACAAGCTCGGCTTCGCCACACCGGAAGAGGTCTGGTTCCGCGGCCCGCTGCGGGAGCTGGCGCGCGCCGGGGTCGAGCAGACGCTCGCCCTTTTCCCGACCCTGCTCAATCGGGCGGGCGTGCTCGCCCATACCTCGGATATGCTGGAAGGGCGGCGGCCGGTCGATTTTTCGTTGTGGCGCATCGTCAATCTCGGCATTTGGGGGCGTCTCTTCGGCGTGGCGGTGTGAGGATGGCGGGCAGACCGGAACCGGAGACCGCGGTGTCGTTGACGCCGGCGGCGCTCGAGGCGGATAGCCGCGCCTATCGCATTGCGCGCACCCTCGCCGATGCCGGGTTTCGCTCGGTGGTGGTCGAAGGCCGGGCGAGCCGCACCCGTTTCTGGGACGAGAGGCTCGTCGTGCGTTCGGCCGGCCGCGCGAATACCGATTCTCGTCCGGGCTCGGTGCTGCGGCCGGGGCGATCGCGCGACGCCGTCCTGTCCCTGCGCGAAGGACGCCTCGGTGCGCTTGGCGAGGCCATGCTCTATGCTGGTTTCCGGGTTCACGACTGGCGTCGGCACGTCTCGGCGCCGCGCCGCGCGACGCCGGCAGCCCGGCTCTATTACCTGCATTCCTTCGAGATGTACCGCGCCATAGCCCCGTTCGCCGCCCGCTCGGGCGCCCGCATCATCTACGATGCGCATGATTTTTATCGCGGGATCGAGCCGCCCGCGGCGCAGCTCCCGTTCGATCGCAACCGTCTGCGGCCGTTTCTCGACCGGCTGGAAGGCGCGCTCGTCACCATGGCCGACGCCGTGGTCACCGTCAGCAACGGCGTCGCCGAGCTGATGCGGCAGAGTTTCGGCCGGCGCCCGGTGGTCATCCGCAACTGTCATGATGCGCGCGCCGACCGCACCGGCGGCTTCGACCTGCGGGCGGCATTGCGGCTCGCACCCTCCGACCGGCTGTGCGTCGTTGTCGGCAATTGGAAGCCTGGAATGGCGGTCGCGACCGCGGTCGAGGCGCTCGCCCGCCTGCCCGAGCGGTTCCACCTCGCCTTTCTGGGGCGCGGCTACGAGGCAGTGGCCGATGCCCTGCCGCACGATCGGCTCGGCAATCGCCTGCATTTCGGCTATGCCGCCGCCCCCGACGAGATCGTGCCGGCGATCCGGACGGCTGATCTCGGTCTGGTAATCTATGAGCCCTGTTCCGAGAATTATCGCTGCGCGCTGCCCAATGGCTTCTTTCAGATCGTCGCCGCGGGCCTGCCGCTGGTGCGTGCGCCGCTTGCCGAGATCGAAGCCGCGATCGGCTGCCGGCCGATCGGCATCCGTCTGGAACGGCTCGATGCGGCCGCGCTGGCGCAGGCGATCGAATGCTGCGCCGAGGATGCCGGCAGGTTCCGCGCCAACGCGGCGGCGCTTGCCGGGGAGCTGAGCTGGGAAATCGAGGCGACCCGCCTGCGCCAGCTGGTCGATCATGTCCTGGCCGGCGCGCCGGCACCGGCGACGGCCGCTATACGCAGCGGCTTTTCCTGGCATCGGAGCTGAGCGGATATGTGCGGCATTGCGGGCATCGTTTCGCTCGACGGAACGCCGGTGGCGCGGCTCGATGCGGCCGTCGACGTGCTCGGCCGGCTGATCGCGCATCGCGGCCCGGACGGGTACGGCACCTGGGCATGCCCGTCAGAGCGCGTCGGCCTGGCGCATCGCCGGCTGGCGATCATCGATCTGAGCGACGCCGCGCGCCAGCCGATGACCGCGCCGGGTCCGAACGTCATCACCTACAATGGCGAGATCTACAATTATCGCGAGCTCGCCGCGGCGCTGGCGCCGGGCTGGCGCTTCCGCTCGGCCTCGGATACCGAATGCATTCTCGCCGCCTATCAGCGCTACGGCACGCAATGCCTCGACCGGCTGCGCGGGATGTTCGCCCTGGCGCTGTGGGACGACCGCAACAAGCGGCTGTTCTGCGCGCGCGACCGCTTCGGCATCAAGCCGTTCTATTATGCGGTCGTCGGCAACCTCTTCGTCTTCGCTTCGGAGGCCAAGGCGCTGCTGCCCTTCCTGCCGGCGATCGACAGCGATCCGGCAGCCTTCGCCGAATATCTGACCTTCCAATACACGATCGGCGAAGCCACGCTGTTCCGCGGCATCCGGCAGCTCCTGCCCGGTCATGCGCTCTGCGTCGAGAATGGCCGGATCCGCACCTGGCGCTATTGGGATGTCCGCCACGTCGTCGATTACGACCACAGCGCGCAATATTTCGAGAACCGGCTCGTCGAGCTGCTCGATGATTCGGTGCGCCTGCATCTGCGCAGCGACGTGCCGGTCGGCGCCTATGTCTCGGGCGGCCTCGATTCCAGCCTGATCGCCATCCTCGCCGGCAAGACCGAGCGCGGCGTCGGCGATTGCTTTCACGGCCGGTTCGCCGGGCTGCCCGGCTACGATGAGAGCGATTACGCCGCGGCGGCCGTCGCGCGGGCGGGCGGGCGGCTGCATGTGGCCGACATCACCGCCGGCGATTTCCGCGAGCATATCGAGGATGTCCTCTATCACCTCGACTTTCCGGTGGCGGGACCCGGCTCGTTTCCGCAATTCATCGTTTCGCGGCTGGCGGCGCGCCACGTGAAGGTGGTGCTCGGCGGCCAGGGCGGCGACGAGGTCTTTGGCGGCTACGCCCGCTATCTGCTCGCCTATTTCGAGCAGTGCATCAAGGCGGCGCTCGACGGCACCTATAAAAACGGCAATTTCGTCGTCACCATCGAATCGATCGTCCCCAACCTCGGCCTGTTGCGCGAATACAAGCCGCTGATGCAGGAATTCTGGCGCGAAGGGCTGTTCGGCGATCTCGACGCCCGTTATTTCCGGCTCGTCGACCGTTCCACCGATATGGCCGCCGAAATCGACTGGGCGGCACTCGACCGGGAACAGGTATTCGAAAGCTTTCTGACGATCTTCAACAATCAGAGCAATGTCCACAAGGAAGCCTATTTCGACAAGATGACGCATTTCGACTTCAAATGCCTGCTGCCGGCGCTGCTGCATGTCGAGGACCGGATGAGCATGGCGCACGGGCTCGAAAGCCGGGTGCCGCTGCTCGACCATCCGCTGATCGAGTTCGCCGCGACCGTCCCGGCCGACGTCAAATTCGGCGGCGGCCGGATGAAGCATCTGCTCAAGCTCGCCTATTGCGGCGAGCTGCCGGCGGCGATCGCCGACCGGCGCGACAAGATGGGCTTTCCGGTGCCGCTCAAGGAGTGGTTTTCGGGCGAGCTGCGCGACCTGGTGCAGGACACCTTCCGCAGCCGCAGTGCTCGCCAGCGCCCGTTCATGAATGCCGAGGCCGTCCTTGCCAATTTCGAGCAGGCCGGCCGCTTTTCGCGCAAGGTGTGGGGGCTGTTGAGCCTCGAATTGTGGCACCAGATCTTTCACGACCGCGCCGGCCATTACCGGCGGATGCTGGCCGAGACGCCGGCCGCGGCGATGCCCGACCTCGCCCGCGCCGGCGGTTAGCGCCTCGCAGAGGAGAATGTCGTCGATGAAGGTGTTCGTGACGGGCGGGTCGGGGCTGGTCGGCTCGACCATCATCGATCTGCTGCTCGCCCGCGGCGACGAGGTCGTGGCGATCGACAATTTCGCCACCGGACGGCGCGACAACCTGAAGCCGCACCCGCGGTTGCGCCTGGTCGAGGACAGCATCGCCGATCCCGGCGTAGTGGACGGGCTCGTCGGCGATTTCCGGCCGGATGTGGTCATCCACACCGCCGCCTCGTACAAGAATCCCGACGATTGGCACGCCGATGCGCTGACCAATTGCGTCGGCAGCGCCAATGTCGCGCGCGCCTGCAAGGATCGCCATGTCGGGCGGCTGATCTATTTCCAGACCGCCCTGTGCTACGGCACCAGGCCGGCCGAGCAGCCGATCACGCTCGACCACCCGATCGATCCGGCGAACAGCAGCTACGCGATCTCCAAGACCGCCGGCGAGCACTACATCCAGTTGAGCGGGGTCGATTGGATCACCTTCCGCCTCGCCAACATCGTCGGGCCGCGCAACGTCAGCGGCCCGCTGCCGATCTTCTTCGACCGGCTGTCGCAGGGGAAACGCTGCTTTGTGACCGAGGCGCGGCGCGATTTCGTCTTCGTGCGCGATCTCGCCGGCACCGTGCTGCGGGCCGTCGACGGCACCGGCAGCGGCACCTACCATTTCTCGTCGGGGCGCGACGTCGCGATCAGGGAGCTCTACGACGCGGTGGTCGGGGCGATGCAGCTCAACGACTACCCGGCCCCGGAAATCCGCCCGCTTGGACCCGACGATGCACCGACCATCCTGCTCGACCCCGCGCGCACGTTCCGCGACTTCGGCGAGATGCGCTTTACCCCGCTCGACGAGATCGTGGCGACGACCGTCGCCTATTACCGCGATCATGGCGTCGAGGGCGGCTACACGCATCTGCGGGCCGGGACCGCCTCGTGAGGATCCTGATCACCGGCGGCGCCGGCTGCCTCGGCACCAACCTTGTCGCCGCCTATCTGCCGCGGGGACACGAGATCCTCGTCATCGACAATTTTGCCACCGGCCGGCGCGAGGCGCTGCCTGCCGCGCCCCGGCCTCACCCTCGTCGAGGGCACGATCGCCGATCGCGATGTTGTCGACCGCGCATTCGCGCAGTTCCGGCCCACCCAGGTGATCCACGGCGCCGCCGCCTATCGCGATCCGAACGACTGGCGCGAGGATGCGGCGACCAACGTCATCGGCACTGTCAACCTCGTCGAGGCCGCCCGGCAGGCCGCAGTCGCACGCTTCGTCAACTTCCAGACCGCGCTGTGCTACGGCCGGCCGGATCGGCTGCCGATCCCGGTCGACCATCCGACCCGGCCCTTTACCAGCTACGGCATCTCGAAAACCGCCGGCGAAGCCTATGTCGCCGTCAGCGGGCTGCCCTGGGTCTCGCTCCGCCTCGCCAACGTCACCGGGCCCGGTCTGGCGATCGGCCCGATCCCGACCTTTTACAAGCGCCTCAAGGCCGGGCAGGAATGCTTTTGCACCGACGCCGTGCGCGACTTTCTCGACATCGCGGATTTCCTCGAACTGATGAACCTCGTCCTTGACGAAGATGCGCCGGCCGGGATCTTCAATGTCTCGACCGGGGTCGGACATACGATCAAAGAGGTATTCGAGACGATCGCCGCGGAGCTCGGCCTCGGCCCTTCCGGCCCGGTCAAGGTGGTGCCGCCCGGCGCCGACGACGTCGCCGCTGTCGTGCTCGATCCGGCCCGCACCCGCGAGCTTCTCGGATGGCAGGCGAAAGTCACCTTTGCCGAATCCGTCGCCCGCATGGTCCGCTGGTACGATGCCCATGGCGTCGGAGCCGTTCACAGCCATCTTCAGGCGGCATCGGTCGGGAAGCCATGAGCGGGCCGTCATTCGCCGATGCTTCGATCCTCGTCGTCGGCGGCGCCGGGTTTGTCGGCAGCGCCCTGCTGCGCCGGCTGATCACGCTGAACCCGCGCCGCCTCGTCGTCGTCGACAATCTGCTGTCGGCCGAGATCGACAATCTGCCGGACCACCCCTCGATCGATCTTGTGCTCGGCTCGATCGCCGACGACAGGATTCTCGAAGCCCTGCCGCGCGATCTCGATCTTGTCTTTCACCTCGCCTGTTATCACGGCAACCAGTCCTCGATCCACGATCCGCTCGCCGATCATCAGAACAACATGCTGACAAGCCTGAAGCTGTTCGACCGGCTGAAGGATTTCCGATCGCTGCGAAAGGTCGTCTATGCCGGTGCCGGCTGCGCCGTCGCGGAGAAAACTTACGGCGAAGCAAACCCCACCGGCGAGGACGCACCGGTTTCACTGTTCCACGACAGCCCTTATTCGATCTCGAAGCTGGTCGGCGAGATGTACGGCAATTATTACTTCATGCGCTATGGCCTGCCGATCGTCAAGGCGCGCTTCCAGAACGTCTATGGTCCGGGCGAGATCCTCGGCGCCGGGCGCTGGCGCGGGACGCCGCACACCGTGTGGCGCAACGTGATCCCGGTTTTTGTCTGGAAAGCGCTGCAGCATCAAGCTCTGCCGGTCGAAAACGGCGGCATCGCGTCACGCGACTTCATCTTCGTCGAGGACATCGCACGGGGCTTGATCGCGTGCGCCCGCGACGGCGTGCCGGGTGAGGTCTACAACCTCGCTTCCGGGGTCGAGACCTCGATCCTCGATCTCGCCGGTCTCGTCAACGAATTGACCGGCAACCCGACCCCGATCGCCTTTGCCCCGGCGCGCGAGTGGGACCGTTCCGGGCATCGCTTCGGCGCCCCGGACAAGGCGCGCGACGCGCTGGGGTTCACCGCCGCGACCGCGCTGCGCGACGGGCTTGAGCAGACCGTCGCCTGGACCCGGTCAAATCGCGACACGATCCGGCGCGCCATGCTGCGGCACGCCCGCTTCATGCCGGAGCTGCGCACCGCGGTCGAATGACACCGCGCATTCTGACGGTGGTCGGGGCCCGGCCGCAATTCGTCAAGGCGGCGGCCATCTCGCGCGCGATCGCGGCGCAGGGCGGCATGCGCGAGATCCTGCTCCATACCGGCCAGCATTTCGATCCGGCGATGTCGCAGATCTTCTTCGCCGAACTCGGGATCGCGGAGCCGCGCTACAATCTCGGCATCCACGGCGGCGGCCACGGCGCGATGACCGGCCGGATGCTGGCCGGCATCGAGGAGGTCATCCTGGCCGAGCGGCCGGATCTGGTGCTGGTGCCGGGCGACACGAATTCGACCCTGGCCGGCGCGCTGGCGGCGGCCAAGCTCAACCTCCCGGTCGTCCATCTCGAAGCCGGGCTGCGCTCCTTCAACCGGCAAATGCCCGAGGAGACCAACCGCGTGCTGACCGATCACGTCAGCACCCTGTTGCTGTGTCCGACCGAGACTGCGGTCGACAACCTCGCGCGCGAAGGCGTCGTCTCGGGCGTGCACCATGTCGGCGACGTGATGTATGACGCGACCCTGTTCGCGGCACCCCAGGCAAAGCGCTCGACCGTGCTCGACCGGCTCGGCCTGGCCGGGCTGCCTTACGCGGTCGCGACGATCCATCGCGCCGAAAGCACCGACGATCGCGACACCCTGGGCGAGATCGTCGGCTTCCTCAAAGCGCGGGGTCGCGACCATGCCGTGGTATTGCCGATCCATCCGCGCACGCGCGAACGAATCGCGGCGGCGGCGTTGGATCTCGACGGCATCCTGGTCTGCGATCCGCTGGGATATCTCGACATGCACCGTCTGCTGCAATCGGCCGTGGCGGTGTTCACCGATTCGGGCGGGTTGCAGAAGGAGGCTTATTTTCATCGCGTGCCGTGCGTCACTTTGCGCCGCGAGACCGAATGGGTCGAGACCGTGGCGGCGGGCTGGAACCGGCTGTGGAAGGGACCCGATTACGCGCCGCACCGCGAGATCGCCGCTTACGGCGACGGCCGGGCGGCCGAGAAGGCCGTCGCGCTGATCGCCGCCTGTTTCTGATGTTCGCTTGCGATGTCCGGTGAAAACCGCATCCGGACCGTCGTTCTGTCGGTCCAGTACAGCACCCGGACCTCCTATTACCGGGATTGGCTCGACGCGTTCGCGCACTCGCCGCTGTTCGCGGTGACGGCTTTCAACCTGTTCAAGCGCGATCAGCGCCGCGCGGCGCTGCGGGCGCTCGCAGAGGCCGATCTGGTCGTGGCACTGCATTCCTGCTCGGCCGACACGCTGGAATTCATCAAGCCGCTGAAAGGCGCGCTCCAGGCCCGGCGCGGCCGGTTCTTGATGCTGGTCGGCAACGAGTACAACCTGCCCTGGGCGCGACTGGCCGACAAGCGCGCCTTTTTACGCGAAGTGGGGGCCGATTTCGTCGGTACCCAGCTGCCGCTCGCAGCCGGCGAGTGGCTTTATGACGGCACCGGGGCCGTGGTGCTGGCCCTGCCGCATGCCCTGAACGACAGGGTGTTTCGCCGCGACACGCCCGACCCGGCGCGCGCGATCGACATCGGCGGGCGCAGCGCCCGCTACCCGGTCTTTGTCGGCGACGATCAGCGCAACCGTGTCTACGAACTCTTTGCCCGGCTCGGGCCGCCGGCGGGGCTGTGCGTCGACATCGACACCGGAGCCCGGCTCGACCGGCCGGGCTGGGCAGCTTTCCTCAATGATTGCCGGGGGACGATCGGGACCGAGGCGGGGACGTGGTATCTCGAACGCGACGACCGGACAGCCCTGGCGATCCGCGAATTCCTGCGCGAGAAGACGGGCGGCGCGACGATCCGGGCCGACGGCTTGCTGCACGCCGCGGCCCGGCACCTTCCCTATCGCCTGAAGGAATGGCTGCGGGCATTGTTGAAGTGGTCGCCGGTCGGTCACGAGGCGTTCGACGGCTCTTCTGTCGGCCTCGACGAGATCGAGGCGCGTTTTTTTGCCGGCAGGCCGCGCGCGCCGGTCTATTCCAAATGCATTTCGTCCCGACATTTCGATGCGGCCGGGACCGGGACCTGCCAGATCCTGATCCGCGGACACTACAACGGCATATTGGAGGCCGGAGAGCACTACATTCCGCTCGACCCGGAGCTCACCGAGATGGACGCGGCGATCGAGCGCTTCCGCGACGCGGGGGAGCGCCGCCGGATCGCCGATGCCGCCCATGCTCTGATCCATGATCGCCACACCTACCGCCATCGGATTGCGGCGCTTCACGACCGGCTGACCGCGGCCTGACGGCAACCGGCCCGGCGGCGACTGAAATGTGCGGCATCGGCGGTTTTCTCCTGGCCCAGGCGGCGCTGCCGCGCGGCGAGCTCGAGGCCCGGCTGTGGCGGATGGTGGCGGCGCTGCGGCACCGCGGCCCCGATGACGAAGGGATCTGGACCGATGGCCGCGCCGGGCTCGCCCATGCCCGGCTGGCAATCATCGACCGCTCGCCCGCCGGCCATCAGCCGATGGCCAGCGCCGGCGGCGATGTCTGGATCACCTTTAACGGCGAGATCTACAATTTTGCCGAGATCCGGCAGGAGCTGGCGGCGCTGGGCTATCCCTTTCGCAGCCGCAGCGACACCGAGACCATCGTCAATGGCTGGCATGCCTGGGGCCCGCGGATCTTTTCGCGGCTGCGCGGCATGTTCGCGCTGGCCCTGTGGGACCGGCGCTCGCGGCGCCTCGTCCTGGCGCGCGACCGGATCGGCAAGAAGCCGCTCTATTGGGCGCGCACGCAATCGGGTTTCCTCTTCGGCTCGGAGATCAAGGCGCTGCTCGCCTGGCCGGGCTTGCCGCGCACCCCCGATCTCACCGCGATCGACCATTACCTGACCCTGCAATATGTGCCGGCGCCGCAAACCGCGTTCGCTGCGGTGCGCAAATTGCCGGCCGCCCATTATCTCGTCGTCGCCATGGGCGCGGACGGCGGCATCGCCGAGCCCGAGCCGGTGCGCTATTGGCAATTGCCCGAGCCGCGCGTCGGACAGCGGGCGCGGCGCCCGGCGGAGCTGCGGGGCGAGCTGGTGGCGCTGCTCGAGGAAGCGGTCCGGCTGCGGCTCGTCGCCGATGTCCCGCTCGGCGCCTTTCTGTCGGGCGGCATCGATTCCTCCGCGGTGGTGGCGATGATGGCGCGGCTGGGCGGCGGCCGGGTCAAGACCTTCTCGATCGGTTTCGCCGCCAAGGAGTACAACGAGACCCGCTATGCGCGGATCGTGGCGCAGCGCTACGCGACCGATCACGAGGAATATATCGTCGAACCCGACGCGCTCGCCGTCCTGCCGCGGCTCGTCTGGCACTATGGCGAACCCTTTGCCGACCCGTCGGCGATCCCGACCTATTACGTCGCGGAATTGGCGCGCCGCAAGGTCACGGTGGCGCTGACCGGCGATGGCGGGGACGAATGCTTTCTCGGTTACGGCCGCTACCGGGCGATGCGCTATCTGGCGCGGCTCGACCGCCTGCCGCGCTGGAGCCTGGCCGGGCTCGAACGCGCGCTCGCCGCCGCACCGCCGGGGCTGCAGCGGCGCTTCAAGCTGCCCCGGATCCGCGAGGTTCTGCGCGCGCCCGAGCACCTTTCGGCGCGGCGCTACGCTCCGACGATCGCGTTTTTTGGCGAGGGCGACAAGGAGGAGGGTTACGGCGAGGCGCTGCGCGGTGTGCCCGGACAATCCCCGCTCGATCTGCTCGATCCCTATTTCGGCGCGGCCCTGAGCCTCGTCGAAGGCGCCAACCGGGCCGACATCCACACCTATCTGCCGGACGATCTGATGGTCAAGATCGATGTCGCCACCATGGCCCACGGGCTCGAAACGCGATCGCCGCTGCTCGACCACAAGCTGATCGAATGGGCGGCGGGAATCCCGGCCGAGATCAAGCTCGCCGGCGGGGTGACGAAGGCATTGTTCAAATCGGCGATGCGGCCCTATCTGCCGCGGGCGATCCTCGATCGGCGCAAGCGCGGCTTCGGGCTCCGGTCGATCGCTGGTTCCGCAACGAGATCAAGGATTTCGCCTATGACACGCTGCTGTCGCGCAGCGCCGGCGAGCGCGCGCTGCTTCGACCGGATTATGTACGCCGTCTGCTCGACGAGCATTGCACCCGGCGGCGCGATCACCATACCCGGCTGTGGGCGTTGCTGATGCTCGAATTGTGGTTCCGGATGTGGATCGACGCGCCCGCCGGCGCGGCGGTCTTGCGCCCCGCCGCATAGCCGCCTGCGCAAGCGGTTGATGTGCCGCGGCGGGTCCTCGTCATCTTCAACCCCCATGCGGGCCGGCGCGGACGCGCCGCGGTTCGGCTGCGCCGCGTCGTCGCCGAGATCGAACGGCTTGGCTGCAGCGCGGTGGTTCGCACCACCGGCGCCACCGGCGATGCCGAGCGGCTGGCGGGCGACGCCGAGCCGGGCTTTGACCTGATCGTCGCGGCGGGCGGCGACGGCACCGTGAACGAGGTCGCAAACGGGGTCTGGCGGGCGGGGCGGCCCTTCGCCGTATTGCCGCTCGGGACCGCGAACGTGCTGGCGAACGAGATCGGCCTGCCGCGCCGCCCGGCCGAACTCGCCGCCGTGATCGCCGATGCCGTGCCGCAGCCGATCTGGCCCGGCCGCATCGGCGATCGGCTGTTTGTCGCGATCGCCGGAATCGGCTTCGACGCCGAGGTGATCGGCCGGCTCGACCAGGACCTCAAACGCCGCATCGGCAAGCTCGCCTTTGTCCGGCCGATCCTTGCCTGCCTGTGGCGCCGCCGGCCCAGCTTCGAGGTTTGCGCCGATGGCGCGGTGTGGCCCGCCGCTTCGGCCATCATCGCCAAGGGACGGTTCTACGCCGGCCGGTTCGTCATCGCCCCCGATGCCAGGCTCGCCGATCCGCTGCTCAGCACCGTGCTGTTCCGGGATGCGGGCCGGCTCGCGGCGCTGCGCTATCTCGGCGCGATGGTGCTGGGCGTCCTGCACCGTCTGCCGGACGTCACGATCGTGACCGCGCGCCGGATAGCGATCACTGCCGACGACATCGGATCGGCCGAAGCGCCGCCGGTGGAGACCGACGGCGAGATCAGCGGCCGGCTGCCGATCGTGGCCAGGATCGCCGAACGGCCGCTGCTGCTGGTGGCGCCGGCGGCACCGCGCCGCCCAGGATCTCGGGAACCGGGCCGGGCAACCGCTCGTTTCATGCGGTGAGCCGCCTCCGACCGGGAAAGTTCAGCCTGGCTCTCGGATGGCCCGGCGACGGAGGAGAGAATGCTCTACTGGGCCCTGGTTTTTCTGATCGTTGCGATCATCGCCGGCTTTTTCGGTTTCGGCGGCGTGGCCGTTGCCGCGGCCGGCATTGCCAAAATACTGTTCTTTATCTTTCTCGTCATTTTCGTGGTGGCGCTGGTGACAGGCTTTGCCGGGCGGCGGCGTCCCCCGATCTGAGGATAGCTTTGCCGCGTCACTCCGCGGCGAGCACGCGCGCCAGCTGGCTCAGCGCTTCCTGGTGCCGCTCGTTCGGGATCTGAGCAAAATTCCGCGACAGTTCGAGACACATCCGCTCGCGGGGGCTGACCGAGCGCTCGCTGTCCTGATCGAGGCCGTCGAAAAAGTAGTTGACCGGCACGCTCAGCACCTGGGCGATCTCGAACAGACGGCCGGCTGAAACCCGGTTGATCGCTCGCTCATATTTATGCGCCTGCTGATAGGTGACCCCGATCAGATCGGCGAGCTGCTGCTGGGTCAGCCCGAGCATGATCCGCCGTTCGCGGATTCGGCTGCCGACATGCCGATCGATGTCCTGGGTCCGGCTCGTCGATCGGCGCTGCGTCGGGGCGGTGCGCACCGGAGCGCCGGTTGCCGCGCCGTCGGTTTGCGGTCCCGCGGCGCGGCGCGGCGCGGCTGTCTCGTCCTGATTTTTCATTTCGCTCCACTCGCTCAGGTCACGAACCCGCACCCCCGCAAGGGTGCCTGATTTCCCATTCTACCGAATTTGATCGCCGGAACGGACACGTTAGATCGGACGATCGTGCTCAACCCCATGGTGCCGGCCGATATAACGGTCGCGATGTGTCGAATTTTAGGCACGGTTATGACCATTGCTGCGCATAACGCCGCGCACATCTGCGCCCGGCGCATGCCGTCCACGTTGACAGGTTACCCGCGGCGATGATACCGACGCCGATCCGTTCTGACCCGTGCATCGATGCCCCGCATCTCGATCGGCGACTGCTCGCTCTATTACGAGCGGCATGGCATGGACTTCCCCGTCCTGTTCATCTCCGGGCTCGGCGGGTTTGCGTCGTTCTGGCACGACCAGGTCGCCGCCTTCGCCAAGCGGTTCGAGGTGGTCACCTTCGACCATCGCGGCATCGGCGAAAGCGACGAAAGCCGGATCGGGTATACGGTCGACCGGATGGCGGCCGATGTCGTGCGGCTGCTGGATGCGCTCGGCATCAAACGCTGCCATATCGTCGGGCATTCGACCGGCGGCGCCATCGCGCAGGTGGTGGCGATCGAGCACCCCGGCCGGGTCGCCAGCGTCGTGCTCGCAGCCACCTGGACCAAGGCCGACGCCTATTTCCGCCGGCTCTACGGGCTGCGCAAGGAAGTGCTGCAGCGGCTCGGTCCGAGCACCTACCTGCAATCGGCCACCTTGCTGTGGTATCCGAGCTGGTGGATCGCCCGCAACAACGAGCGCCTGCGCCAGCTCGAAGCCCAGAGCCTCGCCGGGTTTGCCCCGGCCGAGATCGTTGCCAGCCGGATCGACGCGATGCTGGCGTTCGACCGCACCGGCGACCTGGCCCGCATCAAATCCCCGGCTCTGGTGATCGGCGCCGAGGACGACATCGTCACCCCGGCCTATTTTTCCGAAGAGCTGGCGCGTCTGATCCCGGGGGCCGAGGTCAAGATATTTCCGCGCGGCGGTCATTTCCTGACCCAGGTCCGCGCGCGCGAATTCAACAACGCCGTCCTGCCGTTCCTGGTTTCCCATACCCCCGCCTGACCGGGTTCTGCTCGACCTGCCGGGTCGCCGTATTTAAGACTTCCTTCAGACCCTGAGGCCTAGCCTGCGGCTCGCCGCGCCTCTGCGCCACTGATCTGCGGAGGGGCCGGCTATCGAGTTAGCGGGGCTGAAATCGTGTCGTTTCGTAATCTGCCAAAGCGGGTCGGCGCCGAGCGGGCGGTGGCTGCTGCATCGCCAATTCCGTCGCCGGCGCGGGCCTGACCGATGGACCATTTTTCGCCGCCCCGGCGGCGGGACCGTCCGCGGCGCAATCTGCCGATCGGCGCATCGGTTCAGGCGGCGCTGCGCCAGGATCGGCTGCTGTTCGCGTTCCAGCCGGTGGTGTGCGCGGTCACCGGACAGGTGGATTACTTCGAATGCCTGTTGCGGATGCGCAATGAGGAGCGAGGCCTCGTCGCTTGCGGCGAGTTTATCGCGGCCATCGAGAAAGCCGGGCTGATCGGGCTGATCGACCGCCATGTCCTGACGCGCGTGATCGAGGAGCTCGCCGGCCACCCCGAGGTCAGGCTGGGGATCAATGTTTCCGGGCTGACCGCTTGCGATCGCCCGTGGCTGCGCCTGTTGATGGCGCTGCTGCGCAACCGGCCGGGTCTCGCGCGGCGGCTCATCATCGAGATTACCGAGACCGCGGCACTCGACAACCTTGCCGAATTGGCCCGCTTTGTCGACACGCTGCGCCAGGCCGGCTGCCGCGTGGCGCTCGACGATTTCGGCGCCGGCCACACTTCGTTGCGGCATCTCCAGGTTCTGGCGGTCGACACGATCAAGATCGATGGCGGCTTTGTCCGCAATCTGCCGGCGAGCCGCGAGAGCCGGGTCTTTCTGCGTCACCTGTTGGGGCTGACGCGCGGCTTCGGCTTCAGCACCGTGGCCGAATGCGTCGAGACCGCCGAAGAAGCGGCACTGCTGCGCGCCGAGGGCGTCGGCTATCTGCAGGGGTTCCATTTCGGGCGGCCGACGATCGAGCGCAGCTGGCTCGGCGAAGGGGAGCCGGTGCGGGGCGCTTGCCAATAGGGAGCGATCGCGCGGACAATCCCGGGTCGGCGCGTGCGGACCGGGGAGGCGGCAATGCAGATCGGGATTCATCTGCCCCATGCGGGCGAGCAGGCGACGCCCGAGCGCATCCGGCGCGCGGCGCAGCGGGCCGAGGATATGGGCCTCAGCGATGTCTGGGTCAGCGAGCACATCATCGTGCCGCGCGCGAGCTTTCCGCGCTCGCCGCTGTTCTACGACCCGGTGCTGAGCCTGACCTGGGCCGCCGCGGTGACCAAACGGGTGCGGCTCGGCACCAGCGTCCTGGTGCTGCCGATGCGCCATCCACTGCCGCTCGCCAAGGAATTGGCGACGTTGCAGAACTTCTCCGAGGGCCGGCTGATCCTCGGCGCCGGCGTCGGCTGGCTCGAAGCCGAGTTCGCGGCCCTCGGCGCGCCGTTCCACGAGCGCGGCCGGCGCACCGACGAAGGCATCGCGATGATGCGCGCGGTGTGGAGCCAGGACCCGGTGACCTTCCGCAGCAAATACATCCCGGCCGAGATCACCGAGATGTCGATGCTCCCGTTTCCGGTGCGGCCGATCCCGATCTGGTTCGGCGCGCGCTCCGAGGCGGCGTATAAGCGCACCGTCAGGATCGGCGACGGCTGGCACGGCAGCCAGCTGACTCCGGAGGAGGCGGCGCCGGTCGTCGCCCGCCTGCGCCGCGACCGGCCCGAGCCCGAATTCACGATCTCGATGCGCACCCACTGGAACGGCAAGGACGAGGGTGAATTGCGCGCCCGCATCGCCGCCTATGCCGAAATCGGCGTGCAGCACGTCATGGTCCATCCGCTCGACCGCAACGTCGACGACTGGGACGCCGTCATCGAAGGCACCGGCCGCGTCGCCGCCTGACCCGACCACCTCTCCCGCTCTAGCGGCGTCCGCGCCCGGCCTCGGCCGAGCCAAATTCCCGCAGAACCGGGAATAGCTGGGAGCTTCTTTGTTGCGGCACACACACTCGCTCGATTCGAGCATGTTCGCCATAGCGTGCAGATTCACAACTTGGGAACCGCTATTCGACCAGCACGGCGCCGCGCAGCGGACCGCCGGATTGGCCAATCGGCGGCTATTCGGTTCGGCCGACGATCTAAACGAGATTGGGGCCGCGAAAGACGGCTCATCTGCGGGTCAGGGCAGCCAGACGGCGAAACTCGATGGTCTGCAGGAGCTGTGGAGCTATCCGCTCGATCTGATCCAATGCGCTCCCGAGGTCGAACGGAACTACGGAACTCTCTGCCGTCCCGATCGTCTGCTGTAATAAGCGGAGTAGCGCCTCCGCCTTTCCTGCATCGTCGATCTGCAAAAGTCTTGGCCCACCGCTTTCGTCACCCTGAAACCCGTAATCTGCCATTGTCCAACATCCGAAGGGCACGAGGAACCGTTTGATCGCGTCCACCGCTTCCGCAAAAGCCTGGCCACATGCAGAAGCCAAACGAGCAAAGGCAGCAGCTATTCCTGGGGTCGTGAGAGACCGCTCTTGTGGCCATACGTGCCATAAGAATGGCTGCGCTGCACGGCGGAACAACTCCTCCGCCGATGGTGGGGCGGAGGCTCCTTCGGCTTGCGCCGAAAGGGCGTTTACGAAACCTTGAACGGCTCCCGCCGCATGCGCTCGGACTTCATCGTCCAAGGAGCGCAACATTTGCTGGACGCCCGCGTTTGACACGGCAGGTTGCCGCCCCTCTCGAAATGCGTGGAGACTTTCGATAACTAGACTGAAGACGAGCGCGCGTCGGGTCTGCCGGCCCAAGCGCCGATCGGCGGCTCGCTCCACCACCAAATCGCCGATCACTACAAGCACTTCCGTAAACAAGGTTTGGCGCGCGACTGCTCGCCACAGCGCCAAAGCCTCGCCCGTGTCTGCGCGCAAGGGTGCCAGCAATTCGTCTTCGGTCCATTCAGGGTCCGCAGCAAGGAACCAAGGCAGGTGCTCGATCATTCGATGCCGAGCGATGAGATCCGAGCGGCCGCTGGCTGAAACAGCCGCGTCACGCATGGCACGAAGCCCCGCGTTGGCGTCGAATGGACGCTCGCCTTGGCTTATACGTGGGCAGGCTGCGAGAAACACCCCCACCAGCCTGCCGACCGGCGTGTTCAAAGTGTCGAGGTCCATCGGCTCGCGATCTTCGCGCTCGCGCGCAACAACGTTCAGATCGGGCTCGGCCTCAGCTGGTGCCTGATTATCGGTGGCGGTGACGGCGATCGGCCACAGTCGAAACCAAACGTGGGCGTTAGCATTGATCGCCGCAATTCGCCGCTCCCAAGTGGCTAGCAGTTGCGTGATACCTTCGAGCGCGGTGCGTAAGGTCTCACCTGGAAGCCGCTCAAGCAAAGCCAGTGTGCGCCGCAAACGGATTTCTGCGGCAGCATCCCTTTCTTCTCTGTCATTCCCTCTATTTATGACCGGCGCGGCGCTAGCTGTCCCGAAGTGATCCCACACCCTCGGATACGCAGCGCCGGCATCCGGTGTGCTCTCGAAATCGTCGAGCAATCGAGCAGTGTGATCATCCGCTCGAATCCAATCCCAAGCGCGTGAGGCTGGGTCGTCGTCCCATCCTCGCCGATCTGACGAAAAGGCCCCTTCGAGCGTGCGTAATCGGTTTATCCCTTCCACCAGGTCGTATTGGTCATCCGGATTGGGCTGAACATATTGGGCCCTCGGCATTCCGAGGAACCCTTCGTCTGGGCGCGACATGCGTTGCAGGTCGATCGACGCCTCCAGCCGGCCCGCAAGCCACGCCCGCTGGTCATCGGGCAACTGTGCGCCCATGATCTCGATGCGCCGAAGTTCTTGCGCCGTCCAATACAGGCGAGCTTCTCGTACACGCGTCGGGGGGACCTCTTTCCGCCAAAGCGTCCGGAGCGGCTGTTTCCTCAACCGCGATAGAACAGCTCGTTGATCGGTCTTGCCTAATTCTGCAAATCGGGAAGCTCGTAGCTCAGTGATCTCCGGATAATAGTGAAGACTCCAAAATTGATGATCGTCGCAATCTCTCAGGAACGTGCCTACCTCTGCGGGGTCAGCGATTCGAGTGTCCCGAGCCGAGGCGGCCCATAAGCGGACGTGGAGTGGGGTTTGCAAAGACTTCCACTGTTTAATGAAGTTGGATGCTTTCTCTAGATCGATTTCCTTGAGCGCCGAGACGACCGCGAACAGCAATTTGACCGATGGCGCGATCCCACGGCGAAATTCGTCCGGTTCGTGGTCACTGGATCGCCGCTCGCTCGATGGTACAAAATATATACGGTACACTCCGCCGAGGCGCGAAAGACCGTGTCCAACCGTCCAGCCGATTCTGTTTGCAAGGTCGAGCGCCCTGGCGACCTCGGCGTCCAGCCCGTGGGCAAGCTCTGTGAGAAACTGGCTCTCGTGGATCGCGTGCAGCCCGATTTTGGTCGGATCGACAAGCTCCCCACTGGTTGGCCAAACGGAAAGGATATCCTCGACGCTCCGCGGACGTCGGATTTTGTGACTAGGCTGAACGCGGCTAACTCTGATGCCTAGCTTAACCAAATCTACTATTTCCGCGATGAGCCCCCCAGACCGATCGCCATTTTTAACGCGTTCTAGAATTCGATAGTGGCCACCCGCACCCCCACGGTGTTCAGCGGGGGTCTCCCAGCTCTCCTCGATCAGCCGCCAAGCCGATTGCCACGGTTGCTGAATTTGCCAGCCCTTAGGACCGTCCAAAAGGTCCTGAACTGCGATCCGCTTCACCACATCGCTGGTATCCAGCTCCAGCGCCCATTCAATGGTGGCCCGCTCCTCCAGGCGGCCTTGAAGGAACGCCACCGCCGCGGTGACGACAGCGCGTTCGTGGTCCGATAGGAGCCCCAACCGGCGAGGCATCAGGCTCGCTGCCCAGCCGGCTCTCCGCCAACATCAAGGACTGCGTCCAGCCAGTCTATACTCGCGCCCGCGGTTGATATGAGCGCCGACATGCGAATCCGCTCGTTGGGGGCGCTCCTACCAATCAAGTGATCGAACCAATCACGATCGGCTTCGAGCGAATTCACTCTGGGAAAGCGGGTAATTCGTCTCAGCTCGAAATCGACATGACTTTGTTTGCCGTTCACGGCAGAGAATTCTGCCCAACGCTGTAGACCCCGGGTCAGTGCGGCATGCTCATCAGCGCAGGAATACGGAACCGGTGTTATCCCCCTTTGCTTCCAATCTTCAATATTGGTCCGATCGAAAGGGACACGCATACCCACAAACGCGAACCGCTCCCTGAGATCGTCAAAGCGCGATACATCAGCGGCTACCGCGTTGAGAAGATAACGCATCGGTGCATCGTTCACACTATACCCGATAAGGACGAGATGAAACAGACGTGCCGCGTCATAAATGAAATCAGGCACTATCCGCCGACGAAGATAGAATTCGCCAAAATCTTGGTCGGTTAAAATCAAGTCGGATGTCCTGTCCGAGCTTCGAGCTAACGCTCCGTGTATATGCAGGACACCAGAGAACTCTGACCTCTTGCCCGGACGCGGAATTCCGCCCAATGCGTAGCGTTGAACATTCGTCCCTAATTTCCTAGCGGCAGCCTCAAGTAGCAAATCGAAATTGGTTGTGACGATCGTCACGGCCGCTCCACGATCGGCGAGCCGGATCAGAGCCCGATGGATCGGTGCAGGCCGAGGGCCTCGGTCGCGTAAGATCTCCACGACCGCGTTTCTCACATTGCTCGTGCTGGCGGCTGGCCCATCCATCCGGCGCTCAAGCATGCCCAAGACCACATCATAGTCGCCTTTTCGAAAGCGATTGACTTCAGCGAGCTGCTGCGCGGAAAGCCCCTTAGAAGGTGCGGTACAACCGTTACTTGCCGCCTCGAACGCGAGTATGAGCGCCTTGTGAGTGGCCGCGTCAAGACGAGCGTACACATCGAGCACAAGGCCGCCAAAGTCTGGCAACCCAGCGGGCCTTGAAGTTCCGGCTCCCGTTACGAACAGCACCTCGCCGCGAGCGTGCGCAAGCAACAGGCGCTCTGGAACATCTAATCCCCCATTTACAAGGGAGATCATTCTTTCGCTTGAGGTCCCCGGCATATCTAGTGATGCGCAGTCTGTGCCATATTCCGTCCTCCGGAGGCCGGTATTCACTTC
>CAWFEN010000008.1:0-9843 GCA_963814865.1 uncultured Alphaproteobacteria bacterium | reverse complement strand
TACCGGCATGGGCGCGACAACCAGATAGTCCCCAATGTAGGACAGGTAGCGGTTATGTGGGGTCTTTGCGGATTGGGATTATCGACCCTGCCTCCGAGGCTGCGCGATCGCTATGGGCGCAGCTGGATTCCTGCCGCTCGTGAGGGCATCCTTACCGACGGGATCAGGCTCTACAATGACGCCTGGCGCGCTGCGCTTTGCTGGCTCGGCGCTTATTGGCCTGTAATCTTTCCGGACGATCCGCCGGCCGGAAGCGCTGGTTCCCTGGACGATTTCGTCTCGTTCTGGGCGGCACCCGCCAGCGAGTTCGCAATTTTGACCCACGTGTTACATGGTCAAGGTGTAACGATCGTGCAGCTCTGCCGTTCGATTTCCGGCGGGCAACTGCTCCGCCACGGCGCCGACGAATTAGGACGCATGCGGGGTGTCGATCACGGATCGAAGATCGCGTCGGCAATCAGAACGATTGCCGACGATATAGACGCTTTGCGCGTCGCTACCGCGACGACCGGTTAAGCCTTTTCCCCGGTCTTGAAACCAGCCGCTTCAAACATCGCAACCCTGCCCTCGCAGTAGGCCGCCCGCAGTTCGTCGTCGGTGCCAGATCGCAGCGTCTCGATGTCGTGCACGGCGGCGAGGCGATTTAGGAGCTCTTCCCGCGACAGATGCCCGTTTGTTTCAATAAGCCAGTCGAAAAACTCCTGCCGGCTTGTGACGGTGCGCCCGACCGGCAGGATTTTCCCAAAGTAGGCCTCTTTATTGGCCCGATAATCGGCCATTTCGTCCGGCGTTAGCGGATGAAACAGGATTGGGCCGCGCCCTTATCGTGGTGATTTCTGATATAGGCTCGGGACTTCCTGCTCGCTGACGCTGGCCGTCGTCACCGTGCCGACAATCTCGCCGCCTTTTCCGTCCCCGAAGCGATAGGTTTCGCCGATCAGGACACGTCCGGGGCTTTTGCCGAAAGCCTCAGAAGGCAGCCTGCCATCGAACGTCTGAGGGAACTGGAGATATTTTCCGAACATCTCGCCGATGTTGTGGGCGTGAATATGCTTCTGCTTGCGCGCGTATCCCTCGCGCAGCCTCATAAAGCCGGGCCGGTTAAAATCCGGCATCCCGAGCCCGAAAGGCAGCGCCGACCCGACGGGAGGGCCGTGAAGGTCGCGGTGATACGACATGTTGGTGACGAACACGTAAGCTCGCGTCCCTTCCGGCAGCTCTTTCGCTTCGTATTGCTCAAGCCGTTTCGCCGCCGCCTCTACCCATGCCGGTTTTCCTTGGGAGGCCACGTCCGGCTCGCCGTTGATGTCGATGAAAATCAGGCGCTCGTCCGCCGCCGGCTTTGCGAGAGCCTGATTGAGGTGGGGGATCATCCGCGATAGCGGATTGCGATCACTGCCCCCGTCGGCAGCGGTCTTGCCGAACAAGCCCGAGACCGCGCGCATCTTAGCCTCGACCCAATAGCGCTTGCCCGTCTGTGGCGAGATCGCCGCAAATTCGCAGTGCTTCGACGCCCCGTCGGTCTCGTCCTCCAGCGTCAGGGTGAACCGACCCTTCACGAGGATGTTCGCGACCATAAGCTCGTAATATGCGCCCTGAAAATTCCCAGGGTCCTTCAGCCGTCGCACGAGCCGATCCTGCAGTTCCACATTGTGGTCGAGCAGGTAAAGGCTGTAGGCGAGCCCGAGATAGCACGCGACGATCCCGGTAACTGGCGCTTCACTAAGCTGCCCAGGCTTCGGAATGGTCGCTTGCTGATACCGGCAGTAGGTGTCGTACCATTGCATCAGCGGATAGCGCTGCTGGAACGGTTTCGCAATCTCCGCATTGCCCCAGTCGGGGCCAATGACCCTTTTAATGTAGTCGGCCAGAAAGTCGGGAAATGTCTTCGATGTCGGGGACCAATGGACGGTATTTTTGACGGCGACGATTTGATGCCCGTGGATGTTTCCGGCGATGATTGGCCGGCCCAGCCCCTGCTGGTTCTGCCGGATATGCTCCGCCGCCCGGTGACGTTCGAGGACCTGCTGAATTTGGGATGGATTCGGGCCTGCCACGTCAATCCTGCCGCAGCATTTCTTAGATTTTTGACCGCTGCCGCAGGGGCATGGCTGGTTCCGCCCAACTTTTAAAGACATACGCAAGGAGATGGTGATCGCCGCGTTTAGCCGCAACAACGCGGTCAACCGCTTCGCGAGGCATCGGACTCCAAGAGGAGAGTCCGAAATGGGGGCATGAAGAGCGGCTTCCCCCGCCAAGCCTGAGCGGCCGTTGTGGGTTCCGAAAGGAGTCCGTGGCTATTGATGATCGGTGACGTAGGCTTTTGAGTCAGGTTCTGAGAGTGGCTCGCCGCAAGACCGCGCGCCTGGCCTTCGACGCCCTCATGGTCGAGGGCGCTTTTTGGCATGATCGCCGACGTCGCCGACGTGAAGGCCCAAGGCCGACTACCGCATTCCACCGGGTCTCAGGCTACGCGGAGATCGGCCGTTCCTAGCGCGTCGCCGAAGCGTTGTGGGAACGCTTTTCGCAGGTCCGCGCCGGCGGCTCGGCTCGATCTGACCGATCCGTCTGCTTCGAGACCGACGTTGTCGTGTCGTCCGTGAAGATGGCTTCCCGCGTGACGAAGCGTGCTCACGCCGCCTTCTCTGAGGTGGAGATCGTCCGCCGCAGCTTGGCGAAAGCGCGGTCCGTCGCCATGAAGCGCGCCAGCATCGGCCCGACCAGCTTTGCGGGCTCGACGACGCCCTGGCCGGTCTCGCGCGCGAGCGCCTGGCCATAGGCGACAAGATCGCGATGGACGGCCGCCGGCAGCTCGACGGTCAGCTTGACCGGCTTGTCGTCCGCGATCGCTCCGAGCTTCAGCTTCGCCACGGCGGCCTCCTCACGTGCGATAGGGTTCGAGAACGAGATCGTGGGTGACCATCACCCGGACCGGGAAGCCGGGGCGGATGGTGATGGTCGGCTGAACGTTCAGCGAGCGCTGCACGACCTGCCGGCCGGTCTGGCTGATGCTGTGGAGGCTCCCTGCCGCAGCGCCTGGACGAGCTGGTTCTCGTTGTTGCTCGTGCCTGCCTCCGACCCGACGCTGAGGATCGTCGAGAGGATCGCGGCCTTGAACAGCATGCCCCAGTGGTTGTCGACCTCGTCCTCCAGACCGGCATAGCCTTCCGGGTCGGCGCCGGGCTGGCGCTCCAGCACGATCGAGCGCCCGTTCGGCATGATCAGGCGATTCCAGACCAGCAGCGCGCGCGACTGGCCGAAGGCGACCTGGGCGTCGTACTGACCGACGAGCCGCGCGCCTTGCGGGATCAAGCAGGATCCGGCCGGTCGGGCTGTCATAGACGTCCTCGGTCACCTGGGCGGTGACCTGGCCGGGAAGGTCGGAGCGCAGTCCCGTAATCAGCGCGGCGGGGATCACGGCGCCGGCCTGCAGCACGTAGGGACTCGGCCGGCGCCTGCGACGCGATCGGGGCTGACGGTGCGGCGGTCGACAGCGCCGTTCAGGAAGGCGAGCTTGTGATCCTGCGAGGTGAGATCGCTCGAACCCGCGACGGCGGGCGCCACCGTTCCGTCTGCGGGCTGCGCTGCCGCCGGTGCAGCGGCCGTAGCGATCTGTCTCGCATTGGTGGTCGCGAACAGATGGCTGGTGCGCGCCGCCTCCTGCTCCTGGGCGATGCGCTGCTGCTCGGGATCGGCCGCCGCGGGCTCGGCATGCCGGCGCGCCGGCACGCTCGACGATCGGCCGGCCAAGATCGCCGGGCAGCGGCGGCCCGAGCTGCGGTGCGTTCCGCGGCAGGCCCGTATAGTCTCGTGGCAGGTTGGCGAGACCGTCCGGCGTCGACCGGTTGTCGGTGTTGTAGAGTTCGGAGCCCGCGGTCTGGTGATGCGGCTGCAAGGCGAAGAACAGCGCGCCGCCGATCCCGACCGCGGCGATGACGCCGAGGCCCAACAGCACCTTGCGCGAAAGCCGCGTCACGCGCGGCCGCTCCGGCCGCAGCCGCATCTCCTGTGCGATCCGCGCGCCGCCGTCCCGACCCGCAGCCTCGTCCTGCGGTGCGTCGGTCACGACTGCGGCCTCCCGTCGGTGCGGACGATGCGGACCTTCTTCTGAGGATCGCCGCCGAGCCGCAGCTCGGCCGCGGCGAACAGCCGGTCGACGATCATGTGATTGCCCTGGACGCGATAGTTCACGAGCTCGGCGCCGCCCTGCGCGCCGATGACCCAGAGCGGCGGCATCTCGCCCTGGCCGATGCCGCGCGGGAACTCGATGAACACCTGCCGCCCGTCGTCGAAGGCGCGCAGCGGCCGCCAGGCCGGATTGTCGCCTTCGATCCGGTAGCGGAAATTCAGGGCGTCGATGTCGACGCCGGCCGCGACCGGCGCGGCTGCGTCGGCGGCGGCGTTCTGGCGGCGGAGCGCGATGAGCTGGTCTTGCGGATAGGCCCAGGAGACGGACGCCATGTAGGTCTTCTCGGCCGAGCGCAGTTCGAGATGATAGGTGCGCCGGTCGGTGTTGATGATGAGGTTGGTGACGAGATCCGGCCGCGTCGGCTTGACCAGGATATGGACGCGTTTGGTTGGGCCGGTCCCGCTCTCGGTATCGCCGATGACCCAGCGCACGGTGTCGCCGGCCGCGACCGGACCGGAGCCGACGAGCCGCTCGCCCGGCCTCGAGCGCGATGTCGGTCACTTCGCCGGGGGCGGCGTAGACCTGATAGAGCGCGCCGTCCGAGAACGGATAGACCTGGACCGCGTTGATGTAGCCGGCGCGCGTCGGCTGCACGCGCGCCGCGCCGTTCGCCTGTTCGACGCGCATGCGCGGATCGGCGGGTTCCGGCGGGGCGGTCTTCCCCTTCGGCCGTGGCTTGAGCTGGCCGGGCAGCGGCAGGGGCTTGGGCAACTCGACGACCTGCACGGGCTTCGGCGGATTGGGCTCCAGCACCGCCTGCCGCGGCGTATCGTCGTAGCTGATCTCCGGCGGCTTCCACGTGGAGCACGCACCGAGCGACACGGAGGCGAGCAGCAGAGTTGCGAGCGGCAGAGTGCGCATCAGCCGAGCTCCTTGGACCAGTTGAGGGCGTGGACGTAGACGCCGAGCGGGTTCTTCTTCAGCCGCTCGGCGTCGGTCGGGGTTTGGACGATGATGGTGAGGATGGCGCTCCACCGCTCGGTGGCGGCGAGCGAGCCGTCGACGTAGCGGCGCTCGGTCCAGGCGACGCGGAAGCTGTCGTCGGAGGCGCGGATGACGCTCGACACCTCGACCGCGACCTGCGTCTTGCCGACCTTGGCGAAGGGATCGCTGGTCCGCGCATAGTCGTTGAGTGCGAGCGCGCCTTTGTCTGTGGTGTAGTTGTAGGCGTCGAGCCAGTTCTGGCGGAGCACCACCGGATCGGCCGGAATGCTCCGCACCTCTTCGACGAAGCGGGCGAGATGCCAGGCGATCTGCGGATCGGTGGGGCGATAGTCGGCGACGGCGGGCGCCACCACTTGCGCCTGGCCCAGCTTGTCGACCTGCACCACCCAGGGCGTCACCGTGCCGCGCGCCGACTGCCAGACGAGGCCGCCGGCAAGGCCGCCGCCGAGCACGAGCATGCCGAAGAAGGCGAGCCGCCAGTTCTTCGCCTGGATGCGGGCGGAGCCGATGCGCTCGTCCCAGACCTGGCCGGCTTTCTGATAGGGCGTCTCCGGGTCTGGCGTCTTGCCGTAACGGACGGTCGGCCGTCGGAACATGGGCTATTCTCCTTGCGCGAGATCGACGCCGCTTCCGCCGCTGGGACGATCGCCGGAGCGGACGGCATGGTCGGCGGCGGAGACGCCGCGGCTGATGGTCTGGTTGCGCTTCATCCGTCGCGCCCAGGCTGGCGGTCCCGAGGCCCCGGCCTGGCTCGGAGCGCTCGCACCCGCCGGGCTCGCCTCCCCCGTCACGGCCCGGCCCCCGGCCGCGAAACTCTCGCGCAGGCTCGACGCCGCGCGCCGGAGGGGACTGGCGGCGGCCGAAACGCCGGCCTCGGCGACCCCGGCGAGGCCGCCCGCCCGATAGGCGGCGGTGGCGCCGCCGGCGACGCTCGCGCCCGCTCGCGCGGTGCCGGCGATCGCGCCGCCTGCCGCGCCGAGACCACCGGCCGCGAGCCCGGCTCCGGCCGCGCCGATGCCGGCGACCGCCAGTCCCGTCCCCACCGCCGCACCGGCGCCGAGTTGCGGGCCGCCGGCGATGAGACCGTTGGCGATCGCAGGTCCGAAGATCGACAGGCCGAGCAGCGACAAGGCCGCGAGGATCAGCGTCAGCGCAGTCGTCGATGGTCGGCGGATTGTTGAAGCCGCTGGTGAACTGGCCGAAGATCGTCGAGCCGATGCCGACGATCACGGCGAGCACCAGGACCTTCACCCCCGACGAGACGACGTTGCCCAGCACCTTCTCGGCGAGGAAGGCGGTGCGGCCGAAGAGACCGAACGGCACGAGCACGAAGCCGGCAAGCGTCGTGAGCTTGAACTCGATCAGGCTGACGAAGAGCTGGATCGCGATGATGAAGAAGCTGATGACGACGATCAGCCAGGCAATCAGCAGGATGGCGATCTGGATGAAGTTGTCGAAGAAGCTGACGAAGCCCATCAGCCCAGAGATCGAGGTGAGGATCGGCTTGCCCGCGTCGATCCCGACCTGCGCCAGCCGCCCCGGCTGAAGAAGCTGCGCCTGACTCAGCGTGCTGCCGCCGGCCTCGAGCCCAAGTCCGGCGAACGAATTGAAGATGATCTGCGCGAGTTTGTTGAAGTTGCCGATGATGAAGGCGAAGACGCCGATATAGAGGGTCTTCTTGATCAGCCGCACGATCACATCCTCGTCCGGCGCCAGCGCCCAGAAGAGGCCGGCCAGCGTGATGTCGATGACGATGAGCACGCCGGCGAGCCAGCGGACATCGCCCTGCAGGAGGCCGAAGCCCGAATCGATGTATTGGGTGAAGGTTCCGAGGAAACGGTCGATGACGCCGGTGCCGCCCATCTCGCCTACCTGTCCGCGGTCGGAGTGGTCGAGGGCCGGGCGACGGCCGGAGATGCCTCCGTCGGCTGGCGGTAGGTGAAGAACCGTCGCCGGTTCTCGGCCCAGGCCGCTTCGCAGCCCGCGTCATCCTTTGCGGTCATGCCGATCGCCTGGCAGCGCGCCAGTTCACGCGCCAGCTGGTTGCTCTGCACCGAAGCCGCAGCCGAACCGACGCGATCGCTGGTTCCGATTTGGTCGTGATGGAAATGGACAGCCGTTGCGACGATCGTCGCCGCCACGGCCACGAAACCCACGACGCGGCCTACGGTCCCTATATCGAGCGCGGGCCGACGCATCAGTGGAACATCTGCACGGTCTGGGACTGGTAGCCCTGGCCGTAATTGAGGAAGCGGGAGAGCTGCTGCTGCGCCTGCTCCTGGCTCTCGACATTGCGCGCGCCTTCCAGGCTCTGGGCGCGGGCGATCGCCGCCATGACGGCGGTGAGGTCGGCGAGCTGCTTGGTCTGGAGCGCGACGAGCTGGTTGCCGGACTGGGCCGCCTGAAGCGCGCCGGTCGCCGATTGGCTGGATGAGACCAGCGCGTCGATCTGGGTGCGGGTGCTGTCGAGATTCTGCACCACGCCCGCCTGCACGCGCATGGCGTCCTGGAACCCGGCGAGCGAGTTCTGCCAGCGGGTCTGCGCGTCGGTCACGAGTTGCTGTGAAGAGGTAGAGCTCGAATAGGCCTGCGGATAGGTCTGCGTGAACGCCTGATCGATCGTGGTGACGCTGTAGGCGATCCGCTGCGCCTGGGTGAGAAGCTGCTGGGTGCGCTGGATCGACGCTTCGAGCTGCGCCAGCGACGAATACGGCAGGCTCGCCAGGTTCTTGGCCTGGTTGATCAGCATGGTGGCCTGGTTCTCCAGGCTCTGGATCTCGTTGTTGACCTGCTGCAGCTCGCGCGCCGCCGTCAGGACGTTCTGCGAGAAGTTGGTCGGGTCGAAGACGATCAAGTCTGCGCGAACGGGCCCAGCCGGAAGCGAGAGGGCGACGCAGGCGGCGGCGGCAAGGGCGGCGCGAAGGCGGCGGCGGGTCATGACGAAACCTCCGTGGCCTGACTGGTGAGCATGTCGGCCGCCCAATCGAGGTCCTTGGCGCGCAGCCAGGCGGCGGCGAATCCACCCCGGCCGTGGGCGGCGATCGTCTCGGCGATAGCCGCCTGATCGGTCTTGGAGGACGCGGCGGTGAATGCGAGCGCGACCTCGCTCAAGCCCAGCTCGAACAGGCGGTTGCCGCGGCGCGACTGGCAGTAATAGTCACGCTTCGGCGTCGCGCGGCTGAGGATCTCGATCTGGCGATCGTTCAGGCCGAAGCGGCGATAGATGGTGGCGATCTGCGGTTCGAGCGCGCGCTCATTCGGCAGGAAGAGCCGCGTCGGGCAGCTCTCGATAATGGCGGGCGCGATGGCGCTGCCGTCGATATCGGCGAGCGACTGGGTGGCGAAGATGACGCTCGCATTCTTCTTCCGGAGCGTCTTCAGCCATTCGCGGAGCTGACCGGCGAAGCCGTGATCGTCGAGGGCGAGCCAGCCCTCGTCGACGATGAGCAGGGTGGGCCGCCCATCGAAGCGGTCCTCGATGCGGTGGAAGAGATAGGAGAGGACCGCCGGTGCGGCGCCCGCGCCGATCAGACCCTCGGTTTCGAAGGCCTGAACCTCGGCCTCGCCGAGACGCTCTGTCTCCGCATCGAGCAATCGTCCCCAGGGACCGCCCACGGTATAGGGCTGCAAGGCCTGCTTGAGCGCATTCGACTGCAACAGAACCGAAAGGCCCGTGATCGTCCGCTCCGACACGGGCGCCGAGGCGAGCGAGGTCAGCGCCGACCATAGATGCTCCTTGAGTTCCGGGGTGACGGTCACGGCCTCGCGGGCGAGCAGCGTCGCGACCCATTCGGCCGCCCAGGCGCGCTCGCCGGCATCGTCGATGCGGGCAAGCGGCTGCAGGGCAACGGGCTCGGCGATATCGTCGGCGAGCGCGCCGCCGAGATCGTGCCAGTCGCCGCCCATGGCGAGCGCGGCCGCGCGGATCGAACCGCCGAAGTCGAAGGCGAACACCTGCGCGCCCGCGTAGCGGCGAAACTGCAGCGCCATCAGCGCCAGCAGCACGCTCTTGCCGGCGCCAGTCGGACCCACGATCAGCGTATGGCCGACATCGCCGACATGCAGCGAAAACCGGAACGGCGTCGAACCCTCCGTCCGCGCCAAGAAGAGCGGCGGCGCCTGCAAATGATCATCCCGTTCCGGCCCGGCCCACACCGCCGAGAACGGCATCATGTGGGCGAGATTGAGGGTCGAGATCGGCGGCTGGCGGACATTGGCGTAGACGTGGCCCGGGAGGCTCCCCATCCACGCCTCGATCGCGTTTACCGTCTCGCGCATGCAGGTGAAGTCACGACCCTGGATGGTCTTCTCGACCAGTCGCAGGCGTTCGTCGGCGATGCGGGGATCCTCGTCCCAGACCGTGACGGTCGCGGTGACATAGGTCTGGCCGACGAGGTCGGAGCCGAGCTCCTGCAAGGCCACGTCGGCGTCGAGGGCCTTGTTGGCGGCATCGGAATCCATCAGGACCGACGCTTCGTTGGTCATCACCTCCTTCAGGATCGCCATGATCGATTTGCGCTTGGCGAACCACTGCCGGCGGATGCGGCCGAGCACCTTGGTCGCGTCGGTCTTGTCGAGGCAGATCGCCCGCGTCGACCAGCGATAGGGGAAGGCGAGCCGGTTGAGTTCGTCGAGCAAACCCGGCCAGGTCCGCGACGGGAAACCCATGATGGTCAGCGTGCGCAGATGGGCGCGGCCGAGCCGCGGCT
>CAWFEN010000007.1:0-213827 GCA_963814865.1 uncultured Alphaproteobacteria bacterium | reverse complement strand
GCTAAGCCCTTCATTTGATTGGTGGAGCCAACCGGGATCGAACCGGTGACCTCTACAATGCCATTGTAGCGCTCTCCCAGCTGAGCTATGGCCCCCCAAAGAGCGTCCGCACGCGCCGCGACGTTAGGAATGCCGGGCCGCGCCGGCAAGCGAAAAATCGCCGCCTTCCCGCCGCCGCCGGCTCAGGGCTCCTCGTCCTCGACTTTCTCGATCACCTCGGCCATGTCGTCCTCGTCCTCGCCGAGCTCGGAGGCGTCCTCGATCAGCTCCTCGTCTTCCTCTTCGGCGTCTTCGAGCGGCACGCCTTCCTCTTCCTCCTCGGCGGCGTCGGCCTCGCCCGGCTCGAGCTCATCCGTGCCGACCGGTTCCAGCTCTTTTTCGATCGGGGCGGCCGGGCGCGCCCGGCGCGATTTCAAAAAAGCTTCCGGATCGAAGGGGGTGCTGCATTTCGGACAGATCACAGGCTTGCGCAGCAGATCGTAGTAGCGCGTCCCGCAGCTCGGACAAATTCGCTTGGTGCCCCATTCGGGTTTGGCCACCATCGGCTCCATATTCACGGGTTGGGCGGGCCGGATCGACGCGCCATTGCCATAGCGGCGTCATCCTGTCAAAAGCAAATCCGCGCGGCGGCGCGCCGGCGGCTCTCGCATATGGGCTGAAGGCGCCGGCGCCGCAACCGCCGACCCCGCTTTTCGAGGCCTGCCGCCCATCATGGCCCACCCCTCCGCGCACCCCTTGCCCTCGCCGCTGGCGTCGACGCGGCCGAAGACGCCGCTCGCCGGCAATATCCGAATCCCCGGCGACAAGTCGATCTCCCACCGCGCGCTGATGCTCGGCGCGCTGGCGGTCGGCAGGACCCACATCACCGGGTTGCTCGAAGGCGAGGACGTGCTTGCCACCGCTGCCGCGCTGAACGCGCTCGGCGCCGCCGCAGTCTCGGCCGGCGGCGGTCGATGGACCGTCGACGGGGTTGGCGTCGGCGGCCTCGCCGAGCCGGAGAACCTGCTCGATCTGGGCAATTCCGGCACCGCGGCGCGGCTCTTGCTCGGCATCCTCGCGACCCATGCGCTGACCGCCTTCGTCACCGGCGACGCGTCGCTGCGGCGCCGCCCGATGGGCCGCGTAACCGAGCCGTTGAGCCGTTTCGGCGCGCATTTCCTGACCCGCGAGGGCGCCCGCCTGCCGCTCGCGGTGACCGGCGCGAAAAGCCCGGTCCCGATCGAATACCGCCTGCCGGTGCCGTCGGCGCAGGTCAAATCCTCGGTGCTGCTGGCCGGGCTCAACACGCCGGGCGCGACCACGGTCGTCGAGCCGCAGGCGACCCGCGATCATACCGAGCGGATGCTGCGCCATTTCGGCGCGACCGTCGCGGTCGAACCGGCCGAGGGCGGCGGCAAACGCATCACGGTCGAAGGTTTCCCGGAACTCGCCGCGGCGCCGATCGCGGTGCCGGGCGATGTTTCCTCGGCGGCGTTCCCGCTGGTCGCGGCGCTGATCGTGCCCGGATCGGAGGTGACGATCGAGGGCGTCGGCGTCAACCCGCTACGCGCCGGGCTCTTGGAATGCCTGCGCGAGATGGGTGCCGACATCGCCCTGGTCAACGAGCGCGAGGAAGGGGGGGAGCCGGTGGCCGATCTGCACGCCCGTGCCGGGACCCTGACCGGTGCCGACATCCCGGCCGAGCGGGCGCCGCGGATGATCGACGAATACCCGATCCTCGCCGTTGCCGCCGCCTGCGCCCGCGGGCGCACGGTCATGCGCGGGCTCGCCGAGCTGCGGGTCAAGGAGAGCGACCGGCTGGCCGCGATCGCGACCGGGCTCGCCGCCTGCGGCGTGCGCGTCGCGGTCGAGGGCGACGATCTGATCGTCGAGGGCGCCGGCAATTTCCCGGCCGGCGGTGCCTCGATCGAGACGCAGCTCGATCACCGCATCGCGATGGCTTTCCTGGTCTTGGGGCTCGTCGCCAACGAGCCGGTGCGGATCGACGATGGCGCCCCGATCGCCACCAGCTTTCCGGATTTCGTCCCGCTGATCAACGGTCTCGGCGGCACGATCTCGTGACCGCGCGCGGCTTCGTCGTCGCCATCGACGGGCCGACGGCTTCGGGCAAAAGCACGCTCGCCCGCCGCCTTGCCGATTGCCTCGGGTTTGCCTGCCTCGATACCGGTGCGCTCTATCGGGCGGCGGCGTTTCTCGTCCTCGACGAGGCCGGCGACCCGACCGATGCGGCCGCAGCGGAACGGGCGGCGCGGCGTATCGATCTGGCGCTGCTGTCGGATCCGCGGCTGCACGGCGAACAGGTTGCCGCGGCTGCCTCGGTGGTGGCGGCGATCCCGGCCGTGCGCCAGGCGCTGCTCGCCTGGCAGCAGGATTTCGCGATGCACCCGCCGGCACCGGCCGGCGGTGCTGTCCTGGCCGGCCGGGATATCGGCTCTGTCGTCTGCCCGGCGGCCCAGGTCAAGCTGTTCCTCACCGCCGGCACCAAGATGCGCACCGTCCGGCGGGTCAAAGAGTTGCGGGACTCCGGTGCTGCGGCTATATACGAGACCGTCCTGCAGGATCTGACGGCACGCGACGCGCGCGACACCCTGCGTCGGGCCGCGCCGCTGGCGGCGCCGCCCGACGCTCATATCATCGATACGACCGCGCTCGACGCCGACGCGGTGCTCGAACGCGCGTTGGGCTTGGTCAGGCATGCGCTCGCCGACCGGCGCTGACGGCGCGGCGCGCACCTTTCCGCCGCAGGATCGGGCCGGTGCGGTTGCGCCCGATTTTGCCGGCGGCCGCGCATTTCCCCGTTACGATCCCGGCGGGGCTGCCCTATGCTCACGCGGGATCGAGGAGAAGGAATGGCTTTAGAAATGCACACCGGGGAGGCGCCTGCGAAAGAGAATTTCGCCGCGCTTCTCGATGAATCGCTGGGGATGGTCAACGGGCTCGAAGGCACCGTCGTCAAGGGCCGGGTCATCGCCGTCGAGAACGACGCCGTGCTGATCGATGTCGGCCTCAAATCGGAAGGCCGCGTGCCGCTGAAGGAATTCGCTGCCGGCGGCGGCGAGCCCGAGCTTCATGTCGGCGATACCGTCGAGGTCTATCTCGAGCGGATGGAGGACAAGAACGGCGAGGCCCAGCTGTCGCGCGAGAAGGCGCGGCGCGAAGAGGCCTGGACCCAGCTCGAAAAGAGCTTTCAGGCCAACGAGCGGGTGACCGGATTGATCTTCGGCCGGGTCAAGGGCGGGTTCACGGTCGATCTGAACGGCGCCGTCGCCTTTCTGCCGGGCAGCCAGGTCGACATTCGACCGGTGCGCGACATCACCCCGCTGCTGGGGTCGCCGCAACCCTTTCAGATCCTCAAGATGGACCGCTCGCGCGGCAATATCGTCGTGTCGCGCCGGGCCGTGCTCGAGGAGAGCCGCGCCGAGCAGCGCTCGGAGCTGGTCGCCAGCCTCAAGGAGGGCCAGATCCTCAACGGCGTCGTCAAGAACATCACCGATTACGGCGCCTTCGTCGATCTCGGCGGGGTCGACGGGCTGCTGCACGTGACCGACATCGCCTGGCGGCGGATCAATCACCCGTCGGAGGCGCTGAATATCGGTCAGAACGTCAAGGTCCAGGTGATCCGCTTCAACCCCGAGACGCAGCGCATCTCGCTCGGCATGAAGCAGCTCGAAGCCGATCCGTGGGAGGGTGTCGAGCTCAAATATCCGGCTGGCGCCAAGTTCACGGGCCGCGTCACCAACATCACCGACTACGGTGCCTTTGTCGAGTTGGAGCCCGGAGTGGAAGGGCTGGTCCATGTCTCGGAGATGAGCTGGACCAAGAAGAACGTGCATCCCGGCAAGATCGTCTCGACCAGCCAGGAGGTCGAGGTCATGGTGCTCGATGTCGATCCGCAAAAGCGCCGGATCAGCCTCGGTCTGAAGCAGACGCTCGCCAATCCCTGGGACGCCTTTGTCGACGAGCACCCGGTCGGCAGCGAGCTCGAAGGCGAGGTTCGCAACATCACCGAGTTCGGCCTCTTCGTCGGTCTGCCCGGCGACATCGACGGCATGGTCCATCTCTCCGACATCGATTGGAACCGTGCCGGCGAGGACGCGATCGACAATTACCGCAAGGGCGAGGCGGTGCGCGTCAAGGTGCTCGATGTCGATGTCGATAAGGAGCGGATCAGCCTCGGCATCAAGCAGCTCGCGGCCGATCCGTTCGAAGCCGGGATGTCCAAGCTCAGAAAGGGCGAGGTCGTCACCGGCACGATCGCCGGGGTGACCGAGGGCGGCGTCGAGGTCATGGTCGGCGAAGGTTTGCTCGGGTTCATCCGCAAATCCGAGCTGTCGCGCGACCGCAGCGAGCAGCGGCCGGACCGTTTCGCGGTCGGAGAAAAGGTCGACGCCAAGGTGACCGCCATCGACCGCGCCACGCGCAAGGTGACGTTGTCGATCAAGGCGCGCGAGGTCGACGAGGAAAAGCGGGCGATGGCCCAGTTCGGATCGTCGGATTCCGGCGCCAGCCTCGGCGATATCCTTGGTGCCGCGATCAGCCGCGCCCGCCGTCAGGGCGAGACCGATCGGCAAGGCGAAACCGAGGACAAAGACTGATCCTCGGCGTGCCCCCGGCGCGGACGAGCGTCGCGCCGGGGACAGGCTTTGCGGGCGATCGGCTCGAACGCACTTGTCGGCGGGCCGGGCTTTCGGCCTGATCCAGGGAGCGCCGAGGATAGCGGGGGAAGGGTCTCGCGTGCAATGCCGGCGCATTGCGCGCAGCCGATATCGGTTGCTGACGGGGAGGAGCAGCCATGGTTCAGCAGCCGGCGGCGGATCCGTCCGAGAGGCGGCGGCAGTTGCTCGCCATCATCCGCCGCCAGTCGCTGCTGCGGGACCGTGACTTCACGTTGTCGTCCGGTCGGTCGAGCAGTTTCTTCTTTGACATGAAGCGGACGATGTTCGATCCGCAGGGTGCCGCATTGCTCGCCGACATGCTGTTCGACAGGATCCGCGGCGAAGATGTCGACTGTATCGGCGGGCTGGAAACGGGGGCCATTCCGATCGTCGCCATGCTGTGCCAGCGCAGCTGGCCCGACAAGCCGCTGAAGGGCTTCTTCGTCCGCAAGGAAACGAAAGGCCACGGCACCGACCAGCGGATCGACGGGCTGCTCGAACGCGGGTCGCGGGTCATCCTGTTCGAGGACGTCACCACCACCGGCGGCTCGGCGATGCAGGCGGTGAACCAGGCCCGCTCATCCGGCTGCACGATCGTCAAGGTGATAACCGTGGTAGACCGCCTCGAAGGAGCGGCGGAAAACTTTCAAAAAGCAGGAATCCCGTTCGATTGCCTGTTTACCTGGCGTGATTTCAGTTGAGCGAGGCGGTTATCGATCTGGCGGCGGCGCATCTGAAGCGACAATTGCTGTTTCAGACGCAGCGCGACCGGTTCGGCAGTCTGGAGGCGTTGTCGGAGCTGGCGATTTCCGCCCGCGGCTGCGTCGCGTCGTCGCTGTCTCCGAGCCGCATGACCGTGGCTTTCGTTCTCGAACGGGTCCTCCATAAATGTGCCCGAGACCTCGGCGCCGGGCCGGCGCGGATCTCGGAAGTCGCCGATTTGTGCGACCGCTTGCGCCCGCCGGTGTTGCGCGCGGTCGAGTTCCTGGCCGGCGCCGACGACGACCCGATCGAGATTGCCGCCGCGCTGATCAGGGCAGGGCGGCCGCGCGAGCGGTGATCCGCGCTCCGGCGCGACAAGGCCGCTGCCCTTGCGGAATGGCGGAGCCCACGGGGTGCGGCACCAGTCCGCGATATTGACGCAGCACCGCCAGCAGCTTACCTAGAGTCGCATCCGATGGCTCTGCTCACGATCATCACCGCGCCCGACCCGCGGCTCAAAATCAAGGCGCGGCCTGTCGCTGCCGTCGACACCAAGGTCAGGCGGCTGATGGACGACATGCTGGAGACGATGCACCGCGCGATCGGCATCGGGCTCGCCGCACCGCAGGTTGGCGTGGCAAGCCGGGTCATCGTCGTCGATGTCGCGCGCGAGGGCGAAAAGCCGCAGCCGCTGCGGTTGGCCAATCCGGAGATCCTGTGGCGCTCGCCGGAGCTGATGACCAATAACGAGGGCTGCCTGTCGCTGCCGGAGCATTATGCGGACGTGACCCGCCCGGCCGAGATCCGGCTGCGCTACCTCGACCATCAGAACGAAATCCGCGAGATGCATGCCGGCGGGCTGCTCGCCACCTGTCTCCAGCACGAGATCGAGCACCTCGACGGCGTCCTCTTCGTCGACCACCTCTCGCTGGTCAAGCGCGGGATGATCCTGCGCAAGCTCGCCAAGACGAAGCGTAGCCGAACGCCCGCCATGGCCTAGCGTCGGCAGCCGGAGCGTGCTCGACCTGGTGTTCATGGGCACGCCCGAATTCGCGGCGGTGATCCTCGATGGCCTGATCGAGGCCGGGCACGCTGTCCGCGCCGTCTACACGCAGCCGCCGCGCCCGGCCGGCCGCGGCCACCGCCTGCGCGCCTCGCCGGTACAGCTGGCGGCCGAGCGGCACGGGCTCGCCATGCGCTGTCCGGCAAGCCTGCGGGTGCCAGAGACGCACCACGCGTTCGCGGCGCTCGGCGCCGATGCGGCGGTGGTCGCGGCCTATGGGCTGATCCTGCCGCCGGCGATGCTGACGGCGCCCCGGCTCGGCTGCCTCAACGTGCATGCCTCGCTGCTGCCGCGCTGGCGCGGCGCCGCCCCGATCCAGCGCGCCCTGCTGGCCGGCGACAGCGCGACCGGGATCACGATCATGCAGATGGACGAGGGGCTCGACACCGGGGCGATCCTGATGCAGCAGGCATTGCCGATCGAGCCCGATACGACTGCCGCCGGGCTTTCGGCCGAGCTCGCCGGGCTCGGCGCCCGGCTGATCGTCGCCACGCTCGACGAAGCCGCGCGCGGCCGGCTCGTGCCGCACCCGCAGCCGCAGCACGGCATCACCTACGCGCACAAGATCGGCGGCGGCGAGGGCCGGCTCGACTGGCGACTCTCAGCGGTCGATCTGGAGCGGCGCGTGCGCGCGTTCGACCCGTCGCCGGGCGCTTTTTTCGAAAGCGCGCGCTCCACGGCCGGGGGCGAGCGCATCCGGGTGCTCGCCGCCGCCGCGCTGCCGCAGCAATCTGACCACCCGCCCGGAACGGTGCTCGACGAACGGCTCTCGATCGCCTGCGGCGCCGGCGTGCTGCGTCCGTTGCGGTTGCAGCGGGCCGGTCGGGCGCCGCTCGCAGCAGCCGATTTCCTGCGCGGTTTCCCCATTCCTGCCGGGACGGTGCTGGCGTGCCCCGCTACAAGCTGACGATCGAATATGACGGCACCGGCCTCTGCGGGTGGCAGCGCCAGGCGAACGGGCCGACGGTGCAGGAAGCGCTCGAAACCGCGGTTGCCCGGTTCTGCGGCGAGCGGGTCACCGTCTTCGGCGCCGGGCGCACCGATGCAGGCGTGCATGCGCTCGGCCAGGTCGCACATCTCGACCTGGCGCGCGCGGTGCCGGCCGAGGTGCTGCGCGGCGCGGTCAACTACCATCTGCGGCCGGCCGCGATCAGCGTGCTCGCCGCCGAGCCCGCGCCCGACGATTTCGATGCGCGGATCTCCGCCGTCGGCCGGGTCTATCTCTATCGCATCCTGAACCGGCGGGCGCCGCCGACGGTGGATCGCGGCCGGGTCTGGCAGGTGGCGCCGCCGCTCGACGGCGAGGCGATGCGCGAGGGCGCCCGGCATCTCGTCGGCCACCACGATTTTTCGACCTTCCGCAATTCGCTGTGCCAGGCGAAATCGCCGGTAAAGACGCTCGACGCGCTCGAGATCAGCCGTGCCGGCGACGAGATCCGCATCGAGGCGCGGGCGCGCTCATTCCTGCATCGCCAGGTGCGCAACATGGCGGGCACGCTCGAACTGGTCGGGCTCGGCCGGTGGCGGCCGGAAGACGTGGCCCACGCGCTCGCCCAGCGCGACCGCCGCGCCGGCGGCCCGACCGCGCCGCCCCAGGGGCTCTATCTGGTCGAAATCCGCTATCGCAGATAGGGGAGAAACCGGCCTGCGGCCACCACTCCGAGAGCGACGAGGATTGCGTTCCACAGGCATGCCAGCAGCCCGGCGGCGAGCCCCACGGTCAGGGTCCGGTTGTCCTGCTCGATCAGGCCGAGCGCCAGCACCGTGATGGCCAGCGCCATCGGGAGGTTGCCGAGCGGGACCGGCAGCGACAACACGAGCCCATAGAGGATCACGGCGATCCCGGGCAGGCGCTGGCCCGGCGCTCGGGTGAGCCGGCCCGGCCGCGGGACGAGCCATTGCTCGATCCGCCGCAGCAGCGGCGCCGCATGCGCGACGAGGCCGGCAAAGCGGCGACGCGTCACCGAGCGGCGCTGCAGCCATTGCGGAAACCGCGGGTGGTCGCGGCCGAGGGCCATCTGCAGGCCGAGCCAGATGATCGGCAGTCCCAGAATGGCCGAAAGACCGGGAATATACGGCCCTGGGACGGCATTCGGCAGCGCCAGACAGAGGATGGCGACGCCGAAACCGCGGTCTTCGAGCGCCGCGGCGAGGGCGCCCAGGCTGACGCGCTCGGGCGCCGCTTCGGCCAGCGCGTGCAGCAATGTCGAGGCTCTGGCGTGCGACTCGGCCAACATCGCGCCGGCGCTCAGTAAAGGCTGCCCGAAATGCGGTCGATCAGCATGCCGAGCGCCAGGTCGACAAACACGACGAGCGCCGCCGTGGAGCGCGTCGTGTCGAGTGCCACGCGGGCGATGTACCACTCGTAAACGAGGACCGCGATCAGCGCGCCGAGCTCGATCGCCTCGGCCGCCGGAGCGCTCGGCGCCCCGATCTCCGAGCCGAGCCCGACCAGCACGAACAGCGCGCTCTCCGGCAGCTGGCTCCAATTGTACGGCACCATGAAATCGAAAAAGTGATGCGTGCGGCCGAGCCAGCGGGTGACGCTCAGCATGACCAGCGGAAAGGCCACCCAGGAGATGACATAGGCGATCGTCTCGACGGTGACGATGCGGAGCCCGCCCGCCGCCTGCCAGTCGGCGATGCCGACCCGCATCGTCAGCAGCAGCAAATAGAGCGGATAGGCGATGACCGCGGCGCGGAACGAGCGCCAGAACCCGTCGAGCGACCGGTCGAAACAGGCGAGTCCGCCGCGGTTGCCGCGCGCCAGCTGCCAGCTGCCAGCGAGCGCGAGCCGCACCTCCCCCCATGCCGCCGCGGCCATCGATCGCTCGCCGCCGGTTCAGGAACGGTCGAAAAACAGGTCGAGAAAGGTGCGGTAGATCTCGGTCAGGCCGGCGAGGTCGGCGAGCTCGACCCGCTCGTCGACCTTGTGCATCGTCAGCCCTACGAGGCCGAACTCGGCGAGCGGGCAGTGCGTGTGGATGAAACGGGCATCCGAGGTGCCGCCGGTGGTGCTGAATTCGGGTGTCCGTCCGGTGACGCGCCGGATCGCCCCGGCGAGACATTCGCTGACGATGCCGGGCGGGACGAGGAACGATTCGCCGCTGACCGAGATGTCGAGCGCGTAGCGCCCGCCGACACGGTCGAGCTGCTCGGCGAGCCAGCGCTTCAGCACCGCGCTCGTCCAGCGATCATTGAAGCGGATGTTGAACACCGCGCGGGCCGTGGCCGGGATTACGTTTGCCGCCGGATTGCCGATGTCGATCGTCGAGACCTGCAAGGTCGAAGGCTGGAAGTGCTCGGACCCCCGGTCGAGCTCGGCCGTGGTCAGCGCGTGCAGCATCCGGACGAGGCGATGCGCGGCATTGTCGGCGAGATGCGGATAGGCGGTATGGCCCTGCACGCCCTCGACCGTCAGCCGCCCGGTCAGGCTGCCGCGCCGGCCGATCTTGATCATGTCGCCGAGCGCGCCGGCGCTGGTCGGCTCGCCGACAATGCAGGCGTCCAGAACCTCGCCGCGCCCGGCGAGCCAGTCGAGCACCTTCTTTGTGCCGTTGACGGCCGCAGCCTCCTCGTCGCCGGTGATCAGCAGGCTGATCGAGCCCGCAAAACCCGCTCCGCGCTCGCCGAGAAAGCGCTGTGCCGCGCAGATGAAGGCTGCGATCGCGCCCTTCATGTCGACGGCGCCGCGGCCCCATAGGGCGCCGTCGCGCTCAGCAGCGCCGAACGGGTCGGACGACCAGCTCTCGGGCACGCCCGGCGGCACCACATCGGTATGGCCGGCAAAGCAGAAATTGGGCCGGCCGGCGCCGCGGCGGGCGTAGAGGTTGGCGATCGGCGCGCCGCCGTCGTCGCCAAAGACCAGCCGATGGCAGGTGAAGCCCAGCTCCTCCAGGCTCGCGGCGACGATGTCGAGCGCCCCCTCGTCCCTGGGCGTGACGCTCGGCCGGCGGATCAGTTCCGCGGCGAGGGCGGCCGGATCGAGCGCAATGCTGCTCATTCGCGCAACAGCTCGTTGATCGCGGTCTTGGCGCGGGTCTGCTCGTCGACGGTCTTGACGATCACCGCGCAATAGAGGTTGGGGCCGGGACTGCCGTCGGGCAGCTTTCTGCCGGGAAACGAGCCGGGCACGACGACCGAATAGGCCGGGACCCGGCCGGTATGGATTTTGCCGGTGTTGCGGTCGACGATCCGCGTCGTGGCGCTGATGAAAGTGCCCATCGCCAGCACCGAGCCCTGCTCGACGATGACGCCCTCGACGACCTCGCTGCGCGCACCGATAAAGCAATTATCCTCGATAATCACCGGCTCGGCCTGCAGCGGTTCGAGCACGCCGCCGATCCCGACCCCGCCCGACAGGTGGCAGTTCTGCCCGATCTGCGCGCAGGAGCCGACGGTCGCCCAGGTGTCCACCATGGTGCCGGCGCCGACATGGGCGCCGACATTGACGAAGCTCGGCATCAGCACGACGCTCGGCGCGATATAGGCCGAGCGGCGCACGATCGCGCCTGGCACGGCGCGAAAGCCGGCGTCGCGGAAGCGGTTCGACGACCAGCCGGCGAATTTGGACGGCACCTTGTCCCACCATTTCGCGGCACCGCGCTCGGGATCGACCGGCCCGCCCGGGATCTCGACCATGTCGTTGAGGCGGAACGACAGCAGCACCGCCTTTTTGAGCCATTGGTGAACCTGCCAGCCCGCCGCGGTTTTCTCGGCGACGCGCAGATGTCCCGCATCGAGCCCGTCGAGCGCCGCCTCGACCGCCTCGCGCCAGCTTCCCTGGGTCGATGGCCCGATCTTGTCGCGGGCTTCCCAGGCGGCATCGACGGTGGCGGCTAGATCGGCGTCGGTCATCGATTTTTCCGAAGCGGCTGAAGCGGTGCGGCAGGCTCCCGCAACATGATCGACCCGCCCCGGCGGTGTCAACCAAGGCCGGGCGCCGCCCTTTGTCCTGCCAAGCGGCCCCGGCGCGGTTAGAGCCAGGTCGCGATGCGGATCGCGAGCCGCGATGCAGTCCCGATCGCGGCACTGAGCAGGTCGTAGCCGGGGGCATCGGCGGCGCCGTGCGCGAGCGCCATCTCGCGATGCTCGATCTCGTCGGCGCGAAACGAGAGCATTGTTTCCCTGAGCGCGGGGTCTGCATCGGCGAGGCGGTCGGCCTGGCCGCGGTAATGCTCGTCGATGACGTCTTCGACTGCGACCGTGCAGGCCATCGCGGCGCGCTCGCCCAGCAGCGCCGTCGCGGCGCCGAGCGCATAGCCGGCGACCGACCATAACGGGTGCAGCAGCGTCGGACGCACCCGTCGTCGGCGCAGCAAGGCCTCGAATTGCGCGAGGTGGCGCTGCTCGGTCTCGGCCATCCGGCGGATCTCACGCGCCATCGGGCCGTGCCCGAGCACGGCGAGCTGACCCGCATAGATCCGCGTCGCGCCGTACTCGCCGGCATGGTCGACGCGGATCATGCGGGCAATCTCCGCGGCCGGGCCGAGATCGCCGGGCAGACGGTGCGGAGCCGTCGGGCTCATGCGGTACGCCGGCGCAACCGCGACCGCCGCCGCCTGCGGCGGACGAAAACGGCGAGACAGAGGCCCGCCATCGCCAGCGAGGCCACGAGGTTCCAGCCGGCGAGCGAAACGCCCCACAGCGACCATGCCGGCTCGTCGCAGCGCACCGGCTGCTGGTGCAGGATCTGCGCCTTCAGCGCTTCCAGCGTGTCGGCGGCGCCGGCCGGGGCGGTGCAGGCGTCGGGGCCGGCGAACCAGTGCTGCTCGACCCCGACATGGTAAAAGGCGAGCGCGCCGCCGACGGCGAAGACGGCGGCAAGCAGCAGGCTCAGCCAGGGCAGCGCCGCCCGGCTGCCGGCCAATGTCGCGACCAACGCGATCACGATCGCGGCCTCCCAGGGCCAGCGCTCCCGCAGGCACAGCTCGCAAGGTTCGAGCCCGCCCCAATATTGCGACAGCAGCGCGGTGCCGAGCACCGCGGCGCTCGCCGCCAGGACGAGGATCGGAAACCAGCGCGCCGCTTCTCTCATGCGCTCATAGATAGCGCAGCGCCGCGAACCCGCCAATGAGCGCCAGCGCGAACAGGCTCGTCACCAGCATCAGCCGGCGCTCGATAAAGCCGCGGATCGGCTCGCCGAACCGCCACAACAGGGCGGCCAGCAGAAAAAAGCGCAGCCCGCGCGACACCAGCGAGGCGAGGGCGAAGGCGAAAAGATCGAAATGCACGACGCCGCTGGCGATCGTGACGAGCTTGTAAGGGATCGGCGTCAGCCCCTTGATCACGATGATCCACACGCCCCATTCGGCGAACGCCGCCTTCAACGCCTCGTATCGGCCCATCGCGTGGTAGAATTCCAATACCGGCCGGCCGATCGCGTCGAACAGGAAATAGCCGATCGCATAGCCGAGAAAGCCGCCCGCCACCGAGGCTGCGGTGCACAGCGCGGCCAGCAGAAAGGCCCGGCGCGGCCGCGCCAGGATCATCGGGATCAGCAACAGATCGGGCGGCAGCGGAAAGAACGAGCTCTCGGCGAACGCGACCAGCGCCAGCGCCGCCACCGCATGGCGGCTGGCGGCAAGCGCCAGCATGCGGGAATAAAGGCGGTCGAGCATGCTCAAAGGGCGCGGCGCGCGCGACCGCGATGCTGCGCGAGGAAATGCCGCGGCTCAGGACGTGACGTCGGCAGCGGTCTCGATCCCGTCGTAAAGCTCGGTCGTCGCCACCGACAGATCGACGCAGGAGAGGCCGAGAACGGCGTCCGGCCCGCGGACCAGCACGGTGATCCAACGATCCCCCTCCCGTCTCAATACCTCGGCGTAGATGCTCTCGGAATCGATCAGCAGGATCTCCTCGACGCTGTCGATGCCGCGATAGACCGGAACTTTCGTCAGCCGGTCGTGCCTCTCGGTTCCCGGAGACAGGATCTCGACGATCAAAATTGGATCCTTGATTGCCTGCCGACCACGCTCGTTTGGAGTACAGGTCGCTGCAATATCAGCGATGTAGTACGAATCTGCGCGATCCGGCCGCATTACGCCCGCCTCGATCTGTGCATTGCACGGCCGCCCGACTCGCGAGCGCCCCATCGATCCGAGAGGCGAGCCGCGTCGCCAGGATACGATGCGCTTCGGCGGGCGGTGCCATCGCGACCGGGAAACCGCCGACGAGCTCATAGCGCGCGTCGGTTCCATCCTCCCAGCGGAGAAACTCCGCCACGCTCATCGGTCTGATCGCGCGCTCGCTCATCGCTGACCTCCGCCGCCAATATAGCGATCCCCCGGCGGGTCAGGCAGGCTATTCGGCGGCGGCATCGAGGCCGGCGGCGGCTATCGGGTCGAGGAACCCGCCCGACTGGCGCCGCCATAGCCGCGCATAGGTTCCGCCGGCGGCGAGCAGCGACGCATGGGTCCCCTCCTCGACGATCCGTCCGTGATCGAGGACGACGAGACGGTCGAGGCGGGCGATCGTCGACAGGCGATGGGCGATGGCGATGACCGTTCGCCCCTGCATCAGGCTCTCCAGCTGCTCTTGAATGGCCGCCTCGACTTCCGAATCGAGCGACGAGGTGGCCTCGTCGAGAACCAGGATCGGCGCGTCCTTGAGGATGACCCGAGCCAGCGCGATGCGTTGACGCTGGCCGCCGGAAAGCTTGACCCCGCGCTCGCCGACATGGGCGTCGAACCCGCAGCGCCCGTTCCAATCCTCCAGCCCCTCGATGAATTCGAGCGCATGGGCCTGGGCCGCCGCCCGCCGCACCTCCCATTCGCTCGCCTGCGGCCGGCCATAGCGGATGTTGTCGCGGATCGAGCGGTGCAGCAGCGAGGTGTCCTGCGTCACCATCGAGATATGAGTGCGCAGGCTCTCCTGCGTGACGCCGGCGATGTTCTGCCCGTCGATCAGGATGCGGCCGCTCTCGATGTCATAAAAGCGCAGCAGGAGGTTGACGAGCGTCGATTTGCCCGCTCCCGACGGACCGACCAGGCCGACCCGCTCGCCGGGCGCGATCGCCAGATCGATGCCGTGCAGCACGCCGCGCGTTGTGCCATAGCCGAACTGCACCGCATCGAAACGCACGGCACCGCGCTCGATCCGCAACGGTGCGGCGTCGGGCTGGTCCGGCATCTGGCGCGGCACCGCGATCGAGCGCATACCCTCCTGGACGACGCCGATATTCTCGAAGATCGTCGTCACATTCTGCGCCACCCAGCCGGCGATGCTGGCGATGTGCCAAGTCAACGGCAACGCCATCGCGACGGTGCCGACGGCGATGCGCCCATCGTTCCACAGCCAGATCGCCACCGCCGCGGTGCCTACCACCATCGCCGCGTTGAGCACGCCAAGGCTCAGCCCGAGCACGGTCATCAGCCGCACCTGGTCGCGGTGCGCCGCGGTCAGCTCGTCCATCGCCTCGCGCACGAAATCGTCCTCGTCGCGCGGCCGGGCGAACAGCTTGACCGTCAGGATGTTGGTATAACTGTCGACAACCCGGCCGGACAATTGCGACCGCGCCGCCGACATCCGCTGCGAGCGGTTGCGCAGGCGCGGGACGAACCAGCGCAGCAACACCGCGTAGCCGGCGAACCACAGCAGCACCGGCACTGCCAGCCTCGCATCGCTCGACGCCAGCAACAGGATCGCGCCGCCGCCATAGACCAGGATGTACCAGACTGCATTGGTCGCCGAGACGACGCTTTCGCGCAGCGCCGGGCCGGTCTGCATGACCCGGTTGGCGATGCGGCCGGCGAAATCGTTCTGAAAAAAGGTCCAGCTCTGCCGCACCACATGCCAATGGCTCTGCCACCGGATCAGATTCGAAAAGCCGGGGATAATCGCCTGATTGGTAATCAGGCTCTGCAGCAGCATCGCCGACGGCCGGGCCACCAGCAGGAACAAGGCCATGCCGAGGAGCTGCGGCCAGGCATCGTGCAGCAGGGTGCCCGGCCGATGGCCGGAGACCATCGCCACCACCCGGCCGACGAACACCGGGATCATGGTGTCGAGCACGGCAACGACAAAGCCGGTGACAAACAGCGCGACGACGAGGCGGCGCACCTGGCGCGCATGATGCCAGTAGAACGCGACGAGCCCGGCGGGCGGCGGCGTCTCCGGCGGCAGCGCCGTGGGTTGGAGCAGAGCTTCGAAAAACTGGAACACCCGCATGGCCAGACTTCGTACCACCGATCGCTGTGACGTTCTTCCCGAGAAGGGGAACGAGGACGACAACTGCCGGCCCCGCAAGGACTGGTAGTACCGCCGGTTGCCGTCACAGCCTAGCATACTGCGACGATCGCGGGCGAGCACCGTCGCCTCCATGCCGCGCTATCCGGAGAAAATTTTGCCGTAAATGGGGCAGAATCAGCACGCTCGTTTCGTCATGGCCGGGCTTGGCCCATAGCTGGCGGGCAAGGCGGATGGCATTGATACCACCCGGCTCGGGACGTTTGGCGACGGTCCGGACACGAACTGGCAATGCCATGCGGCCCGCGTGTTGCTTCAGCTGCTGAAGCCGCCGAACGGGTGTTTTACCAATCTGTTGGCGTCTGAGCGGTTAGGTTGCGCCTGCGGTAATTCCCGAAAATCAAACGAACACCGCGTGATCCGTATCCTCAATCGCCAACGGCGCGGACCGGCTGCCGGGCGCCGCCGATCTGGCGGCGGATCAGGCGGGCGTAGAGGCCGTTGCGGGCCAATAGCTCGGCATGGCTGCCGGTCTCGACCAGGCGGCCGCGATCGATGACGGCCAGGAGATCGGCGTTGCGCACGGTCGAGAGCCGGTGGGCGATGACGATCGTCGTGCGGTCGCGCATCAGCGTGTCGAGCGCCTGGCGCACCTGGGCTTCGCTGACCGCGTCCAAATGCGAGGTCGCCTCGTCGAGGATCAGGGTCGGCGCATTCTTCAGAAAGGCGCGGGCGATCGCGACGCGCTGGCGCTGCCCGCCCGACAGCTGCACGCCGCGCTCGCCGACCGGGGTGTCGAGCCCCTCGGGCAGGCTCTCGACAAACTCGGCCAGCGCCGCCTGTTCGAGCGCGCGGTGGATCGCCGCCTCATCGGCCTCGGGCCGGGCCAGCAGCACATTGGCGCGCAAGGTGTCGTTGAAGAGATAAGTGTCCTGCGCCACCAGCGAGACGCGGCGGCGCAGATGGTCGAGCTCGAAATCGCGCAGATCGACCCCGTCGATCAGGATACGCCCGACGCTCGGGTCCCAAAAGCGCAGCAGCAGAGTGGCGAAGGTGGTCTTGCCGGCCCCCGACGGGCCGACCAGCGCCATCGTCGCCCCGGCCGGCACATCGAGCCGGATATCGGTCAGTGCCGGCCGGCGCGCGCCGGGATAGGTGAACCCCGCCCCGTCGAAGCGGATTGCCGAGCCGCCCGTGGGCTCGGGCGGGCGGAGCGGGCCGTCGACGACCGCGGGCTGTTCGCGGTGCACGGCATAAAGCCGGCGCGTCGAGGCGATCGTGTCGGCGAGCTGGCGGCTGACCTGGGCGATCTCCGAGATCGGCAGGAACGAGGACAATGCCAGCAGGATCAGCAGCGGCAATGTCGTCGGGGCGAGCTGATGCGTGGCGGCGAGCCGGGCGCCGACCACCGCGACGGCGAGCCCGCCGAGCCCGGTCACGGTCTCGAGCCGCGCCGTCTGCGCCGACAGATCGCCCAGCAATTCGAGGCGGATCTGCTGATAGCCGCGGACGAAATCCATGAAGCCGCGGCGCCGCCCGGCGACCGCCTGGAAGGCGACGAGATCGTTCAATCCCTGGATCGTCTCGGTCACATAGGCGCCCAACAGCCCGAGCGCATCGCGCGCTTCGGCCCCCAGGCGATCGATCCGCACCCGCGTCAGCACCGGCGCGAGCCCGGCATAGAGCACGAAGGGGAGCAGGGCGAGCGCGATCGGCCAGGCGACAACCGCCAGCACCGCCAACACCGTCGAGGGCACCAGCACCGCAACCAATGCCGGCGCCACGGTGTGGGCGAAGAAATATTCGACGGTCTCGACATCCTGGCTGGCGAGCGCGATCAGATCGCCCGAGCGGCGGCGCATCAGATAGGCCGGCGCCAGAATATCGAGCTTGGCGAACAGGGCGATCCGCATCTCGGCCAGCAGGCGATAGGCGATGTCGTGGGCGAGCCAGGATTCGAGCCAGTGCAGCAGCCCGGCCAGGGGTGCGGTCAGGGCCAGCAGAATCAAGAGGTAACCGAACGGCGATCCGGTCTTGACCGCGGCCACGGCGAGCGCGCCGATGATGCCGACCCCGATGAAGGCGGCGACCCGGGCGATGCCGGAACCGACGACGATGCCGAAGCGCCGGCGCCACGGCTTGATGATCTGCACGAGAGTGCCGAGCGTCGCCGCCCAGCCGACCGATTCCGCCGCGCCCGCCGCCGCCTCGGGCGCCGTCGCGGCGGCGATCTCGATCTGCTCGCGCTCGCCGGGCGCGTCGAGTTCGGCGCGTTCGTCGGCAAAGGCGAGGTCGCCCTCGCGCTCATCGGCCTGCGCCCCCATCAGCCGGCGATAGGGGCCGTCGCGGCGGATCAGCCCGGCGTGGCGGCCCTCCTCGACGACGCGGCCGCGATCGAGGACGAGGATGCGGTCGGCGCCGATCACGCTCGACAGGCGATGCGCCAGGATCAAGGTCGTGCGCCCGGCGGAGAGGCGGTCGATCGCCTGCTGGATCACCGCCTCGTTCTCGGCATCGACTGAAGAGAGCGCCTCGTCGAGGATCAGGATCGGCGCGTCGCGCAGCAAGGCGCGGGCAATCGCCAGGCGCTGGCGCTGGCCGCCCGACAGCATGACCCCGCGCTCGCCGATCATCGTCCGGTAGCCCTGCGGCAACAGCGCGATGAACTCGTGCGCATTGGCATCACGTGCCGCGGCCTCGATTTCCTGCTGGTCGGCATCGGGCTTGCCGAGCCGCAGGTTCTCCTCGACCGTGCCGTGGAACAGATAGGTGTCCTGGTGCACGACCGCGATCATCCGGCGCACCGCTTCGGGATCGAGCGTGTTCAGGTCGCGCCCGCCGATCAGCACCCGCCCGCGCTGCGGCTCGAACAGATGCAGCAACAGCCGCGCGATCGAGGATTTGCCCGAGCCGCTCGGGCCGACGATGCCGATCTTCTCGCCGGCGGCGACGGTGAAGGAGAGCCCGTCATGGGCGGCGCCGCGTCCGCCGGGATAGGCGAAACGGACATCCTCGAAGGCGATGGTCGGGAGCAGCGGCACGCCCGCCGCGCGCGAATCGGATGCCCGCACCGGCACCAGCGGCTCGGCGGCAAAGAGCGCATTGATCCCGGCGGCGGCGGATTGCCCGACCATCCCCTGATGCAGCACCATCCGCAGATCGCGCAGCGGGCGGAACACCTCGGTCCCCGCCATCAGCACGATCAGCAACGCCTGGATGCTCATCAGCCCGTGCGACACCCGCCACACGGCGAGCGACAAGGCGGCGGCGGCGCCGATCGCCACCCCGCAATCGGTGATGCCGCGGGTCATCACCCCGGTCGACAAGACGCGCAGGGTGCTGTCGCAGAGTTCGTGCGCCTTGTCGGCGAGGCGGCGGCCATAGGCCCGGCTCTGGCCGAACGCCTTCAGGGTCGGCAGGCCCTGCACGCCGTCGAGAAATTCCGAGGCAAAGGCCTTCAGCGCCTGCTGGCGCCCACCACTGGTGCGGCGCTCGATCTGCAGGAAGACGGTCGGCGCGATCAGGGTCACCAGCGCGAACACCAGCATCACCGTCGCCACCGGCACGTCCCACCAGGCGATGAAGGCGAAGATCGCCAACGGCGTCAGCACCGCGATCGACAATTGCGGCACGTACTGCCCGAAAAAGCTCTGCAATTGCTCGACCCCGTCGACGATCGACAGCATGACCCCGCCGGTGCGCTCGCCGGCGAACCAGGCCGGCCCCAACGCCGCGATCTTGTCGTACAGCCGGCCGCGCAATTCCTCCTGCACGCGGGTTGCGGTACGGTGGGAAATCATCGCGCGCCGGTGCTCGATCAGGCCGCGCAGGATCACCGCGGCAGCGACCCCGGCGGCCGGGATCGCGACGGCGGCGAGGCCGGCGCCGGCGAAGACGCGCGACAGCAGCACGCCGAGGATGACGAAGCGCAGGATCCCGAACGCGGCCGCGAGGAGCCCCAGCACGATCGCCAGTGCGATCCACCCGCGCAGCCCCTTGGTCAGAGCCCATAAGCGTCGGTCGAAATACATCGGCTCACTCCCTCGCCCGGCCGCGATGATAGCCGATGATCCCGGCGTCACGGGCGGGCTTGTCGATCGGCGCGGTCGGCTCCACGCCATGTGATCCGCAGATTAGCGATACGTAGGCATAACGGCCATCGACAAAATCAAGATCGTCTGATACGTACGCGTATCGTGGGACGGAGTTGCGGAGGGAGCCGATGAACTGGGACGACATCCGCATCTTCCTCGCCGTGGCCCGGCACGGCTCGCTGCGCGCGGCAGGGCGCGCGCTCGGGTTGAGCCAACCGACGGTCGGCCGGCGGCTGGCGACGTTCGAGGAAACCTTCGGCGGCCCGGCGCTGTTCGACCGGCTGCCCGACGGATTGCGCCTCAATGCCGCCGGCGAGGCGCTGGTCGCGGCGGCCGAGCGGCTCGAGACCGCGGCATTGGCGCTCGAACGCCGCCGCGCCGCCGCGTCGCCGACATTGAACGGCACCGTGCGCGTCTCGGTCGGCGAATGGGCCGCGGGCTTTCTGCCCGGCCATCTCGCCGGAGCGGACGGCATCGGATTGCCGGCCGGGATCACCCTCGAACTCGTCGAATTGCCGCAGACCGCGAACCTCGCGCGGCGCGACGCCGATCTGGCGCTGCGCCACGGCGTGCCGGAGGCCGGCAATCTGTTCGTCGCCAAGGTCGGCGCGATCGCCGGCGCGCTGTACCGGCGCCGCGACGGCGGCGCGCCTGCGGTGCGGCACGGCGAGCGCTGGATCACCTATACCGAGGAGCAGGGCCATTACGCCAGTGCGCGCTGGCTCGACCAGCAGATCGGCGAATGGGGCGGGCGGGTGGTGCTGCGCGCCGCCAGCCTGTCGATGCGGATGGACGCAATCCGCGCCGGCGTCGGGATCGGGTTGCTGCCGTGCTACGCCGGCGATGGCGACCCGGTGCTCGAACGCGTGACCGATCCGGTGCCGGAGTTGGCCGCCGATTACTGGGTCATCGTCCATCGCGATCTGCGCCGTGCCGCCTGCGTCCGCGCGGTCATCGGGTGGATTCGGCAGATCTTCGAGCAGCGGCGGGATGAGCTCGCCGGCACGGCAGGTGCGGTGCTGCCGGCGGCCGCGGCACGCGGCGATCGCACCGCTGCCCCCCTCGCTGCGGCTGGCTGAGGGAAGCGGGCGGCAACGCAACGGGGTCGGCCCGGCCGAATCTGCCCGTGCAGCGAAAGTTCGCGGCTCGATTTCACCTGGGGCAAGATTTCTCTCGCGTTCCGAGAGTTGCCGCCGGTTCTCCTGGACGGCTGCACACTATGCTGCTATTATAGTGGCAAGCGATCGTTCAGGCGTCGACGGCGTTTATCATTAACCAAATTCCTGTTTGTGATGCAGCTCAGACTGTTCAGACATTTTATCCCTGTCTCGGTCGTGCTTCTCGTGTTGTCCGATGCCGTGCTGATCACCGGCGCCTTTTACCAGATGCTGGCGCAGCCGCCGATCGGCATTCCGGTTGTATTTGGTTTTTCGCAGTTCCCCATCCAGTTCGCCGCCGGTCTGTCGTTCGCCGCGGTTGCTGCGATGGTTTCGGTCGGGCTCTACGGGCATCAGAGCTTCATGGATTTTCGCCTGCTGGTCAGCAAAGTCGCCGTCGCCTTCATCTTTGTGCTGGTGCTCGTCCTCGTCACCGTGTCCTATTGGCGCGACGGTCCCCACAACATGCCCGACGCGGCGGCCCTTCCGCTCAAAGTGGCGTTGATCTGGCTCGGCTGCATATCATTGACCCGCGGGGCCTTTCTGATGACCTTGGGGCGGGGGCTGCTGAAGCGGCGGCTGATCGTCCTCGGCAGCGGCGCGCCGGCGGCGCGCATCGCCCGGCTGGTCGACACCGGCGAGAACCCGCACTTCCTGCCGGTCGCGTTTATCGGGATCGCGGGCGGGCGGGGCTGCGGGCCAAGCGAGTGCCTCGATTGGCGGGCCGGGGACCCGGATGGGCTCGCCGATCTGGCCTATCGGCTCGGGGCCAGCGAGATCGTGGTGGCCAGCGACGAGCGGCGCGGATTGCCGGTGCACCAGCTTCTGCGCTGCAAGCTCGCCGGCGTCAAGGTGACCGATTTTCTCGATTTCTGGGAGCGCGAGACGCGCACCGTCGATCTCGAAGCGCTCAAACCCAGCTGGCTGTTCTACTCCGATGGGTTCCGTTGCGGCATGCTCGACCGGATCGTCAAGCGCAGCTTCGACATCGCCGTCAGCCTGGCCGCCCTCACCTTGACATTGCCGCTCTTGGCGGTGACCGCCTGCCTGATCCGGCTCGAGACCCCGGGCCCGGCGCTCTACCGTCAGACCCGCGTCGGACTTCGCGGCCGGGTCTTCACGATTCTCAAGTTTCGCAGCATGCGGGTGGATGCCGAGCGCGACGGCAGCCCTCGCTGGGCGGCCAAGGGCGATCCGCGCGTCACCCGCATCGGCGCCGTCATCCGCAAGCTGCGGATCGACGAGCTGCCGCAGATCTTCAATGTTCTGCGCGGCGATATGAGCTTTGTCGGGCCGCGCCCCGAACGCCCGTTTTTCGTCGCCGATCTGGCGAAGGTGATCCCCTACTATGCCGAGCGCCACTGGGCGAGGCCCGGCATCACCGGCTGGGCGCAGATCAATTATCCCTACGGCGCCTCGATCGAAGACGCGCGGCGCAAGCTGTCCTATGATTTGTACTATGTCAAAAACCAAAGCATTTTTCTTGATTCCGTAATAATGCTGCAGACTGCTCGGGTGATTCTGTGGAATCGCGGCGCCAGATAGGAGCGGCAAACTGACCGCCGTGGTAAGCGAGACGGTTTATTCGGGATGTGCGATCGCCTTCATCCTGGTGATCGCGCTGATGTTCCTGCGCGGCCGGATCAGCAGAACCGGGTTCGCGATCATCGGATGCTGTCTGGCCTCGGTGGTCTGGGCCGGGGCGACGGTGTTCGGCCGCATCGTCCCCGTGGCCATCCTGACCCTTCTCGACAGCATCAGGCTGTCCGCCTGGCTGCTCTTCGCGGCAGCTCTGATAACGGCGCATGCCGGAAACGGCGCGGGCGGCACCCCGGCCGGGCCCCTCGGCATCCGGCGGTGCTATGGTTTCGCCGCGCTCGCCTTTTGCGGTGCGGCGCTCGCCTATGACGGCTGGATCGTCGCCGCCGACCTGCCGGTCTCGGGCGTCTACATGGTGCAGCTGCTGTTTCGCGTCGGGTTCGGGGTGTTCGGACTTTTGACGATCGAGAATCTCTGGCGCAACACCGAGCCGTCGCGGCACTGGCACGTGTGGCCGGTGTGTCTCGCTCTGGGCGGCCTCTTTGCCTACGAGCTGTTCCTGTTCTCGGACGCCTTCATCACCCGCGGCCGGGTCGATCCGGGGCTGGCGCTCGGGCGCCCGATCGCGGCGGCGTTCATGGCCCCGCTCCTGGCCCTGGCGATGGCCCGCAACCGCGAATGGCGGGTCGACATCCATGTCTCCCGCCAAGTGGTGCTGCATACCGCGACATTGATCGCGAGCGGCTGTTTTCTGCTCGCCGTCGCGATCGTCGCGATGCTGCTGCGCGGGTTCGGCGGTGATTGGGGGCTGGTGCTGCAACTGGCGATGCTGTTCGGCAGCATCGTCGTGCTCGTCACCGTGCTTTCTTCGGGGAGTTTTCGGCAGCGGATCAAATTCTCGATTTCGCGGAACTTCTTCAGCCATCGCTATGATTATCGGGTCGAGTGGCTGAAATTCATCGAGTTGATTTCCCAGCCGCAACAAGCCGAGGAGCTGCAGGTCAGGATCATCCGCGCCCTTGCCGAATTCGTCGGCAGCCCGGCCGGGATGCTGTGGTCGCTGACCCGCGAAGTCGGTTACCGGCCGACAGCGGCGTGGAATCTCGCAGCAGACCACGGGAAAGAGCTGCCGGCCGACGACCCGTTCATCGCCGGGTTTCGTGATGGCGGCTGGATCCAGGAGCGGGTGCCGGGCCCCGCCGCCGCCAAGGGCGTCTCCACCAGGGGCTCCTGCGCCGATGACTGGCCGTTCGCTTCGGCGAGGAGCTGGCTGGCGGTGCCGCTGTCGCATCGCCGGGAAATCGTCGGCTTTGTCCTGCTCGATCGCCCGAATTTCGCGGTCGCCCTCGATTGGGAGGCGTTCGAGCTGCTGCGCTTGGCGGGGCGCCAGGCGGCCAGCTATCTCGCCGAAGAGCATTCGACCCGTGAGCTGCGCGACGGCGAGCTTTTGACCGAGTACAGCAAGCGCTTCGCCTTTGTCGTTCATGACATCAAGAATCTCGCGAGCCAGCTCGGCTTGATCGTGTCGAATGCACGGCGCCACATCGAAGACCCCGAATTTCAGCGCGACATGCTGCAAACGGTCGAACACGCGGTCGCACGCATGAACCGGCTGCTCAGCCAGCTCAAGGCCGACAGGGCCGCGGACCCGCCGCGCCGCGTTGACAGCGATGCCGTCATCGCCGCGGTTGCGGGCGAGTTCGCGGCCGGCGCGGTCGTCGTCCAGCCGCGTACGGGCGCGGAGAGCGGTGGCGTGGCGATCGATCCGGACCGGCTCAGATCGGCGCTCACCCATCTCGTCCAGAACGCTGTCGACGCCTCTCGCCCAGGTGATCCGGTGATCGTCTGGGCGCATCGCCTCGGCAGCCGGCTCGCCGTCGACGTCGTCGATCGGGGTCCGGGGATGGACGCGGCCTTTATCCGCGACGAGTTGTTCCTGCCCTTCCGGTCGACCAAATCGGGCGGCTATGGGATCGGCGCCTTCCAGACCCGCGAACTGATCCGCATGGCCGGCGGCGATCTCGAAGTGATCTCCAAAACGGGATCGGGGACGACGATGCGGATCACCCTGCCCCTTGTCCTCGACACCGAGCCGGCGGCGCCCTCCGCCGCCGCATGAGAACGATGCCGCCGATCGCCAAATCGCTGCTGATCGTCGATGACGACAGCGGGCTTCTGCGCCAGCTGCGCTGGGCCTTTGCCGACCACAAGGTGGCCCTTGCCGGCACCCGCGAGGAAGCGATCGGCCGTATTCGCGACGAAGCCGCGCCGGTGGCGATCCTCGATCTCGGTCTGCCGCCTGACCCGGACGGCGCCTCCGAGGGCCTGGCGACGCTGATGACGATCCGCGAGATCGCTCCGGCGACGAAGGTCATCATCGCCACCGGCAACGAAACCCGCGAGCACGCACTGCGCGCGATCGCCTTGGGGGCCTACGATTTCTACCAAAAGCCGATCGACATCGAGGTTCTGCAGATGATCGTCGGCCGCGCCGAGCAGCTGTTCGAGATCGAGGCGGAAAACCGCAGGCTCACCGAATCGGTGACGGCGTCGCCGATCGACGGAATCGTTGCCTCCAGCCCGCAGATGCTGCAGGTGCTGCGCAACATCGAGAAGATAGCACCGGCCGACGTGACGGTTTTGCTGCTCGGCGAGAGCGGCACCGGAAAGGAGCTGCTGGCCCAGGCGATCCATAAGCTCAGCTCGCGCAGCCGCGCTCCGTTCGTGCCGATCAATTGCGCGGCGATCCCCGAGACATTGATCGAAAGCGAGCTGTTCGGCCATGAAAAAGGCGCTTTCACCGGCGCTGTTAGACAGACGATCGGGCGAATCGAAAGTGCACATCGCGGGACCCTGTTTCTCGACGAGATCGGCGACCTGCCGCTGCCCATGCAGGTCAAGCTGCTGCGTTTTCTGCAGGACCAGATCGTCGAACGGGTCGGCGGGCGCAAGCCGGTGCAGGTGGATGTCCGAATCGTGTGCGCGACAAACCAGGATCTGGACCGGATGATGGCCGAAGGGCGGTTCCGCGAAGATCTCTACTATCGCCTGAACGAGGTCAGGGTGCAGGTGCCGCCGCTGCGTCATCGGCCGGGCGATGCCACCGCGTTGGCCACCTATTTTCTCCGCCGGTTTGCCGGCGAATTCGGCCGCCCGGCAGGCGGCCTCGGCATTTCGGCCCTGGTTGCGATCAGGGACTACCCATGGCCGGGAAATGTGCGCGAGCTCGCGAACCGCATCAAACGCGCCGTCGTCATGACCGACCAATCGCTGATCACGGCCGCCGACCTTGATCTTTCGACGCCGGGAGAAGATGCCCAGTCGCTCGATATCCGCTCGGCGCGGGCGCGCGCGGAACGCGAAGTCATCCAAATGGCTCTTGCTCAGGCCGGCACCAATCTGTCCAAGGCGGCCAAACTGCTCGGGATCAGCCGACCTACGCTCTACGATTTGCTGCAGCAGCACCAGCTTGGCCTCGATGCGTGACGGAGCGCTGCGGAGGAAGGAATGACCATGTTTGATGCTCGACGCCGTTCGGTATGGCGCGGCGCGGCGTTTGCCGCCGCCGTCGCGCTCCTCGGCCACGCGGCGGCCGGCGCCACAGAATTGCCGGCCTCGGTCAAGAATGCCGACCAATATATTGCCCACGGCAACCTCCGCGCGGCCGAGATCGAGCTGCGCAACGCCGCCCGCGAGTCGCCGCAGGATCCGCTGATTCGGGCACGGCTGGCCAAAGTCGATCTCGAGCTCGGCGACGCGATTTCGGCGGAACGGGAGGCCCGGGCCGCACGCGAGCGTCACGGCAATGAGGCCGACTACCTGCCGGTACTGGCCGATGCGCTGCTGCGCCAGGGGAAATTCGCCGACGTCGTCGATCTGATCCAGCCGGGCAATCGCGCCCCCGCTCTCGAAAGCCAGCTCCGGCTGGCGCTCGGGATCGCCGCGGCCGGGTTGCAGGACAACAAAAAGGCCGACGCATTGCTGCACGACGCCGTCCGGCTCGACCCGAGCGCGGCGGCGCCGAAGGTGACGCTCGCGCGGTTTTTGATGGGAACAAAACCCGACGAGGCGGGCAAGCTCATCGATGCGGCGCTCGCCGCCGATCCGCACTCGGTCGACGCGCTCCAGCTCAAGGGGGAGATGCTGCGCGCCCAGGGTGACGACACGGGGGCGATGAGCCGTTTCGATGCGGCGCTCAAGATCGACCCGAAGAATGTGCCGGTCCGCTTGAGCCGCGCCGGTCTCAATATCGCCCAAGGCAAGTACAAGGCCGCCGACGAGGACCTTGATCCGCTGCTCAAGGCCGCACCGAACAATTTCATGGTGAATTATCTGCGTGCGCTCGAACTGGCGAAGCAACGGCAATATACCGCGGCCGACCGGCTGTTCGATCATATCAGCACGGTGTTTCCGAGGTTTCCCGCCGGTTATTACCTGCAAGGAGCGACAAAACTCGCGCTTGGACAAAACGCGCAGGCGGAGAGCATTCTCGGCAAATACCTTGCCCGTTTCCCGAACGATGCGCGGGCGGCGCGGCTGATCGCTATGGCCGCGCTGAAACAGCGCGCTCCCGACCGTGCCATCCAATATCTCAAGCCGGTCGCCGATAAGGCGCCGCTCGACGCGCAGGCAATGACCGTCCTCGGCAATGCGTATATGGCCGCCGGCAAGCCGGAGCTTGCACTGCAGCAGTTCGAAAAGGCCGCGGTGCTCGAACCCAAAAACCCAGGGATCGAAACGCGGGTCGCCATATCGGAGATCAGCGCCGGCCAAAATAAGCAGGGTTTGGCCGAGCTCGAGCGGGTCTTCGACACCGATGCCGGCGCCCCGGTCGCCGGGCCGACCCTCATTCTGACCGAGCTGCGCGCCGGGGAGACCGCCAAAGCATCCGCGACCGCCGCGGCACTGGTCAAACGCGATGCGAACAATCCGCTGTATCAGACGCTGCTTGGAATGGTGCGCGCGGCCGAGCGGAATTATCCGCCGGCGGAAGCCGCCTTCCGCACGGCGCTCGCCCGCCAGCCGGATTTTATTCCGGCAATGCGCGATCTGGCACAGCTCTATTTGGCGACCGGGCGTGCGGACGATGCCGGCAAGGTCTACCGCGACTGGCTCGCGAAAAAGCCCGATGACACGGACGCGCTGCTCGGCCTGGCCGATATCGCCGTCACCGAAAAGAAATGGCCGGAGGCAACGGACTACCTCAACCGCGCGCGCAGCGCGGCGCCGAACGATCCGGCGCCGGGTCTTGCTCTCGTGCGTCTTTACGAATTGCGTCAGGATTGGGCAAACGCCAAGGCGGTAGCAAGCGCGTTGGGTGCCCAATTCCCCTCGGACGTTGCCGTGCTCGATACGCAAGGCCGCGCTCAGTTCGAGGCCGGCGATACCAACGGGGCGATTTCCAGCTACAAGCGGGCCTACGAGCTCGCGCCGAAATCGCCGCAAATCCTCGCCCGCTATCTCGCCCTGCTGAACTCCGCGAACTATTCGCGCGAGGCGCTGTCCGTTCTGCGCAACGCCACCACGCAAGATCCCAAGAACACGACTCTGAAAGTCGATCTGATCCGAGAGACCGCCAAAGTCGACGGTTTGGACGCTGCGATTTCCCAGGCCAACAGCGATGCCAAGAATGATCCGGGCAGCAATGCCTACGATCTGGCAGCGGCGCAGCTCTACGAGGGAGCCGGACGGTCGGCGGACGCGGTCGCGCTCGTCGAAAAGGCGGCGTCGGCCAAGCCGGCGGATGACACCTTGATGGTGGCGCTGGTCCGTCTCTACATCCGCACCGGCGATTTCAACAAGGCCGAGGCGGTTTTGAAGAGCCGGCTGCAAGCCGATCCCAAGAATGTGGCGGCACGTTCGGTCCTCGCACCCTTATACCTCGCGACCGGGCGCCCGGCCGACGCCGAGAAGGTCTATAACGACCTGCTGGCGCTGCAACCGAAGAACGTCGCCGTCCTTCTCGGCCTCGCCGACGTCGCCGTCGCGGAGAAGAAGTGGCCGATGGCGACGGACCTCATCGCGCGGGCACGCGCCGCCGCACCGACCGACCCAGGGCCCGGCATCAAGCTCGTCAACTACTACGGGATGCGTCAGGATTGGAAAAACGCGACGGCGACGGCGGATGCGCTGGCCCTCCAATTTCCGACGAACCTCAACGTCCTCGATGCGCAAGCGCGCACCCGGATCGGGACCGGCGACACGAAAGGGGCGATCGCCATCTATAAGCAGGCGTACACGCTTGCGCCGAATTCTACCGCGATCTTTTCCCGCTACCTCGCGACCTTGAATGCAGCGAAGGATTATTCCGAGGCCCGCACCGTGCTGCAGGCCGCTCTCGGCCGCGACCCGAAAAACCCAACCGTAAAATCCGATCTGATCCGCGTCGAGGCGGAGATCGGCGGGTTGGAGGCGGGCCTGGCAAAAGCCCGCAGCTTTGCCAAGGACGATCCGAATAACAGTCTGTACGATCTCGTTTCGGCCGATCTGATCGAGAAAGCCGGGCGCAGTGCGGAGGCGATCGCGCTGCTCGAAAAGGACGTTGCACTGCGGCCCAAGGACGACGATCTCAGGATTGGTCTCGCCCGCCTTTACAGCGATAGCGGAAACGAGGCCAAGGCGGAAAGCCTGCTGAACGACCAACTCAAGACCGATCCGACCAACTATTCCGTTCGTTCGGCCCTGGCATCGCTTTACCTCAATGGCAAAAAATACGATGCTGCCATCGCCGAATATGATCGCGTCGTCGCGGCAAATCCGACCGATGCTGCCGCGCTGAACAATCTCGCCTGGCTCAATCAGAAAAAAGGTGATCTGGCCAAAGCGCTCAATTTGGCCGAGCGCGCGGTCGCCGTGGCCCCGAGCGCAGCCCAGATCGACGATACGTTAGGCTGGATCCTGTTGGCCCAGGGCGACGCCGGCAAGGCAGTCACCTATCTGACCGCGGCCAATGTCGGTGCCCCGGCCGATCCGGCCATCCAGTATCACCTTGCCGTCGCCCTCCACCGCGTCGGTCGCTCGGCCGACGCCCAGGCAACACTCGAGAAGCTGCTCGGCTCCGGCGTTTCCTTTAACGACAAGGCCGAGGCAGAGAAGCTCTTGCAACAGCTGAAACGCGGCTGAGGGCGGCGGATCGATCGACCGCGGCTCCGGCCGACAGGCTCGATCTCCGGGTTCACGGAGCCGGCTCGATCTCCCGAAGCAGCTGTCTCAGCTCTCGGGCGAGCTGCGGCTCGGGGGCCCAGCGTCCTGCGGCGGGGTCGGCGTCCGAAGGTGCATGCTCGGCGGCACCCGCGAGTGCCGCCACCCGTTCAAGCGCTGCAGTCAGCGACTCGACCGCAGTCTGGAGCTTTGTCATGCCGGCGGCTTCGGCGATGCCGGCCTCGCCTCCCGGCTGGTGGCGCGGCGTGGTCCTGCGCAGCGTCGCTTCCAGCGCCTCGACCGAGGATCGCGTGGTCGCGCCGAGTGCGTCGGTGGTCGCTGACATGCGGCCGATGGCATCGACCAGAGCGCGCTGCCCCTCTTCGAGCACGTCCACAAGCCGGGCGGGGAATTCCGGCGTCGCCGTGGGAATGCCTTCGGCGCTTGCCGCCGCCGCTGGGCGTGGGGCTTCCAGCAGCTCCACCGCGCGGCGAAGCAGCCCGACTTCGGCCGGGTCGGCAGGAAAACGCGAAACTGCCTCGATCAGCGGCTCGATCGTTACGTCGATGGCGAGCCGGCTCAACAGGGCGAGCAGCAGCAATCCGACAAGGATCAACACCGCCGGCAATGTCGGGACCGTACCCGGTAGAAACGGGAGCGGCTCGCGGCTTTGCGCCAATCCCAGCGACACAATCGCGGCGAGGCCGATCAGCGCGCTGAAGAAATGGGTTCGCGCCAGCCCGATATAGTGAAGCCGTGCGGTCTGGACTCTCGCCTCCTGCGGGCTGACACGGCATTGCGCCGGCAGAGACCCTCCGACCCTCGCCAAGCGGCCGGGCAGGGGGGCCAGCCAGCGCAGCCCGGTCGCGTCAAAGGCTGCGATCCAGTCGAGCGGGAGCGCGGCGGCAGCCGCGTAGGAGGGCGCGCGGGCCAGCTCACGGCGCAGCCGCAACACCCCCGCCACCAGGCCGCCCGAAGTCAGGATGACCGCGCCGAGCGCATAAACGGCGAGCATGGCGACCGCCAGCACGGGCAGATGCGGAAGCAGGTTCCGGGCGATGTCCGACGGCGCCGCAGCCGACAATTCGGGTCGGGCAATCACAGCGGCGGCGGCAATAGCGGCGACCGCGCTCGACAAGACGATGATCCAAGGCCGCATCGTGGATTGCTCCCTTCCGTTGGGGTCGCCCGCCGGTGCACGCGGTCGGCTCGCCGCCGCGCCGGCCGTGGCGGTTTGGCGGCGATCCCGGGACGCTTGTCTTTGCATACATCAGCATGTGCCGCGGTTGCATCAGGCTGGCTCGTTTTGCGCAAGCCTGATGCTGAGACCCGCAATCTGCAAGCCGCGCGGCGCTACTGCATCGGCGGTCTCGAAGGACGTCGCCCGAGCACCTGCCCGAGCTGTTCGCCGGGCGTTGACCCGGTGCGGCCGCTCAGGCGACGACGCGCGCCGAGACCGGTGTGCAGCGGCCGAGCGCATCAAGGGTGACGGCGAGGCCGTCGGCCAGACTGGTGCGGGCCCTGAAGCCGAGCCGTTCGGCCGCACGGCGCGGGTCTCCGATCGAAATTCGGAGCTCGCCGCAGCGCGGGGCGCGCGAAGAGACGACGAGCTTGGTCCGGCACAACCCGGCGATCGTTCGGGCGAGGGAGTGCACCGTAGTGCCCTTGCCGGTGCAGATATTGAACACCGGGGCGGCGGTCGCCGCGGCCGGCATCGAGTGCAATAGCGCCAAGACCGCATCGCCGATAAAGGTGAAGTCGCGGACCTGCCCGCCATCGCCAAAGATCTCGACCGGCTCGCCGCGCTGCAGTCGATCGGCGAAAATTGCGATCACCCCCGAATAAGGCGATCGCGGGTCTTGGCGCGGGCCATAGATGTTGAAAAAGCGCAGACCGAGCGTCGGCACCCCGTGCACCGCGCCGGCGACGCGGGCGTGAAACTCGCAGGCGAGCTTGTCGGCGCCATAGGCGCTGAGCGGCGCCGTGCGAGCCTCCTCGCCGACCGGGCCCACACCGCCATCGCCATAGACCGCCGCGGTCGAGGCATAGACGACGGAGATCTGGCGCCGGTTGCATGCTTGCCGCGCCGCGTTGAAAACATTGATGGTGCCGGCGAGGTTCACCTCATGCGTCCGCCGCCAGCCGCGCGGGCCATCGACGACCGAGGCGATCGCGGCCAGATGGTAGCACCCGTCGATCCCCTCGAAAGCCCGCTCGACAACCTCCCGTGCGGTAATATCCGCCCGGATGAACTCGGCTTGTCGGGGCAATCGGTCGCGCTTCCCGTTCGAGAGGTCGTCGAGAACCCGCACCGCATGCCCCTCGACCAGCAACGCCTCGACCAGATGCGAGCCGATGAACCCAGCCCCGCCGGTTACGAGATAACGAGCCATCCGACATCCTTGAAATGGTTACGATAACCCCAGTCGGCAGCATCCGGGCGAGCGGCCTACCCCCTCCGGGCCGCTGGCCGCCGGACTGCACAAACCGGCGAACGCTCGCCGACCCGCACGGTTCCAGCGGGGAAACACCGGCCTTCGCCGGAATGCGCCGAAGACGAAATCGATCTCGATCGGCGCGATCCTGCTAGCCAGTTGCAGATCATGCATAGCTCCGTTTCGGCGTGCTGGAAAGCGAAATCAAGGTTAAGGATGGCAAATACCGATTGCGGTCCAGCGATGGTAAGAAATCGTTAACATTGATTTATGCCTATAGCAACCACTGCGTGGAAGAGGCGGGAGCCGGGAACGCCGACGTCGATGCCGCCGCGTCGGGTCCGGGGCGCTGCGATCTCCGATGGCGCCGATCCGGCGGAGCCCGGTTCGCGCCGGGGCGGGGTCGCCGCCAGCCGCGGCCCCCTTGACCCTCGACCGCGACCTGGCAGGATTCCCCAGTTCGGAAGGCAGCCGCGGAGATCGATGGTGTCGAGGGCGAGGGCCGAGGGTGGAATGCGCGGCTGCGGCCGGCGCTTTCTTGCGCCGGGGCTTCTTCTGCTCATGTTCTGCGCCTGGCCTCTCGCCGCCGCACCGGCACCCGCCGCGCAGACGTCCCGATCGGACGAATGGATCACGGAATGCGATCCCGGCGGGCATGCCGGCGCTGCCGATTGTTCGATCACAGTGCCGTTCTGGCAAACCGAGCGCGGCAGAGACGGCTCGTTTGCGCTCGTCATCATGCTCCAGACCGGCAATGTCGGGATTGTCGGCCGGCCCTTTCCGGTCCGCGCCGTGCTGCGGATCGACAAGAATCCGGCGGTCGAGTGCCGTCAAACGAGATACTGCATTTTCCCGACGGATCGGGCCGTCGCGGTCGTCAACGAACTCGAAACCGGGTCGCTGATCCTGATCGATGTATACACCGCGAACGCGGCGTTCCGCTTCAGCCTGACCCCGAAGGGATTCCAGGCGGGAATTGCGCAGATCCGCGCCTGGGGCTACCGCGTTCCGACGAGATGACACGCGGCACCCCGCGTCGCCGAGGCGGGCGCCGCAAGTCCGGGCACCACGATCCGGATGGCACTGCGTCAGCCGAGTGAGCCGGAGCGCCCGATTGACAAGATCCGCGCCGGCACGCGACAACCGCGCGGCAGGTTTGGATTCGGGAGGAGCGGATCGATGGGTATGCTCGAGGGACGGGTGGCGCTGTGCGCCGGTGCGGGCCGCGGGGTCGGCGCCGAGGTGGCGAAGCTGATGGCGGCGCACGGCGCCAGGGTGGTGATCAACGATCCCGGCACCAGCGGCAGCGGCGAGGGCGCCGACCAGACGCCGGCGCAGGAGATCGTCGATCAGATCAAGGCGGCGGGCGGCGAGGCGGTCGCCAATTACGGCTCGGTCGCCAAATTCGACGATTGCCTCGCCATGGTGCGGCAGGCGCGCGACGCCTTCGGCGGGCTGCACATCGTCTTCGACGCCGCCGGCATCCTGCGCGACAAGATGTTTCACAACATGTTTCCGGAGGATTGGCAGGCGGTCATCGACGTGCATCTGACCGGCCATTTCAACATCAACCGCGCCGCGATCAACCTGTTCCGCGAGCAGAATTACGGCCGCATCATCATGGTGTCGTCGACCTCGGGCCTGCTCGGCAATGTCGGCCAGTGCAATTACGGCGCGGCCAAGTTCGGCATCGTCGCGCTGGCGCGCATCGTCGCGATGGAGAATGCGTCGCGGGGGATCACCGTCAACGTCATCTGCCCGTCGGCCGACACCCGCATGACCCGCTCGGTGCCGACCCCGAAGGACCCGCAGGCGGCGGCGCATGCGCGAAGAGCGGCTGCGCCGCAGCCGGGCCGACGCGATCGCCCCGCTCTGCGTCTTTCTCGCCTCCGAGCAGGCGGCCAGCGTCAACGGCCAGGTGTTTCACCAGCGCGCCGGCGAATTGTCGCTCTATGGCCATATGCGGCCGGTGCGCATGGTCCACCGGCAGGGCGGCTGGACGCCGGAGACCCTGGCCGAACTCGCGATCCCGGCCCTGGCGCCGCAATTCACCCCGCTCGACAGCCGCGCCGTCCATCCCGGCCTGCCGATGGAATGAGCCGGTCGCTCGGCTCAGGCCAGGCCGAGGGCGCCGCGGGCAGCGGCGAGGCAGGCTTGCGGCCCGCCGCTGGTGTCGATGCGGGTCCAGTCGATCGCGCCCGGATCGCGGCGCAATTGCTGCGCCAGGATCTCCGGGGTGGCGTCGGAGGCGTCGTCGCGGCGGGCGAGGATGCGCTCGGTCATGGTCGCCGCCGCCGCTTCGAGCCACAGGCCCGAAAACGGCGCGCCGGCGGTGCGCGCGATTTCGGCGAAGGAGCGGCGCTGCGCTTCGGTCAGCGACACCGCGTCGATGATCGCGGAATAGCCGGCGGCGAGCGCCGCGGCCGCCTTGGCGCGCAACATGCCGTAGACCCGCCGGGTGATGTCGGGCGCATAGGCTGCGGCCGGCAGCCTCGTCTCGGGCGCAACCCCGAGCAACAGCTTGCGGATCACGTCGCTGCGCAGCACGCGGGCGCCCGGCCGCAGGCCGAGTTCGGGTGCCAGCCCGGCGGCGAGGGTCGATTTGCCGCTGCCGCTCAACCCGCCGAGCGCGACCAGCCGGGCGGGCTGCGGCTCCAGCGCTCGGTGCGCGAGATCGAGATAGCGGCGCGCCTCGGCGGCCATTTTGTCGGCTCGATCGGGGTGCGCCGCGAGCGCCGTCGCCGTCACATGCGCCCGGATGCCGGCCCGCAATGACAGGAACAGCGGCATCGCTGTCAGCCCGTCATCCTCGCCGGTACGGTCGAGATAGCGGTTCAGCACCTGGTTGGCGAGCCTCGGGAGCCCGCGATGCTCCAAATCCATCAGCAGAAAGGCGAGGTCGTAAAGGATGTCGATGCTGGCGAGCGCCTCGGAGAATTCGAGGCAGTCGAACAGGAGCGGTTCGCCGTCGAGCAGGCAGATGTTGCGCAGATGCAGATCGCCGTGGCAGCGCCGCACCTTGCCGGAGGCCCGCCGATTTTCGAGCAGCTCCGCGGCGGCGGCGATGCCCTCGCTCCATTTCGCGCGGATCGCGGCGACGCGCGCCGGGGCGAAGCCGGCCCCCCGCGCCCCAACGAGGACGCGATGGTTGGTCTCGGCGATTTCCGCCATCGCCGCGGCGCCGCCCTGGTCGGGGCGCCGCTCGGCCGCATCGTGGAACGCCGCGATATGGTCGGCGAGCGCGTCCATGATCCGCCGGTCGAGCCGGCCCGCCTGGGCCAGCGCGTCGAACAGCAGCGCCTGATCGAAGCGCCGCATCACCACGACCCAATCGACTTCCGGCCCGTTGTCGGAAAAGCGCACCGCGCCCGCGGCATCGCGGCCGAGCCGGCAGAGATCGAGATAAAGCGCCGGCGCGGTGCGCCGGTTCAGCGCCAATTCGGCGGCGCAGGCTTCGCGCCGGCGCTCGGCGGTCGAGAAATCGAGATAGGGCAACCGGACCGCGCGCTTCAGCTTGTAGGCTCGCTCACCGGCAAGAAACACCAGCGACACATGGGTTTCGATGCGCTCGACCTGCTCGATCCCCGCCCCGTAAGAAGACGGATCGGCCAGAAAGGCGATCGCGTCCTGCTGGTTATCCATGCGCGGCGAACAATCGCCTCAGCGCGCAATCACATCGCGCAGCGCGGACACCGAGGGAACAAAGAAATACCCGCCGCCGGTCGGGATCACCCATTGACCCGCAGCCCGCACCTCGCCTTGTCCGAGATCGGAGCCGAAGAGAGTGCAGCGCCTGATCCCATCGCTCGTCGCGGCGTTCTGGCCAATCACCATGTCGTTGCCGCCGGGCATCTTGGGCCGGGTCGCGTCGTTGGCCCAGCGCGCCTGCAAGAATTCGAACTGGCCCTCGATCGACGCCTGGATCGCCAGAAACAAGAGCCCGCGATTGCCGTGCTCGGGATCTGCCGCGGGCTCGGCATAGCGGTCGGCGAGCGGTTTTCCGAAGGCGACGCCGACACGCAGCAGCCGCCGGCCGTAGGTCGCTTCGCGCGCGCCCATGTCGTTGGCCGAATCACGGGTGTTGACCTTGCGGATATGCGCAGCCCAGGGGCAGGCGACGCCGGCCGGGTCGGCCTTGGCAAGCGGGTAGGGCTCGGCCTGCCGTCCGCGCAATATCGGCGCCGGTGTATCGCTGTCGAACCGGAAGTCATTGTTGGCGAGCGCATCGTCGCCCAGTTTCGGGTCGTCGCCCCGCGGCACGCGGTTGACCGGCGCACCACTCGGCCAGCGGCCGACGAGACGGGCGGCGAGCACAGCGTCGGTCAAACCTGAAAACCCGGGCAGCGCTGCCAGACGCGCCGCCTCCTCGCGCATCGTGCGCCAGAACAGCCCGACATCCTGGCGCAGACGGCGATAGACCAGGAACGAGCCGTTGCGGGTCCAGGCCGGCTGGGCGAGCGCAGCCAGGCCCGGCACCAGCGGGTCAGGGCTCGTCGCCGGATAACCGAGCACGAACTCGCCCGGCCACACCAGATCTTGACCGGGATAACCGTAGAGCCAGGCTGCCGGCGTCCCGCGCGGATCGAGGTAGCGATCGGTCAGGTAGTCGTCCGGCTGAGTCGAGGCGAGGCCGCGCGGTCCCGGTTGCGACACGCCGTCGTCAAAGCCGAAATGTTCATGGCCGGGAAGGTCGTCGCGTACATCGCCATCCTGGGTCTCGACATCGAGGCCGGCCTGGCGCAGCTCAGCCGCGAGCGCCTCGGCCCGCGCGGTGACCGCGGGGCGCTCGTCGCCGGCGATGATGGCGAGCGCGTCGAGCTCGGCCCCGGCGCCGCCCACCACCCAGCGAGACGGATGCCCCTCCGACGCCGGATCGGTCGGGTCGCCGAGCAGCGCCGAGCGCGCGACGAGCCCCTTGCGGAACGCCAGGTCGGGAATGTCGTCGGCGCCGGGGGTCAGCCGTTTGAGACCGGTATAGGAGAAAGCGAGGGCGATCAGCACCGCGCCCATCCCCTCGCGCGCTGCCGCCGGAACCAGGATCGCCTGCCGATGCCGGCGTCGATCCGCCAAAGTCTGCGCGGCGGTCGCAACCTCGCCCGAGAGGCGGGCTATCAGCACCTTGAACCGCTCCACCGCCGATTGGCCGTCGGCAAGCCGCAGATAGAGCAAGGTGTGATGCGGCTTGAAAAACCCCGGCAGCGCTATCCCCTGGATCTCCGCCATGTCGAGGATGGGCTCCTGTGGCGCCTGAAATGGCGCGGCGCCGGCTTCGCTCATAACACGTCTCCCCTGGTGCGGCGTCGCGCATGCGGCACCCGTGCCGCGGTCCGCGCGGATGGAACGGTGCTGCGCGGGTCTCCTTTGTCGCCGCCGGCGCCGCCGAGCGCGTCCTGCATGCCGGGCGGTGCGGCGTGCGACAGCCCGATCGGCCGGCCGAGAACGCGCGGGTCGACGGGATCGATGCAGCAGCGGCCGACGCATTGCGTCGGCGCATTGCGGACGGCGCCGAGCTGCGCGGCGCCGCCGATCAGCTTGACGGTGATGCATTCGGCAATCTGCCCGCCATAGATGATCGGCTCGCCGCCGATCGTCAGGTCGCCGACGGTCGCCGCCGCCGCTCGGCACCTCGATAACGAGCCGCTCGATCATTCCCGGCGTGCCGCGCTCGACGCGCACGCAATCGGCGACCCGCACCCCTTCGGGCGCTTGCCAGCCGGCGAGATCGATATGGTCCATGTAAAGCCCGACCGGATTGGGCAAGGTCACCATCGCGCCGGCCCTCGCCAGCGCGTTCACCGTCGCCCCGATCGTCGGGTCGCTGTTGCGGTCGGGGCCGCCGAAGCCGGCGCAGCAGATCAGCGCGCTTGGTTCGACCACCGGCTCGCCTGTTGCGTTGCGGTAGAGAACGGTCGCGTCGGCGCCGAGCTGGATCTCTGCGGTCAGCGCATTGGGCGGCGCGCACAGATGGACGATGCCGTGCGTCGTGTTCCATTTGTTATAAGGGTTGTACTGGCCCTGCTGCACGTAGACCGACCCGTCGGGCCCGCGAATCTCGGCAGCGCAGATCAGGTCGTTCATCGCCACCTGCGGGCCGACAAGCGCGCGGTAGAGTGCCAGCACGCGATCGCGGTCGCCGGGGAACGCCAAGGGTGTGCCGTCGCCGGGGTCGATCGGCGTGCCGAACATCGCCTCCCAATATTCGGGCGGCTCCGAGCTGAAGGTGACGCGGACGATCTTGTTGGTGTCGGGGTCGCGGACGACGTGCCACTCGCAGTATTCGTCCTGCGGGCGGTACAGCGCCGCCTCGAACCCGGCCGAACCTTGTCCCGCGCCGTCGCGGTAGTGCCCGAGCGGATACAGCCGGTCGGCCTCGATCATCGCCCGCTCGCGCCCCCAGCGGCGCAGCAGTTCCTTCGGGAATGCATTCCACAGGATCGCCTGTGCGACGACGGGGCCACCGGGATCGGCGACGGCCGGGTTGTAGAACTGGACCGCGCCGCCGCGGCTGCCGTCGGCGCGCAGCACCTTGTCCGCCTCGCCGGCGATCGAGGCGGCAAAGCAGCGTGAGACAAAATTATGCCAGGCCTCGCGTTGACCCGGGATGCCGTCGTAATCCGTCAGGAAGGCGGGCGGATCAAATCGCTGTAGGAGAGCCATGATCGCTCCTCTGTCGCGGTGCCGCGCCGATCAGAACAGGCTTCCCTGCTCCGGGCGCGCGGGCGCCCGGCGCACCGGCCGGCGCGGGGTGCGGCCGGCGATGGCGCCGACCTTGCCGTCGTAGAATTCGAGATCGAGCGCGACGCCCGGCCTGACCGCGGCGGCCTCGGTAACCACCCGGGCGGCGCCGTCGCGGACCACGACATAGCCGCGCGCCAGCAGGCTTTCATGCCGTTCCGAATGGGTCGCGAGCCGGCCGGCGAAATTGTCGACGGCATCGCGGCTTTGGCCGATGAAGCGCGCCGTCGCGGCGTGGAGCCGGGTCTCGACCTCGGCGATCCGGGCGCGCGTGCGCGCGAGATCGGCCGAGAGCGCCTCCGGCCGCAGCCGCCCGCCGGCAAGGTCGAGGCGGTGCCGCGCCGCCCGCAAATGGCGGTCGCCGGCGAGGCGCAGCCGCTCGGCGCGGTCGTCGAGACGCTGCGCCGCGTTGCCGATCAGGTCCTGCGGCGACGGCAACCCGCGCGCCAGCCCGGCGAGATTGAGCCGGCGTTCGGCGAAGAGCCGGGCGAGGCCGCCGGCCAGCCGCGATGATTTGCCCGCGAGATCGGCGACGAGGTCGAGGCGGACCGGGACCGCCATCTCGGCCGCGGCCGACGGCGTCGGCGCGCGCCGGTCGCTGGCATGGTCGATCAGGGTCGTGTCGGTCTCGTGGCCGACCGCCGAGATCAGCGGGATTGCCGAGGCCGCCGCGGCGCGCACGACGATCTCCTCGTTGAATGCCATCAGATCTTCGAGGCTGCCGCCGCCGCGCGCGACGATAATCAGGTCGGGACGGGGCACGGCACCTTGCGGCAACAGGTTGAAGCCTTCGATCGCCGCTGCCACCTGGGCCGCCGCCGCCTCGCCCTGCACCGCCACCGGCCACAGCAGCACGCGGCGCGGAAAGCGGTCGGCAAGCCGGTGCAGGATGTCGCGAATGACGGCCCCGGTCGGCGAGGTCACGACGCCGATCACCGCGGGCAGGAACGGCAGCGGCTTTTTGCGTTCGGCGGCGAACAGGCCCTCGGCGGCGAGGCGCCGGCGCCGCTCTTCGAGCAGCTTGAGCAGCGCGCCGATCCCGGCCAGCTCGATCGAATTGATGACCAGCTGGTATTTGGAGCGGCCGGGAAAGGTGGTGAGGCGCCCGGTGCACACCACCTCCATCCCGTCCTCGGGCCTGATCCCGAGGCGCATTGCGGTGGTGCGCCAGCACACCGCGTCGAGCACCGCCTCGCTGTCCTTCAGCGCCAGATAGCAATGACCCGAGCCGTGGCGCTTGAACCCCGAGACCTCGCCGCGCACCCGCACATAGCCGAAATTGTCCTCAATCGAGCGCTTGAGTGCCTGCGACAGCTCGGAGACGGTATATTCGGTGAGGTTGGGGCGGAGCGGGGCCGCGACCAATAGATCATCCATCCCCGCATGATAGCCGAGCACGGGAGAGAGCGCGATGCGGGTGCTGGTGGTGGGATCGGGCGGGCGCGAGCACGCCCTCGCCTGGGCGATCGCGGCATCGCCGCTGGTCGACCGGCTCTATTGCGCGCCGGGCAATGCCGGCATCGCTGAGGACGCGGAATGCGTCCCGATTCGGGTGATGGATTTCCTGGCGATCATCGCGTTCTGCAAAAAGGAGGCGATCGACCTCGTAATGGTCGGGCCCGAAGCGCCGCTGGTCGCAGGGCTGGTCGATGCGCTGGAAGGCGAGGGGATCGCCGCGTTCGGGCCGACCGCCGCTGCGGCGGCGCTCGAAGGGTCGAAGGCCTTTGCCAAGGACCTCTGCGCCGGCGCCGGCATCCCGACCGCCGCCTATCGCCGGTTCCGCGATCCGACGGTGGCAAAAGCTTATATCGTCGAACGCGGCGCGCCGCTCGTGGTCAAGGCCGATGGCCTCGCTGCCGGCAAGGGCGTGGTCGTCGCGATGGATCTCGACGCGGCCTGCCAGGCGGTCGATGCCGCCCTTGTCGGGCGTCGGTTCGGCGGCGCCGGGATGGAGATCGTCGTCGAAGACTTTCTCGAAGGTGAGGAGGTAAGCTTTTTCGCGCTCAGCGACGGCAAAGACGCGCTGCCGCTCGCTGCCGCGCAGGACCACAAGCAGTTGGGCGAGGGCGACACCGGGCCCAATACCGGCGGCATGGGCGCCTATTCGCCGGCGCGCCCGCTGACCCCCGCGCTCGAAGGCCAAGTCATGGACCGCATCATTTTGCCGGCGATGGCGGCGATGCGGGAGCAGGGGCGGGCGTTCAAGGGCGTCCTTTATGCCGGGCTGATGCTGACCGCGGCGGGACCGATGCTGCTCGAATACAATGTGCGCTTCGGCGATCCCGAGGCGCAGGTGTTGATGATGCGGCTGATCAGCGACCCGCTGCCGGCGCTGATCGCGGCGCGTGACGGCATCCTGCGGCAGGTCGACCTGCGCTGGCACGCCGATCCGGCGTTGTGCGTCGTGATGGCGGCGAAGGGTTATCCCGACGAGCCCGCGCGCGGCAGCGAAATCCGCGGCCTCGACGCCGCCGGCGCCGATCCCGCAGTCAAGATCTTCCACGCCGCCACCCGCCGCGACGGCGGCCGGGTGCTCGCCGATGGCGGCAGGGTGCTCGGCGTCACCGCGCGCGGCGGCGATCTCGGCCAGGCCCGCGCGCGCGCCTATGCCGCGATCGACCGCATCGACTGGCCCGAAGGCTTCTGTCGCCGCGACATCGGCCGCCGCGGTCCCTGACCTCCCCGCCTATTTCCGCAGCAAATCGGTCAGGGCGGAGACCTGCGGGAGGCTGCGGAAGTCGTGGATCAACGCCAGGCTCGCCTCGATCCGCGCCTCGGGCAGGCCGGCATATGGCACCAGCGTGCGGTATTTGGCGTCGATATCGGCCCAGGCGATGCCGAGCATTCCAGCGCCTTTCGGCACGTAGACGGTGCTCGTGCTGGTGCGGCCGTCGCGCGTGCGGATGGTGACGGTGGCGCCCTGCCGATAGCGCTCGACATTGTCGGTCGGGGGCGAACCGATGCCGACCTTGTCGATCAGCCGGTGAATTATCGGATCGGCGATCTTGGCCGGGGTCGCGTGCGCCCACGAGAAACCGCGGTCGGCAGCGCCGGCGGCGAGGAAATAGGCCGGGCTGTGCGCCATGTCGATCAGGTCGGCCGGATGCAGCGGGCCGGCGAGCGCGGTGACGCCGGGGCGCGACAGAATGATGCTGTCGATCTCCTCGGGCGCGATCCGTCCCTCTCGGGCGGCGTTGGCCGCGGCCTCGGCCAGCGCATGGTGCGGATGACCGCCCGGCACGAGCTTGACCGCCATGTCGGTGACGATGTCCCAGGACTGCCCGAGGCCATTTGTGACATTGGCTGCGGCGGCGGCCGGATCGACGCCGCCATAGGTCTCGAAAAACCCGTGCTGCGTTTCGAGGATGCTTTCTTCGCCCCGGTAGCCGCGCCCGGCCGCAAGCGCCGCATTGATGCCGAGCATCGCCGCAAGCCCGGCGTGATACTCGCGCGCGACGCTGGTGTTCGCCGCCGCCGCAAGCCCGCCGATCGAGGTCGCCGACAAGGCGATCGTCTGCGCCGTCTGCGCCGCGTCGAGCCGCAACAGCCGCGCTGCGGCGACCGCGGCGGCAAAGATCGCGACGAGGCAGCCGTGAAAGCCGCGGTTGCGGAAGCCCGGCGTGATCGCCTCGCCGATGCGGCCTGCTGCTTCATAGCCGAGCACGATCGCCGCCAGCACCGCCTCGCCGCCGGCGCCGTTCCACCCGGCAACGGCCAGCGTCGTCGCGGTCAGCGGCGTGCCGGCATGGACGATGTTGCGCAGATCGCTGTCGTCCGAGGCCGCGGCGTCGCTCATCACCGCATTGACCTGGGCCGCCTCGGCGAGCGGCAGTTTCGTGCCGTCGTCGAACCACAGCGAGGCGTCGGGCCGGCCGCCGCGCTCGCGGGCGAGCGCGCGGATGATCGCCGCGGATTCGATGCCGGAGCCCAAGGCGGCGCTGGCGATCGTGCTGGCGATCAGCATTGCCGCGTGATCGAGTGCTTGCGCCGGCAGGTCTGCGGCCGAGATCCGGGTCAGGAAATCGGCGAGGTCGCGGGCGACCGTCATCGCGACACCTACCGCGGCTCGGTCCAGCTCTCGGAAAACGCCAGCGCGCAGGTGCTGAACGGCCGGCCCTCGCGCTGCACCGGCCAGGACCGGCCCGCTGCCGCGACGCCGTCGACCGTCAGCCGCGCGCCGAGCGCCGGGATCAGCAGTGTGCACACCCCATAGCGGCGGCCGCCTTCATTGGGCTGGGTGTGGATCAGCAGCGGCTCGCCGATCTCGTACCAGGTCAGCGCCACCTCGCCGTCGCCCGACACGATCCGCTCGGTCCAGTAGTAATGCGGGTCGCCGGATTTGAAGAACTCGGCATCGATGACCGGGATCGCCGTATCCGCGGTCTCGGGATTGAGCATGCCCTGCACGGTCGCCTGCAGCCAGCGCGCCATCGCGATGTTGTCGGCCCAGATATGCCAGCGGTTCTCGGTCAGCTCGCTCTTCAGATAGAGCACGTGCCCCGGCCCGGCCGGACAGGTGACGATGCGCCAGAAGCTGGCATTCGTCGTCTGCGGGCCGCTATCGGTCTCGCTCAGCCGAATGAACGGGTTCTCCCCGGTCAGGATCACATGGTTGGGGTCGGCGGGCATCGGCGTCCTCCCTCGAAGCAGGAATGAATGCGATCGTAAGGGATGGCGCATCGTGGCGCTACAAACCGATAGTGTCCCGGCTCGGGCGGTGGTGTCCTCTTGAACCGCCGCCGCCGAAACGCGACCACGGCGCATCACTGGGCGCATTGTCGAAAGAATGGCTTCGACACCTTCGGCACCCCGGGCAAGTCCACCACCCGGCACTCCTGGATCGAGAGGCCTGGTTTGCCGGCTTCCGGCTCGCACTTGCCGCAAGAGACTTGAGGCCCCTTGCCGCCGCTGCCGGCGATACCGCGGTGCACTTCCCGTAGACAAAGCCGCCGCGCTGGTCGTCCCAGGTGACCAGACCGCAATTATAATCAACCCCGTCGACCCGGACCATCAGCGCGTGCGCCGGCCGCCTCGCGCCGGCGAGCCCAAGGGCTGCCGCCAGCACGAGAGCCGCCTTGCTGTGCCTCCGCAAATGCCGGACCAGGCGGCGCCGGCCGCTGCCGACAAGCCGTCGATTGCGGTCCTGCCGTTCCGCAATATGAGCGGCGATCCCGAGCAGGAATATTTCGTCGATGGCATGGTCGAGGAGATCATCACCGCGCTGTCGCGCATCCGCTGGCTGTTCGTCATCGCCGCCAATTCGACGTTCGCCTACAAGGGGCAAGCCGTCGATGTGAAGCAGGTCGGGCGAGAGCTTGGCGTCCGCTATGTGCTCGAGGGCTCGGTGCGCAAAGGCGGGAACCGGGTGCGGATCACCGGGCAGCTGATCGACGCGGCCACCGGCGCGCATCTCTGGGCCGACCACTTCGACGGTACGCTCGAAGACGTGTTCGACCTACAAGACAGGGTTGCGTCGAGCGTCGCAGGGGTCATCGAACCGGTATTGCAGGCGGTCGAAACGGCGCGTTCAGCCACCCGCCCGACCAGCGACCTCACCGCCTACGACCTCTATCTGCGCGCCTATGCGATGTTCTTGTCGTCGGCGCGGCAATTCCCCGAGGCGCTGCGCCTGATGGAGCAGGCGGTCGCCCGCGATCCGCGTTACGGACCCGCGCTCGCCTGGGCCGCGATCTGCTGTTTTCGGCTGATCCTCGACAGTCGGAGCGAGGACCCGGCAGGCGACCGTTTGAAGGGCGCCGATTTCGCCAGGCGAGCCTTGGAAGGAGCCGGCGACGATCCCGGCGTGCTGGCGAATGCGGCGGTCGCGCTGGCTTATTTTGGCGAGGACATCGGCGCCATGATGGCGCTTGTCGACCGCGCCCTGGCGCTTAACCCGAATTTCGCGCGCGGCTGGCACATCGGCGGCATGCTCAGGGTATGGGCGGGCCAGCCCGACAGCGCGATCGAGTATCTCGACGCCGCCCTGCGGCTCAGCCCGTGCGCCCGCATTGGCACCTCGGCCAATCTGATCGGCCTCGCACATCTTTTTGCCCGGCGCTTCGACCAGGCCGTGCCGAAGCTGCTGCTCGCGATCCAGGACGATCCGAGCTTTCCGGCCCCGTATCGCTTTCTCGCCGCCAGCTACGCCCATATGGGGCGGCTTGATGACGCCCGAGAAACCCTCGCGCGACTGCGCGCGATCAGCGCCGTCGTGATACCCGACGCGAGCCACTTTCGGAACTTAGCGCATCGCGAGGTGCTGCTGTCGGGATTGCGCCTGACGGTCGGCGAATAGGCTGATCGCTGCTCATTGGCTTGGCTTGCGGCGACCCTGGCGGCGAAGTCGGGCGGAGCAAATGCGCGACCGGAGGGACAGCGACGGCCGGTTTTCCCTGCTGTTCTACGCCGACAAGCGTAGCTTTACCCTCAATCGGAAGACCGACCGCGAAAAGGGGCTGGTGTTGCTATGATGCGGGTGGATCGGCCTGTGCGGGGGTTGCCGCGGCGAGCTTCATCTCGCCGGTGCCGTCGGCCGGGTGCCGGAAATCGAGCCAGGTGGACGAGAACGGGCGCTTGAAGAAGACCGTCCATAAATAGTTCACACTGTACTGGAAGGCGACCCGGAACAGTCCTTCTCCGGCGAGCCGCCGTCCCGAGGAGAACGCCGGCAGCGCGAAGGAGAATTTCACCGCACCGACCTTGCTCAGCCGGCGCGCGAGCTCGGTGTCCTCGCCGAAAAAGCTGAAATCGGGGTTGAAGGCGTCGGCGTCGTCAAGCGCGGTCTTCAAGACGACGAAGTTGCCGCCCTGCATCATCGATCCGGCGCGGAACACGAAGCGGACCAGCAGATAGGTCGTGAAGGCAAGGCGATAGAAGATTGCAACGACGGCGCGCACCGTTCTCGACACATCGTAGTGAATGAACGGGCCGCTCAGCGCCACGAGGCCGGGCGCGCGGGTGAATTCGGCGATCACCGTGTCGAGCCAGCGCTCGGGCACCATCGTATCGGCGTCGATATTGGCGATCAGCCGGCCACTGGCGGCAAGGCACCCCGCCCGCCGCGCCGGCACCAGCCCGCGCATCGGCTCGTCGATTACGGTGACGCCGGCGATCGACGTGGCGATCTCGCGGGTACGATCGGTGCTGTTGTTGTTGACGACGATGATTTCCGCCGGACATCCGTTATGCGCGATCTCGGCGACGATCGCGTGCAGACATGACGCGATCAGCGCCTCTTCATTGAAGGCGGGCACCACAAAGCTGACCAGCACCTCCGACATCTTTGCTCCCTTCGTCTACGGTCGATAAAACTCGTTTTGCCAGGTTCTCATTGCTGTGCATTGGCCATTGCCGGGGCTTCCGCCTCCTGCTCGAACCCACGAACAGCAGTCTCGGCCGGTGCGGATTCCCGGCGATCGACCCAGTGAACCAGTTCGAGACGGCCGTCGAAGTGCTCGACGAGCGCAGTGCAGCTCTCGACCCAGTCGCCGCTGTTGCAGTAGAGAACTCCGCCGAGATCGCGAATCTCGGCGTGGTGGATATGGCCGCAGACGACGCCGTCGACCCCGCGGCGACGCGCTTCGTCGGTCACCGCACCGGCGAACGAGGCGATGTATTGCATCGCGTTCTTGACTTGGCGCTTGAGATAGGCGGAGAGCGACCAATACGGATAGCCGAACCGCCGCCGCACCGTGTTGAAGTGATGGTTGAGCCACAAGGCAACCGTGTAGGCGCCGTCACCGAGCAATGCCAGCCAGCGCGCATGGGTGACGACCGCGTCGAACGCGTCGCCGTGGATCACCAGAAGGCGCCTTCCGTCGGCGGTGACGTGGATGGCTTCCTCGACGACTTCGACGCCGCCGAACTGCAGCCGCGTGCAATCGCGCAGCCATTCGTCGTGATTGCCGGGGACATAGATCGCGCGGGTGCCCTTGCGCACCATGCGCAGCAGCTTTTGCACGACGTCGTTGTGGGTCTGCGGCCAGTACCAGGATTTCTTCAGCCGCCAGCCGTCGATGATGTCGCCGACCAGGTAGATCGTGGCGGCATCGTTGTGGCGCAGGAAGTCGAGGAGGAATTCGGCCTTGCAGCCGCGGGTGCCGAGATGCACGTCGGAAATCCAGATCGTGCGATAGCGCGGCATGCGCGCGTCCCGGCTCATGCAGCGCCGCCGCCGGCGTGCCACCGCGAGCCAAACGAAACGCTGGCAGCAGCTGTCACGCCGTCCCCCGGTCAGTCATGCCGGAGCGCAATCTAGTCGTGGTATGTTACAGTTTTGCGGTCGCTATATATTGGAATTATGATCATTGCGGCTGGTCGCGTCCGCCGCGCGCCCTGGCGGTGCCGGGCGGAATTGCGCCGAGGGGCCTCCTCGGGCTTTTCTCGCCTTGCTTCAGGAAGAGGCCGCTCCGACCGGCTCAAGGGACGGTCAGGCGATATACCCGCGCCGCGGTGCCGCTGTAGAGCGCCGTCTTTTCGGCGGCCGAGGCGCCGGCGGTGATGCGCTTGAACGCGTTCCACAGCTCGGTATAGCCGCCGGATTGCTTGTCGGGCGGGAAATTGCTTTCGAACATGCAGCGATCGACGCCAAAAGCTTCGATGCAGGGCTCGATGTACTGGCGCCACGCGGTGGCGAGGTCTTCGGATGAGGGCGGAATTTCGCGTTCATGAAAGTCGAACCCGAACGAGGTCATGCCGACGCCGCCGAGCTTGACGTTGACGTTCGGGCATTTGGCCAATTCGCCGATGTCCTTTTTCCAGCCGGCGAGGATCTCCTGCCGCCGGCCGGAATAGGGGCCGACCCCGAGCACGCCGCCGACATGGTTGAGGATAATCGTGGTGTCGGGAAAGGTGCGGGCGAGGTCGATCGCGTCTGGCAGTTGCGGATGATACTGCCAGGATTCGAAGCTCAGGCCCAGCGGGGCGAGCTGGGCGAAGCCCTCGCGGAATTTAGCGTCGCGAAGTTGATGCGGCGGAACGGCGCGCGTGGCGAATTTCTGGATCGCCTCGTGTTCGTCCCACGACACGCCGTGGCGGATGCCGCGGAACCGCCCGCCGCCGACCCTGATCTCGGCCTCCAAGACCTCGCGCACCCGCGCGCCGATCGTCAAATCGGCATGGCCGATGATCGCCTCGGCGACGCGGCACGGGCCATAACCGCCCGATGCGCTCATCGCCGCGATGCCGTTGACAAACTCGACCTCGCCGACCGGCGCCATCTCGGCCGGGCCGTCCTTGCGGTACATCGAGCGGCATTCGAGAAACACCGTCGAGACGATGTTGTGCCCGCCTCCTATGTCGGTGAGCAACTCGGACAGCAGATAGCGCCCGCGCTGCGGCGTGTCCCAAAAATGATGGTGCGGGTCGATGATCGGCAGATCCGGTTCCAGCGCGGCTTCAGTCGGCCGCTTGGCCAGCCACGCCTTCAAGTCGGCATCGTTACGGTAACCGATGCCGCGGTATTCGCCCTTCGCATCGCCAATCATCTCACCCTCTCTGCGTAAAAATCACGCCACGCGGTTTTTGCCTCACTCGGCAGCCGCCCGCGTCACTGTCCTCCCATCCCGGAACGCCGGCATCACCTCCTTGGCGAACCGGTCCAAATCTTCCAACTGGACGTCGAGCGGGGTGCCGAGCGGCGTCGCGCAAATCACACGATCGATGCCGGGATAGCGCTTCTCGACCGCCTTCAGCTGCTCGATGATGTCGTCGGGCGTGCCGGTCAGGAAGCCGCCGGCCTTCACCGCGTCCTCGATGCGCGGCAGCTTGGTCGCCGCGGCCAGCCTCGGGTCGCGCATCGCCGCCACCTGCTCGTCGCTGAGCGCACGCACGAGGCGCAGTTCGCCGAACATCTTCATGTTCTCTTCGTAATGTTTCGCCGCCTCGCGCATGCCGTCCTCGCGGCTCTTGGCGATGTGGAACTGGAAGCCGAGCGCGAGGCGCTCGCCGAGTTCGAGGTGGATGCCGCGGCGCGCATAGGCGGCCTGGAAGCCGATCATGTGCCGATCCACCGCGCCGCCCTCGGCCGAACCGCCGCCGATCACGCCGCTAATGCCGTGCTTGGCCATGAAGTCGAAGGCGCGGTCGGAGCCGCTCTGGATCGGCTGCCAGCATTCGACCGGCAGCCGCTCCGGGGCCGGCACCAGGGTGATCTCCTTCAAGGTATAGCCGCGATACGGCACCTCCGGCGGGATCGTGTAGTACTTGCCCTTGTGCGAGAACGGCTTGCCCTCGAACGCCTGGAACAGGATGTCGACACCTTCCTCGAACATCTCGCGGTTGGCGTCCTGGTCGGTCAGCGGCGAGCCGAAGGTCTCGACCTCGCGGGTGTGATAGCCGCGCGCGACGCCGAAGATGACCCGCCCGCCGCTGAGGACGTCGGCCATCGCGTAATCTTCCGCGAGGCGCAGCGGATGCCACATCGGCACGACGTTGAAGCCGCAGCCGATCTTCAGATTCTTGGTCTGGTTGACGAGGTGCATCGCCATCATCAAGAGGTTCGGGATCAATTCCGTGCCCTCGGGCTGGAAATGATGCTCGGCCATCCAAAACGTGTTGTAGCCGCGCTCATCCATGCATTTGGCGTAGGCCACCACCTTGTGCAGCGCCTTGGCCAGTTCCTCCTTCGAATAGCGGCGCTCATTGATCGGCGTGCCGGTGTAGCCGAGGTTCTTCATGTCGGCGGTGCCGTAGTAGGAGCTGTCGAATTTCGTGATCATGGATCGCGGTCCTCACCGATGCTGGCCACCGCCGTCGCGCTCGCTGCGATTGCCGTTTCGCCAGAATATCACAGGATCGCCATGGCGGGCCGTCGCCTGTCATCCGATCATCTGCCGGGCCCTATTGGCTGCTCGCGCGGCAATCGCGTCAAGTTTCAACTGCCCGCTGCCGGCGAGCGAACCTTCGGTGGGCGGCTCGAGCTTTCGGTGAGGCCGCCCGGCAATCCCATATCGGTGAGCAGCAATCCGATGTTCGGATCCGTTTCAAGTATCTTCAGAGGCTTGGCGCCATCTTCCGCTTCGATGACGGCATATTCCAGGTTCCTCAGCAACGCCGCGTTCAGCTCACGGACCGCCTCGTCGTCCTCGACCAGCAGGATGATTTCACTTTGGTCACCGGCACGGAACGAGACGTCGTGCGTCTCCTCCGCAATACGGACGTTGTCGGTCAGGCGCGGCAGATAAATTCGCACGGTCGTGCCTTGACCGGGGTCGCTGTAGATCTTCACGTGACCGTTCGACTGTTTGACGAAGCCGTAAACTTGGCTGAGACCGAGGCCGGTCCCGCCACCGGCCGGCAGCTTGGTCGGGCTCGGCGGTTGGTGCTACCTTACGGCATCACTGATCGAGGAGAGGCGGCATGAGCCAGGCGCTGGCGGGGATTCGCATCATCGACATGACGCACAACCAGGCGGGGCCGGCCTGCGCCCAGATCCTGGGGTTTCTCGGAGCCGACGTAATCAAGCTCGAAGAGCCCAAAGGCGGCGACGTCGCCCGCCGCAACATGCGCGACCGGCCGGACAGCGACAGCCTGTTCTTCCTGCTGTTCAACGCCAACAAGCGCAGCCTGACCCTCAATCTGAAGACCGGGCGCGGCAAGGAATTGTTCCGGCAGCTCATCGGCAAATCCGATGTATTGCTCGAAAATTTCGGGCCGGGGGCGCTCGACCGGCTGGGCTTCGGCTTTGAAGCACTGGCGGAGATCAACCCGCGGCTGATCTATGCGACGATCAAGGGCTTCGGCACCTACGGTCCCTATCGCGACTACAAGAGCTATGAGCCGATCGCCCAGGCGATGGGCGGGGCGATGAGCATCACCGGCTTCCCCGACAACCCGCCGACCTTTGTCGTGCCGGCGATCGGCGATTCCGGCACCGGCATGCATATGGCAATCGGCATCCTCGCCGCCTTGCAGCAACGCCACGCGACCGGCCGCGGCCAGCATGTCGAGGTGTCGATGCAGGACGCGGTCGTCAATTTGATCCGAGTCAGCCTGCGCGACCATCAGCGCTTTGGCGCGCCGATGCCGCGGCGCGGCAACCAGATGGGCCGCGGCATTCCGAGCACGACCTATCCCTGCGCGCCGGGCGGAGCCAACGACTATGTCTTCATCACCGCGCAACAGCAGATGTGGCCGGCCTTCACGGAAGCGATCGGCCGGCCCGAACTGGCCCGCGACCCGCGCTTTGCGAATGAGGAGGCGCGCTGGGAACATCGCGCGGCGCTGAATGCGATCATCGAGGAATGGACGCGCGGCCGCTCGAAACACGAGGTCATGCGCGTTCTGGGTGCGGCTGGCGTGCCCTGCGGTGCCTGCCAGGACACCGGCGAGGTCCTGGCTGACCCGCATCTGAAGGCGCGCGAGATGATCGTCGACCTCGACTATCCGGCCCGCGGCACCTACCAGACCGTCGGCTGCCCGGTCAAACTGTCGGATTCGCCGGCCGAAATCAGCCGTCCGCCGCTGCTCGGCGAGCATACCGGCACCCTGCTCGACGAATTGTGCGGTATCGACAGCGACGAGCTGAAACGCCTGCGCGAGGACGGCGTCGTCTGACCAGCAGGTCCGAAGCAGCTCGGTTCAGCTCAAAGATCAGCGTCATCCCGAACGCGTGCGGCGGAAACTCTCCAACGGAGACAAAGCCGCCTGTCGAGGCGGCAAGAGATGATGCCGGCGAGTCACTCCACGGCGAAGACCCAGACGGCGCCGCCTTGCGGCACATCGTTGAACTGGTATGGGCGCACCAGGTTGAGGCGCGCCTGCATGCGCGCCGAATCGACGCCCCAGCCCGACTGCACGGCGATGTACTGCTTGCCGCCGACGGTAAACGATACCGGCACGCCGATCACCCCCGAACCGGTGCGGAACTGCCACAGCACCTTGCCGGTCGCGGCGTCGAAGGCGCGGAAATAGCGGTCGTTGGTGCCGCCCATGAACACGACGCCGCCGCCGGTCGCCAGCACCGGTCCCCAGAGCTGCGAATCAGCAAACGGATGGCTCCAGACCTTCTTGCCGGTATCGATGTTCCAGGCCTGCAATTCGCCGATATGGTCGGCGCCCGGCGCGATGTAGAGGGTCGTCGTCGCGCCGGTAAAGGGTTGCCCCGGCGTATAGGTGATCTTCGCGCCGACCGAGGTGCCGCACAGATTCTCGTTCGCCGGGATGTAGAGAAGCCGCGTCTTCGGGCTGAAGGCCACCGGCGGCCAGTCCTTGCCGCCCCACAATGACGGGCAGAAATCGGCCTTCTTGCCGGTGCCGGGCTGGCGGGTGGGGTCGACGTTCGGCCGCCCGGTCTCGGGATCGAGGCTCTTGAAGACGTTCTGCTTCACGAAGGGCTCGCCGGCGACGAAGCTGATCGGTCCGGCGGCGCTGCGCGCGAGTTCCCACAGATAACCGTCGCGGGCGACATCGACGAGGCCATGCACGGTTTTCCCGTCATGCCGGTAGTCGACGAGGATCGGCGGCGACACCTCGTCCCAATCCCACGAATCATTCGGGTGATACTGGTGATAGCCCTTGATCGCGCCGGTATTCACGTCGAGCGCCAGCACGGATGAGGTGTAGAGATTGTCGCCCGGCCGCTGATCGCCCATCCACGGCCCGCCATTGCCGGTGCCCCAATAGGCGAGATTGGTCGCCGGATCGTAATTCCCGGCGATCCACACCGAGCCGCCGCCGGTCTTCCACTGGTCGGCTTTGGGCCAGGTCTCGCTGCCCGGCTGGCCCGGCGCCGGGATCGTATAGGTCTTCCACAGCGGCTTTCCGGTCTCGGCGTCGAACGCCGCGACAAAGCCGCGAATGCCGAGTTCGCCGCCCGAGCAGCCGACCATCACCTTGCCGTCGGCGACGAGCGGCGACAGGCTCATGTAATAGCCGTGGGTGTAGTCCTCGACCGTGGTGGTCCACACCGGCTTGCCGGTCTTGGCGTCGAGCGCCACCAGCACCGTATCGTTGGCGGCGAAATAGACCTTGTCGCCGTATAGCGCGACGCCGCGGCTGGTCGGATGCAGCAGCAGCATGTCGTCGGGAATCGGCCGCTTGAAACGCCACAGCAGATTGCCGGTTTTGGCGTCGATCGCCAGTACCTGGTTGCCCGGCGTGGCGACGAACATCACCCCGTTATGGACGATCGGCGGCGCCTCGTGGCCTTCGACCTGGCCGGTCTCCAGGGTCCACGCCATCTTCAGCCGCGCGACATTGGCGGGGGTGATCTGGGCCAGCGGGCTGTAGCCCCAGCCGTTATAGGTCCGCCGGTACATCAGCCAATCGCCGTCCGCCGGCTGCTTCAGCTCCTGCGCCGTTACCGGTTGGTAGTTCTGCAGGATCGGCGGCACGGGCGGCGGCGTCGTGGGCTGCGGCGCCGGCGGCAGCGGTTTTTGCGCCAGCGCCGCCGCGGACAGCAGCAAGATCAGTCCGCCGGCGGCGATCGCGGCGCGGAACGGGTGCGGTGCGAGCATGGCGTGTTTCTCCCCTAGCTTGGTTCTGTTCAGACCTGTTGGAACCCGACGCGGCCGGTGAACGGTCCGGCGACGACGAGCCGGCCGTCGGCGGTTTTGAGCGGCAGCGCCGGCAGCGGGCGGGGCGACGGCCCGCCGACCACCGCCGCTCCCGCTTTCGGGTCGTATTGCGAAAAGTGACACGGGCATTCGAGCCGCTGCGTCGCGGCATGCCAGTTGGTCACGTCACAGCCCGCATGCGGACATACGGCGGAATAGGCGACGATTCCGGCGGCGGCGCGCGCGCGCGTTGCCTGATCGAAGCCGGCGGGGTCGAGGCGCAGCAGCAGGACCTTGTTCAGCCGCGTCGCGCTGCGCACGGTCTTGGTTGCCGGGTCCATCGGCCAGGCAAAAATCTGCGGGCCGCCGAGCGGCAGGTCGGCCGCCTTGAGCGGCGCGTCGCCGGCATCGCCGACCTTGACCAGCACGTCGCCGGCGCTTGGCCGCGCGCGCGCCGGGTCGGCCTGAGCCAAGGCCGGATAGGGCGCGACGAGGAAGCCGAGGCCGGTCCCGAGCGCCGCCCGCCGGCCGATCGCACCGGCGGCGCTCGGAGGTTCGTGGGCATTTTCTTCTTGGTTTCCATCCATCCGCCTCGGTTTCCTCCCATCGGGCGTCCTCGTAAAGCGTTCCGATCGTCGCGGGCCGTCGCGCCGAGCCGGCGACGGGCGGAGAGACCCGCCCGCCGCCCCGCCTCAGCTGGCCAGCTGGTTGCCGATCGGCAACCGCCGGATGCGCTTGCCGGTGGCCGCGAAGATGGCGTTGCACAAGGCCGGCGCAAACGGCGGGACGCCCGGCTCGCCGACCCCGCTCGACGGCACCTCGATCCCCGCCGGGACGATGTGGACATGCGTGATCGCCGGCGATTCGTCGATGCGCGCGACCTGGAAGTCGTTGAAGTTGCTTTGCTGGACCCGCCCGTTCTTGAAGCTGATCTCGCCATATTTGGCGAGGCTCAGCGCCATCACCGCCGCTCCCTCGACCTGCGAGCGGATGCGCTCCGGGTTGGCGGCAAAGCCGCAATCGATGGCGCTGTCGACGCGCGGCACCGTCAGCTTGCCCTTGTCGTCGACCGCGACCTCGACCACGGTGGCGACATAGCTGAGGAAGCTGCGATGCACGGCGATGCCCTGGCCGTGCCCCGGCGGCAGCTTTTTGCCCCATTCGGCCCGGTCGGCGACCAGCTCGACGACGCGGCGCAGCCGCGCGGTGTCGATCGGGAAGGTCTCGAACGGGTCGCCGTAATTCGGAAACGCGCCGACATCCTGCGACTTGCGGGGATCGACGATGCGCGGCGGCCCGATCAGCTCGATCAGCACCTCTTTCGGATCGCGCCCCAGGGCGTGGGCGATTTCGGCGGCGAAGGACTGCACCGCAAAGCCGTGCGGGATGTTCGACACCGAGCGGAACCAGCCGATCCGGGTATGGGCCACGGCCTCGCCGTTCTCGCAGCGCAGATTGGGAATGGCGAACGGCACGTCGATCAGCCCCATGCCGAGCTCGCCCGGCGATTCGTGCTTAGGGTCGGGACCGAAGATCGCGGCGATGGTCGGCGCGACGCTGCGGTGGCGCCAGGCGACGACATGTCCCTGCGCGTCGATCCCCGCCTCGATGCGCTCGAGCGAGACGGTGTGGAGGTAGTCGTGCTGGATGTCGTCCTCGCGCGTCCAGACGACCTTGACCGGCGCGCCGCCCATCTCGCGGGACAGCAGCGCCGCCTCGAGCACGAAGTCGCATTTCGACTTTCGCCCAAAGCCGCCGCCGAGCAGGGTGACGTTGACCGTCACGTCCTCGCGCTTGAGCCCGAGCTTCTGCACCAGCTCGTCCTGGGTTTCGCCCGGGCTCTGCACCGGCGCCCAGGCCTCGCATTTGCCGTCGGCGACGCGCACCGTGGCGGTCGGCGGCTCCATCGATGCGTGAGCGAGGTGCGGGATGTAATACTCGGCGGAGATGGTCTTCGCCGCCGAGGCGAGCGCCTTGTCGACATCGCCGTCATTGCGCACGATCTTGGCCGGCTGGCGCGCGGTCGCTTCGAGCTGAGCCTTGTAGGCGGCCGAATCGTAGACGCCGTGCGGCCCGTCCTCCCAATTGACCTTGAGCGCGTCGCGCCCCTTGATCGCCGCCCAGGTATTGGCGGCGACGACCGCGACTCCGCCTAGCGGCTGGAATTTCGCCGGCGGCGGCGTGCCGTCGAGGACGATGATCTTTTCGACGCCCGGCACCTGCATCGCCGCCGTGCCGTCATAGGAGGCGAGCTTGCCGCCCAGCACCGCCGGCCGCGCGATGGCGGCGTATTTCATGCCCGGCAATCTGGCGTCGATGCCGTAGACGGCGCGGCCCGTGGTGATGTCGAACAGATCGACGATCTGGACATTCCCCTTGCCGAGGTAGCGGAAGGAGGCCGCGTCCTTGAGCTTGACCTGATCGGGTGACGGCGTCGGCAACGCCGCCGCGGCGATTGCGAGATCGCCGTAGCCGAGCTTGCGGCCCGAAGGCTGGTGGACGACCTCATGGTTCTGCGCCTGAACCTCGGCGACGGCGACGCCCCAGCGCTGGGCCGCCGCCATTTCCAGCATCAGCCGCGCCGCGGCGCCGCATTGCCGCATCGGCTGGATGAAATGGCGCAGGCTGCGCGAGCCGTCGGTGTTCTGGTTGCCGTATTTTTTCTCGTCGCCCGGCGATTGCTTGACTTTCACGCGCGACCAGTCGGCTTCGAGCTCCTCGGCGACCACCATCGGCAGGCTGGTGCGCGAGCCGGTGCCCATCTCGGCGCGGTGCGCGATGATCGTCACCAGGCCGCTGGGGTCGATCGAGACGAAGACATGCGGGTCGGTGACGACGCCGCCGGCCATCTTGGCCGCGCCGGTGGCGTAGGCGAGCGCCGCACGAGCCGGCACCAGCTCGGCGGCGACGACGAGACCACCGGTGGCGAGGATGCCCTTCAGAAAGCCGCGGCGGCTGACGTTCTCGATAGTGACGTTGATGGGGGTGACGTCGACGGGGGTCATGTCACGCTCCTGTCGCAGCCGCCTTGATGGCGGCAGTGATGCGCTGATAGCAGCCGCAGCGACAGATATTCCCGCTCATCACGCTGGCGATCTCGGTTTCGGACGGGTTCTTTGTCGTCGCCAGCATGGCCGCTGCCTGCATGATCTGGCCGGCCTGGCAATAGCCGCATTGCGGCACGTTGAAGGTGCGCCAAGCCTTCTGCACCGGGTGGTTGCCGTCGGGGTCGAGGCCTTCGATCGTCACCACCGCGCGACCGTCGGTGTCGCTGATCGCGGTGATGCAGCTGCGGGCGGCCTGGCCGTCGACATGGACCGTGCAGGCACCGCACAGCGCCATGCCGCAGCCGAATTTCGTGCCGGTCAGCCCCAGCTCGTCGCGGAGATACCAGAGCAGCGGCATCGATGGATCACCATCAAAGCTATGCTCCTGGCCGTTGACGTGCAGCTTGACCATTGCTGTCCTCCCTCCCGAAAATTGGCGCCCATTGCGTCGCGACGCCGTCGCAGCGGCGACCGACCGCGATTCGACACCAGGGTTATGATAGAAAAATGCACTTTCGCGCAACTCTAGCTCCGCGGACGCGTCCGACGCAACCGCGTGTACGGAGATCCGCACAGGTTCGGGAACCAGCCGCGCAACCCGGTTCGCTGTCGCCTACGAACTGGGTTAGTCCGGGGTCCGGCCACCCGATCGCTTCATCGGAGACCATCGTCGGTCTGGCGCGGCCGCGACGCGGTGAGACAGGTCCGGCGTCGACGGTGAAGAACGCGGTTGTCCACGATCATTTCACCCATCTTTTGGCGCCGATCAGCCGTTGCGACAACAGTACGGCGGCCGCGGCATCGCCGTCGAAGGCGATGTCGATTGCCGCGGCGACGGTCTCGGCGGCGTCCTCGGGGCGCTCGACGCGGTAGACCAGCACGTCCATCAATTCGAGCGCCGCCTGCGTCTTCGTCCCCATCGGCACCTGCCACGGGTTGAACTCGGCCCATTCGCCGCGCATCGTCACCAGCATCAGCAGCGGGAAGCGGCAGTTCTTGGCCAATGACAGCATGTTGATGCAGTTGCCGACGCCGCTCGACTGCATCAACAGCGCCGCACGCGCGCCGCCGAGCCAGGCGCCGGCGGCGAGCGCCACCCCCTCCTGCTCGCTGGTCAATGGCACGGCATGGATTTCCGGGTCGTTCCGGCACAGCTCGATCAGATGCGCATGACCGGCATCGGGCACATAGCCGATCTGGCGAATTTCCGCCCGCTTCAATGCCGCGAAAATCTCGTCGCGCCAGTCGGCTTCCGCCACTGCCCGCTCGCTCAAGCCCCGGCTCCTCGCCATAGCCCGCGGCTCGAGACTAGCATGATCCGCCGGCCGGCGCCCATGGCTGCGATCGGATCCGCCGCTGCCGGTCGGATCAATCGGCGAGCCGGGCCGCCGCGAGCGGCGGCGCCGCGTGCTCGCCGAGCGTGCCGCGGGACAGCGCCAATGCCGCTACCGCGCCGACCAACGCCAATACCCCTGCCGCGGCAAAGGCCGAGTTGAAGCTGCCGGTCGCGGCGACGACATAACCGGTCACGATCGGCGCCAGCAGGCCAAAGGTGTTGCCGCCGAGAACCAGAAATGCAAAGGCCCGGCCCGCATCGCCGGGCGAGCGCAGGATATCTGCGACCAGCGCCCCATTGGCGGCCGGCCCGACATTGGCAAAAGACACTGCGATCGTCACCAGCGCGATGACCCCCGCCAACGGCTGGACAAACGGAATGGCCAGGCCCACGGCGGTCAGCAGCAGGCACAGTGCCACCAGATAACGCCGCTTGCCGGCGCGCACGGCCTCGGCCGACAGCAGCCTGTCGCCGAACCAATTGGCGATGATGCAAACCACTGCCGCAAAAACAAAAGGGATCGCGGTGTAGAGGCCGGATCCGACGATCGATATGCCGCGCGTCGTCTGCAGGTAGTTCGGCAGCCAGGACATGTAGAGATAGAATGTATAGACGAGACACCCTTGCGAGATGAACAGCCCCCACATCGCGGGACAGCGAATGAGCCCGAGATAGCCGACGCCGTCATGGCTCGGCGGCGCGATGCCGGCGTCGCGCTCGGCGAGGATCTGCGCGCGCTCGCTCTGCGGCAGCCACCGCGTCTTCTCCATGGTCGAGACCAGGCTCAGCCAGATCAGGACCCAGACAAACCCGACCGCACCGGTGATGATGAACGACCAGCGCCAGGACAGCGCCTCGATCAGCCAGCCCACGGCCGGTGCGCCGAGCGCCAGCCCGAGGGGCGGTCCGGCGGAGACCGCGGCGATCGCGGTGCCCCGCTCGGTATAAGGCGACCACGACCGGACAGTGCCGTAGGTCACCGGGGCAAACGGCGCTTCGCCGATCCCGAGGCCGAGCCGCGCCGCCAGCATCGTCGCAAAGCTGCCGACGATCCCTGTCGCCATCTGTGCCGTCGACCACACCGCGGTGGCAACCGCTGCCACCCGATGCGTGCCCCAGCGGTCGATCAGCCGGCCGCCCGGCAGCATCATCAGGACGTAGGCCCACAGAAACGACGAGAACAGATAGCCGAGCGCGATCGGCGACAAGCTGAATTCGTGCGCAATCGGCTTTCCGGCCACCGACATATTGACGCGGTCGACATAGGCGATGACGTTGAACAGAAACAGCAGGAAAAAGACCCAATACCGGCGGCGGGTCGTCTTCATCGGTGTGCTCCTCCATCGTTGGACATCAAGCCCGCAAGGGCCGCGGTGACTTTGGAGCCTCCCGATTCGATCGGCCGCCGACCGCTTCCGGTTGGCGGCAGTGCGGTCCCGATGTTCTGTCGCCGGATAGCCGCGCAGCGCTGACTAAACACGGTTCCGGCAGCGAAGGCCAGCCCGCGTTACCTGGCGGCCGCCATTGCGCCGCCGGCTCAATCGTCCGGCAAGCCGGTTGCGCGCCGCCGATGCTCGATGTCGCTGAGCAGCCAATAAAGCGCCCCCAGCGACAATGCGAGCCCGCCCAGGCCGAGCAGGATCTGCAGGCTCGTGATTGCGTAATCGAGTAGAATGAGTTTTCGCGCGATTACTACGATGGCGATCAGAATGATGACGCGGACCTGCAGCACCCCGGACCGCCGTCGCAGCGACAGCGCGATAGAATGGTTGAATTCGATCAAGATCAGAATGCTCAACATCAATCCGAACGTGTCTTTGAGGGCTGTTGCTTCGATCAGATGGATGCCGGAGGTGAATTCGTTGAACAGCGTTATCGCCAGTATGATTACGGAATAGATAATGATTAGCGAGATCAATATCAGAAGGATTGCCGATACGACCAACTCGAAACGCGTGTATAACGCATGGAGAGCGCCCTCTTTTTTGAGGGCATCAAGCCAAATCATGCAGATCTCCGTCGCCCAGGCCGTGGCGGGCAATGTGCCACGCCGGTTCTGAACGTCCAAGCCGATCGGTCGACAGCGTCCCGGCTGGACTTGCCGGCCGCCCTGGGCCAAGCTCGCCCGAGTCAGCCATACCTTGCATGGAGACGGTGGTGACGGAACCCCTGACGACGAAATCGGCCAGGCATTGGCTGAAGCGCGAGGCGGCGCAGGCGCGGGCCTATTCGCAGGCGGTCGTCACCGAAGGCGGCCGGATCGTCTGGCTCGCCGGGCAGGTAGCCGTGGCGGACGCGGCGGGCAGGTCGCTCGCCGGCGATTTCGACGGTCAGGTTCGGGAGGTGTTCGCGCGGCTCGCGGCGACATTGGCCGAGGCCGGCGGCACGCTCGCCGACATGGTGACGATGACCGTGTTCATCACCGATGCGCGCTTCGGCGACCGCTTTACCCAGCTGCGCAAGGAGATCTTTGGCGACAACTTCCCGGCGAGCGCGCTGATCACCGTCGCCGGCCTGGCGCGCCCGGAGCTGCTGGTAGAGGTCCAGGGAATCGCCGCCGTCGGCTGAACCGGCCAACTCCCTGACTGTAAGGGAGCCCGCGCCGTGACGATATTAGTCCGGGTCGCCGCCCTTCTCCTCGCGGCTGCCCTCGGTGTCGGGGCTGCCTCCGGTGCCGGCGCGCAATGCCGGACCGAGCGGCAGACCGAAGTCGCGGTCACGCGCATGGGCAACGTCCCGCTCGCCATGGTGCGCGTCAATGAGGCGACTGCAACCTTCCTCGTCGATACCGGCGCCGAACGGACCATTCTGAGCAAAGTTGCGGCAAAGCAGCTCGGCATCGAGGCGCATTACGAGTACGCACGGCCGATGCACAGTCTCGGAGGCGGTCTCGTCAGCGGCGATGCGCGGCTGCACACCTTGGGCCTCGGTACGGCGGCCCTCGCCAATTTCCGGGTGCTGGTCGGCTCCATTTCCTTGCCGAACGTCGCCGGCAGACCGCTCGACGGGCTGTTGGGAGCCGATTTTCTCAGCAGCTTCGAGGTCGATCTGGACCTGCCGCACGACCGGCTGGCGCTCTACGAGAGACCGGCCTGCGCGGTTGCCATGCCGTCCTGGAGCCAGCCCTACACGGCGATACCGGCTAACCGGTCGCTGCATGACCGCCTGTTCTTTCCGGTGCGCCTCGATGGGCACACGCTCGCAGCGCTGATCGATACCGGCGCGCAATTAACCGTCCTCGACGCCGAAACGGCTGCTTCGATCGGCGTGACCGGAGCGCAGCTGTCGCGCGACCCGAGTGCCAATCTGCGCGGCGCGGCGGCGGAAATCGTCAGGTCGCATGCGCACCGTTTCACCCGGCTGGAGATCGGCGGCGAGGTCATGCGCGATCCGGTCATCGTCGTCACCCGGCTCGGATTGCAGGATGCCGATTTGATCCTCGGCGCCGACTTCCTGCGCTCGCACCGGGTGTGGCTGTCCTACGGCTCGCACCGGGTCTTCATCGGCCGCTCGTCCTGAAGATGGCGGGCGGTCACGGCGGTCTCAGTGATCGATCCGAAATGGAGCAGCCGATGCCGGCATTTTTCCGTCGCCGCCGCGCAAGCCGGTCCGGGGAAAATTCGGCGGCCGCAAAGCGGGCAGCATCCACTCTCCCGGCTCCCCTTGGCCGGGTCAAGCCCGCGCAAGGGGGCTTTGCATTGTCCCGGAAGGGGCCAGTACACGGCCTCCTTGCCCCTCACAATTTCCCAGGACGCCCTGTGCGAAAGCGGGAATGACGACTTCTCAGGTCGGGGTTCTCAGCGCGGCAGCGACCGTGCCAGCAGCGTGTAGGCCTCTTCGTCGGTGCGGTCGCAGCGCAGCGGGGTGACCACGATGCGGCCGGCTAAGAGCGCATCCATGTCGCTTTCCGGCCCCTGGTCGCGTGCACCGCGGCGAAAACCGATCCAGTAATAGGGCACACCGCGCGGGTCCGTCCGCCCTTCGGCATCGATCCCCTCGATGACCCCGGCGCCCTGCCGGGCCAAGGTCAGCGGCCCGGTCTCGGCCGGCGGCAGATCGGGAAAATTGACGTTGAGGCACGTGGCGGCGGGCCAGCCGACTGCCAGCAAGCGCCGGACGACGCCGGGACCGAGCGTCGCCGCCGTCTCCCAGCGGACATGCGCGCGGTCGGTCCAGGCCTGGCTCAGCGCGATCGACGGGATGCCCAGCATCATCCCGGTCATCGCCCCGCCGACGGTGCCCGAAAACACCGTCTCGATGCCGAGATTGGCGCCGCGATTGACGCCGCACAGCAGCAGTTGCGGCGGTGCCGCCTGCATCAGATGGCTGACCGCCATCACCGCGCAGTCGCCGGGCGTCCCCAGGATGCCATAGCGCCGTGGGCCGCGCCGGGTTACGCGGATCGGGTGGTGCAGGCTGACCGCATGGGAAATGCCGCTCTGGTCGTGCTCCGGCGCCACAACCCAGACCTCGCGCGCGAGCTCGCCGGCAATCCGCTCGAGAATTTCGAGGCCGGGCGCGGCGATGCCATCGTCATTCGTCAGCAGGATGCGGTCCAGCACCTTCGGGCTCCAAATCTGGCTCGTCCGGCGGGGTGAAATCGAGGCGGCCGGCGAAAACGGTTTGCAGAAATGGCCGCCACTCCATAGCTATTAGCCGGATCGAACAGCCCAGGGCCAGCCTTTCATGAGCGACGGGCCTTTGACGAGCGGTCAGTCTTGACGAGCGACCGGCCTTCGACTGGCCCGCGGTTGCGCCCGTCAAGCTTCGACAGCGTCCTCGGACTGAAAATCATCGAGTTGAATGTCTGGGCGACGCGCCAGGGACTGCTCGGCGCAGCCGCCGACGTTCTGCTCGATGGTCTCTGCCGACGCCTCGTCGAGGCCGGCGTTCCGCTGACGCGCGCCTTTATCGGCATGCGTACCCTGCATCCCCAGTGGGGCGGATATGGCTACACCTGGCGGCGCGATCTTGATGGCGTGGAGCCGGCGCAATTCGAGCGGGGCGGCGAGTACGAGGAGAGCGTCGCGAACAGCCCCTTTGGCCACTTGATCCGCCAGTTTGAGACCATCGACCAGGAGGCGGAGCCTTGGCTCCACCTGCGCCGGCGCCTCGCCGGGCCCCTGGCACGATTCGATTTTCCAAACCTCGAGGGTCATGCCGCCGCCGGCGCTACCGATTATTTCGCGGAGGTCGTACGCTTTGGCGCGGACGCCAACCCGTCCCGCGGAACCGGCATGGGCTATTCCTTCACGACCGACCGGCCCGGCGGGTTCCGTGACAACGATCTGCTGCTGTTGCGGGCGGTGCTGCCCGCGGTATCGCTCGCCATGATGGCGCATGCCGGCCACACCATCGCCGCGGGCCTGCTCGGGGCGTATCTGGGCGGCGATGCCGGGCGGCGCGTGCATGCCGGGGCGGTGGCGCGCGGCTCGGTCGAGAGCATTCGCGCGGTGCTGTGGTATGCCGACATCCGCGGCTTTACCGCGATCGCCGACGGCACGCCGGGTCTCGTCGTCATCGAGATGCTCGACGAGATCTTCGAGACCCTGACCGCCCCGCTGCGCCGGCGCGGCGGCCAGGTGCTCAAATTCCTCGGCGACGGGATGCTGGCGATTTTTCCTTGTGCGGATGCGATGCAGGATCAGACCTGCCGTCGCGCGCTCGATGCGGCGTCCGAGGCAATGCAGGCAATCGACCGTCTGAACGCCGCGCGCCGGGAGGCCGGCAAGCCCGCCGCCGCGGTCGATCTGGCGCTCCATATCGGCGAGGTGCTTTACGGCAATGTCGGCGCGGTCGACCGACTCGACTTCACGGTCATCGGCCCGGCGGTCAACGAGGCGGCGCGCATCGAGACGCTGTGCGAGCCCTTGGGCGCCAAAGTGCTGGTCTCCGCCGAGTTCGCCGGCGCGACAACCGGCGGCGGCCGTCTTCGGCCCCTCGGCCGGCACCAGCTGCGCGGCGTGCGGGAGGCGAGAGAGGTTTACGCGCTGGACCTCGACACCTGAGCGAAAGGGGATGCGATGACGCGGCCGCGAAACGCGCCAGCCTATGAAGAAGATTTCGTCGCCTGGCTCGAGGATCAGGCGGCGCGAGCGCGGCGCGGCGAACTCGACGCCCTCGATCTGGAAAACCTCGCCGAGGAGCTCGAAGGGATGGCGCGCAGCGACCGCCGCGAAATCAGAAACCGCCTGACCGTGCTCCTGATCCATCTGCTCAAATATCTGGCCCAACCCAGAAAGCGCTCGTCGAGCTGGATCGGCACGATCGGCGAGCAGCGAGTCCAGATCGCCACCGTGATCGACGACAGTCCGAGCCTGAGATCCTTCCCCGGAGCGGTATTGGATCAGTGCTATGCCGCGGCACGCTCGCGGGCCGCTCTGGAAGTGAGGCTGCCTGAAAGCGCCTTTCCCGAGCGCTGTCCGTTCGCTGTCGAAGAAGCGCTCGATCTGAGCTGGCTCCCATCCGGGCAGGCGAAATGAGGAGGCGGGCATGTATGCGCTGAACAGCCGGGTCGGGCTGGTTACCGGCGGCGGCGGCATCGGCCGCGCGATCGCGCGACGCCTGATCAGTGGTCAGCATCTTCAAGCCTGTGCGGACGAAATGGCGTAGCGGGAGGATCACCGCCGGAGCCGAACGGCCTGCAATGGCGGCGGATCACAACCACTTGGCAAATTATCCGCATCGCACTACCGAGCAGGTTCTCGGCAACTGGTTTCCACCCGGCTGATTTTTGAGGCTCCCGCATGGCATTGCGCACGCTGCTCACCGATAAGCTCGGCATCCGCCACCCGGTCCTGCTGGCGCCGATGGGCGGCACCGCGGGCGGGGCGCTGGCGGCGGCGGTCAGTGGCGCCGGCGGGCTCGGCATCCTCGGCGGCGGCTATCCCGAAGCCGATTGGCTCGAGCGCGAATTTGCCGCGGCCGGCAACCAGCGGATCGGCTGCGGCTTCATCACCTGGGCGTTGGCGACGCGGCCCGAGGCTCTCGACCTGGCGCTCAGCCACAATCCGGCGGCCCTGATGCTGTCCTTCGGCAACGCCGCGCCGTTCATCCCGCGCATCAGGAAGACCGGCACCTTGTTGATCTGCCAGGTCCAGACCCTTGCCCAGGCGCGCGCCGTGCTGGATCAGGGCGCCGACATCATCGTCGCCCAGGGCACCGAAGCCGGCGGTCACGGCGGACGGCGCTCGACACTGCCGCTGGTGCCGGCGGTCGTCGATATGGTCGCGAGGTCGGGCCGCGCGGTGCCGGTCGCCGCCGCCGGCGGGATCGCCGACGGCCGCGGTCTGGCCGCGGCGCTGATGCTCGGTGCCGACGGCGTATTGATGGGCTCGCGCTTTTACGCCGCCGAGGAAGCGCTGGCAGCACCGGCGGCGAAGGCGCGCGTCGTTGCCGGCACCGGCGACGACACGCTGCGCACTCACGTCTTCGACATCGTGCGCGATCGCGGTTGGCCAAAGGAATACACCGGCCGGGCGCTCCGCAACCGCTTCAGCGAAGCCTGGCACGGCCACGAAGCGGCTCTGGCCGAGGCTGCCGCCGGCGAAAACCCGCGCTACGCTGCCGCCGCTGCCGCCGGCGACTTCGATACCGCGGTGGTGTTCGCCGGCGAAGGGATCGACCTGATCCACATGGTCGAACCGGCCGGGATCATCCTGGACCGTGTCGTCCGCGAGGCCGAGGCGGCGCTGGCGCGGCGCTTTGTCTGAGCCTCAGCCGCGACGTTCGTCGGAGCGGGCCGAGCGGCCGTGGATATGGACGTGACGGCCGCCGGCTTCTTCGAGGATGCGCGTCGCCGTGAGCTCGCGGTCGGGATCGTCGCAGCGCACCCATAAGAGTGCCGCCCCGGCCCGCAATGCCGCTCTGAAATCCTCGCGGTGACGGGGAGCGGTGTAATCGTCGAACAGCTCCTTCAAGGCGGCGCCGCCGAGACCGGCGCCAACCAGGGCCGCGACCGCGGCGGCGATCGGCCCGCCCGACAGCACGACGAAGCCGGCGAGGGTCAAAGGCGCGATGTATTTGATTTCGTCGCTGAGACCCGCGGGCACGATTTTGTCCTCGGCACCGCCCGGCTCGTCCGCGGCAGCAAGCGAATCATGCGAGGCCAGCACCGACAGATCGCTCGGCGCGAACCCGGCCGCGAGCAGGCTCGAAACCGCGCGGTGAAAATGGCCGCGATCGGGGAACGAAGCCACCGCTTCGCGAACCACCGGGAAAGCTGCCGCAACCTCGGTCATGCCGATCCTCTCTTTCGTGCGCGCCCGCTGCGCATGCTACCGTCAAACACCCTTGTCTGTCCGCCATCCTTGCAGCACCGCCGATGACCGAACACCCCCGCCCCGATGCCGGCGTCTCCACGGTGCCCGCATCGCCGGTGATGGCCCAATATCTTGAAATCAAGCAGGCCAATCCGGGCTGCCTGCTGTTCTTTCGAATGGGCGATTTTTTCGAGCTGTTCTTTGAGGACGCGGTCGCCGCGGCGCCGGCGCTCGACATCGCGCTGACCAGGCGCGGCCGCCACGAGGGCGCCGACATCCCGATGTGCGGGGTGCCGGTGCATACCGCCGAAACCTATCTCGCCCGCCTGATCCGCGCCGGGTTCAAGGTCGCGATCTGCGAGCAGATCGAAGACCCGGCCGAGGCCAGAAAACGCGGCGCCAAGGGACCGGTACGCCGCGCCGTGGTCCGCGTCGTGACCGCCGGCACCTTGACCGAGGAGGGGCTGCTCGATGCGCGCCGGCACAATTACCTCGCCGGGCTCGCCGAAGCGGGCGGCGAGATCGGCCTCGCCTGGCTCGATCTGTCGACCGGCGCCTTTGCCCTGGCGCCGACCAGCGAACCGGTGTTGCCGGGCGATCTCGCCCGTCTTTCGCCCGGCGAGATCCTGCTGCCCGAGCGGATGCTGGCCCGTCCGGCCCTCTTCGAGCTGCTCGCCGAATGGAAGCCGGCCCTGACCCCCTTGCCGAACGCTCGCTTCGACAGTGCGGCCGGGCGCCGCCGGCTCGAAGAATTCTATGGAGTGGGCGCGCTCGACGGGTTCGGCACTTTCGGTCGCGCCGAGATCGCCGCGGCCGGGGCGCTGATCGATTATGTCGGCTTGACCCAGCAGGGGAGGACCGCACACCTCGAACCGCCGCGCCGGGTGCTGCCGGGCTCGGTGATGCAGATCGACCCGGCGACGCGGCGCAATCTCGAACTCGTCACAGCCTCTTCCGGCGAGCGCCGCGGCAGCCTGCTGGCGACGATCGACCGCACCGTCACGGCCGCCGGCGCCCGCTTTCTCGGCGAGCATCTGGCAGCGCCGCTGACGGCACCCGAAGCGATCGCGGCACGGCTCGACGCAGTGCAATACCTCGTCGATCGGCCCGAGGTGCGCGCGGCGTTGCGCGAGCGGCTGCGGCATTGCCCCGATATCGAGCGCGCCCTGACGCGGCTCGGCCTCGGACGCGGCGGCCCGCGCGATTTGGCGGCGCTCGGCCGGTCGCTCGGCGAGACCGCGGCGTTGCAGGACATGCTGGCGGAGCCGAGCCTCGTGCCGTTGCCCGAACGGCTGGCCACGGCGCGGCGCAGGCTCGGCGAGCATGGTGTTCTCGTCGATCGGCTCGAGCGCGCGCTCGCCGAGGAATTGCCGCTCTTCGCCCGCGACGGCGGGTTCATCGCGCGCGGCTATTCCGACGAGCTCGACGAGTGGCACCGCCTGCGCGACGAAAGCCGCCGCCTGATCGCCGCGCTGCAGGCGCGCTACGCCGCCGAGACCGCAATCACGACGCTGAAGATCCGGCACAACAACGTGATCGGCTATTACATCGAGGTGTCGGCCAGCCATGCCGGCAAGCTCGGACCGCAATTCATCCATCGCCAAACGATGGCCGGGGCGCAGCGCTACGCGACGGCGGACCTGACCGAGCTCGAAATCAAGATCGCCAGCGCTGCCGAACGGGCATTGGCACTCGAATTGCGGCTTTACGAGGACCTCGTCGGCGAAATCATGGCACGGCGCGCCGAAATCGCCGCGGCGGCGGCGGCGCTCGCCACCCTCGATCTCGCGGCGGCATTGGCCGAGCGTGCGGCCGAAGACGGCTGGGTGCGGCCGGCGGTCGAGGCGGGCACCGCCTTCGACATTCGCGGCGGGCGCCACCCGATGGTCGAGGCGGCATTGTCCGCGTCGGCCGATGGCGGCAGCTTCATCGCCAATGACTGCGTCCTGGCCGACGAGCGGATCTGGCTCCTCACCGGCCCCAACATGGCCGGCAAGAGCACCTTTTTGCGGCAGAACGCGCTGATCGCGATCCTGGCGCAGATCGGCTCCTATGTGCCGGCGCAATCGGCCCGGATCGGCGTCGTCGATCGCCTGTTCAGCCGGGTCGGCGCCGCCGACGACCTGGCGCGCGGGCGTTCGACGTTCATGGTCGAGATGGTCGAGACCGCGGCGATCCTGAACCAGGCCGGGGCGAACGCCTTTGTCATCCTCGACGAGATCGGCCGCGGCACCGCCACCTTCGACGGCCTCTCGATCGCCTGGGCCACGCTCGAGCACCTGCACGAGGTCAATCGCTGCCGCACCCTGTTCGCGACCCATTACCATGAATTGACCGCGCTCGCCGCCAAGCTCCCGGCGCTCGCCTGCCGCACCATGCGGGTCAAGGAATGGCAGGGCGACGTGGTCTTTCTGCACGAAGTCGGGCCGGGCACCGCCGACCGCTCCTACGGCATCCATGTCGCCAGGCTGGCCGGGCTGCCGAAGAGCGTCACGGCGCGCGCCGAGGAGGTTCTGGAGATTCTGGAAAAGGGCGAGCAGGGCGGCGCTCTCGTCCGCCTCGCCGACGATCTGCCGCTGTTCAGCGCCGCCCGCCGCCGCGCCGAGCCCGCACCGCCGGTCGAATCCGCGGCCGAGTCATTCCTGCGCGAAACCCGCCCCGACGAACTGACCCCGCGCGAAGCCCTCGACCTCCTCTACCGGCTGAAGGCACTGGCCGCGAAGGGCTAATGGATGACCGGGATGATGCTGGGGGCGGGCAGGTCCTTCGCCGAATTGTTCAATGCAAGCAACTGGGACACCAGCTCCAGGACCTGCGACGAACGATCATTTCCGGCCGGGTCAACCGCGATGGCGTAGTTCGTGCCGTCATAGGCAGCCGATATGGCGCCGGACGGCGCGGGTCCCGCCGACACCCGAAACAGGCAGGTCGGCCCCGCGCCGGCCGCGACCATCGGACAGGGCTTTGGCGGCCCGCTCAACCCGAGTTGAACGCGGGCGATCTCGCCGAGGTAATAGATCAGCTGTTCCACCGACCGCGCGGTCATCGTCAGCTCTTGCCCGGCTGCGGCGCTCGCGGCGGCGGGGCTCGGGCGAGGAGGTTCGCTGGTGTCCAGGCAACGACCGTGAGGTTGCGGCGCGTGGACCGATGCCGGCAGGTGCCTTGGGCGCAGGTGCGGCGCCGAGACGGCCGAAGACGAGGGCGTGGATCTGCTGGGGCGCACCCCTGGCCCCTTGGATAAGAGGCGGTGCCAGCACCCTGACATTGGCAGCGGCACCGCAAACGAGTGCCGCATTCATCGTCAGACCCGTATCGTCGATCGGCTGCCCGACGTCAGCGCTATTGCCGTCAAAGCAAAAGCGGTACGACGTGCTCTTCTTTTCCAGACGATAATAGATTTTTATCCTTTTGGCTCCCAATTCGGCGCGCTCTGCCGGCGACAAATTCGCGTCGTTCTTACTGCCGTCGTATTTTGCGAGCAATTCGTCCTGCGGCAATCCGGCCAATGTCCCGAGACTGCCGACGTCTTTTTCGGTCAGCGGCGGCCCGATCGGCGTCGTCTGATCGACCTCTTCGGCATCGAGGCCGCGTCCGATCAGCTGCCGCAGCAGAGCACGGAAATTCGTGAGTTGTTCGCCGGGCCGAACCGCCGAATCAGCGCTGTTATAGGCATGAACCACCGCCCCGTTCTTTTTGTATTCGATGTCGGAGAGCAGTAAAGTAAGCAGGATCTCCTTGGGAAAACCCTGGCGCAGATACAGGGTCACGGTTTGCAGAGAGATCGGTTGCATGATGCCGCTGTAGAATTCCTTGGTGTTCAGGATCGACACCGTGAAGTTCGGCCCGCCGGTCAGGGTGCCGGACGGCAGCGCCATGAACGCTCGCGCCGACGAACCGGGGATCGCCGCGAACGGCAAAGAAAAACCGGCCGTCACCGACGCGGTCGTCAACCCGGTCACGGTCGTAAAATCGGAGAATTGCATCGGTTTGCGGTAGGCGGCCCGAACGATGTTGAGGAGGATCGTCTGATCTTTGATCTGTTCGGCTTGAAGATTGTAATCCAGCGCCGAGGGCCCGAACGTATCGACGGCAGTGCAAGCCGTCAGCAGCGCCGCCGCGCAAATGGCCAAGGCGCAGCGGGCGCCTCGGCGCCTCGTTCGGTTGCGGCTGGATAAGGCGCGCATTCCGGCACCATCGCCGTTGCTGTCGAAAGCGTAGACTGGGCAATGCGGATTTTGCTGTCGAGCTGTCGCAGACGGAACCTTCGGGCGCCCCGGCGCCGATCCGCGGGGCGTGGTCCGTCGCCGGTCTAAGCCATTGCCGCCGGCTCCGGATCGCGGGGCGGGCCGGCGTTCGCCGTGGCACGGCCTGCGGCCCTCCTGCCGAACAGGATGTGCGCCGGATGCGCTGAGGCGGCAGCGATCCCCAAATCGGCCTGCCGTCCCGAGCCCGCATCGATTTTATATTGCGGATACTGCGGCGGCGCGCCGCTCCACCGTCATTCGCAGCCCGCCGTGGGGATGCAGGCTGATGCGTCCGACCGGCCGGACCGGGTGCTCGGGGACCAGACGAAACCGGAAGCGCTGGGCAAGGACGGCGACGACGATCAGCATTTGCGTCATCGCAAAGCTGGCGCCGACGCAGACGCGAGGCCCGCCGGCAAAGGGCACATAGGCAAACCGCGGCCGCGCCGCCGTATTCTCCCGGTTGAACCGGTCGGGGTCGAAACCGTCGGGATCGGTCCACAGCCGGCGATGGCGATGCACGACCCAGGGCAGGATCGCAATGACCGACCGCCGCGGGATGCGCTGCCCGCACACCACATCGGCGGCGGTCGCCTCGCGCAGGATCCCCGGTATCGGCGGATAGAGCCGCATCGTCTCGTCGATCACCTGGCGGGTATAGCCGAGCTTCGCGAGCTGGTCCGGGGCCGGCGGCCGGTCCTGCAGCACCGCGTCGATCTCGGCATGGAGCCTGGCCTCCGCTTGCGGGTGGAGGGCAAGCAGGTACCAGAGCCAGGTCAGGGCGCGAATGGTCGGCGAAACCCCGCCGGAGATCAGGCTGGCGGCCTCGTCGCGGACTTCGGTCCGCGCGAGCGGCGCGCCGGTCTTGCGGTCGCGCGTGTGGATCAGGCGCCAGATCAGGTCGCGCGAACCCGCATAGGCTGCGTCCGACCGCTCGTCGATCAGGCGATAGAGCAGATCGTCGAACATGGCGATCTCCCGGCGCGGGCGCAGCGGTTCCAGCCAGGGTCCCAGCGGCGTAAAATCGGCGAAGCGCGGCTTGCGCGGGAATTTCGCCAGCCCGTCCAGCATCGTCACTGTGTCGGGGTCGCCGCCGGTGACCACCTGGTTCCATAACCCGATCAACAATCTGCCGATCACGGGTTCGAGATCGATCGGCCGATCCGGAGCCGTGCGTTCGAGAGACCTGGCGGCCGCTTCGGTCACGGCGATCAGCGATGGTATGTCGGGCATGATCGCGCGGGGGTCGACGGCCGGCGCGGCGATGCGGCGATGGTGCCACCAGGTCTCGCCCTCGCTGCCCAGCGATCCGGTGCCCAAGCCTGCCGCGAAAAGCCGCCGGATGTAGCGATAGCGCGGGTAATTGGCAAAATTATCGAGAAAGACCCGCTTGATGCCTTCCGGGTCGCTGATGAAAAAGACCGGCTGCCACAGATAGCGCCGGGCGACGAACAATTCGTCGAACAGCTCTTCGTCGCAGGCCGAGAGCGAATTGGTGGCTATCGTCCTGAAGAAGCCAAGGGTCGACAACGGTCGCGCCGGGCGCGGCGGTATCGCCGGAAGCGGCGCGCGGTCGGCATCGTCGTCATCGAGGATCGGCTGCAATCTCTCTCGCACTCCCGGCGGCGGCTGAATTTGCGGTTGACGGGGCCGCGGCAGCCAAGCCGGCCGGGCGGTCTACTGCTGCGCCGGGAGGCGGACGCCGCCGGGGCCGATCAGCCCTGGATAGGGTGCCTTGAAGCGCCAGAACGTCCCGCTCGTAGCCCCCTCGAAGTAGACATACTGATTGTCGGGGCCGCCGAACGCAAAGTTGGTGGTCGCGGGATCGCCGTTCGGGATCGGCACGAAGCCGAGGATCAGGCCGCGCGGGTTGATCTCGACGATGCCGCCGAGCGGGGGCACCCCCGCCCACACATTGCCCTTGACATCGTAATGGACGCCGTCCGGGCCGCCGTTGCCAGGGATATAGGTGCCCGCCTTGACGCCGGCGAAGGTCAGGTGCAGCGGGTCATTGGGGCATTGCGGGCAGCCCATGTTGGGACCGATCTCGAAGCCGGCATACCACATGCGGCCTGCCCGGAAGTCGCCGACCGCCAATGTGTTGTCATCCGGCGAGACCGCGATGCCGTTCGGGAACATGCTGCTGTCCATCACTTTGCGCAACACGCCGTCGCGCGAATACTGGTAGACGGCACCGGCGCGGTCGGTCTCGTTCGGTCCGGGGCCGGTTCCCCACGGATCGGTGAAGAACAAATTGCCTTCGGCGTCGAAATCGAGATCGTTCGGGCCTTTGAACAACTGGTTGCGATAGGTATAGACCAAGGTCGTCAGCTGTTTCGTCTGCGGGTCATAGACCAGAATGCCGCGGTGCCGCGAGGTCAGGTAAAGCTTGCCGTCGTGCCAGCGCGAGCCCTGCGGCTCGCAGGTCTGGCCCAGCTCGGGCGGCGGGTTGCAATTGACCACCGGGACCAGCTTGCCGTCAGGCGTCAGGTATGAAATCCACCCTGAGCCGATCGCCACGAACCATAGATTGCCCTGGGTGTCGAACGCACCGCCTTCCAAAAACTTGCCCTGCGGCGTGCCGCTGACATCGGCGAATTTTTCGACTGGGCCGACGCCCGCCGGCAATGGCGGCAGCCCCCAAGGCTGCACCGGCATGGCGGCCGGGGCGGGTGCCTGCGCCCGAGCCGTCCCTCCAGGCCCGGCTACAGCACAAAGAATCCCGAACAACAGAGCCCCCGAGATTCTGGTCAAGGTGGAGCGCGTGGGCATGATGTTTGTTCCTGCTTCTCAAGAGGCGCCGGCGGCGCCGACGGAGCCCGATGCGGACGGGCTCGAGTTGCGAGCGACAGGGTGACCGGCGCCGGGCCCCGAGGGTCGATCAATAGACGACGACGCTGCGGATCGATTCGCCGGCATGCATCAGATCGAACCCTTTGTTGATCTCGTTCAGCGCGAGCTTGTGGGTGATCAGGTCGTCGATATTGATTTTCCCGTCCATATACCAGTCGACGATCTTCGGCACGTCAGTCCGACCTTTGGCGCCGCCGAACGCGGTTCCCTTCCACACCCGGCCGGTAACCAGCTGGAACGGCCGGGTGGAGATCTCCTGGCCGGCGCCGGCGACGCCGATGATCACGCTGACGCCCCAGCCGCGATGGGCGCATTCGAGCGCCTGCCGCATGGTCTGGACGTTGCCGATGCATTCAAAGCTGAAATCGGCCCCGCCCTTGGTCAGGTTCACCAGATAGGGAACGAGGTCGCCTTCGACCTCCTTGGGGTTGACGAAATGGGTCATCCCGAATTTCTCGGCGAGCTCGCGCCGCTTCGGGTTCAGGTCGACGCCGACGATCATGTCGGCACCGACCATTCGGCAGCCCTGGACGACGTTGAGCCCGATCCCGCCGAGACCGAAGATCACGGCTTTGGCGCCGGGGTGGACCTTGGCCGTATTGATCACCGCGCCGACCCCGGTGGTGACGCCGCAGCCGATGTAGCAGACCTTGTCGAACGGCGCGTCCTCGCGGATCTTCGCGACGGCGATTTCGGGCAGCACCGTGAAGTTCGAGAAGGTCGACGTCCCCATGTAGTGAAAGAGCTTCTGGGAGCCGAGCGAGAAGCGGCTGGTGCCGTCGGGCATCACCCCCTGGCCCTGGGTCGCGCGGATCGCGACGCAGAGATTGGTCTTGCCCGACAGGCAATACTCGCACTGGCGGCATTCGGGGGTGTAGAGCGGGATCACATGGTCCCCTTTGGCGAGGCTCGTCACACCCCGCCCGACATCGACGACGATCCCGGCGCCTTCATGGCCGAGGATTGCCGGAAACAGCCCCTCGGGGTCGGCCCCCGACAGGGTGAACTCGTCGGTATGGCAGATCCCGGTTGCCTTGATCTCGACCAGGACCTCACCGTCTTTCGGACCGTCGAGCTGAACCGTCTCGATCGTGAGCGGCTCGCCAGCCTTGTGAGCAACAGCAGCGCGGGTCTCCACGAGCGCCTCCCTGGGACCGAATTGACGCGAGCCGTGACCGGGCTCAGTCGGCTTTCGCCGCAGTGTCGCGCCCAGTTCGCAACCGGCGGGACGGCGCGGCAAGCCGGCCGTTTATCGCATCTCGTGCAGGCGGCGACAAGGGTTGCCCGCGCCGGCGGATTGGGCGCGCTGCGACAGAGCGCTTGTTTCAACCGTGCCGTCGACGTGGTATGGCGGCATGACCGTCGGGGTCCCGACAATAGAAACGCCGGTGGGGGAAGCATGCGCTATCCGATCTCGTGCCTCGTCTTGGGTGTCCTGTTGCTGATCGCAGCGAACGGGCCCGGCGCGGCGGCCGATGTCGAGGCGGGCAAGGTGATTTTCAAGAAATGCGCGTTGTGCCATACTGCGGAGGCCGGCAAGAACAAGATCGGGCCGAGCCTGTTCGGCATCGTCGGCCGCAAATCCGCCAGCCTCACCAGCTACAATTACTCCGACGCCATGAAGAATTTCAAACATACCTGGGACCCCCAAACACTCGATATCTATTTGACCAACCCGCATGCAGAGGTGCCGGGGACCAAAATGATTTTCCCCGGGATTCCGGATAAGACCGATCGCGCCAATCTGATCGCCTACCTCGAGACGCTGAAATGAACGATCGGGCAATCTGCCGTCGGATCGGGCGATGATCGGCAGCTGGCGCAGTATTCCGCTGCTGTTGGCGGTCCTGACCGTATGTGCCGCAACGCCGGTTCGGGATGTCCGCGCCGATGGCCAGAATGTGCAGATCGGCTGGCTGTCGCAGACGGTCAAGCGGACATGGCCGCTCTCCTATCTCGACCAGCCGCCGGATGATGAAGGCATCCAGGGCGCCCGACTCGGCATCGCCGACAACAACACGACCGGGCATTTCACCGGCCAGTCCTTCGAGCTCGTCGCGTCGATCGCGCCGGCAGGCGGCAATGTCGCGGCCGCGTTCCGCACGCTGGCGGCGAAGGGCATTCGTCTGGTGGTGACCGATCTCGACGGCGCCCGAGCTGTTGTCGGTCGCCGGGCTCCCGGAGGCCGCCCAGGCCACGATGTTCAATACCGCAGCGCCCGACGATCGGCTGCGCGCCGCGGATTGCCGCGCCAACATCCTGCACCTGCTGCCGAGCCGGGCGATGCTGGCCGACGCGCTGGTGCAGTATCTCGTCGTCAAGCGCTGGACCGACCTGCTGCTGGTCGTCGGCCACAGCGACGGCGACCACGAATTCGCCGCCGATATTCGCCACGCCGCGCAGAAATTCGGAGCACATATCGTCGCCGACAAGCCCTGGACATTCATCCCCGGCGCGCGGCGCACCGATACCGGCCATTTCGCGATCCAGGCCGAGGTCGCACGTTTCACCCAGGGCATCAGCTACGACGTGCTGGTGGTAGCCGACGAGGAGGACGAGTTCGGCGACTACCTGGCCTACCGCACCTTCGCGCCGCGGCCGGTAGCCGGCACGCAGGGTTTGGTGCCGAGCGCCTGGGCCAGGCCGCATGAGGAATGGGGCGCCACCCAGCTGCAGAACCGCTTTCTGCGCCAGGCGAAGCGGTGGATGACCGACCGAGATTTCGCCGCCTGGATGGCGGTGCGGGCCATCGGCGAGGCGGCGACGCGGTCGAAATCGACCGATCCCGCCGTCATTTCCGCCTTCATGCGCGGCGACCGTTTCGACCTCGCCGCCTATAAGGGCGCCCGGCTCAGCTTCCGCTCCTGGGACGGCCAATTGCGCCAGCCGGTTCTGCTCGCCGATTCCCGTTCGCTCGTCTCGGTGTCGCCGCAGCCGGGTTTCCTGCACCAGTTTTCCGAGCTCGATACGCTCGGGATCGACCAGCCGGAGACGAAATGCCATCTGAAATGACCCGCGCATTTCCAGCGGCTCTGGCGCTCGCCATTCTGTGGCTGGCGGTCCCGCGCGCGGCGGCCGACACGATCTATGTCTCGAACGAGAAGGACGACACGATCACGGTCGTCGACGGCACCAGCCTGACCGCGGTCAAGACCATCCCGGTCGGCCAGCGGCCGCGCGGCATCGTGCTCTCGAAGGACCAGAAGTCGCTCTATATCTGCGCCAGCGACAGCGATCATATCGAGGTGCTCGATCTCGCCACCGACAAGGTGGTCCGCACCCTGCCGAGCGGCGCCGATCCCGAGTTCTTTGCGCTCGATCCGACCGGCAAGCTGCTCTACGTCGCCAACGAGGACGACAATCTCGTGACCGTCGTCGATATCGGCCGCGGCGAGGTCCTGACCGAGATCCCGGTCGGCGTCGAACCGGAGGGGATGGGGGTCAGCCCGGACGGGAAATATCTCGTCAACACCTCCGAAACGACGAACATGGCGCATGTCATCGACACCGCCAAGCGCGCGGTCATCGCCAACATTCTCGTCGACAGCCGCCCGCGGCGCGCCACCTGGACGGCCGACGGCAAGCAGTTCTGGGTCTCCGCCGAAGTCGGCGGCACGGTCAGCGTGATCGATGCCGCCACATTCAAAATAATCAAGCGGATCACCTTTTCGGTGCCCGGCGTGCCGAGCGACGCGATCGGGCCGGTCGGCGTGGCGATCACCAAGGACCGCAAGTTCGCCTTCGTCGCACTCGGCCCCGCCAACCGGGTCGCGGTGATCGATGCGCAGACCTACAAGGTGCTGCGCTACCTGCTGGTGGGCCAGCGGGTCTGGAGCCTGGCCTTCAATCAGGACCAGAGCCGGCTTTACACGACAAACGGGGTCAGCAACGACATCTCGGTGATCGACGTCGCCGCGCAGAAGGTCATCAAATCGGTTGCGGTCGGCCAGTCGCCCTGGGGAGTGGTTTCCCGCCCATGAGCATGCTCGCCAGCAGTGATCGCGCGCCGGCGTTCTCGGTCGAAGGGCTCGGACACCGGTTCGGACCGCGCCGGGTGCTGAACAATGTCAGCTTCGAGATTGCGCCCGGCGACTTCACCGTGCTCCTGGGGCTGAACGGCGCCGGCAAGACGACATTGTTCTCGCTGGCGACCCGGCTTTACGTGCAGCGCGAGGGGATGATCCGGATTTTCGGCATGGACATCCGCAGGCATGCCTCGGAATGCCTGAGCCAGATCGGCGTCGTATTCCAGCAGCCCACTCTCGACCTCGATCTGTCGGTCGAGCAGAACCTCCACTACCATGCGGCGCTGCACGGCATCTCCCATCGCCAGGCGGCGGCGCGGATCGCGGTCGAGGTGCCGCGCGTCGGCCTCGCCGACCGCCGCCGCGACAAGGTGCGCCGGCTGAGCGGCGGTCAACGCCGCCGGGTCGAGATCGCCCGCGCGTTGCTGCACCAGCCGCGCCTGTTGCTGCTCGACGAGCCGACCGTCGGGCTCGACATCGCCAGCCGGCAATTCCTGCTCGATCACGTGCGCCTCTTATGCCGGGAGGAGGGGCTCGCAGCACTCTGGGCGACGCATCTGATCGACGAGGTCGGCGACGATGCGCGGGTCGTCGTCCTGCACCGGGGCGAGGTGCTGGCCGTCGGCGCCGCCGGACAGGTGCTCGGCGAGAACCGGCCGGCATCGATGCGGGCCGCCTTCGAGGCGCTGGTGCGGGAGAGCGAGGCGGCATGAGGCCGATTCACTACCTGCGCTGCCTGGCCGGCATCGTGACCCGCGAGGGCCTGCGTTTTCTCAATCAGCGCGGCCGCTTCTTCTCGGCATTGGTCCGGCCGCTCGTCTGGCTCGCGATCTTCGCCACCGGGTTCCAGTTCGTGCTCGGCGTCTCGATCATCCCGCCCTATGAGACCTACATTCCCTATTCAGTCTACATCGTCCCCGGCCTGCTGGCGATGATCGAGATGTTCAACGGCATGCTCAGCTCGCTGTCGATGGTCTACGACCGCGAGATGGGAAGCATGCGGATACTGATGGTCAGCCCGTTGCCGCGCTGGTTCCTGCTGACCGCAAAGCTGCTTGCCGGGGTCATCATCTCGGTGATCCAGGCCTACGGATTTCTGGTCATCGCGCTGTTCTGGGACATCGAGCCGCCGTGGTACGGCTACCTCACGGTGCTGCCGGCGCTGATCCTGTCCGGGTTGATGCTGGGGGCGCTCGGGCTTGCTGCTGTCCTCGGCGATCCGCCAGCTCGAAAATTTTGCCAGCGTGATGAACTTCGTGATCTTTCCGATGTTTTTCGCCTCTTCGGCGCTCTATCCGCTGTGGCGGGTCAAAGAGGCGAGCCAGCTGCTCTATGATGTCTGTCAGATCAACCCGTTCACTCACGCCGTCGAGCTGATCCGCTTCGCGCTGTACGGCCAGATCGAGCCGGTCTCGGCAGCCGTCCTGGTGGCCGCGACCGCGATCTTTCTGACCCTCGCGGTCTATGGCTACGACCCGGCCAAGGGGCTGATGCAGCGCCGCGCCGCGGAGTGAGACCGATAATGGCAGGGGTGTGGCGCTTCCCCCGGTCGACGATATTTGCGCTCACTCTCGCCGCGAACCTGACCGCGGGCGCTGCGGCGCGGTCGGCCCCGCCGGTACAGGACCCGGACTGGCCTTGCGAGGCGCGCCTCGTCCCAAAGCTCACGGCGGCGGCGTATTGGAGCGGGCCGCTCGACAGCCAGGCCGACTGGCATGCCGATCCCGGGATTGCCGAACTGGTTCGGCGTCTGGCACCGCGGCGGGTTACGACGGAGCAGGGGCTGGATGCGATCGCCGGGTTTGCCAAGACCCTGTCCGCGGATCGGCCGCGACGCCTTGGTCTGCTCTTTCTCGGCCTGCTCGACGAGACCGACCGGGAGCGCGCCGCGCTGATCGAGGAATTGAAGGAAATCGGCCGGCGTCAGCGCGAACTCGCCGATCTCGTGGCCCGGCTCGGCGACCAGCTCGAGGCGATCCCGCCCGGCGCAACCGGCGACGATGCCGCCCGCCGCGCCGATTTGCAGCAGCGCTACGATTTCACCGCGCGCAATTTCGACGAAATCCAACGCACGATCCGCTACGCCTGCGAGACCCCGGTGCAGCTCGATGCGCGCCTCGGCGCCTGGGCACGTGCCCTGCAGAAGGCGGCCTCCCCGTAGGCTGGGTTCACCGCGTCCGCGACCTGCATAGACTTTAACGGCCGGATTACCGGCCCTTTCGCCGCGGTGGAAGCGTGAGCCCTTTTACCGTATCGAGGCCGCGGGCATTGGTCAGGACCGCGCCGCCGAAATCGGCTTCGGTCGCGTTGGCGCCGGTCAAATCGGCGCCGGTAAGGTCGGCGCCCGAAAAATCGGCCCCGGACAGGTTGGCGTGCGTCAGGGTGGCTCCGGTCAAATTGGCAAAGCGCAGCAGCGCGCGGCTGAGATCGGCATTGGTGAAATTGGCTCCGGACAGGTCGGCCCCCGAAAAATCGACCCGCATCAGCCCCATCGACTGGTTTGTCATGTCGGCGCCCATTCGCGCGCCGGAGAAATCCGCGCCGCGGAGATCGACTTGGGCGAGGCGGGCGATGATGTGCGCGCCGGCAAATTTGGCGCCGCGAAATATCGGCGTCTCGGCAACGGAGACCTCGAGACCGAACGAGGTGACCAGGCCGAGCAGGCTCGCATGGGACAAATCGGCGTTGGTGAAATTCGCCCGCATGATCCAGGCGAGATCGAGCTTCGCCCCGGCCAGATCGGCGCCCGAAAGATCGGCATCGACCAGCTTTGCACCAAACAGGTTCGCCCCGGACAGGTTTGCCCGCTTGAAGTCGAGTTTCGACAGATCGAGATTTGCGAGGTTTCTCCCGGAGAGGTCGGCCGGCTTATCGGGTGTCGCTGCGGCCAGGATCTCGCGCACCTGCGCGACGCCGGGATCGGCGTCCGGGACGGCCCCCGGCACCGGCTTCGCCTCGGCCAACGGCAGCTTCGCCTGCTGCCATCCGTCGGTGCCGTCGCGGTACCAATAGACCCGCCGATAGCCCCAGCTTGCGGCGCGTTTGGCCGCGTTCCAGCTCATCCAGCAATCGGCGAGGCAGTAAAGGACGATCGGCACATCGCGCCGCCCTTTCGTGGCCGCGGCGAGATGCGCTCGAAAATACTGCTCGAGCGCGGGGCTGAGGACACCGCGCCCCACATCGGGCAGCCACAGGCTGCCGGGGATGTTGCGCCGCGGCAACGGCATCCATAGCGATTGCGGCGGCAGGCCGGGCGGTCGCCGCGGTGCGGCAAGCACGTCGATCCACACTGCGCGGCCGGCTCGCCAGAGGGTTTGGGCGCCCTCGGTTCCGAGCGCGGTGCCGCCGGCGACCGTGCCTGGTGTCGGCGCCCGGTAATCCTGCGTGCGGTAGCCTTCGGGTTCCGGCACCTGGGCATAGGCCGCGGCCGCACCGATCACCAGAAGGCCGAGAAGCGCGGCTCGGGCCGTTCGCCCGACGGCGAGAGCCGTCATTGCGTGATGAGCTCGCCCTGCTCGTCCAGCAACGGGACGCCGTAGTCGCGCAGGATCGCGGTGATCTCCGTTTTCCGCTTGACGATCGCAGCATTGATGCGCCGGCGCCACTCGGGCTCGTTGGCGCGCACCCCCATCGCGATGTGATACTCCATGCGCGCCGCGCCCGGCTCGCTCTTGAGCGGGACCAAGGTGAGCGGCAGCTTATCGTGCTTGCGGTAATAGCCGGCGATCGGCCCCCACAGAAAGCCGACATCGACCGTGCCGGCGACGACATCCTGCACCATCTGGTGGGTCGGGGATTCGACGCGGGTGTCGACGGTCAGCGCATAGGGTTTGGTGTGGGACATCAGATGGTAGCGCACCAGCAGATCGGCGGGCGGGGTTCCGCCGACGACGCCGAGGCGCAACGTCGCCAGGCGCGAATCCTGCACGCCCTTCAGCGCGAGCCCCTTGTCGGAGCGGTAAAACATCACGTAGGTGGTGAAGTAGTAGGGGTTCGTCGTCTCCATCAACTCGTCGCCGGCGACCGTGCCGATCACCAGGTCGCAACGATTAGCCTGCAGCGTGTTGCGGACAAAGCCGATTACCTGCGGAAACCAGACATACTCGACCTTGAGCCCGAGCTGTGCTCCCAACAGCTCGGCAATCTTGTTCTCGAACCCTTCCTTTTTTTGGTTGGAAAAGGGCAGATTGCTGGGATCGGCGCAGACTCTGAGCTCGCTGCGGTCGACGATCTCGCCGGTCACCGCCGCGAGCGGCCCGCGTCCGCAAAGCAGCAGCGCACCAACCAGCGCCGCAAGGCGCCACCCCGGCATTCCGAACCAGCGGCCGGCGCTCATCTAGTCGCCGATCCGCGGCGGCCGGCCGCGGCCCAGCACGCCATCGGCGCGCGCCTTCAGATAGGCCCAGATATCGTCGAGATAGGTGACCACGTCCTCGACCGTGCCAAAGGGCGGCATCACGCTGTCGCTGGCCGTATTGACGTTGGTCCGGCCGTTGACGACGATCTCGTTGAAATCGTCCTGCGACATATGCTTGACCGAATTGACGAGATCGGGCGCATAGGAGCTGCCGGCGCCGTCCGGCCCATGGCAGCGCATGCATGATTCGGTGTAGCGGCGCCAGCCATTATAGGTCTTCAAGTCGACCTTGCCGTTGGTGACCGTGTAGGGCTTCCCGCTCGGCGGGCTGTTTTCTGCCGCCGATGCCGGGCCCGGCACCAAAATCAGCGCGGCGACGATGCAAAGCAGCGGCGGCAGCGCGTTCACCCGGATCTCGGTAATTCTCATGACGACCAGCGGGCTGCAAGAAGAAAGGCCGGCACCCCGGTAGCGGAGATGCCGGCCTGGCGTTTTCTTCAGTGCTTATCCGACGCTCATTCGGGGAGGCCGAACACCGTCAGGACGCCGCCGAGCTGGGTATAGCTGGACAAGGCCTTGTAGGCCCCAACGGCACCGAGCCCGTCGGTATCCTTGGTCAGACCGGCCGCCATGCCGATCCCGGCCCAACCGCCGACCCCCGACAGCACCGCGATGTATTGCTTGCCGCCGTGAGTGAAGGTGTTGACGTTGCCGATGATCCCTGATGGCGTCTTGAACCGGTAGAGCTCTTTGCCGGTCTGCATGTCGACCGCCTTCAGATAACCCTCGAGCGTGCCGTAGAACACGACGTCGCCGGCCGTGGCGAGCGCGCCCGACCACACCGAGAACGGTTCCGGATCGGACCACACGATCTTGCCGGCGCTCGCATCCCAGGCGATGAAGTTGCCGAGGTTATTGTCGCCCTGCGGCGGGTACATCGACAATGTCGCCCCGACATAAGGCTGGCCGGCGGTGTACGAGACCTTGAACGGCTCGTAATCCATGCAGACGTGGTTGGTCGGCACATAGAAGAGACCGGTCTTCGGTGAAAACGCCGCCGGCTGCTCGTCTTTCGAGCCGAGGGCGGCCGGGCAGACGTTCTTGCTGTTGTGGTCCTCGCCATTGGCGCCCGGAGCGTATTGCGAGACCACCTGCGGCCGGCCCGTCTTCATGTCGATATGGGTGGCCCAATTGACCTTGGGATCGTACTTTTCGGCAACCAGCAACGCGCCCGTCTCGCGATTGAGCGTATAGCCAAAGCCGTTGCGGTCGAAATGCACCAGCGCCTTGGTTGGCTGGCCCTTCACGTTGATGTCGGCCAGGATCATCTCGTTGACGCCGTCATAGTCCCATTGGTCGTGCGGCGTCATCTGATAGACCCATTTGGCGACGCCGGTGTCCGGGTTGCGGGCAAAGATGGTCATCGACCATTTGTTGTCGCCGGGTCGCTGCACCGGGTTCCACGTGCTGGGATTGCCCGAGCCGTAGTAGATCAGGTTGAGCTCCGGGTCATAGGAGAGCCAGCCCCAGGTGCCGCCGCCGCCGATCTTCCACTGGTCGCCCTGCCAGGTCTTCAGCGACGAGTCCTTGCCGACCGGCCTGCCGAGCTGGGTGGTATTGGCCTCCACCAGGGTCTCGCTGTCCGGTCCTTCCGAATAAGCCTTCCAGGCCAACGAGCCGTCTTTGATGTTGTAGGCGGTCATCCGCGCCTGGACCCCGAACTCGCCGCCGCTGATGCCGACCAGCACCTTGTCCTTTACGACCAGGGGAGCGCTCGTCCCGGTCTCGCCCTTCTTGGGATCGCCGTCCTTGACGCTCCACACGACCTGGCCGGTCTTCGCGTCGAGCGCCACGAGCGTGGTGTCGGCCTGATGGAGAAAGATCTTGCCGTCACCATAGGCGACACCGCGATTGACCGTGTCGCAGCACATCACCGGGATCACCGTCGGATCCTGTTTCGGCTCGTACTTCCACAATATTTGTCCATTGTGGTTCAGGTCGAGCGCGAATACATCGTTCGGGTACGGGGTGCTGATGTACATCGTGTCCCCGATGACCAGCGGGCCGCCTTCGTGACCGCGCAGCACACCGGTCGAGAACGTCCAGACCGGGCGCAGGTTCTTGACGTTGTCCTTGTTGATCTGGTCCAGCGCGCTGTAGCGCGTGTTCGCATAATTGCCGGCCGGCATGACCCACTGGTTGGGGTCCTGCTGGAGCTTGATCAGCTCGTCATTGGCGCTGGCCGCACCCGAGACGAGAGCGAGCAAGGGTGCCGCAATCCATAACCGAGATGGTCTCATCGCCTTCATCTCCTCCCCTCAGATTGGTTCGACAGCCTATTTGGCCTTGCCGCGCTGCCGCCCCCCCTGGCCGCCGAGCGCGGGAGCAGCAGACGAAATCGAGAACAAAGCCGCGGAGATCGGCCTCGATCCCTTATCGTTCCGATGCTATTTCACTTCGGCTCCTGCGACAAGCGCGCGTAAACAATTCGCCCGCCGCCGCAGCGCAGGATGCGGTTCAGGCCGGCTGCTGCCGCGGCACGTTTCGCTCGCACCGCCAGCCCGAGAGCATCCATTTCGGATGCTCGGCCAGCCATTCCGACGCATACTGCTCGCCCTGCATCAGGCAGGCCTGCGGGGACAGACCCGCCACCGGCCGCTGCTCGGTGCAGGTGCCGGGCGTCGACCGGAGGCAGAAAACCAGCACGAGCACGATCATCAGAGATCCTTTCACGCAGGGACGGCTCGAAAATCTTGTGCTCACGGCCGCTCTCCCTGATTACTCCGAGCGTTCCGCGCGGTCCATCGCTGCCGGAGGGCGGGTAATGACGGGTTTGCGTTTGCCGGCAATCGTCTTTGGTGCGGTCGTGGTCGTCGCGTCGGTCGCCGGGCTGCGGCAGCCCGGCCGGGCGGCCGATCAGAATTCCCTGAGCCCGGCGCAGATCGCGTTGTTCGAGAGCGATCATCTGGCCAGGATCCGGCGTCCCGCCACGCTCGACTACGCCTTTCGCCACGATGGCCCGGGAAGTTACGACGATTCGGTGTCGCTCGCCGTCCGGGCCGTGCACGGGGACGGGGCGAAGGACGTGTCGGTCGAGTTTCTGTCCGGCGCTCGCCGGGTGGAATTCCCGCCGGTCGCCGCCTTCCACGGCAATCCCCTGATCATGTATTTCCTCGAATGGGATGTGCTCGGCATGCACAAGGCGACCGGCGGATCGGCTCTCTACTTCCGCAATCGTATCCGCGACGCCTTTGTCGACCGGGCGCAGATCAGCAAAGTCTCGATCACGATCGACGGCCGTGCGCAGCCGGCGACAGCAATCGTCCTGCAGCCGTATCGCGACGATCCCGAAATCGAGCGCTACGCGTCATTTCGCGACAAGACCTACCGCTTCGTGCTGTCGGATTCGGTGCCGGGCATGGTCTACGAGATTCGCGCATCGCTGCCCGGCGTTGCCGGGGGCGCCCCGGCAAGCGCCGATCGGGTGACCTATACGGGGATGCGGCAATGAGGGCGGGATTTCTCGGCAGCATGGTTTTGGCGCTGCTGCTCGCCGCCGCCGGGACGGCCGCCGCGCGGGACAACGACTACCCGACCGCGACACGGGCGGATTACGTGATCGGCTGCATGGCGGCGAACGGCAACACGCGCCTGGCGCTGCTGAAATGCTCCTGCGCGATCGATACGATCGCCGGGCTGATGCCGTATTCCCGATACGAGCAGGCGGAAACGGCGCTCAGCATGCAGGCCGGCGGCGGGCTCGGCGGGCGGGTCGGGCTGTTCCGCGATCCGCCCGAGATCAAGGCGGTCATCAAGGAATTGCGCCAGGCCCAGGCCGAGGCGAACCTGCAATGCCGGTGAAGAAGTGCGAGGCAGCCCGGCTCACATCTGCGGCGGCGCCGGAACCGGCCAGCTCCGGGTGAAGTGCCGCTGGCTGCTGTCGAGGATTTCCGCCGTCAGCACGCCCGCATTTCCCGGATTCGACGGACGGAAGCTGAAATTGAAGGCCGGGTCCTCGCTGATCGCGATGTCCGATTCGAGCTTGAATACCGGTTGCCCGTCATAGCTGACCTTGACGGTCTGGATGAAATCGGCCGGGATGTAGTTGCGGGTCAGCGGGTCCATCTGCATGCCCGAATTGTTCGGGTGGCTGATCAGGAGCTTCGCGCCGACCGGCATATCGGATTGCGAGCGCGTGCCGAGCGTCAGTTTCATCTTGCCGAGCCGCTGCAGTGCGAGCGCCTGATCCTTGGTGGCCGGCGCCGAGCAGCCGCCGGCCGCCTTGATGAACCGCGCCGTCGCATAGAGCCTGCCGTCGGCGGTTTCGGCAACGGCGTGCAGATAGGTGTAATCGTCGATCCGCACGCGGGTCGCGATCTTCCGGGCATCGGCGAGCGGCCCGAGCACGAAATGCGCGGCGAGCGGCGACGGGTTGTCGTCGATGACGAGATAGAGGCCGCGGACATCGGGAGCGAGCGCTTCGGCCACCCGGATCGCCACCGGCACGATCGCGGCATCCTCAGCCCGCGCCGGTGCGTCGATCGCGACGCGGTCGCCGGCGTCCTCGACGACGCGGTTGCCGAAGATCGCGTGGCGCAGATCGGCCCAGCGCGCGGCGCGCTCCGCTTCGGTCGGTTGGACGGCGCCGGCGGTTCCGCCCAGCGCGAGCAGGAGCAGCAGAAACAAGGAGCACGACTCGACTGCGCATGCCCTTCTCCCTACGCATCTTTCGGTGACGAGCGGCACCGGGCCTTGCGGTCATTCCCATTCGAGCTCCTTGTAGCTCGCAGTCGCGTTGCGCGCGTTGTAATCGTCGAACAGCAGCCAGTGCCCCCGTTCGGACTGGCCGACATGCTGCGGCGCATCGGCAATCCCGATCCCCGCTTTTATCGCGGCGCGGGTGTCATGCGCCAGGGTTTCGAGATAGCGCCGTTCGGGCGCCGCGGCTTGCGGCCATGCGACGGAAATCGGGCCGTGCCCCGGAACCGCCCGGTCCGCCGGGATCGCCGTCACCGCCGCAAGTTCCTTGAGCCAGCCGAGGAGGCTGCCGTCGACTACCGGGACGCGGTCGACAAAGAGCAGATCGGCGAGCCAGAAGGTCCGCGTCCTCTCGTCGAAAATCGTCAGATCGTTATCGGTATGAGCCGGGCCGTGCGCCCAAAGGTCGATCCGCCGGCCGCCGAGATCGAGATCGAGACGCGAGGAGACAAGCAGGGTCGGCGGCACGATCTCGCTGCCTTCCGCTCGCGCACCGAGCGCTTCGCGCAGCCGGCGCAGGTAATATTCGCCGCGCTGGGCGAGAGCGCCGGGGAGCTTCGCATGCCCGACGAAATCGGGATGGTCGCCGCGAAAGGCCGCGGCGCCGAAGATATGGTCGGGATGGACATGGGTCATGATTACATAGCGGATCGGCAAGGCAGTGCGCACCCTGATCGCCGCCCGCAGCGCGCGGCCTTCCTCGTAGCTGCCGCCCGGATCGATGACCGCGACCTCCTTGTCGCCGAGGATGAAGCCGATATTGGCGATCTCGTCTGCATTGCCCGGCGACGCATCTTGTTGGACCCCGCCGTGAACGAAGACGCCGGGGGCGATCTCGGTCACCGCCAGCGGCACTATTCCAGCGCCGTTCGCTGCCGCTGCGGCAATCAGCACGACGAGCGCGAGTGCCATCGACAGGGCTATCGTCCGGAGCGAATGCGCGGCAGGATGAGTCGTGATCACGCGCGTCACTGCGGCGCGACTGGGTGAGCCGGCTCGACGCTTCGGCGCCGGCACAGCGTCTTGACGTAAGCGGTCTTGCCGATATCCGCGGCGAGCGCGGAGCGCGCGATGACGTCCTGCCAGCCCATGACGCAGGACAGCTCGTTTTCAACGCCGGTCGACAACACGTCGGCGGCGGTCTTCTCGTCGCAGGCGGCCGGAGCCACCGTATTGAGGCAGATCAGGATGATGGCGACGAACGGGTTCACCCGGGAACTCGCCGACCGAACGAGCGGGCGGTCCTGCCGTTCCGGCGAGTCACGCCTGGTTACGATATGGTTTCGCGCGGCCGGCGTGCGGCGCTCGAATATTGCCGGTAGACGAAATCGGCGCCGCCATCGGCGGCCTCGCCGCGGGCGAGCGCCAGCAGCGCATGGTCGGGCGACAGGGCGCAGGCGGGATCGGTGCGCGCGGCGTCGCCGGTCAGCGCGAAAGCCTGGCAGCGGCAGCCGCCCCAGTCGATCTCGCGCCGCTCGCAGGAACGGCAGGGCTCAGGCATCCAGGCGGTGCCGCGAAACCGTTCAAACGCCGGATCGGCGTGCCAGATCTCGGCGAGGCTCGCTTCGGCGACATTCGGGAAGCGCAATCCCGTCAAGGTCTCGGCCGCGTGGCACGGCAGGACGTTGCCCGACGGGGACACGTTCAGAAAGCGCCGGCCCCAGCCGCCCATGCAGGATTTGGGACGATGCGCGTAATAATCGGGGACGACATAGTCGATCGCCAGCACGCCTTTGAGCCTGATACGGGCGGCGTCGACGAGCGCCGTCGCCCGCTCCAGCTGCTCCCGGCTCGGCAGCAAGGCGGCGCGGTTGCGCAGGGCCCAGCCGTAATATTGCACATGGGCGATTTCGAGCCGGTCGGCGCCGAGGGCCAGCGCGAGATCGATCATCTCGGGGAGCCGGTCGAGGTTCTGCCGGTGCACCACCGCGTTGATCGTCAGCGGCAGGCCGGCGTCGCGGACGAGGCGCGCGGCGCGGTGCTTCTGCTGCTGCGCGCCGGCGAGGCCGGCGACACGGTCGCCCTGCGCCGGATCGGGATCCTGCAGGCTGATCTGCACGTGTTCGAGCCCAGCCTCAGCGAGGGCCGCCATGCGGGCGGCATCGAGGCCGATGCCCGAGGTGATCAGATTGCCGTAGAGCCCGGCCCTGGCGGCATGACCGACGAGCGTCGCGAGGTCGCGCCGGGCGAGCGGCTCGCCGCCGGAGAAATGCACCTGCAAAACGCCGAGCGCCGCCGCCTCGCCGAGCACCCGCTGCCAGGAAGCGGTGTCGAGCTCGCGGCCGGCGCGGTCGAGCGCCAGCGGGTTCGAGCAATAGGGGCAGCGCAGCGGGCAGCGGTGCGTCAGCTCGGCGAGCAGCGCCAGCGGCGGCTCGACCCCCGACAACCGAACCCCGGGCGGCCCGACCTCGGCGCGCACCGGCGGCATCATGCGCGCAGCACTTTCTTGTCGAGAAGATCCTGCAGCATCGCCAGCACGTCGCCGGCGACGACATCGCGCGGCGCAGCGTATTCGGCGCTCAGCGCATCGACGATCGCATCGGCGTCGCGGGCGCCGTCGACCAGGCGGAGGATCGCGACCGCCTGCTCGTCGGGCAGCAGCAGCCGCTCCGGCATCAGCACGATCCAGGCCTGCCGCACCTGGTCGAAACGAAATTTCGCATGCGGGGCAAAGCGCAGCACCGTAATGCCCGCGACCGCGCCGCCGTTCATGGCCGGGTCTTTTCGGGGACGAAGGCGCCGGGCGGGATCAGGCCCGGCTCGACATAGGAGAAATAGAGCGCGTCAAGCTGCGCCCACAGCACGTCGCATTTGAAGCGCAGGGTGTCGAGCACCTGAGCCTGCTTTTCCGGCGTGTCGGCGTGCTGCTTGACATAGGACAGGGCGAAGGCGACATCGGTCGGCGCCTGGGTCAGGCGCGGGGTGAAATAGGCCAGCGTGTCGCGGCTGATGAAATCGTAGTTCTGCAGCATGCCAGAGACCCGCTCGGCGATGATCTCCGGCGAGAACATCTCGGTCAGGCACGAGGCGACCGCCTCCAGCAGCGACCGGTCGCGCACGAAATTGACATAGGCGTCGACCGCGAACCGGGTGCCCGGCAACAGTCCCGCGGTCGAGATCACGTAGCCGCGATCGAGGCCGAGCCCGTCGGTCAGCTTGAGCCAGCGCGCGATGCCGCCGGTATTCTCGTCGTCGCCGTCATGATCGAGGATGCGGCGGCGCCATTCGCGCCGCAGCGCCGGGGTCGGCAGCCGGGCCACGAGATAGGCATCCTTTGCCGGGATGCGCGCCTGATAATAATAGCGGTTGAGTGCCCAGGCCTGGATCTGGCTGCGGTTGAGCCTGCCGTCGCGCATCAGGTGGTGAAACGGATGGCGATGGTGGTAGCGCTCGGCGCCGATCTCGCGCAACCGCGCTTCGAGCTCGGCAGGCGGCAGCACGGCTTCGCTCACAGCCTCACCTCCATTCCGTCATAGGCGATCTCCCACCCCGCCGCCTCGGCCTCGCGCCGCTCGCCCGAATCTTCGAGCAGGACCGGGTTCGAATTGTTGATGTGGATGAAGATCCGCCGGCCGACAGCCAGATCGCGAAAGGCAGCGATCGCACCCTCCGCCCCGCTCATGCTGATATGTCCCATGCGCCGCCCGGTTTTTTCGCCGACGCCCTGGCGGATCATCTCGTCGTCGCGCCACAACGTCCCGTCGAAAAAAACGAGCGCGCCGCCGGCAAGGCGACGCCGCAGCGCTTCCGTCACAATCGCGCAACCGGGGACGAAAAAAAAGCTCTTCCGCGTCTTCAGATCGATAACCTCGAGCCCGACGGCATCGCCCGCCTCGCTCAGCCCCGGATCCTGCCCGGCGGTTTCCAGGTAAAGCGGCACCTTGCCCGGCACGGCAAAAGCGAGAACCGACAGCCCCGCATCGCCCGAAGAACCTGCCGGCTCGACAGGCTGTTCGAGGATCAGCTCGACGCGCCGCACGTATTCGGGAGACAGGACGCCAAAGATCGGGTTCGCAGAAATCACATCAAGCACCGGCCTCGGCGCGTAGACCGCTAACCGATGCCGCTCGCGCAGGTGCAGCAATCCGGCAATCGCATCGACGTCCCCGCCGGTCACAACCACCCCGGCGATCGGCGACGAGCGCAGCCCTTCTTGCGGATGCAGAACCGCGGTCGCCTCAATCTGCAGGCGCAGATCGGGGGACGCGTTCAGGACGAACCAGTCTCGTTCATTCGCCGACACCGCCAGCGATGCCTGCGAGCGGGCCCGGGCCCGCCCATCGCGTCGGCGCGCCTCACGGCACGCCGGCGCATTCGAGTTCCACTGCGGAAAACCGCCGCCGGCGGCCGAGCCGAGGACGACGGCACGAAGCATCCGACCGTCTCGCCGGATCGACCGGCGCCAGCGGGTTCTGACTTGTCAGATATCGGCGCAGGCGTATGCGTTGATCTCCAGGCCTACGGCGATTTCGATGATGACTGGTGTCTTCCACTTCATGGCGATCTCTCCCGATCAGTGAACGCGGCGCGGAGCGTAGGCGCACGCACGAACCCTGTCAACTGCGCCCCTTCAAAAGGCCGCGTCCCGGGCGCTGCGTTGCTTGGCGTCACAACAGCGGCCCGGCGCCCCGATCGACCAATCCCGAGCGGATCGCGATGCGGATCAGACCGGCGGTGCTCGCCACGCCGAGCCTGGCCTTGATCCGAGTGCAATTGTTCGCCGCGGTCTTGTAGCTGATGCCGACCGTATCGGCGATTTGCAGCAGGCTGTAGCCTGAGGCGATGAGCCGCATGATTTCGAGATCGCGCGACGACAGATGTTCGAGCGCATCCGACGGCGAGCGGGCGCTCGTAAACACGAGCTTCTCGGCGATGTCGTGCTCGATATAGGGGCGCCCGTCGGCGACCCGCCTGATCGCCTCGACCACCTGATCGGGCGGCGCATACTTGCTGATGTACCCGCCGGCTCCCGCCTGCACGGCGCGCGCCGCATGGGTCGCGTCGTCGTGCATGCTGAGGACCAGAACCCGCGCTCCGGGATCGGCGGCCTTCAAGCGCGCGATCACCTCCAGACCGCCGAGACCAGGCAGGTTGAGGTCGAGGATGACGAGCGCCGGGTGATGCTCGCGGTAGGCGATCAGCGCTTCCCGGCCGCTTGCCGCCTCGCGGATTTCGGTTTCCGGTTCCGCCGCCAGCAATTGCCGCAACCCGGCGCGGACGATCGGATGATCATCGACGATCAGGATCTTCACAATTCGACAACCTGGGCACGGCCGGCGGCGGCATCGCTGTCGCGCGCCCAGGGAAACGCCGCGACCACGGCGAAGCCCTCGCCCGCCGCCTTGTTCGCATAGATCAATCGCCCGCCCATCGCCGCCACGCGCTCGCCGAGGCCGAGCAGGCCATAGCCGATTTTGCCGGGTTCCGGCATGCCGGAACCATTGTCCGCCACCTCGATTCGGACCTCGCCGCTGTCGCGATCGTGTGTTATCGAGACGCTGATCGCCGTCGGCGCGGCGTGGCGCATGGCGTTGCTCAGGCTTTCCTGAACGATGCGGCAAATGGTCGAGCCGACCGGATCGCCAAGACCTTCGCATTCGGCCGAGACGGCGATCCGATAGCGGATGTCGGGACGCCGGCGCTGCCAGAACCCGACGATGTTCCCGATCGCCTCCGGCAGCCCGAACTCGGCGAGCCCGATCGGGCGCAGCCGGCTGAGCATGCCTCTCACCTGCCTCTGCAAATGGCGAACGGCCTCGGTGATCGCTTGTAGACGGCTTTGCGCCTCGGCGCCGCTTCCGTCTTCGAGCAGACGCGTCGCCATCGCGGCATCGACATGGATCGCGAACAGGTAGGGACCCACCTCGTCATGGAGGTCGCGGGCGAGATCGCTGCGCTCCGCCTCCTGCAAGCTCACCAGCTGCTCGTTCAGGCGCCGATTTTCCCGGTCGCTGGCGGCGAGTCGCGCCGACATCCGATTGAAACTGTCGCGCAGGCGTGACAGTTCGGGCGGCAGCTTGCCGCTGATGCGGGTCCGGTAGCGGCCGTCTCCGATCTCTTCCAGCGCCGTCGCCAAGCCGTCCAGCGGCCGCAGGGCACGGCCGATAAACAGATAGATCGATAAGATCGTCAGTCCGTAGAACATCGCCTGCGTCATCACGCTGCCGCTGAACTCGCTCCACACCTCCAGAATCTCGTTCTGCGGGTCGGACTGGATCGCGACAATCCCGTAATCGTGGCCAACGACGACGATCGGAATGCGCTCGGTCACCGGCGCGACCCCGATCATGCGGACAAACCAGGACGGTTCCTTGCCGAAGGGCGCGCGTTCGACGGCCGGTGCGGCTATGACGGGCAGCTTGCCGACAAGCCGGACGCGGAGATGGCGGTTCCCCTCGAACGAGGCGATCAGGGCATCGAGATCGCGGCGCGGATCGGGCGCATCTTTGAGCCGCTCGATCCCGGTCTCGATCGTCTGCCGCCCAACCAAGAGGGCGGCGCGCATTTCGGTTCGCACCGAGCGCGAGGCGTTGAGACACGCACCGACGACGCCGAAAGCAAGGCTGGCCAGCAGGACGACGCAAACCAGCGCGATCAGTCGCAACCGCAGCGACATCGGCCTCCCGCCTGTTGCTCGATGTCCGTTCGCCGCAGAATGCCACGGTGGGACATCCGTGCAAACCGGCTTCCCCCGCGCCGGTTATCCCGGCATGCGCTTCGGAGCACCGGCGAACGCGTCGGCCATCGCCGCGCGGGCCGGCTTGGGCCTGAGATCGGCATCGAACGGCAGCGGCCGGGACGGCAGCCCGTCCCTGCGCCACCGCAACTCGTTGGTCTCGCGGCGCACGATCCAGCTGTGCCGGTCGGACAGGCCCCAGGTCACCACCATCTTGACCGCCGGCTCGTCGAGGACGGCATCGAGAAAGCGGCGATAGGTGTCGGCGACCAGCCGGTCGCGGATCGCGATATCGGCCGGCGCGTTCTCGTCGGTCACGTCGAGTTCGGTGATCTGGATTTCGAGGCCGAGAGCGGCGATCTCGGCGAGAAACCGCCGCAGCTTGGCGGCGGACAGGGGCGGGCCGCCGACCGCCGTCAGATGGCCTTGGATGCCGACTGCGTCGACCGGCGTCTTGGCGTCCTGCATCCGCCGCAGCAGGGCGAGGAGCACCCGCCGGCGCGCTTCGTGCTCGGGCGCGTCGAGCTCGACATCGTATTCGTTGACGACGAGCCGGGCCTTGGGATCGGTCTCGTGCGCGGTGCGGTAGGCGAGATCGAGATAGCCGGGTCCGAGCGCCTCGAGAAACACCGCCTTGCGCAGCCCGTCCGTCCGGCCGTCCTTGGGCTCGATCGGCTCGTTGACCACGTCCCAGCTGTGCACCCTGCCGCGATAGCGCCCGACCAGTTGACGGATGCGCTCGACGATCGCGCGTTCCTTGTCGGCCGGGCTCGGCAAATGGAAGAACCAGCCCGGCGTGCGGTAGTACCAGAGGACATTGTGCCCGCGCAGGACGAGGCCGTTATGGGTCGCGAAATCGGCGACGATGTCGGCCGGGCCGTAATCGTCGTCGCCCGGAGCGCCCCGGTTCATGTCCTGCCACTTCATGTCGTTCTCGGGAACGACGAGGCCGGCCTGCTGCAGCACGAGACCGATAAAGGCGGGGTCGCCGGCGATCTGCTTGGCCGAGATCGTCGTCCCGTAGACGAGCCCCTTTGCCGCCGCCAATTTGCGCAGGGGCGCGCTCGGCGCCGCACCACTACCCGGCGCGCCGATCAAGGACGCCGCGCCGCCCGCGAGCCCGGCCGCCAGCACCGCCCGTCGCGGCGGGCGGGAGATCATGCCGCCGGCCTCCCGACCCGGCTGCCGCGCCGTGCGCTCATGGCTGCCGCGGGCCGGTCGTTTTGGCCGGCGGTGCGGCACTTCCGTCGAGCGCGAGATGCTCGATATTGGCCCGTGCCGCCATATCCGCCGGAGTGCCGGGGGCGATGCGGCCGACCTGCTCCCAGTCGCGGCGGGCGCCCGCGAGATCGCCGTTCAAGCGCCGAATGTTGCCGCGTTCGAGCAACGCCGATGCCGAACCCGGGGCATGCGCGAGCGCCCTTTCGATATCGGCGAGGGCCGGATCGAGGCGGTCCAGCGCGCGATAGGCCGAGGCGCGGTAGATCAGCGCATCGACGCGGTCCGGCTGGGCCTTCAGCACCCGGTCGAGATCGCCGACCGCCTTGTCGAGATAGCCGGCCGAAGCGGCCGCCTCGGCGCGGTCGATCAGCAGGTCGGGATCGCCCGGCGACAATGTCACGGCCGCCCCCGCCGCCGCGTAGGCGCGCACCGGGTCGCCGGCGAGCAGCCACGCCTGTCCGGCCTGGTCGAGCACGCCGGCGCGCAACGCCGCCGGCGCCTTTGCCATCGCCTGGGCCAGTGCCCCCAGGCGGGTCGCCGCCTCCCGGTATTTGCCGAGCGTGACCAGCGCGACCGCGGCGCAATGCTCGGCCGGATGCGCCCCGCCCCGATTATGCCAGGCCTGCGCCAGGGTCTGCGCCGCGCCGGGGTCGTCTTTGGCGAGCTTCATGCAACGCGCGTAGGTCTCCGCGTCCGCCTCGGCCGAGCGCGGCGACGCCGGTCCGACCGGCTCGGCGGCTGCCGCGACGGCGAACAGCAGGAACGGCAGCGAATAAACGATCAAACCCCTGCGCACCGCGTGCAGCTCCCTCCGCATTCCCCTCACCGATCCCTTCGGCCGCGCGCACCATAGCGCATCATTGCGGCCGAATCGCGCCCGGCGCTACGATTGGCCGAGAACGCATCCGCCATCGGGGGGTTGGATTTTCGTGGCCCTGGAGCTCGGCCGCCTGTTTCCGGGCGGGATCGGCAATGTCGCGCTCGCCTTCGCTCACCGCAATTACCGGATTTACGCCGGCGGCAATGCCGTCTCGCTGATCGGTATCTGGATGCAGCGGGTGGCGGTGGGATGGCTCGCCTGGACCCTGACCCATTCCGGCGCGTGGCTCGGCGTCATGTCGATGTCCGAATTCTTTCCGGTGGTTTTCCTGAGCCCGCTCGCCGGCGCGCTCGCCGACCGGCGCGACCGGGTCCGGATCATCCGGGTGACGCAGATCGCCGGCAGCGTCGAGGCGATCCTGCTCGCCCTTCTCGTCTATTCCGGGGCCATCACGATCTGGCTGCTGCTGGCGCTGACCTTTCTGCTCGGGGTTTTCAACGCGATGGCCCAGCCGGCCCGGCTGGCGCTGATCCCGACCCTCGTCGACCGCCCGGCATTGGCCTCGGCGCTGGCGATCAACGCGATCATCTTCAACGCCGCGCGCTTTGTCGGGCCGGCGGTGGCGGGGATCGTCATCGCCAAGATCAGCGTCGGCGCGGCCTTTGCCGTCAACGCCGCGACCTATCTCGTCTTTCTTGCCGCGATGACCAATCTGCGCGGGCTGCCGGCATTGCCGGTCGCCGCCGCGCAAAGCGTGCTGCGGGCCTCGGTCGAAGCCTATGGCTATGCCAGCCGGCACCCCGGCATCGCGCCGATGCTGCTGCTGTTCACGGTGACGACGATCGGCACGCGCGGCTTTGTCGAGCTGTTCCCCGGCTTTGCCGACCGTGTTTTCGGGCGCGGGCCGGAAGCCCTGTCGATGCTGACCTCGACGGTCGGGCTCGGCGCCATCTGCGGCGGCGCCTGGCTGCTGCTGCGGCCGGGGATCGCCGGGCTGACCGGCGTCGTTCTCGGCAATACCCTGATGATCTCGCTGGCGATCCTGGCGTTCACCGCGACCGATCGGTTCTACCTCGCGCTGCCCTGCGTGTTCCTCGCCGGCTGCGCCATGACGATCACCGGGATCGGCGCCCAGACGTTGATCCAGGCGGCGGTCGAGACCGCGATGCGCGGGCGGATCATGGCGCTCTACGGCATGATCTTTCGCGCCGGCCCGGCGCTCGGCGCGGTGCTGATGGGGTCGCTGAGCGAGCGCTTCGGGCTGCGCCTGCCGCTCGCCGTCGGCGCCGCCATCTCCTGCGGCTTCTGGCTGCTGACCTGGCTCAAGCAGCCGCGCATCGCCCAAGCCCTCGAAACCGACCCCGCCGCGGCGCCGACCGGGCAGCCGTCGTGACCGGGCATCTGTTTTGTTTCGGCCTGGGCTACAGCGCGCTGGCGCTCGCCCGCCGCCTCGCCGCCGAGGGCTGGGCGGTGACCGGCACCTGCCGCGGCGCCGCAACGGCGGCCGAGTTGCGCGCTCTGGGGTTCCCGGTCGAGCTCTTCGAGCGCAGCCGGGCGCTGCCGGCGGCGGCGTTGCGCGGCGCCACCCATATTCTCGTATCGGTGCCGCCGGATGCGGCCGGCGACCCGGTGCTCGACCGGCATGGCGGCGACATCGCCGCGCTGCCGGGGCTGTCGTGGCTCGGCTACCTGTCGACGACCGGCGTCTATGGCGACCGCAGCGGCGGCTGGGTCGGCGAGACGGACGAATTGCGGCCCAGCGGCGAGCGCGGCCGCCGCCGGGTCGCGGCGGAAACGGGCTGGCTCGAGCTGTGGCGCCGCCGCGGCGTGCCGGTCCACATCTTTCGCCTCGCCGCGATCTATGGTCCCGGCCGCAGCGCCTTCGACGCGCTGCGGTCCGGCACGGCCAGGCGGATCGACAAGCCCGGCCAGGTCTTCTCGCGCATCCATGTCGAGGATCTGGCGCAGGTGCTCGGCGCCTCGATCGCGCGGCCGCGGCCGGGTGCCGCCTACAATGTCTGCGACGACGATCCAGCCTCGCCCGAGGCGGTCGTAGCCCATGCCGCCGCACTCCTCGGCATGCCGGCGCCGCCGCTGGTGCCGCTCGCCGAGGCCGGGCTGTCGCCGATGGCGCTGAGCTTCTACGACGACAACAAACGGGTCCGGAACGCGCTGATCAAGAGCGAGCTCGGCGTCACGCTGCGCTATCCCGACTATCGCGCCGGACTCTCCGCGATCCTCGCCGCCGAGCACTGAGGCTTGCCGAAACTGCCGACCTCCGGCATGGTCGCAGTCAGTTCGGCAAGATACCGGCGATCACGCCACGGTTCGGGAGGAAAGGTCATGACGACGTACAACGTGCTGATAATGGGGGCCTCCTACGGCTCGCTGCTGGCAACCAAGCTGCTGTTCGGCGGCCACAGGATAACCATGGTGTGCCTGCCCGCCGAGGTGGAGGCGTTCAACACCGACGGCGCCCGCATCCGCTTGCCGATCAGAGGCCGGAAGGACCCGATCGAGCTCGATTCGCGCAAGCTGCCGGGCAGCCTGCGGGCGGCCGGCCCTGGTGCAGTCAACCCGTCCGATTACGATCTCGTGGCCTTGGCGATGCAGGAGCCGCAATACCGCTCGCCGGGCGTGCGCGAGTTGCTGGACGCCGTGGCCAAGGCCGGGAAGCCGTGCATGTCGATCATGAACATGCCGCCCTTGCCCTATCTGAAGCGCATTCCGGGCCTCGCCACCGACGCCTTGCGGCCCGCGTTCACCGATGCCGGCGTCTGGAGCAATTTCGAGCCCGGGCTGGTGACCTTGTGCAGCCCGGACCCGCAGGCCATCCGCCCGCCGGGCGAGAAGATCAACGTGCTGCAGGTGACGTTGCCGACCAACTTCAAGGTTGCCCGCTTCCAATCCGACGCACCGACCGCGATGCTGCGCCAGATGCAGGCCGACATCGAGGCAGCGCGCTGGGATCCGGGCGACGGCGCGATCGAGCTGCCGGTCAAGCTCAAGGTGCATGATTCGATCTTCGTGCCGCTCGCCAAATGGGCGATGCTGCTGACCGGAAACTATCGCTGCGTCACGCAGGATGCCGCAATCGACATCAAGGACGCCGTGCACCGCGATCTCGCCGCATCGCGCTCGGTCTACAACTGGGTGTGCGAAGTCTGCGAGAAGATGGGGGCGTCCGCGGACGATCTGGTGCCGTTCGAGAAATACGCCGCCGCGGCAATGGATCTGGTGCGGCCGTCTTCCGCCGCACGGGCCTTGTTCAACGGCGTGCCCAATATCGAACGGACGGACCGGCTGGTGCAGACGATCGCGGCGCAGTACGGCATGCGCAACGCCATCGTCGATCAGACGGTCGCGACGGTCGATGCCCGGCTCGCCGCCAACCGCAAGGCCGCCGCCTGATCTTCCGGCGCTGACGGGATCGTTGCCTGGGTCGCGCGACGGCGCTCTGGGCTGTTGTCTTCGCGAGCCGCCGCGCGGCGGCGGAGTCGAGAATTGACCTGCCGGGCTGATTGAAACCCGCCATCGGCGGGAAGCGCCGGCCGGCGCCCGCGGAAGAGCGACCTCGGTTGCGAAGACCAACGGTCCTACCGCGCATCATGGCGGCCGCGGCAACCAGCCCGGAAAGCCCGAGCGATCGCGATTCCGGCAACTCCTGTTCTGCGTTATCGCCGATTGACCGTCGCAATGGTGCACTGCATCATAGTGGCTTGGGGCGGAAATCCTGATCAAGCCGGACGCCCTCGCTGCGCTTGCGAAACGATGCGGCGCCGGAAATTCACCAAGGGGAGCGCTTGAAGGCGGTTTTGGGTGTCGGCGGGTCGTCCGGTCACGGCGGCTGCCGACTGCAGATGCAGAATACGGGAGACATTTGCCATGGCCAAAACCACCGACCTGCCTCAAGGAGTTGTCGTTCGCGGGGCGATGCAGCCCGGCTACGAGACGGTGATCACGCCGGGAGCGCTCGCCTTCATCGCCTGGCTCGAACGCAAATTCGGTGCCGAACGGCGGCGGCTGCTCGCCCGGCGCGCCGAGATCCAGCGCCGGCTCGACGGCGGCTGGAAACCTGATTTCCTGCCCGAGACCAAGACGGTCCGCGACGGCGATTGGCGCGTCGCGCCGATCCCGCGCGACATCGCCGACCGCCGTACCGAAATCACCGGCCCGACCGACCGCAAGATGGTGATCAACGCACTGAATTGCGGGGCCAGCGTCTACATGGCCGACTTCGAGGACGCGAACACGCCGAGCTGGGAGAATATGGTCGAAGGGCAGGCGAACCTGTTCGACGCGGTGCGCCGGACGATCGTTTTCGACGATCCGGAAACCGGCCGTCACTACGCGCTGAATGATAAAACAGCCGTCCTGTTTGTGCGGCCGCGCGGCTGGCATCTGCCGGAAAAGCACGTCCTGGTCGACGGCGCGCCGATGTCGGGGGCGCTTTTCGACTTTGGCCTGTTCTTTTTCCACAATGCCAGTGAGCTGGTGGCGCGCGGCACCGGCCCCTATTTCTATCTGCCCAAGATCGAGAACCATCTCGAGGCGCGGTTGTGGAACGACGTGTTTCTCGACGCGCAGGCAGCGCTCGGCCTCCCGAGAGGCACGGTCCGCGCGACGGTGCTGATCGAGACGATCATGGCCGCCTTCGAAATGGACGAAATTCTGTGGGAGCTGCGCGACCATTCGGCCGGGCTCAATTGCGGTCGCTGGGATTACATTTACAGCTTCATCAAGAAATTCGCCGAAGATCCGGCCTGCGTCATGCCGGACCGGGCGCAGGTCGGGATGACCGCGCAATTTCTGCGCAGCTATAGTCTCTTGCTGATCAAGACCTGCCATCGCCGCGAGATCCATGCGATGGGCGGGATGGCCGCGCAGATCCCGATCCGCGACGACCCGATAGCAAACGAGGCGGCGATGGAGAAGGTGCGCGTCGATAAAAGGCGCGAAGCCGGCGATGGTCATGACGGCACCTGGGTGGCGCATCCGGGGCTCGTCGGCCTTGCCAAGGAAATCTTCGATTGCGAGATGCCGCAACCGAACCAGATCGCGCGCAAGCGCCAGGACGTGCATGTCACCGCCGCCGACCTGCTGGCGGTCCCCAAGGGCACGATCACCGAGGCCGGGCTGCGCCAGAACCTCAATGTCGGGATTGGTTACATCGAGGCCTGGCTGCGCGGTACCGGCTGCGTGCCGCTCTACAACCTGATGGAGGACGCCGCCACCGCCGAGATCAGCCGCGCCCAGCTGTGGCAGTGGATCCGCCACGCCGCACGGCTCGATGACGGGCGTACGGTCGACACGGCGTTGTGTTGCACCCTTCTCGACGAGGAGCTCGCGAAGCTGCGGGAAGCGGCCGACAATGACGCCTATCGGCAAGGCCGCCACGAGGATGCGGCACGCTTGTTCCGTGAGCTGATCGAGGCGCCTGCCTTTCCCGAATTCCTGACCCTGCCCGCCTACGACATGATCACCGCCGGGCTCGGGTAGCGACACGGCGAAGGGCGATCAGTTGGCGCGCGCCGTGGTTCGGGTCAGCATGTCGGCCTTGCGGTTGAGCGCATCGATCAGGCCGTCGATGCCCTGACTTCGCAGAATCGCGGAAAATTCGGAGCGGCGCGTGGCCAGTTCGCTGATCGTGCCGTCGAGATAAATGTCCGAGATCAGCCAGACGTCGCCGTTCCGGTGCATCAGATAGTCGACCTCGACCGGCTCGCCGTTCGCTTTGACGATCCGGCTCCTGACGATGACCCCGCCGGTAGTGGTGTCTTCGCCGGTCACCTGCAGCTTTTGTCCGTCATAGCTGTCGAACCGGTCGGCATAGATCGCCGAGATATAGCGCCCGAAGCTCTCGGTCACTTGCTGCCGCTGGGTCTCGGTGAGCGCGGCCCAGCCCGGGCCTACCGATAACCGGGTCATCAACGGGAGGTCGAAGGTCTTGCGAATGACCGGCGCCAGATGCGCAAAGCGGCCGCTCTGCCCGAGCGTGGGTCCACTCTTCATCGTCGCCAGCAGCGTGTCGTACAGGCTTTGCACAGTATCGCCGCCGCTTGCCGGCATCGCCGCGCCCCGGTTCGGCATGCCCGCAAGGGCCAGCATCGCGACGAGCGCGGCGGCCTTGAACCCGTGCCGGCGCGACGCCGAGGGCCCGCGCGACCGCTGCGGCTTTTTCGACGCAATCGCCTTGATCATGCTCCGATCTCTCTGATTGCCTGTCTCCCGCCCGCTAGATGCTCGCTATTCTGCTACTTTCAAGCGCATGGCTGAGCTGCGCTCCGCTCGTCGAAATGCCGCGCCCCGGATCTCGGCCAAAGGGACGCCGATCGCGTCCCAAATCGGTGGTGAGACATGCAATCCGCGTTTGACCTGCTCGCCATTCTTTTGGTCCTGGCCGCTGTTCTCGGCTATCTGAACCATCGGTTCCTGCGGTTGCCGCTGACGGTCGGCTTGCTGTTGCTGGCCCTCGGCGTTGCGGTGCTGCTGATCGCCGCCGATGCGGCGGCGCCGCGCTTCGGGCTCAAGCTCGCGCTCCGCGGCATGCTCGCCGGGGTCAATCTCCCGGTGGCGCTGCTCAACGGGTTTTTGAGCTTCCTGTTGTTCGCCGGCGCGCTGGAAGTCGATTTCGCCGAGCTCTTTGCGCGCAAATGGACAATCCTGGCCCTCGCCACCTTCGGCACCATGCTGTCGACGGCGCTGATCGCGGCGGCGCTGTTCGCCGCTTCCGCCCCTCTCGGGCTCGGCATCCCGCTCGCCTGGTGCCTCGTCTTCGGCGCCCTGATCTCACCGACCGATCCGGTCGCCGTTCTGCTAGTCCTGCGGCGCGTCGGCATCCCCGCCGACCTCGAGGCGACGATTGCCGGCGAGAGCCTGTTCAACGACGGCATCGGTGTCGTCCTGTTCTCGCTGCTGCTGTCGCTGGCCATGAATACCGGGACGCATGTTCAGGGTCCGCTGGAAATTGCCGGGTTCTTCCTGCTGGCGGCGGTCGGCGGCGGGCTGCTCGGCCTCGCCCTCGGCTATGCCGCCTTTCTGCTGATCCGGGAGTTGACGATTACAACGTCGAGCTGATCATCTCGCTTGCTTTGGTGACCGGCACCTACAGCCTGGCCGGCATGCTGAACCTTTCGGGGCCCGTCGCCGTCGTCGTCGCCGGCATCCTGATGGGCAGCCACGGCATGGAGCGGGCAATGAGCGAGACGACCCGCCGACACCTCGAGATCTTTTGGCTGCTGGTCGACGACATTTTGAACGCCCTGCTGTTCCTGCTGATCGGGCTCGAGATCGCGGCGATCGATCTGACCCGGCACGCGCTCGCCGCCACCGCGGCGATGATCCCGATCGTCCTCGCCGTCCGCTGGCTCAGCGTCACTGCCTCCGCGCTGCCACTCAATCTTCGGCTGCCGGGCCGCTTCGGAGCATTTCTGGTGCTGACCTGGGGCGGTTTGCGCGGCGGCATCTCGGTGGCGCTCGCCTTGGCCCTGCCGGCCACACCCTATAAGGACACGATCCTGACCATCGCGTACGGAATCGTCGTGTTCTCGATCGTCGTCCAGGGTCTCAGCCTCGAACGGGTCGCGCGTGCCGTCTTGCCGGCGGCGCCCCTGGCGACAGGGACGGATGACAGTTGACGGCGGTCGGTCGAAGCAAAAACAGGTGATGCCGGATGGCTGGCCGCTAGAATGGGACATGCGGCCGGAGCGGCTTTACGAGATCCAGCGTTCGGATACGGCGCGAACCGCGGCGCGGCTCTTCCGCGGGCTCCATCATACGATGGCGGCAGCCGGGATCGGGGTCATGCTGGCCGATACCGTCGAGCCGTGGCGGCAGGCCTATGGCGGTTTGTTCAGCGGCGCATTTCATTTGATTTCCGCCTTTTTCCTGGTCGATTACCTGCTGCGTCTGATCGCGGCCCCGGCGGCGCCCGGCGGCGCCCACCGCCGCCCCTGGCGGGCCCGGCGCGATTTCGCCCTGTCGCTCGGCGGTCTGTTCGATCTCCTGGGTGCGCTGCCGGGCCTATTGATCCTGGTCATGAATACGCCGGATTCGATCCTGTCCGGCGTCGTCTGGGTGTTCAAATTCGTTCGCTACGCGCCCGGCCTCGCCGGTTTGCAGCGGGTCGTCGGCAACGCCCGCCAAGCGCTGTTCTCGGTGCTGCTCGGCTTCGCCGTCATCCTCCTTGCCGCGGCGAGCCTCGAATACCTGATCGAGCGCACATCCCAGCCCGCCGCGTTCGGCTCGATCCCGGCAGCGCTGTGGTGGGCGATCGAGACCGTGACCACGACGGGCTACGGCGACATCGTGCCGCAGACCCCGCTGGGCCGGGTTCTGGCCGGGATCGTCATGATTTGCGGCATTCTGGTGCTGGCGCTTTCGGCCGGCATCCTGGCCACCGGCTTTGCCGAGGAGATGCGGCGCTACGCGTTTCTGCGCACCTGGAACATCGTCGCCAAGGTGCCGTTCTTCCAACAGGTCGGGGCCTCGATCATCGCCGAGGTGGCGTGGCTGCTGCGGCCGCTGAACTACCCGGCCGGGACCGTCGTCGTGCGCCGCGGCGAGCATGGCGACTGCATGTATTTCATCGCCGCGGGCGAGGTCGAGATCGAGCTGAGCCCCGCGAAGCTGCGCCTTGGTGCTGGCGATTTTTTTGGCGAGATCGCGCTGCTGACGGGCGCGCCGCGCTCGGCAACGGTCATCGCCGTCGAACCCTGCACGCTGTTGCGGCTCGACATCGTCGAATTCCGTCAGTTGATGGGCCGCCGGCCCGACCTGGCCCGCATCATTCTCGACGCAGCGGAACGGCGCCAGGACACCGCCGCTCCTCAATCCGCGCGCAGCGCCGAAGAAACCGCCGCATCGGACACCATCTGAGCCCAGTCGGCACCGCATCGCCATATTCCCCGATTCGGGTATAAGAGCCGGCTGCGGCTTTCGCCGACAGGCCCGGATTTCGCCACGGCCGCAACACGAAAGAAGGTCGGGAAGCGATGGATAAGGTGGACAAGAAGGTTCACATCAATTTCTGGTATGTGATCGCCGCCATTCTCGGCATGTTGTGGATTCAGAGTCTTTATCTTCAAAGCACGGAACGGACCCCGATCCCCTACAGCCGCTTCCAGACCCTGCTCAACGACGGCAAGGTCGCCGAGGTCGCGATCGCCCAGAATTACATCAGCGGTTCGCTGAAAAAGGCGGAGCCCGACGGGCTCAAGGACTTCATCACCACGCGGGTCGCCCCCGATCTGGCGCAAAGTCTCGACAAGCACGGCGTGGTCTACAGCGGCGTCATCGAAAGCCACTGGATCCGCGACCTGCTGTCGTGGGTGCTGCCGGCGATCTTCTTCGTCGGGATCTGGATGTTCGCGATCCGGCGCCTCGGGCAGGGCGGGCTCGGCGGCATGATGACGATCGGCAAGAGCCGCGCCAAGATCTATGTCGAAAAGGAAACCAGGATCACCTTCGCCGATGTCGCCGGGGTCGACGAGGCCAAGGAGGAACTGGTCGAGATCGTCAACTTTCTGAAGGACCCGGTCAAATACGGGCGGCTCGGCGGCCGGCCGCCCAAGGGCGTGCTGCTGGTCGGCCCACCGGGGACCGGCAAGACCCTGCTCGCCCGCGCGGTGGCCGGCGAGGCCGGGGTGCCGTTCTTCTCGATCTCCGGTTCGGAATTCGTCGAGATGTTCGTCGGGGTCGGCGCGGCACGGGTGCGCGACCTGTTCGAGCAGGCTCGCCAGCACGCGCCGGCGATCATCTTCATCGACGAGCTCGACGCGCTCGGCCGCGCCCGCGGTCCTTTTGCCGGCGGCGGCCAGGATGAGAAGGACCAGACGTTGAACCAGCTATTGGCCGAGCTCGACGGCTTCGACCCGACCAGCGGCCTCGTGCTGCTCGCCGCGACCAACCGGCCGGAGGTTCTCGATCCGGCATTGCTGCGCGCCGGCCGGTTCGACCGCCAGATCCTGGTCGATCGGCCCGACAAGAGAGGCCGCGAAGCGATCCTCGCGGTGCACCTGAAAAAGGCGACCCTCGCGGCCGATGTGGCGCCGGAGCAGATCGCCGCGCTTACTCCCGGCTTCACCGGCGCCGACCTCGCCAATCTGGTCAACGAGGCGACCCTGCTCGCCACCCGGCGCAACGCCGATGCGGTCGGCATGGCCGACTTCACCAGCGCGATCGAGCGCATCGTCGCCGGGCTCGAAAAGCGCAACCGCCTGCTGAACCCGATGGAGCGCCGCGTCGTCGCCTACCATGAGCTCGGCCATACCATCGTGGCCCTGGCATTGCCCGGAACCGACACCGTGCACAAGGTGTCGATCATTCCGCGCGGCGTCGGCGCCCTCGGCTACACGATCCAGCGGCCGATCGAGGACCGCTACCTGATGACCCGCGCCGAGCTCGAGCACAAGATGGCGGTGCTGCTCGGCGGCCGTGCCTCCGAGGTCTTGGTCTTCGCCGAGATCTCGACCGGGGCCGCCGACGATCTCGCCCGCGCCACCGACATCGCCCGCGCGATGGTGCTGCGCTACGGCATGAGCGATGCGCTCGGTAACGTCACCTACGATCGCGACCGCTCGCCTTTTCTGCAGCCGGGCTATCCGATGCCGCAGGAGCGCAATTACAGCGACGAAACGGCGCACGTCGTCGACGGTGCGGTGCGGACGCTCGTCGACCAAGCCTTCACACAGGCTTCGGCGATCCTGCGGGGCAACCGTGCGCTGCTCGACCGCACCGCGGCGGCATTGCTCGAAACCGAGACCCTGGACGAACCGGAAATCGAGCGGCTGAAACTGGAAGTCACCGCCCCGGCACAACTGCCGTCGCCGCCCGGCGATGGCGGCGCGGCCACGCATCCGGTGCTGATGCCGCAGTCTCAGACGCTGTAATACATCTGGAATTCGATCGGATGGGGGGTGTGCTCGAAATTGTGCACCTCCTCCCATTTCAGCTCCATATAGGCCTCGATCTGGTCCTTGTTGAAGACGTCGCCCTTCAACAGGAAGGCGTAGTCGGTACGCAGCTCGCCCAATGCCTCGCGCAACGAGCCGCAGACGACCGGAACGTCCTTCAATTCCTCGGGCGGCAAATCGTAGAGGTTCTTGTCGATCGGGTCGCCCGGATGGATCCGGTTCTGGATGCCGTCCAGCCCGGCCATCAGCATCGCTGCAAAAGCCAGGTAGGGGTTGGCCGCCGGGTCGGGATAGCGCACCTCCACGCGCTTTCCGTTCGGGCTCGCCGTGTAGGGGATGCGGCAGGAAGCCGAGCGGTTGCGCGAGGAATAGGCGAGCAGCACCGGCGCCTCGAACCCGGGGATGAGCCGCTTGTAGCTGTTCGTGGTCGGGTTGGTGAAGGCGTTGATCGCCTTCGCATGCCGGATGATGCCGCCGATGTAATAGAGCGCGGTTTCGGACAGATCGGCGTAGAGGTTGCCGGCAAAGGCCGACCCGTCGCCCTTCCACAACGATTGATGGACGTGCATGCCCGAGCCGTTGTCGCCCATCACCGGCTTTGGCATGAAGGTCGCCGTCTTGCCGTATTGGTTCGCGACATTGTGCACGACGTATTTGTAGATCTGAAGGTTGTCGGCCGTCCGCACCAGGGTCGAATAGAGAAACCCAAGCTCGTTCTGGCTCGGCGCCACCTCGTGGTGATGCTTCTCGACCGCGAGCCCCATATCGGCCATGACCGACAGCATCTCGGCCCGCAGATCGCTCTGGCTGTCGACCGGCGGCACCGGGAAATAGCCGCCCTTGATCGGCGGGCGATGGCCGCTGTTGCCGTCGGGAAACTGTTTGGCGCTGACATAGGGGCCTTCTTCGCTGTCGATCTCGTACATCGCACCGTGCATCGTCGCCGAGTAGCGCACGTCGTCAAAGACGAAGAACTCCGCTTCCGGCCCGAAAAACGCCTTGTCGCCGATCCCGGTCGAAATCAGGTATTGCTCGGCTTTTCTGGCGGTCGAACGCGGGTCGCGGGCATAGGGTTGTCCGGTCAGCGGCTCATGCACGTCGCAAAAGACGATCAGCGAGGTCTGCGCGGCGAAAGGGTCGAGCACCGCGGTCGCGCAATCGGGGACCAGCATCATGTCCGAATCGTTGATCGCCTTCCACCCGGCAATCGACGAGCCGTCGAACATCACCCCTTCGTTCAGGAACTCGTCGCTGATCGTGCGCACGTGATGGGCCAAATGCTGCCACTTGCCGCGCGGATCGGTGAATTGGAAGTCGACATATTTGACGTCGTGCTCCTTGATCAGCTCCAGGACTTTCCGGGTATCGGACATCGCAGGTTCCGTACTCTGGTTGACAATGCAGTCGCGCCGTCGAAACGCGCCCGCACGGCGGCCCGACGGCAAATGAATGGTCCGGGGCGCGGGTCGGCAGCGTCTCTCGGGGCACCAGACGGCCTTGCGCGCGGCCTGTCAAGCCCATGCCGGACGCGGCCCCTGCGACATGGGCGGGAGCGGAGTGAAAAAGAAGGCTCGCGCCGCCGCTCGTCGGCACGGCAGCGGCGATGGCCGCCACCGTGCCGGACTATCTACACGTCGTAGTAGAGGAAGAACTCGTGCGGATGCGGCCGCAGGCGCATCTCATCGACTTCGCGGCTGCGCTTGTAGCTCAAATGGGTCTCGATCACGTCGGGCGTGAACACGTCGCCCTTGAGCAGGAAAGCATGGTCGCGTTCGAGCGCATTCAGCGATTCCTCGAGCGAACCGGGGGCGGACGGGACCTTCGCCAGTTCCTGCGGCGGCAGATCGTACAGGTTCTTGTCGATCGGGTCGCCGGGATCGAGCCGGTTCTGAATCCCGTCGATGCCGGCCATCAGCATCGCCGAAAACGCCAGATAGGGATTGCATGACGGATCGGGGCAGCGGAACTCGACGCGCTTTGCCTTGGGGCTCGGCGAATACATCGGAATGCGGCAGGCGGCCGAGCGGTTGCGCTGCGAATAGCCGAGATTGACCGGCGCCTCGAAGCCCGGCACCAGGCGGCGATAGGAATTGACCGTCGGCGCGCAGATCGCCAGCAGCGCCGGTGCATGCTTCAGCAGCCCGGCGATGTAGTGGCGCATCAGCTCGCTGGTTCCGGCATAGCCGTCGCCGGCGAACAGCGGCCGCTCGCCCGCCCAGATGCTCGAATGGACATGCATCCCCGAGCCATTGTCGCCGAACAGCGGCTTGGGCATGAAGGTCGCCGTCATGCCGCGTTTCCGGGCGACGTTCTTGACCACGTATTTGTGGATCATGACGTTGTCGGCCATGCGCGTCAGCGGGGCAAAGCGCATGTCGATCTCGCCCTGGCCGCCGGTGGCGACTTCGTGGTGATGCGCTTCGATCGGGATGCCGATCGCCTCGAGGAGGCCGACCATCTCGCTGCGCGCGTCCTGCAGGGTGTCTGCCGGCGGCACCGGGAAATAGCCTTCCTTCGGGCGCAGGATATGGCCGAGACCGGGACCGTTGCGCGACACCGCGCTCCAATTCGCTTCGACCGCGTCGATTTCGTAAAAGCCGTAATTGGTCGACTGGTCGTAGCGCACCTCGTTGAAGACGAAATGCTCGAGCTCGGGCCCGAAATAGGCGGTGTCGCCGATCCGGGTTCCCTTCAGATAGGCTTCGGCCTTCTGCGCGACGTTGCGCGGATCGCGCGAATAGCTCTGCCCGGTGACCGGGTCGCGGATCGTGCAGATCAGCACCAGGGTCGGCACTTCGAAAAACGGATCGAGGAAGGCCGATGCCGGATCGGGAATGATCAGCATGTCGCTTTCCTGGATCTCCTGGAACCCGCGGATCGACGATCCGTCGAACCCGACGCCGTCCTCGAACGCATCCTCGCCGAGGGCGCTCGGCGGTACCGAGAAATGCTGCCAAGTGCCCGGCAGGTCGGTGAACCGCAGATCGACCATCGCGATCTTGTCGTTCTTGATCGCCCGAACGACGTCCTCGGGCGTCTTCAGATTGTAGGGCATAAGCGCTCCCTTTCAGCTTGATCGGTTGGAGGCCAAGCAAGAGTTGGGCCGAGTGGGCGGGCCGCTGCCGGCAGACGCCGCGTCAGGGATCGTGTTCCGATGCGCAACCCGATTTCGGCAGCTTTAGCGCCGCCCTCCGGCTGCGGCGACCGGCAAGCGCGGGCGCGTCCCCGTCGGCGCGGGTTCAGATGGCGTCGGGGCCGCGTTCGCCGGTGCGGATGCGGATCGCCTCGTCGATCGAGGTGACGAAGATCTTGCCGTCGCCGATCCGGCCGGTGTGAGCCGCCTGCTGGATCGCCTCGACCGCGCGCTCGACCAGCGCATCTTCCATGATCACTTCGATCTTTACCTTGGGCAGGAAATCGACCACGTATTCGGCCCCGCGATACAATTCGGTATGGCCTTTCTGGCGGCCGAAACCCTTGGCCTCGGTGACGGTAATGCCTCTGATGCCGACTTCGTGAAGCGCCTCCTTCACCTCGTCGAGCTTGAACGGCTTGATGATGGCCTCGATCTTCTTCATCGTTTTCCGATCTTTCCCGGGCCGGTGCCCGTCCTCGACACCCGGCGAAGCATAACCCATGCCGACAGGGGTCCGCATCGGCGGAAATCGGGCCGGGGCCCGCCCGCCCGACTGGCGGGCGAAGAAAGCATCAATATGACTAATTATTGAGCATCAATGCCTCGCACCTCGTGCTCGGGCGGCGTCGCTCGCCGGCAGGTTCCCGACCAGTTTGCGGATGCGTTCGATCGCCTCCTCGATCGCGGCGAGGCCGTTGGCGTATGAGATGCGCAGATAGCCTTCGCCGAACTCGCCGAAGCTGGTGCCGGAGATGGTGGCGACCCCGGCCTCTTCGAGCAGCCTGCCCTGCAGGCTGCGCGCATCGAGCCCGGTGCCGGTCACGTTCGGAAACGTATAGAAGGCGCCGCCCGGCCGGGCGCAGCGAAAGCCGGGCACGGCGTTCAGCGCCGCGACGATCATTTGCCGACGCTCGGCAAAGGCGGCGACCATCCGCCGGACCGGCTCGCGCGGGCCCGTCAGCGCCGCGATCCCGGCGAATTGGGCCGCGGCGTTGACGCAGGAGTGGCAGTTGATGGCGAGCCGCTGCGCCGCGCCGGTCAGCGCCTCGGGCCAGACGCCGTAGCCCATCCGCCAGCCGGTCATCGCATAGGTCTTGCTCCAGCCGTCGAGCAGGATCAGCCGGTCGCGCAGCGACGGATAGCCGAGCAGGCTGACATGCTCGGCGCCGTCGTAAAGGATCTCGCCATAGATCTCGTCGCTCAGCACCGCGACCTGCGGATGACGTTCGAGCCCGGCGACGAGGCGGTCGAGCTCCGCCCGCGGGACGACGCCGCCGGTCGGGTTGGCCGGGCTGTTGACGATCAGGAGGCGGGTGCGCGGCGTGATCTTTTCCAGCACCTCTTCGGCGCTGAACGAAAAGCCGGCGCTTTCGTGCAGCGGGATCGGCACCGGGGTGGCGCCGGAGAACCGGATCACGCTCTCATAGATCGGAAAGCCGGGGTTCGGGTAGAGGATCTCGACCCCCGGCTCGCCGAGCATCAGGATCGCAAAGAACATCGTGACCTTGCCGCCGGGGACGACGAGCACCAGCTCGGGCGACACCTCGACCCGGTGCCGGCGATAGAGGTCGGCCGCCACCGCCCGGCGCAGCTCGGGGATGCCGTTGGCCGGCGTATAGCCGTGGTGCCCATCGGCCAGGGCCTTGCGGCCGGCCTCGACGATGTGGTCGGGGGTCGGGAAATCGGGCTGGCCGATCCCGAGATTGATGACCCTGCGGCCCTGCGCCGCCAGCGCCTGGGCGCGGGCCAGCACCTCGAACGCGGTTTCGGTGCCGAGGACGCCCATGCGCCCGGCCATTTGCAGCATTGCCTCTCCTCCCCTGACCGCCCGTCTTCCTACGCGAAGCCCCGCTCCGCCGAAGCGGCCAAGCTAGCGCGATCGGCGCCCGATGGCGACCCGGAACCGCGCACCGCCCCGAGAGGATGGCGCGAGCGGCGACTCCCCGCGGCCGATGGCACGGGTCGCGGATCGCCATCCTCGCTCGGCCCCGGTAACCGGCTGGAGCCGCTTTCCCTCATGCCGCCGAAGGGGGCGATCCCGGTCGAGATGAATACAGCGATTTTTTGAAGGTCGGCGATGACTTGCTTCGAATACTCGACCTTCATGCCTGCCGAAAACAGGCGAAGGCCGCTTGGACTTCCTCCTCGCTCGCGGCTTCCCCGGCAAGCCCTTCGTCGATCGCTGCCAATTCGTCCGGCGTCGCGTCGTATTCGGCGCCGGCGACCTCTGCCTCGATTTCGAGGGCGATCTCGGCCAGTTCCTGCTGCCGGTCCGCCGGCCAGGTCGGCACCCGTGCCAATGCTGCCTTAACCTGATCCTTGGTCATGATATTCGTATCCATATTCTATCCGATCCTGGCCGGCCTGTTTCGTACGATGCTCTAGCGGTCGATGCCGCCCATGCACAGGTATTTGACTTCGAGGAATTCCTCGATGCCGTATTTCGAGCCTTCGCGGCCGATGCCGCTTTCCTTCATGCCGCCGAACGGCGCGATCTCGGTCGAGATGATGCCTTCGTTGATGCCGACGATGCCGTATTCGAGCGCCTCGGCGACGCGCCAGATGCGGCCGATGTCGCGGCTGTAGAAATAGGCGGCCAGCCCGAATTCGGTGTCGTTGGCCATCCTGACCGCCTCCGCCTCGGTCGTGAAGCGGTAGAGCGGCGCCACCGGGCCAAAGGTCTCCTCACGGGTGATCATCATGTCGGTGGTGACGCCGGTCAGCACCGTCGGCTCGAAGAAGCTGCCGCCCAAGGCGCTGCGCTTGCCGCCGATCACCACCTTGGCGCCCTTTTTCAGCGCGTCGGCGATGTGGGTCTCGACCTTTTCGACCGCCCGCATGTCGATCAGCGGGCCGATCACCGCACCCGGCTCGAACCCTTGGGCGACCTTCATCGCGCCGGCGGCCTCGGCGAGCTTCTTGGTGAAGGCGTCGTAGACCCCGTCCTGCACCAGGATGCGGTTGGCGCAGACACAGGTCTGGCCGGCGTTGCGGTATTTGGAGGCGATCGCCCCCTTGACCGCCATCTCGATATCGGCGTCGTCGAAGACGATGAACGGTGCGTTGCCGCCCAGCTCGAGCGACATCTTCTTGACCGTGCCGGCGCACTGCTCCATCAGCAATTTGCCGATCTCGGTCGAGCCGGTGAAGGTCAGCTTGCGCACGGTCGGGTTCGAGGTCATCTCGCCGCCGATCTCCTTGGCGCCGCCGGTGACGCAGGAAAAGACGCCCTTCGGCACCCCGGCGCGCTCGGCCAGCTCGCACAAGGCGAGCGCCGAATAGGGGGTCGCGGTCGCCGGCTTGACCACCATCGTGCAGCCGGCGGCCAAGGCCGGTCCGGCCTTGCGGGTGATCATCGCCGCCGGGAAATTCCACGGCGTGATCGCGGCGCAGACGCCGATCGGCTCCTTGGTGACGACGATGCGCTTGTCGGCCATATGGGCTGGGATCGTGTCGCCGTAGATGCGCTTGCCCTCCTCGCCGAACCATTCGATGAAGGCTGCGGCATAGGCGATCTCGCCGCGCGACTCGGCCAGGGGCTTGCCCTGCTCGGCGGTCATCAGGGCGGCGAGATCCTCCTGGTTCGCCATCATCAGGTCGAACCAGCGGCGCAGGATCTGGGCGCGCTCCTTGGCGGTCCTGGCGCGCCAGGCGGGCAAGGCGCGGTCGGCCGCCTCGATCGCGCGCCGGGTCTCTTCGGCGCCCATCCGCGGCACGGTGCCGAGCGTCTCGTCCGTCGCCGGGTTGGTGACCGGGATCGTGCCGCGGTTCAGCGCGTCGGCCCATTCGCCGTCGATGTAGCATTGCTGCCGGAACAGCTTGTCGTCGTGGAGCTTCATCGCGCACCTCCCTCGAGCGGGCGGCCTATGGCCGAACCGGGATGGGTGATTAGGTACGGGGCGACCGCCCTCTTGGCAAGGCCGGGGCCGCGGCATTCGCGCGCTCCCGAACCGGGCCGAGATGATTTGCCGGCGCCAGCGCCAAACGCCGCGGCCGTGGCCGGTGGCACGTCGAGAATGTGGCAGGGCCGTCGCGCCGCACAGATTCGCGACGCGGCATTTGACAGGCATTGTCAATGTATTTACCGAGACAAATCGACGTTCGTCACGAAATCGTCACAACTTCACAATGTTACTCATAGAATCCCAAACGTCATATTGATGCCGCAAACACTATTCACCGTGTACCCGCCCTAGACACTCGGGCCTTACCAACAATCCCCACCATCGAACGGGCAGGTTTGTCCGATGGCGGGGCATATCGCGGCGAACCTTGGATATGCCCGGCAGCTCGGCGGCCGGGACGATGTTGCCAACCTGGAATAGGGGAAAAACTGAGGATGGCCTATCGAATCTCCTATGATGACGGGGTGCCGGTTTCGGTGAAGAAATGGCGCAACGAGGCCGCGCCCCGGACCGAAACCTTCGGCACCGAAGGCGAGGCGCTGCAACGGGCGCGCGAGCTGCTCGACGACGGCGGCCACCATGCCGTCGTGGTCTGCGACAGCGCCGGCAACAGGCTCGGCGGCATCCGCCTGCAGCTGAAGCTGGGGTTTTCCGGGGAATAGGGTCGGCCGCGCCGCGGCCGGCGCCGGCATCGCTGGCACGGGGGCGTGGATCGGGTCAGCCGGCGGGATGGCCGTCGAATATCCGCGCTCGCCGAGCACCGGCGGAAGGCTGCCAGCCTTTCAACACCGGCAGCACCTCCCTGGCAAACAACCGCAATGACGCTTCCGCCGTGTCGTATGGGATGCCGCCGAAGCGGAACGACGCGTTCAGCTCGAAATCCCCGATCACCGCGCGCCGTGCCTCCAGCTCGCGCAGGATGCGATCCGGGGTGCCCCATACCGCGGCTTTCATGAAGCCCTCGACGGCACCCTCCAGGCCGCCTTTGCGCGCGATCTCGGCCTTCTGCGCATAGGCATCATAGCCCCTTACGGTGGAGAAATGCTCGCCGAGGAATTCGTAATGGTCGAAATTGCTCTCGACGAACTTGCCCATGTGCCGGCGCGCCAGCGCCTCCGCCTCGTCGAGACCGGTCGCGCAGATGCAGAAATCGGTGATCATCATGCTCGGCGCGTCGACGCCGTGGTACTCGCGGAACAGTTCGCGATTGCGCTCGATCGCCGGCAACCGCATCGGCCAGGGGCGATCGGAGAACATCACCATATGGGCGCCGAGCCGGGCCGCGGCATCGACCGAATCCTCGCTCGACGCAACCGCATAGATGCGCCCGTCGAAGCTGTATTGCGGGCGCGGGCGCAGCTCGACCCGCGGCTGCCGGTAGTGCCTGCCGTCGCCCTCGATCCAGCCGGTGCGCAGCGCCTCGACGATCATCGGCGCGGCCTCGTCGAACCGCTCGCGGCTCTCGTCCATGGTGCCGCGGAACGCCGCGAACTCGCGCCGCGCGAGGCCGCGGCCGAGCCCGAGGCGCAGCCGGCCTCCGCACAGCAGGTCGAGCACCGCCGCCTGCTCGGCGACGCGCAGCGGGTCGTGCCAGGGCACGATCACGGCGGCCGTGCCGAGATCGATGTCCGGACACACGCCCGCCAGGTAGGTCATCAGCTGCAAATTGTCGGGGCAGAACGAATAGTCGAAGAAATGGTGCTCGGCCGACCACAGCACGTCGAAGCCAAGGCCGGGCGCCTGGCGCGCGAGGCGCAGATCCTCGCTCCACACCTGGCCGTCGCCGATATTCTCCCAGCCGTAGCTCGCGAAAATCATCATCAGGCCGACGTCCATGGTTCCCTCCACAGCCGCACGCGGCTGCCATCGTGCCACGTTCGGCGGCGGGCGGTCCATCGCCGATGAACCGGCCGGCAGTTCGGCGCGGGTGCGCCCGACGCGGCGAGATGAAATGCCGGCTGACGATCCGCGCCCGGAGCCGGCGTCGAGGCGCGATGATCTCCCATCAGCCGACGGCCGGACCGGAGCGATGCGGATCGGGGCTCGGCGATAGACGGGCCGCTCGATCACGCAGCGGATGTCGGGTCTGCGCAACAGGTTCTTCATTGTTCGGTAACGAGAACCCGTAAGGATCAGCCTTCATGACGGCGCTCGCGGGAGAGGAAAGTGCGCAGGAATTGGATCGGTGCAGCTCTAGGCGGGTTGGTCCTGGCCGCGAATCTGGGGTCGGCGGCCGTGCCGGCGGGCGCCCAGGAGGCGGCGGGCGTCGGCCGCTGGCAGTGGCTGGCGGATACATACTGGTACGTGCCGGCGAAATATTTGCCGGCACTCGCGTCGAACCCGGCGCTGACGGCGCCGATCCCGGTTTCCGACCAGACCGTGTATCACATCGAGCAATACCGCGGCGGATACTTTTGGGGGATCACCGCGGTCTCGTACAATCGGGCGTCGGCAACGGCTTCCGGCACGCCGACCTGCCTGCAGCTGGTCGGATCGGTCACTCCCGAGGGCAGAGTGTATCTCACCTTCACGCCGCTGGGCGGGAGCGGTGGCTCGGCGGCCGAGCCAACGGTCGGGCTCGGCACAATGGCGCCGCAAGAGGGCCGATGGACGATGGAAAATCAGATGTCCAGCTTGGCCGCGGCAAATCTTCTGCTGACGCACTGGGCTTATATGCACCAATGCAAAAGGGGAGACTTTTGTTTTTACGCCTTGCCGGGCATCCAGACGTCGCTGCCCGAGTTTTTGGCGCCCTGCGTCAGCGCCGCATCAGGGGAGCAGCGCTGAACGCGATCATGCGGTGGTGGTCGGCGGCCGGCCTTGCCGGGCGAGCGCGAAAGCCTCATGCTGGCCGGAGAAGAGGGAGGGTCGGATGGTCGCGATCAAATCCGTTGCCCATTTCAGCATCCCGGTCAGCGACGTCGCGAGAAGCACCCGCTTTTATACCGAGATCGTCGGCTGCCGGCATCTGGCGACGGTGCCGGGCGGGCACATGTCGTTTCTCGATGCCGCTGGAACCTGCGTGATCCTGGTCGAGCGCGATCCGCCGATCAACCCGCTGCCCGACGATCACGGCGGCGTGCACCATTCCTTCGTCATCGCGCATGACGATTACCCGGCGGCGCTCGACCATCTGCGCGCCAAGGGCGTCGCGATCACCTTCGAGGAGGACCGGCAGGGCGGCGTCGTCAACGGTCCGCGGGCCTATTTCCGCGACCCCGACGGCACGGTGCTCGAATTCATCGATCTGACGAGCTACGCCGGCAATCGCGCGTAAGGAGTGGCGCGCTCCCGCCGATCGCGATATCGTGCCGGCGTCGATCTCGACCACGCGGCTCACCGCGCACAAAACAACCGGCGAGAAGGAGGACGACCATGGCCTATGCGGTTCAGCATGTGCACATCAAGACCCACGACCCGAAGCAGACCGCGCAATTCTACGTCGACAATTTTGGCGCGACGATGACGGCCGAAATCCCCGGCCGCGGCTTTCGCCTCGATCTGCACGGGCTCCAGCTCAACATCACGACGTTGATTGCCAGCCAGAACCACGAGCAGCATTACGGCATCGAGCACATCGCCGTGCAGACCGACGACTATCCGGGGACGTTGGCCAGGATGAAGGCCAATGGCGTGCGCATCCTCGAAGAGCCGCCGCCCAACAACGGCCGCCATGTCTGCTTTATCGAGGCTCCGGACGGGGCGCAGATGGAGCTGATCGAAAAGGTCTAAGACGCCGCCAAGGCGCAGCGCATGGCCCTGAAGGACCGGATTCCGCTCGGCGTCTCGCTGCCCCACCGCTCGCCCGATCCGTTGCCCATGGGCGTGGTGCGCGAGGTCGCCCAGCGGGCCGAGGCGCTCGGCTTTCGCGACCTGTGGGTGACCGAGAACACGCTCGACCACGTGTTCTGCTTCGATCCCGTGGTGGTGCTGAGCTGGGCGGCGGCGGTCACGACACGCATCCGGCTCGGCGCGTCGGTCGTCGTGCTGCCGATCCATCACCCGGTCCATGTCGCGCATCAATGGGCGACGCTCGACTATGTCAGCGGCGGCCGCGCCATCCTCGGCCTGGGCCTCGGCCGCGAGCATCACTACGCCCAGTTTGCGGTGCCGACCGAGCGCCGCGTGCGGCGCTTCCGTGAGGGGGTCGAGCTGATCCGGGCGTTGTGGACCGAGCGGCAGGTCGACTATCGGGGCAGCTGTCTATCGGCTCGCAGGCGGCAATATGATGCCGAAGCCGGTGCAGCAGCCGCATCTGCCGATCTGGATGGGAGTCGGCCATCCCGATGCGGTGCGCCGCACCGCCCGGATCGCCGATGGCTGGATGGGCTCGGGCGGGTCGAGCATCGCCGCCTTTGCCCAATCGGTTCCGGTCCTGCGCGCGGCGCTGGAGCAGGCCGGGCGCGATCCGGCGGCGTTTCCGGTCTCGAAACGGGTGTTTATCGCGGTCGACGAAAAGCCGGAGGTGGCGCGGGCCGAACTGAACCGGTGGTTCACCACGGTTTATCGCAACCCCGACGGAACCGACGCCTCGGGCATCCACGGCACGCCCGAGCAGGTGCGCGAGCGGCTCGAAGAACTGGTGGCGATGGGCGCCAGCCACCTCCTCCTCAACCCGGTCTCGCGCCACCTCGAACAGGTCGAGGCGCTGGCTGCGGTCGTTGGGCTTTCGTAAGGCATATCCGATGACATCCGCACTGAACGACCCGGTCAAACGGCAGGTCGCCGCCCATTGGAACCGGCGGGCCGCGCATTTCGACGAAGATTTCGGCCACAGCATCGGCAGCGCGGCCGAGCGTGCCGCCTGGGACCGCGTCCTCGGCCTCGTCCTGGCCGGCCGCAGCACGCTCGACGCGCTCGACATCGGCTGCGGCACCGGCTTTTTGAGCCTCGAGCTGGCGTCCCGCGGCCACCGCGTCACCGCCGTCGATTTCGCGCCGGCAATGATCGCGCAGGCGCGCAAGAAGGCGGCCGGGCGCGCTGCCGCGATCCGCTTCGAAGAGGCCGACGCCGAGCAGCTGCCCTTTGCGCCGGCCGGCTTCGACCTCGCCGTCAGCCGGCATCTGTTGTGGACCTTGCCGCATCCCGAGGCGGCGATCGACGAGTGGATCCGCGTATTGCGGCCGGGCGGACGCCTCGTCGTCGTCGACGGGCAGGCCGATGTCAGCGCGACGCCGGAGCCGCTCGACAATGCCCGCAGAAGCTCCGAATACGCGGCGATCGGCGACCGGCTACCGTTCCTCGGCGGAAGGCCGCGCGAGGAGATCGAAAAACTGTTCGCGGCGCGCGGCCTCGTCGCCATCGCCAGCGATCCGTTCCTCGATCTCGTCGCCGCGCAGGAGCGGCGCATGGCGGAGGAAGGGCGCGAACGGCGGCCGCGCCGGCGCTACGCCGTCTGGGGCGACGTGCCGCGCTGAGCATACCGGATACCGACAGGAGGAATTCGCCATGGCGCAGTCAGCGAAACGCATCGAGCAATTGGCTCCGGAACTGGAAAAGATCGTCTCTGCAGCGGAGCCGATCCATGACCTGGCCGACGGCTTCGGCGGGGCGCACGGTCCGGCCGAGGGGCCGCTGTGGTGGCGGGAAGGCGGCTATCTTTTGTTCAGCGACATCCACAACAACAAGCGCATGAAATACGAGCCGGGCAAGGGCGCGTCGCTCCACCAGGAGCCGACGAACCGGGCCAACGGGCTGACGCGCGACCTGCAGGGGCGGCTGATCGCCTGCGAGCACGATTCGCGCCGGGTCACCCGCCAGGAGCTCGACGGCAGCATCACCGTCGTCGCCAACAGCTTTCAGGGGCGGCAGCTCAACCGGCCCAACGACGTCGTCGTCAAATCGGACGGCTGCATCTATTTCACCGACCCGTGGACCAGCCCCAACGCGCCGCAGCAATGGGATCTGACCTTTTCCGGCGTCTACCGCGTCACCCCCGATCTCGGGAGCCTCAGTCTCCTCGCCGACGATTTCATCGTACCCAACGGTCTCGCCTTCTCGCCCGATGAATCGGTGCTCTACATCAATGATTCGCGCCGCGGCCATATCCGCGCGTTCGATCTGATGCCGAACGGCATGCTGGCCAGGCACAGCGACCGCGTCTTCGTCGATCTGCGCGGCGCCGAGCCCGGCGTTCCGGACGGCATGAAGGTCGATGTCGAGGGCAACGTCTATTGCGGCGGCGCCGGCGGGCTATGGGTCGTCGACCCGAACGGCAAAAAGCTCGGCCGCATCGTCCACGGCGCATCGGCCACCACCAACCTCGCTTTCGGCGGCGCCGACTGGAAAACGCTGTATTTCACCAGCCGCAACCATCTGGGCGCGGTCGGCGTGAAAATCGCCGGCATCCCGGTTCCGGTCGGCAAGAAGTAACCGTCGGCGGCCCGTACGGGCCGCGAGACGCGAAGCAGCACGCCGCGCTCGCCGCCGCGCGGAAGAAGTGCCGGCTCGGCGTCGAGCACAGCCCCGGGAAGATCGGAAGCTGCATCGAATTCGCGTTCGATCCGGGCGTAGTCAGTCTCTAGGGGTACTAACCCTGACAAATGACTCCCATACTTCCTGACCGTCGCCCCCGCGCAGGCGGGGGTCCAGGGCAGGCGCTCGGCGCCTGCCGCCTCCTGTTCAAGCCAGGGGCAGGCTCTGGGTTCCCGCTTTCGCGGGAATGACGAAGAGGAAAGCGGACGGGGGCTGAGCGTTAGAGCCGCTCCACTAGGAGCAACGGATTGCCGCGGATCGGACGCGGGTGTTTGCCGTCGGCCGTTGCGGCCCGCTCGGCATCATCAATCGGGCCTGGCCGCAGCAGGTCCAGGACTGGCGGCGGTCGAAGAGGCCGTAGCGGCGGTCGGGGCCGGAAAAGATGAACTCAGTTCATGATGACAATGAAAATGGTTCATTCTGGAATATTCCTCCAACAATCGTCGCCTGCATCGAGAAGATATTGCTGAATGTCCCGGCGAGGCGTAGGCTCGGATTGCATCGGACGGACTAGGTGCGGGTAGGTCGACGCTTCGCCGGAAGCGGCCTGCCGCCACAGGCTCAGCGCTCGGACCGAGCGAGGGCCAAAGAGGAGAACAGCTCATGGCGTATGATCTGCTGATCAAAAACGGGCGCGTCGTCGACGGTTCGGGCGAGCCGGCATTTGTCGCGGATGTGGCTGTGCAAGACGGAAAAATTGTGGGGGTCGGCAAGTCCAATGGTGCCGCCGCCAAACGCACGATCGACGCTGCGGGGCGTGTCGTCGCCCCGGGGTTCATCGACCATCATACTCATTTCGATCCGCAGGCGGTCTGGGACCCCTATTGCGGCTCGTGGGTGCACAACGGCAACACCACCGTCATCGTCGGCCAGTGCGGGCAGGTGATCGCCCCTGTCCGGCCCGGCGATGCCGAGTGGTATCTCGAATTCTTCTCCGACGCGGAACAGATCCCGCTTCCGGTCATGAAGGCCGGGGTCGATGTGACCTGGGAATTGGTCGGCGAGTATCTGAATGCGCTCGGCAAGCGGCGCGGCATCAACGTCGGCACGTTGGTCGGCCATTCGGGCATCCGCCGCTATGTGATGGGCGAGGCGGCCTCCGAGCGGCAGGCGACGCCGGAAGAGATGGCCGCGATGCAGCGGCTGATCCGCGAGGCGATGCATGACGGTGCGCTCGGCTTTTCGACGGCGCCGAAGGATCGCGGCGATCCCGCCGGGGTCGGCAATGACGAGGAGCGGTGGGCGCTGGCAAGCGTGCTCGGCGAACTCGGCACCGGCGTGTTCCAGGTCGCCGGCGGCGCGCCGGGCGGCACCAAGCAGACCCGGCAGGTCGCCCGCGAGCTCGCGGCGCGGACCGGGCGGCCGTCGATCTACAACTTGATGTCGGATCCGATCGGCAACCCCGATGAATGGGTCGAGCACCTGAAATGGCTCGAGGACGGGTTCAAGAGCGGTGCCCGCTGCTACGGCTCGTGCCTGTCGACCGTCGCCGGCGCGATCTTCGATCTGCAGCGTGGCCTCAACGTCCCGCAGGACGAGGACATCACCCATCCCGAGGGCTTCTTCCGCGGCATGCCCACTTGGGACCGGGTCATGGCCTTGCCCTACCAGGAGAGAATGCGCGCGTTCCGGGACCCGGAGATCCGCAAGGCGATGTCGGCCGAGGCGGTCGAGGGCACGGTCGCTCAGGAAGGTGGGATGACCGATCGGCGCGGCCGCGCCCGCGGCCTGTTCAACCGGCGCTGGGACCTGGTCGAGGTGTTCATGACGACGAAGGGGCAGAACCGGCACCTCGAGGGCAAGAGCGTCGAGCAGATCGCCAAGGATCAGAACAAGGGCATCATGGACGCCTTCCTCGATCTGTCGCTTGATGAGGATTTGCAGACCTGCTTCCAGGCGATCGACCGCAACCATGATCCGAAGACACAGAAGCACATCCTCGGCTCGCAATTCACCGTGATCGGCACCAGCGACGGCGGCGGCCGGCCGCACACCGCCGACCGGCACGAGACCAGCACGAACCTGCTGAGCCATTGGGTACGCGAAGAGCAGGTGCTGACCCTCGAAGAGGCGGTCTATCGGCTGACCGGTAAGACCGCGTTAATGCACGACATTACCGATCGCGGCTTTATCGCCGCCGGCAAGGTCGCCGACATCACGATCTTCGACCCCGATACGATCGCCTCGAAACCGCGTGAGCCGGTCGCCACAATGCCGGCCGGCGGCGTGCAGGTCAGGCGCGAGGCGGTTGGCATCGACCACGTGATCGTCAACGGCACCGTGTTGCTGGAGAACGGGCAGCTGACCGACGCACTGCCCGGTCAGATCATCCGCGGCCCGTTGTATCAGGCGAGCCACGCGTAAGCCGTTCGGTCCTTGAAGACGCGACGCCCGGGCCGGTCCTCCCGTCGAGGGGCGGCTCGGGTAGCCGCGCTGCTGCAACAGCGCCGCGGCGAGAGCGGGTTGCGCTTGACCCGCGGCGCAATCTGCGTCCGCACGGTGCCGCACCGGCTCATCGCCGCGAAGGAGCCGGGATGACGACCCGCATCGCTCTGATCCACGCCGTGGCGGTAGCCATCGTGCCGGTGCAGGAGGCGTTTCGCCGGCTTTGGCCGGAGGCCGAATGCGGCAACATCCTCGATGATTCGTTGAGCCTCGACCGCGAGCGGGACGGCATCCTGACCGCGGCGATGACGCGCCGCATCATGGCATTGGCCGAATATGGCGCTGCGACCGGGGCCCGCGGTATCCTGTTTACCTGCTCGGCCTTCGGCGAGGCAATCGAGGCTGCCGCGGCGGCGGCCCCAATCCCGGTGCTGAAGCCCAACGAGGCGATGTTCGAAGCGGCGTTGGCAACCGGCCGGCATCTCGGCATGCTGGCAACCTTCGCGCCGAGCGTCGCCTCGATGGAAGACGAATTCCGGGCGATCGCCGGAGCGCGACGGGTATCGGCAACGATCGAAACATACTGCGTTCCGGGGGCGATGGCGGCGTTGAAAGTGGGTGATGGCGCCGAGCACGATCGCCTGATCGCCGACGCGGCACCGCGCTTTGCCGCGTGCGATGCGGTGCTGCTGGCGCATTTCTCGACCGCACGGGCGGCGGCGGCGGTCGGCGCCGTACTCGACCGGCCTGTCCTGACCAGCCCCGGCAGCGCCGTCGCCAGGCTCAAATCGGTCGTCATGGATTCTTAGCGGCGGCAGCCGAAGCCGGCATGGCTCGGCTCGACGGCGGATGTCGCCGAACGGGATTGACACGGGGCGGCGAACGCACCTAGAACGCGCGCCCACAAGGCTGGCCGCAAGAGCGGCGAGCAAGCGGAGAACCGGCAGGCTAAAGTGAGACGCGGCTACCGAGCGGCCGGGCGCGAATTGTAGGAGTGTAGCTCAACTGGTAGAGCACCGGTCTCCAAAACCGGGGGTTGGGGGTTCGAGCCCCTCCACTCCTGCCAGCCGCCGCGGCGCGCGCGCCGCTGGAACGGAGGCGCGGGCGGTGCCATATAGTGCAGTGCAGCCACACTTTTGAGCGCGGACAGATCATGGCGAAGGCGAACCCGACCGAGTTTTTCCGAGAGGTCCGCCAGGAGGTCTCGCGAGTCACGTGGCCGACCCGCAAGGAGACCGTGGTCACGACGGCGATGGTCTTCGTGATGGTGTTCATCGCGGCGGGTTTCTTCTTCCTGATCGATCAGGCTTTTTCCGCCGGGGTGCGCCTCGTTTTCGGGTTGGGGCATTAGGGCTCGGGACGCTGAACGATGGCAAGCCGCTGGTATGTGGTCCACGTCTATTCCGGCTTTGAGAAGAAGGTCGCAGCCGCGATCCGCGAGCAGGCCGAGCAGAAGAGCCTGTCCGACAGGTTCGAGGAAATCCTTGTTCCCACCGAGGAGGTGGTCGAGGTCAGACGCGGGGCCAAGGTCAACTCGGAACGCAAGTTTTTTCCGGGCTACGTGCTGATCAGGATGGATCTCAGCGACGAGACCTGGCATCTCGTCCAGAACACTGCCAAGGTCACCGGCTTTCTCGGCGGTCGCGGCCGCCCATCGCCGATCAGCGAGCACGAGGCGGCGCGCATCATGCGCCAGGTGCAGGAGGGGATCGAGCGGCCGAAACCTTCGATCACCTTCGAGATCGGCGAGCAGGTCCGAGTCTGCGACGGCCCCTTCACCTCGTTCAACGGCCTCGTCGAGGACGTCGACGAGGAGCGGGCGCGGGTCAAGGTCGCGGTGTCGATCTTCGGACGTGCAACACCGGTAGAACTCGAATACTCGCAGGTCGAGAAGGTCTGAGCGGCGCTGCCGCCCGCACCCCCGTCGCTACGAAAGACAATCCATGGCAAAGAAAATCGTCGGTATCGTCAAATTGCAGGTCCCGGCCGGAAAGGCCAATCCGTCGCCGCCGATCGGCCCGGCCCTCGGTCAGCGCGGCCTCAACATCATGGAATTCTGCAAGGCGTTCAATGCGGCGACCCAGAACCTCGAACCCGGCATGCCGATCCCGGTGGTGATCACGGCCTATGGCGACCGCTCCTTCACCTTTGTGACAAAGAGCCCGCCCAACAGCTATTTCCTGAAAAAGGCGGCGGGGGTCGAAAAGGGCTCGCAGACGACCGGCAAAGGCAGTTCGGCCGGCCGGGTCACGATGGCCCAGATCCGTGAGATCGCGGAGAAGAAGATGCCGGACCTCAATGCGAAGGATCTCGACGGGGCGTGCCGCATGCTGATCGGGTCGGCCCGTTCGATGGGCCTCGAAGTGGTGGAGTGAGGACGATGGCAAAAATCGGCAAGCGGCTGAAAAAAGCCTATGAGGGGATCGATCCGGCGGTAGCGCACCCGGTCGATGAAGCGGTCAAGATGATCAAGGCACGCGCCTCGGCTAAATTCGACGAGACCGTCGAGGTGGCGATGAACCTCAACCTCGATCCGCGCAAGCCCGATCAGAACCTGCGCGGCATGGTGATGCTGCCGCACGGCACCGGCAAGACGGTGCGGGTGGCGGTGTTCGCGCGCGGCGACCGGGCCAGGGAGGCCGAGGCCGCCGGCGCCGATGTGGTCGGCGCAGAGGACCTCGCCGAGAAGGTCCAGGGCGGGCAGATCGATTTCGACCGGGCGATCGCCACTCCCGATCTGATGGCGCTGGTCGGCCGGCTCGGCAAGATTCTCGGCCCGCGCGGACTGATGCCGAACCCGCGGCTCGGCACGGTGACGCAGAATGTCGGCGAGGCGGTGCGCGCCGCCAAGGGCGGGCAGGTCGAGTTCCGCGCCGAGAAGGCGGGGCTCGTCCATGCCGGCGTCGGCAAAGCGAGCTTTACCGACGAGGCGCTTGCGGATAATGTACGCGCCTTTGTCGGCGCGATCACCCGCGGCAAGCCGAGCGGCGTCAGAGGCAGCTACATCAAGAAGGTCAGCCTGAGCTCGACGATGGGTCCGGGCGTCAAGCTCGAATTGTCCGACCTCGCCGAGGCGGCGAGATCCTAGACGGGCGGTTCGGGCGCGCGGCGGCTTTCGCGGATTCGTGTTTGACGGGTCTGGCATGCCCGTTGCCGGTATCGGCGACGGAGCGAATACGGAGACGGGAGTGGACCGGGCGCAGAAGCAGAAGCTGGTCGAGGCCTTGCAGCAGGATCTCGCCGACACCCAATGTGTGGTGGTGACCCACCAGACGGGGCTCAATGTCGCCGAGGCTACCCAGCTGCGCCGGCAGGTGCGCGGCGCCGGGGCGCGTTTTCGCGTGACCAAGAACCGGCTGGCGCGGCGCGCCTTGGCCGGGACGGCGTTCAAGACGCTGGCGCCGCTGTTCACCGGCCCGACGGCGATCGCGTTCTCGCGCGACCCGGTGGCCGCGGCCAAGGTCGTGGTCGAGTTCGCCAGCCGCAACCCCAAGCTGACCATCATCGGCGGCGGCCTCGCCGGCGAGCAGATCGATGCCGCGGGCGTCAAGGAGCTGGCGAGCCTGCCCTCGCTCGAAGAATTGCGGGCGCGGCTGATCGGCCTGATCGTCGCGCCGGCAACCCGGCTCGCCACCGTGCTGCAGGCGCCTGCCGCCCAGCTCGCCCGGGTCTTGGCCGCCCATGCGGAAAACCAGGGTGCGGAAAACCAGGGCGCGGAGGAGCCGGGCGCGGAGAACGGGAGCGCGGCGGCTTAGCGGAATGCGGCGGAATTTTCGGTAACCAACCCTTATTGCGGCAGTCAGGAGCAAAAGATGGCGGAGTTGGCGAAGCTGGTCGACGATCTGTCGGCCTTGAGCGTGATCGAGGCGGCCCAGCTGTCGAAGATGCTGGAAGAGAAATGGGGGGTCTCGGCGGCGGCGCCGGTCGCGGTGGCGGCGTTCGGGGCGGGGGCTGCGGCACCGGCGGAAGCCGCTGTCGAGCAGACCGAGTTCGACGTGATCCTGGCGGCAATCGGCGAGAAGAAAATTAACGTGATCAAGGAGGTCCGGGCGATCACCAGCCTCGGCCTCAAGGAAGCCAAGGATCTCGTCGAGGCGGCGCCCAAGCTGGTCAAGGAGGGCGTCAACAAGGACGAGGCGGCAAAAATCAAAAAACAGCTTGAAGATGCCGGCGCGACTGTCGAAATAAAGTAGGTCTGCCACGACGTTTTTCCAACCGGGGCGGGCGTCCGGGAACAGCACGGCGCCGCGCCCGACATCGAGACCTCCGAACCGGGGCGCGATCCGTCGCGCACGCCGGGTTTCGGCGTCTTTCGGGTAGGGGCGGTCAGTTCGGGCGCGCCGGCGGCGGCCCACAGCGAGGAGCATGCATGGCAATATCCTTCACGGGCAAGAAGCGCATCCGCAAGAGTTTCGGACGCGTCCCCGAGGTCGCGCCGATGCCGAACCTGATCGAGGTCCAGAAGAGTTCCTACGACCACTTTCTGCAGATGGGCGTGGCCTCCGAAGAGCGCGCCAATGTCGGGCTCCAGGAGGTTCTCAGATCGGTTTTCCCGATCCGCGACTTTTCCGAGCGCGCGCAGCTCGAATTCGTGCATTACGAGCTGGAGACGCCGAAATACGATGTCGAGGAGTGCCAGCAGCGCGGCATCACCTTTGCCGCGCCGCTCAAGGTCACCCTGCGCCTGGTCGTCTGGGACGTCGACGAGGATACCGGCTCGCGCTCGATCCGCGACATCAAGGAGCAGGACGTCTATATGGGCGACATGCCGCTGATGACGAAGAACGGGACCTTCATCATCAACGGCACCGAACGGGTCATCGTCTCGCAGATGCACCGCAGCCCGGGCGTCTTCTTCGACCATGACAAGGGCAAGACGCATTCCTCGGGCAAATACCTGTTCGCCGCCCGCGTGATCCCCTATCGCGGCTCGTGGCTCGATTTCGAGTTCGACGCCAAAGACCACGTCTATGTCCGCATCGACCGGCGCCGCAAGCTGCCGGCGACGACCTTGCTGATGGCGCTCGACGATGCCGCCACCGAGGTGGAGCGGGCCCGCCGCAAGGCCGAGAGCAAGCCGCTGCAGCCGGGCGAAGCGGTCGGCATGCCCAAGGACGAGATCCTCTCCTGGTTTTACGGCACGATCGTCTTCCGCCGCGGGCCGCTCGGCTGGATGACGCCGTTCCGCGAGGAGCAGTTCAAGGGCAAGCTGACGAGCCCGCTGCGCGACGCCCGCACCGGCGAGACGGCGGTGGCCGAAGGCGAGCGGATGACGCCCCGCATGGCCCGCCGCCTGCGCGAAGCCGGGCTCAGCGACATCCAGGTCGACGACGAGCAGCTGATCGGCCGCTATTTCGCCTCGGATCTGATCAACGAGGCGACCGGCGAGGTCTATTTCGAGGCTGCCGACGAGATCACCGCCGAGGCGCTTGCCCAATTGACCGAGTCCGGCACCGGCGAGCTGCCGGTGCTCGACATCGATCACGTCACCACCGGCCCCTACATCCGCAACACCCTGGCGATTGACAAGAACGCGACGCGCGAGGACGCGCTGATCGACATCTACCGGGTCATGCGGCCGGGCGAGCCGCCTACATTGGAAACCGCGGAGGCCCTGTTCAACAGTCTCTTTTTCGATTCGGAGCGCTATGATTTGTCGGCGGTCGGCCGGGTCAAGATGAATTCGCGGCTCGGGCTCGACACCGAGGACACCGTGCGCACCCTGCGCAAGGCCGACATCCTGGCGATCCTCAAGGTGCTGGTCGAGCTCAAGGACGGCCGCGGCGAAATCGACGACATCGACCATCTCGGCAACCGCCGGGTGCGCTCGGTCGGCGAGCTGATGGAAAACCAGTACCGCATCGGCCTGTTGCGCATGGAACGGGCGATCCGCGAGCGCATGAGCTCGGTCGAGATCGACACGGTCATGCCGCACGATCTGATCAACGCCAAGCCGGCGGCGGCGGCGGTGCGCGAATTCTTCGGCTCGTCGCAGCTCTCGCAGTTCATGGACCAGACCAACCCGCTCAGCGAGATCACCCACAAGCGGCGGCTGTCGGCATTGGGTCCGGGCGGGCTCACGCGCGAGCGCGCCGGCTTTGAGGTGCGCGACGTGCACCCGACCCATTACGGCCGGATCTGCCCGATCGAGACGCCGGAAGGACCGAATATCGGCCTGATCAACAGCCTTGCGACCTATGCCCGGGTCAACCAGTACGGTTTTATCGAAAGCCCGTACCGGCGGGTCGCCGACGGCCGGGTCACCGACGAGGTCGTCTATCTCTCGGCGATGGACGAGGGCCGCTATGCGATTGCCCAGGCCAATGTCGAGACCGACGCCGACGGCCGGATCACCGCCGATCTGACCAATTGCCGCAAGGGCGGCGATTTCGTCATGCAGCGGCCGCAGGACATCGACCTGATCGACGTGTCGCCGAAGCAGCTGGTTTCGGTGGCGGCGGCGCTGATCCCGTTTCTTGAAAACGATGACGCGAACCGTGCCCTGATGGGGTCGAACATGCAGCGCCAGGCGGTGCCGCTGATTCGCGCCGAGGCGCCGCTCGTCGGCACCGGCATGGAGGAGACCGTCGCCCGCGATTCCGGGGTCACGATCATCGCCCGCCGCTCGGGCATCGTCGATCAGGTCGACGCGACCCGGGTCGTGATCCGCGCGACCGCCGAGACCTCGTCCGCCGCCTCCGGCGTCGACATTTACAATCTGCTGAAGTTCCAGCGCTCGAACCAGAACACCTGCATCACCCAGCGGCCGCTGGTCAAGGTCGGCGACCAGGTGGCCGCCGGCGACATCATTGCCGACGGTCCCTCGACCCAGCTCGGCGAGCTGGCGCTCGGGCGCAACGTGCTGTGCGCGTTCATGCCGTGGAACGGCTACAATTTCGAGGATTCGATCCTGATCTCCGAGCGCATCGTCTCCGACGACGTGTTCACCTCGATCCATATCGAGGAATTCGAGGTCATGGCCCGCGACACCAAGCTCGGCCAGGAAGAGATCACCCGCGATATCCCGAATGTCGGCGAGGAGGCGCTCAAAGACCTCGATGAGGCCGGCATCGTCTATATCGGCGCCGAGGTCAAGCCGGGCGACATTCTGGTCGGCAAGGTCACGCCCAAGGGCGAGTTGCCGATGACGCCCGAGGAAAAGCTGCTGCGCGCGATCTTCGGCGAGAAGGCGTCGGACGTGCGCGACACCTCGCTGCGCCTGCCGCCGGGGGTCTCCGGCACGATCGTCGAGGTGCGCGTCTTCTCGCGCCGCGGCGTCGACAAGGACGAGCGCGCGCTGGCCATCGAACGCGCCGAAATCGAACGGCTGGCCAAGGACCGCGACGACGAGCGTGCGATCCTCGAGCGCAGCTTTGCCGCCCGCCTCAAGGAATTGATGCTGGGCCAGATCGCGGTCGGCGGTCCCAAGGGGATGAAATCGGGGACCGAGATCACCGAGGCGGAGCTGGCCGAGCATCCGACCGCGCACTGGAAGCAGATTTCGATCCGCGACGACGCCAGGATGGCCGATATCGAGGTGCTGAAAAAGCAGATGGACGATGCCGTCGCCGAGCTCGTCGCGCGCTTCGAGAACAAGGTCGAAAAGCTGCAGCGCGGCGACGAGCTGCCGCCCGGCGTGATGAAGATGGTCAAGGTCTTCGTCGCCGTAAAACGCAAATTGCAGCCCGGCGACAAGATGGCCGGCCGCCACGGCAACAAGGGGGTGATCTCGCGGATCGTGCCGTGCGAGGACATGCCCTATCTCGAGGACGGCACGCCGGTCGACATCGTGCTCAATCCGCTGGGCGTGCCGAGCCGGATGAATGTCGGGCAGATCCTCGAAACCCATCTCGGCTGGGCTGCGGCCGGGCTCGGCCGCCGTATCGGCGACGTGCTCGCCAAGATCCGGCGCCGCGGCGACGGCGACGGCGAGCTGCGCCGCGTCATCGGCGAGATGTACCAGGGGCCGGAGGGGGCCGAGATCTCCGGCCTGGCGCCGGACGAGCTGCTCGAGCTCGCCGGCAACCTCGAAAGTGGCGTACCGATGGCAAGCCCCGTCTTCGACGGCGCCAGCGAGGCCGACATCGTCGCCATGCTCGAACAGGCGGGTCTCTCGTCCTCGGGCCAGGTCACGCTGGTCGATGGCCGCACCGGCGAGCCGTTCGATCGCAAGGTCACCGTCGGCTATATCTACATGATGAAGCTGCACCATCTGGTCGACGACAAGATCCACGCGCGCTCGATCGGGCCGTACAGCCTCGTCACCCAGCAACCCTTGGGCGGCAAGGCGCAGTTCGGCGGGCAGCGCTTCGGCGAGATGGAGGTGTGGGCGCTCGAGGCCTATGGTGCCGCCTACACGCTCCAGGAGATGCTGACGGTCAAGTCGGACGACGTGTCCGGCCGGACCAAGGTCTACGAGGCGATCGTCCGCGGCGACGATAATTTCGAGGCCGGCATCCCCGAATCCTTCAACGTGCTCGTCAAGGAATTGCGCTCGCTCGGCCTCAATGTCGAGCTGGAACAGCACAACTAGCGACCGGCAGAACGCGATCACAGCGGGACCGCCCGCCCGGCGCGGGCGGTTCCGACCACCGAGTTTCCAAAAGGGGTCGTTCATGAACGAGTTGATGAACATCTTCGGACAGGTCACCGGGACGCAGAGCTTTGATCAGATCCGCATCTCGATCGCCAGCCCGGAGCGCATCCACTCCTGGTCCTATGGCGAGATCAAGAAGCCCGAGACGATCAACTATCGGACGTTCAAGCCGGAGCGCGACGGGCTGTTCTGCGCCCGGATCTTCGGACCGATCAAGGATTACGAGTGCTTGTGCGGCAAGTACAAGCGCATGAAGTACCGCGGTATCATCTGCGAGAAATGCGGCGTCGAGGTCACCCTCTCCAAGGTCCGCCGCGACCGCATGGGCCATATCGAGCTGGCCTCGCCGGTCGCGCATATCTGGTTCTTGAAGTCGCTGCCGAGCCGCATCGGCCTCTTGCTCGACATGACCTTGAAGGATCTCGAGCGGATTCTCTATTTCGAGAACTATGTCGTGATCGAGCCGGGGCTGACCCCGCTGAAGCAGCACCAGCTGCTGAGCGAGGAGGAGTATCTGCAGGCCCAGGACGATTATGGCGACGACCAGTTCACCGCCTCGATCGGCGCCGAGGCATTGCGCACGGTCCTGTCGGCGATCGACCTCGGCGAGGAGCGCGAAAAGCTGCGCGGCGAGCTCAGGGAGACGAGTTCGGAGGCACGGCGCAAAAAGCTGGTCAAGCGGCTGAAGCTCGTCGAGGCCTTCATCGAATTCGAAAAGCCGGCCGGAATGGATGATCCTCGAAGTCGTTCCGGTCATCCCGCCCGAGCTGCGCCCATTGGTGCCCTTGGATGGCGGGCGCTTCGCGACCTCGGATCTGAACGACCTCTACCGCCGCGTCATCAACCGCAACAACCGGCTGAAGCGGCTGATCGAGCTGCGTGCCCCCGACATCATCGTGCGCAACGAAAAGCGCATGCTGCAGGAAGCCGTCGACGCGCTGTTCGACAACGGCCGGCGCGGGCGCATCATCACCGGTGCCAACAAGCGGCCGCTGAAGTCGCTGTCCGACATGCTGAAGGGCAAGCAGGGCCGCTTCCGCCAGAACCTCTTGGGCAAGCGGGTCGATTATTCTGGGCGGTCGGTCATCGTCGTCGGCCCCGAATTGAAGCTGCACCAGTGCGGGCTGCCGAAGAAGATGGCGCTCGAGCTGTTCAAGCCCTTCATTTATTCGAAGCTTGAGCTCTACGGCCTCGCCAGCACGATCAAGGCGGCCAAGCGCATGGTCGAAAAGGAACGGCCGGAGGTCTGGGACATCCTCGAAGAAGTGATCCGTGAGCACCCGGTCCTGCTGAACCGCGCGCCGACCCTGCACCGCCTCGGCATCCAGGCCTTCGAGCCGGTGCTGATCGAGGGCAAGGCAATCCAGCTGCACCCGCTCGTGTGCACCGCGTTCAACGCCGATTTCGATGGCGACCAGATGGCCGTGCACGTGCCGCTGTCATTGGAGGCGCAGCTCGAAGCGCGCGTCCTGATGATGTCGACCAACAACATCCTGTCACCCGCCAACGGCAAGCCGATCATTGTGCCGTCGCAGGACATCGTCCTCGGGCTCTATCACATCACGATGGAGCGCGCCGGCGAAACGGGCGAAGGCATGGTCTTCACCAACATCGGCGAGATCGAGCAGGCGCTCGAGTCGAAATCGGTGTCGCTGCACGCCCGGATCAAGGCGCGCTATCACGCGGTGGACGAGAACGGCAACCCGGTGGTGCGGCGGGTCGACACCACCCCCGGCCGCATGATGCTGTCCGAGATCCTGCCGCGCCACCCGGTGATCGGCTTCGACATGGTCAATTGCCTGCTGACCAAAAAGGAAATCAGCAACGTCATCGACCAGGTCTATCGGCACTGCGGTCAGAAGGAGACCGTGATCTTCTGCGACCGGCTGATGGCGCTCGGGTTTCAGCAGGCGTGCAAGGCCGGGATCTCGTTCGGCAAGGACGATTTGATCATCCCCGAGGCGAAGCGGGTTCTCGTCGCCGAGGCGCAGGACCAGGTCAAGCAGTACGAGCAGCAGTATCAGGACGGTCTGATCACCCAAGGCGAGAAGTACAACAAGGTGGTCGACGTGTGGTCGCGCTGCACCGACAAGGTCGCGGAGGAGATGCTCAAGATGATCCGCTCGGCGCCGCCGGGCGAGCCGATCAACTCGGTGTGGATGATGTCGGATTCCGGTGCCCGCGGCTCGCCGGCGCAGATCAAGCAGCTGGCCGGGATGCGCGGATTGATGGCCAAGCCGTCGGGCGAGATCATCGAGACGCCGATCATCTCGAACTTCAAGGAAGGCCTGACCGTGCTCGAATATTTCAATTCGACGCACGGCGCCCGCAAGGGGCTCGCCGACACGGCGCTCAAAACGGCGAATTCGGGGTATCTGACCCGGCGCCTCGTCGACGTCGCGCAGGATGCGATCATCACCGAGGAGGATTGCGGCACCACCCGCGGGCTGATGACGCGCGCCGTCGTCGATGGCGGCGAAATCATCGCGCCCCTCGCCGACCGCATCCTCGGCCGCAGCGCTGCGGTCGACATCCTCAACCCGCTGACCGGCGACGTCGTCATTCCGGCGGCGGCGCTGATCGACGAGGACGCGGTCGACCGGATCGAGCAGGCGGGGATCGATGCGGTGCCGATCCGCTCGGTGCTGACCTGCGAATCGCGCATCGGCGTCTGCGGGAAATGCTATGGCCGCGATCTCGCACGCGGCACGGTTGTCAACATCGGCGAGGCGGTCGGCGTCATCGCCGCGCAGTCGATCGGCGAGCCCGGCACGCAGCTGACCATGCGGACCTTCCATATCGGCGGGGCGGCGCAGCGCGGCGCCGAGCAATCCTCGGTCGAGGCCGTGTTCGACGCCACGGTCGAAGTCAAGAACCGCAACGTCGTGATGAACTCGGCCGGAGTGCCGGTGGTCATGGGCCGCAACCTGGAAATCGTGCTGCTCGACGAAGCCGGTCGGGAAAAGGCGCGGCACCGCGTGCCCTACGGCGCGCGGCTGCTGGCCGACGAGGGCGCTCATGTGCAGCGCGGCGAGCGCCTGGCGGAGTGGGATCCCTACACGATCCCGATCGTCACCGAGAAGGACGGCATCGCGCATTATGTCGACCTGACCGAGGGGCTGTCGATGCGCGAGATCGTCGACGAGGCCACCGGCATCTCGTCGAAGGTGGTGATCGACTGGAAGCAGCAGCCGCGCGGCGGCGATCTGCGGCCCCGGATCACCTTGCGCGACGACGCGGGCGAGGTATTGCTGCTCGGCAACGGGCTCGAGGCGCGTTATTTCATGTCGGTCGACGCGATCCTCTCGGTCGATAACGGGGCCCAGGTCAAGGCCGGGGATGTGCTCGCCCGCATCCCGCGCAAATCGTCGAAGACCCGCGACATCACCGGCGGTCTGCCGCGCGTCGCCGAGCTGTTCGAGGCGCGCAAGCCGAAGGATTTCGCGATCATCAACGAGAGCGACGGCCGCGTCGAGTTCGGCAAGGACTACAAGACCAAGCGCCGCATCGTCGTTGTCCCGGCCGAGGAGGGGAAGGAGCCGGTCGAGTACCTGATCCCGAAGGGCAAGCACATCAGCGTGCAGGAAGGCGATTACGTCCAGAAGGGCGATCTCCTGCTGGACGGCAACCGGGTTCCGCACGATATCCTGCGAATTCTCGGGGTCGAGGCGCTGGCGAGCTACCTGATCAACGAGATCCAGGAGGTCTACCGGCTGCAGGGCGTGCGCATCAACGACAAGCACATCGAGGTGATCGTCCGGCAGATGCTGCAGAAGGTCGAGGTCGAGGATCCGGGCGAGACGACGTTGCTCGCCGGCGAGCAGGTCGACCGCACGGAGTTCGAGTTCGAGAACGCCAAGGCGGAGCGCGAAGGGCTGCGCCTGGCGGTCGCTCACCCGGTGCTGCAGGGCATCACCAAGGCGAGCCTGCAGACGAGCTCCTTCATCTCCGCGGCCTCGTTCCAGGAGACGACCCGCGTCCTGACCGAGGCTGCGGTGTCGGGCCGGATCGACACGCTGACCGGGCTCAAGGAGAACGTGATCGTCGGCCGGCTGATCCCGGCCGGGACCGGCAGCGTGGTCGCCCGGCTGCGCGAGATCGCCGGCGAACGCGACCGGGAACTCGCCGCGATTGCCGCCAACGAAGAGGCGCTGCAGCTGGTCGAGGCCGACAAGAAGACGGCCTGACGCGGAAAGGGGCAGGGCGGGCCGCCGCCGCCCGCCCTGCCTGCCGAAGGCGCTTGACCGGCCGAGCGCACCGCCTATATGGTGGCCTCCACGCGCGGGGCTGGCGGTAGGAAGCCACCTAGACGCAGCCCGATTGCCGGCCGATGGCTCAGCGCCTTTGTGAGAGGGCGCCGTAAACCAGTGGGGTAGAACAGAACGCTTTCACCGCTCCGACGCGAGACGGGCGTCGGGCGGTCGGCGCGTTTGACGAGGGTTTGACGATGCCGACGGTAAATCAGCTGATCCGCAACCCGCGCAGGCCGCAAGTGGCGCGCAACAAGGTTCCGGCGATGGAAGCCTGCCCGCAGAAGCGCGGGGTCTGCACGCGCGTCTACACGACGACGCCGAAAAAGCCGAATTCGGCGCTGCGCAAGGTGGCGCGCGTGCGGCTGACCAACGGCTTCGAGGTGACGAGCTATATTCCGGGCGAAGGGCATAACCTCCAGGAGCATTCGGTGGTGCTGATCCGCGGCGGGCGGGTCAAGGATCTGCCGGGCGTGCGCTATCACATCATCCGCGGCACGCTCGACACGCAGGGGGTCAAGGACCGCCGGCAACGGCGCTCGAAATACGGCGCCAAGCGTCCGAAGTAGGAGAAGCCGATGTCGCGCCGTCGCGCCGCGGTCAAACGCGAGGTCCAGCCGGACGCCAAGTTCGGCGACGCCGTGCTGACCAAATTCATGAATTGCCTGATGTACGAGGGCAAGAAATCGGTGGCCGAACGGATCGTCTACGGCGCCTTCGACCGCATCGCCAGGCGCAGCGGCAATGACCCGCTGCGCGTGTTCCATGACGCGCTCGGCAATGTCCGCCCGGCCGTAGAGGTCCGTTCGCGCCGCGTCGGCGGCGCCACCTATCAGGTTCCGGTCGAGGTGCGCACCGACCGCAGCCAGGCGCTGGCAATCCGCTGGCTGATCGCCAGCTCGCGCGGGCGCGGCGAGAATACGATGGAGGAGCGGCTGTCGGGCGAGCTTCTCGACGCCGCCGGCAATCGCGGCGCCGCCGTCAAGAGGCGGGAAGACACGCATCGGATGGCCGACGCCAACAAGGCCTTCTCGCATTATCGCTGGTAGCGCGCGCCGGCATACCGCAATCATGGTCAAGGCGGCGCCTCTGAGCGGCGCCGTCGGAGCTTTTGTCATGGCACGCACGACGCCTCTCGAGCGGTATCGAAACATCGGCATCATGGCGCATATCGATGCCGGCAAGACGACCACCACCGAGCGGATCCTCTATTACACCGGCCGGTCCTACAAGCTCGGCGAGGTCCATGAAGGCACCGCGACGATGGACTGGATGGAGCAGGAGCAGGAGCGCGGCATCACCATCACCTCGGCCGCGACGACCTGCTTCTGGGACGATTATCGCATCAACATCATCGACACGCCGGGCCACGTCGATTTCACGATCGAGGTCGAGCGCTGCCTGCGCGTCCTCGACGGCGCGGTCACGGTGTTCGATTCGGTCGCCGGCGTCGAGCCGCAATCCGAGACGGTGTGGCGCCAGGCCGATAAATACGGCGTGCCGCGCATCTGCTTCGTCAACAAGATGGATCGGATCGGCGCCAATCTCCCGCGCTGCGTCGAGATGATCGATGACCGCCTCGGCGCGCGGCCGCTGGTCATGCAGCTGCCGATCGGAGCCGAGAGCGATTTCGTCGGCGTGGTCGATCTCGTCGACATGAGGGCGATCATCTGGCGCGACGAGACCCTCGGCGCCAAGTTCGACATCGTCGAGATCCCGGCAGCGCTGACGGCCGAGGCAAAGGCCCTGCGCGCGAAGCTCGTCGAAGCCGCGGTCGAGCAGGACGACGCGGCGCTCGAAGCCTATCTCGGCGGCGAGGAGCCCGACGCGGATACGCTGAAGCGCTGCATCCGCAAGGGCACGATCGGCGATGCCTTCGTCCCGGTGCTGTGCGGCTCGGCCTTCAAGAACAAGGGCGTGCAGCCGCTGCTCGACGCGGTCGTCGACTATCTGCCGGCGCCCACCGACGTCGCCGCGATCAAGGGCGTGAAGATGGGCACGAGCGAGCCGGTGGTGCGCCGCTCGTCCGACGACGAGCCGTTCGCCGGGCTCGCCTTCAAGATCATGACCGATCCGTTCGTCGGCTCGCTGACCTTCGTGCGCGTCTATTCCGGCGTGCTGGCGAGCGGCAGCCAGGTGCTCAACTCGGTCAAGGACGGCCGCGAGCGCATCGGCCGCATGCTGCAGATGCACGCCAACCACCGCGAGGACATCAAGGAGGCGCGCGCCGGCGACATCGTCGCGCTCGCCGGGCTCAAGAACACGACGACCGGCGACACGCTGTGCCGACTCCGTCCATCCGGTTGTGCTCGAGCGCATGGAATTCCCGGAGCCCGTCATCGAGATCGCGGTCGAGCCCAAGACCAAAGGCGATCAGGAAAAGATGGGCCAGGCGCTGGCCCGGCTCGCCACCGAGGACCCCTCGTTCCGCGTCGCCGTCGATCACGAGAGCGGCCAGACCATCATCAAGGGGATGGGCGAGCTGCATCTTGAGATCATCGTCGATCGCATGAAGCGCGAGTTCAAGGTCGACGCCAATGTCGGCGCGCCGCAGGTCGCCTATCGCGAGACCATCACGCGGGCCGCCGAAATCGACTACACGCACAAGAAGCAGACCGGCGGGTCCGGCCAGTATGCCCGCGTCAAGCTGCGCTTCGAGCCGTTATCGCCGGGCTCGGGCTTCGTCTTCGAGAACGAGGTCGTCGGCGGCACGGTGCCGAAGGAATATGTGCCGGGCGTCGAGAAGGGCGCTGAAGGCGTCGACTCGAAACCGGCGTGCTCGCCGGCTTCCCGGTCATCGACCTCAAGGTGGCGCTGACCGACGGCGCGTATCACGAGGTCGATTCGAGCGTGCTCGCCTTCGAGATCGCGGCTCGCGCGGCCTTCAAGGAAGGCGTAATGAACGCCGGGCCGAAGCTCCTCGAGCCGATCATGAGGGTCGAGGTGGTGACGCCGCGATGCATATATGGGCGACGTCATCGGCGACCTGAACAGCCGGCGCGGCCATCACCGGACAGGATCAGCGCGGCAATGCGCGAGGTGATCAACGCCATGGTGCCGCTCGCCAACATGTTCGGCTATGTCAACACCCTGCGCTCGATGAGCCAGGGCCGGGCCCAGTACACCATGCATTTCGACCACTACGAGCAGGTGCCGCAAGCGGTGGCGGACGAAGTCCGCGCCAAGATGGCTTGAACATCGGAGAAGAAGGCGATGGCGAAGGCGAAATTCCAGCGGACGAAGCCGCACTGCAACATCGGGACGATCGGTCACGTCGACCACGGCAAGACGACGCTGACGGCGGCGATCACGAAGGTGCTGGCGGAGACGGGCGGCGCGACGTTACGGCCTACGACCAGATCGACAAGGCGCCGGAGGAGCGGGCGCGCGGGATCACGATCGCGACGGCGCATGTCGAGTACGAGACGAAGAACCGGCATTACGCGCATGTCGATTGCCCGGGCCATGCCGACTACATCAAGAACATGATCACGGGGGCGGCGCAGATGGACGGCGCGATCCTGGTGGTGTCGGCGGCGGACGGGCCGATGCCGCAGACGCGCGAGCACATCCTGCTGGCGCGCCAGGTGGGCGTGCCGGCGATCGTGGTGTACCTGAACAAGGTCGACATGGTGGACGACCCGGAGCTCCTGGACCTGGTCGAGCTGGAGGTGCGCGAGCTGCTGTCGAGCTATCAGTTCCCGGGCGACGACATCCCGGTGATCCGCGGCTCGGCGCTGATGGCGCTCGAGGGCAAGAGCCCGGAGCTGGGGCACGACTCGATCCTCGAGCTGATGGACGGCGGTCGACGCCTACATCCCGCAGCCGGAGCGGGCCGAAGGACCGGCCGTTCCTGATGCCGATCGAGGACGTGTTCTCGATCTCGGGCCGCGGCACGGTGGTGACGGGGCGGGTCGAGCGCGGCATCGTCAAGGTCGGCGACGAGGTCGAGATCGTCGGGCCTGCAGCCCGACCGTGAAGACGGTGGTGACCGGGGTCGAGATGTTCCGCAAGCTGCTGGACCAGGGCGAGGCGGGCGACAATATCGGCGCGCTGCTGCGCGGCACCAAGCGCGAGGAGGTGGAGCGCGGCCAGGTGCTGGCGGCGCCGGGCTCGATCACGCCGCACACGAATTTCCAGGCCGAGGCCTACATCCTGACGAAGGAGGAGGGCGGGCGGCACACGCCGTTCTTCACCAATTACCGGCCGCAATTCTATTTCCGGACGACGGACGTGACCGGCACGGTGAAGCTGCCGGAAGGCACCGAGATGGTGATGCCGGGCGACAACATCTCGATGGAGATCGAGCTGATCGCGCCGATCGCCATGGACGAGGGCCTGCGCTTCGCCATCCGCGAAGGCGGCCGCACCGTCGGCGCCGGCGTCGTCGCCAAGATCATCAAATAGGCTCGATCGAACCGAGCGGAACGCAGCAGGGGACGGAAACGATGGCGGCTGACAACCAGAACATCCGCATACGGTTGCGGGCGTATGATCATCGCGTGCTCGACCAGTCGACGAGCGAGATCGTCAACACCGCCAAGCGGACCGGCGCGCGGGTCCGGGGCCCGATCCCGCTGCCGACCAAGATCGAGAAATTCACGGTGCTGCGCTCGCCGCATATCGACAAGAAGTCGCGCGAGCAATTCGAGATCCGCACGCACAAGCGCGTGCTCGACATCGTCGATCCGACGCCGCAGACGGTGGACGCGCTGATGAAGCTCGACCTCGCCGCCGGCGTCGATGTCGAGATCAAGCTCTGAGGAGCGCGCGATGCGTACCGGCCTCATCGCGCAGAAGCTCGGCATGACCCGGATCTTCACCGAGGACGGAAACCATGTCCCGGTCACGGTGCTGAAGGTCGACAATTGCCAGGTCGTCGCCGTGCGCACCGAGCGACAAGGACGGCTATACCGCCGCTCCAGCTCGGCATCGGCAAGGCCAAGGTCAAGAACGTGACCCAGCCGCATGCGCGGGCATTTCGCCAAGGCGAAGGTCGAGCCCAAGGCGCAGCCTGGTCGAGTTCCGCGTCTCCGAGGACGCGCGTGATCGAGGTCGGCGCCGAGATCACCGGCCGCGCATTTCGTCGCCGGCCAGTTCGTCGATGTCGCCGGCACCAGCATCGGCAAGCGGCTTTGCCGGGCGTCATGAGCGGCATAATTTCGGCGGGCTGCGCGCGACCCACGGCGTATCGGTCTCGCATCGCAGCCACGGCTCGACCGGGCAGCGCCAGATCGCCGGGAAAGTCGTTCAAGAACAAGAAGATGGCCGGCCATTACGGGGCCGCGCGGGTGACGACGCAGAACCTCGAAGTGGTCTCTGCCGACGCCGAGCGGGGCCTCATCATGGTCGAGGGCGCCGTGCCCGGCGCCCCGGCGGCTTTGTCCTGCGTCAACGACGCGGCCAAGCGCAAGGCGCCCGAGGAGCTGCCGTTCCCGGCGGCGCTGCGCGGCGCCCCGGCGCCGGGCGAAAGCGCCGCCGCCGGAAGCCGCGCCATGAAGCTCGTCGTGCGCAACCTCGACAACGAGGAGGTCGGCGACATCGAACTCGCCGATGAGGTGTTCGGGCTGCCCGTTCGGCGCGACATCCTCGCGCGCGTGGTCAATTGGCAGCTGGCCAAGCGCCGCGCCGGCACGCACAAGACGAAGGGCATCAGCGATATCCAGGGGACGACCAAAAAGCCTTGCAGCAGAAGGGCACCGGCCGGGCGCGCCAAGGCAGCCTGCGCTCGCCGCAATTCCGTGGCGGGGCGCGTGATCTTCGGACCGGTGGTGCGCAGCCACGACTTCGGCCTGCAGAAGAAGGTGCGCCGGCTCGGCCTCAAGACGGCGCTGTCGGCAAAGCAGGCGAAGGCAAGCTCGTCGTGCTCGACGCGGCCGCGCATCGGCGCAGCCAAGACCAGGCGCTGGCGCGACCGGTTCGCTGGGCTCGGCTGGGATTCGGTGCTGATCATCGACGGGCCGAGCGGTCGACGAAAACTTCGCCCGCGCCGCCCGCAATCTGCCGCGCGTCGATGTGCTGCCGCAGCAGGGCGCCAATGTCTACGACATCCTGCGCCGCGACACGCTGGTCCTGACGCGCGACGCCGTCGAGCATCTGGAGGCGCGTCTCAAATGAGCCGGTTCCGCGTCATCCCGCGGGTCGTGACACGGCTCACGCGCGAGCAGATGTACGACATCGTGCGCACGCCCGGTCATCACCGAGAAGGCGACCAACGCCTCCGAGCACAACCAGGTGACCTTCCGCGTGCCGCTCGACGCCGACAAGCGCGCGGTCAAGGCCGCGGTCGAAGGCCTGTTCAACGTCAAGGTCAACGCGGTCAACACGATCCGCGTCAAGGGCAAGCTCAAGCGCTTTCGCGGCCGTCCCGGCCGGCGCTCCGACTACAAGAAGGCGATCGTCACCCTCGGCCAAGGGCCAGAAGATCGACGTGACCACCGGAATTTGAGACGGGAGCGGCGCGATGGCGCTCAAGACCTTCAAGCCGACGACGCCCGGCGCGCCGGCAGCTCGTCATCGTCGACCGCAGCGAGCTGTGGAAGGGCAAGCCGGTCAAGGCGCTGACCGAGGGCCTGCGCGAGCCAGGGCGGGCGCAACAACACCGGGCCGCATCACGCATGCGCTGGCGCGGCGGCGGCCACAAGCGGCGCTATCGCCTGATCGATTTCAAGCGCGGCAAGCTCGACGTGCCGGCCGAGGTCGTGCGCCTCGAATACGATCCGAACCGCACCGCCTTTATCGCGCTGATCAGCTACCAGGACGGCGAACTCGCCTATATCCTGGCGCCGCAGCGGCTCAAAGACGGCGACAAGGTCGTCTCGGGCGAAAAGGTCGATGTGAAGCCCGGCAACGCGATGCCGATGCGCAGCATGCCGGTCGGCACGATCATCCACAATGTCGAGATGAAGCCCGGCAAGGGCGGCCAGATCGCGCGCTCGGCCGGCACCTACGCCCAGCTCGTCGGCCGCGACGCAGGGCTATGCGCTCTTGCGCCTGTCCTCGGGCGAGTTGCGCATGGTGCGCGCCGAATGCCGGGCGACGATCGGCGCGGTCTCGAACCCCGACCAGCAGAACATCGTCATCGCCAAGGCCGGGCGCAACCGCTGGCTCGGGCGCCGGCCCTCGGTGCGCGGCGTCGCCATGAACCCGATCGATCATCCGCATGGCGGCGGCGAGGGCCGCAGCTCGGGCGGCCGCCATCCGGTGACGCCCTGGGGCAAGCCGACCAAGGGCAAGAAGACGCGGCACAACAAGGCGACGGACCGGCTGATCGTCCGCCGGCGTCACAAGCGCTAGCCGACACTCGGAAGACGGGAGAACGCGTTTGACCCGCTCGGTTTGGAAGGGACCCTTCGTCGACGGCTATCTCCTGAAAAAAGCGGAGAAGTCGCGCGGCGTTCGGTCGCAACGAGATCATCAGGACGTGGTCGCGCCGATCGACCATCTTTCCGCAATTCGTCGGGCTGACCTTCGGCGTCTACAACGGCCACAAATTCATCCCGGTGCTGGTGACCGAGAACATGATCGGCCACAAGCTCGGCGAGTTTTCGCCGACGCGGACGTTTTACGGCCATGCCGGCGACAAAAAGGCGAGGAGGGCCTGAGATGGGCAAGCCGGCAGCCGAGCGCCGCCTCGACGACAGCGAGGCGCTGGCCAGCCTGCACGGGCTGCGGATCAGCGCGCGCAAGCTCAATCTCGTGGCCCGCGCGATCCGCGGCAAGAATGCGGCCTCGGCGCTGGCGGAACTGACCTTTTCGCGCCGCCGCATCGCCCGCGACGTGAAAAAAGTGCTGCAGTCGGCAATCGCCAACGCCGAAAACAACCATCAGCTCGATGTCGACCGGCTCTACGTCAAGGAGGCCACGGTCGGCCGGGCCTTTGTGCTGAAACGGTTTCACACCCGCGGCCGCGGCCGATCGGCGCGGATCGAAAAGCATTTCGCGCAATCTGACGGTCGTCGTTCGCGAGCGCCCGGAAGAAACCGCCAGAACAGGAGACGCCGGCTGATGGGTCAGAAAGTCAATCCGATCGGGCTTCGGCTCGGCATCAACCGCACCTGGGATTCGCGCTGGTTCGCGCGCAAGGAGTACGGCAACCTGCTGCTCGACGATCTCGGCATGCGCCGGTTTCTGCACCGGCGCCTGGCCCAGGCGGGCGTTTCGCGCATCGTCATCGAGCGGGCCGCCAAGAAAAGCCGGATCACCCTGCATTCAGCGCGGCCGGGGGTGATCATCGGCAAGAAGGGCGTCGACATCGAAAAGCTGCGCGCCGATATCGGCAAGGTCACGACCAGCGAGGTCAGCCTCAACATCGTCGAAATCCGCAAGCCCGAGATCGACGCCAAGCTGATCGCCGAGGGCATCGCGCAGCAGCTCGAGCGCCGTGTCGCCTTTCGCCGGGCGATGAAGCGAGCGGTTCAGTCGGCGATGAGGCTCGGCGCGCAAGGCATCCGGATCAATTGCTCGGGCCGGCTCGGCGGCGCCGAGATCGCCCGGATGGAATGGTATCGCGAGGGCCGGGTGCCGTTGCATACGCTGCGCGCCGATATCGATTTCGGCTATGGCACCGCCAAGACGACCTACGGCATCTGCGGCGTCAAGGTCTGGGTGTTCCGGGGCGAGATCCTCACCCACGATCCGATGGCGCAGGACAAGCGCATGAACGAGGCCCCGCCGGCGAGCCACGAGCGCGGCCGGCGCGAAGCGTTGGGATAAAGCCGGCATGCTCAGTCCAAAGCGAACCAAATACCGCAAGGCGCACAAGGGCCGCGTCCACGGTCTGGCCAAGGGCGGGACCACCCTGAATTTCGGCGCCTACGGGCTCAAGGCCGCCGACCCGGGGCGCATCACCGCACGCCAGATCGAGGCGGCGCGGCGCGCGATCACCCGCCACATCCGCCGTGCCGGCCGGGTCTGGATCCGGGTTTTCCCGGATGTGCCGGTGTCCCACAAGCCGGCCGAAGTCCGCATGGGCAGCGGCAAGGGGTCTCCCGAATTCTGGGTCTGCCGGATCAAGCCCGGCCGCATCATGTTCGAGCTCGACGGGGTGCCGGGCGACATTGCCCGCGAGGCGTTTGCGCTTGCCGCCGCGAAATTGCCGCTCGGTACCCGCTTCGTGGCGCGCCCGGGCGAGGAGATCGCCTGATGAACGCGGCCGATGTCAGGGCCAAGACCGCGGACGAGCTGAACGACCAGCTCGATATGCTCGGCAAGGAAATCTTCAACCTGCGCTTTCAGCGGGCCAACGGCCAGCTCGAAAATACGGCGCGGGTTCGGCAGGTCCGGCGCGACATCGCCCGCATCAAGACGATTCTCGGCGAGCGCCGCCGCACGGCGTCCTGAGAGGCAATCGAATGTCCAAACGTATCCTTCAGGGCGTCGTCGTCAGCGACGCCAGTGACAAGACCGTGATCGTGCGGGTCGAGCGCCGGGTCAAGCATCCGATCTACAAGAAGTTCATCACCAGCTCCAAGAAATACGCGGCGCACGATGCCGACAACAGCTGCCATGTCGGCGACGCCGTGCGCATCGAGGAGAGTCGGCCGATCTCGAAGCGCAAGCACTGGATCGTCCTCGGCCGCGAGACCGTCCCGGCATCATCGGACACGGCGCCCGAGGCGACCGGGGCCGAGGGAGGTGCCGCATGATCCAGATGCAGACAAACCTCGACGTGGCCGACAATTCCGGGGCGCGGCGGGTGCAGTGCATCAAGGTGTTGGGCGGCTCCAAGCGCAAGACGGCGACCATCGGCGACGTGATCATCGTCTCGGTCAAGGAGGCGATCCCGCGCGGCCGGGTCAAAAAGGGCGACGTGCACCGCGCGGTCATCGTGCGCACGGCCAAGGAAATCCGTCGCACCGACGGCAGCGCCATCCGCTTCGACCGCAACGCCGCGGTGTTGATCACCCAGCAGGGCGAACCGATCGGGACGCGGATCTTCGGGCCTGTCACCCGCGAGTTGCGGGCGCGGCGCTTCATGAAGATCGTGTCGCTGGCGCCCGAAGTGCTGTGACCCGGCGATCCGGAGCAAAGCGATGCCGAAGCTGAAAATCAAAAAGGGCGACAACGTCGTCGTCATCACCGGGCGCGACAAGGGCAAGACCGGCGAAGTGCTGCGCGTTCTGCCGGCCGAAGGACGAGCCATCGTGCAGGGCGTCAACGTGGCCAAGCGCCACACGCGGCCGCGCCTGGGCGAACCCGGCGGCATCGTCGAAAAGGAGCTGGCGCTGCACATCTCGAACATCGCCCATGTCGATCCGGCGTCGGGCAAGCCCACCCGCATCGGCTACAAGCTTCTCGACGACGGGCGCAAGGTCCGGGTCGCGCGCCGCTCCGGCGAAGTCATCGACAGGTGAAGAGATGAGCACGGCCCGCTTGCAGGAATTGTACGAAACCACCGTCCGCCCGGCGTTGATGGAGCAGTTCGGCTATACGAACCTGATGCAGGTGCCGCGGCTCGAAAAGATCGTGGTCAACATGGGCGTCGGCGAGGCGGTGCAGGACAGCAAGAAAGTCGAGGCTGCGGCCGGCGAGCTGACGGCGATCACCGGTCAGCATCCGGTCATCACCCATGCCAAGCGGTCGATCGCTACGTTCAAGCTGCGCCAAGGCATGCCGATCGGCTGCAAGGTGACGTTGCGACGGCAGCGCATGTACGAGTTTCTCGACCGGCTGATCACGGTGGCGTTGCCGCGCGTGCGCGACTTCCGCGGCATCTCGGGCAGGAGCTTTGACGGGCGCGGCAATTTCGCGCTCGGCCTCAAGGAGCAGATCGTCTTTCCCGAGATCGATTACGACCGCGTCGATACCGTGCGCGGTATGAACGTCGTCGTCGCGACGACGGCGAAGACCGATACGGAGGCGAAGGCACTGCTGGCGGCCTTCGCCATGCCGTTCGTCAACTGATCGGAGCGGGAGTTCGGCTGGATGGCAAAGAAGAGCGCGGTCGAGAAAAACACGCGGCGCACGCAGCTCACCAAGCGGATCGCCCCGAAGCGGGCGCGGCTGAAGACGATCGTTCGCGACCGGACGGCACCCCCCGAAGAACGGTTCGCGGCTCAGCTCAAGCTTTCCGAGCTGCCGCGCAACGGCTCGTCGACCCGCATCCGCAACCGCTGCTCGCTGACCGGCCGGCCGCGCGGCTATTATCGCAAGTTCAAGCTGTCGCGCATTGCGTTGCGCGAACTCGGCTCGTCCGGGCAGATCCCGGGCATGGTCAAGTCGAGCTGGTAGCAGGAGCCCGGCGATGTCGATGAGCGACCCTCTGGGCGACATGCTGACGCGGATCCGCAACGGGCAACGGGCGCGTCAAGCCGTCGTCGCGTCGCCGGCGTCGAAGATCCGCGCCAATGTGCTCGAAGTGTTGAAGCGTGAGGGCTATATCCGCGGCTTCACCCGCGAAGATCTGCGCCCTGGAATCGCCGAACTCAAGATCGAGCTCAAATATGTCGACGGCGAACCTGTCATCCGCGAGATCTCGCGGGTCTCGAAGCCCGGCCGGCGGATCTATTCCCGGATCGCCGACCTGCCGCGCAGCTATAATGGGCTCGGGATCGCGATCCTGTCGACCCCGCGCGGGGTCATGTCGGACAACGAGGCCCGCGCCGCCAAGGTCGGCGGCGAGGTCCTCTGCCGCATTTTCTGAGGTTTGACGATGTCGCGTATCGGCAAGCATCCCGTTCCGGTGCCAGGCGGCGTCGAGGTTCAGCTCTCCGGCCGGACCCTGAGCGCCAAAGGCAGGCTCGGCAGTTTGAGCCTCGCCGTCAACAGCGAGGTCACGGCCTCGATCGCCGGCGGGGCGATCACGATCACCCCCAACAGCGCTACGAAACTGGCGCGCGCGATGTGGGGGACCACCCGGGCGCTCGTCAACAACATGGTGGCCGGGGTCTCGCAGGGCTTCACGGTCGGTCTCGAGATCAATGGCGTGGGTTATCGCGCAGCGGTTCAGGGCAACACGCTGAACCTGCAGCTCGGCTACAGCCACGACATCGCGTTCCCGGTCCCCGGCGATGTCACGATCACCTGCGAAAGACCGACGGTGATCACCGTGCACGGTGCCGACCGCCAGCGCGTCGGCCAGGTCGCCGCCGAGATCCGCGCCTGGCGCCCGCCCGAGCCCTACAAGGGCAAGGGCATCAAATACGCCGGCGAGATCGTCCGCCGCAAGGAAGGCAAGAAGAAGTAACGCCGATGTCGGAGAAAGCTAAAACCCTGTTTGTGCGCCGGCGCCGGCGGGTGCGGGCGAATCTGCGCCGGTTCGCGGGCGGGCGGCTGCGTCTCTCGGTTTTCCGCTCGTCAAAGCACATCTATGCTCAGATCATCGACGACGCGGCCGGACGCACGCTGGCGGCGGCATCGAGCCTCGACGGCGCGCTCAAGGCCGGCCTGGCGAACGGCGCCGACATAGCGGCGGCGAGCGCGGTCGGCAAGCTCGTCGCCGAGCGGGCGAAGGCGGCGGGGGTCGAGCGGGTCGTGTTCGACCGTGGCGCCTACCTGTTTCATGGCCGGGTCAAGGCCCTGGCCGATGCCGCCCGCGAGGGCGGTCTCGATTTCTGAAAGGGTCGGGATGGCACGCACGATGGCGCGCACGATGTCACGTAGCGGCGGCGAGCGCCGCGGGCGCGGCGATGGCGACCGCCAGGGTCGCGAGCGCGAGGAGACCGAGTTCGCCGAAAAGCTCGTCAACATCAATCGTGTCGCCAAGGTGGTGAAGGGCGGCCGGCGGTTCGGTTTTGCCGCCCTCGTCATTGTCGGCGACCGCAAAGGCCGGGTCGGCTATGGCTCGGGCAAGGCGCGCGAGGTTCCAGAGGCGATCCGCAAAGCGACCGAGCAGGCGCGGCGCAGCATGATCCGCGTGCCGTTGCGCGAAGGCCGCACCCTGCATCACGACATCGTCAGCAGCTATGGCGCCGGACGGGTCATCGTGCGCGCGGCCAAGCCGGGGACCGGGATCATTGCCGGCGGGCCGATGCGCGCCATCTTCGAAGCGCTCGGCGTCCACGATGTCGTCGCCAAATCGGTCGGCAGCCCCAACCCGCACAACATGATCAAGGCGACCTTTGTGGCGCTCGGCCGGGCGACCAGCCCGCGCGCCGTGGCGGCGCGGCGCGGCAAGAAGGTCGGCGAAATCCTCGGCCGCCGCGACGGCGAAGCCCGGGAGCCGGCATGATGGAGGGTAAGGAAATCGGTCACTGTCGTGCAGACCGGGAGCCCGATCGGCCGCCGGCACGACCAGGAGGAAACCCTCAAAGGGCTCGGCTTGAACAAGCGGCACCGCCGCCGCGTTCTCGAAGACACTCCGTCGGTGCGCGGGATGATCGACAAGGTGAAGCATCTGGTGCGGGTCGAAGAATAGCTCGGTACGCTCGGGCGCAGGGATCAGAGGACGATGAAGCTCAACGAGATCAGCGACAATCCTGGCGCGCATTATCGGGCAAAGCGGGTTGGCCGCGGCATCGGGTCGGGCAAGGGCAAGACTGCGGGGCGCGGCGGCAAGGGCCAGACCGCGCGCTCCGGCGTCGCGCTCAACGGCTTTGAAGGGGGCCAGACCCCGCTGCACCGGCGGTTGCCGAAGCGCGGCTTCGACAACTCGATGTTCCGCATGGACTTCAAGGTGGTGAACCTCGGCCGCCTGCAACAAGCGCTCGACGACGGCAAGCTGAAGGCCGAAGATCCGCTCGATGCGGCGGCGCTGGTGGCCTCGGGGGTGTTGCGCCGAAAGGGCGACGGCGTCCGCCTGCTCGCCAAGGGCGCGTTGCGTGCCGCGATCACGATCGAGGTCGCCGGCGCTTCCAAGGCGGCGATCGCGGCGGTCGAGAAAGCCGGCGGCAAGGTCGTCGTCGCAGCCCGCGCGGTCCGGACACAGAAAAAGCCCGGGCCGAAAGCAGCCGCCTCCGCCTGAGCGCCGCGCCGGTCGAGTGCCGCGGCCGGCCCTGCGGCGGGCTGGGCTTCTGGGTAAGGGATGGGTCACATGGCGTCAGCCGCCGAACAAATCGCCGCCAGCATCAACCTCTCGGCCTTCACCAAGGCGACCGAGCTCAAGAGCCGGATCTGGTTCACCCTCGGCGCGCTGCTGATCTATCGGCTCGGCACCTATATCCCGATTCCCGGCATCGACCCGGCGATCCTCCAGGACCTCTTTTCGCGCAATGCCGGCGGCATTCTCGGCATGTTCGACATGTTCTCGGGCGGGGCGCTCGGGCGCATGACCATTTTTGCGCTCGGCATCATGCCGTATATCTCGGCATCGATCATCATCCAGCTCTTGACCGCGGTGTCGCCGACCCTCGAAGCGCTGAAAAAAGAGGGCGAGAGCGGGCGCAAGACGCTCAATCAATATACCCGCTACGGCACGGTCCTGCTCGGGCTGGTCCAGGCCTACGGGATTGCCGTCGGGATCGAAGGCATGCGCAACGGCGCCCAATCGGCGGTGATCGATCCCGGGCTGCTGTTCCGGCTGGTCACCGTCGTGACCTTGGTCGGCGGCACGGTATTTCTGATGTGGCTCGGCGAGCAGATCACCGCGCGCGGGGTCGGCAACGGCATCTCGCTGATCATCTTTTCGGGCATCGTCGCGAACCTGCCGCACGCTCTGGCGTCGACCCTCGAGCTCGGCCGCACCGGCGCCATCTCGACCGTCTTCATCATCATCTTCCTGGCCATGTCGATCGGCGTGGTCGGTTTCATCGTGTTCATGGAGCGTGCGCAGCGCCGCATCCTGATCCAGTATCCGAAACGGCAGAGCGGGAACAAGATGTTCGGCGGCGATGCCCAGCATTTGCCGCTAAAGATCAACACCTCCGGCGTGATCCCGCCGATCTTTGCCTCCTCGCTCTTGCTGCTGCCTGCGACGGTCGCCAATTTCGAGGCGAACGGGCAGAGTTTTGGCTGGCTCGGCGAGATCACCTCCTATCTCGCACATGGCCAGCCGCTCTACATGGGCCTCTACGTCGCCCTGATCGTCTTCTTCTGTTTCTTCTATACAGCGATAGTGTTCAACCCGGCCGAGACCGCGGACAATCTGCGTAAATATGGGGGTTTCATTCCCGGCATCAGGCCCGGAAAGAACACTGCCGATTATCTGGACTACGTTTTGACGCGATTGACCGTTGTCGGCGCCGCTTATCTCGCAGCGGTCTGCATCCTGCCGGAAATCCTGATCTCGGAATATTCGGTCCCGTTCTATTTCGGCGGGACCAGCCTGTTGATCGTCGTCAGCGTGACGATGGATACGGTGGCGCAGATCCACTCGCATCTGCTGGCGCACCAGTACGAAGGGCTGATCCGCAAGGCCAAGCTGAGGGGACGACGCGGATGAACGTCATCCTGCTCGGGCCGCCCGGCTCGGGAAAGGGGACCCAGGCCAAGCGCATCGAGCAGATCTATGGGATCGTGCAGCTCGGCACCGGTGACATGCTGCGCGCCGAAATCGCCTCCGGCAGCGCGCTGGGGCGTCGCGTCAAGGACATCATGGAGGCCGGCGAGCTCGTCCCGGACGACATCATCATTACGCTGATCCGGGGACGCATCGACAGGCCCGATTGCGCCAAAGGGTTCATCCTCGACGGCTTTCCGCGCACCGTGCCGCAGGCCGAAGCGCTCGATCGCATGCTGAACCAAAACCATCTCGGGCTCGACGCCGTGATCGAGCTCGAGGTCGACGAAGCCGACCTGGTCGACCGGCTGTCAGGGCGGTTCAGCTGCCAGAATTGCGGCGCCAGCTTTCACCAGCGCACTCATCGGCCTCGGGTCGAAGGCGTTTGCGATGTCTGCGGCAGCACCGAATTGGTTTGCCGCCCCGACGATCGACCCGAGGCGGTCAAGACGCGCTTCGAGGTCTATCGGCGGCAGACGGCGCCGATCCTGCCCTATTATCGGTCGCGCGGCATTCTCCACAGCATCGATGGGATGGCCGGGATCGACGCGGTCACGCGCGAGATCAGGGCGATTCTCGCATAGCTGGCGGCAACGGCCGAGGCCGAAGGGTCCCAGCGCGCAGATGCCGGTGCCATGCCGCGGATGGGATTGACGGGTGCGAACGGCTCTGTATACTGCGCGCCCTTGCGTGGAGGCGATCCCACCCTCATTTTGTCTTTTTCGAGGAGAAGCGCGTGGCGCGCATCGCTGGCGTCAATATCCCCAATCAGAAACGTGTCCCGATCGGACTGACCTACATTCACGGTATCGGGCGCACGAAGGCCGTCGAGATATGCAGCAAGATCGGCATCCCGGCCGAGCGGCGGGTGCACGAGCTGACCGATGACGAGGTGCTGCGCATGCGCGAGCTGATCGACCGCGATTATGTGGTCGAGGGCGATCTGCGCCGGGCGGTTGCGATGAACATCAAGCGGCTGATGGATCTCGGCTGCTATCGCGGGCTGCGCCACCGCAAAGGGCTTCCGGTACGAGGCCAGCGCACCCATACCAATGCGCGGACGCGGAAGGGGCCGGCTCGCCCGATCGCAGGCAAGAAGAAGTAGACCGGGCGGCGCTGAGCCCACAAGGCAGGACGGGATCGATGGCGAGAACGGCGGCACCGGCGCCGCGTCTGCGGCGGCGCGAGCGCAAGAACATCACTTCGGGCACGGCGCATGTGAACGCCACGTTCAACAATACGATGATCACGATCACCGACGCCCAGGGCAACACGATCGCCTGGTCGTCCTCAGGCAGCCAGGGTTTCAAGGGTTCGCGAAAATCGACGCCCTACGCGGCGCAGGTCGCCGCCGAGGATGCCGGACGCAAGGCGATGGAGCACGGCATGCGCACCCTCGAAATCGAGGTCAAGGGGCCGGGCTCCGGGCGCGAATCGGCGTTGCGGGCGCTGCAGTCGGTAGGATTCGCGGTCACCTCGATCCGGGATGTAACGCCGATCCCGCACAATGGCTGCCGCCCGCCCAAGCGGCGCCGCGTCTGACGCGCAGACCGCCCCGCCGCGGGGGGCTTTATCGTGGAATATGCCGGCGGTTTTGCCGCCGGCCCTTGTTGCGGATGGCATCCGCCTCCAACGACCGAGGTTCCGAGTCGTGATTCAGAAGAACTGGCAAACCCTGATCAAACCCAAGCAACTTTCCGTCGAGCCCGGCGATGATCCCAAGCGGGTTGCGACGGTCGTCGCCGAGCCGCTCGAACGCGGCTTCGGATTGACCTTAGGCAACGCATTGCGCCGCGTGCTGCTGTCCTCGCTGCAAGGCGCTGCGGTCACCTCGATCCAGATCGAGGGCGTGCTGCACGAATTCTCGTCGATCGCGGGCGTGCTCGAGGACGTGACCGACATCGTCCTCAACGTCAAAAGCATCGAGCTCAGGATGTACGGCGAAGGGCCCAAGCGCATGCGGCTGCGCGCCAGCGGGCCGGGCGAGATTCGCGCGGGGGCGATCGAAACCGGTCATGATATCGACATCATGAACCCCGAGCTGGTGATCTGCACGCTCGACACCGGCGCCAGGATCGCCATGGAGCTGACCGTCGAGAACGGCAAGGGCTATCTGCCCGGAACGCAAAACCGGCCGGAAGACGCGCCGATCGGCCTGATCCCGGTCGATGCGCTGTTCAGCCCGGTCCGCAAGGTGTCCTACCGGGTCGAGAATACGCGCGTCGGCCAGGTCACCGACTACGACCGGCTGGCGATGCGGCTCGAAACCAATGGCGCCGTGACGCCGGAGGATTCGGTCGCATTGGCCGCGCGCATCCTGCAGGACCAGCTCCAGCTCTTCATCAATTTCGAAGAGCCGCGCCACCCCTCCGACGAGATCCGGCCGAGCGAATTGCCGTTCAACAAGAACCTGCTGCGCAAGGTCGACGAGCTCGAACTTTCGGTACGCTCGGCCAACTGCCTGAAGAACGACAACATCGTCTATATCGGCGACCTGGTTCAGAAATCGGAGGCCGAGATGCTGCGGACGCCGAATTTCGGGCGAAAATCGCTGAACGAGATCAAAGAGGTGCTGGCTCAGATGGGACTTCACCTCGGTATGGAAATCCCGAACTGGCCGCCCGAGAATATCGAGGATTTGGCCAAGCGGCTCGACGAGCCCTATTGAGGTCGCCATGCGCCACCGTCTCAGCGGCCGCGGCTTCAGCCGTACCTCGGAGCATCGCAAGGCGATGTTCGAGAACCTCGCCGCCGCGCTGATCAAGCACGAGCAGATCCGCACGACCCTGCCAAAGGCGAAGGATCTGCGTCCGATCGTCGAGCGGCTGATCACGATCGGCAAGCATGGCGGGCTCGCCGGACGGCGCCGGGCGATCGCCAAGCTGCAGGACGCGAAATTGGCCGACAAGCTGATGACGGTATTGGCCCAACGGTACGCCGGCCGGGCGGGCGGCTATATTCGCATTGTCAAGGCGGGGTTCCGCTATGGCGACAACGCGGCGATGGCGGTGATCGAATTCGTCGATCGTGACCCCGCCGCCAAGGGCAAGGATTCCGGACCGACCGGAACCGAGGAAAAGGAAGAGCCCGAGGCGGCCTGACGCGGCTTCCACGAAGAGCAACCGGCGGCAGCTGCGAATCGACCGAATCAGAGGCGGGCATCCCGTCGGCGAGCGTGCCTGACCGCGAAAATCTCGACATCGTTGCCGAGCCGGCGATAGGAGACGACATAATTCCCAGCGACGAGGCGGCGCGTGCCGGGACGGGTACCGGGAGCGCCGGAGTTTGGGAATTCTGACAATTGCCGTTCGGCACGCTGGAGAGCTCGTCGAAAGCGTCCCACCGCCAACGGGCCGAATTCGGCAAGGTAAGCCCCGATCTCCTCGGCTTCCGCCGCCGCCCGTCGAGAATAGACGACGCGGCCCGTCATTTCTTCTTGGCGCGCATTTTCTCAGCCTGGTCGATAATCGCATGCAGCCTGTGCTGCATTTCCTCGGATGAAACGACCTCGCCGCGGGCGAGTTCGGCGAGGCTTTCGCTGTCCTCCTCAATCTCGGCGCCCTCTTCGTCGAGGTAGCAGCGCAACGCCCGCAGCATCACCCACGAGCGCGGCCGTTCGAGCACCGCGGCCAGCCGGTCATAGGCCGCGATCAGATCCTCCGGGACGCGCAGCGAGATATGGCCCGAGCGCGGCTGATCGTCTGGCATGCGATATCTCCTGTCCCACAGTGCAATACAACGTAGCACGCGGTTTCGTCCGGAGCACCGCTTTACACGGTAGGCCGGGGGGTAAAGCCGGCGCTGCCGTCGTCCGCCCCTTCGCTGATCTCGACCCCGGTGACGCATGCCCCGGCCGGGCCTTGCCGGCAGGCCTCGATCATTGTCGCGACAGCGTCTCGGGCGCCGGTCACCAGCGCCTCGACGCTGCCGTCCGACCGGTTGCGCACCCAGCCGTCCAGCGCGAGGCTCACCGCCATGCGGATCGCCCAAGCGCGATAGCCTACGCCCTGCACCCGGCCGGCAATGCGCAATCGGACGGTTCTCGCCGGCACCGTCACTCGAACTCCAGGATGATGTCGTCGACGGCGAGACTGTCGCCGGGTTTGGCGCGGATGCGGGTGATGCGGCCGTCGCGCTCGGCGCGCAATACGTTCTCCATCTTCATCGCCTCGACGATGGCGAGCGGTTCCCCGGCCTTGACCTCCTGGCCCTCGGTCACGACCACGTCGCTGAGCAGGCCGGGCATCGGCGACAGCAGGCGGCGCGACACATCCTGCGCCTTCTTCTCCGGCATCAGGGCGAGCAGCTCGGCCGCGCGCGGCGACAACACCTGCGCGCGGCGCACGATGCCGCCATGCACGAGCCGGAATGCCGCAGCCGGCAGGCGCTCGATCTGCACGGTCACCGCCCGCCCGTCGATATGCGTTCGCAGCAACGCCTGGCCCGGCTGCCAATCGGTAGCCGCGCTGTGCGGCTCTCCGGCGATCTCGACTTCGTAAGCGTCCTCTTTTGATCGAACCGCGACCGGATAGGACCGGTCGTCGAGCAGGATCGTGCACCGTTCGGGGAGTTCGCTGCGAGCTGTGGTGAGCCTTCCGTCGATCGCATTCTCGCGCTCGCGGATGCGGCGGTGGGCGAGGGCGGCGGCCAGCAGGATCGCCCGGTCGGCCTCGACAAAGCCCGAAGGAGGTGCAAACCCGGCCGGAAATTCCTCGGCGATGAAATCCGTCGACAGCATGCCGGCGCGAAACCGGGGCGTCGCGGCGACCGCTGCCAGAAACGGGATGTTGTGCCGGACACCGGCGATATGGAACGCGTCGAGAGCGCCGCGCAGACGGTCGATGGCGGTGTTGCGATCGGGTCCGCTGGCGACGAGCTTGGCAATCATCGGATCGTAATAGAGGCTGATCTCGGCACCTTCGAAGACGCCGGTATCGAGCCGGAGCCCGTCCCCGCAGGGCGGCTGAAAGCGAACGAGGCGGCCGATCGAGGGCAGGAAGTTGCGTGTCGGGTCCTCGGCATAGATCCGCGCCTCGATCGCCCAGCCGTCGAGCCGGATATCCGTTTGGGCGAAGGGCAGCTTCTCGCCGGCCGCCACCCGGATCATCAGCTCGACCAGGTCGAGGCCGGTCACCGCCTCGGTCACCGGGTGTTCGACCTGGAGCCGCGTGTTCATCTCGAGAAAGTAGAAATCGCGCTCCCGATCGACGATGAACTCGACCGTGCCGGCCGATCGGTAGTCGACGGCGCGCGCGAGCGCGACCGCCTGCCGGCCCATGGCTGCGCGGGTGGCATCGTCGAGAAACGGGCTCGGCGCCTCTTCGATCACCTTCTGGTGACGGCGCTGGATCGAGCATTCGCGCTCGCCCAGATGGACGATGTTGCCGTGCGCATCGCCCAGCACCTGGATCTCGATGTGGCGCGGGGCCTCGATATATTTCTCGATGAACATGCGGTCGTCGGCAAAGCTGGCCTTCGCTTCGCCGGCCGCGGCGCGGAAGCCGTCGCGGACCTCGCCGTCATCGGCGGCGATGCGCATGCCCTTGCCGCCGCCGCCGGCCGAGGCCTTGATCATGACCGGGTAGCCGATGTCGCGCGCGATCCGCACCGCCGCCTCGGCGTCGGGCACGACATCGAGATGACCGGGCACGGTCGGGACGCCGGCGGTGCGGGCGAGCTTTTTCGAATTCGATCTTGTCGCCCATCGCCGCGATCGCCTTGGGTCCGGGTCCGACAAACACAATACCGGCCTCGGCGAGCGCGCGCGCGAACGCCACGTTCTCCGACAGAAACCCGTAGCCCGGATGCACCGCCTCCGCCCCGCTCGCCCGGCACGCCTCAACGATCCGGTCGATCCGCAGATAGCTTTCGGCAGACGGCGGCGGCCCGATCCGGATCGCTTCGTCGGCCATGCGCACGTGAAGCGCCTCGGCGTCGGCATCCGAATAGACCGCGACCGTGGCGATCCCGATCCGCTGCGCCGTGCGGATCACCCGGCAGGCGATCTCACCGCGATTGGCGATCAGGATCTTGCGAAACATGGATAGGAGAACAGATCGTCATGGCCGGGCTTGTCCCGGCCATCCACGGGAACGTTGCCGCCCGCTCGGCGATGCCACACCATCCGTGGATGGACGACGCCTGGGTCGACATCGTCACCAATCACCCTAACGGCATCCTCTATACCGGCGTCACAAGCAATCTTCCTCGCCGTATTTGGGAGCATCGTGAAGGCGTCGTACCAGGTCAAAGAGATCATGTGTTAGCCGAACCTTCGCAATTCGAAGCTGCGCGCAGGCTATCACAGACTCCCGCAATGGCTATCGCAGGCGTAGTCAGAGCCTTCAACCATTCAATGAATACAGAACAGCTGTTCACGGGGATCACAGCGGGATGTTGTCGTGCTTTTTCCAGGGGTTGGTCAGCTGCTTGCCGCGCAGCATGGCGAGCGCGCGGCACAATCGGCGCCGGGTGTCGCGCGGCGGGATCACGTCGTCGATAAAGCCGCGGCCCGCGGCGACAAAGGGGTTGGCGAATTTCTCGCGGTATTCCTGCGCGCGCGCTTCGATCGCCGCGGCGTCGCCGAGATCGGCGCGGAAGATGATCTCGACGGCGCCCTTGGGCCCCATGACCGCGATCTCCGCCGAGGGCCAGGCAAAGTTCACATCGCCGCGCAGATGCTTCGAGCTCATCACGTCGTAGGCGCCGCCATAGGCCTTGCGGGTGATCAGGGTCACCTTCGGCACGGTCGCCTCGGCGAAGGCGAAGAGCAGCTTGGCGCCGTGCTTGATGATGCCGCCATGTTCCTGCGCGGTCCCGGGCAGAAACCCCGGCACATCGACAAAGGTCACGATCGGGATGTCGAAGCAGTCGCAGAACCGGACAAAGCGGGCCGCCTTGCGCGCGCTGTCGATGTCGAGGCAGCCGGCCAGTACCGTCGGCTGATTGGCGACGATGCCGATCGTCGATCCCTCCATCCGAGCGAACCCGATCAGGATGTTGCGGGCGAAATCGGGCTGGATCTCGAAAAAATCGCCTTCGTCGACGACTTTAAGGATCAGCTCCTTGATGTCGTAAGGCTTGTTCGGGCTGTTCGGGATCAGCGTGTCAAGCGAGGGCTCGATCCGGTCGCGCGGATCGGCGGTCGCCCGCCGCGGCGGCGCCATCCGGTTCGAGGCCGGCAGAAAATCGATGAACCGGCGCAATTCCAACAGCGCCTCGACATCGTTGGCGAAGGCGCGGTCGGCCACCCCCGAACGCGTGGTATGGGTACGGGCGCCGCCCAATTCCTCCTGGGTCACGGTCTCGTGGGTGACGGTCTTGACGACTTCGGGGCCGGTTACGAACAGATAGGACGTATCCTCGACCATGAAGATGAAATCGGTCATCGCCGGTGAATAAACGGCACCCCCGGCGCATGGCCCCATGATCATCGAAACCTGCGGCACGACGCCCGAGGCCAGCACGTTGCGCTGGAACACCTCGGCATAGCCGGCGAGCGAGGCGACCCCATCCTGGATCCGCGCCCCGCCCGAATCGTTGAGCCCGATCACCGGAGCGCCGACATTCATCGCCTGGTCCATGATTTTGCAGATCTTCTCGGCATGCGCCTCGCTCAAGGAGCCGCCGAAGACCGTGAAATCCTGGCTGAAGACAAAGACCAGGCGGCCATTGACCGTGCCATGGCCGGTCACGACCCCGTCGCCCGGAACCTTGTGCTCGTCGACCCCGAAATCATGGCTCCGGTGCTCGACGAACATGCCCCATTCCTCGAAAGAATCGGGGTCGAGCAGGATTTCGAGGCGTTCGCGCGCGGTCAGCTTGCCGCGGCGATGCTGGATTTCGATGCGGCGGGCGCCGCCGCCCATCCGGGCCGCCGCCCGTTTTTCTTCCAGGCGGTCGAGAATATCGTCCATGGCGCCTCGCGACCGATGATGGGGCGAGATAGCATCGAGCGCACGGCAAGGCCAGAGCCGCCGCCGCGCGGCTTGTCCGCGGCGGCCGGAACGGGGCAGAATTGCGGCGATCGGGATGATCGAGAGCGAGGATCGAGTGATGGCGAAAAGCGAGCTGTATCAAAAAGGTGCGGCCATGCGGCGCCGGCTGCTGGGCGATGCGGCGGTCGAGCGCGCGGCCCGCGAAACCTACAGCGACCCGACGATGAAGAAATTCATCGACGTGGCGACCGAAACCGTCTTCGGCGCCTTGTGGACGCGGCCGGGCCTCGATCTGAAGACGCGGGCGCTGATCTGCGTCGTCTCCGATGCCGCCACCGGGCGCGAGCCGGAACTCGGCCTCCATCTGCGCATGGCGCTGCGCCAGGGCTGGACCGAGGATGAGCTGAGCGAAGCGCTGCTCCACCTCTCGGGCTATGTCGGCGTTCCGATCATCCGCGAGTTGATGATGGTGGCGAGCCGGGTGTTCGCCGAGCACCGCGCCGAGACGGCGGCAGAGAAACCGGCGACGGCCTGAGGCGGACCGCTGAAATGCAGCCGGCGCTGGCATCTCCAGGGCTGGCGCGGAGCGATGTTTGTGAACCCATGCCCAATTCCTTCTCGAAAAAGCAAGAGTGGAACGCTTACTATTCCAGAAAAAGAATAGTGCAGCAATGGATGCAGGCCCATTTGCTCGCTGCATTAGCATTGTGAAAAGGTTCTGGAAGTCGGACCCGGGCTCGGGCTGGTCACCAGCCTGCTGATCAATATCGGCTATGAGGTGAGTACTCTCGACCGGCTGCCGCGGGCGTTCGATTACCCGGACGTTCCGCACCTCGAACGGGATATCCGGGATCTGCGGGCCGACGAGATCGCCGGCTATGACGCGATCCTGTGCTGCGAGACGCTGGAACACATCGAATGGGAACAGGTCGGCCTGGTCCTCGCCGTTTTTCGCGACAGCGGCGCCAAATATCTGATCGTCTCGGTTCCCTACATGGCCTTCCAGATTTCGCTCGACATGTATCTGAATGCGACAACGTTCAGGCAATATTTTTCCATGAAGAAGATGCTCTTTCGTAAGGATTTTGTCGCACAGCCGTCGGGAGAACATCAGTGGGAAGTCGGATACAGAAAATATCCGCTGCGCGTGTGGGAAAGCCGGTTGCGCGACAGCGGCTGGTCGATTGTGTCCAGAGATTTTACCGAGCATTGCCGATCCGTGTTCCATGTGCTCGAAGCCCGATGATGAACCAGGGCGATCGATGATTTTGCGTTCGAACCTGCCGCGGCTCAAAGAATATGCCGGCGCTGCCGCCCGCGTTCTCGATGTCGGGGGGTGGTATCAGCCCTTCAATCTGGCCACTCACGTCATTGATCTGGGTCTCTACGAGTTCGCGCCGGGTGCACGACGCCCTCGATCCGGAAGACGGCGAAAGGTTCTCGGCCGCTGCCTGGACGGTCCACGACGTCTGCGACCCGCCCTGGCCATTCGCCGACCGGTCCTTCGATTTCGTCCTCTGCTCGAACCTGCTCGAAGACGTGCGCGATCCGCTCTCCGTGTGCCGAGAGTTGTGCCGGGTCGGAAAGCGTGGCTACATCGAAACTCCGTCTCGTATTCGTGAGATATTTTGTAAGGATCGCTTGTTTCTTTTGAAATCTCTTTTTGGCAATATTCCGGAAATCGGGTTCGATCACCACCGCTGGTTCGTGGAAGCGGCGGGAACGCATCTGCGTTTCACACCGAAGACGGCAGCATTGGCGGCGAGCCGGCGGCATTATATCACCCGTTCGGACATCGGCCGGCGACTGACCGAACAGGAAAGCGGGCTTGGATTCTTCTGGAACGGCAGTTTCACTTTCGAGGAGGTGTCGATCGACGTCAGAAGCGATTATCGATCGTTTCGCCGCACCGCCATCGATCGGCTGAAACAGTGAGTTCGCGGATGCGTGGGCGGAATTCGGCAGGGGCGTCGCACGGTGCAGTTCCGTCGCCGCGGCTGCCGACCGTCTGCTCAGGCGCGTGACAATGACAGGAACCGTGCCGCCGCCGCGATATCTTCGGCCAGAATACGGCGGCGCTCGACCTGCTCGGCATCCTCGCCCCAGGCCTCGATCTGAAAAGTTTCGTCGAGCTGCGAGGCGGTAAATGCCTCTGCCGCATCGAGCCGGCCCTCGATCAGCGCGAGCGCGATGACCACCGAGCCGCAGGCTGCGGTCGCCACCTGCAGGGCCGTCAGGGCGAAATCGTCCTGAGCCTCGACGATCGCGGCAAAGGCGCGCAGGCTCGCCACCGGCTGGCTCCTTGGAATTACCCCCGACGCGACCGTCATCGGCGCGTCGTAGCGAAGCGCCACCCAGTCGATCAGCGGCTGCCAAATCGCATGCTGGCGCGTGACGAGCGCCGGCGGACGGGTCGCGCGGTAGCAGACGAGATCGGTAGCGGCATAATTGGCGACTTGCTGCACGATAGCGTCGCGCTGCGCTGCAATCCGATCGATCGTCATGCCGGCCAGGCGGGTCAACGGCATCGCTGCCGGGCGGACCTCTCCCTGCTGCGCGTTCCATTCCGCCGCAATAGCCGCCGCGAGCGCTGCGCCCGGCACGGTCAAGTCATGTGCTGCCGGCGTCTTGATCCGTCTGCCGTCGAGCGCGACGCCGTACCCGGCAGATGCCGGCACCGCCTCGGCCTGGCGATAGAACCGCTTCATGCCGGCAGCTCCAAACCGGCGAACGGGTCCTCGACATCACCGGGGAAGCCGAAAAACTGCCAGCTCTGCCGCATGTGCGGCGGCAGCGGTGCGGTGACCCGCAAGGTCCCGCCCTGCGGATGCGGTATCGCGATCGCGCGCGCATGCAGGTGCAGCCGGTGCGCCCCCGGCACGGCAGCCAGATGCGACGCGGCGGTGCCGTATTTCGCATCGCCGAGGATCGGCGTGCCGATCGCGGCGCAATGGGCGCGCAGCTGGTGCGTGCGGCCGGTGACCGGCAGCAAGGCGAGCCAGCTCGCCTGGTCGGCGGCGCCGTCGATCACGCGGTAATAAGTGACGGCGTGCTTGCCGTCATCGGGATCGGCGCGTACCCGCTCGCCGCCCTGGGCGGGCTGCTTGGCGAGCGCCAGATCGATCCGCCCTTGCGCCGGCTTGGGCAGCCCGGCGACCAGCGCCCAGTAGATTTTTCGCGTCGTCTTGTCGCGGAAGGCCCGGGCCAGAAACGCCGCCGCGGCGGCGCTCCGGGCGATGACGAGGACCCCGCTCGTCTCCTTGTCGAGGCGGTGGACGAGGCGCGGGCGTTCGTCGCTGTCAAAGCGCAGCGCATCCAACATCCCGTCGAGATGCCGCTCGGTTCGGGTTCCGCCCTGGACCGCGAGGCCTGGCGGCTTGTCGAGCACGATCACCGCCTCGTCGCGGTGCAGGATCATGCCGTGCAGCAGCGCCTCGTCCTCGGGCCGGACGCGCGATGCCGGCCGAGCCGGCGCCTCATCGAAAAAGGGCGGGACCCGGATCTCCTGGCCGGCCGCCAGCCGGTCACCGGAGCGGGCGCGCCTGCCGTCGACCCGGATCTGCCCGGTGCGCAGCAGCTTTTCCAGCCGGCCGTGACCGAGCGCCGGGTAGTGGCGCCTGAACCAGCGGTCGAGGCGGAGCGGCCCGTCCGCCTCGGTGACCGCCACGATCTCGACGGCACTCGTCATGATTGCCCCGCTGCCGCACGCTCGCGCAGCCTGTCCCAATAGTCGAGCCGCTTTTTGATTTCGCGCTCGAAGCCGCGCTCGCCCGGCCGGTAAAAATTGCGGCGCGTAGTCCCGTCGGGGAAATAGTTCTGGCCCGAGAACCCTTCCTCGGTGGCGTGGTCGTAGACATAGCCCTTGCCGTAGCCGAGATGGCGCATCAGCCGCGTCGGCGCGTTGAGGATGTGCAGCGGCGGCATCAGCGAGCCGGTCTCGCGCGCCATTTGGCCGGCCTCGCCAAAGGCCGCGTAGGCGGCGTTCGATTTCGGTGCCGTCGCCAGATAGATCACGCATTGGGCGATCGCCAGCTCCCCCTCGGGTGAGCCCAGCCGGTCGTAAGCGTCCCAGGCGGCGAGCGCCTGCACCACCGCCTGCGGGTCGGCGAGGCCGACATCCTCGACGGCGGCTCGCGTCAGCCGGCGCAGGATATAGATCGGGTCCTCGCCGCCGGCCAGCATGCGCGCCAGCCAATAGAGGGCGGCGTCGGTATCCGAGCCGCGCAGCGATTTGTGCAGCGCGCTGATCAAATTGTAATGGCCTTCCTGGGCCTTGTCGTAGAGCGGGGCGCGCCGCTGCACGAGCCGGGCGAGTTCCTGCGGCCCGAGCGGGTCTGCCGCCGACAGCTGGGCAATTTCCTCGACGAGGTTGAACAGAAAGCGGCCGTCGCCATCGGCCATCGCCCGCAACGTGGCGCGCGCTTCCTCGGTCAGCGGCAGCCGGTGGCCGAAATGATGCTCGGCACGCTGCAACAAAGTCTCCAGGTCGTCATCGTCGAGGCGATGCAGCACAAGCACCTGGGCGCGCGACAGCAACGCCCCGATCAGCTCGAAGGACGGGTTTTCGGTGGTGGCGCCGACGAGGATCACGGTGCCGTCCTCGACGACCGGCAGGAACGCATCCTGCTGGGCGCGGTTGAAGCGGTGGATCTCGTCGACGAAAAGCAAGGTGCCGTGTCCCGTCTCGCGCCGCTTCCTGGCCGCGTCGAACACCTTGCGCAGATCGGCGACCCCGGAAAACACCGCCGATAGCGGCTCGAAATGGAGATCGGTGCCGCCATTGGATGCCGCTTGGGCCAACAGGCGCGCGATCGTGGTCTTGCCGGAGCCAGGCGGACCCCACAGGATCATCGAGGAGAGCTGCCGGCCCGCGACCATGCGTCCGATCGGGCCATCGGCGCCGAGCAGATGATCCTGACCCACGACTTCGCCGAGGCTCTTCGGCCGCATCCGGTCGGCGAGCGGGCGCGGCGCCTGGCTCTCGAACAGCGTCGTCATCGGCAAGTAGGCGGCTGGTCGAAGGCTTCGGCGAAGGTGGCGCGCAACGCGCCGTCGACATCGGCCATGGTCGCCGCGATGCCGAGAGCGGCGAGCGAGGTCACGTCGTGTTCGGTGGTCTCCGGGGCGATGCCGCAGGGGACGAGGCCGCGATAGCGCGCAGGGCGGAAGAGCGAATGGCATTCCGCCGGTGTGTTTCGCACCTCGAGTTTCATGCGGCCTCGATGCACGATGCGCATGCGCTTGCCGAGCAGCCGCAGCGCAGCATCGACCTGATTGATCCGGCTTTGGTGCAGCGGGTCGCGAAGGCGGCGCACCGTTTTTTCATCCGTGCCGAGCTGACGCGCCAAAACAACATTCGAGACCCCGGCCGCGAGCATGGCGTCATGCAGTGCAAGCTTGGCCGCAACAAGCGCGGGCAGGTAGGCGACAGGGCGGCCGTGCGCCGGCGAGGGGACGCGGCAGCGGTTCGGCGCGGTCTGTGTAGAATGAAAGGGCGGTCACCAGCGCATCCTCCGCCATCGCCGCCGCCTCTGTCCCGGTATCGCCTCGCGTGATCGCTTCACGGGCACGTCCGGGAAGGTGACGGTATAGCCGCCCTCCGGCTGCGGCACAATTCGTAGGGGTAGTCGTAGCGCATCGCAGATTATTCCTCGACCCTCGGGAGTAGGGCGGAAAAGCGAAGCGCCTTCCGCCAGAGCATCCGGGACACCACAAAGCGGCGGAATACGCTGCGCCCTTCCGCCCTACCCGAACGGGACGCTCGAACAGTGAGCGTCATCGGCATGCGGCCGGCTTGTCGAACACTTCGGAGAAACTGGCGCGCAGAGCGGAGTCGACATCGGCCATGGTCGCGGCGATGCCGAGGGCGGCGAGCGAGGTAACGCCATGCTCGGCGATGCCGCACGGGATGATGCCGCGGTAATGGTCGAGATCGGGATCGATGTTGATTGCCATGCCGTGATAGGTCACCCAGCGCCGCACCCGCACGCCGATCGCCGCGATCTTGGCCTCGCCGGCGCCGCGCACCACCCAGATGCCGACGCGGCCCTCGCGCCGCAAGGCGGTGACGCCAACGCGCGCCAACGCCCGGATGCCCCATTCTTCGAGATGGTGGACATAGCAGTGGACATCCTCGCTTCGACGGGCGAGGTCCAGCATGACATAGGCGATGCGCTGCCCCGGCCCGTGATAGGTGTAGCGCCCGCCGCGCCCGGTGCGGTGGACCGGCAGGCGTTGCGGATCGAGCAGATCCTCGTCGCGCGCGCTCGTCCCGGCGGTGTAGAGCGGCGGGTGTTCGAGCAGCCAGACGAGTTCGGGCGCGGTGCCGGCGCGAATCGCCGCGACCCGGCGCTCCATCTCGGCGACTGCCTCCGCATAGGGAACGGCGACACTGCTCGATCGCCACTCGACCGGGTCGAGGCCGGTGCCTATGTGATGGTCCATGCGCCTTGATATGGTAGTCCGGATTTGCTAATCGAGCCGGCCCTGCCGTGCGGTCGTGGCGGAATTGGTAGACGCGCAGCGTTGAGGTCGCTGTGGGGGAAACTCCGTGGAAGTTCGAGTCTTCTCGACCGCACCAGGCCGCCGTCTCCCTGCGGTCATTCGTAAGCCGATAGCGTGAGTCATGCAGAACGCGCGGCTTTCTTCCCTCGATTTCGACCTCGGCTCCGAGATCGACATGCTGCGCGCGACGGTGCGCGATTTTGCCGAGGACCGGGTGGCGCCGCTCGCCGCCGAGATCGACCGCGACGACCGCTTTCCGATCGAGCTGTGGCCTGACATGGGTGCGCTCGGCCTGCACGGGATCACCGTCGAGGAGGAGTATGGCGGCGCCGGGATGGGCTATCTCGCGCATTGCGTCGCGATGGAGGAGGTCAGCCGCGCCTCGGCCTCGGTCGGCCTCTCTTACGGGGCGCATTCGAACCTCTGCGTCAACCAGATCCGCCGCAACGGCACCGAGGCGCAAAAGCGGGAATACCTGCCGAAGCTGATCTCGGGCGAGCAGGTCGGGGCGCTGGCGATGAGCGAGCCGGAGGCGGGCTCGGATGTCGTCTCGATGCGGCTGCGCGCCGACAGGCGCGGCGATCGCTGGCTCCTGAACGGCACCAAGCTGTGGATCACCAACGGCCATGCCGCCGATACCCTCGTCGTCTACGCCAAGACCAGGCCCGAGGCCGGTGCACGCGGCATCACCGCGTTTCTGGTCGAGAGCGGGTTCAAGGGGTTCCGCCCGGCGCAGAAGCTCGACAAACTGGGCATGCGCGGCTCGCCGACCTCGGAACTCGTCTTCGAGGATTGCGAGGTGCCGGAGGAGAATGTGCTGGGTGCGGTCGATGAGGGCGTGCATGTGCTGATGAGCGGGCTCGATTACGAGCGCACGGTGCTCGCCGCCGGCCCGCTCGGCATCATGCAGGCCTGCCTCGATTTGGTGATCCCCTATATCCACGACCGCAGGCAGTTCGGCCAGGCGATCGGCGAGTTCCAGCTGATCCAGGGCAAGATCGCCGACATGTACACGGCGGCGAATGCCTGCCGCGCCTATGTCTATGCCGTGGCACGGGCCTGCGACCGCGGGCAGACGACCCGCAAGGACGCCGCCGGGGCCATCCTCTACGCCGCCGAAACCGCCACAAGGATGGCGCTCGACGCGATCCAGATTCTCGGCGGCAACGGCTATATCAACGATTTTCCGGCCGGGCGCCTCTTGCGCGACGCCAAGCTCTACGAGATCGGCGCCGGCACCTCGGAGATCCGGCGCATGCTGATCGGCCGCGAAATCTTCCAGGAAACCGCGTGATGCGGCGGCTGGTTTCCTCCGGCTCGCCGTTCGAGGCCGAGTACGGCTATAGCCGCGCCGTGATCGACGGCGAATGGATCTTTGTCGCCGGCACCACCGGGTTCGACTACGCGCGGATGACGATCGCCGAGGACCCCGCGGCGCAGGCGCGCCAAGCGCTGCGCAACATCGAGGCGGCTTTGGCCGAAGCCGGCGCCGGCCTCGCCGACGTCGTGCGGGTGCGCTACTACCTGCCCGACGCCGCCGATTGGCCGAAAATCGCGCCGGTGCTGGGCGAGGTGTTCGGCGGCATCCGCCCCGCGGCCACGGCGCTGATCTGCGGTCTCGTCGATCCGCGCATGAAGATCGAGATCGAGGTCACCGCGCGGCTTCGGAACAGCTTGCCTCAAGCCGGCAACGATCGCTAGTCCCCATCCTCCTCCGCCAGCACTTCGGCGAAGAGGGCACGGTCGATGTTGCCGCCGGTCTGGATTACGGCGACCCGCTTGCCGCCCAGCCGTTCGCGCTCCTGCAAAGCGGCCGCAAACGCCGCAGCGCCGGCGCCTTCCGCGACATTATGCGTGTCGGTGAAGAGGATGCGCATCGCCTGGCGGATCTCGGCCTCCGACACGGTCACGATATGGGCGGCGCCGCGGCGGATCACTTCAAGCGCAGAGGCATCGGGGACGCGCACGGCGAGGCCGTCGGCGATCGTCTCGGCCGAATTCGTGTGGACCGGCCTGCCGGCGGCGACAGACAGCGCATAGGTCGGCGCGTTCGCGGCGACGACACCGACGATCTCGGCGGTCAGGCCCAGGGCGTCGCGCGCCGCGATCACCCCGGAAATGCCGCTGCCGAGCCCGATCGGCACATAGACGGTATCGAGATCGGGCACCGCGCGGAACAATTCGAGGCCGTAGCTCGCCACCCCGCGCACCAGCAGCGGATGATAGGAGCGGACGAGGTGCAGGTTTTCGCGCGCGGCCAGGGCGACGGCGTGCTCGTAGGCGGCCTGGAAGTCGTGGCCCGCCTCGACGAGCCGGCCGCCGAACGCCGCCATTGCCCGGTTCTTCTCGACGCTGTTGCCGTGCGGCACGACGATCGTCGCCGGCAGGCCGAGGCGCGATGCGGCAAAGGCGATGCTCTGCCCGTGATTGCCGCGGGTCGCCGTCACCACGCCGCGGAGCTGCGGCTGCGAGCGCCGAACCTCGTCGAGATAGACGAGCCCGCCGCGCAATTTGAAGGCGCCGATCGGGGTGTGGTTCTCGTGCTTGACCCACAGCTCGGCACCGACCCGCCGCGCCAGCAGCGGCCAGCAATATTGCGGGGTCGGCGGCATCACGCCGCGGACCAGCGCGGCGGCGGCATCAAGCCCAACGTAAGTGATACGATCCGCCATGACCCGTCTCCTATGCATGAGGCTCGGCACCGGCTAACCCGGCGCAACCCTCGTTACCTGCATACTGTGAGACGGGTCGACCCGTACTCAGGCGGACATGTGGTCTAGTCGATCCACCACACGGCACGATCACCGACACAGGGCTGGCCGTTACCGCGAAAGGCCGAATGTAATGTGCGCAATTTCCCATGCGCTGCCGCGGCCCGGTGTGCCCGGGTTCAGAGCGAACCCGACCTGCGTTCCATCTCCACCGGACTTCGACGTCACCGGCAGCGTAGCAACCATTGGCTCGCCGGCTCCATTCGGCGAGGTTGTGTACATGACTCGCGCAACCGTGTTCCGAACATCGAGGCCCTGCGGCAACACCAAGGTCACCGTGTGACGCGCCTGATCCCTTGAGAATACAAACACGTTGAGTTCTGCCTTGGTTACAGCAGCAAGCGCCGGGAGGCTTCCGCTCGTCTGCAGCGCCGAGCCGCGGTAATATCGGGCAAGCCACCCGAACAGCAGGCCGGTGGTTTCGGGACGGCGATAGTCGGCGCTCACGAAAGCCGAACGGGGCAGAAACTTGAATGCGGGCCAATAGGCGGCGAGGTCGACACCCGACAGGACCATTTTTCCGAGCTGGATGCCGATCTCGTTGGCGTGAGCCATCCCAAAAAGCCAGTATCCATGCGCGCGTGTCACGTTCCACTCGGACGCGAAAATGCTAGATTTTCCGGCGGCCGACTTCACCGCCGCAATACTCGGAGGCACCTGATCGCACGGCATTACCGGATCGTCTATTCGGCAGTAGGGGTGCAGTGCTATGCCCCTTATTTGAGACCAAGTCGCCTCTCCGACGATTCGCCGCATCACCGCGAGATCTTCCGGGTGCAGCCAATCGCCCATCACGTAGATCTCAGCCTGCGGCTCCATTGCGATAATGCGGGGGACGACGGCGGCCACTAGCTCGGCGTAGGCCTGCAGATGCCGCTGGCGGATGACGGGGTGCCGTTTCGCGCCGCTCTGCAGCCACCATTCGTTGCCGATCTCCCATATTCTGACCCGGCTTCCATACCTGCGAACAACCGAGAGCGATCTGCCGACCTCTTCCGAAATGTTGTCCGGGTTGCTGACCGCATCCCGGCTCGGCAGGATAAACGCGACCGCCGGGGACGTGGCTATGACGCGATCTGGGTCGGCGCCGGGCGCGATCGGTCGCTTGACCCAGCGGGGCGTATCATTGGCATCCCAATCGTAGTTTTCCGCGTCCCATCCAGCCGGAAATATCTGCAAGGTAAAATGCGCTACATCCTGCATCTCCTGTATATAGGCACCATATTGGTCAGCCGGAACCGCGATCCAGTCGTAATTAACGCCATAGATCTTAGGATTTATTCTTGTCACCTCATGATTGATCACCGTGACGACCTCGTCGGCTCTGGCAGACGAGGCAAACTCGGTTGCTGCGAGGCAGTGGATGGCAAGGCAGGCTGCGAGCACGATCGCGGTTCGACCGCTCGCGCCTCGGCGACCGCCGGTCCTGACGGAAAGCAGAAATCGTGTCATTGCGGGCGACCTCGCGGAAGAGACAGCGCCGGCCGGGTCGGCCCGAGAAGACGGTACCGGCGCCAAGGGCCGACTTGACCGGGCGGGGCGGCCCCGATACGATCAGGCTATCACCATACACCGAGCCAATTGGGAGCACTACGGGATGCAGGGCGAAGTCGTCATTGATAGCGGCAGCCCCAATCTGTTCGACCTCGTCCATGATTACGACAGCATCCGGGGGTGGCTGGCACGCGATGAAGCGAATTGCTTGTTTCAGCTCGCCGCGACGCTGAAGGAAGGCGACATCGTCGAGATCGGCAGCTACCGGGGACGCTCGACGGTCGCTCTGTGCGCCGGTAGTTCAGTTGGGGCTGGCAAGCCGGTGTTTGCCATTGAACCGCATGAAGAGTTTGTCGGTATTCGGGGCGGCAAATTCGGCCCAAACGACAGGGCCGCCTTCTTCCGCAACCTGCTCAGAACGAAGCTTTTCCCGCTCGCTCGGCTGGTCAATCTGACCAGCGATGTGGTCGCCCGCGGCTGGCAGCATCCGATCGGATTGATGTTTATCGATGGCGATCACCGCTATTCCGCTGTGCGTCGCGACTTTTTCGCCTGGAAACCGTTTCTCCTCAAAGGTGCCACTGTCGTCTTTGACGACATCGGAGTGCAAGGCCCGGCAAAATTGATAGCGGAGCACGTTGAGGTTGGCGATCTGGAACCAGTGAAGATTGTTGGAAAGCTAGGTGTATACCGTTTCCTCGGTGCTGACTTTGTGCCATTGGAAGCCCAAAAAGTGGCCGAAAGCCACGAGGATGCACGAAAGCTTTTGGAGGTGCGCGCGGAGAGCGTCGCTTATGAAGCATATTACGGCGGTGGTGGGTCTTATCTCTACCAACCGATTACGAAATGCGCCTGCACTGCGATCAAAGGTCTTCTCCTTGAAGTGGAAGGACTGCCCATTCCCGAGAACGAAGGGGAACGGCATGAAAAGCGATTTAACAAATTCCCTGGAATGCTACGTCTGACTCCCGAGGAGCGAAATGCAGTGTATAGCGGCCAAACCGATACGTTCAAATTCGTGTTCGTTCGTGACCCCTACTCCCGGGCATTGAGCGTATACGCCGACAAAATCCACCGCAAACAGGATTTCTGGATCCAACAATTACGAGATTGGTCCAAGGCTCATGAATTTGAACTTGGCGACGAAATTAGCTTTTCCGATTTCCTGCAGATTATTTCACTGCAAGATTTTCAGGAAATGGACGTGCACTGGCGCCCGCAGTATAGGGAGGGCCGGTTTGGTTACATCACATTCGATTTTGTAGGCCATTTCGAAATGCTGGCCTCTGACTTGACCTACGCGCTCGAGAGGATCGGCGCTCCCGAATCGATCATTGCGAAGGCAACCGAACGGCATAATGTGACTGATGCGAGTATGTCGGAATGGGATGCGGTACGCGGAGAAGTCCGCGCGATGTTTGCGCGGAAATTTGCCATTGATTTCGATACGCTGCGATATCCCCAGCGGTTGTGAGACCGGGCGCGAGATTTGGTCATGCGGGTGGCACCTCGCTCTTGACTTGGTGTCTTGATCCTATTCGAATGCGTCGTCATCGTTGGTTCTCAATTCGCGGCGACAGCCCAGCCTAATAAGGAGAGTCAGCGAGTGTCCTACCCTTTTATCATATGGACGATGCAACGCACTGGCGGCACGTCGCTGACCGATCTCCTGATGAAGATGTCGGAGCACAAGCGCGCTGAGCACGACCCTTCAACTGGGGCAAGCCGCGGCAATTCGGTCATATCACGCGGAGCTGGAGAGAAACCGGGGACGATGCCGCGCTCAAAAAATCGTTGACCGAGGTTTTCGCAGAACGCTACCTGATCAAACATTGCTACGAATTGCATGGAACAGCATTTAGTACTCGATTGGTGCGCGTCGTGGCAAAGACCGAGTACCGCCATATCCTTTTGTTGCGGCGGGACGAAATGTCGCGCCTCGTTTCGAAATTTATCGCCGAGGCAAACGGCAGTTGGTTCAAGGGCCGTGCCTCCAAGGTTTATGCTCAGATCGAGCAAAGGAGCGCGCGATCGAACCACTACCGGTGACCGCTATCGTCAAGCACTTCGATCGTTGCCGCACAGTCACCGGCGAAACACGCGAGTTATTGCATTCGTCGAATGTCGAGACGCGAGAAATCTATTACGAGGATATATATGGGGGCGAGCGAGAGACGCGGTTGTTGCATCTCAATGGCCTGTTGGAATTTCTCGGCTTCATGCCCGAGACGATCGAGGCCCATCGCGCCGATTTAGAGGATAAGATCTTCAACGGGGGTCTGAAGACGGCCAATATCCTGCCATTCGTCCCCAATCTGACCGAAGTAACGAAGGCCCTCGCCAAGGCCGGTTGCCGAGGAGATTCATCGGCGCTGGTAGAACGCATCGGGCGACGCAGGCCAGGAACGGGGGTTGGAACCCATGAGACGCGTATCTCGTACCATTCCGAGGGAAGCCGCGATAGAGGTCGACAACCTATGGAAACTTCATGGCCGGGGAGTGCAAAACCGACAATGCCCATCTTCACGCGCGAAAACGGCTTCGTACTGGAGAGCGGACTTGGATACCACGCCAGGCAGCTAAATCGTCTCAACGCCCGCTATCGGACATTCATCCTGCCAAATGCGGAGCAATACGGCGGCAAGCGGGTGCTCGATTTGGCGTCGCACGACGGACGTTGGAGCTTTGCAGCACTGATGACCGGCGCCGCGCACGTCACTGGTGTCGAGTTCCGTCAGGAGTTGATCGACAAGTCCCGCTTCATCCTGAAGGGAGAGATGCGCGAGCGCGTTCGCTTTATACAAGGCGACATATTCGATATCGTGCCGCGGTTATTGGAGGCAGGCGAGCGTTTCGACATCATCCATGTCTTGGAATATTTTATCACATTCTCGACCACCATCGGCTGCTCAAGCTGATGACCGCTTTCCAGCCCAGCCTGATCATTATCGATACCGCTCTGATTGACAGCGACGAACCGATCATCAAGCTGAAAAGGGAGAGGACCGTAAGCGTTCTCAACGCGGCCCCTGTGTTTCCCGGTCAAGATGCAGCTCTTGTCGGCGTCGTATCGCGCAAGGGCATGGAAATGATGGCGGCGAATTTGGGCTATCAAATTCGTTACGAGAATTGGGTTGAAAAAACCTACCGGAATCGGGAGGGGTTCCCTCCCGATTATTTTACTACGAGTAAGTGGGGTACAAGACGTTATACCTTTTATCTGGAGATGCATCGCCGGGATAGCGAGGATACGATCTTTCACGTCGGGCACGACACAGCAAAGGTCCTGGAATATGTGCCCAACAATCTTACCGAAGTGAGGATGGCTCCCGCCGCCGCAGGATATCAGGAAAAGGTAGGCAATATGATCAATGGCGAGAACGACGCAAACCTGCCCCGAGCCGGGGCACGTGATGCCTCGCGTCCGCGTCGAAATGATGGGGACAATGCCGAAACCATCCATCGTCGAGGGTATAAAACTTTTGTTGGCGGCGCCAATGTTTGGGAATCAATCGCAAAACTTCAATTCGACTTTATGATCTCAAAAGGACTGAAACCCGATGACAAATTTGTCGATGTTGGGTGCGGCGCTCTACGTGGAGGTCAGCATTTCATTCAATATCTCAATCAAAATAACTATTATGGATTGGATAAACATATAGAATTAATCATTTATGGGGTAGTTCGAGCACTAGGGATTTCGCGTTTCAAACAAAAGATGCCGCATTTTGTTGTGTCTGGGTCTTTTGAATTTGAGCGGCTTGGTGCAGAATTTAGTTACGGTTTGGCACAATCATTGTTCACACACCTTACTGCAGAGGATGTTTCCCTGTGTCTCAGCAAGTTGTACGAAGCCGCTGCGAACGGGTGTCAGTTTTATGCGACCTTTTTTGAGTTCGATAGTGCGGTCACGAATGCTGAATTGTCTCATTCGGGAAGAGGACTCAAGTTCACTCGCGCTGAAATGGAAAAATTTGGAATAAATTCCGGTTGGCAACCGCACTATATCGGCTACTGGGGGCATCCGCGGGGGCAGCGAATGATGCTATACGTAAAGACGGCAAATCAAGCGTGATCCAGCCCAGCATTCGGCTGCTCGCTTTCTGCGTGCCTCGTGCCGCCGCATAGGGGGAAACCTCCTCGGAACCGGGAAATGGGGGACATGCTGTCGTTTGTGATTTTTGAGGCGATAAATGAAAAAAATTTTCCACCCGGCATTTTGAACTGCTGCAATATGTGCAAGCGCATCGGCCGTTTGCTGCCGGGATAAAACCCGCCGCGGGAACTTCGACAGCGAACAACGCCTGTGTTAGAGACGTTGCCGTCGTGGTTATGAGAACGACAGCTATCAGCGACGGAGACAGCCGTTATGGCTTCGATCGACGATCTTGAGACGTGGTTCGAGCGGGATATCAAATTCGCCACCTGGGCGGAAAATGTTCGGATCGATGAGGCGGATCCCGGGAAACTCGAAATCCGTCTGTATACGGATACCAACGAGTACCTGCTGACCGTAACGCCGACAGGACGAGGGATCGCCTCGCATCGACTGCGTGGTACGGGCAAGGAAGGCGAGAGCCGGGCTGCCGAGCCCGCGGGTGCGTCCGTTGCTGCGGGGCCCAACCTTCGGCTGAACGAGAGGGTTTGGCGCCGGATTCTCGGCGCGATCGTCGGGATGGAACTGGTCCGCGTGCATCGCCGCGAGGTGCCGGAGAGATCGAGCGAATTGGCCGCGGAGTTGAGCACCGCCGCGTAGGGCTGCCGCCGATGGCTTAGCGCGTAGCCGAGCGCGCGGGATTGCGGCGATCGGCCGGCCGCCGGAGGATCTCGGACAGAGGAGTTCGTGCTCGACCTTGGTTCCGCTCTGCGCCGGTGCGGCAACCAATATCTGAAAAGGCTTTATAAATGCGCTTCGTAGCGTCGTGGTGGCGAGCGCTGGCTCAAATTGTCAAGACCTTGGTCACAGCTCGCGTGAGAGCGGGCGTCCAGCCCGTCGGGCGCGCCCAACTCGCTACGACACCCCCGATGCCCATGCCCGACCGCCGCATCTCAGGCATCGTCTCCGTCCTTCTCGGCTAAGCGAATGGATTGTCTCATGGATCGATAACGCTATTGCGTTCCTCATGCTCGAGCGCAGTCTGATCGTCCGCAATATCGGCATAGCCAGTGCGAAGGGTGTCATGTAATTCCTTATCATCACTTTTTGCGTGCCATTGTTGTTATCAATGCACATATCTGGATGCTTGTGGGCGATAAATCGAGGAGGAGGCGCTCTTCATTCTTATGTGATGTTCTATATTGGGGGATTTACTGACGTGGCTGATGTTTACAATGACAGTCTCACTGTGCGAAACCGACCTCAATAACCGTCAATTTCACCAAAAATATGAATATCAAATGGATACAATTTATTTATTGCAGATCTTGCCTGGGAGATCTGCGCAAATATATTGGCAGGCGTAATCACGCTGATGTTTTATGCGATTTTCCCTTTTCCGATGTTGGGTGAACCCATTACCCATCCCAACATTCCGCTTGCTGTTTCTCGTATGGGCGATCGCGGCGACTATGGGCGCCGGCTATGGCATTGTCCTGCATACGGCTCATGCACCGTTGGCCTGCCGTGGAAGCCATAAGGGAGGTGCTTTACTGGTTTCTGTTTATAACTTCCGGGGTTTATAGTTCCTACGCAAAGTATGCCTTGGTTTGTCGCGCAATATGCGTGGTATCAGCCGATGGTCGCACCGCTTGAATATACCCGACACGCGTTGGATCGCCGCCTACCCTGTCGACGATCTGAGTTTGACCTATTCGGCGGCGGTCGCGCTCGCGCTGCTGTTTCTGGGGCTGGGATTTCGCAGATGGGACCGAAAAACTCGCGTCCCGATGATCCATTTCTGCAGCGTTTCCAAGCGCGCGTCCGACGAGAGGAACGGGGCACGGTTCGTGCTGCGCGAGGTGACGGTCTCCCTGCCCGGGAATGCTCGAATTGCGCTTTTGGGCGAAGATCAACGGGCGTTGACGACGACCCTGCATCTTCTGGCCGGTTCGGAAGTCCCCGACCACGGCCGGATCATCGCCGATCGGCTGCGGCGCTCGCCCATCATCAATGCCGGAAGTATGGCCGGCAGTTCGCTGGCGCGGAAGCTGAGCGGGCTTGAAAATATCAATTTTTTTGCTCGAATACATGGCATCGATGCCGGGCATCTTTTGGCGGTGGTCGAGTTCGGCCTGTCGTCTCGACAAAATGTTGCGCGTTCCGGTCCGGGAATATGAGCGGCCGATGCGGCGGGCATTGGAAATCACGCTGATGGCGGCTCTGCCCTACGATTGTTATTTTCTCGACAATCTGGACCAGTTCGAGAAACCGTTGGTGTGGCAGCTGGTTCACACTGTCCGCCGGCGCGGCGCCGGTCTTTTTTTCACCACGAAGAAGATGTCGGGGCTCGGCCAGGCCGGCGCCGTCGTCGAGCACGGCACCATCCGGGTCTTCCATCGCGATCAAAAAGGCGATCGCCGGTCATGAGCAAAGAAGACAGCAAAGAGGGCCGTGATCCCGCGGCCAAACCGGCATCGGAGCCCGCCGCTTCCGCGGCCGGCTCCGCTGCCTCGCGTGCGCTCCGGCGCTTCGGGCATTGCAAGGCCCCGAATCGGGCAAGGCCCGTCCGGCGCGTCAGGGCGGCTCGCAACTGGCTCGCGTGGCGTCGCGGACGCCTGCAGCGCAGCCTGATCGATCGGCCCGTGCCGTCTCGCCTCAGGTCGAGCGCGGCGAGGTCACGCAACTGTCGGGCCCGACGGCGCTGCAATTCACCCCGGCGGCATGGTCGACCGAAGCTCTGCGGATCGATCATGTCGCGGCCAATCGCAAGCGGCGGCGCGGCTTTATTCTGCGGATGCTCGTCTTCGTCGGGCTGCCGACCTTGCTGGCGGCAGCCTATGTCTATCTCTACGCGACGCCGCGCTATGTTTCCGAATTCCAGATCACCTATCAGTCGACCGACTCAGCCGAGCACGAGCTGGCTCATCCAGCCTGCTCGGCAGCCTGCTGGGTGCGAGTTCGGGCGGCGCCACGGTCGACATGTCGCGCGTTCTGTCGTCCTATTTGATCTCGGATACGCATACTCGAGAAGATCGACAAGGAGCTCGACGTGCGCGGGCACTACAGCAACCCGCGGATCGACTGGTTGGATCGGCTGTCGCCGAAGGCTTCCAGCGAAGATTTTCTGACCTATTTCAATCGCCGGGTGTCGATCGACGACATGTTGGGCGGCTATGTCGTGGTCGATGTCGAGGCCTTCGACCCGAAATTCGCCATGGCCATGGCCAAGGCGATGGCCGCCGCCTGCGACGCGATGGTGGAAAACTTGACGGCGCGGGCCCGCCAGGAAGAGGTTCGCGTCGCCGAACTGGAACTCAAGAAGACGCAGGACCGCCTGACCAAAACCACCCTCGACATCACCAATTTTCGCAACGCGCATGTCGATTTCAACCCGACCACGATGGCCACCCAGCTCGACACTGTCGTCGGCGATCTCGAAACGCAGATTGGCTCAGGCCCGCGCCGCGCTGATCAGCGTTCGGCAGACGGCCCTCGGCGAGAAATCCCCGCAAATCGTCTCGCTGAAAACGCGGATCAACGGGCTCGAAAAGCAGATCGATGCCGAAAAGCTCCGCCTCGCCACCACGACCGACACCGGCGCCGCGGGCCATACCGCGGCTCGCGACGGGGTGCCTTACTCGAAGCTGGTGGCGGAGTGGACCGCGCTGGAACTCGAGCAGAAATTCGCCAGCGATTCCTATGTGTCGGCGAAACAGGCGTATGACCTGGCCCGCGTCGATGCGGAACGCCAGGAAAATTATGTCGAGAGCTTTGTAAAACCGAACCTGCCGCAGCGCTCGACATCGCCCGATCCTTGGACATGGATACCTGCCACGTTCCTGGTTTCGTTGGTCGCCTATGCGATCGGCAGCATGCTGATCGGCAGCTTCCGCGACCAGGCCGGGCTCTGACGGGCTGGGAAAAACGCGGATTTGCTCGCGTTTTGCGGGTAGGCAGGGTTGGCGGCGTGATTATGCCAGGGTTGCCGCTGCCCGGCAGGGACCGCGCAGCGGCTTGGCAGGGCTCGGGTGGGGACGCGATGCGGACATGATCAAGCCGCCGCTCCGATCAGCTTAGGCAGGCGGACGAGATTGTAGGCGGCGGCCATGGCGAAGGTGAACGCCGAAGCCCTGGCCGATGCGGGCCACGGCCTTGTGTCGGGTCTTGCGCAGCGCGGCGACAACGCCGGCCACGTCATAGGCCTCCCGCCTTCGCGAGATGACGGGGTGATGTTGCGGCGCTAAAGCAGGTCGGCAACGGCGTTCCAGTACCGTTTCATCGCGGCGACGTGGTCGCTCAGAGACCGGCCGGCGATCCGGTGTAGATGGCCGCTTTCATAGTAATTGGCCAAGGTCAAATGGGTAACTCCGATCGACTTCCAAAGACGCACCTGGTCGCGCCATTCGGCCTCAGCCCCGGCACCGGCCGAGACGCGCGTGTCGATGCCGAGCGTCGCCGGATCGCGGCCCGCCTCTTCGGCGTAACGGTGCAAGGTAGCGATTGCCGTTCTTGCTGCCTCGCCAGGCGGATAGGCGAGCGGCATCCATCCGTCTCCCCATTTGGCGCAGCGGCGCAAGGTCGCATCGGCGTGACCGCCGTACCACAACGGGATCTTGCGCCCGATCGGCAGCGGGTTGATGCCGGCATCCTCGATGGTGTGCCATTTGCCCTTGAAGCTGACGTGCGGCTGCGCCCACAACGCCCGCATCACCTCGACCTGCTCTTCCGAGCGGCGTCCGCGATCGTGAAAATTCTCGTTGAGGCCGACGAACTCCACCTTATTCCACCCGACCCCGATGCCGAGCCGGAAGCGGCCGCCCGACAGCACATCGAGAGAGGCAGCCTGTTTGGCGACGAGCACGGTTTGACGTTGCGCCAGGATTAATACCTGAGTGGAGAAATCGGCGAGGCCGGTACATCCGGCGAGAAAACCGAACAGCACGAACGGGTCGTGATACCAGTCGGTCGATCGGGCGCGGGCCTGGCTCCAATCGGGCCGGCTCGCGACATTGACGCCCAGCACGTGATCGGGGGCGGCGATGCCGTGATAGCCGATCTCCTCTGCCGCCTGGGCAAACTCCCGCAGCGCCGCCGGCTCACCGCCGATATCGACAATCGGCAGGGCCACGCCGAGCTTCATCTGCCCCTCCGCCTGGCTGCGTTTAGCGGGCCGAGTATACACCGGGTTCACGCGGTCGCCAAAAGCCGCCGATCCGGATGTCCGGGCCGCCGCGCCGATCGGTTACGGCAGAGGTCCGGAGACGGGATGCGCGGCGCAGAATTGCCGATCGCCCTGGCCTGCCTGCGACACGAACGCCGTCTGTGGCGTCACCGCGACGCCGTCGAGCGATTCGCCGATCGGGCAGTGGCAGGTCGCGACCGGCACGCCGTTGATGTACGTCTCCGAATTGCAGGCGAAGCTGAAGCAGTTGGCAATCGTGCTGCCGAGGTCGAGGTTCTTCGGACAGAACAGGTACGGCGCCGCCGCCGCGCTGCCGGTCGGGACCCATCCGGTGATCTCCTGCGCAATGCTCGATTGCACGGAGTAGAGCGACCAGATCTGATCCGGTGCCGGCGGCTGACAGGAGCCCTTCATGTTGCCCCCGGCCAGGTCGGCGATCGCCTGCCCGGAAAAGATCGGACAGGTGCAATCCGCCGCCGGGAAGCGCGCGGTCCCGCCGCCGGTGACGTTCACGGTGATTTTCTTGTCGGTCGGGGTGCAGGTTGAGGCCGCGCAAAGGGCGAAATAGCCGCTGCAAAAGCGGAACTCGTGACCGCCGGCGGCCAGGGCGGGCCGGCCCACCGGCGCGAACATCAGCAGCATCACGCTCAGGCCGAGGATTGCTGTAGCGAGGGCGTTGCCGGGCGCTGCTCGAACAGCGGCTGTCCGGAGATCTGGATTTGGGCGCGTACGGTGCATTTTCGTTCTCCCTGATCGATCGCAATGCGCTCATAGGTAAGCAGGCGACGCGTCAGCAAATCGTCAGGTCGTCCGGATCGTGATCGGTTGCTTGTCCCTACGCGGGTTTGTCGGCTCGGGTCGGCAGCACGGTGCTGAAGTGTCCTCGATATGGACCGGCTCCGCGAATTGTCTCCGAGCCCGTCGAGCCGCGCTCGATCCTGCCCTGGGCGGTGCGCGCCGGCTTGGCGAAGGTATTTCGAATTGATACCGCGATCGGCTATTCGTTGGGCTTTGAGGGAGGGCGAGCGGTGGCTGAGCGCGGCGGCAACGGGTCGGCGATGTACCGGATCGCGATCCTGGCCGCGGTTCTGGCCTGCACGGCGTGCGAGCCCGTGTCCGGACCGGTCGCGGCAGAGCCGCAGATGGCAGAGCCGCAGATGGCAGAGCCGCAGATGGCAGCAGGCGCAGATGGCGCAGGCGCAGCCCGATTGCCACGGTTTCACCGCGCCGGTCATGGTCGGAAACGCGCCGCGGCAGACCAGCGGCCAAGTGTGCCAGGAGCCCGATGGAGGCTGGCGCGTCGTGCAGCAGACGCCGGGACTCCCGGTCCAGGAATACCGGCTCCCGCCGCCGGGCCAACAACCGGCTGCCGTCGCAGCCCCCGCCGCGGGCCAATCCGCCTGTCACGCCTATACGATTGCGATGACCGTGGGCGGACGGCCCGAGCAGGCCACGTTGCAAGCATGCCCGCAACCCGACGGAAGCTGGCAGGTCACCCAGAATACGCCCGGACTGCCGCCGCAGACCTATGTGATGCCGCCGCCTCCGCTCCCGCCGGAAGACAACCCCTACGCCGCGGCGTATCCCGATTACGATGATTATTTCGATTTCGATCCTTATTGGGCGGAGCAGCCCTGGGTGTTCGGGCTCGGGCCGACGCTCGTAGTGGTGTACGGCTTTCGCCATTTTCATCATGGCTATGCCGGCGGCTCGCATGACGGCGGCTCTGATATGGCGCATGGCGACGCGGGCGACGGGTCTGGTTCCGGGTTCCGGCATGGCGGCGGCGGTTGGTCCGGGTCGGGTTTCCAGCGCTCCGGCGAAGGCGGCTGGGGCGGCGGCGGCGGCTGGGGCGGCGGGCGCCGATGAGGGCGATGGCGCCGCGCCGATCGGCAGGCGATACTCGGGGAGAATCTCGTCGGCGAGGGCCGCAGCTATGAGCGTGCAGGCGATCGGGCAACCGGTGCGGCGCGAGGAGGACCTGCCCCTCCTCAGAGGCCGCGGCCGCTATGTCGACGATGTGCGCGAAGCCAACGAGGCCCGCGGCTATGTCCTGCGCTCGCCGCACGCGCATGCCGCCATTGCTGCGATCGATGTCCGGCGGGCGGCCGCGGCGCCGGGCGTGCTCTGCGTCCTGACCGGCGCGGATCTGCGCCGGCGCGGCCTCGGCACCCTGCTGCCGGGCGTCCGCCGCCGGCGCCGCAACGGCACGCCGGCCTTTGTCTGCCCGCAGCCGCTCCTCGCCGAGAGCCGCGTCCGCTATGTCGGCGACCCGGTCGCCTTCATCGTCGCCGAGACCCTGAACCAGGCAAAAGACGCCGCCGAGCTGATCGACATCGATTATCGGCCACTCCCGGCAATCGTCACCGCTGCCGCGGCATTGGCGCCCGATGCCCCTGCGGTGTGGGACGAGAACCCCGGCAACGAGGCGTTCTTTCACGAGATCGGCGACAAAGCCGCGGTCGATGCGGCCTTTGCCAAAGCTGACCGCATCATCCGCCACGAGATCGTGATCAACCGGGTCACCGCCAATTCGATGGAGCCGCGCGGCTGCCTCGCCCAATACGATCCCGGCCGGGACCGCTATACGATCCGCTGCACCATTCAGTCGGTGCACGCGACCCGCGCGGCACTCGCCGATCGGATCTTCAAACTGCCGCAGCACCAGTTCCGGGTCGTCTGCGACAATATGGGCGGCGGTTTCGGGATGAAGGGCGGCTGTTATCCGGAATACGCGCTGGCGCTGTGGGCCTCCGAGACCGTCCGCCGCCCGGTGCGCTGGATCGCCGAGCGCAGCGAAGGGCTGGCGAGCGACGAGCAGGGCCGCGGCAGCACCGTCGACGCCGCGCTGGCGCTCGACGAGAGCGGCCGGTTTCTGGCATTGCGCGCGCATTGGCGGGCGGCGATCGGCGCCTATTATTCGACCGACCGGCCGACGATCCCGCTGACGATCGGGCTCGCCTGCCTGGTCAATACCTATGGCATCCCGGCGGTCCACGCCGAAGTCGTCGCGGCGCTGACGAATACGATGACGATCGCGCCCTATCGCGGCGGCAGCCGGCCCGAGCCGATCTACGTGACCGAAACCATCATCGACAAGGCGGCGCGCGCGCTGGGTCTCAACCCGGCCGAGCTGCGCCGCCGCAACACGATCCCGGCCAGCGCGATGCCGTTCACGACGGCGCTGCAGCAGACTTACGATTCCGGCGACTTCGTCAAAAACCTCGAAGATTGCCTGACGCTCGGCGATTACCACCGGGCCGCCGGGCGCCGCGTCGCCGCGAAACGGCGCGGCAAGCTCCTCGGCATCGGCGTCGCCACCGCCGTCGCCGCGACCGGCGGGCGCGATTACGAGCATGCCGAGATCCGCTTCGATCCCTCGGGCGGGGTCATGCTGATGACCGGCAGCATGGATCACGGCCAGGGCCACGGCACCACGTTCAAGCAGGTCCTGTCGGAAAAGCTCGGGATCGACGCCGACCTCATTCGCTACCGCTATGGCGACAGCGACCTGGTGACGATGGGCATCGGCACCTTCGGCTCGCGCTCGGCCCAGCTCGCCGGCTCGGCGATCGTGGTCGCCGCCGACCGGCTGATCGACAAGGGGCGCAGGATCGCGGCGGAGATGATGGAAGCGGGCACCCACGACATCGTCTTCGAGAACGGGAAATTCACCATTGCCGGCACCGACCGCGCGGTCGGCATCGCCGAAGTGGCCCGGCAGTCATTTGCCTGGGGGCAATTGCCGAGCGACATCGAACCCGGCTTTTCCGAGCGCGCCAATTTCGGTCCAGCCGGCTCGGCGACCTTCCCGAGCGGCGCCCATCTCGCCGAGGTCGAGATCGACGAGGAGACGGGCGAGGTGGCGCTGACCCGCTACGTCGCGGTCGACGATGTCGGCCGCGTGCTGAACCCGCTCCTGTGCGAGGGCCAGATCCAGGGCGGCATCGTCCAGGGCGTCGGCCAGGCGCTGATGGAAGATCTCGTCTATGACGAGGCGAGCGGCCAATTGCTGACCGGCTCGTTCCAGGATTACTGCATGCCGCGCGCCGGCGATTTCTGCGATTTCACCCTCGCCAGCAATCCGACCCTGACCGGGCGCAACCCGCTCGGCGTCAAGGGGGTCGGCGAGGCGGGCACCCTGGGCGCGATCCCCGCGGTCATGAACGCCGTCAACGACGCCCTCGCCACGATCGGCGCGGCGATCGAAATCCCGGCGACATCGGAGAAACTGTGGCGTGCGATCCGCGCGGCGCGGACCGGGGGTGCCAAGACGCCGTGATCCAGGGCATCGCGATCATCGCCCCCGATGTGCTCCGGGGTTGAATTGCCGCGCAACCGACCGGCGACTGCGATGAGCGTCAGCAGCGGGGCGGCGGATCGTGTCCCGCCGGGTGGTGTAGGAGCGCGGGGCGGCTGCGGATGTCCTCGGGCGGGGACAGCTACACCGCATCTTCTGGGCTGCAAGACGCTCCCCGCGTTGCGGTCAGCCGAACACGACGTCCTGAAACTGCATCGCGAAGAGCCCGAGCGTGAGGCCGGTCGTTGCCTCGTTCGCGCAGCGGTCCTTGTGTGTGTCCGGGATGATCTCCTGCCCGACCGCCTCTTGCCAGGGCGACAGGTGCCCGTATGCTTGTATGCTTCAGTGCGGCCACACCGAGGCTGACGGCTCGGCTCCATGCACAGGAGACCACATTCATGACGATCGATGTAGCGACCGGCATCAGCCGCATTCTCAAAGAGGAGGGTGTGGGCTGGGTTTCGACCTTCCCGGTCTGCCGGGTGAACAACGCGCTCGGCCGGGAAGGGGTGCCGATGCTGATGATGCGCGACGACCGCTACGCCGTCGCGGTCGCCGACGCGTTCTCGCGCATCAGCGCGGGCTCCCAGGGGGGCTCACGGATCGGGGTGTGCACCTTCCAAGGCGGCGTCAATGCCGCCGGCATGCAGTACGCCTATGCCGGGATGGCGCAGGCTTATGAGGATGGCTCGCCCGTTCTGTGCATCACCGACGGCGTGCCGGCCGGCAGCTCGGGCAACAGCCAGTACGATGTCGCATCGGCGATGAAGACCGTGTCGAAATGGTTCGGCTATCTCGACAAGCCCGAGCGCACGCCTGAGCTGATGCGCCGCGCCTTCACCATGCTGCGCAGCGGCCGGCCGGGCCCGGTGATCCTGGCGATTCCCAATGCCACGGCCACCTACGACGAGACCGCCGACCCCTACCATCCGGTGAAGGGCTGGAAATCGGCGCCGGACCCGGCCGATGTGCGCGCTGCAGTCGACCAGCTCCTCCAAGCCCGCAACCCGCTGATCTACGCCGGCGAGGGGGTCATCTACGCGGGCGCCTCGGAAGACCTGAAAGCGCTGGCGGAGCTCGTGAATGTGCCGGTGATCACGACGCTCAAGGCGAAAGGGGCGTTCCCGGAGAACCATCCGCTGTTTGTCGGCGTGCGCGGCGATCAGGTGGCGCACTACCTGAACCTAAGCGACACCGATCCTCGCCATCGGCACGAGCCTGTCGCCGGGCCGCTTCAGCCACGGCATTCCTGATCCAGCGAAGAAGACCATCATCCACTGCAACGTCGACGAATTGCACATCAACAAGATGTATCCGACGGCGCACGCGATTGTCGGCGATGCCCGCCTGACCTTGCAGGCGCTGCGCCGGGAAGTGTCCGGCCGCACGGCTGGTGCCACGGGCGGCGCCGGACGGAATGCGGGTGATGTGGCGGCAGAAGTGCGGGCGGCACGCGACACCGCACTCGCCCGGTACCGGCAGGTCATGAACTCGGACGAGACGCCGATCAACCCATACCGGGTGTATGGCGATCTGATGCAGGTGCTGGATCTGAAGAATTCGTTCGTGACGCACGAAAGCGGCAACACGCGCGACCAGCTGAGCACCGTCTTCGACACGCTGATCCCGCGCGGTTTCCTCGGCTGGGGCAATGTCTCGACGCTCGGCTTCAGCCTGGCTGCCGCGATTGCCGCCAAAAAGGCGTTTCCGGGCCGGGCGTCGGTGGCGGTGACCGGCGAGGCGGGCCTTGGCTACATGCTCGGCAACCTCGAGGTTCTGTTGCGCGAGAAGCTCGGGATCACAATCGTGCACATTTCGAATGGCGGTTTTGCGGGCTATGGCCCCGGCTTCTGGGGGCCGGGACACGATCCCTTCACCCACCGGGTGCTGGGGCCCGACGAGGTGGATATGTCGAAGGTGATCGGCGCCCTCGGCTTCCACACCGAGCGGGTCAGCGAGCCGGCCGAAATCATCCCGGCCCTGCGGCGGGCATTCGACGTCAATAATTCAGGCCGCCCGGCCTATATCGAGTTCTTATGCTGCCAGTACCCGGTCTACGGCCAGTGGGTCGGACGGGGGGAGTGACACGATGACCATACGAAACGACGCCCCTTGCCCGGCCTTGAGCCGGGCATCCACGTCTTCATTCACAAACCGGATCAAAGACGTAGATGGCCGGGTCAAGCCCGGCCAAGGGGGAGAAACGAGTTAAAGGACAGGCTTACGGGAGTGAAACCATGCCAAAGCTGATCCCCGTCCCCGACGCGTCGAGCAAGCCCTTCTGGGACGCCGTCAATCAACGGCGGCTCGTCCTGCAGCACTGCGCTGCCTGCAACAGGCTGCAATACCCGCCGCAGCAGGCCTGCCAATTCTGCAACTCGGCCGCCGGCCTGACATGGAAAGAGGTCGAGGGAAGAGGCCATATCGCGACCACCATCGTGATCGAGGATGGCCGCCTCAACCGGCGCATGCCCGACCAGCCCTATAATTTGGCGATGGTGACGCTTGGACGCGGACAAGCGGGTCAATTTCTATTCCAATCTCCCCGGCACCCCGCCCTACCAGGCGCCGGTGGGCGCCGCCGTCGAGGTGACGTTCGAGGAGGTCGCCCCAGACCAGCTCATCCACGAGTGGCGGGTCGTCGACTAGCGATGGGATTGGGGCATTGGGATCCAAATAGGCGAAATATGCGCTGTATCAAAACACCGAACAGCATAGCGCTGACATGAAGCCGTTCCGGGTGATGGTCGATATCCGGAAGCTGTTCGATGAACCCTAAGCCGAAGACCTGGCTGAGTTCTTTCGGAGCTCGGAAGATCGGGTTCGGTCGGTGTCTCGAACCCACCACGCAATGCGATCAGCCGGCGATCCGCGCGCATTCGATCCAGAACCGTCAGACCATCGCGTTGCTGGAACAGGACAATCATGTGCTCGCCTGGCAGCCACGGTTCTCTCAGGCTGGACCCGACATCGCGCTCAGACGGATTGGGCGGAACGACGCATCGACATTCGCGGGGTTCTGCAATCCGCACGACACTGAGCTCTTCCGGCCTCTCGACACCAAACCGCTCGATGGCGCCGATCGAGAGCAGCTCTTCTTGCTGGCTTATCGAGGGATCACCTGTGAGTTGCACGCGATCTTGACCGGGGTCGTGCAGTTGCAGAACCTCTATACGGCCAGGGTCGAGCGCGGGGCCGACTTCCGCGATTCCTCCAGTTCAGCCGGGCAGAAGGCCGCGGAGCAAATGCTCCTGTCGTGGGCCACATGGCGGTATCGCCACAGCTATTATGACGAGCAGCTGCTGCGTCGATCCTTCGATGGCGTCGAACATGACGTCATCGACCTGAACGACCAGGTACCGTGCGTTGCGGCCTCGTCGTTCATCACGGTCAAGGATGCGCCGCTCAATGAGGAACTCATCGGCGTTGCGATCAACATCCTGCCGGTCAGCGAAACAAGGACCGTCGCTGCGTTCTCCTATGCGAAAAAGGACCAAGGAAGCGTCCGCGCCGCTTTGGACCGCATCCTGGGATCGACCGGCGACGTGCAGAAGTACGAGCTGTCGAAGCTCGTGTTGAGCCGGATCTCCAACGTCCTCATCTCGCCCCGTCACTTCGACCACTGGGGCGAGGAGAGGAAGGAGAAGATCGTAGGCGCATTCCTGCGGACAGTTGAGAGCCAGCAAGACGTCGGAGAGGACGCCGATTTCATGTTGTTCTAAGGTGGCGCCGGCGTCGGGGGTGCGCCCCGCCTAGTTCGTCCCTGGGCATACCTGCACTGCCAGAGCATAGAGGAAAGGGGGAGCCATGACCGCATCAGCCGGGTATCAGTGGCGGCGAGACAAGGACGGGCTCGGCGTATGGGAGCACCGCGGCAAGGTCGCGGTGGCCGGTGTCGGACATTCGCCGGTCGACCGGCGCTGGGACGGCGCCTCGGAGGGGACGACAAATTTTCGTCGTCCCCGCGAAAGCGGGGACCCAGTACTTCAGTGCAAAAGTTCGCGTATATAAGCCTTCACATCTCGTCATGCCCGCGGAAGCGGGCACCCAGGGAAAGCGCACAGACGATAGCCGTGGACCCCGCTTGCGCGGGGGCGACGATACCGGTTGTGACCATAGATGCGATATTCGGCAATTCACGCAACGCGGTACTAGGGCGGCAGAATGGATGAGAGGCGTCCTTGCGTCTACGTCCTCGCCAGCAAGCGCAATGGTACGCTTTATGTCGGTGTGACGAGTGATATTGCGCGCCGTGCTTGGCAACATCGTTCGAATGCCGTCGGCGGATTTGTTCGAGATTACGGAGTGCAGCGGTTAGTATTTATCGAGTTTCACGAGACCATCGCCGATGCGATCCTCCGCGAAAAGCGGATCAAGAAATGGCACCGCGCGTGGAAACTGGAGTTGATTGAGCGCGACAATCCGCAATGGCATGATCTTTATGACCAGCTGGCGTAAGAGCGCTCGCCCTGGGTCCCCGCTTGCGCGGGGACGACGAACAGGGTTGAGTAACGTACGCTGACTTTGGCAAACGAGGACCCTAGTTCCTTCCCTGCCATACCTTCAGCGCCAGAGCATAGAGGAAAGGGGGAGCCATGAGCGGGCCAGACCGGTATCAGTGGCGGCGAGATAAGGACGGGCTCGGCGTATGGGAGCACCGCGGCAAGGTCGCGGTGGCCGGGTGTCGGACATTCGCCGGTCGACCGTCGCTGGGACGAAGTCTCGATGGACCAGACGGTGGGCGCCTACTCGATCCTGGCCTGCCGAAAGGCGATGGACGAGGCCGGCGTGACGCCGGATCAGATCGAGGGTGTCATCTGCTGCGACAGCCATATCGCCGGCGGCAGCGGCGGCTCGGCGTCGCAGTGGGCGCCGCGGCCCTACTTCGCCCCGCCCTACGATTCGGAGTGGGGGCTCACTCTGGTCAACGCGCAGTGGCTGATCGAGCAGATGGGCCTGCGCAACGTCAAATTCGCCCCGACCGGCGTGCCGACCATCAGCGAAATGGTCGGCATGGCAGCCCAGGCCGTGGGTGACGGTCAGTGCCACACCTGTCTCGTCATCTACCCGACCGGCAATCTCGAAGGCCGCTATCGTCGCGGTGGCGAGAACGCCGACGACTACGCCCGCGGCGCCCGCCAATGGACCGCACCCTGGGGCAATCACGGCGGCAACGATTTCATCAACATCTTCCCGCACAATCAGTACTGCCTGAAATACGGCGGCAAGCACGACGACCTCGCCCCCTTCGTCGTCAACCAGCACAGGAACGGGCTCTTGACGCCGTGGGGGTACAATGCCACCCACAATTTGCCGCAGCTCACGATCGAGGATTACGTCAATTCGCGCTACATCCTGAACCCATTGAGGCTCTGGGACTGCGACCGGCCGGTCAATGCCTCGACCGCGTATCTGTTCACGACGGCCGAGCGCGCCCGCGACATGCGGCAGCCGCCGGTCTATGTGCTCAATCACTCGCAGCACAATTTCAGGAAGCGCAGCACACAGGAAGATTTGGACGAGATCGAGGACTGGACCGACCGCGCCGCCAAGCGGATGTACGAGGGCGCCGGGCTCGGGCCCAACGACGTCGATATATTCAATCCTTACGACGGCTATGCCCCGATGGCGCAGTTCTTCCTGGAGGGCTTCCAGTGGCACGGCGTCAAGCGCGGCGACGCCTTCGCGTTCTACGCCGGCGATATCAGGGTCGAGGGACCGCACCCGTTCTGCTTCGAGCGGCGGCAATCTCGGGACCGGCCGCCTCCGCACGGCCATGTACACCGACAGCATCGAGCAGCTCCGCGGCACGGCCGGCGCCCGGCAGGTCAGGGTTCGGGCCGAGACGGCGCTGGCGGCCTTCACCACGCCCAGCAGCGGCGGCTGGATCATGTTCGGCAAATCCCCAAACTGACGGCCGGCGTCACCGGCTCGCGGCGATCACCCTCAGAGCCTGACCCAAAAGTTTAGCGGGACCGGGAAGATCGTTGTCTGGAAAACGCAGGCTCTTTGTGCGACGGTAAGGCTGAAATAATCGGAGGTATGCCATGAGCCCGCTTGATGTCGCCGACAACAAGGTCACGGAGAGAGCGTCGTCGGCCTATGTGCCGCCGCTTCAGCGCACGGAAGGGCAGCCGCCGCCCATCGCGGCGCATGGCGGCCTGTCCTACATGTCGTTCGACCGGGACGGCGACGCGGGAACCGCGATGGCGATCCAGGACGCGCTGGCGGAGATCGCCGAGGGCGAGGGCCAGCGCGTCATCGACATGATCGACAAGGCACCGCCCGGCCCGATCAAGACCAAGTGGGGCATTGCGTTCCGCGACTACGACGAGTGCGTGAAGTACATCCGCCAGTCGAACAGCCTCAAAGCCCCGGCAGGCGGCGTGGCGCTGCCGCTGCCCTACACCATCTACGAGCGGCCGACCTATTCCGTGGTGCCATCCAACGCTATTTGGCGGGACCCGGAGCGCGCCGACATCGCGGCAATCCTGCGCCAGAACGAACGGGGAACCCGGCGGCGGGACCTCTATTTCCCGCAGGTGCTCCGCGACGCGCGGCGCATCGGCGAGTATTACCCGGGCCTCTCGCCCAACAGCCCCGAATGCATGGACCGGCTCGGCCTGTCGCTAGCACATCTGGAGTCCAAGTGCACGAATATCTATGACTCGGAGGAGGTGGAGCGCGTATACTATCCGGAGATCGAGAAGATGCTTCTCGATTTCTTCCCGGATGCGACCGATGCGCTGGTCTACAACCACGACGTCTTCGACAAGGACTACACAGGCGATCGCACGGAAGACCAGGACAGCAACAACCCGGGTGTAAACGCCAACTACGCCAACCTTGTTCACAACGACCTGAACGACAATAGCGGCCGGGTGCGCTGCCGCGAACTGCTCACCAGGAACCTGCGGAACTTCGGGCGCACGCAGCACTACACGGAAGAAGAAGCCGACGCGAAGATGTCGCGGCGGTTCATGTCGATCAACCTCGCCAAGCCGATCGAGACCATCGAGCAATTCCCCTTCGTGCTTTGCGCCTGGCCGTCCTTCGCCGATCAGCCCTACATCAACAACTACCGCATCTACGATGACCGGGTCGGCGAGACCACCCGCTTCACCTACCGTCCCGGCCACGACTGGTATTGGTTCCCCCGGCAGAAGCCGACCGAAGTCTCGATGCTCAAATGCTACGATTCGGTGACCGATGGCTCCGTCTCGCGCTGGTCCTTCCATACCGCCTGCATCGACCCGACCGTGCCCCTCGACGCCCCATGCCGCAAGAACGTGGTGGTTCGGTCGTTTGTCTTTTTCTAGGAGGAGACCACCAAATGTTCAGCCACATCATGATCGGGAGTAACGATATCGCCCGGTCGAAAAGATTCTATGATGCGTTGTTTACCGCGATGGGCGCACAGCCCGCCACCCAGGACGCCAGAGGCCGACTGGCTTACTCGCACAATGGCAGCCGGTTCATGGTGACCGCGCCGATCGATGGCAAGCCAGCCAGTCATGCCAACGGCGGCACGATCGGGTTTATGATGAAGGATGTGGCGCAGGCCGAAGCGTGGCACAAAGCCGGCGTCGCGAACGGCGGCACGTCGATCGAGGACCCGCCAGGCGTCCGTCCAAATGGCGCTTATCTCGCTTATCTGCGCGATCCCGACGGCCATAAACTGGTTGGAGTCGCTCGCCCGGCGGGCTGATTTTTATCACCAAACTGATGAGGGCCGTCCTTTCCGGGACGGCCCTCGTCAAGAAGATTTCGAGTAGGTCTCGGCACACAGGAAGATCTGGACGAGATCGAGGACTGGACCGGCCGCGCCGCCAGGAGAATGTACGAGGGTGCCGGGCTTGGGCCCGAGGACGTTGATATATTCAATCCTTACGACGGCTATGCACCGATGGCGCAGTTCTTCCTGGAGGCCTTCCAGTGGCACGGCGTCAAACGCGGCGATGCCTTCGCGTTCTGCGCGGGCGATATCAGGGCCGAGGGACCGCACCCGTTCTCTTCGAGCGGCGGCAATCTGGGAACCGGGCGCCCCGTACGGCGATGTACACCGACAGCATCGAGCAGCTCCGCGGCACGGCCGGCGCCCGGCAGGTCAGGGTTCGGGCCGAGACTGCGCTGGCGGCCTTCACCACTCCAAGCAGCGGAGGCTGGATCATGTTCGGCAAAGACTTGAGCTGACGGCCTGTCACACCGGAGATGGCCGGCGCGCGACGATCACCCTCACACCCTGACCCAAAAATTACGCCTGGCGAGCGAGGCTTAAGGTCGGCAATTCAGATTTGTTTTCAAACGTATAATGATCTCCGACTGTCAAGTCGGATTTGTCGAGTTCCGGGTCGACCATAGATGTGGTGAAGATGATTTGGTGCTCGATGGGAATGTCATCGCTAATCGATACAATTCGCCTCTGAAAATTTCTGCTGCGCTCAGCAGTCATACCCTTGTCTTCTATGTTGTCGATCAACAAGAATCGCGGGTACTTGAACTCCCGATCGATCGTGGATGCCCATAGAAGCGCGAGATGAAACGCATTTCTGATAACGGTTAGCGAACTGGCTGAATAGCCGATCTTCCCGGCGACCGATATACGGTCCTCTGCGAAGTTGAAGTAGACCTCGCTGTCCTTGTTGAACTCAGCCTCACTCTGAAGGTCCAGGGACAGGATGTGTGCAGTCCGCTCCTGGATGATACGATACGCGGCTCCCTGTCTCCGCTCCTTCGCATCGGTTCAGGCGGTGATTCTCTCCCGGAGCGAGGTGATCTCCGCGTTCAATCGCGCTTTCTCCTCGGAAAGCGCCTGAAGCTGTTCGGCGAGCCGCCGCTGCCGATCAAGCTCGACAAGCTCGCGCTCAGTATAGCCGAGCCTCGCGGTGAGCCGGTCGATCTGTACGTCTGCATCGCTCACATGATGCCGGACGAGAGACAGGTATTCGGTCGACAGGCGTTCCCGGACACGCCGGAGGCCGGTGAGCATCGACCGCGCTCTCTCCAGCTTATCGGTACGGTCGCGCAGCAGCGTGCGCGACTCCTTCAACTGAATCTCAAGCTCGTTGCGGATGCGGAGATAGCGGATTTGTCGGCCTCCGGGTCGATCTTACTCTTACAGAGCGGGCACACTCCGGCAGTGCCCTCGCCGCTAAGCTGGGTGTAGCAACTAGGGCAAAAGCTAAAAGACAGCGGACCCAGAATTTCACTGGTGGCCTGCCCCTCCTTCAACTGCTCCAGGCTCCGTTCGATCTCCCGTATCAGTGTCAAGCCGTCCTCGATCGCGAGTTCGAGTTGGGTAATCTCTAGTTGTTGCTCGGCTATGTCCCGGTTCACCTTGTCGAGGCCAGTCTTCAGTTCGTTGATGATACGGGTTCCTTCAGCGTTGACGGCTGCGCTCTCGAACCGTCTCGATTTCAACTCCTCGATCTGGGCGAGCGACTGAGTGCGCTCCACCGAGAGGTTCGATATCGCCGCGTCCGTCATCTCGACGGTCGGCGCATTCTCGACTTGGTCCAGCACCCGGTAGAGAGCCGATAGTTGCCGGTCGGCAATCTCATACTCCCGTTCCCGCTCGCGTAGCTCCAGTTGCGCCGGATAAATTCTCGCATCGAGGACCCCGCAGAGAAGGTCGCCGACCGCCTGCCGCCGCAATGGGGAGTCAGGCTGCTCCAACCGAAAAATCCGATCGACCGGGGTCATCTGATCCACGTACATCAGCCGCAACAACTGATGCATGGTGATGTTCGCTCCGGCGTCGCCGGGCACCTCCGGCAGATCGAGAATCCGGAATAGCGTCTGCGTGAAGCTCTCGCGGTCGCCGAACCGTCGATATGGGTAACGCTGCCAGCCCGCCGTGGTCGACCGGGAAGCTGCCTCGAAATCGCCGATGAACACCCACATCGGCTGCTGCCCGTGTTGAATGATGTCGCGCCGTAGGGTGATCGGCGCGCCGTTCATGATGGTCTCAACGAAGACGAAGTCGCACGAACCGGCCTCGTCCTTCCAGTTGATCACATCTCCACCTAGACCATAGAAAATCAGGTCCGCGATGGTGGACTTACCGGTGCTGTTCTCGCCCCGGATGATGTTGACGCCAAGATGAAAGGCTTCGTCGTAGACGGGCTGCCCGCCCTTACTGACGACCATCTTCGCGATCCAGAATGTCGGGTCATTCCGGGTCATAACGATGCTCCAACAGACCCGTCCGGTCTTTCAGTCCGTTCGGCCCGTTCAACGGCATTGTCGCCAACTCGGTTGCGAGGAAGGCGGCGAGCGCGCGCTCATCCTCCGGCTGGCTCGCGAACACTTCCTCAAGCGCGGGCGGGACTGGTGTCTCCGATCGCTGCACGATCTGCAATTCGAATGGCTCCGGCAACACGAGCCCATCTGCCATCAACGCTCGAACCGCCGTCTCGTGAATTCCCTGCATCTGGCGGATCAGCAGCTTCGGCGACGGCACCCGGTTATGTTTGCTGGATCGCTCGGCGAATGCGCGCTTCTGCCGGGTCATATTCCGCGCCAGCGTGACGCTTCCGAGCAGGTGCGGGAACAGAAAATAAAAATCCAGGATGCGCAGGAGATCGAACATCAACTGATGTTGCGGATGCAATTCGAGTATGTAGAGGAGACGAAACCTCGCATGGTTGATGTCGAGAGCGGCGTGATAGACAAGCATTATTGCCACCGGATATGGCAATTGCCCGTCAGAAAATAAATCATCCCCCGTAGCGTCTGTGTCGTGACACCGCCATAATCTCCACAACTCTCAATTTCGCCCATAATTGGACGGATTATCTTCAGGTTGACTATCTCGTCGATCTCTTGGCGCGTCTTACGTGCCATGATCGCGGGTTTGACCCAGGTTTCAAATTCTTCGAAGACCTTGCCGAGCAAGGTCGCGTATATCTTCTGGAATGTTGGCGAGAATATGTTGTCTCGGAGTTGGCTAAAAACCATCTCTTTCATAGCCATTGCCATATCGAGTTGGTCGTCACGGCCTGCCGCCTTGAGTTTTCCTTCCAGGCCAATGATCTCTTCTTCTTCTACGTGGCGAGTGAATATCTCCAATTCTCTGATATGCTCGGTCAAGGACTGATCGTCGGCGACCTCCTCCTTCAAGCGCCGAAACAGACGCGCGAGTGCGTTCTCCGGTTGGGCTGGTGCTTCAACGATGATGTCGCGGCCGGCAATATTGCCTCCGGCTTGATTGCCCTCCTGGCGGATCAATTCGGCCAACAGCTAGACCCGTTTGTCGATGTCGCGACCAGCAAGGTCGCCACCGACCCGGTTGCCTTGTTGCCTTACGTCTCTGACGCTTTCGTCGGCCGTCGATCGCACATTGGTCCGAGATCGTCCGGCGCACGGTCACCGCGACCTTTATGGCGATGCTTGCAGCGACGCCAGCGGCAGCGGCTCCTTCCCAGAAGCTCGGCCAATCCATTCGTGCCTCCCAGCGACCTCGCAGCGGCGAGGTTATTTGCCTTCTGCGGGCCTGGATAGCGAAAAACAAACTGTCGCGCTATGAGAACTAAGTAAGCACCTCGTCAAGCGAGCACGGCACCCGGACGGTGTGCCCGCCCAGGGTCTTATCTCGACATTCGTCAGCATCATGGACGATGCCGACCGACTGTGGCCGAATCGTCCAGGCCAGTGATGAGGATGAACCCGCCGGGGAGTTGCAATGCTATGTGCCGCGAAACACGACGAGGGCGTCCACCGCCTTCACTCCCTGACCTGACGGCAGCACCATCAGCGGATTGATGTCCAGCTCTGCCAGGTGGCCTTGCATGTGCATGGCCAGGTACGACACGTGCACCAGGGTATCGGCGAGTGCGGCGAGGTCCGCCGCCGGCCGTCCGCGAAAGCCCCGGAGCAGCCGGGCGCCCTTGACCCCGGCGATCATCGCCTGCGCATCCCTGCGCGTGATCGGGCAGCCACACCAGCGGCGTCATGCTCTACCATGAACCGGTGTTGGGCATGCTGGTCCAGGGTTCGGCGGGCGGCAGCGTGTCGCCGGCCTGCAGCAGCTCGAGGGAGATGCCGTCCGGCGTGCGGATAAAGGCCATGCGGCCGTCACGCGGCGGGCGGTTGATCGTGACACCACGGGCGATAAAGGCGCTTGCAGGTGTCGTAGATGTTGTCCACGGCATAGGCGAGATGGCCGAAATTGCGGCCGCCGGCGTAGGGCTCGGGATCCCAATTGTAGGTGAGCTCCACGGCAGCCGCCTCGTCGCCAGGGGCGGCGAGGAACACGTTGGTATAGCGGCCTTTCTCGTCCGGACGGCGCCGGATCTCGCGCAGGCCGAGCACCTCGAAGAAGGCGATGGTGTCCTCCAGCGAGCTGACCCGGATCATCGTGTGCAGATATTTCGTCATGGGGGTGTCCTCCGCTTGGCTTGTTCGAGATTTCCTTCGGGCCGTCCCCTCATGGGGTCGGCACCCCGATCGACTTCAACCGCGCATGGGCACGGGCCGCCCGCGCTTTCATCCCGTCGAGATACGTGCTCACATCGTTCCCCGGCAGGTTCAGCACCTTGCACCCGAGCTGCCAATATTCCTCGATCTGCGCCTCGGTCTCCGCCGATCCCCGTGCGAGCTTGCCGTGCGCATTGCATGCCGCTGCGATCCGCCGCACCGCCGCTTTGAATTTCGGGTGCTCGAGGTCGAGGTGAACCCCGAGCTGCGCGCTCAAATCGGAATGCCCATAGGCGATCATGTCGATCCCTTCGACCGCCGCGATCTCCTCGACATTCTCCAGGCCTTCGAGCGACTCGATCGACGGGAATAGGATGATGTTCTCGTTGGCCCACGGCGCGTATTCGGTGGCGTGGCGGGCGCCGTAGCTCTTGTATCCGGTGTGCGGCCCCTGGCCGGAGATGCCTCGGTTGCCGATCGGCGGATATTTCGCCAGGCGAGCGATCGCGCGCGCCTCTTCGGCGTTTTCCACCTCGGACACCTGGATGCCCATGATGCCCTGATCGAGGATGCCGGGAATCAGATGCGCGAATGATTTGTGGAGCCGAACGATGGCCGTGACGTTCGTCGCCTGGAACCAGCTCGCCAGATTGGCGATCGTTTCCATGTCGAACGCGCCGTGCTCGTGGTCGATCGCGCAGTAATCGAAGCCGGCCGCCTCGATGATCCAGGGCACGCCGCGTGAGGCGAACTCCTTGAGCCCGGTACCCAGCGCCGCCCGTCCTTCGCGCACCGCCCGCCGTATGCTGTTTTCTTTCATGACCCGTTCCAGGCCTCCTTCATATTAGTGTTCTGATGCTGACGGTTCGATTTCTAGGGTGGGCACGATTGTTGCCAGCGGCCAATCTCCAAATCAGGAAGCTGTTCACCGAACGTGTCGCGCCACGCCCTGGCGTTGCCGATATGTTTGTCGAGATCAACGATGAGCAGCGCCGTGGCTGGTTCCTGAACTATTCCGTCAGATTGTGACGCGGCCGACGGTGGGATCGCACTACCACTTGTAGACTTTCTGCAACGTTCCTCCCATAAGCGCTGCCTTGTCGTTCTCGGACAGGCGTTTGGTGTCGCGGAACGGCGTGACGCCCTCTTCATAGGTCAGCATGCCGATCGTCCGCGTCCAGTCGGTGCCCCACATGCAACGATCCAGCCCGAACGCATCGATGACCCGCAGCACCGGCTCCCAAATATCGTCGTATGGGAACGGCTGGTGAGACATCGTGCAGGCACCGCTGATCTTCACCCTGACGTTGTCGTATTGCGCCAAGGCGAGCAGCTTGGGAAGATCGGCCCAAACATCGGCCGGGACCGGCGGGCGAGCAGGCTGCAGCAGACCGAGATGGTCGATGACGATCACCGTATCGCGGTGTCGCTCTATGTGCGGCAGCCCTTTGTCGAGGATGCCCCAGCACAGCAGATTGACCGGCAAACCATGTCTGCCGGCGGCAGCGAAAGCGCGGTTCAAACCGGGATGGTCCGCGTCCATCGGCAGGCCGTCGCGCATTCGTATGCGAATGCCGCGGGCACCCAGTGTGGCCGCCCATTTCGCCACTACATCGTCAATCGCTGGATCGGTGGCGTCGACCGGCGTCACAACCCGAAACTTATCTGGATAGGTGTTGTAAACTTCGAGCGCATAGCTCGGATCGTATTCATAGGCGCTGAACGACGAGACCATGATCGCACCGTCGACGCCGACACGGTTCATCGCCGCGACCATCTCTTCGCCGGTGGCGGATTGGAGTCCGTGCGAGGGACTGGCCCACGGCCGGCCGGGATGATTGCGATCGAAGGGATGAACCTGAACGTCGATGACTGGCATGCCCGTCCTCCCGCTTGTTCGACCAATTGTCCGCCATCGTGACCGGTTTGCACAGAGTGATGAGCGCGGTGACGGGTGGAGCGCGGATGGAGAACATCTGGCAGAGTGCCGAGAACATCAAGGTTCGAACGCTGGCTTTCTCCTTGGCCATTCAACTTGGCTCCAGACGCCCGAGACAGTCAGAAGAATTCGGTAGCTGCCGTCCGCTATGATGATGTGGCCGGTGACGTCTCTCTCTTCCGACGAATACGATCGGATGCCGTGCCCGGCTCGATGACGGCTCTGGAGCATTTCTCCCGGTCGCGGTTGCCTGCAACGAGCGACCGGTTGGGGTCAAGGGATGGCCGTTGCTACCAGGCACACGAAGGTGCGCAGTGGGGCATCAGCAGCGGTTCCTACTGCCAAGGCCGAGCGGCGGTTGTGGGTTCCAAAGCGGTCCGCTGCTGCCGACAATCAGGCCGTGCAAACTCTTGGGTAAGGCTCTCACCCGCGTGCAGTGCTATGTGCCGCGCAACACGACGAGGGCGTCTACCGCCTTCACCCCCTGACCTGACGGCAGCACCATCAGCGGATTGATGTCCAACTCCGCCAGGTGTCCTTCAAGGTGTATGGCGAGGTACGAGACGCGCACCAGGGTATCCGCGAGTGCCTCGAGGTCCGCCGCCGGGCGGCCGCGGAAGCCTTGGAGCAGCCGGGCGCCTTTGACTTCGCGTGATCATCGCCTGTGCTTCCGCGCGCGTGATCGGGCAGCGTCGCAGGGCCACATCGTTGTAGACTTCGACCATCACGCCGCCGCTGCCGAACAGCAGCACCGGTCCCAATTGCGGGTCGCAATTGACGCCAATGATGACTTCGACACCTTCTGCGACCATCTCCTGCACCGACACGCCGGTGATCCGCGCCTGTGGAGCATGGGCCTCGGCGCTGGCCAGGATCTCTGCGTAGGCCGCTCGCACTTGTGCCGCATCACGCAAGTTCAGCCGCACGACCCCGGCCTCTGTCTTGTGCGGAATATCCGGCGAATCGACCTTGAGAGCCACCGGAAACCCGAGCTGCTCTGCGGCCGCGACGGCGGCTTCCGCAGAATTTGCCCGGTGCTCACGCGCGCTCTCCACGCCCCAGGCTGCCAGCAGCTGCTTGCTCTCGGACTCCGAGAGTGTCGGACGCCCCAGGCCAAGCGCCTGGGCGATGGCTGCATCCTGCGCCGCCGTGCGCGGCGGGGCCGTGGCAAAGCCATCGGCCAGGCGACGCTCGCGCCATGTATGATACGCGAGGCGGCTGCGCAGGCCTCGGGCCAATTTGTCCGGCGTGTAGAAGATCGGTATCCGGGCATTGTTTCAGCTGCGCCAGGCCAGCTCTCGGCGTCCCGGCTTCCGGTCCACAGGAACACCACCCCCTTGTCGGTCCGATCACGCTGGCTGATGACCTGCTGAGCCTGGGCGTCGGCCCCGGCACTCGCCACGACGAGCGTCCCCATCCGGGGATCATCGATCATATGCTCCATGATTTGCGGGAAGGACTGACTGTTGGCAAAGCCTGTCACATCGGCAGGATTCGCCGCCCACCCGAAGCCCTTCAGGATCCCGTTGATGCCGTCACGCGCCTCCGGCCCAAGCGGCGGCAGATCGAGACCCGCCTCGCCGCACATGTCGGCGGTCAGCGAGCTGATGCCGCCCGAGTGGGATACCACCGCGATGCCGGGCACGCGGGGCTTGGGGGTGTGGGCGAGGAGGTGTGCCGTCTCCAGGAGCTCGTCGTAATCCTGGACCCGGATCACCCCGTATTGGGCAAAGATCGCATCGTACCGGGCATCGGCACCGGTCAGCGCCGCGGTATGCGAGCGTGCCGCCCGGGCTCCCAGCTCCGAACGCCCGATTTTAATGAGGACGATCGGCTTGCCGCGCTCTGCTGCGAGCTTTGCCACTTCGAGAAATTTATCGGCTCGCTTGAAGCCTTCGACAAAACCAGCAATTACCCGAGTATCCGGATCGTCCAGCAGATAGCGGGCGAAATCCGTAAAGTCTAGGTCTGCCTCGTTCCCTGTCGAGATTATATAGCTGAAGCCGATGCCGTTCTCGACCGCCCGCACCAGGAACGGCCCGAACGCCGTAGCGCCGCTTTGGCATACGAGGCCGATCGGCCCGGTCAGACCCTCCGCCCCGCGCGAGGAAGCGGTGGCCCAGATGTCGTCTTTGACATTCGCCAGCCCCAGGCAGTTGGGGCCGCTGATACGCATGCCCGAGGTGCTGGCAAAGGCACCCAATTCCCGCTGCAAATCACGCCGGTCGTCCACGCCGCGCTCGGCAAAGCCCGCCGAGATCACGATCGCCGATCCCGTCCCCCTCCGGTGGCTCTCCTCCAGGACATCGAGCACCTGGTCGTAGGGCACCACGATGCCCACCAAATCGGGGGCCTCCGGCAGGCTCGTCACACTCGGGTAGGACTTCACCCCCATGATTTCGTCATAACGCGGGTTCACGGCATAAACCCGCACCCGCTCTTTGGCCTTGAGCGCCGCCGCCAGAAACCGCCCGCCATACTGCATCCGCGGCGTCGCGCCGACGATCGCAATCGAGCGCGGGTTGAGCATTTTGTGGATCGACGCCATCTGTGGTTCTGTCCAGAACGCCATGACACCCCCTTCTTCTACACGCCGGGAAAGGAACGTGGTCCGCCATCGGTTCGGCTAGCTCGGTTGGGCCAAGCCCACGCTCTGCCAACGGGGCTGCCATCGGCCGATATTCCCAAATCATTGGCTGAAGCAGAGCGCTTGCGGCAGAACCTGCCGGCCGATGCCGGACGAGGAGATTTGCTCGAGACGATAATCGACCGGGTCGAGCTCCGTCCCAACGGCCTGCGGATGATCCCTGCATCTGGTGGAAGCATCTGAAATACCGCGCCCCTCTGGATTGTGATCCTGGGACCTGGGGATCGCGTTTTTCGAGCACTATCCGCAACGTTCACGCAGCCCGCGTCGCCCGGTATTCGCGGCGTACGATCTCCAAGAGTTCCTCGGCCGAGGTTGCCGCAGCCTGGCTTTCGAATGTGATTTTACCGTGCTGGACGAGGATCACCCGGTCGCAGATCTCGAGCGTCTGCGCATAGTTGTGCGCGATCATCACGATCGCGATGTCGCCGCGCGCCTTCAGGCGGTCGATCAGGTCGATGATCAGCCGCGCCTCGCGCGCGCCCATCGCCGCGAGCGGCTCGTCGAGGAGCAGGATGCGGGCATTGGTTGACACCGCTCGCGCCACCGCGATCGCCTGGCGCTGCCCGCCCGAGAGCTGCCCGACCTCGAGATCGACCGAAGCGACCGCGATGCCGATCTCCTCGAGCGCCTGGCGGGCGCGGCGCCGCATCTCGCGGTGGTTCAAGAACCCGAACGGCCAGCCCCACAGCAATTCCCGCTTGAGGAACATGTTGTGGTAGATGCTGAGCCCGTTGACCAGCGCCAGATCCTGATAAACGCACTCGATGCCCAGCGCGCGAGCGTCGTCGACCGACCCCAGCGTGACGGGCTTGCCGTCGACATGGATCTCGCCCGAATCCGGCTGGTGATAGCCGGTCAAAATCTTGATCAGAGTCGACTTGCCGGCGCCGTTGTCGCCGAGAATGCCGAGCGTCTCGCCGCGGGTCACCTGCATCGAAAGCCCGTTCAGCGCGACGACGTGGCCGAATGCCTTGACCAGGTTCTCGGCTCGGATCGCCTCGATCACTGCTGCCCCCCGCCGCGCAGCCGCGCGAGATGGATGTTGGCGACCATCGCGATGAGGATCGCCGCGCCGATGATGATGTCGAAAGTAAAGGCATTGATCCCCTGCAAGGTGAACCCGTCCTGCATGACGCCGAGCATGATGCCGCCGACGAGCCCGCCGATGATCGTGCCAGCCCCGCCGGCGATCGCGGTGCCGCCGATAACCCCCGAGGCGACACCAAGAAACATCATGTTGCTGCCGCCCGCCAGCGGGTCGATCGAGCCGACGCGGAACGCCTCGAGCAATCCGGTGAACCCGCCGAGCGTGCTGGTCAATACGAAATTGGCGATCTTGATCCGGTTGATTGCAATTCCGGCCTCGGCCGAGGCGATGATGTTGCCGCCGATCGCGATCGTGTGCAGGCCCCAGCGCGTATGGCGCAGCACGGTATGCATGATTGCGACGATCGCCAGCGCCCACAGGATCTCGGAATAGGCCCACGCGCCCATGATTCCGGTCAGCACCGGACCGCCTGCCGTGTTTGCCGGATAGCCCCGCGAGATTGTCAGGGTCAGCCCGGTGATCAGGAACAGCATGCCCAGCGTCGTGATGAACGACGGCACCCTGAGCCAGATCGTGATCAATCCGATCGTCAGCCCAATCAAGGCGCAGACCGCCAACGCCCCGACGATCGCCAACGGCTCGGGCACGCCGATATCGTTGACGTTTTCCATCAGGAACGGCGCCAGCGCAAATACCTGGCCGACCGACAAATCGATCTCGCGGCAGATCAGCAGCATGATCTCGCCGCAGGCGATGATCACCGGCGCGGCGACGAACTGCGACAGGGTCTGCACATTCGCGCCGGTCAGGAAGTTGCGGTTGGCGAGCTCGAAATAGATGACGAGCGCCACCGACACGACGATGACGCTCGCCTCCGGCCTGAGCAGGAACGCATAGGCCCGCCGCCCGAGCCCGCCCCGCGCCGCGCCCTCAGCCACCGATCGGACCGCTACGCGGGACAATCTGCGCCTCCTTGGCGCTGCCTTCGTAGCGGGTCTTGGTGTTCTGGTACTGCGCGACCCCTTCCTTGGTGACGAATTTGAGGCCGGTGTTGATGTCGGCGGGTCCGATCAGCCCGCCCGACACCTTGTACGCGAACATCTCCATCACCGTGTAGAAGCCCTGCAGGTACGGCTGCTGGTCGATCACGAAATCGAGGAACCCGTCCCGCACACCCTCGAGGGAGCGCGGCAGGAGATCGTAGCCGCCGGCGTGGACACCCTTCGACACGAGATCGTATTTCCGGCTGATCAGGCCGCAATTCATAGTGTCGCCGCCGCCGCTGCCGAACAGGCCTTTGACGTCCTGATTGCCGAGGTAATAGGCGTCGATCTTCGACAGCGACTCGTTCGCGGCCGGCGCGGTGGCGATCATTGTCGCCTGGATGTCGGCTCCCGATTTCTTGATCGAATCCATCGCCCCGTTGATGCGCGGCTGCAAATTGAGTTGCCCAGGCGTGGCGATGAACAGCGCGACCTTGCCCTTCCCGACGAGCTTGACGATCCGCTCACCCATCATCTGGCCTGACAGGTACAAATCCTGGCCGATATAGGCGAGGCGCTTGTTGGTGTGGGAATCGGCGTTGTAGCTGAACACCGGGATCCCAGCCGCCAGCGCCGCCTCCGTCGGCCGGTCGAAGCCTTTCGGGTCCACGAGGCACACCGCGATCGCATCGGCCTTGCCGGCGATCGACGCGTTCATTGCATTGACCATCTGCGCAACGTCGGAGGTCTCCGACCCCGTCCACTGGTAGTCGACGCCGAGGAGCGCACAGGCGTCCTGGATGCCGTACTGGGTCGGCACGAAAAACGGGTTCGACGTGACGTGGTTGACGAAGACGAACTTCCATTTGGGGTGTTCCGGGAACGGCCCCGCATCGGCCGCCCGCGCCCCGCGCGTTGCCATCGCCAGCGCGGCCGCGGCCCCGCCGACCGTGACCCCGGCCATCAAGGCCCGCCGCGGCAGGCGCTGCGCCACCGTGTTCTCGATCTCCTCCGGATTCCGCTTCATGTCGTCTCTCCCTGGCCTGTTTGTTATCCGGTGTGCAGCCTAGAACAGGCTCGTCTGATTCACCACGGAGAGGTCTACACGATTCCCCAGGCGCGATGTCTGACTGGCGTGCCAACCGCGCGCATCCGCCGCTGGCGCCGCCGCTGCGACACGGGCCACGCGACGAGCGCCGACGGTCTCGGGCGGTGTGGCATGCGCAGCTCGCTCCGCTCGACGGCCAGGTCGTGCTTGGCTTTCTTGACCTGATGCGGATTACTGCATTTGTTTTGGCGCCAGGCTGGAGCACCTTACGATTTTGGGAAAAGGCATCCTTGTTGGTTCGACGCTGCCCTTCAATTGCGCTCGCTGCCATGAATTATCCCGCCGGCTCGATCTTCGTTGTTCCGCACAAGCATGGTATCGCAGCCCTAAGGCCTGACTCGTGGTTCTGAAAGAGCCCGGCCTCACCTTCTTCGTCGCTTCAACCACGGTCTCCACGGGGTTGGCTGGCTTGGGCATTTTCGACGTCGGCTATTCTGGGTTCTTCACGCTGGCCGGCCCGTCACCGTCCCAAGCTGCGGCTATAGGGCGGCCGCGCTGCCACGCCGGGCGCCCCATCACCTCGGCCCGGTTTTTCCGTCCCGGTGCCGACATGGTGCCGACACAATATCGGTCGATCAGAGGCGACTAAACATAACCGTTTGAAAACCTTGGCTGGGGGACTAGGATTCGAACCTAGACTGGCGGAGTCAGAGTCCGCTGTCCTACCGTTAGACGATCCCCCATTCGGGTCGCTACGCTGATAGCACAATGTGCGGGCGCTGGGTATAGGCCGGTGCGGACAGGCTTCGCGGCGATTGCGACGTGCTTGTTTCGTTCATAGACATGTTATCTTTTCCGCCGCTCCAGAGCGGTGAGGTTGGCACGGCTGAAGTTCTGGTGGTCGGGGCGGGCCCGGTCGGCCTGACGCTGGCGATCGAGCTGGCCCGGCACGGGGTGCGCTGCCGCATCGTCGGCCGGCTCGCTCGGGCCTTGCCCTATTGCCGTGCGATCGGCGTCACGCGCGCACACCCGAAATCTGGGGCGACATCGGCATCGCCCGCGACATGATCGATGCCGGCATCCGGCTCACCGGCATGCGCGCGATGATCGGCGGCGATCCGCCGAGCGATCATTTCCTCGACCTGTCCGACCTGCCTTACGGGCCGCGGGGCGTGCCGTAATATGAGACCGCCATTGCCGCGACCGGCGGGGTCGCCGAGCCTTTCGGCGTCCCCGTCTATCATGATGCCGGGCGCAGCTTTTCTGCCGCCTATGGCCCCGTCGCGGCGGTATTTCTGGTTCGCCCGGACGGCTATATCGGCTGGCGCGGCCGTTCGTGTCGGGACGCCGGTCTGGCGGCCTATTTCCGCCTGATCTTTTCGGCGCCAGACGCTCGGTGCCGGTCGCCTGACGGCGGCGGCATTTGAGACGTTTTGCTTCGGGCGCCGGCTGCGCTACCTTTGGCGGTCGAATTCGTTTTGGATGGTTCGCCGGCCGTGCAGAAGCCGCTGAACAGCGGGGAACCGGTCGGAGGCGGCAGCGCCGCTTCCGCTGCGGGCGTCCTCGTGCCCGTCACGGCGCTGCAGGTGCCGCCGGCTATCGTCGGCGCATTTGCCGCGGCGCCTCGGCCGCAGCGTCCGGCGCCTCGCTTCGCCGCCCCTGTCGCCGCGCTCGATCTCGGCACCAATAATTGCCGCCTGCTGGTGGCGCGGCCCGCCGGCGGCGGCTTTCGCGTCGTCGATGCGTTCTCCCGCATCGTCCGGCTCGGCGAAGGGCTGGCGGCGGCCGGAGTGCTCTCCGACGAGGCGATGGCGCGCACCCTCGAGGCGCTCGAAATCTGCGCCGGCAAGATCGCCTACCGGCGGATCGCGCTCGGGCGCTATGTCGCCACCGAAGCCTGCCGCCGCGCGGCGAATTGCGAGGCGTTTCTTGCCCGGGTGCGCGAGCGCGTCGGGCTCGAGCTCGAAATCATCTCGACCGCCGAAGAGGCGCGCCTCGTCGTCGCCGGCTGCGCGCCATTGCTCGACCCCCGGATCCCCTACGCCATCGTCTTCGACATCGGCGGCGGCTCGACCGAGATCGTCTGGGTGCGGTTGTGGGGCAAACGCGACCGGCGGCGATGGCGCCCGCAGATCCTGGGCTCCGTCTCGCTGCCGCTGGGGGTCGTCACCTTGACCGACCGTTTCGGCGGCGAGGTCTCGCCCGCGGCTTACCGCACCATGGTCGCCGAGACGGCTGCTGCGCTCGAGCCGTTCGAGCGCACCCATCGCATCCTGAGCCATGTCCGGCCGGGTCGGGTTCAGATGCTGGGCAGCTCGGGTACGGTGACGACCCTGGCCGGCATCCATTTGGCGCTGCCGCGCTACACCCGCGCCCTCGTCGACGGCAGCATCCTGACCTTCGAGCAGATCGCCGCCGTTTCGGCGCACCTCGCCGCGCTCGATCTCGCCGGCCGTGCCGCCAGCCCTTGCGTCGGCCGCGAGCGGGCCGATCTGGTGTTGAGCGGCTGCGCCATTCTCGACGCAATCTGCGCGACCTGGCCGGTCGGCCGGCTGCGGGTCGCCGACCGCGGCGTCCGCGAGGGCATTCTGTTCGATCTGATCCAGGGCTGACATGGCAGGGGAGGGCGGCCGCCCCCCGGATTCGCCCGCAGGCCACCCACCCGCCGGCCACCCGCTCTCCGGTCGCTCGGCCGCGGTGCGGGTGCGCGGCGCGCGCCGGCGCAAGCCGTCCTCGACCCGGTGGCTGGCGCGACAGCTGAACGACCCCTACGTCGCCGAGGCGCAGCGGCAGGGCTATCGGTCGCGTGCCGCCTTCAAGCTGATCGAGCTCGACCGGCGCTTTCATCTGCTGGCCCCCGGCCGGCGCGTCGTCGATCTCGGCTGCGCGCCGGGCGGCTGGGCGCAGGTCGCGGTCGAGCGTGTCGGCGCCGGGCATGGGACCGTTATCGGCATCGACCTGGCCGAAACCGCGGCGCTGCCCGGCGCGGTGCTGTTGCGCGCCGATATCCGCGACCCGGACATGGCGGCGGCGATTCGCCAGGCGCTCGGCGGCCGCGCCGACCTCGTCTTGAGCGACATGGCGGCGCCGGCCACCGGCCATGCCGCGACCGATCATCTGCGGGTCGTCGCCCTGGCCGAAGCGGCCTTTGCCCTCGCTTCGGACATTCTCAAACCGGGCGGAAGCTTTGTCGCCAAGGTGTTCCAGGGCGGGGCCGAGGGCGAGTTGCTGGCCGCGCTGAAGCGAGCCTTCGCCGAGCTGCGCCACGCCAAGCCGCCGGCAAGCCGCGCCGAATCGGCGGAGAGCTATGTCGTTGCGAAAGGGTTCCGCGGGAGCGCATAGCTGCGGCGTCGCGACTATGTCTGTTGCCGGCGGCGTCCTGGTGTATCATGCGCCGCCATCGGATAAGGAGATGCCGATGGAACTCCGGCAAGCCCTCACCTTTGACGACGTGATGCTGGTTCCGGCGGCCTCCGGCATACTGCCCGGCGGCGCCGACACCCGCACCCGGCTCACCCGGGCAATCGAGCTCGGCATCCCGCTCGTCTCGGCGGCGATGGATACGGTCACCGAGAGCGCCTTGGCGATTGCGTTGGCGCAGGCGGGCGGCATCGGCGTGGTCCACCGCAACATGCCGATCGCCGAGCAGGCGGACGAGGTCCGCAAGGTCAAGAAATTCGAGGCGGGGATGGTCGTCAACCCGGTCACCATCCATCCCGAGGCGACCCTCGCCGAGGCGCTGCACCTGATGACGGATCACCACATTTCCGGCATCCCGGTGGTCGAGCGCGGCTCCGGCCGGCTCGTCGGCATCCTGACCAACCGCGACGTCCGCTTTGCCGACGACCCGCGCCAGCCGGTGGCCGAGCTAATGACCAGGGACCGGCTCGTCACCGTCAGCGAAAACGTCGGACGCGACGAAGCCAAACGCCTGCTGCACCAGCACCGCATCGAAAAGCTGGTGGTCGTCGACGAGGCTTATCGCTGCATCGGGCTCATCACCGTCAAGGACATCGAGAAGGCGCAGCGCTTTCCGACGGCGTGCAAGGACGAGCACGGCCGGCTGCGCGTCGCGGCCGCCACCGGCACCGGCAGCGACGGGATCGAGCGGGCCGAGGCGTTGTTTGCCGCCGGGCTCGATGTGCTGGTCGTCGATACCGCGCACGGCCACTCCGATCGGGTGATCGCGGCAGTCAGGGAAATCCGCCGATTGTCGAACTATACCCAGGTTATCGCCGGCAACGTCGTGACCGCCGAGGGGGCACGCGCGCTGATCGAAGCCGGCGCCGACGCGGTCAAGGTCGGCGTCGGCCCCGCCTCGATCTGCACGACGCGCATGGTTGCCGGGGTTGGCGTGCCGCAATTCACCGCGATCGTCGACACCGTCGCCGAATGCCGCAAATTCGGGGTGCCGGTGATCGCCGATGGCGGCATCAAATTCTCCGGCGACCTCGCCAAGGCGATCGCCGCCGGGGCGGATTGCGCGATGCTGGGTTCGCTTTTCGCCGGCACCGACGAGAGCCCGGGCGAGGTGTTCCTCTATCAGGGCCGCAGCTACAAATATTATCGCGGCATGGGCTCGGTCGGCGCGATGGCGCGCGGCTCGGCCGACCGCTATTTCCAGCAGGAGGTGACGAGCACCTTGAAGCTGGTGCCCGAGGGGGTCGAGGGCCGGGTGCCGCACAAGGGGCCGGTCGGCAACATCATTCACCAGCTGATCGGCGGGCTGCGCGCGGCCATGGGCTATACCGGCAACCGCACGATCGCCGAGATGCAGAAGAACTGCACCTTTGTCCGGATCACCCCGTCCGGGCTGCGCGAAAGCCACGTCCACGACATCGCGGTCACCCGCGAGGCACCGAACTACCCGGCCGATCGTTGACTCCCGGCGCCCAGATCGCCGCCGCGATCGACATCCTGACCGCAATCGAGACCGGGGAGCGCCCGGCCGATGATGCCGCCGCCGATTACTTTCGGCGCCGGCGCTATATCGGCGCCAAGGACCGGGCGGAAATCGCCGGCCATGTCTATGCCGTGCTGCGGCACCGCGCGGCGCTCGACTGGTGGATCGAGCGGGCGAGCCATGCCACGGTCTTGCCCGGGCCGCGCAGCCGGGTCTTCGCCGGGCTGGTGCTGGTCGAAGGCTGGCGGCCTGAGACGGTCGCGGGCTGCTGCGACGGCGACCGCTTTCGGCCGGCGAAGCTGAGCGCGGCCGAAGGGCCGCTGGTCGACAGCCTGGGCACCCGCACCCTGCGCCATCCGCAGATGCCGCGGGCGGTGGCGAATGATGTCCCGCAATGGCTCGAACCTTATCTCGAACGCGTCTTCGGCAACGGGCTCGAACGCGAGATGGCGGCGCTCAACATGCCGGCGCAAATCGATTTGCGCGTCAACCTGCTGAAGGCCGATCGCGAGACGGCGCGGCGCGCGCTCGCCGCCGAGGGGGTGACGGCCGAGCCGACACCTTGGTCGCCGCTCGGCCTGCGGCTCGAAAAGCGGGCCCCGATCGCCGGCCTTGCCGCGTTCAAGGACGGGCTCTTCGACGTGCAGGACGAGGGGTCGCAGTTGGCGGCATTGCTCGCCGGCGCACGGCCCGGCATGCGGGTCGTCGATTTCTGTGCCGGAGCCGGCGGCAAGACCCTGGCGCTGGCAGCGGGGATGGCCAATCGCGGCAAGCTCGTCGCCTGCGATATCTCGACCCGCCGGCTCGAACGCGCCGCGCGCCGGCTGCGCCGCGCCGGGGTCGGCAATGTCGAGCGCCGGGTGCTGTCGAGCGAACGCGACAAATGGGTCAAGCGCCACGCCCTGGGTTTCGACCGCGTGTTTGTCGATGTCCCCTGCCTCGGCACCGGGACGTGGCGCCGCAATCCCGACGCCAAATGGCGCTCGCGCCCCGAGGATCTGGGGGAACTGGTCGAGCGCCAGCAGCAGATCCTGCGCAGCGCCGCGCGGCTGGTGCGCCCGGGCGGGCGCCTCGTCTATGCGACCTGCTCGCTGCTGCACGAGGAGGATGAAGCCCAAGCCGAAGTTTTCCTCGCCGCCGAACCCGATTTCGCGCTGCTGCCCGCTTCCCGCGCCTGGGCCGAGACGCTCGGCGGCGCCTCGCCCGGCGGCGAGGATTATCTGTTCCTGACCCCGGCGCGCCACGGCACCGACGGGTTTTTCGTCGCTTTATTCGAACGCCGCCGCCCCGACCCGTCCAATTCTTCGTCCGAGGGCCTTCCCTGATGTCCGACCGCGTCCTGATCCTCGATTTCGGCAGCCAGGTCACCCAGCTGATCGCGCGCCGGCTGCGCGAGAGCGGGGTCTATTGCGAGATCCATCCGTTCACGATCGCCGCGGACAAGGTCCGCGATTTCGACCCGCGCGCGGTCATCCTGTCGGGCGGCCCGGCCTCGGTCACCGAGGGTGCGGCACCGCGCGCGCCCGGCATCGTATTTCAGCTCGGCGTGCCGGTGCTGGGCATCTGCTACGGCATGCAGACGATGTGCGACGAATTGGGCGGCCGCGTCGCCTTGAGCGAGCATCAGGAATTCGGCCGCGCCGTTATCGATATCCTCGACGATTGCCGGCTGTTCGACGGGCTGTGGCCCAAGGGGTCGCGCGCGCAGGTGTGGATGAGCCACGGCGACAAGGTCGATGCGCTGCCGGCCGGGTTTCGCGCGGTCGCCGCCAGCGACGCCGCGCCCTATGCCGCGATCGCCGACGACGAGCGGCGCTTTTACGGCTTTCTGTTTCATCCCGAGGTCGCGCATACGCCGCAGGGCGCCGAGCTGTTGCGCAACTTCACCCGCAAGGTCGCCGGCTGCCGCGGCGATTGGACGATGGCGCGGTTCCGCGCGCAGGCGGTCGACCGGATCCGCGACCAGGTCGGCCACGGCAATATCGTCTGCGGCCTGTCGGGCGGGGTCGATTCGGCGGTCGCCGCGGCTTTGCTGCACGAGGCGGTGGGCGACCAGCTGACCTGCATCTTCGTCGACACCGGACTGCTGCGCGCCGGCGAGGCCGAGGAGGTGGTCGAGCTGTTCCGCCGCCACTACAACATTCCGCTCGTTCATCGCGACGCCAGCGACCTGTTTCTGGCCAGGCTCGCCGGCGTCACCGACCCCGAAGAAAAGCGCAAGCGGATCGGCGCCGGCTTTATCGACGTGTTCGACGAGGAGGCGCACAAGCTCGGCGACGTCGAATTTCTCGCCCAGGGGACGCTGTACCCCGATGTGATCGAATTCGACGAGCGCGACGGGCGGCCCCTCGGTCACGATCAAGTCGCACCACAATGTCGGCGGGCTGCCCGAGCGCATGAAACTGAAATTGGTCGAGCCGCTGCGCGAATTGTTCAAGGACGAGGTGCGCGCGCTCGGCTGCGAGCTCGGCCTGCCCGAGCGGCTGGTCGGCCGGCACCCGTTCCCCGGGCCGGGGCTGGCGATCCGGATTCCCGGCGAGGTCACGCGCGACAAGCTCGAAATCCTGCGCAAGGCCGATGCGGTCTTTATCGAGGAGATCCGCAACGCCGATCTTTATGACGCGATCTGGCAGGCCTTCGCCGTGTTGCTGCCGGTGAGGAGCGTCGGCGTCATGGGCGACGCGCGCACCTATGACTACGCCTGCGCCCTGCGCGCGGTGACCTCGACCGACGGGATGACCGCCGACACCTTCCCCTTTTCGCACGAATTCCTCGGCCGTGCCGCGACCCGCATCATCAACGAGGTCCGCGGCATCAACCGCGTCGTCTACGACATAACCTCGAAACCCCCGGGAACAATCGAGTGGGAATGAGGGGTGATAGCCTCTGGAAATTTCTCTTTTTTGTCCAACGGCTTATCGAGTGTTAGGGATGATCGTTATTACATCGGCAGTCCCCACTCTCCAATATCATAATTTATTGAAATAAAAAAAGAATTGGTAAGGCGTCGAGTATTTTGACCCTTCGATAACCGGATAGCTTGACGGTCTTTTTGACGGTCTTTTCTGAAGTGCACATCGACGGACGAAAAGACCGTCAGATAGAGCGCATAGCGCTGACGGTCTTTTCTGCACGGCGGCTTGTTCTGGAAAAATGCGTTGGGAGGGGCGATTAGCCTGTTCGGTACGATTTTCACGACTGAACGGACGCCCACTGGGCCCGTTTTCCGGACAAAGGTTACAGCATCGCCGCTTTTTCCATCCGACGGAGATGCTCCATGAAGCAGGTGCGGGCGGGCGCTAGTCGAGCTGCGAAGCAACTTGCTCAAGATTGCCGAAAAACTTCTGCCAGCCCTGCATGGCCCCGCCAAAGGCCTGGCGCTGATCGGGCGGAACCCCTTTTGCTCCATGCGCAGATGCGTGCCAGTGGGTGTTGGCGTGAGCGTGAAGGTCACTACGCTGTATAGACTGAATGCCGGATCGCTGTGCGCGTGATTCCAAGTGTAGGTTAGGGTCCTGGGTGGCTCGATTGCGAGGACCTCGCAGTCTAACACCCCTCCCCATTCGCCCCGCAGGTAGAAGCGGTGACCGACGGTGGGCGCGAAGTCATTCTTCATCAGCCACTCCGCGATCAGGTGCGGCTGAGTGAGCGCGCGCCAGATCTTCTCTGGCGGATATGGGATGTCGCGTTCGACGACGACGGAGCGGGTTTCACCGGCCGTCATCGCTTTATCTTCTTCTGCTCGCCGGCTTCCCTGTTCTCTTCCACCGCGGCGCGGATCAGTGCCTTTAACGCCTTCTCATTATCATATCGCCCTCGTGGATGTCGATCGCGCGGCGCGTACCGCCGTCGAGGCTGGCGTTGAACAGGCGAGACGGGTCCTTGAGCGCAGCGCCCCTGGCGAACGTCACCTTCACGGCCGCCTTGTAGGTCTCGCCAGTGCAGATAAGACCGTCATGCTCCCACACCGAACGCCCTGCATATTGTTCGAGGGCTTGCGCCACTTCACGTCCTCGACCACGTCGGGATCGGCCTCTTGAATGAGGGTGCGGATTTTGGCGAGTGTCTCGCCACGCCAATCGTCATGCCGTTTGATCGCAGCATCAATCGAATGGCGGCAACACCTCGCCTTTTGGGGCTTCCGCGGCGGCTTTCTTCTTTATCATGATACGCGCCTCGTCGTGTAGGCAGCACGAACATGTACAGGCCCGTGAGCAGCATTAGGAAGAGCGGCGGCAGCGGCGCATAGACAATCCAAGCGGGCGGCCGCTGCCGCATGCCCATGACCGCGAGGTTGGCGATCACGGTCAGTGTGAAGACGAGCGATAGCCAGCGATGCGTCAGGCGTATTCAGAAGTTCATTGGTCTATCCTTTTCAGCAAGTCTTCGATGTCATCGAATTTGGTTTCCCAAAAGCCGGCCATCTGGCTGGTCCAGTCGATCAGCGGCGCGAGGGCCTTGAGCTGACCGCTGTAGTGTGTTTGACGGCCTTCGTGGCGGTCGCGCACCAGCCCTGCCTGCTTCAATGCCGCGAGATGCTTGGAGACGGCGGGTTGCGAGACCTTGGCCCGCGCGGTCAGCGCGCCGACCGTCTTCTCTCCCTCGCGGCACAGCTGTTCGAAGATCGCGCGCCGCGTGCGATCGGCTAGGGCACGGAAGAGCGCGTCGTGGGTGTCCGCCATCTGCTATCCATAACCTAATGGCTATGAATTATGTATAACTAGCAAGCTATGGGTTCGTCAAGCTGGCCGTTCAAGGCGGCGCGGTCGCGAGCGGCATCCCAAGCTTCAGCCAAGGCCCAAGCCTTGACAGGGAATTCCCCATTCAAGGCTTTCCCCCATTTGAGAAAGCAAAAATTATCGTCGTTGGGCTACGACAGCGGCGATAAAATCAAACAACCGCATCTCGCGTGACGCCGCCATAGAAATGGGTTGTTCCGCGTGGCTGAAATCCGCCATGACGGTCTTTTTTCGGCTGAGCCGGTTAGTGCGGTATCGCGTGAGATTCCAAAAAATCGACCGATCGACGTCGATAGTCGGTGAAACCGAGAAAATCGCAGATCATCAAAATTCCTGTTTGGAATCAAGAGCGCGAATTTTTGACGGATCGGCGAGACGGTTCTTCCTCCTGCGCGGAAAAATATCCGATGTGAGATCAACGTGTTATGATCCATTAAGACAATCGAGTGGGAGTAGAGGGGAGTAGTTCTGGCTAGGATAGGATATTCTGGAGTGTGCTAGGCTTCCGATCGACAGCGATAGATCTTGACAGTAGCCGACCAACAAGGCCCGACAGGTGCCATTGCGGTCGGTCCAGTGTTGTAGAGCTTGAAACCGTGCTCTTCGCGTCAAAAACGCTGTAAAGGCGTGACAGTTTGGCCGCTCTGTGGGGCGCCGACCGTGATGTAAATACGGCCCGGATTATCGTTGCTAGAGAATTCGAATGGAGGCGTACCATGCAGCCAGCATCCGACCTTCTTCCGGGGCGTCTGCTGCGCAATGCCGGCCCGCCCATGCTCGTGAACGATTTTCCGAGTGTCCAGATTGACGACGTGCGGCTATCGAAGGTGGTCTCAGCCGATGCGCCGCTCCTGACGCTTTATGAGGGAACACTCCATGGCGAGGGACCGGCATGGCAGGCCGCGCATGATCGTTTGGTCTGGTCGGACGTCCCCAATCGGCGGTTGCTGGGCTGGTATCCCGATGGTCGTGTTGAGGTCCTGATCGACGGCACCTGGTTCATGAATGGCAACGCGGTCGAATCGGACGGCACGCTCGTCCACTGCGAGCATGGTCGGCGCTGCATCAGCAGGGGCGGCGATTATGATCGGCAACCCGAGCCCATCGTTACCCATTACCAAGGCAAGCGGATCAACTCGCCCAACGATGTCGCGGTCGCACCCGACGGCACAATCTGGTTCACCGATCCGACTTTCGGAATCATCATGCCCAACCAAGGCGCGCTCGCGGAGCCCGAACTCGATCACCACAGCCTGTATCGCTTCGATCCACAGACTGGCGATCTGAGCCGGATGGCGGATTTTGAGGAGCCCAACGGTCTCGCCTTCACCGCCGATGGCACGACACTCTACGTGTCCGACACCTCGCTATCGCTCGGCGAGGTCCCTGGACATAAAGCCGGAACGAAGCACGAAATCATCGCATTCGACGTGGGTGATGGCGGCACGCTCTCCAACCGGCGCTTCTTCTGCCACACCGACCATGGCTATCCTGACGGGTTCGCTGTCGATGCGCGCGGCTGGGTGTGGACGGGTGCGGCCGACGGCGTGCATATTGGTCGGCGGATCGGCGCAAACTGGGCTTCGTGCCCACGCCCGCGGTCGTGTCGAACTGCACGTTCGGGGGCGCCGACGGGCGGCGGTTGTTCATCGCCGCGACGCAGTATCTGCTCGCAATCGATCTTATCGGCTGAGCTGATGAAAGTGCCCGTCGGGGTCGCAGACCAGAGCATCGCCGTCCGACCGCCAAACAATGCGCGTGGCGGCGATGTCGTTGACGGCCCTGGGGGGCGATGTGGTGCGGTTGATCGGATGGCGATAACCGAGCAATTCGACATGTGGCGGTTTGTCGGTAGGGTTCATCGGCAAGACATCGACCTCAACGCCGTCGAGCCCGTCGAGCGCGTCTTGTGTCGGGCCGTGATTGACCATCGCAACTGCCCCGCTCAGCCCGTGACGCGCATAGAAGCGTCGGCTGGC
>CAWFEN010000006.1:77500-104991 GCA_963814865.1 uncultured Alphaproteobacteria bacterium | reverse complement strand
CGCTGCTGCCGGTCGGCCAACTCCTTTTTCTGCGCGAGGAAAAGCTTGTACCGGGTGGCGTCGCGGTACTCGTGAATCTTCTTCGTTATCAGCTCGACGCCGGTAATCCGGCCGATGAAGGCCGCAAGGCCCTGTCGGCCGGTGCGCGGCACGGTCGCGCCGGATGCTCCGGCTCTCCTGCAAATACCCCTGCCGGAACGCCATGCGCTCCTGCTTCTGCCGCTCCGAGAATTCCTGCCGGACCTGGCGCTGCCGGTCGGCCAGCCCTTTCGCCTCCTGCTCCACCGTCAGGCGGCGCGGCTGCTGCTTGCTCAGCAATTCCTCGCGGCGCTGTTTCTCGGTGGCCTCGCGCGCCGCCCGTTCCTCGTTTTTGCTGAACAGCTCCATCGCGGCGCGATGTGCGGCTGCCAGCGCCCGCGCCTCGTCCACGGTCGGCAGGGAGTCCTTCGGATACTTCTTTTCGAGGAAGGCGCGCACGTCCTTGGTCCGCACCTTCTTGTCGTCGATCAGCTTGGGCAGGCTGTTCATGTTGCCGTAGCGGTCGACCAGCACGTAGGGCCGCTCGCCGGTGGCGAGGATGTAGCCCAGCTCTTCCAGCGAGCGGACGAAGGCGCGCGGCGTATCGCGGCGGTTCCACGCCGCCGTCACCTGCGCCTTGTGCTGCGCCATCGATACGCCGCCGTAGTCCTCCTGCTTCTTCTCGTAGAGGTCATCTGCCGGCCCCGGCGCCGGTCCTGCTTCTTGTCCTTGTAGTAGCCGTCGGGCAGCCGGAGGCCATGATCGCGCGCGAACTCGCGCGTCACGGCCATGAGCTTTTCATAGTCGATAGGCGACGTGGCGGGCCTTGCCGCGCTCCACGTCGATGCGCGACCAGATGACATGGCAGTGCTCGCGCGGCACGCCCCGCCCGTCCTTCTTGACGTGGAACACGACCGCGCGCGGCTGGCCCGAGAACCCGAGGCGCTGTTCGGCGCGGTCGATGTAATCGAGATATTGCTCCTTGGTGAGCCGCCCCTGCCGCTGGTCGGGGTTGATCGAGAGGCTGTAGAGGTAATTGGTGCAGCGCGTCAGGTTGTGCGCCTGCGCCTCCCATTCGGCGAAGGCGCCGTGCAGGTCGCGGGCAACGGCACCCCGCACCTGCGCCACCTCCAGCCGCTCGTTGTCCTGCGCGTTCAGCAGGTGCGTGGCGAGATCCTGCCCCTCCGCGCGCTGGCTGCCGAACGGGATCACGGCGCCCGCTCCATCATCTTCATGAGCGCGGCGCTGATGATCTTCAGCTCGTCGCAGGCCGCCTCGACCGCCTCGGCGGTGCGCGCGTCCTCGCCGGCAACGCGGGTGGCATTGTCCAGAGCGTCCCGGATCGCGGCGGAGCGGCCGAGCAAATGCGCGAGCATTTGTTTTTCGGCGGGCGGATGGCGGGTGCGCGCGCGGGATGGCGGCGTTGAAGATCGCGCGGGTGATGTAGGCATTGACGGGAAGACCGGATGTTTCGACGCGGCGGCGGAACTCGTCCGCCAGGTCTGCCGGCGGGCGGTAGGAGATCGGTGCGTCGCGCTTCTTGTCGGTCTTCTCCGTCATGTTGCCCAAGCTAGGCGCGTCGGTCGGCCGCCCGCCTCGCGCCATCCTCGCGCGATCCTCGCGGGTTCCGGGGCCGCGCCTGCCCCGGTCGAAGAGTTCCAAGGGAGAGCCGAAGTCTCCCTTGCGGCCATGCCGCGCCGTAGCCCAACGGGCCAAGGCGGTCGTAGGTCTCGGGGCGCGAAAGCCCCGGACGCCGGTTTTAAGGGGCTGCGGTGGAGCCCCTTAAGCGATGGGGATGGGGGAGAGCGAAGTCTCCCCGATCGCGCGCCAGCGCGATAACGCGCAACGTCTCACACGTTGCGCTCAGCCGGCATGGGCTCGATGCCCATGAGCGATAGCGGCCGGCTGATCCAACCCCTTAGCAAGCGCGTCCGTCAAAGGACGCGTGAGCTTAGGGGTTGCCGCGGGGGGTCACTGGGGGCGCGGAAGGCCCCCAGCAAGGTAGGCGCGGTAGTACCGCGCATACCTTGTAACCGTCACTAAGCTATCCGTGTGCCCCATACTACGATTGTAGCCGGGAAGGATTAATTTGGAGTGTGCACCACTTCATCTGTTCTGTGATTTGTGATGCTCACTACAACTCATACCGCGAGGTTGGCGCGAGGAAAAGCAGAATCCGCGTGGCGCATCTTGGTGATGACGCCCGATGTTGTTTGATGATGACTGTGATGTTCATTCCAGAATTTGTGATGCACATCCCAGAGCGAAACGGAGACGGGCGGAGCGAAGCGGAGAACGCCCATGTCCGACTAAACACTCAATCCATCAAACCCACCCGTGAAACCTATGACCCGTTGCAGCAGGCATACGAGAATCTGAACCGTTCTCTGTTCGAGGGCGAGTTGCCGAACTGCCTTATCACGCTGCAACGGAGCAAGAAGAGCTACGGGTATTTTTGCGGCGATCGATTTGGTCGTGCCGACGGCACCCTGACCGATGAGATCGCCCTGAACCCTACCTACTTCCGCGACCGGCCACAGGAAGACGTGCTCGCCACCCTCGCCCATGAAATGGTCCATCTGTGGCAGCACCATTTCGGCAAGCCGGGCCGGGGCCGCTACCACAACAAGGAATGGGCCGAGAAGATGCGATCGATCGGCCTGCAACCCACCTCCACCGGCAAGGATGGTGGCGCCGAGACCGGCGATGTCATGGACCACATCATCGTGGCGGACGGTTCCTTTGACCGGACAGTCAGGAAGATGCTGGCGCGGGGTCTGATCGTCTCGTGGACCGAGCAACCGGAAAAACACACCGCGCCGGACGACGATGCCGGAGAGAAGACAGCAAAAGCAAGAGCGGCAAGCGCATCCGGTACGTCTGCCCGCACGGCGATATGAAGGCTTGGGCAAAGCACGGTGCCAAGCTGGTCTGCGGCGAGCACATGGAGCCGATGGAAGCCAACCAGCCGACGCCGAGCGGATACCGGGATATCACACCGACGGCTGAAGAGGCCGTATCTGAAGAACCGGCGGCCGAAGAAGAAGCATAAAAACGAAGCGCGGGCCTTCGGCCCGTGCCTCGTGAGCGCCAAGAGGCGGAGGCTATGCCCCCGCCTTTTTCTTTGCCTCGACGATTTAACGGCGCGGTATGAGGGGAACGACAATCTGAGGGGGTATGACCAATCCCTGCTTTGGCGCCGGATTGCGCAGGCGAAGGTGTCATTTGAACCGTCATCGTCCCGTCGGAATTCTGAATGACAAGAGGTGGCCGGCGCGCGGACGCAGCGTCACCGGCGCGGGCGTCAGGCGCCGGAGAGTTGGCAGCGCCGAAGGCCGCGGCCAAGGGGCGCAAGCCGTCAGAACGGCGATAACCGGCAAGAGGAAATTTGATCGCTTCATTTTCTTCGACCTCGATTATGGCTGCGCCGACCGGGACGTGCGAATGAAAAAGCGCGCGGGCCTTTCGGCCCGCGCCTTGCCGTCTGTGAAGCCGCCCGAGGCGGGGGTTATTCCCCCGCCTCTTCGTCTGCGCCGCCGTCATCGACGGGGGCGGCTTCGTCCGCCGCGGCGTCCTTGTTGTCCTCCAGCTCGTAGAGCGTGAGCGCGCTGACCAACTGCGTGCCGGCCAGTTTCACGTAGAGCGAGCCGTCGTCGTTGCGCCAGGCAACCCCGATGCGCTCGTAGGTGGCTTTCTTGCCGTAGCCGTGGCGCACCTTGGCGACGTGGGTCGGCAGTTTGGGCTCGGCTTTGCCGCGGGCAGAGGTTGCGGTCGATTGGTTCGTCTGAGTCATGGTCTTCTCCTTTGTTTGCGGGCTGAATCGATTCCAGCCTTACCCGCCCGGCTGCACTCCGCCGGGGACGTGTCCGCCAACACGGGAGGCCCGCAGGGCCGAATGGAGCGGGCAGGCGAAGGACACGCCGCCGAAGGCATCCCCGCCGGTGTGCTATAGGGCTTCTGGGGTTACGGCTGCGATGAGATCAGCCCCTCTGAAAACAAAGGTCATATGAAGACCGTGGCCAGCGAACCGACCGAAACTCGTCACGCCCGCATCGTTAGCAAAGCCGAGCCCAAACTGCCGACCGGACATGATGCCGTCGCCATGCGCCCGGCTGGGGCGGGAAGGACGCCGCGTATCGGCGGTGCCTGACGAAACATCCCTCCCCACGGCTCGCTTGAAACTGCCGCGCACGCATCAGCGCGTGAACCCTTCGACTCTACAGCGGAGGACAACCGCCCGGCGGGCGAAGCCGCTCCGGCCCATGCCGGAGCGCGGACGGAGAGACGGCGCATAAGCGCCGTCTCGGGCGGCTTTACGGACGGCAGCGGGCCGAAGGTCCGCGCCCTTTTCGAAGCAGACGGCCCGCGAGGTTGGCGCGAGGAATTGTGCGCGCCTGACAGGACAACATAGCCGCGACCTGCCGACGATGGCGGCAAACGGAGACGCGGCAATGACCTCCTTCCTCGAAGACTTCACACGCGACATTCCCCGCGGGCTCAGCTCGCGCTACCTGAAGCAGCAGACGGCCCCGCAGGCGCGCTGGCAGACGCCGGAAGTCATATTGGAGCGCAAGGCGCTCGAATATGAGCCGCGCAATCCGGGCGGAAAAATCCTGATCGGCGCGCTCGGCCCCAAGCTCGTCGGGATCGAGGATAACCGGCACGTCCTGACCGTCGCCGGTTCGCGCGCGGGCAAGTCCGTCACCCTCATCAACAATCTTCTCTTCTATCGCGGCAGCGTCATGGCGACGGACCCGAAGGCCGAACTCGCCAACATCACCGCCGCCCGGCGCGCAGCGCTCGGGCAGAAGGTGCATGTCCTCGATCCCTTCGGGAACGCATCGCCGCGCATCGCGCACCTGCGCAAGTCCTATAACCCGATGTCGGTCCTGAAGGCCGACAGCCCGACGATCATCGAGGACGCCGGCCTGATCGCGGACGCGCTTGTGGTGCGCAGCGGGCAGGAAAAAGACCCGCATTGGGATGAAAGCGCCAAGAACTTCATCGAGGGCGTGATCCTGCACGTCGCGACGGAACCGCGCTACGCGGGGCGGCGCAATCTTCTCACCGTCCGCGACCTGATCCGCACGGCACTGGCACAGGAACCCGCCGCGCTCGTCGGCGAAGACGAAGAGCCGCTGCATCTGCTTGAGAAGGAGATGCTGCAAAGCGCGGCGCGGTTCGCGAAGAACAGCGCGACCGAAGACCTTGGCGGCGCGCTCGAAGGCGCCGCGCGGGACTTCTACGAAAAGGGATCGAACGAGCGCGCGGGCGTGCTTTCGAGCGTGCGCCGCCATACCAAGTTCCTCGATTACACGGCCATGCGCCGCGTGCTGGCCGGGCACGATTTCGATCTGGCTGACCTGAAGCGCGACCGCGCGGGGGTCAGTGTCTATCTCTGCCTGCCCGCGAGCCGCATGGGGCTGTGCAATCGCTGGCTTCGCATCTTCATCAACCAGCTTCTCGATGCGATGGAGCGCGAGAAGACCGCACCGGCTGCGCCGGTGCTGGTCTGCCTCGACGAATTCCCCGTCCTCGGCCACATGCGCCAGCTTGAGGACGCGGCGGGGCAGATCGCGTCCTTCGGCGTCAAGCTGTGGACCGTCCTGCAGGACTGGGGACAGGGCAAGGCGCTCTACAAGGAGCGCTGGGAAACCTTCGCCGGCAACGCCGGCATCCTCCAGTTCTTCGGCAACAACGACCTTGAGACGCTGGAATACATCTCAAGGCGGCTCGGCAAAACCCGGATCGAGGTCGCCCGGCAGGGCGAGGTCGGGCCGGAACAGGCGCAATCGGGCCTGTCGGGCCGCAGCGCCAGCATGGAACTGCATGACCTGCTGACGCCCGACGAAGTCAGCCGTCATTTCTCGCGCAGCGACCGGCTGAAGCGCCAGCTCGTCATCTGGGCCGGGTTCGATCCGATGATCCTGCAACGGGTCGAATATTTCGACACGGAAGCGGTGCACGCCAGAGTGTTCCGGGGCGTCGCGGAGAGCGCGTGAGCGAACCTGCCTGCCCGTCGTGATATAATGGAAGTATCCATGAACGATGATGTCAGGCCGGACAGGGAAGGTTATCTGGACTTCAAGCTCGCCGTCGAAAACGGCGACATGATGCTGCAACACCGCGCCGCGCTGGATTGGAGACTGGACCCGGTGAATCTCCGGACACCGCACGCATGGTACTTCGATTTGTTTTGTGCCGAAACTTCGGCGCGTGAAGATCGTATGAGCAAGATACGGCAGGAAAACATCATCCACGATGCAGCGCAGCGCGTGGGCCGCATCGACAATTCCGATGTTCGGCTGGCGACGGCCGCGCGGATCAAGGAGAGGATCGAAGCATGGAATTACGAACGATTCCAGTCAGGCCGGGCTCATCTTAAAACCTGCGGGTGGAGAATCAGGGAACACGTCGCCGAACGTCAGACCGCAAACCCCCGTGAAAGGGAATCCGAATCGTGGTTCTGGGCGAAATTCCGGACTGAACAGCACTTTCTCGGCTACTTGATCGAAATCGAATGCGACCTGAAGGGCGAGATAAACAAGATTATCGAAGCCTCTTGGCGACAGGACGGTCTCGATATGACCGGTGAAACCGGATCCCCTTCTCTTGCCCATACCCGCGTGTCGCGGCGTGACCCGGATTGCGACCGCGAGCGCTGAGTTTGCCGCCGTTTTCAAGCCCCGGCTCAGGCAGCTTCATGGCCCGGTTCGCTGCACACCGTAGGTATAGACGCGCCGTCTTACGTCGCGCCCCGTGGCGATGGCGTCCTTGCGCTCCCTGATGCCGAGGAGGTGCGCCATCGCCGGGTCCTCACCATAGAGATAGGCAAGCTCCGACGCGAGCCGTCCCTGCCGGTCGCGTATCAGAAAATCAGGCCAGTGCTGCACGAGCACGCGGATCGCGGGACGCGCGCGTGATCCGGCAGCGGCATGCAATGCCGTCTCGCCGGTGCGCCATTCGGACCATGCGACCGGGAATCCTTCTTCCATGAAAGCGCGCAAGAGGTCGCCGTCACCATCGCGCGCAGCCTCGATGTATTCACGGCCAAGGCGTATCAGCGCGCGCTGATATGCGCGCGCGAGAACGTCTTGGTCTGAGTTGAGTTGGTGAAATGGCGCTCTATAGCGGTCTGCGTCATCGCTTATGTAGTTCTGGACAACAGACGCTAAGCCGACCATTGCGTTTACGAATTCCTTGCTCTCCGGTGGCGGCTCTGTCAGCGCGAAGCGCTTTTCACGGGGACGCGATTCGATCAGCGACGCGCCGTTGCTCGATGCGCGCGCGGTAAGCCGCGGCATGATCGGCAAGGTTATCGACGGTGAATTCCGGCGCGGCCATCAGGCGACTCTCCTGAATACGACGATATTCCTCTCTGTCTCTTGCAGGATCGCGTGGAGGATTTGCTCGTCGTCGCGGTTCGTGTTCTCCAATTCGACGGGATAATTGTGTCTCAGGAGGAATAGCCTTTCCGCAACCGTCTGCGGCGCATACCATTCAGCCGCGAGCGTGAACTGGTACAGGTTCTTGCGGTTATCGGCCTCCTTCAGAAACACCATCATGTTGTCCTCGGGCGTGAATATCGCCCAGCCCGCATAGACCGTGCGCCTGCGGCAGTTGGCGCGCCGCTCCTCCGGGTCCCACTTGTCGATCTTATCCAGCAGGCTTTTTTCGAACACCTCCTCGGTCTTCGTCACCTGCATCATGCCCGGCTCGGAGGAACGATGGAGTGTCAGATCGAATTCCCGAAACGCGCGCTGCTCTATAACGCCGCGCCTTGTACCTGCCGTCGAATATGACCGGCGTCACGACGCGCATCCGGTCGGCCGTGGTGTCCAGATATTCGAGCAGCCGCTGGGGTGCATGGAGTGAGGGCGCGGGCTCCTCAAGTTCCTCCGGCAAGAGCAGGCGCAGTTTCACATGCAAACTTGACGACCGCTTCCAGCGACTCGGGTTTCAGCGTCCCGAATTTGCGCATGGAGCTGTCCTTGCTGCGGTTGCCCTCCACGAACTGCCGCAGCCGTTCGGCGGCAACCGGAAGATCGTCCCGCTCAAGTTCTACGGCGATCCCCTCGGCCACGGAATTCCAGTTGAAATCCTCCTTCAGGGACCGGCCGCCATAGTCGTGATAGGCGCGCAAAGCGTCGCGTAGCCGGTTGAGTTGCCAGTCCGAATACCGCATGGCGCTCGCGTCCTAGAAATCCGTGCCGTCGCCCGCCGCCCTGCGAGACGTTGGCGCGAGAATCAGACCTCTCCGTAAGTCTACATAACCTGCGTCGGAAACGACAGACAGACAGCATCCCGCGTCGCGCCGGGTGTGCTGCTGAAGGCTGGCGGCGCGAGGTTTCCGCGAGGAAAGCGCGGGTGCGCGGAGCCGTACCTTTTGGGATGTTCGCAGGGACTTTCCGGCGGACGGCCAAGGAGAAAACCCATGCCAGCGTATGTGCTTATCCGGGAAACAAAGAAAGAGCGGCGGGCGCCGCTTCGGGTGTGCATCGCGGCGGTGGCCGGTCTCGGCCTCGGCGGGGCATCGCTCGGCGGGGCGGCCTATGGGCCGGCGCTCGCCGCCGGGCTGTTCGGCTTCATTCCCTTCCTTGCCCCGATTTTGGAGCCCGGTCACGAACCGCGCGCGACCGAGGGTTCCGACCACATCATTCGGATCAAAGCGGATGCCAACGGCCACTACTACGTCAAAGGCAGCGCCGACGGCGTCCCCCTCGAATTCATGATCGATACAGGCGCGACTCACGTCGTCCTCTCGAAAGAAACTGCCGAACGGATGCGTGTCGGCCCGCTGAGCTTCGACCTTCCGACGTACACGGCAAACGGCCGGATACAAAACGCGCAGATCACGATCCACAAACTCATCATCGGACCGTACAGCGTGACCGACATTCCCGCTGTGGTGAACGGCGGAGAGATCGATGGGCCATTGCTGGGCATGAACTGGCTCAGCCTCTTCCGATCAATCGAAATCGAAAACGGCGTTATGACGCTCCGCTACTGAGGAACGGGTCATGGTCAATGTGAGCGGGACTGGCTGGATACCGCAAGAAGCGGGCAGGAGTCTGGGGCTTTGGGTCCGCGCGACCCCGGCTGCTTCGATGCGCCTTCGCCGAACAGCCCGTGGTTGGCGTCTTAAACACACTGGAGGTGAAGACCCGCCATGCGGCAAGCGCCTCCCTGCGCATCCGGCAGGACGGCGAGGATTTATTCGAGGGCGACATTCCGCCGAACGCCGAGATCGGCATCGTGCCCTTGACCCCGGCGGAGCTTTTCGTGTCGCTGACACTTGAGCCGGCCGGGTCGTCCACAATTTTCGCGTCCGACCGCAGGTCATCGCCCCGGTGTTCTCGAATATCGATGTCGCGCGACAGGGTTTCGTCGGGGACAGCCTTCCCGTCGTTTGGGAAGCGCCGGCCGCGACCTCCGTCACGCTGCAAATCGAGGATGGCGACGAACGCGCAGAGCACGCGGGGACATCCGCCGGCGTGTTCATGCTGCGTCCCACGCGAGCGGGTCTGATTCTCCTGCGCCTCGTCGCGCAAGGTCCGTTCGCCACGACCGTCCAGACGCGCACTGTTCAAGTGGCCGCTCCGGCGCCGCGCATCGAGATCGAGCGCCCGGTTCAATCGGGCGAGCCGGGAACCGCCGTCACTTTCCACTGGCGCATCAGCGGCGCGCGCGAGGCATTCATCGACGCGCCGGTGCGCGGCGAGACTTATGGCGTCGCGCTCGATGGCGGGATGGTCGTCGATATCGAGCCGACGGCGGAGGAATTTCATCTGGTCGCGATCGGCTTGGATGGAAGCCGGCGCACAGAGCGCTTCTCCACGATGCCCCGGCTGATCGCCTGCCTCGATGAACCCTGAATTTTCGAACTCCAACTTGAGGAGACACGCCATGAACGACGCCCCCGAAAACCTTTCCCCGATCGTGCGCCTGGCCTGTGTGTTGGTGCGCTGCAATCCCGACCTGCTTGCCCTCTCGCCTCGTCAGGACCGCTACGCCGTCGTCTCCGAGGCTTTGCTGCTCTCGGTGGTGGCCGGTGTCACCGGCCTCGCTTGGACCGCCTTCTGGGCGCAGTTCGTCGCTCTGCCCGCCGCTTTCTCCTTTGGCGCGCTGGCTTGCGTTTTCATGTTCCTGATCGATCAGGCGATCGGGGCGGCGGACTGGCGTCTGACGGGCGTCCTGCGCCAGCCCGGCGCGCGCCGTCGTTGGTGGGAGCATGGCCGGCTCGCCATGCGCCTCGCCATGACCGTCATCCTGTCGACCGCAACTTCGACCGGCGCATCGATGGCGATGTTTCATGACGCCATCAGGACGCAGCTCGAACAGGATGTCCGCGGAAAAAACCGCCAGATCGAAGAGCAATACGCCGAGCGCCTTCGCGAGCAGCGGACTTTGCGCTTCGGGACGCTCGAATCCGAGGTCCAGCGGCTGACGGCGAGCGCCGGGGAAATGACCCGCGTGCTCGATGCCGCACGGCAACTGCGCGCGGCGGCCAGCCAACGGGCGGAGGCGTACCAGATTGAAACCGACCGCGAGCTGAAGGGCGCGCCCGGTTACAAGGCCGGCGCGGGGTCGCAGTACCGCGAGGCGCTCGCCCGCAAGGTGGCGGCGGACTCCGATCTCGCCAAAGCCGATTCCGATATCAGCACCTACGAGGCGCGGCTGACGGACGCACAGAAGAAGCTGGACAAGGCGAGCGCCGACTTACGAGCGGCAGAGGCCGCATTTGCGGGCGAGGCAGCGCAGATCGACGAAGAGAGGAAGAGCCACCTCATTCCCGATCGTAATGACGCGCTGATGAGCTACCTCGCACTGGAAGAGGTGTACGCCGATCCGCGCTTCGGCACCGCCGCCCGTCACTTCTCGTGGCTGATGATGGCCGTCCTGATGACGTTCGAGCTGAGCTATGTCGTCGTTCGTGCGTGGTTCACGCACGCCTCGGTCTACATGGCGATACTGATCGGGGACACCAAAAAGCGCGCCGACCGGGTCGCCGCTGACTACGAAAGCAGCCGCGATGCACTCCGCCGTATGCCGGGCGCGGCCGCGCTGAAGGCGCGCGCCCCGCTGCGCTTCCTTCCCGCGCCATCGCCGGGCGTCGCCGTCGTCGGCGAAGCCCGCGAGATTGGCGCGAGGAATCTCCCCCTTTCGTAAGACCACATTCGGACCGTGCCGCTCTTTCATCCGCAGGAGGATCGATCATGTTACAGAAAGTCCGTTCCCCCTTCGCCGGAAAGCCTGCCACAAGGCAGGTCGCCGACCACAACGGCGCTCCGGCTTTCGACGTGCAACCCCGTGTGCTGACGCCGGTGCGGGCTATGGCGGCCTACTGGCTGACAGGGCTCGGTGTGGTCGCGGGCCTCGGCTTTGGCCTTGTCGGCTTCGCCAGCGCGCCAAACCCGGATAGCGGGATGCTGACAGCCGCCCTCGTCGTTCCCGTCGGCGGCGGATTTGTACTCTACGGGGCGCTGCGCTCTCTCTTGCGCAAGCGCGTCCGGCTGATGCTGACGCTGGAGCAATTCAGCGTGAAGTCGCTGTTCGGCTGGAAGCATTACGACCGGCTGCTGCCGCACCGCTTCGCGCTCCTTCAGCACGACTGGGCACGGGCGGAGCAGGAGCAGGCGGAGTTTCAGGCGGCGCGGGCGCAAATGCAGCGCAAATTAGTCCGCAGACAGCGCTGGTACGCCAACTCATTCCACATCTCCTTCGATTACCTCGGCCAGCGCAATGACGTTCTGACCGTCCACGGCCCGAAGGAAGCAATGGCGATCGTGACGCGGCTGAATGCCTGCGACAACGTTCTGGACGCCCTCGCCCGTCGCGGACACGGAACGCCGCTGACGCCCGCCGATGAATGGGGCGACCAGCCGGGCGCAATCCCCGAGTTGACCTGAAGCAGGAAGACCAATCCCATGCCCCGCGAACCGGGCCGCGATCTGCGGCAGGAAGCCGAGCGCAAGGTGGAACAGCGTTTCGCGCAGCAGCGCGAAGCGCTGTTCGCCTCCCAAAAGGAGCAGCGCGAGCGCGACCTGCGCGCGCAGCAGCAGGCGGTCGAGCGCGTTGCGCAGGAACAGGCGCGGATCGCCGATCAAAAGCGCGAGACGCTGGACCAGCACGAGCGCAAATGGGACCAGATGCGCGACCGCATCGCCTACAAGCCTGCGCCCGCGCCGTCGCCCTTCGGCTGGACGCCGCCGCGCGATCTCGACCGCGAATACCGCGAGTTCCGCCGCCAGTGGCTGGACCAGCGCGAAACCATCGAACAGGCATATAACGAGCGGATCGAGGCGTGCCAGACGGCGCAGGACGATCTGCGCTTCGCCTTCGACGCGGCGAACGAGATTCAGGCGCAGAACAACCGCGAATCCTACGATGCGCTGATCCAAACTCAGGACCGCACCCGCGACACGGCTATCCAGCGCGAGGAGTCGCGGCAGGAACAGTCCGTGACGCGGGAATTCCAGCAGCACAGCCGCGACGCCGGGCCGGAGCGCGGCCTGTAGCGCAGCGTCACATGATCGCGCATGTTACGATGCGCCATGAACGGGAGCGTGATTGTCGGCATTACCGGCCACCAGAAGCGCCGGGGCCTCGACTGGAATTGGGTGAACGATGCGCTGCGCGCCGAGCTGACGGCGCTGGGCGATGTCAGCCGCGCGCTGTCATCGCTGGCGGCGGGCGCGGACCAGAGGTTCGCGACCGCCGCGCTTGAACTGAACATCCCCGTGACCGCCGTGCTGCCGATGAAGGGCTATGAGCGGTTTCTGCGCGGGCGGGACCTGGCCCGCTATCACGAATTGCTGGCGCGGTGCGACCAGCTCGTGCTCGACGGCACCGGCAGGCCGAACGAGGCGTTTCTCGCCGCCGGTCGGTACATCGTCGATCATTGCGATGTTCTGTTCGCGGTGTGGGACGGGATGCCAGCGGGTGCGATGGGCGGGACCGGCGATGTCGTCGAATATGCGCGCCGCTTGCAGCGGCGCATCGTTCACCTGAATCCCATAGCGCGCCGCGTCACGGCAACGTGACGCGGCGCGCGGGGCCTCTATTGCCGTGCGCGGTCGAGCAAGCTCGGCTCCCGGTAGCGCCCCGCCGCCGAACGCTCGGCGGCGGGGCGGCAATCCTCTTTGAGGGCAAACAAGGGCGGTTGCTGCGGCCTTGCCGCTTTCCACGCCTCAAGCTGCTGGCGGCGCAATTCCACGATGTCGCGCCAGCGGTAGGCGCGGCCATCGATGATGATGTTGAATCGGGGCGGCTCATTCTGCCGCCTCCTGCTGCACGGCGGGTTGCAGCCCGTTCAGATAGTCGGCGGCGCGCTGCGCGTGGGCGGCGGCGGTGAAGATCGCCCGCTTGTCGTCTTTCAGCACCTTGAGCCAAGAGGCGATATAGGACGCATGATCGGCGCGGACTTCCGGGGTCAGGTCGAGGTCTGCCGACAGGAAGGCGGAACCAAGCTCCGCGACAAGTTCCTCCATCGCGTAGCCTTCATCGCCCCAGCGCTTGCGCCCGAAATCGCGCTCAAGGCGTTTGGGGTGGCGAGTCCAGTGGGTCATTTCATGGGAAAGCGTCGCGTAATATGATTTCGGCGTCCTGAAAGCTCTCGAACGGCGGCATCTGCACCCGGTCCTGCGCCATCGTGTAGAAAGCCTGATTGCCGCCGTGCTGGATGGTGGCACCCGTGGCGGCAAAGAACGCTTCGGCGCGGTCGATCCGTGGCACCGTATCAAGCCGGGGTTCGGCCTTCGCGTAATACTGCGCGGGCAAACCTTCCACCTGCTCCACGTTGAACACCGTGTATCCCTTCATGAAGGGAATATCGCGCTCGGTTTCCTCGCCGCTGTCGCCGTCAATCTCGGTGCGGGTGACTTTCGAGGCGTAAACGACAAGGCTGCCCTTCTCGCCCTTCTTCACATGCGCGTTTAGTTCAAGCGCCTGTTTGAAGGTCAGCCAGATCGGCGCGGAAAATCCCTTGGTCATCGCTTCGGACCAAAGCATCAGGACGTTGATTCCCCGGTACGGGATTCCGTTGGATCGCAGGGGCCGCGTAATCCGCCCGGCTGCGTGTTCGGCATTCCACGGCTTGAACCAAGGGCGGACTCCCTTCTCAAGCTCGGTGACAATCTGCCCGGTGATCCTCTCATAAACATCGGCCTTCATTTTCCTTCCTCCTAGCTGCGGGTTGCGCATGCAACCCGACTAGGCCCGCGCCAATGAGCGGGGGTTCGGCGGTCAAGACCGCCGTGGGGAGAGGGGGATCACCCGTTTTGGCAGCGACCATCGGGAGCGAAAAACGGGGAACGCCCCGCGGCGCCCGCAGGGCTTGGCCTTGACCGTCAGGGGGCCGCAGGCCCCAAAACGAAACGGAAGGAAGTCAGCCGAAGGCTGGCCGAATTCATCTTGCGCGAGGGATCGTTACCGGATGGCCGAGACGCGGCAGCGGCTCGGGAAGCGCCGCTACGCGGCGCGCGTAGAGCCCGGTCCGGCTGACGCCGGGCGTGCAAACAGGTATGAAGAAAGTCAGTATTGCCGGGATGTGCTGTCTACGTCAGACAACCATATCAGGCTAGGTCGTGTGGACAAACCTGATCCAGATGCGAATGCAGGCCAGCAGCACGAAAGCCGCAAAGCTCTCGATGAGCTTGTCGTATCGGGTGGCGACGCGGCGTGAGTTTTTGGCGCGATTGAAGAAGCGCTCGATGCGGTTGCGCAGGGCGTAAACGGCCTTATCCACCGCATGCTGCATTTTCCGGCTCGTCAAGCTTGGGATTACCGCCTCGCCACCGCGCTGCTCGATATCCCGGCGAACGGCGTCGCTGTCGTAACCCTTGTCACCGAGCATTTGTTGGGGATCGCGATCGATGTCGTTCATCAGCGCCGGATAGGCAGTGACATCGTGGGCTTGGCCGGGCGTGATCACGATCCCGATTGGTAGGCCCTCGGCATTGGTACGAGCGTTGATTTTGGTAGAGAAGCCACCGCGCGACCTCCCGAGCGCGTTTCGCTCGATCCCCCTTTTCCACCGGCGGCACAATGATGTGCGCGTATGATGGTCGCGTCGATCATCTGCAGAGTGGCGTCGCATACTCCGCTTCCCGCAAGCGCCTCCAAGATCACATCCCAGACGCCACTATCTGCCCAACGCCGGAACTGCCGAAAGATGGAATTCCATTTACCGAATTCCTCCGGCAGGTCGCGCCACGGTGCACCGGTGCGCATCAACCAAAACACCGCGTCGAGCACGCGGCGATGATTGCGCGGCGGACGGCCGGCGCGACGGATCAGGAAAGATTCAAAATACGCCCACTCATCGTCGGTCATCAGTCCGCGAATCAAGGCTGCTCTCCGCAAAGAAGAGCCTTGAATCAATTCACGATTCCGGCGTCAATAGATTTGTCCACGCGACCTAATCCAAATAGTCCTTCTTGAGCTTTTTCAAATCCCCATACGCAGCCGACAATTCGCCCACTGATGGAGGCTTATCATCGTGGGGACCGGGCGTCACGTACTCGTGCGCGGCTTTAAGTTTGCCAGGATGCGAAGAGTCCTTGATCAAGAGATTCATAACCTGCTGCCCGTAGCTCCCAAAATTTTTCCCGTCATAGTCAGTGATCGACGCAAGGCTCTCGCCTTTACCCTGCCGCGCCTTCACGAGCATGATCTTGCAGAACCGCTCGATGGCTTCCCGAAGTCGGCCAGCGCCCTCCTTTCGCAGGGACGGGTCCTGAGACTTCACGAAGGGCTGTGCCCTAGCGATCATGGCTGCAAGATCGTCGTTCTGACTCCGTATTTCTGTCCCGAGTAAAGGGTCCATGCGGAACATTTGGAAGAGTGTCGCGCCGCGATGCCCCCACCGATGGCCAATATCCTTCCAGCTCGCGTGATCCTGGGTACAGATGACCACCTGGAGACCATCATCAAGAAGAGCTTCCATAACAGACGAGGCAAAATTGGGTCGATAGTCGTCATCGCTCGTCAGGACCGGATCATCAAGGACAACGAATCCTGCCTTCTCCTGAACAGCGCGGGCCAAGAACAGCGATAAGCCTAAGCAGTGAAGCTGCGATTGACTGAGTACGGCAACAGCATCCCGGAATTTCGGATCGCTGCGGTCATCCTTGGCGGAGAGACCAACCTTTAAATCGATGTTGCGACGCGCTGATCGCTTCGACGCTGGACAGCGTCGAAGAAGACAGGTTCGTCAGGTCGCAATTTATCCCACCATTTTTTCACGCCCTTGCTCAGATCGGTAAATTTGTCGTCGAGCACCTTCCCATTCGCTACGTCGATGTCATGGAGAGCTTTTTCGAGCGCTTTGACCTTGGCCGCGTGGGTGGAAGAGGCACCGAGCGCCTTCCACAATGCAGCCGGATCACGCGCTATCCGGACCAGCGATTCCCAACCCTTGGTGTCCGTGCTCTGGTCAACAGCAGCTTTCAGAAAATCATTCAAAACCTTCGCCGGCGCCTCATAGGCGCGCAACGCCGCTTCAAACTCCGCCTGCGCTGGTAAGAGGGCTTGAAGGGCCGCGCTGAGTTCGACTTTATTATCCCACTGCTCCGGATGGGATACGGCTGCTGACAATCCGGAGCGGGCCTGCCTAATATTCCGATTAAGTTAGTTGACCGCCGTCCGCCAAAGATGAAGCGCTGCGGCAAGCCAAGCCGCGACCACGGGTGCATCAGGTATGAGCTTAGTGATTGCCGCGATGCTAAATCCCACTTTCCGCCGTCCGGCCGCGAGCGTGGTCATCGTTTGGCTGAGCCTGCGCGACAGAGCGAGCTAAGGCGTCGAGCTGAGTGTCCGCCAGGCGGATCAGCGAGGAAAACAGCGGCAGCGGTGGCATAAGTCTCAGTCGCCTTCACCTTGTCGCGAATGAACACAACGCGTTCGACAGTGAACGTATCTGCGGCTCCGCAAAGCGGGCAATCCCGAGGATCGTGGTCACCGGGATGGTCAGGCAGTGCAAGTGCCGCCTCAAAGAGGCCGACGAGGCGCTGCGTCTCAGCATCGATCGCCGCCCTTTCGGTTAAGAATACTCGAGAACCCCGGCAAAGCTGCTCGCGGGTCCGCCCCACGAAGTTAATGGTGCGCGGCCGAGCATCGTGAGTGGGAAGGTCTTTGCCTGACGATTTTCGAGTTCTTCCACTATCTGGTCGGCTTGTTCAGCGAGGGTAGGCAACGGCGTGATTCCGACGCTCACAAGCAATGCAGAACTATTTGCAAGGATTTGCTTCGAAGTCCTGTTCGGTCTTGGCCTTCCGTATTCGGCCGACAGGTGGCTGAAATCGCTGGAATCGCCTCAACAGCCATCAGGTCATCAAGCTCGGGCGATACAGGTGCAACTAACAGGGGCTTTAGTGCCGCCACTGCTGTTCGGAAATTTTCAAGATCCTGAGTGTCAAGAATTCGCGGAAATATGCTGCCCTCTCGGTTGGGGAAGCAGAAAACACATAGCTTAGCGTGTGTTGAGAAAGCACAGGTGCGCGCAAGGGAGGATGCGACATATCCGAGACCGAGCTTGGCCTCCACGTCAGATTTGGCACATGGCTTTCCGTCAATTTGCAGGTGGCTGGTGCAGCCTGTTGCACCGGCCCGGCCATAATCTACAGTGAGATTCGCGAAAGTTTTCGAACCTTATTATCGCTGCACATTATGAGGGCCTCGACCACGACAGAGACCGCTGGATCGAGATGAGCGTTTCTCAGAGCCTCCGCAAATTCATCCTTTGCACTTGTCAGAGTTCCCGTCGAGCGATCTGGCCGGTCAGAAGAAATTCCAACGCCTCAACGAACTCGTTTTACCCTTAACTGTTTCCTCCCCAAAGCGCCGGATATCGACTCCGGCAGGTCAAAGACCTGCCGAACCTTCCCGAAGCTTCGGAAGCCCTTAAATTTCGATTTTTGGTGAGTTGTGGCGCAGTCATTTTTGGGCTGCGTCTGGCTTAAGGAAATTGTCGAGGGCGGCCAGCATACGGTTCTGCGCCTCGGCTGCGGCACCGTCCTGCCACGCGTCTAACAGCGATTTCGCAAGCCCGCTTCTACGAGATGTGCACGAAGACGTTGTGGATTAGTCAACCGACCACGGCAGTTGGCGCAGGATCATCGGGGTACCTCTAACGTTCGCTCCCGTCATGTTCTTCGCCCCCTTCAACGCGATCGGCTAATGCCGGCAAGCGTATTGTCCCTTTGCAGACCCAAGGTTGGCCATGACGAACAGCACCTTCAGCGTCGTCTCGCCGTATTCACCGGCTGGCCCGAAGGCAACGATTGCCTGAGTTTGCGTCTGCCATGGGGCATGTTCGGAACGAACCTGATAGCTCTCTGGTAAATACTTCTAGTGATTCGTGACGTAGACCCAGATGTCATTGCCCTTAAGCAATACAAGCAATTCCCTTATTCGCTTGCGTAAACGCAAATCGTCTCGGCCGTCGAGTGGAGCTAGCCAGTCTCGCTGGTCTCGCGTCACCGAATTCCAAGATAGTAAGCAGTTCTTCTGCGTATGCCTGTGTTTCAGTCGTCAGGTCTACCAGAATGTGCGAGACGACGACGTTGCTTTTACCGGCAATCTCTATCAGCGCGGCCTACGCCGTGGATGGCGGAGGCAATATCCGTATCGAAACGTGGTATGAGCACATCTTTTGATGAAAACACATATAAAGGCAAACCCATAACAAGTCGTGAGCTCATCTATTGCGAAGGCAACTAACGGGGTAGGAACGCAAAGCGCTTTCGCAATACGTTCAAGAACATCTAGCGGTACATAGGCATTCTGATTCTCAATCAACCGTAAACTGCCGATTCGCTGAATATCCGATTTGCTCTATGCGCAAATTCATTTCGGGTCGCGCATCGCTGACGGTTATCACGTAAGCGCTTTATCTGTTTGCCCGTTGGACTTTATTAAACCTCTTCATGCCCTCCTTTTCCTCAATACTCTCCTTTTATGGTCTTCCCGACGCACCACGCGCCATCAACATGAAAACGATACCCCAAGCCCAACCGGCATCGTACCGGCACGCAAGCGGCACGCGAACGGCAGCCTCGGCGCGGGCATTCCACTCTACTTTTGGCCCCGTTTGCGTGACTGGCACGAACCCGTGTCGTGAACGCTGTCGTTAATTCGTTGCGAACTTCAGGTGCAGGCCCGGCCTCGGCAACGATTGATGCCGGTGCAGGAAACTTCCGCAACCGCGCGACAGATTAGACCAAGCCACAGTCGCATCGTTTTGCTCAGCCATTGCACTCAGCGCGGCATGTTGCTGCTCGCTCAATCCGACAGATAGACGGCTGGCAACCTTCTTTCCCTTCGGCCGAGGCATACAACATCCGATCTCTCCGCTATAAATCCCTCTGGGATAAAACTGCACCAGATAACACCAAGAAGCAATGATTCGAACTGGCGTTGTTCAATTTTAGAGGCTTCCGATTTTAAGTTGAAGCCCGTTGCGCCCATGTGCAGTTCTTTACTGGTAAGCTCGCCACAAACTCGCCACAGCGCCTAGCGGGACAAATCGGAGAATGGCGGAATTCTGCGGGTTACAGCGGAGTCGATTTCGATAGCAAAAAACGGCCCAAGCGGGCCGTTTCTTTCCATAGTCTTTCGTCAAGTGATTGATCTAAAAATGGTCGGGATGACAAGATTCGAACTTGCGACCCCTTGCACCCCATGCAAGCCCCGATGATGTAATTACAATGGCTTACTCTGCTGCCGCCACAAACTCGCCACAGCCTTCGTCAATGGACGCAAGAAGGCCCGGAGTGCGATCCGTTTTGGCCTCTGCCCGTTCGATCAGGTGGCCGTATGTATTCAGCGTCGTTTTGATGTCCTCGTGGCCCATCAGATATTGGATGCGCTTCAGGTTGACCCTCCGCTCAATGAGCATGGACGCGTAGAAGTGCCGGAGGTCGTATGGGCGGTATCGCGGCCGTACGACCGTCTCGCCGTCCTCCTCAGCTTCCTCAACTAACCCTGCCTCGATGCAAGCAACGTAGAACCCCCTGCGGAGCCAGTTTTTATGTTCAATCCACTGGCCGTTGTCGGTCGGGAACACCAAGTCGTATTGATTCGGGATGGCATGGTGCTTGGCGTAATGACGCACCATGTCGTAGGTGTGGGGGCTAAGTTCAACGAACCTGCGGCCCGCCGGGGTCTTCGTCACTGATATCTCGCCGAGCCTTTCCAAGGCGCGATCCACTTGGACGCCGTGGTCGACGACGTTGGATCGTGGAACAACGATATATTCCTGCGGGCGCATTCCAGAATCTGCGGCGAGGTAGAGCATGGGGCGATAGCGCCGCCAGGCGCGCGCCATTTTTGGATTCTTGTGGTTCGCCAACCGATCCGCCGCGTTCAATAACTGAAGCACCTCACGCTCGGTGGGGATCTTCACGATTTCGTCTCCGGGCGAGCTGTCCTGAATCGAGACACCGGCGACAAAATCATGCACGAGGACTTCGCGCGTTATCATTTCGCGCACCATCGAATGGAAGCTGACGAAGACCTTTCGCGCGACCGAGCGGCTGTAATTCGCGAGGAGCCATGAACGAAACTCCACGGCATCGGTACGTGTGAGTTCGTGTAGGAGCTTCCGCCAGTCGTAAGCAAGGATGATGTCTGCTCGATATGTGTAATTTTCAATCGTGCCGGCAGTTACGGGCGCACGGCCGTTCACGCCTTCCATCTCACAGACATCAAGCCATTTTCGCACGCCCTGTTCGACCTTGCGGATTTCTTTGGACATTGGACCGGCCGTCGGACGTGCAGCAGAATTCTCGCGAAACTCACGCGCCTCCTTGAGCGTCAAGAAAGTTTTGTACGCATAGCCGGATTTCGCCGCCTTGTTTGGGTATCGGACTTGATACGTAATCCCTTTGGGACCGTTTCTTTTTCTTATGTCTGCCATACTGAATAATGCAATGAAACCGGTCGAAAACGCAAGTTTATCCCGGTGTTTATTTAATTTGGTCTCAGGTTTTTTCTGGCTTCTGTTTGCTTGTTGAAATAAGCGCTGATGAGATCATCCTTCTCGATCTTCAGCTTGTGCTCGATCGGATCGACAAAGAACGGCAGCTTGCGCCGTCCCTGCGCATCCATGTCGGCGGCGCGCTGCATTTGCCGTTTGTTGAGCTGAACGCCCATCCCGGCGAGCACCTGACGGGCTTCTTCAAGTCCGATGTAGAAGGGCTGTTTCATGCTCATCCCTCCTACAGTTTGTAATCGAGACAGGCGGGATGATAGTGATGCGTGTCGAGGTGTCTCACGGTCGCACCGGTCGACAGACGCTTCACCAGCAAGGGATCGCCAAACTCGTTGGTGGCCGGCACCATGAGCTTGACGTTGGTCACAAACGCGACGCCGAACTCATCCCGGAGCATTTGAATATCTTCCCAGATCGCCTGCTGTAGCTCGTCGAGCTTGATCGTGCCCAGAGTCTTGTAATCGATTTCGAGAACCGGATCAGTCTTCCCCATAATTTACCTGCCCCTATGAATTCAAATATTCCCCATAGCGTCTGTTATAATTCCATAATACAACCATTCGTATTAATCTCCGTTAAGACCAACTGTGACGCGAGACAGTATTCGATGCTGCTACTGCTCTGTTCGCGGTCATGATTACGCGCGTGTTCTTCATTTGCTGCGATGCTCCTTCACTCCGCGGTGCGTCCTCCTGATCCGCGCGCGCCTCTCTCACGCTGCCGATGACCAGATTGACACCGCACGCCTTGCCGCCGTGCCGAGACCGGCTGGCGCTGCGCACCATCTCTTCCCGAACCCTTCGTCTCAGGTCGCATTTCTCAACCGCTTTGGTTTGGCCGCGCTGCCTGTGCAGCCTCGTGGCCGATTTTCTTCCTCTTCCTGTCCTTCTCCGCGCCCGCCGCCCAAGGCGGGCCGTCTGCTGCTGATTCTGCCTCTGGACCGCATGACGGCCCTGATGGTCGGGGCCGCGAGGACAACAGAGGAGAAAATCCATGTCCACGGTCTACACACTCTCAGCACTTCAAACCCTCAGCGATCTCCAACTGCGGGGCCTGCTCCAGCAGGGCCCGGTACGATCTGGATTGCAGCATCGCCGGCTCGTACGAGCGCCGCGATGCGCTGCTCAATCTGGAGAACATCCGCCGCGTGCTCGCGCAGCGGTGCGCGCGGCCCCGGCCGCCGGGGTTCTGAACCCCGCAGCCCGCCGGCACTGCCGAACCAGGCAGTGCCGGTTTTGCGCGAGGATGCCGCGAGGAAAGCTTGCCCGCGCCTGTGAGACCGTGCAGGCATGAGCAAGGGTCAACAAAATCGGCAGACGAAAAAGGCGCGGGACGCCGCCGCACCCGATCCGTTGCTCGTCGAGCTGGTAAAGCTGCTTGCCCGCGTCGCCGCCGAGAGAGATTATATTCGACTCTGCCGCAAGGATTCCGACGGAAAGGCACCCAAGCGGCAGGGCGAATAAGGAGAGACCTTCGTCATGACGGCCGCCGCCATCTACGCCCGCTATTCCACCGACCTGCAACGCGACGCCTCGATCGAGGATCAAATTCGCCTGTGCAAGGAGCGCGCGAAGCGCGAGGGCTGGCGCGTCATCAACTGCTACACCGACCATGCGATCTCGGGCGCCAGCCTGATCCGCCCCGGCATGCAGATGCTGTTGCAGGATGCGCAGGCGGGCAAGTTCGAGGTGATCGTTTCCGAGGCCATCGACCGGCTGTCGCGCGACCAAGAGGATATCGCCCATATCTACAAGCGCACGCGCTTTGCCGGCGTGCGGATCGTCACGCTCTCCGAAGGCGACGTGAACGAGCTGCATATCGGCCTGAAAGGCACGATGGGCGCGCTGTTCCTGAAAGACCTCGCCGACAAGACGCGGCGCGGCCTGCGCGGGCGCGTCGAGGCGGGCAAGTCGGGCGGCGGGAATTCCTTCGGCTATGACGTGGTGCGGCGGCTCGATGATGAGGGGCTGCCGGTGCGCGGCGAGCGGAAGATCAATGCCGCGCAGGCCGGGATCGTGCGGCGCATATTCAACGACTATGCGGCGGGCAAGGCGCCGCAGGCGATTGCCAAGCAACTGAACAAAGAAGCCGTGCCCGGCCCGTCCGGCACGGATTGGGGACCGAGCACGATTCACGGCAACCCGGATCGCGGCACCGGCATCCTCAACAACGAGCTTTATGTCGGCAAGCTGGTCTGGAACCGGCTGCGCTACATCAAGGACCCGGAAACCGGCAAGCGCGTGTCGCGGCCTAACCCGGAATCCGAGTGGATCACGCAGGACGTGCCGGAGCTGCGGATCATCGCCGGAAGATTTGTGGCAGTCGGTCAAGGCGCGGCAGAAGTCACTGCGCAGCACGCGCACCGGCAAGAAGCAAGGCGGCTACTGGGACCGGCGCCGGCCGCATTACCTCTTCTCCGGCCTTATGCGCTGCGGCTGCTGCGGCGGCGGGTTCGTCGTCCTCAATGCCGAGCGTATCGGCTGCGCGAACGCCCGCAACAAGGGCACCTGCGACAACCGGCATACCATCCGTCGCGATGCGCTCGAAGCCACGGTGCTGGAAGGCTTGCAGAGCCGCCTCATGGACCCGGCGCTGTGCGATGAATTCTGCAAGGAATACACGCGCCACACGAACCGGATGCGCGGCGAGGGCAATGCCCGGCACAAGGTTGACCGGGCCGCGCTCGTGAAGATCGAGCGCGAGCTTGACCGGCTGGTGCAGGCGCTCATGGACGGCGTGCCGGCGAGCCGCGTCAAGGACAAGATGACGGACCTTGAGAACCGCAAGGCGGAAACCGAGGCGCGGATCAAGGACGCGACGGATAATCCCGTCCTGATCCATCCCAACATGGCGAACTACTACCGCGACAAGATCGCCGCACTCCGCGCGGCGCTGGGCGATGAGCTGGCGCGCGTGCAGGCGGCGGACCTGATCCGCAAGCTGGTCGATAAGATCGTGCTGGTGCCGGGGACCGATGATGAGGGCCATACGAGCCTGTCGATCGACCTGCACGGCCATCTGGCGGGCATCCTGTCGCTGGCGACCAAAGCCAAAAGGCCGCTCGGTGAGAGCGGCCTTGAGGTCGGGTATATGAAATTGGTTGCGGGGGCAGGATTTGAACCTGCGACCTTCAGGTTATGAGCCTGACGAGCTACCGGGCTGCTCCACCCCGCGCCGGGATGCCGTGCCGGGCCTGCTGTGCCGGGCCTGCTGTGCCGGGCCTGGCAGCCGGCGGCATTGGCGGGCCGCGCCGGCCGACCGGATCGGGGTCTGGGCGGCGGGCGGGCTGAGCAGCGGGCTGAATGGCAGCGGGCTGGGACTGGCAGCGGGCTGAATGGCAGCGGGCTGGGCGAGCCTGGCGGCGACCTACTCTTCCACGCCTTCGTGGCGCAGTACCATCGGCGCTGAGGGTTTTCACGGCCGAGTTCGGGATGGGATCGGGTGCTTGGCCCCTCGCTATGGCCACCAGGCTGGCCCGGCCCGCCGGCGGGCCGGCGTGGCGATGGGGAGCTGCGCTGCGACGAGGTGTCGAAAGTGCCTCGCTGGGGGCCGCCGGGCTCGCGGGCGCCGGGGTTGGCGCTGGCCGCTGCACGCGGGCGGTTTTTTGGGATCGAGCGGGTTCGAGCGATTAGTACCGGTCAGCTGCGCCGATTGCTCGGCTTCCACCTCCGGCCTATCGACGTGGTGGTCTTCCACGGCTCTCGACGAGACCTGGTTTTGAGGGGGGCTTCCCGCTTAGATGCGTTCAGCGGTTATCCCGTCCGCACTTAGCTACCCGGCGCTGCGGCTGGCGCCACAACCGGTCCACCAGAGGTGCGTCCCTCCCGGTCCTCTCGTACTGGGGAGAGCGCCTCGCAAGTCTCGAACACCCACGGCAGATAGGGACCGAACTGTCTCACGACGTTCTAAACCCAGCTCACGTACCGCTTTAAATGGCGAACAGCCATACCCTTGGGACCTGCTCCAGCCCCAGGATGCGATGAGCCGACATCGAGGTGCCAAACGACGCCGTCGATATGGACTCTTGGGCGTCATCAGCCTGTTATCCCCGGCGTACCTTTTATCCGTTGAGCGATGGCCCGTCCACGTGGGACCACCGGATCACTATGGCCGACTTTCGTCTCTGCTCGAGCCGTCGCTCTCGCAGTCAGGCGGGCTTGTGCCATTGCACTCGACAGCTGATTTCCGACCAGCCTGAGCCCACCATCGCGCGCCTCCGTTACTCTTTGGGAGGCGACCGCCCCAGTCAAACTACCCGCCATGCAGGGTCCCGGACCCGGGTGACGGGCCGCGGTTAGATGCCAGAGATCGTGAGAGCGGTATTTCAAGGTTGCCTCCACCCCAACTGGCGCCAGGGCTTCAACGGCTCCCGCCTATCCTACACACACCATCCCTAACACCACTGCAAAGCTGTAGTAAAGGTGCACGGGGTCTTTCCGTCTGACCGCGGGAACTCCGCATCTTCACGGAGAATTCAATTTCGCTGAGCCGGTGTTGGAGACAGCGGGGAAGTCGTTACGCCATTCGTGCAGGTCGGAACTTACCCGACAAGGAATTTCGCTACCTTAGGACCGTTATAGTTACGGCCGCCGTTTACCGGGGCTTCGATTCGGAGCGTGAACCCCTCCTCTTAACCTTCCGGCACCGGGCAGGCGTCAGACCCTATACGTCGTCTTGCGACTTCGCAGAGCCCTGTGTTTTTAGTAAACAGTCGCCACCCCCTCTTCTGTGCCCCCCGCCCCTGCTTGCGCAGAGACGGGGCCCCCTTCTCCCGAAGTTACGGGGGCATTTTGCCGAGTTCCTTCAACACCGTTCTCTCAAGCGCCTCGGTATGCTCTACCAGTCCACCTGTGTCGGTTTCGGGTACGGTCTTGGTGCCGGCGCTGTTTCCTGGAAGTCCTGCGCCGCCCTCCCAATCCAGTAAGGAAAGACGGCTTGCGGCCTTCGTCACGTCCGGCAGGCTGGGGAATGTTGACCCCATTCCCATCGGCTACGGCTCTCGCCCTCGCCTTAGGGGCCCGGCTAACCCTGCGCGGATTAACCTTGCGCAGGAACCCTTGGACTTTCGGCGACAGCGTTTCTCACGCTGTTTATCGCTACTCATGTCAGCATTCGCACTTCCGATACCTCCACGGACGCTCGCGCGCCCGCTTCGCCGGCCTACGGAACGCTCCGCTACCGCGTCGGAGGACAGAAGACGGACGACAGACGACGGATCGGCTCAGAGCTTGTCGGCCAGGCTCTGCACCATCCGCGTGACCGTCTGATACTCGTCGCGCCAGCGCCGCCAGCTTGGTTCGTCGATATAGCCGAGATCGAGGGCATGGCGCAGCCACACCCGCATCTCGTCCGATGAACCGATCGCCATCCGCAGAAAGCGGCGGAACTCCGCTTTCGACCCTTTCTGGCGACCATAGCCTTCGGCGATGTTGGCACAGATGGACTTCGAAGCGCGACGTATCTGGTCGGCCAGAGCCCGCTGCTCCACCGCCGGAAACGTCAAACTCGCCCGCTGGATGTCGAGCGACACTCGATACGCGCGCCGAAAGACGTCACGGTCCTCGAACGACACGACCGGCTTGCGCTCCCCTTCCATTCTGTCCTCTGTCGTCTGTCTTCTGTCCTCCGACACCCGCAGCTTCGGTGCGTGGCTTGAGCCCCGTTACATTTTCGGCGCAGGACAGCTGTTAGACCAGTGAGCTATTACGCTTTCTTTAAAGGATGGCTGCTTCTGAGCCAACCTCCTGGTTGTCTTGGCCGTCCCACATCCTTTCCCACTTAGCCACGACTGGGGGACCTTAGCTGGCGGTCTGGGCTGTTTCCCTCTCGACGACGGACCTTAGCACCCGCCGTCTGGCTGCCGCCCTCCGCTCGCCGGTATTCGCAGTTTGGTTAGGTTTGGTAAGGCTCGCGCCCCCCTAGCCCATCCAGTGCTCTACCCCCGGCGGCGAGCAAGCGACGCTCTACCTCAATAGATTTCGCGGAGAACCAGCTATTTCCGAGTTTGATTGGCCTTTCACCCCTAGCCACAAGTCATCCCCTACTTTTGCAACAGTAGTGGGTTCGGTCCTCCAGTGCGTGTTACCGCACCTTCAACCTGCCCATGGCTAGATCACCCGGTTTCGGGTCTGGTCCCGGCAACTTGTCCGATTGCTCGGAGCGACGCCCTATTCAGAACTCGCTTTCGCTGCGCCTACGCCTAGCGGCTTAAGCTCGCTGCCAAGACCAACTCGCTGACCCATTATACAAAAGGTACGCCGTCAGACCAGACGACAGATAACGGACGACAGAGGACAGCTAAATCTGTCGTCCGTCGTCTGTCTACTGTCGTCCAACCCTCCGACTGCTTGTAGGCATCCGGTTTCAGGAACTGTTTCACTCCCCTCGTCGGGGTGCTTTTCACCTTTCCCTCACGGTACTGGTACACTATCGGTCACTGAGGAGTACTTAGGCTTGGAGGGTGGTCCCCCCATCTTCAGAC
>CAWFEN010000006.1:0-72500 GCA_963814865.1 uncultured Alphaproteobacteria bacterium | reverse complement strand
GGCCGGTAATCGGGTCGGCATTGGCGTAATCATAGCCGCCATCCGGCGGCAGCAGCTCCGAGATCAGATGGTTGAGCAGGAACCCCTTGCGGAATTCCGGCGAATCCGGATCGAGGCCCCATGCCCCGGCGCGCTTGCCGATCGCATTCCAGGTCCACACCGTATCCGGATTGACCCCGTCCATCAGCCGGGTCGGGACGCGGATCCGGGCGTGATGGCTCGACAGCCAGACCCAGTCTTCCTCGGCGAGGCCGAGGGCATGCCCGACCGCACGGTTCACGAACAGCCGGTTATGGCCGATGATCTGGCGCAGCCAGGCGTTCTGCGAATGCCAGGAATGATACATGTGCATCGGGCGCTGGGTCAGCGCGTGCAGCGGGAACGTCGTGCGGTCGACCCGCGCCTCCTCGAACGGCATGTACCAGAACGGCAGCGGATCGAAATAGGCGGCGATGCGCGCGCGGTGCGGTTCGGGCGGCACGACCGGGCCGTGTCCTTGGGCGGCCAGGCGAAAGCGCTGCAGCGGCTCGACATAGAGCTGCAGTACGATCGGCTGCGCGGCGTCGATGAACCCCATCGTCACCGCGGTTTCGAGATAGGCCTTGTTGGCGTGCTTGAAGTAGAGCTGCTCCGGCGGCAGCTCGTGTTTCCAAAAGCAGCCATTGGCGACGTAGCGCTCGAGCTGGTGCGGGTTCGGCGCACCCCGCGCCGGCTGGTCGCCCTGGGCACCCCGCCAGCCGCCCAGCGGCCCGACCCCCGGCCGGCGCTCGTGATTGACCAGATAGTCCGGATAGCCGCCGGGATAGCGCGGCGCACCTTCCGGCGTGACAAAGCCGGTCAGCCCGAGCCGCGCGCCCAATTCGATCAGCACGTCCTGGAACGGGCGCACGTCGCGGTCCGGAGCCATGACCGGCTGGCGGATCGCATCGCCCGGACCGTCGACCCCGCCGATCGGGCGGTCGAGCAGCGAGATGCAGTCCCAGCGCTCGAGATAGGTCGTATCGGGCAGAACGAGGTCGGCATAGGCCACCGTCTCGGAATAATAGGCGTCCGAATAGATGATCCGCGGAATGCGGTATGCCCCGGTCGCCGGGTCCCGGGCGGTCAGCATGCGCATCGTCCCGGCGCTGTTCATCGCCGAGTTCCAGGCCATGTTGGCCATGTACATGAACAGCGTGTCGATCGGGTACGGATCGCCCTTCGCCGCGTTGGCGATGACCATCTGCATCATGCCGTGGGCGGCGATCGGCGCCTCCCAGGAAAACGCCTTGTCGATGCGCGCCGGCCCGCCCTCGGGATCAAGGATCAGATCCTCGGGCGACATCGGGTAGCCGAGCGGAATTCCCGGCAGCGGCTGGCCGGGACGGACCTGCTCGGGCTTGCCGGCGGGCTTCGGCCCGGGCGGGCACGGCTTCGGATGCGGCGACTTGTAGCGCCACCCGCCCGGCACATCGATGGTGCCGAGCAGCAATTGCAGCAGGTGCAGCGCGCGGCAGGTTTGAAACCCGTTCGAATGCGCGGAGATGCCGCGCATCGCATGAATCGAGACCGGTCGGCCGCGCATCGTTTCGTGCCGCCGTCCGGCCCAGTCGGTCCACGGCACGGCAAGCTCGATTTCCTGCTCGAAGGCGGTGTGCGCGATCTCCGCGGCGAGCCGGCGGATCGTCGCAGCCGGGATGCCGCAGGTCTCGGCGACCGCTTCAGGTGCGTAGCACGGGTCGAGACAGCGTTCGGCCACGAGCTGGAAGACCGGCACGGCGCGCCGGCCGTCGGGCAGCACCGCAGCGCCGACGAGGCGGGCCACGACCCCGGCGGCCATGCCGCTCGCCAGCGCTCCCGAGGGTTCGAGCACCAGCGGTTCGCCGGCCTCGTTGCGGGCGAACAGCCCGTCATCGGCAGCGCCCGGCGCCTGGATCACCAGCCAGGCGGCGTTGGTGTAGCGCACCAGGTAATCGAGATCGATCCGGTCGGCGGCGAGCAGTTCGTGGATCAGCGCCAGCACGAAGAGCCCGTCGGTGCCCGGCCTGATCCCGACCCATTCGTCGGCGATCGCCGAATAGCCGGTACGCACCGGGTTGACCGAGACGAATCTGGCGCCGCGCCGGCGCAACCCCGACAAGGCGATCTTGATCGGGTTCGAATCATGATCCTCGGCGACCCCGAACATCATGAAAAACTGGGTGCGCTCCCAATCGGGCTCGCCGAACTCCCAGAAGCTGCCGCCCAACGTGTACATGCCGGCGGCGGCCATGTTGACCGAGCAGAACCCGCCATGAGCGGCGAAGTTCGGCGTGCCGAACTGGGCCGCCCAATAGCCGGTCAAGGCCTGGCTCTGATCGCGGCCGGTGAAGAAAGCGAGCTTTTTCGGGTCGTCGGCACGGATCGCCGACAGCCATTCGACCGCGGTGGCGATCGCTTCGTCCCATTCGATTTCGCGGAATTCGCCCGAGCCGCGCTCGCCGACGCGTCTGAGCGGCTTGGTCAGCCTGGCCGGCGATTGCTGCTGCATGATGCCGGAGGCGCCCTTGCCGCAGATCACCCCGCGATTGACCGGATGATCGCGGTTGCCCTCGATGTAGCGGATGCCGCCGTCCTTCAGGTGGACTTTGATCCCGCAGCGACAGGCGCACATATAGCAGGTCGTGAACTTGACCTCGTCCGATACCTTGGGCGAGGTATCGATCGCCTCGCGCGGCGAAAAATAATCGCGGATATGGTCAACGACGCGCATGCCGAGCCCTGATCGTGATGCGGCGGGCGGGGCTCATTACTTGCTCCTGATACCTTCGTTTTTTTGACTGATGCCGCCGCAAACCGACACCGCCCGAAGCGGCCAAGCAGAACAAGCGGCGGCGCCCCGGCTGGGCCTCAGCGGTCGAACACAACATGGATCGTTCCGGAATGCAACACCGCGTCAGCCGGCCGAGTCGTTCCGCTCCGTCTCCGCGGCGGCGGGTTCGGCATCCGCCGCGCCGGGCTCGCGCCGGGAGATCGCCGCATCCTGCGAGCCCTCCCTTTGACGCGTCACGTGAACGGCGGGCTGCGCGCGCTCGCCTTCTGCGGTCATCAACAGGTCGAGCAGCCCCGAATCTTCGGTCAGCGCTGCCGAACCCCGCCCGCCGAGCCAGCGCAAGGCGATCATCCTCCATAACGAGCGCATCGACCGACCCCCTTTGGTGATGGCGGTGCCATTATGCCCGCGGAAGCGGGCCGGAATGTGGCGGCGGCGGCGATTGTGTTATGACCGCTCGCGATGGCGCTTTTATTTCGTTCCCCGGTCGATTCGGCGACGCGCTGGAGGGCGCGGCTTGGCGCGCTGATGCCCGGGCTCGAGATCCGGGTGTGGCCGGACATCGGCGACCCGGCGGCAATCGACTATGCGCTGGTGTGGCGGCCCGAGCCCGGCCTGCTGGCCGCGCTGCCGCGCCTCAAGCTGATCCTGTCGCTGGGCGCCGGGGTCGATCATATCCTCGGCGACCCGTATCTGCCGCCGCGGGTGCCGATCGTCCGCCTCGTCGACCCTTATCTGACCGATGCGATGAGCGAGTACGTCGTGCTGCAGGTGCTGCGCCTGCACCGCCAGGATTTCGACTACCGCGCCCAGCAGCAGGCCGGGATCTGGCGCGAGCTCGACCAGAAGAACGCCGGCGAGCGGCCGGTCGGGATTCTCGGCTTCGGCGAGATCGGGCAGGCTGCCGGACGCAAGCTTGCGGCGCTCGGTTTCCCGGTCTCCGGCTGGAGCCGCCGGGAACGGCCGGTGGCGGGGTTTCGCACCCATGCCGGCCCGGAGGGTCTCGCCCGGTTGCTCGGGGAGAGCGAGATCCTGGTCTGCCTGCTGCCGCTGACCGCCGCGACCGAAGGCATCCTGTGCGCCCGCACCTTCGCGGCACTGCCGTCCGGCGCCGGTCTCGTCAACGCCGGCCGCGGCGCCCATCTGGTCGAGCAGGACCTGATCCCGGCGCTCGATTCCGGCCAACTCTCCGGCGCCGCGCTCGACGTGTTCGGCGAAGAGCCGCTGCCGCCGGGCCACCCGTTCTGGCATCACCCGCGCATCCTGGTGACGCCGCACATCGCCGGCACGACCAACCCCGCAACCGCCGCGCCGATCGTCCTCGACACCATCCGCCGCTTCGAGACGGGCCAGCCGCTCCTCAACCAGGTTGATCCGGCGCTGGGTTATTGAACGGTTGCACAATGCCGCCGGAGCGCCAAGTTCTCTTAGCTACAAGTTCTCTTAGTTACAAGTTCTCTTAGCTAATTGAATGACCAAGGAGGGCCGTTCATTGGATGGCACCGGCCCGGTTCATGTTGCCAAGACGCAGCTGTCAAAGCTTCTTGCGCGGGTCGAAGCCGGCGAGGTGATCACGATTGCCCGCGGGCGAACGCCGGTCGCCAAGTTGGTGCCGGCCATACGCAAGGGAAAGCGCGAATTTGGGGCAATGCGTGGCAACTTCAGCATCGGTCCCGAGTTTTTTGATCCCTTGCCCGATGACAAGCTGGATCGATGGGGTCGATAACACTTGCGATTGCGCGGCCGCCGCCCCGATCGTACTCGACAACCTCCGCCGCTTCGAAGAAGGCCGCCCCTCCTCTACCAGAGCGATCCGGCGCGCGGCTATTGAAAGGCGGCGAACGGCCCCCCGCCACGGTTTGACGCAGAACGTACATTATGACAACCGGTCAGAAGTCCTCGCGAAGCATCGATCTCGGCGGTCGAGTTCTTCGCGCCCCAGCCTCGGTTGATGCCTGGTTTTATGGCGGGTCGGATCAGGCTCGAATACTTCCCCGGCGCGGCGTTACTCCAGGCTCACCGGACACAAGATATTGATCAGGGCAGTTCCCGCGCCCGCGTCGCGAGCGCGACAACGCGCGGGATCGGCCGGGTGCCTGGCGCGTGGTACGCGAGCACCCGCCGGCTGCTGCCGGCCGACGCCGCCGCCTATGTCAAAACCGCGAGGGAATGCGATCGGTTCTGACCGCCGTGTTGCGCGCCGGTCAGGGATGCACGCTCGGGAACAGCCTCAGCACCGCGAGGATCATCGCGACCTGGGCGAAGCCGACGCCGACGACCCATCTGATCGTCTCGGCCTTGCCTTCGGCGATTTTCAGCTCGAGATCGTGCCGGACCCTTTCGGTCGCCAGTTCGAGATCGGAGCGTGTCCGGTCGAGTTTGCTGTCGAGTGCAGAGAGTCTTGATCTCGAGATCGGAGCGCATAGCAGTCCATCTTGGCCTCGAGATCCGAGCGAGCCGCATCGAGTTTGCGGTCGAGGTCGGCATATCTTGTTCTCAAGATCGCCGATGTCGCTCTTCGTCGCGGCTCCGGCCTCGTGGTATTCGGCCAGCGCCTGGACCTGCTGTTCGGTAAAGCCCGCCCGCTGAAGCTTGAGGATCGCGATCCCTGACATATCTCTGATGATGGCGGATAACAGGCGATCGCAAAGATCGTCAGTTCGAAACCGAAAGCGCGCGCGCTTACTCCGCCAACGGGAACGCTGCTTGTCGCTAGCGCACAATCGGGGCAGCATCGGAACCGGCGCGCATGTGCCACGGCAAAACCATGGAGGGGAGGATGCGTTCGTCGAATTTTACCGCGGCGATGTTGGCCGTGGGTCTGCTCGGCTGCGTCTCGGTGCCGGTTTTCGGCCAGACCCTGATCGTCGGCAACGACGAGAAGAACGGGGTCGACGCCAACTTCCAGCCGACGATTCGAGAACCCGGCCACGACACCCTGTCGGTGATCGACATCTCCCAGCCGGCGGCTCCGCACATCGCGGCGACGATACCGTTGATGAACTCGGTCGTCGGGCCGCCGACCAACCTAGCGATCGTCCCTTCCGGTGACATCGCCCTCGTCGCCAATTCGCTCAAACCGGTGATCGAGGGCTGGGGCCATATGCTCGCACCCGACGACAAGGTCTTCGTTGTCGATTTGAAATCGGGCCCGCCCAAGGTGATCGGCACGGTGACGGTCGGCAGGCAGCCTTCGGGCATGGCGATCAGCTCAAAGGGCGATCTGGCGCTGGTCGCCAACCGCGGCGACGGCACGATTTCGGTGCTGTCGATCCGCGGCAAGGATGTCCTGGTCGTCGGCACGGTGACCGTCGGAACCGCGGCCGACCAGGTTTCGGCCGTCGCCATCACCCCCGACGGCAGGCACGCGCTCGCGGCTAAACCGGCCGCCAACAAGGTGGCGCTGCTGTCGATCGACGGCGACAAGGTCACTTACGACAAGCGCGACCTGCCGACCGGGATCTATCCCTACAACGTCGCAGTGACTCCCGACGGCAGGCTCGCGCTGACCGCCGACAATGGCGGCGGCGGCAGTTCGGACGGAAATGTCGACACGGTCGGCGTCATCGATCTCGCGGTGAACCCGCCGCGGGTCATCGACCACGTTGTGGTCGGCGATTTGCCCGAGGGACTCGCGATCAGCCCGAAGGGGGATCTCGCCGTTTCGATCCAGGCGGAGGGCTCGAACCGGCCCAAATCGATATTTTATCACCATGACGGTGGCAGCGTTGCGGTCTTGGCGATCAACGGCGACAAGGTCAGCAAGGTCGGCTCGATCACCGTCGGCGCGCTGCCCGAAGGCGTCGCCTTCAGCCCCGACGGCAGCTATCTTTACGTCGGTAATTTCATCGACGGCGATCTGTCGGTGCTCAAGGTCGACGGAACCAAGGTGACCGACACCGGGCAGCGGTTCAAGCTGCCGGGCCACCCGGCCTCGATGCGCAGCGGGCCGCAATAAGGCGGCGCTAGTCTGGGGCGCTTTCCGAACATATTGAACCGTCTTTCCCGCGAAAGCGTCGCGAAAGCGGGAACCCAGGGGCGAGCGACTTCACGGTTGCCCTGGACCCCGCTTTCGCGGGGGCGACGAGGAATGGTGCAACTTAATCGGATAACGCTCTAACGCAGCGCAATCAGGCAGGCGCGGGCGGCGGCGTCGAGGATCGCGTCGGCGTCGATGCCGTAGGCGTGGTAGAGGTCCGGGATGTCGCCTGATTGGCCAAAGCGGTCGACACCCAGGGGGACGACCGGGTTGTGGGCGACGGCGCCGAGCCAGGACAGGGTCGCCGGATGGAAATCGCCGACGGTGACCAGGGCGGCGCCCGGCTTCAGCCGGGCCAGGAGCCGCTCCGCCGTGCTCGCGGCGCCCCGCGCCTGGGCCGCCCGCCAATCGCGGTGCAGGCGGTCGGGCGAAGTGATCGCCAGCAACCCCGCCTGCCGCACATCCTCGGCCATGGCCTGGTGCGCCGCCTGCGCCTCGGGGGCGATGGCACCGCAATAGGCGATCGCGAGCTCTGCTCCCGGCTCGGGCTCGCGCAGCCAATAGGCGCCGGCGACGATCGCCGCGGCGAGGTCCGGGGCGAGCTGCCGCTTCGGCTGCTCGACCGGCCGCGTCGACAGCCGGAAATAGACGGATTCGCCGCCATCGCGCTGGATCTCGGCGAAGGCCCAGCGCAGCAGCACCGCGAGCTCGTCGGCAAAGGCCGGCTCGAAGCTCACCAGCCCAGGCTGGCCGAGCCCGACCAGCGGCTCGCCGACCGATTGATGGGCGCCGCCCTCGGGGGCAAGCGTGATCCCCGAGGGGGTCGCCACCAGGATGAAGCGCGCATCCTGATAGCAGGCGTAGTTCAGCGCATCGTGCCCGCGCTTGATGAACGGATCATAGAGCGTGCCGATCGGCAGCAGGCGGGTGCCGAACAGCGGTGCGGCCAGGCCGAGAGCCGCGAGCTGCAGGAACAGGTTGCTCTCGGCGATGCCGAGCTCGATGTGCTGGCCCTGCGGCGACATCGCCCAGCGCTGCGCGGAGACGACCTTTTCCTCGCGAAAGGTATCGGCACGTTCGGCGCGGTCGAAGATCCCGCGGCGATTAACCCACGGTCCGAGGTTGGTCGACACCGTGACATCGGGCGAGGCCGTCACGATCCGGTCGGCGAAATCCGTGTCGCCGGCGGCGATGTCCCCGAGGATGCGGCCGAACGCTTCCTGGGTCGACAGCCGCTCGCCGCGGGGAACCGGCAGGCTCGCCGGGACCGCCACCGGGGGCGCCTCGTGCCAGCGCGCCGCCGCCCCGGCGAGCGGGACCTCCTGGAGAAATGCGGCGAGCCGCTCGGCCGGTACGTCGAGGCCGGCGAACCGGTCCCATTCGTCGCCCTGCGGCACCGCCATGCCGCGCTGGAACGAGGCCATCTGATCGAGGTTCATCAACCCCGCATGATTGTCCTTGTGCCCGGCGAACGGCAGCCCGTAGCCCTTGATCGTGTAAGCGATGAAGCAGGTCGGCCGGTCATCGGCGATCGCCTGGAAGGCGTCGAGGACCGCAGCCATGTCGTGGCCGCCGAGGTTGGTCATCAGCTGCTGCAGCGCCGCATCGTCGTGCTCGTCTAGGATGGCGCGAATTCCGGGGTAGCGGTTGAGGTCGCGCAGCAGATGCTCGCGCCAGCCCTCGCCGCCCTTGTAGACCAGCGCCGAATAGAGCGAATTGGGGCAGCCGTCGATCCACTCGCGCAGATGATGCCCGTCGGGGCGGGCAAAGGCCGCCTCCAGCAGGTGCCCGTATTTCAAGGTGACGACGCGCCAGCCCATCATCTCGAACAAGGCGTCGATGCGGCCGAACAGCCGGTCGGAAACGACGGCATCGAGGCTCTGGCGGTTGTAGTCGATCACCCACCAGAGATTGCGGACATCGTGCTTCCAGCCTTCGAGCAAGGCCTCGAAAATATTGCCCTCGTCGAGCTCGGCATCGCCGGCAAGCGCGATCATGCGGCCGGGCGGCTCCCCGGTCGGAACCAGATGTTTCAGCCGCAGATAATCCTGCGCGATCGAGCTGAACAACGTCATGCCGACGCCGAGGCCGACCGATCCGGTCGAGAAATCGACGATGCCGCCATCCTTGGTCCGCGACGGATAGGATTGGGCGCCGCCATAAGCCCGAAACCGCTCCAGCTTCTCGCGCGGCTGATGCCCGAGCAGATGCTGGATGGCATGAAACACCGGCGACGCATGCGGCTTGACCGCGACCCGGTCCTGCGGACGCAGCACGTCGAAATAGAGCGCCGTCATCAACGTCGCCACCGAGGCGCTCGAGGCCTGGTGTCCGCCGACCTTGAGGCCGTCCCGGTTCGGCCGCAGGTGGTTCGCGTTATGGATCATCCAGGTCGACAGCCACAGCACCTTGCGCTCGAGCGCGCTCAGGCAGGCGAGCTTGTCGCGCGGCTCCGCCTGTCGCTCTCGGCCGGGACTGCCTTCTAGGGTGCGCAGCATCGTTCGAACTCCCGTTCGGCCGGCGCAGCTTAGCCGCTTTGCCTGCGAAAATCCGAAACTTCGCAGCAGCCCGCGCCAGCCGCGACGGCCGATCAGCGGCAGCGCCGCCGCATGCTAGGATGCACCCGCCGATTGGATAGGAGATGCCGCTTGCCGTTGTCGGGACTGCGCGTGGTCGACTTGACCCGCATCCTCGCCGGACCGTTCTGCTCGATGATGCTCGCCGATATGGGCGCCGAGGTGATCAAGGTCGAAACGCCGGGCACCGGCGACCCGGTCCGCCGGCAGGGCGTCATCCGCGACGGGCTCAGCTGGTATTTCGCGGCGTTCAACCGCAACAAGCGCTCGCTGACCCTCGATTTGCGCAATGCCGAGGGCCGCGAGATATTGGCCAGGCTGATCGCGCGGAGCGACGTGCTGGTCGAGAATTTCCGCCCCGGCGTGCTCGCGGCGATGGGCTTCGACGAGGGCCGGCTCGCGATCCTCAATCCCGGCCTCGTCTACTGCAACATCACCGGCTTCGGTTCGAGCGGCCCTTATCGCGACCGCCCGTCGTTCGATTTCATCGCCCAGGCGATGAGCGGGTTCATGAGCGTGACCGGCGAGCCCGAGGGCGCGCCGATGCGCGCCGGGCCGCCGATCGCCGATCTGATCGCCGGCCTCCAGGGCGCGCTCGGCGTGTGCGCGGCATTGCTGCGCCGCGGCCGCACCGGGCAGGGCGAGAAGGTCGGCGCCAGCCTCAACAATGCGATGGTCAGCGTCCTCGGTTTTCTCGCCGCCAACTACCTCGCGACCGGCGAAATGCCGGCACGCAGCGGCAACGACCACGCGATCGTCTCGCCCTACGGCATGTTCCGCACCGCTGACGGCGAGATCGCGATCGCGCCCTCGCAGGAGCAATCCTATCAGCGCCTGATCGACGCGCTGGAAGCGGCCGAGCTGCGCGATCATCCCGACTTCCGCACCAACGATCTGCGCGTGCGGAACCGTCGGGCGATGAATGCGGCAATCGAGGCACGGCTCGCCGCCGGCACCAGCGACTATTGGATCGCCAAGCTCAACGCCGCCGGCGTGCCCTGCGACCGGGTCAAGACCCTGCCGGAGGTCTTTGCCGATCCGCAGATCATCGAGCAGGAGATGGTCGTCAAGGCCGAGCATACCGGCCATGGCGAGGTCGAGATGCTCGGCTTTCCGATCAAATTCGCCGAGGCGCCGTGCCGTCTCTACCGCCCCGCCCCCGATCTTGGCGCCGACACCGACGACGTCCTGGCCGAGCTCGGCTATGCGGGCGCAGACATCGCGCGGCTGCGGCAAGCGGGGATCGTGTGAGGCCTTGCAAGGCCCGCTCAGCGGGTCGCGCCCGACTGACTGCCGGATGGGGAACGAGCGATAATAACATGTTAAAAATGTTGTTGACGTATTAATAGCCTTTCATCTATGTAATTATGATCCCGAGGTGCTGCACCGGTAGCGCCGGGTTCGGTGGGAGACCCAATACGATGCCTTGCACTGGCCGAATCTCGGGCTCACTGGCGATCTGGTGCCGCTCGCGCTGTTGTTGACCCGAAAGTTTCGAGCCGGCTTTTCGATCGATCGGTCGCTTCGCCGGGCATCTCTCCCGCAGCGCTTCGCGCCGAAGCCCCACGAGTAGAGCGCAGCGCCCGGCTGGGTGCCCCGCCATGCCGGATGGCTCGCGGTGCTTTCGCCACGGGTGAACCGGCGGTCTGTGCCCGGCCGACGCGCGCAACGACGGGGGCGCCAGGCGAGCAATCTTCCCCTGAAATTCAAGGAACCGAAGATGTGCATGTTGGAGAAGCTTGCCCGATGACCTTGCGCATGGCGGACGATGAAGAACTGGGACCAATCGCGGCCGCGGCGGCCGAGCACGAGAACCGCCCGAATGTCCGGAACGCGCAGCGGGTCCGGGAGTTGGCCGCACGATACGCCGGGCTCGATGGCGCGACGCTGTTGCGCCCGCTGATCGAAAGCGAGTTCCGCGGCCGGTTGGCCGTGGTTTCGTCCTTCGGCGCCGAATCCGCCGTGGTCCTGGCGCAAATAGCCGAGATCGACCGGCGCACGCCGGTTGTTTTCCTCGATACGGGCAAGCTGTTCAGCGAGACATTGCGATATCGCGACCGGCTGGTTGCCCGCCTCGGCCTCGAAGATGTGCGCACCGTCGTGCCGGACCCCGCTCGGCTGGCGGCGGCCGATCCGCGCGCTGCGCTCTGGCTGAGCGACCCCGATCGCTGCTGCAATGTCAGGAAGGTGGAGCCGCTCGCTGCCGCGCTGAGCGGCTTTGACGCCTGGGTTTCCGGCCGCAAGCGCTACCACGGTGCCGCTCGGGCCGAATTGCCGATGTTCGAAGCGGACGACCGGGGCCGCATCAAGATCAATCCGGTAGCAGGGTGGTCGCCAAGCCGGGTCGCGGATGAGTTGGCCGCGCGCAATCTCCCCCGGCATCCGCTCGAAGCGGCGGGATACCTGTCGATCGGCTGCATCACCTGCACCGACCGGGTTCTGCCGGGCGAGGATCGGCGCGCGGGCCGCTGGCGCGGCCAGGGCAAGACGGAGTGCGGCATCCACCTGCCTCGACCAACGCGCCTCGACCCGTAAATCCCGAAGCCCGGTCGGCGGCGGCCGGCCGAAACCAGGTTGCCGCCGGCAGGAAACATGATGCCCGATCGAAACCTCTTGACAGGCGTCGGTCGCTTTGAAATTATTATTCCTATGGTGTAGATAGAAATTATAGTTTGCGATCGGATCTCGGCAATCGAGCTGCGCCTGCCCCGCGTGAGCCAATCCGGAGGTATGACAATGTCTGCCGTCTCCCCGCCGGTCTCGAGCGCGATCCAGGCACCGGCGCCGCGGCCGCCGGCAATAGCGGTCATCGGGGCGGGCTTCAGCGGCACGCTGCTGGCACAGCATCTGCTGCGGCGATGTCCACCCGCGGTGCGTATTCACCTGATTGAGCGAAGTCCGCAATTCGGCCGTGGTCTGGCCTATTCGACCGGCAACCCGCACCACCTGCTGAACGTGCCGGCCGGGCGGATGAGCGCCTTTCCCGATCAGCCGAATGATTTTCTCGACTGGTTGCGCGGCCGCGGCAAGCCCGACACGGCCGCCGTGACGCCGAACTTTTTCGTCGCCCGGAATGTTTTCGGCGATTATATCCGGCATCATCTCAAGGAAGAATTCCGGCGGGCCGCCGGCCGCGGCGGCAGGCTCGTGCTGACGCGCGGCGAGGTCCTGGATCTGCGCATCTCGCGCGGTGGCGTCACCCTGCATCTCGATCGAGGGCGGAAGACCGAGGCGGATATCGCGGTTCTCGCCGTCGGCAATTTCCCGCCCGAGCCGCCGCCGCTCGCCGAGCCGAGCTTTTACGACAGCGAGCGCTATCGTCCCGATCCCTGGGCGCCTGATGCGCTGAGCGATCTCGACCCGGCCGACCCTGTGCTGCTGATCGGAACCGGGCTGACCATGGTCGATACCGCGATCTCGTTGCTCGACCGCGGTCATACCGCTTGCATCCATGCGCTGTCCCGCAGGGGCTTGCTGCCGCGCCGGCATGCCCAGGGCCCGGCGCCGCCAGCCACGCCGATCGCGTGCCCGTTGCCGGCCAGCGCGCTGAGGCTGACCCGCGTGCTGCGCGAAGAAATTGCGCACCTCGCGGCGCGGGGCGGCGATTGGCGGGCGGTGATCGACGGGTTGCGTCCGGTGACGCAGGACATCTGGCAGGCGATGCCGGATGAGGAGCGGGCGCGCTTCATTCGTCACTTGCGGCCGTGGTGGGATGTGCACCGTCACCGTATCGCACCGGCGGTGGCCGACCGGATCGAACAGGCAATCGCCCGCGGCCGGCTGGTCACGGCGGCGACCCGGATTCGTCAGATGCAGGCGACGCCCGACGGCGTCTCGGTCATCCATCGACCACGCCGCAGCGATGCCGATCAGCGTCTTTTCGTTCGGCGCGTCATCAACTGCTCCGGCCCGGGATGCGATTACGCCCGGATCGTCGATCCGCTGATCCGCGCCTTGCTCGATCGCGGCGATGTTCGGCCGGACCATCACCGGCTGGGTCTGGATGTCGGCTCGGCCTGCGCCCTGCGCAATCGCCAGGGAGAAATCTGGCCGCGGCTCTACGCGGTTGGGCCGGTGACCAGGCCGGCGTTCTGGGAAGTGACATCGGTGCCCGACATCCGGCGGCAATGCGAGGCGCTTGCCGGCCATCTCGGCGCGCGCCTGCCGTCGCTGCTGGCGTCGCATGCGGGCGACGACGGTCGAGACGATGGCAGGCCCGCCGCTCGCGGCAGCGAATGCGACGCCATGCTCCCGAGCCGCAGCCGGGAACCGGCCGAACCCGCGCAATTCCGCCAGCTGATCGAGGCGTAAGCGGCATGACGAGCATCGGAAAATCTGTGACGGGGCCCGCTATGGACGAAATCGACCGCAGATTGCTGCAGATCCTGCAGGACGATTCGACGCTCTCCATCGCCCGGATGGCGGAACGCGTCGGGCTGTCGCCGACGCCATGCTGGAAGCGCATCCAGAAACTCGAGGCCCGACGCGTTATTACCAGGCGGGTCGCGGTCGGGCAGGACGCGCCGCAGCTGGGTCGGCCGCTTTGGCGCGCGACGTGACGGTGTGCGACCAACATGTTGCCAACCGGGATCTGGTCGGGTTGAATTGACGGCAGCACAGCGACGGAGGACGGCATGGCGGCGACCACGCGGCCGACCCAATGGGGGCGCAGCATCGAACGGCCGAACGATTCCTGGCTGGCGAAACAGGCGCCCGAGCCGATCCTCGACCCCGATCTGCCGATCGTCGATCCGCATCATCATTTCTGGGACCGCCCGGCCGAGCGTCCCGGCCACCGCTATCTGCTCGACGAGCTGCTGGCCGATCTCGACACCGGGCACAGTATCGAGGCGACGGTGTTCCTCGAATGCCGCTCGATGTACCGTGCCGGCGGATCGCCGGAGCTGCGTCCGGTCGGCGAGACCGAGTTCGTCGCCGGGCTCGCGGCGATGAGCGCCAGCGGCAATTACGGCAAGACAAGGGTCGCCGCCGGCATCGTCGGCTACGCCGATCTGACCCTGGGCGAGCGGGTCGAGCCGGTGCTCGAAATGCATATCCGCGCCGGCGGCGGCAGGTTTCGCGGGGTGCGCCATTCGGCCGGCTGGGACGCCAGCGACACGATCGGCAACAGCCGCGCCGACATGCAGCCGCACTTCTATCAGCGCGCCGATTTCCGCGCCGGCTTCGCCCGGCTGGCGGCGCGCGGCCTCAGCTTCGACGCCTGGCTCTATCACCCGCAGCTCGGCGACGTGGTCGACCTCGCCCGGGCTTTTCCGGCGGCGCCGATCGTCATGGGCCATACCGGCGGCGTTCTCGGCTACGGCCCCTATGCGGGCAGGGGAGACGAGGTGTTCGCGAACTGGAAGCGCTCGATGACCGATCTCGCCGGCTGTCCCAACGTCGCCGTCAAGCTCGGCGGCCAGATGCGCCGGCTCGCCGCCTTCGATTACGGCGCCGCCGACATGCCGCCCTCCTCCGAGCAGCTGGCCGGCTGCTGGCGGCCCTACATGGAGACCTGCATCGAATTATTCGGCGCCGATCGCTGCATGTTCGAGAGCAATTTCCCGGTCGAGAAGGTCGGCACCGGCTATGCCGTGCTGTGGAACGCGTTCAAACGGATCGCCGCCGGCGCCTCGCCCGACGAGAAGCGCGCCCTCTTCGCCGGCACCGCCCGGCGCTTCTACCGCCTCGACAGCTCGGAGCAATCGCCGTGACCGACGAACTGCCGACGGCGGCACGGGTGTCCGATCCCGGCATCCGCGCGCTCTATCGCCAGGAGAGCCGCTGGCAGGCCTGGCTCGAGGTCGAGGCGGCGTTGGCTAAGGCGCAGGAGGACCTCGGCATCATCCCCAAGGGGGCGGCGGAGGCGATCGCGCGCTCGGCCCGGCTCGAACTGCTCGACCGTTCCCGCATCGACGAGGGCTTTGCCCGCACCGGCCACACCATCGTGCCGCTGGTCTGGGAACTCTCCCGCGTCACCGGCGAGCCATATGGCGGCTGGGTGCATTGGGGGGCGACGACGCAGAACATCACCCAGACCGGCGATCTGCTGGTCTTGCGCCAGGCACATCGGATCTTCCTCGGCCTGATCGGCGATGCCCTCTTGGCGATGGCCGATCTCGCCGAGCGCGGCGCCGACATGCCGATCGCCGGGCGCACCCACGGCCAGCATGCGTTGCCGGCAACCTTCGGCTACAAGCCGGCGGTGTGGATCGACGAGATGATCCGCCATGTCGAGCGGCTGCACCAGGCGGCGCCGCGCATCTTCGTCGCGATGCTGGGCGGCGGTGCCGGCACCTTCGCCTCATTGGGCGCGCAGGGCCCGGCGGTGCAGGCCGGCATCGGCAAGCAGCTCGGCATGCTGCCGATGCGGGTGCCGGCGCGCACGTTGGGCGACCACCTGGCCGAGAACATCTGCCTGTTCGGTCTCGTCGCCGCCACCTGCGGCAAGATCGGGCGCGAGATCTACACCCTGATGAAGACCGAGTTCGGCGAGGTCGAGGAGCCGGTGCCGCCCGGCACGGTCGGCAGCTCGACGATGCCGCAAAAGCGCAACCCGAAGCTGTGCCAGGACATCATCGCCGCCTCGGCCGAAATCCGCGCCTGCGTGCCCTTGGCCCTGGAGGCGATGCAGACCGAGCACGAAGCCGACCGCACCACCAGCCTGATCATGGAAGCGGCCGAGGGGCGCGCCGCGATCGCCATGGGCGACATGTTGAGCCGTCTCGTCGAGGTGCTGCGCGGGCTGCGGCTCGACCCCGCACGGATGCGCAAGAACCTCGATCTGGGGGGCGGGCTGATCATGGCCGAAGCGGTCATGCTCGATCTCGGCGCCGCGATCGGCCGCCAGCATGCGCACGATGTCGTCTACGACGCCGCCCAGGCTGCCTTTGTCGAAAGCAAGCCGTTCGCCAGCCTGCTCGCCGCCGACCCGCGCGTCACCGCGCATCTCGACGAGCAGGCGATCGCGGCATTGCTCGACCCGACCGCCTATACCGGGCTGTGCGCCGAAATGGCCCGCGACGCCGCCCAGCGCGCCCGCACCGCTGCCGCCGACATTGCCGCCGCGACGAGCGCGACCTAGGATCGCGCTTTGCAACACCAGCAACAGGGACTGGCACTCATGGAATTCGGCGCTTCGATCTTTTTCACCGATTATTCGATCACGCCGGCGGCGCTGGCCGTCGCACTCGAGGAACGCGGCTTCAACTCCTTGTGGGCGGCCGAGCATTCGCACATCCCGGTGCCGCGAAAGACACCGGCGCCGGGCGGCGGCGAATTGGCCAAGCGCTATTACGATGTGATGGACCCGTTCGTCACCCTGGCCGCTGCCGGGGCCGCCACGAAGCGGCTCAAGCTCGCTACCGGCATCTGCCTGGTGATCCAGCGCGACACGATCCAGACGGCCAAGCTCGTCGCCTCGATCGACCAGGTCTCCGGCGGGCGCTTTCTGTTCGGCATCGGCGGCGGCTGGAACGCCGAGGAGATCGAAAGCCACGGCACGAAATTCGGCACGCGCATGCAGAAGATGCGTGAGCAGATGGAGGCGATGAAGGAGATCTGGACCAAATCGACCGCCGAATACGACGGCGAGATCGTCAAGGTCACATCGATGATGACCTGGCCCAAGCCGGTGCAGAAGCCGTGGCCGCCGATCCTGCTCGGCGGCGCCTTTCCGTGGGCGGCGCGGCGCGCGGTCCGCTACGGCGACGGCTGGTATCCGAACGCCAGCAGCGGCAGCCCCGAGGAATACATGCCGCGCTTTCGCCAGATGGCGCTCGACGCCGGCCGCGACCCGCAATCCCTGCCGGTGACGATCGGCGGCGCACCCGAAGATGCGGACCGGATCAAACGGTTCCGCGATCTCGGCGCGGTGCGGGTCAACGTTACCCTGCCGGCGGAAGGCGCCGACCAGATCCTGCCGATCCTCGATCGCTGGGCCAAGCTGCGGCAGCAGGTGCAATAGGGCCGCCCGCTCCCGACCCGCCCGTTCGAGATTGCCGCGTCGCCTGCGGGCTCCTCGCAATGACGGACCAGCCGCCGCTGACGGTCGGACGTGTCTGTCGCCCGCAACAGCTCGACGCGGCTGCTCGGGCGGCATGGCTGGTCATATCGGATGGCATGGCTGATGATATTGCGAATTGATCGCAACCAGGGTATATGCAGGAGGTGAATAGCCGATAGGGGCGCGCATGTACGTCTGTGTCTGCAATGCGATCACCGATCGCGACGTGCGCGCCCATGCCGATGCCGACGGCAGCACGGTATCGATGGTCTACCGCTCGCTCGGCCGAAAGCCGAAATGCGGGAAATGCGTGCCGCTGGTGCGGCAGCTGCTGCGCCCGGTCGTCGAGATTTCGCACCCGGAGCCCGCGCCCGCGGCGGGTTGACGCGCCGCCGAGCTTGCGGCGGGGCGCCGCCGCCCCCAACATAACACCGGTCAGTTCTGCGGGAGGCGACCATGCGCGGCGATGTGACCGTGTTGCAGCACTTGAACGGGGTCCTCAAGAACGAGCTGACCGCGATCAACCAATATTTCCTGCATGCCCGCATGCTGCGCCATTGGGGCGTGACCAGGCTCGGCGCCTTTGAATATTCCGAGTCGATCGACGAGATGAAGCATGCGGATAAGCTGATCGAGCGCATCCTGTTTCTCGATGGGCTGCCCAATCTGCAGGATCTCGACAAGCTGTTGATCGGCGAGAGCGTGCGGGAAGTGCTCGAATGCGACTTGCGGCTCGAGCAGAACGCGCTGCCGCCCTTGCGCGAGGGTATCGCGTACTGCGAGACCGTGCGCGATTTCGTCACCCGCGACCTGTTCAGCGAGATCCTCGAGGCCGAGGAGGATCACGTCGACTTCATCGAGACCCAGCTCGACCTGATCCCCAAAATCGGCCTCGAAAACTACATTCAGCTGCAATCCGGCCACGCCGAGTAGCCGCGCCATATCGGCCTGGACCAGAAGCGCATGGGCCGCGGGCGCGAATTTCAGCGGCGACGCGCTCGGCGGCAGTGCGTCATCGAGCCAATTGACCGCGCCGGGTGTGGATATCGGTGAACAGCATGCTCCCCCGCAGCTGGCCGGGCCGCGGTCATTCGCGTGTCGCGGCTCCCGTCGGATTTAGTCTGTTAGAAGCAGCGATTGGCGGCTTTCCAAAATAGCGTATTTCTATATGAAATCGCGAGCGGATTGCCAATCGACACGCATTGCTTGACATCACGCGAAGAGACCAGTAAACTCCAGCGTTAGTTGCCGCCGATCGGCCACGTCGGCCAGGGGAGATCCCGCCATGCACGCCTTCATCTCTCTCGCCGCCTCCGCGCTCGCTATCGGCCTCGTCGTTCCCCCAGCTCAAGCATGGGAGTGCAGGAACGGGAGCCTCGGCCGGACAATCCTGTGTACGACCGCGGCCCGCGAAGAAGCTTACGCAGGCCTCATCGTCAGACCCATCGGCGACGCCGCTGTCACCTTCGGCCTTTCGAGCTCTCTCGTGCAATGCGGTTTTTCCGGCACCCAAGCAGACAAAACGTTGGCCGATCTGAAACCGCAGGAGTTGCAGAGCTTCAGCTTTCCGGATGCGGCCAGCAGGTTGCTCCCCGGTCGGTGCCTCGACATCGCGGTTCGCAATTGCCGCGCGGCCGATATCGGCCCGGAGGACTGTTCGCAGGCGTTGACGGTGCAACCGGCGCGCCCTCAGTGATCCGCGGGCGCGCCGCGCTATGGCCAGTGGAGTGCGGGCGCTTATTCCTGCAATGGAGAAACGTCATGAGGAGCGTTGCGCTGGGTGCCTTGATCGTATTCGCTTTCGCCATGTTCGCCCCGGCCGCGCGAGCATGGAAGTGCGAGAGCTGGCCGCCGGGGACAGAAGGAAGGCCTGACTATAAGGAGATCCGCTGCTCAACGCGCGATATTTCCGAAGCCAAGGCAGGCATCCGTGTGTTCCGTCAGGGTGCAAAGTTCCAAGCGGACGTGCACTTTCATGTTTCTAGTTGGCTGTCGGCGTGCGGAATGCCGGGAGTCCGCCTGAGTGACGTAGAATCCCTCTTGCAATTGGTCGGTGACTTAAAGGAATTCGTATTCCCGGAGGCAGTAAGTCAGATGCGATCCGATAGCTGCTTCGAGGTATTTGTGTTTGGTTGTTATTATCTGAATGTGACACCCGGCGGCAAAAAAAAGGATATATTTCCCTATTATTGTTATATTCCCCTTGGCGACTTGACGGCTGTGGGCCGCATACGGTAGAACTGATCCGGCGGGCGCACGTGATGTGTTAATATTCCTTATGCTCGGCCAGTTTGATGGAGTTTAGCCTTTGATCCCTCGCTTCAGAGTTCAATCCTGATTTTTTTGAGGTCGAAAACACTTTGCAAATTGCTCTCGTCCGGTCACGCAAGGGCTGTGTTGACGGTCATCGCCGGACGTTTGTCCCGGAAGGTCGTGGCCTTTTCAAAGGCGTCGGCGATGCGGAACAAGGCCGGCTCCTGAAACGGCTTGCCGACGAGCTGGATCGCCACCGGCAATCCCCCCTCGCCGAGCCCGGCGCAGACCGAGATCGCCGGATAGCCGGAAAAATGGCTCGTGGAGCACGCCCAAGGCCAGGTCAGCAGCAAGACGTACGAGCGTTACGCCGAAATCACGCGCAAGCATTTGGTCCCAGCTTTCGGCACCTGGCGCCTGCGCCGCCTCGCCGCGCCCGAGATCAACGCCTATTATCTCGACACCCTGCGCTCGCGCCGGCGCCGCGTGCGGCGCGACGGGTCGATCCTGACGCTGCCGCCGCTATCGGCGATGACGGTCCGGCATATTCACCGGGTGCTGTCGCTGGCGTTGCAGCAGGCGTGGCGGCTTAAGCTGCTCGACGACAATCCGGCGAAGCGGGTCAATGCGCCCCGGACTAAGCCACCGAAATGAAGTTCTTGACCAGGCGCAGACCGGGCGCTGTTGCAGGCAGTCGAGGGCGAGCGGATTTACCGGTGGTGCTGATCGCGGCGACGACCGGGTTGCGACGCGGCGAAATCCTGGGGCTACGGTGGCACGACCTGGATCTTGACCAGGGGATGTTATCGGTCGCCTGCACCTTGGAGGAAACGAAAGCGGAAGGTCTCGTTTTCAAGGAACCCAAAACCGCGCGCAGCCGGCGGCGCCTCCCGCTCGTGCCCTTCACGATCGAATTGTTGCGGCTGCACCGCGCACGCCAGGGCGAGGAACGGCTGCGGGCGGGCTCGATGTGGCTCGATACCGATCTGGTGTGCTGCGAAGCGGACGGCGCGCCCTTGAGCCCACGCCGAGTCACCAAGACTTTCACCGCGCTGGCGCGGCGCGCAGGCTTCGATATCCATCTGCATAGTCTGCGCCACACCCATCTCAGCCACCTGCTCGCTGCCGGCGTCAACGTCAAGATCGTCAGCGAGCGCGCCGGCCACGCCTCGGTGGTCATCACCTTGGACCGATACAGCCACTCACTGCCGGGAATGCAGGAGGACGCAGTCAATCGGATTGACGCAGCCCTTCGGCCGCACCTAAAAGGCTGATCGGGCGGCAAGATCGGGCGGCAGGGTTGGGTGGTTCGTGCGATGTTCTGGGCCGCTGCTGTACCAACCCGTTGATTTCAATCCTTTGGATGGGTGGCCGAGCGGTTTAAGGCACCGGTCTTGAAAACCGGCGTGGGCGCAAGTTCACCGTGGGTTCGAATCCCACCCCATCCGCCACAGTTTTGTCAGGCGAGCGGGCGCCGATCCACATAGGCCGCGGCGACGGCCGGGTGCCGGGTCGCGGGGCTCTTGGCTGTCCGGGCATCGGCCCGGCGCGGGTCAGGGGTCGCCCATTTTGAGAGCGGCGATGAAGGCGGATTGCGGGATCTCGACCTTGCCGAACTGGCGCATCCGCTTTTTTCCTTCCTTCTGCTTGTCTAGCAGCTTGCGCTTGCGGGTGACGTCGCCGCCATAGCATTTGGCGAGCACGTCCTTGCGCAACGCCTTGACCGTCTCGCGGGCGATGATGCGGCCGCCAAGCGCCGCCTGGATCGCCACCTGGAACAATTGCCGCGGGATCAGATCCTTCAGCCGCTCGCACAGGGTGCGGCCGCGGCGGTCGGCCTCGTGGCGGTGGACGATGACCGACAGCGCATCGACCGGCTCGCCATTGACCAGGATGTTCATCAGCACCAGGTCGCCCTCGCGGTAGCCGTCGATCTGGTAGTCGAAGCTGGCATAGCCGCGGCTGACCGATTTGAGCCGGTCATAGAAATCGAACACGACCTCGTTCAGCGGCAGGCGATAGACCAGCATCGCCCTATTGCCGGCATAGGTCAGGTCGGCCTGCTCGCCGCGGCGTTCCTCGCACAACGCCAGGATCGGGCCGAGATAGGCGTCGGGAACCAGGATCGTCGCCTTGATCCACGGCTCCTCGATATGGCCGATCCGCACCGGGTCGGGCATGTCGGCCGGGTTGTGCAGGGTGCGCACCGCGCCGTTCGTCAGATGGACGCGATAGACGACCGAGGGGGCGGTTGCCAGCAGATCGAGGTCGAACTCGCGCGCCAGCCGCTCCTGGATGATTTCGAGATGCAGCAGGCCGAGGAAACCGCAGCGAAACCCGAAGCCCAGCGCGACCGAGGTCTCGGGCTCGTATTCGAAGCTGGCGTCGTTGAGGCGCAATTTGGCAAGGCTGTCGCGCAGCCGCTCATAATCGGCCGCATCGGTCGGGAACAAGCCGCAGAACACGACCGGCTGCACCGGCTTGAAGCCAGGGAGCGGTGCGGCGGCCGGGCGGCGGTCCTCGGTGATCGTGTCGCCGACCCGGCAATCTGCGACGGTCTTGATGCCCGCGGTGATGAAGCCGATCTCGCCCGGCCCCAACGCCTCGACCGCCACCCCCTTCGGGGTGAACACGCCGACCTTCTCGATCGCGTGCACCGCGCCCGTGGCCATCAGCCGGATCTTCTGCCCGGCCTGCAGCAAACCGTCCTTGACCCGGACCAGAATGACCACGCCGAGATAGGAATCGTACCAGCTATCCACCAGCAATGCCTTGAGCGGTGCCGCCCGGTCGCCACTCGGCGGCGGCAGCCGGGTCACCAGGGCTTCCAGCACCCGGTCGATGTTGAGCCCGGTCTTGGCCGAGATCAGCACCGCATCGGCGGCGTCGAGCCCGATCACATCCTCGATCTGCTCTCTGACCCGGTCGGGCTCGGCTGCCGGCAAATCGATCTTGTTCAATACCGGGACGATCTCGTGCCCGGCCTCGATCGCCTGATAGACATTGGCCAAGGTTTGGGCCTCGACCCCCTGGCTCGCATCGACGACCAGCAGCGACCCTTCGCAGGCGGCGAGCGAGCGGCTGACCTCGTAGGCGAAATCGACATGGCCCGGCGTGTCCATCAGGTTGAGGACATAGGTTTCGCCGTCCCCGGCCCGGTACTGCAGCCGGACCGTCTGCGCCTTGATCGTGATGCCGCGCTCGCGCTCCAGCTCCATCTGGTCGAGCACCTGCTCACGCATCTCGCGCGCCTCGAGGCCGCCGCAAGCCTGGATCAGCCGGTCGGCCAGGGTCGACTTGCCGTGGTCGATATGGGCGATGATCGCGAAATTGCGGATTTGCGAGAGCGGCGTCATGCGAGGCGGTACATAGGCCGGCCGGCGCTCGGGATCAACGCGTACGTCAGCCCCGAAGCGCGACGGTCAGAGCGCAGCAAACGGGAAGCCCAACGCCTGTGCCGCAGCCAAGAGACGGTTGTCGAAGCTTGCCAGCTCCACCGGCTCGCCTTGCCGACGCAGATAATCGGCGGTAGCCAGATGCAGCGCGTCGAGCGTGCGGATCGCGGTAGTCCAGGGCTCCAGGGCGCGAGCCAACACGCGGCTGCTTGGATCGATCAATTCGGTGCCGGAGAGGAGCGCTTTCACGCTCGTGGTGTCCGCCAGAGGCGGACGGCGTGCGTGGATGCGGGTCCAGATTTCGTATTCAAGCAGCCGGCTCGATGCCGACCGCCGATCCCAAATATCCGGGCGAGGCTGCCGCGGCTCGGCAAAGAGGTGGGCGAGTGCGACCGAGGAATCGATGTAGGTCAGCACCAGGAGTCTTTCCGGTCTTCGTCAAGATCGGCGAGTAGCTGTTTGAGCGTGTAGCCTTCGATCGGCGTCGGTTTGGGCGGCCAATCTGGCCCGCGCACCGCCGGTCTGATCCAGCCCTCGCGAATGCCCCGCTCGATGACCGACTCCGGCGGTCGATGCGGCGGGCCAATTTCCGCAATCGGCCGGCCGCGGTCGGTGATCACCACGGTCTCGCCCGCCGCGGCTAGCCGGACGTATTCGCTGAGCTTGTTCTTCAGGGTCTTCAGGCCGACCTTGTGCATGAGCTTGAGTAGCCTCCAGGAGCTACGTGGTCAACAATGGTGCATGATCCGCGGGGTCGCGATTAAACTAGGGACCCCCAGAACAGGGAGCGAACCGGCGTGGCGACGATGCTGGACGAGAGGGCGGCGGCGCTAGAGGGCGAAAATGCCGAGCTGCGGCGCCAGCTTGAGGTTTGCCGTGCCGAACTTGACGAAACGCGTGCACAGCAGGCCGCGGCCGCCGAAGTATTGCAGGTCATCAATTCCTCGCCCGGCGATCTCACTCCGGTGTTTGACGCGATTCTCGAGAAGGCCCTGCACCTCTGCGACGCAGCACTTGGCCTCTTGGCTCTCTTTGAGGGCGATGGCCATAGCGTTGTTGCGAGTCGTAATCTTCCTAGGCCTGAGCGCTTTCGCAGCCTTCGACCACGGCTGCCTGGCACCGCGGTGGCGCGCCTCGCTGCCGGTGAAGCGGTCGTCCAGATCGAGGATCTCGCAGAAGAACCGATCTCCGGCGTCGGCCGCCGGGCGCTAGTGGAGGAAGTAGGTGCGCGAACTGCGATATGGGTCGCGCTCAGAAAGGAAGGCGCAGTTATCGGCTGCTTCAACATTTACCGAACCGAAGTTCATCCCTTTACCGACAAGCAGATCGCGCTGTTGCAGAATTTCGCGGCGCAGGCGGTCATTGCGATGGAGAATGCGCGGCTGTTGACCGAGACCCGCGAGGCGCTGGAGCAGCAGACCGCGACCGCCGAGGTGTTGCAGGTCATCAATTCGTCGCCAGGCGATCTCGCGCCGGTGTTCGACGCGATCCTCGAAAAGGCGATGCGCCTGTGCGGGGTCGAGTATGGCGATTTGGAGCTGTACGACGGCACGAATTTCCGGGCCGTCGCGACATACGGCCTGTCTGATGCCTTCGCCGAGCAGGTGCGGCGCGGCTATCCGGGCGCCGACAACCCGGCGACCCGGCCGCTGATCGCCGGCGAGCGCCTCACGCACATCGCCGATCTCTCGGCGGCCGATTTCTCCAAGGTGTTCAAAGAGGACCCGGCCGCGGACGAGGCCCACCAGACGTTGCTGTGCGTGCCCTTGCGGCGCGATGGGCGGTTGCTCGGGATGATCGCCTCAGCGCGCAAGGAAGTGCGCCCGTTCTCGGACAAGGAGATCGCGCTCCTCGAAAACTTCGCGGCGCAGGCGGTGATCGCGATGGAGAACGCGCGGCTGTTGACCGAGACGCGCGAGGCGTTGGAGCAACAGACCGCGACCGCCGAGGTATTGCAGGTCATCAACTCCTCGCCGGGCGACCTCGCCCCGGTGTTCGACGCAATGCTCGAAAAGGCAATCGAACTTTGCGAAGCGAAATTCGGTGGCCTGTGGACCTGCGACGGCGACGCGTTCGCGGCGCCGGTGTTGCGCAATGTCGATCCGCGCTTTGCTGAGGTTTTCAGCCACGGGCCTTATCGCCCCGGTCCCGCGACGACACATGGGCGTGTGCTGCGCGGCGAGCGCATTGTGCACATCCCCGACCTGATCGATGACGAGGCGTACCGCGCGGGCGATCCGGTGCGGCACGCGCTGGTGGAGTTGGCGGGCGTTCGTTGCACCCTTGGCATCGCGCTTCGCAAGGGCGATGCCGTTCAGGGCGTGATCATCATCTACCGAGAGGAGGCGCAGCCGTTTTCCGAAAAACACATCGCTCTGCTGCAAAATTTTGGAGCACAGGCTGAGATCGCGATGGAGAATGCGCGGCTGTTGACCGAGACGCGCGAGGCACTGGAGCAGCAGACCGCGACTGCCGAGGTATTGCAGGTCATCAACTCCTCGCCCGGCGAACTCGCGCCGGTCTTCGACGCAATGCTCGGCAAGGCTACGACGCTCTGCGAAGCGGTTTATGGCCATTTGTGGACGTATGACGGGCAGCGCTTCCACCCGGTCGCATTTCACGGCGAGCCAGGTTTCGGCGAGTACATATACCAACGCGGCGCGGTATTGGCCGTGCCAGACTCACCCTTCGAGCGAATCCTAAAAGGCGAGCGCTGTATACACATTCCGGATGTCCTTAAAGACGCCTCTTACGACACGTCGCCTGGATTTCGCGAGGTGATCAACGCCGGCGGCATCCGAACGCAACTCACTGTGGCGCTCTCGAAAGATGATGTCTTGCTGGGCTTGATCGTCATTTACCGGCAGGAAGTACGGCCGTTCTCCGATAAGCAGATTTCGCTGCTTCAGAATTTCGCGGCGCAAGCGGTGATCGCGATGGAGAACGCGCGCCTTGTCAACGAACTGCGCCAGCGCACGCGCGATCTGCAGGAGTTGCTGGAATACCAGACTGCGACCAGCGACGTGCTCAAGGTCATCAGCCAATCTACTTTCGATCTCGAGCCGGTCTTGCAGACGGTGCTGGATACGGCGATACGGCTCTGCGGCAACACTCAAGGACTTATCTTTCGACGCGAGGAGGACGGCGTTTACCGGCTGGCGGTAAGTTCTGGGGCCGAACCGGAATACCTCTCCCGCGAAGCCAGTCAGGCGATCCGGCCCGGACCCGATACGTTGGTCGGCCGTACGGTGCTTGCGGGCCGACCGGTGCAAATCATCGACGCCATGAGTGATCCCGATTATGCGTTGAAGGAGGAAGCGCGTGTCGGCCAGCTGCGGACTATGCTCGGTGTCCCGTTGCTGCGCGAGGGCGTCCCGATCGGCGTTATTTGCACGGCACGTACGACCGTCGAGCCGTTCACCGAAAAGCAGATCGCGCTGGTCACGACCTTTGCCGATCAGGCGGTGATCGCGATCGAGAATGCGCGATTGTTCAACGAACTGCGTCAGCGCACTGATGAGCTCGGGCGCTCGGTCGAAGAGCTGAAGATGCTGGGCGAAGTAGGGCGCGCGGTCAGCTCGACGCTCGACCTGCGCACTGTATTGTCGACGATTCTGACCGCCTCGCTTGGGGTGACCTGGGCGAATGCCGGGGCCGTCTTTCGCTACAGCCGGGCCGAGCACGCATTCCGGCTGGTCGAGGCGGTGGGTTGGGACGAGGCGCTCGCACGCTCGGTGGGCGAGATGCGCGTTGCCGAGAGCGAGAGCGCAATGGGCCAGGCGATAGCGGCACGCGGTCCGGTCGAGCTGCCTGATCTCGCCGAGCTGCCCAGGACGCCGTTGGTCGAAGCGAGCCTCGCCGCCGGCCTGCGCTCGGTTCTGATCGTGCCCCTGGTCGGCCCCGAGCGGATCTTCGGCGCGCTGGTGTTGCAGCGCCGCGAAGCCGGCGAATTCCCCGCCGAGACGGTGCGGCTGATGCAGACCCTGGCGAGCCAGTCGGTGCTGGCGATCCAGAATGCGCGGCTGTTCCGCGAAATCGCCGATAAGAGCGAGCAGTTGGCGCTGGCGAGCCAGCACAAATCGCAATTCCTCGCCAATATGAGCCACGAGCTGCGCACGCCTCTCAATGCGATCCTCGGCTATGCGGAACTGCTGGTCGACGGGATTTACGGCGTATTGCCGGAGAAGGCGCAAGGCGTTCTCGAACGCGTGCAAAACAACGGCAAGCATTTGCTGGCATTGATCAACGATGTGCTCGATCTGGCCAAGATCGAGGCCGGCCAGCTGGCCCTGACGATCGAGGATTACAGCCTGCCCGAGCTGGTGAGCACGGTGGTGACCGCGACCGAGCCGCTCGCCGCCGCCAAGGGGCTGAAGTTCACCGCCACGGTAGCGGAGCCGATGCCGATGGGCCATGGCGACGCCCGGCGCCTCTCGCAGGTGCTCCTCAACCTCGTCGGCAATGCGATCAAATTCACCGACGAGGGCGAGGTCGAGATCCGCGCCGCGCTCGAGACCGGCCAATTCGTGCTCAGCGTGCGCGACACCGGGCCCGGCATCGCCGACGCCGACCAGGACCGCATCTTCGGCGAATTTCAGCAGATCGACAATTCAAACACCCGTAAGAAGGGTGGCACCGGCCTGGGCCTGGCGATCTCGAAGCGCATGGTCGAGATGCAGGGCGGCACGATCGCGGTCGAATCGGCGCTCGGCCGCGGCTCGACTTTCCGGGTCGTATTGCCCGTCCATGTCGATGCGATGGAGGAAGCGGCATGAGCCAGCGCATCCTGGTCGTCGAAGACACCGAAGACAATCGCCGCATCGTCCGCGATTTGCTGACCAGCGTCGGCTACGAGCTGATCGAGGCGGTCGACGGCGCCGAAGGCGTCGCGCTGGCGCAAAAGGAGCGGCCCGACCTGATCCTGATGGACATCCAGCTGCCCGAGATCGACGGCTACGAAGCGACCCGGCGGATCCGTGCCATTCCCGAACTGGCGCAGGTGCCGATCATCGCCGTCACCTCCTACGCGCTCTCCGGCGACGAAGCGAAAACCCGTGCTGCCGGCTGCGACGGCTATGTCGCCAAGCCGTTCAGTCCGCGCCAGCTATTGGCCAAGATCCGCGAGTTTCTGCCGGAGGGAACCCGGGGGCCGGCGGGCGGCCGGCCGTCTTGACCGAGCCACGGCAGGCAGCAATGCGTGATCCGCCGCTGATCCTGGTCGTCGACGATGTCGCCGACAATGTCGACATCCTCCGGATGCGCCTCGAAAGCCAGGGCTACGCGATCGACACTGCCGGCGATGGCAGCGAAGCGCTTGCGAAAATCCGCGAGCTGCGGCCCGATCTGGTGCTGCTCGACGTCATGATGCCGAAGCTGGACGGCATTGCCACGGTAAAGGAGATCAAGGCCGATCCCGCGCTGCCGTTCATCCCGGTGATCCTCGTCACCGCGCGGGCGGATGCCAGGGACGTGATCGCCGGGCTCGAAAGCGGCGGCGACGACTATCTGACAAAGCCGATCGACCATGCCGCGCTGTCGGCGCGGGTGCGGGCGATGCTGCGCATCAAGGCCCTGCACGACACGGTGCAGGAACAGGCGAGGCGGCTGGAGGACCAGGCCGGCCAGCTCGCCGCGTGGAACCGCGAGCTGGAGGCGCGCGTCGCGGCGCAGCTTGCGGCGCTCGAACGCACCGGGAAACTGCGCCGCTTCCTGGCGCCGCAGCTCGCCGAGCTGATCGTCGGGCAGGACGATGACAGCATCCTCGAAAGCCATCGCCGCGAGATCGTCGTCGTGTTCTGCGACCTGCGCGGTTTCACCGGCTTTGCCGAGCGCGCCGAACCGGAAGAGGTCATGGCGCTGCTGCACGACTACCATGCCGCGCTCGGGCCGATCGTCGCGCGTTTCGAAGGCACGCTGGACCATTATGGCGGCGACGGTGTCATGGTGTTCTTCAACGATCCATTGCCCTGCCCCGATCCCGCCCGACGGGCGATCGGGATGGCCGTGGCGATGCGCGCGGCGGCGCAGTCATTGCTCGAGACCTGGCGCCGGTTCGGGCATGACATCGGCTTCGGCGTCGGCATCTCGCAAGGCCACGCAACCCTCGGCCAGATCGGCTTCGCCGAGCGCATGGACTATACCGCGATCGGCACCGTTACCAATCTCGCGGCGCGGCTGTGCAGCGCAGCCAAGGACGGGCAGATCCTGATCAGCCGCCGCGTCGCCAGCGCGGTCGAGGACGCCGCGACGCTCGAGGAAATCGGCGATCTGTCGCTGAAAGGCCTCAGCCAGGCGGTCGCGGTCTACAACGTCGTGGGGACTTGACTTCAGCCCCGCAAAACCCCGCCGGTGGCCTTTTCGACCGCGGCGACGAGGTGCCGCGAAAAGGCGTCGATTTCGGTTTCGGTCATGGTGTGTTCCTGCGGTTGCAGGACGACGGTGATCGCCAGCGATTTCTTGCCTTCGGGCAGGCCGGCGCCCTCGTAGACGTCGAAGAGACGGAGTTCGGCGACGAGCCTGCGGTCGACGCCGCGGGCGGCGCGCAGCAAGGTCTCGGCCGGGAGGCCGCGGTCGACGACAAAGGCGAAATCGCGCTCGACCGGCTGGAAGACCGGCAGGTGGAGCGGCGGCTTGGCGCGCGCCGCGCGCGGTTCGGGCACCGCGTCGAGAAAAACTTCGAAAGCCGCCATCGGCGGCCGTGCATCGAGAGCTTCGAGAACCGCCGGATGCAGTTCGCCAAAGGTGCCGAGCATCGTGGGTCCGAGCCGCAGGCTCCCGGCCCGGCCGGGATGGTACCAGGGCGGCGGCTCGGCGGCGGTCTGGACGTTTTCGGCACTCGCCCCCATGGCGGCGAGTGCCGCGAGCGCGTCGGCCTTGGCGTCGTGGAGATCGACCGCGCGCACCGGCGTGCGCCAATGCTTATGGCCCGAATGCCCGGCGCGCAATCCGGCGGCGACCAGCCTTTGGCCGGCGGGCGTGTCGTCGGCGTAGGCGGGACCGATCTCGAACAGCGCGGCATCGGCAAAGCCGCGATCGGCGTTGCGGCGGGCGGCGGCGGCAAGCCCCGGCAGCAGCGATGGCCGCATCGCGTCGAGATCGGCGCTGATCGGATTGACGAGCCGCAATTCGGGCCTGCCGCCACCGAACATCTCGGCCTCGCGCGCGGCGATGAACGAGAAGGCTACGGTCTCGACGAGGCCGCGCGCGGCCAGGGTGCGGCGCACCAGCTCCGAGCGCCGTCGCGCCGGCGCCAATGCCGGCCGCGGCAATACCGCGTCGCGGACAAGCGGCACCGTCGGGATCCGGTCGTACCCCTTGATCCGCAGGATCTCCTCGACGAGATCGGCCTCGCCGACGATGTCGCCGCGCCAGGATGGCGGCTCGACCGACAGATCGCCATCCGCCCGAGCCTCGATGTCAAAGCCGAGCCGCTCGAGGATCGCGCGGCTCTCTTCAGGCGGCACGGCCAGCCCGCCGAGGTTCGCCGGCCGCCCGGCGCGCAGCATGTAGCGGCGGCGCCAATCGGGCACGGTGCCGGCGGTGACGATCTCGGACGCCGCGCCGCCGCACAATTCGAGCATCAGCCGGGTCGCGATTTCGAGCCCGTCCGCGACAAATTCCGGGTCGAGCCCGCGCTCGAAGCGATAGCGCGCATCGCTCGAAATGTTGAGCCGGCGGCCGGTCGCCGCGGTGCGCACCGGGTCGAACAGTGCCGCCTCGATGAATACCTCGGTCGTCGCCGCGGTGCAGCCGGTCGCCTCGCCGCCGATGACGCCGCCGAGGCTCTGCACGCCGCGCTGGTCGGCGATCGCGGTAATCTCCGGGTCGAGCGCGTATTCCTGGCCGTTGAGGGCGAGCAATGTCTCACCCGCACGCGCCGGACGCACGGTGAGGTCGCCGGCCAGCCGGCCCGCATCGAAGACGTGCAGCGGCCGGTTCAGATCGAAGGTCAGGAAGTTGGTGATGTCGACCAGCGCCGAGATCGGCCGCAATCCGATCGCTTCGAGGCGCCGGCGCAGCCAGTCAGGGCTCGACCCGTTGCGCACACCGCGCAGATGCCGTCCGAGAAACAGCGGGCAGGCGGAGCGGTCCTCGATATGGATGCCGATCGGCGAGCGGAAATCTCCCGCTACCGGGGTCGTATCGAGCGGCTTCAAACGGCCGAGCCCGGCTGCTGCAAGATCGCGGGCGATGCCGCGCACGCCGAGGCAGTCGGCCCGATTGGGCGTTACCTTGATGTCGAGGACCGCGTCGCCGAGGCCGAGGAGGTCCGCGTATCTCGCACCGACCGGGGTGTCCGGCGCGACCTCGATGATGCCGTCGCGGTCGTCGCCGAGCCCCAGTTCATAGGCCGAGCACAGCATGCCGCACGACGTGATGCCGCGGATCACGGTTTCCTTCAGCAGCATGCCGGTGCGCGGGATCACCGTGCCGGCCGGGGCGAACACGCCCTTGATGCCGGTGCGCGCGTTGGGCGCGCCGCAGACGACCTGAACCCGCGCCTTGCCGGTATCGACCACGCAGACTTTGAGGCGGTCCGCATTCGGGTGTTGTACAGCCGAAACCACGGACGCGACGGTGAACGGCGCGAGTTCCTCGGCGCGGTTCTCGACCCCGTCGACATCGTGGCCGAGCATGATCAGGCGCTCGACGAGCGTAGCGAGCGGCGCGTCGCTGTCGAGATGCGCGGCGAGCCAGCCGAGCGTCGTCTTCATGCCGCGTCCCCGGCCATGAGCGGCCCGCGCACCAGCGACGGGACGTCGAGCGGCAGGAACCCGTAACGGCGCAGCCAGCGCAGGTCGGAATCGTAGAAGGTGCGCAGATCGGGGATGCCGTATTTCAACATTGCCACCCGCTCGATCCCCATGCCGAAGGCGAAGCCCTGAAATTCGGCAGGGTCGATGCCGCAATTCGCCAGCACCTGCGGATGGACCATGCCGCTGCCGAGGATTTCGAGCCAGTCGCCGCCGGATCCGATCTTCAGCTCGCCGCCCCGGCGCGAGCAGCCGATATCGACTTCGGCCGAAGGTTCGGTGAACGGGAAATAGCTCGGGCGAAAGCGGACCGGCAGATCGTCAAGGCCGAAAAAGGCGCGGCAGAATTCGATCAGGCAGCCCTTCAGATGGCCCATATGGGTGGTCCGGTCGATGACCAGCCCCTCGACCTGATGAAACATCGGCGAATGGGTCGCGTCATGGTCGCAGCGGAAGGTGCGCCCGGGGACGATGATGCGGATCGGCGGCTGCTGCGCCAGCATCGTGCGGATCTGCACCGGCGAGGTATGGGTGCGCAGCACCAGCCGGGTGCCGTCCGCCCGTTCCGGCAGATAGAAGGTGTCGTGCTCCTGCCGCGCCGGATGCTCGGGCGGAATGTTGAGCGCCGTGAAATTGTAGAAATCCTCCTCGATATGCGGCCCTTCGGCGACGGCGAACCCCATTTCGCCGAAGATCGCGACGATCTCGTCGATGGTCTGGCTGATCGGATGGATGCGCCCCTCGGCGGCAAACGGCACCGGCAGGGTGACATCGGCGCGTTCTGCGGCGAGCTGCTGTTCCAGCGCTTCCTGTTCTAATTCTAGCTGCCTTCTACGTAGAGCTTCCGTAAACTGGTCCTTGAATTCGTTCAGTTTCATGCCCGCCCGGCGTTGGGTCTCTTTATCAAGTTCGCCGAGCGCCTTCACCAATGGGCTGAGTTCCTTGACTAACTCCTCTATACGGCCGTTTTGTCTGCGACTTCCAAGCCATTTTATACGTATTGGCTCGAACTCATCAAGCGATGCTATTTGGTCAACATCCTGTAATGCTTCTTCTAACAGGGGATTATCGTTACTCATATTCTGTGTGTCTCACGCAGCGTCACCGTTATGAAAAAGGGGCCGGATGGTGCGGCCCCTTTAGCTGACTCCCCAGCGCCGCACTTCAACGTCTTCGCCAACCACTAAATCGCCCATACCGGCGAAGGCCGGTACCCATTGTGGAGCTGGGTCCCGACCTTCGTCGGGATGACGAGGAAGGTTGCCCGGATCTCTTCATATCTGCCGTGGACTCAGGCTGCTTCTGCGGTGGCGGGCGCCGCATCGAGGGCGGAGCACGCGGTCGCGGCGATGGCGGCGAACGCCTCGGGCTCGCGGATCGCGATGTCGGACAGGACCTTGCGGTCGAGATCGAGCCCGGCGAGCTTGATGCCGTGCATGAACTGCGAATAGCTCAGGCCATGCATGCGCGCGCCGGCGTTGATCCGCTGGATCCACAGGGCGCGGAAATCGCGCTTCCGGTTACGCCGGTCGCGATAGGCATAGCGCAGCGCCTTTTCGACCTTTTCGATCGCGACGCGATAGGCGGTCCCGCCGCGGCCGCGATAGCCTTTGGCCAGCTCGAGGACCTTCTTGTGCCGGGCGTGGGTCGTGACCCCGCGTTTGACGCGCGCCATGGCTCAGCTCCGCAGATAGGGCATATAGGTCAGGACGAGCTGGCTGTCGCCCTTTTCCAGGGTCGTTGTGCCGCGCCGCAGGCGCTTGCCCTGCTTTGATTTGCTGATCAGCCGATGGCGCTTGTAGCCCCAATTGCGCTTGATCTTGCCGGTGCCGGTGCGGCCGAACCGCTTCTTGGCGCCGCTTTTGGTCTTGAGCTTGGGCATTTCAATATCCGCGTCGGAGTCGCAGGGCCATGGCACTCCTGGGCGCCAGCCGCAGCCTGCTCGTGCCGCGCCTTATATCGACGGCAGCGGTCGAACGCAAGCGAGCGGCGATTCTCGCCGCAACCGAGTGCCGCCCTTCTCGGCGCGGCGCCGCCGACCGGCCGATTTTGCCGTCAATCAGCCGAGCCGCATGTTGCCAGGGAACCGCAACCATACTACAAATCCGCAGAGCGATCGGCAGATGAGAATAAAAAATCACTGCAAAACGTAAAGTTAAACGTGATTCGAGCGCGAGGCTTGGTCAATGCCATTACAGCGATCAGGAACAGCAGATGGGCGAGACATTGGGGCGAGTGATAACGGTATCGGGTTCACAGATCACGGCAACTCTCGACGCCGATTACAGCTTCGAGCGGTCGATCCGCGTCGGGGCGACGGTCAAGGTGCGGAGCGCCGATTGCGAGGTGGTCGGAGTGATCGGAACCGTCCAGGCCGAGGACGGCGATCGCGCGCGAGCCACCATCGATCTGCTCGGGGAAATCGTTTCCTCGCCGTCCGGACGGTCCCACTTCACCCGCGGCGTATCGCAGCACCCGATTTCCGGCGCGCCGGTGCTGCCGATGACCGAGGCGGATCTGGCAGCGGTTTACGCCGGTTCCTCGGCTGCCGATATCCGCATCGGCGCGCTGTACAATGATCCGGCGCGACCGGCAGTCGTCGCGATGGACACGCTGCTGGCAAAGCATTTCGCCGTGCTTGGCACGACCGGGTCCGGAAAGTCGTGCGCCGTCATCGTGATCCTGTCCGCTATCCTCGCCGATCATCCGAACGCTCATATTGTTGTAATCGACCCGCACAACGAATACTCGGCAGCATTTGGCGAACTCGCCGAAATCGTCAATGTCGATAATCTGGAGCTGCCGTTCTGGCTGTTCGATTTCGAAGAGGCGGTCGGGATACTGGTCCGTGGCGGTACCGAAAGAGAGCAGGAGGCGCAGGCGATCATCCTGAAGGATGCGGTGACCCGGGCGCGCCGCCACTTCGCCGGCGACGAGCTCTCATCGGCTTCGATCACGGTCGATACGCCGTTGCCATTCCGCGTTTCCGATCTCGTGCGTTTCATCGACGAGGCGATGGGCAAGCTCGACAACCCGGATACGGCGGTGCCGTACCTCCGCCTCAAGACGCGCCTCGATTCGCTGCGCAGCGACCGCCGGTTCGCGTTCATGTTCTCCGACCGGCTGCTCACCCGCGACACGATGGCGGAAGTCGTGGGTCGCCTGCTGCGCATCCCGGTGCGCGGGAAGCCGATTACCGTCATCGATTTGTCGGGCGTTCCATCGGAGATCGCCGATGTGGTCGTTTCGCTGTCGTGCCGAGTCACCTTCGACTTCTGCCAATGGTCCGAGCGCGAACGGATGCCGCCGGTGCTTCTGGTCTGCGAGGAGGCGCACCGCTACGTCCCGGCCGACGAGCGCATCGGGTTCGCCGCGACGACCCGCGCGATCACCCGGATCGCCAAGGAGGGGCGCAAATACGGCGTTTCGCTCGCCTTGATTTCGCAGCGGCCCTCGGAACTGTCCGGCCCGGCGCTGTCCCAGTGCGGGACGATTTTCGCCCTTCGCCTGGGCGACAATCTAGACCAGCGTTTCGTCGCGACGGCACTGCCCGATGCCGCGCAGGCGATGCTGGCGGTGCTGCCGAGCATGCGGACGCAGGAGGCGATCGTCTCCGGCGACGCCGTCTCGCTGCCGATCCGGATTCGTTTCGACGATTTGCCGCCCGAACGCCGGCCGCGCAGCGAAAGCGCGGAATTCTCCAAGGCCTGGCAGACGGATTCGGCCGACGCGCGATTTCTCGAGGACGGCCTGCGCCGCTGGCGGCAACAAACCCGCAGTCTGTCGCGACTCGTTTGATCGTCGGAGCGCCGCCCGCCGTTTGCGGATCAGATGGCGGTGGGTTTAAGCCGCAGCTCAGGTCATTTCGGCGACATCACCATCGTCATCTGCCGGCCTTCCATGCGCGGCATCTGCTCGACCTTGGCGATGTCCTGCAGATTGTCGCGGACCCGGATCAGGACATCCATGCCCAGCTCCTGATGCGCCAGCTCGCGCCCGCGGAACCGCATGGTCACCTTGACCTTGTCGCCTTCTTCCAGGAACTTGAACATGCTGCGCATCTTCACATCGTAGTCGTGATCGTCGATGCTGGGGCGCAGCTTGATTTCCTTGACCTCGATGATCTTTTGTTTCTTGCGGGCTTCATTTTTCTTTTTTTGCTCTTCGTATTTATATTTACCGAAATCGAGGATCTTGCAAACCGGCGGGTCGGCATTGGGGGCTATCTCGACGAGATCGAGACCGGCATCGGCGGCCTGGGTGAGCGCTTCATTGCGCCCAACGACTCCCACCATGTTGCCGCGCTCGTCGACGAGGCGCACGCGCGGGACGCCGATCTCGTCATTGATGCGCGGTCCCTCGCGGGTGGGGGTCAAGTTCATCGGTGGTCTGGCTATTTAGACTCTCCTATCTTCGATTGAACCGTCTCGTCAGGACACAACGTTTCGGCTAAGTGGATGGCGGAACCGTCGCTTCCTGCGTCAATCTAGCGACCGCATCGCTGAGCGCAAGTGCTTCCTGCTCCCGGCCGCCGAGCCGCCGCAGCGCCACCGACCGGCCGCCGGCCTCGCGCTGCCCGACAACCAGCATGACCGGGACCTTGGCGAGGCTGTGTTCGCGGATCTTGTACGAGATCTTGTCGTTGCCGGCATCGACGACGACCCTGAGCCCGGCCGCCCCGCATTCGCGGGCGACCTCGCCGGCATAGTCGGCTGCCTCCGAGGTGATCGTGGCGACAACGAGCTGCACCGGCGCCAGCCACAGCGGAAACCGCCCGGCGTAATGCTCGATCAAGATGCCGATAAAGCGTTCCATCGAGCCGAGGATCGCGCGATGCAGCATGACCGGGACATGGCGTCCGCCATCCTCGCCGACATAGCTGGCGCCGAGCCGTTCAGGCATGTTGAAGTCGAGCTGCAACGTGCCGCACTGCCAGTCGCGGCCGAGCGCATCGCACAGATGAAATTCGAGCTTGGGGCCGTAAAAGGCGCCTTCGCCTGGGGCAAGCGTATAAGCGAGGCCCGCCGCCGCCACCGCGTCCTTGAGGCTCTGCTCGGCCCGATCCCAGATCGCATCGCTGCCGGTGCGCGGGGTCGGCCGGTCGGCGAATTTGATCGCCACCTCCTCGAACCCGAAATCCTTGTAGATCGACAACAGCAGCCGGCAGAACGCGACCGACTCGCCGGTGATCTGGTCTTCGGTGCAGAAGATATGCGCGTCGTCCTGGGTGAAGGCGCGCACCCGCATGATGCCGTGCAGGGCGCCCGACGGCTCGTTCCGCGTGCAGCTGCCGAACTCGGCGAGCCGCATCGGCAGCTCGCGGTAGCTTCTGAGCCGGTTGCGGAAGATCAGGACATGGCCCGGGCAGTTCATCGGCTTGACCGCGAGCACCCGGTCGTCGCGGCTTTCGGCGATGAACATGTTTTCGCGGAAATTCTCCCAGTGACCGGAGGCTTCCCACAGGCTGCGGTCGAGCAGCTGCGGCCCCTTGACTTCGAGATAACCGGCGGCGTCGAGCCGGCCGCGCATATAGTCCTCGATGATCCGGAACAGGGTCCAGCCCTTCGGGTGCCAGAAGACGCTGCCGACCGCTTCCTCGCCGAGATGAAACAGCTCGAGTTCGCGGCCGAGCCGGCGATGGTCGCGGCGCTCGGCTTCCGTCAGCCTGAACAGGTATTGGTCCAGCTCTTTCTGGGTCGCCCAGGCGGTGCCGTAGACGCGCTGCAATTGCGCGTTCTTCGCGTCGCCGCGCCAATAGGCGCCGGCCACGTTCATCAGCTTGAAGGCCTGGCCGAGATGGCCGGTCGAGGGCAGATGGGGCCCCACGCACAGATCGACGAAACCGCCCTGGCGGTACAGGCTGATCTCCTGATCCGGCGGGATCTCGCCGATATATTCGGCCTTGTAGCGCTCGCCGATGCCGGCGAAGAAGGCGATCGCGGCATCGCGGTCCCAAACCTCGCGGGTGATCGGCTCGTCGCGGAGCACGATTGCGCGCATCCGCTCTTCGATCTTGCCGAGATCTTCGGGGGTAAACGGCTCGGCGCGGGCGAAATCGTAATAGAAGCCGGTCTCGGTAGCCGGGCCGAAGGTGACCTCTGTGTCGGGATACAGCTCCTTGACCGCCTCGGCCATGACATGGGCGGCGTCATGGCGCAGGATCGCGACACCTTCGGGCATGTTGCGGGTGATGATCGCGACCGCGGCATCATGGTCGATGACGGCGGCAAGGTCGCGCGGCCTTCCATCGACGCGGACCGCGATCGCCGCCTTGGCGAGCCCCGGCCCGATGGCGGCGGCGATCCCGGCGCCGCTGACCGGCCCGGCAAATTCGCGGCGCGCGCCGTCCGGCAGTGTCACGACGATCGGCGCCGGACCCGCCGGGCTTGCCGCTTCCTGGGCGGCGGAAGACTGGTGCTGCATCGTCCCGCTCTCGCGCGGCTCGAAAAGAGGCGCGGTTTAGCCCAAGCGCAGGCGTGCGGCAACCTCGGCGACGCCGAAGCCGGCGGAGATGACAGCGCTCTACCGGCGCGCATGGCAGGAGTCGACTCGAGTTTTTAAGAGTGCGTCGCATTTGCGTTGACAGTGGCTCGCATTCGCATTATAGGCGCTGTTGCCTGAGTTGAACGCACCCAAATGCGGATCGCTCAATTGGCACATAGTCAAGTTGCCGAACCCGATCGGAGCGAAACTGCGATGTTGGAGCGTTCAGCCTTTCTGCCGGGGCAAACCGCCTTTCGGCCAGCTGCAAGACCGGTCCTGGCCGGTCTGGGTGTCCCGGCGGCGTGGTTGTCCGCCTGCTTATGGACGGCCCCGGCCGCGGCAGAGCCGCCAACCCTGTTGACACCGGGAGGCGCCGTCAACCTTCAGCCGAGCCCGGAGGAAAGCACGACCGAGGAAGGGCCGTTCGGGTTCCTGACCGGCATCTCGCGGAGCGCCAATCTGCTCGGCGACATGTGGGGCCTGCGCCCTCTGCTCAGCCAGTACGGCATCTCGTTTGCGCTGTCGGAGACGAGCGAGGTGCTGGGCAACGTGACCGGCGGCCTCAAGCAGGGCTTCGAATATGACGGCCTCACGCAGATGGCGGTGCAGCTCGACACGCAGCAGGCATTCGGCTGGTATGGCGGCACGTTCCGGGCGAGCGCGCTGCAGATCCATGGACATAATCTGAGCGCCGACAACCTGTTGAGCCTGCAGACCGCCAGCGGCATCGAGGCCGATGACGGCGCCCGTCTGTGGGAGCTCTGGTATCAGCAGAAATTCCTCGACGAGGACCGGCTCGATGTGAAAATCGGCCAGCAGAGCCTCGATCAGGAATTCATCGTCAGCCAGAACGCCCTGCTGTTCGTCAACACGATGTTCGGCTGGCCGATGGTGCCGTCGGCCGATCTGCCGGGCGGCGGTCCGGCCTATCCGCTCTCCGCCCTGGGCGTGCGGGTTCGCGCCCGGCCCACCGATTCATTGACCGCGCTGCTGGCAGTGACGAACGGCAACCCGGCCCCCAACAACATCGGCGACCCGCAGGTAGAAAATCCGTCGGGCACCAGCTTTCCGCTCAATGGCGGAGCGCTGGTGATCGGCGAGCTGCAATATTCCTATCCGGCGCTCGGCGCGATGGTCACGTCGGCACAGCAGGACACGCATCCGGGCACCGTCAAGCTCGGGTTCTGGTACGACAGCGAAAGCTTCGACGACCTGCAATTCGACGATATCGGATTGTCGCTCGCCAACCCGTTGAGCAACGGCATGCCGCTGCAGCATCGCGGCAACTACAGCATCTATGGCGTCATCGATCAGGCGGTGTGGACCTCGCCGGCGGGGAGCACGCTCAACTTTTTCACCCGCGCCATGGGAACGCCGCAGGGGGACCGCAACCTGGTCGTTTTCAGTCTAAACACCGGGCTGACGCTGCATGGGCCGCTGCCGGGCCGCAGCAACGATACCTTCGGGGTGGCGATGGAATATGCCCATGTGAGCGGGTCCCAGGCCGCGTTCGACCAGGCGACAGCCTTTTATACCGGGGCTTTCACGCCGGCGCAGACCGGCGAGAGCGTGATCGAGGTCACCTATCAATATCAGCTGACCCCGGCGGTGCAGCTTCAGCCGGACTTCCAGTACGTCTTCAACCCCGGTGCGGGGATCGCCAATCCGAACCACCCGAACCAGGCGATCAAGAACGAAGCGGTGCTGGGCATGCGGGTCACCCTGACCTTCTGACCGGCGTATCCGCCATGCGCGATTCGCCGGGGTCGGATCTTGACGGGACCCGGGCTGAGGGATAATAGGATTGCGACTTATTCTCATCCGCTCGGATCGGCGGGTGCCATCGGTGCTCAAAGGGAGCGGGACCATGAATCGTCATAGGTCGGGTCTTTCAGAGACAAAGACCGTCTCGGTCGCGGTGCTGTTCGCCACGACATTGCTGTCGGCCGGCATGGCGCGGGCGGCCGATGCGCCGGGCCTGCTCGGCACCATCCATCGCCACGTCATCCAGACCACGACGGTGACGGACAATGGCGACCTCAACCCCTACGCGGTCGTCGTCGCCCCGGTCACCGCCGGCAAAATTCAGAAGGACGACGTTCTCGTCGACAATTTCAACGATTTGTCCAATTTGCAGGGCAGAGGCACGACGATCATTCATTACAACCCCACAACCAAAAAGACCGCGCTGTTTGCCAAGCTGCCGCGAAATCTTGCGCAATGTCCGGGCGGCGTCGGCCTGTCGACGGCGATGACGATGCTGAAGTCGGGCTGGGTCGTCGTCGGCAGCACGCCGAGCGCCGATGGGACGACCAACACCAAGGGCAATGGCTGCCTGCTGGTGCTCGACGCCACCGGCCAGCTCGCGGCGGTGTGGGCCGGCCCCAACATCAACGATCCGTGGGGCAATATGGCGACTGTCGATAATGGCTCGACCGCCACGTTGTTCGTCAGCATGGCCGGTTTCGACGTTCCGGGTCCGCAGGTGCGTGATGCCGCCGGGTCCTCGGTCATCGTGAACAAGGCGACCGTGCTGCGCCTCCAGCTTGCCGTTCCACCCGGAAAACCCCCGGAGATCGTCAGCCAGACGGTCGTCGCCAACGGGTTCGGGCAGCAAGCGGACAAGGACGTGTTCCTGATCGGGCCGACCGGCCTGGCGCTCAGCCCGGATAACACGCTGTACGTGTCCGATGCCCTCGGCAACCGGATCGTCGCGATCCCGGACGCGACGACGCGGACGACCAGTGCCGGCACCGGGCGTGTCGTGACCAAGGACGGCCTCCTGAAACGGCCGCTGGCCCTGGTGCTGACGGCCGACGGTCACCTGTTGACCTGCAATGGCTTGAACGGGCAGGTCGTCGAGGTCGATCCGGCCACCGGCAAGCAGCTCTATGCCCAATGGATCGACGCGAACCAAGCCCAGTCCCCGCCGGGCAGCGGCGACCTCTTCGGCCTCGCGATGACGCCGGACGGCAGGGGTTTCTATTATGTCGAAGACGACATGAATACTTTGGTGGAGGGCACGCGTTGAGCGGAGAAGGCGGCGGGGAATTGCGCCCGACCCGCCGCGGGCTGGTCCGCGTCGCGGCTGGACTCGCGGCCGCGGCCGGTTCGGGCCTCGGCGTCGGGGATGTCGCCGAGGCTCTCGCGGAGACGATGAAGCCCGATCGTGCGATGCACGACGGCGAGCATACGGTCGAGCCGTTCTGGGGCGAGCATCAGGGCGGGATCACGACGCCGGCCCAAGGCCATACCTATTTTGCCGCGCTCGACCTCGTCACGACCGGGCGCGACGATGTCGTCAGGCTGCTCCGCGGGTGGACCGAGGCCGCATCCCGGATGGCGGCCGGCCAGACGGTGGAACCGATCGGGCAGGACATGACGGTTCCGGGCCCCGATACCGGCGAGGCGTTGGGCCTGCCGGCGGCCCGGCTGACGCTGACCTTCGGCTTCGGCGCCGGCTTGTTCGTCAAGGACGGGAAGGACCGATACGGCCTGGCGGCACGGCGCCCGCCCGCCCTCGTCGACCTGCCCCGCTTCAACGGCGACCAATTGCTCGCGACGCGAACCGGCGGCGATCTGTCGATACAGGCCTGCTCCGACGATCCGCAGGTCGCCTTCCATGCGGTTCGCCAACTGGCGCGGCTCGCTTATGGCGCGGCGGAGGTGCGCTGGGCGCAGACCGGCTTCATCGCCCAATTCCAGCCCGGGCAGACGCCGCGCAACCTGATGGGCTTCAAGGACGGAACCAACAATCCGAAGGTTGGCGACACCGCCGCGATGGAAAAGCTCGTCTGGGTCGGCAACGAGGGTCCGGACTGGATGCGCGGCGGGAGCTACATGGTCGCGCGACGGATTCGCATTGCGCTGGAGCATTGGGACCGCATGAAGGTCGATTTTCAGGAGCAGACCTTCGGCAGACATAAATATTCCGGGGCGCCGCTGGGCCGAAAGACCGAGCTCGACCCGCTCGACCTGGATGCGGCCGACAAGGACGGCAACCCGGTCATCCCGCAAAGCGCGCATGTCCGTCTCGCCGCCGCAGCCAGCAATGACGGCGCGCAGATCTTGCGGCGGCCCTATTCATACAATGACGGGGTGAACTTCACCGCCGAGCGCTGGCCGCCGTGGCGCCAGGGCATGGAATACGATGCCGGCCTGTTCTTCGTCTGCTACCAGCGCGATCCGCGGACCGGGTTCGTCAGGATCTTCGACAAGATGGCGAAGTTCGACATGCTCAACCAGTTCGTCACCCATACCGGCGGCGGCCTGTTTGCCTGTCCGGGCGGCATCGCCAAGGGCGAGTTCATCGGCCAGCGCCTGCTCGAGACCACGTAGCGGCGCGGTGAACCGAGCCGTCGTCAGGTGCTTTGCCGGGCGTCTTCGAGGATCATGTCGGAGGCTTTCTCGCCGATCATGATCGTCGGCGCGTTGGTGTTGCCGGCCGGAACCGAGGGCATGACCGAGGCGTCGACGACGCGCAGACTGCCGACCCCGCGCACCCTGAGCCGCGGATCGAGCACCGATGCCTCGTCCGCTCCCATGCGGCAGGTGCCGACCGGGTGCAGGTTGGAAATGCCGTTCTTGCGGATGGCAGCTTCGAACTCGGCGTCGGTATTGACGTCCTTGCCGGGGATCAATTCGCCGGCGACATAGGCTGACAGCGCCGGCTGGCTGACGATCTTGCGGGCCAGCCGCATCCCGGCGGTCAGCGCCTGCAAATCGTAAGGCGTCTTCAGAAAATTGAAGCGGATGGCGGGCGCTGCGAGCGGGTCCGGGCTCTTCAGCCGGACATCGCCGCGCGCGTCGGGGCGCAAATGCACCGCGCTGACGGTAAAGCCGGGGAAGGGGTGTGGATAGACGCCTTTCCGGGTGCGCTCGGCAAAGCTCCACAGGCTGAAATTGAGCTGGATGTCGGGCCGTTCCAGGCGCTGGTCGCTGCGCGCGAAACCGCCGGCGCAGATCCCGTTGGTCGCCAGCGGCCCGGTGCGGAACAAACCATATCGCAGCCCCGCCATCATCTTGCGCAGCGGGTTGTTGGCGACGTCGTTGAGGGTGATCGGCTTGGTGCAGCGGAACGCCAGCCGGACGTAGAAATGGTCCTGCAGATCGGCGCCGACGGCCGGCATGTCGCGCGCCACCGGAATGCCGAGACCCTGCAGCAGCGCGCCGGGCCCCAGCCCGGATAATTGCAATAGCTGCGGCGAGTTGAAGACGCCGCCGCAGACGATGACCTCGCCCCGCGCCCGCGCGCTTTCGCGCCCGCCGTTGCGCAGGAACTCGACGCCGGTCGCCCGGCCATCCGCGATCGTAACGCGCGTCGCCAGCGCGTTCGTCGCCACGGTCAGGTTTTCGCGGTCGCGCGCCGGGCGCAGATAGGCTGCCGCGGTGCTCCAGCGCCGGCGCGCCTTGGTCGTGCTCTGGAACAGGCCGGCGCCTTCCTGCTGGCCGTCGTTGAAGTCGTTGTTGGCGGGCAATCCGGCCTCGATCGCGGCGGCGATCCAGCGCTCGGCCAATTCGAAGCGGGCCGGCTGGTCGGAGACGCGCAACGGTCCGCCGACGCCGTGGAACGGGTCTTCGCCGCGTTCCTGGTCCTCCGCCTTCTTGAAATACGGCAGGACGCTGTCCCAGTCCCAGCCGGTGCAGCCGCGCTGGCGCCACCCATCGTAATCGCCGGGGTTGCCGCGCATATAGACCATGCCGTTGATCGAGCTGGTGCCGCCCAGCACCTTGCCGCGCGGCTGGTACATCGACCGGCCTTCAAGCTCGGGTTCGGGCTCGCTCTCGTACATCCAGTTGACGCGCGGATTGCTGAAGAGGCGCCCATAGCCCATCGGCACGTGGATCCACGGATAGCGGTCCCGGTCTCCGGCTTCCAGCAGCAGCACGCGGTAGCGGCCCGATTGGCTGAGCCGAGCGGCCACGACGCAGCCCGCCGAGCCGGCGCCGGTCACGATGTAGTCGTAGGTATTCTCGTCGGTCGCCATCGTCCCCCCACCATTCTTTATTCACGCCGACAGGGCGAGCGGCGCGGCATCGCCCAAAGCCCCCTGCGCCGGCTCCGGAAACAGCAGCTCTTCATAGACCGCGATGGTGCGGGCGCACATCGCCTCGCGGGTGAAATGGGCGGCGATATGCGCCTGCGCATCGCGCGCCAGCCGCGACCGCCGTCGCGGGTCGAGCGCCAGCGCCTCGCCGATCGCCGCCGCGAGCGCAGCCGGGTCGCGCGCCGGCACCAGCCAGCCGGTCATGCCCGGCACGATCGTCTCGCGGGCGCCGCCATGGTCGGTGGCGACGACCGGCCGCCCCATCGCCTGCGCCTCGACAATGACGCGGCCAAAGCCTTCGGGGTCGCTCGAAGCGGAGACCACGGCGTCGGCCAGCATATAGGCGGCCGGCATGTCGCGGCAGTCCTCGACGATGCGAAACAGCCCGGCAAGGTGGTGCGCCTCGATCGCCGCCTCGAGCTCGCGGCGAAAGCCGCGGCGCTGCTCGGACCCGACCAGCAGGCAGCAGATGTCGCGCCGGCCGAGGGCGGCGATCGCGGCGATGAAGTCGAGCCCGCCCTTCCACCGCGTCAGCCGGCCGGGCAGCATCACCATCGGCAGGCCGTCGGGCAGCCGCCATTGCCGGGCGAGGCTGGCGATCCGCTCGGCCCCGACCCGCGCCGGATCGAAGATGTCGAGATCGACCCCGCGCGGGATCGTGCGCAGCCGGTCCGGGCCGACGCCATAGACGTGCGCGGCATGCTCGGCCACGAAATCCGAAATGGCGATGACCCGTTCGCCGCGCGCCATGACCGAATTGTACCAGCGTTTCAGCGCCGAGCGGGCGCCATAGGCGTTGTGGAAGGTGGTCACGAAGTGGCGGCCGGTGGTGCTCGCCGCGGACCAGGCGCTCCACGCCGGGGCGCGGCTGCGGGCATGGACGATGTCGATGCCCAGACGCCGGATCGCGCGGACCAGAGCCGCCTTGTTGCGGCGCATGACCAGCGGGTTCTTCGAGGCCAGCGGCAATGTCAGGTGGGTGGCGCCGCCGCGGGCGAGGTCGCGTTCGAGCGGGCCGCCGGCGGAGGCGACATACGAACGCCATCCGGCCGCGACGAGGGCCGCCGCCAATTCGACGGTGCCGCGCTCGGCCCCGCCGGAAACCAGGCGCGGGACGATTTGCAGAACCGCCGGCGGGCGGCCTCCCGGCGGCCGGTCTTCAGGCAGGCGGTCTTCAGGCGGCCGGTCTTCAGCCAGTCGGTCTTCAGCCAGTCGGGGCATGATGATATCGTCGCCGTCCCTGCCGCTGGCTGCAAGCCCCCGATGAACCCGCCCCAATTCCTGTCATGCTCCGACGGCGCAACGCTCGCCTACCGCCGGCTCGCCGGCATAGCTCCGGGAATCGTCTTTCTCGCAGGCTCGCGCTCCAACATGCGCGGCACCAAGGCGCTCTTCCTTGAGGAATACTGCCGGCGGCGCGGGCGCGCCTATATGCGGTTCGACTATTTCGGCCATGGCGAATTGAGCGGCGCTTTTGTCGACGGCACGATCGGTCGCTGGACCGGGGATGCCGTTGCGGTTCTCGACCAGCTGACCGAGGGCCCGCAGATCCTGGTCGGGTCGAGCATGGGCGGCTGGATCATGCTGCTGGCGGCGCTCGCCCGGAAGAGCCGAATCCGTGCGCTCATCGGCGTCGCCGCGGCACCCGATGCCACCGAAGACCTGCTGTGGCCGCGCCTCGATGCGGCGCAGCGCAGCGAGCTGATAACGACGGGCTCGGTGACCCTGTCCTCCGAATACGATCCGGCCGGCTACACCTATCGGCTGGCCATGATCGAGGACGGCAGGCGGCACCTGGTGATGCGCGCGCCGATTGCGCTCGACTGCCCGGTGCGGCTGCTGCACGGCCTGCGCGACCCCTCGGTGCCGTGGCAGACCAGCCTGCGCCTCGCCGAGCAGCTCGCCAGCCGCGACGTCACCGTGACCCTGGTCAAGGACGGCGACCACCGCCTCTCGACCGACCCCGATCTCGCCCGCCTCGTCGCGATACTCGACGAACTCGTCAGCCGCTAGCGACCCGGAATTGCAGGCGCTGGTCGGTCAGGAAGGTGGCGTAGAAATAGAGTTCGGCGTCGAGCGCGCGCTTGATGTTGTCGGCGCGGCGGAAGCCGTGCTGCTCGCCGTCGAACAACAGGTAGAGCGACGGGATCTGCCGGCGGCGCAAGGCCTCGACCATCGCTTCCGCCTGCTGCGGCGGCACGATGCGGTCCTCGGCGCCCTGGAAGAACGCGACCGGCACCGACAGCAGCCGCGCGCTGTGCAGCGGCGAGCGCGCGTCGTACAGATCCTTGCGCTCGGGATAGGGGCCGACCAGGCCGTCGAGATAGCGCGATTCGAATTTGTGCGTGTCCTGGGCCAGCGCCGCGAGGTCGCTGACGCCGTAATAGCTGGCGCCGGTCTTGAATTCCTTGCGGAAGGTCAGGACGGCGAGCGTGGTATAGCCGCCGGCGCTGGCGCCGCTGATCGCCCACCGTTCCGGATCGACCGCCCGTCGCGTTTCCGCCAGATACCGGGCGCCGTTGACGCAGTCGGCGACATCGACGATCCCCCAATTGCCTTGCAGGCGCAGGCGGAATTCCCGGCCGTAGCCGGTGCTGCCGCCGTAATTGACGTCGAGCACGGCAAAACCGCGGCTGGTCCAATACTGTGTCCCCCAGCTCAGCGTCGGCGAGGCGGCTGCGGTCGGACCGCCATGGCAATGCACGAGCAGCGGCGGCAGCGTGCCCGCGGGCGCGCTGAAATCGAGGTTTCGCGGCGGGTAGAAAAAGCCGTGGGCCTGCAGGCCGTTATCGGTGTCGAAGGTGATCGGCTCGGGCACCGACAAATAGCTGCGATAGGCATCGACATCCTGCGTCGTCGAGACCTTCAACGTGGCGGCGGTACCGGAGGCGAGGTCGAGCTCGACGACGGCCGGCGGCTGGTCCGGCGCGCCGCCGATAAAATAGACGCGTCCGCCGGCGGCATGGACCGAGGAGATGTCCTGATAGGGCGTCGCAATCGGCCGGGTCTCCAGCGAAGCCGGATCGATCGTGTTCAAGCGATAGACGCCGTTCTGGGCATAGGCGCAGACCAGCCGCTGCGCCGAAGCGCCCGTCGAAGGCGAAGGTCGACAGGCGGAAGTTCCAGTACGGCCGACCGAACTCCGCGGCCAGCGGACAGACCGGCTCCAGGGCCTCGCCGGGGATGCGGAACAAATTCCACCAGCGGCCGTCGATCCCCTGCTGGGCGCGGTCGGAAACGAAATAGAGGATGCCGTCGGGCGACCATTCGGGCTGAAAGATCGACTCGTCGTCACCGCCGGCGACCAGCCACTTGCGGTCGATCGAGCCGTCTTCGGCAAGCTCGGCGACCCACAATTCGCAGCCGATCCACGGCATGTTCGGATGGTCCCATTCGAGCCAGGCGAGCCGGCCGCCATCCGGGCTGAGGCGCGGCGCAGAATAGAAGTCGCGGCCCGATTGCAGGACGCGCTGGGCGCGCGAGCCGTCGAGCGGGATCTCGACGAGGGTGTTGGCCGGCTGTGGCGCGTCGGTCGTGTGGTCCTCGCGCACCCAGATCATGCGACGGCGGGCGGCATCCACCACCCCGTCGGCGTAACGCAGCCCGCGCGGCCGGCCGGGATCGGGGGTGACCGCTACCGGCGCGGCACCGCCTTCCTGGCGGTACAGGCGCTGGTCGGCATCGTTGCAGAAATAGACGGTTCCGGCGCTGACCAGGAAGGCCCCGCCGCCATATTCATGAACCCGCGTGCGCACATTGAAGGGCAGCGAACCGTCCCCCGGCACCGGCGGGGTCACGTCGCGCACGCTCCCGTCCGCGGTGCGGCGGATGAGGACGGAGCGCCCGCCCTCCTGCGGGCGCGCTTCGAGCCAGTAAACATCCGTGCCGTCGAGCAGGATTCCCGAGAGCCCGATCGACGAGGCGACGATCAGGTCAGAGGTGATCGGCGACGACCAGGATCCGTAAGGCGCTGTTTGCGGTTCGGGCATGACCACCTCTGCGCAATCGGGGCGCTGGCTCGCAAGACGCGGTTTTGCGAACGGCTCCCCAGCATGCCTGCGGCGGGCCGGAAGCCCCCGGCCCGCCGCAGTGGAGGAAGGAGCATGAAGCAGTGCCCTTGCTCCTGGCGCTCCGGTTTCGCCTGTGGCGGCGGCGCGTCATCCGCGTCGTCGTCATGGTAAGCCGGCACTGGGAGCAGCCGGCCGGGTGTCGACGCCCCGGCCGGCCACCTCCGCAAATATAGGAGCTGCCGCCCGACGGGTCTAGCCGGATCGCATGCGAGGAGACGGGCACGTTCCCGTCGATCAGACTTCGAAGGCCGCGACCACCATCGGCTCTACGCGGGCGGCGGCGATCCATTCCTGCATTGCCGGCAGCGCCATGATCGTCTCGCAATAGGCGTCTGCCTCACGCTCGAGCGCGATCCGGTAGGTGCGAAAGCGGGTCACGACCGGGGCATACATCGCGTCGGCGATCGTGAAGCGGCCGAACAGGAAATCGCCGTTCCCCGCGCCGAAACGCTCGCGGCAATCGCGCCAGATGGCCATGACGCGGTCGATGTCGGCCTGCACCGCCGGGGTGACGCCGCGACCGGCAACGCTGGCGCGCAGGTTCATCGGCAGATGACCGCGCAGCGCCTGGAAACCCGCATGCATCTCGCTGCTGACGGCGCGGGCGACGGCGCGCGCCTCGGGGTCTGCTCGGCCATAGCTCCGACATCGGAAACAACTCCGCCAGATACTCGCAGATCGCCAGGCTTTCCCAGACCGTCCGCTCGCCGTGCTGCAATACCGGGACCCGGCCGGACGGCGAGTATCGCAAAATCGCCTCCCTGCTCGTTGCCTGGTACAGCGGGATGACAGTCTCCTCGAACGGCACGCCGATCGCTTTGAGCACGAGCCAGGGGCGCAGCGACCAGGAGGAATAATTCTTGTTCCCGAGATGGATCTTGAGATCGGCCATCGAGCGCCCCGTCCCAGCTGCGGTGCCGCAGCTTGAACGCAGCCGGATCGGAACGCAATCCGGGCCGAACCGATGCCCGAGCCGCACCGTTCCTTTGCAAAATCGCCGTTGGCCCGGCATTCTTCGGCTCTGATCAGCAGGTGGGATGACGGAGATGGCCTTTTCCCTGATCGACGGCAGCGGCAGCGCGATCCCGATCGCCCTTCTGGCCAAGGACCGGCTCCCGCCCTGGCTCGAAGCGGCGCCGGAGCGCGAGCGCAACTGGCTGCGGGCGACCGGTTTCTCCGCCGATGCCGGCAAACTGGCCCTGGTGCCGGGGGAGACCGGCGGTCTCGCCCGGGTATTGGTCGGGTGCGGCGCGGGCGACGAGGCCGCCCAGGCGACATGGGCATTAGCCGGGCTGCCCGACGCGCTGCCGGAAGCGAGCTACCGGCTCGCAGCGGTTCCGGCCGGCGCCGATCCGACCCGGCTGGCGCTCGGCTGGGCGCTCGCCACCTATGCTTTCACCCGCTACCACGCGAAGAGCCGAACCGCGGCGACGCTGGTCTGGCCCGAGGGTGCCGATCGCGGCCGCGGCCGAGCGCCTCGCGGCCGCAGTGTTCCTCGCCCGCGACCTCGTCAACACGCCGGCCGGCGACCTCGGGCCGGAGGAGCTTGCCGCCGCGGCGGTGCATGTCGCCGAGAGTGCCGGCGCCTGCCACCGGGTCATCGTCGGCGACGATTTGCTCGCCGAGAACTACCCGACCATTCACGCGGTCGGCCGGGCCAGCACGCGGGCGCCGCGCCTCGTCGACATCACCTGGGGCGACCCGGCGGCGCCGAAGCTGACCCTGGTCGGCAAGGGCGTGTGCTTCGACAGCGGCGGGCTCGACCTGAAGACCGCTTCCGGCATGCGGCTGATGAAAAAGGACATGGGCGGGGCGGCGATCATGCTCGGCCTCGCCCAGGCGATCATCGATGCAAGGCTGCCGGTGCGGCTGCGCGTGCTGTTGCCTTGCGTCGAGAACTCGGTGTCCGGCAATGCGATGCGCCCGATGGACATCGTCCGCACGCGCCAGGGGCTGACCGTCGAGATCGGCAACACCGATGCCGAAGGCCGGCTGATCCTGTGCGACGCGCTGGCCGAAGCCTCGACCGAAACGCCGGCATTGCTGATCGACATGGCGACCCTGACGGGTGCGGCGCGGGTGGCGCTCGGCCCCGAGCTGGCGGCATTGTTCTGCAACGACGACAGGCTCGCCGCGGCATTGCTGGAGGCCTCAGCCGCCGAGGAAGACCCGATGTGGCGGATGCCGTTGTGGCGCCCCTACCGCAAGATGCTCGACAGCAAGGTCGCCGACCTCAACAATGTGTCGGAGGGACCCTATGCCGGTGCCATCACCGCGGCACTCTACCTGCAGGAATTCGTCGCGCCCGGCATCCCCTGGGCGCATTTCGACGTGATGGCGTGGAACCCGCAAAGCCGCCCCGGCCGCCCCGAAGGCGGCGAAGCCACCGCGCTCCGCGCCCTCTACGCCCACATCGCGCAGCGGTTCGGTTAGCGGGGGGCACCCGAACCGGCGATTTGGTGCACAAATTAACGATTTTGGGAAGCCTGTGCGTGGCACCGTGTCGATGGGATAGCTATCGCGCAAGCCGGCCACCGCCGCGCCTATCGGCCCAAAACCGACCATTCATTCCGCGGGCATCCCGGCCTTGCGCAGGCCAGCGAAAAAAGTGGCTTCAAACATGGCGCGGACCTTCGGCACCCCGAAATATTCGCGGCTGAGGCGAGAGATGCTCGAATAGTGATCCGGGTCCCCGCTCAGCCTCCGGGTTTCGGCGAGCTCGGCGGCGGCGCGTTCAGTCTCGCCTTTGAGGCCATACGCGGCGGCGAGAGAGAGGTGAACGTACGGGAGTGCCGGATTGGCGCTGCGTGCTTTTTTGCACCGGGCGCGCGATGTTCTCAACGCTCTGCTCGCCCTTATTCTCGAACGGGTAGGGCAGCTTGTCGCGGATCTGGTCGCGCACCATCCGCGAGACGGAGATTCCGCCGGGCTCGGCGAGCGCTTCGAGGCGGGCTGCGACATTCACACCGTCGCCGAAGATGTCATTGTCCTCGGGCGATCACGTCGCCCAGGTTGATACCGACGCGAAAGCGAATGCGCCGCTCTTCGACGACCAGGCGCTCGCGATCGATCATCCCGCGTTGAACGTCGGCGGCGCAGCGCACCGCATCGACGACGCTGGCAAATTCCGCCAACACGCCGTCGCCGGTGTTCTTTACGATACGGCCCCGGTGCTCCCTGATCTTCGGATCGACCAATTGCCCGAGATGCGCCTTAAGGCGCTCGTGCGTGCCTTCCTCATCCGCCACCATCAGGAGCGAATAGCCAGCCACATCGGCGACGAGGATCGCAGTGAGACGGCGGGTCGAAGCCATGGCTCGGGCAGACCACCTGCGTCGAAGGCTTATCGAGGACCCTTATACAGCACAGCTCGCGCTTTTGGGTGTCGCGCGGTCGACAGCGAGCAGTCTAGCCAGTGGGCCTCTCTTGTGTACCCCAGATGATCGCGCCGATACGGCACATTGCAGAAATCAAGACTTTCGGCAAAGTTCCTGCCCTTGTGAAATCAAGGGCTTACAGGCTATCATAAGTTATGACCGAAACTCACCCCGAAAAACGGCTCATCGGCTATGCCCGCGTCACCACCTACGGGCAGACCCTCGACAGCCAGCTTGAGCAGCTTCGCGCCGCCGGATGCACCAGCCGGAACATCTACCGCGAGAAGGTGACCGGCGCGCGGCCCGACCGGCGCGAGCTTAACCGGATGCTCGACAAGCTGGCCCCCGGCGACGTGGTGACGGTGACGCGGATCGACCGGCTCGCGCGCAGCACCTTTGACCTGTTCGCCATCGTCAAGCGCATCGTGGACGCCAAGGCGCAGTTTCGCCAGACGCCGCGCGCAGGGCGCTACGCTCGACGAACTCGCCCGGAGCTACAACGTGAGCCGAGCACGATTTCTCGGCTCCGGAGCGCATGATCTGGGAAGATTTCGGCCATGAACTCCTTTACCACAGGGTTTTTGCGGATGGGGGGCCTATAGACGCCGGGGAAGTTCGCAAACCGGGGAGAGGTGCGCGCCGGGTAGAAAAGCCCTTCATTGAATGTCGGCTTCCACGGTTGCTCCAACTTAACCCCGGAGCGCCCGGATGACCCATACCACCTTTGTTGCCTTCTCATCAGCCGATCATATTCGTCTTCGACGTTATCGGCGGGCTTGCGGACGTGGAGCCCCCCCAGAAGCCACTTTATTCCATCACACCGCAACGACGAATCTGGCCAGCCAATCGACCGATCTGTCTTTTCGTGGGTCGAAACAGCAGACGCCCTCGTCGCTGACATTTCGGAGCCGAACCACAACGTCACCTATGAGGTCGGACTTGCCCTAGGAACGAGAAATCCCTGCGCCTCATCCGAGCCGCGAACAAGGATCGCAAGCTGCTCGAAGAGATCGGGCTTCTTCATAACATTGGGCACAACGACTTGAACGGGCAACAGCAGCTCGTCGACATATTGCTAAGGCCGTACACGAACGCACCATGGCCGCGCCCCAGGCGCAATGCCGAAGAGCTAGTCTATGTCCTCCCCAATTCTTCTGAAGCCGATGATTTCCTCCGGCGCTACCCTTAGCAATGTGAAAAAATCTTCGAATGCGATTTCGCAGCTTCAATCCGCAGGAAATCGACCGTCTGACCGCTACCGAGGCTTTCGACCGGCTGCGCAATCCTTCGGCGTCATTGCAATCTGGCACTACATCAGCGCCCGAATTGTTCGCGCCAGAACCAAAGAGCAGCATTCGCCATTGGAATGGCGCGAGGGCATTGATACTACCCTTCCTGCTTGCTTGCCTCTAATAACAGTCGCGCACTGTCCTCTCGATCTCGATGAAGACTTTCTACCCGTTGGGATAGTAATCTCGGACATAGACCCAAAATGCGCGACTTTCCGGGATGCCATGGCGGAAGCGGAACGCTCACACGTCGAGATACGACCGATGGCCGCTCAATATCCTCGGATGCTGTTTATTGCGGCGACCCGGCGGCGGAAGACGAGGCTACCTCGGCTCTGATACCTACTTTGCTTGAAACCTAGCAGTTCCGGTCATGATTCTCTCACTCGTACCTAAACAGATACTCGGCCGCAAAGGCAGCGGCAAAAACCGCTATATTTCTCCAAGCTCGCTAACAAAATCCGTGCCAATAGAAATAATATCGTCGTTGATCTCGCGCCTGAGGGCTTTCAGCTAATTCGCCTCAAGGAACTTATTCTTGACCAGCTATCGCATGGCACCCGAAAGGAATTCATTGCAGCCTACTGGGAATACATCATCTGGCTCGAAATTGCTATAAGCTTCCGGAAAAGAATGAACGATGTGTCCGATAGATTCCGAATTCTTGAACCTTATGATCGCCTGAAAGACCGTATACGAGAGCGCGTTGATAGCTCGGGCGATTTTGCTCTTCGGCTCTCCGATCTCACAGCTCGGATTGTCGAAAGATTATATCGACCATTCACGGCGAACGAATCGGCGCAATTTGATCCGAACTCTTCAAATCGTCTACGGATTCGGAAATCCGTACAGTGCGGGATGAAGGCGCTGCGCTTATTTGAAACTTAAAGGCATGTTTGTCTCCTGTTTGACAACCTTGACCGCTTCTGGACCCCGACCTATTTGCCGATGTTTACACGCTATATCATCATCGGTCTCGTCGAATGCTTGCAGGAAATTCGCAGACGATTTACACGACTCTAATATCGATTTCCAGTGGGCTATTTTCCTCAGAAGTGACGTATACTAGTTTGTCTTCCATCTGGCATGGCAGACTACGGCAAGCTCGCAACGGCCAGCATCGAGTGGACCGACCGCGAAATGCTGCTGCGAATGTTTGAGCGCCGACTACACGGGTTTGGTGACAAACCGCCTAGCTTCCGGACCGTCTGGGACCCTGTTTCCGTCCCCACCATGAGGCCGGCGACCCACCTTGGATTCTGCTACTTGATGCGTCCCTCATGAGCACCGCGTTAACCCTCATAAGGCTTTTCGAGACAGCCCTGGCCGGCGAGCCGTCACCTTTGGTCGCGAAAAAATCGATGAAGCCGATTATAAAAATGGCGTGGAGGAACTCGGTTGGCAGGTTCTTGAAGATTTTGACCGTGAACTGGCCGATATTGTCCCGGACGCGAAAGATTTGCTTTTTGAACTCGCCCTTTTGGGTGAACGCATTTCGTTATCGAAGACTGCGTCAGGTTATCCAAACGAAAGTTCGCAAAGAAGCTCTCGTTCAACCCGTCATTGATATATTGATTTGGGCTGGCTGTATTGGTGTTCTGACCGAGTCGGAATCGTTTACATATCCGATTGTGGGTTCAAACGGCCTTATATGCCGTGCCTTGATGCGAACACGTATAATGAAGCCCGCGCCATAGTATTTCATCCGACACTCGCTTCAATCTTCGCCACGCCCAGCGCTCCACCCGCACGTTCTGTCGCATCCCGTAGAGAACGCGAACGGGCGGACGAACGGCAAGCACGCCTCTTCTGGACCCGAGGTGCAACAAGGCTGATTTCCAGAAGGCCGGTTATGCGCCAAACGCGGCCCGGTGCTGAGGCTGTTTCCGAGCGTGCATCCTTAACCGGGCGGAGAACGGCGCTCAGAACCGGTCGCATTCCTGGGCGGCTTTGACGTAGGCGGCGGCGTCGGCCGGCAATAGCAGGCGGTCGGCGACGAGCGCCGCGGCCGCGGCTTCGACCCGCGCGACATAGGCATCGCGACTGCCGTAGCGTTCTTCGAGGGAGGGGCGCGGATCGCCGGCAGCCTCGCGCTCGCTCTTCGTCCGGGCGAACGGGATCAGCGACCCGTCGCGGTCGGCGAGTTCGCAGGGCTGCGCTCGGTAGACGTTCCACCCGGTATAGGTGCCGAGCGGGACAGCGATCGACGGCAATCGAATGCCGGCGATCTCGTTGCCGTCGGCGTCGACCGCCGACACGCGGGTCCCGTAGAAATTGTCGAGCCGCGCCGGCGGGTCGACCCAGTCGATCGGCGCCGCGATGCGGTTGGCGCCGGGGGCGAGGGCAAAGCCCGGCACTTTCGGCATCTCGACCGCCTCGGCCATGACCGCCGTGCCTTGGGCGATCGACGGGACCCGGCTCGGCGGCGGTGCCGCCCCGGTCCTGACCCATTCCTCGAGCGCCACGAGCAATGCCCGCAAGGCCGGGCTGGCGCTGTGCGGGTTGCGCGGGTTGACGCAGGGACCGGGGCTCGGATCGGTCCCCGGTCCACCGCCATGCTGGGTTCCGGCGATCATGTAGAGCCCGCGCCGTGGCCGGCAGTTCGGCGTCGGACGCGGCCGGTCGGGTCGGTATGCACCAGCGAGGCGCCTTTCTGCCAATATTCGGTCGCGGTATTGGTCTCGATCATCAGAGGATCGGTCGGCCGGCCCTTCAGGATGGCGCCGCCGATGCCGGAAAAAGGATCGGTGGTTGCCGCGTTGCCGAACGGGAACCAGTTCTCCGGATAAAGCCGGTCCTCGTGCTGCGTCGCGGTGCGGCCCGGCATCGCAAAGCTGTGATTGGCGAACACCTTGCCGGCGCCGGCGACATGGGTCAGCACGCCGTCGAAGACGCGTCGGCCATGCCCGTCATCGTTCATGCCGAGATCGAGGAAGTGGCGCAGAAAGCGGCCGGCCTGCGACACGCCGAAGGCGAGCGTGTGCTCGACCGCACTGCCTTGTGCCCCGTCCGGGATCATCGGGTTTACCGTTCCGTTACGATCGGCGCGCTCGTAGCGCAGGAAGGAGACGAGGTCGCGGGTCGCGGCAAAGCCGACGCCCATCACGGTCGATCCGGTTGCCTCGTACCAGACCTCGTAGATCTTGACCGGCGCGAACAGGGTGCCGACCGGCAACAGCCGGATCGACTGATTGTCGACAAACTCCCAGGCATCGGCCGGGATCTCGGTCCGGGCGTCGCCTTCGCGGTCGCGCACGGTCAGGCGTGCCTTGGTCCGGTCGGTCGAGACGGCCGGATAATTGAGCCGCACGACATCGCCCCTGCCCGGCGCGCGGGTGCCGATATGGAACTCGTCGCGGATGCGGCGCACCAGCGGCCGGCCGTTTTCCAGCGCGGGCGGCAGCCGCGCGGTCATGCCGTTGTTGGCGCGCGGCGCCCCCGAATCCCAGCCGGACCAGACGAGGCTGTAGCCGCGCCCGAGTGTGAAACCCGATCCCACATCCTGCGCTGTCTTGGGATCGTTGGTGTCGGCGTTGCCTCCGGCTTCGTCGAGCCGGCCGAGGATCACCTTCCGGCCGCGATTGGTCACGTCATAAACGAGGACGCCGCCCGGCCGCCGTGACTCGGCCGGGCGCAGGATGAAAAAGTCGGTCTCGTACTCGACCATGCCGCGCGCGTTTCTCACCGCCTTGTCGAGATCGGCGATGACCTGGTTCTCCGGCCTCGCCGGGTCGAGCTCGCCCCGCGCAGTGCCGAAGATCCGCACATACGGTCCCGCCGCGCCGAATGGCCGACCATCGGCAAAACTCTCCAGCGTCGCGACGCTGATCCCGGCGATGGTCATATTCGCTCCTCCAGTAACGGGTTGACGGGTGCGTCGACCCTCGATCAGACCCCGCCCCCGGCGTCCTTCTCGAATGGCCGTCCGAAACGCAGCTCGCGTTCTGCGAGGAAAGCGATTTCCTCCGCCGTCGATTCCCGGCCAAGGATCTGATTTCGGTGCGGGAAGCGGCCGAAACGCTCGATGACTTCGATGTAGGGGCGCCCGTAGCGACGCAAAGAACCGCCCCGATCCGGATTTCGCGGCAGTGCATCGAATAGCGCCAGCGAGCGCCGCTGGTCGGCGAGATCCTCGCTGTGATGGAACGGCATGTAAAAGAACAGCCGCCAGCTCTGCGGGACCAACCGATCGAAGCCGCGCGCAAGCGCCCGGTCGGCAGCGGCGCGGGCCGCAGCATCGGTCGCATAGACCCGCGGCGTCCCGCGGAAGATGTTGCGCGGCACTTGGTCGAGCAGCAGCACCACAGCCAACGCGCCTTCGGCCGATTCTTCCCAGGATGGCAGCACGCCGCCGGCGGCCGCTTCATAATCGGCGAGGAACTCCCGGCGCAGCGCCGCATCGAATTCGCCGGTGCTCTTGAACCAGATTTCGCGGTGCCGTTCGCGGCCCGGGGTGCCGGGCGGCCCGAACCAGAAATCAAGCATCGCGGTCGCGCGCGCCGGCAGGCTCATAGCGGATAATGCCCGACGCTGGACATCGACATTGGGCAATCCTCGTGCAGCTGCTGATATGCCGCCCTCGACAAGAACCTCGCACGGCGGGCAAAGCCGCGATATCCATGGTCGCGCCGCCGGAGGAGGTCAATATTGTTGAAACCGGCGGCGTTACATGGAGGCGACAGGCATTCCGACCGTCGCATGATCTTCGTCAACCCCTTGGTCGTTGCCGTTGTCGCGAGGTCAGGCGCCGGTGATCCGGTATGCCCGAGCCGCGGTGTCATGGAACAAGGCGGCACGCTCGGCAGCCGAATAACCTTTGGAGAATCGTTTGAAGGCGTTGAACAGGACGTGGTGCGAGAACGACACCTTGTCGACCGGGAAGTTGCTTTCGAACATGCACCGGCTCGGACCGAGCTGCTCGATGCAATAGGTCATCAGCGGCGCCATCGACGCGGCCAATTCTTCCGAGCCGATCGGCTTGTCGCGCGTATGCCAGTCGAAACCCAGCCGCGGCATGCCGATGCCGCCGAGCTTGAGATGGACATTCGGACATTGCGCCACGGCGGCGATGCCGCGGCGCCAGGCGGGCAGCACCTCGTCGTCGCGGTTGCCGTAAGGGCCGACCCGCGTCAGGCCGCCGAGATGGTTCAGGATGATGGTCAGATCGGGCGCCGCCCTGGCGAAGGCCGCCAGCTCGGGCAGCTGCGGGAAACATACGCCGGTGTCCAGCGACAGGCCCATCCGCGCCAGCACGCGCGCGCCGGCGCGATATTCGGCGCTGGCCAGGACCCCTTCCCTTTCCCGGTTTTCCACTTCCGGATGGGGGTCCCAGGTCACGGTATGCCGGATGCCGCGAAACCGGTTGGGGCTGGCGGCGCGCAGCGCTTCCAGCACCGGCTCGACCCGGTCTGCGAGCTTCAGATCGGCATGGCCGATAATCGCCGCCGCCGCCCGGCAGGACCCATACCGGCCGCTGGCGCTGGCGGCGGCCAGCCCCTGGACGAACTCGACCTCGCCGACCGGGCGCAGCTCGACCGGCCCGTCCGGCCGGTACATCGACCGCGCCTCGATAAACACCGTCGAACGCACATCGTGGCCGCAGCTCATGTCGGCGACCAGCTCGTGCAGCAGATAGCGCTGGTACGGGACGCGCTCGAGGCGGAAGTCCCAGAAATGATGATGCGGATCACAGATCGGGATCTCCGGCTCCAGTGTCGGCTCCTGGGTCAGGGCCAGCCAGTCGTTTCCTCCGTACGGCATATTCGCACCTCCGTCGCCGGGCGTCGCAGTTCACGCCGAGAACACTGCCACAGACCGCCGGCGAAGCGCCATGATGGCGTGGCCGGCGGCCGTTCGCCCACCCGAACATCGAGAAGGAGCAGCCATTGCAAGTCCAACCCTACCTGTTCTTCGACGGACGCTGCGAAGAGGCGATCGAGTTCTACCGCAGCGCGCTCGGCGCCGAGGTGACGATGCTGATGCGTTTCAAGGACAACCCTGATCCTCCCCCGCCCGGCATGGTCCCGCCCGGCGGCGAGGACAAGGTTATGCACGCGAACCTCCGCATCGGCGATGCGACGGTGCTGGCCTCCGACGGCCGTTGCCTGGGGCGGCCGAACTTCGCGGGCTTTGCGCTGTCGCTGACGGTGACCGACAATGCCGAGGCCGAGCGGCTGTTCGCTGCTCTCGCCGATGGCGGTCAGGTGCAGATGGCCTTGGCGAAGACCTTCTTTTCGACGTGCTTCGGCATGGTCGCCGACCGCTTCGGCGTATCGTGGATGGTCTACGTCGCGCCTTGAGCGCCGGTTTCCGCCGGCGCTGTTGCTCGACGGGCACGGATGGAGCTCGGGCTCAGGCCGGCGGCGCGACCGAGAGGCGGCCGACCACGTCGTGGCGCTCGATCAGGCGCGCGACGAGCCCCGACCGCTTCGCCTCCTCGACGAAGTCGCGCAGGAAGGCGGCGCCGGCCGTGTTGCCCCGCGCCGTGCCGACCGCTTGCTGCACGGCGGTGAACTGGCCGTCGAGAATGCGCGCGCCGGGCCGCGTCTGCTGCAGCTCGATCAAGCCCGGCCGCAACCCGGCATAGGCGTCGAGTTTTTCGCCGTCGAACGCTTTGAGCGCCGCCTCGGCATTGTCGAACTGCAACAGCTCGCCTTTTTTGTAGTTGTTCTCGAGCCACAGGCCGTAGGCGCTGCGCGCGGTCACCGCAACACGCCTGCCGGGCTGATCGACCTCGGCGATCGTCTTCAGCGGCGAGCCCGGCGGCACCAGATAGGTCGCCTCGATCTCGACATAGGCAGGGCTGAAGGCGATTTTTTCCGCGCGCTGCGGCTCGGCGCCGATCAGCCCGATGTCCCAGACATCGCTCCCCGCCGCATCGGCCAGCGCGCCGGGCCTGGCATAAGGCAGGTAGGAGACCGGCACGCCCAGGCGCGCGGCGATTTCGCGGGCCATGTCCGGGGCGACGCCTGCGGGATCGCCCGAGGGGCTCTTTCCGGTAACCAGCAAAAAATTACCCATGTTGATCGCGGCGCGCAGGACGCCGGTCGGGGCGAGTTCGGAGACGATCTGCTGCTGCGGCATGGCGGCGGGTCCGGGAGTGGTTGAACGGGTTCGCCCCAGCCTGAATGATCCGCGGCCGAAGGTAAAGCCGGTGCCGCATCCGGAGACGGCGGTGTGGGAACGTGGCATGCTGCGTCTGCTCCGCTTGCGGCCGCGAGAGACGACGGGGAACGCGACGATGTCAGCAGCAAATGCCGAGACGATGACGACAAGCGACATGCCGGGGAGCGACGCGCCAGGCCCGATGACCGGCCGGCGCTATATCGAAAGCCTGCGCGACGGCCGCGAAGTCTGGATCGACGGCGAGCGGGTCGCGGACGTCACTATTCATCCGGCCTTCCGCGACATGATCGCCGAGCTGGCGCGCGTCTACGATCTGCAGAACAGCCCACGCTATCGCGATGCGATGACCTGCATCGACCCGGCGAGCGGCCGGCATATCAGCGTGAGCTGGCTGTTGCCGCGCTCGGCCGAAGACCTGAAGCGCAAGCGCCGCAACAGCGAGCTGTGGAACGAGCTGACCTGGGGCCAGCTCGGCCGCAGCCCCGACATCCTGGCGCCCTACATCATCTCGGCATTGCATCTCAAGGACGCGTTCAGCGCCGTCAGGCACGCGAAATGCGATTTCGGCGAGAATTTGGAGAATTACTATCGATACTGCATGAGCCATGACCTGTTCCTGACCCATGCGCTCGGCGATCCGCAGGTCGACCGCAGCGCCCAGCCGCAGAACGAGCAGCGCACCGTGCAGGAGGATTCGGAAGTGGCGCTGCACGTCGTCGAGGAGGCTGCCGACGGCGTTGTCGTCACCGGCGGCAAGCAGCTTTCGACCGCGGCGCCGCACAGCCACGAATGCTATGTCTCGCTGTCGGCGACCTTCGCGCGGCGCAGCAACCCGAAATGCGTCCTCGCCTTCGCCATTCCGACCAATGCGCCGGGCCTCAAGATCCTGGCGCGCGAGCCGGTGTCGCGCTGGTTCGGCTCCTGGGGACATCCGTTCAGGATGCTCGACGAACAGGACTGCATGCTGTTCTTCGACCGCGTGCTGGTGCCGTGGGACCGCCTGTTCATGCTCTACGACCCGACGCCGATGGTGAAGATGCTCGGCGCCGACGGCTCCGGCGTCAATTTCAACTTTCTCGGTTGGGCTAATCTGTGCCGCGTCGAGGTACGCATGCGCCTGATGACTGCGGTCGCGACGATGGTCGCCGAGGCGATCGGCGTCATCGACTACCGCGAGGTGGCCGCCAAGCTCGGCGAAATGGCGACCTATTGCGAGGTCTGGCGGCACGCGATGGAGGGGGTCGAGCACGAGGCCGGCCCGACCGCGACGGGCCAGTGGACACTGGGTCCCGCCCGCGAGCTGCATATCTGGTTCACCCAGGTTTCCGGCCGCATGGTCGAATTGATGCGCGAGATCTGCGCCTCCGGCATCATCATGCAGCCAAGCGAGAACGACCTCGCCAATCCCGAGATCCGCCGCTACCTCGACCGCTACATGCGCGGGAAGGATGTCGAGGTCGAATACAAATCCCGCCTCTTCCGCCTCGCCCACGAACTCGCCGCCTCGTCGTTCGGGCTGCGGCAGGAAACCTATGAATACTGGCATGGCGGCGATCCCAACCGCAACCGCATCAACCTGTTGCGCAGCTTCGACCAGCGCGCGATGAAGGAGCGGATCAGAGAGCTGCTGCAGCGGCCGCTGGCGCCTGACGACGCGGTATGACCGGCCGGCCGCGCTTGGCGGCAGCGAAAGGATGCGATAATTACCAGAGGCGAACCGTGCGATAGATCCTGCGCGCGCAGAGGAGGGAGCGAACGATGTCAGCCGTTACAGAGCGCTACGATGTCGGCGGGATAATGCTGCCGCGGCCGTTCAAGGTCCGCCGGCTCGGGCATTTCGGGTTCAATGTCGAGAAATTGCCGGAGGGGCGCGAATTCTACGGCGACCTGCTCGGCTTCACCGCCTCCGACACGCTCGATTTCTCGCGCATGCCGTGGTTTCCGAAGAATGGCGATCTCGGCGACCCGCGCGGTTATTTCATGCGCTACGGCACCGATCACCACGCCTTTGTGCTGTTCCCGAAAAAGGTCATGGACCACCGCGCCGACCGCAAATTCGCGCCCGAGGTCACGATCAACCAGATCACCTGGCAATGCGGCAGCTTGCGCGAGATCACCGAGGCGCACGACTATTTCGCGCACCATCAGGTCCGGATCCAGCGCGTCGGCCGCGACATGCCGGGCAGCAACTGGCACGTCTATGTCTACGACCCCGACGGCCACACCAACGAATTCTATTACGGCATCGAGCAGATCGGCTGGAACCGGCTGTCAAAGCCGCGCGACATGTATTACCGCGGCTTTCAGGAAAAGCCGTCTTTGCCGCAGATGTCCGAGGCAGCCGAGCTGGCCGAGGCGTACGGCAAGGGCATCGCGGTATTGTCGGGCCATCAACCGAAAGAGACGTTGCCCGCGACCTACGACGTCGAAGGCGTTCTGCTGCCTCGCCCGTTCAAGATCACCAAGATCGGCCCGTTGAGCCTTTTCGTCGACGATGTCGAGCGCGCCGAGGTCTTTTATGCCGAGCGGCTCGGCTTTACGAAAAGCGAAGAGACCACCTACCGCGGTGCCCGCTGCGTCTTTTTGCGCTGCGGCGCCGAGCACCACAGCGTCGGCCTCTTCCCAAAGGAATTGCGCGGCAGCCTCGGCCTCAGCCCGCACACGACCTGCATGTCGTTCGGCGTCGAGCTCGGCAGCTACGCGCAACTGCGCGAGGCCGTCAAATTCCTGAAGGCGCACGGCGTCACCTTTGTCGATGCGATCCCGGCTGAGCTCTATCCCGGCATCGACTATTCGGCCTTCGCGCTCGACCCCGACGGCCACTGCATCCAGCTCTACTACTACATGGAGCAGATCGGCTGGGACGGCCGCGTCCGCCCGGCCGCCGAGCGCCGCCCTGTCAACGGCAACTGGCCCGAAGCGCTGGAGCCACTCTCCGACACCTATGTCGATCAGGTCTTCCAAGGCCCGTTCGGCTGACCGGAACTTAGTCGCATGACGCCGTTCCGCTTCGGGGTCAATGTCGGGCCGTCGCGCTCGCGCGCCGAGTGGATCGAGAAGGCCCGGAGGATCGAAGCGCTCGGCTATGACGTGCTGACGGTCCCCGATCACCTGAGCGAGTTCTTCGCGCCCATTCCCGCCATCGTCAGCGCGGCGGAAGCGACAAAGACCCTCCGGCTCGGCACCAATGTGCTCAACAACGACTTCCGACATCCCGTGCTGGTGGCGCGCGAGGCGGCCACTGCTGATCTCTTGACGGAAGGTCGCCTGATCCTCGGCTTGGGCGCAGGGTATATGCGATCCGAATACGACCAGGCAGGATTGGCCTTTGATGTGGGGGGCATCAGGGTCGAGCGGCTGGCAGAGGCTGTCACGGTAATAAAAAGCCTGATGACCGGCGAACCCGTCAGTTTCGCCGGCCGGTATTATCGGATCAGCGGCCACAAGATCTATCCTCTCCCGGTGCAACGGCCCCACCCCCCAATCGCCATCGGCGGGAATGGCAGCCGCCTCCTTACCATCGCGGCACAGGAGGCGGATATCGCCGGTTTCTCGGGAATTACGTTCCGCCGCGGCGGCGTGGCGCCCGATCTTACCGGCTGGAAAGTAGCGGAGATCGACAGGCGAATCCGGCTCGTCCAAGAAGCCGCGGGTGCGAGGTGGGCGCAGCTGGAGCTGAACCTCCTGATCCAACGCGTCGTCGCGGTCGAGGACCGTGAGCGGGCAGCCGAAGAACTGGCGCGCCATTGGAACCAGCTCACTCCCGCAGAGTTCCTCGAAACCCCTCACCTGCTGATCGGCACCGCGGGGCAAATGATCGAACAATTGCGCGCGGTCCGGCAGCGCTGGGGCTTTTCGTATTTCACGATTTTTGAGCCGTATCTGAGTGTGCTCGCCCCGGTGGTCGCCGAATTGGCCGGCAGATGATTGCGCGGTTTCGTGACAGCGAAGAGCCGCTACAGCGAAGGCCCATCACATGACCCCCGCAATCTATCTAGACCGCGTGCGCGCCCTGTTGCCGGCACTGCGCGAGCGCGCGGCGCGGGCCGAGCAATTGCGCCGGCTGCCCGACGAGACCTTTGCCGATTTCCAGCAGGCGGGGCTGTTCCGCGCCTTGCAGCCGAAGCGTTTCGGCGGCTATGAGCTCGATCCGGGCACCTTCTACCAGGCGGTCATGGAGGTCGGCGCCGTCTGCGGGTCGAGCGGCTGGGTCCTCGGGGTGCTCGGCGTCCATAACTGGCACCTGGCGATCCTGCCGCCGCAGGCGCAGCAGGATGTCTGGGGCGAGGATTCGAGCGTCCAGCTGTCGACCTCGCTGGCGCCGACCGGATCGGTCGAGCACGCTTCCGGCGGGTTTCGCCTGCACGGGCGCTGGTCGTTCTCCAGCGGCTGCGATTATTGCCGTTGGGCGGTGCTCGGCGGCATCGTGCCGCCGGCCGCGGCCGGCGAACCGCCCGAGGCGCGGGTGTTCCTGGTGCCGCGCCGCGATTATGCGATCGACGACAACTGGCACGTGACCGGCCTCTGCGCCACCGGCAGCAAGGACCTCGTGGTAGAGGATGCGTTCGTGCCGGAGTACCGGACCCACTCCTACCAGGACGCGTTCCATCTGCGGCACCCCGGCGCCGCCATCAACGATGCCCCGCTCTACCGCCTGCCGTTCGGGCTGATCTTTCCCTACGGCATAACCGCGCCGGCGATCGGCGTGGCGCAGGGCGCGCTCGCGGCCTTCCGCGAGCAGGCGGCCAGGCGGGTCAATCTGCGCGACCAGTCGCGCGTCGCCGAAGATCCCTTCATGCAATATCGCCTGGCCGAAGCGGCGGCCGAGATCGACGCGGCGCACGACCGGCTGCTCGGCAATTTCGCCGCGATGATGCGCCATGCCCGCGCCGGCGAGGAGATCCCGCTCGCCGACCGCGCCCGCTATCGCTGGGACGCCGGCAAGGCGATCGAATGGAGCGTGCGCGCCGTCGACCGGCTGTTCGAGGCGAGCGGCGGCCGCGGCATTTTTCTCGACAACCCGATCCAGCGCGCCTGGCGCGACGTGCATGCAATGCGCGCCCATGCCGGCAACAACCCCGAACGCGCCGCCTTCATCTTCGCCCGCTCCGAATTCGCCCTCCCACCCCAAGACATCCGCTTCTGACGCCTATCCGGCCGGCAGCGGCCGATGGTGTCGTGACGCAGCCATCCCGCTTGGATCGTTTTGGTCGGATCACCGGTTGGCGGCGCCGCGAGCGTCAGTTGGCGAGACGTGGTCTCGCCCGCGATGGCCGGACGTGCTCGCCGAGCGTGCCGCGCGCCAGCGCCAGAGCCGCTGCCGCCCCGACCAGCGCCAGCACACCGGCGACGGCGAAGGCCGCGTTGAAGCTGCCGGTAGCGGCAACGACATAGCCGGTCACGATCGGCGCCAGCAGGCCGAAGCTGTTGCCGCCGAGAACGAGAAAGGCCATCGCCCGTCCGGCATCGCCAGGCGAGCGCAGCAGGTCGCCGACCAGGGCGCCGTTGGCAGCCGGCCCGACATGGGCGGCCGATACCGCGATCGTGATCAGGGCCATGACCGCGGCCAGCGACTGGACAAAGGGGATCGCCAGACCCGCCGCCATGAACAGCAGGCTGAGCGCCACCAGGTAGCGGCGGTTGCCGGCACGCACCGCTTCGGCGGTCAGCAGCCTGTCGCCGGCCCAGTTGGCGACGATGCCGACCACCATGGCGACGAGAAACGGGATCGCCGTGTAAATGCCGGAGTTGAGCATCGACAGGTGCCGTGCGGTTTGCAGGTAATTCGGCAGCCAGGAAAGGTACAGGTAGCCGGTGTAGACGAGGCAACCCTGGGAGATGAACAAGCCCCACATCGCCGGACAGCGAATCAGCCCGAGATAGCCGACGCCGCCGTGATTTGGCGGCGCGATGCCGGCGTCGCGCATGGCGAGAATGTACTCGCGCTCCGCTTGCGGCAGCCACCGCGTCTTTTCCGGCGTCGAGACCAGCGCGAACCAGATCAGCACCCAGACAAAACCGACCGCCCCGGTGATGACGAAGGACCAGCGCCATGACAGCCTCTCGATCAACCAGGCCACGGCCGGCGCACCGAGTGCCAGCCCGAGGCTGGAGCCGGCCGAGATCGCGGCAATGGCGGTGCCGCGCTCGGTATAGGGGGACCATGACCGGACGCTGCTGTAGGAAATCGGGGCGAATGGCGCCTCGCCGATCCCCAGGCCGAGCCGGACCGCCAGCATCGTCGCGAAGCTGCCGACCAATCCGGTCGCCATTTGCGCCGCCGACCACACTGCGGTGGCGACCGAGGCCACGACATGGCTGCCCCAGCGGTCGATCAGCCGCCCGCCGGGCAGCATCATCAGCACATAGGCCCACAGGAACGAGGAGAACAGATAACCGAGCGCGATCGGCGACAGCCCGAATTCGTGCGCGATCGGCTTGCCCGCCACCGACATGTTGACGCGATCGACATAGGCAATGGCGCCGAACAGAAGCAGCAGGAAAAAGACCCAATAGCGGCGGTGCGTCGTCCTCATCGATGCGCTCCTCTTCCTTTTTTGCCACCACCCGCGACAAGCAAGGGCGATGGTTGAGTAACGGCAGTTCGGCGTGGCGGCTACGCCGCGCCTATTCATAACCCAGAGAAAGCGATTATGCGGCTTTTGAGTGGTACGGGATTTCGGGCATTGGGTGGCAGCAGACTTCCGGCTCCCCGCCGACGGGAGACGTTGATGGCCGCTGTGGCGTCGAGGGCCGAAATTCGGGCCCCGTGCACCGCTTGGCCACCCGATGATGGCGCGGGTCGGGGATTGGCGGTATCCTGCGGGCACGTGATGCGTTGGGAGGATGCGATGATCAAAGGGCTGCATCATAATGCGTATCGGTGCCGCGATTCGGAGGAGACGCGGGGATTTTACGAGGATTTCCTCGGGCTGCGGCTGGTCAGCGCGTTCGAGATCGGCGGGGGCCACGCGCTGCACACCTTCTTCGAGATGGATGACGGCTCCTGCCTTGCCTTTTTCGAGGTGCCGGGCGCGCCGTTCGAGTTCAAGAGGCAGGATTCGCTGGATCTGCACATAGCACTCGGCGTCGAGCCCGAGGTTTTCGACAAAATGCTGGACAAGGGGAAGGCGGAAGGAATTGAGGTGCGCGGACCGGTCGATCACGGTTTTGTCCGCTCGATCTATTTTCGCGATCCCAACGGCTACATCATCGAACTGACCGCCAGCACCGGCACGCATGGCGAGATCATGGACCCCGCCATCTCGAAGCCGCACGAGGCGCTCGCGCGCTGGCAGACCGAGAAGACCCACTGATTTCCGATGCTTCGGCGCAAACCCATCAATCACCCGTCATGACCGGGCTTGTCCGGGCCATGCACGGAACATTGGAATGGTTCCTCGCCGGCTTCCGTGGATGCCCGGCACAAGTCCGGGTATGACGGTCCCCTCTTCGATGCACCAGCGTAATTCGCGGGAACGCTTGACCGCGCGTCGCGATGACCGGCGCCCCGCTTAAAGTTGCCGTGATCGGCGCCGGCATTGGCGGGCTCACCGCGGCGCTGTCGCTGCGCCGGGCGGGGTTCGAGGCCGAGGTTTACGAGCAGGCCCCGGAGCTGACCCAAATCGGCGGCGGCATCAATATGGGGCCGAACGCGGCGCGCATCCTTTACCGGCTCGGGCTCGGCGATGGGCTCGACCGCGAGGGCGTGCGCCCGGTGGGGAGCCACCAGCGGCGCTGGCAGGACGGGCGCACCTTGCAGCGCGCATCGCTGAACCCGCTGTGCGAGCAGCTCTACGGTGCGCCGCATTTGACGATCCACCGGGCCGATCTCCTGGCGGTGATCGCCGCGGGCTTCCCGGCCGAGCATATCCATCTCGGCCACCGTCTCGTCGGCCTCGCCGATTGCGGCGACGGCACCGAAGCCTGGTTCGAGAACGGCGCGCGCATCAAAGCCGATGTGCTGGTCGGCGCCGATGGCATCCATTCGGCGGTACGTGCGGCATTATTCGGCGAGGAAGCGCCGCGCTTTGCCGGCTGCGTCGCCTATCGTGGACTGGTGCCGGCGGAACGCGTCGCCGATCTCGGCCTCGAACTCGGCTCGCAATCCTGGGTCGGCCCCGGCGCGCATCTCGTGCACTATTTCGTCTCGCGCGGGCGGCTCCTCAATTTCGTCGGCTGGACCGAGCACGACAGCTGGAACCGCGAGGATTGGACCGACCGCGCCACGATCGAACGTGCGCTCGCCGCTTTCGCGGGCTGGCATGGCCAAGTCCGGCGGATCATCACCGCAGCCGACGCCTGCTTCATCTGGGCCTTGTTCGACCGCGACCCGCTGGTGCGCTGGTCGGTCGGGAATACGACGTTGCTCGGCGACGCCTGCCATCCGATGTACCCGTTCATGGGCCAGGGTGCCGCGCAGGCGATCGAGGACGGCGCGGCCCTCGCCGCCTGCCTTGCCGCCGGCGCCGACGATCCGGCCGCGGCGTTACGGCGCTACGAACAGCTGCGCCTGCCGCGGGTCACCCGCCTCCAAGACATGTCGCGCGCCAACAAGACCCGATTTCACCTGCGCGACGGTTTGGCACAGGAGGCACGCGACGCCGAATGGGCAAAGGCCGGCGACCGCTCGCCCGAGGCCTTGCGCTGGCTTTTCGAATTCGATGCGGGTGTGGTCGACCCGATGCCGGCGTAAAACGCCCGGCGCACGGCCGGCGCTACGTCAGACGCGGAGGGCGGCGCGGCGATCGCTCCAGCCTTCGGCCAGGCCGGCCGGGCCGCGGGGGTGGGCTTGCAGCGGTTCGTCCCTTGGGCCGAGCATGCGCAGCGGGTGGAGGCGCGCCACCTCGGCCAGGATTGCGGCGGCGAGAGAGCGGGCGTCGGCGAGCGCCAATCGGGCATCGACCGGCTGATCGCCCGGCCAATCCCCGCAGGCAAGGTTGATCGCTGCGGGTTGCGGCCGGGGACATGGCTCGCTGGCGAACAGGATGACCACGTCGTCGTACAGCCGATCCGCCGCTTCCCACGATGACTGAGGATTGATCCGGACCGCATGGCCCTCGCGGCGCAGCAGTTCCGCGGCCGTGCCGGCGAAACCGCGATCGAAATCCGCCGGCAATTTGAGGACGAAGCGGTGGTGGTCGCGCAGATGGCCGATGATCGCAGCCAACAGCGCCTCGGCGCCGGCGGTATTCGGCGCGACGACGGCGACCGGCCGCCCGGTCGTCTGCCGGACGGTTGCGGCCAGGCCGGCATCGCTCGCCAGCAGGAAATCGTAGACGGAGGGATCGCGATCCGGCGATAGCCATGCCGTCTTTCCCTGCCAGGCGGCGACCAGCATGCCGGGATGGCGAAGGCGCCACATGCACGGCCGGGATGGCCGGATCGGCGACGATCAGCAGGTCGAGCGCGGCGAGATCGATGCCGGCCCGGCCGCGTCGCAGGCGGCAGACCGACCAGCCACAGCGTGCCGCGACCGCCTCGGCCAGCGGCGCGATCTCGGCCCAGATCGCGTCATCGGCGGCGGCGATGCCGAGCCCTGCCCGGCGTCCCCAATAGGAGCCGTCATCGCCGAAAAGTGCGAGAGCGGCCTCGCGGCGCAGCCGGTAGCCCCAGCGCCGGTCGAACGCCGCGGCGTTGTCTTCCAGCCAAAGCCGGCGCGTCGATCGCGAAATTTGCACCCGACGGCTGCGCCCTTCTCGATGGATCGCCGACACATCGTTCAGGCAGGTCACCGGCCGACCCAGGCGGAAGCGGAATTTGAGGCACAGATCGAGGTCCTCGTAGCCGTAGACGAACGCCTCGTCGAGACCGCCCAAAGCGAGATAATCGGCGCGCCGGCACATCATCAGCGCGGCCGTCACCGCCGGGAAACGGGCCGGCGCCATCTGGATCTCGGCATCGCCGGCGCTCGGCACGGCGTTATAGGGGACGAGACGGCGCTGACCTGGATGCCAGCCGAACCGCACGCCGATGTGGTAGGGGCGGCGCGCGCCGATGGCCGAACGCCCCTCGCGGAACAGCTTGACGCCGACGATGCCGCCGGTTTCCTGCACTGCGGCGACCATCCGGCCGATCATGTCTTCACTGAATTCGATATCGTTGTTGAGCAGCAGCAGAAATTCGCCGGCGGCCCGCTCGGCGGCGCGATTGCACGAATAGGAGAAGCTGTAATTCGCCCGGCAGGGGACGAGCGTGACCGGCAGGCGCCCCTGCCAGGCCGCGACGACCCGCCGCGTACCGTCCGAGCTGCCGTGATCGACGACGATGATCTCGATCGCCGGGTAGCGGTTGACGCGATGGAGGCTCGCCAGCAGCGTTTCGAGCAGCGCCGCGCCGTTGCGGCTGAGAATGATCGCACTGACCAGCGGCGCGCCCTCGGGATGGCGCACCGGCGCGCACAAGGCGTCGGTGAACGGCCGCAGCGCAGCGCGTGCCGGTGAGCGGGTCCCGCGCAGCCTGCCGAAAGAATCCGCAAGCCATCCGGCAACATCGAGCGCGAGGCTCGGAGGGCGCCGCCGGTCCGGGCCGGTATTCAACGGCGCAGCCGCCGGCGCGATCCGGGGCGCGGGCTCGCCGCTAGAGCGCCGCTCCGGCCGCCGGCGCGGTCCCGGCGTTCTGGATACGCGATCGCCGATCGCCGATCAGGGCCGCCGCCACGGTCAGCAGCATAAACACGACGCTGGCACCAAAAATCCAGCGCGGCGCGCCGCGATCCATGATCCAGCCGAACAGCATCGGGCCGATCGTGCCGCCGATGCTGAAACCGATCGTGACGATCCCGAACGCCCGCCCGACCGCGCCCGCGGGTGCGGCCGCGCGCACCAGCATGTCGCGCGACGGCTGGATCAGCCCCGACAGCAGGCCGGCAAGGCCCATGACCAGGACGAGGAGGGCCGGCCCGAAACCGATCGTCCCGATCGTCAGGACGAGAACCGCATTCAGCCCGAACCCGAGAGCGGCGACCTCGCCGTGGCGCCGCGTCATGTCGGCGACAAACCCGCCGCACAGCACTCCGAGCGCGGTCGCCGTCAGATAGGCGGTCAGCGCCAGATTGGCCGCGCCGAAGGGCAGATGGTAGCCGCTCATCAGCGCCGGGACCGAGAAGTTGGTGATGCCGCTCGTCGACAGGCTCAGCAGGACGAAGAACACCATCAGGCTAAGGATCGCCGGCGTAAAGATCGTGCCGCTGCGGCCGGTTTTCGCCGCGTCGCGATGCGCCGCCGTTTCCGCCGTAGCCAGGGTGTCGCCCTCGACCGTGCGTGCGCCGATCAGCGGCAAAGCCACCAGCGGCCCGACCATCCCGGCCATGATCAGCGCGCCGCTCGTCCCGACCCAGGGCACCAGCGCCAGCATGGTCAGCGGCGCCAGGGCATTGCCGAGCATGCCGGCAAAGGTGTGGACGGAAAAGGCGCGGCCGATGCGCTGCGGGGCGACCCGCGCCGACAGGATCGCATAATCGGCCGGGTGATAGACGGCGTTGGCGACGCCCAAGAACCCGGCCGCCACCAGCAGCCAGGAATAGGTGTCGACGATGCCGATCGAGGCGATGGCAGAGCCGCCGAGGCACAATGCCCCGATCAGCAATTTGCGCGACCCGAAGCGGTCGGCGAGATAGCCCATCGGCAATTGCGCCAGCACCGAAACCACGGCGTAGACGGTCAGCGCCAGCCCGAGTTCGACAAAGCCGACGCCCCAGCGCACCTTCAGCAGCAGGAACAGCGGCGGCACCACCAGCGAATGGAAATGGCCGACGAAATGCGCCGACGAAACCAGCCCGACCGCCCGGACTTCGCGGCTCCTGCCGATCCGGCCGATGGTGGCCGCCTGAACCGTCATCTTGATCCTCGTCGATCCCGATTGGATGTCAGCATTATCGTGCCGAGCGGCGGACCGCAATCGGCTGCCGCGAATTTCAGCACATGCCTGATATGGCGGCGGCCCGCGCGGATTTCAGCGGCGCTCGATGACCCCGGCGAGCAGGTCGGCGGCGTGTCGGCATTGCTCGCGGCTGACATCGAGATGGGTGACCGCCCGCACCGTGCGCGCGGCAAAGGCCGAGACGAGCACGCCCGCTGCCTCGGCTCGGGCGACGATCGCCGCGGCGTCGGGCATATCCCCGGCCATCTGGAAGATCACGATATTGCTCTGCACGGTGTCGAGATCGAGCGCCACGCCGCGCAGGCCGGCGAGCCGTTCCGCCAGCATCCGGGCGTTGGCGTGGTCCTCGGCGAGCCGGCCGAGATTGTGCTCGAGCGCCCAGGTCCCGGCCGCGGCGAGGATGCCGGCCTGGCGCATCGCGCCGCCGAACATGCGGCGCGCGCGGTGGGCGCGGGCGATGTCGGCACGGCTGCCGGC
>CAWFEN010000005.1:0-18776 GCA_963814865.1 uncultured Alphaproteobacteria bacterium | reverse complement strand
AGTCTGGAAGATACTTCTCCTCCATGGCGCGCAGACGCGGCTCGTCCAGAATGCGGCCATTGCTGGCCACACCCCAAGGGCTCTGAGCCGCCTGGGCACGGAGCGCATCCAGGGCCAATGTGCCGCGCTGCCGAAAATCGCTCAGGAAATCCCAGTTGGCCTGCAAGCCTGCCATCGTGGTCAGTGCTGGAAACCAGGCCGCGGCGGCCCCGGCATCCTGCTGCGCCTGCAAGGAGGGATACGGCGACAGGTCGGCGGGAATGAGGGGGACGACGGGCCCGGGGATGAGGCGGATCGCCTCCTGAATTTCTTCCCAGCTGCGCAAGCCATTGGGGCAGACGACATCGACCTGCGCTTCGGCTTTATAGGCCCGGCAGCGTTCGATAATCTCCGCAAAGCCGGCGCCCGGCACGCCGCCGAGATCGCACCGGGCCATGATCACGAAGTCCGGGTCGAGAGCCTCTTTGGCATCCATCGCCGCCCGCAGCTTTCCGACCATCTCCGTAATTGAGATACAGCGGCGGCGAGGGCCGGATTTCGGCGGAAACGTCTGGTCTTCGATGTGGGCGCCAGCGATGCCCGCCTGAATGTATTCCCGCACGGTGTAATGCGTGCTGACGGCATCGCCGTAGCCTGTGTCGGCATCGGCGAAGACCGGGATCTCTACGGTCAGGACAATTTTCCGGGCGTTGTCCACCATGTCGCGCATGCTGGTCCCGGAGTTGGGCCAGCCCAGCTGGTGCGCCGAGGTATTGCCCCCGGACATGTAGAAGGCGTCATAGCCCAGTGCTTCCGCCATCTTGGCACCAATGGGATTGATCCCGCCCGCCAAGACAAATAATTCGGGCCGTCGAAACAGGGTCTTGAGGCGGGTCGTCATAGGTTGACGCTCTGGCATACGCAGTCTCCTCGTGCGCTAGACTAGACTTCGCGACCTGGCTCCAGCCCGCGCCGATCTCGTAGCGCTGGCCGGCATAGACCCGGTAGTCGGGAGCATTGTCAGACACCTTGTCGACCGGGACAACGGTCAGTGCCGCGCTGACGTTGAGGGTTTTGAGCGTGCCCGAGAAGATGCCGTCGTCGAGCTTGGTGAAGGTGCCGAGGGTGATCGCCATGATGGGTCTCCGTTGAGGATCTCGCGGGGCCGGCCCTGCGATGTCTCGCGGGACGAGACCGCAAAGGCTCCGCCGCCACCGCGAGCCCGCGAGCGGCCGGCGCGCAGCGCAGGACCTTGAGGCGGGAGAATTTGACAGCGCAGCGGCCGCGAGGAGGCCGGCTCGTCCGGCCGGGAAATTCTTGCGCCGCAGAGGTTGGCGGCGGCGACGGCGGGATCTAGCGCTTGCAGAGACATGCAGGGGCGGGCTTGCGGAGATTTCGACGCGAGCACTCAGCTCATCCGCCCGAGGCACTCATTGCCGGCAGCCGGCGCCGGACTTGCCCCGGACCCTCAAAGTCGTGGGAGATCGCGAGGATCGGCCGAGTGCGGCCGACGGTAACAATCGTCGCAAGCACGTCGATCAGGCGCGCGGACGAAGTAGGGCTGATGGCGCTGCGCAAATCGGCGGCGACACGGTCCAACCGCGCATCGGGCCCGCCATAGGCCGAGCTGAGGCGCTGCCGGATCGGCATGCTCGATGGTCGACAACACGGTGGCAGCATTGGCCGACGCGCGGAATTAGCGACGCTGACGGTGGTGGGCCAGTTCGTGACCCACTACCAGGCTGACGTCCTAACGAAAGCCCATCTCTCCGCGGATCGACGAGCGCGGCGTGCGCGCGCCGTTCACACGCAGGCCGCGCGCTTCCTGTCCCGGCCAGACCTGCAACACCGCCACCGTCGCGCCGGCTTCCGGGCCTCGTGGTAAAAACCGCAGGACGACATGACAGGAGGACGGCATGGGGCGGGTCGCGGGCAAAGTGGCGCTGGTTGCGGGAGCGGGAGGCGGCATCGGCGGCGCCGGGGCCGAGGCGCTGGCACGCGAGGGCGCGGCGGTGTTCTGCACCGACCGCGATGGTGCCGCGGCCGAGGCTACCGCTGCTCGAATTCGTGCTGCCGGCGGGCGGGCGGCCGCGTCGCCTCTCGACGTGCGCGATCGTGTCGGGATCGATGCGGCCGTTGCCGCTGTCGTGCGTGAATTCGGCCGGCTCGACATCGTGCTCGAATTGGCCGGGGTCAGTCATCGGCGCAATTTCCTCGAGGTCGATGCCGAGACCTGGGACCGCATCATCGCGGTCAACCTGACCGGCATGTTTCACGTCGGACAGGCGGCGGCGCGGCAAATGGTCAAGGAGGGCGGCGGCAGCATCATCAACGTGACCTCGCAGCTCGCCGAGGTGGCGCGGCCCGAGCGGGTCGCCTATGTCGCCTCGAAGGGCGGCGCGCGCTCGCTGACGCAGGCGATGGCCGTCGATCTGGCGGGGCACGGCATCCGTGTCAACGCGATCGCGCCGGGCCCGACGCTGACCGGGCTTACGCGCGCGAGCTATATCGACCCCGAGGCGCGGCGTGCGACAGAGGCGATGATCCCGCTCGGCCGGCTCGGCCAGGCCGACGATCTCGTCGGAGCGGTGCTGTTTCTTGCCTGCGACGAGTTCGCGCTGGGTAACCGGCAGCACGGTAACGGTGGACGGCGGCTATCTGGCGATCTGAGGAGGGGCCAATGAGCGGCCAGCAATCGCATCTCACGAACCGGCTGGCGCAATTCATCGCCGGCTCGCAATGGGAGGCCATCCCGCCGGAGGTGCGGCGCGAGGGCGTGCGCGGGCTCTTGAACTTTGTCGGCTGTGCGCTCGGCGGCGCACATGACGAGGCAATGGACATCGCGGTCAAGGTGCTGACGCCGTTCTTCGGGCCGCCGCAGGCGACCGTGATCGGGCGCGGCGAGCGGCCCGATGCGCTTAATGCCGCTTTCCTGAACGCGGTCAGCGCCAATGTCCTCGAGTACGACGACACGCATCTCGCAACGGTGATGCACCCGGCGGCGCCGGTAGCACCCGGTCTCTTCGCACTTGCCGACTTGCGTGCGGTGTCCGGCCGCGAACTGCTGCACGCGTTTATTGTCGGGGTCGAGATCTCGTGCCGCATCGGGCTCGGCGTGATGCCGACGCATTACCGGCGCGGCTGGCACATCACCGCGACCTGCGGGATTTTCGGGGCGGCGGTCGCCTGCGCCCGCCTGATCGGGCTCGACGCGCGGCGCACCGCCTGGGCCTTCGGCCATGCCGCAACGCAATCCGCGAGCCTCGTCGAAAGCCTCGGCAGCATGGCGAAAAGCCTCGGCGTCGGCAACGCCGCGAAGAACGGGCTGGCCGCGGCGCTGTTCGCCGAGGGCGGGTTCAGCGGACCCGAGCAGCCGATCGAAGGGCGCTACGGGTTCGCGGCGGTGACCAGCGATTCGGCCGATCTCGCCCGTATAACCGACGGGATCGGCGAACGCTGGGAGGTGCTGGACAACGCCTACAAGCCCTATCCGTGCGGGGTGGTCCTGTTCCCGGTAATCGACGCCTGTCTCGAACTGCGTGCCCGCCATGCGCCGGCGCCGGAAGCGATAGAGCGCGTCGTCGTGCGCGGCCACCCGCTGATGCGCGAGCGCACCGACCGGCCGAATGTCGAGACCGGGCGCGACGCCAAGGTCAGCCTGCAGCACAGCGTCGCCGCAGCGTTCCTCTCCGGCGCCGCCGGGCTCGCGCAATACGAGGACGATTGCGTCGCCGATGCGGTCGTGCGCGCGCTGCGCGCAAAGGTCATCTTCGAGGAAGACCCGGCGGCGCCGGTCGAGTCGGCGACTGTGACATTGCACCTCGCCGACGGGACGGAGCTGAGCCAGCATATCCGGCACGGCCGCGGCACGCCGGGCCGGCCGATGAGCGACGCCGAGCTCGACACCAAGGTGCGCGAACTGGCCGCCTACGGCGCCCGGTCTGTCGACGCCGCCGGCCTGATCGCAGCGGTGCGGGGCATCGAGGACGAGGCCGATCCGACCCAATTGCTGCGGCTGACCGTGCCCGCCTGAAGTAGTCAAATCGGCCACGGCGGCATTGCGGCAATTGAAGGCGGCTCAGCCCGGTCTGATCCTGCCAAAAAAGATGGCTTCGCTCGGGTAATTGACCGCCGGGATTGCGCACGAGATCGCCGGTCGGGTCGCGGCGAACTCGTGACAGCACCGATCCGGCCATTCGTGATAGTCTTGCTGTTGGGTTGAACCGATCTGGACACGTTTGATGCGCCTTGCGGGAAAGATCGCGGTCGTGGTCGGTGCCGGGCAGAGCCCCGGCGAAGGGATCGGCAACGGTCGCGCGACGGTGCTGCGCTTCGCGCAGGAGGGAGCCAAGATCCTTGCCGTCGACCGCGACCTTGCCTCGGCCGAGGAGACCGCCGCGTTGGCGGCGAAGTCGGGTGGCGAATGCATACCCTTCCAGGCCGATGTCACGCGCGAGGCGACGCTCGCCGCGGCGATGGCGACGGCCCTCGAGCGCTGGGGCCGCATCGACATCCTGCACAACAATGTCGGCGTCAGCATCGCCGGCGGCGACAAGCCGCTCGACGAGCTTACCGAGGCGGCGTTCGACCGGGTGTCCGCAATCAACCTGCGCGGCACGATCATGGCCTGCAAGCATGTGCTGCCGATCATGCGGCAGCAGCGTTCGGGAACGATCGTCAACATTTCGTCGGTGGCGGCTTATGAAAACACCTATCCGCTGGTCGCCTACAAGGCAACGAAAGCGGCGATGATCGCTTTTACAGAGCAGTTGGCGCTGCACAACGCGCCCTACGGCATCCGCGCCAACTGCATTCTGCCGGGGCTGATGGACACGCCGATGGCGGTCGACACCAGAGCGCGGGTCAGCAACCGCAGCCGCGCCGAGGTCGCCGCAGAGCGCGATGCCCGGGTACCGCTGCGCGGCAAGATGGGCACCGGCTGGGACGTCGCCAACGCGGCGCTGTTCCTCGCGTCGGACGAGGCCAATTTCATCACTGGCGTGGCCCTGCCGGTCGATGGCGGCGCGCTGGTCAAGGTCGGCTGAGCCGGCCAGCAGAAGGAGTTCCGATGCACCCGGCGCCCTGCTTTTCCTACCCCCGCCGAGAAGGCGAGCTCCACAGACAATCTGCTTCCTGCTACGGCAGGTGCACCCAGATAGCTGCCTACGTGGTGGCGCTGCCGAAGTCTTCTGCCCTGGGCCAGAGCACTAAACCGCAGCCGCGGAATTACACGTTGTTTCGTCTCACGTGGGCGGAGCTGTTCGGTCTGCGACATCGACGCGGCACTTACAGCGATGCCGCGCAGCGCAGAAACCGAACAAAGGCTTAAAAACGATCACACCGCTTCTCGACCCGGGAGCGGAAGCCCCAGTCGAGTGTTGCCCGTTGCCGGTGCACGCGTGCTTTCTTGGTGGACCCGACCGGATTGGGAGCCGCTTGCAGCAGCGAGACGCTTCCAAAAATCCGCTCGACTGGCTTAAAACGTCTGGCTGCACACCCGGCGGCCGTGACGAGCGCGGCGGCCCGAAATGTCGGGAGGAGAGGTCATGCCGTTCTTTCAAAAGGGCGACGTTCGTATTCGCTACGAGGAGGTCGGCACCGGCTTCCCGCTGCTGGTCACGCCGGGAGGCGGCCTCAATTCACGCGTCAGCAACTGGCCGACCGCCGTAATCAATGCGATGGAAGAGTTCAAGAACGACCTCCGCTGCATCACGATGGACCAGCGCAATGCCAACGGCGGCGAGTCGACTGGGCCGGTGCCGGTCAACAATGCGTGGGACGCCTTCGCTGACGATCAGCTTGGGCTGATGGACCATCTCGGGATCCGCGAGTTCTTTTACATGGGCTACTGCATCGGTGGCTGCTTTGCCGGGAAGTTGCTGCAGCGAGCGCCCCAGCGCGTCGCCGCGGCCGTGTTCTGCCAGACCGTTGGCCATCGGCCGGAAAACCCGACCGTCATGTACCGGCATAGCAAGGACAACTGGGTGCCCGACTTCATGAAGCGGCGTCCCGATGTGTCGGCGGACACGGTCGAGAAATACCTGCACAACCTCTACGCGGTGCAGCCCGATTTCCTGTACAGCGTGTCGCGTGACTTTATCAGGAATTGCCGCACGCCGATGCTGGTGCTGCCGGATGACGTACCGGGGCATCCGCTGCAGACCTCGATCGACGTGGCGTCGCTGGCGCCGAACGCCGAGATCACGGTTTACCCGTGGAAGGAACCGGAGGAGCTCAGGCAACGCACGATCGACCGAGTGCGTCGCTTTCTGAAAGAACACATCCCGATGCGCGCCGCTGCGCAGTAGTCGGCGGTTTCAGTCAACCCGTCGTCGCCGGTTGCCGGCGCGCGCGGCGCTCTCCCTTGGGGGCGTTGTCCCCGAAGTGCTTGAGCATCAGCAACGCCGCCGCGGCCAGGCCGGGCAGGACGGCTCCGAGGCCAAAGTCGGGCGAGCTCGAACGCATGGGCACACCCGACGATATCGCCAAGGGCATCGTGTTCCTTGCCTCTGACGACGCGGCCTTGACCGTTTCCGTTGGATGTCCGGTGCGGATGCCCTGACCGCCCGGGCCTTGGCCGATAGCGTGCCGCGCCCTGCCGCTGCCCGCTGTGCCAGCATGTCGGTGTAGCCGCCGGCGTACTCGATCCAGCGGCCGTTGCCTTCGCTGGCGATGACCGATGTCACGACGCGATCGAGGAAGTCGCGATCGTGGCTGACCAGCAGCACCGTGCCGGCGTACTCGGCCAGTTTCTCCTGCAACAGGTCGAGGGTTTCGAGATCGAGGTCGTTGGTCGGCTCGTCGAGCACCAGCAGGTTCGACGGTCGAGCGAAGGCGCGTGCCAGTGTGAGCCTGGCCCGCTCGCCGCCGGACAGCACGCCGACCGGAGTGCGGGCTTGCTCGGGGCGGAACAGGAAGTCCTTCATGTAGCCGATCACATGCCGGCTTTGGCCGCCTACCGTTACCGTGTCGCTGCTCCGGTCGGTCAGTGCGTCGGCCAAGGTCTGTTGCGGGTCCAGGCTCTCCCGCCGCTGGTCGAGTACGACTTTTGCCAGGTTGGTGCCGAGCCGGACTACGCCGGCATCAGGGGCGAGTACGCCAGTCAGCAGGCTGAGCAACGTCGTTTTGCCGGCGCCGTTCGGGCCGACAATACCGACCCGGTCGCCCCGCATGATCCGCACCGAAAATTTCCGCACGATCGGGTGATCGCCATACGCTTTGGAGATGCCCTCCGCGGTTGCGACGAGGCGGCCGGACCAATCGGCCCGTGCCGCTTCGAGCCGGGCGCGCCCTGTCGTGGCGCGGTGTTCTCGACGCCGGCGGCGCAGCGCATGCAACTCGGCGAGCCGCCGCTGGTTGCGCGTGCGGCGCGCGGTCACGCCGTAGCGCAGCCAGTCCTCCTCCATCGCGATCTTGCGGCCGAGCTTGTGCTGTTCGCTGGTTTCCTGTTCGAGTATCGCGTCGCGCCACGCCTCGAATGTGGCAAAACCCTCGTGCAGCGAGCGGGTAATCCCGCGGTCGAGCCATACCGTGCTTCGCGAGAACCTTTCGAGCAGCCGGCGGTCATGGCTGATCAGCACGATGCCGGAACGCATCCCGGCCAGCTCGCGCTCGAGCCACTCGATAGCGGGCAGGTCGAGATGATTGGTCGGCTCGTCGAGCAGCAGGACGTCGGGCGCGGGCGCCATTGCCCGCGCCAGCGCGGCGCGGCGCGCCTCGCCGCCAGACAAGGATGCGGGGTCCTCGTCGCCTGAGAGGCCGAGTTCCTTGAGCAGATACAGCGCCCGGTGGCGACGGTCGGTCGCCGCGGCGTCAAACCCCGCCTCGACATAATCGAGCACGGCGCTGAAGCCGTGCAAATCGGGTTCCTGCGACAGGTATTGAATGGTTGCGCCCGGCTGGGCGAAGCGTTCTCCGGCATCGGGATGTACCAGTCCGGCGGCGATGCGGAGCATAGTTGATTTTCCGGAACCGTTACGGCCGACTAGGCAGATCCTGTCATCAGCCGCCACGGTCAGAGCCGCGCCGGATAGCAGCGGCATCATCCCAAAGGTCAGGCTGATGTCCTGCAGCGCGAGCAATGGGAGCTGCATGTCGCAGCCTCTCGCGCTATGTTTTGCGCCAAAGGGTCGCGAGCCAGGGTTGCCTGTCTCGCGGTAGGCCAGGCGGGCGATAGTAATGGTCCAGCTCGACGAAACCGGCGGAAGTCACGTAATCGCACCAGGTGTCGAGGTCGAAGAAGCAGGCATAGCGATCATCGCTGAAGCCCTCTTCGTTGTTTCCTCGTGGGTTTGACGAGAACAGGACACCGCGCGGCTTCAACGTTCTGAACAGTTCCAGCAGAACCCTCGGCAATTCCTGGCTCGGGACATGGAACAGAGAGGCATTGGCAAAAATCCCATCAAAGCGGCTCTCCGGCAATCGCATAGAAAGCAAATCCTGGTGCAGGATCTCGCATCCTGAATACGCGCCAGCCATGGCAACGAACTGCTGAGATCCATCGAGCCCGACGGCTTCATGCCCCAAGGACCGAAAGTGACTGAGATCGCGACCGGGCCCGCAACCGAGGTCAAGAATCGAATAAGGCGGCCCGCCCTCGATCGCATTGAGGAACGCCAGGTAGTTCTGACTGACATCGTGGTGTTGCGTACCGTCCCAGAAAGCCCGCGCAAACCGATCGTAATACGCGATGGTCATTGCGCTGATGTCGCGGATCTGTTCCGCATTGTATGATTTGGGGTATAGCACCTAATCTTCCCCTCGCCCTAGTTTTGCTTGCTGCACTGCCGATTTCAGTAACCGGATGGTAGCACCGCGTCGCGTAAATCGCGAAGAGCAGCGGAAGAGGGAAGGGGCCGCTTACGCGGCGGCCCCGATCGCCTCGGTGGGATTCGACAGCGCCTCCAGGGCGGCGTCGAATGCGTGGTCGAGTTCGGCCTGCTCGGCGATGGCATTGGCAAGCTCGGCCTGCACGGCAGCACGCTCGCGGCGCGTGAAGTAGCAGCCGCGCAGCTCGGCCCGCAGCTGCTGGATGTGGTCGTAGAGGGTGATCATCGTGTTCTCCTTCCGTCGCAAAGACGGGAGGCGGGCGCCATGCCGGGCTGGGCCGGGTCAAGGACGCCGAAGGCGCCGCGCAGCGGGGCGCGGAGGTGCCGATTTTGTCGCGTGCGCATCAAGACCGGCGCGCGCCGGCGCGCTCATTCCGCGCGGTAAAATTGGGGGCACCGCGCCTCCTTGAGCCGGCGCGGGCCGGCATGGGAGGATTGGAACTCCGGCAAGACGGCTTTTGAAGGGTCCGATGCCTAAAGGGGCGGTTGCGCGAAAAAGCCCCGCCGCGGGTCGCGCGGCGGGGCGATGGTGCTCGCTAGTCGCGCGGTTCCCAGAGGGCGATGTGGGTGGCGCCGTCTTCGGCCGGCTTGTCGAGCTTGACGAGGCGGCAGCGGACCCAGTTCGGCCCAAATTCCGGCGAACCGATCTTGAGGTTGATGTAGGTCTCGCCGCTCGATTTGGTGACCTGGCTCCACCCGGCGCCGACTTCGTGACGCGGTCCGGCATAGACCCGGTGATCGGGAGCCTTGTCGGAGGTCTTGTCGATCGGGACGATGACCAGCGAGGCGGTGACGTTGAGGGTTTTGAACGTCCCGGTCAGAACGCCGTCATCGAGCTGGGTGAAAGTGCCGAGGGTGATCGCCATCAGAGGTTTCCTTTCGGTTGTTCGCCGGGACCGTCCCGGCGATGTCTCGGGCTCGGAGACCGCAACGGCGCCGCCGTCACCGCGGGCAGCGGCCGGAGTGCCAACGAAGGACCGGGAGGCGGGAAAATTTGACAGCGCAGCTGCCGCGAGGAGGCCGGCTCTGTTGCCGGCCGGGGAAATTTTTCCGGCGGACCGGTTGGCGGCGGCGACGGCGGGCTCTGGGGCTTTGAGAGACATGCCAGGGATGCGCCGGCGGAAACGGCGACAAGGGACCGGGTGGCGCATCTCAGAGGCATCTGAACCCGGCTCTAAGGGTGGCGTTGGCGGACGTTGACCTCGGCTGAGGATCGCTCGGCTGCTACGTATCTCGCGCGACCGGCATCAAGGCGAGCGCCCGCTCGAGAACATTTATGCCAGGCCCGCCAATGAAAGCCGCGCCCGCGAAGCTTTGCGATCACATCGGGCGACGAGATCACACGCGACGAGGTGGAGCGGATTAACCCGGCCTTCCATGCCAGCGGTCAGTGCACTGGGCCGGTCGGGGTTGTGTTCGCCAGCTGCTCGACGGCATCGGTGATCCGGCGCCAGGTCGCCGCGCCGTCGCGATCGCCTTCGGTTTCGAGGCAGTCGGCGCGCGTGGCGCTTTCTTTGGGGGCGTTGTCCCCAAAGCGCTTGAGCATCGGGAGCGCTACCCGCCAGATGTCGATTTCAGGTGTTACCGGACGGTCCCTGGCGATGTCCGTTCGAGAGATAATGACGGCACACGGCCTCGGCGTCGCGCGCGAGGCGGCGCGCCAGATCGGCGGCGCTGATCACGGAACATCTCCGGATCAGGCGGCAGTTCGGGGATTGGCGCGGAGGAGCGGGTGGCGGGCGAGGAGTGCTGAGAGCAATGCCGGGCCGCGATCCGCCGCGACCGGAACGAAGAGCCGCAGGCGCCAGGCGATGATTTCGGAGGTGAGGCCGAGCGCCTTCAGCTGAGGGACCATGCCATCGGTGAAGCCGGTGAGCTCGACGCGATGCATGCTCATCACCATCGAGCGGCGGATCTGCAGGCCGCCGGCAAGATCGAGCGCGGCGCCGCGATTGATCACGGCATTCCAGGCTTCGTCAGGCGAAAGGCCGGGGGAGGTCTCGATGCCCAGCCCTTCGTAGACGCTGGCCAGCGCCTCGGGTGTCACCAGGCGACCGATCACGCGCTCGCCATCATCGGTTTCGAAGCGATAGACGCGCATGTATTCGGCCGGCAGCCGGTCCCAGATCGGTAGCAGGAGGCCGGTAATGATGTGAAATTCGCTCTCGGAAAATTCCGGCACCTGGGCGCATTCCGCCTCCCACAGCGGCGCGAAGCGGTCGTGTGTGGCCGGGCGCCAGTGCGAGCGGCCGAACTCGTCGAGGCTGACCGTCTCGCGGCCCATCGGCCGGACGAGGCGGGTGCGGGCCACGACCCGCCCATCGTCATGCATCAGGCTGGCGGCCGCCACCTGCACGGCTGCGCGGTGCGACTGCTCGTTGATCAGGAGACGGCCGGGCGTCGCGCGCAGAGCCAGAGCCTCGGTGAGCGGCAAGGGGCGGTTGCGGTCCTTGCGCAGCACACGGTAGCAGCGCGTCTCGGCGCCGGTAGAGGCATGGGTGTAAACGGTGCGCCGCTCGGCGATCCAAAAGCTTTCGGCGGTCAGCGTCTCGATGCCGACATCGTAGATGCCGGCGGCAATCGCGGCCTCGATGCGCGCCTCGAGCACCTCCTCGAAGGCAGCAAAGAGCCGGTTCTGCATCGCGATGCGCAAAGCCAGCACGCGATTGAGAAATTGCGTGATCGGCGGCAATTCCTCGCGCAGCGAGCCGTCGCGATCGGTGAGTTCGAGCCCGGTCGCGTCCTCGAATTCACCGAGCGAGCAGCCCGCGACCTTCCTGTCATACAGCAGCTGGTAGAACTGCCGCAGCGCCGCCTTGGCATAGGCGCTTTCGAGATTGTCGTCGGCACGGAAGAGGCCTTGCCCGCCGGTCTGGCGCTGGCCCGCGGGTGATCGCCCCCAGACTGTCGAGACGGCGCGCGATCGTCGACAGAAAGGGTTTCTCGCTTTTGACGTCGGTCGCGACCGGCCGGAACACCGGCGGCTGTTTCTGGTTGGTGCGGTTGGAGCGCCCCAATCCCTGGATCGCGGCATCGGCGCGCCAGCCGGGCTCCAAGAGGTAATGGATCCGCTTGCGCTGGTTCCGGCAGCCGAGATCGGCGTGATAGCTGCGCCCGGTGCCGCCGGCGTCGGAAAAGACGAGGATGCGTTTCTCGTCATCCATAAAGGCCGCGGTCTCGGCAAAATTGGCCGACGCCGGGCGGTTCTCGACGCAAAGGCGGTCGCCGCGCCGAACCACACGCCGCGAGCGGCCGGTGACTTCGCCGACGAGATCGGTGCCGAACCGGTGCAATATCTGATCAAGCGCACCCTGCACCGGCGGCAATGACGCCAAGCGCTCGATCATCTGCATATTCCGGGGGAAGTCGGCCGGCATTCCGGAATGAAGTCGGCCACTGATTCCGATTTGATCTCGGCCATTCCGATTTGAAGTCGGCCACCCCCGGGAAGGGGTGGCAAGCGCTCGACCGCTGGGCGGCGCACGGCGCTCTGCTCGTCAAGAACGACGAGCGGGGGGACCGATGCCAGCCGAGAGAGTGTCGATGCGACGCGTACGCGAGATCCTGCGCCTGAAGCACGGCGGGGCGAGCGACCGGCAGATTGCCCGGTCGCTGAGCCTGGCGCGCAGCACCGTCGGGCTGAGCTTGGAGCGCGCCGCCGCAGCGGGGCTGCGCTGGCCGTTGCCGGCGACGCTGACCGATCGCGTGCTGCAGGCGATGCTGTATGCCGGCCACGGCAGCCAGCAAGGCACGCGGCGCAAGGCCGAGCCCGATTGGGTCTATGTCCATCACGAGCTGCGCCGGCCCGGCGTCACGCTGATGCTGCTGTGGGAGGAGTACCGGCAGCGCGCGCCGGACGGCTATCGCTACAGCCGGTGGTGCGAGCTGTACCGCGCCTGGGAAGGCCGGCTGTCGCCAACGATGCGCCAGGCCCATCCCGCCGGCGAGCGCCTGTTTGTCGATTACGCCGGCCAGACCGTCGATCTGATCGAGCCCGGCAGCGGCGAGATCCGCCCGGCGCAGATCTTCGTCGCGGTGCTGGGCGCCTCCAATTACACCTACGCCGAAGCGACGCTGACCCAGAGCCTGCCGGATTGGATCGGCGCCCATGTTCGGGCGCTCGCGTTTATCGGCGGCGTACCGGCGCAGTTGGTGCCCGACAATCCGAAGGTCGGGGTCGACCGCGCCAATTGGTACGAGCCCGGCCTCAACCGCACCTATCTCGATATGGCGATGCATTACGGCACCGCGATCCTGCCGACGCGCAGCAGAAAGCCGCGCGACAAGGCCAAGGTCGAGGTCGCCGTGCTGGTAGTCGAGCGCTGGATCCTGGCGCGGCTCAGAAACCGCCGCTTTTTCTCGCTCGCCGAGCTGAACCGGGCGATCGCCGAACTGGTTGTCGATCTCAACGCGCGGCCGATGCGCCGCCTTGGCATCAGCCGGCGCGATCTCTTCCTCGAACTCGATGCTCCGGCGCTGAAGGAGCTGCCGGCCGAGCCCTACGAGTATGCCGAATGGCGGCCACGCCGGGTCGGACGGGATTACCATGTCGACATCGACGGGCACTACTACTCGGTGCCGTATCGGCTGATCCGCGAACAGCTCGATGCGCGCATCACCGAGCGCACAATCGAGCTGTTCTGCAGGGGCGAACGCGTCGCGGTCCACCTCCGCGGCGGCGGCCGCGGCGCCACACGACAATCCGCGAACATATGCCGAGCACGCACCGGCACTATGCCGATTGGACGATCGAGCGCATCCGCGCCGACGCGGCGGCGATCGGTCCGAGCACCGCCAAGTTGACCGCGCTGATCCTCGAAAGCCGGGCGCACCCCGAGCAGGGCTACCGGGCGTGCACCGGCATCCTGCGCCTGGCGCGCCATTACGGCGCTGCGCGGCTCGAGGCGGCCTGCGACCGCGGCCTCGACATCGGCGCCCGCTCCTACGGCTCAATCCAATCGATCCTCAAGCACGGTCTCGACCGGCGTCCGCCACCCCGGCCGGCACAGGGCGAATTGTTGCCCGATCACCCCAACATCCGCGGCCCCCGCTACTACCATTAACCGGTTAGGAGATTGACATTGCTGATGCATCCCACCCTCGACCAGCTTCACCAGCTGGGCCTTGCCGGCATGGCGCGCGCCTTTGTCGAACTCGAGGCAAACCCGACAAGCGCCGCCCTGTCGCATGCCGAATGGCTGGGTCTTCTGCTCGATCGCGAAGCCACCGAGCGTTACGAACGACGCTTGCGAGCCCGGCTGCGCTATGCCCGGCTGCGCCACCAGGCGGCAGTCGAGGACGTCGATTATCGCGCCGCCCGCGGCCTCGATCGACCGTTGTTCCAGGCCTTGATCGCCGGCCGTTGGATCGAAGAGGCACAGAATTTGATTATCGAGGGGCCGGCCGGGGTCGGCAAAAGTTGGCTCGCTTGTGCCCTCGGCCACAAAGCCTGCCGCGACAACCGCTCGGTACTCTATCAGCGCTTTCCACGGATGTTCGGCGATCTCGCGCTGGCGCGCGGCGACGGCCGTTACCCGCGGCTGATGCGCGCCCTCGGCGGGGTCAAGCTCTTGATCCTCGACGATTGGGGCCTCGAACCGCTCGGCGCCGAGCAGCGCCACGACATGCTGGAGATCGTCGAGGACCGCTACGGCCGCGGTGCCACGCTGATCACCAGCCAGATCCCGGTCGACCGCTGGCATGACCTGATCGGCGAACCGACCCTTGCCGACGCCATTCTCGATCGCATCATCCACAACGCCCATCGCCTGCAACTCACCGGCGACAGTCTGCGCAAGAAGGCGCCTCAAACCATCGCCGCTTGACCCGATGCAACCGCTTGTGGAGAGATCACATCCGTCCAGCGGGCGCTCCGCCACCCCGGCCGACATCAATCGGAACGGCCGGCCGACTTCGATCGGAACAGGTGGCCGACATCAATCGGAATGCCCGGCCGACATCGTCGGAATACGCAGATCATCCGGTCGCGGCGGTCGACAGCCTCGCGCGAGATCACCGGATTGCCGTCGGCGTCATAGGCCGGGCGCGAGTGCAGGTTGCCTTCCTCGTCCGAATAGAGTTCGAAAAAGCTGCGTCGGAAACGAATGCTGCAAATAGTCGAGGACATATTCGCGCGGCGTGATGTCGATCGACAGATCGGCCCATTCGGAGGTCGGGATCTCGGCGAGGCGGCGGTCGAGCGAGGCCTGGTTGGTCGAGACCACCTGCAGGACGCAGGCGTGGCCCTCATCGAGATCGCGCGCGATCGCGGCGATCAAGGTCGGGCATTTCATCGCCGTTAAGAGATGATTGAAGAAGCGCTGCTTGTTCGATTCAAACGCGGAGCGGGCGGCGGCCTTAGCGTTGCGGTTGTAGGTGGCGCCGCTTTCGCCGGTGATGTTGGCGGCCTTCAATGCCTCATTGAGATTGCGATGGATGATCTGAAAAGCGTCGGCATAAGCGTCGTAGATGCGGATCTGCTCTTTTGTCAGCGTATGCTCGACGATCTCGTATTCGATGCCCTCGAACGACAGTGACCGGGCGGCGTAGAGGCCGAGCGCCTTGAGGTCGCGCGCCATCACCTCCATCGCAGCGACACCGCCCTTCTCCATTGCCGCGACAAAATCGGCGCGGGTCGCAAACGGAAAATCACCGGTGCCCGACAGGCCGAGCCGGGCGGCATAGGCGAGGTTCTGCACGGTCGTGGCACCGGTCGCCGAGACGTAGAGCACCCGCGCGTCGTGCAGCGCGTGCTGCAGGCGCAATCCGGCCTGGCCCTGCTGCGACGGCTTCTTTTCGCCGCGCTCGGACTTATCGCCGGCGGCGTTCGCCATGGCGTGCGCCTCGTCGAAGACGATGACGCCGTCGAAACCTGCCCCGGCCCCGGAGCCGGGGTCGCGGCCGAGCCAGTCGATGATCTGCTGGATGCGGCTAACCTTCTCGCCGCGCGCCTGGGTTCGCAATGTGGCGTAGGTTGTAAACAGAACGCCCTCGGCGAGGGTGACCGGAGCACCCTGGCGGAAGCGCGAAAGCGGGACGATGTCGGAGCGGTAACCGCCGACCGCCGTCCAGTCGCGCTCGGCATCCTCGATCAGCTTGTCGGATTTCGAGATCCAGACGGCCTTGCGGCGGCCCCTGAGCCAGTTGTCGAGGATGATTGCGGCGACCTGGCGGCACTTGCCGGCGCCGGTGCCGTCGCCGAGAAACCAGCCGCGGCGGAAGCGAACAGCATCCTTCGCGTCGGCCGGTGCGGCCGAAACCAGGTCATAGGTCTCGTCGACCGTGTAAGAGCCGGCGAGATGCGACGCATGTGCTTCGCCGGCTTAGACAACACTTTCGAGCTGTGCGTCGGAGAGGATGCCGGATGAAACGAGCCGCGGCGGCAGCAACGGCCGGTAACAGGGGCGGGGAGGGGCGACCGCCGCCATCGCCGCCGACTGCACTAGCTTGGTCGGGTGCGGCAGTGCCTCGGCGAAATGGATCGTCTGCAGCGCATAGCCTTCGTAGAGGCCGGCGCTGAAGTGCGACGCGGGCGTCCAGTCGCGGGTTTCATAGCCGAGTTCGGCAGCATCCGGCACTGGTGCAGGGCGTTTGGCGAGCTGAAGCTGGGGCGCCGTCGTTTTGGGACGCGCCGGCGCTGATCGAAGAGACGGGGCGGACGGCGGCAGTGGGGTCGCGTCGATAACCGGCGGCCGCTTTGGCAACAGACGCGAAACCCAGCCGAGCAGTTCGGCGGCGTCGGCCGCAATGCCGGGTGAGGGTGGAAAGGACCGAGGATCCTCGGCCGGAACGCGGTCGATGACGGTCAGCCGTGTGGCGAAATTCGTACCGTGGCGGACATAGGCCCGGCCGCTGATCGCCGCGGTAAAGACGACGCGGCCTTTTCGCTGCAGCTCGATAAAGCTGTCGCGGCTGGCGGGATTGTCGGGAGCGAGATTGTGGCCGGTGATGGCGACGAGCCGCCCGCCGTCAGCGAGCTGCGCAAAGGCGGAGCGGACATGCCGGATCGCCGCTTCGGCAAAGCGCCCGCCAATAGAGGGCGAGGCCGAAAACGGCGGGTTCATTAGCACCACGCTCGGCCGGATCATGGGATCGAGCCGGTCGTGGATCTGCTCGGCATTGTGATGGCCGACCTCGACGCCCCGGAAGAGGCGCGCGAGCAATCCGACGCGGGTATCGGCGATTTCGTTGAGCGCCAGCCGCGCGCGAGCAAGTTCGACGAAGATCGCCAATAAGCCGGTGCCGGCCGAGGGTTCGAGAACGAGATCGGCCGCGGTCAGCATCGCCGCCTCGGCGGCAACAAAGCCGAGCGTGATCGGCGTCGAGAATTGCTGGAAATGCTCGGCTTCCTCCGAGCGGCGGGTCTGGGTTGGCAGCCGCGCGGCAAGGCGCGTCAGCATCTCGAGCATTGCCGTCGCCGAACCGGCGCGTGTCCGCATCGCGGCGGCGAATTTGCGCAGGAACATGACCTGCGCCGCTTCGAGCGCCTCGTAGGCGTCCTTCCACACCCAGGCGCCCTCGGCATCGCTGGCGCAGAACGTGGTCTCCATCGCCGACCGCAGCGCCCGGCTGTCGACGGCACGGCCTTGCCCCACGAGTTGCGCCAGCAACGTAGCGGCGTGGATCAGGCCCGAAACCTTGTCGGGCGGGGCTTGCGGGAGGAACAAGGGAAGCGTGGCCGCGGCGGGTGCCGCGGAGGCGAGGTCGAACATGTAGGGATCTCCGGAAGCAGGTTGACGCGATCCGGCCGGCGTTCTCTTCCACCGCCCGGGGTTCACCCCGCTTCCGGCTTCCCTCTCACTCTCTGCGGAGGCCGCCATCCAGCAATAAAAAAGGGCCCGCACGCGGCGGGCCCCGGTTTCGCACGGCAAGATCACGCGATCGCGATGAGGATTTCGGCCGCACCGTAGACGGCAGGCTCGCCGCAGCTTTCGCACAGGTACTGCTCGGCGTCGGGTTCGCAATCGTCGGTTTCGGCGCCGCAGGCGAGGCAGAACCCCGGATTGTCGAGCGTCGTCAATTCGCGTTCTGCGGCTTCGGCCACGCGTTCGGCGGTGACCGATGGGTGAATATGCGCGAAGTGATGGCGACGCAGCTGTGCCGGCGGCTGAACTGGAGTGATTTCCGGCATGGAGGGATCTCCGAGAGCGGAAGGCGGGGGATCCGGCCGGGCGCTCTCTTTCCCCGGTCCGGGTTCGCCCATTCCCGGATTGCCTCTCGCTCGTGCAGCGGAGGTCACTGCCCACGGGGTTTGGCAGGTTCGTGCGCCCGGTCGGGCACCGCCGCGTTCAGAAAATCTGCGACGATGTCGCGGTCGACTTGTCCATCACCGTGTCGGCGGTAATCACCACCGCCCGACCGCCAAAGCCATCGGGCCGCATTGTCGAGCAGGTAAAGGCCGAGACGGCGGTGACGTAGCGCAACGTGGCCGAGCGGCGGATGATGTCCTGAAAGACCGCCTCCCAGCGCCGGTCGGTGAAATCGAGCTCGATCTCGACATTGTCGGCGGGGATGCGCGCGAGATGCTCGATGACGAGGGTAGCCGCGGTGCTGTCGATGCGCGATTGCGCGAGTGCCGCTTCGAGCCGGGCCCGGTCGAGCCAGATCCTCTCGGCCGGGCCTTCGTCGGCATAAAAGTAAAGCCGTTCGCCTTGGCACTCCGCGTTAAAGACACGGCTCAGCAACAGCCGCTCGAGCGGTGTGATGTCGGCGATCGGGATCGCCGGCTGGATCACGGTCGGGGTGAAATAATCGGCCATGGGAGACGTCCTCCGAGAGCGCGGAGGAGGCCCTGGAGAAATGCCGGGACCAAACCCGACGTGGCGCTCTCTTTCCTGCCAGGGTTCACCCTGTTTCCGGCCCTCCTCTCACTTTTCCGCTGCTCGCAAGCGACCGGGCTTCTCAAAGATACGGGCGCAATGCGCAGAGCCGAGCTTATCGGTTTCGCCCTTTGAGCGTCTCGGTCACAGC
>CAWFEN010000004.1:0-292438 GCA_963814865.1 uncultured Alphaproteobacteria bacterium | reverse complement strand
CGCCCGGCGCCCCGCTGGTCGAAGATCACGATCCGCCAATGATCGGGATCGAAGAACCGGCGATGGACCGCGGTGGCGCCGGCACCTGGGCCGCCGTGCAGAAACAGGGCCGGAGCACCGCGCGGGTTGCCCGACTGCTCCCAGTACATCGAATGGCGCGCGTCGAGGCGCAGGGTGCCCGTGCGGTAGGGCTCGATCGGCGGATGGAGATCGCGGCGGCTGTTCATCGCCGGCAAGTCTAAAAGCCCGCGTCCGGATCACATAGCCCGGAAAAGCGCATCGAGCACCCGCGCCCTGGAAGGGCTCTGGTCGACCCCCGCCTCGCCGCTTGTTCTATGAGCGGACTCGATGCTCGTCGACAAAAGCCCAATCGACGTCGAGGCCGAAACCCGGCTTGTCGCCCAGGTGCAAATGGCCGTCCTGCAGCTCCGGGTGGTCGCGGAACAGCCCATGGGCCAGCGGGTCCTCTTCCGGCCCGCCATGCAATTCGACGCCGAAAACACAACGCGGCAGGGCGAGGACGATATGGCCGTGCAGCTCGGGCGCGGTATGCGGCGCGACCATCGCCCCATGCTGCTCGGCCAGTTGGGCGACGCGCAGCGCCTCGGTGAAACCGCCGGACCGCGTCGCATCGAACTGCACGTAGCGGATGCCGCCTTCGGTAATGAAGTCGCGCACGGTAAATCGGGTCAGCTCGCGCTCGCCATGCGCCAAGGGGATCGGCGTGGCCGCCGCCAGCCGGGCAAAATCGGCGGGCTGCAAATACCAGTGCAGCGGTTCTTCGAGCCAGAAGATCCGCTGCGGCTCGACCGCATGGGCGAAGGCGATGCAATCCGGCAGGTCGTAGGCTGCGTTCATGTCCAGCATCAGCAGCGGCTCGTCGCCGATCGCCCGGCGTACCGCCGCGATCCGCGCCGCCTCGTCGGCGACACTGCCCGCCCCGGTCTTGAGCTTGACCGCGCGGTAGCCGAGCCGCCGCAGCCGCGCCATCCCCGCGGCGTAATCGGCGTCGGTCGCGCCGGGTCGGTAATATCCGCCGGTCGCGTAGGTGAAGATCGGCCGGTTCTCGCCGCCCAGCAGGCGGTAGACCGGCAGGCCGGCGGCTTTCCCCTTGATGTCCCACAGCGCGATGTCGATGCCCGCGATCGCCGCCATTACTTGCGGGCGCTCGCCGCGCGGGGCGGGCGGCGGCAAACCGTCCCGTCCCTCGATCCCGCCCGGGCGCGGCGAGGTCAATGCGAACAGCTTCTCCCATACCGCCACATGCGCGAGAGCATCCATGCCGCCGACGATCTCGCCAAATCGCGCCACCCACTCGCAGATCTTCGGCATCGGCGAACCGTGGATCTCGCCGTAGCCAATCAGGCCGTCATCGGTGCGCACCTCGGTCAGGATGACGTTCCAGGCCGTGCTCTGCTCATGCGCGGTCCATACCGGCTGTGGCCGCGGGACCGAGATCATATGGGTCTCGACCGATGCGATCCTGCTCATCTTCAGCTCCCGAATTCTCGTTCATCCCCGGCAGCCGATCCCGGCGCAAGGGCGGCTGCAGAAGCGGGTTGACCTTCTCATCCAACGGGATTCTAGGACATTTTCGAGAAATTTCACCGCCGCGTTATACGCCCGCAATCGGGCAAGCTGGCACGCTTTTTGCCCCCGCTATAACGAGGCGGCAACCGACCGCAGAGGAAATCGAGGTGTTTAAAATCCGACGGCGCTCGCTCCGAAAACAACGAAATCCAAAGAACACCGTCGGTCGGAGCCGAGACAGGGAGACCACCGCCTGGCCGGTCGAGATGCTGCGAGCTCCGGGCGGCACCGGCGCGTCAGTGCGACATCAGCACCGGTGCGGTCATGCTGGCGAGGATCGTGCGGGTGACGCCGCCGAGCAGGAGTTCGCGCGCGCGTGAATGCCCGTAGGCGCCCATCACCAGGAGATCGGCGCCGAGATCGGCGGCGCGCGACAACAGCACGTCGCCGGCCGGGACATCGCCCGAGACAGTGCGCTCGATGGCGGCCTTGACGCCGTGGCGCGCCAGATGCAGCGAAATGTCGGCGCCGGGGACCTCGCCATGCGCGTCCGGGCCCTCGCGCGGATCGATCGCCAGCACGGTCACCCTCTCTGCCGCCGCCAACAATGGCAGCGCATCATTGACGGCGCGGGTCGCCTCGCGGCTCGCATCCCAGCCGATCACGACACGCTGCCCGATCCTCTCGAAATGCCCGGCATAGGGTACGACAAGGATCGGCCGCCCGCAGGCGAGCGCGACCCGTTCCGGGCGCGGCCGGATCATCGCCATCCGGCTGTCGTCGGGATCGAGCTGGCCGAGGATCGCCAGATCGGCGTAGCGGGCATGGAGCGCGGCATCGGCGTCTTCGCCCTCGCCGACCGCACGCCACTCGAACGAAAGCCCACGCAGAGTGGCGGCGTGCTCGAACGCCTCGCGCATCTGTTCGGCCTGTTCCGACGCCTTTGCGCGGAATTCGCCATAGATGGATTCGAGCAATGCCAGATCGGGATATCCGGCGGCGCGCGGGAATTCGGGGTTGGGCACCGGGTAAAGCCCGATCAGGTGGGCGGCAAAACGCTCGGCGAGCACCGCGGCGAGCCCGATGCGTTCGCGTGAATCAGCGGCCGAATCGAGAACGACCAGCAAGTCCTTATAGCTCATCACCCGATCTCCCGGCCAGTACGGCCGGCCATCGCGTGGGCGCGCATCGCGACCACGCGGTCGGCCGGCGTTGATCTCGATCGACCGGCGAGGATAGCGGCGCGACGACCCAGGCGGCAACCCGCGGTCGGCAGCTTGCCTCCGGGCGCAGAATCGGCGAAGAGAGGAGCAAAGCTGAGGAAGGGTCCCGCCCGATGCGCGCGCTCGTTATCGCCTGTCTCGTTTTGCTCGCCGGCTGCGCCGCCCCCGGACCGGCGGTGAGCTTCGCCGCGGGGCCGGGCGGTCATTTCACCTTCAGCGCCGCGACCAGCACGGTGATGACCGAGAACGATGACGGCGCGGCAGAGCAGATCCGCCGCGACTGGCTCGCCGAGACGCTCAGGGCCCATGCGACGTGCAGCGCCGGCTATCTCGTCGATACGCGTTCCTTCGCGCCAATGCAGGACGGCCCGTTCGGCAACGGCGGCGACATCGTCTATACCGGCCGCTGCCTGTAGCCGTCCTGCGAGCTGCCGACCGTCAGCATCCTCCGCCGAGGCGCCAATGCTCGAAGAGCGGCCCGGTCCTGCCGCAGACGGGATCGCGACCGGGCAGCGCCACCTTCTCGATGTCGCCCAGCGCACGCGCGCGGTCGCGCGCCCCGGGCGTGCGCATATCCGGGCTTTGGCCGCGCGGATAGGCGCCGACGACGACGAGATCGGGGCTTGCCCCCTCGCATTTGTGAGCGACGCCGGCCGGGATCACCACGACGTCGCCGGCCAGCACCGCGACGGTCTTGCCGCCGTCGCCGCCGAGGCGGACCCGCGCCGAGCCGGCGGCGATGCCCAGCACCTCGTGCGCGGTGCCGTGATAATGGTGGTGCGCATAGATCCCGCCGCGCCACCCGCCGACCCAGCCGTTGCGGGCGAACAGCGCCGCGCAGGCAGCGGCGGCGGCGGGGCCGGTTTCGAGCACGCCGCGATAGACGACGAGCGGCAGCGAACGGGTTGTTCGGCACGAGGCCGTCATCCTTGAAAAAGTGCTGTTCGATCGCCGGAGCGTCCATTGCGGGGGCCATCGGATTGCTCCTTTACCATTCGGAAATGTCGGCAGGCTACGCTCGCGGCGAGAACGCGCCAAGTGAAAATCGATTTGATCGGCGCAGTAGTATTTGATGCGAAACATTGCCGGCCCGCGTTAACCTCGATGGCTCGGGCAGCGGACTTGCCACCGTGATGCCGGTCGCGTATTGATGCCGCCGCCGCAAATCGCCATCGGCGAAATTCCGGCCCGAACCGCGGATTGCTGTCAGGCGCGCCGAGCGATGGACTATTCGGTCAAGACCGTATGCATTGTCGGGCTCGGCTATATCGGCCTGCCGACGGCGGCGACCCTGGCGAGCCGCGGCATCGAGGTGGTCGGCGTCGATATCAACCCGCAAGTCGTCGAAGCGGTCAATGCCGGGCAGCCCTATTTTCCCGAGCCCGATCTCGACATGCTGCTGCGCGCCGCGACGACGCTCGGCAAGTTGCGCGCGACCGGCCGGCCCGAGCCCGCCGATGCCTTTGTGATCGCGGTTCCAACCCCGTTCAACGAGGACCGCTCGCCCAACCTCGGCTACATCGAGGCGGCGGCGGAGGCGATCGCGCCGGTCCTGGCATCGGGCAACGTCGTGATCCTCGAATCGACCTCGCCGGTCGGCACGACCGAGCGGCTCGCCGCCCGGCTCGCCCGGATGCGCCCGGATCTGCGCTTTCCGCCGGCGCGCCATGGCGAGCCGCTCGACGTGCATGTGGCGCATTGCCCCGAGCGGGTACTGCCCGGGCACATGGTGCGGGAGCTGATCGAGAACGACCGCATCATCGGCGGCATGACCGAGGCCTGTGCCGAACATGCCGAGGCGGTCTATCGGGTGTTTCTGCGGGGCACGCCGTTTCGTACCGACGCGGCGACGGCGGAACTCGTCAAGCTCGTCGAGAACGCCTATCGCGACGTCAACATCGCCTTCGCCAACGAATTGTCGCAGATCTGCGATCAGCTCGGCCTCAATGTCTGGCGCGTCATCGAACTCGCCAACCGCCATCCGCGGGTGGCGATCCTGCAGCCGGGAGCCGGCGTCGGCGGGCACTGCATCGCCGTCGATCCGTGGTTCATCGTCGCCTCGGCACCGGAGCGGGCACGCCTGATCCGCACCGCGCGCGAGGTCAACGACGCCAAACCCAAATTCGTCGCCGCGCAGATCCGCGAGCGGGCGGAGCGGTTCAAACACCCGGTGGTCGCCTGTCTCGGGCTGACCTACAAGCCCGATGTCGACGATCTGCGCGAAAGTCCAGCGGTCAAGATCGTCCTCGATCTCGCCGGCGGCGGCCGGGAGCGCATTCTCGTCGCCGACCCCAATCTGAGCGGCCTGCCGCCGCCGCTCGCCGAATTGCCGAACGTGTCGTTCTCCGACACCTTGGCGGCGGTGCGCGAGGCGGACATCGTCGCCGTCCTCGTCGCCCACTCGCCGTTCCGCAGGATCCCGCGCGAGGAGCTGATGCGGCGCGTCGTCATCGACGCGACCGGGTTGACGCACGGGCTCGGCTGAGCGCCGATGAAGCTGCTCTTCGTCTTCGGCACGCGGCCGGAAGCGATCAAGCTCGCGCCGGTCGTCAGGGAATTGACGGCGCGCCCGGAATTCGACTGCAAGGTCTGCGTCACCGGGCAGCATCGCGAGATGCTGGCGCAGGTGCTCGACCTGTTCGAGCTGCGCCCGGACTGGAACCTCGACCTGATGCGCCCGGACCAGGATCTGGCCTATCTGACGGGCGCCGTCCTGTCCGGCGTCGGCGCGGTCGTCGGCTCGTTCCGTCCCGACCGGGTGATCGTCCAGGGCGACACGACGACGAGTTTTGCCGCGGCGCTCGCCGCCTTCTATCACCGGGTTCCGGTCGCCCATGTCGAGGCCGGGCTGCGCACCGGCAATATCTACGCGCCGTGGCCGGAAGAGGTGAACCGCCGGCTCGTCACCCCCGTCGCCGACCTGCACTTTGCCCCGACGGTGCGGGCCCGCGACAATCTGCTGCGCGAAGGGGTGGATGGCGGACAGATCATCGTTACCGGCAACACCGGGATCGACGCGCTGCTGTGGGTGGCCGAGCGGCTCGACCAGCGTGAGTCGCTGCGGAAGCGGGCGGCGATGGTGCTCGGGGGGCGCTTCGCCGACAGGCGGCTGATCCTGATGACGGGCCACCGCCGCGAAAGCTTTGACGGCGGGCTCGCGCGGATTGCAGCGGCGATGGCGCGGATCGCCGAGCGGCCCGATGTGGCGATCGTTTTTCCGGTGCACCCGAACCCCAATGTGCGCCGGGCGATCGCGCCGCTGCGCGGGCTGGACAATGTCCTGCTGGTCGAGCCCGTCGATTATCTCGAGCTCGTCTATCTGCTGAAGAATTGTTATTTCGTCGTCACCGATTCCGGCGGGATCCAGGAGGAGGCGCCGTCCTTCGGCAAGCCGGTGCTGGTGACCCGCGAGACGACCGAGCGGCCGGAAGCGGTCGAGCTCGGCAGGGCGAAGCTGGTCGGAACCGACGAGCAGCACCTCTTCGATGAAATGCGTGCGCTGCTCGACGATCCGCAGGCCTATGCGCGAATGGTGCGTAGCGGCAACCCTTATGGCGACGGCCAGGCCAGCGCGCGGATCGCTGCACGGCTTCTGGCCGGGGCTCCCGCAGCACTGCCGCCCGGCACGAATTGACCCCCGGCAGACACGAAGCAGCCGCGGGCGCCGTTTCGGGCGGCTGCGGAAGCGGCCGTCCGGCCGCTTCGCGCCAAAGAAAGCGCCCGGGCTAGCCCGGCGCGTGCGAGGTCAATGAGGCGACCACCGCCCAGATCGCCGCCCACAGCGCGAACGACAACAGCAGAACGGCTGCCGTCGCCGCTCGCCCGCTCAGCGGGCGGGCAATCGCGTCTGTCGACGGGCTGCCAGATCTCGGCAGGCCGTCGCCGAGGCCGTGGCGGTCGACGGGGTAGACGAATTCTGCAACGGTGCTGCGACCCACCGGCTTCTCCCTCGCCGCTGATCCGGCCCGCTAGCTCGGCAACACGCATCTTGCCGACCTCTATGTCAACCCGTTGTCCCCGTGACGTCAAAAATCGGTCATATCTAGCCGCCCCGACCATCACCTCAGAGTCCGGCGGCCGTGACATCGCGATCGGTGGCCGGATCTCGCCAAGCGTCGCGAAAACCGGCCTGCTTACCAAAAATTCATCATCGCCTGCCATCGTGGCGGTAGCGGCCCGCGGCATCAGCCCGAATCGGGGCAGTTCAGCAAAAGGCAGGAAAATATTCGGAACAAATGAGATAAATTCTTAGCGATACTTGTTGCCGTTGCCGAGAACGCCCTGTATGTACAGGATATATCGGGTGGCCGATCAGGAAATCTCCCGCCATGTTCCGAACTCACTCTTCATGGACCGAAGTAGAATTGGGCACGCCGCGGTCAATGCGCGAAGGCCGGCTGTCGTTGCGCGCGGCCGCACTGGCGATCATCGGACTGGCACTGGCTGGTTGGGCGCCATTAATTCTGCCGCTGATCGCAATCTCCCACCACTGAGAACGGAAACTGGAACGAACCCCGCTCGATCGATTGTCAAGTCGTCGTTCTCCGAAAAATACAACGTCGCCGTAGAAGTTTTTCGAGCGCCGTCTTGCGCGGCTGGTTACTAACGGCGTCGCCGGCTCCGTGACGTAAGCTATCACCCGCTCCTCCGCCACTGGTTCGGAATCGATCCCAGCTGGAGGATCGGCAGATACCGCATGCCATGCAGGGGATCGTGCGCGCCCGGAGAACGGGGCGAGCACTACGCGGCGAGCAGAGAACAGTCAGTCGGCATCGTGGCACCCGCCATGGCGGCGGCTCTCGATGTGGCCACGATTGCCCTCTGTGGCTCGACCGTCTCGGCCGCGGCAAGCCCCCTCCTCCGGTGGCGGCGCCCTGGAATCACAGATCTGCTTCAGCTGGAATTCAAAATCCGATTCATCCGATCGCACCGGCACGTCGTTCAGGCAGGAACCGTCACATCGCGCCGGCGGCATGGGCGAGTGCGAAAAATGCCGCCCGGCACAGGGTCTCGGCGGGGAGGCCGGTCTGTTTCATGCGCAGCTCGGCCTGCGCGACATGGTCGAGTTCGGGCCGCAGACGCGCCTCGCTCCACTGCGCGAGCTGGCGCGTGAAGCTGTCCTGGTGCTTGAAAAAAATCGGCGGGCGGGCGTTGCGGACCGCCGCGCCGGCCGGTGTCCCTGCGGCGACGGCGGCAGCGAGCGCGTGCAGCCGGTGGAGATGGCGCAGCAGCGCGCGGACGACCGTGACCGGCGACTGGCCTTCCTGGAAAACCCGGCCGAGAACGCGTTCGAGCCGAGCGCAGTCGCCTTCGGCTGCCGCCATGACGGCGTCGTCGAGTTCGAGTGAGGCGCTGTCACCCACAGATAGAAGCGCGTCGTCGAGCTCGATCCGCCCGCCCTCGCCGGCATAGAGCGCGAGCTTTTCCAGTTCGGCTCGGGTCAGCAAGCGATCGCCGCCGAGGTTCTCGACGAGATATCGAGCGGCATCGCGGCTCACGGTCACCCGATGCGCGCCGAGCGTCTCGCGGATCACCGCCGCGCGGTCGCGCGCGGCATCGGGATAGCAGGCGATCGCCGTGGCGCGGGGCGATTCCTCGAACGCTCGGCGCAGCGATGATGCGCGCGCCAGCTCGCCCGCCTCGACGACAACAAATGCCTCACCCGCCGCGTCATCAAGAAAGCCCGCGAACAGCCGAGCGAGCCCGTCCCCGGCATCGCGCACGCGCACCACCCGCCGGCCGCCGACAAGGCTCAGCTGGGCCGCTTCGTCGGCGAGGCGGGCCGGGTCGCCGGTGAGGCAGGCTCCGCTCACCTCGGCGACCCGGAACGGGTCATTCAATTCCGGGCAGACCGTGCGCGCGAGGATGTCGGCGCGCTCGCGCACCAGCCCTGAATCGGGGCCGTAGAGGAGGACGGCGCGGATCTCGGCGCCGGGGCGCTGCAAGAAGGCGGCAATCCGCGCCGAGGGAAGCAGCACGATGCCTCAGCCTGGCTTTGGCGTTGCCGCGGCGAGACGGTGCTCGAAGAACAGCGTGAGCCGCGCCACGATCTCCTGATCGAGCTCGACGACGCTGCGCACCCCGGCATCGTCTTCGCCGACGACGGTTGAATATTGGTTTGGATTGAGAGCGAACGAGTTCTGAACGTGCACGGTGTTGGTCTGCAGCGCAGTGCCGCTCTTGGCGTCGGCGAGGACAAAGGTTGCATAAACGTCGAGCTCGCCGAGCACCGCGGTACCTTGCGATTGGAGACCGAGATCCTCGAGCGAGACGGCGAGCGTGGTTCGCAGTTGATAACGCTCCTTGGTCGGCTCCCCGCTCGGGTTCAGGGAGTTGCGCAGCGCCATTTCGAGCCGCTGACCGATCCGTTCCGAGATCGGATCGACGCGGATCGCGCGTAGCTCGGCGCTTGCCGGCCCGCTCTCGGCGTCGGCATAGAGCGGCTTCCAGCCGCAGGCCGACAGCGCCATCAGCGCGGAGACCCCGAGGGCGGACAGCGCTCGGCGTTCCGCCATCTCAGGCGACGATGCTGACGATCCGGTTCGGCACGACGATGACCTTGCGCGGCACCCGGCCGGCTAGCCAGCGCGCCACCTGCGGCAATTGGAGAGCAGCGCTCTCGATGTCGCGGCTTTCCGTGTCGCGCGGAAACTCGAGCGTGCCACGCAGCTTGCCGTTCACCTGAACCGCGATCGTAACGCTATCATCCCTTAAATAGCCGGGATCAGGCGTCGGCCATGGCTCATCGGCAAGCATTGTGGTGTGACCGAGTTCCTGCCACATCTCCTCGGCCAAATGCGGCATCATCGGACCGATAAGCCGGGCGAGGGTCTCCAGGCCCTCACGCAATACGTGCTCACCGGCGGGCGAAGTGGCTGGCATATCCTGCAAGGCGTTGGTCAATTCGCGGATCCGCGCTACCGCGCGATTGAAGCGGAACTTGTCGAGATCGTCGGTGACCCCGGCAATTGTCTGATGCGTAATCCGACGCACAGCGGCGACTTCCTCAGGTAAATAGGGCGGTATTTGACGCCCGACGGTAGGCAAATTTACCGGCGGCTCGCTGACCATCCGCCACAGGCGGTTGACGTAACGCCAGATCCCTTCGATCCCGGTCTCGGTCCATTCGAGATCGCGCTCGGGCGGGCTGTCCGACAGCAGGTAGAGCCGCGCCGTATCGGCCCCGTAGGTGTCGACGATCGCGTCGAGGCCGACGACATTCTTCTTCGATTTCGACATCTTCTCGGTGCGGCCGACGATGACCGGTTGGCCGTCGCGGTCGACGAGCCGTCCCGCGGCATCGATCTCGACCTCTTCCGGGAACAGCCACTCGCCGCCGGCGCTGCGATAGGTCTGGTGGCACACCATGCCTTGCGTGAACAGGCCGGCGAATGGCTCGTCGAAATCGAGATAGCCGCACTGCTTCAGCGCCCGGGTGAAGAACCGCGAATAGAGCAGATGCAGGACGGCGTGCTCGATCCCGCCGATATACTGGTCGACCGGCATCCAATATGACGCTGCCTCGCGGGTGAATGCGACCGGCGCGTGCGCCGAGCAGAAGCGCAGGAAATACCATGACGAATCAAAAAACGTGTCGAGCGTGTCGGTCTCGCGCTCGGCTGGCCCGCCGCAGCGCGGGCAGGCGACATGCTTCCAGGTCGGGTGGTGGTCGAGCGGATTGCCCGGCACCTCGAAATTGACGTCCATCGGCAGCTCGACGGGCAGCTCGCCTTCCGGGACCGGCACAATGCCGCAGGCCGGGCAATGGATGACCGGGATCGGGCAGCCCCAATAGCGCTGGCGCGACACGCCCCAGTCGCGCAGGCGGTAGGCGATCGTGCGCTCGCCGCGGCCCAGCTGTTCGAGCCGCTCGCCGACCGCCCGTTTCGCCTCGGCTACCGGCAGGCCGTCGAGAAAGGCGGAGTTGAAGAGAGTGCCGTCCTCGACATAGGCCGTGTCGCCGATCGCAAAGCGCCCCGGGTCCTCGCCCGGCGGCAATACCACCGGGATCACCGGCAGCCGATATTTGCGGGCGAATTCAAGGTCGCGCTGGTCGTGCGCCGGGCAGCCGAAGATCGCCCCGGTGCCGTATTCCATCAGCACGAAATTGGCGACATAGACCGGCACGCGCCGGCTCGCGTCGAGCGGGTGGACCGCTTGGAGACCGGTGGCGTGCCCGCGTTTCTCGGCTGCTTCGATCACCGCTTCGCTGGTGCCCAGGCGGTTGCATTCGGCGATGAAGGCGGCGAGGTCGGGATCGCGTTCGCCGAGACGCTGGGCCAGCGGGTGGTTCGGCGAGACCGCCAGGAACGAGGCGCCGAACAGCGTGTCCGGCCGCGTCGTGAAGACCTCGATGCGCTCGTCCTGCCCGGCAATCGCGAAAAAGACCCGCGCCCCTTCCGAGCGGCCGATCCAGTTTTCCTGCATCAGCCGCACCCGCTCGGGCCAGCGTTCAAGACCCCGAATCGCGTCGAGCAGCTCTTCGGTGAACGCGGTTATGCGCAGAAACCATTGCGACAGGAGCCGCTTTTCGACGATCGCGCCGGACCGCCAGCCGCGGCCGTCGATGACCTGCTCGTTGGCGAGAACGGTGTTTTCGACCGGGTCCCAATTGACCCATGACTCCTTGCGATAGGCGAGATCCGCCGCGAGGAAGTCGAGAAACATCTTCTGCTCGTGGCGGTAATATTCGGGATGGCACGTAGCGATCTCACGCGACCAGTCATAGGCGAACCCCATGCGCTGCAGCTGGGACCGCATCGTCGTGATGTTGTGGTCGGTCCATACCGCCGGATGCGTGTTTTCGGCGATCGCGGCATTTTCGGCCGGCAGCCCGAAGGCGTCCCACCCCATCGGATGGAGGACGTTGAACCCCTGCGCCCGGCGATGGCGGGCGACGAGGTCGCCCATCGTATAGTTCCGCACATGGCCGACATGGAGCTTGCCGGACGGGTAGGGGAACATTTCGAGGACGTAGTATTTCGGCCGGCCCGGCGCGGCGGCGGCCTCGAACAGCCGCCGCTCGCGCCAGATCCGCTGCCATTTCGTTTCGGTTTCTCGGAAATTGTAGCGGGACATCGAAATCCGACAGGTTTGGGAATCCGATATGGGTTTGGCGCCGGCCGGCTCCGTCGGGGCGAATTCAGCTCGCGGCGGCCGCGGCCATCCAGGCGCGTTTCAACTGGCGCGCCCGATCGAGGATCTTGGTTTCGAGATCCTCATCGACCGATCTGGCGATCGTGGTTTCGACCCATTGCCCGGTCGCGGAGCGCTGCTGACGCTGGACGGTTACCACCACCGAATCGGATCGCAACGCCCGCGACAGGATGAAGACGTCGATCTTGTAGCGGAGGTCCGGCTTGCCGTTCGGCGAATACCAATCGGTGACGATCGCGCCGGTCACCGGATCCTCCGAAACGAATTTGACGAAGCCGAGCGTGTCATGTGCTGCCTGCCATAGAATCGGGCTGACCGTGCTGCCGGTGTGCGGCCCGGGCTCATGATATGAGGGTTCCTTGGCAAGGCCGAGTACCGTCCAGATCGTCGCATCGGTGTCCATTTCGTCAGGATCTTTCGATGCGGCCGGTTGGCCGTTCGCCCCCGACGGCTGTATCGCCGGTTGCCCGGCGGCGGCCTGCTGGGTCGGCGGGCTCGATCCGCACCCGGCGAGCGCCAAGGAAAGACTTGCGGCAAGCGCCGCCGACAGGCGGTAATGGGCGATGGGCATAGCGCAATCCTCGGCGGAACGGCCTTCTCAAAGCGGGAGCCAGGACCGACCTTGTGCCAGGAATGGAGCGGAGATGGAAGGAATTATCGCCGCCAATCTCGCCGCCGTGCGGGGCCGGATCGAGGCCGCGGCACGGGCAGCCGGCCGCGCGCCCGGCGCCGTGACGCTCGTCGCCGTCAGCAAGACCCATCCGGCCGAGGCGGTGCGCGAAGCGCTGATCGAGGGTCATCGCACCTTCGGCGAGAACCGGGTGCAGGAGGCGGAGGCAAAATATCCGGCGCTGCGCGAGGCGTTTCCCGACCTGGCCCTGCACCTGATCGGACCTTTGCAGACGAATAAGGTCAAGGACGCCGTCGGCCTCTTCGACGTGATCGAAAGCGTCGACCGGCTGCGCCTCGCCGAAGCGCTGGCCAGGGAGATGGAGCGCCGTGGGCGCCGCGTGCCGTGCCTGATCGAGGTCAATACCGGCGAAGAGCCGCAGAAGGCGGGAATCCTCCCGGCCGCGGCCGACGCGTTCGTCGTCGAGTGCCGCGACCGGCTCGGCCTGCCGGTCGCCGGGCTGATGTGCGTGCCGCCCTTCGACGAGGAGCCGGCGCCGCATTTCGCCTTGCTGCGGGAGATCGCACGGCGCACCGGGCTCGACCTCCTCAGCATGGGAATGAGCGCCGATTTCGAAACCGCGATCCGCTTCGGCGCAACCCATGTCCGGGTCGGCACCGCGATCTTCGGGACCCGCGGCGCCGTCCCCTAACCTGGCACTACCCGCACCTGCGCACCGGGAAGGGCGCCGCGCAGCACCGCCAGCAGATCGTCGAGGGCGAGCGCCACGCAGCCCCCGGTCGGCGCGAAATCCGGCCGGGCGACGTGCAGAAAGATCGCGCTGCCGCGCCCCGGAACCGCCGGGTCGTCATTGTAGCCGAGCGGGACGATGACGTCGTAAACCGCCTCGGCGAGCCACAGATATTCGCAATGGGCGAGATAGGGCTGGCGGACCAAGCGATTGTAGGCGGGATCGCCGGGCGCATCGCACCAGCCGTCTGCGGGCCGCAGTTCGCGCGCGGGCAGCGGCGTCATGATCCGGCCGAGCCGGTCGCCGCGGAACAGCACCTCGCGCATCGGCCATCGGCCCGCAGGCGTGCCGCCGTCGCCTTCGCGCTTGTCGCCGACGATGCCGGCGCGGCCGACCGCACAGCGCATATGCCGGCCAGCCCACCACGCCTCGCCGCTGGCCCGGACTACGAGCTCCACGGGAAGGTCCATGGGAGCTCAGAGAAAGTGTCCGCTCCGGGTCGCCTTGGTGCGCAGGTAGCGCTCGTTGTGGCCGTTCGACGGGAAGACATGCGGCACCCGCTCGACGACGCGGATGCCGTAGCGCTCGAGTGCGGCCACCTTGTCGGGGTTGTTGGTCAGCAGGCGCACCCGGCCGAAACCGAGTTGGCGCAGCATCTCGGCGGCGGGAAGATAGACGCGCTCGTCGGCATCGAAGCCCAGCTGCTCGTTGGCATCGAGCGTATCGAAGCCGGCATCCTGCAGCTGATAGGCCCGGAGCTTGTTGATCAGCCCGATGCCGCGTCCCTCCTGCGCCAGGTAGAGCAGCACGCCGCCGCCCGCCCGCGCGATCGCGCCGATCGCCCCGCGCAGCTGGTCGCCGCAGTCGCAGCGCAGGCTCGCCAGCAGATCGCCGGTGAAGCACTCCGAATGCAGACGCACCAGTACCGGAGAGGCCGGATCGGGCGCGCCGATCACGATGGCGAGGTGCTCGCCGCTGCCGTCGCGCGGGCGAAACGCGATCAGGTGGGCATTCTCCGCATCGGCGAGCGGCACCCGCGCCTCGGTGACGCGGTCGAGCCCCGCGGTTGCCGCGTCACGCTTGAGCACCGCCGCGGTCTCGACGACCGCAAGATCGCCGCGCCGGGCAAAGAGTGCGGCTTCGGCCGCGCCGACGCGCAACACCAGCGCCGCCGGCAGCAGCGAGGCGAGCTTCGCCAAGGCGATTGCGGCGAGGGCCGCACCCTCGGCCGCCGTCCGCGCCGGCCCGAGCCCGGGCGGCTCGGCGCCGAGCGAGGCCGCCGGATCGGCGAGGTTGCGGATCACCGCAGCCGGCAGCGCGCGTGAGATCGGGATCGACAGGGCTCCGGACAACCCCTCGCGCGGGGCCAATCCGAGCGCGACCGCGCGGCGCCGCGTGAGAGCGACGCTCGCCGGCCCCTCCGATATTTCGTGCAGCCGGAGCAAATTCTCGTCGGTCACCAGCTCGGCGGCGACGGCGAGGACACCGCCCTGGTCGTTGCGGATCAGCACCGGGTCGCCGCGGCGCAGCGCGGTAATCGCCGCGCCGAGAATGTGGCCCGCGCCAGGCTCCGGCGCCGGGGCGCCGTGCTGCGTCGGGATGTTTCCGGGTTCGGACACTTGCTTCCTTCTCACTGCCGCAGCGGATATATGGGCTGCCGACAATTACCGCGGCAAACCTATTCGGCGCAACGCGACCGCTGCACACCCCCTCGGCGGCGAACGCATGGAGGATCAGGCCGAGCGCCAAGATGAGCATCGCCCGGAAACGGGTCGCCGCCGTCGTGATTCGCCGGTTTGAGGAAGCGGTGCGGATCGTTTAGGCTCGATGGTCCGGATTTCGGGGATGAAGCGGGCCGGACCGGCGGATAATCACCGCGTTTCGGCAAGCGGCCCCGGCGAGATCAGGGCGGAACCGCATCGGTCGTCCAATCCGGCAGGAAAGGTGATGAGAGCTGGTCTCAGGATCTTGATCGTCGATGACGACGATGCGTTGCGCCAGTCGCTGGCCGAGCAGCTCGAGTTGAACGAGGAGTTCGCCGCCGTTCAATGCGGTACTGCCGCACAGGCGATCGGGATCGTCGAGAGCGAGCGCTTCGATGCGATCCTGCTCGATCTCGGTCTGCCGGACATGGATGGGCGCGAGCTGTGCCGCCGGCTGCGTGCCGTCGGGGTGCAGGTGCCGATCGTGATGCTGACCGGGGCCGACAGCGACGCCGACACCATCCTCGGTCTCGAATCCGGCGCCGACGATTACGTGACGAAGCCGTTTCGGCTCAGCGTGCTGCTGGCGCGGCTGCGCGCGCATCTGCGCCAGAGCGAGCACAGCGACGATGCCGTTTTCACGATCGGCCCCTACATCTTCCGTCCGAGCGCCAAGCTGCTGACCGATCCGAGCGGGCGCAAAAAGGTACGGTTGACCGAAAAAGAAACGGCGATCCTCAAATATCTCTATCGTGCCGGCGATCAGGCGATCGGGCGCGACACGCTGCTCGGCGAGGTCTGGGGTTACAATGCCGGGGTCACGACCCACACGCTGGAAACCCATGTCTACCGCCTGCGCCAGAAAATCGAGCGCGATCCGACGCGCGCCGAGATCCTGGTGACCGAGATCGGCGGCTATCGTCTCGTCCCCTGAGGAAAGCCCGGGGCGGGGCCGGCAGGCGTGGGCAAGCGGCTGGGCAAAGTCCTGACGCGGCTGGTGGTCGGGTTGGGCATGGTCGAAAAGCCGTGGCGACGCGCCGATACGCGCCTGCGCGTCGCCGACTCGCTGGTGTCGCGCAGGCGCGTCGAGACCCGCCACGGTCCCCTCATCTTTGTAACGACGCATCCGCAGGGGCTCCAATATCCACGCGATTTCGAGACGCGGGAGCCGGAAACCCTCGCCTGGATCGATTCGTTCGACACACCCTGCCGCTTTTGGGACATCGGCGCCAATATCGGCGCCTTTTCAATCTATGCAGGCTTGCGGCCCGGGATCGAAATCCGCGCTTTCGAGCCGGCGGCCGCGAGCTACGCGGGGCTCTGCCGCAATATCGAGGCGAACGGGCTCGCGGACCGGGTGCAGGCCTATTGTATCGCAATCGGCGAGCGCATCGAGCTCGGCAGGCTGAACCTGTCGGGCACCAACGCCGGCAGCGTCTTCAATGCTTTCGAAAGCACCGAAGACTGCTTTGGAAACCGGCTTGAAATCGTCTTCCGCCAGGGCATGCTGGGCTTTTCGTTGGATGGCTTTCGCCGCCTGTTCAACCTGCCGGCGCCGAACTATCTCAAGATCGATGTCGACAGCACTGAAGAGCGGATTCTTGCGGGCGCCTCGGAGACCTTGCGCGACCCTGATCTCCGCTCGCTGCTGATCGAGATCGAGCACGGGAACAGCGCGCGCAACGACCGCATGATGGCGGCGCTTGCGGCCGCCGGGTTCTCGCTTTTTCTGCGCGGCGAAAAACAGGCTGGCGTCGTCAACGGGATTTTTACGCGCAAGTCATCGTCCGTTGCCGCAGCGGATCTGGTCGGTCCGGCTGCGGGCGGTCGATGACCGCGCCCTCCGGCCTGTTGATCGTCAGCGGAGCGGATAGCGGATACTTTCCGCTCCTGCGCGATACCGTGCTGTCGATCCGGGCTCTGCGCCCCGATACGGCAATCGGGATTCTCGATGTCGGGCTCGAGGCGGAACAGCGGGAATGGCTCGCCGAGCGGATCGCGCATCTGGTTCACCCCGGCTGGGACATCGATTTCCCGCACCGCGACCGCACCCCGGAGGTGCGCAAGGCGCAATTCGCGAGGCCGTTTCTGCCGCGCCACTTCCCCGGCTATGAGACCTATCTGTGGATCGACGCCGATGCCTGGCTGCAGGATTGGCGTGCGGTCGAGCTGTACCTCGCCGCTGCCGGGCCGGACAAGCTCGCCATCACCCCGGAAATCGATCGCGCCTACAAGCGCCACTACAAGCGGCCAAAGCTGTTCGGCCGGACCTTGGCGTGGAAGAATTACCGTGAGGCGTTCGGCTGGCGCGTCGCCGACCGGCTCGGCCGCAATCCGATGGTTAATTGCGGCGTCTTCGCGCTGCATCGCGACGCCCCGCATTGGCAGGCGTGGGCGCGCGTTATGCGTCAGGTCGCGCAGCGCACCCGCTTTTTCTTTGTCGAGCAGACCGCGCTCAATTACGTGATTTTCGCCGAGCGCCTGCCGGTCAATTTTCTGCCGGCTTATTGCAACTGGATGCCGGGGGACGCGACACCGGCCTTCGACGCTGCAAATGGCCGCTTTGTCGAGCCCTATGCGCCACACGAGGTGATCGGGATCATGCACCTCGCCGGCCCCGAGCAAAAAACCCACATCTTCCGCCTGAACCGCCTCGACGGCGGCGAAGTGGCGACCTCGCTGCGCTACAGCGAAACCCGTGCGTTGTGCGGTTTCGGCCCGGCGGGGGTTCGGTGAGTCGCATCGTCGCGACAAGGGCATGAATGCAGCCGGCCAACCTTCGATCCCGCCCGTGTTTCCTCCTGAGAGGCGCGCAACTCGCAGTCGCCACCCTGACCGGCCATACGACCGTCACCGTCGCCGATCTGTTCTTCGTCTCCTGACCGCCCGTCCGCGCGCTCGGTCAGCCGGCGACGGGTTCGTGGCGGAAGCCGTCGCCCCAGCGCTTGATGTGGCCGACCGAGGGTGACGGGAAGTGCATCGTGCAGCACAGGGTGGCGGTGTCGCAGTAGCGTTCGAGAAAGCCGCGGCGGGTGGCGGAGGCCTGCTTCTGATCATAATCGACGCGCATCGCCAATTCCGGATAGCGCGCCTGCAACGGCGAGTGGATCAGATCGCCCGTCAGCACCGCCTGATCGCCGCCGCGGCCGAGGCACACCGCGAAATGGTCGGGCGTGTGGCCCGGCGTCGGCAGCAGCCGGACATGGTCGTCGAGCGCGTGATCGCTGGTCACCAGATCCGCGCGCTTCGCCTCGACGATCGGCAACACGCTGTCGGCGATCGCGTCGATCGGGGTTCTGGCGTGCTGCTCGGCCCAATAATCATGCTCCCTTTTCGAGAACAGATAGCGGGCATTGGGGAAGGTCGGCACCCACCGGCCGTTGTCGAGCCGCGTGTTCCACCCGACATGATCGGCGTGGAGATGGGTGCACATGACGAAATCGATGTCGTCGACCGTCACGCCCGCCGCCGCCAATGCGCGCATGAAGTAATCGTCGTTCTTGCGGTTCCAGGCCTCCCGCGTCGGTCGCGTCTTGTCGTTGCCGATGCAGCTGTCGACCAGCACCGTGTGGTGCGGCGTCTTGACCAGATAGGACTGGAAGCAGAGGACGAGCTTGTCGGTCGCGGGATCGAGTGCCGCCGGCTCCAGCCACGAACGGTTCTCGTCGAGCAGTTCCGGGCTCAGCCCGGGCAAGAATTCGAGGACCGGGGTGAACCCCGCCTCCTGTTCGACCAGCCGATGGATCGTCATGTCGTTGACGGTGAAGCTCGTGCGCATCGCGATCGGTCCTTGTTTTTGGTGCCGGCCGGATCGTAGCCGTCCCTCGGGCCGGTGACAAACGGATCGATCCGGGGGCAGCGGATCGGAATGCTCCGCCGGCGCAAGCGCAAGCGGCGGTGGCGCGGCCGGCAACAATTTATGGGCGCCCGACGCCGGGTCGACATGCTTACGCCAAACTTACGCTCTCGCGTATAAAGATTAACCGAACGTCGACGAACCGATCTATAGTCTCGTCCGACACGCCCTTTGGTGGCGCTGCGGCCAAGCGCCGAACCCCATCGTCCGCGCAGGAGGACGGCGTGAAGTGCGTCGAGTGCGGGCAAGAAAATCGGGAACAGGCGCGGTTCTGCGACGAGTGCGGAACGCCGCTGCTGGTCCGCTGCGCCGCCTGCGGCCAGGCAAACCGCGCGGCGGCCAAATTCTGCGACGGATGCGGCGCCGTCCTGAGCCGCAACGAGCCCGCGCCGGAAGCCGGCGAGCGTCCGCCGCAAAGCTATACGCCGAGATATCTCGCGGAAAAGATCCTGATCACGCGCGGCGCGCTCGAAGGCGAGCGCAAGCTCGTGACCGTGCTGTTTGCCGACATCGCCGATTCATCGAGCCTGGCGCAGCAGCTCGATGCCGAGCAGCTGCACCGGCTGCTCGACCAGGTGCTCCAGCTCGCGGCCGAAGCGGTGCACCGTTACGGCGGCACCGTGAACAGCTATCTCGGCGACGGGCTGATGGCCCTGTTCGGCGCGCCGCTCGCCCTCGAAGATCACACCCTGCGCGCCGTCCACGCCGCCCTGACGATCCAGGAAACGATCCGCGGCTACAACAGCGTGTTTCAGCGCGAGCACGGCGTCGAGGTGCGGCTGCGGATCGGCCTCAACACCGGCTCGGTCGTGGTCGGCCGCATCGGCGACGATCTGCGGATGGATTACACCGCCAACAGCAACACCGTGCATCTCGGCTCGCGCATGCAAGACCTGGCCGAACCCGGAACCATTCTGGTCACCGAAGAGGTGCATCAGGCGGTCGCGGGCCAGGTCGACGCCGAACTGCTCGGCCCGATCGAGATCAGGGGCTGGCGCACGCCGGTCGTCGTCTACCGGGTCACCGGGCGCGGCCGGTGGCGCAGCCGGTTGGAGATGCGGGCCGAGCGGGGCTTGACTCGGTTGGTCGGCCGGCGCCGCGAGCTGGCCCCCTTGCACGACCGGCTGGCCCGCGCCGAAGCGGGGCACGGTCAGGCCGTGGCGATCGCCGGGGAACCGGGCCTCGGCAAATCCCGTCTTCTTTACGAATTCCGCCAATCGCTCGGCGAGGGACGGGCGAATTGGCTCGAAGGTCATTGCCGGCCGCATGGACGCGCCGTGCCCTACGGCCCGATCCTCGAGATTCTGCGCCGCGCGCTGCGCCTCGAGGAAGACGACAGCCCGCGGCAGCCGGACGAGCGGCTGAGCGAGGGGGTTCGCGCGCTCGACCCGGCCCTCGCGGAGACGCTCCCCTTTCTCGAATTGCTGTTCGGCCAGCCGGGCGCCGATGCGGCGCTGCGGCACCTCGATCCCCAGGCCAAGCGACAGCAGACGCACGAGGCGATCGTCCGGGTGCTCGCCACCGCCGGCCGGCAGCAGCCGCTGGTGCTGGTCATCGAGAATTTGCACTGGCGGGACCAGAGCTCGGAGGATTTTCTGGCTTTTCTCGCCGGCAGCTTGCCGAGCCTGCCCGTCCTGATGCTGACGACGCATCGGTCGGGCTATGCGGTGCGCTGGGCGGACATGCCGTTCTTCTCGCAGATTCACCTGGACCGTCTCGTCGACGACGAGATGGCGGAAATGGCGGCGGCATTGCTCGGCGGCCGCGCTTCCGACGAGCTGCTGCGGTTCGTCGCCGAAAAGGCCGGCGGCAACCCGCTCTTCATCGAGGAAGTCGTGCATGCGCTCGTCGAGCGTGGCTTCGTCGTTCGCGAACCCAGCCGGATCGATCTCGCGAGCGCCGCCGAGATCGAGCTGCCCTCGACCATCCAGGGCATCATCGAGGCGCGCATCGACGCGCTGGGCGACCCGATCAAGCAGACGGTGCAGTTGGCGGCGGTCGTCGGCCGCGAATTCGATCTGCGCGTGCTGGCGCGGGCCTCCGAGCGGCCGGCCGAGGTGCCGGGCCATCTCGAAAAATTGAAGCGCGTCGAGCTGATTCACCAGACGCGGTTGCTGCCCAATCTCGAATACGGCTTCCGGCACGCCGTTATCCGCGGCGTCGCCTACCGGAGCCTGCTGGGGCCGCGCCGCCAAGCGCTCCACGGCGCCGTCGGCCGTGCCATGGAGGAGCTCGGGCTCGGCGACCAGGCCGGGATCCTGGCCCACCACTACGCCGAGAGCGATCAGCAGGAGAAGGCGATCGGATACGCCGTACTGGCCGGCGATCAGGCGGCTCGCCTTTACGCCGGCACCGAGGCCCGCGCCTATTATGACGAGGCCTTGACCCTGACGCGCTCGCTGGCGCCCTCGCCCGAGCTGCAGCGCGCGCAGATCGACGCGGCGCTGAAGCGCGCCGGCGTGGCGGCGCCGCGGGAGGCGCTCGAAGAGGACCAGCGCAACCTGGAGCAGGCCCGTGCTCTCGCCGAGGAGCAGGGCGACGAGCCGCGCCTCGCCAGCGTGCTTTATTGGCTCGGCCGGCTTGCCTACGCCCGCGGAATGTTCCAACTCGCCACCGGCTACGCCGAGCAGAGCCTTGCCATCGCCGATCGACTGGATGACGAAGCGCTGGCCGCACCGCCGGTCAATCTGATGGGGCGACGGTACTATCTGACCGGCGAATACACCCGTGCCAGCCGTCTGTTGGCGCGCAACGTCCAGCAGATGCGCGGCCTTGGAAACACGACCGAAGAGGCGACCGCCGCCGGGTTCGCGGGGGTCGCCTTCGGCGCGCTCGGCGATTTCGACCGCGCGCTCTCCTATGCCAATCACGGCCTGCGGCTCGCCCAGGAGCTGAAGAACCCGTTCGTCGAGGCGGCCGCCTACAATTACCGGGCGGTGGCATATTGTCATCAGGGCGCGGCGGCAGCGGCAATCGCCGATTGCGAAGCGGTCCGGCGCATCGCCGAGCGCACCGGCGACCGTTTTCGCCTATACCTCGTCCAGTTCTACGAGGCTCAGGCACATACCATGGCCGGCGACCCCGCGACGGCCCGCAGGCTGATCGAAGCGAGCATCGCGCTCGCCAAGGAGTTCGGCACCACGACACTCCTCGCCTGGGGGCAAGGCTTGCTCGCCGCATCTCTGCTCGCGCTCGGCGATCCCGATGCCGCCGAGCCGCTCTGCCGCGAGGCGATCGAACTCGCCCGGCGCACGCATGACCGGCTGGCCGAGGGGCTGGCGAACCGGACCCTCGGCGAAGCGCTGGCAGCCCGCGGGCCGGCCGATGCCGTCGGCGCCGAGGCGGCCCTGCTCGAGGCCATGCGCCTGCAGCGGGAAATGGATTGCGAGCCGGAATTGGCCCGGAGCCGCCTGTCCTACGCGCGGCTGCTCCATGGTGCGGGCCGCAGCGGCGAGGCGGTGACGCATTTGTCGCAGGCCGCCGATACGTTTCGCCGGCTCGGCATGCCCGCCGATTTGGCGCGCGCAGAAGCGGTCCGGGAATTGATGCCGGCGCCGGTCTTGGTGGGAGGATCGCCATGAGCCGCCGCATCGGCATCGTCCTCGGCGGCGCCGCTCCGGCGATGACCTTGATGTCGGGCGCGATGCTCGGCTTTCTCGAACAGGGCGTCGAATTCGACGTAATCAGCACCGCGGGGGCCGGCGCGCTGATCGGGTTGCTCGCGCTGGCCCCGAAGAACAAAGAGCCAAAGGCGGCACTGGCAGAGCTGCCCAATATGTTCGTCTCGGATCTTATGTATTCTCTGTGTCCCGTAAACTTCAAGACCTTCTTCAAGTTCGGTCCATTCAGTCATCCGATTTACGATCTGCGGGAGCGGCTCGCCAAATTTTCGAAATTCGCGGTCGCGCCCGAAGATTTCGAGCCCGATCAAGCGCTTTTTCAACGATTGGATCGATCTTGCTTTTTGCGCGCTGACGCCGACGACGCTCGAGTTCGGCAGCAAGGGGCTGTTGAGTCCCAGTCCTCAGATCAGGGATCTGGTCGATTTCGACGCGCTGAAACAATCGTTGCGACGGTTCTACCTCAATGCCTTCGATCTGGACCACAAGACTTTACGGATCTTCGACAATCAAGACGCCGATGCCGATGCCTACCACGCCTCCGAAGCCCTGCCGATGCTGTTCGCGCCGCACCGCGTGGCCGGAGAAGGGGTGCTGACCACCGGCGCGACCCACGACCCGACCGGTTTGCAGGCGATCTGGCTTCACGAAAAGCACAAGCTCGACATGGTGATCGCCCTCGATCCGCTGAGCGAGGCGTTCTGGCGAGCGCCGGCGAACATTTGGGATGCCTTTCAGCTGATGCTGATGAACCCGGTCATCGCGCTGGAAGTCTTGATGTACGCCTTTTATGCAAAGACGGATCACGCGGCCATGGCGCGGCCGGGCGTTGCGCTGCCAAAGCTTTATCGGGTTCCGATCCCGATCGACCGCCACTATTACCCGAAGATGCTCGAATGGTCGCATTCGAACGCGGTGAAGCTGCAGGAAATCGGACGCCGAGCGGCAATCGGGTTTGCCAAAGTTCTGCAATCGGGTAACGAGGCTGAGCTCGAAGATCACCGATTCTACCGGTACGCAGAGTCGCACAGCCGGACCAAGGACTTCCTCGATCTGCTCGATCCGCTGTTCGCGGAATCGAGCAGGCACGAACGCACGCCGCTGCACCAGCCGGCCGAGGCAAGACCGGCAAACGGCACCGGGCAGCCGGCGCCGACAGCGCAGGCAAGGGATCGTGAGGATTGGTGGTCCCGGTCTTCCGGTGTTGCCGTGCTCGCCAGCGGCGGCGCGCCGAACCTTCATCTGGCGGCGGGGGCGCTGTGCGCCTTCTACGAAAAGCGGATCAGCTTCGACGTCGTCGCCACCTCCGGCGCCGGAGCATTGGCGGGCCTGCTCTATGCGGTGCCGAAGACGGAGGGCGGACAGGTCGAGGCGCTGCGGCAGACCGTCGACATCAACGTCGCGGACGCGATCTACCAGATCCTGCCCATGAACTACAAGGTGTTCTCGAAAGTTGGACCCTTCAGCCAGCTGTTCTGGCAGCTCGGACAGTCGATCCCCGGCCGGAATGCCAAGATCGAAGACCCGCATTGGGCGGCGATCAAACGGCTCTACTTCGATTCAATCGACTTCATGGTGGCGGCGCTAACGCCGACGACTCTTAATTACTTCTCGAAGAGCGTCTGCACGCGGGTGGGGGTCATCGACGACCTGATCGCGTGGGACCGTCTGCACGCCTATAAGAAGGAATTCTTCCTCAATGTGTTCGACCTGAACACGCAGCGGCTGGAGCGGTTCGGCAAGCAGCATTTGACGGCCGACCGGTTCTGGGCGGCGCTTGCCATGCCCTGGCTGTTCCCGCCGGCCTCGGTAGGCGGGAAGACCTACACCGAGGGGGCGTCGCACGACCCCTCCGCCCTCGAAGCATTGCGTCCGAGGGATTTGCGGGGGGTCGACAAGATCATCGCGCTCGATACTGTCGGCCCCGATCTGTGGACCAATCCGGATAATATCTATGACGCGCTGCAGCTGGCGATCATCGACCCGATCGTCGCACTGGCCGAAAATGTTCTCGCCGTCTACGGCGCGTTCGAGTTCTTGCATCAACCAGGCTCATCCGGGGACGTTGCCCAAGCTCTATCGCCTGCCGTTTCGGGTGCCGCGCTGGGAGACGCCGCATATTCTGCAATGGAACCGCTCCAACGCGACGACCCTGTGGCATGTCGGTTACGACGAAGCCGTCAAATTCGCGGCCGAGATGGATGATCCCCTGCGCTTGGAAGCGTACCGTTATTACGAGAGGGTCAAGGACGTGCCGCGGATCAAGAATTTTCTTGCCTTGTTCGACGATTTGCTGAGGGTGCCGCCCGCATGACCGATCCCTCGCCGCGCGCGCTCGCCGAGTTTCAGCTGGCGATCCTCGACGCTTACGAGGATTTGCTCGCGAGCTGCCCGTGGGACGAAGCCAAGCTGAACGAGGCGCTCAAATCGATGATGTTGTCCTTTCTGCCGCTGCTGCGCGCCCAGCGCGCGCTCGGCGAGCAGCTTGCCGCCTCGCACCGGGAGTTGATCCGGCAGTACCGTCGCGCCCTCGAAGCCTCGCTCGACCGGTCGGGCGGGGCCGGCTAGCGGCTCGATGACGCCGCGCGAACCCCACTGGCTGCTGGCGCGGGCGGCGGAGTTTGCCGGCCATCAGGCGATCCTCGATGGCGCGAATTGCCTGCGCTACGAGCGCCTGTGCGCGCGCGTCGAGGAATGGACCCGGATCATCGAGCGGATGGGCCTGCCGCCGGGCGCGGTCGTCGGCATCGGCGGCGCCCGCACCGGCGACGCCTGCGCGCTGCTGCTCGCGCTCGCCGGCAACGGCTATGTCGCGGCGCCGCTGCCCGGCGGGGGAGAAGACGCCGCCCGGTGCCTCGAATTGGCGCGGGCGCAGGCGGTGATCGAGCTTGCCGATTCCGGCGCGTGGTCGTCGGCGCGGCTGACCCCGGGCAAGCCGCCGGCGCTGCTGCAACGCCTGCAGGAGCGCGGCGGCGGCGGGTTGATCGTGTTCAGCTCGGGGACGACCGGCGAGTGCAAGGCCGGCCTGTTCGACTTTGCGGCCTTGACCGAGCGCTACCGCGAGCGGCGCCGCAGCCGGCGGACGATGCTGTTCCTGCAGCTCGACCATATGGGCGGCATCCACACGATGCTGCACACGCTGGCCCATGGCGGGACGCTCGTCATGGCTCGCGACCGGGACCCCGAGGCGGTCTGCCGCGCGATCGAGCGCCATCGCGTCGAGCTGTTGCCGGCGACCCCGACCTTTCTGCGCATGCTGGCGATCTCGGGCGCGCACCGGCGCCATGACCTGTCGTCGCTGCAATTGATCACCTACGGCACCGAACCGATGCCGGCCGCCACGCTGGAAGCGCTCGCCGCCATCTTCCCGGCGGTCGGGTTCAAGCAGACCTATGGGCTTTCGGAATTGGGCGTGTTGCCGAGCCGGTCGAAAGCGCCCCGGTCGCTGTGGCTCGAAATCGGCGGCGTCGGCTGCGATATCCGCGTTATCGACGGCGTGTTGTGGATCCGGTCCGAGACCGCGATGCTGGGCTATCTGAATGCCCCGACCCCGTTCGACGAAGACGGCTGGTACAACACCGAAGACGCGGTCGAGATCGACGGCCGGTATCTGCGGATCCTCGGCCGGACCACCGATCTGATCAATGTCGGTGGCCAGAAGGTCTATCCGGCCGAGGTCGAGAACGTGCTGCTGACGATGGACAATATCCGCGAGGCGACGGTCTGGGGCCGTGCGAACCCGGTAACCGGCCAAATCGTGGCGGCGCGGCTGAGCCTGGTGCGGCCCGAGGACCAGGATGCGCTGGAGCGGCGGGTTCGCGATTTCTGCAGCAGCCGGCTCGCTGCCCACAAGATCCCGCTCTGGGTCGAGATCGACGACGGCGATCATCACGGCCGGCGTTTCAAGAAACTCCGCCCGCACGAACCCGTCGCGCAGCCATGACGCCCCCGGTCGCGGTGATCAGCGGCGGCAGTCGCGGGTTGGGCGCCGCGATCGCCCGCCAATGCCTCGAGGCCGGCTATGCCGTGGCCACCTTCAGCCGCAATGCGACGCCGTTTATCGACGAAGAACGGCGGCGCGATCCGCAGGGGCGACGCTTTCATTGGGCGCCGCTGGACGGGCGCGAGGATGCGCCGCTCCAGCGTTTCATTACAGCGGTTGCCGACCGCTACGGGGCGGTCGACGCGCTCGTCGCCAATGCCGCAATCGGGCGTTTCGGTGCGTTCCCATTGATGCGGATAAGCGAGATCGACGAAAGCCTCGCCGTCAATTTGCGCAGCAACATCATGCTGGCCCGGCTGTGCACGCCGGCGATGGTGGCGCGCGGCACCGGCGCCATCGTCAACATCTCGTCGGTCAATGCGGTGCGCGGCAATGCCGGGGTCGCGGTCTACAGCGCCACCAAGGCGGCATTGGACGGTTTCACCCGCGCGCTGGCCCGCGAATTGGGCCCGAAGAACATCCGCGTCAACTCACTGGCGCCAGGTTATTTCGAGAGCGACATGGTGGCCGGGCTCAACGAGCGCCAGCGGCGCAATATCGTGCGCAATACGCCGCTCGGGCGGCTCGGCACGATCGACGAGATCGCCGCGGCGGCGCTGTTCCTGCTGTCGCCCGGCGCGGGCTTCATCACCGGGCAGACGCTCGTCGTCGATGGAGGCATCACGTGCTGAACCCAAAGCCCAATGCCGCCGAGATCCGACTGACGATCCACCGCACCATCGCCGAACTGGTCGAGCGCAGCGGCAAGGCCGGCGCGGCCGATCGCCGACGACGACCTTCTTGTCGATACCGGATTGGCGTCGCTGGACCTGGCCGCTCTCGTCGCCCGGCTGGAAAGGCTCTGGAAGATCGATCCGTTTCTCGAAGCCGTGGCGATTACCGAGATCCGCACGGTCGGCGATTTCTGCCGCGTCTACCGCGATTTCATCGACCGCGCATGATGCCGGACGGCCGCTCCAGCGACATCGCCGTCATCGGCATGGCCTGCCGGTTTCCCGGCGCGGCCGGCCCCGACGCGTTCTGGAACAATCTGATCGGCGGCGTCGAATCGATCACCCGGTTTTCCGACGAGGAATTGCTGGCCGCCGGCGAGGACCCGGCGCTGATCCGCCATCCCGATTACGTCAAGGCGGCGCCGATCCTCGACGGCCATGACGGGTTCGACGCGGCATTTTTCGGCTATTCGCCGCGGGAAGCCCGGCTGATGGACCCGCAACAGCGCCTGTTTCTCGAAATCGCCTGGGCGGCGTTCGAGGATGCCGGCTACGACCCTGCCGGCGAAAAGGGCGTCGTCGGAATCTATGCCGGGGCGGGCGGCCTCGTCTCCAGCTATCTGGTCCGGCACGACCACCCCGAATTGCGCGGCCAGACCGGCGACCTCGGCCATATCGGCAACGACCGGGATTTTCTGCCGTCGCGGGTGGCCTTCAAGCTCGACCTGACCGGCCCCGCGGTCAATGTCCAGACCGCCTGCTCGACCTCGCTGGTGGCGGTGCATCTGGCGTGCCGGGCATTGCACGACGGCGAGGCCGAGATGGCGCTCGCCGGCGCTTCGGTCGTGCGCGTGCCGCATATTCACGGCTATCTCGCCGAGCCCGGCGGGATTTATTCGCGCGACGGTCACTGCCGCGCCTTTGACGCCACGGGCAGCGGCACCTTGTTCGGCAGCGGCGTCGCCGCTGTGCTGTTGAAGCCGCTGGCAGCGGCGCTGGCAGCGCACGACCGGGTCTATGCCGTCATCAAAGGCTCGGCGGTGACCAACGACGGCGCGCGGAAGGTGAGCTACACTGCCTCGACGGCCTCCGGCCAGGCCCGCGCGATGACCGCGGCGATGACGCGGGCCGCGGTCGAGCCCGACAGCATCGGCTATGTCGAATGCCACGGGACGGCGACGATCCTCGGCGATCCGCTCGAAATCCAGGCACTGACGCGCGCCTTCCGCACGCAGACGCAGCGCACCGGGTTCTGCCCGATCGGCTCGGTCAAATCCAATTTCGGTCATCTGGAGCAATGCGCCGGTCTCGCCGGGCTGATCAAGACGGTTCTGGCACTCGACCGCGGCGCGATCCCGCCGAGCCTGCATTTCGCCGACCCCAATCCGCGCATCCCGTTCGCGCGGTCGCCGTTCTTCGTCAATACGCGGCCACTAGCGTTCACTCGTGGTGCGACGCCGCGGCGGGCGGCGGTGAATTCAGTCGGGATGGGCGGGACGAATGCTTTTGTGGTCCTGGAGGAGGCGCCCGAGCCGGCGCCGCGCAGATTGCCGGAGCATCCGGTTTTCGCGCTGGCATTGTCGGCTAAAAGCGACCAGGCGCTGGCCGCGCAGGTCGCGAATTTTCGTGCGGCGCTGGCCGCGGAAGACGTGCCCGAGCTTGCCGACATCTGCTTTACCGCCAATCGCGGCCGGCACCATTTCGACCACCGGTTTTGCGCCGTCGGCGCCGACTGCGGCGAGTTGGTGGGGGCATTGGATCGGTTTCGCGCCAGCCGGGACGACCGCCCCGCAGGCAAGCCCGGCCCGATCGCGTTCCTCTATTCGGGCCAGGGGGCGCAATACCCGCGCATGGGCGAGGCGCTCTATCGCACCGAGCCGAATTACCGCCGCGCGCTTGATCGCTGCCTGGCGCTGTTCGAGGCCGAGGACATCGCGCTGTCCCCGGTCCTGTTCGGCGACGACGAAGCGCGGCTCACCCGCACCCTCTATGCCCAGCCGGCATTGTTCTCGCTGCAGATCGCGCTGACCGAGCTGTGGGCGGCGTGGGGGATCGTTCCCGACACGGTCATCGGGCACAGCGTCGGCGAGTTCGCCGCGGCGGTGGCGGCGGGTGTGTGCGCGCTCGACGACGCGGCGCGGCTGGTGGCGGCGCGCGCCCGGCTGATGGAGGAATTGCCCGAGCGCGGCGGCATGGCATCGATCGGCGCCGATCTCGACCGGGTGCGCGCGCTGTGGCCCGCGCCCGGCGACAGGGTGGCGATCGCCGCCGAGAATGCGCCCGACCGCACGGTCGTCTCAGGCAGCGCGGCGGCGCTCGCGGCGCTCGCCGAGCGCTGTCGCGGTCAAGGCGTGCCGCTCGCCGAGCTGAAGACCTCGCACGCGTTCCACTCGCCGCTGATGGAACCGATGCTGGAAGCGTTCGAGGACATCGCCGGCGCGGTTGCTTTTGGGACGCCGCAGATCCGCTGGATCTCGACCTTGACCGGGGCGGAAATGACCGCGGCCCCGAACGGGCGCTATTGGCGCGACCAGATCCGCCATCCCGTCCGCTTTCGGCCGGCGGTCGAAAGAGCTGCGGAGGCGGGCGGCGTCTTTCTCGAAATCGGCCCCGGTGCCACCTTGACCGCCCTCGGCCGGCGCTGCATCGACCGCATCGGCGGCACCGCCGCCAACATCTGGCTGACTTCGCTGACCGGGCATGACGACGATCGGCGCTCCATGCTCGGCGCGCTCGGCGCGCTCTACCGCGAGGGGCGGGCGATCCGCTGGGACGCCGTCGAGGCGGGCCAAGGCCGGCGCGTCAGCCTGCCGACTTACCCGTTCCAGCACGAACGCAGCTGGATCGAGCCGCGCCCATCCGATCGGCCAGCGGCGAAGGCGAAAGCGCCCGGTCGTGCCGAGGCAGCGCACCCGCTGCTCGGCGAACGGCTCGGCGGCGAGGGGGTGCGCTATGAGGCGCTGCTGGATCTCGGACGGTTTGCGTATCTCGGCGATCACCGCGTCTTCGGCCGCGCCGTGCTGCCGACCGCGGCGATCCTCGACGCGGTCATGGCGGCGGCGGACGGCTTCGGCTTCTCGCACCCGACAGTGGCCGATTTCGTCTACGAACTGGCGCTGACGATCCCCGAAGACCGCCCGGTATGGACGCAGATCGCGTTTGAGCGCGAGGCGGATCGCGCGACCTTCCGGCTGGAAAGCTCGGGCGTGGAGACTGACGATCCGTGGCGTCTCCATGTCACCGGCACCGTGCGCGAGGAACCCGAACCGGCGCTGCCGGCGCCCTTTCCCGCTCACCTCGTCCGTCACGGCGACGCGATCCCGCCCGCCCGGTTTTATCGCTGTCTCGACGCGTGCGGCCTGTCCTACGGCCCTGCGTTTCGCGGCATAAAGGAGTTGTGGCGTGCCGGCGACGAGGTCTTTGCCAAAATCGCCTTGCCGGCCGGGCTCGACGGTGACGGCTACCGCATCCATCCCGCCTTTCTCGATGCCTGCCTGCACGTCTACGCCGGTTTGGCGAGCGGTTATGGGCTGTTCGACGGCGCGGCGCCTGCCGGAGCCGGCATCTATGTGCCGATCTCGATCGATGCCTTTCACCTTTATCGGCCAGGGACCGAGCGCGGCTGGGTGCATGCGGCCGTGATCGACCGCGGCGGCAACGATGCGGAGCGGCTGAAAGTCGATATCCGGGCCTATGCGGAAGACGGCGAGCCGGTGGCGCTGTGGCGCGGGCTGACCGTCCGTCGGGTCGCCGACGAATTGCCGGCGCCGGCCGAGGACGCCGGTTGGGAGCGGCTGCTCTACGGTGTCGAGTGGCGCGACGCCCCGCACGCGGACCCGGCGCTGCCGCCGGCTCGGCGCTGGTACATCGTCTCGGACGCAGTCGATGAAGCCGAACGCCTCGCCGGGGCGTTTGGAGCGGCGGGCGGCGCCGCAACGTCGCTGCCCCTTGGGGCCGCGGCAAAACGGCTGGCGGCGGCGGCGCCGGACGAGGCGATTGGCGTGCTTTTTCTTCCCGGACCGGCAGCGGCGGGCTCGCCGGAAGCGGTGCGCGCCCTCGATGGGGGTCGCCGCTTGGCCAAGGCGCTCGATCGGGTGCGCGACCGGTTTCGCGAGCCGCCGCGGCTTTGGCTGGTGACGCGCGGCGCTCAGGACGAAATCGGTCACAGCCCATTATGGGGGTTGGGTCGCACCTTCGCGCTCGAATACCCTGAGATGTGGGGCGGGCTGATCGACCTGCCCGGCGATACGACGCCGGAGGCCGCGGCGGCGCCGGTCATGCGTGAGCTGGGCGCGCGGGACGGCGAGGACCAGATCGTGCTGCGCGACGGCAGGCGCCTAGTGCCGCGCCTCGTGCGGCTGGCGACGGATGGCGGCCGACCGAGTCCGCGGCTCAGAGCAGATGCGAGCTACTGGATCGTCGGCGGGCTCGGCCGTCTCGGGCTGGCGACCGCCGCGGCGCTGATCGAAGCCGGCGCCCGGCATCTCGTGCTGACCGGACGTAACGGCCCGGATGGACCCGCCGCTGCGGCGCTTGGCCTGTTACGGGCCAAGGCCCAGGTGCTGGTCGTGCCGGCGGATATCGGGAGTGCGGCGGAAGTTGGCCGTGCGGTGGCCGAGATTCAGGGGGCGCTGCCGCCGTTGAAGGGTATCATCCATGCCGCGGCGGTGTTCGAGGACGCGCTTCTCGCCGAGAGCACTTCAGAGCAATTCGAGCGCGTGCTGCGGCCGAAAGTCTCGGGCGCATGGCATTTGCACCGCGCGACGCTTGGGCTCGACCTCGATTTTTTCGTGCTGTTTTCGTCGGTGCTCAGCCTTTGGGGAGCGGCCGGACAGGCGGCCTACGTTGCGGCCAACAACTTTGTCGATGCGCTCGCCGGGTTGCGCCGGGCCGCGGGACTGCCGGCAACGGTTTTCAACTGGGGACCTTGGGACGATGCCGCGCGTTGGGGCGAGGTCGGGGCGGCAATGTGGAAGCAGCGCGGCACCGCGGCGCTCGCGCCGCCGACCTGCCTCCGGATCCTGCTGGCGTTTCTGCGCGAGGGGCCGGCGCAGATCATGGTGACCGACACGCGCTGGCTCGATTTCCTAAGCCAATTCACCAATCTCCCGCCGCTATATCGTGACCTTGCGCGGCTGCCGCGTCCCCGGACCGCCGATCCATCGGACAGCGTGCCGGCATCTGCCGAAGACACGATCGCCCGACATGCCGGGCAAGTGCTTGGTCTGGCCGGAAAAATCGACGTGACGCGGCCGCTCAACGAGCTGGGGCTAGACTCGCTGCTCGCCGTCACCCTCGCCAACCGGCTGCGGCAGGCGCTCGATATCGCGGTGCCGACGGCGGTGCTGCTGAAGGGACCGAGCATCAAGGAACTCGCCGCCGAACTCTTACCGAGGGCGGTACGAGGACCAGACAGCGCCAAACCGGACAAGGTTTCGGCCGCCCAGGTCGCCGGCGATGGCTGGCTGATCATCCACCGGCCCAACCCCGAAGCCCGAACCCGGCTTTTCGCCTTCCCGTTCGCCGGCGGCGGAGCGGCGACCTTCCGGCCCTGGGCCGAGCATCTCGACAGCAGCATCGAGCTGGTCGCGATCGAGCCGCCGGGCCGTCAAACCCGCATCGACGAAGCGCCGATATGCGAGTTCGGCAGTTTTCTGCAGCAGCTCGTTCCCAAGCTGCTCCCGTTCCTCGACAAGCCCTATGCCGTCTATGGCCACTGCCTCGGCGCGTTGACCCTGTTCGAAACCGTGCGCTTGCTGATCGGCGAGCACGGACTGGCGCCCGAGCACGTGTTCGTCTCTGGCGCCCGCGCGCCCGATGAGCTGCATCGTCACCAGGAATTCGAAGAGAGCCTGCTGGAACGGCTGCTGCAGTTGCCGGGCTACAATCTGTCCGAGCCGATCCACCGGCAGCCGGACGACGTTTTTGCCGAGGCGATCCGCCGCTTCAATGTCGTTGCGACCGAGAGCCTGGTACAGGACCCCGAGCTGCGGCGGCTGATCCTGCCGGCCATTCGCGCGGAATTCGAGATGAGCTCGAATTACCGCTACGTGCCCGAACCAGCCTGGGACGTGCCGGTCACCTGTTTCACCGGCAGTCGCGACGCCTATGTCTCGTCCGAGAACGCGCGGGCCTGGAGCCGCTTCACCAAAAGGCGGTTTCAGCTGTTCACGCTGGAGAGCGAGCATTTCATCGTCGTAGACGATGACCGGTTTTTGCTGCGCGTTGTCAACCGCGAATTGGCCAGCCCGCTGTAGCGATGCCGCTGGCAATGCGCTTGCACCGGTTCGGCCTCGGCAATCTGCGCTCCGAGCGTCTGCCTGCCGAGCCGATCGGCGACGGGCTGGTGCGCGTCGCCTTCGCGGCGGTCTCGCTCAATTACCGCGACCTGCTGGTCATGCGCGGGACTTACGGGCCGGGGTTGAACCTGCCGCTGATCCCGTGCAGCGACGGCGCCGGCGTGGTGGAGGAGACCGGTGCGGATGCCGGCGATCTGGCGCCGGGGGACCGGGTCTGCACGCATATGGTCCCCGGCTGGCAGGACGGGCCGCTCGAGCCGCAGATGCGGCTCGGCACTCTGGGCGGGCCGGCGCAGGGGGTTTTGTGCGAGGAACGGGTGCTGCCGCGGACGGCCCTGGTGCCGATCCCCGATGGGCTCGGGTTCGAGCAGGCGGCGTGCCTGCCGGTCGCCGGGCTCGCCGCCTGGAGCGCTCTCGCGACCGAGGCGCAGATCGGTCCGGGCAGCCATGTGCTGCTGCCGGGCACGGGCGGGGTCGGCATGATCGGGCTGGCGATCGCCAAGGCGTTGGGCGCGCGCGTCGCCGTGACCTCGTCCTCCGACGAGAAACTGGCTCGGGTGAGGGCTTTGGGTGCGGATTTCACGGCGAATTACCGCCGCGCAGGCTGGACCGACCTGGTTCGCGAGTGGAGCGGCGGCGGCGTCGATGCGGCGCTCGACATCGGTGGCGGCACGCTCGATCAGTCCGTCCACGCGGTGCGAGACGGCGGGCTGGTGGCGCTGCTCGGCGTGTTGGAGCCCAATGCGCGGCCGCCCGACCTTGCCGAGATCGTGATGCGGCGAATTCGGCTGCACGGCGTCTTTGTCGGCAGCCGGGCCGAGCTCGAGCGCTGCCTGGCCTTTGTCGCCGCGCACCGGATCGAGCCGGTCATCGACCGCATCTTTTCCGGGCTCGGCGCGGCGCGCGCGGCGGTCGCCCATCTCGCCGCCGGCCGGCACACGGGCAAGATCGTGATCCGAGTTGCCGAATAGTCAGCGAGCGCCCGCGGCGAGCTCCCGGACCAGCACCGCCAGCCGCGAGAGCGGCGCGTCTGCGATCCCGAATGCAGCCAAGTGGCGCACGGTATTGTCGAGATAGTCCCGGCAAGCGCCGCGACTGCCGGCAGCGCCCGCGATCAGGCGCGCGGTCTCGTCGAGCGGCAGGCGGCCGGCGTAATCCGGACGATCCCGGCGCACGGTAAATGCCAGTGCGGCGGCGCTGCCGCGGGCGATGCGCATCGGCAGATGGCGCAGATCGTAGACTCGCGGCGCCGTCATCTCGCGTGCCCAGACCCGGTCGAGCGATTGCGCAAGTCGGTCGGGCATCAGACGGAACGCCATGCCGCGGCAGGACCCGCCGCGATCAAGACCGAGGACCAGGCCTGGTCGTTCCCGGCTGCCGCGATAATCATAGGAATAAAGACAAAAGCTGCGGTGATACCCCCGCAGCAATGCCGGCGCGGCCTCGGCGTAATCAAATTCGGGCTCCCAAATCAGCGAGCCGTAGGCGAAGATCCAGACCGGCCCCGTGCCGTCGCGCAATGCTCTGATCTCCGCCGGCATCGGATCGGCGGGATCGAGGCGCGGAACCCGTTCGTTGTGCGTGGCGATGGACAAGACCGTCCCCTCGCAATAGAAGCGAACAAGCCGCTCAGGGCCGCCTGCATCGCGGCATCGGATTCTGATCCGTCGAACACCAAAGGGGCAAGCGATGATCGTCGAACAGATCTGGACCGCGAATGCCGGTCGCAACTTCAATTATCTGATCGCCTGCGCGGAAACCGGCGAGGCGCTGGCGGTCGATCCCCTCGACCATCAGAAATGCCTCGCCGCCGCCAAGGCCAAAGGCTGGACGATCACCCAGATCCTCAATACCCATGAGCACCACGACCACACCGGCGGCAACCAGCAGGTCATCGCCGCTACCGGCGCCAAATTGCTGGCGCATGCCGGCGCCAAGGACCGGATCGCCGGCATCGATCGCGGGCTCTCTGCCGGCGACGTGATCAAGGTCGGCCGGACGGTCGAGCTCGAATGCCTCGACACGCCGGGCCATACGATGTCGCACATCTGCATCCGCGCCCATGCCGATAAGCCGGCCTTGTTCTGCGGCGACACCCTGTTCAATGCCGGCGCCGGCAATTGCCATAATGGCGGGCACCCGACCGAGCTCTACAACACTTTTGTCGGCCAGCTCGAAAAGCTGCCGGAGGCCACCCTGATCTATCCGGGGCACGATTATATCGCCCGCAACCTCGCCTTCACCCTCGACCGCGAGCCGGATAACGGCAAGGCCAAGGAGATGCTGCCGGCGATCGAACGACAGGATACGGCGAGGCCGCTGGTCACCACCCTCAAGCTGGAACGGGAGATCAATACCTTCTTCCGCCTGACCAGCCCTTCGGTGATCCGCCGCCTGCGCGAAGCCTTTCCCGACCTGCCCGACAATCCCGACCCGAAGACGGTGTTCCTGAAGCTGCGCGAGCTGCGCAACAAATGGTAGCACGGCCGCTTGCGGTCCCGCGACCGGAGACTTCGGAGACTGGCGGCCGGCGGATCGGCCCGCTATAACCGGCGGATGCGCCGCGCGACGGTTTTCGGCCTCGCCGTCCTTGCCTCGTTGCTGGTGTTGTTCGGCGGCTACACCGCCTATTGGCTGATCGCCGCCGAGCGGATCAAGGATGGTGTTGCGGCCTGGGCGCAATCGGCACGGGACCGCAAGATCGACGTCTCGTGGCAGACTGTCCGTGTCGCCGGCTTCCCGCTCGACTTTCGGGTCGAGCTTCGGAATGCGGTGCTGCGCGACGACGCCTACAGCCCTGCGCCCGAGCTGGGCATCCCGGTGCTCTTGGGCAGCGCCTGGCCGTGGGATTTCGCCGATTGGCGGCTGGCGGCGCGCGACGGGCTTTCGGCCGATTTAGCGGGAGCCGGCGGCCGACCGCCGCTGAAGCTCGCGGCGCACACGGCTGACGGCGCGGTTGCGCTCGATCGGCAAGGCGGCGCTGTTGTCTGGCTGAGCCTGGAGGATGTGGGCGCCGATGCCAGCGATCGGGTTCAGGTCGGTGCCGCCAATTCGTGGATCATCCTCCCGCCAAAGCCGGCGCGGGCGCATACCGAGCCGAGCCTCGGCATCGCTCTCGATCTTCGGCAGGTTCAGCTGCCGGCAGCGGCCCGCGCCTTGGGCGACAGTATCGGCGAGCTGGCATTCGGCGTCACCGTCAAGGGCGCGCTGCCGAGCGGCAGGCTCGTCCCGGCCGTCTCGGCCTGGCGCGACGCCGGCGGCACGATCGAGCTCGATCATCTGCATCTCGATTGGGGCGGAGTCGGCGCAACCGCGACCGGGACGATCGCCCTCGACCAGGATTTGCAGCCGATCGGCGGGTTTTCCGGAGCGATCCAAGGCTATGACCGGGTTCTGACAGCCCTCGTCCAAGCGGGCCGGATGCGCGCCGGCGATGCCGGCCTGGCGCAGCTGGCGTTGACCATGCTGGCCAAGGCCGGACCCGACGGCCGGCCGGAGATTGCAACCTCGTTCACCATCCAGAACGGGCAGATGTATCTCGGACCGGCAAGGCTGGGCCGGGCGCCCCGCATCGCCTGGGAATAGCCCTCGGCCAATAACAACCCTCAGACGGGGCGGGGCGCTCTTTCGGGCATCGTCTGCGGCGCCTCGTCGCGCTCGGACATGCCGTAGTCGCGCACGACCGAGGCGACGCGCAGCCGGTAATCCCGGAACACCCGGTCGCGCCCGGCGAGCTGCGCCTCATGGTGCTGCTGATGCTGGCGCCAGCGGCGGATCGCCTCCTCGTCGCGCCAGAACGACAAGGACAGGATCTTGCCGTCCCGGCTCAGGCTCTTGAACCGTTCGATCGAAATGAAGCCGTCGATCGTTTCGAGCTCCGGACGCAGCCGGGCGGCGATGTCGAGATATTCTTCGACCCGGTCGGCCTCGGGCTCGACCTCGAAGATGACCGCGTACATGTCGGCTCCTCCGGCCTGCTAGGCCTGCTTCGCCTCGATGATCGAGCGCCGGATCGCGCGCGTGCGGGTGAAAAGCTCCTCTAGCTTGTCGCCTTCGCCCCAGCGGATGGCGCGCTGCAAGGCGGTCAGATCTTCGCTGAAACGCTGCAGGATATCGAGCACCGCCTCGCGGTTGGCGAGGAAGATGTCGCGCCACATGACCGGGTCGGAGGCGGCGATGCGGGTGAAGTCGCGAAAGCCGCTGGCGGAAAACTCGATGACTTCGGATTTGAGGCTGTCTTCGAGGTCGGTCGCGGTGCCGACGATCGTATAGGCGATCAGATGCGGCAGATGCGATGTCATCGCCAGCACCCGGTCGTGATGCGCGGCATTCATCGTGACGACGCGCATGCCGGCGCGCTGCCACATCCGGGAAATTTCGGCAATCGCCTCGGGCGGCGTCTGCGGCAACGGGATCAGGATGCACCAGCGGTCGCGGAACAGCTCGGCGAAACCCGCTTCGGGGCCGGAATGCTCGGTCCCGGCGACCGGGTGGCCGGGAACGAAATGGACGCCCGGCGGCAGGCACGGCCCCAAATCGCGGATCACCGCCTCTTTGACCGAGCCGACATCGGTGACGATCGCACCCGCTTTCAGCACCGGGCCGATCTTGCGCCCGATCTCGGCATAGGCGGAAAGCGGCGTCGCGACGACCACCAGATCGGCGCCCGCCGCGGCCTCGGCCGGGTCATGCGTGGTCTCGTCGGCGAGCGCCAGGCGCTGCGCTGCCGCCAACGTCTCGGGGCGCCGGGCGCAGGCGACGATCGTGGTTTCGGGGCTGTCGCGGCGCAACGCGCGGGCGAGCGACGAGCCGATCAACCCGATCCCGATCAGCGCCACACGATCGAACGATCCGCCGCTCATCGCCCCGCCATGAAGTCGCCGAGTGCTGCCGCCACTTTTTCCATCTCCTCGCCGGTGCCGATTGTGATCCGCAGATATTGCGGCAGCCCATAGCCCGCCATCTTGCGGGTCAAAATGCCGCGCGACCGCAAAAAGGCGAAAGCCGCATCGGCGTTGCGGCCAGATTCGTCGGCAAAGCGCGGCAGGACGAAATTGCCGACGCTGGCGGTGAGCGGCAGACCGAGCGCGGCGAGCCGGTCGGAGAACCACGGCAGCCATTGGTCGTTATGGGCGCGAGCGCGAGCGAGCGCTGCGACATCGTCGAGCGCGGCGATCCCGGCGGCAAGCGTCGGCGCGCCGACGTTGAACGGCCCGCGCACCCGGTTGAGGACGTCGGCAACCGCCGGCGGACAATAGGCCCAGCCGAGGCGCAGCCCGGCGAGCGCGTAGATCTTCGAGAAGGTGCGCAGCATGACGACGTTGTCGGCCCGGTCGACCAGCGCCACTCCGGCCTCATAGTCGTTACGGTTGACGAATTCGGCATAGGCGGCGTCGATGGCGAGCAGAACCGAGGGCGGGAGCCCGGCATGCAGCCGGGCCATGTCGTCGGCGCCGAGATAGGTGCCCGTGGGATTGTTCGGGTTGGCGATGAAGACGGCGCGGGTGCGCGGCGTTACCCGCGCGAGCAGCGCGTCAACATCGGCGGTCAAGGCCCGCTCCGGGGCGGCGACCGGTATGGCGCCAACCGATCGGGCACCGATCGGGTACATCAGAAAGCCGTGGCGGCTGTACAGAACCTCGTCGCCGGGGCCGGCATAGGAGCGCAGCAACAGGGCGATCAGCTCGTCCGAGCCGGCGCCGCAGACGATGCGCGCCGGATCGAGCCCGTGGCGGCGCCCGAGCGCCGCGCGCAGCGCCTTGGCATTACCTTCGGGATAGCGATGGATCTCCGCGGCCATCGCGCTATAGGCGGCAATCGCCTTGGCGCTCGGGCCGAGCGCGCTCTCGTTCGAAGCGAGCCGGATCGGGCGCTCGATTCCGGCGAGCCTCGCCTCGCCGCCGACATAGGGGTCGATGCCGAGGATGCCGGGGCGCGGCGTCAAACCGGTTGCGACCGTCATCTTGCTCAATCTCCCGCCGCGGCGGAGGCGGGCTCGGCATGTGCGTCGGCGCCGGCCAGGGCCGCTGCGGTCAGCGGCAGCGCGTAGCCGCCAAGCGGCAGCAGGCGATGGAGCGCCACGCCGAGTTGCTCCCGAAAGCTGTCCAGGCGCGGATCGGAGACCGCCACGAAGCCGTCGATTTCGATCAGGTCGAGTGCCCCGCCCTCCTGCTCGAAGGGAGCAAAAAAGGTGCAGGTCAGCCCCAACGATGCCAGGATTCCAAAGATCCGGGCGCGGCTGATGTCGGCTGTGGTCTCGCCGACGAGGAGCGTGCGGTCGGCGCCGGTCTGCTGCTGCGGGCTGTGGCCGATCACCAGCGCGTCCGCCCCGTCGCTGCGGGCATTGCCGCGGGCGCTGAAGGGCAGCCGGGCGACGATCCGCGGAGCGCTGTCGTTGCTTGACAAGAGATGGCGCCACCACGGATCGGGATCGCCCTCCTGGGGTATCGGCAGGACGCCGGCCGACGCGCGCATTTCGCTGACCGCGCGGATCACCTGGCCGATCGAGCGCTCTGCCGACATCGGCGTATTGCTGCCGTAATGGTCGCGCGCCAAATCCCAGAATCCCCCCGCTGCGTCCGGCGCGAAGACGGCGACCGCGAACGGGGTTTCGAGGCCGACGGTCGCCGCCAGCATTTCGCGCCAGATGCGAACGAGGCTGGCGATCGGGAAAGCACCGCGATGCCGGGCGGCGAGCCGGCGGATGATCAGGGCTTCGCGTCCGGGCTGATAAAAGGCCACATCGCCGGCCCTCTTGCCGGCGGCCACCATCGCGACGATATCCGCCCGATCGATCAGCAGGTCGTGCAACCGGTCGTCGATCTCGTCGAGTCGACGGCGCAAATCTTGGAGGTCGAACGAAGGGTCGGCCATGGTCTCGTTCGGTGCAGAGAGGGCACAGTAGTAGGGTCCCAACTCGGCAAAATCAAAGAAAACGTTGACATGCCGAGCCGCCATTCCCTAGCTAACGTCCCCGACTCGAACACCGAGGATCGCCGGCCCCGGCTGCCGCGGGCGGCTGCGCGATCGCGTCGGCTCATGGAAGCTCTGTGCCGATCCTGATCTCGCCTCTCCCTCGCTCGCGCTCGAACCAGGATTGGCCCGGGCACCGTCTGCTGGTGCACGAGCCGTTGCGGCTGGATTGCGGCATCGATTTCGGCCCGTTCACGATCGCATACCAGACCTACGGCACCCTCAACGCGGCCCGGTCGAACGCGATCATGGTCTGCCACGCCCTGACTGGTGATCAATATGCCGCCGATCCGCATCCGATCACCGGCAAGCCCGGCTGGTGGGAGACGATGATCGGCCCTGGCGGGGTGCTCGACACCGGGCGCTATTTTCTGATCTGCGTCAATGTGCTCGGCGGCTGCATGGGGACGACCGGGCCGCAGGATATCGACCCGGCAACCGGCGAGCCCTGGGCATTGTCGTTTCCGGTGATCACGATCCACGACATGGTGCGCGCCCAAAAGCGGCTCATCGAGCATCTCGGCATCGACAGCCTGTTCTGCGTGATCGGCGGCTCGATGGGCGGCATGCAGGTCCTGCAATGGGCCGCCAGCTATCCCGAGAGCGTCTTCGCCGCGGTGCCGATCGCTGCGGCGGCGCGCCACTCGGCGCAGAACATCGCCTTTCACGAGGTCGGAAGGCAGGCCATCATGGCTGACCCGGACTGGTGCGGCGGGCGCTATCTGAGCCTCGGCCGGCGTCCGGCGCGCGGGCTTGCCGTCGCCCGCATGGCGGCGCACATCACCTATCTTTCGGAAGCCGCGCTGCACCGCAAATTCGGACGCAATTTGCAGGATCGCCGCGCGGTAACTTACGGTTTCGACGCCGATTTCCAGGTCGAAAGCTATCTGCGCCACCAGGGCAGCACCTTCGTCGACCGGTTCGACGCCAATTCCTATCTCTACATCACCCGGGCGATGGATTATTTCGATCTTGCGGCCGAGCATGGCGGCTCCCTGCCCGGCGCCTTTACCGGAACGCGCACGCGGTTTTGCGCGATCTCGTTCACCAGCGACTGGCTGTTCCCGACCCCGGAAAGCCGCGAGGTGGTGCAGGCCCTGAACGCGGTCGCGGCCAATGTCAGCTTTGTCGAGATCGAGACTGACAAGGGACATGACGCCTTTCTGCTGCACGAGCCGGAGCTGTTCGAGACCCTGCGCGGCTTCCTCGCCGGCTGCGCCGAGCATCGTGGCCTGACCCGATCGGGGTCATGACCGCGGCGCTGAATTTCCCGGCGGCCGAAGCCTGCTCGACCGCCGCCGATGCTGCCGACGAGCTGCGCCGCGATCTCCGGCTGATCGCCGACATGATCGCGCCCGGCGCGCGCGTGCTCGACATCGGCTGCGGCGACGGGGCATTGCTCGCCTATCTGGCGCGCCGCAAGAATGTCGACGGCCGCGGCATGGAGTTGAGCCAATCCGGCGTCAACGCCTGCGTCGGCCACGGCCTCTCGGTAATCCAGGGCGATGCCGACCGCGATCTCGAAGCCTATCCGACGGGTGCCTTCGACGTCGTCGTGCTGAGCCAGACCTTGCAGGCGACGCGCAATCCGCGGCGCGTGGTCGAAGCCCTGGTCCGCATCGGCCGGCGCGCCATTGTCTCGTTCCCAAATTTCGGTTTTTGGCGGATTCGGCTGAAGCTCTCGATCACGGGCCGGATGCCGGTGTCGGACCTGCTTCCCAACCCGTGGTACGAGACGCCCAACATCCACCTCTGCACGATCCGCGATTTTGTCGCGCTGTGCGACGAGATCGGCGTTGGAGTCGAACGCAGCGTCACCCTCGACCGGCACGGCCGGCCCTATTCGCTCGACCCGCACGGCAGCCTCGCCAATCTGTTGGCCGAGCAGAGCGTCTTTGTGCTCGCCGGCAGCCGCACCGGATGATCGGGTTCAAAGGCGCCCGACATGCCGCAACAGCCCATGCGGCGCCGGCGCATAGACGAGGCGCCGGCGTGCCGTGCGCACGACTTTCGGCTTGGCGTAGATCTGCTTGGCGGCCTCGACCAGGACGACCCCGGCCACGGTCGGAAACCAGCGGATTCCAACCCGCTCCCAGGCCGGCGCCGAACGCAGCATCATGCGCTTGCGGACGGGCGGGATCAGCAGCGCGGTATCCGTCGCGACCGGGGTGAACAGCTCGTTGCGCAGCAGCTGCGACAATTGCGACATCGTGTAGGGCCGGCCCGAGCCGAACGGGGTGCGGTCGAGCCGGGCCCAGATGCCGCGCCGGTTTGGGGCGACGACCAGCAGCCGGCCGCCGCCGGCCAGCACGCGCCAGATCTCCTTCAGCATCGGGCCGACCTCGTCGCTGGTTTCGAGCGCATGCACCAGGAGCACCCGATCGACCGAATAATCGGCGAAAGGCAGCTCGCCCTCATCGGCGAGGGTGACCAGGTTGCGGTCGCCCGCGGGCCAGCCGAGCACGCCGAGCGAGGCCGGCATCAGCGCCACCGTACGCTCGGTCTCCTGCGATATTGCCGACAAAAACGGCGTCGCATAGCCGATCCCGACGAGCCGCGTGCCGCGCAGGTCGGGCCACATGCGGCGAATCGCGCGGCGGATCATGCGCCGGGCGACCTGCCCGAGCCCGGTCAGGTAGAAATCCCGCAGATCGACGACATCGGATGACATGTCGCCATTTTAGCATGGCGCTGCCGCTGCCGCCCATTTCGGCCAAAGCGGTTTCCGACCGGCCGATAAGGTTTGCATCGACGGGCGGATCGGCGAAGGTAGCGGCGCAACACTCCCGAAAGGACCCGTCATGGACAGATTCGCCCAGTTGACCGGCGTCGCGGCGCCAATGCCGATGATCAACATCGACACCGACAAGATCTTTCCGGCGATCCATCTGAAGACGATCAAGCGCACCGGGCTCGCCCCGCTGCTGTTCGAGGAGGTCCGCTACCGACCGGACGGCTCCGAAAATCCCGATTTCGTGCTGAACCAGGCGCCGTATCGCAAGGCGCAGATCCTGGTCGCCGGCGACAATTTCGGCTGCGGGTCGAGCCGCGAGCACGCCCCCTGGGCATTGCTCGATTTCGGCATCCGCTGCGTCATCGCGCCGAGCTTTGCCGACATTTTCTATAACAACTGCTTCAAAAACGGGCTGCTGCCGATCGAACTGCCGAAGGAGACCGTGGACCGGCTGCTGGAGGATGCGCAAAAGGGCGCGAACGCGGTGCTGACGATCGATCTCGAAAACCAGACGATCTCGCGCCCCGACGGCGAAAAGATTTCGTTCGAGCTTGACCCGTTTCGCAAGCATTGCCTGTTGAACGGGCTCGACGACATCGGTCTCACCCAGCAGAAGAGCGGCGCGATCGACACCTTCGAGCAGCAGAGCCGGCTGGCGCAGCCGTGGAAATGGGACCTGACCCGCGCCGGAGCCTGACCATGGTGTCCAACCGCAAGGTTTTGGTGTTGCCGGGCGACGGCATCGGCCCGGAGATCATGCGCGAGGTATTGCGCGTCGTCGATTTCTTCGACCGGCGCCATATCGCCAGCTTCGACATCACCGAGGGTCTGGTCGGCGGCGCCGCCTATGATGCCGACGGCGTGCCGTTGACCGATGCCACCCTTGCCCAGGCATTGGAGAGCGACGCGGTGCTGTTCGGCTCGGTCGGCGGGCCGCAATGGGAAACCCTGCCCTTCGAGCTGCGCCCGGAACGCGGCCTGCTGCGGCTGCGCAAGGAAATGGATCTGTTCGCCAATCTGCGCCCGGCGGTGGTGTTCGAGGCGCTCGCCGACGCTTCGACCCTGAAGCGCGAGCTGGTCGCCGGCCTCGACCTGATGATCGTGCGCGAGCTGACCGGCGGGATCTATTTCGGCGACCCGCGCGGCGTCGAGACCCTGCCCGACGGCAGCCGCCGCGGCATCAACACCGAAATCTACAGCGAGGCCGAGATCGAACGCGTCGTCCGCGTCGCCTGTGAGCTGGCACGGAAGCGCCAGGGCCGGGTGTGCGAGGTCGACAAGGCCAACGTCATGGAATCGGGCGGGTTGTGGCGCGAGGTCGCGCAGCGGGTCCGCGATCTCGATTACCCCGATGTCGAGCTATCTTTCATGTATGCCGACAATTGCGCGATGCAGCTGGTGCGCAATCCGAAGCAGTTCGACGTAATCGTCACCAGCAACCTGTTCGGCGACATCCTGTCGGATTGCGCGGCGATGCTGACCGGCTCGCTCGGCATGCTGCCCTCGGCCTCGCTCGGCGCGGCCGACACGGTGGGCCGGCGCAAGGCGCTCTACGAGCCGGTGCACGGCAGCGCCCCCGACATCGCCGGCAAGGACGTGGCGAACCCGCTCGCCTCGATCCTGTCGTTCTCGATGATGCTGCGCTACTCGTTCGATCTGTCCGAGGAGGCCGATCTCGTCGACGATGCGGTGCGCCGCGCGCTCGCCGCCGGGGTGCGCACCAGCGACATCGTCCAGCCGAACACCGCCCGCGTCTCGACCCGCGTCATGGGCGACACGATCCTGCGCGAGCTGGAAAAGGCGGCCTGAGCCCGGTTCCGGCCTCCTGCGACCGGTCGTCAGCCTCTTCCGGCGGCAGGGATGCCGGCTGTATGGTCGCAGCAGAAACACCGCATCGGTACGCGGCGATGCTCGGGAGGAAACGGATGAATCGCTCGAAGCTCGGGTGGCTGCTGTTCGCGCTTGCCGCGGTGCCGTTCCTGGCGGCGCGGCCGGTGCGAGCCGACATCGTTGTCACTGCCAACGACAACCACAGCGTCAATGTCAACGGCGCCCTCGCCGCGGCCAAGAACCCGCCGCCTGACAGCGTGTCGGTGATCGACGTCTCGGCCTATCCGCCGAAGGTGATCGCGACCGTCGATGCGCCGACCAGCGTGGTCGGCGCGCCGACCGCGATCTGGATCGCCCCCGACGAGAGCTATGCGATCGTCACCGCGGCGACCCGGATCGACCCTCAGAACCCGGACAAGATCATCGCCGACAACCGCGTCTCGGTGATCGACCTCACGGCGTCGCCGCCAAAAGTCGTGCAGCAGCTCGCCGCCGGCGCCGGTGCCAACGAGGTGTCGGTCTCGCCCGCCGGCAGTCTGGCGCTCGTCGCCAACCGCACCGAGGGCACGATCTCGATCTTTACGATCAGCGGCAAACGCCTCGCGCCGGTGGGCAAGCTCGACCTCGGGAGCCCGAAGGGGATGCCGAGCTCGGTCAAGTTCCTGCCCGACGGCAACACGGCGCTGTTATCCCGTTATGGCGACAATTTGGTCAGCGTCCTGCACATCGACGGCAGCAAGGTCACGCTCGACGAGCGGCCATTGACCACCAGCCTCAGCCCGTACACGCTCGACGTCAACTACGCCGGGACCCTCGCGGCGGTCTCGAACATGGGGCGCGGCAACGGCGATATCGACACGGTCAGCCTGATCGACCTGACGCAACAGCCGTTCCGGACGGTCGAGACGATCGGCGTCGGGCACTCGCCGGAGGGCCTCAAATTCTCGCCAGATGGCAGATTTCTCGCCGTTGCCGATATCGAGGGGTCGACGAAGCCGGCAGCCTCGCCCCTCTTTCACAATCACGGCAGCCTGGTTCTGTACGCCGTTGACGGCAGCAGCCTGCGCAAACTGGCCGAAGCGCCGGTCGGCCGCTGGTCGCAAGGCATCGCCTTCTCAAAGGACGGCCGCACGATCCTCGTCGAATCGATGATCGACCACGGCCTCGATGTTTTCCGCTGGGAGAACGGCAAGCTGATCCCCGGCGCTGTCCTGGGTTTGGGCGCCGCCCCCGCCGCGATCCGGACCGCTTGGCCCTAGGCGATACGAGGCCGGAAGCCGACCCGATTTAAGTCGTCCCACTGCATTGCCCACTATGTTAATGGGCGAGATTGTGGTTGATGGGATGGAGTTGGCGGGCGAAGCTGTTCCCGAATAACGGGAGGTCGCCGATGAGCGAAGCGCTGTTGCGCGACATCGCCGACTATTGCCGACGCGTGAAAATGGCGGAATCGACCTTCGGGCGCCACGCGGTCAATGACGGCAAGCTCGTCAGCCGGCTCCGTCTCGGCGGCCGGGTGACGACGCACACGGTCGAGCGCGTGCGCGCGTTCATCGCCCGCGAGCCACCTCCCACGGTAAACGGCGTGCTCCTTCCCGCACCGTTGCCCGCGGCGCCCGATGTCGGCGTCGTGGGGAATTTCCGCTTTTACGACAACCGCCAGAAATACCTGCTGTTCGTCACGACGTGCAGCGAGAAGTGGGTCATCGCCCAACGCGTCGGCATGGAGTTGGGCAACATTCACCCGCGTCCACCCGCGCTCCGCGTATTCGACGCCGGTACCGGCGACGGCACGGTGCTCGTGCGCACGATGCGCGCCATGCATCACCGCTTTCCGACGATGCCGTTCTACGTCGTCGCCAAGGAAATCAGTCTCGAAGACGTGCGGCTGGCGCTCGAAAAGATGCCCGACCGGCTGTTCGAGCACCCGGCGACGGTGCTGGTCATGACCAACATGTATTATGCCGAGGCGCCGTGGCTGACGCCGAACTCGGTAACCTCGGCGACCAGCCTGGTCTGGCATGAGATCGCCTTGCTGGGCAACACCGCGCACGATTTCGAGACGCAGATCACCGATCTGCGCGACTTCCTCGCCGAACACTGGCGGGCCCTCGTCAGCCGGACCACCGGCAACCCGATCTACGAAAAGCCGGTGGTGCTGGTGATCTATCGCGAGGACCACAAATTCCTGCTGGACCAGGTGCGGCCACGGCGCGGGTTCACCCGCGCCGATTACGATCTGGTGATCGCCTCCCAGCCTTATCGTGCCCGCGCCCCGCTCGAATTCAAGGCGCGCCGGGTGATCGCCCCGTTGGCGCGCAGCCTGGCGCCGGGTGGGCGCCTGATCGCCATCCACTCGCACGGCGACGATCCGGCGCTGGAGATCATCCAGCGGCTCTGGCCCGAGGAGAACCCGTTCACCACCGACCGCCATGCGCTGCTGCGCGCGACCAAGGCCGAACTCGGGAATGCCGGGCGCGACCTCAATTTCGGCGCTTATGCCGATGCACGCTCGCTGTTCCGTTACGACATGCACACCCTGCCGAGCGAGATCAGCGTGACCATCGGCACCTCGACCCTGTTCGCCGCCTGGAACGCCGCCGTCTACGTCGCCCAGATCGAGGACCAGCGGCTGTCGGCGGCGATCAGCAGCGGCGCCTATCTCGACGCCACCAGGGAGGTGCTGCACAGGCATGGCGGGCTGTGGTTCTGGGACGAGTCCTACGTGATTTCGCGCAAGCGGGACTCGGCCTGATGACCGGCGCCGGCGGACAACCCCGTGCGACGGCGGACGACCCGCACCGCCGCCGGGCGGCGGCTTTGATCGGCGCCTGCTCGATCGAGATCTCGCCGCGGGATGCGCAGACCGGCGGCGGGTTGCGCGAGCTGTTCGAGCCGGGGATGACGGTGTTCGTCAACCATCCGGCGAGCGTCACGCATCACGACATCGTCGCCGCCTGCGCCGCGCTGCGCCGCGCCGGCTTCGATCCGGTGCCGCATGTCGCCGCGCGTCGTCTCGCCAGCTTCACCCAGGCGCGCGACTTTCTGCGGCGCGCGGCCGCGGAGGCGGAGATCAGGAGCGTGCTGATCGTCGGCGGCGACCCCGACCGGCCGACGGGTCCGTTCCACGACGCTCTCGAATTGTTGACGACCGGGCTGGTCGAGCAAAGCGGCATCGGCGAGATCATCCTCGCCGGCTATCCCGAGGGCCATCCGCGGATCGATTCCGGCACCCTGGCGCACGCAATGCGCGCCAAAACAAGGCTGGCGCGCGAGCGTGGCCTCGACGCGTCGCTGGTCACCCAGTTCTCTTTCGATCCGGCGCCGATCCGCGGCTGGATCGCATCCCTGCGGGCGCAGGGCATCCTCTGCCCGGTCAGGATCGGCATCGCCGGACCCGCGAGCGTCGCGACCCTGGCCAAATTCGCGGTCCGCTGCGGCATCGGCGCCTCGCTGCGCGCGCTCGGGCGAGGCCATGCCGCCTTTGCCCGCATCCTGGTCGAAGCCGGCCCCGACGAGCTGATCGACGCGCTGGTCGCCGAGGAAGACCGGCATATGCCGATCGACGGCCTGCATTTCTTCACTTTCGGCGGCCTGCGCCGCACGGCGGAGTGGATTCGGGCACGAACCGGGCGATAGGCCGTCAGACGATCAGGAGAACCATCCCCGCGATGCGGCTATAATACTGGCCCTTCAACCAAGGGAGGTTGTCGATGAGCGAGCGAACCGCAGTACCGTTCGGCATTCGGAAACCGGGCTGGATCGATGAATTCCGCGCCTTCATCATGCGCGGCAATGTCGTCGACCTCGCCGTCGGCATCATCATCGGCGTCGCCTTCACCGGCGTCGTCAACAGCCTGGTCAAGGACATCTTCACGCCGCTCATCGGCCTGCTCGTCGGCGGCATCGATTTCACCAACATCTTCGTCACCCTGAAGGGGCCGCACGGCGGCGACCCTGGCCGATGCGCAGAAGGCCGGTGCGGTGACCTTGAACATCGGCGTGTTCATCAACACCGTGATTCAGTTCGTCATCGTCGCCTTTGCGGTGTTCTGGCTGGTCAAGGGATTGTCGCGTCTCTATACGCGCCCGGAAGCGGCGCCCCCGCCGCCGCCGCGCAGCGAGGTCCTGCTCGAAGAAATCCGCGACATCCTCGCCGAAAAACCGACCTAGGCGGGCTGGCTCAGCCTTCTGCGCGACGCTGAAAATTGGGGCCGAGGACGATTAGGGAGAAGATCTCGAACAGCATTTGCGCGCCGACCATCGCGGTGTTGCTGGTCGTGTCGTATTGCGGGGCGATTTCGACGACGTCGCCGCCGATGATGTCGAGGCCTTTGAGACCGTGCAGGATCGCCTGCGCCTCGCGCGGGGTCAGCCCGCCGGCTTCGGGCGTGCCGGTGCCGGGGGCATAGGCCGGGTCGAGCCCGTCGACGTCGAACGAAATGTAGGTCGGCCCGTCGCCGACGATTTCGCGCGCCTGTTCGACGATCCCGGCGATCCCCATCCGGTCGACGTCTTCGATGTGCAGCACGGTCATCCCCGACTCGTAAGAGAACCCCCACAAGATCTCGGCCGGACCGCGGATGCCGATCTGGACCGTGCGCTCGGGATCGAGCGCGCCGGCGAGCACGGCCTGGCGGAACGGGCCGCCATGGTGGAATTTCGAGCCGTCGACCTCGCCCATCGTGTCGCAATGGGCGTCGATATGGACGAGGCCGAGCGGCCGTTCGGCGCCGAGCGCCTTCAGGATAGGGTAGGTCACCGAGTGGTCGCCGCCGACCGAAATCGGTCGCACCTCGGCCGCCCGGATGCGCGCATAGAACGCCGCGATGTCCTCGATCGAACTGTCCAGGCTGAAGCGCGAGCGCATCGGCACGTCGCCGATATCGGCGATTTTGCACAACCCGCGCGGCACTACCTCAAGCGCATGGTTGTAGGGGCCGATGCGCTCGACATCGCGCACCGCCCGCGGGCCGAAACGGGCGCCGGCCCGATTGGTGACGCCGAGATCCATCGGCACGCCGACGAGCGCCACATCGAGCCCGGCGAAATCCGGGAGGTCGGGCGCATCCGGCCGATACGGCTCGTCGAGCAGGGTCGAGACCCCGGCATAGGGCATCGCACGCCGATAGGCGCTGCCGAATACCAGCGACAGCGCCTTTCTGAACTTCTCGGGCGCGACCTCGGTTTCCTTGGCGCCTTCATATTTGGCGCGCAGTGCATCCAGCTTGGCCTTGTCGAACATCGCCGAATCTACCTTGTCCCGCGCACGCGGGGCGGGAGCAGCACCTTCCACGGGTCCGGCATCTCGCCGACCGCGACCTCGATCAGGGTCGTGCCGCGCCGCTTCAACGCGGCGGCGAGTTCGCGGCGCAACCCGTCGGGGGTCGTCGTGCGCACCCCGGCGGCGCCGAAACTCTCGGCCATCTTCGGGAATTGCGGGTTTGAGAGATCGACCCCGATCAGCCGGTTGCCGTAATCCTCCTTCTGCATGCGCCGCACATTGCCGTAGGCGCCGTCGGCGAAAACGATCGCGACGATGTCGATGCCGTGCCTGACCGCGGTCGACAATTCCTGGACGTTGTACATGAACCCGCCATCGCCGGAGATCGACACGACCGGCAGGTCGGGCCGCCCGACCTTGGCGCCGAGCGCGGTCGCAAAACCGAAGCCCAAGGTGCCCTGATAGCCGCTGTGAATATAGGTGCGCGGGCGATAGACCGGAAACGCCATCCGCCCGACATAGCCGATCTGCGTCAGATCCTCGACATAGATCCCCTCGTCGGGCAATTCGGCGCGGATCGCCCGCAGATATTCGCATTGCGGGCCGAGCCGCTCGTCGAGCCCGGCGAGGGTGCGGGCCTTCAACGCGTTGAGCTCGTCTTGGCGCGATGGCCGGCTTGGGGCGTGCCGGTCGAGCGCGCGATGCAGCGCGGCGAGCGCGGCCCTCGAATCGGCGACGATGCCGAGCGCCGGCTTGAAGAACCGGGTGATCTCGGTCGGGTCGATGTCGATCCGGATCAATTTCAGGTCGCGGTCGACGCCCCAGCGCAATTGCGGCTGGTTCAGGCGGGTGCCCACCGCCAGCACGACGTCGGTCTCGCGCCACAGCTCGTGGCCGGCCAGCGCCGATTGCGCCAGATAATGCCGGTCGCTGACGATGCCCTTGCCGCCGCTGAAGCTGACGACCGGGGCCTGCAGCATCTCGGCGATGGCCAGCACCTCCGCGCCCGCCTCGACGGCGCCGCCGCCGACAAAGATCAGCGGCTTCCTGGCCGCGGCGAGCAGGGTGGCCGCCCTGTCGATCAGCTCCGGATCGGGTTCCGTGATCGGCGGCGGAGCTTCGGCGGCAGGCAGCGCGACTTCGGTCTCGAGCGCCAGCACGTCGGGCGGGATTTCGATCCCGACCGGGCGCGGACGGCCGTCGCGCAATTGCCGGAATGCCTCGTTGACGAGCCTGCCGGTTTGGGTCGGATGGTCGATCCGCGCCGCCCATTTGGTCAGCCTTTGCAGAATGCCGAGCTGGTCCGGGATCTCGTGCAGCAGGCCGAACCCGCGCCCGATCAGGTCGGAGGGGATCTGGCCGCTGATGCACAAGACCGGCGCGTTGGTCGCATAGGCGGTGGCGAGCGCCGCCGTGGTGTTGAGGAACCCCGGCCCCGGCACGACGGCGTAGGTCCCGACCTTGCCGGTCGCCCGCGCATAGCCAAAGGCCATGTAGGCCGCACCCTGCTCGTGCCGGGTATGGATCACCCGCAACGCTTCGCCCGCATCGTAAAACGCGACGAACAGCGCGTCGTTCTGCACCCCGGGCAGGGCAAAGACCGTGTCCACGCCGTGCCGGCGCAGCATCTCGACCAATGCCCCGCCACCCGTCATCCTGGTCATTGGTTCCTCCGCGCAGGCGTTATTCCGTCATTCCCGCGAAAGCGACGCAAAGCGGGAACCCAGGGCCACCCGCTCCGTCGCCCGCCCTTGGCCGCTGCCTGCAAGGGTGCGACGAGAGAGCGAGCGGGAGCCGCGTCACTGCTCGAATTCGTAGCGGTAGGCGCTGCCGTGGCGGACGATATGTCCGACGGTCGGCGCCGGGAAATGCGCCGGCAGCAGGCGAGTGCCGCGCTCGGCATGTTCCTCGATCAGCCGCATCCGGGTCCGGCGCGACAGCTCGCGGTCGGTGCAGGCGGCCGTCGACCATTCCGGCTTCGCCAATTGCAGCTGGTGATGCAGCACGTCGCCGGTGAAGACGGCGCGATCGTCGCGCGAGCGGGCGTGGATCACGACGTTGCCCGGCGTGTGGCCGGGGGCCGCCTCGAACCACAGCCCGTCTTCGAGCGCGAAATCGTCGTCGACCAGCTGCGACTGCCCGGTGCGCACGACCGGCAGCACGCTGTCCTCGAAGGCGGTGCGGTGCGGGGTCTCCTCGCCGCGCTGCTGCACCCCTTGCCAATGGTCGAACTCGCGGCGCGCCATGATGTAGCGCGCATTCGGAAAAGTCGGGACCCAATGCCCGTTTTCGAGCCGGGTGTTCCAGCCGACATGGTCCCAGTGCAGGTGCGTGCACATCACATAATCGACCTGTTCGGGCTTGACCCCGGCGGCGGCGAGATCGGCGAGATAGGGAGTGCGCAGGCGGTGGAATTGCGGCCGGGTCGGCCGCTCCTTATCGTTGCCGAGGCAGGAATCAACGAGGATCGTGTGACGGCCGGTCTTGACCACGAAGCTGTGAAAGCTGAAGACGAGCCTGCCGGTCGCCGGATCGATCAGCCGCGGCCCGGCCAGATCGGGGTTTGCCCGCAGCACCTCGGGGTCGAAATCGGGCAGGAAATCCTCGGGGGCGATGAACGGCCCCTCGAACTCGGTGATGCGCCGCACCTCGAAATCGCCGATCCGCGTGACTGGCATGATCCGCCTCCGCATTCGCTGCTCGCGGAGAAACCTACGCCCGCACGGTGTCGAGGTCGATAGGGCGGCGGGGGGTGGTAGGCGCGACGGGGAATCGAACCCCTGACCTCTCCCATGTGCTAGGAGCGCTCTGCCACTGAGCTACGCGCCTGCGGGCCAATGGCGATGTGGTGGGCGCGACAGGGATTGAACCTGTGACCTCCCCGGTGTGAACGGGACGCTCTCCCGCTGAGCTACGCGCCCGCGCCAGCCGGCGGCATTTAGGCGACGGCCCGAAATCCTGTCAAGGCGATCGGGCGAGCTGACGACTTCCGCGACGGCGTCGAGGTTCTGACTTTCTTACCGCGAACGGCTTCATCAGCCCGTTCTATCTGCCGGTTGGCGTCTATTCCCCCGGCGCTCGGTGGCACCCTGACCGATCCGGTTTTATGTGGCCTTGTCCAGGGTCTCGATGTTGCCGGTGAAACGCAGAATTCCTTCATATTGGCTGCCTTGCGCACGTCGAAGCGTCTACCCTTGCCTCGGCGAGGGCTGGTTCCACCTCATAGCGGCCTACCATTAAAGGCGTTGGCGAAAGCATCGGCGTCGGCATCGTCATCGAAGGTCAGTATGTTGACAACCGTGCCATCGGCATCGCGGTCATACCTGAAGCTTTTCGCGGTTACGCTGTTGTTATCCAACCATATCCTCATCCGATCCATCACATGTGATAATTCATCAGCAGATACTCGAAGCTCAACGGACCGCATTCCGACACCTCATTCTTGTTATCGACATATAGATAACGGGCTTAACGCGGATTAAGTTCCATGTCGCCACAATTTTTATTTAGCGTTACCAACCGGACGAATTCGGATTTTTGAGGAAGTCTGCCCTGACGGTTTATCGCCGCTTGGTTCCGGTGGCGACCATGTCGACCTGCCGGCTCCCGCACCGCGAACGCGCCAGCCGTAGTCGTAGCGACGACGGCTTTGACGCCGCACCATCGGCGCATTTGCGTAATCAGATAGAAGGGTATCGGATGCTATAGGACACCCATGGACGGGACACCCGCCGGGACACTGCGAACCGAGAGTTTTCCTAACCTATTGAAACCATGGCGCACCCGGCGAGATTCGAACTCACGACCTCTGCCTTCGGAGGGCAGCGCTCTATCCAGCTGAGCTACGGGTGCCCGCATACCATCGGGCGAGCCACGGACGCCGTTGGATACAGCCCGAAGCCGGGGGATGCAAGGAGGTTCGGATGGCGGCGTTCCGGCCGGTGGTCTCACGGCAAATTCATCGACGCCGGAACCCGCCGGTTTCGAAATAGCCTTCGATGAACCAGGATATTCCGGCAAAGCTCGAGCAGCGCCTCGGCCGGCTGCATGTGCGGCAGCGCCTCGGCATCGAAGACGACCACGAGGCGCGGATCTTCGGCCGCGGCAACAACTTTTTTCGCCTCGAAAAACGGTATTTGAACCGGTTCGTCATTCGCAATGCGCTGAAGCTGGCCGGATTATATTGGCGCGCGCAAAAAAACGCCGAACGCATCGCCATAAAACACCACGACGTCGTTCGGTCCGAGCTGCCGCCCATGTTCGACGGTTTCACGATCCTCCAGTTGAGCGACCTGCATGTCGACGACATGAACCGATCCGCGATACGGCGGCTGATCGAGCTGCTCGGCGACGTCACCTACGATCTCTGCGTCATGACCGGCGACTATCGCGGCAGGACGTTCGGGCCGTTCGCGGCGACGATCGACGGCCTGGCGCGGATCCGCGCGCATCTCGACGGCCCGGTTTACGGCGTCCTGGGCAACCACGATAGCATCCGCATGGTCCCGGCGATGGAAGAGATGGGAATACGCATGCTGCTCAACGAGGCCGAGATCCTCATGCGCGGCGATCAGCGCCTCCATCTCGCCGGCATCGACGACGCACATTATTATCGGGTGGACAATATCGAAAAGGCCGTTGCGCAGGTCCCCGCCGACGAATTCTCGATCCTGCTGTCGCATACGCCGGAGATATACCGGCAGGCGGCATATGCCGGTTTCGATCTGCTGCTCGCCGGGCACACTCACGGCGGCCAGATCTGCCTGCCCGGCGGCATCCCGCTGACCCTGGGCGCGCGCCTGCCGCGGCATATGGGGTCGGGACCGTGGAAATATCGCGACATGGCCGGCTACACCTCGGCCGGGGTCGGCTCGTCCATCGTCGCCGTGCGGCTCAATTGCCCGCCGGAAATCACCCTGCATCACCTGCGCCGCGGCTGAGCCGCCACCAGCGCCACGCGATCAGCAGCTCGGAAATCACGAGGGGCGACATCCCGGTCATCCCCCGCGCAGCGGCGCTTGCCCGGCATCGCCCAGGAACGCTTCGACGCCGCCGCGATCGGCACCCGACAGCAGCGGCGCTCCGGGGTCGAGCACCCAGCCGGCGACGTCGGCGACGACGAGCGGGCCTTCGAGGTCGCGCAGCAGCATGTGATAGCCGTGCTCGTAAATGGCGAGGCTGCGGCGGTGGCGAAGGTCGATCGGCAGGGCGCGGACAAAGCGCCGGGTCGCTTCCCGCGGAATGATTTCGTCTCTCGCGCCATCCATCAGCAGCAGCGGCAGGCGAAGACGCGGCGCGGAAGCGAGTGCGGCATCCATCAGGTTGACGAGGCCGTAGATCGTGTCGACCCGGGTCGCTTTGATCACCAGCGGGTCGCGCGCCAGCGCCCGCAGCATGGCGATGTTGTCCGACGCCATGATGTGCAGCCCGCGGCCGGTCAAGGTCAGCCCCGGCATCAGCCGGACCCCGGTCCACAGCGCCAGCCGCGGCAGGATTCCCATCGTCGCGCGGCCCCACACCGCCGGCGCCGCCAGGATCACGCCGTCGACATCGGGGATCGGCGCGCCGCTCTCGCCGGTCAGCGCGACGACCGCCACCGCCCCGCCCATGCTCTCGCCGAGCAGATAGAGCGGCACGTCGGGATAGCGACGGCGCAAGATCCGGCTGGCGGTCGCGGCGTCGGCAGCGAGGGCGGAGCGTCCGGGCCACCGCCCGCGCTCGGGCGCCGCGCCAAAGCCGCGCTGGTCGTAGGCATAGGTGGCGATGCCGTCCTCCGCCCAGGCCTTGCCGGGTCCGGCAAACGCGTTGCTGTAGTCGTTGAAGCCGTGCAGCGCCAGGATCACCGCCTCGACCTTGCCGTGCGGCAGCCATTCGCGCAGCGGCAGGACCCGGCTATCGGCGGTGACAAAGGCGCGATCGGTGAAACGCGGCACCGGCTTCGGGTCGGGTGCTGCCTGCGCCGTGCCGATCCCGGCGAGCCGGACCTCCCGGTCGGTCGCCGGCGCGCACCCGGCCAGCAAAGCGACCAGGGCGATCACCCAGGCCCAGCCATTGCCGCGCCGGCGCCGGGTCACCCCGGTTCCGGGCAAGCGATTCCTTTGGCGCGGCCGCGACCAGGCTCGCGCGCCGCGGCGCGGGCAGACGCCGGGGCCGGGTTTCCGGGAAAGCAGGAGCGGATCATTGATTGCGCCGCGGCAATGCGTATCATCGAGCCGATCAAACGGTCAATCGCGGGCGCCGCGGCGCGCCCGGCACGGATTTTCGGGCTGGTCCATGGCGCCCTTCGAAACCATCTACATCGACGACATGGTCGCCGCCTGCAACGGCGGCGGCGGGCCGCTCGGCCATCCCAGGGTCTACCTGAACCTCGCTCCCGCCGGGAAGGCCGAGTGCCCCTATTGCTCGCGGGTCTTCGTCAACCGCGCGGTCGCGGCGCGCGCCACCGGGGAAACCCCGCCGCCTCTGCCCGAAACGCGCAACGCCTGAAAGAAGGAACCCGGTGGACGAGATCATCGACACGATCGTCGCGCCCGACGCGGCCGCCGCCCCAGCGCCCAACTCCTCGGTCGCGCCCCGCCATGTCTTCCTGATCGACGGCTCGGGCTTCATCTTTCGCGCCTATCACGCGCTGCCGCCCTTGTCGCGCTCCGACGGGACGCCGACCAGCGCCGTGCTCGGCTTCAGCAACATGCTGGCAAAGCTGCTCAGCGAAACCGACGCCGACCATATCGCGGTGGTCTTCGACTATTCGGGCAGCTCGTTCCGCAACCGCCTTTACGATCAGTACAAGGCGCACCGGCCGGAGGCGCCGCCCGAGCTCGCCGTGCAATTCCCGTTGGTGCGGCGGGCCACCGAGGCTTTCGGCGTATGCCAGATCGAGCTCGATGATTTCGAGGCCGACGATCTGATCGCGACCTACGCCCGCCATGCCGTCGAGGCCGGCGCCAAGGTGACGATCGTCTCCTCCGACAAGGACATGATGCAGCTCGTCGGCGATCGGGTGACGATGCTCGATCCGATCAAGAACCGGCCGATCGGCGACGCCGAGGTACGCGAGAAATTCGGCGTCGGACCCGACAAGGTGATCGACGTCCAGGCGCTGTGCGGCGACCCGGTCGACAATGTTCCGGGGGTGCCGGGAATCGGGGTCAAGACCGCGGCCGAGCTGATCAACGCCTATGGCGATCTCGAGACCCTGCTCGCCCGCGCGGCCGAGATCAAGCAGCCGAAGCGGCGCCAGTCGCTGATCGAGAACAAGGCCAAGGCGCGGCTGTCGAAAGTGCTGGTCAAGCTCGACGACGAGGTGCCGCTGCCCTGTCCGCTGTCGGCGCTGGCGGTGGCGCCGCCCGACCCGGAAACCCTGCTGCCATTCCTGCGCGAGATGGAGTTCCGCGCGCTGGCGACGCGCATGGCGCAGCGGCTCTCCGGCATCGTCGCCGTCGCAGCGCCGGAGCACCCCGATCCGGCGATACCGGAGATTCTGCCCTTCACGGCGCCGCGCACCTACGCGCTGGTCGATACGATCGAAGGCCTCGACCATTGGATCGAGGCGGCCTGGCAGGCCGGCGCGGTGGCGATCCGGCCGGAAGCGAGCGCGCTCCCTGGCGGGCGGCCCGAGCTGGCCGGGATCGCGCTCGCCCTGGCGCCGGGGCTCGCCGCCTATGTCCCGCTCGCGCATGGCGCGCATGACCTCGCCACGCCGCCCACGCTTTTGCCGGAGGCGGCGATCGCCCGGCTGAAGCCGCTGTTCGAGGCTCCCGGCGTCCTGAAGATCGGCCACGACGTCAAATCCGCCGCGCATCTATTGTCACGCTACGGGGTGGCGCTCGCCCCCTATGACTGCACGATGCTGATGTCCTACGTGCTCGACGGCGGCCAGTTCGATCACGGCATCGAGAGCCTGGTCCGGCGCGCCTGCGGGCACGAGCTGACCTCGCTCAAGGAGCTGATCGGCACCGGCAAGAGCCTGATCGCCTTTGCCGCGGTGCCGCCGAACCGGGCATGCGACTTCGCCGCCGAGCGGGCCGACGCGGCGCTGCGCCTTCATGCGGCGCTGAAGGCGCGGCTGGTGCGCGACCGGATGACCGCGTTCTACGAGACCATCGAGCGGCCGCTGGTGCCGGTCGTCGCCGCGATGGAACAGGCCGGGATCAAGGTCGACCGTGCCGCACTCGCCGAATTGTCGCGCGATTTCGCCGGGCGCATCGCCGAGATCGAGCAGGCGATCTTTCGCGCCGTCGGCAATGATTTCAACATCGGCTCGACCAAGCAATTGGGCGACGTGCTGTTTGAAAAGCTGGGCCTGCCCGGCGGCAAAAAGGGCAAGACCGGCGCCTATGGCACCGACGCCTCGATCCTCGAAGAATTGGCGCCGCTGCACGAGGTGCCGCGCCACGTGCTCGAATGGCGCCAGCTGACCAAGCTCAAATCGACCTATGCCGACGCCCTGACTGAACAGATCGACCACGAGACCGGGCGGGTGCACACCTCCTACGCGCTCGCGGCGACCGCGACCGGGCGGTTCTCCTCGACCGAGCCCAATCTGCAAAACATCCCGGTGCGCACCGAGGAAGGCCGTCGCATCCGCCGCGCCTTCATCGCCGATCCCGGGCATCTTCTGCTGTCGGCCGATTACAGCCAGATCGAATTGCGGCTCGCCGCCCATGTCGCCGAGGTGCCCGAGCTGAAGGAAGCCTTTCGCGACGGGGTCGACATTCACGCGCTGACCGCGAGCCAGGTGTTCGGCGTGCCGCTCGCGCAGATGGACGGGGCGACGCGGCGACGCGCGAAGGCGATCAATTTCGGCATCATCTACGGCATCAGCGCCTTTGGCCTCGGCCAGCAGATCGGCGTCCCGCAAGCCGAGGCGGCGGAATACATCCGCGCCTATTTCGCGCGCTTTCCGGCGATCCGCGCCTATATGGAGCGGGTCAAGACCGAATGCCGCAGCGCCGGCTATGTCGAAACGATCTTCGGCCGCAAATGCTTCATCCCCGGCATCCGCGACGCGAACCCGGCGCGGCGGGCCGGGGCCGAGCGGCAGGCGATCAACGCGCCGCTGCAAGGCACGGCCGCCGACATCATCCGGCGCGCGATCGCCCGCATACCGGCGGCGCTGGCACAGGCCGGGCTCGGCGCCCGCATGCTGCTCCAGGTCCATGACGAGCTGCTGTTCGAGGTGCCGGAAGCCGAAGCCGACGACACCGCGCAAATCGCCAAGGCGGTCATGGAAGGCGCCTGCGCGCCGCGCTGCGAACTCTCGGTGCCGCTCGTCGTCGAAACCGGCCGCGGCCGCAGCTGGGACGAAGCGCATTAGAGCGGCATCGGTGAACCTGCGGGACGATCTTGCACTCTGATCGCGGGGTCGTGTGCTTGAACGTTGCTACATTCCGTCGAGCGTGTAGGCGTGGTCGTGGGTCACGATGCGATGCCGGAAGCGCCATACCCCGTCCGCCCTTGCCAGCTCGCATTCGTAGCGGCCGGGAGGGAGAGAACGGCTCGCGCCGTCGCGGCTGATCAGCACGAGCAGATAGCAGGTGGCGCGGGCCTGATCGTCGTTAATTTCCACGGCTAAATTGCTGATCATGTGGCGGAACTGGGTGCCGCCTTGGCGCAGCGCGGCAAAGCGATCGGCAAAGGCGCGGATCGCCTCGCGCCCGGCAATGACCCCGATCGCCGGGCTTTCGAGCACCGCATCCTCGGTGAAACAGTCGACAACCGTCTCGACATCGCCGGCGTCGAGCGCCGTCGTGTAGCGCACGAACAGATCGTTGATCGCCAGCCGGTCTTCGATCAGCGACATCGCCTACCGTCTCGCATAAACCGTGTCGCCTTCGACCCGGATCTCGTAAACCGCCACGTCGGTTGAAACCGGACCGTCGACGAGCCTGCCGGTGCGGACGTCGAACTGGGCGAAATGCAGCGGACATTCGATCACGCAGCCCTCCAGCCTGCCGCGCGACAAAGGCGCGTTGCGGTGGCCGCAGACGTCGCGCAGCGCATAGAAGCTGCCCTCCACATTGGCGAGCACGATCCGCTCGCCCTCGACCGCGGCGAATTTCATCTCGCCGGGCGCAAGCTCGTCCACCCGGGCGACGGCGACGAAGCCCTCTTCCATGATTTATCCAACGGTCATTGCGAGCGCAGCGACGCAACCTCGGGGCGGACGAATCTCGATCGCCGAGATGCTTCGTCGCAATGCCGGCCGCGGCGTCAGTTCAGTTCGAAGCCGAACATCTTGGCCGCGTTGCTCGAGGTGATCTTGCGCAAATCGTCCTCGGGCACGCCGGCGAACATGCGCTGGATGAATTGCTGCGAGCGCGGGAAGGTCGCCTCGGCATGCGGATAGTCGCTGCCCCACAGCATGTTCTCGACGCCGATGCGGTCGCGCAGCTGCACGCCGAGACCGTCCTCCATGAACTCGACGAACATGTTGCGCTTCCAGTAATCGCTCGGCATCAAGCCCTTCGGCCGACTTCCAGCCCTTGGTGAACACCGGCCGCTCGACATAGGTGAAGTCCATCTGCTGCAGCCAATGCGGGATCCACGACGCTTCGTGCTCGACCGAGCCGATCTTCAACCCCGGGAACCGGTCGAACACGCCGGCGAACAGCATCGAGCCGAGCGAATAGCGCACCCAGTAATCGGTGGTCGACCGCCCCGCCCCGGTCAATTCGGTCACATCCATCGTGAACTCGTTGGCCGGAACCCCGCAGCGCGGCGTGCCGATATGCAGCAGCAGCGGCTGCTTCAAATCCTGCGCCATCGACCACAGCGGGTCATAGATCGGGTCGCGATAAGGCTTGTCGGGCAAAGGCGAGACTGGAATGAACGCGCCGACGAGGCCCATTTTGGCGCAGCGTTCGAGCTCCTTGGCGCCGGCATCGGGATCGTCGACATTGAGCATTGCGATGCCCTTAAGGCGGCGCGAATGCGGCTTGCAGAAATCGGCGATCCAGTCGTTGTAGACCCGGCAGATCTCGGACAACAGCGCGCTGTCCGGAACGCGGTACCAGAACAACCCCTGACTGGGCTGCAGCACGGAGCCCCAGATGCCGTCCTCCTCGTTTTCGGTCAGCATCGCCTCGGCGTTGTAGGCGCCCTTGCGGACATCCTCCCAAAGCCCGAGAAAATCGATCTGCGAGGGGTCTTCGAAGCGCTGCCCTGCCTGCATCACCGCACCGAGGGTGCCGACCTGCATTCCGTCGAGCACCCAGGCATCGTAATCCCGGCCTGTGGGCGTTTTGCGTCGTTCCATGCGCGGCGCGCGATCGCGCAGCTTTGGCTCGAAGCGGCTCGAGTACATGTCCGGCGGTTCGACGATGTGGGAATCCGCCGAGATCAGCCTGTAGCCCGCCATCTCACACCTCCCTCTGTCGCCACCCTGCACCCTATGGCGGGTCCGAGAAACGAGTCAAGCGATCGCGGCCCGAGGCGCCGCGAATCGCCCGTGCCGCCCGCGATTTCGGCAAGTCAGCGCCGCGCGCGCAGCCGGGCAACCCGCAGTTTCGCACTCGACCGAGTGCCGTGTTTATAGCACGATGGCAGATGCTCAAATTTCCGGCATTCGGTCGCGACACCCGGGTCAACGCGCTGCTCGGCGCCGGCCATTTCTTGTCGCACTATTATCAGCTCTGCCTGCCCCCGGTGTTCATCGCCTGGCAGAAGAGCTTCGACGTGTCCTTTGCCGAGCTCGGCCTGGTGATGGCGGTGATGTCGGGCGCGGCGGCCTTGCTGCAGACGCCGATGGGGTTTCTCGTCGACCGCTACGGCGCCCGCCCGTTTCTGATCGGCGGCGCCGCGACGATGGCATTGTCGGTGTCGGCGATGGGGTTCGCCACCGATTATTGGCAGGTTGTCGTGCTGGCGCTGCTCTCGGGGATCGGCAACTCGGTCATTCACCCGTGCGACTACTCCATCCTGAGCGGCTCCGTCGATCGGGCGCGGCTCGGCCGGTCCTTCGCCTTTCACACCTTTGTCGGCAATATCGGGTTTGCCGTAGCGCCGCCGGCTACGGCGGCGCTGATGCTGCTGCTCGGCTGGCGCGGCGCATTGCTGCTGGTCGGGCTGCTCGGTGTTCCGGTCGTGCTGACGATCCTGTGGCAGAGCCGCATCCTGGTCGAGCAGCGCCGCGCGCCGCGCGCCCACGCCGCGACCGCCGCGCCTTCCGGCATGAGGATGCTGCTCGGCCGCTCGGTGATGATGTTCTTCGCATTTTTCATGGTGTCGTCGATGGCCGGCGCCGGCATCCAGTCCTGGCTGATCACGATTTTGCATCGCACTTACGGGATGCCGGTCGCGGCCGCGTCCGCGGCGCTGACCGGCTGGATGGTCGGGGCGATCTGCGGCGTGCTGCTGGGTGGCTGGGTCGCCGACCGCACCGATCGCCACCTGCCCTTTGTCGTCTGCCTGACCAGCGGCGCGGCGGCAATCCTGCTGTGGGTCGGGGTGGTGCCGATGGCCGAATTGGCGACCGTCGGCGTGCTGTTCATCGGCGGCGTCATGACGGGGGCGAGCCGCACCCCACGCGACGTGATGGTCAAGGACGCCGCTCCGCCGGGCCAGATCGGCAAGGTCTTCGGCTTTGTCAGCTCGGGCATGTCGCTGGGCGGAGCGATCATGCCGGTGCCCTACGGCATGATCATCGATTCGGGCAGGCCGCGGCTGGTGCTGGTCGTGGTCGCAGCATTGCTGATGGCGAGCCTGCTGTGTGCCGGCGGCGCCCGCATCCGTTTCCGCCGCCCGGTCGTGCCGGCGCCGGCCGAATAAAGCGGCTGGCGCTGCCGGCGGCATCCCGCCTCAGGAGCGGTCCGGCTGAACCACGATGCACGGCAGCTGGCGCTGGTTGAGATGCATGCAGGCGCCCGCCGCTGCGCTGGCCGACAAATGGACAAGGCGGGCGCGGTAGAGCACCGAACCGCCGTACGGGGTCGGCGGCAGCGAAAGGATCGCCGAGCGAAGCTGGTCCGGCGCCTCGGCGCGGGCACCCTCCGCCACTGCGCGGGCGAGAGCCGGATTGGCGAAGGCCCCGACCTGGATCGCCCAGGCCCCGGCGGACGCCGCGGACAGGAGTGGCCATGAGCGGCCCGGCGCGGCAGAGGCGATCATCCGGTTTCGCGAGAGCGGCGCAACGGATCGGTCGCCGGCGAAGGATGGCGCAGCCGAAACCGGCTGGGCGCTCACCGCGGATGCCACGACATCGCCGGCGGTCGATGCGGCGCGGCACGGCCTCTCAGGGTCGAAGGCAGCATCCGGGTCGCAGCCGCCCGCCGCCTGCTGGACCCGAGCCGGTTGCGACGCAGCCGACACCGCCGCAGCCGACACCGCGGCAGCCTGGCCCGGCGAGGTGCAGGGACGGTTGGGATCGTAGGCGACATCCGGGTCGCAGCCGCCCGCCGCCTGTTGGACGGGTGGGGGCTGAGGCGGCGCCGATGCCGCCGCAACCTGACTCAGTGAGGTGCAAGGATGCTCCGGATCATAGGCGACGTCCAGGTCGCAGCCGCCCGCCCCTGTCGGTTGGACGAAAGCGGGCTGCGGCGGGGCGGACACGGCTGCAGCCTGCTCCAGCGAGGTGCAGGGGTGGTTCGGATCATAGGCGGCGTTCAGGTTGCATCCGGCCGCCAGGCTGGCCGCGCTCGGAGCAACCCCGCTCCCGCCGCCGGGCCGCGCCGCGGCGTACTGCGCCAGCGGCCCGGACAGCGGCACGCTGTCGCCGAGATTTGGCGTGATCGCGGCCAGGTAATTCACCGTCTCGTCCGGCAGGTCGGCGGCGCCGGCGAGATAGCTGTCGACCCGCTCCGGACCGGCGTTATAGGCGGCCAGGAAGCCGGGCGCGCCATACCGATCGTACATCTCGTGGATGTAGGCGGTGCCGGCCAGGATGTTGTTGTGCGGGTCGTACGGGTCGTCGCCGAGCCCGTAGCGCTCCCGCAACCCCTCATAGGTCGCGGGCATGACCTGCATCAGGCCCATCGCCCCGACCGGCGAGACGGCCTGTTCCTGCCCGCCCAATTCCTGCTGCATCACCGCGCGGACCCATTGCTCGGGCACGCTGTATCGCGTCGCGGCTTCGCGGATATAGGGACCCCAGGGGTCCTCCGGCGGGCCCGGCGGCGGATAGTAGCGCTGCGGCGCCTCGCCGCTGTAAGGCGGAGCGCCGTATTGGGAGTAGCCGTATTCGCCCTGCCGGGCGCAGGCGGCAAGGAGAAGGAGCAGCGGCAGCAGCCGCAGCGTCGCTTGCAGGCGGGCTCGCGCAATCGTTCGAGAGCGGTGCGACCAATCGGGCCAACTCGTGAGCGGCATTCAGCGTACCGGTATTCTGCTTGGGCTGGTTCGGTTCTGCGCCGGGCTTGTGTTATGCGGCCGGTACCATACGAGGTCGGTGATCGCCAACTATTCTGCTGTTCTGATCGGGAAATTTTTTGATCTGTACCCGCCCGACCCGCGGCTGCCCTGGGCTGATGGCTCCTGGGGTCGAGAGCTGACGGTCGGGCGTGGACATTGCGTAATCGACACCTACCGTCAGCGGATAGACGGTCTCTGCTCACACCGATTCTCAATACCCCCGCTGCCAGTCGATGACGTTGTGAAGAGGCCGGCCGGCGCGATAGGCGCGCAGGTTTTCGCAGAAAATATCGATGCCGCCATGGCGGCTTTCGTCGCTGCCCCCGGAGACGTGCGGCGTGATCAGGACGCGCGGGTCGGACCATAACCGTGCCGGCGGGGGCCGCTCGAATTCGCCGACATAGACGTCGAGCGCGGCGCCGCGCAGGTGATCGCGGCGGAGCGCGTCGGCGAGGGCATCCTCGTCGATGATCTCGCCGCGGGCAACGTTGACGAGGATGCTGCCCCGCTTCATCGCGGCAAAGCGCAGCGTGTTGAACAGGCGGGTCGTCTCCGGCGTCCATTGGCAGCAAATCACGACGAAATCGCTTTGCGGCAGGAACCGGTCGATCGCCTCCGGCCCGGCGATCTCATTGAAGCCTTCGGGCGGCGGCGTGCCCGGCTGCGCGCGCCGCCGGGTGCCGAGCACCCGCATGCCGAGCGCGGCGCAGAGTTGGCCGACTTCGCGCCCGATCCCGCCCGCGCCGACGACGCAGACGGTCTTGCCCTCGACCAGCAAGGGCCGATAGGCCCGATGATCGAAGGCGCCGGCCGCGCCGTCGACGGCGGCGCGGTTGAAGCCCATCGCGAAATAGAGGATGCCGGTGACCGCATATTCGGCGATCGGCAGCGGGTTGGCGGCACCGCGCGAAGTGGTCACGACGACGGCGCTGCTCCAGAGATCGCTGCCGATCAGGTTGCTGGCGCCCGCCTGTCGCTGGTGAAACCATTTGAGCCTCGGCGCCCGGGAGCGTAGGTCGAGCGGAAACGGCCAGCCGCCGATGATCACCTCGGCCTCGGCGAGAAGCCGGTCGCGCGCCTCGCGGGTTCCCGACCCCGTCGAGCCTGGCGCCAGGTAACGGGCAGTGGCGTATTCGGTCCAGGTCTCGCGAATTTCGCCGTCGAACCAGCCGCCCGCATCGACCAGCTCGATCGCCGGGTCGCTCGCTTCGATCTTGGCTATATCCGAAGCGGCGGCGCGCTGGATCGAGAGGATATTGATCGTTCGCATCACTCTTGGCTGGCCCGCAAAGTCTGGTCCGCCAGACCGGCCGGGTGATGCTTCGTCCAATCCGTCGCGTCCTCATAGAATTGCGCGACGCGGTACAGCATCGGCTCGGCGAACGGGCGGCCGACGAGTTGCATCGACAGCGGCAAGCCGCTCTTGCTGAAGCCTGCGGGGATGACCAGGGCGGGCTGGCCGGTGACGTTGAACGGCATCCGCGCCTGGCGGTAGTAGTTGCCGGCGAGCGCCGCCTCGTCATCGACGCGGCAGGCCGGGTCCATGCTCGACGCGGTGATGGCCAGATCGATATCCGCGAAGGCCGCGGCGACCCGGTCGCGAAGCTGAAGCCGCCAGCGCACCGCCGTCAGATAATCGACGGCGCGAAGCGCGGCTCCGGAAAGGAGCCGCTCGCGCGCCCGCGCGCCATAATCCTGCGGCCTTTCCTGGAGCCATTGCTCGTGCACCGCATAGGCCTCCGCGGAGAGGATGATCTGTCCGCAAGCGCTGAAATCGGCCAGCGGCGGCACCGTGATCTCCAAGACCTCCGCCCCCGCATCGGCGAGCAGCTTGATCGCCGTGTCGATCGCCGAGACCTGTTCAGGGTCCCCCGCGACATCCTGCGTGTAGAAATGCCGAATGACCCCGATCCTCAGGCCTTTGACGTCCTGGCCGAGCATCGCCGCGTAGTCGGGCACCTTCTCGTCGGCGCTGCCGGGGTCGGCCGGGTCGTGCCCGGCGATTACCTGCAGCATCAGCGCGTTGTCGCGCACAGTGCGGGTCATCGGGCCGACATGATCGAGCGAGTAGGCGAGCGGCGCGACGCCGCGGCGGCTGACCCGGCCGTAGGTCGCCTTCATGCCGGTGATGCCGCACATCGAGGCCGGGTTGCGGATCGAGCCGCCGGTGTCGGTGCCGAGCGCGGCCGGGAAAAAGCCGGCGGCGAGCCCGGCGCCGCTGCCGCTCGACGAGCCGCCGCAGAAACGGTCGCGGTCCCACGGATTGCGCGCTGGTGGCCAAGGCAGGTCGAAGGACGGGCCGCCGATCGCGAACTCATGGGTCGAGAGCTTGCCGAGCAGGACGCCGCCGGCGGCTTCGAGCCGCTCGGTGACGGCGGCGTGGCAGCGGGCGGCGTTGCTCGTCAGAATTTTCGAATGCGCCGTCGTCGCGATGCCCTCGACATCGATGATGTCTTTCAACGCATAGGGAACGCCGTGGAACGGTCCGCGCCAGTTTCCCGCCGCGATCTCCGCCTCGGCGATTCGCGCCGACGCCAGCGCCCGTTCCGGCATCACCGTGATAAAGGCGCTGACTTGGCCGTCATGGCGCTCGATGCGTGCCAGCAGCGCGTTCGTATACTCGACGGGCGACAGTTCCTTTGCGCGAATCAGCTCGGAAGCCTCGGCCAGGCTGAGATAGGCGAGGTCAGCGCTCATGACGCGCCTCCTGGCGCCCGATAGACCTGCGCCCGATAGGAGTGCGCCGGCTCTTCCGCAATCGGCAGGCCGCGCGGCAAGCGCTGCAGGTGACGCTCCATCCCGGCCAAGGCCCGCTCGAATTGCGCGAGGTGTTCGTCGGTCAAACGATCGAGCCCGAGCGCGCGGGCCTTTACGCGGAGCTCCTCGGTCATCCGATGCTTCCCTCACCTGCCGGCTGCTCCCGGCATGATAGACGCGATCATCCTCTCGCGAAATTACATCTTCCCGTCCGCGACAGCTCTCGCGATGGACGAAATCGCAGAGGCGGCAACGGCGTTCGGTCCTGCAGCGCCGCAATACCTGCTTGCCGGACCCGACTGGGCGATCGAACCAGACCTCCTTCGGTGTCGGGTTCGGGTGCGCCGGAACGAAACGAGAGGATCCACCATTGCCGACAGTCGAATTGAAACGCTGCCCGTACGCCGGCGCGGGTGACAGCGCTGCCGTCGATCGGCTATGCCTGCGGTATTGCGCCTGTTTTGCGAAGGACCGCGCCGATGTTGACAAGCTTGTCCGGACCTTCCCGTCCGCCGGCATCGGGCGGCAAGCCCGGCCGCCTCGTCATCCTGCTGCACGGGTTGGGAGCGGACGGCAACGACCTGATCGGGCTCGCGCCATATTGGGCACCGCTATTGCCCGAGGCCGAGTTCATGTCGCCGAATGCACCTTTCCCATGCGATATGGCGCCTTACGGCTATCAATGGTTCAGTGCGCAGGACCGCAACCCGGCGGCGGTTCTGGCCGGCGTGCGCGCCGCGGCGCCGATGCTCGACGCCTTCATCGACGAGGCGCTGGCCGAGCGCGGGCTCGGCGACGCCGATCTGGCGCTGGTCGGATTTTCCCAGGGCACGATGATGTCGCTGTTCGTCGGGCTGCGACGCGCCCGGCCGGCGGCCGGCATCGTCGGCTTTTCCGGCCGGCTGCTCGCCCCCGAGCTGCTGGCGAGCGAGCTGCGCTCGCGGCCGCCGGTCCTGCTGGTCCACGGCACCGAGGATCCGCTCGTTCCCTACGCCTCGCTCGTCGCGGCGGAAACCGCGCTGACCGCGGACGGCGTCCCGGTCGAGACATTGACCTGCCCCGGCATCGGCCATTCGATCGATGAAGACGGGTTGCGGCGCGCCGGAAATTTCCTCAGGGACGTATTGGCCCGGCCGAAATCTTGACGATTCCGCTATTTTCGCTGTCGAGGAAGGGTTTAAGGCTGGCGATGATCTTGGGCGAATCCCACTCGGCGGCGCCCACGATGCGGCCGAGCACCTTCCCGTCGCGGATCAGAAAGCTGCTCGGCAGGCCCTCGACCTTGAAGGCGGTCGCGGCGGTGCTTTTGGGATCGAGATAGATTTTGACCGAGTTGAGCCCGAGCCCGGCGAGAAACGGCGCGACCGCCTTGATACCGCCGCGGTCCTCGGAGATCGCGACGATCGTGATCGCGTCGGCGAACCGCGCCTGCAAGCGCTCCAGCGACGGCATCTCCTGCCGGCACGGCACGCACCACGTCGCCCACAGATTGACGAGGATAAGCCTGCCGGCGAATGCGGCGAGGGATTGCGGCGTGCCGGCGAGATCGGTAAAGGCGAGCGCAGGCGCTGGCTGCGGCGGTGCCGCGGGGATAAACTCGCCGAGCGGGGTCTCGCCGGCAGCGGCCGACGCGTCGGCGATCGCCGCACCCGGACCCGGCAGCACGAGCAGGAGGGCCAGGGCGGCTGCACCCCATCTCATGATTTCGTCCTTTCCTCGCGGCCGGGGCGGCGGCATATGAAGGATGCGAAGAAACCCGCCGAGGCTGCGGCGAATGCTCAGTGGGGCGGCCGTTTCACCGGCGGTCCGACCGAGATCATGCGCCGCATCAACGCCTCGATCGACTTCGACAAGCGTCTTTACGCCGAGGACATCGCCGGTTCAAAGGCCCATTGCGCGATGCTCGTCGCGCAGCGCATCCTGTCACCGCAAGACGGCGCCGCGATCGCCGAGGGTCTCGACCGGATCAAGGCGGAAATCGACAGCGGCAGCTTCGCGTTCAGCGAGGAGCGCGAGGATATTCACATGAATGTCGAGGCGCGCCTTTCCGAGCTGATCGGGCCGACGGCCGGGCGCCTGCACACCGCCCGCTCGCGCAACGACCAGGTCGCCACCGATGTCCGGCTGTGGCTGCGCGCCGCGATCGACCGCCTCGATGCGGCAATGCGCGACCTGCAACGGGCGCTGATCGACCGCGCCGAGGCGGAGGCCGCGACCGTGATGCCGGGCCTGACGCATCTGCAGATCGCCCAGCCGGTGACCTTGGGCCATCATTTTCTGGCCTATGTCGAGATGATCGGACGCGACCGCGGCCGGCTCGCCGATTGCCGGCGCCGCGCGAACGAGTCGCCGCTCGGCGCCGCCGCGCTTGCCGGCACCGCCTTTCCGATCGACCGGCACGTGACCGCCGCGGCGCTCGGCTTCGACCGCCCGGCGGCGAATTCGCTCGACGCCGTCTCGGACCGGGATTTCGCGATCGAGTTCCTCGCCGCGGCGGCGCTCGCCGGCACGCATCTCTCGCGCTTCGCCGAGGAGATCGTGCTGTGGTGCAGCGACGGCTTCGGCTTTATCGCGCTGAGCGACGCCTTTACCACCGGCAGCTCGATCATGCCGCAAAAGCGCAACCCCGACGCGGCCGAGCTGGTGCGCGCCAAGACCGGCCGGCTGAACGGGTCGCTGATCGCGCTGCTGACGGTGATGAAGGGGCTGCCGCTCGCCTATGGCAAGGACATGCAGGAAGACAAGGTGCCGGTCTTCGAGGCCGCCGACGCGCTCGAATTGGCGCTCGCCGCCACCACCGGGATGGTACGCGACCTGCGGCCCGACCGCGCCCGGATGCGCGCCGCCGCCGAGCGCGGATACTCGACCGCGACCGATCTTGCCGACTGGCTCGTGCGCGTCGGCGGCCTGCCGTTCCGCCAGGCCCATCACGCGACCGGCCGGATCGTCCGGCGCGCCGAATCGCTCGGCTCCAGAACTCGCCGAGCTGCCGCTCGCCGAGCTGCAGGCGGTCGAGCCGGCGATCACCGAGGCCGTCTATGATGTGCTCGATGTCGAACGCTCGGTGGCGAGCCGGACCAGTCTCGGCGGTACCGCGCCGGAGCGCGTTCGCGAAGCCGCCGTCGCGGCGCGCAAGCGGTTTCTCGAATGAGCGCGCCCCGGCGCCGGATCGCCGGCGCTTTTGCCCTTGCCGCCTTCGTCATGGCGCTGGCGCTGGCGAGTTGCGGCAAGAACGGCGCGCCCGATCCGCCGCCGGGCGTGCGCAACACCTATCCGCGGGCGTACCCGAGTGGATAGGTTCTTTCCCTATCGCGATCATGAGCTGCATGTCGAGGCGGTGCCGATCGCGCGGATCGCCGCCGCGGTCGGAACCCCGTTCTACGTCTATTCGGCGGCTGCCTTCGCCGCTCGATACCGCCGCTTTGCCGAAGCTTTCGCCGCTGAGCAGCCGCTGATCTGCTATGCGGTCAAGGCGAATTCGAATCTCGCCGTGCTGCGCCTGTTCGCCGGTCTCGGGGCCGGCGCCGACGTCGTCTCGGAGGGCGAGCTGCGGCGCGCTCTGGCGGCCGGCATTCCGCCCCGACGGATCGTCTTTTCCGGGGTCGGCAAGACGGCAGCCGAGATGGTGGCCGCGCTGGCCGCCGAGATTCACCAGATCAACGTCGAATTGGTGCCGGAACTCCGCCGGCTGAGCGCGGTCGCCGCCGGACGCGGTCAGGTGGCATCGGTCGCGATCCGGGTCAACCCGGATGTCGACGCGTTGACCCACGCGAAGATCGCCACCGGCAGAAAGGAGAATAAATTCGGCATCGATCTCGGCGAGGCGGTGGCGGCGTATCGTCTCGCCGCCTCGCTTCCCGGCATCGCGCCCTTGGGGCTTGCCGTGCACATCGGCTCGCAGGCCGGCGGGCTCGCGCCGTTCCGTGAAGCCTTCAGCCGGCTGGCCGAGCTGGTGCGCAGGTTGCGCGAAAGCGGGCTCGTCGTTTCGCGGGTTGATCTCGGCGGCGGCCTCGGCATCCGCTATCGCAACGAGCAGCCGCCCGAGATTGCGGATTACGCGAACATGGTCCGCGAGATCTTCGCGCCGCTGGGCCTCGCCCTGGCGTTTGAGCCGGGCCGGGTGCTGGCCGGACCGGCCGGGCTCCTCGTCGCGCGCGTCCTTTATGTCAAGGAGGGCGCCACCAAGCGGTTGATCATCCTCGATGCGGCGATGAACGATCTGATCCGCCCGGCGCTCTACGAGGCATGGCACGACATCGTGCCGATCCGCCTGCCGCCGCCGCAGACGCGGCATTCCCCGGCCGATGTCGTCGGCCCGGTGTGCGAAACCGGCGACACCTTTGCCGTCGACCGCGATTTGCCGCCGCTGGCCGACGGCGATCTCGTCGCTTTTGCCGCGGCGGGAGCCTACGGCGCGGTCATGAGCTCGACCTACAACAGCCGTCTGCTGGTGCCGGAAGTGCTGGCGGCGGGCGATCGTTATGACGTGATCCGGGCGCGGCCGAGCTATGATGCGCTGCTTGCGCTCGATACTATTCCGGCTTGGCTCGCCGATCCCGCCGAGGAGCCGGCGGGCCAGCGAGGTGCCCGATGACCGATCGCCCGACCGACCGCTCGGCAAATTCCGGTGCCCGGTTCGCGACGAGGCTGCACCTCGCCCGCGCCGTGCTGCTGTGGGAGAGAAGCTGGCCGGCCTGCTGGCCGGCGGCGGCGGTGCTCGGGATCTTCTGCATCCTCGGCCTGTTCGATCTGCTGCCGCGCCTGCCTGGCCTGTGGCACGCCGCGGCCCTGCTCGCTCTGGGCGCCGCCTTTACCATCGCCGCCGGGGCGGCGCTGCGCAGCTTCACCGTCCCCGACCGGGCTGCCGCGCGCCGCCGCATCGAGCGGGCGAGCGGGCTGCGGCATCGCCCGTTGCAGGCGCTCGCGGATCGGCCGGGTGCGCCGCTCGACCCGCAAGCGACGCGTTTGTGGGACGCGCATCTGCGGCGCATGGAAATGGCGGCGCGGCGGCTGCGGATCGGGCCGCCCGCCGCCGGGCTGGCCACGCGCGACCCGTGGGGGCTGCGCGCCGTGCTGGCGATGCTGCTGGTGCTCGGCGCGGTCGATGCCGGCGGCGACTGGCGCGACCGGCTCTGGCGCGCGGTGACGCCGAGCTTGAGCGAGGGGCCGCGCGCCGTAGCCGCGAGCCTCGACATCTGGGTCACGCCGCCGGACTACACCGGATTACCGCCGCAATTCCTGCGGCCGGGTGCCGCCGGGACGGTCCATATCCCGATCGGGAGCACGCTCCTGGCCCAAATCCATGGCGGGGATGCCGTGCCGGAATTGGCGATCGACGGTCAGAGCCGCACGTTCGAGGCGGTCGACAAGCAGAACTTTCAGGCGTCGGCGATCCTGAAGAGCGGCAAGCGCCTAGCGATAACCCAGGCCGGCACGGCGCTCGGCAGCTGGCCGATCAGGATCATCCCCGACCACCCGCCGACGGTCGCCTTTGCCAAACCACCCACGGCGACCGCTCGAGCGGCGCTGCGCATCGACTATCAGGCGGCCGACGATTACGGGGTCGAGGGCGTCAAGGTCGTGATCCGCCGCCCGGGCGGCAAGCCCGGCGAGAAGCTCGAGCTCGACCTGCCGTTGCCCGGGCTGCACCTCAGGGAGGCGCACGCGACGAGCTATCACGATCTGACGCCGCATCCCTGGGCCGGGTTGCCGGTCGAGATCCGGCTCGTCGCCACCGATGCGCTGGGCCAGCGCGGCGAGAGCGAGCCGGTCCGGATCACCCTGCCGGAACGCGTCTTCCACAATCCCGTCGCCCGCGCCATTATCGACCAGCGCAAGGAGTTGGTGAAGAACCCGGGGTCGCGCCAGGCGGTGGCCGAGATCCTCGGCGATCTTCGCGATCAGCCGCGCCTCTATGGCAACGATGCCCTGGCGTTTCTCGGGCTGCGCGTCGCGCAGGAGCGTTTGCGGTTGAACGACGACGCGCGCTCGATCGCGCAAGTCGAGCAGCTGCTGTGGGACACGGCGCTACGCATCGAGGATGGGCAAACGCCACTGGCTCTGCGCGAGCTGCGGCGCCTCGAGCAAAAGCTGCAGGACGCATTGGCGAGGAACGCGCCGGACGCGGAGGTCGACCGCCTGATGAGCCAGTTGCAGCAGGCGCTCGATCGTTACTTGCAGGCCCTGGCCCAGAATATGGAGCGCCAGCCGAACCGACAGGAACCGCCGCCCGACCAGTCGCAGACCCTGACCAGCCGCGATCTCCAGCACATGCTCGACCGGGCGCGCGAACTGGCGCAGAGCGGCGCGCGCGATCAGGCGCGCGAGCTGTTGTCGCAGCTCCAGAACATGCTGGAAAATCTGCGCATGGCGAGGCCCCGGCAGGAGCAAGGAGCGAACGAGGCGCAGCAGATGATGCGCGGCATGCGCGAGCTGATGCAGCGCCAGCAACAGCTGCTCGATCGCAGCTTCCGGGCCGAGCAGCAAGGCCGGCAGGACAATTTGGGCCAGCAAGGGGAGCCGGGCGGAGGCCGGCCGGGCGGATCGTCCGATATGGGCGATGCGGCCGGACAGCAGGAGGCGCTGCGGCATGCGCTCGGCGATATGATGCGGCGGCTCGGCTCCGGGCAGGGGGATATCCCCGACCCGCTGGGCCGCGCCGAGCGCTCGATGCGCGACGCGACCGAGGCGTTGCGCAACGGTCAGCCCGGGGCTGCGATCGGCCCGCAGACCGACGCCCTCGACCAGTTGCAGCAGGCGGCGCGCGAGTTCGCGCAGCGGATGCAGCGCGGTATCGGCGGTCCCGGCCAACCCGGCGACGACGAGACCGGAGCAGGCGGCGGCGAGCCGGCCGACCGGATCGAGCGCGACCCGCTGGGCCGTCCGATGGCCAATGGCGAAGGCTATGAGGGCAGCGATGTCAAGATCCCCGACCAAGGCACCTTGCAGAAATCGCGCGAGATCCTGGACGAGCTGCGCCGCCGCGCCGGCGAGCGCTACCGCCCGGCTCTAGAACTCGACTACATCGACCGGCTGCTGAAGCAGTTTTGAGGTCTTCCGTCCGGCTCTGAACCGGCTCCTCTACTCATTGATTTTTTTAATCGAATGGCCAGCCGAGCCGGGATTTTCAGCTGGCCGGGGCGGACATCTTGCGAGTACGGCGTGGCCTTTTCCCGGTTTCGAGGTATAATCGCACAACCGATGGATCGACGCGTTTTCCTTTCCCTGGCCGCCGGCGCGGCGGGATGGCCGCTGACGGCAGGCGCGGTGCCGCGCCCGCCCATGCTGCGGCGGCTGCGCCTCGTCAACGCCCATACCGGCGAGACCTTCGATGGCCCGTACCGCGACGACAAGGGTCCGATCGAACCGGCAGTCGAAGAGCTTTGCGTGTTTTTGCGCGATTTCCATTCGGGCGAGAAGATGCAGATGGATATCGGCGTCATCGACTTTCTCGCCGATGTCCTGGATGCCGCCGGCGAGACCAAGGCGACGATCCTCTCCGCCTATCGCACTGCCGAGACCAATGCGATGCTGGCGCGGACGATGTTCGGGGTGGCAGAGAACAGCCAGCACATCTATGGCCGTGCCCTCGATCTCACCCTCGATACGAAGCTCGCCGAGGCGATGGCGGCGGCGCGCGCGATGCGGCGCGGCGGGGTCGGCTGGTACCCGCATTCGAACTTTATCCACATCGATACCGGACCGGTGCGGAACTGGACGCTCGACGAGAGCGGGCTAGAGGATCTGCTGCTGTTCGATGGCCGAGGACTGCGGTTCGAAGGCCCGCACCATCCGCTGACGGTGGCGCAACGGCTGTCTCTGCGGCGCCAGCTCGCCCGCGCCGAGTTCCTCGCCCGCCATCGGTAAAGGCCCCTCAACCGGTGACGGCGACGCCGATCAGCCGGCCGAGGCCCCAGGTGAGGCCGGCGGCGGCCAGGCCTACCAGCAGCTGGCGCGCCGCGGAAAACCACACGCCGCGTCCGGTAAAGAGTGCGGTGCCGGCGCCGATCAGCGCCAGCGCGACACCGCTCGCGGCCAGGCTGGTGAGCAGCGCCGGCAACCCGGCGAGGGCAAAATAGGGCGCTACCGGAAAAATCGCGCCGATGGTGAACAGCCCGAAGGATGCGGTCGCCGCTACCCAGGCCGAGCCGCCGAGCTCGCCCGGATCGATCCCCAGCTCCTCGCGCACGAGCGTGTCGAGAGCGGTCTTTTTGTCGGCGATCAGCCGCTCGGCCAGGGTTTTCGCCAGATCCTCGGGCAGGCCTTTGGCCTGATAGATCAGCGCCAGCTCCTCCTGCTCTTCTTCCGGGATCTGGTCGAGTTCCGCTGCCTCGGTATCGATCTGGCGCTGGGCGGATTCGCGCGCGGTATTGACCGACAGCCATTCGCCGAGCGCCATCGAGCAGGCGCCCGCCAAGAGCCCGGCGAGACCGGTGACGAGAATGGCATGCGCCGTCATCTCGGCCCCGGCGACACCCATGACCAGGCTGAGATTTGAGACGAGCCCGTCATTGGCGCCGAGCACCGCGGCACGCAGCGCGTTGCCGCCCATGCCGCGGTGGCGGCCTTCGAGGCGCCCGAGGGTCGCGCCGCTGAGCCCGGCAGGGGAAGCGAGCGCCGCGATGATCCGGGCATGCGACCGCTCGGCCGCAGGCAGCCCGCCGGCGACCGCTTCCGGCTGGGCCGCGTAGGCGCCGCTGTCCACCTGTTCGAGCGTGTTGACCGTCGGCAGCACGAAGGCGGGACCGAAGCGCCGCGCCAGCCATTCGAGCGCGCGCGTGCGGAAACCGGGGCGCAACAGCGGCACGCGCCGGCCCACGGCCTGGAGCTGCCGTTTCCAGAACTCGGCATGAGCCTCCTCGACCGCCGCAAGACGACCATAAACCTGGGCCAATTGCGGGTTGTTCTCGGTCTGCGACAATGTCCGGTAGAGCGCTGCGCTGTCGACCTCGCCCTGAAGATTGGCCGTGTAACGCCGTTGCGGGTCATTTTCGGGCATGCCGGTCACCTCTGCGTGTGCGACAGGTCGCTCCCCGGCTGATCGACCGGCAGCCCGACCAAGGCGTAAAACCGTGCAGCCGGCGGCCAAGCGGCTACGACCCGGCTGCGGCCGACGATCCCGCCGAGAATGGCGAGGACGAAGAGCAGGATCAGGATGAAGAGGCCGAGCGCGGTCCAGCCGCGCCGGCGCTGCCGCGGCCCAGATTCGAGAGCGAGCCTCGGGCGCGGCGGCACCGCGAACGCCGGTTCGACGCGTGGCGCCTCCAGGACCGGCACCTCCCCGATCCGCTGCGCCTCGGCTGGTGGGGGTTGGTGATGCCAGCTATGACCGCAGTTCGCGCAGCGCACGGTGCGCCCGGCAGGGCCGCCCAGTGCCGCGTCGTCGACGCGATAGCGCGTCCGGCAGGCCGGGCAGGTCAGGATCATCGACCCGGCGGTCCCCACGCCGCAGCCGCGCCGCCCTCAGGCGGCGGATGCCCCGCCATGGCGGGCGACCGCGCGCAGATGATGATCGGCGTCGCCGAACATCGTGTCGATCATCGTCACGCGCTTGAAGTAGTGGCCGACCTTGTATTCCATCGTCATGCCGATGCCGCCATGCAGCTGGATCGCCTGCTGCCCGACGAACCGGCCCGAGCGCCCGATCTGGACCTTTGCCGCGGCAACCGCGTTGCGGCGTTCGGCGGCGTTCTCCTCTGCCGCCATCATCGATGCGAACATCGCCATGCTGCGCGCCTGCTCTAACGCGACCAGCATGTCGACCGCGCGGTGCTGGAGCACCTGAAAGCTGCCGATCTCGCGGCCGAATTGCCGCCGGGTCTTCAGGTAATCGACGGTCAGCTCGTGCATCACCGCCATGGCGCCCACCGCCTCGGCGCAGAGCGCGGCGAGCGCCTCGTCGACGACGCGCTCGACCAGCGGCAATGCCGCTCCCGGCTCGCCGAGCACGTTTTCCGGGCCGACGCGCACCCCGGCGAACGCGATTTCCGCCGCGCGCAAGCCATCCTGGGTCGGATAGCCGCGCCGCGAGACGCCCGCGGCCTTGGCGTCGACGATGAAGGCGCCGACACCCTCGCGGTCGCGCTGGGCGCCGCCGGTTCGAGCGGTGACGATCAGCTTGTCGGCGCTGTCGCCGTGCAATACCACGCCCTTTTCGCCGTCGAGCAGCCAGCCGTCGCCGTCGCGCACCGCCCTGGTCGCAACATCGGCCAAGTTCCAGCGCGAATGCCGCTCGGTGTGGGCGAAGGCCAGGATCAGGCTGCCATCAGCGATCTTCGGCACGAGATCGGCGCATTGCGCCTCGCTGCCGCCATGCCGCAGAAACCCGCCGCCGAGCACGACCGTCGCGAAATACGGTTCAAGCGCCAGCGCGCGGCCGAAGGCTTCCATCGCCAGCATCGTCTCGACCGGCCCGCCGGCCGAGCCGCCATGGCGCTCGGCGAACGGCAGGCCGAGCAGCCCGAGCCCGGCATATTGCGCCCACATCTCGCGGCTCCAGCCGTCGGGGCTCTGCCCATAGCCCTTGCGCTGCTCGAACGCGTAGCGGTCTCCGATCAGCCGGTCGAGGCTCTCCTTGAGCAGGCGCTGCTCCTCGCTCAGATCGAAATCCATCGCCTACAGCCCCAGGATCGCCTTGGCGATGATGTTCTTCTGGATCTCGTTGGTGCCGCCATAGATCGAGGTCTTGCGCCAGTTGAAATAGGTCGGCGCGATCGGGCCGGCCCAGTCGGGACCGATCGGCGGCTCGTTCCAGCGCTCGTCGTCCTCGTGCTCGGGCTGGTAGGGCAGCGCGTAGGGGCCGACCACTTCGAGCAGCAATTCGGTCGTCGCCTGCTGGATCTCGGAACCCTTGATCTTGAGGATCGAGGAGGCCGGGTCGGGTTTGTTGTCGGTGCGACGGCGCTCGGCGGCGACGACCCGCAATTGCGTCATTTCGAGCGCCTTCAGCTCGATCTCGACGGCGGCGAGCTTTTCGCGAAAGCGTTCGTCCTCGATCAGCGGCCGATCGCCGTCGCGTTCGAGCGCCGCCAATTCCTTGATCCGCCGGATGCGCTCTTTCGACAGGCCGACCCGCGCGATCCCGGTGCGCTCGCGGCCGAGCAGGTATTTGGCGTAGTCCCAGCCCTTGTTCTCCTCGCCGACAAGGTTTTCGGCGGGAACCTCGACGTCGTCGAAGAACACCTCGTTGACCTCGTGCCCGCCTTCGATCGTGATGATCGGGCGCACCGTGATCCCCGGCGTCTTCATGTCGATCAGCAGAAACGAGATCCCCTGCTGCTTCTTGGCCTGCGCGTCGGTGCGCACCAGGCAAAAGATCCAGTCGGCGTGCTGGGCGAGCGTCGTCCAGGTCTTCTGGCCGTTGACGATGTAGTGATCGCCCTGCCGCTTGGCCGCGGTCCTGAGCGAGGCGAGATCGGAGCCGGCGCCGGGCTCGGAGAAGCCCTGGCACCACCAATCGTCGAGATTGGCGATGCGCGGCAGAAACCGCTGCTTCTGCTCGTCCGAGCCGAACGCGATCATGACCGGCCCGACCATGGTTACGCCAAAACCCAAAGGTTGCGGCGCCGGGGTCTGCTGCAATTCGTCCTGGAACAGGTATTGCTGGACCGGGGTCCAGCCGGTGCCGCCCCACTCGACCGGCCAGTTCGCCACCGCCCAGCCCTGCTGGTTCAGGATGCGCTGCCAGGTAACGACATCGTCCTTGGCCAATTTCTTGCCCTCGACCAGCTTGCTGCGGATCGGCTCGGGCAAATTGGCGCGGAAAAATGTCCGCACCTCGTCGCGGAAAGCGAGTTCCTCGGGGGTAAAGCGAAGATCCATGACCAAACTCCCTGTTCAACTATCGGCGAAACCGCGGCCTTCGGCAGCGCGGCGGGAGATCAGCGCCGCAGGCCGCAATGTCTCGTCGCCCGACCTTTCTGCATAATAGGCGAGGCGATCGCGGACATGGCCTAGGCCGAGGCGGTCGGCATAATGCATCGGCCCGCCGCGCCACGCCGGCCAGCCATAGCCGTAGACCCAGATTACGTCGATGTCGCCGGGCCGCGCGGCGATGCCCTCTTCCAGAATCCGCGCGCCTTCGTTGACCATCGGGAACACCGTCCGCTCAATGATTTCTTCCGGCCCGATCTTGCGACGGGCGATGCCGAGACGAGCCGCGGCATCACGGATGATCTGCTCGACCTCGGGGTCGGGGATCGGGGCGCGCGTGCCGGCCTCGTAACGAAAATACCCCTTACCGGTCTTCTGGCCGAAACGCCCGGCTTCGCACAGCGTATCCTCGATCACGGCATGCTCGCCGCGCGACTTGCGGATCAGCCAGCCGACATCGAGCCCGGCCAAATCCATCATCGCGAACGGCCCCATCGGCAGCCCGAATTCGACGAGCGCGGCCTCGACCTCCTGCGGCAACGCCCCTTCGAGCAGCAGCCTTTCGGCCTCGACCGAGCGGCGCGCCAGCATCCGATTGCCGACAAAGCCGTAGCACACGCCGACCACCACCGGCACCTTGCCGAGCCGGCGGGCGAGGGCCAGCACCGTGGCGATGGCGTCGGGGGCGCTGGCCGCACCGCGGACGATCTCCAGGAGCCGCATGACGTTGGCCGGACTGAAAAAATGCGTGCCGACCACATCCTGCGGCCGCCTCGTGGCCTGCGCGATCTCGTCGACATCGAGGGTCGAGGTGTTGGTGGCGAGCAATGCACCCGGCTTCGCCACCCGGTCGAGATCGGCGAAGACCCGCTTTTTGAGGTCCATTTCCTCGAACACCGCTTCGATCACGACATCGGCCCCGCCCGCCGCGTCGATCCCGACGGCGCCGGTGATCAGACCCAGGCGGCGCTCCATCTGGTCGGCGGTGAGCCCGCCGCGCGACACGGTGGCGCGGTAATTGGCGGCGATCCGATCGAGCCCCTTCCGCAGCAGATCGCTCCCGGTCTCGATCAGGGTGACCGGGATGCCGGCATTGGCAAAGCACATGGCGATGCCGCCGCCCATCGTGCCGGCGCCGATCACGGCACCGCTCGCGATCGCGCGCGGCTTTGGCTCCGCCGGCACGCCCGACACCTTCGCCGCCTCGCGCTCGGCGAAGAAGACATGGCGCTGCGCCTTCGACTGGTCGCCGGCCATGAGCTTTTGGAACAGCTCGCTCTCGCGCCGCAGCCCTTCCTCGAAGGGCAGGATGATGGCGTTGCGCACGGCCTCGACGCAGGCGGCGGGCGCCTCGCGGCCGCGCAGCCGACGGGTCAACGCCTCCGCGGCATCGGCAAAGCCCTCCGCCACGAGCCGGTCGTCACGGTCGCGCACGCGCCGCACCGGCCGGCGCTCGGCCACGACGCGGCGGGCAAAGGCGATCGCGGCTTCGGTCAGGTCGCCTTCGGCAATCTCGTCGACGATGCCGTCGGCCAGTGCTTCCGCGGCCCCGATCGGCTCCCCGGTGACGATCATCCGCAGCGCCTTTTCGGGGCCGATCAGGCGCGGCAGGCGCTGCGTGCCGCCGGCGCCGGGCAGCAGCCCCAGCTTGACCTCGGGCAGGCCGACGCGCGCTCCCGCCGCCGCGACCCGGAAGTGGCAGGCGAGCGCCAGCTCGAAGCCGCCGCCGAGCGCGGTCCCGTGCAAGGCTGCGACCACCGGCTTCGGCATTGCCTCGATCGCGGCGATGACCTCGCCGAGGCTCGGGGACTGCGGCGGCTTGCCGAATTCGGTGATGTCGGCGCCGGCGAAAAAGGTGCGCCCGGCGCAGGCGATCACCACCGCCGCGACCGCGGAATCCGCGCCGGCCTGCTGCAGCGCTTCGGCGAGCCCGGCGCGCACCTCGTGCCTGAGCGCGTTGACCGGCGGGTTGTCGACGGTGACGACCGCGATCCCGCCATCCCGGCGAAAATCGACGCTGGGGTTGATGCGGCTCATATCCGATTCCGATCCTGCATTTCGATCACAGTAGACCGATGCGTCTCCGCGATGAAGGACAAGGATCGAGACCTGGTCTCGGCGCCGAGCGGCTCGACTACGTCTCTCTTGCAAACGGGGCTCGAACACCGGATCGTGATGGCCGATCGTCCGGCATCCGAGGAACTGGATCGATGCGCATTGCTTTGACGGCGGCTGCGATCGCGCTGTCGGCGATGGTCTGGACCGGCGAAGCTGCCTGGGCGACGCCGGTCACCGCCAGCTCCGCCTATGGGTTTTCCGCCGATCTGGCGTTTCGCGGGATTACGACGATCCTGCACCCGGTCGGGCGGGTGGCCGGTCAGGCGCCGCCCGCTTATAACGACTCCCGAAAAATCAAGAACAGGGACGAGACGATCCGTCTCAATCCGGTCACCATCGTGGCTCCGATGCTGCAATTCGATGCGCAGAACATCAGGACCGACGCGGCTTCGGCCGGCATCGCATCGGCGTCGGGCAGCGCGAAGATCGGTTCGATCGGGGTTTCTCTCGCGAGCTATCTGTTCCCGCCGATTCCTGTTGCGGCATTACCAAACCAGCCGCTGCCAGGCTTCGTCGGCCTGTCGCTGACGGCGAAGGACATTCAATCGAGCTCCAGCTACTCGGGATTGTCCGACCTTGCCCACGGTTTCCTCAGCGGCGATGCGAGTTTCGGTTCGCTGACCTTGAGCGGTGCGCTGATCGGCGGGACGCTGACCTTCTCGGGAAATGCCGCGCCAAATACGGTGGTGTTTTCGACCCCCACCGTGACCGTGACGCTCGACCGGCAGATTGTGTCGAACCTGATCTCCTGCTCGCTGGTCTGTACGCCGACGCCGACCAGCATCATGACCGACGCGATCGACATCAGCCTCCATGATGCGATGGTGTTCGGTCGAATGATGTCGGGCAACATCGTCATCGGGCAGTCATTCGCCGACCCGTTGCCGGTGCCGGTGCCGGCGGCCGAGCCCGGGGCGCTCTCGCTCTTGATGATCGGGATCGCCGGCGCGGTCGGGCTGCGTCTCCGGGCCGTCCGCGCGGCCGGCTGAGCCGAACTCGGCGAATGCCACGACGGCCGCAAACATGCATGGGCGTCGATCCATGGCTGGCTTGGCCGCGCGCCGCCCGGTTTCCCGATGACGACCGGGCCTCTCGTGGCCAACGCATCGCGCCGCGCCGCGCTGCTCGATGTCCGTGACGTCGCGCTGCGGTTCGGCGGCATCATCGCGCTCGACGGCGTCTCCTTCGATCTCGACGAAGGCCAGATCCTCGGCCTGATCGGACCGAACGGCGCCGGCAAGACGACCTTGTTCAACTGCTTGAGCCGGCTCTACACCCCGAACCGCGGCGACATCCGGTTCGAGGGCCGCTCGCTCCTCGACCGCCCGCCGCATCGCATCGCCGAGATCGGCATCTCCCGCACGTTTCAAAACCTTGCGCTGTTTCCGCGCCAGTCGGTGCTCGACAATGTGCGGATCGGCGGTCACGCCCGCAGCCGCAGCGATTTTGTCAGCGACACGCTGCACCTGCCCTGGGTGCGGCGTCAGGAGAAAGCGCTCGAAGAACACGCCTGGTCGCTGCTCGACCTCCTCGACCTGCGGCCGGTGGCGCATCACTTGCCCACCGGCTTGCCGCTCGGTACGAGAAAGCGCGTCGAGCTCGCTCGGGCTCTCGCGGCGCGTCCGAAGCTCCTGCTGCTCGACGAACCGGCCGGCGGGCTCAACCATGACGAGGTGGCCGAGCTCGGCGCGCTGATCCGGCGCCTGCGCGACGACCGGCGCGTCACGATCCTTTTGGTCGAGCACCACATGAGCCTCGTCATGTCGGTCTCCGACAAGGTCGTCGCCCTCGATTTCGGCCGAAAGATCGCCGATGGCGTGCCGGCGGCGGTGCAGCAGGACGAGGCGGTGATCCGCGCCTATCTCGGCAATCCCAAGGAAGCACGCACCGGAGAACCCGCCGGGGGGCGCGGCCGATGATGCTCGAGGTGCATGGCCTGCGCGCCTTCTACGGGCAGAACCAGGCGCTGCACGGGCTCGACTTCGAGCTTGCCGAGGGCGGCATCGTCGCCCTGCTCGGCGCCAACGGCGCCGGCAAGACGACGACGCTGCGCGCGATCTGCGGCATGGTGCGGATGAGCGGCGAGATCCGCTTCGACGGCAAGCCGATCACCGGCTGGGCCACCGAGGACATCGTGCGCCTCGGGATCGCCCATGTGCCGGAGGCGCGCGGCACTTTCGTCCGCATGAGCGTCGAAGAGAATTTGCAGCTGGGCGCTATGACCCGGCGCGACCGCACCGCGATCGCCGACGATTTCGAGCAGGTCTATACCCAGTTTCCGCGCCTCAAGGAGCGGCGGAAGCAGCAGGCCGGCACTCTGAGCGGCGGCGAGCAGCAGATGCTGGCGGTCGGCCGCGCGCTGATGCTGCGGCCGCGGCTGATGCTGCTCGACGAGCCGTCCTTTGGCTTGGCGCCGCTGGTGGTCGAGGAATTGTTCGAAACCCTGCGCCGGCTCAACCGCGAACTCCATGTCGCGATGCTGATCGTCGAACAGAACGCGGCGCTGGCGCTCGACCTGGCCGAGCACGCTTATCTGCTCGAGACCGGGCATCTGGTGATGGCGGGCCCGGCGCGCGAGATCGGCAAGGACGAGGCGGTGCGACGCTCGTATCTGGGGTATTAGGAACGGCGATGGAGCTGTTGCTGCAACAGGTGCTGGCCGGACTCGCGACCGGAGCGATCTACGCATCGATGGCCCTCGCCGTCGTGATGATCTACCAGGCGATCGATCATCTCAATTTCGCGCAGGGGGAGATGGCGACGTTTTCGACCTTCCTCGCCTGGCAGATGATCCAATGGGGCTGGCCGTACTGGGTCGCCTTTGGCGCGGCGGTGGCATTGTCGTTCGTCGGCGGCATCGCCATCGAGCGGGTCTTGTTCAGGCCCATCCATAACGCCCCGATATTGAGCCAGCTGGTCGCCTTCATCGCTCTCTTCAGCATTCTGAACAGTGCCGACGGGGAGATCTGGGACTTCACCATCAAGTCGTTTCCGACCCCTTTCGGCATGAAGCCGCTGTTCGGCGGAGGCCTGATCAGCACGCACCAGGCCGGCATGATCGCGGTCACCCTGGCGATGCTCGCGCTCCTCTACCTGTTCTTCCGCGGCTCGCGCCTGGGGCTCGCCATGCGTGCCGCCGCAGCCAACCCCGATTCGGCGCGGCTCGTCGGCATTCGCGTCGGCTGGATGATCGCACTCGGCTGGGGCATGTCTTCGGCGATCGGCGCGGTGGCGGGGATCCTGATCGCGCCGATCGTTTTTCTGGAGCCCAACATGATGTTGGGCGTCCTGCTCTACGGCTTTGCCGGCGCCGTGCTCGGCGGGCTGTCGAGCCCGGGCGGTGCGGTGATCGGCGGCTTCGCCGTCGGGGTGATCGAGAACCTCGTCGGCACCTTCATCCCCTATGTCGGCCGCGAGCTGAAGCTGAGCATCGCCCTCGTGCTGATCGTCGCGGTGCTGATGGTACGGCCGAGCGGGATCTTCGGCCGCACCGTGGTCAGCCGGGTATGACGTCGCCGCCGCACGAGACCGCGGCGTCGCCGGCGGCGCCGCGCGAAGCCGCGTTCGCGCGTCCGAGCACGCGTCACCTGCTGATCGGCGCCGCCGTGGTCGCGGCGGCGGCGGCCCCGCTTGCCGCCACCAACTTCGTCACGTTCCAGCTGACCATGGTCATGATCTATGGGCTGGCGATCCTCGGCCTCAACCTGTTGACCGGCTTCAACGGCCAGTTCTCGCTCGGGCACAGCGCATTTTACGGGATCGGCGCCTATGCGGCGGCGATCCTGATGAACCAGAACGTCGGCTACTATTGGACATTGCCCTGCGCCGGCGCGCTGTGCTTCGCCGTCGGGTTTCTGTTCGGGCTGCCGGCGCTGCGGCTGCAAGGGATTTACCTGGCGCTGGCCACCTTTGCGCTGGCGATCGCGATGCCGCAGCTCCTCAAATACCAACCGTTCGAGCCGCTGACCGGCGGCGTGCAAGGGATCGTGCTCGCCAAGCCCGATCCGCCGGCCGGGCTTCCGGTCAACGCCGACCAGTGGCTCTATTATTTCACCTTGGCGGTATTGCTGGTGATGTTCGCCGGGGCGGCGAGCCTGGTCAACAGCCGCACCGGCCGGGCGATCATGGCGATCCGCGACCACCCGACCGCGGCGGCGGCGATGGGGATCAACACCGCGCTCTACAAGACCCTGACCTTTGGCGTCAGCGCGCTCTATACCGGCGTCGCCGGCGCGCTCGGCGCGATCGTCGTACAGTTCGTGGCGCCGGACAGCTTCAGCTTTCTGTTGTCGGTGTCGTTTCTCGTCGGGCTGGTCGTTGGCGGGGTCGGCTCGATCCCCGGCAGCCTGTTCGGCGGGCTCTTCGTATTGTTCGTGCCGAACCTTGCCGAGAAAGTTTCCAGCGGCTTGGCAGGCGCCGTCTACGGCGTCATCCTGCTCGTCGTGATCTTTGTCATGCCGTCGGGGGCAGCAGGGTTTGTCCGTCTCGCTGCCGGCCGATTGGCATCGCCGTGGCGAGCCCATTTCTCACGCTCCGAAGGGAGGTCACCATGAACAAAATCACCCGCCGCTCGATCCTCGCGGCCGCGCCGAGCGCCATTGCGCTCGCCGCCTTGCCGGCCCGCGCCGAGAAAAAATATGGACCCGGCGTCACCGACACCGAGATCAAGATCGGCAACACCTGCTTTTACAGCGGACCGGCTTCGTCCTATGGCACGATCGGCAAGGCCGAAGTCGGCCTATTTCAAGATGCTGAACGATCAAGGCGGGGTAAACGGGCGCAAGATCGACTTCATCTCCTATGACGACGCCTATTCTCCGCCGAAAACCGTCGAGCAGACCCGCCGGCTGGTCGAGCAGGACGGCGTGTTGCTGATGTTGAACCCGCTCGGCACCCCGACCAACAGCGCGATCCGACAGTATCTCAATCAAAAAAAAGTGCCGCAGCTGTTTGCCGCCACCGGTGCGGCCAAATGGAACAACCCGAAACGCTACCCGTGGACGATCGGTTGGCAGCCCAACTACCAGATGGAAGGGCAGGCCTATGCGGCCTACATTCTCGCGCACAAGCCGGACGGCAAGATCGGGGTGCTTTATCAGAACGACGATTTCGGCAAGGACTATCTGAAGGGCGTCACCGACGGCCTGGGCGGCAAGGCAAAGTCGATGATCGTCCTCGCGGCGTCCTATGAAACGACCGATCCCACCATCGACTCGCAAATCATCGGCATGAAATCCGCCGGCGCCGACGTCTTCGTCAACTGCGCCATTCCGAAATTCGCCGCGCAGGCGATCCGCAAGGCGGTGGAGCTCGAATGGAAGCCGCTGCACATCGTCAGCGGCATCGGCAATTCAGTCGCCGCCACGTTGAAGCCGGCCGGCCTGCAAAACGCCAAGGACATCGTCTCCGACTTCTATCTGAAGGATCCGACCGACCCGCAATGGAAAGACGATCAAGGCTACAAAGATTGGGTCGCCTTCATGGACAAATACTATCCCGAGGGCGACAAAAGCGACGTCGGCAACGTCGTCGGCCCTGCTTTCGGGCAGACCTTCGTCCAGGTGCTCAAGCAATGCGGCGACGATCTGACCCGCGAAAGCATCATGAAGCAGGCGGCGAACCTGCATAATTTCAGGGTGCCGATGCTGTTGCCCGGGATCACCATCAATACGAGCCCGACCGATTTCGCTCCGATCAAGCAGATCCAGATGGCTCGCTTCACCGGGGAGCGCTGGCAATTGTTCGGCCCCCTGATCGCCGGTCAGCTTCCGGCGTGACGGCGGGTCGACCCTGCGCGTTTCCCGTCGCTGAGGCCGCACGCAGTCCCGTGCTTCATTGACGGCCCTTCCGCCCGCGACGCCGCTGTGGCGCGCCGTGCGCGGTGCTGCGCTCGCGGGAGCTGCCGCGTTCCTGCTCTGGATTGCGGGCCTCGCGTGGTTTGCGACCCCGCCGGCCGGCGAGCACCGGGCGGCGCCGACCGATGCGATCGTCGTGCTGACCGGCGGCAGCCTGCGCCTGCGGCTGCACAGCGGGATCGATCTCTTGCGCGAGGGGAAGGGGCATATGCTCTTCGTCTCGGGCGTCAATCGGGAAGTCGGACTCGGCGAATTGCTGGGGGTTTCGGGAAACGACGAACCGGGCTGGATGCTGTGCTGCATCGTGCTCGGCCACGACGCGGAGAACACGCTCGGCAACGCGCAGGAGACGGCGCGCTGGATGCGCCGCCAAGGATACCGCAGCCTGCGCCTGGTCACGGCCTGGTACCACATGCCGCGCAGCCGTCTCGAATTCGAACGCGCGATGCCGGGGATCGCGATCATCCCGCACCCGGTCTTCCCCGACCGGGTCAAGCGCGGAGGATTGGTGGGCCTGGCACGGCACGGCGGTATTGCTGATCGGCGAGTACGGCAGATACCTGGCGGCCCTGTTCCGCCCGCTCGTCGAGCGCGTGCAGCCGGTATCGGCGGAGCCGGTCGAAGCCGAGAGCCGGCGATGAGCGTGATTCGTGCATTCGCCTTCAACCTGGTCTTCATCCTGTGGACCTTGTTCGTTGGCACAATCGGCCTGCCGCTGCTGCTGCTGCCGCGACGTGTTTCGATGGAATTCGGCCGGATCTGGGCGCGCAGCGTGCTGTTCCTGCTGCGGCTGATCGTCGGCCTCGACCACGAGATCCGCGGGCTCGAGCGCGTGCCGCGCGGCGGCTGCATCGTTGCGATGAAGCATCAATCGGCCTGGGACGCGCTGATCCTGCCGATCGTGCTCGGCGACCCCGCGGTCGTGGTCAAGCGCGAGCTGCTGCTGCTGCCCTATTACGGCTGGTACGCGGCGCGCGCCGGTTCGATCGGGATCGACCGCAAGGCCGGCGCCGGCGCCCTGCGCCGCATGGTCTCGGAGGCTCGGGAGATTGTCGCCAGCGGCCGGCCGATCGTCATTTTCCCGCAGGGGACGCGGGTGCTGCCCGGCGCCGATATGCCTTATCAGCCCGGCGTCGCCGCGCTGTACCAGGCGCTGGCCCTGCCGCTGGTTCCGGCGGCGGTCAATTCCGGTCTGTTCTGGGGACGGCGCGCCTTTATCAAGCGCCGCGGCCGGATCGTCCTCGAATTCCTCGATCCGATCGCGCCCGGCTGGCCCCGCCGCCGGCTGATGGCCGAACTCGAAGAGCGGATCGAGCAGGCAACCGCGGCGCTCGAGCAACGGGCCGAAGATACGCGGGGCGGCCTCGCCGCGCCGGATTTGGTCAGGAGGCTCGATCGCGAGGCAGGGGAAACCAGTCCTCGTCACCGGCGCTGACGATCTGCTTCTGTAATCGGATTGCCGCCGTCAAGCCTCATGTCAGCTCTCGTTTCCAACTCGCAGAGACGCCATTCGTTGCTCGCGGTCACGCCGGCCGCGGTGGGAATGGCTGCACCGCAGAAGGATGCCATCCAAAGGCCTGCCTACTTAGACACGGGACGAGTCATCGGCTTTCCCGCCAGTTTTTCGCGCACCTCATTCAGCTCTTTGAGGCTGGCAAGCGTTTCATCCGGTCTTCTCGTCGCCACTCCGACCAGAAGTGCTTCGATGAAGCCGAGGGTGGCTGTGTGCATGCTCAGCATCTCGGCGTGTCCGCGCGGCACGGGAAGGACCAGATCGACCCGGTGTCGCAGGGTCGCGGCGAGCGTGTCCGTGATGAGGAACGATCGCAGCCCGTGCCGGTCGATTTCGTCGAGGAGGGCGGCCAATTCGGCATAGACCCGCCCGTACGCCAGCATGATGACCAAATCGCCATTGCGCAGCTTCCGCAGATCGTCGGCGAACAGAAGCCCCGTATTCGTCAGGCTGGTGGCGTCCAGACCAAAGCGGCAGAGCTGTACAACGAAATAGTCAGCGATGGCGCTCGACGGTCCGATACCAAAGACGACGACCCGCCGCGCCCCGGCGATGCCGTCGACCGCCTTCTCAAATTGCTCAAGGGTGACGGAGCGGCGGAGGCTTTCAAGGGACCGCAAGTGGAGATCTAGCGTCATCTTGAAGGCGGCGGATAGGCTGCTGCCGACTTCCCCAAGCGTTCGCGTCAACCGCTCGGCCGGCGAGAGCGAACTGCGCAGCTCGTCGGCAAGCGTCCGGCGCAGATCCTCAAGACCCGAGAAGCCGAGCGCTTTGGTTGCGCGCACGACCGTGGCATCGCTGGTCTCCGCCTTCGATGCCAGCGCGGCCGCGGAGGCGATCAGGACCTCCTCGCGATTACCCTGAAAGAACCGCACGACGCGTTGCTCGGCCGGGCTCATCTGGCCGAACCGTTCCGCAACCCTCTCCTCAAAGGTCGGCGCCGCCATCACACTCCCTATTGACTAGTCGCATTTGCTACCGATATCGTGGCATATCGTCGTATATGCTACAACACTCAATGGTCAGGAGACTGGAATGGATCCAGCAGCTTGGAGCGTAGCGGCCCCGGCCGTCGGCGCAGCCTTCCTCGCCTCGCTCGTCGAGGCGGTCGAGGCCTTCACGATTGTTCTCGCGGTTGGAACCCTGCGCGGCTGGCGGCCGGCAGCCTTTGGTGCTGTCGGCGCGCTTGGTGTGCTGGGCGGGCTGATATCTCTGCTCGGTCCGCTTCTCGATCGCGTCCCTCTTCATCTCCTCCAGCTTGTCATTGGCGTTCTCCTCCTTCTCTTCGGGATGGGATGGCTGCGCAAGGCGATCCTCCGAGCGGCGGGCATCATCCCGCTGCACGATGAGGATGCTATTTTCACATCCGGCACGGCCCAACTGACAGAGGCTACCGACCGCCAGCGTACATCGCTCGATTGGATCGCCGGCCTGACCGCCTTCAAGGCGGTTCTGCTGGAAGGGCTCGAGGTCGTGTTCATCGTCATTGCCGTGGGCGCCGGACACGGCCTCCTGTGGCCGGCAAGTCTCGGAGCGCTGGCGGCGTGTGCGGTCATCCTCGCCATTGGTATCGCCATCCACAAACCGTTGGCGCGGGTGCCAGAGAACACCCTGAAATTCGGCGTCGGGGTCATGCTGTCCGCGTTCGGCGTGTTCTGGACTGGGGAGGGTCTCGGCATCGATTGGCCGGGTCAGGATATCGCCTTGGCGGCCTTCGCCGTCCTGTTTCTCGCGGCGGGTCTTGCCACCGCATCCCTACTCCGGCGACCCGTGATGGAGGTGCTTCAATGAGCATCATTGCCGACGTCTTCAAAGAGCTTCTCGGCATGTTCCTCGCCGATGCGAGCCTCACCTTTGGGACCCTTTTCCTCGTGGCAATCGTCGGCTGTCTTGTTGTCGGATTCCACATCGCGCCGGTCGTCGCTGGCGGCATTCTCCTTCTCGGCTGTCTCGCCATCCTGATCGGGACGGTCAGTCGGGAAGCGATAGGTCGAGGACCCCGATGAGTGACCCTTCAACCTTTAATAAGGAGGCCTTGAGCAAGGTCCCCGAAGTCACCCTTGCCTTCTGGATCATCAAGATCGCCGCGACGACGCTAGGTGAGACCGGCGGCGACACTATCACCATGACGCTCAACTGGGGCTATCTCGCCGGCACCGCCCTGTTCCTCGGCCTGCTGATCGCGCTGGCCACCGCACAAATTCTCGCGAAGAAGTTTCACCCCTTCCTCTACTGGGCGACTATCGTCGCCTCCACCACCTTCGGCACTACGATGGCCGATTTCGCCGACCGTTCGCTCGGCATCGGCTACACCGGCGGCTCTACCCTGCTGTTCGTCTGCCTCATCGCCGTGCTCGGCCTCTGGCATTGGTCCGAGGGCACCGTCTCGGTGAACACGGTAAGCACGCCGAAGGTGGAAGCGTTCTATTGGGCGGCCATCACCTTCTCGCAGACGCTCGGCACCGCGCTCGGCGACTGGATGGCCGATACCGGCGGGCGGGGTTATGAGGGCGGCGCGCTCGTATTCGCTGCGGGACTCGCCGTGATCGTTGGGCTTTACGTCTGGACGAACCTGTCGCGCGTGCTGCTGTTTTGGGCGGCTTTCATCCTTACCCGGCCGCTCGGTGCTACGATCGGCGACTTTCTCGACAAACCGGTAAGTAACGGCGGCCTTGCATTCAGCCGCCCGCTTGCTTCGGCCGCCATCGCGGCATTCATCCTCATGTGCCTGCTCGTATTGCCGCAACGGGCAGGACGGCATCCAGACGGATCCAAAGCAGTCACACTGAGCGATTAGACTAGCGCAATCGGCGCCGGACGGAAAGTTCAGCCGAAACGAATCCGGAACTGTGGTAGAGTGCCGTCGGTAGGAGGAAGTTTCGGCCATGGCTCTCGTCAGCTCGATCTCGCAGCAGATCTGGGACATGAAATATCGCCTCCGGGCGCCCCCGATCGGCGACGGGCCGGGCGAGCCGCTCGACAAGACGATCGAGGATACCTGGCGGCGGGTGGCGGCGGCGCTCGCCGCACCGGAGCGCGATCCGGCGGCGTGGGCCGGGCGGTTTTACGACGCGATGGCCGATTTCAAGTTCCTGCCGGCCGGGCGCGTCGTCGCCGGCGCCGGCAGCGGCCGCTCGGTGACCCTGTTCAACTGCTTCGTGATGGGGGCGATCCCCGACGATATGGGCGGGATCTTCGCCCATCTGCGCGAGGCGGCGCTGACCATGCAGCAGGGCGGCGGCATCGGCTACGATTTCTCGACGCTCAGGCCGCGCGGCGCGCCGGTCAAGGGGGTCGGCGCCGACGCCTCGGGACCGCTCAGCTTCATGGATGTGTGGGACGCGATGTGCCGCACGATCATGAGCGCCGGCTACCGCCGCGGCGCGATGATGGCGACCCTCTCCTGCGACCACCCCGACATCGAGGCCTTCATCGAGGCCAAGCGCGAGCCCGGCCGGCTGCGCATGTTCAACCTGTCGGTATTGGTTACCGATGCCTTGATGAAGGCGGTCGAGGAAAACGCGCCCTGGGAGCTTTCGCTTTGACGGCACGGTGGCGAAGGTGCTGCCGGCGCGCGAGTTGTGGGACAAGATCATGCGCGCGACCTATGCCTATGCCGAGCCCGGCGTGATCTTCATCGACCGCATCAACCGGCGCAACAATCTGTGGTATTGCGAGACGATCACGTCGACCAATCCGTGCGGAGAGCAGCCGCTGCCGCCGTACGGCGCCTGCCTGTTGGGCTCGATCAACCTGGCGCGGCTGGTCGAGGCGCCGTTCACCGCAGAGGCGCGCCTCGACCTCGATCGGTTGCGCCGGCTGGTGCCCGATTGCATCCGCATGATGGACAACGTCATCGACATCTCGCGGTTTCCGCTGCCCGAGCAGAGCCACGAAGCGGCGAGCAAGCGGCGCATCGGCCTCGGCGTCACCGGGCTCGCCGACGCGCTGATCCTGTGCGGGCTGCGCTACGGGTCGGCGGCGGCGGTGGCGGCGGCCGAGGAATGGCTGGCGGTGATCGAACGCGAGGCCTACCTCGCCTCGGCGGCGCTCGCGGCCGAGAAGGGCGCGTTCCCGCTGTTCGACCGCGACCATTATCTCGCCGGCGAGACGGTTGCCGGTCTGGACGAGGCGGTGCGCGCGGCGATCGCCCGGCACGGCATCCGCAATGCGCTTTTGACCTCGGTAGCACCCACCGGAACGATCTCGCTGTTCGCCGACAATGTCTCGTCGGGGATCGAGCCGGTGTTCAGCTTCCGGCACACGCGCAGTGTGCTGATGCCGGACGGCACGCGCCGCGAGGAAGAGGTGGCGGATTACGCCTACCGCCTGTTCCGGCGGCTCAGGGGCGAGACGGCGCCATTGCCGGATTATTTCGTCGATGCCCAGGTGCTGCGCCCGGAGGACCATGTCGTCATGCAGGCGGCGGCGCAGAGGCATATCGACAGCTCGATCTCGAAGACGATCAACCTGCCCGCCGACATCCCGTTCGACCGCTTCAAGGACGTCTATCTGCAGGCCTATGCGCTCGGCTGCAAGGGCTGCACGACCTACCGCCCGAACGAAGTGACCGGGGCCGTGCTGGCGGCGCGGCCGGAAACGCCCGCCGACACCCCCGCTCTGCGCCAGCCCGAGCTGCCGTTGCCGCCGCCGGTCCCTGCCTCGTCGCCGAAGCCGGCCGACCTCTTCGAAGCCGGCGGCGTCGTCTATATGACGCAGCCCTTGAGCCGGCCCGAGGCGTTGCCCGGCCAGACCTACAAATTGCGCTGGCCCGACAGCGAGCACGCGCTCTACATCACCTTGAACGACATCGTCCAGGACGGCAGGCGGCGGCCGTTCGAGGTGTTCATCAACTCGAAGAACATGGAGCATTACGCCTGGACGGTGGCGTTGACGCGGATGATCAGCGCCGTCTTCCGTCGCGGCGGCGACGTGTCCTTCGTCGTCGAGGAAATGAAGGCGGTGTTCGACCCGCGCGGCGGCGCCTGGATCGACGGCAAATACGTGCCCTCGCTGCTGGCGGCGATCGGCGACGTCATCGAGCGCCACATGATCGCGATCGGCTTTCTGCCGGCACCGGCGCAGAGCCGGCGACCGGCGCTCGTCGAGCAGCAGATGGCGGCAGGCGGCGCCCTGATCGCGGATCAGCGCTCATTGCCCTCGCGCATGGCGCAATGCCCGAAATGCGGCGCCGCCGCGCTGATCCGCCTCGAGGGCTGCGACCAATGCACGAATTGCGACTATTCGAAATGCGGGTAGCGGAGCGGTGCTAACGCTTAGCCCCCGTCCGCTTTCCTCTTCGTCATTCCCGCGAAAGCGGGAACCCAGAGCCTGCTCTTGGCTCGAACAGGGGGCGGCAGGCACCGAGCGCCTGCCCTGGCCCCCCGCCCGCGCGGCCGTTCGCATTCGTGGTCAAGGACTCGAACCCGATCTTTCCGTTGTTGGTGATCGTTACCGAACTAAACTGCGTCTGCGACGACCCCCCGATCGGTGCACTCGTCACGAGTACCGGCGTGCTGCCGGGACGCCATTTCCAGACGCCATAGCAATTTCTGCAATTGTAGTCGCCCGCGTCGAAGACGACTTCGCCATGATCGTTGATGGCCGGGATGTCTATAGCTCCGCCGGCAGCAATCGTCGTGTAGGTCCATCCCGCCGCCAGAGCGTCGGATACGGCCATGAGGGTGATCAGCAGGCTGGCGGGAAGGATGAATTTCAGCATGCGTGCTTCGAACATCTACTTGGTGCTCCCGTACGCTTATTGCGACATTCCCTAGATTCGCATGTATTAGCAAGCGTAGGGGCGTGTGTGGATGGATGTGATTCGGCGCGATTGCGGTCGTGTGTCCGGCCTGTTTTGCGCGGCGCGTTGGCCGCTGGCCCAGATGGGTTCCGCGATCCACCCCCAAACGGAAGAGCGGCCCTGATGGCCTCCGCCCTGCGCTGCTGCAGGTTTCACGCCGCCGAGGCCTTGGCCGGCGCGGGTGCGGTCAGGGCGCGGTCGATTTCTTCGATCGAGCGGCCCTTGGTTTCGAGGCCGACCAGCAGGAAGGCGAGTGCCGCCAAGGCCGCCCAGAAGGCGAGGAAGACCATCGCCGGGAAGATCGCGGCGATGGTCGCGTGCGGCCTGACGAAATTCGAGGTGCCGACGATCACTGCCAGCCCGAGCGGGCTGATGATCTTGCCGAGGTTGCCGACGCCGTAGCCGAAGCCCAAACCGCTCGCCCGCAGCCCGGTCGGCCACACCTCGGCCATGTAGGGCGCGATGATCGCGTAGGACCCGCCGCCGAAAAAGCTGTGAGCCATCAGCATCAGCCAGAACACCGACACCGTGCCGATGAACGCATTGGCCAGATACCCGGCCATCAGCAGGGTCACGGTGGCGCCGAGGCAGGCGAGGATGCCTGACCAGCGGCGCCCGATCGCATCGGCGAGGTAGGAGCAGAAAAGGCGGCCGACAAAGGCCGAGACGCCGACCCACATCATCAGAAACGACGCCTCGTTCGGCTTGATCCTGACGATCATCACCAGCAATGTCGTCGCCCACAATGCCAACCCGACGCCGCTCGTCTGCGACAGGCCGACGAGTGCCGTCAGCACCACGCTGCGCGGGTATTTGAACAATTCGCGCCACGGCGTATGCGCCGCCTCGGGCAGCGTCGCCGGCAATTCGATCTCGCTTGGGTCGATCTGCAAGGCCCAGGCGATCGACCGGCGGGCATCCTCGCGCCGCCCTTTGCGGATCAGCCAACGCGGCGATTCCGGGACCCAGGCGCGGATCAGCAGGGTCAGCAATGCCGGCAACAGGCCGAGGACAAAGAGCCCGCGCCAGCCGATCAGCGGTTCGAGATAGGCACCCGATGCGGCGCCGAGAAAGCCGCCGACCGAAACCGTGCTGGTCACCAGCCCGCCGATCCAGCCGCGCTTTGACGAGGGCACGAATTCCTGCACCAATGGCAGATCGACGACGACCAGGCCGGCGGCGCCGGCGCCGACAAAAAATCGGAAGACCGAGAGGAAGATCCAGCCGCCCTGGTCCGGGGTCAGCGCCATGATCCCGGTGGCGATCGAGAAATTCAGCGCGGTCGCGATGAACACCTTGCGCCGGCCGATCTTGTCGGCCATCCAGCCCCAGAAGAAGGCGCCGGGGATGGCGCCGATGCCGGCCGACAGCAGAATCCAGGCCGACTGCCCGTAAGTCAGGTGCCAGGCGCCGACGATAAAGGCGAGCACGAATCCGATCAGGAAGAAGTCGAAAAAATCGAGCATGTCGCCGAGGATCGCGGCGGAGATGATCTTCCACTGATTGAGGGTCAGGGTCGTCTGCTGTTCGAGGCGTTCCAGCATGTTGCGTCTCTCCAGGCGATTATCGGATCACACTCCAGCCCTTCGGGCACCCGTGTCGCGGCAAAACGCCGCACGAACCTTAGACGCAAATCGACGGCGAGGACAATGGACCACGCGACATATCCAGCCCGGCCGCAAGACCCGAAAACGCGGCCGACCAAATTCGCAGGCAGGATGACGGATGAGCCGCATTTCCGATGCGGCGCGGCAACGCTGAGCTCGGGACCCGCGCGACCCTTAAACACCGCACCGACGGCCTTTCGCGGCGCGCCGACGCGCCGATTTCGCCGCGTGGGCTTTCGCGGTAGGATAGGCCGATGAGCGACGCTGAAAACCTGTTTGCGGTGCTGCGGCAATCGGTTGATCCGGGCACGGCGGAGGCGATCGAGGCGCTGGTCCGCGACGGTCCCGACCGCGCGCTGTGCCGCGTCAACGTGCTCGATTTCGCGGCCAGGACCGGGCTCGATCCCGAGCGCGCGATCGCCGCTTTTCTGCACGCCGCGCGTCTCGGCATTTTCGAGCTGGCGTGGAACGTGCTGTGCCCCGGCTGCGGCGGGGTGCTCGAATCGAGCGCCACCTTGAAGAGCGTGAAACGCGACGAATATGTCTGCGCCTGGTGCGCCGCCGGTTATGCGCCGACGCTCGACGAGATCGTCGAGGTGACGTTTACGGTCAGCCGGCGGGTGCGCCGGATCGCCGCGCACGACCCCGACGAGCTGTCCTTCGCCGAATATTTCCGCCAGGTGTTCTGGGGGTCGGGCATTGATGTTCCCGACGATTTCGAGGAATTGATCCAGGAAATCGTGCTCGATGCGATCGAGTTGCCGCCCGGCGGGAAGGCGCAGATGTCGCTGCAATTGCCGGCCGAGTTCGTCATCGTCCTCGATCCGGTGACGCATGCGACCCAGTTTCTCGACGTGAAGGGCGAGCCGACGCGCGACCGTCAGAACCTCGCGCTGGTCTTCGACAAGCTGCGCGCGCCGACCGGCACCGTGACGCTGCGTCCGGGGCCACTGCGGCTGTCGCTCGAAAACCGCACCGACACGCGGGTGCTGCCGGGATTGTGGGTCGCCAACGATAAGCTCCACCAGCTGCTCGGCCGCCGCAAACCGTTTCTGACTGCAAAACGGCTGCTGACCAATCAGGTCTTTCGCGACGTCTACGGCACCGATACGATCGATGTCGATCAGCGGCTCAAGATCACCAGCCTGACCTTTCTGTTCACCGACCTCAAAGGCTCGACCGAGCTTTACGAGCGGGTCGGCGACATCGCCGCCTTCGATCTGGTGCGCGCCCATTTCCAGGTCCTCAACGAGATCGTCGCGGCCGAGGCGGGGGCGGTGGTCAAGACCATCGGCGACGCCGTCATGGCGACCTTTTCGACGCCCGACCGCGCCGTCGCCGCGGCCTTGCGCATGCGCGAGGCGATGGGCCGCTTGAATGGCGGGCGCGGCAGCGGGCACGAGGACGAGGATCTGCTGCTCAAGATCGGCATCCATGAGGGGCCGTGCCTGGCGGTGGTGCTGAACGACCGCCAGGATTACTTTGGACAGACGGTCAATATCGCCTCGCGGGTGCAGGGCCTCGCCGATTCGCGAGCGATCCTGGCGACGGGGCCGGTCGTGATGCACCCGCAGGCCTCGACCCTGCTGCGGACGAACGGGCTCGAACCGGTGCCGCAGCAGCGCGCGCTGCGCGGCATCGCCGACGAGCTCGCCGTCTACGAGATCCCGTGATCACTGGAGACGGCCTGACGATGAAGCTCCGGTCCTGGCTTGCCGTGATCGGTTTTCTCCTCCTGCTCGCCGGCTGCGCCGCCAACAGCGGCACCTCGGACAACGACAGGAACAGCGGCTTCTACGGCGGCATTACCGGCGGCGGCAGCCGGCCGTGAGCGCGAAGAAAACGAGTTGCGGGGTGATCGTCGGCGATGGCGAGCGCATCCTGCTCGGCCATGCGACGCGCTCGCCGCGCTGGGACATCCCCAAAGGCGAGGCCGAACCGGGCGAGGATTTCGCCGCGGCCGCGTCGCGCGAGTTAGGCGAGGAGACCGGGCTCGTCGTTGCCGCGAGCGAGCTCGTCGGGCTAGGCCTGCATCCCTATCTGCGCGGCAAGGATCTGGCGCTGTTCGCCTGGACACCGCCGCAGCTGCCCGATCCGAAGAGCCTCGTCTGTGTGTCGCGCTTTGCATTTGCCGACGGGACGATGCTGCCCGAATTCGACCGCTTCGGATTGTTTTCGTGGGATGAGGCGCTCGGACGGGTCGGCAAGAACCTGGCACGGGTCTTGGCGTCGATCCCGCACCGTGCCTTATACGGCACTTCGAAATGACGCCGCGGTCATGCTAGGGTGTCGCGGACCTGTAATGCGAGGAGAACGACATGCCCAAGCTGCGCCACATCGCGATCGCCGCGGAAGACCCCGAGGCGATGGCCGAATTCTACAAGAAGGCCTTTGATTTCGAGGAGGTCGGCCGGCCGAACGGGGTGCTCGCCGACGGCGTGTTCCTGAGCGACGGCACGCTCAACATGGCGATCCTCAAATTCAAGACCGATCAGCTCGGCAAGGGGATGGATTATCGCGGCATCCATCATTTCGGCGTGCTGGTCGAGGATGTCGACGAATTCTCGAAGCGGCTGGAGAGCCTTGGCGCCCAGCACTACATCGACCAGGGCCAGGGCGGGCATCAGGCCGGCTATTTCGAGAAGAAATTCTACGGACCCGAACACATCCTCTTCGACATCGCCGAGCACGGCTGGGCCGGGGCCGAGCCGCTGCCCGCGCCGATCAAGGAAGCGGCCGAATAGGAGGAGCCAGTACATGCCCAAGCTGCGCCACATCGCCATCGCCGCCAAGGACCCGGACGCGATGGCCGAATTCTACAAACAGGCGTTCGACTTCAAGGAGGTCCGCAAGAGCGACGGCCCACTCGCCTACGGCTATCATTTGAGTGACGGGACCATCGATCTGGCGATCCTGCGGTTCAAGACCGATCAGCTCGGCAAGGGCCTCGACTATACCGGGCTGCACCATTTCGGAATCCTCGTCGAGGATGTCGAACAGGCCGCGAAAAAGCTCGAGGGCTTGGGCGGCAGGCATTACCTGGATCAGAGCGACGCCGCGCGCATCGGCGGCTTCGAGGTCAAGTTCTACGGTCCCGAAGGCGTGCTGTTCGATGTCGCCGAGCATCCCTGGACCGGCACCGAGCCGCTGCCGGTCGAGCACGCCGAAGCGGAGGCGGCCGAATAGGGCAGCAGACGCGACAGTCGCCGCGGCCGCTCCGGCCTATCCCGGAACGCGGCCGCGGACGAGCGCGGCACCCTGGGCGAGCGCCGCGAGCTTGCCGGCGGCGACCGTGCGGTCCATCGGCGCCATGCCGCAATTGGTGCAGGGTAAGAGACGTTCCGCCGGGACGAAGCGCAGCGCCCGCTCGATCGTCAGAGCGACCTCCTCGGCCGTTTCAATCCGGTCGGCCGCGACGTCGATCGCGCCCAGCAATACGTCTTTGCCGGCGAGCAGCGCCAGCAGCTCGATCGGCACCCTGGAGCCGGCGCATTCGACCGAGACCTGATCGATCCGGCTCGCCGCCAATGCCGGAAAGAACGCCTCATATTGCCGCCACTCGGCGCCTAGCCCCGCTTTCCAGTCGATATTCGCCTTGATGCCATAGCCATAGCAGATATGGACTGCGGTCGTGCAGGCGAGCCCTTCGACCGCGCGTTCGAGAGCGGCGATCCCCCATTCCGCCACCGCCTCCATGTAGACGTTGAAGGCCGGCTCATCGAACTGGATCACGTCGACCCCGAGTGCTGCGAGCTCGCGTGCCTCCTCGTTGAGGAGTCCGGCGAACGCCATGGCGAGGGCCGCCCGGTCGCGGTAATGCGCGTCGGCCAAGGTGTCGACGATCGTCATCGGTCCGGGCAAGGTGAATTTGAGCCGCCGCTGCGTATGGGCGCGGGCGATCCCGGCCTCGAAGGCGTGCACGCTCGCCTTGCGCCGCACCGGGCCGGTGACGGTCGGCACCTGCGCCTCATAGCGGCCGTTGCGGATGCCCATCGTCACCCGCCGGGTGAAGTCGACGCCTTCGACCTGTTCGAGAAAACCGTGGACAAAGTGCTGCCGCGCCTGCTCGCCATCGGTGACGATATCGATCCCGGCGTCTTCCTGCTCTTTCAGCGCCAGCAATGTCGCATCGCGCTTGGCTTCGGCGAGCGCGTCGCCGGATTGCCGCCAGGGCGCCCACAGCACGCGCGGCTCGGCGAGCCAGGAGGGCTTCGGCAGGCTGCCGGCGATCGTCGTTTCGAGCATCGGGACGCCCCGTTCCTGTGTCACCACTGCCGCACGCCCGGCACGACCGACACCAGCCGGGTGCCGAGAAGACGTCCGCTGTGGTCGAAATTGAAGGCAAAGCGGGCCTCTCCGACGACCGCGCAGGCGTGGCATTGGTCGCGCAGCAGGTAGCCGACGATGAATTGCTGGCCGCCCATCCGGACCTCCGGCCTCGCGGCGCCGCGGTCGCCGGGCCAGAAGGTCACGTTCGGAAAGCGGCGTTCGATTTCACGATAGGAAAGCGCCGCCCGCATGGCGTCAAGCGCCAGAAAATGGCTGTCGTCGACGTCGATCAGCGGCGGCGCGCCGTTGACGAGCAGCCAGGCGTCGTTCTCGTTGGCGCGGAACGGGTAGAAGACACGGGCGACCGCGACTGGCCCGCCGGTCTCGTCGAGGCGTTGCAGATAGGCCTCGCCGTCGAGGCGCCGGGCGAAATCGAGCGCTGCCGGCGCGGCGCCAGCCTTGGCCATGGCGGCGACAAAGCAGGCATCGAACGCGTTCCCTCGGCGCGCATCGCATTGGGCATGGAAACGCTGCATGAAGCCGGCATCGGGGCGCCAGACCGCTGCCGGAGTCACCCGCTCCGCCGCCGCCGCGACGTGAGCAATGGCGGCAATGGCGAGGAGCGCTGCGGCGAGCCTTGCCCGCCGCCACGCCGCATCGTGCTCGGCCCCCCTCACCCTACCCGCTCCCCCCGATCGGCGGGAGGAGAGGGGGAGCGAGGACGGATCACCGTCCAAATACGGGCGATCCGACCGATACCGGCTTAATTCGGGGTCCAGGTCAGGGCGCGGATCTCGGTGAATTCGCGGGGCAGCTTGCGCCATGAATCGCCGGCGTCGCCGGTGGCGAACAATTCCCCGTAATGGCTGCAGGCGAACATCAGCCCGGGATCCGCCGGGTTGGTCGCGAATGCCCAGATCGGCGAATTCGGCTCAACCGGCAACGACAGCATCTCCCAGCTTTCGCCGCCATCCTTGGAGCGTTGGATCGCCCCGGTGCTGCCGGCCGCGCCATCGCCGGTGGCGACGAAAACGGTGTTCGGGTCGTCCGCCTGCAATGCCAGATGCCGGCAATAGGGCAGCGCGAAATGTTTGCCGACGCCGAGCCCGTGCCAGCTTTCGCCCTTGTCGGTGCTGGCAAAGATCTCGCGCGGGGTGCTGGTCAACACCGTCTTGGCGTTGCCGGCCGCCCGCACCGCGACGTCATGGATGTCGGGGTCGTTGAGCCCGCCCGCGATCCGCGTCCAGGTCTCGCCGCCGTCGACGCTGCGGCGCACGCCGTCGACCTCGACCCCGGCCCAGACGATCTGGCGGTCGGATGGATCGACGGTCAGCGCGGTGACCCGCGGCACGCGCACATTCGGGCATTCCTCGGCCATGTCGGCACGCAGCTTGTCCCAATGCCGCCCGCCGTCCTGCGAGCGGAACAGCGCGGCCGGCCGCGTCCCGGCGAAGATCGTATCGGGGTCGGAGGGATCGAAGGCGATCCTCCACACATGCAGCGCGTTCATCGGCGATTCGAGCCGCTCGAAGCTCTGCCCGCCATCCTGGCTGCGATAGACGCCGTCATCGGCGCCGGCGAAGACCGTGCGCGGCTCGGCCGGGTGGACGGCAAGGCTGAACACGCGGCTCTCGCCCCACAATCCCCGCATCACCCGCCGCCAGCTTTCGCCGCCGTCGGGGCTGACCCAGGCGCCGCTGCCGACGGTGCCGACGCAGAGCGTGACGTTGCGGCTCATGACCCGTTGTCCCAGCCGGTGTGCGAGATGTCGACGACGACGCCGTCGGGGCCGGCCCATTTCATCTCGAAATTGCGGTGGCTGCCGGCGGCCATTTCCATATCAAGCCCGTCCTTCGCGGTCAGCTGCTGACCATTGGCGTGTTCGAGCTGCTGCGCCGCCTCGTCGAGATCCTCGACCTCGAAGCCGAAATGATGGATGCCGCTGAAATTGGCGCCGTGCGCGCCGACATCGGCGTCTTTCTCGGTCTTGAAATTGAGGATCGCGAGGTTGATGTAGCCGTCGGTCAGAAACACCGCGCCGCGCGGATTGCGGCGGATTTCGCGCATGCCGAACGCCTCCTTGTAAAAGGCCGCGGTCTTCGCCGGGTCCTGCGTCGTCAATGCGATGTGCTTGATTCTGGGCATATGTCACTCCTCCCTTGCGAAGAGAATGGGGCTCTTCGGCAACTCCTGCCAAATTAGTACAAGCGAGGGACCGGTGCAACTCGGGGGATCCTGGCCGACTTGGCCGGGACGACGGGAAGACACCCTCTATCGGCCGCAGCCGGCCGGCCTCGAAACCTCGAAGTATCGCGCAAGATTGGCGCGGATGCGCGCTGGCACCGGGATGGTCGGGTCGGGATAGTCGAAGCACCGCCCGGTGACGGTCTCGTAGACGCCGATATAGATTCGGGCGGCTTCGGCGATGATGTCGCGCGGGATCGCGGGGATCGGCTCGCGGTAGGGGTCGCAGCGCGCGGCCACCCAGCGCCGCACGAAATCCTTGTCGAGGCTCTCGGGCGGTTCGCCGGCCGCAAAACGCCGCTGATGGCCTTCGGCGAGCCAATAGCGGCTGCTGTCGGGCGTGTGAAGCTCATCCGCCAAGACGATCCGGCCCGCCGGATCGAAGCCGAATTCGTATTTGGTATCGACCAGGATCAAGCCGCGGGTCCGGGCGATCTCGCGCCCGCGAGCGAACAGCGCCAGCGCCAATTGCGAGACCGTGCGCCACTGCTCGGGGGTCACCAGGCGGCGGGAAAGAATATCGTCGGGGGTCAGCGGCTCGTCATGGCCGCCGTCGTATGCCTTGGTCGTCGGCGTGATGATCGTCTGCGGCAGCTTCTGGTTCTGGCGCAACCCGTCGGGAAAGCGGATGCCGTAGATCTCGCGCACGCCCCGCTCGTAGATCGGCCAGATCGAGGTCGCAGTGCTCCCGGTCAGGTAGTCGCGCACGACGATCTCGACCGGCATGATCGCCAGCCGGCGGCAGACGAGGACGTTGGGGTCAGGGTATTCGACGACGTGGTTGGGGCAGATGTCGCGCGTCGCGTCAAACCAGAACCGTGCGATCTGCGTCAGCACCTGCCCCTTGAACGGGACCGCGGTGACGATCCGGTCGAAGGCGCTCAGCCGATCGGTGGCGATGATGATCCGGCGGCCGTCGGCAAGATCGTAATTGTCGCGGACCTTGCCGCGGTAATGGTTCGGCAATTCCGGGATCGTCGCATCCGCCAAAACATCGTCGAGCCGGGCGTCGGGCGGCGCGTTCTCAATCATTTTCCCGCCGCCGATCGAGCGCGTCCTGCCGGCGCTTTATCCACTAGCGATGCCCGCCCATGCCGCCGCCGCCATGAAAGCCGCCGCCGCCGTGAAAGTCGCCGCCGCCGTGAAAGTCGCCGCCGCCGTGAAAGCCGCCACCCCAGCCGCCATGGCCCCACCCGCCCCAGCAACAACCATGCCCGCCCCACCAGCCGCCCCACCATCCGACGCCAAATCCGACCGGCCAATAGCCCGGATAGCCGTAATAATACGGATAGTAATAGGGGTTGTATGCATAATACGGGTTGTAATATTGGTTATAGTAGGAATAATAAGGATTATAGGGATAGGCCTGCGTCGCCGCCGGTTGTTGGTAATTATAATTCGGGTAGGCTTGGTTTGCCGTCGGCTGCTGATAATTATAATTGGGATAGGCCTGCGTCGCCGTCGGCTGCTGATAAGAGTAGCCAGAGGTCGCCTGCGCCATGGCCGGAGACTGCGGCGCCGTGACGGCAAATCCCGTCATCGCCAGCACTCCCGCGGCCATGGCGGTTCGCCGAAACCAACTGGTCGTGGCGCGAAATGACATCGATACCTCCACTCGATCGGGCTCTGAGGCCACTGAACAACGTGCTATATGGATAGGACATTCCGATTGTCATCGTCCCCGCGGCGGCTTCTCGACCACGGGCTGCGATGCCGCGGTTTTGACACGCGGGCCGCAGAGAGCATGGAACCGCAGGCTGCGCAGGATGCCTCGAACGTGCCTCTGCCCGAGCTGTCGGGCACCTCTCCGTTGGTGCGGGTCATGGCGATGCCGGCTGATGCGAACCCGAATGGCGACATCTTCGGCGGCTGGCTGCTGGCGCAGATGGATCTGGCCGGCGGCAATCTGGCGGTGCGGCGGGCGCGCGGACGCTGCGCCACGGTAGCGGTCGACGGCATGGTCTTTCACGAGCCGGTCTTTGTCGGCGACGAGGTCAGCTGCTACGGGGAGATCGTCAAGACCGGGCGCAGTTCGCTCACGATCCGCATCGAGGCTTGGCGTCGCAACCTCGCCTCGGGCGAGGTCCGCAAGGTCACCCAGGCGATCTTCACCTACGTCGCTTTGGGCGAGGACCGACGCCCGCGTGCGCTGCCGCCCTGACCACGGCGGCTCACCCGCCCGGCGCTGTTTCTGACGTTGCCGACGCGCCTGGACACCGGCCATGTGACCAGATCCTCGGGCGGGCAAGGCGCCAACAGGCCCGCACTCGCGCGGTGTCGACCGCCGTCTCGCCGAGCCATTCCGGATATCCGACGCGTCAAGCACAGGCACCCTTTTACCCGAGCCATAAGCGCTAAACCGGCGAACGGCCTCGGGTGAGCAAGCTCACGACGTGAAGGCTGCGGATAGCTGAAACTGGTCCAACTGGTCCAACTGGCACCTGGGGTCTGCGGCGTCTACGCCCCTTCTAACGACACCACCGAATCGTCGTAGCCGCGAGTGCCCAGGCCGGTGGCGGCGAAGATGCCGTGGGCGGCGATCCAGTTGCGGGTTTCGGCGTGGGCGGCGGCGGTGTACGGCTCGAAGACGAGGCGTTCGCCGGGGCCCCAGCGGCGCGTGTCCATCAGCGGATGGAAATGCTCAGGGAATTCGTTCTGGTAGTAATGGGTGTAGCGGTCGGGGCGCAGATCGAGGTCGCGCTGGGCACGGCGCAGGGCGCCGAAGAATTTGCGCAGATCCTCGGGGTCGGGCGTGCCGTGGATCATCGTCGCGATCATAAAGGTCGTGTCGATGACCTTGCGGAAGCCCAATTGCTCGGCGAAGTAGCAGGGGCCGCTGAACAGCGAAGCCGCCGGCACCTGACGGTCGAGCAGCAATTCCATGCGGCGGAACAGCAGGCCGTCCTTGAACGACAGGTTGATGCGCTCGGCCGGCAGATAGGGTTCGAGCGCCTGGATGGTCGAATAATGGCTGCCCGATTGCCAGCCGACCGAGATCGGCACATCGGCGAGGTCGGCCGGGTCCTTTACCGGCGAATCGGCCGGCACGAAGATCCCCGCCGGCGCCACCGAGTAGAGATCGGCATAAAGCCGGCCGTGGCCGGATGAGGCGGCGACGTTGACGGTCCAGTGACAGGCGCAGCTGACATCGGCCTTACGGCCCGCCTCGAACGACTGGTAGGCGCCGATCTTGTCGCCCTTGTCGTGGTGCCGGCCATCGGTCGCGCGAACCAGCTCGCGAAACTCGTAATCGAGGCCTTCGGCCCGGAAGTAGCCCTTTTCCTCGGCGATCCATTCTTGCAGCCGGAAATGCGGCTCGATGATGAATCTCGCCATGGTTTCCTCCCGAACTCGACCGGCGTCGTCCTCCCCGTCGCAGAACCGGCAGGCCGTGTCAACGCGCTCGCACCGCTGCCGGCGGGGAGCCGTCGGCTCAGCCTTGCTCGAAGGACCGGTGCCCGGCCGCAACTCGCTCCCGCATGGCGTTGCCGGCCATCAGCATTTCCACGGCGAATGCGCCGATGGCGCCGATCGTGCAGATGACGGCGAGGCCGAAGGTCGTGAACAGCACCGAGGCGACGGTCGCGTCCTTCAAGGCGCCGACGAACAGGGTCAGCACCGAGGCGCAGGTGAGGGCGCCGGCAATGGCGGCAAGCACGACCGCGACATCGAGCGCCAGAGACCGCCGGCGCAGATGCGACAGTTGCGCCGCCAGGGTCGCCGCGTCGTCCCCGCTATCCCCCTGCGTCGCCTTGGTGATCAGGTCGGCTACCCGCGCGAGCCGGGTCGAGAACACGTTCATCAGGGTGGCGATGCCGGACAACAGGAAGACCGGCGTCAGCGCCAGCTGGATGACGTGGGCGACGAGATCGAGCGACGAGGTCGGATTGGTCAGGCCGGGCATGGCCGTCGCGTGGCTGGCATGGCCGCCACCCTATACCAGCAATCGCCGCCCGCCCAATCGTCACACCCGCGAAGCTGATCCCCGCGCGGGGGCGCGGGGCCGTTACGCGGCGCGGCGGTGGCGGCTCCTGACGCGGGTCTTGGTGTTGCCCTCTTCTTCGAACAATTCGGCGAGCTTTTCGAGCATGACGCCGCCCAACTGCTCGGCGTCGACGATGGTGACGGCGCGGCGGTAGTAGCGGGTCACGTCGTGGCCGATGCCGATCGCGGTCAATTCGACCTCGCCCAGCCGCTCGATCTCGTGGATCACCTCGCGCAGATGCTTTTCGAGGTAGTTGCCGGGGTTCACCGACAGGGTCGAATCGTCGACCGGGGCGCCGTCGGAGATCACCATCAGGATGCGGCGCTGCTCGGTGCGCTCGCGCAGCCGGTGGTGCGCCCAGGCCAGCGCTTCGCCGTCGATGTTCTCCTTGAGGATGCCTTCGCGCAGCATCAGCCCAAGGTTGCGCCGGGCGCGGCGCCACGGGGCGTCGGCCGGCTTGTAGACGATGTGGCGCAGATCGTTGAGCCGGCCCGGATTGACCGGCTTGCCGGCGGCGATCCAGCGCTCGCGCGACTGGCCGCCCTTCCAGGCGCGGGTCGTGAAGCCGAGGATCTCGACCTTGACGGCGCAGCGTTCCAGGGTGCGCGCCAGGATGTCGGCGCTCATCGCCGCGACGGTGATCGGGCGACCGCGCATCGAGCCCGAATTGTCGATCAGCAGGGTGACGACGGTGTCGCGGAAATCGGTCTCGCGCTCACGCTTGTAGGCGAGCGGCAGGATCGGGTTGGCGACGACGCGGGAGAGGCGGGCGGCGTCGAGCAGGCCCTCGTCGAGATCGAATTCCCAGGCGCGGGTCTGCCTGGCCAGCAGCCGGCGCTGCAGGCGGTTGGCAAGCCGCGCGATGACGCTTTGCAGATGCGAGATCTGCTGGTCGAGGAGCTGGCGCAATCGCGTCAGTTCGTCGGGGTCGCACAGCGCGTCGGCCTCGACGACCTCGTCGGACAAGGTGCTGTAGGCCCGATAGATCGCGGTGTCGTCGGCGCGCCCGCGCGGCATCTGGCCGGGGCGGCCCGGCCGGCCGGGGTCGTCGTCGCTTGCCCCCGGCATCATCTCGCCGTCGCTCGCTTCGCCGGCATCCTGGGCATCCTCGGCCGCACCGTCGGCCGGCGAGCCGTCGGGCGAAGGCTGCGCGCCCGAGGTGGCGCCTTCGCCCTCGCTCTGGTTGTCGCTGTCGCCTTCCTCGCCGTCCTGCTGCTCCTCGTTCTCGGAGGAATCCTCGGCCTCGCCGAGGTCGATGTCGAGATCCTGCAGCATGCGGCGGGTCGCCCGCGCGTAATCGTCCTGATCGAGAATGGTGCGGTCGAGCTCGCCGAGATCCTTGGCGATCCGCGCTTCGAGCCAGGGCCGCCACAGATCGACGACGCGCCGCGCCGAGGGCGGCGGCCGTTCCCGGGTCAGCGCCTCGCGGGTCAGCAGGCGCACCGCCTCGGCCATCGTGCTGTCGGTGCGCTCGGTGATCCGCTCGAAGCCCTGCCGGCGATACTGCTCGTCGAGCATTGCCGAGAGATTAGAGGCGACCCCGACCATGCGCCGAGCCCCCAGCGCCTCGACCCGCGCCTGCTCGACCGCCTCGAAGACGGCGCGCGCCAAGGGGCTGCCGGGGAGGCGACGGCTGTGCACCGCGTCGTCGTGATAGCGCAGACGCAAGGCCATGCTGTCGGCGGCACCGCGCAATTGCGCCGCCTCCTCCGCCGGCAAATCGCGCGCCGGGTTCGGCAGCCGCACCCGCGAGCCGCTGAGACCTGCCGCCTCCGGTCCGAAGCCGATGGTCAGGTCGTCGCGCTCCGCGATCGCGCGCAGGGTCGCCGCGGTGGCGCGCTTGAAGATCTCGGTCGGGGAGAATTCCTGGGCCATCGGCGGGACCGCCACCTTCTACATCAAGGTCGCGTTGACGCCGGTCTCGGCCAATTCGGCGCCGAGGCAGCGCTGATAGTATTCGGCTACGGTCGGTCGCTCCATCTCGTCGCATTTGTTGAGGAAGGTCAGCCGGAAGCCAAATGACAGATCGCCGAAGATCGCCGCGTTCTCGGCCCAGGTCATGACCGTGCGGGGCGACATGACCGTCGAGATGTCGCCGTTGATGAAGCCGGCGCGGGTCAGGTCGGCAAGCGCCACCATCGCGCTGATCGTGCGCCGGCCGTCGTCGGTGTCATAGCTCGGCACCTTGGCCAGCACGATTTCGACCTCGGCGTCGTGCGGCAGGTAGTTCAAGGTGGCGACGATGTTCCAGCGGTCCATCTGGCCCTGGTTGATCTGCTGCGTGCCGTGATAGAGGCCGGTCGTGTCGCCGAGCCCGACCGTGTTCGCGGTCGAAAACAGCCGGAAGCCCGAATGCGGCCGAATGACGCGGTTCTGGTCGAGCAGGGTCAATTTGCCTTCGACTTCGAGCACGCGCTGGATCACGAACATCACGTCCGGGCGGCCGGCATCGTATTCGTCGAAGCACAGCGCCACCGGGTGCTGCAAGGCCCAGGGCAGCAGGCCCTCGCGGAACTCGGTGACCTGCTTGTTGTCGCGCAGCACGATCGCATCCTTGCCGACGAGGTCGATGCGGCTGATGTGGCTGTCGAGATTGACCCGGATGCAGGGCCAGTTGAGCCGCGCCGCAACCTGCTCGACATGGGTCGATTTGCCGGTGCCGTGATAGCCCTGGATCATCACCCGTCGGTTGAACGCGAAGCCGGCGAGGATGGCCAGCGTGGTGTCGCGGTCGAAGCGATAGGCATCGTCGAAATCGGGGACGTGCTCGCTCGCCTGGCTGAAGGCTGGAACCTGGAGGTCGCTGTCGATCCCGAAGGTCTGGCGCACCGAAATCGTGATATCGGGCTTGTCCAATGGAAACGCATCGGCTGGTGCCGTTGGCTGAACGGTTGGCATTCTTGTCTTGTTCCTGATGGTTGGCCGCGGGGAATTTGAGCGCCGAAGCGCGATTGTTCAACCGAAATAGCTGGCTTTCAGGGTGGCATAGGCCTGGTTGATGATTTTCAGCTTCTCCTCAGCCGCCCTGTCGCCGCCATGGGCATCGGGATGGTGCAGCTTGACCAGCGCCTTGTAACGGGCCTTGAGCCGCACCGGGGTGAAAGGCGGCTCGATTTCGAAGACGGCAAGCGCCTGCTCGCGTGCCGACAGCACGCGCCGTGCGGCGTCGCGCGCACGGTCGCCATCGCGCCTGGTGCGCTTATCGGCGGCGCCGTTGGCGAACACGCCGAAATGGTCGCGGATGCGGGCGGCAAAGCCGGGGCCGTGGCGGTCGCCGAGCCGCCAGCTCGGGCGTTGCCAGACCGTGTCGCTGCGGATCTCGGCCTCGATCTCGCCGTCGCTCATCCCGGCGTAGTAATTCCAGGCCGAGTTGTAGACGCGGATGTGCTCGAGACAGAACCAGTAGTAATCGTTCAGATCGAGCCGCGATTTCGGCGCGCGAAAATCGCCGCCGGCGTCGCAGCCGGGGTGATCGCAAACCCGCACCGGCGCCCCGACCGGTTCGGGGAATACGGGATCTGGCGAAAGGTGCCCCATCGCCGTCAGTATGGGTGGCGCATCGGCGGCTGGCAAGGATGCGGCGCGGCGGTCGGCCCGCTTGCCGGCCGGCGCAGGGCAGGGTTGCAGCGGACGCCCGCCGGGTCTCGATCGGGCGCCGCGGTCTCGGAACACGCGCCGGGGTGGGATCGATGGCCTTGCAACCTGTGGAACGTCAAATTAAGGTCCTGCCGCACTTAAACCCAGGGGTGCACGCAAACGCCTTGCGGTGACGGAACGGCAGGGGCGGCAGCCTGCATCGGTAAAACCCGTCGCGCTGGCCGATGCAGGCCGGGCTCTCGCCGCCGACAACCACCCCGGTTGGAGAGGGAGACGCCATGAGTTCGCACCATATCGCTGTGCCGACGCGGCGCACCTTGCTGAAGGCCGGCGGTGGGTTGCTTGCCGGCACGGCACTATTGCGCGCGGCCCGCGCCGCCGAAAGCTATCCCGCACTCGGAACCTATCCAGCAGGTTCGGCCGGCTCTTCGGTTTTCGTCGGCATCACCGTGCCGCGCACCGGCACCTATGCCGTGCAGGGCGAGGACGAGCTCAAAGGCTTCATGCTTGCGGTCGAGCACATCAACAGCGGCGATCCGCTGATCAAGCAGATCTCGCCGAAGACGACCAAGGGCGTGCTCGGCAAGGAGGTCAAGTACGGCGTCGCCAATTCCGAGGCGAAGCCGAACACCGCGATACAGGAACAGTCGCGCTTCATCAGCGAGAACAAGGCGATCCTGATGACCGGCTCGACGTCGAGCGCGGTCGCGGTGGCGCTGAACAAGCTCGCCCAGCGCGAAAAGGTCCTCTATGTCGTCGCCATCTCCGGCTCCAACGACACCACCGGCAAGGACTGCGTCCGCTACAGCTTTCGTCAGTGCTTTTACGGCCAGACCGCCGCCGCCGCGATCGGCCCGGTGCTGCTCAAGAACTTTGGCAAGAACAAGAAAGCCGCCTATCTGACGCCGGACTATACCTATGGCCATACAGTCCAGCATTCGATGGAGAACTACCTCAACAAGAACGGCGGCTGGACCACGGTCACCAATCAGGTCGCACCGCTCGGCGCGCCGGATTACAGCTCGTATCTGCTCAACGTCGCCAATTCCGGCGCCGACTACCTGCTCAACGTCAATTGGGGCCACGACGCCGTCCTGTCGATCCAGCAGGCCCAGCAATTCGGGATCTTCAACAAGATGAAATTGGTGATCCCGTACCAGACGCCGTTCCTGGCGCGCGAGGTCGGTGCGCAGGTCATGGAGGGCGTCCTGGCCGCCACCGATTTCTGGTGGACGCTCGAAGACAAATTTCCGGTGGCCAAGATGTTCGTCGGGTCGTTCGACAAGAAATATGGCTACAAGCCGGAATGGGGCGCCAACAACGCCTATATGCAGTTTGCCATGTGGGCCGATGCCTGCGAGCGCGCCGGCACCTTCTACCCGCCCGAGGTGATCAAGGCGTACGAGGCCGGCCGAGCACATCAACTCGACGGTCGGCGACGTCTATTTCCGCGCCGCCGATCACCAGCTGGTGCGGCCCGTCGTCATCGTCCGCGGCAAGGCGCCCGGCGCGATGCAGAACAAGGAAGATTTCTGGGAAGTGACGGAGATCGTGCCCGGTGCCGGCCTGATGCAGGCGCCGGACGCGTTCGGCTGCCACCTCGGTGACTATACCTGAACAAAGCGCCGGCGCGGCGGGCCGGCGATCATCGTCGCCGGCGTGTTGCCGCGCCGCCGTAACGCCGATCTCCACTCTATCCCGCGTCGTATGATCACCTGGCCTAATTTCGCCTCGCAGCTGTTCAACGGGCTGGCGTCGGGCGCCTTGCTGGCGCTGATCAGCTCGGGGCTGACCATCATCTACGGCACGCTCGGCGTCTTGAACCTGGCGCATGGCGCGATGTTCATGCTCGGCGGCTATGCCGGCTACGTCGCCTTCGAGGCGACCGGATCCTTCGTCGTCGCCGCGATCGCCGGCGCGCTGTTCCTGGGGGTGGTCGGCGGGGCCATGGAACTGGTCGTCATCCGCCGCTTCTACGGCCGCCCGCCCGAGGATCAGATCCTGGTCACCTTCGGGATCGGCATCGTCATCGTCGAGTTGGTGCGCCTCGCCTTCGGCAGCCTGTCGCTGACCGTCCCGCCGCCCTCCTGGGCCGCCGGCGTGACGCCGATGGGCTTCCTGATCTATCCGACCTACCGCATCGTCGTGCTGGCGATCGCGGCGGTCGCGCTCGCGGTGCTCTACCTGGTCCTATATCGGACCCGGCTCGGCATGATCGTGCGCGCCGGGATCGAAGATTCGGGCATGGTCGGCATGCTCGGCATCAACGTCTATCGCGTCTTCATGCTGGTGTTCGGCATCGGCGCGATGGCCGCCGGGTTTGCCGGGATCGTCAACGCGCCGGTGGTGTCGCTGACCCCCGACATGGGCAAGTCGATCCTGGTCCAGACCTTCGTCGTCGTCGTCATCGGCGGAGTGGGCTCGTTCCCCGGGGCGATCCTCGGCGGGCTGATTTCCGGGGAAATCCTCAGCCTGACCTCGATGGTTGATCCGGCCTATTCGCAGGTCATGCTGTTCGTGGTGATGACCCTGGTGCTGCTGTTGCGGCCGCAAGGCCTGCTCGGCGTGCGGGGCCGCGCCTGAGCGCGGCGGTCCGATGCCGCGCCGCCGCCCTCTGCTGATCGAAACGCTAACGGCGCTCGGGCTGATCGCCGCCCCCTTTGTGCTGCCCTATCTTCGCTTCGCGCCCGGCACGGTCAACCAGATCCTGGTGTGGGGCCTGTTCGGCATCGGCTTCGATATCGTGTTCGGCTACACCGGCCTGCTGTCGTTCGGCCAGTCGGCCTTTTACGGCACCGGCGGCTTCATCGCCGCCTACCTGCTGACCAGCAACCTGATGTCGAATGTGCTGGCGGCGCTGCTGATCGGCACCGTCGGCGCCGCGCTCGCGGGGATCGCGGTCGGCGCGATCGCACTGCGGCGCACCGGCATCTATTTTGCCATGATCACCGTCGCGATCGCCGAGACGTTCTTCTTCGCCGAGAACGGGCCGCTCTCCGCCTGGACCGGCGGCGAGAACGGGTTGCCCGGCGTCCCGACGCCCCGCTTCGAACTCGGCGGCTTCGCTTACCAGATCGGCACCGGCTGGTCGATGTACGGGTTTCTTGCCGCCTGCTATTTCATCGGCATCGTGATCGCGCTGCGCATCGTGCGCTCGCCGGTCGGCGCCATCCTTACCGCGATTCGCGACAACCCGCTGCGGGCGCGCGCGGTCGGCCATGCGGTCGGCCTCTACAAGCTGACCGCGTTCGTCGTCGCTGCGGCCTATGCCGGTTTCGCCGGCGGCCTGCTCGGCGTGCTGCAGGGCTTCATGCCGCCGGACGCCTTCACCTTCGACACCTCCGGCCAATTGGTGATGCAGACCGCGATCGGCGGCGTCGGCACCCTGTTCGGCCCGCTGCTGGGCGCTGCGGTCTGGCTCTATCTGCGCGACTTTCTGCAGGCGGTGGTCGGGCTCGGCAGTGCCTGGAAATTGGTGCTGGGCGTGGTCTTCGTGCTGCTGGTGTGCTTTCTGCGCCGCGGCCTGATCGGCGGCTTGCAGGATCTGGTCGGGCATTTCGCCGCTCGCCCGGACCTGCCGGCACCCGAGGAGGCGCCGGTGCTGGCCGCCACCGCGCCGGCGCTCGCCAGCATCGGCCCACAGCATCGCGGCCGGGAGACGCCGTTCTCCGGCCCGGCGCTGGAAGCTCGCGGCCTGACCAAGTCGTTCGGCGGTCTGGTCGCCAACCGCAACATCGACTTTGCCGTCGAGCAGGGCGAGCTGCGCGCCGTCATCGGCCCCAACGGCGCCGGCAAGAGCACGTTCTTCAAGATGCTGACCGCCGAGCTGCCGCCGACCGCCGGGCAGATCATCTTCCGCGGCCGCGACATCACCGGCCTGGACGTCGCCCAGGTATGCCAGCTCGGACTGACCAAGAGCTACCAGGTCAACCAGCTCTTCACCCGGCTGACCGTGCGCGAGAACGTCGTGATCGCCGCACTCGCCGAGCGCCGCGGCACCTTCCGCCTCGACCTGTTGCGCCGGGTCGACCGCGTCGGCGGGCTCGACATGCAGGTCGAGAGCACGCTCGCCCTGGTCGGCCTGACCGGGCGCGCCGATTTGCCGGTCGCCGCGCTCGCTTACGGCGAGAAGCGGCGGCTGGAAATCGGGCTTGCGCTGGCCGCCTCGCCGTCGCTGCTGCTGCTCGACGAGCCGCTCGCCGGCATGAGCCCACGCGAGCGGGCGGAAACCGTGCAATTGCTGAAAAACATTCGTCGCGGCCGCACCCTGGTGGTGGTGGAGCACGACATGGATGCGGTGTTCGAGCTGGCGGAACGCATCACCGTGCTGCATGAAGGCGCGCTGCTCGCCGAAGGCACGCCGGCGGAGATCCAGCGCAACAGCCTGGTGCAGGAAGCCTATCTCGGCGGGGTCGCGGCAGCGTGAGCGCGCTCCTCGAAGTCGAGCGCCTCAACAGCTATTACGGCGACAGCCACATCCTGTTCGACGTGTCGCTGCGCGTCGAACGCAACGAGGTGGTGGCATTGCTCGGCCGCAACGGGGCGGGCAAGAGCACCACCTTGAAAAGCCTGATCGGCGCGGTTCGCCCGCGCTCCGGGCGGATCGTGCTCGACGGCGCGCCGATAGCGGGGCTGCCGCCGCACGCGATCGCCTCGCTTGGGCTGCAATTGGTGCCGGAGGAGCGCCGCATCTTCGGCAGCCTGAGCGTCGAGGAAAATTTGCTGCTCGCCGGTCTCACGGCGAAATCGCGCTGGCCGCTGCAGCGCGTCTGGGCGACCTTCCCGCGCCTCGCAGAGCGCCGGCGCGGCCGCGGCACCGATCTCTCGGGCGGCGAGCAGCAGATGCTGGCGATCGCCCGCGCCCTCGTCCGCGACCCGAAGATCGTGCTGCTCGACGAGCCGTTCGAGGGGTTGGCGCCGATCGTCGTGCGCGACCTGCTCGCCACCTGCCGCGCCCTCGCCGCGGCGGGCCAGACGATTTTGCTGGTGGAGCAGAACATCTCGGCCGCGATGAGCCTCGCCGACCGCGTCTACGTCCTCAACAACGGCCACATCGTCGAGGAGATGACCAAATCCGCCGTGCGCCGCCAGCCGGAGGTGCTGCACCGCCATCTGGGCGTCTAGCCCCGTCTAGCCCGGATCCATGAGCCGCACCTGGCCGTTGACGCAGGAGATAGGATCGGGGGTTGTGGTTGGACCGCGTTCTCTCATCGGCTAGGCTGTTCGAGCTGGCAAATCGTCAGCCGCGACCGTTGCGGTTGGACCGCGTTCTCTCATCGGCTAGGCTTCAGCGCGATGACGCGGGACAGTACGGCGGCGGTTGCGGTTGGACCGCGTTCTCTCATCGGCTAGGCTCGCGCCGTCGAGTCGCCTGCACGGCTGACGCTGTTGCGGTTGGACCGCGTTCTCTCATCGGCTAGGCTCGGCCCAGACGATGCGGCCAGTGACGCTCGCGTTGCGGTTGGACCGCGTTCTCTCATCGGCTAGGCTCAGCGAGCGTCATCCGGCTGCACGCTTACTGTTGCGGTTGGACCGCGTTCTCTCATCGGCTAGGCTTCCTTGCGTCTTGCATCGGTGGGCCGAGCAGGCGTTGCGGTTGGACCGCGTTCTCTCATCGGCTAGGCTGCTGCCGAGTCTGCAGCCCCTGCTACGTCGACTAGTTGCGGTTGGACCGCGTTCTCTCATCGGCTAGGCTTCCTTGGCGTCTTATCGGTGGTGACAGCAGTCAGGCGTTGCGGTTGGACCGCGTTCTCTCATCGGCTAGGCTGCGCCGAGCTGCGTCCCGCTGCTACGTCGCCAGTTGCGGTTGGACCGCGTTCTCTCATCGGCTAGGCTGTGATCGCGAAGTCGCGATCAGCGTCGGCGCGTCTCGTTGCGGTTGGACCGCGTTCTCTCATCGGCTAGGCTCGCAACCCTCATCGGTAGGCGTAGCTATGCCGCAGCATCGCGTTGCGGTTGGACCGCGTTCTCTCATCGGCTAGGCTCACCCCCACTATACACCGCTTCCGTCTCCGGTTGCGGTTGGACCGCGTTCTCTCATCGGCTAGGCTGAGCGACATCGCTGCGTCGACGCGACCCCCCGTTGCGGTTGGACCGCGTTCTCTCATCGGCTAGGCTGGCCGTCCACGGCTGCCGATCTTGCGCGTCGTTGCGGTTGGACCGCGTTCTCTCATCGGCTAGGCTGACTAGCAGTATGCGGCGTCGCACGCCGTCGTTGCGGTTGGACCGCGTTCTCTCATCGGCTAGGCTCGTCGGCGTAACGAGCGTCAGATCACGCATCGTTGCGGTTGGACCGCGTTCTCTCATCGGCTAGGCTTACGCGCCGCGCACCATGCTGGTCGAGCTCGGACCGCGTTGCGGTTGGACCGCGTTCTCTCATCGGCTAGGCTGCTTCGGCGACATGATCGGCGATGCGATGCGCGGCTGCAGTTGCGGTTGGACCGCGTTCTCTCATCGGCTAGGCTGTCTTCGGGTGCGCCGATCGTCGCGTCGACGGTTGCGGTTGGACCGCGTTCTCTCATCGGCTAGGCTAGATCGAGCTTCTGCGCATCCGACTGCGCGATGCCAGTTGCGGTTGGACCGCGTTCTCTCATCGGCTAGGCTTCGATGTCCGCAGCGCGGCCGGCGAGCTCGCGTTGCGGTTGGACCGCGTTCTCTCATCGGCTAGGCTTACGCCGTCGCGCAGCATGCGACTCGGCGTCGTTGCGGTTGGACCGCGTTCTCTCATCGGCTAGGCTCAGCGCCGACGTGCGTCGACGACCGGCCGATCGTTGCGGTTGGACCGCGTTCTCTCATCGGCTAGGCTTACGGCTGGCGATTCGATTGACGCTGGCAACTGCGCGTCTAGTTGCGGTTGGACCGCGTTCTCTCATCGGCTAGGCTTGGCACGCGCGACGTGCGCGACTGCACGCGACGTTGCGGTTGGACCGCGTTCTCTCATCGGCTAGGCTTCGCGATCGCGTACGACCGCGCGATGCCGACGTTGCGGTTGGACCGCGTTCTCTCATCGGCTAGGCTGTGCTCGCGTCCCGATTGACGGCAGCTCGATGAGTTGCGGTTGGACCGCGTTCTCTCATCGGCTAGGCTTCAGCGCGATCGCTGACTACGTCGATGTTCGGACGTTGCGGTTGGACCGCGTTCTCTCATCGGCTAGGCTGTGGTCCGTCGTGCTCACCGCCAGCGCAGCGTCGTTGCGGTTGGACCGCGTTCTCTCATCGGCTAGGCTGCGCGCTCAGCCGCTCACGACGTCAGCGCGTTGCGGTTGGACCGCGTTCTCTCATCGGCTAGGCTTGCGACCGGCAATGGCTTCGCTGCCGCGCGTTGCGGTTGGACCGCGTTCTCTCATCGGCTAGGCTTGATATGTCACTAGCGCCCTGGAAACAGGGCGTTTTTTTACGATCGAGTCGCGAGACGTTCTCATGCGGGCCCGCTAGAAGAGCACGTATTGCGTCGGATTTTTTCGCGGAGGCTTCCTTGAGCCGGCCGTCGAAAGAAATTATCGTCTCATATTGGCGGTCGGTAAAGAACATGATGTGCACCTTACCTGTGGGGGGTACTCTGCGTTCCACACGCCTTGTGTATGTGTCAGCCTGCTCTTTGCTGGCGCAAAAGCGCATATAGACTGAATATTGTGCCATCTCGAAACCCTGGTCGAGCAGAAACTTGCGAAAGTTGGTGGCGGCCTTCCGCTCCTTCTTGGTCATTACCGGAAGGTCGAAGAGGACCATCATCCACATGAGTCGATAGGCGCTGAGAACAACCTCGGCACGATTCTCACGGCGCCGCGGCATGGGACGAATCACGGATCGCGCCGACCGCAGGAATTTCCAGTGGCAGTGGGGCGAGCGGCAGATCGAGGGCCGGCTTGGTCCGCTCGTACGACAGCGCGAGGGACGTCGCCAGCCGTTCGAGGCAGAGAAAGAGCGGTGTCCGGCCGCGTTCGGTCCGCAGGTCAAGGGCCGTGATCTCCGCCAGCGCCTTCTTTGCGTCGCGATCGACCGCGGTCGTGCCGGCCGCCACGAGACGAGCCGCGACGAGATCGACGATCGGGCGAAACGGCTCCATCAGATCGTCGGCGAGGCACAGGGCGGCGTTCTTGTGAGAAATGCCGACCGAGGGATGCAGGCCGGCGGCGCATATCGCGCGCGCCGTCGCGGCACGCAGCACGGCATAGCCGTAGTTCAGCAATGCGTTGACGCCATCGGAGTCGCGGTCGCGCCGAAAGGCGTCGCCGAACAGCAGCGGCCAATATCGCCGCGCGGCCTGCGCCTCCATATTGTCGGGGTCGCCGGAGCCGACACGATCGGCGAGCAGCCGAAAGCCTGATCCCGCTTTTCCCAGCGCGTCGAGCGCCGCACCCTGGTGGCGGATCTTCGTTTTTACCAAAGTCTGCCAAAGTCGCTTGTTGAGCGGCTTCGAAGCCTCGATCTGCGCCCGCACCCGGTTCGCCTGGTCGTGGTGGCCGACGACCGGCCACAGCCACGCGACCGGGTTGTGGTTGGTCCCGCACACGACGACACCGGCGCCGCGCTCGGCCAGCCGCACGATCAGGTTGTTTGAATAGGTTACGCCATGCGCATTGACGATGACCACGCCGATGTCGTCGAGCGGCACGCGCCCGACTTCGCCGTCGTCGGCGCTGACGGTCAGAAACCCGCGATCTGTCGAAAGGTGGCGCCCGTCCTGCGCAATCTCGATGACGCGGCCGATCATGGCGGCCCCGGATCGTGCACCCGGCCCAAGAGGTCGACCGTCACCTTTCGCGCCTTTCTCGTCTTCATCTGCCCGAAAGCAAGAAAGCTCCAACGAAACGGATCGTCGGCATCGGAGTGGCGGCGATCCAGATTGCCGGCTTCGAGATGGCTGGCGAGCACGAGCCGGCCATTGCCCGGAGCCAGCTTAACCACGCGGAATATTCCGTCGGCGCGATCGTGCTCGATCCTGATCAGATCCGACTTGTGAGCACGCATCACAAGGCGCGCGGCCGGTTGGAGCTGTCGCCACTTCGGGACGAAGTCATCTCGGTTTGCATCGAACACGGTGATGCCTTCTCCAAACCAACGGCCGTCCGGCATCTCGACGATGTCTACGGCGTGGTTTTCTCCGGGGATTACCGCTTTATAGGGGAGGCCTGTCCGTCGATCGTGGATGGGCTCGAACGATTTCTCGAATTTCGTCAGCCGAATGTGCCTCAACGGTTGCCGTTCTCCCGCCGCGAACTCCACCAACGCCTCCTTGAGCTTTTTCTTGTCGGCACCGAGCGGCGAGACCGCGCCGAGCACACGGACACGGAGCCTCAAGTCGCGAATCCGCTCGATCTCGTTTGCGTTCAAATCGGCAAAGGGCTTGCGATAAACCAAGGTCGCGCCGTCTTCGAGCGCCGGGTCACGAACAATCCCGTATGCAGTCTCCTCATGCAGCCTTCCGGACGTGCCGGCGCGCTTCTCGTCGGTGCGTGACGGTCCGTGCTCGGGCTTGTAGGAGATCACGATGCGGTCGAAGCGCTCCCTCAGATCCTCCTTGAAGCGGGGCCAGCCGATGGGGTCCGGCATATCGTCGATCGTGCGGTGGCCGCTCTGGCCAGATTGGTGTTGGATCTCCTGGAGCAGCGAGCGGTCGACCAGGGTCAGGACAAAGGCGTCGACCGCGTGGTGGCGATGGTCGGTGCGCAATTTGCCGCGCCACTCGTCCGGGCTCTCGTCGCGCGCGTCCGGACGGTTGCCCCACAGGTACCGGTTTATCCCCCACAACCGGCGCAGCATCCCGGTCATGCCGCCGGGAATGACCCAGACGTTGCTGCGCAACGTGCCGTCCGCGTCGTGCTCGGCCGGGACGACGCTGGTCAGATATTGCCGCGCGACGCGCGCCAGATAGGCGGTGTCGACCAGCTGGCGGGCGAGAAACCCGCCGGTCTTCTCGATGTCGGCGAGCACGTCACTGGGCAGGCTGCCGTTCAGCCGGGCCTCCTCGCGCAACAGCCTCTCGCGGATCAGCTCCATCGCATCGGGCTGAAAGCGCCACCGTTTCACGCGAGGCAAGGCCGAAGCCCGCAATGCGATCGCGTCCCAATCGTACGGAGAGGGGCTGGTGCCGAACGCGTCGTGTGGGGTGCGGTTGCCTTTGTCGCGGTTAGCGCGGCGCAAGCACAGCGTCAGGTTCGATGGGCTGTCGTCCAAAGTCAGCGCGAAAGGCAGGATGTGCTCGATCTCGACCTCGTCGCTGATCAGCCTCCTGATCCCGATCGGCTCGCCGGTGTAGACGCATCTGCGGTCGGCGATGCTTTCGCCGAGCTCTTCCCACAGCCGCATGCGGAGCATCCTTTCGCCGGTTGGCGCGGCACCGGCGGCAACGAGCTGCTCCTTGCGGCGCTCGTTCTTCTTCTGGTTTTCGGTTTGGCGCTGCGTCGTCTCGCGGCGCTCTTCCCAGGTCTGCTTCAGCTCGCGCGCCAGCTCGACGACGATTTCGCTCGGATGGCCGTAGGCGCGGATGACCGCGTTCAGCAATCGGCGCAGCTGGTTGAGGCCGACATGGACGGTGGGATTGGCGATTGCGCCCGAACTGCTCCTCGTCGGCAGATCCCGAATTCGGGCTCACCGGTGCCACGTACCGATCGAGGATCTCGCCGTAATAGGGCGCATCCTCGAACAGCTTATCCAGGCGAAAGTCGGAATGATGCTGGTAGCCGGCGGCCTGCACCGCCTCGTCGAAATGCATCAACCCGCCATCTTTTTCCGAGATGCCCTCGCGAAGCATCGGCACGACCTTGCCGAGCGCCACCCGCCCGAGGCGGCCATAGCCTTCGGGCAGCTCAATTTTGGCAACCTGCTCGGCGCGCCCGGGCGGAAGTCCCCACTCGCTGATCAGGGTGCGGACCGATTTCTCCCAGCTCTCCTCGGCGAGCAGGAATTTGACGATGCGGTCCTGCTCCTCCTGCGGATAGTTGTACCAAGCCTCACCGAACGCCTTGGGTCGCGACAGCCGGTAGGAGACGATGTCGCCTTTCAGCTCGGGCCGCTTCTCACTCTGCAGATTGAAGTCCCAGGCGTTCTCGATCCCGAGCTTCGTGCGAATTTGCCCAAAGGTTAGTTTCTCCTTGCGCCGCAGCTCGAACAGCACCTTGTCGCGCTCGGCGCGCGTCAGCCGCCGGGTCTCGCCTGTGCGCTTGTGCCGTAATTCGAGGTTCGCAAGCTCCTGCAGGATGCGGAACTCCTGCTGGATCGGCAGCGCCAGCGGCGCGCGCCGGTCGCGCTTCTTGGGGTCACGCTCGTCGTCGAGCGTGCACGGGCCGGGTTCGACCGCCCGCAACGGCCGCTGCCAAAAGATCGTGTCGCGAAGCGCCCCCCGGATTTCGTCGGTAAGGCCGGGGTGATGCTTTGCCTGCGCCGACCACAACGCATCGAACTCCGCCTCGACCATCGCGCGCGTTGGGTAGATCTCCCATTCCGCCTTGTTGCCCTTGCCCGGGCGGGGCCGGAAGCGCACCGGCTCCATCGCGCCCACCGTCCCGTCGGCGGCGCCGCGCGGGGTACGGCCCTCGCGGAATCGCGTGTGCAGATATTCGCCGAGCGTGCGTTGCCCGGGCTTCTCGGGATCGAGCCGCGCCATCAACTCGGCCGCCCCGGCCTTCATCCCTTGCGCTTCAGAGGTCTTCTCCTTCCGGTCGGTCCTGCGGTTGCTTTTGAAGCCGCGGCGCTGGTTCAGATGAAAGATCGCGCGGCCCAATTCGTGAAGGGTCAGCGAGCGGTCCAGCCCTTCCGCGCGAAGCCGCCAGGGGTCCGCGGCTTCGAGGCCTTTTCGCTCGGCCGGATCGGCGGGCATCAGACCGTGCCCGACCAGCAGTCCCATCAGGTCGGATCGGCGGTCGAGAAAGCGGTCTCGCCGGCGGCGGGCGGAACGCGGCTCGCGCCGCTCCTGCGCCAGCGAGGCTCCGGATTGCGGGTCGCGCCCATCCGGAAAAATCCGCGCGCCCATGCGGCGGATGCGAACCGGGTGCATTCGGCCCTTCTTGATCGGGCTTGCCGAGATCGGTAATGCACCAGCCGATGGAATTGGTGCCGAGATCGAGACCGAGACGGAATGGAAGAGATTTTCTGCTGGTAGGCATCACGGAGCCGTTGACAACCGTTGGTCGATTTGCGATCCTACGCTCAACGGATGAATCGTGCATTGCCTAGCCGATGAGAGAACGCGGTTTCCCTCCGTTAACAAGTCTCTCCGCTTCGGCGGTCAGGACACAAGATCGGGGCCACCTGCGGGTGGCCCCATCTATTTGCTGCGCCCACTCCTGTCGCACTGAGCTTGCAAGATGGCTGGGTGGTCGCGAAGTTCCCTGATCGGCGGAAAAAATTCCCTGCTGTGCCGCGGAAAATTCCCTGGGGCCGGCGTAGGGAATTCGCACCGTAAGCAGCTGATCTCGCGATGCTCGCCCAGCCGGTTTTGGGTAGGGATTCGTCGTTTTAGGGAATTGCCGGCAAATTCCCGCGCATGGGATTTCGCCGCGCCGGCACCCGCTGATCAGCTTCCTCGCCGGGTCAGGTCGATGTAGCCGAAGGGGTCGATAAGGGCGTCGAAGAGGCGGGTGACGACGGTCGAGGTTTCGTCCTCGACGATGATCGCGGGACCGGGGATGTGGGCGCCGGGGGCGAGGGTGCGCCGCTCGTGGATCGCGACCGAGACGAATTCGCCTAATTCGGGGTCGAAGACCGGGCGGTGACGGGCAGGCGCCGGGGTATAGGGCGCGGGCGACGGCGGCGGCGCGGCGGGTTCGGCCGGGGGCGGAGCGGAGAGCAACAGCACCCAGCTCAGGATCTCGACTTCGACGCCGGGGATGATGCGGCTGTAGAGGCGGCGGTAGGCGTCTTCGAAGACGGCGCGCAAGGTCAGGGCGTCGGCGGCGGCGTAGGTTCCGGCCGGCAATGGCACGGCGATCTCGTGGCCCTGGCCGCGGTAGCGCATGAAGGCCGAGCGCGTCTCGGTCAAGGGTGCGTCGCCGGCGGCGCGGCGGACGATCGGTTCGGCCTCCGCGCGCATTTGGGCGAGCAGCGCGTTGGCGGCCTCGGCGTCGAATGCGTCGAGGCGCTGCAGCCCGGAGCGGACGATCTCATAGGCGATCGGCGCGCGCAGAAAGCCGACGGCCGAGCCGACCCCGGCATAGGACGGCACCAATACCCGGTCGAGCCCGAGCTTTTCGGCGAGCCGCGCGGCGTGCAACGGGGCGGCGCCGCCGAACGCGACAAGGGTGCGGCCGCGGGCATCCTTGCCGCTCTCGATCGCGTGGACGCGGGCCGCATTCGCCATGTTCTCATCGACGATCTCACTGACCCCGAGCGCCGCCAGTTCCAATGCCAGGGCCAGCGGTTCGGCCACCTCGCGCCGGATCGCAGTCTCGGCGGCGGCGCGGTCGAGCGCCATGCGGCCGCCGGAAAACCCGGCCGGGTCGATGCGGCCGAGCAAGAGATCGGCGTCGGTCACGGTCGGACCGGTGCCGCCGCGGCCGTAACAGGCCGGTCCCGGATCGGCGCCGGAGCTGTCCGGCCCGACGGTGATCCGCCGCAGCCGGTCGACGCGCGCGATCGAGCCGCCGCCGGCGCCGATCTCGACCATCTCGATGACCGGGATGCGCAACGGCAGCCCGCTGCCCTTCTTGAAGCGGTAGATCCGCGCGACCTCGAAGGCGCGGCTCGTCTGCGGCTTCAGCTCGTCGATCAGGCAGATCTTCGCGGTGGTGCCGCCCATGTCGTAGGACAAGACCTTGTCGAGCCGGCATTGGCGCGCGATCCCGGCGGCAAAGATGGCGCCGCCCGCCGGCCCCGATTCGACGAGCCGCACCGGAAAGCGAATCGCGGTTTCGACCGCGGTCAGCCCGCCGCCCGACAGCATCAGGAACAGCGGGCAGGCGAAACCCTCGCGCCGCAGCAGGGTCTCAAGATTGCTGAGATAGCGGCCGATCAGCGGCTGGACATAGGCGTTCGCGCAGGCGGTCGAAAAGCGCTCGTATTCGCGCATCTCCGGCGACACGTCGCTCGACAGGGTGATCGGGATTCCGGGCAGCAATCGAGCGACGATTTCGCCGGTGCGGCGCTCATGCGCGGGGTTGGTAAAGCTGTGCAGGAAGCCGATCGCGACGGCCTCGATGCACTCGGCGGCGAGGCGGTCGGCGAGCGCCGCCACGGCGTCCTCGTCGAGCGGCACCAGCACCCGGCCCTGCGCGTCGACGCGCTCGCGCACCGGAAAGCGCAGCCGGCGCGGCACCAGCGGCGGCGGCAGGTCGATATTGACGTCGTATTGCTCGAACCGGTTCTCGTGGCGGATCTCGATCGTGTCGCGAAAGCCCTCGGTCGTCAAAAGCGCGGTCCTGGCCCCCTTGCGCTCGATGATCGCATTCGTCGCCAGGGTCGTGCCGTGAATGATGATCGAGAGATCGGCGGGTGCGATCGCCGCCTCGGCCAGCACCCGGTGGATCACCTCGATGACGGCGCGTTCCGGGGCGTCGGGCGTGGTCAGGATCTTGGCGCTCCACCGTCTTTCGCCGATTTCGAGCGCGACATCGGTAAAGGTGCCGCCGATATCGACGCCCAGCCGCGCAGCGCCATTCTCCGTTCTCGTAGCCATTCCCCGGCCTCCAACAGAATGTTTCGCGGGAGGAGCCGATTTGCCGGCCGAACCGGCTCGACCGCACCCGAATTGTACAAGCGCGCTGTCGCGATCAGCTGGAAAATCTGTTCCGGCGGCTCATTGCCCCTGCACCGGCAGGACCGGCGGGAGCGGGTTGAAGTCGAGCGGAGCGGCGTTTTCGATCAAGCCGCGGCTCGGCAGCCGGTCGGCGCTCCAGCCGCCGCCCAACGCCTGGATCAGGCTGGCGCTCGCGGTCAGGCGGTTCTGGCGGATGGTCAGCGCCGTTTCGGCGTCGGTGAGCGCGGTCTGCTCGGCGACGATGACGCTGGTATAGGCGACCGTGCCGGCGAGGTACTGGTTGTTGATGATGCGCTCGGCCTCGCGCGCCGAGGCGACGGCGGCGTCCTGGGCCTTGGCCTCCTCGGCGAGGATGCGCAGCGCCGCCAGCTGGTCCTCGACCTGCTGGAACGCGGTCAGCACGGTCTGCCGGTAATTGGCGAGATCCTCGTCGAAAACCGCAACCGCCGCCTGGACCTGGGCGTTGCGCAGGCCGGCGTCGAACACGGTCTCGACGAGGTTCGAGCCGAGCGACCAGAACCGGCCCGAAGCGCTGACCAGCCTGGCCAGCGAGACCGCCGCCTCGCCCGCATCGGCGGACAGCGTGATGGTCGGGTAGAACGCGGCGACCTCGACCCCGATCTGGGCGTTGGCCGCGGCCATTGTCCGCTCGGCGGCGGCGATGTCGGGGCGCCGCTCGAGCAATGCCGAGGGCAGCCCGGCCGGGATCTCCGGCACCGCATCGACGGCATCGGTGGGCGCGATCGTCAGCTCGGCCGGCGGCACGCCGATCAAGACAGCGATCGCATGCTCGAGCTGCGCCCGGGTCACGCCGACCGCGATCGCCTGCGCCTGGGTGCTCTGCAGCTGGGCCTCGGCCTGCGAGACATCCGATTGCGCCGCGGTGCCGGCGGCGTACTGGTTGCGGGTGATGCGCAGCGATTTGGCGAATGCCTGGGCCGCTGCATCGAGCAGGCGCTTCAGCTCGTCGGCGACGCGCAATTGCAGATAGTCGCCGGCGAGCGAGCCCTGCGCCGAGAGGCGCGCATTGGCGAGATCGCCGGCGCTTGCTTGCGCGGTGGCGACATTCGCTTCGACGGTGCGGCGGATCTGGCCCCAGAAATCGGGGGTCCAGCTCGCTTGGACCGAGCCGCTGAAGAGATCGGCGGCGGCGCCGCCCCCGCCACCGCTCCCCGACGAGACGGTGCTGCTCCCGCCCGAGCCGCTGCCCCTTGCCCGCTGGGCCGAAGCATTCACGGTTCCGGTCGGGAAAAACCCGGCGCGCGCTTCGGCGACGATAAATTCGGCTTCTCGAAAAGCTGCTTCAGCGGCTTTGAGGTTCTGGTTCGAGATGTCGATCCGCTTCTCGAGCCCGTCGAGCACCGGATCGTTGTAGATCGACCACCAATGGCCCCGGTTGACCCCATCGGCCGGCTGACCGGCCTTCCAGCCCGATGGCGCCTTCGCCTCCTTGTATTGCGCCGGCACCGGCGCCGCGGGCCGGCGATAATCGGGTCCGACGGTGCAGCCCGAAACGGCAACGGCCAGCACCACGGCGCCGATCGGACGCGCCCGCCCGATCTTCCTTGCGAGTCTCATTCGCCGGGTTCGGGGATATGCCCGCCCTCGAGGCTCGGCTGCCCGGTCCGCAAGCGCCGCTGTGCCCACAGCCGGAAGCGGTCGAGATAGAGATAGATGACCGGGGTGGTAAAGAGGGTCAGCATCTGGCTGACCATCAGGCCCGCCGACGATCGAGATGCCGAGCGGGCGGCGCAACTCGGCGCCCTCGCCAAAGCCGATCGCCAGCGGCAACGCACCGAGCATCGCCGCCAGGGTCGTCATCATGATCGGGCGGAACCGCTTCGAGGCACGCCTGATAGATCGCCTCACGCGAGCTCAAGCCGAGGCTGCGCTCGGCGTCGAGGGCGAAATCGATCATCATGATCGCGTTCTTCTTGACGATCCCGATCAGCAGGATGACGCCGATCAGAGCGATGATGCTGAACTCGGTGTCGGTCACCATCAGAGCCAGCACCGCGCCGACCCCGGCAGAGGGCAAGGTCGACAGGATCGTCAGCGGGTGGACGTAGCTCTCGTAAAGCACGCCGAGCACGATATAGACGGCGAGCAATGCCGCGCCGATCAGGATCGGCTCGTTCGCCAGGGATTGCTCGAAGACCTTGGCCGTGCCCTGAAAGCTGCCGTGGACCGTCGCCGGCATGCGGAGATTGCGGACAGCCTGGTCGATCGCCTGCTGCGCCTGGCCAAGCGATACGCCGGACGCCAGGTTGAACGAGATCGTCGCAGCGACGAACAGGCTCTGGTGATTGACCGCGAGCGGCGTGTTGCCCGGGCCGAAATGGCTGAAGGCGGAAAGCGGCACCATGGTCTCGGCCGCGGTGCTGACCGCCGCGCCGGTCGAAGTGGCGCCGTGGCCGGTATTGGCCAGCGAATTGTTCGCCTGGTTGCGCGCGGTGTCGCTGGCGATCTGAGCGGCGGCCGTGGCGGCCGCGCTGCTGTTCGCAGCCGGCGTCGCGGCCGAGACCGTCCCGGCGAGCGCGTTGGTCGATTGCGTGCCGCTGACCGTGCCGCCGCTGGTGCTGACATAGATCTCCTTCAGGGTTTCCGGGTTCTGCCAGAACTGCGGCGCGACCTCCATCACGACATGGTATTGGTTTTGCGCGGCGTAGATCACCGACACCTGACGTTGCCCGAACGCATCGTAGAGCGTGTTGTCGATCTCGGCGACGTTGAGCCCGAAGCGCGCCGCGGTAGCACGGTCGATGACCAGATCGCTCTCCAGCCCCTTTTGCTGCTGATCGAGGTTGACTTCGGTTATGCTTCGACACTTTCTGCAACGCCGCTTCGACCTTGGGAGCCCAGGCGTAGATGTCTTCGGCGTTGTCGCCCTGGAGGGTGTACTGGTACTGGGCGTTGCTCTGCCGCCCACCGGCCGAAATATCCTGCACCGCCTGCAGGAAGAGCCGCGCGCCCGGCACCTGGTTGAGCTTGCCGCGCAGCCGGCCGATGACCTGAAAGACGGAGACCTTGCGCTCGGACAGGGGCTTCAGAACGACAAAGACGAACCCGGAATTGGTCTGGCCGCCACCGGTAAAGCCGACGATGTTCGCGACCGCGGGATCCTTGCGGATGATGTCGACGAACCGCGACAGCTTTTTCTCCATCAGCTGGAACGAGATGCTCTGATCGGCCTGGATGCCGCCGATCATCCGCCCGGTGTCCTGCTCCGGGAAAAAGCCCTTGGGGATGATCGCGAACAGGTAGCCCGCGAGAGCGATCGTCATTGCCAGGCTCAGCATCACCAGCGCCGGCCACTGCAACGCCCGGCGCAGCGAGCGGTCATAGGCGCCGAGCACTGCGTCGAAGGCGCGCTCGCCGGCGCGATAGAGGCGCCCGTGCCGCTGCCCGCGGGTTGTTAGACAGCAGGTGGGCGCACATCATCGGCGTCGTCGTCAGCGACACCACCAGCGAGATCAGGATCGCCACCGACAAGGTCATCGCGAACTCGCGGAACAGCCGCCCGACGATGCCGCCCATCAACAGGATCGGCGCAAACACGGCGATCAGCGACAGGCTCATCGACAAGACGGTAAAGCCGACCTCGCGGGCCCCCAGCAAGGCCGCTTCCATGCGCGTCATCCCGGCCTCGATATGCCGGGTGATGTTTTCGAGGACGACGATGGCGTCGTCGACGACGAAGCCGGTCGATACCGTCAGCGCCATCAGCGACAAATTGTCGAGGCTGTAGCCCAGGAGATACATCGCCCCGAAGGTGCCGATCAGCGACACCGGCACCGCGACGCTCGGGATCAAGGTGGCGCGCGGGTTTCGCAGGAACAGAAAGACGACGAGGATGACCAGACCGATCGCGATCAGCAGCGCGCGCTCGACATCGTGCAGCGAGGTGCGGATCGTCGTCGTCCGGTCCATCGTCAGCTCGACATTGATCGCGCTCGGGATCGACGCCCTCAGCTGCGGCAGGATCGCGTTGACGCGGTCGACGGTGTCGATGATGTTGGCGCCGGGCTGGCGGTAGAGAATCACGAGAACCGCCGGCTGGCCGTTGGTCAGCCCCTGATTGCGCAGGTTTTCGACCGAATCGTCGACCTCGGCGACATCGGTCAGGCGCACCGCGGCGCCGTTGCGGTAGGCGATCACCAGCGGGCGGTAGTCCGCCGCGTGATTGGCTTGGTCGTTGGTGTAGATCTGATAGCGGCGATCGCCGTCTTCGAGCGCGCCCTTGGGGCTGTGGGCGTTGGCCGAGGCGAGTGCCGCGCGAACGTCTTCGAGCCCGATCCCGTATTTGAACAGTGCCAGCGGGTTGAGCTCCACCCGCACGGCCGGCAGCGAGCTGCCGCTGATCACGACCTGGCCGATGCCGTCGATCTGCGACAGCGCCTGCTGCATGACGGTCGAGGCGGCATCGTAGATCTGGCCGCGCGTCAGCGTTCTGGACGACATCGCCAGGATCGCGACCGGTGCGTCGGCGGGGTTGACCTTGCGGTAGGTCGGGTTCTGGCGCAGGCTCGTCGGCAAATCGGCGCGCGCCGCATTGATCGCCGCCTCGACGTCGCGGGCGGCACCGTTGATGTTCCGGTCGAGATTGAATTGCAGGGTGATGCGGGTCGTCCCGACCGTGCTCATCGAGGTCATTTCGCTGACGTCGGCGATCACTCCCAGATGGCGTTCGAGCGGCGTCGCGACAGTCGTCGCCATGATCTCGGGACTGGCGCCGGGCATTGCGGCGTAAACCGATATGGTCGGAAAATCAACCTGCGGCAGCGGCGCCACGGGTAATTTCAGATAGGCGAAGAACCCGGCGAGGGCGACGCCGATCGTCAGCAAGGTCGTCGCGACCGGCCGCCTGATGAACGGCGCCGACGGGTTCACCGCAGCGCGCTCTCCGCCGCGACACCGCCGCCGCCCGTGCTGCGGCGCACCCAACCGCCGAGCCGTTCGAAGCCCAGATAGATGACGGGCGTCGTAAACAGGGTCAGCATCTGGCTGACGATCAGCCCGCCGATGATGGTGACGCCCAGAGGATGGCGCAATTCTGAACCGACGCCGGTTCCGAGCATCAGCGGCAGCGCGGCAAAGAGGGCCGCCATCGTCGTCATCAAGATCGGGCGAAAGCGCAACAGGCAGGCCTGGTAGATCGCCTCGCGCGGCGGCTTGCCCTCATGGCGCTCGGCGTCGAGAGCAAAGTCCACCATCATGATCGCGTTCTTTTTGACGATGCCGATCAAGAGGATGATGCCGATGATCGCGATCACCGAGAGATCGCTGCCGTCGATCATCAGCGCCAACAACGCGCCCACCCCGGCCGAGGGCAGGGTCGACAGGATCGTGATCGGGTGGATGAAGCTCTCGTAGAGCACGCCCAGCACGATGTACATCGTGACGATCGCGGCGATGATCAGGATCAGCTCGTTGCCGAGAGCGGCCTGAAACGCCAGCGCGGCGCCTTGGAACACCGTGATCATGCTGGCCGGCAGCCCGACCTCCTTTTCAGCCTGCTGGATGGCATCGACGGCGGCGCCGAGCGAGGCGCCCGGCGCCAGGTTGAACGACACCGTCGTCGACGGGAACTGCCCGAGATGGTCGATCTCGAGCGGCGCCGTCTGCTCCTCGGTCTGGGCGATTGCCGACAGCGGCACCTGACCGTTCGCCGCGGTCGATGACGGCAGGTAGATCGAGCCCAGCGAGGCCGGCGACTGCCGCATCAGCGGATCGGCTTCGAGGATCACCCGGTACTGGTTCGATTGGGTGAAGATGGTCGAGACGATGCGCTGCCCGAACGAATCATAGAGCGCGTTGTCGACGGTCGCCGGGGTGATGCCGAAGCGCCCGGCGGTGGCCCGGTCGATCAGCACATAGGCCGAAGGACCGTTCTGGGAAAAAGTGCTGCCGACATCCTCGATCTGCGGGAGCTGCTCCAGCCGCTGCAGCAATTTCGGGACCCACGATGCGAATTCGGCCGAGTTGGCGTCTTCGAGCACGAATTGGTATTGCGAGCGGCTGACCGTCGCGTCGATCGTCAAATCCTGCACCGGCTGCATGTAAAGCGTGATGCCGGTGACCTTCGCGGTCTCCTTCTCCAGGCGCCGGATGATCTCGCTGGCCGAGAATCGGCGCTGATCGAACGGCTTGAGGTTGATCAGAAGCCGGCCGCTGTCGAGGGTCGTGTTGGTCCCGTCGACGCCGATGAACGAGGTCAGGCTCGCGACGTCGGGATCGTCGAGGACGACGGCGGCCAGCGCCTGCTGGCGCTCCGACATCGCGGCGAAGGACACCGAGGGCGAAGCCACCGAGATCCCCTGGATCAGACCGGTGTCCTGGACCGGAAAAAAGCCCTTGGGGATCACGATGTAGAGCAGCACGGTCAAGCCGAGGGTGGCGGCCGCCACGAGCAGGGTCAGCGGCTGATGGTCGAGCACCCAGTTCAGCAGCCGGCCGTAGCCGGCGATCAGCGCGTCGAACCATTCCTGGCTCTTGCGCGCCGCCAGCGACATTTCCGACGGCCGCTGATGGCGCAGGATCTTGGCGCACATCATCGGCACCAGGGTCAGCGCCACCACCGCCGAAATGACGATGGTGACGGCGAGAGTAATGGCGAACTCGCGGAACAGCCGGCCGACCACGTCGGGCATGAAGAGCAGCGGGATCAACACCGCGATCAGCGAGATCGTCAGCGAGATGATCGTAAAGCCGATCTGCGCCGAGCCTTTCAGCGCTGCCTGCAGCGGCGCCTCGCCGGCCTCGATGTAGCGCGAGATGTTCTCGATCATGACGATCGCGTCGTCGACGACAAACCCGGTGGCGATCGTCAGCGCCATCAAGGACAGGTTGTTGAGGCTGAACCCGGCCAGGTACATGAAGGCGAGCGTGCCGACGAGCGACAGCGGCACCGAGAGGCTCGGGATCAGCGTCGCCGACGGGCTGCGCAGGAACAGGAAGATCACCGCGACGACAAGGAGCACGGCAAGGCCGAGCTCGAACTCGACATCGGCGACCGAGGCGCGGATCGTCGTCGTGCGGTCGGTCACGATCTCGACGTCGACCGCGGCCGGCAACGCCGCCTTCAGCGCCGGCAGCAGCGCCTGGATGCTGTCGACGACGGCGATGACGTTGGCATTGGGCTGGCGCTGGATGTTGACGATGACCGCCGGCTCGGTGTTGACCCAGGCGGCGAGCTTGGTGTTCTCGGCTGCGTCCTTTGCCTGCGCCACGTCGGAGAGCTTGACCGGCGCGCCGTTGCGGTAGGCGATCACCAGATCATCGTATTCGCTGGCCTTCCTGATCTGGTCGTTGGCGTTGATCGTATACGCCCGGCTCGGCCCGTCGAAATTGCCCTTCGGCGTGTTGACGTTGGCATTGGCAAGGGTGGTGCGCAGATTGTCGATGTTGAGACCGTAGGCAGCGAGCTGGAGATTGTTGGCCTGGATGCGCACCGCGGGGCGGTTGCCGCCGCTGATGCTGACGAGGCCGACCCCCGACAGCTGCGAAATCTTTTGCGCGAGGCGGGTGTCGGCGAGATCCTCGACCTCGGTCAGCGGCAGGGTCTTCGAGGTCAGCGCCAAGGTCAGGATCGGCGCGTCGGCGGGATTGACCTTGGCGTAGATCGGCGGCGCCGGCAGGTCGGAAGGCAACAGATTGCCGGCCGCGTTGATCGCCGCCTGGACCTCCTGCTCGGCGACGTCGAGACTGAGATCGAGGCTGAACTGGAGGGTGATGACCGAGGCCCCGGCCGAGCTCGTCGACGACATCTGGTTGAGCCCCGGCATCTGGCCCAGTTGCACTTCGAGCGGTGCGGTGACCGAGGAGGTCATCACGTCGGGGCTGGCGCCGGGATAAAAGGTCTGTATCTGGATCGTCGGATAATCGACCTCGGGCAATGCCGAGAGCGGCAGGAAGCGATAGGCGAACAGGCCGACCAGCATGATCGCCGCCATCAGCAAGGTGGTCGCGACCGGGCGCAGGATGAACAGGCGCGACGGGCTCATCGTACCTCCGGCTCGCCGACGGGAGCCCCCTCACCCGCCCTGCCGCACCCTGCGGCTTCTCCCGCAACGCGGGACCGGGTGGACCCGGCCCAAAGGGTTGCGAAGGTCGAGGCCGCGGAGCGGTTCATTGGCCGCTCGGCTGGCCGCTCCGGTGGTGCGCGCGGCCCTGCTTCCCCTTCTGCTGCCCAGCCTGCGACGCATCGGGGGTGCCCGCGCCGGCCTTGGCCGCGCCGCCATTCGCCGAGGCGAGCGCGACCTTGGCGCCGTCCTTCAGCCGGTCGGCGCCGTCGTCGACGACGCTTTCGCCCGGCTGCAGCCCGGCAAGGATCACCACGCGCTGGCCGTCGCTCGGGCCGAGCTTTACCTTTTGCACCCCCACCGTGTGGTCGGGCTTGACCAGATAGACAAAGGTGCCGGGGGCGCCGCGCTGGATCGCCGAGCTCGGGACAACATCCACGCCTTGCAGCGTCTCGACCAGAAGCTTGACGTTGACGAACTGGTTCGGAAACAGGATTTCGTCGGGATTGTCGAATATCGCGCGCAGCTTGACGGTCCCGGTCGTTGTATCGATCTCGTTGTCGATCGTCTCCAACTTTCCGGTGGCGAGCTCGACCGTCCCGGTGCGGTCGTAGGCAGTGGCCGCCAGGGCAGTCCCCGCATGCCACTGTTTCAGGACCTCGGGAAGATTGTCCTCGGGCAGGGTAAAGATCACCGAAATCGGCTGCAGCTGGGTGACGACGACGATGCCGTTGACGTCGCTGGTCTGCACGTAATTGCCCGGATCGACCTGGCGCAGCCCGACCCGGCCGGTCACCGGCGAGATGATGTGGCAATAGGTCAGGTTGAGCTTTTGTGCATCGATCTGCGCCTTGTCGGATAGGATCGTGGCTTGGTCCTGCGCGACCGTGGCGGCCTGGGTGTCGCGCGTCTGGGTCGCGATCGAATTTTGCGCCACCAGGGTGGTGTAGCGCTTCAGATCGAGCTGGGCATCCTTCAAAGACGCCTGGTCCTTGGCGAGCTGGCCTTCGGCCTGTTCGAGCGCCACCTGATAGGGCCGCGGATCGATCTGGGCCAGGAACTGCCCGGCCTTGACGTGCTGGCCCTCCTGGAACCCGACGGTCATCAGGTAGCCGTTAATCTGGGTCTTGACCGTGACCGTCGCCAGCGGGGTGACCGTGCCGAGCCCGCTCAAGGTGACCGGCATGTCGCCTTTCTGCACTGTCGCCGTCCCGACCGGCACCGGTCCGGTTGAGGTGATACGTCCACCCGGTCGCGGCTGATGGCCGAGCCGCGGCAGATACCACACCGCCGCCCCGACAACCGCTGCAACCAGCAGCAGCCATAGGAAAGGCCGCAGCCGCGAGCGCCGTCCCGGACCCGGCATCAGTTCCGTCAGCGGAGCGGCAGGCGCCTCGCTCCCCGGCCGAGCAATATCGCCATCGTCTCCGATCCGCCCGCGCGGGGCGTCGATCTCGCTGCGCTGCTCGTCCATGATCGTCCGGCGGAATTCGCTCCGATGGCAGCTTAGCAATCCTGCGGCCGCGCGTCCCCTGCGGCGGCGGTTGCAGGTTATAGGCCGCGCGGCGGCGCGCCATCCCGACGCGCGCAAGCCCCTTTCGCCGCGTCGCGGCATCGTCTCAAATGGCGCTGGCGCAAATTAGTTCCGAGGCTGGCTGATGGCGACGAACCTTGCTCCCCGCAGCGGCGGCCAGCTCGTCGTCGCGGCATTGCGCGCACATCGCGTCGAGATGGCCTTCAGCGTCGCCGGGGAGAGCTATCTCGAAATCCTCGATGCGCTGTTCGATGCTCCCGAGATCCGCCTCGTCACCTGCCGCCAGGAAGGCGGCGCCGCCTTTATGGCCGAAGCCTACGGCAAGCTCACCGGCAAGCCGGGCGTGCTGCTGGTGACCCGCGGCCCCGGCGCCTGCAACGCCTCGATCGGCATCCACACCGCCTTTCAGGATTCGACGCCGATGGTGGTGCTGGTCGGCCAGGTGGCGCGCCAGCAGCTCGACCGCGAAGCTTTTCAAGAGGTCGATTTCCGCCGGATGTTCGCGCCGCTCGCCAAATGGGTGGCGCAGATCGACATGGCCGAGCGCGTGCCCGAACTCGTCAACCAGGCGTTCCAGGTCGCGACCTCCGGGCGGCCGGGCCCGGTCGTCCTGGCGCTCCCCGAGGACATGCTGCGCGATCGACGCGCCGTAGCGGTCGCGGGCCCCTACCGCGCGGTGCGCGCCCATCCCGGCGCCGCGGACCTCGCCGAAATGTCCCGTCTCCTCGGCGCGGCCGAGCGGCCGGTGATGCTGGTCGGCGGCAGCGGCTGGAGCGACGACGCCTGTCGCGACATCACCCGATTTGCCGCGGCGAACGACCTGCCGGTCGCCTGCTCGTTCCGCCGCCAGGACATCGTCGACAACCGCTCGCCCTCGTTCGTCGGCGATCTCGGCACCGGGGCGAGCCCGGCCCTCGTCGCGCGGATCAAGGAATCCGACCTGCTGCTGGCGGTCGGCGCCCGGATCGGCGAGATCACCTCGCAATCCTATTCGCTGCTCGGCATCCCCGACCCTGGCAAGACCCTGATCCACGTCCACCCCGCCGCCGAGGAATTGGGCCGCGTCTTCCGCCCGACCCTGGCGCTCCAGTCGGGCATGCCCGAATTCGCCGCCGCGGCCGCCGCATTGGCGCCGGCCTCGGTGCGCTGGTCGGCTTGGCGCGCGGCCGTGCGCGCCGAATACGAGGCCGGCCTCCTGCCCTCGCCCGCGACCGCCGGCGGCACGCTCGATCTCGGCCGGGTCATGGGCTGGCTGCGCCAGCGCCTGCCCGACGACGCGATCGTCACCAGCGACGCCGGCAATTTCAGCGGCTGGCCGAACCGCTTCCTGCAATACCGCCGGCCGGGACGCCAGCTCGGGCCGACCAGTGGCGCTATGGGCTACGGCGTGCCCGCCGCGGTCGCCGCCAAGCTCGTCCATCCCGATCGGCTCGTCGTCGGCTGTTGCGGCGACGGCGGCTTCATGATGACCGGGCAGGAGCTGGCGACCTCGCTCGCCGAGGGCGTCGGCCCGATCATCCTCCTCTTCAACAACGCGATGTACGGCACGATCCGCATGCACCAGGAGCGCCGCTTCCCCGGCCGCGTCGTCGGCACCGCGCTGAAGAACCCCGATTTCGTCGCCCTCGCCCGCGCCTACGGCGGCTTTGCCGCCCGCGTCGCGCGCACCGAAGACTTCGCCCCCGCCTTCGAAGAAGCCGCGGGCGGCCAAGCGCGCCGCCGTCATCGAGTTCGCCATCGACCCCGAGATCATCACTACCCGCACCACCCTCTCCGCAATCCGCGGCCAGGCCGAAGCGCAGCAGACCGCGAAAGCCGAGGCATGAGGCATTCTGCTTGTCCCTCCGGGCAATGGCTTGCCTGCTCAGGAAGCTAGGCGACAGACTGTCCAAGAAGACCGGTAGGCGCCGCGCGACAACCGCGCACCCGCATACGGGAGAGATCTCATGGACCTCAGGGGCGCGGTCGCGCTGGTGACGGGCGGCAATGGCGGGCTCGGGCAGCGCATCTGTCACGCGCTGGCGAAGGAGGGCGTGCATGTCGCCGTCATGTATGCCCAGAGCCGCGACCAGGCCGAGGGCGTCGCCCGCGGGCTGACATCGAGACACCAGGTCAACGCTGCGGCCTTCGCCTGCGACATCACCGACGGCGCGGCGGTGGAGCGGCTGGTCGGCGAGGTGACCGGGCGCTTCGGCCGTCTCGACATCCTCGTCAACGACGCCGCCTACAACAAGGCGATCCCGTTCGCCGACCTCGACGGTCTGACGAGCGAGGTGTGGGACAAGATCATCGCCGTCAACCTGACCGGGCCGATGCGCCTCACCAAGGCGGTGGCGCCGGTCATGAAGGCGCAAGGCCGAGGCCGCATCGTCAATATCGCATCGGTGGCGGGGGTCGGACCGACCGGCTCGTCGATCGCCTACGCGGTGTCGAAGGCGGGCCTCATTCACCTGACGCGCTGCATGGCGGTGGCCTTGGCGCCCGAGACGCTCGTCAACTGCGTCGCGCCGGGGTTGCTGGAGGGCACGCGCGCGACCTCCAACCTCCGCGCCGAGCAGATCGAGCACTCCGCCGCCACCTCGCTGCTGAAAAAGCCTGCCGACAAGGACGACTGCGCCGACATGGTGGTCACGATGTGCCGCACCGAAACCATGACCGGCCAGACGATGGTCATCGAACTCCGGCCGCTACTTTCATTGATGGAGCGGACCGTAAATACCATTGGCCCCCAGGCCGGGCGGCCCGACGATCATCCGGGCTTGTCCGACCTAGGGCTTTGATCCCCGATTGGTGCGGTATTGCGTTGGCGCTCAGCCGTGCCGCACGAATTTGTCCACCCCGCGTTCCGTGGTCAGCCCGGCGTAGATGTCGCCGCGCGAATCGACGCCCACGCCGTGGACATGCCGGCTCTCCATCCGGGCGAGCACCGTCCCTCGTCCATCGCGTACGCAGACATAGGCGGGCTTGCCCTCGTCTTCCTGCTCGGCAATGTAGAAATTGCCGTCCTTGCCGCGGGTGATGTCGTTAGGGCCGCCCATGCCGGTCCATTGGCCGAGGAAGTCGCCCTCCGGGGTGAATATCTGGACACGCTTGTTCGACCGGTCGGCAATGTAGAGCTTGCCGTCATCGTCGAACGCGATGCTGTGCGGCAGGTGGAACTGGCCCTCCCCATGACCCGGCGCGCCCCATGACTTGACCAGCCGGCCATCGCGGGTAAAGCGGTGCACGCGGGCGTTGCGGTAGCCGTCGGTCACGTAAATGTCGCCGTTGGGGTGAGCGATCATCTCGGTCGGGTGATTGAACGGCCCCGCCGCGCGCAGCGCGAGCCAGGGGGACCCGACGCAGCCCGTGTCGGAATGCACGCCGCGCTGGCCGAGCTCCAAGAGCGGCTTGCCGTCCAAGGTGAACGACTTCGCGACCGAGTCGGAGCGGTCGGTGGTGTAGACGGTGTCGCCGACGATCTTCAGACCGTGCGGGTCGGTGACCGCGCCGCTGCCCCAGGCGCCGAGGTATTTCCCGTCGCGGTCGAATACCACGACCGGGGGATCCTTGCGTTGGAACACGTAGACGCGGTCCTGCGCATCGGCTGCCACCCGGCTGACCAGCCCGAACAATTCTCCCGCGGGCAATTTGAAGAAATCGCGGATCAGCTCGTAGGTATATTCGCCCGTGCCCACTTGTGCCATTGCCGTCGTCCTCCCGGAAAAATCGGCCGCAGCCGGTGGCGATGCTCGCTTTCGGCTTCATCCGGCTAAGAACCCGCCAGCCGCCGCCTGACCCGCGAGTTTCCGTCTCGGCGAGGCGCACCGCAACGAAATTCGCCATCAAATTCGGGCGCAGCCGATCCGTCGGCAGCCAAAACGTCGTGCCGCTTGTCCACTGCGTGGCTCCCGAAATAGGCAAGCATGCGGCGGCTTTATGTTATGGTCGATGCGCTCAGAGGGAGTTCGAAGGATGACCGAAGCCAAGCTCGCCCCGAACCTGCCGGGTTGGATGGTGGAGCATGCCAACCGCTACATCTCCAGCGGCGGCGCCGACGGGCACATGCATAAGCCGACCCAGCCGGGCCGGCCGGACGTGACCGTGCCGTCGCTGTTGCTGACGACGACCGGCCGGAAGTCGGGGGAGAGGTTCATTTTCCCGCTGTATTACGGGAAAACCGGCGACAGCTATATCGTGGTCGCCTCGAAAGGCGGCGCTCCGCAACATCCCGGCTGGTACCGCAACCTCCTCGCCAACCCGGAGGTCGAGGTACAGGTCGGAACCGCGAAGCTGAAGGCGCGGGCCCGGACCGCCACCGGCGAGGAGCGCGCGCGGCTGTGGGAAAAGGCGCTGGAGTTCTGGCCGCCCTACGCCGATTACCAGAAGAAGACCGAGCGCGAGATCCCGGTCGTCGTGCTCGACCCCGTAACCTGACAGCGCCGGCAGCAATTCGAGCGGGCACGCCACCGCGTCGCGCTGACACAAGCCTGCCGACAAGGACGGCCGCCCCGGAGGTTCAGCCGGCAGGCGGGGCCCAGCAGGTATGGCGGTTGCCCCAATCCAGCAAAGCCCGCAGGACCGGGCGTAATTCGCCGCCTTTCTCGGTCAGCACATATTCGGCGCGCGGCGGGTGCTGCTCATAGAAGCGGCGCTCGACGATGCCGCACTCCTCGAGGCGCTTCAGCCGGGCCGACAGCGTGTTCGGGCTGACCCCGGCAAGGGAGCGCTCGAAATCCTGGAACCGGCGCGGCCCCGAGACGACGAGGTCGCGCAGTATCAGGATCGTCCAGCTATCGCCGACGATGTCGAGCGTCCGCGCGATCGGGCATCGCATATCGTAATTCGTCGGCATTCCCTTCCTGCCTGATGCGGCACCGAGCCGCCACGGTAACAGCAATGTGTACGATTCGGTATAGACTCCTATGTAAGGAGTTACTATGATATAAGGATCAACCGTTGAGGAGGCTGATCCGATGAGCATTGCCACCTATGAGCCCGCGGTGCGGCCGGCCCGTCCGTCGCCGTGGCAGCCGCTCTTATGGCTGGTGCCGCTGACGGGATTGTGGCTGGTGCTGAACTACGCCTTTCCGGCCTTGCAGGCGAGCGGGGTGCCGAGCACGGCGACGCGCCTCGGCATTCACATCGCGCTGGCGCTCGGGCTGTGGCTCGGGCTGGAGCGCACCGACCTGGCTCCGCGCCAGCGCGTAGGCGTTTTCCTGGCGCTGGCGATCCCCTACGTGTTGTGGCTGGCGGTGATCTGGAGCGCGGCGATCGACGGCGGGTTCCGCCCCGGCCATTTCCCGCCCCGCTTGCCGTTCGCGATATTTCTGCCGGTCATCGTCGGCGTGCCGCTCCTGCTGGCATCGAAGCGTATCGGCCAGCTCCTCGACGCGATGCCGGCCAGCTGGCTGGTCGGGCTTCAGGTCTACCGGGTGTTCGGCGGTGTGTTCCTGGTCGGCTGGGCGCGCGGTGCGATACCGGGGGTGTTCGGCCTGCCTGCCGGCATCGGCGACGTGGCGACGGGGCTGATGGCCTTGCCGGTCGCCTATAGCCTGATCGCCGGGAGCGGAGATGCACGCCGGGCCGCGATCGCCTGGAATATTTTCGGTCTCACGGATTTCGCGATCGCCGTCGGAATCGGGCTCGCGATCACCCCGGGCCCATTGCAGCTGATCGTGCCGAGCATCCCCAACACGGTTGCCGGCGCCTATCCGACGGTTCTGATCCCGGCCTTTGCCGTGCCCAGCTCGATCCTGCTGCACGCATTGTCGCTGCGCCAGCTGCGGCGGCGCAGCCGGGCCGCGGGTGATCAAGCCAGGCTGCGGGAGCCACGTCACGAGTGAGCGTAGGGTGGGTGGAGCGCCCGCGAAACCCACCGTTCGAGGCCGCGTGTGCCAACCCGTCCCGCGCTCGCTGACCGGCCAACCCGGAGGTTGGGAGCAGGTTCGGGACCGCGAAGCTGAAGGCGCAGGCCCGGACCGCCATCGGCGAGGAACGCGCCGGTAAAAGGCGCCGAGTTCCGGCCGCCCGGCGCCGATTACCAAAGACGACCGAGCGCGAGATCCTCGTCGTGCTCGACCCCGTCTGGTAGGTCATTGCTGCAGCACCTGCTCGCGGAGCGCGCCCGCGGGCGCGCGACAAAGAGATCAGGATCAACCTGTTGATATTCCCCGATCCCGCTTTCGAAAACAGGGGAATAACAGGGCGGAGCAGGCGGATCGGCAACGATTTCCGGCATCGGCGGGGTTGGTTCGCAGCGGCAAGCGGATCGGACGCGTTATCGCTGGATATTGGTTCTCTGTTCGTTCCGGTCAAGACCCCAGCTGTCGGGCACCTGCAGGTAATGCCATGCCAGGGGGCGCGGTTTATCGTATGCTCCGATCACGTCAAGGTTCGCAGTGGCCTTGATCTCAACCTGGAGGAGATCGACGTGCCCGAGACTACCGATCAAAGGCCGCCGGTTGCCGTCGGCCATGTGCGCCTCGCCGTCACCGATGTCGGCGCCGCCGCGCGCTGGCTCGAAACCGTCGGCCTGCGCCCGATTGTGACGATGGACGGGCTGGCGGTGCTCGAGTTGCGCGGCGGCACGCATGTCGTCGTCCGGCAATCCGAGCAGCGACCCGCGGCCGGGACCGGAGCGCCGTTCGACCTGATGGTCGACGATGTCGACGCCGCGCACCGCGACTATGCAGGGAAGGGGTTGTCGCCGTCGCCGATCCGCCGCGGCCGTATCCACGACTCGTTCGATCTCGCCGGACCCGACGGCTGGGCGTTCACGATCAACTCCTCGCACGCCGGCGGCCGGCCGATCTGACCGCCGAGGGTCGTGGAATAAGCCGCAGACGGCGCAACGTGGCGGGTTGGACCAGCGCCCCACTTTGCTTGGTGCTACGGCCGCCTCAGAATGCCCTCGGTAAGCCGGCCTGTTTAAGTACACCGTTCGCGGTGTGCCGACTGACGATCCCGACCGGCACCGGAAAGCGGCGCTCGGTGATCGGGCTGTACCAGATTTGATGACTCGCCTCGCGAGTCGCCGGCATTCACGCCGCGGCCACCACCGGGACCCTTTGCACGCGCTCGGCGACAACGTGCAGCTCGATCTCGTCGCCCGGCGCCGCGAGCCCGTTTTCGGCCGCGATCTCGGACGCGATTTCGAGCACGCGCGCGACGAGCTGATCAAAGGTCGGGGCCTCGGTCGTCAGCGGCAGTTCGTCATTCGAGCACCACCACACGCCGGCCTCGCCGTCCCACTGCGCCGTGATCTCGAAAGCCTTGCGAAGACCGCCATCCTCTTCCCGATCGCCGCTCGGTTTCCGAGATGGTAGCGGACGGTGGCGAATAAAACCATTGCCGCCCGCCAGCCGCCGCCCGGCTGCCATTTGTCAGCGCGCGCCGCGCCGCGTCCCCTACGCTTGCTGATAAAGCCCGCCGACAAGGACGACCGCGCCGGCATGGTGGTCACCGTGCGCCGCAACGAGACGATGACCAGTCAGACGCTGGTCAGTGCATTCCGGCGGATACTTTCATGGATGCCGCCGACACCCGCCATTCACCCCACCGAGATCAGGCTATCGGATTCGACCCGAAGTTGCCCTTGACGCGCGCTGGTTAGCTTCCGACTTCTGCGATTGTTCCGTCGCCGAACCTCGGCATGGAGATCTGGTTGGCTAACGTCGCGATCGTGATAGGCAACTCCCAGTACAAAACGCTCAGCACGCTCGATTGCTGCAGCGACGACGTGCGTGCGATTAAGGAACTCCTCGATGCCACAGAGAAAATTCGATAAGGTAACAGTTCTTTCAGACCTCGTATCGTTACAACTAAAAGATCAAAATTCGTGCAACAGTAGACGCTTACGAATCCATCGCCGAAATATTTTTTTACTTCACGGGGAATGGCTTTCAAAATGGCGCAGATTTCTTCTTTTGCGCGACAAATTTCGACGCTAAGCGGCCAAACGAACGGGCTTATCGAACACAGAGCTCCATACTTTATTGCGGTCAGCAGATGCGGAACTTGCCGTAAAGGTGATAGACGCGTGCAGCTCTGGCACTTTGTTCGTCAAATCAGACGACTCTTTCCTGTCCACCAGCAAGCAGGGTTTCAAAAACTTGATCCAGATCGCCTCCTGTCGACTTTCAAAACTCACTGACGGGAAACCCCCTCAGCATATTCACCGAAAAATTCAGAGCAGCGGCGCTGCGAAAGCTCGAAGGGCCAATCTATTACAGCGACATCATGAACGCGCTCCGCACGAATTTAATGGTAACACCCAAATCCTCACTTTGTGGTGCAGGGAACGGGCCGCGAAGAATTTGTTGAGAATGCGAAACGGCTCGATGATTTACGAGCGACGCTCTTTGAAACTCTGAGCGATGCGATTGTGGTAATAAATGTCCCTTCCGTGGCTGAACAACCCAGCAGCATACTTGACATTTTGCGGAACGCCGAAATGAATTCGCCACCAAGCAAGCCGCTCAAGCGCTCATCTTTAGGATTTTCGAGAAGCTTACCAAAAAGGTGTCTTCGTCTGCTTGGAGATGCTGACGCAGCACCCGTTGAGGGATTGGGGCGTCTTTGATTTCTAGGGACGGAAGTCCTGCGGCGTTGGTACAAAATGCCATGGACTGACCCTTGCGACTCTGGGCAAAATTTGCGATAAGCTGTGGAGCGCCGTCCAGGAACGCGTAGACGCGGTTGCGCAAGCACTTTCGCCGAACTGACGAAAGAGCCGCTATCACGCTACCTCTGGTGGGACCTATAGACAGTTGCGGGAGCGGTAGCCGATGGCAGCTATTAATGTCCATTAACAAAGACTTCAAGCACAACCAAGTTCCCGAATGGTATCAGCGGCGCTTCATGCTCGCAGGCCAGGGCAAGTATTGGTACCTGGACCTCAAGCCTAAACAAGTTGTAAGGGATGGCTCCAAATTCACGCGCCGGTACCTGCTGAATTGGGGGCCCGGATCGTGCTTTGCCGAAGACAACCTCTACACGACCCGGTGGATGCCGAGGAAAATGTCGATATCGAAAGATTTTTCTTCGGCCGCGTCGAAAACCGATTTTTCTCCTGACTTTCGACAAGGATTTGGCGAGCCTGGCCGGCGCGGCCGGCGTTGCCGCCCGCTGCGGGGTCGTGCTCTTTCGTGTTCCGGCGCCAAGCGCCGCTTCAGGCGGACAGCGACTTGCCGCCCGGGTCGCGGAGCGCGACGACGCAACGGTCATTTCTCGGTCGTCGAGCCAAGCCGCGTAGGATGCGCCCGGCTCGATAAGCCCGCGCGCCCGGATCGCCGGAGAAGCGCCCCAGCGCACCGTGGGCCGGGTGCAGCGAAAGCGGAACCTCCCGAAGAAGGGCGCGACAGCGGATTGCACCCGCCCTACATTGGTTCCTGTTCTCCGCGTCAGTGCAGCTCGCCCACGAAGATGAACGTCGTGCCGATCACGATCGGGGCGCTTGCGCGCCGACGAATGACGCGGGCAACGGCTTGCACCGTCAAGTGCGGTGCGAGCCGTTAAGGCTGTTCCTCGCGCCCGCGACGGCTGCTCCCTGCCGTCAGGCGGCGGGCATATGGCTTGCGGCGGCGTAGAGTTCCCGGATCTGACGGGCGGCGCTGGCGAGGTCGGCGTCATCCAGCCGCGAGGCCACTTCGTCTTCTTCGGCCTGGGCGAGGAGGCCGCGGAAGCGCAGCGGCTTGTCGAAGAACGCCAGGGCGATGTCGAGCGGCTTCTGGCCCTCCTCGACCCATAGCGGGATCTGCCGGCCGCGCAGGGTCGGGCGGATGTGATAGTGGCTGCCCATGCTGAACGGATCGAAGCGCAGCGCCTGCTCCGGCTTGCCCGCGACGGCGACCACGATCGAGGGCCGTTCGATGCCGTCCGCCTCCCGGCCGAGCCGGTTGGGGTGGAACATGATATGCAAATGCGGGCCGGCATCGATCTGGTGCCATCCGCCGCCGTCTTCGGGCATGGTGGCCTGCATCCGCTGTGGCTGTGGCTGTGTAGCTGTTCCGACGTCATTCGCGTCTCCTCTCACCAGATGTGCGTGTCCGACACGCAGTATGCACCGAGCCCCGAACCCCCGATGCCGGCTACCGCGGGCCGGCACCCTCTCGACCCATCATAGCGAACTCGTGCCCGCCATGCACCAGGCGCAATTCGGCCCCGCCGGAGGCCGGCTATGCGCCTTGATGCTGCCCGCCTTCTCCTTGGTGCGATCGTGGAGCCGGACGGGCGGAAAGCGGGGCTCGCCACGCGCGGAACGCGCTTCTATGATGCGCCGTTCACCCGAGGCGGCGGCGCTGCGCCGACCTTTTGCATGCTTCACGGAGATGACGATGCCGACCAGGCTCAAGATTTTTGTGATCGCCGCCGCTCTGGCCGCGGGCACGTCGAGCGCGGCGATGGCTCAATATGCCTGTCCGCCGGGATACGCGTTTTATGGCGGCGTCTGCCAGCCGGCGCCTGGCTATCCGGGGGGTCCGGTGTCGGGTGCGGCAGCCGGCGGAGCGGCCGGGGCCGCGAACGGTGGGGCCGCAGCCGGTCCCGTCGGCGCGATCATCGGCGGGGCGCTTGGCACCGCTGCCGGTGCGGTTGCCGGCACCGCCAATGCGCTCGTGGGCGCGCCGGCAGCGCCGGTCTGCGGCCCTGGCTATGTGTACTATAGCGGCGGCTGCTATCCGGCCCGCTAGCCTGCAAGCGCCCCGGCTCGCGGGTTTCAGTATGGCTCGCGCACGAAGATGAAGGTGGTGCCGGTGACGATCGGGGCGCTGGCGCCGACGAACGACACGTTGGCGTCCTTGACCTGGCGCGAGCCGGCGCGGCCCGACGCCTGCAGCGCGCCTTCGATGATGTGCCAGAGGCCGTGGATGCGGCCGGTGCCTAGGCTGCCGCCGAAGGTGTTGAGCGGCAATTCGCCGTCGAGCTCGATCCGCCCGTCCTGGATGAAATCGAGCGCCGTGCCTTCCTCGCAGAAGCCATAGGATTCGAGACCGTAGATCACCGAGGCCGAGAAGCCGTCATAGATCTGGGCCACATCGACATCCTGCGGACCGAAGCCGGAGCGCTCCCAGGTCAATTTCGCCGAGCTGCTGCCGCCCGCCATGTAATTGCTGAGGCTGCCGATGCGGCCCGCCACCTCGAAATGCAGCCGCTGGCCGTAGCCGGCGAGGTAGGCCGGTTTCGGCTTCAGGTCGCGCGCCCGGTCGGCCGTCGTCAGCACGATCGCGACCGCCCCCTGCACCGGGATGTCGCAATCGAACAGGCAGAACGGATACGCCACCATCCGCGAATTGAGGTAATCCTCGCGCGAAAGCGGCGTGCCGTGGAAATACGCGTGCGGATTGTGCTGGGTATGGCGGCGCTGGGTCACCGCCAAGGTCGCCATCTTCTCGCGGTCCTGGCCGTGCCGCTCGAGCCAGCGGGTATAGGCGACCGCCATGCCCTGCCCCGGCCCGCCGAAACCGTAGGGCGCGGTGAACTGCGTCGCCCCGGCCGCCATGCCGCCCGGCAGGTTCTGGTAGGTGCCGCGCGGGTTGTGCATCGCCCGCCACACCACCGCGTATCTGCACACGCCGGCGAGCAAGGCGTTGACCGCCTGCTGCACCGCGCCGCCGATATTGGTCGTGCCGACCTGGATGTGCCAGCCGAGATCGGGCAGTTTCAGCATCGCCATCATGCAGTTGACCGAGACGATCGAGATGCCGTCGACCTCCGCGTGGCCCGTGGCCGGCAGTTCCGGATAGGTCGCCAGGCCGTCGATGTCGGACATCTTCAGCCCCGAATCGGCGACCGCCTCCTTGACCGCGGTCAGCGCATGGGCGGCGAGCGGGATCTCGGCCGAGCGCGTGACCTTGGAGAAGCCCACGCCGCTGACCGCCACCTTGCATCGGTTCTCCCACATGGGATCTCTCCCTCACTCGGCCGGAAGCGGGCGCGCGAGGCGGAACTGCGGCAAGGTGATGTCGTCGTTGAGTTTTTCGAAAATCACCTCGACGCGCCGCCCTACCTTCGCCTCGGTATAGGGCGCTTCCAGCAGATTGCCGGCGAGCAATGCGCCGGGCGCATCGTCGAGCTCGACGATGATGCTGGCGTAGGGCACCGCGGACGCGAAGCGCTGGTCGCCGGTATGATACATGATGGTGTAGGCGTAGATGGTTCCGGCCCCCCCTGCACCATCATGGCGCACGGCTTCGAAGCGAAGGTCGGTCGCGATGCATTGGGTACAGGTCGCATAGGGCGGGTGCTGGAAATGCCCGCAGCTCCGGCAGCGCTGCAATTCCAGGACGCCGCGCCTGGCCGCATCCCAGAACGGCTTCGTCCACTCGTTCGGAACCGGGATCGGCCGGGTCACCTTGCTCCAGTCGCTCGCTCGAGACATGGCGTCGTTCTCCTGATAGGCCGGGCCAGCAAAGCGGCCGTCTCCGGATCGATCCATCGGCGACGATGCCGCTGATCCCACAGGCGGCGAAGTGTAGACCAGGAACCGCGAACGGCTGCAATGGGCCGAGCAGCTCGTGGCGGATTTCGCTCGCGCCGCGCTGGCCGAAACGCTCGCCTGGTGCGCCGCCCGCACGGACGAGAGGGAGATATGACGGGCGCGCGAGTCTTTTGCTGCTGATTTGCTGCAAAAGCCGCGGCAGGATGGGCAGCGGTGACATCAGCTTCCCTGGAGGCGCGGATTTTGGCCGAGTTATCGAAACAGCATTGGTCGGCGCGGCGCTATGCCGAGGCGGCGCATTTCGTGCCGGCGCTCGGCGCGCCGGTGCTGGAGCTGCTGGCTCCGATGCCGGGCGAGCATATCCTCGATCTCGGCTGCGGCGATGGCGTGCTGACCGAAAGGATCGCCGCGGCGGGGGCCACGGTGGTCGCCGTCGATGCCGCCCCCGACATGGTCGCCGCGGCCCGCGCCCGCGGCCTCGACGCGCGAATCATGCCGGGCCAGAGCCTGGCTTTCGACGGCGAGTTCGATGCGGTGTTCTCGAATGCGGCATTGCATTGGATGCGCCCGCCCGAGGCGGTGCTCGCCGGAATCCGCCGTGCGCTGAAGCCGGGCGGCCGCTTTGTCGCCGAGATGGGCGGCCACAACAACACCGCCGCGATCATGGTCGCCATCAGCGCGGTCCTCGCCCGCCGCGGGCTCGCCGCGCACCGCCTGAGCCCGTGGTGGTTCCCGTCCGCCGCCGCCTACCGCGGCAAGCTCGACGCTGCCGGGTTCGCGGTGGACGAGATCCGGATCGTGCCGCGCCCGACCCCGCTGCCGAGCGGCATCGAGGCCTGGCTCGACACTTTTACCGAGGATTTCATCGGCGCCCTGCCGAAGTCCGACCGGCTGCCGGCGCGCAGCGAAATCGTCGATCTCCTGCGTCCGATCCTGATGGACGAGACCGGGACGTGGATCGCCGACTATGTGCGCCTGCGCTTCCGCGCCACGCGTATCGTCTGAGTGCCGCACGACGTCTCGCTGATCTCGACGATTGCCGTCGGCCTGGCGCTGGCTTTCCTCGGCGGGTTTGCGGCGCTGCGCCTCGGCGTGCCGCCGATCGTCGGATACCTGCTCGCCGGCGTCGCGATCGGCCCGTTCACCCCCGGTTTTATCGCAAACACCCATCTCGCCGGACAGCTCGCCGAGATCGGCGTCATGCTGCTGATGTTCGGCGTCGGCATGCATTTCTCGCTCCGCGACCTGCTCGCCGTGTGGCGCATCGCGGTGCCGGGCGCGGCGGTTCAGATCGTGGTTGCCACGCTTTTGGGAATCGGCGCAGCGCATCTTTGGGGCTGGAATTTCGGCGCCGGCCTCGTCTTCGGGCTGGCGCTGTCGGTCGCCAGCACGGTGGTGCTGCTGCGGGCGCTCGAGGAGCGCGGCATGCTCGGCCTGTCCGACGGTCGGATCGCGGTCGGCTGGCTGATCGTCGAGGATCTGCTGATGGTCGCGGCTCTCGTCGTGCTGCCCGCCCTCGCCGCGCTGCTCGGCGGCAGCGGGAGTGAGCCGGCGAGCAGCCTCGCCCTGGCGCTCGCCCTGACCTTCGGCAAGATCGCCGGCTTCGTCGTGCTGATGCTGGTCGTCGGCGCCCGCGTGCTGCCCTGGCTCCTCGACGAGGTCGTGCGCACCGGGTCGCGCGAGCTGTTCACCCTGGCGGTCATCGCCGCCGCACTCGGGATCGCGTTCGCCGCGGCCGAACTGTTCGGCGTCTCTTTCGCGCTCGGCGCGTTTCTGGCCGGCATCGTCGTCAACGAAAGCGACCACAGCCACCGCGCCGCCGAGCAGGCTAAGCCGCTCGAAGACGCTTTCGCGGTGCTGTTTTTTCTGTCGGTCGGCATGCTGTTCGACCCTGCCATCCTGCTGAGTCATCCGCTCCAGGTGCTGGTTGCCCTCGCCATCATCCTGTTCGGCAAATCCCTCGCCGCCTTCGTGATCGTGCGCATCGCCGGCTACAAGTCGGCGACGGCTCTCACCGTCGCGGCGAGCCTTGCCCAGATCGGAGAATTCTCGTTCATGCTGGCGGCACTCGGCGCCGCGTATGGCCTGTTGTCGGCGGAAGGACGCAACCTGATCCTCGCCGGCGCGATCGTCTCGATCACGCTCAACCCGGCCGCCTTCGCCGCCGCCGCCGCGCTGCGCCGCCGGCTCAGTCCTACTCAGCCGATCTGAGCGTCGAGGCCGGCTCATTCGACGGGACGAAAACCGCCTCGATATGGCCGACAGCGTCGCCGAGCGAGGTCACTATGGCGTCGGCCGCGGTGAGGTCCGGCGATTTGGCGAACCCGGCCTCCGCTCCCCGGATCCCCCACGAGCCGAGCAGCAGCATGGCCCGCGGGGCCCGCCGCCGAACCCGCCGTACACAATAGCGGGCGCGGGCCGGCGAGTTGGTGCTGACCAGCGACAGGCACACGATTGCCGCATCCTTGAGCGCGAACAGATGCCCGCTTTCTGGCGCCAGCGCGTCCGCCGGGAACACCTGCACGCCATAGCCGCGCGCCCGCAGCAGATGGGCGAGCATCAGGGCCGCCGCCTCGTCAAGCTCGTTCCGGCCGGCGATGCAGAGGACGAGCTTGGGCTGGGACGCGGTTGCGGCTTCTTCCGACACCACCACCGCCTGGTCGCCCGAGGCCTCGTCCAGGTTCTCCAGCATCCGCGACAAGGCTTCCTTGACCCTCGCCCGGCGCTCGGCCGGCAGCACGCCCTGGTCGCTGTCGGCCTGCGCCCGCGCCAGCACCGGCAGCGCCACCTCGTCGAAGAACTGGTCGAGAGACCGGTCCTTGGCAAACTCTTCCGCCTGTTCCGTCGCCTCCTCGGGGTCATTGGCGAGCAGGCGCTGATAAAATGTCTCTTCCGGCGTCAGCACCGGTTCGTTGCCGAGCATCACGTCGAGAAAAGCGAGGCGCGGCACGTGCCGGCCGAGAACCACGAGACAGACGGTCAGCGGCGTCGACAGAAGGAGCCCGACCGGGCCCCAGAGCGAGGCCCAGAATACCGCCGCCGCGACCACCGCAAAAGAAGACAGGCCGGTGCGGCCGGCATAGAGCCACGGCTCGACCACATTCGCGATGACGAGCTCGGTCGCGACATAGAGCAGCGCCGTCCACGCCACGAGCGACCAGCCGGGATCGATCGCAATCGCCAGTGCCAGCGGAAAGCAAGCCGCGATGACGATGCCGATATAGGGGACGAAGCGCAGCAGGACGGCCAGAATGCCCCACAATGCGGGGCTCGGGATCCCGATCACCGTCAAACCGATGCCGACCGTCAGACCGCAGGCCGCGTTCACGGTAAGCTGCGAGAGCAGATAGCGGCTGACCCGCTGCGCCGCATCGTTCATCGATTCGGTCGTACGGTGCAGATCGCCGACCCCGGCAAGCCGGAGCAGCCGATCGCGCAGCGCCTCGCGCTCGAGCAGGATCAGGACGACCAGGACGACCACCAGCCCCGCCGTGGCCAGTGGTTGAAGCAAGGGTCCGACGACGCTCTCCGCGAGCTGCAGCGGGGTCAGCTCGGGCTGTTGCACCTCGACCGGCAGCGGCTTTGCTTGCTCGGCCGCAGCTCCGCGCCCACCCGCGGAGCCGGCCGGCGGCGCGGCCGCGCTTTCGGACCGCGCCAAGTCGCGATGCAGCTGATGCAGCATGGTCGAGGCGCGACCGAGCGGGATCTCCTTGGGCAGCGAGCGGATCTTCGCTTCGATGTTATGGCGGTATTCCGACAGCGACGGCGCCAGCGAGGAGACCTCCTCGGCGATGACCGCGGCAAAAGCAAAAATAGCGAGAAACGCGACCAGCACCGCGGCGCTTACCGCCGTGACCCGCCCGGCCCGCAGCCGGCGCAGCCAATGCACGACCGGCGCCAGCAGAAAGCTCAACAGAACGGCGAGGGCGAACGGGACCAGGACGTCGCGCCCAAAATAAAGCCCCGCGACCGTCACTGCCACCGCCAGATACGTCAGCGCGCCGGAGAAGCCGGCCGGTTCGGCTTCGGACCGGGTACCCCCCGCGCTCGGCGGCAGCCCTTCGGCCATCGAGTCTCCTCCGATGCAGACGCGTCCTGCTTGTCAGCGCCCCGCCAACAAGGGATGCGCGTAATTGGTTCCGACGCGAAACTTCCGCTCAGGCCCGGCTCCAGCCGACATTTCTGATGACGCGGCAATCTTTTGTGCCGGAAGCGGGAACCGTCTGCAAATTGGCTTGTTGAAATCGATAATCTGGGTTTTGCCGGTCACGCATCGAGCCGGATGATGCGTCAGCGCTCCAGCGAGTGGCACTGGATGCGGAAAATCAGGAGGCTCAGCAATCATGGACCCACCAAGGAGACAGGTGAGTTTGGCGGGCTCGACGCTGCACCCCTCGTGTCATGCCTGCGCTTTTTTTAACGATCGAGAAGAAGAATATCGGGTTCTTCTGCCGTTTTCAGGGGAAGGCTTGCGTCAGGGCGACAAAATCTTTCAGATCGTCGAGGCTGGCCACCGAGCCGAGCGGTTGCAAAGACTTGCCGGGCTGGGCGTCGATGTCCCCGCAGCCGAGCAATCGGGCCAAATCGAGGTCCGGCGCTGGGAAGACGCCCACCTGCGCGACCGCCGCTTCGACCAGTTTGCCATGCTCGATCTGGTCGCAGAGGTGCTCGGCACCGCGAAAAACAACTTCCCCTTAACGCGATTTTGGGCAAATATGGAATGGGCGCTCAGCGATTTTCCAGGTGTCGAAGACATCGTCGAATATGAGTCCCGGCTGAACCACATGATGACCAAGTTCGATGACGTGGTGGTTTGTGCTTATGACTTGAAGAAATTCAGCGCTGCCGTGGTCGTCGATGTCCTGCGCACCCACCCCCAAGTGATAATCGGCGGCACATTGCAGGAGAATCCATTCTATATCGTGCCTGAGAGGTTTCTCGCCGAGTTGCAGGCGCGGCGAACACCTGCGGGATGAACCCGCGGAGGCTGCTGCCGTGACGCCGATGGCGGCCGAGCTTTCCGACGACCCAAAAGAGCTGCGCCAGGGTCTCTGCGATCTGGCGGCAGTGTCGGCGCTGCCGGCGATTTGGGCCGACCACAGCGCTGCTCAGATCGGCGAAAGTCTCGCCGATGTACTGGTCGCAATCCTCCGATTGGAGTTTGCCTTCATCTCGCTGCGCTCGGAAGGCTGGCCACCGGCGCTTCATATTGCGCGCGCGAGCAACCGGCTCGACCCCGATGCGGAGCTGCGGATCGACGCGGCCATCGCACAATGGCTGACCGGGCCGCCCGTCGGACGGGCCGTCACCCTCGCCAGCCCCATCGGCAACGCTACGGTGCGGGTCGTCTTCCAGATGATCGGCATCGGCGGGTATGGCACGATCGCGGCCGCCGCGAGCCGTGCCGATTTCCCGACGGCGATCGAGCGGCTGCTCCTCGCGGCTGCCGCCAACCAGGCGGCGATCGCGATCGAGCGGCGACAGACCGCGGAGGCGCTCCAGCAGCTCAACAACACATTGGAGCAGCGGGTCGCCGCCGAGATCAGCGGGCGCCTGACGCTCGAAGAAGCCTTTCGCCAAGCTCAAAAGATGGAGGCGATGGGCCAGCTGACCGCCGGTATCGCCCATGACTTCAACAATCTTCTGACCGCGATCTGGGGCTCCCTCGAAATGCTCGAGCGGCAAGTAACGAGCAAGTCCGGCCTCAGGCTGTTGCAGACCGCCATCCGCACCGCTCATCGCGGCGCGGAGCTGACCGGGAAGCTGCTCGCCTTCTCGCGCAAGCAGCACCTCGTTCCCGAGCCTGTCGACCTGAATGGACTGGTGACCGCCATCCGCGACATGCTCGACCGCGCGATCGGGCCGGCGGTGACGATCGAGACGGCGCTGGCCCCGGATCTTTGGCAGGCCATGGTCGATCCGAGCCAGATCGAGCTAGCCATCCTCAACCTTGCGATCAATTCGCGTGACGCCATGCCCGAAGGTGGGCAGGCGATCATCGCGACGCGGAATGTGCCGATCCCGCCGGGGGCTGGATCGCCCGATCTTGCCGTCGGCGACTATGTCGGAATTTCCGTCGCCGATACCGGCACCGGTATCGCCCCCGACCTGCTAGGCAAAGTGCTCGAACCCTTTTTCACGACCAAGGATGTCGGCAAGGGAAGCGGGCTCGGCCTCAGCATGGTCTACGGGATGGTAAAGCAGTCAGGCGGAAGCCTGCGCATCGACAGCAAACCCGGTTCGGGAACTCTGGTCGAATTGCTGCTGCCGCGGGCTTGAGACAGCAGGCTTTTGCGGCGGCTTTTTGGCCGAGACCGGCCAATCGATTTTTGGCCGGAACCGTCAGTCGAATTCTCCTGTTTCCAATACGAACCGGCCAAAAGCAACGGATTGAAAAGGGACTACAGTCGTATCGCCGAGCCGGCCACCGAGAGTCACCGATCCTTTTGCGCCTGTTCTACGTCATTTTGAGCAATTTCGGCGGAACCGATACGACCGAGGTACTGCAACGCACCCGTTCGAGCAAAGGAGAAATATCTTGTCCAAGAGCAACATGACCGCTGCATTCGCAGCGCTTCTGATCGCCACGGCGCCGGTTGCATACGCGCAAATGAGCCCAACGCCGCACACCTCGGCTTCGGCGATGGCAAGCGGTATCGGAACCGAAATCCAGCCGGACCAGTTCCGCGCCAGCAAAATGATCGGCAGCGCCGTCTATGACGTGCAGAATCGGGATGTCGGCAAAGTCGAAGATCTGGTCGTCAACAAGGACGGAACAGTGGCGGCCGCGATCGTCGATGTCGGCGAGTTCCTCGGCATGGGCGGCAAATACGTCGCCGTACCCCTGGCCAACATCAAGACCGACAACAACCGTCTGACGCTCGACATGACCAAGGATCAGCTTAAAGAGACGCAGGCCTACCGGCTGGAAAGCCCGATGACCGGCTCCGGTTCGTCGACCTCGCCGGCAACCGGCGGTCACCTCGGTACCGCCAGCGGCTCGAGCATGCCGCCTCGGCAATAGACCAGAGCGCACACGGCCGGGCGGAAGGCACCCCCTTTACCCGGCCGTGCCGCATGTTTCTGACGGCGCCGATTGCGCCGGCGGCAGTGTATGGCTATAACCCGCCCGCTTTGGAGGGCGGCGCGATGAAAGAGAAAATCCACCCGGACTATCACGAAATTACGATCACGATGACGGACGGCAGCTCGTACCAGACGCGCTCGACCTACGGCAAGCCGGGCGACACGCTACGCCTCGACATCGACCCGAAATCGCACCCGGCGTGGACCGGGGGGCAGCAGCGCCTGATCGACAGCGGCGGCCAGCTCGCCCGCTTCAACAAGCGCTTTCAGGGTTTCGGCATCAAGCCCTGAGGCCGGCAGGGCGCTCGGATCGCCCCCTTGACCCCGGCTCCATAGACACCATCTCTGCAACGTGCGGTCGCCAGTTCGGGGCCGTACATCGGTTACGGGCATCCGGCCTTGTCGGCGGGTGCCAAGATCCATATTGCTCAAAGGAGGATGTGGTCATGGATCCTTTTGATTTCTCTCCGCTGTTCCGTTCGACGATCGGTTTCGACCGGTTGACCCGGCTGGTCGATGCGGCCAGTCGCGTCGACGGAGCCGCCCTCGCCTACCCGCCCTACAACATCGAAAAGACCGGCGACGACACCTATCGGCTGACGATGGCAGTGGCGGGGTTTTCCAGCGACGCGCTCGACATCACCGTGCAGGAGAATTCGCTGCTGGTGACGGGCAAGGCGAAAACGGACGAAGAGGAGAGCCGCTACCTGCACCGCGGCATCGCGCGCCGCGCCTTCGAGCGCCGCTTCAGCCTCGCCGACCATATCAAGGTGATCGGCGCCAGCCTCGACAACGGCATGCTGCATGTCGACCTCGTCCACGAGGTGCCCGAGGCGGCCAAGCCGCGCAAGATCGTGATCGGCAAGCAGCCCCAGATCGTCGAGCAGAAGGCCGCCTAGCCGGTCTCTCGCCCGATCTGCCGGTCGATGCGAAACGCCCCCGGTCTCCGGGGGCGTTTTCTTGTGAGCGGCACGCCCGATCAGACCCAGCCGCGCCATTTGAACCAGCACAGCGGCAGCACGGCGCTCAGCGCGATCATGGCGAGCCCATAGGGGTAGCCCCAGGACCAGTCGTATTCCGGCATCCCCTTGAAGTTCATCCCGTACATGCTGGCGATCAGGGTCGGCGGGATGCCGACCACCGAGACGATCGTCAGCACCTTGATGATGTTGTTCTGCTCGATGTTGATCAGGCCCAAGGTGGCGTCGAGCAGCAGCTGGACCTTGTTGACGATATGCGCGTCGTAATCGCTGAGCGAGGCCACGTCCTGGCGCACCGTGTCGAGCCGCGGCTTGATCTCGGGCGGCAACCATTCAGCGCTGAGGCCCGTTGCATACGGCACGATCCGCCCCAGCCCGAGCAGGCTGTCGCGGATCTTTGATGCAAGATCGCCGCTGTGGCCGACGCGGCGCAGAATGAGCCGCAGATCGGCGGTCTCGCGCGCCGGCGGACGCCGCCCCGTGGGCTCGGTGACCGGGCTGCGAAACAGCCGGTGGGACAGCGTGTCGAGCTCGGCGGCGATGTTTTCGAGGACGTCGGCGAGGCGGTCGGCGATCGCATCCAGCAGACCGGCAAAGACCGCGGCACTGCTCAGCGGATCGGTCTCGGAAGCGAGGTCGCGAGTGGCGAAATCAGTAAAGGACGGCAGCTCTTCGAACCGCACCGTGATCAGCCGCTCGCGGGTCAGCACAAAGCCGGCCGGGGTCGTCAGCGGCTGGTCGGAGTCGCCGCGGTAGGTCAGCGGCATGCTCAGATAGAGCGCGCCGTTTTCGTTGCGCAGCCGGCTCGAGCTTTCGATCTCGCTGAGGTCCTCGATGCTCGGCACGTCGAGGCCGGCGGTTCTCTTGACAAAGGCAATTTCATCCGGCCGGGGCCGAAGCAGGTCGATCCAGACGGCATCGGGCGGCAGCGACCCCTGGGCGAGGTCGGCCGGCGGTTCGCCGCGGTCGGCGCGGCTGCGGTAGAGCGTCAGCATAGGCGCGAGCTTACAGCCACCGGGATTTCATTTCGCGCGGATTGATGGGATGTTCGGCGCATGGGGGCGGGCGGCCGGAACTGGAAGAAGACCATGCGTTTGATCGGGATCGCCGTGGTTGCGGCCCTGGCGCTGTTGCGGATCGGGCCGGCCCAGGCCGCCGAACCCTACCATCTGCGCATCGGCTGGGTGGTGATGCCGGCGGATCTGGTGCCGCTGATGTTCCTGAAGCCCGGCCTCGCACCGCATGCGGGCAAGACCTACATCCCCGAGCTGACCCATTTCGCCGGCACCCCGACCGAGATGACGGCCCTCGCCACCGGCGATCTCGATTGCGCGGCGCTAGCCTATTCGACCTTTGGGCTCGGCATCGAGAATGCCGGGATGGACGATCTGCGCGTCATCGCCGACACGTTTCAGGATGGGGTTCCCGGCTACCACACCAACGATTTCGTCGTGCGCAAGGACAGCCCGATCCATACCGTCGAGGATCTGAAGGGCAAGGTTCTGGCCTCGAACCAGACCGGCAGCGCCGTCGACATCGCGCTGCGCGCGATGCTGGCCAAGCATGGTCTCAGGGACAAGCGCGACGTGACCATCATCGAGGTGCGTTTCCCGGACCAGAAGGCGATGCTGAAGGAGGGCAAGGTCGATCTGATCCCTGCGGTCGCACCCTTTGGCTTCGATCCCGATCTGCAAGCGTTCTCACGTGCCCTGTTCACCCAGGCGCAGGCCGTCGGCCGCACCCAGATGATCATCCAGGTGGCGCGTGCCGGGTTCCTGAAGGAGCACCGCGCCGCGATGGTGGACTTCCTCGAGGACTATCTGCGGACGCTGCGTTACCTCTCCGATCCCGCGCATCACGACGAGGCGGTGGCCCTGATCACCGAGGCGACCAGGCAGCAACCAACGCTGTACGCGAGCTGGGTCTTCACCAGGCAGGACTATTACCGCGACCCGCGGGCGCTGCCGAACCTGGAGGCGTTGCAGGCCAATGTCGACCTGGCGCATCGGCTCGGTTTTCTGCGTTCCGCTCTCGATGTCAGGAAATACGCCGATTTGAGCCTCGTCGAGGACGCCGGCAAGCGGCTCGACAGCGAAGCAGCGAAATAACTGGGCGCGTAATCGGAAATCCAGCCTGCACGTCAGGGCCGGCGATAGAATGATGACGGAGTCGAGTACCCCAGGGCGAGCCCGTCCTTGCGCGGCTCGGAGCCGCCGGTCAGCACGCCGCGCTGATGGTCGATCCAGATCGCCTGGCAGCCGCCGAGCGGCACGTTGCGGATGTCGATCGCGTGGCCGCGGCGGGCGAGATCATCGACGATCGGTGCGGGGTTGGTGCGCTCGACCTGCAGCTTGCCGCGGAACGCGAAGCTGCGCGGCGCTTCCGCCGCCTGCTGCGGGTCGAGGCCGCGGTCGATCATGCGGTGCACGAAATGGGCGTGCCCGACGGCCTGGTACTGGCCGCCCATGACGCCGAACGGCATCACCGTGCGGCCGTCCTTGACCAGCATGGCGGGAATGATCGTGTGAAACGGCCGCTTGCGCGGGGCGATCGCGTTGGGATGGCCGGGGGTGGTGCGGAACCCGCTGCCGCGATTTTGCAAGAGGACGCCGCTTTCCGGAGCCACAATGCCGCTGCCGAACCCCGAGAACAGCGAATTGATGAATGAGACCGCATTGCCGTCGCGGTCGACGGCGCAGAGATACACGGTGTCCTGGTGCAGGGTGCCGCCATGCCACTCGTTGCCGGGCAATACCGCGTCGAGGCGGATCTGCCGCCGCGCCCGCTCGGCCCATTCGTCGGACAGGTAGCCGTCCACATCGACGGCGACCTGCGCCGGATCGGCGAAGAAATCGTCGCGCACCCGATAAGCCGACTTGGTCGCCTCGGCGAGCAGGTGCAGCCGATCGGCTTCGCTCAATGCATCGCCGCCGAGCGCGAAGCCTTCGAGCTGGCGCAGGATCATCAATGCCGCCAGCCCCTGCCCGTTCGGTGGGCATTCATAGACCTCGTAGCCGCGATAGGAGGCATGGATCGGCTCGACCCATTCCGACCGCTGGGCGTCGAAATCCTCCGCCTCGTGCAGCCCGCCGAGCGCCTTCAGCCGGCCGACGATGTCGCGCATCACCGCTCCCTCGTAAAAGGCTTCGCGGCCCTCGCGTCCGATGCGGCGCAACGTGGCGGCGAGCGGCGGATTGCGCATGCGGTCGCCCGCCGCGGGAGGCGCGCCGCCGGGCAGGAACAGCGCTGCGGTCAGCGGGTCCTGCAATTTCCACTGAAGCCGGTGCCAGTCGTAGGCGACGCGCGGGGTGACGTTATAGCCGTCCTCGGCCGCCTGCGCGGCCGGCTCGAGCAACTCGGCGAGCGGCTTCGTGCCGAATTCGCGATTCAGCAGACACCACGCGTCGACCGCGCCGGGAATCGTCACGGCATGCGGGGTCTGCGTCTCGATCTGCTGGATCTGCCGCTCGGCGTACCACTCGACGTTCGCTTTGGCCGGCGCCCGGCCCGAGCCGTTCAGCGCTACCGGCGGCGCTCCCTTCGGCGAATACAAGACAAAGCAGTCGCCGCCGATCCCGGTGCTTTGCGGCTCGACGACGGATTGCATCGCCACGGCGGCGATCGCCGCATCCATCGCATTGCCGCCGGCGCGCAGCACATCGAGCCCGGCCAGGGTCGCGCGCGGTGCCGAGGTGGCGACCATGCCGTTCGCCGCTATCGCCGCCGAGCGGCCCGGAATATTGAAATCACGCATCGCCCAATCCTCGCCCGTCGCGCAAATCGCCCGCCGGCAGCACAATCCTGACCGGCGGGCTTCCCGCTTGCCGGGCACTAATGCCCCGTCCTACCGTGCCGGTCAATTCACCACCCTGGAAACATCGAATATGGACGGAAGCCTGACGCCGCTGCGGTTTCCGGTCGCGAACCCTCCCGGCCCGGGCGAGACCTTGCCGATCGCGCCGGGGATATCGTGGCTGCGCATGCCGCTCCCTTTCGCGCTCGACCACATCAATCTCTGGCTCGTCGCAGACGGTCCGGCCTGGACGATCGTCGATGCCGGCTATGCGACGCCCGAAGCCATGGCGCTGTGGGAACGGATCTTCGCCGAGCGCCTGGGCGGCCTGCCGGTCGGGCGGATCATCGTCACCCACTTCCACCCCGACCATATCGGGCTTGCCGGCTGGCTTGCCGAGCGCTGGCAGGCACCTTTGTGGACGACGGAGAAGGAATGGCTCCACGCCCGGGTGATGAGCCGGGGCGGCGACGATTTCGTCCCGCTGCGGCGTGAGTTCGCCCGCCGCGCCGGGCTCGACGCGGCGTCGAGCGAGCTTTTCGGCGAACAGGCGAAGGGCTATCGCCGCGGCGTCCCGTCGGTGCCGCCCGCTTTTCATCGGATCGCCGACGGCATGACGATCGCGATCGGCGGGCGTCAATGGCGGGTCATCATCGGCGAGGGCCACGCGCCGGAGCTCGCCTGCCTCCATTGCGCCGAGATCGGCACCCTGATCTCCAGCGATCAGGTCTTGCCCAGGATCTCGCCCAATATCAGCGTCCAGGCGCACGAGCCCGACGGCAATCCGCTGGCGCGCTATCTCGTCTCGCTCGCCAAGCTGCGCGCAGCCGTCCCGCCCGAGACCCTGGTCCTGCCGTCGCACAACCTCCCGTTTTTTGGCCTGCACGCGCGGATCGACGCGCTCGCCTTGCATCACCGGGCGCGCTGCGACGAGGTGCTGGCCGCCTGCGCCGCCCCGCAGAGCGCGGTCGACCTGCTGCCGCTGCTGTTCCGCCGCCCGCTCGACCGCCATCAGACGGCGTTTGCGCTTGGCGAGGCTCTCGCCCACCTGCATTATCTGATGGGTCAAGGCGTGCTCGACCGCGTGCTCGGCCGCGACGGCGTCAACCGCTTCGTCCGCGTTCCGGGCTGATCGGCGAAAGTCTCGTCGCAATCAACAATCAGGGAGGGGAGAGTGGTCCAACAAAGCATGTCGCGGCGCCGTACCGTCGCGATGGCGGCGGCCTTGGCTGCCTTCGTCCTCACCCCCGGCGCCGGCCGCGCGGCGGAGCCGATCACCATCGGCTTCGGCATGGGGCTGACCGGCGGGCTTGCCGCCGCCGGCAAGGCGGCGTTGCTGGGGATGCAGGTCTGGCAGGACGACGTCAACGCCAAGGGCGGGCTGCTGGGCCGGCCGGTCAAGCTCATCCACTACGACGACCAGAGCAATCCGGCAACGGTGCCCGGCATCTATACGAAGCTACTCGACATCGACAAGGTCGACTTCATCGTGTCGGGCTACGGCACCAACCTGATCGCGCCGGCGATGCCGGTGGCGATCTCGCACAACCGGCTTTTCCTCGGGCTGTTCGGGCTCGCCGTCAACAGCGAGTTCCATTATCCCCGGTATTTCTCGATGCTGCCGACCGGACCCGACCCGAAACACGCCTTTTCGGAACCCTTCTTCAAGGTCGCGATGGCGGCGAACCCCAAACCGAAGACGCTCGCCCTGCTCGCCGAAGACGCCGAGTTTCCGAAAAACGCCTCCGAAGGCATCCGCGACCTCGTCAAGCAGTACGGGATCGAGATCGTCTACGACAAGACCTACCCGCCGGGAACGCCCGATTTCACGCCGATCGTCCATGCCATCCAGGCGACCAGCCCCGACATGGTTTTCGTCGCCTCCTACCCGCCGGGTTCGGTCGGCATGCTGCGCGCCGCGACCGAAGCCGGCCTCAAGACCCGGTTTTTCGGCGGCGGCATGGTCGGGTTGCAATACACGGCGGTGAAGCAGCAGTTCGGAGCGAAACTCAACGACATCATCGATTACGATTGGTGGATCCCGGCGCCGACGATGCAATTCCCTGGGATTCTCGATTTTCTGAAGGAATACCAAGCCAAAGCCCCCAGCGCGGGCGTCGATCCGCTGGGCTGGTACCTGCCGCCCTTTGCCTATGCGAATTTGCAGGTGCTCGGCGCGGCGATCGAGGGGGCCAAGACCCTCGACCAGGGCAAGCTCGCCGATTATATCCGCACCCACCCGTTCAAGACGATCGTCGGCGACATCCGCTTCGGCAAGGACGGCGAATGGTCGAAACCGCGGGTGCTCGAAGTGCAGTGGCAGAACATCAAGAGCAACAGCCTCGACCAGTTCAAGGACACCAAAACGGAGGTGATCCTCGAACCGGCGGAATACCGCACCGGTACGGTGATCGCCCCGTATGACGGCAGCAAGGAATAGGAGAGAGCAGAATGCCGCGGATCAATCACGTCGCCCTCAAGGTGACCGACCTCGAGGCGGCGACGAAGTTCTATGAGAACGTGTTCGGTTTCCGGCAGGTCGGCACCGGACGGTCGCGCGGGCATGTCTCCCGGCACCTGACCGACGGCTATGTCGATCTGGCCCTGATGCTGTACGACAGCGAGGACGACGAGGAAGCAAAGCTGGTCGGCGCGGGCCCGGCCATCCACCATTTCGGCATCGAGGTCGACGACCACGAGGGTTTTGCCGAAAAGGTGGTCGCCAATGGCGGCACGATCCTGTCGAAGCCCGGCGAGGTCCCGATCAAATACCGCTCCCCCGACGGCACCGTCGCCGAGATCGTCCCGCAGGGCCGATATGAAAAGATGCGTGCGGCAATCGATCGGGCACGCTGACCGCGGCTAGCCGCTCTGCGCCAGCGCGGCCAGCGTATCAGGCGGGAGCTGGGCGCGCTCGATGTGGCGACGATGCCAGAGCGCGTAGAACAGGAGGTTCCAGGCGGCGCGGCCGGCGCGCTTTTGCCCGGCGGCCGCGAAGAACAGGGTCTCGACCGCGTCGGGCCGGCAGATCTCGCGCACCGCCGGCGAGCGCGCGACGAGCGGGCCGATCGTATCGGCGCGCCGCGCAATCCAGCGCGCCACCGGCACGGTAAAGCCGCGCTTGCGGGCGAGCGGCTGGGCCTGCGGCAGATGATCGGCGAGCCAGCGCCGCAGCAGCCACTTGCCGAGCCCGCGCTTGATTTTGAGCTCGTCGGGCAGGCGAAAGGCGAGCGCGGCAAGCGCCGGATCAAGAAACGGCGTGCGGCCTTCGGTACCGTGCGCCATCAGGCAGCGGTCGAGCTTGACCAGCAGATCGTTCGGCAGCCAGTCGGCGCAGTCGACCGCCTGCGCGACCTGCAGCGGGGTACGGCCGTGATCGCCGAGGCGCGCCTCGGCAGCCGCGATCCCGTCGCGCCAGCCGGCGATCTCGGCCCGCAGCACGCCGAGCCCGTCGAGCACGCCACGGGCGCGCGGCATGCGGCCGCCGGCCCACCACGGGCGCGTGACGCTGCGATAGCGGCCGTAGCCGGCGAACAGCTCGTCCCCGCCCTCGCCCGAGAGAATGACCTTGAGCCCGGCCTGGCGGGCTGCGCGGGCCAGCGCCCAGGTCGGCAGGATCGCGTAGTCGGCGGCCGGATCGTCGACGCATGACACGATCTCGGGCAGCAGGCGCCAGAAATCTGCTTCGTCGAACACGATCTCGATATGCTCGGCGCCGACGCAGGCCGCTGCGGTGCGCGCGGCCGGGCGCTCGTCGGCGACGTCGCTCTCGGTAAAGCCGATCGTGAACGCCTTGACCGGACGCGCGGCCAGCCGCGCCATCATCACCAGCACCACCGTCGAATCGATGCCGCCGGAGAGGAACATGCCGAAGGGCACGTCCGAACGCTGGTGCAGGCGAACGCTCTCGGCCAGGGCCGCATCGAGCCGGGCCAGGGCCTCCTCTTCACCGAGCGCCGCCGGCCCGTCTTCGGGCAGTGCCGCCCGATGCCGGCGCTCGACGATCCGCCCTTGGCGCACGATTACCGTCTCGCCGGGCAAAACCCGGTTGATCCCGGCGAATATCGTCTCGCGGCCGGTCGTGAATTGCATCTGCACCAGCTCGTTGCGCACCGGCCGCACGAGGCGCGGCTCCACGATGCCGGCTTCGATCAGCGCGCCCGGCTCGGAAGCAAAGGCAAAGGCGCGCGGCGTCTCCGCGTAATAGAGCGGCTTGATGCCGAACGGGTCGCGCGCCAGAATCAGGCGGCCCGCTCCGGGATCGTGCATCGCCACGGCGTACATGCCGCGCAGATGCTCGGTAAAATCGAGCCCGTGCCGGCGATGGAGATGCAGCGGCATCTCGCAATCCGACTGGGTCGAAAAGACCGTCGGACGCCCGCCGCTCAGCTCCTGGCGCAGCTCGATGTAGTTATAGATCTCGCCATTGGCGATCAGGGCAGCACCGCCCGGCTCGTGCAGCGGCTGGTCGCCGGTCGCCAGATCGATAATGGCGAGGCGGGTCTGCACCATGCCGACATCGCCGGAGCGGTAGCGGCCGTCGCCATCGGGGCCACGATGGCGCAGTGCCGCCTCCATCGCCCGCAGCGGCGCCGCCGGCGGCGCCGTGCCGTCGAGCGTCATCAGCCCGGCAATCCCGCACATCAGCGGATCAGCCGATCGAAAAAGCTGCGGTAGCGGCCGACGATCGCCGCCTCGGTAAACCCGGCCTCGTAGGCGCGGCGCCCGGCTTGCCCAAGCCGGGTGCGCAGCGCCGCATCCCGGCACAAGCGCTCGATCGCGCCGGCCAGTGCCGCGGGTCCGCCGCCGGGCTGGCCGGGCAGCGGCACGAGTATTCCGCTCTCGTCGTCCACGATCAGCCCGGCCGGCCCGTCGCTTGCGGTGGCGACGACCGGGAGGCCGGCGGACCAGGCCTCGATCACGACATTGCCGAGCGGCTCGTGCAATGACGGACAGACGAGCAGATCGGCATCGGCGAGGAGCGCCGGCACGTCCTCGCGCCAGCCAAGAAACTGCACGCGTTCGGTGATGCCCAGATTGACGGCGAGCTGCTCGAGCTGCGGGCGCAGCGCACCCTCGCCGGCGATACGCAGATCGATTTCGCGGGTGACGGCGATGGCTTCGAGCAACAGGCCGAACCCCTTGTTCGGATGCAGACGGCCGAGCGCCAGGGCGGCCGGCCTTTGCCGCGGTGCGGCACGCGCGGCAGACGGCGGCGCCGCGGCGCGCGCATCGTCAACAAAATTCGGCAGATAGACGATGCGGTCGCGCGGCCAGCCCTGGGCGACGGCGTAATCGACAATGGCGCGGGTGTTGCCGATCAGATGATCGCAGCGCCGATAATATTTCAAATCGTAATACCCCCCGAGCCGGGCAACATGCACGAAATCGCCGCGCGGGCAAAGCCGCGCCGCCCGGCTCATCCAGGTCAGCACGAGATCGGGACGCCAGGCGGCGATCGCGCGGCGAAAGGCGAGCCGGGTCGCGAGATCGAACGGGCCGCCGAAACGGTGCTCGGCCACCGCCACCCCGGCCGCGCGCAGTCTCTGCGACCGGGCGCGATCGCGGCGGATCAGCACCCGCTGGGTCTCGCCGGCGCGCTGCAACGCCGCTGCCAGCCGCACGAAGAAATTCTCGGCCCCGCCATGCCGCGCCCCGGCGATCGCCTGCAACAGCCGGCGGGTCATTCGAGCAATGCCTCGAACCGGCCGGCCACCGCGTCCCAGCTCAACCCGCGCTGGTGTTCGAGCGCGGCGAGGTGCCAGCGGCGCCACAACGCGTCCTCACGCAAGGCGGCGACCGCGGCCGCGACGAAATCATCGTCATTCGCCGCCACGCGCCCGGTGACCCCATCGACGACCCGCTCGCCCACCGCGCCCAGCCGGGTGACGACGGCCGGCACCCCCATCGCCTGCGCCTCGGCGAGGGCGAGGCAGAAGGTTTCGCCGGGGTCGCCGCGATAGAGCATGACCCGCGCGCCGGCGAGCGCCGCCGCCAGCGCTTCGCGCCCGACCGGCGCGAAGCGGCGCACACCGCAGGCAATCAGCGAATCGGCGCGGGCCAGGACGTGTTCCATCGGTCCCCTTTTCACCGCACCGGCGGTGCCGTAAACAGCCCCGCCGGCATAGATATGCAATTCCGCCTGCGGCACCGCCGGGGCGATGCGGGCGCACCACAGATCGAGCAGCCAGTCGAGCCCGCGCAGCGGGTTCGAGGTGAAGATCGCGCGCGGCGGCGGCAGCTCGCGCGGGACCGCCCGGCGAAAGCGGTCGAGGATGCCGTAAGGAATCGTCCGGCGCCCGCCGCAGGGCAGCCAGGCCGGGATCGTCGCCGCGTGATAGATGCCGGTCGCGACCAGGAGCGGCCGATACCAGGCGAGCCGCCACAAATTGCGCGGCTTTTTCAGATAGCCTGCGGGATTGTGCAGCCAGAACAGCCGCCGCCCCGCTTGGCGGACGAGCCCGATGACCCGATGCCCGCGGTTGCCGATATAGAGCTCGCACGAAGCGGGCATTCCGGTCGCGAGCGGCGCCCAGCGCACACCCTGATGGGTCAGCGCGGCGCGGCAATGGTTGCGCACCTCGACCGCATGACCGCGCCCGGCGAATGCCTCGGCAAGCGCGACGAAAGCGGTCTCGGCGCCGCCCAGCGGTGCGGTCTCGGCCATCCTGCCGTCGAAAGCGATGCCGTCATCGGCCATCACGATGCGCGCCATCAGCGCTGCTCGGACGGCGCTTCGATTTCTGTCGCCAGCCGCCCCTCACCCTCGGAGGCGATCCGAGGGCGAGCTTCGGGAGTTGCCGGCGGGTCGAGCCGGGCCTTCAAATAGGAGAGGATCGGGTAGAGCGCCGCGCAGAGCGCGATCAGAAAGCCGTACGGCCCTTCACGATAGCCGCGGCGGCCGATGTAGCACTTCCAGAACCGTGAGGGGATGCGCCGCAAATTGCGCCCGTAGCTGCCGATCTCGCCGCTGTCGCGCAGATCCTGCGCGTGCGCGCTCGAATAGCGGTCGAGGCGCCGCAGCATCTCGGAGATGTCGCGGTCGACGTAGTGGAGGATGCGCGTGGACAATGCGGTGCCTTGCATGCCGGTCAGCGACACCGCCGGATGCACGCGCTGGTCGCCCCATTGCTTGGCGCCCCTGCGAAACAGCGCGGCATGGGCCGACCGGCCGAAGGACGCCCCCCAGCCCCAGCGCACCAGACGATCGCCGATATAATTGTCGACCGGGACCAGGTGCCAGGCGGCCGGGGACCCGGCGACAACCTGCCGGATTTCCTCGGCGAGCCCCGGCGTCACCCGCTCGTCGGCATCGATTTCGAGGACCCAGTCGCCGCGGCAGGCCTCGATCCCGGCATGGCGCCGCGGCCCCTCGCGCTCCCAGGCGCCCTCGACAAGACGATCGGTAAAGCCTTGCGCGATCTCGCGGGAACGGTCGCCGCAGCGGTCGAGCACGACGACGATCTCGTCGGCAAAGCCGAGACCGGCGAGACAATCGGCGAGCTGGCGCTCTTCGTTATGGGCGACGACGAGCGCGGACAGGCTCGGTCGCCCCGACCTGTTCACGCCGCCTGGCTCGCGACCGTGCCCCACAAGCGGCGCGCGGCCGCCTCGACGGCATCGACCGAGAGGCCGTCCATCAGGCTGTCCGTGGTGCGGTGGTCGAAGCCCGGCCCGAACATCGTCGCAAGCGGGTCCGCCGAGCAGACAAAGCCCGCGCGCGGGCCCCATGGCGCGTATTGCCCGACCGGGCTCGGCCCGAACAGACCGAGGGTCGGCGTGCCCACCGCCGCGGCGATGTGCATCAGCCCGGTATCGTTGCCGATGAACAGTGCGCAGCGCCGCAGCACCGCGGCGGCGGTCAGCAGATCGACCCGGCCGACCAGATCGATTCGCCGGTGCGGCGGGATCGCTTCGAGCAGCGGCCCGGCCTGCTCGCGCTCGTGGCCGGCGGCCAGCACCGCGACCCGCGCTCCCGCGAGCAAGCCGTTCGCGGCGGTCAGCCGCCGCGCCAGCTCGGCAAAACGCTCGGCCCGCCACTGCTTGCCGCGCCAGTTGGCGGCGGGACCGATCGCCAAAACCGGGCCGCCCGGACCGAGCAGCCCGCCGGCCGCCGCCTCATGCCGCGGCAAGGTCCACAGCCGCGGCGCGGGCGGCGGATCGAGGTCGAACAGGCGGCCGAGCTGGCGCACCCGGTGCTCGCCGGCATCGCCCTTGGCCATGACCTTGCGCGTGCCGGCGCGCAGCAGCCAGGCGAGCGCCGAGCCGCGCAGATCGACGACGATGTCCCAGCGCCGGGGTGCGACGGCGGCGTAAAGCGGCAGCCAATGCAGCGACCAGGGCAGCTTGTCCATGACGGCGATCCGCTCGACCCCGGGCACGGCCTCGAACAGCGGCGCCGCCACCGGCCCCGCCGCGATGGTCAGGCGCACGCCGGGATGGCGCTCGATCAGGTGAGACAACAGGCCGGTCGACAGCACGGCATCGCCGATGCGCGTCGCGGTGACGAAAAGGATATGCATTTCACCGATCCGGAGCGCCTTATATCCTGCGGCCTTCGCCTTGCCAAGAAAGCGATCCCCGACTACCTCTACCCCGCCGCAACCGCTAGTATGTGCCATGGCCGAAGTCGATTTTGTCGTGCTCGACGATCGCGGCGTGCTCGCCGTCTCGGGACCGGACCGGCGCGCCTTCCTGCAGGGGCTCGTCTCGAACGACGTCGAGAAAGTCGGTCCCGAGCAGGCGCGCTATGCTGCCCTGCTGACGGCGCAGGGCAAATACCTGCACGATTTCATCATGATCGAATCGGGCGAGGCGATCCTGCTCGACGCCGAATCGCAGCGCCTCGCCGATCTGCAAAGACGGCTCGCGATCTATCGGCTGCGCGCCAAGGCAATGCTCGGGGCGCGGCCCGACCTGGCGGTGGCGGCGGTTTTTGGCGAGAGCGCCCTCGCCGCCCTCAAGCTTGCCGGCGACCCCGGTGCCGCCCGGCCGTTCGGCGGGGGCGTCGCCTTTGTCGATCCGCGTCTCGCCGCCCTCGGCGCCCGCTGCATCCTGCCGCGCGAAACCGCGCGAGCAGCCCTCGCCGCTTCCGGCTTTCTCGAAGCTCCATTTGCCGCCTATGACCGCCTGCGGCTCGGGCTCGGAATCCCCGACGGCAGCCGCGACCTCGTGCCCGAAAAGTCGATTTTGCTCGAATCGGGTTTCGACGAGTTGAACGGCGTCGATTGGCACAAGGGCTGCTACATCGGCCAGGAGCTGACGGCCCGGACGAAATACCGCGGCCTCGTCAAGAAACGGCTGATGCCGATCGAAATCGACGGTCCCGCCCCGGCGCCCGGAACCATCGTGACCGCCGATGGCCGCGAGGTCGGCGAGATGCGGTCGAGCCGCGACCGGCACGGGCTCGCATTGCTGCGGATCGAGCCGGTGCTCGCCGGCAAGCGGCTGGAGGTGGAAGGCGCCGCCGTCACTCCGACAAAACCCGGCTGGATGCGCCTCGAAAGCGAGGCCGTGTCCTGACCGTCCCCGGCTATTGGGGGCCGGGCGGAGCGTCGGGCGGGTTCAGCTGCTGCTGGATCTCGCGGCTGCGCGTGCTGTCGGGGCTGACGCCGGCGCGGTCGAGCTGCCGCTGCCGGTTCAGCAGGTCATTGCGATAGGCGCGCATTTTCTGCTGATCGATCGGGCCGGGAAGCTGCAGCGCCGGATAGGACGGGCTCGCCGGCGCGGGCACCGGGAAGAGCGGCCCGGGCTGGGTCAGGATCGGCGACAGGCCGTCCGGTCGGGCGACTGCCGGGCCCGGATTGATCGGCGGCGGGAGTGGCACCGGGGTCGGGGCCGGAGCGATGGTCGGCAGCGGCAGCAGCTGCACGGGTGCCTGGAACTGCGCGCCGGCCGCGTGCGCGGCAGCGACCGGCAGCGCCAACAGCAGAACGACGCTCGCCGCCCTCGCGCTCACACCGCCTCGTCACCGCGATCGCCCGCCAGCTCGGCCTGCGCCGCGGCGAGGCGCGCGATCGGCACCCGGTAGGGCGAGCACGAAACGTAATCGAGCCCGATCGCCCGGCAAAAATGGATCGAGGCCGGGTCGCCGCCGTGCTCGCCGCAGATCCCGAGCTTCAACGCGGGCCGGACGGCGCGGCCGCGCTCGGCGGCGATGCGCACCAGTTCGCCGACCCCGGCGACGTCGATGGTGACGAACGGGTCGTGCTCGAAGATCCCGAGCTTCTGATACGGCCCGATGAACCTGGCCGAATCGTCACGCGACAGGCCGAACACCGTCTGGGTCAGATCGTTGGTGCCGAAGCTGAAGAATTCGGCAGTCTCGGCGATCTCGCCGGCGCGCAAAGCCGCCCGCGGCAGTTCGATCATCGTGCCGACGAGATAGGGCATGGTGACGTGCGCCTTTTCCATCACCGCTGCGGCGACGCGATCGATCAGCGTCTTGAGGATGTCGAATTCCATCCGGGTGGCGATCAGCGGGATCATGATTTCCGGCTCGACCGCCGCGCCGGTTTCCCTGGTGACGGCGACGGCCGCCTCGAAGATCGCCGTCGCCTGCATTTCGTAGATCTCGGGGCAGGTGATGCCGAGGCGGCAGCCGCGGTGGCCGAGCATCGGGTTGGTCTCGTGCAGCGCCGTGGCGCGGTCGCGAATCGCCCCGACGCTCTTGCCGGTCAGCCGCGCCATTTCGGCGAACTCGGCGTCCGTTTTCGGCAGGAATTCGTGGAGCGGCGGGTCCAACAGGCGGATCGTGACCGGCAGCCCCTTCATGATCCGGAAGATTTCGGCGAAATCAGCGCGCTGCATCGGCAACAGCTGGGCGAGCCCAACGCGCCTTCCGGCCACGTCGTCGGCCATGATCACCTGGCGCATCGCGCCGATCCGGTCGGCTTCGAAGAACATGTGCTCGGTGCGGCTGAGGCCGATGCCCTCGGCACCGAAGCGGCGGGCGGTCGCGGTATCGAGGGCGGTCTCGGCATTGGCCCGCACCTTCATTTTGCGGATCGCGTCGGCCCAGCCCATCAGGGCCGCGAAATCGCCGGAAAGCTCAGGCTGGATCGTCGGCACCGTACCGGCCATGACCTCGCCGCTCGACCCGTCGATCGTGATCGTTTCGCCCGCCTTCACCGCAACGTTGCGCACCATCATCGTGCGCGCCGCGTAGTCGATCCTGATATCGCCGGCGCCGGTGACGCAGGGCCGTCCCATGCCGCGCGCCACGACGGCCGCGTGGCTGGTCATGCCGCCGCGCGTCGTCAGGATGCCGCGGGCGGCGTGCATGCCGTGGATGTCGTCCGGGCTCGTCTCGATCCGCACGAGGATCGTCGCCTCGCCGCGCGTCGCAAACGATTCGGCCTCGTCGGCCGAAAACACGACCTTGCCCGAAGCCGCACCCGGCGAAGCCGGAAGGCCGCGGGCAAGGACGGTGGTCTTCGCTTTGGGATCGAGCATCGGGTGCAACAGCTGGTCGAGCGAGTTGGGCTCGATGCGGCGGACCGCCTCGGCACGGCCGATCACCTCCTCCTCGACCAGCGACACGGCAATCTTCAGCGCCGCCTGGGCGGTGCGCTTGCCCGAGCGCGTCTGCAGCATCCACAGCTTGCCGCGCTGCACCGTGAACTCGATGTCCTGCATGTCGCGGTAATGGTCTTCGAGCACCCGCCGCACCCGGTACAGTTCGTCGAGCACCTCGGGCATGACCTCTTCCATCGCCGGCAATGTCGATCTGTTCGCCTTTTTGCCGGCGGTCGTCAGATGCTGCGGGGTGCGGATGCCGGCGACGACGTCCTCGCCTTGCGCATTGACCAGGTACTCCCCGTAAAACTCGTTGACGCCGGTCGAAGGGTTGCGGGTGAAGGCGACGCCGGTCGCGCAATCCGCGCCCATATTGCCGAACACCATGGCCTGGACCGTCACCCCCGTCCCCCAATCGCCGGGGATGTCATGCAGCCTGCGGTAGGTCGCCGCGCGCGGGTTCATCCACGATCCGAATACGGCGCCGATCGCCCCCCACAGCTGCTCCGCCGGGTCCTGCGGGAACGGCCGGCCTTGCTCCTGCGCCACGACGTCCTTGTAGCCGGCGATGATGATCTTCCAATCCTCGGCCGACAGCTCGGTATCGAGCGTCTGATCGGTGTCGCGCTTGTGGCTTTCGAGCAATTCCTCGAAATGATGATGCTCGATGCCGAGCACGACCTGCCCGTACATCTGGATGAAACGGCGATAGCTGTCGTACGCGAAGCGCTCGTCGCCGCTTTTCTTCGCCAGGCCTTCGACGGCGCGGTCGTTGAGCCCGAGGTTCAGCACCGTATCCATCATGCCCGGCATCGACACGCGCGCCCCCGAGCGCACCGAGACCAGCAGCGGATTGTCGGCGTCGCCAAAGCGCGCGCCGAGCAATTCCTCGACCCCGGCGAGCGCCACCGCGAGCTGTTTCTTCAGCTCGGGCGGATAGGATTTGTCATGCGCATAGAACCAGGTGCAGATCTCGGTCGTGATCGTGAAGCCGGGCGGCACCGGCAGCCCGAGATTGCTCATCTCGGCGAGGTTGGCGCCCTTGCCGCCGAGCAGGTTGCGCATATCGGCGCGACCCTCGGCGCTGCCGTTGCCAAAGCCATAGACCCATTTCGTCATCCGCCGCTCACCCTTCGATCTGCGAGAAATCGGCGACCCGGTTCATCGTCGCGCGAATGCGCGACAGCAGCCGCAGCCGGTTCTCGCGCAGCTTCGGGTCATCCGTATTAACGGTGACGCGTTCAAAAAATTCGTCGATCGGCCGCCGCAACCGCGCGAGTTCCGCCATCGCCTCCGCGAATTTCTCGGCGCGGAGCAAGGGCTCGGCCTGCGTGCTGACCTGATCGAGACACCTCGCGAGCGCATCTTCTTCGCGCTGCTGCAACTGTTTGCGATCGACCAAGCCGCCATACACCCGGCCGTCCTTTTTCTCCTCGATGGCGACGATGTTCGCAGCACGCCGATAAGCGGTCAAAAGGTTGGCCCCGTCCTCGGAATTGACAAAGCCGCGAAGTGCGTCTACCCGCGCCATCAGGCGCACGAGATCGTCCTCCCGCTGTCCGATCTGGGCGAAGGCCGCGGCGATCAGATCGTGCCGCGTGCCTTGTTCGCGCAAATGTACCTTCAGGCGATCCGCGACAAACTCCAGAACCTCCGCGCTGGGATCGCGACTGCCCGGCGGGAGCGTCATCGACGCGTTGCGGAAGACAATCTCCTTGAGCTGGAGCCGCAACTTGTTTTCCAGGACGAGGCGGATCAGGCCGAGAGCGGCGCGGCGGAGCGCGAAAGGGTCTCTCGATCCGGTTGGCCTCTCGCCGATTGCGAAAAACGCGACGAGCGTGTCGACCTTGTCGGCGAGTGCAACGATCACGCTGACCGGCGCCGTCGGGCAGGCATCATTCGGCCCAAGCGGCCGGTAATGGTCGGCGACCGCGTCGGCGACTTCGCGCGGCTCGCCATCGCACAGCGCGTAATAGCCACCGATGATCCCCTGCAATTCGGGGAATTCGCCGACCATGCCGGTCGACAGATCCGCCTTGGCGAGATTTGCGGCACGCTGCGCCAAACGGCATGGCCCTCCATCGTCATTCCCGCGGATGCGGGAATCCAGGGCTGCAACGTATGAGCGGTCGCCCTGGACCCCCGCTTGCGCGGGGGTGACAGGAGAGTAAAGCCCTTCCGCGAGAAACCCCGCCAGCTTCTCCATCCGCTCGACCTTGTCGTACACGCTGCCGAGCTTCGCGTGATAGACGCGGTCTTTCAGCGCCTCGACGCGGTCTTCGAGGCGGATCTTGCGGTCCTGGTCCCAGAAAAAGCGGGCGTCGGCGAGGCGGGCGCGCAATACGCGCTCGTTGCCGGCGACGATGGTCTCTCGATCGCCGGGATTGTTGGCGACGAACAGAAAATGCGGCGCCGGCGTGCCCCCGGCTTTCGCCGGGGCAGGCTCGGGATAAAGGCAGGAGAAATATTTCTGGTGCGTGCGCATCGCCGTCGCCAGCACCTCGGGCGGCAGACCTGCGGGCAGCGGCTTGACGAAATCGGCGTCGATCGCACCGGCGAGGACGACCGGCAACTCGACGAGGCCGGTCACTTCGTCGAGCAATCCCGGATCGGGCTTGACGACGAGCCCCAATTCCGCCGCGCGGCGGTCGAGACCGGTGCGGATCATTTCCTTGCGGCGATCCTGATCGAGCACGACATGGGCGCCTTCGAGCCGCTCGACATAGTCGGCGGCATTGCCGACGCAAATCTCGCCCGGCGCCAGGAAGCGGTGGCCGCTGGTGGTGCGGCCGACCGGCACCCGGCCGAGGGCCAGCGGCAGCACTTCGCCTTCGAACAGGCAGATGATCGAGGTCAGCGGCCGCACCCAGCGCAGCGGCGAGCCCGGCCAGCGCATCGATTTCGGCCAGGGCAGCTCGGCGATTGCGGCCATTATCAGGCCGGGCAGCACCTCGGCGGCCGGGCGGCCCGATCGCTTGACGACCGCGAAATAGAACTCGCCGCGGCCGGTGTCGCGGATCTCGCATTGCTCGATCGAGCCGAGCCCCGCAGAGCGTAGAAAACCGTCGATCGCCGGCGCCGGGGCGCCGACCCGCGGCCCGCGCCGCTCATCGACGCGATCCGGCTGCACCGGCGGGATGCCCGCGGCGATGACGGCGAGCCGGCGCGGCGTCACACAGCCGCGCAGCTCCACGGCGGGGATCTCCGCTTCGGCGAGCTTGCCGCGCAGCAGTCCGATCAGATCCGCGATGGCGCGGCGCTGCATCCGCGCCGGGATCTCCTCCGACAGCAGTTCGAGCAGCAATTCGCCGATCACGTTCCCGTTCCCGCCAGCCAGGTCTCGCAGCAGCCTTTGGCGAGCGCCCGGACGCGCAGGATATAGGCAGCGCGCTCGGTCACGCTGATCGCGCCGCGGGCGTCGAGCAGGTTGAACAGATGGCTCGCCTTCAGGCACTGGTCATAGGCCGGCAAGGCCAGTCCGCGATCAAGGACGGCGCGGCACTCCTTCTCGGCATCGGCGAAATGCGCGATCAGCCGCCCGGTGTCGGCGATCTCGAAATTATAGGCCGAAAATTCCCGCTCGGCGCGTTTGAACACGTCGCCATAGGCGACTTGCCCCTGGCCGGAGACGCCGTTGTAGTCGAGGTCGAAGACGCTCTCGACCCCCTCGACATACATCGCCAAGCGTTCGAGCCCATAGGTCAGCTCGGTCGAAACCGGGTCGCATTCGATGCCGCCGACCTGCTGAAAATAGGTGAACTGGCTGACCTCCATGCCGTCGAGCCAGACCTCCCAGCCGAGCCCCCAGGCGCCCAGGGTCGGGCTCTCCCAATCATCCTCGACAAAGCGGATGTCGTGCCGGCCGGCCTCGACGCCGATCGCCGCGAGGCTCGCAAGATACAGCTCCTGGCTGTCCGCCGGCGCCGGTTTCAGGATGACCTGGAACTGGTGGTGCAGTTGCAGCCGGTTCGGGTTCTCGCCGTAGCGGCCGTCGGTCGGCCGGCGCGAGGGCTGCACATAGGCGGCGCGCCAGGGTTCGGGGCCGAGCGCACGCAGCGCCGTCGCCGGATGAAAGGTCCCGGCGCCGATCTCGACATCGTAGGGCTGGAGGATGACGCAGCCCTGCCGCGCCCAATAGCGCTGCAGTTCGAAGATCAGCGATTGAAAGCTCAAATCCGGCCTCTCGAACGCGGCGCCATCAACGCGGTTGCGGGCATCCGGCTCGGCCGCAGCCGGGTGCGCGCGGCGCGACATAGGCGCCGCACACCCCGCACGGCGTCAGCTCCTCGGCCTCGATCGCCCGGGGCGGCGGCGCCCGGCGGCGCGGCAGATCGCGCGCGGGTCCGTTGAGCCAGCGATAGGCGATCCAGACGGCGCCGAACACGAGAATCAGCACGACGAGCTTCGGGAACGCGAACATCGGCGAGGTTTACCGTTGCGCCCGAAGCCGGGTCAAGGCAGCTGCGTCACAGCCCGAAGCGGGCCCACAGCAGCCGTGCCTCGATCCAGTCGGTGAGCTCGGAAACGATGGCGATCGGCTCGCGCCGGGCGAACGGCAGCCGGCGCCAGAACGGGCGGCGCCGCTCGACGGCGATCGGCCGCAGCCTGACCTTGTCGCCATAGCGCCGGCGCATGACCGCGCGTACCTCGCCGATGCCGTCGATCAGGCCGCGGTCGAGCGCCATCCGCCCGGTGAAGACATCGCCGTTGAACAGGGTTTCGTCGGCGGCGTCGATCTTGCCGGCGCGGCGCTGCCGCACCTGCTCCTTGAAGGCGCGGTGGATGTCCTGCTGCAAGCCGCCCAGCCGGTCGACATCGGCCGGGTCTTCCGGCAGAAACGGGTCGAGCAGCGATTTGTGCGCCCCGGCCGTATGCAGGCGGCGCTCGACGCCGAGCCGGTCGATCAGCCGGGCAAAGCCGAAGCCCGCGCTGATCACGCCGATCGAGCCGAGGATCGAGGTCTCCTCGCCGAAAATCTCGTCGCCGGCGAGCGCGAGCCAATACCCGCCCGAGGCCGCCAGATCTTCGGCGAAGGCGACGACCGGAACCCCCTTCTCGTCGGCGAGCTCGCGGATGCGGCGGCAGATCAGCGCCGACTGCGCCGCGGCGCCGCCCGGCGAATTGATCACGATCGCGACCGCAACCAGGCCGCGGCCGCGGAAGGCCCGCTCGATCGCCGCCGCGTGGCTCGCCAGCGAGATCCCGCCGCGCCGCAGCCGGGGCATGATGACGCCGTCGAAACGCAGCACCGACACGACCGGCCCGCGCTGCCACAGCCGATCGAGCTTGAGATTATCGCGCAGGGTCATGCAATGTCAGATGGGGAGCGCGCGCGGCCGCCACCAGCGGCCTACAATTCGAGGCCCCTGCCCTCGCGCAGCACACCCTCGGCGGCGGCCGTGAGCCGGCCGTCGGGCTCGTGCAGAACGAGACCGGCGGCGAGCCGGGCCGGTGCGGCGATCTGCTTGCGCGCACGCACGAGGATGCGGGCCGCCGGTTTTCCCGGCCCCGGCCACAGCGGATAGACGACGACCTCGCCGGCGCGCCCGGCGATCTCGGCGAGCAATGCGTCGATCCGGTCGGCGCGGTGGATGAAGGTCACCGTGCCCTTGGGACGCACCATGGTCAGCGAAAAGCGCACCCAGGCGGTGAGGTCGGCGTCGCCCTCGACCGTCGCATCGGTCTTGCCCGGTGCCGCCGCCCGGGCCGTGGTGCCGCGCTCGTGATGGGGCGGGTTCGCCATGACGTGGTCGAAGGCGCCGGGCGAGAGCCGCGGCGGCGCGTGCAGCAGATCGCCGATCATGACCGAGGCGCGGGCTTCCATCCCGTTCAAAATCGTGTTGTCGCCGGCGAGGCGGACGAGATCGCGCTGCATTTCGAGACCGACGACCCGCGAATGCGGCACCCGCGCCGCCAGGCACAGCATCGCCGCCCCCGCCCCGCAGCCGACATCGAGAACAAGCTGATGCGGCTCGGCCGGCACCGAGGCGGCGAGAAAGACCGGATCTATCGCGACGCGGTAGCCGGCGGCGGGCTGCCGCAATCGTACCCGGCCGCCGAGGAGACGGTCCTCGGTGAAAGCAGGCTCGGCCGCCGCGGCGCCGCTCACGAGCGCTCTTTCCCGGCAGCGTCGATCACCGCGCAGGCGCGCCGATGATCCCGCTCCAGCACCATCAGACGGCGCGGGATGGCACCGATGCTGCCTTCGACGATGCTGGTATATTGGTCGAGAACGAGGCTCTCGATGCCGGCATCGGCCAGCACCGCCTGCGCCCATGACAGGCGGACGGGATCGTTGGTGCGCAGCAGCTCCTTCATGATGCCAGCGGGTAAAGCGGCTGTGATCGGGATGAGGCGGTGCGGCTCTTGACCGCTTTCCCGGTCATTCTATGCTCGCGCGCTTTCGGGCGCGTCAAGCCGATCGGGCGGCCGCGCGGCCGCGATGCCGGACAGGCGGGAGAATCGGGTGACGCTGGTGGCGGGTGTCGATCGCGTGCGCGCCGGGCGGAAAGCGTCGCTCGACCCGCTGACCCGGCTTCTCAAAAGCGATCTCGATGGCGTCAACCGGCTGATCGTCGAGCGGATGCAGAGCCCGGTGGCTCTGATCCCCCAGCTCGCCGGCCATATCGTCGCCGGCGGCGGCAAGCGGCTGCGGCCGCTGCTGACCCTCGGCTGCGCGCGCCTCTGCGGCTATCAGGGCGCGCGCCACATCGCGCTGGCCGCCGCGGTCGAGTTCATCCACACCGCGACATTGCTGCACGACGACGTCGTCGATTCGAGCGAGCTGCGCCGCGGCCGCGATACGGCGAATGCGGTCTGGGGCAACAAGCCGGCGATCCTCGTCGGCGATTTCCTGTTCAGCCGGGCATTCGAGCTGATGGTGGCGGACGGATCGCTGCGCATCCTCGACATCCTGTCGCATGCCTCCGCGGTCATCGCCGAGGGCGAAGTCCTGCAGCTGATGAACACGAACGACACCGAGACGACCGAGGCTGCCTACCTCGCGGTTATCGAGGCCAAGACCGCGGCTCTGTTCGCCGCCGCCGCCCGGATCGGCGCCGTCATGGCGGAACGGCCGGCGGAAGAAGAGGAGGCGCTCGAGCGGTTTGGCCGCAACCTCGGCATCGCGTTTCAGATGATCGACGACATGCTCGACTATTCGGCGAGCCAACCCGAGCTCGGCAAGACCGTCGGCGATGATTTCCGCGACGGCAAGATCACGCTGCCGGTGCTGGTTGCCTTCGCCTGCGGCGACGAGCCGGAGCGCGCGTTCTGGCGCCGCACACTCGAAGAGATGGACCAGCGGCCCGGCGACCTCGATCAGGCGATCCTCCTGGTCGAGCGCCGCGGCGCTCTCGCCGAGAGCCTCCGGCGGGCCCGTGCCTATGCGGCGAGCGCGCGCGACGCGCTGTCGATCTTCGCCGACGGCGCCGAGCGCCGCACCCTGACCGAAGCGGCGATTTTCGCCACCGAGCGCAGCTTTTGATTCAGGCGGCCCGACACGGCCACCCCGGTATCGTCGGGACGGAACTTGCTTGTCGGCGGCGCAGGCGCTATAGACGGCGCCCGGTCGGCGGAGTGTAGCTCAGCCTGGTAGAGCACTGCTTTCGGGAGGCAGGGGCCGGAGGTTCAAATCCTCTCACTCCGACCAGCAACCTCGATACTTCATCAACGATGTCCAGCCGGGACGGACGGCAGCGCCGTGCCAACGGAACTAATGCATGCCGCTGCGATCGTCCTGCGAGGGCGGCGGGCTTGGCGTCCGGCCCGGTTACGGCGCAACCGCCGAGCGGCCACAGGACCAGCAGCAGGGCAATCGTCCGATGGATGGGCTTGCGCCGATCGCTCTTTTTTGATGGTTTGGTGCGCGGCATGCCGTCATCAGGTGGAGGCCAAGCCGACCGGGATGGCCGGGCGCTGCGGGACCCGGCGGCGATGACGCGAATTGTCTTATGGGTGATCGTCGCAGGTTTGATGCTGCTGCCTTCAGCCTGCTCGATGGATATCATCTGTCCTCCCGCCGGCCAGTGTCCGAACGTCCGCCCGCAGCATGGCGGCGGCTACTGATGCGTCGAACGGCGGGATCGTCAGCTCCTCGCCCTTCTTTCTCCCCATTGGGCAACATGCCGGCTGGTTAAGGAGCATCCGGATCGGCAGCGAGAGACGGGCTGTCGCTCGCGCGCATGATGTAGCCGTAAAGCCGTTCGACGGCGATGCTTCCCGTGCCGGGATGGCGGCGATCGGCGAGCGGCCGGCGCGGCTGGCGATGGACCATGCCGAACCTCGGCAACGGGCCAAAGCCGAGCGGTCCGTAAAGCGCGGTATAAAGAACGCGGACGCGGTAGAGGGCAACCGCGTCCGGTAATTTGTCCGGTTGGCGGCCGCCGCCGATCCACCCGTCCATGTTGCCCGGTCCCCAATTATAGGCCGCAACCGCGTCGGGCCAGCTGCGGTAGCGCCGATAGAGCAGCGCGAGATAGGTACGGCCGAGCAAGCGGTTTTGAGCCGTGTCGAAACGGTCGCCGCCGCCGGCATCGGCCGCCGCGGCGGCCGAGACCTGCATCGGCCCCTGCGGTCCATCCGCCTCGGGACGCCACATCGCCGGATCGGTGCCGTAGCTCGATTCGATGCCGTCGACGGCGGCAGCCAGGCGATCGAGCGCGGGGGCGCCTCCGCTAATCGGCAACCGGGTTTCGGCGCCGCCGGCGCTCGTGATCGACAGTCCGATCGCCAGCGATGCGGCGGCCAGGCTGCGCCAGCGACGGCAACACCGCCGCAGCGCTGCGCGGCCCGGGTCGCGCCGCGTCAGAATGAAGCCCCTGGCCTACTCCCAATAAGCCGCGATGATCGTATTGTCGGTGCCGAGTGTCAGGTTGAGCCGGTTCGGGTTGTGGGTGATGCCTCTGATCCCGCGGTCGGACGGGATCCAGCGCAGCACCTTCGGCAGATCCTCCTGGCGAACGGCCCCGGTTGCCCCGGCCGGCGTCTCGCCCTTCTCGACAAATTTCTTGCCGACGCAGTCTCGGCAGTCGTTGACGTCGATGGTTGCCGTCTTGCTGCCGGGAATCTGGTCGACCTCGATCGCATTCTCGGAGGCGCGGACGCGGACGCCTTTGAACGCATGGCCCTCTTCAAGCGTGAAGATGGCGCCGATCGGGACGAAACCGGTCGCCGGCTGGGTTTGCGCCGGCATCGTGGCGACGAACTGCATGTCGAGAATGCCGTCGAGGGGCTTGCCGACATAGGTCGGAACCAGTTCCGGCGCACTCCAGCCCTGCGACCCGGTCAACCCGGTCACCCGCACGATGTCGATCTTGGGTTCGGTCTGGGAGGTGAGGATTTCGACGCTGGTGACGTAGAGCACCGGCAGCTCGGTCGTCGGCTGTGCCTCGGTCGCCGACTGGGGCTGGGTCCCGGCGGCGGCGTTCGCCGTCGGCTCCTGACCGCCGCTCACATATCCCGGCGGCGGCGCGCTGTTCGGCTCTGCCTGACTGCCCGCGGCGCCTTGGGCGAGAGCCGGCACGACCGGGCTTCCCTCGATCGCCGCCACGATGGCGAGCACGCCCAACCAGCGGAATATCTCGTTCATGCTGTCCTCCGATTCGACGATGGTTATCCGCGTAAGCCGGCGCTCTCGGCCGGACCTGGCCCCGGCATTGCCGCGCGCGGGATCGTCGCGGGGTCGAGTCCGCCCGCCGGCACCCGTTCGAGGGCGTCGAGCACGAGGTCCGTCGCCCGCATCTTGGTCAGGCGGCAATATATCGTTTCCGTGCTGGCGAAGGAGCCGTTTTCGGCGAGCTTGTTGACCGGCTCGCCGCCGCCGCACACCGAAAAATATTCGCAACGCTCCCGGCACATGGCGACCCCGGCGCCGATATCGGCGAGCATCCGGGCAAAGGCCGGCCGGCGCGGCAGATCGACGAGCGCATCACGATTGATGTTGCCCAGGATGAAATCGTCGTAGGCCGGGTTCTTCAAGCCGAGCAGCTCGGGCGAGAACGTCGAGATATTGCCGGCCCAATCCATGCTGGTGATGGCGAAGGGCTCGACCAGCTGGTTGCGGAACGAGGCTTCCTGCGGCCGGATGACCTGCTGCAGCGCATGCTCGATTTCGCGCAGGAAGGTGATCTTGCCGGGGGCGGCGGCCGACAGCCGCCAGAATTCGCCCAGAAACCGGTAATAGGCCGCCTCGACTCCGCTTTCGCCAAATGATTGCGAGACGTGATCCCCTTCGGATTCCTCGACATTGAAGCAGACCCGCTCGATCCCCTCGGCGACGTAGAAATCGAACATTTCGCCGGGTGCCGCCATGCCGGCCGACGACAATACCGAGATCACATGGAACGGAACCCCATGCCGGCGCAGCAGCCGGATGCCGGCGATCGTCCGGTCAAAGGTGCCGCGGCCCGAGCGCGTCACCCGGCTGCAGTCGTGCAGGTGCCGGGGGCCGTCGATGCTGACCCCGACATTGACCTGCGCTTCGGCGAAAAACGAGCACCAGGAATTGTCGATCAAGGTCCCGTTCGTCTGGAAGGAATGCACGACCGGCAGGTCGCGTGGCCGCAGGCGCTCGATCATGGCGAACGCATCGCGATAGAAGGCGACCGGCAGCACCAGCGGCTCGCCGGCATGCCACACGACCGACAGGTGCTCGCCGAGCCAGCCCGATGCAAAGACCTGCGAAAACAAATTGTGCAAGGTCTGCGGTGCGACGACCGCCTTCGAATTCCGATCCGGCAGATAGCAATATCTGCAATCGATATTGCAGAACGGGGTCGGCTGAACGACGAGCAGGTCGATCGTCGGCACGGCGCTGCCCGCGATCGCCTCGGTATCGGTCACCCGCTCACCAGTTACGCCACCAATTGTTCCAATTGTTCCAATTGTGCCAATTGTTCCAGTTCGGCCAGCCCCAGCCGCCCCACGGCCGATAGCCAAAGTTGCGCCACCAATTCCCCCAGGCGAGATGCAAATTGCCGTCGCCCTGTCGTGCGGCTTCCTGTCCGGCCACGGCGGAAGCGGCATTGCGAATGGCGGCGAGCCGCTCGGAAACCCGCGCGTCGTCCGCGGTCCGAGGCTGCATGGCCGTCGGCTCCTGGGTGGCTGCGCTCGGCACCGTCGAGCCGAGCAACAGCGAGACGCCGACCGCCCCGGCCGGAACGACAGATGACAGGATTCTGAAATATTTCTGCCGCAGCGACATCACAGTCACCTCATTATCGACTATCAGGCGCCCGCTCGAACAGGCTCGACTTCCTCTTGCGTGCCCACCCCGGCGTCCCGTGAGAGACGCTCGCATCTCTATAACAAAAAGACACCGCCGGCGTCACCAATTTCGCCAATAATTGTGCCAGCCGCCATTGTGCCACCCCCCGTTGCGCCAACCGCCATTGCCCCATGCGCCGCCGTTGCGCCAGCCGCCGCCCCCGTTGCGCCAGCCGCCATTAGCCCACCAGACGAGCTGCGTCCGGCTCTCGGCCGCTCCCGCGCCCGGCCCGGCGACATCGGAGACGGCCTCGCGGATCGCGGCGAGCCGCTCGGAGACCCGCGCCGCAGCCACCGCCTGCGGCTGCGCGGCCGCCGGCTCCTGGCTGGCGGCGGCTGGCGCCGTCGAACCAAGCAACAGCGACACGCCGACCGCCCCAACCGGAACGATCCCGGCGAGGATCTCCATATATTTTTGCCGCAGCGACATTCGACCCATCCCACCCTCGACTATGGGCGCCCGCTCGGAACGGTGCGCCGCTGATCATTGACGAGCCCTTTTATGCCTCGGGCACGACCGCGCCCCGGCCCGACGCACCAGGGTCAACCGACCGTCTCGGTAGCAAGAAACGGCCGCCGCGGTCAAACACGCTCCATTTCACGTCGCTGAGGCACACGACCAGGGCGGAGACAGTTCGAGAATCCGGGCAAAGACCGGGCAGTCGGGCTCGTGCGCTCCGGGCAGATAGCCGAGGCTCGTCAGAAACTCGCCGACGATCTGTCCACCGGTAAAGCGGAAGGTCTGGCGGAAAAGCCGCGTCCATGCCTCGACCGGGCGTGGATGATGTGCCACGAGCCATCCTTCGAACGACCCGTGCGACTGACGCAGGGCCTGAATCCGCCGCGCATTCTCGATCGCAGCCTCGATCTTGAGCCGGTTGCGGATGATGCCCGAATTGGCGAGCAGACGGTCGATCTCCGCCGGGCCGAAAGCGGCGACGCGGTCGACCTCGAAACCGGCGTAGGCGGCGTGAAAGGCGGCGCGCTTGTTGAGGATCGTCAGCCAGGACAGGCCGGCCTGATTGATCTCGAGGATCAGCCGCTCGAACAGCACCCGCTCGTCGCTTGCCGGAAAGCCGTATTCGGAATCATGGTAGCGGCCATGCACCGGATGCCCGGGCGCGGCCCGGCAATAAGCGGCGCTCATCTCATGACCCTCGGCAACCGGGCCGCGGTAAGCGCACCAGCGCATCGATCGCCAGCCGGACGAACGTCGCCGCCACAGTCATGACCAACGAAACTCGCCCACGTCCCGGCTCACGCCTCTTCGAGCTCGATCAGGGTCCCGCAGAAATCCTTCGGGTGCAGAAACAGCACCGGCTTGTCATGGGCGCCCGGCCGCGGCTCGCCATCGCCCAGCACGCGCGCCCCCGCCGCCTGCAATCGGTCGCGCGCGGCGATCAGGTTGTCGACCTCATAGCAGACGTGGTGCAGGCCGCCCGAAGGATGGCGTTCGAGAAAACCACGCACCGGAGAATCGGCGCCGAGCGGTTCGAGCAACTCGATCCTGGTGTTGGGCAGCTCGACGAACACGACCGCGACGCCGTGCGCGGGCAGCGCCTGCGGTTCCGATACGGAGGCGCCGAGGGCCTGGCGATAGAGTGCGCTCGCCGCCGCGAGATCGGGCACCACGATCGCAACATGATTGAGCCTGCCGATCATCGGCCCCCGCATCAAATCCGGACCAAATGGATTTCGATCAGCGGGCGCTTGCCGAAACGCTCGTTCAGCACCCGGCGCAACGCGCGCCGGGCGGCATCGCGCACGGCGTCGTCGTCGCGCACCTGCCCCGGCGGCAGCTCGTCGAGCCCGCGTTCGACCGCAGCGTGCAGATAGGGCATCGCCGCAGCCGCTGCGTCGCTCTCGACCAAGCCGATGACGCTGACCGTCGGGGGCGCCGCGAGACGGCCTTGACGGTCGAGGACCACCGTCGCGACGGCGCTGCCGTTGAGGGTGACGCGGCGCCGTTCCTTCAGCGCCTCGCCGCCGAGCGGCAGCAGGGTCTTGCCGTCGCTCGCCAGCCTTCCGACCGGCACCTCGTCGACGATGGCAGCACCGCCCGGGCCAATCCGCACCATGTCGCCATTTTCGATGACGAGCGGCTGCGGCACCTGGCACTCCGCCGCGAGACGGGCATGCGCGATCAGGTGGCGGGCTTCGCCGTGAACCGGGATCGCGATCTGCGGGCGCACGAGCTGGTACATGTGCGCAAGCTCGTCGCGCGCCGGGTGGCCGGAAACATGGACGAAATGGTCCGTCTCGGTGACGATCTCGGTGCCGAGCCGGGCGAGCGCACTCTGCAGGCGGCCGATCGCCTTCTCGTTGCCGGGAATGATCCGCGACGAAAAGATCACGGCGTCGCCCTCTTCGAGGACGATATGGGGGTGGTCGTCACGCGCGATCCGGGCCAGCGCCGAACGCGGCTCGCCCTGGCTGCCGGTGCAGACCAGCAGGATCTTGCCGCGGGGAATGTAGCCCGCCTCCTCCTCGGTCAAAAACTGCGGCACATCACCGAGATAACCGTTTTCGCGGGCCGCCTTGTCGATCCGCCACAGCGAGCGCCCGACCAGCGCCACCTCGCGGCCATGCACGGCAGCGGCCCGCGCGACCGTTTCGAGACGTGCCACATTCGACGCAAAACAGGCGACCGCCACGCGCGCATCATAGCGGCCGACGAGATCGGTCAGCGACGCGCGCAGCGCGGCCTCGGATCCCGAGCTGCCGGGCCGCAGCGCGTTCGTCGAATTGCAGATCATCGCGAGGACGCCTTCCTCGCCGAGCCGGCGCAGCGCCGCCTCGTCGGCGGCAGGGCCGATCACCGGGTCCGGATCGAACTTCCAATCGCCGGTGTGCAGCACGATCCCGGCCGGGGTGCGCAGCACGACCGCATTCGGTTCGGGGATCGAGTGGGTCAAGGTGATCAGCTCGAGATCGAACGGGCCGATGCTGAACCGCCCCGACATCGGCACGACGTTGATCCTGACCTTGTCGGCGAGCCGCGCCTCGACCAGCTTTGCCCGCAGCAGCGAGGCGGTGAACGGGGTCGCCCAGACCGGACAGCGCAATTGCGTCCACAGATAGGGAATGGCGCCGATATGGTCTTCATGCGCATGGGTCGCGACGATGCCGAGCAGCCGGTCGCGGCGCTCGACGATGAAGGCCGGATCGGGCATGACCACATCGAGCCCAGGCTGCGAATCATCGCCGAAGGTCACGCCGCAATCGACGATCAGCCAATCGTCCCGATAGCCGTAGAGGCTGAGGTTCATCCCGATCTCGCCGGCGCCGCCGAGCGAGACGAAGAACAGCGCGCCGGCGTCCTCTGCGTCGGTCCGAACGGCGGATCGGTACGGGAGATCGTTCATCGGTTGCGGTTTCGCCGGTAGATCAGGCGCAGCCCCCACAAGGTCAGATCAGGATCGACATGGTCGATGAATTCGGTCGCTCCGGACAGCAGCGGCGCGAGACCGCCGGTGGCGATCACCCCCATCTTTTCACCGCGCTCGGCGCGGATGCGCTGGACGAGCCCCTCGATCAAGCCGACATAACCCCAGAACACGCCGGATTGCATGGCCGGGACCGTGCTGCGGCCAACGATCGCCGAGGTGCGCTGTATGCCGATCCTGGGCAGCCGTGCCGCCGCCATATCCAAGGCGTGCAGCGACAGGTTGATGCCCGGAGCGATCACCCCGCCGCAATAATTCCCGGAACGGTCGACGATGTCGAAGGTTGTCGCGGTGCCGAAATCGACGACGATCAGCGGCGGCTGATAACGGTCCTGGGCGGCGACGGCATTGGCGACCCGATCGGCGCCGACCTCCTCCTTCGGCATGTCGACATCGATGCCGATGCCGGGCAGGCAATCGGGGCGGCCGACGATCAGCGGCTCGCTGGCGAAATAGCGCTGGCACAGCCGTATGAGGTTGAAGGTCGATTCCGGCACGACGCTGCCGATGATCGCGGCATCGATCTGGGCGGGCGCGAGCCCAGACAACGCCATCAGCTGGATCAGCCAGACCGCGTATTCGTCGGCGGTGCGGTGCGGGTTGGTCGCCGCGCGCCACGACCCGCGCAGCACGTCGCCGTCATAGACGGCGCCGACCACATTCGTGTTTCCGGAATCGATCGCGAGCAGCATGCGGCCTCGTCAAAGCTCGGCCGGAAATACGTCGCCGGCCGAGATGCGCCGACACTCCCCCTCGGCCTCCAGCAGCAGCGCGCCCTGTTCATCTATATCAAGAAACCTGCCGTGCAAGGTGGCGGTCTCGAGCCGGACCCGGATCGGATCGCCGAGGCCGATGGCGCGCGCGCGCCAGGCCGCGCGCACCGGCGCGAAACCTTCGGCGCGCCAGCACCCGGTCCAGGCTTCGAAATGCCGCGCGAAGGCTTCGAGCGCCGCCGCCGGCGTCGGCGGAAGATGGCCTTCCGCGGCGATGGAGGTGGCCGGAAACTCGGTATCAGGCGGCGCCGCGGCGAGGTTGACGCCGACGCCGACGACGAGAAAAGCCAAGGCACCGCCTCGGCCCATCTCGGATTCGAGCAGGATGCCGGCGATCTTGCGGCCGTTCATCAGCACGTCGTTCGGCCATTTGTACGAGAGGATGCCGAATGCCGGGCCGAGCCCTCCGAGCATCGCCCCGACTGCGAGCGCCCCGACAAAGCCGAGCTGCGCCGCCTGGCCTGCCGGGCAGGCCGGACGCAAGATCAGCGAAACATAAAGATTGCCCGGCGGCGACGCCCAGGGACGCCCGCGCCGGCCGCGCCCGGCAGTCTGCTCGAGCGCCCACACCAAAATCCCTTCTTCGCCGCCGGCGCGGGCCAGCCGTTTCGCCTCGTCGTTGGTGCTGCCGATGGTGTCGCAGGAAATTACCCGATAGGCCGGAGAAATCCTCGGCGGCAGCCGTGTCATCGCAGAAACAGCGCCGCAGCCGCAGCCTCGGCACTGCCGACGATCGGTCCGGGCAGCAGAAAGAAGAACAAGGTGACGATCGCGGTCACGAAGACGACGCCCTTGAGCTCGGCGCTGATCGGGCGATCGAAGGCGGCGGCCGGCTCATCGAAATACATGACCTTGACGATCCGCAGATAATAAAAGGCGCCGACCACGCTGGTGACGACGCCGATGACGGCGAGCCCCATCAGCTTCGCGTCGATGGCGGCGAGGAATATGTAGAGCTTGGCGAAGAACCCGGCGGTCGGCGGGATTCCGCTCAAGGCGAACATGAAGATCGCCAACGCCAGCGCCAGCGCCGGCCGGGTGCGGGACAGCCCGGCGAGATCCGAGATTTCCTCGAGCATCTGCCCGTGTCGGCGCATGCACAAGATCACCGCCCAGGTGCCGACATTCATGAACAGATAGATCGCGAGATAGACCAGCACGCCGCGGATCCCGCCCGCCGTGCCGGCAGCCAGCCCGATCAGCGCGTAGCCGACATGGCCGATCGAGCTGTAGGCCATCATCCGCTTGATGTTGTGCTGGGCGATGGCGGCGACGGCGCCCAGCACCATCGAGGCGATCGACAGAAAGATGATGACCTGGCGCCATTCGCCGATCCATGATCCGAACGGCTCGATCATGAAGCGGATGAACAAGGCAAGCGCCGCCATCTTGGGAGCGACGGCGAAAAACGCGGTGACCGGGGTCGGCGCGCCCTCGTACACGTCGGGCGTCCACATATGGAACGGCACCGCCGAAACCTTGAAGGCGAGGCCGACGATGATGAACACGAGGCCGATGACGAGGCCGGTCGAGATCGGCACACCCGCATTCGCGGTCAGCAGCCTCGCGATATCGGCAAAGGCGGTGGTCCCGGCAAAGCCATACACCATCGATATGCCGTAGAGCAGCATGCCCGAGGACAGCCCGCCGAGCACAAAATATTTGAGCCCGGCCTCGCTCGACCGCGCCGAATCGCGATCAAAGCTGGCGATCACGTACAGCGCCAGATTCTGCAGCTCCAGCCCGACATAGAGGGTGATCAGATCGTTGGCCGAGATCATCACCATCATGCCGGTGGTCGCCAGCATGACGAGAACCGGAAACTCGAACCGCGCGATCCCGTGCTCCTCGTTATAATGCAGTCCCATCACGATCGTTACAGCCGAGCCGGCGAGCACCAGGGTTTTCATAAACCGCGCAAAAGCATCGGTCACGAACATGCCGTAAAAGCCGAGATGGCGCCCGGCCGTGCCGAATTGGGCGAGCACGAGGACGCCGATCAGCGCCGCGACGCCGAGCCAGGAGACCAGCCGGGTCGAGCTCTCGCCGCGCAGCACGCCCAGAACCAGCAGCGCCATCGCCGCGGCGGCAAGCGCCATCTCCGGCAATGCCGGCGAGAGATCGGGAAGGGCAAAGGGGGACATCGGCCGGCGTCTAAGGAAGGCTTGCGCGGCGCATGCCGGCGGCATCGGTGGCCGTGTTCACCCGTTCGACGAGATGATCGACCGAGGCCTGGATCGGCCGCAGGAACGAGGTCGGATGGATGCCCATCCACAGCACCAGCACGATGAGCGGAGCGAACACCGCCTTTTCCCGCAGACTGAGGTCGAACATGCTGCGCAGCTCGGGATTGGTCAACGTGCCGAAGATGACGCGGCGATAGAGGTAGAGCATGTACATCGGACCGAGAAACAACGCCGTCGCCACCAGGAAGCATTCGAGCGTGCTGACCTTGAAGGTGCCGAGCAGGATCAGAAACTCGCCGACGAAACCGCTGGTGCCGGGCAGGCCGACGGCCGCCAGGGTGAAGGCCATGAAGACGAAGGCATAGGCCGGCATGCGGTGAACGAGGCCGCCAAAGCGCGCGATCTCGTGCGTGTGCAGCCGGTCATAAACGACGCCGACGCAGAGGAACAGCGCGCCCGAGACGAGGCCGTGGCTCAGCATCTGGATGACCGCGCCCTGCACCGCCTCGCTCGTCACCGCAAAAATGCCCATCGTGACAAAGCCCATATGGGCGATCGAGGAATAGGCGATCAGCTTCTTCATGTCGGTCTGCGCCAGCGCCACCAGCGAGGTGTAGATCACGGCGACGGCGCTGAGGACGAAGATCAACGGCGTGAAATAATGGGAGGCGAGCGGAAACATCGGCAATGAGAAGCGGACAAAGCCGTAGCCGCCCATCTTCAGCAGGATGCCGGCGAGGATGACCGAGCCCGCCGTCGGCGCCTCGACATGCGCGTCGGGCAGCCAGGTATGGACCGGCCACATCGGCACCTTGACGGCAAACGAGGCGAAAAAGCCGAGCCACAGCCATTTCTGCAGCCCCATCGGGAAGCTGTGGGTCAGCGCGGCCTCGATGTCCGTCGTCCCGGTCTGATAATAGACGGCGAGGATGGCGAGCAGCATCAGCACCGAACCGAGCAGCGTATAGAGGAAAAACTTGAACGCCGAATAAACCCGGTTCGCGCCACCCCATACCCCGATGATCAGGAACATCGGGATCAGCACGCCTTCGAAGAAGACATAGAAGAGAATAAAATCGAGCGCGCAGAACATGCCGACCATCAGCGTCTCGAGGACGAGGAAGGCCACCATGAATTCCTTCACGCGCAGCTGGATCACTTCCCAGGCCGACAGGATCGAGAGCAACGTCAGCAAGGTCGACAGCAGGACGAAAAACAGCGAAATCCCGTCGATCCCCATGTGATAGGTGATCGTAAATCCGCCCAGGGTGACCCAGTTTGCGCGCTCGACAAACTGAAAGGCGGCGGTGTCCGGGTCGAACTCGATCCACAGCAGCACCGACAGGGCAAAGACGATCAGCGAGGTCCACAGCGCGATGAAGCGCGCGTTGCGCGCGACGACCGCGTCCTCGCCGCGCGCCATCATGATGAAGGCGACGCCGACCAGCGGCAAAAACGTGACGAGCGAGAGCAGCGGCCAGTGGCTCACGATGATGGACTTTCGCTCAGCGCGGGAACAGGTACCAGGTCACGAAGGCGACGAGGCCGATCATCATGGCGAAGGCGTAGTGATAGACATACCCGGTCTGGAGCCGGCTGGCCTGCCGCGCCAGATCGCGGGTCAGCGCGGAAACGCCATCGGGGCCGAGCCCGTCGATGACGGTGCCGTCGCCGGATTTCCACAGCCCGTCGCCGAGCACGAATGCAGTGCGCACGAACACCCAATCATACAGTTCGTCGAAGTACCATTTGTTGAGCACGAACAAATAAATCGCGCGGAACTGCGCGGCGAGCCGCACCGGCAATCTCGGAGCGACGACATAGAAGACATAGGCGATGCCGATGCCGGCGAGCGCCATGATCAACGGCAGGTAACGGACCGCCAGCGGCACCCCTTCGAGCGCGCCCAGCGAATTATACTGCGGCAGCACCAGGATCGAGCTCTTCCAGAAGTCCACATGCTGAGCGCCGACAAAATGGCTGTAGCCGAGGCCGCCGAACAAGGTCGCACCGATCGCCAGCACGATCAGCGGGATCAGCATCACCCATGGGGCGTCATGGGCATGGTGCAGGGTCTCTTCATCGGCGCGCGACTCGCCGTGAAAGGTCATGAACATCACGCGAGAGATGTAAAAAGCGGTCATGAACGCTGTCAGCGTGCCGAGGACCCAGCCGTAGCGGCCGACCGCCGTCCCTGACGCCCAGGCCGCCTCGAGGATCGTATCTTTCGAGAAATAGCCGGAAAAGCCGACACCCCAGATGCCGATGGCGCTCAACGACAACGCGCCGATCCACATCGTCACGTAAGTGACCGGGGTTTTGCGCCACAGGCCGCCCATGCGGCGCATGTCCTGCTCGCCGCCCATCGCGTGAATCACCGCGCCGCAGCACAGGAACAGCAGTCCTTTGAAGAAGGCGTGGGTAAACAGGTGAAAAATGCCGGCGGCATAGGCGGAGACGCCGCAGCCGATGAACATGTAGCCGAGCTGACTGCAGGTCGAATAGGCGACCACCTTCTTGATGTCGTTCTGCGCCATGCCGATACTGGCGGCAAAAATGCAGGTGGTGCCGCCGATCACCCCAACGACGCCGATTGCAGCCGGGGCATACTCGAAGAGCGGCGAGAGACGTGCGACCATGAACACGCCCGCGGTCACCATCGTCGCCGCGTGGATCAGGGCGGAAACCGGGGTCGGGCCCTCCATCGCATCGGGCAGCCAGGTATGGAGCGGGATCTGCGCCGATTTCCCCATCGCGCCGATGAACAGGAGGATGCAGGCGAGGGTCAGCGAATCGACCCGCCAGCCGAGAAAATCGATCGTCGTGCCGACGACGCTCGGCGCCTTGGCGAACACGCTGGGAAAATCGAGCGCGCCGAAAATCACGAAAATGGAGAAGATGCCGAGGGAAAACCCGAAATCGCCGACCCGGTTGACGAGAAAAGCCTTGATCGCGGCGGCGTTGGCGGCAGGACGATCGTACCAGAACCCGACCAGCAGGTAGGACATCAGGCCGACGCCTTCCCAGCCGAAGAACAACTGCACGAAATCGTTCGCCGTGACCAACGCCAGCATGAAAAAAGTGAACAGGCTCATATAGGCCATAAAGCGCGGGATCGAGGGATCCTCGGCCATGTAGCCGATCGAATAGACATGGACCATCGACGAGACGATGGTCACGGTGCAGATCATCACCCCGCTCAAGGTGTCGAGACGGATCGACCAGACGACATCGACCCCGCCGGCGACGATCCAGGTGGCCAAGGGGATGATCCGGGCGCCGTCCGCGGCAAGGATGTCGCGGAACACGAAGAGGCTCAGCACCGCCGACAGCAACAGCGCGCCGCAGGTGACGAGCTGCGCGCCGCGGTCGCCGATCGCCCGAGGGAAGAAACCGGCAATGATGGCGGCCAGCAGCGGCAAAAAAACGACGATGACGGCCACGGCCTCAGCCCTTCATCATGTTGATGTCTTCCACCCGGATGGTGCCGCGGTTGCGGAAATAGACGACGAGGATGGCGAGCCCGATCGCCGCCTCCGCCGCCGCCACGGTCAGCACGAACATGGCAAAGGCCTGGCCGACAATATCGTTCAGAAACACCGAAAAGGCCACGAAGTTGATGTTGACGGCCAGCAGCATCAGCTCGATCGACATCAGGATGATGATGACGTTCTTGCGGTTGAGGAAGATGCCGAAGATGCCGAGCGTGAACAGGATCGCGGCAACCGTCAGGTAATGGGTGAGGCCGATCGCCATCACCGGACTCCGCTGCCGAGCGGAACCTTGACCACCTCGACCGATTGCGTGCGGGTGCGCGCGAGCTGGGCCGCGATCGACTGCCGGCGCACATCGACGCGCCGGCGCAGGGTCAGCACGATCGCGCCCACCATGGCCACCAGCAGGATCAGCCCGGCCACCTGAAACGCGAACAGGTACCGCGTGTAGAGCACGTCGCCGAGGGCGCGCGTATTGGTCAGCGCGACGCCGCCGGCCGGCAACGCGGCCGCCCAGCCCGGCCCAGCGGGAGCGATCTCCCAGCCGAAAATGACGACAAAGAGCTCGGCCAGCAGCACCAGCCCGACGGCACCGCCGACCGGCAGATAGCGCACGAACCCGCTGCGCAATTCGTCGAAATCGATATCGAGCATCATCACGACAAAGAGAAACAGCACCGCAACCGCCCCGACATAGACGATGACCAGGATCATCGCCAGAAACTCCGCCCCGATCAGCAGGAACAGCCCGGCGGTGTTGAAGAAGGCGAGGATCAGGAACAATACCGAATGCACCGGGTTGCGGGCCGAAACGACGAGCGCCCCCGCCGCCACCGCCAGCACGGCAAAGATATAAAAGAGGATGGCCTGGAGGATCATCGCAGCACGCGTGAAAGGCCGCGGGCGATTGCGGCGGGGAGCTTGCCCATGCGTCTCACCGATAGGGGGCGTCGAGGGTCAGGTTCTTGGCGATTTCGACCTCCCAGCGGTCGCCGTTTTCCAGGAGCTTGGTCTTGTCGTAGAACAGCTCCTCGCGGGTTTCGGTGGCGAATTCGAAATTCGGCCCCTCGACGATCGCATCGACCGGGCAGGCCTCCTGGCAATAGCCGCAATAGATGCATTTCGTCATGTCGATGTCGTAGCGGGTCGTGCGCCGGCTGCCGTCTTCGCGCGGCTCCGCCTCGATCGTGATCGCCAGGGCCGGGCAGATCGCCTCGCATAATTTGCAGGCAATGCAGCGCTCCTCGCCGTTGGGATAGCGGCGCAGCGCGTGCTCGCCGCGAAACCGCGAGCTGAGCGGGCCCTTCTCATAGGGATAGTTGACGGTGACCGCGCGCTTGAACATGTAGCGCAGGGTCAATGCCAGCCCCGACAGCAGCTCGGTCAAGAGCAGGCCGCGGGCGCTGCGTTCCAGGAAAGCCATCGATCGATCCTCCGCGGCGCTCGTCCGGGTCAGGGTGCCGGCAGCCAGCCGGCCGCGGTCAGCACGCCCGCCGTCAGCACCAGCCAGCCCAGCGAAAACGGCAGAAACACCTTCCAGCCGAGCCGCATCAGCTGGTCATAGCGAAAGCGCGGAAACGTCGCCCGCACCCACAGAAAACAGAACAGCACGAATGCGATCTTGAGAAAGAACCAGATCGGGCCCGGAACCCAGGTAAAGGGTGCAATCCCGAACGGGGCGAGCCAGCCGCCGAGAAACAGCACGCTCGTCATCGCGCTCATCAGGATCATGTTGCCGTATTCGCCGAGGTAGAACAGGGCAAACGCCATCGCCGAATATTCGACGAAATAGCCGGCAACCAGCTCGGTCTCGCCCTCGACCACGTCGAACGGGGCGCGGTTGGTCTCGGCCAGACCGGAGATGAAGAAGATCACGAGCATCGGCAGCAGCGGCCAGGCGAAGGCATGCCAAACCGGTACGCGTGCCTGGGCCTCGACGATGTCGCTCAAATTGAGCGAGCCGACACAGATCAGCACCGTCACCAGGACAAAGCCGATCGCGACCTCGTAGGAGACCATCTGCGCCGCCGAGCGCAGCGCACCGAGAAATGCGTAGCGGGAGTTCGACGCCCACCCGGCGAGGATGATGCCGTAGACGCCGAGCGAGCTGATCGCGAAGATATAGAGGATCCCGACATTGATATTGGCGACGGCCACGCCGGGATCGAACGGGATCACCGCCCAGGCGGCAAGGCTCAGGGTGAAGGTGACGATCGGCGCGATGATGAACACCACCCGGTTCGCCCCGCTCGGCACCACCGTCTCCTTGACGAGGAGCTTGAGCCCGTCGGCAAAAGGCTGCAGCAGCCCGAACGGGCCGACGACGTTCGGCCCTTTGCGCAGCTGTGAAAACGCCAGCACCTTGCGCTCGGCATAGGTCAGGTAGGCGATCGCTATCAGCAGCGGCACGACGACCGCCAGCACCTCGCCGACGGTGATGATCGTCACTCCGGCGTAGCCCGTCCAAAAGCTAGGCATATGTGCGGTTCCGCGCCGGCGCCGGCTGCCGTTCCCCGGCAAAGGCGGCGCTGCACTCGGCCATCGTCGGGCTGGCCCGGCTGATCGGGTCGGTGCGATAGAAATCCGCTGTCGGATAGGCGAACGGGGCTGGATCGACCGGGCCTTCCTCGCCGAACCGCCCCCACGCCGCGCGCGTCACCTGATCGGTATCGGCCAGGTTCGGACAGGCCTGCCGCATGCGTCGCCGCAGCTGCGCCAGCGAATCAAACGGCAGCGGCCGGCCGAGGGCGCCCGACAGAGCCCGCAGGATCGTCCAGTCCTCGCGCGCTTCACCGGGCGGAAAAACCGCCCGATGCGTGAGCTGCACGCGCCCTTCGGTATTGACGTAGGTGCCGTCCTTCTCGGTGTAGGCGGCGCCGGGCAGGACGACGTCGGCGCGCTGTGCCCCACGATCGCCGTGATGCCCCTGATAGATCACGAAGGCCGAACCGAAATCGCTCGTATCGAGCTCGTCGGCGCCGAGCAGGTAGAGGATCTCGATATCGCCCGATCGGCAGCCGGCGAGGATGCCGGCAACGTCGCGCCCGCCGGGTCCCGGCACAAAGCCGAGGTCGAGACCGCCGACGCGCGCAGCGGCCCGGTGCAGCACGTTGAACCCGTTCCAGTCGTCGCGCACGAGCCCGCAGCTGTCGGCGATCGCGCGTGCCGCGGCCAGCACGCGCCCGCCATCCGGGCGGGCAAGCGCCCCCTGCCCCAGCACGATCATCGGGTTTTTCGCATCGTGCAGCCGCGCCGCCCAAGGGTGGTCGCCGGCGGCGAGCGCGGCGAGGGTGCCGCCGCCCTCGCCCAGCATCTCGACCGGAAAGGTCGGATCGAGCACGGGGCCGATTGCGGCTACGGCAAACCCGCCCTGGAGGTGGCGCTTGCGCAACCGGGCGTTGACGAGCGGCGCTTCCCGGCGCGGGTCGGTGCCGATCAGCAGGCAGGCATCGGCCTGCTCGATCCCGGCGATCGTCGTGTTGAACAGGTAGCCGGCGCGGCAACCCGGATCGAGCCTGGCGCCGTCCTGCCGGCAGTCGAGGCTCGCCGCACCGAGACCGGCCATCAACTCCTTGAGCGCAAACATCGCCTCGGCGTCGACGAGATCGCCCGCGATCGCGGCGATGCGCTCGCCCGGCACCGCCCGCAGCCTATCGGCGACGAGATCGAGGGCTTCGCGCCACTCGACCGCGCGCTTGCCGTCGCGGCCGGCATAGGGGCGGTCGAGCCGCCGGCGCCGCAGGCCGTCGACAGCGTAGCGCGTCTTGTCCGAGATCCACTCCTCGTTGACGGCTTCGTTCAGCCGCGGCAGCACCCGCAGCACCTGCCCGTCGCGCGCGTCGATCCGGATATTGCTGCCGACTGCGTCGAAAACATCGACCGATTCGGTCTTGGTCAGCTCCCAGGGCCGGGCCATGAAGGCGTAGGGCTTCGAGGTCAGGGCGCCGACCGGGCACAGGTCGATGATGTTGGCCGACAGCTCGGAAGAGAGCGCACGCTCGATATAGGTGCCGATCTCCATGTCCTCGCCGCGCCCGGTGGCGCCGAGCTCCTCGACGCCGGCGATCTCGGTCAGAAAGCGGATGCAGCGCGTGCAATGGATGCAGCGGGTCATGTGGGTCTCGACCAGCGGGCCGAAATCCTTGTCGCGCACCGCGCGCTTGCTCTCCTCGAACCGGCCGCGGTCGAAGCCGTAGGCCATCGCCTGATCCTGCAGATCGCACTCGCCGCCCTGGTCGCAGATCGGGCAGTCGAGCGGGTGGTTGATCAGCAGGAACTCCATCACCCCCTTGCGCGCCTTGACCGCCTTTGGCGATTTCGTGTGGACCACCATGCCGTCGCCGACCGGCATCGCGCAGGAGGCGATCGGCTTTGGCGATTTCTCTACTTCGACGAGACACATCCGGCAATTTCCGGCAATCGCCAGCCGCTCGTGAAAGCAGAAATGGGCGACCTCGATCCCGGCATGCTCGCAGGCCTGCAGGATCGTCGTGCCCGCCGGCACCTCGATTTCGTCGCCGTCGATCGTCAGCTTCGGCATGTCAGGCCGCCCGCTGCTGCGCCGCGGCGGCGCGGTATTCGGCGATGCGCCGCTCCATTTCCGGGCGGAAATGACGGATCAGCCCCTGCACCGGCCAGGCGGCGCCATCGGCCAGCGCGCAGATCGTGTGACCTTCGATTTCGTAGGAGACGTCGAGCAGGGTATCGATCTCCGCCACCGAGGCATCGCCCTCGACCATGCGCTCCATGACCCGCCACACCCAGCCCAAGCCTTCACGGCACGGCGTGCACTGGCCGCAGCTCTCATGCTTGTAGAATTTCGACAGCCGGGCGATCGCTTTGACGATGTCGGTCGATTTGTCCATGACGATGACGGCGGCGGTGCCGAGCCCGCTCTTGACCGCCTGCAGGCTGTCGAAATCCATCAGCACGTCGTCGCAGATCGATTTCGGCAGCACCGGCACCGAGGAACCGCCCGGGATGATCGCCAGCAGGTTGTCCCAGCCGCCGCGCACCCCGCCGGCATGCCGCTCGACCAGCTCCTTCAGCGGGATGCTCATCGCCTCCTCGACGTTGCAGGGCTGCTCGACATGGCCGGAGATGCAGAAGATCTTGGTGCCGGTGTTGCGCGGCCGGCCGATCCCGGCAAACCAGGCGGCGCCGCGCTTCAGGATTGCCGGCGACACCGCGATCGTCTCGACATTGTTGACCGTGCTCGGGCAGCCGTAGAGGCCGACTGCGGCCGGAAACGGCGGCTTCAGCCGGGGCTGGCCCTTGCGCCCTTCGAGGCTTTCGAGCAGCCCGGTCTCCTCGCCGCAGATATAGGCGCCGGCGCCGCGGTGCAGGCAGAGCTCCATGTCGTAGCCCGAGCCGCAGGCGTTCTTGCCGAGAAGACCCGCGTCGTAGGCTTCGTCGATCGCCGTCTGCAAATTCTGCGCCTCGTTGTAGAACTCGCCGCGGATGTAGATGTAGCAGGCGCTGACCCCCATCCCGACCCCGGCCAGCAGGCAGCCTTCGAGCAGCTTGTGCGGGTCCCAGCGCAGGATGTCGCGGTCCTTGCAGGTGCCGGGCTCGCTCTCGTCGGCATTGACGACGAGATAGCACGGGTGGTCGCTCTGCTTCGGCATGAACGACCATTTGAGACCGGTCGGAAAGCCGGCGCCGCCACGCCCGCGCAGCCCCGATTGCTTGACCTGATCGACGATCCAGTCGCGGCCCTTGAGGATCAGATCCCTGGTGCCGTCCCAGTCGCCGCGCCGCCGCGCCCCGGCGAGCCGCCAATCGTCCTGGCCGTAGAGGTTGGTGAAGATGCGGTCCTGGTCGGCAAGCATGTGCGTCCTCTCACCCCTGATCGCCGGCAGACCCGAGCAGCGTGGTGCGGCCGCCGACCGGCTCGGAGCCGTGCCGGCCGATGACCGAGCCGGGCGATGGCGGATGCCCGTCGCGCAGCGCGTCGAGCAGCGCCTCGGTCGCCGGCCCGTCGAGATCCTCGTAGAAATCGTCGTTGACCTGCAAGATCGGCGCGTTGACGCAGGCCCCCAGGCATTCGACCTCGATCAGGCTGAAGAGGCCGTCCGCGGTGCTGCCGCCGATGCCGATGCCGAGCTTTCTCTCGCAGGCCGCAACCACCGCGTCGGAGCCGCGCAGCCAGCACGGCGTCGTCGTGCAGGCCTGCAGCAGCCAGCGCCCGACCGGCCGCAGATTGAACATCGTGTAAAAGCTCGCGACCTCATAGACCCGGATCGGCGCCATGCCGAGCATTGCCGCCACATGGTCCATCGCCGCCCGCGGCAGCCACCCGCCGTGCTGGCGCTGCGCCAGGTCCAACAGCGGCAGGACTGCGCTCGCCTGGCGCCCCGGCGGGTATTTGGCGATGTGCGCCTCGGCGCGTGTGCGATTTTCGGCGGTGAATCCGAAGCTCGCCGGCTGCTCGAATGCCGTCGATTCGAGCGGCGCGCTCATCGGTCGACCTCGCCGAAGACGATGTCCATCGAGCCGATGATCGCGACGACATCGGCCAGCATGTGACCGCGGCACATGAAATCGGCGGCCTGCAAAAAGGCGAAGCCCGGCGCCCGGATCTTGCAGCGATAGGGCCGGTTGGTGCCGTCGGCGACGAGATAGACGCCGAACTCGCCTTTTGGCGCCTCGACCGCCGTGTAGGTCTCGCCGGCCGGGACGTGATAGCCCTCGGTGTAGAGCTTGAAATGATGGATCAGCGCTTCCATCGAGCTCTTCATCTCGGCCCGCGGCGGCGGCGCCACCTTGCGGTCGTCGACCTTGACCGGCCCCTGCGGCATCTGCGCGATCGCCTGCCTGATGATGCGGACCGATTGCCGCATCTCCTCGATCCGCACCAGATAGCGGTCGTAGGAATTGCCGTTCTTGCCGATCGGCACGTCGAACTCGATCTTGTCGTAGACATCGTAGGGCTGCGCCCGGCGCAGATCCCAGGCGACGCCCGAGCCGCGCAGCATCGGCCCGGAAAAGCCCCAATCGGCAGCCTGCGCGGCGGTCGCCACCCCGATATCGACGCTGCGCTGCTTGAGGATGCGGTTCTCGGTCAGGATCCGCTCGATATCGTCGATGGTGCGCGGAAAGGTGTCGCAGAACGCCAGGATGTCGTCGGTGAGGCCGGCCGGCAGATCGAGATGGACACCGCCCGGACGGAAATAATTGGCGTGCATGCGCGCGCCCGAGGCGCGCTCGTAGAACTCCATCAGCCGCTCGCGCTCCTCGAAGCCCCACAGGAACGGGGTGATCGCCCCGACATCGAGCCCGAACGCGCAGACGCACAGCAGATGGTTCAGGATGCGGGTGATCTCGGCGAACAGCACCCGAATGTATTGGGCGCGCGGCGGCGGCGTGATCCCCAGCAATTTCTCGACGGCGAGCGCAAAGGCATGCTCCTGGCACATCGGCGAGACATAATCGAGCCGATCGAAATAAGGGATCGCCTGCAGATAGGTCTTGTATTCGATCAGCTTTTCGGTGCCGCGGTGCAGCAGGCCGATATGCGGATCGGCGCGCTCGATGATTTCGCCGTCCATTTCGAGCACGAGCCGCATCACGCCGTGCGCCGCCGGGTGCTGCGGTCCGAAATTCATCATGAAATTCTTGATGCGCGGCGGGCCTTCCAGCTCGCTTTCCGCCGTCGGCCGCGGCTCGCTCATCCGCCGCCCTCTTGCGGGGCCGCGCTCGCGGCCGAACCGGCCTTCTCATCGCCGGGGAGGATCGTGTCCATGCCTTCCCAGGGCGACAGGAAATCGAAGGTCCGGAACTCCTGCTGCAGACGAACCGGGTCGTAGACGACGCGCTTCTGCTCCTCGTCGTAGCGCATCTCGACATAGCCGGTCAGCGGAAAATCCTTGCGCAGCGGATGGCCGTCAAAGCCGTAATCGGTCAGGATGCGGCGCAGGTCGGGATTGTCGGCGAAATAGATCCCGAACAAATCCCAGGCTTCGCGCTCCCACCAGCCGGCGCTGCTGAACAGCTCGACGGCCGACGGCACCGGTTCTTCCTCGCCGATCTCGACTTTGACCCGGATGCGCTGGTTGAGGGTCATGCTGAGCAGGTTGTAGACGACCTCGAAGCGCCGTTCCCGATCGGGATAATCGACCCCGCAGACGTCGCAGAGCACGCTGAAACGGCATTTCGCATCGTCGCGCAGAAAGGCGAGGATGCGGGGCAGCGCGTCGCGCTCGATCCGGAGGCACAGCTCACCGTGGCGGATCTCGGTCGCGATCACCGCATCGGGCAATGCCGCCGAAACATGTTCGGCGAGGGCTTCCAGTCGCTGTTCCATTGGCCGGGCTAGCGGACGAAGTTGCGGGTACGTCTGATCTTTTTCTGCAGCAGGAGGATGCCGTAGAGCAGCGCCTCCGCCGTCGGCGGGCAACCCGGCACATAGACATCGACCGGCACGATCCGGTCGCAGCCCCGTACGACCGAGTAGGAGTAATGATAATAGCCGCCGCCATTGGCGCAGGAGCCCATCGAGATGACCCAGCGCGGCTCGGCCATCTGGTCGTAGACCTTGCGCAATGCCGGCGCCATCTTGTTGCACAGGGTGCCGGCGACGATCATGACGTCGGCCTGCCGCGGGCTCGCGCGGAAGACCACGCCGAAACGGTCGAGGTCATAGCGGCTGGCGCCGGTGTGCATCATCTCGACGGCGCAGCAGGCGAGCCCGAAGGTCATTGGCCACAGCGATCCGCTGCGCGCCCAGTTGAAGAGATCGTCGAGCCTGGCGACGACGAAGCCTTTGTCCTGAACCTCCTCGGTAGCGGCCCGGAGCAGCAGGTTCTGCGCGCCGGCTGGGATCTGGCGGGCGGGCGCCTCGATCACTCCCATTCCAGTGCTCCCTTGTGCCACTCATAGATGAAGCCGACGGTCAGGACGCCGAGGAAGACCATCATCGACCAAAAGCCGAACAGGCCGACGTCGCCGAGCGACACCGCCCACGGGAACAGAAAAGCGACTTCGAGATCGAAGATGATGAACAGGATCGCGACCAGATAATAACGGACGTCAAAGCGGATGCGGGCATCCTCGAACGGCTCGAAGCCGCATTCATAAGGCGACAGCTTCTCGCTGTCGGGCCGCTGGCGCGCGACGACCACCGACCCCGCGACCATTGCCACGGCGATCGCGCCGGCGATCGCCAGGAAGACGAGGATCGGGAAATATTCGCGGAGCAGGCTTTCCATCGGGGTGCTCGGGCTGTCGCTCTGGCCAAGCTGCTATCGGCGGGCACGCAGCAACCGTTTCCCGCCCGTTTCAGCTACAGATATAAAACGGATCGCCGGCGCGGCAAACCGGTTATGTCGGCTCGCGCTGCAGCGCAATCGCGCGCACGCTTGCCCGACCGATGGCGGGAGCGACGGGGCTCGAACCCGCGACCTCCGGCGTGACAGGCCGGCGCTCTAACCAACTGAGCTACGCCCCCGGGCGCCCCTCGATCGAGGCCGGCACTCCTAGCCGCCTGCCGCCAGGGTGTCAAGGGCACCGGGCCGGCCGCCGCGGCGCCCCGATGGTGGGCGATGAGGGATTCGAACCCCCGACCCCCTCGGTGTAAACGAGATGCTCTGCCAGCTGAGCTAATCGCCCCGGTTCGCGAGACAGCGCCGTTCCGGCGTCGGTTCCCGGCGTCAGTTCCCGGCGTCAGTTCCCGGCGTCAGTTCAACGAGTTGCGGAGGCCCTTACCCGGTTTGAATTTGGGCTGCTTCGACGCTGCGATCTTGATCTTCTCCCCGGTGCGCGGATTTCGCCCCTCGGAAGCCGCCCGCGCGGCGACCGAGAAGGTGCCGAAACCGACGAGCCGGACCTCGTCGCCGCCGATCAGCGCCTCACCGATCGACTCGAAGACAGCGTCGACTGCTCGGCTCGCCTCCGACTTTCGCAATTCAGTTTTGCTGGCAACGGCGTCGACGAGTTCGTTCCTGTTCACGAGCTGCCCCCTGCGCGAGTATGCGGGATCGTTAGCCTTGGTCAATTCGCCACGGAGTTTAGAGCGCAGCAGCCCACAGGTCAACCGCCGCGCAGACAAAGAATCGAAGCGATTTTCGGGCATTACGGCGCGTTCTCGATGCTGCGTTGCAATCTGCCACGACCGAGACGCGCGCCGCTTTCAGCTCAGTGCGTCAACAGCCCGGATCGATCTTCTCTGACCGCGGGAATTACCGGCGGCGTTTCGTCCTCCTCCGACCAGGCCACCGGTGTGAGCGGCGCAGTCAAGGCCTGCGCGAGCAACTCGTCGACCGTCCTGATCGGGATGATCTTCAACCCCTTTTTAACGTTGTCGGGAATCTCGGCGAGGTCCTTTTCGTTCTCGCTCGGGATCAGCACGGTCTTCAAGCCGCCGCGCAGCGCCGCCAGCAGCTTTTCCTTGAGCCCGCCGATCGGCAGCACACGGCCGCGCAGGGTGATCTCGCCGGTCATGGCGATGTCGCGCTTGACCGGGATGCCGGTCAGCACCGAGACGATCGAGGTCACCATGGCAACGCCGGCCGAGGGTCCGTCCTTGGGTGTGGCCCCTTCCGGCACGTGCACGTGGATGTCGCGCTTTTCGAATATCGGCGGCCTGATGCCGAAGGCATAGCTGCGCGATTTGACGAAGCTTTCCGCCGCCTGCACCGACTCCTTCATCACGTCGCCGAGCTTGCCGGTTGCGGTGACCCGCCCCTTGCCGGGAAGCGTCACCGCTTCGATCGTCAGCAGCTCGCCGCCGACCTCGGTCCAGGCGAGCCCGGTGGTGACGCCGACCAGATCCTCATTCTCGGCCTCGCCAAAGCGAAACCGCCGCACCCCGGCATATTTTTCGACGTTGCGCCGCGTCACCGCCACCCGCTCGGTCTTTTTCATCAGAATGTCTTTGATCGCCTTGCGGGTCAGGTTGGCGATCTCGCGCTCCAGATTGCGCACCCCCGCCTCGCGCGTGTAGTAGCGGATGAGGTCGCGCACCGCATCGTCGCTGATGCTCCATTCGCTCTTGCGAACGCCGTGCGCCTTCATCTGCTTGGGGATCAGGTGACGGCGCGCGATCTCGACCTTCTCGTCCTCGGTATAGCCGGGGATGCGGATGATCTCCATGCGGTCGAGCAATGGCTGCGGGATGCGCAAGGTGTTCGCCGTCGTCACGAACATCACGTCCGACAGATCGTAATCGACCTCGAGATAGTGATCGTTGAAGGTCCCGTTCTGCTCCGGATCGAGGACTTCGAGCAATGCGGAGGAAGGATCGCCGCGCCAATCGGCGCCGAGCTTGTCGACCTCGTCGAGCAGGAACAGCGGGTTCGAGGATTTCGCCTTTTTCATGCCTTGCAGGACCTTGCCCGGCATCGAGCCGATATAGGTCCGCCGATGGCCGCGGATCTCGGCTTCGTCGCGCACGCCGCCCAGGGACATGCGCACGAAATTGCGGCCGGTGGCGCGCGCCACCGATTTGCCGAGCGAGGTCTTGCCGACGCCGGGCGCACCGACGAGGCACAGGATCGGACCCTTCATCTTTTTCATGCGCTGCTGCACGGCGAGGTATTCGAGGATGCGCTCCTTGACCTTTTCGAGCCCGAAATGGTCCGCGTCGAGCACCTTCTCGGCGCCCTTGATGTCGCGCTTGATCTTGGTCCGGTTTTGCCAAGGCACCGACAGGAGCCAGTCGAGGTAGTTGCGCACCACCGTCGCCTCGGCCGACATCGGGCTCATGCTGCGCAGCTTTTTCAGCTCCGCCATGGCCTTGTCGTGCGCCTCCTTGGAGAAGGCGGTCTTGTTGATGCGGTCTTCGAGCTCGGCCATCTCGTCGCGGCCGTCCTCGCCCTCGCCGAGTTCCTTCTGGATCGCTTTCAGCTGCTCGTTCAGGTAGTATTCGCGCTGCGTCTTCTCCATCTGCCGCTTGACGCGGCTGCGGATGCGCTTCTCGACCTGGAGCACGCCGATCTCGCCCTCCATATAGCCGAACACCTTTTCGAGCCGCTCGGATATCGCTTCGCTCTCGAGCAGCTCCTGCTTGTCCGAAATCTTCAGGGTCAGGTGCGAAGCGACCGTATCGGCGAGCTTGGCCGGATCGTCGATCTGGTTGATCGAGACCAGCACCTCGGGCGGGATCTTTTTGTTGAGCTTGATGTATTGCTCGAACTGCGAGATCACGGTGCGGGCCAGGGCTGCCATCTCCTGCTGCCCGCCGGTCTTGTCGGGGATCGTGTCGGCATAGGCCTGAAAGAACGAATCATTCTCGGCAAAGCGTCCGATCCGTGCCCGCTGCCCGCCCTCGACCAGCACCTTGACCGTGCCGTCCGGCAGCTTGAGCAGCTGCAGCACCGTGCCGATGGTCCCGACGGAATAGATGTCGGCGGTCGAAGGGTCGTCCTGCGCCGCGTTTTTCTGGGTCACGAGGAGGATCTGCTTGTCGTCCTTCATCACATCCTCGAGCGCCCGCACCGATTTTTCACGGCCGACGAAAAGCGGCACGATCATGTGCGGAAACACGACGATGTCGCGGAGGGGCAGGACCGGATAGAGCGCACCGCGCACGAGTTCTGACATAAGCCCTCTTTTTTCGATGGACCGTCCCGGCGCGAGCCGGTCGGTCGGGGGACAGATACGCTGTCTTTAGGTTGGCCCGGTTTTCCCGGCAGTCAAGCCGCGCCGTAGCGGCGGCCGGCATGCGGGGACACGGTCAGTCGCCGGTGCCGACATCGCCACGGCGATCGGAATAGATTTGCAGCGGCTGCGCCCGCCCTTCGACGACCTCGCGATTGATCACGATCTCGCTGACGCCGACGAGGCTCGGCAGCTCGAACATCGATTCGAGCAGAATCGCCTCCATGATCGAACGCAGCCCGCGGGCGCCGGTCTTGCGCAGGATCGCTTTGCGGGCGATCGCCTTCAGCGCCTCGTCGTTGAATTCGAGACGAACATCCTCCATCTCGAAGAGCCGCTGGTATTGCTTGACCAGCGCGTTCTTCGGCTTGGTCAGGATGTCGACCAGCGCCGCCTCGTCGAGATCGTCGAGCGTCGCCACCACCGGCAGACGGCCGACGAATTCCGGGATCAGGCCGAATTTCAACAGATCCTCGGGCTCGAGGTCCTTGAGGATCTCGCCGGTCTTGCGCTCGTCGGGTCCGCGCACCTCCGCACCGAAACCGATCGAGGTGCCCTGGCGGCGCTGCGCGATGATCTTTTCGAGCCCGGAAAACGCGCCGCCGCAGACGAACAGGATGTTGGTCGTGTCGACCTGCAGAAACTCCTGCTGCGGATGCTTGCGGCCGCCTTGCGGCGGCACCGAGGCGATCGTCCCCTCCATGATCTTGAGAAGCGCCTGCTGCACGCCTTCGCCCGAGACGTCGCGGGTGATCGACGGGTTGTCGGATTTCCGCGAGATCTTGTCGACCTCGTCGATATAGACGATCCCGCGCTGCGCCCGCTCCACGTTGTAATCGGCGGCCTGCAGCAGCTTCAGGATGATGTTCTCGACATCCTCGCCGACATAGCCGGCCTCGGTCAGCGTGGTCGCATCGGCCATCGTAAACGGCACGTCGATGATGCGGGCGAGGGTCTGGGCCAGCAATGTCTTGCCCGAGCCGGTCGGCCCGACCAGCAGGATGTTCGATTTGGCGAGCTCGACGTCGTTCGCCTTGGCGCCGTGCGCCAGCCGCTTATAATGGTTGTGCACCGCTACCGACAAGACGTGCTTGGCATGGTCCTGGCCGATCACATAGTCGTCCAGCACCTTGCAGATGTCGCGCGGACCGGGGACCCCGTCGCGCGACTTGACCAATGTCGTCTTGTGCTCCTCACGGATGATGTCCATGCAGAGCTCGACACATTCGTCGCAGATAAACACGGTCGGCCCGGCGATCAGCTTTCTGACCTCGTGCTGGCTCTTGCCGCAGAACGAGCAGTAGAGCGTGTTCTTCGAGTCGCCGCCGCTGGACTTGGTCATCGCCACTCCGTCACCGGCCGCAGGCACGCACCAGCCTCGCCGGCCTGATCGTTCCCGGCTCGGCAGCCGGACACCATCGCCACACCCGCCCTGCCGCCGAGTATATGTGCTCGCGACCGATCAACAACTACTTAATCATGATCGACCGGCCGCGCCGCGCGCTCAGGCGCGCGCCCGCTCCTCCAAGCTGCCGGGCCGGTTTTCGACGACCTCGTCGAGAATGCCGAACTCCATCGCTTCGAGCGGCGACAGGAACTTGTCGCGCTCGACCGCGGCGGCGATGACGTCGAGCGTCTGGCCGGTGTGCCTGACGTAAATCTCGTTGAGCCGCGCGCGCAGCGCCAGGATCTCGCGCGCCTGGATCTCGATGTCGGTTGCCTGGCCCTGCGCGCCGCCCGAAGGCTGGTGGATCATGATCCGCGAGTTCGGCAGCGAAAACCGCTTGCCCTTGGCGCCGGCGGCGAGCAGCAGCGAGCCCATCGACGCGGCCTGGCCGATGCACACCGTCGAAACCGGCGAGCGGATGTACTGCATCGTATCGTAGATCGCCAAGCCCGAGGTCACCACGCCGCCCGGCGAATTGATGTAAAAGGCGATGTCCTTCGCCGGATTTTCCAATTCGAGAAACAGCAGCTGGGCGCAGATCAGGCTGGCGACCTCATCGTGCACCGGGCCGACGAGAAAGATGATCCGCTCCTTCAGCAGGCGCGAGTAGATGTCGTAGGCGCGCTCGCCGCGGTTGGTCTGCTCGACGACCATCGGCACCAGATTGTTCATGTATTGTTCGAAATGTTCGGACATTGACGGTCTCCTTGGGGGGATGATCGGGTCAGCGCGGCGGATCGGCCGGCGCGGCGCTGTTCTCGTCCGGGTCGGGCATCGCCAGCAGCTCCTGCGGGGTCACCCGGCGTTCCGCGGGTTTCGCCAGCTCGACGATGAAGTCGATGACCTTGTCCTCGAAGATCGGTGCTCGCAGGTTGGCGATGGCGCCGGGGTTCTGACGGTAGAAGTCGAGAACCTGGCGCTCGTAACCGGGGTGGCGGCGGGCTTCGCGGGTGATCGCCTGGTTGATCTCCTCCTGGGTGACGGTAATGTTGTTGCTGCGCCCGACTTCCGCAAGCAGCAGCCCGAGCCGGACCCGGCGCTCGGCGATGCTGCGGTATTCGGCCTTCACGGCCTCGTCGTCGGGGCCGGCGTTCGCCGTCGGGGCGGCCTCCGCAGCAGGGGCCGCCTCGATCTCGACCGCCGGAGCCGCACCGATCTCCGGCGCCGGGGCGGAGTCGGCCGGCGCGGCCGCGATCTCCGCCGCCGGAGCCGGATCGGTCTGCGCAGCCTCGCTCTGTGCCTCCTTCCGGCTCTCCGCTTCGGCCTGATGCTGCGCCCAGATGCTGTCGAATTCGAGATCCACCATGCCGGGCGGGACCGGGAAGTCGTAACGCTCGGCCAATTTATCGAGCAGCGCCCGCTTCAGCCGCAGCCGCGACGCCGCATCGTAATCCCGCTGCATCTGCTGCTGCACCTCCTGGCGCAGCTCGGCGAGGCTGTCGAGCCCGACCGCCTTGCCGAGCTCGTCGTCGATGGCAAGCGGCGCGCGCTGGCGGACCTCTTTGACATCGACCTCGAACACCGCCTCCTTGCCGGCGAGGTCCGCGGCCGCATAATCGTCGGGGAAGGTGACGCGGAGCGTGCGGTGCTCGCCGGCGGCGGCATTGGCGAGCTGCTCTTCGAAGCCGGGGATGAAGCTCCCCGAGCCGAGCGCGATCTGGCGGTCCTTGCCGCTGGCGCCGGGGATCTCCGCATCGCCGACCCGGCCCTCGACATCGACGACCAGGATGTCGCCGGTTTCGGCCGGGCGTTCGACGGGCTCCGATTTGCGCTGCTGCTCGGCAATCCGCTCGATCGCCCGGTTGGTGTCATCTTCCGGCACCTCGACGACGAACCGTTCGATCCCGAGATCGGCGAAACTCGGCTCCGGGATCTCGGGCAGGATCTCGACGGACATCTTGTATTCGAGATCGGCGCCTTCGCTGAACGAGACGATATCCACCTTCGGCGGCAGGGCCGGCCGCAGATTGTGTTCGCGCAGGGCTTCGGCCGAGCTGCCCTGGACGGTGCTCTCCAGCACCTCGCCCAGCACCGAGGAGCCGTAGCGGCGGCGCAAAATCTGCATCGGGACCTTGCCCGGCCGGAACCCGGGCAGGCGGATGGTCCGGCCGAGCTCGTCGAGCCGGCTCGCAACCTGGCTTTCGAGGTCGCCGGCCGGGACGACGATCCGGTATTCGCGCTTGAGCCCGTCGGTGCTGGTTTCCGTCACTTGCATGGAACAAAGCCTGTCGTTCGAAGATGATCCCGGCCGATACTGGTGCGGGCGGAGGGATTTGAACCCCCACGATTTGCATCGCTGGAACCTAAATCCAGTGCGTCTACCAATTCCGCCACGCCCGCCGCGGCCGGGCCGCTCCGGCAGATCCGGGTCTTTAGCACATTGCCGCCGGCGCAAGCCAGACGGTGCCGCGCGACGCGACGGCGGCGGTCCGAGCTCGGCCGCACCGCGCCCCGTGCCCGGAAATGGTCCGAGGCCGGGCTCCGGTCAAGACGAGCGCCGCCGCGCCATTCGCGCGGCCGGGTTCAGCCGGTCTGCGCCAGGCTGCGCAGCGCACCCGCGGCGGCGACCCGCCCCTTGCCGCGATAGGCCTCGTGATTGGCTTCGATGTCGGCGAGGCGATAGAGATAGTTGACCATGATCCCGGCGGATTGCTGCAGGCCCTTGGACGAGGTGTCGCCGAGCCAGTTCAGGCGCTCGACGCGGGCGCCGTTGCTGAGGTGAAAATGGGCGACCGGGTCGAGCGCGCGGCCCGAGGAAGCGCGCTCGCGCAGCAGATAGCGCGCGCAGAGCCGCATCAGCGGTTCGCGCAGCGCCGCGGCGAGGTGCGGATCGGCATGCCAGTCGGCGCGGTCGAGCACGGCCGGGACGTCGTGTTCCGTTATCCCGGTGCCCGACGCCTCGATCGCATTTCGCTCGGCCGGCAGCAGGAGGCCGCCGGGCTCCGTCTCACTTTGCCGGTCGAGCCAGCCGCGAAAGCCCGGAGCCGGCGACAAGGTCGCGAAGACCTTGAGCCGCGGCAATTCGCTCGCCAGCGCATCGACGACCCGCTTGATCAGAAAGTCGCCCATGCTGATCCCGGCGAGGCCGTGCTGGCAGTTCGAGATCGAGTAGAAGATCGCGGTGTCGGCGGCCTGCGGATCGCCGATCGGCGCGGCTTCGTCGAGCAGCGCGTGGATGTCGCCGGCCATGCCCGGGACGAGCGCCACCTCGACGAAAATCAACGGCTCGTCGGGCATGCGCGGATGAAAAAACGCGAAGCAGCGGCGATCCGCTTCGAGCCGGTTCTTCAGATCGGTCCAGCCGTGGATCTCGTGCACCGCCTCGTAGGCCATCAGCTTTTCCAGCAGGGCGGCCGGCGATTCCCAGGCGATCCGCTTCAGCTCGAGAAAACCGATGTCGAACCAGCTGGCGAGCAGCCGTTTCAAATCCTCTTCGAGGCCGTGCAGCAAAGGATCGTGCCGGCCGAGATCGAGCAGCTCGGCGCGCCGGTCGACGAGGAATTTGACCCCCTCGGGCAGCGCGTTGAACTGACGCAGAAGCGTGATGCGCGGCGGCTCCAGCGCGGCCCGCAGCGCCCGCTCGGCGGCGGCGCGCTCGGCCGGCCCCGCGGCCTGGGCGAGTGCGGCGCAGCAGCGGTCGATCTCGTCGTGATCAACATCGAATTCATCGGCGAGCAGCCGCAGAAACCGCTCGCGCCCGCCCGCATCGAGCAGCAGATAAGTGCGGCCGAGATCGGCCGCACGGGCGCGCGCCGTGACCTCGCCGCCGCGCCCGTCGAGACAGCTCAGCATCTGCCGCCGAAGCTCGCCTGCGTCGTCGGCGGAAAGCTCAGGCCGCGGCGCGCGGGTCAACACGCCGCGCGCCGATTCGGCGATGTCGCGCCAGGCGGCTGCGCAAATTGGTCAGGGTCCGGTCGAAGACGCCTTCGAAAAAGCCGGCGGGGGCGCGATCGTTCATGGCGGCCGTTACGGCAGTGGCGGGGGCTGAGAGAGACGCGAGCGGGAAGCCGTCGTCAACCCGGAAAAACGCTGAATTCCCGCTTGCCCGCGAGATCCCGCAGCACCGCCGGCAGCGTTTCGACAAGATCCTCGGCGACGAGGCCCGCGCCGATTCGGCGGGCGGCGTCGCCGTGCAGCCATGCCGCCGCCGATGCCGCTGCGAAGGGCTCCATCCCTTGCGCCAGCAGCCCGAGCACCATGCCGGCCAGGACATCGCCGCTGCCCGCCGTCGCCAGATCGGGCGGCGCATTGGCATTGACCGCGACGCGGCCGTCCGGGGCGGCGACGACCGTATCGGCGCCCTTCAGCAGAACCACCGCGCCGCTTGCCCGCGCCGCGCGGCGCGCCCGCTCGGGCTTGCCGCCGGCACTGTCGAAGAGGCGCGCGAACTCGCCGGCATGCGGGGTCAGCACACAGGGCGAGCGGAGCGCCGCGAACAGCGCCTGCGGATCGTCCGAGAACGAGGTCAGCGCGTCGGCGTCGAACACGGCGCGTTTGCCGGCGGCGAGGATCGCCAGGGTCTTGTCGCGGGTCTCGGCGCCGACGCCGGCGCCCGGACCGATCAGCGCCGCGTTGCGCCGCGGATCCGCGAGCAATGCCCGGAAATCGTCGAGCCCGGCCACCGGATGGACGATGATCCCGGTCAGTGCCGCGGCGTAGATCGGGAACGCGGTTGCGGGGGCGGCGACGGTGACGAGGCCGGCGCCGAGCCGGGCCGCGCTCCTCGCCGCGAGCCGGGCGGCGCCGGTCATCACCGCGCCGCCGGCGACCAGCGCGTGCCCGCGCGTGTATTTGTGGCTGTCGAGCCCCGGCCGGGGCAAGGCGGCGAGCCACCAGGCGGGATCGTTCTCGGCCGCATCCGGCGTCACGCGATCCAGCACCCCGTCGGGAATGCCGATCTGCGCCAGCACCGTCTCGCCGCAAAGCTCGCGGCCGGGCAGCAGCAGATGGCCCGGCTTTTTGCGGAAGAAGGTGACGGTCAGCGCCGCCCGCGGCGCCGCGCCGCGAACCTCGCCGCCCGCCCCGTCGACCCCGCTCGGCACATCGACCGCGACGACCGCCATATTGCGCTCGCCGAGCGCCTCGACGACCGCCCGCGCCGCACCCTCGACGGGACGTGACAGCCCGGCGCCGAAGATCGCGTCGACGGCGAGCATCGCGCCGTCGAGCGCAGCGGGCACCAGCGCCTCGACCGGCCCGGTCCAGCGCGCGGCGGCCTCCGCCGCATCGCCGCGCAATGCCGCGCGGTCGCCGAGCAGCGCCACCCGCACCGTCCAGCCGCGTTCGGCCAGCACGCGCGCCGCGACAAAGCCGTCGCCGCCATTGTTTCCCGGCCCGCAGAGCACGGCGAGCGGCCGCGGCGGCCAGCGCCGCGAGACGGCGTCGGCGACGGCAAGCCCCGCCTTCTCCATCAGCACGATGCCGGGCAGGCCGCCGGCAATCGTCAGCCGGTCGGCCTCGCCCATCTGCTGCGGCGTCAGCAGCGCCTTTCGCCGCCAGCCGTCGGAGGCAATCGTCATCGCCGACATGTAAGCGGTGCCGCCGGAAAGCCCAACCCGGGCGCCCGACCTTGACGCCTCACCTTGACGCCTTGGGCGCAAACCGCTACCTCCGTCTCGGCGGCGGGTGTAGCTCAGTTGGTTAGAGCGCCAGATTGTGGATCTGGATGTCGCCGGTTCAATTCCGGTCACTCGCCCCAATATTCCGCGCGGAAGCCAGCCAATGGTCGACGAACCTGAAAATCTCGTTCTCCGAGCCCTGCGCGACATCAGAGAACAATCCGATGCGATCCTCCGCAAACTGGATGAGGGTCCTGCGGCTCAGCGCGGTCGAGCGCGATCTGGCGGCGATGAAAGTCGATTACGCCGCGACCCGGCTGCGCCTTGACAACCTGGAGCGCCGGATCGAGCGCATCGAGCGGCGGCTGAGCCTGATCGAAGCGTGAGCGGAAACGGAGAACGGCGATGAAACGCGACCAAGGGCGGAAGCCGAGGACCCTCGAACGCTCGAACCGGCACAAGGCCAAGCTGAAGGCGAAGCGGCGGCGGCAGCGCGCGCGGGCGCAGGGGTAGCGCCGAGCCGGCCCTCGACGCGGCGGCGGCGCGTGCCCAGATGTCAGCAGCCGAGCCCCGGAGCCGGCCGACCTGAGATCAGGATACCGTGTCCGCAATTCCTCGCTATCGCCCGCACAGCGGTCCGACGATCCTATCGGCAGGATTCCGCCCGTTTTTCCTGTTGTCGGCGCTGTGGTCGGCGCTCGCCATACCGCTGTGGCTGGCATTCCTCGCCGGCGCGGCAACAGTGCCGACGGCATTGCCTGCGGCCGTCTGGCATGCCCACGAAATGGTCTTCGGCTTCGGCGCCGCGGCCGTCGCCGGTTTCCTGCTGACGGCGATCCCGAACTGGACCGGCCGCATGCCGCTGCAGGGCGGGCCGCTCGCCCTCCTGGTGCTGCTGTGGGGCGCAGGACGGCTGGCCATGTTCGCTTCGGCGCGGATCGGGGCCGGCGGCGCGATGCTCGCCGACCTCGCCTTTCCGGTCGCTTTCCTGGCGGTGATCGGCCGCGAGATCCTCGTCGGGCGGAACTGGCGCAACCTGCCGATGCTGGCGGCGCTGGCGCTGCTGCTCCTCGGCAACCTGCTGGTCCATCTCGAGGCGGTCGGCATCGCCCCGACCGCCGAGCTCGGCAACCGCATCGGCATCGCGACGCTGCTGATGCTGATCAGCTTTGTCGGCGGCCGCATCGTTCCCAGCTTCACCCGGAACTGGCTTACGAAGCAGCGGCCCGGGATGCCGCCTCCCGCCTCGTTCGACAATGTCGACCGCGCTGCTCTGGCAGCGATCGTGGTCGCCTTGGCTTTCTGGGTGGCCGCGCCCGAAGCGCCGGCCGCCCCTTGGGCCGAGCTTGCCGCCGGCATCGCCCTGGCGCTGCGTCTGGCGCGCTGGCGCGGCCGTGCGACAATGCGCGAGCCGCTGCTCTGGGTGCTTCACCTCGGCTATGGCTGGCTCGCGGTCGGTTTTTTGCTGCTCGCCGGCAACCGCATGATCGGGGTGCTGCCGCAGACGGCGGCGCTGCACGCGCTGACCGTCGGCGCGATCGGCACGATGACGCTCGCCGTGATGACCCGCGCCTCGCTCGGCCACACCGGACGGCCGCTGGTCGCCGGCCCCGGCACGGTGACGATCTACGGATTGGTCACGCTCGCCGCCGTTCTTCGCCTGCTGGCCCCGCTCGGCGGCGCCGAATACCTGCTGTTGCTGGTCCTTGCCGGGGCGGCGTGGAGCGGCGCCTTTGGGCTGTTCGTGCTGCTCTACGCAGGGCCGCTCGCGCTGCCTCGGGTGACGGCTGCGGGCGCGCGGCCGATCTGAGGATCGAGCAAAGGGCGCGCGTCAGGTTTTGACCGCGAGGCGATCGAGCAGCGCCGCGGCAGCCCTGGTCTCGGCGAGACGCTTCGACGAGGCGGTCGCGGTGGCGGGATCGCCGCCGGCGACGCTCGCCGAGACCGTGAAGAGCGGCGCGTGATCGGGTCCGCCGGCGGCGACGAGCCGGTAGGCCGGCAGCGCCAATCCGCGCGCCTGGGCCCATTCCTGCAGCGCGGTCTTGGGGTCGCTCGGCGGCCCCTCCATCCCGGCAATCAGCGGCTCCCACCACCGGCGGACGAACTCCGCGGCCGCGGCGAAGCCGCCATCGAGGTAGATCGCGGCGATTACCGCCTCGCACGCATCGGCGAGGATGCCGGGGTTGGCGGCCCCGCCGGCGGCGGCTTCGGCAGGGGACAGCACGAGACGCGATCCGAGCCCGATCGCCTCGGCCACCCGGGCGAGCGTGTCGCGGCGGACGAGATGCGTATGGCGTCGGGTCAGCGGACCCTCGGGCTCGCTCTCGAACCGCTGCCACAGGAGGTCGGCGACGACGAGGCCAAGCACCCGGTCGCCGAGAAATTCGAGGCGCTCGTATCCGTGCTTCTCCGCCGGCCGCCGCCGGCCGCGGCGGCGCTCGGGGCCGAGCGCGCTCGGATGGGTCAGGGCCTGCTCGATCAGATCGGGCCGGGCGAACCGATGGCCGATCACAAGGGCGAGTTCATCGGCACGCGAGCCATGGCCCGATGCGGCACGCGATCGAGCTTCCGCGTCACCCGCCGGCCTCGGTGCAGCCTCCATCGCCGCGCCCGGCCACTCAATCGATGCCGTGGAGCAGCCGGCCATAGCGGATCGCGAACGGCCATTTCCAGAATTCCCAGAACCGGGCCGATCCGTTGGTCGAGAAAAAGATGAATTGCGCCTTCCCGACCAGGTTTTCTGCCGGGACGTAGCCGACCGCCGACAGCACCCGGCTGTCCTCCGAATTGTCGCGGTTGTCGCCCATCATGAAATAGTCTCCGGGCGGCACGTGGTAGATTTGGGTGTTGTCGAGCGGGCCGTTATCGCCCATCTTGATGATCGGGTGCTGCACTCCATTGGGCAAGGTCTCGATATATTCGGCGAGCGGGATAATGGTGCCGTTGTCCTCCTGATAGAGATAATCCGCGATGCGCTTGCGCGGCACTTCCGTACCATTGATGTAAAGCTGGCCCTCCTTCATCTGAATCGTGTCGCCCGGCAGGCCGATGACCCGCTTGATATAATCAGTCGAATTATCGGTCGGCAGTTTGAAGACAATCACGTCGCCGCGCTCGGGAGGATGGAATAATATCCGCCCCGAAAACAGCGGCAGTCCGAACGGCAAAGAGTACCGGCTGTATCCATAGGAGAATTTGGAAACAAATAAATAATCACCGACCAACAGCGTCGGAATCATCGAGCCCGATGGGATATTGAACGGCTCATACGCAACGGTACGTACGACTAACGCTATCAGAATTGCATAGACAACAGTCTTTATGGTATCGACGACACCGCCAGACGATTTTTTTTTGGCGATGACCTTGCGTGCGGAATTGGATTTCATGGAGTGCCTTGTCGAACTCGATACGCGCCGGATCAAGCCAAGCGCGATCCCGCAAGTCAAGCGTGCTGCGACCATCGATTGGCCTCAGCCGGCGGGCACGGCGGTGATGATCACGACGGCCTGGGCGATCGGCGGCTCGTCGGTCAGGGTCACGTCGAGGCGCGGCGTCATCCCGGCCGGCGTAATTTCGTCGAGCCGGCGCCGCGCACCGCCGGTCAGCTGCATCGACGGCTGCCCCGAGGGCAGGTTGACGACCGCGAGATCACGCCAGTACACGCCACGGCGAAAGCCGGTGCCGAGCGCCTTGGAACAGGCCTCCTTGGCGGCGAAGCGGCGGGCATAGCTCGCCGCCCGGTCGGCGCGCCGGTCGCAGCGGCGGCGCTCGGCCTCGGTAAAGATGCGGTCGAGAAAGCGGGCGCCAAAGCGCTCGATCACCTGCTCGATGCGGCGGATGTCGACGAGATCGCTGCCGAGGCCGAGGATCATCGCCTCAGCCGCGCGCCCGCTCGACGGAGTTGATGACCGGGTTGGCGCGCAGGGCGGCGATGATCGTCGTCAGGTGCTTGACGTCGGCGACCTCGATGTCGAGCATGATCTCGAAAAAATCGGACGAGCGGTTGGTGATCTTCAAATTGCTGATGTTGCCGCCCTGCTTGCCGATCACCGTCGTCAGGCTGCCGAGATTGCCGGGCTCGTTGGTGATCATGACGTTGAGCCGGCCGACATGGATCGCGTCGGCCTCGCTGCTGCTCCAGGCGACGTCGAGCCAGCGCTCCGGCGTCTCGGCGAAGTTTTCGAGCGTCTCGCAGTCGATCGTGTGAATCGTGACCCCCTTGCCGGTGGTGACGATGCCGACGATGCGGTCGCCGGGTATCGGGTGGCAGCATCCGGCGAAATGCAGCGCCATGCCCGGGATCAGGCCGCGGATCGCCACCGCCGTATCGTTGTGCCCGGCCTTGCGCCGCGCGCGCGCCAGCGAGACGACCTTGGCCCTGGCTTCCTGCTGCTGCGGAAAGGCGGCGTTGACGACCGCACGGCCGGTGGCCAACCCCTGCCCGACCGCGACATAGAGATCCTCGACGCTCGGGCAGCTGAAGGTTTTCAGCACCGGTTCGAGCGGCCGTTCCGAGAACTCCTGGCCGTCCTGGCGGAACGCCTTTTGCAAGATGGCGCGGCCGAGATCGAGATATTGGGTGCGTTGCTGGGTGCGGATAAAGCGGCGGATGCGGGCGCGCGCCTTGCCGGTGACGACAAACCGCTCCCAAGTCGGCGACGGATGCTGCGCCTTCGAGGTGACGATCTCGACCTGATCGCCATTGCCGAGCTCGGAGCGCAGCGGCACCAGCCGGCCGTTGATCTTGGCGCCGACACAGGTGTCGCCGATCTCGGAATGGACCGCATAGGCAAAATCGACGGCCGTGGCGCCGCGCGGCAAGGCGATCAGATCGCCCTTCGGAGTGAAGGCGAAGACCTGGTCCTGGAACATTTCGAGCTTGGTATGCTCGAGAAACTCTTCCGGCCCCGAGGCGTGGTCGAGAATGTCCAACAGCTCGCGCAGCCAGCGGTATTGCGGCCCTTCGGTCTTGCCGGCGCCCTGCTTGTAGCTCCAATGCGCGGCGACGCCGAGCTCGGCAACCGCGTGCATCTCTGCGGTGCGGATCTGCACCTCGATGCGCTGCTGCTCGGGACCGATCACGCCGGTGTGCAGCGAGCGGTAATTGTTCAGCTTGGGGGTCGAAATGTAGTCCTTGAAGCGGCCGGGAACGACATGATAGGCGGCGTGAATGATGCCGAGCGCGTGGTAGCAATCGGCCATGTCGCCGACGAGAACGCGAAACGCCATCACATCCGAAAGCTGCTCGAAGGCGACGTTCTTGGTCTGCATCTTGTGCCAGATCGAGTAGGGCGACTTCTCCCGCCCGGAAACGGCGGCGCCGGCGAGGCCGCCTTCGGCAAGCTTGCAGCCGAGCTCGGCAAGGATGCGCGGCACGATGACGGCGCCCTTGTCGCGCAGGAAATCGAGGCGGGCCAGAATGCCGGCGCGGGCGTCGGGGTAAAGCTCGGCAAAGGCCAGATCCTCGAGCTCGTCCTTCATCCGGTGCATGCCGATGCGCTCGGCGAGTGGGGCGAAAATGTCCATCGTTTCGCGCGCGATGCGCCGGCGCTTTTCGCCGTCCTGGATAAAGCGCAGAGTCCGCATGTTGTGCAGACGGTCGGCGAGCTTGACCAGCAGCACGCGAATGTCCTCGGACATGGCGAGGACGAGCTTGCGGAAATTCTCGGCCTGTTTGGTCTGATCGGACTGCAGCTCGATCCGCGACAGCTTGGTCACGCCATCGACGAGCCGGGTGATCTCGTGGCCGAACAGCCGCTTGATGTCGTCGAGGGTAGCAACCGTGTCCTCGACCGTATCGTGCAGCAGCCCGGTGACGATCGAGGCCGTATCGAGCCGCATCTGGGCGAGGATGCCGGCGACCTCGACCGGATGGGAAAAATAGGGATCGCCCGAAGCCCGCAGCTGGCTGCCGTGCGCCTTCATCGAATAGACATAGGCGCGGTTGAGCGCACCGTCGTCGGCGTTCGGGTCGTAGGATTTAACGAGCTCGACCAGCTCGAATTGGCGCATCATGGCGGCGTGTCGGCCGTCTTGTCCGAGCGCGTGCGCAGCCGCCATGCTCGACGCTGCGACAGCGGGCTCATCCGCGCTCCGGCCGAGTAAGGCGAGGCGCCCGCGGTCAGACCTCCTCGTCGAAATCAGCGGACAGATCGCGCGCCGGAGCATCGGCCAGATCGAGGTCTTCCTCCTCCGCGAGGATATCTTCGGCAAGCTCCGCGTCGAGCGCTTCCTCATCCGCAGTGTCGACGCTCGCCTCCGCGTCGATGCCGTCCTCGCCGGCATCCAGCGCCTCGATTCCATCCTCCTCGCCGCTATCGTCTTCGCCGACACCGAGCACCTCGACGCCGGCCTCCTCCTCGTCTTCGCCGAGGGCGGAGAGCGGCGCGGCGACCCCGAATACCGCCGGATCGACCTCGAGCTCGAGGGTTTCCTCGGGCTCGTCGATTTCGACATGCTTCTGCATGCCGCGCACGACCGACTCCCGCAGATGAAGGAGGCCGACCGTCTCGTCGGCAATCTCGCGCAGCGCGATGACCGGGTTCTTATCGTCGTCGCGATCGAGCGTCAGCGGTGCGCCGGAGGTAATTTCTCTGGCGCGCTGCGCGGCGAGCAAAACCAGCTCGAACCGGTTGGGAATCTTGACTACACAATCCTCGACGGTGACGCGCGCCATCTCTCTACTCTTCCCTAGCGTTAAACCCTGGAATATAGGGGGGTCCGGGACGGGCGGCAACAGCGCTGGCAGTGCCAGCGCGCCGCGCTGCAGATCCCCGCAGGCGGCCCGTGCTTGACCCTGGTCCCGGCGCGCGCCTATATCAGCGGCGCCGGCCGGATGGCAGAGTGGCTATGCAGAGGACTGCAAATCCTCGTACAGCGGTTCGATTCCGCTTCCGGCCTCCAGGGTGGGTGGCGCCCGCAAGGGCCTCTGATCCCCGGTAGCTCAGTTGGTAGAGCAGGCGGCTGTTAACCGCCTTGTCGCTGGTTCGAGTCCGGCCCGGGGAGCCAATTCGGTGAAGGGGTTAGGCGGAAGCAGCCTAGCCCCTTCGCGGTCTTCGACCGCAGGACGGAGCGGCTCGAGCGCCGCCTCAGCCTGATCGAGGCACGACCCGAGGCGAGCAGCTCCGCGTTCTAATCCGCGACGGCCGCGGCGCGGCGCGGCTGGGCCCGTCCCTCGGCGAAACGCTCGGCAAGGCGCAGGGCGACGCGCTGACTGACGAAATGCGAGACGTCGCCGCCGAGCGCGCCGATCTCCTTGACGAAACGCGACGAGATGAACTGGTAGCGGTCCGAGGCCATCAGAAAGATGGTCTCGATCTGCGGGTTGAGCCGGGCGTTCATGCCGGCCATCTGGAACTCGTACTCGAAATCCGACACCGCGCGCAGCCCGCGGATGATGATGCCGGCGCCGACCGATTGGGCGAAATGCATCAGCAGGCTGTCGAAAGCACGCACCTCGATCCGCTCGGCATCGCCGTTTTCGAGATGGGCGATCTCGTCGCGCACGATCTCGACCCGCTCGTCGGTGGCGAAAAGCGGCCCTTTGCCGTCGTTGCGGGCGACGCCGACCACCAGCCGGTCGACGATCCTGGCGGCCCGGCGGATGATGTCCGAATGGCCGTTGGTGATCGGGTCGAAGGTGCCGGGATAGACTGCGATGCGCAGCTGGGTCATGTGTCCCCCGTATCGGTTTGCTGATCTTGTTTGTCTTGTGGATCGTCCGGAGGATCCTCAGCCGCCGCGTCGCCGTTGTCGTCGGCGTCTTCGGGCAGGCGCGCCACCGAGACGACACGCTCGCCCTCGCCGACCTTGAAGACGACCACCCCCTGGCTGCGCCGCCGCACGATCCGGATGCCGCCGACGGGACAGCGGATCACCATGCCGGCGTCGGTCACCAGCATGATCTGGTCGTTGTGCCCGACCGGGAACACGGCAACGACCGCATCGCCCGGCCGCCGCCACACCATGTTGTCGATCCCCTGGCCGCCGCGCCCGGTGATGCGGTAATCGTAGGCCGAGCTCCGCACGCCAAAGCCGTTCTCGGTGACGCTCAGCAAAAACTCCTCGTGCTCGGCGAGGCGGGCGTAGCGCTCCTCGGAAATCGAGATGTCGGGCACCTCCTCGCCGTCCTCGGATTCTGCCGGCAGCTCGGCATCGGCGTCGCCGTCCTCTTCCGTCAGCCTGCGCCGCCTGGCGGAGAGGCTCAGATAGGCGGCGCACTCGGCGGGCGTGGCATCGACGTGCTTCAGGATCGACAGCGAGATGACCTGATCCCCGCCGAGCAGGCGGATGCCGCGCACGCCGACCGACGATCGGCCTGAAAACACGCGGACATCGCTGACCGGAAAGCGGATCGCCTTGCTTTTGTCCGGGTCTTTTTCGCTGGCGCCGTCGCCGTTCCGGCGGGCGCTCTTGCGGGTGGCGAGCAACACGTCGTCGGCATCGGTGCAGGTGGCGACCGCGATCAGCCGGTCATCGGCATCCTCACCCTCGAATTTCATCGCGATCTTGCCGTTGGCGCGGACATCGCCAAAATCGGACAGTGCGTTGCGGCGGACATGGCCATTGGCGGTCGCGAACATCACCGTCAGATCTTCCCAGCTTTCCTCGTCCTCGGGCAACGGCATGACCGTCGAGATGGTCTCGCCGGGCGCCAGATTGGGCAGCAGATTGATCATCGGCCGGCCGCGCGCCTGCGGGGTGCCGAGCGGCAGCCGATAGACCTTGAGCTTGTAGACCCGGCCCGACGAGGTGAAGAACAGCATCGGCGCCAGGGTCGAGGCGACAAAGACCTCGCTGAGAAAATCCTCCTCGCGGATCGCCATGCCGGCGCGGCCGCGGCCGCCGCGGCGCTGCGCGCGATAGGTCGACAGCGGCACCCGCTTGATATAGCCGGCGTGGCTGACGGTCACCACCATCGCCTCGCGCTGGATCAGCGCCTCGATGTCGGCCTCGAACTCGACATCCTCGATCTGGGTCCGCCGCGGCGTCGCGAACCGCTCGCGGATCGCCAGCAGCTCGCCGCGCAGCACCTCGATCAGCCGGGCGCGCGAGCGCAGGATCTCGAGATAGCCGGCGATCTCGGCGATCAGTCCTTGCAGTTCCTCGGCGATCTTGTCGCGTTCGAGCCCGGTCAGGCGCTGCAGCCGCAGATCGAGGATCGCGCGCGCCTGCTCGTCGGACAGCCGATAGGTGCCGTCCTCGGCGACGCCGCGCCCGGGCTCGCCGACCAGCGCCACCAGCGGCGCCACATCGGCCGCGGGCCAAGCCCGGCTGACGAGGCCCTCGCGCGCCGTCGCAGGATCGGGCGCGGCGCGGATCAGCGCGATGATCGCGTCGAGATTGGCGACCGCGATCAACAGGCCGAGCAGGGTGTGCGCACGCTCGCGCGCCTTGCCGAGCAGGTGGCTGGTGCGCCGGGTGATCACCTCCTCGCGGAAGGCGACAAAGGCGGCGATGACCTCGCGCAGGGTCAACAGCTCGGGCCGGCCGCCATTCAGCGCCAGCATGTTGACGCCAAAGCTCGTCTGCAATGCGGTGTGGCGGTGGAGCTGGTTCAGCACGATGTCGGGTTCGGCATCGCGCTTCAGCTCGACGACGACGCGAACCCCGTCGCGGTCGCTCTCGTCGCGCAATTCGCTGATGCCTTCGATCAGCTTGTCGCGGACGCATTCGGCGATGCGCTCGATCAGCTTCGACTTGTTGACCTGATAGGGGATCTCGGTGAAGACGAGCGCCTCGCGGTCCTTGCGGATCTCCTCGACATGGTTCTTGGCGCGCAGGATCACCGCACCGCGGCCGGTCTTGTAGGCGGCGTGCGTGCCGGCGCGCCCCATGATGGTCCCGCCGGTCGGGAAGTCCGGCGCCGGCACGTATTCCATCAGCTCTTCGACGGTGATCGCGCCATTGTCGAGATAGGCGCAGCACGCGTCGATGACCTCGCCCAGATTGTGCGGCGGGATGTTGGTCGCCATGCCGACCGCGATGCCCTGGGCGCCGTTGACCAAGAGGTTCGGAAAGCCCGCCGGCAATACCTTCGGCTCGCGCTCGGTGTCGTCGTAATTGGGCTGGAAATCGACGGTGTCGTTGTCGAGATCGTCGAGCAGATGGTCGGCGACGCGGGCGAGCCGCGCCTCGGTGTAGCGGTAGGCCGCCGGCGAATCGCCGTCCATCGAGCCGAAATTGCCCTGGCCGTCGATCAGCGGCAGGCGCATCGCGAAATCCTGCGCCATCCGCACCATCGCGTCGTAGATCGCCAGCTCGCCGTGCGGGTGGTATTTGCCGATCACGTCGCCGACGATGCGGGCCGATTTGCGATAGGCGCGGTTCCACTCGTTGCCGTTCACCTTCATCGAATAGAGGATGCGGCGGTGGACGGGTTTGAGCCCGTCGCGGACATCGGGCAGTGCCCGCGCCACGATCACGCTCATCGCGTAATCGAGATACGAGCGCCTCATCTCGTCCTCGATCGTGACGGAGGTGATGTCGGGGGCGGAGGGCGGCGGCGGGGCGGAGGTGACGGCCACGGATGCTCGGTGAGGTGGTGATGCCTGAAACTGAAGCTGCGGCCCAGCACCGGAGGCACCGCCGCGATCCTATGATACAAGAATCAGGCTAGCAGATTACCGCATTTCGCAGCTGCGAACAAACCCCGGGCCAAGGTCGGGCCGGCCGGGGTCAGGGCGGGCCGCCGACGATCGCCCGGTAGATCACCAGAATCAGCACCGCGCCGACGACGGCGCCGATAAAGCCGGCATTTCGGCCCGGCGGATACCAGCCGATGCGCTGCCCGAGCCAGGTGGCAAAAATCGCGCCGACGATGCCGAGCAGGGTCGTGACGATGAACCCGCCGGGCCCATGGACAAAGAATTTGGCGATCGCACCCGCGACAAAGCCGATGATGATGACCCCGATCCAGTGCAGCACCATTTCGTCCCTCCCGGTCGGCCGGCAGCAGAACGCTAAACCACCGGCTTCATTCGTGTGAGTGATCTACCCCGTCTCCGTCGTCGGCCGCAACAGGACCGATCGATTGCCCCGGCGCGAGCGGTCCCGATGCCAAACCGTTACACCGGTTTAATTTGAATTTGCTGCGGACGCGCAGCTTGATGGCGCGACAGCATGCGTGTCGGCTCGCCGCTGAGCACCACAAGGAGCGATGGCGATGACTGCACGACCGAGCGACCAACGAGAGGCCGCGGCCGTTGTTCCGGCGCTGACGCACCGCCGCACGGCGCGGCCGTCCGCTCGCCGCCGGCTCGCCGGTCTGTTTGGCGCCTGCCTCAGCCTCGCCCTCCTCGCCGGCTGCGGCGACGGCGCCAAATGGCATGCGATCGACGTCTCGGGCAGCCTGCCGCCGTTGTCCTTCACGATGACCCGCGCCGAGGACGGCAAACCGGTCACCCAACACGATTATCGCGGGCAGATCGTGCTGCTCTATTTCGGCTACACCTTCTGCCCGGATGTATGCCCGACCACATTATCGAACATCGCCGAGATCCTGGCGCGCCTCGGGCCCGACGCGCAGCAGCTCCGCGTGCTCTTCGTTACCGTCGACCCGAACCGCGACACGGCCGCGGTGCTGGCGGCCTACGTCAGGAATTTCGCGCCGCAGGTCGAGGGGCTGCGCGGCACGCCGGATCAGCTGGCGGATTTGGCGCGGCGCTATCGCATCGCCTATTCGGTGGCACCAGCGACCGAGGATCACCCTTACGAGGTGACGCACAGCGCGGGGGTTTACGTTTTCGACGGGTCGGGAGCGGCGCGCCTGATCATCGCCGGGCTCGCCTCGACGGCCCCGGACATCGCCGGCGACGCCGCAGATCTGAAGCGGCTTGTCGAGGAAGCGCATCCGCCCGGATTGCTGGCCCGGCTGCGGCGATGGCTGTGAAAGCCGGGTCATTTCCCGGTCGCGCCGCGCACCGCAAAGCTCGCCGTCACGGTGCTGCCGCCGGCGAAGCGCAAGGTGACCGGCACCGCCTGCCCTGGACGCATCGCCGGCGACGGCGACACGCACATCAGGTGATAGCCGCCGGGCGCGAACACGATCTTGCCGTGCGCCGGGATGGCGACGCTCTGCACCATCTCCATCCGCTCCGCGCCGCCGGCGTCGACGCTGCGATGCAGCATCAGCATGCCGCAGGCCGGCGAGGCGGCCCCGACCAGCAGTTGCGCCGCGCCGGCCCGGTTGGACAAGGTGAAATACCCCGCCGCCGGCAGCGACGGCAGCACCAGGCGAAACCACGCATCGCTCAGCGCGAGCCCGCTTTCGGCGCCGCGCGCCGGGCCGCCGGCCGCCAGCGCGAAGCCGCGACGCACACCGACCGACGAGCGCCGCCCGCATCGGCTCAGCGCCCGGTCCAGCTGCTGGCGAGCGAAGCGAGCGCGGCCGCCGCTTCGCCGGTCGCCGCCGTCTTTTCCTCGTGCAGCCGCAGCGCGTTGATGACCAGCAGGATGGCGAGCGCGCTCATCATTGCCGGCGGGATCCAGATCACGATGCCGCCGATGTGCTGGTCGTTGAGCGCGCTCATCGAGGGGAACAGGCGGCCGCACAAATCGTAATAGCGGTAGAGGTCGGTGCGCGAGAAGGTGATCGCGGCGCCGAGCGCGATCTGCGGGAACATGACCGCGACCGCCAGCGCCACGCGGGCGCCGAACGACACCCGCGCCGGCGGGCTCGGCCGCGGGTCGAGCACCAGCGACCAGAACAGGATGCCGTCGAGCACCATGCTCCAGTTCATCGCCGCATAGAGGCGGGTGTCGATCATCGCCGGGAAATGCACCGCCGGAATCAGCCAGAAATAGAACAGCCCGACGAACAGGAACGCCGCCAGCACGGGCTGCTGCAAGACCCGGATCACGCCGGCGGCCGGCGCGCTTTCGACCGCCCGCCGCACCCCGGCCGGCATGCCGCGTTTGATCGCGCCGCCGGCGCAGCCGAGCGCGATCAGGAACGGCCCCAGATGATGCATCACGACATGCTGGATGCGGTTCAGAAAGAACATGTGCTGCGACCAGTATTCGAAGCGGGTCTGCAATACCGCATAGATTGCGGCGAGGCCGAGCACAAAGACAACGACGCGCCACCACGCAGGGCGCTCCGCCGCCGGCGTCAGCGCGAGGCCGCGGCAGAACCAGAACAGCACCAGCGCGGTCGCCAGGTATTCGGGCGGCGAGAAATCCCACGGCGCCCAGAACGGCATCAGCGCCGGATGGTCTTTCGACAGCCAGAACAGCAGCGCGCCGAGCGCCGCAATCGCCGCATAGACCGCCCGGTCGGCCGATCCCGCTCGCGCCGGCGGAGCCGAAGCACCGTATGCGCCCGCCCATTCCATCGACGATGGAGCTAGGCCGGCGCACCCGCTTTGTCAAAGCGCGAATCGGCGCGGCCGCCCTCAGCCGCTGCCTGCCCGCCTATTTTGCCAGCAGCACGATCAGCGCGCCGACCTTCGCATCGACCTGCTTCAAGGCATTTTGCAGGACTCGGATGTTGTCCTGCTCGTCGCCGCCATTCGCCCCGTTGAAATGGCAAGCCGCGTCCTTGGCCTTGTACAGCTCGCCATAATGGATCTTGTTGAGGCAGCTGTTCACCTGCCGCAACAGCCAGTTCAGATCGGCGAGCTGCTTCTTGCTCTCCTCGTTGAAATATTTCTCGGTCAGGATCGCGTTCAGCAGATAGCCCTCGTTCCAGGCGGCGACGCTGTCGTTGTACCGACGCCATGCCTCGTCCATGTCGGCCTGCGGGAAGCCGTCGGCCAATTCGCCGCTGTACCGTTCCGTCCAGAACACGCGCTGCGAGATCAGATGCACCATCTGGCGGAGCAGGTCTCCCTGCTCGCTCTGCTCCGCCAGCTCGACCGCCTCGCTCTTCTTGAAGCCCAGATCCACCAGCACCTTGTCCCAGGAATTGAGCGCGGTCACGGTGGCGGCGCTGCCGGCCGCGAGCGACGCCAGCATCACCCCGAGATGCGATTTCCGAGGCTTCGGCAAACGAGCCTTCAAGATCGGCGATCCGATCCGGCTCAGCCCCACACTTCGCGCGCGGTTTCGACGACGAGGCGCAGTTTGGCGAATTGCTCGTCGATGGTCAGCGCGTTGCCGTCGACGGTCGAGGAGAAGCCGCATTGCGGGCTGAGGCAGAGCTGGTCGAGCGGCACGTAGCGAGCCGCCTCGTCGATGCGGCGCTTCAGCTCGTCCTTCTCTTCGAGCGCGGCGCGCTTGCTGGTGACGAGGCCCAGCACCACCCGCTTCGGCCCGCGCGGCACAAAGCGCAGCGGCTCGAACCCGCCCGAGCGCGCATCGTCGTATTCGAGGAAGAAGCCGTCGACGTCGAGCCCGCCGAACAATGCCTCGGCGACATGGTCGTAGCCGCCCTCGGCCATCCAGGACGAGCGGAAATTGCCGCGGCACATATGGGTGCAAATCGCCATGCCGGCGGGCCGGCCGGCGAGGGCCGCATTGACCACCTTGATGTTGGTCAAATGCTGGGTGGCGCCGTCGCCGCCGATGCCGGTCACATAGGCGCGCTGCGCCGGGTCGTTCAGATAGGCGAGGCTGGTGTCGTCGAGCTGCAGATAGGTGCAGCCGAGCCGGTGCAACCCCGCGATCTCCTGCGCGTAGACCTGGGCGAGGTCGTGCCAGAATTCCTCCATGTCGGGATAGACGGCCTGATCGATCGCCGCCCGCCCGCCGCGATAATGCAGCATCGACGGCGACGGGATCGTCAGCTTCGGGGTTGTATCTGCCGGCGCCGCCGATTTCAGGAAGGCGAAATCCTCGGCGAAGATGGTCTCGCCGAGCGTCAGCTTGCCGCCGATGCGAAACGCTCCGAGCGCCGCCTCGACCGTGCCGCTCGCGTTCCTGAATTGGAGGCGCAAATTTTGGTCGGTCTTCGCCACCCCGCCGATCCGGTAGAGGAAATCCATATGCCACGAGCCCCGCCGGAACTCGCCGTCGGTCACCCCCTCGAGCCCGACCTCCCGCTGCATCCTTACGGCATCGCGGATCGCATCATCCTCGACCCGCCGCAATTCCGCGGCCGAGATCCGCCCCGCCCGATGCTCCCCCCGCGCCCGCAGCAATTCCGCCGGCCGCAGCAAGCTCCCGACATGATCGGCCCGAAACGGCGGGCCAGATACATCGCTCACCGAATCCTCCCTATTTCCGCGCAACGGCGCGCGTCAATCCCCGGACAATGGTGCCATCCCTCGCCGCTCGCCCCATAGCATCTGCGCTTGCTGTTGCCGGAGCGTCACGGGGGAGTGAGCTGGTCCACTCGCGCAGAGCGCAACTCCGCACGGCAATATATTCTTTTGTCCAGCTTCTCGTGCAGCTCCTTCCGTAGAAGTACCTCGTCCGGGGTCAGCTGTTGACCGGATATGATTTTGACATCGAGGTCAGACATTGTTTTGGATTCCTGTTCGGTGAATGACCCGCAGGCAGCATCCTGCCATTCCGCAAAGCTTGGGGTGCGCTCAAGATTGTCTTTCGCGTCAACCCATTGTATTTCCGACGATGGGGTTGCCACCATTGCATCGATCATTGGTCGGGGCACCTCCATCGCTTCCATGTACCGGGCAATGTCGTTTAACACGCGTTTATAAACTACGGCGGCTTCGGCTGGGGAGAGAGCCGCGAATCCGGCATCGTCGATGCGCGGACGGTGTAATCCGACGGCCCCATCTCGATCCACCGCTCCGAACCAAATCAGGGCACATGCACTGGCGCAAACGCAGTCAGAACCAACGCACAATTCCCGCGATTCACTGCCTACTACAGCCGTCAAGCCTCGCAATTCCTTATCTCCCAAAAACTCCCGATCCGGAGCGGTCGCAAACATTGAATACTTTCTCATCAATTTTCCTATGTTGATTGCTTCTGTTACGTCGCCTCCGGGTGACTCAAAGATAAAATCTCCCTAAAAGCGGATGATTTTCTCGATAAAGGTCGCGCACCTTTTGGAAATCACCCTTTGATATCGTTCCGTGGATGAATCCGGAAACGCACATACCGAAGATCGGCCGAAACCCTGATGGCCATAGTTTCGCTGCGAGTTCCTCGGGGAGAGCGTCCTTCCTCTGGTAGATATCCACACACTCGACCTCCGCAGCGCGGATAGTGCTGCCGGCGACCGCGATTCCCAAAAGAGCGATCGCCAAACACAATCGAGCGATCCAACTCAGCACGTTGGGCGCGGCCGGAATATCACGTTTCGTCGTCTGGGTTAATCGTTGGCCTTTGCTTGAATTTGTCTATCAGCGCCTGTCGTGCCTTAACTGCTGACGCTCGGCACTGCGCGAGCTTTGCATCATCATCGGCGGTCCTTTCTCTATCAAGGTTGCGATACCATTCACGAGCGGCCACGAAATTCTTGATGTCGTCTTCAAGCCGTTCTCGTTCTGCGCGATCATCCCTGCCATGTTCTCTCTCAGGGTTCCGCCGTATACACGCCTTCCGTCTCAATCGAGAATCCCGTATCTGACGGCCACTGCACTTCGTTTACCGTCCGACATTTCGGGCAGGTAACAGGAGACACGCGCAGTTTCTCTCGCCTGCTATCCGGCCCCACCACTACAAGGGTCAAATTACAATTCCCACAGCGGAGTGTTTTTCTCATGGTGTACCCGACATTGTCCGTACTGACAGCTCTGCGGATGCAGGAGGGGCGCGCTTCCCGCCACCGGATCATGGCGGCTACGGCCAACCTGATCTCGGTGGTTCCGTGCCCCCGGAAATCTCGATATACTGGCGTTGCTGCTCGGGCGTGATCTCGGAGACGCCGGCAAGATCGGCCGCCAGCTCGATTGGCTCCTGATGGTAGACCATGATCTGCTCCGAACTCGGGGCGCTTTCGACAACCTTTCTGTGCGCGTGAGCCAGAGAGCGCGGCTTTCCAAAGATCTGCTCCAGCGACCGCCCCACCCGTTCCCAATACGAGTTGCGAACGGCTCGCGAGTAAACCTGATCGAAGTTGCGCTCGGTCACGACATTCATTCAGCTTCGTCCTAGAATAAACCACCGGGACTGGTAGCTATTTGATACACGGTCGGAGCCGGAAGCCGGGTCGCCAGCGCTTGATCATGAATGCTGATCTGGTCGCAGTCATGAATGACAAGTTCTTGGCGCCATAGCGAGACCGGCCCATAGACGACGTCATAGCTCTGCTTACCGCCGGGCCGGCGATGCGGGGGAAAACCGAGCCGACAGTCCTGCACGAGATCCCAGTAATCGGGGGTCGCCACCACAAAGGCCAGGGTATCGGCGGCGGCGAGGAGATCGCGATCGATCGAAAACGACAAGACGACGGCATGCAGTGGCGCTCCTCGCGGCGATCGCATGCGGCGCACCCTGGCATTAGCCCACTGCCGGGCTTGATGATCATACGTCGTCAGATAAAAGCCTTGGCCAAAGTCCGTATTGGGTCGGCATCGCGCAATAGTAACTGTAAAACCGGACAGCGGAGTACTTTGAGCCAGCCGCCCATATCCCGCAAGCGAAACGCTGTCGGTGCCATGAAACACAGTCAGCGGGCCGTTGCTCCAGCGCGGCATGGCAGGGCGTCACCTCCCATCAGAATGGGATGTCGTCGTCGAGATCGTTGACGGGTTTGCGGGCGCTGCCGCGGCTCGGGGCGGCGGAACCGGAGCGCGGTGGCATGGCTCGTCGCCGAAGCCTTCGTCGTAGCCGCCGTCCATCGGCGGGGCGGCGGACGCGCCGCCGCGGCCGGGGGCGCCGTCGAGCATGGTCAATTCGCCGCGGAAATTCTGCAGCACGATCTCGGTCGAATAGCGTTCCTGGCCGCCCTGATCGGTCCATTTGCGCGTCTGCAAGGCGCCTTCGAGATAAACCTTGGCGCCCTTTTTCAGGTATTTCTCGGCGATCTCGGCGAGCCGCTCGTTGAAGATCACCACCCGGTGCCATTCGGTGCGCTCCTTGCGCTCGCCCGAATTCCGGTCGCGCCAGCTCTCCGAGGTGGCGACCGCCAGATTGGCGATGCGCTTGCCGTCCTGGGTCGAGCGCAATTCCGGGTCGCGGCCGAGATTGCCGACCAGGATCACCTTGTTGACGCTGCCAGCCATGAGGTCACCGCCCTTCCGTGGTCTCCGAGGATGCCCATCTTATCAAACCCGGCGCCTGTTCCCACTTCATTCTTAAACTCAGCGAAAGCCGACATGACCGATTTTTCCCTGATCAGCGATCCCCTCGGCGACCTCGACATCAACACCGCCCCGCCGGCCGGCTCCGCCATGGCCGAGGATATGGCATTGCTCGACGCCTATTCGCGCGCCGTCATCGGCGCCGTCGACCGGGTCGGCCCGGCCGTCCTGCATCTCCAGGTCAGCGGCATGAAGGACGGCGCCGGCGGCGCCGGCTCGGGCGTGGTCTTCACCCCCGACGCCTATGTGCTGACCAACAGCCACGTCGTCAGCGGCGCGCGCAAGATCGAGGCCGCCTTTCCCGACGGGCGCAGCCTCGGCGCCAGCCTGGTCGGCGACGACCCCGACACCGACCTCGCCGTATTGCGGCTCGACGGCGAGGCCCCCGCCTTTGCCCGGCTCGGCGATTTGCGGCGGCTGCGGGTCGGCCAGCTGGTGGTCGCGATCGGCAACCCGTTCGGCTTTCAGTGCACGGTCACGGCCGGCGTCGTCAGCGCCCTCGGCCGCTCGCTGCGCACCCGCTCGGGCCGGCTGATCGACAGCGTGATCCAGACCGACGCGGCGCTGAACCCGGGGAATTCCGGCGGGCCGCTGGTCACCGCCGTCGGGCGAGGTCGTCGGCATCAACACCGCGATCATCGGCATGGCGCAGGGCATCTGCTTTTCGATCTCGGCCGCGACGGTCGAGTTCGTCGCCGCGCGGCTCATTCGCGACGGCCGGGTGCGGCGCTGCTATATCGGCGTCGCCGGGCAGAACGTGCCGCTGCCGCGCCGGGTCGTGCGCTTCCATGAATTGCCCCGCGAGACCGCGGTGCGCATCCAGTCGACCGCGCCCGACGGGGCGGCGCGCGCCGCCGGCCTCGTGACCGGCGACATCATCGTCGCCGCCGACGGCATTCCGGTCGCCGACATCGACGAGCTGCACCGGCTGATGACCGAGGAGCGGGTGGGCCTGCCGATGCCGATCACCGTGCTGCGCCTGTCGCAAAAGCTCGATGTGCGCGGTGACCCCGCGCGAAACCCCGCCGCGACCGGCGGCTTGAGCGGCCCTACACCCAGGAGCTTTACCCCGTGGCCGGGCTTGACCCGGCCACCCACGGATTGCCTCACGATGAAGGCTGCTCGTAGAGATCGTCCCAATTCGGGTTGTCCTTGAGGATCAGCTGAACCTTCCAGGCGCGCGGCCAATGCTTGATATTCCTCTCTCGCTGCTTCGCAGCGAGGATGTCCTCATGCGCTCCGCGTAAACGAGGCGGTGCAGGCCGTATTGTCTCGTGAAGCTGGCGGCGACGCCGGATCGATGCTCCCAGGCACGCCGGGCGAGACCCGTCGTGGTGCCGACGTATAGCGTGCCGTTTGGCCGGTTTGTCATGATGTAAACCCACCCGCCCGTCATCCGTTGGTATCTGCCTCCAACGCGCCGAGGCTTCATCGAATTTCTCGCATGGCAACGACTTCGCCGCGACCGCGCGGTCTCCGAAAGAGGCGTGGGTGGCCGGGTCGAGCCCGGCCACGGGGGACGCTCTTCGGCTGCGGTCGAAATCTCCGCTCCTTTCGGGCGCGGTAGCGCCGGGGGCGGTCCCGCGCTAAGTTCGAGGCATGCAGCAGCAGATCCGGATCCGCGGCGCGCGCGAGCACAATCTGAAGAATGTCGATGTCGATCTGCCGCGCGACAGCCTGGTGGTGATGACCGGGCTGTCGGGCTCGGGCAAGTCGTCCTTGGCCTTCGACACCATCTATGCCGAGGGCCAGCGCCGCTATGTCGAAAGCCTGTCGGCCTATGCGCGGCAGTTCCTCGAGCTGATGCAGAAGCCCGAGGTCGAATCGATCGAGGGATTGTCGCCGGCGATCTCGATCGAGCAGAAGACGACCTCGCGCAACCCGCGCTCGACGGTCGCGACGGTGACCGAGATCTACGACTACATGCGCCTCTTATGGGCGCGGGTCGGCGTGCCCTATTCGCCGGCGACCGGCCTGCCGATCGTCAGCCAGACCGTGTCGCAGATGGTCGACCGGGTCATGGCGATGCCCGAGGGCACGCGGCTCTATTTGCTGGCGCCGATCGCGCGCGGCCGCAAGGGCGAGTACCGCAAGGAGTTCATCGACCTCAAAAAGCGCGGCTTTCAGCGGGTCAAGATCGACGGCAAGATGGTCGAGCTCGACGAGGTCCGGCCGCTCAACAAGAACCTGAAGCACGACATCGCGGTGGTCGTCGACCGTATCGTCGTCGCCGCCGATCTCGGCAATCGGCTCGCCGATTTGTTCGAGACGGCACTCGACCTCGCCGACGGCATCGCGATCGCCGAGAACGCCGATTCGGGCGAGGAGACGATCTTCTCGGCGAAATTCGCCTGCCCGGTATCGGGCTTCACGATCCCCGAGATCGAGCCCAGGCTGTTCTCGTTCAACAACCCGTTCGGCGCCTGCCCGGCCTGCGACGGGCTCGGCACCAAGCTCTATTTCGACGCCGGCCTCGTCGTCCATGACGAGCGCCGCAGCCTCGCCGAGGGTGCCGTCAGCCCGTGGGCGCATTCCTCGTCGCAATACTACACGCAGACCCTGGAAAGCATCGCCCGCTACTTCAAACAGAGCATGCACACGCCGTGGGCCGAGCTGCCGAAAAAGATGCGGCAGACGATCCTCTCGGGCTCCGACGGCGAGCCGATCCAGATGACCTACGACGACGGCCTGCGCAAATACACGACCGACCGGCCGTTCGAAGGCGTCCTGCCGAACATGGAGCGGCGCTTTCGCGAGACCGACAGCGCCTGGGTCAAGGAGGAGCTGGGCCGCTACCAGAGCGCCCGGACCTGCGAGGTATGCCAGGGCGACCGGCTGAAGCCCGAGGCGCTGGCGGTCAAGATCGGCGGCCGCAACATCAGCGAAATCGCCCGGCTGTCGATTTCCGAGGCATTGCACTGGTTCTCCGGCATCGATGCCGAGCTGACCCCGAGCCAGCGCGAGATCGCCCAGCGCATCCTGAAGGAGATCAACGAACGGCTCGGCTTCCTGCAGAATGTCGGGCTCGAATACCTGACCCTGTCGCGCGCCTCGGGCACCTTGTCGGGCGGCGAGAGCCAGCGCATCCGCCTTGCCTCGCAGATCGGCTCGGGGCTGACCGGCGTGCTCTATGTGCTCGACGAGCCGTCGATCGGATTGCACCAGCGCGACAACGGCCGCCTGCTTGATGACCTTGAAGCGGCTGCGCGACCTCGGCAACACGGTGATCGTCGTCGAGCATGACGAGGAGGCGATCCGCACCGCCGACTGGGTCGTCGATATGGGGCCGGGCGCCGGGGTTCATGGCGGCCACGTCGTCGCCGAGGGCACCCCCGATGCGATCATGGCCAATCCCGACAGCATCACCGGCCAATATTTGACCGGCATCCGCCAGATCGCGCTGCCGGCGATCCGCCGCACCGGCCATCCGGGGCAGATCCTGCGCATCGTCGAGGCGACCGGCAACAATCTCAAGGGCATCACCGCCGAGATCCCGCTCGGCACCTTCTGCGTCGTCACCGGCGTCTCCGGCGGGGGCAAATCGACCCTGATCATCGAGACGCTGTACAAGGCGCTGGCCAAGCGGCTCAACAATGCGCGCGAGCAGCCGGCGCCGCACGACCGGCTCGAAGGCGTCGAGTTTCTCGACAAGATCGTCGACATCGACCAGTCGCCGATCGGCCGCACGCCGCGTTCGAACCCGGCGACCTATACCGGCTGCTTCACCCCGATCCGCGACTGGTTCGCCGGGCTGCCGGAGGCGAAGTCGCGCGGCTATCTGCCGGGGCGGTTCTCGTTCAACGTCAAGGGCGGGCGCTGCGAGGCCTGCCAGGGCGACGGCGTGATCAAGATCGAGATGCACTTCCTGCCCGACGTCTATGTCCAGTGCGACGTGTGCAACGGCCGGCGCTACAACCGCGAGACCCTGGAGGTGCTGTTCCGCGGCAAGAGCATCGCCGACGTGCTCGACATGACCGTCGACGAGGGCGTCGATTTCTTCCGCGCGGTGCCGTCGATCCGCGACAAGCTATTGACCCTGCAGCAGGTCGGGCTCGGCTACATCCATGTCGGCCAGCCGGCGACGACGCTCTCGGGCGGCGAGGCGCAGCGCGTCAAGCTCGCCAAGGAATTGTCGCGCCGCGCCACCGGCCGCACCCTCTACATCCTCGACGAGCCGACCACCGGGCTGCATTTCGACGATGTGCGCAAATTGCTCGAAGTGCTGCACGCGCTGGTCGAGACCGGCAACACGGTCCTGGTCATCGAGCACAATCTCGAAGTCGTCAAGACCGCCGACTGGGTCATCGATCTCGGCCCCGAAGGCGGCGACGCCGGCGGCCACATCGTCGCCACCGGCACCCCCGAGGACATCGCCGCAAGCAGCGCCAGCTACACCGGCGACTACCTCCGCCCCTACCTCGCCCGCCGCCCGCCCCAGCGCCGCCGGGCGGGCTGAACGAGATGAAGGCCGAGTGCGAATGGGAAAAGCTGCGCGGCTTCGTCTCGGGGGCGTTGGAAGGTCCTCAGGCGACCGTTTGGGATCTCGGTAATGAAGTTCTTTATAGGCTTTGCGCAGAGTATCCAAATCACTTGCGACCGGATGTTATCATTGCGAAAGTTTGGCTTATAGGCCGCGCCTACGCGACCGCGATCGAGCGACGGCGAAAAAAGGGCAACGCCCTTGGAGACAAATTCTATAAGGAGTTAGTTGGCCCCTGCTTTTTGAGATCAGGTATAGATACGTGGTTTGGTGAATTCAGAATTAAAGAGAGTCAGCAGCGTCGCTCATACGCCCTGCAACTTCACAATAACTTAAAAAATCTACTAAAATGCATATCTGGTCTTGAAAAGAGATCCTTTGCCTCCAAATACCTACATTTTCATTTTCCAGAAGACTTTTATATATTCGATAGTCGTGCTGATAAAGCAGTAACAAAAATCCTTGCGAAATTTAGCAAGAATACTCGTTTCAAAACAAAGTGTGAGGGCACCGATCCCGTTTATGCTAGATTTACAGCACGTTGCGAGCAGCTCGAAGCAGATTTGAGCGGACTGATCGGATGCCATCTAAGCCCGAGAGCACTCGACAAAGTGCTTCTGGGATGGGATGTGAATGATTGAGCGGCGACATCCAGTCCGGGCAAGCCGCATGCTAAGATCGGCTGAACGCGTGAACCCGGTTCGGAAACGGGCCATCGAGAAGTTACGACGGATAGTGCTGACCGCACTTGGCGAGCGTCAGGCCGAGGTTTGGCTGTTCGGCTCCTGCGCGCGAGGCGACGTGCGCCACAGCAGTGACATCGACATCGGCATCCTGCCGCGCGACGAGCTTCCCGACGCCTTCTTTGCGATGCTCGCCGCCGACATCGAAGAGAGCACCGTCCCTTACTACGTCGATCTGGTCGATCTGCGTCGGGTCGATCCGGCATGGGTCGATGTAATCCGCCGCGAGGGCATCAAATGGCGGAGCTGAAACAACACCTGGCCGAGGCAGTCGCCGCGCTTGCAACGCTCGAAGAATTGGCCGGCCGGAATGACCTTTCGGTGGCCGAGCGCGACGGCGCGATCCTGCGACTTGTCTATACTTTCGAGGCGATTTGGAAAGCCGCCGCGCTGCTCCTCGAACAAAGCGAACGCATCGAGGTCGGGTCGCCCGGTAGCGCGATCCGTGCCTGCCGGCAGGTCGGCTGGCTCAGCGATTCCGACGCGGAGGCCGCGCAGACGCTAGCTGTCGAGAGGAACCTCACGGTTCATATGTATCGGCTGTCGATCGGCGAGACGATAGCGTCGCATTTGCCGGCGCACGCCGTTTTGCTGCATCGCTGGCTCGATGCCTTGCAGCAGCGCGCCGCCGCCGCGGAGGTTGGCAAATAAGCGGCGCATTGGTTAGGTTCTGCCGGTAAATGAGTTGGCGAGCAGGTGGCAGCATGAGCCAGGAGATTCCGGGGACGACGGTCTTTACCGGGGAGCGCTCGCGGCAGGGCTATCGGCTCAACCGCATGGCCATGTCATTGTCCGATCCCGGCAATCGCGCGCGCTTTTGCGCCGATGAGACCGGGTATATGGCGGCGATGGGGCTGAGCGAGGCCGAGCGGGAGGCGGTGCGGCGGCGCGATTGGGCGGCGATGCTGGCGCAGGGCGGCAACATCTACCTGCTGCTGAAGATCGGCGCGACGGTCGGCCAGTCGGTCGCCGACATGCAGAAACAGATGCGCGGGGAGAACTGACATGGCGCATATCATCGGCGGCATCGGCACCTCGCATTCGCCGCGGCTGGCGCATGCCTATGACCGCGGCTGGCAGCAGGATCCGGCCTGGGCGCCGATCTTCGGCGGCTACATGCCGGCCAAGGAATGGCTGGAACGCGCCGCGCCTGACCTGATGATCCTGATCTACAACGATCATGTGAACCGGTTCTTCTTCGACGCCTATCCGACCTTCGCCCTCGGCGTCGGCGAACGGCACGGCCAGGCGGATGAGGGCTGGGGCAAGCGCGACCTGCCCGATCTCGCGGGTGATCCGGATTTCGGCTGGCACCTCGCCCGGTCGCTGATCGAGGACGAGTTCGACCCGACGATCTGCCAGGAAATGGCGCTCGACCACGGCGCCCTCGGACCGCTGCCCCTGCTGTGGGACCGGCCGTGGCCGGCGCCGGTCGTGCCGCTTGCGGTCAACGTCATCCAGCATCCGCTGCCGACGGCGCGGCGGTTGTGGAAGCTCGGCCGGGCGATCCGCCGCGCGGTCGAGAGCTATCCGCGCGCCGTCAGGGTCGCGGTGGTCGGCACCGGCGGCCTGTCGCACCAGGTGCAGGGCGCCCGCGCCGGCTTCATCAACCCCGAATGGGACAACGAATTCCTGGACCTGCTCGAAGCCGAGCCGGAGGAGCTGACCGGGCTCGACCATCACGCCTATATGGAACGCGGCGGCGCCGAGGGGGTCGAGATGATCATGTGGCTCGGCATGCGCGGCGCGCTTTCTGGCGCGGTGCGCTGTATCCACCGCTTCTATGCGGCGCCGGCGACCCTCGGCTACGGCGTCGTCGTCTACGAGGACGCCTAGCTACTAACCTGACAGATGACTCCCATACCTCCCGACCGTCGCCCCCGCGCAGGCGGGGGTCCAGGGCAAGCGCTCGGCGCCTGCCGCCCCCTGTTCAAGCCAGGGCAGGCCCTGGGTTCCCGCTTTCGCGGGAATGACGAAGAGGAAAGCGGACGGGTGCTAAGCGTTAGAAGTGCTTCCCCTAGCACCCGGAAGCGCGGCGCCGACCCGGTCCGGAGCAGGCGATCGAAGGAGTTGCGCCGCGTGGTGCCGGCACGCCCCACGAGCATGACGAGCGGCGGGTGTGGCTCTTGTGCCCGCGGGACGTCCGCGCCAGGCCATGACATCCCGCATCAGGGGATGTTGCGGATTTTCGGCTCGCGGTCCCAGACGCGGCCTTTTTTCGCGATGGCGATAAAGCCGGCGACGGCACCGGCATCGGCGAGCGTCACGATGCCCTGATCGGCGAGCTCGGCGGTGATCCCGGCCCGGCGCAGCAGCGGTTCGGCACGCGGCGGCATGGCCGATGATTTTCAGGTGATTGAAGGCGTCCGACACGAAGCCGATCGCCGCCGCGTCGCGCGCCAGCTCGTCGGCTCCGGCCGCGGACACGATCAGCGCCACCGCATCGAAAAAGACCGAGGGGCCGCCGTCGATCCGCATATCGGCCTCGATCATCTTCCCGTCGGCGGTCTTGGCGCCGCCGACATGGGGCGCCACGATCTTGAGCTTGGCCCCTTCCTTGTCGGCGGCCTGGCGCAACGCGTCGACCAGCGCGCCGTCGGCGCCGTCGCTGACGAGACAGCCGATCACCCGGCCTTTCAAGGTTTCCGGCGCCTTGCCGATGATGCTGAGCGCCGGCGACGGCTTGACGTTGGGGCGCGCCGGCACCCTGATTTCGGCCGGCTCGATCGTCCCTTCGAGCCGCAACCCGGCGGCGACCCGCTTTGCCAGCGTCTCGTCGACATGCATCAGGTGCGAGACCACGCGCTCGCGGATCGACGGTGTCTCGACCTTGCTCAGCTCGAACACGAGGGCCGAGGCGATGTGGTCCTGCTCGGGCTTGGTCTGGCTCAGAAAGAACAGGCGCGCCTGGGTGTAGTGGTCGGCAAAGGATTCCGGCCGGATGCGCATCGTGTCGCCGCTTTCGGGCCGCGTCAGGCCGGAAAAGCCATGACCGGGATCGGCGCGCGGCGCCTCGGGGGCGAGCGTGTTCGGCTCGTAGGAAACCCGGCCTTTCCCCACCCGCATCCGCATATGCCCGTCGCGTTGCAGATTGGCCCACGGGCATTTCGGCTGATTGATCGGGATCTCGTTGAAATTCGGGCCGCCGAGCCGGATCAGTTGGGTGTCGATATAGGAGAACAGCCGTCCCTGGAGCAGCGGGTCGTTGCTGAAGTCGATCCCCGGTACGATATTGCCCGGGCAAAATGCGATCTGCTCGGTCTCGGCGAAGAAATTGTCGGGGTTGCGATCGAGCACCATATGCCCGACGATCTGCAGCGGCACGATCTCCTCGGGAATGAGCTTGGTCGCGTCGAGCACATCGAAATCGAAGCTCGCGGCCTGTTTCTCGTCGAATAGTTGAACCCCGAACTCCCATTCCGGGAAGTCGCCGGAATCGATCGCCTCCCACAGATCGCGGCGGTGAAAATCGGGATCGGCGCCGTTGATCTTGACCGCCTCGTCCCACAGCACCGACTGCATGCCGAGCTTGGGCCGCCAATGAAACTTGACGAAGGTCGAGTTGCCGTTGGCGTCGACGAGGCGGAAGGTGTGGACGCCGAAGCCTTCGATCATGCGCAGGGAGCGCGGGATCGCCCGATCGGACATCGCCCACATGATCATGTGGATGCTTTCCGGCATCAGCGACGCGAAATCCCAGAACGTGTCGTGCGCCGAGGCCGCCTGGGGAAAGCCGCGGTCGGGCTCCATCTTGACCGAGTGAATGAGGTCGGGAAACTTGATCGCGTCCTGGATGAAGAACACCGGGATATTGTTGCCGACCAGATCGAAATTGCCTTCCTTGGTGTAGAATTTGGTGGCGAAGCCGCGCACGTCGCGCGGCAGGTCGCCCGAGCCGGCGCCGCCGACGACGGTCGAGAAGCGCACGAAGACCGGAATCTTCTCGCCGACGCGCTGCAGAAAATCGGCCTTGGTGTATTGGCTCAGTGATTGGGTCAGCTCGAAATAGCCGTGGGCGCCCGAGCCGCGGGCATGGACGATCCGCTCGGGAATGCGCTCGTGATCGAAATGCGTGATCTTCTCGCGCAAGATGAAGTCTTCGAGCAGGGTCGGCCCGCGCGGGTTCGCCTTCAGCGAATTCTGGTTGTCGGCGATGACGACGCCCTGATTGGTGGTCAATACCTCGCCGTCTGCCTCGGGCTGTTGATGCAATTCGCCGCCGGTGCCGGTCTTGGCGGCAGGCGGATGGGCGGGTCTGCTCCTGGCCATGCGGGAAACTCCTTCGAAGGGTTTGAAGGAGAAACGCCGCATCGTGCCCAAGGTTGCGTCGGGCTCCGCTCGACGACGCGGAGCGCCGATCAGCGGTCCGCTACGGCCGGAACAGGGCGAAGCATTTGTTCGAGTTGAACAGGTGGGATTCGATGTAATCGACGATTTCGGGCTTGCGGCCGAGTGCCGTCATCGCCCCGGCGAGGCAGACCCAGTTCAGGAATTCCTGCTGGCCGGCATCCTCGATCTGCTCGGTCGTGAGGTTGCGCCAGCGTGCGGAATTGCCGGAGGCCAGCTCATCGAAACGCGCCCGGTCGCTGTCGATATCGGGATAGATCCAGTGGTGCTTTGCCGTCAGGAAGGCGTGCGACCAGCTCGACGAGGCGATCAGCGCCACCCGCCACGGGCTGTCGGCCAATGCGCGGGCGACCGCCGCGCCGACATCGAAGCAGCGCGACGGGTTGGGACCGGGCGGATCGATGGCGTTCGGATCGGCCTCGCCGGTCAGATGCGCGCTGCTGCCGCGCTTGGCGATGACCGATGAGCCGTAGCAATTGACGTGAAACGGCACCACCGGATAGGGGAAGCCCTGCCGGTCGTAGTCGAGATAGAGGATCGTGTTGATGAAGGCATGCGGCAGGCCCAGCTCGTGCCGCATCCGGTAGGCGTAGCTGACGTCGTAATCGGCCTTGATCAATGACGCGGCGAGCCAGGAGCCGGCGGTGCGGTGCCCTTCGACCCGCACGACCTTGTCCGGCCCTTCGCCCCAGACATTGCCGAGTTCGGCCCGGCCGGGCCGCGCGAACGGACGGCAATCGACCGCGTCGAGCGCGAACACGCAGAATGACGGGACTCCGTCCTCGCGGAAATTCTCATACTGGTCGTCGCCCCAGATCAGCACCAAATCGGGCGCAAACGCATCGAGCGCCTGGCGCGCCGCGCGGAACCCGCCGACCAGCCGGCGGCGATGCTCGGCCGCGGCGCTGCCGTCCTGGTTGGCGGCCAGTTCCCGCCGCAGCGGCTCGGGCCAGCGGGCCGGGTCCTTCAATTCGGCGGGTATGCGGTCGCTTTTGAGCGTGCGGGTCAGAAAGCTGCTCATATAGGCGTCGGGCAGCATCAGACCCGGAAAATGCGTGACCCCGATGCCGAGAATTTCGCCCATCCTGTCCTCCCTCGCATAAGATGACCGCGGTCCTGCGACTGCGCTTGGTCGAACCGATCATAGCAGAATCCGCGGGGTTGGTCCCCGCCGCGCAGCACGGAGTTTTCGCTCCCTGATGATCATCCTCGACCAGCCCACGCGCGTCATCATTCCCACCTTGTGGGTCGCCTGGGCCGCATATTGGATCGCGGCCGCCCGCTGGACAAAGCCGGCGCGCTGGCGGGAACCGGCCGCCTCGCGGGCGCGCCATGTCGTTCCGCTTCTGCTTTGCGCCGCTTTGCTTGCGGCGCCGCGTGCCTTTCCGCCGGGTCTGATGGCGCGTTTCGTTGCGCCGGGGCGTTTGCTGCCTTTCTTGGGCACGCTTCTCGTCGCGGCGGGGCTTGGCCTCGCCGTATGGGCGCGCCTGCATCTCGGGCGAAACTGGAGCGGCATCGTCACGCTCAAGCAGGACCATGCGCTGATCCGGACGGGTCCGTATCGGACCATCCGACATCCGATCTATACGGGGCTGCTGCTCGCCTTGGTCGGCACGGCCGCGGCGATCGGCGAATGGCGCGGCGTGCTCGCCGTCCTCTGTGCGCTGGCCGGGTTCCTGTGGAAGATCCGGGTCGAGGAGCAGCGCATGCGCGAGACCTTCCCCGAATACGAGCAATATCGCGAACGGACCGCGGCCCTGATCCCGCTGCTGTACTGACGCCGGCTCAGCCCTTGCGATGAACGGCGCGCCAGACGCGCTCGGAGGTCACCGGCATTTCGAGATGGGTGACGCCGAATTCGGCGAGCGCATCGACGACCGCGTTGACGACGGCGCCCAAAGCCGGGGTGGTGCCGCCCTCGCCGCCGGAACGGACGCCGAGCCGGTTGGTCGGCGCCGGCACTTCGCTGAGCGCGGTCTTTAACAACGGAAAGTTGAGAGCGCGCGGCATTGCGTAATCCATAAAGCTCGCCGCCAGCAATTGCCCGCTCTCGCGGTCGTAATGGCACTCCTCGAGCAATGCCTGACCAACGCCCTGGGCCAGGCCGCCATGCGTCTGGCCGTGCAGGATCATCGGGTTGATCGCACGGCCGACATCGTCGACAGCGGCATAGCCGACGATCTCGACCGCACCGGTCTCGGCATCGACCTCGACCTCGCAAACCTGCGTGCCGTACGGAAAACTCGCGACCGGCAGGGTCTGGTCGGAAATCGCGGCAAGCGGCCCGTGCAATTCCTCGGGCAGATCCGAGCGCGCAGCGGCCGCCGCGGCGACCTCGAAAAGCCCGATCTCGCGATCGGTGCCGGCGACCTGAAATCGGCCGGCCTCGAATTCGATATCGGGTTCTCCGGTTTCGAGCAGAAAGCCCGCGATCTTGCGGCCCTTGGCGATGATGTCGTCGGTCGCCTGGCCGATGATGGTCGCCGCCAATTTCATCGAACGGCCGGAATGCGAGCCGCCGCCGGCGACGACCCGATCGGTGTCGTGGGCGACGTAGACGACGCTGTCGAAGGGCACGCCGAGCCATTCGGTGACGAGCTGCGCGAAACTCGTCTCGTGCCCCTGGCCCGAGGCCATCGTGCCCATCACCAGCTCGACCTTGCCTTCGGGGAGGACGGTGATCTCGGTGCGCTCGCGCGGCGCGCCGGAGGTGATCTCGACATAATTGGCGATGCCGATGCCGCGCCGTTTGCCGCGCTGCCTTGCTGCGGCGCGGCGGCGTCGGAAAGCCGTCCCAATCGGCGAGCGCCAGGGCCGTGTCCATCGCCTCTTCGTAATGGCCGCTGTCGTAGGTGATGCCGAGCGGGTTGGCGTAGGGTTGCGCCGATGGCGGGATCAGGTTTCGCCGCCGCAGCGCTGCCGGGTCGAGGCCGAGCTTGTCGGCCGCCAGATCGACCAGCCGCTCGACGACGAAGATCGCCTCGGGCCGGCCGGAGCTGCGATAGGGCGTCGTCGAGACCGTATTGGTGACCGCACCGCGCCCGCGAAAATAGCCGACCGGGATATGGTAGACGCTCGACATCAGGCCGAGGCCCTTTTGCAACGGCCCGAAGGCGACGGCATGGCCGCCGAGATTGCTCAGATTGGAGCCGCGAACCGCAAGGAAATTGCCGTGCTCGTCGAGGGCGAGCTCGGCCGTGACGGTCAGGTCGCGGCCCTGCCAGTCGCTGAGAAAGGATTCGGTCCGCTCGCAGGTCCATTTGACCGGCCGGCCGACCCGCCGTGACGCCCAGGCCAGCAGCGCGTATTCGGGGTAGAAGAGATTGCGCGTGCCGAAATTGCCGCCCATGTCGTGGCACAGCACGCGCACCTGCTCGGCCGGCACGCCGAGCACCTGGGCGAGGTCGAGCCTGACCTTGGCGACGCCGCGGCCGCTACCGGTGTAGAGCGTATAGCGGCCGGTCGGGGGATCGTAGGCGGCGACATTGGTGCGCGGCTCCATCGGCACCCCGGTGACGCGCTGCGCCCGGGTTTCGAGCCGCACGACATGCGCGGCGCGGGCAAAGGCGGCGGCGGTCGCAGCCTCGTCGCCGACCTCGATATCGATGCAGAGATTGCCCGGCGCCGTCTCCCACAGCGGCGGCGCACCGGGCTTCAGCGCATCGGCGGCACGCGTCACCGTCGGCAATGGCTGGTAGGCGATCTCGAGCAATTCCGCCGCATCCTTGGCGGCGGCGATGGTCTCGGCGACGACCAGTGCGACCGGTTCGCCGACATAGCGGGCTTTCTCCGCCGGCAGCGGGAAATGGACCGTCGCGATCGGCGCGAAGCCCAGCACTCGCGCCTGCACATCCGGCGGCGCGCTCAGCCCGGGATTGTGCGGGATCGGCCCGAGCCCATCGGCGACATAGTCGGCGCCGGTCAGCACCGCGAGCGCGCCGGGCGCGGCGAGCGCCGCCGCCGTGTTTACCGAGACGATGCGCGCATGCGCGTGCGGCGAGCGCACGACCACGGCATGCGCCATGCCCGGCAGCACGACATCGTCGCCAAAGCGGCCCCGCCCGGTCAGCAGCCGAAAATCTTCCTTCCGCCGCACCGGCTGCCCGATCCCGGTGCCGTTCGCCCTTGCCCGCATTCAGCCCTCCGAAAGCGGCGCATCATAGCGACAACCCCGGCTTGCCCGGTAGCCGCTTGGCAGCCATAGTCAGATTGAGATGGTCATGGACAAGACGAAATGGACGACAATATCGAGCACGTTGCGGCGACGGACTTCAGGGCGAACTGCTTGCGCCCGCTTCTTATTGCCGGCCTTCGCGCTCGATAGGCTTGGCGGAAGCCGTCTTCCGGCCGGTCATTAATGGATCTTGAGCACGGCGCCAAGGATCGACAATCCGGCGGCGAGCATGACGCCCATCCGGATCGTGAGCCGCAGCGACAGCCGGTCGATTGCCGCTTCGAGTTCGCGCCGGGTCGTCCCGATTGCCGCTTCGAGTTCGCGCCGGGTCGTCCCGATTGTCGCTTCGAGTTCGCGCCGGGTGGTGTCGATCGCGATCTGCAGTTCGCGCCGCACCGTCGAAAGATCGTCCTTGACGGCCTGCAGATCGTAACGGGTGACCAGTTCGTGCATCACGAAATCCCGTGCCGCCTCGGCGTGCGCCTCCGCCTGCGGCGGGGGAATGCCCGCTTCGCGCAGCTTTTTCGCATAGCCCAAGGTGTCGAACGCGAACGCCATGTGCCCTCCCGCCGCCGGTTCGTCAAGAACGGCAATCGCCGATAATCTGCGCTCTGAGCGGCACGGCGCACCGCTTGCATCCCGCTCAAACGCGCAAATTTCACCGTGGCAGGAGGCTCGTGCCCATCAGGAATTCGTCGATGGCGCGGGCGCATTGGCGGCCTTCGCGGATCGCCCAGACGACCAGCGACTGGCCGCGCCGCATATCGCCGGCGGCGAAAAGCTTGGGCGACCGAGGTGCGGTAGTCGATCGTGTTGGCGCGGAGATTGCCGCGCGGATCGAGCTCGGCGCCGGACTGCTCGATCATGCCGGGCCGGCGCGGGCCGAGAAATCCCATCGCCAGCAGCACCAGGTCGGCCTTCAGCGTAAAGGCGCTGCCCGGCGTTTCGGCCATCGCGAAGCGGCCGTCCGGGCTGCTGGTCCAATCGACACGCACGCATTCGAGCCCGGTGACGCGGCCGCCTTCGCCCAATGCCTGCCTGGTCAGCACCGACCAGTCGCGCTCGCAGCCTTCTTCCTGCGAGGAGGAGGTGCGCAGCTTCAACGGCCAGTCGGGCCAGGTCAGCGCCTTGTTTTCGCGCTCGGGCGGCTTGGCTAAGATTTCGAGCTGGGTGATCGACGCCGCGCCCTGCCGCACCGAGGTGCCGATGCAGTCCGACCCGGTGTCGCCGCCGCCGATCACGACGACGTGTCGGCCGGCGGCGGTGATGGATCCGTTGGGTGCCGCGCGCTCCTCGCTGTCGCCGGCGTTGCGCCGGTTCTGCTGCGGCAGGAAGTCCATTGCGAAATGAATGCCGTCGAGATCGCGCCCCGGCACCTCGAGATCGCGCGGCGCCTCGGCGCCCCCGGTCATCGCCACGGCGTCGAATTCGTCGAGCAGCGCGGCCATCGCGACATCGGCGCCGATCTCGACCCCGGTGCGGAAGACCACCCCTTCGGCTCCCATCTGGTCGACGCGGCGGTCGATCAGCCATTTTTCCATCTTGAATTCGGGGATGCCGTAGCGCAGCAGGCCGCCGATGCGGTCGGCCTTCTCGAACACGGTCACCCGGTGCCCGGCGCGCGCCAATTGCTGCGCGCAGGCGAGGCCGGCCGGGCCCGAGCCGACCACCGCGACCGCCTTGCCGGTCAGCCGCGCCGGCGTCACCGGCTCGATCCAGCCCTCGTCCCAGCCGCGATCGACGATCGCGCATTCGATGGTTTTGATGGTGACCGGGTTGTCTTCGATGTTGAGCGTGCACGCCGCCTCGCACGGCGCCGGGCAGATGCGGCCGGTGAATTCCGGGAAATTGTTGGTCGAGTGCAGCGTCTTCAGCGCCGCCCGCCACTGGTCGCGATAGACGAGGTTGTTCCAGTCCGGGATCAGGTTGTTGACCGGGCAGCCGTCATGGCAGAACGGGATGCCGCAATCCATGCAGCGCGCCGCCTGCCTGCGGGTTTCCGGATCGGGCAGCGGCTTGACGAACTCCTTCCAGCTGCGGCGGCGGCTGTCCGGCTTGTCATAGGGCCGGTCGCGGCGCTCGATCTCGAGAAAGCCGGTCGGCTTACCCATGCCGCGAGACCCTGAAGGCAAGGGGCGCCGTCATTCGGCGGCTTCGGTGCGGGCGGTCTGCCGCTCGGCCTGCATTTCGAGGAGCGCGCGCCGATAATCCTTCGGCATGACCTTGACGAAGTCTTCGAGCGCGTTGTCCCAGTCTTCGAGGAGTGCGCCTGCCCGCGCGCTGCCGGTCAGCAGATGGTGGCGCTCGAGCAGGATGCGCAGGCGGGCGGCGTCGAAGCGCAGCAGATCGCCCATGCCGGCATCCTCGACACTGGCCGAGCGCTGGTGCGGGCGGTCGGGGTCGTCCTCCTCGCCCGGATCGGGGGGTGCGACCGCTTCGAGACCAACCGTCGCGAGATTGCACAGGCGCGGAAACCGGGCATTCGGGTCCCAGACATAGGCGATCCCGCCGGACATCCCGGCGGCGAAGTTGCGCCCGGTGTCGCCGAGCACGACCACCACCCCGCCGGTCATGTATTCGCAGCCATGGTCGCCGGTGCCTTCGACCACCGCCACGGCGCCCGAGTTGCGCACCGCGAAACGCTCGCCGGCGACGCCCTCGAAATAGGCTTCGCCGGCGATCGCGCCGTAGAGCACGGTGTTGCCGATGATGATGTTTTCGGTCGGCTCGCGCAGCACCCCCGGCGGCTGGCGGACGATCAGCCTGCCGCCGGACAGCCCCTTGCCGACATAGTCGTTGGCGTCGCCCGACAGCTCGAGCGTGACCCCGCGCGCGAGAAACGCGCCGAAGCTCCCGCCGGCGGTGCCGCGGAAGCTGACCCAGATCGTGTCCTGCGGCAGCCCGGCATGGCCATAGCGCCGCGCCACCTCGCCCGACAGCATGGCGCCGACGGTGCGGTGGACGTTGCGGATCTCGCGCTCGATGCGCACCGGCTCGCGTCCGTCGAGCGCCGATGCCGCGGCCGCGATCAGCTCGTTGTCGAGCGCCTTGTCGAGGTGATGGTCCTGGCGCTCGCAATTGTAGATCGCCACCCCCGGCGCGGCCGGCGCCTGGTAGAGCAGGCGCGAGAGGTCGACGCCCCTGCGCCTTCCAATGCTCGACCGCCGCGAACCATGTCGAGCCGGTCGACCCGGCCGATCATCTCGTGGAACTTGCGGAAGCCGAGCTGCGCCATCAGCTCGCGCACTTCCTCGGCGACAAAGAAGAAATAGTTGATGACGTGCTCGGGCTCGCCGGTGAAGCGGGCGCGCAGCACCGGATCCTGCGTCGCGATGCCGACCGGGCAGGTGTTGAGGTGGCATTTGCGCATCATCACGCAGCCGGCGGCGATCAACGGCGCGGTCGAGAAGCCGAACTCGTCGGCGCCGATCAGGGCAGCGACCACGACGTCGCGCCCGGTCCGGATTCCGCCATCGACCTGCACCGCGATGCGGCCGCGCAACCCGTTCAGCACCAGGGTCTGCTGGGTCTCGGCGAGGCCGATCTCCCAGGGCGAGCCGGCGTGGGTCAGCGAGGTCAGCGGGCTCGCCCCGGTGCCGCCTTCGAACCCGGCGATGGTCACGTGATCGGCGCGCGCCTTGCTGACGCCGGCCGCGACCGTGCCGACGCCGACCTCGGACACGAGCTTGACCGAGACGGCGGCCTTGGGGTTGGCGTTCTTCAGATCGTGGATCAATTGCGCCAGATCCTCGATCGAATAGATGTCGTGGTGCGGCGGCGGCGAGATCAGGCCCACCCCCGGCGTCGAATGACGCACCTTGGCGATCGCCTTGTCGACCTTGTGGCCGGGAAGCTGGCCGCCCTCGCCGGGCTTGGCACCCTGCGCCATCTTGATCTGCAGGACGTCGGCATTGACCAGGTATTCGGTGGTCACGCCGAACCGGCCGGAGGCGACCTGCTTGATCGCCGAGCGCTTTGAATCGCCATTCGGCAGCGGCTTGAAGCGCTCGCTCTCCTCGCCGCCCTCGCCGGTGTTGGATCTTGCCGCCGATGCGGTTCATCGCGACCGCGAGGGTGGTGTGCGCCTCGCGGCTGATCGAGCCGAAGCTCATCGCCCCGGTGGCGAAGCGCCTGACGATCTCGTTCGCCGGCTCGACCTCGTCGAGCGGCAGCGGCGCGGCGGCAAGGTCGAGCTTCATCAGGCCGCGCAGGGTCAACAGCCGCTCGCTCTGGTCGTTGATCGCCGCGGCAAAGGCCCGGTAGTCGGCGAATGAGTTGGCGCGCGCCGCGTGCTGCAGCCGGGCGACGGTTTGCGGCGTCCAGGCGTGGTCTTCGCCGCGCAGGCGAAACGCGTAATCGCCGCCGACGTCGAGCATCTCGTGATAGATCGGGTTGTCGCCATAGGCGTGGCGGTGGCGCTCGACCGCTTCCTCGGCGATCTCGCGCAGGCCGACCCCTTCGATCGTCGTCGCCGTCCCGGTGAAGTATTTCTCGACAAATCCGCTGGCCAGCCCGACGGCGTCGAAGATCTGCGCGCCGCAATAGGACTGGTAGGTCGAGATCCCCATCTTCGAGATGACTTTGAGGATGCCCTTGCCGACCGCCTTCAGATAATTCTTCTGCACCTCGGCGGCGCCGAACGGAAGGTCGTTTTCGACGCGGATCTGTTCGAGCGTGGCAAAGGCGAGATAGGGATTGATCGCCTCGGCGCCATAGCCGGCCAATGCGCAGAAATGGTGAACCTCGCGTGCTTCGCCGGTCTCGACGACGATCCCGGTGCCGGTGCGCAAGCCTTCGCGGATCAGGTGGTGGTGCACCGCCGAGGTCGCCAGCAACGCCGGGACCGGCACCCGCTCGGCCGAGATCGCGCGATCGGACAGGATCAGGATGTTGTAATCCGCCGCCACCGCCTCGGTCGCCTCGCGGCACAGGCGGTCGAGCGCCGGCGCCATTCCCGCCGCCCCCTCGGCAGCCGGCCAGGTCGCGTCGATCGTGCGGGTGCGGAAGGCCGGCACCAGGGTTTCGATCGCGTGGATCTTTTCCAGATCGGCGTCGGTCAGGATCGGCTGCGACACTTCGAGCCGGTAATGCGTGCCGGCCTCATGACCCAAGAGGTTCGGCCGCGGTCCGATCATCGAGACCAGCGACATGACCAGCTCTTCGCGGATCGGGTCGATCGGCGGGTTGGTGACCTGCGCGAAATTCTGCTTGAAATAATTGTAGAGCAGCTTGGGCTTGGCCGACAGTGCGGCGATCGGCGTGTCGGTCCCCATCGAGCCGAGGGGGTCATCGGCATTGCGCGCCATCGGCTCGAGGAAGAACTGGATGTCCTCCTGGGTGTAGCCGAAGGCTTGCTGCCGATTGAGGTGCGCCGTCGGATCGTTGGGCCGCGCCGTCGCCCCGTGAATCCGTCCCGGGGTATCCCCCGGCAGCTCCGGCAGGTCGGCAAGCTTGAACTGGGTCTGCTGCAGCCAGGCTTCGTAGGGGTGCTCGGCGGCGAGCTTCGCCTTGATCTCGTCGTCGTCGATGATGCGGCCCTGTTCGAGGTCGATCAGCAGCATGCGGCCCGGCTGCAGGCGCCATTTGCGGACGATCTTTTCTTCCGGAATCGGCAGGACGCCCGCCTCCGACGCCATGATCAGATGGTCGTCGTCGGTGACGATGTAGCGCGCCGGCCTCAAGCCGTTGCGGTCGAGCGTCGCGCCGATCTGGCGCCCGTCGGTGAAGGCGATCGCCGCCGGCCCGTCCCACGGCTCCATCACGGCGGCGTGGTACTCGTAGAACGCCCGCCGCTGCGGGTCCATCAGCGGGTCGCCGGCCCAGGCCTCGGGGATCAGCATCATCATTGCATGGGCGAGCGAGTAGCCGCCGCCGATGACCAGCAGCTCGAGCGCGTTGTCGATGCAGGCGGTGTCGGATTGGTTCGGCCCGATCAGCGGCACCATCTTGGCGAGATCCGCGCCCAGCAGCGCCGAGGTCATCGCCTGCCGGCGCGCGTGCATCCAGTTGACGTTGCCGCGGACGGTGTTGATCTCGCCGTTATGGCACAGGAACCGGTACGGGTGGGCGAGCCGCCAGGACGGAAAGGTGTTGGTCGAAAAGCGCTGATGGACGAGCGCCAGGGCGGAGACCGTCAGCGGATTGCGCAGGTCCTTGTAAAAGCTCTGCACCTGGGGTGCCAGCAGCAGACCTTTGTAAACGAGGGTGCGGGTCGAAAACGACGGCATGTAGAGGTCGCGCAATGACGGCAGATCGAGCTGCTCGGCCAGTGCCGCGACGCCGTTCAGCGCCTGCTTGCGGATCGTCAGGATCTTGCGCTCGAAGCCGTCCTGATCGGCGATCTCGGGACTGCACGCGACGATCGCCTGGGCGATCGCCGGCATCGCCTCGATAACCCGCGCGCCGAGCCCCGCCGTATCGGTCGGCACATCGCGCCAGCCGACCAGCAACTGGCCCTCGGCGCGGATGAAGTGCTCGACATGCCGGGTTGCGATCTCTCGCGCGCGCTCATCGCGCGGCAGAAAGCACATGGCGACGGCATAGCGGCCGGGCGGCGGCAGGGTCAGGCCGCGCCCGCCCGCCCAGTCGCGCAGCAACCCGTCCGGCATCTGGATCAGGCAGCCGGCGCCGTCGCCCATCAGCGGGTCGGCGCCGACCGCGCCGCGATGGTCGAGATTGACCAGGATCTGCAAGCCGCGCTCGATGATGCCGTGCGACTTGCGCCCCCGGATGTTGGCGACGAAACCGACCCCGCACGCATCGTGCTCGTTGCGCGGGTCATAGAGACCCTGTCTCCCCGGCAATGCCATCGCGGATGCTCTTCACCTGACGCTGTTTCGCAAATTCGGCCGGCATGTCCGCGAGCGGACGCGCAACCGCGATAATAGGCATGTTGCGCTGCGCGAATCGAGGTTAAATCTCGCCTGGTCGACGAGACCCGCCGCCGAGAGGAAGCACCATGAGTTCGACAAGGATCGCGGCCGGCAACCGGCCTTTCCGCCGAGCGGCGTAGCCGGGTCGCACGAGCGTGCTGCGCCAGATGTTCGGCCCGCGCCGCGGCGCGCGGCAGCTGGCGCGGATCTTCGGCGAAGCGCTCGCGCTGCAGCAGCAAGGCCGGCTCCCGGAGGCGGAGCGGCTCTATCGCGAGGTGCTTCGGCGAGACGGCGACCACGCGGACGCTGTCTACAATCTCGCTCTGATCCGCCTGCGCACCGGCGACGGCGAGGATGCGGTGCGGCTGCTGCGCAAGACGCTCTACCGCAAGCCGAACTTTGCCGAGGCGCACAACGCGATCGCGGTGGCGCTGCGCGGGCTCAACCGCCCCATTGAAGCGCTCGGCCATTTCGCGAAGGCGCTCGCGATCAGGCCGGATTTCGCCGAGGCGCACAACAATCTGGCGGCCACATTGCAGCCGCTCAACCGCCATGACGAGGCGCTGGCGCATTTCGAGCGGGCGCTGGCGCTCAAGCCCGACCTCGCCGAGGCGCATCACGGCCGCGGCACGGCGCTGCGCACCTTCGGCCGGATCGACGAGGCGCAGCGGGCGATCGAACGGGCGATCGCGCTGGCGCCGCGCAAAGCCGAGTTCTACCGCTCGCTCGGCGAGTTGAAGGCGTTCGCCGCGGACGACCCGCATGTCGCCTTGATCGAGGCGCTGGCGCGCGACATCGCCGTGCTTTCGGAGGAGGAACAAATCCACCTCCATTTCGCGCTCGGCAAGCTCTATGACGATCTCGGCCGGCACGAGCGCGCGTTCGGCCACCTGATCGCCGGCAACGCGCTGAAGCGCAAATACATCGTCTATGACGAGGCGGCGGTGCTGGCGCGGTTCGAGCTCACCCGCGAGCTGTTCGGCGCCGAGGTGATGCAGGCGCGCCAGGGTCAGGGCCATCCCTCGCCGGTGCCGGTGTTCATCTTCGGCATGCCCCGCTCGGGTACCACCCTGGTCGAGCAGATCCTGGCGAGCCACCCGCAGGTGTACGGCGCCGGCGAACTCGGCGATTTCGAGACCGCGGTGGCCCGAATCGGCGGTCCCGGCGGTCCCCCGGCCGATGTCGGCGGCGCGGAGCTGCGGCAGATCGGCGAGCGCTATCTCGAACGGGTCGGCGCGCTGGCGCCCACGGCGGCGCGCATCACCGACAAGATGCCGGTGAATTTCCGCTTCGCCGGACTCATCCACCTGGCATTGCCGAACGCGCGCATCATCCACACGCGCCGCGATCCGATCGATACCTGCCTTTCGTGTTTCTCGATCCTGTTCGGCGGCGACCAGCCCTTCACTTACGACCTCGGCGAGCTCGGCCGCTATTACCGCGCCTATGCGGCGCTCATGGAGCACTGGCGCAACGTGCTGCCGCCGGGGGTCTTGCTCGAACTGCGCTACGAGGATGTCGTCGCCGATGTCGAGCGCGAGGCGCGCCGCATCGTCGCCCATTGCGGGCTCGAATGGGACGCCGCGTGTCTCGAATTCCACAAAACCCAGCGACCCGTCCACACCGCCAGCTCGGCCCAGGTGCGCCGGCCGATCTACCGCAGCTCGGTCGGCCGCTGGCGCCCGCCGGACGAGACGCTGCGGCCGTTGTTCGACGCGCTGGCGGGAAGCTAGCGTGCATCCCGGCGGCTGGGCCGTCCGTTATGCGGCGCCGGCGCCGCAGACCGCGGCGTGAAAGCTCCTGCGTGGTGGCGTGTAAAGAAATCCGTCGGCGGGGTGGGTCAGCCCGTGGTGCGGCGATGCCCGAGCCAGCCAAATCCGAGCAGCCAGCTGCCGAGCAGCGCGAGCGTTCCCGGCTCGGGCACTGCGGTTGCCGGCTGCTCGGTCAAGACCACCGTCAAGCCAGCCGGAGAATAGCTCGACGGAACAGTGGTGGGGGGAATGGTGTCGGGGCCAAAGGGGGCTGTAACGCCGATATAGGACAGGAGCTGGTCGTTGATGTCGAAGGTGTTCAGACCCGCGGGAACGGATGTCGTGAACGTGCCGGTGCTCAGATACGTCCCGAAGTTGAGCGGCACTTTGCTGGTAAAACCGAGCGACTTCCCATCGACAAACGCCTGGTAGCGGTCGCCGCCCTCGAAAAGATCATCGACGGTCATCGTCAGGGTGCCGGCGAACGGTGCGGTAAAGCTGACGGGGCCGCCGATGCCGCCGACGTGACCCAGCGGGCCGAGGCCGGTGCTCCCGACCGGAGCCGGGCTGGTGGTCGAGGCGGTCGGAAAGAAGCTCCCGATAAACGCCGCCTGGGCATTGCCGGAGACGAGGCTCAGCAGCGCCGCTCCGGGCAGAAGGTACTTTTTGTCCATGCCAGCGTCCCCGCCTTGGTTAATCGGTTAATATCTTACACTGAGTAATTTCCGCACCGAAAATCAAATTTGCGTCAATTCGCTGCTCGTCCCCTACAATTCCCGGCGCGGCAAACCCGAAGGAGGAGGAAAACGTGATGGCCAAGACCTGTCTCGTGGTGCGTGCCGAGGTGCCCGACCCGGCCGACCGGGCGCCGTTTGATCACTGGTACGCGACCGACCATTTGCCGCTCGCCATCCGCACCTTCGCGGCGCATCGCGGCTGGCGCTGCTGGAGCCGCAGCGATCCGGCGGTGCATTACGCCTTTTACGAGTTCGCCGATGCCGGGCAGGCGCAGGCGCTCCTCGCTGCCGACAAGCTCCAACCGCTGATCGCGGATTTCGACCGCGTCTGGGGCAAGCGGGTGTCGCGGCGCCGCGAGATCCTCGAAATCGTGCAGGACATCGGCCCCTAACCGGGTCGCTGCTCGGCGAAACCGCTTGCCGTGGCCGACGAGCCGGTAATGCGGCAGGCAGACCCCCTTGGCGTCGTCCTCGATGACCCGGCCGATGATCCGGGCATGCCGGCCGTGGCGTTCGAGGATCGACAGGATGGCGGCGGCGTGTTCGGCAGCGGCGAGGACGCAGAACCCGACCCCCATATTGTAGACCTCGAACATTTCGGCGTCGGGGATCGCCCCATATTGCTGGATCAGCCGGAAGATCGGCGGCGCAGGCGGCAGGTCGTCGATCAGGAACCCGACCTTCGCCGCAGCCCGCGGCAGGTTGAGCAGGCCGTCGCCGGTGATGTTGATCAGCGCCTTGACCGTCGGCACCTGCGCGATGATGTCGAGGATTTCGGGCACATAGATCAGGGTCGGGCGCAGCAATTCTTCGCCGAGCGGAACGCCGAGCTCGGGGAAGACATGGTCGATGGACAGCCCGTGCCGCTTGAAGAAGACGTGGCGTGCCAGGGTCAGGCCGTTGCTGTGGATGCCGCTGCTGTCGAGCCCGATGACCACGTCGCCCGGCACGAGGTCGCGGCCGATGACGATGCGGTCGAGCGGCACCACGCCCACCGCCATGCCAACCAGGTCGAAACCGCGCACCGCGTCCGCGAGCACCGAGATCTCGCCGCCGGAGATCGAGATGCCGGCCTGCCGCGCGCCCGCCGCCAGCCCGATCGCGAGCGCGCCGAGCATCTCGGCATCGGCCTTCTCGACGGCGATGTAATCGACCATCGAGAGCGGCCTGGCGCCGACGCAGATCACGTCGTTGACGTTCATCGCGACGCAATCGATCCCGATCGTGTCGTAGCGGTTCATCATCTGCGCGACGATCGATTTCGATCCGACCCCGTCGGTGCAGATCGCCAGGCCGATGCCGCCGCCGATATCGATGACATTGGCGAAATACCCGATATCGAGCTTGACGGCGCCGACCCCGCCGGCCGCCGGCCAGGTCGCCCTGACGCTGTCGATGATCCTGAGCAGGCCGGCTTGCGCCGCGGCGGCATCGACCCCGGCCGCCTGGTAGAGCGGGTCTGTCTCGTCCATCGGATGCTCCGCCGCGCCGGCCGGCGCCGCGCCAGGATTTCGCGCCGCTCGGGCATGCCGCGTTAGACTTGGGAAGCTCCGGCGCCTAGACTGGTCTGCGGACGGCACACGGAGGATCTCTGATGACGACTCTACCCGAACTGCGTCCGCTCGGTGAAGCCCTCGGCACCGAGGCGCTGGGCATCGACCTCGCGCAGCTCGACGACGCGACTTTTTCCTGGATCGGGCAGGCCTTCGCCGAGCACCCGGTGCTGGTGTTCCGCGACCAGCATCTCGGAGCCGGCGACATCGCCGCGTTCGGGCGCCGCTTCGGCACGCCGCGGCCGCATGCGCTGGTCGGCTACCGCCATGCCGAGCATCCGGAAGTGTCGTGGCTGCGCAATGTCGACGAGGACGGCGCGATCGACTGGTACGGCGTCAAGCGCGCCACCGACTGGCATACCGACTCGACTTACGAGGAAGAGTTGCCGCTGCTGGCGATGCTGCACGCGCTCGAAATTCCCGCGACCAAGGGCGGAACGATGTTTGCCGACATGTGCGCCGCCTACGAGGCGTTGCCGCCGGCGATGAAAGACCGGCTCGCCGGTCTCGTCGGCCTGCATGGCCGCACCGACGGGCCGGCCGGGGCGCGGCTCTACGAGCCCGACGAGGCGATGAACCGGACCGACAAGAACTATGTCGAGAAGCCGCGCCCGGCGGTCATCCGTCACCCGGTCAGCGGCCGGCCGATCCTGTTCGTCAATCCAATGCACACGCATGGCTTTGCCGGCATGGACCGCGAGGCGGCCTGGCCGCTGATCGAGGAATTGGCCGCGCACGCCACCCAGGAGCGCTTTACCTATTATCATTCCTGGCGGGTCGGCGATCTGCTGATCTGGGACGAGCGGGCGACCATGCATCGCGGCGCCGGCGATTATCATCCCGAGGAGCGCCGCGTCATGCTGCGCACGATCGTCTATCCGAACTGACCGGCCGAACTGACCGGCCGAACTGACCGGCCGAACTGACCGCGGGCGCCGGCCGCCGGCGTCACTCTCCCTGGATCGGTGCCGGAGCGGCGGCCAGGCTCGGCAGGACGCGCCAAAACCATGCTGCGACGGCGAGCGTCGCGCCGCCGGTCAGCAGAAACAGCCCCGGCACGCTGATCCCGGCGGCGATCAGCGCGATCGTCGCCGCTGCCGCGATCACCATCGCCGCGGCGTTGACGACATTGTTGGCGGCGATCGCGCGGGCGCGGTATTCGCGGGCGCTCGCCGTCTGCAGCAGCACATAGAGCGGCACGATGAAAATGCCGCCCGATACCGAGATCCCGAGCAGATCGCCGAGGATACGCCAATGCGCCGGCGCCGCGACGAAGCTGCCGAGCCCAGCGAGCGCGCCGCCGCCAGGGGCCGGGCTCGCGAGCCACAGATCAATCGAGAACAGGCCGATGCCGAGCGCGCCCCACGGCACCGTGCGCGCGCTGATCCGGCCGCCGAGAATCCGGCTGCAGGCCAGCGAGCCGAGAGCGATCCCGATCGAGAACACGGTCAGGAACAGCGTCACCACCGCCTCAGCACCACCCAGCGTAAAGCGGACATAGCTCGGGAATTGCGACAGGTAGACCGCGCCGGCGAGCCAGAACCACGAGATCCCGAGCATCGCGCGGAACGGCACCCGGGCGCCGGCGGCTTCGCGGATCACTTGCGCGGTTGCTGCGAACAGGTTCCAGCGCAACGGGGCGCGCGCCGCTGCCGGGCTGGTCGGCGGGATGCCGAGGCTGGCGGCCCAGGCGGCGAGCGACACCGCGACGATCAGCGCCGCGACCACGGCCGCCCCGTGACGCCCGGCGATCAGCACGCCGGCGATCGTGCCGAGCAGGATCGCGACAAAGGTCCCGGCCTCGACCAGCGCGTTGCCGAGCAGCAATTCGCCGGGGGCGAGCAAATCCGGCAGGATCGCGTATTTGAGCGGGCCGAACAGCGCCGCCTCGATCCCCATCGCGCACAGGACGGCGAGGAGCAGGACGGTGCTGCCGGCAACCACCCCCGCCGCCGCGGCCAGCATCAGCGCGATCTCCGAAAGTTTGATCAGGCGGATCAGCCAGGCCCTGTCGTGCTGGTCGGCGAGCTGGCCGGCGGTCGCCGAGCACAGAAAGAAGGGCAGGATGAACAGCCCGCCGGCGAGCGGGATCAGGATCTGCGCCGACATCTGCGCGGTCGCATCGGCGCGGTAGGCGATCATCAGCACCAGCGCGTTCTTTACCGCATTGTCATTGAACGCCGACAGGAACTGCGCCCAGAACAATGGCCCGAAATGCCGCGACGCCAGCAGCGCCGCCGCCCCCGCCGGCTCATCGCGAGCGGTCCCCGTCCGCTGCGTCACTGCGCCAAAGCCGCCAGATGGTCCCTGAGGCCGGCGCCGTATCTGGTCGGTGTGCCGCGATAATTGGAGATCAGCGCCGGAAACGCACCGCAATCGTAGGTATCCCAGGCCCATCCGAGATACGAGATGCCGTACCGGTCAGCGAATTTCATGTAAGGATCGACATAGGTCGAGGCGCAGTCATATTCGCCAAACTCGCCGGTAACTACGGGCACCATCCTCGATACCTTCAGCGCGGCCGGCCACTGCCCCTCGATCGCCGGCAGCGAACTCCGGCATGCAGCGATCGTGCTCGTCCCCGGCGGACCGCAATAGGTGTGGTAGCCGGCGATCAGCTGCGGCTGCCCCCGTACCGGATCATTCGCCGCGTCGGCGAGCGGATCCGCGGGCACGAAACCCAGCCATCGGCTCAAATCCGATGCATAAGCCAGCCCGCCCAGCATGATCGGCTGTGTCGCGCCGGCGCGCCGTACCGCCGCCACGAGCGCCGTCATGCCCGCCGTCTTCCAGCTGCCGCCGCTGGTCGTCACCATGCAGCCATCGCGCCAGCAGCTCCAGCTGCCGAGGTAGGGCTCGTTGTAAAGGTCGAAGATGACGGCCCGGTTCGGCCGGAAGGCGGCGGCGACCGATGCCCAAAACGCCGGACCGTGATCGAGGTCGGCCATCGGCTGCTGCCGGTCCGCAACCTGCTCGCCGGGGGCATTCCAATGCAGGTCGAGAATGGCGTAGAGGCCGGCCTTGCCGAGGCGCGCGACGAAATCCGCGATCGCCTTGCGGTAGGCGGCGCCGATGTCCGGATTTCCGCTGTCGAGGTTGATCCCGAGCCAGCAATCTTCGTTGAGCGGCACCCGGACGACGTTGGCATGCCAGGCTTTGATCGCCGCGATTGCCGCGCTGTCGACCGGGCCGTCAAAGATCCCTCCGCCCGACAGGCACATATACTCTGTCCCGGAGCGGTCGACCCCGAGCAGGCGGATCGTCGCGCCGTCCTGGTCGATCAGCCGGTGGTTCTTGACATGCACCGCGAGGGGCCTCGCCGCCGCGACCTGGACCGGCTGAGCCATCGCTGCCGGGACAACCGCGATCAGGCCGAGAGCGGCGATCATGCAGGCGGCCGGCGATCCTCCCCGTTTGGCGAGGACTTTGGCCGCGACTTTAAGCATAGCGGCGATCTCCAGTCTCGGTACCTTCGTGCCGGTCACGTCTTAGCACCGCAATTCCCGTGTGTCGAAGGAGGCCAACGGGTTGGGCATGCACCGGCCGCGTAGAGGGGCTCTTGCGTGATCATGGCGACGCGATTACCCCGCTTGCATTGGGGACACCACCATGCCGGAGAACAGATGACGGTCGGAATCAGCGCCGAGGAGCGCGCCCGGTTCGGGGTCGGGACGGGGTGGTCGTTCGCGATCCGGCAGCGGGTGCGGTGGAGCGAATGCGACCCGTTCGGCCACGCCAACCATCGCGCCTATTTCGAGTGGTTCGAGGAGGCGCGCAACCGCTATCTCGAAGCCGCCGGCCTGCCGGCATTGTCGGCGGCGACGCCGGGGCCGGTCATCGCCGAGACCGGCGTCCGCTATCACCGGCCGCTCGCCTATGGCGACGAGATCCTGGTCGGCGCCCGCACGGTCCGGCTCGGCCGTACCAGCTTCGAGATGGAATACGCGGTTTGGCGCGACGGATTGTGCGCGCTCGGGCGGGCCGTGCTGATCCTCGTCGTCAACGCCACCGGCGAAAAGACACCGCTGCCATTGGCATTGCGCCGGGCTATGCTGGCCCGCGACCCCGGCGCCGTGGAGAGCGCACGAACCGAAGGAACGCCGACATGAAGCGCGCCGTCATCGTCATCTGCGACAGTCTGCGCCGCGACCTGATCACACAAGAAGACACGCCGTTTCTGACCGCGCTCGGCCGGCGTTCGGCGCAGTTCGTCAATCATTCCGGCGTCTTCCCGTCGACGACGCGGACCAGTGCCGCGTCGATCGCCACCGGCTGCCTGCCGGCGCGACACGGCCTGCTCGGCAATACGATGGCGCTCGACGAGGGCGACGGCCTCGTCTGCCTGTCGGTCGGCAAGCCCGATTTTCGCGACCGGCTGCACCGTGCCACCGGCCGCACCCTGCATGTGCCGACTATGGCCGAGCGGCTCACCCAGGCCGGCGCAACCGCGATCGCGTTTTCGAACGTGTCGCCGGGGGCGGCCTATTTCCTCGATCCCGATGGCCATGGCTGGGTCTACAACGCCGCCGGCAGCTTCGGTCCCGGCCGCCGGCCCCTGCCCGCCGCGGAGGGGCTGGCGGTCGCCAAGGGCGTCGAAGGCGACAACGAGGTGACCGAGCGCTTCTGCGCCGAGGTGTTGCGCGAGCGCGCGCCGGCGCTGGCGCTCTTATGGCTGTCGGAGCCCGATTACACCGGCCACCACACGCCGCTCGGTTGTCCGGAGCATCGCCGGGCCATCGCCGGCGCGGATGAGAACGTCCGCCGCGTCGCCGAGACGATCGCCCGGCTCGATCCCGGCGGCGGCGAGATCCTGCTCGTCGTCGGCTCGGATCACGGCATGGAGACGGTGGCCGAGACGATCGATCTCGACGCGCTGCTGGTCGAGGCCGGGCTGAAGCGCGCCAGCGGGTCGTCCGATGTCGTCGTCGCCCCCAACGGCACCGCGGCCTTGCTCTATTTCACCGAGCCGGAAAGCGCGCTGGTCGGCGAGGTCTCGCGGTTCCTGGAAGCGCAGCCTTGGGTCGGCCGGGTGTTCGCCGGCGGCGGACTCGCCGAAATCGGCCTGCCGACGGGTTCGCCCGCGCAGGTCGCGATCACCTTGCAGGCCGACGACCGCGCCAACCCATATGGCGTGCCGGGCCACAGCCACATCGTCCGCGACTCGCTCGAACCGAAAGACTGCACCGGCTTCGGCCAGCATGGCGGGCTCGGCGGCAACGAACAGAGCCCGTTCCTGTTCGTTGCGGGCGGCGGTTTTGCCGCCGGCACCCGGCACCGCCGCAGCTCGCTGATCGACATCGCCCCGACGGTGGCGCGCCATCTCGGCCTCGCCGGCGCCGGGATGGACGGCCGCCCGCTGCCGCGCCGCCCGAGCGAACCCGGCTGACGTGGACAGAGACAGAGCAAAGCAACAATCGGGGTGATGCGATGGCGCGCAAGGAACTGGCGGTCGGCAGCGTGGCAGAGGCTTATCTGGCGCTCCTCGCCGAGCGTGGGATCGAATACCTGTTCGCCAATGCCGGCACCGATTTCGCGCCGCTCGTCGAGGCCTTTGCCAAAGCGGCGCGAACCGGCGCGCCGGCGCCGCGCCCGATCATCGCCACGCACGAAAACCTGGCGCTGTCGATGGCGCATGGCTGGGCCATGGTGACCGGCCGGGTTCCAGCCGTGATGGTCCATGTCAGCGTCGGCACCGCCAACGGCGTGTGCGCCGCCTTTAACGCGGCGCGCGAGAACGTGCCGATATTGTTCACCGCCGGCCGCACGCCCCTGACCGAGGACGGGCTTCCCGGCGCGCGCGATGCCCACATCCACTGGGCGCAGGAGATGTTCGACCAGGCCGGGATGGTGCGCGAGATCGTCAAATGGGATTACGAGCTGAGGAACGGCCAGCAGCTCGAAACCGTGATCGACCGCGCCCTCGCCATCGCCACCAGCGCGCCGCAGGGTCCGGTCTATCTGTCACTGCCGCGCGAGGTGCTGGCGACCCGGCTGGTCAGCTTCGCCTATGACATGCCGGGGCGCCGCGTTGCCGCTGCGACGCCCGCCGCCGACCGGAATGCGATCGAGGAGGCCGCGCAGATCCTCGCCGCCGCGCAAAACCCGCTGATCATCACCGCCAGCGCCGGGCGCGATCCGGCGGCGGTTGCCGCCCTCGCCGATCTCGCCGGGCGGTTTGCAATCCCGGTCGTGCAGCACCGCCCGCGCCATCTGTCGCTTCCGGCCGACCATCCGTCGCAGCTCGGCTATGACACCGCCCCCTGGCTCGACGATGCCGACGCGATCCTCGTTCTCGAATGCGACGTTCCTTGGCTCCCGAGCCGCAAAGCGCCGCCGCCGGCGTGCAAGATCATCCATCTCGGCGTCGATCCGCTGTTTTCGCGCTATCCGATCCGCGGCTTTACGTGCGATCTCGCGATCGCCGGCGCACCGGCGGCGGCATTGCCGGAACTCGGCGCGGCGCTCGAACGCCACGCCGCTAAAACCGCCGTTACGGAACGGCGGCAGCGGCTGGCGCGGCGGCGGGAGGAGCAGCGCGCGCAATGGCGCAAAAGCGTCGAGGCAGCGGCGAGCCTGCGCCCGATCCACATGGCCTGGGCCAGCGCCTGCATCGCCCGGGTCAAGCCCGAAGACGCGATCCTCGTCAACGAATACACCCTGATGCCCGAGCATTGCGGCATGAACCTGCCCGGCAGCTATTTCGGGGCGAGCCCGGCCTCGGGCCTCGGCTGGGGCGGGGGTGCGGCCCTGGGCGCCAAGCTCGCCGAACCCGACCGGCTGGTCATCGCGACCCTGGGCGACGGCTCGCACCTCTTCGGCAACCCGGTCGCCCTCCACCATGCCGCGGCGGCGCACAAACTGCCGGTGCTGTTCATGATCATGAACAATTCGATGTGGGGCGCGGTGCGCCGCGCGACGATGGGCATGTATCCCGAGGGCGAAGCGATGCGCAGCAACAAGCCGCCTCTGATCGACCTCGACGAATTGCCGGCCTTCGAGCAGGTCTGCGCTGCCGCCGGCGGCTATGGCGAGCGGGTCGAGGACCCGGCCGAGCTGCCGGCGGCGCTCGAGCGGGCGATGCGGGCGGTCACCGTCGACAAGCGCCAGGCGCTGCTCAACGTCATCTGCCGCGGACCGTAGCCGCTGCGGCTTCCTCGAACAGCGGGGCGCGGGTGCGGGCGAATTCCTCGACCGCGTCGGCGAGCCGGTCGCCATCGGCCTCGTCGAGTGCGACCGACAGCGCGAACATGCCGCGCTTGGCGAACCAGACGCCGCGGGCGACGAGATCGAACCAGAACAGGTCGCGCAGCGCGCCGTTGCCGCGCGCCGCATCGTCCTCCGAGCGGATCGGCATATCGGTCATGTGGACCGACATCATCGAGCCGAGCCCGGTGAACTGCATCGCCAGCCCGTGCCGCCGGACCACCGCGTTCAGCCGCCGGCGCAGATCCGTCGCCCCATCTCGTTCAGGGCATGGGCGCACTCCGGCGTGTAGATTTCGGTCAGCCCGACCAGCCCGGCATTCATCGTCAGCACATTGTTGTTGAAGGTGCCGGCGTGCTGGAACGCGTCCGGCCGGCGCGGGTCGAAGCGCTCCATGATCCCGGCGCGACCGCCAAAGGCGCCGAAGCTCATGCCGCCGCCGAGATATTTGCCCAATGTAGTCAGGTCGGGGAGGATGCCGTGCACCTGCTGCAGCCCGCCCGGCGCCAGGCGCGAGGTCATCACCTCGTCGAAGATCAGGAGCGCCCCGGTTTCGTCCGCCAATGCGCGCAGGCCGGCGAGAAAGCCGCGCTCGGCCGGGATGCAGCCGGTTGTGCCCTGCATCGGCTCGACCAGGATCGCGGCGAGATCGGCGCGGTGCGGACGGACCAGCGCTTCGACCGCGTCGAGATCGTTGTAGCGGCCGAGCAGAAAGTCGAACGGCGCGTTTAAGGGGCTGCCATGGCCGCGGAAGTAGAACACGCCGCCGTGATAGCCGCCGCCGAAGACCAGGATCTTCGGCCGGCCGGTGATCGCCCGCGCCGCCGCGACCGCCATCAGATTGGCCTCGGTGCCGGAATTGGTGAACCGCACCAGCTCGATCGACGGAAAGCGGGCGCACACCGCAGCAGCAAAACGCGCCTCGGCCTGGCCGTGCGCACCGAAATTGAGCCCGCCTGCGAGTGCGGCCTCGATCGCCTGGCGGATCAGAGGGTGCGAATGGCCGTAGATGCCGGCGGTGAACTCGCTGAGAAAATCGACATAGTCGTGACCGTCGAGATCCCACAGCCGCGCGCCCTCGCCGCGCGCCATGGTCAGCGGAAACGGGTCGACATGGATCGAGGCGCGGGTGTTGCCGCCGGGCATCGCTGCGCAGGCCGCGCGGTGCTGGGCCAGGCTCTTCGGGTTGTCCGTCCGGTAATGCTCCTCCGCTTCGGCGAGTGCAGCCTCGATGTCGATGTTGGCGCGATGGATCGTCGTCATCTGCCCGTCCTCCGACGCCCGGCTTCGCCGGCGCGTGCTAAGGGTTCATATGCGCCAGCGCATTGCGCATCGGCGTGCTCGACACGATGATCAGCCCGTCGAACGGGCCATCCATCTCGACGATCAGAAAGATGCAGCCGGCGAGCGCCGCGGCGCTGAGCACGAACGTCGCGGCCACCGTGGCGTTGTGCGGGGCGTTGTACCCGAAACTGGTGAAAATCAGCGTGATCCACACGATCAGGATCACCATGAACAGCGGCTGGATCGAGCTGCCGGCGCGTTCGATCAGCAGCCAGCGCGTCTGCAATGCGGTTTCGACCAGCGTAGCGGCATCACCGCGCAAGGCGTCGTGGCGCGCGGTCCCGCCCGACAGCCTCAGCACCTCGGTGCGCACGCCGTCGAGCAGTTCTCCCGATTGGGTATCCTCCATCCGCACCGGCGCCGTGCTGTCCTCGGGCCAGTTGTCTTCGAGCGCGCGGGCGGTGTAGCGGCGCAGCATCCCGCGCGCCGGAGCCGTCTCCGGCCCGTAATCGCTCAGGGTCTGGTTCAGCAGGATCAGCGTGGCGGCAAACTGGCGGATCTGCGAATCGGTGGCGTCGAACGAGTTTTTGACGCTGGCGAGCAGCAGCCCGAGCACCAGCGCCGCCAGCACCGACAGCATGCCGGTGGCCAATTTGACCGCATCGCGCGATTCCGGGCTGCGGTGATGCTCGGGCAGACGCGCGCTCAGCCACAGCCCCAGGATCGATCCGGCAAAGACGCAGACGAGGACGATCGCGGCGATCGCCAGCGACGACATGGCGGCGCCTGCAATCGGCGGCCCTGCTGCCGATTGCCGTCAGCCCGGATAGGCGCGGCGGCCGCGGTCGCGCAGCCACAGGCGGACGAGGTGGCGTTTGCGGCCGGGCTCCGGATCATCGGCAAACGCGGTGCGGCTGTGCCCCAGCACCCGGTTGTCGACGAACTGCATCTCGCCCGGTTCGAGGTCGAAATCGATCGACAGCGCGTCATCCTCGCAGAGGTCGAGCAGCGCCGCGACCGCCGCCGTCCCCGCCTCGTCGAGCGGCTCCCCTCTCAGGGCGTAGCCGCCATGGATCTGGTGCGCGCTGAACCGCGCCTTGACCTCGCCGGCAGGCTCGAACACCGGGGCGGCAAAGACCGGGCTCTCGCCCAGATGAAATTCGCGCTGCCGGTCGAACCAGAAGGGCTGATAGAGCCGCGCCAGCCGCTCGGGACAGCGCGCACGCAGCGCGTTGTGCACGGTGTGAAAGCTGATCACCCGGCTGTGGCCGCCGCTGATCGCCCGGCGCAGGCAGAGGAGCCCGACATAATCGGGCGGCGTGTTGTTATACGCGTTGTCATTGTGAAAGCGGATCTCGATATTGGTCTGGTCCGGGCGCACCCCCGATCCCGGCAAGGCCTGGCGGCCGGTGTCGAGGACGTCGTAGATCAGGGTGCCGTCGAGCTTCTGCGCGACCGGCCGCGCGATCATGCTCGACAACAGCCAGTAGATCGCCGTGGCCTCGCCGGCGTTCATCTCAGCCAGCGGCAGCCGGTCGACGATCGCAAAGCGCACGCCGCGCTCGAGCATGCCGCGCACACGCGCCATCGCCGTACGGCAGGCCGGCATCGCGAAATGGTCCGGTTCGAGCACGATCGTCGGCAACGGATACCGGCGCAGCTCATCGGCGGCGCGGCGGATCTCGTCGATCGCGGCGGTGTCGAGCGTGACCTGCCAATCCTCGGCGCGGACCTCGCGGCGCAGCCAGGCGCTCGGACCTTTGACCGGCCGGGCGATAGCGGATGTTTGCTGCATCAGCGGATCTCCGAAGCGGCGGAAGTCGGCACCGGGGCTCGATCACCGTCCAAATAGCGCAACACGGCTCGACCGATCAATGGGCGCGCGCCGCGGACCCCAGCACCGGCGAGCGGATCGCGGCAAGTCAGGTGGTTGACATTCGCCGCGGCTTGCACGGTCTGCTTCAATCTGGCCCGCGGATCGCTCAACGGATCGATCCGGACCGGCGTGCGCGGATCGGTCCCGATATTGCCAATGGCTCAGACGGCAAACGCACCACCAGGTGCCCCCGATACTCCCGGACCCTTGGCGCAATGGGCGCAGACCGCCGGCCCGGCGCTGCTGTTCGGGCTGCGCCTGTGGGTCTCGGTGAGCCTCGCACTCTATGTCGCCTTCTGGCTCGAGCTCGGCAACCCGTTCTGGGCCGGAACGACCGCTGCGATGGTCTGCCAGCCGCAGCTCGGCGCGTCGCTGCGCAAGGGCTGGTTCCGACTGATCGGCACCGTGATCGGAGCGGTGGCGGCGGTCGTGTTGACGGCTCTCTTCCCGCAGAGCCGTGCCGGCTTTCTTATCGGGCTGGCGCTGTGGGCGGCGGTCTGCGCCCTCATCGCAACGGTGCTGCGCAACTTTGCCGCCTATGCCGCGGCCCTCGCCGGCTTTACGGCAGCGATTATCGCCAGTGATGAGCTTGGTGCGGTCGGCGGCCCGAACGGGCAGGCCTTTACCTTCGCCGTCGAACGCGCCACCGAGATCTGCACCGGCATCGTCTGCGCCGGCATCGTCCTCGCCGGGACCGATTTCGGGACGGCGCGCCGCCGGCTGGCGGTGCAATTCGCCGGCCTCGCGGCCGAAATCAGCGGCCGGCTCGCCCGGACACTGCGCCTGACGGGTTCGCGCCAGGCTGAAACGCGCGAGACCCGTCACCGGCTGATCGGAAGGGTCATTGCGCTGGATCCGGTCATCGATCAGGCGATCGGCGAATCGTCCGGCCTGCACTACCGTTCGCGCACCTTGCAGGACGCGCTCGATGGCCTGTTCGCAGCACTGGCGGCCTGGCGCACCGCGGCGCACCACCTGGAACAAGTGTCGTCCGAGGCGGGCCGCGCCGACAGCGAAATCGTTCTGCGCCAACTGCCGCCGGCGTTTTGGTCGGCGCCGGTGGACGTCAGCGCGCCCGGCTGGGTGTCGGCGCCGTCGCACCTGGCGCGGCAGTGCGGCGCGGCGATGCGCACATTGGCGGAACAGCCGGCTGCGACCCCATCGCTGCGCCTTCTCGCCGACCGCACCGCCGAGGCATTGCGCGGCATCTCGCTCGCGCTCAACGGGCTGGCGTTGCTGACGGCGGATCCGGCGCGCGTCTCATCGAAACACCGGATGGCGCGGCTGCGCGTGCCGGATTGGTTGCCGGCCCTGGTCAATGCCGGTCGGGCCGCGCTGACGATCGGCGCGGTTGCACTGTTTTGGATCATCACCGCCTGGCCGGGCGGGACCTCGGCGATCGCGTTTGCCTCGATCGGCATTATCCTGTTCGCCCCGAGGGCCGAGCAGGCCTATGCCGCAGCCACCAGCTTTATGCTGGGCGTATTTCTGACCACGATTGCCGCGGCGGTGGTCAAATTTGCCGTGTTGCCCGACGTCGTGACGTATCTGGGCTTCAGCGCGGTCATCGGGCTCTACCTGGTCCCGACCGGCGCGATGATGGCGTTGCCCTGGCAGACCGGGCTGTTCACCGCGATGACCGGGATCTTTATCCCGATCCTCGCGCCGCAGGATCCCAACAGCTACGACACTCAGCAATTTTACAACTCGGCGATGGCGATCCTTGCCGGGTTGGGGGCGGCGATGCTCGCGTTCCGTCTGGTGCCGCCATTGTCGCCGGCGTTCCGCATCCGTCGCCTGCTGGCTTTGTCATTGCGAGATTTGCGCCGACTGGCGGCGCGTCCGACGCTCCCGACGCAGGAGGATTGGGAAGGCTCCGTGTATTCCCGCTTGTCGGTGCTGCCGGAGGCGGCCAGCCTGGAGGATCGGGCGCGGCTGGTGGCGGTGCTCGCCACCGGCAGCGAAATCATTCGCCTGCGAAGCTTTGCCGGACCCGCCGGTTTCAATGCCGAATTGCCTGCGGTGCTCGCCGCGGTCGCGCGGGGCGACAGTCGGACGGCAATCACGCAACTCGGCCGGCTCGATCGAGGCCTCGTCGAGGACGGCGGAGGCGACGTGGCGGCCATGCGCGCGCGGGCGGCCATCCTTGCAATGTCGGAGGCCCTCGCTCAATATTCGGCGTATTTCGATGATCGAGCGCCGCGGTGAGGTTCTCGGAGATCGACCTCTTCGGCGTCTATGTCGCGCCGATAGCGCTGATGATGATCGCCGCCTGGGTGATCGTGATGGTGATCCGCCGCGCGGCCGATGCTGTCGACCTTTTGCGCTATGTCTGGCACCCCGCCTTGTTCGGGTTTGCCGTCTATGTGATCGTGCTGTCGTCCATGGTCCTCGTTTTCGGGCGCTGAAGGCGAAGATGAACGACGTCGAGCTCAGGTCCAAGGAAACCACGGAGCCGACGAGCGATCTCGACGATCTGCCGCAGCTGAACTCCGCTGGCACGCCGCGGCGGCGGCGCGTTCGGATTCTGCCGTTTCTGATCACCCTGGCCGCGGTCGCGCTCGCGCTCGTCCTCGGCCGCGCAATGTGGAATGCCTATGTGGCCGCACCGTGGACGCGCGACAGCACAGTGCGCGCCTATGTCGTAACGATCGCGCCGCAGATCGCCGGAGAAATCGTGTCGCTGCCGGTCGCGGACAACCAGCTCGTGAGCAAGGGCCAAATGCTGATGGTCATCGACCCGACCAACTACAAGATCGCGGTCAGCCTGGCCGAGGCGTCGGTGCAGCAGGCGCAGGCCAGCGCCGAGAATGCCGAGCGCGAGGCGGCGCGGCGCCGCGCGCTCACCACATTGTCGGCGACGGTCGAGGAAAAGCAGACTTTCGAGAGCAATGCGCTCGCCGCGCGAGCGGCCTACCAGCAGGCGGTGGCCCATCTCGATCAGGCGCGGGTCGATCTGCGGCGCACCGAGATCCGCTCGCCGGTCAACGGCTATGTGACCAACCTGTTGGCTCATCGGGGCGACTACGCGACGGTCGGCGAGAGCCTGATCTCCCTGGTCGACGCCGATTCATTCTGGGTCGACGGCTATTTCGAGGAGAATAATCTCGAAGCCATTCGCATCGGCGATCCGGCGACGATCAAGCTGATGGGCTACCACCAAATCGTCCGTGGCCATGTGGGCAGCTTTGCCCGGGCGATCGACGTGACCAACGCCCAGCCCGACCGCCAAGGGCTCGCAACCGTCAATCCGATCTTCACCTGGGTACGACTGGCGCAGCGCATCCCGGTGCACATCCACATCGACCAGGTGCCGCGCGGCGTGCGCCTGGCCGCCGGGATGACCGCGACGGTCCAGATCGAGCGGCAGCGTTAGCCCTGAGGATAGCGTCTTCGGCAAAGCTCCGGCCGCCGATCCCCTGCCGACCGAACATCCCGGCAGACCCGGTATTCATGCGGACGTGTCTTAAGGCTGCCGCTATGGCGCGTCTCGCGCCCGACGCAACTCCCGGCGTCAGCCGCGCCGGTGAACGAGGGGTCAGCGGGCCTCGGCCGGCGGCGATTTTGGAGCGGCGACCTTGCGCATCAGCGGCACCACCAGGGTGGCGATCATGAAGGCGACCATGATGGCGCGGAAGGCGTCGGCATAGGCCAGGGTCTGGGCCTCGCGATAGGCGAGATGCCAGAGCTGCGACAGCGCGGCGGCGTGCCCGGCGGCGGGGCTGCCGAGAGCGGCGGCATAGCGGTCGGTCAGGCCGTGCAGCAGCCGCTCCATCGCGCCGTTGGCCGGCGTCAAATTCGATGCGATGGTCAGGAAATGCAGGTTGGTGCGGTCGTTGAGGATCGCGCCGCACACCGCGATGCCGACCGCGCCGCCGAGATTGCGCATCATGTTGAACAGGCCGCTCGCGTATTTGAGCCGCTCGGGCGGCAGGCTGCCGAGACCGAGGGTCACGCTCGGCGCCACCGCGAAGACCTGCGGGAACCCGCGCAGCAACTGCGGGATCAGCAGTTCCGCCGCGCCCCATTCATGGGTGATGAAGCTGAACGACCACATCGCCGCGCCGAAGCTCGCCAGGCCGAACATCATCAGCCAGCGCGTATCCATCCGGCGGGCGAGCGCCACGTAGATCGGCACGCCGACGAGCGAGGCGGCGCCGGTCGAAAAGATCGCGGTGCCGGTCTGCCAGGCGCTGAAGCCCCGCACATAGCCCAAGAACAGCGGCGTCAGGTAGATCGTCGAAAAGATGCCGATCCCGGTGACGAAGGACAGCAGGCAGCCGAGCGAGAAATTGCGGTCGCCGAGCGCGCGCAGATCGACGACCGGGCGCGCAAAGGTCAGGCTGCGGACGGCAAACAGAATTCCCGATGCGCCGGCGACGAAGGCGCAGGCCCTGATCGTCGTATCGTCGAACCAGTTCCAGCGCGCACCCTCCTCGAGCACGTATTCGAGCGTGCCGAGCGCCAGCGCCAGCAGGATCATCCCAGGATAATCGGCGCCCTTCAGCAGCGCCAGGTCGGGGCGGTCGATCCTGACCAGCAGCGGCACGGTCACGGCGACGATCAGCCCGGGCGCCAGGTTGATGTAGAACAGCCAGCGCCAGTCGAGCGTATCGGTGATCCAGCCGCCGATCACCGGCCCGAGGGTCGGCGCCACCGATGCGATCGTGCCGATCACCGCCGCCGAATAGACCCGGCGCTGGCCCTGAAAGTAATGGAAGGACGAGGTGAAGACGGTCGGGATCATCGACGCGCCGAGCAGCCCTTGCAGCGCGCGGAACACGATCATGCTCTCGATGCTCCAGGCGAGCGCGCATAGGAGGCTGGCGATCGTGAACCCCATCGCCGAGGCGGCGAACAGCCAGCGCGTCGAGAACACCCGGGTCAGCCAGCCGGACAGCGGGATCACGATGATCTCGGCGATCAGATAGGCGGTCTGCACCCAGCTGATCTGGTCCTGCGCCGCCGACAGCCCGCCGCCGATATCCTGCAACGACGAGGCGACGATCTGGATGTCGAGCAATGCCACGAACATGCCGACGCACATGACCGCGAACGGGACGATGCTCGGGGCCGCGGGCTGCGCCGGCGCGGTCATCTGCCGGCCTCGGCCGAACTGCGCGTGTCGACCGTGACCGTCGTCGACAGGCCGGGGCGCAGCAGCCCCAGGGTTCCGTCGCCGTCAGCCACCAGGATGCGCACCGGGACGCGCTGCACGATCTTGGTGAAGTTGCCGGTCGCGTTTTCCGGCGGGATCACGCTGAAGATCGCCCCCGTCGCCGGGGCGAGGCTCAGCACCCGGCCTGCGAATTTGCGGCCGGGCAGCACGTCGGCGACAAAGGAGACCGGTTGCCCCGGCCGCATCCGCGCCAGCTCGTCCTCCTTGAAATTGGCGTCGACCCACAGCCCGTGGGCCGGGACGATCGACAGCAAGGCCGTGCCGACAGTTGCATAGGCACCGATCTGGGCGGCACGGTCGCCGACATAGCCGTCGATCGGCGCGCGGATTTTGGTGTAGGCGAGATCGAGCTCGGCGCTGCGCAGATCGGCCTGCGCCTGGGCCTGGCTCGCCTGGGTTTCGGCGATCTCGGTGTCGATGACGGCGAGCTGCTGCGTTGCGGCGTCGAGACCGGCCGCGGAGGCGTGGACCGCGGCTTCCGCCTGCCGATCGGCGGCAAATGCCTTCTGGTCGTTCTGCAGCGAGCCGAAGCTGGTCACCGCCAGCGCGTGGTAGCGGGCGGCGTCGGCGCGCGCATAGCCGGCCTCGGCCTGTTTGGCCGCCAACTCGGCCCGGGCCTGTTCGATGATCGATTGCTGCAGCGCGTATTTCGCGTGCAGATTGGCGAGCGCCGCATTCTGGTGCCGGACCACGGCCCCGGCATGCGCCAGAGCGGCCTTGTAGTCGCGGTCGTCGAGCTCGACCAGCAGCTGCCCGGCCCTGACGAAATCGTTGTCGCCGACCAGGATCTTCCCGACGAAGCCGGCGACGTGCGGCGACAGGGTGGTCACGTTGCCGCCGACATAGGCGTCGTCGGTGGTCTCGATGAAGCGGCCGACCTGCCACCAGTTCCAGCCCCACCCGGCAGCCCCGCCGATAGCGATCAGGCCGAGCATGGCGAGGGCGAGGCGCCGGTTCAGGCGCAGGCGTCGCCGGCCGCCCACGATGCCCGGCAGGATGTCTGCCGCGGCCTCGCGAACTGTGGCGCGGTCGAGAATTTGCGCGCTCACGCCTGGCTCCGCGGCGCAAAAGGCCGATGCCCGCGCTCGGCGAGGCGCTGGCGCACCCCGTCATCGGCGCCGGGTCCGGGAACCAGCGAAAAACCGGGTCCGGCGATTTCCTCGCCGGTGGCGCCGTCGACCAGCGCCGGCTCGACCACAGCACCGGTGCGCGTGTTGGCGAGCTGCACCGAGGCCCCTTCCGGAGCGAAGTGCCGGTTGCCCCAGGCGAGCAAGGCCAGCAGCACCGGCTGGAAATCGCGGCCCCGGTCGGTCAGCACATAGTCGTCGCGCGGCGGATGTTCGCGGTAGCGGCGGCGCTCCAGCAAGCCCGCCTCGACCAGCGCGTTCAGCCGCCGGGTCAGCATGTTGGGAGCGACGCCGAGGTTCTTCTGAAAATCGTCGAAGCGCGTCAGCCCGTAAAAGGCGTCGCGCAGGATCAGGATCGACCACCACTCGCCGACGCGTTCGAGGCTGCGGGCGATCGGGCAATGCATGTTGCCAAAGCTCTTGCGCTGCACGGGATGCCTTATTCGTAGATTGCATGATGCAAGTAACCCTCCCGAGGCCGGCTTCAAGAGGTCGGCACGCGGATTTCGCGGAAAATTTCACCGCGTCGCCAGCCAACGGTGCCTCTGACATCCCCAGCGGTGCCGAGGTGAATTTCGCGAAAAATTCCGGCCCTCAACAAGCGGAAGCGATTGACCTGCCGTTCATATATAATTCCGATGCCCTTGCTGGCGGATCGCTCGCGCAATCGGAGGACGGAGCCTGGCGCGCATCGTGGTGACCGGCGCGGCGGGTTTCATCGGCCGCGCGCTGTGCCGCAGCCTCGCCGAGCTGGGCCACGCCATCCTCGGCCTGACCCGCGCCGCAACGGAGCCGATCCCCGGTGTCGAGCTTCGTCCCTTCGGCGATATCGGTCCGCTGACCGATTGGTCGGATCCTCTCGCCGGCGTCGACATCGTCATCCACCTGGCCAACCGGGCGCATCGTCGGGCGAAAGATGCTGTCGCGGCGCGCGAGGCTGAAGCCGCCGCGGCGCTCGCGCATGCCGCGGCGCGCGCCGGGGCACGGCGGCTCGTCCATATGAGCTCGGTCCGGGCGATGGGCGAGGCGACCCGGCCGGGGGCGCCGTTTCGCGCGGGCGCCCCGCCGCGGCCGCGCGCACCCTACGGCCACAGCAAGCTCGCCATCGAGCTGGCGCTGGCGGGGGCGGCGCGGGCAAGCGGCCTCGAACTCGTCATCCTGCGGCCGCCGCTCGTCTACGGGCCAGGGGTCAAGGCCAATTTCCGGGCGTTGATCAGGCTCGCTGCGAGCGGGCTGCCGCTGCCCTTGGCCGCCATCGACAACCGCCGCAGCCTGATCTTTCTCGACAACCTCATCGACCTTGCAATCTGCGTCTGCGACCATCCGGCGGCTCCCGGCCGGATATGGCTGGCGCGCGACGCCGTCGACCTATCGATCGGCGAGGTGATCGGCGCCCTGGCCGCCGGGCTCGGCCGCCGGGCGCGGCTGTTCGCGGTGCCGCCCGCCCTCTTCATCCCGCTGCGCGTGCTGCCGGCGCTCGGTCCGCTGGTAGCCCGCCTGACATTGTCGCTGCAGGTGGACGACACCGCGACCCGCGACACGCTCGGCTGGGCGCCCGCAATCGTGCCCGAGGAGGGGCTCGCAGCGGCGGCGCGCGACTTTCGCCGCGAGAGGTGAACAGAATTTCGGAGCCGGCCGCCGGCGAGGACACGACGGCGCCGCCGCCATTTGCCGGGACAAAACTGGAAACCCGCTGGTTGGAGCCGATATTCGCGCTATATCGCAGGGCCGGAAGCCGGACCATTCCGGCGGGAGACGTCCATGCCGAGCTTTGATATCGTCTCGCGGATCGAGCTTGCCGAGGTCGACAACGCGATTGCCGGGATGACCCGCGAGATCGCGACGCGCTTCGACTTCAAGGGCAGCAAATGCACGATCGAGCGCAAGGAAGAGATCCTCACCCTGCTTGCCGACGACGAGCTCAAACTGAAGCAGATGCACGAGCTGCTGAGGGTGCATCTGACGCGGCGCAAGGTCGAGCCCGGGGCGCTCGATTACAAGTCGCCGGAAAAAGCCTCGGGCAACACGCTGCGGCAGACGATCTTGCTGCGCCAGGGTGTCGGCGCCGACCTCGCCCGGCAGCTGATCCGCGAGATCAAGGACAGGAAGCTCAAGGTGCAGGTGTCGCTCCAGGGCGACGAGCTGCGCGTCGCCGGCAAAAAGCGCGACGATTTGCAGGATGCGATCGCGCTGGTGCGCGGGCTGAAGATCGAGCAGCCGCTGCAATACCTCAATTTTCGCGAATAGGCCCTGTCCGCCCGCCCGCTGCACCCTTGCCTCGTGGTGCCGCAGCCGTTATGTAACACCGGCGTCGGCGCCTCGTCCCCTTCGTCTAGAGGCCCAGGACACCGCCCTCTCACGGCGGCAACACCGGTTCGAATCCGGTAGGGGACGCCAATTATTTTAGATGGTTATGGCGCCTACATCCAATCTCATCGGTTTGATGTCGGTGACAAGCGCGGGCGGAGGTGTACGGCCGCGGGTGACCCGGCACGACGACCGCCGGGTCGGCTTGGCGCGACACGGGGCGATCGCCGCTGTCCGCCGGACGACACCCCGGTCATTTCGATTGGCTGATGGAGCTGGTGAGCTATCAGGGTGTGTCCGACAGCATCGCCTATGGCTAAATGGGCGCTGTGACAGACATGGGCGTGTCCCTCGCTCTACGTGACGGCCTGACATAACCGTCCCGAGTGCGCCGCGCGAACTCGCGCATGGTTAGGTCGTGTCGTCAGTTATTGTGATGGCCGAGGGACTTGAGGATCAGCAGAAGATGCTCGACTTCCTCCCACACCGCATCCACGGAGCCCGTCAAATGGGATTGCTGCCAGCCGATAGCAGGCGAATGTAAGTGATCGCTTTATCTAGTTATATCAAACGACTACAGAGGGTTCTGGCGTAGCGCGGGATGCTGCCGGCACCCTCAAAATCATTCCCACTCGATTGTTTTCAATCATGTAACGCGTTGATCTACCAACGCAAAATTTTTGAACGCACTGTCGAAGACCGACTCCCCGATCCGTCAGAAATTTTCGCTCTTGAATTCAAAGGCGAATTTCGCAGATTTGGAATTTGCCCGGTTTTACGCTTTTGAATTCAAAGGGAAATTTGGCGATTCGGACTCGGCTTGGTTTCAGCGACTATCGCCATCGATTGGTCGATTTGTTGAAATCTATCGCGAAAGCGACGGCCATGCGTCACCTGAAAAAATACCGTCAGCCTCTGCGATGACGAGTTGACCCGCCAATATTCGCCTTCTGCGGCATGGGGTGCATCCCGCTCAAGCATGTACCAGGGTAGGTTGTTTTTTGCATCACGCGCTAGGCTGTTCTTCATCGAAGATAGCAACGCGAACATCATGCAATCACGCGCGCATCTACTGCGAATCTAATTGAATTTTGCGTCATATATCCGCTGTGGGTGGGTGAAACTTTCAAAGGAGTCCCGCCGGGCAACGCCGATCAATGTAATTCTGGCGGCCTCCGCCACTCGGACCGCGAGCGCGGTTGGCGCAGAGACGGCAACCAGGATGGGCGCGCCGAGAGCAGCTACTTTCTGCACCATCTCGACCGATACCCGACTCGTCAGTAAAACGGCGCTGTTGGCAGCGCAAAACCCAGCCTGAGCGGCGGCTCCCGTAAGTTTGTCGAGCGCGTTGTGGCGTCCAACGTCTTCGCGCACGCTGACTATCCCGTTCGTCGGCGCCCACAGAGCGGCGGCGTGCAATGCGCCTGTGGCATGATTCAAAGTCTGCAATCCGGGAAGAAGCGCCATCGCTTCGAAGATAGCCTTCTGCGATACCCTCACCCCGTCGCTGACCGCGGGTGGCATACGTATCGCTTCGGCGATACTTTCGAGCCCACACAATCCGCAACCGCTGGGACCCGCAAGGTAGCGGCGCCGTTCCCAAAACCTTGCAGCTAAGTTTTTCGTCAAGCTCATGCGAAGAAGAATGCCGCCTTCCGTCGGTACGATTTCGAGCGATTCGATATCGCAAGCGGACTTGATTATTCCTTCAGTGAGGCTAAAGCCGATAGCGAAATCGGCCAAATCGGTAGGCGTCGCCATCATTACGGCATAGCTTAGCCCTTCATAGGAGAAGGCAATCGGCGTCTCCTCCGGCACCGGTCGCGAGGCGCCTGTATCACGCATCAGAGGGCTTGCAGGGCTACGCCAGACACGTCGGAGGGCGTCGCGCAAAGGGGGAGGAATGTCGCGCACCGCTCTCCGCTCAACGTTAAATCCGGACTGGCACACCCTTCGAGGCAGGCGTCTTCGACGCCTTGTCGTGATACCATAGTGGCACCAGGACATTCATTTCCGGGTAGTAGCCGCCGACACATCCATCAGGTAAGTCGAATGGCGTAACGGCGAGCCCTGTAACCTGGCGATGGATATCATCGCCGGCATCGCCGACGAGGCTGACGACATCGCCCTCACGCAGGCCCTCGCGCGCCATATCGGCCGGATTTATGAGCAAGATCGCGCGAGATCCTTCGAGCCCACGCAAACGATCGCTGAAGCCATAGATGGTCGTGTTGAACTGATCGTTGGACCGCATCGTGATGAGGTGATACCGCCCCGGCGCGTCGCCCATGCCGAGAGCCGACATGACATCGGGGCAGGTGAATGCGGCTTTGCCGCTTTCCGTCTTCCAAATGCGCTCATGGGCCTTGTTCCCTCGGTAGAAGCCGCCAGGCTGGAACATGCGCGCGTTGAAATCGTGAAACTCTTCGGGATAAGTCTCGGCGATCAGATCGCGGACGATGGCGTAATCGCCAGTCCACTCGTCCCAGCGCCATTTCGGATGGGCCGGTAGCGTCGCCTTCGCTATCCCTGCCACGATCGCCAGCTCGGACAACAAATGCTCGCTCGCCGGAGCGCGCCGACCGATCGACCCATAAATATGACTAAAGCTGTCCTCGATCGAGACGGACTGGCGCCCGCTTGCCTGGATATCCTCCTCCGAGCGCGCAAGGCACGGGAGCAGATAAGAAGCCAGGCCGTGCACCAGATGGCTGCGGTTGAGCTTGGTCGCGATATAGACGGTGAGCGCCTGATCGCGCCACGCCTTTTCCATCGCTTCGCGTTCGGGAATTGCGCGCACGAAGTTCCCGCCAAGGCTCACAAATCCCTTTACCGAACCATTGCGGATGCCTTCGCACGCGTCCACCGTGGTCAGCCCCTTGTCGCGCGGCGGCTCGAAATCGAACATACCGGCGAGCTTGTCGAGCGGCACCAGCTCGGGCTTTTCCGAGATGCCGACGGTGCGCTGACCCTGAACGTTGGAATGGCCGCGCACCGGCGAAACGCCGGCGCCCGGCCGGCCGATATTACCGCGCATCAGCAGGAGGTTAACGAGCATGCCGACGGCCTGCGACCCATGCACATGTTGAGTAAGCCCCATGCCGTACACACCGATCACGTGCTCGGCGGCAATGTAGACATCGGCCGCCCGCTCCAGATCTCTGCGCGTGAGACCGGAGACACGCTCGATCTCCTCCCACGCCGTCGCGCGCGCCTTGTCGGCGAAGGCGTCGAAGCCGTCGGTGTGCTGGGCGATAAATCCCTGGTCGAGCACGCTGGGCCCGCCCGTGGCCTGCCGCGCGTCATCCACGGACAACACATGCTTGCACAACCCCATCAACGCGGCGATATCGCCTCCGGGGCGCACCTGCAAATACATGTAGGATAGATCGGTACCGTGGCCGGTTAGCATCTCGACCGGATTCTGCGGATTGACGAACCGCTCGAGACCCTTTTCCCGCACCGGATTGAAAGTGATGATCTTGCAGCCCCGCTTGACCGCCTCCTGCAGCGGATGGAGGAACCTCGGGCTGTTGCTGCCGGGGTTCTGGCCGAAATAGAAGATCGCGTCACAGTGCTCGAAATCCTCGAGCACGCAGGTCCCCACCGGCGAGCCAATCACCTTCTTAAGCCCAACCGAGGTCGTCTCATGACACATGTTGGAACTGTCGGGCAGATTGTTGTGACCGTACATTCGCGCGAACAGCGCGAACAAATACGACGTCTCGAGCGAGGCCTTGCCTGAGGCGTAGAAAATCACCGAGCGGGGAGCCAACCCTCGCAACGCCTCGCCGATGCCGCCGAAGGCTTCATTCCAGCCACAGGCGATATATTTGTCGCTTGCGGCGTCATAGCGCATTGGTTCGGTCAGCCGCCCTTGCATTTCGAGGTCATAGTCGTTCCAGCTGAGCAATTCGGTGACGGTGTGCTCGGCGAAAAATGCAGGGGTGCAGCGGTCGCGCGTCAGTTCCCAGATGGTCGACTTCGCGCCGTTTTCGCAGAATTCGAAAATATGCGGATGCGCCGGTTTCCCCCAAGCGCATGAGGTACACATATGGCCCTCGGCCTTGTTTTGGCGGGCCAACGTTTCAAGGACGGCAGGGGTCGCTAGCTCACGCGAGAAGACGCTCACCATGCCTTTTAGCGATCCCCAACCGCCGGCCGGGCCGTCATAATGCTTCGTCTCAGGTGGCTTATCGGTCATGAGTTCCCTCTAATTGAGGAACGCAGACGATGATCGTTGGTTGCACCCACCTTTTTTCACATCGCCCGGGTGCCGCGGATCGAGCCGGATGGTGTGAGCGCGACCAACCATCCACGACGTCATCCGATGCCCGTCGCGAGGTCCTCGCCCGCGAACGCGGGCATTGTCGGCTGGCTGACCAGTAGGTCGATGTCGCGTTGATGGAGCCGTCAGGGTGAAAGCGGCGCAGCTTGCCGCCACCGTGTAGCGCCGACCAGAAACCACCCTCCGTTTCGATCGCCGCGCCGGCGGGGATGCCGAGTTCGACTGGCACGGTTGCGAACACCCGACGGTTCGAGATCACGCCACTTTTCCCGTCGTGATCGAAGGCGACGACGATCTCGCCCGAATTACTGTGTAACAGGAAGAAAGTCTTGCCGTCGCCGCTCCAGGCCATGCCGTTGTGCAACTCGGCGGCGTCTGGCTTGTCGCGGAGACCCTCGCCGAAAGTGAAACTGCGGAGCCTTCCCCGCTGAACGGGCGGCGATCCTTTCAGCGGATCGAACATCACGCCGATCCGGAACCGTTCGTCGGCGTCGCAGGCGCCTTCGTAGAAGCGAAACAGCGCGGGATCGAATGGCGGCGGAGCCAGCGGGTGCAGCGCGCCGCTATCAAGGTCGAGGCGAAACAGGCCCTGCCGGAGCGCCACCACCGCCCCCCGTCGCCGGTCAGAGCGAATCCGCCGATATCGCTCGTCAGCGGCCAACTGCGTGTAGCTTCGTCGTCTGGAGAATAACGGTTCAGTGCTGGAGCCTTGACGTCGATCCAATAGAGCGCCGCCTCGTCCGCGACCCAGGTCGCGGATTCACCGATCGTCGCATGAAAGTCCAGCACCGTCTCGATCATCGTGGAGGGCTCCTCCCTGTATCAGAACTCCTGCTGCACGGGCGCGTTCGCGTGTCACGGTATTTTGCGGCTGCCAGCTCATGATGGACCCAGCTCCAAAGGAACCCCGAGAAGGCGGCGACGTTTCTAATTGGCCCAACAGGAGCGCGCGTTGGTCGGACCTCGACAAGGCAATCGCTGGCTGTGGCAGATGTTTATGTCTCCGCCTGGAGTTCTGACGGTCGGGAGCGGCTCCGTTGACATCAACGATCCAGGACTATGCGATCATTGGAGACGGTCGCACTTGCGCGCTTGTTGCAAAGACTGGATCGATCGACTTTCTTTGCTGGCCTCGGTTCGACAGCGACGCGTGCATTGCGGCGTTGTTGGGGGACGAGCGGCACGGCTATTGGCGCGTTGCCCCGGCCGGATTTGTCTCGGACACCACCCGCCGCTATCGCGAGGATACGACGATCCTCGAAACCGAGCATTTGACCGATACCGGCCGCGTGCGGGTGACTGATCTGATGCCCTGGCATGATGGCGCCTCGGCGGTCATCCGAATCGTCGAGGGGCTAGAGGGCGACGTGGAGATGGCCATGTCCCTGAAGCTGCGCTTCGGCTACGGCCAGATCACCCCCTGGACGCAAAGTCACGAACGCGGCCTCATTTTCGAAATCGGCCCGGATCGCATTGTCCTCGACTGCCCCATCGCATTGACGATGGAGGTCGGCCAAGCCAATGCCCGTTTCCTGCTTGCAGAGGGCGCACGGGTCGTTTTCATCCTGACCTATTCATCTTCAACTGCGCCGATGCCCGCGGCCTTTGACGTCGATGCCATGGTCAAGGCGACGCAGCGGGAGTGGCAGGATTGGGCCGGACGGTTCGAGGCGAAATGTCGTTGGGATGGCGCGGTGCGCCGCTCGCTGATCACGCTGCGCAGCCTGATCGATCGGGAAAGCGGCGGGATTGTCGCCGCCGCAACGTTGGGGCTGCCTGAGATTTCAGGCGGATCGGCGAATTGGGACTATCGCTACTGCTGGCTGCGCGATTCCACCTTTATGCTGACGGCGCTGCTCAACGCCGGCTTCCATGACGAGGCAAAGCGCTGGCGTGACTGGATCTTACGCGCGGTCGCGGGCCAGCCGAACGCGATGCAGATCGTCTATCGGATCGACGGCAGCCGACGTTTGGAGGAATACGCCGCCGACTGGCTGCCTGGCTATCAAGGCGCGGTCCCGGTTCGCATCGGCAATGCCGCCTCGGGGCAGGTGCAGCTCGACGTCTTCGGCGAGTTGATGGACAGCTTCGATGTCATGGCCAAGGCGGGCATAGAGCGCTTCCCCCGCATCGTCGAAGTCGAAATCGCAATCGTCGAGCACCTCGAGAAAGTCTGGGACCAGCCGAGCTCCGATATCTGGGAAAGCCGGAGCGACCCCGAATGCTACACCTATTCCCAAGTCATGGCCTGGGTGGGCATCACCCGCTTTGTCGCGGCGCATGCCAATGATCACCAGGTAGATCCTGCGCTAGTTGCGCGATTGGAAAAACTGGGCGAAGTCATTCATCGCATTGTCTGTGAGCGCGGCTACTCCAACGAACTCGGCCATTTCGTCCAGTACTATGGCGGCGACACGCTCGATGCCTCCTTGTTGCTGCTTCCGCTCGTCGGCTTTCTGCCTGCTGACGATCCGCGCATTGCCAACACCATCGCTGCGATCGAGCGCAGTCTGATGGAGGGCGGGTTGGTGCGGCGCAAGCCGCCGCAGCCGCACGGCCATGACGAAGGCGCATTCCTCGCCTGCTCATGCTGGCTCGCGGATTGTTACAAGATGCAGGGCCGCGACGACGAGGCGGCGGCGCTCCTGGAGCGGGTGATCAGCGTCGCGAACGATATCGGCCTGCTCAGCGAAGAATATGACGTGCACAGCCGCAGCCTGACGGGAAATATCCCTCAAGCCTTGACGCATCTCGGGCTGATCAACACCGCCTTGTTTCTTTCGGGGCCCGTGATCCAACGAGCCGGCGGATGAAACGCTCACGCCGTCTCCCGCGCTTTTGCGCGTCGCTGCCCTTGTTGTTGCTCAGCGGATGCGACGCGCTGAAGCTCGGCGTGATGAACCACGCCGGCCCGATCGCCGCGAGCCAGTGGCATCTCTACGTGATCGTCGGCATCGTGCTGGTCTTCGTCGCCGGGCCGGTGCTGCTGCTCACCCCGCTGATCGCGTGGCATTATCGGCTGTCGAACAAAAATACGGCCTTCAGGCCGAATTGGAATTTCTCCTGGATCCTCGAAGCGCTGATCTGGATTCCGCCTACCGGGATCGTCATCGGCCTCGGCTTTTTGCTCTGGAATTATACGCACACGCTCGATCCCTATCGCCCGCTCGCCTCCGACCAGCCGGCGCTTGAGATTCAGGCGGTGGCGCTCGACTGGAAATGGCTGTTCATTTACCCAGACCAGCGCGTTGCAGCCGTCAACCAGATGGTCATACCGGTCGGTCGGCCAATCCATATCAGCTTGACCAGCGGGACGGTGATGCAGGCGTTGCTGATCCCGCAGCTGGCAGGCCAGATCTACGCCATGGCGGGGATGACGACGCAGCTCAACCTCGCCGCGTCCCGGCCCGGCACCTATGGCGGCGAAAATGCGCAGTTCAATGGAACCGGCTTCCAGAACGAGAAGTTCAACGTCATCGCACTCGCGCCCGCAGACTACGCGCATTGGGTGGAGCATGTCCGCGGGTCGGCGCATCCGCTCGATGCCGCCGCCTATGCCGATCTTTTCAAGCAGTCGTCGCCGTCGCAACCGATCGCCTTCTCGTCCGTGCCGCCGGCGCTGTTCAAGCGCATACTCGCGCAGTCTCAGGAGCCTCGATGATGACCCAGGGTATCTGGCCCGCCGTCCTGGGGCGCTTCGACTGGACCTCGCTGCCGTTTGTTCGCGCCTGGGAAAATCCCACCGCCAGCGAAATCATCGGTGCCGGCGCCGCCTTGATCGTCATCGTCGGCGCGGGCGCGACCGTCGCGCTGATCACGTGGTTCGGCAAGTGGCGGTATCTCTGGTCCGAATGGCTCACCAGCCTCGATCACAAGAAAATCGGTATCATGTACATCGTGCTGGCCTTCGTCATGCTCAGCCGCGCGCTCGTCGAAGCGGTGCTGATGCGGATGCAGCAGGCAGCGGCGATTGACAATCCCGGCTTCCTTGCGCCCGACCATTTCGCGCAACTGTTCAGCACGCATGGCAGCATCATGATCTTCTTCATGGCGATGCCGTTCCTCGCCGGTCTCATCAACTTTGTGATGCCCCTCCAGATCGGAAGCCGAGATGTCGCCTTCCCGTTGCTGAACTCGATCAGCCTTTGGCTGACGGGCGGAGCGGCCGGGCTGATGATGGCGTCGCTCGTCATCGGTGAATTCTCGACCGGCGGCTGGAGCGGCTACCCGCCGTATACGGAACTCGCTTTCAGTCCCGGCGTGGGTCCGGACTATTGGATCTGGGCGCTGACGCTGGGCTCGATCGGGTCGACGCTCACCGGGATCAATTTCGCGGTCACCATTTATAAAATGCGCTGCCCTGGCATGCATTTGATGCGGATGCCGCTGTTCGTGTGGACGGCACTTGTGCACCAGTATCCTGATGATCTTCGCGATGCCGCCGCTGACCGTCGCGACCGCGCTGCTCGCGCTTGACCGCTATCTGGGGTTCCATTTCTTCACGAACGACCTCGGCGGCAACATGATGAACTATGCCAACCTGTTCTGGCTGTTCGGCCACCCAGAGGTCTATATCCTGATCCTGCCTGCGTTCGGGGTCTATTCGGAGGTGGTTTCGACCTTTTCCACCAAGGACCTCTACGGATACACCTCACTCGTTCTCGCGACGTCGGCCATAGCGCTGCTGTCGTTCACGGTGTGGGTTCATCACTTCTTCACCATGGGCCAGAACGCCGATATCAACGCCGTGTTTGGCATCGCGACGATTACAATAGGCGTGCCCACCGGCGTCAAGATCTACGACTGGATCTGGACGATGTTCCGCGGCGAGGTGCGTTTTACCGTGCCGATGCTCTATTCGCTCGCGTTCATGATGACATTCGTGCTGGGCGGGTTTACCGGGATCCTCCTCGCCTTTCCGCCGCTGGACTATCTGGTTCACAACACTCTGTTTCTGGTCGCGCACTTCCACAACATGCTGATCCCGGGCCTGCTCTATGGCATGCTCGCTGGTTATCATTACTGGTTTCCCAAGGCATTTGGTTTCCGGCTCAGCGAAAAATGGGGCCGCATTTCCTTCGGCTGCTGGGTGGTCGGGTTCTACCTCGCCTTCATGCCACTCTATATCCTGGGCGCGGCCGGCGTGGCGCGGCGGACGCAAGGGATGTTCGATCCAATATTTCGGCCGTGGCTCTATATCGCGGGTAGTGGTGCACTGATCTTGTTTGCCGCGCTCGGCGCGCTGTTCGTTCAGCTCTGGGTCAGCGTTCGCGAGCGCGACGCCAACCGGGTGTTCGCCGGCGATCCCTGGGATGGGCGCGCGCTCGAATGGTCAACCTCCGCGCCGCCGCCGGAATATAACTACGCGGTCATTCCGCATGTCCACGGCCGGGACCCGTTCTTCGATGCCAAGCGCAACGACGATCCCTATGCGCCGCCTGCATCCTATCATGACATCGAGATCCCCAAAAACAGCATGACCGGTCCCGTCATCGGGGTGTTCGGCGCGGCAACGGCGTTCGGCCTCGTCTGGCACATGTGGTGGCTCGCGATCATCGGCCTGTTGGTGATCGTTGGCGCCGTGATCGCCCGCAGCTTTGCCCGCGATGTCCACGAGATCATCTCGGCCGACGAGGTCGAGCGCATCGAAGGGCGCTGGCTACGGGCCGTGGCCGAGGCGCCGCCGATCCCGCGAGAGGTCGAGATGAGACCGGTAAACCAAGGCCTCGCGGAGGTTTCAGGATGAGCGCCTCCGAAGTCAGACATGCCGGCCTCAATCTCGGCAATACCGACGAGCTGACGCATGAGCAGGCCGAGAGCGCGGTGTTCGGCTTCTGGGTGTTCCTGATGAGCGACGCGGTGCTCTTCGCGCTGCTCTTTGCCACCTACGGCGTCATGTTGCCCGCAACCGTCGGCGGACCGACACCGGCGAGCGAGTACAAGATTCTTCCTGCGCTTCTCGAAACCCTGGCGTTGCTCACCAGCAGCTTCACCTTCGGCATGGCAGCGGTCGCGATGAAGCACGGAGCATCACGCAGGCAATTGCTCGGCTGGATGGGCGTGACGCTGATTCTTGGGGGCGCCTTTCTCGGCATGGAGTTGCACGACTTCACGAAGATGTTCAGCGACGGCGCGTTCCCCACCCGCAGCGGATATATTTCATCCTTCTTCGCGCTGGTGCCCTTGCACGGGCTTCACGTCTTCTTCGGCAGCATCTGGATAATCGTGATGATGATTCAGGTTGTGACGTTCGGGCTGGATGCTCGGGTCAAAATCAACATCTTACGGCTTGGTCTGTTCTGGCATTTCCTCGATATCGTGTGGATAGCGATCTTCTCGGTCGTCTATCTCCAGGGACTGATCCAGTGACCGGCCCGCCTGACACCAGGCGCGACGAAATCCGGTCCTATGGGATTGGCTACGGCCTCGCCCTGGCGCTCACCGGAGCGGCCTTCGCGGCAGTGCGCTGGCCAGTTTTCGTCCCGACAACGGCTCTTGCCATCGTGTTCGGCCTGGCGCTCGTGCAGATGGTGGTTCACTTCAGTTTCTTCCTGCACATCAGTCTTCGGCGATCGGCGCGGGATGATCTTCAGCTGATCCTGTTTTCGACACTTATCGTGATCCTGATGGTCTCGGGGACGCTCGTCATTCTGTTCAACCTTCGTGAACGAATGATGTAGCGGCGCAAAGCTCGCCAGCCGCCGCGAGCTTCCCGATCCGATCGGCGGTGCGGATTGCGATCGCCTGGATCGTCAATGACGGATTGACGCCGCCGACGGTCGGAAATACCGATCCATCGCACACCCACAGATTAGGTATATCCCAGCTTCGGCAATCGGCATCGACGACGCTCGTGCGCGGATCGCTTCCCATGCGGACGGTTCCGGCGCTGGAAAAGCCATTCTCCGGATCGACGATAGTGCACGCCGGTCGCGCGGCCATGTGATGCCATTAGTGCCAAAGCGGCGAGGCCGGCAAGCGCCAAGCCGGTAAACGAGGGCGGCGCGGGCAGCGGAGGGCCGGCAATTGCGTTCTGCCGCCAATTGCGCCAGCCGCCCATGCCGCGCGAGACGCCATAGGCGTGGAATGCAACACCCGCGACGCCCATTGCCGCGGTGGCCGCCATCCAAAGTCGCGAAACTTTGCGTTCCTTCGCTGCGTCACCCACAGTCGCCGCGCCAAGCAGTGCGGCGGCGACCGGCGGCATCGTCACTGGCAGCAGCATCGCTGGATTGTGAAACGCGCCACGAAAATGGAGCAGCCCTGCTTCGGCCGTGGTCCCGAGCAACGACATCGCCGTCGTTGCGGCTACAACCCTCCCGGCTGGCAGACCGAACACCTCGGGCTCGCCCTCCGGTTCGTTGTCCCGAACGCGTTCGGCGAGGAATCCTATCAGCCCCGATAACGACATCGCCGCCGGCGCGCCGAGCGGTGCGGAATAGAAGAGGTTCTGCCAGTTGAAACCGCCGACCTTCTTGGTGACGTTGTAAACGTGGAACCCCGTGCCGATCGCTCCCACCAGTCCCGCGAGTGCATAGACGAGATCACGCACCGGATGGGCGCCATGTCGCTTGTCCGACAGGCCGTGAATGCTCACCGCGATCGACAGTGACGACGTGACGAGTGGCGTCCACATCGCCTTGTTATGGAAACTGCCGCGATAATGCTCCATCGCGCTGTCGATCAGCACCGATGCCGCGATCGTGCCGGCCGCGCGGTTGAGTCGCCGCGCGGCGGTGACCACCGCAGTGGGGGCCGGTTCATCGACGCGCCGCGATGGCCGTGTTGCGAGCGGCATTTTCGCCTCGGACGCGGGCCGCGGCATCTCACGCAGGCGCTCGCGCGTCCTCGCCATGATTCAACCCTTGCCGGGCAGTAAGCCGGCGAGCATCTGCCTCGCGCTGTTCTTGATGACGCTGGCAAGCTCGGGCTCGTCAGCCATCATCGTCACGAAGTTTTTGGCATCCTTCAACGTGATGTGCGGCGGCAGCGGCGGCACGTTCGGATCGGCCTTCATGTTCATGATGACAGGGCGGTCGGAGGCCAGCGCCTCGTCCCACGCCGCACCGACCCGCTCGGGATCATCGCAATAGATGCCCTTGAAGCCGAGCAGTTCGGCATATTTGTGATAGGGGAAGTTCGGGATTGTCTGGGTCAGCGGCGTCTTGCCATCGCCTAGCTGCACGCGCTCTTCCCAGGTGACCTGGTTCAGATCCTCGTTGTTGAGCACCATCAGGATGAAGCGCGGATTTGACCAGCGCCGCCAGTATTTGCTCACCGTGATCATCACGTTGAGCCCGTTCATCTGCATCGCACCGTCGCCGATGAAGCCGATCACGGGGCGATGAGGATACGCCATCTTCGCCGCGAGAGCGTAGGGCGTAGCCGCTCCCAACGAGGCCAGGCCGCCGAAAGCGACCCCATCATGCCGCGCCGCATTCGGATGTCACGCGCATACCAGTTGGCGACCGAACCCGAATCAGCGGTCATGATGACGTCGTCGGGAAGTCGCGGCGAAAGTTCGTGAAAAATGCGCTGCGGGTTGACCGGTTCGGCTGGCTCCATCGCGCGACCCCTGAGCGTGTCCCACCATTCGGAAACATTCTTCTCGATCTCCTTCGCGCCAGCTTCTGTTCTCGTTCTGCTCAAGCAGCGGCAGAAGAGCGGCGAGCGTCTGCTTGCTGTCGCCGATCAGGCTGTATTCCATCGGATAGCGCAGCGAGAGATTGGCGCCGTTGATGTCGATCTGGACGCCCCGCGCGTTACCCGGCTTGGGCAGGAACTCGCTGTACGGGAAAGCCGATCCCACCATCAGGAAGGTGTCGCACTGCTTCATCAGATCCCAGCTCGGCTTGGTGCCGAGCAGGCCGAGCGAGCCGGTGACGAATGGCAGGTCGTCGGGCACTGCAGCCTTGCCGAGCAGCGCCTTGGCGACGCCGGCGTTGAGTCGGTTGGCCACCGCGATCACCTCGTCCGTCGCATGCAACGCGCCGGCGCCGACCAGGATCGCGACTTTCTTGCCCTGGTTGAGGATTTCGGCTGCCTTCCTGATATCCTCGATGTTCGGCAGCGTCGCGACGCCGGGGTATCCCACGCCAGTGTGCGTCGCGCCATGAACCATTGGCGCGTCCTCGTATTCGAGTTCCTGTAGATCGTTCGGAATGATCACGCAGGTGACCGCCCGCTTGGCCTGCGCGATCCGCACCGCGCGATCGATGCAGGTGCGCACCTGCTCGGGCACGACCGCAGTCGCCACATACTCGGTTACGTCGGCGAACAGGTTTTGCAGGTCGACTTCCTGCTGATAACTCGCGCCAAGCGCCGAACGCGCCTGTTGACCGACGATCGCGACAGCCGGCACATGGTCCATTTTCGCATCGTAGAGCCCGGTCAGCAGATGGATGGCGCCAGGACCGGATGTCGCGTAGCAGAGCCCCACTTGTCCGGTGAACTTCGCATGCGCCGACGCCATGAATGCGGCCATCTCTTCGTGGCGGACCTGGACATAATCCATGAAGTCCTTTGCCTTTTCGAGCGCGACGTCCAATCCACCAACGCCATCGCCGGGATAGCCGTAGACCCGCGACAGGCCCCATTCATTGAGGCGCTTCCAGACGAACTCTGCGACATTCTGCGACATGGCAAATTCCTCCGGCCGAATCGTCACCGACGGCCTGACCGGGTGCTCGGTTCAGATATCAAGACGTTTCGCGATACGATGCACCGCCAGTCCGATCACCGACCGCCACGGCCACGACAACCGCCGCCTTGTGGCGATCAGTGAACATCTCCCAGCTTCGGTCGCGCGACTGATCGTCAAATCGGCCGTGCGCCCCATAATCGCCAGGGACGGGATCGAACAAGTTGGCGGGAGCATTGGGCGCGGTCGGCTGCTCGGCCAGCTGGCCGGAATAGCCGGCCGTGGCGAGATAGCGATCGATCAGCCCCGGCGCGATACGGTTGGCGAGGATCGCCTTGACCGTCGGCCAGCCGACCCAGACGTCGCGTCGCTTGTGCGTGGCGGCGAAAAAGATGGCGCGGGCCGCCACTTCGGGCTCGAAGATCGGCGCGACAGGCTTGGCCTTGCGCCCCATCTTGTTGAGCGCCCAGTCGAACTGCGGGGTATTGATCGCGGGCAGATCGACCATCGTCAGATGCACGTCGAGCTTGTCGTGGATGATCTCGCTGCGAAGGCTGTCGGTAAAGCCTCTGATCGCCGCCTTGGCGCCGCAATAGATCGATTGCAGCGGCACTGAGCGATAGGCAAGCGCCGAACCTACGTTGACGATGGTGCCGCGATTGCGCACGCGCATCCGCTTCAGTGCCGACATCATGCCGTGCACCTGTCCGAGATAAGTCACCTTCGTTCCGCGCTCGACCTCTTCCGCGGTCAGCTTGGCGACGGGGGAAAATACCGTCGCCATCGCGACATTCACCCAGACATCAATCGGTCCCAAGTTCTGCCTCCGCGCGATCGGCGGCTGCTTCCACGGCAGCGGCATCGGCGACATCAGTCGGGATCGGCAGGGCGCGCACGCCGTGGCGGCGCAGTTCCTCCGCCGCTCGCTCCAGCCGGGCGGGATCGCGCGACAGCAGCGCGACATCAAAGCCTTGCCGGGCAAATTCCTCGGCGGTGGCGCGACCAACGCCTGCGCCGGCGCCGGTAATTACCGCCACTTTCGGCATACATCTTCTCCTGGATCCAAGTCTCCTAACGAATGGGCTCGGAGCGTGGTTCCGAGACGATTGCCGAAATACGCGCCGGGCGGAAACTATCGCGCAGCGTGCCGTTGAATACATGTCGAGCACAGGCGTCGACACTATCGCGGGAGGGTCGATTGCCCGAGCATTACGACGTGATCATTATCGGAAGCGGGCCCGGCGGCGCTTCCGCTCGCCCAAGCCCTTGCCCCAACCGGAAAGCGCATCCTGATCCTCGAACGCGGCGACTATCTGCCGCGCGAGGAGGCGAACTGGAGCGCGCAGGCCGTCTTCGTCGACGGCAGGTATCAAGCCGCCGAGACATGGACCAATGCCGCTGGCGACACCTTCAGTCCGCAACTCCATTATTTCGTGGGCGGCAATTCCAAGGTGTATGGCTGCAGCTCTCTTCCGGCTGCGTGAGCGCGATTTCGACGAGATCACCCATGCCGGCGGCATCTCGCCAGCCTGGCCGCTCAAGTATCGCGACTTCGCCCCCTATTATGATGCCGCCGAGGCGCTGTTCCGTGTGCACGGAGCGCGCGGCGAGGACCCGACCGAGCCTCCGACCACCAAGCCTTATCCATATCCCGCGGTGAAACATGAGCCCAAAATCGCCGAGCTGTCCGAGAAGCTGACGAGCATTGGTCTCAAGCCCTTCCATCTCCCGCTTGGCATTCTGCTCGACCAGAAGGAGGACGGCTTCGCGACACCGACCAGCACGTGCATTCGCTGCACCGCGTTCGATGGCTTTCCCTGTCTTCTGAATGGCAAGGCGGACGCACAGGTGATCTGCATCGACCCGATGCTCGGCGAAACACGACAACGTGACGCTGATGACCAACGCCTATGTTTCGAAGCTCGGGACAGACGCGAGCGGACGGCGGGTCGAGGCCGTTCATGTGGAGCGGAACGGAGAGCAGGAGATCTATTCGGCCAACACTGTGGTGGTTGCATGCGGATCGCTTTCCTCCGCACTGCTCCTGTTGCGCTCGGCCAACGACCGGCATCCGAACGGCCTCGCCAATGGCTCCGACCAGGTCGGACGCAACTACATGCGCCACGAGATGAGCATCGTCATGGCGGTGATGCGCCACGTCAACGACACGGTGTTTCAGAAGACATTGGCATTCAGCGATTTCTATTTCGGCAGCGACGACTGGGATTATCCCCTCGGCCTGATCCAGATGTGCGCGATCAGCCATGCCGACCAGATCAAGGGCGAAGAATTGCCCGGCTGGCTCGAATGGTTGCCCGACATGCCATTCAGCGAGATCGCCCGCCATTCGATGGATTTCTGGCTGCAAGCCGAAGACTTGCCTCATCCGGACAACCGCGTCTATTACAAGGATGGCAAGGTTCATCTCGATTTGGTCCAACCAACCCGGAGGCGCTCAAGCAATTGAAGCGCAAGCTGAAGGACGTCCTGTCGGAAATCGGCTGGCCCGCCGTATTGCTCGAACGCTCGCTCTATCTCGGCAAAGACATCCCGCTCTCCGGCACCGCGCACCAGGCGGGCACGTGTCGCTTCGGCACCGATCCGGCGACGTCGGTGCTGAACCTCGATTGCCGCGCCCACGAAGTCGATAATCTCTACGTCACCGACGCGAGCTTCTTCCCCTCGATCGGTGCGGTAAACCCGACGCTCACGATCATCGCCAACGCGCTGCGCGTGGCCGACATCATCAAGGACCGGCTATGACGGCGGCGGCGATCGTTGCGCTCGTCGTGCGCTATGGCCTGGTGCTGTTGTTCCTGCCGTTCAGCGCACTCGACAAGATTTTTGGCTTCGACCACGCGGTGAAGCAGGCGCAGAGCATGTTCAAGCCGCGCCCGATCGCGATCGCGATGATCCTGATCGGCCTGTTCGTCGAGATCGTCTGCACGCTCGGCGTCGTCACCGGCATCGCCGACCGGGCGTGTGCCTTCGTCATCGCCGGCTACTGCGCGGCGACAGCGATCCTTTACAAGCAATTCTGGGCGCAGGGCGATTTCTGGTCTGAACGCCGACGGCAAGGGCCGTACGCTGCTGTGGGACTTCCTGAAGAATCTGTCGCTTGGTGCCGGCTTCCTGCTGATCGTCGTCGGCACGGACGGGGCGGGGCTTGCGCCTTTCCTCCAGGCCCCCTTCGCCTCCAGCCACCCCTACGGAGTTCACCGATGAACGACCAAGCCGACACCGCGGGGCCGAAGCCGTCCGTCCCCTATTGGCATCTCCATGTCGATGCCGAGGGCGTTAGCCATCAATCACAATGCGCGCTCACCGATTATGAGCTTAAGTCCGTAGGCCCCGCCGATCCGCAGTGGAACAACAAGATGGAGCGCGGCGAGGCCACCGTCGTCTTCACCGTCCAGCCCGTCGGCTGGGTTGGCGACTGGCATGAAAACCCGGCGCCGCAATGGATCATCGTGCTGTCCGGCCGTTGGTGGATAGAAAGCATGGACGGCACGCGCATCGAGCAAGGACCGGGCGAGTTTTCGTTCGGTGAGGATCAGGGCTGCACCGAAACCGATGGCAGAAAGGGCCACAGGTCCGGCACGATCGGCAACGAACCCTGCTGCCTGATGACCGTCCAGCTCCATGTCGATGCGAAGCGTGAGCCATGTCACCTGAAATGATTTTCCGAGCGATCATCGGTTTTCGGCTCGTTACCGCTGATCCCGCAGCGGCTGGCCGCCTTTTATCGGGCGATCGGTTTCGAGGTCGGCGAGGCAGCGCCCATTCCCGCTACGGAGATGGAACTGCTCGGCCTCGCAGGTGCCGGTTCGCGGATCGCGATGTCGCTCGGACGAAGCCGCGTGGATCTCGAAAGATTCGACCATCCGGGTCGCCCATACCCCGGTGGTTCGACCGCCTGCGACATCGTGTTCCAGCACCTCGCGCTCGTCACCGACGATGCTGAGGCGGCATGGTGTCGGGCATGCGACGCCGGCGCCATGCGGATTAGCCGAGAGGGCCCGGTAACGCTTCCTCAGTCAGCGGGCGGGGTGACGGCCGTCAAGTTTCGCGATCCCGAAGGTCATCCGCTCGAGTTTCTGCAATTCCCACGGGGTGCCAATACCGACTGGAAGGGCAACGGCATCATGGGGATCGACCATAGCGCGATCTCGGTCAGCGATGTCGCGGCCAGCCGACGCTTCTATGCGTGTCGCGGGCTGAGCGAGGCAGTTGCGACGGTCAATCACGGCCCGACGCAGGACGCGCTCGACGGCCTCGACGGCGTTGAGGTCGATGTCGTGCCGATGAACCCTACCGACAAGCCGCCACATGTCGAATTGCTCGGTTATCGCCATCCGATCGGCCGCTCCATTTCGCCCATCGCCGTCAACGACATCGCCGCCACGCGCATTGTTTGGCGGTCGGATGGCGATGCTTGGTCTGCGACCCCGACGGGCACTTTCATCAGCTCAGCCGATAAGATCGATTGCGAGCAGATATTGCGTCGCGGCGATGAACAACCGCCGTCCGTCGGCGCCCCCGAAGGTGCAGTTCGACACAACCGCGGGCGTGGGCACGAAGCCCAGTTTGCGCCGATCCGCCGACCATATATGCACGCCGTCGGCCGCACTCGTCCACACCCAGCCGCGCGCATCGACAGCGAACCCGTCAGGATAGCCATGGTCGGTGTGGCAGAAGAAGCGCCGGTTGGAGAGCGTGCCGCCATCACCCACGTCGAATGCGATGATTTCGTGCTTCGTTCCGGCTTTATGTCCGGGGACCTCGCCGAGCGATAGCGAGGTGTCGGACACGTAGAGCGTCGCGCCATCGGCGGTGAATGCGAGACCGTTGGGCTCCTCAAAATCCGCCATTCGGCTCAGATCGCCGCTCTGTGGATCGAAACGATACACGCTGCGATGATCGAGTTCGGGCTCGGCGAGCGCGCCTTGGTTGGGCATGATGATCCCGAAGGTCGGATCGGTGAACCAGATCGTACCGTCGGGCGCGACCGCGACATCGTTGGGCGAGTTGATCCGCTTGCCCTGGTAATGGGTAACGATGGGCTCGGGTTGCCGATCATAATCGCCGCCCCTGCTGATGCAGCGCCGACCATGCTCGCAGTGGACGAGCGTGCCGTCCGCTTCGACCGCATTGCCGTTCATGAACCAGGTGCCGTCGATCAGGACCTCAACATGACCGTCGGGATACCAGCCCAGCAACCGCCGATTGGGGACGTCTGACCAGACAAGCCGATCATGCGCGGCCTGCCATGCCGGTCCCTCGCCATGGAGTGTTCCCTCATAGAGCGTCAGGAGCGGCGCATCGGCCGAGACCACGTTCGATAGCCGTGCATCGTCAATCTGGACACCCCGAAAGTCCTTCACGAGCATGGGCGGGCCGGCATTGCGCAGCAGACGCCCCGGAAGAAGGTCGGATGCTGGCTGCATGGTACGCCTCCATTCGAATTCTCTGGCAACGATAAACCGGGCCGTATCGACATCACGGCCGGCGCCCCACAGAGCGGCCAAACTGTCACGCCTTCACAGCTTTTTTGACGCGAAGAGCACGGTTTCAAGCTCTACAACACTGGACCGACCGCAATGGCACCTGTCGGGCCTTGTTGGTCGGCTACTATCAAGATCTATCGCTGTCGATCGGAAGCCTAGCATATTCCAGAATATCCTATGCTAGCCAGAACTACTCCCCTCTACTCCCACTCGATGGTTC
>CAWFEN010000003.1:0-247959 GCA_963814865.1 uncultured Alphaproteobacteria bacterium | reverse complement strand
GCGGCTCGAAGCAAAGGAGCCGCTGGCCGCGATCCTGCTGTTGTCGCAAGATGATCGACTTCACCCTCGACAGTGCCCGATCGAGCCGATACGGGCATGCCGTTCGGCATCTGCGAAGTTGCTCATGGCTCGCGCAGCAGGTCGGCGACTTGCGCGGGCACCTTCCCCACGCCGACTATGTCATTGCCCTGCGCCGCCGGCACGGCCGGAAGCTCGGCTTCTGGAACCGGCTCGACAGCGATGATGATCAGGCATAAGCGGCCATCACCGGTGTATCCGCCGAAGCAACCCCCGACAGTTCAGCCGAGTGATCGGCGAGGTCACGGGGCCTCGCATCGTTACCGGAGGAGCTGTTCGAGAAGGCGCGGCGCCGCCGCGTAGGCAAAGGCGTCTGCCTGCCCGTTTGTCAGGATGACCGCGCCGGCTTTGGCCGATGGGGCGAGCACGATCGCAGCCCTGAAGCCGGGGTTTGCGCCGTTATGGTATACGAGGTGCACGCCCCGATTTTCGCCCGTGAACCAGCCAAGCGCATAGTGCAGGTCGTGAATGTCACGGCGAGCCCAGTTCGCCCCCACGGCGATCTCCGGGCGATGCAACTCTGTCATTATCTGTGCGGAGACCACCCGGCGGCCGGACATCGTCCCGTCGCGAGTTGGAACAGCGCATATCGTGTCATGTCCGCGACGCTTGCATCGATGCCGCCCGCCGGACCCAGGGGCCCGAGATATTGCAGACGAGCCCACGGGACCGCGGCCGCGCCCACATCGGTTTCGTTCCGATACGGTCGAGCCCGGTCGGACGCCCGCTCCAGTCCGAGAGGCCCGAAGGCGGCCGTGGTCATCCCGAGCGGCTCGAAGATGTGCGTCCGCATGTAGGTTTCCCAGGCTTGGCCCGTCATCCGTTCGAGGACGTAGGCGGCGAGCACCACGCAACGGCTGCAGTACTGGAACCGGGTTCCCGGTTGCTGCGGTGATCGGCATTGTCGCGAATTCCTGGACGATACCTTCGCGGCTCGAGGGCACCTGCCTCGGCCACTGGTCATCCGGAGGAAGGCCGCTGGTATGGGACAGCAACTGCCGCAACGTCACCGACTGCGTGGCTCGGGGGTCGCTCAGCCGCAACTCGGGCAGGTATTTGATGACCGGCGTGTCGAGATCGATCCGATGCCGATCCACCAGCTGCGCGATACCGAGCGCCGTGAACGATTTCGAGATCGAGCCGATGTTGAAGAGGGTTTCCCCGGTGACTGGAGCGTGCGTCTCCAGATCGCGAAAGCCGTATCCCTTTTCGAACACAACCTAGCCGTCTTTGATCAATGCGAGCGCCGCGCCCGGGACTTTGTAGGTAGACATCAAAGGAAGTATCAGATCGTCGACGGCACGAGCATTCATCGAGTCCGCCGCGCGCAGCGGCTCGGGGACGGTCACGAAGACAATTGCAATACTGACCAGGAGCGCTGCCAGGAGACGACTGCACAAACCGAAGCTCATCATCCCCGCCCCCGCGTGCCGATCGATGGGCAATGGCGTTAAACTTCAAGAACTGCACTTTGCGGCGGGAGCGCCGCATGAGGCGATCGGGCGCCATAGCGTCACCCGTGTTCTCATATCCAGAAATTGCCGATGTCGTTCCAGAACCGCCCGCATGGACAGCCCTACCCCGTCCCGCGGCATCGGGCGAAACCCGACGCGGCGAAACCACGGCGCGTTCCATCGGGGCACCCTGAAGGTCGTCAGCATGAGGGCCGAGAGGCCCTTGCCCGCGGCAAGCTCGTCCGCTGCCTCGATCAGAGCTGCACCGAAGCCTTGCCCGGAAACGGCGGGATCGACCGAAATGTTCTCGATGTACAGCTACCGTCCATCGGCCTGACGAGAACGAAACCGACCGGATGGCCATCTGCGTCTGCTACGATTACATCACCTTCGGTGAGCCGGTTTGCTGCGATCGGCGGTGTCTCCGCGGCAAATGAGAGCGTACCGGCGGAGGCGTATCGAGTGCGCGCGGCTTTCTCAATCACCTGCAACAGCGGTATGTCTCCCGACCCTCCCGGCCGGATCACCATTCGCCTCGCCATCGCTTTACGCCTGCTTCATCGAGAATGCGGGACCATCATATGCCCGCCATCCCGCATTTACGTCGCTGCCCGTCGAGGCGGGACCGATCGCGGTCACCTTCGACATCGCCGTTCTGCTCGCGCGCAAGCGGACATGATCACCGGCGAAAAATTCTTCGCGCCCAGGTAAAGGAGGACGCCATTTCCCGGCACCTTGATGGTGCAAAGGAACCGGAGATGGATCTCGAACCGCTCGTCCACCGCGCCCAAGCGGGCGATGTCAAAGCCTTCGTGGAGCTGACCCGCGGCTACCAGCACCTTGCCTTCGGCTCGGCGCTGGCCCTGGTCCACGATCTGCAGCAGGCCGAGGACGTTGTCCAAGAGGCATTTCTTGCCGCCTGGTCGGCGCTGCCGAAGCTTGCCGAGGCGGCGGCCTTTCCCGCCTGGCTGCGCGGCATCGTGCGGCACCAGGCCTATCGGGTACTGCGGCGGCGCCATCTCGAAGCGGCGCCGCTCGACGACGCCGCGGAGGTGGCGAGCGAGGCGCCAACGCCCGATCGCCGGCTCGAACAGCGCCGCGAGGCCGCGACGGCGCTGGCGGCGATCGCCGGGCTCCCGGCGTCGCTGCGCGAACCGGCGAGCCTCTACTACGTCCACGAATGCTCGCACCAGGACATCGCCCTGTTCCTCGGCATCCCGGCGACGACGGTCAACAACCGCCTGCACCGGGCGCGATCGCTGTTGCATCAGAGGATCCCGACAATGACCGAAAGCACCCTACGGGCGCACGGCCTGCCCGATGATTTCGCGAACCGCATCGGCCGCCTCGTGGCGGCGAAGAGCGGGCTGGTCGAGGTCATGTTCGACCCGGCCGCCTTGCCCGACCTGTTGAGCGAACTCCTGGTCAGCGACGAGGCGAACAAGCGCGCCGTCAGCGTTCAGGTGGTCCAGCGCACCGGCGACGGCATCGTTCGCGGCATCGCGACGTCGGAGGTCGATGCCGTGCCGCGGGGCGCCACCGTGCTGAACACCGGTCAGCAAACCCCGACGCCGATTTACCAGATCGGGTTCCAACGCGTCGCGCCGCTGCTGGCCGGCAAGCGGATGACCGGGGCCGGCGAGGAGAGGCTGATCGAGACCGGCATCAAGGTCATCGACGTGATGTGCCCCCTCTCCGCCGGCGGCGGTGTCGCGCTGGCAGGAGAGTACGGCGCCGGGCTCACGGTGGTCATGGAGGAGTTGGTGCGCCGGCTGAGCGGCGGCGCCGATCCGGTGTCGCTGTTCGTGCTGATGCCGCCGTTCTCGCCGGAATGGCCGGGCTCGATCGGGCTACCCTTCTCGGTATCGGGCTCGCTGAAGAAGGACGGCTACAGCGAGGGCACCGTCGGCCCGGTCCAGAGCTTTTTCCTGCGCGGCCAGGAGGAGCCATGGACGGCGGAACGCCTCGAGGACTTCGCCGCCGCCGATGTCGTCGATCCACCTGGCGCGCGCCGTCGCCAGGGCGAAGATCTATCCGTGCGTCGATCTGCGGAATTCGCGTTCGCGGCTGCTCGAGACCGCGGCGGTCGGCGAGGAGCACAGGACGGTGGCCGCGCAGGTGCGCCGGGTGATTGCGGCCGCGCTGTGGAACGCGGGCGACAGATTGGACGCCGGCGACCAGGTGATGCTCGAGCGCGCCCGCAAGCTCCAGAACTATTTCACGCAGCCGTTCTTCGTCGCCGAACCCTATACCCGCCGTCCCGGCACCCATGTCGGCCTCGACGAGGCGCTGCACACCTGCCGCGACATCCTAAAGGGCCGGCTGGACAACATCCCCGCGGCGGCGTTCTATTTTGCCGGCGGGATCGAGGAGATCCGGAAGCGGGCCGCCTCGGGCCAATAGATCGATGCGGACGTGATGCACGCGAGAACAGGACAGGAGGTCCTCGAATATGAGATCCGGCAAGAGCAGGCGGCCACGATCGGCCGCCTTGCCCGGGAACTTCGGGGGGCCCTCGGTGCTATCGACGCCTTTGATAGGCGAGAGGCTGACGCCAAAACTGCAGCCGATAGCCGCGACCCGCAACGAGCGCGTCTCGTCGATGCTGCCACGTACGCCCTTTGGAATTTCGTCGTGCAACGGGAATGCAGCGGGTTCCGCGGGACGGAAGAAGTCCTCAAGGAGTATGCCGTACCGGCGGAAGTGCGGGCGAAGATGGGAGCTATTCGACCTCGCTAGCTACTAGCCAATCGAGGAATTTTTTCGACGCCATTCCGATCTGCCACGCGCAGCGAGGGCGACCTTCAGTTCCGCGCTCGGACCATGTCATCTACGTCAACGCCGGCGCGACCCGGCCGGCCGACATCTGGCTCGACCGGCTGAACGATGGCGGCCGGCTGATCCTGCCGCTGACCTCGGACAAGGGGTTCGGAGAAAACCCCGAAAACATACCGATACAGCGGCGCGGCGCGGTCTTCCGCATCGACCGCCGCGGCGACGAATTCCTCGCGAAATGTTCGCGCGCCCGGCGATTTCGCTAATAAGAGCATGGCCCCTAGCACAGTCGGCGATACCCAATCGAAAGGAATTCGAGCGTAAAATGCCCAAAAGCAAATCCCTATGGCCGGCAGTCGCAACGGCAGCTGCAATCCTAGTCGGCGTCTTTACAACGGCGCGGGCCGACCAGAGCAGCCTGGTTGCACATACGGACATTGCGGGTCCCGTCTTGACCTTCGATTGGCCAGCGATCGAGGTCGGGGTCGGCTCTTACGAGGACGGTCCCACGGGCCTGACGATCATCCGGTTCCCGAAGCGAGCGACGGTGGCGGTCGATCCGCGCGGCGGTGCGCCCGGGACTGTCAATACCGACCTTTTGCGCCTCGGCTATAGCCGGGCCTTCGTCGACGCGATCGTGTTCTCGGGCGGTTCGGCCTATGGCGAGGAAGCGATAACCGCCGTCGCCACCGGGCTCAAGGACGACGGGGCCCGTTCTGGAGATTTCCACAATATCGCGATTGTGCCGGGCGCGATCATCTATGATTTCGGCGGCAGGCGGCTGAACGAAATCTATCCGGATAAGCGGCTTGCCCAGGCGGCGCTGCATGCGCTGCGGCCGGGGGTCTTCCCGCTCGGCGCCCAGGGTGCGGGGCGGATGGCGATGCAGGGCGGATTTTTCGGCTGCGACGCCCATTCCGGGCAGGGAGGGGCGTTCCGTCAAATCGGCCCAACCAAGATTGCCGCCTTTGTCGTCGTGAATGCCTCTGGCGCGGTGACCGACCGCGACGGCCGATTGGTCAGCTGCCATCGACCGAGGGCCTGGGGCGGTTTGACCCGGACGTCGGAGCTTCTGCAGCATCTTCCCGCGAGCGTGAAGGCGGATTGGAGTGCATCGACGGCGGTTCCCGAGCACGCAGCGCCGACAACGCGAAACACGACGATCAGCCTCGTCGTCACCAACCAGAAACTTGATTTTCCGGCGCTCCAGCGCCTGGCCATTCAGGTCCACACCTCGATGGCGCGAGCGATCCAGCCGTTTTCGACGGAATCCGACGGCGACACGCTGTTCGCGGCCTCGACGCAGGAGGTCCGCAACACGGACATGAGCCCGGTGATGCTGGCGACGCTCGCAGGCGAGGTGATGTGGGATGCCGTCCTGGCGAGCGTTCCGAAGGAGGCGGCGTTCACGCCGCCGGCGACGACACCGCCAACCGTCGGCGCCGACGCCCTTGGCGCCTATGCCGGGACCTACGAGTTTGGCGCGGCGGCGCCGCAGGCCGGGGGCGCCTTCAGCGGGCTCGGCCTCGTCATTGCCGTGGAGGATGGTACCGTCAAGGTCTCGCCGGTAGCGGGCGGTCCGGCGGCACGGGCCGGCGTGGTGGCCGGCGATATCGTCACCGAACTCGACGGCGCCTCGCTTCAGGGCCTCACGCTAGATCAGGTAATCGACAAGATGCGCGGCCCGACCGGCAGCAAGGCCGAACTGACGATCAGCCGCAAAAACCAGGATCGGCCGATCCGCATGACGATCACCCGCGAGCCGATCCGGTTGCGAGCCTTGCTGCGGGTCCGGACCCAGGGCGGCGCCCTCGTCGTCGAAGCAACCGGCGGACGTCAGGTGTTCGAGTTCCACCAAGCCAAGCCACTCGCCCTCGTCCCGTTGTCCGACGCCGAGTTCTTCGTGCCGGGCCGGTACCACACGCGAATCGCCTTCACCAGGAATGCAACCGGCAAAGTCTCGGGTGCGGTGCTCAATCCCGGGCGCTGGGAACAAAAGGGCGTGAAGATCGAGTAGGGATGTGACTTGTCGTTAACAGCGTGACAAGGCGCGCCACGAATTGTTCGGAACGGAATCAGCCCAAGGACACCATCCCATGCGAAAGGGGTATCACTGAGTCATGGGCAGGAGAAATTATCTGATTGAAGGCGTTTCCGGCGCCGGCAAGACGGCGGTCTGCACAGAATTGCAGCGGCGCGGCTACCAGGCCATTCATGGTGACCGGGAATTGGTGTATCGAGGCGATCCGAAAACGGGTCTACCGACGGCTCCGGAAGCGGGTGCAACGACGGCTACCTGGATGTCCGAGCACCAGATTTGGGATGTGGAGAAAGTACAAGCTTTCGTCGCCAACCAGGAGGAGGCGGTCACCTTTTTCTGCGGTGGCTCGAGGAACTTTGCCAAATTCATCGACTTATTTGACGGCGTGTTTGTCCTGGAGGTCGACCTGGACACCATGAACCGGCGGATTGATGAGCGAGTGGCACTGGACCCAACTGACTTCGGCGGAAAACCAGAGGAACGGGAACTCGCTGTGCGCTTGCATCGGACGAAAGAAGACATTCCGAAAAACGGCATCATCATCGCCGCCACCGCACCGCTCTCGCGCGTCGTTGACGAGATCCTCCATCTAAGCGGCAAAAATAAACTACTGTAGCGCGTTATTCACAAGGCGAGTGCCAGTTTTATGGTTGCAGACCACGCCGCCGATCGGGATGTGCACACGCACGCCCAGCTCATCGACCAGCACGAAGGCGCCGTCGAGCACGTCGAGCCGGCCTTTTTCGAGGAACAGGATCGAGGACCGTTCCCTGATCGGGATCGGCCTCGGCGGCGGCAACCCGCGCATGACGCCGATCATCAGGCCGCCCGCCGGATCAGCATCAGGCCGCAGCCGAACGCCTTGGCGGCGCCGAAACCCCGCAACACGTTCACGAGGAACCGCGCAGGCTCGAGCACGGTCAAGACGCCCTGGAATGTCAGGGTGGAGAATACGATCGCGCACGCCCCGTCGCGCGGAATGCGAACCTGGTCGTAACGGTCGATGTACAGCCGGTCGCTATCGATGGCGAAGCCCGCCGCTTCGCCCTTTCTGGCGAGCCAGGATGCGCCGGCATGGAGAACCGCCGCCTCTCTGGCCGTCGGCGCGTTCCGTCTTGGCGATGTCGTAGATTGCATGCATGACCACATCGCTGCGCTCGCCGCGCCGGCCGGGCTTCTGTGGGTCGGGGACGGCGATCACCGGGTTGGCGCGCAGATCGAAGCGCAGGCGTTGGCCCGGCCGCAATACCGGAGCAAACGGCTTGCATTCCAGATCGAACAGGTTGTGCGGGTCGGCCGGCATCCGGGCGGCCAGGATCAGAAGCTCGCCCGGCCGCATCTCCCGCCACAGAAAATCGCGCCGCCGCTCCGGCCCGTCCGCGAACAAGGCCCAGACAAGCGAATGGGCGGCGCCGAGCCGGCGGCCCGGCTCTTCGGGAACCAGTATCCGGGCAAGCGCCGCCGCCGGGCTGTCGCGACGCAGCCGCGCGCGGGCAAAGACCGGCGGGGTGATCGGGTCGGTCACGGGAGTTCCGACAAGATGGCCTCGTCGCGCAATGCGAACTGCCAGCGCCGGCGGCTCGCCACAATATCCCGCCGGATTTCGACGCGCCGGACCGGCAAGCCGAAGCCGCGGGCGTCGGCCGCCGTCATTGCGACTACCGCTGCAGGGCGCAGCGGCAGCAATTGCCGCTCCGGCTCCGGGCCGCGCTCGGCGCGCTCGACGAGCGCTGCAATCGGATCGGCCGCCTCAGTCAGAAGGGGCGCCATCGGCAGCATCAGGGGACAGGCCTTACGGCCGAAATACGGAACGTAGTGCGGGCGGCAAAGCGCCCCTGCGATTTCAGACAGCGGCCAGGGCGCGGCCGGACGGCGCCACAGCGCGGCCAGAACCAGCACGTCGGCGCGGTAGTCGCGCCGCGACAGGATGGTTTCGAGATCGGGGGCGGCAAGCTCCTCGGCGCGGGTGGCGAAACGGCGGCCGCGGCGCGCGGGAGGAACTTGCGCAGTGTGATAGTCAGGCAATAGCGGCCCGACATTCTGGACCCGCAGCGCGATGCCGTAGCCGGTTTCGAGCGCGGCGTGAGCGTCTTCATCCTCGCGGTCGAGGCCGAGGCAGCCGGCGACCAGGCCCAGCACCGCCGAGCGGCCGGGCCGATCCCAGCTGCCGCGGCGCTCGCCGACCGCGATCTCGCCCATTGCGGCGAGAGGCGCCGCCAGGGCGAAGGTCAGGAACTCAGCCATGGCCGGCCGCGTCTCGGCAGAAGGCGACGATTTCGGCAAGGGTGCCCTGCCCGGCTGCGACATTCATTGTTGCGGTCGCCTCGGCGGCCGGGCCATAGGCATGGTCGAGCTTCGCGCGCCAGTCGTCGAGCGCGGTTATCGAGGCCGCCGCCAGATCAGTCCCCTGCGACGGGCTGGACAAAGCCGCCGGCCAGGGTGCGCGGCTGCACGTCGCCGGCCTCGGCAAGCAGGTAATGCGCCCGCGCGCGCGCTGCGAAGGAGGGCTGCTTGCCCTTTGGGCTGACCGTGGCCGCAGCCTCGGCGAGCGTCGCGCACGCGTCGGCGGCGAGCGCCCGCTGCCCGTCGAGATTGCGCATCAGCAGTGCCGTGTCGATGCAGGCGTAGAGATAGAATATGCCCGAGCCGAAACCGAGCTCGCCGACAAAACCGGCGCCGGCGTCTTCGTCCGGGGTCTTCAGATCATCGATCGCGGTGTAGTAATCGTCCTCGACCGTCACGCGATGGGTGGTGATCGCGTGCGCCACCTGAACCGCGGCCTCGCGATTGAATTGCGGATTGTCGGCCAGCATCCGCCCGAACATCGCGATATCGGCGGCGGTATCGGCGTGGCGGAGCAATTGGTCGGCTGCCGGCTCGATGTTTTCGCCGCCAGCAATGCGGTCGGCGAGCGCCAACGCCGCTGTGCGCTCCTCCGGCGCAATGAAGGCAAGCTGCTCGGTGCGCGCCGGGGCCGGGTCGCGCTCCGGCTTCAGCTTGCCGAAATGCTGCGCGATCTGGCGGGCGATCTGCAAGGCGCGTTCCGGCGTGCTGCCATGCGCGCGCAGGTGTCGTTCGATCTCTTCGCCGAAGCGCTGCGTACGCAGCCCCCGGTGCTGGTGAAGCCGCTCGGCAAAAACCGGCGAGCTTCGCCAGGCGCGCTTCAATGCCTGGCTGCTGATGCGCAGGCGCAGCGCGCCGCCGACGGTTGCTGTCTTTGGCCGCCCGGTGTCGTCGCGGTTGAGATTGGAGGGCGGGTAGAAGGTCAGCAGATGAAGTTGCAGGAAATGGCTCATGCGGCGGCATCCTCATCGGAGGGTGGTTCGGGCGCCGGCGCAGCAAATCCGGCGTTGTAATACTCGAATATCCAGCGCTGCCGCCTGGCTTCCGACCAGTCGAGGCACGCGGCGGCCAGTTCGTACGGGTTCAGTTTGTGACCCGCGAGCTGCACGGCGCGACGGAGTGCGATCAGCCTCTCCTCGGGCGCCTCGGCTTCGATCAGATGCCGAAAGCGCAGAGGCTTCATTGCAGCTTGCTCGACCGCTTCGGTGGAGGGCGGCCCCAAGGTGCGCGCCGGGTTCTCGCGCGGAAGACGCTCGCCGGGATTCTGGCGCACGCCCGCGAGGACGGCAGCGCACAGGGCAACCGCTGGGAGATCGGCAGGCCGGTGCCGCGCAAGCTCGCGGAACAGATCGAATGTCGCCGGATCTTCCATCGCGCCAAGGAGATCGGCCCGCCGCAAGCGGGCGAGCGCCGCCCGATCGGCGTTGGGATTGCGCTCGCCGTTCGCGAATGAAGGCTGCAGGCCGCGCCACCACTGAACCGCGATCCCTGCCTCGTTCGGGGATTTCATGTCGCCTCCATTGGCGCGGCTCGCTGTCGTCGTTTTGCTTTCGACTCGGGCGACGGCAATTGGAGCGCCTCGAACAGCCTGCCGCCCATCGGCCCGCGGCCGTCGAGCGTGCCGAACAGGTTGCGCCGCGCTTCGACGATGCGTTTTGGGTCGCACGAGGCGGCGGAGGGATCGAGCGGCGCGGCCGCGTCGAACAGCCGCAGCGCGGTCGATTTGAGAACGGTACGCCAAGGTTCGGCAACGGCATCCAGCGCCGCCTCCCAGCCGCCGGCCGCGCCGTCGGGCAGCAGGGCGAAAAACCGATCCTGGCTCGCCGCCCAAAAGCTTTCATAAACAGCCGCAAGCTGCGCGCTGTCGGTGCTGGTATCGCGGCTGAAGCGCGCCTGACGCACGGCGGCGCGCAGGGCGGCGGCCGCGATCCCGGCCGCATCGACGAGCCGGGGAGCGACCACGGCAAGCGTCTCGAAAGCATCGGGGTCGCTGCCGGGCAGCGGCATTTCGCTTTCGATAAAGGCGCGGGCCTTCATATTGTCCATGTCATAGCCGGCGGCGAGCAACCGCGGACGTTGCTGTCCCGAAGCAATATCGGCCGACCGCGTCCGCCAATCGTCAATGCACCGAGCCGGGCGGCGCGAGCCGGCCTGATCGCCCAGCACGATTGCCACCCATTGGCGGTAACCGATGCCGCCGGGCTGCCCATGAACCGGCAGCCACGCGCGCGTCTTGGCGTCCTTGTAGGCGGGCGACAGGGGATGCTCCCAGGCGGCGTATTTGACGCCGTTCGGCCGTTGCCGCCATCCGGTGACGAGCGCCGCATCGACGTCGCCGGTCAGGTCGCAGGGCAGGCGCTCAGTGTTCTTGGCGAAGTCGAGCCGGATCCGGCGCGGCATGCCCCAAAACGCTTGCAGAGGATGCGTCTCGGCGGGCGTCGTCGCCGGGAAGCGATCGGCGGTACGGGTCGGCGCCAGCCATGGAAAGACGCGCGAGAGATCGGCGGACAGCGGTTGCGTCCGGCGCGGCGTGTTGGCCCAGACAAAATGCCACAGCGACGGCTCTCCCGCCGGCAATGCCAAGGTCGTCAAGGGGCCGCCGCCGCGAACCGAGGTCAAGTTGCCGCGCCCGCCGGCCGGCGCGTAGCACTGCAACGTGAACAGGGCCATTGCCGCAGCCGGCCGCGACAGCCCCGTAACCCTGCCGGGTTTCACGAGCAGCGCCGTATTGTTCCGCCTGGCATTGGCGCCGGGAGCCTCGATCAGCAAGGTCTCGGGGCTGTCCGGCTCGCCCGGCAGCTCACCGAAATCTTGGAGGAAACGCGGAGCGGCACCGTCGAGATTGAACGCGTGCGCAATCGGCGCGAAAGCTGTCGACAGCGCCTCGGGCGACGGCGGGTTCTTCCATCCCTCGATCCAGGCGTCCTCGTCCTCGGCCGGCGGACAGGCGGTGGCGATCAGCCCGATCAGGAATTCGATGCAGGCGACGCGGAAATCGGGCCGCGGCCAGTCGATGGCCACGATCGGGTTCGTCGCGATGTCGCTGGTGATCTCGGCCGGTCGAATGCGTTCAAGCTGGCCCTCGGCGCGCCGCGCCGGCAGCCATGGGTCGTCGAGAAGATTGAACATTCTCTTCAGGTTATAGCGGATTGGGGCCAATAATTAAACCACCAATTGAGTCATACGTCACAAGCTGCCGCCGGTCGCGAGGATCGATCCCCGCCGCGCGCCAATGCCCGGCCTCGTCCGGCCGCAGCAGCAGCACCGGAATGTCGCGCTCCCAGGCAGACCATTCCTGTTTCGCGCGCAGGACGAGCGGCGCTTCCTCGGCGCTCTTTAAGAGGGTTGCGCGCACCGAGACTTCGGAGAGCGCCCAGGCCCGGCGCCGGTCTTCGTGCGGATACCACGGCACCGCGGCGCCGCTCTCGTCTCGCGCCAGCCTGAAGACGATCTGCGCCTCGCCGAGACGGGTCGGCGTGTGCACATCCGGTTCCCACAGCCCCGAGCGCCGTTCGTACGGCTCGTCGAGTTTCAATACGTTCTGCAAGGCGATGCCGGCCGCTGCGAGCTCCCCGCCCCAGGCGCGGTTGGCGGCAGGCGCGAGCCCTGCCGGAATGGTACCGGGCGCATCCCTGTCGTAGGCGGCTTCGACCAGCGCGCGGATGCCGCCCGGCGTCTCTATGGAGCCCGCGGCAAACAACGCGCGGGCGCTGCGCCATAAGAGCGCGTGATCGGGATAGACAAAGCCGGTCCGGCGCAACTCCGCCCCGAGCCATGCCGGCGCCGGATCATCGACCGGCTCCGGCGCGAGCAGCAGCAGGCGGGGTCCGGGCACCGGGCGCTCGCCGCGCCGATGCCGCCACAACCGGCCGGCCCGCTGGATGACGAGATCGGCTGGGGCGAGGTCGGTCACCATCAGGTCGAAATCGAGATCGAGGCTCTGCTCGACCACCTGCGTCGCGACCAGCACCCGCCCTCTTCGCCGCTCCGCGGCGCCTGCCCGGCCGAACCGACCCAACACCTCCGCCTCGATGTCCTGGCGGTCGCCCATTGCGAAGCGCGCATGGAACAGAGCCGTGTCGAGCCCGCGAGCCCGTAGCTCTTCGGCGGCCTCGATCGCATCATCGACAGAGTTGCGAACCCACGCGACGGCGGCGCCGGCTCGCGCAGCCTCGGCAATAGCGGCAATCGCCGCCGCCCGATCGGCGATGCGCTCGACGGTCACCCGGCGCGCCAGACCCGGCGCCATCGCGAAGCCAGCCGTCGCAATCCCGGCTCGCGAAACCGTCGTCGCCAGCGGATATTCTACGGCGCCGTCGGCCGCAGCTTCGACACCCAGCCCGCCGAGAAAGGCGGCCTGAAGCTCGCCGCGCTGCTTTGCGGTCAACGTCGCCGACAATACGATCGCGCTGCCGCCGAGCGCCGCCTGAAACGCCAACAGCCCATGCAATTCCCGGGTCATGTAGGCGTCGTAGGCATGCGCCTCATCGACGATCAATACCCGCCGCGACAGCCCGAGAAGCCGCAGCGGGGCATGGCGCGTCGGCAGAACGGCCATGATCGCCTGATCGACCGTGCCGGCGCCGATCTCGGCGAGGAACGCCTTGCGGCGATCGTCGCCTATCCAGGCCGCGCACTGCACACCAGCCGGCTGATCGGCCGGCTCGCGAGCATCGACCTGCGGATCGGGCCCCGCATCCAAGATGCTCGCTGCGAACCCCTCATGCAGAGCGCGCCGGCCATGCGACAGCACCAGCGACGGCCTGCTCCCCGGCGTAAACAGACGGCGGTAGGCAGGTTCGAGGCGGCCATACATCGCATTCGCCGTTGCCATCGTCGGCAGGGCGAAGAACAGGCCATCCGCCTTGCCTGCGGCCATCAGACGATGCGCGAGCACGAGCGCCGCTTCGGTCTTGCCCGAGCCGGTCGCGTCCTCGACCGTAAACAGAAGTGGGCCCTCGGGGATGGATGCCGCTTCGGCCCAGGATTGCAGCGGCCGGGCGCTGAGACCGGGAAAGAGCTGGCCGAGGCCGGCATCGCGCGACACCGGCGAGGGCAGCAATGCCGCCTCGGCCGCCGCCTGCCGGGCGCGGGGCAGCGCCAGATCATGCCAATAGCGGTCGAGGTCGGGATGCTCGGCCGCGACAACCGGCGGAAACCAGCGCCGCCCCGAGCCGAGCCAATCGGCCGCGACCGCGAGCCCCGCGAGAAACCAGGCGAGGTGCTGCCGGCTCGTGGTGTCGAGCCGCGGGAACGGCGGCGGATCGATCACCCTCAGCGCCGCCTTGGCGAACGCGCCGGCGGCATCGATGCACACCGCGCAGGCCACCTTGATTCCCAGCTCGGGGGTGTCGAATTCATGCGGCGGACGGCCGTGATGCCCGGTTACGGCGCGGAACATTGCCCTTCGGGGACGAACGCTGTTCCATTCGGCGAACAGCGGATCGACGTGCTCCTTCAACGCGCCGCAGAGGAGCGCATAGCCGGCATCGTCGTGGAAACCCGGTGGGGGCTGCACAAGCGGGCCGAGCGACGGCGGCCACAACTTCTGAACCTTCCACTGAAACGGACGGGTGAACTTGCCGATATCGTGCAGCGCTACCAGCGCCGCCAGCGTCGCGGCGGGGACATCGACCGGCGGACGAAAGGCGCTCAGCAGCACCATTGCGGAAGCCGCCACATCGAGGCTGTGATGCGGCACGCTGTGCATCGGCGCCGGTTCGCCTTCGCGCCCCGATTTGGCCCAGAACTCGAACTGCGGCTCCATTGCCATGGCCTCGCCCACCCTCATGCCGAAGCTGCTCTCATACCCCGGGGCCATTGAGCCGGAGACTGAAGTTTTATGGCCCGAGAACTCTCGGGCATCCCGGAAAGCACACCGACAGGCATATACCGGGTACAGCGCGCCCGAAGACCGGGGGTACCCCTTCCATAACGGCGGCGCTGACCATAGCGCGGCTTTAAGGTTTCAGCGACCAGTCAGCAAGCGCGCCGCAAGCGGCGGAGCTCGCGATCGGACTACGCCAGGCCGGCCGCGGACGGCGCTCGGACACCGGCGCCCGTCGGGAAAGAGGAAGTATGTTCAACCGTTTCGGACGCGCGGACGGCTCCGGACGGCAAATTTCCGTTCACTTATCCCCTATGCTGATCGCCCGCGCTTACGGCCGGGCGCTGCGGATCGGTACCACGTTGGCCGGGCCGCGCCCGAGCACCTTCAATGCCGACTGTCCCACAGCGAGAATCCGGCGGATATAGCCGTCGCTAAGCCCCTTGCTACGGAGTGAATCGACGAATTCGCGCCGCCGCTGAGGGATGATTTCAGATACGAGAGCTCCCGCAAAGAGCTCGGACCATCGGACAAGCCCGTAACGCGTCGGCGCGGCGCTCGGCAGGTACTTGGCGTGCTGTTCCAGATATCGCACCAGATAGGTTTCCAGCGGGGCGTCTTCTGTCACCCCCGGCATCCTCTCGCGGTCGTTGCGTGATGTCGTCAATCCCCGAATGGCGTGGATGAGGTTGAATTTACCCGAAACCGAACCTCTCCGCTCAGGAGCGGGCGAGGGATTCGAACCCCCGACCCGAACCTTGGCGAGGCCTTGCAGATCTGACCGGGATGCCCTATCCGGGTCTCGGGCAATCTGCGGATGGGTAGATGAGGGTGACATCGTCGGACAAGGCGTTGCCGTGACCGAATGGACGAGACGCCGGTTTGTCGGGGCGGCAACGGGCGCGCTGGTCGGCGCCGCGGGAATCCCGCCTGCCGTGGCGGTGAACGCAGCGCGATGGCGCAAATTTCCGTCACAACCCGATTTTGTCATCATCCTGACCGATCAGGAACGTCATCACATGCATTGGCCCCGGGGTCTCCGCGACCGGCTGATGCCCAGTTGGGCGCGCCTCGCGCGCACCGGCCTGACGTTCGACCGTGCCTATTGCTCGTCATCCGAATGTTCACCAAGCCGGGCCTGCCTGATCACCGGACAGTACAGCAACGTAAATGGCGTGCCGCGACTGTTGGGCAGCGGAATGCCAACGGTGCACACCTTGCCGAACGTCGCTTCGGTCCTTGCGGCCGAAGGGTACGACGTCTACTGGAAGGGGAAATGGCACCTTAGCTTTCCGGTCGGGTTCAAGGGTGGTCCGCCAAGCAACGAGGTGTGGAGCGACGCCGACATCGCTGCCTTCCGATCGAAATACGATATGCGCCGGTGGAACCCGCCCGACGCGGGCAACGCCGCGGGTGCTTACATGCCCTCGGCCGCGGCGGACGCAGCCGCGCGCGCCCTGACTCTGCGGACGACCGGCGGCGGCGTGGCCGATAACGACGGCCGATATGTTTCCGGCGTCCTGGCCGGCACCCGCCAGGCTCAGGGTTACGGAGAAAGCGCTCTGGACCTGATCGGCCGGCTCGGCAAGACACGACGAGCCGCGCGGCGCCCTTTCGCCATCTTCATCTCCCTGGTGAATCCGCACGACATTACCTTCTTCCCGAACGGATGGAAGGATGCCGGATACCACGTCGCGGAACTGGCGGGGCTCGAGGTCGAGCTGCCGCCCAATGCGAACGACGACCTGGCGAACAAGCCCAGCATTCAAAGTGCTTATCGACAGGCGCTCGAGGCGAAAGTGCCGTTTCGGGATGCGCACGACACCCCCGTCGACTACGTCAATTTCTACGCCCGGCTCCACGCGACCGTCGAACCGCATATCCAGCTGCTCCTCGATGCGCTCGATCGGCATGGCCTGACGCGCGATGCGATCATCTTTCGAACGGCCGATCACGGAGAGCTGGGCCTGTCACATGGCCTGCGCGAGAAGGCTTACACGGCCTATGAAGAGATGATCCACGTTCCGCTGGTGGTCTCGAATCCCGTTCTCTATCCGCGGCCGGCAGCAACCGACGCCCTCTATTCTCATGTCGACCTGATGCCGACGCTCACCGAGTTGGCCGGGGGCAAGGCGGTGGGCATTGGGAAGAGCGTGGTTCCGGTGTTGCGCGATCCGAGCCGCGGCGTGCAGGATGCCGTCCTGTTCGCTTTTGATGATTCCTTTCTGCTTGGCGACGTGCCCGGCTCGCATATCCGTGCGCTTCGCGACGCACAGTGGACCTATGCCGTCTATTACGGCTCGAAAGGCGGGAGGTTCGAGTACGAGCTGTATGACAACGCGGCCGATCCGGGCCAGCTGAGGAACCTCACGAAGCAACCCTCGGCTCAAATCGAGCGTCAGTGGCGACGGTTGCACCATCGGCTTGTTGCGAAGATGACCCAGGCCGATGCGGTTCCGCCCGGATTTACCTTTGCCGCGAGCCCGTCCTGAGCCTCCGGCGGCGGCGGGAGCGGGGCTCGGGACGCGCGACACGATGCCCCCGACGCGCAAGATCCTCGAACGAGACCGGCTGCCCCCCCGGTACACGGTGCCGCCGCTCCAGGCACCTGAATTAGTTCTCTGACTGAATAGCGAGGAATCCACGGGCGGGAGCTCGAATGGCCGCCGTGGGTCGTCAACTGACGTTGCCCCGCGTCACGGTTATATCCCGCGATCGATCCGATTTGTGCGCCAGGGTCCCCAAGAACGGCCTTCAGCGCGTCCGCTTTCAGCCCGAGCCGGACCATCGGGGTTCGTAAGCTGGTAAGATCACGATCGACCTCGAACGATCAGAGTCGTTCATTTACAACGGCGACGACAGCCCCGTCTACCCGATCCCGGCGTCGGTCCGGCTTCGCTGCGAGAACGCGATCGTCTGCGGACCGAGCACGACATTTTAAAAAAGCGCAGGCCGCCTCAGCTCGGCTCAAGCAGCTCCCAGCCGATGGCGCGGCGCAGGAAATTGTAGCCGAGCGCGGTAAAGGCGGCGCGCTCGCGATTGTCCTTGCCGTAGCCGTGGCCGCCGGCGGCGGGCTCGTAAAAATAGGCCTCGTAACCCATCGCCTGCAATTTCGCCGCCATCTTGCGGGCATGGCCGGGATGGACACGATCGTCGCGCCGGCTGGTCGCGATCAGGATCGGCGGGTAAGGCCGGCCCGGCACTGCGGCATGGTAGGCGGAAATCGCTTTCAGGAATTTCCAGTCCGCGGGATTGTCGGGGTCGCCGTATTCGGCGATCCAGCTGGCACCGGCGTGCAGTTTCGCATAGCGGCGCATGTCGATCAGCGGGATGGTGCAGAACAAGGCGCCGAAACGTTCGGGATAGCGGGTCAGCATATTGGTGATCAGGATGCCGCCGTTCGACCCGCCCTCGGCGGCGATGCGATCGGGCCGCGTCACCCCGCGCTGCACCAGATCGCCGGCGACCGCGGCGAAATCGTCATGCGACAGGCGCTTGCCTTCCCGCCGTCCGGCATCGTGCCAGGCGGTGCCGAACTCGCCGCCGCCTCTGATGTTGGCGACGACACCGGTGCCGCCGTGCTCCAGCCACAGCTTGCCGATTGCGGGATTGTAATAGGGCAGCTCCGGGATGCCGAAGCCGCCGTAGCCGGACAGATGGACCGGCGCCTCGCCGGTTTCGCCGGCCGGCCCGACCTGGGTGTAGGGGATGCGTGTGCCGTCGGCGGAGACCGCCTCGTGCCGGGTAACGACGAGGCCGGTCGGGTCGAAGGCTTGCGGCGCCCGTTTCAGCAGCTCCGGCGCCCGGCCGGGGCGCACCAGGAGCAGCGCGGCCGGCGTCAGCGGGTCCTGCGCGCTGGCGAGGAGGTCGCCGTCCGACTCCTCTTCCCGGACATCGAGCGCCCAGACATGGGCGACGCCGATATCGGGAACACCGGTGATGGGCTCGCGCGACCAGCCAGCCCCCGAAGGGGTCAGTGCCTCGAACACCGGCTTCAGGTTGTCGAGAATCGACAGAACCAGCCGGTCGCCGCACCAGAAGAACCCTTGCAACGCGCGCCGCTCACCCGGTTCGAACAGTTTGGTGAAGCGGCGATCGCCGGCGAGAAAAGCCGGAAAGGAAATGCCCAAAAGGGTATCGGGCGGGTAGGTCTCGCCACCGACGCTCCACCCCGTCCGGCGCTTGGCCGCGAGCCAGCCGCGATGCCAACGCAACCAGGCATCGGTCGGCAGATCGATCCGGGTCTTGGGTCCGCCGCGGTCGCCGATCCAGACGATCGCGTCGAAAAAGCCGAGGCGTTCGGCAAACCAGATGCGCTCGTCTTCGCCCTCACGGTCGAGATCGGCCCAGACCGACATGTGGTCGGCGGCGGTCGCGAAAATGACCGGAGCCGTGAGCGGGCCGGTGCCGCGCCGCCACAGCCGCACGGTGCGCGCATAGCCGGAGCTGGTGGCCATGCCGTCGCCGAAAGCGGAGGACAGCAGCAGGGTGTCGCGATCGAGCCAGGCGGCCCCGCCCTTGGCCTCCGGCAACCAGAAGCCGCCGGGAACGAAATCGCGCGAGGCCAGGTCGAATTCGCGCAGCACCCGCGCATCGGCGCCGCCGCGCGACAGCATCAGGATGGCGCGGTCGTGACTGCCCGGGAGCGTCGTCGCGCCACCCCAGATCCAGTCTTCACCTTCCCTCGCCGCGAGCGCGTCGAGATCGAGCAGGATCTCCCATTGCGGCGCCTCGCCGCGGTAGCTGTCGAGCGCGGTCGTGCGCCACAACCCGCGCGGATGCGCTGCGTCCTTCCAGAAATTGAACACGGGGGCGCCACGCCGTGCGATCAGCGGGATGTTGTCGGGCCGGTCGAAGATGGCGGCGAGCGTATCGCGGTCGGCGGCAAAGCGGGCATCGCCAAAACGCGCCAGGGTCGCCGCATTCCGCGCCTCGACCCAGTCGAGCGCCCGATCGCCCTCGATCTCTTCAAGCCACAGATAGGGATCGTCGTCAGGCGCTGCGACGGTCGGGCGCGGATCGATCATCAGCGCGCCCGCACGGCGTTCAATCCCTGCCAATCGAGCTCGACGCCGTGCCCCGGCCGCTCCGGCGCCGTCGCCAAACCTTCCGCCAGGTCGAATTGATGCGTCAAAAAGCGCTCGAGCCCAAAGCCGTGCACTTCGAGATAGGACCGGTTCGGCACCGCGGCCAGCAACTGGACGGTGACGTCGTGCGCGCCGTGCGAGGTGATCGGCAGATTGAACGCCTCGGCCAGATGGGCGATTTTGACAAACGCGGTGACGCCGCCGCAATTGGTGACGTCGGCTTCGGGAAAGGTCACGCCGCCCGCCGCGATCATCTGCTTGAACTCGTAGAGTGTGTGCAGGTTTTCGCCGGTGGCGATCGGCAGCCCGCCATCGCGGACGATCCGCCGGTGGCCCTCGACATCGTCGGGGATGGTCGGTTCTTCGAGCCAGAAGACGCCGAACTCGGCAAGCCGGCGCGCGGCGCGCACCGCCTCGTCGACGCTCCAGCGCATATTGGCGTCGACCATCAGCGGAAAATCGGCGCCGAGATGCTCGCGCATCGCCGCCACCCGTTCGAGATCCTGCGACAATCGCGGGCGGCCAACCTTCATCTTGATCGCACGAAACCCTTTTTCGAGATTGTCATCCGTCTGACGCAGCAGCCGGTCGAGCGGAAAATCGAGATCGATGCCGCCGGCGTAGGCCGGCACATGCGGGTCGTAGCCGCCGAGCAGGCGCCACAGCGGGGTCTCGAACCGCCGCGCTTTCAGATCCCACAGCGCGATGTCGACGGCGGAAATCGCCAGGCTCGCCGATCCGCCGCGACCGCCGTAATGCAACGTCCACCACATGCGCTGCCACAACGCCTCAATGCGGTCGGGCTCGGTGCCGAGCAGCATCGGGGAAAGCTCGCGCTCGATCAGCGCGGCCACCGCCGCACCGCCCTTGCCGACGGTATAGGTGTAGCCGAGCCCCTCCACTCCCGCCGCGTCGCGCAGCCGCACCGTGACCAGCTCGAACGCGGCGATGTCGCCATGCGTGCTGTCCGACAGCACGACCGGCAGCGGGATGCGGTAATGGTCGATCCCGACGGCAGCGATGGTGTTCATCCGATCAAGTTATAGTCGGTTGCGCGGCGCGGTTCACCGCCTTAATCGAAAGTCGGCGGCGAGGTTCGCCCGATGAAAATCGGGGACGTTTGGCTGACCACCATGGGGCTCGCGGCGACCGGGCGGTCGCTCAGGCGCGGCCCCAGAGCACCCTTGTCGCGCGCCGCGCCCCTTCGGCCATCGCCGCGAATTTCGCCCAGCAGATCGAAGGGTGGCCGACCCGCGTGCCGATCCCGCAATCGGTGCCGGCCAGCACATTCTCGCGGCCCACCAGCCCGGCGTAGCGAACGAGCCGTTCGGCCACCAGATCCGGGTGCTCGATGAAATCGGTGCAATGGCCGACGACGCCGGGGATCAGGGTGGCGCCCTCCGGCAATTTCACCTCCTCGAAGATGCGCCATTCATGTTCATGGCACGGGTTCGAGGCTTCGATCGAGAAGCTCCCGGCGTTTACCCGAAAGATCAGATCGATGATTTCCCGGAGCGGGATGTCGTCATGATGCGGGCCGTGATGGCTGCCCCAGCAGACATGCAGGCGGATTTTCTCCTTCGGGATGCCGCTGAGCGCGTGGTTCAAGGCATCGACCCGCATCGCCGCGTATCGGCGGTATTCCGGCAGGGTGATGTCGGGCAGGCAATTCCAGCCGTCCGGCAGGTCCGGGTCGTCGATCTGTAAGAGGAAGCCGGCATCGACGATCGCCTGGTATTCCTCGTGCATGGTATCGGCAATGGCGAACACGAATTCTTCGTCGCTCTTGTAGTATTCGTTCAGCATCCAGTGTTCGATCGTGCCGGGTGTGTTGGCAGGCAGGAAAGCCTCTGCGACATCGATATCCGCGAGCGCCGTCTTTAAGTTGTCGAGATCCCTGGCGAGGTCGGCCTGACCGACATAGCGCAGCCGGTCGACGCAAACCGGCATCGTCGGCGGACCGACCGGCCGGGCACGCGGATTGGCCGCGAAATAATCGGCGAATTTGGTCTCGTCGCGCGCGGTGATGCTGAGCCGCCGCGGGCCGGCGGAAGGCCTGGTCTCATAGCCGGCAATCCGCCAGCGCACGTAATCGGTGAAATTGGTCTTCGACAGCTCCCCGTCATTGACGATGTCGATGCCGCATTCCACCTGGTGCCGCACCGCCTCCGCCACCGCCGATTTCAGGCGCTGATCGAGCGCGGCCGGGTCATAGGGTGCGCCAGTCGCCTTGGCCGCGACCATGTCCCGAAGATCCGGGGGGCGCGGCAGCGAGCCGGCATGGGTCGTCAGAATGCGATCGGTGCTGTAGAGCATCGGGGTTCCTCCTGCTCAGCGCCAGAGCTGGCGGCTGGCCAATGCCGCGCCCTGTGCCAGCGCTTCGAGCTTGGCCCAGCCGATCTGCGGATGCACGCGCCCGCCGAGACCGCAATCGGTCGAGGCGATGACCCGCTCGCGGCCGACCAGAGCGGCGAAGCGCAGAATGCGGTCGGCGACCAGTTCCGGGTGCTCGACGACGTTGGTGGCGTGGCTGACGACACCGGGCAGGATCAGCTTGTCGTCGGGCAGCTTCACATTCTGCCAGACCTTCCATTCGTGCTCGTGGCGGACATTGCCGGCCTCGAACGAATAGGCGCCGGCGTTGACGGCCAGCATGACCGCGACGATGTCGTGCATCGGGATGTCGGTCGTGTGCGGGCCGTGCCAGCTGCCCCAGCACAAATGATAGCGGATGCGGTCCTGCGGCAGGCCGCGCAGCGCGTGGTTCAGCGCCTCGATCCGGACCATCGTGAATTTCCGGTACTCTTCGACCGCCGGTTCGGGGTTGATCATGTCCCAGCCGGTCGCAGTCGAGGGGTCGTCGAGCTGGAGTATGAGACCGGCCTCGACGATCGCCTTGTATTCCTCGCGCATCGCCTCGGCGCAGTCATAGAGGAATTCCTCGTCGTCCTCGTAGTAGGCGTTGCCGAAGCGGTAGGCGGTGCCTGGCGCGACCGCGCTCATGAAGCCTTCCGCGATCCCAGCGGCCGCGAGCGCCGCCTTGAAATTGGCGATGTCGGCGGCCACCGCCTGCTGGCCGATATAGCTCAGCTTGCCGGTGCAGACCGGTCCGGTGGTCGGCCGCGGCCCCATCGACGCGCCGGATTGGGGATCGCCATAGGCCGCGGCAAAGCGCCGGCGGTCGCGGCGGTCGTCCTGGCTGGTCAGCACGATCTCGCCCGGACGCGAGCGCCGGGGCGTGCGGCCATAGGGGCCGGGCGCGCCGAATTCGAGCCCGCCGAGGCGGTGGAAGGCATAGCTCCACCACGCCCCGTAATTGACCCGGTGCCCCATCGATTTGCCGAATTCGCCGTCGCCCGGAACGTCGATGCCGGCATCCTTCTGGGCATCGACGGCATTCGCCACGGCTGTCCGGAGCGTCTGCTGAAACCCGGCTTCGTCGATCACCTCGCCGGCTTCGCGAGCGCGGTTCGCTTCGATCAGATCGTCCGGGCGCGGCAGGCTGCCGACGTGAGTGGTCAGGATGTGGTCGGAACTGTAGCGCATCGTATTCTTCCTGCTTAGCGCCACAGCTGCTTGCTGGCCAGCGCCGCCCCGTGGGCGAGCGCTTCGAGCTTGGCCCAGGCGATCTGCGGGTGCACCCGCCCGCCGAGGCCGCAATCGGTCGAGGCGATGACCCGCTCCCGCCCGACGATATTGGCAAAGCGCGAGATGCGCTCGGCGACGAGTTCCGGATGCTCGACGACATTCGTGGCATGGCTGACGACACCCGGCAGGATCAGCTTGCCGTCGGGCAGCTTGACCTCCTGCCAGACCTTCCATTCGTGCTCGTGGCGGACATTGCCGGCCTCGAACGAATAGGCTTGGCAGTCGATCGCCAGCATCACTTCGACGATGTCCCGCATCGCGATGTCGGTCATGTGCGGGCCGTGCCAGCTGCCCCAGCACAGATGGAACCGAATGCGGTCCTTGGGCAGGTCCTTGATCGCGTGGTTCAGCGCCTCAACCCGGAGCATGGTGAATTTCCGGTACTCCTCCACCGTCGGTTCCGGATTGACCATGTCCCAGTTCTCGGCGATCGCCGGATCGTCGAGCTGCAGCACGAGCCCGGCATCGACGATGGCTTTGTACTCTTCGCGCATCGCATCAGCGCAGGCGTAGAGCAGCTCCTCCTCGGTCTTGTAAAATTCGTTGCCGATGCGCGAGGCGCTGCCCGGGGCGACAGCGCTCATAAAGCCCTCCTCGATTCCCGCAGCGCTCAAGGCCGCCTTGAAATTGGCGATGTCGTCGTTGATCGCGTCGTGGCCGGTATAAGTGAGAGGTGCCACGCAGATCGGCGCCGGCGGCCGCGGCCCGGTGGTAATGCCCGAACCCGGGTCGCCATAGGCAGCGGCGAACCGGGTACGATCCCGCCGGTCGCCAAAGCTGGTCAGCACGACCTCGCCGGGACGAGACCGCCGCGGCGCCATCTCATACAGGCTCGGCCCATCGGGGTTGAGCCCGCCGAGGCGCTGCCACGAGTACCGCCACCACGAGCCGTAATTGACCCGCTGGCCCATCGGCTTGCCGAACTCGCCGTCGCCTGGAATGTCGATGCCGATATCGCGCTGCCGACCCACCACCTCAGCCACCGCCGTCCGAAGCCGCGCTTCCAACTCCTGCTCTGCGATTGCCGCACCGGCTTCGCGTGCGCCGTAGGCCTCGATCAATGCGTCCGGCCGCGGCAGGCTCCCGGCATGGCTGGTGAGGATGTGGTCGAGGCTGGCCCTCATGATGTTCCTCCCGTCGGGAAACGATCCGGGCGGTCCGTCCGGATGCGTAACTTTCGGGCATCATAACATCGGAAAAGGCATGCCGGGCGGCAATCTTGCCGGTCAGAGCCTGGTCGGCGGCGGAATTCGGTCTCTTGCCTGCTTTTTCGAACGGGCCGGATCGCGGCTGACGGCCGCGGGCTCACAAATCGACTGCGGCCCGGTTATTCGCGGCAACCGCAAAAGCGAGCAGCTACGACGCGACGGACGCAGACGCTCGCGTCAAGCCGAAATCCGTTAGCTCGCCGACAGTGCCTGTCGGAGCGCGGCCGCGGGGCTTCGGCCCACCGACTTACTCGCTCAGTGGGCCGAAGGCGGCGCAATCCCGGGAGACGCGCGGCGGGGTCTTTGCGTCCGTCTACGCTCCCCAAGGTCCTATTCGGCGGCGCATTTCTGCGCCACGCTGTTGGGGCATGCCAGGAACATCGACCACACGAAATCGCGCCGGATCCACGCCGTGGACGGCAGCGGCTTGGGCGTGCCGACCGGGTTTGAGGTCAACAACGTGATCCCGTCAGTGCCGTTGGCCTCGATAGAGGAAATGGCGTGACAGGAGATGCATGACGCTTGCGACAGCGGCATGCCGACGTTTTCTCCCTCGATGATCGAGTTTCCCAGCAGCCCGGGCCGGTAGAAACCTGTCTGCACCGCGTCGAGACGGTAATTAAACCACTCGGGGGCGAGATTGGCGGCGAGCATCAGGTTCTTCAGCCTTGCGGTCTGATTTGTCGGAAAGGTCCCGTCGGTCATCGCCGGGTTGGAGCCGAACGTATCGATGCAGCCCAGCACCTTGCAGCGAAACGGATTGGTCTTAGAGAATTGCGGTTCGAACGTCGCCCAGATCCATTGACCCAGCAGCTTCGAGATCAGGTGCATTCCCGCCAGGGCGAAGCAGTTGCCGTCGACCATCTCGACATGGATGCTGGTCGCAAACCCCTTCGGAAGTTTGCTGCAGTCGGAACCGAGGCCCGGAATGGTCGACGTTTCGAGCCAGTCGGCTTTGATTTCCACTGCCGGCGCCGGGAATTGGATGTTCATGTCGAGAGCCGCCGCCTGGGCCTGACCGTTGCGGTTCCAGAAATTGTTGCCGGCGATGTAATCCTCGACCGCGCCGTTCAGCCGGACCTCCTCACAGATAACCAGGTCTGGCTGGCTTTTGGGCGGCTTGCTGGCCTTGTTGCAGTTCTGGTTGGCCGCGCCCAGCAGGCCGGTCACCACCGTCGCCAAGCCCGGATTCCGCAGCAGCGCAAACGGACTGCCCTGCAGGAAATGCGTCGTGGCCGTCTTCTCGGCCTCGGCATTCGGGACGAACAGGCCCTTCGACGGGTCGGCCGGATACATCTGCGCCTGTTCGATCCAGTCTTCCCAGACCACGAACGGGTACTGCGTGGAGTTGACCGGACAGGTGGCGGCGACCCAGAGCTGCCACGCCGTCTCGTTGATGTTGGGGCTGATCTGGGTCGGCGGCGCGCACGGGTTTTGTGGCGGCACGACCGCATCAGCCGCGTTCGCGACGGCGCCGAACGGCGACCCGATCCCGCCGGGACCATGCCACGGCACCATCGCGGCCAGCAGCAGCACCGCCACCGCCGACACCAACGTGATCGCTCTCATAGGTTCCCCCTCCTTGGATCGTAAGCTCGTTGCGGAATACCGATGTCCGACAGAGTACGGCTTTTCGGGGGCACGTGTCCACTATTGCACAGCTTCCACGCCGTCAATAGTTCGTCATCGAAAGGGGCGGGCACAGCCTGGATTGCGGCTCCCGCCGGTATTCTGAGTGCCACTTCGATCAACCGCGGGCCGCCGTCGCGCAGCACGCGGGCGAACGGCGTCGCATCCACGAATCGGGATCGGCTCGGCTGGGCGAGATTGACAGCCGCCTGACAGGGAGGATTTGATCTGCGCAGGCGCCGCCGCTATCGAGCGGCGGCTGCGGATGCATCGCAGCGGAGGCAGCAATGGAATCACGAACGCTCGGCCGCACCGGGCTTCCGGTCTCGGTACTCGGGTTCGGGTGCGGCGCAGTCGGCGGATTGATGACGCGCGGCAATCCGGCCGATCAGGAGCGGGCCGTGGCGCGGGCGCTTGAGCTCGGCGTGACCTATTTCGATACGGCCGCGATGTATGGAAACGGCGAGTCCGAACGCAATCTCGGCCGCGTCCTGAAGAGCCTGAAACCCGACATCCGGCTTGGCACCAAGGTGCGGGTGCCGGCCGTCGCGCCCGGCCGGATCGGCGCCGCCATCACCGAATCGCTGGAGGCGAGCCTCGGGCGGCTGCAGCGCGACCAGGTCGATCTGTTCCAGCTGCACAACCACATCGTGCAGAACGGGCACCCCGCACCAAACGGCAGCGACACCGACTTCACCCCGGAAATCGTGCTCGGCGAAGTCGTCCCGGCCTTCGAACGCCTGCGGCGACAGGGCAAGATCCGCTTTTTCGGGATCACCGCGGTCGGCGACACGCCGGCGCTGCACCAGATCGTCGACGCGCACGCCTTCGACACCGCCCAAATCAGCTACAATCTGCTCAACCCGAGCGCCGGGGCGGCGGTTGCGCCGGGTTATCCGGCGCATGATTTCGGCAATCTGCTGGCGCATACGCGCGCCGCCGCGATGGGGGTAATCGCGATTCGGGTACTTGCCGCCGGCGCCTTGAGCGGGGTCGAGGCGCGCCACCCGCTGGGCTCCCCCAGCGTCGAGCCGATCGGCTCGGGCCGCGATTACCGGATCGACGTCGGGCGCGCCAGACGGCTCGAACCGTTGGTGCGCGAGGGCTTTGCCGACAGCCTGGTCGAGGCGGCGCTGCGTTTCGTCATCGCCAGCGACGCGGTGTCGACAGCGCTCGTCGGCTATTCGACGCTCGATCACCTCGAATATGCCGCCGCCGCCGTCAACAAGGGGCCGCTGCCGCGCGCGGCCCTCGACCGCCTCGCTGCGCTGCACGGCAGCTTTGTCGGCGAGGCGCGCTGATCGGCTCGAACCGGGCGTTCCTTCACCCGGTTTCTGTCGGGGCGGCAAACGCGGCGCAGGCGGGTGTTGGTCAGCCCGGCATTTTCGGGAAACGCTGCATCTCGCCTTCGAGCGTTACCCAGGGCTGGGCGCTGTCGCAGTAGATCTGCATCGCGGGCTTTACCCAGCTCGCATCGTCGAGGGTGCCCGCGGGCACCATGATGACGTCCGGCATCGCTTCGACCTCGGATGCAATCGGAGAGGCACATTCCGGGCAAAACCGCCGATACGTCGCTTTGCCGCTGTCGCCGCGGCCCTCAAATGTTCTCAATGTGCCCTGTATGCTGACCGTCGGTTTCGGCAGCGCCACAACGATGTTGAACGCACTCCCCGACGCCTTCTGGCAATTGCTGCAGTGGCACAGACCGACAAAGACCGGCTCGGCGTCGGCCGAATAGCGCACCTTGCCGCACAGGCATCCGCCCTCGATCTTCATAGACCCCTCCGCTGTCTGGACCCGCACGATACGTCCGGCGCGGCGCGCGATCAACGGCCGGTGACGGCGCTCGGCGCCGCGTGCTAGCATGATCCCTGCGATGCGACAGGGAAGTCCGGTGCAATGCCGGCGCTGCCCCCGCAACTGTAAGAGGCGAGACCGCGGCAATTGCCACTGGACCCCATCCCTGTACGGAGCGGGTCTGGGAAGGCGCCGCGGGCGACGAGCCCGAGCCAGGAGACCTCCGCATCGCATGCGTCGGACGATTCCTCGGGCGGAGGAGGAGGGACCAATGCGGTTGGCAGAACCAGACCGGGCGCACACCGGGCTTCCGCGGGTAAGCTTGGTGCTGGGCGGTGCCCGCTCCGGCAAGAGCCGCTATGCCGAGCGTCTGATCGAAACCGGCGCCGCGTGTGGCACCTACTGTGCAACGGCGCAAGCGAAGGACGCCGAGATGACGGCACGCATCGCCGCGCATCGGGCGCGCCGCGGCCCGTTCTGGTGCACGGTCGAAGAGCCCTTGGCGCTCGCCCCTTTGATCGGCGCCGAGGCAAGATGCGAGCGGCCGCTGCTCGTCGATTGCCTGACGTTGTGGCTGTCGAACGCGATGCTCGCCGGCCGGCTGGTCGAGGCGGAAGCCGCGGCGCTGTGCGCGGCATTGCGGCAGGCCGCCGGTCCGGTCGTGTTGGTCGCCAACGAGGTCGGCATGGGCCTGGTTCCGGAAACCTCGCTCGGCCGCCGCTTTCGCGACGCCGCCGGCCGTCTCAACCAGGAGGTCGCGGCGCTCGCCGACCGGGTCGTCTTCGTCGCCGCCGGCCTGCCGGTGGTGCTGAAGGAAGGCTGATCGATGCGCCGCGTTCCAGCGACGGTGATCACCGGCTTTCTCGGCGCCGGCAAAACGAGCCTCGTGCGGCATCTGCTGGCGCATGCGCAGGGACGGCGGCTTGCCGTCGTCGTCAACGAGTTCGGCGAACTCGGCATCGACCGCGGGCTGCTGCTCGGCTGCGGCGACGCGGCCTGCGGCGAGGACGACATCGTCGAGCTGGCCAATGGCTGCCTGTGCTGCACCGTCGCCGAGGATTTCCTGCCGACCCTGGCGCGGCTGCTCGACCGCGCGGCGCCGCCCGACCACATCCTGATCGAGACCTCGGGCCTGGCCCTGCCGAAGCCGCTGGTGCAGGCTTTCGCGTGGCCGGAGATCCGCACCCGCACCACCGTCGACGGGGTGCTGACGGTAATCGACGCCGCTGCCTTTGCCGCCGGCCGGTTCGCCGACGACCCCGAGGCGGTGGCGCGGCAACGCCTGGCCGATCCGGCGCTGGCGCATGACAATCCGCTGGAAGAGGTGTTCGGCGACCAGCTCGCCTGCGCCGATCTGGTGATCCTGAACAAGACCGATTTGCTGCCCCCGGAGCGCCTGACATTGCTCCAGCGGGAGATCCGCGACCGGCTGCGCCCCGGCGTCAAGCTGATCGCCGTCCGGGATGGCAGGGTGCCGCCCGAGGTCGCGCTCGGGCTTGCCGCCGCCGCCGAGGACGATCTCGCCGCGCGGCCGTCGCTGCACGATCTCGCGGCGGCGCACGATCACGACGATTTCGAGAGCTTTGTCGTGTCGCTCGGGCCGGTGGCCGACAGTGCGGCGTTTTTCGCCCGGCTGCGCGCCGCCATCGCGCAGCACGATGTGCTGCGGGTCAAAGGCTTCATCGATGTGCCGGGCCGCGAGCGGCGGCAGGTCGTGCAGGCGGTCGGCGACCGGCTGCAGCAGCATTTCGATCGGCCGTGGCAGGCCGGTGAAGCGCGCGCGACGCGGCTCGTCGTGATCGGACGCAAAGGGCTCGACCGCGCCGCGATCGCGGCCGCCCTGGGGCGCTGAATGCACCTCCTCGCCACCCTGCCCGGAACCATCGCCGACGGTTCGGCGGCGGTCGATCTCGCCCAGACGACGGGCGACATCGTGGTGCTGTCGAGCGCCGACACCGAGCTGGCATTGCTGGCGGCGGCGCAAATGCGGCGGCGTGCGCAAGATCCGGCGGCGCCACGGCTGCGGCTCGCGCCGATCCTGCGTCTCGGCCACAATTTCTCGGTCGATCTCTACATGGAGACTGTTGCCGGCGCACGGCTGGTGATCGCCCGCATCCTCGGCGGCAGCGCCTATTGGCCCTACGGCATCGAGCGCCTGGTCGAGACCTGCCGCACGCACGGCATCCCGCTGGCCTTGCTGCCCGGCGACGACAAGCCCGACCCCGAGCTGGCCGCGCTTTCAACCCTGGCGCCCGACGGCCTGCGCCGGCTGTGGCGCTATCTCGCCGAGGGCGGCCCGGCGAACGCGGAGAATTTCCTGCGCCATGCCGGCGCGCTGATCGGGCGCGAGGCGGACTGGGCCGAGCCCGCGCCGCTGCTGCACGCCGGGCTCTATTGGCCCGACCGCGCCGTGCCGGGCCTCGCCGACATCGCCGCCGCGTGGCGCGGCGAGCCTGCCCCGGCGGAAGCTGGGGGTGGCGTCGTCCCGATCGTGTTCTATCGGGCATTGGTTCAGTCGGGCAACACGGCCCCCGTCGATGCGCTCGTCCATGCGCTGTCGGCGCGACGCCTGCGCCCGCTGCCGGTGTTTGTGCAGAGCCTGAAGGACGGTGAGGCGGGGGCATTGCTGGCGACGCTCTTTGCCGAGGCTCCGCCCGCCGTGATCCTGAACGCGACCGGGTTTTCGGTGCGGGCGGGGTTGGCGGACGATCCGCTGGCGGCCCCCGACTGCCCGGTGCTGCAGGTCGTCTTTTCCGGCGGCGACGAAACGGGCTGGCGCGCCGGGACGCGCGGTCTCGCCGCGCGCGATCTGGCGATGAACGTGGCGTTGCCCGAGATCGACGGCCGCATTCTGTCGCGCGCGGTGTCGTTCAAGGCACCGCTCGGCCGCGATCCCGAGACCGAGATCGATCTCGTCGGCTATCGGCCGGTCGCCGATCGCGTCGCCTTTGTCGCCGACCTCGCGCGCAATTGGGCGCGACTGCGCGCGAAGCCGCCGGCCGAGCGCCGGGTCGCGCTGATCCTCGCCAATTACCCGAACCGCGACGGCCGTATCGGCAACGGTGTGGGCCTCGATACGCCTGCTTCGGCGATCGCGATCCTGCGGGCTCTTTCAGGCGCCGGCTACCGGGTCGCCGACGCGCCCGACGCGCCGGCGGGGCTGATCGACCGCCTCCTCGCCGGCCCGACCAACGGCAATCCGGGCGCGCCTGCGGAGGAATCGCTGTCCTTTGCCGAATATTCGGCGTTTTTCGCGACCCTGCCGCTCCCGGTGCAGCAGGCGGTCATCGCGCGCTGGGGCGCCGCCGAGCGCGACCCGTTCTTCCGCGAGGGGCGGCTCGATTGCGGCCGGTTTGCCATTCCGGGGTTCCGGGCCGGCAATGTCGCGATGCTGATCCAGCCGGCGCGCGGCTACAACATCGATCCGAAAGCGACCTATCACGATCCGGCATTGGTGCCGCCGCACGGCTATCTCGCCGCCTATGCCTGGCTGGCGCAGGATTTCCGCGCCGATGCGGTCATTCATCTCGGCAAGCACGGGACCCTCGAATGGCTGCCGGGGAAAGCGCTGGCCTTGTCGGCCGAGTGCTTTCCCGAAGCGGCATTGCCGCCGCTGCCGCATCTCTACCCGTTCATCGTCAACGATCCGGGCGAAGGGACGCAGGCCAAAAGGCGCACCCAGGCGGTGATCGTCGATCATCTGACCCCGCCCCTGACCCGCGCCGGCAGCTACGGCCTGATGGCCGAGCTCGAACGCCTGGTCGACGAATATTACGAAGCAGCGCAGGGCGATGCGCGCCGGGTCGGGCCGCTCGCCGGGGCGATCCTCGATCAGGCTCGCGCCGCCGGGCTCGATGGCGATTGCGGCATCGCGGCGGACGAGGACGCGGCGACGGCATTGCCCAAGCTCGACGGGTTTCTGTGCGAGTTGAAGGAATTGCAGATCCGCGACGGGCTGCACATCTTCGGCCGGAGCCCCGAGGGCGAGCGGCTCGATGCGCTGCTCGTTGCCTTCGCCCGCCCCGGCCGCGGCGCTCGTGCGGAGGATTCGTCGCTGCTGCGCGCCTTGGCCGCCGATCTCGGCCTCGGCGACGACCCGCTGGCGCTCGACATGGCGCTGCCGTGGACCGGCCCGCGTCCTTCCGTATTGTCTGGCGAGGGGCCATGGCGCAACGCCGGCGACACGGTCGAGCGTCTCGAAGCGCTGGCGTTGCGGCTGGTCGCCGGCGAGGCCCGGCCCGAGCCGGGCTGGCAGCACACCCGCGCGGTGCTCGATTGGATCGAGCGCGAATTGCGCCCGGCCGTCGTGAGTTGCGGTGAGGCCGAGACCGCCGGGCTGCTTGCGGGTCTCGACGGGCGTTTTGTTCCGCCGGGTCCGTCGGGTGCGCCGAGCCGCGGCCGGCCCGAAGTCCTGCCGACCGGCCGCAACTTCTTTTCGGTCGATACCCGCGCGGTGCCGACCCAGGCGGCCTGGCAGCTCGGCTGGAAGTCGGCGGCAATGCTGGTCGAGCGCCACGCCCAGGAATACGGAGAATATCCGGCCCGGGTCGCATTGTCCGCCTGGGGCACGGCGAATATGCGCACCGGCGGCGACGATGTCGCCCAGGCCTTGGCGCTGATGGGCGTGCGCCCGATGTGGGAACCGGCGAGCGGGCGGGTGACCGGGTTCGAGATCCTGCCGGCCTCGGTGCTCGACCGGCCGCGGGTCGATGTCACCCTGCGCGTCTCCGGTTTTTTCCGCGACGCCTTTCCCGGGCTGATCGACCTCGTCGATTCGGCCGCGCGCGCCGTCGCCGCACTCGATGAGCCGCTTTCGGTCAACCCGCTTGCTGCTCGCGTTGCCGCCGACCGGCAGGCACTCGAAGCGCAGGGCGTCGCGCCCGAGGAGGCCGCGCGCCGTGCCGGCTATCGCGTCTTCGGCTCGAAACCCGGGGCCTATGGAGCTGGATTGCAGACCCTGATCGATGAGCGCATCTGGAGCGGCGACAGTGAGCTTGCCGAGGCGTATCTGGGCTGGAGCGGCTACGCCTACGGCGCCGGCGTCGAGGGTCGCGCCGAGCGTGCGATGCTCGAATCCCGCCTCGCCGCCGCCGATGCGGTGCTGCACAACCAGGACAATCGCGAGCACGATCTGCTCGACAGCGACGATTACTACCAGTTCGAGGGCGGGCTCGCCCTGGTCGTGCGGCAGCTCTCGGGCCGCGTTCCAGCGGTCTGGCACAACGACCATTCGCGGCCCGAAACGCCGCGCATCCGCAGCCTGCGTGAGGAGATTGGACGCGTCGTGCGCGGCCGGGCGGCGAACCCGCGCTGGATCGCCGGGGTGATGCGCCACGGCTACAAGGGTGCCGCCGAAATCGCCGCAACGGTCGATTACCTGTTCGCTTTCGCGGCGACCGCGCGCGCCGTCGACGATGCGCATTTCGACGCGCTCTACGACGCCTATCTCGCCGACGAATTCGGTGCGCGGCTTCATGGCCGAGCACAACCCGGCCGCTTTGGCCGACACCCGCCGCCGCTTTCTCGAAGCCATCGACCGCGGCTTGTGGCGCCCGCGCAGCAACAGCGCCCGCGACGCCCTGACCCGAGGGAGCGGAAGGTGAGCGGTTTCATCGAAACCGAAGAAGAGATCAACCGCCGCCACAACGAAAAGATGGCGCGGCGCAAGGCGGCGCGCGACCGCATGCTGGCGACCAAGACCGAGGAACGCGGCCTCTTGATCGTCCACACCGGCAAAGGCAAGGGCAAATCGACCGCCGCCTTTGGACTGGTCGCTGCGCTGCCTCGGCCACGGCATGCGGGTCGGCATCGTCCAGTTCGTCAAGGGCGCGTGGCGCACCGGCGAGCGGCTGGCGCTCGAACGCTTCGGCGACCTGGTGACCTGCCGGGCGATGGGCGAAGGCTTTACCTGGGACACGCAGGACCGCGCCCGCGACATCGCCGCCGCGCGCAATGCCTGGGAGACGGCCAAGGCGATGATCGCCGACCCGTCCTATCGCCTGGTGCTGCTCGACGAGCTGAACATCGTATTGCGTTACGACTACCTGCCACTCGACGAGGTGGTGGCGGTGCTTAGAGCCAAGCCGCGCGACCTGCACATCGTCGTCACCGGCCGCAACGCCAAGGCGGAACTGATCGACGCGGCCGATCTCGTGACCGAGATGACGCTCGTCAAGCATCCGTTCCGCGCCGGCGTCAAGGCCCAACGGGGCATCGAGTTTTGATGGCGCGCGCGCTGATGCTGCAGGGCACCGGGTCGGATGTCGGCAAGTCGCTGCTGCTGGCCGGGATGGCGCGCGCCTTTACCCGGCGCGGATTGCGGGTGCGGCCGTTCAAGCCGCAGAACATGTCGAACAATGCCGCGGTCACCGCCGATGGCGGCGAGATCGGCCGGGCCCAGGCCTTGCAGGCGCGCGCCTGCGGGGTCGAGCCCATCGCCGACATGAACCCGGTGCTGCTGAAGCCGCAATCCGAAAGCGGGGCACAGATCGTGCTGGGAGGCCGCGTTTCGGCCAATGCCTCCGCCGTGGAATATCGCCGTCTGGCGCCGAGCCTGCTGCCAGCGGTTCTGGCTGCCTTTTCGCGGCTTGCCGCAGCGGCCGATCTCGTCCTCGTCGAGGGCGCCGGCAGCCCGGCGGAGGTCAATCTGCGCGCCGGCGATATCGCCAATATGGGGTTCGCCGAGGCCGCGAATGTGCCGGTGGTGCTGATCGGCGACATCGAGCGCGGCGGCGTCATCGCCCAGCTCGTCGGCACTCATGCGCTGCTGTCCGACAGCGAGCGGGCGCTGCTCGCCGGCTATATCGTCAACAAATTCCGCGGCAATGTGCGGCTGTTCGACGGCGGCATCGCAGCGCTCTCGCAGCGGACCGGGCTGCGTTCGTTCGGCGTGGTGCCGTTCTTTTCGGCCGCGTCCCTGTTGCCCGCGGAGGATTCGCTGGCGCTCGCCTCCTCACCCCAGCCCTCTCCTCGGACGGGGAGCGGGAGAATGACAGCGGCAGAGGCGGCAGGGCCTCTTCGGATCGCGGTGCCGGTGCTGCCGCGCATCGCCAATTTCGACGATCTCGATCCGTTGCGCGCCGAATCTGGCGTCGATCTGGTCATGGTCCAGCCGGGGCGGCCATTGCCGCGCGACGCGGCGCTGGTGATCCTGCCGGGCTCGAAATCGACGATCGGCGATCTCGAATTCCTGCGCCGCGAGGGATGGGAAATCGATCTCCTGGCCCATTGCCGGCAGGGCGGGCGCATTCTCGGTGTGTGCGGCGGCTATCAGATGCTCGGGCGCAGGATCGCCGATCCGCTCGGCATGGAAGGGCGAAAGGGGACTGTGCCGGGGCTCGGGCTGCTGGACATCGAAACGGTCCTCGGCGAAGAAAAGCGGCTCGGCGCGGTTGCGGGCGTCGAGATCGCGACCGGGATGCCGATTGCCGGCTACGAGATGCATCTCGGGGCGACGACCGGACCGGGGCTGGCCCGGCCGATGCTGCGCCTGGCGGACCGCTCGGACGGCGCCGTCAGCCCCGACGGCCTGGTCGCCGGCTGCTATCTGCACGGCCTCTTCAGCAGCGATCCGTTCCGCCGCGCCTTTCTCGGAACGCTCGGCGCCGCGCCCGGCGAAATCGGCTACGAGCATCGGATCGAGACGATCCTCGACTTCCTCGCCGGCCATCTCGAGATGAGCCTCGACCTCGATGCGCTGCTCGCCGCCGCGGGGCCGCCTGCCCTTACACAGGCGGCATGAAATGGATGGCGAGCCAGGCGCCCAGCAGCAGGCCGCCCTCGATCAGGCAGGCGAGCACGTAGAGCCGCAATGCCCGCGCGACATCCGAGGTCGCCGCCCGCGCCGTGCCGTCGCCGACCCAGGGATCGGCGACCACGCCTTCGAGATAGCGGCGCGGTCCGGCCAGCGCCAGCCCGAGCGCCCCGGCCATGGCACCCTCGGGCCAGCCCGCGTTCGGCGAGCGGTGCCGGCGCCCGTCGCGCAACATGACCGCCAGCGCGTGACCGGGGCGGCAATTCTTCGCACACGCTGCCGCCGCTGCGATCAGCAGCCCGCTGATCGGCGCCGGCACCAGGTTGGCGATGTCGTCAAACCGCGCCGCCGCCCAGCCGAAGCAGCGATAGCGCGCGGTGCGGTAGCCGATCATGCTGTCGAGCGTATTCGCCATCTTGTAGGCGAAGAGGCCGGGCAACCCCAGCAGCAGATACCAGAAGACCGGGGCGACGACGCCGTCGCTGAAATTCTCGGCCAGGCTTTCGATCGCGGCGCGGGCCACGCCGTACGCGTCGAGGCTCGCCGGATCGCGGCCGACGATGTGCCGCACCGCCTCGCGCCCCGCCTTCAGGCCGCCGCTGTCGAGCGCCCGCGCGACCGCGGCGACGTGCTCGTAGAGGCTGCGCTGGGTGACGAGCACCGCGATCGACAGGATCTCGACCGCGGCGCCGAACAGGCTGCCGCGGCAGATCCGCTCGATTGCGAGACCGAGCGCCGCCGCCGCGCCGACCAGCACGATCACCGTGACGACACCGCGGCCGCGGCGTGCGGCCTCGCTGCGACTCTGACGATTGAGCTTGCGGTCGAAGAAGGCGATGGCGCGGCCGGCGAGGACCACCGGATGCGGCACGCGACGAAAGAGCCACGGCATGTCGCCGAACAGTGCATCGATGGCGAGGCCGGCGGCGAGAAGCAGCAGCGGGTCGGCGGCGACCGGCATCATGGCGGCGGCAGTCTCGGCGGCAATCGGAGAAGGGTCAACCGATGACGGAAACTGCGGTGCTGATCTGCGGGCATGGCAGCCGCGATCCCGACGCGATCGCGGAATTCGAGCTGCTCGCGGCTGCGCTGCGCCCAAGGCTGCCGACGGTCCCTTTCGCCATCGGCTACCTCGAATTTGCGCGGCCGACGATCCGCGACGGGCTCGCCGTGCTGGCTGCGGGCGGTGCACGACGCATCCTCGCGGTGCCGGGAATGCTGTTCGCGGCGAGCCACGTCAAGAACGACCTGCCCTGGGAAGTCAACAGCTTTGCCGCCGAGAGGCCGGAGATCGAAATCCGTTTCGGGCGCGATCTGGCGATCGATCCGAAACTGTTGGCAGCGGCGGCTGACCGCATCGCCGCCACCGAACCCGCTGGCGGCGCCGCCCGCGCCGACACGCTGCTCGTCGTCGTCGGGCGCGGCACCAAGGATCCCGACGCCAATTCCAACATCGCCAAAATCACGCGCATGCTGTGGGAGGGGATGGGGTTCGGCTGGGCCGAAACCGCGTTCAGCGGCGTCGCCGATCCGCGTGTCGATGCGGCGCTGACACGCGCCGCCCGGCTCGGCTTTCGCCGCATCGTCGTGTTTCCGTATTTCCTGTTCACCGGCATCCTGGTCAAACGCATCTACGCACAGACCGACGCGGTCGCACGGCTGTTTCCTGAGATCGAATTCGTCAAGGCGCTCTATCTGCGCGACCATCCGGCGGTGCTCGACGCATTCTGCGAGCGTGTCGCCGAGCTCGGCGAAGCGCGGCCGGCGATGAACTGCCAGCTCTGCAAATACCGCACGCAGATCATCGGCTACGAAAGCGAGGCCGGCGCGCCGCAGACCGGGCATCACCACCACGTCCGCGGCATCGGCATCGGCGATGCGCACGATCATTCGCATCATCACGACGATCGCTGATGTTCGATACCTTCGTCATGGTCGATTGGAGTGCGGCAAATGTGCCGCGGATCGGCCGCGACAGCATCTGGATCTGCCGGCACGATGCCGACGGCGAAACCCTCGCCAACCCGCCGACCCGCCACGCCGCCAAGGTGTTGCTTGCCGATTGGCTGGCGGCGGCGCAGGCGAAGGACGAGCGGGTCCTGCTCGGTTTCGATTTCCCGTTCGGCTATCCGGCCGGTTTTGCCGCCCGGCTCGGGCTTTCCGGACCGCCGTGGCGGGCGGTGTGGGACGAGATCGCCGGGCTCGTCGAGGATGACGAGCAAAATCGCAACAACCGCTTCGACGTTGCCGAGGCGCTCAATCGCCGCGTGTCGGGCGGCGGGTTTCCGTTCTGGGGTTGTCCCGTCGCGCCGGTCCGGGCGCATTTGCCGGGCAAGCACCACCGCCGCCACGACAGCGACGGGCTGGCCGAGCGCCGTCTGGTCGATCTTTACATCCCGAGCGCCCAGCCCTGCTGGAAGCTTTTGGGCGCCGGCTCGGTCGGCGGCCAGGCCTTGACCGGCATCCCGGCAGCGCGCGCGTTGCGCAACGATCCGCGCTGGTGCCGGCACGCGCGGGTATGGCCGTTCGAGACCGGTCTGCGCGCACCGGAAGAAGCGCGGGTGGTCATGGCCGAAATCTACCCGTCGCTATGGGCGGTCAAGCCGGCGGCGGACGAGACCAAAGACGCCGCCCAGGTCCGCGCCGTCGCCCGGTTCTTGTGCGAGCGCGACCGCAGCGGCGAGCTGGCGGCCTTGTTCGCCGGCGATCCGGGATTGACGACGGCGCAGCGCGACCAAGTCGAGCGCGAAGAAGCCTGGACCTTGGGTGTGACCGCGGCGCGCCAGCGCCCGATCCCGGTGTCCGAGATTGCCCCCTACCCCCCTGCTCCGCGGATCTCGCCCTCTCCCCGTGCACCGGGAGAGGGCCGGGGTGAGGGGTCAGCGACGGCGTACACCTACCTTCGCGATCCCAAGGCAATCTCTCGCCGATCGCTGGTCCTGGTTCGAGCAGAGGCTGACCTCGCGCGATTCCCGCGTCCGCTGCGACGGGTGGCGGCGCGGATCGCCCATGCCGCGGGCGATTGCGGGATGCTCGGCGATCTCGCCTGGTCGCGGGGGGCAATGCCGGCGGGACAGGCGGCGCTCGCCGCCGGCGCTCCGATCCTCGTCGATGCGGTAATGGTCGCGGCGGGTATCGCGCGCGAGCGGCTCGCGGCGGACAATCCGATCCTGTGCACCTTGCGTGATCCGGCGACCGCGTCGCTCGCCGCCAGGCACGGCACGACGCGCTCGGCCGCGGCGGTCGAGTTGTGGCGGCCATATCTGGACGGCGCCGTGGTCGCGATCGGCAATGCGCCGACGGCCCTCTTCCGCCTGCTCGAGATCCTCGCCGAAGGGGCGGCAAAGCCGGCGCTGATCCTCGGCTTTCCGGTCGGGTTTGTCGGCGCGGCCGAGGCCAAGGCGGCGCTCGCCGGGTTCGGCCGCGGGATCAACTTCATCACCCTGCATGGCCGCCGCGGCGGCAGCGCCATCGCCGCCGCGGCGGTCAATGCGCTGGCAAGCCGGCGATGACGCCGTGGCTCGCGGTGATCGGCATCGGCGAGGACGGGTTCGCCGGCCTGAGCCCGGCGGCCCGCACCCTCGTCGATACCGCCGAGGTGCTGGTCGGCGGCGCCCGCCATCTTGGCATGGTGGCACCGGGCGGCGCCGAGCGCCTGATGTGGGAACGCCCGCTCTGCCGCACGATCGAGACGATCGCGGCCCGCCGCGGGCGCAGGGTGACCGTATTGGCGACCGGCGACCCCTTGTGGTACGGCATCGGCGCCACCCTCGCCCGCCGCTTCCCGCGCGAGGAGATGACGATCATGCCGCAACCGAGCGCGTTCAGCCTCGCGGCGGCGAGGCTCGGCTGGCCGCTGGCCGAATGCGCGGCGATCAGCCTGCACGGGCGGCCGCTCGACGGGCTGCGGCTGCACCTGTTCCCCGAACGCCGCGTCTTGATCCTGTCCGAGGATGGCGCCACGCCGTGCGCGGTGGCGGCGCTATTGACCGGGCTCGGCTGGGGGCCGAGCCGGCTCACCGTGTTCAGCCATCTCGGCGGGCCGCGCGAGGCCTTCCTGGCCGGAGAGGCGAAAGCCTGGGGCGAGCGGCGCGTCGCCGATCTCAACACCATCGCGCTCGAATGCTGCGCCGCACCCGGCGCCCGCGCGCTGCCGCGTTTTGCCGGGCTGCCCGACGATGCGTTCGAGCATGACGGCCAGCTGACCAAGCGCGAAACCCGTGCCGCGACCCTGGCGGCTCTGGCGCCGCTGCCCGGCGAGACCCTATGGGATGTCGGCGCCGGCTGCGGCTCGATCGCGATCGAGTGGCTGCGCGCCGGCGAGGGCCGGCAAGCGATCGCCGTCGAGCGCAGCCCCGTCCGCGCGGCGCTGATCGCGCGCAACGCCGCGGCGCTCGGGGTGCCGGCGCTGCGCATCGTCGTTGGTACCGCCCCGGCAGTGCTGGACGGGCTGCCGCCGCCCGATGCGGTGTTCCTCGGCGGCGGCATCGGCGAGCCGGGAATGCTGGCGTCGCTGTGGACGGCGCTGCCGCCGGCCGGCCGGCTCGTCGCCAATGTCGTCACTACCGAGGGCGAGGCGGCGCTGCTCGACTGGCACGCCCGCCACGGCGGCGCGCTGACCCGGATCGCCGTCAGCCGGGCCGAACCGCTCGGGCCGCATCATTTCTGGCGGTCGCTCGCCCCGGTGACCCAACTCGCCGCGGTCAAGCCCGGTTGAAGCGGCCGCACCGCCTCCCCAGCACCCTGCCGTGCTGCGCCGGTCAGCGCGCGAGCCCCGCCCTATCCTGCGGAACCGTATCGGCGGCAGCTCTGAAGGCGATGGATATTTCGGCGCATCCCGCTGCCGATGACATATCGTCGCGCCGTTGTAGAATGGCGCGGCCCCGCATCGGACCTCAGCCGACGATTGCGGATGCCCAGGAGCACGCGATGAACAAAGTCTATCCCGACGCCGCTGCCGCGCTCGCCGGCCTGCTGCGCGAGGGCATGACCATCATGTCGGGCGGGTTCGGCCTGTGCGGCATACCGGAGACGCTGATCGCCGCGATCCGGGATGCAGGCGTCGGCGGCCTGACGGTGATTTCGAACAATGCCGGGATCGACGGCGCCGGGCTCGGCCTGCTGCTCGAAACCCGGCAGATCCGCAAGATGATCTCGTCCTATGTCGGCGAGAACCAGCTGTTCGCCGATCTCTATCTCAAAGGCGAGCTCGAGCTCGAATTCAATCCGCAGGGGACGCTGGCGGAGCGCATCCGCGCCGGCGGTGCCGGCATCCCGGCGTTCTTCACCAAAACCGGCGTCGGGACCCTGATTGCGGAGGGCAAGGAGGTCCGCGAGTTCGACGGCGAGCGCTATATGATGGAATGCGGCCTCGTCGCCGACCTTGCCGTGATCCATGCCTGGAAAGGCGACCGCGAAGGCAACCTCGTCTACCGCAAGACGGCGCGCAACTTCAACCCGGTGATGGCGACCGCCGGGCGGGTCACCGTGGCCGAAATCGAGCATCTGGTCGAGCCCGGCCGGATTCCTCCGGACCAGATTCACACGCCGGGCATTTTCGTCCATCGGATCGTGCATCCGGCATCGTTCGAAAAGCGCATCGAGCAGCGCACCGTGCGCAAGCGCGGCGAGTGAGGAAGAGGAGCCCAGACATGCCCTGGTCACGCGACGACATGGCGCGACGCGCCGCCGCCGAACTCGAGGACGGCTTTTACGTCAATCTCGGCATCGGCATCCCGACCCTGGTCTCCAACTTCATCCCGCCGGGGATCACGGTGCAGCTGCAGAGCGAGAACGGCATGCTCGGCATGGGGCCGTTTCCGTTCGAGGGCGACGAGGACCCGGACCTGATCAACGCCGGCAAGCAGACGATCACCGAGCTGCCGACGACGAGCTATTTCGACAGCGCGCAATCCTTTGGGATGATCCGCGGCGGCCATATCGATCTGTCGATCCTCGGCGCCATGCAGGTGGCCGAGAACGGCGACCTTGCCAACTGGATGATCCCGGGCCGCATGGTCAAGGGCATGGGCGGCGCCATGGACCTCGTCGCCGGGGTCAGGCGCGTCATCGTGCTGATGGAGCACACCGCCCGCGGCGAGGCGAAGCTGCTGCACCGCTGCACCCTGCCGCTGACCGGGCAGGGCGTGGTCGACATGGTGATCACCGAGCTCGGCGTCTTTGCCATCGACGGTGCCGGGATGACCTTGATCGAGCTGGCACCAGGCGTCGATCTCGACGAAGTGCGAGGAAAGACCGAAGCGTCTTTCGCGGTGCGGCACGGCGTCGGCTGAGAGCGGCGCCGACTGACGAGAAGAGCCGGTAAAACCGGCTCTTCCGCCGCGTCAAGGTTCTTGCCTGCCACCGACCGTCGTTGTCAATCTACCCCTTTCGGGGGAGAGATGCAAGCGGTCTTGCGGACGTGGTTGTGACGCACACCACGCGTCGGGCGGAGAAGAATCCCGACAAATCCACCTCGGGCCGCAGGCTCGGCGCCGTGCGTCCGAGTAACCGCCATCTGCCGCGGCCGCGTGCTGCATCGACGGCGTCGGAGCCTTTTGCTACGTTGGCCGATCACGACACCGCGGCCATCCCACACGGTTCCAGGACCGATCCTTGCCTTCTTATCCGCGCGATCTCCGCCTCGATTTCTTTCGCGGTCTTGCCCTGATCTTCATCTTTATCGATCACATTCCGGCGAACATCCTGAGCTGGTTCACCTTGCAGTCGATCCAATTTTTCGACGCGGCGGAGGTGTTCATTTTCATTTCAGGCTATACGGCGGCGCTCGTCTACGGGCGGACGCTCGCTGCACAGGGCAGGCTTTTCGCCACGGCACAGATCCTGCGCCGCGCCTGGCAGCTTTACGTCGCCCACATCTTCCTGTTCGTGATCTTCATCGCCGAAGTGTCCTACACCGTCATGACCTTCAACAATCCGATGTACAACGACGAGATGCGGGTCGGCGACTTTCTCGGCGAGCCGCATATCGCGGTCATCAAGGCCATGCTGCTCGAGTTTCAACCGACGTTTCTCGACATCCTGCCGCTGTACATCGTGCTGATGGGGGTGTTCCCGGTGATTCTGATCGGCTTGCGGCTGTGGCTGCCCCTGATTCTGGTGCCGTCCTTCATCCTCTACCTCGCGGTGCAGGTCACCGGTCTGTCGGTGCCGGCCTATCCGCCGGGCGACGCCTGGTATTTCAATCCGCTCGCCTGGCAGTTCCTGTTTACGGCGGGAGCCGCGCTCGGTCTCGGCGGTATCGCGACGCGGCACTCGCGGCGCGCCGGGCGCGTGCTGCTGGCGGGCGCGGCCATCATTCTTGCCGTGGGGTTGGTGATCCGGCTCAGCTGGACGATCCACGGGCTTTGGGACCCGTTTCCGGGGCTGTTTCTGCGACAGCTGTGGCCGGTCAACAAGACCAATCTGTCACCGATCCGCCTCGTTCCTTTCTTCGCCGCGGTCGTCATCGTCGCCGCGCTGGTGCCGCCCGGCGCGGCGTTTTTGCGCTCGGCGGCGGCAAAGCCGCTGATCTTGTGCGGCCGCCAGTCGCTTGAGATATTTTGTCTCGGAATCCTGCTCTCGGCACTGTGTCATTTCGTGTTTTCCGAATATGATCCGGGCATCATGGTTCAGCTTGCCGTCAATCTCGCCGGCATCCTCGCCATGTACCTTACGGCCAAAATAATCGACTGGTATAAAACCATGGGTCGAGCGCCATTGCCGGAAATGGCAAGGCCGGAAATGGCAAGGCCGGAAATGGCAGGGGTGGTGTCGGACCGCAGGGACCGCATCGGCTCATGACATGGCGTCGGCCCGCCGCTTTCCTGGCACCGCCGGCATTGTTCGCGGCGGCCGGTCTGGCGGCGGCCGGGCCGGCGCCGCTGCCGCCCGCCGCGAGCAGCGCGCCGGCCTGCGAGGTTCCGGCCGAGATGATGGTGGTCGATGACAAGCTGCCGCATCTCAGCGCGAGGCTGCATGCCGGCGGACCCATCAGGATCGTCGCCATCGGCGGCGCCTCGACCGCCGGTGCGGCGGCGGGGTCCGCCAATCTCGCCTTCCCCCACCGGTTGCAGGAAGCGCTCGCCCGGATCTACCCCTCGGTCGCGATAACGGTCCTCAACAAGGGTGTTCCGCGGCAATCGGCGCAACAGATGCTGAACCGGTTCCCCCGTGACGTCCTGGCCGAGCATCCGGGCCTGGTGATCTGGGACACCGGCACCACCGACGCCGTCCGCGGCATCGACACCGAGGAGTTCGCGGCCGCCCTGCAAAACGGCGTCGACGCGCTCGCCGCGCGCGGCATCGACGTCGTCCTCGTCGATATGCAGTTCTCGCATGGCGCAACGGCGGTCATCGACTTCGAGCCGTACCTGAAGGCGATGTACCGGGTTGCGGATGTGAACGACTTGAACGTCTTCCCGCGTTTCGAGATGATGCGCTACTGGAGCGAGCAGAACGTGTTCAATTTCGACGGCGTCGCCAAGAGCGAGCGGGCCAGCCTTGCCGCCAAGGTTTATGAATGTCTCGGCCGCAAGCTGGCCGAAGCCATTCGGACAGCCCTGCAGTGACCGGACGCCGGCGGGCGGGCCGGCGCGCCGTCGCCTGCGCCGTGGCGCTGGCCTGGGCCGTCGCGGCCTCGGCCGGGGAGCGGGCCGAGCCTGACCGCCCGAGTTGCGCCGCACCGGCCGCGCAGCGGGCGATCACGGCGGATCTCGACCGCAGCGCGGAGCGCATCGAAGCGGGCGAGCCATTGACCATTGTGGCGATCGGTTCGTCCTCGACCCAGGGTACCGGGGCGAGCGGACCGGCGATGAGCTATCCGAGCCGCCTCGAACGCGAACTGAAGGAGCGGCTTCCGGCGATTCCGATCCGGGTCGTCAACCACGGGGTCGGCGGCCAGGATGTGGGAGAGGAGCTGAAACGGCTCGGCCGCGACGCCGTCGCCGAGCATCCCGACCTGGTGATCTGGCAGGTCGGCACCAACGCCGTGCTGCGGCGCGACGATCTCACCGCCGACGAGAAGCTGATCGGGCAGGGCGTCGCCGCCCTCAAGGGCAAGGGGATCGATGTCGTGCTGATGGACCTGCAATATGCGCCCCGGGTTCTCTCGCGCCGGGCATGGCGAGATATGGAACGGCTGATCGCCGAGATCGCCGAGCGCGAGCGGGTCGGCCTCTTTCGCCGTTTCGCGATCATGCAGGAATGGGATCGCACGCATCAGCTGGCGCCGGCGGCGATGATCGGCGCCGACGGGCTGCATATGACGGATGCGAGCTACCGCTGTCTCGCCAGCCTGCTCGCCGCCATGCTGGCGTCGAATTGGGCTTCGCACGCCAAGCTCGTGCAGTCGGCAGAGCACTCGCACGCCGCGGTGGCCAGGCTCGGCCATCCGGGACCGCATCCGCGAAGCGCGCCGCCGGCAGCAGACCATTAGCGCCCGCCTGGTTCCCGGGCGGCCGCTGGGAACCCATCGTGCCGTCGCGGCGGCGAATTGGCCGGTCCCGCGGCCGGCGAAATGCGCCGGAGTGCGGCAGAACGCCGCGTCGGCGACGATTCACAGCCGGCCGCAGGCGCCGCGGCCGGACGCCGGATCGGCAATAAACACTGTTAACTTAGATTTTTATTGGGATTTCCCGATACCATATATATCCTGCTAGGGACTGCGTAGGTGGCACAAGATGTTGTCCATATGCCGGTATTGTGGCGCATCGGAAGGGCGACCGAAGACATGGTCGCGGCTCGTTGCCGGCGGCCGCAGAGATCCGCACTCTCGCCACAATGAGTTGGCATACTGCTTGCGTTGTGCAGGGTGGGGAGCAATGCACGATCAGGGGCGCTCGCGATTTGGGATGATTGTGGGTACGCCGCTGGGCTGGCCAGAATGGCCGGCAACGGCGTCCCGGGCCGTCGACGGCCGAACCGGCGGTCCAGGAAGGTGGGTTTCGGCGATGTTTCCGGTCGCGCGGCGTTCACTCATTGCCGTGGCATGGAACGGGTGAGTCGGGCGTGGGCGACGGTTGAGGTGTGACATGAGATTTGACGACGGCATTTTCGGACTTTATTCGCGGCTGTACGACACGAGGCGGGAGGTGGAGCTGTCGCTCGAGGAGTATCTCGGCAAATGCTCCGACGATCCGTCCTATTACGCGGGCGCCGCCGAGCGCATGCTGCGGGCGATCGGCGAGCCGGCGATGATCGATACGAGCCAGGACGGACGCCTCGGCCGCATCTTCATGAACCGCACGATCAAGGTGTATCCGGAGTTCGCTGATTTTTTCGGCATGGAGGAGACGATCGAGCGGATCGTCGGGTTTTTCCGCCATGCCGCGCAGGGGCTCGAGGAGCGCAAGCAGATCCTCTATCTCCTCGGCCCGGTCGGCGGCGGCAAGTCCTCCCTCGCCGAACGGCTGAAGCAGCTGATGGAAAAGGAGCCGGTCTATGTCCTGAAAGCGGGCAAGGAGATCAGCCCGGTGTTCGAAAGCCCGCTCGGGCTGTTCGACCCGGTGACGCTCGGTCCCGAGCTCGAAAAGCGCTATGGGATTCCGATCCGCCGGCTCACCGGCACGATCTCGCCCTGGGCGGTCAAGCGGCTGGATGAGTTCGGCGGCGACATCACCCGCTTTACCGTCGTCCGCCTGCAGCCTTCGCGGCTCAAGCAGATCTGCATTGCCAAGACCGAGCCCGGCGACGACAACAACCAGGACGTATCGAGCCTCGTCGGCAAGGTCGATATCCGCAAGCTCGAGTTTTTCAGCCAGAACGATCCCGACGCCTATTCCTATTCGGGCGGGCTCAACCGCACGACCCAGGGGCTGCTCGAATTCGTCGAGATGTTCAAGGCGCCGATCAAGATGCTGCATCCGCTCCTGACCTCGACGCAGGAGGGAAATTACGTCGGTTCCGAGAATATCGGCGGCATCCCGTATCAGGGCATCGTGCTGGCGCATTCGAACGAGGCCGAATGGCAGACTTTTAAGAATAATAAGAACAACGAAGCCTTCATCGACCGTATTTCCGTGATCAAGGTGCCATATTGCCTGCGCGCCACCGAAGAGCGCAAGATATACGAGAAGCTGTTTCAGAACAGCGAATTGGCGAGTGCGTCCTGTGCTCCGTCCACACTCGACATCCTGTCGCGCTTCAGCGTGTTGTCGCGGCTGAAGCCGCATGAGAACTCGAACCTCCATTCGAAGATGCGGGTCTATGACGGCGAGAGCCTGAAGGATACCGATCCGCGCGCGAAGTCCGGGCAGGAATACCGGGACGCGGCCGGGGTCGACGAAGGCATGGACGGCATCTCGACCCGCTTCGCGTTCAAGGTGCTGTCGAGCACCTTCAACTTCGACACCCAGGAGGTGGCGGCCGACCCGGTCCACCTGATGTACGTGCTCGAGCAGGCGATCTGGCGCGAACAGTTCCCGGACGACGTCGAGAAAAAATATCTGAACTTCATCAAAGCCGAGCTCGCCCCGCGCTATGCCGAGTTCATCGGCCACGAGATCCAGAAGGCCTATCTCGAATCCTATTCCGATTACGGACAGAACCTGTTCGACCGCTATGTCGCCTACGCCGATGCCTGGATCGAGGATTCGGATTACAAAGATCCTGATACCGGACAGCTGATGAACCGCGAGCTCCTGAACCAGGAGCTGTCGAAAATCGAGAAGCCGGCGGGGATCGCCAACCCAAAGGATTTCCGCAACGAGGTCGTCAAGTTTGCGCTGCGGGCGCGGGCCGCCAATTCCGGGCGCAATCCGTCCTGGACCTCGTATGAGAAGTTGCGCGAGGTGATCGAGCGGCGCATGTTCTCGCAGGTCGAGGATCTGTTGCCGGTCATCAGCTTTGGCTCCAAGAAGGATTCCGAGACCGAGAAGAAGCACGCCGACTTCCTCGAGCGAATGGTCTCGCGCGGCTACACCGAACGGCAGGTCCGCCGCCTGGTCGAGTGGTATATGCGGGTGAACAAGGCCGGGTAGGCGGGGATGACGCCCGGTCCGGAGGGAAGACGATGAACATTGTCGACCGGCGGCCCAACCCGAAAGGCAAGAGCCTCAGCAACCGGCAGCGCTTTCTGTCGCGGGCGCGGGCCGAGGTCAAATCGGCGGTGCAGAACGCGCTGCGCAAGCGCAAGGTTGCCGATGTCGAGCATGGCGAAAAGGTGGCGATCCCGATGCGCGGGATCGTCGAGCCGGTCTTTCACCATGGCCGGCGAACCGGCCGCACCGAGCATGTCGTCCCCGGCAACAAGGAGTATGTCAGAGGCGACGAGATCCCGCGGCCGACCGGCGGCGAAGGCCGCGGCGGGTCGCAGGGCAGCCCCGACGGGTCGGGCGAGGACGCCTTCGAGTTCACCTTGTCGAAGGACGAGTTCCTCGACATGTTCTTCGAGGATCTGGAGCTCCCCGACCTCGTCAAGAAGAGCCTCCGAGAGACTTTCGCCGTCGACCTGCACCGGGCCGGGTATACCGTCACCGGGACCCCGGCCAATCTCAGCGTGCGGCGGACGATGCGCAACAGCATGGCCCGGCGCATCTCGCTGAGGCGGCCCAAGCACTGGGAGATCGAGGCGCTCGAGGCGGCACTCGAAACCGCGCGCGCCCGCGGCGCCGAGGAGGAAGCGGAGCAACTCACCCGCGAACTCGAACACACCCGGTATCGCAGCAAGATCATTCCCTATATCGATCCGCTCGACGTCCGCTACAATCGCTTCGAGCGCGTGCCGCGCCCGAACACCGAGGCGGTGATGTTCTGCCTGATGGACGTGTCGGGGTCGATGACCGAGGCCATGAAGGACCTCGCCAAACGGTTTTTCATGCTGCTGCACGTTTTCCTGATTCGGCGCTACCGTCATGTCGACGTCGTCTTCATCCGTCACACCAGCACGGCCGAGGAGGTCGATGAGGAGACGTTTTTCTACAGCCGCGAGACCGGCGGCACCGTGGTATCGACGGCGCTCGAAAAGATGCTGGAGATCGCCCGGGCGCGCTATCCGACCGACCGCTGGAACATCTACGCGGCGCAGGCTTCCGACGGCGACAATTACGGGGCGGACAGCGGCCGCTGTGTCGCGCTCCTGGGTGGCGAGGTGCTTCCGCTGTGCCAGTATTTCGCCTATGTCGAAGTCGGCGACGGCATGGGCGGCAGCCTGACCGGTCTGGCGCGTGACAGCGATCTGTGGCGCGCCTACAGCGAGGTGGCGCCGGCGCATCCGCACTTCGCCATGCGCCGGGTCGGCGATCCGTCGCAGATCTTCTCGGTGTTTCACGAATTATTCTCGAAAGGGGGCGTCCGTGCCTGACACGCGGTCTGCGCCGGTGGCGCAACTCGAGGCTTCGGGCCCGCTCTTCACCGGCCCGAACTGGGATTACAAGGCGCTTCGGCAGGTCCATGACGCGATCGAGCGGATTGCGCTGGACGAACTGGGCCTCGATGTCTACCCGGTGCAGGTCGAGGTGATCACCTCCGAGCAGATGCTCGACGCTTATGCCTCGGTCGGCCTGCCCCTGATGTACCGGCATTGGAGCTTCGGCAAGCGCTTCGCCTATCACGAAACCCTCTATCGCAAAGGGCTGCAAGGGCTCGCCTACGAGATCGTCATCAACTCGAACCCCTGCATCTGCTACATCATGGAAGAAAATTCCATGACCATGCAGACGCTCGTTCTGGCGCATGCCGCCTTTGGCCACAACCATTTCTTCAAAAACAACTATCTGTTCCGACAATGGACGGATGCCAACGGGATTCTCGATTATTTGAGCTTCGCCCGCGATTACGTCGCCAAATGCGAGGAGCGGTACGGCACCGAAGCGGTCGAGCGCGTGCTCGACGCGGCGCATGCGCTCAAGGACCATGGAGTCAACCGGTATGCCCACCGCACCAGGCTCAACCTCGCCGAGGAACAGCGTCGGGCCGAGGAGTGGCGCGCGTATGCGGAGGCCACCTACAACGATTTGTGGCGCACCGTGCCGGGCGCCGGCAAGGACAAGGAAGATCCCGGCGATGCCGAGGCGCGGCTTCAGGAAATCAAACGCGGGCTCGGCCTGCCCGAGGAAAACCTGCTGTATTTCATCGAGAAGCGGGCGCCGCGGCTTGAGGATTGGCAGCAGGAACTGGTCCGCATCGTCCGCCTGATCGCGCAGTATTTCTATCCGCAAAAGCAGACCCAGATGATGAACGAAGGCTGCGCAACCTTCGTGCATTACGAAATCATGCGGCGGCTGCACGACAAAGGCATGATTACCGAAGGCTCGATGCTCGAGTTCCTGCATTCGCATTCGAGCGTCGTGTTCCAGCCGGATTTCGACGATCAGCGCTTCAGCGGACTGAACCCCTATGCGCTCGGTTTTGCGATGATGAGCGATATTCAGCGCATCTGCACCGCACCGGCCGAGGAGGATCGCACCTGGTTTCCCGAGATCGCCGGCAACGGAGACGCCTACGGCGTGCTGCGCCACGCCTGGGCGAACTATCGCGACGAAAGCTTTATCCTGCAGTATCTGAGTCCCGCGGTGATTCGGCGCTTCCGCCTGTTTCAGGTTTCGGACGACAGCACCAAGCCCGCGCTGCGGGTCGAGGCGATCCACGACGACATCGGCTATCGCAAGGTCCGCAGCGCCTTGTCGCGCCAGTATGATCTGTCGCGGCGCGAGCCCGATATCCAGGTCGTCGATGTCGATCTCCGAGGCGACCGTTGCCTGATTCTTGCGCATTATGTGCACAACGGCGTGCTGCTCGCCGAAAAAAGCTGCCGCGCGGTGCTGCGCCACGTCGCTCTTTTGTGGGGCTATTCGGTCAAGCTGCTTGAGATCGATGCGGCGACAGAGAAGACGCTCAAGACCTACGAAGCCGCACCCCCCGGCTGAGGACCGGGGACATCGCGGGCGACTGTCAGGCGCGCCGTCATCCACGCCCGATGATCGTTCTCGGTATCGAAACGAGCTGCGACGAGACCGCGGCGGCAGTCGTCGCCGACGGCTCGGCGGGCCCGCGGATCCGATCGAACCTGATCCATGACCAGTTCGCCGAGCACGCGCCTTATGGCGGGATCGTGCCCGAAATCGCCGCACGGGCGCATCTCGACCATCTCGGCGCTCTGGTCCGGCGCGCCCTCGCCGAGGCCGGCGTCGGCTTGGCCGAGATCGACGGGGTGGCGTCGGCCGCCGGTCCCGGACTAATCGGCGGGCTGATCGTCGGTACGATGATGGCGAAGGGGATCGCCTGGGCATCCGGCAAGCCGTTTGTCGCCGTCAACCATCTCGAAGCGCACGCGCTGACCGCCCGTCTGACGGACGGCGTGGCCTTCCCCTATCTCGTGCTGCTGGTTTCCGGCGGGCATTGCCAGCTGCTGTGCTGCGAGGGGGTCGGCCGCTTTACCCGTCTCGGCACGACGCTCGACGATGCGGCCGGCGAGGCATTCGACAAGGCGGCAAAGCTGATCGGGCTCGGCTATCCCGGCGGACCCGCGATCGAACGCGCCGCTTCGGGCGGCGACGAACACCGTTTCGCGTTGCCCCGCCCGCTTGCGGGCCGCCCCGGCTGCGACTTTTCCTTCTCCGGATTGAAGACCGCGCTGCGCCGGATCGTCGCCGGACGGTGCCCTCTCGAGCCGGGCGACGAGGCCGATCTCGCGGCCTCGGTCGAGCTCGCCATCTGCGACGCGCTCGCCGACCGGACGGCAAACGCCATCGCCTGGTTTCGCCGCCGGCATCCAGGGGGAACGAGCCTTGTCGCGGCCGGCGGCGTCGCCGCCAACGGCCGGCTGCGCCGCCGCCTGGCAGCGCTCGCCGCGGCGGCCGGGCTGGATTTCGTCGCGCCGCCGCCGGCGCTGTGCACCGACAATGCGGCAATGATCGCCTGGGCCGGACTCGAGCGGCTGCGCCTCGGCCTCGTCGACGGTCTCGACGCCCCGCCCCGCCCGCGCTGGCCGCTCGATGCCGCCGCACCGCCGCGGCCGGGAGCCGGGGTCAAGGCTTGAGCCGATGAACCGCCTGGCGATTATCGGCGGCGGCGCCTGGGGGACGGCACTCGCCATCGCGGCGCGGCGCGCCGGCTCGATCCCGGTTTTGTGGGCGCGCGACCCCGATGTCGTCGCCGCGGTCAACGAGCGCCATGAAAACCCGGCCTTCCTGCCCGGCATCGCGCTCGACCCGGAGATTGCCGCGGCCTCCGACGTCAGGGCGGCGACGGCCGACGCCGACGGCGTCCTGCTCGTCGTCCCGGCGCAATTTTTGCGCGGCGTGCTCGACAGGGTCCGGCGCGATCTGCCCGCGGGGCTCCCGGTGCTGCATTGCGCCAAGGGAATCGAGGCGGGCTCGCTGGCGATGATGTCGGAAATTGGCGCCGAAATCCTGCCGGCCTCGCCCGTCGCGGTGCTGTCGGGTCCGAGCTTTGCTGCCGAGGTCGCGCAGGGGCTGCCGACCGCCGTCACCCTGGCAAGCCGCGACATTGCGCTCGCCCGCGCCTTCGCGGCGGCGCTCGGGAGCACCCGATTCCGGCCCTATTTGTCGGAAGATCCGGTCGGCGTGGAAATCGGCGGAGCGGTCAAGAACGTGCTGGCAATCGCCTGCGGCATGATCCTCGGCCGCAGCCTTGGCGACAACGCGCGCGCCGCCTTGATTACCCGCGGGCTGGCCGAGATGATCCGCCTCGGGCTGGCCAAGGGCGGCCGTGCCGAGACCTTCCGGGGGCTTTCCGGCCTCGGTGATCTCGTCCTGTCCTGCAGCACGGCTCAGTCGCGCAACCATGCGCTCGGCCTCGCGCTTGGCCGCGGGCAGGACCTCGACGCAGCGCTTGGCGGCCGCCGCCTGGTCGTCGAAGGGGTAGCGACCGCCGCCGCCGTCGCGCAATTAGCGCAGCGGCTCGGGATCGAGATGCCGATCAGCGAGGCGGTGGATGCGGTGCTGCATCGCGGGGTGTCGATCGATGCGATGGCCGATCGGCTGCTGCGCCGGCCCTACCGAACCGAATAGGCGCCGCCGATGGCCGGGAGTTTCGGCCGTGACACGGAAAACACTTTTCCGCACCGCCCGAAAGCCAATATCATCAATGAGCGAGCGGTGTCATCGGCCCGGATCGATATGAGAGACAACGGAAAGCGCGGCGAGGAGGGTCCGGGTACCGGCGTCGTCGTCAAGGCAAAGCCGAAGACGAAGAAGCCGTCGATGTACAAGGTATTGATGCTGAATGACGATTACACGCCGATGGAGTTTGTCGTCCATATCCTCGAGCGGTTCTTCAACAAGAGCCGGCAGGAGGCCACCCGCATCATGCTGCATGTGCATCGCCGGGGTGTGGGGCTCTGCGGCGTCTACACCTACGAAGTCGCCGAGACCAAGGTGACCCAGGTCATGGATTTTGCCCGGCAGCACCAGCATCCGCTGCAGTGTACGCTGGAAAAGGACTAGCCCGCGGGCGACGCGGGGGTCGGCAAGGAAGGAAGGGCGAGTGTGCTGTCACGCAATCTCGAAAAATCCCTGCATCGGGCGCTGACCTATGCCAATGAACGCCGGCACGAATACGCCACGCTCGAACATCTGCTGCTGGCGCTGACCGAGGACCAGGATGCGGTGGCGGTGCTGCGCGCTTGCAGCGTCGATGTCGACCGGCTGCGCCGCGAGGTCCTGAACTACCTCGACAACGAACTCGTCAACCTCGTCTCCGTGCACAAGGACGACGCCAAGCCGACCGCGAGCTTTCAGCGCGTCCTGCAGCGCGCCGCGATCCATGTCCAATCCTCGGGCCGCGAGGAGGTGACCGGCGCCAACGTCATCGTCGCCATGTTCGCCGAGCGCGAAAGCCATGCCGTCTATTTCCTGCAAGAGCAGGACATGACCCGGTTCGATGCGGTCAACTACATCTCGCACGGCATCGCCAAGGCGCCCGGCCGTTCGGAAACCCGGCGGGCGCAGGGCGCCGACGAGGACGAAAGGGGCGACAAGTCGCAAAAGCGCAGCCATGACGCGCTCGACGCCTACTGCGTCAACCTCAACAAGAAGGCCAAAGGCGGCAAGATCGATCCGCTGATCGGCCGCGAGGCCGAAGTCGAGCGGACGATCCAGATCCTGTGCCGGCGGGCCAAGAACAACCCGCTCTATGTCGGCGATCCCGGCGTCGGCAAGACGGCCATCGCCGAGGGGCTGGCGCGCCGCATCGTGCAGCGCGAGGTGCCGGAGGTGCTGCTGAACGCGACGATCTATGCGCTCGACATGGGGGCGTTGCTCGCCGGCACCCGCTATCGCGGCGATTTCGAGGAGCGGCTGAAGGCGGTCCTGTCCGAGCTCGAGGCGCAGCCGGGCGCCATCCTGTTCATCGACGAGATCCATACGGTGATCGGCGCCGGGGCGACGAGCGGCGGGGCGATGGACGCCTCGAATTTGCTGAAGCCGGCATTAGCCGGCGGGGTGATCCGCTGTATCGGCTCGACCACCTACAAGGAATATCGCAATTATTTCGAAAAGGACCGGGCGCTGGTCCGCCGCTTTCAGAAGATCGACGTGAACGAGCCGACGGTCGAGGACACGGTCAAGATCCTGCGCGGCCTGAAGCCCTATTACGAGCGCCATCACAAGGTGCGCTACACGGCCGAAGCCCTGCGCGCCGCGGTCGAGCTGTCGCACCGCTACATCGGCGACCGCAAATTGCCGGACAAGGCGATCGACGTGATCGACGAGACCGGGGCGGCGCAAATGCTGGTGCCCGAGAGCCGCCGGCGCAAGACCATCACCGCGCGCGAGGTCGAGGCAGTCATCGCGACGATGGCGCGCATCCCGCCGAAGAGTGTGTCGACCGACGACCGCGAGGTGCTGAGGAATTTGGACCGCGACCTGAAGACGATGGTGTTCGGTCAGGACAGCGCGATCGAGGCATTGGTGTCGGCGATCAAGCTCGCGCGCGCCGGGCTGCGCGACCCGGAAAAGCCGATCGGCTCGTATCTGTTCTCCGGTCCGACCGGCGTCGGCAAGACCGAGGTCGCGCGTCAGCTGGCCCGCACCCTCGGCATCGAGATCACCCGCTTCGACATGTCCGAATATATGGAGCGGCATACGGTCTCGCGGCTGATCGGCGCGCCGCCCGGCTATGTCGGCTTCGACCAGGGCGGGCTCCTGACCGATGCGATCGACCAGCATCCCCACAGCGTGCTGCTGCTCGACGAGATCGAGAAAGCCCATCCCGATCTCTTCAACATCCTGCTGCAGGTGATGGATTACGGCAAGCTGACCGACCATAACGGCAAGAATGTCGACTTCCGCAACGTGATCCTGATCATGACGACGAATGCCGGCGCCTCTGACCTCGCCAAGCCGGCGATCGGCTTTGGCAGCGGCATCCGCCAGGGCGACGATCACGAAGCGATCAACCGCATGTTCTCGCCGGAATTCCGCAACCGGCTCGACGCGATGATCTCGTTCGCGGCGCTGTCGACCGAGACCATCGGGCGCGTCGTCGACAAGTTCGTCCTGCAATTGGAAGTGCAGCTCGCCGACCGCAACGTCACTATCGAGCTCGACCCTGGCGCCCGCGCGTGGCTCGCCGAGAAGGGCTACGACCCGCTCTACGGCGCCCGTCCGCTCGCCCGCGTGATCCAGGAGCACATCAAGAAGCCGCTCGCCGAGGAATTGCTGTTCGGGCGCCTGGCGAAGGGCGGGATCGTCCGGGTCACCAAAAAGCCGGAGGAGGACGCGCTCGACTTCGCCTTCGACGAGCGTCCCGTTACGCCCGCGCCCAAGGAGCCGGCGCTGGTGGAGTGAACCGGGCGCGATGCCGCTGCTGTAACGGCAGCTGCGGCGCGCTGCACAAGCTCTGACCTCGCGCTGATGGCGGAGCCGCCGAGCGGCGACACCAAATTTCGGATCAAGATCATAGAATCCAGGTAGACCGCGGTCGCAACGCGGTTTGCCGGATACCGCGGGTTAGTCCGCGTCCGCCTGCCGGAACGGCGAATATTCGGCGAGCGCGTCGATTTTGCGCTCGACCATGTCGCGCTCGCGGGCGAGGAATTGCGCGACGGCGCGGCGAAAGCCGGGGTCGGGGATCCAATGGGCGCTGTAGGTCGGCACCGGCAGATAGCCGCGCTGGAGCTTGTGCGGCCCCTGCGCGCCGGCCTCGACGCGCTTCAACCCGTGGGTAATCGCGAATTCGATCGCCCGGTAATAGCAGCATTCGAAATGCAGGAATTTGTAATCGCCGTAGCTGCCCCAGTTGCGGCCATAGATCGTATCCTTGCCCAACAGGTTCAGCGCACCGGCGACGTATTTGCCCTCCCGCTGCGCCAAGACGAGCACCACGTTGTCCGGCATGCGCTCACCGATCAATGCGAAGAATTTGCGGTTCAGATAAGCTTGGCCCCATTTGCGGTCCGCGGTCGCCAGATAAAACCGGTAGAATGCGTCCCAATGGCGGCTGTTGAGATCGGATCCGGTCAGCACTTCGATCTCCAGACCTTCCGCCAATGCCTCGCGCCGCTCCTTTTTCACGGCCTTGCGCTTGCGTGAATTGAGCGCGGCGAGATAATCGTCGAAATCTCGATAACCGTCATTGGTCCAATGAAATTGCTGGCCGACCCGCTGCAAGAACCCGGCCTCGGTCAGCGCCTCGGCCTCGATGCGCTCCGGAAACGTCACATGCACCGACGAGATATGCCGGCGATTGGCAAGCTCGACCATCGCGGCGATCAGATGCACGCGCGTCTCGGGCGGCGCATCGGGATGCAGCAGCAGGCGCGGGCCCGGCACCGGAGTGAACGGCACGGCGGAAAGCAGCTTTGGATAATAGCGCCCGCCGGCGCGCTCGTAGGCGTCGGCCCAGCCGTAATCGAAGACGTATTCGCCATAGGAATGCGTCTTGGCGTAGAGCGGAACCACCCCGATGACCCTCCCGTCGGGGGCGGCGACGGAGAGATGCTGCGGCGTCCAGCCGGTGCGCGCCGTCGTCGAGCCGCTGTCTTCGAGCGCGCTCAGAAAGGCGTGCGAAACGCTCGGGTTGACATCGCCGGCGCAGGCATCCCAGGCGGCAGCCGGTATCTCGGCGATCGCCGCGTGGATGCGAACGGTGATCGCGCCGTTGGGATCGTTCATCGCCCGCTCCGGCTCCGGTGCGCGAAAGGCCGCACGCCGCTTCTGCCGCTCATCCCTCTGACCTCGCCTCGAGCTTCGGATTCCCGCCGACCCCAAGATAGGCGTTGCGGGCTCTCTGTCCAGCGCCGCGAAACCGCCGTATTCGCTGCGTAACAGCCGCCGGCATCGGCGCCAAGGAGGCAAATGCGCGCGCTCCCCTCCGCCATCGTTCCGCTCGTCATGCTGCTCGCCGCCGGCACCGCGGCCCCGGCCGAGACACTCGGCAACCCTCGGGTCGGCTTCACCGCAGAGCGGGTGCTCGTCTTCGACGGGCGCAGCTATGTCGGCCGGATGTGGAACATGCCGGGCGAGCAGCGGCACGAGCAAGACCTGCCGGCGGTGAAGCCGGTCTTCATCCTGCATGCCGACAGCACGATCGGCGACATCCTGCTGCCGCAGCTGCACACCGCGGTCGAGTTCGTCCTGCCGCCGGCCCTGGCGGTGTTGAACAAGCCCGGTCTGTTGGGCAAGCCCGTCGGGCAGGAGGCGATCAACGGCGTCGCAACCACGAAATACGCGGTGGACAAGGATATCCCCGAAGGTCGTCTCGCCGGTGCGCTGTGGCTCAGCCGCGACGGCATCCCGATGAAATGCGACGGCAGCTTTACGTCCCGGAAAGGCAAGGTCGCGACGGTCCATTGGGAATTGCGCCACGTCAAGATCGGGACGCAGGACGCGGCGCTGTTCGAGGTGCCGGTCGGCTATACGAAACTGCCGCCGGAAGCGGCGGCGCCCTTGCTCGGACTGCGCTTGCCGGCGCATCACGAGCGCTGAGACCGTTCAGCGGGCGAACCGATCGCGAAAATACGATTGAAGACGCGCGATTCTGCTGCAATCATCTTGGTCGATAGCTGACGCAGCGGCAGCGCGGGGTTGAGAGGAAAGTCGTCATCACCATTGCCGCGACCCCATCCGGGCTCGGCCGGGATCTTCTGCGCCGGGCACCCGGCATCGGCTTGGCGCTCGCCGTCATCGCGATCGTGCTGATGGCGCTCGGGCCGATCGGTTGGCGCGCGGGGTGGTTCGATCTGCGGTTCGCGCTGCTCGGCCTGATGTCCTACTCTGCCTGTTTCGGCGCTGCCGCCGCGATCGTCGCCATGCTCGCCCTCGTTTTCGGGCGCTCGGGGCTTGGCCGGCGCGGCGTGGCTGCGGCCATCCTCGCGCTGGTCGTGGGCGCGTTCGCCGTCTACATGCCCTGGCATTATCGCGCCCAGGCGCAAAGCGTGCCGGCGATCCACGACATCACGACCGATGCCGGCAACCCGCCCGCTTTTGTTGCGGCCATCCCGCTGCGCGCTGCCGAGGGCGGCAATCCGGCGACCTATGAAGGCGCCAGGATCGCGGCGCTGCAACAGCGGGCCTATCCCGGCATCGCTCCGCTGATGCTCGGGCTCGCACCGGCCAAGGCGTTCGCGCTGGCCCTCGCGACGGCGGAAAAGATGGGCTGGACCATCATCGCCGCCGATCCCGAGGCGGGCCGGATCGAGGCCAGCCAGCGCAGCTTCTGGTACGGTTTTACCGACGATATCGTCGTGCGCGTTGCCGCATCGGGTGCCGGCAGCCGCATCGACCTGCGCTCATCGGCGCGGCACGGACGCAGCGATCTCGGCGTCAACGCCGCGCGCATCCGGCGATATCTGGCGGCATTGCGAGCAGCGGCGGGCGCACCCGGATAACCCGCCCGCCGCGCCGATCAGAGTTCAATACGGGCTGGTGCTGCCGGCAGCGGGCTTGGCCGGCGCGCCCGAGCGCATCTCCTGCACGGCCGCCTGGCCGCCCATCGTCACAAAGCGGGTGTCGCCGCCGACGGTGACGAACATGAAGCCCATCTCGATCATCTTCTTGGCATAGGCCGGCGCGCCGCAATGGATGCCCGGCTTGACGCCGTGCCGCTTGCAGCCGTCGAGCACCTTTTTCAGCGCCGCCATCATCCATTCGTCGGGCTTGTCGCCGCCCGGCGGGTGGCCATAGGAAATCGACAGGTCGGACGGACCGATATAGACCGCGTCGAGCCCCTTGACCGACAGGATCTCGTCGAGCTTGTCGATCGCCTCGGCGGTCTCGATCATGCCGAAGGCGACGACGATGTCGTTGGCCTTGGCGTGATAATCCGCTCCGCCATAGAGCGAGGCGCGGATCGGCCCCGAGCTGCGATGGCCGAGCGGCGCATAGCGCATCGAGTTCGACGAGCTTCTCGGCCTCGGCGCGGTTGTTGATCATCGGGCAGATGATGCCGTAGGCGCCGGCGTCGAGCGCCTTCTGGATATAGGACGGATCGTTCCACGGCACCCGCACCAGCGGCACGGTCTCGGTGGTCGAGATGCCCTGCAGCATCGTCACCATCGTCGAGTAGTCGATCATGCCGTGCTGCATGTCGACGACCAGCGAGTCCCAGCCGTGATGGGCCATGACTTCCGCCGAGAAGCTGCTCGGGATGCCGCACCAGCTGTTGATGACGGGCTTGCCCGCCTGCCACAATTCCCGCACCCGGTTTGCCCGCGCCATCCAACCCTCCTTCACGATCCAGCGCGGCGATCCCGCCAGTTGCCGCCGCGGAAGTCAAGCCCGGCCGCTCCGCCCGACCCCGCCGTCGTCGCGCGGGCGGCGCCGCAACCTCAGGGTCGGGGCTCGTCGCCAGCCGTCGGCTCCCGGAACCGCCACAAAACGATGTAACGCCCGACCGAATTTTCGGAGACCGGGTCCCCCAGGGCCGCGATCGTGTTTCGGTAATCCTCCAGCGACTGTTTTTTGACGGCCTGTCCGGTGCGCCCGTACACCGCCCAAAGGTCATGGCCGGGCGCCAGCCTGGCCGCTTCCGGCAGGCTCCAGGTCAAGGCAATGCGATGATCGTCGAGGCCGGCTTGGGCGGCAAAGGCCGAAAGCACGGAATAGGAGTAGTAATTGTCGAGCAGCACGACGTCGCCCGGCTGGGCCGCGGCGGCGAGCTGTGCCGCCAGCAGGTCCCAGCGCGGCTTGGTCTCGTAACCGTAATACGGGGTCAGGTTGACGAGGCATGCCGCCGCGAGCCCCGCCGCCGCCGCGGCAAAACGCCTGGCCGACAGCCACCCCAGCCCGGCCCCGGCAAAGATGAAGAACGGCGCGGCGCTCCAGGCGAAATACCGCGGCGCCAGCACCGGCACGAACAGCGACAGCATCAAGAGGCCCAGCGGCACCAGCAGCGCGGCGCCGCCGAGGACCGCAAGCACCGCCGGATCGCGACGCAGCCGCCAGGCGCCGAGCAATGCCAGTGCCGCGCTGACGACGGCCAGCGCGGGAACCCCGGCAGGAAGCAGGCCGAAGGTGATGAAGCTCGAGATGCGCAGCAGGTAGACCGGCGCAATGACCGACCAGATCGTCTTGGCAGTCTCCGCCGGCGCCCAGGCCGCGGCGTAGACGACCGCGCCCTTGCTGGCGAAATAGACCGCGGCGAGCGAGGGAATCCAGGTTGCCAGTATCAGGAGCTGGGCCAGCCCCCAATTGCGCAGAAACCCCGGCCTGCCGGCGCCGGCGCGGCGGGCGGTCGCGACGGCGCTCAGATTGGACGCGAGCAGCCAGGGGATCGCCACGTTGAGCACGCTGAGCGCCGCCGCCGTGCCGAGACAATAGGCGAGCCACGCCCCGCGCAGGGCGCCTTGCGCGACACCGGAAGCGCCGCGGCATCCGGCTGCTGGGCCAGCCGCACGAGCCCGAACAGCGCGGTCAGGATCAGGCAGGAAACCAGCGTGTAGGAGCGCGCCTCCTGCCCGAGCTGGACCTCGAACGGCGAAAACGCCATCAGCAGCCCGGCGATGGCGCCGCCGCGCGGGCCCACCGCCCTGCTGCCGATCGCGCAGGTCAGCGCCGCGCCGATCGCGCCGAACACCGCCGACGGCAGGCGCAGCAGCCATTGCGACGTGCCGATCTGTCCGATCAGCCACAGCAACAGGAAATAGCTCGGATAGTGGTTGTTTTGCAGCGAGTCGGCGACGAGCCCGGGCACCGTCGTGGTGGCTCGGCGCAAGCTGGTGATCTCGTCCAGCCAGAACGGCTTGTCCCCGAGGCCGTAGAGCCGCAACGCCAGAGCCAACACCCCGATCGCCGCCGGCAGGGCATAAGCACCGAGTTCGCTCCATGTCGGTCCGCAACCCCAAGGGGACCGCCGGTTTATCGCAGCGAAAAAACGCATCGCGTCACTTGAGCCCCCGGAGCCGCCCCGCATCGGCGCACAGGGGTCTTAGGCGCAGGACAACCACCCCATCCCCCTGTGCCGCCGCGGCCCTGCCCCATCAAGATGCGGCCCTGCCCCATCAAGATTGCAGCGATGCAAGCCTCGGGCCGACCCGGCGATCACGCGATTCTCGCGTGATCCCTGCGCGGGGAATGGCCTCAGTCGAGCACTTCGCGGTTGACGATGTTTTCGCGGTTGGGCTTGCCGTCGAGCACGCCCAGCAGGTTCTGCACGGTGGTCATTGCCATGCGGTCGACGGCTTCGCGCGTGACCCCGGCGACGTGCGGGGCGGCGACGAAGTTCTTCAAGGTCAGCAGCGGGTTGTCCTTGGGCGTCGGCTCCTCGACGAAGACATCGAGCGCCGCACCGGCGATTCGGTTCGCCCTCAGCACGTCGTACAGCGCTTTTTCATCGATGATGCCGCCGCGCGCGGTGTTGACGATAAAGGCGGTGCGTTTCATATGCGCAAGCCGGGCAGCGTCGAACAGGCCGACCGTCTCCGGCGTCTTCGGGCAGTGGATCGTGATGAAGTCGGCGCGCGCCACCGCGGCGTCGAGATCGCCGACCGGTTCGTAGCCCATGCCGCGGATCGTCTCGGAGTACATATACGGGTCGAAGACCAGCACGTTCATCTCCATCGCGGCAAACCGCTTGGCCGAGCGCGTGCCGATCTTGCCGAAGCCGACGATCAGCACGGTCTTGCCGTAGAGATCGACCGGCATCTCCTGATACCGGTCCTGCCAGCGGCCCTCCCTGACCATCGCGTCCATCGCGGCGCCGCGCCGCGCCAAATTCATCAGCAGATACACCCCGGCCTCGGCAACGCTGACCGAATTGGCGGTGCCGGCGATCATCAGCGGGATCTTGCGTTTGCTGAGCGCCGGCACGTCCACCGCATCATAGCCGACGCCGATACGGGCGACGACTTCGAGGCTGGGGCCGGCATCGAGCTCGGGATCGCCGAACGGCGTCACCGAAAGCGCTACCCCGGCGACATCTTCGAGCAGCGCGTGAAACTCGGGCTTCGGCATGGTCGTCTGATAGGGCACCCCTTCGACATCGTCGCGCGCCTCGACGAGCGCCCAGCCGGCTTTTGCCAGCGTCGTCGGCAGCAGCAGCTTCTTCCTGTTGGTCGGCATCGCCGGCCCGCGATCGGTTGTATCCACCCGCTCTCTCCCCAGGGAAATTCGCGTGGCGAGCCTACAATGTCCGCCACCGCCCGTGCCACCCTGCCCCGAGGGATCTGCGACAGGGCCGCGCGATCGGCACGCGCCAGCGGAACGGTCGCGCGGCGCCAGCAGGGAAGGAGACGGAGATGGGCAACCCGACTCGCCGCGTGGCGGCTGCGAGTCGGGCTCGGCCACCGCATTTTGGGTGATGCCGCCGGGCGCCCGGCAACGAGCCATGGCGGCTCGCCGTTTGGCGATCGCCGAGCTCTCATTGGGGACGGCGTGTCCCCCCACACCGGATCGCTGCGTCCGATTGCCGCGGCGACACAGCGAAGCCGGCGATCGGCAGGTGCGTGCAGAATTCGCGCGTCGGCGCGCCGAGCGCCGGGTGGTTAACGCGCGGCGGCACCGGTTCGACGCAGGCCTCGGCCGGCGCGATAATGAGCACCGATATCTATTGGACCCAGATATGCGCCCGTGTATGATGCGAACGCTAATCGCCGGCCGAACGCGCCGGCGGCGCGCTTGCGGTGCGAGTAGGGAGAGGGAAGACGGACATGATCACACCGACACGGCGTTCGCTGCTCCGCGGCTCGCTCGCCCTTGCTGCCGGTAGTGCGCTGGTGCGGCCCTACATCGCCAACGCCGCGGCCACGACCGCCAGCATCTGGCTGGCACAGGGCTTTATCCCGGAGGAGGACGCCTCCTTCCGCGCCCTGGTCGCGGACTACCAGAAGGCCAGCGGCAACACGATCGACTACACGATCATCCCGTTCGCCCCATTGCGTCAAAAAATGGTTTCGGCGGTCGAGACCGGGGTTGTGCCCGACATGATGGAAACCGCCGATTTCAATTTTCTCTACTTGAACGCGTGGAAAGGGAATCTCCTCGACGTCAGCGACGTCTTCGAAGCGCAGAAGGAGAATTGGTGTCAGAACGCATTCGATTGTAGCTTTGCCTATAACAGTGTTGACAAGAAGCGCAGCTATTATCAGGTACCGTGGAAAACCGCCGCGGTCCCGTTCCGCTTCTGGACGCCTCTGGTCGAAAAATCCGGCCGCAAGATTACCGATATCCCCAAAACTTTCGATGGTTTCGTAGATTTCTTCCGGCCGGTGCAGGACGACCTGCGTAAGCAGGGGATGCGCAACATCTACGCCTACGGCTATCAGCTGACCGCGACCGGGGTCGATCCGATCAACACCTTCAACATGTTCATGATCGCCTATGGCGGCGAGAATTTTGTGACGCCGCAAGGTCTAGTGCAGACGGGGAACCCGCAGATCCGCGAGGCGGCGATCAAGGGCACCGCCAAGCTTGCGAAATCCTATACCGACGGCTACGTGCCGCCGGTCGTCCTCAACTGGAACGACGCCGACGACAACAACGCCTTCCACGCCAAGCTCGTGGTGATGGATTACGACGGCTCGCTGTCGACCGAGGTCGCGCTCTACCACGACAAGGAACAGTACAACGATATCGAAACCTATGGTCTGCCGCTCGGCAATGACGGGAAAAAGCTGCCGGCGCAGCCTTTTAGCTTTGGCGTGGTGATCCCGAAAGGGGCAAAGAATATTGCGCTCTCCAAGGAGTTCATGAAGTATTGGAGCGAGCCCCAGATGCTCAACACCTATCTGAAGGCATCGCTCGGCCGCTGGGTGATCCCGATGGCGGGGATCGCGAAAAGCGACCCGTTCTGGCTCAAAGAGGACCCGCATCGCACGGCGCTGACCACCGAGACCCTGTTCGGCCCGACGATCCCGGTGTTCGAGGCGCGCAACCCGGGGATGGCGCGGGTCGGGGCCGAGAACGTCATGATGCGCGCCGTCATCGATGTCATGAAAAACGGGAAGACGCCGCAGGAGGCGATCGACGCGGCGTTCAAGCGGGTCGATACGATCGTCGCACAGTACCCGGTGGCAGCGAGCTGAGAGCCGGGCCATGGCAAACATATCGACGATTTATCTCGGCCGGCCGCTGGTCGGGCGGTGGAGCGGCCTGTGGCATTATCTGCGCGGCCATCTGAAGGGCTCCGAATATCTCTGGGCGGTCGCCTTTGTGATCCCCTATCTGGCGGTGTTCGTAGCGTTTGTCGCCTATCCGATCGTATACGGGCTGTGGATGGGCCACAGCCCGGCCCTCTACGCGGAATTGTGGAACGATCCGGTCTATGTGAATACGTTGATCAATACGGTGATATACTTGGCTGTCGCCGTAAACGTGAAGATGTTCCTGGCCTTCCTGCTGTCGGGCTTTTTCGTGCGGCCGGGCTGGTGGGTGAAGGCGCTGCTAATGGTCTATGTGCTGCCCTGGGCAGTGCCGGCGCTGCCGACCTTCATCTCGATCCACTGGATGCTCGACGGCCAATGGGGGCTGCTCAACAACCTGCTGTGGGAGGTGTTCGGCATCAACGGCCCGTTCTGGCTCGATTCACACTGGCTCGCGCTGGGCTCGATCATCGCCGCCTATATCTGGAAATTCATGCCGTTCTGGACGGTGATCTTCATCGCCGGTCGGATGGCAATCGCCCCGGAGCTCTATGAGGCGGCTGCCGTCGACGGCGCAACCGGGCTGCGGCGGTTCGTTCATATCACCTTCCCGCTGCTCGCCACGCTCTATTTCGTCAACACGCTGCTGTCGACAATCTTTACGGTTGGCGATTTCGCGACGCCGTTCTTCATCACCAATGGCGGGCCGGCGCTGACCACCTACACCCTGGCGAACCTCGGCGTCCGCAACGCCTTCGACCTCTCGGACCCCAATCTCGGCGTCGCCACCGTGATGTCGGCGCTGCCGCTGATGATCCCGCTCGTCATCTTCCTGATGCGCAAATTGCGCTCGATGCAAGTGGAGCAGTAACGATGACCGTCATTGCCGTCGAAGGCAGGGCGCGAGCCCGCACCGAAGCCAGCGCGCTGAGCGTGGTTCGCGTGGCGCGACGACGGCGGTATTTGACAAATGTCGGGTCGGCGATCCTCGGCGTCGTGCTGGTGATCTGGTCGGTTTTGCCGATCTACAATATGATTATGGTTTCGCTCGAACTCGCATAGTGACGTGCTGTCGACCCATGTGTTTCCGCCGCATCCCTCGGCTGAGAGCTTTTGGGTGGTGATCACTCAAAGCTATTGGTACCTCCAGTATTTTTGGGAGCAGTTCAGTAGAAGCGTCTTTCTCGCCGCGATGACGGTGCTGCTGACCTTGTTGATCGGTTCCCTGGCGGCCTTTTCGGTCGGGCGGCTGCGCGTCCGGCACGGCTGGCTCGTCACCAATTGCGCGCTGTTGACCTATGTGATCCCGGCCTCGTTCCTGGCGATCCCGTTCTATCGCCTGATGGCCGAATATGGCATGATGAACAATCTGTGGGCGGTGATCGCCGCGCTCGTCGCCTTCGCCACCCCCTACGCAATCTTCATCTTCCAGCAATACGGCCGCAGCATTCCGATCGAGCTCGACGAGGCGGCGCGGATCGACGGCGCCTCGCCGATCCAGATCTATCTTCTGATCTATCTGCCGCTGATGGCGCCGGCGCTGGTCGCGATCGGCACCTTTGCGTTGCTGCTGGCGTGGAACGAATTTCTCTACCAGTTCCTGCTCTTGTCTTCGACGAAGAGCATGACGGTACCGATTGCGATCGTCCAGTTCCTCAACAGCGACGAGTCGCCGTGGAACTACATGATGGCGACCGCCGTGATTTACGCGCTGCCGCCGGTCGCGGCCTATTACGCGGCCCGCCGCTTTATGGCCGCCGGCCTGACGATGGGCGGCGTCAAGGGATGAGCCCGCACGTCGTGGGTTCGAGGCGGGACTTGTCGAGGGCCTGCAAGGTTCCCGCCGCCTGAACGACGCAGCGCATCCGGCCGCGAATGGTTGAAACCTTACTTCCCCTGGCGCATACTTTCCCTGACCGAGGATCGGCGCGTACTCACTAGAGGGCCGCCGGCGTTCAACGAGGGAGAAATGCATGGAAAAGCTGACCAGGCGCTCGCTGCTGCGTGCATCGATGGGGCTGGCGGCGGCCGGCACGGTCGCGCGCCCCTATGTTGCGAACGCCGCGGCCACAACCGCGACCGTGTGGTGGGTGCAGGGCTTCGCCCAGCAGGAGGACATCGGCTTCAAGCAGATGGTTGCCGACTACGAGAAGGCGAGCGGTAACCAGATCGACTACAGCATCGTGCCGTTTGCCGCGATGCGCCAGAAGGAAATCGCCGCCGTGACGAGCGGTGTCGTGCCCGATGTCATCAATGTTGGCGACTATTACTTTGCCGTGTTGAGCGCCTGGAACGACCAGCTGGTCGATCTCAGCGATGTCGTCGAGACCCAGAAATCGCTGTTCACCCCGACGGCGCTGAGCACCGTTTACGCCTACAACAACGTCGCCAAAAAGCGCAGCTATTACATGATCCCGCATCGGGTGGCGGTGGTCCCGTTCCATATCTGGAAATCGCTGGTCGAGAAGGCGGGATACAAGACTTCGGACATCCCGAAGACCTGGGATGCGTTTTTGGACTTTTTCGAGCCGGTGCAGACGAAATTGCGGGCGCAAGGGATGCGCAACATTTATGCCTACTCCTTTCAGGTGGGGGCCACCGGGTTTGATTGCATCTTTACCTTCGACCATTTCATGATCGCCTATGGCGGCCAGCATTTGTTCACGCCCGACGGCAAATTGCACACCGACGATCCGCAAATCCGCGCCGCGGCGATCAAGGCGATCGTCAAATTGACGACACCCTACACGCAGGGCTTCATACCGCCGGCGGTGCTGAGCTGGAACGATAACGACGACAACAACGCTTTTCATGCGAAGCTCGTCGTCATGGATTTCGACGGCACGATTTCGACCGAGGTCGCGCTCTGGGACAACAAGGAGGAGTACAACGATATCCTGACCCTCGGCCTGCCGCTCAGCAACGAAGGCAAGCAAATTCCCAGTGTCATCGGCGCGGCGACGGCCGTGATCCCCAAGGGCGCAAAAAACATCACGGCGGCGAAGGAATTCCTAAAATATTCGATCGAACCTAAAGTGCTCGCGGCCTATCTGAAAACGGGGCTCGGCCGGTTTTTGCCGCCGATGCCGTCGATCGTCGAAAACGATAAGGCGTTCTGGCTCGACCCGAAGAACGAGCCGCTCAGCGCCTATACGCGGCAGGGCGTGCTCGGCCCGACGATCCCGCCCTACGAAGTGTTCAACCCGGCGCGGGCGCAGGTCAGCACCGATCATGTCTTCGCCCTTGCGATGATCGATGTCATGACCAACGGAATGACGCCCGAAGCGGCGATCGACAAGGCGTTCAAGCGCTGCGAGACGATCTTTGCGAAATACCCGATCGCACAGGCCTGACCCGTCGCAGCGAACCTGGCGGCAACGCACTCGCGTCTCGGCGCCTTGGGCCGATCATCACGCTTCGGCGTCGAGCTCCGGATAGTGGCGAAAGATGCCGTCCTGGTTGAACGCGATCCGGCGCGGCGAAGCCAGATAGGCGGCGATGCGCGGTCGGGCGGCGACGGCGTCGTGCAATGCGAGGACCCGCGGATGCGTTGGGTCGAGCCGAGCCATCGCGCGGGGAAAGGCGTAGCGCAGCCCCGCCACGATCTGGAACAGCGACAGGTCCGGATAGCTGAGCCGCGCCCCGACGAGATGACCGGCGCCGGCCTTCCTGCCTGCCAGCAGCCGTTCGAAATAGCCGAGATATTTGGGTGCGCGCGAGCGCAGAAAGTCGGCGGCGCGCGCCCGCGCTTCATTGCGCTGGTCCTCGTAATAAAGGCTGCCGGCGATCGGGTGGTGGGTGTCGTGGATCTCGTCGACAAAATCGGCGATCGTCAGCTGCAGCTGATGGGCCCATAATTTTCCGGCTGCGGTCGCCGGGGCCAAGCCGTGACGATCGCCGAGATAGAGCAGGATGTTGGCGGTCTGCCCGATCAGCAGCCGCCCCGCCCGCAGAAAAGGCGGCGCAAAGGGCGGGCGCGCGACTTCCTCGCCGTCGAGCAGGCGGAACATGGCGCCTTCCCCGCCCCCTTCCCGCGCGACATCGGCGTAATCGGTTCCGGCCTCTTCCAGCGCCAGACGCACGAACTCGCCGCGCCCTTGGATCGACGGCCAATAGTAGAGTTCGTACCGCATGGCGCTGCTCCCCGCGCCGGGATCTGCCGCCTCCGAGCCGCCGTTGCCCGCCTATCCGGCCCGTTGGTAGCTGCGGCAGACGAGCCGCAGGCGGTCGCTGATGTGCGGCCGCACGTGTTCCGGCATCGGCGTCGATTCGCTCGCGCGCTTCCATTCGGGACCGGCAACGACGGCCGGTGAGGCGAGGTGGTAGAGCGCCACATATCGCGGATTGCCGGCGCTGCGAAAGCGGCGGGCGCGAAGAACCCCTGGCACGCGGGCGAGGGCGGGGACGTGCTCGGTGTCGTACCAGGCGTTGAACTCGGTCTCGACCTCCGGCGCCGGCGTCATCGCCACCAGCAGGAGCCCGTTGGCTTTATCTGGTGCAACCTCGTCGCCGGGCAGGATCTGCTCGCCCTCGAAGCGCAACAGGCGCCGGCACATGGCCGTTACCCGCTTCGACCACGGCGACAGGTTCTCGCCGCCGATCGCGCGGTAAGCCGGGCTCTGCAGCACGGCGAGGCGGTCGAGGTCGTAGGTTGCGACCGACTGCCTCGCGTCGTCGGCGCCGATCCACCGCTGCAGGATCAGAAAGCCCGGCACGCGCTGCCGTTCGGGGATGTGCTCGAGATCGTACCAGTCGTTGAACTCGTCCTCGGCCACGCTCGAGAAATCAAGTGCCGCAATCAGCTGGCCCTTCGCCATGGTCGTTTCCTCCGCTCTCCGCACACTCGGAATAGTTACCCCAAAGATCAGGCGGCGCACGCAAACTTCGCCGTCCGACGGCGCCTCGTGCCCTTATGGCGCCATGCCCTTGTCGGCGAGCTCGCGCTGCGCCTTCTCGTTCTTGTCGAGGTCCAGCCCCATCGCGCGCAATATGTGGGGCGCCTTGGTGAATTGTATATCGCCATATTCCACCACCTCGACACGATTGCCCCACGGATCGAGGAAATCGAGAAAGGGCCCCGGCAGCAATTTGGCGCCGGCGGCCTCGGCCCGTGCCCGCACGCTCGACCGGTCGTCGACGACGAGCCCGAAATGCCGGCGCCCGTCCTGGTGCGGGGTAGCGGTCTCCATCATATTAATGAACTGGTCGCCGAGCTCGATGAACGCGTTGCCCGGCCGCTGCCCGCGCAGGGTGAAGTCGAAAATCTTTCGGTAGAAGGCGAGCGCCTGCTCGATATCGCCGACCTCCAGCGCAACATGGTTGATCCCGACGAGGCGCGGCCTGGGGGCGTCGGCCCGCTTTGTCCCGGTGCTGATCTCGGTCATTGCATCCTTCCTCCTGGCCTGCAGGCAGAGCACTACCTATATTAAGACCCTAATCTGTTTGGGTCGATCCGGGTTTGGCGGTCTCGTCCGGATCGATCGGCGCCCGGTCTCTTCTCTGTATGGCACGAGGTTCGCCGTCATCCGCCTCGGCGGGTGTTGCGTCGGTGCGGGCAAGGAGCCGGCCCGCTCAGGAGTACCCTATGGATCTGATCACCAAGCTGCCCGAAATGTCGGACGACGCGCTGTCCAATCTCCGGACAAATGCCAAGCGGCTCCAGCAAACCGGAAACCCCGGTCAACGCTCCGATGCGGCAGCGCTGCTGCCGGCCGTGGAAGCTGAAATCGGCGCCCGGCGCCTCGCCCGCGTCAAGGCGACCCGAACCGTCGTGCCGAAGGACCGTGTCCGCGCGCCGCGGCCGGCGAAGGCTCCGCGGCGTGGGGCTGCGGCCGGCGAGGAGTGACGGCCGGGCGTCCGGTCGCGCGGTCGAGAATCTGTCGGGAGGAACGCAATGCCGGTTGATTTGACCGTCGAAGGGGCAATCGCGAGGATCGTGCTGAACCGTCCGGAAAAGCTCAATGCGCTGACCATCGAGATGCGCGAGGCGATGTGCGATATCTTTGCCCGGCTGCGCTTCGACGATGCGGTGCGGGTCATCATCGTCACCGGGGCGGGGCGGGCGTTCTGCTCGGGTGCCGATGTCGACCGCATGACCGGCCAGCCGCATGATCTGCGCGCCGGCCGCCAGCGCATGCAGCACGGCGCGCACGCCTTTATCCGTGCGTTGCATGCGATCGAGAAACCGGTCATCGCCGCGGTGCGCGGCCCCGCCGTCGGAATCGGCTGGAGCATCGCGCTCGCCTGCGACCTCGTGGTCGCCTCGAAAACGGCGCGCTTCTCGCAGATCTTTCGCCGCATCGGCCTGGCGCCCGATGGCGGCGCCATCTGGTTTCTGACCCGCCGCCTCGGCATGGCAAAGGCCAAAGAGCTGGTGTTTTCGGCGCGCTTTGTCGAGGCCGAGGAGGCGCTGGCGCTCGGCCTCGTCAACCAACTCGTCGATGACGACCAGCTGATGGTGCAGACCGAGACGCTTGCAGCGGACCTCGCCGAGGCGCCGACCTTCGCGCTGGGGCTGGCGAAAAAGCTGTTCCACGCCGCCAGCGGCCCGAGCCTCGACGACTATCTCGAAATCGAGAGCCTGGTGCAGCCGCAGCTGCACCACACCGCCGACAATGCCGAAGGGGTGGCGGCTTTTCGGGAAAAGCGCCCGCCGAAATTCATCGGCCGCTAAGGGGGCTCTCCGACCTCATGCCACGGCCGCTGCGGCGAGGCGCACGCCGCGCGCCTGCCGGACGACGAGAAACCCGATCACGGCAAGATTGGCCAGGTTGAACAATGCTCCGGCCGCGAAGGCCGGCGCATAAAAGCCGAAGCTGTCATAGAGCGCGCCGGCGAACCAGCTGCCGAACGCCATCCCTGTCATGCTGGTGAACAGCAGGGCCGGCACCCGCCACGATGCTTCGGACGACGGAAACAGCGCGCGGATCGCCACGACATAGGCCGGGATGATCCCGCTGAAGCCGAGCCCATAGGCGGCTGAGACGGCAAACAGCCCGGCCTCGCTCCGGGTTACCGAGAAGGCGGCGATCGCCAGCGCCTGGCAGGCCGAGCCGGCCAGCACCGTGCCGAGCCCGCCGATCCGGTCGGCGAGCCACCCCCAGAACTGTCGGCTGACGAACGCGCAGCCGAGCAGCACCGACAACATCGCCGCGCCCTGCGCCGGCGAGATCCCGAGATCGCTGCACAGCGCCACCAGATGCCCGGCAGGCATCGCCATCGGTACGCAGCAAAAAAAACCGGCGGCGCACAGCAATGCCTGCACCACATTGGGCCGCAGGCCGAGCGCCTGCGTGCCGCGAACGACGATCGCGGTCGAACCCCCGGCCCGGCCCGGCAGCGGCACCGGCCGCAGCAGCAGCGCCATCGGCACGATGGCCAGGATGACGACGGCATAGAACAGCATCGTCGCCTGCCAGCCGAACCAGCTCGAGGCCGTGCTGAAAAACCGCCGGCCAGATCATCCCGGCGATGTATTGCCCGGACGAGATCAGCGCCAGCGCCGCGCCGCGGCGCCGGTCGAACCAACGGCTGACATAGATCAGCAGCGGCGGATAGACCGCGCCGCCGCCGAGCAAACCAATCAGCAGGGCATGGCCGAGATAGAGCGTCCAGACCTTGCCGATCGCCGAAACGGCGAGGCCGAGCGCCACCATCACGGCGCCGAAGATCACCGTCCTGCGCAGTCCGACGCGGTCCGCCACCCAGCCCATCAGGATGCCGCCGGTCCCGGTTCCGACCCAGACGAGCGCAGCGGCCAGGGCGACCACCGAGCGGTCGCTGCCGAGCGCGGCCGCGATCGGCTTCAGCCCGATCACAACGATCAGCGGCGCGCCATAGGAAATCGACAGGATGCAGATGGCGATCGCCGCCGCCGCCCAGGACGAGCGGCTCTCGATGCTGTCCGGAAAGCGGTCGGCGCGCGCGGCCGCACCTCGGCGATCAGCGCCGATCCGTGCCGCACCGCGCATGACGCCCTGCTCCACTCCGTCCGGCATCTCTCTCCGCTCCGCGAACCCTCGTCGCCCCACTCTACCGACGCCGGCAAGATTGTGGGTGCAAATCGCCGCGGCCGAAGGGCAAGATCGGGCCAGGCGGGGTGTTCCGACCACAGGGAGCTTGCGATGCCGGTGCTGTACGAGAAGCGCAACCATGTCGGCTGGCTGACCCTGAGCCGGCCGGAGGCGCGCAATTGCTGGGGCGAGGATTTCAACGACGAGATCGCGCAGCGCTGCGACGAGATGGCGGCCGATGACGAGGTCCGGGTCGCAGTCTTGACCGGCGACGAGGCCGGCGGCGCCTTTTCGGCCGGCGCCAATCTGAAGGACCCGCGCACCCACAGCCAGGCCTCGATGGCCGATTTCATCGCCGCATTGCCGCAGCGCCGCCGCACCGCGGGGCAGGTGCTGAGCGAGTTTCCGAAACCCGTCATCGCCGCGGTCAACGGCTATGCGGTCGGCATCGGCTGCATCGTCACCTATTGCTGCGATTTGATCATCGCCTCGGACCGCGCCGAATGGCGCCTGCCGCAGGTGGCGCTCGGCATCCTGCCGAACCATGGCGGCATCGTCCGGCTGGCGCGCTGGGTCGGCAAGGGCCAGGCGATGAAGGTGGCGATGGGCTACCCGATGAAGGCGGAGGAGGCGTTCCGCTTCGGCCTCGCGCAATGGCTCATTCCGCATGCCGAGTTTGCCGCGCAGACCGCGGCGATTGCCGAGCGCTTGGCCGAATTGCCGCCGCTGGCCGCGCGGCTCGCCAAGGAATCGCTGAACCGCGGCCTCGACATGCCCAATGTCGCCGACGCCGCCTATATCGATCTCTACCGCTTCATGGCCTTGTCGATGACCGAGGACGCCAAGGAAAGCCACAATGCCTGGCGCGAGCGCCGCCGGCCAGAGGTCCGCGGCAGGTGATGGCACTGGCACCAGGCGCCGGGGCGGCCTAGAGTTGGGGTCAGTTGGGTCAGGTTCCGCAAACGAGGGAAGAAGCTCGATGACCGCCTTCGCTTATGACCATATCCACCTGCGCAGCCCCGATGCCGAGGAGACCGCGCAGTGGTACGAAAAAATGTTCGGCGCCGAGATCATCCGCTCGGTGCAGTCGGACGGCCGGTCGCGGCTCGACCTCAATCTCGGCGGCGTCGCAGTGTTCATCGCCCAGGTGCCGCAGGAGCAGGCCATCGCGCCGCCGCCCGAGCCGCCCTATCTCGGTCTCGAACATATCGGCCTGCGGGTCGATGGGATCGACGGCGTCGTCGCCGAGCTGAAGCAGAAGGGCGCCGAGTTCACGGTCGAGCCGAAGACGATCCGGCCCGGCGTGCGCATCGCCTTCCTGCGCGGCCCGCAGAACGTCCATATCGAGCTGCTCGACCGCAACGCTGCATGAGCTGACCCGTTAATCCTACCGGGTCACACGAGGCAAGGCTGAGAATCTGGTCGCAAGTCGGCGTCATCGAGATGCCCGCCGGCCTGAGGCGGGTGGTGCCGGCGGCGGCGAGGGAGCGGTTGAGATCTTCCTCGCAACTGAAGGGGCCGATGTGGGGCGCGTCCGGCAGCCCGGCTGGAGCCACGGTCTTGTGCGGCTAAACGGGGTAGACCAGCGAGGTCGGCACGATCGTCGAATCGTAGACGCAGATCCTCTCGGAAAAGCGCAGACGGTCGGCCTCCTCGATCACCCGGTCGTGATATTTGCCGCACAGAAACAGCTCCGAAGGCTGGTCGGCCATGGTTTGACAGAGGGCAAAGCTTGCGGTCAGGCGCAGACCGTCCGACCCGATCGCGCGCAGGCGGATGTTGCTGACGAAATGGCGCACGATTCGAGGAGCATAGAGCGCGGTCTCACGGATCGCGACAACCCGATCGACGAGCATGCCGCGGCTTTCGCAATAAATCAGGGCGACCGGCAGCGCGCGCTCGAAATTCTCGCGCGGGACCACCTTATACAGGCAATCCTCGGTGAAGAAGTCGGGCCAGCGCTCAAGCTCGCCATCATCGAGCGCGTCGGCGTAAGCGCAATAGAGGTCTGCCAGGCGCGTCCGCAGGGTCGTCGGCACATCGATATCGGGGGCGGCGATCATCCGCCCTCAAAGCTCCATGACGCGCCGGTAGTGCTGGTAGAAGCCGCGGATCGCTGTCTCGGTCAGCATGTGCGGCTCGTCGTGGACGGCGCGGCCGCCCATCTCGGCGACGCACTCGGCGTCGGCACTGCCGCCGATGCCGGCCTGCGACAGCAGCATCGCCTCGCTGTCGTCGAGCGAAACGAGACCGGCGGGTCCCATCAGATTGGCTTGACGCAGCCGGCGCTGCCGCATCTGCGGCGTGTCGTCCGCATAGCCGAAGAAGGTCCAGGCGAGATCGAAATGCCCTGCGTCGATCGGCACGATTTGCCGCACCGCGAGGGTATTCGATTGCTGCTGGACGATCAGGTTCGGCCATAAGGTTTGCATGACCACAGTGGCTTCGCCGGGGAATTCGCGCACCGGCTCCAACAGGCGTGGATCGCGCAAAGCAAAGCTCGGCTTGAACGCACGCATCTGCCGGGTCGCCTCGTTCTCCTGCTGCTCGCCCCGGCTGCTCACCAGCACGGCATGCCGCCCGGTCGGGTCCATCTCGATCGCCGATTTCTGATCGAGGCGGAACAGCCCGAAGGTCACCAGGAACACGTGCAGCAGGCTGGCATGATACGGATCCTTGATGTTCTCGAACATCAGCTTCCAATTGCTGGGAATCCGTTGGCGCAGGTAGCCGAGCACGACGAGCTCGCGGCCGGCGAAGACCCGGTCGAAATAGCCGAGCATGGTATCGCCGAGATAGGTCTCGAATGGCTCGGTCCCGGCCGAGAAGCTGGCGAAGACGAGCCCGTGCCGGCATGTCGTCGAGAGCCGCTGCAGCCCGTGCTCCTCCGGGTGAAAGTCGGCCGGCATGCCGCCCTGCCCGTGATAGCCGCGGCGAAACGGGACACCGAGCAGGTTTCCGCAGAGATCGTAGGTCCATTGATGATAAGGGCAGACGAACTCTTTGGCCGTTCCGCGATTGACCGAGCAGAACTGGGCGCTGCGATGGGCGCAGCGGTTGACCAGGACGTTGACCGCGCCGTCCGCATCCCGCACCGCGACCACCTCCTTGGTGCCGAGGCGGCAACGCTGGAAGTCACCCGATTTCGGGATTTCCGCTTCGAGACAGACGTAAAGCCAGCCGGGACCCTCGAATATGCGTTCCTGCTCGCGCGCGAATATTTCGGGGTCGGTATAGACCCAGTTCGGGATGCGTGAAGATCCGGCACCGGACCACCGGCGCAGGTTGCGAGCCGGCGGCGAGATCACGTTGGTTCCATCGGCTGACGGCATATGAACCCTCTGCGGCAACTGAGCGCAGCGACACTTTACATGCCGCGGACCGTTTCCGCGATCGGTCTGTCGACGATGGCGGCGGGGGCTTCCGGGCGGGCGGTGCCGCGGCAAGGGCGCGGTCGAAGGCCATGTGAACCGGCGGTGCGGGCCGGCGCCGCGCAGCACCCTCAGAGCGCCACAGGCCGCCAGGCGGACGCATAACCTCTCCCCGCCCGCGGGGCGAGGGAGGTGACGACCGGGAGCCGGGCTAACGGCCGAGGACGCGGTCGAGGGTGCGTATGGCGTTGTCGGGGCCGGGCTCCTTCTCGGCATGCGCTTCGGCAAGGAAGGCATAGAGGCGGGCGATCGCGCTGTACATGTCGCGCGCTGCCGGGTTGGCCTCGTGGAAATCCGAGATCTCCGCCATCTCGGCGACCCAGCGATAGGCCTTGTCGTACATGCCGGGGATGCCGCGCTGCAGCCGCGCCAGGAGCTGCGGCTGGCTTTGCGACAGCTCGGCGATCAGCGCCTCGCCGCAGCCGAAATGCGCGGCGCCGAGCAGCATCGCCGCACCGATCGCGGTCGAGCCCTTGGTGATCCCCGCATAGGACATCTTGAGCCCCGAGGCGGCGCCGACCGGTCCGTCGATCGCGCGCAGATCGATCCCCCAATCGCGCAACGGCAATGCCTCGCGGACATGCTCGCCGGAGGCGTAGATCGCCGGCCCGTTGTAGTCGGCTCGCGGCGGACCGCCGATGATCCCGGCATCGACGAAATGGGCGCCGGTCGGCGCGACGGCCTCGCCGATGCGGATCGCGGATTGCGGGCTGACCGCGTTGCAGTCGAGATAGACGGGCTTATGGTCGAGGGCTGCCAGGGTCGGCGCCAGATGCCGCGCCAGCGGCTCGGCCTCGCCCGGCGGCAGGATCGACAGAAAGAAATCGGCGCCGGCGAGCAATGCCCGCTCGTCGGCGGCAGGCGCCATGCCGGCGGCCCGCGCGCGCTCGGCGCTCGCCGTACTGCGGCCCGACAGCAGGGTGCGAACCTCCGCCCCGCTTTCGTGCAGCCGCCGGCCGACGCCGGCCCCCATCATGCCCTGCGCGATGATCGCGATGACCGCCATGCCCAATCTCCACCAAGAACGCTTTGGCGCTCAGGGTATCGGGCGGGGCGGCGTGTGTGAAGGGTCGGGCCGGGCGGAGTCGAGCCAGCCCTGCCGGGCGACCCATTCCTGCGTCCAGCGGCCGATCGCCGCCGGATCGGCGCCAGCCTCGCGCCAGCCCCGGCGCAACGCGGCGATCTCGTCGAGATGGATCTGCCATTCCGGACCGATCCGGTGCTCCAGCATCCGCCGCATCAGCGCCGCAAGCCCCGGGCTCCTGCCGTTGGTCGAGACCGCGACGGTCAGATCGCCGCGCCGGAACACCGCGGCCGAGTGGAAGTCGCTGCGCTGCCGGTCGTCCTCGACGTTGATCAATACCCCGGCAGCCTTTGCCACCCGGCGGATCTCCGCGGCGACCGGTTCGACGATTCCGGCGACAAAAACGAGCTGCGCCCGCGCGATCTCGGCGGGGCGAGGGAGCCGCCGGCGCAACCGTGCGCCGGCCATCGCGACGAGCGCGGGCTCGGGCATCGGCGCATAGACCGCGAGCGCGTCGGCGCCCGCCTCTTCGAGCAGGGCCAGACGGCGCTGCGCCGCGGCCCCGTCGCCGACCAGCATGATTCGGATTTGCGCGAGGTCGACGGCGATCGGCAACATCAGGCCGCGCCCCGGCGCTCGCCGGCCAGCGCCTGCTGCAGCGCCGGCAGCCCGACCCGGTGGCAGAAATCGCCGAAACCCTCGCCCGAGGTCCGATCCGCGGCGAAACGCGCAAAGAGCGGGTCGAGCGCCTCGCCGATGGCGCCCAGCGCGACCTTGTCGGCAATCGGCGCGTTGAGCCGCGTGCCTTCGAAATCGCCGCCGACGAACAGCGCGTAATAGCCCGGCATGCGCCCGACGATGCCGATATCGCCGGTATAGGGCCGGGCGCAGCCATTGGGGCAGCCGGTGATGCGGATGCTGAGGCGCTCGCGCTCGAGCCCGTAGCGGGCGAGCCGCTCTTCGATCGCGGCAACGATGTCGTCGCGCACCCGCTCGGCTTCGGTCAGTGCCAGGCCGCAGGTCGGCAATGCCGGGCAGGCGAGCGCCCAGCGCTCGGCCGGCAGCATGTCCTCGGCGAGGCGCACATGGTGCTGGTGGAGGATCGCGGTGATCGCTCCCTGATCCTCCGGCCGCACCTCGCTCAGAATGATGTCCTGGCTCGGCATCAGGATCGGGTCGACGCGGAAGCGGGTGACGATCTCGCGCAGCGCGGTGCGGATCTGCGAGCGCGAATCGTCGACGACGCGGCCGCTCGATACCGGGATGCCGAGATAAAGCCTGCCGTCGCCCTGCTCGTGCCAGCCGAGGAGGTCGGGCACCGAGAAGGCCGGCAGCGGGCGGCAGGGTTCGAGGCTCTTGCCGAGATATTCCGCCAGCCGTTCGCGCGCCCAATCCTCGCCCTTCTCGGCGATCACGTATTTGAGGCGGGCATGGCGGCGGTCGCCGCGATCGCCGTAGTCGCGATGCAGACGCACGACTGCCGCCGCCGCTTCGAGCAAATCGTCCGGCTCGATAAAAGCGACCGCGCTGGCGAGCCGCGGGTAGGTCTTCGGGTTGTTGTGGGTCATCCCGTGACCGCCGCCGAGCAGGAAATTGTAGCCGAGGAGCCGGCCGCCCTCCCATAGCGGCACGATCGCGAGATCGTTGGTCAAAACGTCGATCGTGTTGTCCTCGGGGACCGCGAGGCCGATCTTGAACTTGCGCGGCAGATAGCGCTCGCCGTAAAGCGGGTCCGGCGCCTGTGCTGCGCTCTCTTCATCGCGCCAGGGTGCGCCGTCGACCCAGATTTCGTGATAAGCGCCGGTCTTTGGCAGCATGTATGTCGACAGCCGCCGGCCATCGGCTTCGAGCCGGTCATGGATGGCGTCGCGGATCGGCGCCGGCCCCGTCGTCACGGTGCGCACCACATCGCCGCAGGCGGCCAATGTCGTCAGCAAGGCGCCGTTGACCTCGGCCATCGCCGCTTTGAGGCCCGATTTGACGACGCCGTGGAATTGGATGCTCTGCCGCGTCGTGATCCGCAGCGATCCGTCGGCCCAGCGGTCGGCGATCGCGTCGAGCCCGAGATATTGGTCCGCCTTGAGCCGGCCGCCCGGTATGCGGACGCGGACCATGAACTGCCAGATCTTGTTCTCGCCGCGCTGCTTGCGCGCGGTGGCGCTGTCGCGGTCGTAGCCCTGGTAGATCCCGTGAAACTTGAGCAGCGAGTACCCCTCCTTGTCGAAGGGGTTCGCCGTGTCCCCGAGGTCGCGGGCAATATGGCCGCGCAGCTGGCGGCTCTGCTGCTTGACCGCCTCGGCTTTCGAAATATTGTCGATCTGAGCCATATCGCCCTCGTTCGAGGCGAGGCGGCGACATACCGCCTACGCGACGTGGTTCAGCTAAGTACGACGATGACAGCATGTCAATTGATCATAATACACGTTTGTCATACGTGATATGATGGGCTGGGGGGCATTAAACCTGTGCCAGTGCCCCTTCGATATCGCCGAGCAGGTCCGCCTCGCCTTCGAGCCCGACCGACAAGCGCACCAGCGAGTCGGCGATCCCGAGCTCGGCCCGGGCTTCGGGCTTCAGGCGCGAATGCGTCGTCGTGGCCGGATGGGTGACGATGCTCTTCGCATCGCCGAGATTGTTCGAAATGTCGACGAGCCGCAGCGCGTCGAGAAAGCGAAAGCAGCCCTCCTTGCCGCCGGCCACGTCGAAGCAGACGAGGCTGCCGCCCTGCTTCATCTGGCGCCGCGCCAGCTCGTATTGCGGGTGGCTCGGCAGACCCGGATAGAGCACCCGGAGGATCTTCGGATGGGATTCGAGAAAGCGGGCGATCGCGACGGCGGTACGGCATTGCCGCTCGAGGCGCACCTCCAGGGTTTCCAGCCCTTTCAGCAGCAGCCATGCGTTGAACGGGCTCAGCGCCGGTCCGGTATGCCGATAGAAGGGGCCGAAATCCTCCTTGATGAATTTTTCCGACGCCAGCACGGCGCCGCCGAGGCTGCGTCCCTGACCGTCGATGTGCTTGGTCGCCGAATAGACGACGATATCGGCGCCGAGCGCCAGCGGCTTTTGCAGCAGCGGCGTGGCAAACACGTTGTCGACGACGAAAAGGGCGCCGGCGCGGTGGGCGAGGCGGGCGACCTCGGCCAGATCGACGATCTCCATCGCCGGATTGGACGGGCTCTCGCAGAACACCGCGGCGGCACCGCCGGCGAGGGCAGCTTCCCAGGCGCCAAGGTCGCGGCCGTCGACGAGCGTGCTCGCGATGCCCCAGCGCGGCAGCAAATCGGCGACGATGTAATTGCACGAGCCGAACAAGGCGCGGCTCGACACCACCCGCTGGCCGGCCCGCAGCCGGCAGGCCAATGCCGCGAACACCGCCGCCATGCCGCTCGCGGTGCCGCGGCACGCCTCGGCGCCTTCGATCAGCCGCAGCCTTTCCTCGAACATCGCCACCGTCGGGTTGCGGTAGCGCGAATAGACATAGCGCGAGCCCTCGTTGGCAAAGGCCGCCTCGGCCGCGGCGGAATCCTCGTAGACAAAGCCCGAGGTCAGGAACAGCGCCTCGCACATCTCGTCGTGCTGGCTGCGGGTGGCGCCGCCGCGCACCAGGATCGTGGCGGGCGAGACGGTCTCGGCGAGGTCGGGGGGCAGAACGGTTTTGGTCATCGGCAGGTCTCTCTCCATGTCGAGGCCGCGCCGATCCGGGCAACAAAAAACCCCGGTCCCGCGCGGGCCAGGGCTCCTTTCAGAACACCCGACCTTTTAGCGCTTTTTTAACGTGGCCGCAAGCCGGTCGGCTCAAATTCACCACGACATGCCTATCTGGCGCGCGCCGCGCATCCGTGTCAAGTTCGATGAAACCGAGCGAGGGATCGTCGATGCAAACACCGCGCTTTCATTACCGGCTGGGGCTGAACCAGCCGATCGGCAGCCCGACGCAAAAACGGCTGACCGAAATGGCCGGGGCGATCGGCCGCGAGACTGATGGCGCGTTCCGGATCGACGTATTTCCAGAGAGCCAACTCGGCCCCGACCCGCAGATGCTCGCCGATATGCGCAGCGGCGCGCTTGAATTCTTTGTCGCCGGCGCCACCTTGGGCGGCCTCGCGCCGACCAGTGCGCTGCCGCTGCTGCCGTTCGCATTCGCGAATTCAAACGCGGTGTTCGCCGCCCTCGACGGCGCGCTCGGCGACCAGATCCGCAGCGAACTGGCACAGAACGGCATCCACGCATTCCGCCACTGCCTGCAAAACGGCTTTCACCATCTGACGACCAGCACCCGGCCGATCCGTACCGCCGCCGATCTCGCCGGTGTCAAGATCCGCAGCCCCGGAGGAGAAATCGCCCGCGACTTCTTCGCGACATTCGGCGCCGAGGCGGGCTATGTCCCGTTCAACGGGATGTACGACGCGCTCAAAGAACACCGCTTCGACGGGCAGAGCGACCCGCTCGGTGTTGTCCTGTCACTGAAGCTCTACGAGGTGCAGACCCAGCTGAGCCTGACCCGTCACTGGTGGTCAGGGTTCACGCTGCTCGCCAATACCGGCGCCTGGGCCGCTTTGCCGGCGGAAATTCAGCGGGTCGTCGAACGCAACGCGGAAAAATTCGCATTGCTGCAGCGTCAGGACACCGAAGCGGTCAACGCCGCCGGAGCCGAGGAGCTGGCGCGCCGCGGCATGGCCGTCAACACCGCCGACGCCGACAGTTTTCGTGCCGTGCTCGGCCCGTTCTACGCCCGCTGGCGCGAGCAGGCCGGCCCCGTCGCGTGGCAGTTGCTCGAAACCTACGCCGGCGAAATCGGACGCTGGGGGTGATCCGAGCGGAGCGCCCGTGTTTCTCCCGCTTCTCTCCGGGGGACGAAGAGGGCCGGGGCGAGTTGGGAGATTCCGGAGCGCCAGCCGGCACTCACCGCACCCTCCCGTCGCTCTGCGACGGGCCCCTCCCTCTCCCCTCGAAGGGCGGAGCGGGGTCTGCCAGGCGTCGGCCGGAGGACGCCTGATATGTCGCACGACGCCTTCCGCCTCGACGGCAAGACGGCGCTCGTCACCGGCGCCGGGCGCGGGATCGGCCGCGCCGTGGCATTGGCGCTCGCCGCGGCCGGCGCTGAATTGGTGCTGGTCAGCCGAACCGTGAGCCAGCTCGAAGAAGTGGCCGGCGAGATCGCACAGCAGGGCGGTCGGGCGCGAGCGCTTCCGCTCGACGTGACCGATAGTGCTGCGGCGCGCGATGCCGTCGCCGGGCTCGGCCGGCTCGACATCCTGATCAACAATGCCGGGGTCAACCGGCCGCAGCCCTTTCTCGAAGTCGACGAGGAAACCCTCGATCGGCTGCTGACCCTCAACGTCCGCGCGGCGTTTGTCGTCGCCCAGGCGGCGGCACGGCGGATGGTCGCCGCAACTGGCGCAAGGGCCGGCGGCGGCGTCATTGTCAACATGTCCTCGCAGATGGGTCATGTCGGCTCCGAACGCGACCGCACCGTCTATGTGATGACCAAGCACGCGCTCGAAGGGCTGACCAAGGCGATGGCGGTCGAGCTCGCACCAAAGGGCGTGCGCGTCGTCTCGATCGCGCCAACCTTCATCGACACGCCGCTGATCCAGCCATTCTTCGACGATCCGACCTTCCGCAAATGGGTGCTCGACCATATCCCCTTGGGCCGGCTCGGCACGGTCGAGGAGGTGGCGTCGGCGGTCGTGTTTCTCGCCTCGCCGGCTGCCGGCCTAGTCACCGGATCGAGCCTGCTGGTCGATGGCGGCTGGACCGCCTGGTAGCGACAGAGCGGCGGGACGCTTAAAAAAAGCGTCATTCCGGGGCCGTCCGGAACCTGCCCACACGCGCGTCTGCATGGATTTCTCGCGACAGTGTTCGTATCGGGTGGACCGCACCCGGGCGGCATCGAACCCAGCAAGCCGCGGTGGGTGCCAACGGCGACGAGGGGGTGCCGGCGCCGCCCCGCTTTCGCCGGAAAGACCAATCACCGTAATGACGAATAAGCGGTTGATACGACTTGCGCTTGCTGCGCAGCGAATCGCCCCTATACTCCGCGCCCGGTCGCCTTCCTTCCGGATCATCATCCGCGCATGACGCAAGCTCCTCTCGACGTCGTCGGCATCGGCAATGCGATTGTCGATGTGATCGCCCGTGCCGATGAGGCGTTCCTGGAGAAGGAGGGGCTGGCCAAGGGGACGATGGCCTTGATCGATGTGGAGCGCGCCGAGGCGCTCTATCGGATCATGGGACCGGCGATCGAGGCGTCGGGCGGGTCGGCCGGCAACACGATGGCGGGACTCGCCTCGCTTGGCGGCAAGGGCGCCTATATCGGCAAGGTGCGCGACGATTTGTTGGGCGATGTCTACCGCCACGATCTGACGGCGCAGGGCGTTCGCTTCGAGACGCCGCCGGCGACCAGCGGCCCCGGCACCGCGCGCTGCCTGATCCTCGTCACCGCCGACGGACAGCGCACCTTGAACACCTATCTCGGCGCCTGCGTGGCATTGGGGCCCGACGACATCGACCCCGAACTCGTCGCCGCGGCGCAGATCACCTATCTCGAAGGCTATCTGTTCGACCCGCCGCTGGCGCAGGAGGCGTTTCGCAAGGCCGCCGCCATCGCCCACGCCGCCGGGCGCAGGGTGGCGCTGTCGCTGTCCGATCCGTTCTGCGTCGAGCGCCATCGCGCGGCGTTCCGCGACCTCGTCGACGGCCATGTCGACATCCTGTTCGCCAACGAGACCGAGATCTGCTCGCTGTACGAGACCGAAGAGTTCGCCGACGCCGCCCGCGCCGTTAACGGCCACGTCGCGATCGCGGCCCTGACCCGCAGCGCCCTCGGCAGCGTGATCCTGGCCGACGGCGGGGAATACCGGGTCGCCGCGGCCTCGGTCGCGCACGTCGTCGACACCACCGGCGCCGGCGATCTTTACGCCAGCGGCTTTCTCCATGGCTTGACCCGAGGCCGTCCGCTTCCCACCTGCGGAAGCATCGGCAGCTTGTGCGCTGCCGAAATCATCAGCCATGTCGGCGCCCGCCCCGAAACCGAGCTGTCCCGGCTCGCCGCCGAGGCCGGTCTCGCCTGATCTGGTCTTGGCCGCCGGCCGGTTTCGAGAAATATGGATCTCCGCAACATCGCGATCATCGCCCATGTCGACCACGGCAAGACCACCCTGGTCGATGCGATGCTGCGCCAATCGGGCGCCTTCCGCGCCAACCAGCAGGTCGCGGACCGGGCGCTCGATTCGAACGAGCTCGAACGCGAGCGCGGCATCACGATCCTGGCGAAATGCACCTCGGTGGTGTGGCGCGACGTGCGCATCAACATCGTCGACACGCCGGGCCACGCCGATTTCGGCGGCGAGGTCGAGCGCATCCTGAACATGGTGGACGGCGTCCTGGTGCTGGTCGACGCCGCCGAAGGGCCGATGCCGCAGACCAAGTTCGTGCTCGGCAAGGCGCTGCGCCAGGGCCTGCGCCCGATCGTCGTGATCAACAAGATCGACCGGCCGGATGCGCGCGCCCATGTGGTTCATGACGAGATCTTCGACCTGTTCGCGGTGCTCGAGGCGAGCGAGGCGCAGCTCGATTTCCCGACGGTTTTCGCGTCCGGCCGCAACGGCTGGGCGGTGACCGGCCTCGACGCCCCGCGCCGCGACCTGGCGCCGCTGTTCGAGCTGATCCTCGCCCATGTCCCGCCGCCCCGCGCCGACCCGGACGCGCCGTTTGCCATGCTGGCGACAACGCTCGACTACGACCCCTATCTCGGCCGGGTCTTGACCGGGCTGATCCATTCGGGGGTGGCGCGGCTCAACATGCAAGTCAAGTCGCTGGCCCGCGACGGCCGGGTCATCGAGCAGGCGCGGCTGACCAAATTGCAGGCGTTCCGCGGGCTCGACCGGCGCCCGATCGAGGAGGCCCAGGCCGGCGACATTATCGCCGTCGCCGGGCTGGCGCTGACGACGGTCGCCGACACGATCTGCGCGCCCGAGGTTGCCGAGCCGCTGCCCGCCGATCCGATCGACCCGCCGACCCTGGCGATGACCTTTTCGGTCAACGACAGCCCGCTCGCCGGGCGCGAGGGCAGCAAGGTGACCTCGCGCATGATCGGCGAGCGCCTGTTTCGCGAGGCCGAGGGCAATGTCGCGATTGAGGTCCGCCAGAGCGGGCAGACCGACGCCTTCGAAGTCGCCGGCCGCGGCGAATTGCAGCTCGGCGTGCTGATCGAGACGATGCGGCGCGAGGGCTACGAGCTGTCGATCTCGCGCCCGCGGGTGTTGTTCAAGACCGATCCGGCGACCGGGCAGCGGCTCGAGCCGATCGAGGAGGTGATGGTCGATGTCGACGAGGAATTCGCCGGCATCGTCGTCGACAAGATGAGCCGCCGCAAGGCCGAGATGCAGGAGATGCGGCCCTCCGGCGGCGGCAAATTGCGCCTCACCTTGCTCGGGCCGACGCGCGGGCTGATCGGCTATCAGGGCGAGTTTCTGACCGATACCCGCGGCACCGGGGTGATGAGCCGGCTGTTCCACGGCTACGCGCCGCACAAGGGGCCGATCGAGGGGCGCCGCAACGGCGTCCTGGTATCGACCGCCAACGGGGTTGCGATCGCCTACGCGCTGTGGAACCTCGAAGACCGCGGGCCGATGTTCATCGATCCGGGCGCGCAGATCTATGAGGGGATGATCGTCGGCGCCCATACCCGCGGCAACGACCTCGACGTCAACCCGGCCAAGGGCAAGCAGCTGACCAACATCCGCACCACCTCGAAGGACGAGGCGGTGCGGCTGACCCCGCCGCAGGTCATGAGCCTCGAACAGGCGATCGCCTATGTCGGCGACGACGAGCTGGCCGAAGTGACGCCGAAATCGATCCGCCTGAGGAAGCGCCTGCTCGACCCGAACGCGCGCAAGCGCGCCAGCCGCGCCGCCGCCGCTGCGGCTGAGTAGCGAACCGGCTCGGATGAGAGAGAACAGGTCCGTTATATATTTTGAAAAGTGATCAGTGTTATTCTCAATTTCAGAGTGATAGATTAATCTAAAATTGGCAAGAAACCACCATTTAATCGTCGGCGACGAGTAGCAACGAAGGAAAAAATCTTATTATGGGTAATGGGCACGTAATCTTGAATGATCAGAAATTTCTCGAATTGTATTCGAAATTTCAAAAAGTCGAGCAGTCGGTTGGCGAGATATATCACGGCGCCCGTTACGACGACTTCGTTAATTGCGGTAGCTATCACCGAACTCGCCTTAACCGTGGTTTCCCGAGACGCGTAGAATTCGGTCATACGATGACGGCCCTGCGAGATAGTGATACACCATCGTACGCCTTTTACGACGCAGGACCGCTTCGCATTACCGATTTGATTTTGATACCTCTCCTTGCTCGGCAGTACGAAGCAGCGCGCAATTGTTATTGGAACTATATAGAGATGATCAAAGAACAATACAGGCTATGGCCGGTCGTAGGGGTCGTAGCGCCGGCAAGTTGATCTCAGCTCCCGGATTCGATTCGGCGCACGATCCATTGATTCAGGCTGATGCCTTCGGCCTGGGCGCGCAGGGCCGCGCGTCGGTGCACTTCCGGGCTCACGCGAAGCAGGAGCTTGCCGCTGTGCGGCCGGTCCGGCGACTCGCCGCGTTCCGCGCAGAAGGCAAGGTAGTCGTCAATGCTGTCGCGGAAGGCTTGCTCGACTTCCCCGAACGTCGAACCTTCGAAGGTAACCACGTCGCGAAGCCCGGCGACGCGACCGATGAAGATCCCCCCATCGGCCTCGATTGTTCCGAAATATCCTTTATATTCCAACATTTTGCGTTACTCCTCGTTTGATCTCACCCCTGCCGCGGCGAGGAAATCCCGGACGGCACGCACCAGCCCACGCCTCGTTTCGGGACCCGGATGCGGTCGATGGAACACGGCTCGCACACCGCCCAGCGCGATCCGGACACGACTCCCGGCTCCCTCGCCGATCTCGGCTCCGGATGGCAGTTTGACTTTGCAGCCGTGCGCTTTATAGTCTCGGCCAATCTCGAGAATGTGGGCGATTTGCCCCGGCCTCGTCGCTGTCGAGTGCGGACGGCCCTATCGGGACAGCAACGACGCAAAACGGACCCGGATCGGATGAGCAGCCAGCGCCAGGAACCGAAATACAAGATCAACCGCCGTCTCGGGGTCAATCTGTGGGGCCGGCCGAAGAGCCCGCTGAACCGGCGCGAATACGGGCCGGGCCAGCACGGCCAGCGGCGCAAGAAGCCGTCGGATTTCGGCACCCAGCTCGCCGCCAAGCAGAAGCTGAAGGGCTATTACGCCAATCTTGGCGAGCGCCAGTTCCGCCGGCTCTATGCCGAGGCGGTGCGGCGCCGCGGCGACACCGGCGACAATCTGGTCGAGCTGCTGGAGCGCCGGCTCGACGCGGTCGTCTATCGCATGAAGCTGGTGCCGACGCCGTTTGCCGCGCGCCAGCTGGTCAATCACGGGCACGTCCTGGTCAACGGCCGGCGGGTCAACATCCCGTCCTACCGGGTCGGCGACGGCGATGCGATCGAGCTCGGGGCAAAGGCGAAATCGATGGCGCTGGTCCTCGAAGCCGCGCGATCGGGCGAGCGCGACATCCCCGACTACCTCGAAATCGACCACGACCGCATGAAAGGCCGCTTCGTCCGGGCGCCCAAGCCTGCCGACGTGCCCTACCCGGTGTCGATGGAGCCGAACCTCGTCATCGAGTTCTATTCGCGCTGAACGCCGCCGCAATCCGGCAAAAAGCCGCCGCCGAGGCGGCTTTTTTGTTGCGCGGCCGGTTTCCCCGCCGACACTGGTGCCGCCGCGACGTCACCGGCGCCGGCGCCCTCTCCGGCGGGCGCTATTCCGACAGAGGCGATGGCGATGCTGATCCTGCCCCTCTCGATCGTTCTGCTGCTGATCCTGCTGAACGGATTTTTCGCGATGGCCGAAATCGCGCTGGTATCGGCACGCAAGGCGCGGCTGCGCGGCCTCGCCGAAAACGGCAACGCCGGCGCGCAGGCGGCGCTCGACCTGAAGGCCGACCCGTCGCGGCTGCTCTCCACCGTGCAGATCGGGATCACCGTGATCGCGGTGCTGTCCGGGACCTTCGGCCAGGCGACCTTGGGCGACCGGCTGCAGCAGGCGCTCGCGCTGTGGTCCGGCATCGTCGCCCGCTATGCACATGCGATCAGCATGGCGGTCGTGGTGATCGGCATCTCCTATGTCTCGCTGATCCTCGGCGAGCTGGTGCCGAAACGGATCGCCCTCGTCCATCCCGAGCCGATCGCCGCCGCACTTGCCCGGATCATGCGGGGGATGGCGCGGGCAGGAGCGCCGATCGCCTGGTTTCTCGGCGCCTCGACCGATCTTGTCCTGCGCCTGATCCCGCTGCGCCGGACCGAGGCGGTCCCGGTGACCGACGAGGAGATCGGCTTCATGCTGCGCGAGGGGGCGGCGAGCGGCCACATCCCGCAGGCCGAAACCGAGATCGTCGAGATGGCGCTGCGGCTCGGCGACCGCCGGATCAGCGCGGTGATGACGCCGCGCACGCAGATCGAATGGCTCGATCTCGACGATTCGGAAGAGGCGAACCGGCACAAGATCCGCGACAGCGCCCATTCCCGGTTTCCGGTCGTGCAGGGCGGGTCGCAGCAGGTGATCGGGATCGTCCGGGCCAAGGATCTGCTCGCCGTCTGCCTGGCGGGGCGGCCCTTCGATGTGCGCGCGGCGATGCGACCGCCGCTCTACCTGCCGAACACGGTCAGCGTGCTGCGCGCCCTCGAAGTCTTCAAGAGCTCGGGTGAGCCGATGGCGCTGGTGGTCGACGAATACGGCGATCTCGAAGGGCTCGTCGCCCTCAACGACATGCTCGAGGCCCTGGTCGGCGACATCGACGCCGATCGGCAGGTCGTGCGGCGCGAAGACGGGACCTTTCTGATCGACGGCATGCTCGGGCTCGACGAGCTGAAGCAGGTGCTCGGGCTTTCCCATTTATCCGGCGGGGATGTCGATTTTCACACCTTGGGCGGCTATCTGATGGCGCGCTTCAACCGGGTGCCGATGGTCGCCGACCGCATCACCGCCGACGGCTATCAGTTCGAGGTCGTCGAGATGGACGGCCGCCGGGTCGACCGGGTGCTGGTGTCGCCGGCAAAGCCCAAAGGCCGGCGCTGAGCCCGCCGCGTGGCGCCCCCGGCGAAGCGTAGATTCAGGCAGCAAGAAAGAGGTGAGCCGATGAAAGTCTTCGTCTTTGATCTATTGGCCTATGGCGAGCAGCTCGAACACCTGAAGGTGGGGAACGAGCTGCCCTACCCGCTGCCGAAACAGCATTTCAAGCCGGCGGTCGCGGCGCGCACCTATGCCGAGCATCTCGACGCCTGGGAGGAGATGGACCGGCTTGGCTATGACGGGGTCGGGTTCAACGAGCATCATTGCTCGCCCTATGGCTTGATGAACTCGCCGAACCTGCTGGCGGCGGCCGCGGCGCAACGCACCAAAAACCTCAAATTGCTGATCTACGGCAATCTGTTGCCGTTGCACGAGCCATTGCGGCTGGCGGAAGAGCTGGCGATGCTCGACTGCATGTCGAACGGCAGGCTGATCTCCGGCTTTGCCCGCGGCATCCCGCGCGAATACCAGGTGCACAACGTGCCGCTCGCCGAATCCCGCGCCCGCTTCGAGGAGGCGTTCGACATCATCACCCGCGCCTGGAGCGAGGAGGTGTTCTCGTACAAGGGGCGCTATTGGAGCTATGAGGACGCGGCACTATGGCCGCGCCCGGTGCAGCAGCCGCGCCCGCCGATCTGGATGCCGATCGTCGGCAGCAAGGAATCGATCGAGTTCGCCGCCCGGCACGATCTGCCGATCACCCCCGGCCTCGGGCGCTCGCGCGGCCTGCGCGACGACATCATCCGCCATTATGCGCGCTGTCTAGCGCGCGCCGGGCATCGCATCACCCCCGACCACCTGTCGCTCGGCATCAGCGCCTATGTCGCCGATAGCAAGGCCGAGGCGGTGCGCGAGATGGGCCCCTGCCACCTCTACTTCAACCGCACCCTGTTCAGCCACGGCAACTTCACCGAGACCAGCCGCCAGCGCGAGACCGGCTATTCGAGCGCCGCCTCGACCGATTACGTGAGCCCGGAAAACCTGCGGGCGGCGCAATTCGCCCGCGAGGATTTCCGCAACCTGACGATGGCCGATGTCGAGCGCCAGGCCGAAGAAATGCCGTGGGGCACCGCCGCAGAAGTCACCCGGCGGATCATCGACGCGGCCGACGGCGCCGGCGCCGACAACGTCCAGATCAGCCTGAACCGCGGGGTGCTGCCGCACGAGATGTTCGTCGAGCAGATCCGCCGCTTCGCCCGCGACGTGCTGCCGGCATTGCAGGCGCACAAGGTGGCGCGCGTGCCGCTGGCCGATGCGGTTCCGGCCTGAGAGTACGGTTCAAGATGAATCTCGGAATTTCAATGGGACATTCGTCATTCCCGCGAAAGCGGGAAGCCAGGGGAGGCAAGGCGGCAGCGCTTGCCCTGGACCCCCGCTTTCGCGGGGGCGACGATAACCCGTTGTGAACACGCCATTCATTTTGAGCCGGCTTACGAGCGGGGTTCGACGGCCTATGGCCGCGCTTCGAGGATCATGTTGAACGGCGTCTCGGTGGCGCGGCGGACATTGCGGAAGCCGCCGGCGGTGATGACCTCGCGCAACCTGGCCTCGCCGGCCTGCGCGCCGAGTGCCGCGCCGACTTCCTGCGACAGCGAGGTCGGCACGCACACCATCGTCGAGGCGGCGTAGTAGATCCGGCCGACCGGGTTCAGATTGTCTTCGAGCCGGTCGCCGGCGATCGGCTCGACGATCATCCACGCGCCGTCCGATTTCAGCGACTGGCGGACATGCGCCGCTGCTCCCGCCGGATCGCCCATGTCGTGCAGGCAATCGAAGAAGGCGACGAGATCGAGATCCTTCTCGGGATAATCCTTCGCCGTCCCGACTTCGAACCGGGTGTTCGCGGCGACGCCATGCTCGCGCGCGTGAGCCCTGGCGTGCTCGATCGAGCTCGGATGAAAATCGTAGCCGATAAACTGCGAGTTGGGGAAAGCCCGCGCCATGATCACGGTCGAGACGCCGTGGCCGCAGCCGACATCGGCAACCTTGGCGCCCTTTTCCAGCTTGGCAACGACGCCGTCGAGCGCCGGCAGCCAATTGGCGACCAGATTGTTGTGGTAGCCGGGGCGGAAAAACCGGGCGACGGCGCAGAACAGGCAACTCGATTGGTCGCCCCAGGCGACGCCGGCGCCGGTCTTGAAAGCCGGCTCGACCTTTGGCTGGTTGTCGAGGAGCGACGCCATCGCCTCAAAGGCGCCGGGCAGGAAAACCGGGCTGTCCTCGATCGCGAAAACCATCGCCTGCTCCGGCGGCAAGGCGAATTTCTGCGTCGCCGGGTCATAGGAGACGTAGTTCGAAGCCGCCTGATGCGACAGCCATTCGCGCAGGTAGCGCTCGTTGACGCCGGCCGCGGCGGCAAGCTCGGCCACCGTCATCGCACCGCCGGCATGCAAGGTCTTGTAAAGTCCCAGCTCATCGCCGATCCGCACCAGCGCGATGCTCGCCGCACCGCCGAGATCGGTCAGCATCTGCCCGACGAATTGATGCAGTTTGGCTTCGTCCATGTCCCGTACCTCCCTTCCTGATTCAAGCTTACAATACGCTTACCGAATTTGTTGGGCGCGGGCAATCCGCCCGTCAGATTTCGAATGATTTGCATTTCCGGGATGGCCGCCCTTCTGCGCTCTCCGCCGCTGGTCTAAGCACGGATTTCGCCCTAGCGGGCGGTTCGCCGCTCCGGCCAGCCGGCTTTCCGGCGGCGACGAGCAGGAAGGGCGGGCGCTGACGCTCCTCGGCCAGGCTCAGCCGCGCCGCGATCTGCGCTTCGCTCGGCCCCCATTCCTCGACATGGCCGATCGCGAAACCGGCGCGAAGCAGCATGTTGATGTAGGTGGCAAGGGTGCGGTGGTGCTTGATCACGCCCTGGGCCAGCCAATCCGTCGAACGCGGCCCCTCGTCCAGATAACCGTCGACCGGCCAGATCTTGCGGCCGGCGGCATCGACCGACCAGCCCGGCTGGGCGGGAGCGGTAAAAATCGGATGCTCCACCGAAAACACCAGGCTCCCGCCGGGCAACAGCGTCCCATAAACCTGCGACAGCAGCCGATCGAGCTTTTCGATATAGTGGAGTGCCAATGAACTGTAGACCAAATCGAACGATCGCCGCGGCAATTCGATCTGCTCCAGATCGACGCGCGCATAGGTGATCGACTGGTCTTCGGTCGCGCTGGCGGCGCGCGCCAGCATGTTTTCGGAAACATCGACACCGTGGACCCGAGCCGCGCCCTGCTCGCGCGCCCAGCGGCAGAACCAGCCGAAGCCACAGCCGAGATCCAACACCGCGCGCCCGCGCAATTCCGGCAGCAGAGCCCGCAATGCCGGCCATTCCGGGGCGGCTTCCAGGCCGCCGACCGAGCGCGGCAGGCGGCTGTATCCGGCGAAAAACTCCGCGTCGTCATAGATGTTCTGCGTCATCGGTTGCGATCACCTTCCGGCGACTGCGGCGGCCGGAGTTCCATGTTGACATGCGTAAGCCCGAAATCGTCATAGGGTTCGCCGATCGGTTCAAACCCGAAGCTTCGGTAGAAGGTTACCAGATAGGTTTGTGCGGTCAGCAGCACCGGCACGTCCGGATATTGTGTGCGGCAGAAGGCGAGCGCTTCGGTCATCAGCCTGCGGCCAAGCCCATGCCCGCGGAGATCGGCTGCGATTGCGACCCGGCCGATCCGCAAACCCGGCGGCGGCGGCAGCCGCAGGCAGCCTGCCAGCGTCCCTTCCGCACGCAGCAGCAGATGCCAAGCTCCCTGGTCGAGACCGTCGAGGTCGGGATAGGGCGAGCGCTGCTCGACGACGAAGACCTGCTGGCGGAAGCGCAGCATTTCGTAGAGCGCCGCGGACGACAACTCGTCGAAGCGCTGCCATTCGGTGGCGATTTTCGGCAAACTGATCATAGTCAGAGTTCCGGAGGATAGCGCCATGCAGCCGCAGGATTACGGACCGTTTCCTTATGTTCCGATCAACGACCGGCCAAAGCTCGAATGGCCCGGCGGCGCGCGGGTGGCGGTCTGGATCATCCCCAACATCGAGTTCTTTCCGCTGACCCGCGGCATTCCGCCCAATCCCGGTGCGGCCGCCGGCAATCCGCCCTCGGTGCGCGCCTGGGCGCAGCGCGACTACGGCAACCGGGTCGGCATCTGGCGGATCATGGATGTGCTGAGCAAGCACGGCGTCCGCGCCAGCCCGACCCTGAACAGCGACATCTGCGACCATCATCCGCAGATCGTGCGTGCCGCGATCGATCTCGGCTGGGAGATCCTCGGCCACAACCAGACGAACAGTGTCTGGCTTGATGCGCTCGGCCCCGAGGAGGAGCGCCGAACCATCGCCCGCACGCTCTCCCGCATCGCCGAGACGACCGGCCGGAGACCGCTCGGCTGGCTCGGCAGCGGCCTCGCCGAGACCTGGCACACGCTCGATTTCCTCGCCGCGGAAGGCTGCCTCTACGTCGCCGACTGGGTCAACGACGACCAGCCCTACATGATGGACATCGGCGGCAAGCCGCTGGTCTCGATCCCCTATTCCTACGAGATCAACGATGCGCCGTTCCTGCATTACCGCAACGGCACGATCGAGGAGTTCGAGACGGCGATCCGCCGCCAGTTCGACACGCTCTACGCCGAGGGCGCGCAATCGGGCCGGGTCATGGCGATCTGCCTGCACCCCTACCTGATCGGCGTGCCGCACCGCATCGCCGGGCTCGATTCGGCGCTCAAATACATCCGCTCGCACGACCGCGTCTGGTTCGCCACCGGCGAGGAGATCGTGCGCCACTGGCTGCAGTCGGGCGCCACCTTTTAGGAGCCGCAGCCAGCCGGCCGGGCGGCTGTCGCTCTTACCCGCCCGGCCCGCGGTAGTTGACGCTCTTGGCGAGGGCCTGGTCGACCTCCTCGACCGTCATCAGCGCGGTCGTGCGGGTGCGAACCAGTCCGCCCGCCGACGCGGTGACCCCGAGCGCGGCGGCGGCGACGTTGTCGGGCAGATCGGCGATCGCATAGACGTCGTCCTCGCCCAGAGCGAAATAAACACATTCGAGCTTGCCGCCGAGACCCTCGATCGCCGCGGTTAACGCTTGCCGTCTGCCGGAGGCCTTGTCCCGCTGCAGGCCGCGCAGGCCTTCCGCGCTGTAGGACGCCGAGATCAGGTATTTAGGCATCGCATGATCCTCCCTCGATGACGCCCGATTCTGATGCGGACGCCGCTCCGATCCTACCACCCGCCGACCGGCCCTGCCAGATCCGACGGCCGTCACCCCCGCTCGGCCGGCGCCGCCTTCAGCGCCGCGAGTTCACGGCGCAGCGCGCGCGTTTCTTCGAACCGGGCGGTGGTGTCGCGCAGAAAGGCGGCGATGCCGTGCATCGCGCCGGCATCGCCGCGCATCGGCAAGACGGTGAACTCGATCGAGATCCGCGTCCCGTCCTTGCGCAGCGCCGGCACCGCCAGCACATCGCCTTCGCCGTAGCGGCTGTCGCCGCCGGCCATCACCCGGTCGTAGCCCTCCCAATGGCGGGCTCGCTGGCGCTCGGGCACGATCAGATCCAGGGTCTGGCCCAGCGCTTCTGCAGCTTCATAGCCGAAGATGCGCGTCGCCGACCGGTTCCAGAACCGGATCTTTCCCGCTGCATCGGCATAGATCACGGCGTCGGGGCAATCGGTCGCGAGCCGTTCGAGGAAACTGGCAGACAGCTCGTCACTCATGTTTCCGCCTCCAATCGATGATATCGCCGCGGGCGCTCACCCGCCGAAGCAGGCGGCGAGGCCAAAAAGCGCGCCGCTGACGGCGAACAGGAGGAGCGGGTTGAGCCGCGGCCAGCGCAGCAGCAGCGCCGTCGCCGCGATCGCCGCCGCCCAGACGGCAAGGCCGCCGGACACCTGCAGCACCGCGATCCCGCCGGCCAGAACGAGACCGGCGGCAATCGGCGCCAGGCCGCGCTCGATCGCGCCGTGCCAGGGCGAGCCGTGCCACCTGCCCCACAGCCGGGCCGCGCCGTAGACCAGCAGCGACGACGGCAGATAGAGCGCCACGGTCGCGGTCACCGCACCCGGCCAGCCCGCGACCTTCCAGCCGATCAGCGCCGACAGCATCGTGCCGGGACCCGGCGCGGCGCGCGAGATCGCGAACAGATCGGCAAATTCGCGCTGCGTCGTCCAGCGGTGGATGTCGACCGCCTGATGCTCGATCTCGGCCAGCAGGGACGCACCGCCGCCGATCGAAAACAGCGACAGCGGGCCGAAGACAAAGACCAGCGCCAGCAACGTCCGCCAATCCCCGGGCATGTCAGCCGCGCCGCCGCTGCTGTGCCACAGCGAGGCCGATGCTCAACGGCGCCAGGCACAGGATGACCGGCAGCATCGGCCAGCGCAGCACCCCGACCGAGAGCACGGTCGCGGCGGTGATCGCGATCTGCCCGATCTGCGCCGTGCCGCGCGGGATCAGCACCAGCCCGGTGGCGAAAGTCATGCCGATAGCCGCCGCCGCGACCCCGTCGAGAACGGCGTGCGCGACCGGGCTGCCGGCGATCCTGGCGAAGCCCGCGGCGAGCGCGACGACGATCACCAGCGGTCCCGATAAGAGGCCCAGAACCGCCGCCAGCGCGCCCCAGCCGCCGCGCAGCCGCTGCCCGACCTGGACCGTCAGATTGACCCCGGCCGAGCCCGGCATGATCCGCCCGAGCCCGACACCCGAGAGAAACGCCTGGTCGTCGATCCAATGCCGGCGCTGGACGATCGCGCGATAGAGCCAGGCCGCCGTCCCGCCGCCGAAGCTGGTCACGCCGAGCCGGAAGAAGGCGGCAAAGATCGCCGCGAGGCTGACCTGCGCCGCGCCGGCCGCCGCTTGTTTCTGCTGAATCTCGGCCACGCAACCCTTCCGCCCGATCCGGCTCCGTCGGCAGGTTATCCGCTCGCCCATGGCCCGGCGAGCGGCCAGTTGCGCACACCGAGATCCGCGCCTGCTGCGCGCCGTTCGCGCTCCGCTGTCGGGGCCGGGGATTTCCTCCGGCGCCGCGACGGGATAGGCTGCCCGCTCCTTCGAGAGATGAGCGGCCCCGACCATGCCCGACACAGCGCCCGATCTCGCCCCGCCGCAACCGGTACGGCTCGCCGATTACCGGCCGCCCGATTTTCTGATCGACACCGTGGACCTGGTCTTCGAACTGGGCGATACCGACACCCGGGTCAAATCGCGGCTGCGCATCCGCCGCAACCCGGAGAGTTCCGGTGCGGCGGCGCCGCTGCATCTCGACGGCGAGGCGCTTGATCTAGTCTCTCTGACGCTCGACGGCGAGACCTTGGGCGCCAACCGCTACGCGAGCACGGCCGAAGGCCTCGTGCTGAACGAGGTGCCGGACGCCTTCACCCTCGATGCCGAGACCCGGATCGCACCCGCCGACAACACCGTGCTCTCCGGCCTCTACATGTCGGGCGGCAATTTCTGCACCCAATGCGAGCCGGAAGGCTTTCGCCGCATCACCTATTTCATCGACCGGCCCGATGTGATGGCGCGCTATACGGTGACGATCGTCGCCGACAAGGCGCGGTTTCCGATCCTCTTGTCGAACGGCAACCCAACCGGCAGCGGCGATGCCGAAGGCGGCCAGCACTGGGCGAAATGGGTCGACCCGCACCCCAAGCCCTCCTACCTGTTCGCCCTCGTCGCCGGCGATCTCGTCGCGGTCGGAGACCGGTTCACGACGCGCTCGGGCAAGGAGGTGGCGCTCGCCATCTGGGTGCGCCGCGGCGACGAGGACAAATGCGGCCATGCGATGGCCTCGCTGAAAAAGGCGATGCGCTGGGACGAGAAGGTGTTCGGCCTCGAATACGATCTCGACGTGTTCAACATCGTCGCGGTCAGCGACTTCAACATGGGGGCGATGGAGAACAAGGGCCTCAACATCTTCAACACGCGCTATGTGCTGGCCAAACCCGAGACCGCGACCGACACCGACTACCAGAACATCGAGGCGGTGATCGCGCACGAATATTTCCACAACTGGACCGGCGACCGGGTGACCTGCCGCGACTGGTTCCAGTTGTCGCTGAAGGAGGGGCTGACCGTCTTCCGCGACCAGGAATTCTCGGCCGACCAAGGGAGCCGCGCGGTGCGCCGCATCGGCGAGGTCCGCACCCTGCGCGCGACCCAGTTCCCCGAGGATGACGGCCCGCTCGCCCATCCGGTGCGGCCGCAGAGCTATCTGCGGATCGACAATTTCTATACGGCGACGGTCTACAACAAGGGCGCCGAGCTGGTGCGCATGATCCAGACCCTGCTCGGCAGGGAAGGGTTCCGCGCCGGCATGGACCTCTACATCCGCCGGCACGACAACCACGCCGCGACGATCGAGGATTTCGTCGCCGCCATGCAGGACGCGAGCGGCGTCGATCTCGGCCGGTTCAAGCGCTGGTACGAGCAGGCGGGGACGCCCGAGATCACGGTCGCGGACCGCTGGGACGCGGCGACGCGAAGCTACGAGCTGGAGATCGCGCAGAAAGTGCCGCCGACGCCGGGCCAGCCCGAGAAGCTGCCGATGCTGATCCCGCTGGCGATGGGCCTGCTCGGCCCCGACGGCGCCGAATTGCCGACCCGGCTCGACGGCGAGGCGGAGAACCGGGCCGGGACCCGTGTGCTCGGCGTCGCCGAGGCGCGGCAGCGCTACCGCTTCGTCGATGTGCCGGCGCCGCCGGTCCCGTCATTGCTGCGCGATTTTTCGGCCCCGGTCAAATTGACCGGCGTGCCGCTCGATCGTCTCAAATTCCTTGCCGTACACGATCCCGAGCCGTTCGCGCGCTGGGAAGCGGGGCAGCAGGTGGCGACCCGAATCCTGCTCGACCGCATCGCGGCATGCCGGCGCGGCGAGCCGCCGGCACCGCTCGACCCCGACCTCGAAGCGGCGATGCAGCGCACCCTCGCCGACGCCGACCGCGACCCGGCCTTTGCCGCCGAGGCGCTGAGCCTGCCGAGCGAGCCCTTCCTCGCCGACCAGCTCGCCGTCGCCGATGTCGACGCCGTCCACACCGTCCGCGAAGCCGCGCGCGCGGCGATCGGACGGGCGCTGGCGGCGGAATTCGCCGCCGCCTACCGGGCGCTCGCCGATGCCGGCCCGTACCGCATCGACGGCGTCGCGATCGGCCGGCGGGCGTTGCGCAACACCGCGCTCGCCTATCTCGCCGCCGCCGATGTCGAGCGGGGGGCGGCGCTCGCCAAGGCGCAGTTCGACGCCGGCGGCAACATGACCGACGTGCTGGCGGCGCTGGCCGTGCTGGTCGATCTCGACCATCCCGAACGCCCGGCGGCGCTCGCCCGGTTCTACGCGGCCTGGTCGCATGACGATCTGGTGATCGACAAATGGTTCGGCCTGCAGGCGCGCTCGTCATTGCCGGGAACGCCGGCCCGCGTGCGCGAGCTGACCGCCCACCCGGCCTATACGCGCAAGAACCCGAACCGGGTGCGCGCCCTGGTCGGCGCCTTCGCGCAGGGCAACCAGCTGCGCTTTCACGACCCGAGCGGTGCGGGCTATGTTTTTCTCGCCGACGAGGTCGTCACCCTCGACCCGGCCAACCCGATGATCGCGGCCCGGCTGGTTCAGCCGCTGGGCTCCTGGCGCCGCTACGACGCCGCGCGCCAGGCGCTGATGCGCGGCGAGCTCGAACGCGTCCTCGCCATCCCCGGCCTCAGCCCCAACACCCACGAAATGGTGTCGAAAAGCCTAGTTTAGCCGCCCGCTTGAAGAAGGAAGTGGCGGACGGCATCCGCGTTCCGGCGGGCGACCCGGTGGGTTTTCTTCAATTAACGACAACATTCTTCACCCGCCGCAACCACCGCTCTACTCTCTTCTCGGCCGATAACGCGGGAACGCGCCGACAGCCCACACCGCTGGGGCGCGTCCCATCGATACGGGGGAAGCGATGCGGGTGAGCAAAAGCTCGGAGACAAGCTCAAATGAAATAAACACTCGTCGCAAGCCAGGAATGCACGCACGAAAGCGCTCCGGATTTCGAACCCTGGCGTCGTCCATTCCGAGCCAGGTTGCGGCCGCTGTCGTCTTCGGGATGGCCGCCCTCGGCGCCGTATCCGAAGCCCGGGCGGATCGCACCTTCACAGCCTCGCCTGCGCAACCAAGTTCGGGGCTGGCGAAGAATCTCGGCGACCCTACCGTCTGCGGGTGCGGCGGGACAGCCGATCCCGGCCAGAACGCGTTGGCGGGCAATTCGATCAATACGGCGGTCGGGAACGTGTTCCAGACCGAGGCCGATTTTGCGGGCGCTCCCGTCACCCGCCTCACGCTGACCCGGTATTACAACAGCCAGGACACGACGCAATCGGCGTTCGGGGCGGGCTGGCACAGCACCTGGCACCGGGCGCTGAACCCGGTTTCGCCGACCATGGCCATCGTCACGCGCGCGGATGGGCGCGAGGATGTGTTTGCGTTGAAAGCGGGCGCTTGGAAAGCCGATCCCGACGTCACCGGCCGGCTCTCCGCGGTGACGAGCGGCGGGACGCAAACCGGCTGGCAGCTGGTTACCGCGGACGATACGACCGAGACCTATGCGCTCAGCGGGCAGTTGTCGGCGATCACCACCCGCGCCGGGCTGACCACTACGCTCGGCTACGACGCCGGCGGCAATCTGACGACGGTTACCGGGCCGTTCGGCGATATCCTGAGCTTCACCAACGATGCTTCGGGCCGCGTCACTCAGATGACGGCGCCCGATGGCGGCGTCTATGCCTATGCTTATGACGATAACGACAATCTGATCTCGGTCACCCATCCGGACAAAACCGTCCGCCAATATGTTTACGGCAACACGTCCTTTCCGCACGCGCTGACGGCGATTATCGACGAGAACGGCGCAACCTTCGCAAGCTGGGCTTACGAGGCGCAGGGCCGCGCGGTGTCAAGCCAGAATGCCGGCGGCGTGAACCTGACAGAGGTCGCCTACAATGGCGACGTATCCTCATCGGTGACCGACGCCGACGGCAACACCCGTAGCTATGCCTTCACGACGCAGTTCGGCATGGTGAAGCCGACGGCGCTGACCGGGGTGCCGTACCCGGCGGCGGGTGGCGCGGCATTCACCTATGACGCCAACGGCTTTGTCGCGAGCCGGACCGATTTCGACGGCAATCTCACGACCTTTGCGCATGATTCGCGCGGCGACGAGATTTCGCGCACCGAAGCCGCCGGCACGGCGCTGGCGCGCACGGTCAAGACGACTTGGCTGCCGAACTTCCATCTGCCGAGCCGGATCGCCGAGCCGGGCCGGACCACGACGTTCGACCATGATGCGAAGGGCAATCTGCTGAAAAAGACGGTTGCCGCCGGATCGCTGAGCCGGAGCTGGGCCTACAGCTACAACGGCGCCGGTCAGGTGCTGACCGCGACCGACCCGAACGGCCATGTCACGACCTCCACCTATGAGGCGAACGGCAGGTTGGCGACGGTGACCGACGCGCTCGGCCATGTCAGCAAATTCACCGGCTATGACCCCGACGGGCGGCCGACGCGCTTTATCGACCCGAACGGGCTGCTGACCAAGCTGGCGTACAATTTCCGCGGCGAGGTCACGATGCGCGATATCGGCGGCGAGATCGCGCGCGCCGCCTACGACCCCACCGGGCAATTGATCAAAGCGACGCGGCCGGACGGATCGTTTCTGACCTTCGCCCATGACGCGGCGCATCGCCTGACCAAAGTCGAGGACGCGGTCGGCGATCACATCATCTCCAGCTACGACGCCGCCAGCAACCTGACCAAAATCCAGTCTCTCGACGCGGCGGGCACGGTGGAGCGGCTGCGCTCCTATGCCTACGATCCGGCGAACCGGGTGGCAAAGGCGATCGGTGCCGTGGGCGAGACCACGCAATATGGCTACGACCCGAACGGCAATCTGACCACGGCCACCGATTCGCTCGGCCATGCCCGGAGCTCCACCTATGACGCGCTGAACCGGATGGAGACGGCGACCGACCCGACCGGCGACGCCACCACAAATGCTTACGACGCGCTCGACCATCTGGTCGCGGTGACCGACCCGCGCGGGCTGGTGACGGCCTACGCCTGGAACGGGCTCGACGAAGGGACCGCGGTGGCGAGCCCGGACAGCGGAACGACCGCGCAGACCTTCGACGCCGCCGGCAATGTCGCGACCTCGACCGATGCGCGCGGTATGAAGACCACCTACACCTACGACGCGCTGAACCGGCCGACCTCCGCCACCTATGCCGACGGCAAGACCGTGACCTGGCGCTACGACCAGGGCACCTACGGTATCGGCCATCTGACCCGTATGATCGACCGCAGCGGCGAAACCGCCTGGACCTATGAGCAGCACGGACAGGATGCTGACCGAGAAGCAGTCGATCGCCGGCCATGTCTTCACGACGGCGAGGAGCTACGACCCGGCGGGCCGGCTCGCCAGCCTCACCTATCCGTCGGGAACGGTGGTAGTGCGCTCCTACGACAAGGCGGGGCGTATCAGCGGTCTCCAATCGGGGACGACGGCACTGGCCGGCGGGGTCGGCTATATGCCGTTCGGGCCGACGACCGGCTGGGCCCAGGGGAACGGCGCCAGCTACGGCCGCACTTTCGACAAGGACGGGCGGATCACCGGCATCGGGCTCGGCAGCGGCACGATGACGTTCGCCCACGACAGAGCGAGCCGAATAACCGCTGTCTCCGAGACCGGCCTCGCCACCAAGAATTTCGCCTATGACGCAGGGGACCGGCTGACCGTGTATTTGAACCCGGGCGGCGGCCTCACCATCGCATTCGGCTACAATTACGACCCCGACGGCAACCGCATCAGTCTCGGTCTCAACAAAGGCACCTCGATCATCACCAGCATCTTGGCCGCCCTCAGCAACCAGCTCGGGGGCACCACCGGCGCCGCCACCCGCACCTTGTCCTACGACGCCGACGGCAGCACGACGCTCGACGACCGGGCGGTGACATTGCTCGGCTACACTTATGACGCGAGCGAAAGGATGGTCGAGGCCAAGACCGGCGCCTTCACCACTACCTATACCAATGACGGGCTGGGCCGGCGGGTCAGCCGCGCCGGCTATGGCGCCAAGGGGATACCGGGCCGCAAGGAAGAATTCGTCCATGACATGGAAGGCCGCCTGCTCGGCGAATATGACGGCACCAGCAAGGCGATCGAGGAAACCGTGTGGCTCGCCGACCCCGGGTCGGGCGCGGGACAGGCCTTGCCGGTCGCGGTGCTGATTCCCGGCCAAACCCCCGACTACATCGCCGCCGACCAGCTCGGCGCGCCGCACCAGATCGCCGATTCGAGCCGCAACATGGTGTGGCGCTGGAACCACGACCCGTTCGGCAACGGCGCGCCCACCGGCAGCCTGACCTACAACCCCCGCTTTTCCGGCCAATATTTCGACAGCGAAACCGGCTTCTACTACAATGGCCTGCGCGACTACGACCCGACTACCGGCCGCTATGTGCAAAGCGATCCGGTCGGGTTGGCGGGTGGAATGAACACATACGGCTACGCGGGAGATGATCCGGTTGGTTTATCGGACAGTCTCGGGTTGTCGCCAGGGAACATTTTCGAGCAGCAGAGCTACTGTTTTTCGGTGCAATGCGCGGGGCCTACCGAGGCGCCTGTTGAGCAGGAGCAGGCGCAGGAGCAGGAGCAGGAGCGCGCAGCGGACGAGTTGAGAGGGATCCTCGCTGGCATCAGCGAGGAGCCGACCGCCCAAAGCCTGCCATCCGCGCAGCAATTCTCGGATTCGTTCTTCGACCCGACCCGTCTGCAAGCGCAGGTCACTTATGATCCGCAGATGCTCGAGGAGCAGGCGTCTGCCGACCACTGCCGTCCCGAAATCCCTGCGAGCGACAATTTTGACCTTGAGGAGGCTGCCCGACTGCAGAGCGTCCTAAAGCGCGGAAACTCCATTTTACAAAAGATTTACGAATATGAATCCGAAAAAGCTGAGCGGAAGAGAGCGGATGAGGCGCTGCAAACCGGGCAATCATCATCTGCGACGAAGACGAGGGCGGAGTGGGAGCCACCATAGTCTCACGGCATGTAGAGCTCATCGCGCGCCCTTGGCGGTCTGTGCGCCGAGCCTTAAGGTGGTTCGCCACTGAAACGGCTCGCCAACAGGAGCATCGATGCCAGGCACCCGCCCGCTTTCCGGCATCACCGCCAACGCGGTGGCGCCGGGCTTTATCGGCCCGCGCGGATGACCGCCTCGCCGGAGCGGCGCTATGATTTTCTGACCCTGGGCGAGACCCTGCTGCGCCTGTCGCCGCCCGGCATGCAGCGGCTGGACCAGGCGCGGCTGTTCGAGATCGGCATCGGCGGCAGCGAGCTCAATGTCGGCTGCCTCCTCGCCCGGCTCGGCCGGCGCGTCGCCTGGGTATCGCGGCTGCCGGAAGGGCCGCTCGGCCGCATGGTCGATGGCGAGGCGCGGCGGCACGGGGTCGATACCGGCTGGGTCCGCTGGATCCCCGAGGCCCGCCTGGGCCTGATGTTCTACGAGCCCGGCCCCGCGCCGCGCACCAGCCGCGTCATCTATGACCGCAAGCATTCGGCCGCCGCGGAGCTCGGCTTCGAGGACGCGCCGTGGGAGACCCTGATCCAGGCGAGCGCCTGGCTGCATTTGTCGGGCATCACCCCGGCGCTCGGGCCCAGCTGCCGCGCGCTGGTGCTGCATCTGGCCGCGCTCGCTGCGACCGCCGGCAAGCCGGTATCCTATGATCTGAACTATCGCGCGACCCTGACGACGCCGGCGGAAGCGCGCGCCGTGCTCGAAGTGGCGGCGCCGCACCTGCACCTGCTGGCCCTCGCCGAGCGCGACGCGCAGCATGTGCTGGGCTTTTCCGAGGCGGGCGAACGGCTCGCCGAAGCTATCGCCGCGCGCTTTGGCGTGCCGCTCGTCGCCTTGACCCGGCCGCCCGACGCCGAGCCCGGCACCATGCTCCTTGCCGGCGACGCCTTCCATTATGCCCCGCGCTATGCCGTCGATGTCGTCGACCGCATCGGCGCCGGCGACTCGCTGGTCGCCGGGCTGATCCACGGCCTGCTCGACGGCGATCTCGATCTCGCGATCCGCCTTGGCGCCTTTGCCGCGGCGGTCGGCCTCGCCACTCCTGGCGACATCAACTTTCTCGGCCCCGAGGACATCGCCCGCTTTCACGCCGGCATCGTCGGCGGGCTCGAACGCTAGCGGTCGGGCGCCGACGCGATCGGCGCCGCGCAAATCCGTCGTGAAAGGATCGGCAATGCAGCTGCTGTTGCAGACTTGGCCCGAGATCGAAACCTACCTCCGGAGCAGCCGGGGCATCATCCTGCCGATCGGCTCGACCGAGCAGCATGGGCCGACCGGGCTGATCGGCACCGATGCGATCTGTGCCGAATTGGTCGCGCGCGGGGCCGGCGAGGCGGCCGGCGCGCTGGTCGGCCCGACGATTTCCGTCGGCATGGCGCAGCACCATCTCGGTTTTCCCGGCACGATCAGCTTGCGGCCCGGCACTTTGATCGCAGTGCTGCGCGACATCGTCGAATTGCTGGCTGGGCACGGCTTCGCGCGGCTTTATTTCGTCAACGGGCATGGCGGCAACATCGCCACGATATCCGCCGCCTTTTCCGAGATCTACGCGGCGCGCAGCCTGTTGCCGCCGGGCAGCGCCCCGCCGGTCGAGTGCCGGCTGCGGAACTGGTGGCAGAACCAGGCGGTGCAGCAGTTGCGGAAGGAGCTGTACGGCGACGCCGAGGGCAGCCACGCGACCCCGAGCGAGGTCGCGGTCACCCAATTCGCCTACCCCGATGCGATCAAGCACGCACCGCTCGACCCGCCGGTGGCGGCGCGCGGCGGCTTCACCGATGCCGCCGATTATCGCCGCAACTTTCCCGACGGCCGCATCGGCTCGAACCCCGGCCTGGCGACGCCGGAAGCCGGCCGGCGTCTTTACGAGGCGGCGGTGGCGGCGATCGCCAAGGATTATCTCGAGTGGATCGCCGCATAGGAGGCCGGCGGTGCGACATCGTGGAGGCGCCGCCGCCCGATCGAAGCTGTCCGCGCCGCCGGCTTCGTGCTATAGGGCGCCATGCGCAGGCGAATTGAGATCCCGCCGCGGAATGCCGTGCTGATCGCATGCGCGGTGGCTTTGGTCGGGCTCGTCTATGCCGAAGGCTGGATCTGGCCGCTTAAGGCCGCGGCGTTCATGATCCCGGTATCGCTGCTCGTCGGCTGATCCGGCCGCGGCATCGCGCGGTCGCAGCAGCTGCGAATTTCAGGAACCGCCGGGTGCGGACGAAGCCGCCGGCAGCCGGAGCGCCGCGACCAGGCCGGGGCGATTGTCGCTGAGCGCGACATTGCCGTCATGCAGGCGGGCCACCGCATCGACAACGCTGAGCCCGAGGCCGACGCCTGCCTTTCCGCCGCTCGCGCGGCAACGGTAGAAGCGCTGCATCACCCGGGGTCTCTCGGCGTCGGTAATGCCGGGTCCATTGTCGGTGACGACGATCTCGATCTGCCCGTCATCCGTCGGCGCCACCCGAAGCGAGACCACGCCGCGGCTCGGCGCATATTTGACCGCATCGTCGACGAGGTTCGCGACCGCCTGCGCCAACAGATGGGGATCGCCGTTCACCGCCAGGCCCGGCGGCGCATCGACGACGAAGGCCGCCTGCTTCTCCTCGGTAAGAGGCCCGTAGAGTTCGGCCACCTCGGTTGCGAGCTCGGTTTTCCTGTGCTATTCGTCCTGGTGATCCTGATGCTGCGCTTTATCCGGCGGCGGGAGATCTGACGTGCCGCGCATCGTCGGCACCGCCGTCAGAGAACCTCATTCTACGCGGCGGTCGCCTTTTTCGTCGTCCTTGCTGCCTTTCCGTTCTATTGGATGCTGATCACCGCATTCAAGACCAATTCCGACCTCTATGATTTGAACAACATCCCGTTCTGGTTCAACCAGGCGCCGACCCTGGAGCATTTCCGCTATCTGTTCGAGAAGACCCTGTTCGCCCGCTGGCTGCTGAACTCGCTGATCATCGGCGTCTGCGTCGTCGCCATCACCCTCGTCACGGCGCTGCCCGCCGCCTACACCCTGGCGCGCCTGGCCGGCCGCAGCGCCGAGGCGCTCGGGATCGGCATCTTTCTGACCTATCTGGTGCCGCCGACCCTGCTCTTCCTGCCGCTGTCGCGGGTCATCACGGTGATCGGGCTGCAGAATTCGATGTGGTCGCTGGTGCTCGTCTACCCGACCTTTACGATCCCGTTCTGCACCTGGCTGCTGATGGGCTTTTTCCGGGCGGTGCCGCGGGAGATCGAGGAGGCGGCGATCGTCGACGGCTGCAGCCTGTTCGGCGCCTTTATCAAGATGGTATTGCCATTGTCGCTGCCGGCGATCCTGACCATCGTCATCTTCACCTTCACCCTGACCTTGCAGGAATTCGTGTACGCCCTGACCTTCATCTCCTCCTCGGCGCAAAAGACGATCACGCTCGGCGTGGCCACCGACCTGGTGCGCGGCGACATCTATTATTGGGGCGAGCTGATGGCCGGAGCGCTGATCGCGAGCATCCCGGTGGCGATCGCCTACAACCTCTTTCTCGACCGCTTCATCGCCGGCATCACCGGCGGCGCCGTCAAATGAGCCGCTGAGCGGGTCCTCCCGCGGAGGAGCCCGGCATGGACGTCGTCTTCGCCACCCCGTTGCCGCCGGCCCCGGCACTGCGCGCCGCAATCCGCGACGCCCTCCGGATCGACGAGACCGAGGCAGCGGCCCGCATCCTCGCGGCTGCCGATATCCCGGCCGAGGCGCGCGACCGCATCGCCGAGACCGCTTGCCGGCTCGTTGCCGCGGTGCGCCGCGAGCGGCACGGCAAGGGCGGCATCGATGCGCTGCTGCAGGAATATGCGCTGTCGACGCAGGAGGGCGTGGCGCTCTTGTGCCTCGCCGAGGCATTGCTGCGCATCCCCGACGCCGAGACGGTCGACCGGCTGATCCGCGACAAGCTCGCCGACGCGGATTGGCAACGGCATCTCGGGCATTCGGCATCGGTCTTCGTCAACGCCTCGACCTGGGCATTGATGCTGACCGGCCGGCTGCTGCGCATCGAGCCGGGGGCGCACGATCTGCGCGCCGCCCTCCACCGCTTTGCCGCGCGCTCGGGCGAGCCGGTCGTCCGCCAGGCGGTGACGGCGGCGATGCGCATCCTCGGCCACCAATTCGTCATGGGCCGCACGATCGCGGAGGCGCTCGAACGCGCGCAGCCGGCCGAGCGCCAGGGCTGGCGGCATTCCTACGACATGCTCGGCGAGGCGGCGCACACCGCCGCCGACGCCGCGCGCTACCGGGCCGCCTACAGCGACGCGATCGTGCAGATCGGCCGAGCCGCGGCAGGGCGGCCGGCCGCCGCGGCGCCGGGGATCTCGGTCAAGCTCTCGGCCTTGCACCCGCGTTACGAGATGGCGCAGCGCGATCGGGTGCTGACCGAGCTGCCGCCGGTGCTGCTCGGCCTCGCCCGCCAAGCGCGGCAGGCCGGCATCGGCCTCACCATCGACGCCGAGGAGGCCGACCGCCTCGACCCGTCGCTCGATCTCGTCGAGACGCTGGCGCTCGCCCCCGATCTCGCCGGCTGGGACGGGCTCGGCCTCGCCATCCAGGCCTACCAGAAGCGCTCCCTGCCGCTGATCGACTGGCTCGCCGACCTCGCCCGGCGCGCCGACCGGCGGCTGATGGTGCGGCTTGTGAAGGGCGCCTATTGGGACAGCGAGATCAAGCGCAGCCAGGAGCGCGGGCTCGACGGCTACCCGGTCTTCACCCGCAAGGTCGCGACCGATGTCTCGTATCTCGCCTGCGCCCGCCGGCTGCTCGCGCACGGCCCGCTTTTCTATCCGCAATTCGCGACCCACAACGCACACACCGTGGCAGCCATCCTCGAACTCGCCGGCGCGCGCCGCGATTGGGAGTTTCAGCGCCTGCACGGGATGGGCGAGGCGCTGTACGACGAGATCGTCGGGCCGCAGCGGCTGGACCGGCCGTGCCGCGTCTACGCGCCGGTCGGCAGCCATGAGGAATTGCTCGCCTATCTGGTGCGCCGCCTGCTCGAAAACGGCGCCAACACCTCCTTCGTCAACCGCATCGTCGACGACCGCGAGCCGATCGAGGCGATCATCGCCGACCCCGTCGCGCGGCTGGCCCGGCTCCCGGTCAAGCCGCATCCGCGCATCCCGCTGCCGCGCGACCTTTATCGGCCGGCGCGGGCGAATTCGCGCGGGCTCGACCTGAACCATCCGCCGGCGCTGACGGCGTTGCGCGAGGCGCTCGGCGAGGCCATGCGCCGCCCATGGCATGCGGCGCCGATCATCGGCGGGATCGAGCAGCCGGGTGCCGCAGGGGCCGAAGAGCCGGTGCTCGATCCGAGCGACCGCCGGCGCCGGGTCGGTACCGTGACGACGGCGGCACCGCAGCATCTGGAACAGGCGCTCGGCCGCGCCGCCGCCAGCGCGCCCGCCTGGGACCGCACCCCGGCCGGCGAGCGCGCCGGCATCCTCGAACGCGCCGCCGATCTCTACGAAGCGCATATGGCCGAGCTGATGGCGCCGATCATCCGCGAAGGCGGGCGCACGATCCCGGCGGCCCTGGCCGAACTCCGCGAGGCGGTCGATCATCTGCGCTATAGCGCGCTCAGAGCGCGGGCCGATTTCGCCGATGCCGAGCCCCTGCCCGGCCCGACCGGCGAGCGCAACGAGCTGGCCTTGCACGGGCGCGGCGTCTTTCTGTGCATCTCGCCGTGGAATTTCCCGCTGGCGATCTTCACCGGCCAGATCGCGGCCGCCCTCGCCGCCGGCAACGCGGTCGTCGCCAAGCCGGCCGAGCAGACCCCGCTCGCCGCCGCCGCCGCGGTGCGGCTGCTGCACCGGGCCGGCATCCCCGGCGATGTGCTGCACCTGCTGCCCGGCACCGGCGAGGCGGTCGGAGCGCCGCTCGTCGCCGATCCGCGGGTTTCCGGCATCGCCTTTACCGGCTCGACCGAGACCGCGCGCCGGATCAACCTCGAACTCGCCCGACGGCCCGGCCCGATCGTGCCGCTGATCGCCGAGACCGGCGGGCAAAACGCGATGATCGTCGAATTCCTCGGCCCTGCCCGAGCAGGTCGTCGCCGATGTCCTGATTTCGGCTTTCGACAGCGCCGGGCAGCGCTGCTCATCCTTGCGCCTGCTCTATGTGCAGGAGGACATCGCCGGCCGCCTGCTGGCGATGCTCTCCGGGGCGATGGCCGAGCTCGCGATCGGCGACCCGGCCCTGCTCGCGACCGATATCGGCCCGATCATCGACGAGCCGGCGCGAGCGGCGCTGGAGCGGCATGTGGCCCGGATGGCGCGCGAGGCCCGGCTGATCCACCAATGCGCCTTGCCGGCCGGGACCGCGCACGGCACCTTTTTCGCCCCCCGCGCCTACGAGATCGACAGCGCGCGGCGGCTTGACGGCGAGGTCTTCGGCCCGATCCTGCATGTCGTGCGCTGGCCGGCCGGCCGGCTCGACGCGATCCTCGACGAGATCGACACGACCGGCTACGGCCTGACCCTCGGCATCCACAGCCGCATCGCCGAGACCCAGCGCCATATCCTCGGCCGGCTGCGCGTCGGCAACAGTTACGTCAACCGCAACATGATCGGCGCGGTCGTCGGCGTGCAGCCCTTCGGCGGCGAGCGCCTGTCCGGCACCGGCCCCAAGACCGGCGGCCCGCGCTACCTGCACCGCTTCGCGACCGAGCGCACGATCTCGACCGACACCACCGCCGCCGGCGGCAACGCCACCCTCTTGTCGCTGCAGGAGGAAGGCTGAGCCCCCGACCCTGCCCCGCGCCGATGACGCGCGGCGCTATCCGGTTATCTGATGATCACGGCCGTAGCCCGCTCAGGGTGATGATGCCGAGGACCGCGAACACGATGGCGGCGGTGATCCGGATGGCTTTCACCGGCAGCCTGCCGGCGAGCTTGTCGCCGATGATCACGGCCGGGATGTTGGCCAGCATCATGCCGAGCGTCGTGCCCATGACGACCGGATAAAACACCGCAAAGCGCGCCGCCAGACCCACGGTCGCGATCTGCGTCTTGTCGCCGATCTCGGCCAGGAAAAAGGCGACGAGGGTCGTGGCGAACGCCCCGGCCCGGCCGACCGCCTGGTCGCCGCCCTCGTATTTATCGGGGAACAGCGCCCATACCGCGACACCCAGGAACGACAGCCCGAGCACCCACCGCATCCACGGGCCGGCAAGCAGGCTCCCAAAGATCGTCCCGGCGAGACCGGCCGCGGCATGGTTGGCGAGGGTGGCGAGCAGGATGCCGAAGATGATCGGCAGCGGCCGCTGAAAACGCGCGGCGAGCATCAGCGACAGAATCTGCGTCTTGTCGCCGATTTCGGCGAGGCCGACGACCATGGCCGACACGAGGAACGCTTCCATGCAAAAGCCATCGGGGCCGGGCGCGAGATCAACCTTGGCACAGCCACCTCCGCCCGACCCGGGTGCAGGAAGCCGATGCCAAAGGTCTCGCCAAGCCTTTCGGCCTGCCTGCGCCATGGCCGAAGCCAAGCATGTTGACACAGGCCCCGCATCGATCGCGAGCGGCTACTCCCCAATGACACGAGGATTATATCAATCCGGAGCGCTCATTCAAATTCAAAGCCGCCGCTCGGCGCCAGGCCGTTGTTCCCGCTGCCGGCCGGCCTGCACGTATCGCTGACCAAGCCAGCCGAATTCAGCTTCGAGGCGCTCGCCGGGGCGCCCCAGGGCGCGCCCGGCATCATCGTCGCCGCGGTGACAGCGAACATCGAAAGGCAAATGCCTCGAATTTGGATATGGCAGAGCAACTGAACAGTCGCCACGACCATATATTTCAGGCAGCGGCGCGGCGGGATTAACCCGCCGCGATCCAGTCGACGACACGTTCGCCGATCATGATCACGGTTGCATGGGCGCCGCCCGACCTGGGGATGCGCGGCATCACCGACGCATCGGCCACCCACAACCCTTGGATGCCCTTCACCCTGCAGTGTTGGTCAACGACCGCCATCGGGTCGGTATCCGGTCCCATCTTGCAGGTCCCGGACACATGCCTGGCGGTGCCCACGGTTTGGCGTATCCACAGGTCCAAAGCGTCATCGTCGGCCAAAACCTCATCGGTGGGTTGGATCCGGTAATCGGCCACGTCTTTATAGACGTCGGATTCCAGCAGTTTCGCCGCCAATCGCAGGCCGTCCCGCACTCGTCGAATGTCGTTTGGATGCTGGAGATAACAATAGTTGAAGGACGGCTGGACGCCGGGGTCGGCCGAGGCCAACCGGACGTATCCTGAGCCATCGGGCAACCCGAGCGTGCAGTGAATCCGCGCCGCCCGCTCGGGGGGAACGTCGCCGACCAGGTACTTGGTCCGTACGCCGCGGACACGCTCCTCTCTTTCGTCCACAACCGGGCTGCTCCGCAGCACCATATCGTTGACGGCGCTCGACCCCGGGGCGGTGTAATGCAAGGCAAAATGCGCCGCATCGCGATGCATCTCGAGCGAGATGCCGTCTCTGACCTTGAAGGTCGTCTGGGCGCTGAGGTGGTTCATCAGGTTCTGGCCGACGCCGGGGAGATGGTGGACCGTCGGTATCCCAAATTGCCGCAGATGGTCCTCTGGGCCGATGCCCGAGAGCATGAGCAGGTGGGGCGATCTGATCGCTCCGGCGCTCAGCACCACCCGGTCGGCTTCGATCTGGAACACCTTCCCGCCGCTTTCGGCTTCCACGCCGACGGCTTTCCCGTCCTCGACCAAGATCTTGCGGACGAACACACCGCCGCGCACCGTCAGGTTCAGATAGTGGCGCACCGGATTGAGATGCCCCATCGCAGTGCTCACCCGCACGCCGTCGATGTTATTCGACGGTGTCACGCCCAGACCGGCGGGGTGCAGGCCATTCTTGTCGTTGGTGGTGCCGAACCCCGCCTGCACACAGGCCGCATGGAACGCCTGTTGGATGGCAGGCGTGGGACCTGTCTGACGGCGCCTGACCGGAATCGGTCCGTCCGAGCCATGGCAATAATTATCCTGAATGTCGAGATCCCGCTCCGATTTGCGAAAATACGGCACGATCTTCTCATACGACCATTGATCGTTGCCGAGAGCCGCCCAGGAGTCGAAATCCTCGGGGAATCCCCGTTGCATGGCCTGACCGTTGATCGACGACCCGCCGCCGATCACCTTGCCCTGCGCGACGTGGATCTCTCCTTGCTCCTCGGTGATGGTGCCCCGGAGCGCCCAGTTGTGCTTTGAGTCCGGGGCTTCGGCAAAGCGTGTGTGGCCGAACTTGACGTCGTCCGGCAGATTGGCTGGATCGGGGTAATCCGGCCCGGCCTCCAGCACCAGCACGGAAGTATGCCCGTTTGCCGCCAATCGGCTGGCCAACACCGATCCAGCTGCACCTCCGCCGACGATCACCACATCATATTTCATGGGGCGCTCCTTTACCGATATTCGCGGCTTCTCGGGTCCGCGACAGTTATCGTCTCGCTGTTTCGTGAGCCCCGCAACCAGCGCCGCCGCATGACAGCCCCGTCCACTTGATCGCGCCCTGCCTCTTTGATCCGCTGCGCCGCGATGGTTGCCTCGCGGTATCGGAGCTTAGTCTGGTGCCCGTCCAAAACCTTTAAGAAGGCGATGTCGGGTTGGCTGGATCGGCAGCGCGCCCTGGTGCGCCTGGTGGCGGGCGATTTGCATCGAGGACGAGGTCGAGAGAATCGGGCGGTAAAAACTCGTCCGGCCACAACCTCTATCATCCAGCGGAAAAGCAGGTTCACCGCACATAAACAGTTGAGAGGAACGAACAATGGCAACGGTTCGACGGCAATCGGTATCTCGCCGGATACTGCTGAGCGGGACGGCAGGGTTATTAGGCGGGGCGGCGCTGTCATCCCGCGCCGCCCTCGCCCAGAACACCGCGCCCGCCGGCACCGGCGCGGCAGCCAATCCGTCGTACAACCCGCATTACCCTACCCCGGCCTGGCTTGCGCTGCGGCAGGAGGAGATCATTGAGCCGGGATTGGAGATCGTCGATCCCCACCATCACCTTTGGGACCACCCGGGCAACCGTTTTCTCCTTGACCAACTGCTGGCCGACACCGGCAGCGGCCACAAAATCACCGAAACCGTGTTCATCGAGTGCGGTTCGATGTACCGCGCCGATGGCCCGACTGAAATGAAGCCGGTCGGCGAAACCGAGTTCGTCAACGGGACGGCGGCGATGAGCGCGAGCGGCCAGTACGGGTCGACCCGGCTCTGCCGCGCTATCGTCGGTCATGCCGATCTGCGGCTCGGCGACGGGGTGGCACGGGTTCTGGAGGCCCAGATCACGGCCGGCGACGGCCGCTTCCGCGGCATCCGCCATTCTGTCGCCCGGGATGCGAGCGATGCGTTCCCCAAGGCGCGCACCAACCCGATCAAGGGACAAATGCTCGATCCGACCTGGCGCGCCGGGTTTGCGCGGCTGGCGCCGCTCAACCTCACCTTCGAGGCCTGGCTTTACCATCCCCAGCTGACCGAGTTGGCCGACCTCGCCCGCGCCTACCCGCAGACCACGATCATCCTCAACCATGTCGGCGGGCCGCTCGGGATCGGGCCTTATAAGGACAAGAAGGCCGAGACCTTCGCGCAGTGGAAGGCCGGCATCACCGAGGTCGCAAAATCCCAGAACGTCGTCGTCAAGCTTGGCGGGCTCGGCATGCCGATCGGCATGTTCGACTTCTATACGCGCGAGAAACCGCCTTCTTCGGAGGATTTGGCGACCGCCTACAAGCCCTACATCGAAACCTGCATCGCGGCATTCGGGGTGGATCGCGGGATGTTTGAGAGCAACTTTCCGCCCGATGGCGCGAGCTCGAGCTATCCGATCTTGTGGAACGCGCTCAAACGCCTTGCGGCCGGATCCTCGCCATCGGAGAAGGCAGCGCTGTTCAGCGGCACGGCAAAGCGGGTTTACCGCCTGGCCTGAGTTTTCCCGGTCTCCCGGCTCGGTCGCCACGAACGTAGCCTCTGCAGCCGGCACTACAGGCGGGGCTAACGGCAACCGGAAACGGGACACGCCTTTTGTGAACAACATCGCTCGATAGGGAGTTGGAAGCCATGCTGACGTTGGATGCGCAGGTCCACGCCTACGAACGCAATCACCCGGGCCGCCCCTGGGTCGGCACTCTCTATGGTCCGGCTGAGGTGACCGGTGATCAAATGGTGGCCGCCATGGACGCCGTCAGGGTCGACGGCGCGATATTGGTTTCGCCTTTCAGCATGTATCGCTACGACGCCAGCTATGCCCTCGAGGTCTACGCGGCGCATCCCAACCGGTTCAGGCTGGTAAAACCGGTCGATCCGACTGACCCCGCCGTGCTCGATACGATCGCCGATTGGGCTGGCACCAAGGGCACGGTCGGCATTCGGGTCTTCCTGCGGGACAACGTGTCGACCGACCCCGCCGACCCCGCCATCAACCGGGTTCTGGCCGCGGCGGCGCAGCACTCGCTGCCGGTCAACCTCGCGTGTACCGGACGCCTGGATCAGGCCCGGCAGCTGGCGGCACGAAACCCAAATACGCGGCTGGTGATCGACCATCTTGGCTTGCCACAGCCGCACGAGCCGCCGCCCCCAGCGGAGCCATTCGCCGACCTTCCAAAACTGCTCGCTCTGGCGGCCCACGACAACGTCGCAGTCAAAATCAGCGGCGCCTGTACGCTGTCGCACGAGCCGTTCCCCTATCAGGACATCTGGGACCAGCTCGGCCGCGTCTTCGATGCTTTCGGCTTCGATCGCTGCATGTGGGGCACCGACTGGACCCGGGCGGTCGGAATGTTGACCTGCGAGCAAGGGGTCGAGGCGTTTCGCGCCAGCGCGCGGCTGTCTGACAGCGAGCGCGCCCTGCTTATGGGCGAGACCTTGCAGCGCGTCTATAACTGGCCGCCGCCGCAAGCCTGATCCCCATTTGGCGTCCTCGGTCCACCCACCGGCACTTGGCATGCCGCTCCACTCAGCTGCTCGCGGCGGGCGCCAGGGGCGACAGCAAAGCAATGCTTTTGCGAACACTTTGTCAGGCCAGTTCGGGAACCCCCTCGCTGACGGTTTCCAGCTGGCCGACGGTTTCCTTGCCAAACAGCACCGGCACGAAGGCTCCGATCGACGCCACGACCGCCAGGGTACCAAAGAAGATCGTGGGCGAGCCGGTGTACGGCTCCAACAGGAAGGGTGCCACCACGCCGGCGACGAACCGCCCGCACGACTCGCCGAAATATTGCCCGCGCCCGCGCAGCGCCGTCGGGAATTGCTCGGAGAGGTACACCCGCACGGCCGTGAAGGTCGACAGCACGGTGAAGCCGGTGATCAGCGCGCCGGCGACGAACACGACGGTCGCGTAATGCCCCGCGGCATGCGCTACCGCCATCATCAGAAGACCGGGAAGCGATCCGGCCAGGCAATAAGTGATCGTCCATCGCCGCCCGATGATCTCCATCAAGAACCCGGTGAAGCCTTTGCCCGGAATGCTCGCCATGAACACCAGCGAGCTCAGCCCAAAGCTCAAGGAGACGGCAGCGCCCTGATCGATCAGAGCCTTCGGCAACAGAACGGATATAGTAAAGAACGAGACTTGCGCGCAGACGAGGCTCAGAATACCGACGATGGTCCAGCGCAGCTGACCCCGGCGAAAGAGCGCCCGGAACGGCGGCAGCTGTTCGTGCGACAGCGCGACGTTCTCCCCGAGCGCTGCGACCGTCAGCGGTGCCACGCGACTGCCGCACCGGCCGATGATCCGGTTGACGATGGCGACCGCCGCCGCGGGATTGCCCCGCCGCAGGTACCAGCGCGGGCTCTCGGGGATCAGCAGATACACCAGCACCGGCACGACGAACAGCCCGAGAACCGCTGGCACAGCCAAGAGCCGGAAACCGTTCGGGTTGCCGGCGACCAAAAAGCCGACCAACGGCACCAAGGTAAACGAACTGGCCAGCATCATCTCGTAGATCGCACCATAGGTGCGCCGGTGCTGCGCCGGCATCAGCTCGGCTGCGATCGGGAACGGCGCCGAGGCGGCAAAGCCGATGGCAAGGCCGGTCAACAGGCGAATTACGATCAAATGCTCGCCGCTTTGAGCCAGTGGGATCAGCAAGGTAAAGAAGTTGATCGCCGCCACTCCGAGCAGCATGACGGTGCGGCGGCTCCAATGGTCGGAAATCGCCGCGGCCGCGAATCCGCCGAGGCAAGCCGCCAGGCTCGATGAGACGGCGAGCAGGCGAATCTCGCCGGGGGTGACATGCAGCGGCTTTTTTGCGAGCACGAGCAGCGTCCCCGTCATCGAGCCGTCGTAGCCATCGACCAGCGCGACGAGCCCGAGCACCAGGATCACCCCCAGGTGGTAGCCGCTGAACGGGATGCTGTCGAGCTTGCGGCCGAGCACATGGCTGGCGGGAACTGCCGCCGTGCCGATGCCAGAGGTTGCTGTCATGGCGTTCTCCCGGGATTGGTCACGCAACGCGCGGATGTCGGATAAGGCTGCGCCCCGGAGCATGCGGGGTCAGCCGCCCAAGGTCGGCTCCGGCTGATCGGTACGGTCCGCGCCTTGCGCCGGGTGATCGAGGTGAGCGGGGCGGGCAGCACAAGCAAAATGGTGCCCGGAATGACCAAGCTCTGACCGACGCCCCAATGGTCGGCTATGATGCCCATTGCCGGCGGGATGACGATCGCTGCCGGCCGGTTCATGGTCTGTCGCAGCCCGACCACCGAGCCCTGAGGGTGAGGACCGACGGCTTTCGCCGGAACCGAGAACATCACTGGCCCATCGCAAAACGGCCCGGCGACGTAGAGCGAAGCCGGCGGGCGCGATCGGAAACTCGGCATAAGGAGAGGTTAACCCGCCCAGCGTTCGGTTGAAACCGGGCAGCCGTGTTGCTCAGCGGCCCGGTTCGAGTTTGACGCTGACCGATCTTGGTTGGAATCGTGATGGCTCTGACGAGCATGTTGACCGGCCGGCAAGATCGAGGCGCTGCTCTCCGGCCTGCCGACCTCGTTCGACGACAAACGCGGGCAGGTGGTCTATACAGCCTGGAAGGATTGTATGCCGACGCGGCCAAGCGCCATGCCGATGGGCCGATCCTCGCCAACATAGGACGGATCGCGAAAACCCGGGGCGCGCCGATTGCCGAGACCGGCTGGCTCGGCTTACGCTGAGATCCTCGCCATCCGACACCACCGGCTCAGCCTGCGACAGACGACAAACCAGCGAGGGAGAAAACCATGACCGGGTCGCTCGAAGAACGGTTTCAGAACCTGCACGAGTTCGTCACCCAAGCGCGCACCAATCTCAATCGCAATAATTGGGACTATCTGATCGGTGGCGCCGAGACCGAGACGACATTGGCGCGCAACCGTGCCGCTCTCGATGCCTGGGGTTTCCGCCCCCGAGTGTTGCGCGATGTGTCAAACGTCGACTGCAGCCGCACATTCTTCGGCAAGAAGCTGCGCATCCCAGTGCTTTGCTCGGCCGTCGGCGGGCTTGAAGTGTTCGAGCCGGGTGGCGGTGCCACCGTTGCCGCGGCTACCCGCGAGTTCGGCAACGGGATGATTTTGAGTTCCGGAGCGCATCCCGGGTTGGAAAAAACCGCCGAAGCCTCAGGCAACGCCTTCAAAATCTTCCAGCTTTATATCCGTGGCGATGCCGATTGGGTCGATGACCATGTCCGACGCGCCATCGGCAATGGCTATGACGCGTTCTGCTTTACCATCGACACCGACAGCCACAGCCGCCGCGAGCGCGACATCGCCAAACGCCACCAGCGCCGGCGTGCGCGTGTAAGCACGAGCGATGAGGACGCCCGCATCTACCAGGCCCGCTTCAACTGGCGCGATATCGAGCGGATCAAGAAGAACTTCGACATTCCGATCCTGCTGAAGGGCATCGGCACCGCCGAGGACGCCAAGATTGCGCTCGAATGCGGGGCCGACTGCGTTTACGTGTCGAACCATGGCGGGCGCCAGCTCGATCAGGGCGTTGGCTCGATCGATGTCCTGCCCGAGGTCGTTGAAGCGGTCGGGGGACGCGCCCGAATCATGGTCGATGGCGGCATCTATCGTGGCACCGACGTGGTGAAGGCGCTGATCCTCGGTGCCGATGTTGTCTCAGTCGGCCGGCTTTATATCTACGGCCTTGCCGCAGCTGGGGGGCCGGGTGTCGTGCGGCTGTTCGAGATCCTCGAAGACGAGATCCGCATCTGTCTGTCGCTGCTTGGCGTCACCGGTTATCACGAGCTCGACAAATCCTATATCCGCCCGGCGCGCCAGGTCGTGACGCCGCACGTGCACAGCGTCTTCCCCCACCTCAACCTGCCGCGCGAAACATATTAGGAACCGCGATAGCTGCTGCGGAGCCTTGGCAACGGCGCCTTGGGCGCCGTTCGCTATCGCTGGACTGGCCCGATCAGCGAAACATAAATACAATATCATCCTTATCTTGGGCCGCCGAACAGCTGTTTCGACCTCCGGTACAGGCCGCCGCAACAATTCTGCCGCGCGCGGCAGCGAAATCAAATGGTCAGCCGATCGAGCGCGGCGGCTCTGCCGGGGGCATGCAGGCACGTTCCATACATCGTCCTCCGGCAAACACCCTTGCACCAGGTTCCCTCAGAGAGAACAATGGGCAGTGAAGCGATAAAATCGCGGTCACGCCGCCACGGGGAGAGAGTGCCATGGATCTCGGATTGCAAGGCAAGCATGCGATCGTGACTGGCGGCAGTCGGGGCATCGGCAAAGCCATTGCGCGGGAATTGGCTCGCGAAGGGGCCGATGTGGCGATCGTGGCGCGCAACCAGGCGGATCTGGAGGCGAGCGCGCGGGAGCTGGCGGCCGAGACGAACCGGCGCATCCTTCCCCTCGCCGCCGATGTCACCAGCAAGGAGCAGGTCGACCATATGGTCGCCGAGGCGGCGCGGCAACTGGGCGGCCTGCACATCCTGGTCAACAGCGGGTCCGCGCCAGGGGGCTCGGCCACCGCGACCGGACCGATCGAAACCGTCATCGACGAGGATTTGCTGCAGGATTTCAACGTGAAATATGTCGGCGCGCTGCGCTGTTCCCGCGCCGTCATCCCGTTTATGAAGACGGCGGGCTGGGGCCGCATCATCAACATCAGCGGCGGCAACGCCCGCAACGCCGGCAACCTCAGCGGCGGCGCCCGCAATGCCGGCCTGGTGCACATGACAAAGACGCTGGCAGTCCAATTCGGCCGTCATGGGATCACGGTCAATTGCATCCATCCCGGCACGACCCGCACCGAGCGCACGCCGAGCCTGCTCGCGGCCCGCGCCACCCAGCTGGGCGTATCCGCGGAAGATGCGGAGCGTCGGGACTTCGCTCCGGACTCGCCGCGCGGCAATGCCATCTGCCGCATGGTGGACGCTTCGGAGGTCGCGTTCGTCGCGGTCTTCCTGGCCTCGGAAAAGGCCTGGGCGGTCTCCGGCGAGCTGGTGGCGGCAGGCGGCGGGGCCGGTCGGTCGGTCTATTACTGAGCAGACAGGTAGGCCGACGGTTGGATGTCAGCACAAAACCAGCCGTTCGGATGCGCGCCGGACGCGCGATCGATCACCCTTGGAGCTACTCGCCGCGCCTGCCCGCGTCTTCGGCTCAAGATGCCCCCGAAGAGACGTTCAGGCGGCTCGCCAGCAGGTAGGCTTTGGGCCAGGCGCCGGCAGCCAATGCCTTTCGGAGCACACTCCGCCCTATCCGCGAGGGTGCCGCTCGCGATATAGTGGGGGGTGAGGCTCATGTAAGCGGCAGAGTGACGAGGGCGCTCATCACCAAGGGAGGGTCAAGTCATGGCGAATTACCGGGTCATATCATCGGATAATCACGTGTTTGAGTCGCCGGACCTATGGACGAGCAGAGCCAAGCCGGCGTTCAAGGACCGGGTCCCCCAGCTGGTCCGTGAGTATGATGGCGACTGGTGGTATTGCGATGGCCACCGGGTGATCGGGCTGAGCCCCGGCGCGCAGACCGGCATGCGGTTTGAGGCGCCGGAAAAGATGGTCCGGACCACGACCTTCGATCGGGTCCGGCGCGGTGGCTACGTTCCCGAGGAGCACCTCAAGGACATGGACGCCGACGGGGTGGATGTCAGCATTGTCTATCCGACGGTTGGCCTGCTGCTGTACAGCGTCCCGGACAGTGCGTTCCTGTCGGAGATTTTCCGGGGATACAACGACTGGCTCGCCGAGTTCTCCGCCGCGGAGCCCAAGCGCCTGAAGGGCATCGCGATGATCAACGTCGACGATGTGCAGGAGGGCGTCGCGGAGTTGCAGCGCTGCGCCAGGATGGGGCTGGCGGGTGGCATGATCACCGTCTATCCGCCCGAGGGGAAGGGGTACGACAATCCCATGTACGAGCCGCTGTGGGCGGCGGCCCAGGATCTCGATATTCCGATCGGCATGCACATCGCGACCAACCGGCCGGGCCCCGGGCAGGATTTTGCGCTTGAGGACCGCAACCGCGTCCGCAATTCCTTCCTGGCCAACGCCGATCACTGGGTGCGGATGTCGCTCAGCGACATGATCTTCAGCGGCGTCTTCGAGCGCCATCCGAAACTCAAGGTCGGCACCGTCGAGCACGAACTGTCCTGGATTCCCCACTTCCTGGACCGCATCGACTACACGTATACCCAGCGGGTCCAGCAGGAGCGCTATCGGTTCAACGAGGCGATGCTGCCCAGCGACTATTTCCACCGCAACGTGTTCGCCGGCTTCCAGGAAGACGCCATGGGAATCCGCGACCGCCACATCATCGGCGTCGACAACCTCCTCTGGGGCTCGGATTACCCCCACGTCGAGTCAACCTTCCCGCGGAGCCGGCAGATCATCGAGGAGGTTCTGGGCGACTGCACCGAAGAGGAGAAGGCCAAGATCGCCGGCGGCAACGCTGCCCGGATCTACCATCTCAACTAGGTTCCCGGCGTCCTCCCCTAATTAGTCGCCTGACGCTGCCGCCGCTGGGGCCTCCCGGGGAGGTGGGCCCAGCGTGCTGCCTCGAGCGATCGGGGTCCGCCTGCTTGATCAGAGCGCGGACACGGGAGAGCGTCTTGCCCCTCCAGTCGTCCAGTGTGAGTGGGCCGGCGGCAATCGTACGTCCTGCATTTGTGCGCAACATGCGATAGACCCCGCGAATCGACCGCGGCGTGGCGCCGGTCAGCGGGCGAGACCGTCAATCTTAGCAGCAGGAACGTCGAATGACCGGTTTGGGTTCGTTTATGAGCTCCGCTCTCGTTCGCATCGTGCGGCAGCTTTGGGGCATGAAGACCAGGCCCTGCCGTCCGGTCGGAACCCGGTGAAATCCGTGGGCAATTCGCCCATGGCGGGCGCGAACTCCGTCGGCTTCGGCTGATCCGGCTTCAGCAACCAAATCATACACGGAACCAACGGCTTATGTCGCTCCCGCCACCCCCATCACGCAGCCCGGCGAATTATTCAAGGCCAGGCTCTGATGCCAATCGGCAATCCCTTGCTCGCGCGCGACGCGCTCGGTGGTTGTGTCGGTTCAACCTGCCTTCTTCACCGGCGGTGGCGACCAGGTTCCATCGAGAATCGAGGGGGACGTTTCTTTCGGCCAATACATCCGCATCATCAGGATGAACTGGCCCGCCGGTGCCGGCAGCCAATTGGCCTGAGGTGCGTTGGCGGGTTTGTCGTGTGAAAAATAGAGATCAAGCGACCCATCGGCGTTTAGCACGGGATTGTCACGCAGGCTCACCGTGAGCTTGTTCAGTGCATTCGCATAGAAGAAATATGAGCTGTCATACATCGTGATCGACCAGAAGCCGTCGACCGGGGGCGTCTCGCCCTTAGCAAAATGGACTGTGTAGGTGTTCGCGCCGATCAGCGGTGCGCCGTCGCTGCTCACCTTCGTGCTTGGATAGACCGCGTCCTTGTCCAGGTTCGCGCCCCAGCCGATGTTCGACACAGTCGCGCGCCAGAGATATTTCGTGCCGTATTCTCCGGTGCCGAGGGTGAGCAACCAGCCATTGACGACCTTGTTGCCCGTCTTCTGCTGCCCCGCCATCTGCTCGGAAGCGACTGTCGCAACGTCGGCGAGCGCCGCTTGATCGACGGGAGGCAGCTTGCCCAGATCGAATGGCTCGCCGGGCACAAGGCCGATCTTCGCCATCTCCGCGACGATGGGGGCGTCCTGTGGCAAGACCGGCGGGTTGACGGCCATCGACAGGGCCAAAGCATTGAAATAGGCCTGGGTGTCCATCGCGCCGATGACGTCCCGAACCTTGTCCTTAACACTCGGCGCCCTAGGGTCGATTGTTCCGGCCGGCGGCGTGTATGGCTTGCCATAGGAACTGAGCGGCACGAGCTTGAACTCCTTCTGAGCGGCGTTCACCTTCGCGTAATCCGCAGACGTCCCGTCGGCATAGACACGCCCGATGATAAAGACCGTGTTGGTCGGCGACTTCACCTCCTGCGCAACGCCCGACGGCAAAGACCCGCGCCAATTGGGACCGGTGATGGCGATGGTCTGCGCGCCGGTTCCCAAGGTTCGCTTGCCGGGCGCGCCGATTACATTCGTCCATTGGGAGTAGATCGGAAAGAGAAAGTACCGTCCATGCATGTCGGGGTAGGAGAGAAGGATTGGTTCCTTCGACACGTCGATGAATGCGGCGGAGTAGAGTGTGTCGGCATTCGGAGCCGTAACACCTTTGTAGTCCGCCGGCGGGTACTTCGGCAAACTGACGAACTGGTTCAATGGCGCCTGGAAGGTCTGCGGGTTGGGCGCGATTGTGTTGATGAACGCCTTCTCTGTGACATCGCTCGTCATCAGTGGATATCCGTAGATGTAGGCATCTACGGCGAGCTTCTTTGCCTCTTGTGGCGTGAGGTCGGCGGCGAGGCCGGGCGCGGCCGCGCACATCATCAACGAGGCCGCAGCGACCCGGACCCGGACGCGGGCCCAGAGTCCCGGCCTGCTCATTCCGATCATGGCGAAGCGGACAGATGATCCCACACGATGCTCCTTTGATCCGTGTCCCCGAAGCGCGCTGGCGCAACCGTTCTCATACGCGCGGGGTGTTCGTCGTTCGTACGCCGGAATTTTGTGGCCCCGGAAGGGCGAGGCAGAGGTCTCGGCACACCCTTGGTACCCGCTGTCGTGGCGGTGGCCGAACGGGTCGGCTATCGGGTGACGCTGGACACCCTGCCTGCCACGGCCAGCGCACAGCCCCTCTATCGCAGGCCGGGGCTTGACGTCATCGAACCCTACCACGACACCCCGGTGAGGAGCACGCTCTTTATGCCCCGATGTTCAGCGCCCTCGGGCTGCGCAGGAAGCTCGATTTTGTGCCTGGGCGTGCGCGGATGACGCCAATGCCGACACCGGGAGATCCACCAGCCGGGAGGGCGGCGAAACGACCGGCGTGACGCGATCCGCGGCGGTGCCGGTTTGTCAGATGATCCAGTGCAGCGCCAGGAGGGCCAGCAGATAGAGGAAGGCCAGCGGGGCGGTGAAGATCAGCACCAGCGGGAAGATATTGCTGCCGTCGAGGAACGCACAGACGGTGTAGGCGAGAACGAGGCCCATCGGCCAGAGCGGTGCCGCGGCCGCCTTGCGCCAGCCGCCGTGCAGGCGCCACAACAGCCATGCCTGCAGCACGAAGTAGAGCGGCACGGCCATCATCATGCCGCGCGCCGCCGTCTGCATCAGCGTGCCCAGCGGGCCGCCCATCCACTGATCGCCGCGCGATCGCGCGGCGCGCTGCTGGCCGGCCTGCATCCGTCCGACCCAATCGGCCGGCACATGCGGGGTCATCAAGGGCTGCCCGGTCCAGGCGAGATCGACCGAAAGGTCGGCGGTAGCCATAATTTTGCCCGATCGGGTCGCGGCGGTGACGCGGATCGTGTCGACTTTGCGCGGGTCGGTAAAGGCGAACCACAGGAACGCCTCGCCCTCCCCCGCTTCGCGCGGCGCCATCCCGCCATTGATCCCCGGCACCGGCTGGCCGGCGAGAAGGGGCTGGGCGGCGATCAGGACCGGTCCGCCGGTCTGGTAGCCGATGCGCAGCGAGAGCTGCTGCCACCGCCCGAGGACGGCCGGCGACGGCGGATCGATCGCCAGGATCTGTACCTTGGTCGCGGCCTCGGCGATCCAGGGAATGAGCAGCAGCGCGCCGCCTGCGACGGCTCGAATCAGGGTTCGCCCAAGCCCGCAAGTGCCGGCGATGTCAGGCCTCCCGGACGCGATACGGTGATGCCGCGATCCGGCGGGCGATGCGGGCGCCCGCCGGAACGCGGTCTGCCGATTATTTGGCTTCTTCTTTCGCCGGGGTCAGCTCATAGCGCTGCATGGCAAAGCTGATCGCTTCGTTCCAGCCGCGGCTGCGGATGTCGATCTGGACCTCGTCGGGACCCAAATACTTCAGATTGGCGGCGTCGCCCATCGGGGTCGTCTCGGCCCCCTCGGACCTCTCGTATTTCGGGATCGGGACCGGCGCATAATCCGCCTCTCGCAGGGTCTTGGCCGTTGCCTGCTCATCGTCCACGTAGAAGCCGATGTGGTGAATCCCGCGAATGTCGGAGGTTTGTCCCGGGCCGAGCTTGGGCGCGCCGGGCTCGCCATGTTTCAGAATGGCGAAGTAAATGTAGCCGTCGCTGAGCCAGACGCCCTTTTCGCCGGTGTCGCCGGGCCGGCGATACAGCTCGGTCAGGCCGAAATGTTGCTTGTAGAATTCCGCGGTCTTCGCGGGATCATCAGTCACAAGTGCGATATGCCTGATGCGAGCCATCTGCGATCTCCCTAAATGCCTGCACTTGCCACCAGCGCAGCTTAAGCTGTGTAGGCTTTCTCCCGCGTGACCGTCAAGAGGACGCCGCGCCATCGATGACGCGCGCGGGACGGCGGCCCTAGCCGAGCAGCTTGCGGGCTTGGGCGGCCTGCTCGCGCAGCGATTTCAGCAGCCGCGCCTCGGGGGTCGGGGCGCAGTTGGTGTAGCCGGCGCCGAGCTCCTTGAGCTGCGCAGCATTGCGCGGAAAGGCGGCATGGTCGAGCGGCAGGGCCAGCCGGGCGCCGGCGCTATTTTTCGCCGCGGCGCGCACCCGGTCGATCGCCGCCACCAGCCGCGGATGGTCGGGGTGCCCGCTGACGCCGAGCGAGCGCGACAAATCCGACGGGCCGACCGCCAGCAGGTCGACGCCCTCGACGGCGGCGATCTCCTCGATCCGCTCGACCGCCGCCATGTCCTCGATCATGCAGGCGAGCAGGATCTCGCGGTTGGACTGCGCCATATGCTCGACCAGCGGGATCCGGCCGTATTCGGCGGCGCGGCTGCCGGCCGCCATGCCGCGCTCGCCCTGCGGCGGATAGCGCACCGCCTGCACCGCGGCGCGCGCCATCTCGGCGCTGCCGACATGCGGCACCTGGATGCCCTGCACGCCCATGTCGAGCAGGCGCAGGATAAAGGCCGGGTCGAAACCCGGCGTGCGCACGATCGGCGTGATCCCGACATGCTCGGCCGCCATGACCATCGCCTGCACGTCATGCAGGTCGAAGCTCGTATGCTCCATGTCGATAAAGGCGGCGTCGAACCCGGCGAGCCCGATGATCTCGACGATTTGCGGATCGGGGATGCCGCCGACATGGGTTCCCAGGGCGAGGCCGCCCTCGTGCAGGATGCGCTTTACGCGATTTTCTCTCATCGTTCCCTCTCTCGCCGGCTCGGTGTCCAGGTCAGAGTACGGTCCAGGGAGTCTTGCTGTTTCGACGGGATATTCATCATTCCCGCGAAAACCAGTTCCCGCCGATTGCTTGCTGCGGGCGATAATGCGCGTTCAGCTGTTTCAGCGGAAGGTCGTTTCCGATGATCCTGGTCTTTGGCTCGATCAATGTCGATCTGATCGTGCCGGTCCCGCATCTGCCGGAGCCGGGCGAGACCGTGCCGGGCGGCGATTACGCGCTGCTCCCCGGCGGCAAGGGCGCCAACCAGGCGCTGGCGGCATGTCGGGCCGGGTGCGAAACCGTGCTGGCCGGTGCCGTCGGCGCCGATCTGTTCGCCGGCATCGCGCTCGCCCCGCTGGTGCAGGCCGGGGTCGATACGCACCTGGTGCGGGCGGTCGAGCAGCCGACCGGCTGTGCCGCGATCATGGTATCGCAGCAGGGCGAGAATCTGATCGCGGTCGCGCCCGGCGCCAACGCAGCCGCGCGGTCGGACCAAATCCCTGACGACCTGCTCGGCCCCGGCACGATCCTGGTAACGCAGATGGAGGTCCCGACCGGCGAAACCGCGGCGATGATCAAACGGGTGCGGGCGCGCGGCGGGCGCATCGTGCTGAACCTGGCACCCGCGCTGCCGCTCGATCCCGCGCTGCTGCCGCAGATCGATCTGCTGGTCGCCAACGAAGGCGAGGCGGCCTCGCACGGGCCGGACCCGGCGGGGGTCGCACGGGCATTGCGGCTCGGGCTTGTGGTCACGCAGGGCGCCGCCGGGGCGACGGCATATCTCACCGACGGCACGAGGCTCAGGGCGCCGGCATTGCCGATCGAGCCTGTCGATACGACCGGCGCCGGCGACACATTCGTCGGGGTGCTCGCCGCCGCGCTCGAGCTGGGCACGACGCTGGCAACCGCACTGCGGCGGGCGAGCGCCGCCGCCGGTCTCGCCTGTCTCGCCCGCGGCGCACAGAGCGCGATGCCCGACAAGGCCGCGATCGACCGGGCGATCGCCCGGCTGCCCCTGTTCTGACGCTGCCGGCCGGCACCCGACCCGGCCCCGGCTCAGTTGGTGGCGGCGTCAGTTGGTGGCGGCGTCAGTTGGCCATATGCCCGGCGAACAACGCCATGCCGCGCAGCATGTCGACCGCGCGGGTGAGCTGATAATCCGCCGGCGTGCCCATCAGCGACGGATCGACCGAACTCTCTTCGGCGTCGCTGTCGACGGCGTCGTCCGGGGTTCCGTCTTTCTTCCCATTCGACGCGGCGGCGGCCTTGGCCTCGCCCTTGCCGGGCGGGGTCTCGATCTTGGCGGCCTCGACGACGATGTCGGGCTCGATCCCCTTCGCCTGGATCGACCGTCCCGAGGGGGTGTAGTAGCGCGCGGTGGTCAGCCGCATCGCGCCATGGCCGGGCAGCGGGATGATGGTCTGCACCGATCCCTTGCCGAACGACCGCGTGCCCAGCAGGATCGCCCGGTGGTGGTCCTGCAGGGCGCCCGCGACGATCTCGCTGGCCGAGGCGGAGCCGCCATTGATCAGCACGGCGAGCGGCAGGCCGGCGGCGATGTCGCCGGGACGCGCGTCATAACGCTGGGCGTCGTCGGCGCGCCGGCCGCGGGTCGAGACGATCTCGCCTTGGTCGAGAAACGCATCCGAGACGGCGACTGCCTGATCGAGCAGGCCGCCAGGATTGTTGCGCAGGTCGAGGATCACCCCGCGCAATTTGCCGCCGGCCTGCTGCTTGAGGCTCTTCATCGCGTTCTCGAGCCCGACATCGGTCTGCTCGGTGAAGCTGGTGATGCGGATATAGCCGATATCGTCGCCGACGAGATGCGAGCGGACGGACTGGATCTTGATCGTCGCCCGGGTCAATTTGACGTCGAACGGGTCGCGCCCGGCGCGCCGGATCGTCAGCTTGATGTCGCTGTTGACCGGCCCGCGCATCTTTTCGACCGCCTCGGGAAGGGTCATCCCCTGCACCGGCTTGCCGTCGAGCTGGGTGATCAGATCGCCCGGCTTCAACCCGGCATGCGCAGCAGGCGTGTCGTCGATCGGCGACACCACCTTGACGAGGCCGTTATCCATCGACACCTCGATCCCGAGCCCGCCGAACTCGCCGCGGGTCTGAACCTTCATGTCGTTGAAGTTCTTTGCGTTCATATAGTTCGAGTGCGGATCGAGCGAGGTCAGCATCCCGTTTATCGCCGATTCGATCAACGCATCATCGCTGACCTTGGCGACGTAATCGGCGCGGACCAGCTCGAACACTTCGCCGAACAGGTTGAGCCCCGTATAGGTCTCGGTCGAGTTCGGGGTCGCCGCGCCGACATCCTGGCGCAGCGAAAAGATCGCCAGTATCGCGGCGGCAGCGGCAAGCAAACCCAGACGCTTCATTTTTGCACCCTATGCCGGGCGTCGACCCGCCGCGCCGAGGCAACCAAAATCCGCTCCGTCCGTCCGCTGACGCTCCAGCCGGCCGGCTCGGACGGGACCCGCATGATACCCGGCACCCGGCCCGCTGATCAAGCCGCGAGCGGCAGCGCGTTCACCCGGCGCGGCGCCGTCTTTCCTCGGCCGCGATCAGCGAGTGGCCGGTCATCGCCGCCGGCTGCGGCAGACCGAGGATATCGAGCAAGGTCGGGGCCACATCGCTGAGGCGGCCGTCATCGAGGCGGCGGATGCGGGCAGGCGGGTTGACCACCACGAACGGCACCGGGTTCAGCGTGTGCGCGGTATGCGGCTCGCCCGTCTGCGGATCGCGCATCATCTCGGCATTGCCGTGATCGGCGGTGACAACGAGCGTGCCGCCCGCTTCCTCGACCGCCTGCGCCAGCCGGCCGAGGCAGGTATCGACGGCTTCGACCGCCTCGACCGCGGCGTCGAGCCGGCCGGTATGGCCGACCATGTCGGCATTGGCGTAATTGAGCACGATCACGTCGAAGGTGCCGGCGCGGATCGCCTCGACCACCTTGTCGGTGACCTCGGGTGCCGACATCTCAGGCTGCAGATCGTAGGTCGCGACCTTGGGCGACGGCACCAGGATGCGCTGCTCGCCGGGAAAGACCGTCTCGCGCCCGCCATTGAAGAAAAACGTGACATGCGCGTATTTCTCGGTCTCGGCGATGCGCAGCTGCTCGAGCCCGGCTTTCGACACCACCTCGCCAAAGGTATCTTCGAGGTCGGCGGGCGGGAACAGGACGTCGAGAAAGCGGTTGAGCCCGGTCGAATATTCGACGAGGCCGAGGGCAGCGGCAAAGGCGGTGGGCTTTGCTCGTGTAAAGCCGGAGAAATCCGGGTCGAGCAGGGCGGCGGCGATCTCGCGCACCCGATCGGCGCGAAAATTGGCGATCAGCAACCCGTCGCCATCCGCCATTCCGCGATAGCCGGCGATCGCGGTCGGACGCACGAACTCGTCGGTTTCGCCACGCCTGTAGGCTGCTTCGATCGCTTGGGGCGGACCATCGGCATTCTCGCCATCGCCTTCCGCGATGACCCGATAGGCTTTCTCGACGCGGTCCCAGCGGTTGTCGCGGTCCATCGCATAATAGCGGCCGCCGATCGTCGCGATCGACACCTGGCCCCGGCCGGCGACATCGCGCACAAATTTCTCCAGATAGCCGATGGCCGATTTCGGCGGCGTGTCGCGGCCGTCGAGAAACGCATGGACCGCGACCGGCACGCCGGCTTCGGCGGCGATGCGGGCGAGCGCCGCGACCTGGTGCTGATGCGAATGCACGCCGCCGGGCGACACCAGCCCCAGCACATGCGCGGTGCCGCCGCTCTCTTTCAACTTGCCGATGAACGCGCGCAATGCCGGCATCGTCGCGAGCGTGCCGGCGGCGATCGCTTCGTCGATGCGCGGCAGGTCCTGGAGGACGAGCCGGCCGGCGCCGAGATTGGTGTGCCCGACCTCGGAATTTCCCATCTGGCCGTCGGGCAGGCCGACATCGTGCTCGCTCGCCTGCAGCTGCGCGTGCGGCCAGCGCGCGATCAGCCGGTGCCAGTTGGGCGCGCGGGCCGCCTCGATCGCGTTGTCGCCGGCTGCGGCCCGATCGCCCCAGCCGTCGAGGATGCACAGCACCAGCGGCTTGGGGCGGTGATGGGAATTCATGGTCGATCAACCTCGGCCGATGCGGATATTCGATACACGCGAAACTGAAGCCGTGGGGACGCCGTTCCGGGTGCTATGCCTTGGCCGCCGGCGCCAATGCCACGGCGGCCTCGGTGGTCAGCAGCAGGAAAGTGAACGTCTCCTGCAGATAGAGGCGGACGGCGGCATCGCTGTGGCTCGAATAGCCGATCGAAAAATCCTGGCCGATATGCAGATCGAAATCGCCGCCGCGGGTGGTCAGCACAAAGGCGCCGGCAATGGCCGGAGCCCAGATGATCTCGCCCTCGACGAGGCGCCGCAAATGCTCGAGCACCGGGTAGCCATAGTCCCTGGCCTCGGCGACGGCGGTGTATTCCTCGGCGCCGAGCAGCACCGAATAGGGGCCGTTGACGCCGACCAGCCGCAGCTGGCTCAAGGCATGGGCAATGGCGTCGGGGTAATTGCGCACATCGGCAGGCAGGGTCGCGATCGGATTGCTGGTGCCCTGACGGATGCCTTCGATAGCGCCCGCGGCATAGCCGTCGAAGATCGCGCGGTCCTCGGCAAAGGCGATTTGACGTGCGGCGTCTTTTGCCGGCTGCCAGTCCGAATCATTGGCACCGCGCTCCACATCGTCGATCATCTGACGATCGAGCTCGAACGGCACACGCAATTCCACGAGCGCCTTGACCTCGCGCTGCCGGGCCAGAATGCCCTCCGCCGGCGCCGCGATGTTGCGCAGATGGCCGGTGCCGACCGCGGAAACCGCGGTGCCGCCCGGCCCCTGGACATCGGCGACACGCCGCCCGGCGAGGTAGCGCTTCAATGTTCGGGAGGCCTCCTCCTCGATCTGGGCCCACGCCGCATCAGAGATCGGAGCCAGTTCGCGGTGCAGGTTATTCATGCCGGGGATTTCCTTTGAGAGAACCGATGCCGAGCGAGCCATCCGGCGCCGGCGGATTGGGTTGCGTCGAAGCGTCCGTGGACGGCGCAGTGATCGGCGGCTCCGCCGCAGGCGCGTCCGCCGGCACGTTGTCGAGAAATGTCGCCGTCGGCACAAAGAACAAATTGCCGGTGACGGCGCGGCTGAAATCCAGGATCCGGTCGTAATTGCCGGGCGGGCGGCCGACGAACATGTTCGCCAGCATCTGCTCGATGGTCCGCGGCGAACGGCTGTAGCCGATGAAATAGGTACCGAAATCGCCCTGCCCGGGCTGGCCGAAGGCCATGTTGACCCGCAGGATTTTGATTTCTTTCCCGTCCTCGACGATGGTGGTCAGCGCATTGTGCGCCGAGCTCGGCCTGATCGCGTCATCGAGCTCGATGTCGGACAGCTTGGTGCGGCCGATGATGCGTTCCTGCGCCTCGGTCGGCAGCGCGTTCCAGCCGGCCAGGTCGTGCAGATATTTCTGAACGATCACATAGCTGCCGCCGATGAAGGCGGCGTCCTCCGCGCCGATCAGGGTGGCGTCGACCGCTTCCTGTCCGGTGGGATTTTCGGTGCCGTCGACAAACCCCAGCAGATCGCGCTGGTCGAAATAGGTAAAGCCGTGGACCTCGTCAGAAGGCGAAACCGCGTCGCCCAGTCGCGCCATGATCTGCGCCGCCAGCTCGAAGCACAGATCCATGCGCGCCGCGCGAATGTGGAAGAGCAGGTCGCCCGGCGTCGACGGGGCGAGGCGCGGTCCGGCGCGGATTTCACGTAACTTGTGCAGCTCGGCCGGCCGCGGCGGCCCGAAGAGCCGATCCCAAACCTCGGAGCCGACCCCGGTGATGCAGGACAGACCTCGTTCCGGATCGCGAAATCCGACCGCGCGCTGGAGCGCCGCGAGGTCTCCGCAAAGCGACCGCACGGCAGCGGCGTTTTCGGCGCCGGGGTTCACCGTCACGACCAGAAAGATCGCGGCGGGGGTCAGCGGCGCGGTTACCTGCTGCGGGGTGACGCCCGCCCCATCCGGGGATCCGGCCGTGATCATGCCGCGTCGAACTCCATTCGGCGACACTCCGCCCACGTCCCCCGGAGCCCGTCGCGAGCGCTATGGTACTGAATCCGCGCCACGATGCGACAGCAAATCAACCGGTGCAAGCACGCGGTGCGGGATCGTGTCATGCGCTCGGATGCCGGCCATCCGGCCGTCAAGGTCATTCGCGGTGATAGGGGTGGCCGGCGAGGATCTGCTGGGCGCGATAGAGCTGTTCGAGCAGCATGCCGCGGACGAGAAGATGCGGCCAAGTCATCGGACCGAGCGACAGCACCAGATGAGCGCGATCGAGGATGGCAGCGTCGAGGCCCTCGGCGCCGCCGATCGCGAAAGCGGCTTCGGCCACACTTTCGTCGCGCCAACGGGCGAGGCGGTCGGCAAAGTCCCGGCTCGACCACGCCGCGCCGTGCTCGTCGAGGGCGACAAGGCGGGCGCTTTGCGGCAGCGCGGCAAGGATCAATTCGGCCTCGCGCGCCTTCATGACCGCCGCCGGCAGGCGCTGCCGCACCTCAAGCTCGAGGATTACCGGCGGCGGCACAATCCGCGCGGCATAGAGCGCCTGCAATTCCTCGAGCGGCCCGCGGCGCAGCCTGCCGATCGCAAGAATGCGGAACCGGATCGACCGCGTCCCCTGCTATTGCCGCGCCGCTTCGGCATCGGGGAAATCGGCGCCCCACATCTTTTCGAGATTGTAATAGGCGCGGATCTCGGGCCGGAACAGGTGAATGATCACATCGCCGGCGTCGATCAGGACCCAATCGCCTTGCGCCTTGCCCTCGATCGAGATCCGCGCGCGCCGCGCCAGCGCCTCTTCGAGATGCTCGGTCAACGCCACCACCTGCCGGATCGAGCGGCCGCTGGCGACGACCATCTGGTCGGCGATCGTCGTCTTGCCGGCGAGCTCGATGGTCACGATGTCCTCGGCCTTGCCGTCTTCGAGCGTCCTCAGAACGAGATCGAGCAGCGGCTGCGGCATGGCCGGCCGCCGGCGCGGGGTCAAGGTGGCGATCGTCGACAATCTGGTCCTCGCTTCCGTCAAGGTCCGGGACAGGGTTTCGTTCCGCTCCGAGCGAATCAGGGTCGCCGAGGTCGGGTCGAGCCGGGTATGAAAAAACGCCCAGGCCGGGGGCTCGGCCGCGGCCAGCCGGCGTGCCGCCGAAACCGGCGCTCGCCGGCGCGCGAAGCGCTTCGCCGGCAACCCGGCCAGCGCCCGCAGCGAAAAGGAAGGGCGGTCGAAGACCGCGATCGGGACGGTGCGAAAGATCGTTGTCCAGCGATCCCATCGGCGGATCTGGACGAGGTTGTCGCCGCCCATCAGCCATACGAAATCGAGCCGCGGAAAGCGGCGGCGCAGCGCCTCTACCGTGTCGGCGGTATAGCGCGAGCGCAGCCCGCTTTCGAAATCGCTGACGGCGATGCGTCTGTGCCCGGCGGCGACCCGCCGCGCCTGCTCCAGCCGGAGCGCGAACGGCACCATGCCGGCAACAGGCTTCAGCGGGTTCTGCGGCGAGACCAGCCACCACACCTCGTCGAGGTCGAGGTGCTTGAACGCGAGCAGGCTCAGATGCACATGGCCGCCATGGGCCGGGTTGAACGAGCCGCCCAACAGCCCGATCCGGCGATGGCGCCGGACGGGCACGCCTTGCTGCGGCCGCTCGGTCAGGGGCGCACCTGCCCGCTGCCGCGCACCAGGTATTTGTAGGTCGTCAATTGCTCGGCGCCGACCGGCCCGCGCGGCGGCAGCCTTTGGGTCGAGATGCCGATCTCGGCGCCCATGCCGAATTCGCCGCCATCGGCGAATTGCGTCGAGGCATTGACCAGCACGATGGCGCTGTCGACCTCGCGCAGAAAGCGCTCGGCTATGGCCGCGTCCTCGGTGACGATCGCGTCGGTATGGTGCGAGCCATAGCGGTTGACGTGCTCGATCGCCTCGGCGACGCCGTCGACGACACGGATCGCCAGGATCGCATCGAGATATTCGGTGCGCCAATCCGCTTCGCTCGCCGCCGCCGCCGCGGGATCGAGCGCCACGATTTCCGGGTCGCCGCGCAGCTCGCAGCCGGCCGCGCGCAGATCGGCGAGGATCGCCGGCAATTGCGCCATGGCAGCACGGTCGACGAGCAGGGTTTCGGTGGCGCCGCAGATCGACACCCGGCGCATCTTGGCGTTGAGCACGATTCGCCGCGCCTTTTCCGGGTCGGCCGCGCCGTCGACATAGGTGTGGCAGAGCCCTTCGAGATGGGCGATGACCGGGATATGGCTCTCGCGCTGCACCCGCTCGATCAGGGACGATCCGCCGCGCGGCACGATGATGTCGATCACCCCGCTCATGCCGAGCATCATGCCGACGGCGGCGCGGTCGCGCGTCGGCACGAGCTGGATCGCGGCCGGCGGCAATCCCGCCGCGCGCAATCCCTCGACCAGTGCCGCGACCAGCGCCCGTGAGGAATGAAAGCTCTCCGAGCCGCCGCGCAGGATCGCGGCATTCCCCGATTTGAGCGCCAGCCCGCCGGCATCGGCGGTGACGTTCGGCCGGCTCTCATAGATGATGCCGATGACGCCGAGCGGCACGGCGGCGCGCTCGATGTCCAGGCCGTTCGGCCGAGTCCAGCGGGCGAGCGTGCGGCCGACCGGATCGGGCTGTGCCGCAATTTCCTCGAGCCCCGCGGCGATCGCCTCGACCCGTTTGCGGTCGAGAGCAAGGCGATCGCGCAATGCCGGCGACAGGTCTCCTCCTTCGGCCTCGGCGAGGTCACGGGCATTGGCGGCGAGGATCTCGCCCGCCTGCGCCCGCACCGCCAGGGCGGCCTCGCGCAGCGCCGACGCCTTGGCCTCCGCAGAGGCGAGCGCGAGAGCGGCGGCGGCCTTGCGCGCGCGGCGCCCGATCCGGGCCATCGCCGCCGCCAGATCCGGCTCCGACGTCTCGACGCGATTGCGCAGCAGCGTTTCGCCTGTCATCGGGTTGTCGTCATCGGGTTGCCGTCATCGGGGTTCGGTCACCACCAGATCGTCGCGATGGATGATCTCATCGCGTCCACGATAGCCGAGGATGCCGGCAATTTCACCACTCTTGTGTCCGGCGATGCGGCCGATGTCAGTGCTCGAATAAGCCGAGACCCCGCGCCCGGCCTCCGACCCGGCGCGAGTGCGGACGATCACCGCGTCGCCGCGCTCGAAAACCCCTTCGACGGCGACGACGCCGGCCGGCAATAGGCTCTTGCCGCGGCGCAGCGCGCCCATGGCGCCGTCATCGACGATCACCGTCCCCGACGGGTTGACCGCCCCGGCGATCCACGCCTTGCGGGCCGAGCGCGGCTCGCCATGCGGCACGAACAAGGTGGCCCGGCCGCCGGCCTCGATCGCGGCGAGCGGCCCCGCGGCCCCGCCGCTCTTCCGTGTGCCGCGCGCGATCAGCATGTGGCAGCCGGCATTCATCGCGATGCGCGCGGCCGCGAGCTTGGTCACCATGCCGCCGGAGCTGTAGCCGGGCGCCGCCGGGCCGGCCATCGCCTCGATCTCCGGCCCGATCTCGCGCACCACCGGGACGTGCGGGGCCTGGGAATCCTGGCGTGGATCGGCGGTGTAGAGCCCGTCGATGTCGGACAGCAATACCAGCATGTCGGCGCTCGTCATCTGGGCGACGCGGGCGGCGAGCCGGTCGTTGTCGCCAAAGCGGATCTCGGCGGTGGCGACCGTATCGTTCTCGTTGACCACCGGTACCGCACCGAGCGCCAGCAGCCGGGCGAAGGTCGCGCGCGCGTTCAGATGCCGCCGCCGCTCCTCGGTATCGTCCGGGGTCAACAGGATCTGCGCGACGGTGATGCTGTAGTGCGCGAGCGCCTCCTGATAGGCGTGCGCCAGGCGGATCTGGCCGGTGGCGGCGGCCGCCTGCTTTTCGTCGAGCCGCAGCGGCCTTCCGACCAGCCCCAGATGCCGGCGCCCGACCGCGATCGCGCCGGAGGAGACCAGGATCACCTCCTGGCCGCGGGCGCGGCAGCGGGCCACGTCCTCGGCCAGTGCGGCGAGCCAGGGGCGCCGGATCTCGCCGCTCTCCGCCACCAGCAACGCCGAGCCGATCTTGACGACGAGGCGGCGTGAATGAGCCAGCGCCGCGGCCGGGGTGATCCCATCGCTCGAAATTCCCCCCACCTCACCCTCCAAGCTCCCTCTCCGCCCGCTTGCGGGGGGAGAGGGCCGGGGTGAGGTGGGCAATCGGCACGTCGTAGACGGCGCAGCCTCCGAGCGCGCGGGCCAAACCGAGGCGCTTGCGTGGGGCGCCGGTGATCCCGTCCTCGAAGATTTTGGTGCAGCCGGCGGCCTGACGATCGAGATTGGGATCGTCGGTCGCGGCGCGGGCATGGCCGAAATGCATCGGCTCTTTTGCGCCTGTCTCCTGCGACTTGCAAGCCCTTGATTTCGCTTGCCTGCGCCTCGGCCGTAAAAGTCCGCCTCTGTGCGATTTGTCGCCCGGCCGGTGCTTGAAGCTCATCTCCGACGTGATATTCCAGTCTTGATGGCTAGATCCAACACATGGCCAGGGCGTTGCGCACCGAATGCACGCGGCACCGTTGCCAGGTCGGCCCGGGCGCCCGGGTGATTCCTACGGCATCAGAATCGGCGAAGTGCGCATCTTGTCACCCACGCCGGCAATGATCATCGCCGGCGTCACGGCGTCGTCGCCTGCCATATAAATCTGGAGCCCATCGCAGAAGTAGCTGTTGCACACATCGGACCGCAGCGATCGGTCCAGCGTACAGCCTCGTTTTCCGTGGAATATGCACGAATCCTTATACCCAGCCTCCGGCACTCGCTCGACATATAGCCGCAGCACCGCGAACACATCCGGCGCCGATTTTGCGCGGCGCACACGCGCCATCGTCGTTTCATCGAGAAAGGCATGATCCTTGCCGTTCCTGCAGCACCATCCCTTGCACAGAGAACAGGCGGCGTGCGCCACGCGGCCGGCAAAACCGTCAGGTGCCGGTCGTAGAGGCGAAGCGGAATGCTCGGGGTTCTCCATCCTGCGCAACGCGCGCAAGGATACGACCAAGTGCTTGCGCAGCCGTCTCACGCGCTCGGCCGATATCGGCACCGTCGCCTTGTCGTTCCGCGGGACGATCACCGGCAAGCTGTCGTCTTCAGCCTCGGCATAGACGTCGTGTCGTCGCATTGCGAGCTTCCATCAGATCGCGCAGATCAAATTCAGCGGGCCAACGTAGTGGATAATCTGACGTTTGATCCAGAGCGATCCGTTGCAGGGGCTGTAGCCGCTTAGCGCGCTCCGGTTCTGGTCAAGGACGGCCATCTCCGCAAGCCAGCATGAGGCCGGCTAGATCCGGGCAGGGTTCGCGGTCGCGAGCCCAACGGGGACCGGGTTTGGCGGCGGGTTCGCCACGGAGATCACGGCCTGCGATATGCTGCCGGCGAGGAGCCGCTCACGCATCGGGCAGGGTGAAGACGGCGCAGGGTGCGGCGATGCCGCGCAGCACGTGTTCGCCCAGCGGCAGCAGCGTCGTGGTGGTCTCGGCGGCGACCGCGCCCGAGATCAGCACCGACCGGCCGAGCGGCCGGCACAGCCCCTCCAGCCGGCTGACCAAATTGACCGCGGGGCCGATGGCAGTGAAGTCTAGCCGGTCGGCCGCGCCGATATTGCCCCATAGTATCTCGCCGAGATGCAATGCCGCGCCGAAAGGCAGCGGCGCCAGCCCTTGCATCTGGCGCACCCCATCGAGATGGGCCATGCCGGCGCGGGCGGCAACGACCGCGCGCAGCGCCGCCTCGCAGGCCTCGGCCGGCGCGCCGGCGACCGGAAAGATCGCCAGAACGCCGTCGCCGATGAACTTCAGCACCTCGCCCCCGAAGGCGTGCACCGCCCCGGCAACGCGGTCGAACCAGGCGTCGAGGGCGGCAATCATCGCCGCGGGCTCCGTCGCCTCGGAGAGCGCGGTGAAGTCGCGCAGATCGGCCGAGAGCAGTGCCGCGCGGATGGTCTCTCCGGTGCCGCGGCGCAGCGCGCCGGCCTGCACCCGGGCGGCACTGCGCCGGCCGAGATAGGCCTCGAGCAGCGCTGCCAGCGCCGCCCGCGCGGCCAGGGTGGCTAAGGGCGCCGCGGCGAAGCGCGCGGCCTGACGCAGCCGGCCGGTCTCGGCGGGGCCGAACGGCCGGGTCCCGGCCCAGCCCAGCACCGGATTATCCGGCGCCGGGCCGACCGTGTCCTGCTGCACCGGGCCGAGCCCGGCGAGCCAGTCGCGCCCGGCTTGGCCGAGCGGGCCGCCGGCGAAGCCCAGCGCCTCGATCACCGCCCCCGTCTCCGCCCGCCACAGCCAGGTGCGGCGGGCGATGATCGGATGTGGCACCGCGAGCGTCAGGGCGCCGCCGGCCAGCGGCAGGCCGCCGGTCAGCAGCCGGCCGCCGAGCTCGGCCAGGAACCGGTCAGGGCCGGGCGAGGCGACGGCCTCGTCCACCAGCCAGGCGAGAGGTGCCGGCAGATCCATGCCGCGATCATGCGGCCACGGCCCCTGGCCGGTCATCCGCGCTGCGGCGATATCGCGCGCCGAAGGCAGTCACTCCCTGCCGGTGTGGCCGTGCCTGGGGTCCGGGCCCGGGTCGCGCCCGGCTGCAACCTCGGCCAACCGGCCGAGGTAGTGCGCCCAGCCTTCCGCATGGCCGGCACATTGCTCGGCATTGGGGAGGCCGGTGTGGGTCAGGCGCAGCAGCGTCCCGTCCGGCTGCTCGACCAGGTCGATCTCGACAAGGCTCGACCCCGGCGGCACCGCCTCGCTGCCGTCCCAGCCGAAGCTGTAGGCCAGGCGGTGCACCGGCACCACCTCGCGGAAAGAACCGCGGGCAAATCGAGCCCCGGTGACATTGACGAGATAGAGCCCGCCGGGTCGCGGCTCGACCTGCGCCTCCGTTCCCATCCAGCGCAGGATCTTCTCTGGATCGGTCAGGAGGGCGAACACCGCAGCGGGCGGCGCCGGAATGTGCATCTCGCGGCGGACGACGAGGGCCTCTTGCATCGGTCTCCTCCGGGGTTGCGTGCTCTGTTTCCAGCGGCGCGCCGCAGGGCACGATTCGATGTCGTCAGATCAGCGGCAGCAGCCGGTCTGAGCGCTTCAATACTGATCGTGCCGGCCTATCCACTCCATCGAGAATTTGAGTCCCTCCTCGTCGCGACCTTTCGGCACCAGGTCGAGAAAATGATAGGCACCATTGACCATTTCGATGCCCCGCTCGTAGCAGGAATAGGTGTGGAACACCTCGCCTTTCTCGTTTTTGTAGAAGACGCTGATCGCGGGCGTAAACGATACGTGGCCGTCGTGAACGAATTTCGGCATTATAATCGAAGTTGAAATCGCTTCCGTATGACGAGACCCATGGAAAGCTCCAGTCCATGCGCTTCTTGTAGGCGTTGATCTTGGCCAATGGCGCGCGGGAAACGGCGGTGAATGTCACATCGCGATGATTGAGATGGATCGGGATGCCATTGAAATTGTCAGCCCAGAAAGAGCATGACTTGCACCCTTCCTCCCAATCGGGAGCGAGCATGAAGTGATAGACGATCAGCTGCGAGCGCCCGTCGAAGAGATCGGCGAGCGAGAGGGCGCCATTCGGCCCCTCAAACTGGTAGGACTTTTCCACGGCCTCCCAGGGCATCGCCATTCGGCGGCGGGTCAGCGCATCACGCTGGCGCGTGAGTTCCTTCTCGGCAGCGAGGAGCTCAAGGCGCGCCTTCAGCCATTCCTCGGATGAAACGACTTGATTTTGCATAGTTAACCTCCTGTTTGTTCAGGCCGGCATCCGCCGGTCGTATTCCTCCCGCAGGCGGCTCCAGCCGTCCCAGAATGGCTCCGGCTCCGTGCCTGTCGCACGGGCGACCAGAAGGTCGAGGTGCATGTGCCATCCGGCACCGACCATCAGCGTGGTTGCGCGATCGGGCAGGCGGCGGTGGATCACGGTGAGCAGCACCTCGTTGCCCTCAGGCTTCAGCTCGAAGTGAACCTCGCTCTCGGCTCCCCATGCGATGGCGAGCTTGCGGGGCGGATCGAGCTCGATGATCCGGCTCTGCATCCGGTGCTCGTCGGAAACGCCAAGTGGCCGCTGGCCGGGCGGATCGGTAAGCTCATCGTTGCGCCAGACCAGTTCGAAAGGCGCGCCGACTTTCATCTCCATCTGGCCCGCCGCCAGCCACTGGCAGCGCAGATTGCTGTCCGTGAGATAGGCCCAGACGCGCTCGATGGGGCCGGGCAGAAGGCGCTGGATCTTCAGGGTGGCAGGCTCGCTCAGCACGCCATAGGCGTTCAGGGTCGCGAGGTCGTTCATTGGCCCTCTCATGTTTCGGGGGTGGGGGATCGGCGTGCGTCCTCATTGCGCAGGAGGCGTTCGAGCACATCCAGACGGTCGCGCCAGAAGACGCCGTAGTGGCTCATCCAATCGACGAGCGGGGCGAGGCCTTCGGGCTGGGCGCGGTAATAGACGTTGCGGCCCTCGGGTCGCTCGGCGACCAGGCCGGCTTGCTTCAACGACTTGAGGTGTTGGGAAACGGCGCCCTGCGTCACGCCGCTGCCCCGCGTCAGCTCGACGACGGTGATCTCATCGCACTTGACGATCCGTTCGAACACGGCCCGCCGCGTGGGGTCGGCGAGGGTGCGCATCACGGCATCGACGGTGGCGGTTAGCATCACGCATATACATTAGCACCTGCTAATAGATTAGTCAATGCTAATTTATTGACGTCAACCGCAAGGCTGTTCGACGCACCATGCGCGACCGTCACCAGGCATCGGCGATCAGTCTGCCGAAGATGGCGGGCCGGGACGGGTTTGAGCCGGTGCGGACCAGAGAGAGCACCAGCCGGTTCTCTCTATGCCCTCGCGACCGGCGCTGAACCGCGCCTTCGACAGATTGTTGCCTCGGCATCAAGCGGCGGGAACTCGAAGTTCCGTTTCGGGGCGATCTGCCACGATTCGAGCAGCTGCCTGCGACCGGTCGATTCCGGCGCTATGCGGTCCAGGTCCTCGACTGGAGGCGACAACCCGGTTGCGTGGAAATGGACGGTTCGCCCCCGGCTCGGCGAAGGGCCGGTATTGGCGCTTCCTGGTCATTTTGAGGCGCTGGAGCCGAAGGCGGCCTCCTCTCCGTCGAGGGACTATTGCGCGGTGATGCCGCCGTCGATGACGAGACCCGCGCCGGTCATGAAGGCGGCGTCGTCAGAGGCGAGGAACACGATGCCCTTGGCGATATCGTCGGGGGTGCCCATGCGGCCGATCGGCAGCCGCTCGATAACCTGGCGACGCGCCGCCTCGATGTCGTTGGTGCCGAGATTGCGCGCCCGCGCGACCAGCACCTGGTCGCCCATATCGGTGTCGATCGTGCCGGGATGCATTGAGTTGACCCGGATTCGGTATCCCTTGCGGGCAAATTCGAGCGCGGCAGATTTTGTGAACAGGGTCACACCGCCTTTGGTCATCGAGTAGAGCGGGTCTTGCGTCGAACCGACAAGGCCGGCGGTCGAGGCGAGGTTGACGATGGCGCTCCCGTGAGGGCTGTGCTGCGCCGCCTCGCGCAGCGCCGGCAGGCACAGCTTCGTGCCGAGGAACACGCCGGTCAGGTTGACCGCGCACAGCCGCGCCCATTCAGCGAGGCTGGCGGCTTCGATATCCTTGCCGAGAAACAGCCCGGCGTTATTGACCAGGATGTCGAGCTTGCCGAAACGGCCCAGCGCCGCGGCGACGGCGGCGGTCCAATCCTCCTCGCTGGTCACGTCGAGATGGACGTAGAGAGCCGTGTCGCCGAGCGTGCGAGCGGTCTCGCGGCCGCGTTCGTCGAGCACGTCGCCGATCGCCACCGCGGCGCCAGCCTCGACCATCAGCCGCGCAGTCTCGCCGCCGATGCCGCGCGCCGCGCCGGAGATCAGCGCCACCTTGCCGTCCAGTCGGTTCATCGCCAGCCCTCCTCAGTCGCCCCCGCGATCACGCTATTCGGGCTTGCGATCCGCGAGCTCGCTCCAGATCAGCGGTCAGTTTTCGAGCTTCATACCCTTCTGCACGCCGGGCCGCGAACCAATCCGCTCGCCCCAGGCTTGCAGGTGCTTCAGACCGGCATTGTCGGGGAGCGCCTTGCGGCCGGCATAAATCGGGTAGACCGCCAGATCGGCGCCGGTGATCTCGTCGCCGGCCAGATATCGCGTCTTGGCGAGCTGCTCGTCGGCAAAGCGCCACAGATTGACGAAGCGGTCCTCGTAGAACTTGATCGCCGAATCCGGCACCTTTTCCGGCATCCGGGCGCCGAGGAAGAAGATGGTCTGGTTGACTGACGCGTAATCGGCCGCCCCCTCGGCCATCCACTGGAACATCCGTACCCGGGCTACCGGGTCCGCCGGCAGGAACTTGCCGGTCTTTTCGCACAGATACATCAGGATCGCCCAAGACTGCGTCACGGTCAGGGGCTTTCCGCCCGGCCCCTCGGGATCGATCAGGGTCGGGATGCGCCCGGTCGGGTTGACCTTCAAATAGTCGGCGGCCTTCTGGTCGCCTTGGGCCAGATTGAGCACACGGATCCTGCATGGAACGCCGCACTCATTGACCGCGATCGCGGCCCGCTGCCCATTGCCGGTGCCGGCGGTGTAAAGCTCCATTCCTCACCCTCCCTTATCGACTGGAGTTCATTATAGCGCCATGGTGCAAGCTATGGATCGCTTGGCATATCCAACGATGCCCGGCGACGCCGGCACGGGCTGCCCGCAATCGATAGCAGACCTTCGCCGCCGCGGGTAGTCGCCCGACAACGGCCGCTGATCAAAACTTAGCCGCTCAAATCGATCGCCTTCCCGAACGGCGGGGTCGCCTTCCGATATGCACCTGCCCCTTGGCATTGTACATTTATTGCTGATACGGCATGGCACAGCCCCGCTGTCACAGGCGGCCGGAGACGGCGGCGGGGAGATAGATTTTTCTCTTTTGCCGATCGTCGCCCTGTCATACTGATCCCGGCCGGCAAACCGTGTTCCGCTTGTCGGGCGGAGGCGGCGGGTGCGTGTGATTCTGATGAGGAGAGGATGGAATGTTCAGCCACATTATGGTCGGGAGCAACGACATCGCCCGGTCGAAGAAATTCTATGATGCCGTGTTTGTCGCGATGGGCGGTCAGCCCGGCGTCGAGGACGCCAGGGGCCGGCTGGCTTACGCGCATAATGGCGGGCGTTTCATGGTGTCCAAACCGATCGACGGCAAGCCGGCCAGCCATGCCAATGGCGGCACGGTCGGCTTCTCGATGAGCGGTCCCGAACAGGTCGCCGCCTGGCATAAAGCCGGTGTCGCCAATGGCGGCAACTCGATCGAGGACCCGCCGGGCGTGCGCCAAGGGGCTGCCGGCGAGTTATATCTCGCTTATCTTCGTGATCCCGACGGCAACAAGCTGTGCGGGCTTTATCGCAAGCCGGCCTGAAGCATCGCGCGGATCAACACTGAGGAGGGCCGCCCTTCCCGGGCGGTCATCGCGCGCGAAATAATCTCGGTGCGATAACCAACTCCAATAAGGTGTCGACGCATGAGCACAATCGAACATCCCCGCCCGGAAGGACTTCTGCACAACCCAGGATTCTCGCAGGTGGTCGTCGCCTCGGGGACACGTACAATCTACACGGCGGGGCAAGTGTCGATCGATGAGCGCGGCGTTCTGGTCGGTGCCGGTGACCTTGCTGAACAAACAGCGCAGGCGATGCGCAATGTCGGTCTGGCTCTCGTCGCTGCGGGTGCGACCTACGCCGACATCGTGAAGATTACTACCTATGTCGTGAACTATAAGCCTGAGCACCGTACCGTCATCGGCAAAGCGCGAGCGCCGTTCTTCGCGAGCGGGACGCCGCCAGCGAGCACCCTCGTCGGTGTCGCCATGCTCGCGCTGCCCGAGTGGCTCGTCGAGATCGAGGCTGTAGCCGTCATCGATTGAGTAATGAACAATTTGCCAAAAGCCGGGGCTTGGCCCAATTGGCTGCGCGCCCACCGAACTCTCGATTCGGGATTCGTCGCGTGAGCGCTCCGGCGGGGGGCAGACCACTACCGGCGTGAGCTACCGCGCCTCAGCCGTTTTGCAGCCGATGGCGCAGCCAAGAGCCCCAGGGCATCGGCGATTTCGAAGCTGGGGACGAAGCCGGGATCGTTCAGATACCGGATCACTACCGGGTTCGCACCGGGGGCGTTGGCGCGCGCCTGGCCTGCTCCGAATTGCAGGCAGATCATCGCAAGTACGACGCAGGACACGACCTGAGCGGTCCGGCGCGGCGGATGACGCTTCATCTTCGCCCCCATTGTGCTCGCGGTTAGGTTGGCAGCAGATTGATTACCCGCATGACGGAGATTCCGGGGCCGATGTTCTCGGTCTCTTCCAAGAGACCTTTGTTGCAGCTCCACACGTCGCCCTTCTTGGCGACGAACTCCCCTCCGGGAGTCTGCCTGACCCGAAGCTCACCCTCCGGGCAATGGCAGACCATGTCGTTCGCCATCGGCATTCCCGTCGCCAGTTTGGCCCTCGGCTGATAGACGACGTCGAACATCGAGACGGACTTGTAGGCGGGGATCATCGACGCGCTCTTGCCGAGGTTTACCCGCCGCACACCGGGCGCAATCTCCTTGCCGCCAGTCGCAGCTTGCGCCCGGGCCGCCTCTCCGGGCGCGGCGGCGACAGATGCCGCAGCGAGGGCCAGCGTAAGCGCCGACCTTCTGTTCACGCCTGCCATAACGTTTCTCCTGGTTGCATTCGACGCTGATACTAATTCCACTTCGTACCCCTCCATATACACGCGTCGGTGACGGCAATACCAAGACCGGCCGTGGCAACGTCGCAGCGCGACAGCCGCGATCGATTTGTCGGCATCGATTACCCTCCTCGTTTCTACCCCTGCGAAGGCGCTATTTCGGCGGCGCCCAATCATCGACACCGTATTTGACGAAGATCGCTTTGACCGTGCCGTCTGCTTCGAGCCTGGCCAAAGAGCGGTTTATTTTTCCCAGCAGCTCGCTGTTTCCCTTGCGCACCGCAATCCCGACCCGAGGTATTGGCGACGGCGACTGGTAGGAGCTGACAATTCGCAGATTTGGGAGTTGACCTTGTTTGGCGGCAAATATCGTGTCCCCTCCGGGCGTCGCCGCCGCCTTGACCTGACCGGAAGCGACCGCCGACCAAACGTCTTTTATCGTGTCATAGACCTTTATTTCGGAGAAACCGCCAATCCGTTGCAGGAGTGCGAATTGAATGCTGCCCTTCTGTACGCCCACCGGGAGATTTTTGAGGTCTGCCAGATTTCGGTAGGCTGTCGTGTCGCTCGCCAGGACGACGAGGGCTTCCTTCGGCGGATTGTAAATCGGGTTGCTGAAATCGACGTGCTGAGCGCGTGCCGGCGTGATCGCCATTTCAGTGGCGATTACGTCGATCTTGCCGCTGGTCAGCGCCGGGATCAGGTCGGCGAATGTCATGACCTGATACTGGACCGGCAGGCCCGCATCTTTGGCGATGGCGTTGGTCAGGTCGACGAAGACCCCGGAGAGCGCGTTCGAGCTCTTTTCGTGGACAGCCCAAGGCGGGACGTCATCACCTGCGACCTTGAGTGGCTGCTGCGCCCAAGAAATCGCCGAGTGAGCAATCGAGCCTAATACGACGACTGCCAGAATAATGCTGCCGCGGACCATCTTCATATTTCCTCTGTCCAGGTGTCCTCCGATTGCAGAGCTGGTGAGCACCGCCTCGACATCGACCGTCGCGAATTGCACCGCGGCGCCGAGTTGGTTGACCTCGAGCCCAAGGCGTTCGACCTGCTGGTCTTCCTCGTCCGGAACAATGATCGGGTGGTCAGCAAGAACGAACTTCTGGATGCGGTGTGGGACGGGCGTATCGTCTCGGAATCGGCGTTGACGACGCGGATAAATGCCGTGCGCCGGGGATTGGGTGACGATGGCGCCACGCAACGGCTGATACGCACCTTTACCCGCAAAGGCGTCCGCTTCGTGGGCCAGGTCACGGAAATCGCCGACCCGGCGCTTACCGACAGCCCTCGATAGCGGTGCTGGCGTTCCAGAACCTGAGCAGCGATCCTGAGCAGGAATACTTCGCCGACGGCATGGTCGAGGAAATCACCACCGCAATCGCGCGCTGCCCCTGGCTGTTCGTCATCGCCCGAAATTCGAGCTTTCGCTACAAGGGCAAGCCGATCGATGTGAACCAGACGGCGCGGGAGCTCGGCGTGCGTTACGTTCTCGAAGGTTCGGTCAGGAAGGCCGGCAACCGGGTGCGCATCGCCGGCCAGCTGATCAACTCGACGACCGGCGCGCATATCTGGGTCGACCGGTTCGACGGCACCCTCGACGACATCTTCGAATTTCAGGACCGGGTGGCAAGCGGCGTCGTCGGCGCGATCGAGCCGCGGCTGTGCCGTGCCGAAGCCGAGCGCGCCGTCCGCAAGCCGACCGCGAGCCTTGATGCCTGCGACCTCTACTGGCGCGCCCAGGCGCAAGCGTACAAAAGAACCTGCGAGAGCCTGGCGGAGTCGATTAGGCTGGCGCGGCTCGCCCTCCACCTCGATCCCGCCTATGGCCCGGCCATTGCGCGGATCGCGTTGAGCCGCGGCATGCAGCGCCAGCGGAACGGGATTTCACCCGCCGGTCCGGAGGTCGAAGAAGGCATCGCGATGGCCCGGCAGGCGATCGCCGCCGCAGGGGATGACCCTTGGGTGCTGGATTTTGCCGGATTGGCGCTGGCGCAGCTTGCCGGAGATAATGATGCCGCGCTCAGCGCGCTCGACCGCGCGATCGTGCTCAACCCGAACTTTGCCCTCGCCTTCGGCCATCGCGCCGTCGTTCTGTCATACCTCAACCGGCCCGACGAGGCGATCCGCTCGGCCCACCAAGCGATCCGGTTGAGCCCGCTCGATCCTGCCATATTTTCTTTCTACCAGGCACTGGCGCGTGCGGAGCTGGCAGCGGGCCGCTACGAGGCCGGGTTGTCGTGGGCCGAAGCGGCGTTGCGCGAAAACGGCGGCATGCCGGCGCTGCGCCTCAAGCTCAGCCTGTGCGGCTATTTGGGTCGGCATCGGGAAGCGCGTGCTTGTCTGCGCCGGGTGGGCGAGTTTCATTGCGAGCCGACGATAGCCGGAATCATGCGCGCTTTGCCGAAGGGCGTTGTCCCGCAACTCGCCGCCCGTATTGCCGAAGGACTGCGCAGGGCCGGCGTTCCGGAGGAATGACTCCCCGCAGTGGCCGTTATCGGCGCCGAACCGACTACCGGCCAGTGGCGATAAGAGTGACCGTCTGCCTGGTGCGTCACGGGGCCGCGCAAAACGCTTCATAGTAGCGTCCCTGGCGATAGAAGCGCTCAGCCGGGAAGGCGCCAGCCGACCCGGCTGCACAGGGCTTCGCCCATGACGAGGTCGAGATCGCGGCCGTTGAGCCAGGGTAGTTCCTCGGTGAACACGGTCACGGATTGCCGCCAGGAGCAGTGCATCCGGGTGATGTCGGTGCCCCAGAACGCTTCGCGCGGCGCTTGGCGATGAGCTGGCGCGCGTGCAGGCGGCGGACCTCATCCGCAAGCTGGTCGATAAGATCGTGCTGGTGCCGGGAACGGATGATGAGGGCCACACAAGCCTGTCGATCGACCTGCACGGCCATCTGGCCAGCATCCTGTCGCTGGCGACCAAAGCCAAAAGGCCGCTGGGTGAGAGCGGCCTTGAGGTCGGGTATATAAATTTGGTTGCGGGGGCTGGATCTGGACTTTGTGACATTTTCAACGCGCAGGGGCTAGAGCCAATGACTTCAACCCATTAGAGATCGAGTTTCCTTCCACCCCAGCGCCAGCGTGGAACGTGACCCGTTCGACGAGGCCCGCCAAAACTTCTGTGTCGATGCCCCCGGTTTGGGGCTTGAACCGCCTGTTCACGAAGTGCCAAGCTCCGCTGCGGTCAACAATTCCTTGACAGTTGCAAACTGCCGAGCGCGCTCCGCGGCCGCCGCCGGGCTTTCACGGATCAACTCAACGTCATCGTCGAGCACATCGTCTTCTTCATCGTCGTTCACGACGGCGTACTCAGTCTGCTCGCGCTCAATCCGGGCGAGATGGGTCCGCATTTCCTGCGGCGTAAACAAGCCGCGAACGCAGGCAACAAATCGCGGCAGCTCCCTGGCGAATTCAGGATGGCTTGTCGCAGCATCAGCGAAATTCAACAGTTTCTCAGCGACCAGGTAATTAAATGCTGCTTTCACCCCGTAACGCAGCTTGATCTCATGGGTAGCGTCGCACTGCTCTACCCAAATCTCGTGAAACTTCCGCGTATTCACCGGATGATCCTTCCTTCGATGACGTTGCCTTCAATCAGTTCGGCGCCAGCCGCTCGGTAGACGACGTTGCTGCCATCTGACCCTCGCAATCTTGTGCTAACCCCGCACGATCCCAGGCCGGTATTCGAAGCGTTCGCCGGCTTCCTGACCGGCGCTGAAAGCGGCGGGCAGCACCATGCGGCGAACCGCACTCCGACGCCGGAGGCTCAGGCCCAGACGATCCATCTCCGCGTCGATGATCGCTTCCTTGATCGGTACCAGTGCCCGCCCGTTCGTGCTGCCCCCCGTCACGTCCCGCGCCTGCCGCAGTGTGTCGAGCTTGCGGATTATTCCCCGCGCCAGACCGACCTGAAACGAGTTGGTGGCCGACCGCCGCCGGCTGCTGTGGGTGGAGCGGTAGATCTCGGCAGCCTGAAACGCCGCCGTCTCGGTTGCAAAGGCCAGCGCGATCAAATCGTGCAGATAGACCGCTGCCTGCACATCAGCAGGCAGGCCGAAGTAGATGTAGCGCAGCGTCGCGTCCTCCGACGTCTCGCACCAGACCCGGCAATCGAAGAACGCGGCAATGGTCCCCATGCAGTCGTCGATCGGCCCACGCCGCTTGCGGTCTGTTTCGACTCCGATGCCCTCGCAGTTTTGCCGACGCAAGTCGAGCTCGCTCAGACTTAGCCCGTAGCGGTCAAGCAGTTCGGCGACTTTCTCGGCCGCTGCCAGCGCCTCCTGTTCCGTGCACCCTTGCTCAATTGTCTTGGCCCGCAGGGCTTGGATGCGCTGTACGAGGCGGTCGATGTCTGCGGTGTCGCCGGTTCCCCGGCCGGCTGCGGCCCCTACCCGCTTCCGCAAGTCTTCGAACAGGTTCCTTGTCTCTGCCGGAAAATCGCCGCGCTCGATGGCCGCTTTGATCTCAACTGCCACGGTCTCGAGGTCTTCACGCACCGAACCGTGCGAGGCGCGCAAGGCCATTGTTTCCACCATGACGGAAGCGATACGTCCATATGCATTTGCAAGCGTGGGCGCTCTGCCATCGCGAGCGATGCTGACGCTGACCAGCGCATCCAAAAGCGGCCCTTGGCCAGCAAGGGATCGCGCCTGAGCGATTTCCTCGGGGGTGAGTTCGCGATCCAGCGACGCCCAGGCTGCGGCTAGGGCATCGAGGGGATTGCGGTCTGGCTCGAACGGAAGCTTGGATTGCCTCCCTCCAATCGGGCCGCGCCAATCAGCCGTCGATGCGCCATTGCGGATGATGTGCCGGTAGACGGCCTCGGCGCAGCGGACTGGATTGCCGATCCCCCGCCCGCCGGGGCGCACAAAACCGCGTGCGACGGCCAGCGCGCCGTCATCGAGCAGAACCAGCGTTCCCGTCGCAAGGATGTATCCATCCTCGGTCGTCGTGAAGCGGCCGAATGCCAAGTTGTTGCCCACGACATCTGAGGGCGGAGTAGGCAGCAGGGGCAGTGTCTCGCCGGTCGCCAGATCTTCGAACCTCTCGCCGGTCAGCCGCGATAGCCGCAGCCGGCTTCGGCGCAGCAGCGTCACAGCGGCGGCGTCCTCGGGTGGCCGCCCCTTCATCGCACGGGCGAGCCGGTCGAAAGCTGTTGTCCCCTTCAGTGACGGCACGCTCAGCGCCAGTTCCAGCGCCAGCGACCTTGCCAACACCGATTGCTCGTTGCTGTTCGAGAAAGGTGCGCCGGCCAACCATTGACGCGCCATGCCCTCAGCCCTGTCTCGGGATACAAATGCCAGGGCTTCGGTCGTCAGCGCCAACAGCCTATCTAGGACCACCGGGGCGTTAGCCCCACTTGCCCGAACGGCACCGTTGGCATGGTTCATCGTCACCTCGATTTGGATCGCCCCGCGTCTCGCGAATAACGTCGTCTCAGCGGGGTCGCCCGAGGGGCGGAGCATCGCCGCGCGCATTCTATCGGATAATCGCCTGACACCGATGGCCGCCCTGTCAGGCGCCCCGCCTCTTGCTTTTGCTCGGCTGGGGGTCGGCGCTGCGCCGGCCGCTCGGTATCACGATTCGTCGCCGGTTTACTCTTGTCGCAGCCCTGTCGGGCACTTTGACCACAACGCGCCTTCGCGACCCGCAACTGACGGGATGCGCTTCCGGCCGTTCGCAGGAGCGCCATCGAACCGCCGGAGTCGACCCAAACTCGCCGATCAATGGCGCGCTCGTGCTCTCTAATTGCAGACACTGGTTCAGCAACGTAGCATGTTGCAAGCAGTAGAGGGGGCTATGGTGGGGCGTGTCAGAGTCGCGGGGTTTTCCTTGTCCCTAGATGGGTTCGGAGCGGGCCAGGAACAGAGTCTCCAGGATCCTCTGGGAAGGCGCGGGACGGAACTCCACCGCTGGTTCGTCGGAACGAAGACCTTCAAGGCCATGTTCGGCACGAGCGGTGGTTCGGAGGGCGTGGACGAGACCTTTGCCCACCGCTCGATGGACGGCTTCGGTGCCTTCATCCTTGGCCGGAACATGTTCGGTCCTGTGCGTGGGGAATGGCTGGACGACAGCTGGAAGGGCTGGTGGGGCGACAATCCGCCCTATCACGCTCCGACGTTCGTCCTAACGCACCATGCCCGCGAGCCGATCGTAATGGAGGGCGGCACCACGTTCCACTTCGTCACGGACGGGATCCACGCCGCGCTCGAGCGCGCACGCGACGCCGCGGGAGCACGCGACGTCAAGATTGGAGGTGGCGTCTCGACAGTTCGCCAATATCTGCAGGCCGGCCTGGTCGATGAACTGCACTTCGCGCTTTCGCCTGTCCTGCTCGGACGAGGCGAGGCGATGTTCGAGGGCTTGGATCTCCCTGCCCTCGGCTACCGCGTGATGGAATCCACTGCCACAGACCTCGCGACGCACGTCGTGCTCGGGCGCGATGAGAGCGAATAAGCGTCCGCTTCTGCAGGTGCGTCGCCGGATAGCTGTCGGGCAGCAAACCACCCACCTGAGACGATCCGGGTGGCGTCGGCAAATGACCGGGTTGGAGCGATATCCTCGCCCGCGCACGTTGGGGCGCGCCGCCGTGTTCCTGCGGGAACCGCTGTTGATCGACCATTCTAGAGGCTCTGGATGAGACGACGCACCTCATGCAGATCGCAGGCGACGAGGGTGCAGAGCCGCCGCATCTCCTCCGTAGGTTCGAGAAGGTCGGGCACCATTATCGTCGTCATCCCGGCTGAAGACGCGGATCGGACCCCGTTGTGCGAATCCTCCAGAGCCCAGCACAGGGCAGGATCGACGCCGAGCAGCTCGGCAGCTTTCAGGAATGGATCGGGCGCGGGCTTGCTTGCCGCGTAATCCCCGTGACCGACAATCGTTTGGAAGCGATCGGCCAAGTTATGAGCCGTCAGATGGTGGTGCACCCTGTGGTGAGGCGAGGACGTGGCGATAGCCCGAGGGAGCCGCAAGTCGTCCAATGTGTCCAACAACTCAATCACCCCCGGCTTTAGGAACTGACGATCCGACGACAGCACTTCGAAATGGCGCACCCAGGCGGTTATGAATTCGTCAACCGGGAAAGCTGCCCCGAAATGGTCGAGAAGGATTGCTCGGGTTTGCTCCCAGGTACGACCAATCGTCTGGCCAAAAATGCCCGAGGATATGTCGTGCCCTCCTTCGGTCGCCGCCATCAGGATTGCCGCTTGATAGAGCGCCTCGGTATCGAACAGGAGACCATCCATGTCGAAGATGACGGCAGCGGGTATGCAGGAGGGCTTCACACCGACACCTTGGTAGTGCTGGCTATTCATGTCTTGATATAGCCCAAGCGCCGGCTTCTTCGGCATGGGCTTCGACCATCTGCGGCGGCACAAAATGCAGGTCGCGCTCGGCGCGGAGGCCGAGACCGCCGCGCAAGGCCTCAATCTCGGACAGGCGGACGCTGCCGTTCATTTCACCGGTGCTGATCGACCTGGGACTGGTGCTGGTTAACCGCAGCTTTGGCGCTTCGCTGCGTGATCTTGCCGGCCAGCGCAATCGCGTCCTGATATGGATCTCGGCTGTGACGGTGTCGATGCTGGCGTTAATCTTCGCTCTGCCGCTCGACCGGGAGCTATTCCGCTTTGGCCCGCTGCATGGGGACGACCTACTGCTAGTGGTGGCCGCCGTTGCAGGCGAGGTGACAGTGCTGGAGGGCCTGAAGCGTTTCTGGCGTACGCGCCTGACACGCTGACCCTGAGTCAAGAATCGGAATGGAACCCCTCTCCGGCACGGTCCTGGAAATTGTCAGAGCGCATGCGGTCCTGGCGCTGCCGATCGTCTTTCTTCTGGCCTTTGGGGAATCACTCGCCTTCGTTTCCCTCCTGCTGCCCGCAACTATCCTCCTGGTGGGCGGCGGCGGGATCGTCAGTGCTGCGGGAATCGGCTTCTGGCCAATGTGGGGCGCGGCGGCGGCCGGCGCGACGCTTGGGGACTGGGTCTCCTATTGGCTAGGCTTCTACTACAAGGAGGCGATCGGCGGTATTTGGCCGCTGTCCCGCCATCCCTTACTGCTGTTGAAGGGCCGAGCGTTCTTCGAGAAGTGGGGTGCGGCAGGTGTTTTCCTCGGCAGGTTTTTCGGGCCGCTCCGGTGCGTCATGCCGCTGGTTGCTGGCATCTGCGCCATGCCGCTCGTCCCCTTCCAAATCGCCAACCTGACGTCGGCTGTCCTTTGGGCGACAGCTGTGCTGGCTCCAGGTCGGCTTGCAGCCGAATGGCTGCTGTGATGGTCGCGACACTTATTGTTCAAACCGCTACGACAAATAATGTTGAAAATAACAGAGCTCGGTAGCGCAGTCCCCGTACGCGCGGCTTGGCCAGATCGACCCTCGTCGATCGCCGTGCCGAGGGGTGATGGGGTCGTGATGACAACCGCGCTGTCAGACATTATCGTTTCTCCACACAACCTGACCCGTTTCAAAACGATCCCTGGTGCGCCTTGCGACGCACCGGCATCAGGGAGGTAGCCCGATGCAACGACGGGACTTCATCAAGAGCATAGTGGCCGCCGGCGCGAGCGCAGCGGTCGGGCGGCGCGCGCATGCCGTGCCGCAAGGCTGGCGGGAATTCGAGATCACCTACGTCATTACTTTGAAGGATGCGAGTGTGCCGGCGCAACTATGGGTACCGGTGCCGCAGGATGCACTCGACTATCAGCGCGTCGTCGATCTCGGCTGGCGCTCGTCGGCCCCCGCCTATGTGCTGTGGGACGGGATTTCACGCGCGCCCATCGTCTCGGTGGAGTGGCTGGAACTGACGACCCCGCGCGAGGTCAAAATCACCGCCCGGATCATGACGCGCGACCGGTCCGGCTTCTATCCCGACGCCTCGCGCCAGGAGCTTGCCGAGTATCTGCGCCCGACGCCGAGCTCGCCGACCGACGGTATTGTGCTGACCAAGGCACGGGAAATCGTGGGAGCGCGTACCGCACCCCTCGACAAGGCGCGGGCAATCTACGACTGGGTTGTCGACAACACGTTTCGCCGGGCTGAGACGAGAGGCTGTGGGCTCGGCAACGTTGCCTTCATGCTCAGATCGGGCGATCTCGGCGGCAAATGTGCCGACATCAATTCGCTCTATGTCGCGCTCGCCCGGGCGGCGGGGCTACCGGCACGCGACTTCTTTGGCATCCGCGTCGCTGACTCGAAGGTGTCGAAATCGCTCGGCAAATCCGGCGACATTACCAAGGCGCAGCATTGCCGCGCCGAAGTCTTCATCGAGGGGAAGGGCTGGTTCCCAGTCGACCCCGCCGATGTGCGCAAGGTCGTGCTCGAAGAGCGGGTCGCGCTCGATAGTGACAAGGTTAGGGCGCTGCGAGAGCGCCTGTTCGGCAATTGGGAGATGAACTGGGTTGGGTTCAACTATGCCCGCGACTTCACATTGGCGGGCATGAAGGACGGGCCGATCGGCTTTCTGATGTATCCCTACGCCGAAACCCTCGATGGCACCGAGGACTCGCTCGACCCGACGACCTTCGCCTATGTGATCTCGTCGAAGGAGATCGCCTAGCCAGGTTCAGTTCAGCTCACCTCACTAGGCAACGAAGCCTCATTGGATTCTCGCTGGGTTCGGATGGAGAGAAGTCTGTCCCAGCTGATGCCGGCGGTGGTGACGTAGGCGCGGAGGGACCTCTCAAGCAGGAGGTGCGCGGCGAATCTCACCTCAAGATCGCCCGGTCTCGGATCGCCGGTCAGGATTTTCCGCAAATGCGCGCGATCTCGCCGACAGGTACTTTGTAAACCTCCGCCACCTGGGCGAGCGTCATGCCGTACTTCACCCAGGAACGGATACGGGCGAAATGCGCCGGCGGAAGCGGCATCCGCGGCTCTGGGCTGACTGCAGCTACTTTGATCGCCTCACGGCGAGCCGGCGGCGGCGCCGTTTCCAGGACCCGTGGCTGACGTGCTGGCTGGTCGACCGAAAGTTTCTCGGTTACTGGCGGTGTTGGCGTGAACAGCGCCTCGGCCGCCTGACGCGCTCGCGCCATCCGCTCGCGATCATCGGGGTACGGGCGGGCCGAGGTGTCACGGCCATATCCGGGCCGACGTGGTAGATGATTTTCGCTCATATATTTTCGGGCGCGCACCGGGTCGGGTGAAAGTACCGATCCCGAATTAGAGCGCCTCGGAGCTCCATCCCTTGAGCGCCGCTGCCGCAGCCCGTCGGGCCTGTCCGCCGGCGGCAGCGATAAGCCCTTCAGACTGCTGCAGATCGCCTTGGACTGGGCGTATTCCGGCCCGGACATTGAGCGATCGTCGGCCCAGTTGCCGGCCGCTGCCGGGTACCCCGCTCCCAGCGAAGAAGCGATCATGATCCATGCGGTTGGCCGGCAAAACTGAAGAGCGGCGTTCGGCTGGTTCAGCCCCCGCTCGCCGGCTCGTTGTACTCGGTATCGCTGACATGCGCACCCCAGGCGGCCCCTTGGCCCTGCTCGCCGGCTTCCGACAACGCCAGATGCGAGAACAGGCGATCGGGCGAAGCGCCGTGCCAGTGCATCGTATCAGGCGGGATATTGACCGTATCACCCGGGTTCAGCACTTGGGGCTTCTCGCCCTTGAAGCAGATGCGGCCGACGCCGGACAAACAGAAGAGCGTCTGCCCGACTGGGTGAGCATGCCAAGCGGTGCGTGCGCCCGGCGTGAACGTAACGACCGAACCACCAAGGCGCGACGGCGCTTCGGCGGTGATCACAGGGTCCTGGAACACGACCCCGGTGAAGGTCTCGGCGGCGCCCCGCCTTGTGGTGCGCGCCCCGGCGCGAATGACTCCGGCTTTTACTGGCATGACTGTGCTCCTTTCAGCGGCGACACGGCCTCTCGGCCACCCAAATAATAAGAAGTGAGCATAGCGGCCGCGCCCGGCGCGGCGCAATCAAGGTGGATGAAGAGCAGCGCAGCGTTAGTGGGTGACCGGCCCCCGCGTGCGATGTTAGATGACGGCGGGAGGGAACGATGAGTCACGGACGGGTGGCACGGCGGCGCGTGTTGGCACTTGGTCTTGGCGGGATCGCCGGACTCGGGCTCGGAGCGCAAGCCCTGATCGGAGGACGCAACGCGATGGCCCAAGGCACACCGGAAACGGTCGTCTATGTATCGAACGCCGGCAGCAAGGAAGTCTTCGTCCTGGCGATGAACCGGGCGACGGGCGCGCTCGAGCTGATCGAGAAGACCCCGGTTCCCGGCACCGACAAGCCGTCGCCAGCCAGCCTGCCGATGGCGACCAGCCCGGATAAGCATTTCCTCTATGCGCAGCTCCGCAGCGCGCCGTATCCGGTTTCGACCTTTGCCATCGACCAGACGACCGGCCGGCTCAAGCATATGGCGGCAACCCCGCTGGTCGACCAGATGGCGTACATCAATACCGACCGCACCGGCAAATTTCTGCTCGCCGCTTCCTATGTCGGTGCCAAGCTGGCGATCTATCCAATCAACGCGCAGCGCATCGTCGAGGCGAAAGCGACCCAGATTCTCGACACCAAGCCCAAAGCGCACTGTGTCGTCATCGATGCCAGCAACAAGCACGTCTATGTGCCGGTGCTCGGCGGCGACATCGTGCTGGAGCTCAACTTCGATTCCGCCACCGGCACGGTGACGCCCAATGGCCCGGGCCAAATCGCCACCAAGGCAGGCGCTGGGCCGCGCCATCTGACCTTCCATCCCAATGGGAAGTTCGCCTATCTGATCACCGAGACGACAGCGACGATCGGCACCTTTGCGGTCGACCCGGCCTCGGGACTCCTAAAGGAGCTGCAATTCGTCGATACCAACGAATACAAGGAGCAGCCTGCGGCCTCGGACATCCATGTGACGCCGGACGGCAAGTTCCTCTACGGCGCCGAACGCAAGACCAGCATGCTGATTGGCTACAAGATCGACCCGAACCGAGGCACTCTGACCCAGATCGGCCGCTTCCCGACCGAGAAGACGCCGCGCGGCTTCGCGATCGACCCGCGCGGCAAGTTCCTGCTGTCGGTCGGGATGGACTCGGCCGCGATGACGGTCTACGCGATCGAGCCGGCGAGCGGCGAGCTGAGGCCGATCGGCCACTACCCGATGGGCGCGCAGCCGAACTGGATCGAGATCGTTGATCTGAAATAGCCTTCTCGGCATACCGGTGTGGACCGACCCGGGAAAATGATGTCTTCGTTCTAGTCGATAAAATCTAACGCTTGATACCGCTCGGGGGTCGGCTCGGGAGGGGGGAATTGAGGCCTTCGCGGGGACGCACGTGGATGGCGGGATAGCGCCGATTCCAGCTGCCGAGAGAAGTTCTGATGTTGGCAAAACGGTTAGGGCCAGGCTGACGCCCGAACCGCTGATTTCATAGCATTAGAGCTTCGTATCGCTTTGGGGAGGCCGTGAGACCGGAGAGCTACCGCTAGGATTGGCGGAGCGGGTTCGCCGCCAACGCGCCACGACCTGATCGACATCCAATGTGCTGAGGCGCGTCGGCGGCCCCTCCAGCACGGTCGCGTTGACCTTGGCGATCTCGACGTTGAGAGCGGAGACCCGACGACGGACGGTCGCTTCGTCGTGGAGCTTCTCGATCGCGGCGAGCTCCTTGTCCACCTTGCGGAGTAGTTCGAGCGATGGCGGCAGGATCGAGATCTGCTCGCGCTGGACGAGCTGCTTCACCCACCAGTCAGGATCGTATTCCTGACCGAGATACGGGAGGGGTTTACCGGCCCCCGGCAGGTTGTCGAAAGCTCCCTGTTCCCTGGCGACACGGATCTGCGCTTCGATCCAGGTCTCCCAGCTCGTCCCCGGAGGCTTGCGCTCAGTCATGGTCCTCCAGCTCCTCGTCAAAATGACAGCACCTCATTCTAGCCGACTATAGGGTTGCTGAACCGTGAGCACAGTATCGCACGCGCCCGTGAAATCGCTTTACGGCCCGCCGGGCCGGGTGGCCGTTTTTGGGTCGGCAGCCGTCCTCTGAACCGGGTACCAAGCGTATGATTTTTACCGCTCGTTGTCGTTCGACCCGCCCCAGCGAGCGAAGACGGCGTTCAGCTCGGCGGCGTGAAACGACCATGCGTCCTGACCGTCCGGATCGCCCGCGAACCGGCCGAGCCGTCGGGCGCAGTCGAAGAACCCGGGCGCCGGCAGGCCGCCACGCGCCTTGCTGATGACGAGCGCCGCGATGAACGGGCGGTTCGCCGCCGCGTCCTCCTCCATCAGACGCTCCAGGGCTTCTGTCACCCGCTGGATGGAATGGGGCGGCACGATCTGAAGAGCCTTCGCCAGCTCCTGGTAGGTAATGGGGATTCGGCGCTTCGCGAGGCTCTCTAGGAATGCGCGTACCGCATGCGTCGGCAACTGATTGTCCCCTCCCAAAGTTCGACACTGTCGCGATCGGGCATGGTCACCTCCTCGCGCTGACGATTTTGATCGGCCCAGACTGCTCCACGACAATGCGTTTGCCCCTAGCATCTGTGCCAGACACCCCGAAGCAGCCCGTCTCGTCATCGGCCCAGACGACGTCCGGGATGTCGGCGAGGGTAATGAGCGATACGACGCGGTGGCGCCGAGCGGTAGCGGGGTCGGTACGGAAGTCGATGGTGGTCAATTCAAATCCTCTTCCGGCCACAAGGTTTCGTCTCTGGCCGAGCGTCCCCAGGGCCCCTCTGAGAGCCCCAGCCTTACATAGAAGAGTTAGCTTGATCCCAAAGGGCCCGCCCGTTCAACTACCCTCGATTTTTGCCAAAAACGCCAGAGTTCAACCGGGCAAAACTATGTCAAATATTTTGCGGCATCAATGTAACATTTTCAAATGTAAGGGTAACAACCAGAAGAGTGACAGTTTTATGATATTTTTCTGGTCATCGCCGAAATAACTCTTGCCGTCTTGCTCGGCGGTCTGGCCTTCGTGGGTGCCCCGAAGGGCGGCCCCGGCGGGCCGCTCTAGCTAGCGACCAGAGCGTCTCGTCCAGGTGCACGGAATCTTCCTCCTCAGACAGGCATTACCGCCTGTCTCGCGGCTGGCGGCGCGCTCGCGAATGCCCAGGCCATGGCCGCGGACGAAAGCCCGCACACGACCAGGCTATACGACCCCACCCGGCGAGTAAGGGGGACGTCAACGACAGCGCGGCGCCGACGTGATCGCGGCCCCTGGCTGGGACGGCAACAGCATGCAAATCCGGTCAGCGACGCCGGCTATGGCTTGGCCGGCGTCTCGGGGATGACGGCCGGCACGCCTTCGGGATTGATGTTGAAAGCGAGGAAAGTCAACGGCTCGCTGCCGGGGTTGCCCCACTGATGGACGAGGCCGAACGGCTCGTAGATCAGAGATCCCGGCCCGCGCGCTGCCGTCTTGCCGCCAACGGTGTTCGCGCCGGTGCCCGAGACGATGTAGTAGAGCGCGGCGCCCGAGCGATGGTGCGGCCGGTTCGAGGGCATCCCCGGTGGAAAGGTGACCCGCGTCAGGTTCAACTCATAGCTCCCTGGTCTCGGCCCGGGCAGCGGCGCGGGCGTCCGGTAGAGCTCCTTGACCGTCGCCGGCGCGGCAGCCATCGGTTGATCGAGGGCATCCTTCGGGGCCAGCAGGAAATAGAGCAGGGTCGACGGCTCACCGTTCCCGGCTGTCAAAGATGCGGTTGTCCCGCCGGCGATCAGCACGCCCCCGCCCGCCGTGATCTTCTTTGCCTCACCGTCGGCGATTTCGGTCGATCCGGACAGCTGGTAGAGGATGCTGTTCGGCGCCGACAGACTGATCTTCTGGCCCGGCGGTATCGACACACTCACCGCCCTGAAATAGAGGGGCGCGTTGCCGAGGGAGGGCAGCTTGGTGCCGGCCACTACCGTCCGCGCGATCGCCGGCGCCGCCGGCGGAGTCTGCGCGGCGGCGGCGAGCGTCAGGGCCGTCACTCCTGCGAGCGCGGTTGCAATGGCGAAACGCATGGTCACCTCTGACGATCGCAGCGGTTTAAATTAAATCAGCGCAGTTTGCTCATCGGCGAGAGGAACCTGCTCCATTTCCGGCCGACCACGACCGCGAGAGCGCGCGGCTTCTTGCGAGATCGCGCCGTCGCTGGATGGGACCGCGGTCGGGGCTATGCCCTCCCTCTGTCACGCACCCAGCGACACTTTCTCCTCCAGATTGTCGCGCCGCCTCCTACCGCACGGGTGAGAAGGCCGCCGGGATCAGCAGCTTGTTTGTCTGCCGGACCGGCCGCACCCCGGACTGCGCCGGCCACCCCGTCCCGGGCCGCCGGGATTCGTCGCGGACGCGCGCGCGCTCGCCCAAATCCTTGTACACCCAGGTGTGGACGAACTTGTTGAGCCCGCCGAGTTCGCTCGTCCAGCAGGCCGCCAGCGGGGAGAACTTCTCGCGCGCCTCGATGGCGTTGGCCCACCCGTCCAGCACCTTCGGGATGTCGCCCGGGGCGTAGGTGTAGGTGCGCATCTCATACACGTTCCCGGTGCCGTAATCCCGGCTGCCCAGGGCGCGCATGAACGGCGCCGGATTCATGATCTCGGCTTCCTGCGCCACGATCAGGTCCCCGCCGCCGGGGAGCTGCTGCATAGCGGTGTCTTGCGCCATCGCCGTGCGCACCCTCGTACGGTGTCCCAGGTCATCGTAGGCATAGACGTGGATGACCTGATTGAGCGGTCCGAATTCGGTGTGCCAGAAGGCCCCCAATTTGGAGTGTTTCTCCCGCAGCGGCAGCCGCTTGGCAAAGCGTTCTTCGAATTCGGCAGTGGTTCCGGGGCGCAAGGTATAAGTACGGACTTCGTACAACATGAGCGCATCCTCCAGGTGACGGGGTTTGGCGAGGCGAATGCCAGCCAACCGATAGCGAATTCTACCCGACATTTCGCATATGGGCGGCTGACCCGCCCCTGGATAGTACCGCCGGGGGGTTTTACGAAGACGCGTAGCAGGCCTGCGGACAGTTTTTGAGGGACAGATGCCGGATGGTCCCGGCTACGGCTCCCGCCGCCGCGGGGCGTCTACCCTCCCTCTAAGCCCTCAGGCAAGGTCCTCGAGACGCACTCGGTAGGTTCGATCTGCGATCACGATTTCGGCGTGTTCACTGTCACCAACATCGCGACGGAAAACACCGATGCGGTCCCGCCAGCGCACGCGGTCCCCAGGATGCCAAAGGCGGCTAATCAGGGGTTGCGAAGGTGCCGCGGGCCGAGAGTGCCGTTGACTTGCCTTGCGCCGCTCACCGCCTGGCAATCGCTGTGTACCGGACATGTTGACGCCTCACTGGAAAATTCTGTCGCACTGGCCTTCGCTGACGGGAACCGCCCGAGCGGCAATAGCCGATACTTCCGTCAGCCCTGCGTCGGAGCGCTCGCCTCCCTAGCGCGACAGTGAGGCCTTCTCGTAAGCAGGCGGAAGCGTTTCGCCCTTAGACAGGATTTAGGGACGTTAGGGGCGTATTACGAGAACGTGCGCTGGTGGGGTTCCGGGAAAGAGAATTCTACCGCTTTAGATCAGACGTAAACCGGCCGCCTCTGGACCCTTCCTGCCGTCGATTACGTCGACGGCGACTCGCTGGCCCTCCGTCAGGCCCGTGATCCCCGCGCGCTCCAGCGCCGAAGCATGCACAAAGATATCCTTGCCGCCCCGATCTGAGGCGATAAAGCCAAACCCCTTCATCGCGTTGTACCACTTGACCGTGCCGGACTCCTCGACGGCGGCTTGGTCGGTGGGCGGATACACAGGTCGCTCCGGTCGTGCACGTCTGAGCGGCTCTTGCTGCGCGGTGCTGCTGTCGACGCTCAGGATTTCGGTTACCTGTGGCCCTTTGGGACCGGGACCGGCGCGAACCTCGAGTGTCGCGCCCGGCGGCACGGTATCGTGGCCGCTGCGCCCGACAACACTCACATGCAGAAAGGCATCGCCGGACCCATCGGCAAGCTCGACGAAACCGAATCCCTTGTCGGGATTGTACCATTTGACGACGGCCTGGACCGGGGGACCGGAGGGCGGGTCAAACCTCTGGCCGCCAAATTGCGGTGCAGACCCGAAACTGCGCCGGGGTGCTTCAAAGTTATCGTCGTCGAAGCCGCGGTGGCGGGGCGGACGAAAATCTCTGTCTCTGCTACTCACTTGAGTTCCTGGGGCCGAGCGGAATGCTCGCACTCTGAAATGAGGCGGAATGATCGTCAACCATAGCCGCGCTGTGTCCTGTTTTTTTTTACGGTTTGTCGGGCGCTGGCGATCGCCCGGAACAACGGGTTTACGCCGCGGTAAGCGGCTTGCGAAACGGGGACTTAAAGCCCCCGTTTCTCCCCTCCCCGGCCATGAGAGCGTCGTTGCCCGGTGCCGCTTGCCGGATCGACCGGTAACGGCGAATGTTGACCAGGCACGTCACCACGGCGCGGAGGTGTTGCTATGCCCCGGGCGAGCTGGAAAGGCTTTTTGCGCCTCTCGCTGGTTTCCTGTCCGATCTACCTGTCGCCCGCGACAACACGGACGAAGTCCATTCGGCTGCACCAGGTCTGGCAACCGAAAGCCGCGCGCGCCTTAAGCGAGGACGTCGAAGAGGAGGAGCAGCCCTACCAGGACGCCGGCCGCTCGTACGACGACGATATTCGCGGCGACGCACGGCCGGAACCGCCGGCGCCTGCTCGCATCGCCCTCCTCCCGCACGACCCGCACACCGGCGAGGAGATCGAGCGCGATGAGGTCGTGAAAGGCTACGAATACGAGCGCGGCCAGTTCGTCACTTTCACGGCCGAGGAGCTCAAGGCGCTGGATGTCGAAAGCTCGAAGATCATCGACCTCGAAACCTTCGTGCCGCGCGCCGAGGTCGATCCGGTTTATTTCAGCACCCCCTATTACGTCTATCCGGACGGTCCGATCGCGGTTGAGACCTTCCGCGTGATCGGGGCGGCGATGGCGGAAGCCGGCGCCGTCGGCATCGGCCGGGTTACCCTGAGCCGGCGCGAGCGGCTGGTCATGGTCGAGCCGCGCGACGCCGGCATGGTGCCGATCACCTTGCGGGCGTCAGAGGAGGTCAGAGCGGCCGCATTCGCCAAGGCTGACACGGATATCGATGCCGACATGGTGGCGATCGCCGAGACGATCATCAAACGCCGCAGCGGCCATTTCGACCCCGCTACCTTCCGGGATCGTTATCAGGAAGCGCTGCGCGAGCTGATCGAGGCGAAGATGAAGGGCCTGCCGGTCACACCCAAGCAGATCTCTCCGCCGGCGCCGGTGCTCGATTTGATGAGCGCGCTCAAGCGCAGCCTGGCACAGGAATCCGGCGCCGCGGCGAAGCCAAAACGCAAAGCCGCCGCCGATCGCCGGCAAACCAACCTGTTGCTGCCGGTATCCGGAAAGAAAAAGGAGACAGCGACGGCTGCGACCGTGACGGCCATGCCGCGCCGGCGCCGGAAAGCGTGATTGGAGCGTCACTGAGCTGAGAACAGGAGCTGATTTTCGAGGGTATCCCGCGGCTATCCCAGGAAACCTTCCGGTCTCTCCAGGCTCGGAAAATCGGTAAAGCCGGGCCGGTTCTGCCTTGTTTTATGGAGCTTCTCGATGAGATGCATAACAAGCGAGTGAGCTCCAAGGCCAGACTGCGCCAGACACGACGCAGACGTTTTGCAGCCTGCTGCACTACACCGGCCTGCAATTTCCATGCAAGCCCTCAAATACACATGGCGGTGCAAATCGATTTCTCCGGCAGGGCCATTCTCTTTCAGCGCCCGATACGTGGCGTCTATGCCTATGACCGGGCCGTTCCCGTCCCCGACTTCTTCATCGCCCTGCTCGATCAGGTGCATGACCTCCGCCGCGCTCAATCCGGTTTACAGACCGGTGAGCGGGTTTGGCCGCAAAGCAAGAAAACGGTTCATGAAAAGGTAAGCCGGGAGTCATTGCCGAGGCTGGCATTGCCGGAGGACCGCACGCCGTTCCCAAGGGAATCCGGCACCGGCTTTCTTGTGGAGGCGATCCGTCAACGCATCATCATGATCCGCATGGCTGAATGGATGGGGTATTCGCATATCGACTATATCGGGGAATACGCCGTGCAGTTGGCCCTTCACGCCCCGGAGATTCTCGGGATGAACGGGCCGACGCGGCGCTGATGTGGTGATCTGGCGCTGCCGGTCGGTCCTGCGCGAGGGATTGTGACCGGATGGCCGAGACAGCCTCTTGGCGGCTCGGGGAGCCGCGCCGAAGCCCTGGCGAAGGCGGGCGAGTAAAGCCCGGTCATGGGCGAAGCCCTGACGCGCCCCGTTTCTCAATCCATGTAGTCATAGAATATAAACCAGTGCGGCTCGATTTCTCGCACATACACTCCGTATGGCAGTGCGACCGGCTTATCCAAGTTGGACACAAGTTCCCATCCATATCCCATAGTCGCCGGGAACTATATTTATTCCTTTACTCCACTCAGGAGCTATTTGGGAATGCACTGCTCCGCCCCCGAAGTTGAACCTTACCACGTGATCGGTACCACCTGCTCCCATACCGAGACCGGGTGAATTTTGAGAGAGACGGTCATACTTTTGTTGCCGGACTACCGGAAGTTTTCTATCTAAATCGGGGTCGAATGGCCGATCTGAGAATCTCTTCTCGATTGCCATCTGGCGCAGTTCTTCCAACGCCGCGCGATGATTCTGAAATATCGCCATCAGTTTTTGATCCGCGGGGGCCGTTAGACGGTAGGATTCGACCATCCAAACGAGTAGCGCCGCGATGGCGCAGAAGAGAACGCAACACACCACCACAACACCCAAGGCCACTTTTAACAATTTAGATACAGGCTTAAACTTCATACTATTGTTTACAGGGCTCGCTTAAGGGTGGAGGGTTGTAATCTACAGTGCCTAACGTTCCACCATTGGAAATAGCGTCAAATCCGGCCTGGATATCCTTTGTATTTATCGGATCATTGTTTCATTGGATTGACTCTCTGATGCTTTTTGGACGGAGCACCTTTGATTTAGATGAGAAGATTAACGGCAATGAACACCGCTAAAACTATAAGTGTCCAGTCGAGCCAACGAATTGTTTTCATTTGCTCTTTGGTTACATATCGGACGGTGTTCTTAAAGGCGTATGCGACAATCCGGTGAGTTTCAGGATCGGGTGTTTTTGGGTAATTTAGATAGACTGTGTCGTAAGCTAAAAGCAGTGATAGACAAATAAACGCACTCCTCAGCCTGCGACTGCTAAAATAATGATCCTGAAAATCGTAAGTTTGGATTCTTTTTCAAACTCTCTATGTATTCCTGCCAGTTCATTGCGCTTGCTCTACCTGACAAGGTATCGAGTTGTTCGATGATGGAGCAATTGAGTTCGATGGTGGAGCAATAGATGGCTGCTGTGGAGGGTTGATGGCAAATATTGGATTCGCCTGTGATGGAGCAACGACTGTAATTTCAATAGCCTTTTGAAGGTCTTCGTTTTTCACGATCTTCTGGAGTTCTATCAATGTCATCGATAATAAGGAGAGCTAAGCCTTCACTAGAAATGCGGTTCTGTTCGTGCATCAATAATCACCGGCTGCTTTTCGTACATCAATTTCTTCTCTAGCGATTGCAACGGCTTTTTCGAAATTCTCCTTCACCACGAGTTTCGCACCAACCAGTGCATCAACAATAAGTGCAGCTAATTCGTCGCTAGAAATGCGGTTCTGTTCTTGATCGTTTGCCATTGTTCTCGCCCTATCCCTTCAAGAGATCGTCCTGAACCCTATCGAGGAAGCGCAAAACCTCAAATGCATCGTAAAATCGGCCATCCTTTGAACCCCTAACAGGCAGCCAGAACTCGCTGCCATCCCGTCGCAAAATTTTGAGGCCCTTCACTTCGCTTTTGCAGTTTGGAAACAACGTGCGATCAATATCGCGATAAAGCAATTGCACCCAAGAGCCGTTTCGATTCACGTAAAGACCCTCTGTGGTGAAAAGGACCGCATCTGTTATATCATCCGGCTCGTTTCTATATATACCTAGAGGGCGTTCAGAGGCGTTAAGCGGCAATGAAGTAAGCGGTTCCTGTCCTTCGGACAAATCTCGGTATCTGGAAAAATGCTTTAGAGTTCGATGAGCAAGGGAAGCTGCGCCAATCATATCACGGCCCTCCGGACGTAAGCGGTATAGAGATAGTCTCTAAGGAACCTTGAGAAGTCGCTCCATATCGTAAATTTAGAATGTTTAAAGGCGGTCATTTGCAAGTGTTCCTTGAATATTTATGTTTCCGCCCCATTGGCCCGCGCGATCGCAGATAGTGTGTCGATAACGCTAAATGGGTTTGTGACCTGCCCTTCGATCATGTCAATTTGCGCCGTGGCCACTCCATTTGTTACTGAAAATGTGCCCTCCAATTGTCGAAGCGTTCCCGGTGCAAGCCCAAGGTCTGTTTCAGTCAACGCGCGAGAAGCGACATTTGCCCCTTGCGCGGTAGTGCATGACTCCGCTCCAGCCTCAGCTGTGGCTCCCACAGAGCCTACAAGCGTTGCCGCGTTCAGCGCATCGGAGAAGTGCTGCGCATCCGGCACGGCTGGATAGACTTGATCCTGCGGCCCCGGCGTATATCGCGGCAGAGGGGTGTTCGAAATAAACAAGTGTCCCGAAAAAGCCCCCAACGAGGATCGGAGCAAGTTGAAGCCCGCTCGGATCAATGTATTTCGTCGGATTCTGGTTGGCGTAATTATACCCGTTGCTGAAAAGCCCGGCCCTCAATCCAAGCGGATCGGCTTCGAGATAAACCGAATCCCCGCCGACGTGAAAATCCCTGAACCCGTTATGGTTCATGACGGTGAAATCGTTGTACATGCCGGGGAAGCGGTCATTCATGGTGACGGACGCGGTCGGTGTGCAGGAGCCGAACGGTTGGTAGTTGCAAATCCAGACGGTTGTTTTGGTGGCACTGGTCGCCACCTGTGGCGTCCCGATGCGGTCGGTGTGGATCGCAGGAAACAGTCGGCGGTTGACGGCTTGATGACCGACAAGCGGCATGTCGTCAAGGTAGACGTAGTCCGTCTCGACCGGGGTGGCGGCGCTGCTGGTTTCGGTCAGGAGGTGGCCCGCCAAATCGTATATCTGCACCGCAAAGGGAGTTGTGCCGCTCTTGACCTTGAGGCGGTTTCCGAAGGCGTCATAGGTGTAGGCGGTGTTGGTGCCGAACGGGTTGGCGGTCGCCATCCGGTTCGCCTTGCTGTAGGTGAACGCTTGAGTGCTGAACCCGGTCATGTTGCCCGCCGAGTCGTAGGTGACGACGGACGATCCCCATTTTTTCATCCGGTCGTGTGTTCGCATACCGGGCGTGATGCCCGTGCCGCTGTAAGTCTTGCGGTTGGAAGAGCTGTCGTAGGTGACGCTCTCGGCGGTGTAAGAGCCGGTCGCCCCGGTCAGCCGGTCAATCACATCCCATGTGAGGGTCTGGTTATTGGCCGGGGTCACGTTATCCGTGACGGTGTGGACGTTGTTGTCCGCGTCGTAACCGTATGAGAGATACTGGATATTGCCGGTTCCCTCGTCCTTGAGCTCGTCATCCGGTAGTCGAGATCGAAGGTGCGGGCGTCGGTCACGGCATTGCCCCATGTGAGGCAGGCGACCGGGCCGAAGGGCATATGCGTGACGCTCGTGGCGAGGTTGGTCGCGCCGTGGCCGGGCTGGGTCGTGGTGACGGCGGTAATCTGCCCGGCGCTGTCGCGGGTGTAGGCCACTTTCCAGCCGGAAGAGGCGTAGGTGATGGATGAAAGCCGCCCGGCGCTCTCATAGGTGTAGGCGTTGTTTAAAGCTGGCTGGCGATGGTGCGGGAGTGGTGATGATATTCCCGCGCTCGTCATAGGAGCGGGACAGGCTGCCCGCTTGATCGGTCAGGCTGGCGATACGCCCGATGGCGTTGTGGTAGCCGGCGCGCGCGCTGTCGTATTTGATCGAGACATTCAGGGTGCTGATCCCCCGGTGTAGGTGCGGGTTAGCAGGCGGTCCAGTGCATCGTAGGTGGCGCTTGAAAAATTGATGCCCGTTTCGTTTTTGCCGGTCAGGTTGGCGTCGGCGTCGTACCAAAAAATGGTTTTCAGGGTGTTCGGGCTGTTTTGCTGGATCGTGTCGCCAAAGCCGTCATAGACATAGGACGTGATATTGCCGCGCGGGTCGGTGACGGTCACGAGGCGGCTGTGGCTGTCGTATTTGAGGCTGGAAAGATTCTGTCGCCGCGTCCTTGTGCGTAGAGAGCCGGTTTAATTGATCGAATGTTTGCGTGGTGACGTGGGAAAGCGGGTCGGTGATCGTCAGCACGTTGCCGTTCTTGTCGTAGGTGAAAGCCGTGCTCTGGCTCATGCCGCCGACATCGGTGAGGCGTTCGCCAAGGGCGTCATAGGTCGCGGTGTGCTGGCGCTTGGTCACGCTGCTGGCGTTCTTCCAGAGGGTCTGGGTGACGTTGCCCGCGCTGTCGTAGGTGATCCCCTGACTTTCGCCCAGAATGTTCGTGATCGAGGTCGGGCGGTGCGCGTTGTCGTAGCCGTAGGCGAGATAGGAGCCGTCCGGCAGGGTGGATTTGGTGAGGTTCCCGGCGCTGTCATAGGCGAAGCTGGTGGTGAGGTTTCCGGCCGATGGTGGCAATGACGCTCGATGTCGGCCACTCGCGGATGTTGGCTCTAGGCCCAGGTCGTGAGAACGCTGTTCGGGTCCTTCACCTTCAGGGGGCGTCCGCCCGCCGTCGCCGTCTTGACGTTCGTGACGTGGGAAAGCGCGTCGGTCACGGAAATCAGCGTGCCGCCCGTGGTCCCGCCCGCATAGCCGTAGGTGGTTTTGGCCGTGACGTCGGTGCGGGGAAGCTGCGCGGTCAGAACCTCGCCGGTGCGGTTGTAGGTATAGGTCCATGTCCGCGTCTGGCCGTTGGTGGAGTAGGGCAGGCTCGTGCTGGTCGTGTCGGTCAGTTTTTCGGTGAGGTAGTTGCCGCTGCTGTCGTAGGTGAAATTCGCATTCAGCCCGTTCGTTGAAACCGTGTGTTTCAGGTGCGGCCATGACAGGTCATAGGTAATATTCGTCGTCTGCGAGTTCGTCGTCGCAGAGGCATATGTGATCGGGTCGGCAGGCCGTGGCTGTTGTTCGTCCAGACGTGTTATTGCCGTTCCAGTCGGTCAGGCTGTTGCGGTAGCCGTTGGCGTCATAGCGGATGGTTTCGGTCGCGGCGACAACGGGGGAATTCGCGGCGCGGTCAATTTCAGTGACCTTCGGGACGCCCTGCATGGTCGTGAATTTGTAGGTATTCGACGATGCCAAGCGGGCCTTTGACGACGCGGTTGCCGGTCGTGTCGTTGTAATAGACAGAGGTGTAATTCACTGCGCCGGAAAGCTGGCTTAGAATGCCGCGGCCCGGCCCGTCATAGCCCCATGTCGCATACCGGTTGCCGTTCTCGTCGGTGATCCCGGTCAAGGCGAAGGGATAGCTGGTGTTCTCGTACAGGTAAGTCTGATGGGTCGCGGGGCTGGTGGCGTAGGTGACGGTGGTGAGCCGGTTGGTGCTGCTGTAGGCCACATAGCCGTAGGTGAGGCCGCTTGTGAATTCCGGCGTGGACACGGTCGAAAGCAACCCCGACGAATAGCCGAGGGTCAGCTTCCGGGCGTAGGAATCGGACACAAAAGCAATTTGCCCGCCCGAATAGGTGAGCGCCTGCGTGTAGCCGTTGCGCTGTTTGATGGAATTGAGGGTCGCCTCGCTGCCTGACGCGTTTAGGTCTCAACCGTGTCGTTCTGGTCGGTCAGGGTCCATGTGCTGCCGGAAACGGTCAGCTTCATATCAACGTCGCTGTCCGGCGTGTAGGTGCCGGAACTCGATGTGAAATTAATGACCTGCCCGTCCGGGCGCTCCGCCTCGACGCCGTAAATGGCGGAAGGATTGATGATGTGCAGATAGCGGTCGTAATTGGTGCGCCAGTTCTGCCCATGCTGGTGGCATAGGTGTCCGGCGTCGCCATGCTGTTGTAGTACCGGATCAGGCTGAGTTTGTTCTGCCCGGCTGTTTCGTAGTCGGTGACCTGGTCGAAAACGTTGCCGCTGCCGAGGTCAATCGGTTCGCCGGTTCCGACATCCGCCGGAATGGTTGCAGGCGAGCCGAGAGCCTTCGGATTGGTCCAGATGCCAAGTGGAGGAAGTGAATACCTCGCAGCTATGACGATGGATCCCGTGTGACTGATCTAGTCGTGCAGCCCCATCCTCAAGGATTGTCTGTTCTATTTCAGATGGTAAACGGAGGTGTGACCCGTCCTGAACGGCGAAACTGCCAGGATGTAATTTGTCCGTTGGTAAAATGAAAATATTGAGCGGCTGACAGAGGGAATATCGCCGATACTGGCTAATTACCGACGCCGTTTAAGCTTATGAACCAATGACGTTACTGATCGGCTTTCGAAAGCCTCCGAATAATCCGGCAGTACGCCGTTAATGTTACGGATGCCGGTGATCGGACACCGTTGCATGCAGGGCGGAATGCCGGATGAAGCTCTCGCAATACGGAACATTGAAAGCCGGGCCGATGTAGGAATAGGTCTGCACCTGCGCCGGGGCCTGGCCGATATGCCAGAACAAGCTGGCCACGAAAACGAGCGCGGGCAAAAACAGAAGCAGCGCCGCGAAGCGCGGGCCGTGATTTACAATACTGCGCATGAAATTGATTTCCCCCTGAAATCCCCCGGTTTCTATTTATAATTTCCACCCGCCTTTCTTTGGGCTGGTGGCCGGGAGTTGAAAAGCTGGCAAAAGTCAGCTGCGAAAACCTTTAGACCGAAGCCTTGGACATAGTCCCCGCCTCCCGGCCATAGGCCGGAAGGCATCGAGTGCGGCGATGCCGTGCCGCTTTTGCTTCGGGTTTTCAAATCCCGCCGTCAGAAAGAACTGACGGTAGAAAAACACTATCCTGTTTTAGCGTAACGGTCAAAGCCGCTTCGCTAAAGGCAAAGAATAACCCCCGTATTCGTCTTACACCCCCAAAGGGGGCCGAAGTCACGCCCGGCGCGATTGCTCCGAGGCCTGAGCCTTTAGATCGCTCGAAAGGGAAGGGTTTCGAGCGCTTAGTCTGTGCTTCGTAAGGCATTGATCTATATACGGCCTAAAACGCTCAAAAGGGTATGCCAAAAATTCCTGTGGATGATTTGCGGAGGGTTCGTGGCGATCTGTGCCAGTTCTTTGGGGTCCGCAGCGCCAAGAGCTGATGGATCCGAACGATCTGAGAGCCAATCATCCCGGGCGAGCCGACAGCTTACGGCATAGGCTCACACCCTACCGCTCCGCGCGAATTCACCTGCGCCTTCCCCGACTCGTCCAGCGTTATGTCCACGTCATAGAATATGATGCTGGGATCGTCCGCCGGTGCTGGCACCTTCTCCTTCCGATACTCCGCCGCACAGATTTGGACGGACGGCGGCGACAGCGCCAGCTCACGCGGGATCGCGCCCGTCCGCACCATCTTCGCCCAGCAGGCTGACCCATCCTTAACGATTGAGCAGGGGCCGTTAACAGCTCGCGTATAGCGGACGCGGAACGCGCCGTTCTCAACTGCCGCCGACTGGAATCCGGTCGGTCTCCTGCTATCGGCGAAAATCTGCCGCCCGGTCCCTGCGTCGATGATTTTGAAATCCTCCGCGCCGTTGGGGTCCGCCGCGCCGAAGGCCAGGTAGGGCCCCTTTTTGCCGATCAGGTAGTACCCACCTGTTTTCAGCGGCACCCCATGCGCCACCGGTGTGCGAGCACAGGCTGGCCGCAGCGAGGCGCCGGAGATCGGAACGATGGTGGCGGGTCCCGGGCCAGGATTGTCCGTGCCGGCCTCCCTCACCATGAGGTCCGGGTAGTAGGAGCATTTGATTTCACCGACCGGGTCGGCGGACGACTTCGCTGGGACGCGCTGGACCGTCACCGGATGATCAAACAGCGCAGTCTCACGACTCCCACTGTCGGTGCCCTCGCCCGATGTCTGTTGGCCGGGGGCGATAGGGGTTCGCCCTGGTTCGTAATTGTAGGTTCCGCAAAAGCCCGGCCCCCCTGCTCCTGTCGGCCTGGCACCGCCGGAGAATGCGGCCATGGTGCGGAGATCGGGATCACCGCTGAAGCGCCGCTCGCGAGTCCAGGCGACAATGAAGGTTGCCGGCCGGGGCGTTTGGCCACCGCACAGCCGTTGTCCGGAGAGCAGGACAGGGTCGTCGGGCGCGGTCACTCTGAAGAGCGTGGCATTGACTTGTTTCCCGTCGTCTCCCTTGAAACCGGGCACGCTGCCGGCGGCGGCGAGAGGCAGGGACTTGCCGTTGCCGAACGTGATCTTGTCGGGCGCGAACGTGACGTCGCCGGTGATGGAAATGGCGGTCATGCTATAGGCCTTCCACGGCTCGCTCCCCGATGCAGCCCAGGCGGAGGCATTGGCGAGCAGCGCAGTCAATGCGAGCGCCCGCAGCACAGAGCGAATATCCATAGAGCGTCTTCTTTTCGGCCAAATCACGATTTCGTCGGCGTTGTCCATGATACAGGACCCGGGGTGAGTGGCGTATTGGGATCTCGCGGCCGATTCGCCATCAGGCACTTCACCACACGGGCGAGTGCGTCAGGTTTCGTTGGAGACGATATGGCCTCCCCGGAGGAAGAGATAATACAGGGTAAAGCAGATATTAAAGCCAGAGTTAATAAGGGTATAGATTTCCTCAGAGCCCGTGCTCTTGGCTTCGGTTCTGAGGTACTCCAGCGCAGCAACGATATTCTGGATCTTGTCGTAATCAAATTTATCTTCGAAATCGTAGGGCAGGAGCAGATCCCGGTCAGGCGGCCTTGTCATAGGACAATCCTCCCTCCTGCGCGGCCGGCAAAAACGTCAGGACGGCTTCTGAGATGCCTGTCTTTGCGCGGACATTGTGCAGCTGCTGGCGGTCGACCGGAATGGCGACGGCGCGGATTCTGTGCCGGCCAATCATGGTGACCGGTCCGAGATACTCCATGTCGATGCCGGGCTTTTCGAACACGCTGCGATAGATATAGGTCGGCATCATGCCGATGATCTTTTGGAGGCCCAGCCGCAGCCCGAATTCGAGATAGGCGATCGCCATCTCGTGAATGATCGTGGTTCTCAACGCCGGCTCGACGTCCTTGTCGATGCAATAGCGGGTCCCCTCCCAGACCTGTGCGGAATCCAGAAGCTCCTTGTCCTCGACCATATTCGGCCAGAGATCTTTCAGCATGCAGCCCTGTGTCGTAGGGGTGAGCCTGCTGACGCCGAGCGCCCGGCCGTCCGGCGTGTGGTACACGAGATAATGGCTCGCCGGCGTGTCGTACTGATCGTATTCCATCCCCTTGTAGATCCGCACATCGTAGTCCTGGCGCTCGATAAAGGCCCGATAGCGCAGCTGGAACTGCGAATGAAAGGCAGACCCGAATAAATGGGCATTTTCGCAACTGATACAGGAAATCATTATACGCCTCCAAGAGGTAAATCCTGGGGAGCATCAGATCACAGTCCGTGTTGCATTAAACTCACGAGGTCTCGTGTTTCAGAGGTGGATCAGGCCCAGGGTCAGTGCTTTGACGACCGCCATCGTGCGGTTGTTGACCTCCAGCTTCCTGAAGATGTTCCGCATATGCGAGTCGACGGTATGAACGCTCATGTGCAGCTTGTCGGCGATCATGGCGTCGCTCCTTCCGTGGAGCACCATCGACAAAACATCCCGCTCCTTGTCGGTCAGGAAAACATTGGGGCCGGCCGGCGCCGGACGTTCGCTGAGGTGCTTGAACCTGACATAGAAATGGTGGCAGTAGGCACTGACGAGGTCGAGATTGCCGTCGAAGGCGTCTTTCTCTTCGACGGTCGCCAGGGCGATGCCGGCCGTCTGGTTTCGCGGGCCGCGCATCAGGATCCCCAGCCCGTTATGCAATCCGGCCTCCTCGCCGAGATTGAGGCAGAGCCGCTGCTTTTTGCGGAGCTCCAGGTAGCGGGGGATTTCGCTCCACTCAAACATGCCGACCTTGTTGGCGGCATGAATCAAAACTGGGTCGATTCGATCGAAACGGTTCTGAAAATAGTAATCCAGCCAGTCGCGGGGATAATTATGGATGATCCCGAGCTGGGCCGCCACGTCGATATCGTTATGTTCGGTCGATAGCGAGAAGATGGCCCGGTCGAGGCCGTGCAGCTTGACGGTGTCGACAAACACCTTGAACAGCGCCTCGACGCTGCCGGCCGCATTGGCCCTTTCGAGATAATCCTCGAATTGGTAGTTTTTTACGCTGTTCATGGGGCATCCCTGGCTATTGCCAGCCAGCAATGACGTCAAATGGGCATGGTTAGAGTTCTGGACCGGCGCGCGTGTCTGTTTTGAAGTATTACACTCGTATCAAAATCGCCACAAAGCATAGACGCAGCTCGACAAATAGTCAAAGCGTACCGGATCATGCCATAAGGTTTATCCGGTCCCCGGAAATTGTTCAGGCACCCAGCATTTTCGCGCGGTGTTCTTCGAGCAGCGGCTGCACCTCCTTCGGGATGAACTCCTGAAACGGCGAGGCGCCGGACTGTCCCTCTTTGAGCATCCGGATCGGGTCCTGGCCCTCGACGCAACCGAGATTGGGTTCGTGCACGAAATAGCCGAGCAGCCGTTGCAGCTCTTCTGGCAAAGCCCGCGCGATATCCGGCGGCACGGCGAGATACTGGTTTTCCGCCTGGCGCAGCCAGCCGAGGCAGTAGCTGATCACGACACCGGTCCGCGGCCGTGTCCGTCCTGTTGGCGCCGCCGGCATGCAGCAGCGACCCGAAATAAATCAGCACGGAGCCCTTCCGCATTTCGCCCTGGGTGATCTCGTGGGGTTCCGGCGCGCGGTCCCGCGACCATTGGTGGCTGCCGGGGACGAGCAATGTCGCGCCGTTCTCCTTCGTGAAATCGTCGACTGCCCACATGCAATTGATCATCGCCTCCCGTCCCGGGTGCTCAAACGAGAACATCAGATCGTCGGCGTGGATCAGCTGCTGCGGTTCGCCCGGGCCGATCTGGATGGCCTGGGTCAGGCTCAGCTGATACGCCCGGCAGCTCCTCAAGAGGAATTCGTCCATCACGGCCAGGATGTGGGGCTCGATGCTCATCTGCCGGCAGGCTTTCGATTTGGCGATCAGCCCGCTCAGGCGCTTGGTGGCGAAGCCATAAAAATTGCCCTGACAGGGCGCCGTGGCATCCAGCAGCGGCCGTATCCTGTCTTCCAAAGCCGCATAACCTGCATCGTCCAGCATGTTTTCGATGACGATGCATCCCTGCTCTTCCAGAATTTCGTTGATGGTCCCGAATTTTTCGCCCCGGCGGACGGTGTGAAGGCTGTTCATGCTGGCTCCTTTTGTTGCTCTGAACAAAAGGCTACGCGAGCGCAGACATCGAAAAAATCACGAGACCTCGTGATTTTTATTTCGGGTGCCGAAAATACTCTGAACTCCTCGAAATCCCAAGAGGAGGAGCACACAGATGAGCACCAGCAACACCCTGCCCCGCAAGGCACGGATAACCCCGGAGCAGCTAAAATATCTTAATGAGCGGGCGGCGTGGCCGTGGCTCAAGGACGCGCTGCTCGACTGGGCGGTCATGATCGCGGCCATCGTCATGGCTGGCGCCTGGCACAATCCGGCCGGATACATGCTGGCGGTGCTGATCCTCGGCAACCGGCAGCACGGGCTGGCGCTGCTCGGGCACGACGGCACCCACTACACCCTCTCGCATCAACCGGAAACTCAACGATTTCCTGACCAACCTGTTCGCCTGGTGGCCGCTCGCTGTTGACCAATGGCGGTTACCGCACCCTGCATAACGGCGCATCACAAGCACCTGAGCACCGATGACGACCCGGAGATCATTCATAAGAAATCGAGGGCGCCGCAATGGGACCTGCCCGCCCCGCTCACGGGAATCCTGGGGTATGCGGCAAAGGACCTGGTCGGTTATTCCCTGCCGGATTTCTGGATCATCGTCACCTTCTCGAAACCGCCGCTGAAATCTGATTATCTCGGCCTCGCCGCCTTCCACCTCGTCGCGAACGCGTCTGTTATTCTGGGCCGGGCTATGGTGGGTTTCGGCGCTCTGGTACGGCTCGCTTGTCACCGCCTTCATGATGTTCTTCCGGCTGCGCCTGTGGCTTGAACACCAGGGCTCGGATCTCGCCCATCGCCTCGATCTGAAGCCATGGGAGGCCGCCCTGCTGGCCCCGCATTTGTCCTGGCACCACTGGGAACATCATCAATGGCCGGCGGTCCCCTACTGGAAGCTCCCCGAGCTGCGCCAACTTGTACCCGGGCAACCCCTCGTGACGCTGGCGGCGCTGATCAAATTTTACAAGGCCTGCCCCGCTACGCCGTCGGGGCATCCTCAACGCAGGCTGTCCGAGCGAAAAGTGGCTTGAGCTGCAGCGCTTGCTGGTCTCGAGGCCCCTCCCCTGCCCGGTTTTTCACGTTGATCCTTTCAGAACAGCCTTTCGCTACAAACGAAGGTCAACAAAGCAAATGGTTAGAGCTGCAGTTCGCACCAGTAGCAAAAGGGACGGCTTTTGCAACAGTGTATTCACCGTGCGGCGGTTCGCGGCGGCGCAATCCGCTTGCCGTCCTTGAACCATTGCTGAAAGGTGACGGCGCCAGTCTTGGCGTCACGCACGATGAGGGCGGGACCGTCGGCGCGGTCCAGATTGCCGTGCTTCCGCCATTGCTCGTCGATGACGACGCCGGTCGCAAATCGCGCTCGATGGCAGCCGGGCCATCGGTGCGATGCAGCTTGCCGTCCTTGAACCATTGCTCAAAGGTGACGGTGCCGGTCCTGGCGTCACGCATGATGTAAGCGGGGCCGTTGGTGCGGTCCAGATTGTCGTTCTTCCGCCATTCCTCGTGGGTGCCAAGGTTTGATGCACACCAGGTGGTGACTTGGTGGCCGTCGATCTGGGCCGTGTTCGGTTTGCAGTCGATTGCATGCGATGCCGGGCCTGCGGCGTGGGCTGAAATCTGTAAAGATCAGCAAGCCGACGCAAACGATGTGGACTGAAGCTGTAATGATGATAAGCAAGGCAACGGTAAATAAAATCGTTCTCATCAAAAACCCTCTTGATGTTCAATCACTCCGGCCGACTATAGACAGTCACAGAAAGACAAAAATCCCTAGCACAACAACAAAACCTACTGCCACAAATAGAGCAGTGGGGGATCTTCTTAGGGCTTCTAATTTGCCGTTTTCGTCAATCATGCCTGATTTCCGTTTCACCGTGCTTCCCGTGTGAAAAGGCCAAGGCCGGAGAATCCAGATAAGATTAGCAATCAGCCCGAAAGTTGCGACAATTCCCATCACATAATCAAAACAGGGATTTTTAACCCATGCGGGAGGAGGGGCAACCGAACTCCACCATACTGATATGTGTGATACGCCATCTTGGAAATCCAAATTCATTTTTAGACCTTCGCACTCCCTATCGTGTTCAATCACTGCGAACAGACTATATACAATCAAAGAACAAATCAAGACTAAATTTATCTCTACAATGGTCAGGAGAGTAAAGCAAATTCTGGGATGGACATTATCGCGTGTAGCGAAAGGGAAGGCTTTTGCAACAAACTCTCACTTTGCGGCGGCTCGCGGCGGACACGGTCGTCGCTGATCCAATTCTACGGGAGCTGTCCCGCGGCGCCATCGGGACATCCACAGAGAGGAATTCGCGATCAAAAGCCGCCTGCATCTACAATAGGAAATTGATGGAGCTCCAAACTTTCATGAGTGGGCTGGAGCCATTAGGCAGCGCGCCCCGCTGGCGATAGCGGGGCGCATAGCTGACGAGAAGAAACCGCTTTTGTGCGACAGGCGCAATCCTGGGTAATGTTATGGCTTTAGTGGCTTCGACAGCGTGCTCCTTGTCATGGGAAACGCGGCCGTGAGGGAGAGACCGTATGCTCACAGATGCACAGCGCGCTGCCTATGATCGCGACGGTTTCATCGTCGTCTCCGATGTCTTCTCGGCTGAGGATGTCGCTGAACTGCGTCGGGTGACCGACGAGTTCGTTTCCGCGTCTGCGACGGTGACCGCCAACAACTCGGTTTATGACCTTGAGGACACTCACTCGGCGGCCGAGCCGCGGGTGCGCCGGCTGAAGGCGCCACACGCGATCCACCCGGTCTATATGCGCGCCAGCCGCAACCCCAAGGTCGTTGAACTGCTGACCGATCTGTGGGGCAGCCTGCGGTATGACTCCGGCAAGCTCAACATGAAGTCGGCTGGCTATGGCGCGCCGATCGAGTGGCATCAGGATTGGGCGTTCTACCCGCACACCAACGAGGATCTCGCCGCGGTCGGCATCATGATCGACGATGTCGACATGGAGAACGGTCCGATGATGGTCGTGCCGGGCAGCCACAAGGGTCCGATCCACGACCACCATGGGGCGGACGGACGGTTCTGCGGCGCGATGGACCCGGAAAATTGCGACATCGACCTGTCGCGCGCCGTGCCGTGCCTCGGCAAGGCCGGCTCGATCACGATCCACCACGTCCGCGCGGTACACGGCTCGGCGACCAATTTCTCGGGTCGGTCCCGCCGCTTCCTTCTGTACCAGTATCGCGCCGCCGATGCCTGGCCGCTGCTCGGGCTCAAGGAGGGCATCGAGAAATTCAACGAGCAACTGATTGTCGGCGAGCCGAGCCTTGCGCCGCGGCTGGTGCCGCTGCCGGTGCGGATGCCGCTACCGCCGGCCGAGTACCAGGGCTCGATCTACGAGAATCAGCGCGCCAGCGGCCGCCGCTATTTCGCCACCCCCGACGAGGCTCCCCGCATCGCTGCGGAGTAAGTCGGGGACGCCGGCGTCGGCAGCGGGGCATCGGCTGATCGAAGGCCGGGTGCAGCGACAGCTTGGAGCGTCGAACCGGTGCGGCCGAACGCGCCCTACCGCTCACCCCTTAGCGGCGAAACGCAGGAACTCCCGCTTCATTGCGTTAACCTGGCCAAGATAGGTTGCAACGTCCTGGTCGCCGCAGCGCTCGCCGGTGGTCAGGGAGTAGCCGCGGCGCGCAAAAGCTTTGGCCGAACCTGCGCCGCAGAGATGAATTATGGCGGCAAGGTCCTGCTTATGCTGAGCGGTGGCGGTCCTGTCTGGCCGGCGCGCAAGAATCGCCGCGACATTTCGGTCTAAAAACACGGCTGTGAGCTCGATCGCGTGGCTCGGCATGACGCGCGTATAGAGCCCGTTCCACCAGCAGCCGCTCTCGATAACGGCATGGCCGCGAATGCAATAGCGTCGTGTCTCTGCGAAGGCTGCATCGGTCATCTGATACATGCCGACGCTGCTTGAGGCCGGCTGATAGATCGCGAAGGGATTCCAGGCGAAACGCCACCGCCAATAGGTGTTTGCCAGCGGATTGCCGGTGCTCTCGACCTGAGCCAGCGCCGCCAGCAGTTCTGGTGTAATTGTGGCAGTGGAATACTCGCGAAAAAGCGGTGCATACTGCCGCCAGGTCTCGATCGGCGTTTTGTCGAGAGCGGCGCTAACGGGAAGAAACATCTCGGAGGGCTTGCGCACGAGATGATAGACGAAATTCGCCGCGAAAAAGACGGCCAGCACGGTCGCAACGATGGCGACAATCCGGATCGACCGGGGCAGCGCATTGAGCGCACGCTGCACCGAGCGTGCGCATGTGCGGCAACGCCCGAACCAGCGCCTAGGAGCGCTCAAGTCTCGACGGTTTTGCTTCCGCCGATAGGAGGCCCTGGCTACGGCGCAATGAAGTCACGGGAATAATCGACCAACAAACGCTGAATGGAAGTGCACACGACCGTATGCAGTCTACCTGAATTGTCAGCGGCGTCGAAGAGGGAGCTTGCTCCCGGCGTCCGGGGGAGCGCCTGCCGGGTCTTCCAGTCGGTTGCCAAAAGCTGCGTTGCTCAGCGCTCCCAATCGTCACGATCCCGGTCGCGCTTACGGCCTTTGCGGGATGGACCCCGCGGCTTGGTTGGAGGCGGCGGCGAGCCTCCATCCGGCGGTCCGCCGCCGTCGCCTTCTCCTCCGGCAGCATTGTTGCCGCCGGCCGCGCGCGTGAATTCTTCCCGTATCGTCGTGGGCTGCTGAGGCAATTCCGGCGGGGCATGCTCCGTCTCTTCGAGCGCCGCGCGCGAGGAGTGCCGGCTTTTGGCCCGCCAGGCGACATCGCGTCGGCCAGGCGGTTTCAGTTCGAGCGTCAGCGACGGCATCCGGTTGCCGCCGCCACGGGCTCGCTCTCTGACGCGCCGTTCTTTCAGGAGCTCGGTTTCGAGAGATTTGAGTTCGCGCGCCTCGACTTGTTCGAGGGCGCGGCGTCGGCGATCCAAGTCGAGGCTTTGCGCCTCGTGCCGCCGCCGAAGCTCAAGGCGCGCTTGGGCCTGGGGCTCGTCGAGCGCCTGCAATTCATCGACAAAATGCTCATGTCGGCGCCGGTCCTGATGCCGGCGCAGCTGGCGGCGAACGGCATCGAACCCGCTCACCCGCGCCAGGATCGCGACCAGACCTGTCGCCCGGCCCTTGTCCCGCTGCAGCCGGACGCGGCCCACCTCTGCTTCGTAAGCCTGTTCCAGCGCCTGCCGGGCGGCGCGCTGATGCAAGGCAAGATCGTTCCGCTCGGTGGCTTGCCTCGTCTTCAGTGCCGCCTGTTCGTCTTCAAGCGGGCGGCGCCGTTCAGCTTGGCTTGCCTTTAAGGTGTCGACGCGATCGGCGCGGGCCTGCGCCTTGCCGAAATCCTCGATGGCCTTGCGGTGGCTGGCGACTAGCGCCTTCGCCTCGTCGACGCTCGGCAACGATTCCGGCGGAAACTCCCGTTCGAGGAAGGCGCGAATGTCCTTCGTGCGGACCTGCTTGTCGTCGATCAATTTCGGCAGGGCGTTCATCTCGCCGTAGAGATCGACGAGGACATAAGGCCGCTTGCCGGTCGCCAGCACGTAGCCGAGTTCCTCCAGCGCCCGCACGAACGCCCGCGCGCCGTCGCTCTGGCGCCAGGCCTGCGTCACCTGCGCGATCCGCTCCTCCTTGGTGAGGCCGGTGGCGTCCTGCTGATGCTTCTCGTAGAGGGAGAGGGTTTTCTTCCGGCGGTCGCGGCCGGCGTCGTTGACCATGCCTTCGGGCAGGAGAAGCCCGTGCTCCCGTGCGAACTGCCGCGTCACCATCATCAGCTTCTGGCGGTCGAAGGCCTGGTGGATAGCCTTGCCGCGTTCGGTGTCGATCCGCGACCAGACGACGTGGCAGTGCTCGCGCCCGTCCTTGATATGAAAGACGACGGCGCGCGGCTGACCCGAAAGGCCGAGCTTTCCTTCCGCGCGGTCGATGTAGTCGAGATACTGTTCCCGGGTGAGCGGGTCCTGCGCCGGGTCGGGATTGACCGAGAGGCTGTAGAGGTAATTGCGGCAACCGGTCATGGCATGGGCGCAGAGCTCCCACTCCGCGAAGGCGCCGTGCAGGTCGCGCGCGACCGCGCCGCGGACCTCCGCGATCTCGACATATTCGTTGTCGTAAGCATTCTGCAGATGGGTGGCGAGATCCTGTCCCAGCCCGCGCTGGCTGGCCTTGGGGATCATGGTTTCCGCCCCAGGGCCTTGAAACAGGCGGAGCGGATTTCGGTCAGGGAACGGACCGCCTCCTCAAGGAGGACCCCGCTCCCCGGCCCAGAGGCGATTGCGACGGTGTGGAGCTGGTCGCGGACCCGCGCCAGCTCGCCGAGGATTTGCGCGACCGCCTGATGCTCGATCGAAGGCCGGCGGGACTGGCGCGGCGGCTCGGCGCCGAAGACGGATTTGGTGATAAAGGCGGAGGTGGACAGGCCGGAAGCGTTAACGCGCCGTTCGAACTCCGCCCGCAATTCCTTGGGCGGGCGGTAGGAGATGGGCGCTTCCCGTTTGTTGTCGTTTTCCGCCGGCATGGTCCTTCAGCTGGTTCCTGTTCTTTGTCGTTCGCCTCGACGCTTCCTCGCCGTTCGCCCGGCGCCGCCCCGGGGGTCCAGGGGGGCCTTAAAGCCCGCCCGGTCGATGGGTGTCCGGAGGGAGAGCCGAAATCTCCCTCCCGGTCGAAGCCGGCGCCGAAACGCCGGTCGTGGTCCAGGGCGCGAAAGCCCGGTCGCGGGTTGCAAGGGGGTGCGACCATCCCCTTGCTCGATGGGTCCAGGGAGAGCCGAAGTCTCCCTGTGTCGCGATGCAACGGCGACCCGGTTGCGCTCAGCCGGGAGGGGCTCGATGCCCGTCAGCGTCCAGCGTCCGGTTGACCAATCCCTTGGCGAGACGCTCCGAAAAGGAGCGGGCGAGCCTAGGGATTGCCCTGGGGGGTGCGCGGGGGATGGGAAATCCCCCCGCAAGGTGAGCGCGGTATTACCGCGCACACCTTGTACGTTTTTCTAATGAGCGGCCCCCCGCCAGTCTCGATTATGCCAGGATAAATCTTAAATTGAGGTAAACAGGCAATACAATTTCAGCATGTATGTAATGCACATTGCAGCCAGATCGTTCTAGCGCACCATTTCTGGCAGACACAAGGAATTTCAGCAGACACGGTTATTGAGATTGATTGCGGACAATCCATCTCTTGATGGGACCGCAAAGGACTTTCGCCGCTGGTAACCCTTTCAGTGGAATGCACATTCCGGTGGCCTGAAAGACAGAGCGCGCGATCCGACATACAGGCGTATGCAGTGCACATCACAGTTTCCTAAGCGCGAGGAATCGTCGAGGCAGACCCAATTCCGGCATCACCAGATCGAGAAGCGCACCGGCGGACAAGTCGGCCTCGGCAGGTTTTCTGTCGTGGACATTCCAGACCGGTGAAAGCTTGAACTGGAGTGTGCATGCCAATGACCGAACCAGTTGCTTTCGACGGAACGATCAAACCCACCAAGGAAACCTACGACCAGATCCAGCAGGCGTATGACTATCTGAACCGGGCCCTGTTCAAAGAGTGAACTGCCCAACTGCCTGATCACGCTGCAACGCCGCAATCGCACTTACGGGTATTTTTCCGGCGACCGGTTCGGCCGCAGCGATGGGCTCGTGACGGACGAGATCGCGCTCAACCCGCGCCATTTCCACAACCGCCCGGTCACCGAAGTGCTGGCCACCCTTGCCCATGAAATGGCGCATCTGTGGCAGCACCATCACGGCAAGCCCGGCCGCGGCCGCTACCATAACCGCGAATGGGCCGAACGCATGAAAGCGATCGGCCTGCAGCCCACCGACACCGGCGAAGAAGGTGGCCAGGAAACCGGCGACGGCGTGCACCATTACGTCATCCCGGACGGCCCCTTCGACGCAGCTGTCAACAAGCTGCTGACGCGCGGCTTCACGATCGCCTGGATCGAGAAGCCGCGCGCCGCCAAGGTGGCGGTCGAAGAGGCCGGCGAAGACGAAAAAGAACCGGCCGAATCCAAAAGCGGCAAGCGTGTCAAATACACCTGCCCGCGCTGTAACCTGAATGCCTGGGCCAAGCATGAGGTCCGCCTGATCTGCGGCGCCGACATGACGCCGATGGACCCCGCTACATCCTCTTAAATTTTTCGCGGCGCCGGCCCGTCGGGCCAGCGCCGCGCTTTTCGCCATTTCTGGACCATCCGCAATCCGGCCTTCTCTCTGCGGCGAGACGGTTTTGCCGGGCATTTTCCGCGAGCCGTTCCAACCCGGTCGCACCCGGCCAGATGTCGTCCGACGCGGTCCGCTTAAGGCCGCTGTTGCGATTTGTCCCGTGACCCTCCGGTTTTCTTTAAGGCCAGTGAAGCAGGCTCTGCCCTTCCGTCAACAGGCTGCCCGCTCCATTCGGCCTGACGGCCTCCCGTGTTGCCTGTTCCCCTGAAGGTGACTGAAAGGGCCGGTCGAGCCCGCTTATCCGGCCTTCCGTGAAAACAACGGAGGGTCACATGACACAGGATCACAACAGCGTATCATTCGGAGCTTACCTGGCGGCCGTGAAAGGCATCCTTTGCAGGGATTTCGGGCTGGCAGTCAGCGCGTCTGCGGTGACGAAAGCCGCCGCCGACCATAAGGCCGGCATCCCGCCGCACCGCTGCGCGGCGGCCATCGCCCGAAGCCGCGGGCCAAAGCCCGGGTAAGAGCCGGGCGAAAAAGCCGGCAGAAGCCGCCCCCGCTTCTTCCTTGCCGGATCGGCAGTTCTTGATCGGCTCGGCACACAGCGGCAAAACGAAAGCCCCGCCCGGTATCCGGGCGGGGCTTTCGGACTGGTCTTGCTCATTCGCCGTTCGATTTGCGGCTGCGCGACCAGATGAGGGTGTAGCTTTCGCCGCCCTCGTCGTCGAACAGGTTCGCGAAGATCGGCGCGTTGAACGAAGGATCATCGAGCTTCAGCGAGAGGTAGTCGCGACCGTCGTTGGAGCGCTTGGACCAGGCGGCCCCGATCTCGGCCCGGCCCACATAGACGCGGTGGCTGGGGGCGTTGTCGTTGCTCCGATTGCTCTCCGCGACGATGCGGACATTTTTGGTCTGTACGCTCAGGGTGAGGATTTCGCCCTGGAACTCGTCGCCGACTTTCTTGAAAGAACCGATGTTTGCCATTTTACTTCTCCTTGCTGTTTTCGAGCCCGCGACCACCGCGGCCTCGATGGCGATCAACAGGCCGGGGACGATCGGCGACGCACCCGCAAGGCGGGCCGAAGCACAGCGGAGGACGCCGGCGTAAGACTTTGTTGCCTCGCGAGGAATGGGCGTCAGCCCAGGGGAAGAAAGTCGAGATGACGGCGTTGCGGCTCAGGCGATCGATGGCGCAGCCGGTCTCCGGCCAGATCTGGCCATCACGAGGCCACGTGTGCGCGTGCTCAAACGGAATTATGGGAGAAGATGCTGGCGAACATGGTGTCTGCAAAGATGGCGGACGGTTTCCGGCGCGGCAAAGAATTCACAGCGTGCAGAACGGCGCGCTCGTGCCGGGAAGAGGATCGGCGCCGCAACAGCCTCTCCACTGTTCGATTTGCGGGCCGGCCGACGAGCGAGGGCTGCTTCGGCAAGGCTTCATCAACGGATGCGCCTGAAACGCACTAAGCGTTGATCGTGAGTCAGTGCGATTGTCTCGTCCTGCCAACCCGAGGACGGCCATAAATCCCTCAAGGTCGCTGCCGCAGCACTCTCCGGAATAAGCAAGGTTCGATCTGGACCACCCCGTCCCCCTTCGCGGTGGCTTTGCCAGGATCGTCATACCCACCCGGGCCGTCGACCAGGAACGCGCCAATCACGGCGACCGCTTCATGCCGATCTCGCACAGCACTTCCGTGCATTACGCGAGGGCGGCAGTGCAGCGTGCGATCACCGGCCGCATTGCGACCGGCGAGGTCGCGGCACCGCGCAGGGACGGTCCCGCCAAATGGCCAGCCGCAACGTGCCTCTCTGGATATTCGAGGAGATAGTGGCGCGCGTCCGGAAAGGCCGCGCTATACGGCGACGGCCCATTCATCACGCCGGGGAGAGATCGGCCGGCGATAGCCGATCCGGCTGGAGGGCGGTTCCGATAAAGGGGGTGGACGGCGCTTACGCGCCGCCCTCCCCGAAGCGCCATACCGGAATGCCCAGCTTGCGGGCCTTGTCGGCGAGATTTTCCGAGATGCCGGAGCCGGGGAAAACGACCAGGCCGGTTGGCAGCGCGTCGAGCATCGTGTCGTTGCGCTTGAAGGGCGCCGCGTTGCGGTGGCGGTTCCAGTCGGGCTTGAACACGACCTGGGCGACCTTGCGATTGTCGGCCCAGCACGCGGCGATCCGCTCGGCGCCGCGCGGGCTGCCGCCATGCAGCAGCACCATGTCGGCATGTTTGGCGTGAACGCGGTCGAGCACCGACCAGATGCGCTGATGATCGTTGCACTCGGTGCCGCCGGTGAAAGCGATACGCGTGCCTGCGGGCAGCAGCAGCTGCGTCTCGGCCCGGCGCTTTGCGTTGATGAACTCACGGCTGTCGATCACGGCTGACGTCATGGCGCGGTGATTGACCATCGAGCCCGAACGCGGACGCCATGCCGATCCGGTGGCCGCTTCGAAGCCCTCGGCAGCGCAATCGCGGCAGAACTCGAAAGCGTTGCGGCGTTCGATCAGGCTGATGCCTTGGGCGGTGAGTTGCTCCAGTTCGACGGAGCGGATTTCGGAGCCGTCCTGCTCCAGCTGAGACCGGCGCTGGGCCTGCTCGTTGGTGTCGAGTTCCGTCTCGATGCGGTCGATCTTGCGATGGAAGATGTTGGCGAACGACCACAGCAGGTCATCGAGATCGTCCTCGAGCCGGGTGTTCGTCAGGATGGCAGCGAAGTCATCAACGATGGCGGCGAGTCCGGCACGGACGGCTTCGGCTTCGGGCAGCGGGCGCGGATCGGCTTCGTCCCGGCCGGGCCGGTGGCCATAGAGGGCCAGTTCGTCGAGCAGATGCGCGGTGGCTGAGAGTGCGTGCGGCGCGTCGTCGGTTTCGTCGTCGGGAAAGAGAAAGGATGCGGGATCGTCTGTCATGGCAAGCTCCTGTTGCTGGTTTGGCCGCGCCCATCGCGGCCTTCACGGCGATCCCCTTGCCGGGGCCTGATCCGGCCGGCACCCGCCCCGGCTTGCCGGCAGGGCCGAAGCGCAGCGGAGGATGGCGGCGGGCGGCTATTTTGTTTCGCGATGCAAAGCCGGGCGGCTGCCGCCCGGCGGCGGAAAATAGTTGCCCGCCGCCATTGCCGGACCGGGTCCGGCCCCGGCAGATCGCCGCCCGGGAAGGCCGTGTGCGCGACCCCTGACCAGTGAAGAGCGATACCAAGACAACGCGTCAATCCCCTTTCCGGCTCGGCAGAAACCGAACCGCAAACTGGGCAGCCGCCACTCGGGAATCTGGATGGACAGGCAGCCCGACGTGGTGCCTCAACAGCAGGGACTCGAATAGAGCGGCCTGCGCTCTCCCCGACTGTGGTGCCCGTGGAGACAGGAGCCTGGATCTGCGACTGGAAGCGATTACGCAGCTGCGGGTTCGGCATCGGTGGACGCGCGCTCATCATCCGGGAGAAATCCCAGAAGGAAGTCGGCCGCCTTGCTTGCCTGCGAGGCGGCGCGGACGATGGCGCGGTTGTCCTCGCGCAGCACCTCCAGCCAGGACGCGATGTAATCGGCATGACGCACCGTCGGCACGATGCCGAGCGACGCGCAGCAGAAGGCGGCATTCATCTCGGCCACCAGTTCCTCGAAGGCGTATTTCTTCGAGCCGAAAGACCCGGAGAGATCGCGGTTCAGCCGGTGGGGCGCCCCGCTCGCGTGCCCGAGTTCATGAAGGGCGGTGCGATGCCAGTTGATCGGCTCGAAATAGGCTTGCGGGGGCGGCACCTGCACATAGTCCTGCGCGGGCATATAGAAGGCCCGGCTGCCCCCGATGCGAAAGTCGATGCCGGTCGCCTTGATCAGTGCCTCGACCGTCGGCTCGATCAAACCAGGCGCTGGCGGCGGCGCGACAATAGCGAGTTCTGGGGGAAGCCCTTCGCATTGCGCCAGGTTGAAGACCGTGAAGCGTTTCAGGAACGGGATTGCCTGCGCCTCCTCGCCCGTCTCAAAGGCGCGTTTCTTCTCATCATCGGGAATGAAACGGTCGGCATAGACGACTGTGGTGCCGTGCTCGCCCTTGCGCACATTGCCCCCGAGACCGAGGGCTTGCCGGAATGTCAGCCACCCCTGGCCCGGAAAGCCGTGCTCGGTCACCGAGCCCCAGAGGATCAGCACGTTGATCCCGGAATAGAGGCGGCCGGTGGCGGCGTTCTTCGGCATGGCGAGCGGGGCCTTCGCCGCCGCGGTTCCCCAGGGCTGAACCCAGGGCACGCGGCCGGCCTCAAGCTCGGCGATGATCTTGTCGGTGATTTCGTCGTAAAGGCTCGTCCGGCCGGAACCGGAACGCATGCGAGCGGTGTGTCTGGACATCGCGGATCTCCGCGACGGGCGCCGCGAGCCTCTCTCGCGAACCCCAACCCGTCACGGCCAACCCGCCTTCCTCTCACTCTCCACTGCGTGGCAGTGCTTCACGACGCTGGAGCCACGGGCCGTTGCGCGGCGGCCGAATGCTGCCGCGCGATGCGATCCGAGCCAAAGAAGCGAGCAATGATGCCAGGACCGCTTATTCCTTTACCGCTGGAGTACGAAGACAGCGGACATTCGCTCATCTGCCCGGCTAACCGCCGGGATCGACCCTACAACGGCCGCTCCATCAGTCGACAACAAGGCCGGGTCATGCCCCATTGCGGTCATTGCCTTCTAATATAGTCGCCGGGTGGAAGCAGACTTTCCGAGATACCGTTGCTGGTTCGGCTGCTTAACCTATTTCGGACATCGAAAACATCCGATTGCGGCATCTGGTGGACTGACCAATCGGTGCATGCTGGTCGATAGCTACAGCTACGATCTCCTCAAAACCAAGACAAATTCTTCAGTAGGGATTTCTTCTTGGGCCGAGTTTCGCCCTGAAGAACAAGTTCCATCTCAGCGGGCGTGAGAGCGAGTCGGTGCAAAGCATCACTGTTCGGAGCAACGAGATTCAGCTTCGATAGGCTTAGAAGGATTCGTTTATTCAGGTCCCAATAGCCTGCCGAATAGAAATGAGGCAGATCGTTGACGAGCATCGACTCGGCGGTCCGCGATAGGCCCGCGTTGATGATGACGACGCGGAGCTCAGGTAAGACAATCGAGATCAAATTCCAGCTTTGCGCGGATCCTTCGTCGATCGCTGCCCTGAGCAGCGTCGCCTGCATGGTCGTACGTTCGTTCCCCTGCGCGTTGTCGGCCATCCGGGATAGGTGCTGGGCGATTTCGACGCTGCCTTTCAAGAGGTTTCGCGGATAGCCGAGAATCGAAAGGGCCGTCGCAAATTCCTTCGTGGACTTCAGACCCGGGAGCCAGTCCGCGGCAAGGATCGTCCCGACGTGCTGATACAGTCGACCAGACCACGATTGATGAAGTCGGTTGTTGCAGAAGGCCTCCACGGCGGACTGGAAGACGAGCTCCGGCCGCGAGCCGATTATCGCGTCTTCTAGATCACCCATGTCGCGACGAAGCATCTCGTTCATGATGGAGCGAGCTGTTAGGCTGGAGGTATTATCCTCAATGAGCCGCGACAAAACGTCGTTTGTCACAAGCGGAAGAGTGTCGGCATCAACGAGGTCTTCGCGCGCGAGCAGGACGTCGGCGACCATCTCAGTTGGGTATTCCGTCGTGATTGACGCCTTATCGGCAAGCGCCACGATGGCACCATAGATTTCGTTCTTCCACGGCGATAACACTTCCTTGTTTGCCGCGTAGTAGCGGGCGACTTTGCCGGCGTCTCGCGAAGACAGTTCGTCGAGTCTGTGCCCAACTTGACTGGCGGTCGGGGGTTCGGGAAGCGCCCCTGAGGTTAGAAGCTGCAAAAATTCGACAGCGGAAAGCGCGGGGATGAGGCGTGGCGACCTGGGTCCGATCCCAAGAAGGTCACGTTTGAGAATAGCGCCGTCCGACGGGTCTGGGAGAGCCTGGAAGACATCGAGGGCCGCACCCACTGAAATGGAGTCGACCCCCTCGGAGTACAGGTAAAGATTGACGATCATTCGAAAATGACGCCGAGAGGTCGCGATGTCACGACCGTAGCGCCACAAGAAGCGTCGCAGCGGCGTTACCTTGTTGAGCGCTGCGTCTGCGGAAGCGAAAGAGACCCACTTTTCGCGATTGGCCAGTGGCGCCCCGTCGGGCGGAGCAATTTGAACACTATAATCGTTCTGCTCTGTTCGGCGGTTTTCGTTCAGCGATGCCGTGCAGAAGGAGAACGACGATCTGAGGCGCGGCCACTGTTGAGACCATACGGCCAGAACGGCATTCTCGATCTCGTCGGGTTCGCCGCTGGCCGACGAGAGGGTTGCGCGCCCGCTGGTATAATAGCCGGATATGATCTCGGAGATCAGATCGGCGCGAGCCGGTTCGACGAACGGCGAGGTCGAAATCTCCAGCGGGTACCCGAGGAGGACGTCTCGTTTGCGATGGGTCGGCGGAAGAACGGCAGGACCCCCGAGAGCGCCGCGATTGAAGCCGAGATTGTCGGACCGAGCAGGAGCACATGGCTCCACACGCAGCCCGGGCGCGGCATCTCCGGGGCGGCCCAGGTCCGGAGCAGGGCGTATCTTCGCGACTCAAGCAGCGGCAGCCCGGATAGATAGCTCTCATGCTCGCCGAGGCGGGCTCCGCTGGCAAGATCGCTCGCCGAACTAAGAAGGTAGAGGTCCTTCGCCGGTAGGCGCACGGATGACGCGATCTGTCGATGACCGTCAACATAGCCGAACAGAGCTTGGTCGATGCTGCCGCGCGAGACGTCGTTCAAACCGGAGAACTCCAGACCTGCCAACCAAAGCAACGGTCGGGTAATGTCGTGCTCGGAAACCTCTGGGCCGACGATGCGAATTCGCCTGCTTGCCGGCACGATAGCCAACAACTTTTCACGATCGGGACCCGGCCCATCCTTCTTCTTCGACAGCCGTCCACCTTGCGCCGAGACACCGTAGACTCTTAGGTCTAGCACGCCCTCGGAATTCTCCAAATATTGCGAGAGGAGCGGATAGCGGTCCTTCAGCCACTTATCGGCGTTGGCGCCGCCGTCCGGAGCCAAATCCCAGGCCGATACCACCAGAGCGACCTTCATCGGCTTCGCCTCGAACGGTGGCCGCTGCAGGCACTGAAGGAGGTCCACTAGTTGGACTTGCAACGGAGCCTTCTCCGGCTCCCAATGGTTGGGATCCGCCGGGGTTTGGGTCGCATCCTCTTCCGCATCGAATACGTCGAGGATCGTGACCGCGTCGTCGTTCCTCCGGCTGGCGCTGAGGAACAGTAGCATGCCGTCGGCGCTCTTAACGAGTTCGACGAATTTCTCGGGGCAGTATCTCGTGGCGAAGGCCTGCTCTAGTGTCTCGCCCGACAAATCGTCGAACTCCAGCGTCATCTCGTTGCCTGATGCGGCGTGCAGCAGGTTCACGTGGACGTTCTCGAACTGCTGCGACTTCGTTCGTTCGACTTCATAGGCTTCGGCCCACGATCCGGAGATTTCCTGCAGATAGGTGAAATCACCGACGTGTCTCCCCTTGCTCAGAGCAGTCAGGATCTCCTCGCTGTCCACTAGATGCCAAAGGGCGGCCGCGAAGGTGGTTTTGCCGGATTCCTGGATGCCAAAGACCATGTAGCGTGTATCCATCACGAACCCTCTGCGATCTTCGACAGCAACCGGTCGATCTGGCGGGGTGCATCTGCGACGGGCCGCGGCGCCACGTCAGGAAGCGGTGCGGGCTCGCTCCAACGCCGGATCAGATCGTCGAGCCCGACGATACCGACCGTACGATCCGCCTTCGGCAGAGCGCAGACTTCGTGCGAGGAGATGACGATCCCCTTCTTCGCGAAATCGGACACCACGCGAGCCTGGAAATCGTTCAGGTAACCGACGTCCGCGGCATCGCTGCTACGCGTGATGTCCAGCTTCGTCGCAAGTATTTCGAACTCCTTGGCACGAGCGAGCGCGCCGTTATCGTGAAGGGCGTTGATCATCTGCCGGAAATTCCGGGTGTAGGCCGTCCGATCTTCCTTCGACGCGAGCCGACCTCCGTCGAGTAGGAAACAGACCCGATCGGCTAGTCGGAACTCGTCGAGCTTGCCGATCAGGTCGGTCGATGTGCGTGCATCCGCGTAAGTCTCGCCGGAGCGATCGGCAATCACCAGATCGACGACATCCCTGCGGCCGCGCGCAAGAGCCAGATGGAAAAATGCTAACGGATCGCGCCTGCTCGTCCGTGGCACCGTCGGCGAGGAGCGGCCGGAGTTCAGCATGGCGAACGCCTGAAGCTTGGCGAATCCAAGCAGCGTCTCGCTGCCGGCGAACGCCAGGTTGGCGAACGGTCCTTTGCAGAACATCGCGTAGATCGAGCAAAGTAAAGTCGTCTTGCCGACCTTCTCCTCACCAACGAGAGCCACTGTCCGCAGCCGGCGCGCCCGTGCCAGCGAGCAGTAGTCGACAAGTAGCATCTTTTCGCTCGACCAGATCTTGACCGGAAGTGCGGGGCGCGGCTCCTCCGATTCTTCGAATTCTTCGACCGGCGCGGCATCAGATGCATAGTTGGGGCAGCTTTCGACGGGATCGTGGCCCAATGAGCAGATTCCGTCAGTCTGGGCCTCACACCCGTCGTGGCTACAGATCGGCGCGACGACGTTCATCAGCTAATTCCGCCATGTCCGATCAGAGCGCGCTCGCGGAACGCTTGGATGCCAAGTTCAAAAGGCGACATCTCCGCCACCGCGATGTTGGGCACGACATTCGTGAATTCCGCCTCCCAGGTGGCCGGTCCGAACTGGGTGACGAACTGGATCGCCGCGTGGACAGGGAACAAGGGGATAAACGTCTGCGGGATGTCCTTCGAAAGCTTGCGCGCTTCTTCCTGGGACAGCGATTTGATCGCAGCCCTCAGGCTGGACTTGCCGCCGGCCTTCGCCCCGGAGATCCGTCTCAAGATTCCGTGGGCGCCGTAGGGACCCGGCAATTGGCGGACCATCGCCCCTAATTCGATGCCGGACACCACCATCTTCAGGCCGGCCGCCGTTTCCGTGCGCGGCTTATCAAGCAATTCGTGCCAGTCGCCGATGCACCACCACAGCATATCGACCTCTTCAGCGAGCCGGACGATGTCGCCAGCGCGCGGAGTTCACCGGCCTCCTGACGCTATCCGATAGCGCCCCGATCGCGGCAGCGGTCGAGGCCATAGCCGCGTCGATAGCAGCCTTGGCGATGTTGCCTGGCAATGGGTTGTGGGCGTTCACTGCGTCGACTTCCGCCGTGATTGCTTTCAGCTTCGGCGCCGGCCCCAACTTCGCTCCGTCCGAGACCCGGTGATTGCGGACTGCGGCGAGTAGCGCATCGTTGGCTTGCGTAGTCAGAACGTCTCCGTCGGAGGAATGTCTTCGGCCGCAGTACGACGCCGTAAGGATGGCCAGCGGCGCACAGAATCTTGGTGAAGTCATCCGCTGCCGGAGAAGCAAGGCGGCTATCCGCCCGGCGTCGACTTTGTCCTTTCTGGCGACAAAGTGCGGATCGAATTCCCGTACGGCGTCTTCGAACCAAGGTCGGTCGGGGAAGGGCTCAATCTGGTATGCCAGCCGGCAGAGATCGTAGATCTGCCCCATGTTGACGATCGCCGCCGACAGCTTCTGGAAGCTCTTGTGTCTCGCCTCGACGACCTCGCGAGAAGCGCTCCCGTCGAGATCCCGGTAGAATTGGATGAAGTCGAATTCGGCGGCCATTAGAGCATTTCCCCTGCTATCGCCCTATCGATTAGACGATCCATCTCGGGAAGAATCCCCAGTGCGTCGCTTCTCTTTACCGCTGCGACGACGAGTTCGTAGTCCTTCATTTCCCGATCGTCCGGTCTGTCCAGGTTTAGCAAGGTGATCACGCGCCGCTGATCGTGCTCCTTCAGTTTGAACAGCTTGATGGTGACGCTCCTGATGGTCGGCGGCGACGGGGTTGACGTCATCATGGTCGGGGACCCTAGCACTGGCGTACTTACTTCCGTTTTCGTTGGCTCGGCAGCGGGGCCTTCGGGCGCCGTCCATTCCGGCAGATCGTAGGAGTTCTCCCAGATCAGCCTTCCTTTTGGGTCGGGAACGGCGATGAAATTGTTGGTCTCGAACTGACGCACCCACACCTTGACAATGAGCTGGCGCTTATCGCCGATGCCGTCCACGGACACGTCAATCCAGTTGTAGCCCGGCTTCCAGTCTGGTCCGTCCCGGTCAGGATGCATTGCGCCAGCACGAATCCTCAGAAAATACTTTCCTTCGTCGAGGCGCCGCGTGTGTTCGTGGCCGAACAGTTGGATCTGCGCCACCTTTTCGCACCGGTCCTGAAAGTCTCGGCCATTTTTGAGCCATTCGAAAGGGTGGTGCGCCATCACCAGGTGGCAAACACCGTCCTCTTCTTCGATCTGTGCCGCGGCCGGATCGATCAACATGCGCTCCTTGGCGTCTGTGATATCGGATACAAGGACAGTGTTGAACCCCCATAACCGCAGCGTCGAACCGTCGTTCAGCGTAGATCTCGCCGAGCATACGGACGCCCAGGAAGCTCTTCGCCGTCGTCGCCCTCCAAATACGGTTTCAGTAGACACAAGAACTTCGCTGCAAACCTGTTGTATTCTTGGATCGGGCCGAAGATTACATCAGAGGCGATTTTGCTGCACATCCACTGCCGGAGACAGTCGTTCACTTGTGTGACAGGTTGATTCCGGAGGGCCTCGCGCGCCATGTTCTGGGCCGGATCGTTCTCTGCGTGCCGGTCGATGTCGTGATTGCCAGGAATGACAAATACCTCATCGATCTCGCAGCCGGCCTCGGGACACAGCTTCTCCTCAAGCCACGTGTAGGCAAAGACGTATTCTTCGGCACGGCCGGCGAACGCAATATCTCCGGTTAACAGAACACCGTCCGCGCGTCTGCCGATCTCCTTTCGCATCCGCCTGACGTCTCTGATGATGTCGCTGCGCAGCGCGAGGTTCGGATCGTCCGGCCGCCCGACCTCGGCCTTTTTGAAATGGATGTCGGATAGGTGCAGAAAAAGCATCGCCTGACCCTTCAACCTAGGCGAGTTCGGCAGCCGTTCTTCCGGCTCACTAGGCATTCCGTCTGCTCGAGTGAGCAATGAGGTTCCGTCTGGTTCTAGAATAGCATTTTAGGTTGTGCGCCGGACAGGCGGCTGATCCTACCTCGATCGAGAAGTTAGCGCCGACGGGAGGTCCGCTTCATGGCGATCACCGATGACGTACCCGTCGGGTCCGAGGTCCGCTATGCCGCCGAGCTTCTCGGCGGCAATCTGCCTTGCGGCGTCCGGGATCGGCGCAACCTCGTTCGCGCGTGTTCCGGCGAAGGACGGCTGTCTACCCATCTGCAACATCCTGTTGACGCTCGGCAATGGCGGGAATGGGGTCAACTGCACTCAGGCGAGCCTTGAAGCCGCAGGAACCGCGGGACATCATCCGGAGCAAGCTGGTCCAGGAGCCGGGTGAGTAAGGCTTCAGGTCCTGCCCGGCATAAATCCTCGTTGAAATCCCCCCAAACCGGCACCAGGTCGCGAACCTCGACGGCGGCGGTTTTCCCGCGGGTGCGGAGTTGTTCGGACGCCGTGTGGCCCGCCGCGTCTCGGTCTTGCGCGACATACAGCCGGGTGAGTCCCGGCGTGAATTCCAGCGCCGCGAGATGGTTGGCCGACAGGGCCGCGACCATCGGCATCCGGGGCAAGACGGATTTCAGCGACAAGCACGGTCTCGATCCCCTCGCCGGCGAGGAGAACGTCGCCGACGCGGCCGAAGCGGACGCCATTGCCGAGGAGATGCCCGAGCGCCCGCCGCGGATCAGGCAGCGGCGCTTTCTCAGTGCGGATCCGATCGAGCCAGGTGCGGTGAACACCGGTGATCCGGCCATGCGCATCGGTGACGGCGGCAAGCAGTCCCGGCCAGGACTCGCGGCGGGAATTGCTGTCGCGCCGATACCAGAGCCTGGGATGGAAGCGCAACGGCATACCGTCGAGCGGCGCGGTGATGCCGCGCGCGCGCAGATAGGCTTCGGCATGGGTTCCCTTGATCGAAACCCCGGCGCGGAACAGCCGGCGCGCGGCTTCCGGCGAGCCCTGCGGCGCGGGCGCCTGGCAGGGAGGAAACTCGGGCGGCGGCAGGCTGAGAAAGCGGCCGACCTCGTCGCAAAGGTTGCGAAAATCTTCAAGGCCGCGATTGGCGGCGATGAGATCGAGGAGATCGCCATGCTCCCCTGTGGCGGCATCGGTCCATTTGCCGGCGGCGCCGGGACCGTAATCAGGCCCGGCGAGACGGACATAGAGGCTGCGGCCGGGCGTATTGCTGATATCGCCGACCAGCCAATAGCGGCCATGGCGGCGGCCATTTGGGAGATAATATCGGCACACGGCCTCGGCACGGCGCGCGAGAGCCTGCGCCAGTATCGGCGGCTTGACCGGACATGAAAGCCTCCGGTCATGCCGCGCTGCGATCGGCAAGGCGGACCGGCGGATGGCGCTCCATCAGCCCGGCGAGAATGCCGGGGCCGGTCTCGCCGACGGGAACGAACAGCCGCAGTTTCCAGCCGATGATCTCGGAGACGAGACCCATCGCCTTCAGGCGGTCGACCATGCCGTCGGTGAATCCCCGCAGTTCGATGCGGGGCGCGCTCATGACCACGGCGCGGCGCAGCTGCAGCCCGCCCTGGAGGTCGAGGACGGTGCGGCCGTCCTGCAATGCGGTCCACGCATCGCCAGTGCTGATCACCGGCGTATCGCCTGCCGCCGTCTGCGCGACCCAGGCGGGCGACACCAGACGTCCGATCACCCGTTCACCGGAATCCGTCTGGAGCCGGTAAACGCGGCAGCCCTCGTCCGGCAATCGCGTCCAGATCGGCAACAAGAGGCCGGTGACGATGTGCATCCGGCTTTCGGTGAATTCCGGGAGTTCGGCGAGTTCGGCATTCCAGGCGGCCGCGAAAACGTCTCGGTCGGCCTCCTGCCAATGCGTCTGCGCCATCGCCGCAAGCGGCATCGCCGGACGCTCCAGCGGTCGCAGCAGGCGGACGCGCCGCTCGACGGCGCCGTCGTCGAGCATGAGGCTCGGTGCGTGGACCTGGACCGCTGCCCGGCCGGATTGGCGGTTTACCAGCAGGATCGCGTTGGGCTCGCCGGCGCGCTGCAAAGCCTCGGAGAGCGAGAGCGGCCGGTTGCGATCGCGGCGCGCGACCGTAAACACTTCCGTCTCGGCCCCAGTGGCGGGATGCGTGTAGACGGTGCGGCGCTCGATAATGCGCAGCGAATCCGCCGTGACGGTCTCGACGCCGAGATCGTAGACGCCGGAAGCGATGGCGCCCTCGATCTTCGCCCGCAGCAGATCCTCAAACGCGCCGAACAGGGTGTTCTGCGCATCAATGGTAAGCGCGAGCATGCGGTTGAGGAACGTCGTGATCGGCGGCAGCTCCTCGCGCAGGCTGCCGTCGGCGTCAGTAAGGCTGAGCCCCGTCGCGGCCTCGAATGCTTGCAGCGAGCATCCATCCACCTTTCCGGCGTAGAGCAGCGTGTAGAGCTGGCGCAGGGCGGCGCGGGCATACACGGATTCGAGATTGTCCTCGGCGCGGAACAGACCCTTGGCCGCCGGTCTGGCGCTGCCCCTTGGTGATCGCGCCGAGCGTGTCGAGCCGTCGCGCGATCGTGGACAGGAAGCGCTTCTCGGCCTTGACATCGGTCGCGATCGGCCGGAACAGCGGCGGCTGCGCCTGGTTGGTGCGGTTTGAGCGCCCCAGCCCCTGGATCGCGGTGTCCGCTTTCCAGCCTGCCTCCAGCAGGTAGTGGACGCGCAGGCGCTGGTTCCTGGCGGCGAGATCGGCATGGTAGGAGCGGCCGGTGCCGCCGGCATCGGAGAAGACGAGAATCCGCTTCTCGTCGTCCATGAAGGCCTGCGCCTCGGCGAGATTGGCGGCGCCGGCGCGGTTCTCCACCGCGAAGCGGTCGCCCTTCCGCACGATGCGGCGCGAGCGGCCGGTCACTTCCGCGACCTGATCGGTGCCGAACCGTTGCACGATCTGATCGAGCGCGCCCTGCACCGGCGGCAAGGCCGCGAGATGCTCGATCAGGCGGTCGCGCCGCTCGACGGCGTCGCGGCACCGGACCGGCTGGCCGTCGCGCATGACCGGGCGCGAGGAGAGATTGCCCTCGCCGTCGGTAAACGGCTCGAACAGCTGGGTCGGGAAGCTGTGCGCCAGATAGTCGAGGACATATTCGCGCGGCGTGATATCGACCTGGACGTCGCCCCACTCTGCCGTCGGGATTTCTGCGAGCCGCCGTTCCATCAGCGCCTCGCCGGTCGAGACGATCTGGACCACCGCCGCATGTCCCGCCGCGAGATCGCGCTCGATCGCGGCGATCAGCGTCGGCGCCTTCATCGCGGTGATCAGGTGATTGAAGAAACGCTGCTTGGCGCTTTCGAAAGCCGAGCGGGCGGCGGATTTGGCCTGGGGGTTCAGCGTGCCCGCGGCGCCGGTGATATTCGCCGCCTGCATCGCCGCGTCGAGATGGTTGTGGATGATCTGGAAGGCGCCGGCATAGGCGTCGTAGATGCGGATCTGCTCGCTGGTCAGCGCGTGTTCGACCAGTTCGTACGCGACGCCTTCATAGGAGAGCGAGCGCGCGGCATAGAGCCCGAGCGCCTTCAGGTCGCGGGCCAGCACCTCCATCGCCGCGACGCCGCCAGCCTCGATGGCCTGGACGAACTCGGCGCGCGTGGCGAACGGAAAATCGGCGCCGCCCCACAGACCGAGACGCTGCGCGTAGGCGAGATTGTGGACAGTGGTGGCGCCGGTCGCCGAGACATAGAGGATTCGCGCATCGGGCAGCGCGTGCTGGAGCCGGAGGCCTGCGCGGCCCTGCTGCGACGGAGACGCATCGCCTCGCTCTGTCTTGCCACCGCCGGCATTCTGCATGGCGTGGCTTTCGTCAAAGACGATGACGCCGTCGAAATCGCGGCCGAGCCAGTCGACGATCTGCTGCACGCGCGAGGCTTTGTCTTCGCGCTCGCCTGAGCGCAGCGTGGCATAGGTCGTGAAGAGGATGCCCTGCTCGAGGCGGATCGCGCGCCCTTGCGGGTAGCGCGAAAGCGGCGTGACCAGGAGCCGCTCCTGCCCCAGCGCCGACCAGTCGCGCTGGGCGTCCTCGATCAGCTTGTCGGATTTGGAGACCCAGAGCGCCCGGCGCCGGCCCTTGAGCCAGTTGTCGAGCAGAATGCCCGCGACCTGGCGGCCCTTGCCGGCGCCGGTGCCGTCGCCGAGCATCCAGCCGCGGCGGAAACCGCACCGCGTCCTCGGCGCTGTCCGGCGCGGCGGCGATCGTGTCGAAAGTCGGATCGACAATCCAGGATCCGGCGAGAAAGCCCGCATGGGCTTCCCCGGCATAGATCACGCTTTCGAGCTGCGCGTCCGAGAGAAGCCCGTCGGCCAGCACCGCCGGCGGGAGATGCGGCCGGTAGCCGGGTTTGGGCGGCGCGACCGATGCCATCGCCGCCGACTGGACGAGGCGCGTTGGATGCGGCTTCGCCCCGGGAATGTGGATCGACTGCAGGACAAAGCCCTCGTAGAGCGCGTCGCTGATGCGGGCGCCCTCTGCCGGTGTCCAGTCGCAGGGCTCGTAAACGAGCTCGGCAGCCTCGTCGGGAACAGGCGCGATGCGGTGCAGGCTTGGAGACGGCGCGACCGGCCGCTTGTATTGCGGACGCGGCGCCGGGGTTGCGGTGCGCAAGACCGGAGAACCCGCGACAGAGGCGCGCGGCGGGACCTGACGGATCACCCAGTCGAGCAGGGTTGCGGCATCGGGGGCGATGCCGGGCGAGCGCGGGAAACGTGGCGGGATCGTCGGCCGGGATGCGGTCGATCACGGTCAGCCGTGTGTCGACGGTAGTGCCGTGGCGGGCATAGACGCGACCGTCGATTGCTGCGGAGAACACGACACGCCCGCGTTCCTGCAATCGGATGAAGCCGTCGCGCCAGGCGGGATTGTCGGGCGCGAGATTGGCGCCGGTGATCGCAACCAGGCGGCCGCCCTCGGCGAGCCGCGCCAGCGCGGACGCGATGTGGCGCAGCGCAGCGTCGGCGACGCGTCCCTCGACATGCGCCGCCACGGAAAATGGCGGGTTCATCAGCACGACGCTCGGCCGGATTCCCGCATCGAGATGATCGTGAATGTGCGCGGCATCGAAACGCGTGACGGCAAGGCCGGGGAATAGCCGGTCGAGCAATCCGGCGCGGGCCTCCGCAAGTTCGTTGAGGGCCAGCGACGCGCCGTCGATTTCCGCGAAAATCGCGAGAAGTCCGGTCCCCGCCGAGGGCTCCAGCACAAGGTCGCCGGGCGTGAGTGCGGCAGCGATGCTGGCGACAAAACCGAGCGCGATCGGCGTCGAGAATTGCTGGAGGGCCTGGCTCTCCTCGGAGCGCCGTGTCTGCGACGGCGTCAGCGCCGCCAGCCTGTCCAGCATCGCGAGCCGGGCGGCGGGCATCGGGGCGCGCGCCCGGAGGGCAGGCCCGAACTTGCGGAGGAAGAGCACTTGCGCCGCCTCGCAGGCATCGTAGGCGGACTTCCAGCCCCAGGCGCCATCGGCATCGCTGCCGGTGAAGGCCTCCTCCATCGCCGCGCGCAGCGTGCGGGCGTCAATCGCCTGCCCGCGTTCGAGATGCGGCAGAAGAAGCCGCGCGGCACGGATCAGGGATGCGGCGGTGTCGGGAGCGGTAATGGTGATAGGCGCGGCGGCAGCCGCGATGGCGGTATTGAAGGTCATGAAGGACTCCGGGAGAGCGGGAAAGGGGCGAGACCGGCGGGCTGCTCTCTCTGACGCCTTCCCGGCTCACCTCCCGTCCCGCGCCCCTCTCCCTCTCACGACGGTGCGAAAGAGGCGTCTTCTCCGGAAGGCTCCGGCGGCTGGTACGCCTCGTAGGGATCGCCCGGCGCGAGATGGCCGAACGGCGTGAAGACGTAATCGCCGCCATCGCGGCCGACGGCGCAGATGACGTAGCGCGGCGCGCCGGTAGCCACGTCCGCGCATTCCATCAGGGCGAGATTGCCGTCCTCGGCGGCGCGCAGCAGCGTGGCGAAATTGGCTTTGGCGTGATCGGGTATGGGCATGGGCCTATCTCCAGAAATGAAAAGGCCCGGCGAGGCCGGGCGGTTGAGGGAAATCAGGACTGAAAATCAGCCGGCCGCGATCACTCTCCGGACCCTGATCGCCAGCGCCGGAATGTCGTCGAGCAGCGACAACGGCGCGAAATGATTGCGGCCGCCGGTATAGTCGCGCCGGCCCTCGCAGGTGCGGATCAGGATGCCGCTATCCGCGCCCGTCGCGGACTGGCAGACCTGCACATAGACGCGGTCGTGATGCAGGGTGATTTCGCCGGAGACGGCGATGCCGCCCTGGTTCGAGCGCAGGTCGTAGGCGCCCGGCGAAAAGCCCAGAGCGGACGCGAGTTTTCGAAGCCGCGCGCGGGCGGTCGTGTGGAAATGTTGTTTCTGTTCGGGCGCGTATGCGCAACTTGTGTACCAATCCATCATCGTCTCCTTGAAAAGCGAAGGCCCGGCGCGATGGCCGGGCCGAAGTTGAAGAATGGGGCGGCGACCTGCCGCCCCACTGGCGGTTGTTATTCAGCCGCGAGGTCGTGCGGCCGGGACAGGTCGGGATCGCCTCTTTCGTTGCCGGCGAGGAACGTGGGGAGATCCATGGCTTCGCCATCGGGCGGGACATCGCCCTCGGAACCCGCAGCTTGCGTGCGCAGCGGCTCGGGCAGCCAGCCCGTACCGGCGAGCAGCCGTTCGGCTTCCCGCGCCATGTCCGGCTTCTTCAGATGGTCGATCAGCTGCGTTGACGCGTCGCCCTTCGCCTCCCGAACGGCTTCGAGAATGCGGGCCTTGGTGACGCGGCCGAGATAGTTGTCGACAGTGGGGATCCATCCGGCGGCCGCCATGTCGAGGCCGAGCGCCCGTGCGAGCTGGTCGGCATGGGCGATGCGGTCTCCACCCCTGCTCCACGGCTCGTGCACGGCATTGACCGACAACGACACGCAATGCGCCATTAAGACCGCGCGACTGTCAGCATCGAAGGACGCCAGCTTTTCCCAGAGTTCCGCGGGATCCTCCGGAAGCTGCTGCTCCCAGCGTTCGTGACGTTCCTCGATCGCCTTGGCCGTGGCGCTGTCGCTCAGTCCAGGCGCTTGTGCGCTGAATCCGGCGCTCTTTGCGGTAACTTCCAGGCAGCTTGCAGATCCGCGGAAATAGAAGCGCTGCAAGCAAAGCGCGTGGAGTACGCCAAGCAACGCGATATCCGGATCGTTCGCCAGGGCGTCGCGCAGGGCCAGCGTGCGATGGCAGGTCAGCTCGGTGACGAGCCGGTCCGGCAGCGGCTTAATGCCGTCCTCCTCCTCGGGCTCGCCGGTCGCATCCGGGACCTCCGCGCCGCCGACGGTGATCACCGTCCACCGCGCGCCCGCGGCCGGCTCTTCACCGTCGGTGCCGCCGTTATCGGCCCCCGAGACGGGCGGTTCGTCCTCCGGGCGGACATAGGCACGCGCGACGCGCAGAGTGCCGTCGCGGTCGACGCTGACGAAGATGCCGGCACGGGCGATCTCACCCGGGTCGTAGATCGCCGGGCGCTCGTCAAATTCTTGCAACGCCGCCTCGATCTCGCCGAGCCGCGCATCGACCTCGTCAGGATATTCGGGCGCTTCAGCATAAGTGTCCTCGAGTTCCCCGAGCTCGGCGCGCAGCGCGTCACAGACGGCTTGCTCTTCCTCAGTAAAGGGCGCCGCCTCGCCCATGAGGCGGCGTAGACCCGAGCTGTGCCCATAAGGAAAATCCACGGCGGCCTCGATCCATTTCCAGCCTTCCCCCCGCAGCTTTTCAGCCTCGCGCGCCAGCTTTTCGGCGACGAGCCGGTCGAGCAATGCGGGATCCTGCAGCCAGCCGCCCTCGTCGTCTTCGAAGAGGTCGCGCATGATCGTGCCGCCGGCGGCCTCATAGGCCTCTGTTCCGACAAACAGTGCCCGCTTGTCGGAGGCGTGGACCGTGCTTTCGGTGAGCTGGCGCCGGATATAGTAAGCGTCCTTGCTGTAAGAGCGGCTCAGCGCCTCCCACACCTGCTCCTGGCGGGCATGGTCGCTGGTGACCGTGAAGGCCATCAGCTGTTCCAGGGTCAATTCATCCTCGGCATAAAGATCGAGGAGCCTGGGCGAGACGGCGGTCAGCTTGAGGCGCTGTTTCACCACCGTTGGCGTGACGAAGAAACGGGCGGCGATCTCCTCCTCGCCGAGACCCTGGTCGCGCAGGGTCCGGAAAGCCCGGAACTGATCGAGCGGATGCAAGGCGACGCGCTGAACGTTCTCGGCCAGGGAATCTTCCTCGGCGCTCCCGTCGGTGCGGACCACGCAGGGGACGGGCTGGGTCTTGGCCATCCGCTTCTGTTTGACCAGAAATTGCAGGGCGCGGTAACGCCGGCCTCCGGCCGGGATCTCGAACTCGCCTGTTTCGGCCCCCTCGGCGTCGAGCACCGGACGCACGCTCAATCCCTGCAGCAGGCCGCGGCGGGCGATGTCTTCGGCAAGATCCTCGACCGAGACGCCGGCCTTGACCCGCCGGACATTCGCCTGGGACAGGATAAGCTTGTTGAAGGGGATGTCCTGGGACCGGCTCAGGACGATTTTGGGCTGGGGCTTTGTCATGTGATGTCTCCATGACGGGCCGGCCGGAAGACTCTCTCTCGGCCTTCAACCCGTCACGAAACTCCCCTCCCGCCTCTCCCTCTGGACGGACACGCCCGCTCGATGGCGCCAGGCAGAGCGCAGGCAGACACCCTGGATTACGGCTGCGGGTTTACCGGCAATAGGTCTCGCGCCCTGGATGACGGCGTCCGGCGAGCCGCGCATGCCATCCAAGCCTTCCATCGTCCGCCTTATCGGGCGTCCTGCCGGAATGGCGACTTCGGCCCGCTGCGCGAAGTGATCGGCAATGTCATCAGCATCATCAGCGGTCTCAGGCGTGCCTTGGCCGCGAATTGAGGAAGCTCAGATGGCCCGGCGATCATCGACCTGCGACGGCGAGGCTCGGGCGAGGGAGATGCGCCAGGCGAAGCGCCACGTACGGCATTCCCGCTCCCTGGCTAAACGAGGGTATGATGAAAAGCGCTGGTCAATTTATCGAAGATTTCACGAAGGACATCCCGCGCGGGTTGTCATCGCGCTATCTCGGCATGCAGGCAATCCCGCAGGCGCGCTGGCAGGCGCCAGAACTGATTCTGGACCGGCAGGCGCTGGCCTACGACCCCGACGATCCGGGCCGTAAAATCCTGATCGGCGCCTTCGGCGACAAGCTGATCGGCATCGACGACAACCGCCATGTTTTAACCGTCGGCGGATCGCGCAGCGGGAAATCAGTCACGATGGTCGGGAACCTGCTCCACTATAAAGGCAGTGTTTTGGCAATGGACCCCAAAGCTGAACTCGCCAATATAACCGCCGAGCGCCGCGCTGCACTCGGCCAGAAAGTGATCGTGCTCGACCCCTTCAACCACGCCGCCAGCCGGCTGGCGCGCTACCGCAAGGCCTATAACCCGCTCGCGGTCCTGACCCGTGATAACCCGACGATCATCGAAGACGCCGGCCTGATCGCCGATGCGTTGGTGGTCGCAGCCGCAGGCGCCCGCGACCCGCACTGGGACGAGAGCGCAAAAAACTTCATCGAGGGCCTCATCCTCCAGGTCGCTTCCGACCCGCTCTACGAGGGTCGCCGGACGCTGGTCACGGTACGAGACCTGATCAAACGGGCGCTGTCGAAGCTCCCGCTCGATCTTGACGAAGAGGATGATGGGGACGACGAGCCGCTCTTCGTCATCAAGGAGCAGATGCTGAAAAACGCCGCGCGCCTTCAGCAAGATCGATCGACAGATGATCTCGGTGCGGCGATTGAAGGCGCGGCGCTGGATTTCTACGAAAAATCGGACCGCGAGCGCAGCGCCGTCCTTTCGACGGTGCGCCGCCACACCAAGCTGCTCGACTATACGGCGATCAAGAAAGTGGTCTCCGGGCACGATTTCGACCTGGCGGAGCTCAAGAGTTATCGGAAGGGCGTCACCGTCTATCTCTGCCTGCCGGCGAGCCGCATGGGGCTGTGCAACAGGTGGCTCCGCATCTTCGTCAACCAGCTCCTCGACGCCATGGAGCGAGAGAAAACCGAACCGGTAGCACCCGTGCTGGTGTGCATGGACGAATTTCCGATCCTGGGCCACATGCGCCAGCTCGAGGACGCCGCGGGCCAGATTGCCTCATTCGGCGTGAAGCTTTGGGTGCTGCTGCAGGACTGGGGCCAGGGCAAGGCGCTCTATGGCGAACGCTGGGAAACCTTTGCCGGCAACGCGGGCATCCTGCAATTCTTCGGCAACAACGACCTGGCCACGACGGAGTATATTTCACGCCGTCTGGGCAAGACCCGCGTCGAGGTTTCGCGCGTGTCCGAGGTCGCGCCCGAGCAGCGCGATCTTGGCCTCACCGGCCGGACGCCTTCAATCGAACTGCATAGCCTGTTGACACCGGACGAGATCAGCCGCCATTTCGCGCGCAGCGACCGTCTCAAGCGCCAGCTCGTGATCTGGGCTGGTTTCGACCCGATGATCCTGCAGCGGGTCGAGTATTTTGACGAGAAGAGCCCGCACTATTCCGTGTTCCGCGGGAAGTTCTCGGCACGCGACTAAGGCCAGTTTTGCAAAGGTCTGCTAGCTGCCCCACTTCGCCGATATATATGGTCGAGAGGAATGCCGGTTTCGCGCGCCTGTCTGATTTCCTTCGTCTGCAGCAGCCGCTCCATGACGAGGTCCCCACCGTAAACGCCGGCCATCTCTGAAGCAAGGCGTCCCCATTTATCGCGCAAGAGGAAGTCACACTTCCCAGTCTTGAGTAAGGCGCGAAACGCTGGTCGCGCGCCTTGCGCGGCGACGTAGTGTAATGCTGTCGCGAATGTCCTCGGATCACGGTAATTTACCGGAGCGTTTTGTGCTGCAAGAGCCTCTAGCTGTTCAGGGTCGGCGTCCTCCGCTGCGGCCAGGAACTTTTCGCCGAGATCGATCCAGGCACTGGCGCTCTGAGTGATTTCTCTCCTGAGTTCTTCAACAGTATCGCTATTCTTGGTCCTTTTATCCCTGATACCGGACATGCCGATATTATCCATGAAATCCGGTTCCGCACCGATTTCAAGCCGGTTTATACGGCGCAAATGGCCGCTATTCGGCTTATGGTACTCCCGCACTAATCCCAAGAGATGCCGTCCGGTGTCCGTGAGATAAAAAAAGCGTGTCGCGGTTGCTTTTGCCTTCACCGTAAGTCGGAGTCTTCTTGCCATGGCTAAGCCATCTCTCGTGCTGCTTTGTCACGTTTTATTCTAACAAAATGTCGAAGGTTATTCTGAGTGACCGTTCGGCAGATATCTTCGACCCATTGTTCGATGTCATCTGCTTCATAAACGAAATATGGATCGTCGTGCGCATGTAATACCAATCTTTCTACAGGCGATTTCCCAGAGATTTTGGGCATATTTGCGGTCAGGCTATAATACTGGTTGCCCCCGTATTGAGAGAGCAGCTTCATGAAACCGATCATATTTTCCTCGGGAGTGAAGATACCCCACCCCTTGCTTTTGTAACCTCTCCATAAATGCCGACTTTTCTGCGAAGCGGAAAGTTCGGCAGGATCACCTTGAATTTTTCTATATGTTGCCGATGACTCCTCCAGGTGTACGAGTTGTCGATCTTTCGAAAGAGTGATTTCGAGAAAGATTTCTGAGATTCCATCTCCGGACTGGCACACCGCGCGATAGGCGCCCTCCAGGGCCGATGGCGGCAGAACAAGGTCGTTATCGTCGTCAATCCTCAAGAATTCGATCAGTTGCATTGCAAAGAGATATGGGATTGCTGGCTCTTTCAGTTCCTCTAATGAGAGAGCCTTGATTTCAGGATGAGTAAGGAATTTGACCAATGCATCCAGATTCTCCGGCCCGCCGTCCCGACGTTTTCCTCGGCTGACCTGGCCTTCTGCTATCGCGCGAAGAGTATCGCCACGAAGTCGGACTTTGGTGTAATCGAAAATAAGGGCGGCAAGGTCTTTCCAGCCAAACCGATAATCGGCTTGTGCCTTTATCGCTCGATAATAGGCACGGATGCGTTCTCTAATGAGCTTGGTCTGGGTAGCGGTGTATGCCATGGCCTGACGGTGGAGATGAGCCCTCACTTTGAATCGATCCACGGATCGAATCCATACGCTTTGGACCCTAACACAGGAAGGACAGGACCTGCATCGGCTTCGCAACGATGGGCAGAGATATCTCCGGCGCCGGCGGTAGCGCCTCGGGGCGTTGACGTGCGCCATCCTGCCGACACCCTCGGCCCGTGAGTTTTTCTAAAATGTGCGCGCGGTCGATTGAGTTGCGAACCGGATCACGAAAGACCGTCTCCGTTCGGGGCTACAGGGACCGTCGACGAGGAAGTGACGAGGCGGCGTGACTCAGGCAGGCCTCAGCTAACACCTTGGCCGTTAGCGGCTGGAATTAGCTAGGATGGAGTCCGCCCATGAACCCCACTGGACCCGGGGTCCGACACCCCTTCCAGGGAAAACCGCTCACGCGGGAGGCGACCGACGAGAACGGAAAGATCAGCATCGAAGTCACAGCCGCGGTGCTGACGCCCCTGCGGGCAAGGATTGCTGACGCAACTCGCCCTTTGGACGGCGGGCGCGGTCGCGGCGCTGCTGATCCTGTACGTCATGAACCACGATCCAACCCTGCCGACGCTGCTTCTTGCGGCGTCCGCCTGGTTCCTTCACCCCCTGTTCAAACTGGCATGGCGCAAAAGCCTCAGGCGCAGCGTGCATATGGTGATCACCGCGGAAGAATTCCGCTTCCGCGGCTGGGCAGGATGGCGGAGCTTCGACCGCAAGCTGCAACCACCGCTTCGCCCTGATCCTGCATGACAAAGCGCGGCGGGAACGGGACCGGCACGAACTCGAAGAGCGCAAGGCGCAGCAGCGCAAGACAAATATTCAAAAAGAGACGCTACTATCAGGAGAGCTATCACCTCGCCTTCGACTACGTCAGCCAGAGCAACGACATCGCGCGATCTACGGACGCCCGGAAGCGCAAGCCGTGCAGGCACGGCTGAAGGGCATCGACGAGGTCATGACCGCCCTGCGCAAAGCGGGGCGGCGGCACCGCCACTGCGGCCCGCAGCAGGAGTGGGTCGAGCAACCCGGCGCGATCCCTGAAACCCCCGATCGCTAAGCGAGCGAACCGATGCCCGACCAATCCGTCGATATCCGGCGCGAAGCGGAGGACCGCGTGCGCCTTCGCTTCGAGCGTCAAACCACGGCGCAGACCGAGTGGCAACGGCAGGAATGCGAGCGCGATGCCCGGCTGCAGAGCCGGGCGATCGAGGAACTCCGTCGCCAACCAGACGGAGATCGAACTCGACAAGACGTTCACGCTTAGAAGTCACGACCGTGAATGGCAGCAGGCCAAGGACCGTTTGGCCCATCGTCCCATCCCTGCTCCGGCCTTTGACATGATGGGCGGCCCGCCGTCCCGGAATCTCGCTCAAGACTATGACGAGATGCACCGACGCTCGACGGCCAGGCGCGACCAGATCGTGAAGGAGTTCGACGAGCGTATTGCCGGCTGCGCAGCCGCACGCGCCGAAATGCAGCAAGGCTTCGCCCGGGCGAACGAAGCCCGCGACCAGGGGCATGCCGAGGACCGGATCGCGCTCGCAAACCGCCAGCGAGAAGTCCTTCGAGAGGCTGGTCACCAAAGAGGTCGAGCGCGCGGACCGGTGGGTCAGCCGGGAATTCAAGAAGCGCGGCCGCGACGACAATTCGCATGAACGATGAGCAATGCCATGAACGACGCTTCCATCGGCGGTACGGGCGCAATCGCGCTCGTGATCCTGGTTCTTGTCCTTCCTGATCCCCGGCTGGGTCGCGCGCGCCTCGGCCTCAGCGGTCCGCTCGCGCATCTGCTCGACTGGATGAGGCGCAGGAAGGGTTGTTCTGCCTTGCCCTCTGGCTGGTCTACGGGCTTGCGGCTTCTGCATCCTGCTCGCCGTCGCCGATGGCGGTCGGCGGCACGGGCCTCGCGCTGCTGTGGGGCTGCGGAATATCAAGGCGTGGGCCCTGCGCGCCAGCGTGGCGCTCGCCCGGCTGCTCGGTCTGGCCGATGCTCTGGCTGGCGCAAATTCTGGGCGAATGGCTGTGGGACGTCCTATGCGGACCCAACTCGCTTCGCTCGCGCCAGTGGCGGTACGAGCGGCGCGAGTTGCGGCGGCTCTACCGCGAGGAATACGCCGCCGATTTCCCCTCGTATCGCGCTTTCCTTCGTTTCTACCGCGCCATTGAAAACGGCGAGGATCCCGACGCGCAGCGGGGCGGACGCCACGCATGGCGGCGCAAGCCGCGCCCGATCCGCTTGAGGCCGCGCATCCGCCTGCTGGGCCTGCCCGAGAATTTCACCAACGCCGACCTCAAGCGACGCTTCCGAACGCTGATCAAGGGCGTCCATCCCGACCTGGTCGGCCCTAACGCATTGGCGACGCAGCTGAATGACGCCTACACGCTGATCAAGGAGAGAAAGGGCTGGACATGAGCCGCATTTTGAAACTTCCGAACAGGAAAACACCCGCCACCGCCGAAGACGCAGCGGCAACCCGGCAGGACGTGTTCGCGAACAGCGTGGCCGCGCTGCGGAAGGCCACCGGCACGACAGAGGCGCGGATCGTCCCCTGCCGGTGCGCTGATGACCGGTCAGCCCTTCTCGCTGCGCTTCGAGCGGTTAAGCCCGGCCCATCGCTTCCAGATCGCCCGGATCGACAAGGACGACGGCGCCGCCGGTCAGGTCAATACCGGCATTGGCCTGTCCGGCCGCACGCCGCCGCAAAACTCCTATGACGCCGGCGAATTCGACTGGACGGGTTTCCAATGCCCGACTTGCGGCAATCGGTCCGGCCTCGTCTATTGCAATCAATGCGGCGAAACCGTCTGCGGCGGCCGGGTGCGGCCACTGCCGGATGGAAGCAAGGCCTTCGCCTGCCATGACGGCTGCGGCGCCACTGGTAAAACCGGCCCCGCCACGCACGTCCGTGGCGGCGCTGGCGAAAGTCGCCTTGCAATCGATCAGTCGCCGCTCCTGCCCAGGCCATCCGCAGCGCCAGCTGCGCTGCCGGATGGCTTTTCAGGGCGGCTGCCACGGCCTCGGCGTCAATAAGGAGGCATAACCATGGCTGACGACCGCATTGTCGTCACCTCGCGGGGACTTTCCCGGATTCCTCGAAGGCGAGGACGGCATCCCGATCGAGGAGGTCTATCCGGGGGAAACGCTGCCCCGGAACCTGCGCGGGGCGAAATTCTACGAAACGCCGCAAGGTCTTGTCTTCGGAAAACCGCTCGAAGGGGCGAACGACCAGGGTCCGGACAAGCCGGTCCGGTTTCCGTCCAGACAGGACCAGATAGCGCAGCGCGACGCCGAACAGTGGGCCAGGCTGGAGCGGGACTACGACAAGGTCAAGATCACCGCCCAGCCGATGCGGTTTTTCGGCGACAGCAGGAGCGACATCGAGAAACCGGACGTCGCCGCGGACGAAGTGCGTGTCCGAGTTGATGCGGCATTTCCCGGAAGGTCCCGGCATGGCGGCGATCGCGCTGCAAGCCGCGAGCCGCTACAACAAGGCCCTCCAGAAGAGTCTGGAACAGGGACAGCCCGCGCAAGCCGAAAATGTCGGAACTGGCGCGGCGCTGGGGCATGTTCTGCCACGATCACGCCAATGCGGAGCGGGAATATTACCAGGCGGGCTACCGCCCGGCCATGGTCGACCCCTACGCCATCGATTTCTCGGAAGTGAAGCTGACTGGCAGGGAGAGGAAAGCGGCATCGAAAGACCGCGGCCCCGGGCGCGAACGCGGCGACGACAGGGAAAGATAGACGCCCCGGCCATCAGCCGGCTCGCCAATCGACCTGTACGGATCAGCGCAGCAGGAATTCAGGATGACAACAGCGAAACCAAGCATGGTCGAGCAGGTGCTGGACCTGCACCGCCAGCATTACGGCGAAGCCTTCGCCGTGGTGGTGCAGGACGAGGATCTGGTGCCGCGTGTGTTGCAGCTCCTGATCGAGCGGCGGCAGAAAAAGACGGCCGGGAAGCTGACGATTGCGCCAGTCGCCTCCACCATCGCGCCAACGCGTTCCGGGCCGGTGCTCGTCCGCACCGCGGGCGGGCACAAGCTGATGTTCGCCGACGGGTCGGGCGCGTTCCGCATCGATCTCGGCAACGGCGAGGTCCTGCACGCCATCCGCTGCAAGCTGAACAACAAGCTGGTGCGGGAATATCTGGCCGGGCCCGAGAAGACGATCCGGGCCCTCTATCTGCTATTGGAAAGCGGGCGCAAGCGGGCCCGCACAAAGCTGGCCCGGCGCGGGCTGTGGCGCACCTTCGAATGGGATGACCAAGTCGCTTACGCCCAATGGAAGATCGAGGCGGAGACGATCCGGTTTCAGGCGCATCCGTCCTACCCGGCGCTGCTGGAGGACGCGCGGCACTTCTTCGGCAACATCGAATTCTTTACGCGTCACGGCCAGAACGGCATGCGCAAGGTTCTGATGACCGGGCCGCCCGGCACCGGCAAAACCTCCATCCTCATGGCGCTCGCCACCGAACTAGGCCGGGACATGCCGGTCGTGCTCGGCGACGACGATTCCAGCGTCGTCGGCACCTGCGCCAAGGCCGCCGCGCAGGCACGGCCCTGCATCGTCATGGTGGAGGAGATGGACATGCTGGTAAGGCCGACGAGCGCGGCGCTCGGCTTTCTCGACGGCACGGACACGCCGCGCAACCCGGCGGGAACCTACCTGATCGCCACCACCAATTATCCGCGCCGGATCGACAAGCGGATCTTGAAGCGGCCGGGCCGCATCGACCGGGTGCTGTCTGTCGGGGCGCTGCGCAGCCGGACGGCGGCCCTGGTCGCGCAAGGCCTGCTGCCGGAGGATGTCGCGCTTCCCGCCGCCGAACTCGGCAAGGCGCTCGACCGCACCACCCCCGCCGAAATCCGCGAGATCATCGCGACGGCAATCCGCCTGTGCGCGCCGGAACCGGGGCGGCCGGCGCTGCCGCTCGACATCGAGACGATCGGGCGGGCGCGGGCCTCGCTTGAAGCAGATGATCGCGACGGCGGAACAGCTGGCCGACGACACGCCCGAGGAGCGGGAAGAGCTGCACGGCCGGTTCGGGCCACTCGACGACGACATCCCTTTTTAGATCAGACGGCGCGAAAGGATCGCCGCGAAGCCATGAATACATTGGTCTTCGGAACCAGAATAACGAGCATTGGCGCGAATATTGTTAAAAATACATAATTGACTTATAATAGAATATAATGGAGACGCAACCATGACTGACAGCGATTACAAATACATCTACACCAAACACCGCGTTTATCGCCTTCCTGCGGATGCCAAAGGCATACCGATTGAGGAGACATATCCGGGCGCGCAGGTGCCTGCGTTCCTGAAAGGCGCTGTCGTCTATGACACGCCGCGCGGGCGGATCATTGCCCATCGGGAACGCCGAACGCGGCGGCAACGGAAATGGCAGCGATGCTGCTCAGGAGCGGCCGCACGCACTCGGCAAGGACGCCGCGGAAGCCCGACCGGCCGCCGCCGAACATGCTGAAACGCCCCCGGAGCTTAAGGAGCCGCCGCCGGGGCGGCAGGACCATCCGATGCGGTTCTTCCGCAAGGATGCGCCGGTGCAAAGCGCCGCGGCCGACCCGTGGCAAGCGGTCAAAATCACCTGCCAGGAAGCTTTTACCATGCGCCCGCAAAGAAGCGGGATCGAAGATCCCGCGACGGCGGCGCGCGAGGTGCGCGCCCTGCTGATGCGTCATTTCCCCGAAGGGCCGGCAGTCGCTGCGCAGTCGCGCCAGGAGGCCAGGCGATGGAACAGTGCCGCCGACCGGGCGCTGAACAATGGAACCGAGGCGCCCGACCGCACCGATCCGGCCCGCCGCTGGTCAGCCTTTTGCCGCGACTATGCGTCCACCCTGAAGCAAGCCAAGTCAGAAGGGCTCGCGCCCGCCGCCTGCAACCCTTACGCCGACATCGATTTTTCCGGCTCGGGCCGCGCGCGGCAGGGCGGGTCCAAAGCGCGCAACCGGGAGCGGGATGGTTTCGAGCGATGACGATGGCTCTCACGGGAGGACAAGAAAACAATGAGCGATGAGCGTACGCGGCGACAGCCATGACGAAGCCGGACATCCCGCATCTGCCTCCAAAAGCCCTGCCGGGCTGGAGGCAACCGCCGTCACGGGCTTGCCCGGGTTATTCGAGCACGTCTTGGTCGAACGCAGGCCCAGCTATGCCCGCGAGGAATGGAACAAGGTCCGGCATCGTCTGCACGGAGATGCGGCATGTGCCGACGGGCAGGACACCGCAACCCGAGGAATTGCGGGAGGCGGCGGCTGCGGCGGCGACTGTCCTGATCCTGCATTTCCCGGAAGGTCCGAGGGGCGCGCGAAAAGGCGCAAAGGGCGTATTGCAAATGGCTTGAGAACCTGGGCGCCGAGCCTCGCCCCGCCGCCGCCCGCTGGCAGGCGGCGATGCGCGAGATCAGGGCTCTGGAGCGGGACCCGGCCCAGCCGAATTACCTCACGCATATCGACGCTCTCAATGGCGTGGATTTCTCAGGCATCGGGCGGGGCTTAAACCTGCGCAGCCGACACACAGCGCGCGAGCAGGCGAAAATCTGGTCGGCGCTCTCATGGCGAAAAACGCCGGACGGCAGTTATCTGCTTTCCAGAAACAACCGGACGGCTCGAATTACCGGGTTTTGCGATGATTTTCGGCGGGTCATCAGGCTGATGGTTCCGATTAGCGGGCCGATCGGTACTGCGGCGAACGGGTGTGGTTTGTCGCTGGCCGAACTCGGTGGGTATGCGTCACGCCGGCGCGGTTCGTCCCTGAAGCCAGGCCAGGCGGGCGAAATTGTAGACGAGATTGGCCATGCCGATCTTGGCTCGGGCACGGACCATGCCGACGGTCCGCACGATCAGCCCGAAGCGGCATTTCTGGGCGGCGAAGACATGCTCGACCCGTGATCGCACCCGGGCGCGAGTGGCATTGCCCCGGACGATGTGCGCCGGCATCTTCTTGCCCCGGGGCTTTTTGCGCTGGAATTGCGGCCTCAGCCCACGGCGCTCGAGCAGGGCCAGGTTGGCGGCCGAGCGGTAGGCGGTATCGGCCCACACATCGCTGGCGGTGTTGTCGCGATCGAGCACCGCGCCGAGTTGGCTGCCGTCATATCTTGCCGCGTGGGTGACGACATAGCGCCGCAGCAGACCGTGCTCGCGGTCGACGCCGACGTGGTTCTTGTACCCGAACATCGGCACCGCGATCTCCGGCTGGCGCTGGTGGCCGCCGGGGGCTTGATTGGCCGGGGTCTCGCGCTTGCGCCCGCGCTTCAATGTCCAGCGCCCGTCGCGATCGATCTGCGCACGCCGCGCCGGCTTCCATTCGGCAGGAATGCCGCCGCCCTTGATGGTGTCCTTCTCGACCTTGGTCAATCGCGGCCGGCGCGCCTCGATCACCGTCGCATCGACGATTTGACCGCCCATCGCCAGCCAGCCCTTCACCCGCAGTATCTCGTCAAACCGTGCGAAGAGACGCTCAACCGCGCCGACCCGCCCCAGCTGCTCGCGATAGAGCCAGATCGTCTTGGCGTCCGGGACGGGATCGTGCAGCGCCAGCCCGACAAACCTCATGAATGACAGCCGATCCTTCAGTTGATATTCGGTCTGGTCATCCGACAGCGTGTACAGCGTTTGCAGCACCAGGATTTTAAACATCAGCACCAGGTCATAGGGCGGCCGCCCGCCCTTGGCCCGGTCCGAGCGCGACAAAGCGGCTTCCAGCTCCCCGCGGAACACCTCGAAATCGACGACTTTGGCCAGTCGCTCCAACGGGTCGCCCGCTGCCGACAAAGCCTTCAATCGCTCGTCGCCGTCGAAAAATCCCGGTTGCCCCGCCATCCTCGATCCCCCGCATCCCCCATCCCAGAAGCAGGCGATTCGTGATCAAAAACAACCAGTTTTTAGAGGCGTCCAACCGGCCTATGGCGCGCCTTGTCCCAAACCGGGATGAGCAATTCGGCAACGGGTGGCTCAGCCACATCGAAAACCGGTTTGAAAAACTGGACTACGGCTGCGGTGCGGTTGATTTCAGAACGTCAAGGGAGGGCAAAGCCTTTCTGGAGCGATGGGCGATGGGCATATCCGAACGCGAGTTTCGCCGGTGCAGCGGACGGCAGCGCGATAACGGGCTGGAACGGTAATCCGGAAGACGGCTTGCAACAATTGAAGCCCGTTGGCTTGATGCATACCAACCGGGAACCGTCAGCGCGGACGACAGTCCGCGCCGCCGATGCAGAAAATCCTCCCCATGCGGCTCGAAACTCGACCGGCCGCGGCTTCATCGTCGAAGGCGTGAGCTAAAGAGGCGCAATCAGGGGCAGCGCCTCCGAACAAGACAGTGACCGATGGAGGCAGGATGAGGACAATCTTCTAAAGTCATTTGGCCTCTCACGGAGCGCCCAGAAGGCCATTGTGAATATACGTCGGATCAAATTCTGCAATAGCGACCATCGGATCGACCGGATCGCCCCAGATGCCTTGCCGGTCATCGGGCGGCAATGCCCAGAAATGGCCGAGCGCGGTCGTATTCGCAAAATGAGGCCACAGACTTCGCTTCGCCAGTATCCGCGCCAACGCTGTCTGCGCGACATACTCGACAATCGCCTCCTTCTGCGCGAGATCAAGCCGTACCGCGCGGTCAAAGGATTCCAGGTACCGGTTCTCGTGCAAATGCTCAACAGCGCTGCGGACATCGTATAGCTCGCCCATCAGCTCGTGGTGACCCGGGCCAATGAACAGCTCGGTTCTGCTCCTGAACTGCCGCCTGGTCTGACCGGCATCGGGTAAAATCAGGCCGTCGATGCAGCGGCAATACTGGTGAATCCGGTCAACAATCTCTGAAGTCGTGCGGGCTTCCGTATAGATATGCAGGGTCCTGAACAGCCGCCAATGACCGCCAGCAATCGGCGAAGCGGCCAAAGCCTCAAGATTCTCCCCGAAACCGGCGGCAAGCCGGATATCGTCCGGAACGACGGGCGGATACGGCCGGAACAGGCAGGGGATTGGCTGGTCAAAATCCTGCTGTTGGCGCAGGTCGATTTCCCCGCCACGGCGCGAGCCCGTGAGCAAGACCGGCCTGTGCGCCGGCGCAAAGGCGCTCGCCAACAACAGGCCGACGTAGAAATTCCAGACACGCTGTTGCAGTGCCTGGTTTTCAGCGTCGAGAACGCCAGGCGTCGAGGACGCCAGCTTGCTGAGCAGGAACAGATTGCAGTCCTCGACTTCCCCGGCGCGGACGCTCCCCAGCCACTCGCGCCAATTGGGAGGCACGGTGAATTTCGTGTCGGCCAATACCGACAGATTGGCCGTGATCTTTCCCGGCGGAAGCTGCCCTTCAAATTTGAGGCTCAAGCCGACGAGCGCGTACTTCTCCCCGTCCTCAATCCACGCTGCCGAATCGGTGATCATTATAGAAGATCTTTCACAGTCGTTTTTTTTCCGTCAAATGCTCGGTTCGATCTTTACACGGTAGTGGTCACGAATGCGGACAGCCTTCTTGATTTCTACAGTGTCACCTGTCTGAGCAACGATTTCGCGGAGTTCGCCGCGGATATGATCCGGCATCGAGCACCCGGCGATGACGGACTTGATAGCGCGCGGAGGAAGCTCAAGCAGATGATCGTCCATCATCAAAGATCCGCTTCCCAATGCGACCTTTCGTTCCTGAGCAATGAGGCGATATTCGTCCTCATAGGCCCAGTTCGAGGATTTACTGATGAGGGGAAGCAAATTTTGCTCTGCGCTATCATCGGAAAGATCGAGGAAAGGATATTCATCGCAATACTCAACCTTCAATGCCGCGCAAACTACATCATTGTCCGTGGCGAATTCCAGACAAATACCCTGGTGATGGTCCGCATAATGCGACCACATGAGCGTGGAATTGATCTTTGTTGTGAAGCAGCAAACGCCATAACGATGATCGATTACCGAACCGATGCCGGCGGAAATCTCATCGACCATCTCTCTGACCCGATGCGGGCTTCGACGTAGTGACTCAGCCATTTGGCGATGTTGATCCTCTGTTTTGGGATCATGCTTCCGGTCCGCCTGTTCGAACCACCTGATATGCTTTTCGAGAACTTCCGGCTTTTCCAGCTGTCCCTCGCTGAAGCAGGGGCGGCAATCCCACGGGTCATTGAAGGTATCTGGAGAACTGCAATAAACCTTGTTGGTTTGAAGCAAGTTTCTGAGACGATCAGGGGCGAACCGCTGATAACGGTATAGCCATCTCACTTTCATCGAGGCCGCTGTCTCTATGTTCATCGCGGAGCATTCCTGATCGGGTGTCAAATTCCTGAGCGTTTTGAAGCGCGGCCGGCCCCCTGCATCGACCCCTGCACCCGTTCCGCCAAAAAATCCGCGAACGGGCCAATGTCCATGTCGATGCTGGCGCGGTCGAGCGCGGCCAGATAGGCATCGCGATCCTCGACACGGATGACCGTCCACGGATAACCGCCGGAGGCGAGCATCGCGTTCATCAAAAAACGCGCCATCCGTCCATTGCCGTCCGGATAGGGATGAATATAGCCGAACAGCCAATGCCCCAGCACGGCGCGGACGCCTGGCTCCAGCTCCTGTTCGATCAGATCGAACAGCGCCGGCATGGCGTCCCGCACCGCTTCCCAGCGCGGCGGCACATAGCGCGAGGTGCGCAGATAGACGGCGTCATTGCGATAGCCCGCGAGCGAGCCCGGCCGTAGCAGACCAACCGCGACGCAGGGCTGAAAGAGTTCGCGATACCAGTCGCGATGGGCGATGCGCGCAAGCGCGCCGGGATTGGCGCCGGCGATAATCTCGCCGACCGACGCTTTCACGGCCTGGAAAGCCTGCCAATAGCCGCGGGCCGCCAGGGCATCGCGGCTCTCCCGGTCGTCATCGTGACGGTCGGGGTTCCAGCCGCCCGCTCTCACGCGCTCGATCAGCTCGGGCGTGACGCTGTAGCCCTCGATGGACAGCGAATGGTAGGCATCGCTTTTATAGATTTCTTCGATGGATCGCAGATAAAGATCCCGGTCCTTCGGCAGGCCGGGGGCTTGCGGAAACGCCGCCATCACCGGCTCGCGCATCGCCTGCCACATCGCCTGCATGCGGCCGACGATCGGCGCGGTAACCGGCCGCAGCGTCCCGAATGTCTGCCGTTGCATGAACGGATCGGTTTCGCGGACGCTGTACTCCGCCGCCTTCATCGCCGCGACAATCTCGTCGGCGATATCCCCCCGGCGGGCGCGGCGAAAAGCGCCGGCCAGCCGTCCCGCGACGACGGAATGCCCTCCGTCAAGCAAGCGCCGCAGCACCTCGGAGGCATCGGTGATGCCGGCCAAGGCGACTTGCGACTCAATTGGATGGCGGGTGAAGAACGCCTCCGGCACCTTGATCAGGGCGGCCGCCGGCGCATACAGGCGCAGGCCGTCGCGCACCGTCAGGTCGGAGGCGGGCGTCATCTCCGCCTGCTTCAAGTCGTAGATCGACGTCTCGAACAGCAGCTTGACGACGTTGTTCGTCCCCCTTGTGGCGTAGATGACGACCTGGGTAGGGATGACGGTATTTTCTGCATGGAGCAGCAGCGATTGCTCCGGCGAGAGGTGCCATGCATCGCCGAACCGGTCTTGAGCGTAGCGGCCGCAAAACTCCCAGAACGACGCGTACCAGGGCGTGCTATCGCCATCGCGAGCGTTCGGACTCGACGAAATCAGCCACCCCTTCATGACCTCGCAGACGAAGCCGTTGCGGAGCAGCCGCTCCCGGTGAATGCGACTAAGCTCCTTCGACTGAAACACGCGGCGCACGCCCTGTTGCAGGGCCTGGAGCGCGCTTAGCGAAGCGGCTAGTTTCTCGTTGGGTGTCGGCATCGGAGTCCTGAACCGCCGGATCGTGCGGAATTATGAGTATATTATGCATTACGTTTACAAGTATATAATGACTACCTTAAACAAGTCAATTATGAAGCGCGATTGCAAGTCTGTAATGCGCTTGCCGGCCCGCCGCCGAAAATCGCCGAGATGCGCCGCGAGCGGTCTTTCGGGAGGGCGTTGAGATATGGCCGATGCCTACGGCTATGTCCCGGTCAACGTCCCTAAAGACATCAACACGGACTGAAGTGCAGCCTCGGCCTGTCCACAAGTGGACCACAACTCCGGAACGAGGTGGCACAAATACACAAGATGCGAATGCAGGCGCGTTGCCTCTTCGACTGTTATCGGCTGGAATGCGCAATCGATCATGAAATCGCCAAGGCTCTTGCACCAATCCGGCAGCTCCGAGTGGCTGGCGCAAGCGATGATGGCAATTCTAAAACCGTCTTCAATGGTCAATTCATCCGGGTGAAAGTGCCGGTACGTCCGCAGCAGCAAGAACAATGCGTTCGCTAATTTGGAGCTTCGGGCTATGGCTGCCGCGGAGGCCAGGCCAAGCAAGTGCGCGACGAAGGCCGTCTTATCATCGTGGGGGAGCCGATAATCGGCGCGGGCGATGGCGTCGGCGGCCATGTCCGCGAGCTCGGCTGGAAACCGAACCACTATCGCGGCGTTCGCCAGTCCCGAAACTGACTCGATTGTAATCGTCGCGGAGGACAAATCATCCCTGATCCGGGCCACTTCCTCTGCGGGCAGTTCAACAGGGGGCGCAACTGAACCTTCGAGGGGGCCAGAAAAACAGGCGTGCGTTGCATTGAATTGCCCCTTGAGACTTCCGTCCCCGTCGCCCATCACCAAATCGGTCAACTCCGGTTCCAACACGCCCGGTGCTATCTTGGCCACGGCCGTCCAAACGCGGCCACATATCTCGTTTCTTAGCTGACGTGGAAGCCCAAACTCCGGAAGCCACCGAGGCTCTACCCGCAAATCGGCAAAGCATTGCAACAAATACATTTGACTGCGGACCGATTGCAGCCAGCGGACCAGCTCGGTTGCGTCGCCTCCGATGTCGGCAATACACCGCGCTATAAGCGTCGCTTGCGCCATCGCCGCCAGTTTGCGCCAGAACGGCGGTTTCGCGGCGTGTATGCGGCAATGCGCGATCTCGCCATACACGACGAGAAAAAGATACGACAGTAGTTTCATTCGATCGATATTGGCTGCGGGCTTCCCCGCCACGAATACCTTCAAAAGCCGAGTAAGCGGCTCCTTTAGGCTATCATGGCCAGCAAGGCGAGGCAGAGCGATTTCGATCCCGGCAGCGCAAGACATGGCGTCGCCCTTGTCCGCGAGCCAGGAGATGACCTCCCCGAGCGCATCGTCGCCGATTTCCGCTTCGGCAAGCATCGCGCTCAGATAGGGCTGTGGAGTGAGAAGAAGGGCCAGCTTCAGACCTTCCGCTCCCCGCCATTTCAAAAGTTCACTGAATTGGCGAGGCGCTACCTGCTTCGCGTAGCCCTCGAGCGAAAGCTTGCTCTCCCATTGACCCACTAGTGGATGGCTTCTAACGCTTGTCTCCCACGATCGACGGCGGCGAGGATGGCGTCGGCAGATTTGGTCCACACGAACGGCTTGGGTTTGGCGTTGGCGTCGGCGATGAAACGGTTGATCGCGGTCTGCAGCTCGACGATCGAGGTGAAGACGCCGCGTTTGAGGCGTTGCCGGGTGAGCTTGGCAAACCAGCCTTCGACGGCATTGGCCCAGGAGCACGAGGTCGGGGTGAAGTGAAAGGTGAAGCGCGCATGCCGCCGCAGCCAAGCCTTCACCCTGGGGTGCTTGTGGGTGGCGTAGTTGTCGAGCACCACATGGACCGCCGTGTCGGCCGCCACCTCGCGCTCGACGGCGTTGAGAAAGCGGATGAATTCCTGATGCCGGTGGCGTTGCATGCAGCGGCCGATGACCTTGCCTTCGAGGATGTCGAGGGCGGCGAACAGGGTGGTGGTGCCATGGCGCTTGTAGTCGTGGGTCATGGTCGCGCAGCGCCCCTTTTTCATCGGCAGACCCGGCTGGGTGCGGTCGAGCGCCTGGATCTGCGATTTCTCGTCAATGCTGAGCACCACCGCATGGGCGGGCGGGTCGATATAGAGCCCGACCACCTCCTTGAGCTTGTCGGCGAATTTGGGGTCGTTGGAGAGCTTGAAGGCGCGCACCCGATGCGGCTGCAAACCCTGCCCGGCCCAGATCCGGCGCACCGAGGACGGGCTGATCCCGACCGCCCTGGCCATCGCCGGCGCGGTCCAGTGGGTCGCCTGATGCGGCGGCGCCTGATTGGTCAATTCAATCACCCTGTCGACCGTTTCGGCAGGCAGCGGTGCGATGCGCGAGGGCCGGGTCTTGTCGCGGGTCAGCCCCGCCACCCCCTCCGCCATAAAGCGCTGCTGCCAGCGCCAGACCACGGTCTTGCCCTTAGCGACCGCGCGCATGATCGCCATGGTGCCGAGCCCGTCGCTGCTCAGCAGCACGATCCGCGCCCGCCACACGTGTTTCTGCGGGCTGTTGCGATCCCGGACGATCGACTGCAAGCGCCCCCGATCCGCCGCCGTAACCTCGATGCTGATCCCCTTGCGCATGCCGCATCATCGCACCGCAGACCCCACCGGACAACCGGTTTCCGGACTCTTCCGTCAGGTGCTATCCACTAGCCGCTGGTAGTACCGGGGCGATCTCGGAACCCATACGTCCAATGAGACCGAACCAGCAGCGAGGTTTTCACGAATAATACTCGCAACCGCGACCGGCGTGTCTTTAAGCTCCTCCTGAATGAGGACAACTTCATCATCCGTTGGTGCCCGTTTCTCGAGCAGCTCCTTCCAGGGAGTAATATGCTCGGATGTAAGGCAAACATTGTCCGCCTCGTTGAGCAGCGTGGCGAGGCGAATACCCTTGTCGGGGCATAACAAGCCAAAGTGACTGACCAGGAACCGTGTTGTTCCCCGCTCAAGGGTGATCTGAACCGGCGAGTTGTCAGATAGCACGCGGATCTCCCAGGCCTCACCGTGCGTATTGTCGACGGGGACCGGTAAGTGCCTCGGATCGAAGGCCTGCCTGATGGCGTCGAACAACGCCGAGCGTTGAAAAGTCAGGTCGTCGAGTCCTAAACGAATAATCGCGTCCGCCTTAAGCCCGAACGCTTGCGTAAATTTCACGTCCGAGATAACGGCGTCGCGGATGGTGGTCGGGAAAAGCCGGCTCGCCGCGATGGCGACGGAGGCGCGCATGTACTCCTCCCGCGACATCAGGAGTTCCTCCAACTGACGCACAGTCGTCTCTGCGGCGTGTACGATCAATTCGCGCGCCCGGTCGACGATCCACCCAAAAGCTTCCGGTTCGCTATCGCGCAGACCCTGGAGGAGCCTGCGATTGATCCAATCGTAATACGCGTCCCGAATATTGTCCGGGACGTCGTCCGGCGGTGACATCAGGGACTGAATATGCGCGGCGTGCGCAAACAGGGCGAAGTTGCGCTCGTTGCCCGGCCCTGCCGATGGAGCCCAGCCGCGAACATCGAGCAGCCCGAGAAGCCACTCCGCCCGGACCGCAGCTTCGTCCAGGTCGGCTCCCTGTTTCCAAAGCCCCCTGATCGTCTGAATAACCGAGCGCATACTCTTGTGCAGCCAGGCCGTCTCAGCGGGGATTTGAAGAATTTTGCGCATGCGGGCCATCAGCAGCGACTCTCGGATGGCGCGCAACTCGGCGGTCTCGACGATCTCGCTGTCGTTCAGGGGGGCATCGGCCAGGTGGTGGAGAAGCTCTTCTTCGGTGATCGGAATGAACTGGAAACCCGCCCGGCGCAGAAAGGTCCGATGCGCGTGCACGTTTTGTTCGGAGATCGCGCCTTTGCCCGCGAGGTCCTCCAGCAAATCGAGAGTCGACAGAATGGGGGTCCTGCGGTTATTGGCCTCCATGAAGGCGTGCTGATTGACAAACCGGTCATCGATGACCACCGCGTCAACCGCGTCTTCAATTCCGAGGACGGTGAACGTCGGATGCGATCCCAGGATTTTCTCATCGCCGATGGGAGGTGATTTAACTGCTCTTGTCCGACCCGAGGCGAGACCATCCGACAACGTCTTACGGATCAGCTCGATCAAACCCAGCTGCTGATCCGACAGATTCTCGTACGTGATTAGCCGATTTGCGTTGTTGTCCTCATCTTCCGTTATGTACGCAACAAGGCCCGCAGCCTTGAGCTTAGCGAGCACTCCGACCGTCTGAAGATAGGTCGTGGCCAGATTGTCGAGATAAATTTCGGCGCCATCGGCAATTTTGGGCTCAGACGCCCAACGCCGCTCGTGAAGTTTTAGAAAGGCCAGGGCACGCTGTTCTTCTTCAAATGTCAAAACGCCCTTGGCGCGCAGCTTCTCCACGAGTGACTCGCAGCTGCACAGATACTCGCTGTGTGCGGAGAGATCGGCCTCCTCCTCCATCAACGAATTGACGCGATGCACAGGCGCGGATCGAACGACATATCTTGCGATGCCGTCTGATGCCTTTGCCTTCGCTGCGGCGGACAGGAGGAACGCCAGCTCAAGACCCGCTTCTTTTGCAAGGCTCAGATCGGAGAGTGGTTGCGACGGTAGTACCTTCAAGCTGCCTTCGGCGACGAGCCGCTTGAGATCGTGCGCTTCCTTGATGCGGCTCGGTTGGTGGAAGGTCGCTCTTTGGCGCTCCTGGAACAGCCAGCCTAACGTTGAATGCGGTATCGCGACTCGTTCGTAGGCGCCGATTGCGGCGGGCAGCAACCCCAGGAGCGCCAAGGTAAAGATCGCCGTCAGGTCGAGAGCGACCGTTGTGACCCCAGGCGGGATAGCCGCAGGTCGCGCGCCACTGAAGGCGTAGACGATACCACGCCGACGCACATCGCTTTCCAGCAAATTTGCCAACGGCTGCAAGAGTGTGAAGTCGATAAGCGAGCGGTGCAGGAGATGTGCCGCGCCGAACATCGGCACTTTTCCTTCATTCAAGAGCTCCCATACGGATGTCGCGCGCCTGTCCCACTCCGGCTTCCGATCAAACAGCTCCTTCATAGTCATAGACTGTAGCGGCCCGTCCTCCCCGGAGAGTGCGGCGGTGCGTTGCAGCCATCCGCCGGCGACGCCTTCCCGCTCCCAACCAGCCCTGGTTGCCTGCATGTAGGCGCCCATCAAGATGTCCACGTCCGCCGGCGCCTTCTCGGCAGCGGCCAGCGCCAGTTCTTTGGCATGAGGACCGCCGACCGCCTGTGCGATGTGCGCTGCCATCAGCAATTCAGCGGCGGTCCGGTCGTCGCGCTTGTTCCACTCGCTCATGCTGTGCTGGACTAATTCGTCCCATTTGCCGGACGCGATGGCCAAGTTCACCCGCAACGCGCGGTCGTTGGCATCGTCCCGGGTAGCGGCCAACTCCCGAAGCAGGGAGTATGCCTCGTCAAATCGGCCGTGGCGGTAGAACGACCAGGCCAGCATCGTCTTGAGTTCCCGCAGCTTGCTCGACGAGAGCTGAATTTTGCTGGAGAAATTGAAGCAACTTGTCATACTGTTCCGTCTCATTCAATACCTTAGCCACCCGAAAGGCGTCTTCGAGGGCGTGGATTATACCAAAGAGCCGCTCAGCGAACGGTAAGAGCTCCTGCCAGGACTCTTGCTCCTGCAACAGGACAACAAGGTTCACGAGGTCGTTTAGGCGGCCCGTTTTCTCGTATTGCCTCTTCCGCTCTGCTGCGGGATCGGCGCCCTCGGCCTCTGCAATTATTCTGCTCAGATGCTGTTGCTCGTTTCCGCCCAGTCCATCGGCAAGGGCTTCGGCCAGCCTTTCCTTCGCGGTGTCGAGTTGACCGGCCCGCGCCAGCATTTCTATCTCGATCGTCTGGATGCCGCTCTTCTGCAAATGCTCATACAGCTGGTCGCGATGCCGGGCGATGTACTCGGCCGTTCCCTTGGGATTCCCTTGGGTGAAGGCAAGCGCGAAACGCGCGAATGCCTCATCCACCGTTCCTCTGCCGGATAAGGCAACCCGGCGGTCTATTTCTTTTTCAACCGTGGCCAGATCCATTTTGAGCCCGAATGGCAGCGCGAAGAACAATCTGCGGAGAGACTGGTCCGGGTCACGCATACTCTCACGCAGCTCTTCCATACCCTCGTCATGAGCCTGCGGGTCCCGGAGCTTCAGCCAGAGTGCAAAATCGGACGCAGGATTTGATGCGGCGGCGACCCCTACCTTCAGGGCGAAGGCAGACACCGCTTCAAATGCGTTGATCGCCCGCCGGCGGAAGGCGAGGGCCTCTGGATCGGCGGCGAGTGGAAACGAAGCAACCTCGAAGGGAATCTGTGCCAGGACGCTCGGGCGAAGCTCGATCGGCACGGCCTGCATTAGGCAGGCCATGCCGACGGTGTGATGAAGGGCAGGGCTCTCCGTCATATCGACGTCGGATACCTGCGCCGCGTGATCTGCCGCTTCCTGCCATCTTTCCGCAGCCAGCTCGTTCGCAATGTGAAAGAACTTGCCCTCCGAATCGAATGAATCGAGCGTCAGACCTGCTGTTTCGACCCATGCAATCGCACCCGCCGCTTGCTCGCCATTGGTGACGATGCGCAGTGCCGCGGATCGCGCGGCGGGCGTATTCATTGAAGCCAACAAAGCTAGTGCGGCGTCCTTGTCCTGGGTGGCGACAATGAAGGCTTCCGCAAGCCCCGCCTCGTCGGTTTCGGCGAATGCCTTTGATTGTTTCAGCAGCTCGCGAGCGCGCTCCAAAGTCTCCGGCGGCTGGCAGAGCAAACGAGCACACCAGGCGAGGCCTTTTGCCCGAATCCCACTTGAACCACCTGCCAGTTCCGTTCCCTCTATCCGTTTGGCCAGCTCCGCGGCCTTCTGGCCGGCTGGGTAACCGTTGATAAATCGGCCCTGCCTAATCGCCCTGATTTCGGCCTCGATCTGCCGATCAGAAAGGGTTCGCAGAAAGCCCATTTGCTGGATCGAACTCTTGCAGCTTCAGGGCCTCGGCCGTCCCTTGTTGAAATTTAGCCTCGTGCGTCTTTTTCCACGCTTTCAGAAGGTCCGCCGGATACGTCTCCCATTGCATGTCTACCAGCGGATGATGATACCCACACATTAGAATGAGGTTGTCCGGCGAATTGCGCTCGGCGGCGGTGAGCCCCGGTTTGCCACGTGGTCCGTCGTCCGAGGCCGCGTATATGTGGCAAATCTGCCCGACCACGGCGGCATCAGATAAGAGTGTTTCGGGAGCAATGATGGGATTGGTACATCCGGGAAAAGCGCATTGGTTGCCCGAGGCTCCAAACAGAACCTTAATTGCATGTGGTGAATAAGTACGCGCTTTCATCTCGAAGACTTGGCCTGGCCCCGCAAAATTCTACCAAACAAGTTTACAGTCACTTCGGACGCAACGCGAACTAGGGTTTGCCCGATCCTGAACTCGGCCGCAGGATAGCACACTAAATCCAGGCTATGTCAGCGTCGCGACATAAATCACACGGTATCCTACTCTAGGCAGATGAGGTTAGTGAAAATGCGCGAAGTAATCATGCCACTTTATTTAGTCCAACTAGTACCTCCCGGAAGCTGTTAAGGCCCGCCTCCAGGTTCTCAATGATCTCTTCCGCCAACTCGTCAGGCTCGGGCAGATTGTCGAGATCGGTAAAGCTCTCGTTTTTCAGCCAAAAAACATCGAGGCTAGTTTTGTCGCGGCCGACCAACTCTTCATAAGAGTATTTACGCCAACGGCCTTCCGGGTTCGTTTCCGCGAGCCAGGTCGACTTCCGTTTGTGCCGGTTCTCGGGCCGATAGCATGCGATAAAATCGGCCAGGTCCTCGAACCGCATTGTCTTTTTCTTAAGCGTGTGGTGCACGTTGGTCCGGTAGTCGTAGTACCAGACCTCCTTGGTCCACGGCTTCGGGCTGGCTGGCCTGTTATCGAAAAAGAGGACGTTCGCTTTTACGCCGTTAGCGTAAAAGATTCCCGTGGGTAACCGGAGAATGGTGTGGAGCTCCGTACTCTCCAGAAGTTTTTGGCGGACGGCCTCACCGGCTCCGCCCTCGAACAAGACATTGTCCGGGACAACAACGGCGGCGCATCCGGTCGTTTTGAGCATCGTGCGGATGTGCTGAACGAAATTAAGTTGCTTGTTGGATGTGGTCGCCCAGAAATCCTGCCGGTTATAGGTGAGGTCATCCTTTTCCTGTTCCCCTTCCTCATTCGTGAAACTCATCGAGCTTTTCTTGCCGAACGGTGGGTTGGCGAGTACGTAATCGTAGGACGCAAGGCTCGGCGCAACCAGGGAATCGTTTGATGAAATCGGCACTCCTCCATCGATCTCGCCAATATTGTGCAGAAACATATTCATAAGGCAGAGCCGTCTTGTATTCGCGACGATCTCATTGCCGTGGAAAGCGTTGCGTTTAAGGAACTCCTTCTGCCGCTCGTCTAATTGGTAATTGTGAGGGTGCGCGATGAAATCGTAGGCGGCCAAGAAAAATCCGCCGGTCCCACAGGCCGGATCGGCGATGGTCTTACCCGGCTCGGGTCTCACGCATTCCACCATGGCGCGGATGAGTGCACGAGGCGTGAAGTACTGCCCAGCACCAGATTTTGTGTCTTCCGCGTTCTTTTCGAGAAGGCCCTCGTAGATGTCGCCCCTCACGTCCGCACCAAGTACCACCCAATCAGTCTCGTCGATCATATCGATCAGGCGATAGAGTTTGGCCGGATCCTGAATCTTGTTCTGGGCCTTGGTGAAAATCTGGCCGAGCATCCCCTTGCGCGTACCCAAGGTGCGCAATAGCTCGATGTAATGGCCTTCGAGCTCCGCCCCACGCTTGGATTTTAGGCTTTGCCAGTTGTATTGGGCAGGAATGCCAACATGACGACTATAGGGAGGTTTAGCGTATTCATCCGCCATCTTCAAGAAAATGAGATAGGTATGTGTCGCCGCCAGGTCCGCTTGAATTTCGGGTGCGCTGGCGTTGTAAAGCTCCCCGGCCAGCATCTTGTCTTTCTCCGTTCGCGCCATGCAAACCTCGCCTACGATCGGCCCGAGTTTAGAACCGGTCGGTCCGTATAGTTGACCGGGTGTCGGAATTACCCCGCACCATCGCGGAAACCGGAAAAAAGCACGGCCGGCACCCACCGTCAGCGCTTATCGCGGCGCCGTGAAAAGGCGAATCCCGCGGTCCGCGCAATAGCGGTCAAGGGCATCCGGCGCGCCGGACGCGTCGGCGAGCGCCACATAGGTGTCCGGTCGGAGCAAATAGATGGCGTCACGCGCCAGACCGGCTGCCTCGTGTTCCGTTCGCCAGTCAAAGACATGCAGCGGCACATCGTGATCGGCGCACCAAGCCGCCAGCCCGGCGCGGGCCGAACCATAAACGTGGACCTGCCAGGTCATCGACGCTAGGGATTCGAAATTGTCCTTTCCATCGACCGGCACCCACGGCAACCGATCGCCACCATGGACATGACCGGCTGAGCCAGCGCTTAGCGGGCAGCCGCGGTAATTGAGGGTGATCTGCGAGACCGTCCGAAAGATGTATTCCCGAGCCGCCTCGAACGCGATGACCCTAGGGAACAGCACCGGCGCAACGCGCGTACGAAGGATATCGGCAATCCGGCCCTCGGCGGTGGCGAAGCTGAACACGCGATCGGTGGTCGCGACCAGCCTTCGAGCAAAGCCGATCCGTTCCGCCTCGTAGCTGTCGAGCAGCTTGTCGGGCGCACGGCCGGCCAGCACCGCCGCCAGCTTCCAGGCCAGATTGATCGCGTCGCCGATCCCGGTGTTCATCCCCTGGCCGCCGGCGGGGCTATGGATGTGAGCCGCATCGCCGAGCAGGAAGGCGCGGCCCTTGCGGAAATGCTCCGCCACCCGGTGATGCACATGATAGGTCGAAAACCAGTTCACTTTCCGGACGGCCACCTTGAGGTGCTCGATCGCCCGGCCGCTGACGTCTTCGAACTTGAGCGTTTCGGCGTGATCGGCGCGCTCGTCGCGCACGGTTCCGATCAGGCGCGCCCGACCCTCCCCGGCCAGAGGAAAGACCGCGAGGAAATCAGCCTCGTCAAGGTCGACATGCAGTTCGCCGTCGAGCGCAGGGCCGGCAGCTTCAACGTCGGCGACGTAGAAGACCTGCCGATAGGTGCCGCCAGGAAAGCCTGCACCGATCGTCTCGCGCACGATCGAGCGGGCGCCGTCGCAGCCGGCGATATAGCTTGCCTCGCAGGATTCCTCCCGGCCCTCCGGCCCGCGAAGGCGGGCAATCACTTGCTCGCCCTCATCCGTGAAGCTCACCAGTTCGGTCCGGCGCTCGATCGAGACGCCGAGCGCCTCCAAGCCGCTCGATCAGCAGCCGCTCATGCTGGTCCTGCGGGAAGATCTGCAGAAACGGATAGGGCGTCAGGTCCGAGCCGACCCTCTCGAACGGCAAGCGCGCCGCCGGTTCGCCCTTGACCCACAAATTGACGGCGGGAACCTTGTGACCACGTTCGACCACGGCGTCGGCAAGGTCGAGCTGGCGGTAGAGTTCGAGCGTCCGCGCCTGAACCGCCAAGGCCCGCGAGGTCGTGCCGGGCTCCGCCGTCTTGTCGACGATGCGGACCTTAACCCCAAGCTTGGTGAGCCAGAGCGCGAGCACCAGGCCCGTAGGACCGGCACCGATGATCAGAACGTCGCAGTGCGCCATTTCGCCTCCGTCCCTCAGTTGCACCCGATCGGGAGCGCCAAGCGCGCCAGCAAACCGTCGAGCCCGCGCGCGAGCGGCTAACGCTGATCCAAGCGCAATGAGTTTCGGGCCACCCATGTGGCAAAGATGTGGCAGCTTGCTTCTAACTATTTGATAATAAATGATCTAAAATAGTTTCCTAAACTGTTGGCCGGAGGTTCAAATCCTCTCGGGGACGCCATTTATTTTCAATAGGTTAGCTGGTTAGGAATTGACAAAACTACAATTTTACTCAAGTTTTTGCCACAAAAACGCGGTCCTCTGTAACCCGCAGAAATCCGCCATTGTCCGAGCTGGTCCGTTTTGGTCTGTGGCGCGTTTGTGGCAAATTCCATCGTTCCTCAAACCTCGATTGAATAACGCGGCCAACGGTTGATCAGCTTTTCTGCGATCAGGAATTCCCTCAAGTAGGGCGCGCCGGCCTATCTACGGACTGACGGGCGTGCGCGGCGCTGGCGAAGGCTTGAGCGCGGGTGGCGAGGTCGTTGGCCCTCAAATTTGTAATCTGTGTTCGCCATAGCCATACCTAACCATAATGCCACACCCAAAGGAGGCTCCCTTGTCGATCCCCTCCGAGATGACACAGGACGAAATCCGCCAAATATTGCGTACGTATATACGGGAGAGCGATATAGGCCTACCAGGCCTCGCCGACAGACTTAAGCATGAAGGGGAGGAAATCCCGTTACGAATGCTTCACCGCTTTCTCGATGGCGAATCCCATGTCAATGCAAGGATCGTCGAGACTTGTCATCAGTTCGCGATCAGGGTGAAGCCGACAGCTGCGGGATAGAGCCGATCAGGCTCTCCCTCCCCTGACCAGCTACGTAGCGCCGCGGCGGGCGAGCCGCCCGAAACGCCTGCCAGTAGCCGCGCGCCGCCAGAGCATCCCTACTCTTCCGGTCGGAATCATGAGGATCAGGGTCCCATTCGCCCGCCTCCACCACAAGTCACTGGCGTCGTGGGATTGCAAGTGTCCGACACTGTTCAATTCCACGTCAATTATGCTGAATGTTCATTATCTCAGTGAATAATCGCATTTATTAGATTGCAACAGGGCGTCTCTGCTCGACTGAACGTCCCCTCGAAACAGAGGGCGGCAGGCTGGCCATGCCCTCTTCCTCGAAGAGAACGCGGCCGAGGATGCCGCCATCCTCCTCCCGGGCCTTCGCCTGACGCTCTTTGATCAGGTGCCCATACACGTTGAGGGTCATCGCCGCATCCACATGGCCCAGGCGCTCCTGGATTGTCTTGAGGTCTTTGTTCTCGGCAATCAGCATCGAGGCATAGAAGTGCCTGAGCGAGTAAGGCGTGTAGAGATTTTGCAGAACCTTCTCGCCCTCGACCTGCCGCACCAATCCCGCTTCCTTCATCAGGGTGTGCCAGCAGCGGCGGGAGAAATGGCCGTACATCTGGTGACGTCCGTGCGCTCCAGGGTAGACCAAACCGTCGAGGTTTGGGCCGTCGTGTCGCTCGATATAGTGCCGCGTCATGTGAAGCACGTCCGGACCGATCGGCAAATACCGCCGCGCCGCGGGGCTCTTGGGGACTTCAATCCGGTTGCTGCGGCTCAGCGCCTGGGAAACGCGGATACCACGGTCCAGAAGATCGACGGTCGGAAGAGCCAGATACTCCTGCGGGCGCATGCCGGAGTCCGATGCGAGGTAAATCATGGCGCGGTAGCGCTGCCAGGGTTGGGACATGTATTTGTGCCGATGGTTGGCAAGGCGGTCGGCCGCGGCGAGTATGGACCGGACCTCCGCAATCGACGGAATCTCGACCGGCTCCTTATAGCGGGATCGCTGGATGGTGATCCGCGTCGCCGGATCGGCCGCGAGAACGCCCTGCGTGACCATCTCGATCAACATCGAGTGAAAGCAAGACAACGTTCTCTTCGCTTGATCGCGCGTGTGCTCGATAAGCAGCCACGATCGGAACGCGACGAGATCGGCCGATTCAAGTTCGTGCAACGCCGTTTCCCACGCATAGGCGCGCATGATCACGGCGCAACCCTTGTAGACGCCGAGGGTCGCTGGCGACACGGGATCGCGCCCGTCGCGGCCTTCATGTTCGCAAACCTCAAGCCACCTTTGAATGGCCTGCTCGACGGATCTGATTTCGGTGCTGCGCGGCCTGGCGGCAGCAGCGCGCTTTGGAGTCTTCGCGAAATGCCCGCGCCTCCTTGAGCGTTGCGAACGTCGCGTAAGCATAGCCAGACTTTACCGCCTTGGTGGGGTATCGAACCTGGTAAGTGGTTCCTTTATTGCCGATTCGTTTCCGTATATCTGACATTGCCTTTAAATATTGTTTCCGGCGGGTATGCTATATTTATACCAGCATGATTCACTCCTGCAAATCATTCTCGGCATTGACCTGCGCTTTCATGTAAATATTTTGCAAGGTATTCTTTTCGATCTTCAGCTTTCCTTCGATCGGGTCGATGAAGAATGGAAGTTTACGCCGGCCGTGTGCATCCTTATCGGCGGCGCGTTTCATCTGACGCGGGTTCAGCGCCACACCCATTTCCGCAAGGACCTGGCGGGCCTGCTCAAGGTCAATATAACAGGGGTTCTTCATAGCAGCCTCCGATCAGTCCCCGCTTCTCGCCTCGCCTCACCATCCGGTGCCTGATCAGAGTTTGTGCTGATCCGCGGCGCTGCGGTACGGCCCGATGCTGTACAGCTTCGTCAAGGGCCGTCCGCCCGCCATGCGCGGGATCACGTCGTCGCCGAAACCGTTTGTCGGATGGATATAGAGGGTCGCGCCGCGCGAGAACTTAACCGCGTAGTTGGTCTCAAGGTCGTGAAGCTGCTCAAAAAGAGCTTGTCGAATGTCGGCGATCGTCATTTCTCCGCGAAGTTTGATTTCCATGTTATTCCTCCAAGAATACGGCCGGGCTTTAATTTTAATATTCAGCGTATTATTCCATAATACCACTTTTAGTAGCGTAATGCAATTAGTGCAATTTATGCGCTGGCCGCCGAAGACAGCGCTTGATGGTCCTTCACGCCTTTTTGGGCAGATCGGTAGAGGTCTACGGGATGCGATACAACCCTGCCCCGATCCGCAACGCCGGCTCATCCTCACGCATCCGCAACATGCCGCCATCCGTCTTCACGCCGGGCCCGGCGCACCACCGGGCCACGAACGCGCCCGGAAGTGTGGGATCGAGATAATAGTTCGAGAGGGCGTCATTCAGCACGCCCGCATGCGGGACGACGTCATCGGCTAGCCGTCGGCGCCGCAGTTCTCATCGAGATCGCCGCGCTGGTGGAGGTTAACCACCGAATTCCGAAGCCGCTCGATTAGCCGAGCCCGGCTGATCAGCAGCACATCCGGCCGCCACATTTTGAGCATCAAACCGGCAAGCCAGAGCCGCAATCTTCCCACAGAGATCAACCGGAGCTTTTCGACCCGATAGGTTGGAATTGCCGGCGGTTGACCGTAGGTACAGCGCGCGTCAACCTTTCGGCGGGGAAGACACTAACTCCTCGTGCGGCGTCCTCCCAAACGGGTAAGCGCATTTCTCGGCTTGGGAGGGAGATCATGAGTTCGCGCGGTCCTTATTGCCCTTACGGTCATGCTGCTGTGTGTCGGTCGGATCGATGCGGCGCGGTCGGCAGTCCAGTCTCCTTCGATAGCCGTATTCACACCGACGGCCGGCGACGGCAGCACGGTTGCTGAGCATCGCGAAGGGGACGCGATTCCTTTCCGTAGCCGTTACCGCGTTCAAATTGGAAATCTCAAAGACGGCCCGGTGACCGTGAAGGCAATTCTCGTCGGCAACAAAGACGAAACGCTCTTCTCGGGGAGCCCACCTCAGGGGTCGAAGTCTCGTCTTACCGCAGGGTGGCGGCTGGTATGATTCGCCTGGAGAGGCCGGCGTTATAAACATTGTTGTCGCACAAGATACTGCGTCGACTGAGCATCGGATCTATGTCGTGGACGCCGGGCCTGACGCAGATGGTCGGGGATGGAGCCACAGAGCCGATAAAGCCGGAAGTGGGTCGCCACCCGGCGATCCCAGATATCAGCTGAGTGGAAATTCAGGGCAGCTTTCTCGGCAGGTATCGAGCTATGCGAAGCTCGCATCCATTCTGGCAGGATCAAAAGAACCCGTTCTCCGGGGTGGGCTCGGTGCTCGCATTTTTCGCGACGCGGCTCCAGGGGTCGTCCTTGTCGTCGTGGACGATGGATTAGGGGCGGGCGTCATACTGAACCAGACGGGCCAGATTTCTGACAAATTGGCACGTCGTTCAAGGCGCACAAAACATCGGCGTTATGTTGAAGCCGCCCACAGGCCAGAGATTGCGCCCCACGGATATGTATGAAGCACACCTCAAGAAATTTGATGAAGTGGCCGATTTGGCGGTTATTGAACTCGATCAGCCTCCCGCGAATCTCGCCTTTCTGAAATTAGGCGACGAGCAGAGCATAGAGGTTGGGAGTTCGGTCCACGCGATTGGTCACCCATCCGGAGATTACTGGACCTATACGGAAGGGGTGATAAGCCAACTCTGGCGGAATTACGAATGGTCTGGGGAGGATAAACTCCACCATATGGCGACGGTGATACAGACCCAGACCCCCATCAATCCAGGGAACTCGGGCGGGCCACTGCTGGATGACGGTGCCAACGTGATCGGCATCAACTCGTTCTCGGCACCCGATCGGCAGGGTCTCAATTTCGCTATCAGCGTTGGCGAAGTAAAACGCTTCTTGGCGTCCGGCGCAAATCGCTCGGCAGAGCTGGCTCATGATGCCAACCGGGCATATGAACCGCAACGCCCCGCAAATTGCAAGCCGCGTCAAATTGGGTCCTTCGTTGATCGGAAAACGGCGAAGTTAGTTAAAGCCATTGATACAGCGTGCCAAGGTCGAGCAAATCTTTATTTGATCAGTGAAGGACCGGATAAGCCTTCCGAATTCGCTCTGATAGACGATGTGGGCGACGGGAATTTCGATATCAAGATTATTTTTTCTTTCAATGGAAAGGACGATCTCTGGATATTCTATGGCAAAAGGGACGGAGTCCCGACTGCCTTCGGGTACGACTACGCAGGGAAAGGAAAACCGGCTCTGATCGTTCGGGTCAGTTCTGAGCCCCGGTAGTCCTGGCTCGATCCGCCACTGAGGCATTCGGTTCGAGGACTACTGTCCACCCCCGATCGCCGAGGGCGGCCCCCACTCCAACGATATCCTTCGATCCGCTGGCGACTACCCGGTTGATGCTGCGGTTGAGCAAATCGGGAAATACACGGTCTCCGATCACGGTTCCGTCTGCACCGCCGACGAAGACGAATGCGTTTGGCGGCTCCTCCCCTCTTTCCCAGAATGCCGGATCAAGAGGGCTCTGTCTGACGATCTGGTCCAGAGGAATCACCTCTCGAAGCAATGTCGACGGTAGTTGTACTCGCACCGAACCCGCCAGAACAAGCACACCCTCAAATGGCGCAAAGTCCCACAATTCTATGTCATTAACCCCGTCATATCTGAAAACAGTTTGCGGTTTCAGCTCCGAAGTCCAGCTTGGCAAGTTCAATTCCATGTTGAAGACGACAATCATGGCTCGTGCTGAACGCGACAAAGAGTACTCCATCGTGCGTTTTTATTGCTTTTGCTACACGATCGTGAGTGTCTTGGGTTGATCGAATTTCAAGAGTGTCAGCATCGATGTCCATAAAAGTCACCATATTCCCACCCAGGCAAGAGCGGCGGGAACCTGTGAGAGGATTGATTACCCAGCGGGGCTGCTTTTCTTCTGCTGGGCTTCGCAACTTGTTGATCACCACGATCAGATCATTGGCGCTGCCTCGCACTACGAGCCCGGGAGGAACGGAGGATAGCGCGCGATCCGCAACCAGATACTCCCGACGAAGCAGCGGTTTTCCAGTGGGCGAAACGAGATTGATGACTAATTTTGATGGCAACGGGGGAGACGAGCCAGACCAGTCTTCGGCTGTTGAGACGAGAATATAGCCCCTGGGAACATCTATCGCGCCTGTCGGCAAGTCTTGTAGAGGTCCATCCTCGGCAAAGCGCCATACCTCCTTTCCGTCATTATCCATCAGCCGGAAAAGCGCCCCGGATTTCCTTTCCTCAGAGTAGGTGTTTTCGAGCAGAACCATGCCGTTGTTCACAGGCGATATGGGGCCAGCCCCTATGGCGGACTCGGCGCTGATGACCTCTGCTCTACCGGTAGGATCAAGGCGCGCAAGATAGCTGCCCCAGAAGCTTCTGCCCGGAGCAGGCTTCAACCGACCAACAGCGTAGATCATGCCCGTCGCGGGAAATCTTGGCGATGCCGGCGAATTCAGATTGCGCCTCGTCTGGCGTGAGCCGTTCGCTTTTTACAGCGACCGCATCCAGGTCACGAGCAGCGGACGATTGACCATCCAGCGGCCGAATTGCTCCATCGCCAGCGATGGCGAATGCCGCCCAAAAACGCGGGTGCGCGAGATAATCGTCCGACGCCTTTGCTATGTAGTCGGTCATAGTTCGGCGTAGCGCTTCAGCCACGCCGACCCCTTGCGACCCTCCTGATTTACTAATCAGACCAGCGCCGAAAGTCTGGGCGACCTGGGATAGGACAGCCCATTGCGTTACCGCGACGCTCCTCGCGCCGGCAAAAAAGAAGGCGTTCGCGAGGCCGCTAAGACCTCGGCCACTTGCCGCACCGTCCGCTGCTGCTGTGTTGCACGCCGACAAAATCACAAGGTTAGCATCGAGATCGAGGTTGGCTATTTCGGTGGCCGTCAACAGACCGTCGTTCGCCGGACTTCCGTCTGTTCCGGGCGTGAGGACGATGGCTGGCTCGGATACACCTTCGATGTCGCCCGCGACCAGGGCGTGCGTAGCAAATGATATGACCCGGTAATCGTTGAGTGGTCGGTTGCGTAAACCGCGTTTCGTCGCAGCTGGTCCTAATAGGACACTATCTTGGGGCGCGCCTAATGCGGCGGAGACGGCTTTCAATTCGTCCACCGACTCGGGCAACGGTGGGAGAGCCCGCAACGCGTTGACGTTTGCAACACCCCGTTCGACGTACAGCGAACGCAGCGAAATTTGCGGCGCTGGTTCCCGCGGACCTTGAAGTTCGGGATCACCAATTCCGAGAAACTTTTGCTGAGCGTGCGAGGGTGGGGCGTTAGTCCGCAGTTGATAAATAGCGTTCACCGAGGGCAACAGGCTGATCGCATGCAGTTCCGGAAGCCATGCTGCGGCGCGATTGCTGAACGCTTGCCCGGGCGTGCCAGGATTCGTCAGCAAGGCATTGAATGGGAGGGCAAAAAGGTCTGGATCAGTCGCCAGCAGCAGGTGTGATTTATCGCTGATACAATCTGCGATCCCGCCGAAGAGCAACGTGTACAAACGGTACGCGCTATCTGATGGAAAGCTTTCATCCAACGTGGGAGAGGGTGGGTATTCGGCGTGTACTGCGGCCAGAATAAGCTTCTCGTCTATTCCAACCTGCTTGGCCTTGTCGGCGAGAGCGGGCTCGAAATGGAGCCGCACCGCCTGGTTGGTGACGCAGACCTGCACGATTCCGAGAGGCGTTACAGTGTGCAGGACCAGCGCCTCGTCCGGTCGAATGACCTTCTGTAACGGGTTTATGTTCGGCAAAAACTCTGTAGGGGTTTTCCTATAAGCGTTGCGTGTCTCCTGATCGGCGATAACGATTTTGTCCTCAATCTCCTCAAGACGTTGCATCGGCGAGGCATCGATCTTCTGAGAGTCGCCCTGATCTTTTTTTGGCGGCGTGACCACTCGCGTAATGAGCGTTCGGACCACGTCATCCATTAATCGGTCGCGAACATCCCGCAATCTGTCGCGCGTGCGGAGGTCCTCGCGCTGTAGATCAAGCTTTAATCCCTGCCGGGAAATCCGCGCCGCTAATCCGAGCTTCGACCTGTCGCTGTTGAGAAGCTGAGCGATATCGAAAAGCGTATCTCTGGCCTCGGTGCTGGTGGCTTGTTCGGCGTTGACCCCGAGGATCGCGCCGAGAACGAGCCGCTCTTCGCTCCGAAGCGTCGGTGACCAGTTTGACGAGAGGGGCTCGAACCCATGCAGATACAAATGAAGCTGTTCGATGCCTTCATGAGCGAGCCCCTGCGATCTCGTATAATCCTTCTGTCCGGCTGCAGCCAAAGATTGGAGGAGTAAATCGTAGGTCCGTATGATCCGATTCTCCGACTGATCAGCCTGCGAGCCTTGTGCATATCGATCAGCAAGTCGAAAATCTCCTGCGAGTAGAGCAAAATACGAGAAGGCAATTCGAAATTCCGGTGCTTTCAGGAACACCGGATTATCCTTTGTAAGTTTCTTCAGGCGTTCGATAACCGGGTTTTGACCTTTTTCAGGAACGGCCCTCGCAACTTGATACAATTCTTGATTGAGTATTATTGCTGTTATCGACGGTGGAACGATATCTATACCTTTGACTGCATCCTTTAAATCCGCGAGCGTTCTATCAGCAACCGTGTACAGGCCAACCGCTGTTAGCGTCTGCAAATATTGAGATGTGAAGCGAATATATTTTGGGCTGTGTCTCGGTACTGCGAGCTTGTAGATGGGTGCCAATCGAGCATACAAGGCCAAGGCATCCAGCGGTCTACGGGTCAACGCCAGGTGCGCAGCGTATTCGCTCAATACATCGAGAATATCGATCTGGGAGGTCGTTTTTCTGAGCATAACCCCAATGACCGCACGCCGCATCCATATCGCGGACTGATCGATGTTCCCGCGGTCGAACTCAATCTTTGACATAAAGATCGCTGCGAAGCGTTGCGCCGGAAGAAATACATATCGTTCATTGCCAACGGTCAGAGCCCGAAGAATTTGCTCGCCCTGCTCTCGGTGACCAAGACGAACGAGGTCACGCCCCAGATAATACTGCATCCATGCGCGGTGTGCGGATTGCGTCTGTGCAATTTTTTTCTGGACCATTAGACCGAGGATCTGGTCTGCAAGCTTGTCGTTGTCTAACTCTTGAAATATCTCGACGAGCGTAGAGCTTGCGCGCCAGTAGGCTTCCTCGTCTTGCGCTGGATCGATCTGGCTCAGCACCTTTGCCGCTCGGGAAAGACCGTCGTTGACGTGGCCGTCAAAAACCGATGCCCATGCCGCCTCAATCTCCTCGTCCGCTTTCGGCAGCTGTTCTCCCAACGCAGGGCCTACGCCCTGTATCAAGGCGACCACGGCGACCGCGACCAAGCAAATGAGGACCTTCATGAGTTCGGCAATCGTTCGGTCATTTCCAGGCGCCTACGCGGGTACATAAAGGGCCACTTCGGGCGCAACCCCGGTGTGATGAGCCTTGCCGCGCATCTCCTTCTACATGATACGGTCATAGAGGACGAGTTGACCCTCGCCCGGCCACCCTGCTGGCGGTGTTAAACGCGGTGGTTGCGGCGGTTAATCGGCCGTCTTCCGCTCGCAGGTAATCGTTGCTTTGGGGGTAAGCGCTCGGTGAACACGCCAGGTCAGGCGGCGGCGCGGTCCGGCTCGACGGGTTTCCAGTGCCAGGGCAGCAGATCGGCGATTTGGCGAGCTGGGTGATCGGCGATCCTGGTGAGCACGTCGGCGAGATATTTGTGGGGGTCGAGGCGGTTGAGCTTGGCGGTCTCGATCAGCGAATAAAGCGCTGCGGCGCGGCGGCCGCCGGCATCGGAGCCGGCGAACAGATAATTCTTGCGGCCGATGGCGACGCCGCGCAGAGCCCGCTCGGCCGGATTATTGTCGAGGGCGAGCCGGCCATCATCGAAGCAGCGCAGCAGTGCCTTCCAGCGCGAGCGCATATAGCGGAAGGCCCTGGCCAGTTCGGATTTGCGCGAGAGCTTCGGCAGGGTCATCTCGGCCCAGGCGCCCAGCGCGGCGACAATCGGCTTTGATCGTTTCTGACGTTCAGCGCGCCGCAGGTCGGGCGGCAAGCCGGTGATCGTCTTTTCGACCCCGTAGAGATCGCCGATGCGGTCGAGAGCCTGCTTGGCGATCGACGAGCCATTGGCGGCATGGACGTCGAAGAATTTGCGGCGGACATGGGCCCAGCAAGCGGCCTCCGCGATCCGGTTGCCGGCGAACAGCCCGTTGAACCCGGCATAGCCGTCGGCGTGGATGACCCCCTGGAAGTCCTGCAGATGCGCCTTTGGGTGCTCGCCCTTGCGGTCGGGCGAATAGAAGAACAGCGCCGCCGGCGGGCGGGAGCCGGCAAACGGCCGCTCGTCGCGAACATAGGTCCACAACCGGCCGGTCTTGGTCTTGCCCGTGCCCGGCGCCAATACCGGCACCGGAGTGTCGTCGACGTAGAGCGTGTCGCCGGCGAAGACATTGGCCGCCAGCGCGTCGACCAAGGGTTTGAGGGCCGCGGCCGTGGCGCCGACCCAGCCGGACAGGGTCGAGGTTTCCAGGCTGACGCCCTCGCGGGCGAAGATCTCGGCCTGACGGTACAACGGCAAGTGATCGTCGAACTTCGAGACGACAATATGCGCCAGCAGTCCCGCCCCGGCCCGGCCGCGGGCGATCGCGTGATCCGGTGCCGGCGCGGCGATCACCGTGTCGCAAGTCCGGCACGACAGCTTCTCGCGCACGTGCCGGATCACCTTGAAGCGGCCGGGCACGTAATCGAGGGTCTCGCTCACCTCCTCGCCGATCCGCCGCAAGGCACCGCCGCAATGCGGGCAGGTGCAGGCGGCCGGGTGGCGCACTTCTTCGCGCGGCAGATGCTCAGGCAGCGCTCGGCGTGCCGGCTTCTGCTTCTCGACGGCGTCCTCGATCGCCGCCGCGACAACCGGCGAGGCCGCGGCCAGCCGCTCGGCCTGGTCGGTTTCCAAACTCTCGATCGCCAGCTCGAGCTGCTCGACTTCGCGCGCCAGCTTCTCCGACGACCGTCCGAACTCGGCTCGCCGGTAGCGCGCCAGTTGGAATTTCAATTTGGCGATCTCGGCCTTCGCCGTCGTCGCGTCGCGCGCCATCTCGGCGATGATCCGCTTCAGCGCGGCAATGTCGTCGGGCAGGCTCTCGGGCGCGATCGTCACGCCGACAATTGGATCAGATCGGCGGCGGGTTGACGCACCTACACCGTTGGTTGAGTCAATCTGTCGCAGCCGGCCTCAGCCGGCCAGCTCCGGACGCCAGGTCCGCCGCGGCATTCGCCAGTCGATCCCCTCCAGCAACATCGACAATTGCGCCCGCGTCAGCACCGCCACGCCCTCATCGGCGCGCGGCCACACGAATCGCCCTCGCTCCAGCCGCTTGGCGAACAGGCACAGCCCGTCGCCATCCCACCACAGCAGCTTGACCAGATCGCCGCGGCGACCGCGGAAGCAGAACACATGACCCGAGAACGGGTCCTGGCCAAGCACGCTCTGCGCCTGCGCCGCCAGACTGTCGAACCCCTTGCGCATGTCGGTGGCGCCCGCTGCCAACCACACCCGCGTGCCCGCCGGCAACCCGATCATCGCAACAGCTCGATTACCTGCCGCAGCGTCTCGGGCGAGACCTCGCCTCGCAGACACACCCGCGCCCCGCCGGAAAAGGTGATCTCGATCGTGCCGCTGCGCCGGGCTCGTGCCCGCGGCTCGACCGCTTGCGGCGCGATCTCCACCGGCAACATGGTGACGCTTTGTTCTGCCGCCGGCGGTTGCTCCGGCGCCATCTCCCGCCGCCATTTGAACAGCTGGTTGGCGTTGACGTCATGCCGCCGCGCCACGATCGAAACCGACGCTCCCGGCTCCAGCGTCTCGGCCACGACCTGACGCTTAAACGCCTCGGTCCACTGCCGACGTTTGGGTCTGCGCGTCCTTTGCGTAGTGTCCACTAAGCCGATAGTGGACACTTCCGTTGCTGTCTCTGCCATGCCGCCATCATCACGCCGGGCGACGACCGGCGGCAGGCGCCCTTCACCGAGCGCTTACGATGAACACGCTCTCAACCGCCGTTTTCATGTTGTCGTAAATGCCGCGCGTGCAGGCCCCCTTGAAAAAGGCGAAAGCACGGTTGTGGGCGTCAAACACCATCTCCTGGGTCTCGCGCGGATAGGCTCGCACGAACAGCATGCGGCTGTGGCACAGCCGGACATGCGCCACCTTAACCGTCACGGTCACCCCGTTGATCAGCACGATCTCGTGTGACCAGTCGAACTGATAGGCCTCGCCCGGCGCAAAGCTCAGCGGCACATAAGCCTGCGCCGTCGCCGCTCCGCCTGCGACCCGCCATGCCTTGGCATAGCGCCGGACCGAATTGTAGCCGCCCTCGTAACCCCGTCCGCGCAGCTCCTCGTACAGGCGAATGACCGTCAGCCGCTCACGCGGCAGCTGCGCCGCGTTCGCCGCCAGCATCTGGTCGAAATCCTCACGCCACGGGCCCAGCTTCGGCCACGGCTGCACTTGGCGACTGTATTCAAAGGCAGTCGCTCCCGAACGCAGCACCTTGCGAACCGTGTTCCGCGACACCTTTAACGCGCGAGCGATCTCCTTGATCGACTTGCCTTTAACAAAATGCTCCCGCCTGATCCGACCGACCGTCTCCACAACCAGCATCCCCCGCCACCCGCTTGCATCCCCCAGCGGGCAGCCTGCGCATCACATCGCAAAGGGGGTCAAAATTGGACGCCGATCTCCCCCTTACCGGGGTCAATTTTCCACGCCGAAACACACGACGGTATGAATAAATTAAAATCGAGGCGGCGGCCAGAGCTGTGGATATGCCGCTTCGCTTGTACAACGCAAACGCGTTGACCACATACCCACAGCACAACCAGCATGAAGTAGCTTGATTCTTGAAGGATAAGGGCAGGCCCGATTACACCTTAAATCTAATGCCCCCCGTGGTCCCGCGAATGGGGTCCAGTTCAACGCAGAAGGTCGGGCAGGTCGAGCAACTGCGTAAGCGCTCGGTGAACACGCCAGGTCAGGCGGCGGCGCGGTCCGGCTCGACGGGTTTCCAGTGCCAGGGCAGCAGATCGGCGATTTGGCGAGCTGGGTGATCGGCGATCCTGGTGAGCACGTCGGCGAGATATTTGTGGGGGTCGAGGCGGTTGAGCTTGGCGGTCTCGATCAGCGAATAAAGCGCTGCGGCGCGGCGGCCGCCGGCATCGGAGCCGGCGAACAGATAATTCTTGCGGCCGATGGCGACGCCGCGCAGAGCCCGCTCGGCCGGATTATTGTCGAGGGCGAGCCGGCCATCATCGAAGCAGCGCAGCAGTGCCTTCCAGCGCGAGCGCATATAGCGGAAGGCCCTGGCCAGTTCGGATTTGCGCGAGAGCTTCGGCAGGGTCATCTCGGCCCAGGCGCCCAGCGCGGCGACAATCGGCTTTGATCGTTTCTGACGTTCAGCGCGCCGCAGGTCGGGCGGCAAGCCGGTGATCGTCTTTTCGACCCCGTAGAGATCGCCGATGCGGTCGAGAGCCTGCTTGGCGATCGACGAGCCATTGGCGGCATGGACGTCGAAGAATTTGCGGCGGACATGGGCCCAGCAAGCGGCCTCCGCGATCCGGTTGCCGGCGAACAGCCCGTTGAACCCGGCATAGCCGTCGGCGTGGATGACCCCCTGGAAGTCCTGCAGATGCGCCTTTGGGTGCTCGCCCTTGCGGTCGGGCGAATAGAAGAACAGCGCCGCCGGCGGGCGGGAGCCGGCAAACGGCCGCTCGTCGCGAACATAGGTCCACAACCGGCCGGTCTTGGTCTTGCCCGTGCCCGGCGCCAATACCGGCACCGGAGTGTCGTCGACGTAGAGCGTGTCGCCGGCGAAGACATTGGCCGCCAGCGCGTCGACCAAGGGTTTGAGGGCCGCGGCCGTGGCGCCGACCCAGCCGGACAGGGTCGAGGTTTCCAGGCTGACGCCCTCGCGGGCGAAGATCTCGGCCTGACGGTACAACGGCAAGTGATCGTCGAACTTCGAGACGACAATATGCGCCAGCAGTCCCGCCCCGGCCCGGCCGCGGGCGATCGCGTGATCCGGTGCCGGCGCGGCGATCACCGTGTCGCAAGTCCGGCACGACAGCTTCTCGCGCACGTGCCGGATCACCTTGAAGCGGCCGGGCACGTAATCGAGGGTCTCGCTCACCTCCTCGCCGATCCGCCGCAAGGCACCGCCGCAATGCGGGCAGGTGCAGGCGGCCGGGTGGCGCACTTCTTCGCGCGGCAGATGCTCAGGCAGCGCTCGGCGTGCCGGCTTCTGCTTCTCGACGGCGTCCTCGATCGCCGCCGCGACAACCGGCGAGGCCGCGGCCAGCCGCTCGGCCTGGTCGGTTTCCAAACTCTCGATCGCCAGCTCGAGCTGCTCGACTTCGCGCGCCAGCTTCTCCGACGACCGTCCGAACTCGGCTCGCCGGTAGCGCGCCAGTTGGAATTTCAATTTGGCGATCTCGGCCTTCGCCGTCGTCGCGTCGCGCGCCATCTCGGCGATGATCCGCTTCAGCGCGGCAATGTCGTCGGGCAGGCTCTCGGGCGCGATCGTCACGCCGACAATTGGATCAGATCGGCGGCGGGTTGACGCACCTACACCGTTGGTTGAGTCGATCTGTCGCAGCCGGCCTCAGCCGGCCAGCTCCGGACGCCAGGTCCGCCGCGGCATTCGCCAGTCGATCCCCTCCAGCAACATCGACAATTGCGCCCGCGTCAGCACCGCCACGCCCTCATCGGCGCGCGGCCACACGAATCGCCCTCGCTCCAGCCGCTTGGCGAACAGGCACAGCCCGTCGCCATCCCACCACAGCAGCTTGACCAGATCGCCGCGGCGACCGCGGAAGCAGAACACATGACCCGAGAACGGGTCCTGGCCAAGCACGCTCTGCGCCTGCGCCGCCAGACTGTCGAACCCCTTGCGCATGTCGGTGGCGCCCGCTGCCAACCACACCCGCGTGCCCGCCGGCAACCCGATCATCGCAACAGCTCGATTACCTGCCGCAGCGTCTCGGGCGAGACCTCGCCTCGCAGACACACCCGCGCCCCGCCGGAAAAGGTGATCTCGATCGTGCCGCTGCGCCGGGCTCGTGCCCGCGGCTCGACCGCTTGCGGCGCGATCTCCACCGGCAACATGGTGACGCTTTGTTCTGCCGCCGGCGGTTGCTCCGGCGCCATCTCCCGCCGCCATTTGAACAGCTGGTTGGCGTTGACGTCATGCCGCCGCGCCACGATCGAAACCGACGCTCCCGGCTCCAGCGTCTCGGCCACGACCTGACGCTTAAACGCCTCGGTCCACTGCCGACGTTTGGGTCTGCGCGTCCTTTGCGTAGTGTCCACTAAGCCGATAGTGGACACTTCCGTTGCTGTCTCTGCCATGCCGCCATCATCACGCCGGGCGACGACCGGCGGCAGGCGCCCTTCACCGAGCGCTTACGCAACTGCTCAAGAGTGAGCAGCAGAAAACGAACCAAATCCTACAGAAGCAGCTGGATACAGTGAGCCAAGTCCTCTTAAAGCTGGCGAACGTCGAGCGCGCGCTCGGCATCGACCCCACCCAGGAGAAACTCGACCAGAATTATCGAAACTGAGTCGCCCGCTGAGTGAGTAGCGGGTGCGGCCGGTGTCATAAGCACCGGACCGCATCCCTGACGACAATCGAGGACAGGCTCGATCATGGCCAACGACCACACTATCGGAACGGCAGTTGAAGAAATCGACCAAGTGCTGGGCAGGCGCTACGCCAAGGAACACCGGGAGATGGTCGCGGCATGGCTCTAGGCGAATGCAATCGCCAAGGCTGCCGTGCGAAAGGCAACGCGATCAACGGACTGAACGAAGTCCTGCGCAGCAACCACCCGCCGCAAGGGAGACATTGGAGCAAGCCCTGGACGCGCTCAAGACGCATCCGTGGCCGATAGCAATTTGCATTCTCCCAGACTCGATTCGGAATTCTAGTCAGACGTGGGTCGGAAGGGGCGGCCTTCCCACCGGAGGTATCGGAAGCGGCCGCGGCGGCTCTTCAATGGGCCGAGGCCGTTGCGGTTCCTGTCGTATCGCGGGGTTGCCTGGCGGCTTCGGCTTTCCGGTCTGATCTCCCATTGCTGAGCTCCGTATAGATGAGACTTCCATAACGGAAGACCCCGCGCACCACAGCGCATCAGCCCTGGGTGTCAGGCGGGGTCCCCTATGAAGCTTCGCTTCACGCTCGGATTATTCACCGAGCAAAATCTTGGGCTTTCTGCTCAGTCACCGATGCCAAGTGGTCGGCAACTCGGAATTCGTCGGTGGCGTCATGCTATCAACCATCCTCCCTGCTTGGTTGACGACGATTTTTCATCTGGGATCGGTGTCGAGCGTCGTCAAGTGCCCTCGCGCCCCGGGCGCAAACGTCTCGTTAGATACCAGACCTTGCCCTGATACCGTCTCAGAGGCAGCTTTTCAATCCAAAGGAGACGGATATTCGCGTCTCGCGGATTGCCTCGGTCGGGTAGACCCTTGCGATACATGCACGCGCTCGGTTGCCATCTCGCCGTCAAGCAGCCTGAACCAGGAGGTCGCCCCGATGGCCGAGTGAACCCGCTGCGCCGCCACATAACCTGCGCGCCTGGCGGAGGCGGTACTGCAAATCCTGATGGAAGCCGATCGGCGCCGGCCGGCACGAACGCACGGGCGTGCCAAAAATAAGCATTAGAGCGTTCATTAGCTCGTCTTCCCGGCCGGCCTGGTGCTCGTGGTGCCAAAGAGAGAGTTACGTATTCATGTTACACTACTATTAGCCAGATCCTGTTCCTTCACAGGATTGTCAGCAGCGTCCAGCAATGGCAACGGTGCCGCTGGGTGCCGTCGCCAATTAATGGAGTCGCCGCACGATTTGTTCTCGAAACACGATCGGCGCGGTGGGTCGTCCCTTGAGGGACATCGGACCGCGGTGGCGGCCGCGTACGGCGGCTATGGGTTGAGACAATTTTCGGAGTTCGTGACTTGAAAAAAACTGGGTGGCATCCTGGCTTCCTGGGGAGCGGCAGCGCCCCAGGGACAGGAAGGACCTGAGCGGGCGCTGCTCAGGCAGCGTTTTGGTCAGCAAATAAACTGTCCGGCGGATTGGTTTCTAGCAGCGATAATCGAGGATCGAAGCGGAACCCCGTCCCGCAGTAGGGACAGAGGATCGTGTTCGCCTCGCCCATGTTGATGTAGATGTGCGGGTGGTCCTGCGGCGGGGACTCCCCGATGCACTTAAATTCCTTCACCCCGATGCAGATTTCGCGGACGCCGCGGTCGTTCCTGAACCTGAGATAGCCGCCACCCGGCACCGACTCAGGCCGTGGTGATTGGCGGGGGGTCCGGACGGTCAGCCGCTCCCGGCTAGGGGCCGGATTGATTTCGATTAACATGATGTCCTCGTTTTGCTCCGCCCTCATCGAGCGATCGCGAGCCTCGGCCCGGGGCTGACCTCCCGATCGAGGATCGGGAGGCCAAGCGCGGGTGTGGCGCTGGTGGAGCGGCGAGAAGGATGCCGGGACGACCAGCATGTTCCCCTGCTTCAGGGTGACCCCGGGCTGGCCGCCGCGCGGCGGCCAGAAATGTCTGGCAGCATCACGTGACCCTCGACGCCATATCGGAACAGGAATCAAGTCACGCGACCGGTATCCGGGTTCGCTTCAGAGCGTACCGGCCCCCGGCACGAGCCACGGACGATGCGGCTGTTCGTCTGGAGTCATTATCCCTTGATCGGGATCCGGAACGGAGATGACAGCAACCTTGGCCGCTACGGCGCGAGCAGCGGCAATCTTCGGGTCATGCGCCTCCGACCATTTCCTGAACCCGCTCGTGGGACTACTATGGAGATCCCCATGACCGGCATCCTTTCTGAATTGTTGAAAACGAGATATGGGGACGATTTCAAATCGTACTGAACAAATTTTGCGACGGAAAACAATTTCCGGATTTGCTTTGAAAGAATGGCTTTACTCAAAAGGAGTGCTGCGCATTTTTCATTTAATTAGTAGATAGCCATGGACTTACGGCGAGCTTCTCGCGACCGCTAAAGTTTTTGTGCCGCCGATCGACGGACCCAATACCTATCCCAAAAACCCAGGATAGTTCCGTTGAAAACCGGTGCCGCTCGGCCGCCCGAGCGGCCTTGATCTACACACTCGGCCTCTGTTGCCCGAATACGGGTTAGAGCCTGCCGATCCCAGGGACGAGCCATGGACGATGCGGTTGCAGGTCCGGTGTCTTCGTACCTTCCGCGATGGCGCCATCGTTCGCCCTGGTGCGAGTTTTGTTGATCTTCTCCGGCTGATGGATTTCCGCCCATTTCTGGAATCCGCTCATCTTGCTGTTTATCGAAATGGCCATGGCTGCGTTCCCTCCACAAAGTTTCGGGCTTAGAGTGCGCGATAGGCCGCGCATGCCGCGACCAGCAGGACGACAAAAATCGGAACGACAACAGGTGGAACAAACCAGGCTCTCATTGCACTTGCCCTTCATTGAACTATCGGAGTTTCTCGGCTCTGTCCCCGCCAGAATTCAGCCAGACGTTTCGCTTTGGTGAGCTGCGCTAGCGTCAGCCCGGCGGCGACCCGCTCGTACGCTGATCGAGCTTGGTGGCGGTGTATGCCGCGCGAGCTTGCGGCCGCCAGCAGGAACCAGGCACAGGCGTTCACGTAGTTTTCCGCTGCATCTGGACCAGCAGCATAGAGTTCCGCGAGCTTGTTCTGAGCGCGCGGCAGGCCCCGCTCAGCGGCCGCCAGTAACCACTTGATCGCCTCCGCTCGGTCGCCTTCGACGGCATACCCGTTATCATCGAGACGGCTGTCATAGAGGACTCCCAGGTTGAATTGCGCCGCGGCCTCACCGCTTTCGGCGGCAATCCGGAGGCGCCTGATCATGCCGGTATCCATCGCAGCTCCCTAGCCATTGGGTGGACCGCATTGCTCAAAGCCGTGCTGCCCGCCCTTTTTTAGTTTAAAGAAATACGCTTCAGCCATGCCGCCGTTAGCATCGGCGAGGCGGTCTTGTCGGTCTTTTCGGCGACCATCACATCGGTCGTGATCAGCACCGCGGCCGGGTCTTCAGACGCGTCGCGGCGCGTAGGTGATGGTTTCTTTCGGCGCGCCATTAGCCCATGCCGACTGAATGAAAATGCGCCCGTATGGCTAAGCCCGCGGCAACAACCATCATCACAGCCGCCAACACACAGGCAGGCACGTTCTTTAGTGGCCAAGCGAAGACAAGGATCGCAGTCGCAACCAGCACCAGCAGAGCGGCGGGGTGGTCTGCTGGCCAAAAATAACGGTTCATTTTGCCTCCATCGCCTCGTCGTGACACTTACAGGAAGAAAACAGTTAAAAAGACCGC
>CAWFEN010000002.1:0-55536 GCA_963814865.1 uncultured Alphaproteobacteria bacterium | reverse complement strand
CAAAGGAGCCGCTGGCCGCGATCCTGCTGTTGCGCAAGATGATCGACTTCACCGTCGACAGTGCCCATCGAGCCGATACGGGCATGCCGTTCGGCATCTGCGAAGTTGCTCATGGCTCGCGCAGCAGGTAGCGACTGGCGCGGGCACCTTCCCCACGCCGACTATGTCATTGCCCTGCGCCGCCGGCACGGCCGGAAGCTCGGCTTCTGAAACCGGCTCGACAGCGATGATGATCAGGTATAGCGGCCATCACCGGTGTATCCGCCGAAGCAACCCCCGACAGTTCAGCCGAGTGATCGGCGAGGTCACGGGCCTCACATCGCTACCGGAGGAGTTGCTCGAGAAGGCGCGGCGCCGCCGCGTAGGCAAAGGCGTCTGCCTGCCCGTTTGTCAGGATGACCGCGCCGGATTTGGCCGATGGGGCGAGCACGATCGCACCCTGAAGCCGGGGTTTGCGCCGTTATGGTTACGAGGTGCACGCCCCGATTTTGCCCCTGAACCCGCCAAGCGCATAGTGAGGTCGTGATGTCACGGCGAGCCGAGTTCGCCCCCACGGCGATCTCCGGGCGATGCAACTCTGTCATTATCTGTGCGGAGACCACCCGGCGGCCGGAAATTTCCCGTCGCCGAGTTGGAACGGCGCATACCGTGTCATGTCCGCGAGCTTGCATCGATGCCGCCCGCCGGACCCAGGGGCCCGAGATATTGCAGACGAGCCCAGGGGACCGCGGCCGCGCCCACATCGGTTTCGTCCCGATATGCGCGAGCCCGGCCGGACGCCCGCTCCAGTCCGAGAGGCCCGAAGGCGGCCGTGGTCATCCCGAGCGGCTCGAAGATGTGCGTCCGCGTGTAGGTTTCCCAGGATTGGCCCGTCATCCGTTCGAGGACGTAGGCAGCGAGCACCACGCAACGGCTGCAGTACTGAAACCGGGTTCCCGGTTGTCGGTAATCGGCATGGTCGCGAATTCATCGACGATACCTTCGCGGCTCGAGGGCACCTGCCTCGGCCACTGGTCATCCGGAGGAAGGCCGCTGGTATGGGACAGCAACTGCCGCAACGTCACCGACTGTGTGGCTTGGGGGTCGCTCAGCCGCAACTCGGGCAGGTATTTGATGACCGGCGTGTCGAGATCGATCCGATGCCGATCGACCAGCTGCGCGATACCGAGCGCCGTGAACGATTTCGAGATCGAGCGGATGTTGAAGAGGGTTTCCCCGGTGACTGGAGCGTGCGTCTCCATCGCGAAAGCCGTATCCCTTTTCGAACACAACCTGGCCGTCTTTGATCAATGCGATCGCCCGCGCCCGGGACTTTGTAGGTAGACATCAGAGGAAGTATCAGGTCGTCGACGGCACGAGCATTCATCAAGTCCGCCGCGCGCAGCGGCTCGGGGACGCTCACGAAGACAATTGCAATACTGACCAGGAGCGCTGCCAGGAGACGACTGCACAAACCGAAGCTCATCATCCCCGCCCCCGCGTGCCGATCGATGGGCAATGGCGTTAGACTTCAAGAACTGCACTTTGCGGCCGGAGCGCCGCATGAGGCGATCGGGCGCCATAGCGTCACCCGTGTTCTCATATCCAGAAATTGCCGATGTCGTTCCAGAACCGCCCGCATGGACAGCCCTACCCCGTCCCGCGGCATCGGGCGAAACCCGACACGGCGAAATCACGGCGCGTTCCATCGGGGTACCCTGAAGGTCGTCAGCATGAGGGCCGAGAGGCCCTTGCCCGCGGCAAGCTCGTCCGCTGCCTCGATCAGAGCTGCACCGAAGCCTTGCCCGGAAACGGCGGGATCGACCGAAATGTTCTCGATGTACAGCTACCGTCCATCGGCCTGACGAGAACGAAACCGACCGGATGGCCATCTGCGTCTGCTACGATTACATCACCTTCGGTGAGCCGGTTTGCTGCGATCGGCGGTGTCTCCGCGGCAAATGAGAGCGTACCGGCGGAGGCGTATTGAGTGCGCGTGGCTTTCTCAATCACCTGCAACAGCGGTATGTCTCCCGACCCTCCCGGCCGGATCACCATTCGCCTCGCCATCGCTTTACGCCTGCTTCATCGAGAATGCGGGACCATCATGGTGCGGAGACAATGAAACCGCTCGTGTTTCTTGAAACCGATCCGGATCGCAAGCGACAGCTGCAAATGTGGCTGACCACGCTGGGCAGGCTCGAACGATGGTCTGCATCGGGCTGCTGATACTCGGGTTTCTGTTCGTCCCGGCCGTCGCGTTTGCCCTGCCGGCCAACTGCGGCGTGCCGGCCGATTTCGCGATGGATGGACAGCCGCGGCGCCGAAAAAGCAGGGCTTCGATCCGACGCTGATTTGCGGTATCGGGCCGCGCCTCGAAGGTTGGAAGGAGGGCGATCCTCACGGTGTCGTGGTCGCCCGTCACGGCGTTCTGGTCTACGAGCGGTATTTTACCGGGCAGGACCAGCGGTGGCCTGAAGATCATTGGCGTGAGCCGCTTGCGGACACGACGCACGACGCGCGCACTGAACATGACCTCCAATTGATCACAAAAAGCATCGTCGGGATTCTTGTCGGCATCGCCCTCGACCGGCATTTGATCCGGAATCTGGAGGAGCCGGTCCTGTCTCTCCTTCCCGAGTATGCCGATCTGCACTCCGCAGATCGAGATCGCATCACCTTGCGCGACCTGCTGACGATGAGAAGCGGCCTTGCCGGCGGGATCGAGGAGATCCGGAAGCGGGCCGCCTCAGCCACGATCGGCCGCCTTGCCCGGGAACTTCGGGGGGCCCTCGGTGCTATCGACGCCTTTGATAGGCGAGAGGCTGACGCCAAAACTGCAGCCGATAGCCGCGACCCGCAACGAGCGCGTCTCGTCGATGCTGCCGCGTACGCCCTTTGGAATTTCGTCGTGCAACGGGAATGCAGCGGGTTCCGCGGGACGGAAGAAGTCCTCAAGGAGTATGCCGTACCGGCGGAAGTGCGGGCGAAGATGGGAGCTATTCGACCTCGCTAGCTACTAGCCAATCGAGGAATTTTTCGACGCCATTCCGATCTGCCACGCGCAGCGAGGGCGACCTTCAGTTCCGCGCTCGGACCTCGGATCGCGGAGGCGAGGTGGGGCATCCCTCTCAGTTCCGATATAAGCCCAGGCTGGGGCTTGCCGGCTCGTCGCGCCTGTCGTGCGGCATGACGCGCGCGGAACCCTCCTCGGTTGCCGCGCTCGCCTCGTCCAGCAATGACCGAACTTCTTGGCAGGCCGCATCTCGCGTCCGGCCGGTCAAGCGTAGAGTATCCCGCAGTTCCTCCACGGGGGCAGCGAGCAGTTCCGCTTCGAGGGCGTCGAGCAACGCTCTCAGTGCGGCCGGGGAATGTGCTGGGCGGATCATGGCCAAGACCAGGTCAGACCATGGCGCAGCAGAGTCCGCCTTATCCTGCGGCGGGCCGTGTCGTACTCTGCGACGGTGAGGCCATAGTGGCGGCGGATTTCGTCCGCTGTCATGCCATCGAGCAAGCCGGTAATCACCCTCGTCGCCGGCATGTCAGTCGCGAACAGCCGGTGGATGGCGGCGAGCGCTTCTGCCGCCGCGTAGACCCGCTCCGGATCATCGGCCGGCCCCGTGTCCGCCGGGGCGGGCAAGGTGTCCAGAAGGCGGCGACGGCGCCATTGCTCGTCGACGAGACTGCGCATGACACCGGTCAGAAAGGCCAGCAGCGGCACGCCCGGCGGCCACGGTCGTGTGCCCGCCAAGGCGCGCACCACCGCCTCATGCAGCAGGTCGGACCACGAGATGCCGCCGGGCAGCGAGCGGGCGCGCAGCCGCGCGATGGCGCGCAGGCGCAGCAGGTCGTCCTCTGACAGCGCGGCCAAAGCCGAGCCGATGTCCCGCGCCGCCGGCGCCGCCGGCGCGGCATACGGAATCAACGCCTTCGGCTGCTGCGAATCTTTCGCCATTCGATCTCCATGCGCCCGAAACGCTCGGGCGCGGACAGAGGCAGAAAAATATTTTTCAGCTGTCCGCTTTCCCTAGCGCCGCGCGCATCACACGGTGCACCGGATCGTCAACCCGAGAAAGGCCGGTTCAAATGTCAGCTCAAGATATGCCGCAAGCCGCAGGAGACCGCGAGGCCGAGTTGGCGATCGTCCGGCGCGCCTATGCCAAGCAAGTGCTGGCGAACGCCGATGTCGCCGACGCGCGCGTCGAGGCGGCGTTCGCGGCGGTGCGCCGCGAACATTTCTTGGGGCCCGGGCCGTGGCCGATGCTGCGCTGGCCGCGCCGTTACGTGCCGACGCCGAGCGACGATCCGGTCTATCTGTATCAGGACGCGCTCTTCGGCATCATTCCGGGGCGCGGCCTGAACAACGGCCAGCCGTGGCTGCACGCGATGCTGATTGCGGCGGCGGCGCCGCGGCCAGGCGAGCACGTCGTCCATATCGGCGCCGGGGTCGGCTACTACACGGCGATCCTGGCGCACATGGCGGGCGAGAGCGGGCGGGTCACGGCGATCGAATTCGATGGCGGCCTCGCCGAGCGGCTTGCTGCGAATTTCGCTGCACAGCCCAATGTGCGGGCCGTGCAAGGCGACGGCGCGCAGATCGAGTTCGATCCGGCCGATGTCATCTACGTCAACGCCGGCGCGACCCGGCCAGCCGACATCTGGCTCGACCGGCTGAACGATGGCGGCCGGCTGATCCTGCCGCTGACCTCGGACAAGGGGTTCGGAGAAAACCCCGAAAACATACCGATACAGCGGCGCGGCGCGGTATTCCGCATCGACCGCCGCGGCGACGAATTCCTCGCGAAATGGATTTCGGCGGTCGCGATCTTTCCGTGCGAGGGCGCGCGAGACCCCCTATCCGAGCGGGCGCTGGCGTCAGCGTTCGAGAAGGGCGGCTGGGAGCGCGTGACGCGGCTCCATCGCCGCGGCGATTTGCCGGACGATCAGTGCTGGCTCAAAGCGCCGGACTGGGCGCTGGCTTACGCCTGACGCAGAACGGAGGCATCGATGACCGAAGCCGAGCTGGCGATTGTTCGTCGCGCTATGCCAAGCAGGTCATGGTGCCGTACAACGCGGGCCATCCGCGCGTCGAGGCGGCGTTCGCCGCAGTGCGCCGCGAGGCATTCCTCGGGCCGGGGCCATGGCCGATCGCCTACCGGCGTGGCTATGTGACGACACCGGACGACGACCCGGTCTATATCTACCAGGATCTTCTGGTCGGCCTCATCCCAGAGCGCCGGCTGAACAACGGCGAGCCGTCGGGCCACGCCATGCTGATCGCGCGAGCGGACCCGCGGCCGGGCGAGCACGCCGTGCATATCGGCGCCGGGGTCGGCTACTACACGGCGATCATCGGGCATATGGTCGGCGGCGGGCGGGTCACGGCAATCGAGTACGATCCCGGTCTCGGCGCGCGTCTGGCGGCGAACTTCGCCGACCAGCCCGATGTGCATACCGTGCGGGGCGATGGCACCAAGATCGATTTCGACCCGGCCGACGTGATCTACGTCAACGCCGGCGTGACGCGGCCTGTCGACCTCTGGCTCGACCGGCTCAGGGATGGCGGCCGGATGATCCTGGCGCTGACCAGGGACAAGGACACGGGTGGAGCGTGGTTCCGCATCGAGCGGCGCGGCGACGAGTTTCTGGCCAAGTGGCTTCACGCTGGCAATCTCTTTCCGTGCGAAGGCGCGCGTGACGCCGAATCCGAGCGCGCGCTGGTTGCGGCCCTCGAGAGGGCGGGTGGGACCGGGTGACGCGTCTCTATCGCCGCGGCGATGTGCCCGAGGAACAGTGCTGGCTGAAGGGGCCGGATTGGTGCCTGACTTACGACTGAGGTCTGTCCGTCGGCTTCCACGCAATTTCGCGCGCCCGGCGATTTCGCTAATAAGAGAATGGCCCCTAGCACAGTCGGCGATACCCAATCGAAAGGAATTCGAGCGTAAAATGCCCAAAAGCAAATCCCTATGGCCGGCAGTCGCAACGGCAGCTGCAATCCTGGTCGGCGTCTTTACAACGGCGCGGGCCGACCAGAGCAGCCTGGTTGCACATACGGACATTGCGGGTCCCGTCTTGACCTTCGATTGGCCAGCGATCGAGGTCGGGGTCGGCTCTTACGAGGACGGTCCCACGGGCCTGACGATCATCCGGTTCCCGAAGCGAGCGACGGTGGCGGTCGATCCGCGCGGCGGTGCGCCCGGGACTGTCAATACCGACCTTTTGCGCCTCGGCTACAGCCGGGCCTTCGTCGACGCGATCGTGTTCTCGGGCGGTTCGGCCTATGGCGAGGAAGCGATAACCGCCGTCGCCACCGGGCTCAAGGACGACGGGGCCCGTTCTGGAGATTTCCACAATATCGCGATTGTGCCGGGCGCGATCATCTATGATTTCGGCGGCAGGCGGCTGAACGAAATCTATCCGGATAAGCGGCTTGCCCAGGCGGCGCTGCATGCGCTGCGGCCGGGGGTCTTCCCGCTCGGCGCCCAGGGTGCGGGGCGGATGGCGATGCAGGGCGGATTTTTCGGCTGCGACGCCCATTCCGGGCAGGGAGGGGCGTTCCGTCAAATCGGCCCAACCAAGATTGCCGCCTTTGTCGTCGTGAATGCCTCTGGCGCGGTGACCGACCGCGACGGCCGATTGGTCAGCTGCCATCGACCGAGGGCCTGGGGCGGTTTGACCCGGACGTCGGAGCTTCTGCAGCATCTTCCCGCGAGCGTGAAGGCGGATTGGAGTGCATCGACGACGGTTCCCGAGCACGCAGCGCCGACAACGCGAAACACGACGGTTAGCCTCGTCGTCACCAACCAGAAACTAGATTTTCCGGCGCTCCAGCGCCTGGCCATTCAGGTCCACACCTCGATGGCGCGAGCGATCCAGCCGTTTTCGACGGAATCCGACGGCGACACGCTGTTCGCGGCCTCGACGCAGGAGGTCGGCAACAAGGACATGAGCCCGGTGATGCTGGCGACGCTCGCAGGCGAGGTGATGTGGGATGCCGTCCTGGCGAGCGTTCCGAAGGAGGCGGCGTTCACGCCGACGCACGACACCGCCAACCGTCGGCGCCGACGCCCTTGCCGCCTATGCCGGGACCTACGAGTTTGGCGCGGCGGCGCCGCAGGCCGGGGGCGCCTTCAGCGGGCTCGGCCTCGTCATTGCCGTGGAGGATGGTACCGTCAAGGTCTCGCCGGTAGCGGGCGGTCCGGCGGCACGGGCCGGCGTGGTGGCCGGCGATATCGTCACCGAACTCGACGGCGCCTCGGTTCAGGGCCTCGCGCTACGATCAGGTAATCGACAAGATGCGCGGCCCGACCGGCAGCAAGGCCGAGCTGACGATCAGCCGCAAAAACCAGGATCGGCCGATCCGCATGACGATCACCCGCGAGCCGATCCGGTTGCGAGCCCTGCTGCGGGTCCAGACCCAGGGCGGCGCCCTCGTCGTCGAAGCAACCGGCGGACGTCAGGTGTTCGAGTTCCACCAAGCCAAGCCACTCGCCCTCGTCCCGTTGTCCGACGCCGAGTTCTTCGTGCCGGGCCGGTACCACACGCGAATCGCCTTCACCAGGAATGCAACCGGCAAAGTCTCGGGTGCGGTGCTCAATCCCGGGCGCTGGGAACAAAAGGGCGTGAAGATCGAGTAGGGATGTGACTTGTCGTTAACAGCGTGACAAGGCGCGCCACGAATTGTTCGGAACGGAATCAGCCCAAGGACACCATCCCATGCGAAAGGGGTATCACTGAAGTCATGGGCAGGAGAAATTATCTGATTGAAGGCGTTTCCGGCGCCGGCAAGACGGCGGTCTGCACAGAATTGCAGCGGCGCGGCTACCAGGCCATTCATGGTGACCGGGAATTGGTGTATCGAGGCGATCCGAAAACGGGTCTACCGACGGCTCCGGAAGCGGGTGCAACGACGGCTACCTGGATGTCCGAGCACCAGATTTGGGATGTGGAGAAAGTACAAGCTTTCGTCGCCAACCAGGAGGAGGCGGTCACCTTTTTCTGCGGTGGCTCGAGGAACTTTGCCAAATTCATCGACTTATTTGACGGCGTGTTTGTCCTGGAGGTCGACCTGGACACCATGAACCGGCGGATTGATGAGCGAGTGGCACTGGACCCAACTGACTTCGGCGGAAAACCAGAGGAACGGGAACTCGCTGTGCGCTTGCATCGGACGAAAGAAGACATTCCGAAAAACGGCATCATCATCGACGCCACCGCACCGCTCTCGCGCGTCGTTGACGAGATCCTCCGTCTAAGCGGCAAAAATAAACTACTGTAGCGCGTTATTCACAAGGCGAGTGCCAGATTTATGGTTGCTGAAGCCGTTGAATGAGTAGCGAACGGGTCCGATGCCCGATCTCGTGATCCGTCCGGCTGTCCAGGATGACCTCGACGTATTGTGGGAATTTCTCGCAATGGCCGCCTATGCACCCGATGCAGAAGTGGCGAAAGAGGTTCCGGGCGTGGCCAAATATCTCGTCGGCTGGCAGCGACCGGGCGATTTCGGATTCATCGCCGAACGGAACGGCGCGATCATCGGTGCCGCCTGGGCGCGGCGCTTTTCTGACGAAGAACTGAAATCCCCCTACGGGGACGAAGAGAGCCCGAAGGTGTCGATCGGCGTGAGACCGAACGCGCGCGGTCGAGGAGTTGGCGAAAAGCTCATGCGCGTGTTGATCGGCGATGCCGATCGTCGAGGGCTTGGCCTGTGTCTCAGCGTGCGGTCCGAAAATCCCGCCCGTCGCCTCTACGAGAGACTTGGGTTTCGCGACATTCCCGGTTCCGCTGTCACAAACCGGGCTGGCGGCATATCGATCGGCATGGTGCTGAGGCGCTGACAGTCAGTTCGGCCAGGCGCCGGGCAAGAGCAGATTTGCCGCCTCCGGCACTGCCGAACAGCGCCACCCGCTTCATACGTCTCCTTCCAGGCGGTCATGGTCGCGATTTTGTTTCACGACAGCCGCGCGAGCGCGCTCCGCACCCAGCGCAGGTCTTCGGCAAGGGTGCGTCCGAACGACTTCTGGTCGGGCGGAACATCGGCGCGAAATGCCAGAAAGCCGATCGCACAGGCAGCGTTGTAGAGGCGGATGAGGCCGCGTTCGAAGCATCGCCCGATCGCCGGCTCGTATACTTCGAGGGCCGCATCGAGCATGTCGCGGCCGACGTCGAACAGCAAATAGCGAAAATCATGGTGCCGATCGGCCCAGGCGGCGCCGTCATAATCGAAGATGCCGTTGACCGCGTCGGTCCCGGGATCGAGCGCCAGGTTGTGGAGGCCGAGATCGCCATGGACCAGAGCGCGATCCGCCCCAGCGATCGGCACTGCCTCGTAGCGATCAATGACCTCGTTCAGCGCGCGGATCAGACCGCGATCGTCAACGACGCGCGGCAGACGTTCGCGAATAGCGGCGCCGGCCTCCGGCCAGGGCAGCCGTCCCGGCAACCATCCCGCCACGTCCGCCTCCGCGATCCGGGTGTGTTGCTCCGCCAGGATCAGCCCGATCGAACGGCCAATTCGTCGCGCCCCGGTAACGGCCACGCAACGCCGGTACAGACCCCAGGGATCGCATTCCCCCGGCACCATCCGGCGGACATCGAACCCGATGTTCGAGATGAACAACACCTCCGGCACACGGAACGAGCACCGCGCCTGAAGCAGGCGCAAGACCCGGGCGTTCGACCGCTAGCCGCCTCGCGCCTGCCGCCGATGCGGCGAACCAGGCGATGCGGCCGTCCGGCACCGCCTCGACCCAGCGCTCCTCGCGGGCATCGACGGCCAGCGCCTCCGCGGGACATGAGATCCCGGCCTCCCGCAGCGCGCGGCTGGCGGCCGCCGGGGTGAGATCGGTATAGGTTGACATCGCTGTGGCCGCCTGCGGCTCGTCAAATCTGCCAGCGAAACCGTTCCTCGCGGCGGATCCTGCGGCTCGTCTAATCTGCCAGCGAAACCGTTCCTCGCGGCGGATCCTGCGGATCGCGGCGAGATCGAAGGCGGCGAGCACCAGCCGCGGCGAGGCGTCGGCCATCGTGAGGATGCGACCCGTGGCGTCGACGGCGAAGGAGTGCCCGTCGCAGCGCGGCGCCGGGTAATTGGCGACGACGGCGATGCCGGTGGCGGTTTCGAACGCGCGCCCGCGGGCCTGCGCGATGCGCACGTTGCCAACGGTGCGATCCGTGGCGAGATCGCAGCAGCTCGGCACCAGCACGATCTCGGCGCCCTGGCGCGACAGCGAGCGGGCGGCCTCCGGGTATTCGCGGTCCATGCAGATCATCAGACCCATGCCGACCGGGCCGGCGCCGGTTTCGATGCCGCATGGCGTGAAACCCGAGCCACGCCCGCACGCCAGTTCGGGGCTGTCGAAGTCGCAGATATGAACCTTGCGGTGATACGGGCGCGTCCCGCCTTCGCTGTCGATCAGCAACGCCGCGTTGAACGGCTTCGGCTCCGCCTTCTCCAGAAATGTCGCGACGACATGCACCCGGTACGCCTTCGCGGCCTCGCGGAACCTGCTGACGAAATCGCCGTCGACGGCTTCGGCCGCGGTGCACCAGCGCGCTCTGGCGGCAGGATCGTTCGGATCAAAACGCGCGTAGCCGTTCGAGTACATCTCGGGGAAGACGACGATTTCGGCCGCCGCTGCTTTCGCATCCGCGACGATCTGCGTGCGGTCCCAACCGCTTGGATATTGCGCAAGCGCCACTGTCAGCAACTGGCTCATCGCTATCCTATTGTTCGCACGGTAAGGGTTGGCATCCGCTTTTATTGGTCGCAAATCCACCTTAAGCCGCATCCACCTGGTGTTCTGCCCTATTGCTTTGGTCCTGTTTCAAGATAGCGCTCGACCAGCGGCCCCCAAATCGCCGAACCGCCGGGACCGAAAAATAGCCGGTGTCCGTCCCCGTCAAAGGCCGCAAGCTGATAGAACTGAGCCTTGCCGCCATCCCGCACGTACGAGGCGTGCATCGCAGCCGCGATGGGCGGCGCGAAATAGCTGTCGTTGGCAGTGTAAATCCAGAGCATCGGGGTAGCCGAGGTGCGCGCGAAGCGGCCGGCCGCCTCGGCCAGCAATTCCGGATGGCAGTTCTCGTTCGGCCAGCCGTGAAGGTGCCCGCCGCGGCCGCCGGCCATATTGACGAACGCCGTAACGCGCGGGTGCGGCACCGCATCATAGGCGATGGCACCCCAGCCGCCGCCCGAATGGCCGACGACGACCATGCCGCCGGGACGGGCGAAGGGGAGGGTCGCAGCGTACTCGACCATCGCCGCCAAATCGTGGGCTGCTTCGAGCCCGGCCGCAGCAAAATCGGCATTGTCGCAGAGAATGCCGCTCATTCCGAAAGGTCCGCCGGCGCCCTCGGACCAGAACTTGCAAGATAACGAGCAGATGGTGTGATCAATCGATCCACGATGAGAGACACTCCGGATTTTCCAGTGGCCCGCTATGAGGTCGCTATTCTGTTTGGAACTCTTGTCGCGGAAACCATCTTGGCCAGCGTTCATGTGCGAGCGCACCAACAGGCCGGACATATGGACGCAAGCGATCTGATCAAATCACTGCAAAACATCTTGCGAGGAGGGGGCCGTCCACATATGGAAAATCCTGTCCGCAAGCTCGGCGGCACCCGAGTCTAGCTCTTGAACCCGCAGAGCACGAGCGAGCCTGGTCCAGGTAAAGCCGCCGAGGTAAACCGAGCCGAGCGCAGTGATGTCGCAACGCAGCGCCGGGGCGTCGTCGGTGCGGTCGACGCCGTCGCAGCCGATCCGCCAACGGCCGGCATTCCACGGGCAAAATTCATCGGCCACCTCGATGACCACGGACCCTTCGGGCTGATACGACCGTGCCGACAGCGCCGCCTTGACATCGATCAGACGCACCCAGACCCCATCAGTGCGCCAAGCGCAGCCCTCTAACTCTCTGACCAGAAAGGAGAAACGCACCGAGTTAGACGCTCAACTACCGACCGCTCCGAGGGATGAGAGACCCCTCCCGCCACACGGTGCAGCGTGGGGCGCGAAGCAAGCGGGTGAGGCCGACCGGGTGCTTCCGGGAGGCCGTAAATCAGCAGAACCCGCTAAAGCCGGGCGTGAGGGGACTTCCGATCCCGAACCGGCCCGGCCAGCAAGTCCGCCAAGGAGAGGGAAACCGAACCGATGGCCGAAGCCTCGTCATGAGGGTCCTCACCAACTCGGAAGTGGCAGTCGCAAGACTTGTGGAGCGCTGAGGTTGCCCCGTTTCAGTGGACGGTTAGTCGGCTTGCGGGTTAGGTCGCGGTCATGGTGGTCTGCATGTCGGCTTCGTAGATTATCGGCGAGCGGTATCCCAGGCCCGAATGCAGTCGCACCGGGTTATACCAACCCTCGATGTAGCTAAAGCAGGCCATCTTCGCTTCGGCCTGAGATGCAAACCGGCGACGGCTGAGCAGCTCGGCCTCGAGGGTGGAGAAGAAGCTCTCGGCCATGGCGGTGGCGTAGCGCGACGTATCGCTCGAAGACGCTCTCAATCATGTCGTCGAGACGCGCTCGGAGCAGCCATGGGTGTTCGTTGGTCTTGAGTCTCGCTGGAATGCCGCTCGGGTTCGGGCCGCCGGCTTTGAGCCGCAAGCAGTAGAGTTTGCCACCCAGCCAATGCACGAACCAGTAGCCGCTTAGTCTATTTCGTTCGACTTTAACGTCCGCTGGATCGACCATCGGAACCACGAGGACGTCCACCTCCGCAGAGAGTTCGACCTCGAAGCCATTCAGAAGCAGCGGGTGATCCGACCCCGATTCAGGTGCCATCACGGACGCGGCTCATCGGTTGATTGAACGGAGTAGAAGGCCAGTTTGCCGCCTCGAAAGCTGCCAACCTGGCGTCGCGACCCTGCTACTGGAACAAGTTTGCCGTATCTCGGGCACGATCGTTCCCGGGGGGCCGGCAGACCCGGGCCCGTCATTGACGGGAACCTGCTGGTGAAGCGGGTGGTCGGCCTATCGGGACAACCGGTGCTGACTGTATTCAGGGTAACGATGGGCGTCTCGTTTGAGCGGGGATTTAGGACGTGGTCAATCCCGGGAAGCAATGTCACGACGTGATCGGCGACTTCGCTGGCGCCGACGACCTGCTCTGGGCGGCGCAGTCTGGAAAGCTGACGCAGATGGGTGGGGTATGCGTTGCGCGCTCTGGCCGGATCGGGCCGCTGGTCGAAATGCTGATGGCGCGGAAGAGCATGCCGTTGGCCTTCACAACGGTGAAGTTCAAAGCCCCGTTCGCGGCGACTATCGAACACGCAATAAGCGCCGGTCGTATTGGCGGCACCGCGTTCCGGTCGCGGGCTGGCGTGTTTCCGTTGCGATGCTATGCCGACGAAGGTGATGGCGCCGATCGCTGGGCCTTGTGGCGTAGTCGTGCTGAGCAGGCGGCTATCGCAGTTGGCTTTCCTAGGCCACTTGCAGCAGGGATCATCGGGGCATTGGGCGAGCTCCGGGAAAATGTGTTCCGTCACAGCCGCAATGCCGACTCGGGCCTGGCTGCCTATGCCGCAACTGTGGACGGCTTTGAGATCGTCATTTCGGACGCAGGCATTGGTGTTTTGGCAAGCCTCCACGAACACCCCGACTACGCCGATTTGGCTGACTCCGGCGCGGCGCTGAAGGTCGCGGTCGAAGATGGCAACTCGCGGCTCGGCCGGGCGAGTGGGAATGGATTTGGGATGGGGCAGATGTTCCGGGCGCTTACGAACCATGATGGAGACCTACGCTTTCGTAGCGAGGATCACGCGCTTATCGTGCGCGGGCACAGCCCCAGCTTGCAAGGCAGCGTCGAGCTCGCGCACAAAGCTCGCCTGGGCGGGCTGACGATCACCGTACGGTGCGCGTCGCCGAATGGGCATCTGCGCTCGGCCTGAACCTTCGCGCGGCTGGATTCCCTTCTGGTCAAAAGCTGTGCGGACGGTGAGGGTGTTGTGGGCCAGCAGTTCGTCCAGCGGATCGCCGTTTGCGGTGAGTGTGCGGATCCAGCGCAGCCTCCCAGCCTCTGTGATGGTTGCGCGCCGACGCTTCAGCGTTCGGCTGAAGGCGTCTGTTTCGATCAGGATGACCTGATCGAAATGGAGTCGGAGGAGCGGAAGGGCGCGCACGCCGCCGCGGACGACCATGGTCAACGGCCGGCCGGCGGTGCTCGCGAGCTGACATAGTCGATCGACATGCCATTCAAGACGCCCCGAATATCCCGCACCCGTACCGAACTCGAATGCGAGTGTCGCGACCTCTGGTCGCTCAGCGACGAATCGCGTCCATCGAGCATAGTCGTAGTCGGTTCGGCCATTGATATGCAGCGCGGCGGGAACGCCTGCGGCCATGAGTTCGGCCCAGCTCATCGCAATGCGCTTCATCCCGTGAAGATTGTCGGGGCGAGGCACGTTGGTGAACAGACTGAAGTTCGGGGTGGTCACCAGTGCGATGTCGAGATCGCGCAATGTTTGCATGACGCCATCACGATCGGCGAACGCCCACCAGGCTTCCACCTTGGTGTCTCGATCAACGCCGGTTGCGACAACAATCGCGTCGTGCGGGACGAGCAACCTCTCGGACAGTTCCGCGCGCGACCGAACGTGCGGCTGGCCCGTTCCCAAATGGAATAGCTCGTAGAGCGGGACAGCGACAACAGGTTCCACCAAGGGTTTGCTGCGACTATACTTGTGCCCGACGAAGGGGATCAGATTAGGGAGCGAGGTTCTAACCAGAGGCATGACGTGGGGCACTGTCCCGAAGTCAAAGCCGTCAACTTCCAATAGCCGCTCGAAAAAGGCTTGGGGCTTGTTACGGCAAACCACATCGCACTTGCTGCGATCTTCGCATGAGCAGAGGTCGCTACAGTCGAAAATGCCGGCGTCGGTGTGAAGTCCACCGCAATGCTTGAAGTCGGGACATCCCAGGCAACCCAACGAACGTGTGTTTCGCGCCGCGTCATCACGAAGGCGGTGCGAGGGGTGGAAGTTTCGCGTCGGCTCGTGTGAGGGTCGACCGTTCATGTGAGCTTGAGCTCCGCAGTCTCACCGAAGCCGCCGATGCGCTCGACTGTAGCTGGCGCCATGCCGTGATGGGCGTCTAGCGCTTCGGTGACGCCAGGCGGAGGATTGGAGATCCTGGCGACCTGACGGTGACCATCCAGGACGATGAGATCGCCTGAGCCATTGGCCTGGACGAGAAAGGCGTCACCCGGCTTAGGCCTGCAGCCCGGCGCCAACGTCGCTGTAACGATACGGCTTTCCGGGCTCAAGTTGGTGTCGAGGAGCGTCGGAGTCTTCAGTCGGTTCAGCCCCTTCGCCCACCGTTTTATATAGGGCTTTCCGGCTGCGCTTCGGATGTAGTCGAGGCCCATCACGCAGTCTCCAAAACAGGAGTGAAGGTCTTGGTCTTTCCACCGCGCCGTTCGATGAGCAGCCCTCGGGCGGCGAGATTGGAGAGGCGGTTGTTCCAGGCAGTCGCTCCAATTCCGGACCCACGGCCATTCTGGGCGGCTAGGGTTGGAGCACTCGCTGATCCGAGATCCCGCACGCGGTCGAAGGTGTGACGTTGGACCTCGTCAAGTTCGCCGATCAGCCGCGCGTCGATGGGCAAGCCGCGTTCGCTGAGCTTGCACGCCCACATTGCATCGGCGCGATGCCGCAGGAGGAATGCTAATTCCTCTTCGACTGCGGCTAGGATATTGGCAACGACCGGGTAGAGGTTAGGCAACGTTGAGCGTGCATAGTCCCGGAATGCGATGACGCTCTCGCGCAAGAAGGAGGACGTCGCGACCTCAACCCCGGTGAAATCGAGAAATGCCTTATCGGGTTCGAGCGGCGTAGGTGCGTTCGCGACGAGCGTCCCGAATAGGCGGCGACCCGCGTCGGCGCCCGATAGGATCGTCTCATTTTTTGAAAAGGCTTTGATGGGCAGAAGCACGACTCACTATCCTCACTTAGCACGGTGAGAGTGGTGATGCTGCCGATCATTGTCAAGAGTATCCGGCGCGACGCCATTGCACGCTTGGCCCCGTTACAGGCCGTCCTCCACTCGGTGCCAGTCGCTAGACGGGGCGCTGCTAGCGTAGACGCCTGCGGATAAGGTCGTATATAAGAGACGGTAACTCCCTTTGGGACCATTTAGCGAGACCTTGATATGCAGTCGACCGCGCTGGAATCTCTACCGTCAAAACTGCGGCGATCGCTGGCCAAGCTCGGGGCCGACATCGCAACCGCGCGCACGAAAGCGAAACCTGACCACGGTGATGATGGCGGAGCGAATTGGCTCGGCCAAATCCACCTATCTGAAGGTGGAGAAGGGCGATCCGTCGGTTTCGATGGGTGTCTATGCGATGGCGCTCTTCGTGCTCGGGTTCGGCGACGCGATCGGCGACATCGTCGACCCGCGTCGTGACGACGTCGGCCTGCTGCTCGACGCCGAACGGCTGCCAAAGCGCGTGCGTCCCAAGAAGGTGCCCACCGCGCTATGAGAAGAACCATCCGCGTCGCACTGGGCGAAAACGCCCGCGGTCTCGGGACGCTCCGCTTCGACGCGCAGGGCGCGCGGGAGAACGCCGCCTTCGAGTATGACGCCGCGTGGCTGGCGGCCGCGGACGGCTTCGCGATCGACCCCGGCCTTCCCTTGGTTGCTGGCCCGCAATTTCATCGCAAAGAGCGTGGCGGATCCGTCTTTCACGGCGCGATTGCGGACACCGAACCGGACGGCTGGGCGCGCCGCGTCATCCTGCGCGACCACGCCAAACGGCGGCAGGAGGCCAGACGCGCCGGCGCGGATGTCGAGAGCCGTCCCCTGAACGCCCTCGACTTCCTCCTGGCGGTCGACGATGCGAGCCGCGTCGGTGCGTTGCGTTTTCAGGACGAGGATGGCGTTTTCCAGCGCGCGGCCGAGGAGGGCCGGCGAACCGCGCCGCCGCTGATCGAGCTTGGCCACTTGCTGTCCGCGTCGCATGCGGTTGAGACGCATACCGAGACGGCGGAGGATTTGCGTTACCTCCGAGGCCGGGGCACGTCGCTGGGTGGCTTGCGCCCGAAATGCACGGTGGTCGATGACGACGGGCGACTGTCGATCGGCAAATTTCCGAGCGTCGCCGACGACCGCGCGGTCACCAAAGGCGAGGTCCTCGCGCTGCGGCTTGCCACCGCCGCGGGGATCGACGCCGCCGAAGGCCGCCTGGTCGAGAGCGAAGGCAGCCCGGTGGCTTTGATCCGGCGCTTCGATCGTCTCCAGGGCGGCGGGCGGCTGATGTATGTCTCCGCCGCGACGATGCTCGGCGTCGATGTCGCGGAGTCGGGCGAGCATGCCTATACCGAGATCGTCGATGCGCTGCGGATGCACGGCGCGGCGCCGCAGGCCGATACGGAGGAACTCTGGCGACGCATCGCCTTCTCCATCCTCATCACCAATGTGGACGATCATCTGCGCAATCACGGCTTCCTGCATGTCGATCGCGGGCAGTGGCGGCTTGCGCCGGCATTCGATGTCAATCCGTTCCCGGACCGGGTTCGTGAGTTGAAGACATGGGTGTCGGAAGATGCCGGTCCGGAGGCAACGATCGAGGCGCTGATGTCCGCACTTCCGTATTTCCGGATTGCCGTGCCACGCGCCCGACAGATGCTTCGTGAGGTGGAACACGCGGTGTCGCAATGGCGCTCGATGGGGCGCAGTCTCGGCATGAGCACCCAGGAACTCGATCAGTTCGCTGAGGCGTTCGAGCATGAGGAGCGCAATGCAGCTCGGAAGGTGAGTCAATGGGCGGGGGCAACCTTCGCGCCCCATCATCGGCGCCGACCGAAGACCCCGCCAACGCCGGCATAAGGCGCGAACCGGAATTGCCCGACCATGAAGAGATCGCGCCCGAACCGGCGAAGCCTGTTCATGAATTTGATCCAATGGACAAAGAGCCGGACGACGAGGTTCAGCGCCAGCGCCTCATGCAGCGCAGATTCGGGGCCGTCGCCCGCCAGGTTTCGCTCGATCCGGGTGACGACGTGCAGATGTGACGTCCATGCGGACCAGGCACACGTTTCGCCTCCCGCCTGACCTCGCCGGCAAGCTCGCCGACTACGCCGCCCGCAAGCGCGTGCCGCAGGCGCTGATTGTCGAGGCGGCGCTTGCCTCACACCTCTCGCCCGACGGCGCCGATCGGCTGGAGGCCGCACTGGCGCGGCGGCTGGATCGCATGACACGGCAGATGGAACGTATCGAGCGGCACGTCACGATCTCGAATGAGGCCCTGGCGGTGTTCGTGCGCTTCTGGCTGACCAGTACGCCAGCTTTGCCCGATACCGCTCTCGCGGCCGCGCAGACCAAGGGGCGCGAGCGTTACGACGGCTTTGTCGAAGCCCTCGGCCGGCGCCTCGCGCGGGACGCAAACTGGCCGACGAGGTCATCCAGGACGTCCCGTCCGAGCCGGAACAAGGGACGACGACAAAGAGTTCCTGACGGCCGGCCGTCCTGGCAGCATGTCTTTCTATCCCAGAGCCCTCCTGCCTCATCACCGTTGTTGCGGAGACCCGTTTCCGGCTCTTTCTAATCAACCCCGCAGACATCCGCGCCTCCGAGCGAGGCGAACTTGCGGGGTTCTTGAGTGACGACGATATCCCTCCGATCGGAAGCCTTCGCCCGCGGCGCGCGCATGCTACGCACCGCACTCGGGCCCGCGATCTCCGGCTATCTCGAAGACCCCGCCATCGTCGAGGTGATGCTCAACCCCGACGGCCGTTTGTGGATCGACCGGTTGACGGGCGGCCTCGAAGACACCGGCTGCCGGGTCACGGCGGCCGACGCCGAACGCATCGTGCGCCTGGTTGCGCACCATGTCGGCGTCGAGGTGCATGCCGGCAGCCGGCTCGTCTCCGCCGAGCTGCCGGGAAGCGGGGAGCGGTTCGAAGGGCTGGTGCCTCCCGTGGCCGCGGCACCGTGCTTCGCCATCCGCCGCCCGGCGGTCGCGGTGTTCACACTCGGCGATTACGTCGAGGCGGGGATCATGCCCGGCACGCAGGCGGAGCTGTTGCGCGCCGCCGTCCAGGAGCGGAAGAACATCCTCGTCGCCGGCGGCACCTCGACCGGCAAGACCACGCTCGTCAACGCCCTGCTCGCTGAGGTCGCCAAAACCGGCGACCGCGTGGTGCTGATCGAAGATACCCGCGAGTTGCAGTGCGCCGCGCCGAACCTCGTAGCGCTGCGCACCAAGGACGGCGCCGCCTCGCTGTCCGATCTGGTGCGCTCGGCGCTTCGCCTGCGGCCTGACCGTATCCCGATCGGCGAGGTGCGCGGGGCCGAGGCGCTTGATCTCCTTAGAGCCTGGGGCACTGGCATCCGGGCGGCGTCGGCACGCTGCACGCCGGCTCTGCGATTGGCGCGCTGCGGCGTCTTGAGCAGCTCATCCAGGAAGCGGTGGTCACCGTCCCGCGCGCATTGATCGCCGAGACCATCGACCTTATCGCGGTCCTCGCCGGCCGCGGCTCCGCGCGACGGCTCGCCGAGCTCGCCGCGGTCGAGGACCTCGGCCCAGCTGGCGATTACGTCCTCACCCCACCAGGAGAACCATGATGCTGCTCGACCGTGCCCGCCATGCGTTCGCCACGGCTTCGGCCTTCGCCTCGTCGCGCTCGCCACCGCACCAGCCTACGCCGCCGGCTCCAACATGCCCTGGGAGCAGCCGCTCAATCAGATCCTGGAATCGATCCAGGGGCCGGTCGCCAAGGTCGTGTCGGTAATCATCATCATCGTCACCGGCCTGACGCTCGCGTTTGGCGAGACCTCGGGCGGCTTTCGCCGGCTGATCCAGATCGTCTTCGGCCTGTCGATCGCCTTCGCCGCATCAAGCTTCTTCCTGACCTTCTTCCAGTTCGGCGGCGGGGTGCTGGTCTGATGGAATATGACACGCCCATCACCGGCTTCTACGCGCCCGTCCATCGCGCGCTGACCGAACCGATCCTGCTCGGCGGCGCCCCGCGCGCGGTGGCGATCGTCAACGGCACACTCGCGGCCGCGATTGCGCTCGGGCTCCGCCTCTGGATCGCCGGAGGGCTCATCTGGCTGGTCGGACACCTCGCCGCCGTGTGGGCCGCGAAGCGCCGGCACCTGCGCTATCCGCAGCATCTGGTTGCGTGAAGGCGCGCATGATGAACCTTGCCGATTATCGCCACCACACCCAGGGGCTCGCCGATTTCCTGCCCTGGGCCGCGCTGGTCGAGAAGGGCGTCATCCTCAACAAAGACGGTCCGTTCCAGCGCAGTGCGAGCTTTCGCGGGCCGGATCTCGATTCCGCTACGCCCGCCGAACTCGTCGCGATCACGTCGCGGCTCAACAACGCGCTGCGGCGTCTCGGCTCGGGCTGGGCCGTCTTCATCGAGGCGCAGCGCGTTCCCGCCCATCGCTACCCAGGCGGGAAGTTTCCCGATCCGACTTCCGCCCTGGTCGACGCCGAGCGGCGGGCGCAGTTCGAGGAGGAAGGCGCCCACTTCGAAAGCCGCTACTTCCTGACGCTGCTGTGGCTACCGCCGGCCGCCGCGCGGGCAGAGGCCTGGCTCTACGAGAATCGGGCGCAGGGCGCCGCGGACTGGCGCGCCGTGCTGGACGGTTTTGCCGATCGCACGGACCGAGTCCTCGCGCTCATCGAAGGCTTCATGCCCGAAGCCGAGTGGCTCGACGACGGCGAGACGCTGACCTACCTGCATTCCTGCATCTCGACCCGCCGCCAGCGCGTGCGCGTGCCCGAGACGCCGATGTATCTCGACGCCACCTGGTCGACGAGGATGTGACCGGCGGTCTCGAACCGCGGCTCGGCCGAGCGCATCTGAGCACCCTCACCATCATGGGCTTTCCGTCGCAGACCTGGCCCGGGCTGCTCGACGACCTCAATCGCCTGGCCTTTCCCTACCGCTGGCGCGCCGTCTGCCCCGACAAGACCGACGCGACGAAGCTGCTCGCCAAGATCCACCGCCAGTGGTTCGCTAAGCGCAAGTCGATCATGGCGATCCTCAAGGAGGTGATGACCAACGAAGCATCGGTCCTGATGGATTCCGATGCGGCCAACAAGGCGCTCGATGCCGACGCGGCGTTGCAGGAGCTCGGCACCGACCTTGTCGGCGAGGCCTATGTCACCGCCACCGTCACCGTCTGGGACGAGGACGCGCGTGCGGCCGACGAACGCCTGCGCCTGGTCGAGAAGGCCATCCAGGGCCGCGACTTCACCTGCATGCGCGAGGGCGTCAATGCCATCGAGGCTTGGCTCGGATCGCTCCCCGGCCATGTCTACGCCAATGTCCGCCAGCCGCCGGTCTCGACGCTCAACCTCGCGCACATGATGCCGTTCTCGGCGGTGTGGGCCGGGCCGGAACGGGATGAGCATTTCCAAGCGCCGCCCCTGTTCCTCGCCAAGACGGAAGGGTCGACGCCGTTCCGTTTTTCGCTTCATGTCGGCGATGTCGGCCACACGCTGATCGTCGGCCCGACCGGCGCCGGCAAGAGCGTGCTGCTGGCATTGATGGCGCTGCAATTCCGCCGCTACGCCGGCGCGCAAGTCTTCGCCTTCGACTTCGGTGGCTCGATCCGAGCGGCGGCGCTCGCCATGGGTGGCGACTGGCACGATCTCGGCGGCGCGCTGGCCGACGACGCCACAGCGCCTGTCGCCTTGCAGCGCTGGCCCGCGTCGACGATGCCGGCGAGCGCGCGTGGGCGGCCGAGTGGGTCGCGACGCTGCTCGCCCGGGAGTCGGTTACCGTGACCCCCGACCTCAAGGAGCATCTCTGGTCGGCCTTGACCTCGCTCGCCTCCGCGCCGGTCGCGGAGCGGACGATTACCGGCCTTGCGGTCCTATTACAGTCCAACGCGCTCAAGCAGGCGCTGCAGCCCTATACGGTGGCCGGGCCCTGGGGTCGCTTGCTCGACGCGGAATCGGAGCGGCTCGGTGAAGCGGAGGTGCAGGCCTTCGAGACCGAAGGCCTGATCGGCGCCGGCGCGGCGCCCGCCGTACCGTCGTATCTGTTTCACCGCATCGAAGATCGCTTTGACGGGCGCCCGACCTTGCTCATCGTCGACGAAGGCTGGCTCGCGCTCGACGATCCCGGTTTCGCCGGGCAGCTCCGCGAGTGGCTAAAGACGCTGCGGAAGAAGAACGCCTCGGTCATCCTCGCCACCCAGTCGCTCGCCGACATCGACGGCAGCGCCATCGCGCCGGCCATCATCGAAAGCTGCCCGACGCGGATTCTGCTGCCGAACGAGCGCGCCCTCGAGCCGCAGATCGCGGCGATCTACCGGCGCTTCGGCCTCAACGACCGGCAGATCGAGATCCTCAGCCGGGCGACGCCGAAACGCGACTATTACTGCCAGTCGCGCCGCGGCAATCGCCTCTTCGAGCTCGGTCTCTCCGAGGTCGCACTCGCCTTCACCGCCTCGATCCAGCGTACCGAGCAGCTCCTGATCCAGGCGCAGCGGATCGCCTATAGCGTCACCATCATCGACCAGGCCTTCACCCAGGCCTATCCGCAAAGCTATTCGGCCTCGACCTCCAGCACGCAGCTCATCGCCGACGCGCAGACCCGCTGGCAGAACGCGCGCGCCGCCTATCAGGAACTCGATGAATGTCCAGGCCGGCGTGGTACAAAACCTCGGCAACGCCCGCGCTCAGATCAACGCGCTGGTCTCCTCCAGCCCGTCCGCCAGCGGCGCGCTTCAGGCCGCCCAATCCGGCAACCAGCTTATCGGCCTCGCGACGCAGCAGCTTGCCGACGTCACCGCGGTCATCGCCGCGATGGCGCGTGCCCAAAGCCTCGACGGGGTGCGCAAGGTCGAGGACCAGGCGCAGGCCCAGCAACAGGTCACGAACTTCCTCAACTACGGCTCGGGCTATCAGTCGGGCTCGGCGCAGATGTTCCACTGATGCGCGGCTGCCTTCTCAACATTCCCGCGATCGGCCGCGCGCTCGGCTTCGCCGTCATCGCCGCCGCGGTCGTCGCCGCCGCGCTGCATTTCCGGACGAGCGAGCCCGGCATCCAGGGCCTGCAGCTAACGCCGCGACCTCCTCCGATCCGCTTACCGAAGAGCTTCAGCGCTGTCGGGCGCTCGCCGCAAGCGAAGGACGACGCGGCTTGCGAAGCAGCCTGGGCCGAGAACCGCCGCCGCTTCTTCACCTATCGGCCAGCGGCGAGCGCGACAGCCGCGCCGGCCGCGGCGTCGAATTCTCCCACACGGTAGGCGACCATGGGCGGCACCGGCGTCATCGACAATTTCCTGGGAACCTTCACCCAATACATCGATTCCGGCTTCGGCTTGGTGCAAGGCGGTGTCCGCTGGCTCGCCGGCGTCCTCATCGCCATCGACATCACGCTCGCCGGCCTCTTCTGGGCGATGGCGCCCGACGAGGATGTGCTCGCGCGCCTCATCAGGAAGACGCTCTATATCGGCGTCTTCGCCTTCATCATCGGCAACTACAACAGCCTCGCCCAGATCATCTACAACAGCTTCGCCGGTCTCGGCATCGAAGCGGGCGGCGGCACGATGAGCGCCGCCCAGCTTCTGCAGCCGGGCAAGATCGCCGAAGTCGGCATCGACGCCGGCAAGCCGATCCTTACCGCGATCTCCGGGATGATGGGCTTCACCAGCGTCTTCGCGAACCTGGTGCAGATCCTCATCATGTTCGTCGCCTGGCTGATCGTCGTCATCAGCTTCTTCGTGATGGCAATCCAGCTCTTCGTCAGCCTGATCGAGTTCAAGCTGACCACACTCGCTGGTTTCGTCCTCGTGCCGTTCGCGCTGTTCGGCCGCACCGCGTTCCTCGCCGAGAAGGTACTCGGCAACGTCGTATCGTCCGGCATCAAGATCCTGGTGCTCGCAGTCGTCATCGGCATCGGTTCGACGATCTTCGGTCAGTTCACCAGCGGCTTCAATAATCCGCCCACCATGTTGATGAGGGTCCGGGTCAAGATGCCTTGCGGATCGGCCAGCGTCTCGAGAATGGTAAAGTGATTGGCGCCCTCGATCGGCAGCAGATGGCCAGGGAGGCCGCTTTCGGTCCAGGCCCGGCCAAACTCTATCGACTGGCGGCACAATTCAGGCAGTTCGCTGGTTCCGTAGGCGACGACTAGGTCTCTGGCCATGGCAGGCAAATGCAGGAGCGGGCTGTTGCGCTCGGCCTCGGCTGCGTCTAGACCCAGTTTCTCGTTGAGATAATTGAGCCGGATTGGCTCCAGATCATAGAGCCCGCTGATCGCGATCCCACCGCGCACCACCGGAAGCGACATCATCATCGCGGTTAGGTGACCGCCGGCCGAATGGCCGGTGACGTAGAGCCGAGCCGAGTCCGCGCCATAGTCGCCGAGATGCTCGGCGAGCCAGTATACCGACCGGTGTATCTCCGCGACGATGGCGTCGAGCCGTGCCGCTGGGGCAATCGTATATTCGATGACTGCCAGATTGATCCCCAGCGGCAGTAGGCCCTCGGCGAAGAAGGCAAAATTCTCCTTGTTGTTCATCTGCCAATAGCCGCCATGGAAGAACGCGACGGTCGGCGCCTTGGGATTGGCGGTGAGGAACAAATCGAGGCGCTCGCGCGGGCTATCGCCGTAGGTCAGGTCGAGATGACCAGGATGTTCGCGCCGCACCATTGCGCTGCGTGCCGCCCAGTCAGCGTAGATCGCGCTTCGCTCGGGGACGGCGGCAGTATTGTTGTACGCGGCATCGAGCTCCGTCCGGTTCATTCCGCGGTACGGCATGGTTCAGGCTCCGATCGCCAGGGACTGGAGAGTGGTCCGGATTAAGCTCCGGCGAGCCGGGCGGCAGCGGTCTCGACCGCATCCCGCCGACGCGCGGCGAACGCCACCATGCGCTCGCGCACGCGCGCCAAGACCGCGGGCGGGGCCGTGTCCGGACTGCCGGTGTTGAATGGGGGCGCTGGCGCGTATTCGATTTGCAGTTGGATCGCCTGGGCCGTTTCCGGCCCGGCGAGCTCGGCGACGACGCTGAGTGCGAAATCAATGCCAGCAGTGACGCCACCACCGGTGATGATATTGCCGTCGCGAACCACCCGTGCGGAGTCGGCGATCGCTCCGAAGGGTGCCAGTAGGTCGCGCCACGCCCAATGGGTGGCAGCGCGCTTACCGCGTAATAACCCGGCAGCGCCGAGCACCAGCGACCCGGTGCACACCGACGTCACGAACTGCGCTGTCGCGGCGAGGCGGCGCAATTCGCCGAGGAAGACGTCATCGCGGATAGCATTGTCCGTGGACCCGCGGCCGCCTGGCACGCACACGATATCGCATTCGGGAATCTCGGCGAGCCGGCGCAATCCGGCGAAAGTCATTCCGCCTGTAGCCTCGATCGTACCGCCCTCGGCACTTGCGAGGATAACGCTGGCGCCAGGCAGGTACGAAAACACCTCATGCGGTCCAGTGAAGTCGAGCTGTGTCACTCCAGGATACAGGGCGAAGACGATAACTGGCTGGCGCTCGCTCATGGACAAATTCTCCGCATTGACGCCGTAGGGTAGCGGGGTTAGCCTGCGGCCGAAATGACATATTTCCCTCTATTTGCGCCATGCCACGTACGATCGAGATACTGATCTTTCCGAATTTCCAGCTTCTTGATGCGGCCGGGCCAGTATCGGCCTTCGAGGAAGCCAGCCGCGAGACTGCCTCGCCCGCCTACCGCCTGCGCGTAATCGCTCGCAGCGCGGGTGCGGTCACTAGCTCCTCGGGCGTGGACTTGACGGCGGCGGCGTTTGCCGACGAGCCGCTCGACACCCTGATCGTCGCCGGCGGTGGGGGCGCGCGCGAAGCGTCCGCCTGCGCTGAGACCTTGGCTTATGTGCGCGCCGCTGCGGGCCGCGCGCGGCGGACCGCGAGCGTCTGCTCGGGCGCCTTCATCCTCGCCGCGGCAGGGTTGCTCGATGGCAAGGGGGCGACGACGCATTGGGGTCGCGCCGCGGAGTTTGCGCGCGCCTACCCGAGAGTCCGTGTCGAGCCCGACCGCATCTTTGTCCGCGACGGCGCGGTGTGGACGTCGGCCGGCATCACCGCGGGGATCGACTTGGCGCTCGCGATGGTCGCCGACGATCTTGGCGAGCGGGTCGCAAAACTCGCCGCTCAGCAACTTGTCGTCTATTACCGACGGCCTGGCGGGCAATCGCAATTCTCGGCGCTGCTCGATGCCGATCGTCCGAATGGTCGGTTTTCGCCGGTGTTGGCCTGGGCGCGCGAGCGGCTGAGCGAACGACTTCCGGTCGAGCGACTTGCCGACCGAGCGGCCATGAGCCCGCGGCATTTCAGCAGATCTTTCGCCGCCGACACCGGCATGACACCGGCGAAAGCCATCGAGCGCTTGCGCCTGGAAGCGTCGCGCGAGCGGGTCGAGAGCGGCTCAGAACCCATCGAACGCGTAGCGGCGCTTACCGGATTTGGCGATCCCGAACGCATGCGCCGTGCCTTTATCCGCGCCTTCGGCCAGCCGCCACAGGCTCTTCGGCGCGCGGCCAGGACTAATTCCGCCGCGCATTCGGGTGGTGTGTCCCGATCGGTGGCCTCGGTGGATTGATCGGTCTGGGCGGCGGCGAATTCCGTCTCCCCGTCCTAATGTATGTGATCGGGTTCGATGCCCGCTCGGCCGTGCCCCTGAACCTGCTGATCAGCCTCGTAACGCTCGCCTTCTCGTTGGCTGTCCGCAGCCATTCCGTCTCGCTCGTTGCCGTCGTTCCGCACCTACCCGAGATGTTTGGCCTGCTCGTCGGCGGCATGGCGAGCGCCTTCTACGGTGCCAAGCTCGTCAACCGGCTCAGCAACACCGGGTTGGTATCGGCAATCGCGACGTTGCTCGGGCTCCTCGGCATCCTGATGATCGCCGAGGCTTTGCTGCCCTTTCAATCGGGTGATTTATTGCCGATGGTGCCTTTGACGCACTTCTCGGCGGGCGCGGTGATCGGCATCTTCGCTCCATTCGACCTCAGTTCCGAGTCGCTGCTACTGCCGTCAAATCGGCCAGAGCAATCGCTCCAATTCGTAAAAATCCGCAGCCTTCTGTTGCCAGCCCTCAATGTTTATCTGCACCGCCAGATTGCTGAACCGATGAAGCAGGAGAAGCGCCATAAGCCGCCGGCGCAACGCAGGATCAAGATTCGCTTCCGAACACCCGAACCCGCTCAGGAGACTGCGGACGCGGCCCGGCATTCCCGCAGCTGCGAACGTGGTCGGGCCGAGCAGGTCGTACTCACCCCAACCAGTCATGGCGTCGCCAAAATCGATGAGTGCCGCCAGCCGCCAACGCCCGCAATGTTCCTCGAGGAAGATATTTTCTGGATTGTACTCGCCTGTCAGAATGACCGGAGCCGCATTCACGGGAATCAGCACCGCGGCGTCCCGAAGGAAATCGTCCAAGCCGTCCAGATATTTTCGCGGCAAGCCCAGTCGTTCATGCCGGGCTCGACATCCTTCGATTTGCCTGGGAATGAACTGCTCCCATCGAGGCTGGAGCCGAGACAAGTCTCCCAGAGGAATCCGCTGCACCTCCGCAATGATCTCACCGACCTGAGAGAGAACGCTTTCCCGTTGATCCTCGGGGAGCGAGGCCCAAGCCTCTTTGCCGTTGACGCCGCTCATCCGGGTCATGACCAAGTAGGGCCATCCACTTCGCTCCCCCTCGCATACGATCTGCGGGACCGAAATGCTCAACCGGCCGTGAAGCCGCGCAAGCACTGCGCGTTCCGATTCAAACTGATGCCGAAGCATCGGCGGAAAAATTTTGAGGATAAGCCGCTGATCGAGCGCGACGACGAGATTCGTCCCCAATGAGAACACATAAGGATCGGCACACGACAAGGAATGGCTACGCGCGATATCGATCGCCACCGGCAGCCACTGAGACGTATCGGCGCGCCAGGTATCGAACGCTGCGATGCTCGTTGGATTTGGGAATGAGTGCATTGTTCAGGCCAACTGAGAGCGGAAATAGATACCACACTGTTGGGTTCAGCGTCAGCGGTGGAGGATCGAAGCAAGACTTCCGTTTATGCCCGATTGTGTTCTCTAATGAGTCAAGGGCGGCTGCTCGGTGATGAGCGATATCGACGCTTTCGGGTATCTGCGTTCTCTACGTGCTCAACGGGCACTTGATGGGGTCAGCTGGGTGCGGAGCGCTTGGTTGAAATCGCAGTCGGCCAAAGGACCACCTGCTACACAATCGGCGCCGTCATCTGCTCCCTCCCTTGGGCGTCGCTCCGCTCGGGAGCTCGGTTCGACCTCCTGCTGGTTATCCCTGCCGGGCTAGGCCGGTTTGAACTCGGTGCCGTGTCGCAGCATGGCATGCATGATGATGGCGAGACGGGCGAGCGCGATCCGCGCCTTGCGCATCGTCGATCGTTTGGCGATTGCGAAAGCCCGGTCCTTGAGCTTGAGCGACCCCTTATAGCGCGTCAGCATGACGTTGGCGGCTTCGTACAGGAGGGTACGCCCCCGCCGACCGCCGCACTTCGAGATGCTGCCGGTGTAGTCAATCTCGCCAGTTGTCTGATATCCGCATCGATCGCCGCTACGGCGGCGAGCACGGCGCCGCACGCCGCGACCAGGCCGCGCATAGCAGCGGACAGACCGATAATACCCTCACTCGCCCGCAGCGCCTGCCTAACGAAAGCGACGGTTAACGTACGTGGCAGTCGCACACCGGACACCACGGCGAGGCCGCGGATCTGGTTCTCCAAGGTGACCCGCTGGCCGACCAGCTTCTTGCGGGCGAGGATCAGCGACCGCAGAGTGTGCGCTGGCAGAGACTTCACATGAACGGACTTGAAGAAGCCGGTGCAGGCAAGATGCGCCAAGCCCGCGGTCGGAATCGCTGCATTGTGTTGACCTTGTGATCTTGCATTTTTTCGATACGAATTACTTAAGCCACGTCGCTCAGCGTGCTGCGAATTTCATCCAAAATTCCCTTGAGCTCCGGAACACAGGAGCCGCAATTTGTGCCGGCGCGCAATGCACTGCCGATGTCTGCAACACTGGTCAATCGCTGCTGGACGATCGCCCGGCGTATCGCGTCAACGCCGACCGAAAAACAGGCGCAGACGGTGCGATCGCCAACCGTTCGGCCTTCCCTCCCGCTACCCGCGGCAAGCGAGCCGGAGAGCAAGCGAAGCCGGATTTCAGCCGGAACCTCGCTTCCGAGCAATTCGGCCAGTTCCTGCCAGGGCGGCAAGGCCCCGGCGCTTCGCGCCAGAAAAAGGCAGCCGTCAAGGCGGCCCTCAACCAGGCTCACATAGCGAAACGTGCCGTGCCCCGGATCCGCATAGATGACAAGCTCGGCATCGTCCGGCGCGCCGAGCATCGCGGCAATCCAGGTTTCGGTGCCGCGCCCGCTCGGCAGCGGTTCCCATCCGGCGAGGTCGAATGCCTGGCCGGCCGCCAACGGCGTTCTCGCCCAATAATAAGGGCCGGCGGGCAGAGTTTCCGCTTGGCCGAGCAGGAAGCCGCGCCATAGGGACGCTACCGGCTCGACCCGCACCGGTGTCGCCTTGGACTCCGGTTGTCCGGAAATCGGGTCGGTCGCGCCCCCGACGAGCCGATCAATCGGACCGGCTGAGCTGAAGCGGTCGGTCCAGTGCATCGGCACGAACACGTCGCCGCGTCGCTGGTCGCTCGACAGGCGCACTGGCAGCACCGCAGCGCCGTGCCGGCTCTCGACCCTGGCCAGGCCATCCTCCGACAGGCCCAGGGTCTTGGCGGTGGCGGGGTGGATGTCGAGCAGCGGCGCGACCGTATGCGCCATCAGGCGCGGCACCCGGCCCGTGCGGGTCATCGTGTGCCACTGGTCGCGCACGCGGCCGGTATTCAGCATCAGCGGCCAGGCGGCGCCGGCGGTCTCGGCGACGCGGCGATACGGCGTCGGCACGAAGCGCGCCTTGCCGTCCGGCGTCGGAAACGAGGCGGGACTGCCGAACAGCCTGGGCGTCCCCTGCGACGATCGGCTTGGTCGCGGCAGGGGCCACTGCACCGGCGCGAGGCGATCGTATTCGCCGTCGCTCAGCGTCGCGAGCGTGCCGATGTCGAAAAGCCGCCCTCCGTCATTCTCGAATGCCGACAGCGCGGCATGTTCGCGGAAGATGTCGGCCGGTCCGCGATAGGCGAACGCGGCGCTGCAGCCCATGCGCCGGGCGACCTCGCTCAACGTCCACCAATCGGGCCTGGCCTGCCCGGGTGGCGAGCGGAATGCGCGCTGCCGCGAGATGCGGCGCTCGGAATTGGTGACGGTGCCGTCCTTTTCGCCCCAGCCCGACGCCGGCAGGATGACATCGGCGAAGCCTGTGGTGTCGGTCGGCCAACAATCGCTGACGACGACGAACGGACATGCCGCGAGCGCCTCGCGCACCCGCCCCGCGCGCGGCATGCTGTCCGCCGGGTTGGTGCCGAGGATCCACAACGCCTTGATCCCGCCGTCGAGCACCGCATCGAACAGCTCGACGGCTTTCAGCCCAGGCCGGGTAGCCAGACGCGGCGCATTCCAGAAGCGGCGCACGCGGTCGATGTCGGTCTCGGCAAATCCCATATGCGCGGCAAGCTGGTTGGCGAGCCCGCCGACCTCGCGCCCGCCCATCGCGTTCGGCTGTCCGGTCAGCGATAGCGGCCCCATGCCCGGCCGGCCGATGCGGCCCGTTGCCAGATGGCAGTTGACGATCGCGTTGACCTTGTCGGTGCCGGCCGAGGACTGGTTCACCCCTTGCGAATAGAGCGTCACCGTGCGCTCGGTCCCGGCGAACCAGTCGTAGAAGCGCGCGAGGTCGGCGGCCGGCAAGTCGGTGATGGCGGCGGTCGCCGCCAGGGCCGGTGCAGCGCCGCGTGCCGCCTCGACGGCCGCGGTGAAACCGGTCGTGGACTCGACGATCCAGGCCTTGTCATGGGCACCGCTTTCTGTCAGCGCGACCAGCAGCCCCGCGAACAGCGCAACGTCGGTGCCCGGCCGCAGCGCCAGGTGAAGATCGGCGATCTCGCAGGTCGCCGTCCGCCGCGGATCGATGACGACGATCCGGGTGCCGCGCGTCTCGCGAGCGGCCGCCAGACGCTGGTAGAGGATCGGGTGGCACCATGCGGTATTGCTGCCGACCACGACGACGAGGTCGGCCTCGTCGAGGTCCTCGTAGCAGCCGGGAACGATATCCTCGCCGAAGGCGCGGATATGCCCGGCGACCGAAGAAGCCATGCACAGCCGAGAGTTGGTGTCGATGTTCCCGCTGCCGATAAACCCTTTCATCAGCTTGTTGGCGACGTAGTAATCCTCGGTCAGAAACTGGCCGGAGACGTAGAACGCGACGGCGTCGGGCCCGTATTCGGCGATCGTTCGCGCAAAGGTGCCGGCGACCAGATCGAGCGCCTCGTCCCAGTTCGCGTCGCGGTCGCCGATTTGCGGGCGCAGCAGGCGGCCCGCCGCGCCGAGCGTCTCGCCCAGCGCCGCGCCCTTCGAGCAAAGCCGGCCGCGATTGGCCGGATGATCGGGATCGCCGGCGACCACCGCTTCCTGGGCCGAAACCAAAACCCCGCAGCCGACGCCACAATAGGGGCAGGTCGTCCGCAGCGTCATGCCGCCTCGCGGGCCGCGACGCGCAAATGCGTCAGCGACAGCCAGACCGCGCCGTCGGCGAGCCGTACCGGCACGGTCGGGATGCGGCCTTCATCGGGCGCCTCGGCTTCGCCAGTATCGAGATGGATGACCCAGCCGTGCAGCGGGCAGGCCACCGCGCAGCCCTGGACGATGCCTTCCGAGAGCGGCCCCGCCTTGTGTGGGCAGCGGTCGACCAGCGCGAAGAATCGCATTATCGGCAGTGCGGAAAACGGCGATCGGCAGCGCGATGCCGGCCGCCTTCACGCGCCGCGCGCCGCGCCGCGGGATGTCGTCGAGACGCCCGACCTCGATCCAGTCGCCGCGGTCCAGGATGGCGCCGGGCATCAGCCGACCTCCGCCAGCACGCGATACTCATGCGCCTCGGCGCCGCCGGCGCGCCGGGCCCAAGGATCGGACTGCACGCTGCGCTGAGCGAGAAGGAAACGCTGGTGCAAGGCGCGCCGTTCATCGGCATCCGCGACGATGCGCTTGCGGACATAGTCGATGCCCTGCGCGCGCGACCCAGGGCGCGGTGCGCTCGAGATAGCGCGCCTCCTCGCGGTAGAGTTGCAGGAAGGCGCCGACATATTCGAGGACTTCGGCCTCGGTGGCGACGCGCACGAGATGGTCGGTGACGCGCACCTCGATCCCGCCATTGCCGCCGACGACGATGTCGTAGCCCGCCTCGACGCAAACCACGCCGAGATCCTTGATCGTCGCCTCGGCGCAGTTGCGCGGACAGCCGGAGACCGCCAGCTTGACCTTGTGCGGCGTCCACGAGCCCCAGCACATCTTCTCGATCTTGCACGCCGAGCCCGGTCGAATCCTGGGTGCCGAAGCGGCACCACTCGCTGCCGACGCAGGTCTTCACTGTGCGCAGCCCCTTGGCGTAGGCGTGACCCGAGACGAGGCCGGCCTTGTTGAGATCGCCCCAGACAGCAGGCAGCTGCTCCTTCTGGACGCCGAGCAGATCGATGCGCTGGCCGCCGGTGACCTTCACCGTCGGGATCGCGTATTTCTCGGCGACATCGGCGATGGCGCGCAGCTCGCGCGAATTGGTGAGCCCGCCCCACATCCGCGGCACCACCGAGAAGGTGCCGTCCTTCTGGATGTTGGCGTGCACACGCTCGTTGACGAAGCGCGACTGCGGATCGTCGCGGTAGGTCTCGGGCCAGGCGCAGATCAGGTAGTAGTTGAGCGCCGGCCGACATTTCTGGCAGCCGTCCGGCGTCTTCCAGCCGAGCGTGGCGCGGACCTCGGCGATGGTCTCAAGCTCCCGCTCGACGATCGCGCGCCGCACCGCGTCGTGCCCGTGCTCGGTACATTTGCACATCGGCGGGTCCGGGTTGTATGCAAGGGCTCCGCCGAGATGCTCGATGATCGCCGCGACCTTGCGGCGTGCACATGCCCGCACGAGGCCGAGGCCTTGGTATGCGCGCGGACGGCGTCGAGCGTGGTCAGCTTTTTGGCGACGATCGCCTCGCAGATGCGGCCCTTGGAAACGCCGTTGCAGTCGCAGACCTGCTCGGCATCCGGCATCGCCGCGATATCGATCCTCGGCTCGGGACCGGTCCCCACAGCCTCGGCAGCGGCGCGACCGAAGACCAGCTGGTCACGAAATGCCGAAATATCGGCCTTCTCGCGCATCAGCCGGACGTACCATTGACCGTCCGCGACCTGGCCGTAGAGGACGCTGCCGACGACGCGGTCGCCGCGCAGCACGACCTTCTTGTAGACGCCGCGCTTGGCGTCGTGCAGCGTGATCTCGTCGTCGCTTTCGTCCGCGGCGGCGAGCGCCCCAGCGGAAAACACGTCGACCCCGGTGATCTTGAGGCTGGTGAAGACCGGCGGCGGCAGATAGACCGCCGCCTCGTCGCCGGCCAGCCGGGCGCCGCAGACCTTGGCCTGCTCCCAGATCGGCGCGACCAGGCCGAACACTTGGCCGTTATGCTCGATGCACTCGCCGACGGCGTAAATATGTGGATCGCTGGTGCGCATGTCGTCGCCGACCAGCAACGCCGAGGTTGATGTCGAGCCCTGCCGCGCGCGCCAAATCGATATTCGGACGGATGCCGATCGCGAGCACGACCAGGTCCGCCGGAACCTCGCGCCCGTCCGCCAGCCGCACGCCCTCGGCCTTGTCGGCGCCGAGAATCTCCTCGGTCTGGCCGTTGGTGAAAAAGGCGATGCCGCGTGCGTCGAGATCGCGCTGCAGCAGCTCGCCGGCGGTCGCATCGAGCTGGCGCTCCATCAAAGTTGCCATCAAATGCACCACTGCCACCGACATGCCGCGTCGCTTCAGCCCCCAGGCCGCCTCGAGGCCGAGCAGCCCGCCGCCGATCACCACCGCCCGGCGATGGCTTTGCGAGGCCTCGACCATCGCATCGACATCGGCGATGTCGCGAAAGGCGCGCACGCCGGGAAGGCCCAGCCCGGGGATCGGCGGCGCCAGCGGCTTCGAGCCGGTGGCGAGCAGCAGCTTGTCGTAAGGCAGCGGCGCCTCGCCGATCGTCACGGTTTTCGCCGCCGTATCGATCGCCGTGGCCGGATTCCCGGTCAACAACGTCGACGCCGTTCTCGTCGTACCAGGCATAGGGGATTGATGACGATGTCGTCGACCGTCTTCTCCCCCGCCAGCACCGAGGACAGCATGATGCGGTTGTAGTTGGGGTGCGGCTCGGCGCCGATGACGGTGATGTCGTAGCGCGCCGGCGCTCGCGCCAGCAGCTCCTCGACCGTCCGCATCGCCGCCATGCCGTTGCCGACGACGACGAGCCGCTCGCGCGCTTGTTCGATGACGCTCATCGTGCGCTCCCTAGACCCGCGCCTGGGCAAGGCTGGTCGACGCCAGCTGCGCGAGGAAGCTGGTGCGCAGGTAGTACCACCAGGTCAGCGCGATGCAGGTGACGTAGAACAGCAGGAACGCCTCGAGCGCGACGTACGGGCCGCCGGTGGCGGCGATCGAGGCGCCGAAGCTGCGCGGGATCAGATAGCCGCCGCAGGCGCCAATCGCCGAGGTGAAGCCGATCACCGCAGCGCTCTCGGTTGCCGCCGCCTTGATTGCCGCGAGGCGCCCCTCTTCGCCCGTCCCTGCGGCTTCGCGCAGCTTTTCCTCGCGGAAGATCGACGGGATCATCCGGAACGTCGAACCGTTGCCGACGCCGGTCGTCACGAACAGCACCAGGAACATCGCGAGGAAGCCGGGGAAGCTCTTGATGTCGACGTAGTACATGACGCCGACCGTCGCGGCCGCCATCGCGACGAAGTTCCAGAACGTGACCCGCGCCCCGCCGATCCTATCGGCGAGCAGCCCGCCGAACGGACGCGCGACCGACCCGACAAGCGGCCCGAGAAAGGCGACGCCGATCGTGATCGCCGGGAACTGCGTCTTGATCAGCAGCGGGAAAGCGGCCGAATAGCCGATGAACGAGCCGAAGGTCCCGATATAGAGCCACGACATCACCCAGGTATGCTTGCGCCGGGTGATGACGAGCTGGTCCCTGAAGGTCGAGCGGGCATTGGCGAGATTGTTCATGTAGCGCGCCGCGCCATAGACCGCGAAGGCGATCAGCGGCAGCCACATGAGCCCGGCGTTCTGAATGAAAATGCCGCCCGCGCCCGGCATAGCCAAATAGAGGTTGAAGATCCCGAAGCCCATGAGGATCGGCGTGAGCAGCTGCACGGTGCTGACGCCGATATTGCCGCCCGCCGCGTTGAGGCCGAGCGCCCAGCCCTTCATCCGGTCGGGATAAAAGAACGAGATGTTGGCCATGCTGGAGGCGAAATTGCCGCCGCCGAGTCCCGCCGTCGCCGCAACGAGCAACATCAGCCCGAACGGCGTCGCTGGACGGGTCACGAAAAATGCCAGCAGCAGCGTCGGGACGAACAGCAGCGAGGCACTGACGATCGTCCAGTTGCGGCCGCCGAATTTCGGCACCGCGAACGTGTACGGGAAACGCATCAGCGAGCCGATCAGCCCAGGCAACGCGACAAGCTGGAAGAGCTGCTCGGTCGTGTAGTGAAAGCCGGCCGACGGCAGCTTGGTCGCGACGATGCTCCAGGTCAGCCAGATCGAGAAGCCGATATGCTCGGCGACGATCGAAAAGATTAAATTGCGGCGGGCGATCGTCCTGCCGTCATTTTCCCAAAACGTCTCGTTTTCCGGATTCCAATTGGCAATCCACGTCTCGCGCATCGCGACTGATCCTTTGCAGAACACGGGCCCGAACGGACTCTGACCGGCCGGACCACGGTCCAACGCGGCGCACCTGCTCCGGCAGCTTTCCGTTCATCGGTTTGAGCCGTTGCGGACCTCACGTCCGCGGTGGACCGCCCTTAGTCCACGATCGCGCTACAGCGGATATCCGCCTGCGATGGACGGCCCCGCCATTGGGACGATCCAGCTCCGGCTATTGCGCCGCATTTGAGCGCGAGCAGAAGCAACAGACACTCCGCAAGCGCCATGCCAAAGAAAACCGCCGAGAAATCATCAGGTTAGAACGCAATAATTTCAAACAATTGCACGCTTTTGAGGCGATCGATACAATTTTGTGCGGTGCGAAAATTTTGGGCAAACCAGGCGGATCGATCCTCAGATCACGGATCGAAGCGTGCGCCGTCCATAAAGCAGTCCGGCCCCATCGCGATCGCCTGAGGCATAGCGGGCAGCAGCCAGGGTTGCGAATGCGTGCCCTCGCTCTTGAGCGGTGCATCGGGGACCGGCAACCCGAGCGATCGTGCCGCCTCGGCGTAAAGGTCGGGGCGAAAGATGCTGACGGCGCGAGCGGTATCGCTACCCGCGGTCAGGTAGCCCCAGCGCCGCATCTGGCCAAGAAACCACAGGGCATGCGAGCGCCAAGGGAACGTCGCCGCATTGGCGAAAAATGTTGAGCCATCGACATCGTCTCGGCCCGCCGTTTGTCGTCGCGCCGCCGCGCCCGGGAGCGAGGCTAGAATGATGTCGGGCGGCAAGCCGAGGTAATGTCCTTGAGCAAGGACGTCCGCGACGACCGGCGCATTTGCCGGATCGTCGCAATAGGCCGCGGCCCGCAGCAGCGCCCGCAGCGCCGCCTGCAGCCGGTCGGGTTGTTCGTCGGCGATGCGCCGACGCACGGCGAAAATCTTCTCGGTGCCGTGGTTCCAGATCGCATGGGAGGTCGCGACGGTGCGGCCGATGCCGGCGCGCGCGGCGACCGCTCCCCACGGGGCTCCGGCGCAAAAGCCGTCGATCTTCCCGGCCCTCATCGCGTCGACGGTCTCCGCCGGCGGCACGACGGTGAAAGCAATTTCGCGGGCGGGATCGATTCCCGCGCTGGCGAGCCAGTAGCGCAGCAACAGGTTGTGGGTCGAAAAGCCATGGACGACCGCCAGCACCGGCCGCGTACCGCGACGCCGCAAGAGAGTACAAAAGCGTTGCGCGGTTTCGACCGCACACCGCTCCGGTTTGTCCAGTATCTCGGCCGCCCACGGCTCGGCAAGGGTGACTGTGTTGCCGTCGAGGCTCAGCGCCGCCGGCACGACGATCGCCTCGGGACCACCGGCCCCGCTGAGCCCGAGCGCCAGCGCCAGTGCCAGCGGCGGCAGCATCAGGGCGCCGTCGAGCAGTCCGTAGGCAAGTTTGTCGGCGATGTTGGCCCAGGACGCCTCGACAGACAGCGACACGTCGAGATTTTCCGCAGCAAAATAGCCCAATTCACGAGCTACGATCAGCGGCGCGGCGTCGGTCAGCCGCAGCAATCCGATCCTGAAGACCGATGCGCCGGTCACTTTGGCGTCTCCTCCCGTTTGGCTCCGACGAGGATTTCGGCCGCGACGTCGGCGATGCGCCGGTTGCCGTCCATCGCGCGCTTGCGCAGCCAACCGTATGCGCGCGGTTCGTCGATGCGCCACTTGCTCATGAGGATCGACTTGGCGCGATTGATTGTCTCCCGTTCCGCCAAGACCGCCTGCGCCTTCTTCAGATCATCGGTGGCTTTCTGAAATTTGCGGAAGATCGCGACCGCTGCCATGACGATGGGTTTGACATCGGGAAAGGCCGAACCAACGACGTTGTAGGAGCTGACGCCCGCGGCGATCGCTTCTTCCATGAAGGCGCGGTCATCACGATCAACGAACATCACGATTGGCCGAACATTATCGGCGCCGACTCGTCGCAGATCGTCGAGGGCGTCTCGGTCGGGCCGCCCCATGTCGACGATGATCAGATCGGGAGCCTGGGCAGCAACGACATTGATCAATGTGCTGTTCGCGGGCGTCAGCACGATCGTCGCATCGATGATCTCGAGCAGGCGTTGCTCCAAGGCTGCTGTCCGCTCGATATCCGAATCGACCAACAGCACTTTCAATCGGCTCGACAACTAATGACCTACACAGTGACGCATCCAAGAATGCATCGCAAATGCCGTGCCAGCTTGCCAAAGTACGCCCGCAGCGGAGCGCGCCCGTGCCGGGATCCGCTGTCACGGTCGACGAGTCGTGCGCTTTTGCTCCCTCTGCGCCCCCTTTGGCTTAATGGGCGGGGCGGAGAGGGCCAGGGTGAGAGCCTGCTCCGGCGAAAGCCGGGGTGGGGGATTCCAGAGCGCCGGAGCATTAACGGCGAGCGTATCAAGGGAATAGTGCCGACCACACACCGGCCGCGAGGAAGAACGGCCGGACATCCGGTCGGAAGCCGCCGCCGAGCGCTGCAGCGACTCGGCGGCGACGCTCATCGGCTGTTGCCTGCCGCCGCGGTCCGGCCGGCGGTCGCCGGGCCGCCGCCCATCGGATAGACGTCGGCGGTGTCGAGGAAGTCGATCCCGCCCTCGGCGGCGGCGTCGAGCACCGTGTGGGCCTGCGCCTCGTCGCATTGCGCGCCGAAAACCATCGTGCCAAGACACAATTTGGAGACTTGCAGGCCGGTACGGCCAAATCTGGTGTGTTCCATCAATCCATCCCAAATTCAGCGAGCGCGAGACACGGCATGGCCGGGCGTGTGTCACCCGCACGCGATCCTGCGTATTCTTTCACAGTTGCGTGACACACGTTATTCCCAATGGAATATATCGATCCATGGCGTATCTCAAAAGGGCGATACGCCGGCCATGCATGCCCGAAAGGAGGCTCTGCGATGTTGACGCGACGTATGGCGCTGACCGGTGCCGCGGCGTCAGGGTTGGCGTGGTCAGTCGCGGCCGGACGGCGAGCGGTCGCGGCGCCGGCCGAGACGTTTCCGGTGATGCATAGCGACGCCGAGTGGCGCCATTTGCTGACGCCGGCGCAATACGCAGTGCTGCGGCAAAGTGCGACCGAGCGCCCGTTCACCAGCCCGCTGCTCGACGAGCACCGCGCAGGCATCTTCGCCTGCGCCGGCTGCACGCGGGGTCTGTTTTCCTCGGAGACCAAATTCGAGAGCGGCACCGGCTGGCCGAGCTTCTGGGCGCCGCTGAACGATTCGGCCGTCGGCACCGCACCGGATACCTCGCTGGGCATGATCCGAACCGCGGTGCATTGCGCCGGCTGCGGCGGTCATGTCGGCCACGTGTTCAACGACGGCCCGCCGGTGACCGGCTTGCGCTATTGCATGAACGGCGTCGCGATGACGTTCAAGCCCGCGGCCGCCTAGCGGAGACGACCCCCGATATGACGCTGTTGCTTCTGGCCTATCTCGGCGGCGCGCTGACCATCATCAGCCCCTGTATCCTGCCGGTGCTGCCCTTCGTGTTCGCCCGGTCGGACCGCCCGTTCATCGGCAGCGGACTGCCGATGCTCATCGGGATGGGTGCGACATTCGCCGCAGTGGCGACGCTGGCCGCGGTGGGCGGCGGCTGGGCCGTGCAGGCGAACGAGTACGGACGCTACGCGGCGATCGCGTTATTGGCGCTCTTCGGCGTGACCCTGTTGTTCCCGGCGCTGTCGGATCACCTGACGCGGCCGCTGGTCGCGATGGGCGCCCGTCTTTCCGCTGCCGCCGATCAGCAGGGGCAGACCGGAGGCGGGGCCGTCCTGTCGTCGCTGTTGCTGGGCGTGGCCACCGGGTTGCTGTGGGCGCCGTGCGCCGGTCCCGTGCTGGGGCTGATCCTGACCGGCGCGGCGCTCAATGGTGCGAGCACGCAGACGACCCTTTTGCTGGCGGCCTACGCCGCGGGCGCGGCGACCTCGCTGGCGCTCGCGCTGCTGATCGGCGGTCGAGTGTTTGCCGCGATGAAGCGCTCGCTGGGCGCCGGTGAATGGATCAGGCGCGGCCTGGGGATCGCGGTTCTTGCCGCCGTCGTGGTGATCGCGTTCGGCCTCGACACGCAGTTCCTTACCCAAGTGTCTCTCGCCGGCACGGCGCCGATCGAGCAAGGGCTGGTCGACAAGCTGCACCCGAACCAGCCCGCGGTCGCGATGACCGGTAGCGCGCCGATAATGCAGCCCCAACCCGCCGCACCCACAGAGCCGGCGAAAGATATGCCTGCCGTCGCCATGACTGGTCCGGCATCCCCCGCCGCGCCGCAGCCGAGCGCACCGTCGCCGGCATCCTCGCTGGACGTCGAGGGCCAGCTTCCGTCGCTTGCCGGCGCGGTCCAGTGGCTCAACTCGCCGCCGCTGACCCCGGAAGCACTCAAGGGCAAGATCGTCGTCGTCGATTTCTGGACCTATTCCTGCATCAACTGCCTGCGCGCGATCCCGTATGTCCGGGCCTGGTTCGAAAAGTACAAGGACCAGGGGCTCGTCGTGATCGGCGTGCACACGCCGGAATTCGCCTTCGAGAAGAACATCGACAACGTGAAGAAGGCAGTCGCCGACCTCAAGATCGATTTTCCGGTGGCGATCGATAACGACTACGCGATCTGGCGCGCGTTCCGGAACATGTATTGGCCGGCCGACTACCTCATCGACGGGCAGGGCCGTATTCGCGACCATGCCTTTGGCGAGGGCGATTACCGGGGCACCGAGCACTCGATCCAGCTCCTGCTGCAGGAGGCCGGCAAGGCGAACGTGGCGGGCGGCTTTGTCGCCCTAAGCGCCTCAGGCGCGCAGGCAGCACCGGACGACGACGACAACCGCTCGCCCGAGACCTATATCGGTTATAGCCGGGCCGAGCATTTCATCTCCGGCAGCGTCGCCAAGGACGCCGCGCGCGTCTACTCCGCCGGCGTCCCGCAACTGAACCAATGGGGCCTGACAGGCGACTGGACGGTAGGCGAGGAGCGCGCCGTCCTCAATCGCAAGGACGGCGGCATTGTCTACCGTTTTCACGCTCGGGATTTGCACCTTGTGCTCGGCTCTCCGTCCGGCAACCCGGTCCGGTTCAAGGTTACCATCGACGGGAGGACGCCCGGCGAAAGCCACGGCAGCGATGTCGACGCCGCCGGCGCGGGGGTCGTGACCGGCCAGCGTCTCTACCAGCTGATTCGCCAGACCGGGGCGATCACCGACCACACCTTCGAAATCCGTTTTCTTGATCCCGGAGTCGAGGCCTACGCCTTCACCTTCGGCTGATCGATCAATCCGCCTTGCGAAAGACCTCGTGGACCGGCTTGATGACACCGGAATCGTTCGACGCGTAGCCGGGCAGCGCGGCCATCGCGGCGTTGAATTCGCCGCTGCGCATCACCGCGAGGATGCGCTTCATCGGCTCGGTGTCCAGCAGTGTCTTGCGGCAGACGAAGACGTAGTCCTCCGTTACCAGCCGGATGATAAGCGAGGTCGATCTCGGTCTCCGCGCGGCGGTCTTCGAGCTGCGGCTCAAAGGCTGCAGGCGTCCGGCCCAGACCAGCTTTTCGCCCAGCGGCGTCAGCGCCGTGCCGCGCCCCCGCTGACGCTCGACTAGCGGCGCGTTGAAGAAAGCCGACCATTTCTCGATCAGGTTCCATGCGTGCCGGTAGGACATCTGCGTCTCGTCGGCCGCTCGGGTGATCTTCCCCGAGGCGCGGATCTCGTTGAGGAAATCCAGCATAATCAGCATCGACGCCGAATCTTCGTCGCGGCGAAATCGCCAGACCGGCTCTATCTCGATCCGTATCATCAGGGTCTCCACGGAGCCTAAATATGCACTGCAATACATATATAACTTGGCTGCATTAGGCACTCCATATCATATTTTATCTCCTTAGAACCCTCCTATATAAGGGCTTGAGTACGTTATGGGTCCGGCAACGACAAAAAAGATATGAAATCTTATGCATATAACTAAATTGACGGAAGAGTTTACCCAGGCGACCCGCCGGTACGACTTGCTCATCGGTGGCAGGCACGTTCCACCCGCCTCGGGACGGTATTTCGTGACCGCGAACCCGGCGACCGAAGAGGTCATCGCCGAGGTGGCCGAGGCCGATGTGACGGATGTCGACGCCGCGGTGCGATCGGCGCGCGCAGCCTTCGAGGGCGCGTGGGGGCGGATGCGCGGGGCTGATCGCGGCCGGCTGCTGTTGAAGCTGGCCGACCTGATCCGGCGCGATCAGGACCAGCTCATCGAGCTCGAAAGCCTTGATTCGGGAAAGCCTGTCTCGGCCGTCCGGCGCCAGGACCTGCCCGCCGTGCTCGACACGCTGACCTACTACGCCGGCCTGTCCGACAGGATAAACGGCCAGGTGATCCCCGCGCGCACCGACGCGCTGACCTATACGGTGCGCGCATCCCTGATCGTGAACAGCGTGTCGCGGATTTCCCAATACCCGCCCTGACCGGAGATGGCGACACCGCCGCCTCTATCGCCGGCGTACCATCCGTCGCGCAGTTCGACGACCTCCCAGCCGGTATCACGCAGCGCCGCGATTGCCTTCGCATCGCCGACGCAAAAGTAATCCGTCTTGCCCTCACCGCCGGGCACCTCCGCCGGTGTTTGCCGTGACGCCTTGAGCTCCACCGCGGGGATGTCCGGCACGTCGCCGGCACTACGGACGACGAACATCATGCTGGGTGAAGAACTTGCCCTCCCACGAGAACGGCCCGTCCTGCGTGGTGAGCGATTTTTCGATCAGGTCGATCGCCTCCCATTCGCGCTCGCGGATGCGCATCGGGTTGGCGTCTCCCGATACCATCTCGGTCGCGCCCGACTTGACGAAGCCGATCTCCAGCCGGCCCTTCGACAGGATGTCGATCGTCGCGTATTCCTCGGCGACGCGCACCGGGTCGGGCCGCACCGTGACCAGCGTGCCGAGCGTCAGGATGCGGACCTTGCGGGTGATGTTGGCAACAACCCCGGTGATGACCGGGCTCGCCGCCCACAAATTGTTGATCCCGGAATGGTGCTCGTTGGTGACGATGTGGAGGCCGATATCGTCGCACAGGCGATATTCGTCGAGGACCTCGTCGTAGAGCTGCGCCACGACCTTCGGGTCGCAATACTTGTTCGGTAGGCTCGCCCGCACCAACTCGGCCTGCTCCAGCACCTCGTTCGGGACGAACGGGTACGGGTTCTCGCAATGGTTCCACAATTCCATGACGCGACCTCGTTGCCGATATCAGGGCGGCATACCCACGGTGCTGCCAGCATAGCCGTCGGCGCGTCGGGACCACCCGTATGGTAGTCAATCCGCCGGAGCGCTCAGCATCTGGTGCAGGAAAAGCCCGCCGCGCACCAAGCCCTCCTGGTCGATGGAGTGCTCGGTGCCGGCGCAGGCCAACGTCTCGACCGGAACGCCGGCGGCCCGCAATGCCGTCTCCGCTTCCGTCATCGCGTTGAGCGGCACGCGCGAGTCGTCGGTGCCGTGCACGAGCAGCACCGGCGGGCGCGAGCGCAATTCCTCGACGAGCAAGTGGGCCCCTATCAGCCGTCCGGAATAGCCGATGATGCCCGCGAGCGGCCGCTCCCGGCGTAGCCCGACGTGAAGCGCTATCATCGTTCCCTGCGAGAAGCCGACGAGCGCCGCGTCGCTTTCGCTGAGGCCGCGCTTCTGGAGTTCCTCGTCAATGAACGCGTCGAGGCTCGGCGCGGTCGCGCACAAGGCAGCCAATGTGGAGTCCGGGCTGCGATCCTGTGTCCTGAACCACTGGTAGCCCCCAGTCGCCACGTCGCTCGGGAATGGTGCGTTCGGCGAGATGAACTCCGCCTCTGGCACTATCCGTCCCCAGAATCGCTGCAAGTCGAGCAAGTCCTCGCCGTTAGAGCCGCGCCCGTGCAGCAGGATCACGAGGCGGGCGGGCTTGTCGCCGGAGACCGGCGGGCGGGACGGGCCGGAAAGGGCCATCAGCATCGGCGCGGCTCGCTTCTGCTACCTCTAATGGACCGAGTTATAGACGTCACGCCAACGCCTGATGGCTTCGATGTGACCGTCCACCGTGGTGAGGTTCGCGCCCATCGTCACGACGGAGATGTGGCTCCCCGCAGCTTCGCGCCAAGCCGCAATGTCGCCAGGCCATTGGTTGTCTCCACGACTGTATTGCTGAATGGATTCGAAGCCGAAAGCGCCAACGTCTTTACCGAGCTCGCGCAGCTTGGCCTCGATCCTCGCCTTGATTTGGACCGCCTCGGTTTGCATACGGCCGCCAAACAGAAAGCCGTCCCCGATCCGGGCCGCCCGGTCGTACGCGGCCTCGCTGGAACCACCCAGCCAGATCGGTATCAGCCGTTTCGGCCGTGGCAAGATGCCGGCCCGGTCGATCCGGTGGTCGGCGTCCTCGTATTCGACCACGGGCTCTTCCCACAGTTTGCGGATCAAGGCGATCTGCTGCTCCTGCCGCTTGCCGCGGCGGCGAAAATGTCGAGGCATTTCGAGACCGTCGAATTCGACCCAGTTCCAGCCGACCCCGACGCCGAGGCGAAGCCGGCCGTCTGAAAACAGGTCGACATCCGCAGCCTGTTTGGCGAACAGAGCGGTCTGCCGCTGCGGCAGGATGATCACGCCTGTGACCAATTCCAGTTTCTTGGTGACGCCGGCGAGATAGGCATAGGTGACCAACGGCTCGTGGAACGGGTCGGTTTCTTTGTAGGGGCCAGTCAACTTCGGTTCCCTGCCGGCATGAACGGCGCCAAGGACATGGTCGTAGATGACGATATGGTCGTAACCCAGGTCCTCCGCGGCCTGGGCAAACGCCTTAACCGCCCCCGTATCGCCGCCGAGTTCGATCTGCGGATAAACCACGCCAGCTTTCATCGTACGCGTCCTCTTTGATGGTGTGAGGTTGTGTGTGCCAGACCCGCACTTGCCTGGCAATGCGCGACCAGGGCCGTGCAGGCGGGAGCGGCGGACAGGTCGAAACGGACGTTGCTACTCCCGCGCATGGCCGCCCATCGGCTCAGCGAGCGCCCCTCAATCGACGCGTCATCGTCAGACTGCAAAGACCCGCAAATTCTGAAAACCACCTGCCGCGGCGAGCGGCCAGGGTCGTGGTGGCGCCGCCGGCGCCACCACTTGATGAAGCTCGACTAGGTGCGCAGCCACACTGCCTTGACGTTGAGGTGCTGCTCGACGTGCTGCAGTCCGCGCTCGCGGCCGTAGCCGCTCATCTTGTAGCCGCCGAACGGCACCGCCGGGTCAGACGCCTGATAGCAGTTAACCCACACCGAGCCGGAACGCAGCCCCTTGGCCACCCGATGCGCCTTGCTTACATCCCGCGTCCAGATACCGGCGCCCAGCCCGAAATGCGTGTCGTTGCCGCGGCGGATCACCTCCTCGATGTCGGTGAACGGGATCGCCGAGATCACCGGTCCGAAGATCTCTTCCCGGGCGATGCGCATCTCGTCCTTGACGTCGGCAAAGACGGTCGGCGGTACGAAATAGCCCTTGGCATAGGCGCCCTCGGTCAGCTGCTGCCCGCCCGACAGCACCCGGGCACCTTCTTGCCGGCCGATCGACAGATATCCGGTGACGCGGTCGAGCTGCTCTGACGACACGAGCGGGCCGATCTGCGTGTCGGGATCGAGGCTGTTGCCGACCTTGAGCTTGTTGCCGAACTCGGCGACGCGGCCGGAGAACTCCTCGTAGACCTTACGCTCGACGAACATCCGGGTGCCGGCGCTCTATCGCATCGGGCCGGGCAACCCCTCGCGCATGCGCGATCCCGACGCGCAGGGGCGAACCAAGTTCTGCGCGGTCGCCCCGTCGCTGATCGAGACCGACATGATGCGCGCGCGGCGCGATGAGATGGTGCCGCGCATTCCGCTCGGCCGCATGGGCTATCCCGAGGAGGTCGCCAAGGCCGTGCTGATGGTCATCGGCAATCCCTACATGACCGGGCAAACGGTCCAGCTCAACGGCGGCACCAACTTCATCTGAAGTGGCTGTTTAAAATTCCTGATTGATGGTTGAAGATAGCCTCAAGAGCGGCTTGCAATGTCGAATTGGATCGAAGATCGGAAAATCAATCAATGCAGGCCGGTTTCACCCACGATCAGTGCCGCAGCGCACAAGAGTTCGTTACCTACACGTTCATGGATATGGCGCGACTTTGCGCGACACGGGGTTGGGACGCGGTTCGCAGCCGGAGTGTCGAGCGTTTGCAGGCCGATCTGACGCCCGCCCCGCTCGGCTATCGCCGGGGAATGGTTGCGGGTCGCCAATTATTCTTTTTTTCGCATGCTTATCGCCTCATGAGAGATCCGATCTTCGAGGATCGGCCCCATCGCCTGTTCGCCGATCTGGTGAGCCATTTCTGGGATAAAACGAACGGTGGATGGTACTTCAGTCTCAACGACGACAACACGCCGCACGATGCAACCAAAGATTTGTACGGCCACGCCTTTATAATGTTTGGTCTTGCTCACTATCTTGCGATTTTTGCAGACAAGGACGCCTTGGATTGATAGCGGCCGCGCTCATGCACGCGGCGGACGCGGGTCCGTTGGGTCGGCTTGAAGGGCGGCGCAACGGCCGTGTCGGGCATGGGTGTCTCCAGGGCATCTACCGGGAAGTTACACGCGGAGGCCGGCGTCCCGTTGTTAATGCAAAACGGGGACGGCGCGGCGTCGCCGTCGGATTCGGCCGGTTCAGTCTATCGCGCCGTATTCGGCATCCGTACCGTCTGATCGCGCCGATCGGCCATCGTCTCTTCCATCGCCCGCGGATAGCGGTGCGGCTGGGCCGAGATCTTGTCGAGCCGATCACGCATTTCTGCAGGTAGTTCCCAGCCTGCGGCAGCGAGCGTGTCGGTAAGCTGCTCCGCCGTGCGGGCGCCAACGATGGCGCTGGCGACGAGCGGCTGCTCCAGCACCCATCGCACCGCTACTTGTGCAGGGCTGCGATCGAGCTCGCCGGCGACAGTGAGAAGCTCGGCCAGAATCGCCTCGTGGTTCGCATGGAAGAACTGGGTCGGGAAAGCCCAGTTCTCGGCCGAACGCGAGCCCTGCAAACTGCGCTGACCCGGTCGGTACTTCCCAGAAAGATAGCCGCCGGCGAGCGGCGCCCAGACCACCATGCCGAGCCCCTTCAGGCTCAGACCGGAACCACTCCTCCTCGACGTCGCGCACGACGAGGCTGTACTGCGGCTGATACGCCTCGAACCGTGCCAGCCCCTTGCTGTCGCTGATCCACAGCGTCTCCATCAGCCGCCAGGCCTCGTAATTGCTGCAGGCCGTGTAGCGGATCTTGCCCTGGCGCACGAGGTCGTCGAAGGCGCGCAGCATCTCCTCGAGCGGCGCCTGGATGTCGACGTGATGGATGTAATAGAGGTCGATCCAGTTGGTGCCGAGCCGGCGCAGGCTGTCCTCGACCGCCTGCATGATGTGGACACGCGACATCCCGAAATCGTTCGGCCCCGACCCTGTCGCGGCGAACACCTTGGTGGCAATGACCGTCTCGCGCCTTCGCTTACCCAAGGCGCGGCCGAGCATGGTCTCGAACTCACCGCCGCCATAACCGTCGGCCGTGTCGAAGAAATTGACGCCGGCATCAAGCGCGGCCTGCACGATGCGTTCTGCCTCGGCGGCGCCGGTGCCGTGGCCGAAGGTCATCGTGCCGAGGCAGATCTCGGAAACCTTGAGGCCGCTGCGCCCCACCCGGCGATAGTCCATGCCCTATCCTTTGAAAACGTGTTTCAGAACGGGTAGTGCTGCGCGCCTTCGATCGTGATCCAGCGCAGTTCGGTGAATTCGTCGATCACCGCCTGTCCGCCGAAGCGACCGTGGCCGCTTGCTTTCACGCCGCCGAATGGCATTTGCGCTTCATCGGCAACAGTCGGGCCGTTGATATGGCAGATGCCGGATTGAATTCTTTTGGAGACGGCCAAGGCGCGCTGAATATCCTTGCCGAACACCGCGGCGGATAGTCCGTATTCGGTGTCGTTGGCGACCCTGACCGCCTCATCGACACCGCTGACCCTAACGATCGGTTTCACCGGCCCGAACGATTCCTCCTGGTAGAGGCGCATGCCCGGGGTAACGCGATCGATCAGCGTCGCTTCGACGATTGTGCCGCTGCGACGACCGCCGCACACCAGAACTGCGCCTTTGGCGATCGCGTCGGCGATCAGTTCATCCATCCGCTCGGCGGCCGAGAGGTCGATCATCGAGCCCAGAACCACAGGCTCGCGCGGATCGCCCGCCGGCAAGGAGGATGCCTTGACGGCCAGCTTGGTGACGAAATCATCGGCAAGGGCTTCGTCGACGATGAGGCGTTCGGTCGACATGCAGACCTGGCCCTGATTCACGAAGGCGCCGAACGCAGCGGCTTCTACCGCCTGATCGAGGTCGGCGTCGTCCAGGACGATCAAAGGGGATTTGCCGCCGAGCTCAAGCAGAACCGGCTTAAGATGGTCCGCGGCGAGCCGTGCGATGACCCTGCCGATTTTGGTCGAGCCGGTGAAATTGATCCGCTTGACGGCGGGATGCGCGATCAGGGCGGCGACAATCTCTGGCGCGTCGGCCGCGGCGTTGGAGATCACATTGACGACGCCCGGTGGAAAACCCGCGTCGTTCAGCACTCGGCCGATCAGGTAATGCGTGCCCGGGCAAAGTTCGGATGACTTGAGCACGACCGTGTTGCCACAGGCGAGAGCCGCCGCAATCGCGCGCGTGCCCAGGATAGACGGGCGCGTTCCAAGGTGCGATGCCGAGCACGACGCCGATGGGCTGCCGGATGGCCATCGCCAACACGTTCGGCTTGTCGGACGGGATGACCTGCCCGGTGATTTGCGTGGTCAGCGCGGCGGCCTCGCGAAGCATACCGGCGGCGAGGTGCACGTTGAAGCCGGCCCAGGGCGCGGTGGCACCCGTTTCTTCCAGCATCACGCTCGCGAAATCAGCGGCTCTGTTCGCCATCAGGTCGGCGGCTTTGAGCAGCAGGGCGCGCCGCGCGTTTGGTCCAATCTCCGACCAAGCAAGGAAGCCGTTTGCTGCCGATCCGACGGCCTTTTCGACGTCCGCCACGCTCGCCGCCGCAGCCGATGGTCGCAACCGCCCCGGTCATGGGATTGCGCCGCTCGAACCTGGCGGCCGCCGCGACGGGCTGCCCGTCGATGAGAAGATCGATATCCACTTTGTCTCCTTGGCCGGTCGGCGCCCACCGCGAAGCGTTTGTTTAAATCGATCCCGAGTGGCGTCGGATCGGCGGGTAGCGTTTATCAGCGGGAGCGGACGCCCGGAGGGGCGCTTCGTCCTCCCGGCGAGGCGATTTTTGCTGCCGGCGTGCTGGCATATGACTGCGCCCGCTCGCGCTGCAACTCCGCCAGGCGAAGACGGATCGCCCTGAAATCGTCGGCGGCGCGGACGCGGTTCATGTTTTGTCCTACGAGAAGTGCGGCATGATCTCCGACACAAAAAGTTCGAGGGTTTCCATGTCGTTTCTGTGGTCGCTGTTGATGAGGAGTTGCACACCGGCATCGCGGTATTGGCCGACCAGCTCGATAGCCTCGGAAACGGTGCCGACAAAGCCCCGCAACGGGCCGCGAGCCGACAGGCGCTCGCGCTTTGCGGCGACTGCGACATCATCGCGGGCAAGCAGCCAACTGAAACTATGAGTACGCTCGATCGCGTCGTAATCGCGCTGCGCCGCCTCGCAATGGCCGCGCAGCACGGCGAATTTATGCTTCACCGTCGCCAGATCGCCGCCGATATTGCAGGCATCGGCGAGACGGGCCACCGCGCGCAAGGTCATCTGTTCGCCGCCGCCGGCGATCATCACCGGCGGACGAGGTTTCTGCACCGGCTTCGGCTCCAGGATCGCGTCCTCGACATGGAAGTACCGGCCATGGAAGGTGGTGCGCGGCTCGGTCCACATCTGGATGATCAGTCGGACGGCTTCCTCCATCTGACGGATGCGCGTCGCCGGCCGCGGCGGAAATTCCCAGCCATATTGCTTGTATTCGGCCTCGTTCCAGCCGGCGCCGAAGCCGAAAGTCAGCCGCCCGCGGCTGATCTGGTCCACGCCGGCAGCGATCTTGGCGAGATGCGCCGGGTTGCGGTAGCCAACCGAGGTAGCGAGGGTGGCGAGGCGAATGCGGCTGGTGACGGCGGCGAGCGCCGACAGCATTGTCCAACCCTCCATGAACGGCTCGGTTGGCGCGCCGACACCGCCGATCTGGATCAAATGGTCCATCACCGAGAACCACACGAAGCGGTGGTTCTCGGCCCATTGCGCCTTCGCCTTGAGCCCCTCGAAGGCCTCGGCAGGATCGGGACCGTACACCCATGACGGATTGTGAACGCCGAATTTCATGACCGTACGCTCCCTTCCTAGCAGTTGACCTCAGGCAGTCGTGCCGACGCTGTACGAGTGCGCCCCGGTGCCGGCGAGCTTGCCGCCGTCGACGATCAGATATTCGGCGCGGATCGGGCGGCCTTCGAACCAGCATTCGAGGATCTCGCGCGTGCCGGCGGCATAGCGGGTCTGAGCCGACAAGGATGTACCAGACGTGTGCGGCGTCATGCCGTGATGCGGCATGGTCCGCCACGGATGATCCTGCGGCGCCGGTTGCGGATACCAGACATCGCCGGCGTAGCCGGCCAGCTGGCCGCTCTTCAGCGGCGCGGACCACGGCATCGCGGTCGCAGATCTTGCCGCGCGCCGTGTTCACCAGGTAGGCGCCGCGCTTCATCTTGCCGATCAGATCGTCGTTGAAGAGGTGCTCGGTCTCGGGGTGCAGCGGCGCGTTGATCGTAACCACGTCGCACACCCGCACCATGGCTTCCACATTGGGATGGTAGGTCACGCCGAGCTCTTTTTCGACCGCGTCCGGCAGCCGGTGCCGGTCGGTGTAGTGCAGCTTGACGTCGAACGGCTTCAGCCGCCGCAGAACCGCCAGCCCGATCCGGCCGGCAGCTACGGTGCCGACGTCCATGCCTTCGAGGTCGTAGGAGCGCGCCACGCAATCGGCGATGTTCCAGCCGCCTTCGACCACCCATTTGTACGAGGGGATGTAGTTGCGCACGAGGCCGAGAATCATCATCACCACGTGCTCGGCCACGCTGATGCTGTTGCTGTAGGTGACTTCGGCGACGGTGATGCCGTGCTGCATCGCGGCCTGCAGATCCACGTGGTCCGAGCCGATGCCGGCGGTGATCGCGAGCTTCAGCTTCGGCGCCTTGGCGATCCGCTCCGCCGTCATGTAGGCGGGCCAGAACGGCTGCGAGATGACGATCTCGGCATCGGGCAGCGTCGCGATCGATCTGCAACGTCAATCGCAGCATCTTTTTCGGCGGGGGCGAAGCGCCGCCGCTGAGTGCTTCTTAGGCCGTCTTGATCCAGACGGCTTTGACGTTGAGGTATTCTTCCATGTGCTGGAGGCCGCATTCGCGGCCATAGCCGCTCATCTTGTAGCCGCCGAACGGCACCGCCGGGTCCATCGCCTGGTAGCAATTGACCCAAACGGAGCCGGCGCGGATCGCCTTGCCAGCCGGTGCGCCTTGCTGACGTCGCGCGTCCACACGCCGCTGCCGAGGCCGAACATGGTGGCGTTGGCGCGCTGGATGACCTCCTCGATATCGGTGAACGGGATCGCCGAGATCACCGGGCCGAAAATTTCCTCCTGGGCGATGCGCATGTCGTCGCGCACATCGGCGAACACCGTCGGCGGCACGAAATAGCCCTTGGCGCAGCGCCCTTCGGTCAGACGCTCGCCGCCGGCCAGCGGGCGCGCGCCTTCCTGCCGGCCGGTCGCAGATAGCCGGTCACGCGATCGAATTGCTGCTCCGACACCAGCGGCCCGATCTGCGTCTCGGGGTCCAGCCCGTTGCCGACCCTGAGCTCCTTGCCGAACTCGGCGACCCGGCCGACGAACTCGTCATAGACCTTCTGCTCGACGAACAGCCGCGTGCCGGCGCTGCAGATCTGGCCGGAATTGGCGAACACCGCCATGGCGGCGCCGGGCACCGCGGTTTCGATATCGGCGTCGGCAAACACGATGTCCGGCGACTTGCCGCCGAGCTCGAGCGAGACGCGCTTGAGGTTGCCGGCCGACGCCCGGACGATCGACTGCCCGGTCAGGTGCGAGCCGGTGAACGCCACCTTGTCGACGCCGGGATGCGCGGCGAGCGCCGCACCGGCGGTTTCGCCGTAGCCGGGCACGACGTTGACCACGCCGGGCGGCACGCCGGCTTCCATCAGCAATTCGCCGAGCCGCAGCGGCGTCAGCGGCGCCTCTTCGGCCGGCTTCAGCATGACGGTGCAGCCGGCGGCGAGCGCCGGGCCGATCTTCCAGATGCAGGCGCCGAGCGGGCCGTTCCAGGGATGATCGCGCCGACCACGCCGACCGGCTCCTTCAGCGTGTAGGAGAAGATCTCGCCGGGCAGCGAGTTCTCGATCGTCTCGCCGTGGATCGAGGTCGCCATGCCCGCGTAGTAGCGCAGCATGCCGAGGACGCGCTGCCGGGTGCCGCGGGTGCGGCTGATCGGCGCGCCCATGTCGAGCGTGTCGAGCACGCTCAGCTCGTCGAAATGCTTCTCGACGAGATCGGCAAGCTTCAGCAGCATCGCCTGGCGCTCGTACGGCTTGAACTTCTCCACGGCCCTTCGAAGGCCCGGCGGGCGGCGGCGACCGCGCGGTCGATGTCTTCGGCGTCGCCTTCGGCCACCGTGGCCAGCAGTTCGCCGGTCGCGGGATTGCGGCTCTCGAACGTCTTGCCGGACGCGGCGCGCACCCATTTGCCGTCGATCAGCATGCGCTTGACGTCGGCGCCGCCGTGAACGGATGGCGGTAGCCCTATGCTTGCGGCATACCATGGATCGCTCCTTCGGTATATTTGATAGATATAACGATGGCCTCTATGAGTCGATCGTGAGGAGCAGGTTTTTCAAAAGAAGCCCAGCCCTCCTGTCGTGGTGCCGCCGACAGTCCGCCGTAGGTCGCCCAGCGTGGCCATGCCCGCGACCTGCCCGGCGGTGACCCGAAATGCCGCCGCGCGACCCGCTGGTGTTTGCAGGGTCAGGGTCAACTCCTGGCCGTCGCCAGCGGCTTCCAGGCGCCAGGAATGGACCTGGTGCACCGCCGCCGCCGGCACCTGCCGGGGCAGCGCCGCCAGGATGTCGCCGAGACACGATGCCGCCAGCGACAGCACCACGGTTCCGCCGTTGGCATCCGCCAGCGTCAGCATTACGCAAGGTGCCATCGGCGGAAAATTCGGCACGGACGAGTTCCGACGCCTCGACCCGGGCGCGCGGCATCAGAGCGCTGCCGCCACCGCCTTGGTTTCGGTGTACAGCTCGATCGCCTCGTGGCCCATCTCGCGGCCCCAGCCGGACTGCTTGAAGCCGCCGAACGGCAGCGCCGGATCGCCGAAATTGTGGGTGTTGATCCACACCGTGCCGGCCTTGATCTGCTTGGCCAGCTTGTGGGCGATGCCGAGATCGCGGGTCCAGATGCTGGCGGCAAGGCCATAGCCGGTGTCATTGGCCTCGCGGGCGATGCGGTCGAGATCGTTGTCGTCGAACGGGATGGCGCAGACCACCGGGCCGAAAATCTCCTTGCGATCACCGACATGTCGGGGTCGGTGTTGGTCAGCACCGTCGGCTGCACGAAGTAGCCGGTCGCCGACCCGGCCGCCGCCGGTGACGACTTCCGCGCCCTCTTCCTGCCGGCTGCAAGGTAGCCGGTCACCCGCTCGAACTGCTCGTCCGACACCAGCGGACCGATCTGGCTGTCGGGGTCGAGCCCGTGGCCGACCTTGATCTTGCCGGCGTTGTCGGCGACGCCCTCCATCAGTTTGTCGAACACGCTCTTATGGGCATAGAGCCGCGAGCCGGCGGTGCAGCACTGGCCCATGTTGAAGAAGATCGCGCTCGACGTGCCGGCGATCGCGACGTCCATGTCGGCGTCGGGAAACACGATCGCCGGCGATTTGCCGCCGAGTTCCAGCGACACTTTCTTGAGATTGCCGGCGGCCGCCTGGACGATCAGCTTGCCGACTTCGGTCGAGCCGGTGAACGCCACCTTGTCGACATCGGGATGCGCGGCAAGCGCGGCGCCGGCGGTCTCGCCGAAACCGGTGACGATGTTGACGACGCCCGCCGGGAAGCCCGGCCTCCTGGATCAACTGCCGAGGCGGACCGCCGCAAGCGGCGTCTGCTCGGCCGGCTTCAGCACGATCGTGCAGCCGGCGGCGAGCGCGGGCGCGATCTTCCACGCCGCCATCATCAGCGGGAAATTCCACGGGATGATCTGGCCGACCACGCCGACCGGCTCGCGCAGCGTATAGCATGCCAGTTGCCCGGCGCCGAGACGGGAATCGTCTCGCCGGTGAGCCGGGTCGCCCAGCCGGCCATGTAGCGCAACATCTCGTACGAGCCGGGCACATCGACGTTGCGCGAGTCGCGGATCGGCTTGCCGTTGTCGAGCGATTCGATCTGCGCGATCTCGTCGGCGTTCTGCTCCATCAGATCGCCGAGCTTCCAGATCAGCTTGGAGCGTTCATCGGCGACATTTTCGACCACGGGCCGGTCTCGAAGGCGAGCGCGCCGCCTTGACCGCCTCGTCGATATCGGCCGCATCGGCCTCGCTGACCGCGGCAATCGCCTGCCCGGTCGCCGGATCGAACACGTCGAAGCGCTTGCCCGATTTGGCGTCGACCCATTTGCCGTCGATCAGCAATTGGTGCTTGCCGGCGAGGAATCGAAGCCGCGTTGCCGAGCCTCGCGTGGGCGGTCGCTAGGTCCATGACTTCTCCTCCGAGATCGTTGTCGCTATGTTTTATGAAACATACCGGCCGCCAGATGCGAGTCCATCCTCATCGCAGGCCCGCCGGCACGCGCCTTGAATGCGGCTCCACGGCATGGTGATCAGGAGCCCCGATATGGAACCCAACCGCACGTCAGAAACCGGCCTCGACGGATGCAGCGACAGCGTTCTGCATCACGTACGGAACCGTATGATCGCCTTGCGTCGATAGCCCCGCTGCCGATGCTGGAAAAGCAACGCAGGAGGAGGAAACATGCCCCAGCATCCGGCACTAGGCAACGGTCGCGTCGCCGTTATCACCGGCGCCGCCAGCGGCATCGGCCTCGCCGCGGCGAAGCGCTTTGCCGCGCTGGGCATGAACCTGGTGCTGGCCGACCTGGAGCCGGACGCACTCGAAAGCGGCCGCCAAGGTCGCCGACGGGCGTCGGGCCGTCCCGACCGGCGTCAGCAAGTCAGCGAGGTCTTGCGTCCAAGGACCGCGCCTATGCCGCGTATCGGCGACGTCACGATCCTGATGAACAATGCCGGCGCCTCGCCCGGTGGCGGGCGATTCGACCGTCCGGACGCTGGCAGCACGTGCTGGAGGTCAATCTCTGGGGCGTCATCCATGGCGTGCAGGCGTTCGCCCAGGCGATGATCGACCAGAAGGCGCCGGCTGCGATCATCAACACCGGCTCCAAGCAGGGCATCACCTCCCCGCCGGGCGACACCGCCTACAACGTCTCAAGGCGGGGATGAAAGTCTTGACCGAAGGGCTGGCGCATACGCTGCGCAACATCGCCGGCTGCCAGGTGACCGCGCACCTGCTGGTCCCCGGCTCGACCTTCACCGGCATGACCGCCGGCGCCGGACCGAAAAGCCGCCCGGCGCCTGGACCCCCGAACAAGTGATCGACTTCCTGCTCGAGCACGAACGCAAGGGCGATTTCTACATCCTCTGTCCCGACAACGACGTCACCACCCGACATCG
>CAWFEN010000001.1:0-26341 GCA_963814865.1 uncultured Alphaproteobacteria bacterium | reverse complement strand
AATCAACACCGCTCGGCGTTCCGCTCGGCCGCATGGGCTATCCCGAGGAGGTCGCCCAGGCCGTGCTGATGGTCATCGGCAATCCCTACATGACCGAGCAAACGGTCCAGCTCAACGGCGGCACCAACTTCATCTGAAGTGGCTGTTTAAAATTCCTGATTGATGGTTGAAGATAGCCTCAAGAGCGGCTTGCAATCGAAGATCGGAAAATCAATCAATGCAGGCCGGTTTCACCCACGATCAGTGCCGCAGGCACAAGAGTTCGTCTTTTTTTCGCATGCTTATCGCCTCATGAGAGATCCGATCTTCGAGGATCGTGCCCATCGCCTGTTCGCCGATCTGGTGAGCCAAAAACGAACGGTGGATGGACGCGGTTCATGTTTTGTCCTACGGGAAGTGCGGCATGATCTCCGACACAAAAAGTTCGAGGGTTTCCATGTCGTTTCTGTGGTCGCTGTTGATGAGGAGTTGCACACCGGCATCGCGGTATTGGCCGACCAGGTCGATAGCCTCGGAAACGGTGCCGACAAAGCCCCGCAACGGGCCGCGAGCCGACAGGCGCTCGCGCTTTGCGGCGACTGCGACATCATCGCGGGCAAGCAGCCAACTGAAATTATGAGTACGCTCGATCGCGTCGTAATCGCGCTGCGCCGCCTCGCAATGGCCGCGCAGCACGGCGAATTTATGCTTCACCGTCGCCGGATCGCCGCCGACATTGCAGGCATCGGCGAGACGGGCCACCGCGCGCAAGGTCATCTGTTCGCCGCCGCCGGCGATCATCACCGGCGGACGAGGTTTCTGCACCGGCTTCGGCTCCAGGATCGCGTCCTCGACATGGAAGTACCGGCCATGGAAGGTGGTGCGCGGCTCGGTCCACATCTGGATGATCAGCCGGACGGCTTCCTCCATCTGACGGATGCGCGTCGCCGGCCGCGGCGGAAATTCCCAGCCATATTGCTTGTATTCGGCCTCGTTCCAGCCGGCGCCGAAGCCGAAAGTCAGCCGCCCGCGGCTGATCTGGTCCACGCCGGCAGCGATCTTGGCGAGATGCGCCGGGTTGCGGTAGCCAACCGAGGTAGCGAGGGTGGCGAGGCGAATGCGGCTGGTGACGGCGGCGAGCGCCGACAGCATTGTCCAACCCTCCATGAACGGCTCGGTTGGCGCGCCGACACCGCCGATCTGGATCAAATGGTCCATCACCGAGAACCACACGAAGCGGTGGTTCTCGGCCCATTGCGCCTTCGCCTTGAGCCCCTCGAAGGCCTCGGCAGGATCGGGACCGTACACCCATGACGGATTGTGAACGCCGAATTTCATGACCGTACGCTCCCTTCCTAGCAGTTGACCTCAGGCAGTCGTGCCGACGCTGTACGAGTGCGCCCCGGTGCCGGCGAGCTTGCCGCCGTCGACGATCAAATATTCCGGCCGGATCGGGCGGCCTTCGAACCAGCATTCGAGGATCTCGCGCGTGCCGGCGGCATAGCGGGTCTGAGCCGACAAGGATGTACCAGACGTATGCGGCGTCATGCCGTGATGCGGCATGGTCCGCCACGGATGATCCGGCGGCGCCGGTTGCGGATACCAGACATCGCCGGCGTAGCCTGCCAGCTGGCCGCTCTTCAGGGCGCGGACCACGGCATCGCGGTCGCAGATCCGGCCGCGCGCCGTGTTCACCAGGTAGGCGCCGCGCTTCATCTTGCCGATCAGATCGTCGTTGAAGAGGTGCTCGGTCTCGGGGTGCAGCGGCGCGTTGATCGAAACCACGTCGCACACCCGCACCATGGCTTCCACCGTGGGGTGGTAGGTGACGTTGGCTCTTTTTCGACCGCGTCCGGCAGCCTGTGCCGGTCGGTGTAGTGCAGCTTGACGTCGAACGGCTTCAGACGGCGCAGAACCGCCAACCCGATCCGGCCGGCAGCTACGGTGCCGACCTCCATGGCTTCCAGGTCGTAGGAGCGCGCCACGCAATCGGCGATGTTCCAGCCGCCGTCGATCACCCATTTGTACGAGGGGATGTAGTTGCGCACGAGCCCGAGAATCATCATCACCACGTGCTCGGACACGCTGATGCTGTTGCTGTAGGTGACTTCGGCGACGGTGATCCCGTGCTGGATCGCGGCCTGCAGATCCACATGGTCCGAGCCGATGCCGGCGGTGATCGCGAGCTTCAGCTTCGGCGCCTTGGCGATCCGCTCCGCCGTCAGGTAGGCGGGCCAGAACGGTTGCGAGATGACGATCTCGGCGTCGGGAAGCGTCGAAATCGATCCGCAACGTCAATCGCAGCATCTTCCGTACCGGCTAGATCGGCGGGGGCGAAGCGCCGCCGCTGAGTGCTTCTTAGGCAGTCTTGATCCAGACCGCTTTGACGTTGAGGTACTCTTCCATCTGCTGGATGCCGGATTCACGGCCGTAGCCACTCATCTTGTAGCCGCCGAACGGCACCGCCGGGTCCATCGCCTGGTAGCAGTTGATCCATACAGAACCGGCGCGCAGCCCCTTCGCCAGCCGGTGCGCCTTGCTGACATCGCGCGTCCACACCCCGCTGCCGAGCCCGAACTGGGTCGCGTTGCCGCGCTGGATCACTTCCTCGACATCGGTGAACGGAATCGCCGAGATCACCGGACCGAAGATTTCCTCCTGAGCGATGCGCATGTTGTCGTTGACGTCCGCGAACACTGTGGGCGGCACGAAATAGCCCTTGGCGAACGCACCCTCGGTCAAGGCCTCGCCGCCGGTCAGCGGGCGCGCGCCTTCCTGCCGGCCGGTCGAGAGATAGCCGGTCACCCGCTCGTATTGCTGCTCGGAGACCAGCGGCCCGATCTGCGTGTCGGGGGCGAGCCCGTTGCCGACCTTGAGCCCCTTGCCGAAATCGGCCACCCGGCCGACAAACTCGTCATAGATCTTCTTCTCGACAAAGAGCCGCGTGCCGGCGCTGCAGATTTGTCCGGAATTGGCGAATACCGCCATCCCGGCGCCCGGCACCGCGGTATCGAGATCGGCGTCGGCGAAGACGATGTCCGGCGATTTGCCGCCGAGCTCGAGCGACACGCGCTTGAGGTTGAAGGCAGAGGCGCGAACGATTGACTGCCCCGTCAGGTGGGAGCCGGTGAACGCCACCTTGTCGACGCCGGGATGCTCGGCGAGCGCGGCACCAGCGGTCTCGCCGTAACCGGGCACGATGTTGACAACCCCCGGCGGCACCCCGGCATCCATCAGCAACTCGCCGAGCCGCAATGGGGTCAGCGGCGCTTCCTCGGCCGGTTTCAGCACCACGGTGCAGCCGGTCGCCAGCGCCGGGCCGATCTTCCAGATGCAGGCGCCAAGCGGGCCATTCCACGGGATGATCGCGCCGACCACGCCGATCGGCTCCTTCAAGGTGTAGGAGAAGATCTCGCCGGGCAGCGAGTTCTCGATCGTCTCGCCGTGGATCGAGGTCGCCATCCCCGCATACCAGCGCAGCATGCCGAGGACGCGCTGCTTGGTGCCGCGGGTGCGCGCGGAGGGAGCCCCCATGTCGATCGTATCGAGCAGGCTCAACTCTTCGTAATTCTTCTCGATGACATCGGCGATCTTCAGCAGCAGCGCCTGGCGCTCGTAGGGCTTGAACTTCGACCACGGCCCCTCGAAGGCGCGGCGCGCGGCGGCGACGGCGCGGTCGATGTCCTCCTTGTCGCCTTCGGCCACCAGCGCCAGCAGTTCGCCGGTCGCCGGGTTGCGGCTCTCGAAGGTTTTCCCGGAGGCGGCGCGCACCCATTCGCCGTTGATCAGCATGCGTTTGACTTCGGGGCTGACCGTGAACGGGTGACGATAGGTTTCAATCGCTTGCGGCATAACCATGGATCTGCTCCCTCGTTATATCTAGATCAATATAACGAGGGACTCCTGTGGAGTCGATCTTGAGGAGCAGGTTTTTCAAAAAAAGCCCAGCCCCGGCAAAGCTATTCGATGGGGCCGCGCGGATAGCCTCGATTGAGGCCGCCGCAAAAGCCGTTCGAGCGCCTATGGAGCGCCGTCGCGCAAGACCGATCCGTCGACGCGAGCCATCAGGTCGGACGGCAGCGGGCCCGCCTCCGCGGCCGCAACGCACTCGGCCAGCTCCTGGCGGTTTTTCACGCCGAGAACGAGCGTGTCGATGTCGAGCGACAGCGCGTAGCGATGGGCCAGGATTGCAGGGTTGACGTCGAGTTCGGCGGCGAGTCGCCGAAACCCCTCCGCGCGAGCGTAATCGCGCATCTCCGGATGGTCCTGAGGGAGCGAGCGGTCGATCATCGCGGTGAGCGCTCCGGCCTGCACGGCGCGAATGCCCATGATGCCAACGCCGTTCGCGCGGGCCGCCACCATCACGCGGCGAGGCTGGGCCGGGCCGGCGAAAAATTTGAGGCCGCCCGGCGAGTCGAGCAGATTGGCAATGCACTGCACCGCCGCCGGCGCCGGGCGCTCGCCGAGCAACCGGATGATCATCTCCGGATGGCCAATGCCGGTGAGGCCCCAGGCGCCGATCAGTCCCTCGCCGACAAAGCGCTCGAAGACCGGACGAACACGATCGACAAAGGTGCGGTAGGTCGTCATCCGCGCCGCCGCCTCCGGCCACCGCGAGATGTGCTCGGCGTCGGGGACTACGTTCGAGTGCAGAAAGAACAGGTCGAGGCGCGACAAGCGCAGGCGCCGCAAGCTCGCCTCGATCGATTGCCGCAGGGTGGCCTCGATCTGGTCCGCCGGCGGCTCGCCAAGATTGCACTTGCTGGTCACGCGACGCCGTCGGGGAGCCGCCCGGCAAAGGTAGTTCCCACGACCTCCTCGGCCTTACCGTCACCGTAGCGCGGCGCGAGATCGAGCAGATTGATCCCGGCGGCGACGGCGTCCTGCACAGTGGCGACGCACTCGTCGAACGTGGTCGGCCCCCACAGCATGCCGAGGCCGCCACCCCCTAAGGTCAGCGACGATACCGGCGGCAGAATGCCGAACGAATGCACCTTGATCCCGCCCTTCGGCATCCCGCCCTCCGGCATCCCGCCCTCCGGCATCGCCCCGATTGGCCGCGCTACCCGAGGGCGGCGGCGACCGCCTTCACTTCGGTGTAGAGCTCGATCGCCTCGTGGCCCATCTCGCGGCCCCAGCCCGATTGCTTGAAGCCGCCGAACGGCAGCGCCGGGTCGCCGAAATTGTGGGTATTGATCCACACCGTGCCGGCCTTGATACGCTTGGCGAGCTTGTGGGCGATGCCGAGGTCGCGGGTCCAGATGCTGGCGGCGAGACCGTAGCTCGTGTCATTGGCGGTGCGGGCGATCCGGTCGAGATCGTCGTCGTCGAACGGGATGGCGCACACCACCGGGCCGAAAATCTCCTCGCGTATCACCGACATGTCGGGGGTGGTGTTGGTCAGCACCGTCGGCTGCACGAAATAGCCCTGGTCGCCGACCCGGCCGCCGCCGGTGACGACTTCCGCGCCCTGCTGCCGGCCGGCCGCAAGGTAGCCGATCACCCGCTTGAACTGCTCGTCCGACACCAGCGGACCGATCTGACTTTCGGGATCAAGCCCGTGGCCGACTTTGATCTTGCCGGCGTTGTCGGCGACGCCCTGCATCAGCCGGTCGAACACGCTCTTATGGGCATATAGCCGCGAGCCGGCGGTGCAGCACTGCCCCATGTTGAAGAAGATCGCGCTCGAGGTACCGGCGATCGCGACCTCCATGTCGGCGTCGGGAAACACGATCGCCGGCGACTTGCCGCCGAGCTCCAGCGACACCTTCTTGAGGTTGCCGGCGGCGGCCTGGACGATCAGCTTGCCGACTTCGGTCGAGCCGGTGAACGCGACCTTGTCGACATCGGGATGCGCCGCCAGCGCGGCGCCGGCGGTCTCGCCGAATCCGGTCAGGATGTTGACGACGCCATCCGGGAACCCGGCCTCCTGGATCAACTGACCGAGGCGGATCGCGCTGAGCGGCGTCTGCTCGGCGGGCTTCAGAACGATCGTGCAGCCGGCGGCAAGCGCGGGCGCGATCTTCCACGCCGCCATCATCAGCGGGAAGTTCCAGGGAATGATCTGGCCGACGACGCCGATCGGCTCGCGCAAGGTGTAGGCATGCCAATGACCCGGCGCCGAGACGGTGATCGTCTCGCCGTTGATCTTGGTCGCCCAGCCGGCCATGTAGCGCAGGATCTCGTAGGAGCCGGGAAGATCGACATTCCGCGAGTCGCGGATCGGCTTGCCGTTGTCGAGCAACTCGATCTCGGCGATCTCGTCGGCGTTCTGCTCCAACAGATCGGCAAGCTTCCAGATCAGCTTGGAGCGGTTCATCGGCGACATTTTCGACCACGGGCCGGTCTCGAAGGCGCGCCGCGCGGCCTTGACCGCCTCGTCAATATCCGCCGCATCAGCCTCGCTGACCGCGGCGATCGCCTGGCCGGTCGCCGGATCGAACACATCGAAGCGCTTGCCGGATTTGGCGTCGACCCATTTGCCGCCGATCAGTAATTGGTGCCTGCCGGCGAGGAAGGATGAGGCGGCATTGCCGAGCCGCGCATGAGCAGTTGCGACGTCCATGACTTCTCCTCCGATCGGGTTATCGCTATATTTTCGGAAATATATCGATCGACCGGATGTGAGTCCATCATCATCGGAGGGGCGCCGGCACGCGCATCGAAGCGCGCTCGAGGGTAAGGCGATCAGGAGCCCCGACATGGAACCCAACCGCGCGTCAGAAACCGGCCTCGACGGATGCAGCGACAGCGTTCTGCGTCACGTACGGAACCGTATGATCGCCTTGCGTCGATAGCCCCGCTGCCGATGCTGGAAAAGCAACGCAGGAGGAGGAAACATGCCCCAGCATCCGGCACTGAGCAACGGTCGCGTCGCGGTTGTCACCGGCGGCGCCAGCGGCATCGGCCTCGCCGCGGCGAAACGCTTTGCCGCGCTGGGCATGAGGCTGGTGCTCGCCGATCTGAGCCAGGACGCGCTCGAGAAGGCGGCGGCCCAGCTCGCCGGCGCGGCGGTCGTGACCGTGCCGACCGACGTCAGCAAGATCGACGAGGTCGTGCGTCTCAAGGACCGCGCCTATGCCGCGTTCGGCGAGGTCGCGGTGCTGATGAACAATGCCGGCACCTCGCCCGGTGGCGGTCCATTCGACCATTACGAGCGCTGGCAGCACGTGCTCGGGGTCAATCTCTGGGGCGTCATCAATGGCGTGCATGCCTTCGCCCAGGCGATGATCGACCAGAAGACACCGGGTGCGATCATCAACACCGGCTCCAAGCAGGGCATCACCTGCCCGCCGGGCGACACCGCCTACAACATCACCAAGGCCGGGGTGAAAGTGCTGACCGAGGGTCTGGCGCATTCGTTGCGCAATATCAAGGGCTGCCAGGTGACGGCGCACCTGCTGGTCCCAGGCTCGACCTTTACCGGCATGACCGCACGCGGCCGGACCGAAAAGCCGTCCGGCTCGTGGACCCCGGACCAAGTGATCGACGTGCTCGTCGAGCGCGTGGGCAAGGGCGATTTCTACATCATCTGTCCCGACAACGACGTCACCACCGACATCGACAACCGGCGCATCCTGTGGGCGGCGGAAGACATCATCCGCAACCGGCCGGCATTGTCGCGCTGGCATCCAGATTATAAGGAGGAATTCGCTGCCTTCCTCGCTCTGGAAGCGCCGTTCCGCAGTTGAGATGCGACGTTGCGCGACGCCCGACGCCTCCACGGCATCCGTCGACGATAGCGACGCCGGTACGTGCCGCCTTCGGTTTGACTGAGTGGATTTGCGGCGGGAGGCCGGGTCTGCCTGTTAGAGAGCTGGAATGATCAATCGGCCGGAGTTAGTGATTTTTGATTGCGACGGGGTCCTCGTCGATAGCGAGGTCATTGCCTCCCGTATCTTCGCTGAAGGCTTGTGCATGAGCGTCCGGTAGCTCTACATGTTGCGGTGCCGATCTCGTCGAGGCGCTCATAGAGCAGCTTCGGCATCATCGCCGTCGCCCGGTCGAGCGTGTTCTCGCCCTGGCGGTTCCAGAAATTGGGCTGCGCGATGCGCCGCTCCGTGCGCTCGCCCCGGGTCATTTTCAGCGCGTCCCGGGCGCCACGCGGCGCAAGAAAACCGTCGGCCGCCTTGTCGCCGCCGACCTTGCGCATCTTCTCGGCGAAGACCGGCGGAAACTCGACCCAATGGCCGTCGCCGTCGACGATCGGATGCTTCAATTTGGCGTGGACTTGCGCGGGGCTCAGACGACCATTGCCGCTCATATGCATCCTCCCGAACTTTTGGCGAGAAAACCTCGTCCGATATTACCTGTGAAGGGTCGGTCTGTCTCCGCGGTTGGTCAAGTACCGCGGCAGCATGCGATTCTATGCTCGTACCGCATCGCGCGCATGGTTCCTTTGCGCAAGAGAGCAAGTCTGGCCGAAAAGACGCAGGCACCGGCTGATCGAACGCAGAGTTCATTCGCTTGTGGCGAAGGACCGCTTTATTAACCGACTATCGCCCTTCCGCCTTGGTCGGGCGAACTGGTGTTCGTGCCCCAAAGCGGCGAGCGGCCGCAGCTCGCCCGAAATTATCACCTGGCGATCGGCCGCTTATATTCCCCGTCTCTAATGCCGCCGGAAGCGGTAGTTAATCCGGCAGCTCTGGTGCTGAGCACTAACGGAACGCGAATTCCTGGTAACCGCCTTTGGCGACCTCATCGGTCGTCCGCCGGAAATGCGCGCCGTTCCCATTGTAGCCGAGAACCCGGCGCACGGTTCGACCCTCGACGTTGCGATTGACGCCGTTCTGCCAGGAATCGACCTTGAACGACAGCAATGCTTCGCCCGCCTTGATCACGATCCGCGTCCACTCGTCCACTTTTTCTGGCCGGGTCTCGACACGCGCGTAGTTGTGCTGTTGCATGAACCGCAGCATGCTCGCCTGGAATTCAACGCTGTGTGAGATCGCCTGCGGAATATTGCCGCGCGCGGTGTGCGGGCCGAGCACCATCAGCATGTTGGGGAAGCCTTCCGCGAGCATGCCGAGATAGGTGCGTGGGGTTTCGGCCCAGGCGTCTTTGAGCCGCAGGCCGTTCTCGCCGCGGATATCGATACGGTCAAAGGCACCGATAACGCCATCGAAGCCCGTGGCGTAGACCAGGATGTCGAATTCGTGTTCCTGCTTTGTGGTTTTTATGCCTTGGGGGGTGATGCACTCGATCGGCTCATCCACGAGGGTGTCGATCAGCGTCACGTTCTCGCGGTTGTAAGTCTCGAAATAACCGCTTTCTAACGGCACCCGGCGCGTGCCGAAGCCGTGATCTTTGGGGATCAGCTTGTCCGCCACTTTCGGGTCCTTCACGCGCTGGCGGATCTTTTTCGCGATGTAGGCGCTGATGGCGGCATTGGCTTCCTCGTTGGTCAGAATATCGCGGAAGTTGCCCATCCAGATGCCAAAGCCGGGCTCGCCGTAAAGCTTCTCCCAGAACGCTTCGCGCTCCTCGGGCGGCACGTCCAGGGCCTTGCGGGGGTCAGCCTGATGAATGAACCAGCTCGGCGTCGTCGCGCAGTGCGCGTAGATTTCCTCGTAACGGGATTTGATCTCCTCCATCTCCTCCTTGCTGATCTTGGAATTGTGCAAGGGCGCTGCCCAGTTGGGACGGCGTTGGAAAACGGTAAGGTGCTCAGCCTGTTTGGCGATTTCCGGGATTGCCTGGATGGCGGTCGCACCGGTGCCGATGATGCCGACGCGCTTGCCGGTGAAATCCACCGGCGTGTGCGGCCACCGTGCAGGGTGATAAGCGGGGCCCTTGAAGCTATCCCGGCCCGGAATGGCCGGCAGTGTATAGGCCGAGAGGATGCCCATGGCGGTGAACAGGAACCGCGACGTTGCCCGCTGCCCGCCTTCCAATGTCACGTTCCACTGGTTCGCCGCCTCATCCCAATGCGCAGCCACGACCGTGCTGCGGAACTCGATGTCCCGGCGCAGGCCAAACTTGTCGGCGACGTAATTCAGGTATTCCAGCGTGTCGGGCTGGGGGGAGAAATGCTCCTTCCAGTCCCATTCCGCCATCAGCTCCTTGGAAAAGGAGTAGCCATAGGTCCAGCTTTCGGAATCGAAACGCGCGCCGGGATACCGGTTCCAGTACCAGGTGCCGCCGACGTTCGTGCCGGTTTCGAACACCCGTGCGGTCATGCCCAATTCGCGCAGGCGGTAGAGCATGTACAAGCCGGAGATCCCGGCGCCGATGACGATAGCGTCATAGACCGCAAGCTGTCCCTGGCTTGGGCGTGCCGCCAAGGCGTGTGTGTCCGGCATGACGTGTTTCCTTCGTTGCGATGCGCAGCCAAATTCTCGGCGGGCCGCCGGCGCTTCCATCGCCGGGGCAATCTGCCGCTTCAACGATCATCGTCAAGGTAGCTCAACCCCCATCCGGCGAGACAAGCAAATGCCGAATACGGCATCGGCACTGCTCGACACCGTGCCTGAACCGGCGATCGCCGTGGAGGGGTGAGCCCGATGCGAGTAACTGGTTTCGGGCGTCCCGACTTCCGTCGGCGCAGCCCCGAATGTCGCGTGAGGGTCGGGTCAGCAATTCGATCGCGGTTTAGCGAATAGGCCGGAATCGGCGCGTCCCGCTCCTAGCGGTTCCGTCGCGGCGAAGGTCGTCTAGCGAAACCGACAGCGGAGCTGCACCACGAACTCAAGAAGCCGGCCGGTCGGCAAGGTGGGCAACACACGGCTCCGACACGGGGACTTGCTTCAAGATCCTGACGAGCAACAGTTTGTTCCCCAATACGTCGCGAGTGAAGATGAGAATGGCATCCCAGCCGCTAGCTGAGGACGTTGTCTTTCTCCAGAGCTCGGACAACGGCGAGCGCACAAGGCGGCCTGACAGCAGCACTACGGAAAGGGACTCTTAGCCTCCCCAGCTGTGCCTTCGGCGGTCACGCACCGCGGCGGCCGAGCTTGCGAAGCCCCTCGGCGATGTAGCGTTCGAGCCGTATGCCCATGAGGTAGCCGGTCTGCGCCGTCTGCGGGATGCGGCGCGTGCGCCGCAGTGCCGCCTCAAAACTCAATAACGGCCGCTGTACCAGCCAAATAAGCGCTATAAGCTCGCGTCGCGCCTCGGGCGAAAGCTGCGCGATTGCGGCCTCGAGGCGCTGCCGCTCCTCGCTCTCGAACGCGGCAAGGTCGAGAGCATCTGGGCGGCGCAAGAGCGTACCTTCCAGGGGCGCCTCCTTGACGCGCGCGCCCCCTCGGCCGATGCCGAGATATTGGGCCATTGCCTGCTCGTCGCGACTGCGCCGCCGAGACACCTCGGCGATCGCGAGCGCGTCTTCTGCCCGAAGCGCCTTGAGCATGGCGCAATCGTAGCGCGCTGGCGAGCCTGCGCAACCAGGCTTGAGGTCGTGAGCGGCCTCCTACCCGAATGATTTCGCGCAGTTTAAGCATCACAGTGGCAGAGTATATCTTGAGGATATCTCTATTCTGTTTAGATAAGGTAGGATCTAAACAGGAGAACCGAATGGGCGCTGCAAGACAAGGACTTATAATCCACGTGCGCCGCTCTTGAGTTTGTTTATGTACTTGTTGGATACCAGCGGCGATATTTTCGTGCATAGGGCTGTTGGTTTCGCCGACGCTGCTGCCGCGAGCCCAGGCACGATTGAGCCTTGCCAAGGAGCGCCGCTGTGGGTAGCTGCTCGCGGGGCCAACGGCGCGTCGGGCCCTGGCCGGATCCGGGGGGTCATTGCTCGGCGCTCCTGGGCCCCAGGCCGTCGAGCCCCCTGGACTTATGATGGCGTGGCGTCCGCACGAGGCGACCCACCTCCGGCGGGCGTAGTCATGGGCCTTGTTGATCATCTGGTTCTTGTCTTCAAGTTCGGTCGGCGGCGGGCGCGGGCGCGCCCGACAAGACCGGCCGCTCCTCCGCAGCGGCCGCCACCGGCTGCGCGCGCCGCACGGCGAAAACTGCAGCAGCCAGCCCGAGCGCGACAAAGCCGCCGTACAGCGCGATCATGCCGAACGCGTTCCGGTACGGCAGCAAGGCGACGACGAAGCTGCCGAGAGCGGCGGCGGCCATCTGCAGAAAGCCCATCAGCCCCGCCGCGGTGCCGGCGCGCCGCGGCTGGATGCTGAGCGCCGCCGCCATGACCGCGGGCCCGCTCATGCCGTCGCCGATTTCGGCCAGCGCGATCGGCACGAACAAGAGCCAGACGCTGAGAGGGGCCGAGCCTGCCCACAGCACCATCCCGAGCGCGGCGGCAAAGGCGAGTGCCCGGCCGGCGACCAGCAGCTGCAAGCTGCCGAAGCGCTGCACGAACCGCGCCGCCGCGGCATTGCCGAGCATGTAGGTCGCCATCGGCAGCAGGATCATCAGCCCGTAGGTGCTCGGCGGTTGGCGCAGCGCTTCCGCCAGGATGTGCGGCGCGCTGGCGATGAACGTAAACCACGAGGCGCTGGTGCAGGCGCCGCACACCGCAAAGCCGACAAAGGCGGGCGAGCGCAGCAGCGCCAGGTTGGCCGCCGCCATGTCGGCGACATCGAGCCGGGCCCGCTGCCGGTTGGTCTCGCCGAGCCGGATGACGGTCACAACAAGAACGAGGCCGCCCAGCCCGCCGAGCACCGCGAAGACCGCCCGCCAGCCAAACCATTCGGCGAGGTAGGCGCCGATTGCCGGCGAGATCGCCGGGGCCAGCGTCATCGCCATCATGACGAGCGCCAATCCGCGCGCCGCTGCCTCGCGCTCATAGACGTCGCGGATCATCGCGCGGCTCAGCACGATGCCGGCGCAGGCGCCGAACGCCTGCACGACGCGTCCCGCGATCAGCGCCGGCAGCGACCATGCGGCGCCGCATAGCGCCGTGCCGACGAGAAACGATGCGAGACCGGCGAGCAGCACCGGACGGCGCCCGAAGCGGTCGGATACCGGGCCGTAGACGAGCTGCCCAGCGCCGATCCCGGCGAGATAGAGGCTCACCACGAGCTGCACATGCGCCGGCGTGTCGGCGAAAACCGCGACGAGCAGCGGCAAGGCCGGAACGACCATGTGCAAGCCGCAGAACGCGAGCGCCGTTATCGCCGACAGCAGCGCCAGCGATGGTGCCGTTCGGCCGCTCATCCGGCGTCGGATCGCAGATCCGCCAGGCGCCGGCGCTGGCTGCCGTCGGCCGCGAAATTAGCCGGGTCGAGCCAGCACTCGAAGGCGGCAAGCAGCGCCGGCCAGTCGCGGTTGATGACCGAGAACCAGGCGGTGTCGCGGTTGCGCCCGCGGGTGATCATCTGCTGGCGAAAGAGGCCCTCATACTGAAAGCCGAGCCGGAGAGCGGCGGCGCGCGACGGCAGGTTCAGCGCATCGCATCGCCACTCATAGCGGCGGTAGCCGAGTTCGTCGAACACCCGGCGCATCATCAGATACATCGCCTCGGTCGCCGCCGGCCGGCGCTGCAGTCGCGGGCTGAACACGAGGCCGCCGATCTCGATCGTGCCCATCGCCGGCACGCAGTTCTGATAGACGGCGACGCCGACCGCCCGGCCCAGCGCATTGTCGCGGATCGCGTGATAGAGCCGGTCGGGATTGGCGCAGGCGGCGTCGAGCCAAGCGCGATATCCCGAAAGCGTCCCGAATGGACCGAAATTGTAATAGGTCCACAACCGCCCCTCGCGGTCCTCGGAATTGGCGTCGAACAATTCGGCGGCATGGCGGTCGGGGTCGAGGGGCTCGACGGTGGCGAAGCGGCCGGCCATCGCGGTTCGCGGCGGGAGCACCCGCGGCGACCAGCCCTCGACCGGCCAACCGACTGGCTGGCCCGGCGCATCGCGCTGCGGTTTGTGTTCCATGACGCCGCAAAGCCAGCACACGCGTTCGGCGGCGTCAACACGCTCGCCGGTTGAAGTCGAGCGGGCAGAGGGCATAGCGTCGGGTGTCAGATAAACAACGGGAAAATCGAACGAACTTGGAACAGACCGTTCTCCTGGGTGTCCCTATCGGGCAATTGGTATCCCAAATGGGAGGACGCCAGGGTGTCTCAGGAGAAAGACTTACTTCGGGGAATTGCTCGGCTACCGGCTCGGGCGGTCCCGATTGCGTCACCGAGTGGTTCACCGAGGACTTCCGGCTGCACGAGCCAGCCAAGCTGACGCGAGGATCCGTTCTTAGACGTTATATTAAGCTCTCTTCCCCTTCGATCCCTCGCCGGGTACAAACCGGATGAACGAGGAGAAGATCGTATGAAAAATACGTGGCGCGCTGATCCGCTTGTCTGGGGCCACGGGTCTCACGTCTTTGAAGTGTTCCTGGAACCGACCTGCCCGTTTTCCGTGAAGGCGTTCGGCAAACTCGGCGACTTGCTGGAGCAGGCGGGCGAGGACCGCATCACCATTAAGCTCCGCCTTCAGTCGCAGCCTTGGCACATGTACTCGGGCGTCATCGTGCGCTGCATCCTGGCCGCCTCGACCCTCGAAAGCGGGAAGGCAGCGGCGAAATCTGTTATGGCCGCCGTTGCCGCGCATCGCGAAGAATTTGAATTCGACCGCCATTGCAGCGGGGCGAACCTTGATGCCACGCCCAACGACATCATCAGGCGCATCGAACGCTACAGTGGCGTGAAACTTACCGAAGCCTTCGCGATCCCCGATCTCGACCGCGAGATCAAGTGGCACTGCAGATATGCCCGCCAGAACGGTATCCACATATCGCCGACTTTCATGGTCGACGGGCTGGTTCAGGCCGACATGAGCAGTGGCGATCCCGTCGCCGATTGGCTGTCGCGGATCCTAAAAGATTGATTCAACCGAGAGGCGCAGCATGCAGCGTCGCAGGCTTGGGCAGTTGGAGGTCTCGGCCGTCGGTCTCGGCTGCGGCACGATGACCCCGTTCTATGGCGAGCCCGACCGCGCCGCGGGGATCGCGACGATCCGGCGGGCGCGTGAGATCGGCGTCGATCTTCTGGATACCGCCGACGGCTATGGCCGCGGACGCAACGAGGAGCTCGTAGCCGAGGCGGTCCGAGGGCACCGCGGCGATTACGTTATCGCGAGCAAGTTTGGCAATCTCGGACTGCTCGGCGACCCACGCTTCGCGGACGGCCGGCCGGAATATGTGCGCGAAGCCTGTGAGAAGAGCCTTGGGCGGCTCAACACCGACGTTATCGACCTCTACTACATTCACAGGGTCGATCCGACCGTTCCGATCGAAGACACGATCGGCGCAATGAGCGAGCTTGTCCGCGAGGGCAAGGTACGCTTTCTCGGCATCTGCGAGGCCGGGGCAGCGACCATCCGGCGGGCGCATGCGGTGCATCCGCTCGCCGCCCTGCAGATCGAATATTCGCTGTGGACGCGCGACGCGGAGAGCGAAATCTTGCCGCTTTGCGAGGCGCTCGGCATCGGCTTTGTCGCCTACAGTCCCTTGGGCCGCGGCTTTCTGACGGGAAGCGTCGCGACCGCCGACGCATTCGGCGCCAGCGACGTGCGGCGCAACATGCCGCGGTTTCAGGGCGACAACCTGCGGCGTAACCTCCTCCTCGTTGAGGAATTGAAGGCGCACGCGCAGGCGGAAAACTGTACTCCGGCGCAATTAGCGCTTGCCTGGTTGTTGGCGCAGAAGCCGTTTGTCGTGCCGATTCCCGGCACGAGCCAGGTCCGCCGCCTCGAAGAGAACGCCGCGGCCGCGACGCTTTCCGTTTCCGCCGACACAGCGGAGGTGCTCGCCCGTGTCTTCGCTCCAGGCGCCGCAGCCGGGCTGCGCTACCCGGAAAGCCACCTCGCGCGCCTTGGCATCTGATGGCGGGTCTCGGAAGATCATGCCGGTTTCCAACAAGGAAGAGTGGGATGAGCGAGACCATTGATATCGAGCGGGTCGATCACATCGGTATTCGGGTGCGCGATCTCGACCGGGCCCTCGCCTTTTACCGGGTGCTCGGGTTCACCCTCGCGCGCCGGGCAACGGGCGATGACGTGGCCATCGTGCGCAACCCGCAGGGGGTCGAGATCAACCTTATTTTCAATGCCGATGCGGGCGACCCGACCGAAAACATCTTGATGGACATCGGCAGGAAATATCCGGGTTATACGCATGTCGCGCTTCGCGTTTCCTCGATCCCGCAAACGATCGCTGCGCTCGCCGCAAACCGGATCGCGATTACGCAGGGGCCGGTGCAGATGGGCCAGGCCGGGAACGTTTCGGTTTTCGTCCGCGATCCCGACCGTAACGTCATCGAGCTGCGCGGCCGCGACCAGGGCGAGATCCCCGGCTTGACGCGCTACGTCCCGTGACTCCGCCAAGGGTTGTTCGATGAAGGAAGAGGAACAGGCCTCCAGAACTTTCCCCGACCGGGCATGCGGCAGCCGATTGCCGTTGCTCGAACACCCCCGAAGGATGATCCTCGCCTCACAACAGAATTTGGGCCAGAACCACCCGTCGATGAGGCAGCAGCAACCATGAACCCGACGGACCTCGCCGCAGCGCTCGCGCAACCGGGCCGCGCCAGTATTCCCTACATCGACCCGTTCAGTGCCGATCGGCCGCTGATCCTCGAATGCTTCCGTCCCGAGCGCCACGACCCGGACAAGCCGGTCGTCATCGTACAGCACGGCATGAGTCGCAATGGCGCGGAATATTGCGAAGCCTGGGCTCCAGTCGCTGAGACGCACGGGTTTCTCGTCGTCGCGATCACCTTCCCGAAGGAGTCGTGGCCGGATGCGGTGACCTACAACAACGGCCACGTCCTTACCGAGAACGGGACGTTGCGGCCGCGCGACGCCTGGTCGCACGCGATTCCGGGCCGCCTCTTCGTGCTGTTGCGCGAGGCCGGAGTCACTGCGCGCGACAAGATGTATCTGTGGGGTCATTCGGCGGGCGGACAGTTCGTGCACCGGCTGCTGGCGACGCAGCCGCATGCCGTCCTTCAAGCAGTCGGCGCGGCCAATTCCGGCTGGTACACCCTGCCGACGCTCGATAAAGCGTATCCCGACGGGCTTGGCGGCATTGGCCTGACTCAGGACGATGTTGTCCGCCTGCTTGGCTATCCGCTGGTGATATTCTCCGGCGACCTGGACATTGATGGCACGGCGGAGAATTTCCCGAGGCACCCAGCGGCAATGGCCCAAGGCGGCAATCGCTTCGAACGCGCGCAGTTCTATCTGGAGTACGGTCAGGCCGAAGCCGTCCGGCTTGGCGTGCGCTGCCACTGGAAGCGCGTCGTCGTACCCGGCGTTGCGCACGAGGGGATGAAGATGTCGGCTTTCGCCGCGGATTATTGGTTCGACCGCACGGCAGGCTAGTTCCGGCCGCTCAGGCATCGGACGTGCACGCCACGTGGTTCCGCAAAGCCCTCGATGCCGGTGTACGAATGGCATTGGGGTCCGACATCCGGCCCCTCAAGGAGGCTGCGCTGCTTGAGATGGGGCTGTGGGTTCGCGACGGCGCGACGCCATGGCAGACGCTGGTAGCGGCAACGCGCCATGCCGCCGCGGTGTGCGGCGTCGGCGCCGAACTGGGCACGGTGGAGGTGGGCAAGCTCGCCGACCTGATTGTGGTCGGCGCCAATCCGCTCGAGGACATCGCCAATGTGCGGCGTCTGCAGCTGGTCCTGAAAGAGGGCAGAGTGGTATCGGACAAGCGCCATGTAAGTGGCGCGGTTCCATGACCGGAAGGTGGCGGCTTTCGGCCGAGCTGCTCTCCGGCAGATCCATCGGGTGGTCCGCGTTGCGTTGCTGACCGCGACGGTCGGCCAGCGGCCCTTGAAGGGCGGCAAGGTTAATCGCGCACGATCGGGCAGCTCTCGTCGCGCACCCAATCGCCGAAGCTCAGATAGTAGACCCGCACGTCGTCAAATCCGGCGCGCACCGCCGCCGCGGCGCCTAGCGCGGCCCTTCCGCCGCCTTCGCAATGGGTCACGATATGGTCGCCGGGGCCAAATCCGACCCGCTCCAGCATCGCGCGCAGGGCCGGCGCCGGCCGAACCACGCCATTCTCGATCAGGTCCACGTGCGACAGGTGGCGCGCCCCCGGCAGATGGCCGCTACGGGCACGATTACGCGCGTCCTCGCCGGTGAACTCCGCGCGCGTCCGCGTATCGAACACATGCGCGCGACCGTCGAGCTGATCCCTCAAAGTCTCGCGGTCGACCAGCCCGACCGACCCTGACCCCGGCACCGCCCGGAAACCGCCAGCGGATGGCGCGGTTGCCGGCGGCAGCCCGGTCGCCGATGCAAGGGCAGGCCAGCCGCCATTCAGGATGACGGCGTTCAGGCCATAATACTGCAGGATGAACCAGACCCGCGCGGCATTTGTCATGCCGCCGCTGTCATAAGCGACGGCGGTCACCGTCGGGTCGAGTCCGAGCGCGCTCAGCGCGTTGTCCCAGTAGGCAGTCTTGGCGAAGCCGGTATCGGCGGCCTTGGCGGCGGCGTCCCATTCGTCGAGCGGCACACGCAGCGCGCCGGGAGCATGAGCGGCATCAAACGCCACTTGATCCCGCACATCGAGATACCGTAGCGGGCCGAGCGAACTCAGGTCGCCGAAATCGACAAAGGGATCGTTTGGCATCGCAGGCTTCTCCTCCTTAGGTTGGCGTCCACACTCGTTGCGGAACCCCGTCGACAACCCCCCCGTACCCGCCGCCGCTGAACAGGTACATGATGTAATGCCGGTTCTCTTCGGGGTCATAGCCGCCGAGGCCGAAATTGCCGCTGGTACCGGCCGGCGCCGCAAAGAGACGCTCCGGGACTGCCTGGCCCATCGCCCCGAACACCGCCTCCATGATGCGCTGCGCCACCTCGGCAGCGCAGCCGGCAACTGGACGCGGATAGCGGGCATAAAGAAAGGTGCCGTCGGGCGGGGCAATATGGATCGGCGCGAAACAGCCGGCATTGATCGGCACATCGGGGAAAATGTGCTTCATCGCGACATAGACGGCCGATTGCGTCGTCGCCCAGACCGAATTCATCGGGCCGCGGCACGGCGGGCTCGACCGCGACAGGTCGAAATGGATGTCGGAGCCGGAAACCGTCATGTCCAGCACCACTTCGAGCGGCCGATCGACAATGCCGTCGCTGTCGACGATCGCGGTCGCGGAATAGGTCCCGTCGGGGATGCTGTCGATGTGCGCGCGCATCAGCCGCTCGGAAACCGCCTTGAGCTCCGCGATTGCGGCATCGACAGTCTCTACGCCGTACCGGTCGAGCAAATGGGTCAGCCTTCTCTCACCGACGCTCAGTGCGCCGAGCTGCGCGCGGATGTCGCCGATGCGCTCTTCGGCGACGCGGATGTTGTTTAGCACGATGTCGACGATGTCCTGGCAAATCTCGCCACGCCGCACGAGCTTTACCGGAGGCAGGCGCAGCCCCTCCTGCACGATCTCGGTTGCCGTCGCGGAGAAACCGCCCGGCACCATGCCCCCGGTGTCCGGCCAATGGCCGGTATTGGACAGGTAGCACCACAGCCGGCCGCTGTAATAGAAGGGCCGCACCATCTTGACGTCCATCAGGTGGGTGCCGCCGAGATACGGGTCGTTGACCAGGATCACGTCGCCCGGCTCGAGGTCGCGGCGGCGCTCTATGACTGCCTGGGTGGTGAACTGCATCACCCCGACAAAAATCGGCAGGCCGAGTTCCGCGCCGCCCATGCCGCACTGACAACCATCGCCAACTGAACCTGGGAACGGCTTCGAACATAATGCTCCGACCTCGACAGGCGAAGCATGACCACCGATACCTGCGATGCAAGTTACCAGGACCGGCCGACTCTTTCAACGCGAACCGCACCCTTTACCCCCAGCAAACCGCCCGTATGAGAAATGCGGGCTAGTGATCTTTGGCTTCGCCTATGGCGTCTGCCGGTTCATCCCCGCGGGTGCGGGGAACGCTGTCGGCTGAACTACGGCAAGCTCGGCGACCGGTTCATCCCCGCGGGTGCGGGAACGCCTCGGACACTACACTGCCGGTTCAGGTGGTTCCGGTTCATCCCCGCGGGTGCGGGGAACGCTGTCGTCTTCGCAGAGACCTCAACAGATCGGCCGGTTCATCCCCGCGGGTGCGGGGAACGCTCGAGGATCAGCGCGGTCTGCGGGTCGATCTGCGGTTCATCCCCGCGGGTGCGGGGAACGCGCAGTAAGAGATATTTTCCTGTCCATCGGCGACGGTTCATCCCCGCGGGTGCGGGGAACGCACTTATGACATTACGTTAAATGGATTTGGAGCCGGTTCATCCCCGCGGGTGCGGGGAACGCGGCACTTACGCCAATTCAGTATCAACAATATACGGTTCATCCCCGCGGGTGCGGGGAACGCGATCTCGATTGGCGTAAACGAGCCGAGATACGCGGTTCATCCCCGCGGGTGCGGGGAACGCTGTCCTATAATGCCGGCGTCGGCGCGATCCTACGGTTCATCCCCGCGAGTGCGGGGAACGCTTACATTGCAGAACTCGACGCTGCTCCCGTCACGGTTCATCCCCGCGGGTGCGGGGAACGCGCGTGAGCAAGCCGCAAACCAATAAACTGCGTCGGTTCATCCCCGCGGGTGCGGGGAACGCAGCGGATCGACAAGCTGCGTCGTGATCGCCGCCGGTTCATCCCCGCGGGTGCGGGGTACGCACGAGCGCGTCGCACACCGCTGCGGCACGCGCCGGTTCATCCCCGCGGGTGCGGGGAACGCGGGCCGACAGGATCATCCTGCATATTCTGCGACGGTTCATCCCCGCGGGTGCGGGGAACGCACCCTGACCGACTGCCTCCAGGCCCTCGCCGACGGTTCATCCCCGCGGGTGCGGGGAACGCTCTTCCGAGAAGCGCAGGAAAACAAAGCGATATTCGGTTGTCAATCAGCGCACCGAAAAGAACGTTTGTTCACCGCCCGCGGCGGCGCGCCGGGACGGACATCGGCCCCGGTTCCCGGGGCAAGGCCGCCTCGGCGCCGAACCGCACCAGGCGAAGCCCGTCGAGATCGGTCGGAACCCGGCGGTTCGGGCCGCAGGTATCAAACTCGAAACCGGCATCGTTTGGCGCGGCCCAGGCGATGACGGCGTTGCCATCCTCAATGTAGGCGCAAACCTGGCCCCAGACCATCTCGCGCACACGGCGGCTGTAGTTGCCGAGATAGACGCCGGCGCGAACCTCCAACAGCCACACGGCGAGCCGGCCGCGCAGCCGCGGCGGCGCGTTTTCAACCACGATGACCATCATCGCTCAGCTTCTCGACCGGATCTTCGAAGGCCACCGGCATAGCCTCCGGCGCGGCTTCCGGGAGCGGCAGGCCACCAGCCGCCAAGACTTCCTCGATGGCCGGGATCAGGCGCGCCAGAATCTGCGACTGTCGGAATGCGTCACGACAGCGGCGGCGGACTTCGCCGACCGGGTCGGTGACCGGGCGGCCATCGAGCGGCCGGTTCGCCTGGGCTGCGCCAGCCACGCGAAAAGCCACCGGCACCACGGTCTCGAACTTGTACAGATCGGCGATGTCATAGACAAACCTCTGCGGCTTGCCGGTGTGCAGAAAACCGATCGCGGGGGCATAGCCGGCGGCGAGCACGGCCGCTTCGGTGATCCCATACAACGAAGCGGTCGCCGCCGAGAGGCAGCGGTTGACCGTGTCGCTCGCCCCCCAATCGCTCGGGTCATAATCGCGTCCGCGCCAGGCGATGCCGTCGCGGGCGGCCAGTGCCTTATACATTTCGCGCACGCGGGCGCCTTCGATCCCGCGCAGCTGATCGACCGACCGGCGCGCCGGCGGCTCCTCGCGAAAGCGCACCGCGTACATTTTCCGGACAACTCGAAGGCGGGCATCGTCATCGAGCGCAAGCCGCGCCTGGTACAGCAGGCGGTCGGCCCGCGCGCCGCCCGGCTGGCCGGCCGCATAGAGCCGCACACCCGCCTCGCCGACCCAGATCAGCAGGGTTCCGGCGCGTGCCGCCAGCGCCACCGCGGCGTGCGACACGCGGGTGCCCGGCTCCAGCATCAGGCTGAAGCCGTTGAATGAGTAGCGAACCGGTCCGATGCCCGATCTCGTGATCCGTCCGGCTGTCCAGGATGACCTCGACGTATTGTGGGAATGTCTCGCAATGGCCGCCTATGCACCCGATGCAGAAGTGCGAAAGAGGTTCCGGGCGTGGCCAAATATCTCGTCGGCTGGCAGCGACCGGGCGATTTCGAATTCATCGCCGAACGGAACGGCGCGATCATCGGTGCCGCCTGGGCGCGGCGCTTTTCTGACGAAGAACTGAAATCCCCCTACGGGGACGAAGAGAGCCCGAAGGTGTCGATCGGCGTGAGACCGAACGCGCGCGGTCGAGGAGTTGGCGAAAAGCTCATGCGCGTGTTGATCGGCGATGCCGATCGTCGAGGGCTTGGCCTGTGTCTCAGCGTGCGGTCCGACAATCCCGCCCGTCGCCTCTACGAGAGACTTCGGGTTTCGCGACATTCCCGGTTCCGCTGTCACAAACCGGGCTGGCGGCATATCGATCGGCATGGTGCTGAGGCGCTGACAGTCAGTTCGGCCAGGCGCCGGGCAAGAGCAGATTTGCCGCCTCCGGCACTGCCGAACAGCGCCGCCCGCTTCATACGTCTCCTTCCAGGCGGTCATGGTCGCGATTTTGTTTCACGACAGCCGCGCGAGCGCGCTCCGCACCCAGCGCAGGTCTTCGGCAAGGGTGCGTCCGAACGACTTCTGGTCGGGCGGAACATCGGCGCGAAATGCCAGAAAGCCGATCGCACAGGCAGCGTTGTAGAGGCGGATGAGGCCGCGTTCGAAGCATCGCCCGATCGCCGGTTCGTATACTTCGAGGGCCGCATCGAGCATGTCATCGCGGCCGACGTCGAACAGCAAATAGCGAAAATCATGGTGCCGATCGGCCCAGGCGGCGCCGTCATAATCGAAGATGCCGTTGACCGCGTCGGTCCCGGGATCGAGCGCCAGGTTGTGGAGGCCGAGATCGCCATGGACCAGAGCGCGATCCGCCCCAGCGATCGGCACTGCCTCGTAGCGATCAATGACCTCGTTCAGCGCGCGGATCAGACCGCGATCGTCAACGACGCGCGCGGCAGACGTTCGCGAATAGCGGCGCCGGCCTCCGGCCAGGGCAGCCGTCCCGGCAACCATCCCGCCACGTCCGCCTCCGCGATCCGGGTGTGTTGCTCCGCCAGGATCAGCCCGATCGAACGGCCAATTCGTCGCGCCAGCCCGGTATCGGCCACGCAACGCCGGTACAGACCCCAGGGATCGCATTCCCCCGGCACCATCCGGCGGACATCGAACCCGATGTTCGAGACGAACAACACCTCCGGCACACGGAACGAGCACCGCGCCTGAAGCAGGCGCAAGACCCGGGCGTTCGACCGCTAGCCGCCTCGCGCCTGCCGCCGATGCGGCGAACCAGGCGATGCGGCCGTCCGGCACCGCCACGACCCAGCGCTCCTCGCGGGCATCGACGGCCAGCGCCTCCGCGTGACATGAGATCCCGGCCTCCCGCAGCGCGCGGCTGGCGGCCGCCGGGGTGAGATCGGTATAGGTTGACATCGCTGTGGCCGCCTGCGGCTCGTCAAATCTGCCAGCGAAACCGTTCCTCGCGGCGGATCCTGCGGATCGCGGCGAGATCGAAGGCGGCGAGCACCAGCCGCGGCGAGGCGTCGGCCATCGTGAGCATGCGACCCGTGGCGTCGACGGCGAAGGAGTGCCCGTCGCAGCGCAGCGCCGGGTAATTGGCGACGGCGGTGCCGTGGCGGTTTCGAACGCGCGCCCGCGATGGGCGGCGCGAAATAGCTGTCGTTGGCAGTGTAAATCCAGAGCATCGGGGTAGCCGAGGTGCGCGCGAAGCGGCCGGCCGCCTCGGCCAGCAATTCCGGATGGCAGTTCTCGTTCGGCCAGCCGTGAAGGTGCCCGCCGCGGCCGCCGGCCATATTGACGAACGCCGTAACGCGCGGGTGCGGCACCGCATCATAGGCGATGGCACCCCAGCCGCCGCCCGAATGGCCGACGACGACCATGCCGCCGGGACGGGCGAAGGGGAGGGTCGCAGCGTACTCGACCATCGCCGCCAAATCGTGGGCTGCTTCGAGCCCGGCCGCAGCAAAATCGGCATTGTCGCAGAGAATGCCGCTCATTCCGAAAGGTCCGCCGGCGCCCTCGGAGTAGGGTCCGCCGGATCGACCGTAGCCGCGCCGCATCCCGGCCAGCACGACAAACCCGCGCTCGATGAACCAGCGCACCGCCTCCGCATCGCATCCGATCGGGTGCATCCAAGGCCGGTTGCGCGCCGCCGGCGTGCCATGCGCGCTGAGCGTCGAGCAGGTACCGGACGCCGCCGATGTCGATCGGCACCCAGTTGATCTGCTCTCGCCACGTCCCTTCCGGCTGGCCCACCGGTCCTGGAACCTGCTGCGCCAGCGCGCAGGCGGGCAGCAGCAGGAGCATGAAGGCCCACAACCAGCGCCGCACGATCGTTCCTCCTGTCGAATTGAGCCGACATGCGCCGGATTCCCCTGGTTTTGCGGCCAGGTTCGCGCCGTTGATCGCCTTGAGCAACGGCAATTCGCGTTGCCGCGACCGAGAGGGGCACGTCCTCGTCCGACATCGTCACGCCCGCGTCTGGCAGTTGTTGCAACGCGATGCGCCGCACTTCCACGGCGTATTCCGTAGACAGACTTTGGCTGTTTGTTCTTCGGCTTCGCTCGCAACCCGAACCTCGAGCTGATACGAGGGTCTCAAAAAATCTCCGGGCACCAGGGTGCCCTGTTCGTCTGTTGGTGTGGACGGCCCCCGACGGCATCGAGCGTGCCAGAATGAGGTCGCTGTAGATCTCAAACAAAGGAGGCCGTCCGTGGAGCAGATTAGCCGAATTGGTATGGATACGTCGAAGCACATTTTCCAGCTTCACGGCGTGAACAGCGCCGAGCAGCCGGTTCTGCGGAAGAAGCTGCGGCGCAAGGAGATGTTCGCATTCCTCGAGAAGCTGGCGCCGACGGTGATCGCGATCGAAGCCTGCGGTGCGAGCCACCATTGCGCACGGCTGCTGCAATCGTTCGGACATTCGGTGCAGTTGATCGCGCCGCAGCTCGTCAAGCCGTACCTCAAGCGCGGCAAGAACGATGCGGCGGACGCGGAAGCGCTGTGTGAGGCGATGAGCCGACCAACGATGCGCTTTGTGCCGGTGAAGACGGCTGAGCAGCAAGCGGCCTTGATGCTGGTCGGCGTGCGTGACCGGCTGATCCGCAATCGCACGCAGTTGAGCAACGCCATCCGAGGCTATGCTGGCGAATTCGGCCTTACAGCCGCCAAGGGAAGGGCTCACCTCGCTCCTCTGCTCGAACGCATCCAAGCCGATGCGAGCCTGCCCGCCTTGGCTCGCGAGCTGTTTGCGGCCCAGGCCGAGGAATATGCGCAGCTGCAGAAGCAGATGGACAAGATCGATGCCAGGCTCATCGCTTGGCATCGCGCCGACGAATGCAGCCGACGGCTCACCAAGATCCCCGGCGTCGGACCGATCGGCGCGGTGCTGCTGGCAATGAAGACCCCGGAGCCTCGCCTATTTCGATCCGGACGCCAGTTCGCGGCCTGGATCGGCTTGACGCCAAAAGATCATTCGACCGCGGGCAAGGCCAGGCTCGGTGGGATCACACGCGCCGGCGACGGAGGATTGCGCAGCGTGCTGGTGGTCGGGGCTACCACCGTGATCCAACATGCTCAGCGCGGTGGAAGGCCGTCGCCTTGGCTATCCGAACTCCTCAAACGCAAGTCACCGAAGTTGGCCGCCGTGGCACTGGCCAACAAGATGGCGCGCATCGCCTGGAAACTGATGGTTACGGGGGAAAACTACGCCGCAACAGCTGCGCCCGCCGCATCGGCACGCGCGGCTTAAGTCAGCTGAAACACGGGGGCGCGACGCAACTTCACTCGCGCTCTTTGCTACCAGAACTTGCAAGATAACGAGCAGATGGTGTGATCAATCGATCCACGATGAGAGACACTCCGGATTTTCCAGTGGCCCGCTATGAGGTCGCTATTCTGTTTGGAACTCTTGTCGCGGAAACCATCTTGGCCAGCGTTCATGTGCGAGCGCACCAACAGGCCGGACATATGGACGCAAGCGATCTGATCAAATCACTGCAAAACATCTTGCGAGGAGGGGGCCGTCCACATATGGAAAATCCCGTCCGCAAGCTCGGCGGCACCCAAGTCTAGCTCTTGAACCCGCAGAGCACGAGCGAGCCTGGTCCAGGTAAAGCCGCCGAGGTAAACCGAGCCGAGCGCAGTGATGTCGCAACGCAGCGCCGGGGCTCGTCGGTGCGGTCGACGCCGTCGCAGCCGATCCGCCAACGGCCGGCATTCCACGGGCAAAATTCATCGGCCACCTCGATGACCACGGACCCTTCGGGCTGATA